>JADJRG010000017.1 GCA_016712315.1 Nannocystis sp. | reverse complement strand
CAGCAAAGGGCCATGGTCTGCGCGGCCTCGTGGCCTGAACTAGAGACACAGCGAGCCTGGAAACCCGCTATGACGTCACAGAAACGTGCTCTCACCATCTGACCTGACCCAACGAGGGCGTGCGCCTGTGTCGGGTGCGCCGCTCGGTCGGTTCCTCGTGAGTGCTCCTGCGCACGTCGCTTCGCTCGTGGAATGCTCTCCTGCGCGCGGGGCACGTGGATGCACGTCGGGTTCAGTCGCTATGGGTTGGGGTTAGTGGGCGAGGCGTCGCGCCAAGTCAGGGCCGATCCGCGCAATTTCTCGACGTGGTGGGGTCGTCGATGAACGCGGAGGTGATGGTCGGGCCACAACTCCGCCACCGGATACGCGTGCTCCGAAGCCGACACCACGGCGGCCGCGGAGGTACTGGTTCAGGTGTCAACCTGATTCCCGACGCTAGGCGGAGGCGCGTGGCGCGACCTGAAACGCTTTTCGCGGTCGCCGCAGGCAGGGCTGACCTGCTCTACGCCGATCCAGGAGACGCGTAGGCCGTCGTAGCTGGACAAGAGCTTGATCGCCGTGTCGATCCGCAACTGCCTGCGGTGTTTGTGGCCGGGCCCAGGGACGCTCAAGAGAAGGCCCCAGAAGTCGGCGCTGCTGCCGATAATGACGGAAGTACCCCATGTCAGTAAGTTCCGAGGGGACAGCTTCCCTTGGCAACGATCCCTTTCGCGCCGCGCGATTCAATGTGTCTATGTGGACACATTGCCACTAGTAAACGTGTTCTGGCCAAGCGACAGTTCGTGCTCGGAGGCGCGCCAGTGAGCGTGGATGGCGCCCTGGTGAGCCGGGCGAAGCGTGGATTGCTCGCTTGTGAACCGGGCGAAGCGTGGACGGCGCGCAGATGAACCTGCAAAGACGCTCGAAATCACCCTCGCCTGGCGGCGAGCTCGTGCGCGGCGGCATGAGCGGCGCCGCCCCTCAAAGTTTTTTCACAAAAGGGAGATCTCTCCGGGAGAGATCTCCCCTGCCCCTTCGGCCGATCTCGAGGAGTGAGCCCTCGGTGAGCGATCCACCAGAGCGGGCCGGGCGGCACGCTAGCGAGTCTTGTGTGCTCGAACAGGCGCATGAGCGCGTCGAGGCCGTCGAGCCGGGCTCTCTTGCCAGGCTCTTCGATCGCCTCCGTGCGGAGCGCGAGGTCAAGGCCGGCAATCGAGAACGTGCTTTCCTTTGTGCGAGCGAGCGGGCTACGCGCCAGAAGAGGGCGTCGTCGTCGTCAGCGAGGGCGCCCGGCTGCTCGTGGACCTCCGCGAGCCGGGCCGCGAGGGCCTGCGCGAGACCGCGCTATACTCGACGTCGGCGATGGCTCTTCCCTCCCGACCTTCCGCGCCCCAGCACCTCGGCACAGCGCTCGTGCTCGGGCTCGCCTGCACGCCCAGCGGCAGCGACACGACCACCGGCCTCTCCGTGCCCGATACCTGGGCGGGCAGCAGCACGGGCGGCAGCAGCGACGCCGTCACCACCGATCTGTCTGCGACCGCCAGCGCCACCTCCACGGCCAGCTCGGCGACAACCAGCGCGAGTACCGACGACAGCAGCCCCACCACCGACGCGACGACGCTGATCTACGACGTCGGCCCCGACACAACCGACAGCGACACCGCCGACACGAAGCCTCCCGGCTGCAAGGGCAAGATCGACTTCCTTCGTGATCTCGCGCCACGGCAGCATGAAGAGCGCGCAGGAGCAGCTCATCGCGGCTTTTCCGAAGTTCATCGAGACGATCGAGGCGAAGTTCCGCCGACTTCGACTTCCACATCATGGTCATCGATGGCGACCACACCTGGGGCCTAGTGACCTGCGATCCGAAGTGCGATCAGAACGGCACCTGTGATGAAGTGCCCGACTACCCCTGCGATCTTCTCGACCAGCTTACGACCTGCGACCGGACCATCGGCGCTGGTAACGTCTTCGCCGCCGGAGCGTACGCATCCAACACGCCCTGCAAGATCGCGGGTGGCCGGCGGTACTTGACCAAGGAGCAGCCGAACCTCGCCGAGACCTTCGCCTGCGTCGCCAAGCTCGGGATCAGCGGTACCGACCTCATGGGCGAAGCCCTGACGATGGCGATGAAGCCCGAGATCAACGCACCGGGCGGCTGTAACGCCGGCTTCCTTCGCGACGACGCGCTGCTGATGGTCACCTTCATCGGCGGTCTTGATGACGGCTCGAAGTGGGATCCCGGCACTTGGTCCGCGAACGTACTCAAGGCCAAGAAGGGCGACGCCGGGGCCGTCGTGATGCTGAACATTCGTGATCCACTTTGCCCCCACGACCGCATCTGCGAGCTCGTCAAGAAGTACCCGTATCACCTCGTAGCGGATGGTGATGAGCCGTTCGAGGAGCGTTTGATCAGGCGACGGATCTTGTGGACGTTGCGTGCTCCCTATACATCCCCGGCTGATGCAGGTGAGCGGTGAGGCGAGCAGCTGTCAGCCGGCGATGTAGGCCACCGCAGGGTACCCGCTCATGGCGAATCCACCGGCGTAGACTTCGCCGAAGAGCCCGACTGCCAGCGCGTAGGCCATGTACATGTACTGGTTGTCCTTGCGGCTGTAGCTCCACAGGGGGTCGAGCTGCGCGGTCGAGTAGGCTTGCACCGCGAACGCGAGCTCGCCTCCCATGGTGCCGCCCATGGCGATCACCGCGTAGCCGGCGGGGCTCCACACGAGGTCGTGCGGGCCCCAGTTCTTGTTCGTCACGGCGCCGATCTGCGTCTTCCAGAACAAGGAGCCGCCGGGGCTGTAGGCCCGCAGCTCCATCATCGGCTGGTTGCAGGGATCGCCGCAGACGTATCCGCCCGTCCAGTAACGCCCCTGGTCATCGACGACAACCGTCGTCGCCCCGCTCTGAAGGTCGACCTGACCGCTTACGACCGTCCAGTCAGCGGTCTTGGCCATCGTCTCGAATCGGAGCAAGAAGTGGCGGTCGACGGGGTCGGGCTTGAGCTTCTCATGCTTACCCCGCGCCTCCCCGACCATCACAAGTGTGTCGCCCGCGAAGGCACAGTCCCGCGTCGTCTCCGCGAATCCGTGCGGGTTAAAGCCCTCAGGTCGGTAGTCAAACGTCCACGCCTCCCCGGCAGCTTCGGTCGCACCAGCCATGCCGCCGCGTCCTTCGCGTCGGGAAATGCGTCGGCGCATCGCCGCAGACGGCCACCATGCCCGAGCCATGGACCGCGAGCGCAGCCGCATTTTGGTTCTTCTCGCCGAGCCCGCGGTGGACCGGGCTCGCGCCCCACGCCTCGATCTCGCCGAGCCACCAGCGGATCTCGTTGTTGAGCACGCGCTTCGCCAGCACGAAGATCGAGCCCGACGGCGACACCTTGATGTCCACCGCGAGGCAGTCCATCGCCGGCAGAATTTCGACCAGCTCATCCTGCTTCCAGCCGCCGCCCTTGTCGCGCTGCCGCAGGTAGCAGCGCGAGTTACCGTCGACCAAACGCTGGCCCAGCTCGAGGATCGTCCCGTCGGGCAGGACAGCCATCGCCGCCACTTGACCGGCGCCGATCAGATCGCCTGTCTCCCAGTACAGCTCTGAGCCGGGCGTCGGCAGGGCGATCGTGTAGCTCGCCTCCACCGCCTCGCCCTCGCCCTCGCCGGCCCACGGCGTCAGCAGGGCGAGGTGTGAGCCATTTAGAAAACCGCTCGTCACCGCGATCTCTCCCGCAAAAACGCCGGGCTCGTCGGCTGCGTCCAGCTCCACCTCGACGCCGTCCGCGAGCGTCATGCGCACGCCCTCGGACTGCACGGCGTTCACGGTCACCTCGATCGGCCCGTTAAAAACGATCGGGTTCGGCGTCAGCTCGACGTCGAGGATCGTCGGCGGTTCGATCGGCTCGCCGGTCGCCGCCTCGGTGGTCGCGTCGCCGGTCTCACCTGCGCTCTCGCTCGCCGATCCGCTGCTGTCGTCGCTGGTCGTCTCGCTCGAGGTCCCTGTCACCAAGCCGGTGAGCTCGCCGCTGCCTCCGTCGTCCGTCGTGCCCTCGCAGCCGGTGTCGGGGCAATCGGCCTCTGGCCACCCGGGCCAGGGCGCGCAGGCCATCAGCACGCTCAGGAGCACAAGAGATGTCTGGGGTCGGATCGGCGTGGTCATGGCGAACTCCCGCATGGTGCTCAAAAACGCACATGGAAGGCAAGGCCCCCCGAGCGAGGCGCCCATGCTGTCTGCGAGCCCCTTCGAGCGAGCCTTCTGACCGCCGATGGCGACCATCACAGCGCCAGCGAGCAGCGCGACGCCGCCGCCGATCGCGGTCCCGGTGGCGACCTGGCCCATGCGCCCGTAGTCGGTCTCGAGGTCGGCGTCGCGCGCGAGCGTCTCGGCATCTGGTGCGCCCGGGACCTGTTCACGCAGATCGAGCCCCGCCTGGTACGTCGCGAGCGCCTGGTGGCGGCTGTAGAGGGCCACCGCGCCGAGCGTGACGCCGAGCGCGAGGGCGACGCTGCCTGTGATCAGCAAGGGACGCCCAGGTACACGTGACCTGGCCCTGTCTTGTGTGGGGCGCTTCTCCGTCGAAACAGAGGCCGGCGCTTCGATTGGTTCAGCCTTTCGTGGTTCGCTCTCTGCCACCTCACCCGAGAGCGGCGTCGGGCCGGAGGTGGTGCTCTCGATCGCGCTAGTAGCCGACGCCAAGAAGGCCGGCAGTGGATCGAACTCGGTCGTCGGCGTCGCCGGCTCGCTCACTGTCGCCACGATCGGCGCATTGCTCTTCGACGCTCGCTGACCCGATCCACACCGCACCCCGCGCTGCTTCTCGCGCGACACCAGATCCGCGCGCGCGGCCTCGAAGGCGGTCCGCTGCTCTGCTGGCTGATCCTCGATCTCCAAGCTCCGGTGCAGCGCACGGTGAGCGGAGCACAGCGCCCGAGTATCGCCTGATTCGTCGAAGCGCGCGAGGTAGGAGAGAAAGGCCGCGTGCAGGTAGACCGCCTTGAACTTCGGCGAGGTCGCGGATGCGGCTTTACGCTGCCAGCGCTCGGCCTGACATGTATGATCGGACAGCTCACACTTTCCATGCTGAGGCGCTCCTGGTCGCGCAAGCGCGACCCGCGGAGTCTCCGCGCTCAAAAGCAGCACGAGCCCCCCACGCGAGGCTCCCGTGGATCGTACGGGTCGACTCTTTCACGGCAAATACTCCTTGATCAAGGACAACGCGACGGAAGGGGTGAAGCGGATGGACGACGCAAGCGCCGCGACGCAGCCCTCGACCTCCGCGGTCGGAGCTCCGATGATCGACACCGACGCAAACGACTCCGAGCCATCGACGGTGACAAAGCGAACTAGGAGAGGGTCCTCGGCGAGCCCTGCGCAGCCCACAAAAGCCGCCTCAGAGCGCTCCAGCGCCTCCCGCATCGTCGGCAGCTGCGGGGTCGGCGTCGTCAGCACGGCGGCGATCGGCGGCGCCACGTCATGCTCAGGCCGCCTCATCACCGCGGCGATCGGCGGCTGCTCCTCAACCATCGTCGTGCTCGCGCCTGCCGATGCTGCGATACCCACCGGCGCGACTTTCGGCGGCGCCGCGAGCCCCCGCGACCACCAGCCGATCGCGATCAGTGCCGCCGCGCTCGCGATCCCTCAACCACCCTTCGCCAGCGAGGGGCCCGTGGCGCAGGGAGAGGCGGTGAGGGTCGTACGAACTCTTGCGTCGGAGGATCCTCCGCGCCGACGGTCGCCAGCTCTGCCGCGCGCGCCTTCTCCATCTGCACGATCTGCTCCTCGCGCAGCTCCTCCTCCGCCAGCTCCAGCGCATCCAGCAAGCCCGCAGCATCCAGCCGCTGCGCGGGATTCAGCGCCAGCGCCCCAGCGAACGCCTCTTTGAGGCCCTCGGGACAGCCCGGCATCCACGCCTCCAAGGAGGTCACCGTTGTGCTGCCCGCCCGCCACGGCACCTTGCCCGTCGCCAGCCGAAACAGCACAAAGCCCAACGAAAACACATCACACAGCGGGGACCACGGCGCACCAAGGCGCACCTCCGGCGCCGTCCACTCGAGGTTCTTCAAAATTTTCAGATCGCGCGGGCATGCCGTACGCCGCTCTGGCGGCGTCATGTAGCGCCGATCGACCGCATAGAAGCGCGGCGTCAGCTCCGCCATTCCAAGATCGATCACGCTCGCGCGCAGCTTCGGCCCGCGCTCTACCAGCACGTTGGAGGGGTTGATATCGCGGTGCAGCGCCCCGATCTCGTGAATTTGACAAGAGCGCGCGCGAGCTGTTTGCCCGCCTCGATCACCTCGGACACTCCCAAGGGCTCGCGGCCGAAGCCGACCCGACTCGCCGGCTCGCCTGCGGCTACGGACATGACCAAAAAGACAGGATCATCGTCGCCCGCCGTGTCGATCGTGCCGCCGTGGATCCGCGGGATCGCCGGGTCATCCAAGCGCCCGAGCAGCATCGCCTCCACCGCGAAGCGCCGCCGCTCCTCTGCGTCGCCCCTGAGCTCATCTTTAAGAACCTTGATCGCGACCTCGCGCTGCGCCACGCGGTCATAGCCGCGGATCACCGTCGAACGCGCGCCGCTGCCGAGCACGTCGATCAGCTCGAATTTTTGGGCGAAGATCCGCTGCTCTTGCGCGGGCGTACCTGCCTCACTCGCCGCTCCGAGGACCCCGAGCAGGCGATCGAGCACGATCAACGCGGTCTTTGGCCGTTTTGCGAGATCGGCCGACAGCATCGCGGAGAGCAGCTCTTCGAGCAGCGCGGGCGCCTTGGGAACCAGCTCACGCAGTGGCCTCATCGGCCCTTGTCCAGGGCTCACCCCGGTGCAGAGCTGATAGAGCGTCACCCCGAGCCCGAAGATGTCGAGCTGCGGATCGGCAGGTCCCTGTCCCGCCTCGGGTGCGACATAGCCCGGCGTACCCACGATCTCACCGAGCCTCGTCTCGCGCGCCCGAAATCGCGTCGTCAGCTCGGGATTGACCCGCGCCCAGTCGAGCACCTTCGCGATCCCCAGGTCGATGACTTTGATAAAGAGCGGCCCCGTCGCCGCGGGCCCGACCGCCACGATGTTCGCGGGTTTGATGTCCCGATGGATGATCCCGCGTCCATGCAGCGCCACCAACGCCTGCGCCACCTGCACCCCGATCTCCACGACATCCCGCCAGCCCATCGGCCCCCTGCCCGAAAGAACAGGGCCGCTGAGCAGCTCCGTCGCGATATAGGGCGCGCCCTCCGGGGTCAGGCCGGAGTCGAAGATCTCGACGATCTGCGGGTGCCGCGAGCTGGCCAGCAGCCGCGCCTCATCGACAAAGCGGCGCCGCGCCTCATCGAGCTCCGCGCCGTCCCCCTCGAAGAGGGAGAACACCTTCACCGCCGCGAAGCGACCGAGCTCCAGATCCACGCAGCGGTGGACCACACCGGTCCCTCCGCGCCCCAGCTCGTCAACCACGTGAAAGCGCCCGCCGATGATCCGCGCGGGATCACGGATCAATGGTGGGATCTGTAGCTCACTTCCGCCCATCGAGCGCGAGACTGCCGCGATACCGTGGTGATCGCAAGGGTGGTCGTGGCCGACGCCAGCGCGCTACGGCACGACCTCGGCGCTGGGCTTCTTGCTCGTCGAACAGGCAGCGGCGAGGCATGCGATCCCGACCCGCGCTGCGCTGAAGTTTCGTGTGGAAATTGCCAGCCGGCCGAATACGGGCAGCTCATAGGCTGCAAACTGGCGGGGTGAGCCGCGACGCCCCCACCGATCCCGCCCCCACTGGTCGGCGTCTGGCTGTGGCGACGACCGGAGCCGCGCCTGGCGGCGCCGACCTGCGAGCCACCGACCTGCCCCTAGGGGTCTAGGACGAGGACGAGGACGAGGACGAGGACGAGGATGAGGTCACTGCGCGGATCTGGAGTGTACCAGCGGCCATACTACCGGGGTGATCGCAAGGGTGGTCGTGGCCGACGCCAGCCGCCGCCGAAGGCTCAGCCGCTCAGCTTGTACCGAGTCGCATCGCGCTCGCCGATCCGGGTGATCATCCCCTCGGCCGCGAGGCGGCTCAGTCCCAACCGCAGTTGATCGCTGCTCCCACCGACCTTCGCGCGGAGAGCCGTCCCCGAGATCCAGTCACCCGCCTCACGCAGGGCCGCGACGATCGAATGGCCGTAAGCGATCCTGCCCTCCGCGGTCCGGGCGGAGACCTCGCGCGGACCCGTCGCCTGCGGCGGGGTGCTCGATGCCGCCGCCGCGCCCTTGCGACCTTCGGCCCCCGAGCTCGGTGTCGTCGCCGGCTTCGCCGACGCCAGGGCCTTCGTGCTCTTCTTTGCCGCGGTCTTCTTCGTCGACTTCTTCGCCGACCGCTCCGCCTTCGGGGCCTTCGCAGCCTTGGGCTCCCGGGGGTTGCTGGGCTTCGCCGCCTTCCCCTTCGCCTTGCGGTCTGGCTTCGCGCGGCTCGATTTGCTCGCCTTCTTGGACGAGGTCTTCGCCGCCTTCGGAGCAGCAGGCGAGGTGCGCGTCTCCTCCACCGCGGGGGTGGTCACGACGGTCGGAGCGCTCGCGGTCGCCACAGCGAACGCCTCGCTCACCTTGACGACGGCCAGCTTCTTGCCGAGCGGGCTGGTGATCAGCGCCGCGAGGTCCCCGAAGGTGAGATCGCCGAGGCGACGACGGAGGACCTCGAGGAGGAGCTGAGCCTCGCGCTCGGCCTGGACCTTGCGAAGCTCGTCGGTGAAGGACTTGAGGATGCCCATGGCGCCGAGCATGCCCATGGGCCGGTCGGACCGTCAATCTGGAGTCGGCGCCACGTCCGACCAGTTCCTCGCCGAGGTGCGAAGGCGACGATCCGGCGAGGCCAAGAGGTGAAGGAGCGGAAACGAGTGATCGGCCTGCCGGGTGTCGGCGAGCGAGCGGGCTCGTTCTTCGCGGTGTTGGCAGCGCGCGAACGTTGCGTTGCGCCGGTCGCGGCGCGCGTGCGACGATGATCGGATGGGGGCTCCGCAGGACCAGCACGTCCCCTCCTGTCAAAATTCTTGCTCCTGCTCGTATGCCTCCCCCGCTGTCGATCGTCCTCGAGCTCACCCGGATCGCCGAGCCAGACGATCCGTATGCGTTTCGCTTCGAGCCGCAGGGCTACATCCTGCGTGGCTCCGCGGGCAGCCTCGATCGGCTTGAGATCCCGTGGTCGCCGCAGCTGCTCGCGGATCGCGAGGTGATCCGCAGGCCGGGGCGCGACCCGGCGATCCTCCAGCGCGTCGGCGATCTCATGCAGAAGGCGCTGCGACCGACCGGCTGGAAGGCGCTCAGCGAGCAGATCCGGGCCGCTAGCGAGGCCGGGCGCCCGGTCCTCGTCACCCTGCGATCGAACGCCGCCGAGCTGAGGGACTACGGTCAACTCGTAGTTTTGGCCGCTGCGATGATCGATGAGCGCGTCGGGGCCGAGCGGGGCGCCAGTGACCGCCCGCGCGAGCGCGTCGGACTGAAGGCGCGATCCCTGCACATGAACCTGGTCCCGAAGCCAGGTCCTCAGGCGCGCGGTCTCGCCGGTCGCGAGCTCGCCCGGGATCGCCGGCTCGGCCCGCAGCGCCGCCTGGAAGATCTGGGCCGCGAGCATCGCTCCGAGGGTGTAGGAGGGGAAGTAGCCGAAGGCGCCGCCGGCCCAGTGGATGTCCTGGAGGACCCCGCGGCGATCATCGGCCGGGTCGACGCCGAGGTAGTCGCGCATCTTCTCGCCCCAGGCCGCCGGCAGTTCGGCGAGGGCGAGCTCGCTTACGAAGAGGTCGCGCTCGAGCTCGTAGCGGAGGATCACGTGGAGCGGGTAGGTGAGCTCATCGGCCTCGACCCGGATCTCGTTCTGGAAGTCGACCCGCGCGAGCGCCCGGGTGATCGCCTCGAGCGCGGCCCCCTTGTAGACCGGCAGGCGCTCGCCGAGCCAGGGGAGGAGGAAGCGCCAGAATTCCGCGGAGCGACCGACCTGGTTCTCCCAGAGGAGCGACTGGCTCTCGTGCCAGCCCATCGAGCGCGCCCGCGACACCGGCTGATCGGCGCGCGCCGGGTCGCGGCCCTGCTCGTAGAGCGCGTGGCCGGTCTCGTGGATGATCGCCAGCAGGCCGCTGAGCAGGTCGTCCTCGGCGTAGCGGCTGGTCACCCGGACGTCGTGGACGCCAGCGCCACCGCAGAAGGGGTGGACCGCCCGATCGAGGCGGCCGCGCTCGAAGTCGAAGCCGAGCACGCCCATCAGCTCGCGGCCGATCGCCTCCTGGGTCGCCGCTTGGCACCCGCGCCCGCATCACCGCTTAGCGGCGGCGGCCCTTCGCGCCCGCGGAGCTCCGCGATGAAGGGGGTGAGGGCCACCCGGAGCGCGCCGAAGTGGCGGTCGAGCGCGGCCATCGTCATCCCCGGCTCGAACTCTTCGATCAGCACCTCGTAGGTCGGCCGGTCGGGGTCGATCGCCTCGGCCTTGCGGCGCGCGAGGTCGACGAGCTCGCCGAGGATCGGCGCGAAGCCGGCGAAGTCGGCGCGCTCGCGGGCGCCGACCCAGATCGGGTGGGCGGCGACCGTCACCTCGCTCCAGCGCTCGACCAGCGCCGGCGGCACCCGCAGAGCCCGCCGCTGCTCACGGAGCGCCTCGCGGACGTTGGCGGCGTCGATCGGGTCGAGGTCGTCGCGCGCGGCTAGCTCCTCGAGGAGGCGGCCCAGCCCGGGATCACAGAGGCGCTGGTGGTGCAGGAGCGCGACGGTCGCGACCTGGCGCCCGCGGGCGAGGCCGGCGCCCGGCGGCATCATCACCTCCTGATCCCAGCCGAGGATCCCGAGGACCTCTTCGAGCGAGGCGAGCTCGGCGAGGCGGCGGCGGAGCTCGTTGAGGTGTCCTTGGCCGTCTGCGCGCATCAGCGAGGATGATGGCCGGCGCACGCCCGCGGCGCAAGAACGACCGTCGACGCCGGACCGACGAGCTGCCCGCGGTACATCCGGTCGTACACCGCCCGCCGCGAGCAGTGCAGCCACCGACGCATGCTGGCTGGATCACCCACCCGCAGCACGCGCTCGCGTACTCGAGCGCCGCGTCCTTCTCGATCTCGCACAGGTTGTTCGGCAGACAGGTCGTGAATGACATCCCGTTGGCCCAACACTCGCACTGCTCGCCGTCGCAGACGATCGCGTACTCGCTCATCCCGCAGGCGTACGTGACCTCGCAGTACAGCCCCTCGCCCTGGAAGCTCGCCTCACAGCCCTGGCAGATCATGTCCGCCTGCCAGAACCCCAGGTTGCACGCCCCCTCCCAGATCACCTCGCACGACGTCTCGACCACACACCCCGCCCCAGCCTCGAACGCGCTGGCGCAAGCCTCCGAGGGCGCCATGAGGAACGCCTCACAGCCCTCCATGCAGCCGCGCGACTGGCCGGGGAAGCACTGCTCCATCTTCGCGCAATACCCCGCGCAGAACCACTCCGGGTCCCCTGTGGAGCCGCTCGGATCCTCCGTGCTCCCGCCGCTGGTCGTCCCGCTGCTGGTCGTCCCGCCGCTGGTCGTCCCGCCGCTGGTCGTCCCGCCGCTGGTCGTCCCGCCGCTGGTCGTCCCGCCGCTGGTCGTCCCACCGCTGGTCGTCCCGCCGCTGGTCGTCCCCCCACCGCTGGTCGTCCCGCTCTCGGTCCCCCCGCCTTCCGTCGCCTCGCTCGTCGCCCCGCCCTCCGTCGCCCCCGACGTGCCGAGCCCCGGGTCGTGGAAGCACCCCGCAGCTCCGGCGACGATCCACGCGATCACAGCGACTTGAACGCTACCGGCGGTCATGTTCCACGATCGCCCGGCCCGCCTAACCGATCAAGGACCTCGTCTGCCGAGCAGGCCCTTTTTGCTGCGCTCCCAGCAGCGCACCGCGCTGTGGTGAACCCCGGAGATGATGTCCATCACCGCGCTGCCGAGGTTCACGTCGGCGGTCGGGAGAGAACAGGGCAGAGCGCGTCGTCCGCGTGCGGCTCGCCGGCCGCCGCTACGGCCATGTGACTGGTTGCGGCGCTCGGGAATGACCAAGGACCGTCACGACCACGCCGAGCCGACCCCAGACATCTCTTGTGCTCCTGAGCGTGCTGATGGCCTGCGCGCCCTGGCCCGGGTGGCCAAAGGCCGATTGCCTCACACGCTGGCCATCACCGCCGCCACATCGGCCTTACCGTCGTGGCCGATCGGCTGGATCCCGTAGCGGTCGACCAGCACCTTCAACACGTTCGGGGTGATGAACGCCTGGCAGCTTGGGCCCCAGGCGGATCCCCTGCACGCCGAGGTGCAGGAGCGTCAAGAGCACCGCCACCGCCTTCTGCTCGAACCACGAGATAACCAGCGTGAGCGGCAGCTGATTGACGCTGCAACCGAACGCCCCCGCCAGCGCCAGCGCGATCTGGATCGCTCCGTACGCGTCATTGCACTGACCGACATCCAGGAGCCTCGGGATCCCGCCGACCGTCCCGTACTCGTGGTCGCGGATCCGGAACTTGCCGCAGCCGAGGGTCAGGATCACCGAGTCCTGCGGCGCGTTGTGGGCGAAGTCTGTGTAGTAGTTGCGGCCCTGCTCCGCGCCGTCGCAGCCCCCGATCACGAAGAAGCGACGCACCGCGCCCGACTTCACCGCGTCGACCACCTCGCCGGCCTGCTCGAGGATCCGCGTGTAGTGGTGACCGGTCTGGGTCTTGTGCAGCTCGGTCGGCCGTAGCGGCCCGATCTCGAGCGCCTGCTCGATGACCGGCCCGAAGTCGTTGTTCACCACCCGCCGCGCCCCGGGCACTCCGGTCTCGCGGATCGTGTAGAGGCGGTCCAGGTAGGTGTTGCCATGGCGTGGGATCAGCACGCAGTTGGTCGTGGCGACGATCGGCCCGCCGAAGGCCTCGAACTCGCCGCGCTGCTTCTGCCACGCCCCGCCGAAGTGGCCGGCGAGGTGCGGGTGGGCGCGGAGCCCCTCGTACATGTGCCCTGGGAGCATCTCCCCGTGCGTGTAGATCTTCACCCCCTTGCCGGCTGATTGCTCGAGGATCGCCTTGAGGTCGACGAGATCGTGGCCGGTCACCAGGATCCCCGGCCCCTCCTGGATCCCCTCCGTGACCTCCGTCGGCGACGGCCGGCCCATCACCTCGATGTGCCCGTCGTTCAGCAGTTGCATGGTCTTGAGGTTCATGCGGCCGCACTCGAGCACCATCTCCAGGAGCCCGTTCATGTCGAAGTTGACGTTCGTCATCGTCGCGAAGAGCGCCTCCTCAATGAAAGCCTCGACCTCCGGGTCTGTCTTGCCGAGGCGGCGGGCGTGCGCCTTGTAGGCGGCCATGCCCTTCACCCCGTAGAGGAGGATCTTCTGCAGCGACTCGATGTCCGGGTCCTTACCGCACACACCGATCTCGGTGCAGCCGGTGTTGTGGGCGGTCTGTTCGCACTGGTCACAGAACATGGGGAGGTGGGCGTGGGGCAGATTCATGACGGGACGAAGAAACCACGTCTCGTCGTTACCCGTGCCAGAAAAAGTTGCATCCCCCTTACCTGTTTTAGGCCGCGCGGTGTCGTCGGCAGGATCGAGCTCCCTCACCAGCTCGAGGGCTTATCGCCCCCGATACCGACGGCAACGCGTCGGCACGAGGGCGCGAGAGGCCCGTCGATCTCGCCTGAGAGGTTTGCTATCGGTCAATTCTGAGAGCGGCAACATCGGCGACCCGGGCAATCACCTCGGCAGCGTCGCCCAGGCGCTCCATCGCGGCGGGATCCAGTCGGTCGTCGCCTCCCGTTACCCGCTCTCGGTCGCTGGCTCGAACATCCTCGCCGAAGCGCTGTATCGCGCGATCCTCGTCGACCTGCACCCGCTCGAGCGCGCCCTCCCGCTCGCCCGCGCCCGCTTGGCCCGCCTCACGCAGCACCTCGACTGGGCGAGCCTCCAGCTCTACGCCCGCGAGGCCGACGGCGACGACACCCGTCCGGTCGTCCTCGGCGCGCCGTGTTCGAGGCGGCTCTGGCCCGCCTGGTCGACGCGCGCCTGGTGGTCCGCAGCGAGGACGAGACCCTCGAGATCGCCCACGAGGCGCTGATCCGGCGCTGGGGCGTGCTTCGGCGCTGGATCGGCGAGGATCGCGAAAAGCTCGCGGAGCTCGAGAGGTTGCGGGATTGGTCCAAGCAAGAGATTCCGCTCACCGGCACAAGGCTCGATCGAGCCCTCGAATTTGTGGAGAAGAACGGCGACGATATCGACGCGCCGGTACGTGCGTTCGTCGAGGCCAGCGAAGCGGAGCGCAGAAGAATCGAGGCTGAGCGCGAGGCCCAGCGCCGACGCCAGCGACGGCGGGTGATCGCGGTGATCTCCTCGCTCTCGGTGATGCTCCTGCTGTCCATCGGCCTCGGGATCTGGGCGCTGGGCGCCGAGGCGGACGCAGAAGAGGCTGCGAAGCAGGCTTCCGACGCAGAGAAGGCGGCGCTCGCGGAGGCCGAGCGAGCGAACAAGGAGGCCGAGCGAGCGAACAAGGAGGCCGAGCGAGCACAAAACGAGGCGAAGCGCGCGCTGAGCGCCCAGCGGGTCGCCGGGGTGCGCCTGGCTCTGATGGGGAATGATCCCGTTTCCGCGGACCTCATCCTGGCCGAGGAGGAGGAGCCGGGCGCATCGGAGGGTTGGATTCAGTTGGCGGTCGAGGCCGTAGCTCGACCGGCCCTCATTTCAATACTCCACGGTCACGAGAAGTGGGTGACGTCGGCGTCGTTCTCGCCGGACGGACGCAACGTCGTCACCGCCTCCTGGGACGGCACCGCGCGCGTATGGCGAGCCGACGGCTCCGGCGAGCCGGTTGTCCTCCGCGGTCACGAGAAGGATGCTGAGGTCGTATCGGCGTCGTTCTCGCCGGACGGGTGCAATGTCGTCACCGCCTCCAAAGACGGCACTGCGCGTGTGTGGCGAGCCGACGGCTCCGGCGAGCCGGTTGTCCTCGGCGGTCACGAGAGCGGGGTGAAGTCGGCGTCGTTCTCGCCGGACGGGCGCAGCGTCGTCACCGCCTCCTGGGACGGCACCGCGCGCGTGTGGCGAGCCGACGGCTCCGGCGAGCCGGTTGTCCTCCGCGGTCACGAGAAGGATGCTGTGGTCGTGTCGGCGTCGTTCTCGCCGGACGGGCGCAGCGTCGTCACCGCCTCCACGGACGGAACCGCGCGCGTGTGGCGAGCCGACGGCTCCGGCGAGCCGGTTGTCCTCCGCGGTCACGAGAAGGATGCTGTGGTCGTGTCGGCGTCGTTCTCGCCGGACGGGCGCAGCGTCGTCACCGCCTCCACGGACGGAACCTCGCGCGTGTGGCGAGCCGATGGCTCCGGCAAGCCGGTTGTCCTCCGCGGTCACGAGAAGGATGCTGAGGTCGTGTCGGCGTCGTTCTCGCCGGACGGGCGCAGCGTCGTCACCGCCTCCTCGGACGGAACCTCGCGCGTGTGGCGAGCCGATGGCTCCGGCGAGGCGGTTGTCCTCCGCGGTCACGAGAAGACTGTCGTGTCGGCGTCATTTTCGCCGGACGGGCGCAGAGTCGTCACGGCCTCCAAAGACGGCACCGCACGTGTGTGGCGAGCCGACGGCTCCGGCGAGCCGGTTGTCCTCCGCGGTCACGAGGGGGATCCGGTCGTGTCGGCGTCGTTCTCGCCGGATGGGCGCAGCGTCGTCACCGCCTCCTGGGACGGCACCGCGCGCGTGTGGCGAGCCGACGGCTCCGGCGAGCCGGTTGTCCTCCGCGGTCACGAGAGCGGGGTGAAGTCGGCGTGGTTCTCGCCGGACGGGCGCAGCGTCGTCACCGCCTCCTCGGACGGCACCGCGCGCGTGTGGCGAGCCGATGGCTCCGGCGAGCCGGTTGTCCTCCGCGGTCACGAGAGCGGGGTGAAGTCGGCGTCATTCTCGCCGGACGGGCGCAGCGTCGTCACCGCCTCCTCGGACGGAACCGCGCGCGTGTGGCGAGCCGATGGCTCCGGCGAGGCGGTTGTCCTCCTCGGTCACGAGAAGACTGTCGTGTCGGCGTCATTTTCGCCGGACGGGCTCAGCGTCGTCACCGCCTCCTCGGACGGAACCGCGCGAGTCTGGCGAGCCGACGGCTCTGGCGAGCCGGTTGTCCTCCGAGGTCACGAGACGGCGTCGTTCTCGCCGGACGGGCGCAGCGTCGTCACCGCCGGAGCCGCGCGAGTGTGGCGAGCCGACGGCTCCGGCGAGGCGGTTGTCCTCCGCGGTCACGCGGGGAGGGTCGTGTCGGCGTCGTTCTCGCCGGACGGGCGCAGCGTCGTCACCGCCTCCTTGGACGGCACCGCGCGCGTGTGGCGAGCCGACGGCTCCGGCGAGCCGGTTGTCCTCCTCGGTCACGAATGGGGGGTCGTGTCGGCGTCGTTCTCGCCGGACGGGCGCAGCGTCGTCACCGGCTCCGAAGACGGCACCGCACGTGTGTGGCGAGCCGACGGCTCCGGCGAGCCGGTTGTCCTCCTCGGTCACGCGGGGAGGGTCGTGTCGGCGTCGTTCTCGCCGGACGGGCGCAGCGTCGTCACCGCCTCCTGGGACGGCACCGCGCGCGTGTGGCGAGCCGACGGCTCCGGCGAGCCGGAGGTCCTCCGCGGTCACGAGGAGGAGGTCGTGTCGGCGTCGTTCTCGCCGGACGGGCGCAGCGTCGTCACCGCCTCCGTCGACGGCACCGCGCGCATCTGGACCATCGACCCTGTCACGCTCCGCGACCAGCTTCGTGCGAGGACCACCGTTTGCCTCACCCCCGAGCAGCGCAAGCGTTACCTCGCCGAGTCCCTCGCAGGCGCTACCGCCAAATGGGGGACCTGCGAGCGTAGCTACGGCCGGACTGCCTCGCTCGCGCTCGCCGAGGTACGGGGGCCATCGATGCCCTCTCACTAAAGACCCCAGCGGAAGACGAGCATGTGCCCGGCCAGGGCTCAGGCGCGCCGTTCCTATTACTTGTGCCTCACTATCGAGACGGTGATCGCCAGCTCCTTCGTCTTGGATGTCCACGTCCACATATAGAACACCTGATAGCTGCCCCCGCCCCGAGACGTCGACGCGTGGGTGTGAAAACTGCTCTGATTCTGAGACGCGCTGCTCTTATTGTGGGGCAGGGTCTGTGTCATCTGGTCGCCCCGGCATCGTCCGTCGCCGATATCGGCGTCTTGGAGGATCGTGGCCACAGTGTTCGCGTTGGCCTGCACGCTGCCGTGCCCGCTCTCCTCGTACGTGTAGTTACCCCCAGGGGTCGTGAATTCTCCCGCGCCGCTGATCTTGATTGATTGCACTGTCACTGTCATGTACTGCCGCCCCCCGGCGCCCGCTCTGCGCGCCGCGCCACGCTCTTCGAGGATCAAGCCGCGCGGGCCGGATGATGCCGCCGCCCAGCTCGCCCCGTCACACATCCACTCAGCACTCCAGCACAGTACTGAGAGCGGCGTGGGTGTCAAGTCGGCGCACGAGCCGGTGCGACTGGGCCCAGCGGCCTCCACCTTCTCCGCGCGCGCCTTTGAGCCGGAAATACCTACGCGCGCTCGGGATCCCCTCCCGTCAGATCAACGCGTGGATCCGGTCCGTCAGATGCTCGCATGGACGCATCCGAGCCATCAGGCCGGGCCGGCGGCGTCGGTTGCGATCTCGATCAGCTCCACCAGCGGAGACCACACGGCGTTTTTCTCCGCAGCGAGGCGCGCGCGCACGAGGGCCTCATGGTCGGCGCAGTCGCGCCAGGCGGTGAGGCTCGCCTTCGCGTTCTCATAGCCGTCGTCGGAGGCGGCTACCTGCCCCGCCGTGACCTCGAGTGCCCGGCGGAACGCATCGGCGCTCGCGGGGCGCTGGGCTGGATTCTTGTGCAGGGCGCGGGCGACGAGGGCCTCGAGATCGTCGGAGATCCCACGATCGGGCGCTCGCTCGGTGACAGAAGGGGCCTGCTCACTGGCGTGGGCGCTGAGCACCTCGAGGGCGGTCGTGCCGGGGAAAGGTACACGTCGGGTGAGCAGCTCGAACAAGATCACGCCGACGGCGTAGATGTCGGCGGCGGGGGTGATCGGCTGCTCGCGCGCTTGCTCGGGGGAGACGTAGGCGAGGGTGCCGATCATCGCGCCAGGGGCCGAGGAGGGCGCGAGCGAGAGCAGCGGGCCGGTGTGAACTTTTGCGAGGCCGAGGTCGAGCAGGATGAGGTGATCGCGGCCATGACGCTGAACGATGAGACAGTTTTCAGGTTTAAGGTCGCGATGCACGGCGCCGAGCTTGTGGAGCTCGGCGAGGCCGTCGAGGAGCTGGATCGTGAGGCGCAAGGCGTCGGCGATCGGCATCGCGGGCTCAAGGAGCCGCTGGCGCAGGGTGACACCTTGTAGAAGCGGCAGGACGAGGAAGAGCACCGGCTCACCGCCGAGCGCGCGCTCTTCGCCGTGATCGAAGATCGGGACCACGTGGGGGTGATCGATCTGGGCGCCGAGCACGGCCTCTTGAAAAAATCGGCGGCGCTGATCAGGGGCGCGGCCGTGTTCGGGGTGCAGCGCCTTGATCGCGACGCGGCGGCGCAGGCGTAGGTCGAGGGCCTGGTAGATGTCAGCCATGCCGCCGAAGGCGAGCAGAGCGTCGAGGCGGAAGCGGTCGAGCAGCGTGCGGCCGCGTAGGTCGGGGCCGCGCGGGCGCAGGAGCTCCTTGGGCGTGGAAGAAGAGGCCGAGGCGATGGTCATGAGGGGGCTCCTTGTCGGGCCTGGAGGGGCTACGGCCCCGCGGCCGGGAAGATGTTTCATAACGTTGCGACGCGCAGATTTCATAACCATATGTCGTGAGATCTGGCACGCGGCCCGGCGGGTCAGATGGCGACCCCGCGGTTGTGAGACCATCGGATCAGCTCGACCTTGCCGGCAGCGGAGCCCCGGTAGAAGGCGATGAGCTGCTCGATCACTTGCTCCGCGGTGGCGATGATGACGCGTTCGACGGCGCGCTCGTCTGGCCCAGGGCGGCGGATGGTGGTCTGCACGTGGACGGCGGTGCTGGTGTCGGCGTCGTCGGCGATCTCGACCATGACCACAGATCGCGGCATGCGGAGGCGGACTTGGCCCTCGGCGGAGGTGAAGGTCACGAAGATGTTGGACATTTGGTTATGAAACAGTGACCGGCCGGCCGGGTCAACGTGATATAGTTATGAGAACTCACAAGCGCGGGCTCAGTCGCGCGCTGGGCACCTGCGCGATCACTCCCGCTGACACCGGCCTGGCGACCGTTTACCATCGAAAAATGGGGCTCTATACGGGCCCCAGCGGAGGTAGATCATGGAGCGGAGGTGGCGGCGGTGACGGATAAGCGTTCGGGGCCGGCGACGACGGGGGCGAGCACACCAGGCGGAGGGGCGTCGACGGTGTCGCCGCTGATGACCGCGGACGAGCTCGCGGGCTGGCTACACTGCTCGCGCCGGGCGGTGTACGACCGCGTGTACCGGGGGCAGTTGCCGGGGGCGCCGATCCCCCCCCGCCGCCAGCGCCTCCGCGCAGGCCACCCTCCTCGGCGGCACTCCCCCTTACATGGCGCCTGAGCTCTTCCTCCACGCCCCCGCTGACGCTCGCTCCGACCTCTTCGCCCTCTGCGTCACCCTCCACGAGGCCCTCTACGGCCAGCGCCCATTCCGCGGCAAGAGCTATGACGACCTCAAGCGGGCGATCCTCGCCGCCGAGATCAGCCCACCTCCGACGAACTCCCCCGTCCCCGCCCACGTCCGCCGCGCTGTCCTCCGCGGCCTCGCCCAGGACCCCGCCGAGCGCTGGTCCAGCGTAAAGGACCTCCTCGACGAGTTGGATCGTGACCCGGAGCGCACCCGCCGGCGCGGCGCCGTCGCCACCGCCCTCACCGCCGCCCTCGGCCTCACCGCGCTCGCCGCCTGGCAGTGGCGGGACGCCCGCGTCGCCGCCGACCTCGCCGCCTGCCGCGCCCCCGAAGCCGAGGTCGCCGCCCTCTACAGCCCTGAGCGCCGCGCCGCCGCCCGCACCGCGATCCTCGCCACCGCCCTCCCTTACGCCGCCCGCTCGACCGACGTCGTCGACGCCCTGGACGGCTTCATCCGCGCCTGGACCGACGAACACGCCGCCACCTGCCGCGCCGCCGTCGTCGACCGCGCCCTCGCCCCCGATCTCCGCGACCTCCGCGAGCGCTGCGGCGAGCGCCAGCGCGCCGAGGTCGCCGCCACCCTCGACGTCATCCTCGCCGCCGACACCGCCGTCGTCGAGCACCTCGACCAAATCGTCGCCCACATCCAGTATGGCGTTTGGAGAACCAGTACCCGGGGCGGAGATCTTCATCGAGCAGGAGCCGCTTGATGAGCCAGTCGCGAGCGGCAAGACCGACGCTCAAGGGGGGTATACGATCGCGCTGAAGCCCGGCGTGTATTCGCTTAAAGTGGTCTCTCGGCGGAGCAAACGCGGGGGTTCGTGGCCTTTGGGTTACAGGCGCAGATCAAGGGGCAGAGCGCCGCGGTCGAGGAGAAGGTCTACCCGGTGCCGTTCACGCTCGGGAAGAGCGACCCCCATGTCCACACGTTGTTCTTACCCAAGGAGAGCGCGCTGACCGTCCGGCTGAGGAACCTCGGCGCGCGGCCGACCCTGGCGGGGGCCTTTGAGGCCGGCGCGGCGAAGCGAGCGCTGCTCCGACGACCATGCGAGCCGCTCGTCGACCAGCTTGTCGCGAGCCTCACCGAACTCCTCGGCGTGCCGCCGCGAGCGCGCGTTGAGGCCGAGCCGACGGAGTGGCCGAGCCGACGGAGTGGCC
Source organism: Nannocystis sp. (assembly GCA_016712315.1). GTDB lineage: Bacteria > Myxococcota_A > Polyangia > Nannocystales > Nannocystaceae > JADJRG01. Next base: position 803,353 of record JADJRG010000017.1, on the reverse strand, counting down.
GCCGTTGGTGTGGGGAGGCGTATAGCCCTGGTCTGGACGTGGTACGGGCCGATTGCGCGGTCGCGGCCATCCGGTGGTGTTGACCTAACGTTATGAAAGCATCTGGTGACCAGGCACCCCTCGCGCTTGGCCGCGCGCGAGACTGGGCTGAGATCGACGCGTGCCGACGCCCAGCGCGAACTCTCCCGCTGACGGCCGGCTGGCCGCTCCGTAGCCTCAACGATGGGGAGCCGTCAGCGGCTCCGGGGGGTGGTGATGGCGGCGAGGTGGCGCGGACAGATCGGCGCTGATGGTGGTGACCGCGGCGGATCGGAAGACGACGGAGCCGGGGATCTGCCCCGGATCCTCTACGTCCATGACCTCGCCGAGCTGCTCGGCCGCAGCGAGAAGGCCGTGCGTCACGCGATGCACCGCGGCCTCCTCCCCGAGCCCATGAAGCTGGCCGGACGGCTTGCGTGGCGGCGCTCGGATGTGCTCTCTTGGGTGGCGGAGACCCACGGCGTCTCGAGAGAAGAGCCGTCCGTGAACATCACCATCCACCCCTACGACCACGACCCGAGTCGTTTCCGCGTGACCTTCGAGATCCCCAAGATGAACCCCGGCGAGCCTCGCCGACGCCTCCGCAAGGTCGCGCCGGCCGGGCTCGATCATGCCGCCGCGCTCGTTTGGGCGCGCCGACAGAGCCGCGAGATCTGGGCGGAGCTCATGGGGGTCCGCCTGGAAGAGAGGCCTATCGAACCACAGAGCACACCTCAACGATCTCGGCGCGCGTCGAAGCCCGCACGCGGGGACGAAGCGGCGCCGGTCCACCGGGCCGAGCCGAGGCGCGGATCAAGCCGCGCTGAGCCGAAGGTCCCTACCCTCGCGGACTTTTGGGATCGCTTCGAGTCGTCCTATCTCGCGCGCCACAAGCCGGCGACGCGGCGCAACTACCTCAGCGTGTGGAGCCTCTACCTGCGACCCGCGCTCGGGAAGTTCCCGCTCGACAGCATCACTCGACCCGACCTCGCGCGGCTGCGGGCGACGATCGAGAAGCTGAAGCCGAGCGCGCGCAACCAGGTGATCGCCAAGCTGCGGACGATCCTCCGCGTCGCCGCGGACTGGGACGTGATCGCCGAAGAGGACATCGCGAGGATCCGCAAGGACCGCGAGAAGCGCACGAAGGAGCCCGAGGTCTACACCGAAGCCGAGCTGGAGCGCCTCTTCGCGGCCGCCGCGGCCATGGGCCCCGAGGCGCTCGCGCTCGCGCTGCTCCTCGTCCACGGGTGCCTTCGCGTCGCCGAGGTCGCCGCCCTACAGTGGGCGGATCTCGACCTGGAGGCCGGGCTGATGATGATCCGCCACAACTTCAGCGACGGGGTCGCGTCGACCCCAAAGGGAGGGATCGCCAAACCCGTCGGGCTCACGCCCGAGCTGGCAGCGGCGCTGCGGCAGGTGCCGCGCCGGATCGATCAAGTCCTCGCGCGCCGCTGCGGCGGCGTGTGGGTGCACCACAGCACGAAGTCGATCGCCTACGCGCTGAAACGCATCCAGGACGCCGCTGGGATCCGTCGGACCGGCCCGCACCTGCTGCGGCACACCGGCCTGACCGTGCTCGCGCGGCGCGGCTGTGACCCTTGGCGCTTGCAAGCGCACGCCCGCCACGGGATGATCGCCACCACGCAGCGCTACGTCCACCTCGCCGCTGAGACCGCCGCGCTCGAGGCCGCCGCCTTCTGGCGCCCGGCCGAGCCCGCGGGCGCCGGGGCCCAAACCAGGCCCAAATTGGCCGCCCCCCCAGGCGGAGCCCTCACGAGCGAGTAGGCGGCCGAGCGCCGACTCCATGACGGAGGCGACCACCCAGACCAGCGAGACCACCACCGCCGGCACCACCGCCGGCACCACCGCCGGCACCACGGACAGCGGCACCACCAACCCGGTCACCACGACCGACAGCGACAGCGACAGCGACAGCGACACCCAAGCATGCGAGCCTGAGAACGTCTGTGGCGACGCGTGCTGCGCCCCTGATCAGCTCTGCACGGACGGTCAATGCCTAAAGGACTGCGGCGGACCGCCGCCGTGCGGGCCTCAGCAGGAGTGCTGCGGTGAGGGGGATCTCTGCTACTTCGACCAGTGCGTCACCCCTGGCCCGATCTGCGCGGCCAACGTCTGCGCCACCCGCCTCGAGAGCGAGTGCCCGGACGGCTTCGTCTGCGAGGTCGACCTCGGGATCTGTCTGCCCAGCAAGGCCAACCTCGACTGTCAGTTTATCCCCAACATCGGCAGCATCCAGCCGAGCCCGCAGTTCACGTGGGGCAAGCGCGGCAGCTTCACCTGCAACAACGACAGCCAGTGTCAGATCGCCGAGGTCTGTGATCAGGGCCAGTGCGCCGTCACCTGGATGCACGTCGAGCCTGGCCAAGACGACATGCCGACCCACTACCAGGTCTCCTCCACCCCCGTCGTCGCCGATCTCGACCTCGACTGCGTCCCCGAGATCATCTTCAACAGCTACACCGGCTCGTCATTCACCACCAACGGCGTACTCCGGGCGATCCGCGGCGACAATGGCGCCAAGGTCTGGACCGTCACGGATCCCGCCTATCGGACCGACTCCACCTCCAACCCTGCCGCCGGCGACATCGACGGCGACGGGCTCGCCGAGGTCGTCTCGCAGGGCGACGGCAAGTACCTGATCGCCATCGACAACGACGGCACCCCGATGTGGAAGTCTGATCTGTTCACGGGCGGCGAGAACAGCGGCTCCGTCGCGATCGCCAATTTTGACGGCGAGGGCGCGCCAGAGATCGCCTTCGGCCGCGCCGTCTACGACAACCTCGGCAAGAAGCTCTATGAGGGCTCGGGCTCGGTCGGCAGCAACGGCCAGGGTCCCATCTCCTGCATCGCGGATCTCAACGGAGACGGCCGCCCTGAGCTGATCAGCGGCCGCACCGCCTACACCTATACGGGCAAGGTCGCCGACAACACCTTCGGCGGCGCGATCCTCTGGAACTCCGCCGCACCTGACGGGTTCTGCGGGATCGCCGACCTCGACAAAGATGAAAAGCCCGAGGTCGTGCTCGTCGCCAACACCCGGATCTATGTGCTCAACGGCCAAACGGGCGCCATCCGCGCGCAGTTCTCGATCCCTGGCGGAGGCCGCGGAGGCCCGCCCAACATCGCCGACTTCGACGGCGATGAGATCCCCGAGATCGCCGCCGCCGGCTCGACTCGTTACATCGTCCTCAAGTTCGACGCCAAGGCCAACGCGCTCACCAAGCTCTGGGAGGCTGTCACCCAAGACGGCTCCTCGCAGGTCACCGGCTCCTCCGTCTTCGACTTCGACGGCGACGGCCGCAACGAGGTCGTCTACAACGACGAGGTGTACATCCGCATCTACCCCGGAGTCGAACCCGACTGCCAGCTCGACCCGCCCGGGCCGGCCTGCGACGGCATCATGACCGACGCCGAGGTCCTCCTCCGTGACCGCAACTCCTCACGAACGCGCACCGAGTACCCCGTGATCGCCGACGTCGACGGCGACTTCAAGGCCGAGATCGTCTCCCCCCCCGCCAGAACGCGCCCATCCCGCAGATCGGCTGCAATCCCACGAAATCGGGCGTTCTGGCGGGGGGGTCCCGACCCCGGTCATGTCCGGGAAGGTCCGGGTGAGACTCAAGTTTGGCAAAATCTTGGCAAAAGCGCGCCTCGCGCATCCGCGCCCCGTCATCGAGCGCTGGCGCAGCGCGCCCACGCCTTCCACCAGCCTGCCAGAGGCGCTCCGCGAGGCGGCTGGGCCGACGCAGGAGGCGGACTGGTCGGCTCGACCGCTGCCGACGATCGGTGCACGCTCTTGGCATCGTGAGCGAAGACCCCTCCTACACCGAATGTGCGGCCAGGCTGCTCGCGCTCATCGCTCACGACGACGAGGTCCGCGCTCGACTGGCTGCAGACGGCTCGCTCTTCGATGGGTATCACCCCGAGATGGAGGCCGTGCATCGATCGAACGCCGCGCAGCTTCGTGAGGTGGTGGCTCGCGTGGGCTGGCCTGGACGATCGAAGGTCGGAGACGCCGCCGCGAACGCCGCGTGGCGGATCGTGCAACACGCGATCGGCGAGCCGGTGTTCCTACGAGCGATGCTGCCGATCATCGCCGCGGACCCAGACACTCCTCCCGCCGAGGTCGCGATGCTCGAGGACCGCATCCGCGTGTTCGAAGGCCGCCTTCAACGTTACGGCACACAGTTCGACTGGAACGACGAAGGCACGGCGCTGGTTCCGATGGGTGGCGTAGAGGACCCGGAGACGGTCGACGAACGCCGGGCTACAGCGGCATTGCCGCCCATCGTCTGGCGCCGCGAGCCCGCCGACGGCGAACGGCCACCACGCGACCCTGCCGCCAAGCAGCGCGAAGCCGAGGCGTGGCTCCGCCGTGTCGGTTGGCGATGATGCGCAGTGCTGACGACAGCCTGTTTTTTGAACAGCTTAATAACCTTGGTGTGTCAGGTAGTTAGCCAATTGAGCGACTACATTTGCGGCCTGGGCCGGTTGTATCGTCTCATTGAACATCCCAAACACTACACTTTTGGCTGTCTTATTCGCCACAAAGCCGCTCATACCTTTCATGCACTTCAATACGGAAACGGAGCTAGCCTGTGTATCCCTGATGACAGAATATTTTTGGCCACCAACCATCAGCCCCGTTCTCCACGCTGGGTCAATATCTGAAAAAGCCTTCACGATCGCCATGGCCTCGGCCTGCGTAAGCGGAAGCCCCGGAGTGAACGCCCACATACTACCGTTGGTGCCCAAAATAGCACCCATTGTCACAAACCCCGTCCCGGTCAAGTTGTTGTCTACGAAACCCTGCCATTGCGTCATAGTAAAACTCCCGAAAGATGTCTCCGTTCAGCGGAAAAGCATCGCTATTTTCTGTCAAGAACTTTAAAAAAAGTTCTTGGCGCGCGTATGGGTTTCAAAGCCCAAATTCGAGCCGGGCGCTCTGCGGCCTCGCGGCGATCGACCCGCGCGAGCGGCCGGCGCTGGTCGACGCGCTCGCGGCCCGCGGCCCGCTCATCGACCTCGACCCCGGCCAGATCGACGCCTTCGCCGGCAACATGCTCCATTCTCCAGCTCGCGGGCGCCGACGGATCGCCGCAGATGGTCCTCTCGACGACCGCGCTCGCGGCCCTCCGGGCGGACCAGCGCCGGACCCTCGAGGCGGCGACCGGGCTGGTGTCGGTGGCGATCCCGACGATCGAGGCGGCCGGCGGCGGCTCGGCCGGCGGCGGCTCGGCCCGCAGCCTCCTCGCCGAGGACTTCCTGCCCAGGCGCTGAGCGCGCGGCGGCCCGCGCCGGGCTCAGGATCTCGAGTCGTTGCGGCCGAGGCCGAGGCTGGCTGCGTGGTATATGCGCTGGTGCCCTCGGAGTCCGCCATGCAGAACGACCACGGCGCCGTCGCGCTCGTCGAGCGCTCGCTCCGCGAGATTCCGGCGGGGGTCGTCACGATCCGCGACGCCGGCGTGACCCAAAAGCTCTCGCCGACCTCACCACGACAGCCGTTCTTCTCGCGCGACGTCGCGCAACCGCGACGCGAGCCGCGGGTCGTCACCGTCGCGGCGTTTTCCCTCGCGGCAGTCCCAGTGACCCAGGCGCTGTGGGCACTCGGTCGTGGCGCGCCCGCACCGCCGTCGATGACCGCGAACCAGCCGATCACTCTGGTCTCGTGGCTCGACGCCGTAGGCTTCTGCAACACCCTCTCGCTGCTCGCAGGGCTCGCGCCGGCCTACGACATCGACGGCGACGGCGCCGTCCGCGACGACGACGCCTCGGGCTATCGCCTGCCGACGGAAGCAGAGTGGCAGCACGCCTGCGGGGAGCGACCGGACGACCTCGACGCGGTCGCGTGGTACGCCGACAACGCGGCCGACGTGGTGCACGACGTCGGGCTCAAGGCGGCAAACGGGCACGGCCTCTTCGACATGCTGGGCAACGTCTGGGAGTGGTGCGAGGACCTCTTCGACGAGGCGGTCTACGGCAGCTATCGCGTGTTCCGCGGCGGGGGCTTCGCCGATCGCGAGTCCACGCTGCGCCCGGGCGTCCGACGCAAGAGCCACCCGACCTACCGCATCGATGATCTCGGCTTCCGCATCGCCCGCCGCGGCTGACCCGATCTCGGCGAGCGGCGAAGTCACCGCAGCCACGCAAGCGAGCACCCGCTCCTAAAAGGCGGCGGGACCTGCTCACGAGCCACCCGCTGGCGCAGCGCCGTGGGCGTGCAGCCGAGGAGCTGCGCGAACTCTTCCACTCTCAAGATCGCCCCTTCCATCTCACGCCTCCGCCCGCTCCGCTCGACCATGGTTCCCCGCCATCACCCCTCCCCCGACTGCCCTGCGACACGGCGAGCCACCCCGTCGGCTGCCCTTTACAGCGCCGCGGATCCCTGCGACCGTCGCGACATCCATGAAGTAGCTCAGCGGTAGAGCACCCGGCTAGGGACCGGGAGGGCGCAGGTTCGACCCCTGCCTTCATGCCCGCGGTGATCCCGACCTAGACCTGACCTGGAGTAGTTCAGCGGTAGAACGGCCGGCTTCCTACCGGCAGGGCGCGGGTTCGATCCCCGCCTCCAGGCACCTTCAATCCGCGCACCAGCGAGCCCTTCGATGACCGACGATCCCAAGGCGACCGCCTCTCCCGCCTACGCGCTCGGCCGCCTCGTCCGCGCCCTGCAAGGCGCCGCCGCGCACCCCGACCCGGCGGTCCGGCGCCGCGCCGCCGCCCGCGCCGAGCAGTGGGGCGAGGTCGTCGCCGGGATGGCCGAGGGGCGCCTGACGATCGGCTCGCGCACCCCCGTCGCCAAGACCCCGCCTTGGGTCACCCTCGAGGTCGTGCACGGCGGCTTCGCGACCGGCCGCGCGCTCGCCGAAGGGCCCCTCCAGCCGCACGAAGAGGCCATGCTCGCCGAGCTGCCTGGCGAGGCGCCGGGCTCGGCTGCGCGGGAGCGCCTCAACTTGTGGTTCCTCAGCGACGACGGCCAGCGCCTCTTGCTCGACGCCCTAAGCGCCGGCCGCGTCGCCATCCAGCTCCCCGAGGAGGGCGCGCTGCCGGTGCTCGCGTGGTTGCTCGAGGCCGGCCACGGCGCGAGCGCCCTCGATCTGCTGGACGCCCTGCGCCCCTTCTTCGCCCGCTTGCGCTTCTATCCCCGGATCGACCGCGGCGCCGACGCCCCCTCGCCCCGCGGGGGCGATCGTCCGTGTCGCCGCGATCGGCGAGGTCGCCGACGCCCTGCGCGCCGCGACCCCGCAGCCCCGCGTCGCGGCGATGAACGAGGCCCTGCGGATCTGGGCGCCCCTGTACGATCGCCTGCTCGCCCTCTGGCTCGAGACCGTCGACGGTGAGGCCCCCGATCACGCCCGCGCCGCGGATGGCGCCCCCCTGCGCGGCGCGGACGGCCAACCCGTGCTCGTCGGCGGCTGGCCATGCAAACGCTGGCCCGCCGGCTGGGCCGAGCGCCGGGCCGCGTGGCTGAGCGACTACCGCGGCGCCGCCGCTGCCCACACGCTGGCCCCCAAACACGCGAGCGAGCGCAGCGGCTTCGGCCGGCTACGGGCCGCCCTAGAGCGCTGCGTGCCCGGCGGCGACGGCCTGCCCCCGCTCATGGTCGGCCGTGTGCGCCAGGCCCTGGCCGGCGCGATCGCGCGCGTCGGCGCCCCCGGCTCGCCCGCGCGCCTCGGCCAACGCGCCGTCCAGGTCGCCGTCGCCGCTCGACCATCCCACGCGGAGCTCGCCCACGCCGTCGCCCGCCGCCTCGACACCTACCCGCGGGGCAGCGGCCTCGCCGATCTCGCGGTGATCGCGGGCCCCCTCGTGGAGGGCGAAGCCCCGGGGGTCGCCGCCGGCGCGCCGATCCCCCCGTCTCTGCTCGCCAAGGCGGCCCGCGCGCTCGAGGCCCCGATCGGCGAGCTGGTCGACCGTGGGATCATCGCCTCCGCGGAGGTGTTGGCGATCGTGCTGCCGCAGATCACCTCGCAGATCGCCGCCGCGGGGCTCGTGGATCCCGCCCTGCGCGGCCTTTATGGGCAGATCTACGCCGCATTTCGCCGCCGCCGCTCGCTGCTCCTGCTCGACCTCGAGCGCCAGGTCCAGCTCGACGAGCTGCCTTGGATCGCCGCCCTGGGGCCCCTGCGCAGCGAGTCCCTCGGCGCCGCCGCGCAGGCCCGCCAGACCCTCGAGGAGATCACCCTGCTCACCCTCGCGAGCTTCCCCGAGACGATCCTGCCCAACCCGCTCGTCCGCGAGCTGCGCGCCCTCGCCAGCGGCGCCGGGCTAGACCTGCCGCTGCTCGAAGAATTGGCCGCGGATATTTTTATGGGGACCTTCACCACCAAGTGGGCGGACGCGGCCCGCGCCGCCGCCGAGCTCCTACAAAACACCCTCTACGCCCGCTATTACGACCTGCCCGCGCCCGGGCACCCGGCCCTCCAGGCCGCCCGTAAGCCTCGCCGCGGCGGCCCCGCGACCGCCGAGGCCTTCGCCGCCCTTTGTTGCGAGCGCGCCCGTGAGGCCGAGGTCGACGCATACAAGGGCTCCTGGGTCGCCCAAAACGGCGCCGTCATCGAGCAGTCGCAGATCCTCACGACACACAACCTCGCGGCGCTGGTCGCAGGCCTCGGCCTTCACGATCGCCTGACGCAGCTCGCCCCCGGCCTCGCCCTGGCTTGTATGCGCTTCGTCGTGCGCCGCCACAACCAGGTCGCGCCGGCCTTTAAGGCGCGCCTCCAGATGGTCAAGAACACCGCGTACGCCTGGCGCCAGGCCGTCTTTTTGCTGTCCTTCTGCGATCGCCCCGCGCAGGAGCGGGTGCTGGCCGAGCTCGACGCCCTGGTCGCCGCCGCCGACCCGGCCTGGGCCCGCCGCTTCGCCCCCGCCGCGCTCGGCCTGCGCCACGCCGTTCAAGGCGGCCGCTTCGACGCCCGCGGCCGCGCCCCAGGCGCCCGCCGCCTGCTCGGCTGGTCGGTCGGGCCGCACTGGTTACTCGCTGGGGCCTAGGCGCCGCGGCCCCCCACGCGACGCGCGGGTGTATCCTCTCTCCTCCGCAGGAGGCCACATTCATGGAAATCTCTAATCAGCTGCCGATGGGCGAGCAGGACCCCCGGCTCCGCAGCGACGAGGCCATCATCTATCACACCTCGGTCGAGATTCAGATCTACGACCAAGCCGACAAGCTCGCCGGCCTCACCTGGCTCGCCGGCGATCTCAGCGTCCCCCGCTGGAAGCACACCTTCAGCGGCACGGGCAGCACCGTCTACAAGCCCGCCGAGGGCGACACCCGGCGCTACAAGGCGAAGGCGATCGCCCACTACATCGAACGCGAGCGGACGAGCGAGAGCACCTGGGGCCCGGAGCAGAAAGGGACGAGCTGGGCGACGATCGACTACCTCCACGACGGCGGGCAGGCGGTGGCGATCATCCCCCGCCCCGGGGCCCCGCGGGACATCACCCTCACCGCCAGCCTCGAAGGTCCCGCCCCATCGCTCTTCGCCGGCGGCGGCACCATCTACCTGGTCAACACGGCCGGCGACCTCGCCCGCTACCGCCACGACGCGACCGGTACCTTCGCCAACTACAGCGGCCAGGTGATCGGCTGGGGCTGGGCCGGAATGCGCTCGCTCCACGCCGTCCGCGAGGGCGGCCTCTATGTGGTCACCAGCGGCGGCGACCTCCGCTACTATCACCACGACGACGCGGGCACCTGGGACGACGTCCACGGCAAGACGATCGGCGGGGGCTGGGGCTTCCCCTGGGTCGGCGCCGGCCGCTTCGGCCAGCTCTACGCGATCACGGCGGCTGGCGACCTCCTCTACTACCAGCACGACGGAGGCTTCAACTGGACCATCGCCGGGCAGAAGCTCGGCGTCGGCTGGCCGAGTACGGGCGTCTTCGCCGGCGGAACCAACTGCCTCTACCTCGTCGACGCGAGCGGCAACCTCCTCCACTACTACCACGACAACGCCCGCAACTGGGTGCACACGGCGCTCCCGATCGGCACGGGCTGGGGCGGCTTCGCGTCGCTGGCGTCAAGCGGCAACGGCGAGATCTACGCGCTCGCGCCGAGCGGCACGCTCCTCTTCTACCGCCATGACGTCAACCACAAGTTCATCGCGGGGAGCGGGCGGGAGATCGGCTGGGGCTGGTCGAAACACGGCCCCCACGGGCTCCTCCCCGCCGCGCGCTGAGCCTCACCGGCGCGCCCGCGGGCTGCCCCCACGAAGCAGATCCGACCGGGGCCCCGTCGAGAGTACGGGCAATCCCGACCGCAACTATCCCTTCCGAAATCGGCTCTCCTGACATGTTGATGGATGACCGATGGCATCACTTCAGCTCCAGTCCGGCTGAAGAAGCTGCAAGGCACACCACAGGACGATGGATCCCTTGCGCACGTTCTGGGGGGTCTCCGAGGCTGACCGCGCGCTTAGGCGCCCGCGGGACGTCGCAGGTCGGCACGACCGTTACAGGAGTGCGCCCGGCTTCAACGCCCAGACGGTCGTTCCACGCAGGACGCCGTTGCGTCCGCCGCCGCTGCGGTCCGGGATAGACTGACCCGCCTGCACGAACTGATCGAGCGCATAGGAGGCGATGAGCCCGTCGTCCGCCCCCGGGATGCGGCGGACCATGTTTTCCCTGATCTGGGTCGAGGTCCGCGTGACGCTCCACAGTCGAACCTCGCAGATCGCGCCGGCGAAGTGCCCCTTGGCGTCTCCGTCCGCCCCGATCACCAGGCGATTGCAGGGGGCCATCGGCCGCGTCGCCTTGCCCTGCTCCGACCACCAGCGCACCCCGTTCTTGTAGATAGACATCCGCGCCTGGGGCTGGTCGTAGATGAAGGCCCAGTGGTTCCAGGTCCTCTGGTCGTCCAGCGGGCTCAGCGCCTTGACGATCCGGTTGAATTTGTTGCTGGCGTCCGCGGCGCCGTCGAAGTAGACGTTGCCGTCGCTCCAGGGCACGGACGCGCAGAGCTGCCGGCGATGGGAGTCGTCGGTGACGTAGAATAGAAAGGCCTGCCTGGGCACGCCGCGCATCCACATCTCGATGGTGGCCTGGGATGCCCGAGCTCCAGCTCGCGCTCGGAGCGAACTCGCGCGCCTCATCGCCGACGGCGGCGGGCGGCGACTCCGCCTTGCCGAAGCACCGATCTCGGTCATGGTGCTCCGCATGTCACGGACATGGATCCCCTGGGCGGGCGGCGCCCTCGCCCTCACTGCGCTCCTCGGCGCCCTCGTCGCCCCCGACGCGCTCGCTGCGAGCAAGCTGCTCGCCCGCGGCCGCGTCGAGCAGCCTGCCTACACGGTCCTCGACGCCCGCGCCGACTTTGAAGTGAGGCGCTACCAGCCCCGCCTGGTCGCGGAGGTCGAGGTCGACGGCGACCCGCAGCGCGCGAGCAACGCCGGCTTCCGCCTGCTCGCCGACTTCATCTTCGGCGGCAACACCCGCGCCGAGTCGGTCGCCATGACGGCCCCCGTCGATCGCCGCCCCGCGGGTCAGTCGATCGCCATGACCTCGCCGGTCGACCGGCGCCAGGCGGGCGAGCGCTGGGTCATCGCCTTTACGATGCCCAGCAAGTACACCCGCGACACCCTGCCCCGCCCCGACGACCCTCGCGTCCAGATCCGCGAGGTCCCCGGCGCCACCTACGCCGTGCGCCGCTTCTCCGGCGCCCCTGGCGAGCCCGCGGTCCGCGCCGAGATGGACACGCTCCGCGCCGCGGTCCTCGCCGCCGGCCTCCGTCCGACCGGCGCCGCGCCGGTCTACGCCCGCTACGACCCCCCGTGGACCCCTGGCCCTCTGCGCCGCAACGAAGTCCTCCTCGAGATCGCCGACCCCGCCGCCCCCTGAACCCTCGGCCCGCGGAGCGCCGCGACAGGACAGCGGCCAACGGGCCGTGTGCCACGTCAAGGGTCTATCTCGCGGGCGAGCGCTCACGCTCATCCACCCGTGGGAGGATCCCTCCTGGGCTCGCCGCCGCGAGGCCGCGGACAACGCCCGAATTTGGAGGAGGCAGACCATGGAGAACCTGGACACCAAGAGCCACAAGAAGCCTTTCTTCGCCCGCTACCTCGAGAGCCAGCAGCGCGAGCCGCTCGCCGCCAGCGGCAAGAAAAAGAAGAAGAAAGACGACGCCGCTCCGACGCCCCCGCCGGACACCTACGACGGGGTGACCCACAAGTACCCGTCGGACGATGACGAGTTTGTGACGCTCAAGTACCCGTCCGATGCCGATGAGCCGGGCACCACGACCTAGCTGGCACGCGCGCCATGGCGGCCACGCCCCGCGACATCGTCTTGCTCGTGACCCACAGCGGCGACTACTACACCGTCGATCGCGTCGCCGAGGCGTTGGCGCGCCGAGGCGCCCGCGCGCGGCGCCTCGACAGCGATCGCTTCCCCGCGTCGCTGTCGCTGACCACCGCGCTCGACGCCGCGGGCTCGTCGCGCCGCACGCTCCGCGACGCCCACGGCGCCGTCGATGGCGACGCCGTACGGGCGGTGTGGCTGCGCCGGATCGCCTCGGCCGCGCTCGACGACGAGCTCGACCCCGCGCTGCGCGACGGCTGCCTAAGCGCGAGTCCAGCGCGGCCCTGCTCGGCTTCCTCGAGGGGCTCGGCGATCGCCGGATGATCAACCCACTTGACGCGGGACAGCCCGGCGAGAACAAGCTGCGCCAGCTCCGGATCGCGTGCGCGCTCGGCCTCGGATCCCGCGCACCCTCGTGACCAACGACCCCCCCGAGGTGCTCGTGTTTCACGAGGCGCTCCGCGGACCGATGATCGCCAAGATGCTGACGCCGCTGACACAATCCATGCACGGGGCGAGCGCGTTCGTGCGGACCAGCCTCGTCCGCCCCGAGGACCTGCGCGACCTCGAGGGCCTGCGCCACAGCCCGATGGTCTTCCAGGAGCAGGTCGCCAAGGCCTATGAGCTGCGCGTCGCCGTCGTCGCCGCGCCGGGGGGCGGCCGCTGCTTCGCGGGCGCCATCGACGCCACCCGCTCCACCGCGGGTCAGATCGACTGGCGCGGGGCCTCGCCGTCGCAGGTGGCGTGGCGGCCGGGCGCGCTCCCTGACGAGGTCGCGACCCGGCTGCTCGCGTTGACGCGCGCGCTCGACCTGGTCTACGGCGCCGTCGATCTGATCGTCACACCCGACGGGCGACATGTATTCCTCGAGATCAACCCCGCGGGCGAGTGGGGCATGCTCGAGCGCGACCTCGGCCTGCCGATCGCGTCCGCGCTGGCCGACGCGCTGTTGCAGTAGTCGCTCACGCGCTCCTACGAAGAGGCTCGTATGACCGTACTCATTATCACGCGCAGCGATGACAACGTGTCCCCGGCGCGGGTCGCCGCCGCCGTCGAGGCCCGAGGCGTACGCGCCTATCGCCTCGACACCGACCGCTTCCCGACCGAGATCCGCGTCTCGATCGACGATCAACCCGACGCCCCCACGCGCGGCCGGATCTCCGGACCGGCGGGCGATGTCACTCTGGAGGAGATCACCTCCGTCTACTACCGGCGCTTCAACGTCGGCGCGCGCATCCCGAGCGAGCTCGAGCCGCCGCTCCGCGCGCCGTCGGTCGAGGAGAGCCGGCGCGTGCTCCACGGTCTGCTGGCGGTGCTGAGCGCCTCGGGCGCCTTCGGGCTCGATCGCATCGACGTCGTCCGCCGCGCCGAGAACAAGCCGCTACAGATGGCCCTCGCGCGCCTGGCAGACGGGCTCGACACCCCGCGCACGCTCGTGAGCAACGACCCCGCGGCCGTCCGCGCCTTCGCGGCGCGCCAGCCCGCGGGGATCATCGCCAAGATGATGGCGTCGTTCGCCGTGTACGACGAGGCCGGCCGCGAGAACGTGGTCTTCACCAACCCCGTGCGCGACGAGGACCTCGCCGACCTCGACGGCCTCTCGCTGTGCCCGATGACCTTCCAGGAGCGCCTCCCCAAGGCGCTCGAGCTGCGCGTCACGGTCGTCGGAGACCGCGTCATGGCGGCGTCGATCGACTCGCAGGCGCTGCCGCGCGCGCGCTCCGACTGGCGTCGTGAGGGCGTGGCGCTGCTGAACGAGTGGCGGCACTACGAGCTGCCTCCCGCCGTACGAGCCGGCGCGCTCGCCCTCATGGGCGCGCTCGGCCTCCATTACGGCGCATTCGACTTCATCGTCACGCCCGACGGCCGCCACGTGTTCCTCGAGGTCAACCCCTGCGGCGAGTTCATGTGGCTGCTGGAGCGCCCCGGGCTGCCGATCGACGAGGCGCTCGCCGACCTGCTCTGCGACCGCGCCAGAGACCGCTAGCCGTCGCGCCCCAGCCTCGTTATGCTCCGCCGCGATGAGCGGAGTCGCGCCCGACTCTCGGCAGGACGCCCTCCCGCTCTCGCTGCCCGCCTCGCGGCGGGGCTGAGGCGCACGGCTATCGGGCCTTGCGCTTCGCCTTGCGCGCGGCGATCTCGCGGTCGCGCGCCCTTCGATCGCCGACGACCGCCGGGATGATCACCTCCGCGCCCAGCGAGAAGGCGATCGTGTGCAGCCAATTGCTGCTATAGCCGTCGCCGAAGCCGACCTTATCGCTGCTGGTCCCCTTGCCGCCGCCGCCGATATAGCGGAGGTTGGCGAAGGGGCGGACGACCTTGGCCACCGTCACCCCCGCGCGCAGGCTGGCGTCGACGATCAGGCCCTCGACCGGATCATCGCCGCCGTTCACATACGGGATGTTCGCGTAGAAGCCGTCGATCTCGCCGCCATACCAGAAGTTGGCCCGCCTCAGCTGGTGACGACCGCGGAGCTTGATGATCGGCACCGCGCCGATGTTGGTGTTCGCGACCGACCGCTCGCCATCGCTCGAGACATAGCTGTGTCGGAAGTTGCGGACCTGCATCGAGAAGCCGACGGCGAGCTCCTGCTCTGGATCGGTGAAGAAGTCGTAGGCGTAGCTGAGGCGGTAGATGTCGAAGCCGTACAAGATCGAGAGCCCTGACATCGCCGGGAAGGTCACGTCGTCGGCGACTAGATCCTGCATCAGCACCGTCGTCGTGTCGAAACGGATCGGCTGATAGAGCAGGATGATCTGGTGGTGATCGTCGACCTCCAGCTCCGCCGAGAGCCTGCGGAAGAGGAACATCGTGTCCTGACGACCATCGCGCCGCAGATCGAACTCCGTGCCGCTCTTGCCGAATTGGAGGCTATGGGCGAGCACATTGAGCGATCCCAGCTCGCCGAGGGTCTTGAGCCGGATCGAGATCGGCGCCTTACCGGCGAGCTGACGCCGGCTGAGCGGCCTCTTCGGCGGATCCCAGAGCGCGCCGTGGCCCTCGCTCGCGGCCGCAGGCGTCGCGCTCGCGATCGCAGGCGTCGCGCTCACGACCGCAGGCGTCGCGCCCACCGCGGGGGCGTCGTCGATCGCGGTCGCATCGTCGGGAGCCTCGGCGATCCCTGGAGGGGCCTCGAGCGGCGACGAGGCGGCCCGTAGCGTCGGCGCGCTCTCGGTCGCGGCGCCGGCGCTGGCCGAAGTCGCCGAGCGATCCGGCGGCGCAGGAGACGCCTCGACGCCCGCGTTCGAGAAGAGCACGCAAGAGAGGGGGAGCAGCGGTGCGAGCATGGCCGCGTTCCTGCCATGGAACCTGGTGACACGCCAGCCCTCTCGCGGCGGCGCTCATCATAAGATCGACATTCCTCGTGGCGTCAGCGTCAGCGCGATCGGCGACCGATGCAGGCAGGCCCCCTCGGCCTGCTACGCCGCGACGACCTTCGTCGCCCGCAGACCGAACATGAGCGGCAGCCGCGCCCGCCCCTCGGGCCACTGCCAGCGCCGCCCCTCGCCCGCCACCAGCGCCGCCGAGGGGCGAAAGCCGTTGCTGTAGGGGTACTCGCGCAGCACCTCCAGGCGCAGCCCCGCGTCGATCGCCGCCTGGACGATCTCCGCCAGCGTATGCTGGTAGCTGTACGAGGGGATGTCGTTCTCTTGCGCCGCCCCGGGCGCCGCCGTCAGCCCCGTCCCCGACTCCGCCACGTAGTCGCCGACGGGCTCGACGAAGGGCCCGCGCTTGAAGTAGTCGTCGCCCCCCAGATCGAGCTTCGCCCCGTAGGTCCACACGAGCGGGTGAAACTCCACGTACACCAGGCTCCCCCCGGGCCGCAGCACCCGCGCCGCCCCCCGCATCCACGCCGCCGGATCCTCGTGCCAGCCGATCACCCCGTAGCTCGCGAAGGCCAGATCGAAGCGCTCCTCCGTCTCGTCGGTCCACTCGATGATCTCTGCCTCCACGAAGGTCGCCGGGATGCCGCTCTGCGCCGACAGCCCCCGGGCGAAGCCGATGGCCTCGTCGGACAGATCGACCCCCGTGGCCACGGCGCCGCGCCGCGCCAGGCAGAGCGTGTCCTGCCCCGCGTTGCACTGCAGGTGCACCAGGCGCCGCCCGGACAGCTCCCCGAGCAGCTCCAGCTCTTCGGGAAAGAGCGTGTCGGCGCCGCCGCGGAGGAGCGCCGCTTGATCCCCCTTGTGGCTGTTGTGGTTGCGCGTCGCCCGGTTCCAGCTCTGCTTCGTCGTCTGCTTGCGCTCATCCATCGTCATGACGCCCCCTGTCTACCACGGGGCGCCGGACGTTGGCGCGTGGTCATCGGCTCTCAGGCGAGGTCAGCAAGTCGCGGGCGTAGGCCGCGACGAGGCGGAGCTGGGTGAGGGTCCTGGCCTCGTCCGCGGTGGCGCCGACGCGGGTGAGGCTCAGTACGCCGTCGGCCGCGGGCACGCGGCGTCGCAGCTCCTCAGCGAGATCGGCGGGCGCCGCTGGGCGCGTGTTCTTGAGGGCCGGCAGGCTGTGCGCAGTGATCGCGAGGCGGTGCTCAGGGGCGGCGACGTGAGCGACCCGGGTGCTGCGGCTGAGCCCGCGCTGCAACCATTCCTGGTCACTGCATTTAATGATAAAGGCGCTGTCAAAGTCCGCGTCGCCGATCTGGACGTCTTGGCCGCCAAAGGCCTTGCCGATGGCGGAGAAGAGCGGGGTCTCTTTGTAGATCTCGGCGCACCGGCTCCAGCTCACCGGCGTCAGCGTCGCCGCGCGTTGATAGACCGTGCTGTTCTTCCCGTGTCGGACCACGTAGACGTCGAGGCTGACGGTGAAGCCATCGATCGGCACGACCAGGCGATCGAGCTCCTGCTTCAGCAGGCCCGGCCCGACCTCGACGCTGCCGCCGAAGCGGGCGGCGAGCCCGCGCCAGGTGAGGATCCTGCGGTCACGAGCGCGCTTCTGCGCATAGACGGTCGCGAAGAGGACCGTCCCCACGAGGAGCAGCGACGAAACCACCGACGTGATGATGATCTGGGACGAGTCCACACAGCGAGGCTATCACGCGCGGCGACGGCGCGGCTACCCTCTGCCCCATGCTTCTGGACGCTGATCTACGACGTCGAGCGCGTTTTGGCGCGACTGGCGAGCTAACTGGGCTCATCCTCAGGAGTGGGCTAGTTCATATCGATAATGTAGCGGTCGTTGGTCGGGACAACGCGCGCGCGCAGCTTGGCGGCACCAGTCAAGGGAGGCCCGGCAGACGGCAGGTTGCTCGCTCCCCCGACCCGTGGCAGGAGAACACCTGATGTTCGGACTCTTCAAGCGAGACCCCACCAAGGCGCTAAAAAAAGCCCATGCCCAGAAACTCGAGGAGGCGCGCGACGCGCAGCGACGCGGCGATATCGCCGGTTATGGCGCGCTGATCGCGGAGTCGGAGGCCCTCGCCGCCGAGCTCGACCGCCTTGAAGCGCCGACCGGGGCCTGAGAGTCCACCGTCTCCGCGCCTCGCGACGCCGATGAACAGGAGCGCGCGGCGCCGGGCTCGCGCGAACTCTCCCGCTGACACGGCCGCGTGGCCGCTCTACCATCCCAGTTGGAGCCTCGGACCCTCAACCCTCCAGCGCCACCCGCACCAGTTCATGCGCGATGGCATAGGGGTTCGCCGCGTAGAGCCCGTCCGGGTGCGTGCGGTCGATCATCGCGCGCGCCTCCCGCGCGCTGAACCAGCGCGCCTCCTCGAGTTCGTTCTCGTCGAGCACGATCTCGCGGGTGATGGCCTCGCCGATTAAGCCGATCATGAGGTTCGAAAGAAAAGGCCAGGGCTGGCTCGTCACGTAGCGGACCTCGCCCACGCGCACGCCCGCCTCCTCGAACACCTCGCGGCGCGCCGCATCCTCGATCGTCTCGCCCGGCTCGACGAAGCCCGCGAGCGCGGAATACATGCCCGGCTTCCAGGCCTTCTGCCGGCCGAGCAGGATGCTGTCCTCGTGCCGCACCACCATGATGGCGACGGGGTCGGTGCGCGGAAAATGGTCCATGCCGCAGGACGGGCAATGGCGGCGGTATCCAGCATCTGCGATCTCCAGCCGGGCGGCGCAGTTCGAGCAGAAGTTCCGCCGCTCGTGCCACTGGATCAGCGAGCGCGCCTGCGCGAGCAGACCCAGCTCCTCCGGGGGCAGCGCCTCCTCGAGCGCCAGGCTCCTCAGGTCCCGGAACCCCTCCGCCCGCTCCGCCTTGCAGGCGAACCATGGCGCGCCCGCCGAATCGAGGCCCAGGAAGACGGTCAGCTCCGGCAAGGGCCCCGGCCATGTCGCGAGGCGGCCACCGTCGAGAAGGGTGGCATCGCCTGCGATACGGACCAGCTTCGCATCGGGGCGCTGCCGGAGTTCCGCCAGCCAGGCGGCATTCGGCCGGTCATTGGCGCGGCGGTCTAGCCTGTTCATCACATAGGCGAGCGTCATCGAAGGGGTCCGGTCATGAAGAAAGCACCCGGATTTTACCCGGATGCGCCATATACGCAAGCAGATTTCGGGAAGGTCAGCTGTTGGCCGCCTTGGGTATCTGCGACCAGATAGGACAGGGCGACCGCGGAGCTGGTTCGGGCTGGTCGGGCGGGCGGCTACGTGGTAGCGCAGAGGCGCCGCGGATGGTCACGGCTGGCGGTCGGTGAGGGTCATGGCACGGGCGACGCCCCTCCATGTACCAGTGTGTGGAGGTCTTCTGCAATCGCCGCCCGGGCAGCCCAGATCAACCGCGGACGAGCTTGCGGAGCGAGCGCCAGCTCAGCGCTGCGAGGTTCCTGGCGTCGATCTTGACCAGGAAGGGCAGTGCCACACCCTGGGAGTAGCCCGGGTTCCTCTCGACGAAGAAGCGCACGTCCGGATCCTGCATCATCTGGCTCTTCTAACATGTTCGTGGATCCAGGATGGACCCCAAGGATGTGTTCTGCCGCGTGAAATCTCGGTTGTCTGGCAAACAGGTCGTGGCTGCGTTCGCGCACATCTCTTGGGGCCAGTTTTTACTGGCACAAGGGCCGCGCGGGATCGAGCATCTGGGCGTGCGCATCACCACGTTTCTACGACGCCTTTTGGGAATGGAGCAGGTCCGTGTCCTCGGTGCTGAGTTCGAGGAGGACAGGCTTGTCATCGACGTCGCGCCGAGCTGGACGAAGGGCCGCTGCTCGACCTGCGGGGCCACGGGGCCGATCCGTGATCAGAGGGTGCGTCGGTGGCGGCACCTCGACGTCGGGGGGGTCGAGTGCGAGCTGCGTTACTCGATCCGCCGCGTCGAGTGTTCGTCGTGCGGCGTCAAGGTCGAGCAGGTTCCCTGGGCGGAGCACGACACGGGCTTCACGAAGGGCTTCGAGGACTTGATCGCTTTGATGGCCCAAAAGACAGATAAAACGACCGTCGCGCGGCTCTTGCGGATCGCCTGGCTGACGGTCGGCCGCGTGATCGAGCGGGTGGTCAAGCGCTACGGAGGAGACCCCAGCGAGCGCCTCCGCGGGCTCCGTCGGATCGGCATCGATGAGCTCTCTTACCGCAAGCACCACCGCTACGTCACCGTCGTCGTCGACCTCGACACACGCCGCGTGGTCTGGGTCGCCGAGGGCAAGGACGCCGCCGCGCTCGACGGCTTCTTCTGAGGCCCTGGGGCCCGCTGGGACGGCTGCGCTGAAGGTCGCGTCGATCGACATGTCGGGAGCCTTCAAGAAGGCGCTGCGCGAGCGGGCGCCCCACGTCCGCGTCGTCTTCGATCGCTTCCACGTCCAGCGCTTGGTACACGACGCGCTCGACGAGATCCGCCGCGGTATGGTCGCTGAACTCCGCGACCCGCCCGAGAAGCGCGCCCTCAAGGGGACCCGCTTCGCGCTCCAGCGCTCGCCCTGGAAGCTCGACGCCGTCGCTCGCAACAAGCTCACAGAGCTCGAGAAGGAGAACCAGCCGCTCTACCGCGCCTACCTTATGAAGGAGTCCCTCGCGGCGATCTTCGACACCGCATCTCCAGAGTCGATCCACAGCGACCTCACAGGCTGGCTGCGCTGGGTCGAGGCCGAAGGCTTGCCCCCGCTTGTCAAGGCCGCTGAGACGATCGCTGCGCACTTCGACGGGATCACCGCCTACATCACTGTCGGCGTCACCAACGCGATCACCGAAGGCTTCAACCGCAAAGCCCGCGTCGTCACCTCCCGCGCCTACGGCTTCAAACGTCTCTCCAGCTTCGCCGCTATGCTGCTGCTCTGCTGTGGCGGTCTCTCCATTCCTTGGCCTCATGTGATGCCTCTTTAACCCATGAATGTGTTAGGAGAGCCCATCATCTCCTCCGAGATCACGAGGTCTCGTCCGCGGCCGCGTCGTCCGACCGCGACCGATTCATCGGCTGAGCGCCAGGTCTGGGAGTAGGCCATTCGTCCGACGGTATCCATGACGAAGCGGATCTCCGGCGGCGTCTCTCGCCCACGACGCGGCCACGCGTCGGCGAACGAGCGTACGACCCCCAGGTACGCGTAATGAGTCAGTGCGACGCCGAAGCCGTAATGGGTGGTGAAGGGGTGCCTGAGCAGTTCGGCGAGCACGACGCGGGCGGCCATCTCCTGCACCAGCCCGGAGCCCCGCAGGTTCGGGAGGAGCAGCACGTCGCCGGCGTAGAAGACGCGCGCCGACTCCCCGTTTGGTATCGTCACCGGGGCCACTCCGAAGGCCGTGGTCCCGACCAGGCGCCCGCTCGCACGCTCGCGGACCCGAATGAGGTGCGTCCGGTTCAGGACGCTGGCCTTGAGCCCGTCCGTGTCGATCTCGTAGGTCGCGCGGAAGAAGGGGAGCAGCTCCGCCCAGTCGCCTTCTCCGAGCTCCTGGGTCGGTGTCTGTTGGATGACGAGCTTCCGCCGAGGAAGCCGGCGGGGCTGACTTTGCGGTTCGTTCTGCATCGTGCGGTCGGGGAGGTTCATCCAACTCCTGTAGACCCGCAAGGTCTGCGAATTCCTCGATCACCCCTGCAGCCCCGCTCGCCCGCTCGCCGGCCACCGCGACATCCACCCGATCGGCGACCCCACCTTCGGCTGCGTCGAGATGTACTCCGCCTGCTCTCCCGACCCGAAGGGCGGCCAACAATGTACCAGCGCCCGCTACGACCTCGACTGCGGCAAGACCGGCCAGGCTCCCGGTGGCGACAAGATCCGCTGCGTCTGCCCGTGATGGACAATTCCCTCCCGCGCGGCGTACACCCGGGCTCATGACCCGCCTTTGCTTAATCTTCCTCCTCCTCACCGCCTGCGGCCCCGGCCAATCCGAGCTCACCACCGATCCGGGCACCACCGCCAGCACCACCACCGCCCCCGAGACCACCGCCGACCCGACCGACACCGGCGACGTCCCGACCAGCCCGCTCTCGAGCGACACCACCCCCTCCACCTCAACGAGCGACGACACCGGCATCTCCACCGAGAGCACCACCACCGACGCCACCACCATCGGCCCGTCGGACACCGGCGAGAGCGACACCAGCCCCCCAGGCGACGAGTACGTCGCCTTTTTCTTCGCCGGCGGCCTCGATCACATCCTGATCCACAAGTCCGACCTCAAGAACGACCGCTGCACCACCTTGCACCTCGCGCGCCCGACCGACGGCGACCCTGCGCTTGCGATCGACGTCCCCGAGATGTGGGGCCCGCAGAACGCCGGCATCGCCGTGGGCCTCGATGGTTGCCTCGAGGGCACGCCTGGCGACCTCGGCGTCGCCGCGATCGCCGGCTCTGGCACGATCACCTGGCAGCTCGCTCCCAACGAGTTCTGCCCCAAGATCATCTCCCTGAACCTCGATCTCGAGTTCCCTCAAGATGAGCCCTGGGTGCCCGCCAAGGAGCACCTGGAGACCATGGACCTCGCCGTCCAGGACTGCCCATGACGATCCTGCTCGGCAACCTCGTCGTGTTGGTCCGACCAACCACCTGGATCTGCCGTCGATCGAGCGCCTCGAGGCCGCGCTCGCGGCGTATCCCGGCGCGCTGTTGCTGGTGACGAACGACGATGGCGTCCTTCACGTCGTTCGGTGCGAGAGCCATTCGTCGCGCGTGACGAGGTAGCCGCGCTCGTCGACGACCTCGATGGCCGACGCGATCGGCGGGGGCAAGGGCGGCGGCGCCCCTCCGCAGGCTGTCAGCGTGCACGCCCTCAACTCCCGGGCCGAGCCGTCTTCATCAGCCGATCGACCGACCCAGGCGCGCACTGGTTCAGCCGGCAACCCGAGCACGGCGGCCGCCCCCACCTCGAGGGCGATCTCACCCGCCTTGAAGCGATCCGCGCCCGCGCGGGGCCCACGCGCGCTCTCACGCGCGCGCGTGCGAAGCCCGGCCAAGCGCGCCGCGTGCCACAATCCCCGCCTGGCCTGGGATCAGCGGCAGGGAGCTCGTTACAACATGCAGATCATCGAACGAATGACCACCTCACGCGCGCGCAGCCTCATCCTCACCGCGGCCCTGCTCGCCGCCTGCGGGGGGGACGACGCCACCACCACCTTCGGCAACACGGCCGGCACCACCACCGCGCCGACCACCAGCGGCGCCTCGACCACCGACGACGCCTCGACCACCGACGGCGCGACGGACTCGACCACCGGCGATCCCGACACCACCACCTCGAGCACCAGCGCCGCCGAATCGACCGAGAGCGACACCGCCGCCCAGCCCACCTGCGGCGACGGCGTCGTCGATCCCGGCGAAGAGTGCGATGACGGCAACCAAGACAGCAGCGACGCCTGCCTCGACACCTGCAAGCTCGCCGCCTGCGGCGACGGCTTCGTCCACGAGGGCGTCGAGCTCTGCGACGACGGCAACACCGACAACAACGACGCCTGCCTCGACACCTGCGAGCTCGCGAGCTGCGGCGACGGCTTCGTCCACGACGGCTTCGAGGACTGCGACGACCAGAACGCCGACAACACCGACGCCTGCATCGACACCTGCGAGAGCGCGAGCTGCGGCGACGGCCACGTACACGAGGGCGTCGAGCCCTGCGACGACGGCAACCAGAGCGACCTCGACGGCTGCACCAGCCAGTGCGAGCTGCCCACCTGCAGCGACGGCCTGCACAGCGGCGCCGAGTCCGACAAGGACTGCGGCGGCCCCGAGTGCCCCAAGTGCGCGCTCGCGCTCAAGTGCGCCGCGAACAGCGACTGCGTCAGCGACGCCTGCATCGCCGGTACCTGCCAGATCTTCGACACCTGCAAGCAGATCAAGACCGCCAAGCCGCTCGCCGCCTCAGGCCCCTACACCATCGACGCCGGCCTCGACGCCCCCTTCGCCGCCTACTGCGACATGGAGACCGCGGGCGGCGGCTGGACCATCCTCTGGGCGACCAACGGCGGCGACAACCAGCAGCCGCTCACCGGCAACACCGAGGTCGCCGGCAACGCCCTCGCCTATCAGCCCTTCAACATCACCCGCGCGCGTAAGGCCGCGATCGCCGAGGTCGCCACCGAAGGTCTCATCCGCCGGCAGCTCGGCAACGCCTGGATCCGCGTCGACCACGCCCTCTTCGACGGCGGCCTCACCATGGCCAACCAGCACCGCCACTGGCCCGTCACCATCACCGCCAACGACGGCGCCTCTGCCCCCGGGTTCATAGGTTATGCCAATTATCAAAACAACGGCGGCGGCGACTTCAACGTCTCCATGGCCGACGGAGCCACCGGCTGCGGCGACTCCGTCGAGGGCGTCGACCACCACAGCAGCCAGTACTTCCACCTCAACTGCGGCTGCACCCGCCTCTACCTCTACAGCTACTCCAACGGGGTCGCCGACGGCGACGGGTCTTATAAGGTCAACACCGGCCTCGGCGCCTGGACGGCCACCGCCGCGTGCAGCACCACGGAGGGCGGAGGGCTGGCCCTGCTCGCCGCCGTCCGTTAGCCGGCGCCTTCACGACGGGCCTGTCCTCCCAGACAGGCCCGCGCCGTCGCTCACTCGTCGCCGAAGCAGCGCTGATTGCCCGGCGTCGACGTGAACACGCTCGTCGCCCGCTGCTGGAAGCGGTAGCCGCCCCCACCCCCACCCGAACGCCACCCAGACCGACATGGCAAGGAGCCGCAGCGAAGGGCGCGCGCGGAGCGGGATCGCGCGCGCCCGGGCGAAGGGGCTTCAGCTCAGCCGGGTGATGTCGACGCGGAAGATCCGCAGCGGGGATCCTTGCGGCCGGATCGAGAGGTCGAAGCCGGTGGTGGACGGCTGGTCGAAGACGGCGCGCAAGCAGTGGGTCCCGGGGGTCGCGAACATCGACTGGTTGGCGCCGCTATGACCCCTGACTCCGATCGCGGCGGAGACGCCGGGGCTGTCGGTGTGGATCTCGGCGAGGTAGACGCCAGCGCCGCCCTCGGAGCGGCACTTGACCCAAAAGACAGCGGCGGCGTCGGCGGTGTAGAGGGTGAAGAAGGAGCTGGCTCCGTCGAGGTTACGGACCACTTCGGCGCCGAAGAGCCAGTACTTGACGTCGCTGCGCTCGACGGAGATCGAGACGGTGTCGCCCGCGGCCTCCAGGGCGGGCGCGCGACGCTCGGTGATCGGCGGCAGCCCGAGCGCGTGACCGATCTCGTGGAGACGGGCGGCGCGGGCGGCGTCCAACGCGGCGATCCGCCCGCTGGCCTCGGTGAGGGTCGCGGCGAGGGTCGCCTCGTCGGGGCCGGCGACGCGCTGGATGGCGGCGTCCGTTTGTAGTCGGACGAATTCATGGGTGGGCGCCTTGGGGCGAGCGACGGGGCGTATCTTGGAGCGGAAGATCTCAGGCATGGCGCGCCGATTCTCCCACGGGGCGAGGCCGGGAGGTCGCGACGATCTCGCGCGCGGCTCGGGTCCCGGTAGACGCGGGCTCGGCCGGCGGCGGGCGGTTTCGAGGGCGAGCGTGGTGGCGAGTCTTTGGGTATGCTGGCGCCGATGCGCCCCGCGGTGAGATCCTCAGCCCTCGCGCTCTGCCCGGCTTCGGCGCGGCCAAGCGGCGCGGCGGTCGATCACGGCGGAGGGTCGGCGGGCTCGTTGCGGCCGCGCGACGGCGAGCGCGGCTAGGAAGGGGAGGTCGATGCAGGAGACTCGGGTGAATGAGGGCGGCGGGTCGATGCACGAGACTCGGGTGAATGAGGGCGGCGGGTCGATGCAGGAGACTCGGGTGAATGAGGGCGACGGGTCGATGCACGAGACTCGGGTGAATGAGGGCGGCGGGTCGATGCACGAGACTCGAGTGAATGAGGGCGGCGGGTCGATGCAGGACCGCGCGGATCGCGAGACACGGGCGAGCGGAGGCGAGGGCTCCGTCTCCGGGGCGATGAAGGGGCTGCTGGCGCGGGTGATGGCGGCGAGCTCGCCGTCGGCGGAGGGGACCCAGGAGCTGAGGGCGATCGGGCGGTATGTGGCGTTGGGGCGCCTCGGCGCGGGCGGCATGGGGGTGGTGTACAAGGCGTATGACCCGGATCTGGACCGCAAGGTGGCGATCAAGGTTCTGCGCGGGCGGTCGACGGCGGAGGCGCAGGCGCGGCTGCTGCGAGAGGCGCAGGCGATGGCGAAGCTCTCACACCCGAACGTTGTGTCGGTGTTTGATGTCGGGATCGTGGGCGATCAGGTCTTCGTGGCGATGGATTATGTAGAGGGCCAGGACCTCGCAGCGTGGCTAGCGGCGGCGCCGCGGCCTTGGCAGGAGGTGCTCGATGTGTTCGTACAGGCGGCGGCGGGGTTGGCGGCGGCGCACGCGGTGGGGCTGATCCACCGCGACTTCAAAGGGGAGAACGTGCTGCTGTCACGGGAGACAGGGAGCGGGCGACTTCGCGCGCAGGTGGCAGACTTCGGGCTGGCGCGGCTGGACGAGGAGGAGACGCGCGGAGGGGCGCAGGAGGCGGAGGAGGTGATGAGCCGCGGGGGGTCGGCGCTGCTCGATCGATTGACTGGGGTTGGAGCGGTGATGGGCACGCCGGGGTATATGAGCCCCGAGCAGCACGCAGGGGCGTCGGTGGACGCGCGTACCGATCTCTATTCGTTCTCGGTGGCGCTTTATGAGGCGCTGTATCGCCAACGACCCTACGAAGGGCGAACCTATGAGGAGATGGCGGCGGCGGCGAGTGGGCCGCGGCGGCCGGCTCCGGCGGGGTCGAAGGCGCCGAGGTGGCTGTATGCGGCCGCGATCCGGGGCATGCACCCGGAGCGAGACCAACGATTCACGAGCATGGAGGCGCTGCTGGCGGCGATCGCGGCGGGGCGAGGGCGGCGGGTCCGAGCGGCGGTGGGGGTGGGCGGCGCGGTCGCGGCGTCGGCTCTGGCGCTGGGGATCGGGCTGCGAGGTCCGACCGCGCAGATCTGTACAGGAGGCGCGGCGAGAGCGGCGACAGCGTGGAATGAGGGCAGGGCGGCGGCGGCGGAGCGGGCCTTTGCGGCGACAGGGGCGCCCTTTGCGGGCAGCTCGTGGGCGCTGACCGCGGGGCGCCTGGAGGCCTACGCGGGGGCGTGGACGGCGGCGTACACGGAGACCTGCGCGGCGACGCGGATCCGCGGAGAGTCTTCCGAGGCGGCGATGGATCTGAAAATGGGCTGCTTGGGGCGGCGGCTGGAGGCGCTGGACAGCCTGGTGGACTTGTTAGAGGTGGCAGATAACGCGGTGGTGGTTCGAGCGGTGGATGCGGCGGCGGCGCTGCCCGATCTGGCGGCGTGTGAAGATCTAGAGGGGCTTCGCGAGGGGCCGCCTGCGCCGGCTGCCGCGCAGAGCGCGGCGGTAGAGGCGTTGCAGGGGCGATTATCGGCGGCGAAGGCGCGAATGAACGCAGGCAAGGATCAGGAGGCGCTGGCGCTGCTCGGGCCGCTGGCGGCGGAGGCGGAGGCGCTCGGGTATGAGCCGTTGATCGTGGAGGTGTGGTTGGCGCGCGGGGCGGCAGAGGTGGAAGGAGGGGCGCATGAGCAGGCGGCGCAGACATTTCAAGCGGCGCTGTGGCGCGCGGTGGCGGCGGGGGACGACGGCGCGGCGCTCGATGCGTCGCGGCGATTGATCCACGTGGTTGGTTTTAAGTTGATGCGCGCGGAGGAGGCGGGGCTGTGGAGCGAGCACGCGAAGGCGCTGGTGCGGCGGCGGGGGGATCGGAGGCGCGATCGGGGCGATGTGGCGCGGGCGCTGGCGACGGTGGCGCTGGCGGCGGGTCGCAATGAAGAGGCGGAGGCGCTGGCGGCGGAGGGGGTTGAGCTGGCGCGCGCGGGCGGCGCGGCGGAGGAGCTACGACTCGTGGATCGGCTGACGGCGCTGGGGGCAGCGCGGGTGCGAGGCGGGCGCTATGCGGCCGCAGAGGCGCCGCTGGTGGAGGCGGTGGCGCTGGCGTCGCGACTGCGCGGGGCGGCGCACCCAGACCTGGCGTCGCCGCTGAGCACCTTGGCGTTGGTGCTGGAGAGGCAGGCGCGTTATGACGAGGCGATCGCGGCGCTGCAGCGCTGCGTGCAGATCCTGAGCGGGGCGAGCGGGCCCGAGCACCCGAACGTGGGCCTGCTGCGCCAGAATCTAGGGGGGATGTATGTGATGGCGGGCGCGTACGAGGCGGCGGCGCCAGAGCTGGCGGCGGCGCTGCGGATCTTGGAGGCGAGCCTGGGGCCCGAACACCCGGCTCTGGGAGGCACGCTGGCGTTTATGGGGGACCGTGCGCTAGCGGTGGGGGCGTTGGCGGAGGCCGAGGCGGCGTATTCACGCTCCGTGACGATCCGTAGCGCGGCGCTAGGGGCGGAGCACCCGGATCTGAGCTTGTCGCT
Source organism: Nannocystis sp. (assembly GCA_016712315.1). GTDB lineage: Bacteria > Myxococcota_A > Polyangia > Nannocystales > Nannocystaceae > JADJRG01. Next base: position 775,290 of record JADJRG010000017.1, on the reverse strand, counting down.
GCTGGGCCTGGGTAGGGTGGCGCTGGCGCGGGGCGAGCAGGCGGCGGCGGTGACGCGGCTGGAAGCAGCGCTGAAGAATATGAGCGGCGAGGGTGTCGTGGTCGATCCGGGGGATCGCGGGCAGGTGGAGGTGACGCTGGCGCAGGCGCTGTGGGCGACCGAGCCGGGGCGGGCTCGGGCGCTGATTTCGGCGGGTCTGGCGTCGTTGGCGGCTGCGGGGGCGCCGGTGGCTCGTCAGCTCGAGGAGGCGGAGCGGTGGTTGGGTGCGCAGGCGCGAGCTCGTTGAACCTCAGAGGCGCCGCCGGAGCGCTGGATCCGCGCGTGTTGCGGGTTATCGCGACTGCGCCGAGCGGCGCGCCGCCACGATGGCCAGCACCACTTCCTCTCCTCCAGCCGTGAAGCCTGAGGCCCGTTGCCACAAACCCATCCCCTCTAACCCAACGACCGAGCCCGCCCCCGGCCATCAAGCCCGTGCGGGCGCGCGACACCGAGCGAGCGCGCGGCCGCGGCGAGCCGAAGGTCCCGACGCTGTCGGCGTTCTGGGATCGCTTCGAGGCGATCTCGACTTCAACTCGCCCTTCACATGACCTAAAGGACAGATTTTGGGTCAGATCAGCGGCCCGAAGGCGAGCAGAGTCACGCCCCCTCGACGCCTGCGCCCCGGACGTGATCGAGCCAGGCGCCGGGTATCCCTTCGCCGCCTGCTATCATCGGCGGGACGATGGCCGACGCGACCCTCGAGCTCTACTTCGACTTCATCTCGCCCTTCGCCTACCTGGCGTGGGAGCGCCTCCCCGAGCTCGCGGCCCGTCTTGGGCGGCGGATCGAGCCGATCCCGGTCCTCTTCGCCGCGCTCCTCGGGCACTACGGCCACCTCGGCCCGGCCGAGATCCCGCCGAAGCGGGCGTACATCTTCAAGCAGGTGCTGCGGCGGGCGGCTGAGCGGGGGATCGTCGTCACGCCCCCGCCGGCCCACCCTTTCAACCCTCTGCTCGCCCTGCGGATCGCCGGCCTACCGCTCGATGGAGGCACGCGCCTGCGGATCATCGACGCCTTCTTCCGGGCGACCTGGGGCGGCGGCGGCGGGATCGCGGACGAGGCCGCGGTCAAGCGGGCCCTCGCGGGCGCTGGCGTCGATCCGGCGCCGTTGATCGCCGCTGCCGGAGCGCCAGCCGCGAAGGCGACGATCCGGGCGAGCACCGACGCGGCGATCGCCCGCGGCGTATTCGGAGTGCCGACGATCTTCGCCGACGGCGAGCTCTTCTGGGGCGCTGACAGCCTCGAGGACCTCGAGCGCTTCGCACGCGGCGAAGACCCGATCGATCCGGCGGCGCTGGAGCGCTGGCGCGACCTGCCAGCGGCGGCTGAGCGCCGGCGCGGGTGAGAGTCACAGGTTGGAGTCCTTGTGCTGCTTGCCGAATGCCGACCGGCCCGCTCTAGCCCGCGCTGACCGCGCCCCACGAGCCCAGCCTCGGGCCAGAGTCGACGGAGATTATCTACTGTAGTTGACTCGCATACCGTCCATAATAATGGACAGCCTAAGCTGCGACTATGTCCATGATTCAGGACAGTAACCCTCACACAGAGAGCCGCGCCGATCCGTTGACAGCGACCGTCATCGATCAGACCCTCGATCGACGATGACCCCGCTGATCCGCACCCGAGCCGGCGCCCGCACGATCCCGATTCATGGCGCCCGCCCCTTCCAATTCGCCTGGGATCTCGACCATAGCGCCCTGCTCGTCATCGACATGCAGCGAGATTTCCTCGAGGCCGGCGGCTTCGGCGAACAGCTCGGCAACGACGTCAGCCTCCTGGCAGCGGCCGTCGAGCCGATCAGCCGTCTACTCGCCGCCTGGCGCGCCTGGGGGCTGCCGGTCCTACACACCCAAGAGAGCCACCTAGCGGACCTCAGCGACTGCCATCCGGCCAAACGATACCGCGCGCCCAGCGGCCTGCGGATCGGCGAACACGGCCCTATGGGGCGGATCCTCATCCGCGGCGAGCCTGGCACCGGCTTCATCGACGCCTGCCGCCCCGTCGCCGACGAGCCTGTATACAATAAACCCGGCAAGGGCGCCTTCTACCGCACCACCCTCGAGCACGACCTACACGCCCGCGCGATCACCCAGCTCATCCTGACCGGCGTGACCACAGAGGTCTGCGTCCAGAGCACGATGCGCGAGGCCAACGACCGCGGCTTCGACTGCCTCTTGTTAGAGGATTGCACGGCGAGCTACTTCCCGGAGTACAAAGAGGCGGTCCTCGAGATGGTCCGCGCCCAAGGCGCCCTCATCGGCTGGACCGCCGCCTCCTCGCTCCTCCTCGACGCCGGAGCGGCCTTCTTCTTCGACGGCTAGCTGATCAGCGTCAATTAGGCTTTCCACTCAGCGACAATTACTTCTGCCAGTGAGGGACTTGCGCGCCGTCCGAACACACATCCCCGCCGCCGCCGCAGCGGCCTCGTTGGTTTTCAATTCTTTCATCTTGCTCCGTAGCAGCCGCGCTACCCCGGGCGAGGTGCTGAGCGTCGAGTTCACCGTGCAGGGCGATGTGACAGGATCGATCGACCACGGTCAGATCGTGATCGAGAGCCTGGAGATCCTCTCCTGGCCGCTGGAGTTGAAGCTCGCGGATGCGTCTGGCGCCTGCCAAGCGGTAGACTGAGGTGAGCGCCAAGATCGCGATCTGGCCAGCCAACCAGCCCTGGTGCAGACTCAGGCGGTTGTACAGGGCCCCGACAAGGATCCTCGCGCTCACGCTCCTCGCGTGTGCGCCGGATTTTCCGCCTGAGATCTGGAGCGGCGAGCACCTCGTCTACGCGACCGACCGGGACGATCTGATCTGCGAGGGCAGCTTTCACCTGCAAGATCGATTCGTCGCTGCGCTCGCCGAGTTGGTCGGCGTGAGGCTCGACGAGCCGGTGCTCTTCGTCTACGTGGAGCAGTCGCGTTTGGGCGAATTTTGCGTCATCGAGGACGCCTCCGGCTGCGCGCGACACGACGCGGTGATCTCCATCTGGCCGGTGAGCCATCACGAACTTACGCATGCCGTCACACGGGTGGCCGGCTGGGGAGGGCCCGCATCGTTCGTCGAGGGGGTCGCGGAGGCCTTCAACAACGGCCTCGAGCTCGCGCAAGAGCAAGCGCCGCTGGCGGAGGTGCTCGACGGCTTCCAGTTCAGCAAGCCCCACTACTTCACGATGGGCCGCTTCGTCCGCTTCCTGATCGAGCGCCACGAACTCGCGGCCGTCGGCGCCTTCATGCGCGCGACGAAGTACGACGAGCGGCGGGTAGACTACGAAGCGGCGTTCACCGAGCACTTCGGCGAGCCTTTGAGCGAGGCCGTGCTAGCGTTTGAGAGCTACCCAGCCTGCTCCGAGTGGAACAACCGGATCGCGCTGCTCGAGTGCGACTCACCTCTGATCGAGTGGCAAGGCGACACCTTGGACCTCACCGTCGATGTTCAGTGCGACGCTCCGGAGGTCTTTGGCCCTTCCGGGACCTCGCTCCAGATCGGCGCGTTCCGAGCCTTCGATGTCGCGCAAGAGGGCACCTATGATGTCGCTGTGGAGAGCGAGGAAGACGTCGGGGTGGGCGTGAGGATCACACGCTGTGCCTCGTGCTGGGATCCGCTGGACCACCGGATCGAGACGAATACGCAGCGCAGCCTCCTCCTGCCAGCAGGGCGCTACTACGCGACCTTCGTGGGGACCACGGAGGCTCCGGGCGAGCTTCGGTTGAGGGTGACCTCATCGGAGCCCTGAGCTCCTCACCCGAACTGGCGCGCCTGAACGTCGGCCTCCGCAGAGGCCAGCTCGCCTTAGAGCTCATCGTTCGAGCGCCATCCCGCCGCGCGGCGCCTCGGCGATCCTCTTCAGCGCCCCCGCGCTCGTCGTCCCCGCGCTCGTCGCCCCCTCGCTCGTCGTCGTCTCGTCCACGCTGGTTGTGCCCGCCTCGCTTCCCCCCGTCGATGGCGCCCCCGAAGATGCATCGCTCGTCGCGCCGTCATCTCCTTGATACGCCGGGTTGGTCACAAGACAGGCCGTAGCGACGGGCAAGGGCGACCTCGCGTTCGTGCAGCACATGGTCGCGACGCTAGCAAAGAACGGCCGCGCGGCGATCGTCATGCCGCACGGCGTGCTCTTCCGCGGCGCGAGCGAGGGCCGGCCGCTGGTCGGATCGCTTCGGCCGCAGGCAGATCCTCGTCGGCGGCTGACGCGTCGCGATCCCTGCGCCCTTCCTCCTGATGTGGGCGCCGACCTTGGACCCAGTCGGAGGCGGAGACCTGGAGACCTGCTCTTAGGGGCAGTCGAGGACGGCGCGGCGGAGGTAGATCTGGGCGACCTCGCGGTAGGCGAGGGTGACCTGGCCGTCGGTGGTCATACGGACGGCCGCGACGCTGGGTGTGGCGGTAGTGGCGCCGACGTCGGCGGGGGGGCCGGCGGGGGTGAGGTCGGCGTAGAGCCAGCGGGCCTTGGTGCGGGCGGGGATGTTCTGGCAGGAGGAGAGCTGCTCGTTGGGGTCGCCGCACTCGGTCCAGGCGAGCGCGAGGTTGCCGGCGGCGTCGGCGGCGAGGTCGAGGTAAGGGATGAGGGCGACGGGGGCGGCGGTGACGACGACGGGGGCGGCTGGCTGATCGTCGGGGCCGAAGGGCTGGACGGCGAGGTGGAGGCCGGAGTTGTCCTCGACGACGCCGGCGAGGCGGAGGGCGCCGCCGGGGGCGAGAGCGGCGGAGGTGAAGGGGAGAGAGCTGAGCACAGAGCCGCCGCGGCCAGGGCTGAGGTCGCTGGCGACGACGAGGCCCTGGGGGGCGCCAGCGGCGAGGCGGCGGTAGACGATGGGGCCGTCGGGGTCGCCCCAGGCGACGACGGCGGCGCCGTCCGGGGCGCGGGCGAGGATCGGGGGGGTGGCGGAGCCGCCGGCGTGGAGGCTGACCTGGACGGGCGGAGGGGCCAGGGCGGGGTCGCCGGGGGGGATCCGACGGACGAAGACCTGGGTGGGTTGGTTGGCGCCGGGCTGGGAGAGGTAGGCGAGGAGGACGGCGCCGTCGCCGTCGAAGGCGAGGCTGGGGGAGGTCTGGTCGCCGGGATCCAGGGGGTGGGCGAGGCGATCGGCGGGGTCGGTGTCGCCGACATCGCCGAAGGCGTAGCGGCGGAGGCGGATGTTGCGGTCGCTGGCGCTGCCGGTCTCCCAGGCGATGACGACGCGGGCCAGGTCGTCGGTGGCGATCACGGCGTCGCGGTAGAAGTCGCCGGCGGTCGTGTCGATCCGCAGCGGGGGGGCGTCGAGGGTGTCGTCGGCGAGCACGTTCTGGAGGAAGATGCCGCCGCCGCCAGCGCTCTCCCAGACGACGCCGGCGGGGCCGGAGTCGAGGAGGGCGAGCGGGCGCGGCGTGTCGTCGGCGAGCATGCCGGCGAAGTTGACGGTAGCGACCTGAACGGGCGCGCCGAGGGGGCCGAGGTAGAGGGAGCCGTCGCCGCAGGCGGGCAGCTGGCAGTCGGGGCGGCACGCGGCGAGGCCGTGGGCGGCGTTCACGGGGCCGTCGTCGCAGGCCTCCGGGGGCTGGACGACGCCGTCGCCGCAGGCGGCGGGCGGGTCGGTGGTCGAGGTGATGGGCTCGCCGGTCTCGGTGTCGCCGGCGGTCGAGGTCGAGGTCGAGGTCGAGGTCGAGGTCGAGGTCGAGGTCGAGGTCGAGGTGGCGGTGGCGGTCGAAGTGGTGGTGGGATCGGCCGAGGTGGAGGAGGTCGCCTCGGCGGTGGCGGTTTCGAGGCCGGGGTCGACGAAGCAGGCCGCGAGCCCAGCGAGGAGCGGGAGGGGGAGGAGCGCGGACGAGCGGACCCACGGCATGCTCCGGCCAGTATAGACGGTGGCGCCGCGCGTCGTTGCCAAAGCGTCGCCAAAGACTGGTCCGACTCGGTGCCAGTGCGGGACTTGCACACCCCGCCCGCGGCGACCTCGCGAGCGGGGTAGTTGTCGTCAGGGCCAGGTCGCGGCCCAGAGTGGTGGATCAGGCGATCGATCGCGGCCGAGGTCGCCATCTTGTTTTTGAAGATCTGAACCTCTTAGGCGCCGAACCCGGCCAAGCCTGGCGACCCGTGCACGGTCGAGGGCAACGGCGTCGCCGGCATCGACAACTCTTCGGGTGTTCGGTAACCTTCCCGATGGGACCTAAACCTGCGGACATACTCGGGGGGTGTTGTATGAAGACGCGATTCTTCGTTCTGGGGCTGTTCAGCGGCGCGCTGGTGACGGGGTGCTCCGGCGATGGTGGCAAGTTGAGCGCCAGCGATGGCAGCACGGAAGTGACCGGGACGAGCGGGACGAGCGGGACGAGCGGGACCGAGGGGATGAGCTCGACGTCGGGCGTGATGACGACCTCGGGGGCGACGGAGACGACGACGGGCTCGAGCACGATGGACCCGACGGATACGGAGCCGGTCTGCGAGGACCCGAGCTGCGAGTGTGACCTCTGGAAAAATAACTGTCCGGAAGGACAGAAGTGTATGCCGTGGGCGAACGACGGCGGGAGCTCGTGGAACTCGACGAAGTGCTCGCCGCTGGACGCGAACCCGGGCAAGCCGGGGGAGCCGTGTAAGGTCGAGGGCAACGGCGTCAGCGGCGTCGACAACTGCGAGGCCGGCGCGATGTGCTGGGGGGTCAACCACGAGACGATGGAGGGCTACTGCATCGGCTTCTGCGACGGCTCGTGGGAGGACTTCTCGTGCTCGGAGCCGAACACGCAGTGCCACATCTCAGGTAATGGGGTGCTGATCCTCTGCTTTCCAACCTGCGACCCGCTGCTTCAGAACTGCGAGGGCGGCGACCTCTGCCTCTGGGGCGGGGAGAGCTTCATCTGCGCGCTCGATGCTTCGGGCGAGGAGGGCCAGTACGGCGATCCCTGCGAGTTCGCGAACGTGTGCGACCCGGGCCTGATCTGCATCAACCCGGAGTACGTGCCCGGTTGCCAGGCGGGCGGCTGCTGCACCCCGTGGTGCGACATCAACGAGTTCACGTGCCCGGGTGAGGGGCAGGACTGCTTGCCCTGGTTCGAAGACGGCGTGGCGCCTCCCGGATACGAGAACGTGGGCGTCTGCGGCGTCCCGCAGTGATCTGGGCGGGTGCGCCCTCTCTTGAGAAGGCGAGGGCACGCCGAGACTCGTGCTCAACCTCACCCGCGTCGCGGACGCGGCCGGTCAGATGCGCGCACCACCCGAGGTGAAGGCGCTCTTCGTTGCAGGTGTTATTATTCCAATGAAAGCACACTGTCCGGTTGACCTTACCCTGCGGCGGGGTCGGGTGACCGCCTTGGAGCCAGCCTGGGGCGTGTGTGCTGCACGAATAGGTCGGGGGGTACCAGCCGACCCCCTGCCACTCCGGGCTCGAGTTACTATTGTCGCAGTAGACCGGACCATTGAGGGTGCTGATATTGCGGCCCGCCTGCGTAAAGGTGTTATAGGGCATATTACACTGGGCATCGACCTCGAGCTTACACTCCGAGGAGCAGCCGTGTTGTTGGCTCCGGCTTCGGATCAGGTCTATGGTTCAGGGTTCAGGTCGACGGTGGGGACCGGGATCAACGACCTCTACCTGCGCAGCGCGCCGACCGCGAAGAACGCTGCCGCCCCCGCCAATACCGGCCACAGGGCGAAACCGCTCATCGTCTGTCTCCCATCATGTCAGGCCAGTCGAGCGTCAGCGCCCCGCCCTCGGGCGCGTCGCGCCATTGGCAGAGGAAGGCGTCCAGCGCAGTGCGGATTGCGCCGAGCTTTTCGGGGACGCCCTCGGGCGGCGGCACGAGCGAGCTGGCCCAGGCCGGCTCGGCCATGGCCATGATCATCGCATCATCGGCCCCGCCGCCCCAGCTGGCCGCCTCGAAGCATTCGACCAGCCGCTCGGCCTGGAGCAGCGGGATGATGGCGGGGTCAGGCTCGGCCGCGCGCTTGGCGCTGGCGTGGCCGCCGGCTGCGGCCATGGCCTGCACCGCATCGGGCGCCATCCCGCTGGCGACCAGGCCCCAGAACCCCGTCTGCATCTCCAATTCGCGCTCGACGAAGAAGTGATAGGCGTCGTGCGGATAGGGGCCCTTCTTGGGAAAGCCGAAAGCCGCGCGCGAGCCATCGGCCCGCTCGACCGCGACGTGATCGGCGCTGGTGCCCTTGGTGATCGTTATCCGCATGGGGGCGGTGTAACCCAGCTTGCCTGCCGCGGGTAGAGGGCGCGTGCGCCGCGCCCGCTCACCCCGGCGCGCGCCAGATCACGTAGCCGCAAGTTCGCGCAGCGCCGTGAAGACCTGCCGCCTGCTCACCGCGGACAACGCAATCGACGAGTGGAACGCCGCGATCGCCGAGTACAACACCGCCCTGCCCTGCGTCCCCTGCTCACCCCCGCCCTGGGCGAACTCTCCCGCTGACGACGCCTCACTGACCCTCTACCATCGCAAGTTGGAACCGCCTGGCGCGCGCCGCTGGGGGGCGCGGATGGAGAGGGGTCGATGGTGGAGGAGATCTTACGCTGCGAGGATCTCGCGCGGCTCCTGGGCTGTACGCCCAAGGCCGTGCGCTATCGCGTCAAGTGCGGGCAGTTGCCGCCGCCTTTTAAGCTCGGGAAAGCGCTCGCGTGGCTGCGCGATCCTGTGCTTGAGTGGCTCCGGGATTGCAGCCGGTCGGCAGGACCGGCTCAGATGAAGATCAACCTTCGACCCTACACCCACGATCACACCCGCTGGCACGTCGACATCCGCCTTATGCACCCCGCGACCCAAGAGGAGATCCGCAAGCGCCTGGTCGCCCCTGCGGGCCTGAGCGAGGCTCAGGCCCGAACATGGGGTGAGCGCCAGGTGCCCGCCTTCCTTGGTCGGGCCTTCCGGGTGAACGACGACGAACACCGAGAGAGAGAGGCCCGCCGCCCCGCGACGCCACCCCCCCCCATCGAACCCGCGCCCCCGCGGCGCCCTTACACCCGGCGCGCGCCTGCCCCCCCGGCAGCCGCCGCCCCGCGCCCCATCGCGCCCTCCCGCCTCGCTCCCGCGCCTGCGCCTCGCCCGGCGACCACCCTCGCCGAGCTCTACGCCCAGCGCTTTGAGCCCGAGTATGCGCGCCTCCAGAAGCCCGCCACCCAGGCCGGCTACGAGGCGGTCTTCCGCAACTACATCGGTCCGGCGCTCGGCGCCCTGCCGCTCGCTGCGATCGACGACGACCGACTCTCCTCGTTTCGCGCCGGACTCCGGCACCGCTACGAGGCGAGCACCTGCAACTTCATCCTGGCCAAGCTGGCCAAGATGCTCCGCTTCGCCCGCAAGCTCCGGCTCATTGATGTCGCCCCTGAGGTCGAGATGTTCTCGCTCGGCAGGGCGCGGCCGAAGGCCGTCCTCGCCGACGATCAGATCGTCGCGCTCCTCGACGTCGCCGGCGACATCGATCCGAGCTGCGAGCTCGTGGTGCTCCTCGCCCTCGACGCCGGCCTCCGCTGCTCGGAGATCTGCGCGCTCGAGTGGTCCGACATCGACTTCACCGAAGGCTCGATGATCATTCAGCACAACACCTACCGCGGCGCCAAGCAGACGCCAAAGGGTTCGATCGGCAAGATCGCCCTCACCGCCGCGCTCCGGCGCGCTCTCGACGAGCACCGCCAGCGCGAACCCATCGGACCACTGGTCCTCTATCGACGCTCGAAGTGGACCCACGGCGAGTGGCGTCCATTCTCGCCCAACACCGTCCGCTACTGGCTCAACGAGGCCCAGCGCCGCGCGGGCCTCCCCGAGAGCGGCCCGCACCTCCTACGCCACACCGCGCTCACCCGCCTAGCCAAGCTCGGCGCGAGCGTCTACGTCGTCCAGGCGGTCGCCCGTCACACCCGGCTCCAGACCACCCAGACGTACATCCACACCCAGCAGATCGGACTCGTGCGCGAAGCCGCCGACCTGCTCGACCGGGCCGCCGCTCGGCACTCCGTTGGCAAAAATTCGGCAAAATCAGCAAATTCCCGGCAAACCCGCCCCAGAGCGGTCAAACAGGCGTAGATCCTCTCCAAGGCCGAGATCGTCTTCTCGACCAACAACGACACCGGGTTCAAGGTCGACGCAGGCATCGAAGTGTGGGGCGATCGCGCCGACCAGTGGGTGCCCACCCGCCCGGTCTGGAACCAGCATACTTATCACATTACGAAAACTATACACCTGTCGTGAAACCGCCCTGCGCGGTCTTATGCGCGACAATGTGCGCTTTGGAACAGGTCCCATGGGCCGCTTGTTTGTCTCGAATTTGTCTCGAAGAATCTGGGGGTAGGAGGAGGGGTCATGATCAACGCCGCATTCACCCGCGGGTGCAAGCCTCGCGCGAAGATGTACGAAGTCACCTGTGAGGCCATGCCGGGCTTCATCCTGCGGGTATTGCCCACCGGCCGGAAGATCGCGCTGGTGCGTTACCGCGTCGATGGAAGGGACCGGCGGCACAAGATCGGGCAGCTCGGGCCTGATCTCTCTATCGAAGAGGCGCGCCGACGTGCCGCTCTGCTGCTCGCTCAGATCGCCACAGGCGTGGTCCTGGACGAGCGAGCCGGCCAAGCGCCCGCGTCCGCTCCCGCGCTTGTGAAGCAAGCGGAACCGAGGGCGCCCACGAGCATCACGCTGCGCCAGCTCGCCGAGCGCTTTTTACGAGTCCACGTCGAGGTCCGCCTCAAACCCGCGACAGCAGGTGTCTGGTCGGAGGTCATGGCGGCGCTGAGCCGCGCTCACCCCCGCCCGCGCGCTGAGTCGATCCGATCCAGCGTCGACGAGAGCGCCGCGATCTGAGCGCGGGCAGCCCGCAGCTCCTCCTCGACGCCGGGCAGCGCCTCACCGCGCGCGTCCGCTCGCTCCTGCGCCAGCGCCTCCTCGTTCTCCTTCTGCGCCTCTGTCATGCCGTTCATGATCACCCCGATAAAGAGATTCAGCGTGATCATCGTGCCCAGCAGCACGAAGGAGACGAAGAACAGCGACCCCAGCACCGGGTGCGCGCTAGAGGCCGTGCACAGCGCCTCGTTGCCGCCGTAGCCGTAGCCCTCGCAGCCGAACATCTGGATGTACATCAGGTCTGTCCAGTCCTCCAGCGTCACCACCCGGAACAGGCTCAGCATCGCCAGCGGCAGGTCGTGGAAGTGCAGCGGGTCGTTCTTGCCGAACAAGAACACCGCCGCGACCGCGTACACATAGAACAGCATAAACAGCAGCAGAGACACGTAGCCCATCGACGGGATCGACTTGATCAGCGCGCCTACCAAGATCTGCAGCTTCGGCAGCGCCTTCACGAGCCGCAGCACCCGAAGCAGCCGCAGCAGCCGCAGCACCGTCACATACTCGGTGTGCAGCGGCAGCAGGCACGCCGCCACGATGATGAAGTCAAAGACGTTCCAGGGGTCCTTAAAGTAGTCCAGCGGCCGAGGCGCCAGCGCGATCATCTTCAGCGCGATCTCGACGATAAAGATCGCCAAGATCAGCCAGTCGAGCCCGTGCAACAGCCCGCCGTAGGCCGCGGTCATCGACGGGTAGGTCTCAACGCCGACGACCACGCCCGCGAGCAGGATCACGGCGGTGATAAACCGCTGAAAAAACGCGCTCTCGACGATTTTTTTGGTAGCTGCGATCATGACAGTGCCTCGTGGGTCGGTGAATCTGCCACAAGAGCCGCGCCGCAGCGCCGAGCCAGCGACATGTGATTAATCACAAAGACCGCGCAAAAACGCGCCCTTTCGGCGCCATCCGACGCTTGTCCGCTGATCCAGATTCGATACCCTGCGCGCCATGTCCGCCCCTCAAGAGACGACCCCCGCCGCGCCCCGCCGCCGCGGCCTCAAGAAGCTCGATCTCAACTTCTACGAGTTCTTCGTCGACAAGAGCTTGGACTTCATCCTCATCTTCGTCGGCCTCTACGCTGCCACCGCCGTCCAGCGCTGTCAGGACGTCGAGAAGGAGCGCGAGGAGTACGTCACCTTACTAAAGGACTTCCGCGCCGAGCTCGGCGCCAACCTCGCCGAAGAGGCCTCGATCGCCAAGGATCTCGGCCCGATCACCGAGTCCACGCCTGGCGAGAACTTAGGCCCGATGCAGGCCCCTTCGACCAGTTCTTCGCCGCCCTCGCCGAAGATGAGAAGGTCGTCCACTGCCTACACGTCGAGTTCGCTGCTGGGGTCAAGCCTAGCGGCCACGCCATGCCCGCCGAGGAGAAGGCCGCTTGCCACGCCCTCTACGCGAAGTTCGAGCAGGCCCACAACACCGCGGACACCCACGCCAGCTCCTTCAACTTCAAGCCCGCCGTGCTCACCCCCTTCTATCGATACGAGGTGTGGCAGCTCTACCTCGCCAACGGCGTCCGCCTCTTCCGCAACAAGGATCTCGCGGTCAAGATCGGCGAGATCTACAACAACGCCCGCCTCGTCGAGAAGCAAGTCGCCGAGATCGAGACGATCTACAACGACTCCTTCATGAAGCAGGTCGGCCGCAGCAGCGCCACCGATCAAGAGCTCGCCGAGATCATCCACGACGAGGAGCAAGAGCACGGCCTCTCCCCTCAGAACCAGACCATACTCATCCACATCAGCGAGGCCATCAAAGAGGAGCACGCCGCCACCATCGAGGCGCAGAGCATCCTCACCCTCAAGGTCGAGCGCATGAAGAGCACCGTCGGCCTCATGCACAAGGAGATCGAGGCCGTCCAGGCGGCGATCGACGACGAGCTCAAGGTCGTCGATCACGAGTCGGGCTCGTAGCGCAGCTCCAGCACCGTCTGCCCCAGCGGCCGCGCGTCCTTCTTCTGCGGTCCGCGCCGAAGCCCTCGCCCTGCAAGGCGCGGTCGAGGACAAGCTCGGCCTCCACGACGCCGGCAGCGCGTGGCCAGCCGCCTCGGCGAGGAGGCGCTGGTGGCGGAGCTGCGGGACAAACTGCGGGTGTGAGCCGCGCCGGAGAGGTCATCCTCGACCTCCGCGGGGGGCGCGTGAGCCTCCCACACACACACGGCCGGGGCCGTCGTGTTTCATGACGCAGCTCATGCCCTCGGGGCAGGTGCCCTCGGGGCAGGTGATCCAGCACTCAGAGCGAGCGCTCTCAGGTCGCATACCAACGACCCTGATGCAGCGCTCCGGTGGATGACAGATGGCGCCGTCGCAGGGGATCTCCGCGGGCGGCGGAGCGGGGGCGGCTTCAGGCGGCGGAGCGGGGGCGGCTTCAGGCGGTGGAGCGGGGGCGGGGTCGGGGTCGGCCTCGAGCGCAGGAGCCGAGGTTGGCGCGGCCTCGGGCGGTTGAGCGGGCTGAGCGTTCGGGAGGCCCTTCGATTCGCCCGAAGGTCCGGCGGAGCAGGCGGTCATGAAGAGCACAATCGCGAGGTGTCTCATCGGCGGGTCGACCTCATGCCTTGTAGAAGATCGACTGTAGCCGGGGACAGTTGCGGCGTCCATCCGCTGCGTCCTCCGCGGGCCGTCGTGAGCGCCCTTGCCGTCGCTGCGCGAGTACCGCTCACGAACGCGACCTCTCCGGGCTCATTCGCGCGCGCGCGCCTTAGTGCTCACACAGGCTCACGACGCGCACATTCAGCGACTGTTTGTGCCGCTTGCGCTCCTCCATCAGCTCCAGGCGGATCTTCAGCGCCTCTTGGTGCGGGATCGCCCCTTGTTGCGGAGGCACCTCGCGGGTCGAGGGCAGCGACGCCGAGGGGTCGACGATCCAGAGCACGATCACCCGCCGACGCGCCTCGGCCGCCCCGCTGCCCACAGAGAGCTGGCTGAGCTTATGAATATGCGAGTTGGGGAACACGATGATCCGCCCCTCGGGCGTGCCCACGCTACCGACCGGCACGACGCCCTCATCGACCATCTCCTCGACAGCAGGCGGCCGGCACTGGTCGATGTTCCAGAACAGCCGCCCCGCCTCCTCGACCGTATACGCCCGCTTAAAGCGCAGCTCCCCGCCCTCCAGCGCCTCGTCGCGATCTAATATATACACACAAGCCGCGACGATATGCTCATGGCTCATGCCCTCCACGTGCCAAACCCCCTCATGGGTCTCCCCGGCGCTGAGGCGGTACTCCACGATCTTCGGGATCACCAGCAGTTCACGCCCCCGCAGCGGCAGCGGCGTCGCCTCTGCCGCCTCACCATCGCCCCCCTCCGGCAGCTCCCCCTCGTGCTCGATGTCCTCACAGGCGTCGCTCCAAAAGCGCGTCGACTCTACATAACCGACCACGCTCTCGATCAAAGGCAGCGCCGTCGACAGCAGCTCGGCGAGATCCTCGGTGGTCGAGGGGTGCCGCGACGGGTCCAAGTTATTGACATACGAGAGCGCCCTCGCCCGCCCCTGCGCGTCGATCGCGAAGGGCGTCGGCAGCCACTGGTAGCGAGACCCCTCGTAGGGGCGCCCGAAGCGGTCGAAGGCTGGCGGCTCCGCTGGGGCGCGCTTCGGCCCCGAGCGCCCCTCGATGTAGGGGTAGAGCGACGGGTGCACCAGGTCACGCACCCGCGTCCCCGAGCCGGGGTGATAATCCACCGGCTCGATCTCGAGCAAGCGCTGCAGATCCGCGCGCAGCCGCGCCGCCAGGTCGTCGCTCACCAGCCCGTCCGCGAAGGCCACCCCGTCGGGCCGCGGGCGCCGCAGCATCTGCTCCCACGTCGCTGACATCGTCGGCGACTCGACGACGCGATACCACCCATCCGAAGCCGCCCTCACCTCGCGGCCTGCCGCCTCATCCCGCAGCACGATCACCTCGCCGTCGTTGGCCACTACCCGCAGTTGATCGGCGTCGACGGGCTCCTCGTCGCCCTCGAGCTCGAGATCGTCCGCCTCGACCAGATCCCCAGGGCGAGGCTGATAACCCTCCCCGAAGCCGAGCAGCGCGTCAATGAAGGCGAAGTCTGAGGTGTGTGCCAGGTGTATCGTCGGCATGTGCGCCTGCTCTTCTACGTGGCGCGTCGCCGCGCGTCAACAGCTTCGACACGGCGATCGCGCGCCTGCGCGGCGGCGACGCCACGGCTGGTCCGATCGCCTGAGCGCCTCTGGCGCGGCGCCACCGCGCGATGGCGCTCCGATTCGCCGTCTCCTTCGGCCCAGCGCTTGCCTGCCCTCAAAGAGTTATGAAAATTATACCAACCCCAACGGCGCCCTCTCGGCGGCAGGCTCCTACTCCTTCCCCACCCTCGGCCAGACCGTCGCCGACTTCGACGCCCTCGCCGAGCCCCTCGCCGAGCGGGTGCTCTTTGCCGGAGAGGCGACCTCCGACTCGGCACCGACACGGCCTGAGCGGCGCCGATGACGTCCTTACCAGAACGGAGGCGACCAGGGATCGTTTCGGGCTCGGAAGGTACCTCTATGGTGGTGTCCAAGTAACACCCCCCAGATCGACCGCTTTGAGGAGCCCGAGATGCGCGAAGACCAGCACACCCACATCGGCCTCGGTTTTCGCGCTCGCGGCGCGCCCGCGGGCTCCCTCGGCTCCAGCCCCACCCTGCCGTCCCAGCGTGATCCTGCGCCGCCGCCTGATCGCCTCGCGGTCGGCGCCTGGGTGGGCCCCTACCAGATCGAGGCCCGGATCGGGGTCGGCGGCACCTGCGAGATCTACTGCGCTCGCCAAGCCGACGGCCGACGCGCTGCCCTCCGTGTGCCTCGCCGCTCGATCCTCGCCGTATGCCCCGCCTTCGGCGATCGCCTCGTCCAGACCAGCCTCTGGCTCCGCCACCTCAACCACCCGAACCTGGTCCGTGTGCTCGACCATGGCCTCACCAACGAGGCCCAGCCCCGGGCCTTCCAAGCCGTCGAGCTCGTCGACGGAGAGGGGCTCGATGCTCTCCTGCTCCGCGCAGGCGGCCGCCCCTGGCGGTGGGTCGTCGCGGTGCTCGCCCAGCTCGCCGACGCCCTCCACGAGCTCCACCGCGCGGGTTTCGTCCACTGCGACGTCAAGCCCGGTAACACCATGCTTTGCCACGATCCAGGCGATGCGGATCCCCGGATCAAGCTGCTCGACTGCGACCTCGCCTGGCGGATCGGCGCCCCAAAAGAGCCAGGGATCGCCCCAGGAACGCCCCGTTATCTCCCCCCGGAGCACGCGCTCGGGGTCCGCCCCACCCCACAGACCGACATCTACGCGCTCGGTGTCATGGGATTTGAGCTGCTGCTCGGCGCCTGTCCCATGGGCGACACCGGCTTCCTCGCGCTGCTCGACGACCCGGTCAGTTGGCCGCAGATCGGCGAGCTCGCCGACCGCACCGGCCGGATCGGCCGCGCCCCGCCCGCCTTCGGCGCCCTCTTGCGCCGAATGACCTCACCCCAGCGCGCGGACCGCCCGCACAGCATGCGGCGGTGCGCCGACGAGCTACGCAGCCTCGCGCGCGAGCGCGACGCGGCGCCGCAGATCCTCGTATTGCCGCTTGGCGCGCGGATCGGCGCCGCACCCACTCGGCGGGCCCCGCACGCCGCCGCCGCCGCCTTACTCCCGCTCGCGCCGCCCCACACCGCACCCATGCTCGCTGCGCCCGATGTTGACTCGGCGACTCCTGCTGCTCCACCTCGTGTTGGCCTCGATGCGCGCCCTCGCGCCTTCAGCGCCGCCGCGCGCGGCCTACAACGCTTCAAATCGACCCTATTCACCCTCCTACTCGCTCTCGTGCTCGACCACAGCGCCCCGGACATCATCGCGACCGCGCCCGAAGACCCTCTGCCGCGTATCGACGAGCCCTGGAGCTCCTCGACGCCTGGATGGCAGATCCCCGAGCGCCCCAGGCAGCATATACCTGACCCGGAGGCCCCCGCAGCTGCCAGCTCCGCTGACGCTACCGCCCCCGCTCGCCCCATCAAGCGGATCAATTCCACGAGATCCACCCACCATCATTTCACGGCAGCTGCGCGCTCGTCCGCTCCTGCCAGCGATCCCGAGGACGCCGACGCCGAGGCTGAGGCCGAAGTCGTAGAGCCCCTACCGGATCTGCTCCCGATCCCCGCGTCGACCCCCGCCTTATCGCGACCGCCTAAGGATCTGCCCAATCTCGAGCGCCCCGAGGGCGAGGTCAACCTCGATGAACCCCACTACACCTGCCCCGATGAGATCCCGCTCGCCGACAGCCGCTGCGTCAGCGTCGAACCCAAGTCTACCTGCCTCTTTCAGGCCCCCGGCGAGACCGTCAGCGCCGCGTGCATCCACGGCCGTTGGCACATCGAGCGCCGTTGATACGACGATCTGCGCGGCTCCGCAGCGAGCCTGGGCGTCGGGGCTCGGCCCCGCCTCCTCGACGTAGCCCCTCAACGCGCGGACGCGCGACCGTGCTGTCAACGGGCGCGCTCCTCCCCCTCTTCAGTCGGGCGCAGCGGCGCACCTGAGCCCGTCCGCCACGTAGCGGCGGCCATGCGGCCGGCGGCCCGAGGACCGCCGCCTCCCGGCGGCCTCAGCCCCCGCGGCGAGCCGCAGGCGCGACGACGCGATCTCCCCCTGGTCTCGAAGACTTGTCGCGATCTTGTCGCGACTGGCCCGTCCTCGCCTCGGCCTCACGAATTCGGCCACTCAGACCCATATACGTGCCATCGTAGACGGAATTACGAATTCAGGCATCGCCGCCGAGATCCCCCTCAAGGAGGACGACAACTGGCTCACCCCGATCGACAAGCCGTACAACTCGTACCGGCGCAACGCGCAGGGGACGGGGGACTACTGCGCTCCTGACCTCACCCTCTTCGAGCTCACCTTGGACAACGACATCTGCCCGCTCACCGGCGCGTGCGTCACCGTCGCCAACATCGGCTGCCTCGGCGTCGGACCGGGCGTCAAGGTCTCCTTCTATGAGGAGGAGCTCGGCCTGCTCGGGGTCGTTGAGACCGCGGGGGCGATCATCCCGGGCGCCTCCGAGCAGGTCTGCCTCAGCACCAACGACGGCAAGGTTAATGGCTCGATTTGGGCCGTCGTCGACGATGACGGGGAGATGATGGGCAAGTTCAGCGAGTGCGTGGAGGACAACAACGCCACGCCCAAGATCCCCCTCTGCTTCTCGCCGAACTGAGAAATTCGCGCGCTGTGGGGCGCTCACGGACGAGCGCGCCCGCAAATACATTATGACAATAATTCGAGCCGCGACGCCGCGCCTCAGCCGACCCGCCGACGGACCGACTCGCCCAGCGCGCCGCTGCGCGTGAAACGAGCCGCGATCGCCCATTTACAGCGTTAAGTCGCCGGAGTGCGCCCGAGATCGTGAGTTGTCGGCGATTCAGCGTCCGTGGCCGCGGCGTACTATCGACCGGAATGATCGCCTTCAGCTACATCCGCGACGCCATCATCATCAACAGCAACTTCGTCGGCGAGCTCCAGACCCAGCTCGCCGCCCGCAAGGTCGCCCCCGGCGCGACGATCCTGATCGCCGCCCGCACGATCCGCCACGCGCCCTCGTTCGCGTTCACCCTGGACGGCTGGAACCTCGTCGTCGCCGCCGACGAATACGACCCTTCTGGAGGATCGATCGACGTCAGCGGCCGCGCGGGCGCCAACGGCGCCGTCGGCGCCAAAGGGGCCACGGGCGCCGTCAACGCCACCGGTACGATCACCAAGCCCGGCGGTAACGGCGGCAACGGCGTCGCTGGCGGTGTGGGCGCCAAGGGCAACGCCCTCAAGATCTTCGTCAGGAGCCTGAGCGGCGGCGCCTTCTTCGCCCGCGGCGGAAAAGGCGGTAACGGCGGTAACGGCGGCAACGGCGGCGACGGCGGCGTCGGCAAGCGCGTCATCCTCGGCCCGGGCGGCGGCAAGATCACCGAAGCGATCGGCACCGACGGCGGTAACGGCGGCAACGGCGGCAATGGCGGCAGCGGCGGCGGCGGCGGCCAGGTCGTCGCCCTCTACCTCAAGGCCTCCTCCGCCCCGCACCTCAACGTCAGCGGCGGCGCCAAGGGCAACGCTGGTGGAGCCGGCCTCGGCGGCAAGCCCGGCCCCGAGTCCACCAAGGGCAAGGACGGCAAGCCAGGGGTCGCTGGCGCCGCCGCTGGCGCCGTCGGCACGCAGAGCGCCAGCGTCACCCCCGAAGCCGCCTTCTGGGCCGCCATCCGCGCCGCGATCGGCCCCAGCGCGTGCGCAGAGTGGGCCGCATTCCGCGTCCGCTGCGGCGACTACGCCTACCGCAGCGCCGCCCCGCCCGACCTCCGCGTCAAGATCAGCCGCGCCTACGCCGACTACGACGCCGCCGCGAAGCTCGACCCCTCCTCGCCTGGCGCCAACCGCCGCGCCGCGTTGATGGCCGGCCACAGCCCCATCGGCCTCCGCCGCGACCTCTACATCGTCCCCGACTTCCCGCGCTACGAGTCCGCCTACACCGCCTACGCCCCGATCATCCAGAGCATGCTAGGCGACGCCCGCGACCTCCTCCTCCAGGCCAGCAACGTCGGCGCCAACAAGCAGCGATTGATCGCCGAGCGGAATCACTTCACCAACCAGAAGGCCATCGTCGCCTCAGAGCTCGCCGAAGCCGCCCTCGAGCTCACCAACGCTCAGTCTGGCGTCGCCGAGATCGACACCCGCATCACCGCTATCAAGGCCCAGATCAAGGCCAAAGAGAAGGAGCTCGAGGCCGCGAGGGTCGAGCTCAACGGCGAATTTATCGGCACCGTACTCGCCGTCATCGGCGCGGTCGCGGCGGTCGCGAGCGCCTGCTTCACCGGCGGCGCCTCCCTCGCAGCCCTCCCTGGCCTCCTCATCGCCGCTGAGGGCGCGTGGAGCAGGATCTCCAAGGACGCCAGCGGCAACCTCAAATACGACGACCGCCCCCTCGCCGACATCATCCAATGGGAGGGCAAGGACGGCACCTTCAGCCCCACCGTCAAGAAGGAGATCCAGGCCGAAGTCGCCGGCCTCGCCGCCGTCGTGAAGAGCGGCATCAAGGCATACGAAGCCACCCTCGACCTCATCGATAAGGTCAAGGTCCTCGACCAGCTCGGCTCAGTCACCGTCGAAGGCGGCGTCGCCAGCGAGCACCGCGCCCTGATGCAGCGCTCTGCCCAGCTCCACCTCGACCGCTCTCAGGCCCAGACCGCCGTGGAGGCCGCCAAGATCCGCGTCCAGACCGTCCAGCTCAAGGACAAGCAGGTCGACGCTGACATCGCCGCTGCGCAGCAGCTCATCAACACCTTCAGCGCCGACACCACCCTGCTCGGCCGCGCCTGTCGTATGATCGTCCGCCGCGCCCAGGAGTACATGGACATCCTCCTGCGCTTCCACTTCTTCGCCGCCCGCGCCCTCCAGATCTACGCCTACCAGGACCACATCAAGAGCATCGACTACGCCCTCGGCTGGGCCGCCCCCGACCTCGAAGAGGCCGCCTACACCCGCCTCGCTGCGGGCGACGCCGCGGGCGTCCTCGAGCTCCTCCAGGCCTACCTCACCTCGTGGAGCAAGCTCCCCGCGGTGATCAACCTCCGCAGCAGCTACGAGACCTACCGCCAGGGGCTCACCACACAGAGCGAATTTTGGGCGATCGAGGGCGCCGCAGTCGAGACCTTCCGCAGCACCGGCACGATCGAGCTCGAGGTCACCACCGCGGCGCTGCTCGGCGACCCTCGCGAGTACAAGATCGACGGCACCTCGGCCGCCCTCGTCGGCGCCGTCGCGGCCACACCCTTCATCCCGGTCGTCCTCGTCCACGGCGGCGTCTCCCGCGTCCAACTCCTCGACGGCGCCTTCATCAACCACGAATTCGCCCCCCGCGGCGTGCCTCTGCAGGCCGCCAAGACCGAGGCGGCGATCACCCAAGTCCCCGCCAGCCCCCCCGAGGCCTTCTGGGGGCGCAGCCCTGCCACCCGTTGGCGCCTCTATGTCCAGCCCGAGGCGCTCGCCTCCGTGAACCTCACTGGCCTCACCAAGATCGTCATCGGCGTCGCTTACAAGGCCCTGATCCCCGCCCTCGGCGTCCGCGCCGGCGCGCCCCGCTCCTGAGCCGAACCGATCGCCCCTCCGATACACTCGACCTGATATGAAGCCGACGGCTGGTGAAACCGTGCTGAGAGCGCGAGGGCTCAGCGACGCCCCCTCTTCACTCGGCACCACCCGCGCCGCCGACGGTCCCCCGCAGATCGGCGCCGCATCGCAGCAGTTCGCCGTCACCCTCGCTGGTGGCGCGCTCCTTCGGCGAGCCGACGACCCCGCGAGCCCGCCGCGAGGGGACGCCGACGTCCCGCGAGAGATCGGCCGATATCTCCTCTTGCACCGCCTCGGAGCCGGCGGCATGGGCGTCGTCTACGTCGCCTACGATCCAGAGCTTGACCGCAAGATCGCCCTCAAGATCGTCCAAGCGAGCCCAGGTGTCCTGCCGAACGAGCTCGGCGGCCTCGCCTGGCTCCTCCGCGAGGCGCAAGCGATGGCCCGCGTCTCCCACCCGAACGTCGTCCAAGTCTACGACGTCGGTGTCCTCGGCGACCGCCTCTACATCGCCATGGAGCTCGTCCAAGGGCGCTCGCTCAGCGACTGGCTCACCGCTCCGCGGCGCTGGCGCGACATCGTCAACATCTTCATCGAAGCCGCCCACGGCCTCGCCGCCGCCCACCGCGCCGGCCTCGTCCACCGCGACTTCAAACCGTACAAAGATAGCATCCCCACCAAAACGCCCCACAACCCGCTGATCGGCTGCAATCCCACGCATTCGGGCGTTCTGGCGGGGGTGGAGTTTTTTCTAGAAGCGCCGGGTTTCGTCGACGCCGCTCCCAACCAGGCAAAAACCAGGCAAAATCGAGCGCGCCGAGGAGCGCATGGATCGACGACTCACCTATCCTCGGCCCCGCGTCGCCGCCTCGAGGCCGAGGAAGCTGGAGATCGCGGCGAGTTCGGCCTCTAGGGCGCGGGTGAAGGAGGCTTCGCGCGGGCGGCGTTCGACGAAGCCCAGCTCGTGTTTGAGGCGTCCATCGACGACCTTGAGGTTGGCCCAGCCGAGGACTTGATCGCGCCACAGCAGCGGCAGCGCGTAGTGGCCGCGCACGCGCTTGGCGGCCGGGGTGTAGGCTTCGAAGCGGTAGGCCCAGCCCCATAGCAGCTCGAAGCGGCGGCGATCCCAGACCAGCGGATCGAAGGGCGCGAGCAGGCGCACCTTCGCGGGGATCCTCCAGCCACGCGACGGATCCTCGGCGGGTGGCCAGTACCAGTCCACACCGTCGATCGTGGCGTGCGCCAGCCTCGATTTGGCGCGCGCGACCGTGGTCTTGCGCAGCGGGTGCCACTGGTGGGCGGCGTGGCTCAGCATCGAGATGAGCTGGCTGAGGGTGGCCGCCGGCAAGGGCGCGTATTTCTGCACCAAGGCGTCGGCCATCGCGTCCATCGCCGCCTGCGGGTCGCAGGACGCCGCCCAGGGCGCGGCGATCGTGTAGCAGCGGGTGCCGCTGTCGCGCCGCGCGACGCTTAGGTGACCGCGGTAATGCAGACCGTCGAGCAGCTCCGTGGAGAGCCGGCTGTCGCCGCCGAACCAGTTCTTCACGCGGCCGTGCTGGAGCGCCGCGTCGACCTCCGCCGGGTGCGCCTCGCCGAGCGCTCGCACCTGCGCGAGCACCTCCAACGCGAGCTTCCAGCGCGCCTTGTCCCACTCGCGGCGCGCGGTCCGTGGGTGCATCAGCGCGCGCAGCTCGGGCGTGAGGAAGCCGTAGTTGACGAAAAAATCCTCCTGAAGCGGCAGCTCGGGGTAACGCCGCTCGAGGTCGCCGGCTCGGTAGCTCTTGACGCGATGGCGCAGCGTCAGGTCTTGGGCGCGCGCGGGCGCGCGCAGCGGATCCGCCTGCACGAAGCCGCCGAGCTGGTACACGGCGCCGAGCAGCGTGGTGCGGGCGAAGAAGGTGCGCGCCACCGCGTAGCGGCGTAGGTCGTCGAGGGTGGGCATGGGGCGCGGTGATGCGCTTGTACACCACGGCTGCCGCCCGCGGGAGCGTGGTGGCTCGCGCCTCAGCAGGCGTCGGCGGGCGCCCAGTGATAGACAGCGAAGCGCACGACCTCCGCGAAGCCGACCTGCGCGAGGATCGGCGCCGAGGTGCTCGCGATCGCGTGCGTCACCGCCAGCTCTACGCCGGCCGCCACCGCGTGGGCGAGCCGCGCGGCGAGGAGCGCCCGATACACCCCCCGCCCGTGCAGCTCCGGCAGCACGACCGCTCCGAGGAGCAACGCCGAGCGCGTCCGCAGCTCCACGGCCGCCACACCCGCCGGAGACCCGCCCACGTGGGCGAGGAAGAGCGCGGTCCGGCACCCCGGGTCGCCGACGATCTGCCGATGAAAGGTGTCTAGAGGGCCAGGTTCCAACGACCAGCCGCGCGCCATGAGCTGGGTGTACGCGTCGACCTCGGCCGGCCCGACGCGCACCACCTCGATCCCCCGGGCCGGCGCCACCTCGAGCGGCGCCGTCGATCGCGCCATGCCAACCGTCGCCGAGCGACTCATCCCCCGCCGCGCGAGCCGCTCCCCCAGATCCGCCGGCTTGGACGTCGGATCGACCCGCCAGCGGAAGCAGATCCCGAGCCGCTGGTACTCGGCGATCGCGGCGTCGATCGCGGCATCGATCGCGGCGTCGTCGCCGGTCAGCTCCGCCTGCGCGATCTCGTTAAGCCCACCCTGGCGGAACGACGGCGTGATGATCTGGGACCACCCCGGCCGGTCGATCACCACGCTGTCCGCCGCCAGCGTACCCACCCGCCGCTGCGCCGCGAAGAGCTCGTGGTGGAGCTCTGCTTCGGTCCATCGCCGGCTCATCGGCCGATTCTAACCCAGGTGCTGCCCGCGGTCGGGGGTCGTCCGGCGGGCGGCAAGGGGCCGCCGAGCGCTCCCCGCGAAACCTAGCGGGCTCTTGCCTCATCGCCCTCGAACTTTGGGTTCAATGGGAGGCGAGGTTGTGGGGGCTCGTGGCGACGTCGGAGTGCTCGGGGCCCAGGGTCTCCTCGCGGATCCGGAGGGCCCGCTCAAAGCGCCGCCGCGCCTGGTCGAAGTCGCCGCGGGCGTGGTCGATGGCGGCGAGGTTGTTGAGGCTCAGGGCGATATCGGGGCAAGGGGCCGCTGAGCGCGAGAGCCCGGAGGAGGCACGAGCGCGCAGAGGCCAGGTCGGCGTGGGCGACGCCGCTGCGCCCGGGAGCCTTGAAGAGGACGCGGCCCCCTGGGAGAGGACTCGCGCGCCTCCGCGCGCCGCGGAGCTCCGATTCAAAGTGGAGTCGCATCGAAGACCGACTCGGTCTTGAAGGCGAAGTTGCCCTTGAGGACGCCCTTCACCGCCTCGACGCGGCGGTAGAGGGTCCGGCCCGGGATCTTGGTCGTGTCCTCGGTGGTGCCGAGGAGGGGGATATCGTACCAGCGGGTCGCGTGGGTGGTGAACTCCGTGTCGATCTGATCGTAGCGGAGGATGAGCTGGAACTTCCAGGCGTGGTTCGGCGGGATCGGGTAGCTCTCTTGGTGAGAGATCTGGATCACCTCGCTCTTCGAGGACGAGTCGCTGCGTGTATGCGTGTAGTCGTAGCGCAGGCTGACGCTGATGGTGTTCTTGGCGAAGGCGGTGCCGCCGGTGGAGTACTGGTACGACAAGGTCCCGCCGGTGGAGTGGCTCTGCTCGACGGTGACGGTGCTCGACTCGGTCCAGGACTTGGTGACGTTGGCGGTGTAGATGCTCGCGTTCTGGGTCCCGGTGACCGAGCCCTTCGACTCGATGGTGACCGACTTGCGCGGGAATTGGCGGCGATCGATCTCGATGGCCTGGATCTCCTCGACGACGGGGAGCTTCTCGACGATCTTGAACGAAGAGACCTTGTCCTGCATACCGACGGAGGAGAGCGAGGAGATCCCCTCGACGCCGCCGTTAGGATCGCGGCGGACGATGTTGCGGTAGGAGGAGCCTCCCCCGCTCGACGTGTCGTAGAGCTCGACGATCACCCGCGGATCGAGCTTGACCCACTGGACGGAGGACATCCTGTCCTGGATCGCCCAAGAGCTGACGCTATGCGCCTGATTGGGGGCCCACTCGGAGAGGAAGACCGTCTGCCGGTAGTCGCTATACTGGCTGTCTCTGTAGAAGATCAGGTAGCCGCGCTCGAGGTCGACATTCCGCCAGAAGAAGGCGCTGAGGCAGTCCCCGACCCCCCGGCTGGTGAGGTTCCATTCGCGCACGGTGCCGTCGCCGATCAGGTCGATCGTCCGCCCGAGGCCTGAGAGATCGGGGAGCCTGGGGCTCTTGACGTGCTCGCAGAAGGTCACGACGCGGCCTGGGGGCAGGCACCAGCGCACCGAGGAGGCTTTGTCCTGCATCGAGGTCCCGGAGAACGAGTGGACGGCGTTGGGGGTGAAGTTGTTGAGGTCGATGACCCGCGTCTGTCCGTTGTAGCTGCCGTGCTCGAAGAGGATGATCTGATTGAGCTGAGGTTGCATCGAGGTCTCCTGGTGGTCGTCCGCGGCATTGTCTTCGGCGGCGCGGGGGGTGTCAAAGAGCGAAATGGCGGCATATGGCGCGAATCTGGGCGGTGGTGCGCGGACTCGAGTGTCTGTGCGTGGATTCGGGCGACGATGCATGGGTTCGGACGACCAGGCCCGCCGGACTTCGCGGCCGCCTCGGAGCTCGCCTCGCGTCACGGGAAGATGAAGTGCGGTCCCGCCCGACACCCGGGTGGCCAGGTGATCGCCGACGGGCCCGAGCCGCTGCGTCGAGCGCGTCGACGCCGGGCCGCCCAGCTCCTACTTCACCTTGACCCGCTGGATCTTCGGCGCGAAGTCGGTGCCGGAGACGGTCACCTCGAGCTCCCCCGGCTTGAACTTCGTGGCGTCGAGGAGGACCTTCCCCTCGGCGTCGACGTTGGCCCGCTCGACGTGGTCGCCCTGGCGGAGGGTCACCTGGAGCTCCTCGAGGAGGAGGGGGTCGCCGACGAGATCCTCGGGGATCTTCCACCAGATGGGCTTGCGCCAGGGGAGGACCTCGATCACCTCCCAATGGGGGAAAATGAGCTTCGGCTTCCGCCACACCTTCATCTCCGGATCACCGAGGAGGTTAGCGGCGAAGATCGCCCAGGGGTTGTAGTGCTGGTGGAAGCCGGTGGCCTCGGTGAGCATCGCGCAGCGGACGTCGAAGGCGAGGCCGAGGCGCTTGACCTCGGCGAGCCGGCGGAAGAAGCCGCGCTCGAAGTTGTCGCCGACGCCGACCCACGAGTAGCGGGTGTTGCCGACGTAAGCGACGGCCCCGCCGTGCGGGTTGTTGACCAGCGCCTCGCTCATCGCGTCCTCGACGTCGAAGCGGTTGGTCAGGCACGAGTCGGCGTAGGCGATGAAGAGGGCGTCGTTGTTCAGGCCGGCGGCGACGCCGTTGTCGAGGCCGCAGCAGCCGTTCCAGTTGCCGTGGCCGGAGAGGCAGACGAAGTGGGGGCCCTGGTCGAGGGCGGCGCGCAGGCGGTCGACGGTGAGGTGCTCGGCGCCGCCGCTGGCGAGGTCGATCTCGTCCTCGTAGAGGCGGGTGTCGCCGTGGAAGGAGAACTCGGCCTCGATCGTCATCCGCAGCGCCTCGGTGTCGGCCATGCTGCCGTCGGCCCCGCGATCGTCGAGGATGTAGCCCTGGGGGGCGCGCTCGGCCGCATCGCCGCGGACGATGATCCAGCGGGTCGGGATCGGGATCGCCTGGCCGTAATACACGAATTCGCTCACGGTCGTGCTATTGGCGCCGTTGGTGAAGTAGAAGCCGCGGCCGCTGGTGCTGTACGGGAGCTCGCGGATGTCGGTGTCGGAGACGTGGGCGAGGAGGTGGAATGGATAGTTGGCGGGGGTGCTCGCCAGCTGGATCCGGGTCGCGTCCTGGCCGGCGATCGCCTGGAATTGGCCGTTGGCGATCGTCGGGCCGGCGGCGCCGATCCAGGCCCGGCCGCCCCAGTTGGACGCGGCGTAGACCACCCGCGAGAGGTCGTTCGCGCCGAGCGGCGCGCCCGAGCGGGTCATGCCCCGCTCGTAGGCGATCACCTTGTCGACGAAGGCGTCGGCCTGGGCGGCGCTGCCGGCCGGGGCCCGGCCGACGCTGACATCGGCCTGGTAGGAGACGCCGTCGAGGGTGCTGCTGGCGTTGTGTTGGCCGTAGAGCCCGTTGCCGAGGAGGTCCCAGTCGCGCCTCCCCGGGAGCCCGTAGCTCGAGCCGACCAGGCTCGCGTAATAGAGATCGGTGGGGATCGTGTTGTCGCTGACGACCGCCATGATCGGGCCATTGATCGCCGCGGCGGCCCCGTCGATCCGCACGAAGGCGGTCGGCGCGGCCGAGGCGGTCGCGTAGGTGTCGCTCGTGACGTAGTACCAGCCGTCGCCGGAGCCGCCGCTCCGCCGCGGGATCACGGCGCCAGTGTCCGAGCGGACGAGCGCGGTCAGCTCGGCGGCCCGCGACCAGTGGACCCGCATGTAGCTCCCCGACCACGAGACGTTGCCGTCGGCCGGCTTGGCGTCGGCGACGGCCCCGAGGCCGCCCCACGAGTGGCCGACGACGCTGCGCACCGGGACCACGCTGACGTCGCCGCCGAGGAGCACCCACGCGGCGCCGAGCCTCGCGTGGGCGTGCTTGAGGTAGTTGCGGATCGCCTCCTGGAGATCGAGCGCGCCCGCGCCGTAGCCGGCGACGATCTCGGTGATCGTGACCACCTCGGCGCTGAGCCCCCGCGCCCGCTTCCAGTCGCGGAGGCGGGTGAAGGCCGCGACCATGTCGCCGGCGACCGGGCCCACCGGGGTCTTGGTCGCGGCGTCCCAGCGCTGGTTGTCGGTGATGATCAGGTACTCGGCGTCGCTCTCGGCGAGCGGGAGGTCGTAGCGCGGGATCCAGTCGCGGTTGATCACGATCGCCGACGCGAGGTCGATGCTCCGCTTGGCCTGGGCGCGGAAGGGGACCTTTGGCTGGAAGACCCGACCGACGCGCCGCGCGAGGCGATGGGCGACCTCCAGCCGCGACTCGGTGGGGACCTCGTAGGCGATGCGGACGACCAGGTTGGTGACCAGGGAGAGGCGGCTCTCGGCGTCGAGCTGGATCGGCGCGACCCGGATCGTCGCGATCGGGGTCATGCCGATCATCGGCGCGGCGATCAGGCGGGCGAGCGGCTGGGGCTCGGTGAGCGCCCGCTTGTAGAGCTCGGGGTTCGGCGGGGTGATCGTCCGGGTCGGCGGCGGCCTGACCAGCGGCTTCTCGATCGGCATGAAGGTCGACGGCGGAAGACCTGTCTTTTTGGCCAGCTCACGGACGGCGGCCGGAACCTCGCGGCGGGCGAGGGCGGCCTCCTGCACGGGGGCGACGAGGGTGCCGGGGCCCCGGAGCTCGACCGCCTTCGAGCGCTCGACGCTCACCTTGGCGACCTGGGCGCCCGGGGGCAGGGCGACGCGCAGGGTCTTCTCGGGGAGCGCCGGGCCGCCGGGCTCGCCGGCCGCCGCGAATTCGTCCACGGAGACGATCACGCCGAAGTGCGTGTCGACGAGGCGAACCTCGTCGCGGTCGAGGGAGATAGAGAGGACGATAGCGTCGCGATTCTCGGGCTGGAGTTTGATCTTCATAGGGCGGTGCGGATGACGATCGCAGAGATCGGGGCGGCGGGGCAGCGTGGGCGTGCGTGCGCGTGGGCGCGCGTGGTAGGCCACGTCGTCGACCGGAAAAGCGCCCGCACGGTGACGACGTTCACTCGTGCGCTCCTCAGGACGAGGGTGCGGCGGCGGCGGTCAGCAGCATTGGGTGGCGCACGCGAAGAGCGTATCCTCGCCGCTGGAGGGCGCCTGAATGAGCTTTTGGAGCAGTTGGACGAGGGTGGTCGATTTCTTCGAGCGTGACGTGCCCAGCGCGGCGGACACGGTCGTCAGGGGCGCGGGGGCGGCGGTCGATCAGGTCGCGGGCGGCGCGGTCACGGCGTACGACGCGTCGTGGGGGGGGCTCGATTACGCGGTCGACTGGAGTAAGACCTCGGCGGCGGCGACGTCGAGCTGGGTCACTTCGGTCGCCGGGGACGCGGCTGACTTCAGCGTCGACTCGTACACGAGCGCCCGGGGCTGGTGTGTGGGCGCGTGGGGGACGCTGCAGGGGCTGCTGATGGGTTCGCCGCCCC
This sequence comes from Nannocystis sp., assembly GCA_016712315.1. GTDB lineage: Bacteria > Myxococcota_A > Polyangia > Nannocystales > Nannocystaceae > JADJRG01. The sequence goes on along the minus strand of JADJRG010000017.1, from coordinate 746,262 downwards.
GCCTGGGGCCGCCGAACCCGCTCGCGCGGCAGTGTATGGGGATCCTGCTCGGCGCGGGGCTCTCGGACGCGGTGGTCTCGGCCTGGGAGAAGGACGCGCGGGCCAAGGGCTATACGATGGCGTTCAACCTGCGCGCGACGCTCTCCTTCGGCGCCGGAGCGACCGCGGTCAGCGGGATCTATGTGGATAACACCGGCGCGTGGGGCTTCTTCGCGGAGGCCGGGGCGGGCGTCGGCTTGCCGCTCCCGGACGCGAGCGTCGGCGTCGAGGTGTGGATGGTCTTCGCCGGGCGGGAGGCCTTCGCCGACAAATACTTCATGCCGGGCCTCACGCTGAAGATCCCGCTCACGCCCGGGAGCGCGCCTGGCGTCGGTGTCGGCGAGCACGAGAGCCCGCAGAGCGGGCCCTCGCTCAACCTCGGCGGGAACGTCCTGTTGTCCCAGAATTTCTCGTTCCGCGGCTTCCGCGTGCTCCAGGGGCTCAGCCTCGTCAAGATCGAGAAGGCCTCGCTCTCGCCGGGGAGCGGGCCGATGTCGACGAACCTCGCCGCGGTGCGGCTCGCCCAAGAGGGGCCGAGCTTCGACGCCGCAGTGCGCGTGCAGCAGCAGCCGGCGAACGAGCAGGCGATCATGGTCACGGCGATGGCGGGCAAGGTGATGATCCGCGACGTCGAGGCGCTGCTGCGCTTCGACTTCGTCCGCCTGCGCTCGTGGAAGGGCGACTGCCTGCACCGCCCTGACTCGCCGAGCGGCGTCACCACCTGGCACTCTGGGGTAGGGAACGTGTGGCGGCCCGAGCGGGCGCCCGGCGGCGGGTTCTTGCTCAAGTCGTGGAAGGGCGACTACCTGCATCGTCCAGACTCGCCGCAAGGGGTGACGACGTGGACAGCGACCGGCGGCAGCCGCTGGACGCTCGAGCAGAGCGGGGAGAGGATGGCCCTGCGCTCGTGGAAGGGCGACTACCTGCACCGCCCCGATTCACCGCAGGGGGTGACCACCTGGGCGAAGGGAGGCGGCAGCGACTGGATCCTCGAGGGCCTGCCAGGGCGCCAGCCGGCGCCGGTGCTGGGGCGCCAGTTTCTTAGCAACACAGCCCTGAACTTGCGGCTCGGCGCGCGACCTGACCGCTCCGTCTATGGCCACGCGAACCGGCTCGAGTGGGAGATCTGGCGGGTCGAGGACGCGGGCGATGGGCTGGTCTACCTGGTGAGCGCCCACGGCCTCCAGCTCGGCGCAACGCCCGACGGGAGGGTCTACACCCACACGAACCGCGACGCGTGGGAGAGGTGGCGCTTCGTGGAGGGCCCGAACAACACGACGTTGATCCGTTCGGCCCATGGGCAGCACCTCGGCGTTCGTCCCGACGGGTCGGTCTACACGCACTCCAATTCGGCGGAGTGGGAGCAGTGGGCGCGCGAGCGCTGTTCGCCTTAGCCTCCGCTGAAAACTTCACCACAGCTCGCGCGAGGGTCATCGGCCGTCGTTGTGGGGTGAGATCTCTCGAGCTGGGCCGTGTCGCCATCGAGGCGGATCATCGCGCGCTGGCGGCCGCGGAGGAGCAGGAAGCGGTCCGGCCCGAGCTCGATCGCCTGGCCGGCGACCTCGCGGTCGAACGCCAGCGGCGGGCCCCCCCTGGTCGCGGTGTTCGCGAGGGAAGAGGCTCCACCGCGCGCGGATTGCTCTTGAATTCTCGCCGCTCCGGAGGTAGAAGCTTCGACATCGGCGCCGACTGTGTAGTGTCTGTGGATATCACCCCCAGGGCGACGCCCCGACGGAATCACGATGAATGCTTTAAGAATCGACAATCCGGTCTGCAGCTACAATGAATGGGACCCGCTCGAAGAGGTCATCGTGGGGAGCATCGAGGGGGTCACGGTCCCCGCGCTCTCACATGAAATGAAGGCCTTTGTGCGCAGGGAGTATTGGGACTTCTATCGCGAACGCGCAGGCCAACCCTACCCGGTCGAGATGGTCAAAAAGGCGGCGGCTGCGCTCGATAACCTCGAGCATGTGCTCCAGGATCAGGGCGTCATCGTACGCCGCCCCGGCCCCGTGCGCCTCGGCTCGGAGCCCTTTCGTACGCCGCACTTCGAGGCGCCGGGCTTCTTTAACGCGGACGTCAGGGACGTCCTGCTGGTCGTGGGCGACGAGATCATCGAGGCCCCGATGTCGCAGCGCTGTCGATACTTCGAGCACGGGCGCTACCGCGCGTTGGTGCAAGATTATTGGCGACGCGGCGCGAGGTGGTCCGCGGCGCCGAAGGCGACCATGTCCGACGCGCTCTACGACTGGGACTACCCCGAGGCCGATATGGCGTGGTTTCGCGGCGAGAGCGGGGTGCCTGACACGGTGGGTCCGCTCGTGGGGCGCTTCATCACCACAGAAGCCGAGCCCTGCTTCGACGCCGCGGACTTCACCCGCTTCGGCCGCGATATCCTGGCCCAACGTAGCCAAGTGACCAATGAGCTCGGTATCCAATGGGTGGAGCGCCACCTCGCGCCGCATTATCGGGTCCACCGGGTCAAGTTCCGCGATCCCGGCCCCGTGCACATGGACGCCACCTGGGTCCCCGTCGGCAAGGGACGCGTGCTCTCCTGCCCCGATCGGCCCTGCCTCTCGCCTGAGGTGCTCGAGATGTTCAAGCGCGGCGGCTGGGAGGTGCTGTCCCCCCCGCGAGGGATCGCCGATGTCGAGTTCCACATGTCCAGCCGATGGTTGTCGATGAACGTCTTGATGCTCGACGAAGAGCGCGTGCTCGTCGAAGCGACCGAGGCGCCCACGATTCAATTCTTCCGCGAGATCGGGCTCAAGCCCGTGCTCGTCGACTTCAAGGATCACTACGTCTTCGGGGGCGGGCTGCATTGCGCCACCTGCGACGTTCGGCGCCGGGGGACGCTCGAGTCGTACTTCTAGCGCGCCTAAGAGGTTCAAAGGCAGATTTTGACCAAGGATCCCCTCATCACGAAGATGTTGGACATTGCGTTATGAAACATTGGCCGGCCGGGTCAGCGTGCTATAGTTATGAAAACTAATGAGCGCGGGCTCAGTCGCGCGCTGGGCACCTGCGAGCCGCCTCCCGGTCCCTAGAGGCCGCCAGCGCGCTTGCCCTCTTGCGCGCGGCGCGAACTCTCCCGCTGACACCGGCCCCGTGGCTGTCTAGGATCCCAAGCTGGAGCCCTCGCGGGCGCCATGGGAGGTGGTCGATGGAAGGGGCGATCTTGAGAGTGGAAGAGTTCGCGCAGCTCCTCGGCTGCACGCCCACGGCGCTGCGCCAGCGGGTGGCTCGTGAGCAGGTCCCGCCGCCTTTTAGGATCGGGTGCTCGCTTGCGTGGCTGCGCGAAAGTGTGCTTGAGTGGCTGCGGGATTGCAGCCGGTCAGCCGGACCGGCTCAGATGAACATCCACACTCGTCCTTACAAAAAAGACCCCACCCGCTGGCACGTCGACGTCAAGCTCATGCACCCCACCACGCACACCGAGATCCGCAAGCGCCTGGTCGCGCCTGCCGGGCTGAGCGAAGCTCAAGCCCGCGCATGGGGCGAGCGCCAGGTGCCGAAGATCCTCGGCGTCGCGCTCGGGATGCCGAGCGAGCCGCCGACCAAGCAGACCGAGGAGGCCCACGAGGTCCGCCGATCATCACATGTCCAAAAGGCCATCTCTCACAGGCCGCAGATGACCCTCGAGCGCTTCTACCACGAGCGATTCGAGCCGGAGCACGTGAGGATGCAGAAGCCAGCGACCCGCGACAACTACGAAACCAACTTTCGCACGCACTACCGCCCTCACCTGGGAGACCTGCCGCTCGCAGCGATCGACGATGATCGGATCATGACCTTCCGCGCGAAGCTGCGCGAGACGCAGAGCGTGGTGACGACCAACGGGATCCTCGGTCGTCTCGCCAAGATGCTCCGCGTCGCCAAGCGGATGCGGCTGATCGATGCGCTCCCCGAGGTCGAGAAGCTGCGGGCTGGCCGTGCTCGACCGAAGCCCGTCTACAGCGACGAGCAGATCGCCGAGCTCTGCGACGCCGCCGCAGCGCTCAGCGATGACCACCTGCTCATCGTCTTGCTGGCGCTCGATGCTGGCCTTCGGGTCAGTGAGGTCTGCGCGCTCGAGTGGGGCGACGTCGATCTCAAGGGTGGCAGCGTACTCATCCAGCACAACACCTACCGCGGGCAGAAGCAGACGCCCAAGGGCACGATCGGCAGGATCGTGCTGACGACGGCGCTGCGCGAGGCGCTCGCGCGGCAGCGCAAGGCCGAGCCGATCGGAGCCTTGGTGCTGTACCGGCGCTCGCAGCACACCCGAAGCGGATGGGCGCCGCACACGCCGGCGTCGATCACCTACATGCTCAACCAGGTGCAGGAGCGCGCCGGCCTCGCGAAGAGCGGCCTCCACCTGCTGCGGCACACGGCGCTGACGCGGCTGTCCAAGCTCGGCGCGAGCATCTACATCGTGCAGGCGGTCGCGCGGCACAGCCGCCTCCAGACGACGGCGACCTACCTGCACGCGCAGCAGCTCACGCTCGCGCGTGAGGCCGCCGACCTGCTCGACCTCGCCGCGAAGTCGCGCTCAGGCAACGCCCAGGCAACGGCGGTGCCCCCCCTCTAAACGGCGGGATTCGCCATTTTTGGCGCCTTCCGCGTCGTCAAACCGGACAACGTCCTCGTCGCTGACGACGGCCGCGCCCGCGTCCTTGACTTCGGCCTCGCCCGCGCTGTCGACGGAGCCGGCCCAATTCACGAAGGGGCAGCCGAGCTGCCGACCACCGGCGCGGTCTTAGGCTCACGCTTGACCCACGCGGGGACGATCCTCGGCACCCCCGCGTACATGGCGCCCGAGCAGTTCACCGGCGCGGAGGTCGACGCTCGCGCTGACATCTTCGCGCTCTGCGTCGCCCTCTATGATGCGCTCTACGGCGAGCGCCCCTTCGCCGGCGAGACGTTTGAAGGCCTACGACGCGCGGTCTTAGCGGGACAGGTCCGCGAGCCGAGCAAGCCGCCTCGTCAGCTCCCGGCCCGGATCCGCCGGACGCTCTTGAAGGGCCTCCGCGTCGCGCCTCGCGACCGATTTGCGGACATCGACGCGCTGATCGCCGAGCTCGCCGCCGATCCTGGCCGTCGATGGCGTCGGATCGGCGGAACGATCGGCGTCGCCGCCCTCGCCGCCCTCGCCGCTGGGAGCCTGGTCCGCGGTGGCGACCGCGCGAGTGACCTCTGTCGCGGCGACATGATACGTGTACAAACGATCTGGAGCGACGCCCGACAAGACCAGATCGGTCGCGCCTTCATCGCCTCTGGCGCGCCCGCGGCCGCGGAGACCTGGGGGGCGCTGCGCCTCGTCTTCGAGCGCGACCTCGATCACTGGCGGCGATCCTACCGTGACACCTGCGAGGCGACCCACGTGCGCGGCGAGCAGTCGCCCGCCCTTCTCGACCTACGGATGCGCTGCCTCGATCGCCACCTCCAGGAGCTCGACGCCCTCGCCGAGATCTTCGCCGCAGGGGATCCTCAGGTCGTGGCGCGCGGCCTCGACGCCTTCGCGGGGATCTCCGCGATCTCCCGCTGCGACGAGCCAGGAGCGTTGATGACCCAGCGCTCGGGCCCCACGGATCCCGCCGAGGCCGCCGCCGTCGAGCGCCTCCGCCGCGCCCTCATCGACGGCGAAGCCTACGCCCGCGCCGGCCGCTACGACGAGGCGCGCAGGCGCATCGACGAGCTCTGCGCCGAGGCCGAGCGCCGCGAATTCCCGCCGCTCCTGGCCGAGGCCTATCTCCTGCGCGGCCGCGTCGAGCGCGACCTCGACGACCCCTCATCCGCCGCGGAGAGCCTGCTCCGCGCGCTCACCCTCGCGCGCGCCCACGATCACCCCGACGTCGCCAGGGACGCCACGATCGACCTGATCGGCGTCGTCGACGCCTCCCAGCCGCGCACCGGCGAGAGCGAGCTGCTGGTCCGGCTCGCTGAGGCGGAGCTGACCGCGACGCCCTCCGCCGCGGCGCACGCGCGGCTGCTCGAGCAACGCGGCGAGCTGCGCTGGCGACAGGGCCGCTACGACGAGGCGATCGAGCAGCTCGAGGCCAGCGTCGAGCGCACACGCGCGATCTACGGCGATCACCACCCAGCTGCCGCCCGCGCCCGGATCCGCCTCGGGCGCTCCCTCTGGACCCGCGGGCAGCACGAGCGCAGCCAGGAGCACCTCGAGCGCGGCCGGGCCACCCTCGAGGATCTGCTCGGCGGCGACCACCCAGAGCTCGCAGGGGCGCTCCGCCAGGAGGGCAACGCCTATTGGGTCACTGGCGGCTACGACCGCGCCCTCCCCCCTTTACGAGCGCGCCTTGGCGATCGCGGAGCGCCACGACATGCACGTCGAGGCGACCAAGCTGCTCAACAACATCGCCGCCACCTATGGAAAGATCGGCCGCCTCGCCGACAGCCGCGCCGCCCTCGAGCGCGTCGTCGAGCGCTACGAGCGCCTCGATCGCCTCGGCGTCGACCCTGGCGACCGCGAGACCGCGCTCGACAACCTGATCGCGAGCTACCTCCTAAAAAGCACCCCAGAGACATGGTCTTTAGCGCAGCCGCTGATCGAGCGCCTCGACGCCAGCCGCCGCCGCGTCCTCCCGCCGGATCACCCCGATCACGCCCGTACCATGCTCTGGCGCGGCATCTACCAGCTCCAGACCGGCGACCTCGACGGCGCGATCGTCACCCTCTCGGCCGCCCGTGAGCTCCGCCTCGAGGTCCCCGATACCCACCCGATATTGCTCGCGCGGGCGCTCTCCCTGCTCGCTCAGGCGCTCATCGCCGCGGAGCGAGACCGTCCACGAGCCGCCACCTACGCCGCCCAAGCCGCCGAGATCTTCCGCGCAGAGGGCGACTACGGCGCGGTCGAGCTCGCCGAGCTCGACGCCTGGCGCCGCGAGACCGGCCTCCTCGCGGCTCGTGGCGGCCCCGGTCGTTGACACCTTCACCGCGGCGATCGCCTCCTGTACGGATGGGCGCCATGCCCTTGTCGAAGCGACTGACAAGAGCCCGGAGCAGCCCCACTAGCCGCAGCGCATGGATCCTCCCGCCGCCAACATCTTCGGATGTGGCTGCTCGGCGGCCTCACCGCCCGAAAAATCGCTTTGACTGGCTGCGATGATCGCCTAGCGTCCGAACTTCATGCCGACGGCGCACCCCATGGACGGCCTCGACGAGCAGGCCTTTCTCCGCGACCTCCGCGCCCTGCGCGCGGAGATCGACGCCTCCCTCACCGAAGCCGACGGTGAACACCTGAAGAAGATCGAGCGGTGGGGGCGCGCCGCGACGCTCATCGGCCTCGCGACCGCGTGGATGGGACCCAACCCGGTGAGCGCGCTCGGCCTGGCCCTCGGGCGCAGCACCCGCTGGGCGCTGATGCACCACTGCGGCCACCGCGGCTACGACAAGGTCCCTGGCGCGCCTGAGCGCTATCACAGCAAGGTGTTCGCGCGGGGCTGGCGGCGCCTCGTCGACTGGCCCGACTGGATGATCCCCGAGGCCTGGATCTACGAGCATAACATCCTCCACCACCAGCACACCGGCGAGCAGCGCGACCCCGATCTCATCGAGCGCAACGCCGGCTACCTCCGCGACTCAAGCCTCCCGATCTGGGCGCGTCGCCTCGCCGTGGCCGGGCTCGCGGTCTCGTGGAAGCCCGTGTACTACGCGCCCAACACCCTGCGGGTGTGGCTCAGCCGCCACGACCCGAAGGACGGCGCCGAGCCGGACGCGCCCTGGGGCACCTTCCTGCGGCGCTGCGCGGCCCCTTATGTCGCGGTGCAATTCGTCGGGCTGCCGCTGCTCTTCGCCCCGCTCGGTCCGCTCGCCGTCGCCAGCGCGCTGAGCAACTCGGCGCTCGCCGAGCTCCTCACCAACCTCCACTCGTTCTTGGTCGTCGGGCCGAACCACTCCGGCGACGACATCTACCGCTTCGACGACCGCCCCGGCTCCAAGGCCGAGCTCTACTGGCGCCAGATCGTCGGCTCGGTCAACTACCGCACCGGCGGCGACCTCAACGACTGGCTGCACATGTGGCTGAATTACCAGATCGAGCACCACCTCTTCCCCGACGCGCCCGCGTCGGCGTTGCAGCGGATCCAGCCCAAGGTCGAGGCCATGTGTGCGCGGCACGGCATCCCCTACGCGCAGCAGTCGGTGCTCCAACGGTTCCGCAAGATGGTCCGGGTCTTCACCGGCGAGGAGAGCATGCGCCGCGCCCCGCCGCGCGCGCACGCCCGAGCGACCGCCGCGATGCGCGTCGAGGACGCCGCCCGCGACGCGGGCTGAGGCCACGCCGACCCTCTGCGCGCGCTCGCCACCCCAGAGCGCCCGGGCGGCCGCGTCAGGTGGCGGACCGGCCATGCACGACAACCCCGTCACCCCCCAGCGTCAACCGGCGCTAACCCCTTGAATTGACAGGTGGCACGCCGGCTGCTCTCTCACTCGGCCATGCTCACCCGCCGCCTCGCCTTCGCCCTCTCGCTCGCCCCCGTCCTCGCCCTCGCCGCCTGCGACAAAGAGCTCCCCGACCGCACCAGCGGCGACTCCGTGGCCGACGGCGACTCTGACAGCGACTCCGACAGCGACTCCGACTCTGACAGCGGCTCCGACTCCGAAGGCGACTCCGAAGGCGGCACCACCACCCCGGCCGACCCCCCGCCGCCCGCTCCTGCCCGCGCCGAGCTCTGCGACTACAACGACTATGGGGGCACCGAGTGCACCACCGAAGACGGCCAGCAGGGCGCCTCGATCTGCATCATCGTCAACGGCGAGCAGATCGACACCCCCTGCGCCGTCGAGCTCGGCTGCGACCCCGGCTACAGCTTCGACTACGGCTGTATGGGCAGCGTCTGCGTCTGGGATGGCGAGCAGCTCTCCCGCTACGACTGGTCCGAGCCCGACTGCAACACCCCCCTCGTGCTCAACTTTGATCGCCGCCCCCTCGACTTCGAGCCCGCCGCCGCCGCCGCCTTCGACATCTCGGCCGTCGGCGAGTGCCTCAGCACCGACTGGCCCAGCGCCCCCTGGCTCGCCCTCGATCGCGACGGCGACGGCGTCATCACCGACGGCCGCGAGCTCTTCGGCAGCGGCACCCGCCTCGCCGCCGGCGATCGCGCCCCCGACGGCTTCACCGCCCTCGCCGAGCTCGACGCCGACCACGACGGCAAGATCACCGCCGCCGATCCCGCCTTCGCCGAGCTCGTCCTCTGGAGCGACCACGACGCGGATCGCCGCGGTGCTCTCCACGAACTCACCCCCGTCAGCGCCAAGCAGCTCGTCGCCATCCACCTCGATCCTGCGCGGATCTCCGAGTGCGACGATCGCGGCAACTGCAGCGGCCTACGCGCCCACTTCGAGTTCCGCGGCCCCACCGGCCAGCTCGAGACCGGCGACGTCATCGACGTCTTCCTCGCCTGCCAATAACCACCGCCGGGGAGCGGCTCAGATCCCCTTCACCGCCACGCCGATCGCGCCGAGGCACATCTCATCCAGCGTGCCCTCGCCGACATACACGTCCACCGGCGCGTCCAGGCCCACCTCCGCCAGCGCCTCCACCACCCCCGGGTTCTGCAGCGTATTATTATACGTGCAGCGTACGTGGATCTTATCACCGGAGCGCACCCGGAGCATCTGCTCCAGCGGGCCTTCATATTCATAGAGCCGCTGCCAGTTGTAATCATAACGCGGCATCTCGGCCAAGCAGGTCGTCGCCGAGCTGTCACGATCCTCCACCCACACCCGCATATTGGTCGCGATCTTGTGCATATGCGCGCCGATCGTCCACAAGCGCGCCTCGATCGTGTCTGGGAAGTCTGCCCCTCCGGCCGACACCGTCCACACATACTCCTCCACGTGCTCGGACGCCCCCGCCGGGATCATTAAGTCCCCGGTCAGCGAGCTGCCGCGGCCGGGGTCCCCGAGCAGCTCGAAGAGCGACGTCCAGCCGAGCGGCTGGGTCGTCCAGCGCAGCGCGATCCCAGTGCTGTCATCGATCTCCGGCCCGCCGGCGCTCGCGTGATAATGCACGTTAAACACCAACCGCGCCCCTGCTGGCAGCGGGATCCCGACGTCCGGCGGCGCCTCGGTCGGCAGCCCGCCGGGCACCCACGCCCCGATCATCGTCGTCGCCCCCGACAGCCCCGAGCCGCCGCCGCAGTCCTTCTTCACCCCGCCTGGCCAGCTCGCCGACTGCCCCGACTCATCCACATAGATCACCACATGGTGGACGACCTTCCGATTCCCTGGGATCACCTGAAACGCCGTCAAGAACACGTCCTGCGCGTTCCCCGGGTCCAAGCTCACGCAGTGGAACTGGTCCAGCGTCTGCCCGCTCTTCTCGATCGTCAGCGCCGACCCCATCGTCGCCGTCGCTGTCGGATCGGCCAGATCCAGCGAGGGCGGGGTCGGCAGCGGCGCCGCCAGCTTCGGATCGCCCTCCGGCGCCCCCGCGTCCGCCCACGCCTGGAACATCGTGATCAACGCCTCGGGCAGCCGCGCGTCGTGCTTCCACGGCAGCGGCGGCGCGCACTCAGCCGTCTCGACCGCGTGCCACGGCGGCATCAGCCCCTCCGCCACGTTGAAGGCGAGCACCGGCGCCCAGTCCTTGCTCTCCGCGTACGTCGACAGCGAGAACGGCCCGATCCCGCCGCTGCTGTGGCAGGCTTGGCAGTGCTCCGCCACCACCGGCGCCACGTCCTCGTGCCAGTTCGGCCGCAGCGCCTCGCCCCCGCTCGTCGTCTCGCTCTCCGCCCCCGAGCTGGACCCGGAGCTCGTGGCCGTCGTCCCCTCCGTCGCCGACCCCTCGCTCTCACCTCCGCCACCGGAGCAAGCGACCAACGCCAGCGAAGCACCGACGACAACCACCACAAGCTCACGACGGGACGCGACGATCTGCATACCCCACGACACCACAGCCGCAGCGCGCACACAAGGCCCTGCCCTCCATGCGCGGATCTGCCCGCTCTATCCCCATCCGAGGCCCTGAGACTTCTACGGACGACCGAATCCCCAAACAATACCGGACAATGTCCATAATTCAGGACATTGATCCTATCGCCTTGGGAGGCTGCCCTCATCAATCCAGGCTGAGCGCCCGCGTATTGTCCTTCAGGTGGCGGTCGATCAGCTTGTGATACGGATCGATCCCGAACGTCGCCGGCGCGCGATCGACCACCACCTCGATCTCCGTCGTCTCCCCCTCCTTGACCACAAAGCGCCGCTTCTCGAGCAGCAGCGCCGCCCCCAGCTCCCCCTCGTCCGGGCCCGGCGCCGCGAACACCCCCACGTCGATGAAGTCGCCCGCGATCGCCACCTCTGACTCATTGCCCAGCTCATCCGCGCGCAGCTTTCGCAGCCGCAGCGTCGCCTTCACCGCGAAGCGCCCGTCAGCCAGCGCCTGCGCGCTCGCCGACTCTACCTTATTGTCGTAGAGCGTGATCGTCTCGAACAAGTCCTCGATCAAGTACGCGTACTCCGCCGGGATCGCCCGGCGCAGCCGGTCGATCAGCGCCCGCGAGGTCGGGAAGGGCGGCCCTTGAGACGCGTGCTCGCGCAGCAGCTCCCGCAGCGCCGCGTTCAGCCACGCCTCCCCGACCAGGTCCTTGAGCGCGTAGAACGCCAGCGACCCCTTTTGATAGTAGATATAGGGCTGATCCTCGACCAGCATCAGCGGCATCTCCTTCTTGCGCTCCGCGCTGCGCCCGCGGAGATATCCGCGCAGCTCGTGTGACAGGAATTTGCGCATCTGCGCGGCCCCGAACTCCCGCTCCATCACCATCAGCGCCGAGTACTGCGCCAGCGACTCGGAGAGCAGCGCCGATCCTTGCACGTCCGCGCCGATCACTTGGTGGGCCCACCACTGGTGCGCCACCTCGTGCGCCGTCACATAGAACGGGTAGTCGATATCCTCGCGCTCGTCGCGGATCCGCGCGATGAAGCCGATCGACTCCGAGTACGGGATCGTCCCCGGGAACGCCTGCGCGAAGGTCGAGTAGCGCGGGAACTCGAGGATCCGCACCTGCCGGTACTGATACGGCGAGAAGTTCTCCGTAAAATAATCCAGCGACCGCTTCACCGCCGTGATCATACGCTCCACGTTATAAGCGTGCGCTGGGTGGTGATAGACCTCGATCGCGACCTCGTTCCAGCGATCGCGACGCACTTCATAACGCGCAGAGAGGACCGCGAAGAAATTCAGGATCTTCCCCTCCGTCGCGTAGTGGAAGTAGCGGCGGCCGCCCTCGCGCCACTCCCGCTGCAAGTACCCAGGCGCGAGCGCGATCTGCTCGGGGCTCGTGCTCACCGTCAAGTCCAGATCGATCCAGTCCGAGTCCGACGCGATATACGTGCTCATCCACGACCTCTCGTCGTCGATCGCCGCCATCCGCTCCTTCGGCGCGAGCCCCTGCTCCTTGCGGGTGTCATCGCTGCTCAGCTCGAGCGCCTCCATATAACCGAGCCGCGGCAGGATCGAGCTCGAGTGCAGGAAGGTCCCGTTCTCGACGATCGCCGTCGACCGCCCCGTGTTCGAGAACCCCCCCTTCACCCGCGCGAGATCGAAGCGCAGCCGCATCTCCTCGCCAAGCGCCAGCGGCGCCGCCAGCTTGAAGATCCGCAGCCCGAAGCGCGGCTCCTCGCGCACCAGCGCCGCCTCGCGGTCGAACTCGAGCGCGCGCACGTCCATGTCCTCGTCGGTCAACACCACGTGGATCTCGGAGATCGGCGCGTCGCTGCGGCTGCGCAGCCGATACTCCCCCCGCACCGCGAAGCGCCCCGCCTCGGGCTCCAGATCCACCGACGCCGTGATCCCCACGATCCGCGGCTGCGGCTGCCACTGGGTCGCCTTCATCTCCCTCTCGTACGCCGCCTGGATCGCCTCCGTCGCGTCGCTCGCCCGGTACTTATGGAGGATGTTCGTGTTGTAAAAAATGAACCCGCCGAGCCCCAAGCTCGCCAGCGCGCAGGCGCCGATAAACGCCGCGCTCCCGCGCCCCAGCCGCCCCTTCGCCGCCGCCAGACGCGCGCCCAGCCGCCCCTCTGCCCCGCGCTGCATCACCAGCCCCCCGAGCCCTACCAACAGCAGCCCGATCGCCGACCAGTACCCCATAAACCACAAGAACGGCCCCAGATCCGGCCCAAACCCGTTGAGGTCCGAGTACTGCACGTTCGGCGCGCTGCCGAAGGTATACAAGTTATGCTCAAAATCGAGCGCACCCATCACCGCGAGGATCAACCAGAAGCTGATCACCACCACGTGCCCCATAAACTTCGAGTTCACCGCCGCGTGGACCGCGAAGGTCAGCAGCGTGATCGCCACCAGCCACGGCAGCGTGAGCCCATACAAGTGCCCCACATACACCGCCGGCTCGATCTCAAAGAACCCCTTCGCGACCTGGATCAGCGCCCCTGTCGCCATCAACAGCGCCAGCAGCAGCGAGTGCACCAGCAGCAGCGCGAGGATCTTGCCTGCCAGCACCAGCCACGTCGGCACCGGCAGCGCGTCGTACACCAGCGCGCAGCCGATCCCCCGCTCGCGCCACAGCAGCTCGCCCGCGTACAGCGTCGTCAGCAGGAAGAAGAACAGGCTAAACGACTCCGTGACCACCTCCGCGACCACATACGTGCGCGGGTACACCGTCGTCCCGTAGATCGCGTCGACGTCCACCGCGATCGAGACCATCAAGATCATCCCGATCGCGACGATCGCCAAGAACAGCGGCGAGCTCACCGTCGAGCGGGCGTGTAGCCGCACGATCGACGCCAACTGCCGCAGCCGAGCCCCGACCCCGAACCGGAGCGACACCTGCGGCAGCGCCAGCGCCCCGCCGAGATCCACGGCCGCCTCACCACCGCCGCCGCCCGCCTTCGCCCGCCCGCGGCGCCGCTGTCGCCCCAGCGCGTCCATTTTAAACGCCCGCAGCGCCGCCCCGAAGATCCCCACCGCGATCGCGATCCACAGCGCCCGGTTGGTCAGCAGCTCCGCCGTCAGCGGGATCAGCCGGCTGTTCTTCTCCACGATCGTCCAGTCGCGGTTGATCAGCGACGTCGGCATCACCCCGAACGGATCCACCAGCGCCGCCAACGCCTCGCTCTCGAAGTCGCCGAGGAACGACACCGCCACGCTGTAGCCGACGAACAGCGCCATCCCTTGCACATACACCGCGAAGAGCGAGCGGCTCGTGATCCCCACCGCGAAGAACAGCGCCGTCGCCAGCAGCGTGTTCGGCGCCGTGTACACCAAGTACGGCCACAGGTACGCCGCCAGCGAGAACGGGCCCAACGAGTCGGCGTCCACCCACGGCATCGCGGAGCCGAGCATCAAGCCCAGCGGCACCCCGAGGAACACCATCATCGTCACCACGTACGCGCCGATGAAGCGCCCGCCCACGTACGCCCGCTTCGACAGCGGCGTCGAGAAGAGCAGCTCGTGCGCGCGCGCCTCGAAGTCGCGCAGGATCGCCGCGCCGGCGATCGCCGAGGTGATCGCCGTCCCGAAGATCGTCAGGATCATCACCGCCCAGTTGATCACGTCCGGCGCGTTGCGGTGCACCCGCCCCGACGCCCCGCCCACCCGCACGACGTCGCTGCTCGCGACCCCGAAGGCCAGCAGCGCCAGCACGCCGAAGTAGATCCAGGTCACCGGCCGGCGCAGGTGATAGCGCAGCTCGAAGCGAGCGATCGCCGCGATCATCAGGCCGCCTCCCCCGCGCTCGCCGCCGTCACTTGCTCGAAGTACACGTCCTCGAGGTCAGGTTCGACCTGCACAAAACCATCGCCAGGCGACGACGCCGCGTGCACCCGGATCTCCGGCGCCCCCGCGATCAGCCGCGTCGAGATCACCCGGTGCTGCGCCCGCACCGCCGCCAGCGCGTCCCGCGAGATCCGCCGCCGCCAGATCGTCCCGCGAAGGCGCTCGATCAGCGCGTCCGGCGACCCTTGCGCGCGCACCTGCCCCGCCGCGATGATCGCCACGTTCGAGCACAGCTCCCGCACGTCCTCGACGATGTGCGTCGACAGGATCACGACGATGTCTTGGCCGATCTCGCTTAATAAGTTGAGGAAGCGGTGGCGCTCCGTCGGGTCCAGCCCCGCCGTCGGCTCGTCGACGATCACCAGCTTCGGCGCCCCCAGCAGCGCGATCGCGATCCCCAGCCGCTGCTTCATCCCCCCAGAGAACCCGCCCACCGGCGAGCGCCGCACCGCCGCCAGATTCGTCTGCTCGAGCAGCGCCGTCACCGCGCGCGCCCGCTCCTTCCCGCTCGAGATCCCCTTCAGCGTCGCGAAGTGGTCCAGCACCACCTCCGCGCTGAGGTTCGGGTACAGCCCGAATTCCTGCGGCAGATAGCCCAAGACCCGCCGCACCGCATCCTTCTCGCGCAGCAGGTCCAGCTCGCCCAGCCGCACCGTCCCGCTCTCGGGCTCCTGCAGGGTCGCGAGCGTGCGCATCAGCGTCGACTTTCCCGCCCCGTTCGGCCCCAGCAGCCCGAACATGCCGGTCGGGATCGTCAGCGACACGTCACGCAGCGCCCGCACCCCGCCCGGGTAGGTCTTTGAGAGGTTTTGGATCACGAGCTCCATCGCCCGCGATGATAGCCCCCCGCCCGCGCTCCCGGACAGGTCCTGAAGTTCACGTTCACGCTACCCCTTGAACGTCAGCAGCGGCCTCATCCGCGCGACCACGCCCCCGATCCCTGCGGCCACCTGGCACTCGATCACCGGCCCGATCGGCTTATACGCCGCCGGAGCCTCCTCGATCCGCCGCTCCTCGCGCAGGGTCACGCACTCCACCCCGCGCAGCCCCAGCGCCTCCTCGTCCACCGGCCCGCGGCCGATCTCAAAGCGAGAGATCGCCCTCCCTGCCCCGTGCGAGGCCGACTCGCACAGCCGCGGATCCCCGTGACCCACCAACAAATACGACGCCGCCCCCATCGACCCCGGGATGATCACCGGCTGCCCCGCGTGCGCCGGACAGGCCCCTTTGCGCACGATCCACCGCCGCGGGTCGCCCGCGATCGGCAGCGTAATATTGTGCGGCAGGTCGTAGATCAGCGGCGCCGCCCTATCGCCGCAGATCTGCCGGATCCGCCGCCGCACCAGCTCCGCCAGCAGCAGCCGGTTCACGAAGCCGTAGTTCGCCGCGGTCGCCTCCGCTCGCAGGTAGGAGGCCACCAGCGCCGGCTGATCCGCCAGCGAGAGGGCGAACAGCTCGCCCGTCGGAAACACCTGACCCTTCGGCCATGCAGCGCGCGCCCGGTCCCGCCAGGCCGCGCCCACGTGCTTTCCGACCCCTCGCGACCCTGAGTGGATCATCAGCGCCACCTGCCCCGCGCGCACCCCCCACGCGCGCGCCAGTCGCCGATCCACCACCTCCTCCACCACTTGGAGCTCCACGAAGTGGTTCCCGCCGCCGATCGTCGCCATACCCCCGTCACGCAGCGGCTCGCCGCCCGCCGGCACCAGATCCTCCGGCGCCCACCGAGCGTCTCCGTCCAGCGCTCCGCCCAAGTGCACCCGCTCGACCTCGCGCTCCAGTTCCTCGAGATCAACGCGCCCCATCATGCCGAGCGGCGCCGCCCGCACGGCCGCCAGCCAACCCGGCAGCCCCTCGTGGAAGAGCCCGCGCATGCTCGCCGCTGTCATCGGCAGGTCGCGCTTGCCGAAGAAGAGGTCCCCGCGCAGCGCCTCGATCAGCGCCGCCTTGCCCGCCATCAACCGATCGACGTCGAGATCGATCACGTGCAGCCGCATCCCGCAGTTGATGTCCGAGCCGACCGCCGCCGGGATCACCATGCCCTCGGTCAACGCGATCGACCCGATCGCCACGCCCGCGTCCCCTGGGTGGAAGTCCGGCGAGGCGCACGCGCGCTCCACCGCGCCGCCCGCCGGGTGCGTCGCCGCCGCCAGCGCCGCGAGCTGGCGCAGCGCCTTTCCCTCCACCGGGAAACCATCCGGCAGCAGCACCTCCGCGCACGGCGCGTCCGGCCGCCCGCGCAGGCGAACCTTGTAGATGTTGTCGGATCGTGACACCTCGAGCCCCGCGCGCGCGAGCGCCTGGAGCACGCGGCTCAAATTCTTCGGAGTCGTCGGCTGCATAACGGACCTAACGGCCTACGCGAGCGGCTCGCGCGGCGAGTAGCACCAGGATGCCCCTTTAGACATGCACGATCAGACCGATGCGACGCCCCTCCTCACCGCGCCGCAAAGGCGCGATCTCAGGGCGTACGAGGCCGATCGCGGGCCAAACGGGCTCGGATCAGGATCTTCCGCTTCAGCAGCCGCGGAGTCTTTTTTTATACGCGAGCGCCCCTCACCGCGTCAAGCCCGTCGCACGCGCCGCGAGCGACCGAGCGACCGAGCACGAGCCCGCGGCCGACAGCGCTCGATGGTACGATCCGCCGTCGTGTCCGCCTTCTCACTCCCGCGCGCCCTCGCCCTGCTCACCGCCCTCGCCGCAGCCTGCACCGGCGACACCCCCGAAGAAGAGGATCGCTGGCAAGTCGTCCACAACAACCTCGACGCCGCCCTCTTCTCCGTCTGGGGCGCCAGCGCCACCGACGTCTGGGCCGTCGGCGCCGACACCCGTGACGGCAGCGGCCCGCTCGTGCTCCGCTTCGACGGCGCCACCTGGTCCCGCCTGCCCACCGGCGAGGCGCAAGGCGACTTGTGGTGGGTGTTCGGCTTCGCCGGCGGCCCTGTCTACCTCGGCGGCGACGGCGGCGTGATCCTGCGCTACCAAGCCGGCGCCTTCACCCGCCTGGCCACACCTGGCCTTCAGACCATCTTCGGCATCTGGGGCGCCACCCCCGACGATCTCTGGGCGGTCGGCGGCGCCTCCGACTCCACCGGCGGCTTCGCCTGGCGCCTCCAAGGAGGAGGCGACACCTGGCTCCCCGAGCCCAGCCTCCCCGCCGAAGTCGCCACCGGCGCCGCCGTATGGAAGATCTACGGCGCCCGCGCCGACGACGCCTGGTTGGTCGGCAGCAACGGCGTCGCCCTGCGTTGGGACGGCGCCGCCCTCACCCCAGGCGAGACAGGCGTCGGCTCCTCCCTCTTCACCGTCCACCACCAGGGCGGCCGCTACGCCGCCGTCGGCGGCCACGCCACCGGCATCATCCTCGAGCGCGAAGGCGAGCAGTGGATCAACGTCACCCCGGCCGAGCCGCCCGCTGGCCTCGCTGGCGTGACCCTTGGGCCAGGCGGACTCGGCCTCGCCGTCGGCACCTTCGGCGCCCTGCTCACCCGCTCCGACGGCGCCGGCTGGCAGCCGGCCGCGCTCGAGTTCAACCTCGGTCAAAACCTCCACGGCTCCTGGATCGACGAGCAGGGCGGCCTCTGGGCCGTCGGCGGCCAGACCTTTAGCCCGCCCTATAACGAGGGTATTCTCCTCTATCGAGGCCCCCCCCTGCCGACCGGAGGTCTCTGATCAAGAGCGCCCAAGCCATGAACCTTAACTTCTCCACAAAAATCGCCGCACTCGCGGCCCTCCTCGCGCCGCTCGCCTGCGAAGATCCGCCCGCCGACCTCGATCGCCACTGCCGCGACCTCCAGCCCGGCCACACCTGCACCTGGGCCGGCCTCAAGGGCGAGGTCGGCTACAACGGCGACGGCCAGCACCGCCTCGCCACCCTCATCAACGAGCCGCAAGACCTCCTCTTTTTGCCCGACGGCAGCGCCTGGTTCACTGACTTCAACAATTTCCTGATCCGCCGGATCCTGCCCGACGGGACCGTCGAGACCATGGTCGGCATGGCCGATCCGATCTTCCCCGGCGACGGCCCCTTCACCGGGATCCCCCCCGGCGGCGCCCCCGGCGACGAGTGGATGCTCAACCACCCGACCAACCTGCTCCTCACGCCAGACGGCGGCGTGCTCGTCGTCGCCTGGCACAACCACAAGCTGCTCCGCGTCGATCCCACCAGCGGCTTCGTCCAGCTGGTCTGCGGCGGCGGCGCTGGCTTCGCGGGCGACGGCGAGCTCGCCTCCCCGCAGACCCTCTTCCGCCAGCTCCAAGACGCCACCTACGACGACGCCGGCAACCTCTACATCGTCGACCAGCAGAACGGCCGCGTCCGCATGCTCGCCGCCGACGGCATGGTCTCGACGATCGCCGGCGACGGCACCATCGGCACCCTCGGCGACGGCGGCCCCGCCTTAGAGGCCCAGTTCTCGTGGGCGCGCGGCTCCAACCCCAACCCGAGCGGCGGCATCCTCTTCCACGAGGGCAAGCTCTACATCGCCGACACCGAGGCCGCCACGATCCGCGCGCTCGACCTCAGCACCGGCGTCATCGATCGCCTCGCCGGCACCGGCGAACCCGGCGACAGCGGCGACGACGGACCTGCCCTTGAGGCCAGGCTCCGCGGCCCGCGTGACCTCGAGATCGGCCCGGACGGCGACCTCTACTTCGCCGACACCGACAACGGCAAGGTTCGCGCGATCGACCTCGAGGCGGGCATCATCCGCACCGTCGTCGGCACCGGCGCCCTCGGCCTCGACGAAGCCGAAGGCCAGCCCGCCCTTGAGACCACGCTCCGTCGCCCCTTCGGCATCGCCTTCGACCCCGAAGGCGATCTCTACGTCATGGACTCGCTGAACTCGCGGATCGTGAAGGTGGCCCTGTGAAGCTCTCCTCTCTGCAAACCCTCCACAGCGCCTCGCTCCTCGTCGCGCTCACCGCGTTCAGCGCGAGCTGCGACGACGACGACCCACCCTGTGACACCAGCGCCGCCCGCGTGCTCTGCACGATCGCTGGCAGCGGCCAGAACGGCTACGACCGCGACGCCGACACCACCGCGCTGCCGGCCCTCGCCGCCAAGATGGCCCTGCCGCAAGACACCCTCACCGCCCCCAGCGGCGAGATCTACATCCTCGACTGGAACAACCACCGCCTGCGCCGCCTCAGCGCCGACGGCCAGCTCCACTGGGTCGCCGGCCGCGGCGAGCTCGGCGGCAGCATCGACGACCCAGCCTACGGCGACTTCAACCACCCCACCAACATCATCTTCGACGAGACCGGCGAGAAGATCCTGATCGCCGCCTGGCACAACAGCAAGGTGCGGATCCTCGATCCTGCGACCGGCCTCGTCCAAGACACCTGCGGCGACGGCCGGCGCGCCTACTTCGGCGACGGCGGCGATGCCATGACCGCCGCCCTCGACCTCCCCGCCAGCCTCGCGCTCTCGCCCGCGGGCGAGCTCGTGATCATGGACCAAGCCAACCAGGTGCTCCGCCGCGTCGACAAGAGCGGCCAGATCCACCTCATGGCCGGACAATGCATGATCGACGCCGCCCCGCCCGCCGGCCCTGGCCCCTGCGCCGACGGCGTCGAGCCCGTCCTCTGCCCCGAGAGCGGCGGCCGCCCCTCGGGCAAATACACCTGCGGCGACCCCATGGTCGACTGCGCCCGACCCTGCACCCCTGGCTACGCCGGCGACGACCAGCCTGTCAGCGAGCTGCGTATGTCGCAGCCCTTCGGCCAGTCCGCCGCCCCTGCCGGTCGGATCGCCTACAACAAGGCAGGCGAGCTCTACTTCGCCGACACCGCCAACAACCTGATCCGCAAGATCGACGCCGGCGGGATCGTCCGCCGCGTCGCCGGCCTGCCTCCCGAGGGTGGCACCCCGCAGAGCGGCTACTCTGGCGACGGTGGCCCGGCCCTCGCGGCCAAGCTCAACTTCCCCGTCGACCTCGCCTTCGGCGACGACGACACCCTCTACTTCACCGACGTACGTAACCACTGCGTGCGCGCGATCGACAGCGCCGGCGTGATCAGCACCGTCGTCGGCCGCTGCGGCGAGAAGGGCTTTGAAGGCGACGGCGGCGCCCCCGAGGACGCCCTGCTCAACCTCCCCTTCGGCGTCGAGTGGCACGACGGCGCGCTCTTGATCACCGACACCGGCAACAACCGCATCCGTCAGGTCAGACTTCGATGATCCTCGCCCGTCACCTCTCTGCGGTCCGCTACCTCGCCCTCGCCGCCCTCATCGCCGCCTGCAACGGCGACGACGGCGGCGACGAGAGCGGCCAAGAGCCCGACTTCCCCGCCGACTACCAGACAAAGTACACCGAGGTCCGTAATTGCCGCGGCAGCGGCGACCACGACCTCAACAACATCCGGATCCTCGCCGATCCCGCCGCCCTCGCGCCCTACCAAGGCCGCGCCGAGCCCTTCCCGGCCGGCGCGATCGTGCTCAAGGAGGAGTACGACTTCGGCGACCTCGACTGCTCGGGCGCGATCAAGCAGTGGACCGTCATGCGTCGCCTGGCCGATGGGACATCCCCCAACACCCTCGACTGGGCCTGGCAGCGCGTCGACGCCCAGCGCCGCGTCTTCGATCAAGACGCCACGCGCTGCATCAGCTGTCACAAGGGCTGCGGCGTCCCCGAGGACGGCTACGAGTGGACCTGCGCGGTGCCCTGACGGCTAGCGCAGCGACACCCGCCGCACCCGCGCGTTCGACTGGTCCGCCACCAGCAGCGCCCCCTCGTCCGCCTCATCGATCGCGATCCTGCTCAAGAACCCGAACTCCGCCGCGATCGCCGGCCCCCCGTCGCCCGCGTCCCCCTCGACGCCCGCCCCTGCGATCGTCTCGATGATCCCCTCCGCGCTCACCCGCCGGATCCTAAAATTCCCCCGATCGGCCACATAGAGGCGCCCCTGGGCGTCTATCGCCACACCGAGCGGCTGCCGCAGCCGCGCCGCGCTCGCCGGCCCGCCGTCCCCGCGGTCCCCCTCGATCCCATCGCCCACCACTGTCGTGATCGTGCCATCCGCCGCCAGCCGCCGGACCGCGTGGTTGATCGCGTCCGCGATATAGAGATTCCCCGAGGCGTCTAATTCCAGCGCGCTCGGCCAGCGCATCGCCGCCGCCGTCCCAGGCCCTCCGTCCCCGTAAAAGTCCGAATTACCGTCCCCTGCCACCGTCTCGATCATCCCGCCGCGGATCCGCCGAACCCGCCGAGCCCGGCTATCCGACACATAGATCGTGTCATCCGGCGCCACCGCGATCCCGTCGAGCTGGATGAACAACGCCGCCAGCGCCGGCCCGCCGTCCCCCTCATCGCCCTCCAGCCCCGTCACCCCGTCCGCGGCCCCCGCGAGCGTCTCCAGCGTCCCCTCCGGCGTCAACACCAGCACCCGGGGATCGTGATACGAGACAAACACCAGCCGCCCGTCGCTCATAAACCGCAGATCGATCGGGTTCTCCAGCGGCGTCGCCGTCGCCGGCACCCCCACCGTCGCCACCCAGTGGTCACCGTTGCCGATCACCGTCTCCACCAGCCCGTCGTCGCCGATCCGCCGGATCCGCTGATTATTGAAGTCCATCACGTACAAGCGCCCGTCCGGCCCGCGCCGCGCCACCGACACCAAATACAGATCCGTCGCCGTCGGCGCCAGCCCGTCCCCATTAAACCCCAGCGCCCCCGTGCCCGCGACCGGGCACACCGCGCCCGCCCGCGCCTCACACGGCGCGCGATCGCAGCCAAGGGCCCAGGGCGCCCCCCCGATCAGCGCACAGATCAAGGCAGCGCGCACCTGTCGCATCTCACTCACCCTCCCCTGGCCTCGCGGTCACCGCCACGATATCCCAGGAGTTCGCGCCATGATTATGAATATGCATCTGCACCATCGCCCCCGCCGGCAGCGCCTCCTCCACCGTGAACCGCCCCTCCACCGTACCCGCCTCGCCTGGGATCGGCACCTCGATCGACCACACGATCGACCCACCCAGCGCCAGCCCCGCGTACCCCTGGCTCGGCGTCGGCGCCGCCAGCTGCCCGTGATACAGCTCCACCGCCACCGTATCGCCCGCCGCCAGCGCCGTCAGCGTCGGCTGCGTCACCGTCAAATAGTCACAGAGCCCCGTATCCACCTCAAAGCTCATCGTCAACGGATCGAGGTAATAGCCCGTATCCGCGCACACAGCCTCCGCCGGGCGCAGCCCCGCGAACGCGTCGACGCTCGGCTCCGTCACGCGCACCCACGCGTCCGCCCGCACCAGCGCCGCCGGCTCTGGCTCCGGCTCCGGCTCCGGGCAGCCCAGGGCGGCCGCCAGCCCGATGACGACACTTCGAAAGAAAGCTCGGCCCGCGCTCACCCCCCGACCATGCCACAGCCTCGCGGCCCCCGCACCCCGCCGCCTCGGGCTAGTCTCGCCGCGTGGCCGGGCTCCTCGATCTCATCCTCAGCTACGCCTGCAACCTCGCCTGCGACTACTGCACGATCACCCCCGCCATGCACACGCGCGAACTCAGCGCCGCCGCCGTCGCCCACGCCTTACGGAGCGGCCGCGCGGCCGGTTTTGATCGCGTCTCCTTCACCGGCGGCGAGCCCACCATCCGCCCCGATCTCGTCGGCCTCATCCGCGCGGCTGCCGCCCTCGGCTACCGCGACATCAAGGTCCAGACCAACGGCCTCATGCTCGCCCACGCCGCCAACGTCGAGCGCCTGCGCGCCGCCGGGGCCGCCCGGATCCACGTCTCGATCCACACCCACGATCCCGAGGCCTACGACCGCCTCGTCCGCCGCCCCGGGTCCTACCCCTTGATGGTCCAGGGCCTCGACAACGCCCTCGCCAGCGGCCTCTTCGTCGTCGCCGACCTCATCCTCAAGGCCGACACGTACCGCAAATTGCCCGCCGCCCTCACCTGGCTCGCCGATCGAGGCGTCCGCTGCGTCGACCTCTGGTACGTCAGCCTCACCGACGGCAACCGGGGCAACCTCGCCTCGCTCCCGCGGATCACCGACGTCCGCCCCGAGCTCCACCGCGCCCTCGCCGAGGCCCGCGCCCGCGGCCTCAGCGTACGCTCCCTCCACATCCCGCGCTGCTTGCTCGGCGACGATCACCCCCACGCCTACGATCCTGGCGCCCAGCGCGTCCGCGTCGTCACCCCCGACGCCACCTTTGATCTCCGCGACTCACGCCTCGCCGGCCGCGTCCACGTCCCCGCCTGCGAAGGCTGCGAGCACCGCCCGGTCTGCCCGGGGATCCGCCCCGACTACCTCGGGCGCTACGGCGACGCTGAGATCGCCCAGACACGCGGACTCGCCCCCTCGATCCCGCCCACGCGCCTACCCCTGCTCGCCTGAGCGGCGCGCCGGCCAGTGGAACCACGCGACGAAGAAGTCGCGGATCAGCCGCGCCCCCAAGTAGCCGTCGCGCAGCGCCGCGCTCACCGAGCTCAGGCCGTACCCGTGCGTAATAAAATCCCCGCAGATCTGCAGGCCGACCCCGACCCCTCCGGTCGTATAGCCGCCGCGAAAGATCCGGCTCAGGTCCCCCTCGAGATCACGGACCAGCAGCGCCCGCTGCGCCTCGGTCACGCGGTTGCCGATGACGAAGCGCAGATCGGTCGCCGTCGCCCCGCTGATCGGCAGCGCCGTGAACGAGACCACCCCATCCGCGGTGAAGCGCGCCGCGTTGTTGATCAAGTTGTAGATCACACGATCGAGCGCCGCGAACTCCATACAGCACTCGGACACCCCGCCGGCGAAGTCACAGTCGACCTCCACCGCCACCTTCTTCGCCTCCCCGATCTGATACGTCGCGCCCGACCACTTCTGCACCAGCAGCGCCGCGTCGTGCTCGCGCGGGCACAGATCCTCGGCGTAACCCGCCGGATCGAGATCAGGCAGCGCGTTGCGCATGATCTTGCGGTGGTCACGGACCAACAAGAAGATCTGGTCCGCGTCCTGATCGTTCGCCTCGCCCGCCGCGACGTCGGCCAAGAGCATCACCAGCGCCGCCAAGCTGCCGCCGCGCAGATCGTGGTAGACCTTGCGCAGCGCCAGCGACAGGCCGTCCGCGGCCAACGCCGCCCCGAGCCGGCGCACCCGCGTGATCAACCCCGTCAGCGCCGCCTCGTCGACATGAGCGCGCAGCGCCGCCAGCCCGTGCACCGCGTACAGCTCGCCGAGGAAGCCGTAGATCTCGCGGACGATCGCCGCGTCCGCCGGGTGCAGCGCCGCGATCGACGCGGCGACCGAGTCGCCGACGTACCGCTGCGGCCGGGGTTGGATCGCCGCCGCTGGCGTGAGCGCGAGCAGCTCCGTGCGGGAGGGCCTCATCGAGACAGACACAGACATGATGGCCCCACCAGCCTATCTGCATCCGCGAAAAAGATCGCCGCGGCCGCGCGTCGCCGCCGCGCCCCTGCGGCCTACAGCGCCTCGTACAAGCGCTCGATCGCCGCCTGCCACGCGCTCGCCCGCGACTCCTCGGCGACCAGCAGCCGATCGACCTCCGGATCGCGCCCCTCCACCCGACGGAGCTGCCGCAGCAGCCCCGGCTGCACGACCTCAGGCGGCCGCCCGTGCGCGTACAACGTCGAGTACACCGCGCGGATCACCCCGCGATCGTGATCGACGAGCTGCGGCCGCTCATTGAGCTGGCCCAGCGCCTCGCTGAAGCGCCGCAGGTCGCCCCACAGGTAGCGCCCGGTCGAGCTGTCGCGATCCTCCGCGCCCAGCCACAGCCGCAGCCGCTGGATCAGCCCGTGCAGCGCCGTGCGCTCGTGCGAGCTCAGCTCCCAATAGCTGTCGCGGCTCAGCAGCCCGGCCAGCACCGTATCTGCCCCGCGCAGCCGCTCCGCCAGCGCGCTCAGCGGCGGCGCCGTCTCCCCCAACGCCCGGCGCAGCGCCGCGAACGCCGCGCGGATCGAGATCGCCAGCTCCAGCTCCGATCGCGCTGAGAGCCGCCCCTTCTCCCCTGCCTGCTCGGCCAGCGCGTTCTCGACCGCCACCGCCGAGCGCCGCAGCGTGCCCAGCAGCCCCATCGAGCGCGCGACCTTCTCCGCGCCGTCGTCGATCTTTGAGATCTCTGCGCGCAGCCGCGAGATCCGATCGATCACCTCTTGGCGGCTCATCATGCACAGCTCGGCCAGCAGCGCCGCCTCGGTGAGCGGCGCGCTCTCGCGGCCGGAGGAGACCCGCACCGCCGGCTCGTAGTGCCCCTGGATCCCGTCGAACGCGCCGACCAGCTCGCTGACCATCATCTCCACCGCGGCGACCAGCTCACGCACCAGCGCCGCGTGCTCGCCGTCGACGTAGCGGAAGCGACGGATCGCGTCGACGTTGCCGGCGAGGGTGATCAGCTCTTGCTGGGCGACCGCGGGTTGGAAGTCCTGGGATGCCATCGACGCCTCCTTGTGTACACCGCCAAAGCGGCGCCTCCTAGCCTTTAAGCGCCGCCCTGGGGCACCGCGCGACTTCGCGCAGAGACGCGCGCTGTCGATCATGCAGACCATCAGCGAGCGCGCCGCGTCGCGCCAACGATCGAGCGAACACGCGCCGCGCCCTCGAGCTTTACGCTGGACGATCGCCGGCCACCTGAGCCAACCTCAGCGCGTGACGTCACGTGCCCCTCGGATCCTCGTCGTCGAGGATGACGCCGCCACCGCCAGAGTGGTCAAGAACGCGCTGATCGACGCGGGCTTCGAGGTCGAGACCCTCGACAAGGGCTTCCGCCTGATCGCCATGGTCATGCGCTACCAGCCCGATCTCCTGCTCCTCGACATCAACCTCCCGGACATGCGCGGAGACACCGCGATGAAGATGGTCCGGCGGGCCGCCCAGACCAGCCGCCTCAACCCCTTGCCGGTGATCGTCATCAGCGGCCTGCCCCTCGACCAGCTCATGGAGGTCCAGGGGCAGATCGGCGCCGTCGGCTGCATCCAGAAGCCCGCCCCGCTCGACCAGATCATCGAGCGAGTGCGGCAAGTGCTCGGCCTCGACTGAGGCTCAGCGCGGCGGCGGCGCGGTCAGGTCCAGCGACTGCATCAGGTCTTCGAGCGCGATCCGCCGCTCCAGCCGCTTGCTCTGCAGCTCCACCAGCGTCCGGCCGATCTTATCGCCCGCGCTGGTGAACTCCTCCAGGCGCTTCGACAGGCGCAGCCGCAGGTCGTTCGCCTTCGGGTCCTTCTTGATCGCCTCCAAGTTCTGCCGCGTCTCCTCGGCGCGCGCGTCCAGCTCGACCTGCTGCGCGCGCAGGCCGTCCAGCTCGGTGTCGATCCGACCGATCTCTTGCCGCGCGTCGACGATCGGCTGCAGCTTCGCCCGCGCCGCTGGGTCGAGGTTCGGCAGCGACAGCAGCGCCTGCACCAGCGCCGGCGAGCGCCCGTCCCAGATCGACAGCGACATCCGCGACGGCGTCTGCTCGACCACCTTCACGCTCCCCTCGCCGCTCTTCGGGTCGACCTTCACCGGGATCAAGTACCCGTCCGGCAGCTCCTCGACCCCCTCGGGCTTGGTCTGCAGCGCGTAGTCCTGGCCCGCCCGCGTGTGCCGCACCAGCACGCGATAGCCCTTCGGGTCAGGTTTGCCCTTCACGCTCCAGGTCGTCGAGCGCCGCTGGAAGCTCTCGCACTCGAGCACCCCCCGGACGATCCGCACCACCCGCAGCTCCGCCCCTGTGTACTCCGCCTGCGACGTCACCATGATCGAAGGCTCCACCGCGAACGGGATCGTCGCGCTCGAGCCGGCCCCCACCGCCTCCGAGATCCCCTCACCCACGAACGAGCCGCCCGCGTAGATCGTGATCGGCCCCGGCTCCAGCACGAACGGCGTCGAGTTACGCACCCGCACCACCCGGTACGGGTTCACCTCATAGCCGACCCCAGCGCCGCCTGGGCGGAACAAGAACGTCTGCTCCGCCTCCACCTGCGCGTTCACCAGCGCCACCATCGTCGACGTCCCGTCCGGCACCGTCACCCGGCTCCCGAGGTCGTATGAAGTCAAACCACTGACGCTGCGCGCCTTCGCGTCCGCCGCGACGCTGCGCGCCAGCGACTCCCGATCGAGCTGCGGCGGCGGCGGCGGGGCGATCGGCATCGGCCCGCCTGGCGCTGCCCCGCCCATCGGCCGGGTCGAGGAGGAAGCGCTCGCCCGCGCCGGCGCGGGCTTCGCCGGCGACTTGTCCTTCTTCTTCTTCGACATCTCCTTCATGTCACCGCGCGACACCACGTCGTCGTAGTCCGCCATCGGCTCGGCCGCGCTCTCCTCCTCGGCGTAGAGCTCCGCTGGCGCCGCCTCCGCCCCGTAGCTGCTCTCGCCCAGCGCCACCGTCGCGCGCTTGCGCGTGCCCGCCGCGCTCAAGTCGGCCCGCTCGATCATGCGAGGCGTGTGCAGATCGTAGCGGAACGCGATCGGCTCGCCGGCGGTCAAGCTCATGCCCACCGCCCGCCAGTCCTCGCCCGACACGTTGTCGACGACCGCCCACGCTTGCAGCAGCGCCTCGCCCTTCGTGTCCTCCGGCAGCACTACCCGATACGTCGGCTTCCACACCGGCGCCGCCACCACGTAGCTGATCAGCAGATCGTGCCTCTTCGCCCCGCCGAGGCGGATCTTCACCGCGACCTGCTGGAACATCCCCTCCCCTGCGCCCGCGTCGAGGCTGCGGTGGAGCTGCAGCGCCAGCGCCCCGTCGTGCAGCGTGAAGCCCCGCACCTGCGACAGGCGCACCACCTCGAGCTCGCGCCCGCGCAGCACCGTGATCTTGTGGTCCCGCGTGCTGCCCATCGGCATCACCGCCGCCCCGCTGCTGATCGGCTGCGGCCCCGGCGGCTCGTCCTCCACCTCCTCCACCATCACGATCCGCCCGCGCACCCGCCGCCGACCTGCCTGAAAGGTCACCTCAGCGCCGCGCAGCGCGTCCAGCACCGCCGCCAGCTCCCCGCTCCCCGGCGTCAGCAGCGCCAGCGCCGCGTTCGCCCAGCTCTGCGGGTCCAGCGGCATCGACACGCTCAGCACCTGCCCGCTCCCCTTATCCACCACCGTCAAGCTCTTCAGCAGGTCGTTCACCTGGTCCTTGCGCACCTTCAGCGTCAGCTCGTCGCCGTCGAACGAGCCGCTGCGCTCGAAGTAGCCGATCCCGCTGCGGTAGAGCACCACCCGGTCGAGCGCGAGCGTGTCGTCCGTGGTCGCGTAGGGCGAGCGATGAGCGCAGCCCGCGAGCGCCGCGAGCGCGAGGATAGAGAGGCTGAGGCGGAGCTTCATCGCCGCAATCTACCGCAGCGCGCCTGGTCGCGGGCTTCGCGCCGGATCGCCGTGACGGATCTTTTCTCGCGCGCGGCTCTGGACGGTACCCGCGCGCTTTGCCAAGCTCGCCGCGATGCCTCCCACGCGTCGCACCCTCTACCCGGAGATCGAGCCACACCACGCCGGCTACCTCCAGGTCTCGCAGCTCCACCGCGTCTACTACGAGGTCTCGGGCAACCCCGGCGGCAAGCCTGTCGTCTTCCTCCACGGCGGGCCTGGCGGCGGCACCAGCCCCCTCCAGCGCCGCTTCTTCGACCCCGCGCGTTATCGCATCGTCCTCTTTGATCAGCGCGGCTGCGGCAAGAGCACCCCGCACGCGGAGCTGGAGGAGAACACCACCTGGCACCTCGTCGACGACATCGAGCTCCTCCGCGAGCACCTCGAGGTCAGCGCCTGGCAGGTCTTCGGCGGCTCGTGGGGCAGCACCCTCGCGCTCGCGTACGCTCAGCGCTACCCCGTGCGCGTCACCGAGCTGATCCTCCGCGGGATCTTCACCCTGCGCCCCAGCGAGCTCGCCTGGTTCTATCAAGACGGCGCCGGCGCGATCTTCCCCGAGGCCTTTGAACGGTACCTCGACGCGATCCCCCACGCCGAGCGCAGCGACCTCATCCAGGCCTACTACCGCCGCCTCACCCACGAGGACCCGAAGATCCGCCGCGACGCCGCCCGCGCCTGGAGCGTCTGGGAGCACAGCACCAGCCACCTCTACCCCAACCTCGCGGACATCGCCCACGCCGCCGAAGACGACGACTTCAGCCTCGCCTTCGCCCGCATCGAGTGCCACTACTTCGTCAACAAGGGCTTCTTGGCCAGCGAGGATCAGCTCTACGCCGATCTCTCGCGGATCCGCCACATCCCCGCGGTGATCGTGCAAGGCCGCTACGACGTCGTCTGCCCCGCGCAGAGCGCCTGGGACCTGCACAGCGCCTGGCCCGAGTCTGACCTGCGCATCGTCCCTGACGCCGGCCACTCCGCCTTCGAGCCCGGCATCATCCACGAGCTGGTCCAAGCGACAGATCGCTTCGCCGACCTCGACTAGCACCAAGGGAGCCCAGCCGTGCCTCTGCTCGACAATTCCGACGGTCTCTACCCTGAGATCGAGCCCTTCCACATCGGCCGCCTCCAGGTCTCCGAGCTCCACGACCTCTATTTTGAGGAGTCTGGCAACCCGCACGGCAAGCCAGTCGTCTTCCTCCACGGCGGCCCCGGCGGCGGCACTGATCCCAAGCACCGCCGCTTCTTCGACCCCGAGCGCTACCGGATCATCCTCTTCGACCAGCGCGGCTGCGGCCAATCCGAGCCGCACGCCAGCCTCGTCGACAACACCACCTGGCACCTCGTCGCCGACATCGAGGCCCTCCGCCAGCACCTCGGCGTCGATCGTTGGCAGGTCTTCGGCGGCTCCTGGGGCAGCACCCTCGGCGTCGCCTACGCCCAGATCCACCCTGATCGGGTCACCGAGCTGGTGCTGCGCGGGATCTTCATGTTCACCCGCCGCGAGGCCGAGTGGTTCTACGGCAAGGGCACCCGCGTGCTCTTCCCCGACGCCTGGCGCGACTTCGAGGCCGAGATCCCCGAGCACGAGCGCGCTGATCTCATCGGCGCCTACTACCGCCGCCTCACCGCCGAGGACCCCGCCGTCCAGGCCGCCGCCGCCCGCGCCTGGGCCCTCTACGAGAGCCGCGTCGCCACTCTCCTGCCCGACCCCGACGTCCTCCAGCACTGCTCGGACCCCGCCTTCACCCTCCCCTTCGCCCGCCTCGAGTGCCACTACTTCATCAACAAGGGCTTCCTCCGCCACGAGAAGCAGCTCTTCGCCAACCTGCACATCATCCAGCACATCCCCGCCACGATCGTGCACGGCCGCTACGACGTGATCTGCCCGCCCGAGAACGCCTGGCGCCTGCACAAGGGCCTCCCCCGCTCTGAGCTGATCTTCGTCGCTGACGCCGGCCACAGCGCCTTTGAGCCGGGGATCAGCCGCGCCCTCCGGCAAGCGACCGATCGCTACGCTCAAGAGGCCGCGAGATGACCCCCATCGATCCCAAGGCGCCGAGCCGGCGCCGCGTCGTGCTCACCGGCGGCCCTGGCGGCGGCAAGACCACCGCCGCCGATCTCTTCCGCCGCGAGATCGGCGAGCGCGTCGTCATCGTGCCCGAGGCCGCCACCCTGCTCTTCGTCGGCGGCTTCCCGCGCGCACCTGACTCCTTGGCCAGGCGAGCCGCGCAGTCGGCGATCTACCACGTCCAGCGCAACCTCGAGGACGTCCAATCGGCGCGCTACCCTGATCGCCTCCTCCTCTGCGACCGCGGCACCATCGACGGCGCCGTCTACTGGCCCGAGGACAGCGAGCGCGACTTCTTCGCCGCCCAGTCCACCACCCTCGACCGCGAGCTCATCCGCTACGACGCCGTCCTCTTCTTCGAGACCGCCGCCGCCGGCCGGATCTCGATCGAAGGGGGCAACCCCGCCCGCATCGAGGACCTCGACCAAGCCCTCGAGCTCGATCGTCGCCTCCGCGAGGTCTGGTCCGCCCACCCCCGCTTCGTGCTCGTCCCCCACGAGGCCTCGTTCTTTCACAAGATGCGCGCCGCCCTCGCCGCCCTCAGCGCCATGCTCGAGTCCTTCGGCCCCTAGCGCGGATCCGCGCCCGGCGCGACGCGCGGCGCCGCACCTCGCTCGCCGCCCTGTAATCCCCGACCTGCTCGCGCGACACACCCACCGTTGACCCCGCCGCGCCCCCGCCACCTCCGACCGGTCGAGCAGAGCCCCGCCGAGGCCCCCTCACCCGCCGAGATCACCGCCGAGCTGGTCGCGAGGGCGCGCAGCGGCGACATGGCCGCCTGGTCCCGCCTCTACCAGGACAATTTTTTGCGGATCTACGGCCACCTCCGTCACCTCACCGGAGATCCCCAGGTCGCCGAAGAGCTCGTCCAAGAGACCTTCGTCCAGGCGCTCCCGCGGATCCACACCTTCGACGGCCGCTCCGCCTTCACCACCTGGCTGCACGGCGTCGCCATCAACATCGCCCGCAATTATTGGCGCTCGCGCCGCAGCACCGCCAAGGCCCACAGCGCCTTCGAGGCCGTCCAGGCCGCGCGCCCCGCCGCGCAAGAGGCCCCGGACCACCGGATCCACCGCCAGCGGCGGATCGCCGGCCTCTACGCCGCCTTAGAGCTCCTCCCGGACCACCTCCGGATCGCCTTCGTGCTCCGCGACCTCGAGGGCCTCTCCCCCGAGGACGCCGCCGAGCGCCTCGGCATCACCCCTGGCAACCTCGCTGTCCGCGCCTGTAGGGCGCGGGAGCGCCTGCGAAGCGAGCTGAGCCGCCGC
Organism: Nannocystis sp.; assembly: GCA_016712315.1. Classification (GTDB taxonomy): domain Bacteria; phylum Myxococcota_A; class Polyangia; order Nannocystales; family Nannocystaceae; genus JADJRG01. The sequence continues at coordinate 713,873 of JADJRG010000017.1, read as the reverse complement.
GGCCTGCTGCACGAGGAGCCCGGCGTATGAACGACTTCGACCGCCTGCTCACCGAGTGCGCCGAAGATCTTCGCGCGGCGATCGAAGCCGAGGCCCCCGACCTCTGCCCCGACTTCGCCGCGGTGCTCGAAGAAGCCGCCGCACGCGGCCTCATCGAGCCCCCCCGCGACCTCCGCCTCGCCCAGGGCGACACACCCCAGCCGCTCCCCCTCGCCCCGCCCCTCCTTCCCGGCGATCCTCTCGGCGATCTCATCCACGAGGCCAGGCGAGCCGCCGTCGCCGATACAGCCGCCCGCGCGCTGCTCGCTCTACCGCCCGCGCCGACCCCTCGACGCCGCCCCGTGTGGCTCGGCGCCCTGCTCGCCGTCGCCGCCGTCTGTCTCCTTTATGTCGGCCTAACCCCGCTCTTGGCTCAACCAACCCTCCACAGCGGCGCCCCTAACCAAGCCGAATGGCGGGACCTCGCGCGCCCCGCAGAGTCGCCCGTCCCAAACCTCGAGCCGAGCGCGCCTGCACCCACCTCAGCGCGCCGCCCCGCGCCCGTCCCACCGCCGAGCGACGCCCAAGACCTCCTGCAACAACCCCCCGAAGCCGCCCCGCCGCTCACCGACGCGGCGTCAAGCGCCGAAGAACCCGCCAAGGTCACCGCCCCCGCCGAAGACGACCCGATCGGCGCCCTCGAGCGCGCCGCCGAGGCTCGTTGGTCCGCCGGCGACCTCGACGGCGCCGAACGCCACCTCCGCGAGATCATCCGTCGCGCTCGCAGCCCCCGCCAGCGCGACCTCGCCTACGGCGATCTTTTTACGATCACCCGCCAGCTCCACGGACGCGACGCCGAGGCCGCCCTCTGGGGCGAGTACCTCGATCGCCTCCCGCGCGGCCGCTACGCCGACGACGCCCGCGCGGGCCTCTGCCGCCGCGACGCCGAGCCGGCCGCTTGTTGGCGTCGATACCTGCTCGAACACCCCCGCGGCGCCCACCGCGACGAAGCCGAGCGCGCAGCCGCCGCGAGGGGCCCGTGATCGACCGCGCCGCCCTCGCCCTCCTCCCTCTGCTCGTCGGATGTATGACCTCCGACTATCAAGTCATCGACAGCGGCGCCATCGCCCAGCCGACCGGCCCCGCCTGTGATCTCGACGCCTGCGAGCCCCCATCCCCCTGCCTCGCCCCGATCTGCCTCGACGACGGCGCCTGCGCCTACACCGACGCCGCCGAAGGCGCCCCCTGCTTTCGCGACCTCTGCTCCCTCTCCGCGACCTGCCAGGCGGGCGTATGCACGCCCGCCATCACCCGCACCTGCCCTGAGCCCGAAGGCCCCTGCCAGCGCGGGATCTGCAACCCTGCCACGGGCGCCTGCGCGATCGAGCCCCTCCCCGAGGGCACCCCCTGCGCCCTCGATCCCAACCAAGATCCCTGCGGATCGACCGGAGAGGGCACCTGCGCCGCCGGGTTCTGCCAACCCAAAGCCGCCCCGCCGCAGCTCATCTACACCCAAGACTTCGCCCAAGAGGACGACGGCTGGCTCGCCGAGCACCCCTGGCAGATCGGCCCCGCCCAGCCATCCATGTGCGCCGGCCTCGGCCCCGAAGATCCCCAAGACGACCACAGCGACGCCGCCGACGGCCGCCTCGCGGGCCTCCTGATCGGCGCCTGTCTCGCCGCGAACAGCGCCCCCAGCGCCTGCCTCACCAGCCCGCCGATCCCCCTCCCCAGCCAGGCCGCCGTGCAACTGCGCTTCTGGGCCACCGAGCCGTCAGCCCCGCTGCTCACCACCGTCGAGCACTACGACGGCCGCGCCTGGCTCCCGCTCACCCCCCAGCTCCAAGACGCCGAACCCGAGCAGAGCTGGCGCCTCCATGAGCTCCTCCTCCCGCCCCCGCTCGTCTCCAGCGTCCAGCTCCGCTTCTGCGTCGCCACCAAAGAGCCGCTCCTCCAACCGCTCGCCGGCTGGAGCCTCGACGACATCACCCTCACCCAAGGCGCCTGCCTCAGCGCCTGCGATCTCCTCCTCGAGCAGTGCCTCGCCCGAGGCGCGCCCCCCGAGCAGTGCGCCGAACAATTCGACGCCTGCGTCGACAGCCGCGACCCTGCCCCTTGAGCCCTCGTGAGACAACCGGCGCTCGCCCGGCTATCGTCCTGCGCAGCCGTGCTCGCCGCGTCGCTCGCCCTCGCGCTCGCCCTCGCGCCCTCGCTCGCCGCTGATCCGCCTCGCTCGCCGTCTTCACCGCCTGCCACCGCCGCGGGCGCTGACCTGACCCAAGAGTCATCTCCAGCGCCCCCCGCCGAGCGACCCACGATCCGCCGCCTCATCCTGCAAGTCGACGCCCCCGCCCCGCCCGCCGCCGAGCTCGCGCGAGCCCTACGCCGCCGCCTCCCCGAGCTCACCCTCGACCTCCAGGCCGACGCCCCCTCCCGACCGCCGCTCGCGCCGCCTCTCGGCCTCCAGGCCCACGCCGCCATCAGCCAGCTCGGCCCCGAGATCTACGGCCTCCGCCTCGTGCTCGCGGACGGCCGCGCCTACGCCCGCGTCATCGAAGCGCCCCCCGCGGACGCCGCCAGGGCGCTCGCCGGCGCCCTCGCCAGCCTGATCCCCGCGATCGACGAGGCGGATCTACCCGCCGACGAAGAGCGCGCCGCCCTACCCGCCCCGCTCGCCGCGGCCGTCCGCGCCGACCTCCAACCACCAGCGCCCCCCGAACCCCTCCCACAACCAGCGCCCCGCTCCACAGACCCAACCCCAGATCCAACACCAACACCAACACCAACAACAGCACCGCGCACCCCCCCAGCAACGCCGCTCACGATCCTCACCGTCAGCCTCGCCACGGGCGCCCTCGTCGCAGTCGGCCCTCCCGCAGCCGGCTGGCGCGGCGCCCCCCTCGATCTCCTCCTCGCGCGCCGAGGCCCACGCGGCCTCGATCTCGCCCTCGATCTCCGCCTCACCCCCCGCGCCTTTTCTCTCAACGATCCCGAGGGCTCACGCGCGGGCGAGCCCCTCCGCCTGCTCCGCGTCCGCCTCGCCCTCGGCGTCGGCGCCACCCTCCGCCGCCGCCGCTTCGAGGTGCCGCTCCTCACCCTCTTCAGCGTCGAGCCGTGGCAGGTGCGCGGCCCGGAGGGCCCGGTTTGGGTCGTAAGCGCCGCCGATCGCGGCCCGCCGCGCCCCCTGCTCGGCGTCGCCCTCCGCCTCGCCCCCGGCTACCGGATCCCCCTCGACCGCGGCCGCCTCCACCTCCGCGTCGGCGCCCACCTCGAGGCCGCGCTCAGCGGCGAAGCCCGCCCAGGCCTGCCGGTCCCCCGACTCGAGGCTCAAGGAGCCGCCCCCTTCGCCCTCGGCGGCCTCGAGCTCTTCGGCGGCCTCGGCCTCGCCCTCGACTTCGCCCCCTGACCCGAGCCCCACCCAGCTCACCCCTCCGGATCCGCCGCCGTCTCCGGATCAAAACATGACCCATCGGCCAGCATCACCTTCGGCGGCGCGATCACCACCCCATGCGCGCGCAGCCCCTCATCCACGAGCTGGGCGACCTGCGCCACCACCCGCGTGCAGAACGCGTGGCGCGCCGCCCCCGAAAAGTCCCCGTGCGGCGCGGTCATGTTGTTGCACACCAGATCGACGCTAGGCCCGCGATCCAGCGCCGTCTCGCAGCGCTCCCGATACTCGCGGATCGCCGCCCGCAGCGCCGGCGTCACCTTGCCCGTCGGATCGGGGTCTCCTAAAAACTCCCCTAACAAGAGCTGCCCGGCGACCACCGCCCCGCACTGCCCCTCCCCCGTGATCCCCCCCCTGCGCAGGCTCTGATACGCCGACGTCGGCCGCCCCAGCGCCTCGGCCAGCGCGATCCCGCACGAGCGGTGCGGCGTCCTCGTCCCCTCATACAGCACGAACGCCGCGCTACGGATCGGCCCGCGACCAGAGATCATGCCGGTACCTTATCATCGCCGCCATGAGCTGGAGCGACCCCACCCCTGAGCTCCGCGAGCTCGATCCCCTCCTCCGCGAGCTCCGCCACGACCTCCACCGCCACCCCGAGCTCGGCTTCGAGGAGCGGCGCAGCCAGGCGCGGGTGCGCGATTTTTTACAGTCCCGCGGCTACCAGCCGCAGAGCTGCGCCGGCACCGGCCTCATCGCCGATCTCCACCCAGAGCGCCACGGCCGCGCCCCCACCATCGCCCTGCGCGCCGACCTCGACGCCCTCCCCATCGACGAGCGCACCGACCTCCCGCACCGCTCTGTCCACCCTGGCGTCAGCCACAAGTGCGGCCACGACGGCCACACCGCGATCCTGCTCGGCGTCGCCGACCTCCTCGCCCGCCACCGAGGCCACATCGACGGCAACGTCCGCCTCCTCTTCCAGCCCGCCGAGGAGGGCGTGCGCGGCGGCGGCGCCGCGGTCATGCTCGCCGAGGGCGCCCTCGACGGCGTCGCCGAGATCTACGGCCTGCACAATTGGCCAGGCTTCCCCAAAGGACAGCTTCATATCCGCCCCGGCGTCGTCATGGCCCAGGTCACCAGCCTCGACCTCCGCCTGCGCGGCGTCGGCGGCCACGGCAGCCAGCCGCAGCGCTGCCGCGACCCGATCGTCGCCGGCGCCCACCTCGTCGCCGCTCTCCACCCGGTCCTCCCCCGCGACCTCGGCGCCGACGGCGGCGCCGTCGTCTCGATCACCGCCTTCCAGGCCGGCAACACCCACAACGTCATCCCCGAGTCCGCCCACCTGCGCGGCACCATCCGCGCCTTTGATCGCGACGTCCACGAGCGCGTGCTCCGCCGCGTCCGCGAGCTCGTCGAGGGCAACGCCCGCGGCTTCGGCGTCGAGGCCGATCTCCAGCTCATCCCCGGCTACCCCCTGCTCGTCAACCACCCGGAGTGCGCCGCCGCCGTCGCCCGCGTCGGCCGCCAGCTCCTCGGCGAAGCCGCGATCACCAGCGCCGGCCTGCCGATCGCCGGCGGAGAAGACTTCGCCTACTTCACCGGCGCGGTCCCTGGCGCCTACTTCTTCCTCGGCGCAGGTCGCCCCGGACAAGACACCCCCGGCTGCCACCACCCCGACTTCGACTTCGACGACGACCTCATCCCCCGAGGCGCGGCCGTCCTCCTCGGCCTGGTCCGCGAACGTTTGCCTCACCTCCTCGCCAGGCCCGGTGGCTCCATGACAGAAGCCGCGCGATGAGCCGATTCGCCCACGAACTCGCGCTTTTGCGGGGCGTCAGGAGATTGCAAGCTGTCATCGGCCCGTGTAACAACTCTCCTACCTCGCGCCGCCCTCATGCCCACTCTCCCTCAGCTCGACACCATCGGCGCGCTCCTCGACGCTGGCGCCGCGGACTCAGCCGTCCGCCTCCTCCGCAGCGCCTGGGAGCCCGAGATCCCCCCTGTCGAGCGCGCCCGCATGTATTGCCTGTGGATCCGCGGCCTCTGCGACACCGGCGAGCACCACAGCGCGGTCACCCTCGCCCAGCGCGCCGGCGCCGAGTTCCCGGGCGACCCCAACATCCTCACCGCCTTAGGCAACATCCTCGACCTCACCGGCGCCTACGAGGGCGCCAAGCTCGCCTTTGAGGCCGCGCTCGCCGCCGACCCCAGCGATCCCCTGCTCCACTACAACCTCGGCGCCATCCTCGAGCGCCTCGGCGATGACGACGCCGCCGAGCGCCACTACCGCGACATCGGCCAGCTCGACGGCGACAGCGCCCCCATGGTCGAGGTCACCTCCGCCCTCGGCGCCCTGCTGCGCCGCCAGGGCCGGATCGACGAGGCCGAGCAGATCTACGACGAGTACCTCGACGCCGACCCCCTCCACGTCGACATCCTCATCGAGCACGGGATCTGCATCTCTGACCTCGACCGCTACGAAGAGGCCATCGCCCGCTTCGACTTCGCCCTCTCGCTCGACCCCGGCAACCCCGCCGCCCTCTACAACAAGGCGATCACCCTCTACCGCCTCTCCCGCTTCGAGGACGCGCTCCTCGTCCTCGAGGACGCCCTGCGCGCCGACCCCGACAACCCCCTCACCCTCGCCGTGCTCGGCTCCTGGCGCATGAGCCAGCGAGAGCCCGACCTCGACGCCGCCCTCAGCCACATCTACCGCGCCCTCGACCTCCTCGAGCGCCGCTTCGCCGCCCCCATCCACGTCGGCTACGCCGCCATCGTCGCCGAAGAGATCTTTGAGGCCTTATGGCAGAACGGCCGCTGCCACGAGGCCCGCGACGTCGCCCGCGTCGCCGCCCGCCACGAGTGGATCACCCCGCACATGCTCGACTGCATCAACGAGGTCGACCACGGCGCCGCCGCCGAGGGCGTGCTCACCTACCAGGTCGTCGCCCGCGCGGCCGCCGGCGAGCGCCCCGAGCACTGGCCCGAGAACAGCGACGGCTACACCACCGGCCTCACCGTCATCGCCAGCGACGAGGACGAGGCCCGCGCGCTCACCCTCGAGTACCTCCGCGCCATCGAGCCGCCCGCCGTCTGCTTCCAGCTCGACATCGCCCCCGCCGACGGCGAGGGGTATGAGCACCCCGCCCCGCGCGCCCGCGGCGTCGCCCGGGTCAGCGCCCACCGCTCCTACAACTTCCGCTCCTGACCCGCATCCCCTCAGAACGCCGCCTGCACCTGCACCTGCGCGATCCCGTGCCACGCTCCGAGGCCGGCGAGGTAGGCGGGTCCGCCGCTGAGCTGCACCTTCAGGTCATGCCCGTCGATCAGCGCTGACAGGTCTAGATCGAGCTCCGTGCGCGTCCACTGCGGATCATCCAGGCCCACCGTCTGGCCGATCCGTCCGCCCGCGGCCAAACGCGCCGGCGCGATAAAATAATTCGCGCGCGCGTAGCCGGCGAGCACCCGCGAGCGCTGCGCGCCGAGCTGATGATCGCGCAGCGTCACCTCCGCCGCCGCGTCGAAGCCGCGGTAGCGCAGCGCCAGCTCCCCGCCGCCCATCACCGTCTGCCGCCGCCCCGCCGCCGCCTCTGGCTCGAACGACGCGTACCCGGAGCCGCCGAGCGCCAGCGCCAGCGGGCTCTTCTTCAGGTCGACCTCCCCCTCGATCGTCCGCCCCGCGTAGTTCCACAGCGCCCGCCCCGCCACCGTCGGGATCACGCCGCCCAGCTCGCCGCCCGAGCCCGCCTCGCCGCGCCCGTCGTTCACCCCGCTGAAGATCCCCAGCCAGTACTCGAAGCGATCGCCCGCGACCCCGCCGCTGATCATCACCCCCGCGCTGCGCCCCGGGCTCAGCAGCCGCGCCCCGTACGAGCGATCGATCGAGTTCAAGAGCCGCGCCGACTCCATCCACTCGCGCAGCACCGGCACCTTAAAAAACCCGCCGCGCAGCCGCACCGCCGGCCGCGCCCACCACTCTACGTACGCGTCGTAGAGCTGCATATTGAGCTGATACGGCGCCGTCCCGAACATCAACCGGTAGCGGATCGATTTTGAAAAGATCCGCCCGAACACATAGAAGCGCGTCCGCGGGATCCCAAAGTGCGACGACTCCAGCCCCCCGTGCGAGAACTCGGCCGCGTAGCGCCCCTGAAGGAACCCTCCTACCGCCACCGCATAGCGACCGTCCTTCGAGACCACCTCGAGGCGCGGATGTTGGCTCTGCTCCTTCATCGCCGAAGGCTCCGCCGCCGCGCTCCCCGCCCAAAGCCCGCCCGCCGCCAGCGCCGCGAGCGCGACGGCCCGCCCGCCCCATCGACACACCTGTGAGCTCGCAAGTCGCATCCTGAGCGCCTTGAAGCACATCTGAAGCCAACCACAAGCGCCTGTAATTCAACGACAAAACACGTTCGTCCGCAGCCATGTCGCACACGTTGCGACACGATCGCAACACATCCGACACGCCACCCACAGGGCTACAGACGCGCCATCGCGTCGCCATCTCTGAGGCGACCCCGCGCCGCCGATCGCCACGCTGATCAGCGCCGCACGCCTCGGGAAGATCTCGCAGCGCGCGCGGCCCGGCCGGCCGCGGCGGCCACGACCGGCCGCCGAGCGCGCGCGCAGCTCAGCCGAAGAGCCGCCCCAGCTTCATCGCCACGCCCATATCGCCCTCGATCTTGATCTTCCCGCTCATGAACGCGGTCATCGGATCGAGCTTACGAGCCAGCAGCGCGCTGAAGTCGTCCTGCGAGACCTTCACCGTGCACTGCGCCGGCTCGTCGTTGTTGTGCACCGTGTTCGGGCTCGCCTTGCCATCGATGAAGAGGACCCCGCCCTCATTGAAGGCGAACTTCAGGGTCGCGCCGAGGTTGGAATTGTCGCCCACCTTCTCGCGGACAGTGCTGGTGAAGACTTCGAGGCTCATGGGCAACGTTGCTACCACAATGACCCCGGCGATCAACAGCGTTAGCATCGGCGCCAGCGGCCGCCGCCCCCGCGCGCTCTCGCCCGGGCACGAGCGACCGCACGGAGTTGACCCGCCGATGCGCTACCGCTCGATCTTCCGCCCTGACCTCTTCGCCAACCAGACCCACCTCGTCACCGGCGGCGGCTCGGGGATCGGCCGCTGCATCGCCCACGAGCTCGCCGCCCTCGGCGCCCACGTCGTCTTGCTCGGCCGCAAAGAGCCCCGCCTCGCCGCTGTCGCCGCGGAGATCGCCGAGGATGGCGGCAGCGCCAGCTACCACCCCCTCGACATCCGCGACGAAGAGCGCGTACGCGCCGTCGTCGAGGCCATCGTCCGCGAGCGCGGCGCCCTCCACGGCCTCGTCAACAACGCCGGCGGCCAGTTCCCCGCGCCCCTGCAAGCGATCTCCCAAAAAGGCTTCGAGACCGTCGTCCGCACCAACCTCGTCGGCGGGTTCTTGATGTCCCGCGAGGTCTTTAGCCAGAGCATGCAGCCCCGCGGCGGCGGCGCGATCGTCAACATCGTCGCCGACATGTGGTTCGGCATGCCTGGCATGGGCCACAGCGGCGCCGCGCGGGCCGGCATGGTCAATTTCACCGAGACCGCCGCGCTCGAGTGGGCCCCCGCCGGCGTGCGCGTCAACGCCGTCGCCCCCGGTTGGATCGCCTCCAGCGGCCTCGACACCTACGAAGGCCCCGTCAAGGCGATGATCCCGCGCCTACGCGCCGCCGTGCCCCTCTCTCGCCTCGGCACCGAGTCTGAGGTCAGCGCCGCCGTGCTCTTCCTCCTCAGCGAGGCCGCCGCGTTCATCTCCGGCGCCACCTTACGCGTCGACGGCGCGGCCCCCCACGCCACCCCGTTATGGCCCATGCACGAGCACGACCGCTCCCGCCCCTACCAAGGCTTCCACCGCGCCGTGCTCCCCAAAGTCTTGTCAGGCGAGTAGCCTCAGCTCGCCCTCACCGCCCGATCGCCCCGCGGCCGACCCCATGCCTGTCCTCGCCACCCGCATCGATCCTGCCACTGACGCCTTCGCCGCCAACCGCAGCGCCCAGCTCGCCTTGCTCGCGCACGTCCGCGACCTCGAGGGGCGCGTCCGCCAGAACAGCGCCCGCCAGGCCGAGCGCTTCGCCAAGCGCGGTCAGCTCCTCCCCCGCGATCGCCTCGCCCGCCTGCTCGATCGCGGCGCCCCCTTCCTCGAGCTCTCGACCCTCGCCGGCCTCGAGATGCACGACGACGACGGCAAGCGCGACGCCGCGGGCGGCGGCAACATCGTCGGCATCGGCTTCGTCGAGGGCGTCCGTTGCCTCGTCTCCGCCTCCGACTCGGCGATCAAGGGCGGCAGCGTCTCCCCCATGGGCCTGCGCAAGAGCCTGCGCGCGCAAGAGATCGCCCTGCTCAACAAGCTCCCCGCGATCACCCTCGCCGAGAGCGCTTAGCGCCAACCTTCTTTATCAGGCCGAGCTCTTCGTCGACGGCGGCCGCGTCTTCGCCAACATGGCCCGCCTCAGCGCCGCTTAGCGTCCCCCAGATCACCGTCGTCCACGGCTCCTCCACCGCCGGAGGCGCCTACGTGCCCGGCCTCTCCGACTACGTCATCGCCGTCCGCGGCCACGCCAAGGTCTTCCTCGCCGGCCCGCCCTCGTCGAGGCCGCCACCGGCGAGATCACCGACGACGAGTCCTTAGGCGGCGCCGACCTGCACGCCACCGTCACCGGCACCGCCGAGTACCTCGCTGAGGGCGACGAGCACGCGATCCACCTCGCCCGCGAGCTCCTGCGCAAGCTCCGCTGGGATCACCGCTGCTCCGCCGTACCTGTCCCAACATACAGCCCCCCCCGCTACGACCCTGAGGAGCTGCTCGGCCTCGTGCCCGCCGACTTCAAGCGCCCGTACGACGTCCGCGAGGTGATCGCCCGCCTCGTCGACGGCTCCGACTTCCTCGACTTCAAGCCCCTCTACGGCCCCCACACCGTCTGCGGCCACGCCGCCCTCGAGGGCTACCCCCTCGGCATCATCGGCAACAACGGCCCCATCGACCCGGACGGCGCCACCAAGGCCGGCCACTTCATCCAGCTCTGCGAGCAAGCCGGCGTCCCCCTGCTCTTCCTACAAAACACCACCGGCTACATGGTCGGCACCGCCGCCGAGCGCGGCGGCATGGTCAAGCACGGCTCCAAGATGATCCAAGCGGTCGCCAACGCGTCTGTCCCCAAGGTCACCCTCGTGATCGGCGGCAGCTTCGGCGCCGGCAACTACGGCATGTGCGGCCGCTCCTTCGATCCGCGCTTCATCTTCGCCTGGCCCAGCTCGCGGATCGCCGTCATGGGCGGCGAGCAGGCCGCCAAGGTCATGGAGATCATCACCGCCGCCAAGTTCGCGCGTATGGGCGCCAACCTCGACCCCGAGGCGCTCGGCCAGATGAGCAGGTCGATCCGCGACCGCCTCGACGCCGAGTCCGCCGCCCTCTACGCGACCGCCCGGATCTGGGACGACGGCATCATCGATCCGCGAGACAGCCGCCGCGTGCTCGCCTTCGCCTTCGCCACCGTCCGCGAGGCCCAAGCCCGCGCCCTGCGCCCCAACACCTTCGGCGTCGCCCGCCTCTAACCCTCCCTCCCCAAGGTCTCTCTCGCGATGTCTAGGCTACCCCCCGTCGAACACCTCCAGCTCCAGCAAGAAGGCTGGCGCCTCCACGTCACCCTCAACCGCCCCTACGTGCGCAACGCCATGAGCTTCGCCATGGTCGAGGAGCTCATGGCCGTCTTCGACGCCGTGCGCACGCGCCGAGACATCCGCGCCCTCATCCTGCGCGGCGCAGGCGGCAATTTTTGCGCGGGCGGCGACATCAAAGACATGGCCGCCGCGCGCGCCGCCGAGGTCGGCCCGGACGGCCGTGATCCCCTCGCCGCCAGTAACCGCCTCTTCGGCGCCATGCTCAGCGAGGCCAACGCCCTGCCCCAGGCCCTCATCGTCATCGTCGAGGGTGTCGCCCTCGGCGGCGGCTTCGGCCTCACCTGCGTCAGCGACCTCGCCATCGCCCACCAAGACGCGATCTTCCGCCTCCCTGAGACCGGCCTCGGCGTCCCGCCCGCCCAGATCGCCCCCTTCATCGTCCAGCGCCTCGGCCTCACCCAGGCCCGCCGCCTCGCCGTCACCGGCGGCGCCATCACGGCCGCGCAGGCCCGCGCCCTCGGCATCGTCCACGAGCTCTGCACCGACAACGCCGCGATCGACGAGCTCCTCGAGCGCAGCCTCGACCAGATCCACCGCTGCGCCCCCGAGGCCCTCGCCCTGACCAAGCGCCTCATGCTCGCCGCCCAAGCCGTCGACTTTGAGCCCCTGCTCGATCGCGGCGCCCACGACTTCGCCGCCGCGATCCGCGGCCCCGAGGGCGTCGAAGGCACCCTCGCTTTTATGCAAAAGCGCCCCCCCAAGTGGGTTGAAGGCCAAGGCTGAGGCGACCATGACCGCCTTCACCACCGTCCTCATCGCCAACCGCGGCGAGATCGCCTGCCGGATCCTCCGCAGCGTGCACGCCCTCGGCTACCGCAGCGTCGCCGTCTACAGCGACGCCGACGCCGAAGCCCGCCACGTCCAGCTCGCCGATCTCGCCGTCCACATCGGCCCCGCCCCGGTCCGCGACTCCTACCTCGACAAGAACCGCCTGCTCGACGCCGCCCGCCGCGCCTAAGCCGACGCCATCCACCCCGGCTACGGCTTCTCAGCGAGGACGCCGACTTCGCCGCCGCCTGCGCCCAGGCCGGCCTCGTCTTCATCGGCCCCTCGCCCGCCGCCATCCACGCCATGGGCAACAAGGCCCACGCCAAGCGCCGCATGATCGCCGCGGGCGTGCCCTGCGTCCCTGGCTTTCAGGACAGCTCCGAACAAGGCCAGAGCGACGCCCGCCTGCTCGCCGAGGCCGCCAAGGTCGGCTACCCCATCCTCATCAAGGCCGCCGCCGGCGGCGGAGGCCGCGGCATGCGCCTCTGCGCCGATCCCTCCGCCCTCCCCGCCGCCCTCAGCTCCGCCCGCTCCGAGTCCCTCGGCGCCTTCGGCAGCGGCGAGCTGATCCTCGAGCGCGCCCTCCTCGGCGCGCGCCACGTCGAGATCCAAGTCTTCGCCGATCGCCACGGCCACGTCATCCACCTCGGCGAGCGCGACTGCTCGATCCAGCGCCGCCACCAAAAAGTCATCGAAGAGGCCCCCTCGCCCGCCGTCGACGCCGAGCTGCGGGGGCGCATGGGCGCCGCCGCCGTGCAAGCCGCCCGCGCGATCGCCTACGAGGGCGCCGGCACCGTCGAGTTCCTCCTCGATCCGCGCGGCGACTTCTACTTCCTCGAGATGAACACGCGCCTTCAAGTCGAGCACCCCGTCACCGAGGCGATCACCGGCCTCGACCTCGTCGAGCTCCAGCTCCGCGTCGCCGCTTACGAGCCCCTGCCTCTCACCCAAGATCAGCTCCAGCAAGGCGGTCACGCCATCGAGGCCCGCCTCTACGCCGAAGATCCCTACCAAAATTTCCTCCCTGGCGCCGGCCCCGTCCACCTCTGGATCCCCCCGGAGGGACAAGGCGTGCGCGTCGATCACGGCCTCGCCCCTGGCCAGCCCGTCACCCCCTACTACGACCCTATGGTCGCTAAGGTGATCGCCCACGGCCCCACCCGCGAGTGCGCCCGTCGCCGCCTCGCCCGCGCCCTCGAGTCCCTCATCTTCTTCGGCCCCGCCAACAACCAGCGCTTCCTCCTCGACCTGCTCCGCGCCCCTGCCTTCATCGAAGGCGCCGCCACCACCAACTTCATCGAGCACCAGCTCGATCCCAGCGCCCGCCAGCGCCCCCGCCCTCTCCCCCGCCACTGGGCCCTCGCCGCCCTCCTATGGGCCCGCCGCGGCCGCCCTGGCGAGCGCACCGGCGATCCGTGGCGCAGCAGCGGCCCCATCGCCACCCCGCTCGATCTCGCGCTCGAAGGCGACGGCGCCCCCAAAGCCCACCTGCGCCTCACCTTCACCGCCCCTGACGTCCTCCTCGTCGAGGGCGCCCCCGGCGCGGCCGCGCCGCTACGCTTACATGTCCTCGAGGACAGCGGCGTCCACCTCCGCGTCGACATCGACGGCCTCCAGCGCCGCATCGCCGCCCACCTCGCCGACGCCGACGCGCAACCCGCCCTCTACCTCAGCGACGAAGGCCACACCTTCACCTTCCGCGAGGTCTCGCCCAAGGGCGCACGCCAAGGCGCCGAGCCCCTCCCCGGCGACGGCAAGATCCGCGCCCCCACCAGCGGCCGCCTCGTCGCCCTCCCCCACCTCGTCGGCGCCCGCGTCGCCCCCGCCGACGTCGTCGCGGTCGTCGAAGCCATGAAGATCGAGACCTCTTTAAGCGCCGGCGTGCACGGCAGCATCACCTCCGTGCACGCCGAGCTCGGCGCCCTGCTCCGCCCTGGAGCCCTGCTCGTCACCATCACCCCCGACGAGGCCTCATCATGACCACCGCGACCACCACCGACACCAAGGCCGTGATCACCTGCGCCCTCACCGGCGTGCTCACCAACCCCAAGCAGCACCCTGTCCCGGTCACCCCCGCCGAGATGGCCGCCGAAGCCCGCCGCGCCTACGACGCGGGCGCCGCGATCGTGCACGTGCACTTCCGCAGCCAAGAGCCCGGCCTCGGCCACATGCCCACCTGGGATCCCGACGTCGCCGCCGAGATCGCCGACGCGATCCGCACCGCCTGCCCTGGCATCATCTTTAATATGTCCACCGGCGTCATGGGCCCCGACATCAGCGGCCCCGCCGCCTGTTTGCGCCGCCTCCGCCCCGAGATCGCCGCCTGCAACGCCGGCACCCTCAATTATTTAAAAGCCCGCGCCGACGGCCGCTGGGCCTGGCCCCCGCTCGTCTTCGACAACCCCGTCGACAAGGTCCAAGCCTTCCTCGAGCTCATGAAGTCGACCGGCACCCAGCCCGAGTTCGAGTGCTTTGATCTCGGCATTGTCCGCTCCGTCGGCCTCTACGTCGACGTCGGCCTCGCCCCCGCCCATCCCCACTACAACTTCGTCATGGGCGTCGCCTCGGGCATGCCCACCGACCCCGAGCTCTTGCCCTTCCTCCTCCGCTACATCAAGCCAGGCGCCGCCTGGGAGGTCACCGCGATCGGCCGCGAGGAGATCTGGCCCTTACACCAGCGCGCCGCCGATCTCGGCGGCTGCCTGCGCACTGGCCTCGAGGACACCTTCTACCTGCCCGACGGCGCCAAGGCGACCAGCAACGGCCAGCTCGTCGCGGCCCTCGCCGCCTGCGCCGGCCGCGCCGGACGCGCGATCGCCAGCCCCGCCGAGGCCCGCGCCCTCATGCACCTCCCGACCTGACCCCAAGGCCACCTGGCCATAAGAACAGCCGCCGACACACCTGACCTTATGACCAGCCAATCCCTCACCCGAGACGATCGCGAGGCCCTGCGCGCCCTGCTCCGCCGCTTCGTCGATCAAGAGATCGCCCCCAACATCGACCAGTGGGAGCGCCAAGGCGCCTTACCGCGCCAGCTCTACGCCCGCGCCGGCGGCGGCTCTGACGTCGCCAACCTGCGCACCACCGCCCGCCGCGACGGCGACCACTACATCGTCGACGGCTCCAAGGTCTTCATCACCTCGGGCGTCCAGGCCGACTACATCACCACCGCCGTACGCACCGGCGGCCCCGGCCTCGGCGGGATCTCACTCCTGCTCATCGAAGCCGACGCCCCCGGCCTCACCCGCACCCCCATGGAAAAAATGGGCTGGCGCTGCTCCGACACCGCCGCCCTGTATTTTGACAATTGCCGCGTCCCGGTCGCCAACCTCATCGGCGCCGAGGACCAAGGTTTTCCGGCGATCATGCGCAACTTCAACGGCGAGCGCCTCATGATCGCCGCCATGGCCGTCGCCTTCGCCCAGCGCTGCCTCGACGAGGCCCTCGCCTACGCTCGCCAGCGCGAGACCTTCGGCAAGCCCCTCATCCGCCAACAAGTGATCCGCCACCGCCTCGTCGACATGGCCACCCGGATCGCCCCCGCGCGCGCCCTCCTCCACGACCTCGCCGCCCGCTGCGACGCCTAGCGAGTGGCCGATCCCGCAGATCTGCATGCTCAAGAACGCCGCCACCGCCTGCTACGAGGCCAACGCCGACGACGCCGTCCAGATCTTCGGCGGCGCTGGTTACATGCTCGGCACCCGCGTCGAGCGCCTCTACCGCGAGACCAAGGTCCTCACCATCGGCGGCGGCGCCTCTGAGATCATGAAGGAGCTCGCCGCCCGCCAGCTCGGCTGGTGATAAGCTCGCCTCATGAGCGAGATCCGCGTCAGCCAGCCCCACAACGTCACCCCTGCCGAGGCCAAGCAGAAGGTCCAGGGTTTTCAGGAGATGGTCGAGAAGTACGGCGTCACCTCCACCTGGTCTGGCAACCAGGCCACCCTCAAGGGCACCGGCGTCAGCGGCTCGATCAGCATCGCCCCCAAGAGCGTCGACATCGTGATCAAGCTCGGCATGATGGCCCGCGCCTTCGGCGTCGATCCCGTCAAGCTCGAGTCCTCGATCCGCAAGCGCCTCAAGGCCGCCTTCGAGGGCGAGGCCGCCTAGATCGATCCCTCAGCCCGCGCGACGCGAAAGGTCAGGTTCACCCGCGGCGCCGCCACCCGCAGGCGCCGCGGCAGCGCGTGCTCCCAGCAAGCCTGCGTCGCGCCTCGCATCACCAGCAAGCTCCCGTGCTCCAGCGGGATCGTCGTCACCGGCAGCTCGCGGCGTCGCCGGTGGCGCAGCACAAAGTCTCGCGTCGCCCCCAAGCTCACGCTCGCGATGATCGGCGCCTCCCCCAGCTCGGGCTCATCATCCGCGTGCCAGCCGACCGTATCGCGCCCGTCGCGGTACAGGTTCGCCAGCGCCGAATTAAAGTCGATCCCGAGCAGCGCCCTCAAGCGCCCACGCAGCGCCAACAACAGCGGGTGCCACGGCGCGGGTTCCATGCGGATCCCCGACCACGTGTAACAGAGCCCCGGATCTGCGCACCACTGCTGCAGCCGCGGCACATCGTAGGTGCGCCCCCACATCTGGATCGTGTCCTGCCGCCACACGAGCTCGCGCTGCAGCGCCACCAGGCCGCGATCCGCCTCCGAGCGCGCCAAGAAGCCCGGCCATAAGGTCACATCCGCGTCCGGCAAGGTGAAGCGGACCACCTCGCCCGCGCCCCGGTCTCCGTTAGCCAGCAGGTCCAACTGCATCGCGCGCGCTCGCCCGAGCCTATCGAATTCGCGCCCCACCTGCAGCCCGCACGATCCGCCGCCGCACCAGCTCCGGCGTCACGAACGAGTACCCCAGCAGCGCCAGCCACCCCACCGTCACCGCCCGCACCACCGCCGGAGTCCCGTGCGCTTCGGCCAGGATCAGCGCCAGCCGGTACAGCAAGAAGAGCCCGAGCATCACCCGCATGCCGCCCCCGCGCAGCTCGCCCGCCAGCGGCAGGTGGATCCGCCACCACACCCGCTCCCACCACGACCCTCGCCCCAACACCGCCGCCAACAAGCGCAGCCCCCCCTCCGACTCCGGGTCCACCCGCAGCGCCGCCAACGCCGCGGTCAGCGCCTCCTCCATCTGGCCCTCGGCCGCCGCGATCTGCCCGCGCAAGATCGCCGCAGCCGGCCGCTCGCCGCCCACCCGCACCAGCGCCGTCAGCGCCGCCTTCGCGCCGCTCATCTCACCTGTCTCAACGAGCAGCTCTACCTGCCACCGCAGCAGCTCCGAGATCCTCCGGGGCCCGCGCCAGCCCCCGCTCGATCGCCGCCAGCGCCACCTCCACCTGCCCGCGTCGCCGCGCCAGCGCCGCCGCCACCCGCAGCGCCTCGGGGTGCGCCCGCATCGCCTCCGGCAGCCCGCGCAGCGCCTGCTCCGCCGCCTTCTCCCGCCCCTCCGCCAGCGCCAGCTGCGCCGCCGCGATCCTCACGATCCCGCTCGCGCGCCGGTCCTCAGCCGCCTCTAGCGCCGCCTCGGCCGCCTTGATCTCCGCCCGCGCCGCCGCCAAGCGCCCGCGGCTCGCCAGGCACAGCGCCATCTCCGCGTGCGCGCGCGCGTGCAGCGGATCGAACCCCAACACCTGCCGAAGCGCCTCGATCGCCGCCTCCACGTGGCCTCGCGCCCGCAGCGTCAGCGCCTGCTGGATCCAGCCCTCCGCCCGCCGCTCTGCGTCCTCCGTCATCGCCACTTCACCTTCAAAAGACCCCGCTGACGATGATCCACCACAGCGGCCCGTCCACCAGCCCCAGCACCAGCGCGCGCCCGACGAAGATCGCCAGCAGCAGCGCCCCCACCCCGCTCTGCGCCTCTCCGCCCGCCTCGATCAGCCGCGGCAGCGCCGCCGCCTGTTTCTTAAAAATTAACGTCGCCACCCCCAGCTTCCACGCCGTGATCACCAGCAACCCGAGCTGCAGCGCCACCGCCCCGCGCAGCACCCCCGCCGCCAGCAGCGCCAGCAGCAGCAGCCCGCCCGCCGCCGATCCGCCCACGCCCGCGGCGATCCACAGCCGCTCACGCGCGCGCGTCGGCGAGCCCAACGCCTGCCCGTTCAGCCAGAACCATGGCCACGCCGCCCACGCCCCCGCCAACATCAGGCCCAGCATCGGCCACCCTGGATCCACCGCGAAGCGCCGCCACCGCGCGTTCTCCCCCAGATCTGGCTCATCGACCAGGCGGTACGGCGCCGCGACCTCCCCTGCCCAGCCGCGCTCGCCGCTCATTTTTCTAGTAGAGCCGACCGCCGCCGCGCCCGTCAACCGCCGCGCGGCGCAAAGGCGCGCGTCTCTTCGCGCTTGCCCGCGGCCGCCGCTCGCGCCGATAACCACGATGTGCCCGCCCCCTTCGCCGAATACACCGACTACGACGGCCTCGGCCTCGCCGAGCTCGTCGCCCGCGGCGACGTCCACCCCAGCGAGCTGCTCGCGGCCTGCATCGCCCGGATCGAGGCCGACGATCCACGGATCGGCGCCGTCGTCCGCCGCCTCGACGAACAAGCCCGCCGAAGCGCCGCCGCGCCCTTGCCCGACGGCCCCTTCCGCGGCGTGCCCATGCTGCTCAAGGACCTGCTCGCCGACCTCGCCGGCGTGCCCACCGGCCGCGGCTCTCGCCTCTTCGCCGACGCCGTCCCGGAGCGCGACTGCGAGCTCGTCCGCCGCTTCAAGGCCGCCGGCCTCGTCATCGCCGGCAAGACCAACACCCCTGAGCTCGGCATCTCCCCCACCACCGAGCCCGAGCACCACGGCCCCACCCGCAACCCCTGGTCGCTCGCCCACAGCGCCGGCGGCTCCAGCGGCGGCAGCGCGGCCGCGGTCGCCGCGCGGATCGTCCCGATCGCCAGCGGCGGCGACGGCGGCGGCTCGATCCGGATCCCTGCCTCCTGCTGCGGCGTCTTCGGCCTCAAGCCCAGCCGCGGCCGCAACCCCTCGGGCCCGCACGACGGCGAGCGTTGGCGCGGCATGGTCAGCGAGCACGTGCTCACCCGCAGCGTCCGCGACAGCGCCGCCATGCTCGACGCCACCGCCTGCGCCGACCTCGGCGCCCCCTACGAGATCGCGCGGCCTGCCCGCCCCTATGTACAGGAGGTCACCACCGCCCCCGGCCGCCTGCGGATCGCCTTCACCGCCGCCCCCCTGCTCCCCAGCGTCATCGACCCCGAGTGCATCGACGGCCTGCACGCCACCGCCACCTTGCTCGGCGAGCTCGGCCACGAGGTCCCAGGGCGCGCCCCCGAGGTCGACGGCCCCGCCTTCGCCCGCGCCTTCCTCACCGTCTTATGCGCCAACGTCTGCGCCGATCTCGACGACGCCGCCGCCCGCCGCGGCCGCCCGATCCGCGCGAGCGACGTCGAGTACACCACCTGGGCCCTCGCCCTGCTCGGCCGCCAGATCCGCGCTTGGCGACTACGAGCGCGCCCTCCGTCACCTCCAGCGCGCCTCCAGGCGCGTCGCCGAGCTCTTCACCGACGTCGACGTCCTGCTCACCCCCACCCTCGCCACCCCGCCGCCGCTGCTGGGCGCCCTGGCCCCGCGCGGCGCCGAAGCCCTGCTCCTGCGCGCCCTCGGCCGCCTCCGCGCCGGCAAGATCCTCGACCTCATCGACGCCCTCGGCAGCGCCGCGGCCAAGGCCTACAGCTTCATCCCCTTCACCCCGATCTTCAACGCCACCGGCCAACCCGCGATGAGCGTCCCCCTCTGGTGGAGCGCCGCCGGCCTCCCCGTCGGCATGCAATTCGTCGGGCGGAGCGGCGACGAGGCGACCCTCTTCCGCCTCGCTGGCCAGCTCGAGCGGGCGCGCCCCTGGGCCGATCGGCGCCCGCAGATCCGCCCCGTCGACCCATAACCTGCCGCGAGTCCGCCCCGCGGCCCCTCTCAGCCCCCTTCTTCGTCGCCTCACCGGCGCGCCTCAGCCCGGCGACGTATACTCCGCGCCACTTCATGCCCCGCCTCCGATTCAAGGCCCTGGCCAAGCTCCTCCTGATCCTCGGGCTGCCGATCGCCCTCCTGCTCGCCCTCTTCGGCGCGGGCGTCCTCTTCGGCCTCCAGCACCGCCCCGCGATCCTCACCTTCGAGCGCGACTGGCTCGGCATGGAGGTCGAGGTCCCGCCGCCGACCCCCTGGATCGCCCCGCGGATCGCCGCCCTCCGCGCCGCCCTCGCCGCCGGCCCGCCGCCGCCGACCTCACCTGTCCCGAAGGCCACACCACCGGCCGCGCCACCGCCGGCCACACCGCCGCTCCCCGAGGCCGCACCACCTGTCCCCGAGGCCACACCACCTGTCCCCGAGGCCACACCACCGCGCAGCGACCGCGCCCCGATCTCCCTCGCCGCCGCCGATCCCCTCAGCGAGGACCTGCGCCCCCTGCACCTCCAGCCCCGGCGCCTCACCGTCAAGGTCTTCCTCGATCCGCGCCTCGCCGACACCCGCCCCGACCCCTTCTCCTACGCGCAGAGCACCGTGCGTTGGGCCGACGAGCCCCTCAGCGCCCAGCTCGGCCTCCGCCTCGAGCTCCACGGCGTGATCCGCTGGACCGAGCCCGGCGAGGGCGGCCTCGCCGATCCTCTCGCCCAGCTCTGCGCCAGCCCCAGCGAGGGCGCGGATCTGCGCGTCGCCTTCCTCAGCGACGCCTTCACCGAGACCCGTGAGCTCACCGGCGACGGCTGCCTGCTCGTCCTCCGCAATTCCCGCTCAGCCGCGGCCCCGCACCTCCGCAGCCTGCTCTTCGCCGTCGGCCGCTACCTCGGCGCCGCGGCGATCCTCGACCCCACCAGCGAGGCCTGGAGGAGCGGCTCCTGGATGGCCGACGTGCTCGCCGACGACGCCCGCCCCCTCACCCTCGACCCCGCCAGCCGCCGCGACCTTCTCAAGCGCAAGGAGTCCCCCACATGGCCCAAGTAAGCGCCACACCGATGAAACCAGGCGCGAAGGCGCCCGCGCCCCGCCGCTCCCCGATCGGCTGGGTCCTCGGCTGGGTCGTCGCCCCTGCCCTCTTCCTCGGCCTCATCTTCGGCGCTAAGCGCCTACGTCGGCGCCAACCACCCCGAGAGCTGGGCGCCCCGCGCGGCCCTCTGGATCGCCGCCCTCTTCGCCTGAGCGCCTGACCTGAACGATCGGCCAGCCGCGCTCAGCCGATCCCGAACTTCTTCATCAGCCGCTTGAGCTGATCGCGGCTGCGCAGCCCGAGGTCGCGCCACGCCAGCTCACGCACCCCACCGGAGCGCTCGAGCGCCGCGACGATCTCCGCCCGCGTCAGCTCCTTCGGGTCCACCGCCTGGCGTCGCCGACTCCGTCGCCTCCGCCGCCCGCGCCGCCGCGAAGCGCGGGACGAAGCCCTCAGGCGCGTCGAGCACCGCCGCCTCCTCGCTCGCCCCCTCCGCGATCGCACGCCACAGCAGCGCCGCCAGCTCGCGCGTATGCGCCGTGGATCATGGCACGCCAGCGCCAGCACGAAGCGCGCGCTGAGCCGCGGCCCCCCGCCCGCCAGCAGCCGCCGCGCCAGCGCCGGGTCCTCCGCCGCGAAGCCCCGCGCCAAGTGGCGCGCCAGCAGCACCACGTCCTCCACGCGCGCCTCGAAGCCCGGCACCGCCACCTTATGGATCAAGCGGGCCAGCAGATCATGTTTGACTACCGACGGATCGCGGTTCGTCGCGCAGATCAGCCGCACGTCGGTGCGTCGCGTCAGCCCCTCGCCGAGCCGCTGGTACTCCCCCTGATCGAGCACACGCAGCAGGTGCGCCTGCAGCCCGTGCGACAGCTCCCCGATCTCATCGAGGAAGAGCGTGCCCCCGTCCGCCTCCCCCACCAGCCCTCGCCGCTCCGGCGCGCCCACGCTCGGGTAATTCGCCACGTTCCCGAACAGCTCGGCGTCGATCAGCCCCTCCGGCAGCGTCGCCGCGTCGCGGGCGATCAGCGGCTGGTCCTCGCGACGCGAGCCGCGGTGCAGCGCCCGCACCACCAGCTCCTTGCCCACCCCGCTCGGCCCGTACACCAGCACGTGCTCTTCGCGCCGCCTCAAGAACGCCAGGCGAGCGCGAAGCCGCCAGATCGCCGGCGACTCGCCGACGATCCCGTCCGGGTCCGCCTCACCGAACGCGAACGACGCCCCCTCCGCGCGCGCCTGCGGCCACTCCAGCGGCCGCCGCGAGACCAGCAAGACAAAGCGCCCCACCACCTCGATCAGCTCGCCGACCGCCACCGTCGCCCGCCCTGTCTCCTCTCCGCGCACCCGCATCACCCCGCGCCCCGTCAGCTCCACCTCGATCCGATCCTCCCCCACCATCGCCACCCGGAGCTGCTGCCGCGACACATGCGGCGCTGTGAAGGGCCCGGTGATCTCCGCCGAGATCGGCCGAAGCCGGCGAAACAGCAGCGGCAGCGAGCCGTCCTCCGCCAGCCCTGCCGCTCGCCCGATCGAGAAGACCACGCCCCGGGCCAGCGGCAGGCTCAGCACCTCACCGACCCGCTGCGGCTCCTCCTGCGACCACAGCAGCACCAGCGCGATCGACTGGCGCGCGCCCCCGCCCTCATCGGCCTCGGGCGGCGCCTCCGTCAGCGTCGTCTCGATCGTCATCACCGCCATGGTCGCACAACTCGCCGACGAGCGACCCACCCGCGCATCGACGCGATATCGTCGCGCCGTGTCCGTCGGCCCCGCGAAGCTCCGCCTCTTCGACCTGACGATGATCGTCATCGCCTTGGTGATCGGCATGGGGATCTTCCGCGCCCCTGTGAACGCCGCCCAAGGCGCCGAGGCTCCCTGGATCTTCTTCGCGGCCTGGATCGCCGGCGGCCTCATCGCCCTCTGCGGCGCCCTCACCTACGCCGAGATCGGCGCCCGTTACCCCGTCACAGGTGGCTACTACCGGATCTTCGCGCGCGTCTACCACCCCTCGATCGCCTTCGCGGTCACCAGCATCATCGTCGTCGCCAACGCCGCCTCTGCCGCCGGGGTCGCCCTCATCGGCGCCGAGTACATCAGCGCCGTGCTCGCCCCCGATCTCCCCGATCCTCGCCCGCTACGCCTCCAGATCGCCGCCGCCGCCCTGCTCACCTTCTTCGCCCTCAACCTGCTCGGCCTACGCGCCTCCTCGCGCGTCCAAAACCTGCTCACCCTCGTCAAGATCGCCCTCATCCTCGCCCTCATCGCCGCCTTCTTCGCCGCCGACCCCGCCGCCCCCGTGCCCGCCGAGCCCGCCGCGCTCCCGCGAGTCGAGGCCCCCCTCCGCGCCTTCGGCCTCGCCCTCATCGCCACCTCCTTCACCTACGGCGGCTACCAGCAGGTCATCAATTTCGGCGGAGAGGTCCACGCCCCCACCCGCACCATCCCTCGCGGCGTCGGCCTCGGCCTCGCCGTCATCATCGCCCTCTACCTCGCGATCAACGCCACCTACGTCCGCGTCATCGGCTTCGAGGCCCTCAAGGGCGCCGACTCGATCGCCGCCCGCCTCGCTTAGCGCCGTCCTCGGCCCCGCCGGCTTCACCGTCCTCTCTGTCCTCCTCTTCCTCAGCGTGCTCGGCTACGTCAACGTCGCCATGCTCAACAACCCGCGCCTGCTCCGCGTCATGAGCGAAGATCGCCTCTTACCGCCCCAGCTCGCCCGAGCCGACCCACGCACCGGCGCCCTCGCCCCTGCGCTCGTCACCTTCTGCGCCCTCTGCCTCGGCGCCCTCTTTTACGCCCAGACCTTCGACCAGATCCTCAACTACACCATGTTCCTCGACAGCATCGGCATGGCCACCTCGGCGGCCGCCCTCTTCGTCCTCCGCCGCCGCCGGGTCGCCCCTGAGGGCGTCGCCGAGGCGGATCTCTTCCAGGTCCGCCCCTACCCCCTCATCCCCCTCCTGTTCATCGGCGCCTATCTCTTTATCGGCGCCTCCATCGCCCTCGCCGACCCCGGCGCCGCCCTCCGCGGCCTCGCCATCTTCGCCGCCTTCCTCCTCGTCTACGCCCTCCTCCTGCGCCCCCGCCGCTGAGCCCCGACCGTACCAATCGCGCGGCTCACTCATCCGCAGGCTCGTCCGAGCTATCCGTCTCCTCCTCAAACACGGATGCGAGCGATCCGCGAGCCCGAATATCTTCATAATCTTCGCGTATGAAGGCCCACGCCGACATTAGCGACCCGTCGGAGCCCGCGGACGAAGAGGAAACTCGCACCAAGCGCGTCAACAGCGGGTACATCAGGGATCGAACACGCAAGACCAGCCCGGCCGCGTGCTCGTCCTCATGCGCCTCGATCCAGTACCCCTCATGCACGATCCGATTGCGCAGATCATACAGATACCCCAACAGGGAGCGGATCGAAGCCTGGTGGTCGCTCACGAGGCGCGCCACTCCTAATTGCGCAGCAGCCGTCGCGCCGTCCTCAAACAGGGCCATCAGCTCGGTCGCGACGTGCGGATACCGCGAAACAACCCGTCGGCGCACCTCCTCAGCGTCCGCATAAGTCACCGAGCGCGCCGCGCCGGCACGGAGCAGCGATCTCTTATCGACCTGCCACGCGAACAGGCTCCGCGCGTGGAGCCTAGCCACGCGGATACTGGACGGGGGAAGCTCAGCAAGGACACAGTCGGCGACGCCATCCAGCGCGAACCTGGCGAGGAGCGCCCGTAGCTGTCGCTTCGCCTCGGGGCTCGCCATCCCCGGGTCACAGACGAAATCCGCGATCAAGGCGACCACCACGTCTGTCAGCACACGGACCACGTGAGCCCTCGTCACGGCGACCGCAGCGCACTCCGAGACAATATCCAGGACCTCCAGCCAAGCGCCATGGCGCACCTCGCCCGCTGAGCCGGTCACGAGCTGCTCCAGAGCCACCCACGTCTCGAGGACCTTTGAAGTGGCGGTGATCTGCCCGCCACGGGCGCCGAGCGCGAGGCGGTGCAGAGCGCCGCTCACCTGCGCGTACCCGCCGTCGCGACCCGGGCGGAACAGCGACAACTCGCGGAACCGCGGCTGTGACCATCCCACACCACCCTCACGGAGAGCCACGACCCCCAAGCTCTCGGCGGTTCGCGCCCGTAGGCCGTCGCCCGGGAACGGCGCGGGGACCTCGTCCCGCCGGGAGAACGCGTGCTCGGGTGACACCATGCTGAGGTAACAGTCGATCGCCCGAAGCGCCCGTCGTTCGGCCTGCTCCCGCGAGGCCCCGTGCAACTGCCATGAAAAGGTGACGGTCGCGGGCGCTTGCGCACCACCTTCACCGTCGCTCCGCGGCGGAGAGGCCTGGAACCGCAGGTGATCCGACGGTTGGTGCGACGACGACGGAGCCGCTCGATCGCCCCAAAAGTGCTCCGGAACGGCCGTGAACCCGCCTCCAGCGCCGTCATCTCGCCGCGTAGAACGCTCCAAGTCAGAGATGAGCCCAGTAGAGACGACCCACGTCTTCTCCCCTTTATGACAGCACTCCGCGGCCGAGTCGACAAGGTCCGCCAAGATGGCCGCTGCGCCCTTACTCTGCGTCCAGAGCAGCACCTCCGGGAGCGATCGCGCCGAGAGCGCCACCGCGTCAAGGACGAGCGATCGGGTCGCGGCGGCGACATCACGCCAGGCTTGCCCAAACTCCACAGCCTCATCTGAGCAAACATAGCTGCGAATCAAGCCCCCAAAGCGCTCCCGGATCGCGACGTCTCGGCGCAAAAGCCGCTCTATCACGGCGCGCACACGCTCACGCGGCGCGGACGGCTGTTGCGGGTGCGTCTCCCAGACATTCACGACACGCCCCGCCAGACAAGAGACATCATCCGCGCCATCGGACCGCATCAGCACCTCGAAGTAAGGCGCCGCGCCCGCTAACGCTAGCGACCAGATCCTCGGCTTCTCGCCCTTCGCCTTCTCGCTCTTCTTCGCTGGTGAAGCGACGGCACGGCGCTCCCGGAGCGCCCCCTCGCTGTGGTACGTGAGCCGGTGCAAGTGGCGAAGCGTCCCTAAGATCCCCAAGCATTGCCCAGGAGCGCTGTCCTGGACGGCCAGCCCTTCGAGCGATCGCGCGAAGGCCTCGACGAATTGCAGCCACTGCAGCTCTCGCGGCGGACGAATTACTGCGCCCTCCTCTGTACGCACCGGCCCTTCATCAGACGCTTCATTCGCGGCAGACGAACACGCCGGAACGAGCTCACTCGCGTACAGGGCCGCGCCCCCCTCGACATCCCGCCCGGCGCTCGATTGAGCGCCCGGCGCCGACGAGACCGCCACCGTCTCGATGCCCTCGGCGTCCGCGCCGGAGCCCTCAAGACAATCGAGGTCGGCGACCCATCCGAGGTTGGGGAAACGACGACCCGAGTGCTTCGTGAACACCCCCCCCTGACTCCGCACCCGCAGCTCTTGGATGAGCGAGTTGAGGATCGCCACGTCCACCCAACGACCGGGGCTCACCTCGAAGAGGCGGATCTGCAGCAGCAGCAGCAGCGACTCAAGCTCTACCTCCTGATCCGACACCAGCAGCGGCTCGGGGATCGAGCTCAGCGCCGCGGTGAGATCCTGCAGAAGCCCAGGCGACGTCACCTCGACCCCTTCCCCGCAGAGCCAGAGGCGGCTGAAGCCTGACGCGATCAGCGATTCCGCCCCGCCGCTGAATTCTTCGCCCAAGAAGCGTCGGATCCGCTCGCCGGCGCGGCTAAGGACATAGCCATCGGCGGTCAATCGAAGGTACCCAAGGTCACGGAGCGGCTCCAAGTACGGGTATGCCAGGTTCCGCAGCCCAGTCCGCGGGTTCTTGGCGCGCGCGACCTGCTCGCGTAGCCGCTCGCGCTCGTCACCCCGCGCCTCCCCCTCAAGCGTCGCGAGCGCGCCCGCGACGAAGTCTGGCGCCTCTGCCATCGTCAGGACCCCAGCGCCCGATCTGGGCCAACCACGGACGATCGCCAAGAACGCGCCCCCCATCGCTCCGAGGATGATCCTCAGCCCGATCATCCGCTTTACACCCGACCAGACAAAGACAGAGTCACCCAACGCGCCGGCCTCGCCATCCGTGCCCGACGTGAGGCGCAGGAGGTGCCCCAAGTCAGTCAGGCTCTCCCGGTTGGGATCGTAGATCCCAAAAGTAACACCCATCCGGGCGACCCGATCACCGCGTGATTTCGTGATCTGACCGAACGGAGCGCGATCGATCCCCGCGACCGCGCACCATTCAGGCTGCCGGGGCGCGACCTCGTGGAGGAAACCTTCAATGTCGGCCACTGCCCGCCGCTGCGCCCCGACAAACGCGGCGATCGGCACCAACCACCCGAGGCGCACCTGGTCATTCGAGGCGATCGGAAGCGCGCTCATTGCGTCGCCTCACCGAGCGCTAGCCAGCGATTCAGCCGCGCGAGGTCGACAATTTCGGCCTTCTCTTCGATCGTGGCGCCGCCGAGCGTCGTCAACACCGCGAGCAGGTCTCGCGGCGTCGGATCAGGCCGCGCATACGAGATATTCTCCCCGTCGAAGCGGCTCCCTAGGAGCTTGTCGCGCACCGTAGTGAGGTGCTCCGACAAATAGTCCATCGCATCCTTTGCCAAGCGAAACGGCGGGACAGCGTTGTCCCGCGCGAGAGCAGGCCAGAGCCACGTAATAAATGCTCGGACACGAGTGGGTGTGTTCAAATGTTTGAGCTTGTAGGTATTCCCCTGGGTACGAGAGGCGACGTCCGGCCGAAGCATCGGGTGCTGATCGCGGCGTACATTCGGCATATTGAGGCCGAGGAACACCCCGACCGTGTGATTCGTGGGATCGAACAAGCTGCGGATCCCATGCCCGATCGAGGCTTGCGCGTCTGGGTCGACGACCCGCGAGAAGGCCTCCGTCTCGTCGATCAGCAGCAGCGGCTTCCTACCGCTAGTTTGCTGCTCGACCTCACCCAAGGCGCGATACAGGCCGACGAGCTCGCTGGGACCGGACGTCTCGAACAGCGACGGTTGCAGATCTCGGGCGATCTTGACCTGCGCCGCCGAGAGCCGCACCCCCTGGAGCCAGCTCCTCGCGGCGACCGCCTTGTCCGGCTCGACGTCGCCAATAGTCGGGGTCGCCAGCTCAAGCATCGCCACCGAAGCCGAAGGCAGCCTCACGCCGCAATCCTCGAGGATCTTCATCAGTTTGGCGCGGGCATCCGGCCCGTTCGCGAAGCGCTTCAGCGCCGCCCGAGTCACCTCGAGGAGATGCCGCATGAGCACCTTATGAACATCGAAGAAGGTCGAGCGCCGGCCGAAACCGGACAACTCTACATAGATCGGCACATACCCGCTCGCAGGCAGCCTGCAATGGTGCTCGACCTTGCGAAGAATGTGGCTCTTGCCCGTGCCAAAATCCCCCTCAATCACAGCCTTGGGCGCGCCCTTCGCGCGAACATCGCTCTCAAGCAGCCTGTTCAGCTTCTCCCAGACGCCGTCGATATCCACGAGCAGTTCGGAGTCACGGCGAGGATCGAGCTCGAACGACGATCGCCCAGGATCTCGCAGGCCGAAATACTTCGCGAAGGCCGTCGGCGCCGATGGTTGAGACACGTTCTTCATCTCCTGCTCGCGGCTTGGGGGCGCCGGAAACCATCTCCGTGCGTCAGGAGCGCGCTGGGGGAGGCTACCCAACCTACCTGAGCGCCGCAAGTAGATGCAGACATGCAGACCTCCACGGGCAGGCAGCTCTGCTTCGACCTCCGAGCGGATACTCACCCGTGCAAGCTCACGCGGTTGGTTCACGCGCTCGCGCGCTCACCCTTCGCCGCCCTCGCCCGCCTCTTCGAAGCCCAAGCTCGCCGAGTTGATGCAGTAGCGCAGCCCTGTCGGCCGCGGCCCGTCGGGGAACACATGCCCCAGGTGGCCGCCGCAGCGGCGGCACAGCACCTCGATCCGCCGCATCCCGTAGCTCGTATCCGCCCGCTCCTCGATCGCGCTGCGGTCGATCGACTCATAAAAGCTCGGCCAGCCGCAGCCTGAGTCGAACTTCGCCGCCGCGTCGAAGAGCAGCGCCTTACAGCCGGCGCAGCGATAGCGCCCCGGCTCGTGTTTATCCCAAAACGCCCCGGTGAACGCCCGCTCGGTCCCCGCCTCGCGCAGCACTCGGTATTGTTCGGGCGAGAGCTGCGCCCGCCACTCTGCCTCGGATTTATGGACCTCTCGCATGGCCGCCAAGGTAGCAGAGACCAGAAGGACCGCATAACCTCGGCGGGAGGGCGATCGCGCCCGGCTCAGTCGATCTGCCCGTCCAAGCACAGCAGGTAGCTCACCAGCGCCTCGACCTCCGCCGCTGACAGCCCGCTGGTCACCCCGTGCAGATCCCCAAAATTCCGCGTCGTCAGCACCTCGTGTAAGGTCGCCGCCGAGCCGTCGTGCAGGTACGGCGCCGAGTGCCACAGGCCGTGCAGCGTCGGCGTATCCAGCCCTGTCAGCGCCCCCCCGAGCCGCTGCCCGGAGCCGGGCCCCAGCGTGCCCACGTCGTGCAGCAGCGGCACCCCTGGGTCGATCCACCCGCTATCGGTCAACCGCGGCCCGCTGTGGCAATTTTTACAGCCAAGCGCTGGCGACTCAAACAGCGCCCGCCCCAGCTCCGCCGCCGCGGGCAGCACCCCGTCCGCCTCACGATGCGGGCTGCGCCGCTCCTCTGTCAGCGAGCCCACGTACGCCGCCAGCGCGTCCAGATCCGCCGAAAGCCCCGCCTTCGGGTCACCCAGCGTCGACGCCACCGACCCCTTCTGCCACTCCGCCTCGCTCATCAACCCCGACCCGCCGAAGGGCCCGCGGATATCGTGCTCAAAGTCCTGGATCTCGTCAAAATTCGCCGACCAGTGGATCCCCCCGTCGCCCGCCCCCGCGCGCCCCAGCAGCGAGATCGTGTCGCGCAGCCCCTCGCCCCGATCCGTGAAGTCCCACACCTGCCGGTCGCTGTCCCCGTCCAGGTGGCAGTGTGCGCACGCCAGATACCCATCTTGACTCAGCCGCGGGTCCAGCGAGTCATTAAACAGCCGCTTGCCCTGCAGCAGCTGCGGCGCCAACGGCTCCACGCTCGGGATCGGCAGACGCGCCAGCGGCGGCGTATTCTCCGCAAATTCCCCCAGGTCATACACCACCAGCTCGCGCGCCAGGTACGCGTCGACCGCCAGGAAGCGCCCGTCCGCGCTCAACGCCAGCCCTTGCGGCGCGAACCCCACGTCGATCAGCGAGCTCGACTCCGCCCCCGTGAATCGATCGATCCGCTCCACCGACCGCGCCCCCCGCGTCGCCACGAACAGGTAGTCGCCAAAATAGCTATACACCGCCGCCGAGGCCAACCCGCGCCCGTCGAATTGTTTACGCCCCTCCGCCACCTCCGCCCCCGCCACCACGTCAAAATACGAGACCACCGCCCGCACCGTCGTGTCGAATTCCAGCGCTGACCCTGGCTTGAGAAAGGCCCCCTCGCCGATGTTCGCTTGCAGCGACGGCAGCGCCGCCTCTCTCCCGTTCGGGGCCACCACCAGCGACCCCAGATAGCTCGGCACCCCCCCGATCTCCGTGTCCGACGACGCCTGCGGATCAAACGCCGCCGTCCACAGCGCCGCCGGCGTCTGCCCCGACGGATCGACGATCGCCAGCGCCCCCCGCTCGCCGCGGATCGCCAACGCGAGGCCGCCAAGCGCCCGTCTGGCAGCATCGCCAGCCCGCGCGCGTCCGGGGTCGCCGCGATCAACTTCACCAAACTCAGCCCCTTCCCTGGGTCCAGCCCGATCTCCGCCACCTCGCCCCGCCCCTGCAGCGTCACGAAGAACTGCCCCTGCTCCGGCCCCGCGATCACCCCGTACGGAGCCGCCCCGTACGGCAGCGCCAGCACAAACCCATCCCCTTCACCGGCGTCTACCGGCAGCGCGTCGATCTGATCGCCCGAGTGCGCCGCCACCACCAACCACCCGCCCTGCGCTGCCACCGTCCGCGGCTCACGCCCAACCGGCGCCCGTCGTAGCACCGCCAACGATCCGTCGACGGAGCCCGCGATCATCACCTCATCCGAGTCCGGCGACACCGCCGCGAACCCCTCCACCTCCGCCAGCGCGATCACCGACGAAGCCTGCCGGGGCTGCCACACCGGCGCCTCTACCACCGTGATCGTCACCGAGGCCGCCAGCTTCTTCCCCTCCGCGTCGAACACCGTCAAGATCGGCCGCCTGCGCCCCTCGTTCTTTTTTTCATAAACAACCGTCGCGATCGGCGAAGTCGTCACCTCGGACGCGCCGCCCTCGCCGTCATCATAGAACCACTGAAACTTCACCGCCCCCTGCGACCCTGATCCATCCAGCACCACCGCCTCCCCCACCAGCGCATAACGGGCGGCCCCCGGATCGGGCACCAACGGCGCCGGCTCGCCCTCGCTCTCGCCCTCGCTCTCGCCCTCGCTCTCGCCCTCGCTCTCGCCCTCGCTCTCGCCCGTCGTCGCCTCACTCGAGCCGCTCCCCGCCGTAGACGACGAGCCCTCCGTCCCGGCCGTCGCCCCGCCGTCGTCCCCGCAGCCCGCCGGCGCCGCCGCGGCGATCCCGAGGCTGATCAAGAGTCGTCTCGACATACGCACCTCACTCGGTCTCGAACGTTATGACAAATGGTTCAGCGATCGCGTTGCCGTTGTAGTCGCGGATCCCGCCCGCCGGGATCTCCAGCGTATACGAGGTCGCCGGCGCCAGCGGCTCGCGCGGGGCGAACGACACGATCACCTCTTGCACCGACACGTCGCCGAACACCCGCCCGATCGCCGGATCCACCCCGGTCTTATACAGCCGCACCGAGCCCTCCCAGCCGCTCTTCGGGTCGATGAACTCGCTAAAGGTCACCCCGATCCGCGAGCGCGCGCCGATCGTCGCCCCCGCCGCCGGCACCGACCACGTCACCCGCGGCGGCGCCGTATCGGGCGCTGTCTGCCAGGGGGCCACCGCCGACGCCTGGTCCTTCTCCGCCTTATCGTCGACCGCCAGCACCACGACGTTGCCGATCGGCGTCAGCGTGTCCAGATCCCCCGTCAACGACATCCGCGCCACCTCCGTAATTTTGGACAGATCGCTGATGTCATAGATCGCGGCGAAGCTCGACTCACCGACGAACGCGAACGAGTCCTTGATAAAGACATAGCCGCCGTTGCCGTCGCTCTGAAATTCCCCCGCCGCGCGGGCGCCTGCGGATCGCGGATATCGTAGATGATCAGCCCCCCGCCGCCCTGCTTACGCGCGTAGAACGCGTACCCGCCGGCCAGGTTCGCGAAGTACGCCTCAAACGGGATCGCGAAGTCTCCCCCTGGGATCGGCTGCGGGAAGTCCGGCTCCGACACGTCCAGCAGCGCCGTCCGCGTCCCCTCCGCCGCCGACACCATCAACAGATCCCCCACCACCGACACCTGCCCCGCCCGCAGGATCGGATCGAACTTGTATTGATGCACCAGCGCGGGCGCCCGCGGATCCCTGGCATCCACCACATAGAGCCCGTTATCCGCGCCCGCCACGTACACCCACGGGTACTGCCAGAACACGCTCAGCGTCACCAGCTTGTACGCGTCTGGATATAAAAACCCCGGCAGCGTCAGCTTCGACACCACCGCTGGCGCCGTCGGATCCGTCACGTCCCAGAACAAGATCCCCCCGTCCGTGAACGACAGGTTCTTGAGATAATCGGCCACCATATACCAGCGGCCGTCCACCTGCGCGAAGCCGACGCTGTGGCTCTCGCGCATGTCGTTGTCTTGCGCGTTGCCGATCGCCTTCGGCGCGCACGGATCGTTGAACTCATAAAAAGTGATACCGCTGTTCAGCCCGAACTCAGGCGCCCACGGCATCATCAAGTAGCCGTCGAACATCGCCACCATGTTGTGGTGCTCGAACGTGTCGTGCTTCTCCTCGGCGCCCACGTCCCCGTCCATCCCCCCGTCCAGGTACGCGCAGCGCTGGTAGAGCTGCTCCGGCGAGAAGCTCACCGACGGCCCGCCTGGCCCGTGGTTCGGCTCAAACGCCCCCGGCTCCGGGTACGGCTCACCCGCCGGCCCCTCGCTCTCGCTCGTCCCCTCGCTCGTCCCCGCGCCCGTGCTCGTCCCCGCGCCGCCGCTCGCGCTCTCGCTCGTCGAGGCCGCGCCGCCGCTCGAGGCCTCGGCGCCGCCGCTGCTCGCCGCGCTCGTCGTCGCCCCCTCCGTCGCCTCGCTCGCGCCGCCCTCCTCTCCTGCGCAGCCGCTGAGCGCGAGACACAGCGGCGCCAACCAGCGCGTTCCAAGGGCAGGGCGAGCTCGATCCGTCACCGCTCGATTTCACGCCTTCTCGCGCGCGAACGCAAGCCCGAAGGCTCCCCGATCGCCATCGCACCTGCCTCACGCTACCTTGCCCCTCCCATGCCTGATCGAGGGAGACCGCTCGACATCAAGGCCTTGCTCAGCGTCGCCCTCGATCAGCGCCCCAAGGACGACCTCCAAGAGCGCGTGATGGACCGGATCGCCGCGATCACCACCGCGATCGAGCTCGCCCGCCTCGTCTTCATCGCCCCCGTCGATTGGCTCCTCCACCCGAATCACGCCGATCCAAGGAGCGGCGACGACGATGCACCTCCACCACACTAGCAGCTCGCTGCGCCACCTGGAGCCCGCGGGCGCCGCCTTCGATCCCCTCAAGGAGGTCGCGCTGCGCCCCCTCGAGGCCTTCACCAGCGCCGTCGCCGCCCGCGCCCCCGCCGTGCTCAGCGCCCTCGGCCTCTTGCTCGCGATGTGGCTGCTCGCCCGCCTCGCCCGCGCCCTCGTCACCAAGCTGCTCGGCCTCACCAAGCTCGACGCCGTCACCGAGAAGACCCAGCTCGGCAAGCTCTTGAAGGCCTTCGACGAGGGGATGACCACCTCCAAGGCCGTCGCCGCGCTGATCTACGTCGCCATCCTCTTGATGGCCTTGATGAGCGCCGCCGATCTGCTCGGCCTCACCACCGTCAGCGAGGCCCTCAGCGGCGCCCTCGCCTACGTCCCCCGCCTCGTCTCTGTCCTGGTCGTGCTCGGCGTCGGCGGCTACATCGCCAGCGCCGCCCGTCGGGCCGTCGGCGCGATGCTGAAGCAGCTCCGCAGCCCCTACGGGGGCCCCCTCGAGGCGGTCACCGAGACCGGGATCCTCATCATCGTCGCCGCGGTCGCCGTCGACCTGCTCGGCGTCGACATCTCCTTCCTCACCGCCAACCTCTCGCTGATCATCGGCGTCCTCCTCGTCACCCTCGCCTTCCTCTTCTCCTGGTCGATGCGCCGCCCCGCCGAGGAGATCATCGCCAACTACTACCTCCGCCGCATGATCAACCCCGGCGATCGGATCAACCTCGGCGACGTCGAAGGCACCGTCGAGGCCTTCACCGGCATCGGCGTGCTCCTCCGCGACAGCAAGGGCGCCGAGCGCTTCGTCCCCGCCCGCCACGTCCTCGACGGCCTCACCTGCACCGGCCGCGCCCGCCGCCGCGCCAGCGGCAAAGAGGGCGAGCGCTGAGCCGCACCTCGGTCCAAGAGCGCCGAGCGTATGAGCAGCGACCCGCCCAACCGCCACCTCCTCGACACCGACCCGCAGCGGCCGATCGCCGCCGCCTTCGGCGCGCCCGAGGACCAAGCCGCCGAGCTCGGCTACGACGACGCCGGCCTGATCAGCGAGTACCTCGGCGGTCACCAGGCCGCCTACGGCGAGCTCGTCCGCCGCCACCAGATCGCCCTCTTCCGCCTCCTCCTCGGCCTGCTCGCCGACGAAGACCTGGCCGAAGAGGCGTGCCAAGAGGTCTTTATCCTCGCCGAGCGGCGCCTCGCCGAGCTCGACGATCGAGGCGCCTACTACCATTGGCTGCTCAGCCTCGCGCGCGAGGTCTCTGCCAAGTTCAACGAGCGCCGCGCCTCCGTCGACACCACCCAGCCCCTCAGCGCCGATCCACGCGACCGCCTTCGGCACGAGATCCACGCCGTCCTCCAGCAGCTCTCCCCCGATCTGCGCCTCGTGCTCGTGCTCGTCGAGCTGCGCGGCGCCCCCGATCTCGACGTCGCCGCCGCCCTCGGCTGCCCGCCCGCCGAGGTCCCCGCCATGGTCGCCGAGGCCCGCGCTGAGTTCGAGCGGATCCTCGGCGCTCGCGCAGGGCCACCGACCCAAGACAGCACGGATCCTCGCCCCTCCCACCACAGCGCCCCGCGCCTCATTCCTGGCCAGCGCCTCGGCCCTTATACGATCCTGAGGCCGATCGCCGAGGGCGGCATGGGCGCCGTCTACCTCGCGGAAGACGACCAAAGCGGCGCGCGCGTCGCCCTCAAGACCGTCCTGCCCGGCCTCGTCCGCGACGACCTCTCGCTGCGCCGCTTCCAGCGCGAGGTCGAGGCGATCAAGCGCAGCGCCCACGAGAATTTCGTCCAGATCCTCGACCACGGCCGCCAAGGAGAGATCCCATACATCGTCATGGAGCTGCTCGAGGGCTGCACCATCGAGCAGCTGTTCGTCCGCGGCCGCCCCTTCGATCCGACGAGGGCGCTCGCCCTGATCCGCGGCGTCCTACGCGGCCTCATCCACGCGCACCGCGCCGGCGTCATCCACCGCGACCTCAAGCTGGCCAACGTCTTCGTCCTCGATCCCGGGGGCGAGGCCGAGCGGATCAAGATCCTCGACCTCGGCCTCGCCAAGATCCTCCAAGACGACGAGGCCGTGGCGGCGACCATGCTCACCGAACAAGGCATGATCTTCGGCACGCCCGCCACCATGGCCCCAGAGCAGGCCCTCGGCGAGGAGGTCGATCACCGCGCCGATCTCTACGCCGTCGCCGTCATGCTCTTCCAGCTCCTCGCCGGTCGCCTGCCCTTTGAGTCAGCCAGCGCCTCCGCCCTGCTCGTCATGCACGTCTCGAGCCCGCCGCCCCCGCTGGCCGAGCTCGCCCCCCACCTCGCCGGCAGCGGCCTCCCGGAGCTGGTCGAGCGCGGCCTCGCCAAGCCGCGAGAGGCCCGCTTCGACAGCGCCGCCGAGCTGCTCGCCGCGCTCGATCGTTGCGCGCTCCGCCCGCTGCCGCCCCCCGGAGACACCTTGCCGAGCATCCTCCACGACCTGCGAGGCGCGCTCCCGCCCACGCAGCCCAGCGGCGTCCTCACGCCCGTGCCCGCGCCCGCGCCGCCGGATCGCGCGCACCGCCGCGCCGCGATCCTCCTGCTCGTGCTCGCGGCCGCGCTGGTCGGCCTCGCCCTCCTCGGATCCGCGCGCGACGCCCTCTAACCGCGCCTTCGCGCCCCAAAGCCCGCGCCTACGCCGTCGCCTCGCCGCTGCTACTGTCGACGATCATGCGGGCACGAGTCACCCACGCCCTCCTCTTCCTCGCCCCTCTCGCCTGCTTCCAAGACATCGACGTCAACATCAGCGGCGCGGAGACGATGACGACCACCGCCACGGACACCCTCAGCGGCGGCGCCTCCGACACCTCCAGCGAGACCAGCAGCAGCAGCACCACCGCCACCACCACCACCACCACCACCACCACCGACACCACGACCACCGACACCACCACCACCACCGAACCCACCACCACCACCGAACCAACCTGTCCTGGCGCCGCCGAGTGCACCCCTGGCGCCGTCGAAGACCAAGGCCTCTGCGCCGGATGCGGCGTGATCCGTCGGCGCTGCGGCGAAGACTGCACCTGGGGCGCTCCCGCCTGCGAGTTCGATCTCAACTCCTGCGCCTACTGGTTCCTGCCCGAAGGCGCCAGCGAGTGGAAGCGCTTCCCCGTCGACCCGGGCGCCACCTTCGCCCCCACCGAGCCGGTGATCGCCGCGATCGGCCTCACCCCGCAACAGCGGGTCTACGCCTTCACCAAGACCCAGTACCACGTCTTCGCCACCGGCGCCTTCGCTTGGGTGACCAGCGGCCCGCGCAGCGACCTCTTCCCTCAGCTCGGCGACGACGAGCTCTTCCACGCCAGCGCCATCGCGACCGAGCCCCCGAATTCGATCGTCACGATCGTCGCGGGTCAAACCGCCTACAGCTACACCTACCACGGCCAGGACAGCCTCTTCAATTTCGACGCGGTCACCCCGTGCTGCGGCGAGGACTGGCAGGGCCCGAACGCCCCGCCAAACCCCTTCTCCGCGGTCCGCGACAGCTACGCGCGCCTCGGCGATCCTGAGGGCTGGATCGACGGCGACCCCGAGTCGCTCTGCGGCCTCAACGACCCCACCCCCGTCTACGCCTACAGCGCCGCGATCGGCGACGGCAGCGTCTACCCGCAAGACATCGGCCACTGCTTCGATTTTTACAGCCCCGTCCCCTTCGCCCAGTTCCCCCCCTTCAGCTACCCCGGCGCGCCGCCCAACGAGCTCATCGGCGGCGCCGCCTGGCTCGACGGCCTCTACATCTTCCGCGGCGAATGAGCCGCGAGGGCGCGTCCGCCGGCCCCACCGCCGCCGATCCTTCCGCTAGTGTTGAGGCAGCGATGGACCCGACCCGACGCCCCTCCTGCACCACCCCGAGGGCCCGCGCCGCCGCCCTGAGCGGCCTCCTCGTCGTGCTCATGACTCTTGGGACAGGCTGTGATCGGCGCCCCGCCCCGCCGCCGCAGCCGCCTGTCGCCGTCGCCGTCGCGCCCGCCGAGCCGCGACCCACGGGCCCTGCGCGGCGCGTCGACCCAGACCCCGAAGAGCCCGCCTCCGACCTGCGGATCCCCGATCGACCTCGAGAGCCGATCCCCGAGCTCATCCCACCCGTCGCCGTCGCCGCCCACGGCTCCCCCTGCGCCGACACCCCCTGGCTGCTCGCCTGCGCCGCTGCGCGCGGCGGCGGCGGCGTCACCCCACACCGCCTCGCTATGGCCAGCGGAGGCGGCACGATCGCGATCGCCTGGGTCGAGGCCGGCAACGCGTGGTTGTCCACCAGCCCTGGCCGCCCGTCCGCGCGGGTCCACCTCGCCCTCTACGACGACAAGCTCGAGCGCCGCGCCCACGCCGAGCTGCCGACCCGAGGCCCCGCCACCGACGCCCGGATCGTCGCCACCGACGACGGTTGGATCATCGCCGCCCAGACCCCCGCGGGCGTCGAGCTCCACTGGCGCCGCGCGGATCTCGGCCCGCGGCCGACCCACGCCCTGCTCGCCGGAGCCTCCTCCCCCGGCCTCGTCGCCACCGCCGCTGGCGGCGCGCTCCTCGTCGCGCAGCTCGGCGCCACCAGCGGCGCCGCCCCCATCGTCGCCACCCTCTTCGATCCTCAAGGCGTCGCCCGCTGGAGCGCCGAGGCCTTCGCCGGCGCCGTCGAGCCCCACTTCGGCGGCCAAGTCGCCGCCGATCGCGGCGCCTACCTCATCACCCGGCGCAGCGACGGCGGCGTCTCGATCCGCCGCATCGAGGCCGACGGCCGCCCCGCCGAGCTGCACGCCGTGCACACCAGCACCGAGTACCCCGCCCTCGCCTGGTGCGGCGACAGCGGCCGCTTCGTCTGGACTGACTTCGGCGGCCACGGCCACGTCCGCGTCGCCCGCGTCGATCGAAGCGGCGCCATCACCGGCCCTCAGCACCCCCTCGGCGGCACCCCCGACTACTTCAACCACTCTCAGCCGCTCTGCGACCGCGACGGCGCGCTCGTCTTGCTCGCCGGCTACACCGGCAGCACCGGCGTCTCCAACCGCCTCGACCTCGTCCGCGTCGATCGCTCGGGCCGCCTGCCCGGCGCGATCCCGGTGGTCGCCGCCGATGGTCGCACCGCCTACGATCCCCAGATCGCCCGCCTCGATCGCCGCCGCGTCGTCGTCGCCTGGATCGCCATGAGCCCGGGCCACGCCGCCGCGTCGATCGCCATCGCCGTCCTCCACGCCCCCGAGGGCGACGCCGCCGCGCCCGCTCAGATCGCCGGATAGCCGGCGCTGGTCACCCCTCGCCGCTGCGCCGCTCCATCCCGTCCGCCTTGCGCCCCGCCCGCGGCATCGGCGCGGCCGCGGCCTCGTCGTGCAGCAGCGTCTGCGCCATCGTCACCGCCCGGTCCACCAGCCCGCGAGCGCCGTCCCGCAGCGCCCCGCTGTTCTTCACGTAGCGGATATTGTTCTCCATATCCTCCGCCGACCACCCCCGCGAGTGCGCGATGTACGGGAACGGCGGGAACACGAACCCCAGCTCCGCGAAGAAACCGAGCATCTGCCCGGCCACCGCCTGCACGTTGTCTTGCCCGCCGGTGACGATGAACGCCGCCGTCTTCTTGCGGATCAGCGCCCGCTCGCGCAGCGTCATTTGGTTCTGCACGCAGTTCATCCGCTCCACCATCTTGTAGTAGAGCGCGCTCGCGTTCCCCCAGCGGATCGGCGTCGACACGACCACCACGTCCGCCCAGAAGATCATCGCCTCGTACACTCGGTCGAGCTGATCCTGCGCGTCCATCTGCGTGATCGAGCACGGCCACGTGCACGCCCGCGAGCTCTTTGAGTAGTAGCCCTCACAGGACCGAAAGCTCAGGTCACTCAGCCGGATCGTCTTCGCCTCGAGCCCGCGCCCCGCCGCGTGCTCGATCGCCGCGAGCAGCAGGTCGTCCGAGGTCGAGTAGCGCGGGTTCTTCGGGTCCATCGACGTCGTCGAGATCCCAAGCACCCGCACCCCGCCTGGCTCACGCACCGGCTCGCGGTCCAGCGGGTGTTTTGCGTGCGCGGCCCGCTGCCGCTTCGTCGCCGAGGCCAAGTCCACCAGCACCCGCGCCCCCTCCACCTTCACCGTGTAGCTCGGCACCCGATCGGCCTCGTACCCCGGCTCACCTTGGCCCGTACGCGCGTGATACTTCCAGTTGTGCCACGGGCACACCACGTACTCCCCGTCGATCCGCCCCTCACCGAGCGGCCCACCGGCGTGGTTGCAAGTCGCCCCGATCACCCCGAACACCCCCTCCACCAGCGTCACCGCCAGCTTCGTCCGCCCCACCGTCACCGGCGTCACGCCTGCTGAGAACGCGCTCACAGCCCCAAGGTCATGCCAGTCCGAGTCAGCCAACCGCGCACCTCCACCCCCAGTCTAGGGCCACCTGCCCCCCAAAAGTCCAGCCCTCATCGGCACCGTGACAAGCCGATCGCCGCTCATCACCGCAGGAGGTCGAGCAGCTTCTCAACCGTGAGGTCGGCCGCACGTAGGATGCTACGCAGCGTCCCACGCTTCAGCTCGCGGTGCAGCGGCACCGTCACCGGCGCCCTGCCAGGGCAATGTAGGGCATCTTGGATGAGGCTAAACCTGTACGCTAGCCTCGCCAACCGTCCGGCAGCCGGGCTCCGCGAGCCTACCCCAGCGCGGCGAGCTGCCCGCAGGCCGCGCCCACCTCGCCGCCCCCGCTGTAGCGCCGATGCGCGAACACACCCGCCGCGACCAGCACCTCGCGAAACGCCCCCTCGGCCGCCGCGTCGCAGCGCTCGAACGGCTCTGCGTCGCCTTCGCCCTCGCCGCCGATCGAGTTGTACGGGATCAGCGTCAACCGCGGCCGCACCCCCGCGCGCGCCGTGAAGTCGAGGACCAGCGCCGCCAGCGCCGCCGCGTCTTCGGCGGAGTCGTTCACCCCGCGCAGCAGCGTCACCGCCAGCATCGGCGCCAACCTGGTCTTTTGGGCATGTTCGATCGCCGCCGCGATCACCTCAGCCAGCGGGTGAGCCCCCTCGATCGGCATCAGCGACCGCCGCACCTTCGGCAGCGCGCTGGCGATCGACAGCCCCAGCCGCACCCGCGGCGCCTCCTCCGCCAGCCGCCGGATCCCGCTCGGCAGCCCCGAGGTGCACACAGTGATCGCCCGCGCGTCGATCGCCAGCCCTGACGGCTCCGAGAACGCAGCGATCGCCGCCAGCACCCGGTCCAGGTTCGCCATCGGCTCGCCCATCCCTTGAAACACCACCCCGTGGATCCGCGTCCCTGCCGGCAGCCGCGCCCGCGCCTGGATCACCTGGTCGACGATCTCCCACGCCTCGAGGTTGCGCCGCAGCCCCATCCGCCCCGTCGCACAGAACGCGCAGGCCAGCGCGCAGCCCACCTGCGACGACACGCACAGCGAGAAGCGCCGCGGCTGCTCCAGAGGGATCCGCACGCTCTCGATCAGCGCCCCATCTGCTCCTTCGAACAGGTACTTTTCAAACCCATCGAAGCCGCTGCGGCGCGCCGATCGCAGCGTCAGCGCCGGGACGTGCCCGCGCTCACGCAGCGCCGCCATCGATCCGCGGCGGAGCTGCGGCAGCGGGGCGTCCAGCGCCGACGTACCCAACCGAAGGATCGCCGCCGTCACCCGCCGCGCCTCGGCTAGGCTCAGCTCCGGGAACCTCTCGACCATCGCCGCTGGCGTCAGCCCTTGCAACGCGTCCATGCGCCGACTCTACCCCGAGACCTGCCCTCACCTCGACCTCCTGCTCACACCCCAGCCCCCACCTTCCCGCTCACGCTCGCGCTGGCCTGCACGGACACGTTGACGCTCACCGAGGCCGACGCCACCGCCGCCGCCGCCGCGCTCACGCACGCCACCGCCTTGTCGCCCGCCCCCGCTAATTTCCCCTGCAACTCGCGCCCGAGCCGCGCCAGCGCCTGGATCTGCCCCGCGGCCTGCTTCCCGAGCTTGAATTGCGCAACCAGCAGCGTCGGCACGTGCACCGTCGCGCTCGCCAACAATTTTCCGACCAGCGCCGCCTCCTGGCTCGCCTTCAGCTTCACCGACGGCCGCGTGCACTGGCTCGTGATCTCGGCCCGCGCCGAGCAGCTCGCCTTGCAGTCCGCGTCCACAGAGGGCCCCTGCACCGATCCTTCGCAGCGAGGCGCCTGCCAGCGCCCCTCGCAGCGCGCGTGACAAGTCCCGGAGCAGCGCCCCTGACACTCCCCCGAGCAGTCGCCGATGCAGCGCCCCTGCGCGTCCTTCAGCGAGCAATTGCCCGAACATGTCCCCTCGCACTTGCCCTCGCAGCGCCCGCTGCACGTCCCCTCGCAGCGCCCTGACAGCTTCGCCGGCTCGCAGCGCGCCACGATCTCCCCCGGATCCACCTCGACCTTGCAGCTCGCCTCACACTGCGTCTTCGCCGACGCGTTCACCTCGCAGCGCGGCGGCGTCACCTCTGCCTCGACCCGC
The DNA here is from genome assembly GCA_016712315.1 of Nannocystis sp. GTDB lineage: Bacteria > Myxococcota_A > Polyangia > Nannocystales > Nannocystaceae > JADJRG01. The sequence continues at coordinate 672,005 of JADJRG010000017.1, read as the reverse complement.
ACGCCGCCGCTCAAGATCCCGTCGATCTTCGCCGAGAGCGCCGCGCACGCCCCCTTCGCCTTCCCGCCTGGCCCGTCCGCCGCGGCCATCGCGGCCGCCCCGATCCCCAAGTCTGCCCCCATCTTTCGGCAAGCCCCCTCCACCTCCAGCTCCGCCTGTCGCGACACCGCCGCCAGGTCCTTCGCGGCTTGCACGAACGCCGCCACCTTCACGTTGAGGCGGGCGTTCGCGGTGAAGCGCCCGCCCAGCGCGCTGCCGGCGCTCGTCAGCTCTGGGCACGCGATCGTCGTCGCCGCCCCGAACAAGTCCGCGCCGCTGAGCCCGCTCCCGCGGCCGCTCCCCGTCGCGCTCCCGCTCCCGACGAAGCCGGCGCAGGCGCCGAGCAGGAGGGCAGAGGCGAGGATCGGAGCGCGCTTGGTCATCGACATCAGGCGATCAGGCGCCTGGCGGCCAAGCCATGTCAAGCGCCCCGCAAGAAGCGCGCGGAGGGCTGGCAGGAGCCCTGCTCCCTCCTTTATTGTCGCTGCGTGCGGATCGTCCTGCTCGCCACCGTCGTCGCGCTCACCGCCGCGCCCGCGCGCGCCGCTGACACCGAGCTGGTGTTCAAGGGCCAAGTCCCCGACGACGGCCTCGATCATTTTTTTATCCCCTTCGAGGTCCCGCGCGGCACCCTCGAGCTGCAGATCCACCACGACGATCTCTCCGAGGACAACATCCTCGACTGGGGCCTCGACGATCCCGCGGGCGCGCGGGGGTGGGGCGGCGGAGATCCAGCCGACGCGATCATCGGCGCCCTCGCGGCGACCCGCAGCTACCGCGCCGGCCCGATCCAACCGGGCACCTGGAGGGTCGTCGTCGGCAAGGCCAAGATCGCCGCGCGACCGGCCGAGTACGAGGTCACGATCACCCTGCGAGGCGCCCCCACCCTCGCCCCGCAGCCTGAGCGACGCCCCTACGAGCCCGTCACCCTCGGCGGCGGCCGCCGCTGGTACGCCGGCGACCTCCACGTCCACTCCCGAGAGAGCGGCGACGCGTCCCCCACCCTCGACGAGGTCGCCCTCTTCGCCCGCGCCCGCGGCCTCGACTTCGTCGTGCTCACCGAGCACAACACTGTCTCGCACCTCGACCTCATCGCCGACGCCCAGTCACGCCACCCCGATCTCTTGCTCATCCCTGGCGTCGAGTTCACCACCTACGCCGGCCACGCCAACGTGATCGGCGCGGCCGCCTGGATCGACCACCGGATCGGCCAACCAGGCGTCACCATCGAGGCGGCCGCCGCCGCTGCGCGCGCGGGGGGCGCCCTCTTCTCGATCAACCACCCGGAGCTCGACCTCGGCGATCTGTGCATCGGCTGCGCCTGGAAGCACCAGCTCGACCCCGCGCAGATCGACGCCCTCGAGATCGCCACCGGCGGCCTCGACAAGGCCGGCAAATTCTACACCGCCGCCGCGATCGACCGCTGGGAGCAGCTCTGCGGCCAAGGCCACAAGATCGCCGCGATCGGCGGCAGCGACGATCACAAGGCCGGGGTCGAGCTCGGCTCCTTCCAGAGCCCGATCGGCGACCCCACCACCCTCGTGCTCGCCGACACGCTCAGCGCCGCCGCCATCATCGCCGGCGTCCGCGCCGGCCGCACCGCCGTCAAGCTCCAGGGCCCCGCCGATCCCTCGATTGAATTCGACGCCGACATCCCCCCCATCGACGGCACCATCACCGCCGATCAGGTCACCCTGCGCGCCATCGTCCGCGGCGCCCCTGCGGGCAGCCGCGTCCGCTTCGTCGAGGACGGCGCCCCGCGCCCTGATCAAGAGGTCCGCGGCGATCCCTTCGAGCTCAGCGAGCTGGCGGTCGCCCCCGGCGCGGGCGAGTCGCGCTGGCGCGTCGAGCTGCTCATCGAGGGCAAGGTACGGACCATCACGTCGCACCTGTGGCTGTCCCCAGGGACAGACTCCGGATCTGGCTCCTCCACCGCCGGAGAGGCGACCGGCGCGACCGACCCCAGCACCAGCGACCCCAGCAGCACCAGCGCGGCGACCGCCGCCGGCTCTCAAGACACCAGCGAGGCGGGCTGCGGCTGCGTCGCCGACCCCGCCCGCCGGCCGCTCCGCGGCGCCCTCGCGCTCCTCCTCCCTGGTGCCCTCATCCGCCGGCGCAGGCGCCGACAGGGCGCCGCGCCAGGCCCTCAGGCGGTGGCGCGTTGAGCGACGAGCACCCTCGCCCCGCGATCACCGTCGCCGTCGTCGGCGGCTCCCTCGCCGGCCTCAGCGCCGCCCTCTTGCTGGATCGCCTCGGCCTCGCGGTCCAGCTCTACAGCCGCGGCGCCGCGCACAGCGAGGTCGCCCGCCACGCCGGCCTCGGCGTCGACCCTCAGGTCCTCACCGCCCTCGCCGGCGAGCCCGCCGAGCGCCTCCCTCAGCTCAACCTGCGCGAGCGGCAGGTCCTCTACCGCGGCCGTCACCAGCGCGACCCCGTGCACCTGCCCGTCACCACCCACGCGCTGCTCCACGACTACATCGCGGCCCTCCTGCCCGCGCAGCGCCGCGCCCCGCCGATCGAGGTCACGTCGGCGCGGCTCCGCGAGGAGTCCTCCGGCGTCGAGCTCCAGCTCGCCAGCGGCGAGCGCCCCTCCTTTGACCTGGTCGTCGGGGCAGACGGCGCCGACTCACGACTACGCGCCATCGTCGTCGGCGCGCCCGCCCCTGGCGAGCCCGCCGGCTACCTGCAAGCCCGCGGCTGGATCGCCGAATCAGCGCTGCCGGAGCCCCTCCGCCAGCTCTTCTTCGAGCCCCTCCGCCTCAGCGTCGCCCCTCACGCCCGCCAGCACTTCACCGCCTTCCCCGTGCCTGGAGCGGGCGCTGATCTCACCCCCGGCCAGCGCCGCCTGAGCTGGTCGTGGTTCTTCCGCGCCGACCCCGACGCTCCCGCCCCTGTCGACCTCCACGATCGTCTCGCCCGCGCCTGCGATGACTGGCCCGATCCTGTCCTCGAGGTCATCTCTTGCACGCTCGCCCATGGTCAAGCCCAGGCGCGCGAGATCTACGAGCTCGCCGCGCCGAGGCTCGTCCGCGGCGGCCTCGTCCTGCTCGGCGACGCCGCCCACCAGATCTCCCCGCTCTCTGGCAGCGCCCCGCGGACCACCCTCATCGACGCCTTATTGCTCGCCCACTACCTCGCCGAAGCCACCCCCGCCGATCTACCCGGCGCCCTCGCCCAATTTGAGAGCCGCCGCCTGCCCACCGCCCGGGCCCTCGTCGAGCAGGGCCGCAGCATGGCCTGGGGCCTGCGCCCGCGCGGCCTTTGATCCCTCGCCCGCCCGCGCCAGGAACCCGAGCACCAGATCGACCAGCGCCTGCTCGAGCGCCGGATCCGAGATCCGCGCCGGCCAGCGACGCAGCGTCGTCCGCAGCACCCCGCCCACCGCCAGCGTCAGCGTCGACCCTGCCAGCTCTGGGTCCGCGATCGCCAGCCCTGGGTGGCTACGGATCGCCGCCGCCGCGATCGTCGCCGCGAAGTCTTCAAATTCATCCAGCACCGACGCGTCCTCGGGCATCACCTGATGCAGCACATGGTCGAGGGTCGGGTTCACCCGGTGGCAGTCGACCAGCGCCGCCATCAAGCGCGGGATCGCGGCCTCGATCGGCAGCGCGATCAGCTCGGCCAGCGAGCGCGACAGCACCGCCCGCATCTGCTCGACGTGGCGCTGCGCCAGCGCCGCGATGATCGCCTCACGCCCTGAAAAATATTGATACAGCGAGCCGATGCTCACCCCCGCGCGCGCGGCGATCGCGTTCGTGGTCGCCGCCTCGGGCCCGTCACGCTCCAAGATCTGAGCGGTGGCCGTCATGATCGCCTCCACCGTCGCCCGTGATCGAGCCTGGGTCGCGCTCCTCCGGCGCCCCTCTGGCGGTTTTCCTGCTGGTGCGCGCCGCGACATCAACGCGAGTGTACAAGAAGCGAGCATTGACTCATGTTTTTCTTCGCCCTCGACGGCAAGGACAACAACGATGCGCAAGTTCGCCCACGCCCTCCGCTTCCTCCACGCCTACGCCAGCCTGGTCCGCGACCCCAACCGCCTCGACGTCGTCTTCAAGATGATCGACGGCGCCGCCGAGAGCGATCCCAGCGGCACCTTCGAGCGCTTCTTCCAGCGGCCCGACGTGCAGGCCTTGGTCGCCCGCGACGAGCCCCCGCTCCAGCTCGATCTCGCCGCGCTACGGCGGCTCCCCGCCGGCACCCTCGGCCACGAATTCGCCGCCTTCGTCGCCGCCCGCGGCCTCACGATCAGCGACCTCTACTACCACAGCGGCGCCCGCAGCCCCGTCGATCGCGTCAAGATCCACCTCGAGCGCAGCCACGACCTCTGGCACGTCGTCACCGGCTTCGATACAGACATCGCCGGCGAGCTCGGCCTCCAAGCATTTTACCTCGCCAACATCGACACCCCTGTCGCCCTCGCGATCCTCTCCGGCGGCCTGCTCAACGCCCTGCTGCGCGAGCCAAGCGACGCCCATCGCCGCCTGGACGCGATCGCCATCGGCTGGCGCCAAGGCAAGCGCGTGCGCTCCCTCCTCGGCCTGCCGTGGGCTGAGCGCCTCGCTCGCCCGCTCAGCGAGCTCCGAGCCGAGCTGGGCGTCACCGAGCGCATGGTCCACGAGGCCGCCACGCTCGCTCTCGACCCACTGCCCGCGGCCGCCTAATTCAGGCCCTGAGCGGCCGCCTTGATGAAAAATAGAACACGTTCTAGCCTGCTCTCATGTCGACCATGATCGGGGGCAAGTCGCGGCTACGCGAGGCCGTGTTGGAGCGCATCGGACCTCGAGACCAGCTCCCGGGCCCCCCAGGCTGGCCGGTGCTCGGCAACATCCCGGAGCTCTCGCGCGGCCTCCTCGGCTTCGTCCGCCAGTGCCAGGCCCGTTATGGCGACTTCTTCCGCCTCTGGACCGGCCGCGCCCCCCTCTACGTGATCCTGAGCCCCAGCGACGTCGAGCGCATGCTCATCAGCGAGCGCGACAAGTTCGTCAAGGGCAAGGGTTATGACAATTTCCGCCTCTTGGTCGGCGACGGCATGGTCACCAGCGAGGGCGATCTCTGGCGCCGCCAGCGGCGGATCGCCCAGCCGTCCTTCAACCGCGGCGCCGTCGCGGCGCTCGCCGAGCCGATGGCTCGCGCCACCGCCCGCACCCTCGATCGTTGGCAGGCCCGCCTCCGCCCCGGCGCCGACTTTGACATCTACGCCGAGCTGCTCGGCCTCACCATGTGGATCATCGGCGACACCCTCTTCAGCCTCGACCTCGACAGCACCATCGACAGCTCCGCCGAGGCCTTCACCGTCGCCCTCGAGGAGCTCTCCGAGCGCGGCAACCGCCTCGTGCAGCCGCCGATCTGGCTGCCCACCCCCTCCAACCGCCGCCTGCGCCGCGCCCTCGCCCTGCTCGACGAGGTCGTCTTCGGCATCATCGAGCGGCGCCGCCGCGACGCCAGCCCCCGCGGAGATCTGCTCGGCGCCTTCTTAGCCGCCCGCGACGAAGAGGGGCGCGAGCTGCCCACCAAGCTCCTGCGCGACGAGGTCATCACCTTCTTCCTCGCCGGCCACGAGACCACCGCGCTCAGCCTCTCGTGGACCATGCACGCCCTCATGGATCAGCCCGAGGTGATGCAGCGCCTCACCGCCGAGGTCGACGCGGTGCTCGGCGATCGCCAGCCCACCGCCGAGGACATCGCCGCGCTCCCCTACACCCGCATGGTCTTGCAGGAGGCCATGCGCCTCTACCCGCCCGTCTGGAGCGGCGGCCGCGAGCTCATCGCCCCTTTTGAGATCGCCGGCCACACCATCCCACCTGGCCAGACCCTCATCGTCCCCTACCTCATGCAGCGGGACGCCCGCTACTTCCCCGACCCCGAGCGCTTCGACCCCGAGCGCTTCCGCCCGGGCGCCGATCGCAGCCGCGAGCGCGGCGCCTACATCCCCTTCAGCGCCGGCCCGCGCATGTGCTTGGGCAACCACTTCTCGCTCTTCGAGGGCGCCATCATCCTCGCCATGATCGTCCAGCGCTTCCGCTTCACCCGCACCCCTGGCCGCGCTCCCGTGCCCGAGTACCAGATCACCATGCGCCCTGGCGGCGGCGTCTGGCTCCGCCTCCTCGAGGCCCGTGTACCGCCCCGCTGAGCGCCAGAGACAATTGGCCCGTCGGCGACGCTCCGAGCAGATTCCCCGCCATCATGATCGACGAAGCTGACGAGCCCGACGATCCCCGAAGCCAGCGGATCCTCGCCGCCGCCGTCGCCCTCGCCGAGCGCGGCGGCTTCGCCGAGGTCCGCCTCCGCGACGTCGCCGAGGGCTCCGGCGTCGCCCTCGGCACCCTCTACAAGCGCTTTCGCAGCAAGGAGGACCTCCTGGTCGCCGTGCTCGGCCACCAGCTCGGAGAGCTCCGCGCTCGCCTCGAAGCCCGCCCGCTCGGCGGCGATCGCCGCGCCCGCCTCCGCGAGATCTTCGGCGAGCTCACCCGCTTCCTCTGCGAGCGCCCGCACCTCGGCCGCGCCGTCATCCGCTCGGCCGCGGCCGGCGACGCCGCCCTCGCGACCCGCCTCGCCCACTTCCACGGCGCCCTCGGCGAGCTGGTCCTCCGCGCCCTTTACCGCGGCCAAGCCGGTCACGCCCGCCACGCCGAGATCGCCATGGTCTCCGCGCTGCAGCGCGTGTGGTTCGCGCTCTTGGTCGGCTGGGCCAGCGGCCTGCACGGCGAGCGCGAGGTGCTCGAGGGCGTCGACGCCGCCGCCGCGCTGATGCTCGAGGGCGTCGACGCCGCCCAGCTCCTCGCCCCACAAACGTAGGACATCCTACTAAAAATAGACGATCTTGATCGACTGAGTCACCGGGCCGCCGTCGATCGAGAACTTCGCGTCGCGGTACTTCGGCGGGCCCACCCGCATCTTCGCGTTATTCGAGATCCCCAGCCCCTCCTTCGGGATCCCGAGGAAGTTCGTGTCGAGCGCGTTGTTGCGGTTCTCGTCGTGGACCACCGCGACCGCGTACTCCCCCGGCGGCAGATCGTGCACATGCACCCGCGCCTCGCCGCCGCGCACGCTCGTCACGGCCCGCTTGATCGCCTTCTCCGACTCACCCGGGAAGCCGCTCTCCCCGCGGAAGATCGCCACCAACACCTGCCCCTCATCGCTGCGAAAGCCGCTGAGCCGGATCGAAAGCGCACACTCTGCGGTCGCCGGATGCACACCCTCGGCCCCTTCTGCGCGAGCGCCGCCGCCGAGGCTAGACAACAGGAACAAACTTAGGGCGATCGGGAGCCGCATGGCGACAGATCCTGTACAAGGTTCTTCCAAAGTCAAGGCGCACTTCTTGGGGATTTTGTCGGTCGCGCCCCCGGTACTTGCGGACCTTGAGCTTCCCATGTAGAGAAGGTTTGCAGAAGGTTGCAGGCGAGTCCGTGGCCGCGCACAACGAAAAGCAGATTCTCGGCGGCGTCCCCGCGGGAGACGATGAAGTCGGCCGTTACCGGATCCAGTCGGTCGCGGACATGACCGGCGTCTCTGCCGCGACCCTACGGGCCTGGGAGCGGCGTTACGGGATCCCGAGCCCCCAGCGCACCGCCTCGGCCTACCGTCTGTATAGCGATCGAGACATCGCCATGGTGCGCCGAGTCCGCGACCTCTGCGCGGGCGGCATGGCCCCCTCGCAAGCCGCGCAGATCGTGCTCGAAGTACCCAACCCCGCCCCGGAGCCGCCGCCCACGGCCACCCCGAGCGCGGCCGACAGCGACGTCTTCGGCGTCGCTGTCCAGCGGATCATCGACGCCGTCGAGCGCTTCGACTCCGACCAGCTCGAGGCCGCCGTTAAGCACTCCCTCTACCTCGGCGCCTCCGTCACCGTCTTTGAGCGCGTGCTCGCCCCGGCGATGGCCATCATCGGACGCCGCTGGCAGGAGGGCACCCTCGGCATCGCCCAAGAGCACCTCGCCTCCGAGGTCGTCAGCAACGCCGTCCGCTACATCCTGCGCCTCGTCCAGCCCGAGCTCGCCACCCGCGTCGCCCTGCTCGCCTGCTTCGCCGACGAAGATCACCTCACCCCTCTCCACGGGATCGCCCTCCGCTTCGCCGAGTGGGGCTTCAAGACCATCCTGCTCGGCGCCCGCACCCCGCCGCACGCCCTCCGCCAGGCCGTCGCGGAGGTGCACCCGGACATCGTCGGCCTCTCCGTGATCATCCAGCCCCCACCCTACCGCGCCCGCGAGCTGCTCGAAGGCTACGCTGAGGCCTGCGGCGCCGTCCCCTGGATCGTCGGCGGCTGCCTCAGCCCAGAGCTCGCCGAGCTCGTCACCACCCACGGGGGGCTCCTCGCCCCCACCGATCGCCAGCACCTCCGCCAGATCATCGACCAGGCCGTCGCCGCCAGGCGAACGCACTGAGGCTCAGCAGTCGAGGCACGAGCAGACCAGCCCGTCGGCCGCCTCGCTGCACTGCGTGAACACGTCGTCGCACACCTGCGACGCCGCGCACGCGCAGCTCGCGACCCCCTCGCAGTTGACCGGCAGCGGCTCGCACGAGCGCGTCGTCGTGAACGAGACCTTCGCCACGCAGGTCCAGCCCGGCACCTCACAGAGCGAGCACGCCGGCACCACGTCGCACGCGATCGCCGGCGCGCACTCCCCCGTATAACAAGTACCCTTCGGGTCGAGCACCGGCAACGCGCCCGCGCCGCACGCTGGCGGCGCCACGTCGCACACCACCGCCGAGTCGTCACAAGGCACCCTCGGCGTCGTACACACCCCGAAGCTACAGATCGCCGCGGTGATCCCCAGCGCCTCGCAGCGGCTCTGCTCGCAGGCCGCGTCGCACATCAGCGGCTCCTCGCCGGGCGGGTGGCCCTCGCACGAGCAGCAGTCGGAGAACAGCGCGCAGTCCTCATCGACCGCGCACTCTGAGACGAGCCCCTCCGTCTCCGCCATCGTCGTCCCCGCGCTGGTCGAGCCGTCGCTCGTCGAGCCGTCGCTGGTCGAGCCCTCGCTCATCGACGCCCCGCTCGTCGACTCGCTCGTCGACGCCCCGCTCATCGAGCCCTCGCTCATCGAGCCCTCGCTCATCGAGCCCTCGCTCGCCGACTCGCTCGCTGAGTCGCTGAACGATCCCTCGCTCGCCGAGTCGCTCATCGCCCCCGACCCGCTGGCGGTCGCCGACGTCGACGAGTCCACCTTAAAGCCGATGATGCAGCCCGCCTGCGACAGCAACGCGGCGGCGATCAGGGGGGACAAGCACGGGCGAACCACAGCGGAGGCGATCGACATCCCGCCAAAATATCCCTCCCCAGGCCCCATGAGAAGCAGCGCCCGCCGCGCGCCCTCGCCCCCCGCGCAGCGCGCCGCGTCGCGGCCCTGATCTGCGTGACCGAGTACACTGTCACGATGTCCCTCGCTGACGTCCGCCGCCGCCTCCCTGTCGTCAGCGCGCTGCCGAAGCCTGACAGCCGCTGGCTCTCCGAGGAGCAGCGTCGCCGAGCCGCGGGCCCGCGCTGGGCGGTCTGGGAGCTCACCCTCGCCTGCGACCAGAAGTGCGCCCATTGCGGTCCCAGAGCCGGCCAACGCCGCCCCGACGAGCTCAGCACCGAGGAGTGTTTTCAGGTGATCCGCGAACTGCGCGAGCTCGGCTGCGGCGAGGTCGTCCTGATCGGCGGAGAGGCCTACCTGCGGAGCGACTTCATCCTGATCATCCGAGCGATCCGCGAGGCGGGCATGAGCTGCACCATGACCACCGGCGGCCTCAACATCACCAAAGAGCGCGCCGAGGCGATGGTCGAGGCCGGCATCGGCTCCGTCAATTTTTCGATCGACGGCCTCGAGGCCACCCACGATCGCCTCCGCGGCGTCCCAGGGAGCTGGCGCCGCGCCTTCGCCGGCCTCGAGGCGATCCGCGCCGCCGGCGGCAAGGTCGCCTGCAACACCCAGATCAACGCCCTCACCAAGAGCGAGCTCTTACCCCTCTTGGAGCTCCTCGCCGCCGCCCAGATCCACTCCTGGCAGCTCCAGATCACCGTCCCCCACGGCAACGCCGCTGATCACCCCGAGATCATCCTCCAGCCCTACATGTACCTCGAGCTCTTCGACGCCCTCGACGCCGTCGTCGACCGCGCCGCCGAGCTGCGCGTACGCCTCTGGCCGGGCAACAACCTCGGCTACTTCGGCCCCCTCGAGCGCCGCCTCCGCGCCTCGCAGCGCAAGCACTGGCGCGGCTGCGTCGCCGGCGTCTCGGTCGTCGGCATCGAGAGCGACGGCGGCGTCAAGAACTGCCCCAGCTTAGGCGGCCCGGTCAACGTCGGCGGCGCCTGGCGGGTGCACGGCCTCAAGAAGATCTGGGACGAGAGCTACCAGCTCGGCTACATCCGCTCGCGCACCGTCGACGATCTGTGGGGCTATTGCCGCGAGTGTTACTACGCCGAGACCTGCATGGCCGGCTGCACCGCCGCCGCTGAGCCCTTACTCGGCCGCCCCGGCAACAACCCATTTTGTCACCACCGCGCCCTCATGATGGATCGTCAGGGCCTCCGCGAGCGCATCGAACAGGTGCGCGGCGCCGCCGGCGGCGGCTTCGACAACGGCCTCTTCCGCGTGATCCGCGAGCCCAAGGATCCCAGCTCGGGGATCCCCGTCGTCACCGAGGAGCCCCGCGTCTCCCGCCTCATCGAGCCGACCGGCCCCGGCGCGCCGATCGACCCCAGCGCCCTCGGCGGCCGCTAGTCCGCGCTGCGCACGCCGTCACGCGTGCCGTTATCGCCGATCGCGCTGTTCACGTCGCTGACGCTCACCCCCGGCGGCTTCACGTCCAAGATCCGCTCGTTGATCTCCGCGTCCTCATCCGCCCCGCCGTAGGTGACCGCGTCCGCGTTGCCCGAGGGATCCCAGCCGGTCGTCGACGTCGTCGACGTCGTCGCGTCCGTCGTCGTCGTCGTCGTCGAGCTCATCGTCGTCGTCGACATCCCCGTGGTCGTCGAGGCGTCGCTCGTCGAGCCGTCGCTCGTCGAGCCGTCGCTCGTCTCCGTCTCCGAATCATCCTTGTCATCACAAGAGATCGCCGAAGCGAGACCGAGGCCGAGCAGCAGCCCGATCCCCAGCCGCGAAGGCGCGCTCGCCCGGCGCTGGCTCGCCCCGCAGAACGGGCACGAGGACTCCGTCGATTCGATCAAACAAGCACAGGAGGGGCAATCAATGAGCTGGCGCATCGACCCATAGTACCGGGGCGAGCCCGCCGATCCACGTCGCATTTTTATCGCGCCGCACCGGGTCGATCGCGCCAAACGCCCGCGGCCCCGCGGTACGCTCGCGGACCATGCGCTCCTCGCTCGCCGCCGCGCCTGCTGCGGATCCGCGGCTCGCCCTCGCCGCACTCCTGCTCGCGGCCCTGCTCGTCGCGCTCATCGTCCTCTACCGCGACGCCCTGGCTCGCGTCCTCTTCTGCAAGATCGACCCGCGCCCGCTCGCGCTCTTCCGCGTCCTCTTCGGCCTCAGCCTGCTCGTCTACCTGCTCGAGATCGCCCCGCTCGCCGACTACCTCTTCTCCGACGAGGGCCTGCTCACCACCCCCGCCGCGCAGCTCGTCTACGGCGCCCAGGCCCTCGCCGGCCACGGCGACGGCGTCCGCGAGCCCTACGGCTTCATCGACCTCCCCGGCCTCGTCCATTATCTGATCAGCGGCCGCTGGTCGCTCCTATTCTTCTACGACAGCCCCGCGCAAGTCCGCCTCTACCTCGGCGCGCTCGCCCTCACCGTCGGCGCGATGACCCTCGGCTGGCGGACGCGCCTCACCACCGTGTTGAGCTGGTTCCTGCTCACCGGCCTGCTCCGCCGCGGCGACGCTCACTGGGGAGGCGAGCAGATCCTCTGCGGCCTCCATTTTATCTTGCTCTTCGCCGACAGCGGCCGCGCCTACAGCCTCGACAACTGGCGACGGATCCGCCGCCTGCGCGCCGTCGACGCCCCCTCGGCTGGGTCGAGCCGCGCCGCGCTCGCCCGCTACCCAGCGATCCCTGCCTGGCCGCAGGGCCTCCTCGTCGCCCAGCTCGCCCTCTCGTACTTCGTCAACGGCTGGACCAAGACCGGCGCCACCTGGCAGAGCGGCGACACACTCCGCCTCGCCCTCCACCTCGATCGATACGCGCGCCTCGACTGGCACCCGCTCGCCCTCGAACTCGGCCCCTGGCCCTTTCGCCTCGCCACCTGGGGCGTGCTCTGGTGGGAGCGCCTCTTCCCGCTCCTGCTCCTCGGCCTGTGGCTGCGCGCCAGCGCCGTGGCCGAGGTCCCGCCCTTGCGCGGCCGGGCCCGCCACGCCGCCACGACCACCTGGCTCTTGCTCGCCGTCGCCCTCGCCACCTGGGCGCTCACCCCGGGCGCCCTCGCCGCGGCTCCGGGCGCGATCGCCGACGAGCGCGCGCTCGCCCTCGGCCTCCTCGCCGCCGCGATCGCCCTGCTCGCCGCGCTCAGCGCTCGCCGCCCGCCCACGCCCCCGCCGCACCTCAAGGCGCTCACCCGCGCCCTGCTCGCCCCTCGCCTCTGGCTCGGCTTCGGCCTCGTCTTCCACCTCACCACCCTCTTCTTCTTCTCGATCGGCGCCTTCGCCCTCTCCACCCTCGCCGCCTATGTGCTCTGCCGCGCGTCCTCCTTCACTCTCCCCGAAAGACATGTCCTCAAGGACACATCTGAAGGACATGATCCGACCGTCGACGACGCTGATCCGTATGTCCGCCGAGTCGCCCCCTCACCGGTCCTCGCCGCCGCTGGAGCGCTCATCGTCCTCGGCGCCGCCCTCGCGCTGCGCGCTGGTGAACCTCACCCCGACTGGTGGTGGAACGGCGCCTGGTTCGCCGCCGCCGCGCTGCTCCTCATCGCCGCCTGGCGCGCCGGCCCCGCCCCGCCGGCCGATCTCGCCTCCCCCGGCGCGACCAGCGCGCCGTTGATCACACCGCTCGCCCGCCTGCTCGCCGGTGGTTTCATCACCTACCATCTCACCGCCCTCCTCATGTGGCAGCTCCCAGCCCTCGCGCGCGCCCCCTGGCGCCCCACCGCCCGCGCCCTCGTCGAGCCTTGGCTCGACCTCAGCTACACCCGCCAGTTATGGTCGATGTTCGCGCCCAACGGCCCCACCTACAACCAGAGCCTGCGCACCACCGTGCTCGACGCGCACGGAGTCGCTCACGACCTCCGCACCGAGCTCCAGCGCCCCGAGAACCTCACCCGCCCCTATCTACGCCACGATCGTCGGCGCAAGGTCGACGAAGCGATCAGCGGCTACCGCCCGTGGCTCACCCCATGGCACGCCCGCTATCTCTGCCGCCGATGGGCCCTCGATCACCGCGGCGAGCCCCCAAGAGAGATCACCCTCGAGCGCCTGCGCGCGCCCTTCCCGCCGGCGCGCCCCCTCGATCCACAGACCTACTTCTGGAGCGTCGCCGAGGCCTCGCTGCTCATCGAGGTCCACTGCGCCGAAGAGCCCTTCGCCCAGCTCGACCCGGAGCTCCGCGCCCGTCACGGACTCGCCCCCGCCGCTCCCGACGAGCTCCGCTACGCATGGCCCAAGGACCAGCCACGCACCTGGTCTGAGCGCCGCGCCCGCCTCGACCCGCTCGCCCCGCTCTGGCCCACGCTCGGCCTCATCTTCGGCGGCGCCGCGCTCGCGCTCGCCCGGCGCCGCCGCACCTGAACGCCGCTCGCCGCTCGTCTCGTCATTGTTTGACGATCATCCCAGCGCATCAAACAGCGTCGCGGCGTCGTCGGCGACCGCCGCACGCGCGAGCGCGCGCTTGAGGATCGCCAGCTCACCGCGCTCGAGCAGCGCCGAGCCCGCCTCGTCGAGGGTGAGGCCGCGGGCCGAGAGCACCGTGCGGATCGCCTCGATGAGCCCCGCCCGCTCGCCCTCCAGCTTGCCCTCCAGCTTGCCCTCCAGCTTGCCCTCCAGCTTGCCCTCCAGCTTGCCCTCCAGCTTGCCCTCCAGGCGCTCCTGCTGCTGGCGCGCCGCGATCTCGTCGATGGAGTCATAGCCGTGGACCTGCAGGAGGTTGCGCAGCGCGACCTCATTGGCGGCGTCGGGATCGACGAGCGCCCGCACCGGGACAGGGTTCTTGAGGATCCCCGGGGCCGTCAGGGACTCCTCAGCGCCGACGACGCGCACGGGACGACCGCTCGCGTACTCCTCGACGCGCAACGGACCGACGAGGCGGACGACCCAGATCAAGCGGGTCCCGCCCGCCAGCAGCTCGACGATCTTGCGCTGGAGCTGCTCCTCATTCTGGCAGGCGTCGGCGTACTCGACGGCGAGCGGCGGGAAGACGCGCTGCCAGCCCGGCTCGGCCTGCACGGCGCCGACGATCAGATCGGGGGCGCGGAGGTTCTTGTCGTCGCCCCAGGTGATCCCGACGTCGACGCCGACTTGCCCCGCGACGGCGGGATCGGTGGCGAGGGCGCGATCGCCAGCCGAGTGGGCGCGCCCGTGGCGGCCACCTGCGGTCATGCAGAGGATCGCGTGCCCCTCCGAGAGCTCGTACGGATCGCCTTCGCGGATCTGCGAGGCACGGAACGGACCTGGCGCGGTGAAGACACTATGCGACATGAGTCGAGGCTAGCACAGGCGGACTCGTGTCTGGAATCACTGGGGGTCGTCGCCAACGAGGCCCCGCGGCGCGGGGGCCCGCGCTGGGGAGAACCGTGCGATCTTCGCGCGAACGACCTGCATGCACCTGCTCGCCAAGCACCTGCTCGCCCTCCTCCTCGCCGCGCCTGCCGCCGACGCCGAGGCCCCCGCGGCTCCGCTCCGCGTCGCAGCGCCGCCGCTGGTCGCCCTCGATCCGCCGCCACCTGCCCCGTCAGCGCTCGCCCGCACCTTCACGACGGGCGCCGCGCACGACCCGATCCGCGTGCAAGAGCGCCGCCTCGCCAACGGCCTCACCGTCCTGATCAGCGAGGATCCCAACCTCCCGCGGATCTTCGGCGCCGTCGTCGTGCGAGCGGGCTCCAAGCATGATCCCGCCCACGCTACGGGGATCGCCCACTACCTCGAGCACATGCTCTTTAAGGGCACCCGCGAGCTCGGCACCGTCGACTACACCCGCGAGGCCCCGCACCTCCTCCACCTCGAGCGCCTCTACGAGCGCCTGCGCGGCGCGGTCACCGACGCCGATCGCGAGGCGCTGCTCGTCGAGATCGATCGCGCCGCCCGCGAGGCCGGCCGCTACGCGATCCCTGGCGAGCTCGACCGATCCCTCCACGATCTCGGCGCCACCGGCGTCAACGCCTTCACCACCCCGGACATCACCGTCTACCACAACGAGCTCCCCCCGCGCAGCCTCGAGGCCTGGCTCGCCCTCACCGCGCACCGCTTCCGCGACCCCGTCTTTCGCCTCTTCCCGAGCGAGCTCGAGGCCGTCTACGAGGAGAAGAACCGCGCCATGGACGGCCTCGATCCGATCGCCGACGCCTTCCTCGCCCGCTTCTTCCCTGGCCACCCCTACGGCGCCCAAACCACCCTAGGCAGCGTCGAGCACCTCAAGAGCCCCTCTCTCCGCGAGATGCGCGAGTTCTACCGCCGCCACTACGTCGCCAGCAACATGGCGCTCGTGCTCGCCGGCGACCTCGACGCCGCCGCGATCTGGCCGATTATCGAAGAGACTTTTGGAACATGGCCGAAGGAGCAGCCGCCTCCGCCGCTCCAGGCCGCCCTCGATCCGCTCGTCGGCCGCCGACCCGCCACCATCCGCATGACCCCCGTGCGCGCCCTCGGCCTCGGCTTTCGCCTCCCCCCCGACGGCCACCCGGACCACGCCGCCGTGCTCGTCGTCAACGAGCTCCTCAGCAACCCACAGTCGGCCGGCCTCCTCGACCAGCTCTCGCGCAGCGGCGACGTCCTGCTCGCCCAAGCCGTGCCGATCCCCCTCGACGAGCAGGGCGTCGGCCTGCTCGCCGCCGTCCCTCGGCTCCTCACGCAGTCCTTTCACAGCGCCGAGCGCCACCTCCTCGCCCAGCTCGCGAAGCTCCACCGCGGCGAGTTCTCGGACATCCAGCTCCACGCCGCCCGCCGCGCCCTCCTCCTCCGCGCCGCCCGCCAGTGGGAGACCGCCGAGGGCCGCGCCCTCGCTATGGTCACCGCTTTCGGCCGCCGCCAAGCGTGGAGCGTCGTCATCGACCACCTCCAACGCCTCGCCGACGTCGATCGCCCCGCCGTCCAGCAGGCCGCCGAGCGCTACTTCGGCCGCGACTACCTCGCCCTCCGCTCCCGCGTCGGCCTCCCCCCGCGCGAGCGCCTGAAGAAGCCCACGCTCACCCCTATCCAGCCCGCCAAGGGCGCCCGCTCCGCCTTCGCCGCGCAGCTCGCCGCGCGCCACCAACGACCGCGCACCGCCAAGCCCCCCCGCTTCATCGACTTCGACGCTGACATCCAGGCCGCCCCTGTCGCGCCAGGCGTCGTCGTACACACCAACACCAACCCCTACGCGACGACCCTCAGCGGCGACGATCTCTACACCCTCGAGCTCCGCCACGGCCTCGGGAAATTTCACCGCCGCGAGCTCTGGGTGCTCGGCGAATACCTGCTCGCCGCTGGCGCCGCCGAGCACCCCGGCGAGGCCTTTGGCAGCGCCCTCTTCGAGCTCGCCACCACCCTCCAGATCGAGGCCACCGAAGAGGCCCTGATCTTCCGCCTAGAGGGCCCCGAAGAGCACCTCAGCGCCGCCCTCGCCCTCCTCCAAGATCTCCTCGAAGCGCCCGCGGACGACCCCCGCGCGCTGCGCCGCGTCCGACGCGAACGATGGGGCCGGGCCCGCGTCGAGCGCAGCCAACCCAGCGTGCTCGCCGACGCCTTGCGCGAGCGCGTCACGTTTGGCGAGCTCTCGACCTACCGCCGCGACTACAGCCCTCGCCAGCTCCTCCACCTCGCCCCCACCGACCTCCACCGCGCCCTCGCCGCGGCACGCCGCCACGCCGCCGAGATCCGCTACACCGGCGCCCGCACCCCTCAGCAAGTCGCCGAGCTCGCGAACAACAACCTCCGCTTCTTCGCCGATCTGCGCCCCGCCACGGCCAAGGTCGTACGTCCGCGCCTCACCCCTGATCGCGACCAAGTCTACTGGCTGAAGCGTCGCCGCAGCCTCCAGAGCCAGATCTACCTCGCCATCGAGGGTGAAGCGCTCACCGACGAGCAACGCCCCGCCGCCCTCGCCTTCACAGAGCACCTCGGCGGCGGCATGGGCGGCCTCATCTTCCGCGAGCTCCGCGAGCTCCGCGGCCTCGCCTACGCCGCCCGCGCCGCCTTTTATGAGGCCCCCGTCGCCGGTCATCCGGGGATCTTCCTCGCCTACCTCGCCACCCAAGGCGACAAGACCCTCGACGCCCTCGCCGTCCTCGATCAACTCTTGCAGAGGCAGGATCTGACCGAAGAGCCAGATCACATCGACGGCCTGCGCACCGCCCTCATCCGCGCGCAGGAGGTCAACTTTCCCAGCTTTCGCGGCCTCCAGGAGCAGGTCGATCGCTGGCGCGCGCAAGGCCACCGCGAGGATCCGAGGCGCGCCCTCTTACCCGCCTTGGAGACGATCACCTCCACCGACCTGCGCCGCTTCTACGCCGCCCACCTCGCCGATCGCCCGCGCGTGCTCATGCTGATCGCCGATCCCCGCCGCATCGATCGGACCCGCCTACGCGAGCGCGGCCAGCTCATCACCCTCAACGAGCGCGACCTCTTCGCCCCCTAGGAAGACTAGAAGGTCGGGATCGGCTGCCGACACAGCACCTTGATCACGTTGATCGCCTTGACATTGTCCACCTTCGCCGCGATGTCCGTGATCACCCAGCCAGGCGGGCACAGCAGCGGCGGGAACGGCTGACCGAGGCTGGTGCCCGCCTGAGACAGCGAAGAGGGCGGGCCGAGGGCCACGGAGAAGCCCGAATTCTGGTCTTCGACCGGGGAGACCGCCGCGCAGATGACCTCAAACGACTCGATCCGAAGAATCGTCGCCTTGCCTCCGATCCCCACGGCCACCTGCCCCTCGCCGCAGTACCGCGTCCACGGGTCCTTATTCATGAAGCACGTGTTCAGCGCGGCCCCCGACAGCGGGTTCACCTTGACCACCGCGCCGTTCACGATCCCGAGCTTCACGCACGCGTTTTGGACCTTGCACGGGTAGTCGACTGGATCGAGATCGAGGAGGCCGCTGATCCCCTGGCTCACCCGCTCGCCGCACTGACTCCCTGCCGGATCGCCGCCATCGAACCCCCCCCCGTAGCCGATCCACTGCTCGCCCGCCAGCATGATCCCGAGCGGCTCCTTGTGACACCACGCCGAGCAGCCGTCGCCCTTTTGGATGTTCCCGTCGTCGCACTCCTCATCGCCCTCTAGGACGATCCCGTCGCCGCACACCGCCTTCTGGCAGCTGTTCGTGCACGCGTCGCCATCGACCCCGTTCCCGTCGTCACACTCCTCGCCTTGATCGGCGTCGACCTCTCCGTCCCCGCACACAGGCTGCACGTCGCCGGTCGTCCCCGTCGTCGTATCGTCCGTTGTCCCCCCGCTCATCGCGGTCGTTGACCCGCTCGTCGGCCCGCCCGTGGTCACCGGCGAGCTCGTGCTCGTCTCCGGGTCCGAGCTGGTGCTCGTGCTCGTGCTCGTGCTCGTGCTCGTGCTCGACGTCGTCACCTCGCCGGTCGACGCCGTGCCCGTCGCCTCTGGATCGAAGTCCGGGTTCAGCTCGAACACGCACCCGCCGACCAACCAACTAAGCCCAACCACGATCGTACGCGTCATCCCATCATCGTATACCAGCGCGTCCTCGGCGGCCGTAGCGGCCCGGTGGCCGCCGAGCGGCGCCTGCGACACAGCGAGCAGCGCGGCGCAAGCCGAGCGCCGAGCAGCGCTCACGGGGCCCCGCTACGGGAACTTCAGCTTCACCTGGGAGCACACCACCTTGAGCTTGCTCAGGCCGCCGGATGGGCCGGTCATCCCGTAGTAGTCGCGGATAACAAGGCCCATCGGACAGTCGACCTTGGGGAACTCCACCCCCTGCTCCACCCCCACCGAGGCGCCGAGGACCGGCTCCCCGAGGGCCAACGAGAAGCCGGTGTTGGGGTCCTCGCCCACGATCAACTCGGCGCAGAAGATCATCAATTTTTCGATCTTACCGCTCGCCTTGCCGCCGAACCCGACCGCCACCTGCGAGGCGTCTGGGCACAACGCCTGCCAAGGCGAGACAGGCTCGTTACAGGCGATCAGCGCCTCATCATTCACGTTCGGCAGCTTCTTCCACTGCCCCTCCGTGTACGAGAGCGACACACAATTCGCCCTCACCGCACAGAACCGCTTCAGCTTGGCTTCATCGAGGTGCCCTGTCACTCCGTCGCTCGGGCTTGCGCCACATACGCTCGGAAACACGGGGCCATCCTCCGTGCCGCCGATGTACGGGGACGCCCAGTCGCCCCCGAACTCGATCCCGATCGGCTCCGTGTGGCACCACGCCGAGCAGCCGTCGCCCTTCTGGCTGTTCCCGTCGTCGCACTCTTCGCCAGGATCGACGACTCCGTCCCCGCAGAACGGCTCGATGTCGCCGGTCGTCCCCGCCGTCGTGTCGTCGGTCGTCGCCCCGCTCATCTCGGTCGTCGGGTCCAGCGACGACGAACCGCTCGTCGGCCCGCCCGTCGTCACCGGCGAGCTCGTGCTCGTCTCCGGGTCTGAGCTCGTACTCGTCGACGTGCTCGTGCTCGTCGACGTACTCGTGCTCGTGCTCGACGTCGTCACCGCGCCCGTCGACGCCGTGCCGGTCGCCTCCGGATCGAATTCGGGGTTCAGCTCGAACACGCAGCCGCCAACCAAGAGAACGAGCCCGATCACGATCGTACGCGTCATCCCGTCATCCTATCCCAGCGCGCGGGCGACGCCCCGAGAGGCCCTGCGGCCGCCGGTCAGCGCCAGCGGCGCGCCAAGAAGCGCGCGAAGTTGGTCAGGCTCTCGTCCGCGCTGCGCGTCCAGGCGAAGGACCCCGCGGCGCTCGCCTCGCGCAGGCGGGTCATCATCGCCTGCTCCAGCGGCCATGTCCCAAGAGGCGCCCTCATGGCCGCCGCTCGCTGCTCCGCGAAGGCCAACCAGCCGCAAGCCCGCGCCAACCATCGCGCGTGATCGCTCGCGAAGTGGACGTGGAAGCGGCGGCGCTGCAGCAGCCAGTCGCGGATCGCCGGCGCGCGGCAGCTCGCCCGCCGATCCACGATCAGGTGGATCTCTAGCTCCTCCGGCGCCGAGCGCTCCACCGCCGCCAAGAACTCTAAAAAGTCCGACACCCCGCGCTCACCGGCGGCGCCGCCCTCAGCGCCGGCCGCCGCGCCGCCCGCGATCACGGCGTCGAGCACCGAGATCAGCCGCCCGAGCCGCCCCGACGCCGCCCCGACCGCGGCCCCCGCACCGGCCTGCCCGCGGGCGCTCGCCTGCGGCCGATCATCCACGCAGATCGCCAGCGCGCACTCATCTGTCCCCACGTACAGCCCAGCGAGATCGCGGAAGCAGCGGCACTGCTCAGGGTCGTAGATCGGCGAAGGCGCCGCCGCCCGCTGCGCCGGCAGCCCCACCGACCGCCACAGCCGGCTCGGATCCGCGCGATGAGCGGCGGCGGCCGCGTGAGGACGAGTGACAGGGGCGGTGGAGGCGAAACCAGAGCAGGTCGACGGCATCGGCCCCTTCTTAGACCTCCTCCTATATCCGGAGCAGAGCACGCGCGAGCCCTGCTCAACGGCTCACGGAGTGAACCAGATCGGGCTGCTCCACGCCCGCTCCTGCACGATCTGCGAGATCCCCGGATCGGAGCAGGCTGGCGGCCGCTCCGCCTCGGCCAGGGCCAAGCAGTCGCGTGTGCTCCAGCGGCAGCTCGGCTGCTCCAACGCCCGCACATAATAAAAAGCCGGCGCCGCCCGGTCGAAGTCCGGGTCGCGCCACACCGCGCACAAGCTCGCCGCGCCGCCCGCTGCAGGCGCACACGTCGACAGATCCACGGCCGCCAGCGCGCCGCCTCCCGCCACCGTCGTCACCGCCACGTGCCCTTGTCCCTGCGCGTCCAGCCACCCCTTGATGATCTCCACCCGGTCCAACGCTCGGCTCACATCGCCGCCGCCCCCCGGATCCGCCAGCGCTGACACCACAAACAACGGCCCCTGATCGCCGCTGGGCGCCGGCAGCACCCCGCCCATCGGCACCCCCGACGAGTCCGCCACCGCCACCAGGTCCGCCTGCCCGCACAGCCCTTCGGGTAGGTCCCACCCGCCGAACACCCGCAGCGCGATCCTCGGCCCCGACGTGCCATAGACCTCACGCCGCCGCAGCGCGTCGAAGATCGCCTCACGGCTCTTATCCTCCGCCCACACCGCCACCAGCCCGCCCGGGTTGTCGCGCGGATCGACCGGGATCGTGCCCGTAAGCCGCAGCGCTGGCTGATCATCGCGGCTGCCGAAGTGCCCGGGGAACACCTCCTCGGCCACCAACCCCGGCGTACCGTTGTGGGTGTCCGTGCTCGCGATCACCCCTAACCGATACGGGTTCACGCCCAGGCGCCGCTCCTCTTTCATCCCCTCGATCAAGATCCCGCGCAGATAGTCCAGCTTCGACACGCAGCCGTTCCCCAAGATCCCCTGCCCCCCCGCCCCGTCCCCGCAGTCTTCAAAGGGCGCCTGGCGCAGCTTCTCGAACTCACACGCCTCATCCTCCAGCCCCATCACCCCGCTCAACCCGTTCATACACTCCGAGTCGCCCTTGTGCTGGAACACCTCATAAAGCGGCTCCATCTCCCCACGCAGCGCCGCCACCGCCGCCGCGTCCTCGCCCTCTGGCGCTGTCGGGATGAACAGGTTCCCGTTGCTCCAATTCGCGTTATGCGGGATCGACAGCACATCGCAGCCAGGCAGCCCCTCCTGGCACTGCTCCCGCAGCCCGCGCCACAGCTCGAGCGCCGTCGGCGCCTCGAAGTGAGAGAGCGGCGCCGCAGGGGCCCGAGCTGACCGAAAGATCACGTTCCGATGCAGGTTCGACAGCCCCCGCGATCCTGACCACTCATACGCCACAAACGTCGTCAGCTCGCACGCGGAGGTCCGGTCATACGCCGCCTCCGCCGCCGCCTGCATCCGCTCCCACACCGCTGCGGCCGCCGCCGGGCAGTCCAGACCGTCCTGCCCGCAGAGGTCGCTAAAACGCCGCGGCATCTCCCCGTCCAGCCCCAACCCGAACGCTACCAGCGACGTGTTTGTCCCCGCCCGATAGGTCACGCAGCGCGGCATCTCGTAGATCGCCGAGCCTGGGGTCGTACAGCCGTCCACCTCGGCCAAGTACTCCGCGTGATCCGTCACCGCCACGAAGTCCAGCGGCCGCGCCAGCGCCACCATCCGCGTCCCTACGCCGTCCGCCCCCAGCGGCGGCAGCCCGACCGCTTCCCCGCGCGCGAAGCGATACGCCCCCGCCGGATCCACCCGCACATCATTCAGCCACGCGTCGAACGAGTACGACGTGTGCACGTGCAGATCGCCCCAGTACAAGTTGCGCAGCGGGTTGTGGTCGGCGCACGGCTCGCGCACATCGACGAACTCAGGCGTCGGATCCGCGCAGCCGCTCAGCACGGACGTCGACAGCAACGAGGCGAGGGTGCGTAGGCGCGGCATCGGCCCCGTGATCCTCCCGGATAAGGCCCTCCCCCGCAACCCTCAGCGCGGCCGCGTACCCGCCCGGTCCAGGCTCTCCGCGAAGCTCACCGCCATCCGCTCGCTGAAGCCGCTGACGAAGGCCACCGCCGCGTAGAAGTTCATCGTCGACCCGCCCGCGCGCGCGTGGAACGGCAGCAGCCCGGCGTCCAGAAGATAGTATGACATCCAACCAAAGAATATGCCGATGAACGGCCGGAACAGCCCCTCGAAGAACGCGTCACGCGCCGAGATCCCCCGCCCTCGCCAGCGGTTGAACCGCAGCATCAAGCTCGTCAATGACCCCGCGAAGCCCGCCTCCGTCACGAGCTGCATCTCCGCCAGATCGGGGCGGCTCAGCAGCGGCAAGACCACGTACGTGATCACCCCCGCGACCAGCAGGGCCAACAGCGACCCCAACGCGACGATGATGTGCGGCGTCGCGGACACGATCACCCGCAGCAGCCAGCGCCACGTGCCTCCCGGCGCCCGCGCTTTGAGCTGCTCGACCAGCCGATCACACAAGATCAAATTCGGCGGCGCGCACGCGAGCTGCTCCAGCGCCAGCCCCGCCTTCTCCAGCAGCAGCGCCCGATCCCCTGACACCCGCAGGTCCTCCAGCAGCCCCAGCACCCCCGCGATCCGCTCCTGCACCGCGTCCTCACGGGCCACCGCGCCCAGCGCCCTCAGCCCCGCCACCAGCTCGCGCGCCCGCAGCTCCGAGTCCTCATACGACATCGCCGCCATCGCCGCCCCTGCCGCCTCTCGCGTCGGCGCCGAGCCCGCAGCGCCCCCCGCTGCTGATGCTGCCGCGCTCGGCGCCTCGGCCGGCTGCCCGGCCACCTCCGCCGCACCTCGCTCCTCTTTCGTCTCCAAGCCACCGACTCTACCGCAGCGCCGAAACCCGCGATCCTCGACGCGCCGGCGCCAAAACGCTCAATTATTTGGCAAGCAGCGCGCGAGATCGAGTTGACACGAAAACGCTCCATGGTGGAAGTAAAACACTCCATGGCGCCACGTAGCCCGAACACCGTGCGCAAAGCCCGCGAATCGAGCGCCATCACTCAGCTCGCCCTCGCCGCCCACGTCGGTCTCACCCGGCAGAGCCTCAGCGCGATCGAAGCCGGGCGCGCCACCCCTGCGGTCGACATCGCCCTCCGCCTCGCCCGCGCCCTCGGCTGCACCGTCGAGCAGCTCTTTGGCGACCCCCACGACGCCCACGACTTCAACGCCTGCCCCACCTCACCCGTCGCCCACAGCCGCCTCGCCCTCGCCTACATCGACGCCCGGTGGCTCTCCTACCCGCTGCTCGCCGACGACGCCCGCCTCTCCGCGGACGCGCTCATCACCGGCACACCGCCCACCACCACCCTCTTGCGGCCCCTCGCGGAGGCCCGCGACAACCTCGTCCTTTACGGCTGCGCCCCTGCCCTCGGCCTCCTGGCCGATCGCCTCAACGCCCGCCCCGGCGCCGGTCGATTCCTCTGGTTCAGCCGCTCCAGCACCGCCGCGCTCGAGGCGCTCGCGCGCCGCCACGCCCACCTCGCGGGCGTCCACCTCACTGACCCACGCACCGGCGAAGCCAACCTCCCCGACGTCCGCCGCCACGCCGGCCCTGGCCCGCAGCTCGTGATCACCCTCGCGCGTTGGCAGGCCGGCCTCATCGCGGCCGCGGGCAACCCCAAGCAGATCCGCGGCGCCGACGACCTCGGCCGCGACGATCTCCGCCTCGTCCTGCGCGAGCCCGGATCCGGCGCCCGCCGCCTCCTCGACCGAGAGCTCCAAAGTCGCGGCCTCAGCCCACCCACCTCCGCCCTCACCGCCTCTAGCCACCTCCAGGTCGCCCAGCTCATCCACAGCGGCGCGGCCCAGCTCGGCCTCGCCACCCACGACGCCGCGCTCACCCACGGCCTCCACTTCGTCCCCCTCGCCGACGAGCGCTACGACCTCGTCCTCCCCCTCACGCACCTCCACGATCCACGGATCCAGCGCCTCCTCGACGCCATGACCACCGGCGCGTTCCGCCGCGAATTGCTCGCTCTCGGCTACGACGTCCAGTCCTGCGGCGACCGCGTCGCCCAGCTCCACGCCGCCTGACCACGAGGCATCAACACCCATGCACCACCGCACCTTCGCCCTCTCACTCTCACTCTCACTCCTGCCCGCGGCCTGCATCCCGACGACCGAGGGCGACACCGCCACCACCGCCGGCGCCCCCACCTGCGAACCCTTCGCCCCCTACATCATCGACATCCAAGCCGAGCCCAACGGCCTCGTCTACCGCGCCGATCAGCAGCAGCTCTACATCGCCGACGACGACAACAACCGCGTGCTCGTCCGCAGCGACGACGGCGCAACCCAGATCTACGCCGAGATCCCCAACCCCTCCGATGATCCTGGCGCTGACGGCCTCGGCGATCTCACCTTCGACGCCGACGGCGCCCTCTACGTCCCGCGCTTCGGCTTCGGCATGCCTGGCCTCGGCGCGCTCTTCCGCGTCCCTCCAGGCGGCCAGCCCGAGCAACTCTCCGGGATCAACGACGAGTGGCGCCGCCTCGGCCTCGACTACGACGACGCCCGCGGCCGCCTCTACGTCGCCACCTACACGCGCGACGCCGACGACGTGTACACCGGCTGGGTCGCCGTCGTCGATCCCTCTGCCGGCGCCGAGTCGATCCTCGTCAGCGGCCTCAGCAAGCCCGTCGGCCTCGCCGTCATCGGTGACGCCCTCTTCGTCGCCGACCAAGATCAGCGGAGGCTCTACCGCGTCGATCTCACCGCCGCCACGCCCGCCCTCGAGCTGCTCACCGACGAGCTCCAGTCGCTCGATCTCATCGAAGCCACCCCCGCCGGCGACCTCCTGGTCCTCGGTTTTGACAAAGCAAGCGGCCGCGGACGGGTCTACCGTGTCTCCCAGACCGGCGCCTACACCGTGCTCGCTGAGGGGGAGTGGGAGCCCCGCGGGATCGCCTTCGACGGCGTCAGCCGGATCTTCATCTCAGCGCGACACACCCAGACCCTCGTCGTCGTCCCCGCCTGCTGAGCGGCTCGAAGCTCGCGATGATCGCCCACGCGCTCGCCCCGCTCCTCCTCGCGCTCGCCGCACCCGGCCCCACCGATCGCGCCCCTGAGGTCGTGGTCCTCGAGATCGCCCCTCAACCCACCGGAGCGACCGATCCAGACCACCCACCCCCGCTCGAGCTCGAGCCGCCGCTCGAGCCCGCGGGTAGACCTCTCGTCACCCGACCGACCACCCAGCGCCCCGACAGGCCGTATCGCCGCGCCGCACGCCTCCCCCACCAGCTCCGCGCCTTCCCCTACGGGTGGGTCCGCGCCGACGCCACCTACTATTCGGCCGCCCGCGAGGGTTATAGCAACCTCGACCTCGCGGGCGCCCGCGCCGGCGGCGGCGTCGAGGCCGGCCCGCTCACCGCCTTCGTCACCATCGAAGCGGCTGCTGCTAAGGGTCCGCAGCTCTTCGACGCCTTCGTGAGCTGGCGGATTTTTCGGAGAAACGAAAGGCACCTCAGCCTACGCGCTGGCCAGTTCAAGGCCCCCTTCGGCTATCGCTTCAACGCCCCCGACCTCGTCGACGAGCTCTCACGCGCCCCGATCTCCATGCACGCCGCCAACCCCGGACGACAGACCGGCCTCGAGCTCACCCTCGCCCCCTGGCGCCAGCTCCAGGGCGTCATCGCGGCCTTGAGCGGGATCGGCCAGAACCGCGGCGCCAACAACACCAAGCTCGCCTTCGCCGCCAAGCTCCAGCTCACCCCCTTCGCCGCGCGGCCGAGCTGGCCGCAGCTCCTGCTCGTCGCCTCTGCCTTCACCTACACCAAGACCAACGGCTTCAGCCCGGGCGTCGAGACGACCTTAGAGTTCGAGTTCTATCGA
Source organism: Nannocystis sp. (assembly GCA_016712315.1). Classification (GTDB taxonomy): domain Bacteria; phylum Myxococcota_A; class Polyangia; order Nannocystales; family Nannocystaceae; genus JADJRG01. Next base: position 645,423 of record JADJRG010000017.1, on the reverse strand, counting down.
GGGATCCCCGCCACTGGCCCGGCCCGACGCCTCACCGCGGGCGGCGCGCTGTTTTGGCGCTACCTCTCCGCCCGCGGCGAATTTTTTTACACCTACGACGCCCGCGAGCGTGACACCGACGGCGATCCGTTCACCCCCGGCGACCCGCTCGCCCCGATGATCGGCGCCGGAGGCTATGCCCAGCTCGCCGCCGTGCTCACCGGTCAAGCCAAGGACCCAGCCACCCTCCTCCCCAAGCTCCGCGGCGCGCAGCTCCGCGACAGCGCCGTCGAGCTCGCCGCCCGCTACGATCGATTTCAGGTCGGCGCCCGCGACCTCCCCGGCAACGGCGTCAGCGCCGCCTCCCTCGGCCTCAACTGGATCCTCCTCCGTCACCTCAGGATCTTCGTCAGCGCCCACCACCAGCGCCTCGACACCGCGGCCCCGGAGATCCCCCGCGCCGCCTCCTGGGGCGTCACTGGCGGCCTGGCCGGCTTCTTCCTCGGTCGTGTCGGCCTCGGCGACTGAGTTCACCGTCGAAGCGCGACACCTATCGGCGAGACGCAAAGACCACCTGGTATGAAGGCCAGGTGGTCTCTCTCACGCAGGCGCGCGCTCACGCAGCAGCGCCGCTAGTGCGGCCCCAGGTCGCGCCCCTCGCCGCGCTCTTTGCGGCGGCGGTCTTGCAGGTACAGGTGCGCGTCGCGCCAGTTCACCGGCGCCGTATCGGCTCCTGCCATGAAGTCGCGGAACGCGTGGTTCGGGCTGTCCTCGGCCGGCAGCACCAGCGCCGCGCGGATCGCCTCATCGAGCGACGACACCAGCTTCAGCTCGATCCCCTTCACGATGTTCTTTGGGATCTCCGCGATGTCCTTCTCGTTCTCGCGCGGGCACAGCACCGTCTTCATGCCGCCGCGATAGGCCGCGAGCACCTTCTCCTTGAGCCCGCCGATCGGCAGCACCTTGCCGCGCAGGTTGATCTCCCCGGTCATCGCCACGTCCTTGCGCACCGGCGTCTGCAGCAGCGCCGACACCAGCGCCACCACGATCGTCACGCCCGCGCTCGGCCCGTCCTTCGGCACCGCCCCCTCGGGGAAGTGGATGTGGAAGTCCAAGTGCTCGTGGAAGTCCGGCTCGAGCCCGAACGCCAGGCTACGCGCCCGCACGTACGTCAGCGCCGCCTGCGCCGACTCTTGCATCACCTCCCCCAGCTTGCCGGTCAGCGTCACCTTGCCCTTACCCGCCGAGATCGTCGCCTCGGCGGGCAGCAGGTCGCCGCCGAACATCGTCACCGCGAGGCCGTTCGCCATGCCGATCTGGTCGGAGCTGTCGGCGCTGTTGTAGCGGTACTTGCGCGCGCCGAGCAGCCGCTGCACCGCGCGGCCGTCGATCTTGTAGCTCTTCTTGCTCTTGCCGTCCTTGATGTACTCCACCGCCAGCTTGCGGGTCACCGCCGAGATCTGGCGCTCGAGCGAGCGCACGCCCGCCTCTTTGGTGTAGTGGTCGACGATCTCGCGCACCGCCGAGTCGGTGAGGTTCACGTCGACGCCCGCCATCCCGTTCTGCTCGATCTGCTTCGGGATCAAGTACTGCCGGGCGATCTTCGCCTTCTCTTCGTCCGTGTAGCCGGTCAGCGAGATGATCTCCATCCGGTCCTGCAGCGGCAGCGGGATCGTGTGCAGCGAGTTCGCCGTGCAGATGAAGAGCACGTCCGAGAGGTCGTACTCGAGGTCCAAGAAGTGGTCGACGAAGGCGTTGTTCTGCTCCGGATCCAGCACCTCCAGCATCGCCGCCGAGGGGTCACCACGGAAGTCCATCGACATCTTGTCGATCTCGTCGAGCAAGAAGACCGGGTTCGAGGAGCCGCACTTGCGCAGCCCTTGGATGATCTTGCCCGGCATCGCGCCGATGTACGTGCGCCGGTGCCCGCGGATCTCCGCCTCATCGCGCACCCCGCCCAGCGACACCCGGATGAACTTGCGGTTGGTCGCCCGCGCCACCGACTTCGCCAGCGAGGTCTTGCCCACCCCTGGCGGCCCCACCAAGCATAGGATCGGCCCCTTGATCTTCGACACCAGCGACTGCACCGCCAGGTACTCCAAGATCCGCTCCTTCGGCTTCTCGAGGCCGTAGTGGTCCTCGTTGAGGATCGCCTCCGCCTCGGCCACGTCGATCTTGTCCTGCGTGCGATCTTCCCAAGGCAGCGCGATCACCGTGTCGATGTAGTTGCGCACCACCGTCGCCTCGGCGCTCATCGGGCTCATCATCTTGAGCTTGCGCAGCTCCTTCTTCAGGCGGTCGACCGCCTCGGCGCTCATCTTCTTCTTGCGGATCTTCTCCTCGAGCTCGGTCAGCTCGTTCTTGAACTCGTCCTGCGACCCCAGCTCCTTCTGGATCGCCTGCATCTGCTCGTTGAGGTAGTACTCCTTCTGGTTCTTCTCCATCTGCTTCTTGACGCGCGTGCGGATCTTCTTCTCCACCTGGAGGATCTCGATCTCGCTCTGCATCAGCTCAAACAGCTTCTCCAGGCGCGCCCGCACCGACTCCGCCTCGAGCAGCTCCTGCTTCGACGAGAGCTTGAAATTGACGTGGGCGGCGATGGTATCGGCGAGGCGCGACGGGTTGTCGATCCCTTGCACGCTCACCACCAGCTCCGGCGGCACCCGCTTGTTCAGCTTCACGTAGCCCTCGAAGGTCGCGTGCACCGAGCGGATCAGCGCCGCGAGCTCCGGGTCCTCCTCCGGCGTCGGCGTCGGCGACTCGATCACGTTGACCTCGCAGAGGAAGTAGCGCTCGTTGTCCGCGTACTTCGTGATCTTCGCCCGCTGCTTGCCCTCCACCAGCACCTTCACCGTGCCGTCCGGCAGCCGCAGGAGCTGGAGGATGTTGCCGATCGTCCCGTACGCGTGGATCCCGTCCGGCTTCGGGTCGTTGATCTTCGCCTTCTTCTGCGCGCAGAGCAGGATGCTGCGATCACCAGCCATCGCCTCTTCGAGGGCGTTGATCGACTTCTCACGGCCGACGAAGAGCGGCACCACCTCGTGCGGGAAGACGATGAGTTCGCGGAGCGGGAGGAGCGGAATCTTGCGTACCATGGTGGTGTATAGCCCCGCGCGGGGACAGCGCGGCGGCCACGAAACCTAGCACCGGCCCCCCAGAGGGTCAAACCGCCGGCATCGGCCAATTCGGCGGATACGCAGCCCTAAGAGGCCTTTCCAGGCCCCGTCACCGGGTGACGCCGATCACCGCTCACCGGGATCGGCTCGTCTCGCGGGATCGTCCCGAGTCGCTCGCCGTCGGCGCCGCGTCGCTAGGGCTCGCGAACCACCGCCACACCCGCGCGAGCCCGGCCGCGACCATCACCCCCCAAGCCAGCCCGGGCCCCAGCAGCGCCGCCACCGCCGCGCTCACCTCGATCGCCAGCGGCAAGCGCCACCGCGCCGGCCAGCCGATCCCGAGCCGCTCCGCCACCCCCACCGCGCTCGGCAGGTCCAGCGGCACCGCCGGCTGCTGGCGCAGCAGCGAGCGCGCCTGCCCCAGCGAGAACAGCGCCGCGGCCCCGCCGATCGCCAGCAGCACCAGATCTGCGGCCCCCGATCGCGCCTCCTCTGCCACCAGCGCGTACGTGAGCGCCGCGGTGAACGACGCGTGCCCGAAGGGCCGCACCAGTGTATCCGCAACCAACGCCGGCTCGCTCGCGCGCCGCAGTCGGCGCAGCGCCGGCAGCAGCCGCGCGATCTCGACGCCGAGCAATAGACAAAGCGCCCCCGCCACCGCGCCCGCCCACGCGCTCAGCAGCACCCACGCGCCCGAGCCCGCCGCCAGCGTCACCGCCAGCAGCTCGATCTGCGCCGTCGGTCGGCCGCTCGCCGCCAGGCGCCGCAGCAGCGGCCCCTCAACCCGACGGCTCCACAGCGCCACCCCGAGCGCCCCGAGCCCCTCGCTGCGCCGCACGATCGCCTCCGCGCGCCGCCGATCCTCCGCATAGACCACCCGCGCCAGATCCTCGGGCCCTACCTCCTCCGGCCACGCGATCTCCTCCGAGATCGGCATCTGCGTCGGCAAGCTCGCCAGATCCCCCGTGAACCACGCCGTCGGCCGCCCCGCCGCGTCATAGAGCGTGAAGCGCTCCCCCGGCTCCAGCGGGTGCTCCACCATCAAACGCAGCAGCGCCGCGTGCACCACGGCGCTCTCAAACACCACCAGCGCCGCGCTCCCGATCGGATCACCCGTCACCAGCTCCTCCACCTCTCGCAGCGCCCCGCGCACGCCCGGCCCCGCCAGCGCCCGCGTGAAGCCGCAGCGCAGCGCCTCATCGATCAACCGCTGCGCCGCCTGCTGCCCCAAGATCGGCGCATCGGCCCCCGCCTGCACCTCCGGGTCGGGCAAGATCACCAGCGCCAGCGCCGTCGACGGCAAGACGATCGCGCCTGCGTCGCCCAGGTCATCGACCCCGCTCAAGCGCCCTCCATCATCGCGATCAGATCCGCCGCGCTCAGCCCCTCGAGCCCCCGCACCACTCGATGCGCCGCCCGCTGATCTTGGTGTCCAGGAGCGCCCGCAGGCGGGTTCGCGGCCGCCGTCGCCAGCACCCGCATGCCCGCGGCGATCCCCGAGGCGATCCCCGCAGAGCTATCCTCGACCACCAAGCAGCGCCGCGGCGCGACCTTCAGCCGCGCCGCCGCCGCCAAGTACCCGTCCGGCGCCGGCTTGCCGAACGCGTAGTCCTCCGCCCCTAAATAGAACTCGAGATGCCGACCGATCCCCAAGCTCGCCAGCGCGTGCTCGATCTCCGCCCGACAAGAGCCGCTCACGATCGCCATCGGCACCCCGAGCGAGCTCGCCAGCAGGGCCAATTCCACCGCCCCTGGCAGCACCGGCATCTTCGCCCCCGCGGCGAACATCGCCTCCTTCGCCGCGATCGCCCCGCGCTGCAAGCTCGGCAGATCGAGCCCGAAGCGCTCCTTCACCTCGAGGTGCGCGTAGATCTCCTGCCACGCCCGGCCGATCACGAACACCCGCGTCTCCGCCGCGTCGAGCGCATAACCGAGCCCGCGCAGGAACTGGATGATCCCCTCCGCGTGCATCGCCTCGCTGTCGATCAGCGTGCCGTCGAGGTCGAGCAAGAGGGCGCTAGGGAGCTGTGGCGCGTTCATGCTCGCCACACTACCAGAGCCGCGCGCGCGTTCACGCCCGCCACCGCCGCCCGGGTCGCGCGCTACCCTAGTCGGCGATGACCGCCCCGCCGCGCTACTGGACCCGCGAATTCGTCGACGCCCTCGCCGAGGCCTTGGGCCGCTCCGATCGCTTCCAGCGCGCCGCCAGCGGCTTCTCCGAGGCGCTGATCCTCCGCTGCCTCGACACCCCCGATCGACAAGACTGCGCCGCCACCTTCATCTTTGAGCGCGGCCGACTCGTCCGCCACAGCTACGAGGCCTACGACGCGCCCTCGCGCCTGCGCGGTCAACCATTCGACAACAAGTCCGCGCTCGCCCGCTCCACCGCCCCGTACGGCCTCTGGGTGCGCCTCGACCGCGGCGAGATCAGCGTCCCGCAGGCCCTGCTCTCCCCCGACTACGACATCCAAGGATCCAAGCTCAAGATCATGCGCTACGTCGGCGTCTTGACCGCGATGAACGCCGTCGTCGCCGCCCTCCCCAAGACCTACTGATCGCCGCCGCCCGCGTAGCGCAGCGCCGCCCGCCGCAGCTCCGTCGCCACCGCCTCGCGCAGCGCCGCGGGCGCCAGCACCTCCGCCTTATCGCCGAACGAGAGCACCCAGCTCCGGATCTCCACCGTCCCCAGCACATCCATCGTCAGCACGATCCCCCCCGGCACCTCGGTGATCACCTGCGAAGGGTGCCACAGTCGCCGCCGCACGTAGCGCGTCACCGCCTCATCAAAGCGGATCTCCACCCGCGTCGGCGCCCCCTTGATCAGCCCGAACGCCCCCTCAGCGATCTGCGACGGGTGATAGTCCTCCGGGTACTCAAAGCCCGCCCCGCGCAGCCACTCCACCTCGGAGAACGCGTCCAACGAGAAGGTCCTGCGCTCCTGGTGGTGGTGCGAGAAGCCCACCAAGTACAGCCCCTTTTTATAAACGAGCAGCGAGTACGGATCGAGCTCGAAGCGCTGCTCCTGCCCGTCTGTGCGCACGTACGCGACCGCGAGGCGCTGCTCGCGGATCAGCCCCGTGACGATCGCGTCGACGTGATCGATCCGCCCCTCATAACGATGAGGCGCCTCGTTCACGTCGTAGATCTTGCGATCGAGGTTGCGCGCCGCCACGAAGTCGCCGCGGCGCAGCGTGCTCTCCAAGCGCTCGAACACCGCGTCGAGATCTTCTTTGAACCCCGTACCCGCGAGGAAGTCGAAGACCCGCCGCGACATCGCCAGCGCGACCATCTGCGCGGTCGACAGCGTGATCGTCTGCTGCCGCGCGCTCGTCATCAGCCGCCACACCTTGCGGCGCCCGTCCATCTCTTCGTAGAGCGGCTCGCCCGCCGACTCCATCGCCTGGAGGTACCGCAGCGCCGTACGCACGCTGACCGCCAGGCGCTCCGCGATCTCATACACCGTCGCCCCCCCGGTCGCGCTCAGCAGCGCGCGTAGCAGCTCGATGCGGCGAGCCGGGGCGTAACGATCGGCGGGTCGGGACATGACGCTCCTGCGGGCGCTGCCGCGACCGCGACCTTACCCGATCGGGCTGGCCGCGGCCTCCACCTTCACCTCGGCCGTCACCGCCGGCGACGTCGACGCCACCTGGCGCTGCGGCCACTCGATCTTGTGCTTGAGGATCCGGCGCTTCAGCGCGTGGCGGGTGATCCCGAGGAGCTGGGCGGCGTCGACGATCGTCCCGGAGGTGACGAGCGCCTCCAGGCAGAGGGTCCGCTCGATGTGGTTGAGATTGAACGTTTCAACGTTGAGGCGCATGAAGAGAGCGTAGTTGCGCCGCTTGATCTGAGGGAGATACAGCCGCGCCTCGCTCACGGCAAACCGACGTCGACGTCGAACGTCTCCGCCGTGTAGTCCGCGCTCCACGAGTGCAGCGCCTGGATCTGCGGCGTCGTCAGCGGCGGCTTCTCGGCGCTGAGGCAGGTCAAGAAGATGAACGGATCGATCCGTCGCCCTATGTTCAACGTCGCCTTCGTCGGCGCGAAGCCTGTCGGCTCCAGACAGGCCGCCTTGATCGACGCCCGCAGCGCCATCGCCGCCGCGTTATCGCCGTCTGCGCCGGAGATGTGCGCCTCTTGCAGCCCAGCCAGCTCCGAGCTGTGCAGCGCCACCTCGAAGTGGAGGTGCGCGTGGATCCCCGCCGCTCCCGCGTTCCCCGACTTGCCCGCCGTCCCGAGCGTCTGCCCTTGGCTCACCTTGCCGGCCTTATTCGGATCGATCCCCGTAATCGGCACCGCCGTCGCGTTCAGGTGCGCATACAACATCGACGCGAAGATCGCCTGGTCGCCCGCGATCGACGGCGGCACCTTACAGATCACCTGCACCCAGTTGCCGTAGCCGCCGTCGTAGCCCGCCAAGTACGAGCCCGCGCACGGCGAGAGCAGCGTCGTGCCCACCGGCATCAAGAAGTCGATCCCGCTGTGTTTGTAGCCCTGGCGAGGCGCCTGAAAGTGCCCCAGCCCGTAGCTATCATCGCGGATCCCCTGGTCCAGCGCCGCGATCCACCCCCACGGCAGCTCCAACCCCGGCTCGCCCGTCGTCCCTTCGCTCGTCGTTCCTTCGCTCGTCATCCCCTCGCTCGTCGTGCCCTCGCCCGTCGTGCCCGCGCTCGCGCCGGTGCCCTCCGATCCGCGGGTCGTCCCCTCGCTCGCGCCGCTGCTCTCTCCCTCGCTGGTCGAGCTCTCGGCGCCGCTCGTGCTGCTCGTGCTGCTCGTGCTGCTCGTACTGCTCGTGCTGCTCGTGCTGCTCGTGCTGCTCGTGCTGCTCGTGCTGCTCGTGCTGCTCGTGCTGCTCGCCTCGGTCACGCTCCCTTGGTCATCGCTGCTGCACGCGATCGCCAGCAGCACCCCCCAGGCGATGCGCCCTGTACCCGGAAAACTCGCTCGCATGCGCGCAGCCTACCCGATCGCGCGAACCCGCGCATCCACGACCTTCGCGCCTATACGCGACCCATACGCCGAAATAGGGGCGAGCCCGGCCTCGTCACCGAGGCACGGGCTCGCGAGGTCGACGCCGCGAGCTTCGCTAAGCGATCAGGCCTTGTCTTTGCACTTCGCGAAGCTCGACTCGAAGTTCGACTTGATGATCGAGTCCTTCGTCGCTTGGTCCTTCACGTTCGCGAGGTTCTCCACCGGGTAACCACTGTTGAAGGCCTTCCACGCCGCGGCGCAGTCCCCGGCTTTCACCAGACAGGAGCCCGCGTAGTAGTACGCGTTCTTCATCTGATCGAGGATCATCTTGTCCTCGTCTTCATCCTCGTTGAGCTTCAGCGTCGGCCCTAGCTTACGCACCGTCGCGTAGTTGTCTTGGCACTCCTTCGGCGCCTTCTTGCTCCCCATGCCCATCGTCAGCTCGTAGAACGCCTTCTTCACCGCATCGCGCGGCGCCAAGGCGCCTTGGCACCAAAGGCTCACGTAGCTGCTCACCACTTGGTCGATCTGATCGGAGCCCATCCCCGTGGAGTTGTTGTTCTCCATCCACTTCCGGACCATCACCTTGCCCGGCTCGCACTTCCCGGCGACCATCAGACACTGTCCGCGCGTGAGCGACGGCATGCCGGACTTCGGGTCCGTCGACTGCTTCTTCGCCTCGATCTTGTCGTACTTGTCCAGCTCCGCGAGGCAGGCCTTGCCGTCCTTCGCGTTGAGGCGCTCGCGCGCCGCCTCGAGGAGCTGACCGGCCTTCCCCGTCGCCTCGATCTTCATCTCGAGCTGTGCGGCCGCGTTCAGCGACGTGTCGGTGTCGGGGGCGCGGTCCGCCTCTTGCTTCGGGTTCTCGCCCGCGGTCACTGGACGCAGCGTCAGGCGCACCGGCACCTTGCAGCCGTCGATCTCCTTCGCCGAGTCCGACTGGCACTTCTGCAGATCCCCGCCCTTCTTGTCCGCCTTGCGCGTCGTCGACTTGTTACCGCCCGCGCCGAAGCCGTAGATGCTGCCGCCCGCGCTCGCCTCGAGCGACTGCACCGACCCCAGCGCGAAGGCCCCCAAGTTGTACGCGTAGACGAAGTGGGTCACGTCCTCGCAGCCGTCCTTCTCCGCGAGGTCGGCCGAGTACACCTTGTTGCGGGTCGCTGTGCGCGTGCCCGCCACGTAGTACTCCATCTTGAACTTCTCGCCCGAGCGCACCCGCCCGCCCAGCGTCGCCTCGCCCAGCGGCAGCTTCGCGTACAGCTCGTTCTCGTCGGCGATGTCGATCGACTCGAGCGAGCCGCTCGTCCACTCCACCGCCTTATACGAGCCCAGCGAGCCGCGCACCGAGTCATCGCGGCACGAGTCGATCACCGTCAGCTTGCAGCCCTCGTACTGCACCATCACCATGTCGTTCGCCGCGTACGACTCGAAGCTCGACATGTCGGTCGCGTCCCACTCGATGATGAAGGGCCGGTCGTGGTTCTCCGGGTTGCACTTGTTCTTGCCGGCGAAGGTGTCGTTCATCATCTTCGACTGGCCGCTCTCGTTCTCGTTCTTCGAGCTCGGCACCTTCACGCAGCTCGCAGCAGCGACCAACCACAGCGCACCCAGGCTCACGGTCACGATCTTCTTGGACATCGACTTCTGCTCCGACACGTCTGGCTCTTGCTTCTTCGAGAGTGGCGCGGTCGAACCGCCGCGCGCGGCGCAGACTCCCCGATCTACGCCCCCATGTCGAGCGCTTACCGCCCTGCCCGAGCGCCAACGACCGCCCCGCGGCGGGCTCCGGCCCTAGAACGCCGTTACCCCGGCGAGCCCAGCGATCGCAGCTCACACAATTTGCCGCCTACGAAGCGCCACGGCCCCCGAGCGCCGCGGCTGACGTCTTCATCAGGGCAGCTTCGCCGCCTTGCAGCGCTCGATGCTCGACCGAAACGACTCCTCCACGATCGTCCGGCGCTGCGCCGCCTCCGGCACCGAGTCCAGCGAGCCCGCCGGAAAATTATCCCAGTAGACCCGCCACGCTCCCCCGCAGTCGCCCGCCCGCGCCAAGCACGCTGCCCCCGTATGAAAAAGCGCCTGCTGCCCGCCCCGCACCTGGCTGTCCTCTGGGTCACGTGGTTGCACCCGCGGCCCCAGGCGCCGCACCTTCGCGATGTTATCGAGGCAAGACCGGGCCGACCGCTCGTTCATGTAGGCGCCATCGGACAGCTCCCACAGCGCCTGTAAGAGCTGGTCGCGCTCGCTGATGTCACCGCCGCGGCAGCGCATCGCCGCGATCGACTCCGCGCTGCGGATCGCCATCGTCTCGCCGAAGCCCGCCTGGTCGCGGTAGTAGTCCGCGATCATCCGCTTCCCCAGCTCGCAGCGCCCCACCAGCATCTCGCACTGCGCCCGGACCACCACCATCGTCTTCGCCAGCCGCGGGTCGATCGCCTCCACCCGCGCCAGCTCCGCGAGGCACCCCTTGCCGTCGTCGTGCACCATCTTCCGGTTCACCGACGCCATCAGCTCCGCCAACTCCCCCGCGCTCGGCGTCACGGGCCCCGCGATCACCGGCCCCGTCGGCGGCCCCACGATCGGCTGCCCCGTCGGGCTCACCGGCCCAGCCGGGCCTACCACCACCGGCGCGCCCGTCGGCGGCCCCACCTGTCCTACCGGTCCGACTGGCTCCACCGGCCCCGCCGGCCTAGCCCCCGACGCAGTGCCCGCCGGAGTGACCGGCGCCTTCACAGCGACGTCCACCGGCGCCGCCACGACCGCGGCTGCCTCCACCGGCGCCTCCGCGACGGGCGCCACCTCGACGCCTCCCTGCGCCCCACCGCCGCGCGAGCACGAGATCGAGAGCAAGAGCAGCGCGAACGCGCGCCCTCCACGGCTGAAGCTCGGCGGCGCCTTCATCACGAGGTCCAGCATGCCAGACACCTCGCCCCCGGCGCCACCTCGCCGCAGCGACCTGTCCTCAAGGCCATCCAAACAGCTCGCGCAAGAGCCGACCGACAGCCACGCTCGCCCCGTTCGCCAGCAGCGACCACGCCAACGCCGCGGCGATCCTCTTCTTTAGGGCGAGCACCAGCAGCAGCGCCTCCGCCACCAGCGCGAAGCCCTCCGCCGCGATGAAGTACGCGCGATAGCTGGACCACTCCAGGCGCGGGATCACCCACCACACCACCGGGTGCGTGAGCGCGCTCGCCCCGAGGGCCACCGCCAGCCGCCGCCGCCACCGCCACTGCCCCCCGCGGCTCGCCCACACGTAGATCGGCGCCTCCACCGCCTGCGTGAGGATGAACGCCGAGAACCACAGCTCCGGCGTGATCGCCAGCTTCATCGCCGCCGCCCCTCCAGCAGCAGCAGCGTCGCCGCGCACAGCTCGAGGTGCCCATGAAAGCGCGCCAAGCGGAAGTACCCGTGGTTCGCCGCCATCAGGTCGAAGAGCGCCCAACCGACCAGACCAGCCGCCAGCGCGCCCGCGACCGCGACCGTCCACGGCCCCATCGCCGCGCACAGCTCGCGATACGAGCGCGAGAAGGTCGCCGGCGTCGCCCGCTCGCGGTCATCATCGGGGATCAAGTGCAGCCACACCGCATAATGAATCGCCTGCGCGAACGCGAAGAGCAACACCAAGCGGATCCCGAGCGCCTCCTCGATCCCTGGCGTCAACCGCCAGAGCTGATACTCGACCCCCATCTGCCCCAACGACCAGCCAAAACCCGCCACCGCCGCCACCCACTGGGCCCCGACCTCGGACAAGAACAGCGCCGTCGCACCGGCGAACAGCGCCACCGGCAGCCACCGCAGCGCCCCCCGTCGCGGCCGCCACCACCACCACAGCGCCACCGCCACGAAGTTATGCCCGTGCGCGAAGACGACGTCCGCCGCCCCGCCGAGCGCCCAAAGCCCACCCCCCAGCGCGCCGATCCCGACCAGCGCGAGCAGCCGCCGCCGCCAGCTCGCCCTCGCCAGCAGCGCCGCCGCGACCGCCGCCAGCAGCCCCGTAAGCAACCCCGCGCCCAGCCCCACCGCCACGATCGGCGCGCCCGCCAGCAGCACCAGTGACCACCGTCGGTGATAACCTGGTCCAACGACCATGTACCGCAGATCCGCCAGCAAGTGCGGCACCCCCCAGACGATCGGCCCTAGCGCCAGCAGCAGCAGCGGCGCCAGCAGCGTCGCCGTCGTCGCCGACACGATCACGCCCGACGCCACCAGCGCGACCCGGAGCGCCCGATCGCGCATCAAAGGCCGCGCCAGCGATCCCAGCGCGCGCAGCCACCGACGGCGCGCGGCGTCCACCGGATCGAGCAAACGCGCCGCTGCCAGGACGAGCTCCATCGAAGGCCGCCCGCGATTCTCCTCCAGGCGCCCCAAGATCGCGAGCCACCCGCCGCACCGAGCGCGCGCGCGCTCGCTCACCGACGACCGCCGAGTTCCTTTAAGATCCGACGATGTCGCTCTCTCGCCCCTACGCCGCCCTCGCCTCGCTCTCGCTGCTCGCCTGCACCCCCGGGCAGGGCGAGACCAGCGACACCGACACCTCGACGACCACCACCTCAACCACCGCCAGCACCTCCGGCCCCGGCACCGGCAGCGAGAGCGACACCGACCAGCCGACCACCGATCCCGGCACCACCACCGCCACGACCACGACCACAGACGCCACGACCACAGACACCGCCAGCACCTCAGACACCGCCAGCACCGACACCTCCAGCACCGACACCTCCGACGCGACCAGCACGACCGACGCGACCTCTGACTCAGACACCAACTCTGACTCCGACTCCGACTCCGACTCCGACTCCGACTCCGACTCTGACAGCACCACCGGAGGCGTCACGTGCACCGTCATCGAGCCCCCCGTCGCCCCTGTCGACTGCGCCTTAGCCGGGATCAACCTCACCCCCGAGTTTGATCCTTTTTACACCTGCTACGACCTCGGCAACCTCAACGGCGTGCCCAACAACTGGGGCGGCCTCACCATCAAACAAGGCGACCCCTACACCCTCTTGATCGGCGGCGCCGCCAACACCACCCAAGGCAAGCTCTACGCCGTCGAGATCACCCGCGACGCCGACTGTCACATCACCGGCTGGTCCGGCGCCCCGATCAGCGCCTACGCCGAGGCCGAGTACAACGACGGCGGCGTCACCTACGGCCCAGACGGCGTGCTCTTCCTCGCGCGTTGGCCCGTCAACCAGCTCGGCCAACAAAAGCCCGGCAGCCTCGTCACCGACAAGATCATCGATCTAGGCCCCCTCGGCGTCGTGCCCTCGCCTGGCGGCCTCAACGTCGTCCCCAAGGGCTTCGGCGGCGAGGGCCAGCTCAAGGCCGTGAGCTGGGCTGGCGGCCAATGGTACACCCTGAACCTCAGCCCCGACGGCGACGGCACCTTCAACGTCACCGGAGCTGTCCTGAAGACCACGATCGTCGGCGGCCCCGAGGGCTTCGTCCACATCGGCGCCGAGAACCCCGGCTTCCCCGTCAACGGCATGCTCGTCTCGGAGTATTCGGCCAACAAGATCGCCGCCTACGACGTCAACGCCGAGGGCGACCCGATAGGCGCCACCCGCCGCGACTTCATCACCGGCCTCAGCGGCGCCGAAGGGGCCTTCCTCGACCCTGAGAGCGGCGACTTCCTCTTCACCACCTTCGGCGGCGGAAACCGCCTCATCGCCGTCCGCGGCTTCCTCCCCAACCCTCAATAAGAAAGAAGAACGACGATCAGCGCAGCCGCCCCGCCACCGCCAGCAGCGCGTCCAGGTTCGCCCGCCCCAGCTTGCGCGCCCGCTCGGGAGACCAACCCACCTCCGGCAGCGGCGCGTCCGCGTTGTCCTTAAACGGCTGCTCCAGCGTCATCGACAAGCAGCCGTGCGCCTCCGCGACGTAGTTCGTCGCCATCGTCATGTTCGCCTGCCCCGGCGGCGCCGCCTCATAGCCGTGCGCGCTCTGAAAGTCCGGGCTCGCCGCCCGCAGCGCCGCCTCGTAGTCCGCCTGCAGCGCCACCACCCGCGGCGTCAGCGAGGGCACCCCGTCCGCCCCCGCGATGAAGTTGTACGGCAGCCCCTCGTCCCCGTGCACATCCAAGAAGAAATCCACCCCGGTCGCGGCCATCCGCGCCCGCGTAAAAAGCACCTCCGGCGAGCGCTCCCGCGTCGGCGCCAGCCACTCGCGGTTCAGGTTCGCGCCGGCCGCGTTGCAGCGCAGATGCCCGCGAACCGACCCGTCCGGGTTCATATTCGGCACCACATAAAAAACGAGGCGGCTCAGCAGCGCCCGCGACACCGGATCCTCGGGATCGAGCAGCCGCTCCAGCAGCCCCTCGATCAACCACTCCGCCATCGTCTCGCCCGGGTGCTGCCTGCCGATGATCCACGCCACCTGCTTGCTCGCCGCCGGCTCGCCCACGATCAGCAGATCCAGATCACGCCCGTCCACGCTCGACCCCAGCAGCTCATGGCGCACCAGCGGCGACACCAGCGACCCCGCCACCAGATCCGCGTGCCGCTCCAGCGAGTACGGCGCGAAGTAGGCGTAGTAGATCGAGTCCTCCGTCGGCGTGTGCGAGATCGTCAAGCACCCGTCCGCGTAGCGCGTCGGCACGCGGAACCACCGCCGCCGATCGTACGAGGCCACCGCTTGGTACCCCACCCACCCGTCCGTGAAGCTCGCCCCGCCGGCGTTGCTCAGGTGCAGCTCCGAGGCCACGCCGCGCCCCCCGCTCAGCCGAAAATAGAACCACTGGTAGTGCTCACCGCCAACGTCCCCGCGGATCGCCAAGCGGATCGCCGCGCCCTCCGCCCCCAGGACCTCGATGTTCCCGCCGTCAAAGTGGCTCGAGATCGTCATCGTCATCGCGCGTCCTCCGTCAGCACCCCGAGCTCGCGCCCGACCGCGGTAAAGGCCTCGACCGCGCGATCGATCATCGCCGCCGTGTGGATCGCCGACAGCTGCACGCGGATCCGCGCCTGCCCCTTCGGCACCACCGGGAACGAGAAGCCGATCACATAGATCCCATGATCCAGCAGCCGCGCCGCGAACTCCGCCGCCAGCTTCGCGTCGCCCAGCATGATCGGCACGATCGGGTGCACCCCTGGCTTCACCGCGAAACCCGCCGCCTGCATGCCCGCGCGGAAGCGCGCCGTGTTCGCCTCGAGCTGATCACGGAGCGTCGTCGTCGCGCTCAGCAGCTCCATGATCGCCAGCGTCGCCGCCACGATCGGCGGCGCCAACGAATTCGAGAACAGGTACGGGCGCGAGCGGTTGCGCAGCACATCGATCAGCGCCCGTCGCCCCGCCGTCGCCCCGCCCGACGCCCCGCCCAGCGCCTTGCCGAAGGTCGTCGTGATCAGATCCACCCGCCCCATACAGTTGTTGTGCTCGTGCGTGCCGCGCCCCGACTTACCGATGAAGCCCGTCGCGTGCGAGTCGTCGACCATCACCAGCGCCCCGTAGCGCTCCGCCAGATCGCAGATCTGGTCGACCCGCGCGATGCTGCCGTCCATCGAGAACACCCCGTCGGTCGCGACCATCCGGATCCGAGCCCCTCGCGTCGCCTTCAGGTGGTCCTCTAGCTCGTCCAGATCGTCGTTCGCGTAGCGCAGCCGCTGCGCCTTACACAGCCGGACCCCGTCGATGATCGACGCATGGTTCAGCGCGTCCGAGATGATCGCGTCCTCCGGCCCCAGCAGCGTCTCGAAGAGCCCCCCGTTCGCGTCGAAGCACGACGAGTACAAGATGGCATCCTCCACCCCCAGAAACGCCGCCAGCCGCTCCTCCAGATCTTTATGACGATCCTGCGTGCCGCAGATGAAGCGCACCGACGACATCCCGAAGCCGCGCTCATCCAGCGCCGCCCGGGCCGCCTCGATCGCCGCCGGGTGGCTCGACAGCCCCAAGTAATTGTTCGCGCAAAAATTCAGGACGACCCGGCCGCCCACCGTGATCTCCGCGCTCTGCGGCGAGGTGATGATCCGCTCGCGCTTCTCCAGCCCTGCGCCGCGGATCTCCGCGAGGATCGCCTCGTAGTGGGACTTTGCCTGTTCGAACATCGCGTCCTCCTGCTCGTGATCGCGGCCCCGCCGCTCAATGGGTGATGTCGAGCCCCGGGTGCGCGCGCAGCAGCTCGTGCACCTCCGGGACCAGCGCCGCGGCCATCCCGTCGAGGTCGAAGCGCGGCGCCCAGCCCCAGTCTCGCCGCGCCTGCGCGTCGTCGAGCGCCTGCGGCCACGAGTCCAAGATGGCCTGACGGACAGGGTCTGAAGAGAAGGTGAACCTCGCCCCTGGGATCACCCGCGCCGCCGCGTCCGCGATCTCCTGCGCCGTCGGCGAGAACGCCGCGATGTTGTACACCGAGCGGCTCAGGCGCCCCTGCGGCGCCCGCGACAGCTCGAAGAGCGCCCGGATCCCGTCGGGCATGTACATCATCGGGATCGTCGTGTCTGGCCGGCAGAACGCCTCATACGCGCCCCTGCGCAGCCCTTCAATAAACATCAGCGGCGCGTAGTCGCTGCTCCCGCCCCCCGGCAGCCCCGCCGACAGCAGCCCGGGGAAACGCACCGCCCGGAAGTCGAGCCCATAGCGTCGGCGGTAGTAGTCGCCCAGCAGCTCGCCCGCCACCTTCGTCACCCCGTACATCGTCGTCGGGTGCAGCGGCACGTCATCGACCACCGGCGAGGCCAACCCGGGCCCGAACACCGCGATCGTGCTGGTGAAGATCACCTGGCGCACCTCGCACTGCCGCGCCGCCTCGAGCACGTGAAACGTCCCGCCTTGGTTCACCGCGTACGCGAGCTGCGGCGAGCGCTCACCGCGGGCGCTGAGCAGCGCCGCCAGGTGGAAGATCACCTCCGGCTGCAGCTCCTCGACCAAGCCCCGGACCGCCGCCGCGTCCGTGACATCCAGCCGGCGCCACGCCAGCTCCGCCGCCGACAGCTCGCACGCCGGGCGCTCCGCGATGTCCGAGCCGATCACCTCATCACCCGCGGCGATCAGCCGACGTATGAGATCGAGCCCAACCTGTCCACCTGCACCCGTGACGAGGATCTTCATACGCGCCGCGGCATCATCGGCGATCGCGCCCGCTCCTCGCAAGCGCCGGCCCCCGCCCCGTCTTTGCGCTCACACACACGCGCAGCCGTCAGCGATCGATGTCCACCTCCGGCGTCGTCCTGAAGAACGCGTTCAGCTCCGGGTCTTGGTAGCGCCGGTAGTCGATCGCCCAGGGGATCGCCCGCGTCTCGCCGTCACGCACTCGGATCGTCATCGCCATCGGTCGAACGTCGCGGTAGTTGCTGTCCGTCGGGATGTCATCGTTCGCCACCCCGCCCGAGGAGAAGAGCGTAAACAGGCGGATGTCCTCGTCCGCGTAGACGCTGCGGAACCCCGCGTTCACCTTCTCGTGGCCGCGCACCAGCGTATGGCAGCCGATATCCCCCATAAAGCGGCGGAACTGCCGGCGCCCGAACGCGAAGCGGGCGCTCGCCTGCTGCAGCTCCTCCGGCACGTAGTCGCTCGCGCTAGGGTCGCTCCACAGCATCTGGAAGCGCACGTCTGGATCGTTGAGCGCCGACAGATCGGGCCAGCGCTCGCGCAGCAGCGAGTCCCTCGGGATCCCCGCGTGCACGAACAGCAGCTGGTCGAAGAGCAAGCTGGTCGGCATCGCCTCGAAGAAGCGCAGGTAGCGGGCGAACACCTCGTCCGAGACGAACGGCGACAGCGTGTGGATCGCCTCCGCCGGCCGCACCCCCGCGTGGATCTTGCCCCGGTACTCGATGTAGTACTCGTGGTTGCCGCGCAGCACATACACGTGCTCGGGCACCGTCAGGAACAGGTTCAACGCCGCCCGCAGCACCCCGTTGTACGAGAAGCGCCCGCGGTCGATGTAGTCCCCCAGCAGCACCAGGCGCGGGTCTGGGTTGTGCTCCGGATCTGCCCGGAAGCGCCGCACCTTCTCCATAAACCCCGACTGCAAGATCGCCGCCTTCAGGTTCGAGTAGCAGCCGTGAAGATCGCCCAGCACCGTCAGCTCGTAGTCGCGACCCGGCCGCGTCGGCACCACGTGCACGTGGCCGTCGAGGAACTCCTCCCCGCCGGCGAAGTCAGCGACCGTCTTATGCCCGCGCAGGCGGCCGTGCCCGCGCGCGTTCATCTCGCTCAGCTTCGCCTCCACCCGGTCGAGCAGCTTCAGGTCGGTCGCGACCTGCGCGGAGATCCGCGCCCGGTCGCCCGAGTAGTGGTGCTCCAATTTTTGGAAGAACGGGTGGTCGTGCTGCTCTGGCGTCAGCTCCACCGCCCCCTCGAGCGCCGTCCCGCTGCCCGCCAGCGCGTCTTCATCGAGCAAGATCGGCGCGCCCAGCAGCCCCGCGAGATCGTTACGAAACTTCACCTCGGCCGGCAGCACCTGCCCGTCCGCCGCGATGAACCCGTCGACCGCCACCAGCAGCGCCTCGCGGTTCTCTTCGCTCAGATCGGCGAGCCGCTCATAGCAGCCCAGCAGCAGCCGCGAGCGGACGAACCCCTCCGGATCCTCGCCGTCGGCCACCGCCTCTGACAGCAGCGCCCGCACCTCCTGGTCGATCTCCTGGAAGCGCTCGACGTAGTGCCCGTGCAGCGACTCGATCCGCTCGTAGCGGATCTCGGGGCTCATCACCCCCAGCTCATCGATCCGCGCCGTCACGATCTGCCGGAGGTACGCCCGGACGAACGCCTTCTCGCGCAGGTCGAAGTCCGCGTCGATGTAGCCGCAGGTGGTCAGGTAGTAGATGATCGCGTCGACCTGCTGCTCGGCGGTCGCGGGATCAGGGCTGAGCTGGATCATAGGAGGTCCCCGCCGCGAGGATGGCAGACAATTGCCCGGCCGCGGCTAAACCATCGCCGCTCGCCGCTCGCGCGCTTCCGCTCGCCCCCGCGGTCGCCAACGACCGCCGCCGAAAAGAGCGCGAGGCAGTGGAGACTGGCGCCAAATTTCGGTAGCTTGGGCGCCTGCGCTGCCACGCCTACCTGATCCGCTCGGAGCGGTACTACGACCTCGAAGACCGGCTGCAAGAGCTGCTGCCCGCGTCGTCGCGCGATCAGGTCCTCAGCCACATCGGGCGCGAGCACGTGCTCGCGCGGATCGAGCTGCTCAGCGCTGAGTGGCGCGTGCTCTTCGGGATCAACCAAGAGTACGCCCCCAAGATCGGCGGCCCGCGCCGCCTCGCCCGCATGATGGTCGCCCCGGACCGCCTCGCCGGCCTCGTCAACGGCCTCTGGCGGAACGAGCTCCACGATCGTTGGCAGCCGCTCGCGTTCGGCCTCACCACCCTCACCCTCGCGCTCCCCCTCGCCTCGGGCCTCGTCGGCGTCGTTTTCATGGAGGAGGGCGAGGACTGGCTCTACGCCACCCCCGTCAATGAAGTCTCGGCGATCCGGCCGGCGATCTTCACCTTGATCGAGCCGCACATCCGCGAGCTGCTGCGCCAGGGCGACTTCGTCTCGCTCGCCCGCCTCGTCGGTGATCACGCGGACAGCACCGTCGAGCTGCCGACCAGCCGCTGGCTCGCGCTCCGCGAGTCCTGCCAGCAGCGCGCGCCCGCGCTCCTCAAGGTGTTTGAGCGCCGCCTCGCCCTGCCCGAGGAGTACGAGGGCATCATCGGCGCGCTCCGCCACATCATCGATCCGCAGCAGCAGCCCAGCCTCGACTCCTGGCTCCGCGTACAGGCCAGCCGGGGCACCTACGCGCTCTACTTCCGCGACATCCGCGTCGAGCGCGTCATCTCTCCCGTGTCGATGGCCTCGTAAGCCGGCCAGCCGCGCGCGAGCGCGGCGACGACCGCGGCCGCGCGCGCCGCCCGTCGTCGCCTTGCGCTCCCCTTCAGTGAGGCGATAGCCTGCGATCGTCCGCTCGTTGGAGGTTGAAGTAACATGCGAAACCGCGCGCGCCTGGTCGCTCTCTCCTCGCTCGCACTGCTCGGCCTCGCCGCCTGCAACGGCCGCGGCGACGACTGCGTCTCCACCCGCGACTACTTCGTCAACGAGGTCTGGGGCCCCGTGATGTCGCAGTCGTGCATCAGCTGCCACGCCCCCGACGGCCAAGCCGCGCTCGTCAACGCCGAGTTCGTGCTCCTGCCCTCCGCCTACCCCGGCTTCCTCGACGCCAACTTCGACAACATCAAGGCGCTCTCCGCCAATCAATACAACGGCGTCCCCCTCCTGCTCGCCAAGCCCCTCGGCCTCACCGAGCACGGCGGCGGCAAGCTCTTCGACGAGGACAGCGATCAATACCGCCGGATCAAGGACCTCCTCGATCAGCTCCAGGAGCCCGTCGAATGCCCCGCGGGCGGCGAGGCCGACGACTTCTCCCAGGTCACGCAGCTCGACCCCGCCGACACCTTACGCAAGGCCAGCCTCCACCTCGTCGGTCGTCTGCCCACCGAGCAAGAGCTCGCGCGCGTCGACGAAGGCGGCGACGACGAGCTCGCGCTGGTGCTCCGCGAGCTGCTCGCCGAGGACGCCTTTTACGACCGCCTCTCTCTCCTCTTCAACGACCTCTACCTCACCGATCGATACCTCCGCTACACCGGCTTCGCCGTCGCCCTGCTCAACGACGACGACGTCCCGCGCGCGGGCGCCTGGTACAACGCCCAAGACGACCAGCGCAAGCAGCTCATCAACGCCGCCGTCGCCCGCGAGCCCCTCGATCTCATCAACCACGTCGTCCGCGAGGAGCGCCCCTTCACCGAGATCCTCACCGCCGACTACACCGTCCTCAGCCCCTACTCCGCCGAGCTCTACGACCTCAGCCTCGGCTTCAGCGACCCCAGCGACCCCCGCGAGCTCAAGGAGGCCAAGCTCAGCGCCGTCGTCGACGGCGCCCAAGTCCCCTACCCCCACGCCGGCGTGCTCACCTCGCCGATGTTCTTGAACCGCTTCCCCACCACCCCCACCAACCGCAACCGCCACCGCGCGCGCAACGTCTTCAAGCTGTTCCTCGCGACCGACATCCTCCGGATCGCCGAGCGCCCGATCGACCCCGCCGCGGCCACCAAGTACAACAACCCCCAGCGGGACGACCCGAGCTGCTCGGTCTGTCACAAGATGATCGACCCGATCGCCGGCGCCTTCCAGAAGTTCAGCGACTACGACCAAGCCGAGCTGATCCCCGACCGCGAGTGGTACCCGGAGATGTACAGCCCCGGCTTCGGCAACGAGATCATGCCCTCCGATCAATTCGGCGTCGCCCCCCAGTGGCTCGCCAGCCGCGTCGTCGACGATCCGCGCTTCGCCCTCGCCGCCGTCTACGCGGTCTTCAGCGGCCTCACCGGCCAGCAGCCGCTCACCTACCCCGCCGACGACGCGACCGACTTCGCCCCGCGCCTCGCCGCCTGGCAGGCCCAAGACGCCGTGCTGAGTCGGATCGTCGACGACTTCGTCGCCGACGACTTCAACCTCAAGACCGCGATCGTCGGCGTGCTCATGAGCCCCTACTTCCGCGGCGCCAACGCCAGCGGCGAGCTCAGCGCCGACGACACGATCCGCCTCGCCGGCGTCGGCGGCGGCCGCCTCTCCACCCCCGAGCTGCTCGCGCGCAAGATCGAGGCCGTCACCGGCGTCCGCTGGGTGCGCGGCTGGGACCTCGCCGAGTACATGCTCACCGACTTCCGGATCCTCTACGGCGGCATCGACTCAGACACCATCACCACCCGCCTCACCCAGATGAGCGGCCTCATGGGCAACGTCGCCAGCCGCCTCGCCAACGAGGTCGCCTGCGCCGTCACCGCCTACGAGTTCACCTTACCCGCCGACCAGCGCCGCCTCCTCCCCCACGTCACCCTCGATCACCTCCCCGACGGCGCCTCCGGCGATCCTGTCCCCGCGGCCATCGACAAGATCAAGCTGAACATCCAGCACCTCCACCGCCGCGTGCTCGGCGAAGAGCTCGCCCTCGACTCCCCCGAGATCGAGCGCACCTACGCGCTCTTCTACGACCTCTGGAAGCAAGGCCGCGCCGACCTCGCCTCGGGCGTCGAGGGCGAGTGGATGGAGTGGCAATGCGCCGGCCGGGTCGACCCCAACACCCAGGTCGAGCTCCCCGAGAGCCAGCAGATCTTCACCGATCCCAACTACACGATCCGCGCCTGGATGGGCGTCCTTATCTACCTCTTCTCTGACTACAAATTCCTCTACGAGTAGGCCGACCAAGGGAGCACCACCATGAACCGCCGCAAGTTCTTCAAGAAGCTCGCCGGCCTCGCCGGCCTCAGCCTCGCCGCCCCCTTCGCCGCCAGCAGGGTGCTCGCCGCCAGCGAGCCCTACAGCGGCCCCTACTTCGTCCTCATCAACGCCGCGGGCGGCTACGACCCCGTCTATCTCTGCGATCCCAAGCCCATGGGCCCGCTCAACCGCCTCTACGGCGCCGAGGCCAGCGCCGGGGCGATCAAGTACGCCCCGATCCCGCTAGGCCTCGATCCCGCCGTCCTCCCCTACCTGCGCAGCAACCAACAATTTTTTGAGAAGTACTCGAGCCGCCTGCTCGTGATCAACGGCGTCGACACCTCGACCAACAACCACGACACCGGCACCCGCGCCGCCTGGAGCGGCCGCACCGAGGATGGTTTTCCCAGCTTCGGCGCCCTCGCGGCCGCGATCCGATCGCCCGGCAACCCCCTCGCGTACATCTCCAGCGGCGGCTACGACGTCACCGACGGCGTCGTCCCCGTCACCCGCATGGACGACCTCGGCGCCCTCCGCCGCGCCGCCTTCCCCGACATCCTCTCCCCCGACAACCCTGAGAGCGGCCGCTTCCTCCCCGCCAAGGCCATGGATCGGATCCGCCAGGCCCGCGATCAACGCCTCACCGCCTTGCAGGCCGATCAACGCCTACCGCGCGCGAGGGCCGCGATGAACGAGCTCTTCCTCGCCCGCCAAGACGACGACGCCCTCGCCAACCTCGTGATCCCCGGCGAGCTCGTCACCTTGCCCGGCTATCAGCTAAACGACCTCCAGTCGATGATGCAGCAGTCGCAGCTCGCCCTCGCCGCCTTCCAAGCGGGCCTCGCCGTCGCCGTCAACCTCAACCTCGGCGGCTTCGACACCCACGCCAACCACGACACCGATCAAGTCCTCCAGATCGCCAAGCTGCTCGCCGGCGTCGACTTCCTGATCGACGAAGCCACCAAGATCGGCATCGACGGCCAGCTCATCATCGTCATCGCCTCGGACTTCGCCCGCGGCCCCGGCTACAACGGCCTCGATCCTTACTCTGGCAAGGATCACTGGCCCGTCACCAGCGCCATGCTCATGGGCCCCGGGATCCCCGGCAACCGCGTCATCGGCGGCACCGACGCCACCCAGCTCGCGATCCCCCACAACGGCGCCACCATCACCCCGCACCACCTGCACCACGCCCTACGCGGCCTCGCCGGCATCGCCGCCCACGAGATCACCAAGCGTTACCCCCTCCCTGGCGCCGACATCGGCCTGCTCGCCTGAGCCCTAGCGCGCGCGTTCGTGCGCAGTTGCACTTAGGTCGATTTCTCAATAAAGTATCGCTGTGGAGATCCAAGGGCTAGAGGAGCAGATCCGGCGCATGACGCCGATCCGAGCCCCCGACGACCAACAGGCTCAAGTGGAGGCTTTTTCCGCGGCGCTCGACCGGCTCGCGGACGAGCGATCGCTCCAGTGCCAGCTCATCGGCCCGCAGGGCGAGCGCATCCCCTTACCCTCGACGATCTTCTATGTGTTGGTGCGGGTCGCCGAAGTACTGGCCCACGGTGACGCGATCACCGTCGCCCCTGTCGGCCGCGAGCTCACCACCCAGCAGGCGGCCAACATTTTAAACGTCTCCCGCCAGTACCTCGTCCGCCTCCTCGACGGCGGTCAGATCCCTTACCGCAAGCTCGGCAAGCACCGCCGCCTCCGGATCGAAGACGTGCTTACCTACAAAGAGTCCCGCGACCTAGCGCGCCGTGAGGGCCTGCGCGAGCTCTCACGCCTCAGCCAAGAAGAGACCGACCTCTAACGGCCTCCATCACGCCCAGCGCTTCTCTTGGCCGTCGCTGCATAATTAATGCGTGAATCTGCACCGGGCTACAATCGGGGGCATGTTCCCCGCGCCCTTCATCGCCGTCGTCGACGCGAACGTCCTGGTCAACGCCTGCGTGCGCGATCTCGTCCTTCGTGCGGCGGCCGCGGACTTCTTCCAGCTCCGTTGGAGCGAGCAGATCCTCGTCGTCGCTCTCATCCACCAGCAGGCCCGCGACCTCGACAAGCCGCCGAGCACCACCGACCAGCTCCTCGACCGGCTCGCGCGCTACACCCCAGACGTGGTCGCGCTCGCCCGCCATCGCCTCACGATTAAGAAGAGATAGCGCTTAAAAGATCCCGGGAAACACCCGCCAACGAACCCGCTGGCAGTACACCAACCAGTCGTCGCCGTACTTGTTCGCGCAGCGCTTCTCGTCGCGGATCGAGCGGTCCATCAGCAAGAAGAATAAGAAGATCCAATACGCCCACGGCAGCGCGTGCGTGAAGCCGACCGGCAGCGTCCACGCCGCCGCCAGCGCCAGCTCGGGCACGTAGTGGAAGTGCCGCGCCACCCCCCACCACCCGGAGAGCAAGAGCAAGCTCGTGCGCTGCTCCCCGTCCGCCGTCACGTAGCGGGCCGTCATCGTCTCCGGCGCCTTCCCCCACACCGTCGTCACCCCGCCGGTCGCGCGCACCCTTTGGCGCTGCGCGTCCGCGTCGTAGTTGATCCAGATGCTCAGCGCCCCGAACGCCACGATCGCCAGCGCCGCCCACCCCGAGATCGCGATCGGGTGGTCCACCAACCACAGCGCCGGGATGCAGTACATCGACGGCACCCACGCCAGCACGCCCCAGCAGATGTAGTAGCCGAAGCGGTCGTGCATGATGTCGAGCGAGTGGAAGTAGCCCCCCTCCCACCAGAAAAATTTGAACAGGTACAGCACCAGCACCGCCACCGACGCCAGCATCGAGCTCGACACCTCGCCATGACGCTCGAGCTGCGCCGCCGCGCACGCGCAGAACACCACGCTCCAGCCCATCATCGACACCCGGCAGTTGATGAGCTGCTTCAGGTTCATCCCGAAGAGCCGCGGGTGCAGATCGATCCCCTGAAAAAAGTCGAAGAGCAGGTTGCCCGTGTAGACGGTATCGGGGCTGGTCGGGTAGCGCCGCCCCTTCCAGTACAAGAACACACAGAAGCCGAACGCCGCGATCGTCATCAGCGACAGCACCGCGCCGTAGTGGTCATACAGCGCCCCCGGGCGCAGCAGCCCCGCCGGCCACAGCACCCCGAAGATCAGCCCGTGCGTGATCACCCACGCCGCCACCCCGTTCAGCTTAAACACCGGCTGCACCCCCGCGGGCGTCACCGGACCGAGGAAGCGGCGCCCTGGTAACCAGCGCAACAGCAGCGCCTGAAACGCGATCCACACGCTGACGATCCCCACCGCCGTCCACGTCGGCGTCGGCGCGCGCGCCCACCACTCCGCCGGACCCGCCGCGATCATCTCCGCGATCGACCCGTGGTACTCCGCCACCGCGATCCACATGAGCGTCGCCAAGAACGGCGTCGTCAGCATCAGCGCCGCCGGCCCCAGCGTCATCCGCACGAAGCCCGCGTCCGCGCGGGAGCGCAGCGGCGGCCACGGGCGCGGGTCCCCGATCGGCAGCCCCGTCAGCCAGCTCTGTAGCCGGTCCTCGACGATCAGCGGGTAGATCGCGCTCTTGCTCTTAGGATCGCTCTTGGGGTCGGTTTCGCGAGACATCGGCCGGAGGGCCGCCACCTTACCACCGTCTCACACCGCCTCGCTCGCCGCCGGCACGCCCGCGCCCTTGACGATCAACACCGAGCACTCCGCCCCACGTGACACCCGCTCGGCCACCGAGCCCAGCATGTAGCGGGAGATCCCCGTCCGGCCGTGCGTCGACATCACCACCAGGTCGTAGTCTCGCGACGCCTCATTGATCGCCGCGATCGCCTCGCCGATCGCGACCACCCTGTGCACCCGATCTTCCGGCGTCTGCAAGCCCGTCGCCCACGCCTTCATCTCCCGCTCTGCCGCCGCCAAGTGGCGATCCTCCACCTGCGCGTCCTCCACGTAGTCGAAGCCGATCACCGGCATCGGCGCCCTGTTGTGCGCGTACAGCAGCGTCAGCGACCCGCCATCGCGAGCGGCCATCGAGTCGGCCACCGCCAAGGCGTGGCGCGAACGCGGGGAGAAGTCGACCGGGCACAAGATCTTGGCGAAGCGCATCGCCGGCGATTCTCCGCCTCTCGCGCGCCCACGTGAAGCCCTCCCCGGCTGCCGAGCTTGGGCGGTCAGCCCCCCGCCGCGCGTAAGATCCCCGCCATCACCGCGCTCCCCTGCATCAGCGCCGCGATCGGCACCCGCTCATCCACCCCGTCGACCGCCGCCGCCTCGGCCGCGTCCAGCACCAGCGGCCCCACCCCGACGATATCCCCAAAAACACCCAGATAAACGCGGTTATTTGTCGGTCCGCTCGCCAGCCCTGGCGCCACGATCGCCCCCGGGATCGCCGCCCGCACCCCCTCTGCGGCCCACAAGAACCCTTGGCCCTGCGGATCTGCCAGCGCCCGCGGCTCCGCTGCCGCCTCGTGGTCCACCGCCACCGCCAACCCTAGCCCCGCGACCACCGCCGAGCAGCGCGCGATCTCGTCCTCCACCGTCGAACCCAACCCTATCTTCACCGAGACCCGCGCCTCTGCCGCGCCCGGCGCCCGCCCGCCCGCCCCCTGCGCGCTCGAGATCGCCACGGTCGCCCGACTCGTCATCATCACCTCTCGCCCCCCCAGCTCGCCCACCAACGCCACCGCCCTTCTCTTGAACAGGATCGGCAGCCACGGGTTCGCCAGCACGATCCGCTGCGCCCACGGCAGCTCCGGCGCGATCCACCCGATCATCTCGGTCAGCAGCCCCTCGATCTCTGGCGCCTCTTCCAGGCGCGCGATCGCGCCCACCCCCGCCGCCACCGCCTCGACCGCGCCGCCCTCGCGACGCGCCGAAAGCACCAGCTCCACCGCCCCTTTTTCAGCCACCGTCACGATCGCCAGCCCCCGCTCCAGCCCTGGCCCCAGCCCCGCGCGGATCGGCGGACCGTCGCCGATCACCGCCGCCGCCAGCACCTCGCGCCTCACCAGCGCCGCCGCCACCCCCTCTCCTTCGTCGCGGCCCCGGATCGCCACCATCAGCGTCCGCTGCGGCGTATACCCCGCCAAACACAGCGCCTCGGCCCCGCCCATCAACGCCACCAGCCGCCCCTTCGCCCCGGCCGCGCCGCGCCCCCACACCGCCCCCCCCGCGACGACCCCCCCAAAAGGGGGGAACTGCCAGCCCTTCTCGCCCGCGGGCGCCACCAACATCGACGCTGTCACGAGCACCGGCGCCGCCGCCTCGTCCTGCCCGCGCCACGTATAGAGGATGTCGTAGTCGCCGATCACCTCGCGCTCCAGCCGCCGGTGCACGCACGGGAAGCTCACCCGCAGCAGCGCGTGGATCTGCCGGATCGGCTCGCCCCGCGGCCCCTCGCCGGCGATCGTCTGCGCCCGCAGCATCGCCGCCAGCGCCTCGACCATCGCCGCCTGATCCAGCGCCGCAGCCGCCTCGCTCCCCGCGATCGCCGCCGCCGCCGGGCTCACCTGCCGCGACGTTTGTCGCAGCGCCAGCGCCGACGCCACGCCGCCGATCACCAGCGCCACGAGCCCCACAACCAGCCCCACGCCCCCCGCGATCCGCCCGATCCGCCGCGCCGTCCCTCGCATCAGCCGCGCCGATCCAGCGGGTAGCGTTGAAACAGCGCCGCGCTCGCCAGACACAGCGCCGCGGGCGCCAGCGACATCGCCACGACGATCGCCGTCACCGCCGAGCCGGGTTGAACCACCGAAGTCCCCGCCTCGCTCGCGATGAACCCGCCCCAGCCCAGCGCCTTGCCCGCCAGCAGCGCCCCCAGCGCCAGCCCGCCCTTATCCACCGCCATCCAGATCCCGCTCAGCACCCCCTCTTGTCGCAGCCCTGAGCGCTCCGCCGCCGCTTGTTGCAGATCTGGCAGCATCGCGAACGGGAACAATTGCGTCGCCGCGTACGCCGTCCCCATCACCGCCACGCAGCCCGCCGCCGCCGCGAAGCTCAGCGAAGGGCTCCACCACAGCCCCGTCGCCGCCGCCGCGAACAACAAGAGCGACCCCGTATACGCCCGCTCCTTGCCGATCCGCCGCGACACCGCCAACCACAGCGGCATCGTCACGATCGCCGGCGCCACCAAACAGATGAAGAGCAGCGTCACCGTGTCCTCGTCGCCGCCGACCACGTATTTTGCAAAATACGGGACCATCGCCAGCAGACAGCCCACCGCCGTCACCTGCAGCACATACGCCCCCACCAGCGCGCGAAACGGTTGGTTCTGCGCCGCCACCCGCAGCTGCGCCGTCACCGGCGTCGGCGTCTCGCTCACCTCACGGACGAACGGAGCCCGCCGCGTCCCCCAAAAGGCCCCCAGCAGCGCCACCAAGCACACCGCCGCCACCACCCACCCCATCATCGCGTAGCCGGCGCGCCCGCCCCCGCCCAGCTTCACCAGCAGCGGCGCCCCTGCCCCGGCGATCAAGATCCCCGCCGTCATGAAGCCCATCCGGTAGGCCATCAACCGCGTCGACCCGTGATAATCGCCGCAGATCTCCGCCGGCATCGCGATGTACGGCACCGAGAAGACCGTAAAAGCCGTCGCGCACAGCGTGTACAGCCCGAGCGTATAAAAAAACGCCGTCTCTCCCGCCCCTGGCGCGTTAAACAGCAGCGCGAAGCAGATCGGCAGCGCCAGCCCTCCCGCCAGCAGATATGGCCGCCGGCGCCCCCAACGGCTCCGCGTCCGATCGCTGATCAGCCCCATCGCCGGGTCCGTCACCACGTCCCAGAATTTCGGCAAGAACACCGCCAGCCCCGCCGCCCCGGCCGCGATCCCCAGCGTATCCGTCATGTAGTAGAGCAGCAGCAGCCCGGGCACCGTCGAGTAGATCCCGGTCCCCAGCGAGCCCACCCCATACCCCAGCAACACCTCCGTAGAGAGCCCTCGGGGCCGCGGCGTCTCGCTCATGGCCACCAGCCTGCCACACTTTGCGCGCCGCCAATTTCTCTGTAGAAGCCAGGCACCGCCATCGCCGCGTCGCTGAGGCCCGCAGCCGAGCCCTGGTATCATCCCCGCGCATGCGCCACCACGCACCTCGCGCCCTCCTCCTCGCGCCCCTCCTCCTCGCCTGCAACCCCCAGCCCGCGGCGCCCCAGCCCGCCAAACAAGCCCCGGCGGAGCCCATGCCCGCCGAGCCCGTCCACGCCGAGCCCGCCGCCGCCGCGCCTGCCGCCGCCGCGCCTGCGCCTGCGCGTCAAGGCGTCGAAGACGCCGCGGCGCTGATCCGCGAGGGCGAGCGCCACCTCCGCGGCCTCCGTCAGCTCACCTTCGGCGGCGAGAACGCTGAGGCCTATTTCTCGGTCGACGAGCAGCACCTCGTCTTCCAGTCCACCCGCGACGGCCGCGACTGCGACCAGATCTACACCCTCGATCTCGCCACCGGCGCGACCCAGCTCGTCAGCACAGGCCGCGGCCGCACCACCTGCGCCTACTACCTGCCCGGCGATCAGCGCCTCCTCTACGCCTCCACCCACGCCGCCGACCCGGGCTGCTTACCCCCGCCCGATCGCAGCCACGGCTACGTCTGGAAGCTCTACGACGAGTTCGACATCTACACCGCCCCTGCCGGCGGCGGCGATCCGACGCTCCTGGTCGGAGGGCCAGGTTACGATGCAGAGGCGACCATCTCCCCCCGCGGCGATCGGATCGTCTTCACCAGCACGCGCGACGGCGACCCTGAGCTGTACAGCGTCGACCTCGAGGGCGGCGATCTCCGCCGCCTCACCCACACCCCTGGCTACGACGGCGGCGCCTTCTTCTCGCCCGACGGCGCCCGCCTCGTCTACCGCGCCAACCACCCCGAGGGCGAAGAAGAGCTCGCCAAATACCGCGAGATCCAGCGCGAGGGGCTCGTCCGCCCGACCCGCCTCGAGCTCTTCGTCATGAACGCCGACGGCAGCGACCAGCGCCAGATCACCCGCAACGGCAAGGCCAACTTCGGCCCCTACTTCCACCCTGACGGCCGCCGCATCATCTTCTCGACCAACCTCGGCGACCCGCTCGGGCGCGGCTTTGATCTCTACATGATCGGCGACGACGGCGAGGGCCTCGAGCAGATCACCACGGAGCCCACCTTCGATGGTTTCCCGATGTTCACCCGCGACGGAGCGCGCCTCGTCTTCGCCTCCAACCGCGGCGGCGCCGCCCGCGGCGACACCAACGTCTTCATCGCCGACTGGCAGGATTGATCGCCAGCACAGGCGCGCGCCGCTCGTCGCAGCGCCCCTTGCCGCCCTCTGTTCGGTCGCTATCCTTGACCGCCATCAGGGACCCGCCTACGCTCGCCAGCGCTCCTGGCGGCCTAAGAGCGGCCCCGGAGCCACGTCGACATGCCTGAAGAAAAAACCTCCTCGCCGAGCCCCACCTCTTTGACGCGCGTGCTCGCGCTCACCGCCGCCCTCGCCGTCGGCGGCGCCCTGCCCGCCTGCGGCCCCAGCCCCACCGATCGTTGGGTCGTCACCGAGAACACCAACGTCGCGATCGACTGGGACGCCGTCGGCAAGGCCTACCTCGCCGCGGAGGGTCCAGAGGACTTCGAGCGCCGCGTCAACGAGATCTACGAGGGCGACGAGATCATCAGCGTCAGCGTGCAGGACCTCGACGAGCGCACCCAAGTCGTCACCGGCTTCTTCGACAAGGACGAGGACGGCGCCGCCGCCGAAGGCGAGAAGATCTTCTCCCTCCGCCGCGACGTCACCAGCCAAGACGCCGCCAAGTACCAGATCAGCGGCCACGGCGCCTACGCCAGCTATCACTCGCCGGTCTGGGACATCATGATGGGCATGGCGATGGGCAGCATGATCTCGCGCATGTTCATGCCTGGGTACATGCCCATGTACACCGCCGGCTACACGACCTCGCCCGCGCGTCGCGGCCAGCTCGCCAGCCAGCGCAGCAGCTACCGCGCCCAGAACCCGGGCAAGTTCGCCAAGAGCTCCGGCTCTGGCCGCTCCTACGGCGCGAAGGGCTCGTCGTGGGGCTCCAAGGGCAGCACCCCTTCGTCTGCGCCGCGGCGCAGCGGCGGCTTCGGCGGCGGCCGCTTTGGCCTGCGTGATCGCGGCGCCCGCGAGCGGATCCGCCTCGAGTCCTAGCCTCACCTCACCAGCGGAGGCGCGGATGAGCAGCGCGGCGGCCACGATCACCTCCATCGCCGAGCTGCCCTTCCCGCTCGTCGATCCGTTCGCGCTGCTCGGCTTTCAGCCCGGGCGCCGCGAGCCTGACCTCGACTACGCCGGCTACGGCCGCGCTCACCTGCCGAGCATCGATCTGATCGACGAGCCCCGCGGCGCCGCCCTCCGCGTCGAGCGCCCCCACCTCTTCGCCCTCCACAGCGCCGACGACGGCCCCGAGCTCGACGCCGACATCGAGCTCGAGTTCTGGTTTGATCGGGACACCTCGATCACCTGTCCTTTGAGCCTCTTTCTCCGTCGCCGCGCCCCCGCCCTGCTCCGCGGCGCCGATCCCCTCGTGCTCGCCCTCTGCAACCCCTACCGCGCCGAGCTCCGGCGCCCGCTCGAGCTCGGCGATCGCCCGCTCTACTACGCCCTCGGCGACGTCATCGCCCACCTCGACGCCCCTGAGGGCGCCCCCTGGGATCTTCACACCGCCCGGATCAGCCTGCAGGCCCCCGCTTGGCGGCGCCTCTAGCCGCTCACCACCCACCGGCCCACGCTCATGAACCTGCCCGCCCGACTCACCCCGCCCCTCGACGAAGAGCAGCGCCACTACTACGCCGGGATCTACGCGCTCAAGATGATCGACCTCGGCGCGGCCAAGGGAGGCGCCGATCTCCCCGTCCTACCCACCCCGCAGACCGCCCCGCTCGAGCCCGTGCTCGACGCCTTACACATGGACGGCCTGCTCGAGATCGACCGCAAGAAGCAGCGGTACAAGCTGACGAGGGCCGGCCTCGACACCATCGCCGTCCTGATCGACGAGATCGAGCAGATCATCGAGGAGTTCGACGAAGCCGAGATCGACGAGACGATCCGCACCTTACGCGCCCGCGGCCGCGACGTCCTGCGCGTCCGCTTCCTCTGGGGCTGGTACGACGGCGAGTTCGACGACGTCGTCGCCTACCAGCGCCGCCGCGGCCTGCACCCCATCGAGGTTGACTGGCCCGCCTTCATCACCAGCCCGGCCTTCTTTGAGGATCTTGCTCGGGATCTCGACGTCGACTGAGCCCTCGCGGGCTACATCGTCTCGGCGAGGTACGCGTACGGCGTCGGCTTCCACGGC
Source organism: Nannocystis sp. (assembly GCA_016712315.1). GTDB lineage: Bacteria > Myxococcota_A > Polyangia > Nannocystales > Nannocystaceae > JADJRG01. The sequence goes on along the minus strand of JADJRG010000017.1, from coordinate 612,919 downwards.
GGCCACGTCGTCACCACCGAGATCCGCCCCTTCATCCGCTCGTAGAAGCGCTTGAGGTTCGGATAGCGCTCATCGAGCGGCAGCCCCAAGTGAGCGGCCGCGGCCACGTACGTGAACACGGAGATGTCCGCGTACGACAGCGCCGAGCCGGCCGCGAACTGGGAGATCCCATAATAATACTCCCAGTAAAACAGCTCGTCGTGGAAGGCCACCGCCAAGCGATCCACCTCGTTCGGATCCAAGTCGAGGCCGCGCGTCTTCATCAAGTATGAGAACAGCCCCATGCCCGCCGTCTTCAGGTGGCTGGACTCATGCAGCCGCGTCAACGCCAGCGCCCGCAGCGGGTTGGTGTTGGGCAGCAGCGGCGCCGCCGGGTACGCGAACTCGAGGTACTCGACGATCGCCAGCGTCTCGTACACCGCGATCGGCCCGTCGGTGAGCACTGGCACCGTCCCGCGCGGGTTACGGGCGAGCATCTCGGGGCTTCGGTGCTCGCCCGCGGCGAACGAGAGCGAGCGCACCTGGTAGTCCAGCTCCTTCTCCTCGAGCGCGAGCTGCACCATCCACGAGGGCGGCGAGCACTCGATCACCCGGATCGACGCCGGATCAGGCATATAGAGCGTCAAATCGGGCATGCTCTTGCTCACTCACGGACCTAGATCCGCCTCACCTAGTTAGCCGATCGCGTCTCCGCGCGTCAAGAATCGGCCCCGCCTGGGTCGAACAATGCTCTTCGTCGCTCGATTTCGTCAGCGCCGCGCCTGCGACAGCCTACGCGCCGCGCCGCGGCCCACGTGGTGACGTCAGCGCCGCGACGCGCACGCGTTTCGCGGCTAGCATCCACCCTCTATGTCTACGCCGCCGTCAGGTGCTGCGATCCGCGACCGCCAAGAGCTCGACATGAGCGGCTCGCTCGCCCTCCGTCTCCTCGATCTCGCCGCGCTGCTCGCCTACTTCCTTTTTCAAGGCCTGCTCGCCCGCGAGGTCCTCCTCGGCCTCAGCGGCGCAGGCGACCACGTCTGGTGGATCCTCCCGATCGCCACCGTCGGCGGCTACCTCTGGGCGGACTTCATCTCCGGCTTCGTCCACTTCCTCGCCGACAACTTCGGCTCGATCCGCACCCCCTTCCTCGGCCCCGTCGTCTTCCGCACCTTCCGCGAGCACCACGTCGATCCCGAGGCGATCACCCGTCACTCCTTCCTCGAGGTCAACGGCGCCAACTGCCTGATCAGCGTGCCCTTCGCCGCGGCCACCTACTACTTCGTCCCGGTCGCGACGTCCGTGCTGGGCCTCGCCTTCGGCGCCTTCATGCTGCTCTTCCTCTTCGGCATCTTCTTGACCAACCAGTTCCACCGCTGGTCACACCTGCCACGCCGCCCTCGCTGGCTGCGCGCGCTGCAAGCGACCGGCCTCATCCTCTCGCCCACCGTCCACCAGCGCCACCACACCCCGCCCTACGACACGTACTACTGCATCACCTCTGGCCTCTTGAACCCCGTGCTCGCCCGCACCCGCCTCTTTGAGCGGATCCAGGCCCCCCTCGGCCGCCTGCTCGAGCCCTTGATCGGCAAGGCCGAGCCCGTCGACTTCGGCGCGACGAGCGACGCCGACACCGACGCGGCGGCCTAGCTCCGACACCGCGCGCGCACCCCCGAGAGGCGCGCCCCTGCGCGCCTCTCCCCCTGTAAGAGCCGCCCTGCAAGGCGCGTTGGGAGCCTGTACCATGCCGTACGTGCGAGCGACCTACCTCCCCCTCCGCGCCCTCGTCCTCGTCCTCGCCGCCGCGCTGCTGCCTGCGTGCGCCAAGAGCTCCCGCGAGAGCGCCCCATCCCCTGGCGGCTACGGCGGCGACATGGCGGCCGGCGAGTCGTACGCCGAAGCCAGCTACGACGGCGACGACATGAGGAAGGAGGTGGTGGACACCTCGTACAGCCCCCCTGAAGAGGTGCCCTCGCCGCAGCCCGCCGCGCCCTCGCCCTCACGAGGCGGCCTCGCCGGCGGCGCCGCGCCGTCCAACGCCAAGGTCGAGGCCCCGCCGCCCCCGCCGAGCCCCGCCCTCAAGCCCGGAGAGCCCGCGGACACCAGCAGCGAGCCGCAGAAGCAGGTCGCGCGCCAGCTCATCTACATCGCCGAGCTCCACCTCTCGGTCTTCAAGAAGGACGAAGCGATGAAGCAGATCGAGGCGCTCGCGCTCGACACCGGCGGCTACATCCAATCGATGTCCGAGGGCTACTACGTCCTGCGGATCCCCGCCCCGCGCCTGCGCGGCCTCATGAACAGCGTCGGCAACCTCGGCATGGTCACCCACCGCTCCCTCGACGCTCGCGACGTCACCGAGGAGTACGTCGATCTCAACAGCCGGATCCGCGTCCTCCGCGACACCCAGGCCCAGCTCCTCGATCTCTTAAAAAAGGCCCGCACCGTCGACGAGGCCCTGCACGTCCGCCAAGCCCTCGACCGCGTCACCATGGAGCTCGAGCAGGCGCTCGGCCGCCTCCGCATGCTCGAGAGCCTGATCGGCTACTCGACCCTCACCGTCCGGGTCGAAGAGCGCGGCCCCGTCAACAACATCCCCTCGAGCAACGATCCCTTCCCCTGGGTCGACAGCCTCGGCGTTGAAGCCACGGAGTGGAGATAATTTTTATGCCTCTGATCACGCGCCCTCGCCCCGTCCTTCCTCTGCTCGCCGCCCTCGCCTGCGCCCCTGCCTGCGCCACCTACAAGCTCGCCCCGCCGGACGGCTTCGTCGAGGTCAGCGCGTACAAGCGCGAGGTCCGGATGAAGGCCCAGGACAACGTCGGCCTCAAGCTCTCGGTCTTTAGCAACGTCCGCGGCGGCACCCTCGGCTACTGGAGCGTCGACCTCGTCAACAAGCTCGCCCCTCGCGGCTACCGCCTCATCGACCAGGCGCCGGTCACCTCCGCCAACGGCGTCGTCGGCGCCCGCTTCGACTTCGACTACACCGCCCCCGGCGACGACCAGCCCAAGTTCTTCATCGTCGTCGTCTTCCCCACCGACGAGCACCTCTTCGTGCTCGACCTCGCCGGCGACAAGGCCCACGCTCCCCGCTACAGCGCCCGCGTCGACGAGATCGCCGGCGATATCAAGGTCCGCGGCTGCAAGCTCGTCTCGAAGATCTGCCGCGGCCCCCAACCGCCGCGGCTCAGCACCCCAGGGCCTGACGCGCCCACCCCCACAGCCGCGCCCGTCGCCGCCCCCGCCCCGGCCGCCGCGACCGCCTCCTGAGCGCTACGCCGCGCCAGCGCCTCTCATGAGCGAATTTCTCCGCGAAGCCGCGCGCCTCCAGCCCTCCCTCGTCAGCAGCCTCCAGACCCTGCACCGGCGCGCGGAGGCGGCGATCCAAGAGGCCGTCATCGCCGACACCTTGCTCGACGCCCGCGAGCTCGGCCCCGCCGCCGCCTCCACGCCCGCCCACGACGGCGCCCGCACGGAGCCTTCCGCCCACGATCTCTCGAGCAGCGTCGCCGCCAGCCCCCTCCGCTCCTTGCAGGCCCTCGACGCCTACTCCGTCAAGCCGCTGCTCGAGCTCGAGCTGCTCGGCCTGCGCGCCGCCCAGCTCCTCCGCCGCCGACACACCGCCGAGCGCCGCCTCAGCGCCGTGATCTCCGGCGTCGTCGGCGTCTTCATCGGCCTCGGCCTCTACCTCCTCTTCGCCACCGCCCACCGCGCCTCGGCCCTCGTCCTCCTCCTCGGCGCCGCGCTCGCCTTCGCGCTCGTCCGCTGGAAGTGGCGCCCCTATCGCCGCGCGGCCCGCACCCTCCATCTGCTCGCCCTCGCCGACAGCATGGCCGAGGAGCTCCGAGGCAAGCTCCAGACCCTCGACGCCCTCCCAGACCACCCCACCCGTCACCTCCAACAGTGGCAGCACGTCTTAGCGCTCACCGATCCGCTCCGCGATCTCTGGCGCGGCCGCTGAGGCGCTCACCCGCGCTCGCACGCCAGCGCCGCCAGCACCATCGCCGCTGCCAGCGCGATCCCGCCGGGAGGCACCAGCAAGATCCCCAGCCCCGGGTCCCCCGCGTGGAACCACAAGCCGCCGAGAAAGAACCCCGCCGGCAGCGCCACGCTCGCCCCGAGCAGCAGCCAGCTCGCCCCCGTCAGCGCCCGCCCAGCCGCCAGCAGCCTCCGCTCGATCGCCAACCCGAGCGCCACATGCAAGAGCCCGAGCAACGAGCCGTGCGCGTGCGCCAGCGTCCACATGTGCCGCCGCGTCGACGCCTCCACATCGACGTACGAGCCCCACTTGAGGCCGTGCAGCGCCTCGAGCGCGACCCCCATCGTCACGAACAGCGCCAACGACCAAAGACCGAGGCGCAGGTGCCAGCGCGCCCGCGCGCCGCGCCGATCCACGCCCTCACCCGCTGTCGCCGGCTCCGCCTGCATCGAGCCCGCATAGTACGTGCGATCCAGGCCGATGATCGACGTACGATGACCCTCGATCATCGCGGATCAACCCCGTCGAGATCGACCGGCCCCCTAGCGCGTTGCTCGACCTTCAGCCATGACGCCGCACCCCGCCCGCCTCCACCTCCTCGCCGCGCCCCCGCGCCGCCTCGCCCTGCCGCCGCTGCTCCTCGCCGTCGCCCTCGCCCTCGGCTGCACCCCGCGCGGAGCTGAGCCCGCCGCCCGCGAGGCGCAGCCTACCGCCCCCGTCGCCGCCGACCCACCCGCCGCGCAGGGGCCGCTGCGCGCCGCCGAGGGCGCCGTTCACCTCGAGATCCGCCCCAACTACACCCTGCTCGATCGGACAGCTTTGCCAGGCGAGGTCAACCTCTTGATCCGCCTCCGCGGCGACGAGCAGCTCGCTAAGGGCCCGCGCCCCGCGCTCGACCTCGCGATCGTCCTCGATCGCTCCGGTAGCATGGTCGGCGACAAGATCCTCGCTGTAAAACAAGCCTCCCTCGATCTGCTGAAGGAGCTCCAACCGAACGATCGAGTCACCCTCATCTCCTACTCCGACGACGCGGTCGTCCACGCCGAGCGCCTCTTCGCCGACGCTCACGGCGTCGACGTGCTCCGCCAGAGCCTGCTGCCGATCACCGCCGACGGCGGCACCGCCCTCGGCCCCGGCCTGGTCCGCAGCCTCGACCTGCTCGAGCCCGCCAAGCGCCCCGATCGCGACATCGCCCACGTCCTCCTCCTCTCGGACGGCCAGGCCAACATCGGCGAGGCCCGCCCGGACGTGCTCGCCGCCCGCGCCGCCGATGGTTTTCGCCGCGGCGTCAGCGTCTCCACCCTCGGCGTCGGCCTCGACTACAACGAAGATCTCATGACCAAGATCGCCGACCAAGGCGGCGGCCGGTATCATTTTATTAAGGACAACCAGGCGATCCCCGGCGTCGTCGCGGACGAGCTCGCGGGCCTCGTCGCCACCGTCGCCAGCGGCATGACCCTCGACCTCCGCCTCGACGAAGGCGTCGAGCTCGTCAAGGTCTTCGGCTACCCCACGACCCAAGAGCCCGGCCTCACCCGCGTGCGGATCGGCTCGATCGCCGCCACCCAGTCGCGCGAGCTCGTGATCCGTGTCCGCCTCCCGCGCCCCGCCGGTGACCGCCAAGGCGTCGGCCAGATCGCCGTCGACTTCGTCGATCTCACCCGCGACGGCGCCCGCGGCCACATCGAGGCCCGCCTCGAGCTCCCCGTCGGCCCCGATCCTGACGCCGTACGCCGCTCCGAGGACACGGAGGTCACCGTCCGAGTCGCCGAGGTCGAGAGCGCCGCGCAGCTCGAGGAGGCCACCCGCGCGATGGCAGCCGGCAACTACGACCAAGCCAAGGACCTGATCCGCAGCAACATCGACCAGCTCGAGCGCCTGCAGAAGCGCGCCCCCAGCGCCAAGATCGCCGAGCAGATCGGCGACCTCCAACAGGCCGAACAGAGCGTCGAAGGCGCCCGGCACAGCGAAGAGGATCGCAAGATCTTTCAGAAGGAGTACAAGGCCAAGGCCTACACGCGCGGCAAGGGCGCCGCCCTCAGCCCCTCCAAGAAGTGAACCGCACGAGCGACCTGTCCTTTAGGTCTCTTTCTTGAGGATCATCCAGCGCAGCGCCAGCGCCGCGGCGGCGCCGGAGACCGCCCCGACCCCCACGCTCCCCGCGCCGCCGCCGCTCGCCACAGAGAAGGCGAGCCCGGCCGCCGCCCCGATCCCGGCGCCAGCGACCCAGAAGGTCCCTCGCGCGCGGGCTCGCGGGGCCGGCGAAGCGGCCGCGGGGGCGGTCGCCGACGCGCTCGCCGAAGCCCCCGTGATCGTCGTCGAGCCTTCGCTCTCCCGCGGCGGATCGGCGCCGCTGGCGGGCTCGACCGGCGCCGCCGGGACCGGCGTCAGATCCGGGATAGCCGCCAAATACAGCTCCGTATGCCGCTCCAGGCGCGCCAGCGCCCCCGACAGCCCGCGCAGCGCCGCCCGCATCTCCTCCGCCGACTCGAAGCGCCGCGAAGGCTCACGCGCTAGCGCCCGCGCGAAGAACTCGTAGTACGAGCCGGGCAACGAAGGCTCCCGGCTACGCAGCGGGATCGCCGGCTCCGTCGCGATGTTGTAGATCAGCGCCTGCACCCCGTCGCCCTCGTGCGGCAGCGCCCCGCTGATCATCTCGTAGAGCACCACCGCGGCCGAGTACAGATCCGTGCGGTGGTCGAGCGCCGCGCCGCTCGCCTGCTCTGGCGACATATAGTGCGGCGTCCCGAACACCCCCTCGTCGCCGCCACGCTCGCCCTGCGGATCGAGCAAGATCGAGGCCCCGAAGTCGAGCACCTTCAGCTCGCTGCGCAGCTCATCGGTCTGGAGGTCACGCACCCGCGCGAACATCAAATTCTCCGGCTTCACGTCGCGGTGGATGATCCCTCGCCGATGCGCGGCGATCAGCGCCGAGAGCACCCCGTCGAGCAGCCGCAGCGCCTCCTCGGGGTTGATCTTGCCGGTCCGCTTGAGGCGGTCACGCAGGCTGTCGCTCGCGAGCACCTCCATCGCCATGTAGGGGACCTCAGCTGTCGCGGGGGACACATCCAGCACCCGCGCGATGTTCGGGTGGCCGAGGTCGCCCATCAGCCGCGCCTCCTGCCAGAAGCGCTCGATCGCCGCCTGCTTGCCGCGCAGGCGGTCATTGAGGATCTTCACCGCCACCTCGCCCTCCATGTGGAGGTGCGTGCACCGCCACACGTGGCCCATGCCCCCGCGGCCGAGGGGACCCTCCAGCCGGTACTTGCCGTCGAGCACCATACCGGCGCGCATCGCCGCGGTCGCGGGAGCGCTCGGCTCCTGCCCGTACCAATCGCCCGCCACCGCCGTCGTGCGCCCGGTCGGCGCCCGAGTCAGCGTCGGCGTCAGCGTCGGCGTCAGCGTCGGCGTCAACGTCGGCGTCAACGTCGGCGTCGACGCGACCGAGCTCTGGCTCGCCTCATCACTCATAGAGCGCGGCCATCATAGCCGCCGCCCTCTCCTCGTGGAATTGTTCGCCGCGGCGAGGCCCCGCGCGCGCCCGCGCGTCACCCCTTTGGCCGCATAATCACCGCGAACTCGAGGTTCGATCCGCCGCCGTTCTCGACGATCTTCTCCTTCGTCGTGCACGCCGTCTGGTCGGTCGAGATGCAGTAGTCGACGCTGTACTGGAGCACCCACGGCCGAGCCTCAAACTTCGCCTCGGCCGCGTCCCCCTTCGCCCACACCTCATGCGCGAAGCCGACCTTCGGCAGCCCCTCCTTCGGCAAGATCGCGCACTTGAGCTGCGAGTCGCCGTCCTGCTCGTTCGGATCCGCGACCAGCGGGCACAGCCCGAAGCACCCGTCCTTGTCGTCCTTACACGCGCCGACGCCGAACGGGCTCGGGCTCAGCGTGTACGAGAAGGCGAAGAAGCACGCGTTCCCGCAGGTCGTCGTCACCTCGAAGAGCGGCTCTGCATCGCCGTCGAAGCGCAGCGGCTCGCCCGGCGTGAACCACCCCGTCGCCGGCGTCAGCGCGTCGCCGCCGCTGTGCGCGCCCTTGATCGCGTACGCCTCCGCCCCCTGCGCCGCCTGCGTCGCGCAATAAGGCACCCACAGCTCCGCGCCGCTCTGCGCCGCCCGCACCATCCACACCCACGTGCCGAAGCGGGTCTCCGCCATCGTCCCCGTGATCGCGCAGCTCGTCGGGTCCACCCCGAGGCCCGCCGGCAGCTTGCCGTTCCCCGTCCCGCCGGGCGCCGAGCACGAGATCGGCGCCTCATCGCCCCCCTGCACGAAGTCGATCAGCGAGGCGTCACCGCTGATACAAGGCGCGTCCAGCCCTGAGAGGTCCACGCTCAACCCCGCCGCGATCGCCAGCGCCGGGCAGCTCGTCATCGCCACGGCGCCCAGCGAGTCCGTCACCGTCAGCGTCACCTCATAGCTGCCCGCTGTCGTCGGAGCCCCCGAGATCACCCCCGTCAGCGCGTTGATCTCGAGCCCCGCTGGCAGCCCCTCCGCGCTCCACGAGTAGCTCGGCTCGCCGCCGCTGACCGCCGGCGTGTGCTGGTAATTCGCCCCCTCCGCGCCGAGCGGAGGCGCCCCGCACTCGACCATCAGCGGCTCCGGTTCGCCCGTCGTCGTCGACGAGGTCGTCGTCGTCATCGTGTCGCTGGTCGACTCCGTGGCCGTCGCGCTCGAGCTCTCGCTCTCACCTTCGGTGTCCGAGCCCGCGCTCGTCGTCGCGGTCGTCGTCGTGTAGGTGGCAGAAGATCCCGCCGACTCATCGCCCGAACAAGCGAGCAGCGCGGCGAGCGGGGCGACGAGACGAGCCGAGGTGAGATCAGCGCGAAGGACTAATTTCTGCATAGTGGACGCGAGGATAGCAAAGCCTCGCGCGCGCTCGCGAGCGCAGTAGCGCCCCAGGCGAAGCGCTATAGTGCCGTCTCAGCGCCTCGATGAGCCCGCTCCTCCACGACCTCGTCGTCCTCAGCGACCTCCACCTCGGCCGCGGTAAGAACTCGCACACGGGCCGCTACTTCGAGCTCGAGGCGTTCTTCTACGACGACGACCTCCGGCGCTTCTGCGCCTACCTCTGCGACGACGCAGTCGCCCGCGGCGTCGACTTCAAGCTGATCTTCAACGGCGACGCCTTCGACCTCCTACGCCGCGAAGCCGGCGCTGATCCTAGCCCGAGCGACGCCTCCCCCAGCGCCCGGGAGCGCCGCTACGGCGCGCCGATGACCCCGCAGCGCGCCGCCGCCGAGCTCCGCGAGATCCTGGCCGGCCACCCGGACTTCGTCGTCGGCGTCGCCCACGTGCTCGCCGCGGGCTACGAGGTGATCTTCCTCCCCGGCAATCACGACCTCGAGATCCAGTGGCCCGCGGTGCAGCACGAGATCATCGCCGCGCTGCGCGCCCACCTCTGCCAGCGAGCCGGCGAAGAGGCCGCCGACACCGCCCTCCGCCGCCTCAGCTTCCGCCCGTGGTTCTACTACGAGCCTGATCGGGTGTGGATCGAGCACGGCTGCCAATACGACCCCGAGAACGCCTTCCGCTACCTCCTCCGCAGCGACCTCGACGACGGCGAGGCCTCCCTCGTCGCCTACGAGGAGGACATGCCGCTCGGCAACTTCTTCCAGCGCTACCTCTACAACGCCTTCGGCCACATCACCTTCATCGTCCCGAGCACCCGCGCCAACGGCCGCTACTTCAAGTGGTTGATGGTCCACCAGCCGCGCCTGCTCGCCCGCGTCTTCGTCAGCCACGGCCGGTTTTGGTGGCAAGTCATGCGTCGCCTCGCGATCACCGCCCCCGAGGCGCGCCGCCGCCTCCGCGACCTCCACCGAGCCGAGCTCGACCGCCTCGCCGAGGGCAGCGGCCTCGGCGAGCGCCTCTACGCCATCGACGCCCTCAAGGTCGCCCGCGGCGACATCGCTCAGACAGTCCGCGCGCTCGGCTGGCAGATCCTCAAAGATCTCCTCCTCGTCGCCTCCCTCGGCCTCGCCGTCGCCGGCCTGTGGTTCGCCGGTTTCCACGCGATCAACCAGATCGCCAGCGGCTTCGTCCTCAAGGCCGCGCTCTTCGTCCTCCTCAATTTTTGCTTCGTGGTCGCCGCCCTCGTCTTGATCGCGCGATCCCTCTTGCGCGCCCCACCTGACCCAGCGGCCAGGCCGCTGCGACGCGCCGCCCGCCAGATCGCCCAGCGCCTCGGCGCCCCGATCGTCACCTTCGGCCACACCCACGAGGAGGTGCTCTGGCGCCTCGATCTGCCCGAGGGCCGCGTCGCCTGGTACTTCAACACCGGCACCTGGATCGCCGTCTTCACCCACGACGTCCTCCTCCCCCGCGATCGGATCCAGTACACATTTCTCCGCGTCGAGGGGCACGAGGCGCGCCTCCTCCACTGGAGCCCCGGCCGCGGCGCCGCCTTGCCCGTGATCTTGCTCGACGAGCACGAGCCCGAGGCCCCGCCCGAGCGCGCCGCCTAGCCAGCGCGCCGCCGCCGCGGCTACCCACACGCGGCCGCGCTGGCGTACATTGCCCCGCGTCAGCGCCGCCAGCATGAGCCTCCTCCGCCGCATCTTCCGTCGCCCGCAGAGCCGCCGCATCGAGCTCGATCGGCTGCTCCAGCTCGGCCCCGGCGACGGCCGCGAGGTCGAGGTCCACGGCGTCATCGAGGCGCTCGCGACCATCCCCGCGCCCACCACCCACGAGCCCTGCGTCGCGATCGAGTACCGAGCCTGGCCGGAGAGCACCACCGTCGGCGTCGGCGGCGCCGCGCCCGAGGGCTCACGCGCCTTCCAGCTCGACTACTTCCAGGCGGTCGACTTCGTGCTCGTCAGCGCCGGCGCGCGCGCCTTGGTGCGCCTCGATCGCGGCCAGGATCTGTTGGCGATCCACCACGGACTGCTCGCCCGCTTCGGCGTCGGCCTCCGCCACGAGCTCCGCTGCCTGCGCGAGGGCGATCGAGTCGGCGTCATCGCGCGGATCGAGCGCACCGGCCCAGGCGCCTCGCCGATGCGCAGCGACCCTCACCTCGCCGTGCTCACCGCCCGCCGGATCTGGCGCGACGACAGCGAAGCGGCGCGTTGAGCCGCGGCGCCGTCACCCGCGACCGCGGAGCGCCTCGATGTCCCGGCGCTCGCGCTTGCTCGGCCGCCCCGCCCCGCGCTCACGCACCGGCAAGTACGGCCGCGCCTCGGGCGGAGGAGGCGCCGGTGATCGATCCTCGTAGAGCAGGCGCGCGGTCTCGGCCGGGCCGCGGCGCTCGCTGAGCCCGAGCACCACCAAGATCCGCGAGTGCTGCTCGATCCTCACGACGACCTCGTCGCCCGCGCGGATCGTCTTCGACGGCTTCGCCGCCGCGCCGTTGACCTTCACATGGCCCGCCGTACAGGCGTCGCTCGCGATCGAGCGCGTCTTGTAGCAGCGCGCCGCCCACAGCCACTTGTCGAGCCGCACCCCCTCGGGCGCCTGCGCTTCGCCGCTCATCGCTCTCGTGTAGCTCGAGGCGGCCAAGAGGTCACGTCACCGCGGCGCGCGGGCGCGATCGGGGCCTGCTCCCCCCGACGTCAGCGCCCGCGTAGGCGCGCCTTGACAGCCTCCGCCGCACCATCGACGCTGGCCCGTGAGCCCCATGATCTCCAGGCCCTACGGTGATGATGAAGCGGCGCTCGCGGCGGCTAGCCGCGGCGAGTCCGCCGGTCTCCTCCAGCTCTTCGACTCCTACGCGCCGCTGCTCTTCGGCGTCGGCCAGCGGATCCTCGGCGATCGAGGCCTCGCTGAGGAGGTCCTGCACGACGTCTTCCTCGAGATCTGGGCCCGCGCCGGCGACTACCGGCCCACCGGCGCGACCATCCGCGTCTGGCTCTTGGTTCACCTTCGTGCGCGCGCCCTCGATCGACTACGAGCCCGCGTCGGCAAGATGGTCTCGCTCGAGGACACGCAGCTCGCGATGGTCGTCGGCGACGACGAGGCGCCCGGCCTCGGCCGCGCGCGCGAGCAGATCCAGCGGATCGTCGATCTGCTGCCGCCCAAGCAGCGCAACATGCTCCAGCTCGCCTACTTCGAGGGCCTCACCTCCGCCCAGATCGCGGATCGCGTCAAGGTCCCGCTCACCCGGGTCGCCAGCGAGATCGCCGCCGCCGTCCACTCGATCCGCGCGGCGCTCGCCGACGAGGCGAGCGACGCGGCCCCCACCGTCACCGACAACCTCATGGCCGGCTACCTGCTCGGCGAGCTCTTTGAGGACGAGCGCCGCCGCGTCGACACGATCCTCGCCGCCGCCGCCGCCACCCCGGACGAGTCCGCCGCGCTCGCCGCGGTCCACAGCGTCGCCCTCTACACCCTCGCCAACCGGCCCACCCCGCGGGTCCGCGAGAACCTGCTCGCCAGCCTCACCGGGCGTCGCCGCCTCCTCCCCTTCCGCGGCCGAGTCGCCGCCCTCCTCGATCTCGACGAGGAAATGACCACCACCGTGCTCACCACCGTCGATCACCGCGTCGGCTGGACGGAGGAGGATCCCGACGCGCGCTCACGCGCCATCGTCGTCGGTCCGCAGCGCCGCGACGCCACCGCCCGGATCGTCCGAGTCCGCGCCGGCGGCGTCCTGCCGCGCCCCTTGCCCGCCACCAGCGCCCAGCTCCTCGTCCTCGCGGGCCGGCTGCGGCGCGACGGCGGCGGCGAGGCCGCCCCAGGAGAGCTCTTAGAGCGCCCCGTCGGCAACCGCTACCGCCACGAGGTGCTCGGTCAAGACGAGGCCATCGTCCTGATCCTCACCGCCGAGGCCGCCAACTAGCCCCTGCCCCCTCGCGTCGACGCCGGCAGAGCGCACGCGGCTCCACCCCGCGGATGTGCTACCACAGCCCTATGCACCAGCTCCCTGCCCGCGCCGCCCCGAAGCGCGAGCTCTTGCTCGCCAACCACAGCTTCCCTGGCGAGTACATGATCAAGGCCTTCGGCCCCGGCGGTCCCCACTTCCGCGCCGCCGTCGCCGAAGCGGCGCACGAGCTGCTCGGCGCCCACCGCGTCGAGCTGCGCGAGCGCGCCACGCAGAGCGGCAACCGCCTCTGCGTCACCCTCACCCTCCAGGTCGAGCGCGTCGACGAGATCGAGGCCTTATACGAGCGGATCTATCGAGTCGACGGCCTGTTCTTGATCCTGTGATTGCCATCACTGTCGCCGCGCCCCTGCGCCCTTCACACTCAACCCCTGAGACACCTCATGATCACACGCCCTCGCCCGCACGCCCTGCTCGCTTGCGCCCTGCTCACCGCCGCCGCCGCTGACCTCGCCTGCAAACCCAAGGCGATCCGCGGCGGCGCCGGCACGGACAACCCCAACATCGACGAGGGCGCGATGAGCACCACCCTCGATCGCCGCGACCTCCAGGACCTGATGCGGGTCAACCTGGACAAGCTCTTCGCCTCCCCCTGGTGGGCCTCGCTGCGCGGCCTGCCCGGCCCCGGAGTCGTCGCGATCTGGCCGATCAAGAACGAGACCACCGAGCACATCGACGACCAGCTCGCCACCTTGCTCGCGGACATCGAGACCGAGCTGGTCAACAGCGGCGTCGTCGCGGTCGTCAGCCGCGAGCGCCAGGCCGAGATGGCCCGCGAGGTCGGCGTCCAGCAGAACGCCCAGATCTACGACGGCAGCCTCGCCGCGCAGATCAGCCGGCAAGTCGGCGCCCAGTACTTTATTACGGGCAAGGTCGGCGTGGTCGACGAGTACAAGGGCAAGGAGCGGCGCGTCCAGTACAGCCTCTTCCTCCAGGTGATCGAGGTCGAGACCAGCCTGGTCAAGTTCCAGACCAAGTCGGAGCGCACCAAGGCGATCGTGCGCTGAGCCCGGCATGCCCCGACGAGCACCTCTGCGGCGCGCCGCCCTCGCCCTCTGCCTCGCCCTCAGCGCGGCGGCGGTCGCCTGCGCGACCTACAGCGACCGCACCGAGGCCGCCCGCGCCGCCCTCCAGAGCGGCGACCTCGCCGGCGGCGAGCGGGCCCTCAACAAGCTCCTCAAGGTCCGCAGCAGCGAGGCGTTGCCCGAGAAGTGGGGCAAAGAGACGGCCCTCACCCTGCTCGAGCGAGCCATGGTCCTCCGCGCCCTCGGCGCGCACAAGCTCAGCTCCCGCGATCTCAGCGCCGCGGAGAAGCAGCTCGAGCTCCTCGACATCGCCCGCGACGGCGCGGGCAAGCTCGGCAAGTACGTCTTCAGCGACTCGGCCACCAACTACAAGTCGCCGCCCGCAGAGAAGCTCGTCCTCAACGCGATCAACATGCTCAACTACGTCGCCCTCGGCGACCTCTCGGGCGCCCGCGTCGAGGCCAAGCGCTTCACCGTGATGCGCCGCTACTTCGACGACTACGCCCCCGATCGCGCCCACGGCGCCTTCGGCTCCTACCTCGCCGGCTTCGTCCACGAGCAGCTCGGCGAGCCCGAGGCGGCCCTGCGTTACTACGAGGAGGCGCTCGCCGAGCGCGACTTCCAGGGCCTCCACGCCCCGATCGCCCGCCTCGCCGCGGCGACAGGTTTTCGCGGCCCGCGGGTCCTCGCCGCCCTCGGCCAGCCCACCGATCCCGCGAAGGCGCCCCCCTCGCAGGGCGAATCCGCGCCACCTCCCGCCCAAGGCGAGCTCTTGGTCGTACTCAGCGTCGGCCGCGTCCCATACAAGATCCCTGAGCGGATCCCCATCGGCGCCGCCATCGGCCTCGGCGCCGCCCACATCACCGGCGACACCACCCTGCTCGAGCACGGCCTCTTTAAGGTCGTCATCTACCCCGAGCTCACCCCCAGCGGCGCCCCCTACGATCGCGGCCGCCTCTGGATCGACGGCACCGAGCACCCGCTCGAGCTCGCCTCCAACCTCGAGGCCGAGATCATCGCCGAGTACGCCGATCTCCGCCCCAAGATCATCGGCGCCGCGATCACCCGCCTCATCGTCCGCGCCGCCGCCGCCGAGGCCGCCCGCGCCGCTGGCCAGCAGTCCAAGAGCAACTCAGGGCTCGTCGGCTTCCTCGCCGCGGCCGCCGTCGAAGGCAGCATGGTCGCCGCGGACCGCCCCGACACCCGCTCCTGGACCCTCCTGCCCGCGCGCGTCTACATCGCCCGCGTGCCGGTCGCCGCGGGCGCCCACCACCTCGAGGTCGAGGCCTCCGGCCCAGGCGGTCACGAGCGCCGCCGCGCCGATCTCACCGTCCCCCCGCGCGGCTACGCCGTGCTCGACGTCACCACCCTTCGTTGAACGGATCCCTCATGATGAACCCCATGCGCCCGCCCCAACGACCCCGACCCGCCGGAGCCTCACCCGCCTCGCCGATCGACCCCTCGCCGATCGACACCCCGCCGCTCCCCCTCGTTCGCCCGCTCGCCACCCCGCTGGCGCTCCCCCTCGCCCGCAGCCTCGATCGCCCTCGCGCAGGCGCGCCCGCCCGCGCCCGCCTCTTCACCCTCGCCCTGCTGATCGCCGGCGTCGCCCTCCCCGCCGCCGCCGAGGCCGCCGTCACCGGCCGCGAGGGCGTCGAGATCGAAGGCCCCCGCGACCGCCGCGGCTTCTACATCGGCCCTGGCCTCAACATGGGCGCCCAAGTGTTCACCAACACCATCGTGCCCGCCCCGCGCCTCGACCTCGCCTTCGGCGGCGGCGTCACCAAAAAATTCACCCTCGGCCTCGTGCTCAACCTCGGCGTCTATGTCAGCAGCAGCCAGGCTCGCAAGGCCTTCTTCGGCGGCGACGTCGAGGCGACCGGCTTCCTGATCAAGGGCTTCTTCATCCGCGGCGCCGTCGGCGGCGCCGGGGTGCCGCGTGGAGACGGCACCACGGAGCTGGCCTTCGGGTTAGGTGGCGCTGGCGGCCTCGGCTACGAGTTCTGGCTCAACCAGACCGCCGCCCTCGCCCTCTCGCTCAGCTATGACGCGCGCTACGTCGCTGGCATGGGGATGCGCCAAGCCGGCTACCTCGGCCTGCGCTTCACCTGGTACTAGCTCAAACCGACTCCAGCATCGCTCAAACGAGCGCCGAGCCCGCCCGTCGCGGCGGGCTCCTTCGGCGCGAGCGGCCGCGCCTCAGCCGTGCGCCCCGCTGCCGTCCCAGCGATGCGTCGGATCTGGATAGAAGAACGACCCACCGCAGTCGCGGTACTCTTGGCAGACGAAGACCAGCCACCCGCCGGGCACCTTCGTCCGAAAGGTCTCCATATTGTTGGAGTTCGTCAGCTTCTCCCAGACGATCTTGGGCCGCGTCGTCCCCCGCTCCTTCCAATAGGCCTCGTTATTCGGATCGAGCTTGGGATCGGGTGTCTTGCTCATAACCGGCGGCGATGGTCGCACACCTCCGGGGCGGCCAGCAAGCGCCCCGGCGCCCCCGCTCACCGCCGCAGATCGGGGCCAGCGCACCACACCGGACGCGCGCGCTCACCCCTGCGCCTCAGCGCCGCTGCATCTTCGCCGCTGTCAGGGCCTCGTCGACGATCGCCGCGTGCTCGTTGGCGTCCGCCCACCGCGCCTGCCCGGCCGCCGGCAGCGCGTCGATCGGGTCGAAGTAGCAGTAGAACTGCTCGCGGTTGACGTTCGGGCTGCGATACACGCTCACCCCCGTCTCGCGGTTGTAGTGCTCGAACGAGTGCACGTCGCGCTTGCCGCCGCCGCCGGGCGCGTCGACCACGAAGGTCGGCGTGTTGAAGCCCGCCGTCAGCCCGCGCACCTGCTTCTCGAGCTCGATCGTCGTCGCCACGGTCGTCCGCAGGTCCTCGACCCCCTTCACGAGATCGTGCTGGTACACGTAGTACGCGTGCACGTTCAGGTAGCTCATCCGCTTGATCAGCATCGTCATCGCCGGCACCGCGTCGTTCACCCCGCGCAGCAGCACCGACTGGTTCCGCACGTGCACCCCCGCCTCCGTCAGCCGGTTCATCGCTCGTTGGCTGATCGCCGTCAGCTCGTTCGCGTGGTTGAAGTGGGTGTGCAGCATCACGTCCTTGTGCAGCCTTCGCCCGTGATCGACCACCCCGACCAGCGCGCGAAACCACGCATCATCCGTAAGGATCTTCATCGGCATCACCGCCGGACCCTTGGTCGCGAAGCGCATCCGCCGGATGTTCGGCAGGCTGAGCAGCCGCTCGCCGATCATCGTGATCTGGTCCTCACGCAGGTTGTACGAGTCTCCCCCGCTGATCACGATGTCCTCGAGCTCCGGCCGCGAGGCCACGTACTCGAACACCGCCTCCCACCGCTGCGAGTTCGCCTTCAGGCTCACCTTCTCCACCTGGTCCGTATCGCTGCCGACCGCGTACGAGCGCGTACAGAAGCGGCAGTAGACCGGGCACGTGTCGAGCGCCAGGAACAGCGCCTTGTCCGGGTAGCGGTGCGTCAGCCCCGGCGTCGGCGAGTCCTCTTGCTCGTGCAGCGAGTCCAGGTCCAGCTTCGGGTGGTCCGGCAGCAGCCGCGAGCCCAGCGGGATGAACTGCCGGCGCAGCGCGTCCTCGTAGGGCCGCGACCAGTCGATCAGGCTCAGAATATACGGCGACACTCGGATGCTCATCGGCGCCGCGTGAAACCCCCGCTCTGCGTCCGCGATGAACCCCGGCGACGCCAGATCCCGGATCGCCTCGAGCAGCCGCTCCGGCTTGACGATCGAGTGTTTGCTCTGCCAGCGGTGGTCGAGGAACGTCGCCTCATCCACGTCCTTGTAGGCCGGGATCGCCCGCCAAAAGTCCCCGCCCACCAGATCACGGTGGGCGAGCGTCGCCGGATCGACAGGTGGCTTGATCGTGCGCGGCGTTGTGGCGATCGGTAGGGAGAGCTCCATAGGCCCCCTGTGTACGCCCTCACCAACCCGCACGCCAGCCGCGCCCCCCGCGCGATATCCCTGCGAAGCCCCCTTCGCGCCGCTTCCCTGCCGCCGCCCCCCGCCTCTATCCTCCTCACGTGCGCGCACCCCCGCCGCTCGGCAAGCCCTGGCCCATGCCCGCGCAGCGCCGCCTCTCGCAGCCGACGGAGGTTCAGACGCTCGCCGCGGAGCTGCGCCAGCTCCGCCCGCCCGCGATCGCCCTCTTCCTCGCGCTCGACGACGCCCCCGATCTACCCGTCAACGCCCGCACCGATCCGCACCGCGCGCGCCCCGCCGCGCTCGCCCTCGCCGCCCCTGGCCTGCCCGCCGTGCATCTCCTCCAGGGCCCCGCCCTCGCCGATCTCTCCCCCTTCCAGGCCCTGCTCGGCGCCCACACAGCGCCCCCGTACGTCGTCGTGCACGACGCCCACCGCACCCTCGGCGTGCTCGCCCGCCGCGGCCTCACGCCGAGGCGCGTCGGCTGCACCCTCACCGCCGCCACCTTGCTCGCCGAAGGCGCCGACGATCGCCGCGACGACCGCCCCCTCAGCGCCCTCGTCCGCGCCGAGCTCGCCCACGACCTCCCTGGAGAGATCGACCGCGGCCTCATCCGCAGCGAGCTCGGCGTCAACCACCAAGACGCCGCCGCCGCCGCCGCCGACGCCTTGCTCCCGCTGATGCGCGCCTACGCCCCGCGCCTGCGCGAGCGCCACCTCGTCCGCGTCTTTGAGCTCGAGTGTGAGCTCGTGCCCGCCGTGCTCGACATGGAGGCCACCGGCCTCGCCGTCGACGCCCCCGCCTTCGCCCGGATCGTCGAGTCGTGGCGACGCGAGCGCCTCACCGCCGAAGAACCCGCCCGGATCACCCGCCTCGACAAGCTCCTCACGACCTATGGCAACTGGCCCCGCGACTACGTCAGCGCCGGCCGGATCCGCACCCACCTCTACCCCCTCGCCACCGACTCAGGCCGCTTCGCCTGCGCCGATCCCAACCTCCAACAAGTCCCCAGCGAGCACACCGCCCCGGGCGTACGCGCCTGTTTTGTCGCCCCGCATGGCGCCCGCCTCATCATCGCCGACTACGCCCAGATCGAGCTCCGCGTCGCCGCTCACCTCGCCCCTTGCCCCGTGCTGCGCCAGGTCTTCCGCGACCGCCGCGACCCGCACCGCACCACCGCCGCCGCCCTCACCCGCGCGCCCGAGTCCGCCGTCACTGATCACCAGCGAAAGCTCGCCAAGGCCGTCAATTTCGGCTTCCTCTTCGGCATGGGCGCCCGCCGCTTCCGCGAGTACGCCGCCACCAGCTACGGCCTCGATCTCGACCTGCCCGCCGCCGAGCGCGCCCGCGAGGCCTTCTTCCGCGCCTTCCCCGGGATCGCCGCCTGGCACCGCCGAATCGGCGATCTCAGCCGCCGCGGCGAGCGCGAAGACATCACCGTGCAGACCGCCCTAGGCCGGCGAAAGCGCTTCCCTGCCGGCGCCTTCGCCTTCAACGCCGCCCTCAACATCCCTGTCCAGGGCACCGCCGCCGAGGGGTTTAAACGCGCCATGATCGACCTCCACCGCGGCCTCGCCCCGCTCGGCGGCCGCGGCGTGCTCTGCGTGCACGACGAGTACCTCGCCGAGGTCCCCGAAGATCGCGCCGAAGAGGCCCGCCAGCTCGTCACCCGGATCATGGAAGAGGCGATGGCGACGATCGTCCCCTCCGTGCCGATCGTCGCCGAAGCCCGGATCGCGACCTCTTGGGCGGGTTAGGCGCCGACGCGCGCCCTCGCACCCGCGCATAGCGGCCGCTACCTCAGCCTGCTAGGGTGTGCGCCATGAGCGAAATCAACGACGATCTCCACCAACGCTACCACCGCGGCCTCGCGGACCTTCGCACCCTCCGCGACGAGATCAAGCTCAAGGTCCACCTCGCCGGCATGGACGCCCGCGCCGCCTGGGAGCAGGTAGAGCCGCGCCTGAGCGAGCTCGAGCGCCAAGCCGAGTCGATCGCCGAGGGCGCAGCGCAGGCGACCACGGAAGCCACCGACAAGGTGATCGGCGACCTCAAGGACACCCTCACCGCCCTGCGCAAGCGGATCGTCGGCGACCCCGAGTGATCCTCACCACGTGCGCATCCCTGCGCACGTGTCATGAAACCACCGCCCGTCCCTGTGAGACAAAAGCACCACCTCGCATGACGGATCCATCACGCCGAACCATCCTCCGCGGGGGCGCCTGCGCCGCTCTCACGGGCCTCTTACCCGCGGCGCCGGCCCTCCTCCCCGGCTGCACCCGCGGCCGACCGGACCCGACCATGGCCCCTGATCCATCCACAACAATGTCTTGGTTCTCGGTCGACGAAGCGACCATCCACCGCGTGCTCGCCGAGCTCACCGCCCGCGGCGCCGACGCGGCCGATCTCTACTTCCAGCACGCCCGCTCGAGCAGCGTCACCATGGAGGACGGCCTCATCAGCCGCGCCGCCACCTCCGTCGATCAAGGCGTCGGCCTGCGCGTCGTCGTCGGCGACCAGACCGGCTACGCCTTCACGGAGGACCTCTCGCTCCCCGCGATGCTTGCCGCCGCCCGCACCGCCGCCAGCATCGCCCACGGAGGCAGCCCGCGGCCCCCTGTCGCCCTCACACCGCGCAGCCAGCGCGACTACTACCCCCTCGCCCGCCCCTGGGCCGACGTCGCGATCGCCGAGAAGCTCCCCCCCGTCGAGCGCCTCGATCGCCTCGCCCGCGCCCAAGATCCCGCCGTCGAAAAAGTCACCGTCAGCTGGGGCGACAGCGAAGAGCTGATCCTCCTCATCGACATGCACGGCAACGTCTTCACCGACCGCCGGCCGATGACCCGCCTCTGGTGCATGGTCACCGCTCGCAAGGGCGGCGAGGTGCAAGCCGGCTCCGCCAACGTCGCCGCCCGCCAGGGCATCGAGTGGTACACCGACGAGCGCCTGCGCTTCCTCGCCAAGGAGGCCGTCGATCGCACCATGATCCTCTTTGAGGCCCGCCGCCCCCCCGCGGGCGAGCTGCCCGTCGTGCTCGCCGCCGGCGCCAGCGGGATCCTCCTCCACGAGGCCATCGGCCACGGCATGGAGGCCGACTTCAACCGCAAGGGCACCAGCATCTACGCCAGCATGCTCGGCAAGGAGGTCGCCCCCAAGTTCGTCACCATCGTCGACGACGGCACCCAGCCGCACGAGCGCGGCGCCCTCAACGTCGACGACGAGGGCGTGCCCTGCGAGCGCACCGTGCTCGTCGATCACGGCGTGCTCGCCTCCTACATCCACGACGGCATCTCCGCCCGCCACTACAAGGTCAAGCCCACCGGCTCCGGCCGCCGCGAGTCCTTCCGCCACATGCCGATGCCGCGCATGCGCTCGACCTACATGGAGAGCGGGCCGCACAGCCGCGACGAGATCATCGCCTCGGTGCAGCGGGGAATTATCGCCGAGACCTTCACCAACGGCCAGGTCCAGATCGGCGCCGGCGACTTCACCTTTTATATCAAGAACGGCTGGCTGATCGAGGGCGGCAAGATCACCGCCCCGATCAAGGACATCAACATCATCGGCAACGGCCCCGAGGCGCTGCGCAACGTCACCATGGTCGCCGACGACGCCAAGCTCGACTTCGGCGGCTGGACCTGCGGCAAGGACGGCCAGAGCGTCCCCGTCTCCCAAGGGATCCCCACCACCCTGGTCTCCAAGCTGGTCGTCGGAGGTGAAAATGTCTGAGCTCCTACAACAAGCAGAGGCCGCCGTCGCCCTCGCCCGCGAGGCCGGCGCCGATGGCGCCTGGGCCGCCCTCTCTCGCACCCGCTCCGTCGACCACGGCTTCCACGCCGGCCGCCTCGAGAAGGTCCAGGAGAGCACCTCCTGCGGCCTCGGCGTCAGCGTCTACGTCGACGGTCGCTACTCCAACCACAGCACCACCGACCTCCGCCCCGAGCGCCTGCGCGCCTTCATCCGCGACGCCGTCCAGCTCACCCGCGCCCTCCAGCCCGATCCACACCGCAAGATCCCCGATCCAGCCCTCTTCGCCGGTCGCCCCACCGCCGAGCTCGACCGCGTCGATCCGGCCCTCGCCGGCCTCAGCCGCGAGCAGCGGATCGAGTGGTGCGCCGAGCTCGACCGCGTCGCCAGCCGCGACAAGCGCGTCATCGCCGTCGAGAGCGGCGTCTTCACCAGCGAGAGCGAAGGCGCCAGCGCCTCCTCCAACGGCTTCCGCGGCGCGTGGGACGGCTCCTACGTCGGCTACTCTGCCAGCGTCACGGTGCGCGAGGGCGAGGACAAGCGCCCCGAAGGCTCGCACTACGTCGTCGGCCGCTACCTCCAGGGCCTGCCGCCGCCCGCCGCCGTCGCCGAGGAGGCCCAGGCCCGCGCGCTCTCCCGCCTCGGCTCGACCAAGCTGCCCAGCGTACGCGCCACCATGGTCGTCGATCACCAGGCCGCCGTCTCCTTGATCTCCCGCCTGCTCGGCCCCGCCAGCGCCGCCGCGATCCAGCAGGGCCGCTCCTTCTACGCCGGCAAGCTCGGCCAGCCCCTCTTCGGCGAGCTGCTCACCATCTACGACGACCCCCTGATCCCCCGCGCCCTCGCCTCGCGCCACTTCGACGGCGAGGGGATCTCCGCCCGCCCCCTGCCGATCATCGAGGCCGGCGCCTTAAAAAACCTCTACGTCGACACCTACTACGGCCGCAAGCTCGGTATGGCGCCCACCACCGGCTCCGCCTCCAACCGCGTCGTCACCCCTGGCGCCGCCTCCCTCGCTGAGCTGCTCCGCGCCGCCGATCGCGGGATCTACGTCACCTCCTGGCTCGGCGGCAACAGCGACGCCACCACCGGCGACTTCTCCCTCGGCCTGCGCGGCCACGTCATCGAGGGCGGCGCCATCGGCGCGCCGATCGGCGAGATGAACGTCACCGGCAACCTCGCCGATCTCTTCCGCCACCTCGTCCAGCTCGGCGACGACCCTTACCCCTACAGCAGCCTGCGCGCCCCCTCCCTCGTCTTCGAGGGCGTCCAGTTCAGCGGCGCCTAGCCGCCTCGTTCGATGGATCGCCCCTACCTCGCCGGCCCGCGCCCGCTCGCCTTCGCGCACCGCGGCGGCGCCGGCTTGTGGCCAGAGAACACCCTGCTCGCCTTCCAAAACGCCATCGATCTCGGCGCAACCCACATCGAGACCGACCTCCACCGCACCCGCGACGGCGCCCTCGTCACCCTCCACGACCCCACCCTCGATCGCACCACCGACGCCCGCGGACCTGTCCTTCAGTACACCCTCGCTGAGCTCCAGCGCGTCGACGCCGCCTACAACTTCACCCTCGACGGCGGCCGCACCTTCCCTCATCGCGGCGCCGGTGTCGTCGTCCCCACCTTAGAGTCCCTGCTCGCCCTCGATCCCCACGTCCGCGTCAACCTCGAGATCAAGTCCCCCGACCCGACCACCGTCCGCGCCGTCTGGGCCTTCATCGACCACCACCGCGTCCACGAGCGCGTGCTCGTCGCCTCCGAGCACAGCCACGTCGTCGAACAGTTCCGCGCCCTCAGCCGCGGCCGCGTCGCCACCTCCGCCGGCGCCCGCGAGGTCTTTTCTTTTTGGCTCGCCGCTCGCCTCCGCCTCCCGCACCCGCGCCCCGCCTACGACGCCTTCCAAGTCCCGGTCACCCAGGGCCCGCTCACCGTCATCAGCCCGCGCTTCCTCGAGGCCGCCCACCGCCACCGCCTGCACGTGCACGCCTGGACCATCGACGACCCCGCCGAGCTCCGTCGCCTC
Organism: Nannocystis sp.; assembly: GCA_016712315.1. Taxonomy (GTDB): domain Bacteria; phylum Myxococcota_A; class Polyangia; order Nannocystales; family Nannocystaceae; genus JADJRG01. The sequence continues at coordinate 589,388 of JADJRG010000017.1, read as the reverse complement.
ATCGATCTCGGCGTCGACGGCATCGTCACCGACCGCCCCGACCGCCTGCTCCCCCTGCTCGCCGCCCCCTCAGCGCGGCCGACGAGTTAGCGCCCGATCTCCCCCTGCGAGCGCGTACAAGCCCAGTTGCCCGCGAACAGGTACTCCCGCTCACAGCGGACCACCACCGGCCCCGCGCTGGTCGCCCATTGGTAACGACGGGCCGTGATGCTCGTCTCGCGCGCGTTCCACTGCTCCCCTTTCAGCGAGCAGCCGTCGATCCCGGCGCACACCAGATCGCGGGCGAGGCCCTCCGTGTGCGGGTCCGGCTGCGCGTTCGAGAAGCCCTGATACGCGATAAACCCAGAGATGATCAGGAGCAGGTACCCAGCGATTCGACGCACCCCCGCATGGTGTCACGGCCGCCGCCGCCGAGTAAAGTCGCCCATGGCCACTCCTCCCCAGCGGATCTTCCTCACCGGCGCCGCCAGCGGCATCGGCGCCCACCTCGCCGACACTTTCCTAAAAAAACCTGGCCACCGCGTCTTCGCCACCGACATCGCGCACGATCGCCTCCGCGCGCGCGCCCACGATCACGCCTGGCCCGCCGATCGCAGCGAGCTCGCCGCCCTCGACGTCCGCGATCCCGAGGCCTGGCGCACCACCTACGACGCCGCGATCGCCCGCTTCGGCGCGATCGACCTCCACCTCAACGTCGCCGGCTATCTCCGCCCCGGCTGGATCCTCGACCAAGACCCCGCGCAGATCGACGAGCACCTCGACATCAACCTCAAGGGCGTGATCCACGGCGCCACGATCGCCGCGCGTCACATGGTCCCGCGCCGCAGCGGGCACATCATCAACATCGCCTCCCTCGCCGGCATCGCCGCCGTCCCTGGCATCGCCCTCTACAGCGCCGCCAAGCACGGCGTCCGCGGCTTCTCGCTCGCGCTCGCCCAAGAGCTCGCCGCCAGCGGCGTCGCCGTCACCGTGCTCTGCCCCGACGCCGTGCAGACCCCCATGCTCGATCTCCAAGTCGCCTACGACGAGGCCGCGCTCACCTTCAGCGGCCCGCGGCCGCTCACCGTGGAGGAGGTCACCCAAGCCATCCTCACCCGCGTCCTCCCCCGTCGCCCCATCGAGCTCGCCATGCCTCCCTCACGCGCCTGGATGGCCCGCCTCGCCGCCCTCTTCCCGGGCAGCGCTGGCCGTCTACGCGCCCACCTCGAAGCCAAGGGCCGAGCCCGCCAAGCGGCGCGCCGCGCCCGCTAGTGGGGGTCTGCGCCTTCAATTTTTTTACAGACCCAACCTGCACTCCTCGCTTGTCGCGGCGCGCGGACCATGGTCGAATCCGCCCATGCAACACCTTGGCATGATCTCGCCCCGCGCCCTCGCCCTGCTCGCCCTCGCCCCCGCGCTCGCGTGCAGCGGCGATGACGGCGCCGGCACCGACACCTCCAACACCAGCAACAACCCGACGACCACCGCCTCGTCGACCACCACCGCCTCGTCGACCACCACCGCCTCGTCGACCACCACCGCCACCTCCGAGACCGGCACCGGCACCGACTCCGACGCGAGCACCAGCGCCACCACCGACGCCACCACCACTGACACCGGCGTCACCTCCACCACCGATCCCTCCACGGATCCCACCACCTCCACCACCGATCCCTCCACCACCGAGGCCTGCGTCTGCACCCCCGGAGAGCCCACCGGCGAGTGTGAAGGCGACGACCTCCAAGTCTGCGCCGACGACTGCCTCGGCACCACCGGCAAGCCCTGCGGCGCCGGCCAGACCTGCAAGGGCGGCGAGTGCACCAGCCAGCTCTGCGTCCCCGACAGCAAGTCGTGCAACGACGCCAACAGCTACAAGGTCTGCGACAGCCAGGGCGAGAGCTATGGCGAGCCCGTGCCGTGCGCCCCCACCGAGGGCTGTGACAGCGGCGCCTGCCTCCCCCTCTGCGACCTGATCCAGAGCAACCCCAGCTCGATCGGCTGCTCCTTCTTCGCCAACCGGATGGACAACTTCAACGCCAGCCAGAACGACAGCGTCGTCGTCGGCAACATCTCCAAGAGCACCCCGGCGCAGGTCCAGCTCTACTTCACCCCCAACGGCAGCAACACCGAGCAAGCCCAAGGCGCCGCCGTCAACATCCCGCCGGGCGGCACCACCACCTTCACGCTCACCAACCCGCCGATGGACAAGGTCTCGCAGCTGCGCAAGGGCGGCTCCTACCGCGTCCAGTCCAACATCCCCACCATCGCCTACCAGCACTCGCCGATCGGCCAGGTCGCGACCAACGACGCGTCGATGCTGCTCCCCGAGCACGCGCTCAAGCAGAACTACATCATCGCCTCCTGGCGCGACGTGCACAGCGCCTACCCCAGCTACTTCAACGTCATCGCCATCGAGGACAACACCGTCGTCAAGTGGACCCCGCCGGCCGCCACCGTCGCCGGCGCCGGCGTGCCCGCCGTCAACGCCAACCAGACCGGCCAGGTCACGATGAGCCGCTTCGACACCCTCCAAGTGCGCGCCCCCAGCGGCGGCGACGTCTCCGGCACCTTCGTCGAGGCCGACAAGCCGATCTGGGTGGTCGGCGCCGTCGAGTGCTCCAACGTCCCCAACCTGAGCTGCCTCTACTGCGACCACATGGAGGAGCAGATGCTCCCCCTCGACTATTGGGGCAAGGAGTACGTCGGCGCCCACTCGCCCAAGCGCAGCTCCGAGAAGCACTACTGGCGCGTCTTCGCCGGCGAAGAGAACACCACCATCACCACCGAGCCGGCCCAGCCCGGCACCCCGATCGTGCTCACCAAGAAGGGCGAGTACAAGGACCTCGAGATCGCCCACGGCGTCTCCTTCATCTTCAAGAGCGACAAGCCCTTCTTGCCGGTGCAGTACCTCACCAGCCAGAACTGCGGCGCCGGCACCGGCGACCCGGCGATGTACCAGATGATCCCCGTCGAGCAGTTCCTCAGCTCCTACGCCTTCGCCACCGGCACCGGCTACAACCCCGACTACGTGCAAGTGATCCGCCCCAAGGGCGGCGCGGACGTCAAGGTCGACGGCGCCAACGTCACCGGCTACTACACCGTCGGCGAGTACGAGGTCGCCGATTGGAAGATCAGCAGCGGCTCCCACTTCGCCGAGAGCGACACCCCCTTCGGCATCATCAGCGTCGGCTACACGGGCGTCACCTCCTACGCCTACCCAGGCGGCCTCAAGCTCGCCGTCATCAACCCGCAGTAGGCGCTCGCGGCCGCCCGCGCGATTTCACCCGCACCAGCGGAGCCTCGCAGGGGGAGGCCCCGCTGGTGCGTTTTACCGCGTTCCACGAGCCTCTCTCCCGCTTCCCGCGGGCGCGCGATCGTGCTCCTATCGCGCCCATGAATCGTCCGACGCGCCCGCTCGCCCCCCTCACCCTCGCGCTCATGCTCGCCGCCTGCACCGGTGACGACAGCGCCACCACCGACACCGTCGGCACCGACGTCACCTCCAACTCCGGCACAACCACCGCCGGCAGCACCAGCGTCGGCACCACCAGCGCCGGTACCACCAGCGCCGGCACCACCACCGACACCAACAGCGGCACGGCCACCATGGGCTCCTCGAGCTCGGGCGAGACGGACCCCTCCACCAGCGAAGCCTCGGTCACCGACACCGACGCGACCACCGATCCCACCACCAGCACCACCGGCCCCGACTGCGTGTGCACCCCCGGCGAGCCCTCGGGCGCCTGTGAAGGCGACGACCTGCTCGTCTGCGCCGACGACTGCATCAACTACGTGCCGGCCCCCTGCGACGCCGGCCAAGTCTGCCAGGACGGCGCCTGCATCGCCCTGCTCTGCACCCCCAACCAGATCGCCTGCGCCGACGACAACAACCTCCAGACCTGCTCAGAGGACGGCCTCGAGTGGCTCCCCCCGGTCCCCTGCGGCGACAAAGAGGCCTGCTCCGCCGGCGCCTGCGTCAACCTCTGCGACCTCGTGCAGGAGAACCCCAGCTCGATCGGCTGCTCGTTCATCGCCAACCGCATGGACAATTATTACAGCAACGAGAACGACTCCGTCGTCGTCGGCAACATCTCCAAGAGCAAGACCGCCGCGGTGCAGCTCTACCTCACCCCCACCAACTCCAACGTCGAGCAGGCGCAAGGCGCCGCCGTCAACATCCCCCCGGGCGGCACCACCACCTTCACCCTCACCAACGCGACCATCGACAAGATCTCCGCGCTGCGCGTCGGCGGCTCCTACCGGATCCAGTCCGACCTCCCGGTGATCGCCTACCAGCACAGCCCGCTCGGCCAGATCTTCACCAACGACGCCTCGATGCTCCTGCCTGAGTACGCGCTCAAGCAGAACTACATCGTCGCCTCCTGGCGCGACGCCCTCGGCAGCTACCCCAGCTACTTCAACGTCGTCGCGACCCAGCCGGGCACCACCGTCAAGTGGACCCCGCCGATCGCCACCAACGCCGGCGCCGGCGTGCCCGCGGTCGCCGCCAACGCCACCGGCCAGGTCACCATGAACCGCGCCGACACCCTTCAAGTGCGCGTCGCCAACAACCTCGACATCTCCGGCACCATCATCGAGGCCGACAAGCCGATCTGGGTCGTCGGCGCCACCGAGTGCACCAACGTGCCCAACAGCTCCTGCCTCTACTGCGACCACGTCGAGGACATGATGCTGCCCCTCGACTACTGGGGTAAGGAGTACGTCGGCGCCCCCTCGCCCAAGCGCGGCAACGAGAAGCACCACTGGCGGATCTTCGCCGGCGAGGACAACACCACCGTCACCACCGAGCCCGCCCAGCCCGGCACCCCGATCGTGCTCGCCAAGAAGGGCCAGTTTAAGGACATCGTGATCCCGAACTCGGTCGCCTTCGTCTTCAAGAGCGACCAGCCCTTCATGCCGGTGCAGTACCTCGAGAGCCAGACCTGCGGCGCGGGCACCGGCGACCCCGCCATGTACCAGATGATCCCCGTCGAGCAATTTTTGCCGTCCTACGCCTTCGCCACCGGCACCGGCAACTACCCGCTCAACTACGTCCAGATCATCCGCCAGAAGGGCGGCGCAGACGTCACCGTCGACGGCGTCGTCGTCACCGGCTACTACACCATCGGCAACTACGAGGTCGCCGACTGGAAGATCAACCTCGGCTCCCACTTCGCCGAGAGCGAGCAGGCCTTCGGCATCGTCGGCGTCGGCTACTCCGACGCCACCTCCTACGCCTACCCCGGCGGCCTCAAGCTCGCCGTCATCAACCCGCAGTAGGCGCGATTAACACCGTCCACCTCGCGCGAGGCGGCCGCTCTACCGAGCGACCGCCTCGTGGGCGTCTACGGCGAGCCGCGACATGCGCGATCCTAGTAGATTGCTCAAGTCATCGCGCTCTGGTTCCATCTCTGGATGACCAGCGCCCTGCCTCGCACCCTTACCGCAGCCACCGGCTTAACCCTTTTGACCCTCGGCCTCGTCGCCTGCTCCGGCGACGACACCGCCGGCACCGACACCGTCGCCACCGACACCATCGACCCCAGCGTCGGCCCGAGCACCAGCAACGGCACCACCTCCGGCACCACCGCCAGCACGGACAGCACCACGACCATGGGCGGCACCATGGGCGGCACGGACAGCACCAGCACCACCTCCAGCGGCGAGACCGACACCGACACCACCGCCACCAGCGGCCCGATCACCTCCACGGATCCCACCACCACGGATCCCAGCACCACCGAGCCCACCACCGGCCCCGACTGCATCTGCGAGGCCGGCCAGCCCAGCGGCCAGTGCGTCGACGGCGGCGTCGAGATCTGCGCCGACGACTGCAAGAGCTACGTCACCGAGGCCTGTCCCGATGGCCAGTCCTGTTCAGGCGGCGCCTGCGTCGACCAGATCTGCGCCCCCGGCGCCACCCAGTGCGCCGACAACGACACCGTCGAGACCTGCTCCGTCGACGGCCTCGCCTGGGAGCCCACCGACTGCGACGGCGGCCAGGCCTGCATCGACGGCGCCTGCGTCGACCTGCTCTGCACCCCCAACGAGAAGACCTGCCTCGACGCCGAAAAGACCCAGACCTGCTCGAACGACGGCCTCGCCTGGCTCCCCCCGGTCAACTGCGGCAACACCGAGGGCTGTAACGCCGGCAGCTGCCTCCCCCTCTGCGACCTCGTCCAGCTCAACCCGAGCTCGATCGGCTGCTCCTTCACCGCCAACCGGATGGACAACTTCTACGCCAACGAGAACGACAGCATCGTCGTCGGCAACATCTCGAAGACCAAGACCGTCTCGGTGCAGCTCTACCGCACCCCCACCAACTCCAACACCGAGCAGGCGCAGGGCGCCGCCGTCAACATCCCCCCTGGCGGCACCACCACCTTCACCCTCACCGAGGCCACCATCGACAAGGTCTCGCGCCTGCGCGTCGGCGGCTCCTACCGGGTGCAGTCCAACCTCCCGGTGATCGCCTACCAGCACAGCCCGCTCGGCCAGATCTTCACCAACGACGCCTCCATGCTCCTGCCTGACTACGCGCTCAAGCAGAACTACGTGGTCGCCTCCTGGCGCGACGCCCTCGGCAGCTACCCCAGCTACTTCAACGTCATCGCGATCCAGCCGAACACCGTCGTCAAGTGGACCCCGCCGATCGCCACCCTCGCCGGCACCGGCGTGCCCGCGGTCGCCGCCAACGCCACCGGCCAGGTCACCCTGAACCGCGCCGACACCCTGCAAGTGCGCGTCGCCAACAGCCTCGACATCTCCGGCACCATCATCGAGGCCGACAAGCCGATCTGGGTCGTCGGCGCCACCGAGTGCACCAACGTGCCCAACAACTCCTGCCTCTACTGCGACCACGTCGAGGACATGATGCTGCCCCTCGACTACTGGGGTAAGGAGTACGTCGGCGCCCCCTCGCCCAAGCGCGGCACCGAGAAGCACCACTGGCGGATCTTCGCCGGCGAGGACAACATCACGATCACCACCGAGCCCGCGCAGCCCGGCACCCCGATCGTGCTCGCCAAGAAGGGCCAGTTTAAGGACATCGTCGTCAACAACAGCACCCGCTTCGTCTTCAAGAGCGACAAGCCGTTCATGCCGGTGCAGTACCTCGAGAGCCAGACCTGCGGCGCCAACACCGGCGACCCCGCCATGTACCAGATGATCCCCGTCGAGCAGTTCCTGCCCAGCTACGCCTTCGCGACCGGCACCGGCAACTACCCGCTCAACTACGTCCAGATCATCCGCCAGGCCGGCGGCGCCGCCGTCACCGTCGACGGCGTCACCGTCACCGGCTACTACACCGTCGGCGCCTACGAGGTCGCCGACTGGAGCATCAGCCTCGGCTCGCACTTCGCCGAGAGCACCCAGCCCTTCGGCATCGTCGGCGTCGGCTACTCCAACGCCACCTCCTACGCCTACCCCGGCGGCCTCCAGCTCAAGGAGATCAACCCGCAATAACCACCACGAGGCCGGGCCCCAGCGCCCTGGCCTCGCGTGATCGCCAAGAGCGGGCGAAGCGGCCGAACGCGCAGCTTCGCCCGCTTCCTTGCGTCCGCTCGCCGCCCCCGGAAAACTACACCGATGTCCCCCCGCCGCCGCTCGATCACGCCCCTCCTCCTGCACAGCGCGATCGCGGCCGCCTGCGCCGGCGACGACGCCGCCACCTCCGCCACGACCGCCGGCGACCCGACGACCTCCACGTCGACCTCAACTTCAACTTCGACCTCAACTTCAACTTCGACCTCAACCGCGTCGACCGACACCGCCGCCTCCGAGTCCACCGACGCGATCACCACCGCCACGACCGTCGCTACCGCCACCGACGCCACCGACCCCACCGACACCGCCGCGACCACCGACGCCCCCTGCCTCTGCGAGCCCGGCGCCCCGCTCGGCGCCTGCGACGGCGGCGGCCTGCTCCTCTGCGCCGACGACTGCCAGGGCGAGATCACCGTCGACTGTCCCCAAGGACAGATATGCATCGACGGCGCCTGCGCCCCGCAGCTCTGCGCCCCCGGCCAAGGCCAGTGCCTCGGCGAAGACAGCCGCCAGCTCTGCGCCGAGGACGGCCTAAGCTGGCTCCCGCCGACCTCCTGCGGCCCCGACGACGCGTGCAGCGACGGCGCCTGTCTCCCCCTCTGCGAGCTCGTCAAGGCCGAGATCAGCTCCGTCGGCTGCTCCTTCTTCGGCAACCGCATGGACAATTTTAACAACAACCCGCCTGGCGACTCGATCGTCGTCGGTAACACCTCCACCACCCGCACCGCCGCCGTCCAGCTCTACTACACGCCCCCCGGCTCCCACGACGAGCAGCCCGAGGAGCCCCTCTTGATGCTCCCGCCGGGCGCCGCCCACACCTTCTTGATGAGCGCCCCCGCGATCGACAAGGCCTCGCGCCTGCGCATCGGCGGCGCCTACCGCGTCGACAGCTCGATCCCCATCGTCGCCTACCAGCACTCCCCCCTCGGCCAAAATTTCACCAACGACGCCTCCATGCTCTTCCCTGAGCACGCCCTGCGCCAGCACTACATCCTCGCCAGCTACAAGGCCTCGCTCGCCGGCAACGCCGGCTACTTCAACGTCATCGCCGCCGTCGACGGCACCACCATCCAGTGGACCCCCACCGCCGACACCATCGCCGGCCAAGGTGTCCCTGCGGTCCTGGCCGGACAGACAGGCTCTATCAAGATGGATCGCTTCGACACCTTGCAGGTGCGCGCCGTCGATCTCGCCGATCTCTCCGGCACCGCCCTCACCGCCGACCAGCCGATCTGGGTCGTCTCCGCCGTCGAGTGCGTCAACATCCCCGCCGGCGTCAGCTTCTGCGATCACGTCGAGGAGCAGATGCTCCCGCTCGACGTCTGGGGCGAGAAGTACGTCGGCGTACGATCGCCCCCGCGCGGGGCCGAGAAGCACCGTTGGCGCGTCTTCTCGGGCGCCGACGGCGTCACCATCGCCACCAGCCCGCTCCAGCCGAATTTCCCGATCAAGCTCGATCGCGGCCAGTACTACGACCTCATCATGCCCCACGGCCAGAGCGTCACCTGGAGCGCCGACGGCCCGATCCTGCCTGTCCAGTACCTCGAGGGCCAAGCCGGCGGCGCCGGCACCGGCGACCCCTCCATGTACCAGATGGTCCCCGTCGAACAATTCCTCCGCGCCTACGCCTTCGTCACCGGCACCAACTACCCCACCCACTACGTCCAGGTGATCCGCCCCCTCGGCGGCCCGGACATCCTCCTCGACGGCGCCGTCGTCGGCGGCTATTTCAACGTCGGCGCCTACCAGGTCGCCGACGTGCAGGTCGCCGAAGGCGCCCACTTCGCCGCCAGCGCCGAGCCCTTCGGCATCATCGGCCTCGGCTACTCGGGCGCCACCTCCTACGCCTACCCAGGCGGCCTCCGCCTCGAGGTCATCAACCCGCAGTGAGCGGGCCGGACGACCAGCGAAGCCGCGACAAAAGGAGAGAGCGCCGACCCCTTCGCGGGCGGGCGCTCTCTCAGCGGAACGGGGGGGATTCGAACCCCCGACAGGGTTTCCCCTGTGCAGGTTTAGCAAACCTGTGCCTTCAGCCACTCGGCCACCGTCCCAGGCGTTTTCCCTTTTTCGGGGGCGCAAAACCTAACCGCGCCGCCGCCCGCTTGCAAGCCCAAAGATCAGCCCCCGGGCGGCGTACAACGCGCGCTGCTCGCACACCCGTCCGCCTTCGACACCTCGCCACGCCGCCCCGCACCTCGTTTTGGGCACGCGCGTCGCGACGCGGAGCTTGCCGGTCGCGCCCGTCGCCCCGCACACTCCGACGGTGAGCGCCTCGCCCTCCGCCGATCCTGCGGTCGTCGTCCGCGAGCTCTTACTCGCCGCGATCTCCGTCTTGCTCGGCCTCGTCCTGCTCGGGATCCTGATCGGCACCAACATCCTCCCCGACGGCCGCAGCGGCGCCCTACGCGGCCTCACCTTCCTCTACTCTCCCCTCGCCCTGCTCGTCAGCGCCGCGATCTACGCCGCCGCCGCGCGCCGCCTCGACGACGCCGCGACCCCGCCGATCCTACCTCCACACCGACGGCCCGGCCTGCTGCGCGCGCTGCTCGAGCTCCTCCTCCACACCGCGCTCGCCCTGCTCGGCTCCTCTGTGATCGGCGCCCTCATGGCCCAGCTCGGCGCCCCCGTGGTCGAGCAGGCGCCGATCCTCGAGATCACCGGCGGAGGTCTCGGGCTGCGCCCCGAGCTGCTCCTCCTGATCGCCTCTGCCATCGTCGCCGCCCCGCTCGCCGAGGAGCTGCTGCTCCGCGGCCTGCTCTTTCGCCGCCTCTACGTCTACGCCACCCCCCTCGCCGCGCACCTCAGCGCCGCCGTCGCCTTCGCCGTGATCCACGGACACCTCGCCGGCTTCGTCGTCTACCTCTGGCTCGCCTACTGCTTCGCCCGCGTCTACGCCCGCACTGGCCGCCTCTGGACCGCCGTCCTCGTCCACCTCGGCAACAACGCCGTCACCCTCGCGCTCCTCCTCGCCGGCCCGCCCGGATGATCACACCCACGCACACCCGTATACAGCAGACTACGTCTGCGCAACCGGCTGACCTCCTCCAGCGGCGATTCACGCGAGATACACAAATCACCACACGTGCAATAATTCCAGGCAACTTCGATCCCAGCACGCATCACGCCGCCTCCATGATGACCCCTCCCACGAACGTCCTCATGACCAGACCTCTCGCCCTGCGCACAGCCCCCATGGTAGCCTCAATCGCAGAAAGACCCGCGGTGTAGCTCGCATGCAAGTCCTCATCGCCGACGACGATCCGATCTCCGCCACCATCCTCGCCTCGCTGCTGGAGCGCGCCGGCCACACCTGCCAGATCGTCCACGACGGCGCCGCTGCCTGGCAGATCGCCCGCCGCGACGACGCCCCGCGGATCCTCTTCCTCGACTGGATGATGCCCGAGCTCGACGGCCTCGATCTCTGCCGACGCGTCCGCGCGCAGGCTCGCCCCGATTACACATACATCGCGATATTGAGCGTCCGCAACAAGCAGCGCGACATCACCCTCGCCTTTCAGTCCGGCGCCGACGACTTCATCACCAAACCCTACCAAGCGGAGGAGGTGCTCGCCCGCCTGCGCGTCGCCGAGCGGGTCATCCGCACCACCTCGGCGGAAGGAAAGCTGCACCGCGCGTTCACGGAGGCCCGGCAGAGCCCCGGCGGAGATCTCATCGTCCGCTCTGGCAGCCGCGCTGGCAGGATCATGCTGCACGGCGGCCGAATCGCCTGGGCGCACGTCTCGGACGAACCAGGCACGCTCGCCGCGATGCTCGCATCAGAGCCCTCGATCACCAAAGATGACGTTAAGGCAGTCATTGAGGAGTGTACGGAGACAGGCCGCTCATTCGCCGAAGTCCTCGTCGAATGGGGGATCATCGACGCCAGCCCGCTGCGGGAGCTGACCCGCGCGTGGATCGCTGGCAAGATCGCCACCATATGTGCATTTCCTGCGCCCACCGTGATCTTCAGCCCCGAGACCCGCGCCTATAGCGGACACATCCTCTTTATGCCGGAGGAGGTCGCCCCGCCGGAGCTGCTCGAGTTGACCAAGGAGCGCCCGAAGCTGGCCCTGGTCAGCGCCGAGCCGCCCCCTGGAGACCCCGAGATCGCCGCTCTCGCGCTGATCGACCGGGCCATGGCGATCGACGGCGCCCTCTCCGCCGCCGTCTTCGACGGGCACACCGGCGGCTGCCTCGGCGCCCGCGGCGAGCCGCTGGACCTCGACCTCGTGTGGCACCAGCTCAAGATCGCCGCGAACGAGGCCCTCGTCGACCTCGATGACATTATCATAACAACTCGACAGCATCTCTACATCCTGCGGCCGATCTCGAGCGAGCCCCCGCGCTGCCTCTTTATCGCCCTCGACCGCGCCAGCGCCCGTCTGGGCATGGTCAGGCTCGCGCTCGCTGATTGCGCGCGGAGCTAAAATGCGCGGACCCCAACCGCCGACGTCGCCGGTTCGCCTAATATCACATTCTGCTTGTATCCAATCCGGCCGACACTTATGATGGTCACGATCTCTTGGGCGAAGGCCGAGGGCGCGCGCGGCTACTGGTAGCGGCGCCGCCGCGGCCGCCGCGCCCCTCAGGGAAGGACCGGAACATGAGCCGTTCAGAACAGATCTCCAAGCTCCTCAAGACCCTCGCGTCGACCACCCCGGACATCGAAGCGGCCGCGGTCGTCGACAATGACGGCCTCCTGATCGCCTCTGCCCTCCCCGCCGACATCGAAGACGACCGCGTCGGCGCGATGTCGGCGGCGCTGCTCGGCATGAGCGAGCGGATCGTCCGCGAGCTCGGCCGCGGCAACTTCACCCTCGTGATGATTAAGGGCAGCGAGGGCTTCACCATCCTCACCCGCTGCGGCCCCGAGGCGGTCCTCACCGTGCTCGCCGCCGAGTCGGCGAAGCTCGGCCTGATCTTCCTCGACATCTCGCGCGCCGCCAAAGAGATCGCCCGGTTGGTCTCCTGAGTCGACCCCCGCGGTCCACCGCCACAGAGGCCGCGCTCCGCCGCCGACGACGCGAAGGCGCCGGATCGGCCGTCGCCGCGTCGACAGTCACGCAGCCGCGCCGCTGAGGGCGCGACTCTGTGCATTGATTGGTTGGTTGGTTAATTGATTGAGCTGAACGTAGGCGCCCTAGCGCCGCGCCGCCCTGGCGCGCGCATAGCGGCGCTGTCCCCGATCCCCTCCCCAGGAGCACCCCCGATGATCAGCAAGAACGACGTCTTCTCCGAACTCAAGGCCTTTATCGACTTTGGCGACCCGGACATCGAGAACCTGCGCGCCCTCGCCCCGGTCTTCGCCGCCCACGGCCCCGCGATCACCGACGCATTTTATGAAAAACTCCTCGCCCGCCCCGAGACCGCCAGGCTGATCGAGGGCCGCGTCGACGCGCTCAAGGCGACGCACGGCCGCTGGATGACGCAGCTCTTCGCCGGCGACTACGGCGACGGCTACTTCAGCGATCGCTGGAAGATCGGCCTCACCCACGTGCGCGTCGGCGTGCCGCCGCACTACGTCGAGGCCGTGATCTCCTTCCTCCGCACCGAGGCTGAGCACCTGCTCCAGCGCGAGCTCGGCGACGCTGCGCTGGTCGCCGCGCGCCACGCCAGCCTCACCAAGATCCTCGACCTCGACCTCATGGTCATCAACCTCGCCTACGGCGACGAGCGCATCGACCGCCTCTGCAAGTTCACTGGCATGTCGCGCAAGCTGATCGAGCGCTGCATCGAGAAGGGCTGAGCCCCTCGCCCCACCGGCCGTACTCGCCGCCTCCCATGGCGGCGGCGATCGAGCGGCCCCACCCGCACCCGGAGCCCGCCGATGCACGACCCTGCCAGCCTGCCCCCTGACCACGGCGAGCAATTTGGCCAGGAGGAGCGCCTCACCGTGCGCCTCCGCGGCCTGATCCGCTCCTACCCGCGCAGCATCGGCATCATTAAGGAGATCCTGCAAAACGCCGACGACGCCGGCGCGAGCTGGCTGCGCGTGCTCTGGGACGACCGCGACGCGACCGCCCAGGCCGCCGACCCGCGCCTCGCCCGCCTGCTCGGCCGCGCCCTCCTCTTCGCCAGCGACCAGCGCTTCACCGACGCCGACCTGCGCGCGATCCGGCGGATCGGCGAGAGCTCCAAGTCCGAGCTCGGCCCCAAGACCGGCCGCTTCGGCCTCGGCTTCAACACCGTCTACAACGTCACCGATCACCCCAGCTTCGTCTCTGGCCCTTGGGTCATCTGTTTTGATCCTCACCGCAGCGCCGTCGCCGCCCCAGGCGAGCCCCCTGGCCGCCGCTGGCGCCTCGCCGACCTCTGGCGCGAGGCCCCCGCTTGGATCTCCACCTTCTGCGCCGCTGGCCTCGCCCCGGGCGCCGAGGAGCACCCTGGCACCATCTTCCGCCTGCCCGCCCGCACCCCCGCGCTCGCGGCGAGCAGCGAGATCTGCGGCGATCCCTTCGGCCGCGAGCACATCGAGCCGATCCTCCGCGACCTCTGGGAATTCGGCGACGAGCTCCTGCTCTTCGCCCGCAGCGTGCACCGCCTCGAGGCCGCCGAGATCGACGCAGACGGCCGACCGCGCGAGCTCATCAGCCTCAGCACCCTCAACCTCGGCGAGCTCCAGGCCGCCCGCGCCGTCACCGACGCCGCCGTCGCCGGCGATCTCCGCGAGCTCCTACCGATGTGGCGCGCCGACCCCGAGGATCTCGCCCACGTCACCTACCGCCATCACATCGAGGCCCGCGGCCCTCGCGGCGTCGAGCGCCGCCCCTGGCAGCTCAGCGCCGGCCTCTTCGCCGACACGTATGGCGAGCTGCTCCGCCTCAACGAAGAGATGCTCGACCTCGGCGAGCGCGCCATCCCCTGGGCCGGCGCCGCGATCCGCCTCGAGGAGCGAGGCGACGGCGAAGCGACCGAGGGCGACCTGCTGCGGATCGCCCGCCAGCACGGCAGGGTCTTTTGCACCTTCCACCTCCCGGATCAGACCAACACCGTCCCCCTCCACCTCAACGCCTGCTTCGACCTCGACTCCTCGCGCCGCCAGATCTCCGCCGACGCCGCCGCCTATGGCGCCGCCGATCGCGTCCGCGTCGCCTGGAACCGCGCCCTGCTCGCCCACGCCGTCCCACGCGCCGCCGCCGCCGCGATCGAAGCGCTCGCCCCCGAGATCGCCGCCCGCGCCATCACCAATTTTTACGCCTTATGGCCCGACCTCCGCGGCCGTGACGGCGAGCTATGGGGCGTCTTCGCCCGCGCCCTCACCGAGCGCCTCGCCCACCTCCCCCTGATCCGCACCCGCACCGGCCCGACGATCGACTGGCAACCCCTCGCCCTCACCCGCCTCCCGCCGCCCTTATGGGGCGAAGATCTCCAAGAGGCCCTCCGCGACGACGGCCTCACCCTCCCCGACCCCGAGCTGCCCGCCCGCCTCGCCAAGGGCGCTGAAGCCGTCGATCTCCGCCCGCCGCGCCACAAACCCGCCGAGCTGCGCGCCTGGCTGCGTCAGCACCCCGCCGCCGGCGAACCCCTCGCCCAGGCCCCGCTCGCCAGCCTGCGCGAGCGCTCCCACGTCGTCGACCTCCTCCAGTTCTGCATCTCTGATCGCAAGGACGAGCTCGCCGGCCTGCCCCTCGCCCTCACCAGCGACGGCCACCTCCGCACCTTCGGCGCCGCCGGCCCCCTCTACCTCGCCGACGAGCCCGCCCGCGAGCTCTTCGCCGACGCGCGGGGCCTCTTCATCGACCCCGGCGTGCAAGCAGGCACCCGCCTCCAGCCCCACGCCGCCGCCGATCTCCACGAGATGGGCCCCACCCAGCTCCTCGCGCGCCTCGCCCTCACCTTGCGCCCCGACAGCCGCGAAGAGCCGCTCCATCGCCGCCTCGATCCCGCCTGGCACCTCCGCGTCATCCGCTTCCTCGCCCAGCGGATCCCCCCCGCCCACGCCCCCGAGATCGAAGGGCTCGCCCTGCTCCCCGACCAATTCGGCCGCCTGCACGCCGCCGCCGGCCGCCGCACCCCGCTCCTCATCCCGCCCGACCCCCTCGCGCCCGCCCTACGGGCCGCCCTCGACGCCCTCGGCGTCCCGCTCCTCAGCGGCTCCCCCGAGCTGATCCACGCCCTCCGCGAGCTCCAAGAGCGCCACGGCGCCCCGATCACCCCCTTCGGCCCTCACAGCCTCGCCGCCTGCCTCGCCGAGCCCGACGTCGCCCGCGCCCTCGCCCAGCTCCCCGTCGACGCGATCACCCGCGCCGCCCTGCTCGACGCCCTCGCCGCCCCCACCTGGCTCGACGCCTACGACGAGCCCACCTGCCGCGCGCTCGCCCAGCTCCCGCTCTTCCGTCCTCTGGCCCACGAGACAGATCAAAGTGTCTCTAAAGACAGAGATCTCTTCGCGCCGATCGCCGCCCGCGCGCCCGGCGTCTACCTCCCCGCCGGCTTCGCCCCGCCCGCGCGCCCGGACCTGCAGCTCCGCCTCCTCGACCCCGGCCCCGACGGCCGCTGGCGCCCCTTCTTGGAGCGCCTCGGCGCCGCCCCCCTCACCTTCGCCGCCTTCGTCCGCGAGCGCCTGCTGCCCGCCTACCCCGCCCTCTCGCGCGAAGACCAGCGCGAAGCCCTGCGTTGGCTGCGCGACCACCCCGGCCGCAAAACCCTCGCCAGCGCCGATCCTCAGCTCAGCGCCGAGCTCCGCGCCGCCCCCCTCATCCTCGGCCGCGACGGCCACCTCCACCCCGCCCACGAGCTCTGCGACCTCAGCCCCCCGCCCGAGGCCGCCCCCACCGACCCGGCCCGCGACGACGACGAGCCCGACGTCGACGACATCTTTGAAGACATGCAAGGCCGCCCCAGCGAGGGCCGCCCGCCCCGCCCCTCCGACATCTTCTCCGAGCTCGCCGACGCCCCCGACCTCGCCTTTTACAGCGACGATCTCGCCCGCTGGCGCGAGCTCTTCGCCTGGCTCGGGATCCGCGGCGAACCCCGCCCACGCGGCCTCCTGGAGCGCGTCGACGCCCTCATCGCCGCCGCCGCCCACGACCTCGACGCCGCCACCCCTGGCCTGCTCGCCCTGCTCGCCCACCTCTCCGGCCGCTGGCCCACGCTCCGCCGCGAAGCCCCCGAGGAGGCCCAGCAGCTCGCCGCCGACCTCCGCGCGCGCGTCTGGCTCCCTGGCGAGCGCCGCGGCCAGGCCGCCCTCTACGCCCCTGGCCACCTCTACCTGCCCCAGCACCGCCCGCTCCTCGCCACCCAGGCCCCCCTGCTCGCCTGCCCCGCCGCGCTGCTCCCTCTCAGCCCCGAGCTGCTCCGCGACCTCGGCCTCGACGCCGCGCCGCCCCCGCTGCTCGTCCTGGATCATCTCATCCAGCGCTGCGACGAGCTCCTGGCCGCCCGCGCGCCCGCGCGCCCGGACGAACCTTCCCTAAAAGACATCCTCCACCACGAGGCCCCCGCGATCTACGCCTACCTCGGCGATCCCGAGGCCCCCTGGGATCCGCCCCTGCTCGACCAGCTCCACGCCCGCGCCGCCGCCCGCCCCTGCGTCTGGGATCCCGCGCGCCAGCGCCTCTGGAGGCCCGCCCACGCCTTCGCCGTGCCGATCGCCGAGCTCTTCGGTGATCGACGCGCCTACGTGCCCGGCGAAGGCGACGCCCGCGGCGGCCTCGATCGCCTCGGCCGCCGCCAAAGCGTCAGCCAAGGCGACGTGCTCGCGCTCCTCTGCGAGCTCCGCGATCAACACCACGGCGCCCCCTTACCCGCCGACCAGCTCGCGCTCGTCCTCCGCCTCCTCCGCCGCTTCGACGATCTCGCGGGCGACGCCCCCGCGCCCCTCGATCTCCCCGTGCCCGCCGACGACGGCCGCCTCCTCGCCGCCGCCGAGCTCTGGGTCGCCGACGCCCCCTGGTTCGGCGATCGCCTCAGCGCCGCCGGCCTCGCGCACGTCCACCCCCGCGTCAGCGACGAGCTCCTCGCCCGCGCGTCGATCCGCCGCCTCTCGCGCGACGTCCGCGAGCGCCTCGCCGAGGAGCCTGCCCGATCGGGCAGCCACGACAAACAAGCCTTCTGCGCCCAGATCACCGCCACTCTCCGCCACCCCGCGCTGCTCGCCGGCCTGCGCCGCCTGCTCGGCGCCGGCGACGCCACCGATCTCAGCCGCCTCGCCTCCCTCGAGATCTGCGCCTGTGATCGCCTCGTCACCACCCTAGAGCTCGTCCGCGACGATCGCGAGCTCGGCCGCGAGGAGGTCCCGGTCTTCGCCGACGTCGCCGCCGGTGTCGTCTACATCAGCGGCGATCACTGGGACACCGTCGTCGTCCAGATCGTCGCCGCGATCCGGCGGATCCTCGGCGATCCCAGCCTCGATCCAGCGCACCTCGAGGCTCTCTTAAGAGCTGACCCTTCAGACATGCGAGGCGTCCTCGACCTCCGCCGCGTCCCTCGCCGCCGCGGCGACGACGACCACACCGACCCAGAGCTCCCCTCCGCGCCGACCGCCGCCCCCGCGCCCCAGCGCCCGATCGCCGTCGGCGCCGCGCACGAGCGGATCATCGCCCTTCAGCTCCAAGGCGCCGCGCCGCCGCTCGACCTCGCGGTCATCGAAGCGGCCGTCGCCCGCGTCGTCGCGCACGAGCGCGGCGCCGGCCGCAGCCCCGAGCGCATGCCCCTCGGCCACCCCGCCTACGACGTCCAGTCCGGCGAGATCGGCGCCCCGGGGGCGCGATACATCCGAGTCGTCGGCCTTGATGGCCCTTGGGACAGGATCCCCGTCACCCTCTCCAAGGCCCACTTAGAGGCCTCCCGCCGCTTCCTCGGCCACTTCTGGCTCTACGTCGTCGAGCACGCCCGCGACCCCGTTAAGGCGACCTTGCACCGGCTCTCGGATCCCGCGGGCCGCGTCGCCCGCTACACCTTCGACGCCCGCTGGGCCGCCCAGGCCGAGAAAGATCGCGCCGCCAGCGCCCCGCAGGTCGGCTGGATCCACCACCCCATCGGCGGCGAAGCGGCCGTCATCGACGCCATCGAGGCTGCTGGGTTCTTCACATGGTTGCACGTCCGACGACCAGACGGCGGCGCCGAGCGCCGCTTCTTTAAACCCGGCCTCGACCGCCTCCTCCCGCCTGAGCGCTAGGCGGCGACGACGCGCGTCGTCGATCCCAGCCCTACTGCTCGAAGCAGTCCCGGATAGCTTGCTAACCCCTTGAACGCGCTCGCCTTTCGCCGCAAGCCACCGGGATTCCCGTGCGGCAGCCCCTTGCCGCTCCCCGGACGGAGAGATCTCTATCTGAAAAAAATATGTGCTGTCACACAAGAGTCCTGCGAGGCAGCCTGCGGAGTGCCCGAAAGGCGGAGAAATCAGCCTCCCAGGCCCCTCCTGCGAGCACACAACGCACGCCCAGTACCCGGCAGCGCTTCGGGTTGGCGCTGTTCGGCCGGTGGTGGGGCGGGTACGGTCGCCGATGTGAGCGAGTACCGGCCGACGCTGCCACCGGAGCGGATCGAGGAGCTGCGGAGTTGGCACGAGGACGCGTCGGCCGAGCTTCATGCCCGAGGTGACGTGGACGTCGAGTACATGGGCTTGCGCCTGCACGTCCCTGCCATGGTGTTCGGCCCGACGCCGACCTCCGAAATGCTGGGCGAGGAGGTGCGACGCCACGTGCAGCCCGGTCACCGCGTGCTCGACATGGGGTGCGGTGCGGGGGCGAACGCCCTGCTCGCCGCGCAGATCACCGATCAGGTCGTCGCCGTCGACCTCAACCCGCACGCGGTCGTCGCCACAGCAGCGAACGCCGCGGTGAACGGGCTGGCCGGACGTGTCGAGTGCCGCGAGTCGGACGTGTTCTCTGCCGTGGAGGGCGACTTCGACGTGATCGTCATCGACCCACCGTTCAGGTGGTTCGCCGCGCGAGACGTCCTGGAGTTGGCGTTCGCCGACGAGAACTACGCCACCCTCGGCCGGTTCATGGCCGAGGTCGGCGATCGTCTGCGCCCGGGCGGTGTCGTGCTGCTGTTCTTCGGTTCGACAGGCGATGTGGCGCACCTCGACGCTTTGATCGCCGCGGCGGCACTGTCGAGCGAGACGATCGCCGAACGGACGATCTCCGCCCGCGGTCGTGAGGCGACCTACGTCGTGCGGCGACTCACCCGATGACCGAGTCCGCCGAGCGCGGTGCTCGACGTGGGGTGCGGCACCGTCGCTCCGCCGAGACCGAGGCCGACAATCTGCCGCGCCGATCGGTCACTACGCACTGCATGGCCAACATCCGCATCGCACTGGCAAACCTGCGCATACCAGAGACGCGCGACGAAGCGCTGCAGCTCGCTCTCGCTGCCATCGCTGAGGCCGGAGCAGCGAACGCGCTCGTCGTGTGCTTCCCGGAGTGCTTCGTCCCCGGCTACCGATGGCCCAATGTGCCAGCGCCACCTCCGGACCCAGTGTTTCTCGAGCACGCTTGGGCTCAGGTGGGCGTCGCGGCGAAGGCCGCAAACATCGCGGTGATTCTAGGCACCGAGCGGGTCACCGACGGCGGCCTCCAGATCTCGGCGGCTGTGTTCACGCCCGACGGCACGTTTGCCGGCTGGCAGGACAAGTGCCAACTCGATCCTTCCGAGGAGGCGCTCTATCCGGCCTTGGGAAGCGAGCGGCGCCTGTTCACCGTCGGCCCGCTCACCTTCGGCATCGTGATCTGCCACGAGGGCTGGCGCTATCCGGAGACGGTGCGGTGGGCCGCCCGGCGCGGCGCCCAGGTGGTGTTCCATCCACACCGACATCTCGCCGAGCCGGGTAGCCCCATCCCGAGCGGCTTTGCCGATCCTCAAAACAGCTTCCACGAGAAGGCGATGCTGTGCCGCGCCGCCGAAAACACCTGCTACTTCGCCTCAGTGAACTGCGCCAGTGCAGACTCGGGTACCACCTCCGCGGTGGCGAACCCCGACGGATCGCTGCTCTGCTTCCAGCCCTACGGCGTCGAAGGCTTGCTCATCGCGGACCTGATTCTCGATGCCGCCACCTGCAATTTGGCGTCGCGCTGTCGCACGTCCGTCTGACCTCTTCGCTCTGCACTCGATCGAATCGGGGCCCAGATGGCCGCGCGTTATATCGACCGCCACGCGGGCGCCGGTGAAGCTGCGCTCCGCGCGCTGGAGAGATAATGGAGACGCGATCCTGCGCTCTGCTATCTCTATGAGATCACTTCATAATTTAGGCTAAGACCTACTGTTCGAAGCAGTACAGCCGCCGATCCGCGTTGCAGTTGTCGTCGCCGTCGTCGGTCCACTTGGTGCCCGCATCGTCGCGCTTCCCCCGCCGCCCCTTCACGCCGCCGCCGCCGAAGATCCAGCCGGTGCAGTTGCCTGTAAACGAATTCACCGTGCCGTTCACCTTCGTGTTGGTCCACACGTGCGCCGGGTTGCCGGGGGTGTTGCCGTTCTCGTCGCGGTTGATCGGCGCGTCCAAGTTGCCGTCGATCAGCGCCGCCCAGCTCCCCGCGATCAGCACGTCGTCGGTGCGCAGGTACTTCTGCGGCCCTCCCTTCGTCACGAAGCGGTCCGCGGGCCCCTCGAGCCCGTCGCTGAGCCACGCCATCCAGTCGCCCTCGAGCCCCGCCTTGTCCGCCAGCTCTTGGCACAGACCGTCCGCGCCGGCCAACCCGCCCAAGTCGCCCTTGTGGACAGACGAGCTCACGAACACCCGCAGCCCCTCGTGCTCGCACATCGCCGAGCAGCCGTCGTCGCTCTGAGAGTTACCGTCGTCGCACTGCTCTACGCCGGCCTGTACGAGGCCGTCGCCGCACTTCGCCCACGCGCACTGCGACGTACAAGCACCAGCGTCGGCGTTCATCTCCCCCTGGTCGCACTCCTCGACCCCGTCTTGGAGCAGCCCGTCGCCGCACTCCGCGAGCGCGCACGTCGACGTACACGCCGCCGAGTCGCTGTTCATCTGCCCGGCGTCGCACGCCTCCCCCATCTGCTTGATCCCGTCGCCGCAGGCCGGGTCCTTGCACTCGTTGGTGCAGCCGTCGTCGTCGACCGTATTGCCGTCATCGCACTGCTCGGGCTCCTGCACCTCCCCGTCGCCGCACGCCTCCGACGCGCACGCCGCCGAGCAGCCGTCGCCGTCGATCATGTTGCCGTCGTCGCAGCCCTCTTGCGGGCTCACGTCGCCGTCGCCGCAGAAATTCAGCGTGCAGTCCGCCTTGCACAGCTTGCCTGGCCCGTTGTTCTCGCCGTCATCGCACGCCTCATCGCCGTCGATCACGCCGTTCCCGCAGCCCGGCGTCGGCCCCGTCGTGCTCGTCGTCGGCTCGCCCGAGGTCGACGTGCTCGTGCTCGTGCTCGTCGGCGCGCTCGTGCTCGGGTCGCCGCTCGTCTCGGTCTCGCCCGCGCTCGTCGTCGCGCTCGCGTCGCTGGTCGACGACGCGCTGTCGGAGCCGTCTTGGCCGAGGCCGCCCGCGTTGAAGGAGCACGCCGAGAGCGCCCACGCCAGCGGCGCAAGATAGATGCAGGTCGAGTAACTTTTCATACTAGGAGCTCGCTCCCGCGCGCTGGTGACGATCAAGGCGCGCAGGACTCCGCCATCATACCGCCCCTCGCAGCGCCCGCACAGCCGGACGCCGCGACCAGCGCCCTACAGCGCCGCCAGCTCCGCGTGCGCCTGCGCCGCGTCGGCGCGGCCGAGCGCGATCAAGCGCTCCGCGAACGATCCGTCGAAGAACAAGAACGACGCCGCGTCGCCCGAGGTGCCCGCGTCGTCCTCGAAGAGCGCGCTGAGCACCCGCACGAACGAGAACGAAGACACCGACCCCGAGCCGCGCACCACATCCGCCGCGACCGCGCCGATGTCCACGTGCGGATGCACCGCCGCGAACGGCACCTCCCGGTAGCGAGGCCGCCCCAGCGCCCCAAGCGCGTCGCGGAAGCGCTCCGTCTCGCGCTCGCCCATCGAGGTCGCCGCGCGCACGATGTCGTTGATCCGCGCCAGCCGGTCGAGGTCGAAGTTCACCCGATCCAAGAAGATCGAGTCGAGCAGCTTGCCGACGATCTGCCCGATCCCCGGGAACCCCGAGAAGGCGGCGGGCGCCCGCATCCCGCCGACTGTCACGATCAGCAGCGACTGCGCCCCCAAGTGCAGCGCCGGCGACAGCGGCGTGTTGTGGCGCACCCCGCCGTCCATGTACCAACGATCACCGATCTGCACCGGCGAGAAGAGCAACGGGATCGCCGCGGAGGCCAGCACGTGCCGCAGGCTCAGCCGCGACGGCACCGCCACGAACTCTGAGATCCGCGTCGGCGTCGACGGGCACACGCCCGGCGCGCCGTCGACGAAGAGGTGCGTGTCGCCCGTGCTGATGTCAGTCCCCGCGATCGCGATCGCGTCGAAGCGCCCGCCTTGCACGTGGCGGTGCACCCGGCTCCAGTCGATGCTGCTGCTCACCCGCCGCCACAGCCCCTTCGCGTCGAGCAGCCCCGTCGCGGGCGAGCGCAGGCCGATCCGCAGCAGCCGCAGCGGCGCCGCGCCCAGCATCTTCAGCGCTTGAAACGACGACAACGACAAGCTCTCGTCGATCTTCAGGCCGCGCCACAGCCCCGCCAGCTCGTGCGTCGACTCCGGGCTCAGCCCGCGCGACGCCAGATAGATCGTGTTCACCGCGCCCACGCTCGAGCCAGTGATCACGCGGACGCGGCTCAGCAGCTCCGGCAGCGCGTCGGCGATGTACGTCAACACCCCGGCCTCGTACGCGCCGCGGGCGCCGCCGCCGGAGAGGATGAGCCCGATCGATCCCGCAGTCACCGGCCGATCGTGCCGCGTTTGGCCGCGCATTGCATCAAACTAACGCAGCGGCGCCGCGAGCACATGAGCGCGGATGGTGATCTGCGGCGCGACTTCCGGCTTGACGATCCTTCCGTGGCGGCATCATGATCCGCGCCCCGATGTACCCGCTCAAGAGCACTCCCAGCCCGAAGATCGCCTACTTCTGCATGGAGTTCGGCCTCGCCAACGAGATCCCCACCTACAGCGGCGGCCTCGGCATGCTCGCGGGCGACATCCTCCGCTCCGCCGCGGATCTCGGCGTCGAGATGGTCGGCGTCTCGCTGCTCTATCGCAAGGGCTACTTCGTCCAGTCGATCGATCACGGCAAGCAGGTCGAGTCCGACGTCCATTGGTGGCCAGAGCAGCACTTGAAGTGCACCGACGTGCGCGTCCAGGTCGAGATCGAGGGCCGCACCGTCACCCTCCGCGTTTGGCGCTACAACGTCGAGGGCGTCGACGGCCACCTCGTCCCCGTCTACCTGCTCGACGCCGACGTTGAGGGCAACGCTGCCCAGGATCGTACGCTCACGGACAGCCTCTACCTCGGCGACGAGCGCTACCGCCTCGCCCAGGAGACCATCCTCGGCATGGGCGGCCAGCGGGCCCTGCGCGCGCTCGGCTTCGCCGCCGATCGATTCCACATGAACGAAGGGCACGCCGCCCTGCTCGCGCTCGACCTCCTCGGCGATCGCCTCGCCGACGAGGGCGGCGCCGCCGCGGCCCCCGAGGCGCTCGCCGCCGCGATCACCGAAGTACGCGCCCGCTGCGTCTTCACCACTCACACCCCCGTGCCAGCCGGCCACGATCGCTTCTCACGCGCCCTCGCGACCGAGGTCTTGGGCGCCGAGTGGATGGCCCTCTACTCGCGCCTGCCCGGCCTCACCACCGCCGAGCTCAACATGAGCCTGCTCGGCCTCGAGCTCTCCGGCTTCGTCAACGGCGTCGCCCAGCGCCACGGCGAGGTCACCCGCGGCATGTTCCCTGGGCGAGAGATCCACGCGATCACCAACGGCGTGCACTCCGTCACCTGGACCGCGAAGCCCTTCGCTGAGCTCTTCGATCGTCACATCCCCCACTGGCGCCACCACAACTACGCCTTGCGGCTCGCCCAGAGCATCCCGCTCGGCGAGATCACCGCCGCCCACGCCGCCGCCAAGGCCGCGCTGATCGACGAGGTCAACCGCCACGGCTACGGCCTCTCCAACGATCTCTTCACGATCGGCTTCGCCCGCCGGGCCACCAGCTACAAGCGCCCGCTGCTGCTGCTCCGCGACCCACGCCGCCTCGCCGACATCGCCAGCCGCTGGGGCACGCTCCAGATCATCTTCGCGGGCAAGTCGCACCCCCGCGACTACGAGGGCAAGCACCTCATCGAGGCGATCCACAAGCTCGCGCCTGAGCTCGCGCCGAACCTCCGGATCGCCTTCCTACCCGGCTACAACATGCGCCTCGGCCTCGAGATGGTCAGCGGCGTCGACCTCTGGCTCAACACCCCCATGGCCCCCCTCGAGGCCTCCGGGACCAGCGGCATGAAGGCCGCGCACAACGGCGTCCCCAGCCTCAGCGTGCTCGACGGCTGGTGGGTGGAGGGGCACATCGAGTCGTACACCGGCTGGTCGATCGACCCCACCCATCACCACGGCGAGGCCGCCAACGACGCCGACGCGGCGCAGCTCTACCGCCTGCTCGACGAGGAGATCCTGCCGCTACATCGCCGCGATCCGAGCGCGTGGGCGGCGATCATGCGCAACGCGATCGCCATCAACGGCTCCTACTTCAACGCCGAGCGGATGGTCGGCGAGTACCTCACCCGCGCCTATCTGCGGCGCACCTGAACGCCACGCGGCGGCCGATGGCCACCCTTCGCGGGCCGCCGAGATCTCTCCGTGCGGCCGGCGCTCCCCCCGTCGATGGGGCGACGCCGCGCCTCACTGCGCCTCGCCATCGTCGGCGACTCGGCACATAGTGTGAGCGCGTCACATCGAGAGCGACGGTGGACGTGGTTTGGAGGCGCACATGTCATCGATCCTCGCGACAGTCCCCCTCGGCCGCCCGCCGTGGCCCACCCTCGACCCCTTCCTCTTCTGCGTTCACCACCTCGATGACTACCCAGCGGGCGACGCCGCCATGGGCCCCGCCGCCTCCCTCGCGGGTCGCCAGCTCGGTATGGACTTTGAGGGCATCGGCGGCTGGCGCATGTACCACGGCCGCGCGCTCCCGGGCTTCCCGCGCCACCCTCACCGCGGCTTTGAGACGGTCACGCTCGCCCGCCGCGGCTTCATCGATCACTCCGACTCCCTCGGCGCGACCGCGCGCTTCGGCGAGGGCGACGTCCAATGGATGACCGCCGGCCGCGGCATCGAGCACAGCGAGGTCTTCCCGCTGCTCCGCCAGGACGCCGACAACCCGCTCGAGCTCTTCCAGCTCTGGCTCAACCTGCCGCGCGCGAGCAAGCTCGCCGCGCCGCATTTTCAGATGTCCTGGAGGACAGAGATCCCCAGGCGCGCGCTCCTCGACGCCGCGGCGCGGCCGGTCGAGGTCGTCGTGGTCACCGGCGCGCTCTTCGACGGCATGACCCCGCCGAGGCCGCCGCCCGCCTCGTGGGCCGCACGCGAGGGCGCGAGCGTCGTCATCGCCACCCTCAGGGCCGCGCCGAGCGCGAGCGTCGTCATCCCCGCCGCCGCCGCCGGGCTCAACCGAGTCCTCTACTACTTCGCCGGAGCGGGCGCCCAGATCGATGGGCGCCCGCTCCGCCCGCCCGTCGCCGTCCAGCTCCGCTCCGACGCCGCCGTGACGCTGGTGAACGGCGCCGCCGCGAGCGAGCTGCTGCTCCTGCAAGGCCGCCCGATCGGCGAGCCTGTCGCGCAGCAGGGCCCCTTCGTCATGAACACCCGCGAAGAGCTCGCTCGCGCCTTCGAAGACTACCGCAGCGGCGCCTTCGGCCGCTGGCCCTGGGCCGACGACGAGCCCGCACACGCGCGCGCGCGCGGCCGCTTCGCCGTGCACGCAGACGGCCGTCAGGAGTCCCCGCCAGGCGAAGGCGCCGGCCCAGCGGCTCACGCGATCGATGCTCGCGCGCCCACGCGCTGACGATCGCGCTGACGATCCACCGCGGTGAGGCGCGCGGCCGCGACGCCGCTGCGACGCGGGCGCATCCACGCCCTCTATCGCCTTGTCCTGCCGCCGCCGTCCTGCATACGATCGGCGCATGGGGAAGACATCTGGCATTTTCGTTTGTATATCAACAATGATCGCGCTCTCGTCGGGTTGCAAGACGACCTGCCTCGACGACGGCTTCGCCTGGCAGCAGGGCGAGGACTGCGGCATCGCCTCGCAGACCAACAGCGAGTCCAACACGATCACGGTCACCGACTCGGCGACGGACACCGACTCGAACTCGAACTCCAACTCCAACTCCAACTCCAACACCGACACCGCCGGCACCGACTCGATGAGCGCGACCCTCGCGACCGAGTCTGACACCTCGCAGGTCTCGATCACCGACAGCGCCACCGACACCGACAGCGCCACCGACACCGACACCGACACCGACACGAGCGGTCCGCCCTGCGGCAACGGCCAGATCGACGACGGCGAGGTCTGCGACGACGGGGTCAACGACGGCGGCTACAACGGCTGCATGCCTGGGTGCGGCCAGATCGGCCCCTACTGCGGCGACGGCATGGTCTTCGACGGCGCGGAGCTCTGCGACGACGCCAACGACGTCGACAACGACGAGTGCTCCAACGCCTGCGGCGCCGACAAGTGCAACGAGATCATGGTCCAGCTCGAGCCGCTCACCCCCAAGGTCGCGCTCTTGGTCGACAAGTCGGGCTCGATGGTCGCCAACAAGTGGGACCACGACGCCGACGCCAACACCGAGACGGTGACCCGCTGGTTCAGCCTCTACACGGTCGTCTCGTTCATCCTCGACAACTTCGACAGCCAGCTCGACTTCGGCCTCGTGCTCTTCCCCTCGAAGAACGCCAAGGCCTCCTACGACCCCATGGCCTGCCTCGTCGAGCCTAACCCCGAGGTCGCCGTCGCCCCCAGCAACAAGGACGCGATCCTCGCGGTCATGCCGCCCGCCAACGCTGGCGCCGGCGCGATCGCTGGCGGCACGCCGGCCTCCTCGGGCCTGATCACCGCGATCAACCACCTCAAGACCTTCGACCCCAAGTTCCCGCGGGTGATCTTCAACATCACCGACGGCGCCCCCAACTGCCGCATGGACGCCGCCAACAACACCCAGCGCTTCGAGAGCTACGACATGGCGGTGCACACCATCGTCGAGAACGCCCGCACCCAGGACAACATCTTCACCTACCAGATCGGCATCGACATCTCGAAGCTGAACACCGGGGGCATGCAGGACGGCAACCCCGACAACATCGTCCCCTACGACAAGATGAACGAGATCGCCCTGCTCGGCGGCAAGCCCAAGGATGACCCGACCGAGAAGTTCTACGCCGCCAACAACGAGATCGAGCTCAAGGAGGCCCTCGAGCTGATCGCCAAGGACGCGCTGAGCTGCGTCGTCGGCCTCGACGAGCCGCCGATCTTCCCGCAGAACACCAAGGTCCTGATCGGCGACGGCATCGTCCCGAAGGTCACCGACTGCCTCACCGAGGACGGCTGGGTCTACACCGACGACCAGTACAGCGCGATCGAGCTGTGCGGCAGCTACTGCGCGCAGCTCAAGGAGGTCCAGCTCCTCGACGTCGAGTACTACTGCAAGCCCGGCTGATCGCCGCGCTCCTCAACCACGACACCGCGCCCGCGCCGCACCTCGGCCGCGGGCGCGCTCGTCTCGTCGGCTCACGCGGGCCCGCGCTCGACCACCCGCATGCCCAGCCCCGCCGCCTCGAGGCGCAGCAGCAGCGCGTCGCCGACGGCCGCGACCGGCGTCAGCACCCCGCCCTCGGGTCGCGACTCGCCGAGCGCCAAGCACAGCGCCGCCTCGCTGAACATCTTCGCCGTCTCGTCGTAGCCGGGGTCGCCGCCGTTCATCTCGGTCACCACCCGCACCCCGCCGCCGACGCCGACGAAGCGCATGCGGAACCATGAGCGCGCTCGCACCTCCGCGCTCGGCCCCTCGCCTTGCGGGCGCAGCCGCCCGAGCCAGCGGCGGCCCGCGCCGAGCTGCGCCAGCGCCGCGATCGCCCCCACCCCGATCCCGGCCCCCACCATCGCCGCCAAGCTCGGGAAGCCGACCTGGTGCTGATACGAAAAATCAGGCCCATAGCGCTCGACCAACCGGGCGCTGCGGCGCACGATCGCCGGATCGATCGTCGGCAGCGGCGCCACCCACAACCTGGCCTCGCGGTCATATCGGACCTTCACCCTCCCGCCGCGCACCAGCCGTTGGGCCCCCGCGACCGCGTCTACCTGGCGCGCGTCCCGGTTCTTCGCGTCTGCGATCACCCCCAGCGCCGAGGCCACCGTCCCGCCCGAGGGCGAACCACGCCCGGTCATCGTCCCGGTCACCGTCACCGCCGCCCCCTCGGGCAGCTGGAGCACCGTGAAGTACGCGCCCAGATCTGGCGGGATCGAGTCGAAGCCGCAGCACGGTACGATCGCCACCCCGCGGGCCCGCGCCGCCTCGTGGTAGTTTTGGGCGATCCGCCCGACATACGCCGGCTCGCCGGTGAGATCGAGGTAATGGGCGCCGCCGGCGACGCACGCCTGCACCACCGCCTCCCCCCAGCGCACGTACGGACCCACCGTCGTCATCACGACCTTCGCCGCGCGGGCCATCGCCGCCAGCGTCGACGGCGCGTCGACGTCCGCGACGATCACCCCAAAGTCCTCGCGCTCGACCTGGGCCCGCAGCGCCCGCAATTTCTCCTCGCTGCGCCCGGCCAGGGCCACCCGCAGCCCCGCAGGCGCGTGGCGGGCCAGGTACTCCGCGATCAACCGGCCGACGAACCCCGTCGCCCCAAAAACCACCAGATCCCACGCTCTCTCCGCCGCTGTCGTCTCCGTCATCACGGCGGCGAGTGTGCGTCAGGCCGAGCGCGGAGTCACGCCACGGCCGGCGCGTTCTCGTACTTGTTCATTGTCGCGCCTGCTGACCCCTGGTAGTTTCCGCCCCCTCACCGCCGGGCGCGGATTTCGCGCACCCGGCCGACTCCAAGAAGGAACCTAACCATGCGTAACGCGGCCATCTCAGCCCTCCTCCCCTTCGCCCTCCTGCTCGCCTGCAGCGGCGACGACACCCCCGCGGTGTCGGCCACCGCCGGCGAAGAGACCAACAGCGAGAGCAACGGCACCACCACCGGCGCCTCGACCACCGATCCAAGCGCCAGCAGCACCGAGACCTCGACCTCGACCTCCTCGGGCGAAGACCCCTGCCTCGTCTGCGACCCCAACGCCGACTGCTCGAGCGACGGCACCTGCTCGTGCGCCGACGGCTTCAAGGGCGACGGCAAGACCTGCACCGACGTCGACGAGTGCGCCACAGGCCAGAACTCCTGCGACGCCGACGCGATCTGCGCCAACACCCCCGGCTCGTACACCTGCACCTGCAACACCGGCTACAAGGGCAACGGCATGTCCTGCAAGGACGTCGACGAGTGCACCGACGGCTCCAACAAGTGCGCCCCCAACGCCACCTGCACCAACAATGACGGCGGCTACTCGTGCAAGTGCAACGAGGGCTTCTCCGGCGACGGCTTCTCCTGCGGCGGCGGCAAGGCTTATGGCGAGTCGTGCAAGGACGGCACCGAGTGCAACTCTGGGAGCTGCCTGCTCGGCACCTTCAACCACTGCACCCAGGTCTGCGACTTCAGCAAGGCCAACGACTGCCGCGACGAGGGCGCCAAGGGCCTCTGCTTGCCGGTCGGTGACGACCAGTTCGCCTGCGCGGGCCTCATCGACACCGGCCTCGACCAAGACGACGAGATCGTCAAGGCCAAGACCATCCTCACCCGCTTCTTCGACAAGATCGGCGACGTCGACCTCTTCCGCCTCGACCTCCCCGTCGGCAACTTCCTCGTCCAGGTCACCCCGGACTTCGACGACGACGCCAAGATCGAGTTCTACGACCTCGAGGGCAAGAACATCGGCGTGATCAACTCCGCCGGCGCGGGCGGCGTCGAGGGCGTCGACTACGGCAGCAACGGCCAGCCGGTGTACATGCTGATCACCAACGTCGGCAACACCACCGGCCAGTATCAGCTCCTCGTCGACAACCTGTAGCCGACCCGCGCGGAACCGCGCGCGGCCCCTTGGCCCGCGGCGCTGGCCTCTACGCCTGCGCCGCGGGCTGCTACGATCCGCCCCGGCCATGAAGACCACCGCACGCTCGCGGCTACGCGCCGCTGCTCCCGCGCTCGCGGTCCTCATCCTAACCGGCGCCCTCGTGCTCGCCGGCGCCGCGGCCGCCATCACCCTCGCGGTCCTCGCCGCCTCGGCGCTAGTCCTGCTCGCAGCGGCGCTGCTCCGGCCCGCTGGGGCGCCCGCCCTCGACCCCGAGCGGCTCGGCGAAGAGCTCGAAGAGCAGCGCCAGCTCGCGGCCCGCCTCCGGAGGGAGCGCGCCGAGCTCGAGCGCGACGCCGAGTCGCGGCTCATCGCCTTGCAGGCGACCAACCGCGCCCTCCAGCGCGAGGTCAATGATCGACGCCTCGCCGAGGAGCAAGCGCTCGAGGCCAGCCGCACCAAGAGCGCCTTCCTCGCTAACGTCAGCCACGAGCTCCGCACCCCGCTCAACGCGATCATCGGCCTCACCGAGCTGCTCACCGAGGAGGCCGTCCAGCGCGGCGAGGGCCCGCAGCACCTCCAAGATCAGCGCGACGTGCTCGCCTCGGCCCAGCACCTGCTCACCATCATCGACGACGTCCTCGACCTCACCCGGATCGAAGCGGGCAAGCTCGAGGTGCAGCTCGAGATCTTCCAGGTCAGCGAGCTCATCGAGTCGCTCGGCGACGCCGCGCTGCCGCTCGCGCGCAAGGGCAACAACACGATCAAGCTCAAGTACGGCCGCGACCTCGGCTACATCAAGACCGACCGGACCAAGCTGCGCCGCCTGCTCTTCAACCTCCTGAGCAACGCCTGCAAGTTCACCAAGGACGGGCGCATCGAGCTGCGCGTCGATCCCGTCGTCCAAGGCGATCGCCGCTACTTCTGCTTCTCCGTCACCGACACCGGCATCGGCATCGGCCACGAGACCATGGAGCGCCTCTTTAAGCCCTTCAGCCAGGCCGACGACTCCTCCACCCGCAGCTACGGCGGCCTCGGCCTCGGCCTCGCGCTCGCCAAGCACTACGCCGAGCTGCTCGGCGGCGAGATCAACCTCGACAGCAGGATCGGCGAGGGCTCGGTGTTCCGCGTCCAGATCCCCGTCGAGCCCGCCGACCCGCGCGAGAGCGGCCACATCCTCGTCTCGATGTATTGAGCGCCTCGTATGCCCCACCCCTTCGTCCGAGCGACCACCTGGCAGCGCGACAGCGGCTCACCGCGCGGCGCGCTCCGCTTCACCGAAGATTGGTATCAAGGCCGCGGCGCCTACGGCGGCGTCGTCGCGGGCGCCCTGGCCCGCGCCATGGCAGAGGTCGACCAGGGCCCCAGCCGCCCCCTCCGGTGGTTCACCGTGCACTTCTGCGCCCCCGCCGTCGGCGACGCCCAGCTCACCGTCGAGCCCCAGCGCAGCGGCCACGCCGTCACCCACACCACCGCCCGGATCGACGGCGCAGGCGGCGTCATCGCCACCGCGTCCGCCACCTTCGCCCGCGACCGCCCCGGCCAGCTCTCCTGGGCCCCCGCCGAGCCCCCCGCGGCGCGTGACCCCGACGCCATCACCCCGTTCGAAGGCGCGCCCACCCCTGTCTTCGCCAGCCACCTCGAGTACCGCTTCGCCCACGGGGCTCGCCCCCTCTCGGGCGCCCCTATCGCCGAGATCGGCCTCTGGCTGCGCTTCCGCGAGCCGCTGCTGCTCGACGAGCCCGCCGCGATCGCCCTGCTCGACGCCGCGCCGCCGGCCGCGATGGCCCGCATGACCGAGCCCCGGCCGATGGCCTCGGTCGCCTTCGCCGCCCAGCTCTACAGCCAGCTCCCCCTCGCCGCCGCCCGCCCGGACGATCACTACCTCCTGACCGTCCGCTCGCGCGTCGCCGGCGGTGGTTACTGCGAGGAGGCCGCCGAGCTGTGGACCCGCGACCGCCAGCTCATCGCCGCCTGCTGGCAGCACATCGCGCTGCTTGGCTGACCTGTCCTTCCAGACAGCGCGTCACAGCGCCTCTTGAAACTCCCCGATCGCCGGGTACCGCGCCGGCAGCCCCGCGAGCGCCGCCGTCATCGCGTCGTCGCAGTGCAGCGTCTCTTCAAACGCCGCCGACGAGGCCGCCTGGGTGATCGCAAAACCTTCCTCTGCGGACAGGTTCTCGGGGGCGCACCCGTCCTTCGCCAGCGGGATCAGCAGCGGCGGCACGTTCACCCCGTAGTCCAGCGCGATCTGCAAGATCCCGCCCTGATCGGCCCCGAGCACGCACAGATCGGAGAACGCCAGGTGCCCCGCCGCGCTCAGCCCGACCAAGCGCTTGCGCGGCGCCGCGCTCGCGTAGCCGCTCTGCTGCGAGCCGTACGCGACGATCTTGTCCACCATGCCGCCGAGCACCAGCGTCGACTTCAGCGCCGCCCCGGGCGAAGCGCCGCCCGCCGCCATGGGCGCCAGCACCTGCACCCCAGGCCGCCCGCCGAAGCCCGCGATCGCCGAGCCGCCCGCGCTGTGCCCGGACATCCCCACGCGCGCCAGATCGATGTGACCCGCGAGGAACGCCGTCTCGCCGCTCGGCGCCGCCAACGCGTCCAGCACCTTCGCCGCGTCGCCGGACTGATCTGCGCCGAAGTTCCCCCCCAGCACGTCCGCCAGGGTGATCCCCGTGTGGTCGGACGACACCACCACGAAGCCACGCGACGCCCAGTGGGTCATAAACGTCAGCGACTGCGTGCGAAAGCCCGCCGTCCCGTGGATAAACACGATCACCGGGTACGGCCCATGATCTGTATCAAGGGGCAGGTCACGGTAACAACCACAGGCCTGCCAGGGCGCCGCGTCGTCGGGGATCTTGCCCTGCTCCTCCGGCGGCAAGTGCAGGCGGATGTCATACACCTCCGGCTCCACCCCGGCCGCGCTGCCTGGCTTGGCTGGGTACCAGATCTCCGTCGTCCGCTCCGCGATCGTCACCGTCCGCGCTCCCACCGGCCACGGCCCGGGCAGCGCCGGGTCCTCCGGGTTGATCAGCAGCTTCGCGCCCTCGCAGCCCTCGCGCTCGGTCGCCTCCCCGGTCGTCGACTCGCTCGTCGACTCGCTCTCGCCGACGGTCTCCGTGCCCGCGCTCGTGCTCTCCGTCCCGCCGGCGCTGCTGCTGCTCTCCCCCGTGCTGCTCGCGGTCGCGCTGCCCCCGTCATCACCCGAACAAGCGGAGCCGAGCGACAGCGCGGCCGCAGCGAAGACACAAGCGCGTAGAGATCGGAGGTGCGAGCGGATCATCGCGCGATGATAGCCGCCGCCGCTCCGCCGCGCGCGCCGCCAACACCCCGCCAATTCTCCGGCGGAGAGCAGGGCTACAGCGCGCCGCTACTTCGTCTTGCCCTCGCCCTTGTTGTCGCCCTTGCTCTCATCACCCTCGGGCTTGCGGTTCTTCGCCACCTCAAAATAAGGCACCCCGAGCAGCTTCTCCTTGGCCTTGTGGCGGTACGCGTTGCTCAGCTCGACGTTGCCGAGGATGATCGAGCAGGTCTCTTCACGCAGCTCGCCGGTCAGCTTCACCCCGCCGACCCCCACGAGCTGCTCATCGACGAAGCCGGCCGCGCGCGCGCAATAGTCCGCGTCGCCGCCGTCGCACACGTAGGAGCTCAGGCGCTCGCAGGGCGCCCCGCAGGCGGTGATCGAGGCCACCATCATCGCCGCCAACGCGGCCAAGCCGAGGCCGCGGATCGTCATCTTCTTCGGGGCTCGCCGGGTGCTCATCGCGCAGAACGCTAGCCAGCGGCCGGCCCCGGGTCAAGGCCAGCGACTAGCCACGCCCCCGAAAGATCGCCGCCAGAGGCCCCAAAACGTCACCGAGCGGCAGCTCGGCTCAGTAACGAGGCACCTCTGGATCGACCTCCAACGACCACGCGTCGATGCCACCGATCAGGTTCGACACGTCCACAAAACCCTGCGCGAGGAAGTACTCCGCCGCCCGCTGGCTGCGCATCCCGTGGTGGCAGACGAACACCAGCGGCGCCTTGCGATCGAGCCCCTGCAGCTCGGCTTGCAGCGCGTCGTCGAGCGGCCTCGCCCCGCGGATCGCCGCGAGCTCGCGCTCCGCGGGCGTGCGCACGTCGATAAGCAAGAGCTGCTCGCCGCGCTCGCGCTTCGCCTGCACCTCACGCGCGCTCAACTGCTTCACCGTCGGCGGCGCCCCCGGGTTCTCGATCTTGAAGCCCGAGCTCGCGCCCGCCTCCACGAAGTCGATCGTCATCCCGCGCGCCCGCACGGCGCTCATCGGGTCGAAGACGAAGCGGATCCCCTCGTGCAGCACCACCACATCACCCGGCTCAGGCGGCTCGAAGGCCAGATCGTGGTGGTAGCGCGCGCTGATCCTCACGCGGATCGCCGGCTCAGATTCGCCCTCTGCCGCCTCGCGAAACATCTGCGCCGCCCGCCCCGTGATGGTGATCGTCGGCGGCTCGGTCGGCGTCGTGTCCACCTTCAGCGCCTGCCGCAGCTCCCCATTCGCGTGCATCTCGCGGACGATGTCGCAGCCGCCGACGAAGGCCCCGTCGACGTAGAGCTGCGGGATCGTCGGCCACGATGAGAACTCCTTGATCCCGTCGCGCAGCGCCGGGTCGGCCAGCACGTTCACGGTCGCGTACTCAGGCACCAGGCCGTCGAGCAGCTCGACGACGGTCGCCGAGAAGCCGCACTGCGGCTGAAACCGGGTCCCCTTCATAAAGAGCACGATCCGGTCGTTGCGGATGATTTCGGCGATACGGCGGTGGATCTCGGAGTCGGACATAATCCCTCGGCAAGAATTCCCAAAAGGCTCGACGGAGCGGCGCGCAGCATAGCGGCGGCGTCAAGATCGCGCTATCCGGCCGCGGCCCCGCGCGCAGGTCGACCCTGTTATGCTCGCGCCGATGCGGTCGCTCACCCCTGCGCTACGGGCGCTCCTCAGCGCCTCTACCCTCTTATTGGGCGCCTGCAACTCCGATCTGCTGCTCGACGACGACAGCGCGACCTCGACCTCGACCTCGACCTCCACATCGACATCGACCTCCACATCGACCTCCACATCGACCACGGCGCCCGAGACCACCGGCGATCCGAGCACCAGCACCACCGAGCCGCCGCCGACCCAGACCTGCCGCGACGCCCTCACCTGCATCGGCCTCTGCGCCGTCATGTTCGACCTCGCCTGCTTCCAGGAGTGCGTCATGGGTCTCCCGCCCGAGGAGGGCCAGAAGGCGATCGCCCTCGGCCTCTGTATCGGCCAGCAGTGCCTCAGCGGCGGCTACTGCGAGGATCCGATGGACCCCGGCTGCATCTCCTGCTTCGCCCTCAGCCTCATCTCGCCCAACCCGCCTGGCTGCGAAGAGCAGGCGCTCGCGTGCATGTAGCGCGCCCCGCCGAGGCCGCGCCAATAGCCGAAACCCCGGCGGCCTGATATGCAGGCGTCCGTGTCCAGCTCCTCTGAGGCGACAACCCAAGGCATCCGCGTCCACGTGGCCTCGAGCTACTCGCCCGATCACTCGCGCCCGCAGGACCACCACTGGTTCTTCAGCTACACGATCGAGATCACCAACACCGGCGCCGAGACCGTCCAACTCCTCAGCCGCCACTGGGTGATCACCGACGCCAACGGCAAGGTCGACGAGGTGCGCGGCCCCGGAGTCATCGGCGTGCAGCCGGTGCTGCCCCCCGGCGAGAGCTTCAAGTACACCTCGTTCTGTCCGCTGCGCACCCCCTTCGGCACCATGCAGGGCTCCTATCAGATGGTCACCAAGCGCGGCGACACCATCGACGCTGCGATCGCGCCCTTCACCCTCTCGACCCCGTACGCGATCAACTAGCGCGGCTCAGCCGCTCGCGCGCGCGCGTCGCCGGCGGATCCACGGCACGAGCAGCAACACCAGCGCCGCCAAGGATCCCTGGGTCTCGCTCGTCTGGCACGCGCACCCTTGAGGCGCCGGCGCGGCGCTCTTCTCCGCCGCAGGCGCCGGCGTCGGCGCCGCCTCCTCGACCGGCCGCGGCGGCCGATCGTCCGCGGCGGCCATCATCAGGCCCAGCTCCGGCACGTCCTCGCGCACCACCCGCTGCAGCTCGATCTTCCCGCGCGTCGCGAAGGCTAGGTCCTTCGCCGCTTGCGGCGCCGGATTGTTCCACGACTCCCCTGGCGGCCCGCCCCAGCGCCCGCGGATCGGCTGCTCACACGCGATCTTGCCCGCCCACGCGTGGCGGATCGCGTAACGGCCCTGGAAGTTGTTGTACGAGTCGGCGCGCGAGCCCTTCTCCACCTTCTCGCCGATCATCCACTCACGCCCGCCGACGATCGGCGACGCCTCCTTAAAAATGAGGTCCTCCGCCAGCGCCCCCTTGTCGTAGCGCGCGTGCAGGCGCGTCAGCACGAAGTCGCCGCCGCCCGGGACCACGTCCGCGCCCAGCGTCGCCAGATCGCTGTAGCTCAGGGTCGGCCCGGGGCAAGGGTCGCAGGTGTTCGCGTCCCACGCGTACTCCGTGACCACCGCGCCGGCGTGCTTCGCCAGCGTCGCGTCGAAGAGCGCCGCATAGAACTCGCCGAAGCGCGCCTTCGCCGAAGGATCCACGTCGAGGTTGGTCGGGATCGTCACGTTCGGATAGTTCGCCAGCTCGTAGCGTCTCCCGCGCGCGAGCACGTGGATCAGCAGGTCCTGCGTGCCGGCCGAGTTGATCATGCCCAGCCGCACCGGCAGCCTGAATTCGGGAGAATCGTAGTGAAAGCGCAGCGGCGACAGCATCGCCTGCCCCTGCGCGTCGAAGCTCACCTTCTTCGGGTTCACCTTCGCGACGAAGAACTTCATGCCCTGCTCGACATACGGTCGCAGCAGCGGCTCCGCGCCCGCCGGGATCGCGTACTTCTCGCGGCGCAGCCACGTATCGAGGCCGGTCGAGTCCTTCGCGCTCAGGATCACGATCTCGTACTCGCCGACCGTGAACTGCGCCTCGATCGTCACCCCCAGGCTCGCTGGCTTGTCCGACTCCACGGCCTCGAGCCGCATCATCCCCCCTCGGGCCGCAGACTCCGGTTGCGGGATATTCGGCGCGCAAGGATCCATCTCCCAATACTCGACCAAGCGCGGCGCCGCGAGCTGATCGACCAGCGCGAAGACCTCCTTCGGCAGCGTCTTCACGTTCGCCTCTTGCAGCACCACCGGCACCGGCACCACCATCGCGAAGCCCGAAGGCGGCCCCTGATAGTTGTTCTGCATGCTCAGCACCGTGCGGATCCCCTCCCGCATCAGCACCACCACCGTCGCGTTGTTAAAGAGCTGCGCGTCCGCGCCGCCGACGTAGAAGCCGCAAAACGCCTGCGCCGCGGCGGGCGCGATCACAGGCGCGGCGAGCAGGGCGAGCAAGGCGGGGGCGAGGGTGACCAGCGATCGGCGCATGCTGGCCATCGTACACCTCAAAGAGATTGAGCCGCGACGCGCTCGGCGCCGCGGCTCATCGTCGACTCGCCCTTGAGCCCGCTCAGGCGGCCGAGCCCGGGCTCATCGCGCGGATCTGCCCGATCACCGCGTCGCCGAACTCCGAGCACTTGAGCAGCTTCGCGCCGTCCATCATCCGGTGGAAGTCGTACGTCACCGTCTTCGCGGTGATCGCCGCCTCGACGCCGCGGATGACCAAGTCTGCGGCCTCCTTCCAGCCGAGGTGGCGCAGCATCATCTCGCCGGAGAGGATCACCGAGCCGGGGTTCACCTTATCTTGGCCGGCGTACTTCGGCGCCGTGCCGTGGGTCGCCTCGAAGATCGCGTGGCCGCTGGTGTAGTTGATGTTGCCGCCGGGGGCGATCCCGATGCCGCCGACCTGGGCCGCGAGCGCGTCCGAGATGTAGTCGCCGTTGAGGTTCAGCGTCGCGATCACCGAGTACTCGGCCGGGCGCGTGAGGATCTGCTGGAGGAACGCGTCCGCGATCACGTCCTTGATCACGATCTTCTTGCCGCCGCGCTCGATCACCTGCCACGGCCCGCCGTCGAGGTCCACCGCGCCGTACTCGGACTTCGCCAGCGCGTAGCCCCAGTCGCGGAAGCCGCCCTCCGTGAACTTCATGATGTTGCCCTTGTGCACCAAGGTCACCGAGTCGCGGCCGTACTCGATCGCGTAGTTGATCGCCGCGCGGACCAGCCGCTCGGTGCCCTCACGCGAGACCGGCTTGATCCCGAAGCTCGCGCTCGCGGGGAAGCGCACCTTCTTGAAGCGCCCCGCGAAGTGCTCGGCGAACAATTTCTTAAAGAGCTCGCACTCCGCGGTGCCGTCCTGGAACTCGATCCCCGCGTAGATATCCTCCGTGTTCTCGCGGAAGATCACCATGTCGGTGTGCTCGGGGTGGCGCACCGGGCTCGGCACGCCCGCGAAGTAGCGGACCGGCCGCAGGCAGGTGTACAGGTCCAGCTCTTGGCGGAGCGCGACGTTGAGGCTGCGGATCCCGCCGCCCACCGGCGTCGTCAGCGGCCCCTTGATCCCCACCAGCAGCTCGCGGAACGCATCGAGGGTCGCGGTAGGCAGCCACTCGCCCGTCTGATTGAAGGCCTTCTCGCCCGCGAGGACCTCTCTCCACGCGATCTTGCGGGCGCCACCGTAGGCGTGCTCCACCGCGGCGTCGAGCACCCGCACCGAGGCGGCCCAGATGTCCGGGCCCGTGCCGTCGCCCTCGATGAAGGGGATGATCGGGTGGTCGGGGACGTGGAGCCCCTCGGAGGTCATCGTGATCTTCTCAGCCATCGCGTGGTTCGTCCTTTGCTTGCAGGGCTGCTGCGGGGCGCGGGTATACCACTCTTTGGCGCGCGTTGGTGCAGGCCGCTCAGGCCAAGCGGACGCTGCGGGGCGGCGCTGTCAGCACGCTCTGCAGCTTCGAGACGATCAGGTCCAGCGCGACCCCGTTCTCGCCGCCCTCGGGGATGATCAGGTCCGCCGAGCGCTTCGACGGCTCGACGAATTGCAGGTGCATCGGCCGGACGCTGCGATAGTACTGCTCGCGCACCGAATCGAAGGTGCGACCGCGCTGCTCGATATCGCGGCGGATCCGCCGGAACGCGCGGATGTCTGGATCCGTATCGACGAAGACCTTCACGTCCAGCAGCTCGCGCACCCGCGGATCCACCAGCACCAAGATCCCCTCGACGATGATGATCGGCGTCGGCGCCATGTGTCTGCGCTCGGGCAAGCGGCGGTGGCTCTTGAAGTCGTAGATCGGCACCTGCACCGGCAAGCCGCGGCGGAGCTGGCTGAGCTGCTCGGCCAAGAGCCCCGTCTCGAGCGAGTCCGGGTGATCGAAATTGAGCTGACAGCGGTCGTCGTAGCTGAGATCCGGGCGATCGCGGTAGTACGCGTCGTGCTCGAGGATCGTCACCGCCGAGGCCGGGATCGCGTCCGCGATCTTCCGCGCGATCGTCGTCTTGCCCGAGCCGCTCCCACCTGCGATACCGATCACCAGAGCCGCCATAGCCTCAGGCTCTACCACGGCGACCGAGGCCTCGGAAGCGGATTCGCGCGGGCCCTCGCCCGTGATCGCCGTCACGAGGGTCCCTCGATCGCGGAGTGAGGTGCACGCGCGCAGGGTCGTCCGTCGCCGCGCCGGCGCGGCTATGCTCCGCGGCTGAAGAGGCGGCATGGCGGTCATCGGCTACATCCTCCTCTGCCTGATCTGGGGCTCGACCTGGCTCGCCATCAAGATCGGCCTCGACGCCGGCATGCCGCCGCTGCTCGGCGCGGCTACCCGCTTCCTCATCGCCGCGCTGATCCTCGTGCCCCTCGCCCTGCGGCGATCGCCGCAGATCTTCCGCGACCGCGCCGCCTGGCGCCTCGCGCTGCAGCTCGGCGGCCTCTCCTTCGGCCTCGGCTACGGCTGCACCTACGTCGGCGGCCTCTACGTGCCCTCGGGCCTCGGCTCGCTCACCTTCGGCTTCTTCCCCTTCTGGGTCGCCGTGCTCGCCCACTTCTTCCTCGGGGATCGCCTCACCTTCGGCAAGATCGCCTCGATCGCGCTCGGGATCGCCGGCCTGGTCGTCCTCTACAGCGGCAGCCTCCGCGAGCTCGGCGCGGACAGCCTGCTCGGCGTCGCGATCATCACCGCCTCGGTGCTGATCCAAGGTTTCCCGCAGATCTGGATCAAGCGCGACGGAGCGAGGATCCCCGCCGCCTTCCTCTCGGGCGTCGGCATGCTCTGCGGCAGCGCCGTCTTGTTCACCCTCGCCGGCCTGCGCGGCGAGTGGGCGTCGGGCCTGCCCTTGAGCGCGCCGGTGCTGCTCTCGATCGCCTACCTCGCGGTCTTCGGCTCGGTGGTCACGTTCTTGATCTACTACTCCCTGCTGCGCCGGCTCAGCGCCACCTTGATGGCCCTGATCGCGATCCTCACCCCGCCGATCGCCCTCCTCCTCGGCTTCGTCTTCAAGGCCGAGCGCCTCGGCGCCCTCACCCTCACGGGCGGCGCGATGGTGCTCGTCGGCGTCCTGCTCTTCCAGCGGGCCGAGCGGCGCGCCCGGGCCTGAGCGCTTCGGTCCTCGCGGCGACGCGGCGACCACGACGCGTTGACCCCCAAAAAAAAGAGCCGCGAGGCGAGGCCCGCGGCTCTTCGATGTCGGCGCAGCGTCGGCGCCTGAGCGCTTACTTGCTCAGCTCGCCGGTGAGCAGGCGGAACTCGATCCGCCGGTTCTCCGCCTTGCCGCGCTTGGTCTTGTTGTCCGCGATCGGCTTGTCGGGGCCGTAGCCGACGGTGGTGATCCGTCCCCCGTCGATCCCGTTGTCGACCAAGTACTTCTTGACCGCCTCGGCGCGGCGCTTGGAGAGGTCGCGGTTGTGGTCCGCCGCGCCGTCGGAGTCGGTGTGGCCGGAGATCTCGATCTTCACGTCGAACTCCTTCAGCACCTTCACCGCGGAGTCGAGGGTCCCCTTCAGGTTCGGGCGGATGGTGTCCTTGTCGACGTCGAAGTTGATCCCCTTGACCACGCCGGTGAACTTCTTGACGTTCGCCGGGACCTCGTCTGGGCAGCCGTCGCCGTCCTGATAGCCGTTGAAGGACTCGGGCTCGGCGGGGCACTTGTCCTCGGGCGTGAGGCCCTGGCCCGGGTCGAAGAAGCCGTCGCCGTCGGTGTCCTTCGGCGGGCAGCCCTGCAGCTCGCGCGGGCCCGGCTCGTTCGGGCACTTGTCGACCTGCGCCTCGGGCAAGCCCTGGCCGGGGTCGTAGAGGCCGTCGCCGTCGCTGTCCTTGAGCGGGCAGCCCTGCGTCTCGCGCGGGCCCGGCTCGTTCGGGCACTTGTCCTCTTCGTTCGCTAAGCGCGCCTTGGCCCGGATCCCAGAGGCCGTCGCCGTCGCTGTCGATCAGCGGGCAGCCTTGGTTCGAGCGCGGCCCCGGCTCGTTCGGGCAATGTCCTCTTCGCTCTTGCGCAGGCCCTGGCCCGGGTCGTAGAGGCCGTCGCCGTCGGTGTCGATCAGCGGCTTCTCCTCGCCCTTCTTGCGGCCGAGGGTGATCGAGAGGCCGAGCAAGAACTCGAGGTTGTTGGTGCGGCCGTTCGCGAGGCCGCGGGCCGCCGAGACGTTATTGCGCACGTCGAGGCGCAGGGCGACCAGCCGGTTGATGAAGAACTTCACGCCGCCGCCGAAGTGCAGGACCGGGTCGATGTCGGTGCCGAGCGACGCGCCCGAGCCGCCGAGCATCCCGATACCGGCCAGCGCGAACGGGGCGATCCGGTAGGGGAGCTGGGCCAACAGGTAGCCGCGAG
This sequence comes from Nannocystis sp., assembly GCA_016712315.1. Lineage (GTDB taxonomy): Bacteria > Myxococcota_A > Polyangia > Nannocystales > Nannocystaceae > JADJRG01. The sequence goes on along the minus strand of JADJRG010000017.1, from coordinate 547,105 downwards.
CGCCGAACAGCGTCGCGCCGACGCCGTCGTCGGTCTTGCCCGGCATCACCGCGCCCTCAGCCTCGATCCCGAAGACTCGAAGCGGGTAGAAGCCGAAGCGCAGGCCGACGTCCGGCACGATCTTCGCGTAGGGCTGCCACGGGTTGACCGGGTCGTAGAACTCGTGCTGCTTGCTGGGCAGCATGATGCCGCCGAAGACGCCGAGCTCCATCATCATACGCTCGGGCCGATAGCGCTTGATCCACGGGGTGCCGCTCTGATCGGCCGGCTTGCCCTTGCCCTTGGCCTTGCCGTCAGCGTCGGCGCCCTTGTCGGTGGAGAAGGAGAGCGACCCCTCCGCGCCAGCGCCGCTCTGCGGCTCCTCGGCGGCGAGGGTCAGGGCGAGGATCGAGGCGATTCCTGTCAGTGTGAGCATGTTGGATAATTCTCGTTGGTCTGACTGAAGTTGCGCGCGCCGAGGGCGCGTCGTGGCGCCATCCTGCTTGATCCGGTCACACAGGGCAAGTATCGCGATCGCGCCCGCCTCTCGCAATCGCGCTCTTCCATGCATGTGCAGCAGTGACCACCCGCCGAGCCCCTTTCGTTTTAGTGGCGCTCATCACACCTCCCGGCTCGCGCCCGCCCGCCCGCCCGCCCGCCCGCCCAGCGCCGCGATCAGCCGCCCGAAAGTCGTGTAAGAGGAACCTCGCCGTGATCGTTCGCAGCCCGATGTCCCCGCCTCGCCTCCGCCCCCTCGCCGCCGCCGCGCTCGCGGCTCTGGCCTTAAGTGCATGTGTTCCAACGGTCAGGACCCCGCTGAAGCAAGCGTTGCCGGCGGTGCTCGGCGCCGAGGCCGGCGCCGGCCTGTGCCTGCGCGAAGTCGCGACGACGCCCCTCCCAGGCGCCCCCACGGACGCGGTGCTCGCCGACTTTGACCGCGACGGCGCGCTCGACCTCGCCCTGATCGCCGCCGGCCCGAGCGGCGCGGCGCTCGTCTTCGCCTTCAACGACGGCCGCGGCGGCCTCACCCGCACCACCACGCTCAACCTCAACGGCGCCCCCGTCGCCCTCGCGGCCGCAGATCTCAACCTCGACGGCGCCGCCGACCTCGTCGTCGCCAGCGCCCCCGCCTCCTCGCGCGAGCCCAGCGCCCTCCACGTCCTGCTCGGCGACGGCGCTGGCGGCTTCATCGCCGGCGCCGCACCGCTCAGGCGCGAGCCAGGCGCGGTCTTGCTCCGCGATCTCGACGCCAACGGTCTACCCGACGCGGTAGTTTTTTCGCGCGATGGTCGGGAGATCTCATCCTTGATCGGCGACGGCCGCGGCGAGCTGAAGCTCGCGCATCGCCATGATCTCGGCGATCCCACCTCACCCGCGAAGGTCGTCGTCGATGACCTCGACAACGACCGGATCCCCGACCTCATCACCCTCGACGAGCGCCGCGGCCGCGCGCTCGTCAACATCAGCCTCGGCAAGGGCGACGGCTCCTTCAAGCGGAAGCTGCGGATCGAGGTCGGCGAGGGCGGCGGGGCGCTCGCCGCCGCTGATTTTAACCAAGACGGCGCCCTCGACCTCGTCGCCCTCACCACCAGCGGCGGCGAGCTCTCGCCGCCCGCCGCCGCCCTCTTGCTCGGCAACGGCGCCCTCGGCTTCCTCGGCGTCCGCTACTTCGGCCCCCCCAGCCCCGCCGAGCTCCGGCTCGCGGACCTCGACGGCGACGGCGCCGCCGATCTCATCAGCCGTCGCGCCAGCGGCGACGGCCTCGCGGTGCTCCTCGGCGATCGCCGCGGCGGCCTCACCAAGGTCCAAGAGACCGCGCTAGGCCAGCGCGCTGATCTCATCCGGATCGGCGACCTCGACCGCGACGGGCGCCCTGAGGTGCTGACGATGAGCCCCAGCCGCGCCTCGGTGACGATCGTGCAGGGCAGCCCCTGCGCCGGCCAACGCTGACGCCGCCCGCCGTGCATTCTTTGCGGGCCGTGTAGACCCGCGGATGCCCTCATGCTTGCGCCTTGATGAAGCGCGGGATCGTCCTCGGCAAGCTCTTTGGTATTGAGATCATCCTCGACTGGAGCGTGCTCGTGATCTTCGGGCTGCTGGTCTACCAGCTCGGCGGCGCGGTGTTCCCCGCCTGGCACCCGGAGTGGTCGCCGAGCCTCTCCTGGGCGGTCGCGGTCGCCGCGGCGCTGGTCTTCTTGTCCTCGATCGTCGCCCACGAGCTCGCCCACTCGCTGGTCGGTCGCCGCTACGGGATCACCGTCCGCACGATCACCCTCTTCCTCTTCGGCGGCGTCGCCAGCATGGAGAACGAGCCGCCCTCCGCCCGCTCCGAGTTCTGGATGGCGATCGCGGGGCCGATCGCCAGCCTGCTGATCGGCGTCAGCTTCACGCTCGCGGGCGGTTGGCTCGCCGGCCCGATCAACAGCGACGACCCCACCGCCTTCTTCGCCGGCCTCGGGCCCGCGGCGACGATCCTCGCCTGGGTCGGCCCGGTGAACCTCCTGCTCGCGTTCTTCAACATGATCCCCGGCTTCCCCCTCGACGGCGGCCGCGTCCTCCGCGCGGTGCTCTGGCGCGTTTTGGGCGACCTCACCGCCGCGACCCGCGTCGCCTCCACCGTCGGCCGTGTGATCGCCTGGTTGCTCATCTTCAGCGGCGTCGCCTCGGCGCTCGGCCGACCGCCTCCAGGCCTCGCCTCCGGCCTCGGCCAGGGCTTATGGCTGATCTTCATCGGCTTCTTCCTCAACAACGCCGCGCGCGAGAGCTACCGCCACTTGCTCACCGAGCAGCTCCTCTCGGGCGTCCGCGTCGCTCGCCTGATGGCGCGCAGCCCCGCCGTCGTCGCCGCCGACCTGCCGATCGGCCTGCTGATCGACGCCCACCTCCTCGGCAGCGACGCCCGCGCCTTCCCGGTCGTCGACGACGACCAGCGCCTGATCGGCCTCGTCTGCCTCGAAGACGTGCGCAAGATCCCGCGCGATCGTTGGCTCGGCGCGACCGTCGCCGAGATCATGACCCCGCTCGCCGATCTCGCCGTGATCGGCCCGGAGGAGCCCGCCGTCGCCGGCCTCCGCCTGCTCGCCCGCCGCGAGGTCGGCCAGCTCCCGGTCGTCCAGCACGGCCGCTTGGTCGGCCTGCTGCGCCGAAGCGACGTCATGCGCTGGCTCGAGCTCAACGCCGAGGCGCTGGCCGCCTGATCGACGGCTCACCCCTGCCCACGCGCTAAGCGCCAGCGCGCCCTCGCTCCTCCTGTCTGAAGAGACAGGCGCAGGACGCCGCCGGTTGGCCAGCCGCTGCAGCTCTTTGCGCGCGCGGGCGAGGCGATCGCTCACCGTCGAGATCGGCGCCTCGCTCACCTCCGAGATCTCTTGGAGGGTCAACCCCTCGTGGTGATAGAGCACGAAGATCTCGCGCAAGTCCGGGCGGAGCTGCTGGAGCAGCAGGATCGCCTCGCTCGCCGCCCCCGGATCGCGGCGCTCGGCCCCGCCCCCGCAGCTCCTGGCGAAGATCTCGAACGCCCCCAGCATCTTCATCCGGCGCCCGCGGCCGCGGTGGTTGCGGGCGCAGTTGATCGCGATCTTGTAGAGCCAGGTGCTCACCTTGGACTCTCCACGAAATGTCCCAAGAGACATAAAAGCCTTGGCGAAGACGATCTGCGCCAGGTCGTCGAGCTCCGCGTCGCGGCCGATCAGGCGGTACAGGTACGCCCGCACGCGATCGCGATGCTCATCGTGGATCCGGCGGAGCGCCCGAGGATCGCCCCCCCGGGCGGCCTCGACCAAGGCGAAGTCAGGGGCGGTGGTGACAAGGGTCTCGGCGGCGTCCATCGTCGGTGCCTGTACCCGCCGCCCCGCGGATCAATTGCGGCGCCCGCGATCTTTCTTCGCCTCGCCCTAAAAAGCGCCGATCAGCGCCACACCGCGGGCGCTCGCGCGCACCTGCACGCGCAGCCGCCGGCCGTGCACCGTCACCAGAGCGCCCGCCGCCAGCAACGCGCCGCCGACCGCCGCCCCGGTCCACGCCAACCGATTCCCGGAGGCCCCGCGCTCACGCGCCGCCGCGATCGCCGCCGCCCGCCCCGGCTCGACCAGGGGTCGCGCGACCGCCTCCGTCAGGTCGAGATCCGCCTGCTCGCCCAGCGCCAGGCCGACGCTCATCGCGACCAGCCCGCCGACCCCCAAGCTCATCAAGGAGCCGCCCGCGAGCACCCATCGCCGCGCGGGCGCCTCCGGATCGGCCCTCACCTCTGGCGGCGCCCGCGGCCCCCGATCATCGCCGACGGCATCGACCGGCCGCGAGTCTTCGAGCGCCAAGCGCTCCGCGAGCGCGCGCCGCCGCTCCTCGACCATCTCGCGGTTCTCGTCATCTGCCGGGTCCAGGTCCCCTAAGTACGAATCGAGCAGATCGAGCGCGGCCCGCAGGCGCATCGGATCGCGCTGGTCGATGTACGCGCGCTCCAACGCCTCCGCGATCGCCAGCACCAGGCTCGCGCGACGCGGCGCCTGGGCGGCCGTCCGCGGCAGCCCCTCGAGCAGGCCGCTCCACAAGGTGATCGCCGCGTCAAAGTCACCCGCGTCATAGCGCTCCTGAGCCGCCCGCGCCGCCGCGACCGCGTCGTCCTCGACGGAGGGGTCCGCGGCCGCCGCCGCCGCGGACGCGCTCCAGCTCAGCAGCGCCGCGGCCCCGATCCATGCCCAGGGCCGGACCGCCCGAGCGATACGTGTTTGGACAGCCGCCAACGCCTGAGAGTAGCCCGGGGCCGCGTGGTCGCTCAATCCGCCGCCCCACCTGCCTCACCGCCCACGCACAGCGCCTCGGGCGCCCCCCGATAGCCCGCCGACGCGTTGAACCCCTCCCCGCGATCCGCAATGCTGACGATCACCGTGACGACCGAACCCCCTGAGAGCGCCGCGCGCGGCCCGCCCTCGCCCGCCTCGCTCGCCGAAGCCCACACACAATCGAGCGACGGCGCCGCGCCGCCGGAGGTGCTCAGCGGCGCCGACAACCGCCGCCTCAAGGGTTTAATTAAGGGCCGCCTCTTCGGCGACGCCGCCCCTCCGGTGCGGATCGGCCGCTACCTGGTGATGCGCCAGCTCGGCGCGGGCGGCATGGGCGTCGTCTACGCCGTCTACGACGAAGAGCTCGACCGCCGGATCGCCGTCAAGCTGCTCCACGCCGACTCCCCCGCGCTGAGCCAGTCCCGCCTGCTGCGCGAGGCCCAAGCGCTCGCCAAGCTCTCGCACCCCAACGTCGTCACGGTGCACGAGGTCGGCACCTTCGAGGGCCAGGTCTACATCGCGATGGAGTACGTCCGCGGCCAGACCCTCCAAGAGTGGTTGGCGGCCGCGCCGCGCCCCTGGCGAGAGATCGTCGAGCGCTTCCAAGCCGCCGGCCGCGGCCTCGCCGCCGCCCACGCCGCCGGCCTCGTCCACCGCGACTTCAAGCCCAGCAACGTGCTCGTCGGCGACGACGGCCGAGTGCGCGTCGTCGACTTCGGGCTCGTCCACGCCAGCGAAGGCGAGCCCGGTGGAGGCAGCGCGAGCTCGCTCGTCCAGCCGCTCGCCTCGTCGCTCGTCACCTCGTTGACGGTCACCGGCGCGATCATGGGCACCCCCGCGTACATGTCCCCAGAGCAGCACCAAGGCCGCCCCACCGACGCCCGCAGCGACCAGTTCAGCCTCTGCGTCGCCCTCTACGAGGCCCTCTATCACCAGCTCCCCTTCCTCGGCGGCACCTTCTACGAGCTCCGCGAGGCCGTCTTGGCCGGACACGTCGCCGAAGCGCCGCCGGGCGCCAAGGTCCCCCTCTGGCTCCGGCGCGTCCTCCTGCGCGGCCTCGCCCTCGATCCAGCCGCCCGTTGGCCCTCCATCGACGCCCTCATGCTCGAGCTCACCGCCGACCCCGAGGCGCGCTCGCGCGCTCGAGTTCGCGCTGCCCTGCTCGCCGCCGTTGTCTTCGCCGTGATCGCCGGGCTCGTCTGGTTGGTCCGCGAGCGCAGCGAGGCCGCCGCGGTCGCCCGCGCCAACAAGGAGGCCGCAGAGAGCGCGAGAGAGTCCGCCCAACGCGACCGCGACCGCGCCTTTGAGCAGGCCAAAGCGCAGCTCGCCGCCACCGAAGCGGCCAAGGCCGAGCTCGCCCAGGCCCTCGCCGACGCCCGTGACCAGCGCGCCCTCGCCGAGGACCAGCGCAAGATCGCCGAAGAGCAGCGCCGCGCCGCCGAGGCGCAGCGCAAGATCGCCGAAGAGCAGCGCCGCGAGGCCGAGCGCCAGCGCGCCGAAGCCGAGCATCAGACCGACCGAACCCGCGAAGAGGCCCGCCGCGCCCGCGACGCCAACCGACTCGCCCGAGCCCTCGGCGCCGCCCGCGACGAGCCCACCATGATGCTCGCGCTCCTCCGCGAGACCGAGAGCCCCGCCCACACCCCCGGCTGGGTGCCCGCCGCCGTCGACACCCTCACAAAACCTGTCTCTGAGGCCATCCTCCGCGAGCACCGCGGCGCCGTCCACGGCGCGACCTTCAGCCCGGACGGCGAGAGCGTCGCCACGGCCGCCGACGACGGCCTCGTCCTCCTCTGGCGGTGGCGCACCGGCGAGCTTCACCGCCTCGGCGCCCACGACGGCCCGATCTCCGCGGTCCACTTCTCGCCCGACGGCGATCAGCTCCTCACCGCCTCCGCCGACGGCAGCGCCGGCCTCTGGTCGCTGCACGGCGGCGCCCATCGCCGGCTCGCGCACGGCGCCACGGTGCGCGTCGCCGCGTTCAGCAGCGACGGCCGCACCATCGCCACCGGCGCCGCCGACGGCCTCGTCCGCCTCTGGCAGCGCGGAGGTGAGGCCCCCCCTGCGCTCTTAAGCGGCCACCAGGGGCCGATCCACGACCTCGCCTTCTCACCCGACGGCGCCCAGCTCGCCAGCGCCGCCGCCGACGGCAGCGCCCGGATCTGGGAGCTCGCGCAGCCAGGCCGCGGCCGCGTGCTCGGCAACCACCGCGGCGCCGTTCGGGCGGTCGCCTTCGCCCCCGACGGCCGCACCGTCGCCACCGCCGGTCAGGACGCGATCATCCGCGTCTGGAGCGCCCGCGACGAGCCCCCGCGCCAGCTCCGCGGCCATGAGGAGGAGGTGATCGCCCTCGCGTTCACCGATCGTGGCCGCGCCCTCATCTCCGCCTCGCTCGACGGCAGCGCCCGGATCTGGCCGCTCGAAGGCGGCGCCCCGCGGCTGCTGCGCGGCCACAGCGGCCGGATCTACCGGGCGGCGCTCGCCCCCGGCGGCCGCGCCTTGATCACCGCCTCGCAAGATCACAGCGCCCGGATCTGGGACCTGGATCGCCCTGGCGACCCGCCCCGCGCCCTGCTCGGCCACCGCGAGGAGCTCACCGCCGCCGCCTGGAGCCCCGACGGCCAGCACATCGTCACCACCTCGCGGGACGGCCAAGCCCGGGTCTGGCCGCTGCGCAGCCTCGGCGACGACACCGTCGTGCTCCGCCACCGCGCCCCCGTCCGCTGCGCCGCCTTCGACCCGAGCGGCCCGCAGATCCTCACGTGCGAGGGAGATCACGTCGTCGCGCTCTGGTCCCGCGCCCGCCCGGAGGCCGCACAGGCCCGCCTGGAGCACCCCACCGCGGTCCTCTACGCCGCCTTTGAGCCGGCGACCCACGCGGTGCTCACGGTCACCAGCGACGGCGTCGTCCGCCGCTGGCGCGCTGGGGTCCCGGAGCCGCTCGCCTCGGGCCGCGGCGGAGACGCCCGGGTCGCCGCTCTCGACCCCACCAACACGCGCCTCGCCCTCGCCGCCTTCGCCGAGGAGATCACCCTGCTCACCCTCGATCACGCCGTGGAGCGCCGCCTGAGCGGCCACCGCGGCGTCGTCCACGCGCTCGCCTTCAGCGCCGACGGCCGCCTGCTCGCCAGCGGCGCCAGCGATCGCAGCGCTCGGATCTGGCGCAGCGACGACGGCGCCGCGATCGCCGAGCTCGGCCCGCACTCTGGCCGCGTCACCGCGCTCGCCTTCAGCGCCGACGGCCGCCGCCTCGCGACTGTCTCTTGGGACAAGCGCGCGCGGATCTTCGAGCTCGGCGGCGGCCCCGTGATCATCCTCGGCGAGCACGACGGCCCCGCGTGGGCGGTCGACCTCCGCGGCGACGGCGGGCTCGTCGTCACCGGCGCCGACGATCACAAGGTCCGCGTCTGGCCCGCCGACGGCCGCGGCGACGTGATCATCCTGAGCGGCCACGAGGGCCCCGTGCGCGCCGTCGCCTTCAGCGCTGACGGCCGCGAGCTCCTCAGCGCCAGCGACGATCACAGCGCGCGGATCTGGAGCGCCGACTTCGACCCGAACGCCCTGCAGGCCCGCCTCGTCCGCGCCTCTGGCGTCTGCCTCAGCGCGCGCGAGCGGGTCGCCTTGATCGGCGAGTCCATCGAGCTCGCCGAGGCCACCGCCGCCGCCTGCGCCGCCCGCCCTGCCCGCAAATGACAAGGCCCGCGCCGAGGCCGTAGTCGCGCCCGCGCGCCGCGGCTATCCTGCCGGCCATGCCACCGGTCCCCGCCTACACCGCGACCTCTCCCGCCCTCGCGGCGCTGATCGAGCGCGGCTACTTCGAGCAGGCCTCGGACCTCGAGGCGATCGACCGAGCCCTCGCCGCCGGCCCGGTGACCTTCTACATCGGCTTCGACCCGACTGCGCCCTCGCTGCACGTCGGCAGCCTCCTCCAGATCATGGCGATGCGCCTGCTCCAGCGCCACGGTCACCGCCCGCTCGCGCTGCTCGGCGGCGGCACCGCGATGATCGGCGATCCCTCCGGCAAGACCGAGATGAGGCGCCTGCTCGGCGGCGGCGACGTCCAAGACAACGCCGCCGCGATCGCCGGCCAGTTCGCGCGGTTCCTGTCTTTTGAGGCAGATGACCCCAACGCCGCGCACCTGCTCGACAACGCCGGGTGGCTCTTGGAGCTCCGCTACATCGAGTTTTTGCGGGAGATCGGCCGCCACTTCACCGTCAACCGCATGGTCGCCGTCAAGACCTACCGCGACCGCCTCGACGCCGAGATCCCGCTCTCCTTCCTCGAGTTCAACTACCAGCTCCTCCAAGCCTACGACTTCCTCCACCTCTTCCGCGCGCGCGGCTGCACCCTCCAGCTCGGCGGCAGCGACCAGTGGGGCAACATGATCGCCGGCGTCGAGCTGATCCGGCGGGTCACCAGCGACGGCCAGCACGGCGCCGCCCACTGCCTCACGCTCCCCCTGCTCACCACCGCCGACGGCAAGAAGATGGGCAAGACCGAGCGCGGCGCGGTGTGGCTCGCCGCCGATCGAGTCGCCCCTTTTGACTATTATCAGTTCTGGATCGGCTGCGACGATCGCGACGTCGGCAAGCTCCTCCGCCTCTACACGGAGCTGCCCATCGACGAGATCAACGAGCTCGTCAGCGCCTCAGGCGCCGCCTTACGCGAGGCCAAGAGCCGCCTCGCCTTCGAGGCCACCCGCATGCTCCACGGCGAAGAGGGCGCCCACATGGCCGCCGCGGCCAGCCGTCAGGCCTTCGGCGGCGGTGAAGATTGGAGCGCCGTCCCCTCCGTCGGCGTCGCCGCAGACGAGCTCCGCCTCGTCGATCTGATCACCCACGAGTCGATCCAGGCCTTCAAGTCCAAGCGCGAGGCCCGGCAGCGGATCGAGGACGGCGCGGTCAAGATCAACGGCGAGGTCGTCGTCGATCCCAACCACCCCGTCACGCTCAGCGACGAGCCCGTGCGCCTGCAAGCGGGGAAAAAGATCCGCCTCCAGCTCGTCCGCGCCGAGCGAGCCGCGGACGCGCCGCCGCCAGAGCTCACCAGTCCTGACGAAAGCTGAGCACCTGGTCGCGGATCCGCTGGTACACCGCCGTCGTCGCCCGCACGTCGCCGCGGTTGTAGTCCGCGATCGCCTCGAGCTGCCCCGCCGCGTACGCCGCGGCCACCTGTGAGCCGTCCAGCTCGCCCTTCGGCGACGTGATCCCCAGCGCCCAACACACGACCTCGAGCCCCGTCGGCCCTTGCGCGCGAGCGCCGCCAGTCAGCACGCGATACAGATCCAGGTGCGGCCGCAGGCTATAGGGGTTGCCCAAGAGATCCACCCGCGCCGCCACCCCCAGCGCCAAGCTACGGCCCACCAAGAAGGGCACGTCGAAGCCGCGCCCGTTGTACGTGACCACCACCTCCGCGTGCGACGCCAGCGCCCAGAACGCCTGCAACAGCTCCACCTCTGGCAGCGGGATCAACCACGGCGGCGGATCTGTCAGCGGATGGTCCGGGTGCGGCACCGCCAGCACCGTCACCTCCTGCGCCTCCGGCTCCGCCTCGCCGTCGCCGAACGCCAACGACACCACCCGCCCCAGCATCGGCGAGATGCTCATCACCAGCCCGGTCTCCACCTGGTCGCGGCTCGCGAAGCGCTCCACCGCCGCGCTGATCCCACCTGGCAGATCGGCCAGGTCCGAGCCTGGCGCCGTCTCGATATCAAACACCAACGTCCGACACAGCCGCCCCTCCACCCACGCGTGCCCCTCGCCGAACACCTGCGCCGGCGCGAAGCCTGGCTCGCCGTCGACCGCCGGCCGCAGCCGCCGAATATTCGCCTGGAGCGCCCCCTGGTAGCTCTCGGCGCGGAAGAGCGCCTTGATCGCCTGCCCAGGTCGCAAGCTCGCCGCCGCCTGCAGCGCCTCCGGCGCGTCGTCCCAGATCTTCCCCGCGATCGTCCGCGAGCGGTCGCTCAGCCGCAGATCAAAGAAGGCCCGGCCCGCCTTCGTGCGCCCCTCCTTGCACGCCAGCACCGCCACGAACGCTGTGAACAGCGCCGTCGGATCCTCCCCGGAGAGCTCTGAGAGCGCGTCGATCGCGAGCGGGTCACGGCGGGTCGGCTGCATCGCCGTGGAGGATAACCGCAGGCCGAGGCCGCGCGAAAACTCGCCGCTGAAACAGCACACAGCGCGCCCGGGTCGGAGCGTCACCGCGTATCGTCACGCTCACGCGCCGCGCCGCGCCGCTCAGCGCCGCCGCAACCACCGAGGCACCTCCATGCAGCGTCCACCCGCTCCTCTCATCGCCGGCGCCCTCGCGGCCCTGCTCACCCTCGCCTGCGCCCCGCAGCCCGCTCCACCACCGGACGATCGACGCGGTGATCGCGACGAAGACGAGCCCAAACGAGCGCCGGACGACAAGCCAGGGCTCGGCGGCCTCGGCAAGTTCGCGCCCCTCGGCGCCATGATGGCCGCGCGCCTCGACGAGCCCGGCCCCTACGATCCGCCGAAGCGCTCGCCAGGTTTCCGCGCTGACGCCCCCCACTACCTCGCCCTCTCGCTCAAGGGTGAGCTCACCGAGGCCGCCTCCTTCTCGCTCTCCTTCGGCGGCCCCGCGCCGACCATCGAGCTGCACCCCCTGCTCCAGCGCTTGGAGCGCGCCGCCGCTGATCCCAACGTCCGCGGCCTCCTCCTCCAGCTCGACGGCGTCGACACCGACTGGGCCGTCGCCGCCGAGCTCCGCGCCGGCCTGCTCCGCTTTAAGGGTGATGGGCAGCGCCGCCTGCTCTGCCACGTCGACGGCGCCAGCAACCCCGAGTACCACCTGCTCACCGCCTGCGATCAGATCGGCCTCTCGCCGCTGGGCACCGTAACCGTCTCAGGCGCCGCCGCGACCCCGGTCCACCTCAAGGGCCTGCTCGATCGCCTCGGCGTATTCGCCGACTTCACCCACGTCGGCGCCTTCAAGGGCGCCGCCGAGCCGCTCACCCGCAGCGCGCCTTCCAAGGAGATGCTCACCACCCTCGACGCGATCGTCGACCAAGCCTATCTCACGCAGCGCCGCGGCCTCATCGAGGGTCGCCGCTTCGACGACGCCCGCGCGATCGCCACCATCGATCGCGGGATCTTCCACAGCGAAGCCGCCCGCGACGCCGGCCTCGTCGACGCCATCGCCACCTTCCATGACTTCCGCCGCGAGGCGCTAGAGGGCGCCGAGTGGACCCAGCTCAAGGGCGCTGCGAGCGACGCCGGCGCCTTCGATATGACCAAGCTCCAGGTCTTCCTCGGCCTGCTGCCGGCCAAGCGCCCCGCCGGCCCGCACGTCGCCCTCGTCTACGCGCTCGGTGACATCATCGACGGTGAAGGCCAAGGCCTGCTCGGCGCCCGCGAAGAGATCGCCGGTCACACCCTCGCGAACGCCCTACGCGCGCTCGCCGACGATCCGAGCGTCACCGCCGTCGTCCTCCGCGTCAACTCTGGAGGCGGCTCCGCCCTCGCCTCGGAGCAGATCGCCGCCGCCCTCGAGGCGGTCAAGCGTAAGAAGCCCGTGGTCGCCTCGATGGGCCGCGTCGCCGCCTCTGGCGGCTATTACATCGCCAGCGGCGCCGCCAAGATCTACGCCCAACCGGACACCCTCACCGGCTCGATCGGCGTCGTCGGCGGCAAGATCGTGCTCGGCAAGACGCTCAAGCAGATCGGCGTCGACACCTACAGCGTCACCCGCGGCCGCCGCGCCGCGCTCTGGTCGGCCATGTCCCCATGGACAGAGGACGAGCGCGCCGAGATCCAGCGCATGATGGAGGACACGTATAAGGTCTTCCTCAGCCGCGTCATGGCCGGCCGCGGCAAGACCTACGAGGACGCGCACGCGCTCGCCCAGGGCCGCGTATGGACCGGCGCCGCCGCCCAAGCCAACGGCCTCATCGACGAGCTCGGCGGCCTGCACGACGCCCTCGCCCACGCGCGACAGCTCGGCGGCGTCGATCCTGCCACCGAGCTCGAGATCTACCCGCCCGAGCCGACCTTAAAAGACCTCCTCCGCGGCCTCGGCCCGGTCAGCGCGCCCCACGGAGTTCACGCGCTGCTCGCCGAGATCGAGGCCACCGCGGGGCGCCCGACCGCGCGGGTCATCCAACGAGCGCTCAGCCAGATCCTCCGGCTCCGCCAGCAGCGGATCGCCACCGTCGCCCTCTTCCCCGTGCTCATCGAGTGAGCGCGTCGCGGTCGCCGCTCAGCCGGAGTTCGCGCGGAGCTGCGCCTCGAGCCACCGCTGCTCGTTCTCGAGCTTGCGGTGCTCAATCGCGTCGATCGGCCCCGAATCACGCGTCAGCGCCGAACTCACCGAGCGCAGCCGCTCTTGCACGACGGCCACCTCGACGTCCGCTCCGGAGAGCGCCTGCTCGGTCAGGATCGACACACGACCGCCGCCCAGCACCTCCAAGAAGCCGACGCCGATCGCCAGCCGCACGGACGATCCCCCCTCGCGGAAGCGGACCACACCCGGCAGCAGCGGCGTGATGAACGGGACGTGATCGGGCAGCACGCCGATCTCACCCTCGACGCCGGGGACCTCGACGCCAGCGACCTCGACGCCGCTGTACTTCGCGCCCTTCGGGGTGAGGATATCGAGGATGATCGTGCTTCGGGCCATAGGGTCTCCTGTCGGCTTCTTCTCGCGCTCAGCCGCCGGCCAGGCGCTTCGCCTTCGCCTTCACGTCTTCGATGCCGCCGACCATATAAAACGCGTCCTCGGGCAAGGCGTCGTGCTTGCCCTCGAGGATCTCGCGGAAGCTGTTGATCGTGTCCGCGAGGTCGACGAACACGCCGTCCGCGCCGGTGAACACCTTGGCGACGTCGAAGGGCTGGCTCAAGAACTTTTGGATCTTGCGCGCGCGACCGACCGTGAGCTTGTCCTCCTCGCTCAGCTCGTCCATGCCGAGGATCTTGATGATGTCTTGCAGCTCCTTGTACTTTTGGAGGATCTGCTGCACCCCGCGCGCGGTGTTGTAGTGGTCCCAACCGACCACCTCCGGGCTGAGGATCGTCGACGTCGAGTCCAGCGGATCCACCGCCGGGTAGATCCCGATCTCGGTCAGACCGCGGTTCAGCACCGTGGTCGCGTCCAAGTGGGCGAAGGCGGTCGCCGGCGCCGGATCCGTCAGGTCGTCCGCGGGCACGTAGATCGCCTGCACCGAGGTGATCGAGCCCTTGGTCGTCGTCGTGATCCGCTCTTGGAGCTGGCCCATCTCGGTCGCCAACGTCGGCTGGTAGCCCACCGCGCTCGGGATCCGCCCCAGCAGCGCCGACACCTCGGAGCCCGCCTGCGTGAAGCGGAAGATGTTGTCCACGAAGAGCATCACGTCTTGGTTCATCTCGTCGCGGAAGTACTCGGCGACCGTCAGGCCCGAGAGCGCGACGCGGGCGCGCGCGCCTGGCGGCTCGTTCATCTGCCCGTACACCAGCGCGACCTTCGAGTCGTCGGAGTAGACCTTCTGGACGGTGCGGTCCTCGTGGGTCCAGTCCGCCTTGATGACGCCCGACTCGATCATCTCGAAGTACAGGTCGTTGCCCTCGCGGCTGCGCTCGCCGACCCCGCAGAAGACCGAGAAGCCGCCGTGCTTCTTGCCGACGTTGTTGATCAGCTCCATCAGCAGCACCGTCTTACCGACGCCTGCGCCGCCGAAGAGGCCGATCTTGCCGCCGCGGCGGTACGGCGCGAGCAGGTCGATCACCTTGATGCCGGTCGCGAACGCCTCGACCTTGGTGCTCTGCTCGACGAAGGGAGGCGCGCCGCGGTGGATCGGCCGGGTGAGGCCACCCTCGACCGGCCCCTGCTCATCGACAGGCGTACCGATGACGTTGAGGATCCGCCCGAGCGTGCCCTTGCCCACCGGCATCATGATCGCCGCGCCGGTGTCACGGACCTCCATTCCGCGGACCAGGCCGTCCGTGGTGTCCATCGCGATCGCGCGGACGGTGCGCTCACCGAGGTGCAGCGCCACCTCGAGGGTGAGGTTCTCCGGCTCATCGCTGATCCCTGGGTTGGTCACCTTCAGCGCGGTGTTCACCTCCGGCAGCCCGCCGACGAACTCGACGTCGACGACAGGACCGATCACCTGCGTAATCTTACCGACGCCCTTGGCGACGACCGCGGGCTCGCCGTTGGACGGCTGCGCGGGGTTGGAGGCGGCCTTTTGGCCGAAGAGGGACGAGCCGGGGTTACCGAAGAGGGAGCCAGGCTTGGTGGGCGGCTGGATAGTCATTTGAAAACGAGCTCCGATCGATCGAGGTGGACCGACGCCTAGCCCTTGAGGGCCTCGGCGCCGCCGATGATTTCCATGAGTTCTTTGGTGATCGCGGCCTGGCGCTCGCGGTTGTACCGGAGCGTCAGCTCTGTGATCAATTGCGAGGCGTTGTCGGTCGCGGCGTCCATCGCCGTGCGCCTCGCCGCCAGCTCCGCGGCCAGTGAATTGAGCAGCGCCTGCTGGATCGTCGACTCGAGCGCGACCGGCAGCAAGTGCTCCAGCACCGCCGCACGGCTCGGCTCGAAGACCGGCCCGGCCTCCGCCTCCCCCGTCGTCTCCGGCGGCTGGAAGGGTAGGAGCTGGTCGACGCGTGTCTCTTGGACCAGCACGTTCTTGAAGAAGTTGAAGATCAGGTGCACCGCGTCGACCGCGGGCGCCCCCTCTTGCGGGAGGAAGAGGCCCGTCGCCTCGGTGCCCACCGCCTTCGCCATCGGCACGAGCTGCTCGTGGCTGAGCCCTTCGTGCTTGAAGGCGACCTTGTAGCCCGCGTTCTCGAGGAACGACGCGCCCTTGCGACCGACGGTGATCAGCTTCACCTGCCGGCCCGCGGCCGTCTCGCGCTTGATCAGCGACACCGCCGCCTTGATCACGTTGCCGTTGAACGCCCCGCAGAGGCCACGATCCGCGGTCACGACGATCACCGCCACCGCGCGGAGCTCGGGGCGCGCCGTCATCAGCGGGTGCGAGAGGTCCTCGCCGCCCGCGCCGGTGAGCGCGCGAACGACCTCGGAGATCCGCGCGCCGTAGGGGCGCGCAGCCGTCGCGGCCTGCTGCGCCTTCACCATCCGCGCCGACGCGATCCGGCTCATCGCCGAAGTGATCTTGCGGGTGTTCTTGACGGACCCGATCCGGTTGCGGATTTCTCTGAGGTTACCCATCGTCTCTCCCCGGTCTGCCCAGCCGCCGCGACGCGCGGCCGCGGGCGCTCGACTAGCGGCTCTCCTGGGCGAACGCCTGGCACGCCGCCTTGAGCTCGTCCTCGGCCTTCTTCATCTCCGGCTTCGAGCCCGCGGAGGCGATCAGGTCCAGCAGATCCGCGCGCTTCTCCTTCAGCCAGGCGTGGAAGCGCTTCTCCCACTCGCCGACCTCCTTCAGGGGCACCGCGTCGAGGAAGCCCTGCGTGCCCGCGTAGATCGACGCGACCTGCAGCGCCACCGCCAGCGGCGCGTACTGCGGCTGCTTCAACAGCTCGACCAGCCGCTGCCCGCGGTTCAGCGTGTCGCGGGTGTTCTGGTCGAGATCTGACGCGAACTGGGAGAACGCCTCGAGCTCGCGGAACTGCGCCAACCAGGTCCGCAGCGGCCCCGCGAACTTCTTCATCGCTGGGATCTGCGCCGCGCCGCCGACCCGCGACACCGAGATGCCGACGTTCAGCGCTGGCCGGATCCCGCGATAGAACAGGTTCGACTCGAGGAAGATCTGCCCGTCCGTGATCGAGATGACGTTGGTCGGGATGTACGCCGACACGTCGCCGCCCTGCGTCTCGATGATCGGTAGGGCCGTCAACGAGCCCGCGCCGAGCTTGTCGGAGAGCTTGCAGGCGCGCTCGAGCAGGCGGCTGTGCACATAGAACACGTCGCCCGGGTACGCCTCACGGCCTGGCGGGCGGCGCAGCAGCAGCGAGAGCTGCCGGTAGGCGACCGCCTGCTTCGACAGGTCGTCGTACACCACCAGCACGTGGCCGCCGCGGTCGCGGAAGTACTCGCCCATCGTCACGCCGGTGTACGGCGCGATGAACTGCAGCGGCGCCGACTCGGCCGAGGTCGCGGCGACCACGATCGAGTACTCCATCGCCCCCTCGCGGCGCAGGCGATCCACCACCGTCGCGACGGTCGAGGCCTTCTGCCCGATCGCCACGTAGATGCAGATCATGTTCTGCCCTTTTTGGTTGATGATCGTGTCGAGCGCGATCGCGGTCTTGCCGGTCTGCCGGTCGCCGATGATCAGCTCGCGCTGACCGCGGCCGATCGGGATCATCGCGTCGATCGCCTTGATCCCCGTCTGCAGCGGCTCGTGCACGCTCTTACGGGCGATGATCCCGGGCGCCTTGAGCTCGACGACGCGGGTCTCGGTGGTCGCGAGCGCTGGGCCGCCGTCGATCGGCGCGCCGAGGGCGTTCACCACCCGGCCGATCAGCCCCTCGCCCACCGGCACGCTCATGATCTTGCTCGTGCGCTTGACCAGGTCGCCTTCCTTGATCAGGTGGTCGTCTCCCAGGAGCGCGACGCCGACGTTGCCCTCCTCGAGGTTCAGCACCATGCCGCGCACGCCGTGCGGGAACTCGAGCAGCTCGCCGGCCATCGCGTTGTTGAGGCCGTAGACGCGGGCGATCCCGTCGCCGACAGTCAGCACGCTGCCGGTCTCCTCGACCGCGACCTTGGTCTCGTAGCCTTGGATCTGCTCCTTGATAATCCGGCTGATTTCGTCGGCTCTGATCTCCATGGCGGCTCGCTCTCTTCTTGAAGCTCTGACTTGAGGAAGTTCGGGGGATGAGAGGCGGCCTAGCGGCCGCCGAGGGTGTTGCGGAGGTTATGGAGCTGAGTCTTGACGCTGCCGTCGAGGACCAAGCTGCCGACCTGAGTGACGACGCCGCCGATCAGCTCTGGCTCGATCGATGTGTCGAGCACGCAGGTCTTACCGGTCGAGCGCTCGAGCGCCGCCTTGATCCGCGCCATCGCCTCGGCTGGCAGCGGCTTCGGCGAGCGGATCGTCGCGTGCAGGCGTCCTGCCAGCTCATCGGCCATCTCGAGGTAGAAGCGAGAGATCTGCTCGATCCCCGAGATCCGGCCGCGGTCTAGCACATAGTGGAGGAACGACAGCACCGTGGGGTCGGCGCCGAGGCGGCGGCAGACCGCCTGCAGCACGTTGTGGCGCTCGCTCAGCGGGTAACGCTGCGAGTCGAGCACGCCGCCCAGGGTCGAGCCGCTGCCGTCCGAGCAGTCCATCGCCGCGGCGAAGTCAGCGATCGCCCGCGCGAACGACTCGCGCTGCATCGGCGTCTCAGCGAGCAAGATTAGGGCGCGCGCGTAGCGGCGCGCGAGGCTACCGGGGATCATTGGGCACGTCCCTCTCGCGGCGGGGCCTTGTCGATCGCGGCGACATACTCGCCGACCAAGCGGCTCTGATCGGCCTCGCCAAAGTTGTTGATGATCAGCGCGCGGGCCCGCTCGATCGCCGACTCGACGATCTCGGCCTCGATCGCCCGGCGATGGGCCTGAGCCTCCCGCACCGCCGCCGCCTTCGCGGCCGCGCGGATCTTGGTCGACTCCGCCTCCGCCTCCGCCAGGATCCGCTTGCGATCCGCCTCGGCCGCCGCGCGCGCGGCCTGCAGCAGCGTCGCGCTCTCGGCGGCCAGGCTCTCGACCTTCCGGCCGTACTCCGCCAGCACCGCCTCAGCCTTCGCGCGCGCCTCGGTCGCTTGGTCGAGCTCCTTCTTGATCGAGTCGTGGCGCTCCGCGTTGCTCGCGACCAAGTTGCGGAAGATCAGCCGGTTCAGCAGCAGGACCAAGACCACGAAGTTGATCAGGATCCAGACCAAGCCGATCCGCGGATCCTGCTCGCTCGGCCAGTTGAAGAGCGAGAGCCCGTGGTGCGCGCCTTCGGCCGGCGAGGCGGCGGCGTCGGTCACGAGCAGGAGCATCACGAGCGCCGCGGCGCCGCGGAGCAGGAGCATTCGGAGACGCAGCATCAGATCGCCCTCCCGAGGACTTTGGAGGCGGCTTCGCGGGCGAGCGCGTCGACCTGCTCGACCAGCGCCGCGCGGGCCGCGGCGGCCTCTTTGGCGGAGTGCACCCGCGCCAGCTCGAGCTCCGAGCCAGCGTCCGAGCGGGCCGCCCCGACCACCCTGAGGCGATCCTTCTCGCTGCCCGCCCGCGCGTCGTTGCGGATCCCCTGCGCCTCCTCGCGGATCGCCGCCAACTTCGCGTCGTACTCCCCGCCGAGGTTGTCGGCGCGCGAGCGCAGGCGGTCAGCCTCCGCCGAGGCGCCAGCGATCGCCTGGGTGCGGCGCTCGAGCGTCGCCAGCCACGGCTTAAAGAGGAGCGGATAGAGGACCGCCATCAACGTCAGGAAGATGACGAAGAGCACATAGGCCGTGCCGTCGATGTCGACGACCGGCGCTGCGGCGACGAGGAGGAGTGCGTTGGTCTCCATGGCTCTTGGGGCTTTCGTGCCGGCGTCACGGGCAGCCGGGCCGGTTCGCCGATGCGATGAGGCAGGGGCGGCGCGCTACTACCACGCAGGGTTACGGTCGTCAACGCCCGCGGGCAGCCCCGCGGCGAGGTGTCTCTGCGAAGACAGTTACAAACATGAAGCCACGGCGCGCCGCGGCTTCGACCCGTCCGTGGAGTTGTGGGCCAGGCGGAGGCCGCCCGCCGAGCGACCGATCTCAGCCCTCGCTCTCGGCGAAGCTGAGCACCTCTGGGCGCTTGCTCACGGGCTTGCTGAGCTCCGGGCGGCCGCTCTCTTGGCGGCTCTCCATCCGGCAGCCGCCCTCGAAGATCGCCCCCTTCTGGATCACCAGGCTCGGCGTCTGGAGGTTGCCGTACACCCGGGCGGAGGAGTGGATCTCCAAGGACGTAGTCGCGACGATCTCCCCGCGCATCATGCCCTCGATGATCACATTCGCCGCCACGATCTCCGCCGTGACCTCAGCGGTCTCGCCGATCATCAGCGTGCCCTTGGTCTCGATCTTCCCGGAGAACACGCCATCGATCCGGACAGCCCCCTCGAACGTGAGCTTGCCGTCGAAGTTGCTGCCTTTGCCGAGGATGGTTGTGATCTCGTTGCTCGCCATCGGTCTTTTCCTCCTGGCCAGGCCGGCCCCGGGCGGATTCGCCCCGCGCGCCCCTGAACGGTGCGAAAAGTAGCGGGAAGGCGGCCGCCTGGATACTGCTCATGAGTTCAGTGCGCTCGCCCAAGATCGCGCCTAACAAACCCTGGCGAAGTCTACGGCCCTCGCATACGCTGCCCGTCTGTGGTCTCCAAACCGGATGATCCATACGACCGGCGGCTCGCGCGCGACGGCTCCGACGAAGAGAGCGAGAACGACGTCCTGCGCGACGGCCGCAGCGACGAGCAGCGCTCGATCGATCTCTTACAAGCCTTCGCCCGCGCCCACGCGGTGCTCCAGGCGCTGATCGTCAACACCCGCGACGGCGAGACCCTCCTCGTCGCCACCGACGCCAGCGGCTTCCCGGTCGCTCAGCGGGTGATCCGCCGCCCCGACGGCCTGCCGCACGCGATCGTCATCGGCCGGCACAACCGCTGCACGCTCAACATCCCGAGCGACAGCCGCGTCAGCCTCCGGCACATCCTGCTCACCGCGTGGCCCGGCCAGGGCGCGCTGCGCCTGCGCGGCTATGACCTCGGCGGCCGCGCCGGCATCGTGCTCGCCGACGGCAAGCGAGTCCCTGGCTTCTCGGCGCTCGGTCACGTCGCCCTCTCGTTCGGTCGCACGGCGATGTTCGTGATCCCTGGCGGCGCCGCCGGCAGAGATCTGCTCGCCGGCAGCGACGAGGACGCCTTTAAGCGCCTCACCGGGATCGACAGCCGCGGCGGCGGCATGCGCCTCGCCCTCTCGGCGATGGCCGAGCCCAGCGTCGCCCAGCTCGGCGGCTACCGCCCCGTCGACGTCGACGCCCGCCCGCTCTCGCGCGGCGCCCTCCGCCTGCGCTCTTTGCAGGCGCGCGCCGGCAACAAGGGGGAGGCCGCCAAGGAGCTCGACGTCGACAGCGAGCAGCTCCAGCGGGGCCTCTTGATCGGCCGCTACAGCGACCGTTGCTCGCTCGCCGGCTCAGGCCGCAACCTCTCGCGCGTGCACGCCTTGGTCACCGAGGAGAGCCCCACGTCGCTGCTCGTCTACGATCTCGCCAGCACAAACGGCGTCCGTCCTGGCCACGAGACGGACGGCCCGAGCCACCCAGTCGTCCGTCTCCGCGACGGCGAGCCGGTGATGCTCGGCCATTTTGAGCTGAGCTGGGCGCCGCCCGCAGGCGTGCGTGTTCACTGACCGGATCCTCACGCGAGATCCCGACCCGCTGGGGCGTCACGATCACCCCCTGCGACCGCAGCGCCGCACTTTCCCGGCCCGTACGCCGCTGAAGTATGCTACGAGCACAGTCGACGTCGGCGTGCGCCGGCGAAGCGAGTTGTCATGAGCGCACCGAGCAACCTCGCCGCCCGCGGCCTCCTTAACTCGACGATCGGCGCGAAGATCGTCATGGCCCTCACTGGCTTTGTCCTGGTCGGCTTCGTCGTCCAGCACATGGTCGCCAACCTCCAGCTCTACGCCGGCCCCGACGCGCTTAACAGCTACGCCGCTGGCCTCAAGGGGCTCGGCGGCGGCAGCGTCGTCTGGCTCGGCCGCGCGTTCCTGCTCGCCTGTCTGGGCCTGCACGTCGCCGCCGCGATCAAGCTGGGCAACCGCAACCGCGCCGCCCGCCCCGCCCGCTACGCCGTCCAGCGCTTCCGCCAGACCACCTACGCCGCCCGATTCATGCTGCTCACCGGCTTCGTGGTGCTCTTCTTCATCGCCTATCACATCGCCCACTTCACCGTCGGCGTGGTCCAGCCGGAGAGCTTCAGCGTCGTCGACGCGGCCGGCCGCCACGACGTCTGGCGCATGGTCGTCGCTGGCTTTCGGGACCCGCTCACCGCGACCCTCTACGTCATCGCCAACGTCGCGGTCGCGGTGCACCTCAGCCACTCCGTCACCAGCATGTTCGCGACCCTCGGCCTCAGCGTCGGCCGCTACAAGCCGATGATCGAGCGGATCGGCCCCGCGGTCGCCCTCGTGGTGCTGCTCGGCAACATCTCGTTCCCGCTCACCGTCCTCCTCGGCCTCGTCCATCTCTAGTAGGAGCCCGCGTTCTCATGGATCTCAACGCACGCATCCCCGCCGGCCCGATCCAGGACAAGTGGGACAAGCACCGCTTCGAGCTCAAGCTCATCAACCCGGCCAACAAGCGCAAGTACAAGCTCATCGTCGTCGGCACCGGCCTCGGCGGGGGCGCCGCCGCCGCCACGCTCGCGGAGCTCGGCTACGACGTCGACTGCTTCTGCTTCCAGGACAGCCCGCGCCGCGCCCACTCGATCGCCGCGCAGGGCGGGATCAACGCCGCGAAGAACTACCAAAACGACGGCGACAGCGTCTACCGCCTCTTCTACGACACCGTGAAGGGCGGCGACTACCGAGCGCGTGAGGCCAACGTCCACCGCCTCGCCCAGATCAGCACCGCGATCATCGATCAATGCGTCGCCCAGGGCGTCCCTTTCGCCCGCGAGTACGGCGGCCAGCTCGACAACCGCAGCTTCGGCGGCGCCCAGGTCTCGCGCACCTTCTACGCGCGCGGCCAGACCGGCCAACAGCTCCTGCTCGGCGCCTACTCAGCGCTCGAGCGCATGATCGGCGCGGGCCGGGTGAAGATGCACGCGCGCACCGAGATGCTCGAGCTCGTGGTCATCGACGGCCACGCCCGCGGCATCGTCACCCGCGACCTCGTCACCGGCGAGATCCGCTCGTGGGCGGCCGACGCGGTGATCCTCGCGACCGGCGGCTACGGCAACGTCTTCTACCTCTCGACCAACGCCAAGGGCTCCAACGTCACCGCGACCTACCGCGCCTACCGCAAGGGCGCCGGCTTCGCCAACCCCTGCTTCACCCAGATCCACCCCACCTGCATCCCGGTCAGCGGCGAGTACCAGTCCAAGCTCACCCTGATGTCCGAGTCGCTGCGCAACGACGGCCGCGTCTGGGTCCCCAAGAGCGCCGCGGACATCGGCAAGAAGGCCAGCGAGATCCCCGAGGCCGACCGCGACTACTACCTCGAGCGCAAGTACCCGAGCTTCGGCAACCTCGCTCCCCGCGACATCGCCTCACGCGCCGCCAAAGAGGCCGTCGACAGCGGCCGCGGCGTCAGCGGAGCGGGCAGCGCGGCCGTCTACCTCGACTTCGCCGACGCGATCAAGCGCGTCGGCCAGGCCGGAATCGCCGATCGATACGGCAACTTGTTTGAGATGTACGAGCGGATCACCGGCGAGAACCCCTATGAAGTGCCGATGCGGATCTACCCCGCCGTGCACTACACGATGGGCGGCCTGTGGGTCGACTACAACCTCATGAGCACGATCCCGGGCCTGCACGTGCTGGGCGAGGCTAATTTTTCGGATCACGGCGCCAACCGCCTCGGCGCCTCGGCGCTGATGCAGGGCCTCGCCGACGGCTACTTCATCATCCCCTACACCATCGGCCACTACCTCGCCAACGCGAAGCAGCCCAAGGTCACCGTCGACCACCCGGCCTTCAAGCAAGCCGAGGCGGACGCGCAGGGCCAGATCAAGCGCCTGCTCGCGGTGAACGGCAGCAAGAGCCCCGACTATTTCCACCGCGAGCTCGGGGTCAAGCTCATCTGGGAGCACTGCGGCATGGCTCGCAACGAGGCCGGCCTCAAGAAGGCGCTGAAGCTGATCCCCGAGCTGCGCGAGCGCTTCTGGCGCGAGGTCAAGGTCACCGGCAGCGGCGCCGAGTTGAACCAGAACCTCGAGAAGGCGGGCCGCGTCGCTGACTTCCTCGAGTTCGGCGAGCTGCTCTGCCTCGACGCGCTCGAGCGCCGCGAGTCCTGCGGCGGCCACTTCCGCGAGGAGTTCCAGACCCCCGACGGCGAGGCCAAGCGCGACGACGAGAACTTCGCGCACGCCGCGGTGTGGGAGTTCAAGGGCGACGGCAAGGCCCCCGTCCGGCATCAGGAGCAGCTCACCTTCGAGAACGTCAAGCTCGCCACCAGGAATTACGCGTAATGAGCGACGAGACCATGAAGATCACGCTGAACGTGTGGCGCCAGCGGGCAGCCGGCGCTCCGGGTTCGTTCCAGACCTACACGCTCGACGACGTCAGCCCGCACATGTCCTTCTTGGAGATGCTCGACGTGCTCAACGAGCGCTTGCTCGCCAAGGGCGAGGACCCGGTCGCTTTTGATCACGACTGCCGCGAGGGGATCTGCGGCGCGTGCTCGCTGGTGATCGACGGCCAACCACACGGCCCGCGCCGCGGCACCACCACCTGCCAGTTGCACATGCGCAGCTATCGCTCGGGTGACACGATCACCATCGAGCCGTGGCGCGCCGCCGCCTTCCCGGTGCTCAAGGATCTCATGGTCGATCGCGGCGCCTTCGACCGCGTAATCGCCTCCGGCGGCTACATCTCGGTGCACACCGGCGGCGCTCCGGACGCCAACGCCTTGCCGATCGGCAAGAAGAGCGCCGACGAGGCGTTTGATTACGCCGCCTGCATCGGCTGCGGCGCCTGCGTCGCTGCCTGCCCCAACGCCTCCGCGATGCTCTTCGTCGGCGCCAAGGTCGCCCACCTCGCCAAGCTGCCCCAAGGGACAGTCGAAGCCCGCAGCCGCGTGCTCAACATGGTCCAAGCGATGGACACCGAGGGCTTTGGCGCCTGCACCAACCACGGCGAGTGCTCGGCGGTGTGTCCCAAGGAGATCCCCCTCAAGGCGATCATGACGCTGAACCGCGAGTTCATCCGCGCGACGGTCAGCGCCGAGGAGTAGGTATCAGGCCCCGCGTCAGGCCCTGGGTTGGTGCCGACGCAGAAGAGCCGCCCGGCCCGTCAACGGGACCCACGGGCGGCTCGTTTGTCGCGCCGGTCTACGTGCCGGTGCGGCTGCTGTGCACCGCGGCTGGCGGCTGATTGGCGCGCACACCCGCTGGCAGGTTGTAGAACAGCGTGATCGTCAAGCAGTGGAACTCGCTGTCCGAGCTCTGGGTCACCACCTTGTCGACGATGTCGGCGGTCGGGTTCATCGACAGCCACTCGTTGATCCGATCGCTGATCTGCTCGCGCTCCCACGCCTTCGTCGCCGAGAACACCTTGACTCCGGTAAATGCCACCATTTGCCTCCCGCTTCTCAATGCTCTGCTTCGCGACAGGACCGGTCGTACGGCCAGCCATGGCCACAGCCCCCGTGAAGCTGGGGACAGGTTCTACACCATCATCGGATTTATTCCAGCTAAAATCGCGCATCGTCGGGCCTGCCAGAACGGCCGTTTTTACCGACTGAAATTTTCGTATCCGAGATCATCGAATGACCGCGACAACGACGACCGAACCCCAGCCATGGGCCACCCTCACCCTCCACTTCCGCCGTGAGCCCGCCCAAGATCCGCAGGAGATCAGCGACCGCAGCGAGGCCCTCGCCGCGATCTTGGCCGAAGACCCGCGCGTCAGCGGCGTCGAGACCCGCGACCCCACCACCCTCGGCGCCACCAGCCCCGAGCCAGAGATCATCCTCTACACCGCCCCAGAGGCGCTGATCGGCCTCCGCGAGAGCGCCCAGCACCTCAGCGAAGAGCTCGGCCTGCACCTCGACGCCACCGCGGACATCCGCACCGACGACGACTGGCGCGACTCCTGGAAGCGCTTCTACTCGCCGATGATCTTCGGCGACGGCGCCCTCCTGCTCCGCCCGAGCTGGATCCCGCGGCGCCCCGGCGATCCCGAGCGCGAGCTGGTCCTCGACCCTGGCCGGGCCTTTGGGACAGGTCAACACGAGAGCACCCGCCTCTGCATGGAGCTGCTCGTCGAGATCTCGGCGCGCGGCGGTGTCGCCTCCAGCCCCCACGCCGCGCTCGACCTCGGCTGCGGCTCCGGCATCCTCGCCCTCACCGCCGCCCTCCTCTTCCCCGGCCTGGGCCGCCTCGTCGCCGCCGACAACGATCCCGAGGCCACCGAGACCGCCGCGGAGAACGCCGCCCTCAACCCCACCGGGCCTGTCCTAGAGGTCATCACCGGCACCCTCGAGGCCGTCCCCGGCGACTTCGATCTCATGCTCGCCAACATCCGCCCCTCCGTGCTGATCCCCATCGCCGCGGAGCTGGTCGCGCGCCTCCGCACGAGCGGCCACCTCATCCTCAGCGGGATCCTCAACGAAGAGGCCGACGCCGTCGCCGCCCCCTACCTCGCCGCTGGCCTGCGCGAGCTTCGTCGCCGCAGCGAGGGCGAATGGACCGCCCTGCTCTTCGTCCGCAGCGGGGCCGCTGCGTGAGCCTGCGCCTCTTCGCCGCCCCGCAGGCGCCCCACCCGGGTCAGCGCGTCGTGCTCGACCCGGAGGAGTCCCACTACCTCCGCCGGGTACGCCGCGCCCGCGACGGCGCCCTCGTCGATCTTATCGACGGCCACGGCGCGATCTGGCGGGCCGAGGTGCGCGGCGGTGACGCGCGCCAGAGCGAGCTCGAGCTCCACCACCCGCTCCTCCTGCCGACCCCGCCGCGCCGCCTCACCCTCTTGCTCGGCCTCCCTGACCCTGCGGCCGCCCTCACCGCGCTCACCGACGCCACCGAGCTCGGCGTCGATCGGATCGTGCTGGTCCGCTGCGCGCGCAGCCAGGCCGCCGCGCCCTCCCCCGCCCGGATCGAGCGGACCTTGCGCGCCAGCCAGCGGCAATGCGGCCGCCCCTCGCCGCCGACCGTCAGCGGCCCTCTCCCCCTCGACGCCGCCCTCGCCGCCCTCACCGCGAGCGACGCCCGATTCTTCGCCTGGGAGGCTCTTCGCGGCCAAAGCGACCCCTCCACGCTCCCGCCCGGCCACCCCGCCCTCCTCCTCGTCGGCCCCGAAGGCGGCCTCACCGACGCCGAAGCCGACGCCCTGCGCGCCGCCGCCTTTCACCCCCTCAGCCTCGGCCCCTGGACCCTGCGCACCGAGACCGCCGCTCTCGTCGGCCTCACGCGCCTCCTCTTCAGCGGCCCCGCGCCGCCGGTGTGAGCTCGCGTCCACGCGAGCTAGCCCGCCCCCGCGGTGATAACCTGCCGCACGAATGACGCGATCGACGACCGCGCCGCGCCCAGGCCCCTGCCCCGCCTGCGACGGCCCACTCAGCGCCGAGCTCGCCACCCAGCCTGATCCCCGCTGTCCACACTGCGGCCTCGGCTTGGTCCCCAAGCGGGTCGTCGGCGCCCTCCTCCGCGGGATCGCAGCGCTCGCCGATCTCATCGTCCTCCTGCTCACCGCGGCGCCGCTGCACTTCGCCGTCCACTGGGCGCTCGATCGAGCGCCGCCGGTGCGCGGGGCCCCGACCCTCGACGTGATCTTGCAGTGGCTCGCCTTACCGCCGCTCGCCGTGCTCACCTGGCTCGCGCCCTTCCTCGGGATCGCCGCCTTCTACTTCGTCCTCTTCTCCGCGATCTCCGGCCAGACCCCTGGCCTCGCGCTGATCGGCGCCCGTATCGTCAACAGCCGCGGCGCCCGCCCCGGCTTCGTCCGCGCCGTCGTCCGCGTGCTCGGCCTCGCCGCCGGCCTCATCCCCGGCGGCCTCGGCGTCCTCTGGATCGCCTTTGATCGCGAGAAGCGCGGCCTCCATGACCACCTCGCAGGCACCTACGTCGTGCGGAGTCGATGAGCCTATGAGTCTACGATCGCACCTCGAAGCCCACGCCGTCGTCATGCCCGCCGATCTACGAGGCGCCTGCGCCCGCGCCGAGATCTACGGCGGCGGCCTCGACACCGCCCTGCTCGAGCTAGACCTGCTCGCTCCGAGCGAGCTCGACGCCGCCCTCTCCGCCGCGCGTGGCCTGCCGAGCGCCCCGACGGAGCTGCTGCGCGCGCAGCCACGCCCGTGGGATCGCCTCGACCCCCGCTGGTACGAGCGCCGCCTCGTCGCGCCGCTCGCCGAGCGCGATGACCGGCTCTGGGTCGCGATCCACCCCGAGCTCAGCGACGAAGATCTGAGCGCGCTCTGCTCCGAGCAGGCCGCGCTCGAGGTCACCGTGACCGCGGAGTGCTGCCTGCGCCAGATCCTCAGCGAGGTAGCGCCCGCGCCCGCCCGCTACCTCGCCCTCGCCGAGCGCTACCTCCGAGCCCTCACCTTGACGACGGACCCCGACCCGCCCGCGCTCGTCGCTGAGCACGCGCCGCGACAGCCCGAGGCCCAAGCCGAGCCGCCGCGCGATCCCGCCGCGGCGCCGGTCGAGCTGCGCACCTTCATCCCCGCGCGCCTGCTCCACGCGGTGCCCTTCCCCGAGCCCGCCGCCGAGCCTGAGCCCGCGCAGATCCCCGCCTTGCGCGCCCGACGGCCCCCCTCCGCCGCGTCGCCAGCCGCGTCGTCGCCGCCGACGGAGCCCCACAGCTTCATCCCGGCGCTCACACGACCTGCCTCTCCGGCCATGTCGTCAGAGACAGCCATCGAGGCGCCGCCGACCCGCGAGGCAGAGGCGCCGCGTCAGCCCAGCGAGCGCCCGCCGTCCGCCGGATATGTCCCGACGACCCTGGTCCACCGGGAAGCCCCCGCGAGCGCCCCCGCAGAGGATCCCGCGCTCGAGGCGCTCCTCCAGGCCGCGCTCGCCGGCTCGGCTCGTCCCGAGCGCCTCGCCGCCGAGCTGCGCGCCCGCGGCCGCGCCGCCCTGCATCGCCTCGTCCAGCGCTTCCCGGGCCCGATCGAGCTCGCCCGCGAGGAGCTCCGCCACGTCGCCTCTCCGAGCGCGCAAGGGCCGCTGCTGCGCCTCTGCGTCGCCATCGGCGAGGAGTTGGTCCCCTTGATCCTCAGCCGCGTCGACGACCCCGACGCGCACGTCCGATTCTACTGCGCCCTCATCTTCCAAGAGCTGCGCAGCCCGAGCGCCGCCCCGGCGCTCGCCGAGCTCGCCTTCGACGCCGACGCGGGCGTCCGCACCATCGCCATGCGCGTGCTCGAGACCTACAGCCGCGCCTCCACCTACATGCGCGCGCTCAAGCGGATCCGCGGCGAGCTCAGCGGCGACGATCACCGCCGCCGCGCCCTCGCCTTCCAGGCCCTCGGCACGGTCCGCGACGTCAAGTCGATCCCGCGCATGATCGAGGCCCTCGCCGAGCAGGATCCTGGCCTCCGCACCGCCGCCCTCACCGCCTTGTGCTCGATCACCGGCCAGCACTTCGGCCTCAACATCGAGCGCTGGCGCGCCTGGTACGCCTCGCGCTGCGATCGCACACGCGTCGACTGGATGCTCGAGAGCCTCGCCCACAGCGAGGTCGCCGTCCGTCGCTGGGCCGCCGACGAGCTGATGCGGATCACCGGCCAGCGCCTCCCCTTCCCCGCCAGCGGCGCCGCTGCCGAGCGCGCCGAGGCGATCGAGCGCTGGCAGGCCTGGTGGAGCGCCCACCAAGGCCGCCTGCTCAGCTAGCGGCCCGTCACTGCACGCAGACCGCCTCGGGCCCGCACAGCCCCTCCGCGCAGTAGAGGCTCTGGCACGAGTCATCGAACTCGCAGGCCGCGCCGTTGGCGAGGCGGGGCTGACATGTACCCGCGCCCGTGTCGAAGTCATAGTCACACCAAGCGTCGCTGCACCCTGAGTCGAACGAGCACGCCGAGCCGACCCCGCTGGGCGCCTCGCACTTCATGCTCGCCGTCGAGCACGCGAGCCCGAACGCGCACAGCGACGCCGCTGGCTCGCAGCTCTGCCCCTCACCGCGCAGCTTCTGGCAGGTGTTCGAGGTGATGTCGCAGCCGAGCGCGCCGCCGCAGCGGCCGCCCAAGCAGGGCGCACCTTCCGCGGGAGCGACCTGGCAGCTCCCGTCGAAGCAGCCGAGGCTGCCCGAGCACTCGTAGTCGCCAAAGCACTCGACGCCGGCGCCCTT
The DNA here is from genome assembly GCA_016712315.1 of Nannocystis sp. Classification (GTDB taxonomy): domain Bacteria; phylum Myxococcota_A; class Polyangia; order Nannocystales; family Nannocystaceae; genus JADJRG01. The sequence continues at coordinate 517,439 of JADJRG010000017.1, read as the reverse complement.
CTGCGCCTGGCACGTGTAGCTCCCGTCGTCGAAGTTGTACTCGCAATAAGCGCCGCTCACGCAGTCCTGAACCGAGCAGTCCCCGCCGATCGCCGCGTCCGGCGGCGGCGCCACGCACACGCCTTGGCAGCACGCCATCGCGCAGTCGGCGACCTGGCAGGTCTGGCTCACGCACTGCTCATCGATCCAGCACGCGTCGCCGTTCGCGATCGTCCCAACAAAAACCTTCTCACAGGCGCCGCTCGGCGCGTCCTCAAAGAAGATCCCGCCGCACGCCGCCTCGCGCGCGTCCTCGAGGCACTGCTCGGCGGCCTTGGCGTCGTATTCGACGCTGCCGTCCTCGATCGCCGCGTCGAGGTTGGGATCGGGGCGGATGAACTGGCCCCACGCGGCCGCGCACAGCCCCTCGTCGGTCGCGAAGCCGCAGCGGACCATATAATCGCAGAGCGCGTCGACCTGCTCCGCTGGAAGCTCCTCGTAGGCGATCTGACCGCACGCAGGCAGCGCGACGAAGGCGCCGAACAAAAAGATCGAGGGGCGGAGCCCGCGGAGCCGGTGGAGCATGCCCGCAGCCTACAGCAGCCCCGCCGCGCCGATCTAGCCCTACCTCACCGCTCCGCCAAAATGTAGGCCATCAACGCCAGCGCCGCCGCGTTGCGCTCCAGGTGCTCTGGATCGATCTTATCGATCGTATCCGCCTCGCTGTGGTGCAGGTCGAAGTACCCGCTCACGTCGGGGTGCAGCCCCAAGCTCAGCACCCCGTCCGCTGTCAGCGGCGAGATGTCTGCCCCGCCGCCGCCCGCCTCCAGCGCGTCGGCCCCGAGCGCCGTAAACAGCGGCGCGTACGCCTGCACCGCCTTGATCTCCGCCTCGTCCGCGCCGGCGATCCCGAACCCCCGCGGCGCCCCTGCGCCCACGTCGGCCTCGATCGCCGCGACGTGCCGCTCCGCCTTGTGCGCCGCGTGGTACGCGATCCCCCCGCGCAGCCCGTTCTCCTCGTTGGTGAAGAGCACCACCCGGATCGTCCGGCGCGGCCGCAGACCTGCCTTGAGGAGCAGCCGCACCGCCTCCATCGCCATCAAGCAGCCGCTGCCGTCGTCGCTGCTGCCGTCGCCCACGTCCCACGAGTCGATGTGCCCGCCGATCACCACCACCTCCTCCGGTAGTTCGCGCCCGCGCAGCTCGCCGATCGCGTTGCCGCTGAGCGCGTCTGGCAGCGTCTTCGCGCCCAGCGACAGCTCCACCGTCACCGGCCCGCGCGCCGCCAGCCGCGCCAGCAGCTCCGCGTCCTCCACCGACAGCGCCGCCGCCGGGATCTTCGCGACGCCCTCGGCGTAGCGCAGCGACCCGGTGTGCGGAGATTGCAGGCTACGCGCCGTCACCGAGCGGATCAGCGTCGCCGCCGCTCCCACCCGCGCCGCCTCGCTCGCCCCGCTCGAGCGGCTCGTCACCGTCGTCCCGTAGTGCGTCTGCTGGTGCTCGTGATCGAAGGGCGGCATCACCTGATTGATCAGCACGATCTTCCCCTTCGCCGCCGCGCCGAGCCCCTTCACGTCCTCCAGCCGCGGCGCCACCACCACCTCGGCTCGCAGCGCCTTCTTCCCCGTGCCGACCGTCCCGCCCAGCCCCAGCAGGTGCAGCTCTCGATCGATCGGCGCGACGATCCGCGCCCGCTCCTCCCCACGCACCCAACGCGGCACCATCACTGGTTCACGGCGCACCGCCTCCAGCCCGTCCTCGCGCATCACCGAGAGCGTCCAATCGATCGCCGACTCGAGCGCCGCGGAGCCGCTGAGCCGGTGCCCGTACGTGTCGGCCATCCACGCCAGCCGCTCCCAAGCGGTGCGTTCGCCGGCCGCAGCCGCCGCGATCTTCTCCGCCGCCGCCACCAGCGCCGGCGGCATCGTCGCCTGGGGCGCCACCTCGGCCTCAGCCTTCGTCTCCACCGTCGCCGGCGCGCTGCTCGGCGCCGAAGCGCCTGGGGCGCTCACGGCGGCGGGCGCCTGTCGACAGCCGCTCGGGCACAACATCGAGAGCGCGAGCGTCACGAGCGCGACGGCGGTGCGGCGAGGCGTCATGGAGGCGATCTACCGAAGCGGCGCACGCGCGCGCAAGCACTCGTTATGCTCGGCGCGCAGATGACCCTCCCTGACCTCGCCGGAGTGCTCGGCGTCGCCCTCGTCCTCCTCGCCTACGCCCTCTTACAGCTCGGCCGCGTCGACCACCGCGCCCCCATCTACTCCGCGCAAAACCTGGTCGGCGCCGCCCTCATCCTCTACAGCCTCGTCTACGACTTCAACCTCCCCTCCGCCCTCATCGAGGGCGCCTGGGCGCTGATCTCCGCCTTCGGCCTCCTGCTCGCGCTGCGCCGCCGCCGCGCCGCACGAGCCGCCGCCGCGCCCGCCGCTCCGGGCTAGACGCTCACCGACACGTACCGTCGCCGATCGCGTCGACGCAGGCCGCGGGCGCGTCTTTGGCCGCCTCACAGCGCTCCGCCCGACACGCCAACCCAGCCTCGCTCAGCGCCTCAGCCGCCGCCACACACGCCGCCACCGACGCGTCGTGGTCCTCGCCCCAGGTCCCGTGGAAGTCATCGTGGCAGTTGATCAGCATACAAGCGCAGTACGCGGCAGCCTCGCCGCCGTCGCCTGTCGTCGTGTGGCTGTCGTGGCTGTCGTGGCTGTCGTGGCTGTCGTGCGTCGTCGAAGCCTCGGTCGTCGAGCCGTCGCTGCTCGCCTCGTGCGTCTCGTGGGACGTGCCCGACGAGCTCGCCGCGCTCGACGAATTGGTGTCGTGCGTGTCGTGGGTCGCGTGGGTCGCGTCATGCGAGTCACCGCAGCCCGCCGCGACGACCGCGTACAGCCCTAGAAGAGACGCCCGAACAAGCCCCCTCAATTCATCCCTGCGCATGCTGCCTCCCGGGTGATCCAGCTCAAAAAGTCGGCGTACGCCGCGTCGCTCGCGTCCGCGAATTTGTCGTGCCCGCCGTGCGGGACCCCGCCCGCCGCCTCCGCCAGCGGCTTCCGCAGCAGCAGGCTCTGCGTCGGATCGGTACGATCGACCAGCCCGCCGTTCACCACCGCGTGCATCGTCTTCAGCGACGCCAGGTCGCAGGGCCCGGTCGCGATCCACTTCGGCGCGTCGATCTTCTGGTCGTCGAAGTGGCAAGGAGAGCAGCGGTCGCGCCACGCGTAGACGCGCCGCTGAAACAGCTCCTCGAGGACCACCGCGTCGCAGCCGCCCGGATCGACGTAGGGCTCCTCCGGCTCCTCCTCCGCGCAGCCGACCGCGGCCGCGCCGCCGCACGGCGCCTCACCCGCGTAACAGAGCCCGCACGCCGCGCTCACCTCGATCCACGCCAGGAACGCCGCGTACTCCTCATCGATCACCTGTTGGTCGATCAGCGGGCTCGCCGGATCCGCGCGCGCGATCCACTGGAGCAGCAGGCTCTCCGCCGGCGCCTCGAGGTCGACCAGCCCGCGCGCGTCGAGACAGGCCATCGTCTGGCACGGCGTCTCTTGCAGGAAGAGCTGCACGTCGACCCCCGCCAAGTGGCAGGTGTTGCAGGTCTTCGGCCGATCGCTCGCCAAGATCGGCGCGATCCGCCGCGTATACAGCTCATTCGCCGCCACGTCGCAGTCCAGCGCCGCGGTCGTCGTCGACTCCTCCGCCTCGGTCCCGCCCTCGCCGGTCGTCGTGGATGACGCCGTCGACGTCGCCTCGCTCGTCTTCGGCGGATCTGCCGCGCAACCGGCCGCGAGCGCCAGGCTGATGCAGATCAACGGGGATCGAAGGTCCGGCATATCAATTTCAGAGCGGGCAAAGAAGGCGAAGCTACGCCGATCCGCCGACGAGCCCTGCGACGCCGTGTCGCAGCGCGACCGCGTCGACGTCCGCGCGCGGATCTGCCCCTGCGTCCACGCGGCGACTAGACCCTGACTTCCTTGCTACAAGGAGATCGATGATCCCAAGTCGAGCCCTCTCGTCGTCGCTGCTGATCGCCCTCTCCGCCCTCGTCGCCCCGGGCGATCGCGACGCGGCGGCCTCCGCGGCCGCCACACAGCCGGCGCTCACCGCACCCGCGCCCGCGCCCCTGCTCGCGACCCCGCGCCTGCCCTCCTTACCGACCCTCACCACCCCACGCGGCGTCGCGCGCCCTGGCGTCGCGCTCGCCGGCGAACCCGGCCGCGCCCCCACGCTCCTGCTCGCCCCGCCCGCCGCCGCCCCGCCCGCCGCTCACCTGTCTCTTGAGCAAGCCGCGCGCGCCCAGCTCCGCGCCCTCTTGCCCGCCTACGGCGCCGACCCCTCCGCCCTCGATCGCGCCGTCCTCCGCCACACCCACGACACCGGCCGCGGCGGGATCATCCTCGTGCTCCGCCAGCGCCTCGCCGGCGTGGATCTCCTCCACAGCGATCTGAAGCTCCTCCTCGATCGCCAACGCCGCCTCATCGCCGTCTCGGGCGCCCTGCTCCCCGCCCCCGCCGCGCCGCCTGCCTTCACCACCGCGCCCGCGGCGGCCCTCGCCCGCGCCTTCGCCCGCCTCGGCGCCCGGCTGCCCGCTGGCGCCATCGTGCCCTCCCGCGAGCCTGATCGCGCCGGTTGGCGCCGCTACGACCTCGACCCCAGCCGCGCCCCCGACCTCCGTCTACGCCGCCCTGCCCGGATCCAGCCGGTCTACCGCCCGGATCCCCAGAGCGGCGCCCTCGTGGCCGCCCACCGCGTCGAGCTCCAGCTCTACCCCAGCCCGCGCGCCGAGCTGCTCGCCCTCGAGCTCGTGATCGCCGACGACGACGGCCGCGAGCTCGAGCGCCGCGACCTGATCGCCCACGAAGCCTTCCAGTACCGCGTCTGGGCCGACCCAGACGGCGACAAGCGCCCCCACGACAGCCCCCTCGCCGACTTCACCCCGCACCCCACCGGCGTACCAGGCGATCCCCCTGGCCCCAGCGGCCCCCCCGCGCTCATCAGCATCGACGGGTTCAACAGCCTCGGCGATCCTTGGCTGCCGCCGGGCGCCCTCGAGACCGTCGGCAACAACGTCGACGCCTACATCGATCACACCGAGCCCGACGGCCTCTCCCCGGAAGAGGGCGAGTACCGGGCCGCGGTCACCGCCCCCGGCGTCTTTGATCACACCTACGACCTAGGCCTCGCGCCCCTCGCCTCGCCCGAGCAGTCGATGGCCGCCACCGTCCAGCTTTTTTATGACATTAATTGGCTGCACGACTGGTGGTACGACTCGGGCTTCAACGAGCCCGCCGGCACCGCCCAGCTCAGCAATTACGGCCGCGGCGGCGAGGAGGACGATCGTATGCGCGCCGAGGCGCAAGACGGCGCCCTCGCCGGCAACCGCAACAACGCCAACATGATGACCCCCAGCGACGGCGAGTCGCCGCGCATGCAGATGTACCTGTGGAGCGGCCTCGTCCTCGAGTCCAGCCTCACCCTCTGGCCGCCCGGCGAGGCCGTCGTCGCCAACCACGCGCAATTCGGCCCCAAGGACTATGAAGTCAAGGGCGAGGTCGTCTTCCTCGCCGACGGTGAAGGCGTCGATCCCAACGACGGCTGCGAGCCAGCGCTCGGCGATCTGTCGGGCAAGATCGCCCTGATCAACCGCGCCAACTGCACCTTTGAGGTCAAGGTCACCCACGCCGAGGCCGCCGGCGCCGTCGGCGTGATCATCGCGGACCACACCGTTCAGGACAACCCGCCCCCGCTCGGCGCCGACCCCGACACCGCGGATCCGACGATCCCCACCACCTCGATCACCAACGCCAGCGGCCTCGCCCTCAAGGACGCCCTCGGGCAGGGCGAGGTCAACGCCAAGCTCAGCCGCCTCACCGGCGCCGAGCGCGACGGCACCATCGACAACATGATCGTCGCCCACGAGTGGGGTCACTACATTCATATGCGCCTCGTCGACTGCGGCAACATCGCCTGCCGGGCGCAGAGCGAGGGCTGGGGCGACTTCCTCGGCCTGCACATGGCCCTGCGCGAGGGCGACGATCTCGACGGCACCTACGCCGGCACCACCTACGCCAACCACGATCCCACCGCGTACTTTGGGATCCGCCGCGTCCCCTACTCCATTGATTTCAAGAAGAACGCCCTCACCCTCCGCCACATCAGCGACGGCGAGCCCCTCCCCCAAGATCACCCGATGAAGGGCAGCGGCCAGCCCAACAGCCAGGTCCACAACGCCGGCGAGATCTGGGCGACCTCGCTCTGGGAGGCCTATATCGCCCTGCACAAGGCCCACGCCGGCGAGCTCAGCTTCACCGAGATCCGCCGCCGCATGTCCGATTACGTCGTCGCCGGCATGATCCTCGCGCCCTCCATGCCCACCTACACCGAGCAGCGAGACGCCCTCCTCTTGGCGATCGGCCAACAAGACCCCAAGGATCACCCCCTCGTCGCCCAGGCCTTCGCCCGCCGCGGCGCCGGATCCTGCGCGATCTCGCCCCCGCGCGCCTCCATCGACCTCGTCGGTGTCGTCGAAGATTATGAAATTCGCGCTAACGGCCGCTTCCTCGCCGCCGCCCTCGACGACAGCCAGCGCTCCTGCGACGGCGACGGCGTGCTCGACAGCGGCGAGCTCGGCCAGCTCCACCTCAAGGTCATCAACGGCGGCGCCTTCGCCCTCGCCGCCGGCGCCACGGTCGAGCTCTTGCCCACCAGCCCCAGCCTCACCTTCCCGAGCGGCACGACCCTCGAGCTACCCGCGCTCGCCCCCTTGGAGGCGACAGAGGTCGCCTTCGACGTCGCCCTCGCCGGCGAGCTCGCCGCCAGCGAGATCGTCGCCGTGCGCGCCCGGATCCTCGCCGAAGACGGCTGCGACCAACCCGACGAGATCGTCCTCCCTGTCGTCATCCACGGCGACCTCATCGGCGAGGCCGCCACCTTCGACGACGTCGAGGCCCCCGCCTCCGCCTGGACCGCCCAAGGCGCCAGCAACGCCGGGATCTGGGCCCGTGTGCCCGGCCTCACCCCTGGTTATGAATGGTCCGCCCGCGCCGTCGGCAGCCCCACCGACACCTGGCTGACCTCCCCCCCCCTCCAAGTCGCCGCCGACAAGCCCTTCATCGTCACGCTCCAGCACGCCTACAGCTTCGAGTTCGAGGACGGCAAGGCCTGGGACGGCGCCGTCCTCGAGCTCACCCGCGACGACGGCATGACCTGGGCCGACGTCACGGAGTACGGCGCCGATCCCGGCTACACCGGCGTCATCGACACCAACACCAACGCCCTCGACAAGCGCCCCGCCTTCACCGCCGAGAGCCCCGGCTACCCCGATCTCACCCCCCTCACCCTCGACTTTGGACAGGCCCTCGCCGGCGAGTCCGTCCGCCTCCGCCTCCGCCTCGGCACCGACGCCGCTGTCGGCGGCCCGGGCTGGCGCCTCGACGACTTCGCCTTCGACGGCATCACGAACACCCCCTTCCCCTACTGGGCCCCGGATCAGTGCGGCGGGGGCGGCGAGACCACCGGCGGCGACACCACCGGCGGCGAGAGCACCGGCGATCCCACCTCCACCAGCCAAGGCCCCACCGCCACCGGCGCCACCGCCACCAGCGGCGCCACGACCGTGGACACCGACGACAGCGCCACCGCCGGCGACACCTCGCCGCAGACCGACGAAGGCGGCTGCGGCTGCCGCAGCGACGCCGCCCCGCGCCCGCCGCTCGCCCTGCTGCTGCTCCCCCTCCTCCGTCGCCGCCGCCGCGCCTAGGATCCGCGCCCTCCCCGGTTGAACCGGCGAAGCTCGCCCCTTCAGGCGGCCGGATCGCCCGCGGCCGCCTCGGCCTTCGGCGCGATCTGCTGCTCGTGACGGAGGAGCATCTTGAGCAGCGCGGGCAGGAGGAACATCGTCATCACGGTGGAGGCGCCGATCCCGAAGACGACGACCGTCGCCAGCGGTCGCTGCACCTCGGAGCCCGCGCCCGTCGACAGCGCCATCGGCAGGAAACCCAGCGCGGCGACCGCCCCAGTGGTCAAGACCGCGCGCATCGTGTGGACGGAGCCGTGCACGAGGGCCTCATCAAAGCGGCGATCCAGGGTGATAAAGCCGCGCACCTCGGTGGCGAGCACGACCCCGTTGAGCACCGCGATGCCGGCGAGGGCGATGAAGCCGACCGCCGCGGGGATGCTGAACGAGAGGTCCCGCAGCAGCAGGCCCCCGATCCCGCCGATGAGGGCGAAGGGGATGATCGCGAAGACCGCGACCGCGTAGCGCAGATCGCCGAAGCTCCACAGCAGCATGACGAAGATGACCACCAACGCGACCGGCACGACCATGCCGAGGCGAGCCGCGGCGCGCTGGAAGTTCTCGAACTGGCCGCCCCACTCGAGCTTGTAGCCGGTCGGCAGCGCGACGGCCGCGGTGACCTTGCTCTGCGCCTCTTGCACCCAGGAGACCAGATCGCGGCCGCGGAGGTTGACCTCGACGCGGATCGTCCGGCTCCGCTGCTTCCGCCGGATCTGCGCCGGGCCTTCGTTCTCGACGATCCGCGCGACCTCGCTGAGGCGGATCCGCTCCCCGCCCATGTTCTCGACGTAGAGATCGCCCAGCGACTCGGGTGCGGCGGTCTTCGGCGGGACCAAGAGGCGCACCTCGAAGCGGCGCTGGTCCTCAAACACCCAGCCCAGGGGGGTCCCCACACGAACCGCCTCGATGGCCGCGAGGGCGTCGTCCATCGCGACGCCGTAGCGGGCCAGGCGGGCGCGATCGGGGCGCACCGTCAGCTCGGGCAGGCCGAGCACGCGCTCGACGCGGATATCGCCGGTGCCCTCGATCGGGGCGACCACCGCCGCGATCGCCTCGCTGATCGCCTTGAGCTCGAGCAGGTCGGAGCCATACACGAGGATCTGGATGTCCGCGCGCGAGCCGCTGATCATCTCGTTGGTGAGGTCCTCGATCGGCTGAGAGACCGACACAAAGGTGCCCTCCACCTCGCTCTCGAGCGCGTCCTTGAGCGCGACCGCCAGGCCGTCGAGGTCGGACGCCGTCTGCCACTCGGACTTGGGGGCGAGGTGGATGAAGATGTCCGTATTGTCGACGCCGACGGGATCGACGGCGACCTCGGCGCGGCCGGTCTGCGCGAGCGCGCGCGTCACCTCAGGGAAGGAGCGCACGACCTCGAGGGCGCGCAGATCGAGCCGGCGCGCCTCCGTGATGTTGATCGACGGCGAGCGGCGGAAGGTGACCACGAGGTCCCCCTCGTCGATCCGCGGCAAGAAGTCGGCGCCCGAGCGGGCGAAAGCGAGCGCCGCGACGACCAAGAGCGCCACCGACCCGCCTAGCAGCAGCCACCGCCCGCGGAGGGCGATCACGAGGACCCGCTCGTAGGCCCGCCCCAGGGCGCTGAGCCACTTCGCCCCCTCCTTCTGTGGCGGCGGCACGAGCAACACCAGCAGCGCCGGCAGGAACACCAGCGCGTAGATGAGCGAGCCGAAGAGCGCCAGCGCCATGGTGAGGGCCATGGGCTTGAACATCTTGCCCTCGACCCCCTCGAGGCTGAGCAGCGGCACGTAGACGAGCATGATGATCGCCACCGCGAAGGCGACCGGCCTGGCGACCTTGCCGATCGCGCGGGCGTAGGCGGCGGCGCGGTCGTGCAGGGAGAGCGACTTGCCGACGAAGCCGGCGAGCAGCGCCTCGAGGATGACGATCGGCCCGTCGACCAGGAACCCGAAGTCGATCGCGCCCAAGCTCATGAGGTCGCCGGTGATCCCGAAGGCGTGCATGCCGAAGAGGGCCACCGACATCGCCGCCGGGATCCCGAGGACCACGACGAAGGCGCCGCGCAGCGAGCCGAGCAGGATCGCCAGCACCACGGTGACGATCGCCGCGCCCTCGGCGATGTTGGTGAAGACCGTCGTCAGGGTGCGGCCGATGAAGTCCGCGCGGTCATAAAACACCTCGATCTCGATCCCAGGCGGCAGGTCGCGCGAGATCTCATCGATCCGATCCTTCACCGCGTAGACGACCTCACGGCTGTTGGAACCTGGCAGCATCATCACCGTGCCGGTGACCGCCTCCGCGCCCTCGTAGGAGGTCACGCCGCGCGGCAGGGCCGCCCCGTCGACCACCTTCGCGATGTGGCGGACCAGCACCGGCCGGCCCTCCGCCACCTTGAGCACCACCTCGCCGATGTCTTGTGGGCCCTGAAAGGTGCCCACCGCGCGCAGGGTGTAGGCCTCGGCGCCGCGCTCGAGGTACCCGCCCGAGACCATCGCGTTCGCGGCGCGCAGGCGCTCGGCGATCTGCTGGAGCGAGAGGCCGTAGGCGTCGAGGCGCTCCGGGGCGACGACCACCTGGTACTGCTTGAGCTGGCCGCCCATCGTCGCCACCTCGATGACCCCCGGCACGCCGCGCAGCCGGGGGACGATCTCCCAGTCGAGGATCGTGCGCAGCTGCTTGGGCGAGTGCAGCGGCGAGCGGACGACGAAGCGGTAGATCGTCCCGAGACCGGTCGTGAGCGGCGCGAGCTGCGGCGTCGGCACCCCCTGGGGCAACGAGTCCTGCGCCTCCAGGATCCGCTCCAGCAGCACCTGGCGGGCGAACCACGCGTCCATGCCGTCCTTGAAGATGACCGTGACGACGGAGAGGTCGCCCCGCGAGATGCTCCGCAGCTCCACCATGCCCGGGACGCCGTTGACCGCGTTCTCGAGCGGGAACGTGACGGTGCGCTCGACCTCGACCGCGGAGAGGCCCGGAGCCTCCGTGAGCACCGACACCTGGGTGTTGGAGATGTCCGGCAGCGCGTCGATCCGCAGCCGTACAGCCGCCGCGTAGCCGCCGATCAACATCGCGACGAAGAGCACCAGCACGAAGGCGCGGGCGCGGATGGACCAGTCGATGAGCTTGGTGAGCATTACTTCGGCGGCGGGCGGGTTAGCGGAACAGCTCCGACTTGATGGCGAAGACCCCGTCGACCACCACCCGCTCGCCCAGCTCGAGGCCGCTGACGATCTCGACCCGCTTCATCCCCTGCACGCCGAGAGTGACCGGCCGCGGGGCGACCTGACGCTCGCCGGTCTCGACGAAGATCGTAGGTTGCCCGTCGACCTGCACCAACGCCTGGCGCGGCACCGACAGCGCCGTGCGGCGGTCAGCGGCGGTCAGGATATGCGCATTGACCGCCTGGCCAGCCCGGAGCTTGCCGTCCGGGTTGGGCACGACGACCCGCACCTCCGCGGCCATCGTGCTGGGGTCGAGCGTCGGGCTGATGAAGGCGACCGCGCCGCTCAAACGCACCGAAGCGTCGGCCTGCGACTCGATCTCGACCTCATCACCTTCGCGCAGGTTCTTCAGCTCACCCTCGAAGACGGCCAGTCGGACCCAGAGCTGGCTGGGATCGGCGATGGTGAAGGCGGTGTGGCTGGGCTCCACGGCCTGACCGCGAAAGACGTGGACGCCGACGATACGGCCGCCGATCGGGGCGCGCAGCGACAGCAGGCCCAAGCGGGAGTTCTTCGCCCGCAGGCCGTCCTCGTTGCCGACCAACGCCTGCACGCGATGACGGGCGGCCATCAGCTCCGCGTCCGCGACGTCGGCCTCTTGAGAGGCGACCTCAGCGCTGCGCAGCGAGGCGATGCCCTCGCTGACGAGCTGCTTCTTGCGGCTCACGTTCGACGTGGCGGCCTGAGCGCGCGCCCGAATCGCGAAGATCTCGGCCTGCGCCTCGCCCAACTCGGCGCTCTCGAGGCTCGCGAGCACCTCGCCGGGCTCGATCTCGGCGCCGTCGACGACGTGCACCTCCGAGACCCGGCCGGCGATCCGCGAACCCACCGCGGCGAGGCGACGCTCGTCGAACTCGAGCAGCCCGGTGACGTGGAGCACCGGGACGATCGGCTGCGGGGACGCTTCTTCGGTGCGATAGCCGACCCGCTCCGCGAAGCGCTGCGAGAACTTGACGACCCCGCCCTCAAACACCGGGACATCGCGTGTGGAGACCGCCGCCGCGCTCGCTGTGTCCTCCGCGCCGCCGCAGGCGGCGACGAAAAAGACACAAACGACCGCGCATATCGCTTTGACGCGACGCACTGCGCCTTGATAAGCGACTCGCGCCGCAACGTCAAGCGAACGGGCTCTAACCCACATTCCCCAGCGCTCAGCTCGACGCTGCCGGCGGCGTGGCCGCTGCGGGCCCTTGCTCGCGGCGTAGCGCGATCTTGAGGACACAAGGGAGCAGGAACATCGTCATCAGCGTCGACGCGCCGATACCGAACACGACGACCGTCGCGAGGGGGCGCTGGACCTCGGAGCCTGCGCCGGTGGCGAGCGCCATCGGCATAAACCCGAAGGCCGCGACAGCGCCGGTCGTGAGCACCGCCCGCATCGTGTGCACGGACCCGTGGATCATCGCGTGCTCAAAGGAGCCCTCCTCGAACGAGCGCCGCTCCTCGAGGAATCGGCGCACCTCGGTGGCGAGCACCACCCCGTTGAGGACCGCGACCCCAGCGAGGGCGATAAAACCAACCGCCGCGGGGATCGAGAAGGACATGTCACGGAGGATGAGGCCGATGAGGCCGCCGATGAGCGCGAACGGGACCACCGCGAAGACGGCGGCGGCGTAGCGCGCGTCGCCGAAGATCCACATCAACATAAAGAAGATGACGCCCAGCGAGATCGGCACGACCACCGCGAGGCGCCGCGACGCCCGCTCGAAGTTCTCGAACTGCCCGCCCCAGGCGACCTTGTAGCCGCTCGGCAGCTTGACCGCGGCGGCCACCGCCTCCTTCGCCTCGCTGACCCAGGAGACCAGATCCCGGCCGCGCAGGTTGACCTCGACGCGGATCCCGCGGACCCGGTTGTTGCGGCGGATCGCCGCCGGCCCCTCGGCCTCTTCGATCTTGGCGAGCTCCGCCAGCGGCACCAGGCGCCCCGTACCGGTCTCCACAAAGAGGTCGCCCAGGGCCTCGATCGCCGACGACTCGGGCGGGACCAAGAGCCGCACCTCGAAGCGCTTTTGCCCCTCAAAGACCCAGCCGAGCGGCGTACCGACGCGGATCGCCTCGATCACCGCCAACACCTCCTGCATACGCACGCCGTAGCGGGCGAGCTGGGCGCGATCGGGCTTGATCGTCAGCTCGGGCATGCCGAGGGCGCGCTCGACCCGCAGATCGCCGGTGCCTCGGATCGGCCGCACAGCCTCGGCGATCTCCTCGGAGAGGCGCTTGAGCTCGAACAGATCCGTGCCCTCGACGAGGATCCGCACGTCCGCGCGCGAGCCCGAGATCAGGTCGTTGGTCGCGTCCTCGATCGGCTGCGAGACCGACACGGACGTGCTCGGCACCTTCGACTCGATCCGGTCCTTAAACGCGACGGAGAGGCCGTCGAGGTCCTTCGCCGTCGTCCACTCCTTCTTGGGGCGGAGGTGCACGCCCACGTCGGTGCTCTCCTTACCGACCGGGTCGAGGGCGACCTCCGGGCGGCCGGTCATCGCCACCATCGACAGCACCTCGGGGAAGCTGCCGATCTCCTCCTGGACCAGTAGATCGAGCCGTTTGGCCTCCTCCAGGTTGACCGAGGGCGCGCGGCGGATCGCGACCACCAGGTCGCCCTCGTCGATCCGCGGCACGAAGTCGGCGCCCGACTGGCCGAAGAAGTACCCGGAGACGACCAGCGCAGCGAAGGTGGAGCCCAGCAGCGGCCAGCGCAGCTTGATCGCCGCCGGCAGCGCCCGCTCGTACAGGTGGGCCAGGCGCCCCAACCAAGCGGCGCCCTCCTTCTGCAGAGGCGGCACGAAGGTGACCAGGAGCGCCGGCAGGAAGATGACCGAATAGATGACCGCGCCCAAGAGCGCGAAGGCCATGGTCATCGCCATCGGCCTGAACATCTTGCCCTCCACGCCCTCGAGGCCGAGCAGGGGGACGTAGACGAGCATGATGATCGCCACCGAGAAGGCGACGGGGCGGATCACCTGGCCGATCGTCCGGGCGTAGGCGGCCGCGCGATCGTTGGCGGTGAGCTGCTTGCCGACGTAGGTGGCGACCAGCGCCTCGAGGACGACGATCGGCCCGTCGACGAGGAAGCCGAAGTCGATCGCGCCGAGCGACATCAGATCGCCGGTGATCCCCTGCCAGTGCATGCCGAAGAGGGCGATCGTCATCGACGCCGGGATCCCGAGCACCACCACCAACGCGCCGCGGATCGTCCCGAGCAAGATCCAGAGGCAGAGCATCACCACCGCCGCGCCCTCGATCAGGTTGGTCATCACGGTCGTGAGCGTGCGCTCGACGAAGTCGGCGCGGTCGTAGATCGGCTCGATGAAGACGCCCGGGGGGAGGTCCCGCTGGATCGCGGCGAGGCGGTCCTTGACCTCGAAGATCACGTCGCGGCTGTTGCTGCCGAGCAGCATGAGGATGACCCCGGTGACCGCCTCGGAGCCGCCGCTGGTGACCACACCTTGGCGCAGCGCCGCGCCGTCGCGCACCTGGGCGACGTGCTTGACCAGCACCGGGTTACCGTCCTTACCGACCTCGAGGACGACGTTCGCGATGTCATCCACGCTCACGAAGGTGCCGACCGCGCGGAGCGTGTACGCCTCCGCGCCGCGGTCGATATAGCCCCCAGAGACGATCGCGTTGGCGGCGCGCAGCTCGTCGGCGAGCTCGCGCACGGTCATGCCTTGCGCCTTGAGCTGCTCCGACTCGATGACGACCTGGTACTGCTTCAGGTCGCCGCCCATGGTGTTGACCTCGATGACCCCTGGGGTGCCGCGCAGGCGCGGCACGATCTCCCAGTCGAGGATGGTGCGGAGCTGCTTGTTCGAGTGGATGTCGGAGCGGACGATGAACTGGTAGATCCGGCCGAGGCCGGTGGTCAGCGGCGCGAGCTGCGGCGTCGGGATCCCCGCTGGCAGGTCGCTGCGGGCCTGGAGCACCCGCTCGAGCACGAGCGAGCGGACGAACCACGGATCGGAGCCGTCGCGAAAGACCAGCGTGACCAGCGAGAGATCGGCGCGGGACGTCGATCGCAGCTCGACCACGCCTGGCACGCCGTTGAGCGCGTTCTCCAAGGGGAAGGTGACCGAGCGCTCGACCTCCAGGGCGCTGAGGCCCGGAGCGTCCGTGAGCACCGACACCTGCACGGTCGAGATGTCGGGGACCGCGTCGATCGGCAGCTTCTTGGCGGCGATGAACCCGCCGATCATCAGGCCGAGGAAGACGAGGACGACGATCCGTCGGTACCGGATCGAGAGGCTGACGAGGAATTGCAGCATGGACGGTGCTCGGCTGTCCGTGTCGTAGCTCAGCGGAAGAGCTCGGATTTGAGGGCGAAGACGCCCTCTGTGACCACTCGTTCGCCCTCTTGGAGGCCGCTCTTGACCTCGAAGACGGCGGGCGCCCTCGCGCCGATCTCGACCACGCGCGGGACCACCGCGTTGTCCTCCACGAGGACAAAGACCGTCGGCTTGCCGTCGACCTGGATGACCGCCGAGCGGGGGACCGACAGCGCCTTGCGGCGGGCAGTGCTCGCCTGGATCCGGGCGGTGACCGCCTGGCCGACCCGCAGCTTCCCTTCTTCGTTGGGCACCACCACCCGCACCTCAGCGCTGCGGGTCGCCGGGTCCAGCATCCGGCTGATGTAGGCGACCTCGCCGGTGATCACGGTGTCGGGGGCGGCGAGCGGCCGGATCTCGACCTTATCCTCGACCCGCAGGTTGGTCAGCTCGCGCTCGAAGACGGCGAGGCGCACCCAGAGCTGGTCGTAGTCGCCGATCGTAAAGGCCGTGAAGCTGGGGGCGACCGCCTGGCCGCGGAAGACATGCACATTGATCACCTCGCCGGCGATCGGGCTGGTCAGCGACATCAAGCCGAGGTTCTTGCCGTCGAGCTCGCCGCCGAGCGCCTTCACCCGCTGACGCGCGGCCATCAGCTCCGCGTCGGCGACCGTGGACTCCGAGCTGGCGACCTCGGCGGCCCGCATCGACGCGATGCCTTGGGACATCAACGTGCGCTTTCGCACCTCATCCATGTCGGCGGCGCGAGCGCGCGCGCGGATCGCCATAATCTCCGCCTGCGCCTCGCCGAGCTCCGCAGAGTCCAGGGTCGCCAGCGCATCACCCACCTCGACGCGGGTGCCCTCGACCACATGGACCTGGCGCACGCGGCCGGAGATCCGCGAGCCGACCGCGGCGATCCGCAGCTCGTTCAGCTCCAAGGTGCCGGTGACGTCGACGACCGGCTGGATCTCCTCGGTCGCGACGACACCGCTCTTGAGGCCGCTCGTCTCGGCCCAAGCGGGCGAGAAGCGGATCACACCGCCCTCGTAGCTCGGGACGTCGCGTTGAGCGACCTCAGCGGCGTCAACGTCGTCGTCACCGCAAGCGAGCGGGCAAGCCGCAGCAGCGAGCGCGAGCGCCAGGGTTCGACATCGAGGGCGACCAGCCATGAGCGGCGCGAGTGTACAGCGAACCGCGCCCCCGTCGAGCCCAGACATGGCACCTCATCCGAGGACTCGCGCCCGCGCCGACGCAACGGACACCGGTCCGCCTCGCCCCTACCCAGCGCGCCCCACCACCCGCGCACCGCACATTCACGTTATGACAAAATTGCCGCGCCCGCCGCCGCGCTCTCTCCCCCCAAACCCCACCTGCGCCGCCGCGGGCGTATGCTCTGCGTCGTGCCGATCTGGCCTCAACGCACGATCCGGAGCCGGGCCGCCCTCGCCGCCCTGGTCGGCCTCTGCGCGCTCCTGCTCGCCGCCCTCGGCCCGCTGACCTGGCCGCCGGCCCTGCTCACCGCCCTCGCCGCCGCCCTCGCCTACGCCTGGAGCACCCGTCGTTACTATCGGCGCCGTCGCCTCACCGCCGCCCCTTTTCCCGAGCCGTGGCGGCGGATCCTCGAGCGCCGCGTCGATTTTTATCACAAGCGCCTCGACCAGGCCGGGCGCGCCCGCTTTGAGGATGACGTCCGGATCTTCCTCGACGAGCAGCAGATCTACGGCGCAGGCGAGGGCGACTCCGCCTTTCAGGTCGACGACGAGGCCCGCGTGCTCATCGCCGCCTCGGCGGCGATCCTCTGCCACGGCCGCCCCGACTTTGAGTGGCCCCGCCTCCGCGACATCGTCGTCCACCCCCGCGGCTTCGACCGCGACTACAAGGCCGACGGCGAGCGCCCCGAGATCGCCGGCATGGTCCACAGCCAGGGCCCGATCCTCATCTCCGCGCGCGACCTCAAGCTCGGCTATCGCCGCGCCGACGGCCACAACGTCGGCCTCCACGAGCTCGCCCACGTCCTCGACCTCGCCGACGGCTACGCGGACGGCGTGCCTGCCGGCGTCGATTGGTCCGCCACCGCCCCCTGGGTCGCCCTCATCACCGATCGCCTACGCAAGCTCCGCAAGGAGCGCGGCGGCGGACCGCTCCGCGACTACGCCGCCACCGACGAGGCTGAGCTCTTCGCCGTCGCCGTCGAGGGCTTCTTCGAGCGCCCCGCCCTGCTCCGCGCCAAAGACCCCGCCCTCTACGCCCTGCTCGCCGAGTACTTTCATCAAGACCCGGCCGCCCGCGACGGCCGAGCAAAAATGTAATACACCCTCGCGATGCTCCTCTCACGGCTCCGCACGGCCACGCGCGCGGGTGAGGCCCTCGCCTGGACCGCGCTCGAGCTCGCCCGCGTGGAGGCGCGCATGGCCCTCGCCCCCGAGGGCGCCCGCGAGGCGCTCTTCGAGCGCGAGATGAAGCGCTGGTCCCGCGGCCTCTTGTGGATCGGCGGCGTCCGGCTCCATCTCAGTGAGGGTCCGCCCCCGCCGCCTCACGGCGCCCGCCTGGTCGTCGCCAACCACCGCGCCGCCCTCGACATCCCGATCTTGCTCTCCCTCTTCGGCGGCTCCGTGCTCAGCCGCGCCGACCTCGCCGAGTGGCCCGTGCTCGGCTACGCCGCCCGTCGAGCGCAGACGATCTTCGTCGATCGCGACTCGCGGCAGAGCGGCGTCAAGGCGATCCGAGCGATCCGCGAGCAGCTCCAGCGCGGCCGCACCGTCTCGATCTTCCCCGAGGGCACCACCACCGCCGGCGACCAGCTCCTCCCCTTCAACAGCGGCTCCTTCGCCGCCGCGCGCGGCCTACCCGTCGAGATCGTCCCTGTCGGCCTCGCCTACCCCAGCGGCCTCGAATACACCGAAGACACCTTCCTGGCGCACCTCGGCAACGTCGGCGCGCGCCCGCGGATCTCGATCGGCGTCGCGATCGGCCCGCCGATCGCCGTCGAAGCGCGCAGCGATCGCCTCGCGCAGCGCCTCCAAGGCGAGATCCAAGCGCTCGTCTACCGCGCCCGCGCCGCCGCCGGCTGAGCCCAGGGGACCCGCGCCATGTCGACCGACACCGCCCTCGATCGCCTCGCCGCGCGCCTCGGCTGCGCCTGGCCGCACCTCTACGCCGCCGCCCGCGACTCGGAGCTCGAGCGCCAGCGCCTCACCGAAGCCGCCGCCGCCGCCGTCCCGCCTGACGCCAGCATGGTCGTCTTCGGCAGCCTCGCCCGCGGCGAGCTCACCGCCGGCAGCGACCTCGACTGGACCCTGCTCATCGACGGCCCCGCCGCGCGCGACCACATCCACGCCGTCCGCCAGCTCAGCGTCGCCCTCACCGACGCGGGCGTGCGCCCACCTGGCCCCAGCGGCGTCTTCGGCAACCTCACCTTCAGCCACCCGATCCTCCACCAGATCGGCGGCCAAGACGACAGCAACCGCAACACCACCCAGCGGATCCTCCTCCTCCTCGAGTCCCAGGCGCTCGGCCAAGACGCCGCCTACGAGCGCGTCTTACGGCTCGTCGTCGAGCGCTACGTCGAAGACGACCGCGGCCTCCGCTACAGCAAGGCCGGCAGCGAGCTGCTCCCGCGCGTCCTGCTCAACGACATCTCCCGCTACTGGCGCACCCTCACCATCGATTTTGTCAGCAAGCAGAGCGAGCGCGACGATGGTTGGTCGCTGCGCAACATCAAGCTCCGCCTCTCGCGCAAGCTGATCTTCGTCAGCGGCCTCCTGATCTGCTTCGCCGCCGAGCTCTACGGCGAGCGCGAGGCGCTCCGCTGCGGCGACAAGGTCGATCCTGACAGGATCGTCACCTTCCTCTTGCGCCAGCTCCGAGGGCGCCCCCTCGATCGCCTCGCCGAGGCCTGCCTGCGCCCCGACGTCCGCCCGGAGACCGCCCGCGCCCTCTTCGACAGCTACGACGCCTTCCTCGCCGCCCTGAGCGACGAGGAGCGGCGCGGCGCCCTCAAGCGCCACAGCTTCGACGACCCGCGCGACTCGCTCGGCTCGCGGGTGTTCACCGAACTCTCACGGATCGCCCACCGCTTCCAAGACGAGGGCGTGCACCGCCTCTTCTTCGAGGACGACGAGCAGCTCCGGCGCCTGATCACCCGCCACGGCGTCTTCTGAGCCGGCTGCCCGTCGCCCCTCGCTCACTGGCCCTGCCCGAGCGAGTAGCCGCGCTCGCCGTCGAAGGTGCACAGCGACTCGGTCTTGATCACGTCGAGCCCCAGCGCGTCGACGCGCGCGAGCAGCTCGATCCGCTGCGCGCCCGTCACCGGTGTACCGGCCGCGGGGTGCTCGAAGCGGCAGCGCCAGTGGTCCGTACAAAAAGTCTCGGGCAGGCCCGAGGGCCACACCTTGACGCCGCGGTTCGTGATCATCGACAGGCGCAGGTGCTCGGTCGCCGCGTCGGCGAGCCGCGCGCCGAGCACCTGCGGGTCGCCGCGGAACTCCACGAAGACGTCGATCCCGACGGTCTCCTTGGCGGCCGGCGCGCGCGGCGGCAAGATCACGCGGATCGCCTCGCCGCTCGCCGCCGAGGAGCGCGAGGCGGGCAGCGTCACCGGCTCCAGCCCCAGCCGCTCGATCACCGCGCTCGCGAAGTCGCGGGTCCCGACCTTCTGCTTGGAGATCGCCGGATCGAAGATATCGTAGGTGTGAACGCCGTCCTCCATCGTCCGCAGCCACGCGTTGTGCACCCGCGCCGCGACGTCGCCCTGGCCGAGGTGCTCGAGCATCATCACCCCGCCCAGCAGCAGCCCCGACGGGTTCGCGACGTCCTGACCGGCCCGTCGCGGCGCCGAGCCGTGGATCGCCTCAAACATCGCGCCGTGATCGCCGACGTTCGCCGAGCCGGCCAGGCCCACCGATCCAGCGATCTGCGCGGCGACGTCGGACAGGATGTCCCCGTACAAGTTCGGCATCACGATCACGTCGAAGGCCTTCGGCGTGTCCGCCAGCTTGGCCGCGCCGATGTCGACGATCCAGTGCTCATTCTCGAGGTCCGGGTACTCGCGCGCGATCTCGTCGAACACCGCGTGGAAGAGCCCGTCGGTGAGCTTCATGATGTTGTCCTTGGTGAAGCAGGTGACCTTCTTCCGGCCCGCGCGGCGCGCGTACTCGAAGGCGTAGCGGACGATCTTCTCGCAGCCCGGCCGCGAGACGATCTTGAGGCACTGATAGACCTGGTCGGTCTGCCGGTGCTCGATCCCGGCGTACAGGTCCTCCTCGTTCTCGCGGACGATGACCACGTCCATGCCCGGGTGCTTGGTCCGCACGAAGGGCGCGTAGGCGACGCACGGGCGCACGTTCGCGTACAGCCCGAGGGTCTTGCGCACCGTGACGTTGAGCGACTTGAAGCCGCCGCCTTGCGGGGTCGTGATCGGCGCCTTGTAGAAGATCTTGGTCCGGCGCAGCGACTCCCACGCCGAGGGCTCGATCCCCGCGCTGTTGCCGGCCAGGTAGACGCGCTCGCCGATATCGATGGTCTCGATGTCGAGGCGCGCCCCCGCGGCGAGCAGGACCCGGAGCGAGGCGTCCATGATCTCGGGCCCGATCCCGTCGCCGTGCGCGACTGTGATCGGGACCGGGCCGCCCGTGGTCGGGGCGGCGTCAGAGCGGAGAGAGAGGGAGGGATCGAGGGTCGAGGCGGTCATGGTGGGTGTTCTCGCGACAAGCGGGCCCTGGGCCCGGTAGAGAGGCCGTGTTACGATACTCGCTGTTCAATACGTGAAAACGAGTTCATGTATCCGATAACATGAGTCTGAAAGCATGACAATAGATGCCTGAAAAATCTGGCACGCCCCTCTCCCCAGCCGCTGCACCCGACCCCGAAGGCACCTGGACCTTCCTGACCAACCACGCCCACGTGCTCTTCTGTCTGGTCGAGGAGCCCGAGGCGAGGCTCCGTGATCTCGCCGATCGGGTCGGGATCACCGAACGCGCCGTCGCCCGCATCCTGTCCGAGCTCGAGGCCGGGCACTACCTCTCGCGCGAGAAGATCGGCCGGCGAAACCGCTACATCGTCCACCTCCAGCGCCCGCTGCGCCACCCGATCGAGGCGCACTGCCGCGTCGCCGAGCTGGTCGCGCTGGTCGTCCGCGCCGGCGGACAATGACTCACAAGTCATATGACCATTTAGTCATATTTCACCTGCATGCCGAAGCCCACCTTCCACAACCTGCCCGAGCCCAAGCGGCGGCGGCTGATCGACGCGGCGATCGGCGAGTTCGCCGCGCACCCCTACCCCGAGGCCTCCCTCGACCGGATCGCCGCCCGCGCGAAGGTCTCCAAGGGCTCGCTCTACCAGTACTTCCACGACAAGGCGGATCTCTACCGCCACCTCGTCCTCGACGAGCTCGGCGCGCGCAAGCAGGCGGGCGCCCCGCGGCTAGGGGGCACCTTCTTTGAGCGGCTGGAGGCGCTGTTCCTCGCCGGCCTCGCCGCCTTCAGCGCCGATCCACGGGCCGCCGCGCTCGGCGCGAGGATCTACGAGGACGGCGGCGACCCGGCGACGCGCGCGCTCAAGTCCGAGGCGCGCGAGCGGGGCGTCGCCTACTTCCGCGCCGAGCTGGAGGCCGCGCGCGGCCGCGGCGAAGTGCGCGCCGACCTCGACCTCGACATCAGCGCCCGCCTCGTCGCCACCCTCGCCGGCGCCGGGCTCGTCGACCTGCTCTCGGCGCGCCTCGGCAAGAGCCTCGCGCAGCTCGCACGGCGGCGCGCCCCTATCGACGATCAGCTCGTCCGCGAGACCGTCCACGCCGCGGTGGAGCTGCTCGCGGGCGGCCTCCGGCCAGCGCAGGCCGCCGCCGTCGCCGCGCCGAGCGAGCCCGTCGCGCCGTCGCCACGCCGCCCATCGACCAGGCCGCCGCCAAGGCGAGCCGCGCGATGAGCCGCCTCGAGCGCCGCCGCGCCAGCGACCACAGCGAGCCCCTCCTCGCCCCTCTGCGCCTGCGCCGCGTGTGTTTTGTTGCCGCCGCGGGCGCGGCCGCCCGCTACTTTCCGCGCGCGCGCGGCCGCGCGAACGTGTAGACGTACGCGCATGCACGAAGAAGAAGCCGCCCCGGCGCTCGCCGACTTCGCCAGTCTGGAGCTCCCGCAGCCGCTGCTCCGCCTCCTCACCGAGGTCGGCTACGAGACCCCCTCGCCGATCCAGATCCAGACCATCCCGCACCTGCTCGCCGGCCACGACATCTTGGGCCAGGCGCAGACCGGCACCGGCAAGACCGCCGCCTTCGCGCTGCCGATCCTCGCCCGCCTGACCATCAGCCCCGCGAAGATCCAAGCGCTCGTGCTCGCTCCCACCCGCGAGCTCGCGATCCAGGTCGCCGAGGCGTTCCAACGCTACGCCACCTACGTCCCTGGCTTCCGCGTCTTGCCGATCTACGGCGGCCAGAGCTACGGCCCCCAGCTCAGCGCCCTCCACCGCGGCGTGCACGTCGTCGTCGGCACCCCTGGGCGGATCCTCGATCACCTCTCGCGCGGCTCCCTCGACCTCTCGAGCGTGCGCACCCTCGTGCTCGACGAGGCCGACGAGATGCTGCGCATGGGCTTCATCGACGACGTCGAGTCGATCATCGCCGCCACCCCCAAGGAGCGCCAGACCGCGCTCTTCTCGGCGACCTTGCCCGCGCCGATCCGGCGGATCGCCCAGACCTCGATGCGCAGCCCGATCGAGGTCACCATCGCCGCCCGCACCCGCACCGCCGACAACATCCGCCAGCGCTACTGGCAGGTCAGCGGCATGCACAAGCTCGACGCGCTCACCCGGATCCTCGAGGCCGAGCCCTTCGACGCGATGATCGTCTTCGCCCGCACCAAGCAGTCCACCGACGAGCTCGCCGAGCGCCTCCAGGCCCGCGGCTTCGCGGCCGCCTCGCTCAACGGCGACGTCGCCCAGGCGATGCGCGAGCGCACCGTCCAGGCCCTCAAGGACGGCAAGATCGACATCCTCGTCGCCACCGACGTCGCCGCCCGCGGCCTCGACGTCGACCGCGTCAGCCACGTCATCAACTACGACATGCCCACCGACTCCGAGAGCTACGTCCACCGGATCGGCCGCACCGGCCGCGCTGGCCGCAGCGGCGAGGCGATCCTCTTCATCGCCCCGCGCGAGCGCGGCATGCTGCGCGTGATCGAGCGCGCCACCCGGCAGGCGATCATGCCGATGGAGCTGCCCACCGTGAAGGCCGTCAACGACCTGCGGATCAGCAAGTTTAAGCAGCAGATCCGCGCCGCCCTCGCCGCCGACGATCTCGCGGTCTTCCGCGGCATCATCGAGGAGTACGAGCGCGAGGAGGACGTGCCCGCCGTCGAGATCGCCGCCGCCCTCGCCAAGATCGCCCAAGGCGACGCCCCCTTCTTGATGCCCGTGCCGACCCGGCCGCCGCCCAGCCCGCCCCCGCTCACCGCAGGCCGCCCGCGCCACGACGATCGCCACAGCGAGCGCCAAGGCGATCGTCCGATCGATCGCGGCGATCGCGGCGACGATCGTCGGGGCAACAACGATCGTCAGCCCCCCCCGGAGCTCGCCCTCTACCGCGTCGAGGTCGGCACGGACCACGGCGTCCGCCCTGGCAACCTCGTCGGCGCGATCGCCAACGAGGCCGGGATCACCAGCGCCGCGATCGGCCGCATCGAGATCTTCGCCGATCACAGCCTCATCGAGCTCCCCGACGCCCTCCCCCCCGAGGTGCTCCGCCACCTCGGCGCCGTCTGGTGCGGCGGGGTCCAGCTCAAGATCGCCCGCGAGTCCGACCCGGGCGCCCGCGAGCGCCGCGCCCCGCGCCCGCGCACCGGCGGCCACGCCCCGCCCTTTCAACGAGGCGCCCGCGGCACCTTCCGCGGCGCCCCCGGCCGCGGCAAGGCCAAGCCCCGCAGCAAGCCCTGACCGCGCCTCAGCGCTGGTGCGTGCTCTCAAAGAGCCGGTCCGCCGACCCCTCGATGAACCCACGAAACAACCGCCCGTCGGCGCCCGCATAGCGCCGCGCGAATTCGTAATAGCACCCAGGCACCGCCCGTACCCCGTCGGAGAAGGCCACCGGCACCGCGCTCGCCAGCGTCGACGCCTGCTCCAGCCCCAGCGCGGGCGCCCCTTTGATCGCCCCGCCCGCGTGGTTGAACTCAAAGCCATGTCCCTCGAGGAAGGCCAGCAGCTCGGGCAGCGCCTGCCGCCGCTTCAGCGCGTTCGTCAGCACCGTGAAGTGGTTCACGCGCCAGCCGAAGCAGGCCAACCACGCCGCGTACTCGCTCTCGGCCCGCAGCGCCTCGACCTCGACAAAGCTCACCTGCCACGGCCGCCCGACCGCCGCCAGCGCCTCCGCTGCGAGCGTCGACGCGGCGAGCGGCGCGAGCAGCGCGTCCACCCGCGCGCGCAGCCCTGGTGAGCACTGCTCGAGCACCAGCTCGCTGATAAACACCAGCGGCAGCGCCGGATCTTCATGCACGAAGTGCCGCGCGATCAGCCGCTTCTCGGCGAAGCGATACGCGCCCGCCGCCGCGTACCCGGCCGCGACGAAGGGCCGCGCGATCACCTCGATGTTCACGCGCGGATCGCCGAACGTACGCAGCGCCACGTGGTCGTTCACGATCGTCTCACCTTCGGCCGCGAGCAGCCCGTGGATCGCCGCCACCTGCGGGTTCATCGCCGCGTACTCGCGCCACAGCTGATCGAGCAGCTTCATCGCGCCAGTGTACCCGAGCCCTCCCCCCCGCAAAGAATGCGATCCCCTCACAGAACCCCTCGGGCGGGTAAACTCGGCCCGTGCAGCCGACCATCAGCGCGATCCTCGGGCCCGTGGTCGAGGTCGTCTTCCCTGGCGGCGGCGAGCGCCTCTTACCCGCCCCGGGTGAGGTCTTGCGCACCGTCATCCGCGGCCGCGAGCCTGTCGAAGCGCTGATCCTCGAGGTCGCCCGCCACACCGCCCACGATCGTCTGCAAGCGGTCGCCTTCGGCGACACCCGCGGGCTCACCGTCGGCGAGCCCGTGCACGTCACCGGCGAGCCCTTGGCCGTGCCCGTCGGCGAGGGAGTGCGCGGCCGGATCCTCGACATGCTCGGTCGCCCGCTCGACGGCGGCCCCGCGCCCGAGGGCCCCACCCGCCCGCTGCTACGCCCCTCCACCGCCCTCACCCAGCGCCGCGCCCCCAAAGAGATCTTCGAGACAGGTCTCAAGGTCCTCGATCTGCTCGCCCCCCTGCCGCGCGGCGGCAACACCGGCCTCTTCGGCGGCGCCGGCGTCGGCAAGACCGTCCTGATGATGGAGCTGATGCACAACACCGTCGCCAAGCACCACGGCGTCAGCGTCTTCGCCGGCATCGGCGAGCGCTCCCGCGAGGCCCGCGAGCTGTGGATCGAGATGCAGGAGAGCGACGTCTTAAAGGACGTCGTGCTCGTCTTCGGCCAGATGGGCGAGACCCCGGGGATCCGCTTCCGCACCGCCCTCTGCGCGCTCACCATGTCCGAGTGGTTCCGCGACGAGGCGAAGCGCGACGTCCTGCTCTTCATGGACAACGTCTTCCGCTTCGTCCAGGCCGGCAACGAGGTCAGCGGCATGCTCGGCCGCGCCCCCTCGCGCGTCGGCTACCAGCCCACCCTCGCCGTCGAGATCGCCGAGCTCGAGGAGCGGATCGCCTCCACCGGCGGCGCCGCGATCACCAGCGTCCAAGCGATCTACGTCCCCGCCGACGA
The DNA here is from genome assembly GCA_016712315.1 of Nannocystis sp. Classification (GTDB taxonomy): domain Bacteria; phylum Myxococcota_A; class Polyangia; order Nannocystales; family Nannocystaceae; genus JADJRG01. Next base: position 491,488 of record JADJRG010000017.1, on the reverse strand, counting down.
CATCACCGACCCCGCCGTCGCCGAGCTCTTCGGCCACCTCGACTCCTTCCTCGTGCTCTCGCGCGAGGCCGCCAGCGAGGGCCTCTACCCCGCCGTCGACCCGATCCGCAGCACCAGCACCCTGCTGGTCCCCGAGGTCGTCGGCGCCCGCCACGCCCGCGTCGCCGCCGAGGTCCGCCGCACCCTCGCCAAGTACGAAGAGCTGCGCGACATCATCGCCCTCATGGGCATGGACGAGCTCGGCCCTGACGATCGCCGCGCCGTCAGCCGCGCCCGCCGCCTCCGCCGCTTCCTCACCCAGCCCTTCGCCGTCACCCACGCCTTCACCGGCGAAGAGGGCGCCTACGTCCCCCTAGAGTCGACCCTCAGCGGCTGCGAGGCGATCCTCGCCGGCCAGCACGACGACGTCCCCGAGCAGGCATTTTATATGGGAGGCGCCCTCGATCAGCTCCTCGCCCGTCACCGCGAGCGCGGGGTCAAGTAGCCGTGGCGCGCACCATGACCCTCGTCCTCCACACCCCCGAAGAAGAGCTGCGGATCGAGCGGGTCCGCCGCCTGCGCTTTGAGACAGACGACGGCCACCGCGGCGTGCTCCCCGGCCACGAGCCCGCGCTCGCGCTCCTGCAAGAGGGCCCCCTGCACGTCGTCACCGAGGGCGAGCGAGGCGAAGAGATCGAGCAGCACATCGCCGCCGAGGAGGGCCTCGTCACGATCCGCCAGGACGAGGTCCACGTCGTCACCCGCTGGGCCGCGCAGGCCCCCACCTTGGAGCTCCTGCTCGCGATGGTCGAGCGCCGCTCCGCCGCCCGTCGCCGCATCGAAGACGAGGCGCGCGCCTTCGGCCACCGCCACGAGCTCGCCCTCCAGCGCGCGCTGCTCCGCCTGCGCAGGGATCCGCACCAATGAGCGAAGCCGCGCCCCCTCCGCGCCCTGAGCGCCCGCCGCCCAGCGGCGCCAGCGATCAATCAAGCGCCCGCCTCACCCGCAAGATCTCGCTCGCCCACCAGCGCCGCGAGCGCGCCCGCCGCGAGCCCGTCGGCTCCCTCTGGGCCCACGTCGCCCGCGTCGGCACCCTCGGCTGGCTGATCGTCACCCCCATCGCCCTCGGCGCCCTCGTCGGCCACCTCATCGACCGCGCCTACGGCACCGGCGTCACCTGGGCGCTCGCCCTCCTCACCCTCGGCCTCTGCGCCGCCGGCTATTTTTATTGGAAGGTCATCCAGGAGGAGCGCCCATGACCCTCACGATCCACCACGCCGCGCCCGCCCTCGTCGGCCTGCTCGCCGGCCTGCTCGTCGGCGCCCTTTATCTCAGGCTCCTCCGCCGCGCCGTCGATCGCCTGCTCCGAGAGCAGCGCCCGCGCGCCCTCCTGCTCAGCGCCCCCCTGCGCCTGCTCCTCCCGCCGCTCGTGATCCTCGCCCTCGCCCGCTGGTCTGGCGCCGCCGCGATCGCCGGCGGCGTCGGCCTCCTGCTCACTCAGGCCTATCTTCGCATCTGGCCGATGAGGCAGCCCTCATGAACCCGCTCTTCACCGTCGAGCTCTTCGGCGTCGTCTTCGCCGACACCATCTTTGTCACCGCCGCCGTGACCCTGCTGCTCAGCGTCGCCACGATCCTCGCCTCACGCGCCCTCAAGGTCCGCGAGATCACCTTGTGGCAGGCCGCGCTCGAGTACCTGACCACCTGGATCAGCGGCACCATCGGCGAGATCGTCGACGAAGATCCCCGCCCCTACGTGCCCCTCATCGGCACCCTCGTGCTCTTCATCGCTGTCTGCAACCTGCTCGCCTTGATCCCCCGCGTCCGCCCGCCCACCGCCGATCTCGCGACCGCCGCCGCCCTCGCCCTCGTCGTCTTCGGCGCCGTCCCCTACTTCGGGATCCGCCGCCGCGGCCTGCTCGGTTACCTCAAGCTCTACATCCAGCCCAACATCCTCCTCTTGCCGCTCAACCTCTTCGGCGAGCTCACCCGCACCCTCGCCCTCGCCGTCCGCCTCTTCGGCAACATCATGAGCGGCCAGATGATCGGCGCGATCCTGCTCACCGTCGCCGGCGCGCTCGTCCCCGTGCCGATCCTCCTCCTCGGAGTGCTCACCGGCCTCGTCCAGGCCTACATCTTCGGCGTGCTCGCGGCCGTGTACATCGCCGCGGCAGTCCAAGTCGAAACCAGCCACAAACCCGAGCCCACCCCGCCCGAACCGGGGCCCAAGCCCCAAGAGGCCCCCCAAGGAACCCCCGCATGAGCGACCAGACCCTCCTCTCCGCCATCTCTTTGCTCGTCGCTGGGTTGACGATCTCCGTCGGCACCATCGGCCCCGCGCTCGGCGAAGGCCGCGCCGTCGCCGCCGCCCTCGACGCGATCGCCCGCCAGCCCGAGGCCGCCTCGACGATCAGCCGCACCCTCTTCGTCGGCATCGCCATGGTCGAGTCGACCGCGATCTACTGCCTCGTCATCACCCTCATCGTCCTCTTCGCCAACCCCTTCCTCTCGTAGACCGCCGATGGCAATCGACTGGAAGACCCTGCTCTTTGAGCTGATCAACTTCGCCGCGCTGATGTACGTGCTCGGCCGCTTCCTCTTTAAACCTGTCCGTAAGGTCATGTTGGAGCGGCGCGATGAGATCGAGCGCAGCCGCCGCGAGGCGCTCGCGGCCCGCGCCGAGCTCGACCAGACCAAGCGCGACTTCGACGCCCGCCGCGCCGAGCTCGAGGCCGGCGTCGAGGCGATCGCCGCCGAGGCGCGCGCCCGCGGCGATCAGCTCGTCGACGACCAGCTCGCCGCCGCCCGCGTCGAGTCGCAGAAGATCCTCGCCGCCGCCGCCGCCGAGGCCGAGGCCCAGCGCCGCCGCGTGCTCGCCGACCTCCGCCCGCAGCTCACCCGCCTCGCCGCCGACGCCGCCGGCCGCCTCCTCCACGAGATCGCCGCCCCTCACCTCACGCTCGCCTTCGCCCGCCGCGCCGCCCTCGCCCTCCGCGCCGCCCTGCCGACCCCGCACCCGCCTATCCAAGCCTGGCTCAGCGCCGACGCCGACGAGGCCGCGATCCATAAGATCTTCCGCGAGGTCTTCGGCCCCGCCGCCGTCATCGAGCTCCACAAGGACGACGCCCTCATCGCCGGCGTCCGCCTGATCGCCGGCGGCCTCGAGGTCCCCGGCGACGCCTCCGCCGCCCTCTCAACCTGGCTCGAAGGCCATGAGAGCGGCGACCTCGACGCCACCTCCACCGCCGAGCGCGCCGCATGAGCGCCCTCGACCGCCACCTCCACGAGCAAGCCGAGGCCACCCTCGCCGCCCTGCGCGGCCGCCTCGGCGACCTCAAACCACAGCTCGACGTCCGCCGCGTCGGCCGCGTCATTGAAGTCGGCGACGGCGTCGCCATCGCCGTCGGCGTCGAGGCCCCCGTCGCCGGCGAGCTGCTCGACGTCGGCGGGATCCCAGCCCGCGCCGAGATCGTCAGCGACGAGCGGATCCACCTCGTCCTCCTCGGCGAGGGCGACGCCATGGCCGGCGCCGTCGTCCGCCGCCTCGGCCGCGTGCTCGACGTCCCCGCCGGCGACGGCGTCATCGGCCGCGTCATCGACCCTGTAGGCCGCCCCCTCGACGACCTCGGCCCCCTGCGCACCCGCGAGCGCGTCGTCGTCGACGGCGCCCCGATCCCGCTCCTCGATCGCGAGCCCGTCACCCGCCCCCTGCGCACCGGCGTCTTCGTCGTCGACGCCATGATCCCCGTCGGCCGCGGCCAACGACAGCTCATCATCGGCGACCGCTCCACCGGCAAGAGCGAGCTCGGCGTCGACATCCTCGCCGCCCTCGGCCCGGATCTCGTCGGCGTCTACGTCGCCATCGGCCGCCGCGGCGCCGAGGTCTCTGGTTTCCTAGAGGAGCTGCGCCGCGCCGGCTTCTTTGAGCGCGGCTTCGCCGTCGTCGCCACCGCCGACGCCCCCCTCGGCCAGATCCACCTCGCCCCCTACACCGCCTTCGCGATCGCCGAGTCCCTCATGCTGCGCGGCCGCGACGTCGTCGTCATCCTCGACGACCTCACCGCCCACGCCCACGCCCACCGCACCCTCGCCCTCCTCCTCGACCGCCCCGTCGGCCGCGAAGCCTTCCCCGTCGACGTCTTCTACGCCCACGCCCGCCTGCTCGAGCGCGCCACCCAGCTCGGCGCCCGCCGCGGCGGCGGCTCCCTCACCGCCCTCCCGATCATCGAGACCCAAGCCGGCGACCTCGCCGCCTACATCCCCACCAACCTCGTCTCGATCACCGACGGCCAGATCCGCATGGACGCCGGCCTCGTCGCCGAGCACCAGCTCCCCGCCGTCGACGTCTCCCTCTCCGTCTCCCGCGTCGGCGGCAAGGCCCAGCCCGCCACCCTGCGCAAGCTCGCCGGCAGCGTCAAGAACCGCTACGCCCTCTTCCTCGAGCTCGAGACCTTTAGCCGCTTCGGCGCCCAGCTCGAGGCCACCACCCAGCGCGTCATCGACTGGGGCCGCCGCACCCGCCTCTTACTCCGCCAGGAGCGAGCCAAGCCGCTCGGCTGGCCGGAGTCGGTGATCCGCCTGCTCGTCCTCCAGAGCCCCGAGGTCACCCGCGTCCCGCTCGCCCAGATCCACGAGGCCGCAGACCGCGCCCTCCAGCGCTGCCGCGAGCGCCTGCCCGAGCCCCTCCGCAAGCTCGCCGCCGGCAAGAAGCTCGAGGACGCCGAGCTCCGCGCCCTCGCCGAGCACGTCGAAGCGGCCCTGCGCCCGCTCCTCGAACCTGACCCAGAGGCCAGCACGGAGCCCACGCAGCCCCTCCCCAGCCCCTCCCCAGAGAGCAGCACCCGCGAAGCCAATCAGGGCCCCACCCTCGCCCCACAGACCGCCCCAGAGGCCCCATGAGCTCGATCCGCGCCCTCGAGGCGCGCCTAGGCGCCTGGCGCTCCTTCCGCGACGTCGCCCACGCCGCCCGCACCCTCGCCGCCGCGCAGAGCATCCGCTGGGCCGCCCACGCGGAGCACGCCGCCCGTCACCTCCTTTGGACCGCCGGCTTCGCCCACGAGCTGCTGCGCCCGCCTGCCGCGCCGGTCCCAGCGATCATCGCCATCGGCAGCGAGCTCGGCCTCTGCGGCCGCCTCAACCGCATGGTCGCCGAGGCCCTCGCCGCCGCCGAGCGGGCCCGCGCCCCCGCCCTGCGCGTCGCCGTCGGCCAGCGCCTGATCAGCGAGCTCCACGGCCAGCCTGGGATCATCGAGCTCGCCGCCCCCTCCTCCGTCGCCGCCTTACAGGCGATCAGCAGCCGCCTCGTCCGCCTGCTCACGGATCTCGCCGACCCCACCCAGCTCCACCTCACCGTCATCCTCGCCGCCCGCACCATGAGCAGCGGCACCCCTGAGATCGAGGCATGGGAGCGCGCCCCGACCCTCCCTGGCGCCGCCGCCGTGCCCGCCCACTTCGTCGCCCCGCGCGCCGAGCTCACCCCGCACCCACAGCTCCGCGCCCCCACCGCCGCCCTCCACCTCCACGCCCGCGTCTACCACGCCCTCTGCGTCGCCCAAGCCAGCGAAGCCGCCGCTCGCCTCCAGACCATGTCCCGCGCCGTCGACCAGAGCGATCGCCGGATCGCCGAACAAGAGCTGCTCGTCCGCAAGCTCAGCCAAGAGTCCACAACCCAAGAGATGCTCGAGGTCCGAGGCGGCCGCCGCTCGGTCACCCGCACGCGCTGACCCAGCTTGTCCCTCACCGAAGCGCATGAGAGCATCGCTGCTCCCCATGGGCGTCAGGCTCGAGAATAGGCGCGTCGCGTCCTACGCGATCTCCACCTCGCCGCCGCCTTCAGCCCAGGCGAAAGGTAGCTCCGCCATGTCGCCGCACCCCCGCGCCGCCTCGCGCCTCTGCGCGCTCTTCGCCGCGAGCGCGCTGCTCCTGCCGACGGCGCCCGCCCACGCCCACGGCGCCGAACCGACGCAGCAGAGCGCCCCAGAGCCCCCCGCCGAGCCCCCTCTCAAGAGCCTCACCCCTGCGCCGCCTGACGCTCCCGATCTCCGCGTGCTCCCGCTGGAGCGACCGTTCGATCTCATCGAGGTCCCTCCGCTCGACGAGCACGTCCTCGTGATCATCGAGCCCGACGACCGGCACCGCGAGGAGCACCAGATGCACCCGATGCCGGTGCCGCTGCCGTTCGCCCGTCTGCGCGACAAGAAGCTCCGCCACGATCGCGGCATGCTCGCCGGCGGCGTCATTTTTACGGCCGTCTGCGGCGTCGCCGCTGGCCTCGCCCTCTACGTCTTCATCGAAGAGGGGGGCCGTTACTACGGCCAAGACAGCCGCGACAACGTCGCCGCCTTCACCGGCCTGCTCAGCTGCACCGCGGGCGCCCTCGCCCTCGCGGTCACGGGCGCCACGCGGCTGAAGAAGAGGCGACAGGGCCGCTGACTACGCGCGCGACCGTGCGCGACCCACGAACGCCCACTTGGCCGCGCCAGCGCGCCGGGGCGACACTACCACGCGTGACCAACAAGCTCGCCCGCCACCTCCGCAAGACCCTGCTCACCGGAGTTTTTTCGGCGATCCCGCTCGCGATCACCATCGGCGTCATCGTCTACATCGAAGGCAAGAGCCGCGAGCCGGTGCGCGCCCTGCTCGGCGTCGACATACCTTTTGTCGGGATCCTCATCGCCGTCGCGCTCATCTACCTGATCGGCCTGCTCGTCTCCTCCTTGGTCGGCAAGCTCCTGCTCGACTGGCTCGATCGCCTGCTCTCCCGCATGCCTGTGCTGCGCGAGGTCTACCAGGCCTGGAAGCAGATCTTGATCACCCCCGGCGGCGGCGAGGGGATCTACTCGCGCGTCGTGCTCGTCCCCACCGCTGGACCTGGCTCGCGCATGGTCCTCGCCTTCACCAGCGGCGAGTCGATCCCTGGCGACCCCGAGCGCTGTTGTGTCTTTATCCCTGACGCCCCCAACCCCATGGGAGGCGCCCTCAGCGTCGCCGCGATCTGCGAGTGCATCCCCCTCGGGATCCCCGCCGAAGAGGCCTTTAAGATGCTCCTCTCCGGCGGCAACTACGTCCCCGAGGCGATCGGCGCCGCCCTCGCGCCAACCACCCCCGCGCCAGCCCCAGCGCCGCCGCTCTCGCTCGATCCGCCGTAGTCCACCGCGCAGGTCGACCACCCCCCCGCGCGAACGCGCCGTCATCTCACCCTGGGAACGCCGCCGCCAGCGCCGCCAGCTCCGCCTCGCTCAGCCGCAGCGCCGCCGCCCCGGCCGAGTCCGCCGCGCTCGCCGCCCGCGAAGCCCCCGGGATCGGCAGGATCGCGGGAGAGCGGGCCAGCAGCCACGCCAGCGCCACCTGGAAGTTCGACACACCCCGCGCCGCCGCGATCGCCGACAGCGTCGGATCCGCCGCCACCCGCCGCTTCCCGTGCGCCCCACCGACTGGCCCATAGGCCAGGTACACGATCCCCTCCTGCGCGCACAGGTCCACCAGCCCGCTGCGCAGGTCGCCGCGGTCCATCACGCTCAGGCGGTTCTGCACGCTCACGATCGGCACGATCGCCCGCGCCCGCGCCAGCTCGCCCGCGTTCACGTTGCTCAGCCCCACGTGCACGATCTTGCCCTCCCGTCGCAGCTCCGCCAGCGCCCCCACGCTCTCCTCCAGCGGCACGTCATCGTCTGGCGCGTGCAGCTGGTACAGCGTGATCGCATCCACCCCTAACGCGCGCAGGCTCGCCTCGCACGCCGCGCGCAGGTGTCGCGCGTTCGCCCGCGAGATCCACGCCCCACCTGGCCGCACCAGCCCCCCCTTCGTCGCCACCACCACCTCTGCGCGCCGCGGCCAGCGCGCCAGCGCCTCCCGGATCAGCCGCTCGTTCGCCCCCATGTCGCGCTCATCCACGCAGTACACGTCCGCCGTGTCGATCAGCGTCATGCCCGCGTCTAGCGCCGCGTGGATCACCCGGATCCCCTCCGCCTCACCTGGCTTATCGGACAGCGAGAGCGGCATCGCCCCTAATCCGATCACCGACACCTCGACCCCAGAATTCTCCCCGAGACTGCGGCGCTGCATCGCCGCCTCATAACACGCCCGAGCGCGCCTCTGCCGAGCCCTCGCGAGATCGCCCCGCCGATCCTGCCAGCGCCCGTGTAAGCGCCCCCGCGGGCCGCACGTTCCCCACCCGTCGCTATGCAGAACATCCACCGCGCCGCCCCCACCGCCATCCTCTTCTCTGCTGCGCTCGTGCTCGCCGCGTGCAGCCACAGCAAGTCTGGACCCGCCGACTTCGCCGCCTCGCCCGGCGCTGGTGGTGAAGCGTCCGCCGCCTCCTCCAGCGCCGGCCGGAGCTGGGGCGGCGCCCCTGCAGCGGAGTCCGCCGGCCCCGCGCCCGCCTCCGCCCCGCCCATGCACGCCGAGTACGAGCGCGGCGGCGGCGGCGACGCCACCGTCAGCGCCGACGCCGACGTCGTCGCCACCCGCTCACGCGGCCTCGGCACCGCCTATGGAGAGACCCGCCGCAGCGAGGTCCAAAACGTCACCTTCACCCGCCGCAGCGACAACCCCGACGCCCTCCTCCAGCTCCGCTACAACGAGCCCGAGGGGATCCGCGACCTCACCCAGCTCCGCGGCGGCGTCGCCGCCCAGCCCGCGATCGCCAGCCACGGCGCCCTGCGCGTCTCCTTGCTCGACGAGCGCGGCGCCGCCCTCCCCGGCGTCGACGTCGCCGGCCAGCGCTACGCGATCGGCCGCGCCGGCGAGCGCTACACCATCGGCATCAGCAACGACACCGGCGCCCGCTACGAGGTCGTCGCCGCCGTCGACGGCCTCGACGTCATCGACGGCCGCGACGCCAGCTTTGCCAAGCGCGGCTACGTCGTCGACCCCTACACCAGCTTCGTCATCGACGGCTGGCGCACCTCCGACAGCACCACCGCCGCCTTCCGCTTCAGCGGCCTCGAGGAGAGCTACGCCGGCCAGACCGGCCGTCCTCGCAACATCGGCGTCATCGGCGTCGCCTTCTTTCAGGAGCGCGTCATCGACACCCAAGAGCTCCACCGCCGCGACACCGCCGACCCCTTCCCCGGCCGCTACGCCCCGCCGCCGCCCCGCCGCTACTGATCACCAAGAAGAAATCGCATGTCTCAAGAGACATGTCCTCCCACGCCCCGCCATCAGCGAGGGAAGCGCAGCGGGTGCTGCGGCGAATAGCCCAAGCGCTCGCGCGCGCGCGCCCCGTCGAGCACCCCGCTGAAGTGGAAGCGCCAGTAGTTCAGGTCATAGCGGAAGTCCGCCCCGATCGTCGCCGAGCGCAGCCGGTACAGCGGCCCCAGCAGCGGCGCCGGCACCGGCACCTCCACCCGCCCGAAGCGCGCGATCAGGCGCGACAGCGGCAGCGTGTCCGCCCCTGGAATATTGAAGATCCCCTGCCCGCCGTAGCGCAGCGCGCTGACGATCGCCGCGCACTGGTCCTCGATCGACAGCAAGTTCATCATCGGATCGAAGCCCAGCGGCCGCATACACACCCGCGACTGCAAATAGTCGTAGAGCTGGCTGCCTGAGCCTGGCGCCAGGCACTCCGCGCAGCGCAGCACGATCACCTTCAGCCGCCCCTGCCCCATCGCCGAGCACGCCGTCAGATCCGCCTCGACCCGGTCGCGCACCCACTGCGGCGCCTCGGGTCGTAGATCCAGCGGGTGCTCCTCATCGACGATCGACGGCCGGTCCTGCACCAGCCGGTACACCTCCGCGTAGGACCGAACGACCAGGCGAGAGATCGTCGGGTGTCGCTCGAGCAAGTGCAGGAATTCGCGCATCGACTCGACGTTCAGATCGTGCACCCCGCGCCCGCCGTCACGGGCGCTCCGGTGCAGCGCCGAGTGCACCACCGCCGAGATCTCCAGCGCACGAGCCCGCCCGAACAGCAGCCGTCGGAGCGCGCGAGGCCGCCGCAGATCCACCTGTTCGTACACCAAGCGCCGCTCGGCCCCTGGCAGCGCCGTCGCCACCGCCGCTGAGCCCGCCTCTTCCAGGCCCAGCGCCAGCACCAGCTCGATCGACGGCTCCTCGAGCAGCGCCCGCACCAGCGCCGCTCCGCCCGGCGTCGTCGCCCCTGAGACCATCACTCGCCGCGCCCCGCTCATTGTTTAATCGAAGATCCCTTCGCGCTCTGCCAGCCCACGCGCCACCAGCCCTGCCACCGCCTCCTTCACCTCCGCCGCCGCCGCCTCGACCACCCCGAGGTCGTCCGCCTCGCTTGGTTGGAAGCGCCGCTGCACCGCGATCGGCTCCCCATAATAAATGTGATAGCGCACCGGCAGCGGCAGCGGCAGCGCCGGGATCGGCACGTACGGGAAGCCAAGCGCCCGCGGCGCGGGCAGCCTCGCGATCTGCGGCCACTGCTCCTCCGCGCCGATCACCGCCACGGGCACGATCGGCGCCCCGTAGCGGATCGCCAGCTCCACGTGCCCCACCCGCCACTCTTGCAGCCGGTAGCGCTCCCAGAACAGCTTGCCGATCCCCCGCGTCCCCTCCGGGAAGATCAGCAACATCTCGCCGCCCTCGAGCGCGTAGCGGACATTCCCGCGGCTGCCGCCGATCGCCCCTGCCCGCGTGAAGAACGTGTTCACCAGCGGCAGCGCTGGCACAAAATGATCCAAGATCGGCCGCACGAAGCGCGGCGGCGAGCTGTGTCGCAGCACGTCCAACGCGATCATCATCGCGTCGAACGGCAGCATCCCGCCGTGGTTCGACGCCAAGATCGCCGGCCCCGTCGCGGGCAAGTGCGCGTGCCCCTGCGAGAGCACGCGAAAGTAGCGCTCATAAAAAAACCGCGCCGCCATCACCCCGCGCGCCAGCCCCTCTCGCGACGCCCCCAGCGGGTCAAACCCGTGCCCCGCGTCGCGCAGCCCCGCCCTCGCGATCTGCCGCCGCCACACCTCTGGCAGCCCGCGCGGCCCTGACCACCGAGCGTGCTCACGCCCCTGCTCCTGCTCCGTCACCCTCTCAAGGTACGCGCCCGACCGCCGCCCACGGGCGAAAAAATCACCGCCCCCGCCGCCGCATCCTTGGCGCCCTGCCGCCCCAACGCTACCCTCGCGCGCACATGCCCGTCCGCATGAGATCGCTCCGAATCGAGGGCTTCAAGGCCCACCACGACCTCACTCTGCGCTGGCACGACCGGGTCAACCTCATCACCGGCCCCAACAATTCCGGCAAGACGACCGTGCTCGAGGCGCTCGCCCTCTGGGTCGAGATCTTCGACAAGATCACCCAACAAGCCGGCAAGGGCAACACCAAACGCGGGATCAGCCGCGGTGACTGGTACCTCGACACCAGTTATGCCCACCACAGCCAGATCCTCTCGGTGCGCAGCCCCGGCTTCTCCGACCTCTTCCACCGAGACGGCGACGCTCTCTCCCTCACCGCTACCTTCTCCGAAGAGAACAACAGCACCTTCGCGATCCCGCTGCTGATCCGTAAAGCGCGGGGCGGCAACTACGAGCTGAACACCTCTCTCTCCGCCGCAGGCGCGGCCGACGTCAACAAGCGCCTCAACACCGCCCTCACGAAGTGGCCTGGCCCCTTCCGCGTGCTCTTCGCCTCGCCGATCGCCGCTGTGCGCACCCACGAGGAATTCCTGACCCCGGGCAAGGTGCAGGACATGCTGCGCCAGCGACGCTCCGCGGAGGTCCAGCGCAACCGCCTCTTCCACCTCCACTACGTCCGCCCGAACGACTTCCAGCGCTTCCGCGAAGACCTCAGCCAGATCCTCACGGGCGAGCCCAGCAAGATCGACTTCCAGATCCAAGGCGATCCCAACAAAGACGTACACGTCCGCGTCAGCGCCCGCAGCGACCCAAGAGACCTCTTCCGCGACATCTCCCTGCTCGGCAGCGGCTCGCTCCAGGTCATCGAGGTGCTGCTCAGCCTCTACCTCGATCCCAAAGATCTCGACATCATCCTCCTCGACGAGCCGGACTCCCACATCCACCGCGACATCCAGCAGCGCCTGCTCACGACCATCGAACAAAGGGCCACGCACGCCCAAGTCTTCGCGACCACCCACAACGAGGCCCTTCTGCGCGCCACCCCCTGGGATCGAGTCTTCCACCTGCCGACCGTCAACGACCAGCCGCACGATCTCAAGCCGATCGGCGACGCCAAGCTCGCCCTCACCGGCCGACACCACGGCCTCATCGCCAGCCCGCTGCACAGCGTGCTCACCTCTGTGGGCGCAGAGACCGCCCTCGACCTGCTCAACGCCCTCGAAGCGCGCCACTTCCTCCTCGTCGAGGGCCCAAGGGACGCAGCCCTCCTCGACCACCTCCTCGATCTCAACCGCATGGCCGCCCCCAAAGAGAGCGCCCGCTACTGGAGCCTCGGCGGCGTCGAAAGCGGCCTACGCGCCCTCAGCGCCCTCAAAGCTGTCCTCGAGAACATCCGCAACGGCCGCAGCCTCTGGGACAAGGCGCACCTCATCCTCGACCGCGACCTGCTCACCGAAGACCACGCCAACGCCCTCGTCGGCGCACTCCACGCCAAGTTCAAGGTGCGCGTCACCTTCTGGAGGGCACGCACTGTCGAGTCGGTGCTCCTCTCCGGCGGCCCGAGCCGTACCCTCGCCCGGATCCTCGGCAACGTCGCGGTCAGCAGCGGGCTGCTCGATCGCCACCCCGCCGCCACCCTCGCCGAGAGCGCGTGCCAACGCGCCTGGCACGCCCTCAAGGATCGGCTCCTCGCGAGGTGGGGCGACGGCCTCGATATCAACCATCTCCACGGTCAGCTCAAGCAGCGAAGCGACCTGCTCGCGGAGCTCCTCGACCCGAAGCACAACCCGCTCAGCCGCGATCTCGGCAAGCTCCAAAATGACGTCAAAAACTTCCACCAGAGCGCGAGCAGAAGCGAGCGTCTCGCGGACAGCGCCGACAAGCACGACGTTCGCGCCTTCGTCGCCGAGTGCTTCGTCCACATGGGTATCGACGAAGAGCGAGTGAAGCAGTGGGTCGACGGACCGAATTGGTTCCAGATGCTCATCACCGAGCTCCGCGACCTCCAGGACTTCCCTGCCCTCCAGACCGTGCTTGAAGCCCTCCGCCGCCCATGATCGGCCCCAGCGCAACGGGAGCGGCCCATGTCTCGCGAACCGATCCCTCCCAACCAACCCGCCCCGATCGCGCGCCATCGCCCCTTACTGCCGCCCTGCACCTGCCTGCGTTATCCTCCCGCATGAGCCCCTGTGAGCGCGCCGACCACGATCACCAGCCCTGACGATCCCGCCCTCGCTGTCCTCTGCCAGCGCCTCGCCGCCCTCGCCGAGCGCCCTGGCGCGGACGATCGTTGGCCCAGGGAGCAGCTCGATCTGCTCGCCGCGCACGGCGCCCTCGAGTGGCCGATCGCCGCCGAGTGGGGGGGCCAAGGCTGGTGTGAGGCCGATCTTCACCGCGCCACCCTCCAGATCGGCGGCGCCTGCTTGCTCACCGCCTTCGTGCTCAGCCAGCGGGGCGCCGCGATCCGGCGGATCGCCCTCTCTGGCAACGATTTTGTCTGCTCCCAGCTCCTCCCGCCGCTCTGCCGCGGCGACGCCCTCGTCACCCTCGGGATCTCCCAGCTCACCACCAGCCGCCGCCACCTCTCGCAACCTGTCCTTCGGGCCACCCCCTGCGCGGCCGGCTACACCCTCGATGGCTACACCCCCTGGGTCACCGGAGCGCGCCACGCCCAGCACGTCGTCGTCGGCGCCGAGCTCCCCGACGGACAACAGCTCCTCCTCATCCTCCCTACCGAGCTCGCCGGCGTCGAGATCGCCGACGACCACCCGTTGCTCGCCCTCGCCGGCTCCGCCACCGCCGAGCTGCGCTGCCGCGACGTCCTCATCGCCCGCGAGTGGCTGCTCGCTGGGCCTGCCGCCAACGTCGTCAGCCGCGGCCTCGGCGCCCGCAGCGGCGGCTCCCAGACCGTCACCCTCGCCCTCGCCCTCGCCGGTCGCGCCATCGATCACCTCGAAGCCACCGCCGCCGATCGACCCCAGATCGCCGCCGCCGCCGCGCGGCTACGGGCCCGCTACCAGCTCGCCGAGGGCGCCCTCTTACGCGCCGCCGCCGGCGATGGCCAACCGGAGGGCGTCGAGCTCCGCCTCAGCGCCGACGCCCTCGTCCAAGACGCCACCAAGGCCGCCCTCATCGCCGCCAAGGGCAGCGGATTTTTCCGCGATCACCCCGCCGGTCGATGGGCCCAACAAGCCCTCTTTTTCCTCGTCTGGAGCGCCCCCGCCGCCGTCATCGACGGCGAGCTTCAGCGCATCACCGGCCCCTGACCGCCCGCAGCTCAGCGCGCGTTGATCCGCCCCTCTCGGTCTAAACCGCGCGCGAGATCTCGCACGTCCCTCCGCCATCCAGACGCCACGCCGCGCCCGCGGGCCCGATACACTCCCCGCCGACCATGGCGACCTCGAACCGCGACCCCTTCCACGCCCAGGACATCATCGATACCCCCCTCGGTCGGCGCACCATCTACCGCCTCGATGCCCTCGGCGATCTCAGCGCGATCCCATACAGCATCCGCGTGCTCCTCGAGTCCTGCCTGCGCGGCCTCGACGGCCACATCATCCGCGAACAGGACGTCCAGCGGCTCGCCGCCTACGACGCCGCCGCCGTCGGCGAGGTCGAGATCCCCTTCATGCCTGGCCGCGTCATCCTCCAGGACTTCACCGGCGTCCCTGCCGTCGTCGATCTCGCCGCCATGCGCGAGGCCATCGTCAGCATGACCGGCGACCCGACCACTGCGGCCAAGGTCAGCCCGCTCGTCCCGTGCGACCTCGTCATCGACCACAGCGTCCAGGTCGACGCCTACGACTCCCCCCAAGCGCTCACCATCAACTCGCGCCTCGAGTTCCAGCGCAACCGCGAGCGTTATGAGTTCCTCAAGTGGGGCCAGCGCGCCTTCGCCAATTTCCGCGTCGTCCCGCCCGCGACCGGCATCGTCCACCAGGTCAACCTCGAGTACCTCGCCAAGGTCGTCTGGGACGACGGAGAGCGCCTCTACCCTGACAGCCTCGTCGGCACCGACTCGCACACCACCATGATCAACGGCCTCGGCGTCGTCGGCTGGGGCGTCGGAGGCATCGAGGCGGAGGCCGTCATGCTCGGCCAGCCGATCTACATGCTCATCCCCGAGGTCGTCGGCGTCCGCCTCACGGGCCGCCTCGCCGAGGGCTGCACCGCCACCGACCTCGTCCTGCGGATCACCGAGCTGCTGCGCAAGCACGGCGTCGTCAACAAGTTCGTCGAGTTCTACGGCCCCGGCCTCGACGAGATCCCCCTCGCCAACCGCGCCACCATCGCCAACATGGCCCCTGAGTACGGCGCCACCATCGGCTTCTTCCCCGTCGACGATCAGACCCTCAAGTACCTCCGCCTCTCCGGCCGCGACGAGGCCCTCATCGCCGCCGTCGAGCAGTACTACAAGCTCCAGGGCCTCTGGCGCGACGAGTCCAAGCCTGTCAAGTACAGCGCCGTCGTCGAGCTCGATCTCGCCACCATCGTCCCCTCCCTCGCTGGCCCCAAGCGCCCGCAGGATCGCATCGCCCTCACCGACATGCAGCCCAAGTGGCGCGCCGATCTCACCAAGACCTTCGGCCGCCCTGAGGGTGGAGCCGGCGCCCCTGTCGAGTACGCCGGCCACAGCTTCGAGCTGCGCGACGGCCACGTCTGCATCGCCGCCATCACCTCCTGCACCAACACCTCCAACCCTAGCGTGCTCGTCGCCGCCGGCCTCGTCGCCCGCAAGGCCGCCGCCCGCGGCCTGCACGCCAAGCCGTGGGTCAAGACCTCCCTCGCCCCCGGCTCCAAGGTCGTCACCGAGTACCTCGGCGGCGCCGGCCTGCTCGCCGATCTCGAGGAGATCGGCTTCTTCGTCGTCGGTTACGGCTGCACCACCTGCATCGGCAACTCGGGCCCCTTGCCTGATCCGATCTCCGCCGCCATCAACCAGGGCAACCTCGTCGCCACCTCTGTGCTCTCTGGCAACCGCAACTTCGAGGGGCGGATCAGCCCGGACATCCGCGCCAACTACCTCGCCTCTCCCCCGCTCGTCGTCGCCTACGCGCTCGCCGGCACCGTCGACATCGACCTGCAAAACGACCCGATCGGCACCGACCGCGCCGGCCAGCCTGTCTACCTCCGCGACATCTGGCCCACCGAGGCCGAGATCGAGTCGACCGTCGCCACCTGCCTCAGCCGCGACAATTTCACCAGCCAATACGCTGACGTCTTCGCCGGCTCCGCGGAGTGGCAGGCGATCAGCACCGCCGAGGGCGCGCGCTACACCTGGGACGACAAGAGCACCTACATCCAAGAGCCCCCCTTCTTCGTCGGCCTCTCCCCCGATCCCAAGCCGATCGCCTCGATCATCGGCGCCCGCGTCCTGCTCAAGCTCGGCGACTCCGTCACCACCGACCACATCTCCCCGGCCGGCTCGATCAAGAAGGACTCCCCCGCCGGAAAATTTCTCGTCGCCGCCGGCGTCGAGCCCGCGATGTTCAACAGCTACGGCGCCCGCCGCGGCAACGACCGCGTCATGACCCGCGGCACCTTCGCCAACAGCCGGATCCGCAACCAGATCGCCCCTGGCACCGAAGGTAGTTGGACCACCGACGTCCTCGACGGCCAGGTCAAGCCCGTCTACGACGCCGCCATGCACTACCGCGAGGTCGCCCTGCCCACCGTCGTGCTCGCCGGCAAGGACTACGGCATGGGCAGCTCGCGCGACTGGGCGGCCAAGGGCACCTACCTGCTCGGCGTCCGCGCCGTCATCGCCGAGTCGTACGAGCGGATCCACCGCTCCAACCTCGTCTTTATGGGCGTCCTCCCGCTCACCTACCAGGACGGCCACTCCGCCGACAGCCTCGGCCTCGACGGCACCGAGACCTTCGACATCGAGCTGAGCGACCAGCTCCAGCCGCGCCAGGACATCCATGTCCGCGCCACCCGCCCGGACGGCCGCGTCATCGACTTCGTGACCACCTGCCGCGTCGACACCCCGGTCGAGGTCGACTACTACCGCAACGGCGGGATCCTCCACACCGTGCTGCGCAAGATGGCCCGCGCCTGATCGTCCCTGACCTTTCCTGTCTCAAAGGCCAGCCATGACCACCAGCGCCCCGCCGCCCTTCCACCTCGCCTTCCCGATCCACGACCTCGAGGCGACCCGCGCCTTTTATCGTGACGTGCTCGGCTGCGGCGTCGGACGGGAGGCGGAGCGCTGGATCGACCTCGATCTCTACGGCCACCAGCTCTCCGCGCACCTCGTCGATCGCGGCGACGCCGGGCCGCCCACCAACCGAGTCGACGGCGATGACGTCCCTGTGCGCCACTTCGGCTGCATCCTCGAGTGGGAGCAGTGGCACCGCCTCGCCGAGCGGATCCGCGCCGCCCGGATCCCCTTCCTCATCGAGCCTCATATCCGCTTCCAGGGCGAGCCTGGCGAACAAGCCACCATGTTCTTTCAAGATCCCAGCGGCAACGCGCTCGAGTTCAAGGCCTTCCGCGACCCCGCCGCGATCTTCGCCCGCTGACCCGCGGGCGCGTCTTTCACCAAAAGGCCGGCCGCTCGGGCAACCCCGCCCCGCAGCGGGAGTCTTCTGGGGAGATCATCGCCCCAGCGCCTCGATCACCAGCCGCGCCGCCGCCGCCCCGGAGAACTGCTGCTGGCCGGTGATCAGCAGCCCGTCGCGCACCGCGAACTCGCGGAAGCGTTGGTCGACCACGAAGTTCGTGCCCGCGATCTTCCGCGCCTCGTCCTCGATCCAGAACGGCTGCAGCCGCTGGCCCACGAACGAGTCCGCGAACATCTCCTCTGAGTTCGCGAAGCCCGTCCACGTCTTGCCCGCCACCAACAGCGCCCCGCTCGACAGCCGCGCCTCCAGCAGCGCGCAGGTCGCGTGGCACACCAGCGCCGTCACCTTGCCAGCCTCGTAGAACGCCGCGATCAGGCCCAGAAGCCGCGGATCGCCGCGAAACGAGAACATCGGCGCCTGCCCCCCGACCACGAAGATCGCGTCGTAGTCGCCCGGGTCCACCCCTTCGATGCTCCGCGTCTCCGCCAACAGCGCCGCGTGCGCGGGCGAGCGTTTAAAGCCGAGGCTCACGATGTCGTGCGCTGAATAGCCGCTCGCGTCCTCGGGATCGCTGTAGCCATCCGCCTGCAGCGCTCCTCCCGCGGGGCTGGGGATCTCCACCTCGTACCCCACCTCTTGAAAGGCCCAAAACGGGTGCGTGAGCTCCGCCCACCAGAACCCCACCGGCCACCCCGTGACGGTCGACACCCCCGGGTTCGCGGCGACCATCAGGATCTTCTTCTTCTTGTTCGGATCAGAGACGTTGAGATTGGCGGTCATGGCCGCCACTGTGGCGTGGACCCGTCCATGATTCAAACGAACATGATTGAAAGAATAGTTGCACGCGCTGCAACATTCAGCGGGCGCGCCGACGCGCCCGCCCGTGGCCGCTCGTCGGGTCCCCCGGCGTCAAGCGGCGGCGCGCGTCCTTGTGCTCGACCAGCGCCAGCGCCCGCGCCGCCTCCGCGAGCTGCTCGCGCAGCCACGAGTGCGCGGCGTCGCCGTCGAAGCGCGGGTGCCACACCATCGACAGCGCGAACGGCCGCAGCGGCAGCGGCGGCGCCAGGATCTTCAGCCCCAGCCCCGGCCCCAGCCCTCGCACGAGCCGCTCCGACGCTGTTAACACGTAGTCCCCGCCCGCCGTCATCGCCAGCGCCACCTGGAAGAACGGCACCGCCCGCGCCACCCGGCGGCGCAGCCCTCGCGCCGCCAGCAGCTCATCGACGTACCCGCCTGGCTGCCCCCGCGGCGCCACCTGCACGTGATCCAGCTCCACGTAGCGCTCCAGCGTCAGCCGCTCGCCCACCCGCGGGTGATCCGCCCGCACCGCGCACACCAGCCGATCCGTGATCAACGGCCGCGTCTTCAGCTCTGGCGGCAGCTCCCCGTAGATCCCCACCGCCAGGTCCGTATCACCCCGGCGCAGCCGCTCAGGGTCGTCGACCGCGTTCGGCACGTAGCGCAGATCCAGCCGCGGCGCGCGCCCCCGCACCAGCCCCTCCAGCGTCGGCCCCAGCACCACCATCACATAGTCCGTCACGCTCACCGCGAAGCACCCCTCCAGCCGCGACGGCTCGAACGCCGCGGGCGCCGAGAACACCCGCCCCGCCGCCGCCACCGCCTCACGCACCGACGAGCGCAGCCCCTCCGCCCGCGGCGTCAGCACCATGCTCCGCCCCGCCCGCACCAGCAGCGGATCGTCGAAGCGCTCGCGCAGCCGCGCCAGCGCGTGGCTCATCGCCGGCGTCGACAGCCCCAGCCGCCGCGCCGCGCCGCTGACGCTCACCTCCTGCAACAACGCGTCGAGCGCGAGCAAATGGTTGAGATCGGACGTTTCCAAGCCGTGCAACGATGGGCGTACTCGCCCCCTCCACCGCGATGGTACTGTCAACCCTCGCCGCCACCAAGCTCCCCCGCTCTTGAGAGGTCCCCGCGCGCTTACAATCCCCACAAAGAGGAGAGAGATCGCCGGCCATGACCGCTCTTCAACCCGCTCACGCAGGCCGCTGCCACTGCGGCGCCGTCCGCTTCACCGCCCACGCCCCCGCCGAGATCACCGTGCTCGACTGTGATTGCACGATCTGCGCCCGCACCGGCTACCTCCACCTCATCGTCCCGCGCCACGACTTCCGCCTCGAAGCCGGCCACAGCGCCCTCACCGAGTACCGCTTCGGCACCGGCCGAGCCCGCCACCTTTTTTGTAGGATCTGCGGGATCAAGGCCTTCTACGCCCCTCGCTCCCACCCGAGCGCCCTCAGCGTCAACCTCCGCTGCCTCGACCGCGCCCGCTTCAGCGCCATCACCATCGAGCCCTTCCACGGCCAGCAGTGGGAGGCCGCCGCCGCCGCCCTCGCCGCCCGCTCGCGCCCCGCGTGATCGCGGCGTGGCCGAGCGCCACAGCGCCGACGCGCCTAGTTCTGTCGGCGCGGGTCGAGCGATCGACCGAAGGCCCACATCACGATCGCGTGGGCGAACGCCTGGGTCAGGCGGTAGATCCACCACGGCAACCGCGGCTCGAAGTCCCGCACGATCGTCAGCGTCGTCCCCTCGCGGAGCACGCGGAACTCGAAGGTCCCCGCCTGATCGCGGATCGCGAGCCACCCGCCGGTGATCCGGTATACGAACCGATCGGCGCTGTTGCGCTCGGGCATCGGCGTCAGCACGAGCAGGTCGCTCCCGATCACCCGCGCTTGGAAGCGCTGGGTGCCGTCGGCGTCGCGCACGACCCGGAGCAGCCACCCCAGCGCCTCCCCACACCAGCGCGCGTACCGTGCGGCGATCGCAGCCGCGTCGAGGCCCTTCGGCGTCTTCATGCGCTGGACGCTGAGCACAGTCGAGCGCGCGGGGTCTGAGCCCTTCGGCGCAGTCGCCAACGGATCGGTCGCGAGCTGCCCCTCCTCGGCGATCGCCGCCGCGAGGGCGAGATCGAGCGGGGTCAGCGTGACGCCCGCGGCCTGAGCGAGCCGATCGTCCCGCGCGGTCATCGCGTGGCGCAGGCTCTCGACCAACGGACCCGCGAGCGCCCGAGGCGCCCCCGTCACCAGCGACAGCCACAGCCGCGACAGCCCGGGCGAGAACAGCGGCACGCCGATGAAGCGGCGGCGCACCCCTGAGAGCGCCGCGAAGCGCCGCATCATCTCGAGGTACGAGACGACCTCCGGCGCCGCGACGTCGAAGATCTGCCCGGCGCACGCCGGCTCCTCGATCGCGAAGGTCAGCAGCTTCACGACGTCCGCGAGGGCGATCGGCTGCGTCTTGGTGTGCGTCCACCGCGGGCACACCATGACCGGCAGCCGCCGCACCAGCCGCGAGACGATCTGATACGAAGATCCCGCGGCGCCGAGGATCAACCCCGCGCGCAGCACCGTCACCGGCACCCCCGCGCTCCCGAGCGCGCGCTCGACCTCGAGCCGACTGCGCAGGTGCTCAGAGAGCTCTTTGGTCTCGCCGCCGCCGCCCGGCATCAGCCCCCCGAGGTACACGATCCGTCGCACACCCGCCGCCGCCGCCGCGCGCGCGAAGTTGTCCGCGCACAGCAGGTCGATGTCGGCGAACGACGCTTGGGTCAGGCGCGCGCTCGGCATCATGCTGTGCACCAGGTACACCGCGAGCTGAGCCCCCTCGAGCGCGCGCGCCGTATCCTCGAGCGAGAGCAGATCGCAGCGCAGGAGCCGCTCGTAGCCGTCGGACCCGCCGCGGTCCTGCCGCGACAGGCCGATCACGCGGTAGCGCTCGGCGAGGGCGGGGCCTAGCGCCCGGCCGATAAACCCTGAGGCGCCGGCGACGAGGATGGTGTCTCGGATGCGCGGAGATGGCACTGCCGAGGACTGTACGGGCAAACCGGGCGATCTCGTAACATATCGCCCCACGCCGCGGCCGGCCGACCGCCTCACACGATCGTGTACCCTCGCGGGTATGGAAATCAGCACCTTGCAAGCATGGGCTCAAGAGCACTTCGGCGAGAAGCTCGCCGATCTGTCCCTCGACTACGGCGTCGCCCGCCTGCTCGTTCAAGTCGGCCAGCTCGGCGACGCCGCCATCAAGCAGAGAGACGTCGACAAGGAGCTCACCGACGTCCTCTTCGTCCTGCTCGCCCTCGCCAACCGCTCCGGCGTCGATCTTCAGAGAGCCGCCCAGCGCTACCTCTACGAGCGCAGCCCCAAGGAGATCCTCGAGCGCCTCACCGGCTGACCGCCTCGCCGGTGGAGGCTACGGCGAACAGCGGCCGCGCGCCCCGACGCGGACCTATCCGCGACCGCAGCGGAAGCGGTACGATCGCCGACGATGATCGCCCGCCCGCTCGCTCCTGCGCTCTGCTTCATCGCCACGCAGCTCATCGGCTGCATCGATCCCCCTGAGGCCGTCCAGGTCGCCGACGCGGCGGGCTCCGTCAAGGCGCGGAGCGACCTCAAGGACCCATGGGGCGGCGCCGTTCAACATGGCGATCAGGCCATGTCGCCGAGGACAGATCCCGCACCCGCCGCGCTGACGCCGTCCGGGCTGCGCGATCCCTTCGCCCGAGGTGAAGGCGCCGCCGCCATCGACACCCCGCCCGGCGAGCTGCGCGACCCCTTCTCGCCCGCGGCCGCCGGGTCGAGCGAGGCGCCGACCGAGCTCCGTGATCCATTCGCGCCCAAGCCGACCCCGAGCGGCGCCGGCAAGAAGAAGCCCCCGAGCGCCGACGCCGCGACCCCCCTCGGGCCGGCCCCCGGCTCGACGATGGCCGCGGCCGTCGGTCCACCGGCCGGTGAACCCGAAGACGAGCTCGATCCTGAGGTCCGCGAGAAGAAGGCCCGCGAGGCCGAACGAGCGCGACGGGAGCGCGAGCGCGAGGCCGAAGAGGCCGCCGCCGAACAGGCCGCCGCCGAACAAGCCGCCGAACCAGCCGCGCGCTGAGCCGCGGCTGCTACCGCAATTTCGGGTGCAGCGCCTTGCGAGCCCGCAGCTCGGCCAGCAGCGCCGCCAGCCGCTCCTCGACCGCTCGCGCGCTCCGGTCGCCGCGCCCGCGCGCCGCCAGGTTCGTGACCTCGGTCGGGTCTGAGTCCAGGTCGTAGAGCTCGTGCTCATCACGCTCTGGCAGCGACGATCGCTCGGCAGGGTCGCCGATCAACGAGCGACGATACGTACGCACGAACTTCCACAGCCGCGGCCCGTCGCCGCCGTCGAGGCGAGCCAGCACCGCCTCGATCTTCGCCGGCTCATCGACGGACTCGTAGGCCCGGCCGACCGCGCTGCTCTGGTCGAGGCCCTCCGAGACCTCGTCCTCGCTCATGAGATAGATCGGCTCGTCGGCGAGCTGGCCGCCGCGCACCAGCGCCGCGAGGTCGCGACCGACCAGCGGCTGGGCCTCCGTGTGGCGCGCGGACAGCTCACGGCTGAGGGCCGCCGGATCGGCGCCGGCCAGCCCGAGCAGGGTCGGCAGCAGATCGACGTGGCTCGTGAGGTGCTCGACGCTGGCGCCCGCCGGGATCCCCGGGCCGCAGATCAGCAGCGGCACACGAAAGGTCTCCTCGTAGGCGTTGTGCCACTTTTGGTGCATGCCGCCGTGCGCGCCGAGCATCTCGCCGTGGTCCGAGGTGTAGACGATGATTGTATTGTCACTAAACCGTGACGCCTCGAGGCGTCGGAGCAGCCGCTGCACCTGGGCATCGACCAGCTTGTGCAAGTAGTAATAAAAGCGGCGGTACGCGGGGATCTGCGGCTGAGGCAGGAAGACCGCGCCGTACTTGGCCACGAAGTCCGCCTGGCAGCCAGGCTTGCTGCGCAGCGACTCGTCCTGCGTCGGCGGCGCCGGGATCTCCGGCACCGTCTCGTCGTCGAAGGCGTAACCCCAAGAGCGCCACAGCGCGCCGAAGAGGACGATGTCGTGGGGGTTGACGAACGACGCCACCGTCAACCATGGCGCCGAGTCCGCGCTCCCCTCGAGCTGATCGAAGAGCGCCTCGAGCTCGTCGCCGTAGAGCGGATCGCGGAGCAGGCCGCAGTTCGAGCGCGCGCTGCCGTGGGGATCCGGGCCGATCCACCCGGAGAAGCCGCACTCCTCGAGGCGGTCGGCGGCGCGATAGAGCGAGGTGTTCGGCTCGATCCGGGCGCCTTGATCGTCGCTCGACGCGATCGGCGCGCGCGTGTCTGGCGTCATCAGATCCGCGTGCGTGACGTGCCACTTGCCGCGATAGAACGTGCGATATCCGGCGGCGCGGAAGTAGTGGCCCATCGTCGGCACCGTGTCTGGGTCCAGCCAATACATCGACGGGTCGTACGCCGACTTCGCCGCGCCGTCGGTCGCGCGTACGCCGTGCAGCGTCGGATAGTGGCCTGTGAACAGGCAGGCGCGGCTCGGCACGCAAGCCGTCGACGCCGCGTAGTGGCGGTGCAGCTCCGTTCCGCGCGCCCGGATCGCCTGCTGCCCCGGCATCTCTGCGCGGCGAAAGCGGCGGATCGCCTCCGACTCGTACACAGGCGGATAGCGCTCCTCATCGGTCACGATCACCAAGATGTTCGGGCGAGCGGGCATAGGGTCGTCAGCATACCAGCGACTCGCCACCGCTAGCCCGCGCCGACGGCCTCGGCCCAGAGGGCTACCGCGGCCGACGGCGAGGGAGTAGGCTGCCGCTCATGCCGCCCGCCGCGCAGTGGAGGGAGATCTACCGCCGCTTCGAGCCAGAGACGCCGGCGAAGCCGGCTTGGCGCGCCGAGCGTCAAGACAGCCCGATCCCGCGGCTGCGACGCGCGCTCAACGCGAAGCTCGGAGCGCGCCAGGTGTACTTTATGGGGTCGGTCGGGACGGGCAAGTCGACCGAGCTGCTGCGGCTCGCCGAAGGCCGCCAGGCGGAGGACTTCGTGGTCCTGCTCGATCTCGTCCATCACTTTGAGCAGGTGGTCGGTGACGGACCAGCGCTGCACCGCGTGAGCGCGTGGGAGCTGTGCTTCCTCGCGGCGGTGACGGTGTGGCGCGCCGCCGAGGCGCAGCTCCACCACCGTTGGGAGCCGGAGCTCGGCGAGCGGCTGATGAAGGCGTGGGCGCGGGTAGCCAAGGCGACGGGCGAGGCCTCTCCTGAGGGTCCCTCGATCGATGTGTCGGCGCTGGCGAAGAGCATGGTGATCCAGGCCAGCGCCGCGGTGGGCGGCCCCGTCGGCGCGGGGCTGGCTATGTTGGCGAGCGCGACCAACGCGCGGTGGAGCTTGCCCCTGGGCGTGACGAAGGGCGCGTTGCCTGATCAAGACCCGGCGATGCAGGGCCTCTTAGAGGCTGCGAACGAGATCATCAGGGCGGTGCAGCGCGAGTATCGTCCGCTGCTGTTGGTCCTGGACGGCCTCGACCGGATCACCGATCCGGGGCGGATCAAGGCGCTCTTTGTCGAGTCCGCGCTGTTCTCGCGGCTGGACTGCACGCTGGTGATCTGCGGACCGAACCTCCGCTCGGAGCTGATCGCGCCGCTGATCCGCGACTTCGAGGTCAAGGTGCTGCCGAACGAGCCGGTGCTGAGCCACGACGACCCCGCGGATCTGTCGCGGCGTGGCCCGGGGATCCTGTTTTTTCGCCAGGTGTACGCGGCGCGAGTGAAGGACCTCGAGGGGGCGTCACTGGCCGAAGAGCACCTCGACGAGCTCGCGTACTACTCGGGCGGGCAGGTGCGCATGTTCATCAAGTTGATCCGCTCGCTCGCTCAGGAGGTGGTGAGCGAGGGCGCGGCGGAGGTCACCGCGCAGCACGTCGAGGCCGCGCTCGACGAGCAGCGTCGTCTGCTCGAGATGGGCCTCACCCGCGGTCATATCGCGCTGCTCGAGCAGGTGATGGATGACCCCGCGCACCGCCTCCCCGACGACGATCGCGTGTGGAAGCTGCTCGGTAGCTTGCAACTGGCGCCTTACCCGAACGAGTCGGAATGGTATTACCCCCACCCGCTGCTGCTGCGCTCGCTGCTGCGTCGCCCCCGCCCTGGATCGCCCGGCTGAGCGCCCTGCTCGAGCTGGCGACCGCGTCGGTGATGATCCTCGTCGAGGCGCCGGACCAGGCGTCGATCGGCGTGTTCATCCGCGCCGTGGGCGACCGCTTCGGGCACGTCTACGTGGCCGCCGAGGTCGAGGAGCTGTTGGAGGTCCCGCGCGGCGCGTTGGTAGCGCTGTGCCCGCGGGTCGAGGACGCTTCATGGTTGAACCTCAAACGGCAGTGGATCGTCGAGCGATCGCTGCGGCTGTTGATATGGGCTGATCACGGGCTCGCGGGGGCGCTGCACGAGCAGGCCCCCGACTTCTTCGACTGGATCTCGCACCACCAGCCGTGCCCGCCGACGCCAGTCGACTTCGCGCTGCGTGGAATTGAGCGCGCGGCGGAGCACGGACCAGGGCTGCTCTGGCGAGGATCACCCGGCCGCTTCGCCGCGCTGCTGGCTCAGATCGACGCTGCGGCGGAGATCGTCGAGGTCAGCGCGCGGCTCGACTTCGCCGCGATCTTGTCGGCGATCGCGGCCGCCGGTCAGGCGTGGCTGCTGTGGACGGGCGTCGATTCGCTGCACCTCGCCCGCAAGATCCGCTGGGCGCTGGCGGACGTGGGGCGTGCTCGGCGATCGGTGATCAGCGGCGAGTTGACCGAGCTGCCGGGGTGGCCGGCGCTGCACGCGGAACGCGCCCCGCTCGACGCATTGACACAGGCGCTGCGGGCGGCTGGCGCGCCTGAGCCCGCGCGTGAGGCGGTGCTCGGGGGGCTCTCCCGCGATCTGCTCGAGACTGCACGACCGCCGCCGCCTGACGCTGAGCGGCGAGCCAGGCGTCATCAACGCGGGATCCGGCGGCTCTTGCGCGAGGGCGCGTATATCGCCGCCGAAGACGTAGCGTATGTCGCCGCGACCGCCACGTGGGCCACTCCGTGGCCCACCCCCCGGCAGACGCCCCTGGTGCAGGGGTGGATGGTCGAGGCGCTGCTCCGTGGCGGTCGACGCGACGCGGCGGCGTGGTGCCGCTTCGCCGCGGTGGCCGGGGCGCTCGCCCACTACGATGTGCAGCGCGAGTGGGCGATGCGAGCAGCGCGCACGGAGGGGATCGATGAGTCGTCGGCGAGCGGCGCGCTCGACCTGTTCTTCGAGGCGATGGCACACCTCGACGGTCGGTGGCTGCGCGGGGTCGCTACAGCCTCTCAGGAGAAACCATCCGAGCCTGACTCGGCAATTGAGGCGCTCTTCCACCGGCGTCTGGCGGAGGTGCTGATCGAGCGGGGGTACTTGCGCGAGGCAGAGACCTCGCTGCGTCGCGTCCTCTCGCTCGTCGATCCGGGGCAGGTCGGCGCGCTCCAAGAGGCGGACTCGGTGGCCCTCACGGCGCGCGCGGAGGCGCTCGAGCTGCTCGAGGAGGTGCTGCTGCAGCTCGGTCGCGACGTCGACGCGGGCGCGCTCGCACCCGAGCTTGAGCGCATCGTTGAGGCGCTCGGAGGCGAGAACGTCGAGGACGACAACGACAACGACAACGACAACGACAACGGCGACGACGGCGAGACCTCGGACGAAGAGCTGCTTCGAGCCGAGCTGGCGCGTTCCAACGCGGAATTGGGGGGTGAACACCCGCAGGTGATCGAGCAAATGCTGGACCTCGCGCGGACGCTCAAGCGCGATGAAGCGCGGCGTGATGAGGCGGCCCAGGTGCTCGCAGACGCCTTGAACCGCTGCGATCGAGCGGCGCCGGACGTGTCGCTCCTGATCGAGGTCGTGGGCGAGCTCCTCGAGGTGACCGATCCCGATCGCGCGGCGGAGCTCTTTGCGGCGGCGCGGCGAATCGTGGAGCAGCGCAGCGGGCGTGAAGACCCGGTCTATTTCGCGCTGGTCGGCGCGTATGCGGCGACGCTGCGGCGCGGCGGGCGCTACACCGAGGCGCTCAAGTGGGTGGGTCGGCTCGTGAAGATCGCGAGCGACGCGTTTGGCGCTGAGTCGGAGCTGTGTCGCGAGCAAGTGCTGGCCTACGCCGAGCTGCTCGCGCTCGCGCGCCGCTGGCAAGAACTGGAGAAGGTGCTCCGCAGGGCGCTCAGACAGGCGCGACGCGCGCAGATCGATGATCCTGTGTTTGTGGCGCGGTGCGGGTCGTTGCTAGCAGCGGCGTATCGCGGGCAGAGTCGCTTCACTGAGGCCGAGGGGTGGCTCCAACGCTCGTTGAAGCTGCTCGATCGGGCGCCGCCGTGGCGACAAGGCGCGGACGACCTGCACCTGGTGCGGCGCGGCCTGCTCGAAGAGCTGGGGGACTTATGGATGGGGTCCGCTCGTTATGACGAGGCTGTGGCGCTTTATGAGCGCGAGCTGGGCGCCCACCCAGAGCTCGCGGAGGCGCTGCGAGAGCGCCTCGAGCTGGCGCGGCGGCGGGCAGCGGGCACGTCGGCCGAAGCCGACGGCGCAGCGGGCGTAGCGGCCATCACAGGCGACGACGTGTAGACGGCCACTCGCCGCCGCCGCAGCCCCAGCGAGGCCAGCACCAGCAGCCCGCCGGCCCCCCAGCCGGCTCCTGAGGCGCTCGAGCAGGCGCAGCCGTCCTCATCCGCCTCTTGTCCCCCGCTCGCCGTCTCGCTCGCCGAGCCGCCTGCGCTCGCCGATCCTGTCGCTCCGGCGGTCTCATCCGACCCGCTCGTCGACGGATCCCCGCCGGTCGATCCAGAGCTCGATCCAGAGCTCGATCCAGAGCTCGTCGACGACTCTGCGCTCGTCGACGACTCTGCGCCCGTCGACGGATCCCCGCTCGTCGACGGATCCCCGCTCGTCGACGGGTCGCCCGTCGTCGTCGCCTCGGCCGCTGGGATCCCCCCTGCGCAGCCCTCGCCGTCGTACTCGATCGCCCCGATGTCGGGGGCCCCGTCGTCGCGCAGGTTCCCGCAATAGTCGTCCTTCACGGACACCAGCGGGGCGGCCTGGTCCACCAGCGCCGCCCCGTCCTTCAGCTCGAAGTCGAAGTCCGCCGGCGCCACGAACCACGCCGCGAAGTCCGCCAGCGACAGCTCGCTCAGGTTCCCGAGCTTCGTCGAGCTCGCCCCGTCGCGGTCGCGGATCTTCCCGCTAAGGAGGTTATTCTGCACCACCCCGCTGGTCTCGGGGAAGCGCATATCGATCCCCGCGGAGTTGTAGATCGTGTTATGAGCGATCACCGAGTCTGCCCCCGCGTTGACGTAGATCCCCACGTCCGCCGGGCAGTTCACGATCAAGTTATTGCGGATCGTCCCGCGCTCGTGCTCCGGCTTACACGCCCCGTCCTCGCAGATCGAGTCAGGGCTGGTCCCGCCGCCCCCGAGCGACAGCCCCAGCCGCACCTGCCCCGAGTGCAGCAGCTCGCACACCACCAGGTTGCGCTCGATCAGCCCGTCCTTCGAGTGCCCCTTTAAAAAGGCCGCGTAGCTGATGTTGTTCCCGCCGCCCTTCGCGTGGTCATGAATAAAATTCCCGCGCAGCACCCAGCGCTGCCCGCCGACCACGTCGATAAAGGTCACCGGGTTCGAGGTGTTTCGCGGCGCCGCGTTGAAGAATTCGTTGTACAGGATCTCGACGTCATTCGGCCAGACATAGGAATTACCCGGCCCGATCGGCTCGCCGTTCCCCTTGATCATCGCGTTGAAGCCGTGCATCCGGCTCCCGCGGATCTGCACCCCGTGCGCCGCCCCGGTCACGTGGAACGCGTGCTCACACGCGCTGTCGTCCGCGCAGGTCCCCTCGACGTCGAGCCCCTCGAAGCGCCAGAAGGCCCCCCGCACGTGGAAGCCCTCGAGCGTGTCCATCTTCAGCAGGACCTCCCCCGGGCTCGCCGCCCGCACCACGATCGGCGCCTGGGCCGTGCCTTCGCTGTTACACGCGATCTTGGGCTGTTGGATCACATACGTACCGGCCGCGAGCGTGATCGTGTCGCCCGCCTCGGCCGCCGCGATCGCGGCCAGCAGCCCCGCCGAGTCGCTCACCGCCACCTCCGCCGCCGACGCGACCCCTGGCGCCGTCACCAGCGCGCCCATCAACCAGATCTTCAGGCTCCACATCATCCGCGCATTCTACCGGCCTCCCTCGCGCGCGAGCGCCCGCGTCGGCGTAGAATCCGCCGCATGGACCCAGCGCGCGGGAACGTCCTCGCCATCGATCTCGGCACCTCCGGCCCCAAGGTCCTGCTCGTCGACGCCGCTGGCCGCGCCCTCGGCCACGAGTTTGAGCCCGTCGAGCTCCTGCTCACCCCGGACGGAGGCGCCGAGCAGCGGCCTGACGACTGGTGGAGCGCCATCGTCGCCGCCAGCCGTCGCCTGCTCGCGCGCGGCCTCGTACCGCCCGAAGAGATCGTCGCCGTCGCCTGCACTGCCCAGTGGAGCGGCACCGTCGCCGTCGATCGATCGGGTCGCGCCTTGCACAACGCCCTCATCTGGCTCGACTCACGCGGCGCCCCTTACATGCCGCAGCTCGTCGGAGGTTGGCCGCAGATCGACGGCTACGGCCTCATCAAGGCCCTCCGCTGGATCCGCGTCACCGGCGGTTTACCTGGCCACTCGGGCAAAGATCCCGTCGCGCACATCCTCTGGCTGCGCCACCGGCGGCCTGACGTCTTCTCGAGCACGCATCAATTCCTCGAGCCCAAGGACTACCTCAACCTCCGCCTCACCGGCCGCTTCGCCGCCTCCATCGACTCCATCGCCGCGCACTGGCTCACCGACAACCGCGACCTCGCGCGCGTCGACTACGACCCCGCCCTCCTCCGCCTCTGCGGCCTCGACCGCGGCCTCTTCCCCGATCTCGCCCGCGCCGTCGACCTCCTCGGCCCGCTCACCCCGCAGGCCGCCGCCGAGCTCGGCCTCAGCGAGCGCGTCCAGGTCGTCGCGGGCACCCCTGACCTCCACAGCGCGGCGCTCGGCTCCGGTGCGATCCGCGACTATCAAGCGCACCTCTACATCGGCACCTCCGCGTGGCTCTCCTGCCACGTACCCTTTAAAAAGACCGACCCGCTGCGCAGCATCACCGCCTTGCCCTCCGCGATCCCTGGCCGTTACATGGTCGTCGACGAGCAGGAGTGCGCCGGCGCCTGCCTCTCGTTCCTCCGCGACCACCTCTTCTTCGCCGACGACGGCCTCGGCGGCGGCCCGCCTCCCGCCGACATCTACCGCCGCTTCGACGCCCTCGCCGCCGAGGTCCCGCCGGGCAGCCGCGGCCTGCTCTTCCTCCCGTGGCTCAACGGCGAGCGCTCGCCGCTCGACGATCGTCGCCTGCGCGGTGGTTTTATCAACCTCGGCCTCGGCGCCACTCGCGGTCAGATGGTCCGCGCCGTCCTCGAGGGCGTCGCCTTCAACGCCCGCTGGCTGCTCGGCGCCGTCGAGCGCTTCGTCGGCCGCCGCTTGGACCCGATCCACATCATCGGCGGCGGCGCCGCCTCGGCCCTCTGGTGCCAGATCTTCGCCGACGTCACCGGCCGAACGATCCGCCAGGTCGCCCGCCCGATCGAGGCCAACGCCCGCGGCGCCGCCTTTATCGCGCTCGTCGCGCTCGGCTACCTCACGTGGGACGACGTCAGCGAGCGCGTCGAGATCGACCATACTTTCGCCCCCGACCCCGCCGCCGAGGCCGTCTACGGCCCGCTCTTCCGCGAATTTCACGCCGCGCGCCGCGCCCTTCGGCCGCTCAACAACCGCCTCAACCGCGCCCTCTAACCGAGCTGATCATGAACACCAAAGAGCGCCTCCAGAAGCAACTCGGCCGCCTGCCCGCGAGCCTCGTCACCAAGGCCTTCCGCGTCGCCAAGAAGATCCCCTGGGTGCGCGATCAGATCGAGCGCGAGTATCAGACCATGCTCACCAGCATGGAGGCGCAGATGCGCCCCTACAGCGGCGAATTCGCGGTTTTTTCGCGCCTGCCCGCCGCCGGCCGCGATCGCGGCGAGGTCCTCGCCGAGATGGCCGCCATGCAGGAGCGCGAGACCTCCCGCTGGCGCGACGGCTACGTCTCCGGCGCCGTCTACCACGGCGACCGCGCCCACATCGACTTCCTCAGCCAGGTCTACGCGCTGCACTCGCAGGTCAACCCGCTCCACTCCGATCTCTGGCCCAGCGCCGCCAAGTACGAGGCCGAGGTCATCGCCATGACCGCCAGCATGCTCGGCGCCGACGCCGCCTCGCCCGGTCCAGACGGCGCCGACGCCGTCTGCGGCGCGGTCTCCTCGGGCGGCACCGAGAGCATCTTGCTCGCGATCAAGTCCTACCGCGATCGAGCCCGCGCCGAGCGCGGGATCCGTCGCCCTGAGCTGATCATCCCCACCACCGCCCACGCCGCCTTCGAGAAGGCCGCCCATTACTTTGGCATCAAACTGATCAAGGTCCCTGTCGGCCCCGACTTCAAGGCGGATCTCGCGGCCACCGCCCGCGCGATCACCGAGCACACCATCGCCCTCGTCGGCTCCGCCCCCTCCTTCCCGCACGGCGTCATCGACCCGATCGAGGCCCTCGCCGAGCTCGCCCGCGGCAACGGCCTCGGCATGCACGTCGACGCCTGCCTCGGCGGCTTCGTCCTGCCCTGGGCCGAGCGCCTCGGCTACAAGGTCCCCCCCTTCGACTTCCGCGTCCCTGGCGTCACCAGCCTCTCCGCCGACACCCACAAGTACGGCTACGCCGCCAAGGGCACCTCTGTCGTGCTCTACCGCGGCCGCGCCCTCCGCCGCTACCAGTACTTCACCACCACCGAGTGGCCCGGCGGCATGTACTTCTCGCCCACCTTCGCCGGCTCGCGCCCTGGGGCCCTCAGCGCCGCCGCCTGGGCCGCCATGGTCGCGATCGGCGAGCAGGGGTACATGGACGCCACCCGCAAGATCCTCGACGCCGCCGCCCTGATCCGCGCCGGCGTCGCCGCCACCCCGGGCCTGCGCGTGCTCGGCGATCCGCTCTGGGTGATCGCCTTCGCCGCCGAAGAGGGGCTCGACATCTTCCGCGTCATGGAGGCGATGAGCCACCGCCGTTGGAACCTCAACGGCCTGCACAAGCCCGCCTGCGTCCATCTCTGCGTCACCCTCCGCCACGCCGAGCCCGGCGTCGCCCAGCGCTTCCTCAGCGACCTCCGCGCCAGCGTCGACGAGGTGCGCGCGAGCCCCAGCGAAGGCGGCTCGATCGCCCCTGTCTACGGCATGGCCGCCACCATCCCGGTGCGCGGCGTGGTCAGCGACGTGCTCGAGCGCTACATGGATCTTCTGTACAAGGCTTGAGCGGCCCGTGACGCCGCAGCGGGCTGCTCCATCCGCGGCCGAGCGTTGACAGCGCCGCGGCGCCCCCGCCAAGATCCCCGGACAACAGGCAGCCACAGCGCCGCCGGGGAGCCCCTCCGTGACACCCATTCATTACGGTCGACCTGGCGAGCGCCGGGCAGATCCGCGCGTCGAGTCCGCGGCCGAGTGTGAGATCCCCGAGCTCGGGGTCGGCAAGATCCTCAACATCAGCGTCAGCGGCGCCTTCATCGGCCTCGCGGATGACCTCGATCGACACCCCCCGCGGATCCGCCTCCGCAGCCGCCTCGGCGACGGCCTCGAGATCGACCTCGCCGCGGACGTCGTCCGCGAGGCTGTCATCGCCCCCCGCGGCCGCGGCCTCGGCGTCCGCTTCGTCGACCCCGACGAGCCCACGCTCCAGCGCCTCCATCGCTACGTGCTCGGCCGCCTCCTCAACGAGGTCGCCGAGGTCATGGAGCAGCGCCCCGACGCCCTCGACCCCGCCTCGATCTCGATCATCCGCGGCCAGGCCGCCGTCATCAGCCACCTCAAGGCCGTGCTCGAGGGCGACGGGATCCTCCCTGGTGTGCTCTTCCAGCGCGACGTCGCCGACCTGCTCGACGTCCACGTCACCACCATCACCCAGCAGCGCCTCACCCTCACCCTCCGCCTGCCCAGCGCCCAGCGCCCGCGCGTCGGCGAGCACGTGCACGTCAACCTCAGCCGCGGCAGCTCCAACATCCACCTCCACGCCCAGGTCCTCGACCGCGACGGCGCCAGCCTCAGCCTCGAGGTGCCCGCCTCGCTGACGCGCTTCGAGCTGCGGCGCGCGCCGCGGATCGTACCTGGCCCTGGGACCATGTTTGTCGAGATCCCCCTGCCCTTCCCCCCCGGCAAGCGCCTGCGCCGCGAGGTCCTCGACATCTCCGCCACCGGCCTGGCCTTTAAGACACCCACCGACGAGTCCTACTTCCTCCCCGGCACCCCCCTGCGCGACCTCGTCATCCTCGGCGTCGCCGGCAGCGACGAGGGCGAGCGCCGGGCCGCCCAGGTCATGCACGTCACCCCCGCGCGCGACGAGCAGGGCCGCGCCTTGTACTTAAAGATCGGCGTCGACTTCGGCATCGGCGACGAGGCCTTCAAGCGCGGCGTCCGCCCTGGCGCCGCCGCCGAGCGCCGCGGCGGCGGCCCCTCGTTGCTCGGCCGCATGAGCGCGCTCTTCGGCCAGCTCATCCCGCGCCGCGCCGCCGCCGCCGGCCCCGCCCGCCGAGGCCTCGAGATCGAGCTCGTCCGCTACCCCAACGCCCGCCGCGAGGAGATCGTCGCGATCCTCAACACCACGCCGCGCGAGGAGGGCCGGCGCCTGCGCGCCCCCGTCATCATCATCCCGCCCGCCCACGGCAAGCGCAAGGAGTCCACCTCTGGCCTCGCGCTCACCTTGATCGAGAACTTCGCCGCCCGCCGCCGCGACCTCGTCGTCCTCCGCTACGACGGCGTGCGCAACCTCGGCGAGAGCTACAAAGATCCCGAGTGCCGAGAGCACGGCCGCGAGGCCCTCAAGATGACCCTCTCGCAGGGCGTCGACGACCTCCAGGCCACCCTCGACTACATCGATCACAACCCGATCTTCAGCGCCACCGAGGTCATCCTCGTCTCCTTCTCGCTGCAAGCCGTGATCGGCCGGCGCGCCCTCTTCCTCGATCGAGGCAAGCGGATCCGCCACTGGATCGCCGTCAACGGCGCCCCGTACGCCCGCGATCTCATCTGCAACGCCGCCGGCGGCGTCGACTACATCGGCGACTACGCGAGCGGGCGCTTCCGCGGCGTCGGCTCGATCCTCGGCGTACTCACCAGCGATCTCTTCTGCGAGGACGCCCTGCGCAGCGGCCTCGCCGAGTACGCGGACGCGCAGCGCGAGCTGCCCGCGATCGTCGCGCCGATCACCTGGATCCTCGGCCGGCACGACGCCTGGGTCGATCCCGCGCGCACCCGCGCGCTCATGGACGCCCCCGCCGCCGGCCCGCGCGCCACCATCGAGCTCGACTGCGGCCACATCCCCCTCGGCAGCGAGGAGGCGCTCGGCCTCTTTTCGGAGATCACCCGCGCGATCTGGCGCTCCTTGCACGACGAGGACATCGAGGTGCTCTTCCCTGACTGGCGCGAATTCTCGCGCGTGCGCGCCGCCGAGTGGCGTCGCACCCCGCGCAGCCCGCTCCCTGACAAGCAGCGCTATTGGGCCACCTACCTGCTCGGCGGCGACGATCAGAAGATCAACTACGACGTGCTCAACGCCTGCCAGGAGTACCTCGACTTCCTCGATCGCCAGGCCGAGCTGCTCGCCTTGAAGCCTGAGCACCGCCTCGCCGACATGGGCTGCGGCACCGGCAATTTCCTGCTCCGTCTGCTCGAGCGCCGAGGCGCGAGGGCCCGCCCCCCGGTCGGCCGCGTCACCCTCGTCGACCTCGTGCCCGCCGCGCTCGCGCTCACCGAGCGCAAGCTCGCGCGGATCAACGACGAGCGCGGCGTGA
This sequence comes from Nannocystis sp., assembly GCA_016712315.1. GTDB lineage: Bacteria > Myxococcota_A > Polyangia > Nannocystales > Nannocystaceae > JADJRG01. The sequence goes on along the minus strand of JADJRG010000017.1, from coordinate 456,197 downwards.
TCTTGCCCGTCACCGAGGCGCGCGCGCTCAGCCTCGAGATGAGCCCCCTGCGCGTCTTCCGATCCTTCCTCGCCGGCGACTTCTACGGCTACGATCCGCTCAAGGGCGTGATGCGCGGCCTCGGCGACTACTCGGTGGAGATGTGGAAGGCGATGGACGACTGGCGCCTCCATGAGCTTCTCCGCGGCCGCGAGCTCGATCGCGACGACCAAGCCTTCCTCAAGGGGGCCTTCCCCGCCGACGAGCAGGAGGTCATCCTCGACGTCAACCGGATCTGCCGGTGGTTGCTCGGCAAGGCCGGCCCAGCTGACCTCACCCGCGACGGCCGCCGCGCCCACGAGGCCGGCCGCGAGCCCCGCTTCATCGACCTCGACCTGCGCCGCCTCGCCATCAGGAGCGCCGACGCCGAGGAGCGCCTGCCCTTCCCGGACGGCAGCTTTGATCGCGTCATCTCCTCGCTCGTGCTCTCGTACGTCGAGGGCCCGCTCGAGACCCTGCGCGAGTTCTATCGGATCCTCGCCCCAGGCGGCCGCCTCGTCGTCTCGTCGATGCGCCCGGACACCGACATGAGCCGGATCTACCAGAGCCTGCTCGTCCGCCTCGAGGCCGGCGAGAACCTGCCCTTACCGCCAGGTCTCACCCGCCTCGAGTTCATCGCCGATCTCCGGCGCTTCCTCAGCGACGCCGCCTTCCTGCTCACCCTCGCCGAGGAGGGCCACTTCGTCTTCTTCACCCAAAGCGAGCTCCGTCGCCTGCTCGAGCGCGCCGGGTTTCGGCGCGTCGAGAGCTTCACCGCGCTCGGCGATCCGCCGCAGGCGCACATCAGCGTCGGCTACAGATGACCGAGGTCGGCGCACCAGGGGGCAGCACCGGCCGCGAAGATCGCGAGTCTGGCTTCAGCTCTCTGATGCGCCTCGAGGTGCTCGCCGGCCAGCGGCGGGCCACCTACGTCGGCCTCCCCCTGATCTTCGGCTTCGGCGTGCTCGACCTCCTCAGCGTCGAGGACCCCGCGCTCGTCAACTTCTTCCTCGGCCTGCGCGTCGGCCTCGCCGTCTGCCTGATCGCCCTCTTGCGGGCCGCCCAGCGCTGGCCCGCCGCCGTCTACCCCGCCGCCATGTTCGGCACCTACCTCGCCGGCGGCGCGATCGCCCTGATGAGCGCCCTCTACGGCGGCCACCAGAGCTTCTACTACGCCGGCATGAACGTCGTGATCCTCGCGATCGGCCTGCTCGTCCCCTTCCGGCCGCTGCAGATGCTCGGCTGCTCCTTCGCCGTCTACGCCACCTACGTCGCCCTCTCCCTCGCCCTCGACCCGATCCCCCCCAGCCAGTGGAAGTGGGGCCTCTTCCTCAGCAACCTCGTCTTCCTCGTCGCCACCGGCGCGGTCGTCACCATCGGCGCCTATGTCAACCGCAGCCTCCGCCGCCAGGCCTACGAGGCCACCTGGGAGCAGGAGCACGCCAACCACCAGCTCCGCCTCGCCAACCAGGAGATCCAGCGCAGCTTCGGCCAGCTCGCCGACAAGCAGCGCGAGCTCGAGGAGGCCTATCGCTACAAGAGCCAGTTCCTCGACAACATGTCGCACGAGCTGCGCACCCCGCTCACCTGCGTGCTCACCCCGCTCGAGGGGATCCTCGCCGGCGACGTCCGCGGCGAGGCGAGACTAGTCTTTGAGGACATGTACCGAGCGTCACGTCAGCTCTACGAGCTGATCAACGACCTCCTCGACTACTCGCGCTACGGCGCCCGCGAGGTGCCGCTGCGGCGCGCCCCGCTCGACCTCATCCGCCTCCTCGACGACAACCTGCGCGCCTGGACCCCCACCGCCCGCCAGCGCGGCGTCGAGCTGCGCTGGTCCCCGCCCGCCGAGGCGATCGTCGCCATGCTCGACGGCCACGAGCTCGGCAAGGTGATCCGCAACCTCGTCTCCAACGCCGTCAAGTTCACCCCGCGCGGCGGCCACGTCGACGTCCAGCTCGCCCGCGACGACAGCGACCTCTACCTCGAGGTCCGCGACACCGGCATCGGCATGGACGAGGCCGCCCTCCGCCAGCTCTTCCGCCCCTTCTTCCAGGTCGACGGCACCAGCACCCGCGCGGTCGCCGGCACCGGCCTCGGCCTCGCGTTGGTCAAGACCATCGTCGAGCGCCACGGCGGCGCCGTCACCGTCGAGTCCGCTCCCGGCCAGGGCACCGCCATGCGCGTGCGCCTCCCCTTCGTCCCTGTGCACGACACGGAGGCCCTCTCCAGCGAGCGCGAGGGCTCGCTACCCCCCGCCCCGATCCACCTCGGCGAGGACGCCCTACGAGCCCTCGCGGGCCCCTCCGCGCCCGCCAGCGAGCCCGACGAGCCCCCCGCCGCCAGCCTCGTCCCGCTCACGCCGCCCCCCGACCCGTCCCCTGCGCCCGCGTCCACGCTCGAGGTGCTCGGCGAGCGCGCCCCGCCTGAGCCCGCCGAGCACCCCCTCCCGGTCGCCGCCCCGCTGCTCACCGAGCACCTCGAGAAGAAGCAGCGCCAGCGCGCCCGGATCCTCGTCATCGACGATCAGCCCGAGCTGCTCCGCGTGATCGTCCGCGTGCTCGAGCGCGACCACGACATCGTCACCGCCAGCGACGGCGAAGAGGGCCTACGCCGCGTCGAGGAGACCAAGCCAGACCTCATCGTCTCCGACCTCATGATGCCGCGCATGAACGGCTTCGAGCTGGTCGAGGCGCTGCGCCGCGAGCGCGCCACCGCCCGCCTCCCCGTCCTCCTGCTCACCGCCCGCGCCGACGGCGAAGATCGAGTGCGCGGCCTCCGGCGCGGCGCCAACGACTACCTCACCAAACCATTCCTCCCGGACGAGCTGCGCGAGCGCGTCCGCAACCTCCTCCAGTTCCGCCACTACGAGGGCTACCTCACCACCTTGAACGAGGCCCTCGAGGGCGATCGCAGCGCCCTCGAGGGTCGCCTGCACGGCCTCTTCATCGACACAGTGCGCACCCTCGTCGCCGCCATCGACGCCAAGGACTACTACACCGGCGGCCACTCCGAGCGCGTCTCATTCTTCTCGGTGCGGATCGCCGAGCACCTCAAGCTCCCGCGCCCGCTGCTGCGCACCATCGAGCTCGGCGCCCTCTTACACGACGTCGGCAAGATCGGCATCCCCGACAACATCCTCAACAAGCCCGGCCGCCTCAGCGACGAAGAGATCGCCGTCATCCGCGAGCACACCGTCTTCGGCGGCAAAATTTTGGAAAAATCCCCCGAGCTCGCCGAGCTGCGCCGCTTCGCCCTCCACCACCACGAGCGCTGGGACGGCCGCGGCTACCCCGACGGCCTGCGGGCCGAAGAGATCCCCAAGAGCGTCCGCGTCGTCAGCGTCGCCGACTGCTGGGACGCCATGGTCTCCGACCGCGTCTACCGCCCCGGCATGGATCCCAAGATCGCCGCCGCCAAGGTGCAGCAGCTCCGCGGCAACCAGTTCGATCCCGAGGTCGTCGAGGCCCTCTTAGAAGTCTGGCCCGCCCTCGAGGTCCCCCCACACCTCCGACCTCTACGCCCCATGGCCGCGCCCTCGGAGGTCCGCGCCGGCCCGCGGGTCTCCGAGTGCGGCGAGGTCTACCACGTCCATGATGGCTGAGTTTCGGGCTAGCAGCCCGTGGTGGAACGCCTCGCGGCGCTGCTAGAGTCGGCGAGTGGAGTCACGAGGAAGGGAGCACCTCGATCACGAGCGGATCCTCGAGGAGCTGTGGGCGATCGCCCTCGCCGATCACGTCGTCACCGAGGACGAGGCCGCCCTGCTCAACACCACCGAGGAGCAGCTCGCCCGCTTCGAGGGCCTGCTGCGCGAGGTCTACGCCGACGAGGTCGTCGAGTTCCACGAGTTCCTCCGCCTCCGCCGCGCCCGCAAGGCGCTGCTCGAGGACACCCTGCGCAAGGCGCTCGCCGACGGCCAGATCACCCACGACGAGCGCCAGCTGTTGATCCGCGTCATCGAGCTGCTCCCGCTGATCCGCGGCCGCAGCTGAGCGGGACCGCGCGCGTGTCAGCGCATTACGATCGCCCACGGGCCGATGACCGTCCAATCCGCCATAACCACTGTCCTCCGCGCAGGACAGCGAACCCCCCGCTTGACAGCGCCTCTGTCCATTCACCACCATGCTCACTCCAATGAGATCATGGGGTCAGCCGACCTCGCCCGTGAACCCCGCCAATTTCGACGAATCGACGAGAGGATGTCGCTCTGATGCATCGCACCCGCCAAACCCGCCATCTCCTGAGGTCTCTGACCCCCTGCGCAATTCTCCTGCTCACCGCTTGCGACGAGCCCGCCGCCGTCCAGCCCCGCAGCGCCAGCAACGACGGCTGTAACAACCCTGACCTCGTCGACGGCGTGCGCGACCTCATCGATCTCCGCGGCGTCGCCCCGCTCGCCATGCCCGCGCCGATCCGCCCTGAGCTCGTCGAGCTCGGCCGCGCCCTCTTCCACGACAAGATCCTCAGCGGCGGCCGCGACGTGTCCTGTGGGACATGCCACAACCCCGCGCTCGGCCTCACCGACGCCCGCCCGCTCTTCTCCGGGATCCACGGCCACGGCGTCGGCCTCGCCCGCGACGGCGGCCACGCCGGCGGCCGCCACTCCCAGACCCTCTTTAACCTGCACACCCTCGAGACCCTCACCATCGACGGCAAGGTCGCGGAGGTCGACGGCAACGTCGTCGGCCTCGGCTTGCCCGTCATCCTCCCCCACTACCAGGTCCCCTTTGAGAATTTCCCCGGCGTCGTCGCCCCGCGCGTGCTCGCCGGCCAGGCCATGCTCCCCGAGGTCACCTTCGGCGAGATGCTCGGGATCCCCGGCACCGACCCCGCCAACGAGCTGCTGAGCTGCGTCGACCCCAACGTCCCTCTCCCGTTGATCTTCGCCTGCGTCTTCGACGGCTACATGGCCCGCCTCGGCGCGATCCCCGAGTACGTCGAGCTCTTCGAGGACGCCTACGAGGGCGTCGCCTTCGCGGACATGAACTTCGGCCACGCCGGCAACGCCATCGCCGCCTACGAGATCAGCGTCTTCGCCTCCAACGGCAGCCCCTGGGATCGCTTCGTCGCCGGCGACGACTGCGCCCTCGACAACCAGCAGCTCCGCGGCGCCCAGCTCTTCCTCGACCCCAACGGAGGCGACTGCGCCTCCTGCCACGCCGGCGCCGAGCTCACCGACAACGACTTCCACAACACCCTCGCCCCGCAGTTCGGCTGCGGCAACGACCTGCCCAAGCGCAACGGCCCCGACGGCCTCGACGACTTCGGCCACGCCCGCAACGTCTACGCCTTCCCCTGGGTCTTCGGCGGCGCCGGCGACGAGATCTTCCCCGTCGGCGAGCGCTACAGGTGGCGCACCCCGCCGCTGCGCAACATCGAGTTCACCGGCCCTTACGGCCGCCTCGGCCAGTACGCCGAGCTCGAGGACTTCGTCGACCACTACCGCGACCCCGTCGCCGCCTTGCACGGCTACGACATCACCCAGCTCCCCGACACGCCCTTCCTCGACTTCACCGGCTTTCAGTGCGAGCACCCCAGCCTGCACGCCTCCTTGCTGGACAACACCGCCGAGATCCTCGCCGCCGGCGCAGATCCGCTCCTAAGCGGCGTCAACGTCACCAAGAAGCAGCAGGTCAAGCGCCTCACCGCCTTCCTCAAGGCCCTCAGCGACCCCGCCGCGCACCCCGACGTGCTCGGCGCGGCGATCCCGACCAGCGTGCCCAGCGGCCTGCCCGTCGACAAGCCCTGACGCCCCTACCGACCCCAGAGCGACGCGGCCCTCACTCGATCCAGGCCTGATAGCTGCCGGCCACCTCGCCGCTCTGGGCGTCGATGGAGATCATCCACGGCCGCGAGTGTCCCCCGTCGTCGACCCGCTCCACGTGGATCGGGAAGACCAAACGATCACCCCACCACGCCGCCTTCTCCACGCGCAGCCCTGGGTCGAGGTGCTTCGTCGCCACGCCCTTCGCCCCCTCATGCCGCTCGTAAGCGGCCACCGCGAGCTCCTCGGCCTTCGCCTCATCGATCGTGAGCGGCGAGTCTGCCAGCGAGATCCCCGCGCGAAACCCCGTGCCGAGGTAGACCAGCGCCGTCCCGCCGGCCAGCTCCACCGTCGCGAACGCCTCCGCGACCACCACCTGCTGGCCACGGAACGCGCGCGTCTGCCGGAACGTGACCATCTGCCGCGCTGCGTCGAATTTCTGGAACACGAAGCCGTCCTCCGCCTCGGCGCCGAGCAGCTCGCGGATCGACGGCGACGCCAGCACCGCCTCGGCCCGCGCCCGCGCGTCCCCGCCGAAGTCCGCGACCTCCACCCCTGGCTCCCAGTAAAAGTAGCGCATCGTCGCCGAGCTCCGGCCGTCCACGCGCGTCGGCGGCGGCACCCGCCGCGTCTCCACCGGAGCGACGTGCGCCTCGGGCGTCATCGCCGCGCCGCCCGACGCAGGCGCGGCCACGCCAGGATCCGCGCACCCGCACAGCACGAACACCGCCCACATCGCCGCAGAGATGGCCCTCATCGCCAGATCCTATCACCGGCGGCGATCGACGCGCCGACGGCGGCCGCGCCGCAGAGCAGACAACAGCGCGCGCCTCCGCTAAGGTGACGCGCCCATGATCCGCGCGCTCGCCCTGCTGCTCCTCACCGCCGAGCCCACCCAGGCCTCGCCTGACGCGCCCGCCCAGCCCGCCGCCCAGCCCGCGCCCTTCGGGCCCGCCCACCCGCCGCCGCTCGCCTGCGCGCCCGCCCCGGCCCCGCCCACCAAACGCAAGACCGGCCGCGGCCTGCTGATCGCCGGCAGCGTGCTCACCGGCGTCGGCGCGCTCGGCCGCGTCGGCCTCGAGGTCTTCTGGACGACCACCGCCGGCCTCAAGCCAGGCGAGCCGTTCGGCCGCTGGAGCCTCGCTAACATCGCCTTCCTCACCAACTGGAACAGCGTCATGTTCTTTGGGCCAGGTCTAGGCCTGCTCACCGCCGGCGCCCACCGCCGCGGCCGCGACGACGCCGCCCGCGGCCGCCCGCTCGACCTCACTCGCCGCCACAAGCTCGGCGTCGGCCTGCTCAGCGGCGGCCTCGGCCTCTTCGTGCTCAGCCGCGCCCTCCTCCTCCCCCTCTCGCGCGCCTGCGACACCAACGCCTGCTTCTACGGAGCCATGGAGTCCACCTTCTGGGTCAGCGCCGGCGCCACCTTCGTCGGCGCCACCCAGCTCGCCTATACCCGCGGCGCTCGCCGCGGCGCCAACATCAACCTCGTCCCCAGCCTCGGCCGCGGCTTCGCCGGCCTCGCCGCCGCCGGAGCGTTTTAAGGACCCGCCATGCCCACGACCCGCGCCAGCGCCGCCCTCGTCCTCGCCTCGCTCATCAGCCCCGCGCTGCTCGCCTGCGGCGATGACATCACCCCCGCCGATCTCGGGACCAGCCCGCAAGACCAGGTCAAACTCGCCGACGCTCCCCGCCTCGCCTACCTCGCCGAAGCCCTCGCCGGCGGCGCCGATCTCACCGTCGAAGATCTCTTCTTCGAGGACCGCGTCGACTTCGCGGCCGCCCCCGATCCCACCCCGCTCTTCGAGCTCCAAGCCGCCGAGCACGCCGCCTTAGCCCCCTTATCCGGCGCTCTCACCCTGCGCGTGCTCAGCTACAACCTCGGCCTGCTCGATCGCTGGTACCCCTTCACCCACGTCGGCGTGCCCGAGATCGATCACCGCCGCCTGCGCGCCCCCGAGGAGCTGCTCAGCGCCGACTGGGACGTGCTCTGCTTGCAAGAGGTCTTCGAGCTCGAGGACGTCGATCGCCTGCGCGCCGCCGCTGACACCTACGGCTACGCCGTCTTCGCCGGCACCGACGACAAGCACGTCCAACACGGCCTCGTCATCCTCGTCCGCGACCAGCTCCTCGCCGCCCCCCAGGGCACCCTCGAGGTCCAGTACGAGGCCCAACGCGAGATCGAGTATTTTCCTGGCCCTTGGGTCAGGCGAGGCTTCCTCCGCTGGAGCTTCCGCCACGCCCCCACCGGCCGCGTCCTCCACGTCTACAACACCCACATGACCTCCTTCCCCGAGCTGTGGCGCCAGCGGATCGCCCAAGCCCGCCACCTCGGCCTCGACGCCGCCGACCGCCCCGCGGACGATCTCGTGCTCGTCGCCGGCGACTTCAACGCCGCCCCCTATTACCCCGACGACATCTTCGGCGACGTCGACGGCGAGCCCGTCGTCGACTGGTGGCGCAACGCCACCATGTACCCGCTCTTCCTCCACTACGGCGGCCTCGTCGACACCCACAGCCTGCTCACCCCCGCCACCGACGTCCTGCGTATGGCCCAGCTCCGCCTCCCCTTCGACGGCGCCGCCTACCGCGCCGAGCCGCTCGCCGGCCGCTGCGCCGAGATCGCCCACGACGCCTTCACCGGCAGCGACTGCAACTCCCTCTACTTCCGCCAATACGCCGGCACCGAGTACCCCGCTCGCCTCGACTACATCTTGATGCGCGACCCCAGCGCCCACGCCCGCGTGCTCACCAGCGAGATCGTCTACACCGAGCCCCTCGACTTCGGCGCCGCCGGCGCCTTCGAGCTCTCCGATCACTACGGCTACGCGGTCACCCTGGCGTTGCAGTAGTCGTTCGCCACCGCCTCGCGACGCACCTGTCGCTGCGATCCCCCAACGTCACAACCGCGTCACAGGCTGACCTCGCGATGCCGCACGTCTTCGCAAAAACGCGCCGCGCCAGCGCCCTAGCGCCGCACCCGCCGCGATGACACTCGCGGTGAACGGCGCTAGCGTAGCCCCATGGCTTCACCACCACGCCCTCGCCCGCGCCACGCCCTGCTCACCGCCACCGCCCTCGCGCTCGCCTGCAGCGGCGGCGACGACGGCCGCGAGACCATGGGCAGCGCCACCCTGCTCACCGAGGGCACCGCCACCACCACCGCCGCCACCGACACCGACACCGACGCCTCCACCAGCGCCACCACCGGCGGCGGCACCGCCGGTGAGAGCGAGTCCCAAGGCACGACCGACGACTCCACCACCAGCAAGGTCAGCGACAGCGACAGCGACAGCGACCCCACCACCACGACCACCACGGATCCCACCGACACCGACACCGACACCACCGGCGATCCTCCCTGCGACGGCGGCGGCGGCGGCGAGTTCAGCTTCCTCTGGGTCTCCAACACCGATCAAGGCAGCGTCTCCCGCGTCAACACCCTCACCTTGGCGGAGGAGGCCCGCTTCTGGTCCGACCCTGTGCAGAGCGGCGCCGCCGATCCCTCCCGCACCAGCGTCAACATCGACGGTCGCTTTATGGTCGTCGCCAACCGCGGCGCCGGCACCGTCACCAAGATCGCCGCCAACGTCGCCGACTGCGTCGATCGCAACGGCAACGGCGTCATCGAGACCTCGCCCAACAAGGACACCCTCCTCAACTACGCCGACGAGGAGTGCATCCTCTGGACCGCCAAGATCAACACCCCCTTCAGCGTCGGCGCCGGCCCGCGCGGCACCACCTTCGGCCTCCCTACCTTTAACCAAAAGACCTGCGAGTACGAGGACGAGAAGGTCTGGGTCGGCACCTTGAGCGCCCCCGGTCAAGCGCAGATGACCCGCCTCAACAGCTACACCGGCGAGATCGAGGCCACCGTCCCGCTCCCGAATTGGCCCGTCAACATTGACGGCATCAACGGCTACGCCCCCTACGGCGCCGCCATCGACCCAGACGGCGCCGTCTGGACCACCGGCGTCTTCACCAACGTCGCCTACCGCGTTGATCCCGTCACCCTCGAGGTCCAGCGCTGGGACTCGCCCAACGCCGACTCGCACTACGGCATGGGCATCGACGCGGGCGGCCGCGTGTGGTTCGCCAACTGGCAGGGCCACGGCGGCGTCTCCGTCTTTGATCCCACGAGCGAGAGCTGGGGCCTCGTCGCCGGCAGCGAGGGCAACCTCTTCCGCGGCGTCGCCACTGACAGCGCCGGCAACGTCTGGCTCTCCTCCAACGCCGGCGGCGCGCTCGGCTGCGGCCTCATCCAGGTCAACGGCGACGCCCTGACGATCACCAACTTCCACACCTTCGACCAGTGCGGCACCCCCCTCGGCATCGGCTTTGACCTGGAGAACAAGCTCTGGCTGGTCGACTACAACGGCTGGGCCTACCAGATGGACCCGATCACCCTCGAGAAGAAGCTGCTGCCGATCGCCAACGTCCACTACACCTACTCGGACATCACCGGCAGCGGCCTCGCCGGCATCAAGCCCGGCTGAGCCGCCTCGCCCTCGCCCTCGCCCTCGCCGCGTTAACGGTCGTACGTGTCGTCGCCGACCGTCCCCCGCGGCGCCCCCGTCGCCGCCTCCAGGATGTCGAGCGAGCTCGTACGCACGACAAACACGTGCTCCTTGGTCGCCACCACCCCGCTGATCTTATCCACCGCGAAGATCGGCCGGAGCTGGTGGTCCCACAGCCGCGCCCCGCTCTCCGCGTCGAACGCCGCCACGTGCGTGTCCTCCGAGCCCACCTTGTAGATCGTAAAAAAACGCCCGCCGGCCAGCGCCGCGTGCTCATTCGAGCGCTCCTGCACCGACGCTGGCGCCACCGAGGGGATCACCTCACGCCAGCGCTGCGCCCCCGTCTTCGGGTCGAAGCCCACCGCCTGCGGGATCGCCGTGCCCGGGTCTTTGTGCCCGTTGCTCACCGCCAGCCGCCCCTCCACCACGATCTGCTCGCCGCGAAAGCCCTCCACCTTCGGCGCCTTCACCCCCGGCGGATCCTTGTGTCGGCGAAACGGGCTGCCGTCGAGCACGCAGCCCTTCGGCGGCGCCCCGTCCTCGAGCGTCAGCGCCACCGGGTCGAGCCGCAGGCGCCGCTCGTCCACCAGCGCGATCCCGATCTCTGTCGCGCCCTCGACCGTACACATCGCCTCCACCCGATCGCTGAGCGGAAATTCCTTCAGCGCCTTCCCGCTCGCCAGCTCCACCACCCGCAGCGTCGGTCGCAGGTCACTCACCACCAGGCGCTCCCCCAGCGCCGCGAAGTGGGTCGCCCGGTAGCCGTCGCCATACGTCCCCAGCGGCCCCACCTGGTAGATCGTGCCCGCGTCCGCCGCCCGCGCCGCGACGATATACAGTTGGTCCTCCGGGAACGCGCGGATCCGCCCGAGCACCGCCGCCTGCCCTGCCACCTGCGCCGGCAGCGGCGCCCCGCCCACGTCGTCCCATAACGAGCGCCCGCCCGCTTTTGGCACCACCGGCATCCCTGGCATCGCCGGCATCGTCACGCCCGGCATGCTCTCCGCGATCACCTGAGCGAAGTCGCTCTGCGTGCGCGTGATCAGCATCGTCACCCCGATCCCGATCACCGCCGTCATCACCATGCTGGTCACCAACACGCGCATCACCACCCGGCCCGCCGCCGCCGGATCGTGAGCAGGCCGCGCCTGGCTCGGGGGAGCGGGCGCCGGCGCCGGCGCCGGCGCACTCGTCGACGTGAAGTGGGTCCTGCAATAGCCACACGTGTAGCTCTGCTGCCCCGCCACCAGGGCGAGGCTCGCCCCGCACTTCGGACATTCAAGCGCCTTCACAGCCATCACCACGACCTTATCACGCCTGCGGAGCGCGACATCGCCCCGCCACGCCATGATCATCACGGCGGCCCGCGCGGTTAGACTGCCGCACCCGCCCACACGGCGCCCTCACCCATGAAACAGCGCGCCGACCTCGCCCTCTTCGCCGCCGCGATCGGCCTCGGCGCCTTCCTGCTCTTCCAGGTCCAGTTCATCCTCGGCAAGCGCCTGCTCCCGTGGTTCGGCGGCGCCCCTGCCGTCTGGACCACCTGCATGCTCTTTTTTCAGCTCGCCCTGCTCGGCGGCTACGCCTACGCCCACGCCCTCGCTCGGCGGCCAGCGCCTCGCCAGCGCGCCGTCCACCTCACCCTGCTCCTCCTCTGCCTCCTCCTCCTCGTCACCCGCCTCGCCGGCTGGCCCGCCCCCATCATCCCCGGCGACACCTGGAGGCCACAAGCGGGTGACGCCCCGATCCCCGCGATCATCGCCCTCCTGCTCACCACCATCGGCCTGCCCTTCCTCGCCCTCGCCGCCACTGGCCCGCTGCTCCAGAGCTGGTACGCCCGCCTCTACCCCGGCGCCTCGCCGTACCGCCTCTACGCGCTCTCCAACCTCGGCTCCTTGCTCGGCCTCGGCACCTACCCCTTCCTCATCGAGCCCAACCTCGCGATCGCCGGCCAAGGTTGGCTCTGGAGCCTCGGCTTCTTTCTCTACGTCCTGCTCTGCGGCCGCCTCGCCCTGCTCGCTGGCGCCGCCCAGAGCTCGCCCACCGCCCAAACGCTCGACGCTCAACCCACCACGCTCAACGCTCAACCCACCGCGCTCAACGCTCAACCCAAGCCCCCCGCCGCGGATGCCGGCGCGCCCCTCTCGCTCGCCCAGCGCGCCTTATGGTTCGTGCTCGCCGCGATCCCCTCCGCCCTCCTGCTCGCGGTCACCACCCAGATCACCCTCGAGGTCGCCGTCATCCCATTTTTGTGGATGCTCCCCCTCGCCCTCTACCTGCTCACCTTCATCCTCTGCTTTGAGGCCCCCCGCCTCTACCACCGCGGCCTCTGGGCGCCGCTCCTCCTCCTCAGCGGCGCCGGCGCGGCCACCATCCTCCTCTTCGGCGTCGACGTCCCCGTCGTCCTCCAGCTCGGCGGCCTGCTCCTCGCGTTGCTCGCCTACTGCATGGTCTGCCACGGCGAGCTCGCCCGTCGCCAGCCGCACACCCGCCACCTCACCGCCTACTACCTCCTCATCGCCGCCGGCGCGCCGCTGGCGGGATCTTCTGCGGCGTCGTCGCTCCCCTCGCCTTCCTCGGCCTCTGGGAGCTCCCCCTGTCCCTCTTCGCCGGCGCCGCCCTGCTCGCCCTGCTCTTGACCCGCGCCGCCGCGCCCAAGCGTCGCCGCCGCTGGCTCGCGCCTGTCTTTTCGGCCATCTACCTCATCGCCCTCGGCGGCGCCCTCACCTACCACGCCGCCGACGAGCTGCGCGGCAACCTCCTCAATGATCGAGGCTTCTTCGGCACCCTGCGGATCGACCTCGATCGAGGCACGCACGGCCCCTACCTCCGCCTCCGCCACGGCCGGATCACCCACGGGATCCAGTTCACCGAGCCCGACTACCGCCACGTCCCCAACAGCTACTACGCCGGCCACAGCGGCGTCGGCCTCGCCGCCGATCACCACCCGCGGCGGTACCGCAACCAGCCCCTCGCGATCGGCGTCATCGGCCTAGGCACCGGCACCATCGCCACCTACGCGCTCACCGGCGATCGGATCCGTTTTTATGAGATCGACCCCAAGGTCGTCGCCCTCTCCACCGGCGACGCCCCCCTCTTCACCTACCTCCGCGACAGCGCCGGCGAGGCCACCGTCGCCCTCGGCGACGCCCGCCTCAGCCTCGAGCGCGAGCCGCCCCAGGGCTACGACGTGCTCGTCGTCGACGCCTTCAGCAGCGACTCGATCCCTGCCCACCTCATCACCGTCGAGGCCATCGAGCTCTACCTCCGCCACCTCCGCGACGACGACGGCGTGATCGCCCTCCACATCTCCAACCGCTACCTCGACCTCGCCCCGCTCGCCCGCGGCCTCGCCCAGCGCCTCGACCTCGAGATCATCAAAGTCGGCGACAGCAGCGAGGACGACATCACCTGGGCCAGCGACTGGATGCTGCTCAGCCGCAGCCGCGCCGTCTTCGACGTCCCCACCGTCGCCGACGCCACCGAAGAAGAGGACGAAGAAGAGCGCGCCGCCCCCTACCCCGTCTGGACCGACACCCGCTCCGACCTGCTCGAGGTGCTCGCCCGCTGAGCCTTCGCGCGACAGAGCGGCCGCGGATCGGCGCCGATGGGTGTGCGTGACCCGTACATCAGGGCCAGCTCGCGACCCCATGCCGTTGAAGAAGCGCATAAAGCTCATCGCCGAGCACCACCGCCCCCGCTGGCGCCAACGCGACACGGACCAACCACACCAGCACCCCGCTGAACGGGAAGTCACGAGCGGCGGCCCGAAGCTTGGCGGCTTTGGCCGGGTCGGTGTCCACCACGCGGTCGTAGTCCCTGATAAGGAGTTCTAGGCAGAGCAACGCGTCCCGCCGGGCCTCCGGGAGCCTTCGTCGGTCGTCATTGAGGGCGAACACGCGGATCGACTCGGGGCCTTTCGGGCCCTTCGGCTCGAAGCACCCGTTCGTCGGGAGAAAGAGCAAGTGATCAGAGGGCTCGTCGACGGTCGGGTCCAGCAGCTCAGGCTGGCCCGCCGCGTCCCGTGGAAATTGGCTCCGCTTGAGGTTGCTGTTGCAATGGCTGCACGCGAGCAGGTAGTTCTCCCAGAGGAAGGTCCGGTCCGGGTAGTCCGACTTCGGCCAGAAGTGATCGATGTCCGTCCCCAAGCTGTCCTCGCAGTACATACATCGGGCGCGACCAGAGGCCATCCCTTCTAGCTTCGATCGAACCTCCTTGAACAGCTCGTCTGGCTTTGAATTCCACCTCGCCGCAGCCTTCGCCTTGGGGTCGCTGGCAGCGACCACCTCAGCGGTCAGGGATTGAAGCCGGTCGAGGGCTGGCTGGGTCAAGGCGACCCGTTGTATGCATCAGCGTGGCACTCCCAAGCCGCGGAGCCGCCGGTCGGCCAGCTCGCCGATGTCCGTCGGCAGCTCCGCCGAGAGCTCCTTGTACTGCTCGATCTCCGCGGCCGTCGCCGCCCCACGGAGGACCTTGGCCTCTAGCGCGGCCACCTCGACACGGAGCGCCTCCGCGCGAGCAGAGTGGGCGTGCTCCAAGCCGAACAGCTCGGTGAGTACGGCATCATCAGCGCCACCGTTCACGACCGCCTTGAACAGCTCGGGCTCGACGTGTTCGACGGTGCGCTTCTCTCTGGGCGCGGGCAGCCGGATGAGGCCTCTCGGGCTCGCCGCCTGGCAGATAAACGGGCTGTGCGTGGTGACCAGGAACTGAATCGCGGGAAAGTGACGGGTCAACCAGGTGCCGATGTTCTGCTGCCAGACGACATGCATGTGCGCGTCCACCTCGTCGATGAGCACGACCCCGGGGAGCCCGCACACCAACGCCGAATCGACCTCATTCAGGGCAAGGCCCCCGAAGCTGTCATGCAAGCGTCGCAGCAGATCCACCACCAGAGCCGCGACCGTGCGATACCCGTCGCTCACCTGCTCGAGCAGCATCTCGACCCCGTCCCGTTCGATCCAGAGGCCGCCGGAGTCCACGTGCTTCACGGCGCTCCCGTCGGGCAAGAGGCCGTCGTTCAGGAACCGGATGACTCCGTCGCGGAGCGCCGCCGCGCCCTCGCGGTTCTCGAGGGCGCGCGCGTGAACCCCCTTGAGCCAGTCCACGGCGTCAGAGAGCGTCGCTGACTCGTTGAAGAGGTTGATCAGCCGCGCCATCACGGGATCGGCGGAGAGCCTCACGACCTCGGTGGGCGGCGAGCCCAAGTGCCGGTAAGGACCGTAGCCCGCGATGAACCACCCTGCTGGCGAATCCGCCCAGGGGCCGTTGTCTCCCGACTTGCTCCACTCGACGCTCTTGTCTTCCCAGCGCTCCAGGACGTCCGTGCCGTGCTGCGCCGCGCGCCACTTGAGCCCGACCCAGAACGGCTTCTTGTTGGTGCGGCCCGCCGCCTTGACCTTGTCCCGCACCTGATCGCGCACCAGCCGCACGCGCACCACGGCGTCTTCGCGGCCGCGATGGACCCAGTCCGTGAACACACCCGCGAGCGACCGTGAAGCGAGCGGGCCGATCACGCTGAGCGCGAGGGCCTTGAGCAGCGTGCTCTTGCCGGCGCCGTTACGCCCTGCGAACACCGTCCAACCGGCGTAGGTGCCGCCACCACGATCCAAATTCAGGCTGTGGTCGCCTTGGAAGCTGCGGAGGTTGGATATCGCGATTTCGGTGATGTACATGGCGCGCCTCGGCGCCACGAGATACCACGACCGCCGGGGCGCGGTCTCGGCGGCGAGGCGCTCACTGCCCCATCGTGATCGTCGCCAGCTCGAAGGTCTTGTCCGTCTTATCCGCGTCATCGCCCGCGCGCGGCTTCTCGTGCACCTTCGCGTAGATCCCCGGCTTATCGGCGATCATCCAGATCGTATAGTCCGCCCCGAAGAAGTCCTTCAGGTCCGCCACCACCGTCTCGAACGTGCCCGCCGGCACCGTCACCGACTCTCGGCGCAGCAGCGTATGCTGCGGCCGCTCCACCGCGAAGAACGGGCTGAACGCGCTGACGTCGCGGGTCGCCACCATCGTCGCTCCCTTGTCCTTGCTCGGCTTGTTCACGGTGTTGCACACCGTCCCGATCGAGCGCGTATCGTTCGACTTCACCTGGCAGCGGTAGTCGTCCTCGACCTTCTTCCCCTTCGCGTCGACGCCGCTCAGCTTGTAGACCAGCTCGGTCCCGGGCGTCATCGTCTCCGCCACCTTCTCGCGCATCCACGGCAGCGCCAGCGCGGCCTCCTTCGGAGCCTCCACCGCCGCCTCTTTTTGCGGCTCTGGCGCCTTCTTCTCGGCGACCGGCGCCGGCTCAGCCGCCTTCGGCTTCGAGTCGCCGTCACAGGCGAAGAGGGCGCAGAGGGCGACGATCGGGAGGCGAGACAGACGCAGGGGACTCATGGCGACCACGACGCCGACCCTATCGCCCCCTCCGCCCCGATGCAAACCCGCGCCGATAGCCCATGAAAATTCTCACACCTCCAGGCGCTTGAGGCGCGACCTGAACGCGATCGGGCGACGGCGCTCATGTCCGCTCGCGGCTCACTCGCTGCAGCCGCGGCGGCCGATCAGCGGAGACGAAGCCTGCCCGGGCGCGAGCGCCTCGATCGAGAGCGCGTCGCCGCACCGGGCCGCCCGTGACACCGCGTCGCGCTCCGGCAGGAAGCTCGTCGGCACCTCGCCATACTCGGCGTAGATCGCGGCCAGCACCGCGGCGCTCGTCGACCACGGGGTCTGGTCGGGGATCGCCACGCTCGCGCGACCGCAGCTCGGCGCCGCCTGGTGCAGCGCGCGCAGCCGGGCGCGCAGCGCCTCCAGATCGAGCCCTCGCTCGTCGATCGCCGCGGACGGGCAGCCTCCCGCGGGCCCGGCGATCGTCCGATCGCGCCAGTGTTCAGCGCCGGTGACGGGCGGGTCCTCCTCGCCGTGGCGCTTGATCGCCTTGTGACAGCCCGGCGGCGGCGTCAAGTCGGCCTCGGCGTGGAGGTCGACGCCGTCGGCGAAGATCGTCACCGACGGGCTCGCGCACCACGATCGCACCGGCGGCGGCAGGCAAGCGCAGAACGTGTACGGACGGAGCGTCCAGTGGCCGACGCCCGCCGGCGAGTTGACCTCGATCTCGACCGCCCCAAAGCCTGCCCGCCCGATCGGGATCATCGCCGCGGTCCACTCCTCATGACGGACGTCGGCGGCGACCCGGATCCGCAGGCGTGGCGCGTCGAGCAAGTCGGTCGCGTCGGCGAGCCGGGCCCGATCGAAGATCCGCGCGAGCTGGCCCTGGAGGGCGCTCCCCTCGTCGAGGGGGAAGCGCTCGATCGCCGGCAGATCGGCGCGGTTCGGGTCTTGATTCGCGAGCGCGACCGCCACCACCACCTCCTCGCGCGTGAGCGTGAGCGTCGCGATCGGCGTCCGCGTCGACGGCGAGGCCTCCGCCACCTGGGCGAGGGCGATCGCCGGCGGGGGCGGCGGACTCGCCCGCCGGTCTGCGCAGCCGAGAGCCGCCGCCAGCGCGGCCGCCACGACCTTCAACGCCGCCCTCGGGTCCACCGGACAATCGTCGCCCAAGCGGCCTCACCCGTCGACCGACCGCCCCGCGCCAGACAGCCGCCGCGCCCGCCCTGCTACAGTGCGCGCGTGCCCACCTTCGCGCCCGATCGTCGCCGCTTCTGCCAGGCCCTCGCCGCCCTCACCGTCGCCGCCTGCCAGCGAAGCGAGCCGTCCCCTCACCACAGCGCCGCCGCCGAGCGAGGCCCCGCGGATCTCCTGATCCTCGGCGGTCGCGTGCTCACCATGGATCCCCGGCGCCCCGAAGCCGAAGCGCTCGCGATCGCGCGCGGTCGGATCCTCAGCGTCGGCGATCGCGCGGCCATCGAAGCTCGCCGCGGCCCGCACACCCGCGTGCTCGATCTCCACGGCGGCTGCGCCCTGCCCGGCCTCACCGACGCCCACGCGCACCTCATCGGCCTCGGCCGCGACCTCGAGATCATCGACCTCCGCGACGCCGCCGGGATCCCCGAGCTGCTCGCGCGCCTGCGCGCCGGCGCCCCCGCGGCCGGCTGGGTGCTCGGCCGCGGCTGGGATCAGAACCGCTGGAGCGACCCCGCCATGCCGGATCACCGCCCCCTCAGCGAAGCCTTCCCCGATCGACCTGTCTGGTTGGTCAGGATCGACGGCCACGCCGGCTGGGCCAACCAGGCCGCGCTCGCGCTCGCCGGGATCGATCAAAACACCCCCGATCCCCCGGGAGGCGAGCTCCTCCGCGACGATCGCGGCCACCCCACCGGCGTGCTCATCGACGGCGCCATGGCCCTCATGCCCGCCCCGATCGCCACCCCCGCTGATCTCCGCCGCCAGCTCCTCGCCGCCCAGGCTCACGTGCTCGCCCGCGGCCTCACCGGCGTACACGAGATGGGCGTCGACCCCGCCGCCGACGCCGTCTTCCGCGAGCTCGCCGCCAGCGGCCAGCTCCACCTGCGCGTGCACGGCTACGCCGACCAGGAGTGGTTCGCCCGCGAGCTCCACACCCGCCACCCCGACCCGATCTCCCCGGAGAGCCGCTACCAGCTCACCGGCGTCAAGATCTACGCCGACGGCGCCCTCGGCAGCCGCGGCGCCGCCCTGCTCGCCCCCTACAGCGACCGCCCTGACCACAGCGGCCTGCTCCTCATCGAGCCCGAGCGCCTCGAAGAGCTCGTCCGACGCGCCTTACGAGGCGGCTGGCAGCCCGCCACCCACGCGATCGGCGACCGAGGCAACCGCGTCGTGCTCGACGCCTACGCCCGCGCCCTCGCCGCTGCCACCGACCTCGCGCGCCCCCCACGCATGCGCCTCGAGCACGCCCAGATCCTCGACCTCGCCGACATCCCCCGCCTCGCCGAGCTCGGCGTGATCGCCAGCATGCAGCCCACCCACGCCACCAGCGACATGGCCTGGGTGCCCGCCCGCGTCGGCCCCCAGCGCCTCGCTTAGCGCCTACGCCTGGCGCCGAGTCCTGGGCGCGGGCGCCCGCCTCGCCTTCGGCAGCGACTTCCCCGTCGAGCTCCCCGAGCCCACCCACGGCCTCTACGCCGCGCTCACCCGCCAAGACCCTGCTTAGCGCCCCTGAAGGCGGCTGGCTCCCCGACCAGCGCCTCGACCTCGACCAAGCCCTCGCCGCCTTCACCAGGGGCGCCGCCTACGCCGCCTTCCGCGACGACCACCTCGGCTTGCTCGCCCCTGGATACCAAGCCGACCTCACCTGCTTCACCGCCGATCTCCACGCCTTATCCCCCACCGCCCTCCGCAGCGCCCCCGTGCTCGCCACCATCATCGCCGGCCACCCCGCCTACGCCCTCGCCTAATTCCTCCTTCGAGATAGACTTCGCGATCTACACATACTGATCTGCACATACCAACCTATCAACATATCGACATCCACCTAGAACGCGCTGACCCGCGACACCCGCCCGCCGCGGCCCTCGTCGACCTCGTCCTCCCCCGCGTCCGCATCCGCATCCGCATCCTCGTCCTCCTCCTCCTCATCATCCGCCTCTTGCGGCGCGCTCAGCGGCGGGTGGCCGTCGCGATACGGCGTATGTTCAGCCGCGCTCGAGCCGATCTCCGCGGGCCCGAGCAGCTGCTCCAACAAGTTGAGCAGCTCCAGCCGCGCCGCCGCGGTCCCCCGCGCCTGGTACAGCTCGATCAGCAGCACCGGCAGCGTGATCGCCACCAGCATCGCCACCAGCGCCACCTTGCCCGCGGTCACCCCTGTCACCACAGGCCATAGCCCGCACACCAGCCACACCGCCCAATAGCGGAGCTGCCGCGGCCCGGGCCCTGGGCGGAAGCGGCACACCACCCGCGCCCCTTGTGGATCTGCGCTCACCGCCGCCTCTAGAAAAAAGCGCCGCACCTCGGGCGGCCCCGCCATCGCGCTGCGGCCGATATTTTGGCAGAGCTGCACCCCCTCGGGCGTCAGCGCCGCCAAGAACCGCCGCTCGCTGCTCGTCCGGGCGGGCAGCGCCGGCACCACCAAGATCCGCGGATCTGCCCGCAGCCGCCCCAGCACCGCGGAAGGGAGCAGCTCGACCAGATAAGTCGACGTATCGAGGGGAGAGCGGCGCGCGGGCGAGTTCATCGGCCGCGCAAGGATGCCGCGGATCGCCCTCGCTGGCCATGGTATGGGATCCGCCATGCGACTCGACTCGGTGGAGGGGAACACCCAGCGCCTCGACGGAGGGGCTATGTATGGCAACTGCCCCAAGGCCTTATGGACCCGCTGGAGCCCCCCCGACTCGGAGAACCGGATCGCCCTCGCCTGCCGCAGCCTGCTCTGCCGCGAGCACAGCGGCCGCACCATCCTCTTTGAGGCCGGGATCGGCGCCTTCTTTGAGCCCGAGCTGCGCGCCCGCTTCGGCGTCCAGGAGCAGGAGCACGTCCTCCTGCGCGAGCTCGCCGCCCTCGGCGTCGCCCCCGAGGACATCGACGTCATCGTGCTCTCCCACCTCCACTTCGACCACGTCGGCGGGATCCTCCGCCCCTGGTCGCCCGATCGAGGCCTCCAGCTCGCCTTCCCGCGGGCCCGCTACATCGTCGGCGCCGACGCCTGGGCCCGCGCGGAGCGCCCGCACCCGCGCGATCGCGCCTCTTTCATCCCCGGCCTCAGCGACCTGCTCACCGCCACCGGCCGCCTCGAGCGCGTCGAAGGCCCCCGCTCCGCCCAACTCGGCGACGCCTACACCTTCACCTTCTCCCAGGGACACACCCCTGGTCTCATGCTCACCCGCATCGAAGGCGCCGCCGCCGGCCCGATCACCTTCATGGGCGACCTCATCCCCGGCGTCCCCTGGGTGCACCTGCCGATCACCATGGGCTACGATCGTTACCCCGAGCTCCTCATCGACGAGAAGGCCGCCCTGCTCGCCACCATCGCCGCGGGCGACGAGTGGGTGTTCTTCACCCACGACCCCCAGATCGCGGCCGCCAAGGTCCATCGCGACGAACGAGGCCGCTACAGCGCCGCCCAGGCCCAAGCGACGCTCCGCTGGCCCTGACCCGGTCCTGAGGCCCTGAGCGCCTGAAGAGCCTGAAAACCTGAAAAAAAAGCCCCGCCCCGATATCCTCTGCACGGGTGACGACTCCCATGTGCGAGAGGATCCTCGGTGCTCCACGACTCCCCTAGCCGCTCACGCCGCCGCCTTCGGCCCCCGCTCGCGCTGCTCTTCCTGCTCGCCGCCGCCCCCGCGCGCTCGGCCGCCGCGTCCGCTGAACCGGCTGAGCAAGAGGACGAGCGCGTCAGCGCCGCCCGCAGCCTCTACCGCGCCGGTCGTCACGCCGAAGCCGCGCGGATCTTCGAGGAGCTGTGGCGCGAGGGCGCCGATCCTGGCGCGATCTACAACGCCGGCAAGGCCCGTGAGGCCGCCGGCGCGGGCCACGAAGCCCACGCGATCCTCAACTGGCGCCGCTACCTCGCGGCCGTCCCCGAGCTCGATCCCGAGGATCGCACCGCCCTCGAGGTCAAGCTCATCAGCATCGAGCGTCGCGCCGTGCCGGTCGAGCTCCGCTACAACGCCCCTCAGGGCGCCCCGCTCCCTCGCTACGTCGAGCTCCGCCGCCCCGGCGCGCCTCCTGCGGACGGCCTCGTCCTCGACTGGACCCTCAGCGCCCCCGTCGACATCTACCTGAGCCGCGGCGCGTGGACCCTCCGGCTGCTCGGCGACGAAGGGCTGCTCGCCGCCCAGACCGTCGAGATCCAGGGCCGCGGCCCCGCCCCGCAGATCCTCGAGATCAGCGGCCCCGCCCCCGTCGTCCCTGTCACCCTCCAGCTCGGCCCAGAGCGCGCGCTCAGCCGCGGCGTCGAGCTCACCTGGCAGGGCCCCGGCGGCCAACGCCGGAGCGAGCAGATCGACGAGCCCACCAGCACCTGGCAGCTCCCGCGCGGCACCTGGCAGCTCCGCGCCCGCGCCCGCGGCTACCTCGCGCACAGCGCCCAGATCGACGCCAACGGCCCGCTCACGCTCGATCTCCAGCTCCGCCCCGACCTCGAGCGTCGCCTCCGCCTCACCCTCGCCATCACCACCGGCGTCGGCGCCCTCGCGCTGATCAGCGGAGGCGCCGCCCGCTACGTCGTCGGCGACCGCGACTACCGCGCCGCCCTGCCGAACTACCGCCAGACCCCCCAGCTCGTGCTCGACCAGACCCGGCGCCTCGCCAGCGGCGCCGCCCTGCTCAGCAGCGGGATCGGCGTCGGCGTCGTCAGCGCGACCCTCAGCGCGGGCGGCGGCGATCGGATCCTCCTCGCCGAGCTCGGGATCGGCGCCGTGCTCGCCCTCGGCGGCGGGATCGGCCTCCCCATCGCCCTCGCCAGCCCCACCCTCGACCCCACCTCCACTCCTCAGGAGATCCAAAATTTTCGCGGCCGCGCCCTCGCCACGACCAGCCTGCTCGGCCTCGGCCTCGGCCTCTCCACCGCCTCCTTGGCCGCCGTGATCAGCCGCGCCGTCCAACGCGGCCGGAGCACGCGCGAGCCTCGCCTCGCCGCCAGCCCCGCCTTCAGCCCGCAGGGCGCCTCCTTCAGCCTCAGCCACCGCTTCTAAGCCATGACCCCCACCACCGCCCCACACCGCCTCCTGCTCGCCCTCGCGCTCGTCGCCCCGACGCAACCCGCCTGCACCAACGACTGCGGCGCCGGGCTCTTTGAGGTGTGTCCCAGCCCGGCGACCGACAGCGACGCGACGACAACCACCACAAGCACCACCACCACCACCACCACCACCACCGCCTCGAGCACGAGCGTCGCCGAGACCACCACCACCGACGACACCGACACCACCACCACCCCGCCGCCCGTCTGCGGCGACGGCGATCAAGACCCTGACGAAGAGTGCGACGACGGCGAAGCCAACGCCGACGACGCCGCCTGCACCGCCGCCTGCAAGCAGAACATCTGCGGCGACGGCCTCCTCCTCGTGGACGCCGAAGAGTGCGACGACGGCGAGGCCAACGCCGACGACGCCGCCTGCACCGCCGCCTGCAAGCAGAACATCTGCGGCGACGGCCTCCTCCTCAAGGACGCCGAAGAGTGCGACGACCAAAACACCGTCGTCGGCGACGGCTGCACCGACACCTGCAAGCGCGAGCGCTACGTCTTCGTCAGCTCGACCCTACACACCGGCAACAACCAGGGCCTCAAGGGCTTACAAGGCGCCGACACCCTCTGCCAGGAGCTCGCCCAGAAGGCCGGCCTCACCGCCCAGGGCCAGACCTACATGGCCTGGCTCAGCACCACCAACCAGGGCCCTGCCGCCCGCTTCCCCGAGGCGGTCACCGCCGCCGCCGGCCCCTTCAAGCTCCTCAACAACAACCTCATCGCCGCCTCCTGGGCGCAGCTCATCGCCGGCCCGCTGCTCCGCCCCATCGACCGCAGCGAGCAGAACCAAACCGTCACCAAGTCGACCGTCTGGACCAACACCACCGCCAAGGGCGCCCCCGCCGGCAAGGGCGACTGCGACAACTGGAACAGCTTCATGGGCAACCCCGACGGCGGGATCGGCTACACCGACGCCCAAGACGCCGCCTGGACCGACTCTAAGGCCAACGACTGCGCCAGCTCCGCCCGCCTCTACTGCTTCCAGGTCACGCCCTAGCCAGCTCAAGGGGCCTGACCCCGCTGGCGGAGCTTGCGACGGATGTACTCAGCCGCGACGTGAGCGTAGGCGGGCAGGCCATCAACCCCAGGCTTCGTCGCCACCTCGAGGCGGCGCCGGAGGAACTCCGAAATCTTGTCTGGAGGCAGAGGCTGGAGCCTCGCGCGGAGGTCGCGGACAACAGCCGCCCGGTTCTCGACGAGCCTCGAAGCGTTCAGGTTGAGCTCGGCCAGGTCTGGAGTCGCCTCGGCGGTGAGCGGCTCGATGGTGCCGAGGTCGCTCCGCTGAGAGGTCACGTTGACCCGGAAGTGAAGGCGGGGGTCGGTCTTGGCGGGATGAACGTGGAGGAGGCCGCGCTGCGTGCGATGGGAGTCGCAGTGCGTGACCGCCCGACCGGCGCCGACCCTGTAGCGACCAGAGCAGGCGCCGAGGAGATTGTCCCAGTCGAGGATCCGGGCCGGATCGGCGATCTGGGGGATGAAGTGCTCGATCTTCATCTGAGTGAGGACGAGCCGGCCGCCACAGTAGGCGCAGAGGCCATGCTGAACGCGAACCAGCGCGTCGCGGAGCACCTCTTTGGCGGCGCCCTTCACCTCCTTCCAGGGCTCCTTGACGGGAGCGCCCGCCTCATCTTCCATGCGCCTGATCTCCCGCCGTAGCTCCGCTAGGCAGCGCGGCTCGGGGCCCTTCTCGATCCGCCACATCGTCTCAGTCCTCGTCGATAGGCCCGTTGACTTCGATGTCGTGGAGCTCCCAGCGGAGGCCGGACGCGATCGGATCATGCGGGCCCAGGTCGGCCTCAAGGCCGCTCAGGGCCGCACGCGCCTCATCGAGGCGCCTCTCAGCGAGAAGGGCTTCAACCCTACGGATCTCGTCGAGGACGTACGCGGGCCGATCGGGGACGCCGAAGACGTCGCGGAGGAGCGAGTTGCTGTCGCGCCCGCGGGTGTAGTCGACCCGATCCCAGGTTCCATCGGGGTAGAGGACGCGGAGCCACTCCGGGCGGGCCGAGGAGACGACCTGCGGAGAGTGGGTGCTGATCACGAACTGAACGGCAGGGAAGGCAGCGCGCAGGTTGTGGATCACGCTCCGCTGCCACTGCGGGTGGAGGTGGAGCTCGATCTCGTCGATGAGGACGACGCCGGCGGTCTTCTTGGGCGCGTCCGAGCCGAGGCTCGGGTTCAACTGGACGGCTCGCCAGGCGATGTCGGCAGCGAGGACGATGAGGCCGCGTTGACCGTCGGAGAGGCTGGTGAAGGGGAGAATTCGGCCGTCTGCGAACTCAACCTGGAGGCTATGGTGGTTGATGCTGTAGAAAAAACGACGGGCGCCCTCGAGGCAGCTCCGCGCGGCGTCCTCGACTGCCTCGAGGTGGGGGGCGCGGACCGACTCGCGCGACGCAGCGGTAGCGAGGCGCTGGACGCGGTCGTGCTCACGATCCCGCATCCAGTGCTCGAAGAGCTTGTGGTTGGAGGCGAACTCGAGGCACGCGGCGTAGCCGTCCATGCGTGAGCGAGCCTCGCGCTTGAAGTCGCGTTTTTGCACCCAGAGCCGGCCGGTGCCGTAGTAGGCGATGAGCGGGAGGAGATACGCAGGATCAGACGCGGCGCGTCCCTCCGCGATGCCGGCGTCCTTGCGGATCCTCTGGGCATCGCCATGGGTCGTGCGGCCGTCTGGGCTCCGAAGCTCGCGGGCCCATTCGCCGGTGACGTCCATGGCAGCGACCCGCACGGGAAAGACCGGGTTCACCGTGGCGAGCCCCTCGCCTTCTTGGCGGACGAGGCGAGCGTCCTCCTTCTCGATCGTCCGGTCTTCCCGCGTCGCCTGGCTGGTGCCGCTGAGCCAGGCGCCGAGGGCGACCGCCAGGCCGTCGAGCACGGCGCTCTTGCCCGAGCCGTTGACGCCGATCAGGAGCGTAACCGTGTCTTCGAGCGCGAGGTCGAGGCGCTCGAAGCAGCGGAAGTTGTCGAGGATGAGGCGGTGCACTCGCATCGCGTGAGCGCGAGTGTAATCGAGAATCAGCACGGGATGTGCGCGAGTGAGATATATCCCGGCTCACGGTCGATGACCGTGACACGAGCAGCGCGCAGTCAGCACGCGATCAAAAAGACCGGGCCGAGAGCACGACGAATCAGTCGAACAGCCCCGGCGCGCTCGCCACGCACAGCGGGTCGTCGAAGCGCGCGTCGTTCACCCGCGTCGACACCGGCGTCGCCACCAGCAGCCCCGCCGGCGCCGGCCCCAGCGCGGCGTCCAGCCCCTCACCTGGCCCAACGGACAGCCAATGACTCAGCGCCTCCGGCCCCAGGATCGCCGGCATCCGCGCGTGGATCGGCGCCACCAGCTCGTTCGCCGCCGTCGTCAGGATCGCGAAGCGGCGCGCGGCCACGCCCTCCTCATCGACGCTCTCGCGCCACAGCCCGGCGAACAGCAGCAGCTCGCCGCCTGGTCGGTGCAGCCACAGCGGCTCCTTGTGCCCCTTGCCGCCGCGCCACTCAAAAAAACCATCCGCGATCACCGCGCATCGGCGGCGCCGCCACGCCTCGCGAAAGCTCGGCTTCTCCGCCGCCGTCTCTGCCCGCACATTGATCAGCCCGACCGGGTCCGCCTGCCTTGGCCCCCACGGCGGCGGGAACCCCCAGCGCCCCGCCTCGATCCTCCGCCCCGCCCCCTCATCGACCAGCAGCCACGCGCGCGCGCTCGGGGCGACATTGTAGCGCGGTCGATGCGCCGCCGCGTCCTCGTCGCTGACGAACGCCCCCAGCAGCGCGGCGACCTCCCGCAGATCATGGCGAGTCAGCGTGAAGCGGCCGCACATGCCCGACGATCTCCACCTGACGGATCAGCCAGCCCCGACCTAAAAGCAGTCGACGACCTTATCGCAGTCGTTGTTGATCGCGTTGTCCGCCGTGCTCGAGCAGTCGCGCTTGTACGCGCGCTGCGTCGAGATGCACTTCTTGCCCTCCTCCGGCACGTACTCGCAGACCCCGCCGATGAAGTCGTACACGTCCTCGAGCTTGTCCTCGTAGTCGATCCGGCACGCTGACATGTCGCCGTTGTAGCGATCCTCGAAGGCCGAGCGATCGCACTCATCGAGGCGGACACACGAGAACTTCGCGCTCGCCTCGATGAAGCTGTCCGAGTCGTTATAGCAGCCGACGCTCAGCGAGAGCGCGAGCAAGGGGAAGAGCATCGTTAGGCGGTTCATCACTTCGCCGACGAGCCTATCATAGCCGCCCCGCCCGCGGGCTCGCCCGCGCCTGCGCCCTCGCGCTCGCGCAGCGCCGCGAGCACCGCCGCCCCCTCCGCGCTCGCCGCCGCCCCGCCGCGCGCCAGCGACAGCCCCGTATACAGCCCGAAGCTCACGACCTTCGCCAGCACCGCGTTGACCAGCAGCATCCCCGAGATCGCCGCCGACTCCACCTGCATCGTCGAGGCCAACGCCACCCCGGCGCTGACGAAGAGCAGATCGCGGCTCGGCAGGATCGGGATCCTGTTCGCCAAGATCGACGCGGTCGACAGGGTGAACCACGCCCCCAGCGTGCCCTCTGGCGCCCCCAGCTCCCACTGGAAGATCTGGATCCCCTGCCCCAGCATCAGCCGCGTGACGTGCAGCGCGAGCACCATGCCGGCCACCTTCAGCGACATCGAGAAGAGGTAGCGGCGGTAGCGATACGCGAGCGCCGCCACCAGCAGCAGCGCGACCGCGACCCCCAGCCCGTAGAGCATGTTCAGCGCCGCGAGCTGTCCTCGCAGCCAGATCGACACCGCCAGCTTGCCGTGGGTCATATAAAAGACCAGCAGCCCGACCGCCACCGCGCTCGACGCGATCGACGAGACGATGTTCTGGTCGCGGATCGTCTCGGCGATCCGGCGCGCCGGCAGCGGCACCACCCGGCGCGCCCACGAGAAGAAGTACACCTCGCCCGAGTAGCCGAGGATCTCACGGTTCAGGATCCGCTTCTTCAAGAACACCGGCACGCTCGCGCGGACGTCGAAGGACCAGCACAAGCGATACGCCAGCAGCTCGCCGAAGCTCACCTGCAAGTAGATCACCGCGAAGAGCAGGTAGAAGCCCGGATGCGTCGGTAAGCGCGCACCGATCTCTCGCCAGCCGATCGCGTGGAGCTGCCAAAACAGCAGCCCGAACACCATCGCCATCACCAGCCCGCGGGCGACCCGCGTGAGCACGCGGCCGCGCCTGCTCTCCGAAAAATTCTTATAACGCTGCCCCCACCCGGACGACGGCGCGTCCCCCGTCGACGGCTCGGAGGGGCTCGGCGAGGAGGGATCGTCGATCACAGCGCTCGGCATGACAGCGCCGAGGCCTGCCCGCGGCGGGAGTCGCCTCTTACCACAGATCGCCCAAAACCTGCGCCATCGCGGCGCCACGGCCACCTCGGCAAATGGATTCGCGCCTTCATCCGTAGGCGCAACGCTTCATCGATCGATCACACGGCCCTCACCGCGAGCCCGCTCACCGCCCCATGATCACGAACGCGCGGCGATTGACAGCCTCAGCGCCCCCCCCGACCCTGCACTCCCACGAGGCCCGCCGATGGACCCGCACCCGACGCCTCCGTCTGTCGCGCTGAGGATCTTCCTCACCATCGATTATTCGCCCTGGTCGGCCTACTCCGGCGGCGCCCAGCGCTCCACCGATCGCCTCGCGCGCGCCCTCGTCGCCCGCGGCCACCGCGTCGACGTCATCTACACCCGCCCCCCGTGGGAGCGCGTCGCCACCCCCCAAGACCTCCCCTACCAGCTCCACTGGGCGACGCTGCCCGCCCTCGCCTCGCGCCGCGCCGCGCCCCTGCGGCCGCTCTCCGGGCTCTGGGTGCGTCGACGCGTCGACCACCTCATCGACGCCGCCCCGCCCGAGCTCGCCGCGCGCCCGATCATCCTCCACGCCAACGGCGAAGAGGGCGCCTTCCTGCCCGAGCTCGCCCGACGCCGCCGCATCCCCCTCATCGCCACCCCACGCCACCCCGACTACCCGCCCCTCTTTGATCACGGCTGGCCGACCGGCGCCGCTCGCCTCCGCCTCCTCCTCCAGGACGCCAAGTACCTCGCCCAAGGCCGCGTCGCCCGCGGCGCCGACCTCATCGCCCCGCCCAGCGCCTACGCCGCGCGGCGCTGCGTCCGCGCCTTCGATCTCGATCCCGAGCGCGTCGCGCCGATCTTCAACGGCGTCGATCCGATCTTCTTTGAAGGCGCACGCGACCCCCACGCCGACGCCGGCCCCCTCCTCTTCTTTGGCCGCCTCGAGCCCGACAAGGGCCCCCTCGAGCTCCTCGCGGCCTGGCAGCGCCTACCGGCCCCGCGGCCGCGCCTCATCTTCATCGGCCGCGGCCGGCTAGAATCACCGCTTCGTCGACGGATCGCCCAGCTCACTGAGCTCGGCCCGATCGAGCTCTTGCCCTGGAGCGACCCGCGAGAGCTCCGCGATCAGCTCACCCGCGCCGCCCTCGTCGTCTTGCCCTCGCACCGCGAGAGCTTTGGCAACACCATCGCCGAGGCCATGGCCGTCGGCGCCCCCGTGCTCGCCTGCGACGTCGCCGCGGTCCCTGAGCTGCTCGTCCACGGCGAGCGCGGCTGGTTGACCGCCCCCGCCGATCCGAACGCGCTCGCCGCCGCGATCACCCACCTGCTCGCCGACCCGCCCCTACGTCGCCGCCTCGGCGACGCCGCCGCGACCTGGGCCCGCCAGCAGCTCCGCTGGGAGCACGCCGCCGCCCGCTTTGAGGCCCTCTATCGGCGCGCGCTCGCCCGCCTCGCCGCCCCTTGAGGTCGCCTGGGGCCGCGCTCAGGCATCCGCGGCGTACACCGGCCACAGCTCGCCGCGCACGAGCGCCTCCGCGACCGCCCGCTGCATCGCCTCTTCATGCTCCCCCGTCACGTCTTCGAGCGCCCGGTTCACCTCCGCGTACACCCCGAGGAGCAACCACGCCAGCGCCGCCGGATCGCCAGGCCCCGCCTCTCTGGCCCACTCGCACAGCCAGTGCCACGGGTTCAGCGTGATCGCCATGCGGCTCGCGCCCAGGCCGACCACCGAGCAGATCGGGCCGTCGAGCGGCGCGTCGAGGTCCGCCGCGACCCGCGTCCGTCCTCCTCGCGCCTCCGCGAGCATCGGCGGATCAGGCCGCAGCCGATCCAAGTGGCGCTGCACCGTCGCCGCGAGCTGCGCCGAGCTCAGCGCCCCCTCCGGCCGCGACGCGGGCGCCGCCGTCGCCGCCGCGGGGGCCGCCTCCCACGCGCGCGACGGCGGCCGCACCACCCGGTGCGAGTGCACGAACGCGTCGAGCCACGCGACCAACCACGGCTCCGCGTCCTCGGCGATCAGCGCCGCGCCGCGGGCCGCTCGTCCGTGCGACGCCGCCTCGCAGAAGCGCGCCAGCACCCACGCCCCGCGCACCGGCAGCCCCTCGCGGCCGGGGAACAGCGGCGCCTCGAGGATCGCCGCCGCCTGCGGCGAGCTCACCTCCAGCCGCACCACCCCGCTCGGCGCCGCGATCAGGCTCAGGTGCCCGCCCACGTGCTCCAAGAGCACCTGCGCCGCCCGTCGCTGCCCGGCCGCGTCGAAGCCGGCGAGCCCCTCGCGCAGCCGCCCCAGCAGCAGCTCGCCCACCCTGTGGATCTCCGCCAGCATCGCCTCCGCCGGCCCCTCGTCGCTCGCCTCGCCGCTGAGCTGGAGATAGCCGCTCACCGAGAGGTCCCGCGCCGACTCGGCCAGCGCGTGCAGCAGCCGCCCCTCGCGGTCGAAGAGCAAGATCCGCGGCGACGCCGGCGCCGCCCGCAGCACCCCCAACGCCCCGATCACCCCGCCCGCCGCGACCTCCTCGTGCACCAAAAAATCTGTCTCTTTGGACATGTCCTTGAGGTCATCACGTTGATCGCCCGGCAGCGCGAAGTCGAACGCCAGCTCCACCGGACCGAGCCGCGCCAGCGCCGCCGCCAGCGCCGGGTTCGCGCGGATCTCCAGCGGCGGCGCCTCGCCCCGGCGGATCGCCTCCAGCGGCGGCGGCGCCCCCCCGTGGTCGTAGTGGATCAGCAGACGGCCGTGCTCACGCATCGCCGCCAGCATGTGGCGCAGGCTGTAGCCCTGCGCGTCGAGCCCCGTCGCGATCACCAGGTCTAGCCCCAGCGGCGCCGCCTCACCGCCGCGCACCGCCGCGCACAGCGCTCGTTGCAGGTGCAACCAACACTGCCGCCGCGCCTCCTCGGCCGCTGCGTGGCCCTCACGCGGCGCCTCCACGTAGCGCGCCAGCAGCTGCGCGAACAGCTCGGTCTCCGCCGTCGCCCGCGCCTCGGCCGTCAGCGCCGCCGGCGCCCCGCCCTCCACCGGCAGCAGCAGATCGGGGAATTCACGCAGCCCCACCGCGAGGTCACGCACCACCAGCCCCTCGTGCTCCGCCAGCGCGTCACGCCCGTCGACGCGCACATACGCGCCCTCCCCGACCATCGCGATCACCAGCCGCTCGAGCTCGAGATCCAGCGCGAGGATCCGGTCCTGATCCAGCCCCTCGAGGTCCGGCGTCACCTCCGGGATCACCCCGAAGAGCACCCCCTCGCACGCGTTCATCAGCTCGCACAGCGAGCGGCCATCGAGCGCTCGGCCGCTCAGCGTCGCCAGCACCGGGATCGCCAGCAGATCCAGCCCTGGGAGCTGGCGCAGCGGCGTCAACGCCGCCCGGATCCCCTCCGCGCTCCGGCGCAGGCGGATCATCGTCGAGCGCACCATCGCCGACAGGGCCAGCCGCGCCTGCGGCGTCCCTGGCGTCACCGTCTGGCCCACCAGCGCGAGCAGCGCCCGCCGCGAGGCCTCCTCGAGCAGCGCCTCCACCTTCCCCGTGATCACCCGCGCGACCACCTCGCTGTACGTCACCTCCCCGTGCACCCGCGCTAGCGCCCGCGCCGGCGACACTTCTGGGATCTCCACCACCAGCACGTGGCCGCCGCTCGCGCACATCACCGGGTGCGCCGCGATCTCCCGCCCCAGCGACCACAGCCGCACCGTCACGAGGCCGCCCGCCGCCGCCTGCGCCACCGGCGTATAGATCGTCACGCGCACCTCGCCCCGCTCACCCAGCGCCGCCCCGTCCGCGCCCTCTGCCAGAAGATCCCCGCGCCCGCCGCCCGCCGCGATCGCCTGCGCCACCGCCTCTGCCAGCTCTGCCGCCGCGATCGACGGCGCCTCACGCGGGCTCAGCAGCCACGGCCGCGCCGGCGGGCTCGCCGGAGCGCGCGTATAGAATTCCACGTCGACCCGCGACGCCAAGTTCGGCGTCAACATCGTCACGTCGCGGCCCGCCAGCATCCGCAGCGACGCCACCTGTCCGACGGGCGCGGTCAGCAGCTCCGCCTCCATCGCCGCGGCGATCCGCAGCGCCGTCGGCACCTCCTCCGGCCCGGTCTCTGGATCGATCACCACCACCCGCTCGAGCGCGCGCAGCGTCGTCCGCAGCTGCTCCAGCGGGATCGCCCCGCCGCCGTAGATCCGCACGTCATACGCCCGCTCCGCCCGCTCCCCGCGCTGGAGCTGCTGCGCGTACGGACGCAGCCGCGCCCACATCTCCGCCAGCCGCTCATCCTGGACGATCCGCGCGTGGTCGGCCGTCTTGTGCAGCCCGTCGAAGTTGATCACCCCGCCCAGCGGCGCCCCTGGCAGCAGCTCGAACTCCACCGCCTCTACCAGCACCCCGTAGGTCAACAAGCGGAAGCTCGGCTTGCCGCCCATCGGCTCGATCCCCAGGCTGCCGTACAGGTCGCCCTCGTCGATCGCCATCGTCCGCTGGTAGCCGAAGCTCGTGGGGATCCGCTGCCGCGCGTGCCCGAACACCGGCGATTGATTGAACAGGATCGGCACCGGCGCGGTCAGGCAGCGCTGCTCGATGATCGAGCGCTCATCGTCGCCGTCGCCGAGGATGTTCAGCTTCATCGAGCGCGCCAACTGCCGCCGCTGCATCCCCTCCGCGCGCACGTACGTGCCCGTCAGCGGCGCCTCGGGCCGGCCCACGTCCATCCGGTCTTGGTCCCCGCAGATCTCGAGCCGCGCCGTCCCGGCCAGCGTGCCGTCCCCCGACTCGATGACGATCCGCGCCGGCTTAAACAGCATCAACGCGTTCACCGCCAGCGCCAGCGCCCGCAGGCTGGTCAGCTCGGTCCGCTCCTTCGACGCGAACAAGAAGTCGAACAGGTTCGCGAGCCCCGCCTCGGGCAGCCCTTCGCCGCCCAGGTACGACGAGATCATCGTCGACTCGTCCGCGCGCACCTCGATGTGCGCCGCCCCGTTCGCGATCGCCGACTGGATCAGCTCGAGCACGTAGTAGTGCGGATCCGCGAGCGCGAACTGGCGCATCTTCTCGATCGCCCGCGAGCGCGCCAGCGTGAAGCGTTGGCGCTCCGTGAACGCGCCTGGGCGCCGTGAGCGGGCGATCACCGCCTCGATCGAGCTCATACCGTCTCCTTCGCGCGCGAGGCGCCGCGGATCCCTGGCAACGCCGCGCGCAGCAGCGCCTCATCGAGCCCGTCGCCGCGGTCGTCCGCCAGCAACAGATCCTTCGCCAGACAGTACGCCGCCAGCGCCGGCTCGCGCGCCCGCAGCCGCGCCAGCGCCTCCACCTGCGGGTGGTCGACGTTCACCGCCGCCTCCACCCCGCTCAAGTTGAGGTTCAAACCAAATCCGCGGCGCCGCGACCCACGCGCCATATATCGCCCGATCGTCGGCGCGAACACGGCCAGCGGCCCCACCTCCGCGCCCAGCACCAGCCGCGCCCCGACCACCCGCCGATACGTCGGCCGCGGCGGCCGCCCCTCGCGCAGCCCGATCCGCCCGCGCAGCCCTGGCAGCCGCGCCCGAGGCACCTCCGCCATCGCCTCGGGCAGCGCCGCCAGCAGCCGCGCCGCGTCGGCGATCAGCGCGTCGATCTCCGGGTCGCGGGGCGACTCGACGTCGACCGCGAAAAGCGCCCGATCCGGCGAGGCCAACATCTGCGCGAATTCAGCCCAGCGTTCGCCGCCGCCCAGGCGCGTCTGCGCCAGATAGCCGATCAGCAGCCGCCCCACCGCCCCGAACGCCTCCTGCCCGCCCTCGTCCGCGGGCGCCCGCGCGAAGATCACCGCCACCCCGTCCTTCATCAAGTAGTCGATCACCGGCGAGCGCGCGTCGCTCAGGTAGAGCCGATCGCCGTGGATCGCCCGCTCGACCTGCGCCAGCGTCAGCGGCGCCCCGTCCAGCGTGCGCAGCAGCGGCGCCTGCGCGTGGCGAGCGACCTCCGCCGCCGGCTCACGCGCCAGCGCCCCGATCAGCCGGTCATAGCGGCTCACCTCGGGCAGCCCCCAGCCCTTGGCCGCCACCAGCGCCGAGATCTCCGCCACCAGCGCGTCTTGCAGCGCCCCCGCCACCGCCTCGCTCACCAGCCCCATCATCCGCCGGTAGCTGTCATTACGGACCACCGTATCGCGGCTCAGCGTGTGTTCGAAGTGGTGCGACTTCACCTTAAACGCGACGTGCTCGAAGCGCGGCGCCAGCTCCCCCAGGGTCGCCGCCGCGTCGCTCGAGACCGCCAGCGCCAGCCCTTTGTTATAGAAGCCGTACACCGGCGCCGCGCTGTACGCCGCCGTGATCGCGATCCCGTCCACCTCCACCAGGATCGAGGGATCCCCCGCGACCGTGAACGGCTCGTTGATCGCCTCGATCTGCCCGCCGTCGATCCGCGAGCGATCCTCGAAGGTCACCTCCACGTCCGAGTGGCTGCACCAGCGCTTCAGCGTCGCCCGGCTCGCCGTCACCAGCTCGTTGTAGCGGCCGCGGTCGCCCGCCAAGAACAGCGTGATCTGGGTGCCGTCGACCGGCGTCTCCAGGCGCGTCTTCACGAACGAGCGATCCGCGTCGAAGCACACCTCCCAGCACTCGCCGTCGCGGCCGGTGTGCACCAGCACCGCCTTCGGCTTGCACGCGAACACCGACACGAAGCCGATCCCGAATTTCCCGATCTTCGTCAGGTCGCCCTCTTTTTGCGACGAGAAGAGCTTCGTGAGCTGCCCGTCGATGATCGCCTCGGTCATCCCGTCGCCGCTGTCATCGACGTGGATCGCGATCGTCCCCTGGTCCTCCTCGCCCGGGATAAACTCCATCCACGCGTCGATCGTCGTCGACCCCGCGTCGATGCTGTTTTGGATGAGCTCCCGATAAAAATCGAGGTGAGACGCGAACTGAGTGACCAGGTTATCGACCGCCTGGCTGGTCAGATCGCTGAGATCTAATTCCGCGCGACGCACCGCCTCACTTTACCTCGCCCTCGCCGAGATCGGGGCCACGCCAGGAGCGTTGCAGCCACCCATGCGTCACAGCCACCCCATCGCCCTCCTCGGCCTCAGCGCCCTGCTCGTCACCCTCGCGCCTGCGCCCGCCGACAGCGACGCAGACGCCCGCGCGCGCGTCCGCGCGACCCCATCCGCCGCCGCCCAGCCGGTCGCCACCGTCTACGAGTTCGAGAACGACAACGTCGACGGCGAGACCCTCAAGCCCGACGGCGTGCCCGTGCCCGGCAGCCACCGCGCCCGCTTCGCCTCCTTGATCCAAGTCCGGGGCGCCTTCACCGACCACATGATCCGCCTCGCCCTCGACATCTGATCCGTCGCGCGCGGCTCGCCGCTCACGCCGGGTCGATGTGCACCGCGCAGTGGCCCACGTCCTCCTCCGCCAGCAGGCGCGCCCGCACCGCCTCGCCGATGTCGTGGGCGTCGCGCACGGAGAGCCCCCCGTCCACCTCCACCGTCGCGTGCACGTCCAGGGTCGCCCCGAGGAAGTGCGCGCGCACCGGCAGCGCCCGCCTGACCCCAGGGACAGCCGCGACGATCGCCGCTAGCGCCTGCTGGCGCGCGCGCGTCGGCGCCTCGCCCATCAACAAGCGCAGGTTCTCGCGGCCCAGCCGCAGCCCCGCCGCCGCGATCCACAGCGCCACCGGCAGCGCCAACCACGCGTCCAGCGTCGGCGCCCCCCAGCGCCCGCCGAAGTACCCCACCACCGCCAGCGAGCTCAGCAGCACGTCGTTGCGAGCGTCGACCGCCAGCGCCTCGATCGCCGGGCTACGCCGTCGCCGCCCCAGCCGCCGCGCTACCAGCAAGATCCCCCCCTTAAAAAAGATCTTCGCCCCGAACACCCACAGCAGCAGCGGCTCCAGCCGCGCCACCTCCCCGCGAAGCAGCGCCCCGATCGCCGAGCGCCCCACCTCCACCGCCAGCACCCCCGCGATCATCGCCGTGATCAACGCCGCCAGCGGCTCCGCCCGGCTGTGTCCCAGCGGGTGCTCCGCGTCCTCCGGCTGCGACCCCACCGCGATCGCGTAGCTCAGCACCGCCGCCGTGAACACGTCCAAGAAGGAGTCCGCCGCCTGCGCCAGCGCGTTCTGGCTGCCCAGCAGCACGAACGCCGCCGCGAGCCCGACCACCAGCGCCCCGCTGCCCAGCAGCGTCGCCCGCGTCAACCACTGCTCCGCGCGTCGATCGGCCCTCACGGCGCCCCTCCGGTCGGCCTCGCGACCACCCGCGCGCGCGCCGGCCCGCGGCGCCACACCCAGCCCACCAGCAGCAGCGCCACCGTCGCGAGCGCCACCGTCAGCCCCCACCACAGCCCCTTCACCCCCAACCCTGCCTCAAAAGCCAGCCAGATCGCCAGCGGCAGCCCCAGCGCGTAGTAGCCCAGCAGGTTGAACAGCGCCGCCGGCCGCGTCCGCCCCATCCCGCGCAAGATCCCTCCGCCCACCACCTGGAGCCCGTCGAAGAGCTGGAACACCGCCGCGATCGGCAGCAGCCCCGCCGCGATCGCCACCACCCCCGCGTCCCGCGAGAACAGCCGCGGGATCACCTCCGCCAGCCCAAAGACGATCAGCGCCCCCCCCGTCATCACCCCGCCGCCCAGCCCCAGCGCCAACCACGCCGATCGCTGCGCCGCCGCCCGATCGCCCGCGCCCAGCAGGTTCCCCACCCGCGTCACCGCCGCCATCGACACCCCCAGCGGCACCATATACGTCATCGACGCCACGTTGAGCACGATCGCGTGCGCCGCCAGCGACGCCGCCCCCAGGTAGCCTGCCAGCAGCGTCGTGATCTGAAACGCCCACATCTCGAGCGCCAACTGCAAGCCGACCGGTGCCCCGAAGCCGATGATCTCCAAGAACCCGGCGCTGCCCAGCGCCGCGCGTCGCCACGGCGTCCACGCCCCCACGAAGAGCCCCTGCGAGCGCGCCCAGCCCAGCAGCCCGAGAAACATCGCGAAGCGGGTGATCGTCGTCGACACCCCTGCGCCGACCAGCCCCAGCGCCGGGATCCCCAGCCCCACCACCCCGTAGATCAACAGAAAATTCGCGGCCACGTTCACCACGTTCGCCGCCAGCGTCACCCACATCCCTGGCGCCGTGATCCCGCGCCCTTGCAGGTACTGGCGCAGCGCCGTGAACATCATCAGCGGCGCGATCCCGGGGATCTGCGCGTGCACATAGTCGTTCGCCAGCGCCGCCAGCCCCGGCTCCTGTCCGAACGCCCGCAGCGCCGCTCCCGTCCACCACCACACCAACGCCAGCGGCGCGCTCACCGCGACCGCCAGCACCAGCCCGCGCTGCAGCGCCTCGCCCAGCCGCCGCCCGTCGCCCGCCCCGTGCGCCTGCGTGATGATCGGGTCGAGCCCGTACAACAGGCCCATGCCGACCACGCTCGTCCCCATCGTCCAGGTCGCGCCCAGCGACGCCGCCGCCAGCGCCTCCACGCTCACCTGGCCGATCATCAACGTATCGACGACCACCAGCCCCATCGTGCCCACCTGCGTGATCACGATCGGCACCGCCAGCGCGATCAAGCGCCGCAGCTCGCCGTCCGCCGAGATCATCGCCGACGGCTACCGCCCCATCATCCGCAGCCAGTCGCCCATCGATCGCACCCGCAGGTGGCGGTTCGTCTGTCGCTGCGCGCCCATCGTGCTCTGCGGCGTCGGCCCGTAGTCGTGGCCCGGGTACAGGATCACGTCGTCTGTCAGCTTCGCCAGCGTGCCCGTCAGCGTCTCGTACATCTGCGCCGGATCGCCCCCTGGCAGGTCCACCCGCCCGCAGCCGTCGACGAAGAGCGTATCGCCGGCCACCAGGCAACCATCACACAAAAAGCACTGGCTCCCTGGCGTATGGCCTGGCGTATGGATCATCTCGATCGTCACGTCCCCGATCTCGAGCTTATCGCCGCTCTCATGGCGCACCAGATCCCCCTCCGAGATCCCCGTCACCTTCTTCAGCCCGTCCGCCTCGATCTTGTGTGTATGGATCTTCCCGTCCACCTTACCGATCAGCTCCGCCACCCCGCCAGGCACCTGAAAGCCCATCATCGAGCCCCCGCAGTGGTCCGGGTGGTAGTGGGTCACCAGCGCGCCTGTCACCGTCATCCCGTCCGCCGCCGCCGCCGCGATCAGCTCCTCGATCGCCCACGCTGGATCGACGATCACGCACTCGCGCGTCCGCTTCGATCCGATCAAGTAGATAAAATTCGCCATCGGCCCGACGAGCAGCTGGCGCAGGTACAGATCGGGGTTCCCCGTGCGCATCGCCAGCATCCTTTGCGTCTCCGGCGCCCGCGTCAAGCCTCTCCGAGCGCGCCGCGGATCCGCTATCCTACCCGGATGCTTCGCCGCCCCCCACGCGCGCTCATCGCCTCGCTCCCCCTCGTCCTCGCGATCGCGTGTCAAGGCGACGACAGCGACACCACCGAAGGCACCGCCACCACCTCCACCTCGTCCACATCGACAGCCGCCACCACCGGGGACAGCGCCACCACCCAGACCACCGACACCGACGCCACCACGACCGCCGCCACTACCACCAGCGAGACCACCACCACCGGCGAAGAGCTCTGTCACTACGGCAGCAGCGGCGACAGCGGCGGCAGCGCGGCCCCTTGGCTCGAGGTCGAGCACAAGGGCGCCCCAGTGTCGAGCGGCAGCGTGCTCGACCTCGAGTGTGGCCTCCAGGGACTCTTTATGTTCGAGCTCGTCCCCTACTTCGGCGGCTTCGAGCCTGACGGAGAGATCGTCGAGCTCTCGATCGTCGTCGACGTCGACGGCCACAACATCAACCCTGAGGGTCATTTTTACAGCGCCGCCAACTTCAATTTTTACATCGGCTGCGACGTCTTCGACGGCGGCATCGCCTACATCCTCCCCATCATCCCGCCCGACACCTTCGGCGACGTCACCCAGCTCGACGGCCTCGACGCCGACATCACTGTCACCCTCCACCCCAAAGACGCCGCCCCCGTCGTCGTCCAAGCCGCCGTCAAGCTGCGGGTCAAACCCCAAGAGGGCTGGGACTTCTGCCAACAAGGCTTCTAAGCCCGCCCCAACGCTCAGGCATTTCGGTCGAGACGAGCCCCACCTCGGGCGCTCGACGATCAATTCTTCGTGAGCCACGGGATCGACATGGTATGGAGGTCTCATGCTGGAGTTCGATGGGTCCCCGTACCTCGTCCCTTCGTCGGTCGAGTCGTTCCTTCGTACGGAGCTCGACAAGTTCAGGGCACGGGTCGAAGCGCTGCGCACAGAGGGTAGACTCACCGAAGCGACCCTCCGTCGCTACTACGGCCAGACTCGCTTCGAGCAGGTCGCTGAGTCCAACGCGCTCGAGGGCAGCACTCTGAGCGTCGGTGAGACCGAGTTAGCGGTCACCCGCGGGATTACCATCACAGGCCACGATCCAGGGTACTCTCGCGACGCGCAAGCGTTGGCGCGGGCGCTCGACCGACTGGCCGAGATCGCCCAGGCTCGTCGCCCGCCGACCATCGCGGACGTCAAGGAGGTCCACGAGCTGATCCTCGGGGATCGGCCGTCGGCGGGGCATTTTCGCACCCAGCCGGTGCGGATCTCCGGCTCTGACCATGTTCCTCCAGAGACCTGGCGCGAGGTGATGTCGGGGATGGAGGCGTGGGAAGCCTGGTCCATGGCGAGGTCCGGGGCTTCGTGCTTGCTTCGCGCCGCCGTGCTCCATGCGTGGCTCGTGCACATTCATCCCTTCCTCGACGGCAACGGGCGAACAGCGCGGGCGATCGGCAACCTCGAGATGATCCGCTCGGGCTATCCGCCGGTGATCATCCGGGCCCGCAGAGACCGATCCCGCTACCTCGAGGCGCTCGCTTCCTCGGATCAGGGGGACATCTCGCTCGTGCTCAACTTGCTCCTCGATCGGGCCGGCGACGCGCTTCGTGACCTGGAGAGGGCCGCTACGCGCGAGCAAGGGTTCGATGCGGCGCGCGCTATGGTCAGGCAGAAGCAGGAGCGCCATCTCTCCGTATGGAGCGCGGCCGTCGAGCTGATGGTCAGCACCCTCGACGACCGATTGAGCGAGCAGGCCCAAGAGCTCGGTGCGACCCTCAGGATCCAGAGATATCGAGACTCCCTGAACCTCGACGAGTACCTCGATCTCTGTCAGGGAGGCACGATCAGCCAGAGTTGGACGTTTCGGGTCGAGCTCGACATCCCGGCGCTCCCGCGTCACGTGCGGCTGGCGTGGGCAGGGCACCGAAGCCGTGAGATGCTCGCCAGCCTGCCGCCGAAGGCGATGGACGGGCCATCGCTCTTCTGGTCGGAACCCAACATCGAGCGATTCCCCCCCTGGCGCCGGCTAGATCAGGGTCCAGGCTGCGACGAGGTGACGCTCGTAGACGACCGGTGGTTCGTTCGGCGAGGGCCCGTCATCTCTTCGTTGTCAACGCTGGAGCTGGTCGATGCGATCGCGAAAGACCTGCT
Organism: Nannocystis sp.; assembly: GCA_016712315.1. Taxonomy (GTDB): domain Bacteria; phylum Myxococcota_A; class Polyangia; order Nannocystales; family Nannocystaceae; genus JADJRG01. The sequence goes on along the minus strand of JADJRG010000017.1, from coordinate 415,514 downwards.
CGCTGGCGCCGCGAACGGGTAGATGTCGGCCCGCGGCCCTCGCTCCCTAAGCCCGCCGCAGCGCCCACACGCAGGGCAGCAGCCCCACATAACACAGCGCCCCCAGCCCCATCGTCACCCCGATCCCTGCCACCATCGAGATCCCCAGCGCCAGCCCGCTCGCGCTCACCCCGAACGCTCCATTCAGCCCCCACAGCCACGGCCCCAGCTCGCCCAAGCTCGCTGCGCGACCGACCAGCCGCAGCCCCAGCGGGAAGCACAGCCCCATCGCCAGCGCCGACGGCGCCAACAACCCCAGGCTCACGAGCACTCGCACCGCCGTCGGCTCGCCCACGAAGTGCGCGGTCACCGGCCCGATCCCCAGCTCTGTCGCCGTCACGAGCAGCGCGGGCGCCAGCGGATACAGCCACGCCCACCGCCCTGTCTCCACCGTCACGCGACCTGACAGCAGCGACCCGATCCCAGTCGCCAGGATGATCCCCCCCAGCACCACCGCCAGGGCCAGCGTCGGGTGCCCTAAAAACACCCCGATCGCCGAGATCAGCCCCATCTCCACGAACATGAAGCCCAGCCCGATCAGCGCGAAGTAGCCGCACGCCGCCGCCAGCGACCCGCCCTTAATCCCGCTCAGCGCCCCCCGCCGCAGCCACAGCGGCCCCACGATCGCCCCAAGCGTGAGGAGCAGGCTCACCCCGGTCGCGAAGACCAACGTCTGCGTCGCCCGCAAATTGCCCAGAAAGGCCAGATCCAGCGCGTCCACCGCCTCACGCCGGGCCAGCCAGCCGCTCGGTCGCAGCATATTAAAGAAGAACGGCCGCGCGTCGCTCGGCGGCGACAGATCCAGCGTCTGCTCCGCCGCCCAAGCTGCCAGCGCCGCCGAGCTTTTTTGAGCGGTCACGGCCGCGATCAGCGGGTTCGCGGGCCGACGCCGCGGCGACACCAGCACATTAAACCCCCGCAGCGCCGCCTCCCGCTGCATCGTGTCCAGATCTCCCGCCGACAGCGGGCTCGGCGACAGCAGCAGCGTCGCCACCGTCCCCTGCTGTAGCACCGCCAGGTGCGCCAGCGGGTCGGCCGCGCCGCGCCGCCACAGCGTCTCCATCGCCAGCCCGATCATCCGCGCCGTCTCTCCTGGCGAACCAGGCTGATACCAGCGAGACACCGTAAAGATCCCCGTCGGCGTCAGCCTCCTTAAAAAGATCTCCCACGCCTCTGTCGTATAGAGCCCGTTCTCCGAGAGGCTATACGCCCCCGCCCCGGTCGCCGCCCACGTGTCGATCAGCGACATCGTGATCACCTCATACGCCCCCTGGTCTCTGCTCAAGAACGAGCGCGCCTCATCGTGCACCAAGCGCACCCCGGGGAGCCTCGAGATCCCCGAGAAGTCGGCCAGTTTCCCCTGATGCGCCGCCACGATCGCCTCATTCAGCTCGATCCCCACCACCGCCTCATGGCCGCTGCGCAGCGCCGCCAGCACGTCGCGGCCCCCGCCCACCCCGATCACCGCCGCCGGCCCCGCGGGCCGCAGCCTGTGGACCGCCGTCGACACGTCCCAATCCAAATACTCATGGTCGTGCGGGCCAGCCCCCAGCGCCACGATCGGCGTCGCCGCCGCCCCGTCGATCCGCAGCACCCGCGTCGGCCTCGGCGCCAGCGCCGAGATCGGCGTCGCTCGCCCCGCCGCCCACAGCATCGGCGGCGCGCTCTTCGTCCAGCTGATATCGATCCTCGAGTGTGTATTCCAGGCGATCCACTCCAAGCTCCCGACATCCTCCAACTTCCCCTTCACCCACGCTGGCCGCAGCGCCGGCGGCTCTCCGGCGCTATTGAGCCCCGCCAGCGCCACCAGCGCGCACGCCGTGACCAACCCCATCAGCGCGCGCCCGCGCGCCCCTGCTGCCAGCGCGAACGAGGCCGCTCCCAGCGCCGCCAGCGAGCTCGCCACCAGCGCCGCTGAGCCCGCGTCCATCAGGTCCAGCAGCGGGATCACCAGCAGACACCCCAGCGAAGCCCCCACCAGATCCACCCCATACGCCGCCCCCGGCGGCAGCCCCGCCCGCGTCAGCGCCAGCGTCAGGGTCACCCCGAACATGCCAAAAGGCAGCGCCAGCGCCGCGCCGACCCCGAGCAGCGCCACGAACCCCATCAAGTCCACCACCGGCATCAGCGGCGTCGCCATCACCCACGCGGCCGCCAGCGGCGCCGCGATCGCCCCCCAGCGGGCCGAGGACTCCAGCCGCCGCCCGATCGCCGCCTGCGCGAACCAACCCGGCCGCACGAACACCACCACCGCCCCGGCCGTCATGCCGAGCATCGCCAGCGCGATCACGAAGAACGCCAAGTGGTACCACGAGACCACGCTCGTGATCCGCGTCAGCAGGATCTCCAGCATCAGCGCCGCCTGCGCCACCAGGAAGATCCCCGCGTACAAAAACCGCCGACCGTGGCCGCTCTCGCGTCTCTCGTCCATCAAGGCCCTCGCCCTCGCTCGCGCTGCCCCTCGACGCCCGCCTAATCGGCGGACGCGACCGTGTACTCCCGCAGCGCCGGGTCCGCCGCGATCTCCGCCTCCTTGAAGAGGATCGGCCGCCACTCGCGCCTGGAGAACAGCCCCAGCTGGTCGGTGTGGTGCGGAGAGGTCACGTCGTCCGACTGCCCGTATGTCATAATCGCCGCCGCCTTCGGCCCCTCGGGCGTGAACTCGAGCGTCATAATATAGCTCGATCCATAGTTCACCGAGTACCCGTCCGTCGCCAGGTCGGTCACCTCGGAGATCAGCTCCCCCCGCGGCGGCACCGCCTCCGTCGTCGTCTTGAACAGCGAATAGTAGACCATATTCGCCACCCCATCCGCCCCTTGTCCCCCGTGGATCGGCACCCGCAGCCCCGCGCGCTCGGCGTACTGCACCTCGCCGAGCGGCGTCTCCAGCGCGATCCCGGCCGCTTGCAAGTTCAACACGGCCCGCCCCAGCCGCTCCAGCACCAGGTCCTTATCACCTGGGGGCGCCAGCGAGTGCGGCGTCTGGATCGGATCCTCCGGATCGAACCCCACCGCGAACAGCGGCCCCGCGTCCTTCGTCTGCGCAGTCGAGAACGCCCCCATCAGCTCGCGCCACAGCGTCGCTCCCACGCTGGTCACGTCATAACGCTCGTCCCAGCCGGACAGCACCTTGCACGCCGCCGCCAGCGGCACCGTCTCGCCGCCGACCTCCACCGGCGCGGCCCCTTGGCAGCGCTGCGCCACCGCCGCCCGCAGCAGCTCGCCGCTCATGCTGCGATTGCTGAGGATCGCCCCTTGCAGCTCCTCGATCGTGAAGCGCCCGTCCGCCCCAGAGGCGCCGCCGTCGGCCACCTCGGTCAGCATCGTCAGGTTATTCCGCGAGCGCAGCGACAGCGGCGCCTGCTCCTCCCCGTGCATCGGCGAATAGCCGACCAGCGGCGCCGCCGGGTTCGCCAGCCAGTGCGAGTCATTCGCGTTCATCACAAAGTCCCGGCGCCCCGCCAGCTGCGGCACCTCCGCTGCCGGCACCAGCCCGTCGCTGCGCCCCGGCGCGTCCTGCCACTCATTCACCGAGGTAGACCCGTCCAGCACCACTACCCCCGCCTGTGTATACAGCAGCGTCGGCAGCAGCTCCCCGTCCGCGATCGACTTCTGCCAGCCCTCGATCGCCGCCTGCGACAGCCGCGGCGTCGACGCCGCGTCGATGTACCAGGTCTCGCCGCCCTTATCCGCCGCCATCGTATGCACCCAGGGGATCCCGTCCACCTCCGTGAACGCCGCCTTGAACTCCGCCAGCGAGCCCGCCCGGTTCATCCGGTGCCACTGCGCCACCAGCCCGGTCTTCTCAATATTTCCGTCGCGGTAGGTCACCGCGATGTCCTCGCTCCAACCAAAATTATTCACGTTGATCATCGGCCCATAATGAGTGGACCAGATCGTCCGCTTCACCTCCCCCATCGACCCATCTGGCTGCTTCACCGCGATCGTGTACTCGCGGGGCGTCATGTCCCGGATCTCCCCATCGTAATAGTACCGAGTCGGCTCCCCCGGCACCAGCTTCAGCGTATACGCGGTGAACCGCTTCCCGGAGACCGAGAACGTGTGCGTCCACCCGACCGACTCATTAAAGCCGATCAGCACCCCGGGCACCCCCATCAGCGTCGCGCCGTACACATTCAGCGCGCCAGGCACCGTCACGTGGCTCTCCCAAAGCTTCAGCTCGCCCAACCACGGGAAGTGCGGGTTCGCCACCACCATCCCCCCGCCGCTCGCCGAACGCTCGGATCCGAGCGCCCAACCGTTCGAGCCCAACCCCGACGCCTCCGCCGCCGCCATCGCCCGCGCCGGCGGCCCCGGCCACGCCGGGCCAGCCGAGCCAGGAGGCGCCGCCGCCGCGATGAAGTCCGCGAGCTGCACCCCGCTCGCGCTCAGCGCCAGCGACGATAAATACGCCATCAGATCTTGAGAGGAGATCGGCCGCACCCAATCGGCCCCCCGGCAGTGCCCCGCGATCGACCCCACACCCACGTCCGCGAGGTACTTGTTATAACCCGCCGCGTAGCCGTCGATCAGCGCCCGCGTCTCCTCGTCCTGCGCCGCCAGCGTCGCCTCCGCCCGCTCGAACACCCCCAGCGCCAGGTAGCCGACGTCGCTGCGCACGTGCGCGTCGCTCTCACCTGCCCCGAAGAACATGGCCCGCTCGCCACGCACCTTCAGCACCTGGTCCGCCAGCATACACGCGTGGTCCTCCGCGAACGCGTAGCCCTGGCCGAAGCCGGCCGAGCCCAGGTCCGCCGCCGTGATGTGCGGGATCCCGTAGCTCGTCCGCTGGATCTTCGCCTGGTAGCGCGGCGTCGCTCCGCCGTCGTCGTCGCCGCCGCCGCCGCTACAGCTCAGCAGCAGCGGCGCACAGAGCAAGGAGGCCAGGCAATTCTTCGAGAGCGCATCGACGAGCATGACGCGCAGCGTACCAGCACCGAGCCGCGCGACAAAGCGCCGCTTACTCGTCGATCACCGCGAAGAACATGTCGGCGATCCGCTTGTCGCCGTCCGTGTTCGGGTGGATGCACGTCAGGTCGAAGAGGTTCTTCGCCGCCGGGTCGTAGCACACGTTGCTCGGGTCCTTCGCCTTGTAACCCCAGCCGCAGAACGCCTCCGACATGAAGATCATGTCGGTCTGCGTCTCCGCCGCGATCTCCATAAATTTCTCGTTAAACACGTTCACCACGCCCATGCCCTCCGGCCAGTCGCCCTCCAGGTCCTGCCACTGCGCCGCCTGGCACACCCCCATCTCCCCGGTCCGGTCGGTGTACTCGTACGTGTTCGCGAAGACCACGTACGAGCCGTTCGGGAAGTGGTTCGGGTCGGTCAGCCACTCGACCGCGTCGCGCATGTACTGCACCGCCTCGGGCACCTCCTTCGCCAGCAGCTCCTCCGGCGACTTGGGGTCGTCCATGTTCGTCCCCGCCTTCGCCCACGCCGCCAGGTCGTTGCCGCCGATCGTCATCACGATCAGCGTCGTCTTCAGCTCCACCCCCTTCGGGAAGCACTCCGCGATCTCCCCCGCCAGGTCATCCGTGCGGTGGCCCCACTCTGCGCACGAGTCGAAGTCATCTGTGCTTGGGAACAGGTTCTTCGTCGGCACGTCATCCAGCTCAAAGTTCTTGAACTCCAGCCCCATCGCCTGCGCCAGCGCCTTGCTCAGGACGAAGCGGTACGCGTCGTCCCAGATCGGGTTGTTCAGGTCCGGCGTGCCGCGGGTCACCGAGTCGCCGAGGAAGATCACCTTCTCCACCCCCTCGATCGTCTGGTGATCTGTGCCCATGCAGTGCGAGCCGATCGTCGGCTTGAACTGGTCGTAGTCGGCCGGAGGCACCTCATCGCTGAATTTTCCGGCGAAGCACAGCTCCGCGATCCCGCCGCCAGAGTCGCCGGTCGGGTCCTCCGTCGTCGGATCTCCGCTCGTCGACGCCTCGCTCGTCGAGCCACCGCTCGTCGAGCCGTCGCTCGTCGAGCCGTCGCTCGCGCTCGTGCCCGCGCTCGTGCCTTCGCTCGTCGACCCGCCGCTGCTCGTCGCCGCCGTCTCACCCGCGCTCCCGCTCCCGCTCCCGCTCGTCGTCCCCGCGGCGCTGCTCGCCTCGCCGCTCGCCTCGCCGCTCGAGCTCGACGACGATCCCTCGCTCGCGCTCGCGCCCTCCTCGCCGGCGGAGTCGTCACCGCAGCCGCCCACCAGCGCCGCGGCGCAGGCCCAAGAGCAGAACAATCGAGCGCGAAGTGGAGCGGAGCCGCAGGTCATCATCGCGCGATCAGAGCCCGCCCATCCCGTCGCTGTCAAGGCTCCTTTGCCGGGGCCCCGCGCGAAAGCGCCCCTTCCTCAACCCTTCGGCGACAGCAGCCCGATCTCCACCAGCCGCTGCGTCAAGAACGCGTCCGCCGAGATCGGCGTCGGGAACAGGTCCGGCCGCTCGGGCGAGACGCACTGCGGCAGCGTCGCCACCATCATCTCCGCGTTCGGGTGCAAGAAGAACGGCAGCGAGTAGCGCGGCAGCTCCGAGTACGGCCGCGGCGGGTTGACCACCCGATGCGTCGTCGAGCGCAGCACCTTATTCGTCAAGCGCTGCAAGATGTCGCCGACGTTCACCACGATCGTCCCCGGGATCGTATCGACCGGGATCCACTCCCCCGAGCGGCTCAAGATCTCCAGCCCCGGCTCGCCCGAGCCGACCAGCAGCGTGATCAAATTAATGTCCTCGTGCCGCCCTGAGCGCACCCCCGCCGGCTCGCCGACGATCGGCGGGTAGTGGATCGGCCGCAGCACGCTGTTGCCGTGATCTACTTTGTCCTCAAACCATCCTCCTGGCAGCCCCAGGTGGATCGCCGCCGCCCGCAGCAGCGCGTTGCCGAGCCCGTCCAGCGCCCGATACAGCGCCATCGTCCGCTCGCGGAAGCCCGCGACCTCCCGCGGCCACACGTTCGGGTCGAGCGCCCCCGCCCACGGGCTGCTCGCCGGCAGCTCGCGCCCCACGTGCCAGAACTCCTTCAGATCGGCCGTGTCGCTGTCCTTCGCGTGCTCCACCCCGAACGGGGTATAGCCGCGCTGCCCGCCCGCGCCCGGCACCACGTAGCGCTCCTTCACCGCCCGCGGCAGCGCGAAGAGCTCCTTCACCGCCGCGTAGGCGCCCGCGATCACCTCGTCGGGGATCCCGTGCGAGCGCACCCCCACGAAGCCGAACTCCTCCCAGGCGGCGCCCAGGTCGGCGGCGAAGCCGGAGACGTCGGCGCGGAAGCGGCGAAAGTCGAGGATCGGGATCGAGGGTGTGTACATCGTATGTCCTCCTACGGGCTCAGCAGCGCCCCGGCCACGCACGCCGAGGTGAAATTCGCGAGGGTCGCCGCCACCAGCGCCAGCACCCCCATCCGGGCGATGTCCGACTTCCGCTCGGGCACCAGCGCCCCCAGGCCGCCGATCTGGATGCCGATCGACCCCAAGTTCGCGAAGCCGCACACCGCGAAGGTCGCGATCGCGACCGAGCGCGGGGCCAGCGTCGCCTTCATCGTCGCCAGCTCTTGGTACGCCACGATCTCGTTCACCACCGTGCGCGTCCCCAGGATCGACCCCACCGCCTGCGCCTCATCCCAGGGGATCCCCATCGCCAGCGCCAGCGGCGCGCACAGCCACCCCAAGATCCGTTGCAGCGTCAACGACTCGCCGCCCAGCGTCAGCAGCCCCAGCGCCGCGTTGATCAGCGAGACCAGCGCGATGAACGCGATCAACATCGCCCCCACGTTCACCGCCAGCTTCAGCCCGTCGCTCGCGCCGTTCGCCGCCGCGTCCAGCACGTTCACGCTCGCGTCCACCGGCGCCGACGCGACCACCCCCGCCGTCACCGGCGTCTGCGTCTCCGGCACGATCACCTTCGCCATCACCAGCGAGATCGGCGCCGTCATCGCCACCGCCGTCAGCAGGTGCTCCATCTGCACCCCGCCGATCATCACGTACGCCCCCAAGATCGCCCCGGACACCGAGGCCATGCCCGCGACCACCACGCAGAACAGCTCCGAGTCGGTCAGCTTCGCCAAGTACGGCCGGATCGTCAGCGGCGCCTCGCTCTGCCCCATAAAGACGCTCGCCGCGACCGCCAGCGCCTCCGCCCCGCTCACCCCGAAGAGCCGCACCATCACGCGCGCCATCACCCGCACGATCAGCTGCATCACGCCCAAGTAGTAGAGCACCCCGAACAGCGTCGCGACGAAGAGGATCGTCGGCAGCACCTGGAACGCGAAGATGATCCCCAGCCCGGTCGCCCCGCCGCCCATCTTGCCCAGCTCGCCGTACACGAAGCCCGAGCCGGCGAACGAGTGGCTCAGCACCCCTGACACCACCGCTGAAGCGCCTTGCAGCACCTCGTTGCCGCCCGGCACTTTTAAGAGGAGCAGCGCCAACACCCACTGCGCCAGCACCCCCCAGACGATCACCCGCGGGCGGATCGCCTTGCGATCGCGGCTCAGCGCCACACCGAGCCCAAGGATCACGAAGTAGCCGACGACCGCGACGAGCTGGTGCATAAGCAGCCTCCTCTTCCCCGGCGTCCTAACACGCCCCTCGCCGCCGCGATAGCCGCTCGCGCTCCGCCCCCGCTTGACTCAGCCGCCACCTTCACCGATCGTCGCCGCCGCGATGGAGACCCACACCTCAGCGTTGGTCCACGTGCTCACCCATCCGCTCGTGCGCCGAGATCTCACCCTCTTGAGGGCGCGCGGCACCGGCAGCGAGGCGTTTCGCGGCGCGATCCGCCGGATCGCCCGCCTGCTCGCCACCCACGCCCTCGCCGACCTGCGCACCGCCGACGTCACCGTCGACACGCCGTTGGAGCCCAGCCCCGGCGTCGAGCTCGCCGAGGGTGTCGTCCTCGTCCCCGTCCTCCGCGCCGGCCTCGGCCTCGTCGACGGCTTCCTCGACGCCGTACCCGACGCCCGCGTCCTCCACCTCGGCCTCGTCCGCGACGAAGCCACTTTAAAGCCCACCTGCTACCTCTCGAAGCTCGCCTCCTTGCGCCCCGACGAGCGCGTCTACGTGCTCGATCCGATGCTCGCCACCGGCGGCTCCGCGGTCGCCGCCCTCGATCGCACCCGCGAGATCGGCCTCAGCCGCCCGCCCACCTACGTCTGCGTCGTCGCCGCCCCGGAGGGCATCGCCGCCCTCCACCGCGCCCACCCTGACGTCCCGATCCTCACCGCCAGCGTCGACCGCGGCATCGACGCCAACGGCTACATCCGCCCCGGCCTCGGCGACGCCGGCGATCGCCTCTTCGGCGGCTAGACCGCCATGGCCAAGCTCTACTTCCGTCACGGGCCGATGGACTCGGCCAAGACCCTCAACCTGCTCGCGGTCGCCCACAACTACCGCAGCCAGGGCAAGCGCGTCTTGCTCGTCAAGCCGCGCCTCGACACCCGCTTCGGCGCCACCTCGATCGCCTCACGCGCCGGCCTCGAGGCGCACGCCGATCTGCTCGTCGATCGCGACACCGCGCTCGACCCCGAGGGCTTCCGCGGCGTCGACTGCGTGCTGGTCGACGAGGCCCAATTTCTCAGCGTCCGCCTCGTCGAGCAGCTCCGCCAGCTCACCCGCGACCCGGGCATGCCGGTGATCTGCTACGGCCTGCGCACCGACTTCCGCACCCGCCTCTTCGAGGGCTCCCGCCGCCTGCTCGAGCTCGCCGACAGCATCGAAGAGGTCAAGGTCACCTGTCACTACTGCAACCGCAAGGCGATCCTCAACCTCCGGATCGAAGGGGGCGCCGGCTCCCTCGAGGGCGAGCAGATCCAGCTCGGCGGCAACGATCGTTACGCCCCCGTCTGCTACCCCTGCTACGCCGACCACTTCGACGTCACCGGCCTCGGCGATCCCCCCGCCGCCTGATCCCCAATAGCGACCAAGAGTTATCCACAGCCGCGATCCCCCGCCGCGACGTGTAACTTTTGTGTGACCAACGACCGACGACCCCGACGCAACTGGAGTCAGCCGCGACCGGGTCTTCATCGGCCCTCGCCCCCGCGGATCGCCGTGATCCGCAGTGATCGCGTGCGCTTACAGGCCCTCCTTCACAGCCGCTCCGCCGCCAAACGAGGGCCCGACGCGGAGCTCGACCGCCACGCGGCGCCTCGCGATCGCAAAAAATCGCCGGCGACCATCTCTGTATACTCGGCTCGTTCGCCGCGTGAAGCGCCTCACCATCAGCCTCGCCCTCCTCGCCCCCGCGCTCGCCCTCCTCGCCTGCGCGCGCGAGCCCGTCGATCGAGTCTGCCCCGACCTGCTCCCTGGCGACCTCGTGATCACCGAGCTGCGCGGCAAGCAGAGCGGCGCCGACAGCTACGGCCAGTGGGTCGAGCTCTACAACGCCGCCGATCGCCCCATCGAGCTCGGCGGCGTCGTCATCGAGCTGCGCCGCCTCACCGGCGCCGGCGACTACCGCTTCATGGTCCGCGATCCTGACCTGACCGTAGAGCCAGGCGAATACGTCGTCCTCGGCGGCCTCACCGCCGAGGGCAAGGCGCACGTCGACTACAGCTACAGCGGCGACCTGCCCGGCGACCTCTACGCCGCCGCCTTCATCGATCTTTACACCTGCGGCGAGCTCGTCGACGGCCTCTTCTACCGCGCCCTGCCCGCCCTCGGCACCTACAGCCTCGACGGCGCCCAGCCCCCCGACGCCGCCCGCAACGACGACCCCGACGGCGGCGCCTGGTGCACCGACGACGCCCCGCCAGCCCCCGGCGAGCCAGTCACCGAGCTAGGGATCCGCGGCACCCCCGGAGAGGCCAACCGCCCATGTCCTTGAGCCGTCGACTCCTCCTCAGCCTCAGCCTGCTCGCCGCCACCGGCCTGAGCGCCTGCGCCCAGCCCTCGCGCGACGGTCGCCGCTACGACCGCGAGCGCGTCACCCAAGGCCTCGCCGATCTCGACCGCAGCGCCCTCGTCCTCGGCGAATTCCCGCTCACCAAGGTCATCGACGGCGACACCATCCGCGTCGACGGCCTCGACCAGAGCCACCGCCTCATCGGCCTCGACACCGAGGAGACCTTCAAGACCGAGCGAGATCGCCGCGCCTTTGAGAACGGCTGGGAGAGCTACCTCGTCAAGGCCCAGGCCAAGACCCGCTCGCCCGTCAAGATCCCCACCCCCCTCGGTGAGGACGCCAAGACCTTCGCCAAGGCGTTCTTTAAGGGCGTCCGCTACGTCCAGCTCGAGCGCGACCACCCCAAAGAGGTGCGCGACCGCTTCGGCCGCTTCCTCACCTACGTCTTCGTCGAGAAGGACGGAAAGCGCCTCAACTACAACGTCGAGTGCGTGCGCGCTGGTATGAGCCCCTACTTCATGAAGTACGGCTACTCCCGCCGCTTCCACCAAGAGCTGATCGACGCCCAGGACGAGGCCCGCGCCGCCGGCCGCGGGATCTGGGACCCCAGCAAGATGCACTACCGCGACTACGACGCGCGCCTGCGCTGGTGGACCTACCGCGCCGAGGCCGTGCAGGCGTTTGAGCGCGAGTCGGAGGGCAGGGACGACCACATCACCCTCACCCACTACGACGCCCCGCAGCGCCTCCAGGCTTTGCTCGGCCGCGAGGTCGTGCTCTTCGGCGCCGTCGCCGAGATCCGCCAAAACACCACCGGCCCGACCAAGGTCATGCTCGCCCGCCGCCAAGGCGAGGACTTCGCCGTCATCTTCTTCGACAAGGACGTCTTCGAGGCCACCGGGATCCCCAACGCCCGCGGCGAATTTATCAAGGTGCGCGGCGTCGTCTCGAGCTGGCACAACAAGTACAAGAAGCGCGACGAGCTGCAGATCCAGGTCGAGCTCGCCGGCCAAGTCACGCTCACGCCCACCCACAAGCCCGGCTACGCGCCGATCGGCCTCACCGTCGACGCGCCCCCCGAGCAGCCTGCGCCGTCCGCCCCCGAACCCGCGCCCGATCTCACCGAAGCCCCCGAGCCCGCGCCATCGCCTGAACCCCTGCCCTCTCCTGCCCCACTGCTCTGACCTGCCACCGCTCCGCGCCTCGCGACGAGAAGAAGGACCCAAGACCATGCAGCGCCGCCCGCCTCATCCCCGCCGTCCGCTCTCCTTGCTCGCCCTGCTCGCCCTCGCCGGGGCCGCCTGCGCCGGCGACGACGGCGACACCTCCGCCACCGCGGGCGAAGAGCCCACCTGCGTCGCCCAGCTCGACGCTGGCGCTCTCGTGATCACCGAGATCATGGCCGACCCTGACGGCGCCGACGCCGGCCGCGAGTGGTTCGAGATCTACAACGCCAGCGGCGACACCGTGAACCTGCGCGACGTCGTGCTCACCTTCGCCAAGGCCGACGGCACCGGCCAGAAGGTCCACACCATCGCCGTCGACGCCGAGCTCCAGCCGGGCCAGTACTTCACCCTCGGCGACGTGCTCCAAGGGGCCGCCCCCGCCCACGTCGACTACGGCTACGGCGCCGATCTCGGCGCGCTGAACAACAGCTCCGGCCGCGTCCAGGTCTTGTGCGGCAAGACCATCGTCGACCAGGTCCTCTTCCAGGACAGCAAACAAAAATACACCCGCTCCTTCACCGGCGCGCTCGAACCGAGCGCCGCCCAGAACGACGATCAGACCCAGTGGTGCGACGCCCCTGAGCTGTACAGCGCGACCGACTACGGCAGCCCCCGCGCCGCCAACCCCGCCTGTCCCTTGCCGCCCCCGCCCGACGGCCAGTGCTACGACGGCGACCAGCTGCGCCCGATCCGCGCGCCTCGCCCCGGCGAGCTCGTCATCAACGAATTCCACGCCAACTCCAAGGCCGTCGACGACACCAAGGGCGAGTGGGTCGAGCTGCTCGCCCTCGCCGACGTCGACCTCAACGGCCTCGGCCTCGGCAAGGAGCCCGGATCTGTCCTTCAGACCATCGACCCGGCGAAGAACCCCGCCTGCGTCGCCGTCGCCGCGGGCGAATTCGCCCTCCTCGCCCGCGAGCTGGATCCCGCGATCAACGGCGGCCTGCCCGACGTCGACGTCAAGCTCACCTTCTCCCTCAACAACACCGCCTCTGGCTTCTTCGTCGCCAACGCCGCCGGCGATCTCATCGACGCCGTCACCTACCCCACCACCGCCGACGGCGCCGCCTCCAGCCTCGACCCAGAGCTCGCCGCCGCCGAAGCCAACGACGATCCCGCCGCCTTCTGCCCCGCCCAGTCGCCCTACGGCCTCGGCGACCTCGGCACCCCGCGCGCCGTCAACCCGAGCTGCCCCAAACCACCGCCCGAGGACGAGTGCCTCGAGGGCGGCGTCTGGCGCGAGATCCACGCCCCCGAGGTCGGCGAGGTCGTGATCAACGAGATCATGGCCGATCCCGCCGCCGCGCCAGACGACGACGCCGAGTGGCTCGAGCTCTACATCGGCGCCGACATCGACCTCAACCGCCTCATGCTCGGCAAGGCCGAAGGCGTGGTCGCGCAGGTCTTCGGCGCCGACGATCCCGCCTGCTTGCCCGTCGCCGCCGGCACCCACCTCCTGCTCGCCCGCGACCTCGACCCCGCGCTCAACGGCGGCCTCCCCAAAGAGGCGTCCCAGCTCGGCTTCTCCCTCAGCAACAGCGCCGGCCTCGTCTGGATCAGCCTGCCCGGCGCCGACCTCACGACCCCCGGCCCCTTGCTCGATCAGGCCCCCTACGCCGCCGCCAAGCCGGGTAAGAGCTGGCGCCTCGACCCTGGCCAACAGAACATCCTCGCCAACGACGAGCTCGCCAATTGGTGCGTCGCCAGCGACAACGAGACCTACGGCCTCGGCGACCGCGGCACCCCCGGCGCCGCCAACGGCACCTGTGATCTCGGCGGCGGCGGCGACGGCCTCTGCGACGACAACGGCCAGATGCGCGAGCCCGTCGCGCCGACCCCCGGCGCCGTCACCATCACCGAGTACATGCCGGATCCCAAGGCCGCCCCCGACGCCAGCGCCGAGTGGTTCGAGCTGCGCGTCAACCAACCCTTCGACCTCAACGGCCTCCAGCTCGGCCGCACGCCCCCCAAGGTCGACGCCACCCTCACCTCGCCCACCTGTTTACATGTCGAAGCCGGCGACCACCTCGTCTTCGCCCGCTCCGACGATCCCGCGCTCAACGGCGGCCTGCCCCAGGTCGATCACCTCGTCGGCTTCAGCCTCGTCAACTCTGGCGGCAACCTCTTCGCCGGCTTCGCCGACGAGATCCTCGATCAAGTCAGCTACGCCACCAGCAAGCCCGGGATCGCCGCCAGCCTCGACCCCAACGACATCGACTGGTGCGACGCCGCCGACCCCTACGGCCTCGGCGACCTCGGCACACCCGGCCAACAGAACCCCGCCTGCGGCGTCATGCCGGACCCCAACCTCTGCACCGACCCCGACGATGACGTCAAACGCCCCCCCGTCCCGCCTGGCGTCGGCGACCTCGTCATCACCGAGTTCCTCGCCGACCCCAAGCTCGTCGCCGACGCCGCCGGCGAGTGGATCGAGGTCTACGTAAAGAAAGACCTCGACCTCAACGGCCTGCGGATCGCCAAAGACCAGCCTGGCCTCGCCAGCGCCGCTCCGCTCAGCTCGCCCACCTGCCTCGAGGCCAGCGCCGGCGCCTACCTGCTCTTCGCAAAGAACCCCGACCCGCTGCTCAACGGCGGCCTGCCCCCCGTCGACTACGGCCTCGCCCTCAGCCTCACCAACACCTCCGGCGCGATCACCCTCGGCCTCGGCGACCTCGTGATCGACACCACCGTCTATACAAAGGCCCAGACCGCCGGCAAGAGCCGCGCCCTCGACCCCCTCTCCACCGACGCCGCCCTCAACGACGACGCCGACGCGATCCCCTGGTGCGTCGCCGCCCAGACCTACGGCGACGGCGACTTCGGCACCCCCAAGGCCGAGAACTTGTCATGCAACTGAGCCCCCGCGCCCTGCGCGCCTTCGCGCCCCTCGCCCTCGCCCTCGCCTGCGAGGCCCGCCTGCCTGAGGTCGAACCCAGCGAGTGCGGCCCCAGCCAGGCGGAGGTCACCCGCGTCATCGACGGCGACACCATCGACATCGAGCTGGACGACGGCAGCGTCGAGCGCGTCCGCTACCTGCTCATCGACACCCCCGAGAGCGTCGGCGGCAAGGACGATTGTTATGGCAAAGAGTCCGCCGCCGCGAACCGCGCCCTCGTCGAGGGCCAGCGCGTCGCCCTCGCGTACGACGAGGATTGCCGCGACTCCTACGATCGCCTGCTCGCCTATGTACATACCCCGGAGGGCGAGGTCAACCGCGCCCTCGTCGAGGGCGGCCACGCCTGCGTCTGGGTGATCCCGCCCAACGGCGTCGATCGAGCGGATGAATTCCGCGCCCTTGAAGAGGCCGCCCGCGCCGCCGAGCGCGGCCTCTGGGGCGCCTGCGCCGTCGCCACCTGCCAGCATTGACGACCCCGCAGGCCCCTCCTCCGCACGCACTCCTGAGACGATCCGAGCATGCCGCCGCCTCGCCCCGACCTCGCCCGCACCTTCGCCGCGCGCCTCGTAGTCGCCGCGGTCGGCCTCTGCCCCTCGCTCGCCGCCGCCGCACCGTATGAGATCTTCATCGACGTCGACGACGAGGAGGACCTCCAGGACCTCAACAACACCGGCGACATCTCCGGCGAGACTTATGAAACCCTCGTCGAGCTGATGCGCCGCGGCATCGACCTCAACCGCGCCAGCCGCGAAGATCTCTTCACCTTACCCAACCTCAACTACGGGCAAGTCGACGCGATCCTCGCCCTACGCAAGGAGCTCGGCGTCATCGCCGACCCCGCCGTGCTGGTCGCCGCCGGCGTCCTCGACGTCAAGACCCTCGAGTCGATCGCCGCCTTCCTGCTCGTCACCGACCCCCGCCGCGGCCGAGGCGCCGCCCACGGCCGCGTCCGCTACCGCAGCGCCTTCTCCCAGGCCGATCGCCTCACCCCGCCCATGGCCCTCGACGGCCAGCTCGAGGCCGCCCGCCACCTCCGCGTCGGCTTCGCCGCGGTCTTAAACCGCCTCCAACCCAGCGACGTCCGCTGGGATCCCCAGCGCGAAGCCCTCAGCGCCGAGGTCGGGCGGCCCACCCCCAGGCTCCCAAAATTCTTCGCCCAGTGGGACGACGACAAATGGACCGTGCTCGCCGGCACCTACCGGATCGGCTTCGGCCAGCGCCTCACCTTTGATAACACCCGCAATTACACCCCCAACGGCATCTACCGCGACCAATACATCTACCCTCGCCGCGTCGACCTCACCGGCGAGTGCCGCGAGTCCAGCGGCGAGTTAGACGCCTCCCCCTGCGCCGGCAACAACACCTACATCACGCCAGACTTCCGCTGGCAGCAGACCCTCCAAGGCGCCGCCTTCGGCCTCAAGCGCCTCGATCTGCCCGTCGGTTGGATGCAGGCCTACGGCTGGTTCTCGGCGATCGACAAGGACATCTATCAATACCGCCTCTACAACCGCGACACCTGCGACGACCCGCGAAACGACGACGACCCCGCCTGCGCCGCTCCTGCTCTCTTCAAGCGCCAAGACGACCTGCTCGCCCCGGCGCCCGCGCTCAGCTTCGCCACCTTGCCGCGTATGTACCGCGAGGTGCTCGCCGGCTCCAACGTCAGCTACTTCGTCAATCGTCGCACCCACGTCGGCGTCACCGGGTATGGGTCGACCGTCACCTCCCTCGTCAAGGGCGCCGAGCTCGACTTCCAGGAGTGGGACCGAACCCCCTACGGCGGCCCCTTCGGCGCGGTAGGCGTCAACGGCGCTTGGGGTCGCCGCTGGTCCGACCTCAGCGCCGAGGTCACCCGCAGCTTCGACTCCATGAACCGCGTCACCCCGGAGCTCGCCGGCGGCGGCTTCGCCGGCCTCATCCGCCACGCCGCCACCTGGGGCGACAAGAACGCCCACCAGATCGAGACCATCGTCCGCTATTACAGCACCGACTACGCCAACCCCTACGCCCGCCCCCTCTCCTCCCCCGACGTGTATGAGGGTAGCCGCGCCCGCGACGAGCTCGGCGGCCGCGTCCTCTACCAGACCCGTTTCTTGGAGAAGCGCGCCAACATCCGCACCTACCTCAACCTCTGGCAGTCCCCCAGCACCGGCGGTCGCCAGCTCATTTATTACTTCCGCGGCGACTATCAAGTCAGCCGCCGCTTCATCCCCGCCCTCTGGATGCAATACCAAGACAAAGACCTCGGCAGCAGCGGCCGCGGCCAGTGCTTCGGCGGCGACCCCACCGCCTCCACCCTCGCCAACGGCGACGACGATTTTGAGGATCTCCCCCTGCCTGGCCTCGAGATGGCCGAGCCGCCCCGCTGCCGCGGCGAGCAGCTCCGCGCCAACATCGTCCTCAAGATCATCCCCCACCGCCGCGTCACCATCACCCCTCGCTACCAGCACCGCTGGATCGACGACAGCCGCTACCCCGATCGATTCCGCCAAGACTCTCAGGCCTGGCTCACCGTCAACACCCGCCCCATCGATCCTCTCCGGATCCGCGCCCGCGTCCGCTACCTCTTCGAGGACACCAGCGACGACACCTATCTCGAGCACTCCCTCTGGTCCTACCTGAGCGTCGGTTACCTCTGGAACCGCAAATTCTTGGTCCAGGTCCGCTACGACCTCTACGCCTACTTCGACAAGCGCGCGAGCACCATGACCCGCCGCCCCTCCCCCGAGAACCGCCTCTTCCTCGAGCTCGAGGCCCGCTTCTAACGAGGCCGCCAGGACGCGCGATGCCGACCACGACCATGAGTCAACGCCCCCTCCCTCTCTTCACCCTCGTCCCCCTCGCCCTCGCCCTCGCCTGCGGTGAGCCCCCTCCTCCAGCGCCGGCCGCCGCCCCGCAACCCACCGCCGCCGCCGCCCCGCAACCCACCGCCGCCGCCGCCCCGCAACCTACCGCCGCCGCGACCCCGCAGCCCGCCGGTCGAGAGCCCGCCAGCGCCGCCGAGCGCGACGCCCTGGTTCGCGCCGAAGGGGCAGCGCGGCGCCTCGGCGGCACCCTGCGCGAGCGCCTCCAGGGCGCGCTCGCGACCACCACCCCCGCCGGCGCCACCGAGGTCTGCGCCGACGAAGCCCAGCGGCTCACCGCCGAGATCGCCGACGAGCTCGGCCTCAAAGTCGGCCGCGCCTCGCTCCGCCTGCGGAGCCCCGGCAACGCCCCTACCCCTTGGGTAGACGCCTGGCTCCGCGCCGCCGACGGCGCCCCAGCCAGCGCCGCCGCCCCTCTCCGGCAGATCACCGACAGCGAAGCCGGCCCAGTCGCCCGCGTCATCCTCCCGATCGCCATCGAGCCGCCCTGCCTCAGCTGCCACGGCCCCAAGGAGAACATCGATCGCGACGTCAAAGCCCACCTCGAAGCCCGTTACCCCGGCGACGCCGCCACCGGCTACGACGTCGGCCAGCTCCGCGGCGCCCTCTGGGCCGAAGCTCTCGTAGACCCGACCGCCGACGCCGGGTGACCCACCCACCTCGGCTCTACCCGAGGGGATTTGCATGAGGGGTTTGAGCGGACCCGCCGCGCTCGAACCATCAAGCGCTCGTCGAGTCGCCTGTACCAGCCGTGTCGCTCGTCGAGTCGCCTGTACCAGCCGTGTCGCTCGTCGAGTCGTCCGTGCTCGTCGAGTCTGCGGTATCCTCGCCGCTCGACGAGGACTCGCCGCCTGAGGACGTATCTTGCCCCAGCTCTGGCTCCTCGCAGATCCCGTCGGCGCTGCGGCAGCGCAGCCCCTCGCAGCAGCCTGCATGGTCGAAGCACCAGCGCGCGAGATCGAGCCGCGCGATACACTCCGACGCGTCCACGCAGCGCCCCTCCGAGCGCGACCCACCCAGCGTATCGCTGGCGTACTCTGCCACGCAGATCACCACCGCGTCGGTGTCGCCCATACACTCTGAGCTGCGCTCACAGCCGGTCGTACCGTCGCTGGTCGAAGAGTCAGGTTCAGTCGTCGCCCCGCTCGTCGACGAGCCCGTCGCGCTCACCCCTGGTCCAGGTCCACAAGCGCACAAGAACACGAGCAAGGCCGACCGTCGCACGCCCGTCAGCCTATCCCGGATCCGCCAGCGCCGCACCTCTCTTCTTGAGGGTCGCGCCGCCGCGCTTACGGCTCAAACACGCAGCGCACGGTGAACGGCTTGCGGTCTCGCGGGATCGTCGTCGGCGGCCCGCCGTCTGCCGGGTCGACGATCCACGCCTGCTTCGGATCCTCGGCGTACGCCGTGCGGGTCCAGTGATAGCCCTCGCGCCCCTCCAGCCCTGCCAAGCGGCCGAAGCGCTTCGCCTCCTCCAGGTCGGGCAGCCGCCACCCTGACCCGTAGTCGCCCATCTTCAGGTCCCGACAGTGCACCTCCCCTGCTGGTTGCAGCAGCGACGGGCACGGCGCCTCTGCCCCGCAGATCTGCACGAACAGCGGCGGCTTCGCCTGCAGCAGCGCCCCTGGCGGCGGCGGCGGCGGCGGCGCGTTCGGCGTCGCGAACGGCTGATCCGCCGCTGGCGCCGCTGGGGCCGCTGGCGCCGCTGGGGCCGCTGGCGCCGCCGAAGCCGTCGAAGCTGGAGCCGCCCCCCCAGCCGCGTCCGCCGCGCCCGCAGGAGCGCCCGCGCCCCCACAACCCTGCGCCCCGACCAGCCCCGCTAAAAAAAAGAACACAGGCCCGAGCGAGCGGAGCGGCCTGTCGTCGCGCCCCTCGCGGCGGCTCCCGCCCGGAGCAGCTTCAACCACAACAGCGGCGCGTCGACGTTCACAAAGGGCAACCTGGTCGGAGTTCATGGCCCGAGAGTACCCTAGCTCCCGCGACCTGCGCGCCGCTGGAGGCCATCAAGGAGTACCATCGCCGCGTGCCCCGCCCTCGTGAGCTCCCCTCCCGGATCGTCTCTCTCCGCGGCCGCCCCCGCCTCGACAGCAACGCCTGGGTCGCCGGCACCTTCCAGATCTTCCGCGCCCGCCCCTGCAGCGCGCTATTTCTCGGCCTCTGCGCCCTCGCGCCCTCCTGGTGGCTCGCCGACCACCCCCTCCCCGACGATCTCCCGACGGCCCCGCATCTCCTCCTCACCCTCGTGCCCCTCGTCGCGAGCCTGCTCGCCGAGGCCCTCCTGCTCGTGCTTGTCATGCACACCCTCGCTGGCCAGCGCACCAGCGCCCTCCGGCTCCTCCTCACCGCGCTCACGCGTCTGCCCGCGATCGCCGCCGCGATCCTCCTCCGCACCCTCGCCTGGCTCACGATCCTCGCCCTCGCCCTGCTCGCTGCTGATCACGCTGGCGAGTTCGCCACCCTCGTCCTCTTCGCCGGCGTCGTCATCGCCCTAGGGATCTCCTCCTCCTACGCCCTCGCCCCGGTCATCGCCCTCTGCGAGCGAGCCGGCCCGCTCCGCGCCCTCGCCGCCAGCGCCGAGCTCACCCACGACCTCCGCCTCACAGTTTTGAAGAGCCGCCTCAAGCTCTTCCTCCTCATCGCCGTCCTCGGCCTGCTCGCCGGCGCCGTCCACACCGCCCCTCTCCGCGGCCTCCTCCAGCGCGCCCTCGAGGCCCTATGGTTCAGCCTCGGAGCCATCCTCACCGCCGTCGCTTACCTCCACCTCCGCGCCCGAGCCCGCCGCCAACGCCTCGAAGCCGCCGCCGCCGAGATCAGCGCCCAACTCACCTGAACCCGAGGAGCGATCTATTCAGCGGACCCTCGGGACCACATCGAGCGCGACGAGGCCCTCCCAGGGCCCCCGCACGCCCCCCAAAGACCGCCTCGCTTCACCGAACTTGACCCCAGCGCGCCTCATTCTGCCCGAAGTAGAACATCATCCCGCCCATCACGCTCCCGCCCCCATCGATCCCCAGCCCGTGGCCGGGCGCCTGCCCGCCGACCTCCAGCGTAAACGCCATAAAGTGCGCCGCGAAGGCCTCGAAGCCGAAGAAGCCCCCTCCGCCGATCCGGTACTGCGCGCCCAGGCTCGTCGGATTCGGGCGGATCCCGGCCCACGCGCCGCCGCCCCCGTACACCCGCAGCACCCCCCACCACACCGGAGAGCGCCCGATGAACTCCACCCCTGCGTTGATCACCGGGTCGAATTGGTCCATCGCATCATCCACGTGGTGGACCATCGCGCCGCGCACACGAAGGCCGACGAAGCGCCCGACATCGCGCCCGAACGGGATCATCACCTTGATCGATTGGCCAAATTTTCCGCCCCAGATCCCATTATCATAACCAACACCCACCCCGGACCATCGGCGATTGATCCAGCCGATCTGCGCAGCACTGAACGTGCCAGGCGCCCGCGTCACCGGCTGCGCCTCGACCACCGGCTGCGCAGCGACCACAGCCGGCTCCGCGGCTTGCGGAGCCGGGGCCGGTGTAGGCGCTGCGACCGCCGCCTCCGGCTCGGCACTTTCGCCGTCGACTGGCCCCACAGCGCCCTGGAGGGCGAGGAAAGTGACGAATGCGACGCTCATCGGTGGCCGCAGGCTGCCACAGTCGAACCTATCCGCCATCACGAAATTTCTGCACCGGATCTGCGACCCGCGGCTCATCGAGGTGCTCTGATCTCGCCGCCGCCCCCCAGGCCCCCGCACCCACCCAAGACCCGCCCCGCCTCAGTCTTAACCCACACACCCAATCAACCGCTCACCCGATCAGCCGCCCCCCCATCCACACCCCGGTCGCGATCAAGATCAAGGCGATCCTCACCTCCAGCGCCCCGCGATCCAGCCGTCCTGTCGCGCGCGCCCCCAGCCAAGCAGCGGCCGTCGTCACGGGCGCCAGCGCCGCGAACGCCAGCAGATCCACGCTCCCTTCGCGCACCGCCGCGATCCCGGCCGTCGCCCCCGTCAGCGCTCCGATCGCCATATTCGTCCCGATCGCCGACCGCGGGGATTGTGCGAGCCGCATCAAGATCGGCAGGCGCAGCGTCCCCAGCAGCAGCCCCACCAACCCCGACACGGCCCCGAAGATCGCCCCCATCGCCGCTTCACGGCTCAGCGCTCGCCAGCCGATCACCTTCACCGAGGCCGCTGACTCCGCGCTCGCGCTCCGCGGCGCTGCCGCCTCCCCCGCCTTCACCGCGCGCGCGCGTGATCGCGCCTGCAACTGCTTATGCAGCATCGATCCACCTGCCGCCACCAGCGCCGCCGCGATCGCCCCTTTGATCCATCGCGGGTCCACCCGCGGCGCCAAGCTCGCCGTCACGAACGCCGCTGCCGCCGAAGGTGCCCCAAGGGACAGCAGCAGCCGCGCCTCGATCCGCCCCTCGCGACCGTGGTGCAGCGCCCCGATCAGCGCGCCCACGCTCGACACCGCCAGGCTCGATCCTGCGCCCACCACGGGCCCCAGCCACGCCACCAGCAGCGCCAGCCGCAGGTGCCCCAGCACCAGCCCCACCGACGTACCCACGTACGTCACCACGAACGACACGATCGCCGCCAACACCAACAGGATCTCGTCGCTCAGCACGGGCACGGCGCCGCGCGAGGGTAGCATCGCCCCGAGCGCCCCGCTGCACCTGCGCTTGACACTCTTTTGAGGTGACGCGATCGTCCGCCCGTTGCTCCCGGCCCCCACAGAAGCGCCCGCGCGCGTCATCGTCCTCAACTACGACCCCGCCGCCGAGGGCCTCTTAAGCGCCCTCCACCGCCTCAACGACGGCCCCCGCCTCGATCTCCTCTGCGTCGGCGCCGCCGCGCCTGCGGAGATCGAGCCGCACCTCGCTGGCCGCGCGACCTACCTCCAAGGCGCCATCGACCGCGGCCTCGAACACTACACCGCCCTGCTCGCCGACCGAGCCGCCGTCACCGCCGCCCGCGCCGTCATCGTCCTACCGCGCCACGCGGGGGGCGAAGTCGACGCCAATTCGCGGCTCATCTGCGCCGCGATCCGCCGCGCCTGCGGCGCCCTCAAGGGGCCAGCCGTCGTCGTCGCCATCGAAGATCCTGAGGCCAGCTTCGAGTTCGCCGGCCTCGGCGTCACCACCATCTTTTATCCCGGCTTCCTCCGCGCCGCCCTCTTCGCCCACGCCTGCGTCGACCTCGCCGTCTTCCGCTTCATCCTCGGCCTCCTCCACGGCCGGGTCCGCGTCCTCACCATCCCTGTCCCTGCCCACCTCCGCGCCGCCACCTTCCGCGCCGCCACCCTCGCCCTCGAGGAGGCCCCCGACGGCGAGCCCCTCACCCTCATCGGCGTCTTTGACGGCGCTGGAGCGGGCGCCGGCCTCCGCCTGAACCCTGGGCCAGGTTATAGCCTCGCCGAGGTCGCCTGCTTGCTCGCCCTCACCACCGCCGAGCTCACCGATGTCGCCTGACAATTTTTTATCGCGACGACGAAGCGACGCGGCTCGCCTGAGCCGAGCCCTCGCGTCGATCGCCGCCGCCCTCTGCGTCCTCCTCCTCGCCGTCGCCGCCGACGCCGGTGAGCCGGCGCCCTTGCGCTTCGGCGCCGGCGCCAAGGGCGGCGGCTTCGCCCTGCTCGGCGAGGACCTCGCCCGCGCCGCCGAGGCCGCCCGCCCCCCGCTCCGCCTCGAGGTCGCCCACACCAAGGGCTCCTGCGACAACATCCGCGGCCTGCTCCGCGGCGAGCTCGACGTCGCCCTCGTCCAGTACGACGTCGCCGCCGAGGCCTACAACGCCGGCCACAGCGACGTCGGTCTCAGCGACGAAGGCGCCCCCGCCACCGGCGGCTGGATGTGCGCCCTCACGGCCGAGGACGCCCGCCGCGCCGATCTCCAGCTGATCAGCGCCCTCAGCGACGGCGCCGTGCACATGCTGGTCCGCAGGCCAGTTCGGCTCGACAGCTTCGACGCGATCGGCGATCGCCCGATCTACCTCGGCAAGCGGGGCTCGGGCTCCTACGAGACCGCCAAGGTGCTCGTCGGCGCCGCCGGCTACACCGTCGACGACCTCAACCTCTTCGCTGGGAGCAGCGACGACGCCCTCACCGCCCTGCGCGAGCAGCGGCTCCTCATGATGCTGCGGACCACCGAGCGCGGAGATCCTGACATCGCCGCCGTCGTCGCCTCGGGCCTCGCCACCGTCAACCCGCTCCCCGAGGACGTGCTGGATCGCCTCATCGACGGCTACCCATATTATCGGATCTGCCCGATCGAGCCCCGCACCTACCACGGCCTCGACTTCGCCGTCCCCACCGTCTGCGTCACCACCGTCCTGCTCAGCGCCCGCCCGCGCGACCCCGCCCTCGCCCTCGCTCACCAGCAGCGGGTCGACGCCGCCGTCCCCGCCTTGCTCGACGGCCTGCGCGCGATCGCCCACGACCCCGCGCACAAGCTCGAGCTGCGCGCCCGCGGCTTCGCCGAGAGCGAGCCGATCCCCCTCCACCCCCTCGCCGCCGCCCGCGAGTCTGAGGCGCGCTGGCGCGGCGGGCTCAAGGTCGCGCTCGTCCTCGCCCTCGCCCTGCTCGCCGGCCTCCTCCTGCGCCGCTGGCTGCGCCGCCGCGGCCTGCTCCGCCGCTTCGGCGTGGGCATCGAGGGACACCTCTCCAACCCGCTCGTCCCCTTCGCCGGCTTCGCCCTCATCGTCGGCATCTCCACCTTCATCGTCTGGCTCATCGAACATGACTCGAACGCCAGGCTACGCACCCTCAACGACTCCTTCTGGGAGATGAACACCCTCGCGACCGGCAACTTCAGCACCGAGACGATCAAGAGCAGCACCGCCCGCTTCGTCGGCGCCGCCGCCACCATCTTCGGCCTCGGCCTGCTCGCTTGGTTCACCGCCGCGCTCACCAACATCTTCGCCCAGGATCAGACCCGCCTCTTCCAGCGCCTGCGCGGCCACCTGGTCGTGCTCAACTTCCGAGAGGACATGCTCCCCCTCATCCGCCTCTTGCGCAGCCCTGGCCCCGCCCAGCACCGGCCGATCCACGTCATGGTCAGCGAGTCCTTGCCGAGGCGCGTCCGCCTCCAGCTCGCCCGCGTCAAGTCGCTCACCATCCATCAAGAGAACCCCGAGGTGCCGGAGAACCTCGTCGGCCTGCGCCTGAGCCGCGCCGCCCGCGTCATCATCCTCGAGGGCGGCGCCACCCGCGAGGCCGAGATCTTCCACCCCTTGCGGATCGCCCGCGCCGTCCACCACGCCTGCGCCCTCGCCGCTCGCCGCGATCACGGCGTGCTCGCCACCACCAACCGCCCCGCGATCGCCGGGGATCGCCTCGAGCCCAGCGCCATCGCCTTACCGCGCACCCTCGTCGAGACCAGCGACGACGCCGCGGGCGCCCTCTTTGATCCCTTCCGCGCCTGGCTCACCCCGCTCAACGCCCGCGACCTCGCCCACACCTGGCTCGCCCGCGCCGCCACTGACCCGCACTTCGCCGATTTCTTCACCAGCGTCGTCTCCTTCCGCGACGACAACGCCGAGATCTACACCGTCGACCCGCCAACCTGGCTCTTAGGCAAGACCTGGCGCCTCGTCCGCCGCACCCTCTACGCCCTCGAGGCCCCCCACGGGATCATCCCCCTGGGTATCACCCGCCCCGCCGCCGCGGGCCCCGAGTCGCTCCTGCTCAACCCCGATCTCGCCCTGGTCCTCCGACCAGGCGACCGCCTCATCGCCCTCAGCGAAGACGCCAGCGAGCTCACACGAGCCCTCCGCGCCAGCCGCCGCGTCGCTGAGGCGCAGGAGGCCGCCCTCCAAAACCCCACCGCCTCCACCTCCCTCGGCCGGCTCCGCGCGTGATCGAGCGCCGCTGGCGCGAGCCCCGCGCTGGGCGCTACCGCCCTGGCCTGGCCATGTGTTAACGTCCCGCTCCCTTGGCCGCCGCGCCCCAGAGCCCCGACAACGCCCTACGCCCCCTCTACCGCCTCCGGAGCTGGTTGCGGGTCGCCCGGCCCAGCCCGCGCCTGCACCTCCTGCTCGGCCTCGGCGTCCCGCTGGTCATCCTCGCCGTGAATTTGTGGGGCTTCGCCTCCTTCACCATCGACGACGCCTACATCTCCTTTCGGTACTCGCACAACCTCGCGGACGGCCTCGGCCTCGTTTACAACGCCGGCGAGCGGATCGAGGGTTATACCAATTTCCTCTGGACCCTCCTGCTCGGCCTCCAGGCCGCCCTCGGCCTCGATCCGGTGCTGATGTCCAAGGTCATGGGCGCCGCCAGCGCCTTTGGCGTCCTCATCGTCACCTACTTCTTCGCCGCCCGCCTCCTCCCATTCGGCCTGATCCCGTGCGTCGCCACCTGGCTGCTCGCCACCTCCACCTTACTCGCGGGATACAGCGTCTTCGGCCTCGAGACCGGCTTTTTCACCCTGCTCGTGCTCGGCGGCGTCTATCAGCTCTACCGCGAGGAGGACCGAGAGCGCGCCTTCCCCTGGTCTGGCCTCATCTTCGCCGCCGCCGGCCTCACCCGCCCCGAGGCGCCCCTCTTCCTCGGCCTGGCCATGCTCACCCTCGGCCGCCGCTTCGTCTCCCCGCGTAACCTCCTCCGCGGCGCCTTATTCGTCGCCCCGATCGCCCTCCACCTCCTCTGGCGCCGCTATTATTATGGAGATTGGCTGCCGGCCACGCTCTATGCAAAGACCGGCGACCTCAGCCGCCAGCTCAGGGGCGGCAGCGGCTACATGCGCGGCTACCTCGAGTTCCTCGGCTACATCGCCCTCTTCGCCCTGCCTGGCCTCGCCGTCGGCCTCGCCCGCCGCTCGCGCGAGGCCATCGCCTGCGCCCTCATCGCCGTCCTATTCGGCGCCTACATCGTGCTCGTCGGCGGCGACTGGATGCCGCATCACCGCTTCGTCGCCCCGATCGAGCCCTTCTTCTTCCTGCTCATCGGCCTCGGGATCCGCCGGATCTTGGAGCTGCGCGGCCTCTTCCTCCTCCTCGTCATGCTCGCGCTCGGCGGCTTTTACACGAACCACCGCGTCAAGAACCTCAAAAAGTCCCACGCCCGCTTCGTCGAGCAGGAGTATCGCGCCCACATGCGCACCGCCGGCGCCGCCTCCGAATGGTTGGAGCAGCAACCCCCCGGCAAGATCGCCATCGGCGACATCGGCCTCGTCGGCTACCGCACCAACTATCCCCTGCTCGACACCCTCGGCCTCGTCGACCCCGTCATCTCCAAGCTCCCCGGTGGTTACACCCAAAAGCTCGGCAAGCCCTTCGCCGACCGGATCTTCGACCAGATGCCCGCCTACATGGTCCTGATCGTCGCCGGCAATTGCGATCGCCCCACCATGGCCGGCTCGCGCATCATCGTGCACGACCCCCGCTTCGCCCCTAACTACAAGACCGGCCACCGGATCCGCCTCGGCTCCAACAATTGGTGTATCTTTGAGCACCGGGCCCACCGCGCCATGGCCGAAGCCGGCGCCGATCCCGCCGCCCCCCGCACCCTCTGAGCCGCGGTCGGCGTGTCCATACGCACAAGCGCGCCGATACGGGCTTGATCTGCTGCGATTTGTGAGGTACGCCCCGCTTCATGACCGCAGCCAAACGAGCGATCAACAGCGACACAGACGTCGCGGCGCTCCGGCCTACTCCGCCCGCCCTCGTCGCCGACACCAAGCCCCGGCCGACGAAGGCGAGGGCGCCGCTGGGGGTGGTGGAGCTGACCTTGGGCGACGGGCAGATCGTGACAGTGTACGGGGTGGTCTACGGGCTCGAGCACGCGGTCCAGGGGGATGGTTATTCGGCGCGCCTTTTCCTGGACCAATACAACCAACGGATCCGGGTTCAAGACTACCAGGCCGCGCCGGTTCGGCCGCTGGTGCTGAGCCTGCGGGCGCTCGCCGACGCCAACGGCTTCGACAAGATCATCGTGATGGCGCGCTCGGACGACTGGCAGGAGTTCCTGCGCTTCGGCTACACGCTGGAGGCGGTGCTCAAGCACTACCACGCGGGGGCGGACGCGTTCGTGGTCTCCAAGTTCCGCTCGCAGGAGCGTCTGGCCTCGCCGGGGTTGATGGAGGAGACGCTACTGATCGAGCAGATCACCGACGCATACCCGGCGAAGGGGCCCCGCCGACTCGCGGAGGGCTACCAAGCGCGGCTCGCGCGGCCGGGCGACGTGCCGAGCTTGTTGGCGCTGTACGCTGAGATCTTCGAGTCCTATCCGTCGCCGCTGAAGCACGCGAGCTACTTGGAGCACGTCTTCCAGAAGGAGTCGATCTTCGCGGTGTGCGTCGACGAGGCGGGGGCGGTGGTCGCCGCGGCGAGCGCCGAGCTGCACCCCGAGCAGCGGGCGGCGGAGCTGACCGACTGCGCGACCCGAAAAGAGGCGCGCGGCCGCGGTTTGATGTCCCACATCTTACTCTTCCTCGAAGAGGAGCTGCGGCGCCGCGAGTACATCTGCGCGTACACCATGGCCCGCGCGCGCTCCTTCGGGATGAACCGGGTGTTCTACATCCTGGACTATATGTACAATGGCCGACTGATCAACAACTGCGACATTTATGGCGCCTATGAGGACATGAACATTTGGGTCAAGGACCTTCGAGGCCGCTCCGTCGCCGACATCGCGGCGGAGCAGCCCCTGTCGCAGTGATCTGCGCGCGGACACGCGCCCCGACTATTGAGGGATCGCGCACTGCCCCACGTTCATGTACTCGAGCGGCGGGTCGTCGGTGTATTTCGAGATACACTTCTCCTTCTCGCCGGGGCAGACGACCTCCTCCGTGAGGTCACAGACGACCGCGCAGCAGCCATCGGAGCCGGACTGGAGGCAGGTCTCGCTGTCGACCGTATCCGCGACCGCGCAGATCAGCCCGGGGTCGCAGCCGTTGATCGTCGCGCAGCCGTCGCCGTGTTTGCCTTGATCGCCGGACTTATCGCGGTCGCAGAACCAGTAGTCTGAAAAATCCCAGTCGTCATAACACGCCCAACCGACGGGGCACACCGGCGCCAGCGGGTCGCACTTGGGCAGGCACAGCGGCAGCGCGCCGCCGTTGGTGATCGTGCACGGATCACCCGAGGAGCACTGCTCGCGGGAGTCGCACATCTCTGTACAAACCCCCGGCGCGTCGTCCGGCTCGGTGCCCCAGCAGAAGAGCCCCTTCGCGCAGGTGTCGGTGTCATCGTTGAGGATCATGCAGACGTCGCCGATCTGCCCGTCGCCGACGACCGGCACGCAGCGGTTGGCGCCGTTGGGGTTGGCGACGTCGCGGTAGAACGTGCACTTCTCGCCCTCGGGGCAGTCCTGCGCCTGCGGATCGCACATGCCGCCCGCGCCGGTGGTCGTGCTCGTCCCCGCGTCGGTCTCGCCGGTCGTCGCGGTGGGGTCCGTCGTCGTCGTCGTCGTCGAGCCCCCGGCCGTCGGATCGGCGGTGGTGCTGGTCGACGTCGTGTTGGTCGCGGAGCTCGTCGTCTCGGCGCCGCTGTCATCATCGACGCCTGGAGCGCAGGCGAAGGCGAAGCAGAGGATCAGGGCGAGCGGGCGTCGGATCATTTTTTCTTGAGGCGTCACGTAGGACATCGAGGACTCCTTGTCGGGGAGCTCCCTTGGTAGTCAAAGCCCCGCCGCGTTGACAACAAAAATCGCATCGGCTAGGTGCCTGTCGTGCGAGCGGGATCGCCGGAGCCTGGGCCGCGGCTGCCCCACACGCTGGCGCTGATCTTCGGGCTGCTCTGCCTCGTCGCGCTCCTGGGGCTGTGGCTGCCCGAGGGGTCCTTCGCGCGCGACGCAGGCGGGCGCGTGATCCCTGGCAGCTTCGTCTCGCATGAGGGCGCGCCCGCCGGCCCGCGCGGCTGGGCGCTCATCCTGGCGCTGTTGACCGCGCCGGTGCGCGGGCTCGTCGCCAGCGCCGAGATCGTCGGCTTCCTGCTCGCGGTCGGCGGCGCCTTCCGGGTGGTCGAGCGCAGCGGCGCGCTCGAGGCGGCGATCCGCGGCGCTGTCCGCCGCCTGCGCGGGCGCGAGTCCCTCTTCATCCCCGCGCTGATGCTCCTCTTCTCGGCCAGCGGCGCTGTCTTCGGCATGAGCGAGGAGGTGATCCCCTTCGTGCTGGTGCTCGCGCCGGTGATCCGCGGCCTCGGCTACGCGCCGATCATCGCCGTCGCGGTCCCGCTGATCGGCGCCGGCATGGGCTTTGCCGGGGCGATGCTCAACCCCTTCACCGTCGGCCTCGCGCAGGCGATCGCCGGCCTGCCGCCGATGTCCGGCTGGGGCTACCGCACCCTCGTCTGGGCCGGCCTCACCGCGCTCGGCGTCCTCTTCACGATCCGCCTCGCCCGCCGCTCGCGGCGCCCTTCATCGCCGGCGGAGCCGCTCACCGCCGACGACCCCGCGCCCGCGAGCCCCGTGAGCCCGCGCCGCCAAGCCGCCGTGCTCGCGCTCTTCATCGGCTCGATCGCCCTCGTCGGCGCCGGGATCTGGCTGTGGAGCTGGTACGTCGTCGAGATCGCGGGGATCTTCGTCGGCCTCGGCGTCGCCGCCGGCCTCGCCGCGCGCATGAACAGCCACACGATCGGCGAGGCCCTGACCGAAGGGGCAGCTTCGCTCTTGCCCGCCGTGCTCGTCGTCGCGGCCGCGCGCGGCGCCGTCGAGCTCGCCGGCCAGCTGCGCGCGCTCGACCCGCTGCTCGCCGCCGCCGCCGCCGCGATGGAGGGATCGGCCGCCTACACCTCGCTGCTCGGCATGTTCGCCTTCCAGAGCGGCCTCAACGTGCTCGTGCCCTCGGGCTCTGGCCAAGCCGCCCTGACGATGCCGATCATGGCGCCGCTCGCCGACCTCCTCGGCGTCAGCCGGCAGCTCGCCGTGCTCGCCTTCCAGCTCGGCGACGGCTTCACCAACCTCATCACCCCCACCTCCGCCGTCCTCATGGGCTCCTTACACGCCGGCGGGGTCACCTATGGCGAGTGGCTGCGCGGCACCTGGACGCTCCAGCTCTGGCTCGCCCTCGCCGGCGCGCTCGCCCTCGCCGGCGGCCTCTGGTGGGGATTTTAGGGCCCGGCCCGCCGGCTGAGGTGAAGCAGGAAGAGGGCGCGCCGACGCGGCGTGGAATGTCCCGGCCCGCTCACGCGTGAAGATCCACGCTCGCACCCCGCGTCGATCCGCGGGCCTGAGCCCGCCCGTGCGCGCGGGAGGGCTGAGGCCATCGGCGCCTCGATCGTCGCGCTCACCCCTGTCCCTGCGCTGGAGGACCCCGTGCATCACCCCGCCAATTCCCCCGAGACCGAGCCCACCCTCGACCTCACCCCGCCGCCCGCCTCACCCCGCCGACGCGCCGCCCAACGCACCCGCGCCCTCACCCTCGCGGGCCTCGCCGCCCTCGCCGTCGCCGCGATCTCCGTCTTGACCGCCGATCCGCCGCCGCCGCTGCCGAACCAGCTCGCCGTCGCCGTCGCCGTCGCCTTCGCCGTCCTGATCACCGGCGCCCTGCTCGCCCGCCTCCGCCGCCTCTGGGAGCAGGGGACCCGCCGCGCGCTCCTCCGCGCCGGCGACCTGCTCGGTACGATCTCGACGTCGCTTTGGCCATGGTCTTCGAGCAATGACCAAAAGAACAGCCAGGAGCCGCTACGCAGCGGCGAGCGCGTCGCCCTGCTCGCGGGCCTCGCCCTCACCCTGCTCGACGTCGCCCTCACCGTGCTCCTCCTCCGTGACGTCTTCCCTGAGCCCCCCTACCGCCTGCCCCTGCTCGACCAGCTCTCCCCAGCCCTCGCCGAGTGGTCCTTCTACCTCGCCGTCGCC
Organism: Nannocystis sp.; assembly: GCA_016712315.1. Taxonomy (GTDB): domain Bacteria; phylum Myxococcota_A; class Polyangia; order Nannocystales; family Nannocystaceae; genus JADJRG01. The sequence goes on along the minus strand of JADJRG010000017.1, from coordinate 383,875 downwards.
GCCTTCAAGACCCTGCTCGAGCTCTGGCTCGGCGTCGTCGATCGCCTCCGCGCCCGCGCGGGCGAAGGCGCCAAGTCCCTCCGCTGGTTCGTGCTCGGCGCCGCCTCCGCCTTCGACGCCGCCCTCGCGGTCGCCCGCGGCCTCCTGCTCGCCGAGCAAGGCCTCACCGGCGCCACCGTGCTCGTCTCCAACATCGTCTTCGTCGGCTTCGGCCTCGCCGTCCCGTGGGTCGTCGCCCACACCGGCGGCCTCTTGGTCGACGCAGCCGACCCCTTCCTCGCCCGCTTCGGCCTCCTGCGCGCCCTCAGCGCCCTCCCTCGCCTCCTCCTGCTCGCCGCCCTCTGGGGCCTCGCCATCGCCCTCGGCGCCCCCATCGTGCTCGCCTTGCTCGCCGTCGGCGCGCTCATCGTCGTCTGGTCCGCCCTCGACGAGATGATCGCCCTCGTGCTCGGCCACGACGACCCCGACGCGGATCTCGCCGCCGCCGAGCCCACCTTCCAGCGCGCCGCGCCGCCCGTCGCCGGTCCGCCTGCCGGCGCTGAATTCCGCGTCATCACCCAGATCCACCTCGACCCCCACGGAGCCACCCCATGAGCCGCGCCCCCCTGCTCGCCGCCCTCGGCGGCCTCCTCCTCGCCCTCACCGCCTTAGGCGGCCTCGCCCTCCTCCACGGCGGCCTCGAGGATCGCGCCGCCGCCGCCCGCGCCGGCGACTGGCGCCCTCCTTGCGTCAAGAACCTCGGCCCCGCCTACCAGCAGATCGACCTCCTCCCCGTCGATCAACCCGAAGAAGCGCCCGACGACCCCGCCCTCACCTACCTCATCGGCCTAGATCGTAGCGGCTCCAACCAAGACGTCGCCCACGAGCAGCTCGCCGCCGCCCGCGACTTCGCGCGGGCGCGCCCCCTCGACCAGCGCGTCGGCGTGCTCCTGATCTCCGACCGCTCCGATCGCTCCGCCACCCCCGACATGCCCCTCGAGCCCGCGCTCCCCGCCCTCCAGGCCCAGCCGCCCCCGCTCCCCTGCGCCCCCGACTGTCGCCCTCGCTCGCTCTTCGAACAAAAGTGCTACGAGCAGCTCCAGGAGGCCCTCGGCGCCCGCGCCAGCGCCCGCCAGCTCGAGCTCACCGCCCACCTCCACCGCCTCGCCGCCGAGCGCGCCGCCCGCGTCGACGCCTGGAGCGAGCGGATCGCCGCCGCGCCGCCCGCCACCGCCACCTCCTTGCTCGCCTTCTTCGCCAAGGTCGGCGACCTGCCCGCCGTCCGCCGCTCCCCGGGCCGCACCACCCTCATCGTGCTCTCCGACCTCGAAGAGGCCAAGACCGCCGACCGGCGCCTGCTCGACGCCTACCACCGCGCCACCCTCGACCCCGCCGCCCCCTGCCCTGCCGTCCCTTGGCAGCCCAGCGGCCTCGCCGGCCTCGAGATCCTCCTCCTCCAGACCCACAGCGACGGCCAAGATCCCGAGCTCTGGGGCCGCCTCTGGGAGCGCCTCCTCCGCTGTAGCGGCGCCCACGTCAGCCGCCGCCGCTACAGCCCCTCGATCGCCCTGGACGAGTACCTCGCCGAGCGCACCTGAGCGCCCACCCTTCATCAGGGGCGATGCTCCGCGGCTGGTCGTTATGAGTCCGCGGCCGGTGGCCGGCGGTGACGTCGGTCAGAGGTGAGGATCGAGGCTCGCCACCGCGGACGCTCGTGTGGGGCGAGATCGGGGAGCAAAGACTTGATGATCGCGAGGGACTCTTGGCGGCGCTCGGCGGCGGAGGTGTAGCCGGCGATCTGCTCCGTCCGGGAGAGCTCCATGAGCAGGAGCGCGAGGTGCTGCCGAAGCGCGGTGCGAGCGCGGGCAGGTGCTCCGGCGGGCGATTGGTCGAGCGTGCGGCGAGTCCGCTCGACCCCACGCTTGAGGCGAGCGCGCGCGGCGTTGAAGTCGCCGCTTCGGCGGTCGAGGGCGGCGAGGCCGACATCGGTGGTGACGCGGGTGACATCGGTGATTGCGCGGGCGAAGTGCGGAGCGATGTCACTCGATCGTAGCGCCTCGGTGATCTCGAGCGCGCGGAGGAAGAGCGAGCGCGCGGCCTCAGGGGCGCTGTGAATTTTGGTGTTCGCCGAGGTGACGAGCGCCTGGGCGAGCAGGACGCGATAGACGTCGTCCGCGGCCGGGGCGTCGCACGCGGCCTCGGCGAGCGCGATCGCCTCTGCGTCGATGGCTGCACTGGGCTGGCCGAGCTGGTGCTCGATGGTGGAGAGGAGGAGTACGCCGACCACGGCGGCTCCGGCGATCGCAGGATCGGGGAGGGCCGCGCGAGCGAGGGCCGCGCGGGCGGTCCGAAGCAGCTCGTGGAGGTGCGCGCGCGCGGCGGCGATGTCACCGTCAGCGACCTCGCAGACGCCGAGGATATGAAGCGCACGAATGACGGCGAGCGGCGGCGCAGCGCCCCGATAGAGCAGCGAGAGCGCCTTGTGGGCCTGCTCCGCGGCCTCGCGGCCGCGCTCTGCCGCGAGCAGTCGCTCGGCCGCCTGGAGGTGGAGCTGGGCGCGCTGTAGGTAGGATTCAGGGGTGCGCTCGTCCCCCTGGGGCTGGCTCTCAGCGACGCGCAGGGCGAAGTCGGGGTCCTGGTAGTCGCTGCGGTCGGTGAGGGCGAGCAGGGCGAAGTCGTCGCTCCAAGGGAGCTCAGGGAGGTCAGCGAGCTCGTCGAGCTCGTCGAGCTCGGCGCTCGGGGGAGGCAGGTCGACGACAATGTCGCGGGTCGACCAGAGATCCGGGGCTCGCTCGAAGAGGATCCGTCGCGCGCCGACGGGCGCAACCATGAGGAGCGCTCCGGGGACGTGACGCCGGAGCGTCTCGCGGTGCTCGTTGAGGCGCGCTGCGAGCTGCTCCCAGCTCCCTCGCGCGGCGCCGTCGCCGTCGCCGCCTGTCGCGTCGAGCCAGATGCAGCGCGGCGGCGGAAATTGTCGGGCTGCGCTGAGGATCTGATCGAGCGCGCTCGCGAGGTCCTCCGGGGTCGAGGCGGCGATTTCGATCAGGCGAGCGGTCCGACCTACGGTCGCGATCATGTGGTCGCGGACGCGTCGGTGTAGCTCTGCGACGCGGGCGGGCGCGTCGCTGAAGATGAGCCCGAGCCAGTAGCCGTCGGCGAGCTCGAGCTGCTGGCGCAGGCGCTGCCACTCGGCCTCGAAGGCCTCGTCGCTGCGCTCAGCCGCCTCGCCCTGCTCAGGCACCCGCGGCCTCGCGCTCGCGGAGGCGCTTGGCCTCTCGGGTCACGTGGTCGGCGATGAGCGGGTGGATGCCGTACCAGTCCTCGCCGTTGCGGTAGCAGAAGACGCGGCCTGTATCGAGGAAGCGGGCGAAGTCGACGAGGGCCTTGTCGTCGGGGAGCGCAGGGCCGTGGCTGGTGCGGATCGCGTCGAGCCAGAGGACGTCGCGCTCGGCGATCATCGTATACTCCTCGCGTACTTGGCGGATGCCGGACTCGAGCGCCGCAGGTGAGGCAGGCAGGCTGGTGGCCCGGCGGATGATCTCGCGGAGGAGCTGGAAGAGGTCGCGGAGGTAGCCGCCGGAGAGCAGGATGAGGCGATCGAGGGCCTGGTTGTCAGGGCCGAGGAGCCGGGTCCAATCACCGCGCTCGGCGACGATCTCGCGCAGGAGCTGGATGCCGCGCTTGTGGCAGGAGCCGTCGCGCTCGCGGACCTTGATCATCGGCATCGACACGCCGCCGTCGTAGAGAGCGTGGAGGTTCGGGGAGCGGACCTTGAGGTACGGCGGGACCGTGTAGACGACGTGGACGTACGGTATGCGGAGGTTCTCGTGCTGGATCGCGAAGAGGGACTCGAGCGAGTCCAAGGCGGCTTGGCTGCCGCGGATGTGCTCGACTGAGTCGACGAGGAGCACGAGCTCGGTCGCGCGGCCCTCGCGCGCTGGCAGGGCCTGGAGCGACTCCTCGAAGAAGGACCGGACCTCGCGAACGAGCGCGCTGAGGCGGCCGGTCATGGCCTCACGGACGCGTGTGGGGAAGTCCTTGTCCTGGCGGAGCGCGAGCTTGAGGTCCACAGGGCCTAGGTTCAGCTCGGCCGCGAGCTCGGCGGAGAGCTTGAGGCCGCCGAAGAAGCGGGCGAGGCGGTCCCACGCGCTCTTCTGACGGTCGGGGCCGAGGAGCTCGTCGAGAGCCTCACCAGCGGCGCCCGTGAGGGCGAGGAGGAAGTCGGCGATGTCGACCGGCACCTGCGTGTTGAGGTAGTCCTCGATGTCGATGAGGAGCACCGCGTAGCCGCCGCGGACGAGGCGCTTGCGGAGGCGCCGGAGCTGGGTGCTCTTGCCGGTGCCGCGGAAGCCCGAGAAGAGCTGGACGCTCTGCGCTGGCGCGTCCTCGATGGCCTCGGCGAGGAGGCGCACCGGATCTTCGACGGCGAGCTCGTCCAGCTCGTAGGGATCGACGTAGCGCGGATCATCGTCGTCGAGCGGCTGAACGCTCAGCTTGTTGATGAACGTCCTGCGAAACTCGCGCGGGTCGATGTCGCTCACGCCAGCAAGGTACCACGGTGATCGATCGACGCGATGAGGTGAGGGGGCGGGCGTCGGCCTGACGAGCGCGAACGGAAGCGAGCGAGCGCATAAGCGTCGCGCCGCCTCCCGCGCTCAGCACGGCATGTAGAACATCGACGTGTCGAACGAGAGCGCCGAGCGCTTCACCCGGATCTTGTACTTCCCGCACCTCGGCACGTCGACGAGGACGGTCATCCGGCTGGTCTTTCGGTCCCACGCCCCATAGGGGGTCGCCGTCACCCAGAACGTCTCGACGCTGTTCTTCCCGTCGCAGACGTCGCCGCCCGCCCCGTCGGGCTTCACGCAGACCTGGAGCACCTCGCCCATCCACGCCTTGAAGCTCACCTCCATGGTGTCCTTGTCGATCGCCTTGAACGCGAACTCCCGGTCGAACGCGTGCGCGACCGGGCTGGCGACCGGCGCGAGGATGAACGAGGCAACGAGGAGGGCGGTGGCGGCGATTCGGCGGGTCATGCCTCACCCTGGTTGCAGCCGTCGTGCCACGCGGATCCTCTGCCCGCGCCTGGCAGCCGTCGACCGGGCCGCGGGCCGCCGGGACCCCTGTCCGGGACACCCGTCCCGCCGGGCGCCGCCCCCGGAGCGACGACGCCGCGCCCGCGCGCGGCCCCGCCGCAGGCGCCGCGGTCGCGGGCTCAGAGACCGCCCCTCGCCGACGAACCCACGTATCATCGTGGCCGGTGCGCCCCGAACTCGGGCCCGGGCCTGGCGAGTTCCGCCGGCCAGATCCGCCGGCCCTCCCCGCCGCCGCCGGTAACTGCGCGAGATCCATACCGCGACGCCACGGCACGGCGCTCGCTTGGTAACCCCCACCGCGATGCGCGACCGGGATACACTCGCGCCACCGATGCAGTGGCGCACGCACCTGCACGAGGTCGGCTTCTTCGCCGTCGTCGTCGCCCTCGCCGGGCTGCTGGTCGGCACCTCAGTGTCGAGCTACCGCGGCGACATGGCCCTGATCGCGGCCCTGATCGCGGGTGAGGGCGAGCGCCTGTTCCTCGCCCTGCGCGAGCTGACGCCGGCAGATCCGGCCCAGCCCGGCCCCCCCCGGCCCGAGCTGCTGCTCGCCGCCCAGCCCGGGCTCGCCGCCCAGGGGCTGCGGCGGGTCGTGCTCGAGGCCGGCGACGGCGAGGCGCTGGCGGCCGCGGGCGAGCCCGCCGTCGCCGGCGACCCGATGCGCTCCGGCCTCGCCCGCCTGGTCCGGCCGATGCACCCGCCGCCCGGCGCCCCGGCGCCCGCCGCCGGCAAGGCGCCGGCGCGGATCGTGCTCGAGTTCGAGCCACGCCTCGCCCTCGATCTCCAGCACCGGGCCCGTCGCGACCTGATCGCCAGCCTCGCCGTCGCCGCGGCCCTGCTGCTGAGCGCCTGGGTGTTCCACCGCCTGCGCCGGCGCGCCCGCCTGGCCGAGCAGCGGCTGGCCGAGCGCCGCCACCTCGCCGCGCTCGGCGAGCTCTCGGCCGTGCTCGCCCACGAGATCCGAAACCCGCTCGCCAGCCTCAAAGGTCACGCCCAGCTGCTCGAGGAGCAGCTCATCGACGAGCCCCGCCGCCACGCCAAGGCCCACCGCGTCGTCGACGAGGCCGTCCGCCTCGAGCGCCTGACCAACACCCTGCTCGACTTCGCCCGCGCCGACCGCATCGCCCCGGCCCCCGCCTCGCCGGCCGAGGTCGCCCGCCGGGCCGCCGAGCTGACCGAGCCCGGCCGCGTCGTCGTCGACGCCGGCGCCGCGCCCGAGCGCTGGACCTTCGACGCGATGCGCATCGAGCAGGCCCTGGTCAACCTCGTGCGCAACGCCCTGCAGGCCAGGGCTGCCCCGGCCGAGGTCGCGTTGACCGTCGCCGACGACGGCGAGGGCCTGCGCTTCACGATCGCCGACCGCGGCCCCGGCGTGCCCTCGGAGATGCGCCCGCGCCTGTTCGAGCCCTTCGTCACCGGCCGCCTCGAGGGCACCGGCCTCGGGCTCGCGGTCGTGCGGCGGGTCGTGGAGCTCCACGGCGGCAAGATCTCGAACGAGCGCCGGCCGGGCGGCGGCTCGGTGTTTGTGTTGTGGCTGCCGGCGGTCCCCGCGGAGGTGAAGTGATGGCGCGCATCCTTGTGGTCGACGACGAGGCGGGCATCCGCGAGTTCCTGAGCGAGGCCCTCGCCGACGACCACGAGGTCGCCGCCGCCGCCTCCGGCGAGGCCGCCTGGGCCCGGCTCGAGCGCGAGGGCTTCGACCTCGTGCTCACCGACCTCAGCATGCCCGGCATGGACGGCATGGAGCTGCTGCGGCGCGTGCGCGAGGCCCAGCCCGAGGTCGAGGTCGTCGTCATCACCGCCCACGGCCGGGTCGACTCCGCCGTCGAGGCCATGCGCCTCGGCGCCTTCGACTACCTGCAAAAGCCGCTCGGCTCGCTCGCCGAGCTGCGCCTGCTGGTCCGCCGCGCCGCCGAGCGCCGGGCCCTGCGCAGCTTTCGCGAGGTTTACGTCGGCCGCGACGAGCCCGAGCTCAGCCACGGCGCGGCCGTCATGCGGCCCGTGATCGACGCTTTGCGCAAGGTCGCCGCCACCGACGCGACCGTGCTGCTGGTCGGCGAGAGCGGGACCGGCAAGGAGGTCGCCGCCCAGGCCGTGCACCGCTGGAGCCGCCGCGAGTCCGGCCCCTTCGTCGCGGTCAACTGCGCCGCGCTCTCCGAGTCCCTGCTGGAGAGCGAGCTGTTCGGCCACGAGCGTGGGGCCTTCACCGGCGCGGCGACCCGTCGACGCGGCCGCATCGAGCTCGCCCAGGGCGGCACCTTCTTCCTCGATGAGGTCGGCGAGCTGGCCCCCGGCCTGCAGGCCAAGCTGCTGCGCGTGCTGCAGGAGCGGACCTTCGAGCGCGTCGGCGGCGGCCAGACCCTGCGCGCCGACGTGCGCTGGATCGCCGCCACCAACCGCGACCTGCCGGCCGAGATCGCCGCCGGCCGCTTCCGCGAGGACCTGTTCCACCGCCTCGCCGTGTTCCCGGTCGTGCTGCCGCCGCTGCGCGAGCGCCACGAGGACATCGAGCCGCTCGCCGAGCGCTTGCTGGCCCGCGCCTGCGCCGCGCTCGGCCGGCGCCCGCTGCGCATCGACGCCAGCGCGCGCGCCCTGCTCCACCGCGCCCGCTGGACCGGCAACGTCCGCGAACTCGCCAACGCCCTCGAGCGCGCGGCGATCCTCGCCGAAGGCGAGCACGTCTCCGCCAGCGACCTGGCGATCCCCGGCCTCACCTTGCCGGCCCTCGGCGCGGCCACCCTGGCCCCGCCCGCCCCTGCCCCTGCGCCCGCCCCTGCGCCCGCGCCCGGCCCGACCCCCAGCGAACCGCGCCCGCTGGTCGACCTCGAGCGCGACGCGATCGAGGCGGCCCTGCGCTTCCACGCCGGCAACCGCACCCGCGCGGCCGACGCGCTCGGCATCGGCGTGCGCACCCTCTACGACAAGATCAAGCGCTACGGCCTCGAGGACGAGTCGACCCCGCGCTGAGGCCGGCGAGACCCGCCGACCGACCCCTCACTTGCTGAACGGATCGACGAACCGCTCGTCGGCGATCAATGCCTCGTCGGTGAGCGTGCGCAGGAACGCCACCAGCGCGGCCTTTTGCGGGTCGGTGAGGTTCAGCTGCTGCGGCTGGTCGCCGGGGGTGCGCAAGCGCGGGTCGAGGTTGGGGTGCGGCTGCACGCCGTTGTCGTAGTGCTCGACCACCTCCTCGAGCGTGTCGAAGCGGCCGTCGTGCATGTACGGGGCGGTCAGCTCGATGTTGCGCAACGAGGGCGACTTGAACAGGCCCGCTTGCATGGGGTCGCCGGTCACGTCGCCCACGCCTTCGTCGGCGGTGGGTCCCGCGTCGAGGCCGTTGTTGGCGGGCGCGGTCATCAGGAACACCGCCGTGTTGAGCAGCGGGGCGCCGGGCGGGGGCGGGGGGCCGGGCTGGCCCACGTGGCACGGGGCGCAGCGGCCCGCGGGGCCGAAGAAGATCGCCTTGCCCTCGTTCTCTTGCGCGCTGTAGTTGGGGAACGGCGCGCCGGGGTTGCCGGTGGCGGCGATGCCCACGTCGTACGGCGCGCGATACGACACGATCGCGCGCACGTACTGGGCGAGCGCCCTCGCGATGCGATCGCTGTCGATGGTGTCGTCGCCGAACGCCTGCTCGAACAGCGCCGGGTAGTACGGCTGCGCCTGCACCCGCGCCTCGAGCTCTTCGAGCGTGAGGCCCATCTCCACCTCGTTCTGGATCGGCATGAGCACTTGGTCCTCGAGCGTGTCGGCGCGCTCGTCCCAGAAGAAGTGGCCGTTGGCGTAGAAGCGCGCGTCGGAGAGGCCCATCGAGTTGCGCCCGGTGAGGCCGCCGTCGAAGCCCGTGCTGAATTGGTCGGGGTCGGAGAAACCATCGGCCTGCGCGTGGCAGGTGGCGCATGCGATCGTCTCGTTGGCCGAGAGCACCGTGTCGTAGAACAGCACGCGCCCAAGCGTGGCGCCGGCATCGGTGGTGGGGTTGCCCGCCGGCATGTTGTCGAGCGCGCCCACGCCGGGGGTCTGCCAGTGCTCGGGCAGCTCCGGGTCGTAGTCGTAGGGCGGCCACGGGAGATCGAGGTGGTCGAGCACGTCGGCGGGGTAGCCGTCCACGGGCTCGCCGGTGCTGCCGGTGTCGCTGTCGCCCGCGTCGCTCGTTCCGCTGGTGCTCGCCGTGCCGGCTTCCTCGGCGGTGTCCGTACCGCGGTCGTCCCCCGTGGTGGCTCCGTCGTCGGCGGGGTCGGCACAAGCGGTCAGCACGGTTGCGGTCAGGGTTGCCAAGAGCCAGGGTCGTACGTGCATCGGGTGGGTCGTCCTCGGGGCTACCGGAGAGCAATGACCGTGCCAGCGGCATGAAGCCCGAGAATCCGCGAAGCAGGCCACCCGGGCGGCAAGGACCGCACGGAGGGTCCCGGGGTGGCCTGCGGATTCTGCCGACCGACCCGGCGAGATTCGCAGCCCGGCCCACCCGCCGTGACAAAGCAACGCCATGTCCCGTCGTCGCCGGCTCCTGCTCGCCTTGGTCGGCCTCGGTGTCGCGGTTAAGGGTTTTGAAGCAGGAATCTGGGGGCGAGGGTGAGTGCGGAGCGGTCCGGTGGGCTGCGGCGGAGGCGGGTGGCCCCCCGCGGGAGGAGCTTGAAGCCCTTGCCGTACTGGGCGACCGGCGCGCCGACGAGCTCGCGCTCGACCATCACCGGCGGCGGGATCACGATCCCGGGCTCGGCGGACGAGGGGACCAGGACCCCGGGGGGCGGGACCGCGGCGAGGAGACCGGCGAGGAGGCCGGCTGGGAGGAGCACCGCGAGCAAGACCGGCCCATCCTAGCAGGTCCGCGAGGGGGCGGCCGCCGCCGGTCGGCGCTATCCTCCCCGCGATGTCGGCGCGACCTCGTTCGCCATCCATGCAACCCGTTCTCTCGCTGTGCGCCGCCACGATCATCGCCGCGATCTCCGGATGTTCCGCTCGGCAAGAGTCCGACCTGGTCGCTTCGCCCACCTCCGCGCCCGCGCCCGCTCTGGCAGCCAATCCGCTGGCGTCGTTCGAGCGCATGGTGAACGGCCGCTGGAAGATGACCGCGCTGGCGGGCACGGACACGTTTGACACCTGGCACTGGGGCTCGGGCAAACGCTCGATTCGGAGAATGACCGCAGGCACCGCCCCGAGCGGCGAGCCGTGGCACGCCATGACGGTGTTCTATTGGCACCCAGGCCGCAAAGAGGTGCGCACGCTCTCCGTGAGCCCCACGTTCCGCGGCGTGAGCGAGGGCACGTTCTCCTTTGACGGCGAAGAAGCCGACGGCCTCGTCGATATGCACCAGACCACCGGCCATCGTGTCTTCGGCCGGCGCTGGACCTTTGAAGGCCCCGACGCGTACCACGATGAACTGCTGGACAAGGTTCCCGAGGGCTTCTCGCTCCAGAACGAGTGGCGCCGCTACCGCGTCGAGGCGGCCAGCGAAGAGGAGCTCACCGCGGAGCGCATCCTGGTGGCCGCGGCGAAGCCCTCGGACTTTTTGAAACCCATCGAGCGGCTCCTGGGCCACCCGTGGGAGACTAAGGCCGCGCCCGAGGTCGCCGCGCGACTGCCCGCCGACACGCTGCACACGCGCACGACATTCGAGTATGTGCCGGACGCGGACGCGATCTACGGCCGCGTCGAGACGCTCGGTCCAGACGGCACGCCTTCGCACACGATGGACCTCTACCTCTACCACCACACCGGCGCGGGGGTGCTGCGCTGCCTCGCGCTGGCGAACAGCACCGACGGCGAGGGGGTGGTCTACGAGGGGGATATCACGCCCGGAGACGACGGGCGCTCGCTCCGTTTCGACCTCCGGGCGCATCGGTCCAGCGCCGTCTCGCCCATCGAAGCGCGGATCGACTTTGAGCCCCTCGGCAGCGCGCGCGTTCGCGCGTGGAGCACCGAAGGGAAGGATCGCACCTTGATCTTCGATCACGTTTGTCGTGACCGGATCATATAATTCTCAGCCGCCGTCCATGATCGATGCGCTGATCCAAATCAACGATGACACTAAGATATATTACGATTACCTCGATGCATGGGGGGCACTCTGCTCATCAAAGTACTCGTCTCAGAAGTATGGCTACCCTTGCGGCGGCGGGGAGGGGTGCGACCTTGACTGCCCGAATGGCTATAAGCTTGACAGCAGCCACGTACTTTGCGCGTGCAAGCCTTGAGGATGTTTTCAGCATGAAGCACAGGCATCTGTCGGTAGCACTCTCGGTCTGCTTACTCTCGGCGTGCACCGGAGGTGACAAAGAGGCGTCGACCACGTCGGCTTCGGCGAGTGATGTGTCTACGACGGCTGTGAGTTCAGACAGTAGTGTCTCGACAATAGCGACCGGCACATCTTCTACCAATGCCGGCTCGACGAGCGTCGATCCCTGTGATGGGTTTGATGCTATTATGCCGGGCTGCAAGGACGACGGGTGTCCCGACGGACAGATTTGTGATACAATCTACAACGGCTGTGTACCAGCCGTCTGTTATTGTGACCCGGGTTGGGGCTTCTACTGCTCCCCTGACTGCTATGGTGGCATCTGCGTTGATGATCTCGGCGGATGCAAGGAGTTTGTTGAACCCGCTTGTAGATACAGAGGCTGCCCCACGGGTTTTGTCTGCGACTTCTCTCGAACACTGGAGGACTGCCCTGAGATTGTGTGTGACCTCATTTGCCCGAATGGCTACATGCTCAACGACATGAAGTGTCCGATCTGTGAATGTAAGTCCAGTCCGTAGCCCATGCCCGCATGCGTACGAGCACCGAGAACCGCGGTGCCCCCGGGCGAGGTGCTGAGCGTCGAGTTCACCGTGCAGGGCGATGTGACAGGCTCGATCGACAGGGCCCCGACAAGGATCCTCGCGCTCACGCTCCTCGCGTGTACGCCGGATTTTCCGCCTGAGATCTGGAGCGGCGAGCACCTCGTCTACGCGACCGACCGGGACGATCTGATCTGCGAGGGCAGCTTTCACCTGCAAGATCGATTCGTCGCGGCGCTCGCCGAGTTGGTCGGCGTGCAGCTCGAGGGGCCCGTGTTGTTCGTGTATGTGGAGCAGTCGCGGGTGGGCGACTTCTGCACGCGGGACATCGCTGCTGGGTGCGCACGCGAGGACGCCGTGATCTCCACTTGGCCAGTGAACCGGCACGAGCTCGCACACGCGGTCACGCTCGCAGCCGGCTGGCGGGGGCCCGCATCCTTCGTCGAGGGGATCGCTGAGGTCTTCAACAACGGCACCGATACCGTGCAAGAGCAGGCGCCGCTGGCGGAGGTGCTCGACAGCTTTCAGATCACCAAGCCCCACTACTTCACGATGGGCCGCTTCGTTCGCTTCTTGATCGAGCGCCACGATCTCGAGGCCGTCGGCGCCTTCATGCGGGCGACCGAATACGATGATCGGCGGGTGGACTACGAGGCGGCGTTCGCCGAGCACTTCGGCGAGCCCTTGAGCGAGGCCGTGTTGGCGTTTGAGAGCTACCCAGTCTGCGCCGAGTGGAGCAACCGGATCGCGCTGCTCGAGTGCGACTCACCGCTGGCCGAGTGGCAGGGCGACACCTTGGAGCTCACCGTCGATGTTCAGTGCGATGATCCGGGGGTGTTCGGGCCCTCCGGGACCTCGCTCCAGATCAGCGCGTTCCGAGCCTTCGATGTCGCTCAGGAGGGCACCTACGAGCTCTCCGTGGAGAGCGAGGAGGACGTGGGCGTGGGGGTGAGGATCACGCGCTGCGCCTCTTGCTGGGATCCGCTGGACCTCGGGATCGAGGCGAACACGAAGCAGAGCCTCCTGCTGCCAGCAGGGCGCTACTACGCGACGTTCGTGGCGACCACGGAGGCTCCGGGCGAGCTTCGGTTGACGATGACCCCAACGGTGCCCTGATACTCTTGGCGGGAACGCGCAGCTCACGGCCCACTCGGGCCGGGTAGCCTCCCGGCGAGCGCGCCCGCTACATCGGCGCGCCGACGACGACGGTCGCGATCGTCCCGTAGCCGATGCTCCCGAGCATCGCGTGGGAGGCCTCGCCGTTGAGGGCGCCGGTGCCCTGGCTGGCGTCGAGGGTCGCGCGGAGGTCGAGGCTGTCGAGGGTGAGGTCGGCCCCCATGAGGGCGCCGAGGTCGAGGGTGCCGGTCAGCGCCGGCGGGAAGAGGGGGACGGCGACGAGGCCGAGGGTGCCGGTGTTGGTCGCCCAGGCGACGCCGTCGACGACCTCCGCCAGCTCGCCACCGGCGCTGGTGAGGGAGACCTTCACCGCGATCTCGAGGCGATCGACGCAGCCGCTCTCCGGGTCCTCCTCGGCGACGTCGACGTAGGTGACCGCGCCGCCCTCGTAGTCGACGGCGAGGGTGATCACCAGCTCGGTCCCGCGGTAGGTGTCGCTGAGGAGCATCTCGTCGACCCAGGTCAGGGTGCCGCTGCGGCTGCCGGTGAGGACGGCGAGCTCGTCGGCGGAGAAGCCATATCGTACGGTGGACGGACGACGCCGCGGTGGTCAACGCCTGGGGGGCCGCGGCGCGGCATCGCGCGAGCACGCTGAGCTGCTCGCGCGGATCAGCGGCGCCGGCGAGCATCGTTTGCTCAGGCGCGAATGAAGCGCCGCTTGAGCAGCCCGCCCGGGAGGGCCTCGTCACCCACCGGCCGCCAGGCCCGCCGCGGCCCGCCCCCGCCGAACAGCGGCACCCCCGCGCCGAGCACGACGGGCACGGTGGTCAGCGTCAGGGCGTCGACCAGATCCGCCGACAAGGCTTGGCGGATCAGCGCGCCGCCGTCGATGTAGACGTCGAGGCCGCCGGCCGCCGCCTTGGCCGCCGCCACCATCGCCCCGATGTCGCCCGAGACCGCCTGCACCGGCGCCGAGACCGCGGGCAGCGGCCGGTGGGTGGCCACAAAACAGGGCCGGTCGCCGAAGGGCCACGGGCCGGGAAAGCCCGCCACCACGTCAAAGGTGCGCCGCCCCATCAGGAGGGCGCCAACCCCATCGAGGAAGGCGCTGAAGCCATAGTCGTCGCCCTCGGCGGTCGGCGCCGGCAGCCAGCTCAGATCGTCGCCCTCGCCGGCGATGAGGCCGTCGAGCGACGTAGCGATGTAGACGACGAGCTTGGACATCGGCGCTCCAACGGGGGCTTTTGTAGATCAGGCGGGGCTCTCCAGAACGCGCGGGGCATGCGGCGCAAGTGCCGCATTTGCGGGCCAGGCGCCGGAGTGGGTCGCTTCGCGGTGCATGGGTGGCCCAGCCTACCACTGCGGCGTCGCTCCGCGGCGCCCCAACGGCGCGTGGACGCGCGGCGTCGACAACCGTATAGCGAGCAGGAGCTATCAGGAGGCGGCACCAGCATCACCTGCTGCCGTGCACCGCTCGCCCGGGCGCACCACCCTCATCGTCCTCTCCGACCTCGAATAGGCGAAGACCCCCCGACAGCCGCCGCCGCTACAACCCCTCGATCGCGATCCGCGAGTACCTCGCCGAGCAGCCCTAACTTTCGCGCCTCTGTGGCGAGCGAAAGCGCCCGCCGCGCCCCTCACCGCCGACCCTCGCTCCGTGCGATGCTTTGGCCGCCCCGATGATCGGAGAGAAGCTCGCAGCGCGCTACGAGGTCCTCGGAGAGCTCGGCCAAGGGGGCATGGGCGTCATCTACCGCGCCCGCGACCAGGTGCTCGGCCGCGACGTCGCCATCAAGGTCATCGCCGCCAACACCGCCTTCAGCGCCGAAGCGGAGCAGCGCTTCCGCAGCGAGGCGCAGGTGATCGCCCAGCTCGACCACCCCGGCATCATCGCGATCTACGACTTCGGCCGGCACAACGGCGGCTTTTTCTACGTCATGCCCGTGGTCGAGGGCCACAGCCTGCGCGCCATGATCGACCGCCGCGAGCTCGCCGTCGCGGACGTGCTCGACGTCGGCGTCGCCGTCGCTGAGGCGCTCGCCTACGCGCACGCCCGCGAGATCGTCCACCGCGACGTCAAGCCCGAGAACATCATGGTCGCGCGAGACAGCGACGGCCGCCTGCGCGTCACTGTCATGGACTTCGGCCTCGCCCGCAGCGCCGGCGACGACCCGATCACCAAGACCGGCGTCTTGATCGGCACCGTCGCGTACCTCAGCCCCGAGCAGATCTCGGGCAAGATCGCCGAGGCCCCCGCCGACATCTACTCCCTCGGCACCGTCCTCTACGAGTGCCTCGCGAACGAGCCCCCCTTCGTCGGCGACAGCCAGGCCGTCCTCTACCGGATCGTCCACGAGTTCCCCGCCGCGCTGCGCGGCCGCCCCGCCGCGATCGCCGTCAGCGAGCAGCTCGAGGCCGTCGTCATGAGTTGTCTGGCCAAAAAGCCAGGTGAGAGGCCGCCCGCGATGACCGCGCTCGCCCGCGCGCTGCGGCGCCTCCGCGCCCGGCCTGACCACGCCACCGGCGAGGAGAGCGGCGCTGACCTCCACATCTCGCCGCTGCGCCGCCTCGTCGACGCGCCGCTCGTCGGCCGCCACAGCGAGCTCGTCGAGCTCCAGCAGCGGCTCAGCCGCGCGGCCGCCGGCGAGGGCCACTTCGTGCTGATCGGCGGCGACGCCGGCGCCGGTAAGTCGCGCCTGCTCGCCGAGGTCGAGGCGCTCGCGCTCGCCCGCAAGGTCACCACCCTGCACGGCAACCTCGCCGATCAAGCCAGCGCCTTCCCCTACTTCGGCTTCTGCGAGCTGATCGTCGACTACTTCAAGGGCCCGGGCCCCAGCGGCGGCCCTCCCCCTGATCTCAGCGACCTCGCGCCCGAGCTGATCGCCCTCTTCCCCACGCTCGGCGAGATCAACGCCCTCCGCCCCCGCGCCGCCCAGCCGCCCGCCCCTGCCCGCGTGCTCGCCGACCGCGGCCAGATCTTCGAGACCCTCGCGCGCGCGCTCGTGCGCCTCAGCGCCAGCGGCCCGCTCCTCCTCCTGCTCGAGGACGTACACGCCGCCGACGCCGCGATCGAGGCGCTCCACTACATCGCCCGCCGCCTCGTCGCCACGCCCACCCTCATCATCGCCACCTACCGGGCCAGCGAGGTCGATCGAGCCCACCCGATCCAGCGCATGATCGACGACCTCCGCGGCTCGCGTCGCTTCGTCGCGCTCCACCTCGGCGCCCTCAGCCGCACCGAGCACCGCCAGCTCCTCGGCGATCTCATGGGCGAGGCCCCCCTCCCCGAGGCCGTCGCCGAGCGCCTCTATGAGGCCACCGAGGGCAACCCCTTCTTCACCCAGCAGATCGTCCGCTCGCTGCTCACCGCCAGCGACGGCCAGCCCTTCGCCGACTGGGCGATGGTCAGCCCCAGCCTGCTCTCTAGCGCCTTACCCGCGACCATCCAGCAGGCGATCGATCGTCGGATCAACCGCCTACCCGCCGACCTGCGCGACCTCCTCGCCTGCGCCGCCGTCTTGGGGAAGTCCTTCGACGCCCGCGACCTCGGCCTGCTCGCCCGCGACGTCGATGATCTCGACGACGCCCTCGATCGCCTGATCGAAGAGGGCATGCTCGAGGAGGACCGAGTCGCCCGCGGCGACCGCCTCTCCTTCGTCAGCGGCGTCGTCCGCGAGGTCCTCTACGCCCAGATCCCCCGTCGCCGCCGCCGCGCCCTCCACCGCCGCTACGCCGCCCACTTAGAGGAGCGCCACGCCGGCCGCCTCGAGCGGGTCTACAGCCAGCTCCTCCACCACTACGCGGGCGGCGACGTCGCCGACCGATCCGTCCTCTACGGCCTCGAGTCCGCCCGCCGCTCCCTCGCCGCCTTCAGCCCCGACGAGGCGCTCCGCGCCGGCCGCACCGCGCTCGAGTTCCTCGACGAGGAGTGGGAGGGCGATCCCGCCGCGATCGGCGAGGTCCGCGAGCTGCTCGCCCTCGCCCACCACATGGCCGGCGACCTCGACGCCGCCCTCCGCGAGGCTGAGGCCGCGATCGCCTGCTACGAGCGCCACGGCCGCGCAGCGCCGAAGATCCGCGCCCTCCTGCTCGCCGCCCGCGCCGCCTGGCAAGCGCGCCGCGTCGACGACGCCCGCCGCTGGGTCGAGCAAGGCCTCCACGCCGCCCGCGCCGCCGACGACCGCGGCGCGCTCGCCCAGCTCCTCGCCCTCGCCGCCACCCTCGCCGGCCTGCGCGGCGAATCAGAGCTCGCCGCCGAGCACCTCCGCGAGGCCGCCGCCCTCGGCCCCACAGCGCCGGCCGACGCCGGCCCCGCGCCGACCCGCGGCGGCCGCCTCGCCGTCGCCCTCGCCTCCCCCGCCGTCGCCTGCGAGCCCGCCGCGATCCAGACCCAAGAGGACGCCGAGGTGCTCGCCAACGTCTTCGAGACCCTGCTCGTCACCGACGAGGACGGCCACCCCCTGCCTTGCCTCGCCGAGCGCTGGGAGCCGCGCGATCGCGGCCACGCCTACCTCTTCACCCTGCGCGCCGGCGTCCGCTTCCACGACGGCCACGCGCTCACCGCCGCCGACGTCGTCGCCTCGCTGGAGCGGCTCGCGCGCCTGCGCGCCGGCGCCCTCCTGCCCGTGCTCGCCGCGATCGACGGCATCGACGCGCTCCTCGCCGGCGAGGCCGACACCCTCCGCGGCCTGCGGATCCTCGACGAGCACCACCTCGAGATCCAGCTCACCCGCCCGCTCTCGATCTTCCCCGCGCTGATCGCCGCCCCCGCCGCCGCGATCTGTCGGATCTCCGACGAGTCTGCTGCCTCTGGGGTCATGGCCGCTGGAACAGGTCCTTTCCGCCTCGCGAGCTGCGGCGTCCGCGCGACCGTGATCGAGCGCTTCGACGGCCACTGGCGCGGCGCCCCGCCCCACCTCGACGCGATCGACTTCCGCTTCGTCGAGAGCGCCGCGGCGATGGCCCAGGGCCTGCGCGCCGGCGAGCTCGACCTCCTCCGCGCGCTCACCCCGGAGGAGCTCGAGGAGCTCGGCGCCCCTGGCTCCGCCGGCGCCACCTTCGAGGGCCCCGTCAAGCTCACCTACTTCGCCGCCTTCAACGCCCACACCGGGCCGCTCACCCGCGCGCTCCCGGTGCGCCGCGCCCTCGCCCGCGTCGTGCCCGTGCAGGAGCTCGTCTGGCAGCTCCTCGGCCGCCTCGCCGCGCCTGCCCGCGGCCTCATCCCCCCCGGCATCCTCGGCTACGACCCGGGGCGGCGGCGCCCGCACCTCAGCGCCCCGGAGGCCGCCGCCCTCTTGCGCGCCGCTGGCGTCGCCGAAGGCGCCCGCCTCCGCGTGCTCGCCTTGCCGGTGGTCCTCGACCGATACCGCGCCTTCCTCGACGCCCTCTGCGCCTGCTGGTCCGAGCTCGGGCTCGCCCTCGACGTCGGCCGCCTCGACGTCGCCGCACTCCTCGACCGCGGCGCCCTCCCGGACGACGTCGACGTCGTCGTGCTGCGATGGGGCGCCGACTACGACGACCCCGACGACTTCACCTTCGGCAGCTACCACTCCGTCGCCGGCCGCCTGCGCCGCTGCTACAGCTCCGCCGAGGCCGACCAGCTCCTCGAGCGCGGCCGCCTCGAGGGCGACCCAGCCGCCCGAGAGCGCTGCTACGACGAGATCGAGGCCCTCTTGGAGCGAGACGGCGCCGCCTTGCCGCTCTTCCACGCCACCGATCACCGGATCGCCGCCGTCGACGTCCGCGGCCTCCGCCTCCGCGGCAGCCCGCCCTTCGTCAATTACGAGCAGCTCAGCCGCCCCCCCACCGATCGCCGCCGCAAGGAGGCCCCCGCCAGCGCCGTGATCCGCACGCCGATCCGCGGCCGCGTCACCGCCCTCGATCCCGTGCGCGGTGGTTACACCGAGTACCACGAGGTCCTGCCGTGCATCTTCGAGTCGCTCACCCGCCAGGTCGGCGGCGCCCAGATCATCCCCTGGCTCGCCGAGAGCATGGAGGCGCTCGACGGCGGCATGGCCTATCGCTTCCGCCTCCGCCGCGACATCACCTTCCACGACGGCCGCCGCCTCACCGCCCGCGACGTCCGCTACAGCTTCGAGCGCATGCTCCAGCGCCCCGACGCCACCGATCGTTGGCTCTTCGAGCCGATCGTCGGCGCCCGCGCGCTCCTCAGCGGCGCCGGCGGCGACCTCGATGGTTTTCACATCTCCTCCGATCACGAGCTCGTCATCGAGCTCGTACGCCCGCTCGTCTACTTCCCCGGGCTCCTCTCCCACAGCGTCTGCGCGATCATCCCCGAGGGCGCTGATCGCCGCGGTGAGCGCTGGAGCGAGATGCCCGTCGGGACAGGTCCCTTCCGCGTCGTCCACTTCGAGCCCGGGCGCCGCCTCGACCTCGAGCGCGCCCCCGCGTATTGGCGGCCCGGGTATCCCCGCTGCCGCGCCCTCTCCTTCCACTTCGGCGTCACCCCCGCGGAGATCCGCGCCGGCTTCGAGGCAGGCCGCTACGCGATCGCCAGCGAGCTCGCCCCGGAGGACATCGAGGCGCTGCGCCGCGACCCGATCTACGCCTCTGGCTACCAGGAGACCCCCTCCTTCGGCACCTACTTCATCGCCCTCAACACCCGCCGCGGCCCCCTCGCCGACCCCCAGCTCCGCCGCCAGATCGCCCGCGCCCTCGATCGCCCCCGCCTCGCCCGGCAAGCCCTCGGCCGCCTCGCCAAGCCCGCCCTGAGCATGATCCCGCCTGGCCTGCTCGGCTACGAGGCCGAGCGCGGCACAGACCCCGGCGACGCGATCGACAGCCCCGGCGCCGCGGTCCGCGACCTCGAGCTCACCGCCCTCGTCCACCCCGTCTATCTCAGCGAGTACCGCGCCTATTACCGGCGGATCTGCGCCGCCCTCGCCGCCCTCGGCATCCGCCTCAAGATCTTCGAGGCCGCCTATCAGATCCGCGACCTCTCTGCTCCTGAGCAGCAGATCGACCTCGACTTCACCCGCTGGTACGCCGACTACCCCGACGCGCACTCCTTCGTCGGCCTCCTCCACAGCCGCGAGGGCCACCTCGCCGCCCTCTGCGGCGGAGAGCGCTACGACCGCCTCCTCGAGCGAGGCCAAGCGATCAGCGACCCGCAGGCGCGCCACGCGATCTACCGCCAGATCGAGGGCATGATCGCCCAAGAGGCCTGCCTCATCCCCCTCTTTCACCCGCAGAGCTACCGCTTCGTCCGCCCCGAGATCACCGGCCTCGAGCTCGCTTACGGCGGCCCCTCCGTCGCCTACGAGGCGCTCGCCGTCCAGGGCGACGACCCCGCCTGATCCCGATCGACATGTCCCCAAGGCCATCTCACTCACACCGCCGCCAGCGCCTGATCTGGTCGCTCTGCGCCGCCCTCGCCGCGGCCACCTCGGCGCCCGCCGCCGCCCGAGCCGACGCCCTGCCCTTCGACGAAGACACCCAGAAGGGCGCCAACGGGGCCACCGTCATCCACGGCCTCGATCGCTACCCCGACCGCGTCATCATCCTCTACCCCGCCGGCTGCGTCTCCGACTACGGCGACGAGCCCCAGCCGACCGCCCGCCTCGGCGACGGCGACTACGACTACGCGATCGTCCGTGAAGGCGCCGCGATCGCCGGCGCCGACTACGGCGCCCCCAACTGCACCATGGGCGCCTACTACGCCCTGCCCGCCGCCGCCTTCCCGGCCTTGGGCGGCCGGATCCCCGCCCTCGACCGCCTCACCCTCGGCGAGGTCGAGGCACTCCTCGAAGCCCGAGCGCAGGGGATCCTCAGCGCCGGCCGCGGCCCCGCGCCCTGGGCCGAGCTAGACTCCAACGATCGCCGCAGCAGCTTCCTCGAGCACGTGCGCGCCGAGCTCACCCCCACCACCTTCCGCCTCATCGCCGATCACACCGAGTGGTCCCACCAAGAACGACCGCCGATCGAAGAACCCGAGCGCCCCAGGCGCCCCCAAGACCCCGCCCGAGGCCCTGACCACGAACCCCAACTCAAACCCGAACCCGGGCCCGAACCCGAACCCAGACCCGAACCCAAACCCACCGCCGAGCAGCCGCTCGCGAGCGCCCACACCGCCCACACCGACGCTCCCTCGACAGCCCTGACGCCCACCGACCCGCCCGCTCGACGCGGCCTCCACCCGCGGCTGCTGCTCCTCCTCCTCCCCATCGCACTCACCCTGCTCGCCCTCCTCCTCCGCGCCCGCCGCCGACGCGCGTAGCCGAGCGCTCCAACAAACAGCGACCGCGAGCAACCCCTGCCGCGGCGCCAGGCGACGGCTAGCACCGCCACAAAGTCCACCAAACCACCAGCTCCTGAGCGCACACTCCGAGATACCGGCCCGCAAGACACCCACCTCCGCCCAGCGAGCAACACACGCTCCCGCACAAACGGCGGAGCCCAAGATCTGTCCACTTCTCAGGACAAAGCGGCCGGCGAGCATGGAGTATATAGTTGACAGTAGAACGACCAAAGATTCTCAGTGACACGCCCTCGACTCTCGTGTAGAGATGCATCCTCGTCAGGATTCTGACGACAGAGAAGAAGGGGGCGATCGTGATGAAGGGTGGATTCGAGCCGCGTGCACGGGCCGACATGAGCACTTCAGCGCTCTGCGCGCTGCTTCTCAGCAGCGCCTGCACGTTCATCGTTGAGCCCGCCCCAGAGGTAAAGGAGGATCCCCCACCCCTCCAAGCCCCTGTCCTGACCCAGAAGACCCCCCTCGCTGCCACATCCGTCTGCGCGGAGCGTCACGCAGACGGCCACTGCGAAGCAACACTCGACGCATCGCGACGTCTCCTCCCCAGCCACGCCTACGCGATCCCTTGGCGCACCACCGCGCTCGACCGCGACTCTGACAGCCACCTGGACCTCACAGTCGCCTACGGCGGCGACTGGGAGCCCCAGTGGGTGGTCGGCTACGACGGCGACGCGGCGCAGTGCTGGGGCTTCAAGCAGGGCATTAGCTGGGTCTCTAGCGATCAATCGTACACATCACAGATCCGCGCGGCCGATATCCACTCCGACGACGGCATAGAAATTATCACCTCCACCTACTTTGGCCGACTAAAGCCACCCAACTCTGCCATCCACGGCTCCGGCATCTACCTCTACCGCCCCCACCCACAAACAAAGGGTCTCTGTGAAACACGCGGGACAAGCCCCTGCTGCGCATATACGGAGATCCCCATCGTCTCGCCTCAAACGCTCATCCCGTGCGCCCGCGTCTTTGACTTCCAGCTCGCCGATCTCGACCGCGACGGCGACCTCGATATCGTCGCCGGTCTCGCGGGGATCGATCCAAAGTGCCCTGACCCTAAGACCGATACAACTGTCGACCCTCAAATCTCCGGCTTTCGGATCCTGAACAACCGGAGCAACCGAACAATCGAGGACCGCCCGAGCGCGCTACCATACGACACGGGCACAGTACCATTCGACGCAAGCGCACCACAACCCGCGACCCTCTGGTCCCGCCTCCAAGCGACCTCTACAGGCCTCGCTCCTCCGGAACCCGATCCAGCACCATCGCAGCCCGAAGCGTCGCCCGATCCACTGGAACATCGTCGACCCAAAGTCGCCATCTTCCTGAACGGGGGCACGCCTACGAGCCCCGACTTTGACCCCACGCCCACATGGTTCGCCGAACCTCCCACATACACGAAACTCTGGTCCGTAGTCACCCGCATCGAGCTCTTTGACGTCGACCAAGACGGAGCGCTCGACATCATCGCCGGCCACGATTATCAGCGCACCTATGTGTTTCTCGGCGGCGACGACGGCCTACCCAAGCTGCCGACCGCAACGAGGCTCCCCGAAGCCTGTCCCGAGGGATGCTCGGAACCTGACGGGGTCTTGACCCGTGGAGCAGCCGACGGCTTGACCACCACCGACCTAGCCGTCGCCCTACTCCCCTCTGACTCTGGCTCGACCAACACCGTCGTCCTCGCCGAGTCGCGAGCCTGCCACGATCCAAACGTATGCAGCCAGATGCGCCCTCACGTGTTGATTCACGCCGACACCACAAACCACGCCATACCTGTCACCGACGACGCGGCTCCTCTCTCGCTCGCCTTCACGGTCGAGGAGGATCAACCACTCCTCCTAATTGGCCGCGGCAAGCGCGGCTCCGCGGGTGTTGAAGGCCTCCAGACAGAGGCGGTCCCCTTACGCGCAGGAGCCCCCACAAGACACACTCTGCTCGAAGGGAATCACTTCGCCCTCGATCTCGAGATCCTCCCCAGCTACGGAGACACGACTGTCATGACCACCCACGCCGAGGTACGCGCCGGCGCGATCACCCTCCCCGGTGTAGGCCCGATGAAGATCGATGAGGTCAAGATCGCTGATATTGAGATCCACCCGTGCGGACCGAGCGCCCCCGCTCTCGAGCGCTGTTATTGGATGGTAGGCGGCTCGACCTTGCTCATCCGCGGCGGCGCGCGCAGCGAGATCGTGACCGTGAAGTCCAGGGCGCCCAAGTTCCGCGACTTCGCGATCGCCGACGCCCAGATCGGTAAACCTCCGCAGGTCGCCTGGGATCTCCGCCGAACGGTCTCCCCGAAGAATATACCATAGACCCATACCACATAGCCTCATAGTAATAACCGCACATCCACCTTCGACACGAACAAACAGAGAGAAGACTCCATGTGGACGCCATCTGACAACATCGAAGAAGGCATCGAACCAAGCGGTAGTAGGCGAGTCGGCACTACCATCTCAGTCTCCCTGCAACTGCCACCCAGTGAAGGCCCCGGCGAGTTCAAGCTCCGCGTCATGGACGATGCTGACTTTTCCGCCGGGGACGAATCCCGCGCGAGGACGAGCCTCGCGCTCATCGACGCCGTCCGCGACGATCGCACGTTGAGCGGCACTGTGACGATTCCAAATTCGTGGAGTGGCCGAACGATCCGCGTCGGCTTCGTCCCAGCCGACGGGGCCGAACGCGGCTACGGCGGCGCCGACACCATCACAATCCCGTAGCCATGAGCGCTCACCTCGATCTCACTTCGGTCGTCGACTACCTCCATCACGAGGAGATCCTCGGCGGAGCGCCGCGGCCGAGGGTCGAGGCGATCCCTGGTCATCGACAGAGCGCCTGGGACTGCGTCATCGCCGAGCGCCGCCTCGACGGGGACCCACGCGTCGACGTCATGGGCGCCCTCTGCGAGCGCGCGGACGGCGGGCTCCCGCCGTCCCTCCACGACGGCGAGCTGCTCGCCGGCCACCCGATCTTCGAGCGCTGGCGGCGCGGCGGCGCCGATCCGATCGCCAGCGCACCTCTCCTTTGGTTTGAGTGGGACCTACCCGACGGTCAGCCGCGGACCCCGCTCGCCTCGATCTGCGTCTCCAACACGATCCTCGGCGAACACGCGGCGCGGCGGGCCCCAGCCGCGAGCGCCGCGTCCCCTCTCTTCGACGCCGCCGCCGACGCCTTGCTCGTCGGCGGCGACGATGCTCGCTGGGGAGCCGCCCTCCGCCGCGTCACCGCCGCCCTCGAGCCCCGCGGCGAGCTGCTCCACATCGCCGGTCTCGCCCCTCGCGGCCTCACCCGCCTCCGGCTCGCCCTTCATCTTCAGGCCGCGATGATCCCCGACTGGCTGCGCGCGATCGCCTGGCCGGGCGACACCGCCGAGCTCGGCCCGCTGCTCTTTCGGATCGCCGCCCCCTTCACCCGCATCGGCGTCCAGATCGAGATCACCCCTGAAGTCGGCCCTTATCTCGCGTTCGAGGCGCCCGAGCTGCGCACCGAAGCCGCGGCAGAGCGCGCCCGCGGAGCGATCCACCACCTCGCCCAGATCGCCCCGATCAACCCCGACATCGCCGATGACTTCACGCGCTGGCCTGGCCTCGCCGTCCTCCGCCGAGCAGACCTCGAGCTCCCGCTGCTGCGCCACTGCTACATCAAGCTGGTCCGCAGCGGCCCCCGCGCGTGGTCGGCCAAGGGTTACTTCGGCGTCACGACCCGATCGATGACGGAAGCGGCGCCCCGCAAGGCATAAACGTCTCCACCCATCGCGCGGTGTCCTCGACCGAGTGCGCGGCGAAGTACTCGCGCACCCCCGGCGCCGGCGGTCGCCGCGGATCGAGCCGATGCGCCTGCAACAGCGCCGAGTTCGCCCAGTGCTCGAGCCCCAGCGCGGCATAGTCGGCGGCCGCCGCGGTGAAACCTGCACTGGCCACCTTGGGCTCGCCGAAGCACCGCGTCGCCGCCACCAGCCAGCCCGCGTGAGCGCGCGCGTCAGACCGCTCCTCGCCTGCCAGCGCCCTTTGGAGCGCCGCGAGCCGCCGCAGCCCGCTCGCACTTCGCGGCCCGCGCAGCAGCACCCGCGCCTCGAGGATCATGTTGTCGATCCGCGACTGTGGCGCTCGCTCGCCGCCTGCCCGGCGAAACCCCGCTTGCCCCTGCTGCCAGCGCGCCGCGGCGGCCTGCGCGTCGCCCTCGTACAGCGCGCAGAGCACCTCGATCATCATCACGTAGAACGACTGCACCGTGTACCTCCCCGGCGACCACGCCGCGGAGATCCACTGGACCAGGCGGCGCGCCTCCTCGGGGCGACCGCGGAGCATCTCTTGCCACGCGAGATATTGGATGAAGTTCACCTGGCCGTAGAGATCCCCGCGCTCGCTCGCGTCGCGGTACATCCGCCCCGCGAGATCGAGCGCCCCGCGCACGTCACCGAGGTGCATACGCAGCCAGACCACCAACCCGCCGGCGATCACCCGCTCCCAATCGACCCCCCACCGCTGATCCAACGCGACCAGCGCCCCCTCGACCTCCTCGAGCGCCAGCCGCCAGTTCCCCGCGCCGATCTCGATCATGCCCTCCCACATCCGCATCACCCCGAGCAGCGAGGGATCCTCGAGGCGCTCTGCGAGCGCCCTCGCCTCATCGAGGTACCCGCGAGCCCGCCCCCGGAGGATCGGCACCTGAAAAAACACACCTGCCGCGAGGAACGCCAGCGAGCGGGCTACGCGCTGCGGATCGCCCACGCTCAGCGAGCGGTGCAGACAACGGAGCACGAAGTCGACGCCGGCCAGCGGCTCGACGAACGCCAGCGCCTTACCCAACGACCAACACGCGTCGATCATCTCGAGGTCATCCTCGCTCGCTCGTGACTCGCTCACCTCGCCCGCGATCCCCCGGACCCGCAGGCTGACGATCTGCCGCAGCAACGACCCGACCAGGCGCACAGTCCCTGGCGCGACCGGCACCTCGTGCGCGCGGAGCAGCGGCGCGAGCAGCCGCCGCCCGTCCGCCAAGCGACCCGCGAGCAGGTACGCGTCCGCGGCGCGTCGCTGGAACACTCGCCCCCCCCCCGGAGCCGCCTCTGCCGCCGCGACGAACACATCCCCCGCCGCGGCCGTGCGCCCGGAGTTGAACAGCGCCTCGGCCTGCCGGCGCAGCAGCTCCGCCCTGGCGCCCTCGTGGTCCCCCGCCAGCGCCTCGCGGTACCACTCCGCCGCTCGAGCGAACGCCAGCGCCTCCTCCGCCTGCACCGCCGCCGCCAGCGCCAGCGACGCCGCGCGTCGACCCTCGCCAAGCGCCTGGTAGTGAATGAACAGCTCGTGCGGCGGCGCCCCCTCCGGCTCCAGCGCGGCGATCCAGCGCCGGTGCAGCGCGTCACGGCGGGACGGGTCCATCAACGCGACCACCTCTGTACGCAGCCGATCGTGATAGATCGCCACCGTCGGCCGCCCCTCGGCCGAGGTCCCGTGGAGCAACCTGCGCGACCGCAGCGTCACGAGCCCTCGCGACACCGCCGGCCCCTCCGCGACCGCCACCGCCGCGACCAGACGCTCATCCAAGCTACGCCCCGCCACCGCAGTCAGCTCCACCAGCTCACGCTCCACCGGCAGGAGCGCGCCGAGCCGCGCCGCGACCGCGTCACGCAGCGCGATCACTGCTGGCGCCGCCCCCCCGTGGCTGCCCAAGTACCGCGCCAGCTCCTCGACCAAGAACGGTGAACCGGCCGAGTCCGCGACCGCCCGCGCGACCGCGCCGGTGTCGACGCGGGCCCCGAAGCGAGTCGCCAGCGCGACCAGAGACGCCTCATCGAGCGGCCCCACCGTCAGCTCTGCGCTGCGGTATAGAGCCCCCAGCGCCTCCATCTCCGCCAGCTCGCCCAAGAACGCCCCCGCTTCGCCGAGCCGGTGCGCGCACACCACCATCATCGGCGCCGCCGCGGGCGGTGACAGCAGCTCCGCCAGCAGCCGCGCGCTGTCGCGGTCGGCCCAGTGCACATCATCCAAGATCAGCAGCAGCGGCGTCTCCGCGGAGATCGCCAACAAGACCCCCTTCAGCGCCTGATAGGCGGCCATCCGCGGATCGCCTGCGACCGCCTCGACACCTGTCGCATCGACCAGATCGCGCAGACCCGGGAAGATCCGAGCCAGCCCGCCGAGCAGCGGTCGCACCCGCGCCAGCAGCGCTGGATCTGCCCCTCGGGCCAGCCATCCGCGCAGCGCATCGATCACCCCGTCGATCCCCTTGTAGGGGAGGTGCTCGTTCTCATAGCAGCGCCCCGCGAGCACCAACGCCCCGCTCCCCGCGGCGAAGCGGCGGATCAGCGCCGACTTGCCGATCCCAGGCGGCCCACCGACGCGCACCAGCACCGGCCCTGACGCCGCGACGGAGCGTTGATGCGCCGCCAGCGCCTCGAGCAGCCCTTCACGGCCGAGAAACGCCCCAGTAT
Organism: Nannocystis sp.; assembly: GCA_016712315.1. Lineage (GTDB taxonomy): Bacteria > Myxococcota_A > Polyangia > Nannocystales > Nannocystaceae > JADJRG01. The sequence continues at coordinate 356,196 of JADJRG010000017.1, read as the reverse complement.
CGCTCGCCCCCACCACCAGCTCGACCGACGCCTCTCGCCCGACCCCAAGCGCCGCCCTCAGCGCCGCGCTCCCGGCCCGCCGCTCGGGTCGCCGCTCGAGCATGCCCTCGCACGCCGCAGCCAGCGCGCGCGGGATCCACTCGATCCGCCGCAGCGACGTCGGCGGGCTCGCCAGCGGCCGCAGCGTGATCTCCATCGCCCCCATCTCGGCGAACGGCATCCGCCCGGAGAGCACCTTAAAGAGCACGATCCCCAGCGAATACCAGTCGCTCGCCGCCGTCGGCGCGCGCCCCAGCAGCACCTCCGGCGCGATATAGGACAACGTGCCCGTCGCCCCCGGCTCGACCCCCAGCGTACCGATCGGCCGAGCGCCGCCCCACCGCGCCAGGCCCAGGTCGAGGATCGCCGGCGTCCCGTCCTCACGCACCAAGATATTGTTCGGCGTCAGATCGAGGTGCAGCACCCCGTGCGCGTGCACGAAGTCGAGCGCGTCAGCGATCTGCCCGAACACCTGCGTCAGCCACCCCAGCCGCGCGCTCGCTGGCACTGCCGCGAACGCGTCGACGATCCGCCGCCCTCGCACCAGCTCCATCGCGAAGAACCACCGCCCGTGCTCACAGCGCAGCTCATAGGGCACAACCACGTTCGGGTGCGACAACGACCAAGCGGTGCGCACCTCGTTCTTGAGGTCGAGGATCGACGCGTTGTCCGCCTGATCGCAGATCTTCACCGCGCAGTCGATCCCCCGCGCCGCGTCGAAGGCGGCGTAGACCGAGCCGAACGATCCGCGCCCGAGCACGACATACGGCCGCAGCGCCCCCAGCTCGGCCGGCAGCCCCTGACCTGGCCCTCCCCCCGATTCCGCTGCTGCCGCCGCGCTCGCCCCCGCGGCCCGCAAGAAGCCTGCCTGCCGAAGCCGCTCGACGAGCCCCTCCGCCCCTGCGTCCCCAGCCGACTCGCCGCGGATCACCCGCCGATACACCTCCACCGCCCCAACGACCCGCACCTCGCCACGAAACAGCGTTATCTCCCCCTCCGCCAGGGAGATCTGAACATCGTCGCCAAAGAGCCTCGCTTCGCCCACCACCGACTTTTATCAACGCTCGCCAGAAACTGTCCTCAATTATGCACACTCGCGGCGCCCAGCGTGTCCTCAATCTTGGACAAATTCGCCGGTCGATCGCCACCATCGAGCCACGATCGCCCTCGACAACCGAGCCCTCGCCCGGCGCTCACCAGCGGCGCTCCTCCTCGCGCGCCCGAAGCGACGCGACCGCGCCTGCCCACGCCGCCCCCACCACCTGTCTCATCGTACAGTCTAGACTCCCGACCATGCCGACCCCGCTCCCTCCCGGCCCGCGCAGCCTCCTCCTCGCGATGCCCGCCTACCTCCGCGATCCGATTGGATGGGGTCCTGCTGCCGCGCGGCGCTACGGCGACACCTTCACCCTACCTGGCGCCACGCCGCTCGTGATCACCGGCGACCCTGCGGGCATCAAGCAGATCTACGGCGCTGACCCTGACACCTTCACCCCGCACGCGGACAACATGGAGTTCCTCCTCGGCGGCGGCTCGCTCATCCTGGTCGGCGGCGCCGCGCACCGCCGCCTCCGCCGCCTCCTCGCCCCGCCCTTCCAGGGCGCGCGCATGCGCGCCTACGGCCGCGGCATCCTCGATCGCTGCGCCGCCGCCACCTCCACATGGCGCGAAGGACAGACCGTTGCCGTCCACCACCTCGCCCAGCGGATCTCCCTCGAGATCATCCTGGAGGCTGTCTTCGGCGTCCACGATCCTGCCGCCATGGCCGAGCTCACCCAGCGCTTGCACAGCTTCGTCGACCGCGTCTCTCCCCTCATCGTCCTCATCCCCGCCTTGCGCCGCGAGCTCGGCGGAGTCGGCCCTTACGCCGCCTTCACGCGGCGCCGCCGCGAGCTCTTCGCCGCCTTTGATCGACGGATCGCCGAGGCGCGAGGGCAACCGCCTGGCGACGACATGCTCAGCCTGCTCGTCCACACCCGCGACGAAGACGGCCGATCGATGAGTGATCAAGAGATCCGCGAGCAGCTCCTCCTCTTCGTCGTCGCGGGCCACGAGACCACCGCCATCGCCGTCGCCTGGGCCATCGACGCCCTTCACCGCCAGGAGAACCGCCACGCCCTCGATCGTCTACGCGCCGAGCTCCACCCCCTCGGTCCTGCCCCCGAGCCTGACGCCCTCGCCGCCCTCCCCTACCTCGACGCCGTCTGCCAAGAGGCCCTCCGCCGCTACCCCCTCGCCCTCGCGCCCAGCCCACGCCGCCTGCTGCGCCCCTTCGAGCTCATGGGACACACCTTGCAGCCTGGGGTCGCCGTCGCCGCCGCCATCGGCGTCGCTCACCTCCGCGAGTTGACCTTCGCGGATCCGCTCGCCTTCCGCCCCGAGCGCTTCCTCGAGCGTAAGTACTCCCCCTTTGAGTTTCTCCCTTACGGAGGCGGCGCGCGTCGCTGCCTCGGCGCTCCCCTCGCCGGCTACGAGCTGCGCCTCATCGTCGGCGCCCTGCTCGCTGGCCGCCGCCTCCGCCTCGCCTCGCAGCGCCCTGATCTCGGGCGAGTGCGCGCGGCCAACGTCGGCCCTGCGCACGGAGTGCGCGTGATCGTCGAGGCTCAGTAGCCAAGATCTCTGCCTCGCCAGCGCGCGAGACCAGACCGGCTCCACGTCCGAAGCGGGGTCGACTGCCCCCAAGGACACGTGGACCTCCGCCCCTCCACGACCGCGCATGGAATGGATCTTCGCGTAGTAGGCGTTACAAAAGCGTCGCGACGAGTCTCCGTTTTTTATTCAACGTCGCCTGCGACGACCCACCACAAACACGCGCCCGGCCCCTCTGAACAGCGATCCGCGTGATCTCCACCGGAGCACGCGCAACCGCGATCCTCGGCGCCGCAAATGTCACCCACGCCGCCATTGACCCATCCATCGCATCGAAGCATAACTTCGCCGCTGATCGTGGCGCACCGCTTCATCGCACCTTCTCGTCGCCTGATCGTTAAGAGCCTCACCATGTCACGCACAACGCAGCTCCGCACCATCACCTTCGGTCTCTTCGCCGCCGCGCTCGCCCTCACCGCCGCCCCTGCGCGCGCGGGCGACGGCGACGCCGCCGCGAGCGTCGACAGCGACGCGCGCAGCGGCGAGCCGATCGAGAGCGCCGAGGTCATGCGGATCATCCAGCGCATGGAGGCCGCCTACGCCCGCGTCGACGACTACACCGCCGTCTTCATCAAGCAGGAGCGCGTCAAGGACAAGCTCGTGCCGCGCGAGACCATGGAGCTCAAGTTCCGCAAGCCCTTCGCCGCCTACCTCAAGTGGACCGGCGGCAAGAAGGAGGGCCAGGAGGTCATCTTCGTGCGCGGCTGGAACAACGACAAGATCCGCGCGCACCAGGGCCGCTTCCCCGACATCACCGTCGATCTCGAGCCGGAGAACAGCCTCGCCATGCGCGGCAACCGGCACCCGATCACTGATCTCGGCATCGGCAACACCATCGATCTCATCGCCCGCGACGCCCGCCTCGCCAGCGCCCGCCCGGTCGACAAGGTCGAGGCCTACGACCTCGGCGTCTCGACGATCCACGGCGCGCGCGCCCGCTGCATCGAGGTGTTCACCCCGGATCGCCGCTGGTCGGGCTACTACGCCTTCCACGCCCGCTTCTGCGTCGACCAGAGCACCAACCTGCCGATCCGCGTCACCGTCTGGGGCCGTGAGGGCGAGCTCTTGGAGGACTACACCTACGCCAAGGTGAAGCTCAACGTCGGCCTCACCGACCAAGACTTCTCGCCGGACAACCCCGCCTACGGCTTCTAGCCGAGGCTGCTCGATCAGACAGCGGCGCTACCCCCCCGGGTCGCGCCGCTCCTCTTTTTTGCGCCCGCGATCGCCGCCTTCGCGCCGCTGTATACTCGCGCCCGCCCATGAAGGTCGTCCTCCTCGCCCCCGCCTATCCGCCCGAGATGCCTCACTTCACCCGCGGCCTCGCCGAGCTCGGCGTCCAGGTCTACGGCGTCGGCGACAGCGCCCGCGGCGCGCTCCCCGAGGGTGTGAAGCGCGCCCTCACCGACTACCTCCAAGTCCCGCGGATCATGGACGAAGCCGACGTCCAAGCCCGCGTCCACCAGTGGTTACGCGGCCGCGAGGTCGACCGCGTCGAGACCCTCTGGGAGCCCCTCGTCATCCTCGCCGCCCGCCTGCGTGAGCGCCTCGGCGTCCCTGGCATGTCCCTTGATACAGTCTTGGGTTTCCGCGACAAGCAGCTCATGAAGGAGCGCGTCGCCGCCGCCGGCCTGCGCGTCCCGCACTCGCGCCGCGTCCGCACCCCCGCGGAGATCCGCGCCGCCGCCGAAGAGATCGGCTACCCCCTCATCCTCAAGCCGATCGCCGGGGCTGGCTCTGCGGACACCTACCGCGTCGACGGCCCCGCCGAGCTCGATCGCCTGCTCCCGCGGATCGCCCACGTCCGCGAGGCGAGCTGCGAGGAGTTCATCGACGGCGACGAGTTCACCTACGACACCGTCTGCGTCGACGGCCGCCCCGTCTTCGAGAACGTCGCCCAATACCTGCCGCGCCCCCTCATCGCCCGCACCAACGAGTGGATCAGCCCGGTCATCTGCACCGTCCGCGACCTCAGCCAGCCGGTGATCCGCCCCGGCATCGAGCTCGGCCGCGGCGTGCTCAAGGCGCTCGGCATGGGCTCAGGCTTCACCCACATGGAGTGGTACCGCACCAGCAGCGGCGAGGTCGTCTTCGGCGAGATCGGCTGCCGCCCCGGCGGCGCCCGCCTCGTCGACCAGATGAACTTCACCTGCGACATCGACCTCTTCCGCGAGTGGGGCCGCGCCGTCACCGTCGGCCGCTTCGAGGCCTCGACCGAGCGCCTCTACAACGTCGCGATCATCTTTAAGCGCGCCCTCGGCCGCGGCCGGATCACCCGCCGCGAAGGCCTTGAGGAGTTCAAGCGCCGCTACCAGCGCTGGGTCTGCGCCGAGGAGCTCCTGCCGGTCGGCGCGCAGCGCCGCGACTGGCTACAGACCCTCGTCTCCGACGGGTGGATCATGGTCCGCCACCCCCGCTGGAGCGACGCCCTCGAGCTCGCCGAGCTCGCCGCCACTCAGATCACCCTCTACGCTGGCTAACGAGCTACGCCGCGTCGCCCGACTTCCGCAGGAAGATCGCCCCCGTGCGCGTGATCTTCAGGCGGCGCTTCACCCCGCTGCCCTCCACGTGCACATAGTTCTTGCTGCGCAGGTGCCTGAGCACCAAGCGGAGCTGATCCGAGGCCAGCTCGGTCAGCGGCGACAGCTCCGCCTCTTTGCGCCCCGTCTTGCTCGAGGCCAGCGCCGTCAGCACCCGCAGGTCCGCGTCTGGAACGTCCGCGCGCCGGCGGATCACCGAAGGTCCGATCTCAAACGAGTCAGGCCCCATCTCCCCGTCAGGATCACGCGGCGCCTTCGCGGCCGGCTTCGCGGGCGCCTGCGCGGGCGCGCGCGGCCGCGCCTTCGCGACGTCGATCAGCTCTTGCACGCTGAACACCTCGAGCACCGGCGCCAGGTGGGAGCTCGCCCGCGTCGCGTCGACGAGCTCGCCGAGGGTCGCGTGGTCGGGCAGGTTACGGATGACCTCACGGAGGACATCGCAGAGGGATTGAGTCCAGGCGTCTTCGACCCGTTCTTCCATCTCAGTCACGGATCAACCTCACAAGCGCGGCAGGTTTTTTGGAGTCTTCGCGTGCACACGATCATCGCTCGCCGCGCCCCCGTGGCGCCATCCCCGAGGAGATCGGCGCGCCCCGGGGCCCGGGGCCCAAAGCAGCGAGGATGGTGCAACCCGCCCCTGAGCCTGTCAAGCAGCGCCCCCCGGCGAGCGCCCCCGTGGGCAGTTGACAGCGCCCGCTGATCCGACCAAAAGGGGCCGTGCCGGTCTACAGGTTAGAGATCGCGACCCGCCCTGGCCTCCGCGACGCCCTCGGCGAGGCCACCGAGCGCCGCCTCATCGCCAGCGGGGTCGAGCCTCACGGCGTGCGCGCGCGCAAGGTCTACCACCTCGACCTCGGGATCGACGCCGACGAGGCCGCGCGGATCCTCGCCCACCTCGTCGATCCGATCACCGAGATCGGCGCCCTCGGCATGCTCGACGATCCACCCGGCGCCTACCTGCTCACCGTCGGCCTGCGCCCTGGCGTCACCGACAGCGTCGGCCACAGCGTCGCCCGCGCCGCCGCCGACTGCCTCGGCCGCCCCCTCGCTGGAGCCGCCTACTCGTCCATCCTCTACGCCCTCCCTGGCCTCACAGAGGCCGACGCCCACAGGGCCGGCCGCGCCCTCCACAACCCCCTCATCGAGCGCCTACGCCTCGACACCGCCCCCCGCGCCCTCGATCTCGACGTCCCGAGGGCTGGCGCCGCCAAGGCCCCCGCCACCGCCCTCATCCCCTTACGCGCCGCCGACGACGCCCAGCTCCTCGAGATCTCGCGGGCCGGAGTTTTATCGCTCTCGCTCCTCGAGATGCAGGCCATCCAGCGCCACTTCGCCGACGAGCTCCGCCGCGACCCCACCGACGCCGAGCTCGAGTGCCTCGCCCAGACCTGGAGCGAGCACTGCAAGCACAAGATCTTCGCCTCCCCCATCGACTACACCGATCCGCAGGGCCAGCGTCGCCGCATCGATCGCGGCCTCTTCCGCGCCGCCATCCGCGGCGCCACCGAGGCCGTCGCCGAGCGCCGCCGCGCCCTCGCCCTCGATCCCCCCGGCGAGGATTTCCTCGTCTCCGTCTTCCACGACAACGCCGGCGTCGTCCGCTTCACCGAGCGCGACCACCTCGTCTACAAGGTCGAGACCCACAACTCCCCCTCCGCCCTCGATCCCTACGGCGGCGCTATGACTGGGATCGTCGGCGTCAACCGCGACAGCCTCGGCACCGGCCTCGGCGCCGAGCTGCTCACCAACGTCTGGGCCTATTGCTTCGGCGAGCCCGATCACCGCGGCGCCTTACCGGCCGGCCTCATGCACCCCGCGCGGATCCGCGAGGGCGTGCACCACGGCGTCATCGACGGCGGCAACCACTCGGGGATCCCCTACAGCCGCGGCCTCGAGCTCTTCGATCCCCGCTACGCCGGCAAACCCCTCGTCTACTGCGGCACCGTCGCGGTGATGCCCGTGCTCTCGGCCGGCCGGCCCACCGCGGTCAAGCGCGCCGCCGTCGGCGATCACATCGTCATGCTCGGCGGCCGGATCGGCAAGGACGGGATCCACGGCGCCACCTTCAGCAGCGTCGAGCTCGGCGACGACTCTCCCGCCCAAGCCGTCCAGATCGGCGACCCCATCACTCAGAAGATGATGGCCGATTTTTTACACGAGGCCCGCGAGGCCGCCCTCTACTCCAGCCTCACCGACAACGGCGCCGGCGGCCTCTCCTCCAGCGTCGGTGAGATGGCCCAAGCGACAGGCGGCGCCGAGATCGACCTCGCCCTCGCCCCCCTCAAGTACCCCGGCCTCGCCCCTTGGGAGATCCTCATCTCTGAGGCCCAAGAGCGCATGACCCTCGCCGTCCCCCCCGATCGCCTAGGCGCCCTGCTCGAGCTCGCCGCCCGCCGCGAGGTCGAGGCCACCGCGCTCGGCCGCTTCACCGACAGCGGCCGCCTCGTCGTCCGCCACGGCGACCAGCTCGTCTGCGACCTCTCCCTCGAGTTCCTCCACGACGGCGTCCCCCTGCCCACCCTCCGCGCCCGCTGGGGCCCGCCGCCGCGCCCCCTCTCGCCCCCCGGCGCGCTCGCAGGGGCCTGTCCTCAAGACCAGCTCGGTGCCACCCTGCTCGCCCTGCTCCGCCGCCCCAACCTCGCCTCGGGCGAGGCCATGGCCCGCCGCTACGACCACGAGGTCAAGGGCCTCAGCGTCATCAAGCCCTGGGTCGGCGTCCGCCGCGACGTGCCCGCCACCGCCACCGTCATGCGCGTCCGCCACGGCCGCCCCGAGGGCATCGTCCTCGGCGAGGGGATCCACCCCTACTACAGCGACATCGACGCCGAGGCCATGGCCCACGCCGCCCTCGACGAGGGCGTTCGCCGCGTCCTCTGCGCGGGGGCCCGCGACGATCGCCTCGCCGCGCTCGACAATTTTTGCTGGCCCGACCCCGTCCTCAGCGATCGCACCCCCGACGGCGAGCACAAGCTCGCCCAGCTCGTCCGCTGCTGCGAGGGCCTGCGCGCCGCCTGCGAGGCCTACGGCGTCCCCCTGATCAGCGGCAAGGACTCGATGAAGAACGACGCCTTCCTCGGCGGCGTCAAGATCTCCATCCCGCCCACCCTGCTCTGCTCGGTGATCGGCCAGCTCCCCGACGTCCGCCGCGCCCTGGATCTCACCCCCGTCGCCGCCGGAGATCCGATCTTCATGCTCGGCCCCGTCGCCGACGAGCTCGGCGCCTCCGAGCTCGAGCGCCACCTCGGCCTCACCCTCGCTCGCGCGCCTCGCACGGACCTGGCCGCAGGAGCAGCTCGTTACCGCGCCTTCGTCGCCGCCCGCGACGCCGGCCTCGTCCGCTCCGCCCACGTCATCGGCCGCGGCGGCCTCGCCCTCGCCCTCGCCCACATGACCCTCGCCGGCGAGCGCGGCCTCGACATCGACCTGACCCGAGCGACAGCCGCCGCCGACCTCGATCTCACCGCCCTCCTCTTCAGCGAGAGCACCGGCCGGATCCTCTTCACCGCCCGCCCCGCCGCCGCCGACCCGCTCCACCAGCAGCTCCTCCCGCACGGCCTCACCCCCATTGGCCACGTCGCCCCCTCGCGCGGCGATCGAGGCTGGCTGCGGATCACCAGCGGCGGCCGCCCCGTCTTCGACCTCGACAGCGCCGCCATGCGCGCCAACTTCCAGGCAGGCCTCGATGACCCTCGCACCTGACCCGATCCACCAGCTCTTCGGCGTCGACCGGGCCCGCGCCCGCGAGCTCCGCGTCCTCGTTTTGACCGGCTACGGCCTCAACTGCGAGGCCGAGACCCAGGCCGCCTTCGAGCGCCTCGGCGCCGCCGTCGAGCGCCGCCACGTCGCCGACATCCTCGAGGGCGGCGACGACGTGCTCCGCCCTTACAAGATCCTCGCCTTCATCGGCGGCTTCAGCTTCGGCGATCACATCGCCTCTGGCCGCGTCTTCGCCAACCGCCTCCGCTTCCGCCTCGGCGATCGCCTCGCCCGCCACATCGACGACGGCGGCCTCGCGATCGGCATCTGCAACGGCTTTCAGGCGCTCGTCAAGCTCGGCGCCTTACCGGCGGTCGGTCGCAGCGTGGGCAGCGGCCTCGCCCCCCAGTCCGTCACCCTCGCCCCCAACGATCGCCTCGGCTACCGCGACGCCTGGGTCCGCCTCGCCGCGGATCCTCAGAGCCCCTGCCTCTTCACGCGCGGCCTCCCCGAAGGCCTCGTGCTCGAGGCGCCCAGCCGCCACGGCGAGGGCAAGCTCGTGATCGCCGACCCCGAGCTCGCCGCCGAGATCGAGCGCGCCCACCTCATCCCGCTCCGCTACATCGACCCCAGCGGCCGCCCCACCGAGGCCTGGCCCGCCAACCCCAGCGGCTCCCCTGGCGGCGCCGCCGCCCTCTGCGATCCGAGCGGCCGGATCTTCGGCCTCATGCCGCACCCCGAGGCCTACCTCGACCCCGAGAACCACCCCGACTGGATCGCCCAGCGCGAGGCCGGCACCTTACCGCCCTGCGGCCTCGGCCTGCACCTGCTCGCCGGCGGCGTCCGGGCCGTGATCGACGGCCTCGGTTGAGGCTCAGCGCTCGAGCAGCCGCGCCGCCGCGGTCGGCTCCAGACCTGCCTGTTCGGCCAGATCCAAGAAAAACGCCCGGCCCACCGCCTCTTGCTGCGAAGCGCTGACCAGCGGCGCGATCGCCCGCAGGACCTCGATCCTGCGCTCGCGCGGCAGCGCCGCCAGTCGGGCCCCGACGCGGTCTATCGACGGCGGCGCGTGCAGCAGCTCCAGCATCTCCTCGCGGCGCGCCTGCGACACCGGCATCTGCTCGATCAGCGCCTGAAAGCGCACCGCCTCCGCCTCATCGATCGTCCCGTCGTGGTGGATCAGCAGCGCCGCGAAGCCCGCCTTATGCTCGGCCAGCGCCGCCGCCTCCGCTGTCCAGCGCTCGCGCCACTCCTTCAGCTCCTCCGGCGACGCGCCCACCATCTCTGCCACCTCGTCGACGACCTGCTCCTCCGCGTCCCCGACGTCCCCGTCGGCCAGCACCATCGCCCACACCCGCTCGAAGAGCGGCTCATGGAAGAGCGGCAGCAGCGGCGGCAGCTCCTCGACATAGCGGCGCAGCGCCGCGCGGTCGGCGATCAGCGCCACCCAGCGCTCGTGCTCCTCCGCCTGGAGGCGCTCGTCGATCATCGCCAGCACCTGCTCGCACTCGCCATGCCGCAGGACGCCGTCGGCGTGAGCGACCAACCCGCAGGCGACGAGCGTCCATTCCTGTTCAGGGGTCAGCGGCATCGGGGGCCTCCGACGTTGAGACTACACAAAAACCGCCGCGCCTCGCCACCGCGAGCCGAGGCGACGTGCGCGCCCACGCGCGCCTCAGCGGGCGCGATAGACGATCCGTCCGCGCGACGGATCGTACGGGGTCACGCCGACGGTCACGCGATCGCCGAGCACCACCTTGATCCGAAAGCGCCGCATCTTGCCGGCGAGGTGCGCGAGCACGAGATGGTTCTCATCGATCTGCACCCGAAACAGACCCCCGGTGAGCACCTCAGTGACGGTGCCCTCAAACTCGATCAGATCGTCCTTACTCATTCGCCGGGGAGAGTATGGGGGTCAATCGGCGCGTGCAACCGCTTCTCCGACATTTCTTCGGCGGCGCGCGCGGCCGGCGTAGCGCCGATGCAGGCAATTTCTCGGCCTCGCGGCGCGCGTGTGTGTTTGCGCGCGGCTCATCGCGCGATCGGGGCCGCATAGTTGACGCGCCGGTCCGCGCAAGTAACCTTCCGCCGCGCCGGCCGGGCCTACCAAGCGACTCGGCGGTGTTGGCGCTAGCCGCGCCTGATCATCATGAGTTCACCGCAAGCACGATCCCCCGCCACGACGGAGACGGCGCTGAAGGGCGCGCGTAAGGCCAAGTCCGGCCCGGCCGAGCCTCCTGCCAGCGTCCTCGACGGCGACCTCGCCGAAGAAGCCCGCCGCAAGTACCTCAACTACGCCCTCAGCGTGATCACCTCGCGCGCGATCCCTGACGTACGGGACGGCCTCAAGCCGGTGCAGCGGCGGATCCTCTTCACCATGTTCGCCGACCTCGGCCTCACCCACGAGGCCCGCCACCGCAAGAGCGCCAAGGTCGTCGGCGACGTCATCGGTAAGTACCACCCGCACGGCGACAGCGCCGTCTACGAGGCCATGGTCCGGCTCGCGCAGGACTTCGTCATGCGCGCCCCCCTCGTCGATGGTTACGGCAACTTCGGCTCGATCGACGGCGACGCCGCCGCCGCCTACCGCTACACCGAGGCGCGCCTCACCGCCGTCGCCAGCGAGCTGCTCGTCGAGCTCAAGAAGGAGACCGTCGACTTCCGGCCGACCTACGACGGCACCGGCAAGGAGCCGATCGTCCTGCCCGCGCGCTTCCCTCAGCTCCTCGTCAACGGCTCCCTTGGGATCGCCGTCGGCATGGCCACCAGCGTGCCCCCGCACAACTTGGGCGAGATCGCGCGCGCCTGCGTCGCGATGATCGACGAGCCGGAGATCACCGGCAAGAAGCTGCTCAAGATCGTCCGCGGCCCTGACTTCCCCACCGGCGGTCAGCTCGTCGTCGGCCGCGACGAGCTCGCCAAGATCTACGAGGACGGCAAGGGCTCGTGCAAGCTCCAGGGCACCTGGAAGTTCGAGGACGACGGCGCCACCATCGTCATCGACGCCGTCCCCTACGGCATCGAGAAGAGCGCCCTCGTCGAGGAGATCGGCGAGATCATCGCCCAGAAGAAGATCCCCGGCCTCGTCGGCGTCACCGACCTCAGCACCCGCGACGTCCGCGTCGAGCTCGAGCTGCGCGGCAAGCAGGCGGCCGAGCCCGAGCTCGTGATCGCCTACCTCTTAAAAAACACCCGCCTCCAGGTCCCTGTGAAGTTCGACTTCACCGTCCTGGTGCCCACCGCCAACCCCGAGGTCGGCGCCCCGCAGCGCCTCGGCCTCGCCGCGATCCTCCGCCACTTCCTCGACTTCCGCCTGCACACCGTCCGCCGCCGCTTCGAGTACGACCTCAGGAAGCTGCGCGAGCGGATCCACATCCTCGAGGGCTTTGAGCGCGTCTTCGACGGCCTCGACGAGGCCATCAAGATCATCCGCCGCTCCGAGGGCAAGGCCGACGCCGCCGGCAAGCTGATGGCCGCCTTCAAGCTCGACGAGATCCAAGTCGACGCCGTCCTCGAGACCAAGCTCTACCGCCTCGCCAAGCTCGAGATCGAGAAGATCCGCGCCGAGCTGGCCGAGAAGCGCGCCGAGGCGCGCCGCATCGAGGCGATCCTGGGGAGCGAGGCCAAGCTCTGGTCGGTCGTCCGCGAGGAGCTGGAAGAGGTCGCCAAGAGCTTCGGCGACGCCCGCCGCACCAAGATCTCCGCCGACGACGTCGCCGAAGAGTTCTCCGCCGAGGCCTTCATCGTCGACGAGGACGCCTACGTGCTCCTCACCCGTGACGGCTGGATCAAGCGCCAGCGCTCGATCAACCTCACCACCACCCGCATGCGCGAGGGCGACGAGCCCCTCGCCCTCGTCGCCGGCTCCACCAAGGAGTGCGCCGTCGTCTTCAGCAGCAAGGGCAGCGCCTACAACTGCCGGATCAACGACATCCCCGCCTCCACCGGCCACGGCGACCCGATCCAGAAGCTCTTCAAGTTCAAGGACGGCGAGCGGCCGATCGCCGCCGTCGGCACCGACCCGCGCGTGATGGAGGAGTTCACCTTCCCCAAGCCCGAGCTCGGCGCCGAGTACGAGGAGCCCTACCCGCACCTGCTCGCGCTCACCCGCGGCGGCATGGCCCTGCGCTTCGCCCTCTGGCCGCACAAGGACCCCAGCACCACCCGCGGCCGCATGTTCGGCAAGCTCAAGGAGGGCGACGAGTTCATCGCCGTCTTTAAGGTCTACGCCGAGGATCCTGTCACCGTCGTCACCCGCGGCGGCCGCGCCCTCACCTGCCTCGCCGGCGACGTCAACCTGCTCGCAGGGCCAGGTACAGGCGTCATCATGATCAAGCTCGAGGCCGGCGACGAGGTCATCGCCGGCTTCCCCGCCCACCTCCACGTCAGCGTCGAGAAGTCCACCGGCGCCGTCGCCCGGGTCGACGGCGGCGAGCCCAACGCCCGCGGCGGCCGCGGCGTCGAGCTGATCAAGCGCGGCGCGATCAAGCGCGTGATCTGGCCCGAGCCCGCCGTCCCCAGCCTCGGCGGCGAGGACCCTGAGGCCGACAAGGCCGACAAGGCCGACAAGAAGGGCAAGAGGTAGCGCGCGATGTCGAGCACCACACCGAAGACCTACGACGCCTCCTCGATCCAGCTCCTCGAGGGCGTCGAGCACGTCCGCAAGCGCCCTGGCATGTACATCGGCGGCGTCAACAAGGACGGCCTCCACCACCTGATCTGGGAGATCATCGACAACTCCGTCGACGAGGTGATCAACGGCCACGCCTCCCGCATCGAGGTCACCCTCGACAAAGACCACCGCGGGATCGCCATCAAGGACAACGGCCGCGGCATCCCCGTCGACAAGCACCCCAAGATCGGCATCTCCGCGATCGAGGCGGTCTTCACCAAGCTCGGCGCCGGCGGCAAGTTCGACGGCGAGAGCTACAAGCACAGCGGCGGCCTCCACGGCGTCGGCGCCGCCGTCGCCAACGCCCTCTCCGAGCGCCTCGAGGCGACCGTCATCCGCGACGGCTACTCCTGGCAGATCGCCTTCGTGCGCGGCCAAGTCGAGGGCAAATTAAAGAAGCTCGGCCCCGCCCGCGGCAACGGCACCACCGTCTACCTCCGCCCCGACCCCGAGATCTTCGGCGCCAAGGTCAGCTTCGACGCCCAGGTGATCCGCGAGCGCCTCGAGGCCAAGAGCTACCTGCACAAGGGCCTGCGGATCCTTTTTACCGATCAATCGACCGAAAAGACCGAGGAGCTCTTTCACGCCGACGGGATCAGCGAGTACCTCGGAAAGCTCATCGAGGTCCGCCAAAAGCCCGCGATCCACGGCGGCGCCTTCTACCTCGAGCGCGAAGCCGACCCCAAGCTCGAGGTCGCCTTCGCCTGGACCGAGGCCACCGACGAGGCGATGTACAGCTTCGTCAACGGCGTGCCCACGCACGACGGCGGCGCCCACGAGCAAGGCCTGCGCAACGCCCTCGGCAAGGGCCTGCGCGCCTACATGCAAGCGCACAAGCTCGACCCCAAGGGCCTCACCATCGCCCTCGAGGACATCCGCGAGGGCATGGCCGCGATCCTCAGCGTCTACGTGCTCGAGCCCCAGTTCCAGAGCCAGACCAAGAACCGCCTCAACAACCCCGAGGTCGTCGGCCAAGTCGAGGGCGCCATCCGCCCCGCCCTCGAGCAGTGGTTACACGAGAACCGCAGCGCCGCCGAAGCGATCGTCGGCCGCGTCATCGCCTCCGCCCGCGCCCGCGCCGCCTCCCGCGCCGCCTCCCAGGCGATCTCGCGCAAGGGCGGCGGTCAAGGCCGCCTCGGCCTGCCCGGCAAGCTCGCCGACTGCTCCGCCCGCGAAGCCGAGCGCTCTGAGCTCTTCATCGTCGAGGGCGACAGCGCCGGCGGCTCCGCCAAGATGGGCCGCGATCGCAAGACCCAGGCGATCCTCCCGCTCCGCGGAAAAGTCCTCAACGCCGAGCAAGCCAGCCTCGCCAAGGTCTTGGAGAACGAAGAGCTCGGCAACGTCGTCAAGGCGCTCGGCTGCGGCATCGGCAAGGAGTTCAACCTCGCCGGCCTGCGCTACCACCGGATCATCCTGCTGATGGACGCCGACTCCGACGGCCACCACATCGCCACCCTGCTGCTCACATTTTTTTACCGCTACCTGCCCGAGCTGATCCGCCGCGGCCACGTCTACCTCGCCCAGCCCCCCCTCTACCGCGTCGACATCGGCAAGGAGACCTTCTGGGCCGCCGACGACGCGCACCTCCAGCGGATCCTCGCCGAGCCGCGCCGCGGCACCCCCGAGATCCAGCGCTTCAAGGGGCTCGGCGAGATGATGCCCGAGACCCTGCGCGACACCACCCTCGACCCGCGCCGCCGCCAGCTCATCAAGATCGGCATCCGCGACGAGCTCGCCACTGATCGCGCGATCAACGGCCTCATGGGCAAGGACGCCTCCTCCCGCTACAGCTTCATCATGGAGCGCGCCGCCGAGGCCGAGCAGCTCGACGTCTGATCCTCCCAGGCGACCATGGCGGACCAGACCCAAGAGACAGACGAGCCATCTGCGCCAGCCGGGCCGCCGCCCCGGGGCCCCTGGCTCGGCCGCGCCCTCGTGATCAGCGCCCTCGCCCTCTGGGGCGTCGTCGTCAGCCTGCGCCTCCCCGACCCAGATCGCCCCCGTCCGCCCTCGGCCGCGCTCAGCCGCGACGCCAAACCTGACCCTGAGGACCTGTCTGATCTCACAGCCTCTACCACCTCCGACGGCCACACCTACGCCGACGACGAGGAGCAGCAAGAGCCGCGCTCTGGGCCCAAGCGCGCGCTCGAGCGCGCCCTCGCCGAGGCCGCCCGCCTGCACGCCGAGGCCGCCGCCGGCCGCCGCAGCGACCCCAGCCGCGGCGACCCTGACGACCAAGACGACGCCCCACGCGACCCTCGCGACCGCCTGCCGATCGCCCCGTGGGCCGGCGACCTCAGCCCGCCCGCGCAGGTCACGTATGTGATCAAGCGCGGCGGCGCCATGAAGATGGTCGCCAATCTTTATAAGATGCACTACCACGAGATCCTCGCCTACAACCCCGGCGTCGAGCTCGACAAGGAGCTCCCACCGGGCACCAAGCTCGTCGTCTACCGCGCCGCCGAGGGCGAGCCCAGCGAGTCTGTCGGCTCCGCCGGCGACGGCTCCCTCGTCGGCGGCGTGCCCATGGTCGACGGCCCCGGCCGGATCCTCCGCATGGAGCCCTGGAAGTCCTACGCCACCGGCCACAACGTCGCCCTGCTCGACGCGATCCTCCGCGAGTGGTCCCGCCGCTACCCGAACGATCGCCCCCTGCTCGTCGGCAACATGGCCCAACGGGCAGGTGGACGCCTCAAGCCGCACAGCACCCACCAGTCCGGCCGCGACGTCGACCTCAGCTACCCCCAGGTCGAGCTCTCTGGCGAGGAGTACAACTGGCGCGAGATGAACGCCAAGAACCTCGACGCCGCCCGCACCTGGGACCTCTTAGAGCTGCTCTATGAGACAGGCGCTGTCGAGATGGTCCTCATCGACACCGCCCTCCAGCGCCTCCTCCACGAGCACGCCCTCGCCCAGCGCCGCGTCCCCAAGGGCGAGCTCCCCGCCTGGCTCGAGTACCCTCGCCGCCCCGGCACCACCGAAGCCTTCGTCCGCCACCACCCCGGCCACGTCGACCACCTCCACGCCCGCTTCCACTGCCGCCCCGAAGAGCCCCGCTGCACCTCCAAGTGACCGCGGTCGCGCCCTTCGCCCACGGGATCCAGTTCGCCTCGAGCAGGTACGGCAGCAACCGATGATCTGCCGCCATCGCTCAGCACCTCGATGCCACGCTCCGCCGCGTTGATGATGTCCTGCGCGGCAAACACGACCGAACGCGCGCCGCGTGTTACCCTCACCTGCGTGGGCACGCCTCGCCACCGGGTCTCGCCCGCGCGCGTCGCCGCCGCCCTCTTCGCGCTGCTCGCCCTCACCTGCTTCGACGGACAGGCGCTACGTCACGAGCCCTGCGCTGATCACCTCGACTGCGGCCCCCAGCTCCGCTGCGACGCCGGCTACTGCGGCGGCCCGCCGCCGCTCTTTGAGTGCGGCGCCGTCGTCGAGGTCGACGTCGACAACTTCGCGCCCAGCCTGATGCTCATCGTCGATCGCTCTGGTTCCATGGCGGATCCAGCCCGCTGGACCCTCGTCCAGGGCCTCGTCGCCGGGCTCATCGATCGCTTCGGCGACGCCATCAACCTCGGCCTCGTCCTCTTCCCCAGCGCCAGCGCCTCGGGCCTCCAGACCCAGCGCGACTGCCAGAACCAGCTCCGCCCTGAGCTCCCCCTCGGCCCCGACAGGGCCCAAGCGATCCTCGCCGCCCTCGCGAGCACCGAGCCGCGCGGCGCCTCGCCCACCAGCGGCGCCGTCCAGCTCGCGCTCCAGCACTTCACCGCGCCCGAGCAGCAGGTCGTGCTCGCCCGCGCCGATCTCATCAGCACGCCGGGCGGAGACGCCCTCGACGCCGCACTGCTCGCGCAGGTCCACGAGGCCCTGCCGCGCGCGCTCCTCCTCATCACGGACGGCGCCCCCAACTGCGGCGCTGATCTGCTCGACGCCGACGATCCCTTTTCAAAGTTCGAGACCTACGACCCCGCGCTCCTCGCCGTCGCGGAGCAGGCGCGCGCCCGCCAGATCCCCCTCTTCATCGTCGGCGTCGCGCTCGAAGACGCGCTCAGCCCTGTGCTCGCCGACGGCCAACCTGACGACGTCAACCCCTATCAAGTCATGCGTCAGCTCGCCGAAGCCGGCGGCGGCGCCTACTACGTCGCCGCGCAGGCCGCCGAGCTCTTCGACGCCCTCGCCGCCCTGCCCGCCCCGATCTTGACCTGCACCATCCCCCTCGATCCCGCGCCTGACTACCCCGAGCGCATCGAAGTCCTCGTCGACGGCGCCCCCGCCCTGCTCGCCCAGGCCGCCACCTGCGCCGCCAGCGGCTACCGCTTCACCAGCGCCGCCATGGACACCATCGAGCTCTGCGGCGCCGCCTGCACCCGCTACCAGGCCACCGGCGCCCTCCGCCTCAGCCATCGCTGCCCTGCGCGGTGAGCCCTGGCGTTTGGCAGCCGCCCCCGCCTTTGCTATCAGGGCCCCCCGCGATGGACCCGATCTACCGCAGCGAGTTGAACCGCGACGTCCCCCCCGCCGCCCCTGGCGAGTTCGCCGCGCTCAAGATCGGCCCCCTCGAGGTGTGGCCGCCCGTCGTGCTCGCGCCGATGGCCGGCGTCACCAATTACCCCTTCCGCGCGATCTGCAAGCGCTTCGGCGCCGGCCTCTACGTCAGCGAGATGATCACCGCCCGCCCCCTCGTCGAGGGCGTGCGCAAGACCTTAAAGCTCGCCGACTTCGGCCCTGACGAGTCTCCCCGCAGCCTCCAGCTCTACGGCGTCGACCCCTACTACGTCGGCGAGGCCGTGCGCCGCCTCGTCGGCGAGGGCAAGGTCGATCACATCGACATGAACTTCGGCTGTCCTGTCCCCAAGGTCACCCGCAGAGGGGGCGGCGCCGCCTTACCGCTCAAGCGCGGCCTGCTCCGCGCGATCGTCCGCGCCGCCGTCCGCGCCGCCGAGCGCGTCCCCCTCACCATCAAATTTCGGATGGGCGTCGACGAGCACCTGCTCACCTACCTCGAGACCGGCGCGATCGCCGAAGGCGAGGGCTGCGCCGCGATCGGCCTGCACGCCCGCACCGCCGCCCAGCTCTACGACGGCGAGGCCCGCTGGCACGCCATCGCCGCCCTCAAGCAGCACGTCCGCGGCATCCCCGTGCTCGGCAACGGCGACATCTGGGAGGCCGAGGACGCCCTCCGCATGATGCGCCTCACCGGCTGCGACGGCGTCATCGTCGGCCGCGGCTGCCTCGGCCGCCCCTGGCTCTTCCGCGACCTCGCTGACGTCTTCGCCGGCCGCGAGCCGATCGACCCGCCCACCCTCGGCCAGGTCTTCGAGATCATGATCGAGCACGCTACCCGCCTCGCCGACTGGTTCAACGAGGAGCACGCCATGCGCGGCTTTCGTCGGCACGCCGCCTGGTACACCAAGGGTTTTCGCGGCTCGGCCCGCCTGCGCACCGAGCTGATGGCCGTCGCCACCTTGGCCGAGCTGCGCCAGCTCGCCGCCACCGTCGAGGCCGACGCGCCCTTCTCCCCCAACGCCGTCCGCGCCTCGCGTGGCAAGAGCGCCGGCACCCAGAAGGTCGTCTTGCCCGCCGGCTACCTCGACGACCTCGACGACCTCACCCCGCCCGAGGCCGAGGACGAGCACTCCGGCGGCTGATCCGAGCCTGTCCCGATGCTCCTGTCCCGATGAGCCTGTCCCGATGAGCCTGCCCCAAGAGTCACGTGAGCGCCTGCTCCTCGCCCTGCGCGCCGCCGCCCCTGATCAGTGGCTCGCGCAGGTCCGCGCCGTCCTGCGCGCCTACGAAGGCGACCTCGACGACGCCGCACGCGCCTTGGGGATCGAGCGCGCGCGCCTCGCCGAGTGGCTCGATGAGGCGCCGGAGCTCGCCCAATAAAAACTAGCCGATCGGCCCGAACGACTCCTCGAGCAGCCCTGACAGGCAGCGGATCGCGTCGCTGAAGTCGTCGTCGCAGATCGACTCGATGCAGCAGCGGATCTTGTCGCCCTCGTTCAGGCTCTCGCACACCTCTTTGATCCGCACCGGCGGGATCGCCTGCCCGGTGAAGTTCCCTTGCCCGTCCGAGCCCGTGCAACCTGGCCCGATCCCGAACTCGAACTCTTTGTAGGCCGCGCCCTTATCGCCCGGCAGGATGTCTCCGCCTGGGTAAGGCCCGTCCTTCCAGCGGCGATACACGAGGCTGTGCACCCCGCCCGCGGTCGGCTCGTAGGGCGGCTGCTCGTTGTGCGCCGTCACCTCGGGCACCCCCAAGATCCCGAGCATGATCACCTCCTTGTCCTCCTGCTTGATCAACACGTCGCGCAGGTACTTCACATAGCGCTGCGTGGTCGAGTGGAGCACGCCTTTGTCCGCCGAGGTGCACGACTCATAGATCCCGTCGTTGTCGGCGTCGACGCAGTTCACGCCGCCGTTCCAGCACACCGCGCTGGTGACCTCTTTTTTGCCGCCCTCCGCGGGATCGACGTTCCAGTACTGGCTGAAGGTCGGATCCTCCGCCTTCCCCTTGTCGAAGTAGTCGTAGCCCGCGGGCGCCAGCACCGAGCAGTCGGCCTCGTCGGTCACCATCACGATCGCCAGCACCGCCCCCTCGCGGACGAACGGGAACGAGCCTTGGTTCCACGCCTTGTCCGGGTTCAGCGCCTGCATCATCGACTCGAGCTGCCCCTCGTAGCCGCAGCCGTCGATCCCTTGCAGGCCGATGCAGCTCAGCGCCCCCGCGACGTCGTCGCCTGGCACGTTGGTCGTGCCGTTCACCTTGTAGCGGATGAACGGCCCGTCCGGCGCCACCCCGCTGCACGCGTTCGTGCACGCCGACTGGATGTTCTTCTTCTTATCGAGGCTGATGAAGCGCTCCAGCCGGTCCGTGCACGGCGTGTTGATCGGCTCGCCCTTCGCCGGCACGTAGTCTTCTTTTTGGAACTGCGTGCACCCTGGGTGGCCCATATCCGTCGTCGTCACCATGATGTTGACGTCCGGGTTGATCAGGTTGCCCTTCTTGTCCTTGATCTGGGCGATCTGCTCGATCAGCAGCGGGAAGTTCGCCGCCAAGTTCACCTGCTCCTCGCCCATCGTCCCTGAGTTGTCGATCACGAAGAGCAGGTCGAGCAGGTTGCACTTGCCGTCGCCGCTGCCGCAGCTCGGCAGCTCTGGATCATCGGAGAGGTCCAGCTTCGGGCTGGTCGTGCTCATCGTCGTCGGCGTGCTGTCGCTCTCGCTGCCGGCCGCGCTCGTGCCGGTGATCGTGATCCCGCCGGTGATCGTCACCCCGCCGGAGGTAGTGGCCCCTTCAGTCTCAGCGCCGCCGCTGTCGCCGCAGCCGCTGACAGGGGCGCCGAGGCCGAGGACGAGGGCGGCCGAACTCACGCGCTTAAGGAGATCCATGGTCATGACAACTTCTCTCTGGAGTGGCTCTCGAAAGTTGACGGAGCGAGGCGGAGGGCACAAACGCCCCACGAAGGGCGATATTGGCGCTCTCTACCGGCTCACGGGCAGGCTTTCGACACTCCACACGCGCGGCATCGCGAGAGCATCCTCACGCGATCACAGACACAAAACCTCAGCTTGTATCCGCTCACGGGAGCACGCACGCGCCGGCGTCGCAGGCGTACGCCTCTAAGCACTGCTCATCCGTGTCGCACATCTCCCAGCAGATCAGCCCCTGCGGGTCGCACGCGAAGCCCTCTGCGCACGGCTCTTGCGCGTCGACAACACACTCGACCGCCACCTCGCTGTCGACCACCGCGCAGCTCTGGCGCTGCACCCCCTGCGCAGTCGCGTCGCCCACGCACAGGTCCTCGCACCCGGGGATCTTGCCCTGGGTCACGCAGACGTCAGCCAGCGACACGCCCGCCACCGCCGCCCCCGCCTTGCACGCGTGGTCCTCCCGTAGACACACCCCGCACTCGAACACCTTGTCGCCGCGGGTCACGCACGAGCTCGAGTTCGCCGCCAGGCACTGCCCCGTCGCCCCGCACTGCCCGCGGATCACCCCCTTGCCCGCATAACAGCTCCCGCTGAGCACCCCGAACAGATACTCACCGCACGCGAACTCCGGCCCACACGGGCTCCCTTGCGACACCTGTACGCACTGCCCCTCATCACAGTAGGCGCAGGTCCCACAGGCCGCGTCGTTCGCCTTGCAGATCCCCGCCGTACAAGCCCCGCACGGATCGCAGCAGCCGCCCCCCGGCGTACACGCCTCGCCGAAGCCCGCGCACAGCTCCTCCATCGTCGTGTCCGGCGCCGTCGTCGAGGTCGTCGTCTCCTCGATCGGCACATCTTTGAAGCAGGCCAGCGCAGCACAAGCGCTCACGCTCGCCGCGACCGCGACCGCACCCCACCAACGACCGAGAGCAACCACCCCTCGACTCATGCCACAGCCCGCGCCCGCGCGCGAGCCTCCTTTATCTACGCATCGAGCGCGCGATCGCGGTGGAGGAAGGCCCGCCCGCCCGGCCCGTACTCGCTCGAGATCTGCCCCTCACCGCGCAGCAGCCACCGATAGGTCAACAGCCCCTCCACCCCGACCGGCCCGCGCGCGTGCAGCTTCCCCGTGCTGATCCCCACCTCCGCGCCCAGCCCATAGCGGTACCCGTCGGCGAAGCGCGTGCTCGCGTTGTGAAACACGCCCGCCGCGTCGACCGCCGCCAAGAAGCGCCGCGCCGCCGCCGGGTCGGCCGCGACGATCGCCTCCGTATGGCGCGACCCGTAGCGCTCGATCTGCGCCAGCGCCCCCTCGATCCCCTCCACCTGGCGGATCGCCAGGCACAGCCCCCCGAACTCCGTCGCCCAGTCCGCCTCGCTCGCCGCCACCAGCCCCGGGTGCCGCGCAAGCGTCGCCGCGCAGCCGCGCAGCTCCACCCCTCGCTCCTGCAGCGCGCTCACGCACGCGTCCAGCGCCGCCTCCGCGCCCGGCTCCCACAGCAGCACCTCGACCGCGTTGCACGCGGCCGGATACGAGCACTTCGCGTCGACCACGATCCGCGCCGCCATCGCCGGCGCCGCCGAAGCGTGCAAGTACACGTGACAGAGCCCCGCCGCGTGCCCCATCACCGGGATCTTCGTCGCCGCGATCACTTGTTCGACGAACGCCCCGCTCCCCCGCGCGATCACCAGATCGATCAGCCCGTCCAACGCCAACATCGCCGAAAAATCTTCCCGCCGCTCGAGGTGGACCACCGCCTCCGTCGGCAAGCCAGCCGCCGCCAGCACCCCATGGATCACCCCCACCAGCGCCCGATTGCTCGCCAGCGCCTCGCTCCCGCCCTTTAAGAGGATCGCGTTCCCGCTCTTGATCGCCAGCCCCGCGATCTGCGGCACCGCGTCGGGACGCGCCTCAAACACCACCCCCAGCACCCCCAGCGGGCACACCACCCGCTCGAGCAGCAGCCCCTCATCCAGCTCGCGGCGCAGCGTCACCGCGCCCACCTGCTCCGGCAGCGCCGCCAACTGACGCAGCCCGTCGACCAGCGTATCGAGCTTGCCCGTCGTCAACGCCAGCCGCGCCGCTCGGGCCGCCGGAGCCCCCTCCGCCGCCGCTCGCGCCAGATCCTCTTCGTTCGCCGCCCGCAGCCGCGCTCGCACGATCGGGTCGACCAGCGCGTCCGCCAGCGCGATCAGCAGCCGCCCCCGCGCCGCCGCGTCCAGCCCCGCCAGCGCCCCGCTCGCCCGCCGCGCCGCCCTCGCCACGCCCGCGATCTCGTCCATCGCCTCGCCTATGCGCCCCTCGCTCGTCATCGTTCACACCTCGGTGAGCGCGAGGTTATCGCGGGTGATCAGCTCCTCATACCCCTGCCAGCCGAGCAGCCCCGCGATCTCCGACGAGTGCCGCCCGCACAGCGTCCGACACTCCGCCGCCCCGTAGTTCACCAGGCCGCGCCCGTACACCCGCCCGCTCGCGTCGCGCACCTCCACCAGCTCACCGCGGCCGAACGCCCCCTCCACCGCCACCACCCCGATCGGCAGCAGCGACGCCTTCCGCTGCGTCAGCGCCGCGATCGCCCCGTCGTTCGCCACCAGCGCCCCAGCCGCCGCCCCACCCACCGCGATCTGCCGGCGGTGCGACGATCGCCGCAGCTCCCCGCCGATCCAGGTGCCCACGTCCTCGCCCGCCAGCGCCCGCGTCAGCGCCTCCCCGTCGCCGCGCGCGATCAACGTCGGCACCCCGCCGCGCGCCGCCAGCCCCGCCGCCGCCAGCTTGCTCGCCATCCCGCCCGTTCCTCCTGTCGATGTCCCTTCGGCCAGCCCGATCACCGCCTCGTCCACCGCCGCGATCTCCTTGATCCGCAGCGCCGTCGGGTCCACCCGCGGGTTCGCCGAGAACACCCCGTCCACGTCGGTCAGCAGCACCAGCAGATCCGCGTCCACCGCCACCGCCACCCGCGCGGACAGCCCGTCGTTGTCGCCGAACACCCGCGGCGCCGCCGCCTCACCGCTCGCCGCGCGGTGCTCGATCAGCTCGCGCACGCTCACGCTGTCGTTCTCGTTCAGGATCGGCGCCACGCGCAGCTCGAGCAGCCGCATCAGCGTCGTCCGCAGGCACAGCAGCCGATCGCGATCGCCCAGGTCCTCCTGCGTCAGCAGCACCTGCGCCACCTTCACCCCCATCAGCCCGAACGCCTGCGCGTACAGGGCGATGAGCTGCCCTTGCCCCACCGCCGCGCAGGCCTGCCGCAGCCCCAGCGAGATCGGCCTTTGCGGCAGACCCAGCGCCACCTTGCCCATCGCCACCGCCCCGCTCGACACCAACACCACCTGCCGCCCTGCCCGCTGCAGGCCCGCCAGCGCCTCCACGATCCCGTGCAGCCGCCCCAGCGCGATCCCCCCCGCTCGAGGATCCGTGACCACGTGCGTCCCCAGCTTCACGACGATCCGACGGGCTTGAACGATCGCAGCGCGCGTTGACACGGCCGCGACTCTGCCACGCCCAACCCGCCGCATCCAGCCGGGGTCACGCGGAGCGCGGGGGCCCACTGAGGCCTAGCCCGCGCTCACAGGAGCGGGTAGTCCGAGTACCCCCGCTCGCCTGGCGAGTAGAACGTCGAGAAGTCTGGGGCCGCCAGCGGCGCCCCTGTCTGCATCTTCGTCACCAGGCGCGGGTTCGCGATGAACGGCCGCCCGAAGGCCACCAGCTCGCCCAGCCCCGCCGCCAGCGCCGCCTCCGCGCTCGCCGCGTCGAAGCCCCCGCTCAGGATCACCGCCCCGCCGAACGCCTCGCGGATCGCCGCCTTCAGCGCCGCGGGCACCGGCGGCGCCCCCATCGACGAGTGGTCCACCAGGTGCACATACGCGATCCCGATCTCTTTCAGCGCCGCCGCCAGGCGCACGTACAGCGCCTCCATCTCGCCGTCCGGCTGCATCCCGCCGAACGCCCCGTACGGGGACAGCCTGATCCCCACGCGCCCCGCCCCGATCGTCGCCGCCACCCGCCGCGTCACCGCCACCGCGAAGCGGATCCGCCCGTCGATAGACCCGCCCCAGCCGTCGCTGCGCTGGTTCGACGCTGTATTGAGGAACTGGTCGATCAAGTAGCCGTTCGCGCCGTGCAGCTCCACCCCGTCAAAGCCTGCCTCTTGGGACAGCACCGCAGAGGCCACGAACTCCGCGATCGCCCCCTCGATCTCCGCCTCCGTCATCGCCTCGGGCGTCGGGTGCGGCTGCGGCCCCTCCTGGTCGGTGAACATCGCGCTCGGCGCCGCGATCGCCGAAGGCCCCATGATCCGCGCCTCTCGCGCCATGTTCAGCGGGTGCCCCACCCGCCCGGTGTGCATCAACTGCACGAAGATCTTCGCCCCCTCCGCGTGCACCGCGTCCGTCACCAGCCGCCAGCCGCGCGCCTGCTCCGCCGTGAAGAGCCCTGGGATCCGCGCGTACCCCAGCCCGTTCGCGCTCGGCGCGGTCCCCTCGGTGATGATCAACCCCGCCTCCGCCCGCTGCGCGTAGTAGGTCGCCATCAGTGAATTTGGCACGTTGCCGATCGCCCGCGACCGGGTCATCGGCGCCATCACCACGCGATTCTTGAGGGGTAGGCCGGCTAACTCTGTGGGGGTGAACAAGATCGACTGCATCGCCCCTGAACATACACGCGCCGCGCCCTGATCTGACGCGCCCGCTTGCCCCCTGCGCCGCGCCGCGGGATCCTCTCCCCGCCTATGGAGCTCCGCGCGCTCATCGACGCCCTCACCGACCCTGCCGCCTATCCTCGGCAGCGCCCCGCCGCCGTCGAGCTGATCCAGACCCACATCTCCGCCGTCTTCCGCCTCGAACACGACGTCTTTAAGCTCAAGAAGCCCGTCGCCCTCGGCTTCCTCGACTACAGCACCTTGGAGCGTCGCCGCGCCTTCTGCCGCGCCGAGGTCGAGCTCAACCGCCCCCTCGCCCCGGGCGTCTACATCGGCGTCGCGCCGATCATATGTCTTGATGGTCAGGTCCTTGTCGGCGTCGAGCCCGCCAGCGCCGACGCGATCCTCGACTACGCCGTGCACATGCGCCGCCTCCCCGACGACCGCACCCTCGAGGCCCGCCTCGCCGAGCGCGCCGCCCCCCCCGAGCTCCTCTACCAGCTCGGCCGCCGCCTCGCCGCCTTCCACGCCGCCGCCCCGCGCGCGCCCCTGCGCGCCCACTTCGCCGACTTCGACGCCGTCGCCCACAACTGCCTCGACAATTTTGAGCACATCCGCGCCCTGCCCACCCACGCCGTCGACCCCGCCCTCCTCAGTCGCCTCCGCGCCGCCACCGACGCCGAGCTGCGCGCCCAAGAGCCCTTGATCCGCGCCCGAGCCGCCCGCCAGATCGCCCGCCAGATCCACGGAGATCTCCGCCTCGACCACGTCTACCTCTTCCCTGAGCGCCCCGCCCCCGACGACCTGCTCGTCATCGACTGCATCGAATTCAACGACGCCTTCCGCCACGGCGACCCGATCGTCGACCTCGCCTTCCTCGTCATGGACCTGCGCGTGCACGGCCACCGAGAGCACGCCGACGCCCTCGTCCGCGGCTACTTCGAGGCGGCCGACGACGACGAAGGCCGCGCCCTCCTCCCCCTCTACGTCGCCTACCGCGCCAGCGTGCGCGCCAAGGTCGAGTGCATCCGCCAAAGCGAGCCTGAGATCTCTGAGCGCTCCAAAGAGCAGGCCCGCGACCGCGCCCCCCGCCACCTCCTGCTCGCCCTCAGCGAGCTCGCCGCGCCGGACCAGCGCCCCGCCCTCCTCCTCGTCGCCGGCCTCCCTGCTTGCGGAAAGTCCACCCTCGCCCGCGGCCTCGCCGACGCCGCGAATTTCGTCGTCCTCCGCACCGACGTGATCCGCAAGGAGCTCGCCGGCCTCGACGCCGGCGCCCCCGCGCCCGCCGCCCCAGGCGAGGGGATCTACAGCGACGAGATGACCGCCCGCACCTACGCCGCCACCCTCGCTCGCGCCGCCGCGCACCTCCGCGCCGGCGAGCGCGTGCTCATCGACGCCAACCTCCGCGGCGACGACCAGCGCCGCCCCTTCTTCGAGCTCGCCGCCCGCCTCGGCCTGCCCTGCCGCCTCCTCGTCTGCCACGTCCCTGAGGCGGTCGCCCTCGATCGACTGTCTTCAAGGACAGGCGACGCCTCCGACGCTGACGCCGTCATCTACCGCCACGCCCGCGCCCAATGGCGAGAGCCAGCCCCTGACCTCGCCGCCCACGCCCTCACCCTCGACACCACCCCGCCGCCCGAGCGAGTCCTCGACGCCGCGCTCGCCGTCCTCCGCGCCGCCGCCCTCGCCTAGCAGCCGCCGCGAGCTCACGGCAGCGCGTCGAGCAACAGGATCCGCCCCGGCGTCGGCGCCTCGCGGTGCCCATAAAAGAGCCTCGCTGTCGCCGCGAGGCCGCTCCCCTCGATCGCCGAGATCTGCCCGCGGATCCGCAGCGCTGGCCGCAGATCCTCGCGGCGTAGCGCCGTCGTGCTCTCCCTGTCACCGGCGAAGAAGTGGCGCGTCGTCGCGCTGTGGATCCCCGTCATCGGCGCCGCCCGATCGCGCCGCAGCGCGCCGTCCCTGCCCCGCTCCTCGACCCTCGCCCCCGCGATCACCAGCCCGCCCAGCGGATCCGCGAAGATCGCCGCCTGCTCGGCGACCGGCGCGCGCCCTAGCGCCTCCCCTGTCGTGGATCGCACGAACACCAGCTCGTACGGCGGCGCCTGCCACCGCGTCGCGTCTCCCACAGAGCCCTCAGCCGGCCACGGCAGCTCGTGCGCCGCGAAGCCGCGACGCCAGCGGGTCTTCCCGCTCGGCGCCCGCACCTCCACCTCCGTCCCCACGTCGCTCGCCCAAGCCAACCAAAGATCGTTCCCCAAGAACCGCGGCTCCAAGCGGCGGTGCAGCCCCTCGCGCGGCGGCAGGGACCCCTCCCACAGCGTCGCCCCGGTCACGCACGAGAACGCCCGCACCAGCGCCCCCTCGGGGTCCGCGACGAAGCAAGTCAGCGCGTCCTCCGACATGCCCATACGGACATACGACACGCCCAGCGGCACCAGATCCTCCCGGCGCCAGCGTTGCTCGCCGCTCCGCGAGTCGACCGCGACGATCGCGTGCGACCCCGCCGCCCCGTCGATCAGCGCCAGATCGAGCACCCCGCTCCTGCCGAGCGTCGCTGGCCGCCTCCAACACACCGTATCGTGCTCCCCCGAGAGGTCATGATAGAGGTGCGTCTCGGCGCTGTTGAAGGCGCCCCCGATCATCGCCCCGGTCGCGCACTCGAAGAGCTGCAGCCGGCAGTCGCACGTGTACGAGCAGGTCCCCGCCCGCTCGACCAGCGCGCAGCCCGAGTCGCCGCCGCTGTGGTACGCCGGGCTCTCTGACAGTCGCTGGCCGCTGCGCGCGTCGACGTAGATCAAGCGCCCGCCCGCGTGCAGCAGCGCCCGCTCGCCGTGGACATACAGAGAGTGCTGCCCGCTCGCCCGCTCCTGCGCGCGCAGCCGCCAGCGCTCCGCCCCGGTGATCGCGTCGAAGCCGCGGAGGTGCAGGAAATCGCGCTCCAGCACCACCACGACCCCGGCGACCGCCACCGCAGCCCAGCCCTCCACGTCGACCACCACCCGCAGATCTGCCCCTGGCTCGACCGTGACCTCGATCGGCGGCGGAGCAGGCCGCGCCGCTCGAGCCTTCACCGCCGCGCCATCATCCAGCGCCCTCGCGGGCGCCCCCTCATGCTCGAGGCCGTCGGCGCTCGCCGCCTCACGGATCACCGCCGGCGCCGCCGCCTCCGCCCGAACGCGCCCACGATCACACGCGGGCGCCGCGGACGCCGCCCAAGCCAGCGCGATCCACCAAGAGCGCATCACCCGAGTATCGCGGATCCCACGCGGCCGGTCGCCGCTCGCTAAGAAAGGGCCCTCACGTCGGCCTCACGCCCCCTCGCGGGCAATTTCTGCGTACGTAGCCTCTATCCTTGTCGCCTTGATCCGGGCAAGATCCCGCCCATGAGACTTGTCGTCGGCGTCGACCTCCGCCACCGCAGCGACGGCGCGATCCGCTTCGCCGCCTGGCTCCGCTCCCGCACCGCTGATCCTCACGCCACCACCATCGTCGGCGTCCACGTCGTCGAGAGCGTCCAGATGGTCGCGCTGCGGCGCTTTGATCCGCGGCCGCGCGTCATCCAGCGCCTCCGCGACGAGGCCGCCCACGTCATCCAGGCCGCCGTCGGCGCGGGCGTCGTCAACAACATCGACGTGCTCGAGGGCAGCAAGACCAGCCGCAGCCTCGAGTCCGCCGCCACCTACCACCACGCCGACGCGCTCATCGTCGGCCGCAAGGCCGGCGTCGACGAGCAGGCGATCGTCCGCCTCGGCTCAGTCGCCCGAAGCCTCCTCCGCGCCCTCCCTGTGCCCACCTTCGTCGTCGCCCCGGATCTCGACGTCGAGGCGATCGGCGCCGGCCCGATCATCGTCGCCGTCACCCCAGGCGAGCCCGCCCTCAGCGCCTGCGCCTTCGCCGTCGCCCTCGGCCAGCGGCTCGGCCGCGACGTGCTCGCCGTCCGCGTCGTCACCGTCCCCGAGGACTACTCCCACATCTACTGGTCCGGCGAAGAACTCGCCGCCTACCGCGCCGAGTACCTAGAGCGCGCCCGTAAGGCGCTCGCCGAGTGGTTGGCCGCCAACGGCCTCACCGATCTCCAGCCGCAGCTCCGCCTCGGCGGGGAGATCCACGAGCTCGCCGCCGCCGCCCGCGAGCACGACGCCCCGCTGATCGTCTGCGGCTCGCGCCTGCTCGGCCCCTTGGAGCGCATGCTCACCCCAAGCACCAGCTCCGAGCTCGCCGCCTACGCTCCCTGCGCCGTCGCCGTCGTCCCTCCCGACTACCGCCCCAACCCGGGCGACTGAGCCGCCGGTCAGCCGCGGACCATCACCCCATCGCGCAGCCGGATCACCTGCGTCGCCAGCGAGCGCGCGTCCTCCTCGTCGTGCGTCACCAGGATCGTCGGCAGCCCCATGGCCTCCACGATCGCCCGCAGCTCCTCCCGCAGCCCTACGCGCAGCGCCGCGTCCAGCGCCGAGAACGGCTCATCCAGCAGCAGCGCCCGCGGCTCGGCGGCGAGCGCTCGGGCGAGCGCCACCCGCTGCCCCTCGCCGCCCGACAGCCGCCCTGCTGGCCGATCGGCCAGATCTACCACCCGCATCCGCGCCAGCCATGAGAGCGCGTGCTCACGCGCTCGGGCGCGGCTCAGCCCCGGTGGCGCCCCGAAGAGCACGTTCTCGAGCGCGCTGAGGTGCGGGAACAAGGCCAGCCCTTGAAACACCAGCCCCACCCTGCGGCGGTGCGTCGGCGCGTCGATCTTTTGTTCGTGATCAAACAGCGTCACCGAGCCCAGGCGCACCACCCCGCGATCGGGCCGCAGCAGCCCCGCGATCGCCTTGAGGCACGAGCTCTTGCCCGCCCCGGACGGCCCGCACAGCGCCGTCACGCCGCGCACCTCGAAGCGCGCCTGCACCCGCGGCCGCGCGTCCCTGCTCGCCACCTCGATCGCCACCGACAGCAGCTCACCCATCCTCGCGCCTCCGCCGACCCAGCCGATTCGCGACATAGAGCACCGTCATCGCCGCCGCGGTCATCACCGCCGCCATCCCCGCCGCCTCCGCGTCGCGGTTCGCCGCCACCGCGTCGTAGATCGCCAGCGCCCCAGTCTGCGTCAGCGCCGGGATATTACCCGCCACCATCAGCGTCACCCCGAAGTCCCCCAGCGCCCGCGCGAAGCCGAGGCTCAGCCCCGCCAGCACCCCGCCCGCCGACAGCGGCAGCAGAATTTTTAAAAAGATCCGCAGCGGCCCCGCGCCTAGCGTCTGCGCCGCCGCCACCACGTCCTGATCCACCCCCTCGATCGCCGCCCGCGCCGCCTTCGTGATCAACGGCAGCGCCCCGATCGTCGCCGCCACGATCGCCCCCGTCTTGGTGAAGACGATCGACGAACCTGTGATGTCCTCAAATACCTGTCCCAAGGGGCTGCTTCGTCCCAGCGCCACCAGCACGTAGTACCCCAGCACCGTCGGCGGAAGCACCATCGGCGCCGTCACCAGCACGTCCACCAGCTCGCGCCCAGGAAAGCGCCCCCGCGCCAGCGCCCACCCCAGCCCGATCCCCAGCGCGCCGGCCACCAGCGTCGCCGTCGCCGCGACCTCGAAGGACAGCAGCAGCGGCGCCCACTTCATCGCTCCTCACTGACCGGCGCGAACCCGTACCCCGCCAAGATCTCCTGGCCCGCCGCCGACTCCACCAAGCGCATAAACGCCGCCCCGCCGGCCGCGTCGCCGCCGCCGCGGCAGCGCGCCATCGCTTGCACGAGCGGCGGGTGCAGCTCCGCCGCGACCCGCGTCCAGCTCCCGCCCCCCTCTCTCTTGATCACCAGCGACAGCGACACCAGCGCCACATCCGCGCTCCCGCTCTCCGCGAGCTGCAGCGCCTGCCGCACGTTCTCACCGAACACCAGCCGCGGCGCCACCGCATGCCACACCCCCGCCGCCGCCAGCGCCGCGCGCGCCGCCGCCCCGTACGGCGCGTGCTCTGGGTTCGCGATCGCGATCTTCACGAAGCGCGGATCGGCCAGCGCCGCGATCGACGCTGGCGCCGCCCCCTCTCTCACCCACATCACCAGCCCGCCGCGCGCGTAGAGCCGCTTCGTCGCCGCCTCGCAGGCCCCGGAGGCCGCCGCCTCATCCACGAAGGCCACGCTCGCCGCCGCGAACACGTCGAAGGGCGCCCCCTCGGCGAGCTGCCGCGCCAACACGCCCGAGGCGCCGAAGCTAAACACCACCTCCTTCCCTGACTCCGCTGTAAAGCGCGCCCCCATCGCCTCGAACGCCGGCGCAAGGTCCGCCGCCGCTGCCACCCGCACCGGCGCCGGCCGCCGCGTCGCGCCACCACAAGCGATCGCCGCAGCCAGCGCCGAAGCGAGCCCGATCCAAGCGCGGCGTCCGGATCGCATGCGCCGCACTATAGTCGAGAGAGTCGACCTGCCGCATCAAGCCCTCCGACCGACGGCCCGCGCGTGCGCCCCCTGAGGCCTCGGGCCCCGCGCGCGCCATCGCCGACGGCGCACATCAAACAGCGCCGCGTCCCCCGGGTCGCGCCCAGTGAACGGTGATCCTCGGCTCGAGGAGGGCCGCCCACGCGACCCTGCGCGCGAGCGGCCCTCAGCAGCGGCGAGCTCGCCGCGATCCCCGGTGAGATCAGTTCGGGTCGATCTGGGTGGTCGCGCCGACGCCGAGCACCGCTTGCAGGCTCGGCGCGTCGCTCTCATCGGAGAAGGCGGCGACGTCGACGATGCTGTCCGCCGGCAGCGGGGGCACGTTGAACGTGGCGTCGGGCTCGCCGTCGGCGTTCACGTCGAGGCCGATCACGAGCGCGACCGACGGCACGTCGAGGATGCCGCTCGCCTTGAAGTCGAAGCCTTGGATCAACGGCGTCGGGTTATTCGCGTCGGTGAGGTTCCAGACGTCGACGGTGCTGAAGGGCGCGGCCGGTGCGGCGTGAAGCACCTGCAAGCGGACGCTCCCGGCGGCGAGGCCGTCGGTGCTGTCGACCAGCGCGACGACGTCGAAGGCGCCGTCCCCTGGGTTTCCGGCGAGCTTGCCGACGGCGACCGCGCTGTACTTGGTGTCCGCCGCCAGGTCCAACGGGCCGACGGTGAACACCGCGTCCGCCAACGACGTACCGGCGGGCGCGATCGCGAAGGTGTACTCGCCGGCGGGGATGGTCAGGTAGTCGGTGGCGTTCTTGACCGCGAGCCCGGTGACCACAGGGGTCTCGCCGCCGTTGGCGTAGACATCGACGGCCGGGGCGTCGGAGCCGAAGTGAATCACGCGGATCTGCGCGGTCGCCGGCTCTCCGGTGGTCGTGTCGCTCGTCGTGTCGCTGGTCGTGTCGCTCGTCGTGTCGCTTGTCGTGTCGCTCGTCGTGTCCCCTGTGCTCTCGGTCGCGGCGGTCGTGGCCGCCGTCGAACCTGTAGTGGTGCCGGTGGTGTCGGTGTCGGTGCCCCCGCTGTCGTCGCCAGCACAAGCAGTCAGGGCGAAAGAGAGGGCGAAGGTGAGGTTCAGGCTACGGTTCATCATGCGGGGCGAACACTGAAACATTTTACAAACCATGCAAGCCCGTGGAGGTGCGCGGCAATGCGCAGATCTTCAGCCAGAGGGGCATACTCCGGGGAACGGGACAGAAACGACGTTCCGCCGCCCATCGCCGCTCAGCCGCTCGCCCCAAGAGTGCGCGACAAGCGCATTCCATGCGTGTTTCCGGGCCACACCTGGGAAAAGCATCCACAAAGATTGTACAGCTTGCCGCGCGGTTTCGACCGAGATCCGGCTATGTCTCCCCAAACCGCAGCCGCAGCCGCCCCGCGATCGCCTCGATCAGCGCCGCATCGCCCGGGTCGCGGCCTGTGAACGCCGCCGCCATCCGCTCCACCAGCCGCTCGTTGTAGTCGACGATGTTATCGACCGCCTCGTGCGAGGCCGTCGCGCCGGACACCCACAAGCGCTGTTGGCCTTGTTGTCGCTCCATCCGCCCCAGCCCGCCCGCGAGGATCGCCGCCGAGCCGAGCTGCGGCGCGTACCGCCAGCGCGCCTGCCGCAGCACCTTCGGCTTCTGCGCCCCGTCCCGCGCCAGATCCTTCATCAAAATCTCCAGCAGCGCCGCGTCCGAGCGCTCCGGGGCGCCGTATTGGTAGCAGACATACACGTCCCGCCGCGTCGCTGAGCGGGCCGCCGCAGCCGCCGACTTATCACCTGTCCTTCGGGCCACAAGAATCCG
The DNA here is from genome assembly GCA_016712315.1 of Nannocystis sp. Classification (GTDB taxonomy): domain Bacteria; phylum Myxococcota_A; class Polyangia; order Nannocystales; family Nannocystaceae; genus JADJRG01. The sequence goes on along the minus strand of JADJRG010000017.1, from coordinate 322,324 downwards.
CCCCGCGTCCGTCGCCGGCCCATCGCACGCGTGCGCCGCGAACGAGCGCGTGTCGGCGTCCCGAAACCACCCCTCCGCGTCGACCAACGTCGTCACGTACTCGCGCCACTGCACCTCCCCGCCGATCCCCCACGCCAGCCGCTCCTCCGCGGTGAACGGGAACCACCGCGCCGCCTCGTCGAGCGGCCCTGTCAGCACCAGGTGGTCGAACACGAACGACCCCTGATCGCTCTCCACCAAGAAGTCCGAGCCCTCGCCGCCGCGCGTCACCGCCGAGATCGTCGTGTTCAGCCGCACATCGAGGAACCCTGCCAGGTGCGTCCACAGGTGCTGCCAGCCCGGGATCGGCTCGCCGACCGTCTTCCGCACCGCCGACAAGAACAGCGACGGCACGTTCCAGCGCAGCCCATACGCCGTCGGTACCCGATCCAGCGCCCCGTAGCCCATGATCGTCATCGTCCGCATCACGAAGCGCGCGATCGACTCGAGCCCCCGCTCCGCCAGCCACTCGCCGAACGGCCGCGCCGCCTGCTCACGCATCGGCCGCCCTTGGTCGTCGGCGAAGTCATCCGGGCAGCCGCGCAGGTCCCACGCGTGGAAGCGGTCCCACGCCTTCGCGTAGCGCAGCGCCTGCGCGCCCATGCGGAACGAGTCACGCAGCCCGTCCCCGCCCTTCACGAACTCATCGAAGGGCACCAACCGCCCCTCGAGGTCATAGATCTTGTGCGCCAGCAGCGGGTGGATCTTCATGCCTGCCGCGTCCATCCACTTCTTGCAGGTCTTGTAGCCGTCGGCGACGTAGCAGGTCCCCATCTCATGGCCGAGCCCCTCGTGGTGGTACGTCGACGACTTCCCGCCCACGTGCGGCGCCCGCTCGATCACCGTCACGTCCGCGAAGCCCTTCTCGGTCAGCAGCCGCGCGAGGGAGAGCCCGCCGGGGCCTGCGCCGACGACCCCGATCCGAGGAGAGGATGAAGAGATCGCAGAGGTCAAAGCGCTCATGACCTCATCGTCGACGATCTTCCGCCGCCGCTCAGCAAAATTTCTCTGTCGACGAGCGCGCGCGCGAACGCTCGCGCACCTGCGCTCTTCACCCCTGCGTCGCCGCGAAGAAGGCCCGCACGATCGGCGTCGTCATCGCCTCCACCTTCGCCGCCGAGATCGTCATCTCCACAAAAGGATCGAAGCGCTCCGCCAGCCGCGCCCGGCTCAGCTCGATCACCATCACGCGCCCCGGGTACCGCGCGCAGATCGCCGCCGACGTGGTCGCCGGGTGCAGATCGAACGGCACGTTCTCCGCCGCCGCCACCCCCATCGCCGCATATTCCTTCACGAGCGCGCCGGCCAGCGCTGCGTCGCCCAAGTACAGCCCCTCCGGCGTCGCCGTGATCAGCTGCGCCTCCGGCCGCCGCGGATTTTTTTGAAAGAAGCTCAGCGCCTCAGGCGCGGGGAGCTCGGGGAGCCGCGCGATCAGCTCGAGGTTTTCGGGCAGATACGCCCGCTCCAGCGTCTCCACGATCGGCTCCCCCGGCACCATCGACACCGACACCGGCGCGTACGTGTGCAGGTTGAACCCCCAACCACCGGCCCCGCACACCGCGGCGTAGGCCGCCGCCACTACCCCCTGATACGCGTCATAGCGCGCCTTGATCCCCGCCACGTCCGCCGGCTCGCGGATGAACGGCCCGATCACCCCAGTCAGATTCGCGCCTGCGAAGTCCAGCGTCGGCGCCCACACCCGGTTCACGTCGACGATCGTCCGCGGCAGCAGCGCCCGCACCAGCAGCACCTTCATCGTCGCCGCCCGCAGGGCCGCCGCCGCTGGCAGCCCCAGCGCGAGCGCACCCGCCGGGTCACACAGCCGCGCCGCCAAGCGCGCCCCGTACTCCGCCGATCCCTGGTCCGTATTCGCCAGGAAGAATTTGTCGTAGCGCTCCTCTGGGTACTCGCGCGTCCACGTCTTCGCCGTCGCCAGATCACGCGTCCGCGTGGCCCCGTGCGGCATTTCTAGGAGGACCTGGGGGGGCGCGTCCGCGTCCGCCTCAGGGCCGGCCACGGTCCACACCTCACATACGTCTGGGATCGACTGCAGCGCGATCAAGGTCCACGACCTCTAGCGCACTTCACCCGCGGAGAAGAAGGGAGAAATTGCGCGAGGGCGCGTCAGAACTGCGAGATGCTGAGCAGCCCGGTCGTCCGCGGGTCGATCACCTCCGCCGGCAGCCGCAGCGTGAAGGTCGAGCCCTCCCCGGGGCTGCTCTCCACCGTCACGTCGCCCCCGTGCATCTGCGCGAAGTGCCGCGAGATCGCCAGTCCCAGCCCCGTGCCCCCGTACTGGCGCGTCGTCGACGTATCTGCCTGCGTGAACGGCGAGAACAGCCGCTCGAGGTCCTCCGGCTCGATCCCGATCCCCGTATCACGCACCGCGAAGGTGAACCACGGTCGGCCGTCGTGGCTCACCTTCTGCACCACCAGATCGATCCGCCCCTCGTGCGTAAATTTGCAGGCGTTGCTGAGCAGGTTCATCAGGATCTGGTTCACCTTCGTCCGGTCCGCCTTCAGCACCCCCACGTCGCGAGGGCAGCGCAGCCGCAGCGTATTTTTGTTCTTGTCGGCCAGCGTCGCCACCGTCCGCCCCAGCCCCTCGATCAGCGCGGCGACCTCGATCGGTTCGATCGTCACCTCGACCTTACCGGCCTCGATCTTCGAGATATCGAGCACGTCGCTGATGATCGACAGCAAGTGGTGCGCCGACGTCAGGATGCTCTGGAGATCCGGCCGGATCACCGTCACCCCGATCTCCTCCGTCTCCTCGATCAGCAGCTCGGTGTAGCCGATGATCGCGTTCAGCGGCGTGCGCAGCTCGTGGCTCATGTTCGCCAAGAAAGAGCTCTTGATCCGGCTCGCCTCCAGCGCCTTCGCCTCGGCCAGCCGGCGGTCCCGCACCTCCCGCTCCATCTTCTGGTTCGCGTCCGTGAGCGCGACCATGCGCTCGATCACCCGTCGCTCCAGATCCTCGCGCGTCCGCTTCAGCTCCGCCTCCGCCTGCTCACGCGCCGCCACCACCTCCTCCAAGCGCTGAAGCGACGACGTATAGCTGTGCTCCTCGCGAAACGGCGAGCCCGCCAGCGCCACGCTCAGCCCGCCGATCGCCGCGATCGCCAGCGTCGCCGTCACCGCCACCGAGCTCGGCCCGCCCGCCAGCAGCACCCCGCCCGCGCCCGCCAGCGCCAGCGCGCCGATCGCCAGCATCGAGCGCGCCCCTCCGGCCAGGAAGTGCGGGGCGCACAGCGCCAGCGGCAACCCGAGCAGCCACGCCGGCGCGCTCACGCCCGCGAAGCTCGGCATCAGCGCCACGATCGCCACGTTCCCCAGGTAGCGCGCCACCTCCGAGCCGAGCCGCCCCGCGCGGGCCGGCCGGCGGCGAGGTGACGTACATAGGAAGTGCAGCCCCAAGTGCGCGGCCCCGAACCCAGCCGCGATCGCCGGCTCCTCCGCCAGCGAGATCACCACCACCAGCAGCGCCGCGCTCGTCAGCGGCAGCGGCCGCTCGAGGCTCCTCGCCATCAAGATCGCCGACGATTCCCCCGTCGCGGAGCTCAGCGACGCGGCGTGCGTCGGCGCGGTCTCGGGGGCAACGGCCATCGCTCGCCCCAGCATACAACGGGCGAAAGCGATCCGGCGAGCGTCAACCCCTGCTCAGCCGGCCACGCGACGCAGCAACCACTCCGCGCCGAAGCGAAACCCCACACGCGCCCACACCCGGGCCAGCAGCACGCACGCGAGCAACCACGCGCCGATGATCGCCAGCGCCGCCTCCGCGGACATCGCCTGCCACAGCCCGATCGGCCGGGTCAGCTCGCGGAACAGCACCACATGAACCAAGAGCAAGGTTAACGACGCTCGCCCGAGGCACACCCACCAGCTCCGCCCGTCGATCGGCGCCCGCTCGGAGATCGCCGCCGCGAACACCACCAGCCACAGCACCCCGCCCATCAGCAGCGTGATCACCGCGGACGTCGCCGGGAAGAACCCCAGCGGCAGCCCGACCAGCCGCCGCCACCCGCCCTCCGCCAAGAAGCCGAGCCCCGGCGCATAGCGCCCCGCGTAGCCGATCATCGCCAGCCCCACCCCGATCGCGAGCACCTGCTTCGCCAGCCGCCGGATCCCCACAAAGTCGCCCGCCGCTACCCGCCGGCCCACCACCATGCCCACCAAGAACAGCGCTAACCACGGCAGGATCGGGAACTGTCCCTCGAGCAAGGCCACCCGCAGGTGCCCGCCCGCCAGCGCCTCGTAGGGTGGTTTGAGCGCCATCCGATCGTTCGTCAGCATCCGCGGCGTACCCATCCATTGCTGCACGATCGGCGTCGCCGCGATCACCGCCGCCGCCAGCCCCAAGAGCCCGCCCGTCGGCAGCCGCCGCCACAGCGGCGTCAGCGTGAACGCGAAGCCCATCATGTGCAGCACGAACCACGATCGCGTCGTGAACCAGCTCGGCGTCAGCCAGCTCAGCAGGTACCCGAAGCCCATCAGCACCAGCCCGCGCCGCACGCTGCGCAGGTCCATCGCCCCCGCGCTCTCCCTCGCCCGGCTCACCGCCAGCGCCGCCCCGCACCCCGCCAGCGTCACGAACAGCGGCGCCGCCATGCCGCCCAGCGCGTTGAACCCGAGCAGCAGCGTCGGCGTGCGCTCCCCGGGCGAGGGCCCGCGCCACAGCCACACCCCCAAGTGCTGCTCCATCATCAGCAGCACCGCCAGCCCGCGCAGGGCGTCGAGGAAGAGCACTCTATCGCGACGCTCGTTCACCCGCGCGCTCGTCTAAGGTTTGGGCATAGCAGCGTCGGTCACCGACGTACCCGCGCAGTCGACCACCACGGGATCCGGCAGCACCGACGGATCGGCCAGTCGCACCGCCGCGAAGCTCGATCCGTCGATCTTGCCGATCGCCGGCATCAGCACCTCGCCGGAGACCTCGCCGCAGTACAGGTCATCGCTCTTGATCGAGCCCGCCATGATCAGCGTCGCGACGATGTTCGAGCCGGTGATCGGGTTCGCCAGGCCGTTGACCGACACCTCCCCCGCGTCGATCAAGAACGATCCGTCGACGATCGGCAGCCCGCTGAAGCACAGCGGCTCGCCCACCGGCTCCCGCGGCGTCAGCACCTTCCCCACGTCCAGCGTCAGCGGCTGCAAGCAGGTCGCCAGCGTCAGCGCCCCGTCCATCTCGGTGACCGTGTTCGTCGCGATGAACTGCAGCGGCTTGCTGCGATCCACCGTCGTCGACACCGCCAACAAGAAGTCGCCGTTGATGTCGAAGATCTCCGGCTCGCCCGTCGTCGCGTCGCTCGTCGAGCCGTCGCTCGTCGACGAGCTCGTCGAGCCGCTGCTGCTCGTGCTCTCCCGCGTCGATTTTACGAAATCCTCGAACTTGCCCTCTGGGTCAGGTCCGCAGCCCAGCGCCAGCGCCAGCCCCAGCAGCGCCGCGGCGCTCGCTGCTCGCCTCGACTCGAGATCTTGCTTCGCTCTCCGCATCGTCGCCTGCTCTTTCTTGCGCGCTCGGGCCGGCCTCTATAGTAGATTCCGATCGCCGCTGCGCTCAAGCGCCCTCTTCTCCCCCGAGGACCCTCTCCATGGCCCGCTCGCCCGGCTCTCCTTCGCCTCGTGCACCCCTCGCCTTTATCTTTTCGGTGAGCGCCGCGGCGCTCCTGCTGCCGAGCGGCGAGGCGGCCGCCTCTGGTCTCTCTGCTGCCCGGTTTGGCGGCGAGCACGGCCACCCCACGGCCGACAACCCCACCGCGATCTATTACAACCCCGCCGGGATCGCCTTAAAGCCCGGCACGAGGATCTTCCTCGACGGCAACCTCGCGCTGCGCAACGCCAGCTACACCCGCCCCGAGTCGGCCATCAACGATCCCGGCGGCGGCACCCCCAGCGACGCGCTGGACGCCAACGCCGGCCAAGCTCGCCTGCAAAACACCCTCTTCAGCCCCTTCTTCGGCGCCAGCTCTGATCTCGGCACCAAGGTCTTCGCCGTCGGCGCCGCCGCGTACTTCCCCTTCGGCGGCCAAGCCGTCTGGGGTCAGAACACCAAGTACGCCGGCGACAGCGCCTATCCTGGCGCCATCGACGGCGTCCAGCGCTGGTACACCATCGACGGCAAGATCCGCTCGATGTACCTCACCGGCGCGATGGCCCTCACCATCCCGCAGATCGGCCTCTCGATCGGCCTCACCGGCAGCGCGATCCGCAGCGAGACCAACACCATCCGCGCCCGCAACGGCGACGGCAGCGACGACCTCATCGACCCCACCTTCAACAACCTCAAGGAGGGCCGGAGCTGGCTCACCGCCTCTGGGTGGCAGGCCGGCTTCAGCGTCGGCGCGATCTGGAGCTGGCGCCAGCGCCTCTGGATCGGCTCCTCCTACACCAGCCAGCCCAACGTCGTCGGCGGCATGACCTTAAAGGGCACCCTCCACAACGCCCTCACCACCCAGGCCCCGGTCAGCAGCCCCATCGAGCTCACCCAGACCTTGCCTGAGATCATCCGCCTCGGCTTCCGCGTCCGCCCCACCGAGCGCTTCGAGCTCCGACTCTTCGCCGACTACACCCGCTGGTCCGTCTTCGACAAGCAGTGCGTGCTCGACGCCAACGTCAAGGGGCGCGCCTGCGACTTCGCCGGCGCCGCCACCGCTCTCACCAAGCCGGAGGACTTCGGCGGCGACGCCCCCGGCAACAACGGCACCATCCAGCACCTGCCACGCTTCTGGAAGGACGCCGGCGGCGTCCGTTTAGGCGCCTCCTACTGGGTGCTCCCCAAGCTCGAGGCCTACGCCGGCCTCGGCTACGACAGCAGCGCCGTCCGCCCCGAGACCCTCGACGCCGCCCTCATGGACATGGACAAGCTCAGCTTCAGCCTCGGCGCGCGCTGGCAGATCATCCGCAACCTCGCGATGGCCCTCACCGTCACCGACATCGCCTATTTGAAGGTCGACACCAAGGGCAAGAACATCCTCAACAAGTTCAAGGCCCCCACCCGCCAAGCCGACGCCAACGGCGTGTATAGGCAAAACATCCTGCTCGCCAACCTCTACCTCGACGTCGCCTTCTGAGCTCCGCGCTCACCCGCTCGGCGCGAAACAAGGCTGTGGGCTCCACACCAAGTCATCCTTGACGTCATCCTTGACGGGCAGCGCGACCAGCACTGCGCCTTTCGGGCACTTGAAGTCTAGCCCGACTCCGATCCCGTTCTCGGCAGCGACGCCCCCGTCGACGGCTTGAAATTCGGCGTCATCGACTTTGAGGCTCTGGATGCGCCCCCAGCGGGCGCACGTGCCGACGAGCACATACACACGTTGACCGACAACGAGCCGGCATGTGGGCTTCTCGACCACGACAATCGTTCCGCCCTTGTACGGCCCATCCTGTTCGCGCTGCCGGAGCTGGATGGCTGTAGCTGCGTGGTGGGCCTTAAGGTAGGTCCCGACGACCAGCGAGAAGATGGCTCGGGAGAGGGCTTCGACGAACCCTACCTCTACTGCCATGTCGTCTGGACCGAGCAAGTTGACCGGGCTAACACCACGATGCGCGACTTGGTTTCTGCGCTCAACGATGTCCACGAGGCGCCCCTCGATCACCGTTCGCTGCACCCCATCCTGGGGTGGCACCTCGAGCCCCTTCTCGGCGCAGAACCAGGCCACCATCGCGTCGGCTCGACACGCGAGATCGCAGATCTTCTCGATGCCGACCGCTGCGAACAGCGCGTCGATCTCTCCAGCGCGCAGGTTCTGATCGTGCGCGACCACGGCTGCTTCGTTCAGCCTGTAAGACTTGGCCCCGTTCAAGCACTCGAATAGATTCCTCACCACATCCAGCTCGGTCAGCCCGACGTAACGCCCCTCGCCGATGCGCCCGCGACGTAGCATCTCCAGGGTGCCCGAGAAGTGCCTCGTCTTCAGTTTCTCTGGCAGCGCGATGTACTCGAGCCGGCGAGCTTCAAGCTGGGCGAACGCGGCGACGAGGCTCTCGATGAACTTCTCGAACGACGCGTACAGCGCGACGGCGAACGCCGCATCGTCGAAGCGGCGGCGGACTGACACGTAGTTGCTTACGAGCGAGTCGTGGTGTCGTGCGAGCGCTTGGTTCACCGGGGATATCGACTCGACCAGCGCCTTCAACTCCTCAAGTTCACTCGTGAGTTCGTCTAAGATGGAACGCACAGGCAGACTCCATCACGATCAAGGCTTCTTCGCCTTGGCGATCGCCGAGGCGAAGGCCTTGCTCACGCAGTCATTCCGGTCCTGGGTATCCTTGAAGTTCGTACGACGCCCGGAGAAGAGGGCTTCGTTCTTCGCGTACATGGCCTTTAGCTCGTCACGCAGCAAGGTCTTATTCGCGACGAGTTTGTCCCGATGGGGCACCACGTCGGGGCTATTGGAGACGAACATGAGCGGGTCATAGACGATCTTGGCCGCACGCTTCTTGGATGGGTCAAGAACGGTGAACGCTTCGAGATGCAGCACCTCCCAAAGGAAGTTGATGGAGGACTCGAACATCGAGCGGTACTCGGCGAGGCCATCCGCTGGGAACTTGTTCCCGATCATGAGGAAGCTGTCCAGGAGATCGGTCATCTTGTTCAACCCCGCTCTGAACTCGCGGATCTTGCGATAGGCGAAGAAGCGCAACACGAGCTCCACGTCCTCCATCTTCTCGAACATTCGGAGACCTGCCGTCGTCGGCTCGTCGCTGGCCTCGTCCACCTCGTCATCGGCGTCCTTCTCCTCCGGCTTCGGGTCCATAGGAATGCCCCACATTCTCCGGAAATTCTCGTTCGCCGACAGCTCAAGGCATAGCTTGTTCAACGGGCCGTCGTACACGGCGTTGCGCGTCTCCTGGCTGCCGAGCTTCACACCTCCCGCGTTGAGGCGCTGGAACACCATCTTCTTCAACATCGCGGCCTGCTCCTCATTGGTCGCGGTCTCTTTGAGGAGGATGATCGATGAGATGTAGCGGCGATCGATTCCCGCGCGGACCTTCGAGGGGAGCTGCGAGTACCTCCGGCCGTCTAGCTCTGACCAGTACTCCAGCCCCTTGAGCGCGAACTCGTCAGCGTAGAAGTCGCTCAACGCGCTCAAGCGCTGTCGGCCGTCCATCACCTCGAATCGAGCGAGATCGCGCTCATACAGGAAGACCGGAGGCACCGGCACGTTCATCAAGAACGACTCGATGAGCCGCGACTTCCTCTCCACGCTCCACCGATGCCGACGCTGGTACTCAGGGTCGAGCTTGTAGTGTCGCTGTTTCTGGCCGCCCTCGCCCTCGCTCTCCGCCTTGAGCATCTCGAGGATGCCGGCGAGCGGATATCGCGCCTGCTCCGTGACGATGCGGATCTCGCCCTTCGCGTAGCGGCTGTTTAGCTCCTCATCCGTCGCCTTAGGCTTGTCTGGGTGACTGTCGAACGAGACCTCCTCGAACTTGCGGAGATGGCTCGATCCTGCCTGTTGTGGCATCGCGCTTGCCGCCGGTCGCTTCCGATCTTGTCTCGTCACAGGGGCGCTCCTCGTCACGCACGATGGCAGTACACGTCGTACTCAGTGATGGCCTTCTTCGGCTCCGCTTGGAACTGGCGAACTTGTCGTCGACCACGATCTGAGTCGGGCACAGCCTTCGCTGTGACCATCCTCCAGCCCGAGTGAAGCAGTGACGCCTTCAAAACGCCCATCGGCTCAGCTTCGCGGTCGTGGATGCCTCCGTAGCGGATGATGAGGCGCGCGCCCTTCGTCGTTCGCCCCGCCACGTTCGTCCAGACGCGGTTCATCTCGTTTGAGAAATGCTTCGCCCCGGTGTGCGTCAGCTGGCCATGAGGCTGGCGATACTCCACGAAATCAGGCCCGCCAATGAACCAGAGCCGCAGCCACTGGTCCGGCAAATACGTGCGCATACCATAGTACGGAGGTGAGGTCACGACGAAGTGCGCCTCGGGAACGTCCTTGAAGGTATCGACTTGGCGGCTATCTGCGAGCTGCACCATGCCTCGCACGCTAGGAGGCGGCTCCGACAAGTAACGCTCGGCTCTCGCCCTGATGATCGCGACGACGTCGACGTCGGTCGGGGCCATCCTGTGCTTCGTCCAGTACTTCACGGCATAGGCAGGCTTCGGCGCGAACGTCCTCGGCGACTGGTTTGAGAAGTGAGACGAGGTTCCCTTCGGGCGCGGGCCGTGGAGCGCACCCAAGATGATCGCCCGCAACAAGATGCGGGTCGGGGAAGAGCAATCAGTTAGCATCGCTTCGCGTAGCTGGCAAAGCTGGATGAGCGTCCTCTCATGGTACGCAAGCCTCCAGAACTCGCCCGTGGGCACATCTCTCGGCTCCTTCGCGGAGCTGAGGATCGCCCGTGCACTCGCTACAACCCGGCCTGGTGCCGCAGACGCGAGCTTCGCCTGCGCGAGCGCAGCCGCCACAGGGCTGCTATCTACTCCCACCGACGGCATCTCTAGCAGGCGCGCTGCGAAATTCGTGGTCCCTCGACCGCAGAAGGGATCGATGACCCACTCGCCGCGCCTACCGTGCTCCTTGAGCACTCGCAGGGGAAAGTCCAGCGGATACATCGTGTAGTAGGGGCAGACTGCGTTCAGGGCGTCGACGCTCATGGGATGGCTCCGGCGTGTAAGCGAAGCAGCGGCAGCCCAGGGGGCAGAGGCATGGGGCGCTGGCGACCCTATCCACTCGAGACTGTGCGTGTCAATTATTCCGGACATGAGCAGCGTGCTTGACGCTCGCGTGCTTGACGAAGTCGTAGATGCGGCAGCCGATCTCGGCCTAGCCAACGGGACGGCGAGGCCAAGCGAGCCCTTGACGAGATCTGACTCCGGCTCCGACGCTACCGACGCTCAAGCCAGCGCCCCCGCCCGCGGCCGCAGGCGCAGCCGGATCCCGCCGATCGGCCGCAGCGTGATCGAAAATTGCAGCCGCAGCGGCGCCGCGTCGACCGGCGCCACGGTGAAGCGCTGGAGCAGGCAGCACAAGATCACCACCCCCTCGACCATCGCGAACGCGTTGCCGATGCACACCCTCGGACCTGCCCCAAAGGGCATGTACGCCAGCTTCGGCAGCGCCCGCTCTGCCCCGCCCTGCCAGCGCTCCGGCGCGAACCTCTCCGGGTCGGGGAAAGATCGCGGGTCGCGGTGCATCAACCACGGGAAGATCGCGAGCTGCGCCCCTCGAGGCAGCGTCACTGCCCCTGCGCGCACCGGCGCCAGCGCCTCCCTGCCGATCGACCACGCCGGCGGGTACAGCCGCATCGCCTCTTTCAGGACCTCCTCCACCGCGCTCAGCCGCGGCAGATCCTCGATCGTCGGCGGCCGCCCGCCCAGCGCCGCGTCGATCGCCGCCTGCACCCGCGCCTGCGCCTCTGGGTGTTGTGCCAGCAGATACAGCGCATAGCTCGTCGACAGCGCCGTCGTCTCGTGCCCGGCCAGGAACAGCGTGATGCACTCGTCGCGGATCTGCTGGTCGCTCATCCGCGAGCCGTCCTCGTCCTGCGCCTCGAGCAGCATCGTCAGCAGATCCGCCCCCTGCCCGCGCGCCCCTCGCCGCGCCGCGATCAGCGCCCCCAGCGCCGCGTCCACGCGGCGGATCGCCCGCACGATCCGCCGGTTGTGGCGCGTCGGCGCCCACAGCGGCAGCAGCCCGCCGAAGTGTTCGCCGGCGTAGCGCCCCATCACCAGCGCGATCGCCTCGCCCACCGCCTCCGTCGCCCCGCCCATATCGGCCCCGAACAGCGTCTCGCCGGCGATCCGCAGCGTCAACGCCGACATCTCGCTGTGGACATCGCGCGTCTGCTCCGCCGTCGCTCCGCCCCACCCAGCGAAGGTCGCCGCGCTCAGCCGGGCCATCACAGCCGCGTACTCGGCGATGCGCCGGCGATGAAACGCCGGCTGGATCAACCGCCGCTGCCGCCGCCACAGCCCCCCTTCGCTGGTCAGCAGCCCCTCCCCCAGGAACTCCCGCAGGCGATGGCTATAGCGGTCCTTCTCCAGCGACGCGTGCTGCCGCACCACCACCTCCTCCACCAGCGCCCGCTCGTTCAGCGCGAAGATCCGCGCCCCCAGCATCGGCAGCTCGACCAGCGGCGCCGCCCGCAGCAGCGGCCGCAGCAGCAGCGCCTCGGGATCGCGGCGCATCGCGCGAAAGTTTGAGATCGGACCACCAAACCTCGGGATCGCGCGAAGCTCGCTCATCGCCTGGGATCCTACCACCGCGCCCCTCTCGGTCGAGGGACGCGAGGCGGCGCCCGCGGCCTCGTCTCCGAGCCCCACGAGCGCCGCGGCGCTCTCTACCCGCCTTTTCTTCGAGAAAAGGGGTCGACCTGCTCAGCCGCCGCGGGCGGCCTTATAGGCCGCCGAGAGCGCCGGATCGCGGGCGATCTCAAAGAGCATCGCGTCGAGCTTCTCGCGGTCTAGGCCGTGCTTCTCGAGCACCGCGTCCGCGTCCTCGGGAGCGCTCGCGATCGCGTCCGCGACCTCGACCGCCTTCGCCACCCGCGGATCGAGCGGCGCCTCGGCAGCGGCCTCAGCAGGCGCCCCAGGAGCCGCCGCCGGGTCCTTCTTCGGCGCCTCAGCCCCGCAAGCCGCCCCAAAAGAGATGATCATCGCCCCCAAAAATACGCGCTTCATCGTCGAGCCCTTCGTGTGTACGTGACGCATCACAGGTGGTTTCGCCCTCACTTCGGGGCCGCCTTCATGTCGCGCTTGTCGGCCTTCTCGTCGCGCTTCTCCGCCCGCTCCTCGCGCTTCTCCGCCCGCTCCTCGCGCTTCTCCGCCTTCTCCTCGCGCTTCTCCACCATCGCCTCGCGCTTCTCCACCATCTCCTCGCGCTTCTCCGCCCGCTCCTCGCGCTTCTCCGCCTTCTCCTCGCGCCTCTCCGCCGCGTCCTCACGGAGCTCGCGCTTCACCGCCGCCTTGGCCGACTTGCCTTCGGCCTTCGCCGCCTTCGCCGTGATCCGCGCCTTCTCGAGGCGCTCGTGCAGCTCCGGCGCGTGGATCTTGATCTTCTTCCCCTCCGCCTTCAGCGCCTTACGGCGCTCGTGGATCGCCTTGCGCAGCGCCTTCTCCTCCTCGTGCTTCGCCTTGAGCTGCTCCTTCAGCGCCGCCTTCTCGTCGTCGGTGAGCGTGAAGTCCGCCTTGCGCTCGCGGATCTTCACCGCCAGCTCCTGACCGCGATAACCCTGGGCCAGCAGCGATCGCACATAGAGGCCCAGCCCCTTGTGTTTGCCGCGCGCCTTGATCTCCTCGCTCTCGACCGCCAGCACCTCGGTCGCCGCGGCCGCCGACGCCCCGCTCTCCGCCGCTGCGTCCAGCGCCTCACCGATCTCCACCTCCTCGACCCCCGCCTCACGCAGCTCGATCGCCGCCAGCGGCAGATCCAGCACCAGCAGGATGTCATCGACCTCCGCCGAGGCCTCGACCGAGGCGCCCGCCGTGAGGGTCACAGACGTAGGGGCCACTGGCGCCGGGCCGGGATCGAGATCCGCGCTCGCCGATCCAGAGAAGGCCAGCAGGGTCACTAAAGTGCTCACAAGCGGTAGTGGTCGCATCAATTCCATTCTCCTCGAACTGGGAGCAGCCACACGCCGGCCCCCGCTGGAGGGTCGTCGATCCGCCTGTGAGACGCAACCTGACCTCGCGCTCCCCCCGCAGAGACCTCCACACGCGACCAAGACGGGGCGCAATATCGTACAACTTCGCCAATGCACAGCGACCCATCTGCCAACACCCCCGTCATCGCCTGGGTCGCCGGCGCCACCGGTTACACCGGCCACGAGCTCGTCCGCGCCCTCTGTGAACGAGGCGCGACCGTCCACGCTCATATCCGCCCCGACTCACCCCGGCTCGCCGAATGGACGGAGCGTCTCCGCGCCTACGGCGCCCACGTCGAGGCCGTCCCCTGGGCTGAAGAGGCGCTGAAGGCCGCCCTCCTGCGCGCCGCGCCCACCCAGGTGTACGCCCTGCTCGGCACCACCCAGAAGCGCGCCCGCGCCGCCGCCGCCGCCGGCGCGCCGCCTGCCGACTACACCGCCGTCGACGTCGGCCTCACCCTGATGCTGCTCCGCGCCGCCGCCGCGCTGCCCGAGGCCCCGCGTTTTGTCTACCTCAGCTCCCTCGGCGCCGATCCACACGCCCGCGGCGCCTACCTACGGGCCCGCGGCCAGGTGGAGCAGCAGCTCCGCGACAGCCCGCTCCCCTACACCATCGCCCGCCCCTCCTTCATCTCTGGCCCAGACCGCCCCGAATCACGCCCCGCCGAGCGGATCTCCGCCCTCCTCGCCGACGGCGTGCTCGGTGTACTCGGCGCACTCGGCGCCCGCACCCTGCGCGATCGTCTCCGCTCCAACAGCGCGCGAGGCCTCGCTCGCGCCCTCATCCGCCTCGCCGCCGATCCTGCCGCCGCCAACACCATCGCCCAGGCCGAGGCCCTGCACGAGCAGGGCGCGCGCCCCTCGACCTGAGCGCGCCCACGATCCTCATCGTCGGACCCACACATCACTCTCGACCCAGGATCCTGCTACAAGCGCCAACTATGCCCATTCCCTCGCCCGCGCTCTTTGAAGGCTTCGCCCGGGTCTGGACCCCGGTCGCCCTCTCGCGTCAGCTCCGCGCCACAGCCCCCCTCGCCCTCGAGCTCGCCGGCGTCGGGCTCGTGCTCTTCCGCGACGCCGCCGGGGCCCCGCGCGCCCTCTTCGATCGATGCCCGCACCGCGGCGTCGCCCTCTCCCTCGGAAAGGTCCACGAAGGCTGCATCCAGTGCCCCTTCCACGGCTGGCGCTTCGACGGCGCCGGCCAGGCGACCCACGTCCCATGGAACCCCGACGCCAAGCTCGCCCAGCTCAGCGCCACCGCCGTCCCTACGCGCGAGCGCGGCGGCCTGATCTGGGTCTACACCGCCCCGGGCCGCGACGGTGAGGGCGAACCCGCGGTCCCCGAGGAGCTCTTACGGCCAGGTGTGCACCTCTGCGGCGAAGCGATCGAGTGGAAGTGCCACTGGACCCGAGCGATGGAGAACATGCTCGACTGGCCACACCTCCCCTTCGTCCACGCTGGCACGATCGGCCGCGGCATGCTCCGGCGCCCTGACTCCCGCATGGACATCGACATCGAGCCGCGCCCCTGGGGAGCCCACTCGACGATCCGCATCGACGGTGAGCCCGGACAAGGCGCCCTCGACCTCCGCTGGCCCAACGCCATGGTCCTGCACGCGCCCTTCGGCGGCCGCACCATGGCCATGATGGTCGCCTGCGTGCCCATCGGTCCTCGCCGCACCCGCATGCTCCTGCTCACCGGCCGCGACTTCCTGCGCGCCCGCGCCGTCGACTGGGTCTTCCGGGCGATGAACCGCCGGATCGCCGGAGAGGATCGCGCCGTCGTCGAGTCCTCCGATCCGCCCCAGATCCCCCTCGCCGCCGAAGAGCGCTCCGTCCGCACCGACGCCCTCACCCTCATGTTCCGCAAGCGCTTCTACGCCGAGCTAGCGCCCCCAGATCAACGATCCCTACCGCTCGCCGAGGGCTCACCGGAGCAAGGCGACCGCACCGGGCGCCCGTAGCTCGCTCCCAACGCGGAGCGATCTCGCGCGCGACTCGGCCGCACCGGACGCCCCACCGGGTGTTATGTTTTCGCGCCGATGCACCTCGTCCAGCTCGCCCGCCGCGCCGAGCTCGCCCTGCGCCTCACCGAGACGTGGGTGCGTCGTCCGCCTGTCCCGACCCGCCTCGTCCTCGACGTCACCCGCCGCTGCAACCTCCGCTGCGCCGCCTGCCGCACCTGGGAGGCTCCCGTCGCCCACGAGCTCAGCGTCGCGGAGATCGCCGCGATCTTGGACCAGCTCCCGCGCCTCTGCTGGCTCGACGTCACCGGCGGCGAGCCCTTCCTCCGCCCTGACGCGGGCGCCCTCTTCGACGCCATCGCCGATCGCTGCCGCGCCCTCCGCGTCCTCCACTTCCCCACCAACGGCTGGTTCGAGGAGCGCGTCGTCGCCGCCTGCGCCAGCGTCCGCGCCCGCCGCCCCGACCTGGATCTCATCGTCACCGTCAGCGTCGACGGCCCCGAAGACCTCCATGATCGGATGCGCGGCCGCGTCGGCGCCTATCGCCGCGCGATCGCCACCCTCCGCCGCCTGCGCGCCCTCCCTGGCGTCCAGGTCTACGTCGGCACCACCATCACCGCGGACAACCAAGACCAGCTCCCCGCGCTCGCCCAGGCGCTCGCCCGCGAGCTCCCCGAGCTCCACCCGCGCGAGCACCACCTCAACTGGCTGCAAGTCTCCGCCCACTTCTTCCGCAACGAAGGCGCCGTCGCCCCCGACCCGCCCGCCGATCTCGTCCGCCAGCACATCACCCGCCGCGGCCTGCCGCGCGGCCTCGTCGACCTCATGGAGCTGGTCTTCCTGATCAACCGCGACTTCTACGGCCGCGGCGAGCCCTCCGGCGTCCCCTGCCAGGCGCTCCGCTCGGCCGCCTTCATCAGCCCCGAGGGCCAGCTCTACCCCTGCCACATCTACGACCGCCCCCTCGGCGACCTCCGCCGCGTCCCCTTCGCCGAGCTGTGGCGCTCCGAACCTGTCTTAAAGGCCAGAGACGACATCGACCGCCTCGCCTGCGGCGGCTGCTTCACCCCCTGCGAGGCCTATCCTGCGCTCGCGGGCGCCCCCCTCCGCGCCCTCCGCCAGACCGCCGCCCGCGCCCTCCGCCTCGCCCGCGAGGCCCTCGAGGGCCCCAGCCCCTCCCCGGCGGCCTCCTGCCCCGCCGACCCGACCGACGCCAGCGCGCCTCGCCTCTCCCGACCGCCCTCAGCCGCCCCCGAGCTCGCATGACCCTCGCCGCCGCACCCACCCCGCGCGCCGCCGCGCAGCCCGCCGCGGCCCTCCTGCGCGGCCCTGCGCCCTCCCGCGCCCGCCTGCTCGCCTGGCTCAGCGCCGCCCCGCTGCTCCCGGACGGCGCCGTGCTCTCGTGGCACAACCCCGCGCACCCTGGCTACCCCTACCCCGAGGCGGCGGGCCTGCTCCTCGGTCTCCTGTCCCAAGAGTCAGGCGATCACAGCGCCCTCCGCGACCGGATCGCCGCCCGCCTCTGCGCGGACATCTCCCCGCGCGGCGCCGTCGGCCGCGCCGGCGTCGACTACCTCTTTGACAGCGGCATCGCCCTCCACGGCCTCCTCCTCCACCGCGACCACGGCGGCCACCTCGACGATCCCCTCGCCCTCGATCGCCTCGGCGAGGCCATCCTGAGCGACCTCCGCGCCCGCGCCCCCCGCTGCCCGCTCGCGCCCGCCCCGCAGCGCTGGAGCGACGCCTACGGCTGCCACCTCCTCAAGCTGATCCTCCCCCTCCAGCGCTGGCGCCCCGGCGATCCTCGCGTACACGACGCGATCGAGAGCCTCCTCCACGACCTCCTCCCGCTCTGGCGCGGCGATCGCTTCGTCACCCACGCCGCCAGCGATCGCACCTACCTGCACGCCCACTGCTACGCGCTCGAGGGCCTCGCCGCGCTCGCAGATCCCTGGCGCGCACAGACCTGGCCGATCGTTCAGGCGGGCGCCGCCTGGCTCGCGGACGTCCAAGATCACCGGGGCGCCCTCCCTGCCTGGCACGACGGCCACCGCCCCAGCGGCCCCCACCCCGCCGACATCATCGCCCAAGCCCTCCGCCTCTGGCTCTTGTGTCAGGACATGACCCGCCAACAAGGGCCCCGCGGCGCCGATCCCCTGCGCGACAGCGGCGACCGCGCCCTCGCCGCCCTCGCCGCCCGCCAGCGCCCCTCGGGCGGCCTCACCTACCTCGCTCCAGACCACCCGGAGCGGCCTGACGATCTCAACACCTGGTCCGCCGTCTTCGCCGCGCAGGCGCTCGCGTGGGCCGCTGGTCGCCGTGAACACAGCCCATGGCTGATCTGATCCCCCACCTCACCGTCCTCTTACCCGCGCACGACGAGGCCCCGACGATCGCCGCCGTGATCGCTGGCGCCCTCGCCGCCGCCCCTCCGCCGGTCGAGATCCTCGTCATCGACGACGGCTCCACCGACGACACCGCCGCCCGCGCCGCCGCCGCTGGCGCCCGCGTCATCCGCCTCCCGCAGAACCGCGGCAAGGGTGAGGCGCTGCGCGTCGGCGCCCGGGAGGCCCGCGGCGAGCGCCTCGTCATCCTCGACGCCGACGGCCAAGACGACCCCGCCGAGCTCCCTCTGCTGCTCGACGCCCTCCGCCCCGGCGTCGACCTCGTCATCGGCTCGCGCTTCCTCGGCACCTTCGAGCCTGGCGCGATCACGCCGATCGATCGCCTCGGCAACCGCCTCCTCACCGCCCTCTTCAACCACCTGCTCGGCGCCCGGATCACCGACACCCAGGCCGGCTTCCGCGCGATCCGCCGCGACACGCTCTTAAGGCTCGACCTCCGCGCCGCCCGCTACGACGTCGAGACCGACATGCTCGCGCGCCTGCTCGCCGCCGGCGGCGCCGCCGTCGAGGTCCCTGTCACCCGCCGCCCCCGCGCCCACGGCAGCACCGACCTCTCGCGGATCCGCGACGGCCTGCGGATCCTGGCCACGATCCTCCGCGCCCGCGCGCGCCGCTCGCACGATCTGGCCCAAGGGCCAGCGGATCGCGCGCGATCTTGATCGCCGACTTACCGCCGTAAACAGCGCGTACGCGCGCCCTCGCGCGCTCCTCCGGTGGTAGTGATCTACGGGTGAAGTGGAGCGCCTCACTCGTCCTCCTCGGCGGCGCCGTCGCCTGCTCGCCCGCCCCCTCGCCCGCCCCTGCCCTCAGCGAACCTGCTCCTTCGGCCATGCAAGCGCCGCCGCGAGAAGAGGCCCGCGCGCCGGCGCCCGCGCAGCCGCTCACGCCGCGCGGCGACGACGCCGACGCCGACGCCCAGCTCCTCACCTACGCCGGCCAGCTCTCCGTGATCGACCCGGCGATCGGCGCCGTCGCGGTCCGCGAGGTGCTCCCCCTGCGCCGCGAGGACAAGCTGATCGTCGGCGAAGGCGCCGTCGCCCTGCTTTATCTAAAAAACGGCTACCTCGTCCGCCTCGACGACGACCTCGAGCTCCTCGTCCGCGAGCTCGCCCTCATCGACGCGCCCCCCACCACCACCAGCCTCGACGACCAGCTCGACGCCCTCGTCGGCGGCGCCCTCAAGGTCGATGACAGGGCCCGGATCACCGGCTGGCAACAAGGCCTCCACGCCGGCTTCGGCGGCACCATCGGCGGAGTGCAAGGCAAGGAGAAGCCGAAAGACGCGCGATCCGGCGGCACGAAGAAGACCCTGGTCGACCCTCCCGCGCGGCCCGCCGACTCCAGCAGCGATGACGCCCCAGCCGCCGCGGCCCCGCCAATCCGCCGTAGCGACATTGAGATGGACGCCAGGCCGACCCGGAACCGGGGCAACCGAGGCGGACACCCCGGCGCCCCGCCCGAGGTCGAGATGAGCGCGCCGCCGAAGCCGCCGCCGCCCGCCGACCCGCCGCAGCCCCCGCGCTTCCAGCACCTCAAGGACGGCGCCGACCCCGAGCTCTGGACCCCCGGCCTGCCGCTGCTCGTCCAAAGCCTCGAGGACCAGCTCCGCGAGTGCATCGCCCCGCAGCTCGACAAGCGCGAGGATCGCGACGCGCCGATCGTCCTCCTCATCGCCTGCGAGGACGACGAGATCAAGCAGACCTTGCTCGTCGGCGCCCCGCCGAACGCCTGCCTCGCCGATCTCTTCCGCGACAAGTCCGACGGCGAGTGCCAAAAAGGCTGGCTGCGGATCGAGCTGCCGCGGCGAAGCAAGTAGCGCACGAGCCCCCACGATGGCCGCGCGCACCCGATCGCCGCTGCTCTGGGCGCTGGCCCTCGCCCTCCTCTGCGCCGGCCTCTGCGCCCTCCAGCGCCTCGCCGGCCAGAGCGCGCTCGAGTCCGCCGAGCGCCGCAGCCTCGACCTCCGCCTCCGCCTCCGCGGCCCCCGCGCCCCTGGAGACCACGTCGCGATCGTCGTCATCGACGAGCCCACCCTCCGCCGCGCCCCGCACCTCCTCGAAAAACGCGCCGGCATCGCCCAGCTCGTGCGAGCGATCGCCGCCGCTCGCCCCCGCGCGATCGGCCTCGACCTCTTCTTCGCCGAGCCGGAGCGGCTCCTCCCCGCGCCGCTCGCCGCCGCCGTCATCGCCCACGTCGACGCCAACCCGGGCGCCGCCGGCCCCGCCGCCCAGCTCCTCCGCCAGATCCGCGGCGAGCTCAGCGGCGACCAAGAGCTCGCCCGCGCCCTCACCGACGCCGGCGCCGTCGTCCTCGCCTTCAGCTTGGGGGGCCGCGGAGAACCTATCCCGGAAGACAGGTCCCTAAAAAAAGGTCGCTTCGGCCAGGTCGTCCCCGGCGACGACGAGCTCCCGGACGCTGACCGCGGCCTCTTCTCGATGCCCGAGCTCAACGCCGCCGCCGCCGCCCTCGGCCTCGTCACCGCCGTCGAGGACCCTGACCAGATCCTCCGCGCGATCCCAGCCGCCCAGCGCGTCGGCGAGCGCATCTATTGGTCCTTGGCCGTCGCCCTCGTCGCCGCCTACGAGGGGGCGAGCCGCGCCCAGACCGCCTACCTCGGCCCCGAGTCGGCGATCAAGATCGGCGCCCGCCAGATCCCCCTCGAAGGCGGCGGTCTCCTCCTCCTCGACCCCTACGGCCCCCCCCAGACCTTCCCCACCTACTCCGCCGTCGACGTCGTCGAGGGCGCCGTCCCCGCGGGCGCCCTCGAGGGCAAGCTCGTGCTCGTCGGCGCCTCTTTCCTCGGCACCGACCGCACCCGCACCGCCTTCAGCGACGACCTCCCCGGCGTCGAGATCCACGCCACCGCCGTCGCCAACATGCTCACGGGCGCCCAGCTGCGCCGCGCTGATCCGCGCCTCGACGTCGCCCTCTGCCTCCTCCTCGGCCTCGCCGCCGCCCTCCTCTTCTCGAACAAGCTGTCCTTAAGGCCATCTTTTAAGATCGCCGGCGTCGCCCTCCTCGTCGCCGGCCACCTCGCCGCCGCGCACGCCGCCCTCGCCCTCGCCGGGCTCTGGCTCGGCGCCGTATGGCCCGCCCTCGCCGCCCTCAGCGTCGGCGGCCTCGGCGTCGCCCTCGCCTACCTCGGCGAAGCCCGCGGCCGCGCCGCCCTGCGCCGCTCCTTCGCCAGCTACCTCGGCGAGGGCGCCCTCACCGAGCTGCTCGCCGCCCCCGACGGCCTCCGCCTCGGCGGCGAGCGTCGGCGCGTCAGCGTCCTCTTTTCGGACATCCGCGGCTTCACCACCCTCGCCGAGCGCCTCACCCCCGAGGCCCTCATCGAGCTCTTAAACCTCTACCTCACCCCCATGAGCGCCGCCGTGCTCGACCGAGGTGGTTATCTCGACAAGTACATCGGCGACGCCGTCATGGCCGTCTTCGGCGCCCCCTTGCGGAGCCCTGATCACCCCGCCCGCGCCCTCGCCACCGCCATCGCCATGCAGCGCGGCCTCGACGCCCTCGCCCCCGCCCTCGCCGAGCGCGGCGTCACCCTCGAGATCGGCGTCGGGATCAACACCGGCGACGCCATCGTCGGCAACATGGGCTCGAGCGAGCGCTTCGACTACACCGCCGTCGGCGACGCCGTGAACCTCGCCAGCCGCCTCGAGGGCCTGTGTAAGACCTACCACGTCAGGTGTCTGATCGGACAGGTCACGCGCGACGCCGCCCCGCCCGAGTACCGCACCCGCGAGATCGACCGCGTCCGCGTCAAGGGCAAGGGCGAGCCGATCGCCGTGCACGAGCTGCTCGGCGGCCCCGAGGGCGAGCTCGCCGCCTACCAAGACCTCGATCGCTTCGCCGCCGCCCTCGCCGCCTACCGCAGCGGCGACTTCCCCGCCGCCGCCGCCGCCTTCACCGCCTTCGCGCAAAACAACCCCCACGACCCCGTCACCCGCCTCTACCTCGACCGGATCGCCGACGCGGGCGGAGCCGCCCCCCAAGGCTGGGACGGCGTCACCACCTTCCACAGCAAATAGCCCCCCGACCCGGTCGAGGCCACGCGCCCGCGAGCGCGCTAGCCTCACCTTCACCGGCAGAGATCACCTACGACAGCGCTCGGCAGGCCAATATCTGCGCCTCACCCGATCGAGTAGCCTCGAGCCCATGGCGACCTGGCTCACCGGACTCTCTCTGCCCTGGCTGCTCCTCTGGGTCACAGCCGCCTTCGTCGGCCTCTCCGTCCTCTCCACCGCCCTCGGCTTCCTCCTCGAGCGACTCCTCCATCGCCGACAGATCTGGCGCGTCCCCCTCGACCCTGGCCAGTACCGCTTCGAGCTGCGCGGCAACCTCAACTTCCTCGTCGTGCACGTCCTCGTCGTCGTCGCCGCGATCCACCGCGACTGGCTGCGCCTGGGCGACGCCTCCCCTGCGCTCACCTGGGTCGCCCTCTACTTCGGCTTCCAGCTCTACTACTACCCGATGCACCGGGCCCTGCATCACCGCGCGCTCGTCCGCTTTCATCGCTGGCACCACCGCTCGCGCGTCACCACGCCGCTCTCTGGGCAGTCCATGAGCGTCGTCGAGGCGCTCGGCTGGACGCTCGGCTACGTCGGCCTGCCCGCCCTCTTCTCCCAGCTCTTCTTCCCGATCTCCGCCGAAGGCTGGGTCGCGTACCTCGCCTTCAACGTCTACGGCAACATCGTCGGCCACGCCAACGTCGAGCTGATGAGCGGCGTCTCGCGCCGCCGCCTCGTCTCCCTCTTCACCCCGCCCTTCGTCTACCACGCCCTGCATCACGCCCGCTGGACCGGCCACTACGGCTTCGCCTCCAGCACCCTCGATCGCCTCCTCCACACCGAGTTCAGTGACTGGCGCCCCATCCACGAGCGCGTCGCCGCCGGCCGCGCGCTGGAGAGCCTCAAAGAGCGCGCTTAAGCGCCGCCGCGCGCGGATCTACGCGCCCGGGGCCGCCCCTCGTCGTCGCCGCTTCCCGTCGCCGTCCGCTCGCCCGTATAACGTCCAGTGATGCGCCCTCTCCTCCGCCCGCTCACCCGCAGCCTCCGCGTCGTCCTGCTCGGCGCCCTCCTCTTCGCCGCCTGCTCCAAGAGCGTCGAAGGCGAGACCCAGCGCTGGGCGACCAACAGCGCCAAGGTCACCGAGCTCGGCGCCGTCTACCCCGGCTTTAAGCCCGCGATCGACGCCCGCAAGGCCGCCGCCACCCCCCTCTACGACGCCGCCGCCGCCCTCGAAGGCGACGCCAAGATCGCCAAGCTCGCCGAGGCCAACGACGCCTTGATGCGCGGCTTCGTCGGCGACCTCGCCGCCCTCGACGCCAAGATCAAGGCCCTCCGCGAGCGCCGCGTCGAGGCCGCCGCGCAGGCCGGCGACGACTCCACCCGCCTCGCCGCCAAGGTCGCCGCCGAAGACGCGGGCCGAGCCATCGACCGCGCCGAGGCCGCCCTCAAGGCCGGCGCCGCCGATGAAGCCGCCGCCGCCGCGATCTTAAAGAAGCTCCACGCTGACCTCGACACCGCCAAGTCCGCGATCGACAAGGTCATCGCCGCCGACCAGGCCAAGAAGGACGACGCCGCCAAGGCCAAGGACGAGGTCGCCGCCGACGCCGCCGCCAAGGCCGCCGCCGACGCCGCCGAGGCCGCCAAGCTCGCCCCATGGAAGTGCGGCCACTGCGACTCGCAAAACACCCACGAGCACACCTCGTGTCAGTCCTGCGGCGCAGCCCGCCCCGAAGCCGCGCCTGCCAAGTGATCGCGCCCGTCGCCGGCGGGCGCCCGAGCCGCGCTCAAGGCAGCGTCACGAACGCGCCGTCGCGCATCTCGAGGATCAGCTCGCCCCCGGAGAACTCGCCCACCTCGAAGGTGCTCGTGCGCGTCCGGCTCGCCACGATCCGCAGCCCCTCGCCGGCGCCGCCGAGCCCCAAGCGCCGCAGCTCCTCCACGTCGAGGCGCAGCGCCCCGCGATCGACCACCGCGCAGAGCACCTCGTGACCGATCGCCTCGCCGCCGATGTACGCGCCGAGGCGCAGCAGCAGCGGCGCGTCCTTCGCCCCCCGCGGATCTGGCGACCACGACAGATCGACCAGCGAAGGCCCGCTCATCGCCTCCGCGCGCAGATCGATGCGAGCCGGCAGCGCCGCCTTGATCTGCGAAGGAGGCAGCTCCTCATCGCCGCCGCCCAGCTCGAGCTCGATCAGCGCCCGCTCATCGAGCGCGAACACCGAGGGCAACGACGGCACCACTAGCTCGTACTCCACCCCCGACATATACGGCAGCAGATCCGGCACCAGCACCAGCGGCACCGCCAGCTCCACCCCGCCGACGCGCAGCTGCAAGTCCCCGCCGTCCAGCAGCAGCAGCTCGCGCTCCGCCCGCTGCGGCCGCGGCTCGACCTCCGCGAGCCCGTCGACGTGGTCCGCGATCACGCACGAACCAACGCCCACCCGCTCATGCGGCAGCGGCCCCAGCCCCAGGCGGGCGCGCACCACCTCGACCTCGAGCCCGCGGAAGGCCGCGAAGCGGGCGCGCACGTCGAGCTGAGGATCCCCGCCGACGACGTCCGGCCACGGCTGGAGCGCCACGTGGATCCGCGCCAAACGACCGACCTCACCGTCGACCTCCGCCCGCGGCGTCGACCCCCACGGCTCCTCCTGCGACGAACACGCGAGCGCGCCCAGGCCCACCAGCGACGCCGCCAGCGCGAGGATCCGGAGAGAGCGCGTCGCCACAGCTCAGGTGTACCGCGAGCCCCTCCCCCTGTCATCCAAACCGCGAGAACCGCCGCGTGAGCGCTCGCCCGCCCTGATCTCTCGCGCCCTCGCAGGCGGCCGTCGAGCCCGCGTTGACGGCGCCACGACCGATCCGCCTCCACAAACGCACACCGCGAGCTCGGCCGACGCGCCCGAGAGCCGCCCGAGCGATCGCGTACACTGCGCCGCGCCAGCCGCCCAGGATCGATCGCCCGTGACCCACACCCCTCACCCCGCCGCCGACCGCCCCTTCAGCCCCTTTTTTTTGAGCGACGACGGCCGCTGCCTCCACCTGCTCGACCAGCGGCGCCTCCCTGCGGAGGAGATCTGGCTCGAGATCACCGCCCTGGAAGCGCTCGCCGAGGCGATCGAGCGCCTCGCCGTCCGCGGCGCCCCCGCGATCGCCTGCGCCGCCGCCCTCGGCCTCAGCGCCGCCGCCCACGCCTTCCCCGACGATCCCCCCGCCTTTCGCGCCGCCGCCCTCGCCGCCCTCGATCGCCTCGCGCGCACCCGGCCCACCGCCGTCAACCTCTTCGTCGCCCTCAGCGAGCTCCGCGCCGCCCTCGACGCGCACCCTCAAGCAGACGCGCGCACCCTACGCGCCGCCCTGCGCGCCTGCGCCGACGCGCACACCCAGCGCGAGCTCCACGCCTGCCGCGCGATCGCCGAGCACGGCGCCCCCTTGCTCCCTGAGGGCGGCGTACTCACCCACTGCAACACCGGCGCCCTCGCCACCGCGGGGATCGGCACCGCCCTCGGCGTGATCTTCCGGGCCCACCAGCTCGGCCGCCGGATCCACGTCTTCGCCGACGAGACCCGCCCCGTGCTCCAGGGAGCGCGCCTCACCGCCTGGGAGCTCGCCCGCGCCCAGATCCCCTTCGCCGTGATCGCCGACAACATGGCCGGCGCGCTGATGGCCCGCGGCGAGATCCAGGCCGCCATCGTCGGCGCCGATCGGATCGCCCGCGACGGCGCCGTCGCCAACAAGATCGGCACCTACACGGTCGCCGTGCTGTGCGCCTACCACAAGATCCCCTTCTACGTCGCCGCTCCGTCGACCACCCTCGACCCTGATCTGCGCACCGGCGCCGCGATCCCGATCGAGGAGCGCGACCCGCATGAGATCCACTTCCACGGCGACCGACGCATGACCCCGCTCGGCGCGCCTGCCCGCAACCCCGCCTTCGACGTCACCCCTGCCGCGCTCGTCACCGCCTACATCACCGAGCGCGGCGTCTTCCGCCGAGATCAGCTCGGCGCCCTCTTTGACCTTTGACCGCGGCCCCTGGCCCCGCCTCCGCACACGCGCGGATCCGCCCATCGCGCCAAGGACCGCGCGCGCGCGCCCTCGCCGCGGCCCCTGCTATCGTGGCTGAGGAGGAGTGCCTCTCTTGCAACGACGCCGCGCCCGACCACGCCGACCCGACCGCGCCGCCCTCCTCGCGATCATCCTGTCTCTTGGGACAGCATCCGCCTGCGCGGGGGACGACGCCGCCGGCCTCACCCTCAGCGGCACCACCACCGGCTCCCCGTGGACGACCACCGACCAGGGCAGCGCCAGCGAGAGCGACACCGCCAGCGAGCCCGCCTGCGGCGACGGTCAGCTCGATGAAGGCGAAGAGTGCGACGACGGCCCCCAAAACGGCGACGCGGCCGCCTGCACCGCCACCTGCGCGCGCGCCCGCTGCGGCGACGGCCTGCTCGGCCCCGGCGAGGGCTGCGACGACGGCCCGCTCAACGATGACGCCGCCCTGTGCACCAGCGCCTGCCAGGCCGCGATCTGCGGCGACGGCCTCGTGCTCGGCGCCGGCGGCGACCTCGAGGAGTGCGACAACGGCCGCAGCAACGGCGTCGGCCAGGTCTGCAACGCCGAGTGCGAGCTGAACAGCTGCGGCGACGGCGACCTCGGCCCCGGCGAGGCCTGCGACGACGGCAACACCCTCGCCGGCGACGGCTGCTCCGCCGCGTGCCTGAGCGAGAGCTGCGGCAACGGCGTCATCGACGACGGCGAGCTCTGCGACGACGGCCAAGACGGCGACGACGACGACGACTGCACCGACCTCTGCACCTTCCCCGCCTGCGGCGACGGCCTCGTCCAGCCCAGCCTCGGCGAGCAGTGCGACGATCAGAACGCCCAGAACGCCGACGCCTGCTCCAACCTCTGCCACCACACCCCCGCCGGCCTCGCCCTCAGCGGCCTCACCCCCACCCCCCTCTTCGGCAACCAGGGCGGCGGCACCCTGTACGAAGACACATGTCCCCAAGGAGAGGCGCTGATCGGCGTCGCCGGCTGGCTGCACACCTTCGCCGGCTGGCACGGGCGGATCCAGGCCCTCTGCGGCAGCCCCGGCCTCGTCCCCGGCGATCTGTTTACGGTCGCCGTCGGCGGCGGCGCCGCCTTACCCATGCGCGGCGAGATCGGCGACCTCATGTGGACAAGGACATGTCCTGGAGGTCAGGTCGTGATCGGCTTCGAGGGCCGCGCCCAGGGCCTCCTCGATCAGCTCGTCGTCCGCTGCGCCCCCCTCTTGATCAGCGAGGGCCCCGGCGGCTTCGCCGTCATCACCGGCGCCGAGACCTCCTTACCGCCGATCGGCGGCGCCAACGGCGACCTCATCCCCCTCACCAAGTGCCCGGCCGGGGCGATCGCCAAGGCCGCTCGGATCCGCGCCGGCGACTTCATCGACGCCTTCGGCCTCGCCTGCGCCGAGCTCAGCCTCACCTACTGACCCACGCGATGCGCCCGACCGCCCCCACCGCGCTGCTCGCCCTGCTCGCGCTCGTCGCCTGCCCGATCCCTGGCGACGGCGTGCTCACCGAAGAGCGCCGCCAGCTCCCCGACTTCGAGCGCCTCCAGGTCTTCGACGGCTTCCAGCTCGCCGTCGAGGTCGACCCCGAAGCCGCCCCGGAGATCACCCTCCGCGGCGATCGCAACCTGCTCGCCCGCTTCCAAGCCGAGCCCAGCGGCGAGGGCCAGCTCAGCGTCTCCTTCGCCGCCAACCGCGAGCTGCGCCCTGGCATCGTCCCCGCCGCCGACCTACGCGCCCCCCCCTTCGGCGGCCTCTACATCGCCGACGACGCCGCCGTCGCCTTGGACGGCGAGCTCGCCCACCTCCACCTCCACACCGCCGACGAGGCCGCCGCCGAGCTGCGAGGCGCCGCCGCCTCGATCGAGATCGATCACCACAGCGACGGCGAGATCGACGCCGGCCAGCTCATCATCGCCGGCGATGCCGAGGTCGAGATCGACGGCGGCGGCCGCCTCCTGCTCTGCGTCCGCGGCGCCCTCACCGGCCGCGTCGACCGCGGCGAGCTCCAACTCACCTGCGCCCCGACCAGCGTCGACCTCCAGGTCGGCCCCGAGGGCGCGCTCCGCCCCCTCTGAGGCGCCCGAGTTCGCCCGCTCGCGCCGCCGCGAATTAAAAGACAAAACCATCTCTATACTGCGGCGCTGGATGAGCGACGCCCCGCAGACCCCGCCCACGAGCCCGCCCCAGCGCCTGCGCCGGCCCGGCCCGATCCTCCGCTTCTTCGCCTGGATCACCGAGCCCAGCCTCATCAAGGGCGTCGCCCTCGGCGTCGTCATGTCCTTGGTGGTGATGGTCGCCAACAAGCTCGACGCCCTCTGGTACGCCGCCAGCGGCCTCCTGCTCATCGCCATCGCCCTGCTCTTCGGCGCGATCATCGGCCACTACGTCCTCGAGGGCCGCAAGCGGCGCCTCCAGCGCGACGCCCTCGGCCTGCTCGCCGAGGCCGGCGCCGCCTTACCGGAGATCGGCGAGGAGCTGTTCGTCTTCCTCCAGCAGCGCGACCGTCACAACCTCCACGCCCTGATCACCCGCCTCGGCCGGATCCGCCCCGCCGCCCGCGAGCTGGTCATGCTCCTGCTCGCCATGGTCTTCCGCGTCATGGCCATGGGCTCGCTGCTCGCCGTGCTCGGCGGCGCCATCTCCTTCGCCGTCTTCCTCGCCACCTATTTGCAGGTCGAGCGCATGGGCGAGCAGAACGAGCTGCTCAAGGCCCAAAACGAGCTCGTCCGCGCCGAGATGCGCGCCCTCAGCGAGCAGAGCAACATCGACGTCGCCCTCAGCGTCGCCGCCCAGCGGCAGACCATCGTGCTCGAGCTGATGAACGCCGTCGACGCGGAGCTCGCCCAGCGCGCGGAGCTCGGCGACGACGGCGATCGAGCCCGACGCCTCTCCCCTGGCATGTACCGGCGGATCGGCCGCACCCTCGCCCAGCTCCAGCCCTATTACCCCGTCGAGGCCCTCACCGACGAGGAAGCCGCCGCCCTCGCCGCGCTCACCGCCGCCCTGCCAGCCCCCGCGGACCCGCAGGCCCAGCCCCCGGGGCCCGCCGCGCCGGCCGCCCCGCAGCCGCCCGCCGTGCTGGTCCGCCACCGCCTCAGCGCCGTCTCGCGCAGCCCCGAGCAAGAGATGCTCGTCCGCTTCCTCGAGGGCTCCCACGTCGATCTCTCGCAAGTGATCCTCCGCCGCGCCCGCCTCAACCACAGCGACCTGCGCGAGCTCGAGCTCGCCAAGATCGACCTCAGCGGCGCCCGCTTTGATCGCGCCGATCTCAGCGGCACCGATCTCAGCGGCGCCTACCTCGAGGGCGCCGACTTCCGTGAGGCCGTCTTGGAGCGCACCCTCTTGCTCGCCGCCAAGCTCGCCAAGGCCGATCTTCGCCGCGCCCGCCTCATCGGCGCCGATCTCAGTGACGCCGCGCTCAGCGGCGCCGACCTCACCCTCGCCGATCTGCGCACCGCCACCCTCGACAAGGCCGTGCTCGACGGCGCCAGCCTCGCGGGGGTCGACCTCAAGGACGCCGATCTCTTCCGCGTCAAGCTCAGCGACACCGACCTCACCGGCGCCGATCTCAGCGCCATCAACAAGCCCCCCAGCGTCGAGGCGCTCAAGCTCGCCCGAAATTGGTGGCTCGCCGCCTACACCGACGATCTCGCCGCCAAGCTCGGCCTACCCGCGGAGCGCAACGCCGCCAACCGCGACGCCTGCGCGCGCCTCCGCGCGCTCGGCGAGGCTGAGGCCGTCAAGCTCCTAGGGTCCATGCGCGCGGCCGCACCGACCCCGCCGGCCTGACCCCGCCCGCACGCGGTCCGCGCCTCGCCTGGAGCGCCTGCTGCCGGCGAGGGCGCCCTGCCCTTGTGCACTCGCCCGCGCCCCGTCACGCTCGCTCGATGCGCTACGCAGAGGTCGCCGCCTGCACCCTCGTCGCCGCTGCCTGCATGCCGCCGAGCTACGGCGTGATCCTCGAGGCCGGCGCCGACGATCCCACCGACACCGACACCGACACCGACACTGACACCGGCGAGCCCCCGATCGAGTGGCACGGCGAGCCCCTCCCCCTCGCTGAACCAGGCGAGTGGCTATGGGTAGACTTCCCAAAAAACACCCGCTGTCGCAGCGGCGAGCCCACCGGCATCGGCGTCCGCTACGCCGACAGCGACGACCTCTTGATCTACTTCCAGGGCGGCGGCGCCTGCTTCCACTCGCTCGCCTGCCTCACCAACCCTCAGACCGCCGACGCCGCCGAGTTCTACGGCGCGTGGGCCCCTGGCCTCGGCCGCAGCGGGATCTTCAACGACGACCACCCCGCCAACCCCGCCGCGGACTTCAACGTCGTCTACGTCCCCTACTGCTCGGGCGACGTCTTCGCGGGCGATCGCGAGGACGTCGAGCTCGAGGGCCTCGACCCCCAACAATTCGTCGGCTACCGCAACGTCACCGCCTTCCTCGATCGCGTCGTGCCCACCTTCCGCGGCGCCCCGCAGGTCTTGATCGTCGGCGCCTCCGCCGGGGGCTTCGGCGCCTCCTTCAACGCCATACGGATCGCCCGCTCCTTCCCCGAGAGCCAGGTCACCCTCGTCAACGACTCCGCCCCGCTCTTCAGCGACGACTACGTCGCCCCCTGCCTCCAACAGCGCTGGCGCGACGTCTGGGGCCTCGACGAGACCATCCCGGCCGGCTGCGACGCCTGCTTCAACCCCGACGGGGGCGGCCTCAGCAACCTCTTCGATCACATCAGCGCCGCGCTACCCAAGGTCAACTTCGGCCTGATCTCCGCCACCCGCGACGCCACGATCTCGATCTTCTACGCCTTCGGCGTCGACGCCTGCTCTGGCTTCGGGATCTTCACCGGCGACCAGTTCCAGGCCGGCCTCTATGAGCTGCGCGAGCGCGTCCTCGCCCCCAATGGTTGGGGATCCTACTTTATCCCCGCCAACACGCACGTCTGG
Organism: Nannocystis sp.; assembly: GCA_016712315.1. Classification (GTDB taxonomy): domain Bacteria; phylum Myxococcota_A; class Polyangia; order Nannocystales; family Nannocystaceae; genus JADJRG01. The sequence goes on along the minus strand of JADJRG010000017.1, from coordinate 291,304 downwards.
ACCCAGAACTCGGACTTTTACAACACCGAGGTCGCCGGCGCCCCCCTCACCGACTGGCTCGCCGACCTCATGGCCGGCGACGCCGCGCAGGTCGCCCCTTGAGGCCGCCGCCCCAGGGCCTGTCCCAACGGTCACCTCACCCCTGAAGCTGCTTCAGCAGCGCCGCCAGCACCGCCTCCACCTCGATCAGCCCCGGATCGCCCGGCGTCGCCTTCATCGCCGCGTCGACCCTCGTCATCGCCGCGGCCGCGGCCTCCGCCACCGACTCCGGCGCCGCCCCGCCGCCCCACAGCGCCAGCGCCTCGGCGTAGGCCAGCAGCGCCGCGCCCTTGCCCAGCTCCTTCGACGAGCCCTTGAGCAGCGCCCCGACCGTCGTCTCGAGCTCGGCCGATCGCTCGCTGAGGTCGTAGGGGTCGCGGTACGACACCATCACCGTCACCGCGGCGTCGTCGGCCGGCGGCGCCTCGCACGACTCCAAGCGCGCGTGGTAGACCAGCGCGTCGTTCTGCGGCAGCGGCAGCGGCGCCTGCGCCCACACGCTCACCTTCTCCGTCGACGCGGGCGGCGCGCGCCGCAGCTCCTGCGGCAGCATCAACCACACCCGCACGTCGCGGGCCGCCAGCGCCATCACGTTTAAAAAATTCTCACCCAGCGCCCACGCCGCCTCCGGCTCCGAGCCGATGAAGATCGACGCCCCCTGCCCCGCCGCGCTCACCGAGTCCATCAGGTCTGGCACATACGCCCCATAGCCGCCCACGCCCACGCCGATCAGCGAGGTCCCCAGCTCCCCCTCGCCAGCGGCCGCGAAGCCCTCGATCAGCCCCAGCGCCCCCTCGTCGGCCGCCGCTCCGCCGTCGCTGATCAGCAGCACGCGGCTCAGGCGATCCGCCGAGTAGCCCGCGGTCGCGATCGAATACGCCGCCGCCAGCCCCGCCGCGAGGTCCTCGCCGCCATCGGCGCTCATCCCCTCGATCGCCGCCACCAGCGCCGGGTCATCCGCCCCCTTCACCCAGATCTGCGGCAGCAGCACCGGCGCCGCGCTCGAGAGCGTCACCACCGCCACCCGGTCGCCCTTGCGGAGCCGCCCCGCCAGCGCCAGGCACGAGCGCTTCAGCAGCGTCAGCGGCAGCCCCTTCATCGAGCTCGAGACGTCGAGCAGCAGCGTCAAGTCGAGCGACGGCCGCTGCTCCGCCGAGATCTTCGAGGACACCACCCCCACCTGCAGCTCATAGCCCCCGTCCGCCGCCCGCATCTCCGCGTGCACCGCCACCTCACCGGCCGGCGCGGCAGGGTACGAGAACGGGTAATACGCCAAGATCTCCCACGGGCGCACCTGGATGCCCCCAGGCGACGCCCAGCCGCCGAGCACCGCCATGCGCGCCAGCACCGCCGAGGCGGTCGCGTTCGAGTCGCGCAGCACCAGCTCGATCGTCGGCGCCTCCTCCTCGCAGCGATCGAGCGCGTCGACGACGACCGCGCCTTGATCCTCGGGCTCGCCGGAGCTGTCCGAAGGGTCACCTCCGCTCGTCCCTCCGCCCGAGCTCGCCGAGTCGTCGCTCGCCCCTGAGGTCAGCGGCCCGCTGTCGCTGTCGCCGCTCTCCTCGCCCTCGCTCCCGCTGTCGCCGCCTAGGCCCGCGCTCCCCGCCGCGTTGTCCATCGAGCTCGAGCACCCGCTCGCCACGAGCAGCGCTGCCAGACCGATCCACCGAGGGGAGCCCCACCGTCGAAGTAATTCAAGCGCACGCATCGAACTCTCCTAGATCGGCGCCACCCGCGGACCCCAAAGAGGGTAAGGAGAGGCCGCGGTCGCGCCGTTTGACTGGTATAGCACCCCATGCGCCCGCGCCGCCGCGCCGCTGCGCAGCCGCGGCCGACCGCCCTCGGCAGCGGGGGAGCCGCGCCTAAACGCGCCTGCTCGCCCGCACCTCACTCGCCGAAGAGCCGCACCAAGGCCGACGCGGCCCACGCGGGGTGGTCATAGCGGGCCGAAGCGTCGCTCTGACCGCGCGGAGCGACCACCCGAGCGACCACATGCTCCAGCGGATCATGAGGCTCACGCGCGCGCTCCACCAAGTGCAGGGCGATCTCCTCTGGGCACGCCGCGCAGCGGGGCACCTGGGCCCCACGACCGGCGTACGCCAGGTCGCAGTCGCGGTAGGTCAAGCGGATCACCGCGGGCGCCTCGACCGCCAGCCCCGACGCCTCCGCCTCCCCCAGCTTCACCATCACCCGCGCCAGCCCGTGCAACAGGAACGTCGCCCGCTGCAGCGCCCGCTGCGTCGCCGGCAGCCCGTCCAGCTCCAGGTCGACGCTGCCGAAGCGGCGCATCCCGCGGGTCGTCAGCCGCACGAACCCCTCGCCGTGCCGGGGATCCGAAAAAGGCACCACCGCCACCTGGTCCGCCACGTTGCCCAGCTCGGCGCGCAGCCGCCGCGCCGTGAACAGCCCCGGGCCGACCGTCTCCTGCGTATCGGGGTCATAGATCAGCGCCCCCTCGCGCTCCGCCACCACCCGCACCAGCGTCTGCAACAATCGCAGCCCGCGCACGCCGTTTTGATTGCGATAGTCCGCGCGCAGCACCAGCACCCAGCGCCGCGCCGCCAGCGACCCCAGCTCCTCCGGCGAGAGCCCGCGGATCAGCGCCGGATCCGCGAACGCCCCCTGCTCGACCAGCTCCGCGATCGCCCCCACCTCGACGTGCAGCGCCAGCAGCTCGCGCGCCCGCTGGTAGCCCGGCGCCTCCTCCTCCTCGCCGCTCGGCGCCATCAGCACCGGCGCGCCGGCGCCTGCCGCCGCGGGGGTCCGCATGATCATCGCCAGCAGCAGCGCCACCTCCGGGTCCTCCAGATCCCGCGCAAACGCCTCCTCCACCTGAGCCCGCAGCGCCTCGCGGCTCGGCGTCGCTGGCGGGCTCGCGCTCGTATCTGCCAGCAGCAGCGCGTAGCTCTGCGAGATCCGGTCGGCGAAGACCACGTGATGCGGGCTCTCCTGCCGCCGCCGCGCCTCCGCCTCCGCCTCCGCCTCCACCTCCCCTGGCGAGCTCGCCGACCGCGCCGCCGCTACCTCGTCCCCCTGCGACGCCTCCCCCTCCCCGCGCGTCGCCGCCGCCAACCCCGAAGCCCGCTCACCACAGCCCCCCACCGGCGCCCCGCCGAGCGCCACTGCGGCGGCGAGCGCCCCCACACGCGCGATCTCGCTCACCGCTCCAGGCGCGCGTATCCGCGCTGCGAGCGCCGCCTCGACCCGACTCACGACGCATCTCCGTAGCGCAGCAGCAACGAGCTCACCAGCGCTGGGCTCACGTTCCCGCCCGAGAGGATCACCCCCACCCGCCGCAGCCGCCCCTGCGCCGGCAGCATCCGGCCGAGCGCCACCGCCAGCCCCGCCGCCCCCGAGGGCTCCACCAGCACCTTCGCCGCCAACAACAAGCGCACCAGCGCCTGCCCGAGCGCCGCGTCGTCGACCACGAGGGCCCCGCGGACCGCGCGCGCCGCGATCGCGAAGTTCAGCGCCCCCACCCGCACCGGCTTCAGCCCGTCCGCCAGCGTCGGCCCTGGCGGCACCGCCACGCGCCGCCCCGCCGCCAAGCTCTGCGCCAGCGCGTCGCAGCCGATCGGCTCCGCGCTGTACACCGCCAGCCCCGCCTCTTCCGCCACCAGGCACGCCCCCGCGATCAACCCGCCCCCGCCCACCGGCACCACCAGCGCGTCCAGCCCGCCGCCGTCGGTCGCCGCCGCCACCTGGGCCAGCAGCTCCAGCGTCGCCGTCCCTTGGCCGGCGATCACGTCCGCGTCGTCGAAGGGCTCGACGATCACCCCACCTGTCTCTTCGACCAGCTTCAGCGCCGCCGCCCGGCGCTCCTCCGAGCTCGTGCCCGCCAGCACGATCTGCCCGCCCAGCGCCCGCACCCCCGCCACCTTCACCGCCGGCGCGTCGGTCGGCATCGCGATCCACGCCGGCGCGCCGAAGTGACGCGCCGCGAACGCCACCGCCTGCGCGTGATTGCCCGAAGAGTACGTGATCACCCCGCGCGCCCGCGCCGCTGGATCCAGCCGGGACACCGCGTGCAGCGCCCCGCGCGCCTTAAAGGCCCCGACGTGCTGGAGGTTCTCCGCCTTGAGCCACAGCTCGCAGCCGGCGATCGCGTCGAGCGCCTGCGAGCGGATCACCGGCGTCACCCGCGTGAGCGAGCCGAGCCGACCCGCCGCCGCGCGCACGTCCGCCGCCGACATCCCCGCCGCGATCCCAGCGCTCTCTGCCACCGCATCGTCCTGCACGGGCGCGAGCTTAAACCACACCTCACGCCCCGCGCAGCCGCCCGCCTCGCCGCGGATCCGGGCTAGCGAGCCCGCCGCGTATCAGGTACAGCATCACGCGCGCGTGCGATCGCTCCTTCAGGCGCCCACCTGGGTTTTGTACGGCCTCGCCGCCGCCGCGGTGCTCGCCCTCCAGGTCGCCACCAGCGGCCTGTGTGGCCCCTGGGACCCATGGGAGACCCACTACGGCGAGGTCGCCCGGCAGATCCTCGTCCGCAGCGATCCCCTCGATCTCTGGTGGAAGCCCGGCCTCGGCCCCGACGGCAACCTCGAGAACACCTTCTGGTCCAAGCCCGCGCTCCCCTTCTGGCTCATGGCCCTCTCCATGGCCCTCTTCGGCGTCGGCGCGGCGGAGGCCGCCGACGAGCTCGTCCGCGGCCCCTGGGTGGAGCTCGCGATCCGCCTGCCCAGCCTCCTCGTCGGCTGGCTGAGCGCGATCTTCCTCGGCGTCATGGTCTGTCGTTTAGGACAGGTCCGAGCGGCCACCCCGCAGGCGCGCCGCCTCGCCGCCGACGCCGGCGCCCTCACCGCCTTGATCCTCGCGACCACCCCGCAGTGGGCGATCGTCAGCCGGCAGGCGCTGTGCGACATGTTCTTCGTCGGCCCGGTCACCCTCGCCATGGGCGCCTGGGCGCTCGCCTATCTCCAGCCGGATCGCCTCCTCGCCCGCCGCCAGCGCGAGCTGGTCCTCCGCCGCCGCCGCGTCATCCTCGCCTTCCCCTGGGATCGCGCCTACCTCGCCTTCCTCGTCCTCTTCGCGCTCGCCGTGCTCATCCCGCTAGCCGCGCTCGATCACCACGTCCTCAGCGACCTCACCCGCCGCAAGGTCGCCGGCTTCGTCAAGCGCCCGGACGTCCCCAACCTCTACACCTTGTGGCAGATCCACGCCCACCTGCTCGGCTACTGGGCGCTCGCCGCCCTCGCCCTGCTGCTCAGCCTGCGCTGGCGCTCCCGCTCCGACGCCTGGATGGGGATCCTCTACCTCGCCGCCGGCCTCTCCTTGCTCGGCAAGGGCCTCATCGGCCCCGGGCTCATCGGCCTGCTCGTGCTCAGCGACCTGCTCGTCCGCGGCCGCCTCCGCCTGCTGCGCCGCTGCGGCCTGCCCCTCGGCGTCCTCCTCTTCGTGCTCGCCTCCTTCCCCTGGCACCACGCCATGGTCCTCTACCGCGGCGATCGTTTCTTGAGCGAGCTGATCGTCGTCAACAACCTCGCCCGCTTCTCCTCGGGCGAGCAGCAGCAGGCCGTCGGCGACTTCACCTATTACCTGCGCACCCTCGGCGCCGCCGCCCTCCCGTGGATCGCCGCCCTGCCCGCGGCCCTCTGGCTCGCCTTCAGCGCCCCCCAGGTCCGCGCCCCGGCCGCGCCGCCCAGCGAGCCCCTCGCCGCGCCCCCCGGGCCGTCCGAGGCCGCAGCGTCCGCCGCCCTCACCGCCTCCTCGTCCGCGACCCCTGTCACCGCCGCGTCCTCCTCACGAAGCGGCGCCGCGCCGCTCAGCCTCGGCGATCCCCGCGGCGAGCTGATGCGCTTCGCGCTGCTGTGGTTCGCCGTCTCCCTCCTCCTGCTCACCTACAGCGCGACCAAGTACTATCACTACCTCCTGCCCGCGCTGCCGCCCTTCGCGGTCCTCATCGGCCTCGCCCTCACCGCCCCGCAGGACCCCGCCGGCCGCGCCTGGCTGCTTCGTCGCCCCCGCGCCCGCGTCGTCGCCGCCGCGCTGGGCCTCTGCCTGCTCGGCCTCGCCCTCCGCGATCTCCACCACGAGCCCGCCTGGATCGCCCACCTCACCACCTATCTCTACACGGGCATGTGGAGGGAGGGCGCCCTGCCCACCGCGCCGCTCCTCTGGCTGCTCGCCCCCCTGACCCTCGCCCTCATCGCCTGGTCCGCCCTACGCCCGCGCCTCGCGATCGCCTGCGGCCTGCTCGCCGCGCTCCCCCTCGCCGCCTGGCTCTTCGGCGCCTACCTGCCCCACGCCTCCGAGTCCTGGTCGCAGCGCAGCGCCATCCGCCGCTACTACGACCGCCGCGGCGAGGGCGATCGCCTCGTCAGTTTTTGGTTCTACTACCGCGGCGAGACCTACCTGACCAAAGGGACAGTCTGGATGATCAAGGAGGCCAAGCGCGAGCGCCTCATCGAGCTCATCGAGGCGGAGCGCGGCCGCGCGGCCGCCTTGTGGCTGATCACCACCCGCAGCCACGCCAAGCGCGCGATCACCATGCTGCCGCGCGAGCTCCAGGGCGCCGCCGAGTGGGCCTACGAGAGCCCCCACTACGCGCTGCTGCGGATCCCGCTGCCCGAGCCCCAAGGGCTGCCCGAGCCCTGATCCGCGCCCACGCGTCGCGCGAACGCTCGCCGCTGCGCCCGAGAAAACACCGTGGTCACTGGGCACATGGACGACCATGCAGCCCTCGCAGACGCGTTAGCATCGGCGGATGCGCCCCTTCGCTCGACTCACCCTCAGCCTCCCTCTCTTCGTCGCGTGCGCGGGGGACGACAGCGCCGGCACCGACACCGACGCGACATCCACCACCACCACCGCCGGCACCGCAACAACATCCACCACCGACACCACCGACACCACCGACACCTCGACCTCAACCGCGTCGACCACCGACGCCACCACCTCGACCTCAACCTCGTCGACCACCGACGCCACCACCTCGACCTCAACCTCGTCGACCACCGACGCCACGGAGACGGCCGGCACCACCGGCGCCGGCGGCGACGAGCTCCCGCCCACCGAGTCCAAGGAGCAGCTCCTCGCCTGGCTCGAGAGCGGCGCCTACGACGGCTGGGCCGCCGAGTCGAAGATCCACCCGTCCACCGGCCCACACGGCGGCCAGGTCCGCACCTTCCTCAACGCCGCGCTCAACAAGTCGCTCAGCGACGGCGCCAGCGTCCACCCCGAGGGCGCCGCCTCGGTGAAGGAGCTGTGGGGTCAAGGCGACGCGATCATCGGCTGGGCGGTCGAGATCAAGGTCCAGCCGGACAGCGACGGCGGCAAAGGTTGGTACTGGTACGAGCTGATCAACGGCACCGAGTACGGCCCCGCCCTCGGCCTCGGCCTGTGCAGCGGCTGCCACAGCGGCGGCGTCGACTACGTGCTCGTCCCCTTCCCCCTCCAGTGAGCGCCCGCGCGAGCGCCGCCGCGTCCTCTCACCCCGGGTTGATCACGCAGGTGTCGAGGATCGTCGCGACCGCGTCTTGGAAGAAGCCGTTGTAGTCGTCGCTGCACACCAGCCCTTGGATCCCGCGCGGGCCGAACATCGCGATCATCTCCGCCCAGTGCTTGCCGCCGCTGCCGCAGCCCATCCCTGGGATCAGCCCCAGCACCACGATCCGGTCCGCGTCGCCGCCCTTCGCCGCGACCAGCGCGTCATACGTCTGCTTCGCCGAATTTTGGTCCTCGACGTTCGGGTCGTCGCTGATGAACGTCACCACCAAGATCGCCCCCTCGCGCAAGAAGCCCTCGTTGCACGCCCCTGGGGCGAGCAGCGCCGGCGACACCGCCTCCACCATGCCATCCATCGGCCGCTCGGACGCGTTCCCGGCCGTACCGACCTTCGCCGCGCAGGTAAAATTATCGGTCAGCGCCGGGTCGCTCGCCAGCAGGTAGCGCTTACCTGGATCGAAGTCGCAGGGCGTATTGCTCGCGAAATCCCCCGCCGGGTGCACCACCCCCGCGCCGCGGGTCGTATCACACGCCGTGAAGATGTCTTTGCACGCGTACTTCCCCTGCGCCTGGCAGGTCTGGTGCGAGCACGTGTTCGGCGAGCAGCGGCCGGCCGCGTCGGTGTCGACCACCATGATGTTGTAGTCGTTGGTCGGCAGCGTCTCCTTGATCGTCGCGATGAACGCCGGGAACGCCGCCGCGAGCTTCGACTGCTCGCCCTCCATCGACACGGAGTTATCGATCACGAACAAGAAGTCCACCTGCTTGCACCCTGGCGGCCCCTCCTCGGTCGTCGCGTCGCTCGTCGCGTCGCTCGTCGCGTCGCTCGTCGAGCCGGTCGGATCGGTAGTCGGATCGGTCGCGCTCGTCGTCGTCATCGGCTCACTGCTCGCCGCCGTCGCGTCTGAGGTCGACGCCTGCGAGTCGCTCTCGGAGGCGCCCGAGCTGGTCGCGTCTGCCGTCGTCACCTCGCCGACGCTGCTCCCCTCCGAGCTCACGCTCGTCGACGACGACGTCGCGATCGTCGTCACCCCGCCGGTCGCGCTCGTCGAGCCCGAAGCCGCGTCATCACCGCCACACCCGACGATCAGCCCAAGTCCCAAGAGCCATAGCCTGTTCATGGCGCCAATCTACCGGAAGAGCCGACAAACCAGCCCCCAAACCATCACGCCTCCATCTCATTTTTCTTTGTTCATTTTTCTCACTTCTTGCTCGTGCGCCGCCTCAAACGAATAACCAGGCGGTAATTCAAGAAACCAAGATCACTGAACGATCGTGCGCATCGCGCCTCAGGCCGGGCCCAGTTGCGTTAGCCTGCGCGTATGCTCGACGCGCGTCACCTCGCCAGCGGCGCGCTCTGGCTGCTCGCCTGCAGCAGCGCCGCGCCGCCTCCGTCACCCGCGTCGCCGGCCCCCGCCGCTGATCTCCACCCCCTCACCCGGGACCAGACCCAGCGGCTCGTCGACGGAGGCGTCCTCTACTGGCGCCACGGCGAGATCTGCGAGCCCTGGCAGATCCACGTCGACCCCGACGATCCCGCTCGCGGCCGCCTCGCCCGCCCCGAGGGCGCCAGCGTTTTTTCCTACACCTTCACGATCCTCGACGGCTACTTCACCCTCAGCGCCCCCCACCACGAGGCCGACGATCGCGCCACCAGCCTGCCCTGCACCTACGACGGCGTGATCGAGCGTCGCCGCGGCGCCCCGCAGATCACCCTTCACGCCTACGAGCGCTGGTACACCGACCTCGCCGCCTGCGAGCGCGGCGATCCCCCCGCTCATCGCCCGCTCGGCTGCGCCTCCGCCCTCGCCGATCCCCACACCAAAGCCCGTCTCACCGGCCGAGGCGCCCCACCCCTCGTCGCAGGCGCCCCGTCCTTCCTCCGCCGAAGCGCCCGCGCCCGCGCCCTCTACTGGCTGCGCAGCGGCCCGACCGGCCCGCGATGCGAGCGTTGGCGGAGCAGCCGCCCGCGCCCCGATCACCCCGCCGAAGGCCGACTCCACCGCCAGATCGGCGATCGCCTCGTCACCCTCGAGTACGCGGTCGACGGCGCCTGGCTCACCCTCGCCGGCCCCGCCTGGACCTCCGCCCATGACCCGCCGCGGCTCGGCGCCCGCTCCTGCCTCCACAGCCGCCCGATCACCGGCGCCGCCGCCGACCACCTTCTTTTTACAGGGGGCGCCTGGTACCTCGACGCCCGCGCCTGCGAGCGCGCCCGCGAGGGCGCCGGCCCCCTCGCCGCGCCCCCCTGTCTAGGGCTCAGCGCACCCGACGGATCCGGTACGGCAAGATCCCCTGCACCGCCGGCTTGACGAAGCGATCGAGCGACAGCACCTCATGCACCCCCACCGCCCGCGCGCCCCCCAGCTCGGCCGAGATCTCCGAGCGCGCATAGAACGGCGTGTCCTCGAGCGTACGGATCAGCCGCGCCGAGCCCCCTCGGTCACAACGAGCGCTGCGAGGCAGCAGCCAGCGCGTACGCCCCAGCGGCGCCTCCCCCTCCGCCTCGCACTCCTCGGAGAGCCGCCCGTCCGCGCCGAACACCCGGCCGAAGCGGAAGCTCGAGCCATCCCGGCGCTCCCCGTCATAGAGGACCGTCGAGCGCCCGCCCGCGCTGAGCCGCGCCCATCGCCAGCGCGTGAACCCGTCCTCGAGCGGCTCCGCGCCGAAGTTGCAGTCGTGATACCCGAGCCCGGAGAAGCGCAGCGGCGCCGGCCGCGTCACCTCCACCTCCACCTGCGCGTGCGGGGCCACTCCCCACCACACGTGCCGCCCGCGCCCGTCGAGCACCACCGGCGCGTCGAAGGTCGCGTCGGGTCGAAGCCGCACCGTACCCGTCACCCGCTGCCCGCCGACCGCCGCGCGCTCGTCAAAGCGAACCACCAGCGAGTCGCCCTCCCAGCCGATCATCGACCCGCCGATCGCCATCCCCTGCGCGCCGCGCTGCAGGTCCTTCTGCCCGTACTCGCTCAGCACCCAGCGATCGTGGCCGCGCCCGTAGATCGCCACGTTGATCGCGCAGTGATCGAGCGGATCCACCGGCGCCCCTGCCCCCGCCCGCCTTCGCGCCGCGAAGTAGAACGGCGAGAACACCGCCCCTTGGAACGCGATGATCGTCAGCCCGAAGCGTCCGTCGTCGCTGAGCGCGTCGACGTACCACCACGCGTACCCCCGGTCGGGGATCGGCGCGTCGAAGCGAGCGCCTCGGCCGCGCTCTCCGCCGCGAAACAGCCGCTCAAGGTCACCATCGGCACCCCCGCGCCCGGGTGCACGCTCCCCCCCGCCAGCAGCAGCCCCGGCAGGCGCGTCGTCGAGCCCGTGCGCGCCAGCGACGAGCTCCACGAGTGGGTCGCCGCCCCGTAGATCGCCCCCGCCGTCGCAGGGAAGAGCCGCGCGAAGTCGTCCGGGGTCGTCCGCGCCGTCGCCTGCTCGCTCTGTGTGATCTCGAGCCCGCAGCGCTGTAGCAGCCCAAAGGTCGCTCTCTCGCATCGTTCGATCTCCGCTCGTGGAAAGGCCCCCGCGCCCCCGCGCGCTGGCGCGTTGACCAGACAAAACAGGCGCTCCTCCGCGCCCTCCGAGACGCCCTCGCCCGCCGCGTCGCCGCCGCGGTCCTGCGCGCACACATACACCGTCGGCTCGCCCGGCAGGCGGCCACGGCCGAAGAGATCGTCGAACTCCGCCGCGTAGTCGCGCGAGAAGAACACGCAGTGGCGGGTCAGCGGGAAGCCGCGAGTACGCGCCACCATCGACCACGTCAGCGCCGACAGCGAGCGCTGCGACGTCGGCGGCGCCTTCACCGCCTTCGCCGCCTCCGCCCCGAAGAGGCCCCCGGCGAGCGCCCACGCGTCCGCGGTGACGATCACCACGTCCGCCGCGATCTGCTCGCCGCCGCGCAGGCGCACCCCGCTCACTCGCCCTGCCCGCGCCGAGATCGCCTCGACCTCCGCCTCGCAGCGGATCGTCACCCCGCAGCGCCCGGCCAACCCCGCCATCGCCTGCGCGAGCGCGAACATCCCCCCGTCCACCGTCCACACCCCGCTCTGTTCGACGTGCGCGATCAAGTTCAAGGTCGCCGGCGCCTCGAAGGGAGATGACCCGTAGTAGGTCGCGTAACGGCCGAAGAGCTGGCGCAGCCGAGGGTCCTGGAAGAATTCCCCGAGCGCCCGCCACATCGAGCGGTGCCAATCGACCTCGAGGATCCCACGCATGCCCCGCAGCCCGAGCGACCCGACCAGGCTCGGCAGCGTCGGCCGCCGGCTGTGCACGAACGGTCCCTGCACCTTTTTCCAGATCTGCGCGGTATGTTCACAGAACTTGCGGTACCCGCGCACATCCGCCGCCGACGCGAAGTCACCGATCGCCGCCGCGGTCGCGTCGACATCGGCGAAGAGGTCCAAGCGGCTACCATCCTGCCAAGCGTGGCGGGCCAGCACACTCATCGGACGCAGCGTCACGTGGTCCTCGAGGCGAGCGCCCGCGCGTTCGAACAGCCCTTCAAAGATCGCCCGCATCGTCAGCACCGTAGGCCCCGCGTCGATCGACCGGCCGCCCACCTCGATCTGGCGCATCTTGCCGCCGACGTGCTTCGCGCGCTCGAGCAGCACCACCTCGACTCCACGCCGGCCGAGCTCGATCGCCGCCGCGAGGCCGCCGATCCCCGCGCCGACCACGATCACGCGCTGCCTCAGGGGTTGCATCGCTCGCCGAACGTAGCCGCGACCGCCCATGCTGTCCAGTCTTTGTACAATATTGACGCTGATTCATTGACAATCCTTAGACACCCTCTCACACTCCGGAGAGCCTATGGACGCGTACACGCGCATCGAGCAAGCCCTTGAAGCTAGCCTGCGGCCGATATCGACCGCCTCACCCCCGCGGCTCACGCGGGCGCTGCGGCACGCCGTCTTTCCTGGAGGCGCCCGCTTCCGCCCGCGCCTCTGCCTCGAGGTCGCGAGCGCCAGCGGCGACGCCAACCCGGAGCTCGCGCTCACCGCGGCCGTCGCGATCGAGCTGCTGCACTGCGCCTCCTTGGTCTACGACGATCTGCCCTGCTTCGACGACGCCCCGCTCCGCCGCGGCCAGCCGACCGTCCACGTCGTGTACGGCGAGGAGCTCGCGATCCTCAGCGGCAACGCCCTGATCGTCCGCGCCTTTGAGCTGCTCGGCGACTCCTGCGAGCGTTGGCCGCAGCTCGCCGGCCCGATGCTCGGCCTCATCGCCCGCGCCGCCGGCTCCCCCTACGGCATCACCGCCGGGCAGGCGTGGGAGTCCGAGCCGCGGATCAACCTCCGCGCCTACCACCGCGCCAAGACCGGCGCGCTCTTTGAGGCCGCGGTGCTCGCCGGGGCCCTCGCCGGCGGCGGCGAGCGAGCCGGCTGGGTCGGCCTCGGGGATCGCCTCGGCGAGGCCTACCAGGTCGCCGACGATCTCCGCGACGCCCTCGGCCGCCCTGACATCATCGGCAAGCCCGTCGGCCAAGACGCCACCCACGGCCGCCCCTCCGCCGTCGATCGCCTCGGCCTCGACGGAGCCGTGGGCCGCCTCCGCGATCTCCTCGACGGCGCGATCCACCAGGTCCCCGACTGTGAAGGCCGCGGCGAGCTCATCACGCTCCTGCGAGGCTGGGCGGAGCACCTTTTACCGCGGACCCAGCGCGCCAACGCGAGCGCTCAGGTACCTTTCATCGCCACCGCCTGAGCACGGAGCCGACATGAACGCTGCCCTCCCCCTCGCCGCTGAGAAGAGCGGCGTCCCCCTCGACTTTGATCGGGTCGCGCGCCGCTACGACATCCTCACCGGGATGAACCCTGGCTACCGCCGGCACCTCCGCTACAGCGCCGAGCGCCTCCGCCAGCCCGCGGGCGCGCGGATCCTCGACCTCTGCTGCGGCACCGGCCTCTCCACCGCCGCCCTGCGCGAGGTCTACCCCGACGCGCAGCTCACCGGCCTCGACGCCTCCGCCGGCATGCTGGAGATCGCGCGCCGCAAGCCCTGGGCCGCCGACGTCCGCTGGATCTGCGGCGACGCCACCGATCCCGCGGCCGCCGGCGCTGAAGGCCCCTTCGACGCGATCCTCATGGCCTACGGGATCCGCAACGTCCCGGACCCCGATCGTTGCCTCACCAACCTCCTCGGCCTGCTCGCGCCTGGCGGCATGATCTGCTTCCACGAGTACTCGGTCGCCGACTCCAAGCGCGCCCGCTTCATGTGGAACCTCGTCGCGGGCGCGATCATCATCCCCTCCGGCGCCCTCACCTCGCCTGGCTCCCCGATCTACCGCTACCTCCGCCGCAGCGTGCTCGACTTCGACGGCGTACGCGCCTTCGAGCGGCGCCTCGGCGCGGCCGGCTTCGTCGGCGTACGCACCGAAGCGATGGACGGCTGGCAGCGCGGCATCGTCCACTCCTTCCTCGCCCGACGACCCACATGAGCCGCTCACGAGCCCACCACACCAACCCTAGCCGCCAGCGCCTCCCTCACCGCCTCGCCGCGCCAGTCGAGGTCGCCGTCGTCGGCGGCGGCCTCGGCGGCCTCGCAGCCGCCGTGATCCTCGCCGAGCGCGGCGCCAAGGTCAGCGTCTACGAGCGCGAGCAATTTTTAGGGGGCCGCGCCGGCGCCTGGACCGATCACCTCGCCGACGGCGCCGCCTTCGAGATGGAGCGCGGCTTCCACGCCTTCTTCCGCCACTACTACAACCTGCGCGCGCTGCTCCGCCGGGTCGACCCCGAGCTGCGCATGCTCGTCCCCCTCGCCGACTACCCCTTGGTCGGCCCTGGCGGTTTGAGCGAGTCGTTCTCCGGCCTGCCGCGCACCCCGCCCTTCAACCTGCTCGCGCTGATCAAGCGCTCGCCCACCTTGCGCCTGCGCGACGCGCTGCGCGTCGACGACACCCTCGGCCGAGCCCTCATGGCCTACGACCCCGAGGCGACCGTCGCCCGCTACGATCACCTCACCGCCAAGGAGTACCTCGACCGCCTCGGCTTCCCGCCCAAGGCGCGGCAGATGCTCTTTGATGTCTTCGCCCACTCCTTCTTCAACCCAGAGGAGGACTTTTCGGCCGCCGAGCTGATCTTGATGATGCATTTTTACTTCCTCGGCAACCGCGAGGGGATCGTCTTCGACGTCGTCGACGGCCCCTTCTCCGCCAAGATCTTCGAGCCGCTGAGCGCCTACCTCGCCGAGCGAGGCGCCTTGGTCCACCGCGGCCGCGGCGTCGAGCAGATCAGCGCCGCGTCGGACGGCCGCCACACCCTCACCCTCGAGGGCGGCGAGAGGCGCCGCGCCGACGCGGTCGTGCTCGCCGTCACGGTACCTGCCCTTCAGGCCATCCTGGAGCGCTCACCCGAGCTCGGTGACGCCGCGTGGAGGGCGACGCTGCGGCGGCAGAGCGTCACCTTGCCGTTCGCGGTGTGGCGGCTCTGGCTCGATCGCCCCGTCGCCGCGGAGCGCACCGCGTTCATCGGGACCACCGGCCTCGGCATGCTCGACAACATCTCCCTCTATCACCTCTTCGAGGACGAGAGCCGCGCCTGGGCCGACGCCCACGGCGGCGCTGTCGTCGAGCTCCACGCCTACGCCGTGCCCGAAGCCGCGGACGAGGCCGCGATCAAGGCTGATCTGCTCGCCCAGCTCCACGCCGTCTACCCAGAGACGCGAGGCGCCGCGATCGTCGAAGAGCGCTTCCTCCTGCGCCGCGACTGCCCGGCGTTTCGACCAGGCGAGGGGAGAGATCGCCCCCGAGTGATCACACCCGACCCGGGGCTCTTCCTCGCCGGTGACTTCGTTCACACGCCCTTCCCCACGGCGCTCATGGAGCGAGCCGTGAGCTCCGGCGTGCTCGCCGCGAATATGATCCTCCGCCGCCACGGCTGCGCAGAAGAGCCGCTATGGAGCGTCAGGCCGCGAGGCGTCCTCGCGCGCTGGATCTACGGCCCGCCGACGTCTGCGGCGTGATCGAGCCGCTTGGGGTCTACGCACCAGAGGTCAACACACTGCGGCGCCGCGACACTTCGATGGATCAGCGCGCGATGCTATGAGTCAACGTGATGATCATCGGCTTCACTGTTGACCAGCGCGTAACGAGCCTTACGAAGGAACCTCGGAACTTGCCGATGCAACGATGATGCAGCGGCGTCCTGGGGATGAGCGATCTTGACCCCACGACGGCGAGCTATTACGCTCGCGCTCCATGAGGCTTGGTGCTTCACTTCGGACACCGCTTGTGGCGCTCTTCCTGATGCTCACGGCGTGTCCCGATCCCGGCGTCGGTGACCCGGACAGCGAGGTCACCGGGCCCAGCGGCGGCGGTGACGCGTCGACATCCGGCACCGGGGCGGCGGCGACGAGCGTGGCCGTGACCACCGATCCCTCCTCGACCACGTACTTGGAGAGCACCGGCGACCCCGGGGGCACGAGCGAAGGCAGCGGCGCGACCACCACCACGACCGGCGACGCCACCGACACAGAGGACCCCACCGGCACCACCAGCACCACCGGCGTCGATCCTCCCGCGGCCTGCCGCAAGGTCGACCTCCTCTTCGTCATCGACAAGTCGGAGCACATCGTCGACGCCTGGCCGCAGCTCGACCAGCTCGGCGATCACCTCATCGGCCGCCTCAACGGCGACCTCGCCGACTGGGACTACCACATCATGGTGATCGACGCCGACGCGCAGTGGGGTTGGAAAGCCTGCGAGGAGCGCTGCGCGCTCGGCGAGGACTGCGAAGACATCGCCCCCGGCTACCCGTGCGACTACGAGCCAGGGATGTGCGACACGACGCTCGGCGCGGGGATCCGCGTGCACGCGGGCAAATACTCGTCGAACAAAGACTGCGGGATGATCGACGGCCGACGTTACATCGCGCCAGACCAGCCCAACCTGTACAGCACCCTCAAGTGTCTGCTCGACGTCGGCTTATCCGGGGGCGGCTTCGGCTCGCGGCTGATGCAGGCGATCATCAACGCGACCGACACGCCGCTCAACGGCCCCGGCGGCTGCAACGAGGGCTTTTTGCGCGACGACGCCTTCCTGCTCACGATGGTTGTCAACACGCTGCCGGACAACAACAGCCCCGGAGACCCGCCGCTTTGGCACAAAGAAGTCCTCGCCTCGAAGGGCGGCAACTTCGACAAGGTGTTCATGATCGGCATGATCAACGACGGCTTCTGGCACAACATCTGCGGCGACTGGTCCGACAGCGGCAACACCCAGATGGTCGAGGACTTCGTGAACCTCTTCTTCCGGCGCGAGCTCTCGAGCCTCTGCGTCAAGGATTACCGGCCAAGCCTCGATAAGGCGCTCGACTACGTCGAGACCGCCTGCAAGGGTAAGCCCTAAGACCGCGCAGCGACCACGCAGTCGACGCCGGCGAGCTCAGGGGTTGATCTTCGACACCCACGCGTAGGACTGGCCGCCGAGGGTGACCATGCCGGACGCGTAGACAAAGCCGAGCCCGTCCACCACGACCGCGTAGCTGAGGTCTTCGCCCGCCTGCATGTCGCTAAAGCTCGCCCACTTGGTCTGGTACCCGTTGGGGCCGAACTTCTTGACCAAGACGTCGTACTTGGTCTTGGCGTCGTAGATCGCGCCCGCGACGAGCAGGTGCCCCCCGCCGTCGACCGCGATCCCGCAGCCGTCGTCCGAGCAGCGCGCGCTGGAGTCGAAGTGGACGCTGCTCACCAGCTCAGCGCCGCTCGTAGCGTCGAACTTACGCAGGGTGAGCAGGCCGTTGCTCGCCGCTCGCCGGCCGACGACCACCAGCTCATCCTTGGCGGCGAAGGCGACCCCAAACGCCACCTCCTTGGGATCCCCGATGTTCGGGCGCTGCCAGCCGATGACGCCGCCATCCACCCCGAGCACGAAGCCCCGAGCCTCCGCCTCGTTGACCGAAGCCCGCCCGACCGCGTAGATCCGCTGCTCATCGTCGGGGTCGAGCACCAGCCCGCGAGCGATGGTTCGAGTCATATCGGGCGCCATGTAGGCCGTCACCGTGCGCGGCGTACCGTCCTCGTTGTGGGTCCAGATGATCGCGCGAGCCCCGTCGCCTGGGAGATCTTCGAAGCCGACGATCGCCATCGAGTCATCGCTGGCGATCGCGACGTCCCGCGCGTGCGTACCGGGCCCACGCAGCTTCGCGGAGTAGCGGACCCCCTCCGGCGCGAAGCGCAGCGTGAAGGCCTGCGTGACGGCGCCGTCCGTGTGGTCGCCGACGACCGCGACGTTCCCAATCGAGTCGACAGCGACCCCGTACGCGATATTGCGGCCGTTGGCAGCGCCGTCGAGCATGGGGTCCGGATACAGCCGCTCCCACAGCAGCTCGCCGTCGACGTTAAACTGCCGGATCGTCGCGTGCCAGCGCTTCAGGTCGCCTTTTTGGGCGAGCTGGTAGCCGACCGCAGTCGTGTAGCCCGCGCCATCGACCGCGACGTCGAGGAACGCGCCTGGGAGCTTGGTATCGAACCAATCCCACACCCCGACGCCGCCCTTGGGCAGCGCGACCTGCACCTTGAGCTCCGCGGGGGCGCTCTCCTGGGCGCCCGCCCTCGCGACCGCCCGGAACGTCATGATGCCGTTGTGCGCGTCGGAGTCGAGGTGCTTCTCGACGACGTAAGGCGCGTCCTTGTCGGGCTCACCGATCTGCTCGTCACCGAGGAAGAAGACGACCTCGTCGATCGATTGGCTGTCCACCGGCAGCGCCTCGATCGTGATCACGCTGGCCGCGGCGATCACCTGCGGCTCCGCTGAGCCGTTGATCGTCAGCGCGATCGTCGGCGGCAGGTCTTGTCCGGACTCCGACTCACCGGCGCTGCCGCTGCCGCTGCCGTCATCACCCTCGGAGCCGCCAGAGATCGACGTGACCGTCGAGATCGGGGAGGTCATGCTCCCATCGCCGCCGCTCGCCTCGCCCGTGGACTGCGTCGCGTAGCCTGCGCCGGCCTCAATGATCTCCGTCAGGCCACCGGCGTCGTAGCAGCCCGCGAGAGGTAGTGATGCCAGTATCCATCTGGCTGATCGACCGCGTGTCCCCATGGTCACTTCACCGTTACCAGATCCGCCGGACCGCGACAACGCGAGCTGGAACGCGCGAAGACGAGCGTCTCTGGCCCTCTGGTGCGAGATCTTGTGCGAATCATGGCCCTCTCCGGCAAGCAGCCCGCCGACCCTCGGCGTGCTTCAGAAGACGTCGTAACGGTATCCCAACCCGCCCAAATTTCACACCTAATTTTCTCGCGCAAGAGCAGCAGCGGCCTCAGAGATGTGACTGCGCTCGCGTCCTCACCCGGTGAGTGGTGCATGACCGGCTGACCGCCCGGCAGCGGCGGCGCCGGCGCGAGCGATGCGTTATCATCGCTCGCCGACGCCGGCACGACGATGAGCACACGCCTCCAGCGCCAGGATCTCGAGCCGACCGTCCCGGTCGAGCTCGACTACGCCACGGGCAGCCGGCCGGCGCTGGTGGTCGCTGCGAGCGCGCAGGACGAGCGGACTGAGGGGCCCAACCCCCACGAGGTCAAGCACGCGGAGCGCAAGCCGTGGATGCCGCCTGACTTCACCGGCATGACCCTCGGAGGCCGCTACGAGATCGAGCGCATGCTCGGCTTTGGCGGGATGGCGACCGTCTATCAGGCCTCGCACATCCAGATCCACAAGCCGGTGGCGGTCAAGGTGTTGAACCCTGAGTACGGCGACGACCGCGAGATCGCCGGGAGGTTCTTACAAGAGGCGCGGACGGCGTCGAAGCTGCGCCACGAGCACATCATCGACATCACCGACTTCGGGCACACCGACGACGGCACCGTCTTCTTCGTGATGGAGCTGCTCGAGGGCGAGGATCTCTCAGCCACGCTGGTGGAGGAGGGGCCGCTCCCGGCCGCGCGTGTGATCGCGATCGGCAAGCAGATCTGCGACGCCCTCGCCTGCGCGCACCGCAACGGGATCATCCATCGCGACATCAAGCCGGCCAACTGCTTCCGGATCAGCCGCGCTGGCACGCCTGATTTCATCAAGGTGCTCGATTTTGGCATCGCCAAGGTCGCGGGCGACGTCGATCGAATGGTCCAACGGACCACG
The DNA here is from genome assembly GCA_016712315.1 of Nannocystis sp. GTDB lineage: Bacteria > Myxococcota_A > Polyangia > Nannocystales > Nannocystaceae > JADJRG01. The sequence goes on along the minus strand of JADJRG010000017.1, from coordinate 271,746 downwards.
GGGGCGCCGCTCGGCACGCCCGGATACATGGCCCTAGAGCTGATCAAGGGCGAACAGTACGACCACCGCGTCGACATCTACGCGCTCGGCGTGTTGATGTACAAGCTCCTCACCAACAAGATGCCCTTCCCTGCCGCCAGCGCGTTCGGCTCGGCGGTGCTTCAGCTCGACGGCGACGCGGTCCCGCCGAGCAAGGCTGCGCCTGATCGAGAGATCCCCGCGGCGCTCGAGGCGCTTATCCTACGAGCGCTCGCGCGCGCGCCTGGAGATCGTCACCAGAGCGCCGAGCAGCTCCGGGACGACCTCGTAGAGATCGAGCGAGCTCTTCACCGTGAGAGCCGCCTCGACCGTGACCCGCTCAACTGGGAGGACAGCCAGGCCCGGGCCCAGGCCCAGGCCCAGGCGATCGCCGCGGCGGGGGCCTCTTCGGCCCGTCTGGCCGATCCTCAGCCGCGATCGCGCGCCGCCATCCTCGCCACATTACTCATCCTCATCGTCGCTCTCTTCGCGCTCGTAGCGTCGCTGGGCGGGTTGAGTCGAGGTCCCACGCACCCGACAATGCTCACAGCGCAATTGCGCGCATTACACCTGGCGACCGCCGCCAATCGAGAGATCTCCCCGCCGCTCCCCCCATCCATAACGCCGCTCATCAGCGACGAGGCCGGGCCGTCGAGCGAGCGGCCGGTCGACCAAGAGCCTGAGTCTGATTCTGATGCTGAGCCTAAGTCTGAGCCCGCGCCCGCTCGCCCGCCGAACAAGCTGTCACGAGGCCTCATCACCGGCAAGCTCCGCAGCCTGTCAGCCGTCACCACCTGCAAGGCCCACCACTCGAGCGGATTCGGCAGCGACCCGCCGCTCGCCATCGCGTTGACCATAGATGGCCCGAGCGGCCGCGTCCAAGAGGCCCGCGCCTTGAACGGCGGCGCGCTCGCGCCGGTCGGCGCGTGCGTGCTGGAGGCCGTGAAGGCGATGACCTTCCCACCTGCCCAAAAAGACAGCTCGATCAGCTACACCTTCGTCTTCTGAGATGCCGCGCCGTCGTCTACCCCGCCGCCCTCGCCGCGCGCCCGCGCGCCCTTGGTGGTCTCTTTTGCTGGCGCTCGCGCTCGCGCTCGCGGCGCTCCCGGTGGTGCACGCCGCCCCAGCTAGCGGCGCGAAGGAGCCGCCGCTCCCCGAAGAGGCCCTCGAGTACCACAAGCAGGCCGAGAGCTCCCGCGCGCAAGGCAACCACGCGACCGCAGCCCAGCTCTTCAAGGCCGCGTATCGCGAGCTCGGCCCCCCTGGACAGCCGACCCAATGGCCGAAATCCCGCGGCGCCCTGACCGCGGAGATCTACACCGAGCTGCTCGCCGCCTACAACGAGCACCGCTGGATCGGCCACCTGTGCGGCCTCCACGAGCACCTCACGGCCTACCGCGAGGAGGCGCTCCCAGCATTCCAAGCGCAACAAGTCGCGGGGATGTTAGTCGAGCTCGAGCGCACGGTCGCGGCGACGACAGGCCGCGAGACCACCCTGGAGGACGCCTGCCGCAGCGCGAGGCCAGAGGCGGCGCCGGTCGTCGACCGAGCGCAGCCGGTGGCCGTGAAGCCCCAGCCATCGACCGACGCGGACCGCCAGCCGCCGGTTGTGACGCCCGACAAGATCCCGAACGAGCGGCGGCCCCGACACCGGGAGCTGACCGCGAGCGGCGCCGTGGTCCTCGCGATCGGCCTCGGCGGCGTCGCTGGGATGAGCGTCCCGCTCGTCTTGGGCAAGCGCCTCGAACGAGCGGATGACGCCCTGATCCAGACGCTCAAAGCGGAGATGCGCGACCTCACCGCCAGCGAACTCGCAGAGTCGCAGGAGCGCAGCCGTCAGGGGATCCTCTACAACAAGCTCGCCGTCGCCGCCGGCATCAGCGGCGGCGTCCTCGTGGCGCTCGGAGCCAGCCTCTTGATCGCTGGCGCACGCCTGCGCCCGCGAAAGCTCTCCGTACGACCCAGCCTCTCGCCTACCGGCGGCGACCTCACCGTCCACCTCCGCTTCTGAGCCCAGAAGCTCGGCTTAGAAGCGCCCGTAGAGCACCACGCCGGTCGGCGAGATCCCGGCCTCCACGCTCACGGCCTTCTTCGTGCGCGTGACGCGGCGATCCTGCGTGCGCAGCAGCAGCATCACCCCGATCGTCGCCAGCACCCCGCCCGCGGTCATCGTCAGCGCCCCGGTCCAGTCGGTGTTGTAGATGAACTTACAATTGCCGTTGGCGTCGACGTTCTCGCCGTCGCAGCGGCCGCGCGCTGGGCTCCCGTCGATCACCAACAAGCCGACGCCGCCCGCGATCACAGGCACCCCGACGGCGAGCGCCGCCCACCCGAGCTTACGCACCTTCGCGAACTCGGGCGTCCGCCGGAGCGTGAACTCGAGGTTCGAGCGCACCCCCTCGACCAGCGTGACATCGCGGGCCTCGGTGACGTAGCCGTCGCGGATCACCGCGACCACGTGATCGCCCTGGTTCATCACCCGCTCCAGCGGGGTCGCGCCCACGACCTGGTTGTCGATCATCACCATCGCGCCAGGCGGGGTCGTCGAGATCACCAGCACCGGCGGACCTTTGATCAGATCCTCGAGCTTCGCGCGCAGGCGAGCCCCTTGCGCCTCGAGCAGCGCGCCGACCTCAGCGAGCCCGCACAGCTCGCAGCGCTCGTCGCTGCTCGCGAGCGCCACCCCTGCCGCGTCGAGCAGCTCGAGGTGGACCGCGAAGTCACGGTCCTCGACCGAGATCTTGCTGAGCAGGACATAAGAGGCCCCCGTGCCGGCGGCGATCTCCGCCGCGCAGCCTCGCCCTTCACACGAGCCTTTGGCGAACGCCTCCGCCTCCTCTGGCAGCGCCACCGCGAAGGCGCCGCGGGCGAGGCCACGCCCGAGGCTCTCGACGAACCCTGGCAGCGCCCCCGCGTCGAGCTCACCGGTCACCTGCGGGGCCCGCAGCGCCAACTTGGCCGCCGGCGCCTCGGCGCTCGCGCTCGCCTCCACCGCCGCCGAAGTCGACCGCGGCAGCGTGAGGCTGATCGCCAACGCACAGGCCAACCCGCGCGTGATCACTCGCCCACCTTCGCCTTCACGCGCGCCAGCCGCTCCGCCGCCTTCGGGTGACCGAGCGCCGCCGCCCGCTCGTATTGCTTCTGCGCGTCGGCGTAGCGGAAGACCTTGAAGAGCGCGTCCCCGAGGCCGATCCGGTACTCCGCCTTCTCACCCTCCGCGCGCACAGCCCGCTCCGCGTACTTCACCGCGCGATCGAAGCTACCCCGGTCGAAGTAAAGATCGCTGAGGCCGCTCAGCGCCGCCGCGTTGCTGTTCCACAGGCTGAGCGCTTGGTTAAAGAGCTGCTCGGCCTCGGTGAGCTCGCCGCGTCGACGGGCCGCCTCGCCCTGACGCGCGAGCTCCATCGAGCGCACCGGATCTGAGACCCCCGCCTCCGCCTCTTCACCGGAGCCCTTCGCCGCGCCCTTCTCCTTACGATCGCGACGCCCGCCCGTCTTGGTCGCCACGACCGGCGGCGCCGCGGACTCTGGCTCGACGACCGCGTCATCCGCGTCATCCGCGGCGGCCGCCTCGCCCTCATCGACGGGTCGCGCGGGCATCGCGGCGGCGACGGCGCCCTCCAACCCCTCGACCGAGATCAACCCACGTCGCAGCAGCGCCTGCGCGACCTGCACCTCCGCCGACGGAGTGCTCCCCAGCGGCTCGGAGATCAGCGCCGTGACCCGAACGCTACGGGCCCGCGGATCCTCCTCGCCGAGCGCTCGCTGCACCTCCCCGACGATCACCTCGCCCTCGAGGAACTCGCCCACCTTCGCGCGCTCTTGCAGCTCCGCGAGCTGCCCCAAGCTCACGCCCGCCCGCGCCCCGGCCCGCTGGTGCTCCGGCGCGAAGAGCAGCGCCTGCACGTAGTAGTCGCGGGCGAACGAGCGCACGCCGGGGTCCTCGAAGAGCTCATCGCCGCGGACGACCAGCGACTCCGCGAACTCGAGGCGGAGCGCCGCAGCCGCCGCCCGGGCCGCCGTCGCCGCGTCGCCAGAGATCCCCTCGAGCGCGACGATCCTGCTGTACGCCGTATCGCCCGGCGCGTCGGGCGTCGGGTACACCCAGAGCTGGCGCTGCGCCGCCGCGCGAGCCTCGGTCTCCAGCCTCGCGATCGTCTCCGCGTCGCTCGCGCTCGGCGCAGGGTCGCCGACCAACACCAACGTCAACGCGACCGCCGCGAGCGCCGTCGCGACCGTCAACGCTGGCCACAGCCATCGGCTCCGCGCCGGCGGCTGGGCGCTGTCGCGGGCGAGCGCCGCCAGCAGCGTATCCATCGACGGGTGGCGGTCATTGGGATCGATCGCCATCCCGGTGTTCAGCGCCTCGATCAACCACGCCGGCGCGCTGTGGCGCGGCGGCGGCCGGCGCAGCCCCCCGAGCGCCGCCTCGCGCAGCTCCTCGTAGGTGTCGCCCGGGAAGGGGTGGACGCCGTAGATCCCCTCCATCAGCGCGACGCAGAACGAGTACTGATCCGAGCGCGCGTCCGCGGGCTCGCCGAGGTGCTGCTCGGGCGACATATACGCGGGCGTCCCCATGATCGTGCCGGCGAGCGTCAAATTGGTCGAGAGCACGTCCACCGCCGCGCCGCGCCCGCCCGAGCTCATCGAGTCGCTCGCTCGCCGCGCGCCGAGCTCCAGCTCTCGCCGCGCCAGGCCGAAGTCGAGCACCCGCGCCCGCCCGTCCGCGCCGACGAGCACGTTATCCGGCTTGAAGTCGCGGTGCACCAGCCCCTGGGCGTGCGCCGCGGCGAGCCCACGACCTGCCTGAAGGAACATGTCCCGAACATCCTCCCAGCGCCGCTCCTCGGCCAGCCAGTCGGTCAGGGTCAGCCCCTTCACGAACTCCATCGCGACATAGACCTGCCCCGCGAATTCGCCGACCTCATAGACCTGGACGACGTTCGGGTGCGACACCTTCGCCATCGCCTGGGCCTCACGGAGGATCCGCGAGCGGCCGAACGATCCGTCGTCGCCGTCGTCGCGGACCAGCTTGATCGCCACCCTGCGATCGAGCTCCTCATCGAACGCGGCGTAGACGACCCCCATACCGCCCTCGCCGAGCAGGCGGAGCACATTAAAGCGGTTGATCTTGCCCGGCTGCCCTGGGACCGGGAAGATCTCCGCCTCGATCCGCGAGCGCAGGCTCATCGAGGCGCCCACCCCGTCACCGACGATCGTCGCGCCGAGCGCTGAGTCCGCCGTCGTCGTCAGCGATCCCCCGCGGACCATCGTCCCGCTCGGCCCGAGCGTCGGCGCGGCACGATCCTGCGGCCCGACCGCCGCCGCCGCGCCGCCCGTCGCGCCGACGCCCGGACCAGCCATCGTCGCGCCGAGCGCGTTCGGCTCCGGCATCACGGGGCGGACCTGCGGAGACGGCGCCGGCACGTGGGCCGCGAGGGTGCGATCGAGGGGCGCAGCGTGTCGCTCACGCGTCGCCTCGCTCCGATCTCCCAGCGCGGGTCTTGTGCCGTTCATCGGTCGCTCCAGGCCAAGCTACAGGTACAGGGTCGCAAGCCCCGGGCCTCGCTAGCAAGCCGGCAGATCCGCGCCACATGGGGTGAGCGCGGCCCTGGCCCTACGGTCAGGAGACATCCTTGACGAGCTGCCGCCGTCCGGCCCGATCCTGGCCGAGGGGCCCGAGCGCGGGCCGGCGTCGGATCCGAAGATCAAACGATCACCAGCACTTCGGCGACGGATCGATGGTTGCTCAAGACCGCGCCATGGCATCGACCAAACCAACCAAGCTCTCTCCCACCAACGAAGGCGACCTGCGGGCGATCATCACCAAGGCGATCGACACGATCGTCCAGCGCTTCGGCAAAGGCGCGATTATGGCCCTCGGCGGCGACGCGGGCCCTCGCCCCCCGATGGACGCGATCTCTACCGGCTCCCTCGGCCTCGACCGCGCGCTCGGGATCGGCGGCCTGCCGCGCGGGCGGATCGTCGAGATCTTTGGCCCTGAGTCGTCCGGCAAGACGACCCTCACCCTGCACGTCGTCGCCGAGGCGCAGCGCCGCGGCCTCGTCTGCGCCTTCGTCGACGCCGAGCACGCCCTCGACGTCAAGTACGCGCAGGCGCTCGGCGTCCGCCTCGAGGACGCCCTGATCGCCCAGCCGGACTACGGTGAGCAGGCGCTCGACATCGTCGACACCCTCGCGCGCACCGGCGGCGTCGGCCTCATCGTCGTCGACTCGGTCGCCGCCCTGATCCCGCGCGCCGAGCTCGAGGGAGACATGGGCGACCAGCACCTCGGCCTCCAGGCCCGCCTGATGAGCCAGGCGATGCGCAAGGTCGCCGGCGTCGCCCACCAGACCAACACGCTCGTCATCTTCATCAACCAGCTCCGCCAGAAGATCGGCGTCACCTTCGGCTCGCCCGAGACCACCACCGGCGGCAACGCGCTCAAGTACTTCGCCAGCGTCCGCCTCGACATCCGCCGGATCGCCACCGTGCGCGAGGGAGAGAGCGCCATCGCCAACCGCGCGCGCGTCAAGGTCGTGAAGAACAAGTGCGCGCCACCCTTCACCGAGGCCGAGTTTGAGATCACCTTCGGCCGCGGGATCGACCGCGAGGCTGAGCTGCTCGACTGGGCGCTCGAGCGGGGAATTATTGAGAAGTCCGGCTCGTGGTTCTCACGCGGCGATCTCCGGCTCGGCCAAGGCCGCGCGAACGTGCTCACCTGGCTGCGGAGCGAGACGGCCGAGCGCGACGCACTGCTCGCGCGCGCCATGGCGGAGCTGCGCAGCGGCGCCGCCCCTCGGGTCAGCGCAGTCGGCGCGGTCACCGACGACGACGACGCCCGAGCGGTCGCCTAGCGGACAAAGAGAGGTCGGCGCTGCGAGCCCAGCGCCGACCTCAACGCAGCGGCCAGCGCCGCTGCACCCACCTGGACGAGGGCTCAACCGCGACGGCGGCGGCGCAGCCCCAGCAGCCCCAGCAGCCCCAGCGCGGTCGGCAGCGCCCCGCCCTGGTCATCGGCCCGGCAGCCGCAGCCGTCGTCATCGAGCGAGCCGTTGAAGGTCGTCGCCGAGTCCGAGTCCGAGTCCGAGTCCGTCGCCGACGCCGACGCCGACGCCGACGCGGTCACCGTCGCCGTGCCGCTGTTCGAGTCGGAGTCCGTCTGAGAGGCGCTGTTCGAGTTCGAGTTCGAGTTCGAGTCCGACTCGGTCGCGCTGTTCGAGTCCGAATCGGTCGCCGTGTTCGAGTCGCTCGCCGTCATCGTCGCCGTTCCGTCGGTGTCCGTGCTCGAGTCGGTGTCGGTGTCCGTGTCCGTCATCGGGTTCGGGTCGAAGATCTCGACCTCGGTGACCGGCGTGCACTCGCGGTTGCCCGCGCGGTCCTCGGCGCAGATCCGGTAGCGCAGCTTCTTCGCGATCGGCACCACGAACTCGGTGCGCCACAGGTACTCGCCGTACCACTCCAGCTCCGCCACGTTGGTGATGTCCTCCTCGTCCACCACGTACTCGACCACCACCTCGTTCCAGTCGTGATCCTTATTCGGGCTCTTGTTGTCGTGGGCGCGCGCGTGCACCGACATCGTCGCGCCGATCGTCCACTCGCCCTCGAAGACGTGGTTCTGGATGACCGGGTTGCCGGTGTCGATCCCGATGTCCGCCGCGAGGAAGACCCGGTTGCGGAACGCGTTCTCGCCCTCGCCGAGGACCAGGTCGATCTTGGTGTCGTTGTTGAGGTCACCGACCGCCAGCGCGTAGGTGCCGTCCGTGATCACGTTGCCGAACGGCCCCTTGTCGCCCACGTAGGTGCCGTTCGTGAAGGTGAGCAGGCGATCCTTCCAGTTGGCGAAGGCGCCGACCACCATGTCAGGCTTGCGGTCGGAGTTCGCGTCCAGGAACGCCAGCATATAGTCGTAGCTCGGCGCGTTCTCGAGCGGCTTCCAGTAGGTCGAGCTCTGGTCCTCGAAGCCGCCGCTCTGGTTGTTGATCAGCACCCGGTTGCGGAAGCCCTCGCCGCCGCCGCCGTCGCCGTCCTGGAGGCTGACGATGTCGACGTACGAGTCGCCGTTGATGTCCATCACCTCGAAGTCGACGCTCCCTGCCTTTTGGGGCAGGTTACCCGGGGTCGCGTTGGTGAACACGCCGCCGTCGTTGCGGAACAGGAAGCCGCCCGAGCACGAGCGGCAGGAGATCGCGAGGTCGACGTCCCAGTCGTTGTCGACGTCGATGAACTCGAGCTCCCAGGACCAATTGACGGCGACCCCCGGCATGTTGGTCTCGGTCGCGTCGTCGAAGTAGCCGCTGCCGTCGTTCAGCCACAGCATCGTCCGGCCGCCCGGGGAGTTGAGGAAGCCGACGGGCGCCGGCCCCCAATCGGTCGCGACGACGTCGAGGTCGCCGTCGCCGTCGACGTCCGCGACCTCGACGTCACCGATCGACGCGAGCACCTGCGGCAGGTTCTCGCTCATCTCGGTGAACTGTCCGTTCCCCTCGTTCACGAAGTAGCGGCTGTAGCTCTGCCACGTCGCGCCGACGAGGATATCGAGGTCGCCGTCGCTGTCGAAGTCGTAGGCCTTGATCACCCGGCCCGTGTCGACGCTCGGGCTCTCCGGGTCGTTTGGGTTCCAGCCGAACACCTCGGCGCTCTTATCGACCAGCGTCCCCTCCTGGTTGATGAACGCCTGGTTGGCGAGGATCGAGTCCGGCGTGCCGGCCTGATAGCCGCCGACGTTGGCGAAGAGCACGTCCACCCAGCCGTCGCCGTTGATGTCCGCGAGCTCCACCTTGGTCGACCAACGCCCCGGCGGCGGGTCATTAAAGGTGCTCTGCGGCGCGATCACCCATGGGGTCGCCTGCGCGAGCGTGGGAAGCAAGAGTGCGAGGGTTGGCAAGGACAACACGAAGAGTCGACGCATGCGCACCCTCTAACACAAAGACAACGCCAGCGGTTAGAACCGGCGGCCTCGCAATGCGGCGCCGATCACCAACAGCGAGATCTGGGGGCGCATGGCGACAGGAGGCGACACTCACGGGAGGCCGATGGGGGGCCAGACCCCTCATCCTTGCAAAACTACCGCACCGCCCCTCCCCGCGGATCCCCGCAGAAACCCGTCTGAGGGCCACCTGACGAGCAATAGCGGCGAAAGCGCATTCTCTTTTCAACTCGCCTCGAAGTGTGCCATAAGGGTGCGCGCGCTAACCTGCCGAGAGGCAGCGCGAGCGCGCCTCCTGCCGGCCTCCATCCCCATCGCCCCTTACCACGACCGAGCCGGACGACCAGGCTGGCAGCCGGCTCAGCCCTCGCCTCTGCCTCTCAGCACCTACTGAGGAGTGACCCCACGATGAATTTCTCTACCCGAATCGGAACACCCCTGCTCGCCGGGCTGATCGCGCTCCCCACGAACGTGGCGGCTCAGCCGACCCAAACCCCCGCGGAGGGCCCGTCCGCCGGCGCTAGCGGCAGCGTCTCGCTCACCCCCGCCGGCGTCGACAGCTCCGGCTCCGCCGACGCGAACAAGCCGAAGCCGAAGAAGAAGAAGAGCGACTCCGGCGACAAGCCGATGCGCAAGTACCGGCCGAGCAACAACATGTGGGAGCTCGGCGTCTTCGGCGGCGCCTTCTTCCCCTCGCGCCGTCACGAGCTCTTCAACGCGCAGCAGCAGCTCGACTCGATGGACACGTTCTATCAGGACTACAAGCGCGTCGCCCCGGAGTTCGGCGCCCGCGTCGCTTACTTCCCCTTCGCCTTCATCGGCGGCGAGATCGAGGGCGGCGTGATGCCCACCCGCACGATCCAGCAGGACCAGCAGGCGCTCCTCTTCAACTTCCGCGCGCACCTTATCGGCCAGATCCCCTTCTGGCGGATCGCCCCCTTCGTGGTCTGGGGCGGCGGCCTCATCGGCACCACCGGCGCCCTCGGCAACGACGTCGACGAGTCGACGCACTTCGGCGGCGGCGTCAAGTTCTACATCAACGACCTCTTGATGCTGCGCCTCGACATCCGAGACGTCGTCGCCGCGCGCTACCGCGTCGACGCGGGCGCCACCAACTACCCCGAGGTCCTGCTCGGCCTCTCCTTCACGCTCCGCAAGAAGCGCAAGGAGGAGCCAAAGAAGGATTCGGACGGCGACGGCTTCCTCGACGCCGAGGACGCGTGCCCGTACGAGCCGGGCATCGCGCCTGACGGCTGCCCTGAGGGCGACCGCGACGGCGACGGCTTCCTCGACGGCGTCGACAAGTGCCCCGACACCCCCGGGATCGCCCCCGACGGCTGCCCGGAGAAGGACCGCGACGGCGACGGCATCCTCGACAGCGTCGACAAGTGCCCCGACACCCCCGGCGTGCCCGAGTACGAGGGCTGCCCGATCCCCGACCGCGACGGCGACGGCATCCTCGACCCCAACGACAAGTGCCCCGACGACCCGGAGACCTACAACGGCTTCGAGGACGACGACGGCTGCCCCGACGAGATCCCCGAGCAGGTCCGCAATTACACCGGCGTCATCCGCGGGATCTACTTCGACCTCGACAAGGACACCATCAAGCCCAAGTCGAAGCCCGTGCTCGATCGCGCGGTCGACGTGCTCAAGGAGTTCCCGTCGATCCGCCTCGAGATCAGCGGCCACACGGACAACACCGGCACCCGCGAGTACAACCTCGACCTCTCGCGCCGCCGCTCCGAGTCCGTCAAGCGCTACCTCATGGAGGCGGGCGTCGAGGAGTCGCGGATCCAGACCCGCGGCGCCGGCCCCGACGAGCCGATCGACACCAACAAGACCGCCGCGGGGCGCGCCAAGAACCGCCGCATCGAGTTCACGATCCTCGTGCAATAGCGCGACGAGCGTATTCGGGCGTCACGAACCCGCTCCTCATACGAGGGGCGGGTTCGCCCTTTTGGCCCAAATATGCCCAGAAGCCGGTGATCTGAGGTAGTTTCGCGGCTCAGGCACACAATGCGTACACGCTGGCTCACCTGTCTCCTCGCCACCTCGCTCCTCTCCTCTACCGCCTGCGACGACGGCGCGGAGGCCAAAGCCAAGGCCGACGCCGACGCCAAGACGGCCGCCGACGCTGACGCCAAGGCCAAGGCCGACGCCCAAGCGATCGCCGACGCCGAGGCTGCCAAGCTCGCCGAGGCGAAGGCCGCGCAAGACGCCGCCGCCGCCGAGCTCAAGGCCAAAGCCGATGCGGAGGCCGCCGCTGCTGCCGCCGCCGAGCCGGAGCCGGAGCCGGAGCCGGAGGCCAAGGCGGGCGCCAAGGTCAAGACCGCCGCCAAAGCCAAGGGCACCGACGCCGCCGCCAAGGCCGTCTACACCGCCAAGTGCAAGAGCTGCCACGGCGACGACGGCCAGGGCAAGACCAAGTTCGCCGAGAAGAACAAGATCCAGGACATCTCGAAGAACAAGGACTCGGTGACCAAGATCGCCGCGGCGATCCGCGACGGCGTCGACGGCACCAAGATGAAGCCCTTTAAGGACAAGCTCAGCGAGGACGAGATCAAGGCCGTCGCCGCCTACGTGAAGACCCTCTAGCGGCGCCTCGGCGAGGGCGCCCCGCGTGCGCCCTCGCTCCTCAGCCCGCGCGCCGTCACGGCTTCGGCTGGATCTTCACCTTATCGATGATCAGCGTCACAGCGTCGATGGCGCCGCCCAAACCGGGCCCCGCGTCGCCGACACACACGCGCCAGCTCCCCTTGCTCGATTCGCCCTGGAAGTCGCCGAGGTCGACCCCGGGGCCCGCGCCGGGGCTAGGAAAATACTCGCAGAACCCGTCGTCTTGGCACACCACCGCGCCGAAGCCCATCATCTCGGCGTCGACCAGCCCGTCATCGCGGAAGGTCACCGGGAACGCCTTGATCAGGCTCGACGACGAGCCGCAGCAGCCCTGCCCGTCGTCATCTGGCTCGGCGAGGCCTGGCCGGCTCATCAGCGTGCTCACCGTGCCTGTCGGGCTCACCACCTTCAGCACCAGATCGCCGATGCGCCCGTGATCGAGGCCGAGCACCACCTCCGCGACCTGGCCGACGAAGTTGATCCCGTCGTCGATCACCGGCAGCTCGACGCAGGCCATCGACGCCAAGGAGCCGTCGTAGGCGTCGTCCGGGATCGGCAGCGCCAGCTTCGACTTCTTCACCAGCACCGTCTGGCTGTTGCCTGGGCACTCATTAGGGTCCGCGAGCACCTCCACGCACAGCGGCTCTAACGCGCCGAGCATCACCGCCTGGTCCTCCGCGGCGAAGCCGGCCGAGCTCATCGCCGCCGCCAGGTCGCCGACCAACGCCACAAAATCCTCATACATGATCGGCGAGTCGCCATCGTTCGGGTTCTTCAGCCCCTCGTGGCTCGCCGTCATCGCCGCGCACGGGTCCGCCAGCGCGACCCCCGGGTCGACGTCTGGCGCCGGCGGGTCGACCTCCCCGCCGTACACCGCAGGCCCGTCGATCCCGGACAACTGGCGGGTCAGGCACGTGTGCAGCCGAATGAAGTCGGTGTTGAGGAAGAAGCCGTTGATCACGAAGTCCTTCGCGACGTTGTCCAAGAACGTCCCGACCTCGCCGATCGCCCCGACCATCGCTCCGATCGCCGGCTTGCGGCCGACCCGCTGATAGCTCGTCTGATCGTCCCCTGGATCCTCGACGATCTCCCCGGCCATCGCCCCGAGCGCGCCGAGCAGCGCCGCCTTGTCCCCGTCGCTCAGCTCCGGGTGGCTGTTCTGGTGCTGGTCGAGCGCGAGGCTGTAGTCCTCCGCCAGGTCGGCGAAGTCGAGCGCAGAGATCCCCATACCCAGGTGCGCCGACTTCATATCCAGGCACGAGTACGTCACGCCGGCGCAGCCCGCCGCCTCACCGATCTGGTCATCCAGACAGGTCGTGAGCTTCGCCGCGTCGACCGCCGCGTTGAGGAAGTATGCGTTGATCCGCGCGTCGACGACGACCCGCCCGAGGAAGCCCTGGTGCAGCGCGTGGATCCCGTCCATCCCGCCCAGGTGCACGCACAGCTCCGCGTCGACGCCGCCGGTGTCCGTGTCCGAGTCTGTGTCCGAGTCTGTGTCCGTATCCGTGTCCGTATCCGTATCCGTGTCCGTATCCGTGTCCGTCGCGGAATCCGTCGCGCTCGTGGTCGTCGTCTCGAGCGTCGTCGTCTCTGTGGTCGTCACCGGCGCCGTCGTCGAGCTCGAGTCTGACTCTGACGAGTCCGTCGTCACGGTGCCGGTCGTGCTCGGGGTCGTGGTCGCCGAGCTGCTCGCGTCCGTGTCCGTCACCGCGTCCGTCGCCGTCCCGGTGAGGTTCGTCGTAAAGGAGCCGTCATCCCCGCAGGCGGCCGCGACGAGGAGAGTGAGGAGGGTGGCGCTGCGCGGTCGTGTCACGGTCATCATCGTCATCGGGTCCCTGTCGCCGGGCGTGGATCGACGACCTCGCCACGCTATCGCAGCGTGTGGCACCAGGGAAGCGCGCCGCGCAGATGAAAGCGCGCTCACTTCGATGCAAGCGCAACGAAACCACCGCGCCGGTCGGGTGGCCGGCCCGCCGCCGCCGCCATCACGTCGAGGGCGCGCCCGGCTCATCCGCCAAGAGGCTGTGGATCCACGCCGAAGACGGCCGGTTCGCCAAACACAGCGCCTGCACGCGCGCCGCTGCGTCCGCCTCCACCCCGAGCAGCCCGGCCGCCTGGATCACCAGATCATAGGCCTCATACACGTCTTGGCCGTCGATCGCGAAGCCGTGATCGTCGGCGATTGATCGCAGCGACGCGATCGCGATCTCGAGGCAGAAGCGCGGATCGACGGCCAAGCGCTCGCGCGCCGCGCGGTTCAGCGTGCGCGGATCACAAGGCGCGCGCTCAGCCAGCTCGCGCGCGAGCTCGAAAAATTCCAGCGCGCGCGCCGTCGCGAACCACCGGCCCTCCTGCCCGGGCGAGGCCTCGATCAGATCGCTGAGCACCTCGGCGGGCGCCCGCTCTGGATAGCGCCGGACCAGCGCGCGAAAGCTCAACAAGCAGTTCTGGCGGGTGTTCGCGGCGAAGGCGTAGTCGCGGTACGCCTGCTCGCGTCGGCCTGCTGCCAGCAGCACCGCCTCGCAGGTCGCGGCGATCTCTGGCTCATACGCGTGGCCGAGCGGGTTGGAGTCCGCCGCGTACGCCAGCGCCCTGTCCACATCCCCGAGCGCGGCCCACGCGAGCACCCCAAAGCGCCGCTCCGGCCACAGCCCCACCGGACGCTCCGCCAAGAGCGCCAGCACCTCGCTGGGTCGGCCCGCCTCCAGCAGCGCGCCCAGGCACGCGCGGCTGGCCGGCGCGTCCTCACCGGCGAGCCAGCGCTCACGCACCGCGGGCAGCAGCCGCGCGGCCCAGCGCTGCGCCCGCGCAGCATCGCCACAGAGGCGCCCCCACGCGTCTGCCAGCGGCGCCAGCGCGCCGTCCGGCTCCGCCTCAAAGGCCGCCCAAAGCGCCTCCAAGCCCGCGTCCTCCGCCCCCACGCCGAGGATCACCTCGACCAGCCCGCGCACCGCCGCACGCGCCTCCCGAAGCCCCGCCGCGTCGGCATCAGCGAGGGCGCTGCGCGCCAGCGCCTTCACCGCCTCCGCGGCCGCGAATTCGGGGCGCCCTCGCGCCTCCCGGCGCAGCCGAACCAGCACCGCCGCGAGCCCCTGCTCCTCACGACCACGGCCTTCGGCGCTCACCCGGCCAAGCTATCGCCTCCTGCGCGGGAATGCACCTCCTACTCTCGGCCTCCTAGAAGACCCCCGAGAGCCCGACCCCGAGGCCCGTCGCCCGCCCGTCCCTGCCGATCGGCGCCACACTGAGCTGCATCCTCGGCCCCTGCGCCTCGCGCGGCTGGCTGTCCAAGCGCCGGAATTCCAGCATCTCACGGCGCGAGCGCAGCGCGTCCCCCGCGAGCAAGCCCGTGCCGAGCAGCCCTAGCCCGCTCGCCGCGGTCGCCAGCCCGGGCCCCGCCAGCGCCTCCACCTCACCGAAGCGCCCCGCCGCCCACAGCCCCGTCACCACCAGCGCCGCGCCGTAGGCCGTCCACCCGGAGATCCGCGCCCAAGGCAGCCCCCGCACCCGCAGATCACGCGCCGTCGAGCGCCCCGCGAAGCCGGCGATCGGCGCCGCCAACAACAAGCTCGGGCCGCCGAGGATCGCGAACTGCGACGCGCGGCCGAAGGCCCCCGCGTCCTCCATCACCCCGAAGATCACCCCCACACCCGCCAGCCCCAGCCCCACCGCCGCGCCTGGCCGCGCCCACTCGACCTTCGGCGCGCCGTCGTCGTCGTCGCACTCCCACGACCCCTCGTGCACCGCCGTCACCATCGAGCGCGCCGCTCGTCGCGCGCCCTCTGCCGGGTCCTCATAATGGATCACCTCGCGATCCACCGCGGACAGCGACCCGCACACCCGGTAGCCGGTGCTCAGCACCAACAGCACCTCGCGCCCGATCATCTGCTGCCACGCCGAGTCGCTGAGCGGCGCGCGATGGTAACGCGGCGGATCACCCGCGGCGGCGGGGCTCGCCGCGATCGCCGTCGAAGCCGCGACGAGCACACTCAACACGACCCGCGGAGCCACGCGCATGCGCCCAGTCTACACCGCCTCAGCCCGCCGCCGTCAGCGCCTCCAGGGCCGCCACGACCCGCTCCAAGCGCATGCCGCGGCTGCCCTTGACCAGGATCACCCCCTCCGCGCCCGCCGCCTGGAGCGCCCGCGCCGCGACCGCCCGCGGCTCGCTCGTCGCCGGAAACGCGGACGCCTCGAGGCCGCCCGCCGCCGCCGCCGCCGCGATCTCGCGCGCGCGCGCGCCCACGGTCAGCACCACGTCGAGACCCAGCGTCGCCGCCAGCGCGCCGATCTCCTGGTGCAGCGCCGCCTCCGTCGGGCCCAGCTCTAACATGTCCCCTAGGACAGCTACCCGCTGAGGCCGCCGCACCGCCGCCAAGCTGCGCAGCGCCGCCGCGACCGACCCCGGGTTCGCGTTATAGCAGTCCGCGATCACCAGCCGCCCCGCCAGCGCCAGCGCGCGCCCGCGATCGCCCACCGGCGCGACCTCCTCCAGCGCCTCCACCATCGCCGCCAGCGGACAGTCGAGCGCCACCCCCACCGTCAGCGCCGCCGCCGCGTTGCGGGCGCTGTACGCCCCGAAGATCGCCAAGCGCACCCGCACCCGCTCGCGCCCGCCGCCCGCCAGCCGCACCCCCAGCAGCGCCTCCGTGCGCTCGCCGACCGCCACCTCGAGCACCTGCACCGCCGCCCCCTCACCTGACCCAAAGGTCAGCAGCTGCGGCCCCCCGCGCGCCGGCACCTGCGCCAGCAGCAGCGGCTCGTCATCCGGCATGATCACCGCGCCGCCCGCCTGCACGTGCGCGATCGTCTCCGCCTCAGCCCGCGCGATCGCCTCGATCGACCCCATAAACTCGAGGTGCTCCACCGCCACGCTGGTGATCAGCGCGTGCGTCGGCCGCACCAGCCGCGCCAAGTGATCGTTCTCCCCGGGCGCGCTCATACCCAGCTCGATCACCATCGCCGCCGCCGCGTCTGGCTCGCCGACCAAGGTGAGCGGCACCCCCAAGTGGTTGTTCAAATTACCGCGCGTACACAGCAGCGGCGCGATCGCGCTGCCCAGCGCCGCCGCCGTCAGCGCCCGCGTCGTCGTCTTCCCGTTCGACCCCGTGATCGCCACCACCGGCCCCGCGCAGCGATCCCGCGCGGCGCTCGCCAAGCGCTCGAGCGCCCCCAGCGGCGACGCCACCTCCACCGTCGTCACCCCTGGCAGCGCCGGGTGCCCGGCCGCCTGTAGCACGGCCGAGGCCCCCCCGGCGACCGCGTCGCCGATGAACGCGTGGCCGTCGCGGGCGCCGACGATCGGCACGAAGAGCGCGTCACGCCGCGGCTCGCGGCTGTCGATGAACGCCCCGCAGATCGGCCGCGACGCGCGCCCGAGCAGCCTACCCCCCGTGATCGCGACCAGCTCCTCCGGGCTCCAACGCACCGCCGCTGTCTAGCAGATCTGCCGCCGACGGGCCAAGAACGCGCCGCAGCCGCCGCAGCGCCGCCGCTTGCGGCAATCTTGCCAGCCCTCGCGCCTCGTGCCACTTGTGCAGCGGCCGTGCTCTACGATCTCCTCTACTCGCTGCGCGAAGCGGTCGGCTGGCTGAGCTGGCTCAACGTCCTCCGCTACACCTCCACGAGGATCCTGCTCGCCACCTTTACGGCGCTGATCCTCTCGCTCGTCCTCTACCCGTGGTTCATCCGCACCCTCCAGAAGATCCAGCTCGGCCAGGTCGTGCGCGATGACGGTCCGCAGTCGCACTTCTCCAAGCGCGGCACCCCGACCATGGGCGGCAGCCTCATCCTTTTTACGCTGATCATCCCGACCCTGCTCTGGTCTGATCTCAGCAACCGCTTCGTGCTCTTGGCCACCGCCGTCACCGCTGGTTACGGCGTCATCGGCTTCATCGACGACGCCCTCAAGGTGCGGCGCAAGAGCTCTGCCGGCATGCCTGGCCGGATCAAGTTCCTCGCGCAGGTCGTCATCGCCGCCGCGGCCGTCGGCTATCTCTACCTCGGCAGCGACATGATGCCCGAGGCCTTTCGCTACCGCCTCGCCCTGCCGCTCCTCAATTTTTACACCTACGACCTCGTCTTACCGGCGGCCGTCTACATCGCGCTCGCGACCACCGTGATCGTCGGCGCCTCGAACGCGGTCAACCTCACCGACGGCCTCGACGGCCTCGCGATCATGCCTGTAGTGCTCGCCGCCGGCACCTTCTTGGTCCTCACCTACGCGGCCGGCACCTTGATCGGCGGCTTTGACATCGCCCGCTACCTCAACATCCCCGCGATCCCCAACGTCGGCGAGCTCGCGATCTACTGCGGAGCCATGTGCGGCGCGGGCATCGGCTTCCTCTGGTACAACACCTTCCCTGCCAGCGTCTTTATGGGCGACGTCGGCTCCTTGCCGCTCGGCGCCGGCCTCGGCTACCTCGCCGTCGCCTCCAAGAACGAGTTCACCCTCGTCATCATCGGCGGGATCTTCGTGCTCGAGGCTGTGTCGGTGATCGTCCAGGTCGTCTCGTTCAAGCTCACCGGCAAGCGGATCTTCAAGATGGCCCCGATCCACCACCACTTCGAGCTCAAGGGCTGGAGCGAGCCCAAGGTGGTCGTCCGCTTCTGGATCATCTCCTTTATGCTCGCGCTCGCCGGCCTCGCCACGCTCAAGCTCCGATGATCGCCCCACGACAACGCCCCCAGCTCCCTTGGCGTCGCGCCCTCATCATCGGCCTCGGCGCCTCGGGCCGCGACGCCGCGCGCCTGCTCCGCCTCCACGGCTGTGAGCTCCACGTCTACGATCGGAGCGCCCACGCGGCCGCCCCGGACGGCGCCCTCGCCTTCCTCGGCGAGCAGGCCCCGCCCCCCGCCGCCTTCGCCGGCGTCGATCTCATCGTGCTCAGCCCCGGCGTCCCGCCAGCCGCCCACCGCCGGCTCGCCCAAGAATTCGCGCCCGACGCGCAGATCCACGGCGAGATGAGCCTCGCCCTCGCGATCGCCCGCGGCACCTGGCCCGCGCTCCCCACCGTCCTTATCACCGGCACCAACGGCAAGAGCACCGTCACCGCCCTCACCGGCGCCCTGCTCGCGTCGGGCGGCCTGCGCCCCTTCGTCGGCGGCAACCTCGGCACCACCCTCAGCTCCGCCCTCAGCGAGCTCCTCACCGCGGGCGCCCAGCCCCCCGGCGCGCTCGTGCTCGAGTGCTCCAGCTTCCAGCTCGAGACCATGCACGAGCGCGGCGTCCACCCCACCGACGTCGCGATGGTCCTCAACCTCACCCCCGACCACATCGACCGCTACGACTCCATGGAGCGCTACGCCGACGCCAAAGCGCGCGTCTTCGTCGGCCTGCGCGATCACGGCCTCGCCCTGCTCGACGCCCACGATCCTTGGACCCCTTACTTTCAGCGGACGATCGAGCGCGGCCGCCTCCTCCTCGTCGACGCCCTCGAAGGCGCCCAGATCCGCGGCGACGGCCCCGGCGACGCCCTCCGCCTCCCCGACGGCGACACTTACCCGCGCGACCTGCTGGGGCTCGCCGGCCGCCACAACTCCAAGAACGCCCTCTTCGCGCTCGCCGCCGCGCGCCACCTCGGCGTCGGCCACGGCGCCTGCGAGGCCGGCTTGCGCGGCTTTCGCGGCCTGCCGCACCGCATGACCCTCGTGCGCGAGCTAGAGCAGGTCCGCTACTACAACGACTCCAAGGCGACCAACGTCGCCAGCGTGCTCGCCAGCTTGGACGGCTTCGATCGCCCGGTCGTCTTGCTCGCCGGCGGCCGCGCCAAGGGCGACGATCTCAGCCCCTTACGCGACCTGCTCGCCCGCCAAGGCCGCGCCCTCGTCGCCATCGGCGAGTCCGCCGAGTCCTTCGCCCAGCTCGCCGAGGGCGTCGTGCCGGTCACCCGCGCCGCCAGCATGGCCGAGGCGGTCGAGCGAGCCCGCGCCCTCGCCCGCCCCGGCGACGCCGTCGTGCTCTCGCCCGCCTGCGCCAGCTACGACTGGTTCAAGAGCTACAGCGAGCGCGGCGACACATTCAGCCGCCTCGTCGCCGATCTCGTTTGACGACCGACTAGTTCACCGTGCGCAGCAGCGACGAGCGCTTCGGCCCGGTCGCGCTCAGCTTGCTCACCGCGAACGCCGCCTGCGCCGCGACCTCGATCAGCGCCTTCGCCTGCGCCGACTCGGGCGCCGCCTCCACCACCGGCACCCCCGCCTCGCCGCCGTACGAGATCTTGTTATCGATCGGCACCTGCCCGAGCAGCGGCACCTCCAGCGAGCGCGCCAGCGACACCCCGCCGCCGCTCGAGAAGATGTGGTCGTGGTGACCGCACGCCGGGCACACGTAGTGGCTCATGTTCTCGACCACCCCGAGGATCGGCACCTCGAGCTTTTGGAACATCGACACCGCCCGGCGCACGTCGATCAGCGCGACCTCCTGCGGCGTCGTCACGATCACCGCCCCCGTGATCGGGATCAGCTGCGCCAGCGAGAGCTGCGCGTCACCTGTCCCCGGGGGCAGATCGACGATGAGATAGTCCAGCTCGCCCCACTCCACGTCCTCTAAAAATTGCTTGAGCAGCTTGTGGATCATCGGCCCGCGCCAGACCACCGCCTGCCCCGGCTCGACGAAGTAGTCGACGCTGATCGCCACGATCCCGCGGTAGCGCGCCGGCGCGATCCGCTTGCCGTCCGCCGTCGTCGAGGTCTCCACCTCCGCCTTACCCAGCATCTTCGGCACGCTCGGCCCATAGATGTCCGCGTCGAGGATCCCCACCCGCGCGCCCAGCCGGTGCAGCGCCATCGCCGTGTTCACGCTCACCGTGCTCTTGCCGACGCCGCCCTTGCCGGCGGCCACGGCGATGATGTTGCGCACCGTCGGCAGGCGGTTCAAGTCCTGGCGCGCCGGCTTATGCGGCACCCGCAGCCCGTACGCGACCACCAGCGACTTATCCTTCTCGAAGCGGACCAGCGCCTCACGGATCCGCCCCTCGAGCTGATCACGCAGCGGGAAGCCCGGCGAGATCAGGTCCACGTGCACATGGACCCGCCCCTCGCCGTCGACCCGCACCTCACCGAGCTGACCCGCCCCCAGCTCCCGCTCCGTCGCCGGATCACGGACCGCCGCCAACGCAGCTGCAATCGCCTCGAGATCGTCGCTCACGCGCCCTCTCCTTCTCGTCCTTGTGTCTCTTGTGTCGCTTGTGTCGCTTGCAGCTCCCCGCCTTCGCCCTCGAGCGCAGACAGGTCGAGCAGGTCAGCCCGCGGCAAGCGGCGCAGCGCCAGCGCCGGCTCCTCGGCGGTCCCCGCGGCGCGCGCCCGCAGCAGCGACTCTGCCAGCGCTGGCGTCATCCGCCCATAGAAGCGCGCGCCCGCGTCATCGACCGCGAGAACCGTAATCCCCGACTCACACGCGCCCTGACAGGTGCTGCCCATCACGCGCACCGCCTCCTGCGCCCCCAGCTCTGCGCGGCAGCGCTTCAGGCGCTCGAGCACCTCACGGCTCCCGCGCGCCATACAGCTGCCGCGAGGATCAGCCGCGTCGCGCAGGTTTTGACAGACAAAGAGGAGCTGCTGCGGCTGCTTCATCGGCTGCGCGGCTTCGTAGCACCCACCCCTTTGAAAAGCTACCGCAGCGTCCTACTATCCGCCGCGGAGCTTCCGCACGACCCATGGCCGTCTTGGACATCGTTATGTACCCCGATCCGCGCCTGCGCGAGACCACCTTCGACGTCGCCGAGATCACCGACGACATCCGTCAGCTCGTCCGCGACCTCACCGACACGATGTACTCGCTCAACGCCGCGGGCATCGCCGCGATCCAAGTCGGCCGGCTCGAGCGGATCTTCTTGATCGACGGCAAGGTCGCCGGCGGCGACGAGGACGCCCCCCCGCTCGTCTTCATCAACCCTGAGATCGTCGACACCGGCAAGGGCGTCGTCGGCGCCGAGGAGGGCTGCCTCTCCTTCCCGGACGTCTTTATCGAGGTCCGGCGCCCGCGCTGGGCCAAAGTCCGCGCCCTCGGCGTCGACGGAGCGACCTTCGAGGTCGAGGGTGAAGACCTCCTGGGCCGCGCCCTCCAGCACGAGCACGACCACCTCACCGGCCGCCTCATGATCGACCTCGTCGGCATGGTCAAGAAGGAGGTCATCAAGCGCAAGATGAAGCGCTGGCACACCGAGCACGACGCCAAGGCCGGCTGACCTTCAGGGCAGCGGCGCAGGTCGCCGCCGCGCGCGGACGACCTGCCCTCCAAGCAGGGCTCTACGCCGGCCTACTCGGCGCCGCTCTCGCCGTCCTCCACCTGCGCGTGCACCACCGTCAGCGCCGTCATGTGCACGATGTTATCGATCGTGCAGTCGCGCTCGAGCGCCGTCACTGGGCGGCCCATGCCGAGCAGCACTGGTCCCACCGCCGGCACCCGCCCCAGCTCGCGCATCAGCTTGTACGCGACGTTGCCCGCCTCCAGGCTCGGGAAGATCAGCACGTTCGCCGGCCCGCTCAGCCGCGTCGCCGGGAAGATCCGTTTCTGCAGCTCGTAGTCGACCGCCAGGTTCGCCTGCATCTCCCCCTCCACCTCGAGGTCGGGGCGGCGCTCACCCAGCAGCCGCACCGCCTCGGCCACCATCGCCGCCCGCGGGTCACGCACCGAGCCGAAGTTGCTATAGCTCAGCATCGCCACCCGCGGCGTCACCCCGAAGGTCCCCGCCGCGTCCGCGATCATCGCCGCGATCTCCGCCAACCCGTCCGCGTCCAGGTCGAGGTTCACCGTGGTGTCGCCGAAGAAGAGCACCCCGCTGCGGTGCAGCATCAGGTACATGCCCGCGATCCGGCGCGCGCCCGGCCGCATGCCGATGATCTGCAGCGCTGGCCGGACAACGTCCGAGTACGAACAATTCAGCCCTGACACGATCCCGTCCGCGCGGCGCTCCGCGACCATCAGCATGCCGAAGTGGTTCGGGTCGAGCAGCGTCGAGCGGGCCAGCCCCAGCGTCATGCCCTTGCGCCCGCGCATCGCGTGCAGCCGCTGGGCGTACGCGTCCAGCGACGGGTCCGTCTCCGGCTCGACGATCTCGAGCTTATCGAGCGACACGTCGACGTCGTGCTCGCGCAGCAGCTCGCGGATCCGCTCGGCGCGGCCGATCAGCACCGGCCGCGCGATCCCCTCGTCGACCACGATCGCGCACGCCCGCAGGATCCGCGGGTCCTCGCCCTCCGGGAAGACGATCCGCCGGGGCGAGCGCGCCGCCCGGCGGATGAAGCGGCGCATCACCGCCGAGGCCCCCCCGAGCAGCCCGCGCAGCCGCTCGCGGTACGCCTCGATGTCGAGCTCGATCTGCGCGACCCCGCTCTTCATCGCCGCCTCCGCCACCGCTGGCGCCACCCACGTCAGCACCCGCGGGTCGAACGGCTTCGGGATGATGTAGTCCGGCCCGTAGTGAAAGTCCTCGCCGTAGGCCGCGCTCACCACCTGCGGCACGTCCTTGCGGGCCAGGTCCGCGAGCGAGTGCGCCGCCGCGATCTTCATCGCCTCGTTGATCTGCGTCGCCCGCACGTCGAGCGCCCCGCGGAAGATGAACGGGAAGCCGAGCACGTTGTTGACTTGGTTGTTGTAGTCGCTGCGCCCGGTCGCCACGATCGCGTCGGGCCGCGCCGCCTTCGCCAGCGGGTAGTCGATCTCCGGATCAGGGTTCGCGCAGGCGAAGATGATCGGCCGCGGCGCCATCGCCATCACCATCTCTACGGTCACCAGCCCCGCGCGCGACAGCCCCAAGAACAGATCCGCGCCGACCAGCGCGTCCGCCAGCGTGCGCGCCGGCGTCTCCCGCACGAACGCCCGCTTCGGATCATCCGCGGCGATCTCGCGGCCGCTGTGCAGCACCCCCTTCGAGTCGCACATCAGGATATTCGCCGGGTCCACCCCCAAGCTGATGTAGAAGCGTGTGCACGAGATCGCCGACGCCCCCGCCCCGCTCACCACCATCTTCAGCGTCGCCAGCGACTTCCCCTGCAGCGCCGCCGCGTTGATCAGCGCCGCCCCGCTGATGATCGCCGTCCCGTGCTGGTCGTCGTGGAAGACCGGGATCTTCATCCGCTTCTTCAGCTGCTCCTCGATGTAGAAGCACTCTGGCGCCTTGATGTCCTCGAGGTTGATCCCCCCGAAGGTCGGCTCCATCGCTGCCACGCACTCGATGAAGTGGTCGGGGTCGCGGCTCGACAGCTCGAGGTCGAAGACGTCGATGTCCGCGAATTTTTTAAAGAGCACCCCCTTGCCCTCCATCACCGGCTTGCTCGCCAGCGGCCCGATGTCCCCGAGCCCTAGCACCGCCGTGCCGTCGGTGATCACCGCGACCAAGTTCCCGCGCGCCGTGTAGCGAAACACCGCGCCCGGGTCCTTGTAGATCTCCATACAAGGCTCCGCGACCCCTGGCGAGTACGCCAGCGACAGATCGCGCTGGCTCGTCAGCGGCTTGGTCGGGACCACCTGGATCTTCCCGGGCCGACCAGACGCGTGATAGTCGAGGGCCTCTTTGCCGCGCGGAGCTCGTGGGGACGTCATGGGCGGCGACCATACTCCCCGCCGATCGAGACGTCAGCCTGCGGCCGCGCGCGCACATGCGCACGCGCCTGCGCACCCTCGACCATCAGCGATCGTCGAGCCCTGGGCGGCGCGCACGGCGGCGACCGGGACCGCCGCCGGCGCGGCTGTCAGCGAGCATTCAGCTCGGTCTGCCAAGCGCTGGCGCGCGCCGCGATAGCTGCGGCGTCGTCGCCGTCGGCGAACAGATCGGAGATCACAGCGGGAACGACCGAACAGCGCGCGAGCTCGGGCGCGTGCTCGAGCGTGAGCCCGCCGATCGCGACGAGCGGAACCTTGGCGGCGCGCGCCATTTCTGCGGCGCGCCGCAGCGCCTCGAGACCCAGCGCCAGATCGGCGTTGTCTTTCGAGGTGGTGGAGAAGATCGGCCCGAACGCCACGTAGTCGGGGCGCTGCGCCAGGGCTGCTGCGAGCTGCGCGTAGTCGTGCGTCGACACGCCGACGCGCAGGCTGCCGGGCAGGCGCCGCACGGCTTCGAGCGGCAGATCGTCTTGTCCGACGTGGACACCATCGACGTCGGCGAGCAGCGCCAAGTCGGGGCGGTCGTTGGCGAAGAGCTGCGTGCCCGCGCGCGCGCAGAGCGGCTTGAGCAGCTCGAGCAGCTCGAGCACAGCGCGTGGTGCTTGCCGCTTCGCTCGCAGCTGGAGAATCGGCGGCCGCGCGCTCAGGACAGCCTCCACGAGCACCAACGGCGCCAGGTTCCGCCTCGCCAGCGTGTCGAGGTCGACGATCGGGTACAGGCCGCGCATCCAGGCGATGGTAGCGGGATTACTTGAGCCTTCGGGGATCGGCGCTACACGAGCGCCAGGCGCGGGCACTCGCGCCGGCGCCGTAGCGTCTTCAAGGAACAGAGCCGCTCACTCGTCGCCGAAGCAGCGCTGGTTGCACGGCGTCGACGCGAACACGCTCATCGCCCGCTGCTGGAAGCGGTAGGACGAGCCGACCCCCAAGCTATCGAACAGATACACCGGCAGCGGCGTGAACACGTACGTGTTCGCCGTCTCGAACTCGCGCAGGCCGACCACCACGGGATCACCTGGCGGCGGGTCGTCCTTCATCGGCTCGTACAGCGTCTCGCCCTCGCCGGCGTACTCACGCCACACCATCTGGCTCTCACCGTACGTGTAATCGAAGCAGCGGCACGCGTAGCCTTGGTTGCACTGCGCGGTCAGCACGCTCTCATCGCCGTTGTCATCGCGACACGACGCGGCCGCCAGCTTGCCGGCCGGCTGCTGCTCGGCGCCGCTGGTCCGGCGGAAGTTGAGCAAGAACTTATCGCGGCGCAGGCCCGAGCTGAAGGTCTCAAACTCGCCGGTCCCCTCGATGTCGAAGTGCGTCAGCGCCCACACCCCTTCTTCTTCAAACAGCACCGGGAACTCCTCCTCGCTGCACGAGGCGAGCGTGAGCGGGAGCGTGAGGGCGAGCAGTGCGAACACAGAGGAGAGCTTGGTCATCGGCGCGTTCTCGTCGGGCGGGGTCGTGGTGCGCCCTGGCTGGCGACCTCACCAGCCGGGGGCATCGGGGCTGACGATAACACGCCTCGTCAAAAACCGCGCGCCAGCGACGGATGATTGACAGCCAACGGGGCGATGTTTAGGGTGCGCGCGCGGTGACCGCCAAACGCGATTATTACGAGGTTCTTGAGGTCGACCGGGGCGCTGCACCCGCGGACATCAAGCGCGCCTATCGCAAGATGGCGATGCAATTTCACCCGGATCGCAACCCGGACAACCCCGCCGCGGAGGAGCGCTTCAAGGAGGCCGCCGAGGCCTTCGAGATCCTCAGCGACCCGGACAAGCGCCGCCTCTACGACCAGCACGGCCACGAGGGCCCCTCCCGGGCCGGGTTCAGCGGCTTCCAGGGCACCGACGAGATCTTCAGCCGCTTCGGCGACCTCTTCGGCGACCTCTTCGGCAACCTCGGCGGCTTCAGCGGCCAGCGCAGCGGCCCGCGCCAGGGCGCCGACATCAAGGTCCAGCTCGACATCAGCTTCGCCGAGGCGGTCAAAGGCGTCGAGCGCGAGCTCAAGATCCCCCGCCGCGAGTCATGCGGCGACTGCAGCGGCAGCGGCGCGGCCGCCGGCTCCAAGGCCGAGGGCTGCCCCCAGTGCGGAGGCAGCGGTCAGGTCGTCCACCGCCAGGGATTCTTCGTCGTCCAGACCACCTGTCCGCGCTGCCGCGGCGAGGGCAAGATCATCGCCAACCCCTGCCGCACCTGCTCCGGCACCGGCGCGATCCAGCGCGAGACCGCCCTCACCGTCAACATCCCCGCCGGCGTCGACAACGGCCAGACCCTGCGGATCAGCGGCCGCGGGCAGAGCGGCGCCCGCGGCGGCCCTCCTGGCAACCTCTACGTGGTCATCGCCGTCGAGCCCGACGAGCGCTTCGTCCGCGACGAGTTCGACATCCACTCCAAGGTCGCGATCTCGATGGTCCAAGCCGCCCTCGGCTGCACCGTCAGCGTGCCCACCCTCGGCGACGACGTCGACCTCGAGATCGAGCCTGGCACGCAGCCCGGCGACGTCATCCTCCGCCGCGGCAAGGGGATCCCGGTGATCGGCGGCCGCGGCCACGGCGACCACCACATCCACGTCGAGGTCACGATCCCGAAGAAGCTCACGAGCGAGCAAGAGGAGCTCCTCCAGGAGCTCGCCGAGCTGATGGGGGACAAGGTCACCCCGCCCAAGCGCGGCTTCTTCGACTCCTTCCGCAAGCGCAAGCGCTCCTGAGGCGCGGCTGTCCTTCAGGACAGCCGCTCAACCAGGCACGCACATCGCGACGATCTCGTCCGCCACCCCGCCGAGCGTCACCTCCAGCTCGCCGTCGCCCGCGCGCAGGTACAGCGGGTCCAGCGACGCCGGGTCCTTCGCCTGCCAGCCCTGCATCGTCGACGTACACGGCCCTGGGAAGCCCTTCGCCGTCTGCCCCGCGCACGCCAGGTCGTTGAGGAAGCTCGCCGCCTTTTGGTTCTCCACCACCCCGAAGAAGCCCACCACGTAGGTCTTGATCCCCGCCGCGGCGAGCTGCTGCACCACCGTCAGCGGTGACGGCGACGGGCAGGTCCCGTCCCAGTCGCTGCCGTCGGTCACCAGCACCACATACTGATCGCGACCTGGCACCAGGTGGTCCACGAGCCAGGCGAACGCCGTGATCAGCCCGTTGCCGGTCGGCGTCGTCGAGCAGATCGTCGTCGTCGCCGGATCGAGCAGCCCGTCGATCGCCGCCCCGGTCTTCAGCGCCGGCGGCGCCACGATCTCCCCGAATTCACACGCCGGGTTGCTCGCCTGCTTCGAGTTCGTCACCCGCTCCGCCAGCGTGATGCACTGCCCGCCCCCGGGATCCCGCGGCCACAGCTCGAGCCCGAGGCGCAGCTTCGAGTCGAGCGCCGGCGTCGTCACCACATCCTTGATCGACGTCAACGCCTGGTACCAGCGCGAGCTCTGGTAGTCCGGCGCGTCCACCGGAACATCGCCGTCCGGCGTGCGGTGCATCGTCAAGGTCCTGTCCACCGCGAAGAGCACCTCCGGCGCGTCGCAGCCCTTCGAGCAGCCGCAGCAGACGTCATCGAGCACCGACTGCAGCGCCAGCCCCAGGTCCTTCGCGTCCTCCGCCTGCAAGTACACCGGGAACGGGTCCTCGACGACCACCCCTGTCCACCCGTCGGGCGTGTCGTAACAAGGCCCCGGAAAGCCCTTCGCTGTCTGACCCGCGCACGCCAGGTTGTTCAAGTAAGACAGCGCCCCCGGGGGCGCCTGCTCCGCGCTGAAGCCCACCACGAAGGTCTTGATCCCCTTCGCCTCGAGCTCTTGCACCGCCTTCAGCGGGTCGGGCAGCGGGCAGGTCTGATCCCAGTCGGCCCCGTCCGTGATCAACACGACATACTGATCGCGCCCCGCCACCTTGATCCCCTCGAGGTACGAGCCTGCGCCGTACAGCGCCTCGCCTGTCGGCGTGCTCGAGCAGATCGTCGTCGTCGTCGGGTCGAGCAGATCGATGATCGTCTGCCCTTGATCGAGGCCTACCTCGACCACCACCTCACCCTGCTCGCACGCCGGGTTGGTCGCCTGCTTCGAGTTCGTCACCCGCTCCGCCAGCGTGACACACGCCCCGTCACCCGGGTCACGCGGCCACAGCTCTAGGCCGAAGCGCACCGAGCTGTCGAACGGCGGCGCGACCAGCCCCTCGATCGCCACGATCGCCTGCGACCACTTCGAGCTCTTGTACTCCGGTCCATCCACCGGCACCGCCCCGCTCGGCGTCCGGTGCATCGTCAACGTCCGGTCGAGCACGATCAGCACGTCGGGTGGCTCGCACACCTCACCCTCGGTGTCCGAGTCCGTCGCCGTATCCGAGTCTGTCCCCGCGTCGCTGTCGGTCGCGCTCGACGAGTCGCTCTCACCCGCGCTCGTCGTGCTCCAAGTCGCCGCGTCGGTGGTCGTCGCGCTGTCGGTGGTCGTGCCCGCGCTCTCGCTCCCACTCGCAGTCGTCTCCGTGCCCCCGGAGTCCGTCGAGCCCTGCGTCGACGACGTGAACCCCTGCGTCGACCCAGTCATCGACCCGCCGCCGCCATCGTCCCCGCAGGCGACCAGCCCTGCGCAAGCGAACAACCCTGCCCCCAAGAGCCGCCCTTGTCTCCGCGATCGAGCCATCACAGCACAGCCTCGCATAATGAGGCGGGCGACGGCGCGCGCCTCCCCGGCTAAACTCGCGCGGTGATGCGAGCGTCGTCCCAGCCGCCGAGTCGAGCGCCGATCTGGCCGCTGCTCGTCCTCGCCTGCGCGCCCCAGGGCGACTGCTACGGCGAGGCGCCCGCCCCCGCCAGCGCCCGCCCCGCCGCGGAGGACCACCGCGCCGCGTGCGTGCGGCGCCACCAGGACGCGCCGCCGCGCTACCGAGCGATCGCGCGGGCCCTCTGCGCCGACCACCACAACTTAGGCGGCGTCGGTGTCAGCGTCGCGATCGCCGAAGCGGGGAAGATCCGCTGGCTCGCCGTCGCCGGCAGGACCTGCGTCCGCGGCGCCAAGATCACCCCGCACACCGTCTTTCGCGCCGGCTCCTTGACCAAGCTCGCGACCGCCGCGCTCGCCCTCACCCTCGTCGACGAAGGCCTCCTCGGGCTCGACGCCCCGCTCTGGCCGCACCTCCCCGAGCTCGCCGAAGCGGTCGATCCTGACGCCGCCGCGATCACCCTGCGCCACCTGCTCGCCCACAGCGCCGGCCTCCCTGATCGCGCCCCCACCGGCGCCGAGCTGCGCCAAGCCGCCGCTGGCGCGTCGCCCTCCGCCCCCACCTGGCTCCACCAACTCGGAGGGTTTCCCCTCTGGGCGCCACCAGGAGCCCTTTGGAGCTACTCCAACGCCGGCTACGCGGCGGTCGGGCTCGCGGTCGAGCGCGTCAGCGGCGAGCCCTACGCCCGCGCCCTCGCGACCCGCCTCTTCGCGCCCCTGCGCCTCCACGAGATCGGCGCCGACCTCGACGAAGCGCGCGCGATTGACTGGGCATGTGGCCGCCTCGGCCCTGGCTCCGCGGCGCGAGAGATCGATCTCGCCGCCGATCGTCACCTGCGCCCGAGCCGCCTCTGGACCGCCCCTGCCGGCGGCCTCTTCGCCTCGGCGTCGGCCCTCGTCGAGCTCCTCCTCGGCCTCGGCGACCCCGCCGGTTCACCCCTCTCTGAGGCCGCGCGTGACGCCCTGCTCGCCCCCGCCATCGCCACCCACGAGCGCCCCGGCGAGACCTACGCCCTCGGCCTACGGCGGCGCCTCCTGAGCGACGGCGCAGCCCTCTACGCGCACAGCGGCAACACCGGCGACTACGCCGCCGAGCTCTATTGGATCCCCGCCACCGGCTTCGCCGCGGTCATCATGAGCGGCAGCGGCGAGCCCTTACGCGCCACCGCCCTCGCGATCCAGCGCGAGCTCTTCGAGCCGCCGCCGCCGCCCGCGCCTGCGGCTCCGCTCGCGCACTACACCGGCGACTACTGGCCGCCCGAGTGGCCCGAGCCGCTGCGTGTCCGGCTCGTCGGCGCGGCCCTCCACCTCAGCGGCCCGCTCTTCACCGGCCCGACCCCGCTGGAGCACCTCGGCGACCACCGCTTCCGCGTCCGCGGCCGCCCCGAACTCGGCGCCCTCACCTTCGTGTGGAGCGGCGCCCAGGTGCGCCCACTACACCTGAGAGCGCGCCTGTTCAGCGCCGAGCGGGTCGACCGCGAATAGCCTCAAGACCAGGTCAGGAGCCGAGCGCGGCTCACTCCTGCCCGTCCGCGACCACCCCGAGCGAGTACCAGCGCTCCGGCGTGTCCGTGCACTCGATGTCGCCGACGAAGCGCGCCGCGCCCTCGACCCACACGCTATAGCCCGGGTCGCCGCCCGCGATCACGAAGGACCCGTCCAGGTGCGCGCTCATCACCCCCTCGGCCATGCCGTCGAGCACCAGCCGCTCGACCATGCCGCAGTCCTCTTTGAGCGGCGTGCAGGTGCCATCCGCCGCGCTCAGCTCGACCGGCGCGGTGAGCTTCACCATCTCGTTCGGGTCGATCTGCACCCCGTCGATCCCCGCGAGCAACAGCTCGCCGCTCAGCAGGTCCTCGACGCGCAGCCAGCGCTCGATCCACCACGGCGTCGCCTGGTAGTAGAAGACCCGCAGCGCCGCGCCCGGCTTGATCTGCGCCAGCTCGGTCGCGGGCGACGCCGTGATCACCAGCGTCGGCGGCGGGATGATCGCGACGTTCTCGAGGTCGTCACAGCTCATCTCGAGCGAGCGCTCGCCGCCGTCACCGTCGACGATCGCCAGCACCTTACAGATCCACTCCAGCTCCAGCGGCTTGAAGTCCGGCTCGGGCAGCAGCTTGAACTGGAACTTCACGTCCTCGCTGGGCGCGCACACGTCCTCCACGCCCGTCGTGCCCGCGGTGGTCCCGTCGCTGGTGCTGCTGTCGGAGTCCGTGCTCGCGGTCGAATCTGTCCCTTCGGTCATACCGCTCGTGCCGGTCTCGGTGGTCACCCCGGTGGTGCTCATCACCGAGGTCGAGCCCTGGCTGGTGCTACCATCGGTCGTGGTGGAGGCCTCGGTCGTGGCCTCGGTGGTGGTCTCGGTGTCCGTCCCGCCCTTGTCATCGCCCGTACAAGCGGCGGTCAACAAGGTGAGCGACAGGAGGGAGCGGCGGTACGTCGAAGCGTTCATGGCGCGCTTTCGAGCATATTCCGGGCCAAGGACGCGCGATTGTGATCCTTAGCGTTTTCGCGCACGTCTCACCGGGAGGCCATGACATGGATGTCACCCCAACGACTCCTGCGCCCTACCGCGCCTGCCCTCCCCCGGCCACAGCACCTCGACCAGCGTCAGCCCCTCGGCGGGCGCCGTCGGGCCAGCCGCCCCGCGATCGCGCGCCCTCAGCACCGCGGGCATCGACTCAGGCGGCCGCCGACCCCTGCCCACCTCTACCAGCGTGCCGACCAAGATCCGCACCATGTTGTAGAGGAACGCCTCCCCATCGACCTCAAACACCACCCGCGCCGGCCCCTCGCCCCGCGCCTCGCCCGGGTCACCGAGGCTCGCCTGGGCGTCCTCCTCGCCGCGCACAGCCAGCCCGCGCAGCCGGCGGATCGTCGTCTTCGCCTGGCAGCCCGCCCCGCGAAAGCTCGCGAAGTCGTGCTCGCCCACCAAGTGCACCGCCGCCGCCTGCATCGCTGGCAGATCCAGGCGGCGGCGCAGGTGCCACTCGTACGCGGCCCCACGCGCCGCCCGCAGCGTCGACGTACGCACCACATACCGATACCGCTTGCCCCCGCACTCAAAGCGCGGCTCCACCGGCGCCCCGTCCAAGCGCTCCTCCGTCCACGCCGCCCGCGCGCTCAGATCCCCCGGAAGGAGCCGCTGAAGCGCCCGCAGCAGCCCCTCTGCCGGGATCGCTGAAGGCGGCTCGAACGCGATCAATTGCCCGAGCGCGTGCACCCCCGCGTCGGTGCGGCTCGCCCCGCGCACGCGCACCGGCGCCCGATAGAACCCAGTCAACACCTCCTCCAAGACCCCCTGCACCGTCCGCGGCGCCGCCCGCTCCGCGCTCGCCGCTTGGCGGGCGAAACCATGAAAACCGGCCCCATCGTAGGCGATCCGCACGAGCACGCTCATCGCCGCGACCATCCTCGGCCCCTCTCGCGCTGTCAACCGCCGCTGCGCCGCCGTGATACTCTCCGCCTTCGCCGATGAACCTCCGCCGGGCCGCGATCATCATCCCCAACTCGTTCACCCTCGCGAGCGTCTTTTGCGGCTTCTACGCGCTCTCGCTCTGCGCCCGCCTCGGCGTCGAGGGCCCCGAGAGCGACGCTTTATACAAGGCAGCGATCGCGATCGCCTTCGGCGGCTTCTTCGACGCCACCGACGGGCGGATCGCCCGCATCACCAAGACCCAGTCCGAGTTCGGCCTCCAGCTCGACAGCCTCGCCGACGTGATCACCTTCGGCGTCGCCCCTGCGCTGCTCGTATACCGCTGGGCCCTCGAGGATCTCGGCCGGGCTGGCCTCTTCGTCGCCTTCCTCTTCCTCGCCTGCGGCTGCATCCGCCTCGCCCGCTTCAACGTCATCGCGACCCGCGACAAGGGCAAGGCGGGAAAGTACACCCAAGGCCTGCCGATCCCCGTCGCGGCCACCACCATCGTCGCCGTGGTGATCGCCAACCACGCCCTCGGCCTGCCGCGGCCCGCCAACGTCGGCCTCGTCGCCGGCATGATCGCGGTGCTCAGCTACTTCATGGTCTCGAAGATCCGCTTCCGTTCATTCAAGGATCTGCGGCCCAACCGGCGCACCCTCGCCGCTGCGGGCCTCATCGCGATCGGCGCCGTCATGGTCGCCGCCCAGATCAACCGCCCCGCCGTCCTCATCTTCTTGATCGCCTGCTACCTCCTGCTCGGCCTCGCTGAGGAGCTGCTCTTCTTGCGGCAGCGCCTCACTGGCCGCGCCACCAACTCGCCGATGCAAGGCCCCACACCGCCGGCCCCCGAGCTCACCGAGGCCGCGGTGAAGGAGTGACCACACCATGTCGGGCGGCCTCCGCCTCGTGATCTACGACCGCTCCTGCACCGGCCGGCACGGCCTGCCTGGCCTCACCCACGCCTGGGCCGCCGGCGCCTGGCTCTACCGCGGACGCGGGAGCATCGGCGCCGCCTTCGGCGCCCGGGGCTGGCGCGAGGCGTTCGCGTGGATCGGCCGTCAATCCCCCGATCAGCCGATCGCAGAGCTCCAATTCTGGGGTCACGGCAAGTGGGGAGAGGCCCGGATCGGCGACGAGCGCCTGGCCGCCGCCGCCCTGCTGCCCGGCCATTCCTTACACAAGGACCTCTGCGCCCTCCGCGAGCGCCTCCTACCCGCTGGCGCCGCACTATGGTGGTTTCGCACCTGCGAGACCCTCGGCGCCGCCCCAGGCCACGACTTCGCCCGCCGCTATAGTGAGTTCTTCAACGCGAGGATCGCCGGCCACACCTATATCATCGGCCCCTGGCAGAGCGGCCTCCACAGCCTCGCTCCCGGCCAATCACCCGCCTGGAGCCTCACGGAGGGCCTCGAGGCCGGAACCCCCGACCGCCCCGAGCGCGCCCGCTGGTCCAGCCGACGCGAGCCCAACACCATCCATTGCCTTAATGGCGTCATCCCCCCCGGCTACTGAGCCCGACCGCCGCGCGTGCATGGAGCGCCTGCGAAGCGTCCTAGCCGTCATTCGAGGACGGACCTCGTTCGCGCACCGCCGCGCCGCGCGATAACGCACACTGCCCAGACCGCGGCCCGTCCGCCCAGTTCTGCGGGTTATTGGCGCTCTCTCCCCCGATCTGATAGCGCCGACCCCTGATGAGCAAGAAGGGCAACCGGCGTATGCCGGCCGGCAAGCCGCGGGCGCGAACGCGCAGCAAGCGCGCTCCCCGGGTCAAGGTCGACCCCGCCGAGCGCAAGATCCGCAACCGCACCGCGCTCTTCCTCGGCCTGCTGATGGCCGTCAACGCCTACGTATTTTTAGGCCGCGACATCGGCCTCGACGCACTCGGCGTCCCACGCGCAGCGGTGATCGGCGGCGCTGCTGGCGCCACCCTCGGCACCTACGCCGATCCCCCAGCCCGCTCCTGCACCGCCGATCCTGCCCGGATCTTCGCCGGGCTCGACCGCCTGCTCTTT
Organism: Nannocystis sp.; assembly: GCA_016712315.1. GTDB lineage: Bacteria > Myxococcota_A > Polyangia > Nannocystales > Nannocystaceae > JADJRG01. Next base: position 237,441 of record JADJRG010000017.1, on the reverse strand, counting down.
CAGCAGACGACCCTCGAAGGGCGCGCCTTCGCCGAGGCCCTCGCCTTGCTCGGCGTGCGCAGCGACGAGATCGACGCCCTCGCCGCAGCGATCCGCCCCAGCCTCGACCTCGGCCTCATCGCCGAGCGCGGCGCCCCCGTGCGGGTCGCCAGCGACCGCCACGGCGCCGTCCACGCCCTCGAGCTCGAGATCGCCGAAGGCCAGCTCCTCCAGGCCTGCCGCAGCGGCGGCGGCTTCCAGATCCGCACCCTGCACCACGCCGCCGCCCTCGACGTCGCCACCATCGAGATCGAGATCGGCCGCGACGCCGACCTGCTCGCCGCGATCGCCGCCGCCGGAGAGTCCCCGGAGCTCGCCCAGGTCATCGCCGAAGCGCTCGCCTACGAGCTCGATCTCCAGACCGAGCTGCGCGCCGGCGACCAGCTCCGCCTCGTCGTCGAGAAGCGCCTGATCGGCGACGCGTTCCACCGCTACGGCGACGTCTTGGGGATCCGCTACCGCGGCGACGCCGGCAAACACACCGCGCTCCGCTACGGCGGCGCCTACTACACACCTGAAGGCCAGCCCGTCGCCCGCGCCTTGCGCCGCACCCCGCTCGCCTACCACCCCTTGCCGACCGAAGCTCGCGGCCTGCTCAGCCCCACCCTCGAGGTCATCAGCGGCCGCCCAGGCGCGATGTACCGCCGCCCCGAGGGTGCCCCCGTGATCGCGCTCGCCGACGGGGTCATCCGCAGCGCCCAGGCCGACGGCGACGCCGGCCTCACCCTCGAGATCGTCCACCACGGCGGCCTCGTCACCCGGTACAGCCACCTCTCCCGCCTGCTCGCCTCGCCCAGCCCTGGCGTCGCCGTCCGCAGCGGCCAGCTCGTCGCCCTCGCCGGTCACAGCGGCAAGACCGCCGGAGATCGTGTCCGCCTCGAGCTATGGAGCGAGGAAGACGGCGAGGTCAAGCAGCTCGACCCCCTGATCCTCCAAGCCAACGGGGACGCCCGCCCACAGCGCCTCGGCGTCGCCCTCGAGGGCCCCGCCCTCAGCCGCTTTCAGAGCGACACAGCCGCCCTACGCCGCACCCTGCGCTGAGCCGACGCAAGACAAAAATAAAGAGGAGCGCCTCGCTGTAGCGAGCGCTCCCCTCTGCGCGGCGGGGTCTACAGGTTCGCGACCGCGAACTCGACCGCCGTGATGATCGTGTAGAGGTTCGGCCGGTTGGCGAGCGGCGAGTCCGCTGGCGGCGTCGTGATCCCCTCCGAGTGCCACACGATCACCCCGTCGTCGTTGAGCAGCACGATCGAAGGGGCCGCCCGCAGGTACTGGATATACGTCGAAGCCCCCTCGAGCCCGACCTCCTTGGCCGCGTTGTACTCGGTCGGGTTGGGGAAGCGGTACATCGGGATCGGCGCCAGATCCGCGAGCCCGTGGGTCTTGGCGAAGTCGCGCAGCGCCGAGTCGTTCCACGGCCGCTGGCGGTCGTTGTTCGGGAACTGCACCTGCGCGAAGTAGATGTCGATCCCCCGCGCGTTCAGGTCGCCTTGCGCCTTCTGCAGCACCTGCATGAAGTCGACCGCCTGCGCCTGCTCCTCGCGGGTCGCGATGTCCCAAAACACGATCAACCGCTTCTTGCCGACCAGATCGCGGCCGCTCAGGATCCCGCCGTCGACGCTCACCAGCATCGTCGCCTGGCTCGGGTGGCCGAACAGCGTCCGGCGCGCCCACTGCGGCGCCCGATCGAGCTCCGCCGCGCCCACCGTCCAGAACGGCGGCGCCTCTTTCAGCGGCGGCAGCTTATCGCTCGGGGTCGCCACCAGCTCGACCTCGACCGTCGCCTTCGTGTCCTTCTTCCACACCTTCAGCTTCACCGGCGAGCCGGTCGCGATCTTGCTGTTGCGCAGGTCCTTCGAGCTGGTCACCGGCTGGCCGTCGACCTCGAGGATCAGATCGCCCTTCGCCAGCTTGTCGCAGCCTTGGCTGCAATTTCCGACGTTGTTCACATACGAGACGTACGCGCCGCCGGCGGCCAAGTCCTCCGAAGCGACCACGATCGACGGCGTCGACGAACCGCCGCCGCCGCCGCCGCCGTCACAACCCGCGAGCGCGGCGCCAGAGAGCAACGAGACCAGACCCAGGGCAGAGAGCAGCTTCTTCATCAAGGACTCCTCAGAGAGACGCCCTCAGCGGGCGGTGGCGCGAAGAGTAGGACGGAGCGCGCGAGATCGTCAAACCCCCCGCCCATCGCGCCGGTCGCACCGCTCACACGTACAGCGTCTCTGGCCACAGCGCCGAGGCGATCTCCCGCTGCCGGGCCTCCCGGCGCCAGTACGCGGACTCCACGTCGAGCCGAAGCGAACCCGCGCACAGCCCCTCGATCGTCGCCTCCAGCCGCCCGACCACCGCCGGGTCCTCGATCACCACGTTCGCCTCGTGCTCCCAGTAGCTCGCCGTCACGTCCAGGTTCGCCGAGCCCACGCTCGCCACCCGCCCGTCGGCGCACATCACCTTCGCGTGCACGTATGGGCGCACCACCCCGCCGCGCGCCACCACCTCGGGCAGCGGCGGCGTCGCGAACTCATACACGACCACCCCCGCGCGCAGCAGCGGCTCGAGCCGGTGCTTTGTCATGTACTCGAAGATCTCGCGGTGCATCGGCCCGCGCAGCATCGTCCCGTCGCCGCGGCGCGCCACCGCCGAGCCCGTCAAGATCACCACCGCCACCCCGCGCTGCAGCGCCCGCAGCAGCGATCGCTGCAGCGTGTCCAGGATCGGGAAGTCGTTCAGGATAAAGATCCGCGCCCGAGCGCTCTCGATGATCGCCTCGTAGGCCCCCAGCGTGTTCGCGTCCTCCAGCCCCTTGTGCACCACCAGCCGCGCCTTCGAGCCCCCCGTCGGCGCCCCCGACGGCGCCCCCGACGGCGCTAGCTCCTCCTTCACCGCTGGGATCGCCCGCCCGCCCGCCGCGTGCCACGTCTCGACGAAGGACCCTTGCACCGCCGCCACCAGCGGCCCCTCGACCTCCACGTGCGCGTCGAGCCACGGCACCCGCTCATGCGGCGTCCAGTCGCTGATCGGCACCTCATCGAAGCCGGTGTAGTACTCATCGCCGCCGTTACGCCCGCCGACGAACGCCAGCCGGTCATCGATCACCACCAGCTTGCGGTGGTCACGCCGCTTGAAGCGCCGCAGCTCCAGCGGCTCGTCCGCCGAGATCGGCGCCGCCGCGACGATCTCTATACCTGGCTCTTGGGACAGACCTTCGACCACCTGGTTGCGCAGGCCGAGCACGTCTTGGGTCGAGAACAGCGCGTCGACGCAGATCCGCACGGCCACCCCCGCGCGCGCCCGCTGGATCAGGCGCACCGCCAGGCGCTCGCTGAACAGCCCCGGCCGCAAGATATAAAATTGCAGGTGCACGCTCCGCTGCGCCCCGTCGATCGCCGCGAAGATCCGCTCGCGAGCGCGCCGGTTGTCCAGCTCGATCACGCAGGTGTTCCCCTCCACCCGCCGCGCCCCGCTCAAGTGATCCAAGCGCCACCCGAGCTGCCCGCGCTGCCCTCGCTCCTGACAGAAGTCCGCCGCCGCCGCTCGCCAGCCGTCCAGCCCGCCCTCGCCACGCAGCCGCGCCGCCAGCCCCGCCAGATCGACCTCAAAGACCCCCTCCTCCGCCGCGCTCGCCCAGCTCCGCGGCGCCTCGCTGATCATCACCACCAGCGGCACCCCGTCCGCGCGCAGCCGCCGGATCCGCGTCGTCACGAAGAGCCGGTGAAAGTCGATCCCCAGCGTCTTGAACTCCACCTCCGTCTGCGGGTGCACCAGCACCGCGCCGAGGGGTAGCCCGTGGCGCAGCAGCGCCGCCCGGATCGCCGGCCTGCGGTCGACCGGGTGCAGATCCACATAACAGAGCGACCACCCGTGCAGCGCCAGCTCCCGCAGCGGCGTCAGGTCGAGGCTCGGCTCGGCCAGCAGCATCTCCGCGTCCACGGTCGCCGTCGGCGTCTGATCGATCACCTGGCAGATCGGCGGATCCGCCCCGCTCCCCCAAGCCACCACCGCACCCGCGCGATCCAGCGCGTCGACCAGCACCGGAAACACCCCCTCCTCGGTCGCCGTCGCCCACACCCGCAGCGGCCCGCCGCCGACCGCGACCTCACCCACCACCACCTCGCCCAGGCGGATCCGCGCGCTCGTCGCCCGCAGCCGCGTCAACGCGTCCAGCGACGTCACCAGCTCCACCTCCCCGCCCACCGCGGTCAGCCGGTCGAGGCCTCCGCTGGTCAGCGCCCGCAGCACGCTCCCTGTCGACCGCCAGCGCTCCAGCGACGCCCCCACCGACTGCGCCGCCGCCTCCAAGGTCGAAGCCCCCGCCGCAGTCCCCTCCGCACCCTCCCCGGCCCCGCCCAAGAAGCCGCGCGCGAAATCGCGCAAACGCGCCCCTAAACCCCCCGGTAACGTGTTGCCAGCCATACGGACACTCTACCGCAACCGCGCCTCCCCAGGCAGCAGGCGCGCCTGCGCTCCGCCGGCCGCGCCGTCGTCGTGCGCGCTAGCGACGAATCACAGGACCTCGGGGTGTAGTCATTGAGCGCGCACACGCGCATTTAACCCTGTTAGCGTCCCCACCCATGCAGCAGCCCGTCGACCCCCAGCTCGTCTTCGACCCGATGGATCCCGAGTTTATGAAGGATCCCTACCCGATCCTCACCCGCTTCCGCGAGCGCTCCCCGGCCCACTTCTGGCCGCCTGGCCACGGCTACATCTTCTTCCGTTACCGCGACTACAACGCCTTGATGCGCGAGCCCCGGCTCAGCCACGACCCCACCCTCGGCGTCGGCCTGCCCGCGGAGATCAAGGCCGCCTTCCCGGACTACGCCGCCTTCACGGAGAGCAGCCTCTTCACCTTGGAGCCCGCGTCCCACGCCCGGATCCGCAAGCTCGTCAACCCCCTGCTCACCCCGCGCGCCATCGAGATCCACCGCCCCCTCGTCGAGCAGCTCATCCGCCAGCAGCTCGACCAACTCCCGCAGGAGGGCATATTCGACGTCGCCACCCTCTTCTCGCGCCGCTACCCGGTCCGCGTGATCGCGGGGGTGCTCCACATTCCACCTGGCCATGAGGACACCTTCGTCGCCTTCGCCGACGCCCTCATCGCCCTCGTCATGCCTGGCCTCCCGCAGGACGTCTTCGTCGGCTACATGCCGACGATCAGCCGCGGCGCCGCCCTCCTCCGCGAGCTCATCGCGGAGCGCCGCGCCGCCCCGATCGAGGGCGACCTCTTCTCCATGCTCGTCCACGCCTGCGACGCCGACGATCGCCTCAGCGAGGCCGAGCTCTTCTCGCTGATCGGCGCCTTGATCGTCGGCGGCTCCGACACCACCGTCAGCCTCACCTCCTACGCGATCTACGAGCTGCTCCGCCACCCGGACCAGCTCGCGCGCCTCCGCGCCGACGGCGGCCTCGCTCGCGGCGCCGCCGACGAGACCCTCCGCTACAACGGCTTCGGCCGCGCCGGCCTCGTCCGCTTCGTCGCCGAGGACTTCGTCTACGAGGGGGTCCAGCTCCACCGCGGCCAGCCCGTCTACCTCCAGATGATGAGCGCATTCCGCGACCCAGAGTTCCTCGCCGACGCGGACACTTATGATATTGGCCGCCAGATCGCCGGCAGCCCGTGGTTCGGCTGGGGCCCCCATTTCTGCGTCGGCGCCAGCCTCGCCCGCATGGAGGCCGAGCTCGCCCTCCGCCTCTTTTTTGCCCGTTATCCTGCCATCGAGCTCGCGGCGGAGCCTGTGTACGGCCACCACCCCATGCTGCGCGACATGGCGCAGCTCCAAGTCCGCGCGCTCGCGAGCTGACGCGCGACGTACCGGCTGCGCCCCGCGTCGACATCGGGCAAGCTACCCCTCTCGCGAGGATCCTATCGATGCCCGAGCACTCCGAAGCCGCCGCGTGGCTGCTCAAGACCGGCCGCGCCGCCCCTGACATGACCACCCTCGTGCGCACCCTCTGCGCCGAGTTAAACCGCCAGGGCTTTGAGCTCACCCGCTGCGCCTTACAGATGCAGACGCTGCACCCCGAGGTCGCCTGGCGGGTCTACTTTTGGCGCCGCCGCGAGGTGCTCGTGCCGATGACCCACGCCCGGATCATCGAGACCCAGGAGACCCTCACCGACGACGGCCTCGTCGAAGCGGTCGCCCTCGGCCACGGCGCTCACACCCCGGCGTTTCGGCGCAGCCCCCAATACTACATGGTCCAGAACCAGATCCGGCGCCTCCATTGCCCGATCGCCCCTGACGCCGCCGAATTCCGCTTCCCAATTTTAAAGGATCTGCACGCCGCCGGCGCCACCGACTACTTCGCGATGCTCTTGGACTTCGCGCAGGCGGACGGCAGCCTCGCCAGCTTCGTCACCCGCCGCCCGGGTGGTTTTAGCGACGAGCAGCTCCGAGCCCTGCAAGAGCTCGCGGATCCGCTCGCCCTCTGCGTTCAAGTCCACGCCGGCCACCACCTCGCCGAGACCCTCCTCCAGACCTACGTCGGCCGCGCCGCGGGCCAGCGCGTGCTCGCGGGCCACGTCCGGCGCGGCGACGTCGAGCGGATCCACGCCGCGATCTGGTTCTCGGACATGCGCGGCTTCACTCAGTTGTCCGGCTCCGTCGATTCTGCTGTCTTTATCGGCTGGTTGAACGACTACTTCGGCGCCATCGCCCGCCCGATCGGCGAGCACGGCGGCGAGATCTTAAAATTCATCGGCGACGCCGTCCTCGCCGTATTCCCCGTCGACGAGGCGCACAGCCACGCCGAGCAGTGCAATCGCGCCCTCGCCGCCGCCCGCGCCGCGAACCTCGCCCTCGACGACCTCAACCGCCGCCGCGCCGAGCAGGGATTTCCGCCCATCAACCATGGCGTCGCCCTCCACTGCGGCGACGTCCAGTATGGGAACATCGGCGCCGAGCGCCGCCTCGACTTCACCGTCATCGGCCCCGCCGTCAACATGACCTCCCGCCTGGAGGGCCTCTGCGGCCGCCTAGGCCGCCGGCTCCTCGTCTCCGCGGAGCTCCACGCTCACCTCGACCACCCCCTCGCCGACCTCGGCACCTACGAATTCAAGGGCATCGAAGCCCCCCAGCGCGTCTACGGCGACCCCACCGCCTAGGAATATTCATAACGCATAAAATCTAAACGGGTGACCTCACCTCATTGAGCGACTCCAAGAACGTCCCTTAAGTCTGCGACTGCGCCGAAAGCGCCCGCGAAGAAGTCCTGGGGGCTCAGGCCCCTCAGCTCCCCAGCACAAATTCCCGCCGATACCCCCCAGTACGATTCTCGATCGACACCGCGATCGTCCCGTCCTGCCCGTATGTATAGGTCTCGACGATGTGGTGGCGCTCCAGCCCGCTCTGCCGCGCCGGCGCGAGCGCCTCGAGCCCGGCTTGATGATCTGTCTCTTGGGCTAGCTTAGGATCATACGGGAAGCGGATCGTCGCCCACGGCGTCAAGTCGCCCGCTGGCGCGCCGTCGCTCGCCAGGCTCGAGCACTCTAAGAATCGCAGCTCGCCGATCGTATGGCGTGGTTGGTAGTCGCGGCGGACCACCAGCGCCTCCCCGCTCGCCAGCGCGTCCTTTGAAAAGATCGGATCGAACACCTGCCGGCGCCCCGCCTCGGCCTCGCGCCACACCCCGAAGTGCCGCGTCGTCGCCTCACGCACGTAGATCCCCGCCTCCGGGTCGCCCGCGATCGCCAGCCCGATCGCCGTCGCCGCGTGCGGGTGCGGCGCCAATTGGATCTTCCGCGCGTACACCTGCCGCAGCGCCCGCGCCACCGCGGGGAACGCCACCCCGCCGCCCACCAGGTACAAGCCCCCCAGATCGCGCGCGTTCTCCGGGTCGATCCCGCGCCCCGGCAGCGCCGCGAACAGCCGGCGCGTCATCTCCAACGACCGCTCCACCAGCGGCTGGCAGCGCTCATACAGCGCCCGCGTCTCCAGCACCACCGGCTCGCACCCCGGCAGCGCCGCGCCCAGATCGACGATCAACCGGCGCGCGCTCGCCGTCAGCGACTCCTTCGCCTGCCGGCACGAATCCAGCGCCAGCGCCCGGATCGACGGGTTCATCGCCGCCAGCGCCGGAGCCGCCGCGCCCAGCGCCTCCACCGCCATCTCCAGGATCACCGCGTCGAAGTCCTCGCCGCCTAGCCGCGTGATCCCCTCGCTCGCGATCAGCTCGAAGCGCCGCTCCTCCAGCGACACCGCCGCCGTATCAAAAGTGCCGCCGCCGAGGTCGTAGACGATCACATAGCGGCGCTTGCTGCGGCTGCTCAGCGCCGCCCGGTTGTTGTGCGCGTACTCGATCGCCGCCGCCGTCGGCTCCCCGATCATGCCCGCGACCACGAACCCCGCCCGGCGAAACGCCTCGAGCGTCACGTAGCGCTGGCTCGTGCTCGCGTTCGCCGGCGCCGCGACGGTCGCGATCAGCGTCACGTCCTCCGCCTCCTCCGCCAGCTCCACGTTGCTCGAGCCCAGCAGCATCGATCGCAACCAACCGAGGTACGCGCTCGTCAGCGCCAGCGCGCTCACCCCGCCCTCCAGCCCTGGCACCGCCTCATCCGCGAGCAGCCCCGTGATCGCCCGCTTGATCGATCCCAGCACCCGCAGCTCGCCCCCCGCAGCCAGCGCCGCGCGGGCCGCGTCGCCGAAGAGCAGCGCCCCGCCCTGCTGCACCACCAGGCCGGGCAGATAGTCGACAAAGCCCCCCTCGGTCTCGAACGAGATCACCGGATAGCGCCCATCCTTCGCGCAGCTCACCACCGTACGCGTGGTCCCGAAGTCGATCCCCAGATGCAGTGTTGTTCCGCTGATCACGCGCGCATTGTCGGCAGATCCGCCGGATCGTCAACTTTCGATCAAAGCCACGCCCCGAGGCGCTACGATGCGGCGACATGCGCGGCGAGGTCCGCGGCGAGGTCCGCGGCGAGGTCCGCGGCGAGCTCTTGGGCGCCTGAGCGCGCGACGAAGCGGCGCGTCAGCCGCAGGCGATCTCGACGGATCCCTGCTCGCCCGCGCAGGCGTCCGGTTGGTCGAACTCCCGGCAAGAGAGCCCCGACAGGCAAGCAAAGAGCGCCGCGGTCTCCCCCCCGCAGCTCTCGCTGTTCATGAAGGCGTAGTCGATCTGATCCAGACAGTACGCGCTCAACTCCGCCGGCTCTCCACCCCAACACTCCGCCGCCTTCTGCCCGTACGGGCCACAGATCTGTCCCAGCTCACAGTCCACGATCGCCGCGTATTCTGCCTCGCAGACCGAGGCGCTCATCAGCTCAGTGCAGCTCGCGTTCGTGACGCAGGCGATCTCTCCCGCGTACGCCGACGCGCAGGCCAAATCAGGGTCGCTGACGCTCTCGCACTCCGCGATCGTCTGCGCCTCCGTGTCCGCCTTGATCAGGCCACACGACACCAAGTGCGCGGCATAGGCCTCACACGCCGAGGCCGGCTCGCCCGTCGTCGCGCCGCCGCTCGTCGTGCTCCCGCCGCTCGTCGTGCTCGTGCTCCCGTCCGTCGTCGCGCTCCCGCCCGTCGTCGCGCTCCCGCCCGTCGTCGCGCCTCCCGTCGTCGTACCCCCGTCAGTCGTGGTGCCCCCGTCAGTCGTGGTGCCCCCGCCCGTCGTCATCGCGCCCCCCGTCGTCGTCTCCCCGCCGCTGGTGCTGTCCTTACCTGTCCCCGAGGTCATCTCACCGCTGGAGCTCGCCGACTCGCCGCCCTCCTCGAGCGATATGTCCTGGAAGCACGAGGAGGCCGCCAAAGCCCCCAGTCCCAGCAGGAGTACGATCCTCACGCGCCTGGAATTAGCCATCTGAGCATCGTACCCCGCGTGACCGGCGACGTCATCGCCGCACGCGCAGCGAGGCGCGCGGCGCGGTCCCGCCCGCTACAGCGGCTTGTCGATCGTCCCGAGCGACACGAACGCCCGGTCCTTCATGATCAGATACGGCCGCTCCTCGAAGCGCAGCTCGCCCTTACCGTCGTGCTGGATCACCTGCATCTTGCCCATCCCGTAGCCCATCGGCCCCCGGCTGTAGTAGTTCGCCTCCAGCCGATACGGGAACGCCGCTGGCGTCCCAGGGATCGTGAAGCACTCGGGCCCGTAGCCGGTCGTCACGTCGGCGTACAGCCAGCCGCCCGAGCTGAGGCGCTTGTCCGAGTAGTACGCGTGCCCGCCGTTCACGTCGTAGATGTGGAAGTCGACGTCATTCGCGTCCGTCTCCCACGTGATCACGAAGCGCGTCGAAGCCGCCCGATCGAGCTCCACCCCCAGCTCCTTCGCCAACCCCTCGACCTCGAGGCGCCGCGACGGCTCCGCCCGCGCCCACGCCGCCGCGATCAGCCCCGCGTCCTCGCGCAGGATCTGGTCCGCCGCCGCGAAGCGCCCGCTCGGGTACACCTGCTTCACGCCCCGCGCGATCGCCTCCCACGCCGCCCGATGCTGGCCCGCCTTCACCAGCGCGAACGCGTACAGCCGATGGCTCGCCGGGTGATCCGGCCGCGACTCCGCCGCTTTTTGATAAGTGTCCACCGCCAGCCGCAGCCCTGAGGCGCCCAGCCGCTCGAGGCGGTTGCCCGCATAACGCCGCAGATCCGCGCGCGAGGGGAACAGGTCGATCAGCGAGCCATACGCCCGCGCCGCCGTCTCGTGCTCACCCGACGCCTCCGCCGCGTCGCCCACCGCCATCAACGCCAGCACGTCGCCCGGGCTCGCGTCCAACCACGCCAGCGCCATCGTCATCGCCTCATCCTTCGCGCCGCGCTTCAGCGCCGCGTGCACGTCGAAGAGCTTGCCCGAGTACGGGCTCCCCTCGGTGCGCGCCTCCTCCGCGGCCACCCGCGCCGCCTCGGCCGCGGCCGCCGCCATCTCCGCCTCGCGCCGCTTCCACTCCGCCTCACGCCGCGCCGCCTCGGCCTCGCGCCGCGCCAGCTCCTCGGGCGTCGGCGGCTCCGGCGGCGTCCACGCGCCCCCTCCGTCGGTCTCGAGCACGAAGGGGTACGTCACCTCAACCGTGCCCGCGCTCGTCGGCTTGGGGAAGGTCCAGCGGCGGACCGCGCGGGTGATACACTCGGCGACGCGCGCGTCCTTCAGCTCGCTCTCAGCCACCACCGCCGTCAGCACCTTCCCGGTCCCGCCGATCGAGAAATGGATCGACACCCGCCCCTTCAGCGTCGGATCGCGCGCGAGCCCCTGGTTATAGCAGAAGCGCACCTCATTGATATGAGCACGGACGATCCGCCGGATGATGTCTTTATCCAGCCCGCCCATCACCTCTGCCTTCGCTTGCCGCACGATCGGCACCCGCTTGCCGCGCCCGCCGAAGCCCGCGCCCGCGCCGCGCCCGTAGCCGGAGCCGGTACCGCCGCCGCCGCCCTTGCCGATCAGCCCCGTGTTCCCGAGCCCGATCGTCCCCTCTCCCGTCCCCCCGCCGCCGCGCCCTGTGCCCGAGAGCCCAAGCCCGCCGACCCCGAAGGACTCCCCCACCTCGGTGCCCGTCAGCCCGCCCCACACCTCGTCGGCTTGGGGCGCCGCGGACGCCTCTTTCATCTCCGCCGAGTCGGCGGCATCCATCACCTTGTCGGCTCGCGGCGCCGAAGGTTCGCCCTGAAAGCTCACCGGCGGCGGCGCTCCGGCCGCGGAGTCCGGCACCCGCCACTCCTCCTGCCTCGCGATCATCGCGGGCGCCGGCGGCGCCTTCTGGCGGCCGTCCACCGTCACCCCCATCGGCCCCACGCTCAAGATCTCCGCCAGCGCTCGGCGGTCGATCTTAAAGCGCTCATAGTCCCACTCTGTCTCGAGGACCAGCAGCGCCGTGAAGTCGCTGAGCACCCGGTGCCGCGTCGACAGCTCGATGATCGACCGGCGCATCGCGTCGCGCATGTCGAGGTCGCCCTCCGGCAGCCGCGAGCGCTCCGCCTGCATGCGCTCGATCCGCGCGCGCACCCACGCCCGCTCGAGCAGCGGCCGCTCCGCCTGCTGCGCCGGGATCGACGCCTCGATCGTCGCCTCGCCGGTGAGCCGCACCGTCATCGCCAGCTCCGCCGGCAGGTCCGCGTACACCAGCGCCTCGTCGCCCGGCTGCGCCCCCTCGATCGTCTCGGGCCACACCCACGCCGCCCCTGGCACCTCCACCTTGATCGGCGCCAGCGTCGCCGATCCCAGCTTGTACGCGATCATCTGCGGGTGCAGCCGCCCATCGATCACCACCCCATCTTTGGGCAGCGCCGCCGTCGTGATCGCCTTCAGCGCCGACGTGTCCTGGATCCCGCCGTCGATCACCGCATCCGCCCGCTGCAGCCCCGCGGAGGCGAGCCGCTGCGTCGCCGCGATCATCCCGCTCAGCTCCACCTCACCCGCCGTCGCGATCCCGTCCGAGAAGATCAAGAGGCGGCTCGCCCCCTGCGGATCGGCCGCGAGCGAGCGCAGCGCCCCCTCCAGGTCCGAGGCGCCCAGCGCCCGACGCCGCGCGATCTCGTCCAAGTGCTCCTGCCGCAGCTCGCTCGCCTTGCCGCGGAACAGCTCCACCGATCCTTGGTCGAAGCCGATCACCCGCAGCGCGAAGTCCTCACCTGACCGAACGCGCAGGTCCTTCACGACCTCATCGAGGCGCCGCAGCGACCGCGCGAAGTCCAGCGACCGCGACGCGCTCGTGTCGAAGAGCACCGTCAACGAGCCCACCTCGGCCGGCGGCATCTCGCCGGCCGCGACCACGCGGGCCAGCGCGATGTTCTGGTGGCGCAGCCCCACCCCCACCGCGCCCGCCTCGCTCGGGACCTCCAGATCCCGGTCTGGCATATAATTGTCCTTCTTCACCTCGATCACCCGGGTCGCCACCGCCGAGCCGCCGAGGTTGCTCGCGCCGGCCACCGCCTGCGGCGCCCGCACGATCACGCTCGCGTCCAGGTGGTCGAGCTGCGGCAGCCCGCGCAGCATCAGCCGATAGGGCTCGCTCGTCCGCGGCAGCTCTTGGGAGTACGAGACGATCAGCTCTTTGCGCTCGCGCGCCTCGATCGGGAAGACCCGCGCGCTGAACGCGTTGGCCGCGTTGTTCTCGAGCAGCGCCGGGTCTTGTTTGCGGTGCAAGAAGTCCTCGTACGCCGCCCGAGCCGCCTGCCGCTCGACCACCTCTCCCTCCTGCCACGCCCCGTGGATCTTCATCGCGAAGCGCGAGATCGCCGCGTGCGGAGGCATCTCGATCTCGAAGCGCCCCTCGATCTGCCGGTCTTCGGGGTTCTCAAAGATCAAGTGCAGCTCGGTGAACGCCAGCGGCCCCTCGACCACCCCACGCGCCGTCAGCGACACCAACTTCAGCCCTGTGCCGTCGCTCGCCGTCAACGACAGCGGCGCCCGCGGCGTCGACGTCTCCTCCCACCCTGAAGGCGGAGGAGGGAGCTTCGACCCCTGGTTCGCGACGATCGGCGCGTCCTCCGGCGCCTTCTGCGGGTTCGCGGTGCAGGCGCACGCGAGCAGCGCGAGCGACAGGCTGATGGGGCGACCGAGGGACAGGTGGCGGCGGAGCATGGGGACCCTGACAAGCGTCACGCCCTCAGGTTCTCTCGGGCCGCGGGGCTTGTCACTCGCCCCCTCATCGCGGCCGCCCGCGCGGATCTGTCCCCTCGGGCAGCGGCCCTCAGTACTGCTCGAGCAGGTAGTTGATCAGGTCCGTGCTCGTCACGATCCCCACCAGCTCGCCCTCGCCATCGACCACCGGCAGCGAGTGGAACTTCCCGCCGCGCAGCTTCTCGGCCGCGTCGCGCACCGTCGCGTGGCTCGCGATCGTCGTCAGGTGTGCGCTCATCACCTGCTCGATCGTGAACTGGTGGTCGAGCATCGCGTCCATCGCCCGCTCGTCGCTGCCGTAGGCGGACAAGCTGAGGCGCATCATATCGGTCGCCGAGATCAGCCCCAGCAGCCGCTTCCCGCTGACCACCGGCACGTGGTGGATCCCGTGCTCGACCATCATGCGGCGCACCTCGCTCACCTTCATCCCGTGGTGGGCGACGATCGGGTCTTTGGACATCACGTGGGAGATCGACTCGTTGCGTTTCATGGGGGGCATCCTAGACAGCGCATCTCCTGCGTCCAACGCACCCTTTTCCGGGAGAGCCCGCGCGTTGGCGCATAATTTACGCATCGAAGCCTCACCGGCGCCCCCCCCGCTCGCGCTGATCACGCGCTTCACACCCTTGCACGTGCGCGGACCGCTCCGACAGTATGCGCTCAATGAAGCGCACCTTGGTCACCGGCGGCGCCGGGTTTATCGGCTCGCACCTCATCGATCGCCTGCTCACTCGCGGTGACCACGTCCTCTGCCTCGACAATTTCTGCGACGCCTACGACCCCGCCGAGAAGCGCGCCAACATCGCCGCGCACCTCCAGCACCCCCGCTACGGCCTCATCGAGGCTGACATCACCGACCACGAGCAGATCGCCGGCCACGTCGCCCGCTACGCCCCCGACGTGATCGTCCACCTCGCCGCGCGCGCCGGCGTCCGCCCCTCCCTCGACCGCCCCTTCCTCTACGAGCGCGTCAACGTCCACGGCACCCTCAGCGTGCTCGAGGCCGCCCGCCTCGCCGGCGCGCCGCGCCTGGTCTTTGGTTCATCCAGCTCGGTCTACGGCCTCGGCGCCGCCGCGCCCTTCTGCGAGGGCGCCCCCCTGCTCACCCCCGCCTCGCCCTACGCCGCCACGAAGATCGCCGGCGAGGCCCTCTGCCACAGCTACGCCCACCTCTACCCCCTCCAGATCGCCTCGCTCCGCTTCTTCACCGTCTACGGCCCGCGCCAGCGCCCTGATCTCGCGATCCGCGGCTTCGCCGAGCGGATCCTCCGCGGCCAGCCGATCCAGCTCTTCGGCGACGGCAGCAGCGCCCGCGACTACACCCACGTCGACGACATCACCGCCGGGGTGCTCGCCGCGATCGACCGCGACCACCCCGGCCACGAGCTCTTCAACCTCGGCAGCGCCGCCCCGCTGCGCCTCGGCCAGCTCGTCGAGGCGATCGAGCGCGCCGTCGGGCGCCCCGCCATCATCGAGCGCAGCGGCGATCGCCCCGGCGACGTCCCCCACACCTTCGCCGATCTCACGCGAGCCGCCGAGCACCTCGGCTACGCCCCCCGCGTCGACTTTCACGACGGCCTGCGCGACTTCATCGCCTGGCTGACCCCCCGCGTCCGCGGAGCCGGCGCGCCCTCGTCTGGGGCCCGCTGATCGTCAGGTCGCGGCGTCGATCATCGCCGCGCCAGCGAGCGAAGGCGGCAGCTCCCCGCGCCACACCGGCACCCCACGCGCCCGCAGCAGCGCCGCCAATTCCGCCGCCGCCGCCGCCTGCCAGGCCTCGCCGCGGCAGCGCGCGTAGCGGAGATCCTCAAAGTCCTCGCGCGCCCCGCCCTCGCCGCGCAGCACGTCGACGCTCACCGAGTCGGCCAGCTCGGCCAACGCCGCCGCCAGCCCCTCGATCGACCCAGGCAGCAGCGGCTGCACCACCGCCAACGTGGGGATCCCCGCCGCTCGCAGCGCCCGAAGCACGCGCAGCCGCTCCGCCACGCTCGCCGCCCGCGGCTCGAAGTGTCGCCGCGCGGCCTCGTCGATCGTCGGCAACGACACCCCCACCGCCACCCGCGGCATCTCCTTGAAGACGTCGAGATCGCGGAGGATCAGCGTCGAGCGGGTCAGGAGCATCGTCGGCCACACCGCCGGCGCCGCCGCGATCACCTCCAAGCAGCGGCGCGTCAGCAGCGCCTGCGCCTCGATCGCCTGGTACGGATCGCTGACGATCGGGCAGAACTTGATCGGCGCGGGCGTACTCGCGCGCAGCTCCCGCGCCAGCACCTCCGGCGCGTTCTCCCGCAGATCCACGTACGACCCCCAGCGCGCCTGCGGCAGCCCCATCAGCCCGCGCAGCGGCGCGAGCTGCCGATCCGCGTAACAGAAGCGGCAGCCGATCGTGCAGCCCACATACGGGCTCACCGTATAGAACGGCCGCGCCTTGCTCCCCCCTGGCTCGAGGATCGACGCCACCTCGATCCGCCGCACCCGCCCCGCATCGCCCCCCCCCGCCTCTTCATCGCCTCGATTTTTTCGCAGCGCGACGAAGAGCTCGCCCTCTCGCGCCCGGATCATCAGCGCGAGCCGCCGGCAGATCGCCTGCCCCTCCGCCGGCGCGATCGCTCGCCGCTCCCCCTCTGTCCGATAGGACAGCCCAAAGTGCTCCGTCCGCGCCGCCCAGCGGTCGCTCGCCGCCAGCGGCGTCAGGTCGATCCACAGCGGCTCCTCCGCCACCGTCAACCGCAGCCGCAGCCCCACCTCCGCCGAGAAGCCCTCCAGCCGCGCCCCCGGCCACAGCAGCTCGCCCGGCCCCGCCGGCGCCAACAAGCGCCGCAACAGCTCGATCGGGTCCACCGCTCACGTTGTACACCAACCGCCCCGCCCAGCCGCCGCTCCTACGTCGTCACCAGGTGCGCCCTCGCCGCCCTTCATGCGATAGATCGCCCGTGCCACGCGGCCTCCAGCGGCTCGCCACCGATCCCCGGGTCCCCTGGCTGCTCGCCCTGCTCGCGCTCGCCTTCGGCGTCCCCGCGGCCCTCGGCGATCACTACCTGGGCGACGAAGGCCTGCTCTCCTGGTGCTTCGCCGCCATGCTCCGCGAGGAGCCCCTCGCTGTCTTTTTTTGGCTCAAGAGCCGCCCGCCGCTCGCCCTCCTCCAGGCCCCCTTCGCCGAGCTCGGCGCCCGCGCGCACGCCGTCATGCACGTCCTGCTCGGCGCCTTCGCCCTGCCCATGCTCGCCGCCGTCGCCCGCGCCGCCGGCCAGCGCAGCCCCAACCTCGCCCCCACCCTCCTCCTCCTCTCCCCCCTCTGGCTCGCCTGCGGCCCCGCCGCCGTGTCCAACAGCGACGCCCTCACCGGCCTCGTCCTCGTCCTCTACCTCTGGCGCGTCCGCGGCCGCCCTGCCGTCGCTGGCGCGCTGCTCGGCGCCCTCATATTGATCCGCGCCGAGCTCGTGATCGTCGCCGTCGGCCTCGCCCTCGTCGCCCTCGTCGCAAAGAGAGGCTCTCCCGATCGCGCGCGCAGCCTCGCCCTCGCCGCCCCCCTCCTGCCCGCCCTCTACGCCCTCGCCGGCGCCCTCTACCACCGCGATCTTCTCTGGCCCCTCCGCTACCCGCCGGCCCTCGCCGCGCCGCCCGCCGTCGGCCTCTTTCACGCCCACGGCTACGCCGCCGGCCTCGGCGACGCCGCCCTCGCCCTGCTCGCCCTCTGTCCGTTCATCGTCCTCTTTCCTGGCCTTCGGGCCAGCCGTCTCCCCCCCTTCGAGCGCCTCGCCGCCCTGCTCGTCCTCCTCTACCTGCTCGCGATCCGCGGCCTGCCCGCGCTCGGCCTCTTCAACTTCGACAGCTCCCCGCGCTACCTCCTCCCCTGCCTCCCCCTGCTCGCCCTGGCCCTCGCGCGCGGCCTCGAAGGCTGGCCTCAGGGACAGGATCACGGCCGCACCACCACGCTCGCCCTCGCCGCCGCCCTGCTCACCGGCCACCACATCGCCCAGAGCGGCGGCGGGCCCGCCCTGCTCCTCGCCGTCGCCGCCGCCGCCCTCGCCCTCCTGTTGGTCCGCGCGGGCCCTCGCCTCGCCCGCCTCGCCCTGCCCGGCCTCCTGCTCTGCGCCGCCCTCGCCCTGCCGGCCCTGCTCCCCGCGACCCGCCTCCAGCTCCGCCCCGAGATCCGCCCGATCGAGGCGTACCTGCTCGCCACCCCCGAGCTCCAGAGCGATCGCCTCATCGTCACCAACATCGCCGTGCTCGGCCTTCGCCTGGCGAGGCGCGGCCTGCGGCCCCCTGATTCCTTCCTCCTCCACCTCGATCAAGTCCACGAGATCGACGCCCTCACCGCCGCCGCCAACGGCCAGCGCCGCGCGATCTGGAGCGCCCTGCAGCGCCGCTTCTACGCCCCCCCGCTGCGCCCCGCGGACGTCGACCGCCAGCTCCGCGGCCGCCGCGTCCTCTTCATCCTCGCCGACGACCCACGCCTCCCCGGCGCGCTCCCGCCCGCCCGCTGGTGGCCGCGCCTCACGGAGCGATGGAGCTCCGGCTCCGCCTTCATCGCCACCTACGACCCCCAGCAGCCCCCGTCGCCATGAACCGCCGGCTCCTCGCCCCTGCCCTCGTGCTCGCGCTCGCCCTCGCCAGCCTGCTCACCGCGGGCACTGGCGAGGCTCCTGACCGCGCCGACCTGCCCGCCCCGGGCCCCGGCAGCGCCCGCGCCCGCGCCCTGCTCGGCGGCCTCGCCGTCGGCGACCCGTTCGCGGGGTTTGAGGTCGAAGGCCTCGCCGGCCCTGGCGAAGACGGCGCCCTCTATCTCCACCTCATCCGCAGCCCCACAGCGAGCGGAGCCCCGCCCACGAAGATCGTCCTCAGCGCCGTCCCACGCGGCCTCCTGCCCCACAACCCCCCGGCCCAGACCGACCGCTACGACCTCTACTTCGGCCACGTCCGCCCGGAGAACCCCGAAGATCTCGACGGCGACGCCATCCGCGAGGCCCTCGAAGCCCTCGCCGCCCGCCTCCGCGCCCACGAACCCCGCGCAGCGCCCTGATCCTGCCGCCGTCGCCGGGCGCGCGCCGTCGCCCCTCGGATCGGGTATACACAGCCCCGCCATGATCTCAGCCAGGCCTGCGCTCGCCCTCCTCGCCCTCGCCCTCCCGCTCGCGTGCACGGGACAACCTCAAGTCGGCTACGAGCCTGGCAAGTCCGAGGTCGCCGCGAGCGCCCCGAAGGCCGCGCCAGCCGCCGCCCAGCCGAAGACCGCGACCACGCAAGCGCCCCCTGTCGTCCCGCCGGCGCCGGCCCCGCTGCCCAAGGAGCCGCGCCCGGACATCGCCTACGAGCCCCCGTTTAACGGCGCACCTCAGGCCACCCAGCGCCTACCCAGCGGCATCACGATCGAGGACTTCACCCTCGGCGCGGGCGAGCCCGCCGCTCCGGGCGCCGAGGTCGAGGTCCACTACACCGGCTACCTGACCGATGGGACAGTCTTCGACACCTCGCGCAAGCGCGGCCGCCCCTTCGCCTTCGAGCTCGGCGCTGGCCGCGTGATCCAAGGATGGGACCAGGGCATCGCCGGCATGAAGGTCGGCGGTCAGCGCCGCCTCATCATCCCCGCAGAGCTCGGGTATGGCGCGCGCCAAGCCGGCAAGATCCCCCCAAACGCCACCCTCGTCTTCACCGTCGAGCTCAGCGGCATGACCGCCCCCCTGCCGCCGCCGCAGCCGATCGAGCGCTACAGCGGCGCCCCCGCGCGCGAGCAGAAGCTCCCCGGCGGCCTGCTGGTCACCGACTACCAGCTCGGCGAGGGCGCCGAGGCCAAGGCCGGCGACGAGGTCCAGGTCCACTACCGCGGCACCCTCGACGACGGCACCGAGTTCGACAATTCCCACCCGCGCGGCAAGCCGATCAAGTTCACCCTCGGCGTCGGCATGGTCGTCAAGGGCTGGGATCAAGGCATCGCCGGCATGAAGGTCGGCGGCCTGCGCAAGCTGGTGATCCCCGCCGATCTCGCCTACGGCGAGCGCGCCCGCGGCAAGATCCCCGCCAACGCCCAGCTCACCTTCACCGTCGAGCTGATGAGCGTCAAGCCGGGGCTCGCGCCGCCGCCGCCGCCGCCCGCCCCCTCCCCGGTCTCCCCTGGCACCCCGTGATCCGCCGAAGGACCCTCGCCCTCCTCCTCGCCGCTTGTGCGTGCAGCGCGGCGACCCGCGCCGATCCCCTGGCCCTCGCCGAAGGGTCGACGCCGGCCCCTGACCTGTCCGATCGGCCCGCTCCTCCCGCGACGCCCGCCGCCACCGCCGCCGTCGATGAGGTCGCCGCCGAACCTGCTCCAAAGGCCATCTCCGACGAGGCGCCCGCCGCCGCCGCCGAAGTCGCCCCAGACGGCACCCGCGGCCTCCCCTGCCCCGACGCGCCGCCCCCTGGCATGGCCTGCGTCCCCGCCGGTCCCTTCATCAGGGGGGACGACCAAGGCCCCCCAAACGCCCGCCCGGCCGCCACCATCTGGCTACAGACATTCTTGATGGACCTCCACGAGGTCACGTACGCCGAGTACAAGGCCTGCGAGAGGGCGCGCAGGTGCCCCCGCTCTGGCCCCGCCTACAGCGACTTCGACCGCCCCCGCCAGCCGATCAACGGGATCTCCTGGCACGACGCCGTCGCCTACTGCGCCGCGCAAGGCAAGCGCCTGCCCAGCGAAGCCCAGTGGGAGAAGGCCGCCCGCGGCCCGGACGGCGCCCGCTTCCCCTGGGGGGACGAGCCCGCCACCTGCGAGCGCGCGATCCTCAAGGACGAGCGCGGCCGCGGCTGCGGCGTCAAGAAACTCGGCGACAAGCCCGAGACCGGCCGCCCCTGGGAGGTCGGCTCGCGCCCGCCCGGCCACTATGGCCTTTATGACATGTCCGGAAATTCATGGGAGTGGGTCGCCGACTGGTACGCCAGCTCCTACGCCGCCTGCGGCGACGCCTGCCTCGGCGTCGATCCCCGCGGCCCCTGCGGCGGCGCCGACGCCTGCCCCGGCCACCGCCGCAAGATCGTCCGCGGCGGCTCTTGGTACTGGGACGCCTCCTACGCGACCGCCACCTGGAGGCGCGCGCACGTCCCGGACAACCGCCCCTTCCACCACTTCGGCTTTCGCTGCGCCGCCACCCTCGGCGACGCCCTCGCGCTCGCCCCAGCGGGCTGATCTGCCCCGCTCCGCGCCCGGTGGGCCGCGCGCGCGCGCCGCTGATCGCCGATTTTTTCGGCGCCTGCGCCGCCGCGGCTAGGCTCCCCGCGTGAGCACCACGGCAGCTCCATTTCGCGCGCTCGAAGAAGCCGAAGAGATCCTCGACGAGGACATCATCGACGACGATTTTATCGGCGTCGGCTCGGAGGTCAGCCACGTCAAGCGTTATGAGGTGATCCGCTTCCTCGGCGAGGGCGGCATGGGCCGCGTCTACCAGGCCTACGACCCGATGCTCGAGCGGGACGTCGCCCTCAAGGTGCTCAAGCCCGAGATCCCGGAGGGGGAGCGCCGCCGCTTCCGGCGCGAGGCGATCGTCGGCGCTCGCTTCTGCTACCCCAGCATCGTCCGGATCTTCGACCTCGGCATCTGGCACGACGAAGAGACCGAGTGGTTCACCATGGAGTACCTACCCGGCACCGACATGGCCAAGGTGATCGCCCGCGCCGACGAGCGCCACCAGCGCCTCCCGTGGGCGGCGATCGCCGACATCTTCCGGCAGATCCTCGCCGCCCTCCACTACTGCCACGAGTGCAAGATCGTCCACCGCGACGTCAAGCCGGCCAACATCTTCGTCACGCGGGATCCCAACACCCGCTTCATGACCACCAAGCTGCTCGACTTCGGCGTCGCCCTCGACCTCGACGGCCCCACCAAGACCGAGGTCTTGTGCGGCGATCCGAATTACATGGCCCCCGAGCAGACCCGCTACGGCGCCCGCGTCGACCCGCGCGCTGACGTCTACGCCGCTGGTATGAGCCTCTACGAGATCGTCACCGGCCGCCTCCCCTTCGACGAGCTCGAGGACGCCCCGCTCGACGAGCTGCTCCGCGCCCAGCGCGAGTCGACCCCCCTGCCGCCCAGCTTCTACCTCCCGCCGGAGACCGCCAAGGGGCTCACCGACGGCCTCGACCGCGTCTTCGAGCGCGCGACCGCCAAGGATCCGGCTGCCCGCTACCAGAGCGCCCTCGAGATGCAGGGCGCCCTGCTCGCCGCCCTCAGCCTGGCCTAACAGACAGGCTGCTCGCGGCGCTCAGCCGCGGCGCGCCCCCGCCGGCCCGCCGATCGTCGTGCGCACCGCGTCGCCGCCGTCCTCGCGGTCCGTGATCCGCACCGGCCCCAGCGAGAACCCGTCCCCCGGGCTCGCCGCGGTGCTGAGCGTCACGGCGCCGCTCGCCTGGGTCCCCGCCGCGTCCGCGAGCTCGACGCCGATCACCAGCGTCGTCGCGTCGTTCTGGCGCAGCTCATGGCTCGCCGACCCGCCGGGGATCGACGAGCGCACATCGACCACCGCGATGTTCTTCAGCGCCGCCCCAGCCGCGCCGCTCACGTCCTGCGCCCAGCGCCGGAGGTTCTGCGCCTGCGGAGCGCTGATCTGGTTGCCGCGCCCGCTCGGCGGCGTCGAGGAGGTCGAGCGCCCCGTGCGATCGACGCTGATCGAGGGGTCGCTGAGCTCCGCGAACACCCTGACGCGGATCGACACCCGCCCGATCTCAGCGCCCGTCGCCGGGCTCGAGAAGACATACTCGCGGATCGTCAGGTCTTGGCCGCCGCTCGAGTTGTCGCTGTACTCATAGGCCGCGACGAGGTCGGAGTCGAAGTTGGCGCTGAACGCGACGTCGAAGTCGACGACCTTCGCGGGGTTGTTGGCGGCGATCTTGATGGCACGTGAGTCATTGGATGTCGGCACAGTGGACCTCTCTCTTCGCGGTAACGACTGCGGATGCTAACCCCGCTGGCCCGCCACGATCGACGCTCGAGGTCGCGCCATCACGCCCGCCGCGCGCCATCACGCCGCCAGCCCGCGCGAGGAGCCGAGGGACCTGTCTCTTCGGGCATTATTCGCGGCTCGCCAGCCACGCCGCGATCACGCCGGCCATCGCCTGGTCAGCGTTCGCCTCGTAGTCCGCCCGCGCCGCCTGGGCGAGCTCGCGCGCCCGCGCGCGCTCGGCGATCGGCAGCGCCCGCGCCAGCGCGAAGCGGATCTCGCCGAGGTCGATCGGCGTCACGTCGCGGCGCGTGCGGATCGCCAGCGCCCGCTCGAGCAGCGCGCGCGCCTCCTCCGCCCGCCCGAGCTCCACCAACCCCGTGCCCAGGCCCGTCAGCGGGAACGCCGTCTCCGGGTGATCGCCGCCGAACACCGACTCCGTGAGCGGCAACGCCTCGGCGTAGCGCTCGACCGCCGCGGCGAAGCGGCCCTGCACGTGATACGTGACGCCGATGTTGTACAAGAGGCGGCCGATCTCCTTGACGTCATCGGGCGCGACCTCGCGGATGATCGCCAGCGCCTCCTCTTGATGCCGGAGCGCCTGCTCATAGTGGCCGTTGGCCGCCAGCAGGTTGCCGAGGTTGAACAAGCTCTGGGCGACGTCGCGGTGCGACCGACCATGCACCCGCGAGCGGATCGCGAGCGCGCGCTGGTAGCCGCGCCGCGCCGACTCGAAGTCCCCCGCGCTCTTGTCGATGATCGCGATGTTGTTGATGATCTTCGCGGTCTCTGGGTGCTCACCCCCGAGCTGTAGCTCGGCGATCGCGAGCGCCTCGATGTAGTGGCGCCGCGCCGCCTCGAGGTCGCCCGCGCTGTCGTAGACGCTCCCGAGGATGTTCAGCGTCGACATCAGCACCGTGCTCGTGTCGCCCTGAGCGCGCCGCAGCGTCGCCGTCGCGCTGCGCAGCAGCGTCAGCGCCTCGTCGTAGCGGGCCTGCGCCGCCACCAACGCGGCCAAGCGGCTCTCGTTGCGCGCCTGATCGACCGGGCTCGCCTGGCTGCGGCCGAGCACCGCCGTCGTGTGGCGAAGCAGCCGCTCGCCCTCGCTCGCCCGGCTGAGCCCGATCCCCACGATAAACCCCTCATAGCTCCAGATCTCCGCGCGTAGACCGTCATCGCCGATCGCCTCGGCGATCCTCGCCGCCTCATCCAAGCGCGCCACCGCCTCACCGCTGCCGCCGAGCTCATCGATCGCGTTCGCCGCGGCCAGCAGCGCCCGCGCCTCCCCCCGCCGCGACGCCAGCGCTCGCGCCTGCGCCACCGCCTCCTCGGCCGCCGCCAAGCCCTCACGGTAGCGCCCCGTCGTCTGCAGCGCGGTCGCCCGCGCAAGCGCGTCCTCGAGCCGATCCAAGGCCACCCGCGCCGCGCCACGCGCCACCGGCTCGCCGCGCCCCAGCGCCTCGAGGTTCGCGCACTCTTCCAGCTCGGGCAGCCCGCTCGCCGCCTCCACCGCTCGCAGCACGATCTCCGCGTCCGCCTCCTTGAAGATCTGCGCCGTCGCGCTCAGCCGCCGCAGCTTGCGGTCCAGGCACGCCATCCGCAGGTCCATCGCCTCGGGCGACTGCTCGTGGTGCACCTCGGTCGCCACGCACGCCGCCGTGCGCATCGCCACCCACGCCCCCGCGTACGCGTCCATCGCCGCCGCCGAGCTCTCCCACGCCTTCGCCGCGTAGGGCTGGTCGGTCGCCAAGAACGCCTGCGCGACCGCCTCCTTCACCTGGGGGTCCCAGACCCCGACTAAGTGGCGCGCGGCCCCCTCACAAGGCGGCGGCGCCGCGGAGATCTTGTGCACCGCCAGCCCCACGATCGCCGCGAACACCACCCCCAGGCCCACGCTGCCCGCGACCCACCGCCGCCGCCGCACTGGATCGTCCTCCAGCACCGCCAGCAGCGCGTCCATCGTCGCGAAGCGGCGATCGGGCAGCACCGCCAGGCCACGCAGCAGCGCCGCCCGCAGGTGAGGCGGCACGTCCGCCCCGCTCGGCGGCCGCACCTTGCCGCTCAGCACCGCCGCCCGCAGCTCCACATACGAGCGCGCCGGGAACGGGTGGCAGCCGTACAGCGCCTCATACAGGGCCACGCAGAAGGCGAACATGTCGCAGCGCCCATCCACCCGCGTCCCCAAGTGCTGCTCTGGTGACATATACGCGGGCGTACCGACCACCGCCCCGGTCTGGGTCAAGCGGGCGCCGCTCAGCTCGATCCCCGACTCGAGCTGGCTACGCTCGACCAGCCGCCCCACCGTCGACGGCCCCGCCAGCGGATCTTCATCGGCGTTTCGAGCGATCCCGAAGTCCACCACGCGCACCCGCCCGTCATCGCCGACGAGCACGTTATCCGGCTTAAAGTCCCGGTGCACCAGCCCCGCCGCGTGCGCCGCCGCCAGCCCGCGCCCCGCCTGCACGAACACCCCCAGCACCTCCTCACGCCCGCGCGGCTGGCGTTTGAGCCACTTCGTCAGGCTCACCCCTTCGACCAGCTCCATCGCCAAATACACGATCTCGCCGCCGATCGAGTCGGCGTCGTGGACCGCCACCACGTTCGGGTGCGAGAGCTTCGCCAGCGCCTGCGCCTCACGCAGCAAGCGCGCGCTCACCAGCGATCCGTCGTCCGCCGGCACCTTCATCAGCTTGAGCGCGATCCGCCGGTCCAGCTTCGGGTCGTAGGCCGTATAGACCACCCCCATCGCCCCCGCGCCGATCCGATCGAGGACCGTATAACGGCCGATCACCCCGCCGCGCTCGACGTCCACGCCGCCGCGCATCTCGGAGCTCGACCCGCCGGTGCTCTGGACCAGCGTCTCCTCAGCCAGCACGGTCGCCCCGAGCACATCCTCGGCCTGAGTCCGCCTGGTCACCCTCTCAGGGTAACAAAAAGCCCTCAGCGCCCGTCATCGGCCCCCGCGCGGATCTGCTCGCAGCGCCCGTCAAACCGCCGCTTGCGGCCTGATCGAGGAGCATGTTACCTCTAGGAAGTCATGCGTCACGGAGGTCCACAGGTCTAGCTTGGTGCTCTGCACCGGGGCGGCGCTGCGCCGCCTGAGCGTTTCGTCTCTCATCATTCACAAGGAAGGCTGTTCCAGAGCTTCGCTATCGCCGGGGGACCCTATCGGCGGGGACGGGCTGGAACAACCTCGAGAATCGCGGTTCCGTGCCCCGCCGATAGGGTCCCCCGGCGGCGAGCTCAGTGAGCCTTCCATGTCCCAGGTCGAGTAGTAGACGGACCTCCAACACGCTGACAGAGAGCGGCCTCCTCCCCAGGGGCGCCGCTCTCACCTTTTTGTTCGCCGCGTCCTCCGCCTCGCTCGCGCTGAGGGTCGCGCTCGCCCGCGCGCTCGTGATCCCAGCTACCCTTCACCGAGGATGAAGGACCGAGCCAACGAGCGCGTGCGGACGGCGCTGCGCAGCGCCCTCATCCTCAGCGGCGGCTTCATGCTCATCGAGCTCGGCGTCGGCCTCTGGAGCGGCTCCCTCGCGCTCACCTCGGACGCCGCCCACATGTTCGGCGACAGCGCCGCGCTCGCGCTCGCCTACTGGGTCGCCGAGCTGGTCCGAAGGCCAGCCAGCCACGGCCGCACCTACGGCCTCCTCCGCGCCGAAGCGCTCGGCGCCTTCACCAACGGCCTCTTCTTGGTCGGCGCCGCGCTCCTCATCATCGTCCACGCGGTCGAGCGCGTGCTCGTCGGCGGCGCCCCGTTCCCGGCCCTGCCCGTGCTCATCGTCGCGGTCCTCGGCCTGCTCATCAACCTGCTCGTCGCCCTCCTCCTCGCCCGCGCGGATCCCCACAGCCTCAACATCCGCGGCGCCCTCTTCCACGTCCTCGCCGACGCCCTCGGCTCGCTCGGGGCGATCGTCGCCGCCGCGCTCGCGTGGGCCTTCGAGCTCCACCTCGCCGATCCCCTCATCAGCCTCGGCATCGCCGCCTTGGTCCTCCTCTCCGCCTTCAACGTCCTCCGCGCCGCCGCCCGCGCGCTCCTCGACTTCACCCCTCGCGGCGTCGACGAGCGCGCGATCCAGAGCGCCCTCACCGAGCTGCCTGGCGTCGCCGCCGTGCACGAGCTCCATTTATGGGGGATCGGCCGTCAAGCCTTGCTCACCGCCCACCTCGTGCCCACCGCCACACCTGCGCCCGGGCCCCTCCTCGACGCCGCCACCAACCTGCTCCGCGATCAATTCGGGATCACCCACAGCACCCTCCAGATCGACGCCACCGACGATCCCGCCGCCCCTTGCGCGCAGCGCGAGTGCCCCCTCTTCCGCGGCGACCCGGCCCCGATCCAGCTCCACCATCACGCACACGGGCACGGGCACGGGCACGGGCACGGGCACGGGCACGGGCACGGGCACGGGCACGACCACGACCACCACCACTGAGCAGCGCTGCGCCGATCGATCGCGGCCCGTGCTCCTCCACGCCGCGCGCGCGTCAGCGACGCTGTGAGCGCGCGCCCCATCGGTTACTCTCGCGCGATGACGGAGCTCAGCGACCTCGCCGCGGATCTCATCGCCGCCGCCCCGCCGGTCCACCACCTCGCCCTCGCCTTCCCCGACACCCACGTCGACGTCCGCAGCAACGACCGCGCCGTGCTCGACGCCCTCGCCGCCTACTACCGCGAGTTCCTGCGCGTAGCCCCCGCGCCGCCGCCGCACGACCGCCTCGAGATCCTCGCCCTCGCCGAGGTCCTGCCCGAGCACACCCTGGATCTCATCCCCAAGCCCCCCGACCCCGGAAAACCCCTCAAAGAGGCCTTTATTGACCTCCAGGACGGCCGCCTCGTCGGCAAGCAGCGCACCGGCGTCGCCCTCTTGATGGGCGAAGCGCACGAGATCATCGCCGGTCCGCTCGCCGCCAACATCGATCAGGTCATCAACTTCATCAACCACCGCGTCATGCAGCGCTGGGCCCAGCGCGGCGCCTGCCTCGCCCACGCCGCCGCCGTCGCCCGCGGCGCCCGCGGCCTCGCCCTCGCAGGCCGCTCTGGCGCGGGAAAATCCACCCTCGCCCTCCACCTGCTCGCCGCTGATCCGCAGCTCGCCTTCGTCAGCAACGATCGCCTCCTCCTCCGCCAAGGCCCCCACGGCCCCGAGCTCCGCGGGATCCCCAAGCACCCCCGCGTCAACCCCGGCACCGTCCTCCACAACCCCGCCTTAGCGCCGCTCTTGGACGATCAAGAGCGAGCGCGTTATCACGCCATGCCCATCGACCAGCTCTGGGCCCTTGAAGAGAAGCGCGACGCCGTCATCGATCGCCTCTTCGGCCCAGGCCGCTTCGTGCTCGCCGCCCACACCGCCGCCCTCCTCCTCCTCAACTGGCGCCGCGGCGCCGGCCCAGCCCGGATCCGAGCCATCGATCTGCCCGGCCACCCTGAGCTGCTCCCGCTGCTCCGCAAAGAGCTCGGCCTCTTCTTCTGGCCCCTCACCTCTCCCAGCTCTGAAGCCGCCGACGCCGCCCTGCTCGCCGCCCTCCGCGGCGCCCCCGTCTACCTCGCCGAAGGAGGCGTCGACTTCCCCGCCGCCGTCGCCTTCTGTCGCGACCTCCTCCGCGAATGACCTCGCCCCGCATGCCTCGCCTCATCGCCGCCCTCATCCGCCACGCCGCCTACGAGCAGCCCGAGGGCGTGCCCAGCGCGCACCTCCCCTACCCGCTCACCGCCCAAGGTGTCCTTCAGGCCAGCCTCCTCGGCGACACCCTCGCCGAGCGCGTCCTCGCGGGCGAGCTCCGCCTCGCGCCGACCATCCACAGCTCCTCCCTCCGCCGCGCCTGGCAGACCGCCACCCTCCTCGCCGAGGCCCTCCACCGCCGCCTCGGCGTCGCCTTCGAGGTCGATCAGCACGACGCCCTCGCCGAGCGGGGCCTCGGCGCCTTCGCCAACCTCAGCGTCAGCGCCATCGAAGCCCTCGTCGCCAGCGACCCGCGCTACTCCCCCTTACCGCCTGGCTGGAAGGCCGACTCCTACGTCCGCGTCCCCGCGATCGGCGCCGAGACCCTCGACGAAGCCGGCCAACGCGTAGCCGCCCACATCGAAGCCGCCCTCACCGCCCTCGAAGCCGCCGCCGCCGCGCTCCCCCCCGATCCTCCCCTCGTCCAGCTCTTCATCGGCCACGGCGCCGCCCTGCGCCACGCCGCCCTCCGCTTCGGCGTGCTGGGGCGCACCGACCTCCCCCGCCTCTCCATGCACTACGCCCGCCCCGTCCTGCTCGAGCGCACCGCCCCGCGCACCTACCGTCACCACAGCGGCGAGTGGAAGCTGCGCCGCCCCACCGCCGAACCGACCGATTGACCCACCACCTCACCGGCGCACCACAACGCTCCCCACGGCTCACACACGGAGGTCGAGCCGCCGCCGCCCCGACCTCTCCCGCCCCGCCGAAGCGCACCACACCGCTCCCGCGCCCGCCCCAGCTCGCATAGACGCGCCCCCCCTCGTCTGCTACCCACAGCGCCGATGAGCGACCACCAGCGCCTCTTCGCCGCCGTCCAGCGCGCCACCCCGCCCCGGGCGTGGTCTCGTGGGGTCGAGCTCGCCCGCGCCGAGGCGATCCGGGGCGAGCCGACCGACGACAACAACAACGACGACTCCGTCACCCTCCGGATCGCCGTCAAGGGCGCCGCTCGTAGCCCGCGCGTCACTCTCTGGCCCAAAGACCAGGAGTGGGAGTGCGAGTGCGACAGCGCCGACGACGCCTGCTTCCACGTCGCCGCCGCCGTCATCGCCCTGCGCCGCGCCCACGAGGCCGGCCTCGCCGCCCCGCTCCCTGGCCCGCGCGCGGCCGCCGTCGGCTACCGCCTCACCCGCGCCGCCGACGCCCTCCACTTCGATCGAGCGCTCCTCCACGGCGACGGCCGCGAGCTCCCCCTCGACGCCCCCCTCACCCAGCACATCGCCGGCCGCGTCGAGGGCGGCCCCGCCCTCTTCGTCACCGCCGCCGACATGACCATCGAGGTCACGCTCGGCGCGCTCTCGCGCGGCGTCCTCCCCTTAAAAACCGTCCGCGCCCTGCTCCCTCACCTCGCTGTCAGCCGCGAGGTCCAGCTCGACGGCGCCCCCATCCGCGTCGAGCTAGAGCCTGTCAAACCGCACCTCAAGCTCAGCGATGTAGGCGACGATCTCCGCCTCGTCTTGGTCCGCGCCCCCGAGGTCGACGAAACCTTTTCGCAGAGCGGCCTCGCCCGCTGCGGAGATCGCCTCAGACCGATCGGCGCCTCTGGCCTCGAAAAGGACCAGCTCGCTCGCCTCCGCCAAGGCGTGATCTACACGCCGAGCGAATTCGCCCGCCTCGTCCAAGAGATCCTCCCCGAGCTCGAGAAACGCCTCATCGTCCACCGCCAGAGCGAGCGCCTGCCCAAACAAGTCACCGGCGTCGCGCCGCGCCTGCTCTTCGACACCGAGCGCCGCGGCGATCTCCTCCAGCTCCGCCCCCTCATCGTCTACGGAGACCCTCCGATCGCCCGCCTCGACGGCGATCGCCTCACCCTCCAAGGCCGCGCGATCCCCACCCGCGATCCCGAAGCCGAGCAGCGCCTCCGCCAGCAGCTCCGCCGCGCCCTCGACCTCAACCCTGGCGAGACCCGCACCTATCCCCCGGGACAGGCCATCGATCTCCTCCCCAAGATCGCCGCCCTCGGCCCCCTGCGCGGCGAAGGCCACCGCGGCTTCGTCCGCGCCGCACCGCTCACACCCTCCATCGAGCTGCGCGCCGGCCTCGCCGCCGCCACCTTCACCACCCAAGGCGCAGACGGCGGTCCCGTGACTATCGACGCCCAGCGCGTGCTCAACGCCTGGCACAGCGGCGACAGCCTCGTCCCGCTCATGGACGGCGGCTTCGCCCCTTTGCCCGTCGACTGGCTCAGCCGCTACGGCGACCACCTCCGCTTCCTGCTGGCCGCCCGCGATCCTCAAGGCCGCACCCAAGCCTGGGCCTTACCCGCCCTCGCCCAGCTCAGCGCCGATCTCGATCAACCCCTCACCCCCGAGCTGAGCCGCCTCCGCGCCCTCATCGGCGATTTTTCGGGCCTACCCGCCGCCCAGCTCCCACCTGACCTTCAGGCCAGCCTCCGCGACTACCAGCGGATCGGCGTCGCCTGGCTGCAATTTTGCCGCAGCGCCGGCCTCGGCGCCCTGCTCGCCGACGACATGGGCCTGGGAAAGACCCTCCAGACCCTCGCCACCTTCCGCCCTGGCGAGCGCGCCCTCGTCGTCGCCCCCACCAGCGTGCTCCACGGCTGGCTCGAGGAGCTGCGCCGCTTCCGCCCGACGCTCCGCGTACACGCCTACTACGGCCCCAAACGCGCCCTCGATGCCGACGCTGACGTCACCGTCACCACCTACGCGCTGCTCCGCCTCGACGCCGAGCTTCTACAAACCAACCCCACACGCGGGCAGCCCTGGGATCTCGTCGTGCTCGACGAAGCCCACGCCATAAAAAACCCCGACAGCCAGACCGCCCAAGCCGCCTTCCAGCTCCGCGCCGAGGCCCGCCTCGCCCTCACCGGCACCCCCGTCGAGAACCGCCTCAGCGAGCTCTGGAGCCTTTTTTACTTCCTCAACCCCGGCCTGCTCGGCGGCCGTTCGGACTTCGACGAGCGCTTCGCCCGCCCGATCGCCGACGGCGCCCCCGGAGCCGCCGCCCGCCTACGCGCGCGTATTCGCCCCTTCCTGCTCCGCCGCCGCAAGAGCGAAGTCGCCCGCGAGCTGCCGCCCCGCACCGAGCTGGTCCTGCGCTGCCAGCTCGACCGCCCCGAGCGCGAGCTCTACGACGCCCTCCACCTCGCCACCCGCCGCGAGGTCCTCGCCGAGCTCGACGCCGGCGGAGGCGTCTTACAAGCGCTCGAAGCCCTGCTCCGCCTGCGTCAAGCCAGCGCCCACCGCGGCCTCATCCCCGGCCAAGACGCCGCCACCTCCTCCAAGGTCGAGCTGCTCGTCGACACCCTCTCTGAGGTGATCGCCGAGGGCCACAAAGCGCTCGTCTTCTCTCAATGGACCGGCCTGCTTGATCGTGTCGAGCCCGTCCTGCGCGCCGCCGGCCACGCCTTCGTCCGCCTCGACGGCTCCACCCGCGACCGCGCCGCCGTCGTACACACCTTCCAGGCCGCCGACGGCCCGCCCGTCATGCTGATCTCTCTCAAAGCAGGAGGCACCGGCCTCACCCTCACCGCCGCCGATCACGTCTTCTTGCTCGATCCCTGGTGGAACCCCGCCGTCGAAGATCAAGCCGCCGACCGCGCCCACCGGATCGGCCAAGACCGCCCCGTCTTCATCCACCGCCTCGTCGCCGAGGGCACCGTCGAGGAGAAGATCCTGGAGCTCCAGCAGCGCAAACGAGCCCTCGCCGACGCCGCCCTCGGCGAAGGCGAAGCCGCCGCCACCCTCACCCGCGCCGACCTGCTCGCCCTGCTCGAGTAGCTTTTCTTTTCATAGAGATAAAACCTGCCCGAAGGGACAGCCCGCACAGCGCCGCAGGTGAAACACAAACACAAAAAGGAGCTGCCCCGAAGGACAGCCCCTTGTTCCCCACGCTTCTATCTGGGGAGGCTCACCGCTCACCCCGCGAGGGGCGAGCGCAGCGGCTCAGCCGCCCGCCATCGCGGTGATCTCGACGCTCGCGCTCAGGCTGCCCTGGAGCGAGGTGCCGACGCCGCCGAGCACCGACACCACCGACGAGAGCTGCTCGAGGGCGCAGCCGGCGCCGATCTTCGCCTTGAGGTCGCCGCTGGCCTTGATCTCCTCGATGCCGCCCTTGACCGCCGCGTTGGCGGCGGCGCTGAGGTTGCCGGCGCCCGCCACCAGGATCTCCGCCTTCGCGGTCGCGGCGAGCAGGCCGCCGAGCTGGCCCTTGAAGGTGTTGATCCACGCCTTGAACTCAGCCTGCGCGTCGGCGTCGACGCCGGCCTTCCACTGCCACGCGATGTCGATCGACGGCGGGGTGCACTCCACGCTCGCCTCGGCCTTCGCCTCGACGGTCGCCTTGCACTCGGCCTTGACCTCAGGCGGGCGCACGTCGCCCTCGCAGCCGCCCTTGCACTCGACGTTGGCCTCAGCCGCCGCGGTGCACTTCGCCTCGGCGTTGGCCTCGCACTCGGCCCCGGGCGGCGTGTACTCGCAGGAGCCCTCGCACTTGCCCGAGCACGAGCCGCCCGCGTTCAGCTCGCAGGAGCCCTGGCAGTTGCCCATGCACTGACCCGCGCAGTTACCCGACGAGTCGACCACCGAGCACTCTGCGTCGCACGCGCCGCGGCAGGTGCCCTCGCAGCTCGCCGCCACCTCGAGGTTGCACTCACCGGTGCAGGTGCCCGAGCACTCCAGGTTCGGCGCGGTGCCCGTGCAGCGCAGGTTGCCCATCGCGGAGCAGTCAGCCTGGGCGCTCGCGTCGATCGTGCAGGAGCCCTCGCACTTGACCTCGATCGAGCCCGGGTCGACCTCGACGTCGCACTCCGCCGCGGCCGAGGCAGCGACCTCGACCGACGCCTGGCACTTCGCCGGCTGCGCGTTGACCGTCAGGCTGCCGCTGATGTTCGCGTCGAGCTTGGCCTGGATCCCGGCCTTGATCTCCGCCCCGGTCGCCCCCGGCTCGAGGCCGACGCCGATCGCGATCGCGTCGAGCTGCACGCGGATCCCCGAGTTCACCGAGTCCGCCGCCGCCTTGTAGTCGACGACCGCGCCGAAGAACGCGTCGATGCTGGCGACGCCCGAGATGCTCGCGTTGCCCTCGACGATGCCCTTGCTCGGGCAGGTCAGCCCGCACTGCTCCGCGAGGTCATCGCAGCCCTGCATCCCCACGGCGCCGAAGCCGAAGAGGAGTCCGCTCGCCATCAAACCGAAGGTCTTGGAATTAATCATTTGCATATCTGTCGCTGCTCCTGTCGCACTGGACTTGGTTGGTCACTCGTTGGTGGTTTCCACGGGGCCGCCGGTCGGGCACACGTCGATGGAAGTCGCAGGATGCTCCCATGGGAAAGCGAGCGACGCAAAGGTTTTTCCTGCAAGCATCCTCGCCCCTGGGGCCAGCCGAACCCAGCAGCGCGACGCACGCTGACCCTGCCGAGTGACTTCGGCGAGTGGTTAGCAATGCGAGCTTCACTGCGGAGCGCGACGGGTCTTTTGTGGCGAGCGATGGGTGCCTTGGACTGCGCCGGCCCGCCGATCTTCAATTTCATTTTCACGCGAACGCGCCGCGCGAGCCTGCCCCTTCGTCGACGTGGGGGCCGATCGCCGCCCCGCGCGATCTGGAGCGATTGGTCACGGATCGTCGTCGTAGCCGCCGATCAAGTCCAACGCGACCGGACAGTGATCGCTCATCGAAACGAAGTCGGGCTCGGGGTATGCCTCGGTCGAGCGGAAGGCCGCGCAGTGATGTCGAGCACAGTGCCCGAGTGCGATCGCGCGCGGCTCCGCCACGAGCGCCTCCGCCAGCCCACCCACCCAGATCAGATCGAGCAACGAAGGCTCCTGCCACGCGTCGCGCCGCGGCCCGTCCCAGTAGGTGGAGCACCCGCCGTCGCTCATCACCCGCCGCAGCCCCGCCGGGGAGAGCGCCGCTGCCAGCGCCTCGAGCTCGATCTCCGTCGCCTGTCCTTCGGGACCGGTCGAATTAAAATCCCCGAGCACCACCACATCCTCATCGACCCGCCGCAGCCGCTCCACCACCGCCGCCAGCGCCGGCCACTGCTGCTGCCGCTGCGAGTACCCCGACGCCATCGCCTTCAGGTGCACCACCACGATATGGAAGTCCGGCCCGCCCCCGCGCGCCCGCACGTACACGGAGAACCCCGGCCGAACCCGCCCGCCGAGCGTCAACTCCGCGTGCTCCTGCGCCGCCCCGATCACCTCGACTCGCGCCGGATCCCAGAGCACCCCCACCTTCTGGTGGCCGCGACCCCCGCCCTCGCTCAGCGCCAGCTCCCACCCCGGAGTCAGCGCCCGCAGCGCCTCGCCGTTCTTCACCTCTTGCACCGCGATCACGTCGGCGTCGAGCTCACGCAAGCGCCTGCGGATCCGCTCGAGGTCCTGCTTCTCCTCGGGGAAGTTACGCAGATTCCAGGTCACGATCCGCAGCCCACCGCTCGTCTTGGCGGGCGCCGAGATCTCCCCCGTCAAGCCCAACCAAGCGCGGATCTGCGGCCCCGCGGCGCCATACGCGGCGACCAGCAGGACGACCAGGACCCCGACCACCCACCGCAGCGGCGCTCGTCGACGCCTGCGACGACGCCCACGCGGGCTCCGGCTCAAGACTCGAACTCGTACTCGCTCAGGCCGATCTTCAACACCTGCACCGGGCTCTCGACGCCGACCGCGCCACCGACGCGGGGGTCAGCATCACGGAACATCAACTGATACGGCCCGGCGAGCCGAAGCACGGACTCTGGCGAGTGCGCCAGCCCGGTCGCGATCTTCAGCGACCGCCCGCCCCCTGGGTTCGGCATGCCATACCCCGTGTGCCCCAGCAGCAACATCGACACCCCCGCCGGAGCCTCCACATAGAGCTCCGCCGAGGTCGCCGACTCATGCGTCTGGATCAGATCGAACTCGAGGCGCATCGCCCAGCGCCGCTGTCGCGCCCGCTCTTGCAGGGTCGCCAACATCAGCGCCGCGTCGAACTCATAGATGTCATCGAGGTCGAGGCCGCCGAGGCGCGCGACCGGGATCGAGATCGCGTACACCGTGCGGAACACCGAACCGGCCGGCAGCTCGCTGGGCTCATCCCCGACGCCATAGACGAAGCGAATCGCCTCGACATCGGGAGGGTTGACCCGGCGCAACGCGCCGTCGCTCGGCGGCACTGCGCCGATCGCCAACCGTTGGACGACCAGGCACGGGTTCATCCGATCCTCCTCAAGGGGCGCCGCTTACTCGCGACCCATCGGCACGCGCTTACGCTGGCGGCGCTTGCGGCGGCGGTCGGCCTCGCGCAGCTTGCGCTTCTTCTTGATGCTCGGCTTCTCGTAGTGCCGCCGCCGCTTGATCTCCCGCAAAACGCCCTCGCTCGCCATCAGGCGGCGGAGCTTGCGGATCGCCCGCTCAACGCCACGCTCGTCGACCTTGACCTCGAGCGGGCGCCCGAGCACGGGCCGATGATCGTTCGCGGCAGTGACCTGCTCGCGCGCCTTGGTGGCGCCTTCTGCGATGTCTTCCTCGGAATGAGCCATAGTGAAGGCCGCAGGTATAGGGGTCTACGGCGCCGGGGTCAAGCGCTGAGGCGCGCCCTCGCCGACCAAATATTCCTAAAAGTCTCCACGAAGATCCTGCCGACGCCTCACCCTTCGCCGGCCGCTGCGGCGAGGCGTCCGCCGTCGACCGGCAGGATCACCCCATTAATAAAGGAGTTTGCGGCCAAGAAGACCACCGCCTGCGCCACGTCCTCCGGCCTGCCGATCCGCCCCAACGGGATCGCCCTGGTGATCCGCGCACGCAGCCCTTCATCGGCGAAGCGGGGATCGTCCTCCGGCCACATCACGGTGCCCGGGGCGATCCCCACCACCCTCGGCGACGGCGCCAGCTCCACCGCCAGCGCCCGCGTCGCCATCACCAACGCCGCCTTCGACGCGCAGTGATCGGCGTAGCCGACCCACGGGTGAAACGCCGCCAGGTCGACAATATTGACCACAACACCCGCCTCGGCGCGCCGCAGCCCGGGCAAGAGCGCCCGCACCAGCGCCAGCGGCGCGATCAGATTGACCGCCAGCACCCGCTCCAGATCCGCGTCGCCGCGCTCCTCAAACTTGCCGCGCTCGAAGCTCGCCGCGCTGTTCACCAGCAGGTCCAGGCCGCCCGCGGCCAACACCTGCTCCGCCAGCCGCGCGCGCTCGCCCGAGATCGCCAGATCGGCCTGAACCACCCCCGCACAGCCCGGCCCGAGCTCCCGCGCCAGCGCCTCCGCCGGCCCAGCCGACCGATTGTAATGGATCCATACCCGATACCCCGCCGCCGCCAGCGCCCGTACGATCGCCGCGCCGACGCGGATCGCCCCCCCTGTGACCAACGCCACGCGCCTCGCCTCAGCCATCGCCACACCATACCGGATCCGCCACAGGGCGCTCACCTCCGCCCGCTCGCGAGGTTGACACTGACGATCGCTTGCGTCAGCGTTGACCACCATGGCGAGCAAGCGGGCGGGCACCAACCTGACCTTGAAGGACATGATCCAGGGCAGCGGCTGTACGCCCCGGACGGTGCGCTATTACGAGCGTCAAGGGCTGCTCCAGGCGAGCCGCACCGCCGGCGGCCACCGCCTCTTTCCGCCCGCCGAGCTCGATCGCCTCAACTTCATCATCAGCCTGCGCGAGGCCGGCTGGTCGCTCGATGAGATCACCGCGCTCCTGAGCATCCGCGCCCGCGCCCCTGACGACCGCGACGCCTGCATCGAGCTCGACCACGTGGTCACCACCCAGATCGAGCGCCTCGAGCAGAAGATCCACATCCTCACCAAGCTGCAAGAGGATCTCCGCGGCACCAAGCGCCTGCTCGCCGTCTGCGCGACCTGCCCTGAGCGAGCCGAGCCCGCCACCTGTCAGACCTGCGAGCGCCTCCCCGAGCAGCAGCCCTCTGGCTTTCGCCTCACCTGGCTCGCTGATCCCAACCGCAAGCCCGCCGCCTTCGACGAGCCCGCCGCTGACCTCGCCGACGCTGACCTCGGCGACTCTGAGCCCAGCCTGTGACCGAGCCTGTCGCCGATCTCCTCGCGATCGAAGCCGCCGTCGCCGTCCTGCTCCGCGCCTGCCACCTCGACCTCGCCCATCACGATCTCCAAGGCACCCCGCAGCGGGTCGCCAAGACCTGGGCGGAGCACTTCTTAGCCGGCCACGCGATGGACCCCGCCACGATCCTCGGCGACCAAGTCCTCGGCGAGGGGCCGACCGAGCTCGTGCTCGTCCGCGGCATTCCCTACCACGGCCTCTGCCCGCACCACCTCCTGCCCTTCATCGGCGAGGCCACCGTCGCCTACCTGCCTGGTCCTGGCCTCCTCGGCTTCGGCCGCCTCGCCGATCTGGTCCGCTGCTACACGCGCCGCCTCACCCTCCAGGAGCGCGCCTGTAACGACATCGTCGAGGCCCTGATCGCCCACGCCGGCGCCCGCGGCGCCGCCTGCGTCATGAAGGGCCGCCACACCTGCCTCGCCATCCCTGACAACAAGCACCCGACGGAGGTCGTCACGGTCTCCTTCCGCGGCGAGCTCGTCGGCCGCCCTGACTTACGAGGCCTCGTCCTCCAGTGACCCTGCTCCGCCTCTACCTCTTGCGCCACGGCGAGCCCGCCCGGCGCGACATCTTTTATGGCCAGACCGACGTCGAGCTCTCACGCGTCGGCCGCGCGCAGGCCCGCGCGCAGGCCGACGCGCTCGCCCCGGTCGAGCTGTCCGCGATCTACAGCTCGGATCTCCAACGCGCCTGGAACGGCGCCCTGCTCCTCGCGGCCCGCGCGGCGCGTCCGCAGCCGATCGCCGCCCCCGAGCTCCGCGAGATGCACCTCGGTCTCCTGGAAGAGCGCGAGTACGCCCGCGCCCGGCTCGACCACCCCGAGCACGCCGGCCTGCGCTACGAAGACATGCTCGACCACCGCTTCCCTGGCGGCGGCGAGAGCGTCCGCGACGTCGCCGCCCGCCTCCTCCCGTTCATCGCCCTCGTGATCCGCGCCCACGCAGGACCACCGGACGCGGCCCAGTCGCCCCCCAGCGTCGCGATCGTCGCCCACAACACCGTGCACCGCCTCTTGCTCGCCCACGCCGCCGGCCTCGGCAGCGCGGGTTACATCCGCTTCCCGCAGGATCTCGGCGCGATCAGCCGCATCGACGTCGAGCGCGTCACCGACGCCCCCGAAGATCCCCTCGCCGCCGCCACGATCGCCCTCAGTAATTGGCGGCCGCACCTCCAGTGAGCCGACCCCCTCACGCGGCGCCTGGGTGGCCCACCGCGGCGACTCGGACCAGACTGCGGGCGTGAGCCCCCGACGACCATGTTGAAGCCGGAGAACCAGCTCCCCTCGGAGGTCCTCGCCGCCCTGCCGATCTTCCCGTTACCCAACGTCGTGCTCCTGCCCGGCATGGTCCTCCCGCTCAACGTCTTTGAGCCGCGCTACCTAGAGCTCGTCGATCATATCCGCGGCGGCGCCGGCTACCTCGGGATCCCCCTGCTCCGCCCCGGCTACGAGGCCGATTACGCCGGGCGCCCGCCGATCGAGGAGATCTTCGGGGTCGGCCGCCTCATCGCGCATCAACGCCTCCCGGACGGCCGCCGCCTGATCCGCGTCGAAGGCCTCGGCCGCGTCCGCCTCGGCCACGAGCTGCCGCCTCGCCGCGCGTTCCGCGAGGTCGCCGTCACCCCGCTTCACGAGCCTCCACCTCGAGATCTCAACGCCCTAGCTCTCTTACGCGCCCAGATCGAGCGCCTCATCGAGCTGATCCCGACCGACGGCGAGCAGCTCCGCACCCTCCTGAGCATCGCCGATCCGCGGGTGCTCGCCTACGCCCTCATCGCCTCGCTGCCGGCCATCGAAGCGCTCGCGGACGCGCCCGGCGGCTGCTCCGCGCTCCAGCACATCCAGCGCGGCCTCGACGCCGAGACCGTCGATGATCGCGTCCAACGCCTGATCGAGCGCAGCGGCCGCGCGCTCTCGCTCCTCGCGCGAGGCACACAGAGCCGCCTTCACTGAGGCTGGGCCACAAGGTAGCTGCGGTGGCGGTTCTTTTGTGGCACTGCACAACCGTGCGCGCGCTCCTCATCGGCGCCTCCATCGCCGCCGCGCGGCTCACCGCGCCCGCCGCGGAGGCGCTCCATATCGAGAGCGCGCAGATCGACGGCCAACGCGCCGCAGCCGGCCTGCGCGCCCGCGTCGGCGCCGATCTCGACGCGTGGACGATCCGCGTCGACGACCACGGCCCAGGCCAGCTCGCCGTCACCCTCACCCGCGACGACGGCCGCGTCATCGAGCGCACGCTCCAGCTCACCGCCAGCGACATCGACGAGCGCAGCCGCGAGCTCGCGGCCGCCCTCGCCGTGCTCATCGACGCCGCCGACGCCCCGGACGAGGCCGCCAGTGACGCCGACACGAGCGCCCATCACGTCGACACCGCGGCGCCGACGCCGGCCACGAGCGTCCGCCCGTGGATCGGAGCCGGCCCGCACCTCGGCGTCGGCCGCCTCCGCGCCCCGAGCGCCGAGATCGGCCTCAGCCTGCTCGCCGGCGTGGGCCTGTTGAACGATCACCTCCACCCGCTGCTCGGCGTCACCTACTCGGTCGCCCCGATCGTCGACGCTCACCTCGTGCGCATCGGCGTCGGCCTCGCCGCAGGCGCGCCCCTGCGCGGCCGCAAGCGCGAGCGCCTCTGGTTCGGCGGCGGCGCGCTCCCCCAGGCGCTGTGGCTCGGCTTCGGCCCTCGCGGCCCCGCCACCTCGATCTGGAGCGGCGCCGGCCAGCTCTTCGCGATCGCGCGTCTTCGCGCGCCTTCGCGCCCAGGTCGACCTGACCTCCAGGTCATGTTGCGCAGCGGCGCAGACCTCACCTTGCCGCCCCTGCGCATCCACGGCGAGTCGACCGTGCTCCGCGGATCCGCGCGCTGGTTCGGCGCGATCGAGCTCGGCGTCGCCTGGTAGGGGCGCGCCCCGCCTGCGATACACTCGACCGGTGGCCAGCCACGCCGAGCGCCGACCCCTCGCCTTCGCCAGCGTGCTGAGGGCCGCCCAACAGGGAGACCGCGACGCGCAAGCCGAGATCTTCCGCGCCTATCGCGATCAGGTGGCCCGCCAGATCTTGCGCATGACC
The DNA here is from genome assembly GCA_016712315.1 of Nannocystis sp. Classification (GTDB taxonomy): domain Bacteria; phylum Myxococcota_A; class Polyangia; order Nannocystales; family Nannocystaceae; genus JADJRG01. The sequence goes on along the minus strand of JADJRG010000017.1, from coordinate 197,142 downwards.
GGCGAACCGAGCTGCGTCGACGACCTCTTGCAAGAGGTCTTTATCGCCGCCCTGCTCGCGCTCCCGAGCTTCCGCGGAGACGCGCAGCTCGGCACCTGGCTGCACACGATCACCAGCAACAAGGTGCGAAACTGGTGGGAGTCATCGCGCCGCCGCCGCCGCCGTGAAGACGAGGGCGGCGCGATCGCCCTCACCGAGCCGCTCAACCCTGAAGATGACCTTACGGTCAGCCGCGGCTGCGACGCCTTCTATGACGCCCTCGCCGCGCTCTCCCCCGAGCTGCGCGACGCCTTCGTCGCCCGCGCCGTCGAGGGGCTCAGCCTCGTCGAGGCGTCCAAGCTGCTGGGGGCGCCGATCAGCACGGTCTCCTACCGCACCCGCCGCGCGGAGCAGCTCCTCTGCGCCGCCCTCGGGCTCCCTTGGCCGGGGGAGCGCCGATGAGCCGGCCCGACCGCGATGATCCCCTCGAGTCCCCCGAGCTCCGCCGCCTGATCCAAGGCATGCGCGCCCGCCAGCCGCTGCCGGTCGTCAAGGTCACCGCCGACCAGATCTACGCCCGCTGGTCCGACCGCCGCGAGCAGCGCCGCCGCCGCGTCCGCCGCGCCCTCGCCGGGGTCGCCGCCGCCGCGGTCATCATTCTCGGGGTCGCCCGCGCCGAGCGATCTGTCTTCTCGGACAGCACCATCGCCCCCTCCGCCCCCGCTCGGCAGCTCGTCGCCGGCGCCGACGCTCCCGGCCTGGACGCCCACGCGGCGCCCCTCGAGATCACCCCGCAGCAAGATCCGACCCCGCCCGCCCCGCCCCTCGATCGCGACATCCACCTCAGCCCACGCGGCCCTGGCGTCCCCGCCCCCGAGGTCCTCGCCGCTCGCGTCCTCCGCCTCGGCGTCGGCGCCTATCTCATCGACCACGACGGCGCGCCCTTGCGCGTTCACACGGTCGACGGCGAACTCGAGCTCCACGCGGGCGTCTATGTGGTCGCCGTCGCCGCCGACCGCACCGAGATCCAGATCGAGCGCGGCGCCGCCACCTGGATCGCCGGCGGGCCCGCGTCCGCCAGCGCCGCCGCGCGGCCCCTCAAACCGGCGGCCAGCCCCGCCGAGCTCGCGCGGATCGCCGAAGCGCACCTCACCGCGGGCCGCAGAGAGCAGGCCGCCCGCGCCCTGCGTCGCCTCCTGCTCACCTACCCGGACGCCGAGGAGTCCCAGCGCGGCCTGCTCGACCTCGCCCGCCTCCACCGCACCCTCGGCGAGCCCGACGAGGCCCGCTGCGCCTACCAGCTCTACCTCGATCGCCACCCCAAGGCGCCGCTGCGCGGCGAGGTCACCGCCGCCCTCGATCGCCTCGGCCCGGGCCCCACCTGCCGCGGCCTGCGCCCCCGCTGAGCGCTACGCCGCCGCCGTCGCGGCGCTCACCTCGAAGCTGAGCTGCTCATCTGCGCCGACGTCGACCCGCACGGTGCCGCCGCGGACCAGCGCCCCGAAGAGCAGCTCATCGACCAGCCGCCCCTTGATCGCCTCATCGATCAGCCGCGCCATCGGCCGCGCCCCGAAGAGCTTGTCGTAGCCCTTGCGGGCGATCCAATCGCGAGCCGCCTCGCTGAACACGAAGCGCACCTCGCGGTCGGCGAGCTGCAGCTCGAGCTCGCGCAGCATCTTGTCCGCGACCTGCCGGATGATCTCCGGCGACAGCGCCTTGAACGTGATGATCTTGTCCAGCCGGTTGCGGAACTCCGGCGAGAACGTCCGCTCCAGCGCCGACTTCGGGTCCCCGACCTTATCGCCCTCCTCGTCGAAGCCGACCCGCCGCCGCGTCAGCTCCATCGCCCCCACGTTGCTCGTCATGATCAGGATGACGTTGCGGAAGTCCGTCTTGCGGCCGGTCGTGTCGGTCAGCGTCGCGTTGTCCATCACTTGCAGCAAGATCGAGAACAGATCCGGGTGCGCTTTCTCGATCTCATCGAGGATCACCACCGAGTGCGGCTGCTTCGCCACCGCGTCGGTGAGCAGCCCCCCCTGGTCGAACCCCACGTACCCCGGAGGCGCGCCGATCAGCCGGCTCACGCTGTGCTTCTCCATGTACTCGCTCATGTCGAAGCGCAGCAGCGGCATCGACAGCAGCCGCGCGAGCTGCTTCGCCAGCTCCGTCTTGCCCACCCCGGTCGGCCCCGCGAACAGGAACGCGCCGATCGGCTTGTCCTCGCGGCCCAGCCCTGCGCGCGCGCGTTTGATCGCCTGAGCCACCGCCGCGACCGCCTCGTCTTGGCCGAACAGCGCGCCCTTGAGCCCGTCGGCGAGGCCGCGCAGCAGCTCGCGGTCGTCCATCGACACCGACTTCGCTGGGATCCTCGCCATCCTCGCGATCACCGCCTCGACCTCGGCCACATCGATCGTCTGCACCGCCTCCTCATCCTCCCCTGTCGCCGCCAGCCGCGCCGCCGCGCCGGTCTCGTCCATCACGTCGATCGCCGAGTCAGGCAGGTGGCGATCACGGAGGTGCTTATGCGCCAGCTCCACCGCCGTCTTGATCGCCTCCGGCGTGAAGCGAACCCGGTGGTGCGCCTCATACACCGACGCCAGCCCTTGCAGGATCAAGATCGTCTCCGCCACGCTCGGCTCGACGATCTCGATCTTTTGGAAGCGCCGCGCCAGCGCCGCGTCGCGCTCGAACGACTGCTTGAAGTCCTTGTACGTGGTCGCGCCGATGCAGCGCAGCTCCCCCGAGGCCAGCGCCGGCTTGAGCATGTTGCTCGCGTCCATGCTGCCGCCCGAGGTCGCGCCGGCGCCGACGATCGTGTGGATCTCGTCGATGAACAGGATCGCCTGCGGATCCTCTTGGATCGCCGAGACCACCGACTTCAGGCGCTCCTCGAACTGCCCGCGGAACTTCGTCCCCGCCAGCAGCGAGCCCATGTCGAGCGCGTAGATCCGCCCCTCGGCCAGCGCCTTCGGCACCTTGCCCTCGTGGATCCGCAGCGCCAGCCCCTCCACCACCGCCGTCTTGCCCACACCTGGCTCTCCGACCAGCACCGGGTTGTTCTTCCGGCGGCGGCACAGCACCTGCACCAGCCGCGTCACCTCTTGATCGCGACCGATCAGCGGCTCGATCTTGCCCGCCGCCGCCTTCGCGCTCAGGTCGACCGCGTACGCCGCCAGCGGATCGTCCGACACGTCCCCTTCGTCGTCATCGAACGGCCCCCCCGATCCCTCGCTGCGGCGCACCAGCGGCCGCGGCTCGTCGCCCTTGCTCACCCCGTGCGAGATGAACAGCGTCGCGTCGCGGCGAGTCACCCCCGCCTCACGCAGCGCGTCGGCCGCGAACGACTCCGGCTCCGCGAAGAGCGCGACCAGCAGGTTCGCCCCCGTCACCTCCGACTTACCCGAGCTCTGCACGTGCAGCAGCGCCCGCTGCAGCACCCGGCTCACCCCGATCGTCTGGTGGATGCTGCTCGGATCGGCGTCGGCGGGCAGCGCCTCGACGTTCTCCTCCACGTAGTCCTCGAGCGCCGCGCGGATCCCCTCCACGTCGGCCCGGCACGCCTCGAGCACCTTACGCGCGCTCGGGTCGTCCAGCAGCGCCAACAGCAGGTGCTCCAGCGTCACGTACTCGTGCCGTCGGCGTTGGGTGTCGACGATCGCGGCGTTGAGGGTCTTGCGCAGGTCAGAGCTCAGCATCGGGATCTTCCTCGGGCTCCATCGAAGCGACCAGCGGGCAGTCCGCTTGTCGGGCCAGGTGATGGACCTGGGCGACCTTGGTCTCGGCGATCTCATAAGAATAGACGCCCGCGACCCCCACCCCGTGGTTATGGATGTGCAGCATGATCGCGGTCGCTTGCGCCTCGTCCTTGTGGAAGACCGCCTTCAGCAGCCCGACCACGAAGTCCATCGGCGTGTAGTCATCGTTGTGGATCAGCACGCGGTACATCCGCGGCCTGGTCGCCTTCTTCTCGGCCTTCGTCTTGAGGACGACCCCACCTTCGGGGCGGTTTGGGCTGCGGCTCGCCATTGTGAAGCGGTCACCAGTGTAACGGGGGGAGCGTGAGCGTGCACCGCGCGGCTCAGCGAGCGGTGGCGAATCACAGCGACGCAGCGTACAGGTAGGCGTGGCCGATCTGACGCTACGAACCGTCACGGATCTCACCCAGGTCGACGCCGCGAGCTGGGACGCCTTAGGGCACGGCGGCTCGCCCTTCCTCGAGCACGGCTTCCTCCGCGCGCTCGAGCGCTCCGGCTCGGTCGGGCGCGGCAGCGGATGGCAACCCGTCTACCTGCTCGTCGAAGGCCCGCCGCCCGCCGCTGCCGGCCCCCCGCCGCTGCTCGGCGCGGTCGCCGCCTACATCAAGACCCACAGCTATGGCGAGTACATCTTCGACTGGGCCTGGGCGCGCGGGAGCGCGCAGGCCGGGATCTCGTATTACCCCAAGCTCGTGCTCGCCGCGCCGATGACCCCAGCGACCGGCCCGCGCCTGCTCTCCGCCCCCGGGGCCCCGCGCGAGGCCGTCGTCGACCTCCTGCTCGCGGGCGCCCGCGCCGTCGCCGACGCCGCCGGCTGCGCCTCGATCCACGCCCTCTTCTGCACCGCCGAGGAGCAGCAGGAGCTGCGCGCCCGCGGCTACCTCCCCCGCGCCAGCTTTCAATACCACTGGCGAGACGGCGGCTACCGCAGCTACGACGACTTCCTCGCCGCCCTCACCTCGCGCAAGCGCAAGCAGCTCCGCAAGGAGCGCGAGCGCGCGCTCGCCCAGATCGACCACGTCGACTGGCGCAGCGGCGACCAGCTCGACCCGGACGACCTCGCCGCCATCGATCGTTTCTACCGCCGCACCACCGAGGACCACGGCGGCGCCGACTACCTCCGCCCCGGCTTCTTCGCCGCCCTCGCCGAAGAGGCCCCCCACCGCCTCCGCTTCGCCCGCGCCCGCCGCGGCGACGCCACCGTCGCTTAGCGCCCTCTTCCTCGAGACCGAGCGCGCCCTCTACGGCCGCTACTGGGGCGCCGACCTTGACGCCGCCTTCCTCCACTTTGAGCTCGCCTACTACGCCGGCATCGAGCGCTGCATCGCCCGCCAGATCCCCCTCTTTGAGGCCGGCGCCCAAGGCGAGCACAAGCTGCTCCGCGGCTTCCTCCCCGCCCCCACCTACTCCGCCCACTGGCTGCGCCACCCGGGCTTACACAGCGCCGTCGCCCGTTTTGTGGAAGAGGAGGCCGTCGCCGTCGCCCGTACCATGGAGCAGCTCCACGAGGCCTCGCCCTACCGCGCCGGAGGCCCCGACGACGCGTCCTGCTGAGCTACGAAGAATTCGCCTCAACTCCGCCTCACGGGTAGCCTTCGCCGCGCCCGGCCGTGCTCTTCTCGACCTTCGACTTCCTGCTCTTCATTATCCCCGTGCTCCTCTTCTCGTGGGCCTTCGCCCACGCGCCGAAGGTGCGGGCGCCGCTGCTCGTCGTCGCCTCCTATTTTTTTTACATGGCCGGGCCGCGCACCGACCCCTTGCCGGCCCCTTGGTACTACGTCGGGCTGCTCGCCCTCTCGACCGTCGTCGACTACCTCTGCTCCGCCCGGATCCACGCCCGCAGCCCTGATCTCGACCACCCAGACCCCCACCGCGCCGCCGCCGCTCGCCGCGCGCGCGGCGCGTGGCTCGGCGTCAGCCTCGTCGCCAACCTCGGCCTCCTCGCTTATTTCAAGTACACCAACTTCTGCCTCGAGGCCTTCGGCGACCTCGCGCGGGCCTTCGGCGCCGAGATCGTCGTCCCGCACCTCGACCTGATCCTACCGGTCGGGATCTCTTTTTATACCTTCCAGACCCTCTCCTACACGATCGACGTCTGGCGGCGCCGCCTCACCCCTGAGCCGAGCTTCGTAAAATTCGCCCTCTTCGTCGTCTTCTTCCCCCAACTCGTCGCCGGCCCGATCGTCCGCGCCAGCGAGCTGCTCCCGCAGTTTCACCGCCGCCCCCAGCTCAGCGCCGAGGACCTCACCCAGGGCCTCTTCCGCGTCTTCATCGGCCTCGTCAAGAAAGTCGTGCTCGGCGACTGGATCGCCGCCAACTTCACCGACGCCGTCTTCGCCGCCCCTGGCACCTACACCTCGATGGAGCTGCTGCTCGCCCTCTACGCGTTCACGCTCCAGCTCTACTGCGACTTCGCCGGCTACTCCGACATCGCGATCGGCGTCGCCAAGCTGCTCGGCTACCAGATCCCCGAGAATTTCGACCGCCCCTACCAGGCCAAGAACGTCGGCGATCTGGCGCCGCTGGCACATGACCCTCAGCACCTGGCTGCGCGACTACCTCTTCTTCCCCCTCGGCGGCTCCAAGGGCGGCCCTGCGCGCACCTACTTCAACCTCTGGCTCACCATGTTCCTCGTGGGCATGTGGCACGGCGCCTCTTGGAATTTTGTCATCTACTCCAACCTGCACGCGCTCGCGATCGTCTTTAACCGGTGGAACCGCCTGCGCAGCCGCGGCCGCGGCCTGCCGCGCGCCCTCGCCTGGATCTTCGGCGTGGCCCTGCTCACCGCCCTCATCCACCAGCTCGGCGTCCACGTCCTCCACCTCCCTGAGCCTCGCGCCGAGCTGCTCGCCGCCCTCACCGCTCTCTTCTTCCTGATCGTCTCCTGGCTCCCCCGACACCGGCGGCCGCGGCAACGCCGCCGTGCACGTGCTGCTCACCTTCCACTTCACCGTGCTCTCGCGCGTCTTCTTCCGCGCCGACGACCTCGAGACCAGCCGCCAGGTGCTCAGCGGCCTGCTCGCCCTCGACGGCCGCGGCCTGCGCGACGGCCTGCTCACCCCCTGGCTCTGGCTCGCCCTCGCCTTCGGCCTCGCCTACCACTTCACCCCCCGCGCCTGGGCGCACGAGCGCGCCTACGCGCTCTTCCGCCGCCTCCCCGGCCCCCTGCTCGGCCTGCTCTTCGCCGCCCTCACCCTCGGCCTCATGCACCTCATGAGCGGCGCCCCGCGGGCCTTCATCTATTTCCAGTTCTAGCCGCCCATGACCACCCGCCAGCCCCCCATCGATCCCGCCGCGGGCCTGCTCGACGGCGACGAAGCTGTCCAAGAGGTCAGCCTCGATCGCCACGCCGCCGACCCTGGCAACTACCCGCGCGGCACCTTCCGCAAGGTCGTCAGCGGCATGATCACCGTCATCGCCCTGATCGCCGCCTCCTACCTCGTACCCGCGCTCGAATTCGCCCGCCCCTGGACCCCCAGCGATCCTGTACCGTTCTGGAACCTCGTCGGCCGCGAGCTGCTCGGCGAAGGCGCCGCCGCCGACGCCGCCGACGAGCAGCTCCGCGAGCTCACCAAGCTCGCCCTCGAGGACGACCCGCCGGAGCCACCCGAGCTCGATCCCACCGCCGACGCGCCGCTCCCCCCCGAGCCTGAGATCCGCGCCCCTGCTGCCGAGCACGAGCCCATCCCCCCGTACCAGCCCCACCTCGACGACAAGCAGCGGGTCGAGCGTCGCCTCGACGACCCCGCCGCCCTCGATCCCTTTTATGCCGCCCTCACCCGCACCGAGCTGCGCCTGCCCGGCGCGATCACCCGGGCGATTCACTATGGCGACTCCGCGATCGGCAACGACGGGATCACCGGCTCGATCCGCCAGCGCCTGCAGGCCCGCTTCGGCGACGCCGGCCACGGCTACCACCTGCTCGGCCAGCCCAACGCCAGCTACCGCCACCAAGGCGTCACGTTCGTCGAGCGCGCCGCCTTCAACCTCTGCTTCATCATCCAAGGCTGCCGAGGCGACGGCCGCTACGGCCTCGGCGGCACCACCTTCGAGTCCACCGGCGGCGCCGAGATAAGGCTCGGCACCGCCACCAAGGGCGTCCAAGGCCGCCGCGTCGCTCGCTTCGAGATCTGGTACGCCGCCCTCAGCGCAAGCGGCACCTTACGCGCCCGCGTCGACGACCTCCCCCCCGTCGACATCGCCACCGCAGGGCCTGACCTCGAGGACAGGTGGGAGGTCATCCAGGTCCCGGACGGCGAGCACACCCTCACCCTCCGGGCGGCGGGCGGGGGCAAGGTGCGCGCCTACGGCGTCGTCCTCGAGCGCGACGCGCCCGGCGTCGTCTGGGACGAGCTCAGCCAGATCGGCGCGCTCACCCGCCGCCTCCTGAACTTCGATCCTGGCCACATCCACCGGCAGATCGCCCGCCGCAGCCCAGACCTGCTCGTGCTCATGTTCGGCGGCAACGACATGAACACCAAGGGCACCATGTCGAAGTACAAGAGCGAGCTCACCGACGTGATCCGCCTGCTCCGCGGCGGCAAGGATCCGCTGCCCTGCCTCGTCATGGCCCCGCTCGATCACGGCGAGCGCGACGGCCAGGCCATCATCACCCGGCCGATCGTCCCGCGGCTCGTCGACGCCCAGCGAGAGGTCGCCGCCGCCGAGGGTTGCGCCTTCTTCGACACCTACCAGGCGATGGGCGGCGAGGGCAGCATGGGCCGCTGGGCCCGCGCCGAGCCGCGCCTCGGCTCCGGCGACCTCGCCCACCTCACCCATCACGGCCACAAGGTCGTCGGCGGCATGCTCTACCGCGCCTTGATGGCCGGCTACCGCGACTTCCGCCGCCGCGTCGCCGGCCACCCCATGTCTGTCCTTGAGGACATTATGCTCAAGGGGGGCCAGCACACCCCCGCCGCGCCGCTGCTCGGCGCAGAGGCCGGCGCCCCGACACCCGCGGCAGGAGCCGAAGCTCCCGCCCCTGACCCCGAGGATCCCACGAGCGGCTCCTCCGGCGAGTGATCCCCGGCTCAGCGCTCCAGCAGCTTGTGCAGGTTCGTCCGCTCCCACAGCACCGCCTCGACGTAGCGCTCGTACTGCGCCTCGGCGCGGCGAAACGCCGGCGTGTGGTAGATCCGCCGCCCCTCGACGATCGGCATGTCGTGCACCTCGTGCAGCATCTCGTGATAGACGATCCACTCGACGAAGAACCCTGGCACGTCGCTCGCGTCGAGCACCGGGTGGATCCGGATCAGCGCCTCCTCCACCGAGTACGAGCCGAGCTTGATCGACGAGCGTCGCCGCCGCCGCTGCCCGCGCTGCCCCCACGTGATCTTCGCCGCGATCTGCTCCCCGAAGTAGCGGGCGTTGAGCCCGTCGAAGAGCGCTTGCAGGTCGTGATGCGCCCCTTGCACGTCGAGCGCGACTGGCCGAGGCGCCGTCACCCTGCGGATCTGGTGCTCATTGCCGTCGACGAACGCCCGCAGCACCGCCGCCGCCTCGCGGTCGTGGCTCTCCGCGTAGCGGGCCAGCGCCCGCAGCACCACCGGCGGCGCCTCCGCGAACATGCGATGCACGCGGAAGGTGAGCAGCCCCTGCCCCTTCTTGATCGACAGCATCGTCCGCAGGTTGTCGGTGAGGATCACCCGCGGCCGCCCGCCCGCCAGGTAGGCCGCCAGCCGCTGCTGCAGCAGCGAGCGCAGCGCCTCGCGCTCGCTCGACTCTGGCGCCTCCTCCGCCCCATCGGCCCCGCACGGGGCGTCGTAGCCGTCGTCGGCGTCATCGAAGGCGGGGTGGACCGCGGCGGCTCGGGGACCTTTCATCGGCGTGCGCTCAGCTCGAGGGACCGCGAAGTCGTGCAGTGAAGTCTGCATGATACGAATAATTTGGGCGAACGATCGGAGCGGCGGGGATGCGCCGTCTCTCGGGCCGGAACAATATCTGCGCGCGCGCGCCTCCGAAAAAATTCGGGATCCTGCTCGCGATCGATCCTCGATCGTGCATGAATTTGCCTTGCCTCCGCGCATCTGCGAGGCCCCCTCCCCGGAGCGCGCCCAACCGCCATGAAGCTCACGATCCTCCTCTTCGCCGGCCTCAGGCGGCGCCTCGGCAGCGATCACCTCGAGATCGACGTGCCCGCCGGCACCACCGCCGCCGCTCTCCTCCCCCTGATCGCGCGCGCCCACCCGCAGCTCGCCGACCAGCTCGACGTCGCCCGTCTCGCCGTCGATCATGAGTTCGTCGACGGCGGCGCGCAGCTGCGCGAGGGCGTCGAGATCGCCCTCATCCCGCCCGTCAGCGGCGGCCACGACGGCCCCGCCGCGCGCCTCCAGCACCAGCCGCTTCAGCTCGAAGAGGCGCTCGCGCGGGTGCGTCACCCTGGCGCTGGCGGCACCAATATTTTTATCGGTGATGTCCGCAGCAGCAGCCACGGCAAGCAGATCGCCCACCTCGAGTACGAGGCCTACGCGCCGATGGCCCTCAAGGTCATGAGCGCGATCATCGCTCGCATCGAGGCTGGGTCGCCGGGCGTCCGCCTCGCCATCCACCACCGCCTCGGCCGCCTCGAGGTCGGCGAGAGCGCCGTCATCATCGCCGCCGCCGCGCCGCACCGCGCTGAGGCCTTCGACGCCTGCCGCGCCGCGATCGAGGCCTTAAAGCGCGAGGTGCCGATCTGGAAGCGTGAGGTCGCGGTCGACGGCGAGACCTGGTTCGGCCGCGGCCCTTAGGAGCGGCTCGACGACGTATCAAAGATGTTCGCGGGCGCCCCAGCTCGTCCGACTGGATCAGGAAGCCCGTGAAGTCCGCCATATCTTCGAGGAGCGCGACGGCGCGGATCGTCGCGCCCTCGTGGTCGATCGCCTTGAGCCGGCGGCAGAAGCTCAGGTTCACGATCCGCACCTCTTCAAAGTACGCGATCAGCTCCTCGAGGTCCCAGTCAGGCACCTCACCGCGGCGGTAGGCGAAGTATTGGGCGACCAGGTACATCGACAAGAAGCGGTATATCGTCTCGTCGGCGGTCGCGAAGGGCAGGTGCGTCTCCACCATCGGCTTCATCCGCCCGAGGATCGGGCAGCCGCTGGACGCCATCGTCAGGCCCATCAGCGCGCTCAGGCCTTTTTGAAGGGTCGTCTCCTTCGCGATCGTCCGCGGCCGCGAGCGCACCTGCACCAGCACGTTGTCCTGCGACGGGATGTCCTTAAAAAAATCGATCAAGTGGACCAGCGTCTTCGCCACCGGGCACACCGGGTGCTCACGCGGCGTCAGCGGGCACCTGGGCACTGGCAGAACTCCAGCGCCGTCCACGGCGGATAGCTCGCGCGCGGCTCCGTGACGATATTCAGGGTGCTGTAGTCGAGGCGCACCGAGAATTCCTTCGTCGAGCCGTCCGGGAACACGAACTCGTAGACGTACTGGATCGACTCTTGCGGGGCGCTGGCGGGTTCGGACTCTTGTTCTGCCATGGGGCTTTCGGCTCCACACCAGCGTCGCCCGGCTCAACGAGCCGTCTGCCCGCGCAACCTCGACGATTGCGATCCGCCGGAGCTCGGCGATGCTAGCCCGATCATGCGCGGTGATCCAGTGCTCCAGCCGCCGAGTGTGTAAGCCAAGATACTACTGAGACGCCCGAGACCTCGCGCTGGAGAGCCCTCGCTTGCCGCGCGCGAATCGAATCTTTTAATGTTCGCCCCATGCCCTCGTCCGCCCAGAGCGCCTTTTACCCCGCGCCGCAGCTCTTGATCGCGCTCCTCGGCCTCCTCGGCGCCTGCGCTGGCGACGACGCGGGCACCTCAGGCCTCTCCGCGGGGGGCAGCGCCACCCAAGGGGTCAGCAGCGCCCCCACCAGCGCCGACCCTACCGGCGATGACAGCAGCTCGGGCACCAGCGGCTCGGGCAGCGACAGCGCCGGCCTCTGCGGCAACGGCGTCTGCGACGGCGAGGAATTTTGCGTCAACTGCCCCGCCGACTGCGGCCCCTGCGCGCCGATCTGCGGCGACGGCGTCTGTATGGCGGAGGACTGCGTCTCCTGCGTCGCCGACTGCGGCGCCTGCGATCCTTTCTGCGGCGACCAGCTCTGCAACGGCAACGAGAACTGCTTCAACTGCGCCAACGACTGCGGCCCCTGCATGGGCGTCTGCGGCGACGGCGTCTGCAACGACGCCGAGACCTGCGCCGACTGCGACGCCGACTGCGGCGCCTGCGAGGCCACCTGCGGCGACAACGTCTGCGACGACCTCGAGACCTGCGTCTCGTGCAAGCCCGACTGCGGCGAGTGCCCGCCGATCTGCGGCGACGCCAAGTGCAGCGGCGGCGAGACCTGCCAGAGCTGCGAGGGCGACTGTGGCAAGTGCGCCCCGAGCTGCGGCGACAGCGTGTGCAACGGCGGCGAGGACTGCAAGACCTGCTCCCAGGACTGCGGCGCCTGCCCCAACACCTGCCCTTGCAAGCCCAACGACCCCAATTTCACCAATTTCTGCCACTGGCCGCCCAAGACCACCAACTGCCCCATGACCTTCCCAGGCGGCTACTGCGACCCCAACGGCGACGCCTCCTACAGCGACGCCGACTGGGTGAAGGGCTTTAACGACCATAAGGGCGCCTGCGGCTGAGCCCCGCGCCAGCGGGCGACGAAGCCGCGCGGTCCGGGTAGACTCCCCGCGATCGTGCGCCACCGCGGCCTCCTCTTCATCTTCTTCTTATCGGGCCTCAGCGGCCTCATCTATGAGTCGATCTGGTCGCGCAGCATCCGCCTCTTCGTCGGCAGCGCCGCCACCGCGCAGGTCTTGGTGCTCAGCCTTTTTATGGGGGGCATGTCGCTCGGCGCCCTCATCGCCGCGCGGCGGCTCGCCCGCGTGCGCCGGCCGATCCGCGCCTACGCCCTGATCGAGGGCCTGATCGGCGCCTACGCGCTCGCCTTCCCCTGGCTCAGCGACCAGGTCATGCGCCTCTGCTACGACACCATCTTCCCCGCGCTCGGCGGAGGGGACGCCGTCCTGTGGGTGAAGTGGGGCTTCGCCGGCCTCTTGATCGTCCTGCCCTGCCTCCTCCTCGGCATGACCTTCCCCCTGATGAGCGCCGGCATCATCCGCGAGGACCGCGCCCGCTCCGGCGAGATCCTCAGCCTCTTGTATTTTACGAACAGCCTCGGCGCCGCCCTCGGCGCCCTGCTCTCCGGCTACCTGCTCGTCGCTCACCTCGGCCTGCCCGGCGCGCTCGCCGTCGCCGGCGCCCTCAACCTCGTGATCATGGCCCTCGCCCTGCGCCACCGCGGCGAGGCCCCGCCGATCGAGGCCCAGCCGCTCGCCGCCGGCGACCAGGCCCCCCGCCGCCTCCTCCGCCTCTTGCTCGCCGTCGCGATCGGCACCGGCCTCTCGTCCTTCATGTACGAGATCGCCTGGATCCGCCTCCTCTCTTTGATCATCGGCTCAGCCACCCGATCGTTTGAGGTCATGCTATCGGCGTTCGTCTTCGGCCTCGCGCTCGGCGGCCTCTGGGTGCGGCGCCGCGCCGATCGCCTGCGCAGCCCTGAGCTGATGCTCGGCCTCGTCCAGGTCGTCATGGGCATCGCCGCGATCGCCACCATGCCCCTCTATCGCGTCGCCGTCGCCTCGATGGGCTGGCTGCTCGCCCCTGACGAGCGCACCGCCGCCGCCTGGATCGGCTTCAACCTCCTCCGCTACTTGATCTGCCTGCTCATCATGTTGCCGGCGACCTTCTGCGCCGGCATGACCTTGCCGCTGATCACCCACCTCTTGCTCCGCCGCGGCCAGCCTGAGGGCGTCATCGGCCGCGTCTACGGCCTCAACACCCTCGGCGCGATCGCTGGCGCCATGCTCGCCGGCCTCCTCCTCTTGCCCCTCATCGGCCTGCAGCGGGTCATCGTCGGCGGCGCCGTCATCGACCTCCTCCTCGGCCTCGCCCTGATCGCCTGGGTGGTCCGCCGCCAGCCCGAGATCGCCGGCGTCTCACGCACCTTACGCAGCGCCGCGCTCGGCTCCGCGCTCGCCGTCATCGCCGGCCTCTTCCTCGTCCGCCTCGACCCGATGGTCCTGACATCGACCGTCTTCCGCCACGGCCGCACCCGCCTCGACGACGACTTTCAGCTCCTCTCCTACGTCGACGGCCGCACCGCCTCCGTCACGGTCGTCGAGCAGCGCAGCCGCCCTGGCTATCGGATCATCTACACGAACGGCAAGCCCGACGCCTCGATCGTCCTGGAGCGCTACCCGCCCGCGCGTGATCCGCAGCTCGGCCCTGATCTCGCCAGCGACGAGCCCAACCAGATCCTCGTCGGCCTCATCCCCCTGCTCGCCCGCCCTGACGCCACCCACGCCGCCCTCATCGGCTTCGGCTCCGGCGTCAGCGCCCACGTCATGCTCGGCTCGCCCAACTTGGAGCGCCTCGACACCGTCGAGATCGAGCCGGAGATGGTCCGCGGCGCCCGCCACTTCCTCCCCGTCAACCGGCGCGCCTACGACGACCCACGCAGCCACATCTGGTTCGACGACGCCAAGGCCTACTTCGCCGGGGCCGCGCACCGCTATGACATCATCGTCTCCGAGCCGACCAACCCGTGGGTGAGCGGCGTCGCCAGCCTCTTTACGGTCGAGTTTTATCGCGAGGTGAAGCGCTACCTCAAACCGCGCGGGATCCTCGCCCAGTGGATCCAAGGCTACGAGCTCAGCGATCAGCTCCTGCTCACCGTGCTCGCCGCGCTCGATCGCGAGTTCGTCGACTATCACGTCTATCGCGTCGGCGACAGCGACTGGGTGATCCTCGCCAGCGCCGATCAGCCGCTCGGTCCCCTCGAGGACGACAGCCGCGTCTGGCTCAGCCTCGCCGACGAGCGCGACCTGCTCGGGATCTACAGGATCGGCCAGCTCGACGCCCTCCTCGTCGCCAATCGCCGCCTGCTCCACCCCTTCTTGAAGGATCAACCCGCCAACAGCGACGCCTACCCGATCCTCGAGAGCGGCGCCGAGCAGGCCCGCTTCATGCGAGCCACCTCGGGCCTGCTCCACTCCCTGCGTTGGACCCCCGCGCCCCTGCTCGAGGTCTTCGGCGGGGTCGCGCGCCGCCCCTACCCGATCGCCGGGATCGGCGACCGACGCGACCCACACGTCCTCTTCGAGGCCGAGCGCGCCGCCGCCCTGCTGCGCCGCCACCAAGAGCCTGTCGCCCCGCACTGGCACGAGCAAGGCGCCGACGCGATGTCGCTGTGGCTCGACCAACAGCGCGCCGTCGACGAGGGCCGCGGCGACTGGGGGCTCTGGGCTCGCCGCACCTACAGCGTCTTCTCGCAGAGCGCCCCGCACCTCGACCTGCCCGCCACCGCGTGGTGGAGCGAGGTCGTCGCCACCGCGGCGCGAGGTGAAGCGCCCCGCACCGTCTTCAACGCCATCGACCTGCTCGACGCCATGCTCCGCCGCGACGGCCCCCGCCTCATGCTCGCCGTAGAGCGCAGCCTCGCCGATCCCGAGGATCTGATCAGCCCGGGTATGCAGGCGATCGCGGGCGCGATCGCGCACGAGCTCACCGGCGCGGATTCGGCGACCCGCCGCGCCTTCGCGGAGCGCCACATGGAGGTGCCTACCAAGTCGCCGCCGAGCAGCGACATCACCGCCTTCGCCGCCCTGCGCGCCTTCGTCGCCCGCTGAGGCGTCCTCGCGGGGGCCCGCCGCCCCCGCGACATCCAAACAGGCCGCGCTTGCCACCGCTTCCACACCCTGGATAGTCTGGGTTCAAATCGGTGGAGGCCTGATCACATGAACCACACGCGACGCCTACGGATCGCCACAGCACCTGTCAGCGCGAGCATGCTCGCCGCCCTCTCCCTCACCCTGGCCGGCTGCTACGAAGGAGGCGGCGGCGGCGGGGACGAAGACAGCGCCACCACCACCAGCGACGATCCAACCGCCCCCAGCGGCACATCGTCGACCTCCAGCGGCTCCACCTCCGTCGGCAGCGAGAGCGACAGCGACACCGACGACAGCGACACCGACACCGACACTGACACCGGCGAGCCCGAGGACTGCTACTCGACCCGTCAGTTCTTCGCCGAGGAGATCTGGGCCCCGTACATGTCGCAGTCGTGCATCCAGTGCCACGACCCCACCGGCATCGCCGCCGAGAAGAACGCCAAGTTCCTCCTCCTCCCGCCCGTCTACCCTGGCTTCATGGAGGCCAACCTCGAGAACATCAAGAGCTTCGCCGGCTACGCCTACGAGGACGTGCCGCTCTTGCTCGCCAAGCCGATGTTCCTCACCCAGCACGACGGCGGCAAGCTCTTCGACGAGGGCGACGAGATCTACCTCGCCTTCGACGAGCTGCTCACCCAGCTTCAGGACCCAGTCGAGTGCAAGGCCGACACCACCGGCGCCACCAGCTTCGACGACGTCATCCTCTTGAACCCCGTCGAGACCCTGCGCAAGGCCAGCCTCCACCTCGTCGGCCGCCTGCCCACCGCCGAAGAGCTCGCGGCCGTCGACCAGGGGGGCGAGGCCGCCTTGCTCGCCGCGCTCGACGCCATGATGACCGAGGACGCCTTCTACGAGCGCCTCACCGACCTCTTCAACGACGTCTTCCTCACCGATCGTTACGCCAACGGCTCGGCCAACGCCGCCGCTGCTGTGCTCAACAACAACGACTGGCCGGCGCGCACCCCCTTCGTCAACAACGACGCGATGCTGCCCACCGCCGACCGCGTGCGGATCAACCAGGCCGTCGCCCGCGAGCCGCTCGACCTGATCAACTACATCGTCCGCAACGATCGCCCCTTCACCCAGATCCTCACCGCCGACTACACCGTCTTCACCCCGGACTCGGCCTTTATCTACGGCGTCGACGTCAAGTTCAGCGACCCGAACGACAAGACCGAGCTGCAAGAGGGCACGCTCACGGTCAAGCGCAAGGGCGTCGACGTGCCCTGGCCGCACGCCGGGATCCTCACCTCGCCGATGTGGCTCAACCGCTTCCCGACCACCAAGACCAACCGCAACCGCCACCGCGCAGGCGTCATCTTTGATCACTTCCTCGCGACCAACATCCTCGCGCTCGCCAGCCAGGCGATCGACCCCGACGCCGGCTCGCAGATCTTCAACCCCACCCGCAACAACCCTGACTGCTCCAAGTGTCACCGCCTCATCGACCCGCTCGCGGGCGCCTTCCAGATGTTCAACGAGAACGATCAGGAGCTGCTCCTCGACCCGCCGGTGTGGTTCCCTGAGATGTTCAACCCCGGCTACCTCAACGAGCTCATGCCGCCGACCGAGTTCCCCACCGGGATCCGTTGGCTCGCCGATCGCGTCGCCCACGACCCGCGCTTCAAGCTCAGCGTCGTCTACACGATGTACCGCGCGCTCACCGGCCAGCGCGCGCTCCAGTACCCCACCGACAGCGGCGCCGCCGACTACGCCGGCCAGCTCACCGCCTGGGAGACCCAGGACATCATCCTCCGGGCGATCGCCGACAAGTTCGTCGCCGCGGATCACAACCTCAAGGTCGTGATCCGCGAGGTCATCATGACCCCCTACTTCCGCGCCCGCGGCATGAAGTCCCCGCCCAGCGCGCAGCGGGCCGCCGAGCTCGGCGCCGTCGGCACCGCCCGCCTCTCCCCGCCCGAGCTCCTCGCCAACAAGATCGGCGCGGTGCTCGGCGGGATCCGCTGGATCCGCAGCGACAAGCTCGACTTCCTGCGCACCGACTACCGGATCCTCTACGGTGGTATGGACTCCAACGAGATCACCGAGCGCCTCAGCGACGTCAACGCCGTGATGGCCAGCGTCGCCGCGCGCATGGCCAACGAGATCGCCTGCCTCGCCACCGCCTACGACTTCACCCGCGAGGCCGATCAGCGCGTCCTCTTCCCGATGGTCGAGCTGATCGACACCCCTGACGTCTCTGGGGCCGAGATCAAGGCCAACATCCAGCACCTCCACCGCCAGATCCTCGGCCGCGACCTCCCCCTCAGCGACCCCGAGCTGTCGCGCAGCTACGAGCTCTTCCTCGACACCTGGCAGGCCGGCCTCGACAACATCGACGCCCAAGTCGAGACCGTCAACCTCGTCAGCACCTGCCAGGGGCTCAAGAACCCGGTCACCGGCGAGGCGGTGCCCGTCGAGCTCCAGATCAAGACCGACCCCAACTACACCGTGCGCGCATGGATGGCCGTCCTCGCCTCCCTGCTCGCCGACTACGACTTCCTCTACGAGTAAGCGACGCCCTGACCACGCGAATTTCCCAGGAGTTCAGCCATGAATCGCCGAGATTTCCTCAACATCGCCGCAATGTCTGGTCTGGCCGTCGCTCTGCCCTCGCGCACCGCCAAGGCCGCCTTCAACCCTTACAAGGGCCCCTACTACGTCTTCGTCAGCGCGCGCGGCGGGTGGGACCCCGCGTACTTCTGCGATCCGAAGCCGATGGGTCTCTTTAATCGGATCTACAACTACAACCCCGACACCCACAAGGTCGGCAACCTCCCCCTACGCGCCGATCGCCGTCAGCGCCGCGGCCCTCGGCCTCGGCCCTGAGGCCGATCCGTACCTCTGGAGCCCGCAGGAGTTCTTCACCGCCCACGGCGCCCAGACCCTCGTCATCAACGGAATCAACACCGAGACCAACAACCACGAGCGCGGCGTCCAGACCGCCTGGAGCGGCACGGGAGAGCGCACCTTGCCGTCGCTCGCCGCCCTCGTCGCCGCCGCCAAGGCGCCGGATCACCCGCTAGCCTTCATCAACAGCGGTGGTTACGCCAACAGCGGCAACCTCTTGCCGGTCACCCGCCTCACCAGCGTCGCCGCCTTCCAGAAGATCGCCAGCCCCAACCTCATCGACGTCACCAAGCCGGAGGGCCCCTTCTACCACCACCCAGACACCGCCGCGCGGATCGCCACGGTGCAGGCCGAGCGCCTCACCGACTACGTCGCCGCCGAGCACCTCCCGCGGATCAAGCGGGCCGCCAACCAGCTCTTCATCGCCCGCAACAACATGGACACCCTCTCCACGGTCGCCCTGCCCACCCTCGTCACCCTGCCTGGCAGCCTCGCCAACAGCGACCTCCAGCGGATGATGCAGCAGACCCAGCTCAGCCTCGCCGCCTTCCAGGCCGGCCTCGCCGTCTCCGCCAACATCGAGATCGGCGGCTTCGACACCCACGCCAGCCACGACACCGCGCAGGTGCGCCAGCTCGCCAAGCTCCTGTACGGCGTCCACTACGTGCTCGAGCAGGCGATCGAGTTCGGCCTCCTCGACAAGATCGTCATCGTCGTAGGCTCCGACTTCGGCCGCGGCAACGGCTACAACGGCCCCCTGCCGACCGACGGCAAGGATCACTGGCCGGTCTCCTCGATGATGGTGCTCAGCGGCGACGGCGGCGTCGTCGGCGGCGATCGGGTCATCAGCGCCACCACCGAGGACAAGCAGCTCCCCAAGTACGTCGACCCCGCCACCCTCGACGTCCTCGAGGACGACACCGGCCTCCAGATCAAGTTCAAGCACATCCACAAGGCGTTTCGCAAGTTCACCGGCGTCGCGGGCACCCCCGTCGACACCAAGTTCCCCCTGCTCGCCGAAGACCTGCCGATCTTCGGCTAAGCCGCGCCGTCCTGACGCCGCCCGAAGGCCCGCCTCCGGCGAAGGAGCGCGGGCCGCTTCAATTTCGCGCGATCGCGCTACGACCCCGCCGTCTCGCTCAGGAGCCCCTGTCGACGCAGCCGCGCGTGGTGCCGCGTCATCGCCATCCGCACCTCCATCTCGAGCCCGCCGATCGACGCCCACGCGTCCATCGTCCGCGCCACGTCCTCACGCGCCCACATCCTCACCTGCTCGGGCGGCAGCTTCAGCGCCGCGCCTAACCGCTCGAAGCTCGCCAGCGTGACCGACTCGAAGCTCGCCGCCCCGAAGAGCGGCAGCGCGAGCTGATCATCTGTCCCCGGGAACGCGATCGTCGGCACCAGATCATACGACGGCGCCAGCCGCGGCCGCCGCCCGTCGCGATAGATGAACGACCAATTCTTCAGGTGCGCGTCCGCGTTCCCTGACAGCGCCATAAATACCAGCCGGCGCACCATCTCCCGCCGATCGTCGGGTGTATACACCGCCACCGCCCGCGCCAGGTCTTCAAAGCCGATCGGCCGAGCCCCCGCGGGCAGCTCCTTGTTGTACTTCTGAAACGGCGCTCGCCCGAACACTTGCGCGAAGTCCTCAATGTGGATCCGTCGCCCCTCGGGCCCCCGATCAAAGCGTCGGACCGCCAGGCACAACGAAGATCCCGTCGTCGACCCCCGCGCCGCTGGGAGCCCCGAGAGCTGGGCCATACCCACGATCTCGAGCTCTGGCACCTCGATCCCGCACGCTCGTGCCCACTGCATCACCGTGTACTCGGCCTCTGGCACCCCGTCGAATTGCGCGTCTGGAAGCTTCACGATCCAGTCGCCGCCCCGCCCGCTCGCCGGCACCGTCAGCCCCTTGCCCTCCCGCACCATCGAAAATTTGAGCTGCACCCCCGCGAGCGAGAAGCGCAGCGGCGCCTCATCCAGCCGGCGCGCTTGGGGGCCGGGCGGATACGGGGCTTCACCCGCGATCTCGCCCGCCGCCGCCACTCGCACCGCGCCAGGCAGATCCTCGCCGAGGAACGCCAGAAGCCGCATCTCTTGGTCATCCCGCGCGCCCGCGGCCTCCACCACCATCGCTCGCAGCGGGCCGTCCGGGTCCGGCAGCAAGTTTTGAAAGAACGCCGGCACCCGCGGCTCCGGTTCCGCGGGCCCGCGCAGCTTGCCGAGGTACCACAAGCTCAACAGCGGCCGCCGCGCCGCCTCCACATACGAGCTCAAGAAGCGCAGGCGGACCTGTCCGTCCTCGCCACGGATGAGCCGCCCCACCGGCGTCTCTTCCAGGGAGATCTCGAGCTCCAGGCTCATTCGAGGCCCCACTCCAGCAGCTCCTCCGGCGCTGGTCCGTCGATCTCATCGACCCCCGCGCGCCGCGCCACGAACGCCCCCACCACCTCACGCAGCAGCGCCGAACGGATCTGCAAAAAGTCGTCCTCGCGACCGAACATCAGCGCCCGCCGCGCGTCCTCCGAGATCGCGTGCGACGCCAACCACACCGGCGCATTGCAGGCGGCGATCGCCCGCGCCATCCCCTGGCGACAGGGCCGATGCAGCACATGATTCGCGAGCCCTGCACCTGGCCGATCGACCACCTTGCGCACCAACCGCTGCCAGCTCGACTCCGGCGCGCCGCCGCCCGTCGCAGGCGTCACAGGTGAGCCATCGCGCAGGTCTCGCGGCTCCAGATCGAGCAACGCCAGCGTCAAGATCTTCGATCCTGCCGTCTGCCAAGCGAACGGAGCGACAACATCTCCCACGTCTGCCGAGAACCACGGGACCTGCGCCATCAGCCCCTCTAGCGCGGCGAACTCGTCCTCCTCGATCGCCGCCAACATCCGCCGCGTCGCGATCGTCGCCCCCGTGTGCGCGCCGGTCAGCGCCCCTCGCCACAGCCAGCGCGCCAACAGCTCGATCGAGCGCGGCGACGGCGCTGGAAAACGCGCGAAGAAGCGCGCCAGCACCAGCAGCGGCAGCTGATACGGCATCAACGAGCGGTGCGGGATCTTCGCCTCGCGCCGCAGGAACGAGATCGCCGCCGCCGCGCTGCGCTCCAGCGTCACCAGCAGCGCGTGCGCCTGCTCGCCCAGCTCAGGGACCCGCTCCTTCGTCGCGTCGACCCCACGGATCGCCTGGAGCATCTGCAACAACGTCGCCTCGTCCGGTCCGCCGAAGCTGTACCTCACCTCGAGCGACGCCGCGAGCTCCCGCAGGTTGGCGGGCGACTGCCCCGCCCGTCGCCGCTGGATCGCGTCGAACACCTCGTGCTCTTGCATCTTCCGGCCGGTATCGTTCGCGCGGCGGAAGATCTGCCGCACAGCGTCCTCATCATCCGTCACTACCAAATAGGCCGGGATCTCATACTCACGGATCCGCTTCCCGAGCTGGATCGCCGCCGTCTTCACCGCTTCAGGCGCGGGCGCCTCGCGCTCGATGAGCCACCCGATCAGTCGCGCCGAGTCCAGCACCTCCGTGAGCGGGATGAGGTGCGGACCCGGTCGGTCACGCTTGTGCAACCGTACGAACCTCCCCGCGCTCACATCAAAGAACGCCGCGAATGGCTCGGTCGGGTGTCCCGCCCCCGCCAGCGCCTGTGTCAGCGCCCGCACCCGCTGCTGGCCATCTACCACCATCAACGCGTCGCTCCGCGCCGGCGCGTCGACCTCCACCGAGCCATAAAGGAGCTTCTCCGCCTCCGCCGGCCGCTGCCACAGCAGCAACGTGCCGATCGGGAAGCCCCTATAAATACTATCCAGCAGCTCCAGCACGTCCTTGGCGGTCCACTTCAGCCCGCGCTGGAAGTCCGGCACCCGGATCTGCCCGTCGATCACCCGGCGCACCAGGTCCTCCACGCTGAACGGGCGCGCCTCAGGCCGCCGACGCAGCGGCTCCGGCAGATCTCGCTCGTTCATCGCCGCCACGCTATCACGCGCCCGCGAACCCGGTCCAACCGTTGTCTCCCGCCGAGACAGCCGGGCGCCCGCGGCGAGCCCTCACTCTTCGCTCGAGATCAGCGCCTCATACAGCCCCTCACGCGCCGCTCCGGCGGCCAGCCGCGCCTTCGCCCGCTCGAGCTCTGCCTGCACCACGATGCTCATCTCCAGCTCGCCCACCGCCCCGCCGATCGGCCGACCGTTCACGAAATAGGCCGGCGTCCCGCGCAGCCCGATCGTCCGAGCCAGCTCGAGATCCCCAGCGATCGCCTCATCGAAGCGGGCCGACTCCATCGCCGCCTTGAAGCGCCGCACATCGAGCTTCAGCTCGCGCGCCATCGCCATCAGGCTCGCCTCATCGAGCGACTTCGCGGCGAAGAGCAGGTCGTGCATCTCCCAAAATTTCCCCTGCTCGCCCGCCGCCATCGCCGCGCGCGCCGCCGGGAACGCCTGCGCGTGGAACGGCAGCGGCAGGTGCTTGAACACCACCCGCAGCTCCGCCCCGAAGCGCCTGCGCACCGCCTCCAGCGTCTCATTGCCGCGAGCGCAGTACGGGCACTCGAAGTCGGTGAAGGCCACCACTGTCACCGGCGCTAGCGGATCGCCGCGCTGCGGCGACGCGCCGATCGGCACCGGGTAGAGCAGATCCGGCCGCGGCCCCTTTCGTTGCGAGTACTGCACCGAGCGGAACGCCCCCGCCAGCGCGTGCGCATACACCGACCCCGCCGCCACGCCCTGCCCGCGCCACTGCTCGGCCAGCGCCAGCTCCTCATCCACCACCGCCCGCAGCTCCCCCAGCGGCCGCGCCCCGCTCAGCGCCCGCCCGTTGATGAAGTACGCCGGAGTCCCGCGCACCCCCACCCGGTGCCCCTCTCGCATGTCTCGCGCCACCGAGCCCGCGAAGCGCAGCGACTCCACGTCTTGGGTCAGCCGCGCCGCGTCGAGCCCCACCGCCCGCGCGTAGTCGTCACGCCGGCGCAGATCGATCTTCTCTTGCGCGAACAGAAAGTCGTGCAGCGGCCAAAATTTCCCCTGCGCGTGCGCGCTGCGGACCAGCAGCGCGGTCGCGAGCGCCTGGCTGTGGAAGTCGAGCGGGAACGCCTTATACGCGACCCGCACCTTGCCCGCGTACAGCTCCTCGATCGCCTGGATCGTCTGGTGACCGCGCTCGCAGTACGCGCACTCGAAGTCATAAAAGGCCACGATCGTCACCGGCGCGTCCGCGGGCCCCCGCGTCGGCGCGTCCCCCACCTCGACGAAGAAGCGCTCGTGTGGCACATCCGCCCGGCCCTCGGGCGCCGCCGGGTCGCTCACATCGAACGCCGGAAGGCCAACCGCGTCGCCGCCCGCCCGCGGCTGCTCTGCCGGCGCGTCGGGCGGCGCTTTGCCGCGCTGGCAGCCTGGCAGCAGCGGCGCGACGAGCGAGAGGGAGAGCGCCGCGGCGCCCAGGAGCGAAGATAAGCGCGACTTCGGCATCGACCTCGGGCAACCATAACCTGGATCAGCCGGAACCAACACCCGCCCTCCGGCGTCTCCCAGATCAATCGTCTCATGCAACAGATCCAGTGCATCGACCTCCACCACTCCTACGACGGCGTCCGCGACGCCGTGCACGGCCTCACCTTCACCGCCTTGCGCGGCCAAGTGCTCGCGCTGATCGGCCCCAACGGCGCCGGCAAGAGCACCACCCTGCGGATCCTCGCCACCCTCCAGCGCCCCGACCGCGGCCGCGTCTTGTGGGACGGCGTCGACGCCTGGGAGGATCGCTACGCGATCCGCCAGCGGATCGGCTTCCTCGGCGACGGCACCGGCCTCTACCCGCAGATGAGCGCGGCCGGCTACCTCCGCTTCTTCGCCGAGTGTTACGGCCTCCCCGACGCCGCCGCCGCCGCCCGCGTCGACGAGCTGCTCGCCCTCTTCGACCTCGCCGGCAAGGCCGACGCCCGGATCTCCGAGCTCAGCAAGGGCATGCGTCAGCGCCTCGCGATCGCCCGCACCCTCGTCCAGGAGCCCGAGCTGCTGCTCCTCGACGAGCCCGCCGACGGCCTCGATCCGCTCGCTCGCCGCCAGCTCCGCGAGATCCTCCGCCGCGTCGCCGACGGCGGCGTCACCATCGTCATCTCCAGCCACATCCTGCGCGAGCTCGACGGCTTTTGTGACGCCGTCGCCGTGATCCAGCGCGGCCGCCTCGAGGTCCACGGCGGCGTCGACGAGGTCATCGATCGCTACGAGGTCACCCGGAGGGTCCACGAGATCCAGGTCACCCGCGGCCTCCAGCGCGCCCTCGCCCTGCTCCGCGCCCGCGAGGGCCTCATCGAGTCGATCCGCCCGCTCACCAAGGGAGAGCCCGCCCCTGATCCTGAGACCAGCGATCGCGGCCTCATCCGCGTGCGCGTGCACGGCGGGGATGATCGCGCCGTCGCGCTCCTCCGCGAGCTCGTGCTCGCCGACGTCGACGTCCTCTCGATGTCCAAGATCCGCTCCGATCTCGAGGACGTCTACTCCAGCCTCGGCCGCGACGCCGTCAGCTAAGCGCCTTGACGTCGCCGTCCTCTCCTTCTTCCTCTGCTAAGAAACGAGCTACCCGCCAGCCGATCATCATGCTCGGGGCGTTCAGCGCCGACACCGGCACCCCTGGCATCACCGAAGCGTCCGCGATCCGCAGCCCCTGCACCCCCCGCACCCGCAGCCGCGCGTCCACCACCGCCCCGGCGTCCTCGCCCATCCTGCACGTCGACGCGAAGTGGTACGTCGTCATCGCCTGCCTGCGGATAAACGCCCGCAGCGCCGCCTGCGAGCGGCTCTGGGCCCCCGGCAGCAGCTCGCGGCTGCCGAAGCGGCGCAGCGGCGGCGCCGCCGCGATCTGCCGCGCCAGCGCGACCCCGCGCAGCATCGTCTCCATGTCCTCCGGGTCGTCGAAGTAGGCCGGGTCGATGATCGCTGGCGCCGCCGCGTCCGTCGACGCCAGCCGCAGCGACCCGCGGCTGCGCGGCTTCCCCAAGATCACCACGATCCCGTACAGCCGCTCGACGAAGCCGCGCGCCCCAGGCGCCGCGAAGCCGGCCCGCACCGCCGCCCGCAGCAGCGCCGGCAGCGGCGTCGTTCGGTACAACCTCGGCGACAGCGCCATCGTCGGCAGCATCCGCATCGTCGCCTCGCGCATCGACGAGCGCGCCGGGTACATCACGAAGCACGTGTCCGCTTGGTCAGGCGGCAGCGGGCTCGCCGGGTTCACCCGGTGGAACCCATAAATTTGCGGATAGTCGCAGTCGACCGCCGCCTGGCTGCGAAAGAACAGCGTCACGTTCGGGTGGTCACGCAGCCCCGCGCCCACCGCGCGCGCCTCGACCACCGCCGGGATCCCGTGGCGCCGCAGCTCCTCCTGGCGGCCGATCCCCGACAGCATCAACAACTTCGGCGACTCCAGCGCCCCCGCCGCCAGCACCACCTCGCGGCGCACCGTCGCCACCCGGACCGCCTCGCCGATCGTATAGCGCACCCCGACCGCGCGGCGCCGCTCGTCGAAGAGGATCTGCTGAACCCTCGCACCTGTCTCGACGACCAGGTTTCCGCGGTGCATCAGCGGCTCGACGAACGCCACGTACGAGCTGCGGCGCCGCGCCCCCGAGAAATTCATCCGCTCGTAGCCGAGCCCGCCCACCAGCGCCCCCCCGTCGAGGTCCTCCAGCCGATGAAACCCCGCGTGCTCGGCCGCCAGCACGCACGCCTCCGTGAACTCTGTCGGCGGCCGCTGGTGCAGGTCCAGCGCCGCCTCCAGCCCCTCGAAGTCGGCCGCCACCGCCTCCCACGACCAGCCTGGAGTCGCCCACTCGCGATAATCGGCCCGCGAGCCGCGCAGGTAGACCATCGCGTTGATCGAGCCGCTGCCGCCGAGCCCGCGCCCCGTGCCCAAGAAGATCGATCGCCCGCCGCACCCCGGCTGCGGCGTCGAGAAGCGCTCGTACATCAAGCGTGGGTTGATGAACGCCTCCCGGTAGCCGTCCGCGCGCAGCGTCTCCGGGTTCCGCGCCGCTGGGTCACCTGCCTCTAGGAGCAGCACGCGTCGCCGCCCGTCCGCCGCGAGGCGGCCCGCGGCCACGCAGCCGGCTGAGCCGCCGCCGATGATCACGTAGTCGAAGCCGCTCACTTGGTGCCCTCGGCGCGGATTGTTGGCGGCGCGCCCGCCTGGGGTCAACCCCCGCGCCGTTGACAGGCACGCGCCGCGCGCGATAAGCCTCGCTCAACTTATGCGCAAGCTCCTCCCGCTCTTCATCCTCACCGCCGCCCTCGGCTGCGACGTCGGCGCTGGCAAGTACACGGTGATCCGCCTCGCGGTCGCCGACTCCAGCCTCTCCGACTCTTGCTACTTCATGAACATGCCAGATCCGGACGTCGTGGACGACGACATCAACGTGCGCGCCGGCAGCACGATCGCGATCTTCCCGAGCGACAAGGAGTCCTTCTGGCTCGAGTGGGGCCCCGTCTCGATCCCCGGCAGCAAGGACGGCAGCGCCTTCTCCTTCGCCGCCACCGACACCGACCTCACCGTCGTCGGCGACAGCCGCCGCACCGAGGTCACCGAGCACGACGTCACCATGGAGCTCAAGGGCGGCGCCGTCGACGGCACCTACACCAACACCTACACCTGCTCCGGCGAGGGCTGCCCGATCAGCTCCTGCGTGACCACTACGACCTTCGTCGGCGCCGTCGTCCGCGACGTCGACGTGACCCACGAGCTGTAGGCGAGCCCGCGCCGCGCTGTCACGCGCGAGGCCCTCGCTGCCGCAGCTCGGCGGCGAGGGTCTTTTTTTGTGACCTCCGAGCGCCGCGCCCCGGCGCACGCGCCGCCCCGAGGTCGCCGAGGCTCGCCGCCGCGCGCGTCGACGGCCTCGCTAGTACCTGACCGAAGGGCCACCTCACAGACCGCGCGATCTTGCGCGTTTCAACCGCCCCGCCTTTGCACGTACGCTCACGGCGATGGAGCGGCGAACCGCGAGCTTGAGCGCCCACGCCTGCGCCCTCACCTGCGCCCTCGCGGCCGTCGCCTGCGCCCCCGCCAACCTCTCCCGCACCCTAGGCGCCGGCAACTACGAGCTCCGCGCCGCCCTCGGCGGCCCCGTCTTCCAGAACCTCGGCGCCCCGATCCCCGCCCCCAACCTCCACCTCGGCGGTCGCGTCGGCCTCACCGACTGGATGGACCTCGACGGCAACCTCAACCTCACCGCCACCGCCTTCTCGCTCTGGGCCATGGATCTCGCCGCCAATTTTCAGCTCTACCGCCGCCCTCGCGGCCTCGCCGTCGCCACCTCGGCGCGCCTCTTTATCCTCGGCGACCTCGACGACGCCCCCGCCGCCCGCGCCCTCCCCGAGGTCGGCCTCCACCTCGGCGCCCCCCTCACCCGGTGGCTTAGCCTCTACGGCGGCGTCACCTCTGCGGCCCAATTTCGGGCCCCGGAGGGCAAGCCGCCGCTCTTCACCACACCCTTCCTCGGCGCCGAATTCCTCCTCCCATCCCGCGGCAAGCCGCGCCAGCACGGCCTCGCCCTGCACGCCGGCTGGACCAACCCCTGGGAGGACAACAACGCCGTCGTCGACTACACCACGAGCCGCGGCGCCCTCGCCCTCCACCTCGGCTACCGCGTCCGCTTCGGGGGCCTCCACCGATGAGCTCCGCCTCCTCCATAAAAGTGGCTCTTGCGACATGTCTTTTGAGTCATGGCTGCATGAGCATCGACGGATTCCTCTACAACGGCGCCCCCGTCGACGCCTACGAGTGGGACGCCGACCCCCCCGATCCCGACCTAGAGGGCGCCTTCACCCCCCTCCACCCCTCTACGATCGGCCCGCGGTGGCGGATCGAGGGCCTCATCGAGGTCGAGGGCCGCGATCTTCACTACGTCTACGCCCACCGCCCCGACGCCCTCGCCACCATTTTTTACAGCCACGGCAACTACCGCAACCTCGGCCACTACTGGGAGCGCGTCGAGCTGATGTGGTCGCTCGGCTACAACGTGCTCATCTACGACTACCCCGGCTACGGCCTCTCCACCGGCGAGCCGGACGAGGCCAGCGTCTACGCCAACGCCGCCGCCGCCCTCGCCGAGCTGACCACCCTGCCCGGCTACGACCCTGACGCCCTGATCTTTTTTGGCTTCTCCCTCGGCGCCGCCCCCACCTTCGAGCTCGCCGCCCGCGGCGTGCGCGGCGACGGCCCTCGCCCGCGCGCCGTCATCAGCGAGGCCGCCTTCTGCAGCGTCGAAGCCCTCGTCCAAGACGGCACCTTCCTCGGCCTCTCCGCCGCCTTCCTCAGCGAGCATCGCTTCGACAACTGCGCCAAGATCGCCGCCCTCGAGGGCACACCGACCATGATCCTCCACGGCGAAGACGAGACCTTCATCGTCCCGCGCCACGCCGAGATGCTCGCCGAGCGCGCCTCAGGCCCGCTCACCCTCCACATGATCCCTGGCGCGACCCACAGCGATCTACCCGCGGTCGCCGGCGTCGACTACCGCGAGTGGATCGCCGCTTTCATCGCCGCCAGCCTCGAATAGCGCAGGTGCTCGCCAAGCCGCCCTGACGCGCCTCACGAGCCGCCGCCACCTCGCCCCGATCCTCCGCGTTTGCGAGCTGCGCCTCCCCCGCACTGGATCTACCCTGCGGCTCGCCCCCGGCGCCGCGCGCTCGCCGAGGTCACCGCCCCTCGCCGGCTCGTGGCAGAGTCCGCGTATGGATGAAGAGCGTCGCGCCGCCGAGATCGCCCTTCGCACCTTCGTGACCGCCCGCTGGGTGCTGCTCGCGCTGGTTGCCATCGGCTGGGCGATCCAGCTCTTCAGCCCGGCCGCCTTCGCCAAGATCACCTCGTGGTTCCCGCCGCCGCCGGAGCCGCGCGGCACAGCGACCGTGATGATCGCGCTCGCCGCCCTCAACGTGCTGCTCCAGCGCCTCGTGCTCGCGCGCCGGCGCGCCACCCTCAACATCGCCGGCGCCAGCCTGCTCATCGACGCCACCGCGCTCACCGCCCTGCTCGCCCTCTCCGGCGGCGTCGGCAACGCCTTCACCGTCATGTACTTCGTGCCGATCACCCTCGCCACGCAGGTCACCCCGCGCTGGACCTGGGCGCTCGCCGCCTATTGCTCCCTCTGCTTCGCCGGCCTCTTCGCCTGGACGCCCGCCGCCGCCCACGCCCACGCCCACCACGACTTCAACGCGCACATCCGCGGCATGTGGGTCGCTTTTGGCATCTCTGGCCTCCTGATCACCTACTTCGTCCACCGGATCGCGATCTCGCTCGCCCTCCAGCGCGCCGAGCTCACCCACCTCCGCGAGAGGGCCGCCCAAGACCGCCACCTCACCGCCATGGGCACCCTCGCCGCCGGCGCCGCCCACGAGCTCGGCACCCCGCTCGGCACTATCAGCATGCTCGCCGCCGACTTGGAGACCATGGAGCCTCACGAGCGCGGAGACGCCGCCGACGCGATCCGCGAGGCGCTCGCCCGCTGCAAGCAGATCTTGGGCAAGATGGCCTCACCCGAGCTGCGGATCCCTGACATCGGCGCCGTCGTCGAGACCTGGCCGCTCGCCCAGCTCGCCGACGAGCTGCCGCCCCCGCCCGCCGGGCTCCAGCTCACCGTCCAGCGCAGCCCCTCCTTCACCGCCGAGGCCCCCCGCTGCGCCCAACCGCGCGAGGTGCTCGGCCAGATCCTCCGCGAGCTGCTCGCCAACGCCGCCGAGGCCTGCCGCCGCCGCCCTGGCGCCCGCGGCGTGCAGATCGCCTTCGACCTCAGCGGCGCCGAGGCGCAGATCACCATCACCGACGACGGCGTCGGCATGAGCCCCGCTGAGGCCGCCGCCGCCTTCGACGCCTTCTATTCGACCAAACCGGAGGGTGAGGGCATGGGCCTCGGCCTCTACCTCGCCCGCGCTCACCTCCGCCAGCTCGGCGGCGCGCTGTCGCTCCGCTCCGAGCCTGGCGGCGGCACCGCCGTCGAGATGCGCTTCCCGCTCACCCATCGACCGGCCCCGAACATTCCCGCGCGCCCCCCTCCGACCGCCTGATCTCGCGGAGATCGACCGACGCGACTTGCCGCCGCGGTGACCTCAGGGCAGGTTATCGTGCAGAGGGACGTTCTCATGGCAGACACAGCGCCGGCCGCGACTGAGAGAGAGACCGTGCTCGTCGTCGACGACGACAAGGCGTTCTGCAACGCCCTCGCCAGCGCCCTCCGTCGGCGCGGCTACGCGGCTGTGGTCGCCCACAACTACGAAGAGGCCCTCTCCGAGGCCGAGGCCTGGGGTCCGCGCAAGGCGGTCATCGACCTGCGAATGCCCGGCAAGAGCGGCCTGGAGCTGCTCGTCGCGCTCAAGCGGGTCGACCCCAAGATCGCCATCGTCGTGCTCACCGGCTACGGCAGCATCGCCACCGCCATCGAGGCCGTGAAGCTCGGCGCCGTCTACTACCTCACCAAACCCGCCGACCCTGACGAGCTGCTCGCGTCGTTCCAGCGCCAGGCCTCCACCCTCGTCGAGGCCCCGCAGGCCAGCAACCCGCGCCCCCTCGACGAGCTCGAGTGGGAGCACCTCCAACAAGTCCTCACGGACTGCCAGGGCAACATCTCCGAGGCCGCCCGCCGCCTCGGCATGCACCGGCGCTCCTTGCAGCGCAAGCTCGCCCGCGGCCGCCCCAGCCACGAGTCGCAGGCCGAGCGCTGACCTGCGGCCCGCTCGCCGGCGCCGATCGCGATCATGCCACTGGCACGATCGGCCGCGTCACCAGCCGGCGCATCGCCGGATCGCTGCGTCGCAGCTGATCTGCGGCCTGCTTCGGGTCACAGGGCAGCGGCCTCGTCTGCGGCATCCGAGCCGCCCCTAGGCAGCCATCGCTCCCACCATCACCCCCAAACCAAGCGGATCACCGACTCCTCCGCCGGCACCCCCACCCGCACGGGGAAGCCGTAGTGTCCGGTGCCGCGGTGCACATACAACCGATCGAGCCCCCGCGCCCACAGCCCGTGATCGGGGATCGAAGACAACGACCGCAGCACCGTCCAGCCCAGCCCCACGCTCACCAGCCCCACCTGTCCCCCGTGGGTATGCCCGGAGAACACCAGATCCGCCGCCCCCGCCGGCAGGTGCTTAAAAGCCCCTGGATCGTGCAAGAGCGCCAGCCGCAGCGCCCCTGCCGGCCGCGGCAGCCGCTCGAGCACCCTTTGTAGGTGCGCCGCCCGATCCCGCCACACGAAGTCGAAGCCGAGGATCTGCACCGGCCCCAGCCGCGTCTGCACCACCGCCGCGTCATCGACCAGCAGCCGCGCCCCCGCGCCTGCGAGCGCCCGCGCCACGATCTCTGGCGCCTCGTGATCATGATTCCCCAAGCACGCGAACACCCGCCCGCGCAGCCGCGCCAGCGGCGCCAGCGCCCGCGCCAGCACCGCTGGGTCCGCGTGCGACTCCATCGTCAAGAAGTCACCCGTGAGCAGGATCAGGTCCGGCTCTTGCGCCGCCGCCCGCGCGCAGATCCCCTTCAGCCGCGCCTCCGACATAAACGGCCCCAAGTGCGGATCTGTGATCTGCACGATCGTCAGCGCCGAAGCCGCGTCCTCGCCCGCGCCCGCGCGCCCACGCGACCACCCGCCCGCGTAGGGCACCACCGAGCCGCCCACGTCCACCCCGTCCAGCCGCAGCTCCACCGCCTCACGCCGCGTCCACATCGACTCCACCAGCCCCACCCCAGCCGCCGCGAACGGCAGCCACAGCCCCAGCGGCTCCAGCCCGAAGGACGCCGCCAGCGACCACGGGATCGCCAAAAACACCCCCGCCACGAAGAACGACGCCGGCATACTCACCAGAGCCCGCCACCACAGCGGCCGCATCCGCGCCCGCGCCAGGCTGAGGAAGTGCAGGCAGGTCGCGAGCTGCAGCGCCACCCACAGCGGCCACAGCGCGCCGAAGCCGTCGACCAGGGCGATCGCCGAGAGCGTGTGGATCCCGAGCACCACCCCCGCGAAGGTCGCGAAGAGCCGCCCGCGCAGCGCCGCCGCGGACGCGATCACGAGCCCATACCCGAGCAGACTAGCGACGGTGAACAGCGCCAAGGCCGCTGATCATGGTCCGGCGCCGATCCTCACGCAAGCCCCGCCGGTGCGACCGTCGCCGCCCCCGCGCACCTGTCTCTTCAGACAGACTACAGCGCCGCGCTCGCCGGCCCGAGGCTCGCCATGTCGATCACGAAGCGGTAGCGCACGTCGCTGCGGAGCATCCGCTCATACGCCTCATTGATCGCCTCGATCTTGATCACCTCGACGTCCGCCGCGATCTCGTGCGCCGCGCAGAAGTCCAGCATCTCCTGCGTCTCGCGGATCCCCCCGATCAGCGACCCCGCGAGCCGCTTGCGCGGGAAGATCAGCGACATCGCCGCCAGCGGCGTCGGCTCGGGCGCGCCCACCAGCACCATCGTCCCGTCGCGGCGCAGCAGCTTCAGGTACGCGTTGTAGTCGTGGCTCGCCGAGGCCGTATCGAGGATGAAGTCGAAGCGCCCCGCGTGCGCGTCAAACACCTCCGGCGCGTCCGTCACGATGAAATCGCGCGCCCCCAGCCGCCGCGCGTCCGCCTCTTTCTTCGCCGAGTGGCTGAGCACTGTCACCGCCGCCCCCATCGCCGCCCCCAGCTTCACCGCCATATGCCCCAGCCCGCCGAGCCCCACCACCGCCAGCGAGTCGCCCGCCTTCAGCCCGTAGTAGCGCAGCGGCGAGTAGCAGGTGATCCCCGCGCACAGCAGCGGCGCCGCCCGCTCGATCGGGATCGTCTCCGGCACCCGCAGCACATAGTCCTCGTTCACCGTGATCTGGCTCGAGTACCCGCCTTGAGCCAACGTCACCCCGTCGCGCTCCAGCCCGTTGTACGTCAGCGTCATGCCTTCGGCGCAGTACTGCTCCACCCCCTCCTCGCAGGCCGAGCAGCGCCGACACGAGTCGACAAAACAGCCCACTCCCACCCGGTCGCCCACCTTCCAGCGCGCCACCGCCGCCCCCACCTGCCGCACCCGCCCGACGATCTCGTGCCCCGGCACCATCGGATAGATCGAATTCCCCCACTCCCCTCGCGCCTGGTGCAGATCCGAGTGGCACACCCCACAGAACAGGATCTCGATCAAAACATCATGAGGCCCCGGCTCACGGCGTTCGATGGTGAAGGGCCCCAAGGGCTCGGTCGCGGCGGTGGTAGCGTAAGCGGCGGTGCGGATCATCGGCGGTGATGCTGCGCGACATCGCGACGATCCACAATCACCCGACAGCGCCGCGCACATAGTCCGCCAGCGCCGACCCACGCGCCCGCCCGTCCACGTTCGGCGCCCCGCGCCCCGCCGCCGCGTCACCGAGGTGCACCAGCCGGAAGTCCAAGCTGAAGCGCGTCCGGCCGAGCGCGTGGCTGCGGGTCTCGTGCAGGTGCGCCCCCGAGAACAGCAGCAGCTCCCCCGCCGCGCAGCCGAACCCCACCGCAGGCGCCGGCCGCGTCGCCCCTGTAAACCGAGGGTACCGCGCCCGGCGCCCCGCCTCCGGGTCTTGCCAGCCGATCTTCAGGCTCCAGCCGTCCCGCACCCACGCGTCGTAGTCAAAGATCTCCGAGTCATTCGGCGCCGGCGCCGCGAAGTTTCTTGGGAAGAACCAAAAAGTCTCTTCGGGGAGCAGATCATCCAGCGCGATCCAGCCGACGATCAGCGCCGAAGGGTGCCCGTACCAGGTGTCGCGGTGCGGGTAATACACCGCCGCCGCGCTCGGGTTCTCATGCCCGAGGTGGTCGACCACCCGCAGCCGCAGCGGATCAAACGCCACATCTTTTACAGAAAACCCCGCCGCCGCGACCACCGCCCGCAGGTGATCATGAAAGCGCGGATCCGTATAAAAAAGCCGCCGCAGCGCCCCCATCCGCCGAAAGAACTCCTCCCCGGACAACGCCCGCGCCGCCACGCGCGGGTCGGGCCCACAGTCGGCCAGCGCCGCCGCCAGCGCCGCGCGAGCGTCGATCACCAGCGCTTGCGTCGCCGCCGTCGCCGCGAGCTGAAAGACCTCGCCCGCATACACAGCCGAGCGCAGCGCCTGCTCGCTCCCCGGCGCCTGCCTAGAAAAAAACAGCCCCGCGTCGCTCATCGCCCCGCCTCCGCCGCCCGTCCGCGCACCAGACAGCGCGGGCTCTCCAGCGCCAGCGCCCCGCCGCCCAGGTCGCCAAAGATCTCCACCTCGACGAAGCCCGCCGCCTCAAACAGCCGCACCAGCGTATCTGGCATATACAGCCGCACCCGGCTCGTCCGCACCACCCGCTCACCCCCCGGCAAGAAGTACGTCCACCGCTTGTTCATCGCCCCGCCGCGCAGGTCGAGCTCGCTCTCCCGCAGCAGCACCACCTCCCCCCGCGGCGTCTCGCGGCGGCGCACCACGTGCGGCTGAAAGCCCCGCAGCACCCCCGCCACGTTCATCGTGTCCAGCAAGAAGAGCCCGCCCGGCCGCAGCGCCGCGCGCGCGCGCGCGAGCATGCGCACGTTCTCCGCGTCCGCCTCCGCGTAGCCGAAGCTCGTCCACCAGTTAAACGCCCCGTCACAGCGCTGCGCCGGCACGAACTCGAACGCGTCCGCCGCGAAGAACCTGGCCGAGAGGCCCTGTCTCATCGCACATGTCTGTGCGCGCTCTACGTACCCCGCGATCAAGTCCACCCCCACCACCTCGAAGCCGCGCGCCGCCAGCGGCAGCGCCAAGCTGCCGATCCCGCAGCACTGATCGAACACCCGCGCCCCTGGCTGCAGCTCCAGCGCTCGCACCAGCAGCTCCACCGTCGCCGTCACCTCCGCCGGGTCGTCGCGCACCAGCAGCATCTCCGCCAGCAGATCATCGTAGAGCCCCTGCCACCAGGGCTCCTGCGCCCCTACGCCGTCGTCGCCGCGCGTCATTGTTTAGGACCCACCTCCTGGGGCCCCGAGCCCCTCGATCGCCGCCGTCGCCGCCGCCAAGCGCTCGCTCCGGCTCCCCCGGATCCGCACGAACGGCCGCCCGTGCGCCCGCAAGATCGCCTCGCAGCGCTCATAGAACCCCGCCCGCCCCGCCTCCGCCAGGTAGCGCACCGGATCCGCCTCCCACGGCACGTCCACGTCGACCAGCAGCGTCAGGTCATAGTGACGCCCCCGCGCCGCCTCGGCGATCCACGGATCCACCGCCCCGAACAGCGCCTCGCTCCACACCGCCGTCAGCAGCGGATCGGTGTCGCAGATCAGCGCCCGCTCCGCCGCCCGCGCCAGCGCCTCCTCCGCCGCCACCTGTCCGCGCACGATCGCCCGCAGCCCCTCCGGGCTGACCGTATGGCCAGGCTGCTCTTCCAGCCAGGTGCGCGCGTACTCCGGCGCCCACACCCCGCCGAAGCGCGGCGCCAGGTCGCGGCACAGCGTCGTCTTCCCGCACGACTCCGGCCCGAACACGCTCACTCGGCGGAGGAAGTGCGGCCGCACGCAGCGGGGCAGGTGCGCCCAGTGTCGCCACGGGTCGCGGCGCAGCTCCGTGCCCGAGATCCGCAGCGCCTCCCGCCCCGGATCCACCGGCACAAACTCCGCCCCCAGCTCCGCCGCCAGCCGCCGCCCGTACCCCTCCGAAGCGAACACCAGCGCCGGCGGCGCCCCCATGATCCGCAACAAGCTCGTCCGCCAGATCTGCCAAAAGATCCCCTCGCTCGGCGCCTCGTCGGGAGATTGCGGGTTCTCGTCCGTCAAGTGCAGCACCTCCACCTCCGGAAAGAGCTCCCGCATCCACCGCGCCCGCAGCGCCCCAGGGATCGGCTCCGCCGCCAGCGACCCCACCACCACTGTCACCGCGTCCGCGTAGTTCTTGGCAAATTCGACCAAAAACACGTGTCCGCTGTGCGGCGGCATAAATTTCCCGAGCACCAACCCTCGCCTCATTCAAGGCCCTCCGCCAGCGCCGCCCGCACATACCTGCGCAGCAGCGCCTCGTCCGCGGCCGGGCAGCGCGCCGCCAGCCGGTCCTGCGCCTCAACAAACGACCGCACGCCCGTCGCCAAGAACAGATCATACCCGCGCAGCCCCGCGTGCGCGCCTGGCAAGCGCCGGCACAGCGACAAATACGCCAACGCCGCCAACGCCGAGCGCCCGCTCGCCTCAGCGCCGCGCGCCAAGAATTCCTCCGGCTCCACCACCTCGATCGCCGCCCCTTCCGCCCGCAGCGCCGCCACCAGCGCCGCCCCCGTCGCGCCCCGCTCGCTCGCCACGTGCACCGTCTCGATCCCAGCCTCTCCCCGCGGCCGAGCCAGCAGCTCCGCCAGCGCCGCCCCCACATAGTCCACCGGCGTCACGTCGAGCCGCAGCCCCTCAAAGAACCCCCGCGGCGCCGCCCCCAACGCCGCCAGCCCCCGCAAGAACAGCGAGAGCTGCTCGCGCGGCCCGGCCCGCCCGCTCGTGCTCGAACCCGTCACCAACCCAAGGCGCACACACAGCGCCGGCAGCGGCGGCGCGAATCGCCGCAGCAGCGCCTCCGCCGCCCACTTGCTCTGCGTATACCCGCCCACCAGCCCCTCCACCCCCGATCGATCGTCCGCCTCGCGCGCCACCGCCACCGCCGGCTCGGCCCCGACAAAGACGCTCAAGGTCGAGATCAGCGCCAGCAGCGGCCGTCGTCGCGCCGCCAGCGCCAGCGCCAGCGCCTCCGCCGTACCGCCCAAGTTCGTCGGCGCCAGCGCCTCAAACGTCTCCATCAAGTGCACCCGCGCGCCGCTGTGCACGATCACCTCCACCCGCTCACACAGCCCCCGCCACGTCGCCTCATCGACCCCAAAGCGCCGCTGCTCCAGATCTCCCAGCACCACCCGCACCCGGCCTCGATCCAGCGCCCGCTCGTGCACCGCCAGCGCCGCCGCCAGCCGCGAGTACGCCGCCTCCACCGAGGCCGCCCGCACCAGACAAACGACCCCCTGCTCGCCCCTCGCCAGCAGCTCCCCCAGCAGCGCCGAGCCGACGAACCCCGTCGCCCCCGTGATCAGCCGCTCGCCGCCCGCGGAACTATCATAATATTCTCTGGGGCGCGCATACTCGGCCCCCTGGGGGGGTATGCGCGAAGAGGCCACCGCGTCGACCGCCGCCAGCAGGGCCGCCGGCGCGCGCAGATCCGCCCCGCCCCCCTCCATACCCCGCACGATCTCCCCAAACGACGTCCCCTCGCTCAACAGCTCCACCCCGCTCAGCCCCAACCCACACGCGCTCGCCGCCGCCACCACCTCCAGCGCGCTCATCGAGTCCCCGCCGAGCTCGACAAAACGATCCTCCGACGCCACCGACGCCACCCCCAACACGCGCCGCCAGATCGCCGCCAACGCCCCCGCCGCCCCCGTCCAAGCGCCCGCCGCCGCCGCGCCCTCCTCCACCTCCAGCCCCGCCAGCGCCCCCCGGTCGATCTTGCCGCTCACCCCCCGCGGCAACCGCCCGCGCAGCCAAACGAAGCGCCGAGGGATCGCCGCCGCCGGCAGATCTCTTAAAAGCTGTCCTCGAAGCCAGGTCTTGCTCGGCGGCGCCGCGGGCTCCTCCGCCGCCACAAACCCCACGAGCCCGGCCGCCCGCGCCTCCACCGCCGCCTCGACGACCCCCGGCAGCGCCCCGAGGCGCGCCTCCACCTCATCCAGCTCGATCCGCACCCCGCCGATCTTCACCTGCCTGTCCGCCCGCCCGACGAACTCCAGCTCGCCCAGCGCCCCCACCCGCACCCGGTCCCCCGTGCGATAGAAGCGCCGCGCCGCGCCCCCCTCGCCGACCGAGACGAAGCCGCGCGCGTCCAGCTCAGGGCGCCCCAAATAGCCGATCGCCACCCCATCGCCGCCGATCCACAGCTCCCCGTCGACCACCTCCATGATCACCCCCGGCAGCGGCGCCCCCAGCAGCGGCCCGGGCCACCCTCGATCACACACCACCGCGCTCGCGCACACCGTCGCCTCCGTCGGCCCGTACACGCTGACCAAGCGCACACGATCCGCCCAAGCTCGCACCGCCGCCGCCGGACACACCTCGCCGCCGATCACGATCGTCCTCAAATTTTTCAGGCACGCGGACAACGCCGCCGACCCCCGCCCCGGATCCAGACCTGCCAGCAGCGCAGGCGGTAGGTCCACATACGAGATCTTCAGCCGCGCCAGCGCCGCCAGCAACCCCTCGCCAGCGCGCCGCTCGACCCCAGCCTCGATCACCAGCGTCCCTCCCGCCAGCAGCGCCGTGCCGATGTCGGAGATCGCCGCGTCGAACGCCGTCGACACGAACAAGAGCGAGCGTGTCTCTTCAGACAGCTCAAACAGCTCGATCTGCGCCATCAACAGGCCGACCACCCCGCGGTGCGCGATCATCACCCCCTTCGGCCGCCCCCCGCTGCCCGAAGTGAACGCCACATACGCCAGCGCCTCCGGCCCGACCCGCGCCCAACCATCGCCATCACCAACATCATCACCACGCAGCCCCTCGAGCCACCCGCGGTCCAGCGTCAAGCGCGGCGCCGCCTCCTCGAGGATCGCCCGCTGTCGCCCGGGCGGCAGCTCCGCCCCCGCCGGCACGAACGCCGCCCCCGCCCACCAAGCGCCCAACATCGCCGCCACATACGCCGCCGACTTCGGCGCTGTGATCGCCACCAGGTCACCGACCCCGACCCCACGCCGCCGCAGCGCCGCCCCGATCGCCCCTGCCCACCGCCAAAGCCCCGCATAACTCAGGCTCGCCCCGTCCTCCTCGATCGCCGCGTGCGCCCCTCGCCGCGCCACCACCCGCGCCAGCCGCTCCAGCACGATCTCGCTCAAAGCCGGTACCTCTGCTGCAAGATCGTCGCGCTCGCGATCAACATCAGCGCCGGATCGAGCGCCCGCCGCTCCGCCAGCGGCATCGCCGGCAGCGCGTCCAGCGTCCGCCGCAGCGCCGCCCGATCGACGAAGCTCGGCAGATCCTCGCGCCCGCGCAGCGTGTCCTGCACCAGCTCGCTCTCGCCCACGCACAGCGGCGGCGCCAAGAACGGGTGCTTCTCGCGCGTCCGCACCGCCTCGGGCACCAACCCCCGCAGCGCCTCCCGCAGCACGAACTTCGCCCCGTCGCCGCGCAGCGAGTGCTCGATCGCCAGCCCGCCCGCCACCGCCGCCAGCCGATGGTCCAAGAAAGGCACCCGCCCCTCCACCGCGTGCGCCATCTCCATCGCGTCGCCCAGCGTGCGCAGGATGTACCCCGCCAGCGCCCCCTTGATCC
The DNA here is from genome assembly GCA_016712315.1 of Nannocystis sp. Classification (GTDB taxonomy): domain Bacteria; phylum Myxococcota_A; class Polyangia; order Nannocystales; family Nannocystaceae; genus JADJRG01. Next base: position 157,612 of record JADJRG010000017.1, on the reverse strand, counting down.
ACAGATACAGCGACTGATGCACCCGCGCCCGCCCCGCGAGCTGGCGCCCGTCCACCCCGTCGATGAAGCGCACGAACCCGTCCGCGCCCGCGCGCCCCCGCACGAACTCAGGCGCGCACAGCCCCGCCACCCGCCGCCCCAGCGTCGCCTTCGCCGCCATCCACGTCGGCACGAAGCCGAGGCGCCGCCGCACCCCCTCGAGCGCCAGCCCCTCCCCCTCCGGCAACATCAGCCCCGCCGACGCCGCGTGCCCCGCCCGCAGCCGCCCCAGCGCCCCCGCCTCCGCCCCCGCCGCGTCGCCGCGCAGGTGCGCGTAGCCGGCGAAGAGCTCGTCGGCGCCTTCCCCTGTCAACATGACCCGAAAGCCATCTTCCGCGACCGCCCGGCTCAACAAAAATTTAGCCGCCACGTGGCCGTTGATCGCCAGCCCCTCGCTGTGCCCGATCGCCGCCGGCAGCGCCGCCAGCAGCGCCGCCTGGCGCACCTCGACCAGCCGATGCTCCGCCCCCAGCGCCGCCGCCGTCGCCGCCGCGAACGCCCGCTCATCGTACCCATCCCGCTCGAACGCCACCGTGTAGCACACCGGCCGCGATGCCATGGATCGGGCCGCCAGCGCCACCACCGCCGACGAGTCGACTCCACCGCTCAGCTGGAAGCAGATCGGCGCCTCTGACTCCAGCCTGATCCGCACCGCCGACGCCAGCGCCTCTCGCACCTCCGCCGCCGCCGCCGCGTCATCGAGCCGCCGCAGCGACCCCTCCCGCGGGTGCTCCAGGTCCCAATAGATCCGCCCCCGCGCCCGCTCGCCGCGCACCACCACGAGCTGCCCCGGCTCCACCTGCCCGATCCCGTGAAAGAGCGTGCGATCGCCGTCGTGGTACTGCATCTGCGTCGCCTGCCACAGCGCCTCCTCGTCCCACGCCGCCGGCACCCCCGCCGCCAGCAGCGCCTTCGCCTCCGACGCGAAGACCCACCCCCCGCCGAGGCGCGCATAACACAGCGGACGCACCCCGAAGCGGTCGCGCGCCGCCAACAACGAGCGATCACGCGCGTCCCACAGCAGCAGCGAAAATTCCCCGCGAAGCGCCTCGATCGCCGCCGCTCCGCGCTCCTCGTAGAGGTGCACCAGCACCTCGCTGTCCGAGCGCGAGCGGAACACATGCCCGCGCCCGATCAGCTCCGCCCGCAGCGCCGCGTGCTCATAAAATTCCCCGCTCACCGCCGCGACCACCGCTCCGTCCTCGCTCGCGATCGGCTGCGCTCCTCCTGTCCGATCGACCAGGGCCAAACGCACATGTCCGAGCGCCGCCCGTCGGTCCTCCGCGATCCAGCGCCCCTCCCCGTCCGGCCCGCGGTGGCGCAGCGCCGCCATCGCTCGCGCTAACGCCGCCGCGTCCACGCCCTCGTGCTCCGCCACCAAGCCGACGATCCCGCACACCTCGGCCTACCCCTCCATCGCGAAGAACAGCTTCTGTCCCTCGCCCGCCCGCGCCTCCGCGAGCGCCTCCGCGTACTCGACCAGCGGCCGCGCGCGCCCCAGCAGCGGCCGCACGTCGACGCGGCCGCTCGCCAGCAGCGCCGCCGCCGCCGCGAACGACCCGTAACAAGCGCCCACCACCCGCAGCTCCTTCGCGATCACCGCCCCGACATCGATCGGGATCCGCCCCAGCGCCCGGCTCTTGACCACCAACGTCCCTCGCGGCCGCAGCCGCGCCACCACCGCGTCGATCAGCGCCGCGCTCGCCTCCGCCTCGATCGCAAAATCCAGCCCGCCCCGGGTCTCCACCAGCGCCGCCGGATCGACGAGAGACGCGCGCGAGAAGCCGTGCGCGTGCAGCACCAACAGCGCCAGCTCCGCGATCCGCCCGCGCCCCACCACCACACCCACGCCCGCCTGTGGCAGCCCCGCCTCGACGATCGCCAGCGTCGCCGCCACCGGCTCCACATACGCCGCGAGCCGCAGGTCCAGCCCCGCGGGCACCGCCACGATCGCCGAGGCCGGCACCACCAGCACCTCTGCGAACGCCCCGTCCCGGTCCACCCCCAAAAATTCCGGCCGCCAACAGCCCTCCTCGGCCGCGCAGCCCACGCAGCGCCCGCACGCGAGCCGCGGATCCACGCTCACCGTCTGCCCCACCGCCAGCCCGCGCACCCCCGCGCCCACCGCCGCGATCGTCCCTCCGAGCTCATGCCCCAGCACCCGCCCCTCCGCGACCCCCAGCTCGCCGTCCGCCGCCCGCACGTCCGTCCTGCAGATCCCCGCAAAAGCCACCCGCACCGCCACCTCACCCGCCCCAGCCGCCCGCGCCCCCCGCCGCTCGAGCCCCACCGCGCCGCCCCGCCGCGCCAGCACCCAACCCCCGCTACGCCCGTTCGCCGTCAAGGTCCCGCATCCTACCAGACCGCCAGGATCCCGGATCCACCCCGCGGCTCCGATCTCTTCGGCGCGCAGATCGTCAGCGTAATAGCCCGATCGTGAACTCGAGAGGGCGCGGGGATCGGTATATTAATACTTGATTGTATAGGGCCGCGCAGGCCCCCTCATCGCGCGCCAGCGCCCCTGCGCGCCCACCGGGTGACATTCTCCGCGTCACGCGCGATGCTGGGGTGTGATTCGCGAAGCGCCGCGGAGCCCGCCGGAGGAGGCCCCCACCGTCGACGCGCACGCCCCCCCGGCGCCCAACTCACACGCCTCGCCCGCGACCGGCCCCGCCGAGATCGGCCGCTTCCTCGTCCTCCGCCTGCTCGGGGCGGGCGGCATGGGCGTCGTTTATGTCGCCTACGATCCCCAGCTCGATCGCAAGGTCGCCGTCAAGCTCCTCCACCCGGGCGTCAGCGGCAGCGCGCGAGAGCAGCTCGCGCGAGCCCGCCTCGCCCGCGAAGCCAAGGCCTTAGCCCGCCTCTCGCACCCCAACGTCGTCGCGATCTACGATGTCGGCGAGCAGGGCGACCAGATCTTCATCGCCATGGAGTACATCGAAGGCGCCCCCTTGAGCGCCTGGCTGCGCGAGCGCCCGCAGGGCTCGGCCGGCGATCATCGCGAGCTCATCGCCCACTTCCTCGCCGCCGGTCGAGGCCTCGCCGCCGCCCACCGCCAAGGCCTCGTCCACGGCGATTTCAAGCCCGACAACGTGCTCGTCGGCGCGGATGGCCGCGCCCGCGTCGTCGACTTCGGCCTCGCCTCCGCGCAGACCGACGAGCCCCCCGAGCGCGCCGCCCTCAGCGCCAGCGACCCCCTCGATCTCAGCACTCACATCACCGCCAGCGGCGCCCTCGCGGGCACCCCTGCCTACCTCGCGCCTGAGCAATTTAGCGGCGCCCACGGCTCTGCCCTCGCCGATCAATACAGCTTCTGCGTCAGCCTCTACGAGGGCCTCTACGGCCAGCGCCCCTTCCACGGCGCCGACATCAAGCAGCTCCATCAAGCCGTCGAGCGCGGCCTGCCGCCGGAGCCGCGCGAGCGGGCCATCCCTGCTTGGCTGCGCAAGATCCTCGTCCGCGGCCTCAGCCGCGACCCGGCCGCCAGGTTCCCCGACATGGACGCCTTGCTCGCCGCCCTCAGCGACGACCCACGGCGTCGGCGCAGGCGTCGCCTCATCACGCTCGTCGCCCTGCTCACGGTGATCGCCGCCGCCTTCCTCTATCGCGCCGCCCTCGTCCGCTCCTTGGAGCAGCGCCAAGGGCTCTGTAGCGGCGCCGCCGACGAGCTGCGCGGCGTCTGGGATCCCGATCGCCGCGAGCGCGCGCGCCTCGCCTTCCTCGCCACCGAGCGCCCCTACGCCGTCGACACCTGGGAGCGCGTCGCCGCCCGCCTCGACGCCCACAGCGCCGCCTGGTCGCGGCAATTTTTGGAGATCTGCCGGGCCACCCACCTCCGCGGCGAGCAATCCCCGGCGCTCCTCGATCTGCGGCTCGCCTGCATGCGCCGCCGCCTCGCCGAGACCCGCTCGCTCACCGACGTCCTCCTCGAAGCCGACGCCACCGTCGTCGAGAACGCCGTCCAAGCCGCCGCCGAGCTCCCAGATCTTGAGCAGTGCCTCGGCGACGCCGAAGCGCTCGCCGAACACACCGCTCGCCGCGCCCTCCCCGCCGACGCCGTCGCCTCGATCCAAGACCAGCTCGACCGCGCCCGCGCCCTCGAGCACACCGCCCGCTTTCAGGCCGGCCTGCTCCTCGCCGAAGCCGCCTTACTCGCCGCTCAGCGCCTTCAAGACCGCGACTTCATCGCCCACGCTCAGCTCATCCGCGGCGCCTTGCTCGACAGCCTCGGCGATCCCACCGCCGAGCCCGCCCTCACCGAAGCCTTCTACGCCGCCGCCGCCACCGAAGACACCCAACTACAAGCCCGCGCCGCCCTCACCCTTCTTCACCACAGCAACACCCGCCTCGACCTCACCCGCGCCGAGCAGTGGTCCCGCCACGCCCGCGCCCTCCTCGATCGCCTCGCCCTCACCCACCCTCCGCCCGCGCGCGCCTCGCTCGAATTCGAGCTCACCTCGCAGCTCGGCACCTACCACCTCCACAGCGGCCGCCTGGATGACGCCGAGCGCGACTATCGGCGCGCGCTCGCCCTCAGCCAAGCGACCGCGATCAAGAGCGCGGGGATCCACAACAACCTCGGCAACCTGCTCGTCCGCCGCGGCGACTTTGAGCGCGCCGCCGCCGACCTCGGCCGAGCCGTCGAGGTCTATCGCGAGCAGCTCGGCCTCTATCACCCCCTCGTCGCCGCCGCCCTCAACAACCTCGGCGAGCTCGAGGCCCGCCGGGGCCAGCGGGAGGCTGCCCGCGCCAACTACACCCAGTCCCGCGCGATCTTCGTCGCCGCCCTCGGATCAGAGCACCCCAACGTCGGCGTCCTCGACAACAACCTCGGCCACCTCGCCTTACAGAGCGGCGAGCACGCCGCCGCCGCCGCGTATTTTGAGCGCGCCCTCACCGTCTTCACCGACGCCTTCGGCCCGAACGCGGCCCCCCTCGCCTACCCTCTCACCGGCATCGGCGAATTGCGGCTCGCCCAAGGCGACCCCACCGGCGCCGCCGAGGCCCTCGAGCGCGCCCTCCTCCTCGGCGAAGCGGGCGACCCCACCGACCTCGCCCGCACCCGCTTCGCCCTCGCCAGGGCCCTCGGCGCCGCCGAAGCGCCCCGCGCCCGCGTCCTCGCCCTCGCCGCCCTCGACGCCCTCACCGCCGCCGGACCCGCCTACGCGCGCCAGCGCGCCGAAGCCGAGGCCTGGCTCGCCGAGCCGCCCCTCCCCCCGTGATTACCGCCCGCAGGCCGGCGATCGCCCCCCCCCGCGCCGCCGCCTCTCGCGGAGCCCCCGATCGATCGCCCAAGCCCCAGCCCGCGAGTTAGCCTCCGTGCATGCCGCGCCTCTTCATCGGCCTCGATCTCCCCGACGAAGTCGACGCACACCTCGAGCTGATCAGCGGGGGCGTCCCTGGAGCGCGTTGGCAGGGCCGCGACCGCCTCCACCTCACCCTGCGCTTCCTCGACGAGTGCGACGGTGGGCTCGCGCGCGCCCTCGTCGACGCCCTCGCGCGCGTCCACATGCCCGGCTTCCCCCTCGTTTTACGCGGCGTCGGCGTCTTCCCGCCGCGCGGCGAGCCCACCTCGTTGTGGATCGGCGTCGACGATCCCAAGCCCTTGCACGAGCTCCGTCGCCGCATCGATCGCGCCCTCGATCGCCTCCCTGTCCCCGCCGACCCGCGCAAGTTCGCGCCCCACGTCACCATCGCGCGCCTGAAGGCCGCCCCGATCCCCGCGGTCGTCGACTTCATGGGCGCCCACGCCCTCCTGCGCAGCGCCGAGTTCGCCGTCGAGCGCTTCTTCCTCTACTCCTCGATCCAGAGCCCCAAGGGGGCCAAGTACCGCATCGAGGCCGGCTTCCCCCTCGCCCCGCCTGACCCGTAATTTTCTCGTCGCCGAGGGAGCAACCTCGAGACCGCAGCCATGCACCGCCGCCCCAAACCCCACCAGCGCCCGCGACGAGCCGCCCGCGCCGCGATCGCGATCGTGCTCGTGCGCGTCGCGCTCATCGCTGGCTGCGCCCTCAACCCGGCCACCCGTCGCCTCGAGCTCAACCTCATCAACGAGCCCGAGGAGATCGAGCTCGGCCGCGCCGCGGATCGTAAGATCGTCGAGTCGATCGGCCTCACCGAGCAGCCCGCCCTCGCCAGCGAGCTCCAGGCCCTCGGCGAAGCCATCACCAAGGTCAGCGAGCGCCCCGCCCTGCCCTGGACCTTCCGCCTCCTCGACGCCTCCGACGTCAACGCCTTCGCCCTGCCTGGTGGGTTTATTTACGTCACACGCGGCCTCATCGCCCACCTCCTCTCCGCCGCCGAGCTCGCGGCCGTGCTCGCCCACGAGGTCGCCCACGTCACCGCTCGCCACGGCGCCGCCCAGTACTCGCGCCTCGCCATCGCCCAGCGCGGCGTCGGCCTGCTCCGCGTCCTCGACCCTCAGCTCCGCCACGTCGGCGCAGTCGCCAGCGGCACCGCGGGCCTCGCCTTGCTCCGCCACAGCCGCGGCGACGAGGCCGAAGCCGACGCCCTCGCCCTGCGCTACCTCAGCCGCGCGGGGCGCCGCCCCGAGGCGCTCGCCCACGTCCTCGACATGTTGGTCGTCATGGCGCGCGCCGGCGACAGCGCCGGCGCCCCCACCTGGCTCTCCACCCACCCTGACCCCGCCGATCGCCTACGCGCCGTCCAGATCGCCCTCGGCGGCCCCACCGCGCCGCCGCCCCTCGACCCCGCGTTCCTCGCCCATCTCCGAGGCCTCCAGCTCGGCGACGATCCACGCCAAGGCCTCCTCTACCGCGGCGTCTATTATTGCCCAGCCCGCCGCTACCAGCTCCCGCTCCCGCCGGAGTGGAGCGCCGCGCTCGAGGGCCGCGCCATGATCGCCGCCGATCCCGCGAAGGACGTCATGATCATGGCGGGGCTCGGCCAGGCCCCCGATCTCGACGCCGCCGAGGCTGCCTTCCTCAAGAACCCCCAAGTCCGCCCGGGAGCCCGCTGGCGCCCTGACCTCAGCGATCCGTACGCCTTCGCCGAGCGCCGCGGCGGGTACTTTCAGCTCGTCACGGAGGGCAGCGTGCTCTCGGGCCTGGTCCTCTTCGTCGCCTTAGAGCCCGCCCCGCCCGCCGACCGCGGCGTCTTAGTCCTGCTCGCCGCCGGCGCCCCCGCCGAGTTCGACGCCGCCGCCCCGCTCCTCGAGGCCACCTTCCGCGCCCTCGCGCCGATCGACGATCCTGTCCTTCGAGACATCCAGCCAGCCCGCCTCGACCTGATCACCGTCGACCGCCCCACCCCCCTGCGCGAGCTCACCGGCGACGCCCCCCTCGCCGCCGTCGCCGCCCTCAACCGCCTCCCGCCGGACGCCATCGTCGCCCAAGACCGCCCCTTGAAGATCATCCGCGGAGGCCTGCCACCGTGAGCCCCTCCCTGCGCCTCCTGCTCGGCCGCCTCGCCGCGGCCCTCGTCACCCTCCTGCTCGTCGTCGTCATCGTCTTCGCCGTCGCCAATTTCTTCGCCGATCCCGTCGCCCTGGCCCTTGGGCCAGGCGCCTCACCCGCCGAAGCGGCCCGCCTGCGCGCCGCCTGGGGCCTCGACCAGCCCGCCCTCCACCGCCTCGCCCGCCTCCTCGCCGGCCTCCTCCGCGGCGAGCTCGGCCTCAGCGCCAGCGGCCACCCTGTCAGCCAGCTCCTCGCCCGCGCCCTCCTCCCCACCCTCGCCTACGCCCTCCCTGGCGCCGCCCTCGCCACCGTACTCGGCCTCACCGGCGGCCTCTTCGCCGCCCGTCGCCGCGGCCACCTCCTCGATCGCCTCACCCTCGCCGCCGCCACCCTCCTGCTCAGCCTCTCGGGCGTGATCGTCGTGATCTTCGCCCGCGACCTCCTGGCCTTTCGGGCAGATCTTTTCCCCCTCGTCGGCTGGCCCCTCGCCGGCAGCGCCGACCCCATCGCCCCCTACCTCGCCTTGCCCGCGCTCACCTGGGCGCTCCTCCAGCTCGGCCCCGATCTCCGCCACTACCGCGCCCTCTTCTGCCGCGAGCTGCGCGCCCCCTACCTCGACGGCCTGCGCGCCCGCGGCCTCCCCGAGTCGACCGTGCTTCGCCGCGCCCTCCGCGTCGCCGCCGCGCCGATCCTCGCCCGCCTCGTCGCCCGCGTCCCGCACCTCTTCGTCGGCGGCGTCGTCCTCGAGCATGTTTTTAACGTCCCTGGCCTCGGCGGCCTCGCGATCGCCGCCCTGCGCGGCGGCGACCTCCACCTGCTCGAGGGCATCGCCCTCACCGTCGCCGCCGCCACCATCGCCGCACAATTTTTGATCGGCGATCTCCTCGCCCCCGCCCTCGACCCTCGCCTGCGCGCTCGAGGCCCCGCGTGAGCCGCCTCGGCCGCGGCGGCGCGCTCGCCCTGCTCACCCTCGTCGGCTTCGTCGCCGTCGCCCTGCTCGCCGCCCTCGGCCTCGTCGGCGCCGATTTTTTCAGCTTCGTCGCCGAGCCCTACGCCCCGCCCGGCGCGGGCCTCTGGCTCGGCGCGGACGCCTTAGGCCGCGACCTCGGCGCGCGTGTCCTCCAAGGGGCCCGCGTCTCCCTGCTCGTCGGCCTCGGCGGCGCCGCCCTCACCCTCGCCCTCGGCGGCCTCCTCGGCGGCCTCGCCGGTCTGCGCGGCGGCCCCCTCGATCGCGCCCTCGTCGCCCTCGCCGACGCCCTCGCCGCGATCCCGGCGATCATCGCCCTGATCGGCGTCGCCATGCTGCTCGGCCCTGGCCTGCCTACGGTCGTCGCCGCGATCGGCCTGACCCAATGGACAGGTCTATTCCGCAGCGTCCGCGCTGAAGCCCAGCGCCTGCGCGCCGCCGATTTTTACCGCGCCGCCGAGGCCATGGGCGCCGGCCGCCGCCACCAGCTCCGCCACCACCTCCTCCCCCACCTGCGCCCGCTCCTCCTCACCTCGGCCGTCCTCCACTTCGTCCACGCCGTCAAGGTCGAGGCCGTGCTCGCGTTCTTCGGCCTCTCCTCCGCCGAGCTGCCGAGCTGGGGCGGCCTCTTGGCCGCGTGCGGGGGCGAATCGACGCGCGGGATCTGGTGGCCGCTGCTCGGCGCGAGCGCCCCCTTGGCCCTGCTCGTCCTCGCCGCCCAAGTCCTCGCCGACCGCCTCGCCGAGGACCCAAGGAGCGCGTGACCTTCCACAAGCCCCCGCGCCGCGCGCCGCGCGGCCACGCGCCCCTCACCCTCCTGGTTCGCCTAGGATCGTCTCTATGCAAACTTTTATTGTAAGAGGAAGAACGATCGCCGCGCTCCCCCTCGCCCTCCTGCTCGCGTGCAGCGGCGGCGACGACGGCGCCGCTACGGACACCGACGCCGCCACGGACGCCACAACCACCACGTCCACAACAACAACAACAACAACAGCCGCGACGACCACCACCACCGATCCCTCTGAGACCGGCACCACCACCGGAGCCACCGATCCCACCACCGGAGCCACCGATCCCACCACCGGGGCCACCGATCCCACCACCACCGACTCTGACACTGATTCGGGCACCGATTCTGACACCGACACCGACACCGGCGTCGACACCGACACCGACTCGGACACCGACACCGACACCGACACCGCCACGACCGGCGGCCTCGACGGCGACAGCGACGGCGTCGACGACGATCAGGACAACTGCCCGCAGGACGCCAACCCTGGCCAAGAGGACGGCGACGGCGACGCCATCGGCGACGCCTGCGATCTCTGCCCCGAGCTCGCGGACCCCAAACAAACGGACGGCGACGGCGACGGCGTCGGCGACCTCTGCGACAGCGAGCTCATCGACGACAGCGACATCCTCTACATCCCTGAGGGCCTCGAGCACCAGCTCGGCGGCGCCCACTGCTACGGCGACGCCGTGATCATCCACGGCACCCTCAAGGTCCCCGCCTATGACGGAGGCGACAGCAGCGGCGTCCTCGAGCTCACCGCCAAGACCATCCTCGTCGGCCCCACGGGCCTCATCGACGCCGACGCCGCTGGCTACGAAGGAGGCGCCACCAGCCCCCAAGATGGCACAGGCGGCTTCGCCGGCGCGGGTCCTGCGGCCGGCTGCGGCGGCGGCCCCGGCAGCGCCGTCGGCCAAGGCGGCTCCGGTGGCGCGTATGGCGGCGCCGGCGCCGGCCCCAACAACCAATGGGCGGACAACAACCCCTGCAATAGCTGCTCGCAGGCCAGCATCGCCCACTGCGCCGGCACCGTCGGCGCCCCCACCGGCACCGACAACGGCCCGGACCTCACCATGGGCTCCGGCGGCGGCGCTGGCGGTAACAGCTCCGGCTGCACCAACGCGGGCGGCCTCGGCGGCCGCGGCGGCGGCGCCGTCTACCTGCTCGCCAACGACTGGGCGCGGATCGACGGACGGATCCACCTCCGCGGCGAAGAGCCCGCGCCAGACAGCAACAACTGCGGCTACCGCCCTGGCGGTGGCGGCGGCAGCGGCGGCGGCCTCATCATCGCCGCCGGCGCCGTCTACAGCGCCGACACCGGCCTCATCGACGCCTCGGGCGGCCGCGGCGGCGAAGCGCTGGGCGAGCCCGGCTCGAACACCTGGGGCTGGTCGGGAGGCGGCGGCGGCGGCGGCCGGATCAAGATCTTCACCCCGGTCTACGAGTGGCAAGCCACCCACGCCGTCGACGGCGGCCTCGGCGGCAAGTTCCCCAACACCGACTTCAGCTACGGCGGCGACCCCGGCGCCGAGGGCACCTTCCTCGCTATGAAAATGATCCCCCCCGAGTACGAAGGCCTCATGTGCGAGTGACCGCGCGCGAGGAGCAGCGATCATGACGGAGATGGACCCGAAGCAGCTCACGGAGGCGCTCGATCGCCTGCACGCCGCCACCCGCCAGCGGCGGCGCGTTTTCCTGATCATCAACCTCCTCCTCCTCCTCGCCGTCGCCGCCATCCTCTGGGCGGACCAGCTCCGCTGAGGCGCGCCACAAGGCCCTGTCCTCTAGTACATTTTTCGTTCGCCTGTTTTTTGTTTGTTTGAGCGATTGAGCGATTGAGCGATTGAGCGATCGCTCCGCCGCTCCGCCCGCGCCGAGCCCCGGCGCGTGGCCTTGACCGCCCAAGGCGCGCGGTGCCAGTGTCGCCGACGCGATGCAGCGCCGCCTCGACCCCGCGGGCCCGCGCCGGAGGCGTTGTGTCTGGAGCGCGCTCGCCCTGCACCTCGCGCTCGCGACGGCCTGCGCGAGCCGTCTGGAGCCGCCGCCCGAGCGCGGCGCGCTCGCCCGCCTCCTCGATCTCCCGCCCGAGCGCCGCGATCACGAGCTCGCCGCCTTCGTCACGCGGGCCCAGCCGCGCCTGCTCCTCGAGGTCATCCCAGCCGAGACCTTCGAGCCTTGGGACGACCGGCTCCTGCCGATCGGCCTCGACGACTTCGACATCCTCCACGTCCTCGTCGAGCTCGACGACCCCGCGCTCGAGCTCAGCCCGAGCGTCGCGCTGTTCGCCACGGATCGCCCAGATCTCGACCCACTCCCGCTCTACGCCCCGACCCGCGAGCTCCTCGCCGCCTTCACCCGCGAGCGCCCCGCCGCCGCGCACACCCGCTACAGCCTCAAGTCCGCGCGCCTGCCGTGGTGGTTCAACCTGCTCACCGTCGGCGTCCTCGAGATCGCGACCATCGAGCTCGACCGCCGAGAGATCCCCCCCGACGAAGAAGCGCAGGCCCGCGCGACCCCCTGGGCGCAGCGGATCGCGGCGCGCATCAGCCCGCGCTACGGCTGCACCGGCCGCTCCCCGTGCGATCGTTATTACCTGGTGCCGCGCCCCCGAGGCGAGGTCCCGCTGCGGATCGAGCTCGAGCTCCAGCTCCGCGACACCGCCGCGGTCCGCGTCGCTTGGAGCGCGCCGCTGCCGGCCGGCGCGCCGCTCGCCGTCAGGCTGCACGAGCGCTTCCACGGCGCTCCCCAGCCGCTCCACCCGCTGCGCGTCGAGCCCGCCTTCACGCGCCCGCCCGACCCCGCCCTGTGCTCCCTGCGCGAGCGTGTATGCGCGACGCCGACCGCTGCCCCCGGCGCCCGCCCGCCGCCGCAACCCCCCGCGCTCGACCCGCCCGCCCAGCTCGCCAGCGTCGCCGACAGCCTCGCGGCCCGCCCCGCCTGGACCCGCGACCTCAACTACGCCCCGGCCGCCAGCCTCGACGCCTTCGACCCCGTCGAGCTGGTCACGAACGGTCCGCTTCGCGGCGAGCTGCTCGTCTGCGACCTGCGCTCTCCGGGCGGCTTCAACCCCGACGAGCTGGTCGCCGAGCTGCGTGTCGGCGCCGCCCCGCCGTATCGCCCCCGGATCGTCCGCCACGCCGACCGCGCCCGCTTCATCGCCCCGCTCATCCACCTCAGCCCTGGCGAGCGGGTCTCCCTGAGGCTCTGGCGGCGCACCAGCTCGTGGTTCTGGGGCGTTCAGGACGCCGAGCTCGGCCGCGCCGCGGCGGCCTACACCGGCGCGCTCCCGCTCGTCTTGGCCGCTCGCGGCCTCGAAGCCTCGTGCGTCGCCCTCGGCCGTGAAGGCCTCGAGCGGCGGGCCCTCGCCCGGCTCACCGCGCTCAGTGAGCGGCTCGAAGGCTTCGATCTCGGCGCCGATCCGATCACCGAAGGCCGCGCCGATTGGGGGATCGGCGCGTGGGGTATGACGAGCCTCCAGCGCGACGTCGAGGCGATCGCCGGCCTCGTCGGCTGGTCCGATCCTCGCGTCATCGCCCTCCTGCCCGCCCTGGCCCACTACCACGGCGTCTTTATGCGCCACCTCGGGCGCCTGCTCGCTCGAAAACGCGCGCAGCTCCCGGACCCTGGCACCCTGCTCTCGTTCGAGCGGGGCGATCTACGCGTCCTCGGCAGCGCCTGCGGCGCGGCCATCGAGCGGAAGAACGTCCTGTGGGCCCGAGACAAGGTCCCTGCCGACGGATGTATCACCATCCTCGAGGTGCTCGGCCGCGGGCCCACCCCCCTTGAGACGAGCCCGCGCACCGGCTCCCTCGGCGCTCTGTGGAGCCTCGAGCTCGTCTGGGAGGACGGCCGCCGCTGTGACGCCTGGTCCGTCGGCGCCGAGGTGCCCCCTGGAACGAGACACCGCGACCGCGAGCACCCCGTCCTCGCCGACGGCGAGGCGGCGCGCTTCTACCTCGCCCCCAAGGAGCCGTATCACCGCGTCGGCGAGGACGGCCCGCTCTTCCTCTACGGCCTCGACCGGCTGAGGCCCGTGTTTGTGCGCCTGCGCTGACCGACGCGCCGCCCCCGAAACCCACGAATCATCGTCGATCTGCCCCCCGGCCCCCCGCCGCCGCCGCCACGGCGCAAGAAATGCCGTTCCCCACTCTACCTGCGACGGACCACCGTCAAGCCGATGCCCTCGCCGCTCGCCACGCCCCCCGCGCCGCCCTCTGACCCGCCGATGATCGCGTGCCGGATCTGCGGCGAGCCGCGGCGGGGCAACTATTACTACTGCCGGTCATGCAACCGCTACGACACCTGGCTCGATCGCACTCCCGCCGGCAGCGCGTTCCGCCAGATCCTGATCGGCACCATGCTCGCTGGCCTCGCAGGTCTCAGCGTCAACGTCGTCGTCGGCCACCTCGTCCAGACGGCCGATGAGAACGCCCGCGAACGATCGAGCGCCCAGGCCCGCGTCGAATCCCTGCATAACGAGCTCCAGAGCCTCCGCAAGGACCTCATACGCCTCCACTACCGGATGGTCAGCGGTCTCATCCGCTGCCCCGATGAGCGCGCGACCGACGCCGCAGAGAAGTGCCTGCGTATCGCCCGCACGACCCGAAGCGACCTGCGCCAGGAGATCTTCGTCCTCGACTGGTCCGCTCCTCAGCTCCTCAGCGAGGCCGAACGCGCCCCGATCCTCGTCCGCGGGCCAAAGAACGCGCCGAAGGGCGACCGTGAGCCCTCGGACCCCTCGCGGGCGATCGAGCGATCGCTCGACATCAGCGCCGCCTTCGGCCGCGACTACGGCGCCGAGATCGACGCCCTCGACCGCCAGTGGGCAGACGCGTGTCAGGGCGCACCGAGCGGCGAGTGCAAGAGGATCAACACCTGCCGGAGGGCCTACTCCGCCGCTGAGACCCACTGTCTGCTCGTCGCCTCGTGCATCACGCTCTTGGTAGAGCAAGCGCTGCTGGCTCCTGGAGAGACGCACCAGACCTGCGCGGACTACATCAAAGCCCGGCCAGAGTGCACGAACACGAAGGGCGGCACCGCCAAAGAAGCCAACACCGCGCTGCTCGCGAAGATCGCCAGGGATCACAAGTGCGCGCTCTCCACGCCCACGGTGCCCGCAGCGACCGCCTCTGCGCCCCCGTGAGGCCGTTTACGGGGCGAGTCGCGGCGTCGGCTCCTCGCCCCCGTCCTCGTCCGGTGTCGGCGTCGGGTCCTCGACCCCCGGCGCCGGCTCCGCCCCCTTGTCCTCGTCCGGTTTCGGCGTCGGGTCCTCGACCCCCGGGGGGCGCCGACGCACCTGCTCCGCACCTGCACCCCTCCACCCCCCACCAAGGCCATCACCATCAAGAATCGGACGACCGGGTTGACTCCTTCTCGCGCGCGCATCTCGCCGGCGAAGCTACCATCGCAGCGCCCCGATGTCGACGAAGCCGGCCTTCCCCGCGGCGTGAATCCATGCCACCGCCGACGCCCCCCTCTCCCGGCTTCGCGGCCGCCGCCGCCTGCTCGCAGACCCGGTCGAGGTAGTTGTGCCCGCCCTCGGCGATCCAGTCGCGGTGATGCGCCTGCGCTGACCGGCGCTCAGCGCACGAACACCACCCCGAACGCCACCAGGCTCTTATCGCCGTTATCCGGCGTACAGCTCGCCATATTGCCGACCCGCGCCTCCGGCACGCTGTTGCAGCCGGCGTTGAGGTTGCCGATCCCGATGTACGAGTCCGGCGAATTGCAGTCGTTCTCTTGGTTGCTGAAGATCCCCAGCCGCGTCCGCGGCGCGTTATTAAAGCCCTCGCGGTTGCAGTTCGCCTGCAGCGACGAGTTCGTGATCAACGCCTTCCACGCGTTACGGCCCGCGTTGGTCGCCACATACGCCCCGGGGCTGAACAGCGCGAACAGCGACGGCCGGTCGATCGTCAGCTTCAGGTACTTCAGGTTCAGCTCGCCCATATTGCCGATCGGCTGCTCCATCCCCACCAGCATCTCCGTGAACGCGACCGAGTTCCACGTCTGCAGCTTCGCCTCGTTGCGGTCGAGCGCCGGGAAGTTCGGCTGGTGCAGCAGGTTATTCGTCCAGAAGGTCGAGTTATAATTAAACGTCGCCTTGGTCCCGTCTGCCTTCAGCGCCAGCGTCCAGCCGCCGCCCTCTGTCACCATATCGCAATAGGCGTCGAACGGCGCGCCGCCGCCCATACCGTCCGGGTCGATCGAGTACACCCCGCTCGGCGCCTCGGGGTTGGACTCGTGCAGCGTCTTGCAGGTGGGCGGCAGCGCGCAGAGCGCGTTATCGCAATACGACGTCGAGCAGTCCCCCCCGTCCCCGCAGGCTTTGCCGGCGCCGCAGGGGTCACACGAACCACCGCAGTCGACGTCCGTCTCGTCCGCGTTCTTCGCCGCGTCCTCGCACGTGGGGGCCTTACAGAGCGACGTACACGCGTCGGTCTCATCCGCGTTTGCGTTCTCAGAATTTGCCCGTAGCTAGCGTTTCAGGCCAGGGCTACAGGCTCTCGCTCTCTCGTGCCGAGCCGTTACCCTCGGCATAGGGGGCGGTAAGCGCCGCGACGGCCTGGGCCGCGAGCGCGCGCTGCTTCAGGTGCACGTAGTTCAGCCTGTGCTGAGCGCGTCGGCGCGCGCTATGCTGCCGGCATGCCCCCGACCAGGCCAGACCCCCAGGCCGAGCAGCGCGAGCTGGCGCAGCTGGATCGCGTGAGCCACCTGCTCGACTCGGCGATCCGCGTCCCCGGCACGAAGATCCGCGTCGGCCTCGACCCGATCCTCGGCCTCATCCCCGGCGTCGGCGACTGGGCCGGGGCGCTCGCCTCCGGGTACATCCTGGTCCGCGCCGCCGGCCTCGGCGCCGCGCGTCCGACCCTGCTGCGCATGGCCACCAACATCGGCGTTGACCTGCTCGTCGGCACCGTGCCGGTCCTCGGCGACCTCTTCGACGTCGGCTGGCGCGCCAACCAGCGCAACCTCGCGCTGCTGCGCGCGCACCTCGAGGCGCCCGAGCAGCGTCGCCGCGCCGACCGCGGCTTCGTCGTGATGCTGCTGGTCGGCCTCGGCGTGCTGCTCGTGGCCAGCGTCGGCCTCAGCCTGTGGCTGCTAGGCGCGCTGCTGCAGGCCATCTTCGGCGGCTGAGCGCGCCCCACGCAGCGCTCAACACGACATGGAATTGGAGTGGATCTCGGCGCGCCCCAAAAAGAACGATCAAAAAAAATGCAGCGCGCTAAATTGACGGATGTCGCAGGGCCCACGATGAATATAGAGTTCGGCCACAGGTGGATTCCCTTGCGGGCGTTGACTGTCGTCTCCTTGGCCGGCATGTGTGCATGCGCCGCGATAGATGATGGGCGTGCATCCACGATTTCGGCGTCTGCCTCTGCACAGTCCGTAAGAAGAAGGCATAAGCGATGAATGTTCACACTCTGCTTATTTTCGTCTTTTCGCTCGTCTCCTGCGGAGGCAAGCCCGTCACCGGCACGACGGATTCAGGGAACGGTTCGGGGAGTTCTTCTGAGGGGACAACCGGTGAAGGGGACACCAGCACCGCCGGAAGTCTCGATATCCTGTGTGAGGAAGCCATCTCCCAGGAAGAATGCGAGGTCGCCACTCCGCCCGAGGGGATGCTCTGCGCTTGGTTGTCCATAACGAAAGTGGCGGCGCAGCCGGACTCTGACTGTACGGACTTGTCGTCGGAGGGGCGCTGCTACGCGGGTTTTGTCGATGTGCAAGCGGGGGGGCTCGCCGGAGGATGTTGCCCTCAGTACATGCAAACAGCACCTGGAACCTACGATGCCTATGGCGGCTGGGAGTGTTTTCGGATAACTAGCGACAACTGGGTGAATTGTTGCGATCTTCATTCGGTCGCTTGTGGCTGTTACACAGGACCCTGATGGTGGCCGTTCACCCTCCTTCTTGTAGAGCGTCCGACGTACCGCGTGTCTCCTCCCAGGAGGCCGGGGCGAGCTCGGGGACCCGCGATCGCGGCCACGACGGCAGGAGGCAGAGTGGCACGACCCGGGAGCGCCCGTCGCGACCTCGGGCCCCGAGAGCCCGGCGACGCTCTCTCCTCGCTACGGCCTCGCCTCGGTCGCCCTCCACCGCGGGCGCTTGCCGCGGAACCCTGCAACTCGGCCACCAGACCGCCCGCAGATCGCGCTAGACTGCGCCCATGAGCCGCTTTGAGGAGATGTCCATCGCCGAGCGGATCCTCTACGTGCAGGATCTGTGGGACCGGATCGCCGAGGGGCCCGAGGGCGTGCCGGTCTCGGAGGAGTGGAAGGCGGAGCTCGCTCGACGCGTCGACGCCCATCGGGCGGATCCGAGCGCGGCGATCCCCTGGGAGCAGGTCAAGGCCAAGCTGCGGCGGCAGCCGTGAAGCGGCCGGCGCTACTCCGGCCCGATGCCGAGGCCGAGCTGCTCGCAGCGTGGGCATGGTATGAGGACCAACGATCGGGCCTGGGAGATGAGTTCGTCGCCTGCGTCGAGGCGGCGCTCGCGATCGCCGCTCGAGCTCCGAACGCGTATCCGGTGATCGTCGGCGAGGTCCGCCGGGCGCTCGTGCGCCGCTTCCCGTACGGGATCTTCTACATGCTCGAAAGCGAGACCGTCGTCGTCCTGGCGGTGGCCCATGCGCGGCGTGAGCCGGGGTACTGGCGGGCACGTCTGGGCGAGGGGTGAGGGTGAGGGCGCGGGCGCGGACACGCGCACGCTGAGCGCGTTACATCCTTTTCAGCGGATATAAGGGGCGCTACGCTCGCTGGCGATGAGTGGCGGTCGCAGCATTCGGATCTACTTGGCGACGGGCGAGGTCACGGGTGTCCGCCATGCCGAGCTGGTGAATTGGACAGGTCAGGCGCTGGCGTGTCCGCGTACGCGCTTCGACGAGCTGGAGGCTTGGGAGGAGGTGCGGCGCCCTGGGATCTACTTCTTGGTCGGCGCGGAGGGGCTTACGGAGCGCGAGGTCTATATCGGCGAGTCGGAGAACGTGCTCAAGCGGATCAAGCAGCACATCGGCCAGAAGGAGTTCTGGCAGGAGGTCGTGATCTTCACCAGCAAGGACGAGAACCTCACGAAGGCTCACGTTCGCTATCTGGAGCACCGGCTCGTCCAGCAGGCCCGCGAGATCGGGCGCTACAAGCTGGTCAACGGGAACGAGCCGGCAGAGACGCCGCTGCCGCGCGCAGACAAGGCCGCGATGGAGGAGTTCGTCGAGAACCTCGGGGTGCTGATCGGGGCGCTCGGTCACCGGATCTTCGTACCGATGGCGCGATCGATCGGGACCAACGAAGATCGATTCCGCTTCCAGATCGCGGGCGCGGAGGCGTTCGGTGCGCCGACCGATGAGGGATTCGTGATCTTCCGCGGCTCGACGGCTCGCGAGCAGTGCAAGGAGTCGATGGGCAGCGGTGCGTTCGCGCTCAAGGCCGAGCTCCGCGCGCAGCGCAAGCTGATCGCGGACGGCAAGCTGCTCCGCTTCGAGGAGGATGTTCTCTTCACGACGCCTTCACAGGCAGGGAGTATGATCGCGGGCACTTCATGCAACGGGCGCGTCTCTTGGCGACGGTTGCGCGATGGGTTGACGCTGAAGGAGATCGAGGGGGCGGGCGAGGTCGACCCCAACACCTAGCCGGTGCGTCACGCATCGAGGAGGTTGGGTCAACGAGCGAGCCTCGACGACGAGGCTGTTGCCAGGTTGCCACGGCGTGGGCCGCGCGGCGGTTGGACGGTTGTGGCTTGTCGGACTGCGTGAATGACGCATGGGACCCGAGGATGGTGCCGCGTTGCCGGCGCGTTGCCGAAAATGGAGCCGAAACGCGCATTGCCCGCACTCGGGGGGCCGCGCTGGTGGCGGAGGGGGGGGCGCTAAAACCCCCGCAGAACGCCGATCTGAGCCAAGTTGCGGAGGGGCCAGGGATCGGGGCGCGCTGCGGGGAGGAGTAAGAGTTGTTTGCGTCGTCGCACTCTTCCATCTCCGCCCAGACCGCCCCATCCCCGCACTTCGCGCCCAGGCACGTGCTCAGGCACGCGTCGGTCTCATCCTCATTCGCGTCGTCGCACTCTTCCCCTGGCTGGACCAGCCCGTCCCCGCAAGACGCCAGCGCGCACAAGTTCGTACACAAATCATCGTCGATCTGATTCCCGTCATCGCACGCCTCTCCCGGCCCCTGGATCCCGTCCCCGCACGCCGCGTTCGTGCACGCGTTCGTGCAGGAGTCGCTGTCGTCGTCGTTTGCATCGTCCGCGACCATGGCCTCCACCGGCCTGAATTCGCCTGAATTCAGCGGTTTGGCTGGACGCCGGGAGAAATGAACCAGAAAATGAACCAATTTTGACCCGACGAGGGGAGATCTCATATCCGCGCATTTGGCGCTGAGAGGCGGCTACGAGGGGGAGCAAACGGCGGCCTCCGAGCCGCTTTGGGTAGGCGGCTTGGTGGCTGGTAGCGCCTCGCAGCTCACGCCCGGACGACGACGACGGAGCGCCCGCTGGGGGTGCTCGTGAGCTCGCTGGTCGTACGTTGGGCGATCCGCGGCTGGCCGGAGCGGCGGTTTCCAGGCCGAGGCCGTCGAGGTTGAGGAGCAGGTGCGGCGCGACCTCGTGGTGGCCGGCGATGTTGAACCAGCGCGGCATCGCGTCGGCAGAGTGCGTCAGCGCGGCGGAGCTGGGGTCAAGGGCGCCAGCGGATCAGGCGAGGAGCCGCTCGACGATGCGCTCGCTCTCGTGCCACAGGCGCTCGGCGAGCGCGTCGTCTTGCGCGTACCGCGACGGTTCTTTGGGCTGGCAGTCCGCGAAGTAGACGCCAGTCACCGCGGCAACCGAGGGGTGTGCGGCGAGCAACGTTTGGGTGGCCGCGCCCTGCTCGACGGTCTTCAATGACTTTGGATCGATGCGCGAGAAGATCTCGTCGCCGATGTGGCGGGTGAGGTTGGTCTTGATCACCCCCGGATGGAGCGCGTTCGCCGTCTGTCCCGAGGGGAGACGCCGCGCGAGCGAGCGCGCGAAGAGAATGTTCGCGAGCTTCGACTGCCCGTAAGCCGTCCACGGCTGGTAGCTCGCAGCGAGGGTGAGGTCGTCGAAGGCGATGCCCCCCTTGGGCGCGTTCATGTGTGCGCCGCTCGAGACGACGACGACGCGGCCACGCTCGGCGAGCGCCGGCAACACGCGCGTCACGAGCGTGAAGTGCCCGATGTGGTTCGTGAGGAGCTGCAGCTCGTGGCCGTGCTTCACCTCGCGAGCCGGCAGCGCCATGATGCCGGCGTTGCACACGATGGCGTCGATCGCCTTGCCCAAGCCGACGATGGCTCGGGCCGTCGCGGCAGCCGAGCGCGGCTCCGAGAGTTCACACGCGAGGGGCGTGCCGTCGATGCCGAGGGCGCGCAGAGCCTCGCGCGCCTTCTCTTCGGTGCGCGCGGTGCCGATGACGTGGGCGCCCCGGAGCGCGAGCACGCGCGTGGTCTCCATGCCAATACCCGAATTGCAGCCGGTGACGACCACGGTCTTTCCCGCGAGCGACACGCCCGCGGTCACATCTTCTGCGGTCGAGGAGAAGCCAAAGGTGGTCGGATCTGTCGTCGTCATAGGTGCTCCGAGGAGGTGTACAACGCGCGAAACATACCAGCAACACGTGCGGTGCGCGCGATGCGTGCGGCGCTCGTCGTGGGCGCCGTATCGCGCGCAGCGCGAGGTCGCTGGTCGATCGCGCGCGAGCTCTGGTCAGCCGGGGATGGCGCAGAAGGGCGGTGTGAGCAGGATCTCATCCGCAGGATCGGTGATGCACTCGCTCTCTTTGGGCTTGGCGACGATCCGGATCGACTCGAGATCGGTGGTCGTGACCTTGATCGGGATGCCAGCCGAGAACTCGCCAGGGGCGAGCTCATCGGCGAAGGCGATCTCTTGATCGAGCGACTCAACGCCGTCCTTGACCACGTAGACCTGGAGCGTCGCGCCAGCGGTGAGCGCGACCGCCCCAGCGTTGCCGACCTGCACCCAAATGGTGGCTTGGTCTCCGTCGCCGCACTCGTTGACGCAGGTGTCGGGGGCGATGACCTTGAGATCGGGCGCGGCGCTGCCGTTGTTCCCCGAAAGATCGCCGGAGCGAAAGTTGTTGTAGGTCGGCCAATTGGGCTTGGGTTTCTGGGGGATCTTCGCGGTGTCTTCGACGTTTGTGATTTCGGCTACGATGGCACGTAGATGGGTATACGAGGCTGAATTCACGAGGTCGGGGCGAGAACGGGCCAGATCGCGACAAGATCGCGACAATTTTTCGAGACGAGGGGAGATCGCGTCGTCGCGCCTGCGGCTCGCCGCGGAGGCTGGGGCCGGGGGGAGGCGGCGGTCCTCGGGCCGCCGGCCGCATAGCCGCCGCTACGTGGCGGGCGGGCTCAGGTGCGCCCGGCGCTCGCTCAAGTACAGCGCCCCAAAGGACCCTAGATTGTAGAAATCTGGGCCCCCTCGCCCGCCCGCGCCCCCAGCACCGCCGCCAGCCCGCCGCCTTTTGTCCGCATATTCGTGGTCTGCCCGCGATAGAGCCGCCCTGCCACCATCAACACCTCACCGGCGTACACAAACACCCGCACGTCGATCTTCAGCGCCCCCGCCGCCCCGCCTGTGCGCTCGCTCGGCGGCACCACCTCTTGAGCGACATAGCGATCCGCGTCCGCGACGATCGCGTCGAACACCCGGCGGGTCAGCTTATCGCCGCGATAGGCCGCGCGGCTGCCGAAGCCGTCCCTTGGTTTAAAGAACCACCGCCGCCGCTCGGCCCACAGCGCCTCTGCGGTGAAGTCACGGACGCGCCGGGTCACCGGCACGTGCCCGGTCAAGGTCCCCACATCCTCCTCACAAACCCCCAGCGATCGCAGCGCAGCCGCGCTCGACAGCAGCTCCAGGTCCGCCTTATCCGCGTAGAGCGCGTGCGCGCGCGGCGGCGGCGTCACCACCACCGCCCCCTCGACCAACGCCGCCCGCAGCAGCGCGTACGCGGGCGACGCCAGCCGGAAGTCTGTCGAGCGCAGGTACACCAGGTCGATCGGCAGCTCGCAGCCGCGCACCCGCAGCGCGTCGCCCACGCGCTCCAGCTCGGAGGGGTCCACCACCGCCGCGTGCACGCCGTGGCGGGCGAAGAGCGCCACAAAGAGCTCGAACTCCGGCTTTAGGAATTGCGACGAGGGATCGTCATCGACGATCGCCACGCGCCTCAGCGTCGCCCCTGGACGCGCCAGCGCCAGCTCCGCTCGAAACATCGCGACGATCCGCCCCTCCAGCCCCACCGCGTCGAAGGGCAGCTCAAACGCCCGCGCGACCTCCTCGCAGCAGGGCCGCTGCGCCCGCGCCAGCGCCAATTGAAGCAGCGCCCCGCCCGCGTTGGTGTTGATCTCGATGAGCTGCGGCCTGCCTGCCCCCAAGTGGAAGTCGAAGCCGAAGAGCACCCCGCGGGGCCCCGTGTCCCGTGCGATCGCCGGGTCCACGCCTGCCAGCACGCGCGCCACATACGCCGGCAGCTGGCCCACCCGGAGGATCGCTGCGATCGTCGCGCGCATCGCCTCCAGCTCCGCGCGGCCCACGAACACCGGCAGCGGCGCGAACAGGTCCGGGTGCGAAGCCGCCAGCGCCTTCGCCCACCCCTCCGTCATCCTCTCGTCCAGCGATCGCTCCAGCGCCTGCGCGTCCGTCGACACACAATCGCACCCGCGGTTCAGCGCCTCGGCCAGCTCACGGTCCATACGCGCGAGATCCTGGCCACAAACCCGGCGCCTGGCAAGTCACGTGTGTGCCGGTCGTCGACCGCGGCGCTCGCGGGCTGCTCATCGCCTCCTCCTCACCGCTCAGCGCCGGCGCAGGCGCCGCCACAGCGGCAGCTCCACGCCGACGTAGAGCCGCGACGCACCTCCACCCGCGGCCCTACCTGCGCGCCTCGCCGCAGCGTACCATCAGGGCATGCCGACTCGGTCTCACGCCGCCGCGCTCGTGACGCTCCTGCTCGCCGCCTGCAACGGCGACGACCCCTGTGAAGGCGCCGCCTGCCACGGGATCGGCTTCGACGCCCCGGAGGGCGGTGAGATCCGCGTCGAGTACGTACGCACCCCCGTCGCCGAGTACTCCCGCGGCGTCGCCTTTTTTAAGTCCTCGCAGACCCCCGAGAGCACCCCCTTCCCGGTCATCAAGACCGCCAGCGAGCGCGTCTGCAACGACCTCTTCGCCGCGCCGATGTGGCCCACCGCCCCCCTCGAAGCCTCCCGCTACCTCGACGTCGGCGAGCTCTCGGTGACCGGCGGCGGCCGCACCATCCCGCTCACCAGATCCACCGACTACACGGACTTCCTCGGCCGCACCCACGCCGTCGCCTATCACTTCCTCGACAGCACCACGATGATCGCCCCCAGCGCCCTCTACGACGTCGTGATGACCGGCTCCGACGAGTCCGCCGCGGCCACCTGGGCGGCCCAGCTCGGTGTACCCGCGCAATTCGACCTGATCGCCCCGCAGCTGCCGCTCACCCTCCAGATCCCCCGAGACAGCGATCTCGCGATCACCTGGGAGCAGCCCCCGCAGACCATCGGTCAGGCCGTGCTCGGCCTCGTCGCCTTCCAAGACGAAGCCGGCGCGCTCAGCCACCTCTGCGTCACCGAAGCCGCCGACGACGGCTTCACCGTGCCCAAGGACGTGCTCGCCGCGGTCCCCCCGCGCGGCACCCTGCTCCGCGGCCACACCACCCACGAGCTCCGCGAATTCCCAGGCGGCCGGCGCTTCGACGTCATCGGCACCTGGTGCTACGCGACCCCCTACGAGCTCGAGTAGGCGCCGTGCGCCACGGCCGACCGATGAGCGCATCTCGCTGCCTCTGCGCCGATGGCGATGAGCTCGACTCCGGCGTCGATAAGGCGCTCGGCGTCCGCGTCGCCGAGCACCCGGACGCCGGCTCGCTGAGATCCCCGCGTTCGCGGCGCGTCTGCGCGGACCACGAGCCCCGGGCCGCCCCCCGCGGGCGGGTCTCGTGACCGTGCGAGCCCTCTGGGGGGCGCTGCCGGGGCGCGTGCGTGTGATGCTAGGGATCGCGTTCGCGCTGACCGCGGCGGCGCTGACGGTCGACCTCGCGCGGCTCGCCGGTGCGGGGGCCGACGCCTCGCTCGGGGCCGCGAGCGAGCAGCTCCGCTTCTCGCGCACGATCGCCTGCGCCGCCGCCTGCTGGCTAGGGCTCGACGCGCCGCCCTCGCGCGTCGATGCGGCGCTGCTCGCCGCTGGCTGCGCGCTGTGCGTCCCGGCCGATGCGTTCCTGATCCTCGTCGGCGACCTGAAGACCGGTATTGCGATCTTTCTCGTCGTGCAGTCGCTGTTCATCGCCCGCTTCGCGCGCCTGATCGTCTGGAGGCGGCTGCGCGAGCGGCGTCACCGCCGCGCGGTCGCCCTGTTCGTCGTCGCGCTGGTCGGCGGCAACGCGCTACTGTCGCCGAAGCTCGGGCCGGTCGGGCTGGCGCTGCCGGTCGCTGTCTACAGCGCGGCGCTGCTCGCCGCCTGCCTCGGCGCGTGGCTGCTGCGCACCAATCCGGCGTGGCCGGCGCGCAATGCAGGCCTCGCCTTCGCCGGTATGGCGCTCTTTGTGCTGTGTGACATTACTGTGGGGCTCGGCGCCGCGCTGGCCGGCACCCCCGCGGCGGCGGCGATCCGCGCCGCGACCGGCTTGTTCTATACGCCGAGCCTCGCGCTGCTCGGGATCTCGGCGCGGCGCTGGTCGCTGTGAGAGCAGCCTCACCTGCTCGCCTCCTCTTCCGCCCCACCCTGGCCCTCGCGGTGCGAGTCACGAGGCGCGCCGAGCTGGTGTAGGCTGAGGCGATGCGCTCGTGTACGGGGCTCAAAGGGCTGAAAGTGTTCGTCGTGGGGGTGGTTGTGCTGGGAGGCGCGTCGGCGTGCGGGCCGGCGGAGCCGATGGACGACGGCGGGCCGGGGGATCTGTGCGCGCGGGCGAGCGTGGCCTGTCCGCGCGCGTCGATGTTGATCGAGGCGTCGGAGCTGGCAGCGTCGCTGGTGACGCCTGGGCGGGTGATCGTCGATCTGCGCTCGGAGGAGCTGTACGCGGCGGGGCACGTGCCGGGGGCGCGTCGCTTGGATCCCTCGCTGCTGCGGGCGGAGGTCGAGGGTGTCGCCGGTCAGGTGGCTCCGCGCGTCGACGTGGAGGCGGCGCTGGGGGCGATCGGGGTGGAGCAGGGCGCGGAGGTGGTGGCCTATGACGAGGGCTCAGGCCTGGCCGCGGGGCGCCTCGCGTGGACCGCGGCGCTCTACGGCGGAGTCGCGGTCAGGGCGCTGGATGGCGGCTGGACGGCGTGGTCGAGCGGCGGTTATTCGCAGGAGCAAGCCGCCGCTGCGCCGACGCCGGCGACCCTGACGTTGAACGGCGGCGACGAGGCGGTGCGGGTGGACGCGGCGTGGGTGCTAGCGCACTTGGAGGACCCAAAGGTGGCGCTGGTGGACGCGCGGGCGCTGGAGGAGTTTGATGCCGGACATATCCCGGGGGCCAGGTGGATCCCGTGGCAGGCGAGCAAGGGCGCGGATGATCGCTACCTCGACGACGCCGGGCTGACGGCGGTGTACGAGCAGGCGGGGGCGCTCGCGGCAGAGACGATCGTGGCGTACTGCCAGACGGGCTCGCGCGCGAGCGTGACCTGGGCGTCGCTGAAGCTGCTCGGACACCGCGACGTGCGCCTCTACGACGGCTCATGGGCGGAGTGGGGGAGCGACCCGACGCTGCCGAAGGCGCCGTAAGCGGGGTCGATCGTGCTCTGGTAACGGCCGTCTCGGGTTTGAGGCGGACGTCGACGTGCACTCGCACGAAGCGCTCGACGAGCCGGCGCAGCGTGATGCTCGTGGGCGCCCTCGGTTCCGCTTGCTTCACAAGAGCGGGGGTGACCCGGGCGGTTTCCTCCTACCCCCCAGATTCTTCGCGACAAATTCGAGACAAACAAGCAGCCCAAGGGACCTGTTCCAAAGCGCACATTGTCGCGTATAAGACCGCGCATGGCGGTTTCACGACAGGTGTATAGTTTTTGTGATCGAGTAACCGTGCTGGTTCCAGATCTTGCGGCCGGGGCGCCAGGACTTGTTCTGGTCGCCGATGACCGAGATGCCGAGCAGAGGGCCGCCGAAGAAGGCGTTGTTGTGGGTGACGACGATCTCGACCTCGCCGTCGTTATCGACGTCGACGATCACGGGGGTCTCGATGAGAGTGCCGCTGTTGTGCGGCGCCTTGAGCTTGACGGCGCCGTCGATGCCGGAGAAGACCCAGAGGCTGGTCTCGTCGGCGTAGACGATGTCGGCGACGCCGTCACCCTCAAAGTCGTAGACGGCGGAGCCGGTGGCGGAGGAGCTGTCGTCCTTGGTGGGTTTCTGCCACAAGACCTCGCCGTCGGTGTCAAAGACGATGTAGGCGGTCTTGCCGGCGATGCCGATCTCAGGCTCTCCGTCGCCGTCAAAGTCGGCGATGGTGGGCGGGCCGCCGACGCCAGCTGGGTTGACCTTGGTCCAGATGACGGCGCCTTCGGCGCTCTGGAGGCGTACGCCGCCGTTGGTGACGACGACGATCTCGGCCTTGCCGTCGCCGGTGAAGTCGGCAACAGCAGGGAATCCATCGGCGAGGTTGAGGCTCCAGATCGCGGTGCCGTTGGCGCGGTAGAGGGCGTTGCCGACGACGACCTCGAGGGTGCCGTCGACGTCGGCGGCGAAGGAGGCGGCCGTATAGATCCCTTGGCCGACTCCGAAGGCGCCCTTGGCCCGGAAGGTGCCGTTGTTGTTGAGGATCACGCGACCGACGATGATCTCCGGTTTGCCATCGCCGTCCATGTCGGCGATCGAAGGAGCGGCGCCCGCGGGATAGGCGCCGAGATCGCCAGGGTAGGTGGCGCTGGTCCACTTGAGGGCGCCGTCGTGCTCAAAGGCCTTGATGGCGGCGTTGGTGGCGACGGCGATGATCTCCGGAGCAGGATCGTCGTCGATGTTGCCGATCGCGAGGCCCGAGGCGCCGCCGAGGCTCTGATCGCTGACAGAGAAGAGCTCGGTGCCTTCGCCGGTGACGGCGCGCAGCACCCCAGCGCCAGTCCACGCGGTGCCCGTGAAGGAGACAACGACGATCGCGGGCATGTCGCCGGCGCTGCCGTAGACGCCGTCTTTGTCGTCGTCGGTCAGCGGACCGACGACCGGCTGCACCATGATCTGAGCGCTGCTCGGGGCGACCGACCAGGCGCTCTTGTTCCACTCGAGCACGGGAGAGAAGGTGCCGATCTTCGGCTCGTTCTTGCACTCGGCGTTGAAGTCGCCCATGAAGCCGAGGGGCGGGTCCTGACCGCAGAAGTTGGGGCCACTGGTGTCAGAGTCGGTGTCAGTGTCAGTGTCAGTGTCAGTGTCAGTGTCAGTGCCAGCGTCGGTCGCGGTGGGGTCGGTGTCGGTCGCGCTCCCGGGGCCGCTGGTGCTTCCGGTGAGGCCGGTGGTGGTGGTGGGGTCGCTCTCGGAGGCGCTGCTCGCGGTGGTCGCGTCGGAGTCGCTCATCGAGGCGGTGCCGCCTTGGGTGGTGCCGCTCTCGGTCATCGTGCCGCCTTGGGTCGCGTCGGTGGCGGTCGCGGTCGTTGTGGTGGTTGCGCTGTCACTCTCGCCCGCGGTGGCAGATTCACCGCCGCCGCCGCTGCACGAGAGGAGCAACGCGCTGTATGTCATCGCCTGTACGATCGAAGGATTCCGCATGCCGACCCCGTCTTCCCTACCCTGGTGAGCCCGCTTATCGGAGCACGAGGACGCGGAGTGAACAAGGGCGGCCTTGCGCGGGGCGCAGGCTCGAGATCGAGAGACGCGCGCTCGCGACGCCGACGGGCGTAGATGCGACTCCGCGGCGGGCTATCGGCCGCCTGGCCGCTTGCGGGGGCCGCTCGTGCCGCTGCGGCTCGCGCGGACGATCGTCTCGCTGGTGAGGTTCACGGCGTCGCGCAGCACGTTGTCGGCGATGTGCGCGTAGCGCTGGGTGGTGCGGTAGTTGCGGTGGCCGAGCATTTTTCCGACCACCTCGAGCGGCACACCGTTCATGATCGCGTCGCTGGCGACGGAGTGACGGAGGTCGTGGAGGCGAACGTCTTCGATGCCGGCGAGGCGACGGACCTTTTGCCAGCTCCGATCGAGGCTGTGCAGCTTGAGGCCGTTGAGCGAGCTGACGACGAGGCCCTGGCGGGGGTTGCCCTTCGCCGCGGCGATCTTCTTCAGGAGGGCGATGACTTGATCGGAGACGATGATGTCGCGCTTGCCGGTCTTTGAGTCGGGCAAGCGCAGGGTGCCTTGGCGCCAGTCGATATACTCCCAGCACAGGTCGCGGACCTCGTCGCGGCGCATGCCGGTGAGCAGGAGCAGGCGGATCGCCCAGATCGCGTCCTTGCCGATATGCCCCTTCGCGCCGCGCGGGAACCCCTCCGCGGCGGTCAGCACTCGATCGAGCGCCCGGCGCTCTTCGGGGCTGAGGAAGCGCTCCACAGCGCGCTCCCGAAAGCGACGAACGACCGTCGCCGGGTTGCGGGCGTTGTTCGCGATAACCCCCCAATGCTGGGCCTTGGAGAACATGACGCTGAGCACGCAGCGGACGTAGTTCGCGGCGCAGGGGACCGCGTGGAGGCGGTTGTGCAGGCGCTGCACGTCGGCGGCGGTGACGGCTTCGAGCGGCTGATCGCCGAAGGCCGGGAGGATGTAGATCCTGAGGATCGTGCGGTACTTGTGCGCCGTCCGTGGCTTTAAGTACATGTCGATGTGCTCCTGTTCAAATCGACAGGAGAATTCACGGACGGTGAGCCGCTTCGGCCCCGGTCTCGCCGCGGGGACGAGCGGGAGCAAGGGGGCGATAACCGGCGCGGGTGGGGCGGGTTCGCTCGGATCGTCGCCTCGATGCGCGATGATCCGCAGAGCGAGCTTGCGCGCCTCATCGAGGCTGAGCTCGGGGCCGAGCAGCCCGAGGCGGCGACGCTGGTCCTTGCCGTTGCGGTCGCGGAATCGGACAAAGAGCACCTTCTTGCCGGTTGGCAGCACCCTGAGGATGAACCCCGGGAGCGCGTCGCAGGTGATCTCGTAGCGGGTCGCGCGCGGCTTGGCGTCACGGGCCTGTGTGTTCGTGAGCATGTCGTCCCTCCTCCCTGCCGAAATCGAACCAAGAACAAACCAAGACAATGACAATAATTACCTGCTTTAAAAGACAGGAACTCGTGAATTCGCGCACCTGTTTGGTTTTTGCGCGATGTCTCTATCGTTTGCATCGTCGCACTCCTCGCCCGGGTCGACCGCCCCGTCGCCGCAGAACGGCGCCGGCCCGGTCGTCGCCGTCTCCGAGTCTGAGTCTGTGGCCGACGTTGAGGTCGCCGCCGACGTCGACGTCGTCGGATCGACCCCTGAGGTCGTCGAATCGGACTCACTCGCGCTGCCGCTGCCTGTGTCGGTCGTCGTCGCCCCGTCGGTCGTCGTCGCCCCGTCGGTCGTCGTCGTCGCGCCTGATGTCGTCGTCGTCGCGCCGGTCTCGCCGTCGTCCCCGGAGCAGCCCGCCAGCAAGACAGCTACCACACAACCCGCCTTGAAACCCTTGATCCCGTAGTGATGCATTTGAAGTGTCGACTCCAGCCCCCAGTGTCTGGGAGGGGCGCCCTCACGTCAATTCGGGATCAGCGCAGCCGGCTGGCCGGAAGATCGAATCATCGCCTGCGCCCGCCCGTCGCGAGATCGGCGAGGGCTCGATGCGCGACGAGTCGCGGCCATCGTCGCGCCTCCCCGCTCGATCCTGTCCGGTCCGCGGCCTCGTGGAGAGACCTCGAGCGAAGGCGCGCATCTCCCGTATACTCCGCCGCATGCGCCGCTCCACGCCGCTCGCCCTCGCGCTCCTGCTCACCGCCTGCGCCACCAAGTCGCCGCCTCCTGCCGCCCCGCCGAGCGCGCCCGCCGAGGCCGGCCCCGCACCAGCGCCCGCCCCCGCCCCGCAGCGCGAGCCATCCCGCTGGACCGGCGCGATCACCGTCGGCGCCGCCTCGTTGAGCGTCACCGTCCACCTCCTACCCGATCCTACGGGCGGTTGGAGCGGCGCCATCGACATCCCCCAACAAGGCGCCAAGGGCCTCGCTCTCCAGGACGTCTCCTTCGACGACACCAGCCTCGAGTTCACCCTCGCCCCCCCCGGCGCCCCTGAGGCCCGCGTCGCCGTCTTCGCCCTCGAGCGCAGCGGCGACCGAGCCGAGGGGGTCATGGAGCAGGCGGGCCAGACCATGCCCGTCAAGCTGCGCCTGCTCGCCTCCGGCGAGGACACCAGCCCGAGGCGCCCGCAGACCCCAGTCGCTCCCTTCCCCTACCAAACCACCGAGCTCACCCTCGCCCGCGGCGCTGTCACGCTCGCCTGCACCCTCGTCCTGCCCCAAGGGACAGGTCCGTTCCCAGCCTTCGCCCTCCTCACCGGCTCTGGCGCGCAGGATCGCGACGAGACTATCTTCGATCACCGCCCCTTCGCCGTGCTCGCCGACGATCTCGGCCGAAGCGGCGTCGCCACCCTGCGCTGCGACGATCGCGGCGTCGGCGGCTCCAGCGGCGACACCAGCTTGACCACCCACCCCGAGCTCGCGGACGACGCGCTCGCTATGCTCGACCGCCTCGCCGCGGAGCCCGCGCTCAAAGGCAGCCGACGCGGCCTCCTCGGCCACAGCGAAGGCGCCCAGATCGCCCTCGTCGCCGCCGCCAAGCGCCCCGCCGCCGTCGACATGCTCGTCCTGCTCGCCGGCATGGGAGTCCCCGCCCAAGATCTGCTCGCCGCCCAGCTCGCCGCCCTCTCACGCGCTGGCGGCAGCGACGAGGCCAACATCACCGAGCTCGTCGCCCGCCAGCAGGATTTTTTAAAGGCCCTCACCGGCGGCCGCCCTGACGCCGAGATCGACGCCAAGCTGCGCGCCCTCGTGCTCGCCCAATCCCCCGCCCTCGCCGGCGACGCCGCCGCGCTCGACCAAGTCCTCGCCGCTCAACGAGCCGCGCTCACCTCGCCCTGGTTCCGCTCCTTCCTCAAGGCCGACCCAGCGCAGCAGCTCCGCAAGCTCAAGCGCCCCGCCGTGCTCGCCCTCGGCGGCGGCCTCGACCTGCAAGTCCCCGCCGCGGACAACCTCGCCGCGATCGCCGCTGGCCTGCGGAGGGCCGGCAACAAGGACGTCACAACCCTCGAGCTGCCCGGCCTCAACCATCTCTTCCAGCCGGCCACCAAGGGCACGCTCGACGAGTACGGCGAGATCGAGACCACCCTCGACCCCGCCGCGCTCGCGCAGATCCGCGCCTGGATCCTCCAGCGCCGCTAGCCGTCCAACAGCGCCCGCAGCGAGCCATCGGCGAGCGCGCGCTCCGTGTCCGTCGCGCCGCCGATCAGCCGGCCGCGCACGAACACCTGCGGGAAGGTCGACCACCCGCTCCACATCTTGATCGCCAGCCGCTCCTTCCACGCCGAGAAGTACGAGCCGTATTCGAGGTATCGAAACTGCACCCCGCCCGCCTCGAGCGCCTTGCGGGCCTTCTTGACGAACGGATTTTGGGCCATGCCCACCACCACCACCGGCTCCGACTCGATCGCCGCGGCGACCTCATCGATCACGCGGCGGTGGAAGTTCGCGATCGTCTCGGCGACGGCGGGGGTGGGGGACTTCGGGTCTAACAGCGGACGTTCAAACATGAGGCGCGGAAGATAGCGCCGATCGCGACCCTCGCCAGCGCTGATTCTGCTCCCAGCCGGCTCAGCCCTCGCCGCCGGCCCCGTAGATCTCCGGCCGAAGCACGCCGATGAACGGCAGGTTGCGGTACAGCCCGCGGTAGTCGAGCCCATACCCGACCACGAATTCGTTGGGGCACTCAAAGCCCACATAACGCGCCGTCGTCGCCGTCACCCGCGCCTCACGCTTATCGAGCAGCGTACAAATCTCGAGCGAAGCCGGGCGCCGGGTCCGCAGGTTCTCCACCAAGTAGCTCAGCGTCAGGCCGGTGTCGATGATGTCCTCGACCAGCAGCACGTCGCGGCCCGCGATCGACTGGTTCAGGTCCTTCAGCATCCGCACCACCCCGGACGAGCGCGTCCGATCGCCGTACGAAGACACCGAGATGAAGTCGATCGCCAGCGGCAAGTTGATCTGCCGCACCAGGTCGGCGATGAACGGGAACGACCCGCTCAAGATCCCCACCACCAGCAGCTCGCGGCCCGCGTACTCCGCCGCTAGCTGCGCCCCGAGCGCTGCCACGCGCCCTTGGATCTGCGCCTCGCTGAGCAGCACCTTCGACAGATCGCTGGTCAGGCCGCCGCGCCACAGCGCCCCGCTCCTCGTCGCCTCGTTCATCGCCTCGTTCATCATCGCGG
Source organism: Nannocystis sp. (assembly GCA_016712315.1). Taxonomy (GTDB): domain Bacteria; phylum Myxococcota_A; class Polyangia; order Nannocystales; family Nannocystaceae; genus JADJRG01. The sequence goes on along the minus strand of JADJRG010000017.1, from coordinate 125,027 downwards.
CGGCTTATCCCACAACCGCGCGCGTCTGTCAGCCGGTGCTATCGTCTCGCCCTCGCCATGCCGATCCACAACTACAGCCCCCTGCGAGGCCAGCTCCGCGAGCTCCGCGTCGACAGCCCCGCCCTCCGCGACAACCTCCTCGGAGATCCCGCCACCCGCAGCGTCGCCCTCTACCTCACCCCCGGCTACGACGACGCCGGCCCGCCCGTGCCCCTGCTCGTCGACCTCGCCGGCTTCACCGGCTCCGGCCTGCGCCGCCTCGCCTGGACCGCCTTCGGCGAGAGCGTCCCGCAGCGCCTCGATCGCCTGCACGCCGCCGGCCAGATCGGCCCCTGCGTCGTCGCCTTCCCAGACTGCTTCACCGCCCTCGGCGGCAACCAGTACATCAACTCCGCCGCGCTCGGCCGCTGGGAGGATTTTTTGATCGCCGACATGCTCCCCGCGATCGAGTCGCAGGCCAACGTCCGCCGAGGCCCCGCCGGCCGCGCGCTCTTTGGAAAATCCAGCGGCGGCTACGGCGCCCTCGTCCACGGCATGCGCCACGCTGACGTCTGGGGCGCGATCGCCAGCCACTCCGGCGACGTCGGCTTCGACCTCCTCTACCGCCCTGACTTCCCCAAGGTCCTCGGCGCCCTCGCCCGCTACGGCGGCAGCGCCCAGCGCTTCATCGAGGCCCTCACGGACGCCCCCAAGCTCCGCGGCGATCAATTTCACGTGCTCATGCTCCTCGCCATGGCCGCCACCTACGACCCTGACCCCGCCGCATATTGGGGGATCCGCCTCCCCGTCGATCCCCACACCTGCGAGCTCGACCCCGCCGCCTGGGCCCGCTGGCTCGCCCACGACCCCCTCCAGATCGTCACGGAGCCGGCCGCTTTGGCCAACCTCCGCCGCCTCCGCTACCTCTACATCGACGTCGGCGCCCGCGACCAATACAACATCCACTACGGCGCCCGCGCCCTCATCCGCCGCCTCGAGGCCGCCCAGATCCCCCATTTGTATGAGGAGTTCGACGACGATCATTCCAGCATCGACTACCGCCTCGATCGCTCCCTCCCCCTCCTCTACAGCGCCCTCACCGCCTGAGGGTCCGCCTCCTACGAGTCCCAGCCGACCAAGGCTCGATTTTCGCCAGATCTCGCGTATCCGAGGTGAGCGTACCTTCATAACGCCGTTATTCGGGCACCAGACCCTGGTCGCGGGCACCCTGCGCAGCGCGGGCAACGCGGGGTCCGTCAGCGACGTCGACTCACCGTCGCGCGCGGCACGAGTCACGCCGCCGCGCCACGCCCGTCGTCGACCGACGTCAGGAGCCCCCCTAGACGCTGCTCCTGCGGGCTTTCGCGCCTCGCTCGAGTGTGCGACTCTCCCCCCGCCATGCACCGCCGCGTCGCGCTCTACCTCGTCGCCGCCGTCCTCTTCGGCGCCTGCCAGCCGCAGCCAGAGGCCCCGCAGCAGCCGCTACGCGCCCGCGCCCCCTCGCCGATCACCGCCCCTGACCCGCCCGAGCCTGAGCCTCAAGCGCCCGCCCCTGACCCAAACGACCCCGCCGCTCGCCTCGCCCGCGCCCTCTCGCTCCCTCTCGCCGCCGATCTCAGCGCCATCACCCCCGCGCAGCGCGCAATCCTGGATCAGATCATCGCCGCCGCGCCCACCGGCGACCTCGCCGCCGCCGCCAAGCGCACCAAAACCCTCCAGAAGAGCCCGCTCGTCGTCGTCGACCACCTCAGCCCCGCCGAAGTGAGCGGATCCACCCTCCACATCGCCCTCATCGACGCCGCCGCCACCGCCGAGCTCGCCCGCCACCACAAGCGCCTCGCCGAGCTCGAGCGCGGCCTCCCGATCCCCGAGCACCTCCGCCGCGCCCCGCCGGCCAGCGCCCCCGCGCCGCTGATCCTCGACCTACTCTATCGCTCCGAAGAATTCCCCCTCGACCTCCCGGCCCGCCTCCACGCCGCCGACGGCGCCCCCATAGGTCCCCTCCGGAACCTCGAGCGCGCCGAGTTTGAGGCCCTCATCAAGCCTCTCGGCGAGCGCGCCCTCGCCCCTGCGCACCACCCTCACCTCGACGCCGAACTTTTTGCAAAAGCGATCATCCCCGCGCGCGAGCTCGCCTACCGGGTCGGCCCCGCGGAGGCGACCATCGGCGGCGCCCCAGCCCCCCTCCAGACCGCCCTCGGGGCCGCCTACGTCCCCCTCGAGGCGCGCCAAGGCCGACGTCATCGCCCACACCGCGCTCGCCGCCGGCCTCCTCGATTCTGCCCCAAAAGACAGCTCCATCCAGCCCGCCGCCCTCGCCGCCACCTACGTCGCCGCCCTCTTGCACCACGCCCGCCCCGGCGGCCCCGAGCACCCGCGCCTCGCCGCCCGCCTCCAGCTCGGCCGTTACGCCGAGGAGGCCGTCTTCCGCTTCGACGCCGAGCAGCGCCTCGTCATCGACCCCGAGCGCCTCGCCGCCGCCGCCGCCCAGCTCGTCACCGACATCGTCCAGATCGAGGCCCTCGGCTCCGAGCTGCGCGGCGTCGGCTTCCTCGAGCGTTACGGTCGCCTCTCCCTCGAGCTCGCCGCCCTCCTCGATCGCCACCACGACCTGCCCCGCGAGCTGCTCCCGCGCTACCCCCTCTCACCGCCCCCCACGAGCCCCGCACCGTGACCGCCCACGCCAGCCTCCGCGACGTCGTCGACCGCCTCCGCGCCGCCGCCCCCGACCAGCGCCCCACCTCGGACGCGATCCTCGAGGGTTTCTTGGAGTGGGTGATCGGCCAGGGCCTGGAGCTCTACCCCGCGCAAGAGGAGGCTGTCCTCGAGGTCATGGCCGGGAGGCACGTCATCCTCAACACGCCTACCGGCTCGGGCAAGTCGCTCGTCGCCGTCGCCATGCACATGCGCTCGCTCGCGCTCGGCCGGCGCTCCTACTACACCTGCCCGATCAAGGCGCTCGTCTCGGAGAAGTTCTTCGCCCTCTGCCACGAGTTCGGCGCCGAGAACGTCGGCATGCTCACCGGCGACGCCAGCGTCAACCCCAAGGCGCCGATCATCTGCTGCACCGCTGAGATCCTCGCCAACCAGGCCCTGCGCGAGGGCGACTACGCCCCCGTCCATGACGTCATCATGGACGAGTTCCACTACTACGCCGACCGCGATCGAGGCGTCGCCTGGCAGCTCCCGCTGCTGATCCTCCGCTACGCCACCTTCATGTTGATGTCGGCCACCCTCGGCGACACCCGCGAGATCGAGGCCGGCCTCGAGCGCCTCACCGGCAAGCCGCCCGTCGTCGTCCGCTCCGCCAGCCGCCCGGTCCCGCTCGACTTCGAGTACCGCGAGATCCCCCTGCACGAGACCATCGCCGACCTCCTCGAGCGGGGCAAGGCGCCGATCTACATCGTCAACTTCACCCAGCGTGAGTGCGCAGAGCTCGCGCAGAGCCTCACCAGCCTCAATTTTTCCAGCCGAGGCGAGAAGCAAGCGATCCTCGAGGCGCTGCACGGCTTCCGCTTCGACACCCCCTACGGCAAGGAGATCTCCGGCTACGTCCGCCACGGCATCGGCGTCCACCACGCCGGCCTCTTGCCCAAGTACCGCCTCCTCGTCGAGCGCCTCGCCCAGCAGGGTCACCTAAAAATAATCTGCGGCACCGACACCCTCGGCGTCGGCGTCAACATCCCCCTGCGCTCCGTCCTCTTCACCAAGCTCTGCAAGTACGACGGCCAGAAGACCAAGATCCTCAGCGTCCGCGACTTCAAGCAGATCGCCGGCCGCGCCGGCCGCAAGGGCTTCGACACCCAGGGCTCCGTGGTCGCCCAGGCCCCCGAGCACGTGATCGAGAACAAGCGCCTCGAGGCCAAGCACGCCGGCGAGAAGAAGAAGTTCGTCCGTAAGAAGCCGCCTGAGCGCGGTTATGTCCCTTGGGACAGCGAGACCTTCGCCCGCCTGCAAGCCGGCGATCCTGAGCCCCTCACCTCCGTCTTCGCCGTCACCCACGGCATGGTCTTGAACCTGCTCCAGTCCGAGATCGCGATCGGCAAGCGCGGCGGCGGCTATCGCCGGCTCGTCGAGATCATCGACGCCTGCCACGAGAGCGCCCGCGGCAAGTCCAAGGCCCGCGCCGACGCCGCGCAGCTCTTCCGCGCCTTGGTCGGCGCCGACATCATCGAGCTGGTCCCCCGCACCGACGCCCGCCCTGGCACCCCTGGCCGCTCGGTCCAGCTCCGCCGCGGCCTCCAGCGCGAGTTCTCGCTCTTCCAGACCCTCGCCCTCTACCTCCACCACGCCCTCCACCTCATCGATCGCGCCCGCGACACCTTCGCCGTCGACGTGCTCAGCCTCGTCGAGGCGATCTTGGAGGACCCCACCGTCATCCTCATCGCCCAAGAGAAGCGCGCCAAGGCCGACAAGATCGCCGAGCTCAAGGCCGACGGCGTCGAGTACGAGGAGCGGATCGCCCAGCTCGACGGCATCGAGCACCCCAAGCCCAACCGCGACTTCATCTACGACACCTTTAATGAGTTCGTCGCCGCGCACCCCTGGGTCGCCCGCGAGAGCATCCGCCCCAAAGGCGTCGCCCGCGACATGTACGAGCGCTACTGCTCCTTTAACGATTACATCAAGGAGTACGGCCTCGCCCGCTCCGAGGGGGTCCTGCTCCGCTACCTCACCGAGGTCTACAAGACGCTCGTGCAAACTGTCCCAGAGGACACCAAGGACGGCGAGCTCCTCGACGTCATCGCCTACCTGCGCACCACCCTCGAGCACGTCGACACCAGCCTCTTGCACGAGTGGGAGGCGATGCTGCACCCGGCCGAGGTGCTCAGCGAGGCCGGCGAGCTGCGCACCGTCGACCGCGACCTCGCCCGCGACCCCAAGGCCTTCGCCGCCCGGATCCGCGCCGAGATGCACGCCCTCGTCCGCGCCCTCGCCACCCGCGCCTGGGAAGAGGCCGCCGCGCTCATCCGCCAGGACCCCGAAGATCCCTGGACCCCCGAGCGCCTCCAAGCCGCCATGGTCGATTTTTACGCCGAGCACGAGCACCTCCGCTACGACCACGGCGCCCGCTTCCCCAAGTACACCGCCATCAAGTCCAGCGGCCACCGCACCTGGTCCGTGCGCCACACCCTCGTCGATCCCAGCGAGGACAATTTTTGGGTGATCGTCGGCGAGGTCGATCTCCGCGGCGAGCCCCCCGAGGGCCCCCTCGTCCACCTCCGCAGCATCGGCACCTAAGCCGTCGCCTTCTTCTTCTCCGTCGACCTCTTCGCCGACTCGTTCACCGCTTCGACCCCCGCCCAGCGGCAGATCGGGCAATCTTTCTTAGAATGCCCGCGCGCCGGGCAGTGTTCGCGGCCGAAGTAGATCATTTGCAGGTGCAACCGGTTCCACGACTCTTTTTCTCTCGCAAAGAGCGCCTTCAGGTCTCGCTCTGTCTGCTCGACGCTGCGGCCGTCCGACAGCCCCCAGCGCGCCGCCAGCCGGTGGATATGGGTATCCACCGGGAACGCCGGCGCCCCGAACGCCTGGCTCATCACCACCGACGCCGTCTTGTGTCCTACCCCTGGCAGCGCCTCGAGCGCCTCGAAGCTCGCTTAGCACCGCCCCGCCGTGCCGCTCCACCAGCAGCCGCGCCATCGCTCGCAGGTTCCGCGACTTCGCCGGAGCCAGCCCACACGTCCGGATCAACCCCAGCAGCTCGCTCTCCTCCATCGCCGCCATCGCGAACGCGTCGGGGGCCCGCTGAAACAGCGCGGGCGTCACCAAGTTCACCCGCGCGTCCGTCGTCTGCGCCGACAGAGCCACCGCCACCAGCAGCGTGAATGGGTCGTCGTGGTGCAGCGGGATCGGCGGCGCCGGGTACAGCGCGTCCAGGATCTTTTGGATCTTCCTCGCCTTCGCCCTCACCTTCGCGTTCGTGTTCGCGTTCGGAGTCATCGACGCGACCTATACCGCGGAGCGCGCGTTCGCGCCCCTCTCCCTGGCGTAGCCACGCGAGCTGAGGCGCCCGGCCCCCACCAAAAACCGCGGACGTCAGGCACTCGGAAGCACGCGCGCTTCGGTTACACTGCCGCCATGCGCAAGGTCTTGAACCACGGCCTCCTCGCCCTCGCCCTCACGCTCGTCGGTGCGGCGTGTAAGTCGGACAGCGGAGAATCCAACCCACCGGAAGGCGAGAGCGCTGGGGCGGGCGCTGCGAGCGGCGCCGGCGCCGACGCGGGCGGCGGACAACCGGCCGCGCAAGGCGGCGCGGCTGGCGGTACCACGGCAGAGGTCGACCTCATGAAGTCCGACCCGGATCGTTTCATCGCCCCCGAGATCTCCCACTCCAAGGGGGCCGCGGGCGGGATCGTCTTGCTGTGGCCGCGGATCATCCCAGCCAGCGCCGTCGCCGAGGCCAAGCCCCTCGCCGCCCAGATCCAGCAGCGCCTCGGCGCCGTCGCTCAACGCGCCCTGCCTGGCCGCCCCATCGACGTCCGCCCCGATCCAGAGCGCGTGTGCCCGCGCGGCGGCTGCGACGGCATGCCCGTCAACGTCGTCTTCTCGCGCAACGGCAACGCCTGCGTCGTCGTCGCCGTGATCGGCAGCCCGGGTGAGACCCCTCAGCGCCTCGTCCCGTGGGCTGGCGTCATCACCCTGCGAAGCGACACCGTCCCCTTCCGCGACCCGCCCGAGTCGCAGATCACCGTCAAGGACTTCATCCCCTGCGACCAGCTCCTCAAGGTCATGACCGACAACGAGAGCTTCGTCGAGGCCGCGATCCGGGCGATGGCCCCGCAATAAGACCACCGCTCGCCGACGCTCGGGCGCCCGCGCACCGCGCGAGGCGCCCGCTCTTTTTTTTCTTGCTCGCTCACAAATTACAAAGAGGAGAGGCGACTCCGAGCGCGCGCGGCGCTCAATTAAATTCGATCGGCGGCGTCGACAGCACCCCGTGTGAACCTGGCCCAAAGCCCAGGCGTCGGAGCTCCGCCGCCACCGGCCGCAGCTCGCGGATCATCGCCGCGGCCGCCTCCACGCGGGCAGGCGCCTCGCTGCTCTCGCGGCGCTCCATCAGCGCCCCCAAGAGCCCCTTCTCCTGCGGGAACACCACCACCTCGATCGCCGCGTCCGCCGCCAACCCTGCCGCCTCACGCGCCGAGCGCAGCGCCACCGCGTAGCCGCCGAGCGAGTCCACGAGCCCGCGCGCCTGCGCGTCGTCGCCCGCCCACACTCGCCCGCGCGCCACCGCCTCCACCGCGGCCGCGTCCATCTTCCGCCCCTCCGCCACTTTCTTCGAAAAGTCCGAATACACCCGGTCGAGCCACGCCTGGAAGCGCTCCCACTCCGGCGCCGAGTAGTCGTGCAGGTTCGACCACATGCGCGCGTTGTCCCCGCGATGCACCGCGTCCCAGCTCACCCCGAGCCGCTCCCACAGCGAGCGCGTCAAGATCTTCCCGCCCAGCACCCCGATCGACCCCGTGATGGTCCCCGGGTGCGCGACGATCGTATGCGCGTGCATCGCGATGAAGTAGCCCCCCGAAGCCGCCACATCGCCCATCGACACGATCACCGGCTTGCCCGCCTCACCCGCCCGCACCGTCTCCCGCCAGATCGCGTCCGACGCGACATACGAGCCCCCCGGCGAATTCACCCGCAGCACGATCGCCCGCACATCTTTGTCGGCGATCGCCGCCCGCAGCGCCCCCGCCACCGTGTCCGAGCCCATCGTCGGCCCGCCGAAGATCGGATCGAACGACGAAGCCCCGCGGCTCACCGAGCCCTCCGCGAAGATCAGCGCGACCTTCGCCCCCTCGTCGTGCGGACGCCCAGCCCGCTCGAGGTACGCCTGCGCGTACAACAATTTGCCGGCCCCGCCCGTCCGCTCCTGCACCGCCGCCATCACCTGGTCGCGATACCCGAGGCGGTCTACCAGCCCCGCCTCGACCGCCTCTTCCCCTAAAAAAGGCCCGCGGTCGATCAGCGCCGCCACCTGCTCGGGCGTCAACCCGCGCGCCTCGGCGATCCCCGCCGTGAGCTGCCGGTGCATCGCCTCGGCGAGCCCCTCCATCGCCTCGCGGTGGGCCGCCGTATAGCCCCGCTCCGTGAACATGTTTTTGGCGTTCTTGTACTCGCGGCGGTGATCCATCCGCGGCGCCGCGCCCGCGAGCTCCAACGTGCCGGCCAAGAACATCGACTCCATCAGCGGCCCCGTCAGCCCCACGTCGCCCGATGGTTGCAGCCAGATCTCCTCAAAAGCCGTCGCCAGGTAGTACCCGCGGCTCCCCGGCCCCACCTCGCCGAAGGTCTCCGCGTACGCGATCGCGAATTTACCGCGGCGACGCAGCGCCAGGATCGCGTCGCGCAGCTCTTGAGTCGTCGCCATCGCGTGCTCGGCCCCGCCGATCCGCGCCACCACCCCGTCCACGCGCTCATCCGCCGCAGCTCGCTCGAGCGCCGCCACCACCGCGTCGAGCCCCTGCGCGTCGCCGCCGGAGAGCAAGCGTACGAGCGGGTCCTCGCTCACGTGCTCCACCAGCCGACGCTCCAGATCCAGCTCGAGCACCGTGTGGTCGGCGAGCGCGTCGCGGGTCGCGCAGCGCACCGCGGCCGCGATCACCACCAGCCCGATCACCAGCGCCGTCGCCGCCCCAAGCCACCAAACGAGCCGCGAAAGCCGCGAGCGAAGGCTCATACGCGCACCTCCTCGAGAATTCGATCAATCATCAACGGGCTCACCGCCGCCGCTCACCGGCCGCGCGACGCCCCCTGCGGCCGCGCCGTTGCCACCCCGCTCCTCGCGGATCACCTCGCCCAGCGAGCGCGCCCACCCGTCCAGATCGCCCAGCGAGCTCTCCAAGTGCGCCCGCGACTGCGTAACCCGCTCCATCGTCTCGCGCAGCATCTCCTTCGCCCGCCGCAGCCGGCTCTTCACCGTACCCGCCGGGATCTCCAGCACCGTCGCGATCTCCGTCGCCGACATGTTCTCCCAATAATGCAGCTCGAGCGCGATCTGCAGGTCCACGGGCAGCCGCCGCAGCGCCTCATGCAGGAGCTGCTGCTCCTTGTGACGCGCCACGATCACGCTCGGCGACGGATCCAGGTCGAAGAACGTGCACGACTCAAAGTCTGTGTGCGCGTCCGCCTTCTTGCGCCGCCGGTAGTGTGAAAAGAGCTCCAGGCGCGCGACCCCGAACAAGAACGTCCGGAAGGTGCTCGCCCCGCGGAAGCGATCGCGCGACTCCACGCACGCCAGCAGCGTCCGCTGCATCACCTCATCCGTGTCATCGCCGACCTTATGGCGCAGGAAGCGGTGGATGCTCTCGAAGTGGCGATCAAAGAGCTGCGAGCCGGCCTCGAGGTCGCCGGCCCGCCACGCGTCGAGGAGCGCGAAATCATCCTCCATGGGTCCGCAGGCTACCACGACCGCCCGGAGCCTCGCGCCTCCCCGTCTGCTCCGCCTCCCCCTTCACCCCGCTGCGCCGCCACCAGCGCGATCACCTCGGAGTACAGCGCCAGCGAGCGCTCGCTGCTCGCCGCCGCCGCCGCTTCGGCCGCCGCCAGCAGCCCCGCCGCCGCGCCGCGACGCCTTGGCTCCCGCGCCGCCGCCCGCGCCTCAAACACCAGCGCACGGGCGATCCGCAGCGGCTCACCCGCCCGCAGCGCCGCCCCCAGGTGACGCTCCTGCGCCTCTGCTGCCCGCTCTGGCAGCCACATCGGCGCCGTCGACGCCAACACCGCCAGCGCGTCCACTTGCAGCAGCTCGCTCGTCGCCACCTGCGCGGCCGTCCGCGCGCGGAAGCGACGCCCCCGCAGCCGCAGCGCCCCCCGCCGCAGCAGGCTGCCCAGCGCCCCCGAGGGGGCATCACTCGCCGACAGCCCCAGCGCCCGCAGCGCCGCGTCGAGCAGCGGTCGCCCGCGCCCGATCTCCCCCATCTCCAGCAAGATCTTCGCCGCCGCCAGCTGCTGCGAGATCGCCTCCTCGCCCTCACCACCGCGCGCCAACGACTCGAGCAACGAAGCCGCCGCGAGCGGCTCCCCGACCGCCAGGTGAGCCGCCGCCAAGCGCCCCAAGATCGCCCGCGAAGCCGCGTCTTCTTGCCCCAGCTCATACGCCAGGCGGAGCAGCGGGCGCGCCTCTCCCAGGCGCCCTGCCGCCTCTTCATACGCCGCCGCGGCCATCGCCAGCGACCGCCCCGCCACCAGCTCCCCCGCCCCGCGCAGGTGGTCGATCACCGGCAGCGCCGCCGCGCCTTCTCGGCGGCCGAGCCCCTCCGCCAGCCGCTTGTGGAGCTGCCTCCGCGCCGCCCCGTCCAGCTCCGCCAGCAGCAGCTCGCGGATCCGCCCGTCCCAAGGCGCGATCCCCTCGCCCTCGGCCGTCACCACGATCCGCACCAGCCGCGCCCCCACCAGCGCCGGCACCGCGCTGTGCAGCGTCGACGCCGCCACCCCGACCGCCCGCGCCAGCGCCAGCGGCAGCGCCCCGCGGCAGCTCGCCATCAAGCCGAGCAGCTCCTGCGCGGGCGGGTCCAACGACGACCGCGCGTGCCGCACCAGATCGCTGAGCGTCAGCTCATGGTCGGCGACCGCCCCGCGCAGGCGCACCAGCTCGCGGATCCACAGCGGCGATCCACCTGACTCTTCGGCCAGACGCGTCGCCAGCAGCGGCGTCGCCGCCTCACCCAGGAGCGCCGCCGCCAGCCCCGCCGCCTCGCTCGCGCCCAGCGGCGCCAGCGTCAGCACATGTCCGCCCAGCCCCGCCAGCCCCGCCAGCCCCGCCAGCCCCGGGCTCTCCTCCGCCTCTTCTGTCCGATAAGACAGCAGCAAGAGCAACCCCGGCGGCTCCGGCGGCGCCATCAACGCGGTCAAGCGCTGCGACGACTCCAGGTCACCCCAGTGCAGATCATCGATCCACAGCACCAGCGGGTGGGCCGCCGCGAAGCGCTGCAGGAGCGCCCGCAGCCCCGCGAACGCCGCCGCCCGCCCCGCCTCGCCCGCCACCGTCAGCGGCCGCACCGCCGCCAGCGCCGGCACCTGCGACAGCACCGGGAACAGCCCCACCAGCGCCGCCGGGTCGGCCGGCAGCAGCCCCGCCGCCTCCTCGACCGGGAGCTGCCGCAGGTGCCGAGCCAGCGCGTCGACCAGCCCGTCGATCGCCTGAAACGGCACCGCGTCGCGCGGGCTACAGCGCGCCCGCACCACGCGGGGCCGCGCCGGGTCCGCGCGTAGCCGCTCCACGAAGCACGCCAGCAGCGCGCTCTTGCCGATCCCCGCCGGCCCGCGCACCTGCACGACCTCCAACCGCCCCGGCCGGCCCCCGTGGGGCCGCGCCGCCGCCGAGGCCGCCGCCAAGCCCCGCAGCTCCAGCCCGCGGCCGACGAACCCCGAGCTCGTCCCCGGCGGCATCGACGACACCGACGCCGGCATCGCCGCCCGCCCCCACGGCGCCGCGTGCAGGCGGGCCAGCACCTCTGGTTCACGAGGGCGCGCCGCCGGGTCTGGCTGCAAGAGCGCCACGCACAGCTCCGCCAGGTCGCCGGGGATCCCCAGCGCCAGCAGCCGCGGGCTGGGCGGCGCGCCTGTCTCTTTGAGCAGCATCGCCTCCACCACCCCGACGTCGCCGAAGGGCGGCAGCCCGGTCAGCGCCTGATACAGCGTCGCGCCTACGCAGTACCAGTCCGCCGCCTCTGCCAGCCGCTCCCCCCGCGCCTGCTCAGGCGGCATGAACGCCGGCGTGCCCACCACCATGCTCCCCTGCGTCGAGTCGAGGATGCTCGCCCCCTGCTCGCTGACGAAGCCGAGGTCCATCAGCACGACCCGCCCCTCCGTCGTCACCATCACGTTGGAGGGCTTGATATCGCGGTGCAGCTTGCCCGCCTCGTGCAGCGCCGCCACCGCCGCGGCGAGCTGGCTGAAGCACGCGCGGAGGCGCTCGAAGTCGAGCACAGGCGAGGGCCGCGGCCCCTCCGCGCCCGCTGGCGCCTCATCACAGCCCCACAGGTAGCGCAGCAGCCGCGCGCCGCGCACCAGCTCCATCGTGAAGAAGAAGTGCTGCCCGGCCCGCCCCAGCTCGTGCAGCGCGACCAAGTTCGGGTGCATCACCCTCGTCAGCGCCCTGAACTCCTTCTTGAACAGCGACAGGATCCGCGGGTGGTGGCTCCGTACTGTCTTTAAGGCCAGGTGATTACCGCTGCGCGGATCGACCACCTCGTAGACCACCCCCATCGCCCCGGACCCGAGCAGGCGGACCACCTCGAAGCGGCCGAGCTGCACCGACTCTGCTGGCTTTCCGAACAGGTTCGCCCGCATCCGCGCGCGCAGCCGCGCCGCCTCGAGATCGAGGGGCGCGTCATCCTCCGGCGGAGCGCCGACCACCGCCGCAGACTAACACGCCCCCTCCGCGCCCCAATTCCCGGCAGATCGGCCCCTCAGGCCTCGTCCGCTCGGTCCTCCTCCGCCGAGCCGAGCTCCTCCGCCGCCGCCCCGGGCTCACCCCGCCGCAGCCGCTCCGCCGGCGAGAACGCGATCCGCTGGCTCGGCGCGATCACGATCGCCTCCCCCGTCCGCGGGTTGCGGCCGTGGCGCTCGCCCAGCGCCCGCAGCGTGAACGTGCCGAAGCCTGGGTACGAGAAGCGCCCGTCCGCGTGGATCGCCGCCCCGATCTCCGCGAAGGCCAGGTCCAGCAGCGCCGCGATCTCGCGCTTCTGCAGCGCCGCCAGCCCCTCGCCCTCCGCGCCGGAGCGCAGCCGATCGCGCAGCGCCGTCAGCAGCTCGTTCCTTGTCATGGCGCGAGCGGGCCACAAGCGCGCGCCCCCTGTCAAGCAGCGCTGATATGCTCGGCGCCGATGGAGCGCACCTCGTACGAATTCGACGTCATCGTGATCGGCAGCGGACCTGGGGGCGAAGGCGCCGCCATGAAGGCCGCGAAGTCGGGCAAGCGCGTCGCCGTCGTCGAGAAGCACGACCGCGTCGGCGGCGGCTGCACCCACTGGGGCACGATCCCCTCCAAGGCCCTGCGGCACGCCGTGCACGCCCTGCGGGAAGCCCGCCACAGCCCCCTCCTGCGCGGCGCCTACGACGATCTCCGCCTCACCTTCCCGCAGATCCTCCAGACCGCCACCTCGGTCATCGATCGCCAGGTGGCGATGCGCCGCGATTTTTATCATCGCAGCGACGTGCAGGTCTTTCACGGCCACGCCCACTTTCGCGGCCCGCACCACCTCGAGGTCCAAGGCGCGGAAGGCCGGGTCATCCACCTGCACGCCGCCAACTTCGTGATCGCCACCGGCTCGCGCCCCTACCGGCCCGACGACGTCGATTTTACGCACCCGCGGATCTTCGACTCGGACACCATCCTCACCCTCGATCACACCCCGAGCTCCGTCACCATCTACGGCGCCGGCGTCGTCGGCTGCGAGTACGCCTCGATCTTCCGCGGCCTCGGCTGCAAGCTCAACCTCGTCAACCAGCGCGACCGCCTCCTCAGCTTCCTCGACGACGAGATCACCGACGCCCTCTCCTATCACCTCCGCGATCAAGGCGCCCTCATCCGCCACGGCGAGACCTACGCCGCGATCGAGGGCCGCGCGGACAAGGTCATCCTCCACCTCCAGTCAGGCAAGCGCCTCGGCTCCGACATCCTCTTGTGGGCCAACGGCCGCACCGGCAACACCCACGGGCTCGGCCTCGCCAACATCGGCTTGGTCGCCAACGGCCGCGGCCAGCTCGAGGTCGACGGCACCTACCGCACCGCGCAGGCGCACATCTACGCCGTCGGCGACGTCGTCGGCCCGCCCAGCCTCGCCTCCGCCGCCTACGATCAAGGCCGCTTCGCCGCCACCCACCTCGTCCAAGGCGACAGCGACCTGAGGCTCGTGCACGACATCCCCACCGGCATCTACACCGATCCTGAGATCTCCTCGATCGGCCGCACCGAGCGCGAGCTCACCGCCGCCCAGGTCCCCTACGAGATCGGCCACGCCCACTTCCGCAGCCTCGCCCGCGCCCAGATCACCGGCCAGACCGTCGGTGTGCTCAAGCTCCTCTTCCACCGCGACACCCTGCAGATCCTCGGCATTCACTGCTTCGGCGATCAAGCCGCCGAGATCATCCACATCGGCCAAGCGATCATGGCCGCGCCCGCGCCGCACAACACCCTCGATTATTTCATCAACACCACCTTCAACTATCCCACCATGGCCGAGGCCTACCGCGTCGCCGCCCTCAACGGGATCAACCGCCTGACCTGACCTGACCTGACCGCCCGTCATCGCGAGCGCCTGCGGACCCGCGTGGGCCGGGCGAGCGTCTTCGCGCCGGGCGCGCCTTCGCCCTCTCGTCGAAAATTGCCGGGGCGCACCGCACCGCCAGACGCCGCGGCTCTGATATTCTGCGCCGGAGCCAGCGGCTCAGGGACCGCCGACGATGTCAGAGCAAGCCCCTCTCGCCAAGCGCACCGCGATCTTTGCCTTTTATTCGCGCTCTCAGCTCCTGATCATCGCTGAGGGCGTCTTACCGACCCCAGACTGGGACCTCGACATCGGCCAGGCCGGCGACGAGACCGCCCCTGTCTTTGAGATCCGCGCCCGTCGCCGCCCTGGCCCGGGCGAGGGCGAGCCGACCCAGTTCCGTTACGGCGAGATCTTCACGATCGGCCGCCCCGCCGAGCACGTCATCGTCCGCCACAGCGAGGGTCAAGACAACGTGCCCGTCGAGTTCACCGAGGAGGACCTCGTCGACATCGTGCTCAGCCTCAGCCTTGAGGACTCCCACGACGTCGAGATCGGCGGCCTCGAGGATGTCGTCGTGGAGGCGACCGCGCAGCCCGTCCCGCCCCCTGCGCCGCGGCCGCCAGCCCCAGCCGTCCAGAGCTCCGCGCCCGCGACCCCGCCGCCCGCGCGCCCCTCCCCGATCCTCAGCGACATCGGCGTCCGCTACCGCGAGGCTGTTGGGTACTCCAACAAGCTCAGCTTCGACGAGGCCCTCGCGGACGCGCTCAAGCGCCTACCGCCGCCGGCCGTCAAGTTCCCGGACATGCTCGAGACCGTCGAGGTCGTGCACATCGGCGGCGCCTTCGGCGGGATCGCCGGCTTTCACCGCCTCGAGATCCGCGTCCGGGCCTACCCGGACTGAGCCTCGCTCGTCGTCGACGAAAAAATTCAGCAGGGCCGCGTCCTCCTGCTTGATCGTCGCCGAGCCTCTGTGTTAGGAACGTCTCGGCTTTGAGGCCGGAGGTCCCTCTTTTTCAGGTCTAGCTTGGTGCTCTGCACCGGAGCGGCGCTGCGCCGCTCGAGCGTCACGTCTCTCATCATTCACAAGGAAGGCTGTTCCAGAGCTTCGCTATCGTCGGGATGCACTACCTGACGTGACGGGCTGGAACAACCCCGAGCATCGCGGTTCCGTGCACGTCAGGTAGTGCATCCCGACGGCGAGCTCAGTGAGCCTTCCATGTCCCAGGTCGAGTAGTAGACCGGACCTTCTTCCTTCGCTCGTGAAGATCAAAGACCGACGTCAAAGCCTTCGAGGGCGGGATCCATCCGGGTCTCGCCCTCGCTCTTTTCCGCGCATTTTTGCTTTGACGCCCGCGAAGAAGGCCGCTATGTGCGGAGCATGGCGTTCAACCTCCGCACCTTCGACGAAGTCCTCGCCGCCCTCCGCGCCACCAACCCACGCGGCGCCCTCAAGACCGGCCAAGGGGAGCACTACGACGCTCAGGCCGCCTACTCCTTCGTCGCGATCGACGAGTGGTCCAGCGACCCACCGACCCCCACCCTCTACCGCATGGGCAACCCCTTCGGTCACAGCGACAAGGTTTTTTCGGATCCCCGCGTCCTCGTCGACTACGCCAATTTTGGCGGCGCCGTCGCCACCTGGAACGCCAACGGCGAGGGCCGCTGGTGCGCCGATCCCGCCGGCAATTGGATCATTGTCGACGTCGAGCTAGTTCAGGAGCAAGCCGAGCAGGACCCCGACTATTTCGAGGGCGACCCGGGCGCCTACGTATACATCGTCTTCGCCCTCTGGCGCCTCAGCGACGGCTACGCCGCCGCCGTCTGGACCCCCGACGACACCGACACCCTCGCCCGCCTCATGGGCCTCAGCGCCTGGCCCACCGAAGGCTGGCAACAAACCACCGTCTGGTACGGCGAATAACGGCTCTCCTAAGGCGCTCGTGGGTGCCGCAGGGATGGACATGGTAGCCCCTCGCACTCCACCAACAGCCCCTCTCCCACGAGCGAATCGATCAACCCCGCCACGTCCTCCGCCTCAGCCCCCAGCGCCACCGCGCTCGCCGCCACCGCCTCTCGCCCGCGCGGCGCTGCACAAGCCACCAGCAGCCGCACCAGCGCCGCCGACCCTGTCCCCATCGCCAAGGCCCCGTCCGCGCCCGCCTCTACCAGCAAGAACTCCTCCCCGCGCGAAGGAGGCCGCTGCGGCCACGGCCTGGTTTGTGCGGCCAGCGTCACCAGCGGCGTCGGTCCCAGCCGCGCCAGCGCTCGTTGATACCACGCCAACGTCCCCGCCGGCGCCACCAGCGGCGCGATCTTAGGGGAACAGCGCAGCATCGCCCCGCCCGCCCTCGCGCCCTCGATCACCGCGCCGCCCCCTCGTCGGGCCCGCGCCATCGCGAATTCCAGCCGCCCCACCCCGCCCGCCGAATCACCCAACCACCCGCCAAAAGCCAGCACCATCGATCCTCGCCCGAAGATCGCCGCCCGCAGCGC
Organism: Nannocystis sp.; assembly: GCA_016712315.1. Taxonomy (GTDB): domain Bacteria; phylum Myxococcota_A; class Polyangia; order Nannocystales; family Nannocystaceae; genus JADJRG01. The sequence goes on along the minus strand of JADJRG010000017.1, from coordinate 108,339 downwards.
TGGACTCGAAAAAAAACGCTCCGCCGCCGCCACGCCGACGATCGCCGCGCTCACCGGCATCTCCTCCAAGATCACCTGAAGCGCCCGCGTCCGACGGAAGCGATCCAGCCCCAGCGCCCGCGGGTCGATCGTACGGAGCATCGCCCGCGCCGCCGCCCCCAGCTCGGGCAGCGCCGCCTCGCCCCGCACCAATTCCGCGTACCCTGGATCCAGCAGCATCACGCACAGCCCCCGCTGCACCTCCCGCGGATCGATCGCCCCCGCCTCAACTTTCATAATTCACTCACCAGCCCCCGCGAGCCAGCCCTGCGGCAGCCGCTCCGCCACCGCCGCGAAGATCGGCAGCGTCGCCTCCAGCGGGTTACGCTCGCACTCGACCACCACCGCTCTCAAGTTCTGCGCCCTCGCGATCGCCGCCTCCACGATCACCCACGTATCGGGCAGCACCGCCGTCCCGTGGTCATCGTCTACCATCGCCAGCCCCTCATGCGTCAGCACGCTCCCCCCTGCGACGTGCAGCTCCACCACCCGCTCCCACGGCAGCGAGTCGAAGCCGGTCAGCGGATCGAACCCCATCACCCGCTGATAGATCGCCAAGTGCGCGCAATCGATCAACAACCCCGTGTCCGCCGACTCTGCCAGCGCCGCGAAGAATTCCAACAGGTGCATATCGCCCAAGAACACCGACCCTGGCGGGTTCTCGGGCAGCACCTCCAGCCCCAGCGCCGCCCGCAGCGCCCTGATCCCCGCCGCCATCGGCCCTATCGACGCTTTGACCAGCACAGGCGGCAGCAGCAGCATCTGCCCCCGATCACGCGCCCCGAAGTGCCACAGACCCGCATCCCCGCACACCCACGCGGGCCGCAGCGCCGCCGCGATCGCCCGCGCCTCCGCCGACCACGACTCTTCAAGGTCCTCAGGCTCGTCCAGGTTCACGTCCAAAAAGTGGTACGTCGTCGGCCACCCCGCCGCTGCCCACGCCGAAGCGTCCGCGTCCAGCCCCTTCACCACCTCCACGCCCACCTCTAAGAAGCCCGCATACGCAGGTGCCCTCGCCCGCAGAGCCGCCGGGTCCAGCGCCCCGTCCTGGCGGCGCGCCCCGTACTCCGTGCTCACGCCCAGCCCCAAGCGCGGGAGCGCGCCCACTCTGTCTAAAAACGAGCCTCTCACCGCCATCTCCTCATTCGCGCACACAGCGGGCCGCCAGCGCCTCCTCGGGCCCCGCCTCCAGCGCCACCCACGGCGCCTCATCCCCCGGGTCGGAGGTCCGATCCTCCTGGATCACCCCCCCGTCCGCCGCCCAGAACGGCCCAGGCCCGCGGAACCCCCGCGCGATCGTCACCACCTCCGCCCGCGTCGGCAGCCGCCAGCCGGTCAGCGGCGCGTCCCCCGGCCCAGGCACCGCCAGCGCCGCGCAGAACGCCTGCGCCTCGGCGAGGCTCACCGCCTCGATCACCCCACCAAAGATCAACAGCCCCTCCTCCCGCCGCGTGAACGGGATCGTCGCCGTCGCCGCCGGCAGCGTCAGCGGCGTATCCCGCCCGTCCACCAGGTCGGCTGCGCAGCGAAGCCCCACCCGCGGCCCCGGCGCCACCACCTCAGGCCGCCAAGCCTCCATCTCCTTCTCCGGAGGAAAGGCCGGCGCCGTGCCCCGCCCCGCCCGATGCGCCCCAGCCAGCGATATTTTGATCAAAAAGCGCGGCGGCGGCTCCGTCGGCGGGGCGCAGCCCTTCGCGGGCGGCTCACCGCAGGCCAGCCGCGCCTCAAACGCCGCCCGCGCCCGCGCCATCGGCCCCGTTGGCGAGCGCACCGGCCCGGTCAGGAACGGCCGCAAGCCCACGTCCGGGTCAAACGCATCCGCCACCCACTCGAGCGCGTTAATGCCCATCCCCATGATCCCGAAGTAGCTCCGGTCCTCGCCGATCCGCCCCACCGGGTGCAGCCCAGGCGGCAGCGTATCCACCACCGAGCTCCCCCACGGGAACACCCGCGCGTCGGGCCCGCGCGCCGCGTACTCCCACTCGGCCTCCGTCGGCAGCCGCCCCGCCGCGAACGCGCAGTACGAGCCCGCCTGCGAGCGGCTCACGCACGTCTGCGGCAGCAACGCCGACGCCTCTGCGCTCATGCCCGCCGCCGGGTCCGGCGCGTCCTCCGGGCAGATCGCCGGCGAGCACGCCCCCGCCGCCACGCACGCCGCGTACGCCCCCCGCGACACCTCGTGCAGATCGATCCAGAAGCTCGCCACATCCACATAACGCGGCGGCTGCCCCGACCAGCTCGAAGCGGGCAGCTCCCTCGCCGGCCGCGCGTCGTAGCTGTCGGGGACGAACCCCATCACGAAGCGCCCGCCCGGGATCTGCACCCGCTGCACGAATTCCGTGTCCCACAGCCCCAGCCCCACGCAGTCGCCGTCCGGGTTACGGCCGGTCGCCGGCCCGCACTTCGCCGCCTCTTCCGGCGAGATCCCCGAAGAAGCGCGCCCCTCCTTGTCCACCCGCGCCACCACCCCCGGCAGCGGCGTCGGCGCGGACGGCGGCGCCTCCGCGCGGTCATACAGCCCGCTCGCCTGCTCACACGAGCACAGCGTCGCGGCGGCGGTCAACAGGAGGAGCGTGGACGTAGCGAGGTCGAAGCGCGTCATGAGATCTCGAAGCGAGCGAGGTGGGACTTTGCCATGAGATCGTCACGCAGGGAGAGCCCCACCAGCGCCAGCGTGTTCACCACCGCCCCGATCACCCCGATCTGCAGCCCCAGCGGGTTCACCGCCGCGTACAGGCCAGGCGCCGCCACCGACGCCACGAAGAGCCCTGTCACCGCCCCCAGCCCCAGCCCCAGCCCCCAGCGCGCCCCACGCGGGCTCGCGCGCCGCCAGTACAGCCCCAGCAGCGTCGGCGGCACGAACTGGATCGGGATCGCGAACGCCAGCAGCAGCAGATCGACCACCGACCAGCGATCTGCGAGCGCCAGCAGCCCCAGCCCCACCAGCCCCATCGCCAGGATCACCGCCCGCATCCACCGCGTCTGCGCCTGCTCCGGCAGCGCCAGCCCCAGCCCGCCGATCATCACGTCCCGCACCGCGATCGACCCCCCCGCGTGCAGCAGCGCGTCGCCTGTCGACATCGACGCCGCCAGCACCGCGAACGCCACGAACGCCGCCGGCCAGCCCTCGGGTCCGCCCAGCGATGGTTGGGACACCAACCAAAGCAGCACCGTCTCGTCACGAGGCGCGCCAGGCAGCAGCAGCGCCGCGTAGCCGAGCAGCACCAGCGGCACCAAGAACAGCAAGAACGTCGGGTACAGCGCCGCCGACAGCTGGACCAGCCGAGCCGAGCGCGCCGTGAAGCACTTCATAAAGATCTGCGGCCACATCGCGAAGCCCAGCGCCGACACCAGCACCTCCGAGGAGTACTGGAGCGCCGTCGTCGGCGCCTCGGGCGGGCCTGGGAGCGTCAAGTGAGCCGGCGCCTGGGCGACCACCCGATCGAACATCGCCGCGACCCCGCCGAACAGCTCGTGCGGGATCCACAGCCCCAGCAGCCACACCACCGCCAGCATCGCCGCCCCCTGCACCACGTTCGTCCAGCCCACCCCGCGCACCCCGCCGATCATCACGTACACGGTCACCACCGCGTACACGACCCCCGCGCCGATCACCGGCGACCACCCCGTCACCGCCTGCATCACGATCCCCGCGCCCTTGAGCTGGATCACCATGTACGGGAGGAACGACACCAACGTCGCCGCGCCCATCACCCCGGTGACGAAGCGGCTCGCGAAGCGCCCGCCGACCAGCTCTGCCTGCGTCACGTAGCCGAGCCGCGCGCCGATCCGCCGCACCCGCGCCCCGAAGAAGAAGATCGGCACGAAGCCGATCGCCCCGTACGCCAAGATATAAAAAGCGTCCGACCCCTTCGAGATCACCCGCTGCGGCGTGCCCAGCAGCGCGTACGCGCTGAACACCGTCGCGCCCAGCACGAAGTACATCACCACCGGCCCGAACGCCCGCTCCCCCGCCACGAAGTCGACCGCCCCGCCGCGCCCGCGCCGCCCCGCCGCCGCGCCGATCGCCAGCGCCGCCGCCAAGTAGCCGAACACCAGCGCCGCGGCGGGCCCGTCAATCACCCTCGATCTCCTCGTCATCGATCACCCGCCGCGCGTACAGCAGCGCCAGCGCGATCGAGTTCGCGACGATCACCGCGATCACGTACACGAGCGATCGCGGCCACCCCAGCACCCGCGGCTCGATCGCGTCGCCGAGCCAAGGGAAGAGCGGCCAGACCAGCAGCGCCGCCGAGGCCAAGAACCACGCGATCGCCGCGCGGGTCCACAAGCGACGGTGATCGGCGCGCAGCATCGCCCGAACATAGGAGATCCTCGCGACGCTTGGCTAGCCGAGCATGTGCTAGTTCTGGGGCACATGCTCCAGCTCGGCCAGGCAGCCCCGGACTTCACCCTCCCTGATCAAGACGGCGCCCCCCGCAGCCTCCGCGAGCTCTGCCAGCGCGGCCCCGTCGTCATCTATTTCTATCCCAAGGACGAGACCCCGGGCTGCACCGCCCAGGCCTGCTCCTTCCGCGACAGCTACACCGTCTTCACCGGGGCGGGCGCCGAGGTCGTCGGGATCTCCTCGGACACCGTCGACTCGCACCGCAGCTTCGCCGAGCACCACAACCTCCCCTTCCGCCTGCTCAGCGATCGCGGAGGCGTCGTCCGTAAGCAGTTCGGCGTGCCGCGCACGCTCGGCCTCATCGACGGCCGCGTCACCTTCGTGCTCGACCGCGGGGGCGTCGTCCGCCACGTCTTCTCCTCCCAGCTCCGCGCGCGAAGGCACATCGACGAGGCGTTGGCCGTGATCCGCACGCTGGCCGGCTGAGCTCGTCACGAGCAGGGTGCCCGCAAAGTTGGCGTATGGCCTTGCCGCCGCGCGCGCCCCTCGCATACTGCCTCCCGCTGCGATCGCGAGCGGGTCTCGGCCTCTCCATGCTGTGAGGAGGCCGCGGCCGCGACACCGCGCCTGCGCCCGCAGAGACACGGAGCCTCATGACCCTACTCGCAAATATTGATCACCTCGCCGCTGCGGACGGCATCATCGCTCTCACCATCGCGACCCCCGGCCACGCGCTCGCCTTCCGCGGCGCCGAGCGGTGGCAGCCGGTCCTCGCCAAAGCGCTGGAGCTGCTCGCCCTCACCGACGAGCCCTCGATCCGCATCTTCGTCGGCGAGCACACCCTCGTCGTCCAGCGCGAGGCCGAGCAAGTCATCGCCGTCGCTACGCCGACCGGCCACGCGATCGCCAAGTCGCTGCGGCGCATGATCCGGCGGATGGCCAAGCGCGAGCGCGGCCCCTACGTCGTCCCCAGCGCCCCTCACCTCACCAACCATCAGCCAGCCGCTGCCTTCGGTTGAGCCGCGGCGCTACCCCTGCGTCGGCGCCATCGCGTCGAGGCGCGCCTGCATCGCCGCGAAGAACTGGCCGACGTGCAGCCCGTCGACCAGGGCGTGGTGCACCTCCAACGACACAGGCATCGACCAGCGCCCGCTCGAATCACGGCTGAAGCGCCCGAAGATGATCTTCGGCACGCTGTCGTCCCCGGAGCCCTGGCGGCGCGCGTTGGACACGCTGGTGAAGGCCACCCAAGGGATCACCGAGAAGTGGCACAGCGCGTCGTCCTCGTCGCGCGCGCTCAGCCCGCGCTCGCTGCTCGCCGCGGCCAACGCCGCCTGCGCCCCTGCGGCGAAGGTCTCGAGGTCCGGGTCGTACTCGAAGTACACGAAGCCGAAGGTCTCGTCGCCCCGCAGCGAGGTCGAGCCGCAGTGCACCACCTCATGGATCACCACCTCATCGCCGCGGATCCGCGTCCGCAGCGGCTCGACCTCGTTCACCGCCCCGAGCGCCGCGTGCAGGCAGGCGATCGAGAACGGCGGCCCCAAACCCGCCTCACAGCGCGCCCGCAGGCCGCTCACGTCGACCGGCGCGCAGAGGTTGAAGTGGGGGCGCTCGAACTCGCGAAAGAACCAATAGTGCTCGCGTCGGCTCCAGCTCGTGATATCCAGCCGCCTCGTCATCGCTCACTCCGCGGGCGCTGAAGGGGGCACCACCGCCACAGCGAGCGGCGCGCTCGCGGCCAGCTCGGAGCCCACGCTCGAGGTGAAGATCCGCTCCACCAACGACAGCCGCCGCGAGCCGCACACCAGCAGGCACGCCTGCTCGCGCACCGCGGCGCTCCACAGCCCGCGCACCAGCGGACCCGCCACCACGAGCGTCCGCGCCTTCACCCCGTGGCGAGCCGCCCACGCCCGCGACGCCGCCTCGCCGTCCGCGTTGATCGCCCGCTGCGCGCCGTCCCAGGCGTCCGAGGGCAGGTATTTTTCAAGGACGCTCGGCACCGCCACCCCGTAGGCGAGCACCAGCTCGCGCCCGAGCGCCTGCGCCATCGCCTGCGCGAAGCGCAGCGCCGCGACCGAGTCGTCGGCCACGTCGGTCGCGACCACCACCGGGCCCGCGCCGATATCTTGCGGCAGCAGGTCTGGGGGCACCACGATCAGCGGCCCGTTCGCCTCGCGGATCAGCCGCCGGACCACCCGACCGAGGCGCACCAGCGCCTCTTGCCCGCGGCCCGCCTTGCGCCCGACGATCAGCCCTTCGCCGCCCTTCGCCGCCAGCGACTCGTTCAGGCCGTCCTCGGCCCGCACCGCGCGCACCAGCGCGACGTCCTCAAAGATCTCCCGCGCCCCGGCCTTCGCCAGCTCTCGCTCGGTCGCCGCGAGCGCCCAGTCCTGAAAGACCTCGGGGGCCACGTCGATCTCGCGCAGCGCCGCCGGGTACGCCTCGACCGCGTGCACGCCCACGAACCTCGCGCCGCGGTCCTGCGTGTGCAGCCAGCGAGCGAAGTGGATCGCACCTTGGCTGAGCCCCTCGAGATCAAGACCGACAATCCAGCGCATACACGTCTCCTGCTGCAGCGCCGCCATCGTGGCGACGGCCGCCAGCATAGCGTCCCGGCCGGCCCCGCGCGCATATGCGCATTTTTTGCGCACACCCCCATCCTGCGCCGCCATCGTCCTCCTCGGCCTCTGCGCTCCTTTGCGGGAACTGCGGACCTTCAGCCGCCATCTTGACGCGACCCCCGCTCCGCGCCGATCGACGGCGCTCTGGCGGGTGAACTCTGGGCGCCTGCGCTAGAGTGCGCGCCGTGCGAGCCGAAGAACACGCGGACGTCTTGGTGCTCGGCGCCGGGATCGCCGGCCTGAGCTGCGCCTCAGCCCTCACCCGCGCCGGTCGACGCGTGCTGGTCCTCGAAAAGGCCCGCGGCGTCGGCGGCCGAGCGGCGACCCGTCGCCTCGACGGTCAACCAGTCGACCACGGCGTCGCCTTCATCCACACCGAGGACCCCGAGCTGCTCGCCCACCTCGAGGCAGCGGCGGCCGCCCACGGCCCGGACGAGCTGATCGACTGGCCGCTCCGCGTCGAGGGCGCCGGCCAGCCCTGCCTGCCGCGCGCCTTCGCGGGGCGAGAGCGCAGGCTCGCCCTGCGCGGCGGCCTCACCGTCCTCGCCAAGCACCTCAGCGCCGGCCTCCCGCTCCGCCTCGGCCAGCGCGCCGAAGGGCTGCGCCCCGGCCAGATCGATTGCGACAACGGCCTCTTCCACGCCCCTGATCTCGTCATCACCGCCCCGCTGCCGCAGGCCCTGGAGCTCCTGCGCGGCCTGCCGGCGCAGCCGGAGCTCCACAGCGCCCTCGAGCTGCTGCGCGCGGCCACGGTGCACCCCTGCATCACCGTCATCGCCACCTACCCAGCGGATCGCCCCGCGCCCGCCTGGGACGTGTGTTACCCCGAAGGTGGCCCCCTCGCCCTCATCGCCCACGACTCGCGCAAGCGCGCCGCCCCGCGCTGCCACGCCCTCGTCCTCCAGGCCAGCCCGCGCTGGTCGCGAGAGCACCTTGAGGGCGACCCCGCGCGGTGGAGCGCCGACCTGCTCGCCGCCGCCGCGCCTTACCTGCCGCACGAGCTCGGCGCGCCGCAAGGGCTCCAAGCCCATCGCTGGCGCTACGCCCGCCTCGACGGCGCCAGCCAGCTCGCCGAGCCGCTGCTCATCGACCTCGGCGGCGGCCAGCGCCTCGGCCTCGCCGGCGAGGCCTTCGCCTGGAGCGGCGGCGTCGAGGCAGCCTTTCATTCAGGGCGCCGCCTCGCCCAGCGCCTGCTCGTCGGCCCTCACAAGCGTGATCTATGATGACCGCCTCGATCAAACCCAAGCCCATGACCGCCCCCAAGACCCTCGATGATCTGGTCGAGCGCGACCGCGAGCACGACTGCGAAGGCGTCGGCAGCCAGCGGATCTGCGTCCGCGTCGCCGCTGTCGCCGATCTCCCGAGCCGCTTCGGCGACTTCAAGATCGTCGCCTTCTGGAACAACCGCGACGGCAAGGAGCACACCGCGATCGTCCACGGCGACGTGATCGGCGCCGAGGACGTGCCCGTGCGGATGCACTCGGAGTGCCTCACCGGCGACGTCATGGGCTCGCTGCGCTGCGACTGCCGCGACCAGCTCGAGCTCGCGCTGCGGCGGATCGGCGAGCTCGAGCGCGGCGTCGTCTTTTATCTGCGGCAGGAGGGCCGCGGCATCGGCCTGGTCAACAAGATCCGCGCCTACGCCCTCCAGGACCGCGGCCTCGACACCGTCGAGGCCAACCACGCGCTCGGCTTCCGCGACGACGAGCGCGACTACGCGATCGCCGCCCACATGATCCGCAGCCTCGGCCTGCGCTCAGTTCGTTTGATGACCAACAACCCGGACAAGGTCGCCCAGCTCGAGCGCTACGGCGTCCCGATCACCGGCCGGATCCCCCACCTGCTCCCGCCGAACCAGCACAACCGCTTCTACCTCGAGACCAAGGCCAACCGCTCGGGCCACTACATCGACTTCAGCGGCAAGCCGCACCTCGACGAGCAGAGCGACCGCGTCCTCGTCGAGGGCATGACCGTCGGCGAGGACTAGGCAGCAGCCCGTCAGCGCGGCGCCGCCCCCAGCGCCTTGGTCACGCTCCCGGCCTTCTGCTCGAAGCGCATCAAGAAGACGTCGATGAACGAGTCGAGGCTGTAGCCGACGATCAACGCGGTCTCGGTGCCTGTCGTCTGCGGCACGAACGACAGCCCGATCACCCCGATCCACACCGTCACCACGGTCCACGCGATCGCCACCTCGCGCACGTGGATCCACAGGATAAAGTCGTCGAGCGCGGTCACCTCGCCCTCGCCGCTGCGACGTCGCTGCTTCAGCGTCGACATCGACAGGTGCAGCAGCGCCCCCACGCCGACGAAGAGGTACCGCTCGAGCAGCAGCGCCCGGTCGCTGAGCGCCTCCCACGCGCCGATCATCGGCAGCAGCGCGAAGAGCCCGACCCCCAGCAGCACCAGCACCGCCTGCGCGACCAGCGAGACCACGTGTCGTCGCCGCTGCGTCGCGGTCTTGTAGATCACCCCGCGCTCGACGTCGACGATCCCGTGGATCTGGTTCGGGTGCGCGCGCATCGTCACCAGCAGCTTCACCCGCTCGCTCAGCTCTGGTAGCTCGTCCGCGAAGTCGCGGTGGAAGTCGAGCGCCTGGCCGATCCGGAGCTGCCGCAGGTGCTCGTTCACCCGCTGCGGGATCGTCAGGTACGCCGCCAAGAAGACCATCTGTTGCAGCCGAGCGTCGACCTCCGCCGCGCACGCCAGCGCCGCTCCGTCGCCGCCGTCGCCCTCGAGCAGCGCCCGCAGCCGGTCCAGGTGGAACTCCACGCGCTCCCAACAATTCTCGATATGGATGATCTGGTCGGCGCACCACTGGTGCAGCGTCGGGTGCGCCTCCATCAGCCCGCGCAGTCGCCCGAGCAGCCCGGCGATCCGGCCGCGGTTTCGCCGGTCGATCGCCTCGCCCTCCGCGTGCGCCGCCGCCAGCTCGGCCGCCCGCGCCTCCGAGTCTGCCAGCGTCGCCGCCCGGCGCACCCGCCCCATCGCCTCCTTGAGGTTCTGCACCTCCGCCCGCACCTCGAGCAGGTAGCCGTAGAAGCGCGGCAACGCCTCCCAAGCGCTCGTCGCCGGCGCGGCCGCGGCGGGCTCTGGCCGCGAGAGCGAGCCCTCGGTGAGCATCGCGGCGCTCCTCGCGACCGCGGCTGCGGGGGAGTTCGTGTGCTGGCCAGCCTGCGGCTCCATCGTCCCTCGCTCGCAGCGTAGGCAGATCCAAGGGCCCCGTCTAGCGCCTGCGAAGCCTCCCTCGCGCGATTCCGGGTTGACAGCCCCGGGGCCCCGGCGTACCAGGGACAGCGACCGCGGCGCGGCCCCGCGGATGTCCCAGCGGCCATGCTAGCGATCCCCCTCTCTCTCCTCTTCCCCCTGGTCAGCGCAGCCGCTGCACCTGCCGAGCCCGCCGCCGCCGCGCCCGCCGAGCCGCCCGCCGCCGAGTCGCCCGCGCAGGTCGCGGAAGCGCGCGACGTCGCCGTCGACGCCCGCCGCCGCCGCCTCCAGATCGGCGGCATGAGCGTGCTCCTCGGCTGGGCCGGCGCCAACATCCTCACCGGGATCGCCGGCAACATCGCCACCTCCGCCGACAACCCGCTGCGTTACGCCCACCAGATGAATTGGGCGTGGAACACCGTCAACTTGACCCTCGGCGCCGTCGGCCTGCGCAGCGCCCTGCGCGAGGGCCCGCTGCGCGGATCTGCGCTACCCCGCTCGATCGTCCGCACGCGCCGGATCTTCGCCATCAACGCGCTCGCCGACGTCGGCTACATGCTCGGCGGCTACCTCACCTGGGAGCTCGGCAAGGACCACGAGAGCGCGCGCCTGCGCGGTTACGGCGCCTCGGTGATCCTCCAGGGCGCCTTCCTCATGGCCTTTGATCTCGGCATGGTCGCCGTCCACGAGCGAAACCGCCGCCGCCTGGGCCTCGCCGTCGTGCCCCTCGCCGGGCCCGTCCAAGGCGCCGCCCTCGCCGGCCGCTTCTAGCCCGAGCGAGGCGGAGGGCCCGCGCCGCGCTCGAAGAGCAGCCTGCGGCGCTTGATCTTCGTCGTATAGCCGAGGCCGAAGCGCGCGAGCCCGTGCTCACGCAGCAGCGACGCCGCCTCGAGCGGATCATCCGTGACCACCATCCGCTCGATATCCGCCGGGGCGATCGCCCCCTCGGCCAGCAGCCTGCTCCGAAAGAACTCGAGCAGCGGCGCCCAATAGTCGGCGCCCAGCAGCACGATCGGGAAGTCGTGCAGCTTGCCCGTCTGGATCAGCGTCGCGACCTCGAAGAGCTCATCCAGCGTGCCGAAGCCGCCCGGCGCCGCGACGAAGCCGTACGAGTATTTTGCGAGCATCAGCTTGCGCACGAAGAAGTAGTCGAACTCGATCCAGTGGTCCAAGTACGGGTTCGGCCGCTGCTCCTTCGGCAGGATGATATTGCAGCCCACCGAGCGCCCGCCCGCCTCCTTCGCCCCGCGGTTCGCCGCCTCCATCAGCCCCGGCCCGCCGCCGGTCATCACCGTGAAGCCCTGCTTCGCCAGCGCCGCGCCGACCGCCCGTGTCATCGCGTAGTAGCGGTGCTGCTCGCCGAAGCGCGCCGAGCCGTACACCGTCACGCAGGGGCCGACGAAGTGCAGCCCGCGAAAGCCGCGGATGACCTCCGCGAAGATCTTCAGCGCGCGCCGCAGCTCCGTGCCGCGGCGCTGCGGCCCCTCCAAGAAGCGCCGCTCCTCGACATCCTGGCTCACCCCGTCCCAGCGGCTCGCGCCCTCATCGCGCCCATCGTCGGTCATCGCCTCTCCCCTGCGGCCGCGAGCATACCACCCTCACACCGCGCAGCCGCCGCCCTGCGGGCTCGCGCCGGCGGACCAGGCCAGCATCCCGCCCGCCATCGAAGCGACCCGCCGCAGCCCCATCGCCTCCAGCGCCAGCGCGGCCCGCCCCGAGCGTCCGCCGGAGCGGCACACGATCACCAGCGCCTCGTTCGGATCCCACGCCGCCGCCGCCGCCTCCACCTGCGCCAGCGGCACGTTCTCCGCGCCCTCGATCGCCCCGCTCGCCAGCTCATCGGGCTCACGCACGTCGATCACCCGGAACTCGCCGAGGTGCTCGCGCACCCACGGCGCCGTCACCTCCAGGGCCCCGCTCGCCGAGCGCACGATCGGCGCCCAAGCCCGCTCACGCGCGGGCTCACCGGTCACCGACTCCTCCGCGGTCAGCCCGCAGCGCAGGTTCGCCGGCAGCGCCTCGTCGATCTTCTTCGGGTTCGCGAGGCGCAGGCCCTGCATGATCGCGACGAACTCCGCCTCGCTCTTACCGCCGCCGAGGCGCGGGTTGAGGCGCAGCTCCTCGTCCACGGTCGTCACTGTGCGGCCCTTGTAGTCGTGGCCCGGGTACAGCAGCGTCGACGCCGGCAGCGAGAGGATCTTCTGGTGCACCGAGGCGAAGAGCTTGCTCGGATCGCCCTGTTGGAAGTCCGTGCGGCCGCAGCCGCGGATCAGCAGCGCGTCGCCGGTGAACGCCATCGAGTGGTCGTCGAGCACATACGTCACGCAGCCGTCCGTGTGCCCCGGCGTCGAGCGCACCTCGATCGACCGCGCGCCGAAGCGGATCACCGCGCCGTCCTCGACCAGCACGTCCGCGCAGCCGGGGCCGCCGTGCACGCTCGCCACCGTCTTCGCTCCGAAGCGCCGGCGCAGCACCCCCGCAGCCGTCACGTGGTCCGCGTGCACGTGGGTGTCGAGCACATACACCAGCCGCAGCCCCAGCTCCTCCACGAGCAGCGCGTCGCGCTCGACCTGGTCGCGCACCGGGTCGATGATCACCGCCTCACGCGCGGCCTCGTCCGCGAGCAAGTAGGTGTAGGTCGAAGACTCTGGGTCGAAGAGCTGGCGAAAGAGCATGTGTAGCCTCGTGCGCCGATGAACAGAGCACGAAGCTCGCCGGCCTACCAGAGCAGCGAAGCCGCTGTGATCTTCGGCGCTTGTGCGCCGTGGCCGAAGCGCCCACGCCTTACCGTCGCGACATCGTGCATCATGGTGCCACGCCACCTTCGTCTCAGCCAGCGCCTACCGCGCACCTCACCGAGGAGGAGATCCCCTGGTACCGGGCGACTCATGCCGAAGCCCCGCCGGAGGATCGTCGCGCGAATATACACATATCGGACAGAACATCGATTCAACGCTGAACTGTCCACTTTACTGGACACACCTGTCCTCAGGGACTCTTCATTTCCGCCCCCAGCCGCATCCGCGCGCCGCCCTGGTCGCTCGTGAACGTCGCCGAGGATCACCTCGTGATCATGAGAGTAAGGCCGACTCGACGCTCGGACTCCTCAGAGACGAGCGCCCTCGCGCGAGGAGGCGGCGTAATCGCGCCCGGGAGACCCAATGCCGCACCTTCGGGCGCCGACGACAGCTCCAGCCGTAGCCTACTTACTGAAGATCAGAGGACCATCTGCACACCACATTCGGCTATCTGCTCACGACCTCATGAGGCCGCTACAATCCCCGGCTGGCCGCGCCGCCGCCCATCCGATCAATCACCACATGTCCTGACTGAGAGCCTCCGCACCATGAACGCCAAGCCCACCGATCCTGAGCTCGAGCTAGTCCGCGCCCACGTCGTGCCGGGCCGGGTGGATGACCTCACATTCGCCGCGATCGAGGGCTCATGGCGGCGCGTCGGCGGCTCCTTTATTGATCACCTCGTGCATGTCGGCGCCCTCGGCGTCGCCGCCGCGCGCACGCTGCGAGCGATCCAACGCGGCTACCTCAAAGCCCCGCTCGCGCCCCTCTTCGAGGGCTTTCAGCCGCCACCCGGCCTGCTCGCCTCGCCGCCGCTCGAGGCAGCGCCGCGGCCGGTGGCGGCGCCGCTGGAGCCCGCGCCGCGCCGCGCCGATCTGCTCAGCGCGCCCGAGCCGGCCGCCGCCGAGGACACCGTGCTCGGCCCCATCCCTGAGTGGAACTCCATCCCCGAGTGGACCCCGGAGGCCGAGCGCCCCCTGCGGGCCACCCCCGGGGAGCGCCGCGCCCGCGCCACGGGCCGCCGCAGCGCGCGCAAGATCGATCCCGTCGCCCTGCTCGCCGCCCCCCCACCAGGCGCGCGGATCGGCGTCTACACGCTCCGCGACGTCCTCGGCGCGGGCGCCACCGCGATCGTCTACCGCGCCCGCGACGAGCAGCAGCGGCGCTCTGTCGTGCTCAAGCTGCTGCGCCGCGACCTCATGCCCGCCGACAGCCAGCGCTTCCAGAGCGAGGCCCGCTTGCTCGCCCGCGTCGATCACGCCAACGTCGTCGCCGTGATCGGCTCCGGCGTCTTCCGCGACGCCCCCTACATCGTCCTCGAGGATATTTTCGCGATCTCCCTCGAGGAGCACCTGAGCACCGCCGGCCCCTTACCGCCGCAGGCGCTCGCCCGCGTCGCTCTCTCTGTCGCCCGCGGGCTGCACGCGGCCCACCAAGCCGGCGTCCTGCACCGCGACATCAAGCCCGCCAACCTCCTCCTCTACGGACCCGACGGCCGCGTCAAGATCACCGACTTCGGCCTCGCGAGCGACAGCGACTCGATCCGCCCCGAAGGCGCCCGAACCCTCCGCGGCACCGCCGCCTACATGGCCCCCGAGTGCATCCTCACGGCCCGCCCGGTCGACCATCGCGCGGACATGTACAGCCTCGGCGTCACCCTCTACGAGGCCGCCACCGGCGAGCTGCCCTTCATCGGCGCCAACCTGCTCGAGACCATGCGCGCCCACCTCCACGAGCCCGCCCCGTCGCTCCGCGATCGCGCGCCGCAGCTCCCCGCCCCGCTCGCCGCCTTCATCGCCCGCCTCCTCCGCAAGCGCCCTGAAGATCGCTTTGAGCGCTGGTCAGACGTCGGCGACGCCGCCGAGGAGCTGCTCCGGGCGCTCGCCGACCCGATCAGCGACGCCGTCACCCGCGCCGTCCGCGGCGACTCGGGCGCGAACGCGCTGCCTAGCCTCTACGGCAAGAAATAAGCGCGCGATGACACTCTGCGCATAAATGCCCGTGTTTGACAAACTCAGACAACCCCTCTATTTGTGTATCCAGTGGCCATACCGCCCCGCTGAGGGTCCTCCATGAAGAGCATTCATATCGACGGAATTGGGGATCCATGCCTCGTCAAGACCGACCACCGCCTCCTCGAGGTCCTCACCGAGCGCGGCGTCCCGCTGACCATGGCCTGCGGCGGCAAGGGCCTGTGCGCGACCTGCCACGTCTTCGTGGTCGAAGGGAGCGACAACCTCTCCAAGCAGACCCCGCGCGAGGAGCGAGCCCTCAAGATGCTCGCCGACCGCCGCCCCAATTCGCGCCTCGCCTGCCAGGCCAAGGTCACCGGCGACGGCGTGCGCGTCTCCGTCCCTAGCGGCCGCTACCTGCTCGACACCGGCGATCTAGGCGCCCTCGTCGGCCGCCGCGCCGAGGAGGCGATCCTCCACCCGATCGACGGCCGCCTGCTCATCGCCCCCGGCAAGATCATCACACGATCGCGCATCCAAGAGCTCCGCAGCGTCGACATCGACGTCGCGGAGATGAAGACCCGCTCCCTCTCGATCCGCAGGAGATAGCCCATGGACATTTTTAAGGCCAAGGTCGACCAAGAGGTCGTCTCGCTCCACAACCACTACAGAATCGAGCGCTTCTTCGAGCGCAGCCCCGACGGCGACCTCCGCTCGGTGTTCGGCCAGCGCATGATGCTCGTCAGCGAGGACTTTATCCTCGGCTACCAGGTCGCCCTCGAGGAGGAGCTCGGCGACGCCGCCGGCGACATCATGTACCGCTGCGGCTTCGAGTGGGGCGCCGCCGACATGCGCGGCTTCGCCGACCGCTTCGCCGCCCAGTTCGGCACGGCGATCCACGAGGCCAATTTTGGCATGATGCTCGAGTCGTGGTGGTGGCCGCTCCAGGCCGCCGGCTGGGGCGCCTGGCGCTACGACCTCAGCCACCGCAAGGAGGGCCTCATTTACGTCGACCTCTACGACTCCGCGGTCGCCAAGAGCATCGGCAACGTCGGCAAGGTCGTCTGCCACTACTACGCCGGCATGTTCGCCGCCGTCTTCTCGCACCTCGCCAAGCGCGAGCTCAGCGGCATCGAGATCCAGTGCTACTCGATGGGCGAGGAGTTTTGCAAGTTCGTCATCGGCTCCTCCAAGCGGATCAACGCCGCCCAATTCTGGGTGCAAGAGGGCGCCAAGGCCGACGAGGTGATCTCGCGCCTCTGAGCGCGGCTCCGAAGGACCCCGATGCAGCGAATCCGCGACATCTTCCGCGCCCTCCTCGCCTGGCTCCTAGAGCGCCTCGGCGGCCCTCCCCCCGGCCAGTCTTCCCTTCCCGCCCCCACTCCAGCCCTCCAAGCGCCGCCGCCAGCGCCCGCGGCTGCCCCCACCTCACCGCCGCCCCTCGCCGCCCAGCCCCAGGCGTCGCCATCGACCCCGCCCGCGCCGCTGCCCCTCGCCCCTCAGGCGAGCGAAGCACGACCCCTCGCGCCCGTCTCGCCCGAGCCCTCGCAGTTGGCCGAGCCGCCGACGCCCCCGCCCGCGCCGCCCGCACACGCCGAGAAGAGGCCCCAAGCGGCCGTCTCCGGCTCGATCCCGGCGCCCGAGCTGCGAGCCCCGCGACAGTCCACGCCGCCCGAGCGACCACCTACGCAACAGTCCTCGACCCCCGAGCTGTCACCCACGCAACAGTCCACGGCGTCCGAGACGCCACCCACGCAACAGTCCTCGTCTACGGCGAGCGTGGCCGCCCTTATCGACCTCGCCCTCTCTGCTCCGCCGAAGCCGGAGCCCGCGGCCCCGATCGCGCGAAGGCGCCCCCCCGAGCGCTCCCGCCCCGTCGCCGTAGCCGCTCCGAGCGCGCCGCCCACGCCGCGCCTACGGGTCGTCGACGGCGGCGGCAAACGAGCCCCTCCGCCGCCCCCGCTCGACCCGGCCATCGGCGCGATCCCGGTGCGCCGCTACTTCGGCCGGATCACCGCCCACCAGTCTGCCGCCGCGGAGCAGATCGAGTGGCCGCAGCGCAGCGTCGAGCGCTACTTCATGGCCGTCGCCAAGCCCCCCGCCCTCGTCCGCGGCGGGGAGGTCGTCAGCGACGCCCGGATCGTCGCCGACGCCTTCTCCGACTTCGTCTGGGAGTGAACCCACGCGCCTCTCATCCATCACCCCACCGACCGACGCACGTCACCCACATCCACAAAGAGAGCCCCGCTATGAACAAAGAGATCCACACCATGCTCACCGCCAGCGAAGGCCGCTACCCGACCAAGGCCGAGCTCGCGCTCCTCCTCGAGTGGTCGGACAGCCTCGACGGTCGACTCGCCGCGATCGAGGAGCTACGCGCCAAGGAGGAGGCGATCGTCCGCCAAGCCCTCGCCGAGATCACCCGCGCCTTCCCCGACCTCGAGAAGCGCATGCGCGACGCCCGACAGAAGTGCTCGCGCGACCTCACCCTCGTGCTCCGCTACTGCGCCGGCTCGCTGCTGCGCAATGACATGAAGTACTTCGAGGACTCCTTCCTCACCTGGTTCGCGACCATCCTCCGCGGCATCGGCTTCGCCTACGACTTCGTCATCGAGACCTACCAGAGCCTCGCCCGCCAGGTCGCCGCCGAGCTCAGCCCCGCCGCCGCCGAGCTCTTCCGCCCCTACCTCGAGCTCTGCATCACCACCTTCACCCGCGAGCTCGAGGGTCAGAAGGGAGCCGCCTCGTGAACACGCGCCTGGACCTCAACTACTTCACGCACCCGGACTTCCTCAGCCTCGACGGCCGCCGCGGCGTCCTGCGCAGCCGCGGCGGCACCCGCATGCTCGCGATCAGCGACGACTTCCTGCGCGGCTTCGTCGCCGCCTGCGAGCACGAGGCCGGCTCGGCCGCCCCCTTCATCCTCCGCCGCTGCGGCCGCTTCTTCGGCGAGCGCCTCAGCCGCCGCTTCGAGTCGGAGCTCAACACCTTCGCCGGCTGCGCCCTCCGCGACCGCACCATGATCGAGTTCGACGCGCTGCTGCGCGACCTCTGGCGCGGCTGCGGCTACGGCGCGCTCGACGTCGACTGGGCGCGCGGCGAGCGCGGCTTCCTCCCGGTGCGCCTCGAGGAGAGCCCGATGCAAGACATCGGTCCCAGCGGACATGTCGGAGACGACATGTTCTGTGGCATCCTCGAGGGCTTCTTCGCCACCTTCTGCGACGGCGAGATGCGCTGCGTGCAGACCGGCGACCGCCGCCTCGGCGACCGCGACGGCACGACCTTCATCCTCGCCCCCTTCGAGGCCGCCAAGAAGATCGAGGCGATGGTCGCCGACAAGCTCCCACACCGCCGCATCGTCGAAGAGCTCGCCGCCTGATCCCCCACGCCCGCGAGCCCTCGCGGCCGACCCGACCCCCATGGAAGACCCCGAACAGGAGATCCTCGGCCGCTACCGCGTCATCGGTAGGATCGCCGCCGGCTCCCTCGGCACCGTCTTCGCCGCCGTCGACGCCCGCAGCGGCCGCGAGGTCGCCGTCAAGCTCTTCGACGGCGGCGACACCGACGACGAGAACCACGCCGCCTGGGTCGACGAGCTCCGCCTCGCCGCCCGCTTAAACCACCCCAACATCGCCGCCTGCCTCGACGCCGGCGAGGATCGCCAGGCCCGCGCCCCCGTGCTCGTCTTCGCCCGCGCCCTCGGCGGCTCCTTACGCCGCGCGATCGCCTCAGAGCGCCGCTTCGACGAGCCCGCGATCGTCGGCCTGCTCCGCGACGTCGGCCGCGCCCTCGCCCACGCCCACGCCCACGGCATCCTCCACCGCGACGTCAAGCCCGAGAACATCCTCGCCAGCGAGCTCATGGGCGCCGGTCCGTGGCTGCTCACCGACTTCGGCGCGGGCCGCTTCCTCGCCCGCGGCGCCCTCGCCCGCAGCCTCGCCGGCTCGCTCCTCTACATGGCCCCCGAGGTGCTGCTGCGCGCCGCCACCCCCGCCGCGGATCAGTACTCCCTCGGCATGGTCGCGCTCGAGCTGCTCACCGCCACCTTACCCTCCGCGAGCGCCCGCGCCGCCTTCCTCCAGCAGCATCGCCGCGCCCCCGGCCTCCCTGGGATCATCGCGCGGCTCATCGACCCAGACCCTCGCCGCCGCTTCTTCGACGTCCACGCCCTGCTCCGCGCCCTCGAGCGCCACCCGCTCGCCGCCCCGCCCCAGCTCGAAGATCGCTCCGGCCGGCGCACCATGCTCGAGGGGGACGTGCTCTGGCGCGCCGACGACGACCACCCCGCGGGCGCCATCGTCGGCCGGGTCGCCCGCGCGATCGGCTTCGCCAGCGTCGACGGCGTCGACACCGCCCTCATCGCCGCCCCCCGCCGGATCATCGCCGTCTCCGGCGGCGAGCCCAGCACCGTCTTCACCGACGATCACCCCTTCCAAGTCCTCGCCGCCGATCTCAGCGCCCGGATCGCCTGGCTGCTGGACGGCGCCGAGCTGCGCCTCGTCGCGCTCCCCTTCGGCGCCGTCAGCGGCCGGGGCCGCCTCCCTGAGCCGCTGCTCGCCGGCCTCGCCGATCCTCGCGCCCGCGCCGCCACCGTCGGCGCGTGCGGCCTCGTCCTCGCCAAAGACGGCGCCCGCGAGCTCGTCATCTGCACCTTATCCGCCGCGAAGAAGCTCCAGCTCCAGCGACAGACCCTGCCTGCGCCCCTCTACGCGCTCACCCGCCACGGCGGCGACCTGCTCGCCACCTGCGGCGACCTCGATCACGCGGTGCTCGTCCGCCTCGGCCGCGGCGCACCTACCCAGCTCGCCCGCGCGGAGGCCAGCGTCGACGCCGTCCGCCCGATCGCCGGCGCCAACGGCCCCGCGCTCGCCCACCTCACCCCCACGCTCGCCAGCCTCGCCGAAGAAGGCCCCTGATCCCGTGACCACCCCGCCGATCGACCTCCCCCAGCAGCTCCGGGCGCACCTCGTCCCGCGCTGGGTCGATCACGCGACCTTCGACGCGATCCTGGGGTCATGGCAGGCCGCTGGAGGCGCCTTACCCGACCATCTCCTCAAGATCGGCGCGATCGACGTCATCGCCGCGCGCACCCTCCGCGCCATCGAGCGCGGCTATTTACAGACCCCGATCGCCGCGGTCATCGCCGAGTTCACCGTCCCGCCCGGCCTGAGGCCCGCCGCCCCTGCGCCCGCCGCCTCACGCCCGCGATCCCGCCCGACCGCCGCCGCGAACGCGCCGAAGCGCGCCGATGTCGGCCTCCACCCAGCGCTCGAGCCCGAGCCCGCCGCCGCCGAGGAGAAGGGCGCCGCGCGCCCGAATCGCCGCGTCAGCCCGCTGCCTGGCGCACCTCCTGCTGGCGCGCGGATCGGCGTCTACACCCTCCGCGAGGTCATCGGCGCCGGCAGCACCGCCACCACCTACCGGGCCTTCGACGAGCGCCTCCAGCGCTCCGTCCTCTTCAAGCTCTTGCGCCGCGACCTCCACCCGCGCGACCGCGAGCGCTTCATCGACGAGGCCCGCCTGCTCGCCCACGCGCGCAGCGTCCACCTCGTCGCCGTCCTCGACAGCGGCCTCTACCGCGACGCCGCCTTTGTTGTCCTCGAGGACATTTTTGCGATCACCCTCGAAGATCTGCTGCGCGCCGCCACCACCCTGCCCTCGCCGATCCTCGCCCGCCTCACCCTCTGCGTCGCTCGCGGGCTGCACGCCGCCCACAGCCAGGGCGTGCTCCACCGCGACATCAAGCCCGCCAACCTCCTCCTTTACGGCTCTGATGGCCGCGTCAAGGTCACCGACTTCGGGCTCGTCAGCGACACCAACTCCGTGCAGCCGGATCTCACCGGCACGCGCCGCGGCACCGCCGCCTACATGGCACCCGAGAGGATCCTCGGCGCGCGCGACGTCGACCACCGCGCCGACATGTACAGCCTCGGCGTCACCCTCTTTGAGGCCGCGACCGGCGCTCCGCCGTTCATCCGCCCCACCCTCTTCGAGACCATGCGGGCGCAGATCGGCGACCCGACGCCGCCCCTCGACGTCGATCCGCCCCTCACCGCGGGCTTCGGCGAGATCATCGAGCGCCTCCTGAGCAAACGGCCTAGTGAACGTTATGAAAAATGGCATGACCTCGCCGTCGCCGTCGACGCGCTGATCGTGAGCGACCCCGTGCTCGCGAAGTCCGACCCGACCGCGATCAAGTCCCTCCGCAACCTCTACAGCCGTTGAACCACCGATGAGCGCCTCCGACCCGCCCGACCCCCTCAGCGCAGGCCTCACCGCCGCGCTCACCGCCGCCCGTCAAGGGCTCGCCGGGGCGCTCGGCCTCGCCGAGCGCCCCCTCCCAGGACCGCTCGGCTTGCTCCGCGGAGAGGCCCGCGGCGTCGCCCTCGAGCTCCGAACGACCTGCTTCGTCGGACATGGCTTTGAGGCCCTCTTCATCGCCGAGATCGCCACCGCAGCGGGAGCGCGCCGCTCCGCCACGATCATCGGCCTGCCCGCCCGGGGCGCGCTCCTCCCGGTCCTCGGCGTCGATCTCATCGCCCTAGGCGGCGCCCTCTCCCTCGCCGCCGTCGACCTCGCCCCCACCGACGAGCTCCTCTGGCAGCAACGCGCCGCCCCCCTCCTGGAGGCCTGCCACGCCCGCGTCGCCGGCCACACCGTCGCCCGCCGCTGGCCCGACTTCGCCCACGCCACCTTCTCCCCGCTCGCCCTGATCGCCGCCGCCCGCCCTGGCGCGGAGCAGCACGTCTTCGCCGCCACCGCCGAGCTCCTCGCCGGCGTCGCCCAGCTCGCTCGGGCCGCCGCGCTCGCCCCCACCGACCCGGGCCGCGCCGACCGAGCGTACCAGCGCCGCCTCGCCTGGCAGGCCGCGGAGCGGCGCAACCGCCGCGAGCAAGACGCCCTCACCCGCCTCTTCGGCGCCGACGCCGCCGGTCAATACCTGCACCACCTCTTCGGCGCTGGAGCCCTCGATGCCGCCTAATCCGCCCCCCGACCACGACCCCACCGAGCGCGCCGGCTCCACGCCCGCGCTCACAAACCCGCACACAAACCCGTCCACAAACCCGCACACAAACCCGAACACAAACCCGCACACAAACCCGCGCACAAACCCGCACACAAACCCGCACACAAACCTCGCCGCCCGCCTGCGCGAGGGCACCGCCGCCGCCCACCGCGCCGCGGAGCGTATGGCGCTGATCCGCGGCCTGCTCCGCGGCCTCACCGAGCCGACCGCCTACGCCGCCCTGCTCCGCGGCCTGCTCGCCCCCTACAGCGCCATGGAGGCCGCCTTAGAGCGCCACCGCGCCGATCCTCTCATCGCCCCGTTCGTGCTCCCTCAGCTCTGGCGGCGCGGCGCCCTGCTCGCCGACCTCGCCGCGATCGATCCCGCGCATGCGGACGCTGAAGCCTTGGTCGAGCGCAGCCCCGCCAGCGCCGCCTACGCCGCCCGCATCGAGCAGCTCGCGGCTCGCGCCCCGGTCATGCTGGTCGCGCACGCCTACGTCCGTTACCTCGGCGACCTCGCTGGCGGCCGGATCTTGGGCAAGATGATCGGCCGCGCCCTCCACCTCACCCCGAGCGCCGGCCTCGCCTTCTTTGAGTTCCCCGAGATCCCCGACCCTGCCGCCTTTTGCGCGGACTACCGCCGCCGCCTCGACCAGCTCCCCATCGACCCACCGACCGCCGCGCGCCTCATCGACGAGGCCAACCACGCCTTCCGCCTCAACATCGCCCTCTTCGCCGAGATCGAGGGCAGCGCCCTCCGCGGCGCCCTCCGCCTCGCCCTCGGCCGCCGCCCCCAGCCGCCTCCCCTGCAGGCCGGCCCCTAGCCCGAGCCGCGCGTCAACCCCTCGCTCAACCTGCCGCGCCCGCCGCCGCCACCGGCGCGAGCCCCTCGGCGCCGACGCGGCCTCGGCGCCGAGCGTGCGCACGATCGCGCGCGAACTCATCCGTTTTTTCGGGGAAAAAACAACTATCCTGGCCTCTGCATGCCGACGCCCGAGGTCTTCCGCTGGGAGTTTGAGATCCCCGTCCCGCCTCACCTCTTGTGGAACTACGTCGCCGACACGGAGCGAATCAACCGCCTCGCGGGCCTCTTCCCGGTCCGCTACACCTACACGCCCCTTGAGAGCGGAGGCTCGCAGATCCAGGCCGAGGCGCACTCCGCCGGCATCACCCTCCGGTGGATCGAGCGCCCCTGCGAGTGGGTCGAGCCGGAGCTCTTTCGTTTCACCCGCGACTACCTCTCCGGCCCCTTCTTGCAGATGGTCTCGCAGGTCGAGCTGCGCGGCGGCGCCGCCCCTGGCAGCACCCACCTCACCCACACCATCACCGTCACCCCGCGCCACATCTTCGGCCGCCTCATCGCTCGCTTCGCGGTCGGCGTGCAGACCCGCGACGGCTTCCGCAAGGTCTACGCGCTCGCCCCCGAGTGGGCCGCGGGCCGCGAGCTGCCCGTCACCGGCACCGAGCCCGCGCCGGCCCGCGAGCACGCCCGCCGCGAGCTCGAGCGCGTCCTCCGGCCCCTCGCCGGCCGCTTGGACGCCGTCGCCCTCGGCGAGCGCCTCAGCCACCACCTCCTGGATCGCCCCGACAGCGAGATCGCCAGCCTCGCCCCCTACGCCCTCGCCGACGAGTGGAAGGTCGATCGTCGCCGCCTCCTCCGCCTCTTCCTCCACGCCGCCCGCGCCGGCCTGCTCGACCTCGAGTACGACCTCATCTGCCCCTCGTGTCGGCGCGCCAAGGTCCGCGCCACCCGCCTCTCCGAGGTCACCAAGACCGGCCACTGTCCGACCTGCAACATCAGCTTCGGCGTCGACTTTGAGCGCTCCATCGAGGTCCGATTCAACCCGCACCCCCTCGGCCTCGGCCATGAAGCCGCCGAGTACTGCCACGCTGGCCCCGCCAACACACCGCATCGGATCGCCAGTTGGAGCCTGCCGCCCGGAGCAGAGCGCCCCGCCCAGGTCCAGCCGACGCGCCTCGGCAAGCACCAGTTCGTCTCCCCTCAGGCCCCTGGCGGCGTCTTTTTTGAGGTCGTCGACGACCCCGGCGCCCCCAGCGAGGCCCGCATCGAGCTCGACGACGCCGGCATCCACGGCGTGCCCGAGCGCCTGCGCCCCCCGCTCGCCCTCCACCTCGTCAACCGCGCCGCGCAGCCGGCCGAGCTCATGCTCGCCCGCACCCAGTGGGCCGACAACATCGTCACGGCCGCCGAGCTGGCCGCGATCCAAGAGTTCCGAGATCTCTTCGGCGCCGACCTGCTCGCGCCTGGCGCCGAGTTCGCGATCGAGAGCCAGGTCTTCCTCTTCACCGACGTCGTCGGCTCCACCGCCATGTACGAGAAGATCGGCGACGGCCCCGCCTTCTCGCTGATCCGCCGCCACTTCGACGTCTTGGCGGAGATCTACCAGCGCCACGACGGCGCCCTCGTCAAGACCATCGGCGACGCGATCATGTGCGTCTTTCGCCGCGGCGACCAAGCCTTACGCGCCGCCGTCGACATGGCCCGCGAGGTCCCGCTCGCCTGCGAGGTCGAGCCCGGGGTCCCCCTCCACCTGCGGATCGGCCTGCACCGCGGCCCCTGCATCGCCATGACCGCCAACGACCGGATCGACTACTTCGGCACCACCGTCAACACCGCCGCCCGGATCCAAGGCGTCGCGGGCGCCGACGAGGTCGCCATCAGCCCCAGCCTGCTCCACCAACCCGACGTCCACGCCGTGGTCACCGAGCTGCGCCTACCCGCACGAACCCAAGAGCTCACCCTCAAGGGCCTCAGCGGCCGCCACATGATCACGATCTTTAGAGTCGATCCCTAACGAGCCCCACGGCGCCCCTCAGTGACCGTGCTCCTCTTGGCAAGTCCCTTGCCCGTCGTGCACGTCGCAGATCAGCTCCCCCTCGCAGTCTTCGTCCTTGTCGCAGGGTTTACCGAGGTCCGGGTCGCCCTCGCAGGCGGCGACGAGGGCGAGCAACAAGAGCGTAATCTGTCGGCGCTGCATACCCGGCGGACGGTACCAGCCGCGCCTACCCTGCCGCGCATGTGCGACAATGCGCCGCAGCTCCGGCGGATCTCCGCCGAAGCGCCGCAGAGATCAGGTATCCCCTCCCCTCATGCCTCCGCCCGCGGCGCAGCCCCAGCGCACCGGCCTCGCCGTGACCGCCGGCCTCGCCCTCCTGCTCGCCGCCGGCTGCCTGACCGCGCTCGCCCCCAACATCCGCGCCCGCGATCACCACCGCGGCGTCCAACCCGGCGCCCGCCGCGGCGAGTGCCTGAGCTGCCACGAGCTCGAGTCGGCGATGACCCGGCGCATGGCGGCCATGGAGCCCCAGCGCCTCGAAGCCCACACGGCCGAGATGATGGCGAGCGGCGCCGCCCCGCTCGTCCAGGACTGGATGGTCCGCGACCGCCGCGACTGCCTCGACTGCCACCAGCTCCGCCCACGCCGGGCGACCACGGGCCCCACCCCATGAGCCGACCCCTCGCCCGCGCCCTCGCCCTCGCCCTCGCCCTCGCGGCCGCCGACGCGCGCGCTCACCACGTCCCCGGCCACGGCGCCTCCGAGGGCGTGCGCAACATCAACAGCCTCGGCAGCCGAGGCGGACGCGCCGAGAGCCGCCTGCTGCTCCTCAACGAATTCGTCTACACCAGCCAAGGGGTCAACCCCAGCGTCACCGACACCACCTCCCTTTACGGCGAGTTCGCGCCGATCCCCGCGCTCTCGCTCGCCGTCCAGGCCCCGTTTCTAGTCCTCCGCGACCTCGCCAATGAGGAGACCCGCGTCGGTTATGGCGACACCCGTCTCCAGCTCCGCGTCACCCCGCACGCGCGCAAGCTGATCCATCGGGTCTTCACCGCCGGCCTCACCGTCAGCCTGCCCACCCGCACCGTCCGCCTCAACGTCGACCCTGGCCCGGTCACCGCCGTCTCCCCGTATGTATTTTTCACGCGCACCTACGACCGCCACTTTTGGCAAGTCATGGGATTAAGCGTGCTCGAGCGGCGCCGCGCCGGCTCCGCCGTCGACCTCAGCGTCGGCGCCCAAGGCGGCTCGCGCCTGCTCGGCGGCAAGTTCACCCTCGGCCTCGGCGCCCTGCTCGACCTGCGCGTGCTAAACACCTGCGCCCAGCCCACAGGCGGCGCCGCGGTGTGCGCCCACAGCCGCCCTGGCGAGGACGACCGGCCGATCGGCGCCCTACGAGCGATCGTGCTCACCACGTTCTCCTATCACCTGACAAAGCGGCTCACCCTCCTCGGCGCGATCCAAGGCCCGATCAGCCCCCGCCTCGACTTCACCGTCGCCGGCAGCCTCGGCGCCCAGGTCTTTTTTTGATCCGCAAGGCCTGTATCAAGCGCCCCCGCGCCTCGGAGGGCGAGCTCTTCGGCGGAGCGGTTCGTCTCATCTCTCTTCACCATTTTTAATAGTTATGAAATAAACATCAGGGCTCCAGCAGCCTGCGCGCCCCCGCCCGCAGATCCCCGCCGCGGTGCACGATCACCCCAGCTCGGTCGATGAACAGCACCGTCGGGAAAGTGCGCACGGACAGCGCCCCCGCCACCGACCCAGGCCCCTCCGCGTCGATCACGTGGGACCACGGCATCGGCCACTGCTCGCGTCGAAACGCCGCCACCACCTCCGCGTTGTCATGAACGGCCACCGACACGAACCGCACCGCCGGCGCCCCCTCGATCTTGAGCCTCCGCCACCCAGCCGCCCCCTTCGGCGCCTTCTTCGCGTTGAACCCTAGCGCGGCCTCATTCAGGTCCGCGAACGCCGCGTGCAGCTCCGGCATCTCCTCGACGCAGCCGCCGCACCACGTCCCCCAGAAGTCCAGCACATAGGGCCGCCCGAGCAGGCTCGCGCGCGAGATCGACTCTCCGTCGCTCGTCAACGCCGAGAAGTCCGGCACCATGGCCCCGACCGCCAGGTGATCCGGCGCGAACATCGCCGCCATCTCCGCCGCCAGCGTGCCCGCGAAGCGCGGCGCGCCCAGCGTCGCCGCAGCCGCCCGCGCTGCCGCCACCGCCTGCGCGTCCCCCCCCTCCCCCTCCATCACCTGCTTGATCAGCAGCGACCCCACCAGCCCCGCGTCAGCGTGCCCGGCGATCACCGCGGCCAAGGTCGCCTCCCGCGCCGCCCGCGCCTCTGGGCTCGTCGTCATCGCATTCAGCGGCATCATCAGCAGCGCGTAATCCAGCGCCCACAGCGGCTCCTTCGCGCCGATCGCCGCGAGCTCCGCCGCGATCACCTGCGCGGCCAGCCCGCACCGCTGCGCCGCGAAGCGCACAAAAAACACCCGAAGCCGCCCCGCGAGCGCCGGCTCCGCCGTCTTCACCGCTGCCGCCGCCTGCTCGCAATTCGCGACCAGCGTCGGATCCCCCGCGCGTTTGCCCCGCGCCGCCGCCGCCCACCCCTCCGCGAGCGCCTCAGCCTGCCAAAGCGCCGCGCTCTCGCTACCCGGCGCCTTCAGCTCGATCGCGCGCACCTCGCCGTCCTCCTCGTGCACCTCGATCTCGACCGCGAGCGCCCGATCTCGCGGATCGAGCGCCCGCACCGCCACCACCGAGCCCGCGCTCACCCGCAGTCGAACAAAACCCGTACGCTCCGCCGCCAGCTCGAGCCGTACGCCCCCCTCCGCGTCGCTCTCCGTCGCCGCGATCGCTGCGTCCTCCGCGGCCAATCCGCCCTCTCCCGCCGGCCCCAGCAGCTCGACCCGCACCCCCGCCTTCGGGCGCGAATTCGCCGCCGCCACCGCGACGACCCGAGCCCGCAGGCCAGCCACCTCGACCTCCACCTCAACCGGCGCCGCCGCCACCGCCACCACCTCGCCCACCGCCTCCCGAGCACCTCCCGCGCCTTCGACCACCGGCGAAGCGCCACACCCGAGCGCGAACCCGACCAAGAGCCAAGAGCCCGACCCCCAACGCGTCATGGCCAGAACGTATCGCATGCAGCCCCGAGCCGCACCTCCAGAACACGACCGCCCATTAAAGTTAGTTAAATTACATAAATTTCAACAGAAAATCATCGATCGGCACTCGATCCACCAGTGAAAGTATGCGAGGACACAGAATATACAGGCTCCTGCGCGTTGAAAAACGTGTTTACACTCCGTTCGCGCAACACCGCGCTCGTACGCACGAACCCTGAGAGCGACGGACGGATCCCGCCCACGAACCGTGATGCCCTCCTCTTCCCGCCTTCGCGGCTCCTCGACCTGCGAAGCGCTGGCCTTGACCCCCATCGTCGCCCTCGCGTCGCCCCAAGAGCCCGATGAACCCCACCGAACCTCGACCCACCGCCACCTCCCCCCAAAAAAAGACCCCGAGCCGCGCGACCCCCCCCGTGGCCACGTGCACCCTGCTCGCGCTGGCTGCCGCGCTCGCCCCCTGCCCGACCCACGCCGCCGAGCCCGCGCCCGCACCCGACACCAACCCCGATCTCACCGTCGAACCGCCCCCGCCTCTCCATCGCGATCCGCACGAAGAGAGGGCCGTACGCCGCGCCCTCAGCCTCGGCGCCGGGATCTCTGGCGCCGGTCTCGTCGTCGGCGGCCTCTTCTTGTGGCGCCGAGGCCGCCGCGACTTTGCGAGCGACATCGCCGGCCTCGACCAGCCGATCCTCCCCTTACCCGCCGGCCAGGATCGCTACTACGCCGTCGACACCCTCCTGCTCGACACCCGCACCCAATGGATCGGGATCAGCCTCGCGACCAGCGGCCTCGGCGCCGGCGCCGTCGCCATCACCGAGGCCGCCGGTGGCGGCCAACGCGCCATGCTCACCGAATTTGGCCTCGGCGCGGCCTTCACCGGCGGCGGCGCCCTGGCGATCCAACTCCTCAAGCGACAGCACGTGCCGTGGGGCCCCGTCACCTTGGACGACCTCGAGCGTCGCCGCGACGCGATCGCCCCCTTCTACGCGCTCCTTGGCGCAGGCGTAGGCATGGCAGCCGCCTCGCTCATCTCCCTGGTCACCCACCGAGCCCTCAGGGGCGGCCACAAGCGGCGCGCCTCGATCGCCATCCGCGGCGCCACGATCTTTTTTTAGTCTTCCTTTTCATCTTCACTGCGTCTTCGTCTTTGTTTGAGATCCTACAATAATGAGCGCGCCCGCGCTGGAGAAGGACCCCATGACCCGCACCCACTCTTTTTCGCAAATTCTCGCCATCACTCCCCTGCTCGCCCTCGTTCAAAGCGCCTGCAAGAGCGAGTGTGGCCGCAGCCTCGATGAGATCTGCGACACGACCTTCGACGCCTCCTCCTCCTCCTCCGACCCCACCTCTTCCTCCACGACCGACACCAGCACCTCCTCCAGCACCACCGCCGCCGTCACCACAGACCCCTCCTCCTCCTCCTCCGACTCCACCGACTCCTCCTCCGACTCCTCCACCTCCGCCCCCCTCCCCTCCTGCGGCGACGGCATCCTCGACCCCGGCGAAGAGTGCGACCACGCCCACGCCAACGCCGACGACGCTCCCTGCACCTCCTCCTGCTCCCTCAACTTCTGCGGCGACGGCCTCCTCCTCAAGTCCGGCGACTCCCCCGAGCAGTGCGACCACGCCGACGCCAACGCCGACGACGCTCCCTGCACCTCCTCCTGCTCCCTCAACTTCTGCGGCGACGGCCTCCTCCTCAAGTCCGGCGACTCCCCCGAAGAGTGCGACGACGCCAACTCTCTACCTCACGACGGCTGCTCTCCCTCCTGCCTCATCGAGCGCCTCGTCTTCGTCTCCAGCGCCCTCCGCCAGGGCAACAGCTCCGACGCCGGCCTCAAGAGCCTCTCCGGCGCCGACGCCCTCTGCCAAGACCTCGCCCAAGCCGCCGGCCTACCCCCTCACCTCTACATGGCCTGGCTCAGCACCAAAAACCTCGGCCCCGCCTCCCGCTTCCCCTCACACACCGCCTCCGCACGAGGCCCCTTCCTCCTCATCGACCACACACCCATCGCACTCTCCTGGCAAGACCTCACCGACGGCCAACTCCTCCACCCCATCGACCTCGACGAACACGGCCAAACCATCACAAAGTCCACCGTCTGGACCAACACCTCCCCCAACGGTGCCCCCGCCGACAAGGGCGACTGCGACGCCTGGAACAGCTCCGACGGCGACCCGAAGGGCGGCGTCGGCTCCTCCTCCGCCACCGATACCACCTGGACCGAGCTCGACGCCAACCTCTGCGCCAACTCCGCCCGTATCTACTGCTTCCAAGTCACCCCCTAACCCGCCCGCTACCGCGCCATCACCCCCGCACACCCGACGCCCTCCTCACCACCCCACCCGCGCCCAAACCAGCCCCTCAAGGCCTCCTCCATGCCCCCCACGCCCCTCACCGCCCTCACCCTCACCGCCCTGCTCCTCTCCGTCTTCTCCGCCTGCAACCGCCACTGTGACCCCCTCACCGACTCCTGCGACACTGACGCCTCCTCCTCCGACTCCGACCCCACCTCTTCCTCCACGACCGACACCAGCACCTCCTCCAGCACCACCGCCGCCGTCACCACAGACCCCACCTCCTCCTCCACCTCCTCCACCGACTCCTCCTCCGACTCCTCCACCTCCGCCCCCCTCCCCTCCTGCGGCGACGGCATCCTCGACCCCGGCGAAGAGTGCGACGACGCCGACGCCAACGCCGACGACGCTCCCTGCACCTCCTCCTGCTCCCTCAACTTCTGCGGCGACGGCCTCCTCCTCAAGTCCGGCGACTCCCCCGAGCAGTGCGACCACGCCGACGCCAACGCCGACGACGCTCCCTGCACCTCCTCCTGCTCCCTCAACATCTGCGGCGACGGTCTCCTCCTCAAGTCCGGCGACTCCCCCGAAGAGTGCGACGACGCCAACTCTCTACCTCACGACGGCTGCTCTCCCTCCTGCCTCATCGAGCGCCTCGTCTTCGTCTCCAGCGCCCTCCGCCAGGGCAACAGCTCCGACGCCGGCCTCAAGAGCCTCTCCGGCGCCGACGCCCTCTGCCAAGACCTCGCACAAGCCGCCGGCCTACCCCCTCACCTCTACATGGCCTGGCTCAGCACCAAAAACCTCGGCCCCGCCTCCCGCTTCCCCTCACACACCGCCTCCGCACGAGGCCCCTTCCTCCTCATCGACCACACACCCATCGCACTCTCCTGGCAAGACCTCACCGACGGCCAACTCCTCCACCCCATCGACCTCGACGAACACGGCCAAACCATCACAAAGTCCACCGTCTGGACCAACACCTCCCCCAACGGTGCCCCCGCCGACAAGGGCGACTGCGACGCCTGGAACAGCTCCGACGGCACGCCCAAGGGCGGCGTCGGTTTCTCCGCCGCCACCGATACCACCTGGACCGAGCTCGACGCCAACCTCTGCGCCAACTCCGCCCGTATCTACTGCTTCCAAGTCACCCCCTAACCCGCCCGCCGCCGCGCCATCACCCACACACACTCGACGCCCTGCTCACCACCCCACCCGCGCCCAAACCAGCCCCTCAAGGCCTCCTCCATGCCCCCCACGCCCCTCACCGCCCTCACCCTCACCGCCCTCACCCTCACCGCCCTGCTCCTCTCCGTCTTCTCCGCCTGCAACCGCCACTGTGATCCCCTCACCGACTCCTGCGACACTGACGCCTCCACCTCCGACTCCGACCCCTCCTCCTCCTCCACTACCGACGCCAGCACCTCCTCCAGCACCACCGCCGCCGTCACCACAGACCCCTCCTCCTCCTCCACCTCCTCCACCGACTCCACCGACACCTCCTCCGACCCCTCCACCTCCGCCCCCCTCCCTTCCTGCGGCGACGGCATCCTCGACCCCGGCGAAGAGTGCGACCACGCCCACGCCAACGCCGACGACGCTCCCTGCACCTCCTCCTGCTCCCTCAACTTCTGCGGCGACGGCCTCCTCCTCAAATCCGGCGACTCCCCCGAGCAGTGCGACCACGCCGACGCCAACGCCGACGACGCTCCCTGCACCTCCTCCTGCTCCCTCAACTTCTGCGGCGACGGCCTCCTCCTCAAGTCCGGCGACTCCCCCGAAGAGTGCGACGACGCCAACTCTCTACCTCACGACGGCTGCTCTCCCTCCTGCCTCATCGAGCGCCTCGTCTTCGTCTCCAGCGCCCTCCGCCAGGGCAACAGCTCCGACGCCGGCCTCAAGAGCCTCTCCGGCGCCGACGCCCTCTGCCAAGACCTCGCACAAGCCGCCGGCCTACCCCCTCACCTCTACATGGCCTGGCTCAGCACCAAAAACCTCGGCCCCGCCTCCCGCTTCCCCTCACACACCGCCTCCGCACGAGGCCCCTTCCTCCTCATCGACCACACACCCATCGCACTCTCCTGGCAAGACCTCACCGACGGCCAACTCCTCCACCCCATCGACCTCGACGAAAACGGCCAAACCATCCCCGCCTCCTCCGTTTGGACCAACACCTCCCCCAACGGTGCCCCCGCCGACAAGGGCGACTGCGACGCCTGGAATAGCTCCGACGGCAAACCCGACGGCGGCATCGGCTACACCGACGCCCAGACCTCTGAGTGGACCGACGCCAAGGCCAACGACTGCGCCAGCTCCGCCCGTATCTACTGCTTCCAAGTCACCCCCTAACCCGCCCGCTACCGCGCCATCACCCCCGCACACCCGACGCCCTGCTCACCACCCCACCAGCCGCAGCACCGCCCATCATCGCTCGAAAAGTGTCTCTTCCGCGCGTGCTCCATTCGCTGCGCGTCCTCGCGATCGACGAGGCGGTGCTCGCGGAGGATCGATCGGAAGCGCGGGAAATAGCGATCTCAATCAAACTGAAGTAGTCTGCCCATCACTTCGAAGGAGCAGGCCAGCCGATGCGCGTCGACGATCTCTCTCATCAGGAGCTGCTCGAGCTGGACCCGGGGGGCGGGGTGATCCGCTTCGCGGGACAGCGCGCGCTGCTCCTCGACGCGGTGGCGATGGGGCTGCTGCGACGATATCTCGTCGAGAATTTCGGCCTCACCGCGGCTCGCACCGTGCTCACCCAGTTCGGCTTCGCCCACGGCTGGCGCATGGCAGAGGCCATGAAGGCCCAATTTGAGTGGGACAGCGACGAGGACTGGCGCCGCGCGGGCACCCGGATCCACACCCTCGGGGGGCTCTTTCGCGTCGAGTCGACCACCGCCGGCGCCGCCCGCGACGAAGGCATGACGCTCGCCGCCTCCTACGAGGCAGAGCAGCACCTCTTGCACTTCGGCCGCACCGACGAGTGCGTCTGCTGGACCATCTGCGGCCTCACCAGCGGCTACCTCAGCCGCAGCACCGGCCAGGAGATCTACGTCCTCGAACATCGGTGTATCGGCCGAGGCGACGCGGCTTGCCGCCTCGTGGGGCGCACCCGCGCGGAGTGGGGAGATCAGCGCGCCGAGGACCTGACCTTCTTTGAGTCCACTCGCCTCAAGGAGTGCCTCGACGTCTCGCTCCTCCGCGTCACGGAGACGCTGCGGGCCGCCGAGCGCAAGCTCCGTCTGCGCCGCCGAGCGCTGATCCGTGTGGTGCCCGAGGTCGACGAACCGCTGGGGATCATCGCCCAGAGCCCGCCGATGCGCCAGATCGTGGATCTCGCGCGCCGCGTCGCCAGGGTCGACTCCACCGTGCTCATCACCGGCGAGAGCGGCGTGGGCAAGGAGCGGATCGCGCGCCTCCTCCATGAGGAGTCGACACGGGCCGCGGGTCCGTTCATCGCGGTGAACTGCGGCGCTATCGCCGAGACGCTGCTCGAGAGCGAGCTCTTCGGGCATGCGCGCGGGGCGTTCACCGGCGCGACCTCCGATCGACCTGGGCTGTTCGAGGCGGCGAGCACCGGGACGCTGCTGCTCGACGAGATCGGCGAGGTCTCGGCCGGCATGCAGGTGAAGCTCCTGCGGGCGCTGCAGGAGCGGGAGATCCGCCGCGTCGGCGAGAACAAGAGCCGACGCGTCGATGTGCGCATCATCGCCGCCACCAACCGCGACCTCACCCAGGTGATCACAGGCGGCGGGTTTCGCCCGGACCTCTACTATCGGCTCAAGGTCGTCGAGCTCCGCGTACCGCCGCTACGCGAGCGCCGAGACGACATCCTCGCGCTCGCGCGGCTGCTCCTCGCGGACGCGACCAAGCGCATGAAGCGTAAGATCTCGGGCTTCGCCCCAGGCGTCGCCGATCAGCTCTTGCGCTACGACTGGCCAGGCAACGTACGCGAGCTGGAGAACGCGATGGAGCGCGCCGTCGTGCTCGCGCGTGGAGGTCGTGTGGAGCTCGAAGATCTGCCCGAGGAGGTCCGCCAGGCGTTTCCTCGGCCCGTGCCCGCCAGCGTGGTGAGGCCGCTCGGTGAGATCGAGAAGGAGTACATCCTCGCGGCGCTCGACCTCAACGAGGGCAACCAGACGCACACGGCGAAGCAGCTCCAGATCGGCTCGGCGACGCTGTATCGCAAGCTCAAGCGCTACGGGAGGATCGGCGCCTGAGCGACGATCGCCCCACCCTGTCCGAGGCTTGGCAGCGGCCGCCCACCCTGGCACCATCCGCGCGTGCTCACTTTCGCTCGCTCCTGCCTTCTCCTGCTGCTCGGCCCCGTGACCCTCGCCTGCGCCGGCGATGACGCCGCCTCCGACACCGACGCCGACACCACAACAACCGCCTCCTCCTCGACGACCGCAGGCGCCACCGGCGCCACGAGCTCTGCCGGCGCGACCAGCACCCCAGGCAGCGGCACCGACGCCCACACCAGCGCCGAGACCAGCGCCGCCACTGACGCTGACACCGGCACCACCACCGACACCGGCACTACCACCGCCACCACCACCACCGACACCGACACCGACACCGACACCACCACCGCCGACGACGGCGAGACCTGCGGCGACGGCGTCCTCGATCCAGGCGAGCAGTGCGACGACGGCGACCAGATCGACGACGACGAGTGCACCAACAAGTGCACCAAGGCGACATGTTATGACAAGAAGAAAAACAGCAGCGAGACCGACGTCGACTGCGGCGGCGCCTGCGCCCCCTGCGGCCTCGACGGCGCGTGCCAGGGCGACAGCGACTGCAAGTCCGGCGCGTGTGAGGCAGGCGCCTGCGCCAGCCTGCTCGACCTCCCCGCCTGCGCCGATCAAGCCGTCGACGCCGCCCTCGTCCACAAGCAGGTCATCGCCCCCACCTGCGGTCCCGCCTGTCACCTCGGCGACTCCAGCTCCGGCAGCCTCAACCTCAAGGACGCCGCCGCCCTCAAGGACAACACCGTCGCGCTCCCCTCGATCCAGTCGCTCTTCGACCGCGTCGTCCCGGGCGTGCCCGACGAGAGCTACCTCGTCTACAAGATCCTCGGCCAGCACGCCAAGGCCCCTGGCGGCGGCGGCGCGGCCATGCCCATCGGCGCTCCCCTCTCCAACGCCCAGCGCTGCCTCATCGTCAACTGGGTGAAGGGCGGCGCCCTCTGAGCCGCCGCCACCTCGCCGACCTCGCCCCATGCGCCACGCCGAGCTCGGCCCCATCGCCGTCGCGGCGTCCTGGTCGTCCGCGCCCGCTCTAGCGATCGACGCGGATCTTGCGTTACACCGGAGCAGTGGAGCAACTCACCGTCCGCTTCGTCCCCGCGGATCTACAGCAGCAGCACCCCGGTCTCGACGTCACCGCGCTGCTCGTCGCGGTACGAGCGCTGATCCGCGCGCACCACCCGAGCCCGCCCGCGGATGACCCAGTCGACGGTCCTGCCGTCGAGGAGGTGGTGATCCGCGGGCTCGCGCGCCGACGCGACCGCGGCTGGCGGGTCGAGCTCGGCTACCTCCGCGATCCCCACCCGAACTCACGTTATGACAAGTCATCCTGCGCCGCCGGCGAGCTGCTGCTGGCGGAGGACGGTCGAGTGATCCGCGGGCGGCTATCGCGGCTATCACGCGGCTGATCGCCCCGCAGTGTCGGTCGCGGGTGGTTCGCGCGTCGACCGCGCGGGGCCGTCCCCACCGCGCCCCACCGCCGCCGCCACCGCGTCCATGCCAGCCGGCGCGACGACGCGCCCCCCCCACGGCCACCGCGACCGCCGCTCACCCCCGCCACCAAGCGCTCACGATCGTCCCCGCGAAGCGCAGCGCGTAGCCGACCGCCCCGCCCTTTTTGCTCTCGCCTTCGCGGCGCGGCACGATCGTGATCGGCACCTCGAGCAACCGCATCCGCCGGCGCGCCGCCTCGATGATCAGCTCTGCCGTGTGGTGTCGCGACTGATGCAGCCGAAGCGTCACGAGTCGCGCCATCGCCACTCCTCGCAGCCCGCTCGAGCAGTCGGTAATTCGCTGCCGCGTCAGAAACGAGAGCACCGCCGAGAACACCCGCACGCCCAGCCCACGCAGCCGCGATCCGCCGACAGAAGCCCCCAGCCTGCGGCTGCCGATCACCAGCTCCGCCGATCCATCGAGCAGCGGCCCCAGCACCGCCGGCAGGTCCGCGAAGCGGTGCTGCCCGTCCGCGTCAAGTGTTATGACAAACCTTGCGTTCACCCGCCGCGCCGCAGCAAAACCCACCTTCAGCGCGAAGCCGCCCCCTCGGTTCACCGGCGACCGGATCGCCCACGCCCCCGCCGCTGTCGCCACCGCCGCGGTCTCATCGCGCGACCCGTCGTCCACCACCACCACGTGCGCCGTCAGCCCCAGCAGCGTCGCCGGCCGCTCGGGCAGCAGGGAGCGCAGGTTCGCCGCCTCATCGTACGCTGGCATCACCAGCAGCAGCTCCACCGCCCCTCGCATCGAAGCGGGCATCATCGCCGCGGCGCGGTCGACCAGCGCCTCGGCCGCCTGGTCATCTAGCTCATAACGCAGCCCGCTCACCCGCCGAGACAGCCCCACCACCGCCGCCACCAGCCCCACCACCACGAAGCTCAGCAGCGACGTGATCCGCGCCAGCTCCCCGGTAAACCCGGTCAACCGCGGCAACGAGTCCACGAGTCCTGGCGCGATCGCCACCACCACCAACCCACACAGCGTCAGCAGCGCCAGCGCCTCTGCGCGGCCCAGCAGCGCCCGTCGCCGCCGCAGCAGCGCGGCCGCGCCGATCACCCCGACCAGCGCCCCCAGCAGCCGCAGCCACGAGAGCGTCACCCCGCACCTCGCGCGCGAGTCCACCGGCCCATCACGCGGATCCCCCTCGCCCCGCGTGCACGCGCAGCCCCGGCAGCACGCGCGCCGGATCGCCCAGCGGCCCCCGGCGGTACGGCGTCGGCCCCGCCCCGTCTTTTGTCATCTCCGCGAAGTACACCCCCTCATCCAGATCAAACCCCGGCCCGTACAGGTGCAGGCTCACCGTCTGCGGCCCCTCGGCCGGCGTCGCCACCTGATGCCAGTCCGACGCCGGCGGGCAGAAGCACTGCGCCCCGCCCGCGCCGAGCAGCGCCGCCCGCTGCGCCCTCGCTGTCCCAAGGGCCAGCTCAAAATCACGCACCATCAGCGCCCCTTGCAGCACCCAAAAGATCCCCCACGTGCCGTGCCCGTGGATCGCCCCCTCGTACCCGCTCGAGAACACGTCGAGCTGCACGTTGTAGCGCCCCGCCGGATCTGCGTGCACCAGATAGCGGCCCCACGGCAGCGTCATCGTCGGGTCGCACGTCACCGCCAGCGCGTCGCCCGTCAGCGCGTGCATCAGCGCCGCCACCTCAGCCACGGAGCGCGGCGCCGCCGCCGCGCTCGCGCGGTCCATCGCCTCGATCATCGGCCCCCAGAGCGTCTTCATCGGCATCTATTCTCCCTCACTCGCGGGCTCTCCGCCCTGCATCATCGCCGTCGCTGGCGGCGGCTCCGGCCACCGCGCCGGCGGCTCCCCTGGCAGCCGTCGGCGAAATACCACGAACCCCGACAGCCCCTCCGCCTCGCGCGTGAACATCTCCGCAAAGCGCCCCAGATCGCCGCCGATCTTCATCCTCTTCGCCTTATCCGCCCGCAGCAGCAGCAGCCGCGCCCCTCGCTCGTTGAACAAGAACTCCAGCTCCTCCCACGTCGTCGTCCGGTAGATCCAGTGGTACCCCACCCCGTCCGTATACCGCGCCAGCTTCTGCGCCTCCCTATCGGGCACCACCACCACCAGCCCCGGCTCTGCTGCCGCCCGCTCGGTCAGCCACGCGACGATCGCGTGGTTGTGCGCGGCCGTCCACGTCACCGACTCCTCGATCGCCGGCCGCGGCCGCTTCGCCGCCAGCCCGTTGTTGAGCCGCCAGAAGGCCGTATACGAGCTCGCGGCCACCAAGAAGATCGCCAACACCCGCCCCAGCGCCGGCCGCCGCGCCAGGTACACGATCGCCGCGAAGATCGCGAAGCCCGCCGTCAGCGCGTGGCGCATGCCGAAGTTCCACGGCGTAAACATCGCCTTGTGGATCGTATGCAGCGACACCAGCCCGCCGATCGCCAGCAGCGCGAACGCCAACTTAAAGAGGTTCTCTGGCGCGTGCAGCCACGCCCACAGCCCCAGGCGTCGGCGCCGCGCCGCCTCGATCCCGTCCAGGATCAAGAACGGCAGCGCCAGCGGCAACGCCGCGCTCCACAGCCCGAAGCTGTGGAAGTACGACATATCCCCGTTCCCGAAGGCCACCAGCACCCCGCGCCCGCGGTCCGCCAACCACGCCAGCGCGCCCTCCGTCTTCACCATCACCGCCAGCGGCGGCAGCGCTACCGGGTCATGAGCCAGATCGAAGCGCAGCAGGTGCACCCACCGCGGCGCCTCCACGAACCCCGACAGGTGCACGAGCTGCGCCCCCAACACCGCCGCGAGCCCGGCGATGAACGCCGCCGTCGGCCCCAGCCAGCGCCGCCACCCCAGCCGCAGCAGCGCCCACGCCAGCGCCCCGGCGACCGCCATCACCCCCAGCACCAATTGGCTGCGCGTCAGCACCACCAGCCCCAGCCAGCCCCCCAGCTCGAGCCCGCGCCACACCGCTGGCGCCCTAAAAAAACGCTCTGCTCGGCACAGCGCCAGCAGCAGCAGGAAGTACGCCAAGCCCTCCGTATACGGCTTCGTCGTGTGCTGGAACATCACGTTGGTGAGCCCCAGCACCGCCGCCGCCACGTGACCCGCGTGCACCACCGGCCATGTCTCTGGGAACAGGGGCGCCGGCGCCACCCGCCGCGCCAAGCGGTACGCCAGCGCGATCGCCCCGAAGTAGAAGATCGTCGGCAGCCAGATCGCCGCCTGCTCCAGCGGCACGATCCGCGCCGCGTAGCCGAGCACCAGCGGCCACAGCGGGTACACCGCCGTCGGGTGCGGGAAGTAGGCGTAGCCCGCGTTGAACAGCGACACGTCGGTGACCAGCCCGTCGCCGTCGCGCACGTGCGCGGCGATGTCGTAGTAGTACGAACCATCGATCCCGAGGGCCACCTCCGTCGCCGCGTAGCGGATCTTCAGCGCCAGCAGCCCCGCCAGGATCCCCACCAGCAGGCCCGTCTCGAGCCAGCGCCGCGGCGGCCGCCACGGGAACGGGCTCAGCGGCGCCGGACCGCCCGCCTCTCCTGCCGCGCCCTGCTCCGCCTCGCTCACCGCGCTCCTCCCAGCGCCGCCGCGATCGCCTCCGCCGCCCGCGTCACCCGCCGCGGCGACTCGTAGCACGGCAGACACGCCCGCAGCAGCGCCAGCGCGCCGCCGCTCGGGTCGACCCGCTTGATGCACTTCAAGTGGATCCCCCGGGCGTCCAGCGCCGCGTAGGCCGGGTAAGGATCCACGCCCAGGAAGTGCACGTGGACCCCGCCGAGCGGCCGGACATCACCTGGCTCATCGACCAGCTCACCGCTCCACGGGTCAAAGAATCCGTGCGCGATCCCGCGCCGCTTCAGCCCCGCGTGCAGCGCCGCCGCGAACAGCGCCGCCAACGCCCCGCTCCGCGCCTGCACCGCCGCCGGCCCCAGCTCCATGTGCAGCGACAGCGCCGCCGCCAGACCTGCATGAACGGACAGATCATGGCCACCCGCCCGCTCAAACGCCGCGCACGGCGCCTCCGGATCGAGCGGCTCCCCCGCCGCGCCGCTCGCCAGCTCCGCCCGGGCCCGCGCCGACAACCACAAGAAACCGCTCCCCGGCGGCCCGAACAGCCACTTATGCCCGCTCGCCACCACCACGTCCGCCCCCTCGAGCGCCGGCGGCGTCAGGCCCACGGCCTGCGCAGCGTCGACGATCGCCCACAGCTCCGGGTCGACCGCCCGCGCCGCCGCGATGTGCCGCGCGACCGGGATCACCTGTCCTTTGGTATAGGTGATCTGCGACAAGAAGAGCACCTGCGGCCGCTGCGACGCCACCGCCGCCGCCACCGCCGCCGGGTCCCCCAGCGCCGCGTCTGGCAGATAGAGCACCTCGCAGCCCCGCAGCCCCGCCAGCCCCCGCAGCCCGCCCGCGTGCTCGTGGCCGCTCGTCAGCGCCCGCAGCGCCTCACCGCCGAGGCGGGCCCGCAGCGCCAGCGAGATCCGCGTCATCACCTCGCTGGTCCCGCCGCTCACCGCCAGCCCCTCAGCCCCGCCCCACAGCGCCCCCGCCAGCGCCCGCGCCCGCCGCAGCGCCTCTCGCCCTCGCTGGTACTGTCCCAAAGGCCAGGCTCTTACACCGCCGCGCCAGAACCGCCGCTGCGCCGCCAGCACCGAGCGCGCCGTCGTGCCCAGCGTGCCCGCGTTCAGGTTGAGCCGCGCGCCCGGGAACTCGCGGCGCCGCAGCGCCTCCCAGCCCTGCTCCTCGTCACTCAGCGGCGAGCGGCCCCTGGGCATCGTCCGGTCTCCACACGATCTGCGGCGGGAACACCCCCCGATCGATCCGCTCGCGGTAGCGCGTGATCACGGCGAGCAGGCGATCGAGCGCCTCGACGAACGGCGTCGGCGTCACGTGCGCCTCGACGTGATCGGCCCGGATCGAGTGCGTCGGCTTCTCGATCACCGCCGCCTCGCCGCGCGGATCATGCGCCCGACAGATCGTCGCCGTCAGCCCGTGCCGCGGCGCCATGCCCGCCAGCGCCGCCGCGATCTCGTTGACCGAGAGGTCGCGCTCCGTGACGTTATTGATCACCCTGTGCTCGCCGCGCGCCGCTGGCCGATCTGCCAGGCCCACCAGCGACGTGATCGCGTCATCCAGCCCCATCAGCCCCGTGCGCTGGTGCCCGGTGCCGTACACGGTCATCGGCGCGCCCACGCAGAGCTGCGCGGCGAAGCGGTTCACCACCGTACCGAAGACCCCGTCGTAGTCGAGCCGCGTGTGCAGCTCGGGCGCGCCCTCGGTCGCCCGAGTCGACGCCCCGAAGGCCGTACACTGCATCACGTCGGTGATCCGCAGCCCCCACTGGCGGCAGGCCAGCGCGCTGTAGTTCGTGTCGTTGATCTTGCTGACGTGATAGATGTCGTCCGCCTCGCGCGGGAACGGCACCCGCCGATCCGCGCGGCCGCCCGCGTGCATCGGCAAGAAGTACCCCTCCGGGATCTCGAGCCCGCACTGCGCGTACTCGCCGAACGATCCCAGCTTGACCAGGTGAGCGTCCGGCACCAGCTCGCGGATCGCCCACAGCAGCCGCATATTGCCGACCTCGTTGTTGACCAGCGTGTACACCGCCTGGTCGACGTTGGTCATCGAGAACGGCGCGCTCGCCTGCTGCGCCAAGTGATAGATCAGCCGCGGCCGCCGCCTCGCGATCATCTCCGCGAGCGCCGGCGTCGCCACGTCGAGCGCCTCGAACTCGAGGTTGTCCGCGCCCGAGAAGCGCCGATACGCCGCCAGTCGCTCCTCCGGCGCCGCGATCGGCGTGATGCTGTTCCCGCCCGCAGCCGCGACCTGACGCCGCCGGACGAGGTTATCGACGATCACCACCCGCGCCAGCGGCCGCCGCAGCGCCAACGACAGCGCCAGCGGCCACCCCAGGTAACCATCCCCCCCCAGCACGACGATCGTCATCGCTGCGCTCACTGAAACGAGGTGTAGACCCAGTCCGTCGCCTTCACCGCCGCGTGGCAGTCGTAACAATAGGGCGCCTGGCCGTTGTGCTTCGTCGTCGCCCCCGCGCCGGTGTACGCGACCCAGTACCAGTCACCGTGCTCGGGGTCATACCCGGCGCGCTTCCACATCACGGTGTGGCCGTTCAGCGTCTCGCCCGCCGCGTCCGCGT
Source organism: Nannocystis sp. (assembly GCA_016712315.1). Classification (GTDB taxonomy): domain Bacteria; phylum Myxococcota_A; class Polyangia; order Nannocystales; family Nannocystaceae; genus JADJRG01. The sequence goes on along the minus strand of JADJRG010000017.1, from coordinate 66,283 downwards.
ACTGCTCCTTCACCAAGATCGACCCGTCCGGGAATTCACCGGAGAAGCCGCTCAGCGCCGCGAAGGCGACGTCGTTCATGTAGCTGCGCACGAAGTCGCCGTTGTGCTGGCCGCTCGCGTACAGCTCGGTCGCCGCGCCCGGGAACATCTGCCAGCTCTTATAGGCGTCGCCCGCGATCGACAGGTCATAGAGCTCGCGCGACAGATCCTCCTCCTCCTCACCGCCCGCGCAACCAACCGCCGCGCCGCTCCACATCAAGGCCGCGACCACAATCCAGCGTGTTCTTCCGTGCATTCGACGATCCATGGCGGTCTATGGTCGCACAGGGCCGATCGTTACGCGACACCTCTTCACCGCGGACCTCGCCCGCGCTTGACAGCCAGCAGCGGACCGCGGAGCCTGCCAACCCCGCTCGGCCCGCGCGGGGCCCCTCGGAGGCGGCGTGGTGGATCGAGCACACGAGCGCGAGACCGCGAGCGATCTCACCTGTCCGATCTGCCAGGTCACCGGCGCCCGCCCGCGCTACCACGTCCGCGGCTACACCGTCTTGGCCTGCCCCGGCTGCGGCGGCTGGTACCTGGCCCTTCAGCCAGGTCAGGGCGCCACCTACGACGGCGACTACCTCCGCCGCGGCCGCGCCAGCGAGGCCACCCACGGCTACTTCGACTACGAGCGCGACCGCGCGCTCCACCTCCGCAACTTCCAGCGCAACCTCGAGATCCTCGGCGAATTCGGCGCCGCCGGCGCCCTCTGCGACGTCGGCTGCGCCTCCGGGCACTTCCTCATGGCCGCCCGCGCCTCGGGGCGCTTCACCGCGCTCACCGGCGTCGACCCCTCCCACGCCGCCGTCGCCGCCGTCCGCGAGCGCCTCGGCTGCGCCGCCGTCGCCGGCCTGCTCGGGGTCATGCCTGCCCCCGGCCGCTACGACGTGCTCACCTTGTGGGAGACGATCGAGCACATCCCCCGCCCCGTCGAGGCCCTCGCGGCCGCGCGCGCCTGGCTGCGGCCCGGCGGCCTGCTCGCCGTCGGCACGGGCGACAACACCGCCCCGCTCGCCCGTCTACTCGGCCGCCGCTGGTGGTACCTCGTCCCCCCCGACCACTGCGTCTACTTCAACCGCCGCGCGCTGACGATCGCGCTCACCCGCGCTGGCTACGAGATCATCGGCTGGCGGCGGATCTGGACCCACTGGGTCTCCGGCGCCAACGCCACCATGAAGCTCCTGCGCAGCCTCGATCTCCCCCCTGCCAAGGCGCTCGCGGCCGCCGGGGCGCTCGCCCACGTCGCCCTACCGATCATTCACGGCACCACCCTCGTCGCCCTCGCCCGCCCCTCCCAGTCGCCTTAAGCGCGCGCGGATCTGCCGGCTCGCGCCGAGGGTCGCGCGCCGCGGCGCCTCGCGCGGCCAAGATCGATCACCCTGGAATTCCGACCTGGAGCCTGGTCTGACCGGCTATGACGCGCCTCGCCTCGCTCCTCTCCCTCGCCATGGTTTTTTCGCTCGCGTGCAGCGGCGATGACAAAGGAGGCGGCACCACCTCCGGCACCACCGACACCACCGACGCCGGCTCGACCTCGCTGACCACCGCGAGCACCAGCGCCTCCACCTCGACCTCCGCCGCCGAGACCGACACCAGCGGCTCCTCGTCCTCCTCCGGCTCGGGCTCGACCACCACCGACGCCACCACCGACGCCACCACCACCGACGCCACCGACACCGCCATCGACCCCACCGAGCCGCCCCCGTGCGAGGTCGTCGTCTGTGACAAGGGCAAGGTCTGGCAGTGCGGCGACTGCATGGACAACGACGGCGACGGCCTCGTCGACATCGCCGACCCCGACTGCCTCAGCCCCTGCCACAACGACGAGGCCACCTTCGGCTCCGGCCTGCCCGGCGACAACATGGACCCCTGCAACCAGGACTGCTACTTCGACGGCAACTCCGGCGCCGGCGACGACAACTGCAACTGGAGCCTCAAGTGCGACCCCAACAGCCCCGGCGGCGAAACCTGCCCCTACGACCCAGGCTATAAAAACTGTCCCATGGAGCAGTCGGAGCAGTGCGTCGGATTCTGCCAGGCCCCCAACGGCTGCGACTGCTTCGGCTGCTGCACCATCGAGCTCGACGGCGAGAGCTACGACATCTTCCTCGGCGACCCCAATTGCTCCTCGCAGACCATCGAGACCTGCCAGACCTGCACCAAGAACGACCAGTGCGACAACGTCTGTATCCCCGAGAACTGCGAGCTCTGCTTCGGCCAGAGCGAGCTCCCCCCCGGCTGCGAAGAGCCCTCCTGCGACGACAAGGACCCCTGCAAGGTCGACGCGATGGGCAACGACAACTGCCCCGCGGGCACCTTCTGCTCCACCGGCTGCTGCGTCCCGATCATCCCCGGCTGAGCCGCGACCTGACCAAGGCTCCGTCGTCTACCAGCGCGCGACCGGCGATGATCCCCTCGATCGCGGGGGCGCGTCGCCTGACGAGCAGATCGCGGCGGTGATCGGAGCGCGCTCGACCTGCGGCGCGGCTCACGGCGCCGCCCGGTCCGCCGCGCGCAGCCGCCACAGCCGCGCGCGGCCGCCCTCCTCCACGATCGCCAGCAGCCCGCCGTCGGCCGAGAAGACCGCGTCGATCACCGGCCCGGCCACCCGCAGCGGCCGCGATGTACCTGTCCTTTTGACCACGTTTGCCGCGCCGTCGCTGACCACCAGCACCTGCCCGCTCGCCGGCCACCCGAAGCGCCGACGCTCCGCCTCCGCCGGCCAGATCTGCCCAGCGCTCGCCCCCTGAGGCGCCGCGCCGAACGCCCCGAAGACGCTCCCCGCGGCCTCGATCGGCGCCGCCGCCGACGTCGGCTCCGCCACCGACAGCTGCTCCGCGCCGTCGCCGCTCCACAGCTCCACAGCCCCGCTCGTCCGCAGCAGCGCGATCGCCTCCGCGTCGCGCGAGAACGCGCCGAACACGTACGCCCTCGCCGCCTCATCGGCGCCCACGAGCGTCGCCGCGCCCCAGCCGTCCGCGCTCGACCAGATCCGCGGCGCCCCGGCCGCCGGCAGCGCCAACAGCCGCTCACCCGCCATATCAAACCGCAGCGCCACCACCGCCGCGGGATGCGCCAAGCGGCCGGCGACGCTCGTCGGCGCCTCGGTCGCCCACAAATACACCCCGCCGAGCGCGCTGCCGACCGCCACCTGGCGTCCCCGCGGATCCACGGCCAACGCCGTGATCTGCCCCTCCGCCCCCTCGAGCGCCACAGGCGGGTTAAAGGCCCCTGGCAGCGACGGCCGGAGCGGCGCCCCGGAGCTGTGCTCGCCGCTGATCGCCAAATTATCCTCCAAGAACCACAGCCGCAGCGTCTGATCCGCCGCCGAGCTCACCAACACCCGCGCGTCCGCGCTCGCCGCGACCCGCTCGACCCGCGCCACATGACCCGCCAGCGTGATCGCCTCATTGCGCCCCCACGCCGGCCAGATCTGCAGCGTCCCCGCCGCGTCTGCGGTGATCAGCAGCGCCTCGTCGCCGCGCCGATGAAAGCCCTCGCTCTCGTCTTCGGGTCGCTGCGACGGGTCCGCGTCGACCCTCACGAAGAACGCCCGGACCGTCGGCGACTCCCCGCGCGGCAGCGTCCACGGCGCCTGCGTCGCCGCGGCGTCTGCTCTCCCGCCCGGCGACGCAGCCAACGCCACCTCCTCCGCCTCCGCCTTCAACACGCTCGCGGACGCCGCGGCGGGAGCGGGCGCCGCGCCCTCGCACGCCGTCACCACGAGCGCCGCCGCGCACCCCAGAGACCACCGCCACGGCCGCCCGCTCACTTGAAGCCCGTGCACTTCCAGATCTGCCCGAACCCCTGCGAGAACACCCAATCCGAGCTCCACGCCTTGCCCGTCGCGTCGGTCGCGTGCGGCTCTGGGCAGCCGTTATTATTCGGGCTCGCCAGGAACACCCCGTCCGCGTAGCCGAGCGCCGAGCACAGCGCCTTCGCGTTGGACACCCCGATGTTCACCCCGTTGTTCGCCATATCGGGCGCGTTACACAACCCCAGCGGGCCGTTGCAGCAGCCGCCGTACGAATTGGGCATCGTGTCGCCGTTGGCGTTGTTCGGGTCGACCACCGAGCGCACCGCGCCGCCGCTGTTCGAGCCGAACTCGATCGTCTGCGCCTGTTCATTGTACGTGCAATAGAACGACGTATTCGCGCAGCCGTCCCCAGGGCAGCCGATATAATGCAGCGTCGAGCTCGTCCACGCCCGCAGGTCGACCCCGCGCGAGGTCATCCCCCACACGCTCATATCCGTCATCATCGAGCAGCTCGCCGCCAGCACTGGCACCTTGCACATATTATTGCAGGTGTCGTTATTCACCATATTCCCGTCGTCGCACTCTTCCGTCCCCGCCCAGACGAACCCATCCCCGCACGACGCCGCGTCGCACGTGTTCAGGCACGCGTCCGTATTGACGTCATTCGCGTCGTCGCAGTCCTCCATACCGCCCCACACGACCCCGTCCCCGCACGACGCGCTCTCGCACGTGTCCAGGCACGCGTCGGTGTTCTCCGCGTTGCCGTCGTCGCACTCCTCGCCGGCCTGCACGATCGCGTCGCCGCACTTCGGGCTCGTGCACGCGCTCGTGCACGCGTCGTCGTTCACTTCGTTGCCGTCGTCGCACTCCTCGCCCGCCTGTTTGATCCCGTCGCCGCAGCTCGCCAGCGTGCACGCGTTCGTGCACTCGTCCGCGTCGTCATCGTTCCCGTCGTCGCAGCCCTCCCCGGGGCCGACCAGCCCGTCGCCGCAGACCGCGTTCTTGCACGTCGCGGTGCACACCGCGTCGTCCGCGTTGCTCGCGCCGTTGTCGCACTCCTCGCCCTCGCCTGCTTGGATGATGGAGTCGCCGCAGGCCGGCAGCGCGCACGCGTTCGTGCACCCGTCGTCGTCGATCTCGTTGCCGTCATCGCACCCCTCACCCGCCTCCGCCTGCGCGATCGCGTCGCCGCAGCGCGGGCTCGTGCACGCGTTCGTGCAGCCGTCGTCGTCGACCTCGTTGCCGTCGTCGCACTCCTCCAGCCCCTCGACCTCGCCGTCCCCGCACTCGGGCAGCGGCGCCGTCGGGTCGGTCATGCCTGCCGTCGTGTCCGAGGCCGCGCTCGTGCTCCCGCTGCTCTCCGAGGCTGTTCCCGAGTCGGTGCCCTCGCTCGTGGTCGAGCTGGTCGTCGTCGTCGTCGTCGTCGTCGTCGTCGTCGTCCCGCTCGCGGTGACGGTCGCCTCCGTCTCGCCGGGAGAGTCTCCGTTACAGCCGACGAGGGCGAAGAGAACGGACGTACAGAGCGCGCGAGTGAGACCGAGGCGGCGTCGTGACATCTCTCTTGGGTATCACGGAGCCCCGCGCGAAGGTACGCCCCGCGACCGCGCCGCGCCTGCCCGCGCGGCGTCAGCGCCGCTTCTGCTTCTCCTTCTCCTTTTGGAACTTCTTCGCCTCTGGGTTTTGGCGGTTCGCCTTCGCGACCACCAGCCCGTCGTTGCCGAAGCGAGGCGGCGCCTCGCCCACCTCTGGCAGCGACTGCCCCTCCGCGAGCTGGAGCAACAGCAGCAGGTTCGGGAAGAGGAACGGCGTCATCTGCAGCACTAGCCGCTTCTCGAGCTGCATCAGCGCCGCCTGCTGACGGATCGGCAGGCGGATGTTCTTGACGTCCACCTTCGCGTGCTCGGCGTGGCTCGGGTCATAGCGGCTGACATCGCCGCGGACGTGTTGCATCCGGCACACCATCGGCCGGATCTCCCAGATCCTGCAGCGCCCGCGCGTCGTGTCGAGGAACGGGCAGGTCTCGCCGCGGCGCGCGTAGTCGAGGCGCCCCTGCTGCACCGCCTTGCTCGTCATCGCCACCTTCTCGGGGTCGCCGACGTGGTGCTTTTGGATGTCCTTGATCTGCATCTCCGCCAGCGACGCGAGCCGCTGCGCCACCTGGGGGAAGTCGCGCCACAGCCGCACGGTGCGAAAGATCACCATACTCTCCAGCGCCGTCACCCCGATCGGCGCGATCTTGCAGCACACCGCCCCCTCGGGCGTCCCTGGCCGCGCCGCCTCGCTGAGGTTCATCGCCTTCGCGACCGCCTCCACATAGCGCTCGTACGCCGCCAACATCTCCCGCACCAGCGCGTCCAGCCCCTTCGGCAGGCGCTTCGTCGTCGCGATGTCGGCGATGTCGGGCAGCGCCCCGATCTTGTCGATCGCCGCCGCCGCCGCCGCCGCGTCCGCCGCGCCCGCCTTCTTCGCCGCGCCGCTGATCCGAGTGACATGATCCGACGGCAGGCGGATCTTCGGGCCAAAGAGGGCGCGCAGCAGACCGAGCAGCATGGTGCGGCGGTTCTAGCTCGGATCGCGCGGCCGGTCACCTCCCCGCTTGCGCCGCCGCTACCTCGCGGTTAGCGTCGCCTCATGTCACGGCGGCTGGCCCCCTCACGCCTCACCCACCTCCTCCTCGCGCTCACCATGATCACCGGCGCGAGCGCCCTGGACGCCGGCTGCAAGAAGGCCGCCGACGACGGCTCCAGCGCCCCTGGCGAGGGCGGCGGCGCCAAGGCCCCCAAGACCGGCGAGCTGCTGCTCCGCTACAAGGCCGGCGCCTTCAGCCTCAAGGAGAACGCGAAGATCTCCGTCACCTTCACCGCCGGCCAGACCGGCTCCTTCAGCGTCGACGCCACCGGCCTCTTGGAGGTCAGCGACCAGGGCGGCAAGCTCAAGGTCGCCCACAAGATCCTCGAGATCCGCGACCTCACGATGGAGGGCGCGATGAAGCCCGAGGCCAAGGACGGCAAGCCCCCGCCTGATCCCAAGGAGGCGCTGCTCAAGGCCACCGGCGCCAGCCTCGTCGACCTCCGCGGCGAGACCGACGCCCCCGGCACCAAGGCCCTCCCGGAGAACAAGAAGGAGCCCGGCAAGGAGGACGACGACTTCGCCGGCGTCGGCGACTTCCTCGGCCTGCCGCAGCTCCCTGAGCCCGCCCTCGTCCTCGGCAAGCCGGTGAAGCACGAGAAGCAGGACGAGCAAGCGATGGGCGGCCTCAAGATCCCCACCGAAGAGGAGGCCACCTACACCCTCCTCAAGGTCGACCAAGTCGACGGTCGTCGCCTCGCCGAGATCAAGTTTGAGAGCGAGTCCAGCGGCGCCGTCGAGACCCAAGGCCAGCTCATCAGCATCGACGGCTTGTCCGAGGGCACCATCGTCTTCGACCTCGACGCCCAGCTCCCCGTGCGCGTCCACATCGAGCAGACCCAGAACTTCTCCTTCGGCAGCCAGGGCAGCGGCGAGAGCCGCGTCGTCATCGACGCCACCTACGAGCCCGCGTGAGCGCCTCGGACCCCGCGCCGGCCCGCCCGGCCGTGCTCTTACTCAGCGGCGGCCTCGACTCCACCACGCTCTTAGCGATCGCCGCCGCCGCTGGGCAGCCCCTCTACGCCCTCTCCTTTCGCTACGGCCAGCGCCACGCGGCCGAGCTCGCCGCCGCCGGCCGACAGGCCCGCCGCTTCGGCGCGCTCGCCCATGAGATCATCGACCTGGGCCACATGGGCCGCCTCGTCGCGGGCGCCACCGCCCTCGTCGAAGGCAGCCCGCTCGCCGTGCCTCGCGGCCGAGCGCCCGAGGGCGCCCCGCAGATCCCGCTCACCTACGTGCCCGCCCGCAACACGCTCTTCTTGGCGTACGCGCTCGCCTGGGCCGAGGCCCTCGGCGCGCGCGACCTCTGGATCGGCGTCAACGCCGTCGACTACTCCGGCTATCCCGACTGCCGCCCCGAGTTCGTCGAGGCCTTCACCGCGCTCGCCAACCGGGCCACCCGCGCCGGCGTCGAGGGCGATCACTTCCACGTCCGCGCCCCGCTGCTCCACCTCACCAAGGCCGAGATCATCCGCCGAGGCCACCAGCTCGGCGTCGACTACGGCGACACCCTCTCCTGCTACGCCCCGATCGCGAGCGACGACGGGCGCGCGCTCGCCTGCGGCGCCTGTGAGAGCTGCCAGCTGCGCCGCCGAGGGTTTATCGAGGCCGGCCTGCCCGACCCGACCGCCTACGCCGCGCGCTGAGGCGCGGTGTTGTCGGCGCTGCGACCAGCCTAGAACACCGGCTTATGCAGCGTGATCCTCGCGCTGCGCAGCCCCAGCTTGCCTGAGCCGCCGGTCGGCTCGATCTGCAGCGCCTGAAAATTATTACCCGGCGCGAGGCACATCCCCGGCATCGTCAGCCCGCTCGCGTGCACCTGCCACGAGTTGCTGAGCATCACCTGGCCGCCGCACAGCCCCAGCGCGGGGTTGCGCAGATCCACGGTCACCGAGGACCCTACCGAGATGCTCCGGCCGGTGATGCACACCGTCGCCGACTCATAGCTCTGCAGCGTCGGCAGCCCGAACATGATCCGCAGCCACTGCCCTGAGCCGATGTCCGCGACCGTCCCGATCGGATCGTTGCTCATCTTCGGCGGCCCCTTCGCGTTGATCTCCGGCCAGCTCTTGCCTTGCGGCGCCCACTGGGCCTCGCCGAAGCCGGGCGTCTTCGAGTAGCTCCACGCCGGGCTGTAGACCGAGCCCGCGTTCTTGTAGTCGATGTTCAACCACACCCCGTCCTCGAGGTACCCGCAGGGGTCGCTGGCGAAGCTGTTCAGCTTGCACAGGTTCGAGCACGCGTCCCAATTTTGCGAGTTGCCGTCGTCGCAGTCCTCACCGGCCTGCTTCATCCCGTCGCCGCACACCGCCGCCTTCGCCACGCAGACGCCGCCGCTGCACATGAGCCCGCCTGCGCAGGTGTTCCCGCCCTGACAGGGGCAGCCCTCGGTCCCAGCCGGGCACACCGGCCCGATCAAACACGCGCTCGTGCAGCCGTCGAGCTCATCATCGTTCCCGTCATCACAAGCCTCACCCACCTCGACGATCCCGTTGCCGCAGCTCGGCGGCGGCGCCTCCACGCAGGTCCCCGCCTCGCAGCTCAGCGCCCCTTCACACAGATCACCCGGCAGGCAGGCGCACCCCAGCTCCCCCGGCGAACAACCGCCCGTCGTCGCCTCGCCGGTGCTCGTCCCTTCGCTGTCGCTGTCGCTCGAGTCCGTCGCCGCGGTAGCCCCGCTGTCCGTCGCCGAGTCAGTCGCCGAGTCCGTCGCCGAGTCCGTCGCCGAAGCGCCCGAGTCCGTCGCCGAGTCCGTCGCCGAGGCGCCCGAGTCGGTCGCCGCGTCCGTCGCCGAGTCTGACTCGCCCGCGCTCGCGCTCGCCGAGCTGGTTGAGCTCGCGGTCGCCGTCGCGCTGGCCGTTACGCTCGCCGAGTCGCTCGCGCTCGCCGAGTCGCTCGCGCCCTCGCTCGCTGAGGCCGTCGCCCCGCCGCCGCTGAGTGATCCTGCGCTGCTGCTCAGATCATCCCCGCACCCAGCGCTGCACAGCAGCGCCGATACGAGCGCGAAGGTCGACGAGGACGGGAACAAGCAGGGGCGTCGCATGCGGCCGGAAGCTATACGCCCGCGCGGATCCGCACAAGACCCCGGCGCGCGCTTCAGGGAGCCGTCCTTCGCGTCGCTCCCCGATCAAGGGGGTCGCGACGAACCGCGACCCGATCTGCGAGGGCTCGCCGGCGCCGCCGAGCTCAGGGCGCGGCCGGCCCGCGCCAGCTCAAGAACGCCGTCATCCGCCCCTTCGCCTCGCCACACAGCAGCGTCGCCGTATAGCGGTCGGTCGAGCCGCGCAGATAGATCCGCCCGTCCTTCTCCTCGAGCTCGGGCGTGAAGTCACCGATCACCGCCGCCTGCAAGGTCGCGACGCACTGGTCGCGCGTCGCCCCCTCGGCGAGCTGGAGCGTGATCTGTGCCGCCACCTGGCCCTCCTCGTCCGGGCGGGTGTGCCCCTGGCGGATCACCGTCGCGCCCGCGAAGAGATCGGCGCGAAACCACCCCGGATCGACGGGCCGGACCACCGCCGTGGTCGCCGGCACGTCCGCCTGTAGTTGGATCGGCTGCGAGTCTACCGGCGGAGGGGCCTGCTTCGTCGCCACACGCGCGCTCACGTCCGCCGCGGGTGGTGTAGAGGGCGCCTGACAGCCGAGCGTCGTCGTGATCAAGAGGAGCGCGGGCGCGCATCGCAGGAGCATGAGCGCATCCTAACCGCAATCGGCGCCGCGGGGCGCCGCCGAAGGTACGCGGCCACCGCCAGAGCGCGCGATCGTGGCGGCTTGAGCGCGCCTATCGCCCTGGTCTATGCTGCCGCCACGGCCGCTGCGGTCGCCTCGCCGATGGTACGCGCCCGCGCCTTGAGACCGCTCCACGCTCGTCCCTGCCAGCGGGCGCTCTGCCTCGCCCTCGCCCTCGCCCTCGCCTCCGCCCCGCCGGTCGCGCGCGCCGCGCCCGCGGAGGAGGCCGCCGCCCTCTATGAGGAGGGCGTCGCCGCCCGGGACAGCGGCGAGCTCGCCCTCGCCGCTGAGCGCTTCGCCGCCGCCTACGCCCTGCTCCCCCAAAGTGAGCTCGAGCGGCGGGCCTCGATCCTCTTTGAATTGATCGACGCGCACCGCGGCGCCTACACCGCGCGGGGGCGCCCCTACCACCTCTGCCAGGCCGAGATCCTGCTCCGCGACTTCATCGTCACCACCGAGCGGGGCCGCGGGCGCACCAAGAGCCGCGACCTCAAGAAGGCCAACGAGCTCTTGGTGCAGATCCGCGCTGACCTCGATCGAGTCCGCTACGACCGCCCCGAGCTCGACTGCGCCAATGAGCCCGCCAACGAGCCTGAGCGCCCCGTCGAGAGCGAGCCGGTCACCGACTCTGGAGAGGCTCCCAGCGCCGACGAGCCCGCCCGCGCCGCCCTCCGCGACCCCGTGAAGCTCAGCGGCATCGCCTTGACCGGCGCCGGCGGCCTCCTGCTCGGCCTGGTCGGCATGGGCCTCGCGATCGGCAAGCAGGCCGAGTTTGAGGGCACCTGGCTGCTCACGACCCGCCCGCAGCTCGGCACCGACGCCCCCGAGGTGCAAGATCTCGATCGGTGGGGCCGCCGCGGCAACACCCTCGCGATCGTCGGCGGCGCCGCCGGGGGCGTCTTGTTTGGCGTCGGTGTCACCCTCTTGGTCATGAGCACCCGGCGAGCGCGGCCGTCTGCGCTCACGTCGCGGCTCGGAGTCGCCCCCCACACGCGCGGTCTCGGCCTCACCTGGCGCTTCTAGACGCCTGAAAACAGAACAATCCGGGCGGCGCCGAGGCCACGACGGCGGCTCGCCGCGATCGTCGACGATCTTTTCCGATATCCTGCGGAGGATCCAGCCCCGTACGCATGCCCCCCCCTTCATCACCACAGCCGTCGAAGGCGCCCGCGCGCGATCAAGGCGCACCAGCGGCCGGCGGTGGACCCAACCTGGCGGGCATGGGCTCACGCAAGCTGCGCGACGCGATGGCCGCGCGCATGGCGACGCTCGACGATCTCTCCGGCGAGACCTTAGCCGAGCGTTACACCCTCCAGCGCCAGATCGGCCGCGGCGGCATGGGGGCCGTCTACCTCGCTGAGCACGCGTTGATCCACAAACCTGTCGCCGTCAAGGTGCTCGATTACGAGCACAGCCGCCGACCGCGAGACATCGAGCGATTCCTCCAAGAGGCCCGCTCCGCCTCCAAGATCCGCCACGAGCACATCGTCGACATCACCGACTTCGGCTACACCCCCGAGGGCCTCGCCTTCTTGGTGATGGAGTACCTCGCGGGCGAGGATCTCGCGTCCACCTGCGCCCGCGAGCGCCGCCTCGACTGGCGCCGCGTCGTCGCGATCGGCCGCCAGATCTGCGACGCCCTCGCCGCCGCGCACGCCGAGGGGATCATCCACCGCGACATGAAGCTGGAGAACTGCTTCCGGATCAGCCGCGGCGGCAACGACGACTTTATCAAAGTCCTCGACTTCGGGATCGCCAAGGTCGTCGACGATCCGACCGAGAGCGACCCGAGCGCCCCGGCGATGACCTCGAGCGCGCTCGTCGGCACCCCCGAGTACGTCTCGCCCGAGCTGGTCCGCGGCCACAAGGCCGACGCGCGCGCCGACATCTACGCCGTCGGCGTCATCCTCTACAAGCTGCTCACCGGCGACGTCCCGCTGCGCGGTGACAGCTTCATGGCCACGCTCACCAAGCACATCCTCGAGGCCCCCGTACCGCCGCGCCAGCGCGCCCCCGACGCGGTGATCCCCGAACAACTCGAGGCCTTGGTCATGCGCGCCCTCGAGAAGGAGCCCGATCGTCGCTTCCAGAAGATCAGCGAGCTAGGCGCCGCCCTCGCCCTCCTTCAGGGCGGCCCCCCTGTCTCCGTGCTGCCCGCGCCCGCCCGACCGCGCCGCTGGCTGCCCTTCGCCGCCCTCACCCTCCTCGCCGCGCTCGTCATCGCCGGCGCCGCCTTCATCTTCGCCCCGCAGCTCTTCAAGCGCCCCGTCGAGGCGAAGCCGAACGCGCCGACGACCGCCGTCACCACCGCCACGCCGCCGCCGGCCCCGCCCAAAGAGCCCGAGCCGGCCCCTACCGCCGTCGTCACCCCCGAGCCCGAGCCGCCGGAGGACCCGACCCAGGCCGCCGATCCCGACGAAGACGACCCGACCCAGCCTGTCGACGAGCCCCCGCCTGGCGAGCTCCCAGAGCGGATCTCCCACCAACAGTTCATGCGCGGCCTCGCCGCGGTCAACGGCGCCGTCGATCGATGCGGCCGCTCCTACGCGCTGCGCGGCATGAAGGTCCGCGTCAAGGTCAAGATCAGCGGCGCCACCGGCGAGCCGCTCAGCGTCGAGGTCCAGGGCAACCACGCCGGATCCACCCTCGGCGACTGCATCGCCAGGGCTGTCCGCAAGGCCAGCTTCCCGCGGGCCGAGAGCGACGCCGTCTACACCCGCGAGTTCAAGCTCTGATCCCGCTCACGCGCCGATCGTCGCGTCTGGAGGCCCGCCCAGCCCCAGCGCCTGGATCGTCGCCTCGACGTGCTGTTGGTAGTCCGCCAGCCCCTCGTCCGCCGCGCACGCCTGCCAGAAGCCCGTGTTCACCGCGGACGCCAGGTCTTGCTGGAATTTCTCCCAAGGGGATCCCTTGCTCACCTCGCGGGCCAGCGCCGCGTTCGCGAACTCGCGCAGCCGATCGCCGAAGCCCTGCTGCTTGCCGCCGCCCTCGAAGCGCACCGCCCCGATCGGGTTCTTGTGCGCGTCCCCGCACAGCGGCACGCAGACGATCCAGTCGTGCTCCGGCTGCCAGTGCTGGTACCCCGGCGCCCGCTGGTACACCAGCGCCTCCTTCGAGTGCTCTGCTGCGCGGCACCACGCGCCCGGCCGGTTGAACCGAAACGCGTGCCCCGCGATCCCCGCGCCGTACGGGTAGAAGGCCGCCCACTGGCGGTACGCGAAGTTCCCGAACGCCGTCGCCAGCCCCTTGCGGTTCTCGTCCCACACCAGCCCGCTCCAGGTCACCGAGTCGAGGTTGCCGCCGAACACCGCCGCCACCGCGCTCGCCACCGACTCGCTGAGCAGGCAGGTGAGCAGCGGCCCCGCGTCGCGGTCGCCCAAGCAGCGGTCGAGCAGCTTCGCGGCGATCCGCGAGCCCATGTAGTCGAGCACCGCCCCCGCGGCCAGCGGACGGAACGCGATCCCGTAGCGGAGCCCGACGATCGGCGCGTCGATCTCGAGCGTGTGCTCTTGCTCGTTCACCTGCGTCAGCCTCGCCCGCCGCGCCTCCGACTCCACCCGCTCCCAGTGCTCCTCGCTCGAGGAGCCCTCGAGCCGCCGCAGCACCCGCAGCTCCACGCTCTTCGGGTCCACCGCCGCCCCCTCGAACGCGAAGGTCAGCCGCAGCCGCTTGCACGGGAAGACCACGTGGTGGCTGCGCAGGAACTTGCGCGAGCGATCGCCGTCTTGGCGGCGCGCGCTCGGGTCGTAGATCGGGATCTCCGCGCAGGTCAGCGGCACCGCGTTCGACGCCTGATAGCGCCAGTGCAGCTCGGTCGGCCGGTAATCGGGCGGATAGAGCGTGAAGCGGATCGTCCCGCCCTGCACGTCGTGCTGGCGGATCTCGAAGCCCGGCGACGACGACGCCGAGTCCGCCCCCCGCGCGTCGCACACCGGCGGCGTCACCTCCGCGATCACGATCGGCTGCGGCGTCCGCAGCTCGGTGATGTCCACGTCCACGCTCATGATCCCGTGGCTGTCGATCTGATAGCGCCGAGCGTGGTGACCCGCCGCGATCTCGCGCCCGTCCTTCTCCACCGGCGAGACCAGCGAGAACGTGCGCGAGCGCTTCTTCACGTACACCCCGACGTCCCCGCCGCGCTCGAACACCTGCACGTACGCCTGGTGCGGGTAGAGCTGCGCCACCGAGAATTGCCGGCCCACCGCGTCCGGCCGGTGGTGTTGGTTCGCCCCGATCGATCCTGTCGAGACGATCACGAAGCGATCCGTCAGCCAGTCGAGCTGCTCCGCCGCCGCCTTGTGCGTGTGCCCGTGGAACCCCACCTGAAAGCCCGAGACGATCAGCTCGCCCAGGTCCGCTTGGTTCAGGTAATCCGGCCGATACGAGTCCGTGTGCACCCCGTGGTGCCACACCGCCACCCTTAAGAAGCCCTCCGCGTGCTCATGCAGGTGGCTGGTCGCGTTCGCGATCGACTCCCTCGAGATCGCCGCGCCGGTCCAGAAGCGGTCGTTCATGAAGCACGAATTGAAGCCCACCAGCGCGATCCGCTCCTCCGCGAACAGGTGCGCCGACCAGTCCTCTCCCTCCCGCGTGCTCAGCAATTGGAACGGCCGGCACGCCCCCGCCAGCGCCGCGCCATAGAACGCGTCGAGGAAGCGCTGGACGTTGCGGAAGCGGTTCTGCTGCTTCTGCTCGTCGAGGCGCAGCCACTCGACGTGCCCGTACTTGCTCACCACCTGGCGGATCCCCGAGCGCGCCGGGTCGTCCCGGAAGCCCCGCAGGGCCCGCTCGAGCTCGTTCGGCCCGCCGAAGCTCTCGAGCATCGCCGCGATCGGCAGCGGCGCCCCCAGATCCGCGCTCCAGTCGACGTCGTGATTACCTGGCACAAAGACCAGCCGCCGCCGGTCCTCCGGCTCCACCAGGTGCGGCAGCAGCGTCGTCTGCGAGAATTCGAGCAGCTCGTCGTATTCGCTCGGCCGCGCCGTCTCCGACAGGTCGCCGCTGACGATGATGAAGTCGAAGCGCTGCTCCGCCTCGGGCAGCTTACGCAGCGCGCTCTGCGGCCCCCCCCAGATCGACTTCAGGGTCTCGGCGCCGCCGCGGTGGAGATCAGAGAGGTGCAGGATCCGCATGTTCTTCGTCGATTTTCTTTAAGCAATTAAAGAAATCGCCCGGTGGCCGCGCGCCGGCGCCCAGCGGTCGCCCGCGCAGAGTATCAAAGCCGCCCGCCGACCTGGACAAAGTTACTCCCGCAATCATCGATGACATCGTAGATTGCGGTCTACGCCCCAGCGCGCGACCTCGCCGGCCCAGCGGATCCCAGTGATCACGTGCCCTTCAAAGTTCGGCCGCACTCCTGCAATCTGCATCAACGCCGCGTCTGGGCCCTCTCTCGAGGTTCTCATCCAACAATGTCCCGCACCGCACTCTTCGTCGCCCGCTCCCCGCTGATCGTCGCCCTTTGCCTCGCCGCCTGTCAGCCGGTGCCGAGCCAGCCCAGCGATCCGGCCCAGCCGGAGTACGGCGACGACGGCCTCGTCCGCCAGATCCCCGACGTCGCCCAGACCCTGCTCTTCCCGCCCGAGCTCACCGATCGTCACCCACGCGCCCCCCTCGAGCTCGAGGACGGCGGCGCCCTGCCGGACGCCAAGGGCCTCGGCGTGCGCGCCCCCTACCTCGGCGAAGACGGCGGCTTTGAGTTCGCCGGCCGCACCTTCCGCGTCGTCTTTGACCGCGAGGTCGCCCACAAGCGCGCTCCCACGCTCAAGCGCCCCGTGCCCGCCGCCGCCGGCGTGCTCACCATCGATCCGCCCGTCGCTGGCAAGGCCCAGTGGACCGCCGCCAACGTGCTCGAATTCACCGCCGCCGGCCACTTCGATCCCCAGGTCACCTACACGGTCAAGGTCGAGGGTTTGACCGGCAAAGACGGCGCCGCCATGCCCGCCCCCTGGAGCGCCACCTTCACCGCCGAGATCGCCCTCGAGGTCGCCGGCAAGACGATCTCGTACCTCCCCAAGCCGGGCGAGCAGCGCGTCATCGCCATTCACCCCAGCGGCAACAGCAAGGTCGGCCGCTTCGCCACCCTCGCCGTCGTCTTCGATCAACCCGTCGATCTCGCCGCCGCCGAGCGCCAGATCAAGCTCGACGACGAGGGCGGAGAGCGCCCCTTCACCCTCACCCACCACCGCAACAAGGTCTTTCAGGGCGTCAAGGTCGACCCCAAGCAGGTCGTGATCGTCAAGCCCGTCAAGGCCCTGCGCCCCGGCGAGAGCGTCACCTTAAACGCCTGGGACTTCGACCAGCAGGCCGGCGACGCCCGCTCACGCGAGCTCGAGATCGCCGACCGCCTCGCCCAGACCGAGGTCTCGTGCGGCTACTCCTACGACAACGCCACCTGCGAGTGGAGCGCCCCCGTCCTGCGCACCGGCGGCCGCGACCTCGTCATCTCCTACAACAACGCCCTCGCCGATCGCGGCCCCGCGCTCAAGGCCGGCATCACCGTCGATCCGCCGGTCGCCAACCTCAGCGTCTGGGTCGCCAACGGCTGGGAGGGCGACGGATCGATCCGCCTCAGCGGCGACTTCCAGCCGTCGAACCGCTACACCGTCACGCTCCCCCCGCTCAAGGACGTCTACGGCGCCGCGATCGCCGAGCCCTTCAGCTTCACCGTCGCCACCCTGCCGCAGCCCGCCAGCGTCGCCATGCCTGAGGGCGTGCTCGTGCTCGACGAGCAGAGCACCCGCGAGTTCAAGATCACCACCCGCAACGTCGCCCGCGGCGAGCTGCTCTTCTGGGCGATCGCCGACGACGACGCCGACGCGCTCGCCCGCGCCCGCGGCCAGGTCGACTCCCGCACCTTGCCCGAAGGACAGCCCGACGTCGTCGTCCCCTTCACCCCCGCGGCCCAGCCCGACCAGCTCATCACCACCGCCGTCGACCTCCTCCGCGCCTTGAAGCCCGGCAAGAATTACCTCGCCAGCGTCGGCATCGCCGCCACCGCCTTCGACGCCAAGCAGATCGAGTACCCGAGCTGGAGCGCCGCCTCGCGCCCGCCCGTCGTGCTCGTCACCCCCGGAGATCGCCGCGCCCTCGCCGTCCACACCCACATGCTCAGCGACGCCAGCGTCGTCCAGGTCGCCCGCCTCGGCAGCGGCGAGCCGGTCGTCGGCGCCACCCTCACCCTCGACGGCAAGCCCCTCGTCGGCCGCAGCACCGACGCCAACGGCGTCGTCTCCTTGCCGATCGGCCTCGACCGCGCCCGCTCCGCCCTGCTCCGCGTCGACGACGGCCAGGGCGCCACCGCCCAGGTCCAGCTCGGCCAAGACAGCACCCGCGAGCGCACCTACTTCCCCAGCCTCGCCTCCGACGCCCTCATCCGCTCGGGCGATCGTCGCGCCATGATCGTCACCGACCGCGGGATCTACCGCCCAGGCGCCCTCGTCTACGCCAAGGCGAGCGTCCGCCGCAAGGTCGCCGACGCTCTAAAGCCCCTCAAATCGACCCCGATCAAGGCCCGCCTCGTCGGCCCCATGGGCGACGACATCGCCACCATGCAGGCCGTCACCGACGACATGGGCAGCGCCGCCCTCAGCTTCACCCTCGCCGCTGACGCCGCCGTCGGCCGCCACCAGATCCTCATCGAAGAGATCGGCGGCGCCGCCGTCACCGAGGGCGACGCCGCGCTCGCGCGCGCCTCCATCCTCGTCGCCGAATTCGAGCCGCCGCGCTTCACCGTCGACGTCGACGCCGCCCTCGACGGCGCCCGCAAGCTCGCCGCCAAGGTCACCGGTCGCTACCTCTTCGGCGCCACCATGGACGGCGCCAGCGTCGACTGGACCCTCACCCGCGAGGCCGCCCCCTTGCCCTCGGGGGTCTTCACCGACGGCGGCCTGCGCTTCGCCGCCGAGCAGCCGTGGAGCTGGTGGGAGGACGACGAGCGCCAAGAGGCCCGCTGGTCGCGCTCCGGCAGCGCCACCCTCGGCGGCGACGGCACCCTCACCCTCAACCAACCGCTCGACCTCGGCGACAGCGTCACCCCCCAGCGCTTCACCCTCGAGGCGGACGTCGCCGACGCCTCGTACCGCCACATCGCCGGCCGCGGCAGCGTCGTCGTCCACCCCTACGCCCGCTACGTCGGCGTCAAGGTCGCCGCCCCCTGGACCAACGTCGGTCAGCCCAACAAGGTCGAGCTCGGCGTCATGGACCAAGAGGGCCGCCCGGTCGTCGGCGTCGCCGTCGGCGCCCGCCTCGAGCGCACCCAGTGGTCCTACACCCGCCGCCGCGACGCTAGCGGCGAGCTCCGTTATGAGTGGACCAGCCGCTCCGAGGTGATCGATCGCTGCGACGCCACCAGCGCCGCCACCCCCGTCGACTGCACCTTCACGCCCCCGCGCGGCGGCGACTACAAGGTCGTCACCGAGCTCGACGGCCACGGCGGCGGCGAGGCCACCTTCTGGGCGTGGGGCTACAGCGGCGACGACGACAGCGGCGGCGAGGCCGCCTTCCCCGACCGCGGCCGCAAGATCGAGATCACCCCGGACAAGCAGCGCTACAGCCCCGGCGAGGTCGCCAAGCTGATGGTCCGCAGCCCCTACCCGCAGGCGATCGCGATCCTCACGCTCGAGCAAGGCGGCCTGCTCACCCACCAGTCCGCGCGCCTGCGCGGCGCCACCCACGTCTTCGAGGCGCCGATCGTCGCCGCCCACGCCCCCCAGCTCCACGCCGTCGTCACCATCCTGCCCGTCGGCGCCGAGGGTGACCAGCGCGTCGACTGGAAGATCGGCGGCCTGCGGATCCCTGTCACTGTCCCCGAGGCCAGGTTAGGCGTCGCCGTCCGCAGCGATCGCCCCGCCTACGAGCCCGGCGAAGAGGCCGTCATCACCGTCGAGGTCAAGGACGGCGATCGCCCCCGCGCCGGCGCCGAGATCGCCCTCGCCGTGGTCGACGAGGGGATCTTGCGGCTCACCAACCACCACGCCCCCGACCCCGTCAAAGCCCTGCGCCCCGGCCTCCCCCTGCGCTTTGAGGTCAGCGACACCCGCGGCGGCCTCGCCAACCTGCTGCGCCTCACCCACACCGCCGGCGACGGCATGGGCGGCGAGGACACCGCCAACGCCCGCAAGAATTTTGTCGAGACCGCCCTCTGGCGCCCCGACCTGCGCACCGACCGCGACGGCCGCGCCGAGGTCAAGCTCGCCCTGCCCGACAACCTCACCACCTTCCGCATGATGGCCGTCGTGCTCGACGAGGACGGCAAGGGCGGCCACGTCGAGTCCTCCTTCCTGGTCCGAAAGCCAGTCATGATGATCCCCGCCGTCCCCCGCTTCGCCCTCATCGGCGATCGCTTCGAGGCCGCCGCGATCGTCCACAACAACCAAGACGCCCCCCTCCACGGCCGCGCCACGATCGCCGGCGAGGAGCGCGAGCTCGCCATCGCCGCTGGGGGTCACCAGCGCGTCGCCGTCGCGATCGCCCCCGACGCCCCCGGCCCGCTCACCCTCGACTTCGCGGTCGCCGACGACAAGGGCAAGGTGCGCGACGCCGCCCAGATCACCCTGCCGATCGACGTCCCCGGCCTCGGCGAGCGCCCCCACCTCGACGGCGCCTTCGTCGGCCGCCAGGTCATCGACATGCGCGTGCCCGCGGGCGTGCGCGGCGGCGTCGGCGCCGACGACTACGTCGCCATCAAGGTCGGCCAGCACCTCTGGCCCGAGCTCGGCCAGCGCCTCGAGTACCTGCTCGGCTACCCGCACGGCTGCGTCGAGCAGACCACCTCGGGCCTGCTCCCGCTGATCGCCGCCCGCGAGATCCTCCCGCGGATCGGCTTCGTCCGCCTCAGCCGCGACGAGCTCGACAAGCGGATCCGCGGCGGCCTCGACCGCCTCGCCACCATGCGCACCCCCAGCGGCGGCCTCGGCTACTGGCCCGGCGACGCCAGCCCCAACCCCTACGGCACCGCCTACGCCATCCGCGCCCTCATCGGCGCCCGCGAGGCCGGCGTCGACCTGCCCGCCGGCCTGCTGGACGGCATGGCCGCCTATCTCGAGGGACAGCTCTTCGTCGTCAGCGAGGTCGAGGTCCAGGCCGCGATCGCCCACAGCCTCGCCGAGCTCGGCCGCCTCCAGATGAGCGCCCTCGACGCCCTCTACGACCGCAAAGATCGCCAAGGCGTCTTCGGCCTCGCCAGCCTCGCCCTCGCCTTCAGCGCCTTCAGCGGCGAGCGCGAGCGCGTCGCCGCCCTGCTCGACGAGCTCGAGGCCGCCTTCGACGGCGACGGCGCCCTCACCCGCGCCGCCAAGCCCGAAGATTTTTATTATTACGGCTCCTCCACCCGCTCCAAGGCCCAGGCCGCGATCGCCCTCGGTCGCCTCCGCCCCGGCTCCAACCTCGGCACCCGCCTCGTCAGCCAGCTCGCCAAGCTCGACGAGCGCTACACCACCCAAGCCACCGCCTACAGCCTGCTCGCCCTCGCCGAGCGCCTGCGCGGCGCCCCCAAGGACGGCGTCAAGGTCACCGCCACCCTCGACGGCAAGGCCCTGGAGCCCGCCCAGCAGCTCGGCGCTGGCGCCCTCGAGTACCGCCTCCCCCTCAGCGAGCTCAGCGCCCGCCGCGGCGAGCTCGTGCTCCAGGCCGAGGGCAGCGCCTCCGTCGCCTTTATGGTCAGCGGCGATTGGCGCCGCGACCTCGACGACGTCGCCGGCCTCACCGCCACCAGCGCCGACCAAGGCCCCGAGCTCTACCGCGTCTACACCACCCCCCGCGGCGAGCCCGTCGATCTCGACGCAGTGACTCCGGGACAGGTCCTCAGGGTCAGCCTCTACGCCAAGCTCCCCGTCGGCAAGGTCGAGTGGGGCCGCATGAACTACCTCGCCCTCACCGATCGCCTGCCCGCCGGCTTCGAGCCCGTCCAGACCGACCTGTGGACCGTCGCCCGCGCCCCGGACGTCACCGAGGCCCACCCCTTCTACGAGCACCTCCGCTACGGCGGCTCCGACGTCTCCCACCTCGAGCTCCGCGACGACCGCGTGCACGTCTACTTTGATCGCCTCTGGGGCGACCGCGCCATCGCCACCTACCTCGTCCGCGCCTCCACCCCTGGCACCTTCACCGCGCCCCCCGCCGTCGGCGAGTTTATGTATATCGGCGGCTCCCAGAGCTACAGCGAGCGCGGCCAGATCACCGTCAAGTGACCCCTTCCCCGCGCCACGCCGCCCCTCGTCGACCGCGCCGCTGGCCGCGCCGCCTGCTCCTCGCCGCGCTCATCCTGCTCGTCCTCACCGCCGCCGCCGCGCTCGCCTGGCAGCTCTACCGCGGCAGCGTCGGCGCCCCTGGCCCCGAAGCCCTGGGCGATCGTTGGCACCGAGGCCACCGCTTCCTCGCCCGCGACGGCCGCCTGCTCCGCGAGAAGCGCTCGGAGCTCGGCCTGCGCGGCCGCGAGAGCGATCTCGAGCAGATCGGCCCCCGCCTCATCCACGCGACCATCGCCGCCGAAGATCAGTCCTTTTTGGCGCACGACGGCGTCGACCGCCTCGCCATGCTCCGCGCCCTCGGCCAGGCGATCCGCCACCGGCGCCGCGTCTCGGGCGCCAGCACCATCACCCAACAGCTCGTCAAGCTGCTCGACGGCCGCGGCGATCCCCCCGCCCGCGATCTCGCCCTAAAGCTCCGCGAGGCCGCCCGCGCCATGAACCTCGAGGCCGCCCTCAGCAAGCCCGAGATCCTCGCCGCCTACCTCAACCGCCTCCCCTACGGCCACGGCCTCGTCGGCCCGCAGGCCGCCGCCCGCGCCTACTTTGGCGTCGCCCCTGCCGATCTGAGCTGGGCCCAAGCCGCCTTCCTCGCCGTCCTCCCCCGCGCCCCCTCCTACCTCGATCCCTACACCCACCAAGAGCGAGTGCTCCCCCGCCAGCGCCGCGTCCTCGAGGGGCTCGTCAAGCAGGGCCACCTCAGCGACGCCGATCGTCGCCGCGCCGAGTCCGAGCCGATCGTCCTGCGCCCCTTAACAAGCCCCTTCTTCGCCCCGCATCTCGTCGAGGCCCTGATCGCCGCCGAAGATCGCTCGTACTTCGACAAAGCGGACGCCACCCACACCACCCTCGACCTCGATCTCCAGCGCGACATCGAGGGCCTCACCCGCGGCCACCTCGCCCACGTCGCCGAGCAAGGCGCCACCGACGCCGCCGTGCTCGTCGTCGACAACCGCAGCGGCGAGCTGCTCGCCTACGTCGGCTCCGCCGATTTCCATGATCCTGCGATCTCTGGCCAAGTCGACATGATCCGCGCCCGTCGCCAGCCCGGGTCCACCTTAAAACCATTCGTCTACGCGCTCGCCTTCGCCCGCGGCCACAGCGGCGCCGAGGCCACCGCCGACGTCGCCACCCGCTTCCAGGAGGCCGGAGGCACCTACACCCCCCTCAATTTCAGCCGCGGCTTCGAGGGCCCGATCCCCTTACGAGAAGCCCTCGCCGGCTCCCTCAACATCCCCGCCGTCCGCCTCGCCGCCGAGCTCGAAGACGGCGTCCTCCTCGACCTCCTCCACCAGCTCGGCTTCGCCAGCCTCACCGAAGATCCCGGCCACTACGGCCTCGCCCTCGCCCTCGGCGGCGGCGAGGTGCGCCTGCGCGAGCTCGCCGCCGCCTACGTCGCCCTCGCCCGCGGCGGCGAGTCGATCCCCCTGCGCGACCGCCTGCGCGACGGCGAGCCCCCCGAGTCGCTCGGCCGCGAGCTGCCCCAAGGGACAGGCACACAGATCTTCGCCCCCGCCGTCGCCGCCGCCGTCACCGAGGCCTTGTCCGATCCCCTCGCCCGGATCCGCGGCCTCCACGGCCGAGGCCCTTTTTCGTTGCCCTACCCCGTCGCCGTCAAGACCGGCACCTCTTCTGGGTATCGCGACACCTGGACCGTTGGGTACACCTACGAGCGCACCGTCGCCGTCTGGCTCGGCAACGCCGACGGCACCGGCACCGCCGGCCTCACCGGCGGCAGCGGCGCCGGCCCTCTCTTCGCCGCCGCCATGCGCCGCGCCATGGCCGACGTACCCACCCGCGCCCCCCTCTGGCAGCCCGGCCTGCTCGCCAGCCTCGACGTCTGCCCCCTCTCCGGGAAGCGCCCCGGCCCCGCCTGCCCCGACGCCGCCGCGCGGCTCTTCGCCAAGGACACGGACCTGCCCGAAGAGACATGCACCATGCACGCCCACGTCCGCCCGGACCCCAGCGCCCCCGCCGGCCTGCGCTGCGACCCACGCGGCCGCCAGGTCGCCGTGATCTTGCCCGACGAGTACGACGAGTGGCTGCTCTCCCACGGCCCCCGCGATCCGGATCAGCCGTGGCTGCTCGCCAGCGCCACCCCTGGCTGCGCCGAAGCCCGCGACCACCCGATCCCTAGCCTCACCCTCACCGCCCCCGCCGACGGCGCCGTCTACCTCAGCGATCACCGCGGCGCCGCTACCTTCGAGGTCCGCGTCACCACCGACGCCCTAAATAACATTATTGTTAATAGTAATAGTAATAGTAATAGTAATAGTGGGGGAGCCCTCGGCGAGCTCGAGATCGTGCTCGACGGCCACGTCGTCGCCCGCGCCGCCCACCCCTACCGAGCGCTCATCACCGCCCCACCTGGCGATCACACCCTGCTCGTCCGCCCCGCCGATCCCACCCTACAGGTCCACCTCGCCAGCGCCCGCTTCGCCGTCCGCTGATCCCCCACCCGCGCGCGACACCCATCGCCGTCGGTATTTGCATCTTGTTCAGCCCCCCGTTAGGTCCGATGCGGCCGGTACGACGACCTCAGGCCATGGGAATGTGGACCTCTCCCATCGAGAAGCGCCGCTCAATAGAGCTGTCGCACGAGCGCGCCCTCGAATCCCTCGCGCTTCAACACCCTGGCCAGCGCCTTCGCGGCCCTCTCGTCGGCGAAGCGCTCCACCAGCACGGCGAAGCTGCAGCACCACAGCGCGGGGATTCGCCGCGAGTCGAGCACCTGCGCGCCAGCGTGACCCTTCTCGACCAGGCGGGCCTTCAGGGCGTCGGCCCGCTCCCGGGCCTTGGCCTGGTGGCGGAAGTCGCTCGAGAACAGCACGCCCCAGCGCGGGCCCTCGGCGATGGGGGGCCCTTCGGGCGGCGCGGCGCCCCCGGGCAGCGCGAGGAAGAATAGCGAGGGGCTCGGTCCGTTGGCGGTGGCGCGCTCGACGTGGAACTCGTACCCGATGCTCTCGCAGTGCTCAGTGGGCTCGGTGATCGTGCCCGTGAAGTACCCCTGCACCTGGAGGTTGCAGCGGCGGTCGATGCAGGCGTCGCGGCGGTCGAAGTCCTCGAAGCACGCCTCGCAATCACGCAAGAGCGTCGTGTCGCCCACTGGCAGGATGAAGGTGACGTCGGGATCGAAGTTGCCGGTGGCGACCCAGATGCTCGGTACCTCGCAGCCCCAGCCCACGTTGGGATAGAGCGGCATGCGAATGGTGGAGGGCGGCTCGCGCGCGGCTCGCTCCGCCATACGCACGAGCCAGGTGTGGCGGACGGTGTCGGTGCTCCAGCCGCTGCTCTCGTACCAGGTGAAGGTCGCCGCGCCGAGATACTCGCGCAGGCGCTTCTGGTCGGGCTCGGAGGGCTCCGTCCCGGCGGGCAACGGGCCAAGGAAGCGCTCGATGCTGTGGTAGTCGGCGAGCACCCGCTCGACTTGGGCGGGATCACCGGCGGCCGCGGGCTCGGTGGCGGTGGGCGCGGGGATCCTGGGCTCCACGGGCGCGGTGGGCCCGGGGTCGGGCGTGCGTGCACTCGTCGAAGGTGCAACAGCCGTGGACGGTGCAGCCGTGGACGGCGCAGCAGCCGCGGTGGACGGTGAAGACGTGATCGGCGCGTCGCCCTCGCGTCCGCACGCGCTGGCCAGAGCGAGCAACACCACGACCCACGCGAGCGGGATGACCAGGCTCGCGGCTCGCGGGCCCGGGGTGCGGCGTCGAAGTGGTGCGGCTCGTCTCGTCACTGGAAGATCGTCTCGCAGCGGCGCCGGGACCTCAACCCCTCGCCGCCCCCCTTTGTAGGCCCGCGGATCGATGCGATATTGCCCTCGCATGACCGCACCTGAAGTCGACGTCCTGATCATCGGAGCTGGCCCGGTCGGGCTCACCCTCGCGCACGAGCTCCAGCGCTACGGCCTCAGCCACCGCGTCGTCGAGCGTGAGCTCACCCCGAGCCCTTGGTCGAAGGCGCAGGTCATCCACGCCCGCACCCTCGAGATCTTCGAGCGCCTCGGCCTCGACGCCGAGCTGCTCGCCCGCGGCCGCGAGCTCCGCCGCTTCAGGATCTTCGACGCTCATCAGCGCCAGCTCGCCAGCGTCCAGCTCCAGATCGACGGCTCCCGCTTCGACCACGTCCTCTCGCTCTCCCAGCGCGAGACCGAGGCGATCCTGCAAGGCGCCTTGGAGGCGCGCGGCACCCCGATCGAGCGCGGCGTACGCCTCACCAGCTTCATCGCGGGCGAGCAGCACGTCGCCGCCACCCTCACCCACCCCGACGGCCGCGAAGAGGGCGTGCGCAGCCGCTGGATCGTCGGCTGCGACGGCGCCCACTCCACCGTGCGCCACGCCCTCGGCGTCGCCTTCGAGGGCTTCCAATATGAGGTCCGGCTCATCCAAGCCGACGTCAAGATCGACTGGCCGCTGCTCGTCGCCGACGACGAGATCATCACGTTTGTCGGCGCCCCTGGACCCATGGCCGCCTTCCCCTTGCCTGGCGCCGGCCGCTACCGCCTCATCGCCTTCAACCCGCCTGATCCTGACGCGGAGCTCACCCTCGCCCACTTTCAACAGCTCATGCGCGAGCGCGGCCCCGCCGGCGCAGAGGTCTCGGACCCCGTATGGATGGTCGGGTTCAAGATCCATTGCCGCCTCGCCGCTGCTTACCGCCGCGGCCGCGCCCTGCTCGCCGGCGACGCCGCCCACATCCACAGCCCCGCCGGCGGCCAAGGCATGAACATGGGGATCCAAGACGCCCACAACCTCGGCTGGAAGCTCGCCCTCGTCCACAGCGGCCGCGCCCCCGACGCCCTGCTCGACACCTACGAGGAGGAGCGCCGCCCCCTCGCCCGCGCCACCCTCGACTGGACCGACACAGCCACCCGCAACATGACGCGGATCAACGCACTCAAGCCCGGGGTCGCCGCCGAGCTGCGCAACAACCTCATGAAGATGATGCTCAACCTCGGCCTCGTGCAGAGCAGGATCGGCCGCGCCCTCTCCATGCTCGAGGTCCACTACACCGCCAGCTCGCTCGCCGACCAGTCCCGTCCTCCCCTCTGGCAAGCGCACCTCCGCCGCCGCGGCGACGACGAGTCGCCCGCCGTCCGCGACTGGCTCGACTTCAGCGGCGGCCCCGCGCCCGGCGAGCGCGCCCCCGACGTCCACTGGTTCAGCGGCGACGACCAAGAGCGCCTCTACGACCGCTTCGACGGCCCCGGCTTCGACCTCCTCCTCTTCGACGGCGCCGCCGCCACCGCCGCCGGCTATCAAAACCTCGCCGAGATCGCCCGCGAAGCCGAGGCCCGCTACCCAGGATGGATCCGCGCCCACATCGTCGTGCCCGCCGCCGCCGCGCCCCCTGCCCTCGACTGGCCCGGCTCCCTCATCCTCGACTCGGAGGCGCTCTGCCACCGCCGCTACGGCGCCGCCTCCGAGTGCCTCTACCTCGTCCGCCCCGACGGCTACATCGCCTTCCGCAGCCAACCCGCGCGCGCCGCCGCCCTCCACGACTACATGCGCCGCCTCTGGCGCGCCTGACCAAGGGCGCAGCGCGCACTTCTGGTCATCGCTCCGTCCCGCGCCGCACCGCGCGCCCGCTGCCGCCTCTAGCCGCGCGCCGCGCTCGCCAGTAGTCTCGCCCGATGACGCATCGCCTGCGCCCTCGCCTGCTCACCGCCGCGGCCCTCGCCACGATCGTCAGCGCCTCTTGCAGCGGCGGCGACGACAACGCCGGCACCGAGACCACCACCACCGCGCTGCCCTCGACCAGCGACTCTGCCACTACCAGCGCCACCGACGCCACCACCGACGGCACCACCACCGCCGCCGGCAGCGAGAGCGACGCCAGCACCACCGCGCCGCTCACCAGCACCGCCACCGACAGCGACAGCGCCACCACCACCGACAGCACCACCGGCGAGCCCACCACCGGCGAGCTCCCCTGCGGCGGCTGTCCTGGGAATTTTAAGTGCAAGTACGACACCTGTATCCCCGACCTCGGCGCGTGCATGACCTATGACGACTGCCCCGGCGACTCCTACTGCGACGAGGACGGCGAGTGCATCCCCTACGGCGTCCCGCCCGACAAGATCAACGACCCGGACTGCATCAAGAGCGACATCCCCGACAGCGTCACCCCCGCGACCCAGTGCGAGTGGACCGGCGTCGCCGACCCCAACGACCTCACCAAGGGCTCGACGCTGATCTACACCACCCCGATGGTCGCCGATCTCAACCTCGACAAGGATCCCGACAAGCTCCAGCCCTCGATCATCGCCACGACCTTTCAGAGCCTCGGCGGCCTCGGCCGGATCGGCACCCTGCGGATCTTCGACGGTCGCACCTGCGCCGAGCAGCTCCGCGCCGGCGGCGCTGACGAGGCCAACGACGCCAACCGCCCCGCCTACGCCGTCCCGTGGGCGATCGGCGACCTCGACAACGACCTCGCCCAAGGCGGCCACCCCGAGCTGGTCAGCTACCGCCGCCAGACCGCCAACAACGACGCCGCCCAGGTCAGCCTCTACGCCATGCGGATCGTCTGGGAGGGCGACCAAGCCAAGCTCGAGCGCATGTGGTACGGCCGCGACTGCGGGACTGACACCGTGCTCACCTTCGGCAGCCAGAACATGCTGAACGGCCCCCTGCTGCTCGACCTCGACGACGACGACTATCCTGAGATCATCGTCGGCGAGAACGTCTTTGATCGAGACGGCTGCCTGCTCACCGCCTGGCAGGCCAACCGAGCCGACCTCATGCCCGTCGTCGCCGACGTCGACCTCGACGGCGTCATCGACCTCGCCACCCAGCGCCGCTTCGCCTCGTGGGACAAGGACACCGCCGAGTGGGTCGACAAGCCCGCCTTCGTCCCTGACAACAACAACTACGCCTACGCGCACCTCGGCGTCGCCAATTTTGGCCTCTACACGGCCCTCGGCGACAAGCCCGTCGAGCAGCTCCCTGAGGTCGCCGTGCTCACCGTCACCGGCACCAACGGCTCCTTGAGGATCCAAAAGCTCTCCGGCGGCGCCCCCGTCTGGGGCCCCGTGCCCGTCTACAAGACCGGCAACCCGCCCGACAACCGCGGCGGCCCGATCACCATCTCCGACTTCGACGGCGACGGCCAGGCCGAGGTCGCCGCCGCTGGCGCCACCCACTACGCCGTCTACGACCCGGACTGCGTCAAGGCGCTGAACGGAGAGAGCCCCGCCGAGCGCCCCGGCGGCAAGTGCGAGCGCGATCCGATGCAAGAGGCCAAGAACCTGCCCGACGGCGTGCTCTGGGTGCAGCCCTCGCAGGACGCCTCTTCTAACATCACCGGCTCCTCGATCTTCGACTTCAACGGCGACGGCGCCGCCGAGGTCGTCTACCGCGACGAGTGTTACATGCGCGTCTACGAGGGCAAGAGCGGCAAGGTGCTCTTCAGCGGCCCCGCCTCGAGCGGCACCGGCATGGAGTACCCGACCATCGCCGACGTCGACGGCGACTTCGCCACCGAGATCGTCGTCCCCCGCACCGCCTACAACGCGTGCCCCGCCAAGGACCCGCTCTACCCCGACTCAGGCGCTTTTGCCGCCAAGAACGGCTTCATCATCTACCGCGACCCCCAGGATCGCTGGGCCAACTCCCGCCCGATCTGGAACCAGCACCAGTACTCGGTCGTCCACATCGAGGACAACGCGCGAGTCCCCAAGGCCAGCGCCCTGCAGAACAACTGGCAGATCGACGACCTCAACAACCTGCGCCAGAACACCCAAGGCAGCGCGGGCAAGCTGCAGATCGCCGACCTCACCGTCGAGCTCCAGGACCTCGGCATGCTCTGCGACTTCGAGGGCGGCACCACGGAGCTCATCGCTGAGGTGTGCAACCGCGGCACCAACCCCGTCACCGACGGCGTCGTCGTCCACTTCCTCGAGACCACCGACATCAACCAGGGCGTCGAAGAGGCCGCGCTGATCTGCGAGGCCAAGACCAGCAAGCTGCTGATGCCTGGCGACTGCGAGGTCGTCTCTTGCACCGCCGACGTCAAGGGCGGCGGCAACATCTTTGTCGACGTCGACCCCGAGGACCTGATCGCCGACTGCCACCCCGGCAACAACCTCGGCGCCGACGCCCTCGGCCTCTGCCCCGGATGATCCGATGCTGCGCCGCTCCAGCGCCACATCACCGAGACACACCTCGCTGCTCGCGGCGACGCTGCTCGCCCACGGCTGCCTGGTCGACAACCCCAATTTTAGCGACGATGAGGCCACCACCGCGTCCGGCACATCATCGAGCGCCTCCACCACCGCGACTGGCGCAACGACCGCCAGCGGAGCCACCGCGGGCGAGTCGAGCGGCGCTGGCACCTCGACCGACTCGACCGACTCGACCGACTCGACCGACTCGACTGCACCGACGGACCCGACTGAAGCGAGCTCGACCGGGAGCATCGAGCCGATCTGCGGCGACCGCGTCATCGATGAAGGTGAGCTCTGCGACGACGGCAACACCGACAACGGCGACGGCTGCACCCAAGACTGCCTCTTCACGCCGACCCAGCTCTTGATCGGCCCGCCGGAGGTGCAGCCGCTGCGAGGCAGCGACGGCGGCTACGGCGGCCCCTACAAGACCACAGACGACTGCCCGGGCGGCCTCGTCCGCGGCGTCCGCGTCGTCCCCGACTACACGCCCGAGCAGCGGTGGGTCGCGGGGATCAAGATCTACTGCGGCGCCCCGCAGCTCGTCGGCCTCACCGTCACCGTCACGGACGCCGGCGCGCTCCCCTATCGAAAGGCCGACTACGCCGACGACGGCGCGGCGATGGATCTCATCTGCCCTCAAGACCAGGTCGTTGTCACCGCCTCTGGCAGCGCCGGCTCTGTCCTCGACAACCTCGGCATCACCTGCGCGCCGCTGCTCCTCGCGCCGACCCCTCAGGGCTACCAGATCGTCCCCGGGCCGCTCACCCCGTTCGGCCCGCACGGGAGCGCGAACGGGCAGACATTCGCGGATCCCTGCGCAGGCGCGATGAGCGGCGCCTACATCCACCTCGGCTCCTGGGTCAACGGCTACGCCACCCGCTGCTCCACCCTCACCGTTCAATAACTCAGCCTCGACCCTCATCATGGTTTACCTCGACCAGACCCGCGCACCCACCCGCGCCCAGCTCGACGCCCGCTCCGGCCTCATCGTCGTCGAATTCGGCGTCGACTGGTGCGGCTACTGCATCGCCGCCGCCCCACACACCGGGGCCCTGCTCGCCCGCCACCCCGAGGTCGAGCACATCAAGGTCGAGGACGGCCGCGGCCGGCCGCTCGGCCGCTCCTTCGGCGTGAAGCTGTGGCCGACCTTCGTGCTCATGCGCGACGGCGCGGTCGTCCACCAGCTCGCCCGCCCCGACCCCGCCGCCCTCACCGAGGCCCTCCGTCACCTCACCGCGAGCTAGAGGCTGCTCGGCTGCTCGAACGCGATCCGCTCCCCCGGTTGCATGTATTTTACGGGCATGTACCACAGGCGCCCACTCGGCGACACCGCGACCCGGCCTTCGCCCGGCATCGTCGCGGCAGACCCGAGTAGGAAGAGAGGATGATGGAGATGGGGGCCAGACCCCGACGCGCCGGACGGGTTGCCACACATCCGGCGAGACGGACTCTTCTTCCCCCTGCCACGATCGGGGGTGACGGCAGCGAGGCTTATGACCGCACCCGGCTCTTCGCCTGCTTCGATGACATAACCATCTGCGCGCTCGCCTGGTCTCGCGGTGCTCGCTGAGCGCTGCGGCGCGCGGCTCTGGGACTATACGACCCCAGACGGCAGGAGCTTGCGCATAGCCCTGGAGGCATTGCTGTCCGAACCATCGCCGACTGAAAGAGGGTTCTATCACGGCGGACCGAGTTTTGATGAGCGGCTGCCACTGCGCATGATCTACGAGGAGCGGTACACCGAGCCGGACGCGCCTATCGATCCGCCAACTGCTCGAGGACCAGGACTCGCCGAGCGACGTGGGCTCCCCGCGGCTGACGCCGCCGCGCTGAGCAGCAGCGCGCGGCCCGGCCGGCCGGCGAGGCTAGATGACAGGGGCGTCGCGCATGCGGGAAGATGGAGGCCCGCTCGAGGCCCCGACGATGACTTCTTCCATTTTTTCTTCTTCTTGTTCCATGGCTCCACTCGGCCCGTCGCGCTGGGTCGCGGCGCTCGCGCTGGCGGTGGCCTGCTCGGGGGACGACGGTCCGGCGCAGGAGACAGCGACAGGGACGACGACAGCGGGCCCGACGACGAGCGCGGGCTCGACGAGCGAGGGGGAGACGACGACGCCGGGCGAGTCGACGAGCACGAGCTCATCGAGCTGTCCTGGCGGACAGAACGCGTGCGGCGGCTGTGACCCGCTGCCGGCGGCGCCAGGCTCGAGTTGTCACGGCTGCGAGCTGCTGGTGTGGGAGTGCGACGGGCTCGACGCGCTGCGCTGCGTCGGCTCGGATCCGGCGGCGAAGCCGTATTGGCCGGATGTGGATGGAGACGGCTACGGCGACGCGGCGGCGGAGCCGAGCCTCTACTGCGAGCCGCCGGGGGCGGGGTGGGCGCCGAACAAGGACGACTGCGCCGATGACGTGGCGACGGCGAACCCCGACGGCAAGGAGATCTGCAACGGGATCGATGACAATTGCGACGGCACGACCGATGAGGGGCCGCCGAACACCTTCTGCACGGACGTGTGCTGCGAGATCGACAAGGTGTGTGACGGCTCGTCGTGCGTCGATACGTGCCCCGGCGGGGAGATCTGCGGCGCGGAGCTCGAGCTCTGCTGCCAAGGGGCGGAGAAGTGCTACGCGAACGCCTGCGTGGTCCCGGGCGACGCCTGCGAGTTCGCGGAGGAGTGCGGGGCTGACGAGCTCTGCCCGGGATCGCTGGGCCAGTGCGTGCCCGCGGAGATCGTGCCCGAGTGCGAATTCGTCCCAGACTTCGGGGCGTTCAGCCCGACCCAGGGGTGCCGCTGGACGACGGCGGGGCTGCAGGCGTTCCCGGCGCGGCGGGACGTCGTGGCGACGCCGATCGTGATCAACCTGAGCGACGACAACGCCGACGGCCTCACGAACGACCTCGACAAGCCCGAGATCGCGTTCCTCACGTACGACTTCTCGGGGGCGGGTTGCTGCAACGTGGACGCGACGCTGCGGGTCGTCAGCGGGGCGTGCAACGAGGACAAGTCGATGACGACGCTGGCGTCGATCTCGAGCCCGACGCTGACGAACGACGCGGGGATCGCGGCGGGGGACCTGGACGGGGACGGGGTGCCAGAGCTGGTGGCGATCACGAAGGTGGACGGCCAGCCGCAGGGGACGGTGGCGTTCAAGCGGACCACGGACGACGCGACGGCGTGGGAGGTGCTATGGCACAATACGCTCGAGCCGCGCTGGAACGTGCATACGCGGGGCGGAGCGACGATCTCGCTGGCGGATCTGGACGGGGACGGGGCGCCCGAGGTGGTGATCGGCAACGTGGCGCTGGACGGGCTGACGGGGGATCTGCTGTGGGACGGCGTCGGTAAGGGCGGCATCGGCAACAACGGCTTCCTCGGGCCGTCGTCGACGGTGGCGGATATCGACCTCGATGGCCTCCAGGAGGTCATCGCGGGCAATACAGTGTACGCGCACGACGGGTCGGTGAAGTGGTCGTTTAACTTCATGACCCAAAATTCGCCCTGCGGTGGTTCGCTGCCGTGCGACGGGTTTAACGCGGTCGGCAATTTCGACGAGGACGAGCGGGGAGAGGTGGTGATCGTCCGGCTGGGGGAGGTCTTCGTGATCGACGACGACGGCTCGCTGCTGCATAAGGTGCAGATCCCGAAGCTCAACTGCTCGGCGAACGAGGCGGGGCCGCCGACGATCGCTGACTTCGACGGGGACGGGCGGCCGGAGATCGGGACGGCGTCGGCGGACTACTACGTGGTGGTGGACCTCGACTGTATCGGCAATCCGCTGCCGATGGGCTGCCAGAGCCAGGGGATCCTGTGGCAACGGACGAACGTCGACTGCACCTCGCGGGTGACGGCGTCGAGCGTCTTCGACTTCGAGGGCGACGGCAAGGCGGAGGTGGTCTACGCCGACGAGGTGAGCTTCCGGGTCTTCGACGGGACGACGGGGCAGGTGGTCTTCTCTGATAACACCTACCGCAGCCACACGCGCATCGAGATGCCGGTGATCGCCGACGTCGACCGCGACGGGTCGGCTGATATCGTGATCGGCGAGAATAGCTATAACGGCGGGCAGCCAGGCCTCGAGGTGTGGAAGGATCCGGCGAAGCTGTGGGTGCGGACCCGGCGGGTCTGGAATCAACACGGCTATTACATCACCAAAACCATACACCTGTCGTAAAACCGCCCTGCGCGGTCATACACGCGACAATGTGCGCTTTAGAACAGGTCCCATGGGCCGCATGTTTGTCTCGAATTTGTCTCGAAGAATCTGGGAGTAGGAGGAGGGGTCATGATCAACGCCGCATTCATCCGCGGGTGCAAGCCT
Source organism: Nannocystis sp. (assembly GCA_016712315.1). Classification (GTDB taxonomy): domain Bacteria; phylum Myxococcota_A; class Polyangia; order Nannocystales; family Nannocystaceae; genus JADJRG01. The sequence continues at coordinate 32,400 of JADJRG010000017.1, read as the reverse complement.
CGCGCGAAGATGTACGAAGTCACTTGTGAGGCCATGCCGGGGTTCATCCTGCGGGTGTTGCCCACCGGCCGGAAGATCGCGCTGGTGCGTTACCGCGTCGATGGGAAGGACCGGCGGCACAAGATCGGGCAGCTCGGGCCTGATCTCTCTATCGAAGAGGCGCGCCGACGTGCCGCTCTGCTGCTCGCTCAGATCGCCACAGGCGCGGTCCTGGACGAGCGAGCCGGCCAAGCGCCCGCGTCGACTCCCGCGCTTGTGAAGCAAGCGGAACCGAGGGCGCCCACGAGCATCACGCTGCGCCAGCTCGCCGAGCGCTTTTTACGAGTCCACGTCGACGTCCGCCTCAAACCCGCGACCGCCGAGCGTTACCAGAGCACGCTGCACTCCGTCATCCTGCCCGCCTTCGGCGATCGCGACTTCCGCAGCGTGACCAAGGCCGAGATCGCCGAGCTGCACGGCACCATGCGCGATCGACCCGGCGCGGCGAACAACATGCTCTCGACCATCAGCAGCCTCTACGGCCGGATCATCGAGGATTGGGAGCTCGCCGAGATGCGAAACCCCGCAAGAGGGATCAAACCTTTTCCGATGCGCAGGCGAGAGCGATTCCTCTCGCCCGAGGAGCGGCAGCGCCTCGATCTTGTGATCCAGGCCGGCCTACGGATGCCTGCCGGTCGCCGCGGGCATTTAGATATTGAGAGCGTCTGGGCGCTCGATCTACTCGCGCTCACCGGGCGCCGCCGCGACGAGATCCTGACCCTCACCTGGCCGATGGTCGATTGGCAGCACTCCCTGCTCAACCTGCCGGACACCAAGACCGGCGAGCTGCGGGTGCCGGTGTCCACGCGCGTGCTGGCGCTGCTGCGGCATATCCACGAGCAGGCCGGCAAACCGCGCATTGGGTACGTGCTCGGAAAACGTCTCCGTGGCCTCAACCACACCTGGGAGAACATCCGCGCCGCCGCCGATCTTCCTGATGTCCGCCTGCACGACCTCCGCCACTCCTTCGCCAGCGACGCGCTGATGAGCGGGGTCCCTCTCGCGATCGTCGGCGAGCTGCTCGGTCACAAACAGGCACGAACCACCCAGCGCTACGCCCACCTCGCCAACCACGTCGTGCGCCAGGCGCTCGAGATGGCGACGGAACGAATCGTCGACGCTGTAAAGCCCGTCGCCGCTCTGCCACCGGCCCCCTTCGAGCGGCTGAGCGACGCCGAGTGGGCGCGGATCAAGGACAAGATCGAGTCCACGCGGGGCCGCTGCGGCGGCACTCGCGTCGACCTACGCGGCGTCGTCGACGGCATTCGCTGGGTTTTGAAATTTGGCGCGAAATGGCGCGAGGTCCCGCCCGAATTCGGCGCCGCGACCACCTGCTGGCGATGGTACGAGCGCTGGACAGCCGCCGGTGTCTGGTCGGAGGTCATGGCGGCGCTGGGGGCATCGACCGTGGAGCCCGAGCGACAGCCCTCGCACCGCCCCACCACCAAGGCGCGGAGCGAGGGGCGGAGCCCGCCCGAAGTGATAGAGATCGGAGTCACCAGCGCCCCCGTCACCGACCTTCTCTGACGCTGATCTTCGACCAGCTGGTCGCCACGATCGGTCACGGGATCCCGGCAACCGAGAGCCGCAAGAACAGCCAGCTCAGCATCAACCTCAAGGTCCCGGGGGGCTGGCAGTATGCGATCTCCACCGCGATGTTCCGCGGTCCGGTCGCCACGGATTACGTCGTCCGCGAAAAGATCCCGCTCGCGTCCATAACTTGGTCGCCGTGCAACCAGACCGTCCCGGTCAACGCCAACATTCAGGCCGCGTGTTCGGCGGCCGAATGGCCGTCGAGCGAGTCCACACAAAGAGTCGAACATCGGGCCACCCCCAGCAGCCCGGCCGCGGCTCAAGTGACGGTCTCATTGCGGCCGAGACTTCTCTAGCCGGGACTGGCCCGATTCAGGGTATGCAGCTCGCAGTGAGGTCCGCGAAGCAAGCTGCGAGCTGCGACTTTTGGTACACGCCGAATTTGCCGCTCAGATAGGTGGCGTCCATGAAGGTCTTCATAGCGACGACCTGCATGTTGTCCTTGCGGCGGATGACGATCGTGATCTCGCCCGTGTCCTTGTGGGTGAGCTCGAAGAGGTACTCGGTGAAGGCCTCCCACCCCTGCTCGTAGAACTGGTCGACCGGGACGAGCAGCTTGGAGTTGACGGTGTCGGCCGGCTGGTGACGATCGGCGCAGCTCTGCGGATCGCTCATCGGGTCCTTGACGTCGATCACCTTCACCTGCATGCCCATCGGAACGCTGCCGCCGCACTCAAAAAAGTTCTGGGCGCTCTGCTTCCAGGTGAACAGGTAGAAATGGTCGGTGTCCTGGATGCCCCACACGAGGCCGATCCAGTCGTCGTCGTCGCCCGTATTGACGGAGAAGGTGCCTGTGATCGCGGCGTTGTCGAGCTCCCACTCGCAGAAGATCATCCCGGCTCTCCCGTTGAGCACCTGGCACACGGTCTTCGTGTTCGGGTCCCACTGCCACATACCAAGCGGATCGGTGTCGCCCACGCCGGTGAAGTCGAAGGCCGTGCAGACGTTCGGGTCGAGCACCAGCGTCTGGTCCGTGAAGTGGACGGTGACGCTGTCGGAGGCCATGTCGTTCATGCCGTCGAGGACGTCGACAGTGTACGTCGTCGGGCCGCCGCCGGGGGTCACCGTGGGCGTCTGGCTCATGGGATCGTCGAGGTCCGTCGTCGGGGTCCAACTCCACATGTAATTGCCGTCGCCGCCCATGGTGAGCGCCTGCAGCATCGGGGGAGATTGTTGGGTGCCGCAGACGCTGCTGCCCGCATCGACCGTGAGGGGCTCCATACCACCCGTCGTCGACGAGCTCCCGTCGGTGCTCGCCTCGGTCGTCGAGGTCAGCTCGTCGGTCGTCGACGTGGTCTCGGTCGTCGTCGACGTGCCGGTCGTCGACGTGGTCTCGGTCGTCGTCGACGTGCCGGTCGTCGTCGTCGACGCGGTCGTCGTCGTGCTCTCGGTGGTGGTGGCCGTCATCTCGCCCGTGGTGGAGGAGGTCTCGGTGACGGCGCTGCAGAGCGGGTCTAGTTGCATCGACATAAATCCGTCGTCGACGCAAGGGGGGGCGCAGGCGCAGGCGGCGAGCAGCAGCCAGAAGCTCGCGCGTAGGCGCGTGCTCACGAGGACTCGTCGAGGTGGACCCATTATCTCGACATAATAGCCGCGAGCGAGGAGCGATCGCGGCGGCCGCGCGGCGCTGACAGCACCAGAGAACGGCGCGACGGCGAGCGGGCGCTCGTCTACGCGCCTGAGATCAGCGGAGACAGATTATCAAGTCCCCGCGCGGGCTGGCCGGCTTGTCTGCGACGCCGCAGGATGACGCAGGGGGCGCGCCTGTGCTCGATCCGTGGCGGCCGAGTGGGGCGGCGATCCGCACGAAGGACGCGTGCTACGATGACCGCTCGTGGCGTCTTTTGTGGGGGGGGGGCGGTGGAGAGGGGGGCGGCGGACGGCCCGCCGGATCTTGATCGTCGGCGTCGTGAGCTGGACGACGACCGCGTCCGCGAGCGTGCTGGCTGCGCCGGTCAGCCGGGATGTCGACGCCCCGATCGCGATCGAAGGTCCAGACGCGGACGATGGGCCAGGTGAGGGCCGCGGCGAGCCGGCTGCGGCGGAGAGGCTCGAGGCCGAGGACAAGGGCGCCGCGCCGCGCAGCTCGAGCGAGGCGGCGATGGCGGCGGCGAAGGTCCAGCCGTCGCCGTGGATCCGCCGCTATCGGCCGAGCCGCGGGATCGTCGAGCTGGGGGTCGCTGCGGGGGTGCTGCTGCCCGCGCTCTCGCATGAGCTCTACGACTACACGCTGCCGTGGGACGCGCGCGGCGCGGCGGCGGCGAACTTCGTGCTGCGGGCGGGCTATTATCCGCTCTCGTTCTTAGGTGTGGAGGCGGAGGGGGCGGCGGCGCTGAGTCGCTGCGTCTGCGGCGGCTTCGCGCCGATCTTCGGCGGCCGCGGTCAGGTGATCGGTCAGCTCCCGCTCTACAGCGTAGCGCCCTTTGTGGCGCTGGGCGGCGGCCTCTTGGCGACGACCGGCTCCTTGGGCGGCGACGTCGATCCGGCGATGCACTTCGGGGGCGGGGTGAAGGTGTTTATCAATCGGTGGTTCGGGGTGCGGATCGACGCGCGGGCGCACGTGGGGCCGGCGTACACGCGCGAGGCGGTCGATCGGGCGCTGCACCCAGAGCTGCTGGTGAACTTCATGGTGAGCCTCGCGCGGCCGCTCATCGACAGCGATAAGGACGGCTCGCCTGATCCCGGACAAGGCGCGGAGTCGGCGGATGAGTGCCCGCTCGAGCGCGGGCTGCGGCGGCACATGGGCTGTCCAGACCGCGACGGCGACGAGGTGAGGGATCTTGAGGATCAGTGCGCCGATCAGGCGGGCCTCGCGGCGCGTGAGGGCTGCCCGGCGCTGGTCGACAGCGACGGGGACGGGCTCTTTGATCCGAATCAGTACAAGATCCCCGCGGCGCAGGAGGACGCGTGCCCGATCGAGGCGGGCGTGAAGGAGTACGCGGGCTGCCCGGCGCCTGACAGCGACGGCGACGGGCTGAATGATCTGGTCGACCGCTGCCCGAATGCGGCAGAGACCTTCAATGGCTTTGAGGACAGCGACGGCTGCCCCGACAAGATCCCGCTCGATGTGCGGCGGATCTTGGGCACGATCCGCGGGATCTACTTCGGGTTCCTCAGCGATCAGCTCACGGCCGACTCGGCGCCGATCCTAGCGCGGGCGGCGGCGGTGCTGGCGGAGCACCCAGAGCTGAAGCTAGAGATCCAAGGGCACACCGACACCGACGGCGAGGCGGCCGTGAATGTGGATCTCTCACTGCGGCGGGCGGAGTCGGTGCGGCAGGCGCTGATCAACGCCGGGATCGCGGAGGATCGGCTGCGCGCGGTCGGCTACGGAGGGGAGCAGCCGATCGCGGCGAACGAGACGGAGGAGGGGCGGGCGGCGAACCGGCGGATCGAGTTCCGCCTGCTCGACGGTGAGGGGCAGCCGCTCGAGGTGGACGGCGCGCCTTAACGGCCGCACGCGTCCGGTCGAGTCGGGGGTGCGCTCGAACTCGGGAAGCGGGGATCGGCCGCCTCGGCGCTGCCCAGGTAGACCTCCTGCTCGCGGATGTCGCGGATCGTCGCGGTATGGAGCGAGTACGCTACAGCCCGAGCGCGGCCTTGACGGCCGCGACGTCCTCCGCGGGCTTGGTCGTTCGCTTGCCGTTGATCGCGTCCCCGAGCTCCTTGATCTTGACCTTGCCCAGGTTAAGGCCGAGGAGCTTCGCGGTGCGGGCGGCGATCGCGGGCTCCTTCGGGGACAGCAGGTCGAACACCCACCCGACGTGGAGGCCCAGCCTGTAGGTCGGCCGGAGGAACTCGAGCAGATCGAGGAACTCGTCCTTCGTCGTGATCATCGCCCGGTAGAAGTTCGTGATCTCTCCGGGCGGCTTCTTCGCGTCGCCGGCGAGGGTGACGAACACCGCGACCGGGAGCTCGAGCGCCTTGATCCCCGGGCGCCCGCCCTCGTCGCTGTGGAACGCCGCGTTCGGGGAGACCTTCGCGGGGGAGAGGGTGGCCATGTTCGAGTTCAGGACGCCCGCGGCGAGCAGGACGTTCGACGACGCGTTCCCCCAGCGCGGGTCCTCGCTCGTCTCCCGCGCCTCGAGGGCGGAGTAGCCCGGGATCACCTCGATGCGGATCCCGTTGGCCAGGATCGAGTAGCGCGCGCCGCCCTTCTCGCTCGCGCGGCGGATCTCGTCGCCCTTCGCCTCGTCCTTCCCGTCGCGCAGGTCCCACACCGCGAAAAGATCGTAGTCGCCGGTGACCGCATTCCTGGGGTGGTCCGTGCCGATCCCCTTCTTGGCGACGTACGGGCTCCCATCCGTCTGGTACGCGGGGAAGGGGTTCTTGATCCCGAGGACCGGGTAGAAGGAGCGGACCCCCGACGGGAAGGCGGCGAACATCTTGCGGAGCGGAGATTCGGCCGGGAGCCTGTCGCGGGAGAAGGCGTTGTCAGTACACAGCGGGGTCCTCGTCTGCACGGCGTAGGCCGTGTTGCCGGTCTCGACCTTGATCCGCTCGAGGATCCTGCAGAGGGTCGTACCGTTATCCAGGACCTGCTGCGCGCCCTGGCCGTAGAAGTACCCGAAGAACTCCTTGCTCCGCTGCATGTTCAGGAAGTTCTGCCACCCGTCCGCCGCGGCGACGAACACCTCGCCGTGGTAGAGGCCCCATAGCGCCCCCTCCTGGACGAGGAAGAACTCGGCGCAGACCGTGAACTGGCGGTCCCACGCGATCCCGTACATCGTGCCCGGCGGGCTCGAGCTCGCGAACTCGATCTGGAAGCGCGCCTTCTCGGCGACGAGCTCCTTCCGCCGCTCGTCGGAGATCTTGAGGTGCACGAAGGGCGTCGTCCCCTTCTCGAAGGCGACCCCCGCGCTGTGGTCCTGGACGATCGCGACCTCCTCGGCGTCGTTCGGCGGGCGATCCTTCTCGGCGGCGAACTTCACGACCTTGTTGATCAGCTGGTACGTCTTCTCGTTCGCCCTGGCGTTGTCGAGCATCTGCTCGGCGCCCGACTTGTTGAAGGGCGGGAGCTGGCACAGAAAGCCCGCCATAGGGCCCCAGTTGCACGACTTCGCCTTGATGAAGTAGCCCTTGAGGTCGTAGCGCTCCTCGATGAGGCGGGCGCAGCTCCCGCCGGGGACGCGGCTCAAGATCGCCAGCTTGGTCTGATTGGCGGCCGCCTGAAAGGCCCGGATCGCCGGCGGCGGGAAACCCTCCGCGGCGAACAGGACGTTGATGGCATCAGTGGGCATGATCTGGTTGTCTTTGGCGAGCTTCGACACAGGCGCAGCACCTCCACGGAGAGCCTCGAGGCTAGGCGCGCGTCGAGGACGATTCAAGCGTCGTGCGCACTCGGCCGACGGGCCGCTGATCTCCGCTCGACCGTCCGGGTGTGCGACGTTTCGGGACCCACCATTTTCCGCCGATGTCCTCATGCGCGCTCGTTACGACTTCGTCGTAGAGCGAATCGGTGCACCTCCACGTCGGCCCGGGACCGGGGGAGGGGCCAGCCTTGAGATCGGTGGCTCCCCCGCGCTCGCGGGGTGGCGAGGGCTCCCCCGCGCGCCCGGGAGCTCTGGTACCCTCCTCTCGCGACTATGCCTGCGGACGCGGTGACTAGGTTTTTGAACGCTCTCGAGGGGTGTCGCTCGCTTGGCGCGGGGGTGGGTGCGGCCGACGATTCTACGGTGAAGCTCGTCGCGCGGGCGCTGGTCGCGGCTGGCGCGGCGGAGGCGGAGGCGCTGGCGCTGGCCGTGGACGATGAGCTCGCCGCGCGTAGCGCCGAGCTCGCCGCGCTCGCCGAGCACCAGCGATCCCTATGTGTCGCGGCCGCAGCGGCGCCAGAGGCGCGCTTACAGCTCATGGCAGGGTGGTCTAGCTTTGCAGAGAGCGCCGAGTACGTGACGTTCGAGGCGGAGCTCACGCGTCGGCTGGTGGTCGAAGGACACAGCGAGGACGAGGCTCGCGCAGCGGTCTGTACGACGCTCGCGACGGCGAGCCTGGACGCGAGCGTCCACGGGTCCGTGCGCAGCGGGTATACGCTCGTACAGGGGCTGGCGGCGGCGGCGCTGCAGGGGCAAGAAGGCGCGCTCCTGGCCGCGCTGCACCTGCGCCTGAGGGCCGCGTCCGAGCCCAGCGGGTCGCCACGACCCACCAGCGCAGAGATCGCGGGACACGCGAAGATCCGCGCGCTAGAGGCGTTGAGGGAGCGTATGGAGGTTGATCCTGATGACCCCTCGATTGAGGCGGAGTTTGAGGCGATCCTGGCGGAGTTGGAGGCCGTGAGCGACTCGGCGGCGGGGCCCAGCGCCCCTGGGATCGCGGGTGCCTCAGCGGCGCGGGGCCGGCTCGTTGCCGCCGTCGAGTCGTTTGAGGGATCGCTGGTGTCCGGTGATCGAACCACGCTAGCGGCGGCCGCGACGCAGCTCGCGATGACCGCCGAGGCGCTGTTGCTGGGCGAGGTGCCGCCGCTGGTGGTGGCGGTCGACGCGGCCGCTCGCCTTGAGCGACGGGCGAGCCCCGCAGATGCCGTCGCGGTGGGCGCGCTGGTTCACGACCTGCTCGACGCGAGCATATCCGCTCGACGCCTGGCCTGGGATGCGGGCTGGTCGGCGGCGATCGACGCGGTGACGGGGCACCGCGACGCGGCGTATCGGCTGCCTCCACCCCACGAAACCACGGTGCTCGGCGAGCTGCTCGCGGTGCGAGCTGGAGCCCCGGATCTTGTCGAGGCGGCGCTCCTCGTCGATACGAGCGACGAGGTGGTGACGGTGATCGCGCATGGCCTCGACCCCGACGCCGTAGGGCTGCGTCCAGGGTCGGCTGTGTCCGCCGAGGGGGTTTGGGACCCGAGCTTGTCCGCAGAGAACAAGGTGCTCGTCGTCGCGCGTCGCGCCGACTCGGGCGCGCTCGCGATGAGCTGGAGCGTGGAGGACGCCGCGGCCGCGTTGCTGCGACGACGGCGCTGGCCGCCGCTGGAGGTGGAGTGAGATGAGCTGCGAGGATGAGCTGAACAAGCGGCGGGAGGCGGCCGAGGCGGCCGAGGACGCTCGCGCTGATTACCGGGACCAGCAACAGGCCGCGGGGGAGGCGTGGTTCTTCAGTGAGTTCCACAAGGCGGCGATCCTCAACGCTGTGTTCAGCCCGAAGGCGGCGCCGTCGGTGCTGATCGAGAAGTCGATGTCGGCGCTGGAGAAGCAGGGCACCGCCGAGCGGGCCTATACCAAGTTGGCGCGCGCGCGTCGGGCGGCGGAGCGGGCGAGCCGCAGCGCCGCAGAGGCGGAGGCGTCGCTCGATCGCTGCCTAGACGCGAATGAGCTCGAGCCGGTGTCGATCTCACTCAGCTCCACGCTCACCCTGCGCTCGCGCTTCCACGAGGAGAAGATCCTCCCGCCGCAGGGGTGGTCGGGCACGTTGCCGCAGCGCGAGACCACACACGTGGTAGAGGCTCGCAGCGTGAAGATCGTGCGCTGGGGGCGTAGTCATTATGGTGCGGTGCTCACGCTCGATGAGATCGCCTCCGTCGCCCCCAGCGACTCGACGGTCTTCGACGAGCGCGGGCGCGCGATGACGCACACCATCACCGATCAGGCGACGTCGGTGAAGCCCGGCGCGCTGGCGCTGTTGGTCGCCTGCAGGGACCCCGGAGAGCCGCCGGGCTTCTTCGTCAAGAAGCACCGCGAGACGAAGCCGCTCCGCTCGGGGCGACAGACGCTCACGATCCGCGACCCAGAGGGCGGCTGTCACTCGATACAGCTCCCCTACGCCGACGTGCCGAGCCTCTGGTCCGAGGTGTTTTGGGCGCTACGCAGGCGCGACTCTGGTTCGCTCATCGACGACTGGACGTGGCACGAGCAGGGCGATCTGCGCGTGGTTACGCGGAGCTGGAGCACACCGCCGGGGACGTTACTCGCCGCGCCGCACGGCGAGGTGACGCTGCTCGCAGAGCGCTCGTCGATGGTGGTCACGGTCCGTCGACGGCGTCCCTGAGGGCCTCGTGCACACCGCCGCGGCGCGACGGGCCCGAGCCTCACTTGTAGGGCACGAAGGGCGCGGACGAGGGCAGCTCGTTGTCGCCGATGTTGTTCGTAGAGCCGATGCCGAGCTGGCCGCTCGAATTTGCGCCCCAGCAGCGGATCTGCTCGCCCGCCAGCAGCGCGCAGTGGCTATCCGCGCCGGTGTCGCCGTAGATCGCGAACGCGAGGCCGCCGAGCGTCACCTCCGCGGGGGGCATCTCGCCCGGGCCGTCGCCGATCGTCGCCGTCGTGCCGATGCCGAGCTGGCCGACGTCATTCTCCCCCCAACAACGGATCTGGCCGCCTTGGAGCAAGGCGCAGCTGTGGTCGTTGCCGCACGCGACCTGGGCGGCCATGCCGCCGAGATTGACGATGGCGGGCGGCATCTCGCCGCCGCCGTCGCCGATCGAGCTCGTATTGCCGATGCCGAGCTGGCCGCGGTTATTGCGCCCCCAACATCGCACGGCGCCGCCATCGAGCACGGCGCAGGTGTGGTGAACGCCGGAGCTGATGGCGGTCACAAAGCCACCGAGGTTCACATCGGCGGTCGGCAGCTCGCCGGGGTCATCCCCAAGATAGACAGTGTTGCCATAACCAAGCTGTCCGACGTCGTTCTGACCCCAGCATCGCACCTTACCGACGGCCGAGCGCGCGCAGGTGAAGTTGTTGCCGAAGGAGACCTGCGCGGGCACAAAGCCGGCCCCGACCGAGACGTCCGACTTGGGCAGCTCTCCGGGCTGATCGCCGATCACCCCCTTGCTCCCGAGGCCGAGCTGACCGTCGGTGTTGTCGCCCCAGCAGCGCAGCGCGTTGTCCGTGGCGATGATGCAGAAGGAGCCGCTCCCGCCGAAGATCGCCTTCGCCGGCTTGCCGACGGCTGAGTCTGCCGGCGGCAGCTCATTGATCGTGTCGCCGATCACGATCGTACTGTTGATCCCGAGCTCGCCTTGGCTGTTACTGCCGACGCAGCGGACCGCGCCGCTTAGCAGCGCCACGCAGGTCGCGCTGCCGGCGATCGCGACGTCGGCTGCGGCGCCGCCGACGATGGCGGCTGGGGTGGGCAATTCGCCGGGGCCATCGCCCAGGGTCGTCGTATTTCCGAGCCCGAGCCGCCCAAAGGTGCCGCTCCCCCAACAACGCACCTCGCCGTGGGGGAGCAGCGCGCAGGTGTGGCCGGCCCCTTGCGCCACGCGGAAGCCGACGCGGCAGGCCGAGGGGCAGCCGTCGTCGTCGATCTTGTTACCATCATCGCAGGCCTCGACGCCGGCCTGCACGAGGTTGTCCCCGCACACCGCCGCCTGACACGCCGACGTGCACGCGTCATCGTCGCTGTTGTTCACGCCCTTCTCAGAACTCGCCTGTCGCTCGCCTCTCAGGCCAGATCTACGGGCGATCGCTCTTCTCGTGCCGCCCCGTTGCCCTCGGCGTCGGGAGCGGTAAGCGCCGCCACGGCCTGGGCCGCGAGCGCGCTCTGTTTGAGGTGCACGTAGTACCTCATCGTCGTCGAGAGCTGCGCGTGCCGGGCGAGGGCCTGGAGCGCGTAAGGGCTCACGCCCTTTTGCGCGAGCAGAGTCAGCACGCTGTGGCGGATCCGGTGCGGGCCGTAGACGGGCAGGCCCGCGCGCTTCTGGGCGTTGCGCACTCGCATGGCGAGGGTTCCCTCTTGCACGTGGGGTTTTCGCGCACGAACGACGCTGTGCACGCTGAACCAGCCGTCGGGCATGAACACGAATTCGCCCCGCGGCCTGAAGCCGCGCAGCGCTTCGGCGAGCCGCGGAGAGAGTGTGACCTCGCCGTCTTCGCCCTTCGCCGTGTCCTGCAGCCGACCCCGCGACACGTTGCGACGGATCACCATCGTGCGCTCCTCGAGTCGGATGTCCTTCCACATGAGTCCTGCGCACTCGCCGATCCGCAGCGCGGCGTCGGCGAGCAGCAGGTAGAGCACGCGCTCCTCGGTGTTGCGCGCGCTCGCGACCAACACCTCGAGGTCATCGCGCGAGTACACGTCGACCTTGGCGCGCCGCTGCTTCGGCCACGCGATCTGCGGCAGCTCGTGCCCCTTGGGCAGCGCGCCGTCGCTCCGGGCGTGTCGTAGCGCGACACGCACGGCCTCGCAGGTCTGGCGGGTGTAGCCCTGAGACAAGCCCCTCTCCTGCCTCATGTGCGTGCGGAGCTGCGCGAGCGCCTTCTCGTCGACCTCGTCGAGTCGAAGTGCGCCCAGCAGCGGGCGGATGTTCGCCCACGCGGTTTCATAGTGATCACGCGTCGAGTGCTTGAGTTCGGCGACGTGACTGGCCTCGAAGATCGGCCAGAACTCCGCGAGGGTCTTGATCGGGGGTGGGGTTGGCTTCGCATCGGGCTTGATTGCACCTCGTTTCTGCACGCGGACACCCACTGGATGACAAAGCGCGCGGTAGAGCTTGAGCGCCTCCGCGCGCCCCCACTCCACCGCTGCGATCGCGTCCATGCCCGCCGGCGCGACGACGCGACGACGGACCGGCTTGGACGGATCGAGCGGGTGAGTGAGGTTGATGTCGACATGCTGTCGGGTTCGATCTTTGAAATATGGGCGGGTGGTGACTTCCAAGACTGGACTCGTTTCCGCCCCCTTGCTTCTTGACGCGGTGACGATACGAGATCGCGCGGCGCGAAGGCAACCCCTCCACCCCTCCCGCGCCCCGCGCGGGTTACTGATTTTCATAACTTGACCATGCCGGCCGGACTTTGTTTCATAACCATGTGACGTGCCCCGCCAACACCCTCATCATCACCACCGACAGCGGTCAGCTCCGCCTGCGCCTGCCCGCCGCGTGTGTGAGCGTCGAAGCTGACCACAAGGACACGCCGGTCGTTCGCGCCGAGACGCGCCTGAGCGGGCCGGATGGCGGCGAGTCGGTCGAGGTGGCGCTTTTCCCCACCGCCGATGACTTCTTGCGTCAGCTCCTCCGCTGGCTGCGTCGACGCGAGGCCGACGGCGTTCACGCGGCCCAGGGTGGCGTATGACGCCGCTCTCGCCCCCTCGTCCGCCGGGTAGCGCCCCTTCGATCAACCCGCTCCGCCCGCGTGGCCCCGACCTCCGCGGCCGCACCTTGCTCGACCGCTTTCGCCTCGACACCCTCATCGCCCCCGGCGGCATGGCCGACATCTACGAGGCCCTCGATCTCCGCCTGCGTCGGCGCGTCGCGATCAAGGCGCTGCACCCCGAGCATGGCCGCTGGCCCGAGCAGCGCCGCAGGTTTTATCAGGAGGCCGTCATCAGCGCCCAGATCGATCACCCGCACGTGGTTCCGATCTTGGATCACGGCGAGCAGCCGGCCGCACCCGGCGGCGAGCCGGTGCTCTTCCTCGTAATGCCTCTTCTTAAAGGGCTCACGCTGCGACAACGGATCCTCGCGGGATCGATCTCGATCGCGGACGCCCTGCGCCTCACGATCCAGCTCCTCGACGGCCTCACCGCGATCCATCGCCTCGGCGTCGTGCATCGCGACCTCAAGCCCGAGAACTGTCTCATCGTCCAGCGCTACGGCCGCGATCACCTCGTGCTCTTGGATCTCGGCCTCGCGAAGATCCACGCCGGCCCGCTGATCTCGATCGCGCCGAGCTCGGCCCCCGGCGCGCTGATCGGCACGCTCGCGTATGTCTCGCCCGAGCAAGCCCGTGAGGAGCCGATCACGCCCGCCGCCGATCTCTACGCCGTCGGCGTGATCCTTTTTGAAATGCTCACGCGCAAGGTGCCCTTCCCCGGCGCGAACGTTCTGGAGGTTCTCAGCGCCCACGCTGCCAAGGTAGCGCCCTCGGTGAGCGACCAGGCGCCCCAGCGCAGAATCTCAAAAAACCTCGACGCCCTGATCGCGAGCGCCCTCCACAAGAATCCGGCGCAGCGCCCCGCCGACGCCGCGATTTTTTTTAAGGAGCTCGCGGGCGAGCTCGTGAGGATCGATCCTGGGGTCGATCCTGGGATCGGTCTCTGCTGTCTCAAAGGCCATCATGGCGCGGAGGAGGCGGCGGCGAGCCTCGCGGCTTGGCGTGACATGGATGACGAGGCGGCGCGTGTGCTCGCGGCGAGGGCCACATCAAAAAACCCGCAGTGGGAGCCGCTGGCGCTCTTGATCGAGTGCGCAGCCGAGCAATCGAGCGACGGGCTATCCCGTCGGTAGGCCGATCGAGCACGAACTTGTAGGTGTGGGCGCTGCTGGGCAGGTCGTGCCGGCGATGATTCCGCTTCGTCCGGCGCAGCTAGCCAGGACCGACTCCGACCTGCGCAAGGTGAGCGGCGGATACCCGCGGCGCTGCTGTTGTCCGCTCCGCGGGCTTTGGCGGCGGGACCCCGTCGATCACCCGGAATTCGACGCGGCGGTTGCTGGCGCGGGCCTCGAGGGTGTCGCGGCTGTCGACCGGGTGGGACGAGCCGTCGCTGACCACGTCGAGGCGGGAGGGGTCGGCCCCGCGGCGGGCGAGCTCATCCTTGACGAGCTGGGCGCGGGCGCGGGCGCGGGCGCGACGGTCAGCCTCGCCGCGGCCCTCATGCGGGTCGGCGTGGCCGATCACGTGGAGGCACAGCTCGGGGAAGTCACGGAGGATGCCGGCGACCTCGTCGAGGATGGGGCGCGACGCGGGGGCGAGGGGTCCCGGAGAACCTGTCCCGAAGTTCACGCCTCGGATCGGTCGCTGGCAGATGATGACCGGCAGGCGCGGCGGCTCCGGGCAGCCGTCGTGGTCGTCGACGCCGGGCTCGTCGGGGCAACGATCGTCGATATCGGGGAGCCCGTCGGTGTCGGCGTCAGCGAGGTGGGGTGGACTTCGGCGCTCGTCGGCGGCCGGGTGAGCGTATGCCTCGGGGGGCGGCGGAGCGGCGCGAGCGGGCTCGGCGGGGGGGATCGCGTCGGTGGGGGCGGCGGGGCGCGGCGCGCAGGCGAGGAGGAGCGGGAGGAGCCACGCGCCGGGGGGCGTGTCGAGGGGGAGCCGGGGAGCCGCGGGCATCGCCCGTCACTCTCGGGCGCGGCGGCGAGGGCGTCAATCCGGGCGGCTTCGCTCCGACGCGCGACCGTGGGCATGCCCTCCACGCGGATCTCGCGGAGCCTGCTCGTCACGATGGGGGTGAGGGCGGCGGAAACTTCCCGGCGCGAACGCGAAGCGGGCCCATCCAACGAGCGGCAGCACCGAGGTCGTCTGCACCTCCTACGCCACCGCCAACGCCGCCGAAGGTCGGGGAGGACGGCGACGGCGCCGCCCATCAGCCCCCGCAGGATCGCCGGAGAAGACCCCACTGGCCGACTGGTGAGCAGGCGGTGGAGGGTGATGGTCTCGTGTTGTCCGTCGGTCTCTGTGTAGTCGGGGAGCACGGCGGTGACGGGCGTGTGGAGGTGACCTCAGGCCTGCCCACCGACTCCACTTGTGCCTTGGTGTCGGTCAGCCCCAGCAAACAACCACTAGGCTGCGCTTCCTTCTCCCAGGGGCCCGGCACAGTGTTGGCCCACCTCTTCCCGTACAGCGTCTTTAACAGCACCAGCAAAGGTGACCCAGGCAGCTTCGAGTACAGCAACTGGGGGATCATGCTCGCGGGCCGGCTCGCCGAAGTCGTCGAGCTTGTCGCGCAAAGAGTCTTCCAACCGGCCCAGATGTGCACCGCGACCTACGACCCCGCTGACGTCCTCACCGCCGACAACTACATCGTCGGCAACGGGCCGGCCTTAGGCTGCCCCGAGCCCGAGCTCGGCCACGACGGCGAGGCGCCCTACGAGATGGACGAACTGGCGTGCCGCGCCCGCGACCCGAATGGCGGCGTACGAGCCAGCGCCGTCGACATCGGCCGCTTCGCGGCGACCTTCCTAGCGGACCTCGACGGCGCCCATACGATGCTCTCCCAGGACCTCGCGCATCGCATGCTGTGCCCAGGCGGCGGCACCTACAAACAAGGATGCGCCGGCCGGGTCGAGGCTCCACCTTTTTTTCCGTACTACGACTCGTACGGCTACACGAACCTCCGGCACACCACAAAGGGCCTGACGATCTACTCCCACGGCGGCAATCGGCCCGGGTTCACCTCGCTGCTGTGGATCGTGCCAGAGCGTCAGTTCGCCGTCGTCATCCTCGGCAACCAAACGAACATCAACAACCAACAAAGCGCCTGGGCCGAGAAGATCGTCGACTGCTGGCTCAACGACGCCCGCAGGCCGGCGCGTCACTCGTCTGTAGACCCGCGGCAGCGCCGCTCTGCTTGCCGCCGAGCTTGAGCGCTGGGGAGCCGACGCACACACCGCCTTCAGGCTGCTCGTCGCCTCGATCGGTCACCATGGCCGCCCTTACCCCTGCGAACCCATCGAGCGATAGCGACGTACTGGCGCCCTCTTCAAGTCGCCGCCGTGGTGATCTCGCGGCAGGTCAGGAGATCTCCCCCGAGCGGCGCCGCGGCGATCTCTTCACGCGCGCCTCCGCACACCGCAGGCACGGTGGCCTCGGGCGAGCCGACCCCAGATTGACGGGCCGACCGGCCCGCGGGCATGCTGGGCGTCATGGGCGTCCTCAAGTCCTTCACCGACGAGCTGCGCAAGGTCCAGGCCGAGCGCGAGGCTCAGCTCCTCCTCGAGGTCCTCCGTCGTCGCCTCGGCGATCTTACCTTCGGGGACCTCACGGCGCTGCTCATCAGCCCGCTCGGTAAGAAGCTCGCCGCTCTCAAAGTGAGCGAGTCGTTCGTCGCTGCGGCCCCCGCGAGCGCCGCGGCCCCTGTCGTGGTGGAGGAGACACGTACGCCACCCAAGGCTCCGAAGGCGGAGAAGACCTCGTCCAAGAAGTCGAGCCTCGCGAAGGCGAAGGCGAAGGCAGCGAAGCCCCATAAAACCCGGGAGGCGAAGGCGGCGAAGCCCCCGAAGGCAGTGAAGCCCCCGAAGCCCCCGAAGGCGGCGAAGGCGGCGAAGGCGGCGAAAGCCCCGAAGGCGGCGAAGGCCCCGAAGGCACCGAAGACGACAGCGGCGAAGAAGACCACAAAGGCCCCGGCCTCAGCGAAGCCGGCGACGACACGGAGTTCTGCGGCCGAGTACAAGGTCGCGGCGCCGGCACCGCTAACGCCACCCCAGGCGTCGGCGACGGGTCCGCGCAAGGGTTCCGCCCAGTCTGAGGAAAGCCGCATCGCTTTCGACCAGTCGATCGTCGCGGCCCTGCATGAGGCGGGTGACTGGACCGCGGCGACGGAGCTCCGCGCCAAGGTCGGTGGGACCAGGGATCAGATATGGCTCGGCCTGCGCCGCCTCACGGCCGAAGGCATGATCGCCCGGATCGGTGAGCGCGAGGCGACCCGGTACAAGCTGGTCGGCTGAGCCTGCGGTGGGGGCTCGTTGGATGGGCCCGCTTCGGGGCCACGCCCGAGACCGCTTCCGTGCTCAACGTCGGAACACGCTCCCGGCGAGCCGTCGCACACGCGCCCCTTGCCTAGCGCGCGCGAGTCAGCGCATGCTCGCAACCGCGCCTACCGCTGCGCGTCCAGGAAATCTCCGCATGCGTCGACCCGCCCACGTCCTCCTCCTCGCCCTCGTGCCCGCCTGCTACGACCCGAGCGGGTACGAGACCCTGCTGGAGTACTACACGACCGAGGACAGCGACAGCGACAGCGACAGCGACGACTCCGCCAACAGCAGCCCACCGATCAGCACCGTCACGACCGAACCGCCGCCGCACGGCTCCGACAGCGACAGCGACGCCTCCTCCGCTGGCGACACCGGCGACGACACCGAAGGCGCCCTACCCGCCCCGCAGATCATCGAGCACGAGCTCACCCCCGGGCCGATCATCTTTAAAAACGGGCCGCTCACCGTCACGGTCACGGCTGAGGGGGCCGAAGGCGTGTCGATGCAGCTCGAAGATGGATCCGTGATTGAGCTCGCCGCCCTCGACCCCGACTTCGAGCAGGACCCCGCAATTTTTCAGGGCGAGCTCGCCGTCAACACAGGCCTCGCCAACGGCACGCAGATCCTGGGGCTCACCCCGTGGCGCGGCGATCTCGTCGGCGACACCATCACGACATCCTACAAGATCGCCCTGCCGAAGCCCGGCGCCGAGATCTTTTGGCAGGCCAACGACCTCATCGGCGGCGGGATCGTGAAGGCGCTCGGCGTACTGCCGAGCGGCGATCCCATCGAGTTTGGCCAGTACACGCAGGACAACGAGAGCCGCTGCTACTTGCGCCGTCGAGATCCAGGCGGGTGGAACACGGTCCTTCGAGACGTACTGCCCGGGCTCACCTGCGCGCCGATCGACATGAAGATCGACGCCGACGGGGCGATCACTCTGCTGGCTTACCGGACAGGTGTCGGCGGAACCGAGTGGTGGCTCGGGCAACTCAGCTCGTGGGACGCCGGCGTAACCCCCCGCGGCCTCGGCGGAAAGGACGAGCTCGCCCTCGCTCTCGGCGCCCATCCCTCCGGTTTGATCGCCGTCTGCGGCGCCGCACCCAGCGGCCACCCCGACGCTTGGGACGCCGCCGCGTGGATCTATCGGCCGAACCAGTTCGGCGAAACGCGGACCTTTGACTACTTTCCCGAGGACGATAAGCCGCACAAATTCACCGAGATCGCCCGAGACTGCGCGTTCGCGGGCGACACGTTCGTGATGGTCGGCGAAGCACACGGCAAACACGAGAATGCCGACCAATCTCCCAAGCGAGATCGCCACTTCTTGCTGGAGTTCGATTTGGTCTCCAAGGCTCACAAGTGGAATGTCGGCGGCATCGAGGGCACCACTCAGACCGGCGGCCGGGCGCTCGCAATCGACGACCAAGGGCGCTACATCACCGCGGGATTTTTCTGCGGCGATGACTGCGATCCGAAGGCGACCCTGCGTGTGCACGATCCGAAGGGCGGCGACGATTGGTTCGCGCCGATCGGAGATCTGCCGAGCCTGTCCTATGGGCCACATGATATCGCCTGGAGCCCGGCCGGCTACGCCGTCGTCGTGATGGGCGGGGCCAAGGGCAACGAAGGCGCCTTCTGGGTGCGAGCGTTGAAGCCCGGATCAGCGGCGCCGCTGTGGACCTACAGCCGCGAGGACAACAAGAACTTCCACATGGCGATCGCCGTCGCGATCGGCGCCTTCGGCGAGGTGTACGCGGGCGGCCTCGGCAACAACGGCTATCCGGCGGTCGCCCACATCGGCGGTTGAGCCCGCGCTCAGCCCGGGATGAACTCGGCGCACGCCTCTGCGACCAGTTCGGTCGCGTCCTCGAACGCGCTCAGGTAGCCGAAGTCGCTGTTCGCGACCAGGTGGTACGGGAATTTTTTGACCAGCTCGCAGACTCGATCATACGGGGGGCACTTGGGATCGAGGATACTGACCATCACCACCGCCCCCGGATCACCGCCCTTGGCCGAGAGCACACGATCCGCCCAAAGATCCGGGTTGCCCTTCGAGTCGTAGTCGTAGCCGCCGATGAAGGTGACCATCAGCAACGCATCGTCACGGAGGAAGCCGGCGTTGCAGCCGCCCGGGGCGTTCATCTCTGGCTTCATCGCGGCGCTGAGCGCTTGGCCCATGAGGTCGTAGCCACTAGTGCCCAGCTTGGCGACGCAGGAGAAGGTCTCGGCGAGGTTCGGCTGCTCGTTGGTCAAGTAACGCCGGCCGCCCGCGATCTGGCACGGCTTGTTGCTGGCGTTCCCACCAGCGGCGAAGACGTTGCCGGCGCCGATCGTGCGGTCGCAGTCGGTGACGAGGTGAAGCAGATCACAAGGGTAGTCCGGGACCACGCCACAGGAACCCTTCATCTCACAGTCGTTGTCGCAGGTGATCAGGCCCCACTCGGTGTCACCGTCGACGACCATGATGTGGTAGTCAAAATCCGCAATTTCGCCTGGATGGTCGCGATGAAGCCGGGGAACGCCGCGAGTAGCTTCTCTTGGCTGCTCTTCATCGATCCATCGCGCGACAGAACAAAGAGCAGGTCGATCTTGCCCTCGCACCCCGCCGGCTTCGTGTCGCTGCCAGTGTCGGTGTCGGTATCGGGACCGACGTCGTAGAGCAGCGTCGTGTCGCCGGTGCCCGCGCTCGGATCTTCGGTCGAGCTAACGCCGCTCGCCGCGGTCGTGCTCCCTTGCGACGACGACCCGTCGCTGCCGCCGCTCGTGTCCGCCGCGCTGGAGTCTGATCCCGAGGGAGGAGGTGCCGTCGTCGGCACCGACGCGAACGATGTCGTCTCGCCTTGCGTCGGCTGGCAGGCGAGCCCGAGCCCGAAGGCGAGGAGGAGCCGGATCCGTGGCGCCATGGGTGGGAGCCTACTCTTGGGCGGGCGCGAGGCGCCAGCGCCAGCGCCCGCCGCGTCCCCCGCGCCCTCTTCGTGCTCTCCCTCCCCTATTCGACCGTCGCCTCTCCGGCGCCGCCGTCCGCCGCGCCCGCGGGCCGACAGCCGGAGACGTAGGCGAGGGTGCCGATCAGAGCAGCGGGCCGGTGTGAATCTCGAGGCCCTCGTCGCCCGCGCCCTGCACAAGGATCCAGCCCAGCGCCCCGCGAGCGCCGATGCGTTCCGCCGTGCACTCCAGGTCGCGGCGGGGCAGGTCGCCGCCTCCGACGGCTATGAGGACGCGAAGGCGAGCCTCACCGCCTGGCGCGACTGCGCGGACCACGAGGCCCTCGTGTGCGCGCGCCGTGCTGCGGATCAGCACGCCGTATGGCGCCCGCTCGTGGAGTTGATCGAGATCGCAACCGACGCCGCCGGCCCGGCGTGATGGCTCGGATGCGTCCCTGCGAGCGCTCGTCAAGACGACCTCCTCCACGAGCCCTCAGAAGCCTCTCGCGAATCCGCCCAAGGGAGATCTCTTCGGAGAGATCTCCCATTTTTTTTCATCTGCTCACAACCGCCCCATTCTCGCGCGCGCGATCGCCCTGGGGGTCCTCCTCTGCCACGCGGGCGGCATCGAGCCCTACGCCTCGCGATTTCGCGCATTTGCCGCGTGAGCGCCGCGCGCAATCGAGAGACCCCCGCGCGAAGGTGAGCGACCCGCGCGCGAATGTCCCCGATCCGCGCGCAGTATCAATCGCGCCGCGGTCGTCCTCGGTCGCGCATAAACGCAGATTCGCGCCACCCTGGCGCATATTTGCACCAGGCCAGCGAGCTGGGGACGATCTCGATCCTTGAGGAAGACCTCATCGCTGGTGATCCTCCGGCGCGATGTCCGCCTCCGTCCTCATCCGAAGCATCGACGAGTACAACAGCGTCCTTGGGGCCCTCCAGAGCCGCACGCCCGACTACAAACGGCTACCGATTGACAGCGCCCTCGCGGTTCTCCGCGATCTTGACCTCCTCCCCGAGTGGGAGAGCGGCGCCCAGATCCGGGACAAGTTGGTCCAGGCCGACCAGGGCCTCACCGCCGCCAAGCTCAGCCGGAAGCTGAACGGAGCCATCAAGCGCAACACGCTGACGCAGATCCGCAGGGGTCGGCGCGGCCTCAGCTTTCAGCTCGCCTGTCTCTGGTCCGGGGGTCTGACGGTCGAGTTCGAGGACCCAGAGCTTGCGGAGAAGCTGCGCGAGCGCGGCCTCACGGTGAGCGAGAGCGCGTCCTCGCTGCCGCCGCTGTCCCCTCCGCTTGACCCCGGCGCGGCGCCGCCCGACGACCACGCCAATGTCGCTCCCGACCTTCGCGCCGAGGCCGAACGAAATTACGTCAACGCGGCGGTGTCATCGGTGGTGTTCTGCCCACGAACCGGACAGATAACGGTGACACTCGTCCATGAGTCCACCGCGATCGGTGTCAACGTCGTCGACGGGGCTCGTTCTCAGCACCGTAGCGGTGTCAACGCCGACGAGGCGGCGCGCCTACAGCACAAATTCGGTGTCGTTGCCGACGAACCACGGTGTCATAAGGATCCAAACCCAAACGAACCCATCGAGAGCGACACGCTCGAAAAAAACTGCTTGCCTCCCAGCCAGCCCCTCCCCCACGCTGGTCAGGTGCAGCAGTCCCAACCCGCGGCCGCCCCTGTCCGCCTCACCCCGGACCATGATCGCGAGCGAGAGCTCGAGGCGCGTGAGCGAGAGCTCGCGGCGCGTGAGCGGGAGCTCGCGGCGCGTGAGCAAGAGGTCCAGAAGCAGGAGTTCAAGGTGGCTCGCCGGGCGAAGCGGGCGCGGGGTGTGCTCCAGAGGGAGGCGAGCCTCGCGGAGAAGGAGAGGGCCATGGCCACCCAGCAGCTTGCCCTAGACCGGGAGGCAGCAGAAGTGGCTGCAAAGCGGGTTGAAGTAGGTTGGGAGGTAGCCGCCAAGCGGGCTGAGATCGAGCGGCAAGCGGAGTTTGCGGAGATGAAGAGGGCCGCTCAGAGGGACGCGCTGGAGAAGGACGTGAAGACCACGACGGCCGCGCTGGAGAAAGACGTGAAGACCACGAAGGCCGCGCTGGAGCAGGACGTGAAGGCCACGAAGGCCGAGCTGGAGAAGGACGTGAAGGCCACGAAGGCCGAGCTGGAGCAGGAAGTGAAGGCCACGAAGGCCGCGCTGGAGCAGGACGTGAAGGCCGCGAAGGCCACGCTGGAGCAGGAAGTGAAGGCCGCGAAGGCCGCGCTGGAGCAGGAAGCGAAGGCTCAGAAGACCGAGTGGGAGAAGCTCGAGGCGGAGAAGGCCCGCCTGGCCCAGCTCGACGCCGAGATTCAGGAGAAGATGGCCAAGAGCCAAAAGTTGATGAGAACGGTCGCGGAGCGGTCCCGGAGCCTCATGGAGGCGCCGGTCACCAACCCGACGCTCGCGGCGATCGTGGAAGTCGTGAAGGAGGCAACGAAGAAATGAACGGCACAGGAAAATCCGTAGATATGACGATGGACCAGGAAGAAGCCGCCGAGCGGACGGTCATGGCCACCCCTCTGGAAGGTGTTAGGCCAGATCCGCGCGGACGAGCGTCACGGCCTCGCCGCCAGACTTCTCAAGCGGGCCACGGATCCCGAGAAGTTCATGGCCGAGCTCGATCGCCTCCTGAGCGGCACCTGGCGGGATAACGCCATCCTCGGCGTCTCCGCTGTTGCTGGCGTCGTGGCGGGCTCGCTCCTCGGCCGCGCGACCTCTGGCATCAAGAGCATCGGCCCCGTCCCCCCCATCGCGCTCTTGGGGCTCCTCGGCGTCGGCGGCGGCCTGTTTTTAAAAGAGACCCTCACCTTCCGTAACACCCTCAACCTCGGCGGCCTCATGTTCAGCGCTGGCGCCGTGCTTCAGAAACTCCTGGTGTCGTGATGAAAGCTCTCTTCCGCATCGATCAAGTCCTCCGCGGCGACGCCCCCACCGTCGCCCTGCTCGGCACCGACGGCGACGGCCGCGAGGTCCGCCTCGAGGTCCCCTCCGCCGCCGTCGGCGCCCTCCGCCCTGGCGGGGTCCTCGTGCTCGACTGGTGGATCGGCTCGTTGCCCATCGACACCACCGCGACCGTTCGCCCCAGCAGCGCCCCCCAAGGCGCCGAGGCCGCGCCGGTGATCACTACCAACAACGCCAGCGCCACGGTCGTCGAACCCACGGGCGCGGAGACCGGCGCAACACGTGGCCAAGCGCTCGGCGACGACATCAACGAAGATCTGCTCCAAGCGGAGTTCCGGCGGATGTTCGGGGTGATCCCCGGCTTCACCGCCTAGCCGCCGCGCAGCGACCGAGAGAATCTGACAGCGAAAACTGATGAGGGGGCGACGCCCCATAGGATGAAAACACCAACGTAGCAGCACCTCGCCATGAGCGGGGAACGGAGAGTCACGCGATGAATCAAGACATTATGCTCCCTGAACAATACTCAGACGCGACCCGCCACGAGGCCATGCGCCGGATCTGCCACGTCCTCGGGATCAGCCCCGAAGACCTCGCCCTCTTGCGGGCGATGACCGATCGCCTCGGCCGCGTCGAGAGCGGCTGCAACTCGGTGACCCGCCGCTGCGACGACCTACAGAACATGATGCGGCAGTCGTGTTGCCCGGCCAACATGCTCTACTCGCAGGTCACGATCGACGAGTACTCCCACAAGGCTCAGGTCAACGTCATCAAGCCCGTGATCGGCCTGGGCGGCGACTACGTCGACGACTACCCCGTCCCGCCCAAGAAGAAGATCCGCCTCGTCCACGAGCAGCGCCCCGGCTACTCGCCCGTCGATATCACGATCGCGCTCAGCATCGCCAACCAGGGCAACAACCTGCTCGACATCGTCGTCCGCCTGTACGTCTCCACGAAGCCCGAGGGCCCCGGCACGCAGATCGGAAGCGAGTACCGCGGCTTTCAGTTCTTTACCAACGAGGGAGGGGTCACCCCCGTCAAGTTCCCCCTCTACCAGAACTCCCCCGTCACCGTCGGCTCCAAGGAGTACCTGATCATCGAGCTCGAGCACGTCGGCACCGCCAACAACCTCACAAGCGCGTTCGCGAGCGTGAGCGTCAACAACGCCGGCTGGTACGCCGCCTGCGGCCCCGACGTCTGCCGGTAGGAAGGAGCCGACCATGGGATCCGAACCGATTACCTTCAGGCTGCGCAAAGAGGGCGACTTCGACGGCCTCACGAAGATGCAGCAGAGGCGCAGCAACTTCCAGATCGTCACAGGTCGCGTCTATGAGCTCGATCTCACCGGTCCCGCGGGCCAGATCGACGGCGAATCTTCGGCGTTTTTTCCGGACGTCACGCCCAAGCTCATCGGCGTCGCCAGCTCGAACTGGAACCCGCAGAACGTCGCCCGGATGCTCGCGAAAGACAACCCCGACATCTTTCGCGAAGAGGTCGACCTCACCCCACACATGGCCTACCTCGTCATGTACCCCGGCGACACCCTCGCGATCCGCACGCAAGACGGCGGGCGCGTCTGTGTGCAGATCGTGGTCACCGAGCTCGCCGAGAGCGAGCACGTGTCCCTCGCCCTCGGCACCCCGCCCGAGCCGCAGTGGCGGCGCTTCCGGCTGATCCGCGACCTCTCCGGCGGCTTCTCGCACCTGCCGCTCAACAACACCTACTCGCCGCCCTTCCATTGGGATCCCGGGCTCAGCATGCTGGTCACCAACGCCATCGGCGACGGCCCGATCCCCGCGCGCGATCTCTGCATGTACCCCACCTTCCAGGGGTGCTACGTCAGCGTCCGCTACGCCGGGATCAACGCGGACGCCCAGCTCCACATCGTCGACGGGGTCCTACGCGACAGCGCCCCCCTACAAACCGACATCAAACCCATGCGCTGGTCGAAGGTCCACTTCGTCAGCCACGACGACCTCCTCGGCCTGTGGTCCCCCGCGCCCGTCGGCAGCGCCGTGGTGTGTGACATCGAGCTCGTGCGCGTCCAGCCCGGCGATCGCCTCAGCGGGCGCTACGCGAACGATCTCTAACCCAGCAGCACAAGCACCAAAGAAGAGACCCGAACCATGTACATCGACCCCTCTCGTGTAGACATGCTCGCGCGCTACAGCGCGCGGCTCGCCGCTGCGACCCCGGAGCAGCTCAGCGCGCTCGAGGGGGAGGTCCGCCTCTTCATCGCCACGCTGTGGACGGAGGCCACCCCAGAGGCCCGCAGCCGCTTCCTGGACGCCGTCCGCCGCGTCGGCCCCCCATGCCCTGGTCGGCGGTCGTGGCGCGGCCTGGGGGCCCTCCGGCGGCCGTGGAGCTGATCCTCGGCCAAGTCGACCCGGACGACGAGGGGTCCCGAGCTACCGCCTGGACCCCAAGAGCGAGCAGGGCGAACGCGCGCTCGAGGCCCTCGCCGCCTGGGATCCGCAAACAACCCTCCAAGCCCTCGGCGCCCCCGGCGGCTCGAATCAACCCCAAGACCCCGCCACGGACCCGGTGGGCGAGCCCGCTCCCAACACCACCGCGCTCGACACCGCCCCTTCATCGAACACCAACAGCCCCACCCTCAGCCGCGGCGCGATCGCCACCCTCGCGGTGATCGGCTGGGGACCGCCGCCGCGGCCATGACCGTAAGGAGCCGCTCATGAACTCCACCCTGATCCTCGGCGGACTCGCGACCGTCGGCGTCATCGGCGTCGCCGCCCTGCTCCTGCGCGACGACGAAGAACCCGCGAACCAGCTCCCCACCCCGACGCCCGCGCCCGCGCCCAACAGCGAGCCCCCCCCCGCCCCCACGCCCAACGCACCGGCCCCCAGCGACACCATCGCCGCGCTCCCCAACGCCGCCGACGTACCCGGCTTCGATCTCGTCCGAAATTGGGGCAAGACCCCCACCAACCTGCGCCCGCTCTTCGCCCTCATGGAGCGCCTCAGCGGCATCGACGGCGCCGGCCGGATCTTCGCCACGATCGCCAAACGAGAGAGCGCCTTCGTCGCCACCGCCCTCAACGACTCCGAGGCCGAACGCAAGGCGTCACGCCGCGCCTACGACAACATGAAAGACCGCAACCCCGCGCTCGCCTACGGCATGCAGGCCGCGGAATTCGGCTCTGGCGGCCTCTTCGGCGCCCTCGCGCCCTATTTTTTGTGGACGGGAGTCCCCGAAGAAGGCGACGCCGCCCCCCTCCTGCAAAGCCCGCCGAACGTCATGTTCCTCCCCCGCGTCGCTGGCTTCGCCGCGTGCGTCTACCTCCAGCGCCTCGTCGCCCACTACCGCCTCGACGATCACCTCGACATCAAAGCCGGCTGGGCGAGCCCCTCGCTGCTCAAGGCCGATCGCGGCTCCAAGACCTACCAGGCCGTACGCGATCGTTTTAACAGCGACGCGATCGAGCTCGGCGTCGATCTCGAGGACATCACCACGATCCCCAAAACCCTCAGCGCCGCGCGCTGGCCGGGCGTCCCCAAGCTCTTCGCCGATCTCGTCGGCCAACTCCCACCCCTCGGACCAAGGGCTAGTCATGATCACCTGCTACGACCCCGAGCTCGACCGCTTCGCCGACGAGATCGCCGGCGACTTCGACTACCTCTCCGCCGCCGAGCGCGAGTCATGGCTCGTGCAACAGTGGACCGAGATCGCCGCGGCGATGGGCTGGTCGGAGGCCCTCGATGACACCCTCAACGGCCTCCGCCGCTGCCGCATGGGTTTTTGTGATGTCAGCACCGAAGCCCTCGCCGCCTTCCAACAACACGCCGATCGCCAACGCGAGGGCGACGTGCGCACCGATCGCGCCCGGATCCGCGACATCGCCCTCGAGCATCTTTTTACAAAAACCCGCCCTCGGAGCCTCCTGGCAGGTCGTCATCAGCGCCGACTCCCTCCCGGAAGGCGCCTGCTTCAACCTCGCCACCTGGCAGTCCCCCCCGCTCACCGCGGGCCAAGACAGCCAGCTCGAGGCTCAAACCCGCTCCGCGCCCGACCGCAGCGACCTCAACATCGTCATCCGCCCCAAGCGCGCGTTTTTGGCCGACGCCGGCCCCAGCTACTTCGGCGACGCCACCCCCGAGACCGCGCCGATCAAGAACAACGGGCCCCTCTGCGGCTGGAACACCCCGCTACGCCTCTCCCTCGGCACGTTTCCCTGGGTGTACGGCCACCGCCTCCAGTCGCCCGCGCCCGCCCTCGCCTGGAAGAGTAACGCC
Source organism: Nannocystis sp. (assembly GCA_016712315.1). Taxonomy (GTDB): domain Bacteria; phylum Myxococcota_A; class Polyangia; order Nannocystales; family Nannocystaceae; genus JADJRG01. The sequence goes on along the minus strand of JADJRG010000017.1, from coordinate 5,304 downwards.
GCCCACCAACCCGCCCATCGCGCCCTGCAAATCGCCAGCGGGTTCTGGCAAGCCGAGGGCAACCTCCGCCAAGACGCGCGCGACGTCGTCGCCCATTGGAAGCACTGGCGCAGCGCTATCGCCGGCCCCCTCGCCGACAACCAGAGCCCCGCCCTCCGCCTCGAAAAACAGCTACTCCGCGTCCAGGGCGACGAGCACACCTCGGCCTCAACGGCCCCCGCGGCTTCATCAGCGCCGCCGCCTTTAACTACATCCAGCGCCGCTTCGCCGCCTTCTTCGCGATGAGGCGCGCGCTGATTCGGGCCCGTCATCGCCTCATCCCCGAGCTGCGCACCCTCGCCGACCAAAGCCCCGATCCCTGCATCGCGGCCCGGCGGCCCTTCGCGCCGCTCGCGAGGCTCGACGAGCTGCATTGACCCGTCCTCGGCGGCGGCGCCGACGCCGTCGGCCTCGATTTTTTGTGAATGTATGTGAATGTGAAGATGTGAAGAGAGGGAAGGTAGGTAGGAAATGGAAAACACGAACGAAACTGACACTGACACCAAACAGGCCGCTCAGCCCGGCTCACGCTCGCTCTGGACCGCCATCGGTCTGCTCGTCTCCGGCGCGACCGGCGTCGGCGTCGGGTATTTGATCGCCAAACCCAAAAACAAGCCGCCCTGCGCCTGCAAGGTCGGGAACGGCAACGGCAACGGCAACGGCAACGAGAAGAACGGTTAGGAGTCCGTCGTCATGGCCGTCGTCCTCATGAGCATCAAGCTCCGTGACACTGACACCGGCGAGATCCAGGAGGTCGCGGTCGGCGCTTGGCCTGATGATATTCAGAAGGGCAAGAGCAAAGGCGGCAAGGCAGGCAAGTCAGGCAAGGCAGGCAAGGCGAGTGAGCCCGAGCCTGAACCCGAGCCCGAGCCCGAACCCGAGCCCGAGCCCGAGCCCGAGCCCGGGCCCAGCCAAGACCAAACGGAGGCCGAAGGCTCATGACTTCCCCACCGATCGGGCCCTCGACCTCGCCGTCCTCCGCGAGGTCAAGGACGGCAGCTACACCCTCGGCGCGCTGCGCAGGGCGTTCCGCGAGCGCGAGCGCGAGCTCGACCCCGTCCACATCCTCGCCGCGCTCGGCCGCCTCGTCGAGCGCGGCGACCTCATCCAGACGGGCAGGGGTCGCAAGGCCCGCTACTTGCCCAGCACGGAGCGTTACGACGTTTTCGGCCGCTACACCGTCCACTCCGACCGTTTGACGTCCACCATCTCGTGGGACGACACCGAGCTCGATCTCCATCCCTACGTCTTTTGCAGCCCAACGGCGACGTACGCCGCGAGCTGGTCAAGGAGGGCGTGCTCGAGGCGGACGTACCCGGCCTGATCGAGATCCTCAACAAACACGCCACCGAGCTCGGCGCGGTCGCGCCCACGGACGAAGGCGAACCCGAGCCGCCACCGCCACCGCCACCGCCGCCACCACCGCCGCCCACCCCTGAGATCGTGCCCGTCAGCCTCCAGTGGCGCACCCAGGAGGTCAAAGGCCGCAAAACCCTCGAAGCGACCTGGGCCAACGGCGCCTTCCGCATCACCCCACGCACGGGCGGGATCGCCGGGCTCTTTTATGAACACAGCGACGGCCCGATCTACGACTACGGCTGCGGCCAAACCGAGGCCCTCAAGGCGCTCGCGATCAGCCTCGCCGAGAGCGACCTGCCCACCCCCCGCCGCCTTCCCGCGCCGCTGGCGGCGACCTGAGCGCCTGCCCACGCCCCAAGCGCCTGCGCCTGGGCGACAGCGAGATCACCTGGCGCGAGACCGTCGAGGGCGACGCCCAGATCTGCGTCGCCGCGGTGGGAGACGGCGAGTTCCGGCTCGTCCAGACCGAAGGCGGCTCCTTCGCGCTCGCCTTCGCCCGCAAGGGAGACACCGACTTCGACCAGCTCGGCTGCGGCACCCGGGAAGCCCTCGAGGTCCGCGCCCTCGACCTCCTCGGCCAGCTCCAGCGCCGCCGACGCCGACGAAACCCAGCCCCCAGAGAAGAAAAAGAAGAAAGAAGCCACCACGCGCCCGCGGAGCACCTCCAAGGCCATGCCCACCACCCCCAAAACCCCCAAAAAAAAAACCGCCCACGCCCGATCCTACCCCGATCCCACGATCGATGCCTCGACCGACAAGGAGCTCATGGACTCGCTCACCGATGCAGTCCGGCAGGCGATGCGCGGCGCCGACCCCGACGAGGACGAGGACGACTGACATGACCTCCACTCCCGGACACATCTACCGCGTCGGCACGCGCTTCTTCGTCGACAGCCAGGCCCTCCGACAGCTCGCCGAGCACCTCGACCTGGTCCCCACCGCCAGCGGCTATCGCTTCCTCGAACCATCGATCGAGTTCGAGCTCGTGAAAGGCCGCCCCGCGCTCCCGAACCAGCGCGGACAGCTCTGCCTCGTCCCCGCCGACAGCTCCGCCCACGGCGCCTGCCTCGCCTGGCTGCGACAAGGCCACATGCAGGGCGGCGGCGAGTTTGACGTGTGGCCCGGCGGCTGCGCGTGCCGCCTTCCCACCGCTCCAGGAGACCGCAGAATGAACGCCCTCGCGATCCTCAACGCCGCCCTGCAGACCTGGCGCCCCAAGGCCGAGCAGCGGCACGGGCCCCTCGTCATCGAGGAATTCCAAATCGCCACCGCGCCCGCCTGCTCTGGCGTCATCGAGCACGAGCTCGCCGCGCGCCGGATCAGGCGCGGCCGCGCGCCACGCACCCCCCGCCGACTGGAGCGAGGTCGACCAGCTCGTGCTCAAGGGAGCGCACTCGGCCGGGCTGGCGTGACGACGACCCCACGGGCCGCGCCGAGCTCCTCCAAAGCTGAGCGACCGCGTCACGGAGGCCCCCCCAGACCAGCAAGAGCGCCTCGCCCGTCGCGCCCGCACCTACGTCGACCTGCGCGCCGAAGCGATCCTGCTCCGCGCCAAGGGCCAAGCCGCCGAGCCGCTGCTCCTCCGCTACCCCGCGCTCGCCCTCTTGTCAGGCGACGGCGCCGCCGTCATCGCCCTCCGCGACGCGAGAGGGCGTGTTGCACGAGAACCCCGCCTACACCGGCGCCTCCGCCCTCCACAACATCTTTGACGCCGCTCACCAGCGCGTCGCCCAGATCCGCGATCAGATCGCCGACGGCGCCCGCCTCGATCGCTACGCCAACGCCCTCTGGTCGCGCACCGCCGCCGACGTCACCCCTCCGCCCCGACCGTCGAGATCGAGTCTCCCCGATCTCAAGGACAAGCCCTGGCGCACCGAGGCCAACCTCCAGGCGATGCGCCTCGTCATGGCCAAAGAGCCAGGCGAGATGACCTCGGGGACCTCAGATCCTCACCCGCTACTCCGGCTGGGGCGGCCTCAGCATCGACAAGGTCCAAGATCAATTCCCCGCCGATCTCGTCCCCGAGTCTTGGCCTCATCCACGAATATTACACCCCCACCGTCATCGCCGACTCGCTCGCCGAGGTCCTGTGTCCTTCTTCCCGAGGCTCGCCGGCCGCGACGGGATCGTCCGCGCCCTCGAGCCCAGCGCCGGGATCGGCCGCCTCATCCGCGCCTTCACCTCGCCGCTGCCTCGCCCTCGAAGCGGGCGGCCAGATCAAGCGGATCGAGTGGACCGCCGTCGAATTTTCCAAAGTCTCCTCCACCCTGCTCCGCGCCCTCCGCGGCGACATCAACGTCTTTCACATGCCCTTCGAGCGCTGGGTCCGCGAAGAAGGCTCGCGCTACCACGGCACCCTCGGCCTCATCCTCTCCAACCCGCCCTACGGCGAGCGCGGCGCGTTCGCCCGCGAGGATCGCGACGAGTTTTATTTTGAGAAGCGCGCCTCCGCCTACTTCGGGCGCCGCGCCCTCGATCTCCTGATCCCTGGCGGGATCGTCGTCTTTCTGGTCCCCGCCGGTTTCGTCACCGGCAAGACCAACCGCCCCTCCGCGAAAAGATCCCTCCTGCGCCACCACTTCTCGGCGCCTACCGCCTGCCCAGCCACGACCTGCGCGGCCGCGAGAACGTGCCGGGCGCGGGGCTCATCATGGACATCGTCTTCTGGCGCAAACCGCGGCGGCGAGCTCCGCCAGATCGACGAAGCCGACACAGCATCCTCGACGGCGACTATTTCGAGCGCCACCGCACATCCTCGGCGCCGAGGATGGAGCCTTCGCGGGCGATGAAGGTCGAAGCTGGCGCTACAAAGTCACCGGCGAGCTGCCAGCCTCCCGCCCCCGATCCGCGCCCGATCTGCACCGCCCGCGATCGACACCATCCCCGCCGACCTCGGCGCCCCCGACGGTCCTGCGCGACGAGGACGAGGCCCCAGCGGCACCGACGACGCCTCCGCCCCGCGCTCGAAGGCGCGTCGCGCTACCTCCCGCCGCCCGCGATGATGCGCCACGGCCGCCGCCCGCCGAGCTCCCGCCCCGGGACCGCCAGACCCGGCAACCCCCGGCAGCAGGAGCCGCTGACAACGGCGTCAGCGCGGCCGGGATCCCAACGCGTTCCCGCAGCGGCGGCCGCCCTTCGCGCCCCCGCCGGTCGCGTCGAGCCCCATACGCCGGCAGCCCGACGACGTCGTCGCCCAGGCCGAGCTCTCTTCCGCCAACGTCGCCACCTCAACATCGAGACCCTCCACAAGTTCCACTCTCGCAGGGCGGGAGCGCGGACCAGGCCGATATCGTCTCCACGCTCGTCGCGAAGGGATGGGCCCTCGACGGCGAAGCCTGGGATGAGCTGCTCCCCGAAGACGCCTATCTCACCGGCATCGACCTCTGGGCCAAACACGACCGCGCCCAAGCGCGCGCGCCGCAAGGTGACCTTATCGCCAGGTCGCAGGTCAACCGTCTGCTCGCCGCGATCGACCCCGTCGTCTTCGACGACTTGACCGAGCTGCGCCCCAACGAGGGCTGGGTCCCCATCGACGTCGTCGCCGACTGGCTCACCGAGGAGCTCAACGGCCGCTTCTGCCCCATCTCGCTCATCCGCGCCGATGGCCTCTACGAGCGCGGACCCGTGAAGCGGCCCGCCCCTGCTCGCGCCCGCCACCGCTGCCTTCCTCGGGTGGCTCAACCTGATCCGCCACGTTCACCGCCGAAGCGGTCAAGCTGGACAGCGGTGGCCGCGCAGCCGCGAAACAAGCTCGCCGAAGAGGTCCCGCGCTGAGAGCGCCTCAAACTCCAAAAGCAGTGGTCGACGCCTTCCGCGCCTGGTCGCCCGGCGATGACGACCGACAGGCGCAGATCGTCCACGCCACAACCGCAGCTTCCGCGGCCGGATCGTCCCCACATACCCGCA
>JADJRG010000016.1 GCA_016712315.1 Nannocystis sp. | reverse complement strand
GCCGCCGAGCTTAGGCGCTGGGAGCCGACGCACACACCGCCTTCCAGGCTGCTCTCGCTGGAAATCGGTCACCATGGCCCGCCCTTACCCCTGCGAACCATCGGCGATGGCGTCGTACCGCGCCCTCTTCCAGTCGCCGCCGTGGTGATCTCGCGGCGGGTCAGGAGATCTCGAGCGGCGCTAACCGTCTTCACGCGCGCCTCCGCACACCGCGAGCACGGTGGCTTCCTCCGGCAAATCCGACCCCAGATTGACGGGCCCAAGCCGGCCCACGGGCATGCGGGCGTCATGGGCGTCTCAAGTCACCGACGAAGGCTGCGCAAGGTCCAGGCCGAAAGCGCGAGGCTCGCTCATATAAAGGTCACTCGTGTCACCTCGGCGATCTTGCAACCTGAGACCTCCGGCGCTGCTCATCAACACGCTCCGGTAAGGAGTCCGCCGCTCTCAAAGTGGGCAGGTCGTTATCACTTCCCGCATCCCCCGCGAGCGCCGCGGCCTGTCGTGGTGGAGGAGACGCATGCATACTAAAGGCTCAGAGGCGGAAGACCTCGTCCAAGAAGTCAGCGAGCGTCGCGAAGGCGAAGGCGAAGGACAGCGAAGCCGCAAGGACCCGGGAGGCGAGGCGGCGAAGCCCCGAGAGGAGCGGTGAAGCCCCCGAAGCCCCCGAAGGCGGCGAAGGCGGCGAAGGCGGCGAAAGCCCCGAAGGCGGCGAAGGCCCCGAAGGCACCGAGGACGACAGCGGCGAAGAGACCGCAAGGCCCCGGCCTCAGCGCAAGCCGGCGACGACACGGAGTTCTGCGGCCGAGTACAAGGTCGCGGCACCGGTACCGCTAACGCCACCCCAGGCGTCGGCGACGGAGTCCGCGCAAGGGTTCCGCCCGGTCTGAGGAAAGCCGCATCGCTTTCGACCAGTCGATCGTCGCGGCCCGCCGTGAGGCGGGTGACTGGACCGCGGCGACGGAGCTCCGCGCCAAGGTCGGTGGGACCGGGGGATCAGATATGGCTCGGCCTGCGCCGCCTCACGGCCGAAGGCGCGATCGCCCGGATCGGTGAGCGCGAGGCGACCCGGTACAAGCTGGTCGGCTGAGCCTGCGGTGGGGGCTTGTTGGATGGGTGCGCTTCCGGTCCACGCCCGGTCCGCTTCCGTGCTCAACGTCGGAACACGCTCCCGGCGAGCCGTCGCACACGCGCCCCTTGCCTAGCGCGCGCGAGTCAGCGCATGCTCGCAACCGCGCCTACCGCTGCGCGTCCAGGAAATCTCCGCATGCGTCGACCCGCCCACGTCCTCCTCCTCGCCCTCGTGCCCGCCTGCTACGACCCGAGCGGGTACGAGACCCTGCTGAGTACTACACGACCGAGGACAGCGACAGCGACAGCGACAGCGACGACTCCGCCAACAGCAGCCCACCGATCAGCACCGTCACGACCGAACCGCCGCCGCACGGCTCCGACAGCGACAGCGACGCCTCCTCCGCTGGCGACACCGGCGACGACACCGAAGGCGCCCTACCCGCCCCGCAGATCATCGAGCACGAGCTCACCCCGGGCCGATCATCTTTAAAAACGGGCCGCTCACCGTCACGGTCACGGCTGAGGGGGCCGAAGGCGTGTCGATGCAGCTCGAAGATGGATCCGTGATTGAGCTCGCCGCCCTCGACCCCGACTTCGAGCAGGACCCCGCAATTTTTCAGGGCGAGCTCGCCGTCAACACAGGCCTCGCCAACGGCACGCAGATCCTGGGGCTCACCCGTGGCGCGGCGATCTCGTCGGCGACACCATCACGACATCCTACAAGATCGCCCTGCCGAAGCCCGGCGCCGAGATCTTTGGCGGGCCAACGACCTCATCGGCGGCGGGATCGTGAAGGCGCTCGGCGTACTGCCGAGCGGCGATCCCATCGAGTTTGGCCAGTACACGCAGGACAACGAGAGCCGCTGCTACTTGCGCCGTCGAGATCCAGGCGGGTGGAACACGGTCCTTCGAGACGTACTGCCCGGGCTCACCTGCGCGCCGATCGACGCGAAGATCGACGCCGACGGGGCGATCACTCTGCTGGCTTACCGGACAGGTGTCGGCGGAACCGAGTGGTGGCTCGGGCAACTCAGCTCGTGGGACGCCGGCGTAACCCCCGCGGCCTCGGCGGAAAGGACGAGCTCGCCCTCGCTCTCGGCGCCCATCCCTCCGGTTTGATCGCCGTCTGCGGCGCCGCACCCAGCGGCCACCCCGACGCTTGGGACGCCGCCGCGTGGATCTATCGGCCGAACCAGTTCGGCGAAACGCGGACCTTTGACTACTTTCCCGAGGACGATAAGCCGCACAAATTCACCGAGATCGCCCGAGACTGCGCGTTCGCGGGCGACACGTTCGTGATGGTCGGCGAAGCACACGGCAAACACGAGAATGCCGACCAATCTCCCAAGCGAGATCGCCACTTCTTGCTGGAGTTCGATTTGGTCTCCAAGGCTCACAAGTGGAATGTCGGCGGCATCGAGGGCACCACTCAGACCGGCGGCCGGGCGCTCGCAATCGACGACCAAGGGCGCTACATCACCGCGGGATTTTTCTGCGGCGATGACTGCGATCCGAAGGCGACCCTGCGTGTGCACGATCCGAAGGGCGGCGACGATTGGTTCGCGCCGATCGGAGATCTGCCGAGCCTGTCCTATGGGCCACATGATATCGCCTGGAGCCCGGCCGGCTACGCCGTCGTCGTGATGGGCGGGGCCAAGGGCAACGAAGGCGCCTTCTGGGTGCGAGCGTTGAAGCCCGGATCAGCGGCGCCGCTGTGGACCTACAGCCGCGAGGACAACAAGAACTTCCACATGGCGATCGCCGTCGCGATCGGCGCCTTCGGCGAGGTGTACGCGGGCGGCCTCGGCAACAACGGCTATCCGGCGGTCGCCCACATCGGCGGTTGAGCCCGCGCTCAGCCCGGGATGAACTCGGCGCACGCCTCTGCGACCAGTTCGGTCGCGTCCTCGAACGCGCTCAGGTAGCCGAAGTCGCTGTTCGCGACCAGGTGGTACGGGATTTTGACCAGCTCGCAGACTCGATCATACGGGGGCACTTGGGATCGAGGATACTGACCATCACCACCGCCCCCGGATCACCGCCCTTGGCCGAGAGCACACGATCCGCCCAAAGATCCGGGTTGCCCTTCGAGTCGTAGTCGTAGCCGCCGATGAAGGTGACCATCAGCAACGCATCGTCACGGAGGAAGCCGGCGTTGCAGCCGCCCGGGGCGTTCATCTCTGGCTTCATCGCGGCGCTGAGCGCTTGGCCCATGAGGTCGTAGCCACTAGTGCCCAGCTTGGCGACGCAGGAGAAGGTCTCGGCGAGGTTCGGCTGCTCGTTGGTCAAGTAACGCCGGCCGCCCGCGATCTGGCACGGCTTGTTGCTGGCGTTCCCACCAGCGGCGAAGACGTTGCCGGCGCCGATCGTGCGGTCGCAGTCGGTGACGAGGTGAAGCAGATCACAAGGGTAGTCCGGGACCACGCCACAGGAACCCTTCATCTCACAGTCGTTGTCGCAGGTGATCAGGCCCCACTCGGTGTCACCGTCGACGACCATGATGTGGTAGTCAAAATCCGCAAATTTCGCCTGGATGGTCGCGATGAAGCCGGGGAACGCCGCGAGTAGCTTCTCTTGGCTGCTCTTCATCGATCCATCGCGCGACAGAACAAAGAGCAGGTCGATCTTGCCCTCGCACCCCGCCGGCTTCGTGTCGCTGCCAGTGTCGGTGTCGGTATCGGGACCGACGTCGTAGAGCAGCGTCGTGTCGCCGGTGCCCGCGCTCGGATCTTCGGTCGAGCTAACGCCGCTCGCCGCGGTCGTGCTCCCTTGCGACGACGACCCGTCGCTGCCGCCGCTCGTGTCCGCCGCGCTGGAGTCTGATCCCGAGGGAGGAGGTGCCGTCGTCGGCACCGACGCGAACGATGTCGTCTCGCCTTGCGTCGGCTGGCAGGCGAGCCCGAGCCCGAAGGCGAGGAGGAGCCGGATCCGTGGCGCCATGGGTGGGAGCCTACTCTTGGGCGGGCGCGAGGCGCCAGCGCCAGCGCCCGCCGCGTCCCCCGCGCCCTCTTCGTGCTCTCCCTCCCCTATTCGACCGTCGCCTCTCCGGCGCCGCCGTCCGCCGCGCCCGCGGGCCGACAGCCGGAGACGTAGGCGAGGGTGCCGATCAGAGCAGCGGGCCGGTGTGAATCTCGAGGCCCTCGTCGCCCGCGCCCTGCACAAGGATCCAGCCCAGCGCCCCGCGAGCGCCGATGCGTTCCGCCGTGCACTCCAGGTCGCGGCGGGGCAGGTCGCCGCCTCCGACGGCTATGAGGACGCGAAGGCGAGCCTCACCGCCTGGCGCGACTGCGCGGACCACGAGGCCCTCGTGTGCGCGCGCCGTGCTGCGGATCAGCACGCCGTATGGCGCCCGCTCGTGGAGTTGATCGAGATCGCAACCGACGCCGCCGGCCCGGCGTGATGGCTCGGATGCGTCCCTGCGAGCGCTCGTCAAGACGACCTCCTCCACGAGCCCTCAGAAGCCTCTCGCGAATCCGCCCAAGGGAGATCTCTTCGGAGAGATCTCCCATTTTTTCATCTGCTCACAACCGCCCCATTCTCGCGCGCGCGATCGCCCTGGGGGTCCTCCTCTGCCACGCGGGCGGCATCGAGCCCTACGCCTCGCGATTTCGCGCATTTGCCGCGTGAGCGCCGCGCGCAATCGAGAGACCCCCGCGCGAAGGTGAGCGACCCGCGCGCGAATGTCCCCGATCCGCGCGCAGTATCAATCGCGCCGCGGTCGTCCTCGGTCGCGCATAAACGCAGATTCGCGCCACCCTGGCGCATATTTGCACCAGGCCAGCGAGCTGGGGACGATCTCGATCCTGAGGAAGACCTCATCGCTGGTGATCCTCCGGCGCGATGTCCGCCTCCGTCCTCATCCGAAGCATCGACGAGTACAACAGCGTCCTTGGGGCCCTCCAGAGCCGCACGCCCGACTACAAACGGCTACCGATTGACAGCGCCCTCGCGGTTCTCCGCGATCTTGACCTCCTCCCCGAGTGGGAGAGCGGCGCCCAGATCCGGGACAAGTTGGTCCAGGCCGACCAGGGCCTCACCGCCGCCAAGCTCAGCCGGAAGCTGAACGGAGCCATCAAGCGCAACACGCTGACGCAGATCCGCAGGGGTCGGCGCGGCCTCAGCTTTCAGCTCGCCTGTCTCTGGTCCGGGGGTCTGACGGTCGAGTTCGAGGACCCAGAGCTTGCGGAGAAGCTGCGCGAGCGCGGCCTCACGGTGAGCGAGAGCGCGTCCTCGCTGCCGCCGCTGTCCCCTCCGCTTGACCCCGGCGCGGCGCCGCCCGACGACCACGCCAATGTCGCTCCCGACCTTCGCGCCGAGGCCGAACGAAATTACGTCAACGCGGCGGTGTCATCGGTGGTGTTCTGCCCACGAACCGGACAGATAACGGTGACACTCGTCCATGAGTCCACCGCGATCGGTGTCAACGTCGTCGACGGGGCTCGTTCTCAGCACCGTAGCGGTGTCAACGCCGACGAGGCGGCGCGCCTACAGCACAAATCCGGTGTCGTTGCCGACGAACCACGGTGTCATAAGGATCCAAACCCAAACGAACCCATCGAGAGCGACACGCTCGAAAAAACTGCTTGCCTCCCAGCCAGCCCCTCCCCACGCTGGTCAGGTGCAGCAGTCCCAACCCGCGGCCGCCCCTGTCCGCCTCACCCCGGACCATGATCGCGAGCGAGAGCTCGAGGCGCGTGAGCGAGAGCTCGCGGCGCGTGAGCGGGAGCTCGCGGCGCGTGAGCAAGAGGTCCAGAAGCAGGAGTTCAAGGTGGCTCGCCGGGCGAAGCGGGCGCGGGGTGTGCTCCAGAGGGAGGCGAGCCTCGCGGAGAAGGAGAGGGCCATGGCCACCCAGCAGCTTGCCCTAGACCGGGAGGCAGCAGAAGTGGCTGCAAAGCGGGTTGAAGTAGGTTGGGAGGTAGCCGCCAAGCGGGCTGAGATCGAGCGGCAAGCGGAGTTTGCGGAGATGAAGAGGGCCGCTCAGAGGGACGCGCTGGAGAAGGACGTGAAGACCACGACGGCCGCGCTGGAGAAAGACGTGAAGACCACGAAGGCCGCGCTGGAGCAGGACGTGAAGGCCACGAAGGCCGAGCTGGAGAAGGACGTGAAGGCCACGAAGGCCGAGCTGGAGCAGGAAGTGAAGGCCACGAAGGCCGCGCTGGAGCAGGACGTGAAGGCCGCGAAGGCCACGCTGGAGCAGGAAGTGAAGGCCGCGAAGGCCGCGCTGGAGCAGGAAGCGAAGGCTCAGAAGACCGAGTGGGAGAAGCTCGAGGCGGAGAAGGCCCGCCTGGCCCAGCTCGACGCCGAGATTCAGGAGAAGATGGCCAAGAGCCAAAAGTTGATGAGAACGGTCGCGGAGCGGTCCCGGAGCCTCATGGAGGCGCCGGTCACCAACCCGACGCTCGCGGCGATCGTGGAAGTCGTGAAGGAGGCAACGAAGAAATGAACGGCACAGGAAAATCCGTAGATATGACGATGGACCAGGAAGAAGCCGCCGAGCGGACGGTCATGGCCACCCTCTGGAAGGTGTTAGGCCAGATCCGCGCGGACGAGCGTCACGGCCTCGCCGCCAGACTTCTCAAGCGGGCCACGGATCCCGAGAAGTTCATGGCCGAGCTCGATCGCCTCCTGAGCGGCACCTGGCGGGATAACGCCATCCTCGGCGTCTCCGCTGTTGCTGGCGTCGTGGCGGGCTCGCTCCTCGGCCGCGCGACCTCTGGCATCAAGAGCATCGGCCCCGTCCCCCCATCGCGCTCTTGGGGCTCCTCGGCGTCGGCGGCGGCCTGTTTTTAAAAGAGACCCTCACCTTCCGTAACACCCTCAACCTCGGCGGCCTCATGTTCAGCGCTGGCGCCGTGCTTCAGAAACTCCTGGTGTCGTGATGAAAGCTCTCTTCCGCATCGATCAAGTCCTCCGCGGCGACGCCCCCACCGTCGCCCTGCTCGGCACCGACGGCGACGGCCGCGAGGTCCGCCTCGAGGTCCCCTCCGCCGCCGTCGGCGCCCTCCGCCCTGGCGGGGTCCTCGTGCTCGACTGGTGGATCGGCTCGTTGCCCATCGACACCACCGCGACCGTTCGCCCCAGCAGCGCCCCCCAAGGCGCCGAGGCCGCGCCGGTGATCACTACCAACAACGCCAGCGCCACGGTCGTCGAACCCACGGGCGCGGAGACCGGCGCAACACGTGGCCAAGCGCTCGGCGACGACATCAACGAAGATCTGCTCCAAGCGGAGTTCCGGCGGATGTTCGGGGTGATCCCCGGCTTCACCGCCTAGCCGCCGCGCAGCGACCGAGAGAATCTGACAGCGAAAACTGATGAGGGGGCGACGCCCCATAGGATGAAAACACCAACGTAGCAGCACCTCGCCATGAGCGGGGAACGGAGAGTCACGCGATGAATCAAGACATTATGCTCCCTGAACAATACTCAGACGCGACCCGCCACGAGGCCATGCGCCGGATCTGCCACGTCCTCGGGATCAGCCCCGAAGACCTCGCCCTCTTGCGGGCGATGACCGATCGCCTCGGCCGCGTCGAGAGCGGCTGCAACTCGGTGACCCGCCGCTGCGACGACCTACAGAACATGATGCGGCAGTCGTGTTGCCCGGCCAACATGCTCTACTCGCAGGTCACGATCGACGAGTACTCCCACAAGGCTCAGGTCAACGTCATCAAGCCCGTGATCGGCCTGGGCGGCGACTACGTCGACGACTACCCCGTCCCGCCCAAGAAGAAGATCCGCCTCGTCCACGAGCAGCGCCCCGGCTACTCGCCCGTCGATATCACGATCGCGCTCAGCATCGCCAACCAGGGCAACAACCTGCTCGACATCGTCGTCCGCCTGTACGTCTCCACGAAGCCCGAGGGCCCCGGCACGCAGATCGGAAGCGAGTACCGCGGCTTTCAGTTCTTTACCAACGAGGGAGGGGTCACCCCCGTCAAGTTCCCCCTCTACCAGAACTCCCCCGTCACCGTCGGCTCCAAGGAGTACCTGATCATCGAGCTCGAGCACGTCGGCACCGCCAACAACCTCACAAGCGCGTTCGCGAGCGTGAGCGTCAACAACGCCGGCTGGTACGCCGCCTGCGGCCCCGACGTCTGCCGGTAGGAAGGAGCCGACCATGGGATCCGAACCGATTACCTTCAGGCTGCGCAAAGAGGGCGACTTCGACGGCCTCACGAAGATGCAGCAGAGGCGCAGCAACTTCCAGATCGTCACAGGTCGCGTCTATGAGCTCGATCTCACCGGTCCCGCGGGCCAGATCGACGGCGAATTCTTCGGCGTTTTTTCGGACGTCACGCCCAAGCTCATCGGCGTCGCCAGCTCGAACTGGAACCCGCAGAACGTCGCCCGGATGCTCGCGAAAGACAACCCCGACATCTTTCGCGAAGAGGTCGACCTCACCCCACACATGGCCTACCTCGTCATGTACCCCGGCGACACCCTCGCGATCCGCACGCAAGACGGCGGGCGCGTCTGTGTGCAGATCGTGGTCACCGAGCTCGCCGAGAGCGAGCACGTGTCCCTCGCCCTCGGCACCCCGCCCGAGCCGCAGTGGCGGCGCTTCCGGCTGATCCGCGACCTCTCCGGCGGCTTCTCGCACCTGCCGCTCAACAACACCTACTCGCCGCCCTTCCATTGGGATCCCGGGCTCAGCATGCTGGTCACCAACGCCATCGGCGACGGCCCGATCCCCGCGCGCGATCTCTGCATGTACCCCACCTTCCAGGGGTGCTACGTCAGCGTCCGCTACGCCGGGATCAACGCGGACGCCCAGCTCCACATCGTCGACGGGGTCCTACGCGACAGCGCCCCCCTACAAACCGACATCAAACCCATGCGCTGGTCGAAGGTCCACTTCGTCAGCCACGACGACCTCCTCGGCCTGTGGTCCCCCGCGCCCGTCGGCAGCGCCGTGGTGTGTGACATCGAGCTCGTGCGCGTCCAGCCCGGCGATCGCCTCAGCGGGCGCTACGCGAACGATCTCTAACCCAGCAGCACAAGCACCAAGGAAGAGACCCGAACCATGTACATCGACCCCTCTCGTGTAGACATGCTCGCGCGCTACAGCGCGCGGCTCGCCGCTGCGACCCCGGAGCAGCTCAGCGCGCTCGAGGGGGAGGTCCGCCTCTTCATCGCCACGCTGTGGACGGAGGCCACCCCAGAGGCCCGCAGCCGCTTCCTGGACGCCGTCCGCCGCGTCGGCCCCCCATGCCCTGGTCGGCGGTCGTGGCGCGGCCTGGGGGCCCTCCGGCGGCCGTGGAGCTGATCCTCGGCCAAGTCGACCCGGACGACGAGGGGGTCCCGAGCTACCGCCTGGACCCCAAGAGCGAGCAGGGCGAACGCGCGCTCGAGGCCCTCGCCGCCTGGGATCCGCAAACAACCCTCCAAGCCCTCGGCGCCCCCGGCGGCTCGAATCAACCCCAAGACCCCGCCACGGACCCGGTGGGCGAGCCCGCTCCCAACACCACCGCGCTCGACACCGCCCCTTCATCGAACACCAACAGCCCCACCCTCAGCCGCGGCGCGATCGCCACCCTCGCGGTGATCGGCTGGGGACCGCCGCCGCGGCCATGACCGTAAGGAGCCGCTCATGAACTCCACCCTGATCCTCGGCGGACTCGCGACCGTCGGCGTCATCGGCGTCGCCGCCCTGCTCCTGCGCGACGACGAAGAACCCGCGAACCAGCTCCCCACCCCGACGCCCGCGCCCGCGCCCACCAGCGAGCCCGCCCCCACGCCCAACGCACCGGCCCCCAGCGACACCATCGCCGCGCTCCCCAACGCCGCCGACGTACCCGGCTTCGATCTCGTCCGAAATTGGGGCAAGACCCCCACCAACCTGCGCCCGCTCTTCGCCCTCATGGAGCGCCTCAGCGGCATCGACGGCGCCGGCCGGATCTTCGCCACGATCGCCAAACGAGAGAGCGCCTTCGTCGCCACCGCCCTCAACGACTCCGAGGCCGAACGCAAGGCGTCACGCCGCGCCTACGACAACATGAAAGACCGCAACCCCGCGCTCGCCTACGGCATGCAGGCCGCGGAATTCGGCTCTGGCGGCCTCTTCGGCGCCCTCGCTCCCTATTTTTTGTGGACGGGAGTCCCCGAAGAAGGCGACGCCGCCCCCCTCCTGCAAAGCCCGCCGAACGTCATGTTCCTCCCCCGCGTCGCTGGCTTCGCCGCGTGCGTCTACCTCCAGCGCCTCGTCGCCCACTACCGCCTCGACGATCACCTCGACATCAAAGCCGGCTGGGCGAGCCCCTCGCTGCTCAAGGCCGATCGCGGCTCCAAGACCTACCAGGCCGTACGCGATCGTTTTAACAGCGACGCGATCGAGCTCGGCGTCGATCTCGAGGACATCACGACGATCCCCAAAACCCTCAGCGCCGCGCGCTGGCCGGGCGTCCCCAAGCTCTTCGCCGATCTCGTCGGCCAACTCCCACCCCCTCGGACCAAGGGCTAGTCACGATCACCTGCTACGACCCCGAGCTCGACCGCTTCGCCGACGAGATCGCCGGCGACTTCGACTACCTCTCCGCCGCCGAGCGCGAGTCATGGCTCGTGCAACAGTGGACCGAGATCGCCGCGGCGATGGGCTGGTCGGAGGCCCTCGATGACACCCTCAACGGCCTCCGCCGCTGCCGCATGGGTTTTTGTGATGTCAGCACCGAAGCCCTCGCCGCCTTCCAACAACACGCCGATCGCCAACGCGAGGGCGACGTGCGCACCGATCGCGCCCGGATCCGCGACATCGCCCTCGAGCATCTTTTTACAAAAACCCGCCCTCGGAGCCTCTGGCAGGTCGTCATCAGCGCCGACTCCCTCCCGGAAGGCGCCTGCTTCAACCTCGCCACCTGGCAGTCCCCCCCGCTCACCGCGGGCCAAGACAGCCAGCTCGAGGCTCAAACCCGCTCCGCGCCCGACCGCAGCGACCTCAACATCGTCATCCGCCCCAAGCGCGCGTTTTTGGCCGACGCCGGCCCCAGCTACTTCGGCGACGCCACCCCCGAGACCGCGCCGATCAAGAACAACGGGCCCCTCTGCGGCTGGAACACCCCGCTACGCCTCTCCCTCGGCACGTTTCCCTGGGTGTACGGCCACCGCCTCCAGTCGCCCGCGCCCGCCCTCGCCTGGAAGAGTAACGCCGCCCACCAACCCGCCCATCGCGCCCTGCAAATCGCCAGCGGGTTCTGGCAAGCCGAGGGCAACCTCCGCCAAGACGCGCGCGACGTCGTCGCCCATTGGAAGCACTGGCGCAGCGCTATCGCCGGCCCCCTCGCCGACAACCAGAGCCCCGCCCTCCGCCTCGAAAAACAGCTACTCCGCGTCCAGGGCGACGAGCACACCCTCGGCCTCAACGGCCCCCGCGGCTTCATCAGCGCCGCTGCCTTTAACTACATCCAGAGCCGCTTCGCCGCCTTCTTCGCGATGAGGCGCGCGCTGATCCGGGCCCGTCATCGCCTCATCCCCGAGCTGCGCACCCTCGCCGACCAAAGCCCCGATCCCTGCATCGCGGCCCGGCGGCCCTTCGCGCCGCTCGCGAGGCTCGACGAGCTGCATTGACCCGTCCTCGGCGGCGGCGCCGACGCCGTCGGCCTCGATTTTTTGTGAAATGTGAAATGTGAAGTGTGAAGAGAGGGAAGGTAGGTAGGAAATGGAAAACACGAACGAAACTGACACTGACACCAAACAGGCCGCTCAGCCCGGCTCACGCTCGCTCTGGACCGCCATCGGTCTGCTCGTCTCCGGCGCGACCGGCGTCGGCGTCGGGTACTTGATCGCCAAACCCAAAAACAAGCCGCCCTGCGCCTGCAAGGTCGGGAACGGCAACGGCAACGGGAACGGCAACGGCAACGGCAACGGCAACGAGAAGAACGGTTAGGAGTCCGTCGTCATGGCCGTCGTCCTCATGAGCATCAAGCTCCGTGACACTGACACCGGCGAGATCCAGGAGGTCGCGGTCGGCGCTTGGCCTGATGATATTCAGAAGGGCAAGAGCAAAGGCGGCAAGGCAGGCAAGTCAGGCAAGGCAGGCAAGGCGAGTGAGCCCGAGCCTGAACCCGAGCCCGAGCCCGAACCCGAGCCCGAGCCCGAACCCGAGCCCGAGCCCAAAGCCAAGACCAAACGGAGGCCGAAGGCTCATGACTTCCCCACCGATCGGGCCCTCGACCTCGCCGTCCTCCGCGAGGTCAAGGACGGCAACTACACCCTCGGCGCGCTGCGCAGGGCGTTCCGCGAGCGCGAGCGCGAGCTCGACCCCGTCCACATCCTCGCCGCGCTCGGCCGCCTCGTCGAGCGCGGCGACCTCATCCAGACGGGCAGGGGTCGCAAGGCCCGCTACTTGCCCAGCACGGAGCGTTACGACGTTTTCGGCCGCTACACCGTCCACTCCGACCGTTTGACGTCCACCATCTCGTGGGACGACACCGAGCTCGATCTCCATCCCTACGTCTTTTTGCAGCCCAACGGCGACGTACGCCGCGAGCTGGTCAAGGAGGGCGTGCTCGAGGCGGACGTACCCGGCCTGATCGAGATCCTCAACAAACACGCCACCGAGCTCGGCGCGGTCGCGCCCACGGACGAAGGCGAACCCGAGCCGCCACCGCCACCGCCACCGCCGCCACCACCGCCGCCCACCCCTGAGATCGTGCCCGTCAGCCTCCAGTGGCGCACCCAGGAGGTCAAAGGCCGCAAAACCCTCGAAGCGACCTGGGCCAACGGCGCCTTCCGCATCACCCCACGCACGGGCGGGATCGCCGGGCTCTTTTATGAACACAGCGACGGCCCGATCTACGACTACGGCTGCGGCCAAACCGAGGCCCTCAAGGCGCTCGCGATCAGCCTCGCCGAGAGCGACCTGCCCACCCCCGCCGCCTTCCGCGCCGCTGGCGGCGACCTGAGCGCCTGCCCACGCCCCAAGCGCCTGCGCCTGGGCGACAGCGAGATCACCTGGCGCGAGACCGTCGAGGGCGACGCCCAGATCTGCGTCGCCGCGGTGGGAGACGGCGAGTTCCGGCTCGTCCAGACCGAAGGCGGCTCCTTCGCGCTCGCCTTCGCCCGCAAGGGAGACACCGACTTCGACCAGCTCGGCTGCGGCACCCGGGAAGCCCTCGAGGTCCGCGCCCTCGACCTCCTCGGCCAGCTCAGCGCCGCCGACGCCGACGCCGCCGAAACCCAGCCCCCAGAGAAGAAAAAGAAGAAAGAAGCCACCACGCGCCCGCGGAGCACCTCCAAGGCCATGCCCACCACCCCCAAAACCCCCAAAGAAAAACCGCCCACGCCCGATCCTACCCCCGATCCCACGATCGATGCCTCGACCGACAAGGAGCTCATGGACTCGCTCACCGATGCAGTCCGGCAGGCGATGCGCGGCGCCGACCCCGACGAGGACGAGGACGACTGACATGACCTCCACTCCCGGACACATCTACCGCGTCGGCACGCGCTTCTTCGTCGACAGCCAGGCCCTCCGACAGCTCGCCGAGCACCTCGACCTGGTCCCCACCGCCAGCGGCTATCGCTTCCTCGAACCATCGATCGAGTTCGAGCTCGTGAAAGGCCGCCCCGCGCTCCCGAACCAGCGCGGACAGCTCTACCTCGTCCCCGCCGACAGCTCCGCCCACGGCGCCTGCCTCGCCTGGCTGCGACAAGGCCACATGCAGGGCGGCGGCGAGTTTGACGTGTGGCCCGGCGGCTGCGCGTGCCGCCTTCCCACCGCTCGGGAGACCGCAGAATGAACGCCCTCGCGATCCTCAACGCCGCCCTGCAGACCTGGCGCCCCAAGGCCGAGCAGCGGCACGGGCTCCTCGTCATCGAGGAATTCTTAAATCGCCACCGCGCCCGCCTGCTCGGCGTCATCGAGCACGAGCTCGCCGCGCGCCGGATCAGGCGCGGCCGCGCGCCACGCACCCCCGCCGACTGGAGCGAGGTCGACCAGCTCGTGCTCAAGGAGCGCACTCGGCCGGGCTGGCGTGACGACGACCCCACGGGCCGCGCCGAGCTCCTCCAAAAGCTGAGCGACCGCGTCACGGAGGCCCCCCCAGACCAGCAAGAGCGCCTCGCCCGTCGAGCCCGCACCTACGTCGACCTGCGCGCCGAAGCGATCCTGCTCCGCGCCAAGGGCCAAGCCGCCGAGCCGCTGCTCCTCCGCTACCCCGCGCTCGCCCTCTTGTCAGGCGACGGCGCCGCCGTCATCGCCCTCCGCGACGCGAAGGGCGTGTTGCACGAGAACCCCGCCTACACCGGCGCCTCCGCCCTCCACAACATCTTCGACGCCGCTCACCAGCGCGTCGCCCAGATCCGCGATCAGATCGCCGACGGCGCCCGCCTCGATCGCTACGCCAACGCCCTCTGGTCGCGCACCGCCGCCGACGTCACCCCCTCCGCCCCGACCGTCGAGATCGAGTCTCCCCCCGATCTCAAGGACAAGCCCTGGCGCACCGAGGCCAACCTCCAGGCGATGCGCCTCGTCATGGCCAAAGAGCCAGGCGAGATGACCTCGGGGGACCTCCAGATCCTCACCCGCTACTCCGGCTGGGGCGGCCTCAGCATCGACAAGGTCCAAGATCAATTCCCCGCCGATCTCGTCCCCGAGTCCTTCGGCCTCATCCACGAATATTACACCCCCACCGTCATCGCCGACTCGCTCGCCGAGGTCCTGTGTCCCTTCCTTCCCGAGCTCGCCGGCCGCGACGGGATCGTCCGCGCCCTCGAGCCCAGCGCCGGGATCGGCCGCCTCATCCGCGCCTTCACACCTCGCCGCTGCCTCGCCCTCGAAGCGGGCGGCCAGATCAAGCGGATCGAGTGGACCGCCGTCGAATTTTCCAAGGTCTCCTCCACCCTGCTCCGCGCCCTCCGCGGCGACATCAACGTCTTTCACATGCCCTTCGAGCGCTGGGTCCGCGAAGAAGGCTCGCGCTACCACGGCACCCTCGGCCTCATCCTCTCCAACCCGCCCTACGGCGAGCGCGGCGCGTTCGCCCGCGAGGATCGCGACGAGTTTTATTTTGAGAAGCGCGCCTACGCCTACTTCATGCGCCGCGCCCTCGATCTCCTGATCCCGGGCGGGATCGGCGTCTTTCTGGTCCCCGCCGGTTTCGTCACCGGCAAGACCAACCGCCCCCTCCGCGAAAAGATCCTCCTGCGCCACCACTTCCTCGGCGCCTACCGCCTGCCCAGCCACGACCTGCGCGGCCGCGAGAACGTGCCGGGCGCGGGGCTCGTCATGGACATCGTCTTCTGGCGCAACCGCGGCGGCGAGCTCCGCCAGATCGACGAAGCCGACACATACATCCTCGACGGCGACTATTTCGAGCGCCACCCCTCGCACATCCTCGGCGCCGAAGATGGAGCCTTCGCGGGCGATGAAGGTCGAAGCTGGCGCTACAAAGTCACCGGCGAGCTGCACAGCCTCCCGCCCCTCGATCCGCGCCCGATCTGCACCGCCTGCGTGATCGACACCATCGCCCGCTCCGCCGACCTCGGCGCCCCTCAGACGGTCCTGCGCGACGAGGACGAGGTCCCCAGCGGCACCGACGACGCCCTCCGCCCCGCGCTCGAGCTAGGCCGCCGCGTCGGCCGCTACCTCGCCGCCGTCGGCGCCGATGATGCGCCACGGGCCGCCGCCCTCTGGCCCGAGCTCCACGCCGCCCTCGTGGACCTCGCCAAGACCCAGGGCAACCCCCGGCAGCGCAAGGACCTCCGCGCGCTCGCTGACAACGGCGTCAGCGCGGCCGAGCGGATCCTCAACGCGTTCACCCGCAGCGGCGAGCTCATCGCGGCCCTTCGCGCCCCGCCGGTCGTCGAGCCCAAGTACACCGGCCAGCCCGACGACGTCGTCGCCCAGGCCGAGCTCCTCTTCCGCCAACGTCGCCACCTCAACATCGAGACCCTCCACAAGTTCCACCTCTCGCAGGGCGGGAGCGCGGACCAGGCCGATATCGTCTCCACGCTCGTCGCGAAGGGATGGGCCCTCGACGGCGAAGCCTGGGATGAGCTGCTCCCCGAAGACGCCTATCTCACCGGCATCGACCTCTGGGCCAAACACGACCGCGCCCAAGCGCGCGCGCAACAAGGTGACCTTATCGCCAGGTCGCAGGTCAACCGTCTGCTCGCCGCGATCGACCCCGTCGTCTTCGACGACTTGACCGAGCTGCGCCCCAACGAGGGCTGGGTCCCCATCGACGTCGTCGCCGACTGGCTCACCGAGGAGCTCAACGGCCGCTACAGCCCCATCTCGCTCATCCGCGCCGATGGCCTCTACGAAGCGCGGACCCGTGAAGGCGGCCCCCGCCCCGTGCTCGCGCCCGCCACCGCTGCCTTCCTCGGGTGGCTCAACCACGATCTCGCCACGTTCACCCCGCCGAAGCGGTCCAAGCTGGACAGCGGGCCGCGCAGCCGCGAAGACAAGCTCGCCGAAAAGAGGTCCCGCGCTGAGGAGCGCCTCAAACTGCAAAAGCAGTGGTCCGACGCCTTCCGCGCCTGGGTCGCCCGCGATGACGACCGACAGGCGCAGATCGTCCACGCCTACAACCGCAGCTTCCGCGGCCGGATCGTCCCCACATACCCCGCAGAGAACCTCGAGATCGCGCGCTGGGGCCCGGGCGCGCCGAAGCTCAAGAACCACCAGATCGCCGGCGCCCGCCGCGTGCTCGCCCAGCGCGGCGGCCTCGTCGCCTTCGACGTCGGCGTCGGCAAGACCTACACCGCCCTCGCGATCGTCGCCCGCGCTCGCCAAGAGGGATGGGTGCGCCGCCCCGTCATCCTCGTCCCCGGCTCCATCGCCTGGAAGTGGCACGACGACATCCTCTGCACGCTCCCCGACTACCGCGTCGCCGTCATCGGCTCCAAGCGCAAGATCCCCCAGTGTCAGCAAAGTTGTCGCGTTCACCTGAACCACCGAGGGGGCTGAGAAGCAGAGCAGTGAGATGACCAGCGAGTTAACGGAAGTGAAGAAGAGCGTGAGCGAGGACGATCTCGAGATCCAGATCCAGATCGAGGACGACGAGGAAAACACGGAGGGCCTGGGGGTCGGCCGTGAGGAGAACGAGGCGGTGGCGGGGATCGCAGGCGAGGTGATCGTGGTGATCCCGCGGCACGTGCAGGTCATGATGGATCGTCGAGCGGACGATGGGGCCCTGTGCATCCGGATCGCGGTGGGAGGTCTTCGGTGACGGGGACATCGTACACCGAGGGCTTTAAGGCCCAGATCGTCGCGAAGCTCACGACGTCGGGACGATCGGTCTCGGAGATCGCCAAGGAGCTCGGCCTGCATCCCGGGCTGCTCTATCGGTGGCGACGAGAATCGGCTAGGAGAGGCTTCATGGTGACACGCCCGCAGCCCCCCAAGATGATCGCCCAAAGCGCCGCCCAGGAGGCCGCAGAGGCGCCGCAGAGGCGACCGCAGGACTGGTCGCCGGACGAGAAGATCGCGGTCGTGATGGAGTCGCTGAAGCTCGACGAGGCGCAGCTGGGCGGCCTCTTGCGCCGACGTGGGCTGCACCAGGCGACGCTCGACGAGTGGCGCGAGACGATGCTGCGCGGCGGCAAGGCGGAGCTAGCTGGGCGCCAGGAGAAGGCCACCGGCGCTGAGGCACGGCGCGTCAAGGAGCTGGAGCGCGAGCTCCACCGCAAGGACAAGGCGCTGGCCGAGGCGGCCGCGTTGCTGGTGCTCCAAAAAAAAGTCCGCGCCCTCTTGGAGGGCGTGGAAGACGACACATAGCGCGCGAGCGCGCGGCGATCATGGGCCTCATCCAAGCAGCCACGGCGATGGGCGCGACGCTGACGCGCGCATGCGAGTGCCTGGGGCTCTCGAGCCGGACGCTTCAGCGCTGGCGCGAGGAGGGGGGCGGTGACGATCAACGGCGAGGCCCGGCGAC
The DNA here is from genome assembly GCA_016712315.1 of Nannocystis sp. Taxonomy (GTDB): domain Bacteria; phylum Myxococcota_A; class Polyangia; order Nannocystales; family Nannocystaceae; genus JADJRG01. The sequence goes on along the minus strand of JADJRG010000016.1, from coordinate 15,565 downwards.
GACGCCCCACAACAAGCTCAGCGCGGAGGAGGAGGCCGAGGTGCTGCGGGTCGCGACCTCGGCAGACTTCGCGGACTTGTCGCCGAACCAGATCGTGCCGCACCTGGCGACTCACGGGATCTATATCGGCTCCGAGTCGACGATCTACCGTCGCCTGCACGCCGCCGGGATGATGCGGCATCGTGGCCGCGCGCGGGCGCCGAGCCGGCGGCCACGCGCGCTCACAGCGACAGGACCCGATCAGCTCTATTCGTGGGATATCACCTACCTACCGACGAAGATCAGCGGCCGCTTCGTGTACCTGTACATGATCATCGATATCTGGAGCCGTAAGATCATCGCAGCAGAGGTGCACGAGCGTGAGTGCGGCGCGATCGCAGCGGACCTGGTCGAAAGGACTTGCGCCGCGGCGGCGCGATCTGGTAAGCCGCTGTGGCTGCACTCGGACAACGGCGCGCCGATGAGGAGCGCGACGCTGCTGACGATGCTCCGCAAGCTCGGGATTAAGGCGAGCTTCAGCAGACCCCGTACGAGCAACGACAACGCCTACTCGGAGTCCCTCTTCCGAACGCTCAAGTACCGCCCGAGCTACCCCTCGCGGCCGTTCAACGATCTCGACGCCGCCCGAAACTGGGTCGCGAAATTCGTCTACTGGTACAACGAAAAACACCTACACAGCGCGATCAGCTTCGTCACCCCGAGCGATCGCCACGCCGGACGCCACCTCGCGATCCTCGCCGCGCGCAAGGAGACCTACGCGGCCGCCCGCGCCAAATACCCCGAACGGTGGGCCCGCAACACCCGCAGCTGGGACCCGGTCCCCACCGTCGACCTGAACCCTGAACCATAGACCTGATCCGAAGCCGGAGCCAACAACCCGGCCCTGAGCAACAACGCGACAACTACCCTGACATCCACCGAGATCATCGGCCGCGGCGCGCGCAAGGGCCTCATCACCTCAGAGCCCGAGTCGCCCGAAGAGCGCGCCCAGAAGTGGATCGCCCTCCAGACTGGTCAGCTCGACGTCGTCATCCTCACCTACGAGGCCCTCGCCCGCACCAAGGTCAACACCAAGCCCGTGATGGCCTACATCAAGCAGGTCGAGGCCATCGAGCGCACGCTGACGCTTCGCCGCCGCAGACTCGAGGAGCAAAGCAAGACCCCGGGCGGTCGCGACAAGATGACCGAGCGCCAGCTCGCCCTGCTCGAGCACGGCACAAGGGCGTGGGTCGAAGAGCTCCTCGCCCTCCCCGAAGGCTGGGAGTACGACCCCGGCGTCGCCTGGGACGAGATCGGCATCGACATGCTCGTCGTCGATGAGGCCGCCTCGTTCAAAAACCTCTACCTCCCGCAGCCGCGCGAGGACGGCGGCATCCCGAAGTTCATGGGAGGGAGCGGCGACGGCTCGAACCGCGCGTGGCAGCTCGACTTCCGCGCCGCCATGGTCCGTCGTCAAACCGGCGGGGCAGGGGTCGTCCTGCTCACTGCAACCCCCGCCAAGAATTCGCCGCTCGAGCTCTACAACCTGATCCAGTTCATCGACCCCACCGCCTTCTACAGCGCCGGGATCTACGACCCCGAGCAGTTCATCGATCGCTTCATCAAGATCGAGCTCCGCGACGTCCTCACCAGCGACTTCAAGATCGAGTCCGCCAGCGCCGTCACCGGCTTCCGCAACCTGGACGACCTGCGCACCATCATCTTCAGCAAGAGCGAGTTTCGATCCGCCGCCGAGGTCGGCCTCCAGCTCCCGCGTCCGATCGTCGAGACCGTCACCGTCGCCATGGACGAGCTGCAAGAGGCGAAGTACGACAAGTACGTCCGCGAGATCGAGAGGATCCTCGCCGAGCCGGCCAAGCCCGACAGCGGCGGCCCCTCCAACGTCATCGTCGGCCTGCTCGCCCGCCTCTCCCTCGTAGCCCTCCACTCCGGCCTCGACGAGGGTACAACTTAAAGAACGCGCTCGATGGCGGCGTCGCCACGCGCAACGTCTACGACCCGCGGACGGGCGAGGTCGAAGAGATCACGGTCACCCTCCCGCGCCCGATCTACGAGAGCCCCAAGCTCACCGCGTGCGCCGAGCGGATCGTCGCCAGCCCACACTGCGGCCACATCATCTTCGTCGAGCCCACCGCCGTGCACATGTGGATGCGCGAGGTCCTCGTCGCGAACGGGATCCCGCGCGAGCGGATCGCCATCCTCAACTCTGAGGTCTCCACCAGCGAGCGCGCCACCATCGCGCGCGAGTTTAACGGCCCTCGGCAGCGCCCCCGCCAAGCCCGGCGCCTGCGCCCGCCCGAGCGACTTTGCCACCGCCCCCAAGTACGACATCGTGATCGCCAACTCCGTCGCCTACGAGGGGATCGATCTCCAAGTACGCACCTGCGCCATCCACCACGTCGACCTCACCTGGACGCCCGCCGACCTCGAGCAACGCAACGGACGCGGCGTACGCCAGGGCAACACCCTCGGCCTCATCAACATCTACTACTACTTCGCCGACGGCTCCACCGACGGCTACCGCTTCAGCCTCATCGACGGCAAAGCCGGGTGGCTCGGCCAGCTCCTCACCAGCGCCGTGCGCGACACCAACAACCCCGGCGCGCAGCAGCAGCTCAGCCCCGAGGACGTGCTCATCATGATCTCGCGGGACAAAGAAAAAACCCGCGCCCTCATCGAGATGAAGCGCTCTCAAGCGATCGAGGCCGCCCGCGCCCGGATCGCCCGCGAGGCCAACCGCGTCCTCCGCCAAGCCGTCTCCCGCTTCGACCGCGCCCGCGAGGCCGACGATCCCGAGCACGCCGCCCGCCTCCGCGAAGACGCCGAGCAGCGCCTCAGCGATCTCAAGACCGTCGATCCCGCCGCATGGCCTTGGTACCCGTGGATCCACGTCGCGCGCGACGTCGACATGCTCGTCCCGGAGCTCGGCGCCCCCGTCTACGAGGGCCTGCGGATCACCCGACCCCGCGTCGGCGATACCAGCCAGCTCGATCACTTCGAGTTCGGCGCCATCACCGACGCGAGCGGCCCCAAGGTCGGCCTGCGCCTCGCCGGCTCCGCCACCTGGCAGCTCCTCACCTACGAAGGCGACCTCGCCGGCAAACCCCTCGATCCCGCCGAATTTCCGCGCGAAGGCGGCCCGGTCTGGCCCCTCGACGACGAAGACCGCACCGCCGCCGCCATCGCCCTCAAGCTCGGAAACACCAGCTTCGTGCGCAGCCTCGACGATCTCGGCTGGCTCGGCGCCAGCGATGCTTTCCTCGCCAAGTGGTGGCCCCGTTTCAACGACAAGATCGCCGAAGCCTTCGCAAACGCCTGGAAACCCTCCTCCGTCCCCGTCGTCGACAGCGAGGGCCTCGCCATCACCGCCGGAGCCGAAGTACGCGGCGCCCGCCTGCTCCCACCCACCCTCGAAGGCTGGCGCGAGTACCTCGCGCTCGCCCCCGCCAGCGGCGAGTCCTACACAACCCTCCGCGAGCTCGGCCTCGCCTGGTGGGGCCGCAAGATCCCCAAGCGCCTGCTCGCTGACGCCGCAGACGCGGACGACGCAGACAACGCCGAGGACAACGCCGACAACGCCGACAAGCCCTCACCGCCCGCCACGCCCTCACCGTCACCCACGCGCACCACGCCCCCGGCGCGCGCCCCCGTCGCGCCCACGCCCACCACCACCCCGCCCACCTCGACCCCTTCACGCCCAGCCGCCCAGCCCTCCGCTTCGCCCACACCCTCTACCGCGCCAGTCCTCGACGACGAGGCGCGCAAGGAGGAGGAAGCGCGCGCGCAGCTCGCTGTGATCCTCCGCGAGTATCCGTCGACCTTGCCGGCGGCCGCTACGACGCAGGAGCGGAAGCTGGCGCGGGACTCTGCCGAAGCGGTCACCCTCGGGAACGTCGAGATACCTCGCCGATGGACCCGCAGCGCGGTCACGGAGGCGATCGCCGCGGGGATCCCTGGCGACGCATGGGATGAGCGCGGCAACATGATCGCGCCGTGGGACGAGCACCTCGACGCGTGGGCCGACGCCTGGATCGCCGTCGCGGGCGACTCACCAAAACCATAGGGCGGCCCCTTCGGCCGCCTCTTGGAAGACATCGCCGAGGATCTCCGTGAAACCAGCGAGGAGCACGACGTCGACGCCCGGGATGGAAGACTGATCGTCTCGCCCGACGCGATCCTCAAAGATGATCATGGCGAGTACGTCCTGCGCGAGGATCGGGAAGGGGTCTCCCGTCGCTACATCGTGCGGGTCAGCCCCATCGTGGACAAGGACGGTGATCAGGTCGCCGTCCAGATCCGCGACACCGACCAAGCCCGCAGCGAAGGCGAGCCGCTTCAAGGAGGCGATCACCTCCTCAGCTTCTATTTCACTCGCCTCACTGAGGCTGCAATCCGCGAGCACTGGCGTCACTTCGGCATGTTGGCCAAGGCCCTGCGCCGCGGCCCCATGGAGATCGAGCGCACCCGCCAGCTCCTCGTTTACGCCGCTGTCCTCGTCCGCGCCCCCAAGTGTCGAGGCGACGCCCGCGCCTCCGCCAAACGCGCCCTGGAGGTCGCGATCCGCGAGCACCAACGGGCGGCCAAGGCCCTCGAAGTCGACTTCGACGAGCACATCGAGCGCGTCGCCCGCGTCGCCCGCTACCTCGCCCGCGTCGCCCACGCCGTCGCTCAAAGCTGCGCCGAAGGCCAGACCGTGCTCGCGGTCTCCGACTTCACCGCCCCCAACAACATCGACCCCGAGCTCGACAAGCCCACCCCACCCGAACAGGCAGGCCTCGAAGAAGACGGCGATGTGTACAGCCCCTTCGACGCCGCCATCGAATCAGCCCTTGATCGGACCCTAAGCGACGGGAGCCCAGCATGAGCGCCAAGAGAGACCCCGAGCAGCTTCGCGATCGAGCGCAGCGGATCCCCCAGATCATCACGAACTGGCGCAGCGCCTTACCGCCCTCGCTCGCCGGTGACGTTTTTGAAAAATACCTCCGCGAGCACCGCCGCGACGTCATCGCGCGCCTCAACGCGTGGGTCCACGAGCCACCCGCCCCTGCCCAGCCGCCGCCGGATCCCGAACCCACCGAAGAGGCCCAGCACCTCCTGCTCGCCCTCACCAACGAGACCCAGCACCTCCGCGCCAGGCGCCGGCGGGGCCACCTCCAGACCTGGATCCGCGAAGCGTTCGGCCACCTTGAAATCACCGCCCCCGTGACGATCGAGTGGAGCGACACGAGCGCGGTCGTCCGCGTCACTGGCCTCGCCTATGAAGCGTGGCATCACCAGCTCCGCGTGCTCCGCCACGCCCTCACCTTACCGGGAGCGCCCGAGTTCACCCTCGACCTCTCGGCGATCAGCGAGCACCGGCCTGGCGACCTCGCCGTCGCCGAGATCGGCCAAATGCCCCTCGAATCAAGCCGGCGCGAGCTCTTCGCCCGACGCGTCGAGCGGGCGATCTTGAGCGGCCGCAGCCCGCTCCCTGTGCTCGTCCAGGCCCGCGCCGCCGCCCGCCTCCAAGCCGTCAACCCACCCATCAACCCAAACACAAACCCAGAGGAAAACCATGAACCCTGACTATCTCCTCATCGCGAACAAGACCCTCATGGCCTTCGTCGGCGCTCTTCAGGAGGCGAACGAGCTACAGGCCAAACGCGACGCGCAGGAGGCCGAGCGCGCCTACCGCGAAGCCAAGAACACCTCGATGGAGCAGATCATTGAGATACTCCAAAGGCAGCAGCAATGGAACGCGCACCTGCTCGAGCGCCTCTCGCACCTGATCGAGCGGGTCGAAGACCTCGAGCAAGCCCGCAGCGCCGCCAACGAGCCCGCCGACGAGCCCGCCGCCGAGCCCGCCGCCGAGCCCGCCGCCGAGCCCGCCCGCGAGCCCGCCTGCGAACCCGCTCGATCCGAGTCCGGCCTCGACATCTCGCCCGAGGTCGCGTGTTTGCGCGACAGCTTCGTGGAGATCCTCCAAAACACCGCCCAGGTCCTCAAGGAAAGGAACGTCAGCGAGGCCAAAGCCCGTGACTGGCTCGTCCACGGCCGGTGGCACCGGGCTCAGCGATCCGTCCGGCTCCGCGAGACGCGCGATCTGCTCACCAAAGCCCTCAGCAGGTTCGCCCACGTGCCCAACGCGGGCCGCGCCTACGGCCTCGCGATCAACCTCATCGACGCCCGCTGGTCCAGCGTGTGGGGCTCTGCCCACTAGGAGCGCACCATGGCGAGGGCTCCAGACTGGCACCACGCGCCGATGGCCAAGGGCGATCCCGCCCCGCGCTGGCCTCTGCCCGGTCACGCGCCCAAATTCGCAAACTGGTCCTTCGGCGGTGGACGCCCCTTCGGCTGCAACGAAGACTCGTGCGAGCGCTGGCACGCGGGGATCGACCTCACCAAGATCCCCGACGGCGCCCTCGTCATCGCCCCCGAGGACGCCACCGTCATCGCCCTCGATCGCGGCTGGAGCGCCGGCTCCAAGGCGCATTCTTAAAACGGCCAGCGGCCTCTTCCTCGTCCTCGGCGGCTTTCATCCCGGCTCACATCGCGAGTTTGACCTCAGCGTCGGCCAGTCGATCAAAAAGGGCCAAAAGCTCGGCCGTGTACTCGGAAGTTATGGAATGATCCATCTAGAGACCTACGGCTTCCCAAGCGATCGAAAGGCCAACACCGTTTGGCGCGTCGGCAACCCGATCCCCGGCGGCCTGCTCAATCCTACCAAGTACGTCGAGAGCATGGTCGGCGACGCCCCCCAGGCCGACGCCGCCACCCCCTCTACCGACCCCACCGCGCCCCCGTAGACGCCGCCGCGCCCCCAACGCTCGCCCCCAACTCCCGCACCCCCTGGGTACTCGGCGCGCTCGCGCTCACCGGCGCCGCCGTCGCGCTCACCTACGCCCTACACGTCCGGAGGACCTCATGAGCCGCGCCCACACCGCCCTCGTCGGCGCCTTTTCGGCGCTGACCGGCCTCAGCCTCGGTCTACTCAGCGCCCGCCTGCTCCCCCGAACCCGCCCCCGGGGATCGATGTACACCATGAACGAGCAGATCTACATCGACCAGCCCGTCATCGATCTACTCACCGAAGAGAACGACTCAAGGATCATCCAAGGGCCGCGCTGGTCCCAGATCAACCTTCAAGCCTACACGCTCACCTACGAGCCCGCGCCCGACGCGTTGCAGCGTCGCCCCGAGCGCCTCTACCGGCTCCGCCACCCGGAGACAGACGCCAACGCCACCGACGGAGACGCCATCGACGCCGCGCGGGAGCTCGCCCAGGGCCTCTCACGCCGCAAGAACGACGAGCTCGCCCGCGAACGCGTCCTCTTCATGGCCAAACATGACCTCATCGGCCGCCAGATCCTCGCGTAGATCGGAGCCCACCTTGCAGACCCGAGAAGACGAAATCAACCGCGCCCTCGAGGACTCGATCACACGAGAGCGAGACGCATGTATCCGCGCGCAGCGCCTCACCTTCGCGGTCGTCGCCCTCGGCGCAGGCGTCACCGGATACGCCGCGGGCGTTTATATGACCTACAAGTTTATGGAGAGGAGGGAGGGAGATGAAGTTTAACACCGTCAACGATCTCGCGATCCTGAGCGAGCGGGTGATCGAGAGAGCCAATGGTTATTGCGCGAACAACCGCGCGATTTTAAAGCCGCTCCTCACCAGCCTGCTCCGATGCGAGGATGGGTTCGAGGATCTGAGCTCGTGGGACGACTCGGATCCGGACGAACCAGAGCCCGAAATCGACCCCGCGCACTACCTCTCAAAGGAAGAGCAGGCCGAGCTCGCCAAGCTCGAAAGGGAGGCCGTAAGGAACCAGATCCTCCTTCACACCGCGACACTGCGCCGCAAAGTCGCCGAGCAGAACATCGAGCTCGCCCGCCTCGAGGCGCTGCCGCCACCCGAACCCACACCGCCCAAACCAGCCCAGCCGCAGGCAACCGCCCCGGCCGCACCCCCCGCGGCGTCGCCGCCCGAACCACCTCGCATCGAAGCGAGCGACAATCCCACCCCCCACCGCGAAGACCCCGCCCACCGCCGAAACCGCACCCGACGACGAGTTCATGGTGCTCTTCGGCCGCTCCCCCGTCGACGCCGACGACGAACCCGCGAACACTCCCACAGCTCCTCGCGACGGAGCCGACCTCAACAATGAGTTTTGCGCCCTCCTCGGCTTCTCGCCGACCAATCCAGCTCCCGCGATCGATCTCGCGCCCATCCCCGTCGAGCCCGCTGCCGCCGAGCCCGAGCCCGCGCCCGTTGCCGAGCCCGCTTCCGTCGAGCTCGCTCCCGCCGCGCCCGCCGCCGAGCCCGCTACCGTAGAGCCTGCTGAGACCGCTACCGTCGAGCCCGCCGAGCCCGCCACGGTCGAGCCTGCCGAGCCCGCCACGGTCGAGGAGCCTGCCGAGCCTGCTCCCGCGCCGGTTCTCACCGAGCAGGTCCAGCCCGCGGACGCCGCCCTCGTCGAGTTATCCGAGCCCCCGCCCGCTCTCACGCACCCGCTCGAGACCGAGCTTACCCAGCAGCAGATCCAGCAAGCCACCGCGAGCGGCAAAGCGGAGCAACTGGAGCATCTTATAAAAACCGCCCGGACCCATTGGGACGGCACACACCGGACCCTGTGGGCGGGATCCGTCTTGTCCGGCTGTCTACGGGCCACGGTCCAACTCCTCACCGTGAACGGCTCACCGACCGCGGAGCGGGTCGAGCGGGCCCGCGAAGCCCACAAGATCGCCACGAGGGTGTTTCAACTCGGCCAATCGCCGGAGCGTTTCTACGACGTCATCGTCGCGTGCCGCCTGCTCGCCAGCAGCTTGCACGAGGATGGCCAGACCTCCAGCGGGCTCCAGGTCTTACGCGGCGGCCTCGCCGTCATGAAAGCGACCTCTCCGAGTCTGCGCAGCAGCGCCCGCGAGCAGTTCCACGAGATCCGCACTCTTATAAAAGTCCTCGAATCGGCGAACCCATGAACAGCGCCCACAACATCGACAAGCTCCGCAACGATCTTTTTTAGAGACCGCCGCCTTCGCCACGAAGCTCCGAGCCGCCGCCGACAAGGAGCCCCTGCGCGAGCAAGCGTGGCAGCGGCTCATCGACCTCTTCCGCTACGCCGGGGAAGGGGGCCGCCGCCGCTTCCTCGAGGGCATGAGGCTCCCCGGCGCCGCCGCCGAACGCCGCCGAACCTATGACATTTGCATGCGCTCAGGCGCCAAGGATCACGAGCTTTGCCAGGCCCAGGCCGAAGCCCTCCCGCTCTTCCGCGACTTATTCGACGCCTACCCCACCGCGCAGACCCCCAAAGACTGGTGGGCCGCCCCGATCTCCCAACTCATCGGCGACTACGACCCCGACAACCCGCCCGCGGACGAGCTCCGCGGCTGGGAGCACCAGCTCCGTCAAACCCACGGCGAGCTCGGCGCGGAGATCCTCCTGGGCGTAGGCGCCGCCTTCGAGGCCGCCGAAGAGGCCCTCGGCGGCGCCGTCGAGAGCGCCACCGACGCGCTCAACGCCCCCCCGCCTCCCAAACCATTCCCCTGGCTCAAGGTCGGCGTCGCCCTCAGCAGCGCCACCCTCGTCGGCGCCTTCGCGTACCGGATCACCAGGAAGTGAGCCGCCATGTCCCTCTCGCCCAAACTCTTCGCGCGCTTCGCTCTTGGCGCCGCGACCATCGTCGAGGGCATCGCAGCGCTCACCCGTCACCGCGAGCGTGAGCTCGCCTTCGACGCCGCCATCGAGCGCGCCAAGGCCACCGGCCGCCGCCTCGTCGTCATCGGCGACCCCGACGCCGGAGCCCACACCCGGATCCACCGCGCCTACGGCTGCGGCGACGTGTGTATAGACAAGAACGGCTGCCCCGCCTGTCCAGTCACCATCGTCGCCGACATCACCCACGGCCCGATCCACGGCGTCGACGACGACTCCGCCGTCGTCTTCGTCTCCTGCGTCCTCGAATACGTCGACGACCTGCACGCCGCGCTCGGCGAGATCTCGAGGATCGCAGGCGTCGCCGAGAACGTCTTTATCGTCTCCGTCCAGCCCTGGACCCTCACCGCCCGCCTCTACCCGGGCGCGCTGGCGGGGCCGGGTCGTCAACCACGGCTCCGAGCAAACCGTCCACATGAAGTCCGTCGACCGTGAGGAGCGGCTCCTCATCGCCACGGCCCTCGGCCTCACCCTCGCCACCGCCTTCTGGCCCAACAAAGAAGAAAGAGAAAGAGAACCATGATCATCACCTTCCACAATTTTAAGGGCGGCACCGGCAACACCACCCTCGTCGCCCAACCCCCGCGGCATCGCCGGCCGAGCGCGTCGCCCTCGCCCGCCACCGCCGCCAACTAGCCCGCGTCATGCCGCCCTCGCGCACCCCAGCCGCGATCTTCGACGCCGCCGCCGCCGCCTGGCGACCGTGGGCGGCCGCGCGCTACTCGCCCGAGCGAGTCGATCGCGTGATCGCGTCTCAACGCGCGCGCCTCATCGACCTCATCGAAGACACGATGCGCAAGCAGGCAGGGAAGCGCCACCCCGTGGTGGCAGCGCACGCCCGGCCTGCCGCGTGTCCACGACCTCGCCCTCCGCGACGAAGCCCGCGCCCCTCCTCGAGGCCGTGCGCGCCTACGTCACCGATCCCGAGTGGTCCCTGCTCGACGAACAAGAAGCCGCTGCCACGATCCACGAAGCCCTCCTCCCGCACTGGCCCCTCGAAGACGCCGAGCGGCTGATCGAGGCCGTCATCGATCTCAGCGGCGCCCTGCGCGACGAAGACTCCCTGCTCGAAGAGCTCGTCGCCGCCCTGCGCGACGGCCACGCCCCCACGCTCGAGATCCACACCATCACCCCCGATCAAGCGTGCGACTTCGTCGCCCAGCACCACCGCCACCTGCCCGGTGCAACCTCGCGGCATCGTCCACGCCCTCGCAGCTCGCTGGCGCGGCCAGATCGCCGCCGTCGCGCTCGCGGGCGCTCCCACCGGCCGATGGAGCCGGACCAGCGATTGCCCGCCCGAGGGCACCCTCGAGATCACCCGCGTCGCCAGCCGCGCCGGCCTTCGCCGCTTCGACCGCCGCGGCCGCGACGTCCCCGTAAACGCCGCCTCCGCCCTCGTCGCCCACCTCATCGACCTCCTGCCCACCAGCGGCCGAGGCGCCCCCGGCTGCCGCCTCATCACCTACCAGCTCAGCTCCGAAGACGGCGCCATCTACCGCGCCCTCGTCGCCAGGGGTTTACGCCCCGTCGCGCTCAGCCGCCACGCCCAGGCCGGCGGCGCACGCACCCGCGTCGCCCTCCCTGGCGAAAGATCCGCTGGGAAGCCGGCCCCGCCGCCGCCGCCCCGGACTGGAACCTCCTCCAACCATCACCGCGTAGGCGCCAGGCCGCCTTCGCCGCCTTCACCGCCCGAAACAAAAACCAACCTGACCCCGGAGACATCATGGCCGAACCAACCACCATCCGCCTCACCGCCACCGCCCCGCTCAACGGATCGGGCCTCATCCCTCTCACCCGCGAAACCCTGCAAACCACCACCGCCGGCCGCCTCTACAGCGCCACCATCCCAACCGGAAGCCGCCTCACCAGCGACGTCTTTGGCATTTTCTCAAGCGGCGCCCACACCTCCATCACCGTCACCGCCTCCACCGACAACCCCCGCGACGTGCTCCGCGTCTACCTCGGCGCCGCCATCCGCAGCGAGCACCGCCTCGCCGCATCCCAAACCACCACCCCTCGCCCCCGGAGAGGAGCTCGGCTTCATCACCGAGGCCCCCACCGTCCTCCTGCTCGTCGTCAACGAGCTCTCCGAAGCCGACCAAACCGCCCGCCTCGACAGCGCCGCTGCGCACGTCATCCGCGCCCGCCTCACCCGTAACGCCGGCTTCACCGCCACCGGCGTCATGAACATCAATCTCCTCTGGTCCACCGCTTCACATGTCCTAGAGGCCACATCCAACGCCCCGCCGGAGCCCTCCCGCTCGAAGCCCTCGATCCCCGCCAGTCGCGCTACGCCGGCTACTACTGGCGCGTCCGCGTCTTCCGGCTGCGACGGCGCCTATTTTTCCGGCCCCGCCAACCGCCTCACCGGCGACGCCGCCCTCGAACAGCTCCTCCCCGGCCAGTGGTCCACCCCGCGCCGCGTCAGCCACGACGATCTCCTCGCCGTGCTCAGCCCGCCCGTGCGCGTCGGCTGCCCCACCGTCATCGCCGAACACGAGCTGCTCCCCATCACCGAGGCCCAGCTCCTCGCCACCGCCAGCGCCCCCACAACGCCCCCGCCGACCCAGCCCGCAGGCGCGATCCCCTGGGCCACCTTTAGCGACTACTCCGTCAACGCCGCTTAGCGCCGATCGCCACGAAGCCGGCTACCTCATGTGGACGCACGCCATCACCGGCAACTCCAACGTCATCGGCAACAAGGGCTTCCACGGCATCGGCACCGGCAACAAGGCCATGCTCGGCACCGACGCCCCATGCTCCTCGGCCTCCCCCTCGCCCAACTCACCGCGCTCAGCGTCCGCTACGCCCTGCGCACCGCAGGCAACGCCTACATCCTCAATCGTCCGTACATCAACATTCTCATCGACATCAACGGCGACGGCACCCACTCTAAGATCGGCGTCTTCGATCGCGATCCCAACCCCGCCCTCAACCTGCTCGTCGACGTCGCCCAGGCCGACCCCACCGATCACGAGTACCTGCTCTCCTGGGTAGGCGCTTAGCAAGCTCAAGATCGTCAACGAGCTCGCCGGAGTCACCCCGCCGTCGATCTCGGCGCCGGCTGGCACAACAAGGTCTTCCACGTCGGCGACATCTCGCCACCTACCCCGACGCCAAGCTCGCCCAAGCCTTCCCCGCCGACAACGGCCTCCGCCGATCTCACCATGCCCCTCTGGCTCGTGCTCGGCGACTCCACATCACACCCGCTACTCGCGCGTCCTCCTGCGCGAAGTCCGATACCTCAACAGCTAAGGCCGCACACCATGATCATCGAGGTAGGTAGCCAGCGTTACAAAGAGATCTTCGGCGCCCGAGATTTCCTCACCCAGCTCTTCCAAAGCCGGCTACCGCCTCACCGCCTCGTCGTTGAGGCCCTCGCCGATCCTCCCAAATCGATCACCGCCATCGACACCCTGCTCGCCGACGCCAACCCCAACGGCGTGCTCCACAGCGCCGGCCTCCAAGACATCCACCTCGGCACCAGGTGCTCATGCACGCCCGCGTCGCCGCCTCACGCGTCGGCGGCCAGCTCGTCCTCTCCCCGGCAACGGCCTCTCGAGCAACCTCGCCGACGGCCTCGTCGACGTCGTGAAGCATTTTGCAATTCCTCCGCGCCAGCGACGCCGACGTCCAAGCCTTCCTCATCGGAAGCCAGCTTCGCCGTCGGCATGAAGGCCCTCGGCGCCATCGGCCCCGTCGGCAAGATCGCCGCCGCCGTCATCGGGTTCGCGAGGAGATCATCCAGCTCATCAAACAACGCCGCCTCATCAAAGAAGACGACGCCGAACGCCAGAAGCCCTCGCCTACGCCAAGCCCCCCCTCCAAGAGCCTGACACCTTGACGACGCCTGGTACGTCGACCGGTCCTCCGCCCGTTGATGGAGGGTCCATCCTGGACGCTGATCTTCTCGCCGCGCTTCGACCGGATGAGGGTAGGTGTCCAACGCAACGGTGGCGGCTGTGTGCTTCGCCCCTGGACGCGATTGGATTGGTGGTCGATGACTTCGGCCGATCCGCAAGGTCTTCACGGCCAGCGGCGGTATCGGCTTCATCCCTGGCCTCGACCAGATCGCGAGCGTCGCAGGTCGCGAAGGGACTACCAGAGCCTCAAGAACTGGAGCGTCGGATCCCGGCCCATCGTCCTCAGATGGTGACCGACGTGGTACTCTTGCCAACACGCCGGCCGCCCGCCGCGGTCGCCTGGGCATGGGCAACAGGGGTCGACGCGAGCCCGGACCTCTCTACAAGATCCACATCGCCGCGCCCACGAGCGGTAGCGTGACTTGTGGACGGCGGGCCGCCGCTACTCTTGCTCGACAACGCGGAAGGACCTGAATGACAACCTGGCAAGAGCCGCGTACTCTCCGACGATTGTCAGTTCTCGCCGCAGCGCGACCTGGCTGTGTGATTTGGAGCCTGGCGCTGCCTCCTATGACAATGGCTACAGCCTGCTCAGCGCCGGTGTGCGCGGCGATGGCGCTCGCGTCCTTGGTTCCGTGCCGCCAGGTGCTCGGCTGCGTCAGGATCCCCGCGATGGACGTCGACGCCAGCGGCCAAGCCTGCTTTACCACCATCTACGCCAGTGAGCGGATCCAAAAGTGTTCCGACGAAGCGCCATGCCAGCGTTACTTCCTGCGCCACTCCTCGTCTCCGCCTACGTGCGCCCGATTTTTACGCCTTTCCGCGACGTCAAGATCCGCGACGCTCTCCTCAGCGCCCGCAAGATCCTCCTCGAGCACTCCCGACCGCATGCCTGCTTCAGCGCGCCGATGTGTCGCCGCTGACGAGCCCGGCGGGCCCACCGGCGACGGCAAGCTCTGGAAGGACCAGCCTGCGGCTGCGGCGCTGGCGACAAGCACCTCTCATGGGCGGCGCCGGCTGCCTCGCCAGATCGCCCCCTGGCACTCGTCCCGCCCCGCGAGTTGCCGCCTGCCGTGCCCATCTACGAGGGCCTTGCTCCCAAGCGGAGCTTCTCTGCAGAGCTGGCCTCCGCCAGCGGCGCCTTCTCCCCATGGCACATCGCAGGCCCAGCTGCTGGCGGGCTCTGCTGGGCGGAGGCGCGCTTGCGCTCGCCCGCCGTGCTGGCAAAAGGCAGTGCAAGGCGCTCTTTGCGCCTGCGCGCTTGCGATCGCGCTCAGGACATCCGTTACTTCTTCCCCGCATGAGGACCGTCGCGCTTCTGCTCGCGTTGCTTCCCTCCTCTTTGCCTGCAAAAAGGAGCTAGGCGAGCTGTGCAGCGACGGGTCGGATTGTGAAACCGACGAGTGCCGTCCAGTCACGCCGGGAGCGTCCGATAAACATCGCAGCCTACCCGCCGTATCGGTGACGCGGTCGACATTGACGGCGACTGCATCCATCCATGTAGCGTGTGGTGCCCCTGAGGGGACCGTTGTCACCCGTTGGTCCAGGGCTACCTAGCTGCCTGCACTGGCGAAGGTCAAAAGTCGTAACAACGCGTGCATCGCTCGCGACTGGCTTGTGCGAGTGAGCTCTGGTGTCGGTTTAGCAGGTCTACGCCGGCTCCATCTCATCCTCAGACAACCTGACAAAAGGAACTGCACCATGCTTTCGCTGCTCTTGGTTTCCTCCATTCCTCTTTCGACCCCTTCAGTGCAATTGTGCCGCACCTGTCCAGGCCATTACCAATCTACCTCTTCAGCTCCCTCCTGTCCGTATCGGCCGACAGGCGATCCACCAGCTGCTGGTCAAAAGTCCCCCCAACGCGTTGGCAGACGCCCGCCTGCCGCCATTGCTGTAGCCCTGGTCAGGAAGGCGACGCAGTGAAGCAGAGTATACGAAACGGGAAGGGCGAGCTCCACCGCCGTAAAGGCGGAACTGCAGGTTATCCGGGACAACATCCGCCAGCGCG
>JADJRG010000015.1 GCA_016712315.1 Nannocystis sp. | reverse complement strand
GGCGGGGTCCCAAGGCCCCGCTCTTGCCAGCACGAAGCGTTGACGTTTTCGGCCGCTACACCAAATCCCTCCGACCGTTTGACGTCCACCATCTCGTGGGACGACACCGAGCTCGATCGTCATCATCTCCTACGTCTTTTTGCAGCCCGGCGACGTACCGCGAGAGGCTGGTCGGGAGGGCGTGCTCGAAGCCGGACGTTGCCCGGCCTCATCGGATCCTCAACAAACACGCCACCGAGCTCGGCGCGGTCGCGCCCGCGGACGAAGAGCGAACCCGAGCGGCCAAACCGCCACCGCCGCCGCCGCCGCCACCGCCGCCGCCCACCCTGAGATCGTGCCCGTCAACACTCCGGTGGCGCACCCAGGAAGTCAAGGCCGACAAAACACCTCGAACGACCTGGGCCAACGGCGCCTTCCGCATCACCCCACGCACGGGCGGGATCGCCGGGGCTCTTTTATGGAACACGGCGACCGTTCGATCTGCGACTACGGCTGCGGCCTGAGCCGGACCCTCAAGGCGCTCGCGATCAGCCTCGCCGAGGAGCGACCTCTTCCCTTTTACCCCGCCTTCCGCGCCGCTGGCGGCGGCCACAGACCGCCACCCGCGCCCCAAAGCGCCTGCGCCTGGGCGACGGCGGATCACCTGGCGCGAGACCGTCGAGCGACGCCCCAGATCTGCGTCGCCGCGGTGGGAGACGGCGAGTTCCGGCTCGTCCAGACCGAAGGCGGCTCCTTCACGCTCGCCTTCGCCCGCAAGGGAGACACCGACTTCGACCGGCTCGGCTGCGGCGCCACGGGAAGCCCTCGGGTCCGCGCCCTCGACCTCCTCGGCCCGGCTCAGCGCCTTAGACGCCGACGCCGCCGGTACCCAGCCCCAGAGAAGAAAAGAAGAAAAAGCCACCACGCGCCCGCTGGCACCTCCAAGGCCATGCCCACCGCCCCCAAAACCCCGAAGAAAAACCAGCCACGCCCGATCTGCCCCCCGTCCATCGATTATGCCTCGACAGACAAGGAGCTCATGGACTCGCTCGCCGGTGCAGTCCGGCGGGCGATGCGCGGCGCCGACCCGACGAGGACGAGTGACGTGACATGACCTCCGCTCGGACGCATCTACCGCGTCGGCACGCGCTTCTTCGTCGACATCCAGGCCCTCCGACGGCTCGCCCAGGTCACCTCGACCTGTCTCCGCCGCCAGCGGCTTTATCGTTCTCAGACCATCGATCGAGTTCGAGCTCGTGAAAGGCCCGCGCGTCCCGAACCAACGCGGACTTCAGCTCACCTCGTCCCCGCCGACGGCTCCGCCCACGGCGCCTGCCTCACCTGGCTGCGACAAGGCCACATGCGGGGCGGCGGCGGGTTTGATCATGGCCCGGCGGCTACGCGTGCCGCCTTCCACCGCTCGGGAGACCGCGGAATGAACGCCCTGCCGATCCTCAACGCCGCCCTGCAGATTCCTGGCGCTGCCAAGGCCGAGCGGCGGCACGGGCTCCTCGTCATCGAAATTCGCCAAATCGCCACTGCGCCCGCCTGCTCCGGCGTCATCGAGCGCACGAGCTCGCCGCGCGCCGGATCGAGCGCGGCCGCGCCACGCACCCCCGCCGACTGGAGCGGGGTCACGACCGCTCGTGCTCGGGAGCGCACTCGGCCGGGCTGCAGCGTGACGACGACCCCACGGGCCGCGCCGAGCTCCTCCAAAAGCTGGGCGACCGCGTCACGGACCCCCAGACCAGCGAGGCGCCTCGTCCGTCGAGCCCCGCGCCTACGTCGACCTGCGCGCCGAAGCGATCTGCTCCGCGCCAAAGGCCAAGCCGCCGAGCCGCTGCTCCTCCGCTACCCCGCGCTCGCCCTTTTTGTCAGGCGACGGCGCCGCCGTCATCGCCTCCGGCGACGCGAAGGGCGTGTTGCGGGAAACCCTGCCTACACCAGCGCCAGCCCTCCGCAACATCTTTGACGCCGCTCACCAGCGCGTCGCTACGGATCCGCGATCAGGATCGCCGACGGCACCTCGACTCGCTCACGCCCGCGCCCTCTGGTCGCGCACCACCGCCGACGTCACCCTCCGCCCCGACCGTCGGGATCGAGTCTCCACGATCTCAAGGACAAGCTCCTGGCACACCGGGAAAACCTCCAGGCGTGCGCCTCGTCATGGCCAAAGAGCCAGGCGAGATGACTCAGGACCCTCGAATCCTCACCCGCTTCTCCGGCTGGGGCGGCCTCAGCGTCGACTGGTCCGAATCAATTCCCCGCCAAATCTCGACCACGGGTCCTTCGGCCTCATCCACGAATATTACACCCCCACCGTCATCGCCGACTCGCTCACCGAGGTCATATATCCCTTCAGCTACCGTGGCCGCCTGCGACCGGGATCGTCCGCGCCCACGGGCTCAGCGCCGGGATCGGCCGCCTCATCCGCGCCTTCACCTCGCCGCTGCCTCGCCCTCGAAGCGGGCGGCCGGATCAAGCGGATCGAGTGGACCGCCGTCGAATTTCCAAGGTCTCCTCCACCTGCTCCCTCGCCACTCCACGGCGACATCAACGTCTTTCACATGCCCCTTCCGCGCGCTGGGTCGCGAAGAAGCTCCTTTTACCAGGCACCCTCGGCCTCATCCTCTCAACCGCCCTGCGGCAGCGCGGCGCGTTCGCCCGCGAGGATCGCGACGGTTTTTTTTGAGAAGCGCGCCTACCGCCTACCCTTTAGCGCCCGCGCCCTCGTCTCCCTGATCCCGGGGCGGGATCGGCGTCTTTCTGGTCCCCGCCGGTTTCGTCACCCGCGCAGACCAACCCGCCCCCTCCGCGAAAAAGATCCTCCATCAGCCCACTTCCTCGGCGCCTACCGCCCCTCGCCCAGCCACGACCTGCGGGCCCGCGAGGCGTGCCGGACGCGGGAGCTCGTCATGAACATCGTCTTCTGGCGCAACCGCGGCGGCGAGCTCCGCCAGATCGACAAGCCGACACGCCGCATCCTCGACGGCGACGACTTTCGAGCGCCACCTCACCCGCATCCTCGGCGCCGAAGATGGAGCAATCGTGGGCGATAAGGTCGGCTGGCGCTACAAAGTCACCGGCGAGCGCACAGCTTCCCGCCCCTCGATCCGCCCGATCTGCACCGCCTGCGTGATCGGCATCATCGCGCCCGCTCCGCCGACCTCGGCGCCCTCGAGCGGTCCTGCGCGACGAGGACAGGGTCCCCAGCGGCACCGACGACGCCCTCGCCCCGCCGCGCTCGACTAGGCCGCCGCGTCGGCCGCTACCTCGCCTGCCGTCGGCGCCGATAATCCGCCACGGGCCCGCCGCCCTCTGGCCCGGCTCCTCACGCCGCCCTCAGTGGACCTCGCCAAGACCCAGGGCAACCCCCGGCAGCGCGGGGACCTCCGCGCGCTCGCTGGCAACGACGTCAGCGCGGCCGGGCGGATCCTCAACGCGTTCACCTGCGCGGTGAGCTCATCGGCCCTTCGCGCCCCGCCGGTCGTCGAACCAGAGTACCGGCCAGCCCGACGACGTCGTCGCCCAGTCGAGCTCCTCTTCCGCCAACGTCGCCACCTCAACATCGAGACCCTCCACAAGTTCCACCTCTCGCGGGGGCGGGGAGCGCGGACCAAGGCCGATATCGTCTCCCGCGCTCGTCGCGAAGGGATGGGCCCTCGACGGCGAAGCCCTGGGATGAGCTGCTCCCCGAAGACCCTTATCTCACCGGCATCGACCTCTGGGCCAAGCACGACCGCGCCCAAGCGCGCGCGCACAAGGTGACCTTATCGCCAGGTCGCAGGTCAACCGTCTGCTCGCCGCGATCGGCCCCGTCGTCTTCGACGACTTGACCGAACTGCGCCCCAACGAGGGCTGGGTCCCCATCGACGTCGTCGCCGACTGGCTCACCGAGGAGCTCAGCGGCCGCTACAGCCCCATCTCGCTCATCCGCGCCGATGGCCTCTACGAAGCGCGGACCCGTGAAGGCGGCCCCGCCCCGTGCTCGCGCCCGCCACCGCTGCCTTCCTCCGGGTGGCTCAACCTCGATCTCGCCACGTTCACCCCGCCGAAGCGGTCCAAGCTGGACAGCGGGCCGCGCAGCCCGCGAACAAGCTCGCCGAAAGAGGTCCCGCGCTGAGGAGCGCCTCAAACTGCAAAAGCAGTGGTCCGACGCCTTCCGCGCCTGGGTCGCCCGCGATGACGACCGACAGGCGCAGATCGTCACGCCCACAGCCGCAGCTTCCGCGGCGGATCGTCCCCACATACCCGCAGAGAACCTCGGATCGCGCGCTGGGGCCAGGCGCGCCGGAGCTCAAGAACCGCCAGATCGCCGGCGCCCGCCGCGTGCTCGCCCAGCGCGGCGGCCTCGTCGCCTTCGACGTCGGCGTCAGCGGGACCTTACCACCGCCTCTCGCGATCGTCGCCCGCGCTCGCCAAGAGGGATGGGTGCGCCGCCCCCGTCATCCTCGTCCCCGGCTCCATCGCCTGGAAGTGGCACGACGACATCCTCTGCACGCTCCCCGACTACCGCGTCGCCGTCATCGGCTCCAAGCGCAAGATCCCCAGTGTCAGCAAAGTTGTCGCGTTCACCTGAACCTCGAGGGGCTGAGAAGCAGAGCAGTGAGATGACCAGCGAGTTAACGGAAGTGAAGAAGAGCGTGAGCGAGGGACGATCTCGGGATCCAGATCCAGATCGAGGACGACGAGGAAAACACGGAGGGCCTGGGGGTCGGCCGTGAGGAGAACGAGGCGGTGGCGGGGATCGCAGGCGAGGTGATCGTGGTGATCCCGCGGCACGTGCAGGTCATGATGGATCGTCGAGCGGACGATGGGGCCCTGTGCATCCGGATCGCGGTGGGAGGTCTTCGGTGACGGGGACATCGTACACCGAGGGCTTTAAAGGCCCAGATCGTCGCGAAGCTCACGACGTCGGGACGATCGGTCTCGGAGATCGCCAAGGAGCTCGGCCTGCATCCCGGGCTGCTCTATCGGTGGCGACGAGAATCGGCTAGGAGAGGCTTCATGGTGACACGCCCGCAGCCCCCCAAGATGATCGCCCAAAGCGCCGCCCAGGAGGCCGCAGAGGCGCCGCAGAGGCGACCGCAGGACTGGTCGCCGGACGAGAAGATCGCGGTCGTGATGGAGTCGCTGAAGCTCGACGAGGCGCAGCTGGGCGGCCTCTTGCGCCGACGTGGGCTGCACCAGGCGACGCTCGACGAGTGGCGCGAGACGATGCTGCGCGGCGGCAAGGCGGAGCTAGCTGGGCGCCAGGAGAAGGCCACCGGCGCTGAGGCACGGCGCGTCAAGGAGCTGGAGCGCGAGCTCCACCGCAGGACAAGGCGCTGGCCGAGGCGGCCGCGTTGCTGGTGCTCCAAAAAAGTCCGCGCCCTCTTGGAGGGCGTGGAAGACGACACATAGCGCGCGAGCGCGCGGCGATCATGGGCCTCATCCAAGCAGCCACGGCGATGGGCGCGACGCTGACGCGCGCATGCGAGTGCCTGGGGCTCTCGAGCCGGACGCTTCAGCGCTGGCGCGAGGAGGGGCGGTGACGATCAACGGCGAGGCCCGGCGACGACGCCCCACAACAAGCTCAGCGCGGAGGAGGAGGCCGAGGTGCTGCGGGTCGCGACCTCGGCAGACTTCGCGGACTTGTCGCCGAACCAGATCGTGCCGCACCTGGCGACTCACGGGATCTATATCGGCTCCGAGTCGACGATCTACCGTCGCCTGCACGCCGCCGGGATGATGCGGCATCGTGGCCGCGCGCGGGCGCCGAGCCGGCGGCCACGCGCGCTCACAGCGACAGGACCCGATCAGCTCTATTCGTGGGATATCACCTACCTACCGACGAAGATCAGCGGCCGCTTCGTGTACCTGTACATGATCATCGATATCTGGAGCCGTAAGATCATCGCAGCAGAGGTGCACGAGCGTGAGTGCGGCGCGATCGCAGCGGACCTGGTCGAAAGGACTTGCGCCGCGGCGGCGCGATCTGGTAAGCCGCTGTGGCTGCACTCCGGACAACGGCGCGCCGATGAGGAGCGCGACGCTGCTGACGATGCTCCGCAAGCTCGGGATTAAGGCGAGCTTCAGCAGACCCCGTACGAGCAACGACAACGCCTACTCGGAGTCCCTCTTCCGAACGCTCAAGTACCGCCCGAGCTACCCCTCGCGGCCGTTCAACGATCTCGACGCCGCCCGAAACTGGGTCGCGAATCGTCTACTGGTACAACGAAAAACACCTACACAGCGCGATCAGCTTCGTCACCCCCGAGCGATCGCCACGCCGGACGCCACCTCGCGATCCTCGCCGCGCGCAAGGAGACCTACGCGGCCGCCCGCGCCAAATACCCCGAACGGTGGGCCCGCAACACCCGCAGCTGGGACCCGGTCCCCACCGTCGACCTGAACCCTGAACCATAGACCTGATCCGAAGCCGGAGCCAACAACCCGGCCCTGAGCAACAACGCGACAACTACCCTGACATCCACCGAGATCATCGGCCGCGGCGCGCGCAAGGGCCTCATCACCTCAGAGCCCGGGGTCGCCCGAAAGAGCGCGCCCAGAAGTGGATCGCCCTCCAGACTGGTCAGCTCGACGTCGTCATCCTCACCTACGAGGCCCTCGCCCGCACCAAGGTCAACACCAAGCCCGTGATGGCCTACATCAAGCAGGTCGAGGCCATCGAGCGCACGCTGACGCTTCGCCGCCGCAGACTCGAGGAGCAAAGCAAGACCCCGGGCGGTCGCGACAAGATGACCGAGCGCCAGCTCGCCCTGCTCGAGCACGGCACAAGGGCGTGGGTCGAAGAGCTCCTCGCCCTCCCCGAAGGCTGGGAGTACGACCCCGGCGTCGCCTGGGACGAGATCGGCATCGACATGCTCGTCGTCGATGAGGCCGCCTCGTTCAAAAACCTCTACCTCCCGCAGCCGCGCGAGGACGGCGGCATCCCGAAGTTCATGGGAGGGAGCGGCGACGGCTCGAACCGCGCGTGGCAGCTCGACTTCCGCGCCGCCATGGTCCGTCGTCAAACCGGCGGGGCAGGGGGTCGTCCTGCTCACTGCAACCCCCGCCAAGAATCGCCGCTCGAGCTCTACAACCTGATCCAGTTCATCGACCCCACCGCCTTCTACAGCGCCGGGATCTACGACCCCGAGCAGTTCATCGATCGCTTCATCAAGATCGAGCTCCGCGACGTCCTCACCAGCGACTTCAAGATCGAGTCCGCCAGCGCCGTCACCGGCTTCCGCAACCTGGACGACCTGCGCACCATCATCTTCAGCAAGAGCGAGTTTCGATCCGCCGCCGAGGTCGGCCTCCAGCTCCCGCGTCCGATCGTCGAGACCGTCACCGTCGCCATGGACGAGCTGCAAGAGGCGAAGTACGACAAGTACGTCCGCGAGATCGAGAGGATCCTCGCCGAGCCGGCCAAGCCCGACAGCGGCGGCCCCTCCAACGTCATCGTCGGCCTGCTCGCCCGCCTCTCCCTCGTAGCCCTCCACTCCGGCCTCGACGAGGGGTACAACTTAAAGAACGCGCTCGATGGCGGCGTCGCCACGCGCAACGTCTACGACCCGCGGACGGGCGAGGTCGAAGAGATCACGGTCACCCTCCCGCGCCCGATCTACGAGAGCCCCAGCTTCACCGCGTGCGCCGAGCGGATCGTCGCCAGCCCACACTGCGGCCACATCATCTTCGTCGAGCCCACCGCCGTGCACATGTGGATGCGCGAGGTCCTCGTCGCGAACGGGATCCCGCGCGAGCGGATCGCCATCCTCAACTCTGAGGTCTCCACCAGCGAGCGCGCCACCATCGCGCGCGAGTTTAACGGCCTCGGCAGCGCCCCCGCCAAGCCCGGCGCCTGCGCCCGCCCGAGCGACTTTGCCACCGCCCCCAAGTACGACATCGTGATCGCCAACTCCGTCGCCTACGAGGGGATCGATCTCCAAGTACGCACCTGCGCCATCCACCACGTCGACCTCACCTGGACGCCCGCCGACCTCGAGCAACGCAACGGACGCGGCGTACGCCAGGGCAACACCCTCGGCCTCATCAACATCTACTACTACTTCGCCGACGGCTCCACCGACGGCTACCGCTTCAGCCTCATCGACGGCAAAGCCGGGTGGCTCGGCCAGCTCCTCACCAGCGCCGTGCGCGACACCAACAACCCCGGCGCGCAGCAGCAGCTCAGCCCCGAGGACGTGCTCATCGCGATCTCGCGGGACAAAGAAAAAACCCGCGCCCTCATCGAGATGAAGCGCTCTCAAGCGATCGAGGCCGCCCGCGCCCGGATCGCCCGCGAGGCCAACCGCGTCCTCCGCCAAGCCGTCTCCCGCTTCGACCGCGCCCGCGAGGCCGACGATCCCGAGCACGCCGCCCGCCTCCGCGAAGACGCCGAGCAGCGCCTCAGCGATCTCAAGACCGTCGATCCCGCCGCATGGCCTTGGTACCCGTGGATCCACGTCGCGCGCGACGTCGACATGCTCGTCCCGGAGCTCGGCGCCCCCGTCTACGAGGGCCTGCGGATCACCCGACCCCGCGTCGGCGATACCAGCCAGCTCGATCACTTCGAGTTCGGCGCCATCACCGACGCGAGCGGCCCCAAGGTCGGCCTGCGCCTCGCCGGCTCCGCCACCTGGCAGCTCCTCACCTACGAAGGCGACCTCGCCGGCAAACCCCTCGATCCCGCCGATTTCCGCGCGAAGGCGGCCCGGTCTGGCCCCTCGACGACGAAGACCGCACCGCCGCCGCCATCGCCCTCAAGCTCGGAAACACCAGCTTCGTGCGCAGCCTCGACGATCTCGGCTGGCTCGGCGCCAGCGATGCTTTCCTCGCCAAGTGGTGGCCCCGTTTCAACGACAAGATCGCCGAAGCCTTCGCAAACGCCTGGAAACCCTCCTCCGTCCCCGTCGTCGACAGCGAGGGCCTCGCCATCACCGCCGGAGCCGAAGTACGCGGCGCCCGCCTGCTCCCACCCACCCTCGAAGGCTGGCGCGAGTACCTCGCGCTCGCCCCCGCCAGCGGCGAGTCCTACACAACCCTCCGCGAGCTCGGCCTCGCCTGGTGGGGCCGCAAGATCCCCAAGCGCCTGCTCGCTGACGCCGCAGACGCGGACGACGCAGACAACGCCGAGGACAACGCCGACAACGCCGACAAGCCCTCACCGCCCGCCACGCCCTCACCGTCACCCACGCGCACCACGCCCCCGGCGCGCGCCCCCGTCGCGCCCACGCCCACCACCACCCCGCCCACCTCGACCCCTTCACGCCCAGCCGCCCAGCCCTCCGCTTCGCCCACACCCTCTACCGCGCCAGTCCTCGACGACGAGGCGCGCAAGGAGGAGGAAGCGCGCGCGCAGCTCGCTGTGATCCTCCGCGAGTATCCGTCGACCTTGCCGGCGGCCGCTACGACGCAGGAGCGGAAGCTGGCGCGGGACTCTGCCGAAGCGGTCACCCTCGGGAACGTCGAGATACCTCGCCGATGGACCCGCAGCGCGGTCACGGAGGCGATCGCCGCGGGGATCCTGGCGACGCATGGGATGAGCGCGGCAACATGATCGCGCCGTGGGACGAGCACCTCGACGCGTGGGCCGACGCCTGGATCGCCGTCGCGGGCGACTCACCAAAACCATCGCCCCCACCCCCGTCACAAGCCGCCGCCTCGCCCGCGACCCCAACGACCGAGCCTGCTGCCGAACCGCCGAACGACGTCATCCGCCTCAGCGACGGCGCCAAGGCGCGCCGCGCCAAGGCTGAGGCCGAGGAGATCGCCCGCATTGAGCGGATCGCGGGCAACGACGCCGGCCTCCGCGATCTCGCCCTCCAGCTCGGCAAGCTCGCCGACCCCATCGAGAAGACGCCCCGCGAGATCGCCTGGTGGTTCCGCGCGGAAGGCAACCGGCATATCGCGAACATCATTGAGAGCTACCTCGAGGAGGGCGGCCCCTTCGGCCGCCTCTTGGAAGACATCGCCGAGGATCTCCGTGAAACCAGCGAGGAGCACGACGTCGACGCCCGGGATGGAAGACTGATCGTCTCGCCCGACGCGATCCTCAAAGATGATCATGGCGAGTACGTCCTGCGCGAGGATCGGGAAGGGGTCTCCCGTCGCTACATCGTGCGGGTCAGCCCCATCGTGGACAAGGACGGTGATCAGGTCGCCGTCCAGATCCGCGACACCGACCAAGCCCGCAGCGAAGGCGAGCCGCTTCAAGGAGGCGATCACCTCCTCAGCTTCTATTTCACTCGCCTCACTGAGGCTGCAATCCGCGAGCACTGGCGTCACTTCGGCATGTTGGCCAAGGCCCTGCGCCGCGGCCCCATGGAGATCGAGCGCACCCGCCAGCTCCTCGTTTACGCCGCTGTCCTCGTCCGCGCCCCAAGTGTCGAGGCGACGCCCGCGCCTCCGCCAAACGCGCCCTGGAGGTCGCGATCCGCGAGCACCAACGGGCGGCCAAGGCCCTCGAAGTCGACTTCGACGAGCACATCGAGCGCGTCGCCCGCGTCGCCCGCTACCTCGCCCGCGTCGCCCACGCCGTCGCTCAAAGCTGCGCCGAAGGCCAGACCGTGCTCGCGGTCTCCGACTTCACCGCCCCCAACAACATCGACCCCGAGCTCGACAAGCCCACCCCACCCGAACAGGCAGGCCTCGAAGAAGACGGCGATGTGTACAGCCCCTTCGACGCCGCCATCGAATCAGCCCTTGATCGGACCCTAAGCGACGGGAGCCCAGCATGAGCGCCAAGAGAGACCCCGAGCAGCTTCGCGATCGAGCGCAGCGGATCCCCAGATCATCACGAACTGGCGCAGCGCCTTACCGCCCTCGCTCGCCGGTGACGTTTTTGAAAAATACCTCCGCGAGCACCGCCGCGACGTCATCGCGCGCCTCAACGCGTGGGTCCACGAGCCACCCGCCCCTGCCCAGCCGCCGCCGGATCCCGAACCCACCGAAGAGGCCCAGCACCTCCTGCTCGCCCTCACCAACGAGACCCAGCACCTCCGCGCCAGGCGGCCGGCGGGGCCACCTCCAGACCTGGATCCGCGAAGCGTTCGGCCACCTTGAAATCACCGCCCCCGTGACGATCGAGTGGAGCGACACGAGCGCGGTCGTCCGCGTCACTGGCCTCGCCTATGAAGCGTGGCATCACCAGCTCCGCGTGCTCCGCCACGCCCTCACCTTACCGGGAGCGCCCGAGTTCACCCTCGACCTCTCGGCGATCAGCGAGCACCGGCCTGGCGACCTCGCCGTCGCCGAGATCGGCCAAATGCCCCTCGAATCAAGCCGGCGCGAGCTCTTCGCCCGACGCGTCGAGCGGGCGATCTTGAGCGGCCGCAGCCCGCTCCCTGTGCTCGTCCAGGCCCGCGCCGCCGCCCGCCTCCAAGCCGTCAACCCACCCATCAACCCAAACACAAACCCAGAGGAAAACCATGAACCCTGACTATCTCCTCATCGCGAACAAGACCCTCATGGCCTTCGTCGGCGCTCTTCAGGAGGCGAACGAGCTACAGGCCAAACGCGACGCGCAGGAGGCCGAGCGCGCCTACCGCGAAGCCAAGAACACCTCGATGGAGCAGATCATTGAGATACTCCAAAGGCAGCAGCAATGGAACGCGCACCTGCTCGAGCGCCTCTCGCACCTGATCGAGCGGGTCGAAGACCTCGAGCAAGCCCGCAGCGCCGCCAACGAGCCCGCCGACGAGCCCGCCGCCGAGCCCGCCGCCGAGCCCGCCGCCGAGCCCGCCCGCGAGCCCGCCTGCGAACCCGCTCGATCCGAGTCCGGCCTCGACATCTCGCCCGAGGTCGCGTGTTTGCGCGACAGCTTCGTGGAGATCCTCCAAAACACCGCCCAGGTCCTCAAGGAAAGGAACGTCAGCGAGGCCAAAGCCCGTGACTGGCTCGTCCACGGCCGGTGGCACCGGGCTCAGCGATCCGTCCGGCTCCGCGAGACGCGCGATCTGCTCACCAAAGCCCTCAGCAGGTTCGCCCACGTGCCCAACGCGGGCCGCGCCTACGGCCTCGCGATCAACCTCATCGACGCCCGCTGGTCCAGCGTGTGGGGCTCTGCCCACTAGGAGCGCACCATGGCGAGGGCTCCAGACTGGCACCACGCGCCGATGGCCAAGGGCGATCCCGCCCCGCGCTGGCCTCTGCCCGGTCACGCGCCCAAATTCGCAAACTGGTCCTTCGGCGGTGGACGCCCCTTCGGCTGCAACGAAGACTCGTGCGAGCGCTGGCACGCGGGGATCGACCTCACCAAGATCCCCGACGGCGCCCTCGTCATCGCCCCCGAGGACGCCACCGTCATCGCCCTCGATCGCGGCTGGAGCGCCGGCTCCAAGGCGCAATTCTTAAAAACGGCCAGCGGCCTCTTCCTCGTCCTCGGCGGCTTTCATCCCGGCTCACATCGCGAGTTTGACCTCAGCGTCGGCCAGTCGATCAAAAAGGGCCAAAAGCTCGGCCGTGTACTCGGAAGTTATGGAATGATCCATCTAGAGACCTACGGCTTCCCAAGCGATCGAAAGGCCAACACCGTTTGGCGCGTCGGCAACCCGATCCCCGGCGGCCTGCTCAATCCTACCAAGTACGTCGAGAGCATGGTCGGCGACGCCCCCCCAGGCCGACGCCGCCACCCCCTCTACCGACCCCACCGCGCCCCCCGTAGACGCCGCCGCGCCCCCAACGCTCGCCCCCAACTCCCGCACCCCCTGGGTACTCGGCGCGCTCGCGCTCACCGGCGCCGCCGTCGCGCTCACCTACGCCCTACACGTCCGGAGGACCTCATGAGCCGCGCCCACACCGCCCTCGTCGGCGCCTTTTCGGCGCTGACCGGCCTCAGCCTCGGTCTACTCAGCGCCCGCCTGCTCCCCCGAACCCGCCCCCGGGGATCGATGTACACCATGAACGAGCAGATCTACATCGACCAGCCCGTCATCGATCTACTCACCGAAGAGAACGACTCAAGGATCATCCAAGGGCCGCGCTGGTCCCAGATCAACCTTCAAGCCTACACGCTCACCTACGAGCCCGCGCCCGACGCGTTGCAGCGTCGCCCCGAGCGCCTCTACCGGCTCCGCCACCCGGAGACAGACGCCAACGCCACCGACGGAGACGCCATCGACGCCGCGCGGGAGCTCGCCCAGGGCCTCTCACGCCGCAAGAACGACGAGCTCGCCCGCGAACGCGTCCTCTTCATGGCCAAACATGACCTCATCGGCCGCCAGATCCTCGCGTAGATCGGAGCCCACCTTGCAGACCCGAGAAGACGAAATCAACCGCGCCCTCGAGGACTCGATCACACGAGAGCGAGACGCATGTATCCGCGCGCAGCGCCTCACCTTCGCGGTCGTCGCCCTCGGCGCAGGCGTCACCGGATACGCCGCGGGCGTTTATATGACCTACAAGTTTATGGAGAGGAGGGGAGGGAGATGAAGTTTAACACCGTCAACGATCTCGCGATCCTGAGCGAGCGGGTGATCGAGAGAGCCAATGGTTATTGCGCGAACAACCGCGCGATTTTAAAGCCGCTCCTCACCAGCCTGCTCCGATGCGAGGATGGGTTCGAGGATCTGAGCTCGTGGGACGACTCGGATCCGGACGAACCAGAGCCCGAAATCGACCCCGCGCACTACCTCTCAAAGGAAGAGCAGGCCGAGCTCGCCAAGCTCGAAAGGGAGGCCGTAAGGAACCAGATCCTCCTTCACACCGCGACACTGCGCCGCAAAG
This sequence comes from Nannocystis sp., assembly GCA_016712315.1. GTDB lineage: Bacteria > Myxococcota_A > Polyangia > Nannocystales > Nannocystaceae > JADJRG01. The sequence continues at coordinate 205,970 of JADJRG010000015.1, read as the reverse complement.
TCGCCGAGCAGAACATCGAGCTCGCCCGCCTCGAGGCGCTGCCGCCACCCGAACCCACACCGCCCAAACCAGCCCAGCCGCAGGCAACCGCCCCGGCCGCACCCCCCGCGGCGTCGCCGCCCGAACCACCTCGCATCGAAGCGAGCGACAATCCCACCCCCACCGCGAAGACCCCGCCCACCGCCGAAACCGCACCCGACGACGAGTTCATGGTGCTCTTCGGCCGCTCCCCCGTCGACGCCGACGACGAACCCGCGAACACTCCCACAGCTCCTCGCGACGGAGCCGACCTCAACAATGAGTTTTGCGCCCTCCTCGGCTTCTCGCCGACCAATCCAGCTCCCGCGATCGATCTCGCGCCCATCCCCGTCGAGCCCGCTGCCGCCGAGCCCGAGCCCGCGCCCGTTGCCGAGCCCGCTTCCGTCGAGCTCGCTCCCGCCGCGCCCGCCGCCGAGCCCGCTACCGTAGAGCCTGCTGAGACCGCTACCGTCGAGCCCGCCGAGCCCGCCACGGTCGAGCCTGCCGAGCCCGCCACGGTCGAGGAGCCTGCCGAGCCTGCTCCCGCGCCGGTTCTCACCGAGCAGGTCCAGCCCGCGGACGCCGCCCTCGTCGAGTTATCCGAGCCCCCGCCCGCTCTCACGCACCCGCTCGAGACCGAGCTTACCCAGCAGCAGATCCAGCAAGCCACCGCGAGCGGCAAAGCGGAGCAACTGGAGCATCTTATAAAAACCGCCCGGACCCATTGGGACGGCACACACCGACCCTGTGGGCGGGATCCGTCTTGTCCGGCTGTCTACGGGCCACGGTCCAACTCCTCACCGTGAACGGCTCACCGACCGCGGAGCGGGTCGAGCGGGCCCGCGAAGCCCACAAGATCGCCACGAGGGTGTTTCAACTCGGCCAATCGCCGGAGCGTTTCTACGACGTCATCGTCGCGTGCCGCCTGCTCGCCAGCAGCTTGCACGAGGATGGCCAGACCTCCAGCGGGCTCCAGGTCTTACGCGGCGGCCTCGCCGTCATGAAAGCGACCTCTCCGAGTCTGCGCAGCAGCGCCCGCGAGCAGTTCCACGAGATCCGCACTCTTATAAAAGTCCTCGAATCGGCGAACCCATGAACAGCGCCCACAACATCGACAAGCTCCGCAACGATCTTTTTTTAGAGACCGCCGCCTTCGCCACGAAGCTCCGAGCCGCCGCCGACAAGGAGCCCCTGCGCGAGCAAGCGTGGCAGCGGCTCATCGACCTCTTCCGCTACGCCGGGGAAGGGGGCCGCCGCCGCTTCCTCGAGGGCATGAGGCTCCCCGGCGCCGCCGCCGAACGCCGCCGAACCTATGACATTTGCATGCGCTCAGGCGCCAAGGATCACGAGCTTTGCCAGGCCCAGGCCGAAGCCCTCCCGCTCTTCCGCGACTTATTCGACGCCTACCCCACCGCGCAGACCCCCAAAGACTGGTGGGCCGCCCCGATCTCCCAACTCATCGGCGACTACGACCCCGACAACCCGCCCGCGGACGAGCTCCGCGGCTGGGAGCACCAGCTCCGTCAAACCCACGGCGAGCTCGGCGCGGAGATCCTCCTGGGCGTAGGCGCCGCCTTCGAGGCCGCCGAAGAGGCCCTCGGCGGCGCCGTCGAGAGCGCCACCGACGCGCTCAACGCCCCCCCGCCTCCCAAACCATTCCCCTGGCTCAAGGTCGGCGTCGCCCTCAGCAGCGCCACCCTCGTCGGCGCCTTCGCGTACCGGATCACCAGGAAGTGAGCCGCCATGTCCCTCTCGCCCAAACTCTTCGCGCGCTTCGCTCTTGGCGCCGCGACCATCGTCGAGGGCATCGCAGCGCTCACCCGTCACCGCGAGCGTGAGCTCGCCTTCGACGCCGCCATCGAGCGCGCCAAGGCCACCGGCCGCCGCCTCGTCGTCATCGGCGACCCCGACGCCGGAGCCCACACCCGGATCCACCGCGCCTACGGCTGCGGCGACGTGTGTATAGACAAGAACGGCTGCCCCGCCTGTCCAGTCACCATCGTCGCCGACATCACCCACGGCCCGATCCACGGCGTCGACGACGACTCCGCCGTCGTCTTCGTCTCCTGCGTCCTCGAATACGTCGACGACCTGCACGCCGCGCTCGGCGAGATCTCGAGGATCGCAGGCGTCGCCGAGAACGTCTTTATCGTCTCCGTCCAGCCCTGGACCCTCACCGCCCGCCTCTACCCGGGCGCGCGCTGGCGGGGCCGGGTCGTCAACCACGGCTCCGAGCAAACCGTCCACATGAAGTCCGTCGACCGTGAGGAGCGGCTCCTCATCGCCACGGCCCTCGGCCTCACCCTCGCCACCGCCTTCTGGCCCAACAAAGAAGAAAGAGAAAGAGAACCATGATCATCACCTTCCACAATTTTAAGGGCGGCACCGGCAACACCACCCTCGTCGCCCAACCCCCGCGGCATCGCCGGCCGAGCGCGTCGCCCTCGCCCGCCACCGCCGCCAACTAGCCCGCGTCATGCCGCCCTCGCGCACCCCAGCCGCGATCTTCGACGCCGCCGCCGCCGCCTGGCGACCGTGGGCGGCCGCGCGCTACTCGCCCGAGCGAGTCGATCGCGTGATCGCGTCTCAACGCGCGCGCCTCATCGACCTCATCGAAGACACGATGCGCAAGCAGGGCAGGGAAGCGCCACCCCCGTGGTGGCAGCGCACGCCCGGCCTGCCGCGTGTCCACGACCTCGCCCTCCGCGACGAAGCCCGCGCCCTCCTCGAGGCCGTGCGCGCCTACGTCACCGATCCCGAGTGGTCCCTGCTCGACGAACAAGAAGCCGCTGCCACGATCCACGAAGCCCTCCTCCCGCACTGGCCCCTCGAAGACGCCGAGCGGCTGATCGAGGCCGTCATCGATCTCAGCGGCGCCCTGCGCGACGAAGACTCCCTGCTCGAAGAGCTCGTCGCCGCCCTGCGCGACGGCCACGCCCCCACGCTCGAGATCCACACCATCACCCCCGATCAAGCGTGCGACTTCGTCGCCCAGCACCACCGCCACCTGCCCGAGTGCAACCGCCGCGGCATCGTCCACGCCCTCGCAGCTCGCTGGCGCGGCCAGATCGCCGCCGTCGCGCTCGCGGGCGCTCCCACCGGCCGATGGAGCCGGACCAGCGATTGCCCGCCCGAGGGCACCCTCGAGATCACCCGCGTCGCCAGCCGCGCCGGCCTTCGCCGCTTCGACCGCCGCGGCCGCGACGTCCCCGTAAACGCCGCCTCCGCCCTCGTCGCCCACCTCATCGACCTCCTGCCCACCAGCGGCCGAGGCGCCCCCGGCTGCCGCCTCATCACCTACCAGCTCAGCTCCGAAGACGGCGCCATCTACCGCGCCCTCGTCGCCAAGGGTTTACGCCCCGTCGCGCTCAGCCGCCACGCCCAGGCCGGCGGCGCACGCACCCGCGTCGCCCTCCCTGGCGAAAAGATCCGCTGGGAAGCCGGCCCCGCCGCCGCCGCCCCGGACTGGAACCTCCTCCAACCATCCCACCGCGTAGGCGCCCAGGCCGCCTTCGCCGCCTTCACCGCCCGAAACAAAAAACCAACCTGACCCCGGAGACATCATGGCCGAACCAACCACCATCCGCCTCACCGCCACCGCCCCGCTCAACGGATCGGGCCTCATCCCTCTCACCCGCGAAACCCTGCAAACCACCACCGCCGGCCGCCTCTACAGCGCCACCATCCCAACCGGAAGCCGCCTCACCAGCGACGTCTTTGGCATTTTCTCAAGCGGCGCCCACACCTCCATCACCGTCACCGCCTCCACCGACAACCCCCGCGACGTGCTCCGCGTCTACCTCGGCGCCGCCATCCGCAGCGAGCACCGCCTCGCCGGATCCCAAACCATCACCCTCGCCCCCGGAGAGGAGCTCGGCTTCATCACCGAGGCCCCCACCGTCCTCCTGCTCGTCGTCAACGAGCTCTCCGAAGCCGACCAAACCGCCCGCCTCGACAGCGCCGCTGCGCCCGTCATCCGCGCCCGCCTCACCCGTAACGCCGGCTTCACCGCCACCGGCGTCATGAACATCAATCTCCTCTGGTCCACCGCTTCACATGTCCTAGAGGCCACATCCAACGCCCCCGCCGGAGCCCTCCCGCTCGAAGCCCTCGATCCCCGCCAGTCGCGCTACGCCGGCTACTACTGGCGCGTCCGCGTCTCCGGCTGCGACGGCGCCTATTTTTCCGGCCCCGCCAACCGCCTCACCGGCGACGCCGCCCTCGAACAGCTCCTCCCCGGCCAGTGGTCCACCCCGCGCCGCGTCAGCCACGACGATCTCCTCGCCGTGCTCAGCCCGCCCGTGCGCGTCGGCTGCCCCACCGTCATCGCCGAACACGAGCTGCTCCCCATCACCGAGGCCCAGCTCCTCGCCACCGCCAGCGCCCCCACAACGCCCCCGCCGACCCAGCCCGCAGGCGCGATCCCTTGGGCCACCTTTAGCGACTACTCCGTCAACGCCGCCGGCGCCGATCGCCACGAAGCCGGCTACCTCATGTGGACGCACGCCATCACCGGCAACTCCAACGTCATCGGCAACAAGGGCTTCCACGGCATCGGCACCGGCAACAAGGCCATGCTCGGCACCGACGCCCCCATGCTCCTCGGCCTCCCCCTCGCCCAACTCACCGCGCTCAGCGTCCGCTACGCCCTGCGCACCGCAGGCAACGCCCACATCCTCAATCGTCCGTACATCAACATTCTCATCGACATCAACGGCGACGGCACCCTCTACAAGATCGGCGTCTTCGATCGCGATCCCAACCCCGCCCTCAACCTGCTCGTCGACGTCGCCCAGGCCGACCCCACCGATCACGAGTACCTGCTCTCCTGGGTAGGCGCCGGCAAGCTCAAGATCGTCAACGAGCTCGCCGGAGTCACCCCCGCCGTCGATCTCGGCGCCGGCTGGCACAACAAGGTCTTCCACGTCAGCGACATCCTCGCCACCTACCCCGACGCCAAGCTCGCCCAAGCCTTCCCCGCCGACAACGGCCTCCCCGCCGATCTCACCATGCCCCCCCTCTGGCTCGTGCTCGGCGACTCCACATACACCCGCTACTCGCGCGTCCTCCTGCGCGAAGTCCGACTCAACAGCTAAGGCCGCACACCATGATCATCGAGGTAGGTAGCCAGCGTTACAAAGAGATCTTCGGCGCCCGAGATTTCCTCACCCAGCCCTTCCAAAGCCGGCTACCGCCTCACCGCCTCCTCGTTGAGGCCCTCGCCGATCCCTCCAAATCGATCACCGCCATCGACACCCTGCTCGCCGACGCCAACCCCAACGGCGTGCTCCACAGCGCCGGCCTCCAAGACATCCACCTCGGCACCCAGGTGCTCATGCACGCCCGCGTCGCCGCCTCACGCGTCGGCGGCCAGCTCGTCCTCCCCGGCAACGGCCTCTCGAGCAACCTCGCCGACGGCCTCGTCGACGTCATGAAGAATTTTAAAATTCCCTCCCGCGCCAGCGACGCCGACGTCCAAGCCTTCCTCATCGAAGCCAGCTTCGCCGTCGGCATGAAGGCCCTCGGCGCCATCGGCCCCGTCGGCAAGATCGCCGCCGCCGTCATCGGGTTCGCGAGGGAGATCATCCAGCTCATCAAACAACGCCGCCTCATCAAAGAAGACGACGCCGAACGCCGTGAAGCCCTCGCCTACGCCAAGCTCCCCCCCCTCCAAGAGCCCGACACCCAAGTAGACGCCTGGTACGTCGACCAGGTCCTCCGCCCGCTGATGGAGGGTCCATCCTGGACGCCGATCTTCTCGCCGCGCTTCGACTCGGATGAGTGGGTAGGTGTCCAACGCAACGGCGGCTATGCCTTCGCCCCTGGACGCGACGAGATTGGTGTCGATGACTTCGGCCGATCTCGCAAGGTCTTCACGGCCAGCGGCGGTATCGGCTTCATCCCTGGCCTCGACCAGATCGCGAGCGTCGTGCAGGTCGCGAAGGACTACCAGAGCCTCAAGAACTGGAGCGGCGGATCCTGGCCCATCGTCCCTCAGATGGTGACCGACGTGGGAAAATTCTTTGTCAACACCGGCCGGCTCGCCGCGGTCGCCTGGGCATGGGCTACAGAGGTCGACGCGAGCCCGGACCTCTACAAGATCCACATCGCCGCGCTCCACGAGCGGTGGAAGCGCTACTGCGACGGCGGCCGCCGCTACCTGCTCGACAACGCGAAGGACTGGAACGACAACCTCGGCAAGAGCCGCGTACTCTCCGACGATCGGCAGTTCCTCGCCGGCAGCGCGATCGGCTGCGCGATCGGAGCCTGGCGCTGCCTCCCCAAGGACAACGGCTACAGCCTGCTCAGCGCCGGTGTGCGCGGCGATGAGCTGCGCGGCCCTGGCCTAGGCCGCCAGGTGCTCGGCTGCGTCATGGATCCCCCCGCGATGGACGCCTACGCCAGCGGCCAAGCCTGCTTCACCACCATCTACGAGGAGCGGATCCAAAAGGTCCTCGACGAAGCGCTACGGCGCCAGCGTTACTTCCTGCGCCACTCCCTCGTCTCCGCCTACGTGCGCGCCGACTTCGACGCCTTCCGCGACGTCAAGATCCGCGACGCTCTCCTCAGCGCCCGCAAGATCCTCCTCGAGCACCCCGACCGCATGCTCGTCGAGCTCGCCGATGTCGCCGCCGACGAGCCCGGCGTGCCCACCGGCGACGGCAAGCTCTGGAAGGACCAGCTCCGCGCCCGCGGCGTCAAGGACAAGCACCCCCTCATGGGCGGCGCCGGCCGCCTCGCCGATCGCCCCCCTGGCACCCTCGTCCCGCCCCGCGAGCCGCCGCCCAAGGTGCCCATCTACGAGGGCCCCTTGCCCTGGGGCGAGCTCGCAGAGCCGGCCCCTGCCAGCGGCCTCTCCCCATGGCACATCGCAGGCCTAGCCGCTGGCGGGCTCTTGCTGGGCGGAGGCGCGTTTGCGCTCGCCCGCCGTGCTGGCAAGGGCAGGTAAGGCGCTCTTTGGGGTGCCCGTGCGCTTGCGATCGCGCTCAGGATCCGTTACTTCTTCCCCGCATGAGGACCGTCGCGCTTCTGCTCGCGTTGCTTCCCCTCCTCTTTGCCTGCAAAAAGGAGCTAGGCGAGCTGTGCAGCGACGGGTCGGATTGCGAAACCGACGAGTGCCGTCCAGTCACGCCGGGAGCGTCCGACGTGAACATCTGTGCCGCCTACCCGCCGTGTATCGGCGACGCGGTCGACATTGACGGCGACTGCATCCGTCCATGTAGCGCAGGGTGCCCTGAGGGGACCGTGTGTCACCCGTTGGTCCAGGGCTGTCTAGCTGCCTGCACTGGCGAAGGTCAGTGTCGTAACAACGCGTGCACGCTCGCGACTGGCTTGTGCGAGTGAGCTCTGGTGCGTCGGTTTAGCAGGTCTACGCCGGCTCCATCTCATCCTCAGACAACCTGACAAAGGAACTGTACCATGCTTTCGCTGCTCTTGGCTCTCCACCTCTTCGACCCCTTCAGTGCACCAGCCGCACCCGTCCAGGCTACGCCCAATCTACCTCCCCCGCCAGCCCCTCCCGTCCGTATCGGCCGACAGGCGCAGGATCCACCGAAGCGCGTTGGCCGCAAGTCCCCTCAACGCGTTGGCAGACGCCCGGTCGCCGCCATTGCTGTAGCCCCGGTCAGGAAGGGACGCAGTGAAGCAGAGTATACGAAACGGGAAGGGCGAGCTCCACCGGCCGTAAAGGCGGAACTGCAGGTTATCCGGGACAACATCCGCCAGCGCGGGGCCGGCTTCCGCGTCGGATACACCAGCGCGATGGACGTGCCCATGAGTCAGCTAACCGGCCTCTCCGTCCCCCCTCACCCCCTCAAGGATGCGGTCGAGCAGAACGTGCGCGCTTCTCGGCGAGTCGGTCGCCAGCACCTCTTGGTCCGGCAGTTGGAGATGACCCGCAAGCCACTGCGACAGGGTCGAAAAGGCCCGCCCCCACCTCCTGCCAGCGTAGGTAGCCAAGAGGACTTCGGCGAAAGCGGGGGCCTCGGGGGAAGCGGCTTGAATGCAAGCTACGCCACTCTCTGCTCGCCAAGTGCAGTCGCCTTTGCATGGTTGGACAAGGCGCCGCCGATCCGTGATCAATCGAAATGCGGCTCTTGCTGGGCCTTCGCCGCCATGGGAGCCTTTGAAACCAGCCAACGCCTCGTGAATGGCGTCACCGCCGACCTCTCCGAGCAGCGCGTCCTGGACTGCGCAACCGCGAACGGGAAGGACGCCGGATCCTGCAAGGGGGGGTGGTACTCTGATGTGTTTGAATGGCTCGCAGCGGCCGGCACAGTCCCGCACGAGCACATCGACCCATACGCGGCGCAGGAGCGCACCTGCTCCACCCAGGCGGCCAGTTCATTCAAAGCCAAAGCATGGGGGTGGGTCTCGCCCAAACAATTGGATCCAAGCGTCACTGAAATCAAGGAGGCCATCTGCAAGTACGGCCCCGTCGCCACTACCGTCAATGCGACCAAGGCGTTCGTAGCTTATACAGGTGGTGTCTTCGACGAGCGCGACCCAGGTATCATCAACCATGCGGTCGTCCTCGTGGGCTGGGACGATCAGCGTGGCGCGTGGTTGATGCGGAACTCCTGGGGGACGAAGTGGGGGGAGGGCGGATATATGTGGATCAAGTACGACGCCAACAGCGTCGGACGTTACTCGGCCTGGGTTCTCGCCAACGAGGACGATGGTAGCCATGTGGGAGAGCACCAGCCGGCGCCGCAGCCCACGTTCACCGAGAAGTACCTCTCACTCAGCAACCAGAGCGGGCAAACGCTCACGATCGAGATGCAGTGGTATGCCGACCGCAACAGCGGTGATCGCTGGCTCCCCTCATCGTTCCAAACGATGAGCCTCACTCTCGCCTCCGGCGAGACCGTGAACGTCAACGATCCAACCCACAGGCCGTTCGTGGTCCAAGCCAAGAGGCTTAAGATATGGGCTACTGGGGTGGATGCCAAATGGACCGCCTGGAGGGACACTCCGCTGAATTTGGTGCCTGGTGGGAGTTACAGGGCCACAGAGCAGGATGTTTACTCTCTGGTCTTCTTCCCGAACGGGAGAGACAGCGCATCGACGGTTATGAACCCCAAAGCCGAGTTTGAGGCAGCTCAGTTTCTATACCAAGAGCGTCGATACGCTGACTCCGACATCGCCTTCCGGACTTGGATCAGCCACAACCCCACCCATCCATGGGTCGGTTATGCACGCTATTTCCTCGGTGTTGGCCGCTATTACCTGGGGGACTACGCCACTGCTCTCTATGACCTCTACGAGGTCCAGTCAGACAACTCGTGGTACGCACATGCGCTCTACTGGTGCGGGATGGCTTGGACAGGCCTCGGGAACTGCGGCCATGCGATCGCATTCCTCGAGGCTGTGACGTCAGGCGACCTCGGAGCCCCAAAGCTATGGCGCGACGCAGCCCAGAACGCTATCCAAACTCTTAGTGCCGACAAGGGGGTGATGTGCGAGTGGGGGTAGTCGCAGCCGGCAGATCCTCGGCATCGAGACCCCTCCCGTGCCTACGGCTTCCACCGAGTCACCCCGTAGGCCGGCCCGCGCACTGTGCGCCGTACCTCCTGTGTGCTCGAGGATGGGGCGAACCCCTCGGACGGATGTGACGCCATGAGTGATGAGAAGTGGACTATCTTCTCCCATGGCGAAGGCCTGGATTACGCTCATTTTGGGGGGACGGGAGATTGGCTGCTGCACTCCCAACGGTTTAAATGGTCAGCAGAGTTTCTCTTGGAGCACGGAGAAGCTAATGGCGCACTAATCGATCAGGTTGCTCCGGCAGCACTATATTTATATCGCCATGCCCTCGAACTCGCCCTGAAGGCATTGGTGATCAAGGCCGGCAGCGAACTCAAGAAGGGGCACGACTTGCTTGGATTATGGAATGACGTATCCCATTGCTTCTATGAGCGAGAGAAAGAAGATTTGCGCCGCTGGATTGCCGAGTGGACCACCATTGATCCCAAAAGCACCGGCTTTCGCTATCCTGATGGCATCCCTCAGGCCCGTGTGGTCGGCATACGGCGGATTGTAGAGAACATGGAGCTTCTTCTTGGTACGATCTATGGCAAGTATGACTGCATTGACCGGAGGAGTGCGCCTGGCGATTAAGTGCAGAGCGAGCCATTCGCGGCGCCGAGCATCCATCGACGCTGTGGCACGGCAGCGCACCGACGGGGTCAGGCGATGATGTACTCCTCTCACCGGTGGCTTGATCCGGTCTGGCATCGAGAGATGACGAGGCTCGGTCGCAATTTTGCGCTTGGCATGTGCTATTTTCTCGTGGAGCAGCGTAGCCGCGAAATCGAGGGGAAGTAAGCGAGAACGCGGCAAGTTCGCGGATCTCCTGCACGGCGACGAACGGGCGCGGCCTGCTCCCGGACGATGAAGTTCCTCTCAAAGGGCAGAGCCTACCGCATCCCTGCCGACGACTCGTCGGGTCGCGCTTCACGCTCTGGGCAGGTGAGTCTGCGGGCTCAGCGTGTCAGGCGTCGGGGCGCCGAAGTGGGCATGGAGGTGCAGGAGGATCTCGGCGTCGAGGGCGGCGTAGGCGCGCTGTGACGCGCTCAGGGGGCGCTGGGTCCAGTCGCTGGTCTGGTTGGTCTTGTCCATCTCGACGCCGAGCTCGCGGGCGCACACCGCCTTGAGGCTGTGGCTACCGACGTTCTTGCCGCGAAGCCGGCGGGAGACGACGAGGGTGTCGACGACACCCTCGATCTCTAGGTCGTAACGCTTGAGGGTAGTGCGCTCAAAGGTGGCGTTGTGGATGACCTTGATGATCGCCGGGTCGCTCAGGATCGGGGCGATCGGGGCGAGGTCGGTGACCGACAGCGCGTCGACGAGGTAGACCGCGTCGGCGCACGCTATCTGCATCAGGCACAGGATGTGCGTGTACATCGTCGTCTCGACGTCCAACGCGAGCAGGGTCTCTCGCTTGAGGCTGTCGCACATGGCCAGGAAATCAGCGCGGGTGCCGATCCAGCGGACGCGGCCCGGCGCCTCGCGGATCGCGGGCGATGGTTCGGCCGGGGCCACGGTGGCCGGCAGGGGCTCGGATGTTGCTGCTTCGGCCGGCGCGGGGCCGGCGAAGTCGAGGGGGCGGCTCGGCGCGTGGCCAGTCAGCCAGCGGGCCGCGCCGCCCACGTCGAGCAGGTAGCTGGCGAGGCTCTCACGCTCCACCCACGCGGGCATCAGCGGCTGGAACTTGCTCAGGCGATAAGCCGGCAGGGTGTCGGCGATGTCCTGCCAGAGGCGCTCATTGGCCCAGAACTCGGGCTCGGCGATGGCGTCGATCGCCTCCTGGAGATCGCGCCGGGTGATGCCTTCGCCGCGGATCTTGATGACGAAGTTGTCGGGGATGATCTTCCACCCGCTGTGCAGCGCGCCGAGGGCGTAACGCAGGGTGTGGTTGATCCGGCCGCTTACGAAGGTCCACCAGCGGAGCTCGCCTTCGGCGTCCTCGATGCTGCCGCGACCAGGCTCGGCGAAGGAGCCCATCGCCGCACGTTGCAGCGCGAGGGCACCCGCGGCCTCGGCGGTGAGGTACTGCGGGACATCGTCGGCGGCGAGGATGTCTCGGATCTTCGCGCACAGTCGTTCGCCGAGGAACTGCGGCAGCATACCGCCCCAGGTCGGTTGACGGCCGCGCGGCGCGGGCTCGACGATGATGCGGCGATCGTCGTGGCGGATGGAAAGCACGGCCCACGGACGGCCGCTGAGCAGGAAGCAGCTCACGCCCTCGACCAGTCGATCGACGAAGCCCTGATTGAGGGTGCCGAGCGGCTGGTTGCTCGAGGTCTCGACGGTGTAGGTCTGCGGGCTCGAGAAGACCGCGTAGAGCTCCATGAAGTTACGCCGGCCGTAGCGACGCTCGGCCTTGGGGCCGATCAGGAGGCGGCCGTCGAGGAGGATCAGCGACCTGTCGCGCAGCATCCATGCGACCAGGCGCTCGGCCTCTGCCCGGTGGATCCCGCGGAAGTCGGGCACGCACTGGAGCTGCTGCCAGGCGTCCTCGAAGGTGACGCCGTCGCTGGCGAGCGACATGGCGAGCAGCTGATGAATGAAGACGGGCCAGCAGCGACCTTGCGGGGTGATGTCCTCGACCCACCCGTCTCGCGCGAGCTCGATGAGCGCGATCGCCTGCAAAACGCCCTCGGTGGTCTCACAGAAGAAGGACGTATTGGCGGCCTGGCCGGCGCGGCGGCCTGTGCGGCCCATTCGCTGCAGGAACGAGCTGACGGTGTCGGGAGCCTCGGCCTGGAGGACGCGATCGAGGTCGCCTACGTCGATGCCGAGCTCGAGCGTCGAGGTACACACGATGCAGGCGTCGCTGCCCTTACTGAACTTCTCTTCGGCGAGCTGCCGCTCCTCGCGGGAGACGGCGCTGTGATGGACGAACACGGTCGTGCCAGTGTTGCGCATGTGCTCGGCGACGGCCTCGGTCATGCTGCGGGTCTGGCAGAAGAACAGGCTCTTGACGCCCCTCGCGACGCGGGCGGCGTCGCGGGCGAGCTCGGGCAGGCTTGGGCGGTGGCTGACGAGGAGCTGGCGCTTGGCGGGCTGTTTGGGCGGGTCGACGATCGTCGCCTCGCGCCGCGAGGTGCCTTGCAGCCAGCCGAGGATCTGCGCGGGGTTGCCGACGGTGGCGCTGAGGCCGACCCGCTGGATGTCGTGCTGGGAGAGCCGCGCGAGCCGCTCGACGACGCTGAGCAGGTGCGCGCCGCGGTCGCTACCGGCGAGCGCGTGGACCTCATCGATGATGACGATCCGGAGGTCTCGGAACAATTTGGTCGCGTCGACCCGCTGGGAGACGAGCATGACCTCGAGCGACTCGGGCGTCGTCATGAGCAGCTCGGCCGGCTCACGGACGAAGCGCGTTCGGTCGGCGCTCGGGGTGTCACCGTGCCAGACGAAGCGGCGCAGGCCGACCATCTCAGTGTACAGGCCGAGGCGCTCGGCCTGGTTGTTTAGTAGGGCCTTGATCGGGGCGATGTAGAGCGCGCCGACGCCGTCTGCGGGGTGCTCCATCAGGAGCGAGAGCGTCGGGAAGATCGAAGCCTCGGTCTTCCCGCCGGCGGTCGGTGCGAGCACTACAGCGTTCTTGCCCGCGAGCAGCGCCTCGCCGGCGAGCTCCTGCACGGGGCGCAGGCTGGTCCAGCCGAGGCGCGCGACGATCGCCTCCTGGAGGCGCGGGGAGAGGCGGGCGAAGATGCTCATGGTGCGACCTGGCTAGCGAGGGCGTGCATGTCGGCCAAGTTGGGGCGTAGTTTGTTGGCGCTAAACGCCTCGGCCTATCGCCACGTCCCGGTCGGGGGTGTTCATGGTGTGTGGGTCGTCTCCGGGCGTGGCCAGAGCCGCTTTGCCAAAGCAAGGAGGGCGCGTGCTCGCGTCTGGATCGCTGTTTCATCCCACTTGGCGAGGGGCTCGAAGTAGCGGTTGAGTAGTAAGTTACTCTCGGCGTAGATCACCTTTTTGTGAGCGAACCCACCATTCGATAGCTTGGGATTGTAGGCCGTGAGGGTAAGGTTACCGATCGTGTGCGCCCAGGTCTCGCGCTGATGATCCATCGTCGGTCCCAGATCGCTACGCCAGTCCTCACTCGGCGTCTGCGGCAACACATGTTCAATCTGGACGTTCTCGAATGAGGCCGGCTCCTTGTGCGGGTGGGCCCGCTCGAGCGACTCGAGGATGAAGCGGCAGCGATCGACCGGATTTGAGTACGCGCGATAGATGACCCAGTGTCTCTCAAACTCGTCGTCCTTCGGCCACCGACGACCGAGCTGGCCCCCGGTCAATCCACGCAGGACCCCGTCCAGCGGGTGAGCTGCGTCGAAGTCCTTGGTGAGCGAGATGAAGATACGCTTGAGCTGGTTGGTGGGGACCCCGCAGATCACACGCCGAACAGCAAAAGACTCGATCATCTTGATGCAATGGCAGAGGCTCGCGGAAGTCAATCGTCCTGCGCCGTATGACTCGACCAGCTTCAGCAGGAGCGGATGACTCGTCGCCAACTCCCATCGCTGGATGCGCGCCAGGTGCTCACGGACCTCACGGGCGCTGTCTGGGATGGTTGAGGGGTCGATGATCTGCTTGTAGAGCGTCGAAAATTGGTTCAAACGGGCGACCTGGGCCGGGATCGCGCTGTCGGCGAGGTTCGCGATCTGCCGCTTCAAGACCGAGTATACATCTCCCCGAGTGACATCCTCGCCGCGCTCCATGATCAGGTACTGGCGAATGAACTCAGGAAGGCTGTCGCCGAGGCGATCCTGAAGTGGGAGCCATTCCTGGTTGTACACGGCCTGTTGATCCTGGGTGTGGATCCGCAGCAACAGGTAGTTTCGGACCAGATCGGCCTGGGTCAGCGCGGTACCTTTGCCGTTGAGGCTCTCGAAAATCAGGTAGGGGTCGTCAACATCGCCGAGTTGGATCATCACGACGTTGACCCGATTCTGCACCGTATCGAAGAATCGGGAAAGATCGATCGGCTTGTCGTCAGAGTCTTTACCCTGCAGCTTCTTGCGAAAGAATTCGAATGTGGTTTTAAAATGGGAGGGCGGCGCGGTGTCGGGCGATTCGAGGAGAGCCTGGAAGCCGGGGCGATCCGGCTGGGTCGGAAGAAGTTTGTAGTAGTCGAGGCCATCGTCGTCCTCGTTGAGGAGTAACCTCGTGATGCGCCGAGCCTGCTTCGAATCTGGGTCGAAGAGGCTGCGCAGGGCGCAGAGCAGCAACGCGATCGTCGTTAGGCGCTGCTGACCATCGATGACGAGGAACTTCGACACCCCCACGGGGACAGACCTCGCCGGGGCGGTGACGATCGCACCGGTGAAATGACTGACGTTCGCACTGTTCTCGAACTGCTCATATCGCTCCAGGATGTCACTCCATAGGGTCTCCCACTGTTCGATTCTCCATTCATACGCCCGCTGAAATAGCGGGACGAGCATCTGCTTGGTCCCGTTGAAAAATTCGGTGATCTGACAGGGTCGGGCTTCCATCGTTTGCTCCTGTGGAGAGGTCGGCTGTAGGTTGCGTCCAAGATATGTCCGTCACCACACGTCTTCTTTGAGCACGGGCTCGTCGGTGGCGTCGTCGGCGATGAGGAGGGGTTTGCCGGTGAGCTGGTGCTGCTCTTGCGGGGTTAGGTCGGCGATCTTGAAGGCGTACTCTCGCATCGGGTCGTAGTCGAGCCGTTCGTCGACGAGGTCCATTTGGGTGACGAACTCGCGGAGGAACTGGCGGGGGACGACGCCGACGTCGCCCTTGAAGCCGGTGGTGACATCGGCGACTAGGCGCTCGATGAAGGCGCGGGAGACTTTGGTCTGGAGGCGCTCGCGGTCGCGGGCGGGGTAGCGCTCGTGGAGGCAGGTGGCGACGGCGAGCAGGCGGGCCTGGTCGAAGGGGGTGAGCTCGAGCTGGGCCTGGCGGAGGCTGGCGAAGCGGCCGGTCTTCTTGAAGCAGATGCGGTCGTGGAGCGGGGCGAGGCCGGCGACGCCCTGGCGGCTGTCGAAGAAGTCGGGGGTGCCGGTGAAGATCCACAGCAGGCCCGGGTAGGAGCCGGAGGCGTCGAAGATCTGGCGGATGCCGTTGAGCGACTTGTGGCGCGAGTCCTTGCGCATGCGCAGGATCGTCTCGGCCTCGTCGATGACGATGACGAGGCCGTGGTAGTCGGCGGCCTTGATGATCTCGAGCACGCCGCGGAGGTACGAGAGGGCGTCGGTGCCGCTGATCTCTCCCTTGATACCGGCGAGCTTCTTGGTCGCGGCGGCCACGTTGGAGCTGCCGCACAGCCAGGAGATCAGGGCGCCGGCCTCATGGACCTCGCCCTTCTGCTTGAGGTCGAAGATCGTCTGGACGACGCGGGTGAAGTCGTGGGGGGCCTTGCCGCCGGTGGCGTTGGCGAGGCTCGTCTTGAGGCGCTCGCGGACCTTGGCGTCGAAGTCCTCGGCGTCGGGGTCGTTGCCGAGCTCGATCAGGGCGGCCTCCTGCTTGGCGATCCAGCGGTCGAGGATGTCGCCGAGGGCGCCGCGGTGGCACGAGGAGGTGCCGAGCTCCGTCATGACCTTGCGGTAGACGTCGTCGAAGCGGTGGAAGTGGAGGTCGTTGTCGGAGACGACGACGAAGGAGGTGGCGAAGCCCTGGGCCTGGGCGTCGAGGAGCGCGAGGCGAGCCATGAAGGTCTTGCCGCAGCCGTAGCCGCCGCGGAGGAACTTGACGGCGCCCTCGCCGTGGCGGAGCAGATCGAGCTGGCGCTTGATCTCGTCGCGCCGTGGTTCGATGCCGACGGCGAAGGTCTCGACCGCGCGCTCGGGCACGGCGCCGCCGCGGAGCTTCTCGAAGATGTGGATGATGTCGCGTTGGCTGGTCATGATGCTGTCCCTTCGCGCACGTAGATCCGGAGGTTTTCGACCGTGTCCACGCGGACGTCAAACGGGGCCTTGGCGGCGTAGTCTTTGAACTTGAGCGAAAATGTGCGGAGATGGCGCGGAGCGCCGAGGAGCGTCGCGACCTCGGTCTCGCTGAGCGCGCCGTGCTCGGCGAGGTGGGCGAATACGCGGCGGACGCCGCCCTCGGGGAGCGCTCGCAGCCACTCGCGTTCGGGAGCCGGCCCGGGCGCGGCGGCGGGCCCCGGAGTGGGTGCGGTCGTCGCGTTCGACGCGGTCGCGGGCTCACTGGCGGGGTCCTGCGGAGGCGACGCGGGCTCGCTCGTGGGTGCGTTCGGCGGGGGCGCGCGGTTCACGGCGAGCACGGCGTAGCGATCGGGGGCGACGCAAGGGATCACGTCGGCGACGGCGGTCGGGTGATAGACCTCGACGAGGACGCGGGCGTCGGTCGGTCCGCTGAGGTGGAAGAAGAGCTCGAAGTCGCTGTTCAGCGGCGCGACGATCGCCCCGCCGGCCAGGCGGGCGCCGCCGCGGACCGAGCGCAGCTCGACGTCGACCTCCGGAGCCTCGGGGACCCGCAGCGACAGCTCTAGCTCGGTGGGGCCGACATAGATGAGCGTGGCCTGGTCGTCGGGCTCGAGGCGGATCTTCAGGCAGTGCATATCGGTGACGCCGCCGCGCGGCTCGACGGTGACGCGATAGCGGGCCTGGCTGCCGCCGGCGCCGGCGCGGTGCTCGAGGGTGATCACGGGGATCACGCGCTCCTGGAGGCTGTTGCCGCCGTGGACGAAGCTCGGGCGCTGGGCGGTGTCGAACACGCCGGTCGCCTCGGGCATGTACAGGGACAGGTTGGAGTCGTCGTACTTGAGGTCGGCGAGGGTGACGCGGACGGCCCCGGGTCGGTCGGCGCCGACGGGGTCGAGCACGCAGCGCTGGCGGGGATCGATCTTGCGGCCGTGCGGGGTGCGGGTGGGGTCGCTGAGGAGGAGGAAGCCGTGGTCCGAGGTGATCACGAAGCGACGTACCCCGGCCTCGCGCAGGAGCGCCCAGGCCGCGCGCAGGCGGTGGAGCACGACGTCGAAGGATGCGAGGCTAACGAACGCAGTGTCGGCCTCGCCGAGGTCGTCGATCTCGCGGCTAGAGACGACGACGAGGTTGGCGCCGCGGATCGCCTGGCGCAGGGAGTCGGCGGTGCGGGCGACGATCTCGTCGAGCGGGATCCACGGGCAGCGCGTGCCTTCGACGCGAGCAAACATGACCCGCTGGCGGGTCTCGGGGTCGTGTACGTTGTACTCGCCGGTGTGGAAGCCCTTGATCTTGCGGCCGTCGAAGGTCGGGCGCAGGCGGCCGCCGGGGCCGGCCATGGGGGCGAGGATGTTCATGCCGACCTCGGTGACGGTCGGCAGCTCGGCGAGGCGGGCGCGCAGGTGGGCGGTGGTGGCGGTGCCGGTGTCGAAGCTGGCGAACAGCTCTTCGGCCATCTCGAAGCGCAGCGCGTCGACAACGAACAGCGCGGTCGTGCCTGGCTCCCGGGACATGACCTTGACGACATCCTCGAACAGGGTCCGCTGCTGCAGCGCGGGCTGCGGGAGGAAGCCGTGGGCGCGGCAGAGGGCGTTGAAGTCGCGGGCCCAGGCGTCGGCCCAGGTCGACCAGCGCTGGCGGGCGGCGTCGAGGCGCTCGCGCAGGCGCTCGTAGTAGGGGGTGGTGGTCGAGATGGCGCCGCGGCGGCGCTCGAGGTGGCGGTGCGCGCGGTCGACTGCGGCGCCGTGGCTGGTGTAGCGGGCGACGGCCTCGTCCACACTGCCGAGCTCGCCGAGGCGGTCGCCGGCGGCGACGATGGCCTGGCCGAGGAGGGCGACGTCGCGGACGAGCTCCCAGGCGAGCTGGCGCGGCGGCTCGATGCGGAGCCAGAACGAGGGGCCGCGCAGGCGCATCTCGGCCCAGGTGCTCGCGGCGTCCCAGCGGGCGGCGGTGAGGGCCTCGAGGGCGGCGGTGAGGACCTTGTCCTCCTCGAAGCGGAAGGTGTCGATGTCGCCGAGGTCCTCCGCCTTGGCGGCCTTGATCTCGGCCTCGATGCGGCGCTCGGTCTCGTCGGCGGTGCGGCGGTAGAAGTCGTCGGGGCGGGCGCGGAGGTGGGCGGCGAGCTCGCGGCAGGCCTCGATCACCGGGCGCGGGAGGGTGTCCATCACTCGCAGGCGCTCGTCGGTCGGCTCGCGGTGCTTGAGGTCGTGGACGTACTCGACGCACAACGCCCAGCTGGCGACGGCGAAGGCGAGGTCCTCGGCGCGCACGGGGTCCGCGGGGACGCAGGCGTCGCGCCAGGCCATATTGACACCTGACCTTGCGGACAGGTACTGCCATAGCGGCCCGTCGCGCTCGGCAGCGAGCTCGGTGAACACGCCGCGCGGGCGTAAGAGGTCGTCGACGACGTCGGGCAGGCGCAGGGCGTGGAGGCGGCCGAGCTCGCCCGCCTGCTGGCCGGCGAGGCGCAGCGCGAGCCAGGCGTCGGCCTCGTCGAGGGTGAGGTCGTCGCGGGCGCAGAGCTCGGCGATCGACGCGGGCGGGACCTTTTCAACGGCGGCGTCGGTGACGACGTCGGCGAGTACTTTGGAGAAGCAGTGACCGACGCAGAGCAGCTCGAGCAGCGGGGTGTCGCGGGCGGTGGCCTCGTCGAAGCCCGGGAGGTGGATCAGGAGCGGGCGCTTGGCGACGCCGCCGACGCGCGGCTCGAGCTCGAGCATGAGATCGAGGAAGCTGCCGCGGTAGGCTACCAGGTCGAAGGGGAGCTCGCCGGCGTCGCGGCGGCGCAGCAGGCGGTCAACGAAGTCCGTGAACGCGCCCGGGCGGTCGGGCCAGAGCACGAAGCCGTGCTGGCGGGTGAGGTCCTGGAGGTCGGCCGCGAGGGCGGCGGAGACGGGGCCGAGGGTGTCCTTCATGCGTTCTCCTCGTCGTCGCCGGTGTCGTCGTCGGCCGCGGCGTCGTCGTCCGGTTCGTCGGCGGTGGGCGGGAACATGTCGCTCTGGGCGAAGGTCTCGAGCAGGTTGTCGCGCTCGCCAATGGCCCTTGGGTGCTCGGTGTAGAAGGCCGCGCGGGCGGCGGGCTCGTCGTCGGCGAGGAGGACGAAGGGCACTCTTTGCTTGTGCATGACGGCGTGCTCAAGGTTCCAGCAGGACTCCGGGTGGGCGGACCACAGGCCGGTGTGTTGCAGGGTGTAGGTGGCGAGCGGGCGCTTGTGCTTGCGGAGGCGGCGGAGCAGCTCGGTCTGGAGCAGGCCGACGGCCTCGGCGCCGCGGGTGGCGAGGAAGTCGGCGCGGTGGGCCGCGTCGCCGCCATCGCCGCGGTAAGGTGCCTCGGTGATGCGGAAGTCCGGGGTGAGCTCGTCCTGGAGGCGCAACTCCCAGGCCCAGGCGCGGTCCGGGTGGTACTTCCAGAAGCAGCCGTGGGCGACCGCGAGCGAGGGGTCCTGCTTACACTTGGCGTCGACGCGGTCGGGCCAGTAGCGCATCGCCAGGTGCGACCAGTCGTAGTCCTTCTTGTCGTCGGCGCTGGCGAGCTCGCGCCACCACTTGCGCGGATCCTTCCATTGCGGGGCCAGCAAGGGCCACAGGGCGGCGCTGTTGATCATCACGCCGTCGTCGAGGTCGGGGACATAGCGGGCGTCGACGGCGCGTGGCGGGCACTTCGGGCCCTCGGGCGGGGGGCCCTTTTCGGCGCATTGTTCGACGGCGGCGATGAAGGCCGCGAGCTCGTCGCGCGACTTCTTGACCTGGGCGAAGCGCTTGTCGGCGGCGCGGGCGGTCTTCTTGTCGCCGCCTTCGCGGGCGGCGCGGAGGTCGGCGAGCTCGCCCTCGAGGCGGGTCAGGCGCGGGATGAGGTGGTCGGCGAGCAGCGTGCGCAGGGTGTTGGCGGTCCAGCGGTGGATCGTGACCCAGGCGACGAAGGTGCGCTTTTCGGAGGAGAGCGGCCAGTGGATCGGCCGGTTCTCGTACATCTTGCGGTGGAGGTCGAAAAAGCCTGCGGAGAGGTAACCGCGCAGGTCGTCGCCCGGCGCGATCGCGGGGCCGTGTTGCTGCCAGGCGGCGTGCAGGGGCGCGGCTGCTGGGTGGCCGAGGCCGTCGCTGTGATCGTGTGTGGTGAGGGTGTTGTCTAAAAAGAGGATACCGGCCGGGAGAGCGTGGCCGAGGTCGTCCTTCGTCGGGTCGAGGATGCCCTGGCCGTCAGCGCCGAAACGCCCGAGCGCGACGCCGAGCGCGTTTGAGAGGTAGTCGCTGGCGGGCTCGGGGTCGTGCTCCGGGTGGTATTCGGGGAGGGCGGCGCCCTCGGGGCGGTCAACGGCGAGCTGCGCCCAGGCCTGCGCGTGACGCCACGGCGAGGGGCCGGGGCGGCGGAATTCGACGGAGGGCTCGCGGTGGGATTCGTGCTCGCCGAAGGCGCGCCGCACCGCCTCGACAATCGCCGATGATTGGGCGATCTTGAGCGAGGGAAGTCGCTCGACATCATCCAGATTGAAGTTAACGGTCGGATTTAAAGACGATAATATATTCTTCGCATATGAGCTGTTAAGGAGGCATAAGGCGTTGTCGGTGTCAGACGGGAACAGCGCCGGCGCGGCATCTCCGAAGATGCTCTCTGCTTCGAATATGCGTGCAGAGAATTCGTGTCCAATCTTTGGAAATGTCAGGCCGGGCCGAAAAAACATATCCTCACTGGCCAGCGTGAAGGCATCTCGATTCTGCTGGACCGATTTGTCGAGCTTAATCTGCAACCCTTGCGTCTGCCAATTTAGAAGCATCCTGATCGGTTCGATCCAGGCGGCACCGTCTGCGCCGCCGATATAGGCAAACCAGTGCCGGCATCGGCGAGGCTTTGCATACTCTGCCTGGACCTCCCATGGCGCCCTTCGATATCGAATGTTGTCGCCTGTAGATTGAGCCGTAGCCATTGGAGTCTCTTCACCGATCTTCGGTATGCTCGAGTAAATGTCGAGGAAGCTCGCTGACCACCAGTACACAACTGGGATCCCCGAGATGAGGTGAAGTTTGAACTGGGAAAAATCGCGGCGTCCGTCCTGCGCGAGGGCGGCGGCGCGCTTGCGTTTGGTACGCTCGCGGTCGTAGGAGCGGTCGTCGGGCGGCGTGGGCTGGAGGGCCACGCTCGCGTCGGTCCGCGGCGGTACGCGGTGGAACACGCTGACGACGACGCTCAGCACGTCGTTCGGCACTTCGTCGAAGGCCCCGATAGCGAAGTCCCCGAGCGCCCGCAGGTCGTGATGCTTGAGCAGCTCCTCGCGCAGATCCGCGTACTGCTTAATAAACATCCAGTTGCGCATCGTCAGCATGGCCGATACGCCGCCGGTCTTCACGAGCTGGAGGCCACGCTGGAGGAACGCCGCGTAGAGGTCGGCCTTGCCCTCTTTGTAGTGCTCCTGCACATAGGACGCGTCGGCGATCTTCGAGGTGCCCTGATAGGGCGGGTTGCCGACGACCAGGTGATAGGACCCCTCACGGAGCATGCGGACGAAGCGGATGCCCGTGGCGAGCTGCTGGCCGCGCAGGCGGAGGCCGAGGTCGTCGCCGCCGGTGTGTTCCTTCAAAAAATCCTCGAGGCGGTCGAGGATCGTGGTCTTGGCCTGCTCGCGGCCGAGCAAAGTCCGCTGCTCCTTTGGAAAGGTTCCTGCGAGCAATTCGCCCTGCAGGCCCTGGATACCGCCGGCGGGCCGGCTGAGGCCCTCCTCGCAGGCGTCGATCGCCGCTTCGACGGTACGGTCGATGCGGAGCAGGCTGCCGAGGTGGTCGGCGCCGCGGAGGGCGTCGACGATCGTGTTCGTCAGCTTCTCGGGGATCGCCGTCTCGTGCTCCACTGCGCGGCGGAGCTCGACGAGGGCGGGGTCATCATTTCTTAAACCGGCGAGGCGGAGGTTGGCGGCGACGAGGTTCAGGCGGCGGGGCTGCGCTTCGGGGCAGGTCTGGCGGGCCTTGAGCCACAGGGCGGCGGCGGCGATCTGGATCGCCCGCGGGTCGAGGTCGAGGCCGTGGAGGTTTTTTTCGAGGATCCGCTCGACGATCGCGCGGTCGGTCCATTGCGGCTGATCGGCCTCGCCGCGGTGGCGGGCCTCCTCCTGGTAGAGCGCGAAGAGCAGGTCGAAGGCGACCACGAGGAAGTGGCCGGAGCCGACGGCGGGGTCGAGGAGCTTGAGGTGGCGGATGCTCGCCGGGGCGTGCGTGGCGGCGTCGGCGGGGAGGTGTTGCGGGACGTAGTAGGCCCAGCGATGCTCGGCCGCGGTGTGCAGCGGCATCAGCTCGGTCAGCGGGACCTCGCCGGCCTCCCGCTTCGCGCGCCATTCGATGCGGCGGGCCTCGAGCGCGGCGAGGGTGCCGTCGGCCTCGACCTCGGCGGTCCACTCGTTCTTCGCGCAGATCGCCAGCCACATCGGCCCGAGGCTGTTTTGTAGCAGCCAGTCGACCATGTAGCGCTCGGTGAACATCTGGGTCTTGCTGGCGATCTCGTGCGGCTCGAGCTTGCCGCGCGCGTGCAACTTGGCGTCGAGGGCCTCGCGCTCGGGGTCGTTCCAGTACTGGTAGACCCAGCCGAGGGTCATGTCGTCGGTCCAGCACGAGGCCAGCGCAGGGTCGTCGAGGGTCTCGACCACGTGCCGCCAGGTGTCGACCGGGACCGGGATGAGCTCTCCCACGCCGGCGTGCCCGTAGAGGCCGGGCAGCTCGGTCGCGAGGTCCTCGAAGACGAGCTGGAGGAGGTAGGCGTAGCCCTCGCTGCGGTCGCCGCGGACGAGGCCCGGGGCGAGGGCGCGGAGGTCCTTGAAGCCGCGCGACTCCCAGGCGCCGGTGACGAGCGCGGGCTTGTGGAGGCCGGCGGCTTCGAGCAGGCGCAGCATGACGACGCGACCGAGCAGGGTGTAGGCGGCCTGCTTCTCGGCGTCGCGGAGCAGGCGCTGCTTCGCGGCATCGCGATCGCTGTCCTTTCGGACCTGCTTCTCAGGCAACGCGCGCACTTGCTCGTCGATCCAGCCCTCGAGGCGGGCGCGACGTTCGCGGGCGACCTCGTCGAGCCCGGCCTTCGCGGCGTCGATCGACAGGTGATAGGTCTGCTCGGTCTCGCTGTGCAGCCCGTCGAGCAGGTGCGCGCGCAGGCCGCGGATCGCGGCCGAGAGCGCCTTCTTGGCCTCGGGGGTCATGGTCACGGCACGGTCCCCAGGGCGGCCCCGACGCGCTGATGGAGGGTCCCGAGGTCCTCCGGACAGAGCTGGAGGAGGCGATCGTAGTTGCGCGCGGACTCGCTGGCTATCGTCTGTCGACCTTCGTAAGGTCCGCGAAGGAGACCGCGCTGTTCCGCGTACACATCATAATAGTGTTCCTTTGGTTCCCGGTGCTCTCGGACCTCGCGCCACTTCCAGGCGGGTGGAAGGTTGCGCTGGCCTGCGAGGGCCCAGACTTCGACCTCCTGCCAGGCGTTCTCGGCGAGGAGGAGTTTGTCCGCGGCACCGAGGTGCTGCTTCGCCTTGGCCTCGAGGTTGTCGAGCCTGATGCGGCGATTGGCATCGCAGTCGCGGTCGACGAGCAGGAGGAACAGTCGGACCATGCCGCGGTACTGGTCGAGGATCTGCACGAGTCGCTCCCACTTGAGCGCCTCGCCGATGCCACCGAGCAGCGGATCGGTGCAGACGTTGACCCGAGCCTTGATGCCGTGGGCCTTCATCATGGCCTCAACGATTGGGCGGAGGACGTACTGGTCCTTTCTAAAATCTTCGGGGATAATGAGCACGTTGACGGCCATCAGCCCACCCCCTCCGTGTCCGCATCGTCATCGTCGGCCTCGCTGAAGATAGCGGCGTTCTCGAGCCAGCCGGTGGCGTGGAGGCGGCCGAGGTCCTGGGTCTTGAGGATCTCACGCAGATTGGGGAGGTCGGCGATCTTGCGCACACGCGAGCCGGAGCTGTCGTGCCGATACACGAGCAGGGCGTGGTTCAGCGCGTCCTCCTCAAGGAAGGCGAGCATGGCGGGGTTGTGGGTAGTACCGATGACCTGTACGGCCTCTTGCTTGCAGACCTGCTGGACGAGTTGCAGGAGCAGGTGGAGGCGCGTCGGATGGATGCCGTTGTCAAACTCCTCGAAGAAGTAGATGCGGCCGCTGTCTGGGCTGAGGAGCGCGGCGATCAAGGCCAAGAAGCGCAGGGTGCCGTCGCTGGCGCTCACAGCGGAGACCTTGGCGCCGCTCGACTCGACGAGGTGGAGGAGCACGCGGCCGCTGAAGTCGGGGATGAATTCGAAGTCGATGGCGTCCATGGGGGTGAGCGCGCGGAGCCACTCAAGGAGGGTCACACGGCGCTGCTTGTCGTTGCAGATCGCCTGCAAGACCGAGGAGAGGTTCTCTCCGCGGTCGCCGAGGATGACCTGCCCGGGCTGTGAGGGCACGCGCATTGCGTCCGGGTCGAGGTCGAGGAAGCGGATGCCGCGGAGGGCATCAAGGACGTCCTCGCTGGCCTTCTTCGCGGCAGGGGGGGGGGTGCCTCCAGCGATCTGGACCACCAGCGGTCGATTGGGCGAGAACGGGGCTACAGGACCATGGGCCTTGTGCCGACCTCCGCGCGGGAATCGAACGCGGAGAGCGTGCTCGTTGTGCTGCTCGACGGGATCGTCGGTTGGGTTGGTGTCCCAGATGAACGCCTCGCTCTTGGCGTGCCACAGCGACTCTTCGGCGACCTGAGGGCCTGTCGAATCGGACAAATCGATGGCGATGCGATAGAGCAGTGGCTGCTCCGCGACGAGGATGGTGCAGCCCAACATGAAGCGCGAGTGTCCGAACCTCGCCGCCTCTCGAGCGCCGCCTCGGATCCCCCGCCAGGTGAGGATCCCGCCGGGGCCATACTTCTCGCCGAGGATCTCAGCAAGCGGATAGCCGAGCCCGACGCCATGGAGCACGCGAAGGGCGTCGCGAATGTTGCTCTTGCCCGAGGCGTTGGTGCCGACGATGAGAGTGAGCCGACCAATATCGAAGTCGGCGTCTTTAAAGCTCTTGAAGTTCTGTAGGCTGAGGTGTTCAAGCATGCTGGACCTCGTTTCAGGTCAGGCGGACCCGGGTGCCGGCGCGGAGTTGGGCGAGCAGTGTCTCGCGGATCTCGGCGAGCAGCGCCTCGACGTCGGCTTCGGTGGCGACGCGACGGTTCCTGAGGTTGAGCTCCACGGGGACGAAGATCGGGCCCTCGCGCTCGCCGAGGATGCGCTCGAAGTGCTCCTGAGCCTCGGCGGTGGCGCGCTCGAGGGCAATTTTAAACGTCTCGAAGAGCTCGCGCAGCGATGGGGCGATCGCGTCGACGCCGGTGGTGGTGAGGGCGGCGGCGAAGGGGCGCAGGACGCGGTGAGATTGCTCGGAGGTCAGGGTGCTAAAGCCGGGCTGGGTCTTGATCGCCGCGCGGGCGCGCTCCGCCTCCTGCTCCTGCCATTGCAGGAGGCGGCGGCGCTCGGCGGTGTAGGCGTCGCGGAGGAGGCGGAGATCGCCGTCGAGGGCGCTGACCTCACGCCAGGGTCGTTCGGCGGCGAGGTGGGCCTCGATGCGCCGCAGCGCCGCGTTGCGCTCGTCGTCGAGGGCGCCGGTGGCCGCGAGCTGAGCGGCGTGGTGGTCGCGGACGCGGGCGGCCTCGCGCACCGCCTCGATGGCGTTCGGGGACAGGTCGGACTCATAGATGCCGAGGAGCTGGATGCCCTCGCGCAGGACGTCGAGGTGCTTCTTGACCTGCTTGAGGGTCGGCTGCGTCTGACGGATCTCGCGCAGGCACTGCTCGAGCGCGTCCTGCAGGCGGGTGAGCGCCGCGGGCGGCGGCGGGCTGCCGGGGAGCTGCGCGAGGCGCGAGAGCACCACGCGCAGGCGCGGGCCCTGGAGCGGGAAGTGATGGGCGACCGCGTCGGCGATGATGCTGTCGTCGCGGTCCATCTCGTGCCCGAAAGATTTTTTGAAGAAGTCGCAGATCCTGGCGCGGACCGGGACGCCGATCGGGTCGTCGTCGGCGGGGCTGAAGGTGGAGCGGCGGAAGTTGCGGTCCTTCTCGAAGGTGTCGTGTGCGCCGGCGTCGCGGAGGTCGGTGATCGTGGTGCCGCCCTCGGTGCGGGCCTTGAGCCGACCGGCGCGCAGGAGGCCGAGGACGCAGGCGCGCAGGACGTTGGCGGTGTAGCCGTAGGGGGGGCCTCCGAAGTGGGCGAGCAGGGCCTGGCCGGAGGCGGCGCCCTCGCTGGTGACGTACTCGAGGACGCGGGTCGGGACCGTGCCGCTGCAGGCGAAGACGAAGCGGCCGGCGTCGAGGGCGAGGATCCCGAGCTCGCCGGGCAGGAACTTCTCGGGCGGCCCGGTGAGCTGGAGCTTGAGGATCTGCTCGAGCTCGGCGGGGGCGACCTGGGTGGCGATGTGGTGGGGGTAGATCTTGCGGAGATTGCGGCCCGCGACGGTCTCGAGCGCGCGCTCGAAGCTGTCGCCGATGTCGGCCGGGCGGGTCGGTTCGCCGCGGAAGTAGATCTGCCCCGAGAGGAAGGTGCGGGCGACGAGCTGGCGGATCTGGGTGACCAGATCCTCGATGCGGTTCTTCTCCTGCTGCAGGAGCAGCTTGCGCTCGGCCTGCAGGGACTCGCGCCGCGGCTCGTACTTGCGGACCATCTCGCGGGCGCGGGCGAGGTCGGCGGCGCGCTCCTCGAGCTGGTCGGTCTCGCCGCAGAGCCAGACGAGGCGGTCGTGCAGGCGCGGGTCGTTGCTGCGGACCCAGCGCTCGGGCTGACGCTCGTCGAGGTCGAAGAGCAGGCGGAAGTCGACGGTGATCGGGGCGTCGTCGCGGGGGTCGACGATCACGGCGTCGTCGATCTGGCGGCCGTCCGAGAAGCGGCCCTCCCAGCGGAACGAGCGCTCGTCGAGGCGCGGGCGGGTCGGCTTGCCCATGAGGTACTTGAGGGCCTCCTGGGTGATCTCGGCGACGATCTCGCGGCCGACGCCGATCTCGCGGCGCTCGCGGTCCCACTCCTCGCCGGCGGTCGACTG
Organism: Nannocystis sp.; assembly: GCA_016712315.1. Lineage (GTDB taxonomy): Bacteria > Myxococcota_A > Polyangia > Nannocystales > Nannocystaceae > JADJRG01. Next base: position 178,527 of record JADJRG010000015.1, on the reverse strand, counting down.
GATCTTGTAGCCGGTCTTCTCGGCGTAGCTGAGGAGGCCGGCGCGGTGGAGGGCCTCGAGGGCCTCGGCGACTTCGCTGACCTGATTGCCGCGGCCGAGGCCGTCGTGAAGGCACTGGGCGACGAGCCTGGCGTCGGTGCGATACTTGTCGCTCTTCTCCTGGACGAGCTCGAGCAGGGCGACGACCTTGGCCACGCGCACCTTGAGGCCGGAGCCGTCGCTGGCGCAGTGGTTCAAGATCCGGCTCATGCTGTTCTGGGTGTCGGAGCTGAGGGCGGTGCGCTGGACGTCGTAGATCTGGTCGAAGGTGATCAGCGCGCCGACGTCGGCGTCGGCGAGGCCCTGGCTGCTGCGGAACAGCTCGCCGAGGATCTGGAGGAGGCCGCGGATCGCGTGGGCGTCGCCCTGGGCGAGGGCGGAGGAGCGCATCGCGCTGGTGATCTCGCCGATCAGCTCGACGTGGTTGGGGAGCAGCGGGTAGACCTCGACGAACTCCTCCTCGGTGAGCTCGGCGCAGTCGTAGGCGTAGAGCTTGAGCCCGGCCTGATGCTCCTGATAGAGGCGGCGCAGGTCGGCCTCGAGCTCGGGCTTCTTGCGGAGCAGGCGCTGATGGACGACGTCGCGGATGTTGGTGGGCTCGAGGTGGACGCGCAGCTTCGCGGGGAAGCGGTCCTTGGCCCACACGAGGAAGGAGTCGTCGGCCTGCTCGTCGAGCTTCTGCTGGCCGAGGGCCCACAGCCAGGCCTTGCCGCCGAGCTCGGCGCCGAGGGCGGTGGCGAAGGCGCGCAGGGCGTCGACGCGGGGCTTGTTGCCGAGGACGAACTGCGAGACCTCGTCGATGACGAAGAAGACGGTCGACGCGGGGCTGCGAAAGCGCAGCATGTCGGCGATCGCCCGCACGGCGTCCTGGACGGATTCGGTGTGGCGGCGGGTGCCGGAGCGGCTCGAATACCACGACATGGGATCGCGGTATTTTTGGGGCTCCATCTTGTGCATGACGAGCGAGAAGTCCTCCTCTGCGAGCTCCATGTCCTTAACCTCGGACCAGGGCTTGCCGAGCGCCTGCTGGGCGACCTCGAGGAAGCGGGCGTACTTGCCGTCGCGCTCGAGGTCGAGCTCGAAGTCGGCGACGATCGCGTCCTTGCTGCAATACTTCAGGCGGGCCTGGAGCTGGCGGACGACGACGGAGTGGACGTGCTCGTTGCCCCGGGACAGGCCCCCGAGGTCGAAGACGACGGCCATCGGCTCGATCTTGGCGAGCAGGCGATCCCAGGCGTCGCGGAGCTCCTGGCGCCTGGGCGAGGTGTCGCGGTCGAGCAGGGCGGCGGCGAGCGAGCGGCCGCCGGGCAGCGCGGTGCGGTCGAGCGCGAGGCCGAGGAGCTTGGCGAAGCTCGACTTGCCGGAGCCGTAGAAGCCGGAGATCCAGGCGACGGGGAGGTCGACGCGGTCCTTGCGGTCGAGCTCCTGGGCGATCGCGGTCAGCAGCTTGACGGCTTGCTCGTGGATCCCGTTGGGCACGCGGCGGCGACGCTCGCCCTCGGGCCAGCCGCCGGTGATGATGTATTCGTCGACCTCGGCCTGGAGCTTGTCCGGGCTGGTCTCGTGGAACCACACGACGGGGGCGATGGGGCGGGTGACCTCGGATGCGAAGATGTCGCGGAGTTTCACGGGCAGCGTCATGCGTAGATCCTCGGTCGATAGTCGGAGTTGGCGGGGAGCACGCCCATATACGAGAGGCTGGTCGGGCCGGTCCGCTTGCCGGGGTAGAGCAGGACGACGGGGATGCCGGCGGTCCGGCCGTCGAGGTAACGGAGCAGCGCGGAGGAGCTGAGGAACGGGAAGAGGGCGCCGGCGCGGCCGATCAGGGCGACGGTCCGGGAGGCGCGCTCGGGGTCGTGCTCGGCGTGTTCGCGGAGGATCCGGCTGCAATCGGCGGCGAGGCCGTCGGGGCCCTCGATCATCGGGGCGAGCTTGCCCTGGAGATAGGTAATCGCGCGCTCGTGGCTCTGGCCGCTGGTGGCTCGCTCCATCTCGGTGACGCGGCGGATCCAGGTGTCACCGAGGGCCCGGATCCGGTCCAGGAGGAGCTTGTAGAGGTCGATGGTGAGGACGACCCAGCCGTCGCGCATGAGCTCGCGAGAGAGGGTCTGGACGTAGCCGCGGACGCGGAGCTCGTCCTCGGGGGGATAGAGCGCGATGGCGAAGCGATAGTTGCGCATCGTGCTGATCTGCGGGCCGTCCTTGTGCACGAGGTCGTTGCGCAGCGAGGCGAAGGGCTCGGGCAACGGTGTGAATAGCGGGAGGGTCATGACCAATACACCGATCAGGCCGACTGGGCCGTAACGAGGGTGTGCGCGAGGGACGGGGCGATGGTGGCGGCGGCCCAGCTGATGAGATCGGGGTAGCGCCAGCCGAAGTCGACGAGGTCGGCCTGCCTGCGGAACTCGAGGGCGGAGAGGGAGCGCAGGCGAGCGCCGAGCAGATCGCCGTCGAGGCCGACCGAGGCGAGATACAGGTTGTCCTGCAGGGTGCCGGCGAAGTCGATCTCGCGCAGGAGGTAGAGCAGGTACGTGAGCGCGTCGTCGTCCACGCGGGGCCAGGCGAGCGGGCGAGGATCTCGGTTGGTAGTCACCAGGCCGGTAGCGAAGGCGCCGGAGAGCAGCTTGCTGGCGAACTGGATCTTGGTGGCCATAGTCCAGCGCTCGGGGCCGTGCTCCTCGACCCAGGCGAGGACGACGGCGCCGGTGAGCTCGGGGCGAGGGCTGACGCGTCGGGCGGGCAGCGCGGCGCCGGTGAAGGCGCGGTAGAGCGGGTCGCTCAGCTGGAGGTGCCAGTGGCAGATCAGGCGGCGGGTGCCCGGATCCATGTCGTGCCAGTTGTGCAGGACGCGGAGGGCGGCCGGGAAGGCGTCGAAGCGGGCGCGGAAGTTGCTGAGCAGGATCTCGATGCGCGCCATGCTGCGGGCGCCGAACCAGTAGGCGTCGAAGGCCGTGCGCGGCTCGACGGGCAGATGCTCGGGGTCGACGCGCTGCCAGTAGGCCCGCGCGTCCTCGGTCTCCAGGGTCGACTTGAGGAGGCGGGTGTGGACCCGCGTCTCCTCGGCGGGCCGTACGCTCAAGGCTTCCTCCGGTAGTACGGGAGGGGGTACTCGTCGGAGAGCGGGACGAGAGCGGCGAGGAGCTGTCGGACGAGCTCGGGGAGCTCGGCAGGCGGAGCGCCGGTCAGGCGGCGGCCGACAGGCTCGATGACGTATTTTGCGGTATCGAGTCGCAGGAAACGCTCGAAACTCTCGCGGTCGAAGGGGTCGTCGTCGCTGTCGTCGTCGCCCGTGGGAAGGCGGATAAAGTCGCGGAGGGTCGGGAGGACTGCGGTCGGAGACTTGCCGCCGCGTTTGTGATGCTGGAGGCGCTCGTCGACCTGCTCGTCGCGCTCGAAACCGAGGTGGAAGAGGGTCAGCTTGGTGTCGGCGTCGCCGCTTTGCGCGCGCCGCTCGGCGTCGTGACGGCGCGCGGTCTCCCGCGCAGCCTGGAGGAGGACCCACGGGGTCGTGTGCGGGGTAAGGCGCGAGAAGAGGTCGAAGCCGCCGTAGCGGCTGACGAGGTCGCACCGCCACCAGCCGAGCCGCGCGGTCTCTCCTCCCCACGCGACGAGACATTGGGCTGCGAGGAGGGCGTCCACGTCGCCGTCGGGGACGCGAACTCTGGCGCGGGCGGGCTCGGACACCATCTTGTTGGGGCAGAGTACCGCGACTGTGGACGGCTCCGGGGGACCGAGGATGGGGCCCGCGTCGGGCGTTAAGTGACAGTTCTCATACACGGAGCGGGATGCCCGGAGGGGACCGTATGCCAAAGTGAGTTTCCGCGCTCGATACTCCGCGGCGATCTCCTCACGCGCGCCTTCGCTCTTGACGGCTCCGAGCCGAGGAGCGAGCGTGATGCGCATGATCGCCCGCAAACGACCCCCGGGAACGAGCAATCGCGCTTCCCCTCGCCCCCAGGACCGTGCCAAAATCCCCCGACCGCGCTCTCCCCTCCTGCTCGCCGGGTAGCTCCAGCAATGCGACCCTGTCTCCGTGCATGCACGTGTATGCTCCCCGAGCCATGCCCGACCCGGTGACGCTCGCCCTCGTCTCGTCCTCCATCAAGTTGCTGTCGAGCGGCCTGAAGCTGGCCATCTGGGACGGCTGGTCGGCCTGGCCATCTAACGATCGCCTGGGCTGGCTGGCGAAGCTGCTCGAGCTCAACCGCGACGCCGTCACAACGCTGGGCGGGCTGCTGAAGCACCTGGGGCCCGCAACTGCCCAGCCCGAGACCGCTGTTCAGTTGTGGGCGGTGCACGTGGCCTGCTTCGGCGAAGCGCTGGCGACCTACTGGGGCGGCAACCAGGGGATGGTCGGCGACGGCGGCAAGTGGGGAAAATGGTTCGCGCCGGCCTGGGTGAGGGAGCGCAAGGCCGAGGTCGAGGCCGCCGTCACCTTTGCCCTCGACCTGTTGCAGCGAAGCCCCGCGCCGCTCCTGCCCAGCACCGGCTGGCTCGAGAGCCCTACCGCCAGCCACATGTACAAGGCCCTGTGGCAGGCTTTCACGGCCCATGAGGCGACCCCCGGAGGGGCCGCCTTGCTGCCCCTAGACCAGGAGGGAGACGTGCTCGCCTTCGAGCGCGGGTTTACGCAGGCCTTCCGCGCCGCGATGGCCCGCGCCGGCAATGCGGAGCTGCGCACCCGGCTCGCGGACGGAGCCCCGCGGGGCGAGGCGCTACGCGAGCTCCTGCTCGCAGACATGGCCTCCTGGCGTTATCAGCACGTCTTCGCCGGGGTGGATACGTCGGAGGGCATCCCCGAGTTGCCGCTCGGCACGACCTATGTCGAGCCGACCGCCACCCTTGGCCGCGGCGAGCACAAGAGGACCGAGCCTGTGCTCGCGCTGCTCAAGGACCTGCTCAAGGACCATCGTGTGATCTTCGTCAGCGCCGACTTCGGGCACGGCAAGTCGCTGACAGCCCGGACGCTGGCCTGGCAGTGGGCCGCGGCGTTCCTTGACGCTTCCCCGACGCCGACCAGGGAGCGCGTCTTCCCGATCCACATTCGCTGCGCCAGCGACGCCTCGAACGAGCTCAAGCTCGAGACGATGGTCCGCAGGGCCCTGAAACGCCGCGCAGAGGCGATCGGGGTGTCGGTGAGGCTTCAGGACGAAGCCCTCGCGCCGCCCCCGACGGAGCAACGCACCGTCTACCTGCTGGACGGCCTCGATGAAATCAATCTGAGCGAACGCCAGATCAAGGAGCTCGTGGATGATCTCTTCGACGAGGCCTGCGATGAGCAGCGCTTCATCGTGTTCTCGCGGCCGCAGGCGCTGCCGCGCTTCGACACCGAGGCCGGTCGGCCCGCGATCCCCCATGTGCACATCCAGAGCTTCACCAGTGAACAGACCCGCACGTGGCTGTGGGCCTGGCCGCGGGAGACGCCGTCCGACGAAGATCTGGCGACGCACGGGCTCACCGAACTCGCCGCGGTCCCCATCCTCCTGTTCATGCTCACCCTGATCTGGCCGAAGTACAAGGTCAGGACCGGCGCGATCCCGCAGGTCCACATCTACGAGTCTTTCTTCAAGACGCTCGCCGCCGGCAAATATGAAGAAGGAGGCGAGAAACACCCAAAAATTCGCGACGCCGCGGAGCAAGCACGGGATGCCCTGGTCAAATGCAAGGAGCTTCAACCCTACTATGACCAAGCTGAAGGCCGTGAGCGCGCGATCGAGGCGATGCAGTGGCTGATGGACCGCATCGCATGGGAAGCAATGCGCAAGGAATTTTCTAGCGCTGTGTTGTCGCGTCACGACATCGACCACTTGCTCATAGAAGAATTGAGCCTGTCCGGGGTGCTGCTGGAGCAGGTCAGTGTCGGGTTGCTGCTCAGCATGCAGGCTCAACTGGCCAGCGAGCACCAGCAATTCTTGTTCGGACACCGTTCGTTCATGGAATTCGCGGTCGCCCGCTACTGGGAGCGGCAGTTGCGGCAGCTCTGTGATGCCAACCCAAGAACGCGCGAAGACCTAGAGGACAAACTGACCGGCGCCCCGCTAACTTTCGCAGACTCGCGCGTCTTTGCGTTCCTGTGTGAACTGTTGAACGGATGGGAGGAAAGGGATCGCAAAGAACTGTTCGAATGGGCAAGGATGACAGTCGCCGACGAGTCCATCCGGGCGATCCGAGTACCACGATACCCAACCTTCAAAAACGATGTACGAACGCTGGTGCGTCAATCAGCCCTCTCAATCGGTTGCTACATGGGCCTTCGTCTCAAGAAACCCTTTGAGATCGGGGATGGCGCTGTGCTCTTGACCATTGTTGCTTGGTGGCTTGTCGCTGTAAAGGAGCCCCCGGAGATTGTGGCTCCCGGAATTTCTGTCGAGATGGGTTCCCACCTGATAGGATTTTTTGGAGCTCACGCGGACCTCCGCGGCGCGTACCTCCGCGGCGCGAACCTCTACGGCGCGAACCTCTACGGCGCGAACCTCCGCGGTGCGAACCTCGAAGGCGCGAACCTCACCGACGCGAACCTCACCGACGTGGGGCTCTACAACGCGAACCTCGATGGTGCGAACCTCATACGCGCGAACCTCCGTGGCGCGAACCTCATACGCGCGGACCTCATACGCGCGAACCTCACACGCGCGAACCTCACACGCGCGAACCTCACACGCGCGAACCTCACACGCGCGAACCTCACACGCGCGAACCTCGAAGGCGCGGACCTCTACGGCGCGGACCTCGAAGGCGCGAACCTCCGCGGCGCGAACCTCGAACGCGCGAACCTCGAAGGCGCGAACCTCGAAGGCGCGAACCTCTACGGCGCGGATTTCGAAGGCGCGGACCTCGAAGGCGCGAACCTCGAAGGCGCGAACCTCGAAGGCGCGAACCTCTCCGATGTCACACAGCTTCGGCTCTTTTTAGACGACGAAACTCCCAATGACAAAGCGCGTTTCCGCGCGTGAATTTGGGAAAGGAGGGCTCCTTCGGGGTACGTAGGTCTTGCGACAACCCGTACGTCTCCCGAAGAACAGTGAGCAGCGCTCCGAGGGCCCCGATCGACCCGCTCGATTTTGGCTGGATTTTGCCTGACCAGACCTTCGTTCCCGAAGCCTGCTGACCCCTGAAAAAACTCCCCCCCCCCACCAGAACGCCCGAATTCGTGGGATTGCAGCCGATCAGTGGGCTGGGGGGCGTTCCGGTGGAGGTGGGCAGTTGTCGGGCTTGGACATTAGCGCCTCTCATCCAGGTGGGCGAGGCGGAGCCACAGGTGGGTGCTCGGCTCGACATCACGCATTGAAGTCGGGGCGACGAATCGTCGCTCGTCGAGGTCGTCCGGGGGGTCGTCGGTGGCGAAGAACATCACGGCCTTGCCCTCGTGCTTGGCGCGGTCGAGGTCGCTGTGCGTGGGACTTTGTGCGGGTCGAGCCTTGTCCATAAAGAGCCCGCGGCGCAGACGCGAGCGGCGCGTTATCCGTCGAGCGGAGGGGCGCGCTATCGCCAATGAGCGCGCGGACGAGCCTGAGTCGACGTTGCGCACAGGTTGATACGAGCGGCGGGGGCCTGGTGTATCCTGCGGGCGGTGTTGGGCAAGTATGCGCTCCTCGGTGTGAGCCCGTTCTCCACGGACGAAGAGATACGCGGCGCGTGGCGACGGCTCATGAGCGCCTGGCACCCGGACCGCCATCCGGGTAACTCTCAAGTGGCGGCCTTAGCGTCGAGGATCAACGAGGCCTATCAGGCCATCAAGGCGGAGCGAGAGGGGATCCGACGCCGAGCGGAGCCGCCGCCGCCGCCGCCGCCGCGACCGCCGCCACCACCACCGCCGCCACCGCCGCCGCCGCCGCCGCGACCACCACCGCCGCCGCCACCGCCGCGACCGCCGCCGCCGCCGCCGCCACCACCGCCGCCGCCACCGAGTGACGTTTGGGTCACCATCCGGGTTCCGTGGGCAATCGCGCTGCTCGGCGGTGAACTGCCCCTGGAGACCGCGCACGGGACGGTGGTGATCAAGGTCGCGCCGGGGTGTCCGGTCGGAAAAGTGTGGCGCAGAAGAGGTAAGGGATCCGGGACCCCCCCCGGGGTGCTTATTGTGACAGTGGGTGGCTACGTCGAGAGCGTCCCGTGGACGATCAAGGGGGTGGATCTACACATGGGGGTCCGAATCTCCTTTTATCAGATCTACATGCGAGAGGGCGTGACCGTGGTATCTCCGTGGGGGAACACGTTTGAGCTATTCCTGGACTTCGGCGACCCAGCGGAGGTTCGGATCAAGGGGGAAGGGGTGCGGAGCAAGCATAAGCAGGGGGATCTGGTCGTCACTTGGGAGATTATCTATCCACCACGAGGTTCGCTGGAGCTGGCCTCTCTGCTTCGTTACCTCCAGGGCGGTCGATGGTGATGACCCCGGATTGGTTGGTCGCTAAAAGAAGTAGCCGTCGATGACCTCGAGATCGGGGGCGGGTTGGGCCTTTTGGGGCTGAGGGCGCGCCGGAGGTGGGGCCGCGGGCGTGAGGCGCGTCGATGGTGCGGGGAGGGGTGTGCGGAGCGCAGGCGGCGAGGGCGAGGGCGAGGCCCGCGACGGCGCGGCGCGGCGCAGTGAGGCGATCGAGCGGGACGTGGCGGCGCTGCTGCTGGTCGCGGCGGTGGTGGTGGCGCCGTGGCCGTCTTCGACCTTGACGATGAAGTCGGGCCGGTACTTGCGCATCTCGGAGCCGAAGCGATACGGCACCTCGAAGCCGAGGCTGTGGTTCTTCACGTAGGCGCGCACGCGTGGATGCACCTCAGCGACACGGCAGAACTCGCCTTCCCAGTCGCTCGAGGATCACCCAGTTGAGCTGACAGCGCCGCGCGTCGGTTTGCCAGCGCTTGGTCTTGGAGGTATTGAAACGGACTTGCGCTGTGCTGCCAACCGGATTGAATTTTTGTGTGATAACACACGCCGCCATTCCCCTGAGAGCTCTCCGCCTCCGGCGAGCGCCAAGGGGCCGTCGAGCGCGACGCGAGGAGCGCGCGGTCAGCCGGCGAATAGTCGGCGTGGCCGAGGCGAGGCATCGGTCACACCCCCTCCCAGAGCCCCGCACTACGCGGTGGGTCGGACGGATACGATCGTCCCGCCGCGGACGAGACGGCGGTGGCGGGCGCGGGCGCGGACAGGACACGAGGGCGGTGATGGTTTTGCCCGCTGGCCTCGCCGCAGCCTGCTCCTGGCCCATGATCGCCCCGCTCGATTTTGCCTGGGTTTTGCCTGGACGGGAGGTAGCTCCAGTGGGTCTTGCTCCGTTGGCTCCTCCTCATTATCGCTTTACGCCACATTCGCATTACATCGCTGTGGAGGCCGTAGAGTTTTGGCCCGCAGTGGGGTAGCGCGAAGTAGTTGTAGAAGCCTGTGAGCATCCTCGACAGCTTTGCCTGCTGATCGCGGCGGCGGCCCTCGGCTCAGCAGTGGGGGAGGCCGCCGACGATCGTCCGCGGGGGGACCCGCTCGGTGTGCATCGTCGTCACCCAGCCCGGGGCCTCGACCGCGCCCGCGGTGTAGACGGCGACGACGTCGAGCTCGGGGATCGCCTTGATCACGACGAAGCCCTTGATGAACTCCGCGCCCTCGGCGAGCTTGTGGATCAGCTCGCAGTCGATCTCCATCGCCTGATCGGGGCCGAGGTTGAAGCCGTGGAAGGCGGTCACCGGCCCGGGCCCGCCGGGCTTGGCGATCGCCAGCTTGACGCAGATGTGGGCCTCCTTGGCGCTCGGGTTGTGGATGTTGACGGCGGTGAAGTAGCGGCCGGGGCTGAGCGGGCCCTTCTGCTCCTTGAGGTAGCCGCACACGACCTTCGCGGCGTACTCGTGGTGGGACTTGAGGGCGGTGACTGGTTGAGGTGCCATGGGTCTCTTGTCGCAGTCGATAGGAGCGGCGGCCAGTGAAAGCCTTGCCGGGCCGGGGGCCGCCTGGAGCAGCAATTTCGGGCGCATCGGCGGGGCGCCCGCGGCCGGATGTGCAAGTAGCCGCCGGCATGAGGGGGCGCTGCCCGGTTTCTGATCGCCAGGAGATCGCTGGTTGATACCAGGATGCGCGACGCTAAGATGACGGCGCAGAAACGCCGGGACGCGGACACGTCCGAGCATGGTCAACAGCGGCGAAGATGCCCTCCCATCTCGAGGTCCGCGAGATGCTCTCGTAGGACATCACCTACCTGCGAGCCTGCTCTGCGAGCTCGCCCCAGGGCAAGGGGCCCTCGTAGATGGGCACCTTGGGCGGCAGCGCGCGGGGCGGGACGAGGGCACCCGATCCGAAAGGGGTGGCCACCGCTACATCTGGCAACCACCTCTGGCAACCTCCGCCGACAGGGTGCTCCGTTGCCAGCCGATTCTGGGGCCTGGGGCGTTGCCAAACCGTTGCCGGTAGCGAGCCGTTTCGCGCGTTGCCCGCACCAGGTGGGCCGCGGGGGTGACGCAGGGGGAGCGCTAAAACCCCCGTAGAACGCCGATCTGAGCCAAGAAGCAAGGAGGCTGGGGATCGGGGCGCTCCACGGGGGAGGGTTGTGAGTTCACGCCCTCGTCGCACTGCTCGACGCCCGCGTGCACCAGCCCGTCGCCGCACACCGCCGCCTGACACGCCGACGTGCACGCCCCGTCGTCCTTGTTGTTCCCCGCCTCGTCGCACTGCTCGCTGAGGCTCGGCTGGACGAAGCCGTCGCCGCAGATCGGCAGCGCGCAGAGGTCCGTGCAGCCGTCGTCTTGATCGCCGTTTTTACCGTCATCACACGCCTCACCTGCGTCGATCTTGTTGTCGCCGCAGCTCTCCAGCGCACACATCGCGTCGCAGCCGTCGCCAGGATCGACGTTGCCGTCGTCGCAGCCCTCGCCCGGCCCCATCGCCCCGTCGCCGCACACCTGCGGCGTACAGTCGAACTTGCAGGCCTTGTCGTCCGCGTTATCGGGCCCGTCGTCGCAGCCCTCACCGAGGCTCGGCTGGACGAAGCCGTCGCCGCACACCGGCAGCGTGCACAGGTCCGTGCAGCCGTCGTCGTTGTCGCCGTTCTGGCCGTCGTCACAGAGCTCGCCCGCGTCGAGCTTGTTGTCGCCGCAGCTCTCGAGCACACAGCTCGCGCCGCAGCCGTCGCCGGGATCGACGTTGCCGTCGTCGCAGCCCTCGCCCGGCCCCAAGGCCCCGTCGCCGCACACCTGCGGCGTGCAGTCGGACTTGCACCCTTTATCATCGCCGTTGCTCGCGCCGTCGTCGCAGCCCTCGCCAGGATCGACGACCCCGTCGCCGCAGATCCCCCCGCTGGTCGTCGATGTGCCGTCGGTGCTGCTCGCCGTCGTCGCGCCGTCGCTGGTGCTGCTCGCGTCCGTCGTGCTCGTCGTCGTCGCGCCCGTCGTCGTCGCGCCCGTCGTCGTCGTGCCGTCCGTGCTCGTCGTCTGGCTGGTCTTGCACGCCTCGTCGTGCTGCATGGCTAAGAAGCCGTCGTCGACGCAGGGGACCGCGCAGGCGCTGAGCAGCGAGGCCGCGGCGCTGAGCCACAACCCGAGGCGTCGGAGCGGCCGCGGCGCGTCGTCTAATTCCAACCCCACCGACCGCCCCGCCCTCGTCCCAGTCATAACACCTCGACTCTATCTCAGTCTTTAGCTGAAAGTCGAAAACCCACCACGAGGGCGGCCGGCCGGCCTCGACAGCGCCCGATGAATGGGATCCTTATATTGCATAAACCACGGCGAAACAGCGACCCGTGGGCCGTATTTGACGCCTCATCATCGGTTCACGTTATCCGAAAAAATACCGGATACGAGGCCCCTATCGCTGGATCTAGCGCGCTAGTAGCGTTCCCTAGTCGCTACAATTGAAACCAGCTCGGGATCGGCAACGACGTGCAAAGCCTGACGATCGGCAACGACCAGATCTCCTCGCTCAAGGTCCCCATGGGTCTACGCGCCGAGCTGTGGCAGCACGGCGGCTGCTTGAGGAGTTGATCTCGCCGCTCGATCTCGTGGCGTCGATCAGTTCGTTGATCGTAGAGGACGAGCGGCGGCACACCGCGGCGATCACTCCTCCGCCTCCTCTTCTTCAGGGATAAAACAATCAGCCCGACAGGTGTTCTCTAGGGCACATAGCGCCAAGCTGCGACACTCGAGCTCGACCATCTCGGGCAGGCAATCTTCTCCGCCGATCTTGCCCCGCAGCACGCAGCGCCGCCACTTCGACTTCTTGCACGCGCGCAGGGCGTCGCAGCACTGAGCGCGCACACACACGCCGCAGTGGCCGTCCCGCGACGACGCGTCGCAGAGGTCCGGCTTCGGCGCGGGTTCGACCTCGGTCTCACTCGCGTCGGTGCTCGTGTCTAGATCATGCGACGTCGTCCCATCCGTCGTCGCACCGTCCGTCGTCGTGGCGTCCGTCGTCGTGTCATCCGTCGTCGTATCTGTCGTCGTATCCGTCGTCGCCTCTGTCGTCGTGCTTTCCGTCGTCGCCCCGTCCCCCGCCGCGACGGATCTGCCAGCGCCGCGCGCGCCGAGCCGGCGACGCAGCCCCTCGACCTCGGTCTGCAGCGCCTCGGTGCGCTGCTCGGCGACCTCGATCCCCGCGACGGCGCCGACCCCCGCGCCCGCCCCCGCGCACACCGCCGCGGCCGTGGTCACCGCGACCGTGTTGGAGCTCGTATACGCGACGATCATCAGCGGCAGCGAGAGCAGCCACTTCTTGCCGCTCGGGCGGATCCGGATGTCATTGGCGAGCAGGCGCCAGCGGCCGCGCAGCAGCTCGCGAAAGGCGCCGAGATCCTCCTCTTTGACGCCTAGCACGATATGCAGGCCGTGCATCGGCAGCGCGGTCATACGCGCGAGCGCGTCGACGAAGCGCGAGACCTCGCCGGGGTCGCGCCCCTTGTCGAGCAGCGTCTCCAGGCGATAGAGCACGAGCAGCAGCGGGCGCTCCGAGCGCCGCTCCGCGCGACGCAGCGTCGCCTCGAGCGCGGCCATCGGCTTCATCGTCGGGTCCTCGGGCTCGATCTCGAGCTGGGTGGCGATCGCCTCGACGAGCTGCTGGACGGTCGGCCCCTTCTTCTTATCCCAGCGCTCGACGATCACCTCACGCACGTCGAGCGACTCGCGCAGACGCGGCAAGATCTCGTCGCGCACAAAGGCGTCGAGGCGGGTCGCCGTCGGCGAGTAGACCGTCGAGCAGCGATAGGCCGTGAGCTGGCCGACGAGGATCGTCGCCAACGCGGCGGGGTCGTTACGCCGCAGCGCGCGGCGGTCGATGGGCGTCTGCGCCGCGCTCATGGCTTCACCTCGGCGATCACATCCGTGAGATCCGCGAGCCCGAGCTCCACCGCACGGACCGTACCGAGGCCGAAGAGCCCGCCCGCGCCGCGATCCCAGATCTCGCGCTCCGACGCCGCCGGATCGACGACGGCGACGCTGACCCGCGAGGGCGGCCGCTGATCGAGCAGCCAGCGCAGCAGCATGCGGTGGCGCCACTCGATCACCGAGATCCCGGCGCAGAGCAGCGGGTGTGAGCGCAGCCATCCGACGAACTGACACTCCCAGTCGGGCGGGAAGAGCTCGTGCATGTCCAACAGCCCCTGAATATGGTCGTCCTCGGTCAACTGCGGGCTCGTGAGCACAGGCTGCGCCTCCGGCGAGTAGCCGCCGTAGAGGCGCAGGATCATGAAGTCACGGCTGAGGTCGACGTCGGGCCGCGGATCCTCGTCCTCCTCCCACTCACGACGCCCCGCCGGTCGGACCAGCACGAGCCGCGGCTCGCCGCTCGCCGGCGCCGCCGGCTGGATCACGTAGATCGTCCGATCGGGGTGGCGCTCCGCGAGCGCGTGCTCGAGAAAAGGCAGCCAGAGCAGGGTCGTGTGCGCGCCGGGCCGCAAGACCTCGGTCAGCGCCTCGACGAAGGGCGGGATCGGCAGATCCACGGTCGTCCCGACCGTCTTTTGGAACAAGCGGCTGAGCTTGTTCTTGCCATAACGCAGGAAGAAGCGCTCCGCGAGGGCGCTGAGGCCGAGGGTGTTGAGGCCGGCCTCGCCGTGCTTGCCCAGCTCCGCGGTGAGGTCCTTGATCAGCTCGGCGTGGCCGGGGATCGCCCCGCCGCTGCCGCCTCCGAGCACCAGCGAGAAGGGCTCACGCAGCACCGTGAGCAGCACCGGATCGACGTCACCCGCGGCCACCCCCCCGCGCGCCTGCGTCGGCGCGATCAGCCGGCGGCGCTTAAAGTCGAGCAGGCGAGGGTCCGCGCCCCGCAGATAGAGCACCGGCGAGAAGGCCTCCGCGCCCCGCTCGATGAAGGTCCGACGGGTCGCTTGCAGGCTGGCCGCGACGTCACCCACGCCGTCGCGGCTGCCCGTGAGCGTCCGGTAGAAGGTCGCGGAGAGGTCTCGTGCGACCTCCGCCTTGACCGGCCAGAGGTGGGCGACGACCGCGTCGGCCCCCGATCGCGCCAAGATCTCGGCGGCGCTCGCGAAGGCCCCCGGTCGGGCGCCGCTGCACGCCTCGAGCACGATCAAGCGCAGCTCGGCGCCGATCGACGTCTTCAGCTCCTGCGCGAGCGTCTCCGCGAGGATAAAGCTCGTCTCGCCGTCCGCGTCCTCCGCGAGGTAGAGGCAAGGGTTCTGGCGCTCGTCCGCGCCGCCGTGGCCGATCCAATGGATGACGTGCGGCTCCTCGACCCGGCGCAAGCGCTCGAAGAGGCGGGGCCCGATCGTCTCCGCGCCGACGATCGGCGGCAGCCATTGGATCGCGCCCTCCGCGATCGACTCGTGCAGCGCGCTCTTCAGCGAGGCGATCTTCTCCTCCTCGCCGAGCGGCGCGATCACCAGGATACGCGTGGCGTGGCGGATCTCGCGGGCCTCGTGGGGCTCGTTGGAGTTGACCCCGCGGCTGACCAAGAGATCGGGCAGGCACCCGACGAAGTCCCGCGCCGTCTCGGGCCGGCACATCGCCTCCCAGGGGAAGCGCTGCAGCTCAGGATCGCGGATCATCAGCCGCAGCAGCAGCCGCCGCCCCTTCGCCCGCGCGGCCTCGCCCTCGCGCACCACGAGGTCGCGGAGCTGATCGCGGAAGAGCGCGGCATAGAGCTCGCGGGCGTTGACGACCACGTGATCGGGCAGCTCCTGGCTCGACGCGACCGCCCTTCGCACGCCGCTGCCGAGCCCCGAGAGCCGGCCGAGGTTGATCGGCGCGAGGTCGTAGGGGGCCACTCGTTCACCGCGAGCGCCGCGCGCGGAGGCGAGGATCGCCTGATTGTCACGCTCGATATCGACCTCGATCCACGACATCGTCACCCCCAGTTAATCCTGCTGCTCACCGCTGCCCTCTGCCCTCGGGCAGCTCGATCAGCGCGCCGTCGATGCCGACGAGGCGCAGCTCGATCCGTCGATTCTTGGCGCGACCGGCCTCGTCCTCGTTGCTCGCGATCGGACGCTCGCCGCCGTAGCCGACCGCGCGAAGCCGACCGGCGGCGATCCCCTCGGCGATGAGCGCCTTGCGGACCGCCGTCGCGCGCCGCCGCGAGAGCGCGAGGTTAAACTCGGGATCGCCGTCGGCGTCCGTGTGCCCCTGGATCTCGAGGTTGAGCTCCGGGTACTCGGCGAGCACCTTCGCGGCGTCGACGATCGCGGGGCGCGAGCCCTCGGTGATCCGAGCGCTGAGGAAGGCGAAGCTGATCCCGCGGATCGTGCCCAAGATCCGCTCGAGATCGGGAGGCACACGATCGGGGCAGCCGTCCCCGTCTTTGAAGCCGTTCACCACCTCGGCCGCGTCGACGCAGCCGTCATGTAGATCGTCGAAGCCGTCGCCGTCGCTATCTGGCGCGACGCAGCCCTCATACTCGGGCACCCCCGCCTCACCCGGGCAGGCGTCGACTCGCCCTTCTGGGATCTCGTACTGCTCGGGATCGTAGAAGCCGTCGCCGTCGCTATCGCGCAGCGCCGGGCAGCCGTCGCGCGGATCGAGCCCCGCCTCGCCCGGGCAGCGATCGTCCTGATCACGCAGGCCATCATGGTCGCGGTCGGGGCAGCCGAGCAGGGCGACGACGCCGGCTTGTCGCGGGCACGCGTCCTCTCGCGGCGCCTTCTGCCCAGGATCGGGGACGCCGTCGCCGTCGGTGTCCAGGTAGGGCCGCGCGAGGGTGACGACGAGCGACGCCAGCAGCTCGGGGTGGAAGGTACGATCCGCCTCGACCGTATGCGCCGGGCCGACGTGCGCGCGCGCGTCGACGCGAACACCCACCCAGCGGCTGATAAACACCTTCACGCCGCCGCCGAAGTGCAGCGACGGGTCAACGTCGCGGCCGAGGCCGCCGACCACGCCGAGGGCGCCGCCGCCGACCAGCGCGAAGGGGACCACGCTGAAGAGCGGGAGCTGGGCGACCAAGTGGCCGCGACCGCCGAGGATCGTCGCCGATCCGCCGTCGACGATCCCGGCCGGCGCCACCGCTCCCTCCCCCTCGACCCCGACGAAGGAGAGCGGGTAGAAGCCGGCCCTGAGCACAAAATCAGCCGCGGCCGGCCGCAGCGGCCGCCAGGGGGTCATGTAGTTGTAGAGCTCATGATCGGCGCTGGGCAGCAGGACGCCTGCCCCGACCCCGAGCTCGACGAGGCCGCGCCGCGGCCGGTATCGACGGATCCACGGGATCTCCGGCGCGTCGGCTACTGACCTGTCTTCAGAGACATCTACTACGGGATCCATCGCAGCAGCCGGCGCCGCCGCGAGACCGACCATGAGCCCCACGGCGAGCGCCCACGACGCGCCTCGAGGGCCCCGTCGACCCCCTCGCCGTATCGACAGGTCCTCCCCCCGCGGCTCCCTCATTACCCCGCAACCACCCCCAGTTCGCCACGATAGCACGCCGAAGGAGCCTCCAACGCGCTCGTTGCTGCTTCAATGAAGAGCCTATGGTCGCGCGGGGCGGATGCAGGAGAGCTCCAGGTGCCGCGGATCGACCACCAACGCGCCCTCCGCCGCGAGCTCGCGCTGCATCGCCGACAAGCCGGCCAACCCGCTCGCCGCGCGTCGCAGCAGATCGTCGACCACCTGCGCCTGATAGCTCCACAGCCCAGGCCGGCGGGTGTTGTCCGGCGGCCCGGGGGTGTTGGCGGCCCGGGTTGTGGCCGCTTGCCACGACTCCAGCTCGCCGATCCACCGTAGCGGCGGCCATGCGGCCGGCGGCCCAAGGACCGCCGCCTCCCCCCGGCCCCAGCGCCCGCGGCGAGCCGCAGGCGCGACGACACGATCTCCCCCTCGTCTCGAAAAATTGTCGCGATCTTGTCGCGATCTGGCCCGTTCTCGCCCAGACCTCATGAATTCAGCCTCGTATACCCACCTGCGTGCCATCGTAGACGGAATCACCAACATTTCAAAGGACGGGGCGATCCCAGCGGCCCCCGAGAAGAACTGGCTGAACGACCGCTTCAATAATTTCCGGCAGAACGTGCAGCCGGGCGGACTCTTCCAGGCGCCGGACGCGGTGGTGCCGGCGCTGATCTGCGACGCGACGGCGGCGCCCGGGAGCCTGAAGGTGTCGGTGGTGGCCAAGAACGACGGGGCGGAGGTGCTGCCGGCAGGCACGAAGGTGCGGCTAGAGGTGGTCAAGGACGGGGTAGCGAGCCCGCTGATCGAGCTGCTGACGAAGAATGCGCTGCTACCCGGGCAGATCGAGGTGCTGAACGTGACTGTGGACGCTCCAAAAGACGTCGAGCTGCCGTTCACGCTGCGGGCGACGATCGACAGCGAGGGGGTGGTCGATGAGTGCAAGGAGGAGAATAACGTGACCGAGACGGCGTGCTTCCTGCCGGGGTAGCGCGCGCCGAGGCGTGGTCCTGGCCCGAAGGACAGGTCCTACGGCCTCGGGTTCGCGGCCGGAGATGACGACGCGAGCGCCGGCAAAACCGGGGCCGCGGCGACCGCGCGCACGCCCTCGCGCGACCGATCGGTTATCCTCGCGCGGCATGGCGATAACCTTCTATTACGGCTCCGGCTCCCCCTTCGCGTGGAAGATCTGGCTCGTGCTCGAGCACAAGGGCCTCACCTACGAGGCCAAGCGCGTCATGTTCGACGCGAAGGAGCTCAAGTCCGAAGCCTTCCTCGCGCTCAACCCACGCGGACGGGTCCCGGTGCTTGTCGACGACGGACTCGTCATTTACGAGTCGAACGCGATCGCCGAGCACCTCGAAGACCGCCACCCCACCCCCACCGTGCTCGGCGACACTCCTGCCGCGCGCGCCCGAACGCGTCAGATCGCCGCCGAGGCTGACGCCGATCTTTACCGTGCCCAGCGCGAGCTGATGGCGAACACCCTCTTCCGCCCCGCCGAGCGTCGGGACACCGAGGCGATCGAGAGGGCTCGGGGCGCCCTCCTCCAAGAGCTCACCCACTGGCAGCGCCTCCTCGGCGAAGCCCCCTATTTCGGCGGCCCAGCCCCTTCTCTCGCCGACTACACCGCCTTCCCGCTGCTCCGCGCGATCGTGCGCGTCGACGATCGCGAGCCCGGCCTCGGCCTCGGCGACCGCACCCCTGCGTGGCAACGCGACTACCTCGCCCGCATGGAGGCCTCACCCGCGGTCCAAAAGACCTGGCCGCCGCACTGGCGCTCATAACGAGCCGCTCAAGGCCCATCAACGCTGGTGGAGCGCCCCCGCGGTGGCCCAGGGCAACATCCACGCAAATGGCCCCCCTTCGCGCTGCACGAACACCCGCCGTGCGGCCTCGCCGCACGGCTGTTTTGTATGGCGCTTCGGGCCTAGACCGGCGCCCAGGTCAGGCTCAGCGGGCCTTCGGGGGCATCAGGACCGTGTCGATGACGTGGATGACGCCATTGGTGGTCGCGATATCGGCCGAGATGACGGTGGCGTCGTTGATCTTCACGCCGTTGGCGGCGTTGATGGTGATCTCGGCGCCATTGACGGTCTTCGCGGTCGCCATGGCGGACACGTCGGCGGCCATCACGGCGCCCGGGACGACGTGGTAGGTCAGGACGGCGGCGAGCTTCTTCTTGTCCTTGATGAGCTTGTCGAGCTGGGCCTTCGGGATCTTGGCGAAGGCCTCGTCGGTCGGCGCGAACACGGTGAACGGACCGGCGCCCGACAGGGTCTCCTTCAGGCCGGCCGCGTCGATGGCGGACAGCAGGGTCGTGAAGCTACCGGCGTCCGCGGCGGTCGTCAGGATGTCCTTGGTCGGGGCCGGCGGAGGCGCGGGCTCGGCGGGCGTCTCCGGCTCCGGGGTCGGCTCGGCGGCGACGGGCTCGGGCTTGGGCTGCTCGGCCGGCGGGGGAGTGGTGTCTTTCTTCTCGCCGCAGGCGGCGAGGGCGAGGGCAACGACCACGGCAAACAAGGGGGACAGGGACTTCTTCATGAATTCTCGTGCTTTCTCTTCGGTATGTTTTGGCCGCGCCAGGGGCGCCGCGAAAGTGCGGCTGTTTTACGCCGTTTCTAGCGGGAAGCAACCCTCCCCCAGACCATTACATGCGTCACGAACCGAGGTTTCGGGGGTCATGGCGGGGCTAGAGCGCGGGCTACGGCGACGGCGGTGACGCGCCCGAGGAGCCGCTCGCCCTGGTGCCCGGCGCGAGGCGACGACGCCGCGCCGCGGCTAATCGCCTGTCTGTGCGCCGCCTTTTGAGCGGCGTATGCTCGCGCACATGAGCGCCCTGGATCTTGTCTTGCCGACCCCGCGCAAGCTGGAGCTGTCCGCAGTCGAGCTCGCCCTGACACCCGAGCGCGCCTGGGATCTCGTTCGCCACGAGGACCTCGCGCGCTCGTCGCTCGTGAAGGCGCTGTTCGCCTTGCGCACCCTGCCGTCGCGCTGGACCGGCGCGGTCGAGGAGGTGGAGCTCCGCCTCGACGCGCTCGCCTCGAGCGCCGAGCACCCCGGCTTTCAGATCCTGATCGACGAGCCGCGCGAGGTGGTCGTCGGCGCGATCGGCAAGGTGTGGCAGCTCGACATCCCGTTCGTGCACGTCGACGGGCCCGCGGCCTACGCCGCGTTCGCTGAAGCGGGCTGGGTGAAGGTGGCGTGGGCGCTGCGCGTGCTCCCGTTCGGCGAGCAGGACAGCCGCGTCGAGATCGAGGTGCGCGTCGACGCCACCGACGAGGCCTCGTGGAGGCGCTTCGAGCGATACTGGATCGTCGTCGGTCCGGGCTCGCACTTCATCCGCCGCACGCTCTTCGCCGCGCTGGCCCGCGAGTACGGCACGCCGGACAGCCGCGAGGACGAGCGGCCCCTCCCGGGCGACGAGCTCTTGCCCGACGCGACCGGAGCGCTCACCGACGGCATCACCATCGACGCCGATCCCGCGCGCATCTGGCCGTGGCTCGTGCAGATGGGCGGCGGCCGAGCTGGCTTCTACTCGCTCGACGCGCTGGACAACGCGAACCAGGCCTCGGCGCGCGAGCTCCACCCGGCGCTCCAGTCGATCGAGGTCGGGCAGGTGCTGCCCGCGACCCCCGACGGCCCCGACGGCTTCGAGGTGCTCGCGATCGACCGGGAGCGCGCGCTCGTGCTCGGCGGGCTCTTCGATCCCCAGTCCAAGGCGCAGCTCCCGTTCGCGTCGCCGAGGCCGCCGCGCTTTTGGCACGTGACTTGGGCGTTCGCGCTCGAGCCCCTGGGCGCAGGCAGCACGCGTCTCCACGTGCGAGCGCGCGC
The DNA here is from genome assembly GCA_016712315.1 of Nannocystis sp. Lineage (GTDB taxonomy): Bacteria > Myxococcota_A > Polyangia > Nannocystales > Nannocystaceae > JADJRG01. Next base: position 157,860 of record JADJRG010000015.1, on the reverse strand, counting down.
GGCCTTCTCGGCCGACCAACGCCTGCACGCGGCGTGGATCATGCCAGTGCACAGGCTCATGGAGACCGCGCAGCTCCACAACCTGAAGCGCCGCGCAGAGGGACGGGCGCGCGACGGCTGGCGCGACGTGCTCGAGGGCGCGGGCGGCGCGGCGATCATGGTGGCGGCGATCCTCACGCCGTTTCTCCGGAGCGGTCAGCGACGCTGGGGCCTCGACGAGGCCACCGCGGCGCGCACCTACCCCGGCGACGAGCGCGTCGCTTCACCCAGCTCGTTTTGGACCCACGGCGTGGAGATCGAAGCGCCCGTCGAGCAGGTGTGGCCGTGGATCGCGCAGATCGGCGCCGATCGCGGCGGCTTCTACAGCTACCAGTGGCTCGAGAACGTGGTCGGCTGCGAGGTGCGCAACGCCGAGCGCGTGCACCCCGAGTGGGAGGTGAAGCTGGGCGACGGGCTCCGGCTGCACCGCGACATGCTGCCGCTGCCGGTGGTCGAGGTGGAGCGGGGGCGCTACTGGCTCGCGTTCGGCGCCGCCGATGTCGCCGCGAAGGCCGCGGGCAAGGCGTGGGTCGAGTCGAGCTGGCTCTTTTTCCTCGAGCCCCTCGGTCCGGACCGCTGCCGGTTCATCAGCCGCTACCGCACCGCGACCTCGGACGACCTCTCGATGAAGCTCGCCTATGGCGTCGCGATCGAGCCGATCGGCTTCGCCATGGACCGGCGCATGCTGCTCAGCGTGAAGGAGCGGGTCGAGGGCAAGGGGTGAAGGCGCCATCGCCGACCCAGGAAGGCGCACACACAACGCCCGGATCACCCTCCTCACCGCGAGCTAGAGGCTGCTCGGCAGCTCGAACGAGATCAGCTCCCCCGGCTGGATGTATTTTACGGGCATGTACCACAGGCGCCCGCTCGGCGAGACCGCGACCCGGCCTTTGCCCGGCATCGTCGCGAAGTCCGCGACCTCCCCGCTGAACGGCGCGATCTCGACGATCTCCAGGCTCGACAGCCCCGCGTAGACCAGCCCCGTAAACTTGTCGTGGCTCAGGCTCGTGACATGAGCGCCGAGGTCGACGACGAACTCGGTCTGTTTGGTCTTGATATTCAACCGCGCGAGCTCCCCGCCCTCCAGCGCGATCAGCAGGTGCACCGGCGAGATCGGCGCCGAAGCCGTGACCCGGGCCGGAAAGGTGGTCTCGAGCTGCTGCGTGGCCTTCTCCAGGTCCGCGCTGTTCAACTGACCATTGGCGGTCGTATTGCCGACGTAGAGCACGCGGTCTTCGCCCCAGGTGAGCCCCTGCGGGCCCGCGTCGAAGAGGATGCTCATAAACGGCCCATTGCCTTGGGTCGTAGCGGCGGTGATCACGATCGGCAGCGGCTCGTTCATATCCTCTTCGACCAGGCGAGCGACCCCCTGCGGCGGGTCGAGCGAGCAGCCGCAATTAGCGCAGCAGACGTACGTGAGCGCCACCTCGCCGTACCCCTCCGCGAAGACCGGCGGCGGCGGCGGCGACCCGACGAACGGGCGCGGCGCGGTCGCTTGAGGGATCGTGAGGCGACGCAGCACCTTCACCTCGCCCATATCCAGGTTCGAGACACCTGGCCATTGGGTCAGCTCACCGTCGGGGCGGAGGCGGCGCAGATAGTCGACGCCGTCCCGCAGCGTCACCATCCAGGCCGTACAATCGTCGGCGAAGTCGAGGCCGGCGATCTTCTCGGAGAATGGCCCGTTGAGCAGCTCCGCCGGGGCGTCGTCGCACTCCTTCACGCGGTCGCAGGTGCACGCGTCCCCCCAGCAAGCGCCGTCGACGCAGGCGACCGCCGAGCACGGCGCGATCGGCAGGCACTCACCCTCACCGTCACACACTGAGCCCGGACCGCAGCTCCGATCGCCGCACGCCTCGCTCGGCCCGTATAAGTTGCAGAGGCCGCCGGGCGGCTTGCACTCCCCAGAGATCACATCACACACTTGGTCCGGGCCGCACGGGTCGGGGTCCTGCCCCTGGCAGAGCGACACGCACACGTCCTCGACGCAGGCCTGGTTGGGTTGGTCACAGAGCCCGCAGCCGACCGCTCCTGTCGGGTCGGTGTCGCTGTCCGTGTCGACGCTCGTGTCGCTCGTGGCGCCGCTCGTCGTGTCCGTGCCGCTCGTGCCGCTCGTGCCGCTCGTGCCGCTCGTGCCGCTCGTGGCGGAGGCGCTCGCCGTGCCGTCGCTCGTGGCCGCGTCGCTCTCGGAGGCCGCGCTGGCCCCGGCGCTCGGATCGACAGAAGCGCCGCTCGTCGCGGACGAGCTCGTGCTGCTCGAGTCAGTCGCGCCGGCGCCGTCGTCACCACAAGCGATCAGGGCGGGAGCGAGCGCGAGGCACAGACACGCGGAGAAACCCATGCGGATCGACATCAGCGAGACCGTCGCATGTGGCCGATGGGCCGCCTAGCCGGCGCCCAAGGACCGACGTCGCTCCTCGGTAATTTTGGGAAAAATCAGCTCTTCTGACCTTCTCCGGCCGAGATCAACGGCCGCACAAACCACCTGCAGGCGCTACTATCCCCGCACATGCTCCGCGCGCGCCCACGTCACCTCGCCAGCCTCATCGCCCTCGCGCTCGCCAGCGCGAGCGCCTGCACCCGCGAGCCACCGACGCCGACCGGGACCGAGCAGACCGCGCGCGAGCGACCGGCCGCCGCGCCGCAGCCCGCGCCCGCCTGCCAGGGGGCCGAGCGCGAGGGAGGCAAGCTCCGCTGGTTCGTCGACGACTACGACAAAGCGCGCGCCTGCGCCGGCGAGAAGGGCGTCCCCCTCGTCATCGACATGTGGGCGCCGTGGTGCCACACCTGCCTCTCGATGAAGGCCACCGTCTTCCTCGAAGATCGCCTCGCCGAGCACGATCGCCGCTTCGTCTTCCTCGCCCTCGACACCGACCGCGAGGTCAACGCCGCCGCCGTCAAGAAATTCCCGCCCGCCGCTTGGCCCACCTTCTTCGTCGTCGCCCCCGCCGACGAGTCGATCCTCGCGAGGTTCGTCGGAGCTGCGACGATCGACCAGCTCATCGCGTTCTTGACCGACGGCGAGCGGGCCTTCCGCGCCACCGCGACCGACCCGCTCGCCCCGCACGAGGCCGCCGCCCGCGACGGCGATCGCCTCGCCTCGGCCGGCGACCACCTCGGCGCCGACGCCGCCTACACCGCCGCCCTCGCCGCCGCTCCTGCCGACTGGGCCCGAAGGTCCGACCTGCTCGGCGCCCTCATCTCCGCCAAGGCTCGCCGAGGCGCCCACGCCGAGTGCGCCGCCACCGCCCTCGAGCGCGACGGTGAGCTCGCGCGAGCCGCCAGCCAGACCGACTTCTTCGGCGTCGCCCTCGGCTGCGCCGAAGCCCTCGCCCGAGCCGAAGCGACCGCCCCCCAAGCGGCCGCCGTCCGCGAGCGCGCGCTGCTCCGCCTCCGCGCCCTCATCGACGACCAGGCCGCCCCGCTCTCCGTCGACGATCGCTCCGACGCCCTCATGTACCTGCGCACCACCCTCGATCAGCTCGGCCGCGCCGATGAAGCCCGCGCCGCCGCCGAGCGCCAACGCGCCCTGCTCGACGCCGCCGCGGCCGCCGCCCCCACCCCGATGGCCGCCATGACCTACAACTGGCCGCGCGCCGAGGTTTATACCTACCTAAAAATTGGCGGCGAGCTCGTCGCCGATCTCGAGCGCTCCGCCGCCGCCCTGCCCCGCGAATACGATCCCCCGCACCGCCTCGCCTGGACCCTCTTGAAGGCCGACCGCCCCCGCGAGGCCCTCCCCTGGATCGCCAAGGCCGAAGCCCTCGCCTACGGCCCCCGCAAGGCCCGCGTGCTCGCCCTCGCCGCCGACATCCACGAGGCCCTCGGCGACCGCGAGGAGGCCCGCCGCTGCGTGCTCCGCCAGATCGACGCCCTCCAAAATTCCGCGTCGCCCTCGCCCGCCAACGACGCCGCGATCCAGGGCGCCCAGGACCGCGCCGCCGCCCTCGGGGGCCCCGCGTGAGCGCCTGCACGAACACACCGCCGCCCGCGGATCCCGCGCCCGCGGAGCGACCCACGGAGCCCACGGAGCCCCCCGCGAGCTTCGCCGCCCTCGGCCTCTCGCCCGCCCTCGCCCGCGCCCTCGCGGCCCTCGCTTACACGGACGCGACGCCGATCCAGGCGCGCGCCCTGCCGGCCCTGCTCCGCGGCGAAGACGTGATCGCGCAGGCCCGCACCGGCAGCGGCAAGACCGTCGCATTTGGCCTCGCCTTGCTCACCCGCGTCGACACCGCGCTCGCTGTCGTCCAAGCGCTCGTCCTCTGCCCCACCCGCGAGCTCGCCGATCAAGTCGCCGCCGAGCTGCGGCGCCTCGCCCGTTTCATCGCCAACCTCCGGGTCGTCGCGCTCGCCGGCGGCGTCCCCGTGCGCGAGCAGAGGCCCGCCCTGATCACCCCGCCGCACGTCGTCGTCGGCACCCCAGGTCGCCTCCTCGATCACCTCGCTCGGGGCAACCTCGATCTCCAGCACCTCCGCGCGCTCGTGCTCGACGAGGCCGACCGCATGCTCGACATGGGGTTCATCGACCAGATCACCGACGTGCTCGCGCGCGCTCCTGTCGCCCGCCAGACCCTGCTCTTCTCTGCCACCTATTCGCCGGAGATCCGCGCCCTCAGCCGCGCCTTCCAGCGCGATCCGCTCGCCATCACCGTCGACGAGTCGCGGCCCAGCGTCGATCTCGAGCAGGAATTTTTCCTCGTCGATCCGCACGACAAGCACGGCGCCCTCACCGCCTTGCTCCTCCACCACGACCCCGAGTCTGCGCTCGTCTTTTGTCAGACCCGGGCCGACGTCCGGGAGGTCCACGCCGGCCTCGTCGCCCGCGGCTTCACCGCCCTCGCCCTGCACGGCGAGCTCGATCAGCGCCAGCGCGACGAGGTGCTCGTTCGTCTCGCCAACAAGAGCTGCGCCGTGCTCGTCGCCACGGACGTCGCCGCCCGCGGCCTCGACATCAAGGGCCTCGCCGCCGTCATCGCCTGGGAGCTCCCCAGCGACCCCGATCTCCACCTCCACCGGGTCGGCCGCACCGGCCGCGCCGGCCGCGCTGGCCGCGCCTTCGCGCTCTGCACCCCCGCCGAACGAGCCCGCGCCCGCGCCCTGGAGGGCGCGTGGGGCCCCCTGCGCTGGTCCGACCTGCCCGCCGCCACCGGCGCTCCGCCGCGGCCACCAGCGATGACCACGCTCATCCTCGAAGGTGGCCGCCAAGACAAGCTCCGCCCCGGCGATCTGCTCGGCGCCCTCACCGGCGAGCTCGGTCTACCCGCCGAGATCGTCGGCAAGATCGACATCCACGCGCGCCGCAGCTACATCGCGATCCGCCGCGACCGCGCCGCGCTCGCCCTCGAGCGCATCCGAGCCGGCAAGATCAAGGGCCGCAGCTACCGCGCCCGCGCCCTAACCTCGCGCGCTTAGAGGCGGGCATCTCGCCCTGATACCATCGGCGCATGTCCGCAGCGCCTCGCGCCCTCCTCACCTCCCTCCTCGCGCTCCCGCTCGCCTGTGCAGGCGACGACGGCGGTGACACAGACACCACCGGCGCAACAGCAACAACAACAACAACAACAACCACCACCACCGCCAGCGACACCACAACAACAACCACCACCGGCGACACCACCACCACCACCGGCGACACCACCACCACCACCGGCGACACCACCACCACCACTGGCGACACAACAACAACCACCACCACTGGCGACACCACCACCGAGACGACCGGCGGAGTCGACCCAGGCTGCACCCCTGAGGCGACGGAGCTGATCGGCCTCGTCAACGCCTACCGCGGCGAGCAGGGTCTCCCGGCGATCCCGGCCTCGCCCTCGCTCTGCACCGTCGGCCAAGCCCACGTCGTCGACCTCCACGAGAATTCCCCGCACACCGCCCCCGGGTGCAACCTCCACTCCTGGTCAGACGCCGGCGCCTGGACCCCCTGCTGTTACACCGGCGACCACGCGCAAGCGATGTGCATGTGGATCAAGCCGCAGGAGATGACCGTATACCCTGGCTACGGCTATGAGAACGCCGCGTCGGGCGCCCAGACCCCCGAGCAAGCCCTCGGCGCCTGGAAGGGCAGCAGCGCGCACAACGACGTCATCTTAAACAAGGGGATCTGGGCAGATCTGCCGTGGAAGGCCGTCGGAGCCGGGCTCTTCGGCGGCTACGCGGTGCTCTGGTTCGGTGCCGAGGTCGATCCTGCGAGCTAGTCGATCGCCTACGATCCAAGGACCTCCACAATGCATCACTTCACCCAGATCACCGCCTTCAGCGCGCTCTCGCTCTTCGCCCTCACCGCGCGGGCTGACATCCCCCCTGAGCCGCCGCCCCCGAGCCCCTGCGCGACCAAGAGCGTCGGTGATAGCTGCGGCCCCGCGGCGATCTGCAAAGAGGGCTCCTGCTGCACCAAGAAGCACGTCTCTGCCACGATCGCCCACTACGAGTCGCAGAAGCCGATCCACGAGCAGGACATGGACATCATCTCGCCGCCCGAGACCTGCCGGCCCTGCCTCGTCTGCGAGGCACAGACCCCGGGCCCCGATTCGCCCCCCGCGCCGACGCTCACACCCGCGCCCGCGCCCGCCCCGGCGCCCGCTCCAGCGCCCACCCCAGAGCGCAACGCCGCGACCGCGCCCGCCCCCGAGCCCGCCGCCGCGCCGAGCGGCGGCGCGTGCACGATCGACCCTCACCGCGGCGACCCCGGCGCCCTCGGCCTCTCGTTGCTCCTCGGCGGGCTTCTACTCGCCGCGCGGCCCAGGCGGGCGACCCGACCCGCGCGCCGCTGATCCACGGCGGCGCAGCCACAGCAGCGGCAGCAGCAGAAAGAACGCGTCGCCGACGCGCCCGCCGGCCCGGCAGCCCTCGCGGTAATCGAGCTGGTAGCTCGATCGCACGTCCGCCGCGGTCGTAGTCTGAAGGGTCATGTCCCGAAGATCTGTCGCGCGCAGCTCGCCGCGCAGCCGCGCCAAGTGGCGGGGCGTATCGCCGAGGCGCTCGCCGAAGCCCTCGAGCCACGCCACGTCGACCTCGATCCCCTCGGCCGCGCCCATCCACTGCGCCTCCTCATACCAGCCGCGCAGGTAGCTCGGCGACCAGCGCGCCTCGCGGTGATCGATCACCAAGCGCCCGCCCGCGGACTTCGCCGCGTACACCGCCGCGTAGTCGCTCTCGCTCGCCGAGAGCGCCTGCAGCTCGTCCTCCGCGATCGTCACGGCCTCATAATTCCCCGGCATCACCGGCGCCGCACCGCTCAGGTACAGCGTGAGCGCCAGCGTCTGCTCGCCGCTCAGCGCGTACGCGGCGATCCCGAACGGGATCTTGAACGCGTCTTGGCTCTGCGCCGGCAGCCGCAGCTCCAGCGGCGCCAAGTCCCCCGCGGGCGCGTCGGCGCGGACCTTCGCCGCAAGGAACACCCACCCGTCATCCGCATAGCCCTGGAGCGCCCCGCTCAGCGCCGGGGAGGGGGTGAAGCCGTTCGTCCCCAGCCACTCGGTCAGGCTCTCCTCGCTCGCGCCGCCGACGATCACATACGAGTACGTCGCCGTCTGGCCGCGCCCGTAGACGATCACGTCGCCGCCGCCCAAATTGCCGCCGTCGCCGCGCAGCGCCCCGCCGCACAGCCGGCCCCCATCATCTCCGTCGTCGATGTTCACGCGCGGCGCCGTGCCCCCGTCGAGCGCGACGAAGAGGCCCAGGTCTGCGTCGTCGACCGCCTCCGGCGGGCTCACCAGCGGCAGCACGAACGCCAGGTCCGTCGCCGCGTCCAAGTACGTCGCGCTCAGCACCATCGTCGTCGCCTCCGCGCTGAAGTCGAGGAACAGCTCCTGCCGGCCCATACGACCGACCTGCTCCTCAAAGAGCATCACCCCGCAGGCCTGAGCCACGCGCGGCGCGGCGAGCGGGAGCGCGAGGGCGAGGGTGACCGCGCCGCAGATCGAGATCGAGGTCATGGTTCTCATCGACCGAGCATACCGTGACGCCCCCGCGCCGCGCACCGCCGGACAATGACATTACTCCCACGCGGATGCGGCATCGGCTACTCTCGGACGATGCCCTTAACCTTCGCCTCACCCGTCCGCTGGGCCGCCGCCGCAGCCCTGCCGCTCGCCCTCGCCGCCCTCACCCTCGCCGCGCCGCGCGCGGCCGCCGCCTGCTCCCCCGACTTCTGCGCCGAGCTCGATCGCTGGCGGTCGATCGGCGCAGGCGACCAGCTCCTCATCCCTACCGACGGCGTCTTCGTCCTCAAGGGCGACCGCGGCGGCGAGGGGGACGCAGGCGCCACGATCCCCGCGATCACCGCCACCGTCACGCGCGACGGCGTGGCGATCGACGGCTCGCTCGAGCCGGTAGGCCTCCAAAACATCCTGGTCTGGCGGCCGGCGGCCCCGCTCACGCCGGCGGCCACGTATACGCTCGCGCTCACGATCGACAACGCGGCGATCGCCGAAGACAACTTCGGCTGCGGCCTCGACCTGCTCGAGGCTGAGCTCACCTACAACGTCGGCGACGGCCCCGCGCCGCCGCTCACCTTCGACTTCAGCGCCGCCGAATCGGTCACCACAAAGGAGATCCTCGCCCTCGATCAGCTCGTCTGTTGCGACGGCGCTTACCCGGAGCAGACCGAGGTCTGCGGCTTTAGCGAGGTCTCCTGGTCGGAAGGCCGATGCGCCTCCGCGGCCCGCCGCGGCACCCTCCACGTCAATTGGATGGCCGACGCCATACCACCGGCGCACGCCGGTGCGCTGCTCTTCCGCGCCGTCATCGACGGCGACGCGCGGCCGCTCAATTACTTCGGCGCCTCTCACTCCGCGCAGGCGCCCTTCTGCGGGCGGGCTGAGGCGGTGAGCCTCATCGACGGCGCCGTCGTCGCTGCCACGGACGGCTGCTTCGGCGAGGCGCCCGAGGCGCCGCTCGGCCTCTACGAGGTCGATCCTCTCGAAGCGCTCCGCGAGTGCATCGGCGCGCCCTACACCTGCGAGAGCGTCCCAGGCCCCTTCGGCGACGTCTGGTACGCCGACGCGTGCACCCCCGTCCCCACCGGCGACCCCGACACCACCACCGGCGATCCCGACACCACTACCGGCGATCCCGACACCACCACCGCCGCCGACAGCGCGACCGCCACCGCGGGCGGAGACGACCCCGCCGATAAGGGCTGCGCATGCGCCAGCGACCCAGCGCCGAGCCCCAGCGCCGCCTTCGCCGCCCTCCTCCTGCTCGCCCTCAGCCGCCGCAAACCTCGCAATCACCAGCCCCGCTCGGCGCGCCCCGGCTCATCGCTCACGCGGTGGTCTTCGCCGCCCTCTTGACCGCTGTCTTCTTCGCCGCTGTCTTTTTCACAGCTGTCTTCTTCGCCGCTGTCTTCTTCGCCGCTGTCTTCTTCGCCGCTGTCTTCTTGACCGCTGTCTTCTTCACAGCTGTCTTCTTCGCCGCTGTCTTCTTCGCCGCTGTCTTCTTCACAGCTGTCTTCTTCGCCGCTGGCTTCTTCGCCGCTGTCTTCTTCGCCGCTGTCTTCTTCGCCGCTGGCTTCTTCGCCGCTGTCTTCTTCGCCGCTGTCTTCTTCGCCGCTGTCTTCTTCGCCGCTGTCTTCTTCGCCGCTGTCTTCTTCGCCGCCGTCTTCTTCGCCGCCGTCTTCTTCACCGCCGTCTTCTTCACCGCCGTCTTCTTCACCGCCGTCTTCTTCACCGCCGTCTTCTTCGCCGGTCGCCAGCGTGTGGCCTGCCGCTCGACCGCGGCGAGGCGAGCTCTGCTCGGGCGGGTAGGATCGTCCCACCACGCGTCGAAGGCGGTGGTGCCGTAGCGGCTCCCCACCTTGACGCCTACGAGCCACCTCGGGTCGGCCATCCGCGCCCGAACGACGAAGCGGTGGAGCGGGTAGTCGCGCTCGCCGACCTCGTCCTCGCTCGAGAAGCGCCCGTCGGCCCAGGCGCGCTGGTCGGTGATGATGCCGATCCGCTCGACCAGCTCGGTCGAGGCGATGAACTCGCCGACGTGCTCGCGGTGGAACTCGGCCTCCCAGAGCGGCGGCATATCGCCGCCACCGAGCTCGACGAGCCGCTGCTGGAGCGGTGTCGTCCGGGTGTGGGGCATGCCGTCCTCCAGCGCCATCAAGACGAAGGAGCGGGTGACGGCGAGGTCGTTATAGCCGCCGGCCGTCCCGGTGGTGCACAGGAGCTCGACGGTGTCGCCGTCGATGGCGCGGATCTCGATCGTGAAGGTGTCGCTCGACATCGCGCGACCCTACCACAGGGCGCGAACGCGCGAGCGGCTGGTCGCGCCGGTCCCGGCCCGGCGTCGGCGAGGAGCGAGTCGACCGCTCAGGGCAGCGCCTCAAAGACCAGCGGGCGCTCCCACAGCAGCGTCCAGCCGTCGACCTGAGCGCCCTCCTTTTGGGTGATCAGCCGGATATCGATCTTCTGGCCGCGCAGCCCCACGGGGATCGGCGCCACCAGCTCGACGACCTGCCCGCTCGGAACGAAGTCATCGTAGAGATCGACGAAATTCTCGTCATCTCCGGCCAAGCTGAGGCGCACTTGCGCGAGGAGCTTTGGCTCCGTCCCAGACGGGTAGGCGATGCGAGCGGTGACACAAGGGAGCGTCGAGCCGCCCAGATCCAGCGCGTACAGGCCTTGCACGAGCCCCTCTGGCCCCTTCGCCGGGGTGGCGCCGATCACCTCCTCAAGGACGATATCGGCGCTCGTCTTCGCCAGATCGAGCTTCGCGATGACGGCCTTGATCGGGTCATCAAAGGGGCACGTGGCCGCGTTGAACTCCTCCATGAGCTTGATGTGATAGCCCCAGCTCGCCTCCTCACAGGCGGCGTAGAGATCGAGCAGGACGGGCGACCCCTGCTCCTTCGCGGCCAAGCACAGCTCCATCTCATCGACGCCGTCGGTGTCCGTCACCCCCTCGGTGTCCGTCGCGTCGCTGTCCGTCACCCCCGCGGTGTCCGTCGCGCTGGTCCCCTCCGTCGCCTCCGTCGTCGTCGACGTCGTCGGCTCGACCGCGGTCGTCGACGTCGAATCTGTCCCAGAGGACATTGTACCAGTCCCGTCCGTCCCGGTCCCAGAAGAAGATGTCCCAGAGGACAGAGTGTCACTCGCCTCCGTCGTCGCCTCCGTCGTCGCCTCCGCGGGCAGCATGAAGGCCGGGTTAGGCATCGAGCACGCGCACAGCGCCGCGCCCGCCAGCCACGACCACGACAACCGCCACGACCCCATCTTCAGGATGGTAGCGCGGCGCGGCGCGGCGGTCCCGGCCCCGTGCGCGCGCGAACGTGGCCGCGCGCCGACCAAACACGCGCGCTCGACGAGTCCCTCGCGCGGCCGCGAGCGTCGCGGCGCGCGCGCGCGCGAGGCCGGCTGGCGGGACGTGACCTCACCGCCGCGCGAGGCCTAGTCGACCGCGCACGAGCCAGATAGAGTCAGTCGTGAGGGGGTGGGGTGATGCGGAAGATCTTCGGCGGTGGTTTTTTTCTGGTCTTTGTCGGGCTGCTCTTTGGGGCATGTGACGCGGGCGAGCCGCCTGTCACCGGCGCGGGGGTCAACGATGATCGCGTCGGCGAGGTCTGTGAGAGCACCAAGGAGTGCGCCGAGGAGGAGTTCTGCGCGACCCCTGACGGCGAGTGTCGGACCCTCGGGAGCTGCGAGCCGCGGCCGACCGAGTGCGAGCGCGCCGAGCCGGTGTGCGGCTGCGACGGCTTCACCTACGGCAACGCCTGCGAGGCGTACTTGTCCGGCATGAGCGTCGACTTCTACGGCGCCTGCCCCCCCCCTGGCTGCTACAGCAACGCTGAGTGCGGCGGCGGCGAGTACTGCTCCAAGCCCACCGGCGCCTGCAGCGACCTCGGCGAGTGCAAGATCAGGCCGCTCCAGTGCTCGGCGGCGAACGTGCCGGTGTGCGGCTGCAACGGCGTCACCTACGGCAACGCCTGCAAGGCCGCGAAGGCCGGCGTGACGATCTCCAAGAGCGGCGCCTGCTGAGCCGCGGAGCCCGCCAAGCCCGCGCTCTGGCGCCCCGCTCGGAGCAAGCCCGAGCGGGGCGCGCCCGCGACCCCGCGCCTCAGCCCCCGAGATCGACATAGGGGAGCGCGTCCCCCATCTCACCCGGCTGATCGCCGCGGTCCTCCATATCTTCATAACCAAGCGCGCCTTGGCTGCCGCCGCGGCCCCAGCACTTCACGCCGTGGTCATCGAGCAGCGCGCAGACGTACAGCGCCCCCGGGGCGACCTTCAGCGCGTAACGCCCGCTCCCTAGGTCGATCGGCGGCAGCGCGTCCCCCATCTCCCCAGGCTGGTCCCCCCGGTGCTGGGTCTCTCCTTGGCCCAGCGCCCCGAACGACCCCTGACCCCAGCATTTGAGCGAATTATCGTCCAAGATCGCGCACGAGTGGAAGTACGACGCCTCGATCTGCACAGCCGTCCGCCCCGCGCCCAGGTCCACATAGGGCAGCGCGTCCCCCATCTCCCCCGGCTGGTCCCCGCGGTGGTTCGTATCGCCCAACCCGAGCTGCCCGCTCCCGTTCGCGCCCCAGCACTTCACCTTATCATTATCGAGGATCACGCAGCTATGGCGCGCCCCCACCGACAGCGCCTTCACCGTCCTGCCGACCCCGAGATCGACATAAGCGAGCGCCTCTCCCATCTCTCCAGGCTGATCGCCCAGCGACCCCGTCGCGCCCCCGTTCCCCAGGTTCCCCTCCGCCTGCTGCCCCCAGCACTTCACCCGCGCGTCGTCGAGCAGCGCGCAGGCGTGGCTGTTATCGAGCGCCACCGCCGCCGCCTTCTTGCCCGCGCCGAGGTCCACCGGCGGCAGGTTATCGCCCATCTGCCCCGGCGACTCGCCATAATTGGTCTTATTCCCCTGCCCCAGCCAGCCGTTGCCGTTCCATCCCCAGCATTTGACAGTGTCATTATCGAGGAGCGCGCAGCTCGTCCACACCCCGTTCACCACCGACTTCGCGCTGCGACCGGCCCCCAGCGCCACAAACGGCAGCGCGTCCCCCATCTCCCCCGGCTCGTCCCCCAGGTCGTCGCTGCTGCCGCTGCCCAGCGCGCCGAAGGTCCCTTGACCCCAGCACTTCAGCGCGCCGGCGTCGAGGATCGCGCAGCCGTGGTAATACGAGGACACCGCCGTCGCCGTCGCGTCCGCGCCGAGCTCGACGAAAGGCAGGTTATTGCCCATCGTCCCCGGCGTCGTCCCATAAGGTTCGGTGTTACCCAGCCCTAGATCGCCGGAGAAGTTGTACCCGCCCCAACACTTCACCCGGCCGCTGGCCAACACCGCGCAGGCGTGCCCTTGCCCTGACGCCAGGTCGATCACATCAAAGTCATCGAGCGGCGGGTCGCCGGTCGTATCGCCGGTCGTATCGCCGGTCGTATCGCCGGTCGTATCGCCGGTCGTATCGCCGGTCGTATCGCCCGTCGGCTCACCCGTCGTCGTCGGCTCACCCGTCGTCGTCGGCTCACCCGTCGTCGTCGGCTCACCCGTCGTCGTGCCGCTCGTGGTTGAGTCGCCGGTGATCGTGACATCCATCGTCGAAGCGTCGCTCTCGCTCTCGCCGCCGCTCGCGCTCGACGACGACATCGTCCCGCCCCCGTCCGTAGTCGCCGCCGCGGAGCTGCTGCTGCTGCTCGTCGAACCATCGGTCGACGTCTCCGTCGCCGCTTCTGTCGACGTCTCCGTCGCGCCGCCGTTGCACGCCGGCCCCGCCGACAACACACACCCGATCACCACGACGCCGCCAATAACTCGCCCCATCATCCACCTCTGCTCCCGACAATTCTGAGCAGCCAGGCTCGCACGGCCGCCCCGCGCCTTCAACCGGCCGCGGCTCGCGGAGCGCGCGCGACGTAGCCAACCACGCGGATGTATGGCATCTCGGCCTTGTGCCAGCCAGCCAGCCGCCATCGACCGCCCGGATCGCGCTCTGGGTGGCGCTCGCCCTCACCGGATTCGCCGCCAATTCTCTGCTCTGTCGCCTCGCCTTGGCCCCGCGGGGCGCGGCGCCCGCGATCGACCCAACCACCTTTACCGCTCTCCGCGTCGCCGCCGGCGCCCTCGTCTTGGTGCTCCTCACCGGAGCCGCCCGCGCCCGCGCCCGCGGCGGCCTCCGCGGCGCCTCCGCGCTCCTTCTGTACGCCCTCGGCTTCTCGCTCGCGTACGCGCGGATCGGCGCCGCTGTCGGCGCCTTGGTCCTCTTCGCCGCCGTGCAGGCCACCATGCTCGGCGCCGCGATCGTCGGCGGCGCGCGACCTGGCCTTTGGACCTGGTTCGGCCTCACCGCCGCGCTCTCGGGGATCGCCTGGCTGGTCGCGCCGGGGCTCGGCGCCCCCGATCCCCTCGGCGCCCTGCTCATGGCCGGCGCTGGCGCCGCCTGGGGCGCCTACTCTCTGCTCGGCCGCCAGAGCGAGGGCGACCCCCTCGGCGCCACCGCCGGCAATTTTTTAAGGGCCGCGCCGCCGGCCCTGCTCGCCGTGCTCGCCGCATTCTTCCTCTTTGGGCAGACCCCTGCGCTCGACGCTTATGGCGCCGCCCTCGCGCTTTGCTCTGGCGCCCTCGCCTCGGGCCTCGGTTATGCGATCTGGTACACCGCCCTCCCACACCTCGACGCCACACGCGCCGGCATCGTCCAGCTCTTGGTGCCGGTCCTCGCCGCCGCCGCCGCCGTCCCGCTGCTCGGCGAGCCCCTCACGCCTCGCCTGCTCGGCGCCGGCGCGATCGTGATCGGCGGCGTCGCGGCCGCCCTGCTCGCCGAGGCCCGCCCGCGCTAGTCACAGGGCTGGGCTCCGGCGCGAAGAAGGCAAGATCCCGGCTCTACGCGCGCGCGAGCCACTGCCAATATTCTCTGCCGAGGTGCTCGTAGTAGGGCCAGAGCACCTCCTCAGTCACGGTCTTGAAGAGCGCGACGAAGCCCTTCGCCGCAGGCGCGACGGCCGGAGGCGGGCTGGGGGCGCCTTCGCAGAAGTGGCGCAGCAGAGCATCGTAGCTACGACACAGCCGCAGTCGGGCGTCAAGGTACTCCTCGGGTGTCCGGGCAGAATGCATCATATTGTACGTTCCAAGGACCTCATAAGGGGCGTCACTTTGGCCCAGATCCCTGGGCACAATCGCCTCGAGCGCGATCATCTCGCCCTCCTCGACGTCGAAGGTGCCGCGGTGGTCGGGGGCAAGGAGGGTGAGGCCGATCTTCGGGGCAAGCACGCTCACGCCGTAGAGGACCGAGACTCGCGGAGCGCCGAGCAGCGTAGGGACAGGGTACGACTGATGCGTCTGCGTGGGCAACTTGTCGGCGATCGCGGCGCGCGCGAGGGCGATGATCTCTTCGATGGATCTTATATTCATAATAGCCAATTCGGTTCTGCTACCAGATCGGGTCATCTGTCACGACGTGGTTATTCCCGCCGCCGATCAGGGCGCCTTCAAACTGGGCCGCCGGCACGCTGCGACTGCAATCTCCGGTCCCAGTGTCATTGACGATGACGTTCTCGAGGTTCCCTTGGGCGTCGAACTCCACACCAGTGACCAGGATGCTGTGACCGCCAGCGTTGGTCCCGGGGACCATCCCGCTGCCGGTCACGACGTCGGCAGGCCAGAATCTCGCGGCCCAGACGTCCGCAGTGACCCCTCGGCCCAAGCCTACATGCTGCTGCAGGTTGTCCATGGTCGGCGCGACCTGGGTCGCGCCCACGCCGTGATCCGTCAGGATATTGACCCTCTGCTGCGGAAGCGTGCCGCCGCTCGCGTGCAGGTTCCCGGGGACGCTCGTGGCGTTTCCATTCGCCATCGCGTGGTTCAGGAGCTCCTCCTGCGTCTGGGCGTTCGCGGGGTCGACCTGGTTGATGATCTGCCGCACCGACTCGACGCCGCAGTTATTGTAGCTCTGGCCGTCGGTGTTCGGCTGGAGCTGAGCGCCACTCGGGCTGAGCGCGCCTGCGGGAGGATCGCGCCCCGCCCGCGCGGCCACGCACGCTCGTTGGCCCGCGGCCGGGTCACCGAGCGTGGCGCCTGCCCGCCCCCCGCCAATCACGACATCCGGCGATCCGGCCACGATCATCCCCGGCGGGGCGTGCATCGTGTAGTCGGTCCTACGCGCCGCCATCTTGCCGTTGATCACGACGGTCGGAGAGCCGGTCACGATGAAGTTCCTCAGCCCCACGCCCGTGCAGGTGAGCTGATCTGTCGCGCGTGCTTGGGGGCGACCGTTGGTCTCAACATCCGGCGAGCACGGCGGCTCGATGGGACCGCCGACGTGGGCCTGAGGCGTAGGACACGGACAGGTGTGATGATCGCCGACTCGCGCCGCTTCGGGCATAGAATAACTCCGAGTGGGCGCAGGAGACACCCGCGCCGCAGCGAAGTCAAGCGCTGCGCGCGAACCGGACCACAAATAAACATTGCCTCCCCAAAGTCAACTTCGCCGAGCGCAGCCCCGCTACCGCCCGCGCGCCTGCTCCGCCGCCACATACGCCTCGACCTGCGCCCGCAGCACCGGCAGCGGCACCCCGCCGCTGCCCAGCACGACGTCGTGGAATTGTTTGAGGTCAAAGCGCGCCCCCAACCCCTGCTCTGCCGCCGCCCGCAGCGCCCGGATCTCCAGCTCGCCGAGCTTATAGCCCAGCGCCTGCCCGGGCCAATTGATATATCGATCGACCTCATTCGTGATGTTCCCCGGCGCCAGCGCCGTCCGCTCCAGCAGCAGCCGCTCGCCCGCCGCGCGGGGCCACCCCAGCGCGTGGATCCCGGTGTCGACGACCAAGCGGCTCGCCCGCCACGCCGCGAACGACAGCGCCCCCATCCGGTCGAGGTCGCTCTCATACAGCCCCATCTCTTCGGCCAAGTGCTCGGTGTACAGCGCCCACCCCTCGACGAACACGTTCTGCTCCGCGTGCTTACGAAACGCCGGCAGCGCCGGCAGCTCCTGGCTGATCGCCAATTGCAGGTGGTGCCCCGGGATCGACTCGTGGATCGCCAGCACCCGCGCCTCATAGCGCGGCCGCGTCTCCGGCTTATAGGTGTTGATAAAGAACTCGCCGGGCTTCGATCCGTCCGGGTGCGGGTGGCGATAGTAGGCGATATGTGTATAGGGCGCCTCATAGTCGGGGATCCGCCGGACCACACACGGCGCCTTCGGCAGGATCCCAAAGAAGTCGCCGATCCGCGCCTGCGCCGCGTCCAGCCCCGCCTGCGCCGCCGCCTCCACCTCGTCCGCGTCCTTGAAGAACAGCGCCGGGTCCTCACGGAGCCGAGCCAGCACCGCCGGCAGCGAATCGACGCCGAAGAGCCGCCGGCCGAGCGTCACCATCTCCGCGTTGATCCGATCGAGCTCGCGCAGCCCGATCGCGTGGATCTCCCGCGCCTCCTTCTCCGAGAGCGACGTATAGTGGCGGATCTGCGCGCGATAACACGCCGGCCCGTCTGGCAGGTGCATCACCCCGCTCGCCGCCTCGTCCCGCGCCCGCGGCAGCACCTCCGCCCGCACGAAATTTGTAAAATCCACCAGCGCCGCCCGCACCTCCCCGCGCACCGCCGCCGTCAAGTCTGCTCGGAATTCTTTCACCTGGCTCAAAGGCCATTTTTGTGGATCTGGCGGCTCGCCCCGCGTCGGCGCCAGCAGCGGCCACTCGGCGAGCGGCTGCGCGAGCTGGGCCTCGAGCATCGCCAGCACCCGCCGCGCCGACTCCGCCGTCGTCACCCGTCCGCCGCGCAGGCCCGCCGCCAGCAGCGCCTGTTGCCCGCGGATCGCCGCCGGGATCTGCCGCACCCGCGCCAGCAGCTTCGCCGCCGTCGCCGCGTCGTCCACCGGCTGCAGCTCCGTCAGATAGTTCCACTGGCTGACCGGGTTCTGCGCGGGCGACAGCAGCCACTCATGGAGGCGACACACCTCGCTCTCGACCGCGATCTCCAGCTCCGCGCGGAAGATCGCCAGCGTCACCTGATCACGCGCGCTCAGCTGCTCGCCGTTGGCGATCGCCGCCGCCGCCGCCAGCAGCTCGCGCCGCAGCGCCGCGTCGCGCGCGATCGCCGCCGCGCTCACCTCCGCGATCCTGTCGTCGAACGCATGCACCCCCAGCCGCGTCGCCTCCAGCGGCCAGCGCCGCAGGTACTCGTGCCAATGCCGCCGCAGCAGCGCCCGCAGCGCCAGCGAGTCGACCCCGCGCTCCGCCTCCTCCAGCGCCGCCGCGAGCGTCGCCTCCGCGGGCGCCGGCCGCTCAGGCGCCGGCTCAGGCGCCGCGCTCCCGGCGTGCCTCCAACAACCTGTCGCAAAGACCATGTACAAGAGCGCGAGCGGCCACCGCCACCGCCGCGGCCTCGTCGGACGGTCGGGGCACAGCTCACCAGCGGTCTTCATCGGGCGCCTCATCACGCGCGAAGATACCAGCAGCCGCCCCCCGCGCGCCTCATCGAGGTCAGCCCACGGGCCGGGCGTTGCCAGACGCGCCCCAAGCGACGACACTCTCGAACGATGACGACGAGCCCCCAGCGATCCGCCCGCGCCCTCTTCAGCCTGCTCACCAGCGCCGCGCTCGCCTGCAGCGGCGACTCAGGCCAGAGCGCGAGCGAGACCAACGCGACCCTCACCGTCACCGATCCGACGACCACCTCCACCACCGCCGCCACCGGCAGCGAGAGCGCCACCAGCGTCGGCCCAGGCAGCGCCAGCGAGAGCGACACCGCCGCCACCACCACCACCACCACCACCACCGCCACCGACAGCGACACCGCCGCCAGCGCCACCGACCCCACCACCGCCGCGACGGACCCCACCGCTGCGACCACCGGCGCCACCGACCCCACCAGCACGACGGACCCCACCGACACCGACACCGACGCCACCACCGGCGAGCCCATCGATCTCTGCAAAGTGCAAGAGAACGACGCGGAGGTCGCCTGCTCCGACGAGGCCCCGCCGAACAGCTTCGAGCCGGAGATCCAGTGGCAGTGGACCGGCCCTGGCAACGAAAAATTCAGCATCGTCACCCCCCTCATCGCCAACCTCACCGACGACGACAACAACGGCAGCATCGACCTCTGCGACGTCCCAGACGTCCTCGTCGTCGCCTCGACCAGCTCCGGCTTCCCCAACGCCGCGGGTCACATCTACGTGCTCGACGGCGCCACCGGCGCCCAACACTTCATGATCGCCCAAGCCGTCGATCACACCGTCACCCCCGCGCTCGGCGACATCGACAACGACGGCCTGCCCGAGATCATCGCCGCGATCGTCGGCGGCAACCTCATCGCCTTTGAGCACGACGGCGCCCTCAAGTGGCAGAGCGCCAGCGCCTGGCCCGAGGCCTACTCCGGCGCGATCGCCCTCGCTGACGTCGACAACGACGGCGACGTCGAGATCGTCGCCGGCAACCGCCTCTACGACCACAACGGCCTCCTCCTGTGGACGGCCCCGCAGCCCGCAGGGAACTGGTCCGCCACCGCCGCCGCCGACCTCGATGACGACGGCGACCTCGAGATCATCCTCGGCCACGCCGCCTACCACCACGACGGCAGCCAATACTACCTCGCCCCTGGCGTCCAGCCCGGCTACCCCTCGGTCGCCGATCTCGACGGAGACGGCCGCCCCGAGGTCCTGATCACCAACCAATCAGGCCTCACCCTGCTCGAGCACGACGGCGCCATCAAGTACAACGGCCTGCGCCCCACCGGCGACGGCGCCGGCTTCACCACCTGGCTGCGCCCCTCCACCGTGCACGACTTCGACGGCGACAAGACCTCTGAGTACGCCGTCTCCTCCGCCAATAACTACACCGTCTATGAGGGCGACGCCGCGATCGTCTGGAAGGCCCCCGTCTCCGACCAGAGCGGCATCGCCGCCGGCACCGCCTTTGACTTCCTCGGCGACGGCGTCGCCGAGGCCATGTACGCCGACGAGAACTTCCTCTTCATCTTCGACGGCGCGGGCAAGGTGCTCCTCCAGACCGCTCGCACCTCCGGCACCTTGAGCGAGTACCCCATCGTCGCAGACATCGACAACGACGGCTCCGCCGAGATCGTCGTCGTCTCCAACTCCCTCGGCGGCCAGCCCTCCTCCCCCACCGTCCAGGTGATCCGCGACAAAGAAGACCGCTGGATCCAGGCCCGCCGGATCTGGAACCAACACACCTATCACGTCACCAACGTCCGCGAAGACAGCACGATCCCCCAGTTCGAAAAACCCAACTGGAAGACCCTCAACACCTACCGCACCAACGCCCAGATCGAAGGCGGCGGCGTCTGCAAGCCGATCCCCCAGTGACACCTCGCCGCCTCGCCCCTCGGTTGACGCTGACATGCGGACCGCTATCGTCCCGCCCGTGCGACACGCCGCGCGTCTACTCCTCCTCCTGACCACCTGGCCGCTGCTCAGCGCTTGCGCTGGCGATGATGGCGCGAGCGCCAGCGCCACCACCAGCGGCGCAAGCGACACCAGCGCTACCAGCGCTACCAGCGCTACCAGCGCTACCAGCGACACCAGCGCTACCAGCGACACCACCACCAGCGACACCACCACCACCAGCGACACCAGCGAGACGACCGGCGCGGACTACTGCGCGGGCTGGCAGGACGCGCCGCCGCCGGCGTACTTAGAGCTACGCAGCGTCACCGACGAGCCGCTCCAGCCTGGGTCGACGCTGCCGCTCGAGTGCGGGCCGCAGGGTCTTTTTATGTTCGGCCTCTACCCGAGCTTCGGCGGCTTCACGCCGACCAGCGACGCGCTCGAGTTCACGATCACCGTCGACGTCGATGGTTTTAACGACAACCCCGCCGGTCACTTCTTCAGCGGGCCTGTGGGTTACTACATCGGCTGCGACCCGGTCATCGGCGGCGTGGTCGGCGTCCTGCCGGTGATCCCCTGGGACGAGATCACCGACCTCACCGAGCTCGACGGCAAGCCTGCGCAGGTGCAGGTCGTGATGCACGCGCCGAGCGGCGACGTGACGCTCGACCTCACCGTCGTCCTCGCGGCCGTGCCGAGCGACACGTGGGGCTTCTGCGGCGGCTGAAGCGAGGCCCCTCTAGCCGCGCGCCGCCGCCTCCGTTACTCTCCGCCGCCGGAGAACCGCACGCTTATGATCGGCTACATCACCCTCGGGACCAACGACCTTCCACGCGCCGCCGCCTTCTACGACGCCCTCCTCGGCGAGCTCGGCGCCCGCCGCGTCATGGAGTTTGAGCGCTTCATCTTGTGGAGCGCCGGCATGGGCACGCCTGGCGTCGCCGTCAGCCTCCCCTACGACCGCAAGGACGCCACCATCGGCAACGGCAGCATGGTCGCGCTCGCGGTCGACAGCCGCGCCAAGGTCGACGCGATCTACGCCAAGGCGCTCGAGCTCGGCGGCACCGACGAGGGCCCCGCGGGTGAGCGCGCGCCCACCTTTTACGCCGGATACTTCCGCGACCTCGACGGCAACAAGCTCAACGTCTTCCACATCGGCTGAGCCGCTACCCCGCCGCCTCCTCCTCGCGCGGCGCGGGCGGCGGGGTCAGCCCCAGGTCATCGAGCACCGCTTATGTTTGATGACAAACTGGTCGCCGCGCGCGGCCGCTCATCGCCCGCGCAGCCGCCGCCACAGCGGCAGCTCGACGCCGACGTACAGGCCTGTCCCGACGACCAGGGAGAGCGCCAGCCCTACGCCGCCGACCACCAAGAACCTGGTCCAAGGGCCAGCATCGTCCATCGGCGCCGCCGCCGCCACCGCCAGCAAGATCGGCACATGCACTAAGAAGAAGCTGTACGATGAGCGCCCGAAGGCCGCCCCAGGGCCGCGCAGCAGGCGACTCACGCGGCCGCCCGCGCCCGTCGCCGCCGCACCCCGCGGACGCAGCAGCAGCGCCGCCAGCAGCGCCCCGTACATCAACCCGAGCGCCGGGTCGACCAGCGCGCTCGGCCCGAGAGCCCGCGCCCACAAGCCGAACGGCGTCAGCGCCGCGCACACCGCCGCCAACAACCACCGCGGCGCGATCACCCCTCTTTTAAAAAGATCCGCGACCGCGATCCCCGCGCAGAACTCCAGCAGCCGCCCCGGTAGTTGGTACTGAAGCAGCGCCGCCCGGCTGATCTCGCCGACGATCGGCCCCTCCCCCGCCGCCGCGATCACCCCGCGGATCGCGACCGTCAACACGAACGCCAGCCCCACGAACAGCAGCCACCACCAACCGCGCCCCAGCCGCGCCCCGCCGCGTCGGTACAGCGCGAACACCAGCGGGAACACCACATAAAACTGCGCCTCCGTCGCCATCGACCACAGCGCCCCGTTCAGCGCGAGGAAGTGCGCCTGCACGAAGCCATGCAAGAACAGCAGGTGCGTCGACGTCGCCCACCAAAGCGCCTCCGCCGGCTCCCCGAGGCTCAGCATCACCAGCAGCGAGAGCGCGCACGCCGCCCAGTACGCCGGCACGATCCGCGCGACCCGGTGGCGCGCGTATTTTTGCAGCCGCGCCGCCGTCCAGCCGTCGTTGCGGTCGCGCCACTGCTGCAGCGCCAAACAGAAGCCGCTCAGCACGAAGAACAGGTCCACCCCCGTCGCCCCGAAGGTCAGCGGCGAAGGGATCTGGGCCAAGCTGCGGCCCATCACCTCGATCGGCGGCAGCGTCCGCTTCGGGAAGCCGCACACCCCCGCCGCGTGAAAGAGGAACACCCCGAGCGCCGCCACGCCGCGCAGCCAATCGATCTCCGGCAGCCGCTCGATCGCGAGCCCCCCACGCGTGTCCTGCCGCATGCCAGCAATCCTACTCCAACCGCGCGCCGGAGCGCGGGCGAGCGCCCCTGACACCCGCCTTGCGGCGCCTTGAAGATCCAGAGATAACCGATCGACCGCGTGACCGCGGCTGGGGGTGCGAGGATGCGCGCGAATTGTGGCCTGATCTCTCCCCTCCTCGCCGCGTCGCCGCTGCTCTTCCTACCTGGCTGCACCGGCATCGGCGCCTCTGTCCAAGACCAGGTCGCCGAGCGTCGCGCGCCCGCCCCCGCCCCCAGCGCCGCCGAGACGACCTCCGAGCCCGAGGCGCGCCCCACACCTGTCCGAAGAGGCAGATCCACGACGCCCGCCGCCGGGCTCGCCGCGTTTCCAGGCGCGCAGGGGTGGGGAGCGAGCGCCAGCGGCGGCCGCGGCGGCCGCGTCATCTACGTCGACAACCTCCGCCCCAGCGGCCCCGGATCCCTGCAACACGCGCTCGACCAGGAGGGCCCCCGCACCGTCGTCTTCGCGGTGAGCGGCCTCATCGACGCCGAGCTCCACCTCACCCGCGGCGACGTCACCATCGCCGGCCAGACCTCCCCGGGCGGCGTCACCATCCGTCAGCTCCACACCACCGAAGATCCCTACTGCGACCAATCCCTCGGCTGCATCGAGCGCGCCCAGCAGGCTGACAACTGGATCCTCCGGCACATCCGGATCCGCCCCGACGGCGCCCACGACGACGGCCTCCGCCTCCGCTACACCCGCCGCGCGATCATCGACCACGTCTCCATCGCCGGCGCCACCGACGAGGCCGTCGAGATCTCCTACGCCAACCAGATCACCGTTCAGAACACCATCCTCGCCGAGACCGTCGGCGACCACGCCGACCGCGGCGGCATGCTCATCAATTACAGCAACCCCGCCGAGGGCTTCGCGCTCACCCAGCTCTCGATTCATCATAACGTCTGGCACAGGATCGCCGGCCGCTTCCCCGAGCTCTCCCGCGAGAGCGCCGCCGCCGCCGGCTCGGTGCTGGAGATCGAGCTCTCCAACAACCTCTTGTGGGATCAGGCCTATTTTATCGACATCAACAACAGCACGATCTCCGCCTCTGACGAGGGCCAGCCGATCTATTACCACCTCAATTGGGTCGGCAACATGGGCGTCGCCCGCGGCCCGCGGCAGCCCGAGCCGATGCCTTATGGCATGATCCACATCGCTCGCCCGCTCGGCGCCGCCCCAAAGACCCGCACCTACTTCGCGGACAACCGCCTCAACCTCTACCCTGAGCGCCGCGACTACGACCTTTTATATTGCTGCAATGATTACCGCGCCGAAGCCCGCCCAGGCCAGCCGCCGCCCAGCTTCGCCCAGCCCAGCCGCCACCCGTTCCCGCCGATCGCCTACGACAGCGCCGACGCCCTCGCCGCCCGCGCCGTCACCGACGTCGGCGCCTTCCCCCGCGATCCCCTCGACGAGCGCCTCTTCGGCCAGATCGCCAGCGGCGAGATCGCCGCGACCCCGCGCGACCGCAACCCCGCCGGCGACGGCAGCGCCCTCCCCGCGTCCTCACCCCCTGCCCCAAAGGACAGCGACCGCGACGGCCTCCCTGACGCCTGGGAGCAGGCCAACGGCCTCGACCCCCAGCGCCCCGACAACAACGGCCTCCAGCTCTCGCGCGCGCGCCTCGGCGTCGACGGCTACACCAACCTCGAGGTCTACCTGCACGAGCTCGCCGAGGCCAAGCAGCCCTGACCGAAGCGCAGCGTGAAGGCGCTGCCGACCCCGAGCGCGCTCTGGACCGTCAAGGTCGCGCCCATCATGCCTGCCAGCTCCCGCGCGATCGTCAGGCCGAGCCCCGTGCCGCCGTGGCGGCGCGTCGGCGTCGGGTCTGCCTGCGTAAACGGCAAGAAGGCCGCCGCCGCCTGCTCCTCGGTCATCCCGATCCCTGTGTCCCCCACCTCAAAGACGATCGCCTCCGCCCCCTCCGCCCACACCTTCAGGCTGATCTCCCCGCCCTCCGTGAACTTGCAGGAGTTCCCGAGCAGGTTGATCAAGATCTGCCGCAGCCTGATCGCGTCCGCGAGCAGCGGCGGGAGGCCGTCTGCCACCTCGAGGCGCAGCGTGTTGTGGTTCTGCGCCGCCAGCGGCGAGATCGCCGTGATCGCCGCCTCACAGAGCGCGCGCGGGTCCACCTGCGCGCGGACCAGGTCGAGCTGACCGGCCTCGATCTTGCTCAGGTCGAGGATGTTGCCGATCGTCTCGAGCAGCACCTTTGAGGCCATATCGATCCGCCCGAGCGTCTCACCGAGCTCGACATCCCCGCGGTCGATCGCCTCCTCGTGCAGCAGCTCGCAGTAGCCGATGATCGCGTTCAGCGGCGTGCGCAGCTCGTGGCTCATATTGGCCAGGAACATGCTCTTCGCCCGGCTGTTCTGCTCGGCGGCCTCCTTCGCCGCCGCCAACGCGACCTCGACCCGCTGCCGCGCGCGTAGGTCCGTGATCACGTGGATCAGCCCGCCGCCGCCGCCATCCTCGCGCGGTCGCGGCGCCGAGGCGACCTGGATCAGCACCTCGTCGCCGTCGCTCTGCCGCAGCATCCCCTCACGCGCCCCTGAGGTCGCGCTCAGCGAGCCCCCTCGCGCCAGCGCGACGAACACGCCCAGGTCGCGGCCGATCAGGGAGTCCTCGTCGGCCGCGCGCACGAGCGCCGCGAAGGCCGGGTTCACCATCTCGATCTGCCCGGCCTCGTCCGTGATCACCAGCCCCTGCGCCATCCTCATCGTCAGCAGCCGCGCGAAGTCCCGCTCTTCCCGCAGCGCCGCCGTACGTTCGGCCACCCGCGCCTCCAGCTCCATCGAGTGTTCGGCGTTGTGCAGCGCCTGGTTCGCGAGCCCGGCGAAGCGGCGCGCGATCGCCACCCGCTCCGCCGTGAAGAACCCCCGCTCTGGATGCACACAGACCAGCATCGCCGCCGAGCGGCTCGTCCGCAGCGGCACGTGCAGCGCCGAGGTGAAGCCCTCGCGGCTCGCCGCGGCGACCGCGAGCCACTCCGGCTTCGAGGTCAGGTCGAAGATCGCCAGCGTGCTGCCGGCCAGCACTCGCTCGGTAAACTTACCTCGAGGCCAGGTGATCGTCGCCAGGCGAGGGCACGTCGCCGCCACCACCGCGCCCGCCTCATCCGCGGTCCAGACCACGATAAACGCCTCGTCGAACTCGAGGACCACCCGCAGCACCTCGAGCATGCCGGCGAAGAGCGGCTCGATGAGGCGGGCGTTGTTGATCACCTCGACGCCCGCGAGCAGCTGCTCGGTGTAGATCGCCGCGCGCCGGCTCTGCGCCAGCGTCCGCTCGAGGTCGACGCTGAGCTCGTGCACCTTCTCCTCCGCGGCCAGGCGCGCCTGCGAGGCCTCCGCGAGGCGCCGCTCGAGCGCCTCGATCGCGCGCTGCCCCTCGGCCTCGCTCATCGCCACCGCCTCACCCCCGCTCGAACACCGCCACAGAGATCATCAGGTTGCCGTGGTAGCTCGCGTTGTTCGCGAAGCAGCCCTGCTCGCCGAAGGTGAAGGTGCCGAGGAACGGCGCGCCCGCCAGCTCGCTCGAGATCCCGCGGGCGACCTCATCGATCGACCCCTGGATGGTCAACATGCAGCCCGCGCAGTAGATCACCAGCGCCCCAGCGAGCTCCTCTTGGCTCAGGTTGCCGGCGCTCATCGCCGCACGGACGACCCGACCCGCGCGGCTGATCAAGCTCTCCCGCGTGCCCACCATTTGGATCAGGCGCTCGCCCACGAAGACCTCCGTGAACAGCGTCAGCGCCCCGTCCCTGCGCACAGAGTCGGGGTGTGAGAGCCGGTGATACGGCACCCCGCCATACTCGCCGGCGACCCGTCCCAGCGGGTGGAGCGTGGTCTTACCGAGCACGTTCGCGTCGACGCCGAGCGCGCCCAAGATCCCGCCGGTCCACTCGTTATAGACCTCCGCCGCGGGCCGCCCGTCGATCTCGTACAACACCCGCCCCTCCGCCCGAGTCACGACCCCGCTCGACTCGCTCGCCGAGTAGCCGCTATGGAACGCGAAGTGCGCCCCTGTCGACGGATACATCGCCGTCACCACCACCGAGCCGCGCAGCGCCTCGCCGCCGCAGATCTGCGACCACGCCCCGCCGACGTCGTTATCCGCCGCGGAGCCGCCGGCGATCGGCACATTGGGCCCCAGCACCTCCTGGATCCCCGCGATCACCGCCTCTTCGCTGCCCGGATCGGCCGCGAGCCACACCAACGCCGGCGGCTCCCCCTCGCGCTCCACCGCGGCGATCGCCGCCGCGATCGCCGAACGACCCGCCGCCCGCGGGTCATCCCCCAAGGGCCGCGCAGCGACCCCGTACGCCCCCTCAGGATCGAGGATCCCGAGCAGGCCGAGGCCGACGCCGCCCTCGCCCGTGAAGCCCGCCCCGCTCATCACGCCGAGGCAAGACGTCGCCCCGTGCATCGGCACACCCGGAGCGAGGCGCCCTAGGGTCGCGGCGACCTCGGCGACGTCATACGAGGCGGTCGGGTAGACGACCAAGAGCGAAGGGGCCGCCCCGAGCTGCGCCTCAAGCGCGCTGTAGGCGTCACGTGCGGCGGTTTGGGGATCAAGTAGTGTGGAAGTCGCGGTCGCCAGCTTCATCAGCAGCTCGAGATTCGCACCCACCAAGAAGCCAAGCAAGGCGCACGCAAAGCCCTGCATCCGCGGAATGAGGCGATCCGCGCGCTCAGCGATCCGCAGACCTCATCAATGCTGGAAGAGCAGGTCGTAATAAGTGGGCAGCGGCCACTGTCCGCGGTCCACCTGTCCCTCGAGCTGGTCGACGATCACCCGCACCGCCGCGCACGCGGGGATCACCGCGTTCGCGCAGTAGCTCGCCTCCCACTCTGCGCCGCCGACGCTGTGCAGCCCGTGCACCGCCGCCTCCAGCTTGTCGGCGCGGCCGAGCAGCGCGCTGATCTCCCCCGCGATCGCCCGCAGCAGCGCCGCCTGCGGCTCGATCGCCTCGCCGAGCTGCACCACCTGCCGCAGCTCGTGCAGCCGCGCCAGCCCGACCGCCAGCTCTGACTGGTAGCGCAGGCACGCGGGCACGATCTGCGTGCGCACCATGCCGAGCAGCGTCTTCGCCTCGATCTCGATCTCCTTCACGTACTGCTCGAGGCGCACGTAGTAGCGCGCGTCGAGCTCCGCCTCGCTCAGCACGTGGTAGCGGACGAACAGGTCGCGGCTCGCGTGGTCGCGCCACACCCCGAGCGCCTCCGGCGTGGTGCGCAGGTTCGGCAGCCCGCGCGACTCGGCCTCGCGCTGCCACTCCAGGCTGTAGCCGTCGCCCTCGAAGCGGATCGCCTTGGTCGCCGTGATCTCGCGGCGCAGCACCGCCATCACCGCCGCCTCGCGCGCCTCACCGCGCGCGATCCGCTGGCCGATCGCCGCCGCCACCTCATCGATCGCCTCTGCCATCGCCGTGTTGAGCACCGCGTTGGGCATCGCGCAGGGCATCGACGACGGCACCGCGCGGAACTCGAACTTGTTGCCGGTGAAGGCGAACGGCGAGGTGCGGTTGCGGTCGGTGTTGTCCTGCACCACCGCGGGGAGCTGCGAGATCCCGAGGTTGAGGAATTGGCGGTCGCCCGCCTCGCTCACCTCGCCGCGCTCGATCGTGCCGAGGATCCGGTCGAGCTCTTCTCCTAAGAACACCGACATGATCGCCGGCGGCGCCTCGTTCGCGCCCAGCCGGTGGTCGTTGCCCGCGCTCGCGATCGCCGCCCGCAGCAGCCCCGCGCGGCGGTGCACCGCCTTCAGCGTGCACACCAAGAACACCAAGAACTGGAGGTTCGACTGCGGCGTGCGCCCCGGCTCCAGCAGGTTCTGTCCGGTCGAGTCGCCCATCGACCAGTTGTTGTGCTTACCCGAGCCGTTCACCCCCGCGAACGGCTTCTCGTGCAGCAGCAGCGCGAAGCCCTTGCGCTCCGCCACCCGCCGCAGCACCTCCATCACCAGCAGGTTGTGATCGGCCGCGACGTTCACCTCCTCGTGGATCGGCGCCAGCTCGAACTGATGCGGCGCCACCTCGTTGTGCCGCGTCTTCGCCGGGATCCCCAGCGCGTACAGCTCGCGCTCCGCCTCCTGCATGAAGTCCAGCACCCGGTCCGGGATCGCCCCGAAGTAGTGGTCCTCGAGCTGCTGCGCCTTCGGCGGCAGCGCCCCCACCAGCGTCCGCCGCGCCATCACCAGATCGGGCCGCCGCTTGTACAGATCCTGGTCGACCAAGAAGTACTCCTGCTCCGCCCCCAAGAACGTGATCACCCGCGTCACGTCGTCGCGCCCGAGCAGGTGGAGCAGCGCCACCGCCGACTTGGACAGCGCCATCGACGAGCGCAGCAGCGGCGTCTTCTCGTCGAGCGCCTGCCCGTGGTACGAGATAAACGCCGACGGGATGCACAGCGTCGACCCTTGCGGCCCTGGCATCAAGAACGCCGGGCTGCTCGGGTCCCACGCCGTATAGCCGCGCGCCTCAAACGTCGCCCGCATGCCGCCGGAGGGGAACGACGACGCGTCCGGCTCGCTCTGGATCAGCTGCTCCCCCGAGAAGCGCTCGATCACCGCCCCGTCGCGCTCCACGCTGATGAACCCGTCGTGCTTCTCCGCCGTCGCCCCGGTCAGCGGCTGGAACCAGTGGCAGTAGTGGGTCGCGCCGTGCTCGAGCGCCCACTCCTTCATCGCGTGCGCGACCGCGTCGGCCAGCGCCGTCGGCAGCCGCTCGCCGCTCTTGATCGTCCGCTCGATCGCCGCGTACACGTCCCGCGGCAGGCGGGCGCGCATCGTCTGGAGGCCGAAGGTCCGGTTGCCGAAGGTCGTCGTGATCCGCGGGGGTGCGCCGTTGCTGCTGGTCATAAGCGGCGCGGAGACTATCCCCAATTCACGCGCCCGTCATCGCCCTCACAGCGCCGACGGCAGCCGCGCCGCCAGCCGATCCGCGACCACCAGCAGCAGCGCGAAGGCCAAGGCATAGATCGTGTACGCCTTCCACCACGTGCGCCGCGACACCCCGAAGATCCCGTTCACCGCGGCCAACCCGCCGCCGAGCGCGAGCAACCAGATCGCCGGCCCGAGCTGCGGAAGCGCCGCCTCGGGCAGCCCCACGATGAAGACCGCGCCTAGGCCGAAGTACACCACCCCCGAGAGGTAGGTCAGCGCCAGGCCCGCCACCCCTTGCTTACGGAACCCTCGCAGCAGCCCGCGCACCGCCGGGTACAGCCCCACCGCGGGGAGCAGCGCCATCAAGCCGATAAAGGCCTTCAAGAAGCCCCGCGCCGCCGCCACGCGCTCCGCCTCTTCGGGCCTCAGGCTCACCACCAGCGGCAGCAGCCCGTGCGCGTCGATCGCCACCCGCGTCAAGTTGTACGGGCTCGGCGAGCCGATGAAGTCCACCACCCGATCCGCCGCGGGCCCGACCATCGCCGCCACCGCCATCGCCGCCGGAGGCGCCCCTGCGGCCCCGCCCCGCGCCCCTTCGATCTGCCGGCGCAGCTCATCGAGCTGGCGCTGATACCCCCGCAGCATCGCCGCCGCCTCCTCGCTCTCCGCCCGCGCCGGGTCGATCACGAACAGCGGCGTCAAGAACGCGAACACCAGGCACAGCCCGCCGACCGCCCCCAGCAGCGTCACCACGCTGAAGCGATCCTCATCACCCCGCGCCTCGCGCGTCGGCGCGGCCTCGCTGCGCGCTGTCACCTCACGCGCCTCCTTCGCCGGCCGCTGGCCCTTGCTCGGCCAGCACCGCGACCAACGCCGACAACCAGCGCACGTGCCCAGCCATCGTCTGCAGCGACGTCAGCTCCTTCTCGCTCTCTGGCGCGAAGTAGCCGGTCCCCAGGTTCGCGACCGGGATCCCCACCGCCAAGAATGGATCCACCCCTGTCCCCCCGCGGATCGGCAGCCGCTGCCCAGCCACCCCTGCGGCCCGCGCGGCCCGCTCGGCCGCCTCCGCCAGCCCTGGGTGCGCCGCCAGCCGCGCGCCCATGTTCACGTATTGATCGACGACCACGCAGCGCCGCTCGCCCGCCTGCGCCCGCACGTGCGCGATCCTGGCCTCCAGGCCAGCTTGTTCAAAGTCGCGCAGGCGCACATCGACCCGCAGCCCCTCCGCCGTCGGCGTCGCCCGCACCGGCTGCGAGTAGCCGTCGCGCCCCGCCGACTCCTCCGCCGCCAGCGTGAAGCCCGGCGCCGATGCCAAGAAGCGCAGCGTCCAACGCAGCGCCTCCTCCACCGCCCCGTCCAGGCGCTCCAGCGGCGCCGACGCCAGCGACCACGAGGCCCCTCGCGGCGCGTGCGGCGCCATCACCGCCGCTAGCGCCGCGCGCACCCGCGCCTCGGCCCCATCGGCCACCACCAGCCCCACCACCGCGTCGCAGTCGCGGCGCGGATCCGCCACGAAGCTCACCAGCGCCGCGTCCGCCGGGTCGAGCGCCGCCTGCCACTGGGCCGCCAGCCGCAGCGCCGTGCGATGCCCCTCCGCCGCCGCCGTCGCCCCGTGCGTGTTCACCCCGCCGATCGACGCGACAAAGCCCTCCCCTGCCGGCGCCCGCGGCGCCCGCGGCGTGAAGGTGATCGACGCCATCGCCGCGTTGAAATTTTCGAGGTTGATCTCATACGGCGCGATCCCATCGACCGTATAAGCCCAACGCACGCCGCGCCGCGCCAGCTCCGCCGCGAGCGCCACCACCGCCTCATGGCGGCCCACCTCCTCGTCCGGCCGCGCGACGAAGATCAGCGGCGGCCGCTCGATCTCCGGGTGTTTTGTGAGCAGCTCCGCGACCGTCATGCAGTACGCGAGCCCGAGCTTGTCATCCAGGCCGAACGGCGAATCACCTGGCCCATGGACCAGGTCATGACCGACGAAGCTCGCCAGCCCCGGATAGGTCGCCACGTCCACCTGGATCCCCGCGTTCTTCGAAAAAGAGATCCGGCCGCCGTCCCACGCCCGCAGCAGCTCCAGCGACGCCACCGCCTGGGTCCCGCGCGCCGTGTCGAGGTGGATCATCAACGCCACCGGCGCCCGCCCTACCCCGCGCCCCGACCCCGGCAGGATCGCGATCACGTTCGCGAGCGCGTCCCGCTCCACCGCCGCGCCCACCCGCGTTCTATAAAAATCCTCCAAGAACCCCGCCAAGCGCGCCTGGCCGGGCGTCGTCGGGATCGACGGCGACAGCTCGTCGCTCTGGCTGTCGATCGCCACGACCTGGCGGAGCGCCTCAAACGCGAGCTGAGCGATCACTGGATCCGGCGGCAGCGTCATCGCCGGCGACAATAGCCGTCCTCGCCGCGAATTGCTCCTCAGCGCCCTCCTCACGCCGCGCCGTCGCCGCCAAGCGCGGATCCCAGCGCCCCCGCTGCGCCCGAGCGAAGCCGACGGTGAAGATCACGATCGTCGCCGTGATCGCCGAGAACACCAGCGGCGGCAGCCGCTCCGCCCCGGGCACCCCCGCCATCATCGGCAGCGTCGCCAGCGCCCCCGCCGCCAGCCCGCGAGGCAGGCACACGAACGCGGTCGCCAGCTCGCGATCCTCCAGCCCGGCCCCGCGCAGCGTGAAGTACACCCCGGGCAGCCGCGCGAAGAAGAGCGCCAGCCCCATCAACGCGCCCATCACCAGCAGCGACCACGGCGGCGCCAGCAGCAGCCCGACGAACGCGAAGAACAGCGACTTGATGATGAACGACAGCTGCGCGTGCACGGCCCGCACATCGCGGCCCAGGCTGATCCCCTCGCCGCGGTCGCCCTCGTGCAGCCAGCGGGTGAAGTGCCGCGCGTTGCCGACGACGATCGCGAACGCCAGCACCCCCATCGCCGGGCTGCCGCCCATCGCGTCCACCAGCACGTACAGCAGCATCAACCCCGCCAGGATCAGCGGGTACGACGCCGCGTCGCCGCGCAGCGCCCGCATCGCCGGGATCCACGCCCAACCGACCAGCCCGCCCAGCAGCGCCGCCACCCCGAAGCTGCGCCCGAGCGCCAGCAGCGCCGCGCCCGCGCTGAGCGACCCCGCCACGATGATGTCGATACAAGCGACCGTCACCGCCGCCGCCAGCGCGTCCGTGAGCGACGCCTCCGCCCGCAGCAGCGCCCCCAAGCGCTCGCCCGCGCCCACCAGCCGCAGCGAAGGCGCCACCAGCAGCGCGCTCGGCCCGCCGACGATCGCCCCCAGCATCACCCCGTGCGTGAAGGTCCACGCCTCCAGCACGCCCAGCGCCGCCAGCCCCAGGCTGAACAGCGCCACCAGCAGCGTCGTCGCCCCGAAGGTCGCCAGCGCCAGCACCCCGCCGCGGCCCGCCGCCCCGCGCAGCTCGCTGAGCACCAGCCGCGAGCCCCCCTCGAAGAGCACGATGATCAGCGCCAGCGCCGCGAAGAACGGCGTGATCGCCCGCAGCATCGCGTCATCGACCACCCCGCTGAGGCGCAGCCCGATCCCCCCGGCGATCAACCACAGCGGGTCTGGGATCCGCGTCCGCGGGAACAGCAGCTCGCCCGCCGCGCCGACCAGCAGCACGCACGCGACCGCCAACAGAAAGACCTCGACCGCCCCCATCGCGCCTACGCGTCGATCTTCGCGAAGTACAGGCCCGCGTACACCTTCACGTCGACGTGGTAGCCCTCCGCCGCGCGCGCCGCCAACCACCCGTCGACCGCGGCCAGCGGCACCTCGTGCACCGTGATCTGCTCGTGCTCGACTCCGCCGCCGGGCCCCACCCGCCGCAGCCCGCGCGCCCGGAACAGCGCGATCCCCTCGTTCGTCAGCCCTGGCGAGCTCGGCCCGGCCATCAGCGGCGTGATCTCTGCCGCCTCATAACCTGTCTCTTCGACCAGCTCACGGCCCGCCGCCAGCGCCCCCGCCTCCCCCTCGTCGCCGGCCGTATCGCCGACCAGCCCCGCCGGCAGCTCGATCGTCAGCCCGCCCAGCGCCGGCCGAGGCTGCGAGATCAGCACGATCGCCCCCGCCTCCGTCACCGCCACCACCGCCGCGGCTCCCGCCCCGCGCACCCGCTCCACATACTCCCAGCGGCCCCGCCGCACCAGCCGTAAGAAGCGCCCAGCCGCCAGCACCGTCACCTCGTCCGCGCGATCGTCGGTCATACGGCGGATCATACGCCCCCGGCGCGCCGCACCGAAACGCGCTATTTCGGGCCCGGCACGACCACCCGCCGCCACTTGACCCGCGTCTGGTTGAAGTGCCCGCGCACCGCCGGGTCCTCCTCCATCCGCTGCGCCTCGCCGTCCGCGTCAAACGCCCGCGACGCGATCGTATACGAGCCCCCCGCCGCCGGCCGCCAGCGGTACGAGAACACCGCCCAAGCCCCGTCGAGGTCCTCCGGCCGCAGCCCCGCGTCCCCAGAAAAATGCTCATGCGGCCGATCCAGCGCCGCCTCCTGCCACGTCGAGCCGCCGTCGGTGCTCACCTCCACCCGCGCGATCGGCCGCTCACCGCCCCACGCCGAGCCCAGCAGCAGCCAGCCGTCGCCGTCGCGGCGGCAGCACGAGATCACCGACTTGAGGCCGATCCACCGCGCCTGCACCCGCACCCAACGATCCCCTCGCCGCTCCTGATTCGTGAACACCCAGCGGTTGTGGATCCCGTCGTGCGGCGCCTGCTTGCCCTCGATCCGCCCCAGCCACTTCACGTGCGACATCGAGTAGATCTTCGGCACCACCAGCCGCGCCGGAAACCCATGGCGACGGCTCAGCGGCGCCCCGTTCATCTCCAACGCGATCAGCGCCCGCGACCGCCGCAGCTCCTCGAGAGAGAGCCCATAGTGGTACCCAGCCTTCAACATCCCCAGGCGGTCGAGCCCGTGGAACGCGAAGTGCGACGCCTCCCCCGGCCCGCCGCACGCCTCCAGCACCCGCTCCAGCGACGGCCCGCGCCAACGGGCCTGCCCGCGCAGCCCCGCCGACCCCATCATATGATTCCCGTTCCCCGCGCACTCCTGGACCAGCACCCGCTCCTCCCAGGGCATCGCCCGCAGGTCATCCAGGGTCAACGTACGCGCCGCCGCCACCCCGCGGATCTCGAGGCGATAGCTGGCCGCGTCGATCGACGGGTGCACATGGCGGTCGCGGCGGAAGTACCCCGCCACCGGCGTCACCATCGACGACAGCCCCGCCGGCGACTGCTCCTCCATGCTCACCGCCCGCAGCAGCGCCTGCGCGACGCGCTCGCCGAACCACGTCGGCAGCCCCTCGAGCGGCCGCAGCGCCAGCTCCTCGGGCATCGCGAGGGCCGCCTCGCGGGCGTCGACGAGAGCGCGGGTGTCAGCGGGGGCGGGCGGCGTGGTCATCGCTGGCCGCAAGGTAACGAAGAGGCTCCGAGCAGGCAATTCGCCGGTAACCAGCGCGCCTTAACCCTCTGCCTTCGCGGCCACGCGAGCAACCTTTGCCGCGGGCGCCTGCGAGCGCGCAGCAAAACAAGCGGCCGACAATCGCCCTCGACGCGGCTATATCTCCCCCGTGGATCTCCCCATGGCCGCCGTCGATCGCCACCTCGCAGCGCGCCTCGACGCGGCCGCGGACGAGCTCGCGCAGGGCTGGTGGGCGAACGTGCAAGCGGCGGCGCGCGCGCAGCCTCTGCAAGATCCGAGCGTGCAAACGCGGATCCGCGCCTTCGCCGGCCAGATCTTGCGAGACCTCGAGCCGAGCGCCTCACCTGCCCTGCGCGAAGACGCGGCTTGGCTCGCGCGCCTCTACTGCGATCGCGGCGCGCCGATCGAAGAGCTCTACCGCCACTTCGCCGACCTCGAGGCGCTCGCGCTCGCCGCCCTCGACCGCGAGCTGCTCGCCGCCCCACAGCTCGGCACCGCCAGCGAGCTGAGCGCCCTCACCCGCGCCCTGCACCAGCGCCTACGCGACCTCAGCGACGAGATCTCCGACGTCTACCGCGAGGTCGCGATGCGCGAGCGGCGAGAGCACCGCGACCTGCTCTCGCGCTTCGCACACGAGCTCAACCACGAGCTCAAGAACCGCCTCGGCCTCGCCGCGCTCGCCGCGGCCATGCTCGACGAGGCGCTGGTCGCTCAGGAGCATCAACGCGCCGCCGCCCTCAGCCAGCGGATCAGCCAGATCCTCGGCCAGCTACGCAGCGCCACCACCGACCTGCTCGCCGTCACCGCCACCCGCACCACCGACGCCACCATCGTCGGCACCCCTGGTCGCCTCGATCAACTCCTCGACGCCCTGCTCCTCGAGTTCGAGCCGTTGGCCGAGCACCACCACGTCGAGCTGCGCCGCCCCGCCGACGCGCCGCCGCTGCTGCTCGACGCCAGCCGCTTCCGGCTGATCATGAGCAACCTCCTGCACAACAGCGTGAAGTTCTCGGACCCCGACAAGAGCGAGCGCTGGGTGCAGATCACGATCACCCCAGCCGGGCCGCCGCGGCACTGGCGGGTCGACATCGCCGACAACGGCCGCGGGATCCCGCCCGGGCTGCGCGAGCGCATCTTCACCGCCGGCTTCCGCGCGCACACCGGCGAGCCCGGGCAAGGACTCGGCCTCGCCCTCGCCCGCCAAGCGGCCCTCCAGCTCGGCGGCTACTTGTGGGTCATCAGCGAGCCCGGGCGCGGCAGCACCTTCTCCTTCACCTTCTCCGAGCTGCGCCACGACCCGTCCGCGTGACGCCCCGCCCGGGCGCGCGAGGTGACGCCGACGCGCCGCCGCGATAGAGTCGCGGCCCCTCATGAGCCTCCATCCTTGGATCCGCGCCGGCCTCGGGCTCGGCGTCGCCGCCGCTGGCGACCGTCTGCTCCAGCGCTGGCGTCGCCGTGAGCAGCGCGAGCTCGACATGGTCCGCCAAGCGCTCGCGTTAGACCCCGAGCCTGATCCCTTCGCGCTCGCCTGGGTCGCCGGCCTGCCTGAGCCCGCCCGCCGCTACCTCGCCCACGCGCTCGCGCCCGGCGTCCAGATCCCCGCCTCCGTCCAGCTCCGCATGATCGGCAACATCCGCGGCGAGCAAGGCGGCGAGTGGTTGGAGATGGAGGCCGAGGAGCTGCTCGCGCCGCCGCGCGGCTTCGTCTGGAGCGCGCGCCTGCGCGGCCGCCTCTTGTCGATGTCCGTCGACGATCACTACCTCGCGGGCCAAGGCGGCACCCGCGTGTGGCTGCTCGGCCGGATCCCGCTCCGACGCACCCACGGCCCGGACATCAGCCGCTCCGCCGCCGGCCGCCTCGCGATCGAGGCCGTGCTGATGCCCGCCGCCCTCTTACCGCGCCCTGACCTCCGTTGGCACGTCGGCGGCGACCTCGACACCGCCCGCGCCTCTTTTAAGGTCGACACCACCCCCGTCGATCTCACCCTCCGCCTCGGCGGCGACGGCTCCCTGCGCTCCGCCACCCTCGAGCGCTGGGGCGCCCCCGCCGGCGGCGTGCACGACTGGCACGTCTTCCGCGTCGAGGTCTTCTCGGAGCGCACCTTCGACGGCGTCACCATCCCTGCCCGCCTCAGCGCCACCTGGGAGCTGAAGGGCGCCCCGCCCTTTGAATTCTTCCGCGCTGAGATCACCCGCGCCGTCTTCACATAGCCGCGCGCGGCTGCGACACTGCCCGCCGATGCCTCATCGGACGATCCAACCCCCTGGATGGCCCCGCCCGCGCGGCTACGCCAACGGTATGGCGGGGCGCGGCGAGCTGCTCGCCGTCGCCGGCCAGATCGGCTGGGACGAGCGCGAAGTGATCGTCTCCACAGACTTCGCCGCTCAGCTCCGCCAGGCCCTCAAGAACGTCGTCGCCGTCGTCGAGGCCGCGGGAGGCGTCGCCAGCGACATCATCAGCCTCACCCTCTACGTCACCGACAAGCGCGAGTATGTCGCGGCGATCCAAGAGGTCGGCGCCGCCTACCGCGAGCAGATCGGCCGCCACTACCCTGCGATGGCGCTGGTCGAGGTCGCCGGCTTGCTCGAGCCCGGCGCCAAGGTCGAGATCCAAGCCCTCGCCGTGCTCACCCCGCCAGGCTAAGCCCGCATGAACCCACACAGCCCCGATCGCCGCACTCTACCGCTGCCGACCCCGGAGCACTTCCGCTATGAGGAGCGCGAGCGCGTCGGCGTCATCACGCTCACCCGGCCGGAGCGCTACAACGCCCTCACCTTCGCCGTCTACCGCGAGCTCACCGACTTTTTTTTAAAGATCGGCGAGCGCACCGGCGATCCCTCCGGCGAAGGCGCCCGCGCCCTCGTGCTCCAGGGAGAGGGCCGCGCCTTCTGCGGCGGCGGCGACGTCGACGACATCATCACCCGCCTCTTCGAGCGCGACGCCGAGGGCCTCTTGACCTTCACCCGCCTCACCGGCGCCTTAATCGAGGCGATCCGCCGCTGCCCCTTGCCGATCGTCTGCTCGATCAAGCGGGTCGCCGCCGGCGCCGGCGCCGTCATGGCCCTCGCCGCCGACCTGCGCGTCATGGGCCGCGGCTCCTTCTTTAGCTTCCTCTTCCCGCAGGTCGGCCTCAGCGGCGCCGACATGGGCGCCAGCTACCTCTTGCCGCGCGTCATCGGCCTCGGCCACGCCACCGAGCTGCTCATGCTCGGCGGCCG
This sequence comes from Nannocystis sp., assembly GCA_016712315.1. Lineage (GTDB taxonomy): Bacteria > Myxococcota_A > Polyangia > Nannocystales > Nannocystaceae > JADJRG01. The sequence goes on along the minus strand of JADJRG010000015.1, from coordinate 119,546 downwards.
CGTGATGGCCGATCGTTGCCGCGAGATCGGCCTCGCCACCCGCGTCGTCGACGACGAACCCGACCGCGACAACGTCGACCGCGAGGCCTTCGCGCTCGCCGCCGAGCTCGCCCGCGGCCCCCACTTCGCCCTGCGCATGACCAAGAAGATGGTCCAACAGGAGCTCGACATGGACCTCGCCGCCGCGATCGAGGCCGAGGCCCAGGCCCAAGCCCTCTGCATGCAGCACCCCGACTTCCGCGAGGCCGACCGAGCCCGCCAAGAGAAGCGCCCACCCCGCTGGCGATAGTTGTTTCTCCTACAAACAAAGCGGGCTCGACCCGAGCGAGCCCCCACGTCCCCAAAACGATCACACCGGAGGCCTGCCTGTGCTCACTGACCCGCGGATCACCGCTCGCGAGCTCGGCATCGAGCTCCAAGGGCTCCCTCAGCTTCGCCACCTCGAGGAGCAGCTCGCGGCCTTCATCGCCGATCTAGAGCGCGACCCTGTCGACGAGTCCGACGAGGACCACGCCGCCCGCGCCTACGTCCGCCTGCTCGCCGAGGCCGGCCTGCTCCGCTGGGTGGTCCCCGGCGCCCACGGCGGCGCCGCCCCGCAGCTCCGCTCGGTCGCGCTCTGCGTCATCCGCCAGTGGCTCGCCCGCAGCAGCGGCGCCCTCGACACCGCCTTCGTCATGCAGGGCCTCGGCGGCAACCCGATCGCCGTCGCCGGATCACCTGAACTTCAGGCCAGGCTCTTACCCAAGATCGCCCGCGGCGAGGCGATCTGCGCCTTCGCCCTCACCGAGCCAGGCGCCGGCTCCGACCTCCAGTCGATCGCCACCCTCGCCACCCCGCGCCCCGACGGCGGCGTCACCTTGCGCGGCGAGAAGTGCTTTATTTCAAACGCCGGCGTCGCCGACTCGATCGTCGTCTTCGCCCGCGAGGCCCCGCGCCCTGGCGAAGGTACCGAGGCCGACGCCGACGCCGGCGCCCGCCCCCGCTTCGGCGCCTTCTGGCTGCCTGGCGACGCCCCGGGCCTCAGCGTCGTCCGCACCAAGGTGATCGCCCCGCACCCGATCGGCCGCCTCCTCTTCGACGACGTCGTCGTGCCCGCTGGCCACCGCCTCGGCGCCCCTGGCGACGGCCTCAAGCTCGCGCTCGGCAACTTAGATGTCTTTCGGGTCAGCGTCGGCGCCGCCGCCCTCGGCCTCGCCGACCGCGCCCTCCGCGAGTCGATCGCCCACCTCCAGCGCCGCGTCCAGTTCGGTCGCCCCCTCGCCGAGCAGCAGGGCCTGCTCTTCCAGCTCGCCGACGTCGCCACCGATCACCTCGCCAGCCAGCTCCTCGTCTACCGCGCCGCCGCCGCCCGCGACGAAGGCCGCGCCGAGCCTGACCAGCCGGCGATGGCCAAGCTGCACGCGACCGAGTCCGCGCAGCGCACCATCGACCGCGCCGTGCAGATCTTCGGCGGCCTCGGCGTCACCGTCGGCCAGGTCCCCGAGCGCCTCTACCGCGAGATCCGGGCGCTGCGCATTTATGAGGGCACCAGCGAGGTGCAAAAACTCATCATCGCCCGCCGCCTGCTCCGCGGCTGAGCGCTCGTTGAGGCGCGCGGCGCGCGGCGACGAGCGCAAAGCCGCACGAACCCGCGCGCCGCGGCCGAGGGCGCGGCACGGTGCCACAGTTCTCCCGCCGCGCAACGCAAAAAAATGCGGCAGCGCAAGCGCCAGGCCGCGGGTCTTTCGCTGACCTTCGAGCCAGCGTCCGCATATCTTCCGCACCGCGGCGAACGACCGTCCAGCAGGCCCGCTGGCGCGTTTGAGCGCATTTCCGGCGTGAACCGCGCGCACAAAGATAGGACGTTATGACACCCCAAGAAGTCGAACAGCAAGTTCAGCGGATCTTCGACAGCATCCTCCTCTCGGTCACCAGCGCGGAGCCAGGCGGCAAGCCGGTGTTCGCCCCGGCGACCACGGTCCTCTCGCTGATGAAGCCCGGGATCGCGATCAACCCCGCCGATTTCCGCCTCCCCTGGACCCCAGGCAACTTGAACGGCAGCAAGGACGCCGCGGTCAACCTCGCGAACCTCGCCGACGTCGCCCCCAAGATGTCCTCGGTCTACACCGACAGCGGCAACACGGTCAGCCAGATCTACAAGCAGATGCTCGACGGCGTCGCGATCCCCGCGCAGCCGGCCAACCCCGCGATCGAGGCCCAGCTCGCCGCCGCCGACGCGGTGCTCTTCCGCAACGTCGACATGATCGACGACGAGACCGGCGAGTCGGTCACCCGCCGGATCGAGAGCCAGCTCTACCGCGACTACCTCGACAACCAAAACGCCTACAACGCCGCCCGCATGGGCTACGTCGGCGCCTACCTCGAGGCGCAGAAGACCACCACCGGCAAGAACACCTGGCCGCTGCTCGCCAGCACCCTCCAGATCCCCGTGCGCCAGGCCTACGATCGCTGGCGCGCCGCCGGCGCGGACAAGGTCGAGCAAGCGATCGCGATCCTCAACACCTCCTCGCAGAACGCCCTGCAGAAGGCCTTCGACAACGCCAAGAAGACCCTCGAGGGGTATGGCGTGATCCTCGAGGAGTCCGGCGCCGGCATGGCCCCGACGACCTATCGGGTCTCCTACCTGCCCTCCAACTGGTTCAGCACCAGCTCCACTGGTTGGACCAAGTACGACTCGGTGAACTCCTCGGTGAGCAGCAGCCAGAGCTCGGACTTCAAGTCCGGCGGCGGCTCGGCGAGCTTCAGCCTCGGCCTCTTCAGCATCGGCGGCGGCGGCGGCCACACCGTGCAGAGCCAGCAGGTCAGCTCGGAGACCAACAGCCTGCGGATCTCCTTCTCCTACACGATGGTGACGATCCGCCGCCCCTGGCTCACCTTCAACCTCTTCAACACCCGCGGCTGGAGCCTCGGCAACCTCTACGCCAAGGGCAAGATCTCCAACGGCACCCGGAAGAACCAGGACGCCTCGGCCATGCCCCTGCTGCCCACCGCCTTCATCGCGGTGAAGGACGTCGTGATCTCCGCCAACTGGTCGAAGGCCGACATGGAGCTGATCAAGAAGCACTCCACCGGCGGCGGCGGCTTCGCGATCGGGCCCTTCTCGATCGGCGGCAGCTACACCCACTCCTCGACGAAGCAGACCTACCAGGCGAGCATCGCCGGCAACAAGATCAGCGTGCCCGGCGTCCAGCTCATCGGCACGATCAGCCAGGTCGTCCCCCTCAGCCCGCCCGCCTAGCGCGCGCTCGCGCTCATCGACCATGAGCGCCGCCGGCGGCCGCCCCTTCACCTCTCATTGGAGTGGGCGGCCGCCGGGCCCATAACCTCAAATCGCCCTTGATCCCCTAGAATACACCTAACAACCCAGCGAACACCCGACGAGCAGAGCGACAGAGAGCGGAGGCGGAGCATGTCCAGCACACAAGATTTCATCGGCGCAGTTTATGAAAAACTCACGCAGATGCTCGGCAGCTCCGGCGCCAGCGCCTCCACCCTGGTCCAGATGGCCTGGCCCGGCTACGCCCTGAGCCCCGTCGACTTCAAGCGCTCCGAGGCCCCCGCCGGCGCCTACGACCCCGAGGTCGCCCGAGAGGTCGCCGCCGCGCTCGCCAACATCGCCCCGGCGTCCGTCAGCGCCCGCTTTGAGAACTCCGGCCTCGAGATCGACGATCTTTATGAGATCGTCCTCGCCAGCGCGATCCCGATGGGCGCCACCGCCGACGACCTCCCCGCCAACCCGATCTACCGCCTCTTCTCCGACGCGCAGTTCGAGTTCATGAACGCCCGCCGCGGCCTCCACGACGACCCAAACGGCTACTATTACCCGGTCACCGCGACCCCCGCCGCCTGGTACGACGAGTCCAAGAGCGAAGGCTGGACCACCGTCACCCTCAGCACGGCTGAGGCCAACAAGTCCGCCCCCCCCTCCAACGAGTTTATCCGCGCTGGCGGCAAGGACGCCCTCGAGCGCGCCGTCTGGCGCCTGCGCCCCAAGGCCAACCAAGCCGTCCAGGTCAAGGCCGACCTCCAAAAGGCCGTCACCGCCGAGCCCCTCGGCCCCGCCCTCGCGCTCAAGCTGCGAGCCTCCCCCGCCCTCGCGAAGCCCATGATGGCGCACGCCCTCAAGGTCGGCCTCGCCCCTGCGGCCCCAGCGCCCGCACCTGTCTCTGCGGCCACCCTCAGGGCCGGCGCCCCCGCGATGGCCAAAGCCGGCCGCGTCGCCAAGCCGAGCGCCCCCGCCGCGGCCCCGACGCCCGCCCCCGTGCTCACCAAAGGCGCCCGCCTCGAGGCCCTCCGCGGCAGCAACGCCGCCAAGGGCGTCGACCTCGCCAGCGCCAAGCGCCTCTTCACCGCGGTCAACGCCCCCAGCCCCGTGCTCTCGCGGCCCGGCGTCAACATCGCCCGCATCGACCTCACCCGCCGCGACCTCGGGATCGCCAACCTCGCCGAGCGCCTCGTCCTCAAGGAGCGCCTCGACCAGACGCTCCCCACCAAGCCCGCCTCGCCGGCCACCAACGGCTACTCGATCACCTTTAAAGTCTGCCGCGTCAACCTCCAGCGCCCGTGGCTCAAGCTCGCGCTGCTCAGCACCCGCAACTGGTGGATGTTCGACACCCCCGCCGGCACCTACTCCACCGGCGCCAAGGACAACAACCCCGGCCTCTTCCCCCTGCTGCCCACCGGCCTCATCGTCATCCGCGACCTCAAGATCACCGCTAATTGGTCGCAAGAGGACCGCGCCAACATCGGCGAGGCCGCCTCCTTCGGCCCCTTTGACCTGCAAGGCGCCAGCCTCAGCCAAAACACCCTCGAGGTCAAAGGCATGCAGGTGATCGGCTGGATCAGCCAAGTCACCCCCAGCCTGCCGCCGCTCTCCCCGCCCGCCATCTGATCCGCCGCGAGTCACCCCACGTGCGCCGCGCCCGCGGAGCTGATAGGTTGCCGCCCATGCCCCGCTCGCCCGCGCACGCGCTTTTGTTCGCGTCAGTGGTTTTTGCACAAACGATCGCCCTCACCGCCTGCTCCGGCCAAGGCGGCGACACCGGCGGCGACACCGACAGCACCACCGTCGACGCCACCACCGTCGACGCCACCACCGTCGACGCCACCACCTCGACCACCGGCGCCACCACCACAGCCGGCGAGAGCGAGTCCACCAGCGAGTCCACCACCACTGGCGGCGTGCTCGTCGACAAGCGCGTCTTCATCACCTCGGCGCGCCTGCGCGGCGACCTCAAGACCGAAGGCGGCGGCGTCGACGGCCAAGACGGCGCCGATCGACTCTGCGGGGCCGCTGCCGCCGCTGCCAGCCTCGGCGGCGACTGGGTCGCCTGGGTCTCCACGTCCACCAGCGACGCGATCACCCGCCTCCCCAGCGACGCCCGCTGGACCCTCATCGACGGCGCGACCCAGGTCTTTCAAGACAGGCTCGCGATCTCCAGCGGCCCCGCCCACGCCATCGACATGACCGAAGCCGGCGTCTCCCTGCTCCCCTCCGCCGATCTCATCCGCGTCTGGACCAACACCACCGCCGTCGGCCGCAACTCCACCGACGGCCAGAACGACGCCTGCGGCGACTGGACCGACCAAACCGGCCTCGCCGCCGTCGGCGTGCTCTTCGACCCCAGCCTCGGCGGCGGCCCCGGCCTCCACTGGACCGACACCAAGCAGCCCGCCCCCTGCGGCGAACAGCTCCACCTCTACTGCTTCGAGATCTAGCCCCCAGGCCAGCCCGGCCGAGCCCACCGGACCATCGGAAGCCAGCCGGCAACCCGCGCAAAACGCGCAAAACCATCCTCCAGAACCCGTGATGGGATCTCTTCGCTCGCTGGCCCGCTCGAGGTGAACGGCTCAAGTGTATGCTCCCGCGCGCGACCTCAGCCGATGTCCACCCTCACTTCCGCCCCCCAAGTTCAGATCAAGTCACCGATGCTGTATGAGCGACAGAAGTGCCTGCTCGCCCTCGTGGACGCCCTGGGCGGCTCGGTGGCGACGACCGACCTGCAAAAGCTGCTGTTCCTCTGGACGCAGGCGGACGAGGAGCCGCTCTACGACTTCGTGCCATACAAGGGCGGCGCGTTCTCGTTCACGAGCTACGCAGACAAACGGAAACTCGTCGAGAAAGGGCTATTGCTGGACGAGCCGAGCACCTGGATCCTCACGTCTCAGGGAAGAGCAGCGTTAGCGAAGGCGACAGGCCCACGCGCCCGCGCAAAGGCCTTCGCCGCCAAGGCCCCAAAGCTGCGGGGTGCCGAGCTAGTGGCGCTGACCTACCGGCGACATCCGTTCTTCGCGACTCGGAGTGAGATCGCACAAGAGCTGCTCGCGGCCGAACCGCACGCTCTGGCGCAGATCGAGGCGGCTCGTCCCCCTCCGGGCACGCCCGGCGTCGTAACCCTCGGCTACGAGGGGCGATCGTTGGAGTCCTACCTGGTGATCTTGATGAAGTCGGGCGTCACGCTCCTCTGTGACGTCCGTCGCAACCCTGTCAGTCGACGCTACGGTTTCGCGCGGTCCACGCTGTCGAAAGGATGCGAGAACGTCGGGATCCGCTACGAACACCTACCAGAACTCGGTATCGCATCGGCTGAGCGGCAGGGGCTCGACGACCAGGCCGACTACGACGCCCTGTTCGAGATCTACGAGCGACAGAGTCTACCCCTACAAGGTGCAGCGCTGGGCCGAATCGCGGGCTGGGTCCGCGAGGGACACCGCGTCGCGCTGACCTGTTTTGAGCGACTCCCCCACCAGTGCCACCGGCATTGCGTCGCAGAGTCCCTGGAGCGCGAGCACGGGAGCACCTTCACCCCTTTCCACCTGTGAGGTCATCATGCCGAAGGAACGAATCTTGGTGACCGTGAAGACGTACCCGACGTTATCCTCCAAGTATGGAGAGACGGTCTGTACGGCCGGAGTCCGCCCTGACGGGACCTGGGTGCGGATCTACCCGGTGCCCTTCCGACGTCTCGGCGACGAGCAGCAATATAAGAAATACGACTGGCTCGACCTCGATCTGGTGAGGAACACCGCCGATATTCGACCGGAAACCTTCCGCCCCGCCGACGGCGCTGCGTTCGAGGCCGTCGACCACATGGACACCGCCGACGGCTGGCGAGAGCGACGACGCCTCTTGCTCGGCAAGTCCCGCGTCTACACCAGGCTCGACGCCTTGATCGCGGACGCGAAGTCCAACACCGCGTCACTGGGCGTGTTCCGCCCCGCGCGCGTGCTCGGCCTCGTTGTTGAGGAGGACGAGCGCGACTGGAAGCCGGAGCGGGTCGAAGCGATGCGAAACAAGTCTCGTCAATTCGAACTTTTCTCCGACAACGCCTGGCGTGAGACGTTTAGGCTCGTTCGAAAGGTCCCTTGGAAGTGGTCGTACCGGTTCGAGGATGAAGCAGGCACGCAGAGCACGTTGCAGATCCTCGACTGGGAGATCGGCGCGCTGTACTGGAAGTGCCTGGAACGCGCGCGGGGCGACGAGGACGAGGCCAAGGCCAAGGTCCGAGTCAAGTACCTCGACCAGTTCCTGAAGACCGACCTCCATTTTTTTGTGGGTACCACACAACAGTGGCACTCTGTCGCCCCCAATCCCTGGGTGATCATCGGCGTATTTCATGGTCCGCACGAGACACAGCCCAGCTTGTTCTGATGCCCTGGTGCGCGCATCGCTCACTGACGACCATCTTTGCTCTGGCCCGCGCAGACGGATCCTGATAGCCTGACGGCCCGATGCAGCGGCTCACGCTCACGCCGCTCACGCTCCTCCTCGCGAGCTGCTCGGGCCCGCTCCCGCGCGCGACTAGCCGCGACGAGCAGCCCCCCGCCGCCGTCATGCCTGGTCCGCACCGCGGCCGCGACGAGCCTGCGCGCCTGCTCCGCAACGCCGCCTGCGTCGACTGTCACGAGGAAGCCGCCGCGCAGTGGAGCGCCTCTTTGCACCGCGCCGCCTTCACCGACGCTGACTTCGCCGCCGCCTACGCCCACGAGCCCACCCGCTTCTGTCGCGGCTGTCACGCCCCCGAGGCCGCGCCTGAGCGCGATTCGCCTGGGGCAGCCGCCGAGCTCGGCGTCGCCTGTGTCACCTGTCATGTCCCGCAAGGCGCCGCCCTCCCTGCCGACGGCGTGCTCGCCGCGATGACCATCACCGCCGGCGAGCGAAGCCCCGCGAGTGAAGCCGCCCCCCATCCGCTCGTCCGCGACCCAGCCTTCACCACCACCGCCGCCTGCGCCGCCTGCCACGACTTCGATCACCCCCACGCGCCCGGCGTACCGATGCAATCGACCGTGCGTGAGCACCAGCGCTCCCCCGCCGCCGGCGACGGCTGCGGCGGCTGCCACATGCACGATCCGCCGCGCGGCCCCGTACACCACGGCTTCGCCGCCTCCCGCGATCACGAGCGATTACGCGCCGCCCTCGAGATCCACGCCCTCCGGCCCGAGGCCGCGCGGATCCTCATCTCCCTGCGCCCACGAGCGATCGGCCACGCCTTCCCGACCGGCGACATGTTCCGCCAAGTGCTCGTCGAGGCGACCGCGACCGACGAACAAGGGCAGCCGCTCGCCGGAGATCAGCGGATCCTCGGCAAGATCTACCAAGATCGGATCGCCGGCAGCAGCCGCGGCCGCATATTGCTCGAGGATACCCGCCTCCTCCCGGGTGCCGAGGCCGTCGTCGAGCTCGATCTCAGCGGCGCCGAGGCCCTCCCCGTCCATTGGCGGGTCGTCTATCAACGTATCGACCAAGAGGGCCCAGGCCGCCCAGCGCGCCCCTTCGGCGAGGCGCTGCTCGCCGCAGGAGTTCTTCCGCCGACCCAAGAGTGACCTCGACCATGAACCACCTCACAAACCACCCCACAAACCACCCCACAAACACCTCCACAGATCATCCTTCCGTCCTCGGCCGTGGCTGTGGGTCTCTTTGGATTTATGGACTCATAGCTCTCATCGGCGCCTGTGACCGCCCCCCACCGGAGAGCAGCCCCACCCCGCCGCTCTCACCGCCCGCACAACCCGCACAGGCCGCGCAGACCGCCCCAGGCGTCGCTCCTACCCCCGAGCCCTCACCGCCGCCCTCGCTCGCGCCGCCGCCGCCGCGGCTCGCTGTCGCCGTCGAGGGGCACGGCCGCCTCGGTCTTGACCTCATCGGCGAGCGCGCGCTCGTCCACTCGCGCGGCGGCATCGTCGCGCTCGGGCAGGACGGCGTCGTCGTCGAGCGCTACGCAAACCCAGGCCCCGAGGCCTATGAGATCAAACCCGGCCCGGACTCGATCTACCGCCCCGACATCGACCAGCTCACGGCGGAGATCCAAAAGATCGGCGGCCACCGAGACGGTCCTCTGTTTATGATTCATAACACTGGCGGTCGCAGCGACTACATCCCCCTCTTCGCCTACTACGACGGCTCCACGTGGCGGCGGACCGCCGCGGTGAAGGGATCCATCGACGACGCCTGGCCGTGGGTCGAGGGCTCGATCCTCGGGATCACGCTGCCCGAGCAGGTCGAAGACTTCCCGCGCCTCGCCGTACTCCGCGGCGAGCCGAAGGCCCCCAAGCTCGACGCGCTACGCGCCGCGATGTCCGCCTGTGCAGCCGACGATCGGACCCACCTCGCGAGCGATGCCGAGCCCAGCGGCGCCGTCGCGGTGGTCATGGGCTGCAACAGCGGCACCTGGGTGTGGACCTGGCAGCCGGGCGCCGATGAAGGCGCCATCGCCCGCCTCGCCGCCGCCGCGACGGCCGTACGCTCCCTCGACCTCCACGCCGATCGGCTCGTCATCGCCCTCAGCGACGCGGAGCGCTCCTGGGTGCATGAGCGCGCCGCCTCGCGCTGGCAAGAGCTCCGCGACCTGCCCGGCCGTGGACCCGTCCAAAGCGCCACCTACGACCCGCAGGGCGCCCTCTGGCTCACCCGCGGCGGCGCCCTCTTCGCCCGCGGCGGCGCCACGTGGACCGACCAAACCCCGCCGGGCGAGGGGGCGATCGCTCTCACCGCCGGCGTCGACGTCGGCGCGCCCTGGGTGCTCCGCGGCGAGCGCGAGCTCTCCGCCCTCGTCGGTCAGACATGGCACGCCGTGACCATCCCGCCGGCCGCCTTTGTCAACGATCGCCAGGCCAAGGTCCTCAAGATCGAGGTCAGCCCGCGCGGTCAGGCGTGGATCCTCGGCGAGTTTTACGCCAAGGAGCACGGCCGCACCGTCGCGAGCCATTTTTTAAGCGCCCTCACCTCCGGCCCCGTGCTCCATCCGCTGCGCCACGGCGAGGTGCTCGGTCAGCCCGCCATCGCCCCGACCCCGTGGCCGCGCGCCGCCGGTCCCGAGTGCGGCGAGCGCCTCGTCATCATGCTACCGACCGACGGAGGTGAGCCCCGCGGCGACTACAAGTCGATCCGAAGGCGCCTCAAGGGCCGCCTCGAGCTCGCGCCTGCGCGCTTCATCGAGCTCGATCTCGGCGGCTGCAGGCTCTTCGGCGCGCTCGTCCGCGAGCCCGCCGCCGCCGACGCCCTGCTCGCGATCACCCTCAAACACAACCGCTGGCGCTCGCCCGCGGTCTTCTGCGGCGATCCCGACGAGCTGACCCGCGCCCAGGTCAAGATCGTCCGCGAGCTGCCGATCGATCTCGCGACCGGCGAGCTTCAGCCGGCCGGATAGCGCGCGGCATCGACCCGACGCCGCCGATCCCCCGTTCCCACCCTCTGCGATCAATGGGAGCATGCCCCGGAGCACCTCCCCATGAAAACGATCTTGTCCGCGTTCACCTTCGTCACAGCCGCCGCGCTGCTCGCCGCCTGCGGCGACGACTCCAGCACCAGCGCCACCGCCGCCAGCACCACCACCGGCCTCGCCTCCACCAGCGCCACCGACAGCGCCGCCACCGACTCCGACGCCACCACCGGCGCCACCACCTCCGGCTCCGGGACCAGCGACAGCGACAGCTCGACCACCACCTCCACCAGCAGCGCCGGCGAGACCCTGGACGAGACCACCGCCGTCACCACCACCTCCGACACCGCCGACACCGCTGACACCGCCGACACCAGCACCACCGACGCGACCGGAGGCCTCCCCCCCTGTGACCCCCTCGAGGTCCCCGACACGCTCGAGTTCGTCTTCTCCAAGGCGATCGAGATCGGCGTGAGCACCCTCCAGGCGGGATATTATGACAACAACCGCCAAGAGGTCACCGTCTTCTCCTTCTTCGGCCAGGGCAAGCGCCTCGACGTCGACGGCAACATCCTCGGCGACGTGCAAGCGCCCCCGGAGGCGCTGCCGAAGCTCGACGGCGCCGCCTACGACACCGTCGCCGACGTCGGCCTCTTGATCAATCAAGACTGCGTCTTGGTCGAGGTCGACCCTGAGACCATGGGCGCCCTCAAGGTCACCCAGCTCGGCTTTGGCATGTCGATCTGCGCCGGCCTCGCCATCGACGCCCAGCGCAACCTCTACATCGCCAGCTACGGGACCAAGGAGCTGGTCGTGCTCGACCGCGACGGCGCCAAGGAAATTTTACGGAAGTCCGTCGTCGGCATGCCCAACATCGACGGCATCGCCGAGATCGCCGGCAGCGACAATTTTTTGATCAACGACACCGTCACCCTCACCGCCGCCATCGTCGACCCCAGCGGCCAGATCCTCGTCGCCGGCGGCGCCGTCGGCAGCGCCCCGCCGCTCACCGGCGGCGGCCCTGTGCCTCAGCCTGACAGCATGCTCACCATCTGTCTCAACGGACACACCTGGGTCTGCGACGCCTACGGCACCAAGTGCTCCGACTTCGCCCCCTCCGACGGCGACAAAGAGGCCTGCGGCTGCCTCATCCCCCAGTGACCCTCACCGAGCCACCACCCCACCACCTCCGAGCCGACGATGACCCCACCCACCCCCACGAGCCGCCCTCACGATCAACTCCGCGCCCAGCTCCTCGTCCTCAGGATCCTCTGGTTCGCCTTCATCGTCACCCAGTTCGTCTTCGCGACCGTGCTCACCCTCCAGACCGATCTACCGCCCCCTGACCCTGAGCAGATCGATCTCATGACCGCGCTCTTCGCCGCGCTCGCCCTCCCCGCCGCGGCCGCCAGCCTCATCATCATCCCCAAGATCGCCGCCCGCCAGCGCGTCGACTTCCTCTCCGCCACGCTGCTCCGCTTCGCCGCCGCCGAGTCGATCGGCGTCTTCGGCCTCGTCCTCGGCTTCAGCGGCGCCGATCACCTCCGCGCCTTCGCCTTCCTCGGCGCCGCCGCCCTGCTCATCCTCATCCAGCTCCCCACCGAAGAGCAGCTCCAGCGCCACAAGACCGCCACCCAGCGCCCTTGAGCCCCTGAGCGCCGCCGCTACTCGGCGCGGCAGAACGCGTTGATCGCCTCGACCAGCGCGTCTTCGTTCTCGACGGCGATGTTCACCTCTTCGACCTTCGCGTCCAGCTTCGCGGCGATCGCGAAGAGCGCCGAGAACTCGCGCAGCACCGCCGTGTAGGCGAGCTTCGCGGCCTTGATCTCCGCGCTCTCGAGCTCGATCTTCTCCAGCTCTTCGGCGTGGGCGACGAGCCCCGCCGACATCTCTGGGCCGCTCGGGGGAGCGTCGGTGAAGCGCTGCATCACCGCGCCGATCTTGTCGCAGTCGGCCGGCTTCTCGTCCCCGCCGCAGGCGCTCACCAGCCCGGCTTGAGCCGCCGCCATGCTCTTCTGGGCGGCCACCAGGCGCGCGTCGGTCAGCTCCGCCGCGTCCTCTAGGGCCGCGAGCAGGCCCTTGGTCGCCGCGGCGGTCGCCTCGAGCATCTTCGTATACGCGTCGACGTGCCCCTTCAGCGCGTCCGTCTTGATCTCCACCGCGCGCAGCTCCTCGACCGTCTTTTCGATCACGCTGGTGAACGCTTGCGCGTCTTTACTCAGCGCCGAGGCCTCATGCGCCTCCGCCCGGATCCTCGCCTCGAGCCGGTGCATCTCCTTCACGGAGGCGGTCGCGACGGCCGAGATCTTGTCGCACTCGGAGGGCTGCTTGGAGCACGCGGCTCCGAGCAGCAGCGGCGCGACGAGGGCGAAGGGGGCGAGTTGGCGCGTGATCAGCTTCATCGTCCCCGTTTATACAACCTCTCGCCGGATCGATCCTCTTCAACGGCGACCGGTACGGGGCGGGCTCGCACCGCCTGGTCCGACCACCTCGCCCTCTCGCTGCGGTAGCATCGCGAATATGAGCATCGTCGCCCGTGGCCTCTACGAAGCCTTGCTCACGGAGGCGCTCGCCAAGCTCCTCGCGGTCGGGATCGACGGCCGACGCATCCAACGAACCGAAGATCTGCGGCCCGCCGAGGCCGCCGACCGCCTCTCGCTTCACCTCGGAGGCGTCATCAGGCGCGCCCTCTCGAGCGTCCCTGACGACCAACGGGTCGCCCGTGGTGTCGAGTTGGCGCGTGACATCATCGCGCTGATCGACCGAGCGCTGACCAAGGGTGAGGCCGCAGCAGACACGCTCATCGACCCCGGCACCGTCCTCCGCGCGATCGTCGAGCGCCTGCCCGACGGCACCCCTGAGCAGCTCCCAGAGCCGCTGATCCCCCTGCTCGACACGACGCTGCTCACCAACGCGCCGGGCGAGCCTCGCGTCGGCAACCAGATCGGGGCTGAGATCCTCTCCGCCGATCGAGTCGATCTCCTGATGGCCTTCATCCGGCGCAGCGGCGTGCGGGAGCTCCTAAGCAGCCTCCGCCGCCACTGCGGCGCGGATCGCCCGCTGCGGGTCCTAACCTCCACCTACACCGGCACCACCGAGGCGTCCGCCCTCGAGCTGCTGCGCGAGCTCGGCGCCGAGGTGCGCGTCTCCTACGACACCAGCGCGACCCGCCTGCACGCCAAGGCGTGGCTCCTCCACCGCGAGTCGGGCTACTCCACCGCCTTCATCGGCTCCTCCAACCTCACCCATATGGCCCAAGGGCCAGGCCTTGAGTGGAACGTCCGGATCTCCGGGGCGCGCAACCCCGACGTCCTCCGCCGCGTCGCCGCGGTCTTTGAGAGCTATTGGAGCGGCGGCGACTTCGTCCCCTACGAGCCCGCCGAGTTCGCCGCCGAGCGCGAGCGCGCGTCTGCCCCGACGAAGGCGCTCCTGCTCAGCCCGATCGAGCTGCGCCTCGAGCCCTTCCAGGAGCGCATGCTCGAGCAGATCGCGCTCGCCCGCGCGCAGGGGCGCCACCGCAACCTCCTCGTCGCCGCCACCGGCACCGGCAAGACCGTCATGGCCGCGGTCGACTACGCGCGCCTCCGAGCCGCGCACCCGCGCGTCCGCCTGCTCTTCGTCGCCCACCGCGAGGAGATCCTCGAGCAGAGCCTCGCCACCTTCCGCCACGCGCTCCGTGACCCGACCTTCGGCGAGCTCTGGGTCGGTGGACGCCGACCACGCCGCTTCGACCACGTCTTCGCCTCGATCCAGAGCCTCGCCGCCGTCGGCCTCGTAGACCTGCCCGAGGACCACTTCGACGTCGTCATCGTCGATGAGTTCCACCACGCCGCCGCCGCCTCGTATCGCGACTTGTTAGGGCGCCTGCGGCCCCTCGAGCTGCTCGGCCTCACAGCCACCCCTGAGCGCAGCGACGGCCTGCCCTTGCTCGGGTGGTTCGACGATCGGATCGCCGCGGAGCTGCGCCTCTGGGACGCGATCGACCAGCGCCGGCTCGTCCCGTTCTCCTACTATGGGGTCCACGACGGCCTCGACCTGCGCGAGCTGCCATGGCGGCGAGGGCGAGGCTATGACCTCGTCGGACTCAGCGACCTCATCACCGGCGACGACGCCTGGGCCCGCCAAGTCATCGCTCAACTCGCCGCGCGCGTCGACGACCTCACGCAGATCAGGGCGCTCGGCTTCTGCGTCAGCGTCGCTCACGCCCGCTACATGGCGCGGGTCTTCAACGAGGCGGGGCTACCAGCCCTCGCGGTGTGCGGCGACAGCCCCGACAAGGAGCGGCAAGGCGCGCTGCGAGCCCTCGCGGAGCTGCGCGTCAACGTCGTCTTCTCGGTCGATCTCTTCAACGAGGGCGTCGATATCCCCGCTGTCGACACCCTCCTGCTCCTTCGCCCCACTGACAGCCCCACCCTCTTCTTGCAGCAGCTCGGCCGTGGCCTGCGGCGGAGCGCCGGAAAGCACGCCTGCACGGTCCTCGACTTCGTCGGCCGCCACCGCGCGGAGTTCCGCATGGATCGCCGCCTGCGGGCGCTCTTAGGCGGTGCGCGCGACGACCTCGAGCGACAGGTCAAGCGCGGCTTCCCGTTCCTCCCCGCCGGCTGCCATATGGAGCTCGACCCGATCGCCGCAGAGATCGTGCTCGACTCCCTCAAGCAGGCGATTCCCAGGCGCAGAGCGGCGAAGCTCGAGATCATCGCGCAGCTCCAACGCATCGGGGGCGGCGTCACCCTCGATCGTTTCCTCGAGGAGGCGGGCCTCGATCTCCCCGACATTTATACCCGCAACGACTGCTGGTCCGCCCTCTGCGAGGACGCAGGGCTGTCGCTACGACCGAAGGGTCCGTCGGAGGCCGCGCTCCGCCGAGCCATCGGCCGCCAGCTCCACATCGACGACACCGAGCGTATCGACGCCTTCCGGGCGTTCATCGCCCAGGACACCCCGCCGCCGCTCCAAGCGCTGGACGAACGGAGCCGTCGCCTCCTCCGTATGCTCATCACGGCTGTCGCGCGCTCGGTGATCGCCAAGCAGACGATCGCCGAAGCCTGCGCGCTCCTATGGCGGCACCCCCAGGTCTTAGCGGAGCTACGCGAGCTCCTCAGCGTGCTCGCGAGCCGCGTCGATCACCTCACCCATCCGATCCGCTCGCACCCCGCTGTCCCGCTTCAGGTGCACGCGCGCTACACCCGCGACGAGATCCTCGCCGCCTTCGGCGTCGGTGACGCGGCCAAGGTCGCGCCATGGCAGACCGGCGTCTACTGGGTCGAAGCGGCGCGCACCGACCTCTTAGCGTTCACGCTCGACAAGACCAGCGGGGACTTCTCGCCGACCACACGCTACCGCGATTACGCGATCAGCCGCGATCTAATCCACTGGGAGAGCCAATCCATGACCCGCGCGGCGAGCTCGACTGGCCGACGCTACCAAGAGCACGCCGCACGCGGCAGCGACATCGTCCTCTTCGCCCGCCTCCGCAGCGACGAGCGAGCGTTCTGGTGCCTCGGCCCCGCGACCTACCTCCGCCACGAGTCCGAGATGCCGATGGCGATCACCTGGCGACTGCACCAGCCGCTCCCCGGCGACCTCTTCGCCTCTTTCGCCGCTGCGATCGCGTGAGTGGCGCGATCGCCCCTGCCTACCCGCGGCGCGAGCCAGCGGCGCTGTCGCCCGCGCCTACGCCTGGCCCGTCGACCCGCGCCGCACCTCAGCGCTTCGCCTTCGCCGCCGCCGCCGCCTTGATCGCCGCCGCCTTCGCCGCCTTCGCCTCGGCGATCGCCGCCGCCGCCGCCGCCGCCTCTTCTGGAGCGCCGAGCAGGATCAGCCCTTCGCAGCGGAGGATCGGCGGAGTCCTCGCCTTACGCAGCGCCGCGCTCACGCAGCCGGCGAGGCGCTTATCTTCGGGGATCTTCACCCCTGAGATCTTCCCTTTCTCGCTCCGCCACTCCATCTTCACCGCCACGCCGTTCTTGGTGCACGCGTCGAGCGCGGGTTTGAACGCGGACAGCCCCGCCAGCGCCTTTCGGAGCGCCTCCTCGCCGCGGGCTGACGATCGGCAGGCCAGCTCGTGCGCGATCAGATCGCCGCTCTGCACCACCGAGGCCGTCGACGTCAGCTCCAGCGCCACCGCCTTGCCGCCCGCTTCTTCGAGCTGTTTCGTCAGGTGGCACCCGTCCTCGTCGCTCATCTCGCAAGCTTTTTTGAACTGCGCGGCCGCCCGGTCTCGCGTCGGTGGCATACCTGTCCCTTCGTACATCGCCACGCCGACGCGCACGCACGCGTAGCTGTTGTAGCCGACGCAGCCGCCGATATACGCCGCGATCCCCCGCGCCTGCGACTCCCACGGCAGCGCTGGGTCGAGCAGCAGATCGCCCGCGCGCACGCAGCCGTCGACGTCACCCAGCCCGCAGCCTTTTTCGTACAGATCTGCCGCGCGTCCGCGGTCCGTCGCCACCCCACGGCCGTCGCGCATCATATCGCCCGCGTACGTGCAGCCGCTCCGCCGCGCCCCTTCACACGCCTTGATCGCGAATTCCAGCTCCACCTCCGCGTCGCCCTCCTGCTTCGCCGCCAGCTCATAGCGGCGCTCGCAGCCCTCGCTGTAGTCGGCCGCGCACGCGTCCTCGAACGCCTTCGCCGCCTTCACCAGGTCCACTGGGCCGCCGCGGCCCTCCTCGTACAGCGCCGCGAGGCGGAAGCACTGGAACCCGTCGCCCTTCTCGCACACCAGCGCCAGGGGCTCGCGGGCCGCCGCGTCGTCCCCGTAATAGAGCGCCGCCTCCGCCTCTTCGACGCATCGAGCCCCGAAGCACCCCGTCGGTTCCGCCACCGGCGCCCCGGACTTCTGGCAGCCCGGGCTGGCCATCACCAGCGCCCCCAGCCATGGAGCCACACGCCGCCACACCCGCTGAAGAGCACGCATTCAACCATGGAAGACGAGCCTGTTCCCGGCGTCAACCGTGACCTCGCGGTCATCGCCGCGCGAGGGCGCGCCATTCACCTCCACGAATGCACATACTACGAGCGATCTCGCGCGTACAACGAGCGAATCGCCACCCGGCTCAGAAGCGCCCAGACAGCGCCAACCCGGCGCTATGCGGCCCGAAGAGCGGCGCCGCGGCCACCCGTTCGCGCTCGCGGCGGTTCAGCCGCCGGTGCTTCGCCAGGTCGATCACCCCGATCACCACAAAGCCGACCCCGATCGCCAAAGCCGACGCGCCCAGCCCCACCCACAGCTTGCCCTTCGCCTCTGCGCTCAGCCCCAGCCCGGTCGTCGTCGTCGTCGTCGTCTCCTCCTCCTCCGTCGCCGTTGCAATGGGCTTACCGCCGGAGAGCCGAGCGACCGCCGCGTCGGTTGGTTGGAAGCGCGCGTCCGTCGCCCCGAAGATGATCAGCGCCGCCCCGCCCGCCGCGACGATCGTGCCGCCGACCAGCGACGGGATCACTCGGACCGGCAGCGGCGTCCCTTGCCCGCGCGCCAGCTCCTTCCCGCCCACCGCCACCCCTCGCTCCGGCGGCACGCGCGCTGGCCTCGCCGCCTCGGCCGCGTCGATCGCCTCGTTCAGCCCGGCCAGCAGCGCCTTCACCTCCGCTGTCGCCGGCATCGCCGAGCAGCGTGTCCCATAGGCCAGCTTGCAGCGGTCCAGGTACGCCCACACCGCCGCGCGCCCGGCCACCAGCGCCTCGCGGTCGCCCTCCGCCTGGAACACCTGCCGCTGCGAGATCACCAGGTTCTCGAGCATCTCCTGGCGCTTGAGGTGGCTCGCCTGCCGCTCTGGCAGCCGCTCCAGCGCCCGCTTCCACTGCTTCGCCGCCGCCCGGTAGTCGCCGCCGTCAAAGCTCGCCTGCGCCGCCGCGTCGAGCGCCGCCGCCGCCTCCGCGGGGGTCTGCTGCTGACCGCGACCGCCGCTGCCGCGATCGACGGCGGCCGCCTGAGGCGTCGCGCTCATCGCCAGGGAGAGGGCCAAGGCGAGGGCGCAAGGGCAAGAGAGCGCGCGCATGTGCGGCCTGAGGTTCGCCCTGCTCGCCGCCATACGCAAGCGCGTCGCCTGCGCCCCCGCCCGCGATCCCTAGAGACCGCGCCTCTGCCCGCCCAGCGGCGCGTGAGGCCGCTTCGCGACTTTCTAGCGCTCGCGCCGCGCCCGTGCTGTCCTGCGCCCCGCGTGGCTGTCCCTGATCCTGCGCTCCCTCACGCCCTCGACCCTCGCCGGGCGGGCAGCGCCGCGCCGCGAGGGCGCTCGCCCGCCCACACGCCCGAGCCCGAAGGCGACCCCGCCACCTTTGATCGCCGCCTCGATCCCTGGCTCCTGATCACCGCCCTCGCGCTCACCGCGATCGGCGTCGTCATGGTCTACAGCGCCGGGATCTACACCGCGCAGGCCAAGTACCACGCCTGGGAGTATTTTTTGCAGCGTCAGGGCGTCTTCGCCATGCTCGGCCTCGTCGTCATGGCCGTGATCGCCCGGCTCGACTACCGGATCCTCCGCCGCTTCGCCCCGCAGCTCATGCTCTTAGGCCTCGCCGGCCTCGTCCTGGTCCTCTTCGTCGGCGTCGAGGTCAACGGAGCCAAGCGGTGGATCCGCGCCGGCGGCGTCAACATCCAGCCGAGCGAGCTCGCCAAGATCGCCCTCGCGATCTTCCTCGCCGCCACCCTCGCCCGCCAAGGCGAGCGGATCCGCAGCTTCTGGGGCGGCTTCCTCCCGGTCATCGGCGTCTCCGCGCTCACCATGCTGCTCGTGCTCGCCGAGCGCGACCTCGGCACCACCATCTTGCTCGGCGCCCTCACCCTCGTCGTCCTCTTCGTCGCCGGCACCCGCCTCGCCTACGTGCTCGCCGCGCTCATGCTCGCCGCCCCGCTCGTCTGGTACCAGATCGTCGGCGTCGGCTACCGCCTCGATCGCTTCCGCGACTTCCTCTCTGGCGCCCACTCCTACCAGATCGACCAGAGCCTCATCAGCGTCGGCTCCGGCGGCGTCTGGGGCGTCGGCCTCGGCGCCGGCAAGCAGAAGCTCGGCTTCCTCCCTGAGAACCACACCGACTTCATCCTCGCCAGCGTCGGCGAGGAGCTCGGCCTCGTCGGCATCGCCGCCGTGCTCGGCCTCTTCGGCGTGCTCGTCTGGCGCGGCATGAAGGCCGCCCAGGAGGCCCCCGATCGCTTCGGCGCCTACCTCGCCCTCGGCATCGCCACCCTCTTCGGCCTCCAGGCCCTCATCAACATCGCCGTCGTCCTCGACATCATCCCCGCCAAGGGCATCACCCTCCCCTTCCTCTCCTACGGCGGCTCCTCCTTGCTCGTCAGCATGGCCGCGATCGGCATCTTGCTGTCGATCTCTCGCCGCCCGCGCCCGTGGAAGATCAGCGACACCCGCCAGAGCCGCCCGGCCAAGCGCCGCCCCGAAGGCAAGCCCGCCCCCGCGGGGCGCAGCCCCTACCGCGCCAACGCCCGCCGCCCCGCCTAGCCTGTCCCTCCGACAACGACCTGCTCCTTCAGACAGGTCATCTAGAGGTCCACGACCTGCCCCTTACGCCAGGTCCAAGGGCCCGCCTAGCCGCGCGCCCCCAGCCGCACCAGCCGCCCTGGCCGCGCCCCCGTCAGCCGCCCCTCGGCCGAGATCACCTCCCCCGCCACCAGCGTCGCCACATAGCCGCGCACGTCCTGGAGGAGCCGCTGCCCGCCCGCGGGCAGGTCGCGCACCATCCGCGGCCGCGCCAGCTGCAGCCGCGGCAGGTCGATCACGTTCAGGTCCGCTCGTCGCCCGACCACCAGCTCGCCGCGGTCGCGCATACCGATGAAGCGCGCCGTGTCGCCCGCCAGCATCTGCACCACCCGCGCCAGCGGCAGCTTGCCCTCCGCTCGGTCGCGCACCCAGTGCGTCAACATAAACGTCGGGAAGCTCGCGTCGCAGATCGTGCCCACGTGCGCCCCCCCGTCGGACAGCCCCGGCAGCGCCTGCGGGTGCGTCAACATCGTCCGCACGTTATCGAGGCACAGCTCCGAATAATTGAAGATCGGGAAGTACAAGAGCTGCGCCCCCTCGTCCTCGAGCAGCGCGTCGTAGATCGCCGCCAGCGGGCTCACCCCGCGCCGCTGCGCCTCCGCGAAGATCGAGTCCGCGAAGCCTGGCTCGTAGTTCGGCACATCCCCCAGCCGAAACAGCCGCAGCGACACCATCGCCAGGTTCGCCAGCAGCGCGTCCGCCAGCGGCGGGATCGACGAGCCGTCGCCCGCCACCTTCTCTGACTGCTCGCTCAAGATCGCCGCCCGCAGCCCCGGCTCGCGCAGCGCCTCGACCCGCGCCGCCAGCGGCAGGTGGCTCACCTTCTTGTAGCTGGGGAAGCCCATAAACGGGTGGAACGTCGCGCCCAGCCCCAACATCACCCCGATCCCGCGCGCCCCCACCTGCACCTTGATCGCCACCCCGCGGGCGTTCGCCGCCTCCACCCGCGCCAAGATCTGCCGCCACTGCCGCGGCGCCCCGTCGCGCTCGGACAGCGAGATCGACAGCGGCCGCCCCCCGCTCGCCGCCGCCATCGCCTCCAGCACGTCGAACTCCGCGTCGAAGCGCTCCGGCGAGATCGCCATGTCGAAGTCGCTCACCGCTTGCAGCACCCCGTGCCCCAGCCCCTGCAGCGCCGCCGCGATCCCGCACAGCTCGCGCGCCGACGACTCGCTCGCGGGCGTCGGCGCCCCGCTCTTCGCGCGGTGGTTGTCCGTACGCCCCGTCGAGAAGCCCGCCGCGCCTGCCAGCAGCGCCGAGCGGGTCAGCCCGCGCATCGCCGCGATGTCCTCCTCCGTCGCCGCCTCGCCCGCCAGCGCCCGCGCCCCCATCACGTACACGCGCAGCGCGTCGTGCGGCACCTGCACCGCGAAGTCGATCGCGTGCGGCTCCTCGTCGATCGCCGCCATGTACTCCTCAAAAGACTCCCAGCGCCAGCGCAGCCCCTCGGAGAGGGCCGTCCCTGGGATGTCCTCCACCCCCTCCATCAGCTCGATCAGCGCCGCGCGGTCGGCCGCCCGCACCGGCGCGAAGCCCACCCCGCAGTTGCCCATCACGCACGTCGTCACCCCGTGCACGGAGGAGGGCGCCAGGTCCGCGTCCCACGACACCTGCCCGTCGTAGTGGCAGTGCAGGTCGACGAAGCCGGGCGTGACGATCGCCCCGTCCGCGTCGATCGTCCGCTGCGCCGCGTCAGGGGCGTCGCCGACCGCGACGATCCGTCCCCCTGAGATCCCCACATCCCCGCGAAACGGCGCCCCGCCGCGCCCGTCGACGATCACCCCGCCGCTGATCTTAAGCTCGTACATCGCGCTCTCCTCCTCGCACGGTGCCTCGCCCGCCCCGCGCCGTCAATCGCCCGCGACCCCGTTGGATCTGTCCTTTAGGACATACGATCTCTTCACCCGCCGCCCTCGCCCGGCAGCACGTCGACCACGAGCTTCGCCGCCGCCGCCTGCGCGAAGCCGAAGAGCAGCGGCCCGACGAACGGCAGCGCCAGCAGCAGCGTCATCGGCAGGCCGAAGCCCAGCGCCGCCCACCGATGCTCGCGGATCTCCGCTCGTTGCCGCGCGAAGTCGAGCCCGCGCCGATCAAAGTACGGGTCGAGCAGCTCCCACGTCATCGCCCGCGCGCTCACGTACGCCTGCAGCAGCGGCCCCGCGATCGCCCCCACGATCGGGACAAGCGCGACGCCGAACGCCACCAAGGTCATCCCCAAAAAATAACCAAAGCGCCGCAGCGCCGTCGCCAGCCCCGCCTTCAGGCTCGTCCCTGGCGCCGCCTCGAGCGCCGCCGCCCGCGCCGGGTCCAGGTCCTTCAGCGCCGCCATAAACACCTGCTCGCTCAGCGCTGGCCACGCCGCGTTCACCGCCAGCAGCGCCAGCAGCGGCGCCGACAGGCCTACCACCACCAGCCCGCCGAGGCGCAGCAGCCACAGCGCCACCACCGCCAGCGCGCTCGCGTCGTACGACGCCGCCGTGAAGGCCCACAGCGCCGCGCTCAGCCCCGCGATCAGCAGCAGCGTCACGATGAAGAGCACCGCCGCCAAGCGCCGGTATAACCGCCGGATCTCTGGCCGGTGCAGCGCGAAGCGGAACCCCTGCACCGCCGCCAGCGCGCCGTGGCTCGCCCCTTTGGGCGCCGCAGCCGCCCTCACATCGCGACGATCGGAGCCCTGTAGATCCGCCATGTCATCTGATCCTTTGTATCGTCCACGAAGAAGAGCTCACAGCCCTCCTCGCGCTCCACCACGAACGGCTCAGCCTGCACGCCTGGACCGTCCAGCCCCGCCACCGGCGTCGGCTCGCCGAAGGCCCCGCCCGGGTCGTCGCGCACCGCCACGTAGATGTTCAGCTTCAGATCGCCCGCTCGCTGCGACGTAAAAAAGATCGTCCGCTCATCGACGCTCAGCGACGGGCTCGCCTCTGGCCCATCGGGCAGGTTCAGCTCTGCTATCGGCGCGATCCCCACGAACGGCGCATCCAGGCCCGCGCGCGCCGCGAAGTACAGATCGAGCTGGTTGTTCACTCGCCGGGCGTAGTAGACCCGCAGCTCATCCGCGCTGAGCTGCACATCCAGCTCATTGTCTGGCGTCGCCAGCTCCGCGATCCACGTCGCCGGGGCGAACGGCTCCACGTCGCTCTCGCGGCTCGCCACGAAGATGTCGACGTTGTCCGGCCCCGCCGGCGGCCGATCGCTCGCGATATACGCGCGCAGCCGATCGTGCGAGAGCATCACCTTCGACTCGTCAAAGATCGTGTTCAGCGACGTGTTGAGCATAGGCGGCCCCATAAACGGCTCGCCGAAGCCTTTTCGGAGGAGCCGGTGCGAATTGCCTGAAGACGAGAAGAACAGCGTCTGCCCGTCCGATAGCATCACCGGATCGTACTGGTGCGCCTCAAAGTTCAAGAGCACCGCCTCAGGCGCGCCGATCTTCCACTTCCCGATCGGTATTTGACAGAGCGAAGGCGGCCCCGGGTCGGGCGCCTCCGTCGTCACCGCATCGCCGGTCGAGTCGCCGCTCGTCGTCGCCGAGCTGGTCGCGTCCCCGCTCGTGACCTCGCTCGTCGGCTCACCGCTGGTCGAGCTCAGCGCGCTGGTGTCGGTCGCCCCCTCGCTCATCGAAGCGCCGCTCGACGCGCCCTCGCTCTCGCCCCCGGATCCCGCGCCTGTGCTCGTACCTGCGCTTGCACCTGCGCTCGCGCCTCCGCCGTCGCTCGCCGAGAAGCCCGGGTTATCGACCAAACAAGCCGCGCCGCCGCAGGCGAGCGCCAACGCGCATCCGAGGCGAGCAGCGCGGGGGCTCGGCATCACGCCTTATCGTCGAGCGGCTCCGCCAGAGGCGCCTCGATCTCGGTCAGCATCCGCCGCAGCAGCCCCTCGATCAGCAGCGCCCGCTCGCCGTTGTCGTAGCGGCCGTCCTGATAGCGCGCCTGGATGTCCTCGAATTTCTCGCGCGTGTCGTTGATCAGCCCCTTGTAGGGTTTACGGCGCGCCAGCACCTCGCGCTGGTTGCTCCAGAAGAACGAGATCAACGTCGCCACCGTGAAGCCGGTCAGCGCCAGCCCCACCGGCCCGCTCACCACGTACGCGATCGCATAACGCAGCGCCACCACCCCGGCCGCGCCCATCGCCAGCTCCCGCACCCCGCTCTTGCGCATCCGCCCCCACGCCATCGGGATCAGCTCCCCCGAGGCCAGCAGCAGCGCGACGAACTCCGCCCGCTTCGCCCCGCGGTCGTACACGTCCTTGATCACGAGCTGCATAAAGGCGTCGAAGCTCTCATAGACCTCGGACGGGTACGCGGTGTGAGCCTTGCTCGGACCTGGCATGGCCGGCAGCATAGCAGACCGCCAAGCGCGAATTGACAGCCGCCCCGGGCCCCCACAGAATTTGCCCCTTGCCTCCGCCACCTCGCAGCTCGTGGCACCGCTCATCCGCGCTGCTGCTCCTCCTCCTCGCCGCGCTGAGCTGCCGGGCGCCCGCGCGAGGGCCCGCGCCGCCGCCCGCCGCGACCGCGGACGACCAGCCCATCGACGCCCCCTCGTCTCCGGGCGATCTTCTTGAGGATCCGGGCCACGATCCCCCGCAGGCCCAGGCCGAAGCTCGCCCCCCGCGCCCGCCCCCCAAGCCGGTCGCCGACCGCGACGCCGCCCTCGCCGCCCTCGCCGCCGGCAACTACGAAGGCGCCCGCGACTATTTTTTCAATTCCAATTGGATCCGCGCTCACCCTGAGGATCACCCCGCCCACCTCGTGTACGCCGCCGCCCAAGCCGCCTTGGGCCGCTATGACGAGGCCGAAGCCGCCCTCGCGCCTTTCTCAAAGGACAAAACCAGGCTTCAAAAAGACCCCGACGGCGCCAGCGCCCTCACCTGCGCCCACGCACGCCTCCGCCGCCTGCGCGGCGACGACGCCGGCGCCGAGTCTCTTTTACGCGCCGCCCTCGCCGCCAACCCCCACGATCTGCCCGCCCGCGGCGACCTGCTCGCCCTCTGGGTCGCCGCGGGCCGCGGCGCCGATCCTGAAGCGCGCGCCGCCATGGACGCCCTCTACGACGCCTACGACGCCGGCCGCGCTAAACACGCCCAAGATCTACTCGCCGTCGCCCAGGCCGCCCTCGCCCGCGGCACCTCGGGCGCCTTCCACGACGCCAACATGGTCTTGGGGGAGGCCGAGCGCGCCCCTGTACGCGGCCCCGAGCCTGAGCAGCTCGTCCGCGACCGCGCCCTGCTCCTCCGCGGCGCAATTTTTCACGAGAAGTACGCCGCGCAGGAGGCCGCCGCCACCTACGGCCTGGTCCTCCAGCGCGATCCCTGGCAGCCCGACGCCCTCGGCGCGCTCGCCCTCCTGCAAGTCGACGAGCTCCGCCTCGCCGCCGCCGCTCGCCTCGCCGACGCCGCCCTCAGCGTCAACCCCCGCCAGCCCGCCGCCCTCGCCGCCCTCGCGCGGATCGCCGTCATCGAAGGTCGCCGCGCCGACGCCCAAGGGCTCGCCGCCGAGCTCGCCGAGATCGACCCAGACGCCGACGATCGCCTCGCCGTGCTCGCCGCCCTCGCCCTCACCGCCGACGACCGGCCCACCTACGAGGCCCAACGCGCCCGCGCCCTCGCCCGCACCCGCGTCGCCGCCCGCTTCGCCGTCACCCTCAGCGAGCTGCTCGTCTCCATGCACCTCTACCCTGAGGCCGGCGAGGTCTTGCGCGAGGTCGCCGCCCGCGCCCCCGACGATCCTCGCGTCAACTCCGCCCACGGCCTCAACCTCCTGCGCCTCGGCGACGAAGCCGCCGGCCGCGCCGCCCTCACCCGCGCCTGGAGGCGCGATCGTTTCAACGAGCGCACCCGCAACACCCTCGACCTCTACGATCAGAGGATCGACCGCGACTACACCGAGCTCGATCGCCCCGGCCTGCGCCTACGCCTGCCCACGGCCGACCACGAGCACATCGCCCCCGAGCTGATCGCCGCCTTCGATCGCGCCCGCGTCGCCCTGGATCGCCGCTACGGCGCCCTCGCCGAGCCCCTCCGCCTCGAGGTCTTCTCGGACCCTCAGGACTTCTCGATCCGCACCGTCGGCGTGCCCAGCCTCGGCGCCGTCGGCGTCTGTTTTGGGCCTGTGATCACCATGGTCGGCCCGTACCAGGGCACCCACAACGCCGACCAAGTGATCTGGCACGAGCTCGCCCACGTCTACGCGATCCGCCTCAGCCGCGGCCGCGTGCCGCGGTGGTTCACCGAGGGTTTGAGCGAGTGGGAGTCCGAGCTCGCTGATCCTGCCTGGGCCCGCGAGAGCGCCGAGCTCTTAAAGAGCGCCCGCGAGCGCGGCGCCCTCCGCCGCCTCGGCGAGCTCGAGCTCGCCTTCTTGCGGGCCGACAGCGGCGCCGCCATGGAGGTCGCCTACACCACCGCCGCCTACGCGATCCGCTACCTCGGCGAGACCTACGGCCACCCGCCGCTGCTCGAGATCCTCCGCGGCTACGGCCGCGGCCAACACACGCCCGAGCTCTTCGAGCGCCACCTCGGCCGCCCCTTCGCCGTCATCGAGGCCGACTTTGAAAAGTGGCTCAAAGGACAGATCGACGAGCGCGTCCAAGGCTGGGCTCCCAGCCGCGATCACGAGCGCAAGACCGACAAGGCCGATCAAAAAATTGATCCCCGCGATCGCCTCTACCAGCGCGCCCTCCTCGAGCTCCGCGGCGGCGACGCCGACGCCGCCGCCCGCACCCTTCAGGAGCTGCTCCAGAGCGGCGGAGACGGCTACAGCCCGCGCATGGCGCTCGCCCAGATCCTCCTCGCGGGCCCCGCCTGGCAGGGCGCCGAGCCGCACCTTCAGCGCGCCCGTCAGCTCCACCGAGAGGCCACCGAGCCGCTCGTCCGCCTCAGCGAGCTCGCCCGTCGCCGCGGCGATCTTGAAGCGGAGAAGCAGCACCTCAGCGCCGCCCTCGCCCTCGACGGCGGCTCTTTTGATCCGGCCGCGCGCCTCGTCTTGCTCGCCCTCATCAGCGACGACGCCCCTCGCCTCGCCCGCGCCCGCGCCCGCGCCGCCGCGATCGCCCCCTTACACCCGCTCACCCTCGCCGCTCGCGCCCTCGCCCTCGCCCTCGCCGGAGATCTCACCGGCGCCCAGCGCCTCCACCGCCGCGCCCTCGCCGCCACCCCGCAGAGCGGCCCCGCGGACACGCTCGTCGTCATGGCCCTCGCCGCCGCCGCCGTCGGCGATCGTGCCAGCGCTCAATTGCTCGCCACCCGCGCGCGGAGCGACGCCAAGCTGCCGCCGCGAGCCCTCGCCGCCCTCGACGCCGCCCTCAGCAAGTAAGGCGCACCACGCGGGTGAAGGGCTCTCTTTTGCGAGCACGGCGCGACCGATCAAGCGGCCCGCGAGCGCCGCCTCGGCAACGCCAGCAGCCCCAGCATCACCAACGCCAGGCCGCCATCACGCCCGCCGCTGCTGCTGCACGCGCAGCCGCCGTCCTCATCTTGGCCGCCGGTCGCCGAGTCCGTGCCGCCGGTGCCCGCCGACCCGCCGCTGCTCACCGACCCATCGCTCCCCTTCGACCCGTCGCTGGTGCCGTCCGAGGTCCCCGTACCGTCCGTGCCGCCCGTATCGGAGTCACCGCCGCTCGTGCCCGTCGTCTCGGGCTCGGGCTCGGGCGCGGGCGTGTTCACCCCGATCACCACGTCCTCCGCGTAGCCCACGTTGTTATTGAGGTCCACCGCCATCGCGCCGATCGTCCACTGCCCGGTCGGGAAGGACACCGCGGTCCACTCGTAGGGCGCCGAGAAGTCGCTGCCGACCTCCATCCCGTTGATCAACAGGACCACCTCGCCGACCCCCCAATTATCGTCTTGAGCGTCGACCGTGATCGTCAGCTCGACGTTCGCGCCGCCTTCGCCGTTGTGCTCGCTCAGGTTCTCGGGCGTGATGATCACCGCGGTCGGCGGCACATCATCGGGCGCCAGCGGATCCCCACACAGCTCGCTCGCGCCGGCCACCGGCCCGACCTCACACGAGGTCGACCACGTCCCTCCGCCCTTGCCCGGCTCGATCGGGAAGCCAAGGCAGCCGCCGGCCGGCTTCCACGTGCCGTCGCTGTCGTGGCAGGGGGTCAGGTCGATCCCCGACTCCGACTCAAACCACTCGATCCCGTTGTGCATCATCGAGTAGTAGCCGCCGCTGCCGCAGGCCCCGCCGTAGGAGGTGATCCCGAAGACTCGCCACGAATCGTCCGCTTGCGGCCCGAGCGAGCTCGCCAAACGGACGAACACTGGCCCCCCCGAGTCGCCCTGACACGAGTCTTTACCGCCGCCGCCGATGAACGCCTCACCCTGGCCGGTGATGTTATTGATCGTCGTCACCACCTCGCGCTTGATCCCGTACGGCCCGTTGTTGGCGTTGCCGAAGCCGACGATCGTCACCTCGCGCCCTGGCGTCAGCACGCTGGTCTCGCAGCCCATCAAGATCGGCACCAGCGGCACATCGGTCACCGGCTGCGCCAGCTTGCAGAACGCGAAGTCATTGCCGGAGCCCGGCCCGCCGCCCGGATAGGTCTTGCAAAATTCGGTAGGCACCTTACGCCCGCCGCTGCCTTGGATGTTCTCGCCGAACCACACCTGGTTGTAGCCGCCGCCGCAGTGCGCCGCGTAGATCACCACCTCGGGGTGCACCAGCGTGCCCGTACACTGCCCCTCCATGCTCACCGTGGTCGGCCAACCGCAGACCGCCGTGTCCATGCCCCCGTAGATCCCCTGCGGCGGCAGATCGAGCGTCAACGCGTCGCCAGCCTGCGCGGCGCTGCTCCCGCCGAGGGTAAAGCCAACAAAGCCTAAGACCGCCAAGAGCGCCGTATGTAGCATTCCTACACTTTCGCACCATCGCCCCCGGCCCGACAACCCCTGCCAGCGCCGCTGCGACGCGCACGGCGCCCCCCACGAGCGAGACCAAACTCACCCGCGCATGGACGCGCGCTCGCCGGGTCTTGTTAGTGTTCGCGTCGGAGGCCCTCTGAATGACCAAGTCCGCACGCCCCTGGCGCATCTTCTCTGCGCGCACCCAGCTACCCGCGCTGGCCGCCGCCCTTCTGCTCGCCGCCTGTCCTCAACCTGAAGGGGGCACCGAGACCGACACCGACACCAACGGCGAGTCGACCACCGACGAGAGCAGCACCAGCACCACCAGCGCCACCACCGTCGCGGTCACCAGCGAGGGCGAGACCACCACCACCACCGACACCACCGACACCGGCGCCGATCCCCTCGAGCCCGAGGCGTATGGCACCTGGCTCAAGCGCGAGCCGCCCGGCGCGGTCTGCTCCAACGGCAGTCAGTACAAGATCTTCGTCAATTTCTCCGAAACCGGCTCCAAGGATCTCCTGATCTACCTCGAGCCCGGCGGCGCCTGCTGGGACTACGAGACCTGCTCCGGCAAGTCCTCGCTCGGCGCGGCCAACCCGAACGGCATCCCGGACTCGCACATGGAGAAGTACGGCGCCCTCTCGCCGATCCTCCGCCGCGACGTGCTCGACAACCCCGCCCGCGACTGGAACCTCGTCTTCATCCCCTACTGCACCGGCGACGTGCACACCGGCAACAACGTGATGATCTACGAGGACCCCGACGGCGTCGAGGCCCCGCTCGAGTACCGCCACAACGGGCACGAGAACATCATGCGGTCGATCGACTACCTCAGCGCGCAGTTCCCCGAGCTCGGCCGCCTCATGGTCACCGGCTGCTCGGCGGGCGGAGCTGGTTCGATCATCAACTACTTCTTCTTCCGCAGCGGCCTCGCCCCTGACCGCGGCTACATGCTCAACGACTCCGGCCCGATCTTCCCCAGCGGGGGCTTCTCGCAGCCCTTACACACCAAGATCCGCGCCTCCTGGGACGTCGACCCGATCCTGGAGAGCATCCCCGAGGGCACCGCGATCAAGGCCGACTTCGGCGCCCTCAACACCATGCTCGCCGACATGTTCCCCGAAGATCGCCTCAGCACCGTCTACTTCCAGCGCGACTACAACTACTCGCGCTACTCCTACGAGCGCTTCTACCCCGAGCCGAACAAGGAGAAGATCCTCAGCTACTGGGCCAAGG
The DNA here is from genome assembly GCA_016712315.1 of Nannocystis sp. Lineage (GTDB taxonomy): Bacteria > Myxococcota_A > Polyangia > Nannocystales > Nannocystaceae > JADJRG01. The sequence goes on along the minus strand of JADJRG010000015.1, from coordinate 89,308 downwards.
ACACCGCCTTGCTCACCGAGATGTATGACCAGCGCGACAACCTCGCCTACTACCTCCCCTACTGGCGGCCGTTCAACGACAGCCACTGCGCCGGGATCGTCACCTACGACGGCGGCGAGATCCAAGAGCAGGACATGACCCTGCCCGCCTTCATCGACGAGCTGCTCGACGACGACGCCCCCCTGGAGAGCTACATCGAGTCGCCGCAGCCCGGCGAAGACCCCTAGCGGCCCGCGCTGCGGCTCAATGCGTGTCTTTGAGCCGCAGCACGCCCGTGAACACCGCCCCGCCCGCCAAGCACGCGATCGGCAGCGGCGCGATCCCCTCGGGCAGCTCCGCCGCCAGCCCCACGGCGTCGCACGCGCGCTCCAGCGCGAACACCCGCCCGGTCGCGCCGTCGCTGATCACCGCGTGCACCGGGGCGTCCTCCCCGTACGCGATCAAGAACGTCGCGAACCCATCGACCAAACCCACCGCCAGATCGCCGCGAGGGGCCGCCGCCGGCAGCCCGAGCAGCGTCACCGGCGCGGTCACCTCGGCCCGGTTCGGATCGTGCAACACGAGCTGAGCCGCCCCGTCCGCGCCGATCACCAGCGCGTTCACGCCGCCGAGCGCCGAGAGGATCGCCGCAGCCTTCACCTCCTCGGCCCCTGGCAGCCCGAGCGGCGCCACCTCGCTGATCGCCTCGAGGCTCCAGAGCCCGCCCCGATCGAGGCGCGCCACCCCCAGCCGGCTGCGGCCGATCCGCAGCGCCAGCTCGGGCCCGTCGCCTCGCGCCAGCGCCGCCAGGTCCAGCGCCGCGCCCAGCCCCTCCAGATCGCTCGCGGTGGTCGCGTACAGCAGATCCGGCGCCCCCAAGCCAGGCGATCCCCAGCGCCGCGTCACCAGCCGTCGATCGCCCGGGCGCGCCGCCTCGCTGTCCACCGCCGCGATCATCTCGACCACCACCGCGTCCCCGCGCAGGTGCGGCCGCAGGTACGCCGCCCACTCCAGCGGCGACGTGATCGGCGCCGGCGACGCCAGCAGCTCCACGATCGCCGCGGGCGACGTCGACTCCACCCCCACCACCGCCGCCCCCGGCCAGCTCTGCCGCCACACCACCCGCGTCGTCACCGCCCCGCCGTCGCCTGCCCGCCGCAGCGCGGCGAACCCCGGGGTCGCCGCCACGTGCACATAACCTGGCATCGCCACGGACTCCCCGCTCGCCGCCCACCCTGCCCCCTCGCGCGCGTGCACTGCCAGCGTCGGCGGCGAGCTCTGCGCGTCGACGATCGCCAGCGCCCCCGCCGCCCCTGCGCCGCTGATCGCGATCGCGTCGCCGCTGGCCAGCGGCGCCGCGTCGAAGATCGCCGTCACCCCGGGCACCATATCGACCCCGACCTCGACCACCAACCCCCCCGACAGCAGCGGCGCCGTCGGCCCCTCGTTGATCATCAGCAGCACGTGGCCGCCGGCGACCAGCCCCCCGTGAAAGTTTAACGTCAAACGATCTTCGGACAGCACCGCCACCGCCGATCCCGGCGTCAGATCATGCACCCGTCGCCCATCGAGCGTCAGCGCCGTCGCCCCGACGATCACCCCGCTCACGTCCACCGCGTACGCGCTCCGGCGGCTCGCGCCGACGCTCACCAGCCCGCCTCCGCCCTCGAAGCGCGGCGTCGGCGTCGGCTCGCCTGTCGTCCCTGTCGTCGTCTCGCCGGTCTCCTCGCCCTCGCCGCCCGCGCAGCCCAGCGCCCACCACAACCACCATGCAGCGACCGCCCCGCCCCACCTCGGGCCAGCGCTCCGCCCGCTGCCGTCGCCGCGCGTCACCCCGCGAAGGTACCAGCCCAGGGCCGCCCCGACCACGCGCTCAAGTCCCGCAAAAGGTCGCCCGCACCACCTCCTCCGGGCGCGGCGCCGCCGTCAGCGCCGCGTGCGCCGGCTGATCCTCAAAGGGCCGGCTCAGCGCCGCCACCAGCCGCTCGAACGGCGCCAAGTTGCCCCCCACCGCCGCCTGGATCGCCTCCTCGATCCGGTGATTGCGCGGGATGAGCCCCGGGTTCGCCGCCCGCAGCGCCGCGCCGCGCTCGACCACCGTCGCCCCCTCCTCGGCCAGCCGCGCCCGCCAGCCGATCGCCCAGTCCTCAAACACCGCCGGCGCCTTGAATTCAGCGCGAGCCGAGCCGTCTGCCAGCCCGCGAAACGTCCGCGTAAAGTCCGCCTCTTGCGCCGCCATCCGCCCCAGCAGCCCCTCGATCAGCCCCAGGTCCCCCTCACGCGCCTCCCGCAGCCCGAGCTTCGCGCGAAAGTGCGCCAACCACGCCGCCTGATAGAGCCCTGAAAAGCCCGCCAGCGCCGAAGTCGCCGCCGCGATCGCCGCCCCCCGCTCCGCCGCGATCAGCGGCAGCAGCGCGTTCGCCAGCTGCGCCAGGTTCCACAGCATCACCTGCGGCTGGTTCGAATACGCGTACCGTCCCCCCTCATCGATCGACGAGAACACCTTGTTCGGGTCAAACCCGTCCATAAACGCGCACGGCCCATAATCAATAGTCTCCCCCGAGATCGACGTGTTGTCCGTATTCATCACACCGTGGATAAAACCCACCGCCATCCACGCCGCCACCAGCCGCGCCTGCGCCGCGATCACCGCCTCCAGCAGCCCCAGCGCCCCCTCCGCCGCCGGGTAGTGCCGCGCGATCACATACTCGACCAGCGCCCGCAGCCCCTCCTCATCCCCGCGCCCCGCGAAGTATTGCAGCGTCCCCACCCGCACATGGCTCGCCGCCACCCGCGTCAGCACCGCCCCTGGCAGCGCCCCGCGCTCGCGAAGCACCGGCTCGCCCGTGCTCACCGCCGCGAGCGCCCGCGTCGTCGGCACCCCCAGCGCGTGCATCGCCTCGGACACCACATACTCGCGCAGCACCGGCCCCAGCCACGCCCGCCCGTCGCCGCGCCGCGAGTACGGCGTCGGCCCCGACCCTTTGAGCTGCACGTCGCGCCGCCGCCCCGACCCATCGATCACCTCTCCCAACAAGATCGCCCGCCCGTCGCCCAGCCGCGGCGACCAACCCCCGAATTGATGCCCCGCGTACACCTGCGCCAGCGGCTCCGCCCCCGCCGGCACCACGTTGCCCGCCAGCGCCGCCACCCCCGCCGCCGAAGCCAGTTCTTCGGGATCGACCCCCAGCTCGCGCGCCAGCCCCTCATTGATCTTCACCAGACCCGGCGAGCGCACCGGCGTCGGCGCCACTTTTGCGAAGAAACGCTCGGGCAGCCGCGCGTAGCTGTTGTCGAAGGAGAAGAGGGTCGTCGTCATGCGAGCGCGAGCCTACCAGCCCTGGGATCGCGACATCACCTCACCTCACCGCTCCGCTCCGGCTCACCGGGCCCGCTGGGCCGCGCCTGCGCCGGCGGCGCGGCGAAGTCCGCCAGCGCGTCCTCCACCTCCCGCCCAAAGCTCACCTCAGCGCCTCGGCCGCCCCCGCTGGAGGCTTGCAGCGCCCGCAGGTCCACCCTCGTCAGCCCGCTGTGGCTCTCATCCGCGCGCAGCGCCGACACGCTCACCAGCGCCAGCTCGTGCTGCGATCGCCCGCTCGCCGAGGTGCGGATCCCTCGCCAGCGCATCCCCACCGCCTCACCGCCGCCGTCGATCTCGACCGTCGGCGGAGCCACCTGGATCGGCGCCGCGAGCGTTCCAACATGCCCCCTCCGAAAGCCCCGCGCATACCCGCCGAGCAGCGCCTCCACCTCGCTCGCCGCGCCCTCCTCCTCGCTCGCCGCGCCCTCCTCCTCATCGCCTCGCCGCCTCGTCGTCACCAGGCTCACCGCCTCCCCAGCTCGCGCCGACACCGGCGACGCCACCTCAGCGGCCCGCGCCGCCGCGCCGCTCGCATCATCTCCACCCACCGCGGCCGCCGACGCCACCGGCGTCGCCGCTGACGCGCCGCCGCGCCGCCGCGCCGCGATCATCGCGCTCACCGCGATCACCACGATCACCGCCCCCAACAAAGAGGCCCACTCCGCCCCATCGAGCCCCATACCCGCAGCGCCGTCCTCCACGGCCCTCCGCCGCTGATCATGGGGTTTTTTCTGCGGCGGCCCTAGCCTCCAACGCCTCGCCCGCACACCGCCCCTACGGACGACGCGCGCGATCGCCCCGGCCCCTGCGCGCCCTGGCTCCCCGAAGGGAAACTTCCCCGCGCAGACCTCCCACACATCGATCTATTGTCGATCGATGCTGCTCACCCTCGCCGCCGCCGCGCTCCACCTCACGCACCCGCTCGCCCTGCTCGCCGACCCCGCCCCGCAGCTCGCCGCCCACGGCCTCACCCTCGCCGACGGCGCCGAGCTCGCCCTACGTCGCCCCGCGATCCTACGCGCTGCCCCGCCGCGCCCGGCGGCCACCTGGCCGGCCCTCGCGCGCCGCCTCGGCGTCGCCGGCGCGCTCTGGGATCCCGAGCGAGGCGCCCCGATCCGCCTCTGGGGCGCCGGGATCGCCGTGCCAGGCGCCATCGATCACCCCCAGCGCGCCGCCGACTTCGCCCGCGCCCTGCTCGAGGGCCACCTCGACGCGCTCGCCCCGGGCGCCGATCTCGAGGATTTTTTTCAGGTCAGCGACACCCTCTCCGGCGGCGTGCGCAGCGTCGGCTTCGCCCAGCGCCGCCGCGGCCGCCCCGTGCTCGGCGGCCAGATCTCCTTCCGCTTCAAAAAGGACCGCCTCGTCATGATCGCCGCCGAGGCCTTGCCCGTCGTCGACCTCGAGCTGAGCGCCGCCCCGATCGCCCCCAGCCGCGCCGCCGCCAGCGCACGTACCTGGCTCTTGGGACAGAACTATCACCACATCGACGTCACCGCGGTCGACGGCCCGATGATCCTCTCGACCCTCCAGCGCGGCCAGCGGCGCAGCCGCGAGGTCTACCGCGTCGAGGTCGCCGCCGCGCGCCCCTTCGCCCGCGCCTGGGTCTACGTCGACGCCGCCGCCGGCGAGGTGATCGCCCTCGAGTCCAAGCTCCGCGCCGCGAGCGCCGCGATCCACGTCGAGGTCCCCGTCCGTTACCCCGGCGGCGGCCGCCACCAGATCCCCCTGGCCGGCGCCGCCCTCACCCTCGACGGCGAGCCCGCCGCCACCGACGACCAAGGCGCGGTCGAGATCGGCGACCAAAGCGTCACCGGCCAGCCCGCGCTCACCGGCGCGCTCGTGCGCGTCGTCAACAGCGACGGCGACGACGCCACCATCGAGCTCAAGCTCAGCCCCGACGAGACCGCCCTGTGGAGCGGCGCCGACGAGCTGCTCCTCGAGTCGCAGCTCACCAACTACACCGCCGTCTACGCCGGCAAGCGGCGCGTCCGCCAGATCGCCCCTGACTTCACCTGGCTCGACGGCCAGATCAAAGTCACCACCAACATGAAGAACGGCGCCTGCAACGCCTACTCCGACGGCCAGGACCTCTTCTTCTTGCAAGGCGCCGAGGATCAGTGCGAGCACACCGCCCGGCTCGTCGACGTCTCCTACCACGAGCTCGGCCACTCGGTGCACACCCAGGCGATCATCCCCGGCGTCGGCGCCTTCGACGGCGCCCTCTCCGAGGGGATCTCGGACTACCTCGCCGCCACCATCACCGGCGACCCCAAGATGGCCCCCGGCTTCTTCCTCACCCCCGAGCCGCTGCGCGACCTCGACCCGCAGGGCAAGGAGTGGCACTGGCCCGAGGATCGCGGCCAGATCCACGACGAGGGCCGGATCATCGGCGGCACCTTGTGGGACCTCCGCGTCGCCCTGGTCGCCAAGCTCGGCGAAGAGGCCGGCGTCGCCGCCACCGACACGATCTGGTTCGAGTCGATCCGCCGCGCCATCGACATCCCCACCATGTACCCCGAGGCCCTGCTCACCGACGACGACGACGGCGACCTCAGCAACGGCACCCCCAACAGCTGCGAGATCGACCTCGCCTTCCACGCCCACGGCCTCGTCGGCGCCTCCGCCTTCGCCCCCTCCGTCACCCTCAGCGCGATGGCCGGCGACGGCAGCCAGCCGGTCACCCTCAACATCGACGTCGACGCCAAGCAGCCCTGCCTCGGCCTCACCGTCGACAGCGCCGTCCTCGAGTGGCGCCCCCGCGGCGCCAACAGCTCCGAGTCGATCGCCATGACCTCGGTCGCGGCCGGCTTCACCGCCGCGCTCCCGCAGCAGCCCGACGGATCTGTCCTCGAGTACAGGATCAAAGCCACCCTCAGCGACGGCATCACCTTCTCCTTCCCCGACAACCCCGCCGATCCGTGGTACCAGCGCTACTACGGCCCCGTCGTGCCGATCTACTGCACCGGCTTCGAGGGCGACGCGCAGCGCGAGGGCTGGCAGCTCTTCAACGACTGGCAGTTCGGCGCCTCCGCGGGCCGCGGCGGCGACCCCCTCGCCAGCCACGAGGGCGCCAGCGTCGCCGGCACCGACCTCGGCCAAGGCGCAGAAGACGGCCTCTACGCGCCGATGCGCACCTCTCGCGCCCGCTCCCCCGTCATCGACGTCGCCGCGGCCGCCGCCGGCAAGACCTTCCAGTCGGTGCGCCTCCAATACTGGCGCTGGCTCACCGTCGAGGACGCCGAGTTTGATCGCGCCGTCATCGCCATCAACGAGAAGAACGCCTGGATCAACGCCACCGCCGGCCTCGCCCCGGAGCTGAACAACCTCCACCACCTCGATCGCGAGTGGCGCTTCCACGACCTCGACATCACCCCTGGGATCGTCGACGGCAAGGTCCAGCTCAGCTTCGTGATCACCGGCGACGGCGCCATCGACTTCGGTGGTTGGAACCTCGACAGCCTCTGCGTCGTCGGCGTCGCGGCCGCGCCCGCGCCCGCCTGCGGCGACGGAGCCGTCGATCCCGGCGAGTCCTGCGACGACGGCAACCAAGCCCCCGGCGACGGCTGCGGCCCCGACTGTCAGCTCGAAGGCGGCGAGAGCGACACCACCGACTCGACCGCCACCGCCACCGCCACCGACACCGACACCGACAGCGCCACCGGCGGCCAACAAGACGACGAAGGCTGCGGCTGCGCCCTCCCGCCCCGAGACAAAGACCCCGCCCGCGCCCCCCTCAGCGCCCTCGCCGCGCTCCTCCTGCTCGCGATCGCCCGTCGTCGCCGCTGATCCTCACCACCGCGCCCCCGACCCTCAGCGCGGCGGCCGCCGCCGCTTCTTCGCCCACCGCCGCCGCGGCGGCCCGCGCCACTCTAGCGGCTGGGGCGCCGCGGGCTGCGCGGCCGGGCTCTCGGCCTCCCTCTCAAGCTCCGTCTCGACCGCATCAGAGCGCTCATCCGCGGCCGCGCCCGCGTGAGCGGCCGCGCTCTCATCATCTTCGCCGCTCGCCTCCGTCGCCGGCGCCTCGGCCGCTGGCGCCTCCGTGTCCGCGAGATCTGGCGCATCAGACAGGTTCACCGCGCCGCCGTCGTCACGCGGGCCAGCGCTGTCAGGGTCATGACCTGTCTCAACGACCATCTCTTCAGAGAGCCCTGTCACCCGCTCCTCCGCCCGCGCCTCCGCCCGCTCGTCCGCCCGCGCCTCCGCCCGCGCCGCCGCCCGCCGCGGCGCCCGCCGCGGGCTGAGGCGCAGCTCCTCGCGGACGATCGCCGCCGCCGCCTCGTCCAGGAGAAACACCTCCGCCTGCGGGATCGTCCGCGACGCGCGCCGCCCCACCCCGCCCGCGATCGCCTGCTCGAGCAGCGCCCGCTCCGCCAACCACACACCCAGCCGCCGCTGCGCCCCGCCGCAGACGATCTTCAGCGGATACGCCCCCTCCTCGCCTGCCTGCGCCCGCCGCAGCCCCACCCGCGCCCCGCTCGCCGCCTCGACCTCCACGGCCGCCACCGTCCACTCCAGCGTCATCTCGGCGACCTTATGGCGGCGCGGGCTGATCAGCGCCAGCAGCGGCACCTCGATCACCTCTCCGTCCCGCGTCTCCGCCCGCAGCGTCTGCCACGGCGCGTTCGGCTTCCCCTCATCGATCGCCATCGAGCTCAGCAGCTCGCCCTCGCGGCGGGTCAACGCCGCCTCCGCCGCGCCGTAGATCTGCCCCAGCGCGACCAGCAGCGCCGTCAGCTCGCAGCAGCCCGGCGGCGGCGGATCCGGGACGATCAGCTCCCACGCCATCACGCCTCGAGCCAGTGCGGCCGCCGGAGGAAGCCCACGTGGTACGTCGTCCACTGGAGCACCACGTTGTGCTCGCCGATCTGCAGGATCGTGAAGCTCTTCTCGATCCCGATGATCTTGCCCTTCGGCTGCCCCGAGATGCACTTATTGAGCAGCCCCATCGCCTCGGCGATCCGCTCCTCGCTCTGGAGATCGGTCGGGTTGCTGCTGCCGATCACGATTCTCTTGATAAAGGTGACGTCGCTGAGGTCGATCATCGCGGGCGCCTCCTCAGATAAATCGGTTGAGGCGAGCGATCAGCCGGGCGAGCCCCTCCGGCGTCTCCGATTGGCTCACTCGCAGGGTGATCGACGCCTTCCCGCTCTCGCTCGTGCTCGGCCCCGTCGACGCGCCGATCGCCGCCTTATCGCGCTCGGACCAGCCGAGGTCCTTGCGAGCGACCTCTTCTGGGTCCTCCGCGCCGAACGACATCGGCCCGTCGTCCTCGGGCTCCGGCGGCTCCGAGACGTCGCCGAGGTCGGTCGAGAAGCGGATCTCCATCTCGCGGATCGACATGTTCGCCACGTTCACCATCGTGATCAGCGGCACGTGCAAGGTCTCGTAGTTCGACTCGCTCGGGTCGAGCCCCATCTTGGGCATCTGCAGCTCCACCGTCACCGGTCGGTTCTCGTTGTCGAAGAACGAGCGCAGGTTGCGGATCTGGTTCAGCCGGACCGAGTGTTCAGCCTCAGCGACCGACGACGCCAGCGCGGCGACCAAATTGTCCAAGCGGATCTGCGGCATCAGCGGTCCTTGAGCGTTGAGTCGTCCATCGAGGGGTCAAGAAGCTCGGAGAGGGCGCCGCGTCGCCGCCGCGCCCTCTCCGACGCGCTCACGGGAGCGCCGCGTGGTTGGTGGTGAGGTTCGCCTCGTCGGCCTTCACCGGCTTGCTCACCGCGACCGGCGCGATCGCGCTCTGCAGCATATCCAGCACCCGCGAGAGCCCCTCGGGCATGCCGTCGTCGCGCGCCCGCACCTCGACGTGGTACTTCGCCGACTTGTCGGAGCTGCGGGTGTTCTCCTTGTGCGTCGACACCGACGCCTTCACGTCGATGCTGCCGCTCACCGGCCCCCAGCCGAACTTGATGTTCGCGCCGACGTCGAGCTGCTTCGAGTCCGACTCCTTCGAGGTCTCGGAGGTCTTGATCTCCATGTCGAAGGTGATGTCGACCGACTTGATCGCCAGCGCCGGCACGTTGACGATCGCCAGGAACGGCACCGAGATCGCCACCTTCTCGACCTTCGCGACCTTGCCGCCGTTGCCGTCGTCGACCAGCTCGGTCGACGGCCGGAAGAACGCGAAGTCGACCTGGCGGGGGGTCAACTTGCCGGAGTCGTCGGGGGTGAAGCCGACCGTGTTGATGAACTCCGCCGTCGCCTTCGCGAGCCGGATCTGCGCGTCGCAGGCGGCGTTGAGCGGCGCACCGATGAGGTCCGCCATAGGCAGACCGCTAAATTCGTTCCCGATAGACATGACTGGTTCCCTCTTCCCTTTCCCTATCCCTTGAAACAACCCCGCCGCGTCCATCTACGCGGCGAGCTATCAGCCACGCAGCCTATCAGGACGTCGCGCCGCGATCTACGGCGCCCGTCGCCCGTCGCACCGCGGCCGCGACCAGGGCGGGCGCGCCCGCTCAGCCGCGCGTACCCGAGCGCTCCGCTTGTGAATTTTTTCTACAAAGAGAATGGAATTGTCCTACCTACAACGAACCTCGCGTCGGTCCGATCATCACCGCGCGGGGCGGCGGCGACGGCCCCTCCACCAGCGGCCCCTCCACCAGCGGCCCCTCCACCAGCGACGGCGCGGCGATGGGCGGCCGCGCCCCGCAGCGGCCGCCCACGCTCCCTACCGCGTCATTATAAAAATTCATCGCGTCGATCGCGTTGCCGTGCGCGCGGTTGCCGGCCGCCCGCGAAGAGCCCGCCATGATGATCCCCAGCGCCGCCGCGCCCAAGCCTGAGCCCAGCAGCGTGAACGCCGTCGTCGGATCCGAGCCGATGAACGCGAAGCCGCTCAGCCCGCCGAGCGACGCCACCCCCAGCGCCCCGCCCGTCCACGCCAGCCCCCGCCGCCAGCGCCCCATCCGCTGCGCCTTACGGGCGTGCTCATGCGCCCGCGGCACGCACGCGACGTGCTCCGCGAGTCCGTCATAGCGCGGCCCCCAGGCCAGAGGCTGCCCGCCGGAGTCGATCCTCATCCGGCCGTCGTAGTGCAGCGTCAACTCCGCCTGCGCGACGTGCTGCGGGACATAGCCGGTCATCGCCGGCGCGCAGCCGCTCGCCACCGCCAGGCCCAGCGTCAGCGCCCTCAAACTCACCACGCCCCCGCCTCCTCCACGACCTCCACCTCCACCGCCGCCTCCGCCGCACCTGGCGTCGGCGGCGCTGCCGCGCGCGCGGCCTCATAACACGCCGCGATCTTCCGGCGCGCCTCGTCGTTGAAGCGGTTGATCGAGTCGATCGACCCCGCGACGTCGCCGTCTTCGGGAGGGTCCGCCGCCAGCCCGACCGCGATCCCCGACGACGCCACCACCACGATCGCGAGGGCCAACGCCGCCACCATACCCGCGCCCTTCCCTCCGCCGCTGCTGCTCCCGCCGCTGGAGCTCCAAAACCCTCGCCCGCCGCGCGCCGCCCCCAGCCCCGGAAAGAGCAGCCGATGCGGCCCCGGCGGGTTCGGGATGAACCCGTACGCCGGGTACACCGGGTGCAGGCGCGGGTGCGGCCCGACGTGCCACAGGTGCACATGCACGCCGCCACGCGCCCAACGCCCGCGCTCATCGATGACCATCGGCGGCGGCGCCGCCCACCCCTGCACGCTCTCCTCCTCCACCTCGGAGGCGCAGCGAGGCACCTGCTGAGCCCCCACCCACTCGACGTCGTTCCCGCTGTAGACGGGCCGCGCCCGCCAGCCGTCCGGCGGTGAATAACGCGACTGATAGCCGCAGCCCGTCGCGAGCGCGATCACACCGACGAGCGCGGCCAAGCGACGCACCTCATCACCCTACCAGCCCCTCGCGGCGCGAGCCACCGGGCCCGCGGGCCGGGCCTGGTCGCCGCGCGCCATCTTGTGTTGTGGTTACTTCGCGCCCTTCTTCTCCTCAGCCGCCAGCCGCAGGTCCCCCGTATCCAGCACCAAGCCCTCTTGCATCGCCTCGCGCACCACCGCGCCCATGGTGATCTGCCAGCTCCGACCGACCTTCACCGCCACCCCGTAGGAGCCCAGCGGCACGTCCTTGAGGGTCCACACCCCGTCGCTGTCCGCCTTCGCCTTGAGGCGGTTGGGCGAGCCGGTGCACGGCGTCTTTGTGTAGACCAGATCGGGGGTCGGGCAGATCTCCACGTCGAGGCCACCCACGGGCAGCTCCTCGCGCATGATCCGCCCGCGCAGCCCGCCCATCCGCACCGTGCCCGCCCCCGGGATCGAGCTCGGACCCGCGCCCAACACCGCGAAGGCGCGCACCGACCCGGCGATCTCCGGCAACGATCCCATGGGCCAATCCACGCGGGCTTGACCGCCGCCGGTCACCGTCACGCCCGCGTCGGTCGCCACCCACAGCCGCCCGCCGTCGGCGACCGCCCACGCGACCACCTGCTCGCCCGCGAAGTCCTTACGCGCGCGAACCACCTTGATCTTCCCGTCCGGCGCGCGCACGTGCAGGTCATAGATATTGCGCGCCGCGACCGTCCCGTCGCCCGCGACCTTCACGTCGCTGAGCGACCCGAAGCCTACGTTCATCTTCACCGGCTCCGCCGCGCCCTGCCCCTCTGGCGAGATCCGCAGCAGCCGCAGGTACCCGACCAGGTACAGCTCCCCCGTCGGCCCCGAGGTCAACACGTCGAAATAATTAGGCCCGCGGAATTTTTGTAGGACATCAAACTTACCCCACGCGCCGCTCAGGTCCCGCACGAACAGCGCCTCGCCCGACGCCACGAAGACCCGCCCGTCCTCATGGACCACGATCCCCTTGAGCGGCTCCTCGCCGGCCCCGATCGCCGCCGCGCTCTCCTCGCTCCACGCCGACCCGTCGAAGTGATGGACCGCGTCATACGAGTGCGCCCAGATCTCGCCGCTCGCCAGCACCTGAAAGTTATCCCCCTTCCCCCTCGTCACCTCGCGCATGCGCTCGCCCTCCAGGCGGAACAGCCCGAACATGCTCGACGCCCACAGCGCCCCGTCGCCGCCCAGCCGCAGCGAGCGCACCCCCGTCTCCGGCGCGCCCTCCAGCCGCGTCAGCGCGCCGCCGTCGATCCGCACCACCCCCTTATTGTCGACCGCGACGAACGCCGGCCCCGGCTCACCCACCCCCGGGATGACCAAAGGGACAGCCGGCGGCGCACCTCCCTGCGCTCCCTTCGCCTCTTGCTCGACCTCGACCGCCACCGCCACCTCCACGGGCGGGGCCGGCGGCTCGGCCTTGACGGGCGGCGGCGACGCGGGCGGCGACGCGGGCGGCGGCGGCGGCGGCGCGTTGTCATCACAAGCCACCAGCGCCAGCAGCGGAGCGGCTAGAAAACCGAGCAGAGCGGGGGAAATGCGCGTCATCGCGCGCAAACCTGCCACAAAAACGCGCCCTCGGGCCGCGGCGACCGACGCCAGCGGCGTGCGGATCCGCCCAAACGATCACCCCAAGCTCACCCCTCGCACCGCGCGCCGCAGAAACCCCTTTCTGGGACCGAGCTCTGCGTTCTAAAAGAACAACCCATGCGCCGCGACCTCCGCCTCCTACCTCTCGTCGTCACCCTCCTAGGCGCCACGCTGCCCGCGTGCAGCGGCGACGACAGCGCCACCACCGCCACTACCACCGCCGCCACCACCGCCGTGACCACCGCCACCACCACCACCGCTGGGACAACAGCGGACAGCGGCGGCGAGAGCACCACGACCGGCGGCGAGAGCACCAGCGCCAGCGATACGACCACCAACGCCACCGCGGTCGACACCGACTCTGCCACCGACACCAGCTCGGGCACCGACTCTGACACCGACCAAGGCACCGACTCTGACAGTGACTCGGCGACAGACTCGACCACCGACGCCGACACCGACACCGACACCGATCCAGGCGTGGAGGGCATCCCTGTCCACGACATCCCAGGCCTGCTCTCGATCACCTTCTGGGAGCGCAGCGGCGGCGACGCCCCCACCCCGTACACCTTTGAGATCTGGGGCAGCGAGCTGACCAACATCCTGCCTGACCCGCTCACCGACCAGAGCCACGACATTAAGGGCGTCTCCACGGAATTTTACGACGTCTATTACTCCGACATCGACGGCAATTTCGACGTCGACGGCCGCTACCTCACCATCGCCGGCGCCTTCGGCCACGCCTTGCCCGCCGGCGGCGGCCTCAACCTCGCCGAGATCGCCCTCAACTACCAAGACAACAGCGTCGAGTACGGCTCCTACGTCGCCTCCTTCGCCGCCCTCGGCGACAACGCCGCCCCCGACTCCGCCCCCAAGTCGATCGACGGCGACCTCCAGACCCACACCACCATGGGCAACAACAAGAACGAGCCAGACAAGCGCCTACGCGTCACCCTCGGCTTCGAGTCCTCGCTGATGCCCGGCTGATACCGACGAACGCGCGCCGCTGCTCGCCGCGTGTCGCCAACAGACTTATCGCGCACATCGCGCGATAATAGCAGCGAGATGATCGCAGACATCGCGCACAAGGTCCCGCCTACCTGCGAGATCTTCCCCGCCGAGGATGTCGACCAGCTCATCACCGCCTACTGCCTCTTCTGGACCGGCGACGACGACCAGCAATACAAGCGCCTGCGCGAGCGCGTCGCCCAGCTCTCCAGCGCCTCCTAAAGAACGCGCCACCCGCTGAGCGGCCGCTGACCCCCAAGTCCGGCCAGGCTGGCCGCGCCTTCACTCTCGACCCTCGACCTGTCGCGGTCGCCTCGGCGCCTGCGTCGTACAAAATGGCGCCCTCGACCGCCTGGCGTCGAGGGCGCGTGATGGAGGGACGACCTCTAGTAGTTGAGCACGATCTGCCCGTTACCCGTCTTCACGCCCGCGGTCGTCGACGACGCTGACACCCCGCCCAGGTAGGACGAGCCGCCACCCGCGTGGCCATCGACCGCGCCGCCGCCGCCGCCATAGAAGCCGCCGCCGCCGCCGCCCGCGTGCAGCTGCCCTGGCGCCCCTGAGCCGCCCTGGCCCAGCGAGCCTGGCTGGCCGTTTTGTGGCCAGTTGTTGTTGATCCCGCCCGCGCCGCCGGCCACCTGCGTGCCGCCGCCGCCGCTCGCCGGAGGGGAGTCGCTGCCGAGCCCGATCAGGCCGCTGAGGCCGCCGCCGCCGCCGCCGCCCTGGTTGCCGCACGAGTACTCCGCGCCGCCGCCGCCGCCCGCGACGATCACCCGGTTCGCCAGCCCTGTGCCGCCCTTACGCACGTCCGAGCCGCCGCCGCCGCCCGAGCAGGTCGACGTGTGCACGCAGCTCCCGCCGCCGCCGTTCCACCCCGGAGCGTTCCCTTGCCCGCCCGCGCAGCCGACGTAGAGCCCCAGCGTCTCCCCTGGGGTCACAGTCAGCGTCCCCTTCGCGTACCCGCCGCGGCCCCCGACATCTGGGTTGCCGCCGCAGCTGTTGTTGCTCGACGGCGTGCCGCCTTGGGCGCCCCACGCCTCGATCACGATCTGCGTGACCCCGTTCGGCACCACGAAGTTCTGGACCCCCCCGGTGCAGTTGTACGTCTTGACCTGCGCCTCCTTCTTACACGTCGACGAACAGCCGTCGTTGCTCACCAAGTTGCCGTCGTCGCACTCCTCGACCCCCATGTACAGGGAGCCGTCGCCGCACTTCGCGATCTTGCACGTTCCCAAGCACATGTCCGTATTGAGCATATTCCCATCATCACACTCCTCGACCCCTGCGTGCACGATCGAGTCGCCGCACACAGCGCTCTTGCAGGTGTTCGTGCACGAGTCCGTGTTGATCATGTTCGCGTCGTCGCACTGCTCGCCCAGCGGCGGCTGGGTGAAGCCGTCGCCGCACGCCGCGTTCGTGCACATGTTCGTGCACAGGTCCGCGTTCGACATGTTGCCGTCGTCGCACTGCTCGACGCCGGCTTGCACGGACCCGTCGCCGCACATCGCAGTCTTGCAAGTGTTCAGGCAGGCGTCGGCGTTGCTCTGGTTGCCGTCGTCGCACTCTTCGCCCGCCTGCGCGAACCCGTCGCCGCACACCGGCAGCTTGCAGGCCAGCGTACACGCGCCGCTGTTGCTGTTATTGAGGCCCTGGTCGCACTCTTCGCCGGGCTGTTGGAACCCGTCGCCGCAGCTCGCCAGCTTGCACACGTTCGTGCAGCCGTCCAGGTTGCTGCTGTTGCCGTCGTCACAGGCCTCGCCGGGCCCTTGGAAGCCGTCGCCGCAGACGTTCAGCGTGCAGTTCGCCTTGCACGCGTTGTTGTTGGCGTTATTCAGGCCGTCATCGCACTGTTCGACGTTCTCCTGGGTGAAGCCGTCGCCGCAGGTCGCGTTTTTACAGGAGAGCGTGCATTCCCCGGAGTTGCTGTTGCTCCCGCCGAGGTCGCACTGCTCCATCAAGCTCGCCTGCACGAACGCGTCGCCGCACGCGGGCGCCGCGCAAAGATCCGTGCAGCCGTCGTCTTGATCGCCGTTCGCCCCGTCATCGCACGCCTCGCCCGGGTCGAGCGCCTTATTCCCGCACGCCTCGAGCGCGCAGGTCGCTGAGCAGCCGTCGCCCGCCTCCAGGTTCGCGTCGTCGCACTCCTCCGCCGGCCCCTTGTCGCCGTCCCCGCACACGTTGAGCTGACAGAACGCGTTGCAGGTCTTGCCCGGCCCGTTATCAGCGCCGGCGTCGCACTCTTCATCGCCCCCGCTGTGATAGACGTTGCCGTCCCCGCACACGTTGATCGCGCAGGAGAGCGTACACAGCCCGTTGTTCGAGTTCGCGCCCCCTTCATCACAGATTTCACCGGCCTGCGCGAACCCGTCGCCGCAGGCCGCCTGGGTGCAGGCGTTTGTGCACTCGTCGTTGTTATCGGTGTTGCCGTCGTCGCACTGCTCTGTCGGCGCGACCACCCCGTCGCCGCAGCTCGCCAACCCGCAGGCGTTGGTGCACTCGTCGCGGTCGTTCGTGTTGCCGTCGTCGCAGCCCTCGCCGGGGCCGACGAAGCCGTCGCCGCAGACGTTCAGCGAGCAGTCCGACTTACAGCCGAAGTTATCGCCGTTCATCGCGCCGTTGTCGCACTGCTCTCGCGGCCCGACGACCCCATCACCGCAGGAGCCGGCCCCCGCCGTACAAGTCGCCGAGCACGGCTTCCCCGGCCCGTTGGCCGCGCCGTCGTCGCACTCCTCCCCGGGGTCAACAACCCCGTCGCCACAGGCGCCGCCGCCGGTCTCCGTCCCCGAGGCCGACTCACCTGAGGCCGACGTTGTCACGCCCGTCGTCTCCGGCGGCATCACCATCGTCGTCGAGCCGCTCGTCGACGTCGTGCCTGACTCGGTGGCACCTTCGGTCCCCGAGCTCACACCGACCGCGTCATCCCCACACCCGACCACCCAGGCCAACACACACGCCAACCCGAGCCCCAACCCACGCCTATTCCGCTTGATCACGCGCATCTACCTCCACGGCGCGCAGCGCCGCCAGCCGCGAACCTATCACGTCCCCCGAGCGACCAACCCGCAAATTCTTCACGTCCGCCCTAGCAGCGGCCCAGCGGCCGCTGCTATCCATCCGCGGACACCAGCGCCACCCCCGGACTCACGCGCTCAACCCCACGCATATCATCACAACCACCACAATCATCATAGTATATCATCACTCCCCCGACTCCCCGCGCGGAGCGGCGCCGTCCGCGGGCGAGGGCTCGCGAGGGCGCCAGCCAACGCGCCCATATTCGCGCCCATCCGCCCCCTGGGCCTGATTTTCAGGACTTGGCTACTATCTGCCTACATGCGCACAAGCATCAGCAAGCAGACAATCTCCTCCGAGCTCGCCCACGCCTTGATCGCCGCGGCGGAGCGTGAAGGCGCCGCGATCGGCCTGCCGATCGCGGTCACGATCGTCGACGAGGCCGGCGTGCTCAAGGCCTTCAGCCGGATGGACGGCGCCGCCTTGATCGCCGTCACCGCCTCCCGCAAGAAGGCCCTCACCGCTGTCGGCTTCGGGATCCCCACCGGCGAGAGCTGGCACAATTTTATCAAGGACGACCCGATCCTCCTCCACGGCGCCCAGCACCTCGACGACTTCATCTTGCTCGGCGGCGGCTCGCCGATCGTCGTCGACGGCGCCGTCATCGGCGCGATCGGCGTCAGCGGCGGCCACTACCATCAGGACGAGCGCTGCGTCGCCGCCGCCCTCGCCCTGCTCGCCGCCCCCGCCGCCTGATCAGCAACGATGTCGCGAGCCGACGCCGAACCCGCGGACGCGCCCGCCCCGAGCGTCGTCGAGCTGATCGACAAGCTCTCGGCGCTCGCGTCCGGCTTCGCCTCTGTCACCGACCTGCGCGGCCTCGCCGTCCAGGTCGAGCAGGCGCTCGAGCTGATCGTCCGCGTCGAGTACACAGGCCTCTACCTCTGGGACTTCCAGCAGCAGCGCCTGCGCCTCCAGATCGCCGTCGGCTTCACCGAGGACGAGGCCGCCGAGGCCGAGCGCACCGCCTGGGATCGCCACCCAGGCCGCGTCTTCCGCGAGCAGATCACCTTCCACGTCCCCGACACGGACGCCGACCCTGCGCTGCAAACCAGCAGCGTCAAGCGCAGCTTCCACGTCCGCTCGCGCCTCTTCATGCCGATCACCTTTCAGGATCAAGCGCTCGGCTCCTTCGGCCTCGCCTCTGCCCGCCCGAACGCCTTCAACGAGGAGCACGTCGCCGTGCTCGGCTTCCTCTGCCGCCTCACCGGCGTCGTCTACCGCCAGGTCCTCGACCGCGAGGAGCGCCAACGCGCCCAAGACGCCCTCGCCGCGACCCTCGCCGCCCTCCAAGCCAGCCACGACGAGCTCGAGCGCCGCGGCGTCGCCTTGAGCCTCGCCCGCGACCGAGCCCTCGTCGCGACCGAGGCGAAGAGCACCTTCCTCGCGACGATGAGCCACGAGCTCCGCACCCCGCTCAACGCGATCCTCGGCTACGCCGAGCTCGCCCAGGAGGATCTCGTGGCCGCGCAGAGCAGCTCCGCCGACGACGTCGCCCGGATCCACCTCGCCGCCACCCACCTGCTCGGCCTCATCGAAGACATCCTTGACCTCTCCAAGATCGAGGCCGGCAAGCTCGAGCTCCAGCCCGAGCCTATCGACCTCCGAACGCTCCTCGACAGCGTCGAGGTGACTCTACGCCCGCTCCAGCAGCGCAGCCGCAACCGCTTCCAGATCGAGCGCGCCGACGACCTGCCGCCCCTCATCGCCGACGCCCCCGCGCTCCGCCGCGTGCTCATCAACTTGCTCGGCAACGCCAACAAGTTCACCCACGACGGCCGGATCACCCTCCGGATCTGGGCCGAGCCCCAGCACCCGGAGGGCCCCCGCTGCTGCTTCGCCGTCGAGGACACCGGCATCGGCATCACCCCCGAGCAGATCGCCCGGATCTTCGACGCCTTCACCCAGGCCGACGCCTCCACCACCCGCAAGTACGGCGGCACTGGCCTCGGCCTGACCATCACCGACCAGCTTCTCCACCTCATGGGCGGCGGCGTCGCCGTCACCAGCGAGCCTGGCCGCGGCGCCACCTTCACCTTCTGGCTCCCCTGCGCTGCCCCGCCCGCGTGAGCGCGCGCCTGCGCGCCTGGCCGCTAACAGCGCCAGAAGCGCGTGCAGCGCGGCCTCTAGGTCGAAATGCGCGAGTTCGTCCTGCGCGCTTGCGAACGCCCGCAGATCGACGTACAAGCCCGGCCTGCGCGCCTTCGCGCCCCCACAAACGCCATGACCCGCACCTGCTCGCTCCTCACGACCCCCCTGCTCCTGCTCGCTGGCTGCGCCGAACCTGAGGCCGAGGGCACCTCGAACTTCAGCGCCACCGCGATCACCAGCGCCTCCGCCGGCGGCTCGCTGGGCCTCAGCACGCTCGACCCGTCCGCCTCTGCCTCTGCCTCCGCCTCCGCCTCCGCCAGCGGCGCCAGCGAGAGCGACAGCGCGACCGATAGCGACACCGGCGCGACCGACACCGAAGCGATCGACAGCGCCAGCGACACCGCCGGCACCGACGCCACGGACGCGGGCAGCGACACCGACGCCACCAGCGACGCCACCGACTCGGACGCGGGCACCGACACCGACGCGACCACCACCGACGCCACCACCGACGCGGGCACCGACACCGACACCGACACCGACTCAGACACCGACAACACCACCGGCGAGCAATTCCCCGACGGCGCGATCTTCGTGCACGCCTCCCTCGGCCTCGACTCCAACCCTGGCACCGCCGCCGCCCCCAAGCGCACGATCCAGGCCGGCATCGCCGCCGCCGCCGAGCTCCCGGACGGCGCCGTGCACGTCGCGCAGGGCACCTACGAGGTCGACTATCAGAACAACAAGTACATCACCCTCGTCGACGGCGTCTCCCTCTACGGCGGCTACAAGGCCGACGACTGGGAGAAGCGGGACATCAACCTCTACGCCTCGGTCATCGTCGACAAGAGCGCCAGCGCCGGCGCCAACATCGAGCCCAACCGCGCCGTCGACGGCGGCAGCGGCGTCGGCCCTGACACCGTCGTCGAGGGCTTCACGATCCAAGGCGGCACGGGCACCCACGCCGCCGCCGTCCGGGTCAACGCCTCCTCGCCGACCTTCACGCGCAACAAGATCCTCGGCGGCAAGGCCCCGAGCCTGACCTCCTACGGCGTGTCGATGCAGGACAGCAAGGCGGTGTTCACCTACAACTGGATCGAGGCCGGCGACGCCGCCCAGCTCACCCGCGGCTACGGCGTCTTCTGCACCAACAAGTGCGAGGGCGTCTTTGACGGCAACTACATCGACGGCGGCGGCGGCGCCTCGCAGACCTACGGCGTCTATCTCGTCTCGAGCACCGCAGCGCTCTACAACAACGTCATCAACGGCGGCGCCGGCACCAGCGATCTCTTCGCGATCTACCTCAACCTCAGCGCGCCGGTGATCGCCAACAACACCATCCTCAGCGAGAACAACCTCGGCTACGGGATCTTCGCCACCAGCTCGCTCAGCGCCGCCCGCGTCGAGAACAACATCATCACCGCCGTCGGCACCTGCCTCTACGAGGGCGGCCCCTCGACCAAGCTCGCCTCGGTCAAGAACAACGACCTGAGCTGCACCTACTACGCCGCCCGCACCGGCTGGGACGGCAAGAGCCACACCGAGATGATCCCCATGGAGACCTCGCTCAAGAGCGGCGGGGCGATGGCCTCGGGCAACATCAAGCTCGTCCCCACCTTCGTCAACCAAAACGGCGGCGACTTCCGCCTCAAGGGCGGCGGCGACACCTTCTGCGACCTCAGCCTCGGCGGCCTCGAGCTCACCAACCTCTTCACCCTCGACCGCGACGCGGCCGCTCGCACCAAGCCGTGGAGCGTCGGCGCCCACGAGCTCGACGGCGCCTGCAAGTGAACCGACGAGCGCCCGCGGCCGGCCCTACTCCGCGACGCTCTGCGCGCGAGCGACGGCCGCGCTGGCGCGCGAGCGCAGGTCGGAGGGGCCTCCTGGGGCGAGCTGCTCGGCGCGCCCCAGCGCGTCGAGCGCGGCGGTGGCCGCCCCATCGGCGAGCAGCGCCTCACCGAGCTCCAGCCACAGCTCGCCGTCGGCGGCGCCGCCGCTGAGGACCGCGAGGGCGCGCCGGTGCTCCGCGAGCGCCTCCTCGCCGCGGCCTCGCGCGCGCAGCAGGTCGCCGCGCTCGATGAGGGCCCGCGCGACCTCCGGGTGGGTCGGGCCATAGGCGCGCTCGGCGATCATGAGGGCTCGTGTGTAGTGCGGCATGGCCTCATCGAGCCGCCCTGCCTTGCGGAGCACCCGACCGGCGCAGGTCAACGGCCAGATCAACCGCGGGTGCTCACCGTAGGCCTGTCGCCAGCGCTCGATCACCTCGAGATCGTCGCGGAGGGCCGCCTCGAGGTCGCCGCGGTGCTCGTGGATCTGCGCGCGGCTGAGGAGCCGCCGGGCGGTGCTCGGGTGGTCGGGGCCGAGGGTCGTTTCAGCGACGACGATCGACCGCTCCGCGTGGACGAGCGCCTCCTCGTCGCGACCCGCGAGGCGCATCGCCTCCGCGAGCTGCTCGTGGATCGCGGCGAGCGCCGGGTGCTCAGCGCCGAGGCGCTCGCGCTCCAAGACCAGCGCGCGCCCCAGGTCCCCGCCGGCGGCCTCGTAATCGCCACGAGCCAGCGCCGCGCGGCTGCGGTGCTGGAGCAGCGAGGCGCGCAGGTCGAGGGCGCCCTCACCGAGGCCGACCGCCGCCGACTCCGCCAGGCGGGCCCAAAGGGCGTCCTCGCGGGGGCTGCGGGCCGGAGCGCCCGTGACATACACGAGGTGGACCGCGGCCTCCGCTCGGGTGACGCGGTGAGCGGCGGCTTCAGCCATGAAGAAGGCGTCGGCGAGGCTGTCGGCCGCGTGCGCCCCGTCGCCGGTGTGCTCCTGTAAGAGCCCGATCTGCAGCGACGCGGCCGCCCAAGGGCGCCGGAGCTGGAGCTGCTGGGCGCGTTTTTGCGCGTCGAGGGCGGGCGCGAGGGCGCGCTCGTATTGGCCGGCGAGCCCCAGCGCGCGCGCTTGAGCGAGCAGATCGTCGATCGCGTGGATCGCCGCCGCGCGGGCCGGATCGAGCTCAGGGGCCTCCTCGGTGAGCAAGGCGAGCGGATCGACGCAGGGCTCAGGATCGGGCAGCTCGGCGGTGGCCGCCACCGCCTGCTCGACGACGGTCGCGTCGGCCTCGCCGAGCACGCCGATCCACGCGCTCAGGGCGCGGCGGTGACGGTCGAGGCAGCGGGCGCTAAGCTGCTCAGGCGCCTTGGCGTCGGTGAGCTCGCAGGTGCGCTGGCGCAGCGCGGCCCAGGTGGCGACCTGAGCGTCGAGCAGCGTGTTCACCCGGGCGAGGCTATCGGCCGCGTAGGGCAAGCCGGTGGCGAGGAAGGCGCGCTCGGCGGCCGCCCTTGGCCGCGCGCCCCACAGCGCGTCGACCTCCGCGGCGATCTCCGCGGAGCAGGCGGCTGGTCGATCGTCGCTGCGCAGGAAGACCGCCCAGGTGAGCGAGGTGAGCGCGGCCGAGAGCCCGGCGATCCGCAGCCACGCGCCGCGGGGGCGCGGCAGGGTCTCGCTCAGCTCGGCGAGCAGCGCCTCCATGGTGGGGAAGCGGGCGTCGGGCTCGCGCGCGAGGCCCTTGCGGATCGCTCGGCGTAGACGCGCCGGGATCTTGGCCTCACCCGGCGCGCCGCGGACCTCGCCGTCGAGCACCGCGAGCATCATCTCGATCGCCGTCTCGCCGGCGAAGGGGCGCTGCCCGTGCAGGGCCTCGAAGAGGGCGACGCAGAAGCTGAATTGATCCGAGCGGGCGTCGATAGCGCGCTGCTCCACCTGCTCCGGCGGCATATAGCCCGGGGTGCCCCCTCGCGGCGGCGACGCGGCCGGATCGTCCGGCGATGACGGAGCCTGACGGCGGGCGAGGCCGAAGTCGAGGACCCGAAGTCGACCGTCGTGGCCGACCAGCGCGTTATCCGGCTTGAAATCGCAGTGGACGAGCCCCGCTTGGTGGGCCGCCGCGAGCCCGCGCCCGGCTTGCAGGAAGAGCTCGACGATCTGCGGCCAAGGGCGCGGCTCGCTCAACCATCGCCGCAGCGTCTGCCCGCGCACGTACTCCATCGCGATGAAGACCCGCTCGCCGGCCTCACCGACCTCATACACGTGGATGACGTGAGGGTGAGCGAGCTGCGCCAGCGCCTTCGCTTCGCCGAGCAGCGACGCGCGGAGCTGGGGATCGACGCCCGCGTGCAGCAGGAATTTGATCGCGACCTTGCGATCGAGCTCCTCATCGTAGGCGGCGTAGACCACCCCCATACCGCCGCGACCGAGCAGCTCCAGCAGGGTGTAGCGGCCGAGCCGGCGGTTCGGCGCGAGCTCCTCGAGATCGCCGAGGCGGCGCTCATCGCCGCGCTCATCGGCTGCTACGGTGGAGGCTGCCGAAGGCGTGACCATAGACGGCCGAGCGGGATGATGGCCGGTCGATCGGGAGATGACAAGAGAGCGGCGTCACGTCGAGCCGCGACGCCCCCGGCCCGTACTCGCGACGAGAGAGCCTCTCGACCGCGTTCAACCGCTGGCACCTCGCCGCGCTCGAGCGCCCGCTCGCGCCGCTCGCCTGAGCCCACGTCGCCGTCTTGTCGCCCAGGCGAGGCCCGTGGCACCCTGGAGGCGATGACGCCCGCCGCCCCGGACAGCCGCGCTTGGGCGCCGCCGCCAGAGTTCGACGAGTACCGGATCGTCCGCCTGCTCGGCCAGGGCAGCATGGGCCGCGTCTACCTCGCGCACGACGCCGTGCTCGATCGCGCCGTCGCGATCAAGTTCATGAGGAGCGTCGACGAGGCCGACGACCGCGAGCGCTTCTTCGTCGAGGCCCGCGCCGTCGCCCGCTTGCAGCACCCGAACGTCGTCACCGTGCACCGCGTCGGCGAGCTGGACGGCTACCCCTACCTGATCACCGAGTACATCCGCGGCACGAGCCTCAACGACCTGCCCTCGCCGATGCCCTGGCGGAAGGCCCAAGAGATCGGCCTCGGCGTCGCTCGCGGCCTCGCGGCGGCCCACCGCCAGGGCGTGCTGCACCGCGACATCAAGCTCGCGAACGTCCTGCTCACCGACTCCGGCGAGGTCAAGCTCCTCGACTTCGGCCTCGCCAAGCTGATCGACGGGCCGGCCGCCGACTCAGCGCGGCGCCCGCTGCCGCCGCTGAACGAGGCGCACGAGGCCGCAGACCGAGCCCTGCATCGCAGCGCGCCCGTCGTCGCCGCGGACGACGAGTCCTTCCGCGCGCCGACGAGCTCGCAGCGGCTGATCTCCGCCGCGATCCTCTCGTCGTCCATGTCGGACACGCTCTCGGCGCCGCCGTCAGCCGCGCCTGTACCCGAGCGGAGCGCCGAGCTGACGCACTTCGGCGCGCTCCTCGGCACCCCGAATTACATGGCGCCCGAGCTGTGGCGCGCCGAGCCGGCCACCCGCCGCTCCGACGTCTACGCCCTGGGCGTGCTGCTCTACATCCTCATCACCGGCCACCCGCCGACCGAGGCGCACTCGATCGTCGAGTTCGCCACGCTCATCCAGGATCAGGACCCGCCGCCGCTCCTCACGTGCGAGCCCGGCTGCGACCCTCGCCTCGCCTCGATCATCGACCGCTGCCTCCGTCGCGACCCCTTCGACCGCTACGCCTCCGGCGAGGACCTCCTCGCCGCGCTCGAGGCGCTGCTCCCGCTCGGCCGCGCGCCGCAGATCCCCGACGGCAACCCTTACCGCGGCCTGCAATCCTTCGAGTCCAGGCACCGCGCGCTCTTCTTCGGCCGCGCCCTCGAGATCCGGGCGGTGCTGGGGCGCCTCCGCGGCGACGCGCTCGTCGTCGTCGCTGGCGACTCCGGCGTCGGCAAGTCCTCGCTGTGCAAGGCGGGCGTCGCCCCGCTGGTCGACGAGCTCGACCCCAACCGCCAATGGGCCACCGCCACCATCACCCCGGGGCGCTACCCGCTGCCGACCTTCATCAGCGCCCTGGCTGGGCTCTTCGCGCTCGATGAGGAGACGACGAGCGCGCTCGTCGTCGGCGGCGGCGACACGCTGGCCCGCGCCGTGCGCAGGCAGCTCGGCGACGGCCAGGGCCGCCTCTTGATCATCGACCAGTTCGAGGAGCTGGCGACCCTGGCCGCGCCCGCGGAGGTGGCGATCGTCGGCCCGCTGCTGGCCCGCCTCACCTCCGGCTTGCCCGGCCTGCGGGTGCTCGTGACGGTCCGCGGCGACTTCCTCACCAGGGTCGCCCAGATCCCCGGCGTCGGCGACGACATCGCGCGGGCGATCTACATCCTCCGCCCGCTCTCACCCGAGGGCGCGCGTGAGGCGATCGTCGGCCCCGCCCGCATCAAGGGCGTCGGCTTCGAGTCCGAGGCGCTCATCGACGAGCTGATCCGAGCCGGCTCGCACGGCGGCCTGCCGCTGCTCCAGTTCGCCCTCGCGGAGCTGTGGGAGCTCCGCGACCCGGCCGCGCCCGTCATCTCCGCCGCCGAGCTGGCGAAGATCGGCGGCGTCAGCGGGGCCCTCGCCCGCCACGGCGACGCCGCCCTCGCCGAGCTGATCCCCGAGCAGCGCCTCGCCGCGCGCCGCGTCCTGATGCGCCTCGTCAGCGTCGAGGACACCCGCGCCGTGCGCAGCGAGGAGGAGCTGGTCGCCGGCTCCGCCGCCGCCGCCGCCGCCCTCCAAGCGTTGATCCGCGCGCGCCTGGTCGTCGCCCGCGAGCTCGCCGACCAGCCCGTCTTCGAGATCGCCCATGAGGCGCTGATCGGCGGCTGGGCCACCCTCTCCGGCTGGCTCGACGAGGAGCGCGAGAGCCGAGCTGTGCGCCATCGCCTCGAGCTCGCCGTCGCCGACTGGGAGCGCCTCGGCCGCGGTCGCGAGGGCGTGTACACCGGCGCGCCCTTGCAAGAGATCCTCGCGCTCGATCCCGCGAGCCTGCGCCCCCGCGAGCGCGACTTCATCGCCGCCTGCGCGCGCGCCGCGGCCCGGAGCCGCCTGCTGCGGCGCGCCGCGGCGGCCGCCCTGCCGCTGGTCGTCCTGCTGACGTACGGCGCTGTCTGGCTCAAGGGACAGCTCGATCTGCGCGACCGAGTCGACGCCCACGTCGCGCTCGCGAGCGCCGCTCAGGCGGCCGCCGACGCGAGCTACGCCGCGGCCGAGCGCCTGCGCGCCGACGCCTACCGAGCCTTCGACGCCGGCCGCAGCGACGAGGGAGAGGCGCTGTGGGCCCGCCACGTCGCCGCGATCCCCGAGATCGAGCGCGGCCTCGCCCAGGCGGCCCAGCAGCTCGAGGTGGCGCTTAACCTCGACGGCGGGCGCGACGACGTGCGCGCGCGGCTGCTGCGCGCCCTGTGGCAGCGCGCCTTGATCGCCGAGCAGGTCGGTCGCGACGAGCTCACCGTGCAAGATCATGTCGACAGGATCCGCCGCCACGACCCCAGCGACGCGTCCATGGCGCGCTGGGACGCGCCCGGCCAGCTCGAGCTACGGAGCGAGCCGTCGGGCGCCCGCGTCACCCTCGAGCGCTATATCGAGGAAGGCGGCCGCCTGCGCCCCGGCTCGCGGATGACGCTGGGCAGCACGCCGATCGCCCCCTATTCCCTGGAGCGCGGCTCCTATCTGCTGCGTTTGGAGCTCCCCGGCGGGGTGCTCGTCGCATATCCGGTCGCGCTCGATCGCGGTGAATCGCTGGCGATCGAGGTCGAAGTCCCGCCCGCGGGCGCCGTCCCCGAGGGCTTCGTCTACGTCCCGGCGGGGCGGTTCTTGTACGGCTCGCGCGACGCCGAGTCGATGCGCAGCTTCCTCCGCGCGGAGCCGATCCATGTGGTGGAGACCGGGGCCTACCTCATCGCCCGCAAAGAGGTCACGTACGCCGATTACCTGGAGTTCCTGGCGACCCGAACCCCTGAGCAGCGGGCCCAGCTCGCCGCGGCCGGCGCCCAGGGACCGATGCACCTAGAGGAGCGCGAGGGCGGGGAGTGGCGCCTTCACCTCACCCTGGGGGCCAACGAGTACGTCCTCGATCGGGGCGCGCCGCTCGTCTATCAGGGTCGCACGCAGCGGGCCCAGGTCGCCTGGGAGCGCCTGCCCGTGACCGGGATCGCCGAGGTCGAGGCGGCGCAGTACCTCGCCTGGCTCGACAGCTCGGGGCGGGTCCCCGGGGCCCGCTATTGCAATGAGCACGAGTGGGAGCGCGCCGCGCGTGGCGCCGACGGGCGGCTCTTCGCCAGCGGCGACCGACTGCGCCCGAGCGACGCCAATTTCGACGAGACCTACGGGAAGGTCCCCGACGCATACGGCCCCGACCCCGCGGGGTCATATCCACACACCGTGAGCCCCTTCGGGCTCTATGATACGGACGGCAACGCCTACGAGCTGACTGTCTCGCCCCATAAGCCGGACCTGCTCATGATCCGCGGCGGCGCCTACTTCTACGCCGCGATCCAGGCGCGGACCACCGCGCACTTCGAGTTCCCGCCCGGCCTCCGCGACCCGACCATCGGCCTGCGTGTATGTGCGACATGGCCTCCACCTGTCGGCGCGGGCTAGCTCGCCGGCGACCCGCGCGGTTCAAACCATGCGGAACTTCGCGACACATCCCCCGGCCTGCGTCGATGTGTGACAACACCGGCGATTGTCGCCAAAAAGAAAATCTGCCAGCAGCAATATTTCTATGATCCGTCGGGGCAGTTGGTGTAGCTTCCATGATGGAGGTTAGATCAATGCGTGGATTTACCGCTGCGGTTTCTTTGCTGGTGACGCTGGGCGCGGGTTGTGACAGCCGTACCGAGGCCTTCGAGGCGGTCACCGCGCGCATGGGCGGCTTCAACGGCGTCGTCCTCCAGGGCCCCGGCCTCGTCCTCCAAGGCCCCGGCCTCGTCCTCCAGGGCCCCGGCCTCGTCCTCCAAGGGCCCGGCCTCGTCCTCCAGGGCCCCGGCCTCGTCCTTCAAGGGCCCGGCCTCGTCCTCCAAGGCGTCGAGTTCAACGGCCCTGGTCTGGTCCTCCAGGGCCCCGGCCTCGTCCTCCAGGGGCCCGGTCTCGTCCTCCAGGGCTCCTCCTTCGCGGGGACCTTCCTCCGCGACGGCGTCGAGTACACGGCCGAGGGCCTTGACTTCATCGGGGCCGAGTTCGAGCTGCGGCTCACCGCGATCGTCGACGGGGTACAGATGGTGGAGACCGTGATCCTGCGGATCAACGACATCCAGGCGTCCGCCGAGCAAGCCGACGTCTTCCTCTACGACCTCACCTACCGCACCCAGGGCAGCGAGCAGTGGCTGCCCTACTGCGGCGACAGCCAGGTCGCCGCGGTCCCGCTCCAGCACTACTGGGACCCCGAGACCGGCGACCGCATCGACGATCCGAACGTGGTGACCTTCGGCTGTAGCAACGCCGTGCTCGCCAAGTGCGCGCTGTGGGGCTACCGCCCGTGGGCGACGGCCATGAGCTGCGACAAAGACCCCAAGAAGGACCCGCCCAAGGACAAGTGGATCAACAAGCACTGCAGCGAGATCTCGCTGCAGGACCATCACCAGGCCTGCACCCGCATGGCCCGCGCCGACTACTGCGGCGACGGCACCTCCGCCACCGTCAACGGCACCTCCATCGACATCTGGGACAAGCTCTCCCCGCCGAAGCAGACCCGCTTCACCGACTGGCCGGTCGAGGCCGAGTGGGACGCGGACGGGGCGGTCTGCCTCAACTTCATGCGCCACCCCGAGTTCGCCTACCCGGGCTGCTTCACCAAGAAGAACGGCGACGCGAAGACGAAGGAGAAGTGCGGCTCTCTCAAGAACCACAAGTCCCTGCTGCTCAGCGGCTTCTCCGAGGAGGGCTACGAGGAGTGAGCCGCGCGGCCGCGCCTCAAGCCCTCGAACCCCGCCCAGGACCGCGCGGCTCTATTTGAGGTCGCGCGCGCGCCTTGTGGTCTCACCGGAGCTCCGTCTCCCTCGCGATCTGCTCGAAGGCGGCGGCGACGCGGCGGCGCTCGTGGGGGCTCGTGATCGCCGAGGAGCGGCCTCGGGCGGCCTCGATCGCCCGCCTCGCCTCGCTGACGCGTCCGCTCGCGCGCAGGCGCCTCGCCTCCGCCAGCAGCGCCGTCACCTCCACCGCGGGCGAGTCGATCACGCGGGCGGACGCGAGCGCGCGGGCGAGCAGCTCCTCGATCCAGGGCAGCGTGAGGTCGACGCGCGCCGAGATGAGCGCGTCGGCGAGCACGCCCAGGATCACCGGATCGCGCGCCTCGTCGCCGCTCACGACCTCGATCAGCGCCGCGGCCCGCTCACACGCGCCGCGTTGACCCGCCGGGTCGCGCCGCGCCAGCAGCCCGCAGCGGGCGAGCTCGCTGACGAGCCGCAGCGCGGGCGCGGGCGGCTCGAGCTCGATCTCGAGGTGGCGCTCAAACGCCCTCAGCGCCGCGCCCTCGTCGCCCGCCTCTAACCATCCGAAGCCGAGGAACGCCAGCCGATCGCGGACGATCGGGTGCTTCGCCCCGAGCGACGCCTCACGGAGCTGGAGCTCGCGGGCCACGGTCTCCGCGGCCAGCGTCAGCCGCCCGCTGCGCTGATAGACCGCGCTGAGGTTCTGCAGCGGGTTCGCGAGGAGCGGGTGGTCCGCGCCGAAGTTCGCCTCCGTCCGCGCGACGCACTCACGGAGCACCTCCTCGGCCTCGGCGCCGCGATCAAGCACCAGCAGGATCGCCCCGAGGTTGGAGAGCATGCTCGCGACCTCCGGGTGTTGATCGCCGAAGATCAGGCGGCCGCTCGCGAGGGCGCCGCGGGCGGCCCGTTCGGCCTCATCGAGGTCGCCGCGGTGAAACGAGAGCTTGGCGAGCTGGCGCTCGTAGGCGAGCGCGACCGCAGGGTCGTCGTTGTTCAGCAGCAGCGCGCCCGCGATCATCGCCCAGACCATCGCGGCCTCGAAGCGCTGGCTCTCGCCCTCAAGGCCCATCAGGAGGATCGCCGCGCGCGCTCGAGCGCGCGTATAACCGGCGAGCTCGGCCACGCGATAGGCCTCATGCAGGGTCGCCCGCGCCGCGGGGTCCCAGCCCTGGCGGAGCGCCTCGCCGTGGACGATGAGCGCATCGACCAGCAGGGGCGGATAGTCGAGCGCGCGAGCGCGTTCGATCACCGCCGCGGCCGCACGCGCCGCCTCGATGAAGCGAGAGAGCTGGCTATAACCATCCGCCCTCGCCAACGCGACCCGCTCGGCGGCGACGGCGGCCGCGACCGCCGGGTCCTCGGGTGGGGCGACCTCGGCGAGCAGCGCCGCGGCGTCGGCGCAGCGCGCGAGCGGGCGCAGCGCGCGAGCGGGCGCAGCCCGCCGACGATCCGCGGGGCCTCGTCGATCACCGCCGACGCGTCTGACTCGTCGATCACCTCGAGCAGCCGTCCGAGCAGCAGCAGCCGCTCATCGAGGCAAGCGACCCGGCGGTCCATCAACGCGAGCGGCTCCTCGCCGCGGAGCTGCGCCGCCTCACAGGCGTCTCGCCGCATCGCCGACCACGCGGCGGTGTAGCCGTCGATCGCCGCCGCCACCCCCTCCCACGCGCTCGCCGCGTAGCGCCGCTCGCTCGCGGCGAATCGCGCCGCGAGCGCGGCTCGTCGTGAGGGGCTCCAGATCTCGAGCACGCGCGCGTCGGCTCGCGCGCAGGTCGAGGAGCGCTCGCTCGCCTGGTACATCACCCCGATCGCCGTCACCGCGGCGAAGACCGCCGCGCCGGCGCCGACGAGGAGCCACCGCCGCCGGATCGGCGCCGCCGTGAGATCGTGGAGCAGCGCGGAGAGGTCCTGGTAACGCGACTCAGGATCCCGCGCCAGGCCGCGTTGGAGCGCCCTCCGCAGCCACCGCGGGATCCGCACGCCCACCGGCTCACGCACCTCCTCGTGCAGGATCGCTTGCAGCAGCGCGGCCAGCGACTCGCCCGCGAACGGTCGGCGGCCGTAGAGCCCCTCGAAGAGCGCGACCGCGAACGCGTAGACGTCGCTCCGCGCGCTCGCCGGCTGGCCGCGGAGCAGCTCGGGGGCCATATACGCGGGCGTACCCGCCAGGCCGGCCGCCCGCGTCAACTCTTGGCTGAGCATCGAGCTCGCCGGCTCGACGCCCTCTGGCGCGTCCTCCGCGAGCTCGACGGCGCGAGCGAGGCCGAAGTCTGCGACCTTCACCTGACCTTCGCGATCGATCAGGACGTTTTCTGGCTTGAAGTCGCGATGGATGACGCCCGCCGCGTGCGCCGCCGCGAGGCCGCGGCCGGCTCGAACAAAGACCTCGACCACCTCCCGCCAAGGGCGCGGCGCGGCGGTCAACCAGGCGCTCAACGTCTCGCCGTCGACGAGCTCCATCGCGATGTAGATCGCCGCCTCGAGCGCGCCGACGTCGAAGATCTGGACCACGTTCGGGTGAGTGACCCGCGCCATCGCCTGCGCCTCGCGCAGCACCCGCGCGCGCGCGACCGCGGCCGCCTCACCCCGGCGCGCCTGCGCGGTGACGACCTTGATCGCGAGCTTACGGTCGAGCTCCGGATCGTAGGCGGCGTAGACGACCCCCATACCGCCCGCGCCCAAGCGGGAGATCACCAGGTGCCGGCCGATCGTCGCGGGCAGCGACCCGGAGCCGCGGTCTTGGTCCTCGTCCGGGCGGTCGAAGCGCAGCGTCGACGACGCGTTCGCGTCCTCGCTCGGACCCATCGAGTCGACCGCGCGTGTCACCCGACCGATAGTACCATGCACTAACGGTAGTAGATCCAGAAGCGACGGGCCGCGTTGGCGCCGTTGCTGATCTCCACCCCGTCGCAGGCGGAGCGGACACACAGGCCGCTCTGGCCCGGCCCGTTGCAGTTATAGCTGAAGCAGAAGCCGCCCCACACCGCGTCAGCCGCGGTGCAGGAGGCCTGCGTCGTATTTATCATAAAGTACCCGAGCTGTGGGAAGTTGGTCGACCCTTCGATGAAGAAGGCGGGCACCTTCGTGGTGTTCGGCGACTTGCGGAGGTAGGTGAGCGCCTGTGGCGGCGTCTGGTGGGTCTTGTTGAGCATGTAGCTGGGCACGCCGGTGACCCACCACTTGTCGGCGATCCCGTCGGGGGAGCAGCGCCACATCACCTCGTCGACGCCGCCGCGGACCGCGTGGCCGAACATCATCGGGTCGCCGTCGGGGCTGAGGATCGAGCTGTTCTCGAGGACTTGGAAGTGCACCCGCGGATCGACGTCTTTGGAGCGAAACTCGCGGGTCGCGTACGCGAGCGTCCAGCCGCCCTCGTCGGTGGTCATATCGCACCACACCTTGAACGGCTCGGAGCCCGCGGGGACGATCGTATAGGCGCCGCTCTCCGCCTGCGGGGCGTCGATGTGGATCTGCTTGCACGCGCTCGGCACGTTGCACTTGCTGGTGCAGCCGTCGCTCTCGTCCTTGTTGTTATCATCGCACTGTTCGACCCCTTCATGGATGAAGCTGTCCCCGCAGGCGGCGAGGGTGCAGTCCGAGAGGCAGTCGTCGGTCTCGATCTTGTTACTATCATCACACTGTTCGACCCCCTCGTGGACGACCCCGTCACCGCAGGCGGCCGCGACGCAGGCGCTGAGGCAGGCGTCGCTGTCGTCGTCATTAGCGTCGTCGCACTCCTCGACGCCGACGTGCACGAGTCCATCACCGCAGCTCGCGAGGGTACAACTGAGGGTACAAGCGCCGCCGTCGGCGTTCGCGTCGCCGTCATCGCACGCCTCACCGGGGTCGAGCACGCCGTCGCCGCAGGAGGGCGAGGGATCGGTGGTGCTCGGGTCCGTCGTGGCGGTCGGATCGGTCGTGGTGGTCGATGCTGTCGGGTCCGCGGTGGTGCTCGGTTCCGCGGTGGTGCTCGCGCTCTCGCTCTCCGAGGCGGTCGCGACCGTCGTGTCGCCGGTCTGAGACTCGCTGCCGCTGCCATCCTGGGTCGTAGCGCTGGTCGAGGCCGTACCTGCGCTCGTCGTGGTCGCGGCGGCGCTGGTCCCTGTGTCGCTGTCGGTCGCCGCGCTGGTCGACCCGGCCGAGTCGTCGCTACAGGCCGCCGCGAGCAGGCAGGCGCCGACGATGACGATACAATGACTCATGACGTTGTTTCCATCTCTCATGATGAACCTCGATCCATTCTGCTGTGATTGAAGGGGCCGTTTTGGCGGTCTATTCCGCGTAACATGCATAAACACCTCACGATCGACCCCCCCTCGACCGCTCTAGCCAGGCGTGAAGCTGTGAACCGCCACGAGTGTCGCATAGAGGCCGCCGGGTCGACGCCGTCGCCGGCGGGCGCGATCGACCGCTGTCGCACCCGTCGACACCTCGACTATCATCGCG
Source organism: Nannocystis sp. (assembly GCA_016712315.1). GTDB lineage: Bacteria > Myxococcota_A > Polyangia > Nannocystales > Nannocystaceae > JADJRG01. The sequence goes on along the minus strand of JADJRG010000015.1, from coordinate 56,130 downwards.
CCATGGCGACGGCCGCCTCCACCACCTACGACGCGGGGCTCTTCGCCGAGCTCTGCCGCGCTTTCGCCCGCGGCGAGCTCAGCCCGGAGCGATCGCGGCTCACACGCCCGCCCGCGCCCCTCCACCTCAGCGCCGTCACTCAGCCGACGCAGCTCCCCCTCGCGGAGCGGCGCCGCCTCATCGACCGCGGCCACCAGGCCATCACCGCCGGCCACGTCGCCGCCCTGCTCCTCAACGGCGGCATGGCGACCCGCTTCGGCGGCGCGGTCAAGGGCGTCGTCCCGGTCGTCCCTGGGCAGCCGCACCGCTCGTTCCTCGCCGTCAAGCTCGCCGGCCTCCGTCAAGTCGCCCACGAGCGCGGCGGCCGCGTCCCCGTCGCCGTCATGCACAGCTTCGCCACCGCCGCTGCCAGCCGAGAGCACCTCGATCAGATCGACTGGAGCGGCGTCCCGATCGCCGACCGCCGCGTCTTCGAGCAGTCGACCCTCCCGCGCCTGCTGCCGAGCGGCGCCCCCCTCCACAGCCACCCCGACGCCCCTGCGCTCCCCCTCACCGCCCTCTACGCCGCCCCGGGCCACGGCGACGCGCTCCTGCGCCTGCGCGAGAGCGGCACCCTCACCTGGCTCGAAGACCAGGGAGTACGCCACCTCATGATCGCCAACGTCGACAACCTCGGCGCCACCCTCGATCCCCTGATCCTCGGCGCGCACCTCGAGGCCGTCGACCGCGGCGCGCAGCTCAGCGTCGAGGCCGTCGAGCGCCGCCCTGGAGACGCGGGCGGCTGCCTCGCCCACGTCGACGGGGGCGCCCGGATCATCGAAGCCTTCCGCCTGCCGAGCGGCGTCGACTTCGCCGACTACCCGCTCTTCAACACCAACACCCTCTGGGTCGCCCTCGCAGCCCTGCGCCCCGCGCACCCGCTCACCTGGTTCCCCGTACGCAAGCAGCTCAGCCGCGACGACGGCCCGGGGCTGGAGGTCCTCCAGTTCGAGACCCTGATCGGCCAACTGAGCGAATTCGTCCCCACCGCCTGCATGCTCGTCGACCGCCTGCGCTTCCTCCCCCATCAAGACCCGCGAGGAGCTCGCCGAGGCCGCCCCGCAGATCGCCGCGATCCTCCGCGCGAGCGGCCTCGAGCACGAGACGTAGGCGGAGCGCTCCAACGACCCGCGCGCTTCGGCGCCGACGCCCCGCGACGCGGACCACGCGGGAAGCGTCGGCGATCCGATAGGCTCTCGCTGGTGGCGCAGCTCCCCGCGGACAACAACGTCGACGACGACGCGAGCACCCGCGTCGACGCCGCAGACAGCCCGCCGTCAAGCGCCTCCGTCCCGCCGCCTGGAGAGCCCGTCCACGCCCCGATCGGCGAGCTGATCCGTGCCCGTCTGCGCAGCAGCGGCGAAGGCGGCCGCCTCGGCCGCTACCTCATCCTCCGCCTCCTCGGCGAAGGCGGCATGGGCCTCTTGCTGCTCCAGCCCGACCACTCAACCGCAACAGACAACCACAACAGCCGCTCTGAGCCCTTCCAGCCCCCTCTCGGGGGCTTTTCATTTTCGCGCATTACGCGCACACAGTCGCTCGAGTACGCAGTAAGTGGCACGGTCGTGGCACGGATGCGTCACCGGCGCGACGAGGTCGAGGCCCGCACGCATGCGGGCATGACGCGCTGCGATGCATCCGCCCCGCCGCGCGCGGTCGCTCACCAGGTCGCGGAGTTTGCTGCCGAACCTGCGCAGCGCTCGGCGGCGCCCTGGCCCATAGGCCGGCCGGGGGCCCAACCGTGGGACGCATCCGCTGCGTGCCAGCGGGCCCTCGTCAACCCGAGAACCGACCGTCAGCGCGAGCAGCAAGGGGCCACCGAGCGCGGTCAGCCGCCGAGATCTGCCGCACCCTGCACGGCAAGGTCTTCGAGGTCGGCGACGCGCTGCGCCGCTTCGACCCCCTCGACCGGCTCGACGCCCCCGAGGACGTGAAGCACGCGCAGCCGTGGGTGCGCGCGGCGACGGACGCGGCCACCGGCCACCGCGTGCTCTACGTCGACCGCGGCCCCGTCGAGGTCAGCCGTCAAGAGCGAAGGCGCGCGTGCGATCTACTTAGCTCTCGAGCAGCCCGAGGCCGGTGGGTGTGCAGCGCGCGCGCGGCGGCGATCGCGACGCCCAGGACGCTCGGCAACGCTCGTGGCCTGGACGGCGCCGAGTTGGGTATCGCGGCGACCGCGACGCCCAGCGAGATCGTCCGCGATCCGGCCGCGGCGATCCGCGGGAAGTGCGCGCCCCTTGCCGGGCGCTCCCTCCCCGTGCTACCTGAAAGTCGCACGGGGGCCGATGATGTCGAAAGTCCCGGCCTTGCGTGCAAAATGCCCTACAGCCCCTCGGAGCCCGGGCAAAACGCTGTTTCAAAATTCGCCCCGACGAAAAAGAAGCCCCCCTATCGGCCCGTGTTCGTCGCCCTCCTCCCTTCCTTTAGGGAGGCCCCATTGAAGCATGTCAGGCCCAATCGCGAACACAAACGTCCGCTCTGCCCTCCTCCCTTCCTTTAGGGAGGCCCCATTGAAGCTGAGCCTGCTGAGCTACCGGACTGCTCTATCCCGCAGCCCTCCTCCCTTCCTTTAGGGAGGCCCCATTGAAGCAGCAGCGCCGCCATTGCGAGCGCGTTGGCCTCCTCAACCCTCCTCCCTTCCTTTAGGGAGGCCCCATTGAAGCCTGGTCTTTGGGATTTGAAGCCCGGCGGTAACCGTCCCTCCTCCCTTCCTTTAGGGAGGCCCCATTGAAGCCGCGTCGAGTCATTGTGAAAGGAACCTATCCACGCGGCCCTCCTCCCTTCCTTTAGGGAGGCCCCATTGAAGCGGGCTGTGCACGAGCCGCGGCTCAAGCCCCTCCTCGTACCCTCCTCCCTTCCTTTAGGGAGGCCCCATTGAAGCAGGTAGAGATCGCGCAGGTACGCGAGCGAGTGACGCCCTCCTCCCTTCCTTTAGGGAGGCCCCATTGAAGCTAGGTCGTGCGCTTTCACGCCCGCTATCCTACCCCCCTCCTCCCTTCCTTTAGGGAGGCCCCATTGAAGCGAGTTCAAAACTAGTGTAGCACGCTGTTCGGTTACACCCTCCTCCCTTCCTTTAGGGAGGCCCCATTGAAGCAGGATGTGGCGTGAGTCGTCGTGGCGGGGGCCAGGGGTCGCTCGTCCTCCTGCCCCAACCCCTAACACCCCCTCCCAGAGCCTCGCACTACGCGGTGGGTCGGACGGATACCTCGATCGTGATCGGCGAGGGGCCGACCGCCACGTCGACGATCCGCCCGGGGAACGCGTGAGGGCGGCACGGCGCCGCTCAGCGGAGCGGCGGGTCTGCTGACCCCGAGGAGCACACCACCCACGATGATCGCGACGCAGCCTGCGATCCCGGCCCCCCGACGATCCTCTACTGCAGCTTGAACTTCAGCCTACGCATCATGTCGAGCGTCGGAAGGTGCCTCACCCCAACGAGGTCGCAGGCGTCGGGCATCTTAACCCTCTTGATCCCCATCTGCCCGCTGGTCTCCTCGTGGACAACCTCGTGGCCATTGGCCTTCGCGTGGGCAACGACCCAAGAATCCCCGCAGTCGAAGAACTCGTCGATCGCGCTATGGCGGTAGGAAGGCGTGCGCGCTGCGAGAGCTACCCGCAGGGGGTCGAACTCACGCGACGTCTGAGGAGAACGATCATCTTCGATAATGTTCTTCTGATCCTTGAGCCACTTCGCTAGTTCATCATCGCTTGGCAGGATCTCGACGTTGGCGACGTAGTGGTTGACTCTGATGAGACCCTCGTCACCGGCGGCGGCAAGGGAACTCCAGAACCCGGGCGCCAGGTCGAAGGGGTACTTGTAGCGCGCCGCCTGGATCAGAACGCTGGCGTCCAGAAGAAGTGCCACTATTCCTCCACCATCATCTTGACGGCTAAGTCGTCGACATGCTTCGGTCGGATATTTAGCAGCGTCGCTGCATCGCGATACTGGAGCTGCCCGGATCGGGCGGCCGAGACCACCTGCCGAGTGAAGAGTTGACCGTTTCTGGCGCGCACCAGGACGGAGAAGGCAGGCCCTCCTTCCGACTTGCTGCGATCGCTAGTCGCCTTGTCCAGGACAGGTCGAGCGTACTCCCAAAACAGGGCCTGGCCAACGAAGCCGAGATCCAGGGCGCGACGGGCCACGACAAGTCGGCTGACACGGAAGTGCCTGCGCAGTTTGTCGACCTTCTCCGCGAACACCCCCCGGGTATCCCACTGTTGTCGGAACTCGCGCTCGGGGACGAGGAACTCGGCTGCAATCTTGTTGCAGGAAATCTCCTCCGAGCGTTGGTGCGTCTTCGTAGCAGATGCGACTGGCGAGTTAGATACGCCGGTGATGCCTGCGACGATGTGAGCGAGTTCGTGAAGCAGGGTGAAGACTTGGGCAACCGGCGCATCGCGCGTATTGATGAAGACCACCGGGGCGTGCGTGTCGACGAGGGCAAACCCGCGAAAGTCATCGACATCGATCGGGCGGTGGTTGTTGTTGTCGACAACGGACGAACGCAGCACGAGGACCCCCGCTGCTTCGGCATTCCGGCAAAGGAGGCGCAGATACTCGTCCTCGCTGGACACGCGGCGGCGAACTTCATCTGGCGGACCAAGAAACTCTCGCAAGACCTCCACGGCCTTCGGGACATCTTCGGGGGAGCAAGCACCCACGAAGCTCAAGGCAGGCACATCCTCCGCAAGTCGGACGTCCCGAAGCCAGTCTTGCTTCCGCCTCGCGTCGCGAACGACATCTCTCAGCGCGAGAGAAATTGGGCGGGCGTGGTCGCCGACCGTTCGGAGATCCGGGATGGGTTGTGCTTCTTCTGGCGGCGGATCAGAGAAGAAGAAGTACGGAAGGGGAACGCGAAAGAGCGCAGCGAGTTTGCGAGCCTGCTCAAACGTCGGCTGGTCGCTTCCGGTCTCCCAAGCGGAAAGTCGCGACGTGTTGCCGCCGAGAAGGCGAGAGGCCACCTCCGCCTTCGACACACCAGCACGGCGGCGAGCCCAAACGAGCATCTTCGGCGTAACTGGAGCCTTATTCGCCACGTCCGTCAAGGCGCCCTGTAGCACGGGCCAACTTCTCTGCAAAGAATCCCACAAAAGATCGAGAGCGACAACGGCCAAGGTTGCGCCTACTGCGCGCGCCGGAACGCCCGAGTTCGTGGGATTGCAGCTGATCAGCGGGCTGGGGGCAAAATCGAGCGGGGCGATCGCGGCCCCCGGAGCGAGGGGTGTGCCGGGTGTTGGCCGGTCCGCCGAGGAGGCCACGCGGGCTCGCGGCGGAGGGGCTGCTCGGGCTCTGCCTCGGCCCCGAGTGGCACCTTGGTACCGCTACCCGCTACCACACAGCGCCGCCGCCGCCGCACGCTAGAGCGACCCTTCGCGTGTCTGCGTCGGGCATGAGCCGACCGAGCTGCGACCAGAACTCCTCGCCGTGCTCGGGCACAACCAGGTGCACCACCTCATGCGCCACGACGTAGTCCACCAGCCGCGTCGGCAGTTGCACCACCCGCCAGTTGAACCGCAGGTTCCCCTTCGCGTCGCAGCTCCCCCACCGCTTCTTCTGGTCCCGGATCATCACGGCGCGCGGCTGCACGCCGACCTTCTCGGCCCACACCGCGACCCACCCCGGCAGCTTCTCCGCCGCCCGCGCGCGGTACCACGCGACGAGCAGGCCCCGCACGACGCCCGGACGCTCCGCCGCTGATGTCCCCCGCGGCAGCGTGACCTCGAGGTGCCCGGCGACGAGCTTCACGCTGGCTTCGGCGCCGGCCTCGGCGCCGGCCGTCACGCGCAGCCGGTACTGCCGGCCGCGGTACATGAACGTCTCGCCGCTCACGAACTCCCGCGGGGCCGGCGGCGGGGGCATGGCCTCGGCCTGCCGGCGCCGGTCGACGATCCACTTCGCCTTCCCCCGCACGACCGCGGCCACACGCTCAGCATCGGCGCCCTCGGGCGCTACGACCTCGACGCTGCCGTCGGGCTCGACGCGGATCGACAGCGTCTTCTGGCGGGCGCTGCGGCGCAGGACGTAGTCGATCCGGGTGGTGCCCCAGGCAACGGTCGAAACGGCGTCCATGCTCACCGCCCCTCCCGCGCCTTGAGCAGGTTGAGCACCTTGCCGGCGAGCGCGTCGCGCTCCTCGACCCCGTACCCGGCCGCCTGTAGGTGCCGCTTGATGGCGCTTCGCATCTCGCGCTTGAGGTCGTCCTTGCGGACCCACTCGACGATGCGGATGTGCTCGCGGGTCGCCTCCTCGAGGATCTCGGCGAGGGCCTGCTTCGCCTCGTCGAGCTGGCCGTACGGCACGTGGGCCTCCGCCGCGCCGTCCTTGACGGCCTCGGTGGTGAGCAGGCCGTAGATGGCGAGGCCGGTGTCGGTGAGGCCGAAGTCCTCGGCGACGACGCGGCGGTCGCGGATCTCGTTTCGCATGATGCCGATGAGCTCGAGCTGCTTCGCGGCGTCGATCCGGCGGGCCTTGTAGTCGGCGACGATCTGCTCGAGGCGCTCCCGCAGCGAGCGGTAGAACGCGGGGTCCTCCTCGAGGTGGACGTGGATCTCGTCGCGGATCGCGTGCTCCATCTCGCTCGCGCGGGCCTCGGTCGACTTGCTGGCCTCGAGGCGCTGCTCGAACTCCGGTGAGAAGAGGTTCACCTGCTTCACCAGGATCTCGATGCCGTCGGCGACGATGGCCTCGTCGATGAGCTTGCGGACCTTCTCGCCGCAGTCGCTGATGTCGACCTGTTCGGTGCGGTAGCGGGCGCGGGCGGCCGAGCGGATCTTGCCGAGCCACGCGAGGTCGCCGGCGTACTCGAGGGCGCGCGGGTCGGGCAGCAGCATGTCCATGCTCTGCGCGAACCGCCGGAACGCGACGTCGAAGTGCGCCCGCACGTCCTCGGGCTCGAGGACCAGCACGCAGCGGTCGAGGTCGCGCTTGTTCTTCACGCCCGCGAAGAAGTTCATGGCCGCGGCGTGCCGGGCCTGGAGGCGGGGCAGCTCGTCGACCTTGGGTGTCATCGCCCCCTGCACGTCGCTGGGCGAGAAGATGGCGAGCGCCTCCCTGCAGGGCATCCGAGACGCCCCAGTAGTCGACGACGAGGCCGTAGGTCTTGTTCGCGGCGGTGCGGTTCACCCGCGCGATGGCCTGGAGCAGCGTGTGCTCCTTGAGCGGCGCGTCGAGGTACATGACCTGCTCGATCGGCGCGTCGAAGCCCGTGAGCAGCATGTCGCACACGATGATGATCTTGAGCGGGTCGTCGGGCTTCTTGAAGCGCTCGACGATCGCCTTGCGCTCCTGCTCGCTCGTCGCCCAACGGACCAGGCGCTTCTCGTCCTTGTTCGAGGACGAGTACACGACCATGGACTGCGGCCCGCCGAGCGCGTCGAGCATCTCCTTGTAGGTGACCGCGGCCTGCCGGCTCACGGTGACGATCTGCGCCTTGAAGCCGTTCGGCGCGATGTGTTTTTCAAAGTGCTCGAGGAGGTCGACGCAGATCGCCCGGATCCGCGAGGGCGCCTCCGCGATCGCGTTCTCGGTCGTGTACTTCTTCTTGATGGCCCCGCGCTCCTCGTCGGTGCGGTCGGCGAAGACGCGGTCGAAGAGCTTGTCGAGGGTGTTGCCGAGCACGCGGAGCTCGGGCAGGCGGCCCTCGTAGAAGATCGGCACCGTCGCGCCGTCCTTCACCGCCTGGTCGATCGTGTACTGGTCGATGTACCCGCCAAAGGTCTGGAGCGTGCTCTTGTCCTTCTTGTCGATCGGCGTGCCGGTGAAGCCGAAGAAGACGGCGTTCGGCAGGGCCACGCGAAGGTTCGCGGCGAGCGAGCCGTACTGCGTGCGGTGGGCCTCGTCGGTGAGCACAAAGAGGTTCTCGGCGCGCGAGAGCACGGGGTGCTTGGGCTTTTGCGGGATGCCGTTGGGGCCGACGATGCCGCCGACTTCTTGGAACTTCTGCACCGTCGTGAGCACGGTCTTGCCGGTGGGGCCGGTGAGCAGCACGCGCAGGTGCGCGACGCTCGTCGCGCGGTCGGGGCTCGGGTAGCCGCAATTTTTAAAAGTGGCCGAGATCTGGTCGTCGAGGTCGCGGCGGTCGGTGACGATGAGGATGGTCGGGTTCGCGTTCGCCTCGTCGCGCCGCAGCTTGAGCGCGAGCCAGACCATCGTGATGCTCTTGCCCGACCCCTGCGTCGCCCACACCACGCCGCCGCGGCGGAAGGGCTCGCCCTGCGCGCGGGCGCGGTCGATGGCCTTGTTCACGGCCGTGTACTGCTGGTAGCGCGGCAGCTTCTTGAGGGTGCGGCCGGTCGCGCTGTCGACCTCGAAGAGCATGAAGTTGCGGACGACGTCGAGCAGCGCCTCGGGCGTGAGCAGGCCGTAGAGCAGCACGTCCTGCGGCGTCGCCTTGCGGCCGAGCTCGCGCTCGATCGCGTCGAGCTCGTGCGGCCACGGGTCCTTCCACCGCGCGTAGATCCGCTCGGGCGTGGTCGTCGTGCCGTAGACGGCGTCTTGCAGGCAGGTCGCGATGGTGATCTGCACGGTGTGGAAGAGCCGGGGCGCGCCGAGCTCGCGATACTTGTCGGAGATCTCCTGGTAGCGGGCGAGCTGGTCGAGCGCCTCGTGCTGCCAGGTCTCGCCGAGCGTCGGCGACTTGCACTCGATCACCACGAGCGGGATGCCGTTCACGTAGACGACGACGTCGGGGATGATCTGTTTTTTGCTGCCCTTGACGCGGAGCTGCCGCGTCACGAGCAGGTCGTTCGCCCGCGGCGAGGTGAAGTCGAAGTACCGAACCGTCTGGCCCTTGCTGCCCGCGCCGAGGTCCTGCGTGACCGTGCCGCCGTGGGTGAGCAGGGCGTAGAGCTTCTCGTTCGTCTCGATGAGGCTCGAGGCGCTCGCGTGCGTCACGTCGCGCACAGCCCGCGCGAGGTTGGCGTCCGAGATCCACGGGTTGAGGCGCCGGAGCGCGGCCTCGAGGCGGCCGACGAGCACGACGTCGGTGGGCGACGGGCGCTCGGCGTCGAGGTCGGCGGCGGAGACGTAGGCGTAGCCGAAGCGCTCGAGGAGCGCGACGGCGGGGTCCTCGGAGAGACCGATCTCGGACCAGGGGGCCGCGGTCACGGCGAGACCTCGTGGGGGGTGACGCGGAGGTCGCCGGAGAGGAGGGCGGCGGAGAGGGCGGCCTTCAATCGACGTAGCTCCGTGAGCGTGCCGGCCTCAGCGGCCAGACGGGCGTCGGTCGAGTCAACAACGTCGACGATCTCTTGCTGCTCCTCGACCGGCGGCAGGAGGATCTGCAGGTCCCGGAAAACTGGCATGTAGATGGTCTGGTGTGTGCTCCCCGCCATGAGCCGCTTCCATTCGGTCTGCATGTGCCTCATGAGGTGCATGAGATACCTGGGCCGCAGGCCCATCCCGCACACGTAGTTGGCGAAGTCCTGACTCGTGGCCATCTCGCGGCCCAACACGGTGCATTTTCCGACAGTCGCGGTGCGCGAAAACACGACCGTCCCCGCGGGCAACAGGCGCGCCGACGAGTTGGCCAATCCGAGCGGTCCGATCGTCTGGGCCGTCTGCATGATGGATGGCCCGTCGAGGTTACGAGAATCATGCAGAGAGACCCACGGGATGTCGCCGTTCCAGTACTCCGGGTGCTGCCGGCTAGGCGTGTGTCCACTCTCGAGTCTGGCTTCGTCTGTCAGGCGGACCAAGCGCCACGACTCGGGAATCTCAGCCAGGCCGGGTCGGACTCTGCCGACTCTCCATTCCGTAGCGAGGGGGACAAGCCGCGTGTGCCGCCCCGGTATCCCGCGCGTCAGCAGCTCCTCCATCATCGCCTTCTTCACGACCTGGAGCTGCTCGATGACGGCCTCGGTCTTCTCGATGGTCTCGTCGACCGAGGAGAGGATGGCGGCGATCTTGCGCTGCTCGGGGAGGGGCGGGACGAGCAGCGGAAGCTCGAGCAGTTTCGCCTTGTTGAGGGTCTTGCCCTTGATGGCGTCGTCCGCGACACCACTCGAGGCGGCCACCGGAGCGGCGTAGTACAGGTAGTCAGGGCTGACGGCGCGGCCCGGAACGAGAGCAGCAATCGCTTCGTTCGTGAACATCGGCTGCGTCGCGCGCGCCACGCGGCCGATGGTCAGCTTGAAGCTCATGAGCACGGTCCCAGGCTCGACGCGCTTCACATTCGACCGCTCGACACCGAGGTCGGTGATGCGCTCGGCTGTCTTGCGAACCCAGCGATCCTGGAGATCTGCGATCGACGCCCACGGGTGCCCTCGTTCGTCGTTCTGCGCCCAAAACGAAGGTTCGGCGCGCGACGGCGTCCCACCGATGCGAACGTCGACATCGTCGCCGAGGCGAACCTCCCGCCACCCCTCAGGTACCGCCATATCCGAGCTCCTTCAGGTACCGGTCCATCACCGCCTTCGCCTCGTCCCGCGCGCGCTCGGCATCTCGCAGCTTGCGCACCGCGTCCGCGACGTCGACCTTCTCCTGCGCCTCCGCGGTCTCGACGTACCGGCTGATGTTCAGGTTGAACTCGTTTTTGGCGATCTCCGCGATCGGCACGACGCGCGCGTAGCGCTCGACGTCGGCGTAGGCCCGCACCGTCGCGACCACCTTCTTCACGTCCTCGGGCCGCAGGAAGTTCTGCGCCGAGCCCTCGCGGTACTCACGCGACGCCTCGACGAAGAGCACCTTGCCCTGCCGCTCGGTCGGCTTGCCGCGCCGGAGCAGCAGCACCGCCGCCGGGATGCCCGTGCCGTAGAAGAGGTTCGACGGCAGGCCGATGACGGCCTCGACGAGGTCCTCCTCGAGCATGCCCTTGCGGATCGCGCCCTCGCTCGCGCCGCGGAAGAGCACGCCGTGCGGCATGACGATCGCCGCGCGGCCGTTCTTCGCGAGCGTCGCGACCATGTGCTGCACGAACGCGAGGTCGCCCTTGCCCTTGGGCGGGATGCCGAAGCGGAACCGGCCATAGGGGTCGTGCTCGGCGACCTCGTGGCCCCAGGCGTCGAGGCTGAACGGCGGGTTGGCGATGACGCGGTCGAAGAGCATGAGGCCGCCGGCCTCGAGCAGCTTCGGATCGCGTAGCGTGTCGCCCTTCTCGATCCGGTGGTCAACGATGCCGTGCAAGAGCACGTTCATCTTGCAGATCGCCCAGGTGCCGAGGTTCTTCTCCTGGCCGTAGAGCGAGAGGTTTTTGGCAGATCCGCCGCGCTCGGCGACGAACTGGGCGCTCTGCACCAGCATGCCGCCCGAGCCGCAGGTCGGGTCGCAGATCCGCATGCCCTTGGCCGGCTCGAGGAGCTCGACGAGCAGCCGCACGACCTGGTTCGGCGTGTAGAACTCGCCGCCCTTCTTGCCGGCGTCGTCGGCGAATTTTTCGATCAGGTACTCGTAGGCGCGGCCGAGCATGTCGGGCTCGGAGAGGGAGCGGTTGCGCAGGTCGATCTGCGCGAAGTGCATCACCAGCCGGTGCAGCGTGGTGTCGCGCTGCTTCACGTCGCCGAGCTTGTTTTGGTCGTTGTAGTCGACGCCCCCGAGCACGCCCTGCAGCGACCCGTTCGACTCCTCGAGCGCGGCCGCGGCCTTGTTGAGCACCTCGCCGAGGTTGGTCGTGGCCTTTTGGATCACGGACCACCGCGCGCGCACCGGCACGAAGAACTGGTGCTCGTCCGGGTCCTCGACGTCGATCCCCTCGGCGCGCAGCTGCTCGCACTCCTCGTCGAAGCGATCGGAGAGGCGCTTTAGGAAGAGCAGGCCGAAGATGAAGCTCTTGTAGTCCGAGCTGTCGATCGACCCGCGCAGGATGTCGGCCGCGGCCCAGAGGTAGCGCTCGAGCTGCTCGCGCGTGAGCTTGCCGGCGAGCTGGGCGTCGTGGGCCTGGCGGGCGACCTCGTCGGGGGTGAGCGAGGTGGCCGGGGCGGAGGCGGCCTTCGGAGGGCGTCCGCGTCGCGGGGCGTCAGAAGTGGGGGTGCCGGACACGGGCGCGGGAGTGAGCGCCTCCACGGCGTCCTCGAGGGCCTTGGGCGGCCGGCCGCGACGGGGGGCCGGCGGGTCGGTGGTGCCGGCGAAGTCGAGTTTGGCCTGGCCTCGGTTCTCCGAGGTGGCGGGACCGCCAGCGAGGCGCGCGATGATCTCGGCCTTCTCCTTGCCCGAGTCGTCGAGGTCGAGCGCGCGGCAGAGCGCCTTCAGGCGGTCGCGCTTGAGGTCGGCGAGGACGGCCTCGGGGGTGGCGGCCGGGGCGGCGGCGAGGGCCTCCACGATGGGGTCCTTCGCGCGACGCTCGGGGAGCGCGACGCCGAGGCGGTCGGCGGCGGCGAGGAGCTCGTCGCGGGTGAGGAGCCGGAGGAGGTCGGGGAGGCGAGGCATCGGGCGGAGGTCACCCTAGCAACAACCCGAAGGCCGAAGCCAGCACCATCGGCCTTCACCTGCGCCTCGGCCTCGGCCAGGACCTCGCGGGCGATCGTCGTCGCCGATCCAGGGCTTGAAGAAGATGGCGCTCATGGGTGATCGTGCCTCACGCGCGGGCCATAACGGAGCCGGGTCCCGGCCAGACCTTCCGGGCGAGCTGGAAGAGCCGACCAGAGCGGTCGCGGATGTCCTGCTCGGTCCAAATGCTGCGGCCACCGCCGAAGTCCCGATTGAGCATGAGCGCAGAGTGACGATCGATGTCGGGGAGCTTCTCGCTGGCGGGGCGATTGGAGAGCGTACTGTTGAACTTCGGAGTGACCAGGGTCAGGTTGCCGAAGTCGTGCAGCAGGGCGTTGCGAGCACCGATCTCGATCTGCTCGGCGAGCACGCCGGGCAGCGGCCAGTGTGATTCCCATGCCTGCGGCATCACGTGCTCGACGCTCAAAGGACCATGGACCGCGACATGCTCGGTCTTCGGCCCGTGGAGCTCGGCCTCCAGCGCCCGCAGGACCATGACGACGCGCGCCGAACCGAGCTCCGAGTAGGCATCAAGTTCCATCCACGCCTTCTCGAAGGTGGCGTCATCGGGCCACTCGGACACTTCGGTCTTCCCGGCAGCGAGCAACGCGCGGAAGGCCGCCGCGTTGCCGCCCGGCTGCGCCCGGAACCCGGTGAGGAGCTGCAGAAAGAGCTTGTTGTACCCGTTGGTCGGGCGGCCGCAAATCATCCGGCGAAGCAGGAACGACTCGAGGTCTCTCAGGATCGCGACGCGATCGGGCTCCGTCAGGGTCGGCGTGTCGAGCACCCACAGCACGAGCGGAAACACGGTCGACTGATCCATCGCCCGCACGCGCGCCGCGAAGCGACCGATGGTCTTCGACTCGTCGCCGCGCAGGAGGGTCTCGAAGTGCGCCGCGTAGTGGGTGAGTGTCTTGAGCTCCTCCTCGACCGTCTGGAACGGGCCGCCCTTGACCCAAGTCTTGTAGTCGTCGAACAGGTCGGGGATGCGCACGACCCGGCTGGTCTGCGCCGTGACGTAGTGCTGGAGAAACAGGTCGAGGCGGGCGCGGGTCATCCGGCCCTGGCGCTCCTCTTGGTCCCACCAGCGGCCGAGGGCAGGGCTTTGAGGGTCCAGGTCGGCCTCGAAGCGCTGCCAGTAGGTTCGGTGTAGGTTCTCTGCGGCGGCCGGCGAACCGGCGCGCTGGAAGATGTAGTTGCGGAGGAGGTCTGCGGCGAGGAGCGGCACTCCGCGCGCGTTGAGGGTCTCGAAGATGACCTGCGGACTCTCGTGCTCGGTGAGGTCGATCTGCACCATCTCCAGGCGGGTCCTGAGCGCGCTGAAGACATCGAGCACCCGATCACCGACGGCCCGGTCCGGATCGGACGTCGCCGAGCTCCACGCGACGATGGCGTCGTGAAAATAGATCCATGCGGCGACCATGGGCGGTCGGGGGAGCTTGCGACGCCGATCCTTCGGGTCGCGGTCCGGGAACTCGGCCGCGATCGCGGCGCGGTCCGTCGCGTTCATCGCCTTGAGGTACTGGTCCTGGTCCTTGCGCGTGGGCCAGACCTTCCACTTCTCCACTTCCTCATCTACGACGACATCGCGGTTCTGGAACAGCGACACGGTCATGTCGGGGACCCTCGGAACCTTGAGAAAAAGGGCCGCAGCGCGAAGAGCGCTCAAGAACAACTGCAGGGTGGTCAGCCGTTGCTGCCCATCGATCACCTGAAACGCGGCGATGTGGTGCCCCGTCAGCGGCACGCCCTGCAGCACGATGGCGCCGAGGAAGTGCGCCGGCCGGGAGCCTACGCCCGGGTCATGGATCCCCTCCGTCATCTCGCGGATGTCCTCCCAGAGCGCCTCCCACTGATCGGGTCCCCAGACGTAGGGCCGCTGGAAGAGCGGGATGACGAACCGGCGCTCCATCGAGAAAAGTTGGTGGAGCTTGGCGGTATCGGTTCTCATGGCGGGGGTATCTTGCTTTTACCGGGGTCGCCGGTCGCGGCGCAAGGGGCGCAGTCGCGCTTGCGCGTCCTCTTCAAGACTCCCGCGCGCGGTCAGCCGTCCGCGCGTTCGCCGTGATCGTCGACCAGCGCGTCGTAGCCGCCAGGAACTCCTGGATCAGCGTGCAAATCCCGCGTACTCGGGCGGAGGAGGAAGCTGGCTTGGTGGATCCTCCATTCAGGACATGGTGGATTCACCATCGACCCGCCCACGCCGTCCTCCTCGCCCCGCGCTCAGCCCGGGATGAACTCAGCGCACGCCTCTGCGACCAGCTCGGTCGCGGCCTCGAACGCGTCGACGAAGTCCAGGTCGCCGTCTGCAACCATGTGGTACGGGACGGAGCAGGTCGCCGCCTCCGACGACGGCTATGAGAACGCGAAGGCGAGTCTCACCGCCTGGCGCGACTGCGCCGACCATGAGGCCCTCGTGCGCGCGCGCCAGGCCGCGGAGCAGAACGCCGTGTGGTCTCCGCTGGTGGAGCTGATCGAGATCGCAACCGACGCCGCTGGCCCGGCTTGAGCTTGCTGGGGAGGTGAGGTGGTACAGCGGCGGGGTCGGCGTGGTGATGGTGGATCCACCATGCCGAGCTGGCAGCGCTGGGCGTCTTGGTTGGTTGCTTCGCCTAGCGGTGGCGTGCGACCATTCGCGCGCCTATGAGCCCGCCTCGCTCTCCTCGCCGCGCGAAGAGCGCAGGCGGCGCACAGCCGAGCGCAGCTCAGACGGCACAGCCGTGGCTGCAGCGGCGTCCGATAGCGACCCTGGCCGCCGACCTCTGCCTCGCTGCGGCGCTCCTGCGCACGGGCCTGCGCGAGCAGTGGATCGACGCGGATCGGTTCTTCTCGGTCACCCACGACATCTGGCGCGCGCTCTTCCTCTCGACGCCCGGGGCCCCGGGGTCCGGCGCGATCGAGATCCGGCACAGGCACGCCGCCGATCCCGCGGGCTTTCGCCGGGTGCTCGGGGCGGAGCAGGTCACCGCAGCGCTCGCCGCATGGGCGCTGACCGACTTCCGGGCGGCGTATACGGTGCCTGATCCCCCCGGAGCTCGCCGCGCCGATCGCCGAGATCGTGGCGGACTTCGGAGCCCCATGAATCGCGGAGGAGAAGGTGCGGACGGCCCTAGTATCAGTCCTACCGGACCCAATGAAGCAGGGCCCGTACGCGTTATCCAACCACACATCCAAATAGCTGTAAGAGGTCGACAATGTCCAGGAAAAGTATCACCTGCACCGGCAAGGTCTCCAAGACTCCGCTTACTGAGTACGAGTCCGAGGCCGAAGCGCTTGAAGGGGCACAATTCGCATTTGTCCGCTATGGACAGCGGAACGTCCCCTACCGCTGTAAGCAGTGCGGTCTCTGGCACCTCTCGCCAGCGAATCGCCAGACGCCGAGCTCCACTTGCGGCGTCTGCCAAGGGCAGGACGGCCGGCCCAAGGCCAGCTATGCATCCCAGCAGGATGCGGAGCGTCGGGCCGAGATTCTGCAGCGTGAGCAAGGGCTCCAGCTACGGGCATATCCCTGCGATTATGGCGGATGGCACCTAACCAAGGGCTGATCTAGAGATCTCGTAGGCGTATGAAGATGCCCGTGCTCCTTTTTGCCGACCGTTTGCCCCCCTTGACCGGCGGGATGGAGATGCATGCTCGTTACTTCATCGAGCACTTCCAGGGGCACGCGCACTACCCGCTTCTCGGCGTCGTCACCCGGGACGAGGCCCAGCGCGACTGCCTGCTAGTCGGGGCCAAACGTGTTCCGCAGGACCTGAGGACCATTGTCCGCTCGCTCGCGGCCGAGCCCGCCATCGTGTTCTTCAACAGCGGCCGCTGGATAGAGGACATAGTTGCCCTGCGAGCGGCGCTACCATCTGCGCTCTTTGTGTATCGGACGGGAGGCAACGAGATCCTGAAGGCCTCGCTCGATCGCCACACGATCGCCGTGCATGATGACCGCCAGCGCTACTGGGTCGATCGGATCAACGGCTGCGTCGACGTCTTGATCACCAACTCTGCCTTTACGGAGGAGCGCCTCGAGTCGATCGGCGTCCGGCGAGAGCGCTTCGTCCGTTGCGTGGGTGGGGTAAACGTCGCCGCGCTGCGGACCCAGGAACATCGGCCTGACCGGCCGGGGCCGCCGGTGATCTTCTGCGCCGCCCGCTTTGTCCCATACAAGAATCATGGGTTGCTCCTCGATGCCTTCGCCGCGTTGATGCGGCAGGGCATCGGCTTTCGGCTGCGCCTCGCTGGTGACGGCCCGCTGCTCGACGACGCACAAGTCCAAGCGAGGCGGCTCGGGCTTGGGAGTTGCGTCGAGTTCCTGGGCCTGTTGACCAATGAGCAGGTGTGTGAGCTGATGGTCGACGCCGAGGCCTACGTGCAGCTCAGCTCCGACTTCATCACCCAGGTCCCCGGTGGAAGCTACGTCCATTCCGAGGGGATGGGGCGCTCGATCCTCGAGGCGCTCTCCTGCGGGACCTACGTGATCGCGGCCCGGAGCGGCGCGCTCCCGGAGATCGTGACGCCCGATCGCGGCATGCTCGTCGACCTCGGGCTGCCTGACGCGGTGGCGGACGCAATCGCGCCGATGCTACGCTCGCCGCCGACCCGCCCTGAGCCGCACGACTTCTACTCCTGGGAGCGGTACTTCGCTCGGTACGAGCGGTGCTGGGAGGAGGCGTATGCGGTTCCTCGTGGTCACTGAGAAATGCAACCCTGCCGTCGAGCTCCGCGACGGCGGCGCCCGGCTCGTCACCAGCTTGCGCCGTAGCTTCGGCGATGACCTGGACGTCATGCACTTCGACGAGGGCGACGCCTCATCGGCCGGCGACGCTCGGTGGCGCAATCGCTACGAGCCGGAGGCCGGCGACCGATTCGAGCGCCGTCTCGCCCGCGCCGGCTTCATCGCGGACCGCATTCACCAGGTCGTCCATCACTATACCCATGTCCTCTTCGTGCACGTCTCGATGGCCTTCGGCCTGGCTCGCCGGCCGCTCACCGGGGTCGAGACCTGTATGTTCCCGATGTTCCTGACGCCCTCTTACGTCGCCTCTGGGGAGTGTGTTCCGGCGGCGTACACGGCTATGGAGCGAGCAGCGCTTACCATGATGGATCGAGTGCTGACGCCGAGCCACCTCGAGCGGCACCAGATCGTGGACTTCTATGGGCTGCCACCCGGACGGGTCCGCGTCGTTCCGCGGGGCGTCGACCGTGAGCTCATGTCGCCGCGGGTGCGCGAACTCCACGGCCCGCCGGTGTTCTGCAGCGTCGGCAGCATCAAGCGCCAGAAGAACACGGTCGGCCTCGTGCGTATCTTCGCGGCGATCCAGCGACGTCTGCCCGAGGCGCGTCTCCACGTGATCGGGCCGGTGCAGGACGCCGCCTATGCGATCGAGGTCGAGCAGGAGGTGGAGCGCCTCGGGCTGGGCCGGGCGATAGAGTGGTCGGGCCATGTGGCCCCCCTGGATATGCCCGCCGCGCTGGACGAGTGCCATGTGCACCTGTCCGCGTCGACCTGTGAGACTTTTGGTCGGGCGATGTTCGAGACCCTCGCCTCGGGGCTCCCGAACGTGATCCCGCTCGCACAAAACGCGGCGGCCGAGCACCTCGTGGGGACGCCGTACACGTTCTTTTATGACGACCTGGCCGGAGTCCACACGGCGGTCGACCAGGTGCTCTCGGGCTACTCGCTATGGTCAGCCCTGGCGCTCGAGATCGGCGAAATCTTCAACGATGACCTTCTAGGCGGCCTGCTCCGGGCCGAGATATGCAAGACCGATATTCTCGCCGTCAGCGACTACGACGGCACGCTCTATCACAAGGATGATCCCGAACGTACGCGCCGCTGCGTCGCGGCTTTCGAGCGTTACTCCCACCGGGTCATCTGCTCGGCACGGCCGCTTCCGGACCTGCTACAAGCGATGTCGGGCCTGAGCTTGACCGCGCATCACGTCATCGGCTGGAGCGGCGCCGTCGTCGCGGACGGGCAGGGCCGGACGTTGTGGCGCTCTCCGCTGTCGGCCGCCGAGTTGCAGAGTCTCGCGGCCGGGCTCCCCAGCGCGGCCACACCCGTCGTCGCTGACGGCGAGGCGCTTCAGTTCGCGCTCGCGGGCATCGACGTGGCTGTCCCCCCGGGAATGCGGGTCGAGACCTACCAGGGCACGACCTACTTCAGCCGCTGGGACAACTCCAAGCTTCACGCCGTGCACCGGCTCCTGCGCCACCTCCGCTGGGGCGGGCGGGTGCGGTCCTTTGGTGACGGGCGCCATGACACGCCGTTGTTGAGCTACTTCGACGGCATTCGCATTCGACCCCGAGGCTCGGTGCTCGATTGTATCCGGATGGCAGAGGAGATCGTTTATGACCCAAGTTGAACTGCAGGCCAGGGGCGTCGCCTTCAAGGCGTATTACATGATCACGTCGCGTTGTAACCTCGACTGCGAGTACTGCGTGCTGGAGGACGCGCCGCATCAACTTCGCGGGGAGCTCGACCTCGAGGGCAAGATCGCCTTGATCCATCATCTCTATCATCGGCTCGGGTTTCGCCGGCTCACCCTGTCGGGAGGCGAGGCCCTCCTGATCGGGAAGCGGCCGCCCGAGGACTTCCTGCGCCTCGTCGACTTCCTGCGCGGGCTACGCTCGCCGGACCCGACCAAGAACCTCGAGATCGGCCTGTACACCAACGCGAGCTTGCTCGATGATCGGGTCGCTGACGCGATGGTCGGTGTCGTCGACCTCGTGGCGATCACGATCGACAGCAAGGCCGACGGGCTCCTTCGCAAGATCGGGCGGAGTACCCGAGGATACCCCGACTACTTTCGGCACGCCGTCGAGGCCTGTGGGCGCCTGTCCCGCCGGGGGATCCGCGTCAAGCTGCACAGCGTGGTCGGCCAGCTCAATCACGAGCGCATCGGCGACGAGGTCCGACCGATCTACGACGCGGTCACGGAGGGCGGCGGACGGCTGGCGAAGTGGAAGTTCTACCAGTACATGTCGTATGACGACCCGACGCGGGACCGGGCCCACGCGATCGATGACGGAGCCTATGCGCGTGCGGCCGGAGCAATCACCCGGGCGCTCGAGGGCACCGACGTGCCGCTCCACTTCAAGGACAACGGCGAGATGAACGACTCGCTCTTCAATATCCTTCACTATGGCAACGCGCAGTACATGCGGCCCGGCGACACTTGGTCTACGAGCCAGCGCACGCGGGATCTGCGCGAATATGGATCGATGCAGGAGTTGTTCGCGGCTCACGATGTCGACGAAGAGGCGTTTCGGCGCCATCACGAGCTCGTCCGGCCGTTCGGAGGTGGAGCATGAGGGACAGCCCAATCGTCGTCACCCTAGATCTCGACTGGGCCTGCGAAGCCGCGATCGTCGACGTGCTCGACTGGCTCCATGACGCCGGGATCCCAGTGACGGTCTTCACCACCCACCACTCGGCCGCTGTCGCCAGCCAGATGGACGAGCTCGAGGTCGGTCTGCACCCATTCTTCGCGCCGGACTCGTCACACGGCAGCTCGACAGCCGAGGTCGTCCGTCACGTCCTCGACCTGCCCCATAACATCCCCGCCTTTCGTTGCCATCGCTTCGCAGTGTCCAACGAGGCCCGCCAGGCGATGAGCGCCGTCGGGATGACCATCTCCTCCAACGTATGTACGGACCTCGAGTGTGTCGCCCCCTTCCGGGACCGCTTCGGGATGCTCGAGGTGCCAATCTTCCTTGAAGACGGCGGCTATCTCTACCGCGGGCATTCGCTCGACAGCGTGGCGCGGGTCATCGATCTTGCGCACCGGCCGGGGCCGAAGGTCGTGGTCGTGCATCCCATGCACTTCGCCGTCAATACGCCGCGCTTCGACTACATGATGGCGATCAAGAGTTCGGTGTCGCGGGGCTCGTGGCGTGAGCTGGCGGACAGCTCTCTCGCTGCGCTTCGATGGAGAGGTCGCGGCGTCCGCGACTTCCTCTGTGATTTCTTGCAGGAGGCGCTGAAGCGTGGAGGGGAGTTCATCCGCATCGGCGATCTAGCCAGGCGCTATGGTGAGCGCAGTGAGCATCCGGCGGGTTAGCAGTCGACACGGATGAGCTCGGCGTAGTCGCCGTGGACCTCGGCCCGGAGTACAAAGGAGAAGCGGTCGAGGGCGGTGCACTCGTCGAAGTCGGCGCGCGGGTACTCTTCCTGGGCGCCCTCGAAGAAGTAACGCCCGGAGCCCTCCCTGAGGGGCTGGAGCCATGGACCAAGATCGAAGGGTTGGCCAAGGAGGTCGGCCTGAATCGCTTTTGCGCAGAGAGCGTCTTCGAGGGTCGGTGACGTGCCCTCGTGGCCCATGGCGACCAGGGTGACGCGGGTTGGGGCCTGGAGGCGAATGTAGCGGGCGATTGCGGCGGCGTTGACGAAGCTTGCGGCGATGACCTCGTCGGCAGCAGTCGCCTGGAGGATCCCCCGGGCGCCGGCGCCTGTGCGGTGAATGATCGTCCGATTGCGGAGCAAGTGGGCACGAAGCAGCGTTGGGGAATTAGGCACATCATAGCCGAGCGAGGCGCCGAGTTCGGCCTTGCCGACGAGGAGCGGGCGCGGCCTGTAAGCAGCGAGCCGCGCGGCAGTCGAGCTATCGCCGACTAGGACATACGACCCGGGCGAGGCGGCAGCCCCATGGCAGGCGGTGGTGAAGGCACGGAAAGCGTCGATGATGACCACCAGCCCGCGGGCTGAGGAGGCGCCGGCTAACAGGGTGGTGACCTCGGTGTGCATCTCAGCGTCCTTGTCACCTGTAGACCAATCTTCGCTCGGGATTTGCGGGTTCTCCTGCTGCTCTCGTGGGTGGCCGGATCGGCTGAACGTGCGCGCAGGAGGGCACAGGCGGCACCGAGAGAGTACGCACGTGGCGAGCGAAGTCGCGCCGGCGGGGAAGGGGTAGCCTTGAGGTTCTCACGCGACAAGACCCCCCCGCATGCGCGCCACAAGTGTATACCAAACCCTCATCGCTTTTCAACAAACTTTTGTCACCGCCGTCACTTTCGACGCGGACACCGTGGTCATCGACGTGGCTCCGACGTTTAAGGTGCCTCGTTGCAGTGGATGCAACCGGAAGGTCAAGAAGGGGTACGACCACCGGGTCCGAACCTGGCGGTACCTGGACCTCGGCGGCATGCTGACGGTGCTCCGCTATGGAATCCGTCGCGTGGACTGCCCGCGGTGTGGGGTCAAGGTCGAGAAGGTGCCCTGGGCAGATACGGGGTCGCACTTCACCTTGACTCCAGGTTCAGGTTTGGTGCCACGCTAAACCCGGAAGAGCCGCCACGCGCAAAGGTTCTGCACACTTGGGGCATGACTTAAACTTCGTTACTATCGGATGCGCAGCCGAGAAGTGCTCCCCACATCCACCGCATACGATGTGTGAAGAGCCACCCACAACGCTGTCAGGCAGCACTACATATCTGGCAGTGCGTTTGTCTGGAGTCTGTAAGACTCTTACGGCCTCATCCTCATTCAGGTGGGCCTCAGCAGTGGGAGGCTCATCATCGCTTGGGAACAGCCCTAGTTGCTTAATTTCACGCGCATTCGATGCCCAGACGTTTCTGTAGTTAGGTGACTTTAAATGCTCGACGATGATGCAGAAATCAATTGAAACGACGACGAAGCGTTCGCCTGCATGGTTTGGTGATGAGTAGCTTCGGTCCCATACATGCAAGGATCGATGGTGGATCAATGCCAGAAAGGCGTATGCGCCGGCCCGACTCTCGCGAACGAGAAATGCATTTGTCCTCTTAGTGTAGAAGACAACGCCGCAAATGGTCTGGAAGAGCTCAAAGATTCCGCCCCCATGGCTTTGCATGGTTTCCATCTTTTCGATGCCTAGTGCCTTCGCTGCGCCTTCCACATTTGGGACGGTTATTTGCGCTGAATTTGAGTTATGCCACTCAAAAAAGCTTCGCCGAAACAGGTTAATAAAATCGCGGGGGTTGCCCATTGAAAAGAGCAGCAGTTTGTCCAGTGCTGCTCCGGTGGCTGGCTGCGGGATACTGCTAAGATCGACACACGTGTAATCATCCTCATCGCCGGTCATGCCTTGCGGATTAATGGCGGCCTCAGCATTATACGCAATGTGCTTAATAAGTAGTTGGGTGAAGCTCTTCTTGAGAGCAACGCATTTTGCTCCATAATACATGAGGTCCTCATCTAGATCGAGGGCACGAAAAATGTCGCCGTTGCGCTCAAACCCAATCTGCTCGCCTTCGTCGGAGGTATGAAAGTGTGTCTGGAACGGAATTACGCCAATCTTTACCGATATTGATCGTAACGGAAACAGGCATCGCTTGATGTACTCAGCAAAATGAGGCTGAACGTTTGCGCTGAGGCTGCTCCACTCATCGATGATGACGTGAAGCGTGCCAAGATCGTTAAGGGTTAAATATTCGTTAAGGTGTTGCCTGATTGTCGCATGGTCTGTCTTAAACTCATACCTCCGTTCCTCAAGATGAGTGGCCATCTCTGATAGTTCTGAAGATGCATGAAGAGATGCGTCCAATAATGGTTTGGCCGAAGCTGCAAGTGCACCCCGGAGCGATTTTTTGTTTTGCTGTTTCGTTTGAGTCGTGGCGGTGCCGTTAGCTGCTACAATGGCAGTTCCATCACTGGCGGCACATTGGAGGTCTGAAAGGATTCGGTGAGACTGTAGTAGTGTGGAAGTCTCAAAAGGGGTCCGTTCGATTGGGATTGAATTGTGAAAAAGGTACTGCTCGTCAATGATGCGAAGCTCGTGAGCGATTCTGATGATCAATTGCCGTAGAAGTTTCTGGCCATAGAGCTTTGGGGGCGGCGACACTTCGGGCGTCTCTCCAAGCAACTCTCGCGCATCAATGTACACAGCTATTTGGCGGTTTGTCTGCAGTGAAGAGTTGATATCTTGAGCAAAGTAGGTGAGGAGGTGAGTTTTTCCTGTGCCGCGTCGTCCTTCGATGTACTGAGACGTCTTCGTTCGAAGTCTGTCGATATGCCCCATGTCTACATAAGATCTTGTGATAAGATTGAGGTCGAGTCGGTCTCCTGACTGGGCCATCCGACAGACAGCGTCAAAAATTTTTCGATCGCGAAGGTCATTAATTTGAATGTCGTTCTTCACTTGAGTCGTTCTCATTAGCTCGATCGAGAAACCTGTGTGGTATGCTACCAAAGACGAGCGTAGCGGTGCTCAGGGGGTGCCGAGCCAGTCAGCGGGGATCAGCGCGACCCCGTTCCGCCATCGCTCGACCACGGCGGCCTGGTACCAATCCTCGGTCACGTCGGCGTGCTCCGTGATGATCACCTGCAGGCCGGGGCTCAGCTCGGCGACGACGGCGCGGATGAGCTCGAAGATCCTGATCACCGCCAACCGATCCTCGTCCTTGAGAACGGCCATCGAACCGCCGACATCTCGCTCCGCGGGGAAGTAGACCTGCGACGGCTGGTCTAGGAAGAGGAAGCGGGGCACCGGCCTGCCCTTCCTCACGAACCAGGTGTGGAGAGCCAGGTGCGCGATGAGGTGGCACCCAAGCCAGTTGGCGCCGCTCCCCATCCGGTCCATCGGGATGGGCCCGGTCTCGGCATCGGCAACCACCTGCAGTCGACGCAGGTCGAGCCTGAACGGATTCCCGCTGTGCTCGAGTTCGAGACGGCCGGCCCACTCGGTGAGCCACCGTCCGATGACGGAGAGGATCGAGTCCAAACGCTCCTGGAGCTTCTCGTCGCTGAGGTCGGCCTCTAGCTTCTCGATCTCACGCTGGATCTCCGCGATCTCCCTGCGTAGGTCGGAGGAGTCAGCGACCTGGGGCAGCGTCTCGAGGAAGAGGCTTATGCGACCAATGACGTGCGCTCGCCGAGTTGCCCCATCGCGAAGCTGCACGAGGCGATCGTCCGAGCGCCGAAGGGACTCCATGGCGGCGCGATTCTCTCGCAAGAGCCTGCGCGTCTCTGCGACCTTGGACTCCTGCTCGACCACGAGGGCTTCGAGGCCAGGGGTGTGCTTGGCCACCCTGCTCAGCTGCGCCGAGGCTCGGTTGAGCTCGGACTGGAGCTGAAGGGACGACGGCACCTGTTCGCTCGTGGGCTGGTCGCACAGCGGGCAGCATCCCGAATCCGACGACGTGTAGATGCTGAGGCTCGAAAGCCGGGACACCTGTTCGGTCGCCTCCGTTGAGTACCCGCCTTCGTCGGCCAGGAGCGACCGCATCGCTCGGAACTTGTCTTCCTGGCGTCGCAGCTGCTCGCGAAGCTGATTCCTGGCATCATTCAGGCGCGCCAGCTCAGCCTGGTCGGTGCTCTCTTCGTATCGGACGAGCTGCTCCTCTGGCGGCGCCGCCATCGCAGCTCGAAGCACGTCGATGGCCTGGTCCCATGTCGACGGCGCCGCGCCCGCGGGCAACAGTCCGACGTCTCTTGCCTCTGCGATCAGCGGTGCGGCGCCGCCCAGGCCTCCGCCTGTGATGGCCTCGAGTCGAGCGAGCGCCCGCTCACGGTCGCGGAGCTCTCGACGCAGCTCCTTCAGCTTCGCCTTCTTGGCGACGAAGTCGTCGTCGACCGCTCCGAGGAAGTACGGCAGCGTGTCCTTGATCGACTGCGCGACCCAGTTGTCGCTCTGCTTGTGAAAGAGGAAGCCCGGCTGGGAAATCTCGTTCTGCGGCTGGAAGACGAATGCGAGCGCGTGGCGAAGCTTCGCCGAGAGCGGGTCCCGGGTCTGCCCATCGGGTGGTTCGTGACGGTTCAGCCCGATGCCGACGATGGCGGCGAGGCGCTCGACGACGCTGTCGATGTTGGTCGTCGCTGAAAGCGCGGTCGACTCCGGCAGAGCAACCTCAGCGCCCACGGTGTAGTAGGCGGCAGAGGTCGTCGTCCTTCCGGGATCGGGCGAACGACGGGCAACGAAGTGCTGCGCGGCGCCGTCCGAGAACCGAACGCCGTACCACGCCACGTTGCTGCGAATGGCGCCTTCGGGGACCGCGCAGGACGAGCTGCCCAGGCAGTAGTCGACGATGCTGATGAGAGCGGACTTCCCCGTCTTGGAGTCGCCCGTGATGATGTTCATCTCGCCCGGCCGGAGCGAGAGCACTCGGCGCTCTCCGCGGCTCGAGTAGACGACGATGTCAAGGATCTGGATGCTCACGGCGCAACTCCCCACAGAGCCATCACGGTGGTGTAGTCACCCGAGAGCGCGAACCACTTCCCGAGAAAATCAGCCTTCTTGATGCACGCCTTCACCTCGTCGGAGGCCTCGCGCTCGAACCGGGCCATGCTCCGCGGCCGGGCTTTGGCGACGACGCGGGACTCCTGCACCTGCAGCAAGCCGCCATTGCTGGCGAAGAGCACGGCCTCCTTGACCATAGGAACGATGGACCTCGCTCGTTCGGCGAAGCCGACGATGACCCTCGGGTTTTCGCCGACCCAAGAAACGAGAGACGTCCGAGTCGTGATCGGGAGGCTCTCTCGCGTGCTCTTGTGGAGGACCACCGGCGCCACGAGAAACGAAAGCGCGTAGGGCTGCGGCTGGTCGGCCGCCGTCTTGTAAGCCCGCGCGCAGGACCACAGGAGCGTGCCAACGAAAGCCGGATTCAGCAGACGCGCCTGCTCGAGCGGGCGCTCCGACCAGGGGGCAAGCGTCATGATGCCTCCCTGGGCTCGAGGAGGTGGCGGAGGCGATCAACGAACTGAGGATGCCAACCGACCCGGAGCGAGTCTGCGAGGATGTGGAACGACCCGCGGCTCATGCTGTGATGCTGAACCTGCGGACGGATGGGGTAGCTGCTGCCCTCGACCCAGGCGTAAACCTTATGTGCCGCCTGGCGCATCGCGTCGTCGTCGGCTTCGTCGCCGGCCTCGTCGGCGAAGCGATTGAACTGGAGCTCCCACTCTTCGCGCAGCAGGCGTTCGTAGCTGTCCAGTTCGCCTACCAGAAGCAGTTCCTCCCGCATCCAGCGCGAGCGCTGAGCAAAGGCCCGGTAGTAGTCGCGGATGGCCGTCATGATGCGCCTTTGGCTGATGCCGGCGAGCTGCACCTGGTGCACGAACACGGCATTCTCGTATACCGCGGCGTCGACCTCTTGCTCGAGGATGTCCCGGTCGACGGGGAGAGCGTCGCGCTTGAACTGCTCTTGAAGGTCGCGCAACTCGCTCTCGAGTTCGGCGCTGAGGATCGGCGGCGAGGCTTCATCGACGAGTTGTCGCAGCGCGCGCCCGAACCACCAGCCTTCGAGCCTGGCGACGAAGGGATCGAGGTGCTCGCGCCGCACGGCGAGTCGAGCCTCCGCGCGAATACCGTCGCCTACGCTCACGATGTCGGGCGCTCGTGGCGCGATCACGATCCTGCTCAGGAGAGCGCTTTTCTCGGTCGCCGATAGCGCGCGGTAGAGCTCGTACGCGACCCGGTTCGTGTCGCTCGTCGATGTGGTCGAGGTGTGGTCGAGGCGCTTCTGAGCCTCGGGCTCATCGCGGTCGTGAGCCGTCAGCTTGCTGGCTGCGGACCCCGACCCGACGTCGCTGGTCGTGATGAGAAACAGGCGCGCGTCGGTCGGAATCGTCCCGTGAGATCGGCCATCCATCCACACGCGGAGCGACTTCCAGAGGTCGGGGCTCGCGTCCGTCAGGTTGGCGGCGCGGTCGCAGTGGTGCTTCAGTTGCAGCAGGTCGAGCGCCGAGCCCGCCCCGAAGACGACGTCATCGAGCGTCTCGAGGTACAGCGCGAAGGTCTCGTCGCTCGCCAGTCGCTGCAGCGCCGAGAGCAACGCAAGCCGCACCTGGTACAGGTAGCCGACAGCTGAATCGGCTGCGGAGAAGTCCGTTGGAGCTGTGCCGCCGCCAGTCATGGCTCGCCCATTGTCGCGCGTCGAACTAAGTGAAGCGGCTCCGCCTTGTTGATGTACACCGCCGTCGGCAGATCGTGGTCACTCACCAAGTCACTTAGAGCGCTGCCGAGACCACGCGGCGCATTGCGGCGCCCTGGCCCACAGGCCGGCCGGGGTAGCCCGTCCGCGGGACGCCAGGTGCAGCAGGGGGGCCGGGCCGATAGCGCGCGTTGGGGCGGGTCAGCACGCCCAGCTCGGGTTGGGGACAACAGCGTCATTCGCAGAAGCCAGTCACCAGGTTGCAAGTGTTGTTGCGACACTGACCTTCGCCAGTGCAGCCCGCTACACAGCCCTTGAAGAACGGCTCACAGATGGTCCCCTCCGCGCAGCCCTCACTACACGGGCGTATGCAGGAACCACCGATGTCGACCGCGTCCCCGGGGCATGGTGGGATGGATGTGCAGATGTCTACCTCCGCTCCGGCCGCGACAACCCGGCATTCCTCGGTTTCGCACTCGGAGCCGTCGCTGCACAGCTCGCCCAGTTCCTTCTTGCAGGCGATGACAAGGGAGAGCAGCGCGAGCAGGAGCACCAGGGTCCTCATGTGGGCTAAGACATATCGGATCCCCGGCGTGAGCGCAAGCGCACGGGGGTCGCGAGAGGGGCCTTACCTGCCCTTGCGAGCGCGGCGGGCGAGCGCAAACGCGCCTCCGCCGAGCAAGAGCCCGCCGGCGGTTAGGCCCGCGATGTGCCACGGGGAGAGGCTGCCCGTTGGGGCCGGCTCTGCGAGCTCGCCCCAGGGCAAGGGGCCCTCGTAGATGGGCACCTTGGGCGGCGGCTCGCGGGGCGGAACGAGGGTGCCAGGGGGGCGATCGGCGAGGCGACCGGCGCCGCCCATGAGGGGGTGCTTCTCCTTGACGCCGCGGGCCCGGAGCTGGTCCTTCCATAGCTTGCCGTCGCCGGTGGGTACGCCGGGCTCGTCACCGGCGACATCGGCGAGCTCGACGAGCATCCGGTCGGGGTGCTCGAGGAGGATCTTGCGGGCGCCGAGCAGGGCGTCGCGGATCTTTACGTCGCGGAAGGCGTCGAAGTCGGCGCGTACGTACGCGGAGACGAGGGAGTGGCGGAGGAAGTAACGCTGGCGCCGTAGCGCTTCGTCGAGGACCTTTTGGATCCGCTCCTCGTAGATGGTGGTGAAGCAGGCTTGACCGCTGGCGTAGGCGTCCATGGCGGGGGGATCCATGACGCAGCCGAGGACTTGGCGACCGAGGCCAGGGCCGCGCAGCTCGTCACCGCGGACACCGGCGCTGAGCAGGCTGTAGCCGTTGTCCTTGGGGAGGCAGCGCCAGGCTCCGATGGCGCAACCGATCGCGCTACCCGCGAGGTATCGACGATCATCGGAGAGTACGCGGCCTTTGCCGAGGTTCTCGCGCCAGTCCTTGGCGTTGTCGAGCAGGTAGCGGCGACCACCGTCGCAGTAGCGCTTCCACCGCTCGTGCAGAGCGCCGAGGTGGAGCTTGTAGAGGTCGGGGCTAGCGTCGACTTCGGTCGCCCACGCCCAAGCGACCGCAGCGAGCCGGCCGGTGTTGACGAAGAACTTTCCCACATCGGTGACCATCTGCGGGTGGATCGGCCAAGAGCCACCACTCCAGCGCTTGAGGATCTCCCGATCATGTGCGACCTGCACAACGCTCGCGATCTGGTCCAGGCCAGGGATGAAGCCTATGCCGCCGCTGGCAGTGAAGACTCTGCGAGCTCGGCCGAAGTCATCGACTCCATTCTCGTCTCGTCCAGGAGCGAAGGCAAAGCCGCCGTTGCGTTCGATACCTACCCACGAATCCGAGTCGAATCGCGGCGAGAAGATCGGCGTCCAGGAGGGGCCTTCCATGAGGGGGCGGAGCACCTGGTCGACGTACCAGGCGTCCACCTGGGTGTCGGGCTCTTGCAGGGGGGGCAGTTTGGCGTAGGCGAGGGCTTCGCGGCGCTGGGCGTCGTCCTCCTTGATGAGGCGGCGTTGTTTGATGAGCTGGATGATCTCCCTCGCGAAGCCGATGACGGCGGCGGCGATCTTGCCGACGGGGCCGATCGCGCCGAGGGCCTTCATGCCGACGGCGAAGCTGGCTTCGATGAGGAAGGCTTGGACGTCGGCGTCGCTGGCGCGGGAGGGAATTTTGAAATTTTTCATGACGTCGACGAGGCCGTCGGCGAGGTTGCTCGAGAGGCCGTTGCCGGGGAGGACGAGTTGGCCGCCGATGCGTGAGGCGGCGACGCGGGCGTGCATGAGCACCTGGGTGCCGAGGTGGATGTCTTGCAGGCCGGCGCTGTGGAGCACGCCGTTGGGGTTGGCGTCGGCGAGGAGCGTGTCGATGGCGGTGATCGATTTGGAGGGATCGGCGAGGGCCTCGACGAGTAAGCGGTGAGGCGGTAGCCGGCTTTGGAAGGGCTGGGTGAGGAAATCTCGGGCGCCGAAGATCTCTTTGTAACGCTGGCTACCTACCTCGATGATCATGGCGGGCTCGCTTAGCTGTTGAGCCGGACTTCGCGCAGGAGGACGCGCGAGTAGCGGGTGTAGGTGGAATCGCCGAGGACGAGCCAGAGGGGGGGCATGGTGAGATCGGCGGGGAGGCCGTTGTCGGCGGGGAAGGCCCTCGTGAGCTTGGCGTCGGGGTAGACGGCCAGGATGTCGCTGACGTGGAAGACCTTGTTGTGCCAGCCGGCGCCGAGATCGACGGCGGGGGTGACTCCGGCGAGCTCGTTGACGATCTTGAGCTTGCCGGTGCCGATCCAGGAGAGCAGGTACTCGTGATCGGTGGGGTCGGCCTGGGCGACGTCGACGAGCAGGTTGAGGGCGGGGTTGGGATCGCGATCGAAGACGCCGATCTTGTAGAGGGTGCCGTCGCCGTTGACGTCGATGAGAATGTTGATGTACGGACGATTGAGGATGTGGGCGTTGCCTGCGGTGCGCAGGGCGTAGCGGACGCTGAGCGCGGTGAGTTGGGCGAGGGGGAGGCCGAGGAGGATCGGGGCGTCGGTGCCGAGCATGGCCTTGTTGCCGGTGCCGATCCCGTGGAAGCCCTTGTTGCCGATGACGTTGGAGTTGCCGGTGATGGCGTGCGTCCACATGAGGTAGCCGGCTTCGTGGCGATCGGCGCCGGCGGCGTTGACACTGAGATCGTGGAAGGTGGCCCACGGGATGGCGCCTGCGGGCTGGGTCGGTGGGGGCGTTGTGGGAGCGCTGGCGGTGGCGAGGAGCTGGGCCTCGGTGATGGGGAGTAGCTCGTGTTCGGCGATGACGGTGGGGCAGCCGACGCGCACGGGCGGGCTGAGCACGGCGAGGAGATCGTCGTGGCTGACGCGGCGCGGGGTGGACCACTGGCCGGGGAGGAGCTGTTCGAGGGCGGCGTCGCCGGTGAGGCGGTTGGCGGGGCCGGAAAAGTAGGCGCCGTCGCAGCCGGAGACGCGGACGCGCCAGTAATAGCCGGCGTAGCGGGATTGGCGGGGATCGAGGGCTTCGAGCGGGAGGGCTCCGGCGGGGGCGTTGGATGTGGCCTCTAGGACATGTGAGGAGGTGGACCAGAGGAGGTTGATGTTCATGACGCCGGTGGCGGTGAAGCCGGCGTTACGGGTGAGGCGGGCGCGGATGACGGGCGCAGCGGTGCTGTCGAGGCGGGCGGTTTGGTCGGCTTCGGAGAGCTCGTTGACGACGAGCAGGAGGACGGTGGGGGCCTCGGTGATGAAGCCGAGCTCCTCTCCGGGGGCGAGGGTGATGGTTTGGGATCCGGCGAGGCGGTGCTCGCTGCGGATGGCGGCGCCGAGGTAGACGCGGAGCACGTCGCGGGGGTTGTCGGTGGAGGCGGTGACGGTGATCGAGGTGTGGGCGCCGCTTGAGAAAATGCCGAAGACGTCGCTGTTGAGGCGGCTTCCGGTCGGGATGGTGGCGCTGTAGAGGCGGCCGGCGGTGGTGGTTTGCAGGGTTTCGCGGGTGAGAGGGATGAGGCCCGATCCGTTGAGCGGGGCGGTGGCGGTGAGGCGGATGGTGGTTGGTTCGGCCATGGTGGTGTCTCTTGGGGCAGGTTGTTGGTTGGTTGTTGATCGGTGGTCGATGCGCTGAGTTTGGCGAGAGCGGCTCGGGTGATCTCGTAGAGGCCGCGGGTGGTGGTGCGGCGCAATGGGCCGCGTCCGTTGCGCCAGCGGGTGATCTGAGCGGCGGTGATCCCTCGGGCGAGGAGTTGCTGGCGAGTGATGGGGATCCGCTCGAGCTGCGCTGCAAGCTCGGCCTCCACGGCTGGGGTACGCTGATAGAAGCCGGCCCAATCGCGCGCGCCTCCATGCGCCGGGAGGAGGAGGCGCTCGTTCAGCCAGCGCGTGATCAGCTCGGGGGGGATGCCGAGGGCGAGCGCGTGGTCATGGCCGATGTAAGCGATCGGCGCGGCGGCTTCGCTCGGTGCTTCGTCGGCTTCGCAGAGGCCCCAGCGACGGCACCCAGGGGGCTCGGCGGCCGGATCCCATGGGCGACCTCGGATGGTATGCGCCTGCTCGAAGACTTCGTCGATCGGGGTGAAGGCGAGTCCAGCGGGGCCGCGTACCTGGAAGAAGGCGCGGGTCGGTCGTTCGCGTCCGCGGGCGACGGCGTCCGCGGTGAGGTCCTGTTCGACGCGCCGGATCTTGACGAGCTGATCGGGGGCGATCTGGCGGATGTCGTGTTTTGCCGAAAAGATGCAGGGATGGCACCCGACACGACGCGCGCCCTCGAGGTAGAGGGGGTTGGGCGGCATGTTGTGGCGGCGGTGGATCTCGACGATGTCGTCGTAGGTAGCGGCGAGCAAAGGGCGCCAGATCTCGGCGTCGAGCTCCCCCCACCACTCCCACTCGGGCATCCGCGCCCGGCTCGCGCTCTCATCGGCTCGTACACCTACGGCGTTGACAAGGGGTCCCCTCTCCTCCTCGACTTGTTCGAGGAAATTCTTGATCGGGCGGAGCTTGAGCGATTCGGTGCAGAAGCGGCGCAGACGGCTCGGGAACATCTGCTTGCGGCGGATCAGCGTCAGCATGCCCGGCTCGCCGGGGAGCGCGTCCTGCCACAGCGATTCGTTGCGGACGGTCGTGATCTCGCCCAGCCGCTCGCGTAGGAGGTCGAGGTATTCGTAGGTCGTGGGGTGCTCAAAGCCGGTGTCGGCGAAGACGCGCACATGTGGGATCTCGGCTTCACGCAGGAGCAGGGCGAGGGCGGTGCTGTCCTTGCCGCCGCTGACGGAGGCGACGACGAGCCGGTCACGGAGTCGAGCTCGGGAGCTGGCAGGGATGCGGAAGGTCATCGGCGCTCCTTTCGGGCGAGGAAGGCGGCGTAGGCGGCTTGAGCGCCGGGGCGGTGGGATTGTTGGAGGAGGTTCCAGTCCGGGGCGGCGGCGGCGGGGCCGGCTTCCCAGCGGATCTTTTCGCCAGGGAGGGCGACGCGGGTGCGTGCGCCGCCGGCCTGGGCGTGGCGGCTGAGCGCGACGGGGCGTAAACCCTTGGCGACGAGGGCGCGGTAGATCGCGCCGTCTTCGGAGGTGAGCTGGTAGGTGACGAGGCGGCAGCCGGGGGCGCCTCGGCCGCTGGTGGGCAGGAGGTCGATGAGGTGGGCGACGAGGGCGGAGGCGGCGTTTACGGGGACGTCGCGGCCCTTGCGGTCGTAGCGGCGGAGACCGGCGCGGCTGGCGACGCGGGTGATCTCGAGGGTGCCCTCGGGCGGGCAATCGCTGGTCCGGCTCCATCGGCCGGTGGGAGCGCCCGCGAGCGCGACGGCGGCGATCTGGCCGCGCCAGCGAGCTGCGAGGGCGTGGACGATGCCGCGGCGGTTGCACTCGGGCAGGTGGCGGTGGTGCTGGGCGACGAAGTCGCACGCTTGATCGGGGGTGATGGTGTGGATCTCGAGCGTGGGGGCGTGGCCGTCGCGTAGGGCGGCGGTGAGTTCTTCTAAAAAGAGTCTTCGTCGCGTAGGCCGCCGTCGAGGTCGGCGACGGCTTGGATCAGGCGCTCGGCGTCGTCGAGGGGCCAGTGCGGGACGATGGCCTCGTGGATGGTGGCGGCGGCGTCTTCTTCGTCGAGCAGGGACCACTCGGGATCGTTGACGTAGGCGCGCACGGCCTCGAGGAGGGCGCGGGCTTCGTCGCGGAGGGCGAGGTCGTGGACACGCGGCAGGCCGGGCGTGCGCTGCCACCACGGGGGTGGCGCTTCCCTGCCCTGCTTGCGCATCGTGTCTTCGATGAGGTCGATGAGGCGCGCGCGTTGAGACGCGATCACGCGATCGACTCGCTCGGGCGAGTAGCGCGCGGCCGCCCACGGTCGCCAGGCGGCGGCGGCGGCGTCGAAGATCGCGGCTGGGGTGCGCGAGGGCGGCATGACGCGGGCTAGTTGGCGGCGGTGGCGGGCGAGGGCGACGCGCTCGGCCGGCGATGCCGCGGGGGTTGGGCGACGAGGGTGGTGTTGCCGGTGCCGCCTTTAAAATTGTGGAAGGTGATGATCATGGTTCTGTTTCTCTTTCTTCTTTGTTGGGCCAGAAGGCGGTAGCGAGGGTGAGGCCGAGGGCCGTGGCGATGAGGAGCCGCTCCTCACGGTCGACGGACTTCATGTGGACGGTTTGCTCGGAGCCGTGGTTGACGACCCGGCCCCGCCAGCGCGCCCGGGTAGAGGCGGGCGGTGAGGGTCCAGGGCTGGACGGAGACGATAAAGACGTTCTCGGCGACGCCTGCGATCCTCGAGATCTCGCCGAGCGCGGCGTGCAGGTCGTCGACGTATTCGAGGACGCAGGAGACGAAGACGACGGCGGACTCGTCGTCGACGCCGTGGATCGGGCCGTGGGTGATGTCGGCGACGATGGTGACTGGACAGGCGGGGCAGCCGTTCTTGTCTATACATACGTCGCCGCAGCCGTAGGCGCGATGGATCCGGGTGTGGGCTCCGGCGTCGGGGTCGCCGATGACGACGAGGCGGCGGCCGGTGGCCTTGGCGCGCTCGATGGCGGCGTCGAAGGCGAGCTCACGCTCGCGGTGACGGGTGAGCGCTGCGATGCCCTCGACGATGGTCGCGGCGCCAAGAGCGAAGCGCGCGAAGAGTTTGGGCGAGAGGGACATGGCGGCTCACTTCCTGGTGATCCGGTACGCGAAGGCGCCGACGAGGGTGGCGCTGCTGAGGGCGACGCCGACCTTGAGCCAGGGGAATGGTTTGGGGGGCGGTGGGGCGTTGATGGCGTCGGTGGCGCTCTCGACGGCGCCGCCGAGGGCCTCTTCGGCGGCCTCGAAGGCGGCGCCTACGCCCAAGAGGATCTCCGCGCCGAGCTTGCCGTGGGTTTGACGGAGCTGGTGCTCCCAGCCGCGGAGCTCGTCCGCGGGCGGGTTGTCGGGGTCGTAGTCGCCGATGAGTTGGGAGATAGGTGCGGCCCACCAGTCTTTGGGGGTGTGCGAGGTTGGGTAGGCGTCGAATAAGTCGCGGAAGAGCGGGAGGGCTTCGGCCTGGGCCTGGCAAAGCTCGTGATCCTTGGCGCCTGAGCGCACGCAAATGTCATAGGTGCGGCGGCGTTCGGCGGCGGCGCCGGGGAGCCTCATGCCTTCGAGGAAGCGGCGGCGGCCCCCTTCCCCGGCGTAGCGGAAGAGGTCGATGAGCCGCTGCCACGCTTGCTCGCGCAGGGGCTCCTTGTCGGCGGCGGCTCGGAGCTTCGTGGCGAAGGCGGCGGTCTCTAAGAAAAGATCGTTGCGGAGCTTGTCGATGTTGTGGGCGCTGTTCATGGGTTCGCCGATTCGAGGACTTTTATAAGAGTGCGGATCTCGTGGAACTGCTCGCGGGCGCTGCTGCGCAGACTCGGAGAGGTCGCTTTCATGACGGCGAGGCCGCCGCGTAAGATCTGGAGCCCGCTGGAGGTCTGGCCATCCTCGTGCAAGCTGCTGGCGAGCAGGCGGCATGCGACGATGACGTCGTAGAAACGCTCAGGCGATTGGCCGAGTTGAAACACTCTCGTGGCGATCTTGTGGGCTTCGCGGGCCCGCTCGACCCGCTCCGCGGTCGGTGAGCCGTTCACGGTGAAGAGCTGGACCGTGGCCCGTAGACAGCCGGACAAGACGGATCCCGCCCACAGGGTCCGGTGTGTGCCGTCCCAATGGGTCCGGGCGGTTTTTATAAGATGCTCCAGTTGCTCCGCTTTGCCGCTCGCGGTGGCTTGCTGGATCTGCTGCTGGGTAAGCTCGGTCTCGAGCGGGTGCGCGAGAGCGGGCGGGGGCTCGGATAACTCGACGAGGGCGGCGTCTGCGGGCTCGACCTGCTCGGCGAGAACGGGCGCGGGAGCAGGCTCGGCAGGCTCCTCGACCGTGGCGGGCTCGGCGGGCTCGACGGTAGCGGTCTCAGCAGGCTCTACGGTAGCGGGCTCGGCGGCGGGCGCAGCGGGAGCGAGCTCGACGGAAGCGGGCTCGGCAACGGGCGCGGGCTCGGGCTCGGCGGCAGCGGGCTCGACGGGGATAGGCGCGAGATCGATCGCGGGAGCTGGATTGGTCGGCGAGAAGCCGAGGAGGGCGCAGAACTCATTGTTGAGGTCGGCTCCGTCGCGAGGAGCTGTGGGCGTGTTCGCGGGTTCGTCGTCGGCGTCGACGGGGGAGCGGCCGAAGAGCACCATGAACTCGTC
Source organism: Nannocystis sp. (assembly GCA_016712315.1). Classification (GTDB taxonomy): domain Bacteria; phylum Myxococcota_A; class Polyangia; order Nannocystales; family Nannocystaceae; genus JADJRG01. The sequence continues at coordinate 20,221 of JADJRG010000015.1, read as the reverse complement.
GTCGGGTGCGGTTTCGGCGGTGGGCGGGGTCTTCGCGGTGGGGGTGGGATTGTCGCTCGCTTCAATGCGAGGTGGTTCGGGCGGCGACGGCGCGGGGGGTGCGGCCGGGGCGGGTGCCTGCGGCTGGGCTGGTTTGGGCGGTGTGGGTTCGGGGGGCGGCAGCGCCTCGAGGCGGGCGAGCTCGATGTTCTGCTCGGCGACCTTGCGGCGCAGTGTCGCGGTGTGAAGGAGGATCTGGTTCCTTACGGCCTCCCTTTCGAGCTTGGCGAGCTCGGCCTGCTCTTCCTTTGAGAGGTAGTGCGCGGGGTCGATTTCGGGCTCTGGTTCGCCCGGATCCGAGTCGTCCCACGAGCTCAGATCCTCGAACCCATCCTCGCATCGGAGCAGGCTGGTGAGGAGCGGCTTTAAAATCGCGCGGTTGTTCGCGCAATAACCATTGGCTCTCTCGATCACCCGCTCGCTCAGGATCGCGAGATCGTTGACGGTGTTAAACTTCATCTCCCTCCCCTCCTCTCCATAAACTTGTAGGTCATATAAACGCCCGCGGCGTATCCGGTGACGCCTGCGCTGAGGGCGACGACCGCGAAGGTGAGGCGCTGCGCGCGGATACATGCGTCTCGCTCTCGTGTGATCGAGTCCTCGAGGGCGCGGTTGATTTCGTCTTCTCGGGTCTGCAAGGTGGGCTCCGATCTACGCGAGGATCTGGCGGCCGATGAGGTCATGTTTGGCCATGAAGAGGACGCGTTCGCGGGCGAGCTCGTCGTTCTTGCGGCGTGAGAGGCCCTGGGCGAGCTCCCGCGCGGCGTCGATGGCGTCTCCGTCGGCGGCGTTGGCGTCTGTCTCCGGGTGGCGGAGCCGGTAGAGGCGCTCGGGGCGACGCTTCAACGCGTCGGGCGCGGGCTCGTAGGTGAGCGTGTACGCTTGAAGGTTGATCTGGGACCAGCGCGGCCCTTGGATGATCCTTGAGTCGTTCTCTTCAGTGAGTAGATCGATGACGGGCTGGTCGATGTAGATCTGCTCGTTCATGGTGTACATCGATCCCCGGGGGCGGGTTCGGGGGAGCAGGCGGGCGCTGAGTAGACCGAGGCTGAGGCCGGTCAGCGCTGAAAAGGCGCCGACGAGGGCGGTGTGGGCGCGGCTCATGAGGTCCTCCGGGCGTGTAGGGCGTAGGTGAGCGCGACGGCGGCGCCGGTGAGCGCGAGCGCGCCGAGTACCCAGGGGGTGCGGGAGTTGGGGGCGGGCGTTGGGGGCGCGGGGGCGCCACGGGGGGGCGCGGTGGGGTCGGTAGAGGGGGTGGCGGCGTCGGCCTGGGGGGCGTCGCCGACCATGCTCTCGACGTACTTGGTAGGATTGAGCAGGCCGCCGGGGATCGGGTTGCCGACGCGCCAAACGGTGTTGGCCTTTCGATCGCTTGGGAAGCCGTAGGTCTCTAGATGGATCATTCCATAACTTCCGAGCACACGGCCGAGCTTTTGGCCCTTTTTGATCGACTGGCCGACGCTGAGGTCAAACTCGCGATGTGAGCCGGGCTGAAAGCCGCCGAGAACGAGGAAGAGGCCGCTGGCCGTTTTTAAGAATTGCGCCTTGGAGCCGGCGCTCCAGCCGCGATCGAGGGCGATGACGGTGGCGTCCTCGGGGGCGATGACGAGGGCGCCGTCGGGGATCTTGGTGAGGTCGATCCCCGCGTGCCAGCGCTCGCACGAGTCTTCGTTGCAGCCGAAGGGGCGTCCACCGCCGAAGGACCAGTTTGCGAATTTGGGCGCGTGACCGGGCAGAGGCCAGCGCGGGGCGGGATCGCCCTTGGCCATCGGCGCGTGGTGCCAGTCTGGAGCCCTCGCCATGGTGCGCTCCTAGTGGGCAGAGCCCCACACGCTGGACCAGCGGGCGTCGATGAGGTTGATCGCGAGGCCGTAGGCGCGGCCCGCGTTGGGCACGTGGGCGAACCTGCTGAGGGCTTTGGTGAGCAGATCGCGCGTCTCGCGGAGCCGGACGGATCGCTGAGCCCGGTGCCACCGGCCGTGGACGAGCCAGTCACGGGCTTTGGCCTCGCTGACGTTCCTTTCCTTGAGGACCTGGGCGGTGTTTTGGAGGATCTCCACGAAGCTGTCGCGCAAACACGCGACCTCGGGCGAGATGTCGAGGCCGGACTCGGATCGAGCGGGTTCGCAGGCGGGCTCGCGGGCGGGCTCGGCGGCGGGCTCGGCGGCGGGCTCGGCGGCGGGATCGTCGGCGGGCTCGTTGGCGGCGCTGCGGGCTTGCTCGAGGTCTTCGACCCGCTCGAGCAGGTGCGAGAGGCGCTCGAGCAGGTGCGCGTTCCATTGCTGCTGCCTTTGGAGTATCTCAATGATCTGCTCCATCGAGGTGTTCTTGGCTTCGCGGTAGGCGCGCTCGGCCTCCTGCGCGTCGCGTTTGGCCTGTAGCTCGTTCGCCTCCTGAAGAGCGCCGACGAAGGCCATGAGGGTCTTGTTCGCGATGAGGAGATAGTCAGTGTTCATGGTTTTTCTCTGGGTTTGTGTTTGGGTTGATGGGTGGGTTGACGGCTTGGAGGCGGGCGGCGGCGCGGGCCTGGACGAGCACAGGGAGCGGGCTGCGGCCGCTCAAGATCGCCCGCTCGACGCGTCGGGCGAAGAGCTCGCGCCGGCTTGATTCGAGGGGCATTTGGCCGATCTCAGCGACGGCGAGGTCGCCAGGCCGGTGCTCGCTGATCGCCGAGAGGTCGAGGGTGAACTCGGGCGCTCCCGGTAAGGTGAGGGCGTGGCGGAGCACGCGGAGCTGGTGATGCCACGCTTCATAGGCGAGGCCAGTGACGCGGACGACCGCGCTCGTGTCGCTCCACTCGATCGTCACGGGGGCGGTGATTTCAAGGTGGCCGAACGCTTCGCGGATCCAGGTCTGGAGGTGGCCCCGCCGGCGCCGGGCGCGGAGGTGCTGGGTCTCGTTGGTGAGGGCGAGCAGGAGGTGCTGGGCCTCTTCGGTTGGTTCGGGATCCGGCGGCGGCTGGGCGGGGGCGGGTGGCTCGTGGACCCACGCGTTGAGGCGCGCGATGACGTCGCGGCGGTGCTCGCGGAGGTATTTTTCAAAAACGTCACCGGCGAGCGAGGGCGGTAAGGCGCTGCGCCAGTTCGTGATGATCTGGGGGATCCGCTGCGCTCGGTCGCGAAGCTGCTCGGGGTCTCTCTTGGCGCTCATGCTGGGCTCCCGTCGCTTAGGGTCCGATCAAGGGCTGATTCGATGGCGGCGTCGAAGGGGCTGTACACATCGCCGTCTTCTTCGAGGCCTGCCTGTTCGGGTGGGGTGGGCTTGTCGAGCTCGGGGTCGATGTTGTTGGGGGCGGTGAAGTCAGAGACCGCGAGCACGATCTGGCCTTCGGCGCAGCTCTGAGCGACGGCGTGGGCGACGCGGGCGAGGTAGCGGGCGACGCGGGCGACGCGCTCGATGTGCTCGTCGAAGTCGACTTCGAGGGCCTTGGCCGCCCGTTGGTGCTCGCGGATCGCGACCTCCAGGGCGCGTTTGGCGGAGGCGCGGGCGTCGCCTCGACACTTGGGGGCGCGGACGAGGACAGCGGCGTAAACGAGGAGCTGGCGGGTGCGCTCGATCTCCATGGGGCCGCGGCGCAGGGCCTTGGCCAACATGCCGAAGTGACGCCAGCGCTCGCGGAGCGCAGACTCATTGAGGCGAGTGAAATCGAAGCTGAGGAGGTGATCGCCTCCTTGAAGCGGCTCGCCTTCGCTGCGGGCTTGGTCGGTGTCGCGGATCTGGACGGCTACCTGATCACCGTCCTTGTCCACGATGAGGCTGACCCGCACGATGTAGCGACGCGAGATCCCTTCGCGATCCTCGCGGAGGACGTATTCTCCGCGATCGTCTTTGAGGATCGCGTCGGGCGAGACGATCAGTCTTCCATCCCGGGCGTCGACGTCGTGCTCCTCGCTGGTTTCACGGAGATCCTCGGCGATGTCTTCCAAGAGGCGGCCGAAGGGGCCGCCCTCCTCGAGGTAGCTCTCAATGATGTTCGCGATATGTCGGTTGCCTTCCGCGCGGAACCACCAGGCGATCTCGCGGGGCGTCTTCTCAATGGGGTCGGCGAGCTTGCCGAGCTGGAGGGCGAGATCGCGGAGGCCGGCGTCGTTGCCCGCGATCCGCTCGATGCGGGCGATCTCCTCGGCCTCAGCCTTCGCGCGGCGCGCCTTGGCGCCGTCGCTGAGGCGGATGACGTCGGGCGGCGGTTCGGCAGCAGGCTCGGTCGTTGGGGTCGCGGGCGAGGCGGCGGCTTGTGACGGGGGTGGGGGCGATGGTTTTGGTGAGTCGCCCGCGACGGCGATCCAGGCGTCGGCCCACGCGTCGAGGTGCTCGTCCCACGGCGCGATCATGTTGCCGCGCTCATCCCATGCGTCGCCAGGGATCCCCGCGGCGATCGCCTCCGCGACCGCGCTGCGGGTCCATCGGCGAGGTATCTCGACGTTCCCGAGGGTGACCGCTTCGGCATAGTCCCGCGCCAGCTTCCGCTCCTGCGTCGTAGCGGCGGCCGGCAAGGTCGACAGATAATCCCGGAGGATCACGGCGAGCTGCGCGCGCGCTTCCTCCTCCTTGAGCGCCTCGTCGTCGAGGACCGGCGCGGCAGAGGGTGTGGGCGAAGCGGAGGGCTGGGCGGCTGGGCGTGAACGGGTCGAGGTGGGCGGGGTGGTGGTGAGCGTGGGTGGGGGATCGGACAGGCGTGAGGGCGCGACGGGGGCGCGCGCGGGGGGCGTGGTGCGCGGGGGGGACGGTGAGGGCGTGGTGCGCGGGGGGGACGGTGAGGGCGTGGCGGGCGGTGAGGGCTTGTCGGCGTTGTCGGCGTTGTCCTCGGCGTTGTCTGCGTCGTCCGCGTCGGCGGCGTCGGCGAGCAGACGTTTGGGGATCTTGCGGCCCCACCAGGCGAGGCCGAGCTCGCGGAGGGTTGTGTAGGACTCGCCGCTGGCGGGGGCGAGCGCGAGGTACTCGCGCCAGCCTTCGAGGGTGGGTGGGAGCAGGCGGGCGCCGCGTACTTCGGCTCCGGCGGTGATGGCGAGGCCCTCGCTGTCGACGACGGGGACGGAGGAGGGTTTCCAGGCGTTTGCGAAGGCTTCGGCGATCTTGTCGTTGAAACGGGGCCACCACTTGGCGAGGAAAGCATCGCTGGCGCCGAGCCAGCCGAGATCGTCGAGGCTGCGCACGAAGCTGGTGTTTCCGAGCTTGAGGGCGATGGCGGCGGCGGTGCGGTCTTCGTCGTCGAGGGGCCAGACCGGGCCGCCTTCGCGCGGGAATTCGGCGGGATCGAGGGGTTTGCCGGCGAGGTCGCCTTCGTAGGTGAGGAGCTGCCAGGTGGCGGAGCCGGCGAGGCGCAGGCCGATCTTGGGGCCGCTCGGGTCGGTGATGGCGCCGAACTCGAAGTGATCGAGCTGGCTGGTATCGCCGACGCGGGGTCGGGTGATCCGCAGGCCCTCGTAGACGGGGGCGCCGAGCTCCGGGACGAGCATGTCGACGTCGCGCGCGACGTGGATCCACGGGTACCAAGGCCACGCGGCGGGATCGACGGTCTTGAGATCGCTGAGGCGCTGCTCGGCGTCTTCGCGGAGGCGGGCGGCGTGTTCGGGATCGTCGGCGTCGCGCGCGCGGTCGAAGCGGGAGACGGCTTGGCGGAGGACGCGGTTGGCCTCGCGGGCGATCCGGGCGCGGGCGGCCTCGATCGCTTGAGAGCGCTTCATCTCGATGAGGGCGCGGGTTTTTTCTTTGTCCCGCGAGATCATGATGAGCACGTCCTCGGGGCTGAGCTGCTGCTGCGCGCCGGGGTTGTTGGTGTCGCGCACGGCGCTGGTGAGGAGCTGGCCGAGCCACCCGGCTTTGCCGTCGATGAGGCTGAAGCGGTAGCCGTCGGTGGAGCCGTCGGCGAAGTAGTAGTAGATGTTGATGAGGCCGAGGGTGTTGCCCTGGCGTACGCCGCGGCCGTTGCGTTGCTCGAGGTCGGCGGGCGTCCAGGTGAGGTCGACGTGGTGGATGGCGCAGGTGCGTACTTGGAGATCGATCCCCTCGTAGGCGACGGAGTTGGCGATCACGATGTCGTACTTGGGGGCGGTGGCAAAGTCGCTCGGGCGGGCACAGGCGCCGGGCTTGGCGGGGGCGCTGGAGAGGCCGTTAAACTCGCGCGCGATGGTGGCGCGCTCGCTGGTGGAGACCTCAGAGTTGAGGATGGCGATCCGCTCGCGCGGGATCCCGTTCGCGACGAGGACCTCGCGCATCCACATGTGCACGGCGGTGGGCTCGACGAAGATGATATGGCCGCAGTGTGGGCTGGCGACGATCCGCTCGGCGCACGCGGTGAGCTTGGGGCTCTCGTAGATCGGGCGCGGGAGGGTGACCGTGATCTCTTCGACCTCGCCCGTCCGCGGGTCGTAGACGTTGCGCGTGGCGACGCCGCCATCGAGCGCGTTCTTTAAGTTGTACCCCTCGTCGAGGCCGGAGTGGAGGGCGACGAGGGAGAGGCGGGCGAGCAGGCCGACGATGACGTTGGAGGGGCCGCCGCTGTCGGGCTTGGCCGGCTCGGCGAGGATCCTCTCGATCTCGCGGACGTACTTGTCGTACTTCGCCTCTTGCAGCTCGTCCATGGCGACGGTGACGGTCTCGACGATCGGACGCGGGAGCTGGAGGCCGACCTCGGCGGCGGATCGAAACTCGCTCTTGCTAAAGATGATGGTGCGCAGGTCGTCCAGGTTGCGGAAGCCGGTGACGGCGCTGGCGGACTCGATCTTGAAGTCGCTGGTGAGGACGTCGCGCAGCTCGATCTTGATGAAGCGATCGATGAACTGCTCGGGGTCGTAGATCCCGGCGCTGTAGAAGGCGGTGGGGTCGATGAACTGGATCAGGTTGTAGAGCTCGAGCGGCGAATTCTTGGCGGGGGTTGCGGTGAGCAGGACGACCCCTGCGCCGCCGGTTTGACGACGGACCATGGCAGCGCGGAAGTCGAGCTGCCACGCGCGGTTCGATCCGTCGCCGCTCCCTCCCATGAACTTCGGGATGCCGCCGTCCTCGCGCGGCTGCGGGAGGTAGAGGTTTTTGAACGAGGCGGCCTCATCGACGACGAGCATGTCGATGCCGATCTCGTCCCAGGCGACGCCGGGGTCGTACTCCCAGCCTTCGGGGAGGGCGAGGAGCTCTTCGACCCACGCCCTTGTGCCGTGCTCGAGCAGGGCGAGCTGGCGCTCGGTCATCTTGTCGCGACCGCCCGGGGTCTTGCTTTGCTCCTCGAGTCTGCGGCGGCGAAGCGTCAGCGTGCGCTCGATGGCCTCGACCTGCTTGATGTAGGCCATCACGGGCTTGGTGTTGACCTTGGTGCGGGCGAGGGCCTCGTAGGTGAGGATGACGACGTCGAGCTGACCAGTCTGGAGGGCGATCCACTTCTGGGCGCGCTCTTCGGGCGACTCGGGCTCTGAGGTGATGAGGCCCTTGCGCGCGCCGCGGCCGATGATCTTGCGCTTGGAGCCGATGACGGCGACGCGGTAGTCGGGGAGCGTGCAGAGGATGTCGTCGTGCCACTTCCAGGCGATGGAGCCGGGGACGAGGATCACCGGGCGCCGCACCCATCCCTCTTGGCGAGCGCGGGCGACGATCGCGAGGGCGGTGTAGGTCTTGCCGACGCCGACGTCGAAGGCGACGAGGCCGCCGCGCTGGGCGAGCACGCGGCGGGCACCGGCGATCTGGTGGTTCTTGAGCTTCGGCGCGCCCGGGCCCCAGCGCGCGATCTCGAGGTTCTCTGCGGGGTAGGTGGGGACGATCCGGCCGCGGAAGCTGCGGTTGTAGGCGTGGACGATCTGCGCCTGTCGGTCGTCATCGCGGGCGACCCAGGCGCGGAAGGCGTCGGACCACTGCTGTTGCAGTTTGAGGCGCTCCTCAGCGCGGGACCTCTTTTCGGCGAGCTTGTCTTCGCGGCTGCGCGGCCCGCTGTCCAGCTTGGACCGCTTCGGCGGGGTGAACGTGGCGAGATCGTGGTTGAGCCACCCGAGGAAGGCCGCGGTGGCGGGCGCGAGCACGGGGCGGGGGCCGCCTTCACGGGTCCGCGCTTCGTAGAGGCCATCGGCGCGGATGAGCGAGATGGGGCTGTAGCGGCCGTTGAGCTCCTCGGTGAGCCAGTCGGCGACGACGTCGATGGGGACCCAGCCCTCGTTGGGGCGCAGCTCGGTCAAGTCGTCGAAGACGACGGGGTCGATCGCGGCGAGCAGACGGTTGACCTGCGACCTGGCGATAAGGTCACCTTGTTGCGCGCGCGCTTGGGCGCGGTCGTGTTTGGCCCAGAGGTCGATGCCGGTGAGATAGGCGTCTTCGGGGAGCAGTTCATCCCAGGCTTCGCCGTCGAGGGCCCATCCCTTCGCGACCAGCGTGGAGACGATGTCGGCCTGGTCCGCGCTCCCGCCCTGCGAGAGGTGGAACTTGTGGAGGGTCTCGATGTTGAGGTGGCGACGTTGGCGGAAGAGGAGCTCGGCCTGGGCGACGACGTCGTCGGGCTGGCCGGTGTACTTGGGCTCGACGACCGGCGGGGCGCGAAGGGCGTCGATGAGCTCGCCGCTGCGGGTGTACGCGTTGAGGATCCGCTCGGCCGCGCTGACGCCGTTGTCAGCGAGCGCGCGGAGCTCCTTGCGCTGCCGGGGGTTGCCCTGGGTCTTGGCGAGGTCCACGAGGGCGGCGTGGAGCTCGGGCCAGAGGGCGGCGGCCCTCGGTGCATCATCGGCGCCGACGGCGGCGAGGTAGCGGCCGACGCGGCGGCCGAGCTCGAGCGCGGGGCGGAGGGCGTCGTCGGTGCCGCTGGGGACCTCGTCCTCGTCGCGCAGCACCGTCTGAGGGGCGCCGAGGTCGGCGGAGCGGGCGATGGTGTCGATCACGCAGGCGGTGCAGATCGGGCGCGGATCGAGGGGCGGGAGGCTGCGCAGCTCGCCGGTGACTTTGTAGCGCCAGCTTCGACCTTCATCGCCCGCGAAGGCTCCATCTTCGGCGCCGAGGATGTGCGAGGGGTGGCGCTCGAAATAGTCGCCGTCGAGGATGTATGTGTCGGCTTCGTCGATCTCGCGGAGCTCGCCGCCGCGGTTGCGCCAGAAGACGATGTCCATGACGAGCCCCGCGCCCGGCACGTTCTCGCGGCCGCGCAGGTCGTGGCTGGGCAGGCGGTAGGCGCCGAGGAAGTGGTGGCGCAGGAGGATCTTTTCGCGGAGGGGGCGGTTGGTCTTGCCGGTGACGAAACCGGCGGGGACCAGAAAGACGCCGATCCCGCCCGGGATCAGGAGATCGAGGGCGCGGCGCATGAAGTAGGCGTAGGCGCGCTTCTCAAAATAAAACTCGTCGCGATCCTCGCGGGCGAACGCGCCGCGCTCGCCGTAGGGCGGGTTGGAGAGGATGAGGCCGAGGGTGCCGTGGTAGCGCGAGCCTTCTTCGCGGACCCAGCGCTCGAAGGGCATGTGAAAGACGTTGATATCGCCGCGGAGGGCGCGGAGCAGGGTGGAGGAGACCTTGGAGAATTCGACGGCGGTCCACTCGATCCGCTTGATCTGGCCGCCTGCTTCGAGGGCGAGGCAGCGGCGAGGAGTGAAGGCGCGGATGAGGCGGCCGATCCCGGCGCTGGGCTCGAGGGCGCGGACGATCCCGTCGCGGCCGGCGAGCTCGGGGGAGGAAGGGACACAGGACCTCGGCGAGCGAGTCGGCGATGACGGTGGGGGGTGTAATATTCGTGGATGAGGCCGAAGGACTCGGGGACGAGATCGGCGGGGAATTGATCTTGGACCTTGTCGATGCTGAGGCCGCCCCAGCCGGAGTAGCGGGTGAGGATCTGGAGATCCCCCGAAGTCATCTCGCCTGGCTCTTTGGCCATGACGAGGCGCATCGCCTGGAGGTTGGCCTCGGTGCGCCAGGGTTTGTCTTTGAGATCGGGGGGGGACTCGATCTCGACGGTCGGGGCGGAGGGGGTGACTTCGGCGCGCACGCGCGACCAGAGGGCGTTGGCGTAGCGATCGAGGCGGGCGCCGTCGGCGATCTGATCGCGGATCTGGGCGACGCGCTGGTGAGCGGCGTCGAAGACGTTTTGGAGGGCGGAGGCGCCGGTGTAGGCGGGGTTCTCGTGCAACACGCCCTTGGCGTCGCGGAGGGCGATGACGGCGGCGCCGTCGCCTGACAAGAGGGCGAGCGCGGGGTAGCGGAGGAGCAGCGGCTCGGCGGCTTGGCCCTTGGCGCGGAGCAGGATCGCTTCGGCGCGCAGGTCGACGTAGGTGCGGGCGCGACGGGCGAGGCGCTCCTGCTGGTCTGGGGGGGCCTCCGTGACGCGGTCGCTCAGCTTTTGGAGGAGCTCGGCGCGGCCCGTGGGGTCGTCGTCACGCCAGCCCGGCCGAGTGCGCTCCTTGAGCACGAGCTGGTCGACCTCGCTCCAGTCGGCGGGGGTGCGTGGCGCGCGGCCGCGCCTGATCCGGCGCGCGGCGAGCTCGTGCTCGATGACGCCGAGCAGGCGGGCGCGGTGGCGATTTAAGAATTCCTCGATGACGAGGAGCCCGTGCCGCTGCTCGGCCTTGGGGCGCCAGGTCTGCAGGGCGGCGTTGAGGATCGCGAGGGCGTTCATTCTGCGGTCTCCCGAGCGGTGGGAAGGCGGCACGCGCAGCCGCCGGGCCACACGTCAAACTCGCCGCCGCCCTGCATGTGGCCTTGTCGCAGCCAGGCGAGGCAGGCGCCGTGGGCGGAGCTGTCGGCGGGGACGAGGTAGAGCTGTCCGCGCTGGTTCGGGAGCGCGGGGCGGCCTTCCACGAGCTCGAACTCGATCGAGGGTTCGAGGAATCGATAGCCACTGGCGGTGGGGACCAGGTCGAGGTGCTCGGCGAGCTGTCGAAGGGCCTGGCTGTCGACGAAGAAGCGCGTGCCGACGCGGTAGATGTGTCCGGGAGTGGAAGTCATGTCAGTCGTCCTCGTCCTCGTCGGGGTCGGCGCCGCGCATCGCCTGCCGGACTGCATTGGTGAGCGAGTCCGTGAGCTCCTTGTCGGTCGAGGCATCGATCGTGGGATCGGGGGTGGGATCGGGCGTGGGCGGTTTTTCTTTGGGGGTTTTGGGGGTGGTGGGCATGGCCTTGGAGGTGCTCCGCGGGCGCGTGGTGGCTTCTTTCTTCTTCTTCTTCTCTGGGGGCTGGGTTTCGGCGGCGTCGGCGTCGGCGGCGCTGAGCTGGCCGAGGAGGTCGAGGGCGCGGACCTCGAGGGCTTCCCGGTGCCGCAGCCGAGCTGGTCGAAGTCGGTGTCTCCCTTGCGGGCGAAGGCGAGCGCGAAGGAGCCGCCTTCGGTCTGGACGAGCCGGAACTCGCCGTCTCCCACCGCGGCGACGCAGATCTGGGCGTCGCCCTCGACGGTCTCGCGCCAGGTGATCTCGCTGTCGCCCAGGCGCAGGCGCTTGGGGCGTGGGCAGGCGCTCAGGTCGCCGCCAGCGGCGCGGAAGGCGGCGGGGGTGGGCAGGTCGCTCTCGGCGAGGCTGATCGCGAGCGCTTTGAGGGCCTCGGTTTGGCCGCAGCCGTAGTCGTAGATCGGGCCGTCGCTGTGTTCATAAAAGAGCCCGGCGATCCCGCCCGTGCGTGGGGTGATGCGAAAGGCGCCGTTGGCCCAGGTCGCTTCGAGGGTTTTGCGGCCTTTGACCTCCTGGGTGCGCCACTGGAGGCTGACGGGCACGATCTCAGGGGTGGGCGGCGGTGGTGGCGGCGGTGGCGGTGGCGGTGGCGGCTCGGGTTCGCCCTCGTCCGTGGGCGCGACCGCGCCGAGCTCGGTGGCGTGTTTGTTGAGGATCTCGATCAGGCCGGGTACGTCCGCCTCGAGCACGCCCTCCTTGACCAGCTCGCGGCGTACGTCGCCGTTGGGCTGCAAAAAGACGTAGGGATGGAGATCGAGCTCGGTGTCGTCCCACGAGATGGTGGACGTCAAACGGTCGGAGTGGACGGTGTAGCGGCCGAAAACGTCGTAACGCTCCGTGCTGGGCAAGTAGCGGGCCTTGCGACCCCTGCCCGTCTGGATGAGGTCGCCGCGCTCGACGAGGCGGCCGAGCGCGGCGAGGATGTGGACGGGGTCGAGCTCGCGCTCGCGCTCGCGGAACGCCCTGCGCAGCGCGCCGAGGGTGTAGCTGCCGTCCTTGACCTCGCGGAGGACGGCGAGGTCGAGGGCCCGATCGGTGGGGAAGTCATGAGCCTTCGGCCTCCGTTTGGTCTTGGTTTTCGGCTCCGGCTCGGGTTCGGGCTCGGGCTCGGCTTTTGTCTTCGACTTGGGCTTGGCTTTGGGCGTCGGCTCGGGCTCGGGCTCGGGCTCAGGCTCGGGCTCGTGTTCGCGCTGTGATTTGAATGAGAGCGGAGTGCCCCCGTGCTCAGTGCCCTTCCACTTGAAATCAGGCCGCTCGAAGTTGGGTCGCCTCCTCGGCTCATACGCGCTCTCCGGCTCCGCGCGGCGGCGTTCGCTCTCCAGGACCACAATCTCCTGGATCTCGTCCGTGTCTGTGTCCCGGACCTTGATGCTGAGGACGACGACGGCCATGGTTTACCCGTTCTTCTCGTTGCCGTTGCCGTTGCCGTTGCCGTTGCCGTTGCCGTTCCCGACCTTGCAGGCGCAGGGCGGCTTGTTTTTGGGTTTGGCGATCAAATACCCGACGCCGACGCCGGTCGCGCCGGAGACGAGCAGACCGATGGCGGTCCAGAGCGAGCGTGAGCCGGGCTGAGCGGCCTGTTTGGTGTCAGTGTCAGTTTCGTTCGTGTTTTCCATTTCCTACCTACCTTCCCTCTCTTCACACTTCACATTTCACATTTCACAAAAAATCGAGGCCGACGGCGTCGGCGCCGCCGCCGAGGACGGGTCAATGCAGCTCGTCGAGCCTCGCGAGCGGCGCGAAGGGCCGCCGGGCCGCGATGCAGGGATCGGGGCTCTGATCGGCGAGGGCGCGCAGCTCGGGGATGAGGCGATGACGGGCCCGGATCAGCGCGCGCCTCATCGCGAAGAAGGCGGCGAAGCGGCTCTGGATGTAGTTAAAGGCGGCGGCGCTGATGAAGCCGCGGGGGCCGTTGAGGCCGAGGGTGCTCGTCGCCCTGGACGCGGAGTAGCTGTTTTTCGAGGCGGAGGGCGGGGCTCTGGTTGTCGGCGAGGGGCCGGCGATAGCGCTGCGCCAGTGCTTCCAATGGGCGACGACGTCGCGCGCGTCTTGGCGGAGGTTGCCCTCGGCTTGCCAGAACCCGCTGGCGATTTGCAGGGCGCGATGGGCGGGTTGGTGGGCGGCGTTGCTCTTCCAGGCGAGGGCGGGCGCGGGCGACTGGAGGCGGTGGCCGTACACCCAGGGAAACGTGCCGAGGGAGAGGCGTAGCGGGGTGTTCCAGCCGCAGAGGGGCCCGGTTGTTCTTGATCGGCGCGGTCTCGGGGGTGGCGTCGCCGAAGTAGCTGGGGCCGGCGTCGGCCAAAAACGCGCGCTTGGGGCGGATGACGATGTTGAGGTCGCTGCGGTCGGGCGCGGAGCGGGTTTGAGCCTCGAGCTGGCTGTCTTGGCCCGCGGTGAGCGGGGGTGACTGCCAGGTGGCGAGGTTGAAGCAGGCGCCTTCCGGGAGGGAGCTGGCGCTGATGACGACCTGCCAGAGGCTCCGAGGGCGGGTTTTTGTAAAAGATGCTCGAGGGCGATGTCGCGGATCCGGGCGCGATCGGTGCGCACGTCGCCCTCGCGTTGGCGATCGGCGTGTTGTTGGAAGGCGGCGAGGGCTTCGGTGCTGACGTCACAAAGACCCATGCGGCAGCGGCGGAGGCCGTTGAGGGTGTCATCGAGGGCCTCCGACCAGCCCATCGCCGCGGCGATCTCGGTCCACTGTTGCACGAGCCATGACTCGCGCTCGGCGGCGGAGAGGTAGTCGAAGTCGCCGGCGATCTCGTCGGCGAAGCGGTCGAGCTCGGGGTCGTAGCAGGTGATCCTGACTAGCCCTTGGTCCGAGGGGGTGGGAGTTGGCCGACGAGATCGGCGAAGAGCTTGGGGACGCCCGGCCAGCGCGCGGCGCTGAGGGTTTTGGGGATCGTGGTGATGTCCTCGAGATCGACGCCGAGCTCGATCGCGTCGCTGTTAAAACGATCGCGTACGGCCTGGTAGGTCTTGGAGCCGCGATCGGCCTTGAGCAGCGAGGGGCTCGCCCAGCCGGCTTTGATGTCGAGGTGATCGTCGAGGCGGTAGTGGGCGACGAGGCGCTGGAGGTAGACGCACGCGGCGAAGCCAGCGACGCGGGGGAGGAACATGACGTTCGGCGGGCTTTGCAGGAGGGGGGCGGCGTCGCCTTCTTCGGGGACTCCCGTCCACAAAAAATAGGGCGCGAGGGCGCCAAAGAGGCCACCAGAGCCGAATTCCGCGGCCTGCATGCCGTAGGCGAGCGCGGGGTTGCGGTCTTTCATGTTGTCGTAGGCGCGGCGTGACGCCTTGCGTTCGGCCTCGGAGTCGTTGAGGGCGGTAGCGACGAAGGCGCTCTCTCGTTTGGCGATCGTGGCGAAGATCCGGCCGGCGCCGTCGATGCCGCTGCGGCGCTCCATGAGGGCGAAGAGCGGGCGCAGGTTGGTGGGGGTCTTGCCCCAATTTCGGACGAGATCGAAGCCGGGCACGTCGGCGGCGGTGGGGAGCGCGGCGGTGGTGTCGCTGGGGGCCGGTGCGTTGGGCGTGGGGGCGGGCGTGGGGGCGGGTTCGCTGGTGGGCGCGGGCGCGGGCGTCGGGGTGGGGAGCTGGTTCGCGGGTTCTTCGTCGTCGCGCAGGAGCAGGGCGGCGACGCCGATGACGCCGACGGTCGCGAGTCCGCCGAGGATCAGGGTGGGGTTCATGAGCGGCTCCTTACGGTCATGGCCGCGGCGGCGGTCCCCAGCCGATCACCGCGAGGGTGGCGATCGCGCCGCGGCTGAGGGTGGGGCTGTTGGTGTTCGATGAAGGGGCGGTGTCGAGCGCGGTGGTGTTGGGAGCGGGCTCGCCCACCGGGTCCGTGGCGGGGTCTTGGGGTTGATTCGAGCCGCCGGGGGCGCCGAGGGCTTGGAGGGTTGTTTGCGGATCCCAGGCGGCGAGGGCCTCGAGCGCGCGTTCGCCCTGCTCGCTCTTGGGGTCCAGGCGGTAGCTCGGGACCCCCTCGTCGTCCGGGTCGACTTGGCCGAGGATCAGCTCCACGGCCGCCGGAGGGCCCCAGGCCGCGCCACGACCGCCGACCAGGGCATGGGGGGCCGACGCGGCGGACGGCGTCCAGGAAGCGGCTGCGGGCCTCTGGGGTGGCCTCAGTCCACAGCGTGGCGATGAAGAGGCGGACCTCCCCCTCGAGCGCGCTGAGCTGCTCCGGGGTCGCAGCGGCGAGCCGCGCGCTGTAGCGCGCGAGCATGTCTACACGAGAGGGGTCGATGTACATGGTTCGGGTCTCTTCTTTGTTGCTTGTGCTGCTGGGTTAGAGATCGTTCGCGTAGCGCCCGCTGAGGCGATCGCCGGGCTGGACGCGCACGAGCTCGATGTCACACACGACGGCGCTGCCGACGGGCGCGGGGGACCACAGGCCGAGGAGGTCGTCGTGGCTGACGAAGTGGACCTTCGACCAGCGCATGGGTTTGATGTCGGTTTGTAGGGGGGCGCTGTCGCGTAGGACCCCGTCGACGATGTGGAGCTGGGCGTCCGCGTTGATCCCGGCGTAGCGGACGCTGACGTAGCACCCCTGGAAGGTGGGGTACATGCAGAGATCGCGCGCGGGGATCGGGCCGTCGCCGATGGCGTTGGTGACCAGCATGCTGAGCCCGGGATCCCAATGGAAGGGCGGCGAGTAGGTGTTGTTGAGCGGCAGGTGCGAGAAGCCGCCGGAGAGGTCGCGGATCAGCCGGAAGCGCCGCCACTGCGGCTCGGGCGGGGTGCCGAGGGCGAGGGACACGTGCTCGCTCTCGGCGAGCTCGGTGACCACGATCTGCACACAGACGCGCCCGCCGTCTTGCGTGCGGATCGCGAGGGTGTCGCCGGGGTACATGACGAGGTAGGCCATGTGTGGGGTGAGGTCGACCTCTTCGCGAAAGATGTCGGGGTTGTCTTTCGCGAGCATCCGGGCGACGTTCTGCGGGTTCCAGTTCGAGCTGGCGACGCCGATGAGCTTGGGCGTGACGTCCGAAAAACGCCGAAGATCTGCCGTCGATCTGGCCCGCGGGGCCGGTGAGATCGAGCTCATAGACGCGACCTGTGACGATCTGGAAGTTGCTGCGCCTCTGCTGCATCTTCGTGAGGCCGTCGAAGTCGCCCTCTTTGCGCAGCCTGAAGGTAATCGGTTCGGATCCCATGGTCGGCTCCTTCCTACCGGCAGACGTCGGGGCCGCAGGCGGCGTACCAGCCGGCGTTGTTGACGCTCACGCTCGCGAACGCGCTTGTGAGGTTGTTGGCGGTGCCGACGTGCTCGAGCTCGATGATCAGGTACTCCTTGGAGCCGACGGTGACGGGGAGTTCTGGTAGAGGGGGAACTTGACGGGGGTGACCCCTCCCTCGTTGGTAAAGAACTGAAAGCCGCGGTACTCGCTGCCGATCTGCGTGCCGGGGCCCTCGGGCTTCGTGGAGACGTACAGGCGGACGACGATGTCGAGCAGGTTGTTGCCCTGGTTGGCGATGCTGAGCGCGATCGTGATATCGACGGGCGAGTAGCCGGGGCGCTGCTCGTGGACGAGGCGGATCTTCTTCTTGGGCGGGACGGGGTAGTCGTCGACGTAGTCGCCGCCCAGGCCGATCACGGGCTTGATGACGTTGACCTGAGCCTTGTGGGAGTACTCGTCGATCGTGACCTGCGAGTAGAGCATGTTGGCCGGGCAACACGACTGCCGCATCATGTTCTGTAGGTCGTCGCAGCGGCGGGTCACCGAGTTGCAGCCGCTCTCGACGCGGCCGAGACGATCGGTCATCGCCCGCAAGAGGGCGAGGTCTTCGGGGCTGATCCCGAGGACGTGGCAGATCCGGCGCATGGCCTCGTGGCGGGTCGCGTCTGAGTATTGTTCAGGGAGCATAATGTCTTGATTCATCGCGTGACTCTCCGTTCCCCGCTCATGGCGAGGTGCTGCTACGTTGGTGTTTTCATCCTATGGGGCGTCGCCCCCTCATCAGTTTTCGCTGTCAGATTCTCTCGGTCGCTGCGCGGCGGCTAGGCGGTGAAGCCGGGGATCACCCCGAACATCCGCCGGAACTCCGCTTGGAGCAGATCTTCGTTGATGTCGTCGCCGAGCGCTTGGCCACGTGTGGCGCCGGTCTCCGCGCCCGTGGGTTCGACGACCGTGGCGCTGGCGTTGTTGGTGGTGATCACCGGCGCGGCCTCGGCGCCTTGGGGGGGCGCTGCTGGGGCGAACGGTCGCGGTGGTGTCGATGGGCAACGAGCCGATCCACAGTCCGAGCACGAGGACCCCGCCAGGGCGGAGGGCGCCGACGGCGGCGGAGGGGACCTGAGGCGGACCTCGCGGCCGTCGCCGTCGGTGCCGAGCAGGGCGACGGTGGGGCGTCGCCGCGGAGGACTTGATTGATGCAGAAGAGTTCTTTCATCACGACATCAGGCGTTTATGAAGAACGGCGCCAGCGCTGAACATGAGGCCGCCGAGGTTGAGGGTGTTACGTAAGGTGACGGTCTCATTTAAAAACAGGCCACCGCCGACGCGGAGGAGCCCCAAGAGCGCGATGGGGGGACGGGGCCGATGCTCTTGACGCCAGAGGTCGCGCGGCCGAGGAGCGAGCCCGCCACGACGCCAGCAACAGCGGAGACGCCGAGGATGGCGTTATCCCGCCAGGTGCCGCTCAGGAGGGCGATCGAGCTCGGCCATGAACTTCCGGGATCCGTGGCCCGCTTGAGAAGTCTGGCGGCGAGGGCCGTGACGCTCGTCCGCGCGGATCTGGCCTAACACCTTCCAGAGGGTGGCCCGCGACCGTCCGCTCGGCGGCTTCTTTCCTGGTCCATCGTCATATCTACGGATTTTCCTGTGCCGTTCATTTCTTCGTTGCCTCCTTCACGACTTCCACGATCGCCGCGAGCGTCGGGTTGGTGACCGGCGCCTCCATGAGGCTCCGGGACCGCTCCCGACCGTTCTCATCAACTTTTGGCTCTTGGCCATCTTCTCCTGAATCTCGGCGTCGAGCTGGGCCAGGCGGGCCTTCTCCGCCTCGATCTTCTCCCACTCGGTCTTCTGAGCCTTCGCTTCCTGCTCCAGCGCGGCCTTCGCGGCCTTCACTTCCTGCTCCAGCGTGGCCTTCGCGGCCTTCACTTCCTGCTCCAGCGCGGCCTTCGTGGCCTTCACTTCCTGCTCCAGCTCGGCCTTCGTGGTCTTCACTCCCTTCTCAGCTCGGCCTTCGTGGCCTTCACTTCCTGCTCCAGCGCGGCCTTCGTGGTCTTCACGTCCTTCTCCAGCCGGTCGTGGCCTTCACGTCTCTTCTCAGCGCGTCCCTCTGAGCGGCCCTCTTCATCTCCGCAAACTCCGCTTGCCGCTCGATCTCAGCCCGCTTGGCGGCTACCTCCCAACCTACTTCAACCCGCTTTGCAGCCACTTCTGCTGCCTCCCGGTCCAGGGCAAGCTGCTGGGTGGCAATGGCCTTCTCCTTCTCCGCGAGGCTCGCCTCCCTCTGGAGCACACCCCGCGCCCGCTTCGCCCGGCGAGCCACCTTGAACTCCTGCTTCTGGACCTCTTCCTCACGCGCCGCGAGCTCCCGCTCACGCGCCGCGAGCTCTCGCTCACGCGCCTCGAGCTCTCGCTCGCGATCATGGTCCGGGGTGAGGCGGACAGGGGCGGCCGCGGGTTGGGACTGCTGCACCTGACCAGCGTGGGGGAGGGGCTGGCTGGGAGGCAAGCAGCGTTTTTCGAGCGTGTCGCTCTCGATGGGTTCGTTTGGGTTTGGATCCTTATGACACCGTGGTTCGTCGGCAACGACACCGGATTTGTACTGTAGGCGCGCCGCCTCGTCGGCGTTGACACCGCTTACGGTGCTGAGAACGAGCCCCGTCGACGACGTTGACACCGATCGCGGTGGACTCCGGGACGAGTGTCACCGTTATCTGTCCGGTTCGTGGGCAGAACACCACCGATGACACCGCCGCGTTGACGTATTCGCTCGGCCTCGGCGCGAAGGTCGGGAGCGACATTGGCGTGGTCGTCGGGCGGCGCCGCGCCGGGGTCAAGCGGAGGGGCAGCGGCGGCAGCGAGGACGCGCTCGCTCACCGTGAGGCCGCGCTCGCGCAGCTTCTCCTGCAAGCTCTGGGTCCTCGAACTCGACCGTCAGCCCCCCGGACCAGAGACAGGCGAGCTGAAAGCTGAGGCCGCGCCGACCCCTGCGGATCTGCGTCAGCGTGTTGCGCTTGATGGCTCCGTTCAGCTTCCGGCTGAGCTTGGCGGCGGTGAGGCCCTGGTCGGCCTGGACCAACTTTGTCCCGGATCTGGGCGCCGCTCTCCCACTCGGGGAGTGAGGTCAAGATCGCGGAGAACAGCGAGGCGCTGTCAATCGGTAGCCGTTTGCTGGTCGGGCGTGCGGCCTGGAGGCCCCAAGGACGCTGTTGTACTCGTCGATGCTTCGGATGAGGACGGAGGCGGACATCGCGCCGGAGGGATCACCAGCGATGAGGTCTTCCTCAGGGATCGAGATCGTCCCCGGCCGCTGGCCTGGTGCAAATATGCGCCAAGGTGGCGCAAATCTGCGTTTATGCGCGAGCGAGGACGACCGCGGCGCGATTGATACTGCGCGCGGATCGGGGACATTCGCGCGCGGGTCGCTCACCTTCGCGCGGGGTCTCTCGATTGCGCGCGGCGCTCACGCGGCAAATGCGCGAAATCGCGAGGCGTAGGGCTCGATGCCGCCGCGTGGCGGGAGGAGGACCCCAGGGCGATCGCGCGCGCGAGAATGGGGCGTTGTGAGCAGATGGGAAAAAAATGGGAGATCTCTAGAAGAGATCTCCCTTGGCGGATTCGCGAGGCTTCTGAGGGCTCGACTCGGCGCAGGCTCGAGAGCAGGAGCGCGGGTGACGAGCGGCGGCGTCCGGCCGCTCGCCGACTTCGACTGACTGACCGCCGCCGAGCACGGAGTTGCCGCGCTGGCCCGCCCGATCCGGGCTCCGGCGCGGCCGCGAGTGGACCTCACGGCCGGAGCCAGCATCCTGTCGGGCACGTCCGTGCCCTTGAGATCGACGCGCACGAGCACGATCGTCGGCACGAAGAGCCAGAACAGCCCGGCGGAGGGGCGCGT
>JADJRG010000014.1 GCA_016712315.1 Nannocystis sp. | reverse complement strand
GTGTTGTTACGACACTGACCTTCGCCAGTGCAGGCCGCCACACAGCCCTCGTAGAACGGGTGACAGATGGTCCCCTCTGGGCACCCCTCGCTGCACGGGCGAAGGCACTCGCCGATGTTGATCGCATCATCGGGACATGGAGGGCTGGCGGCGCAGATCTTTGACGGATGATCCAGGCGGGACATCGCGACAGATCTCTGTCCCCGCACTCCGGAGCCGTCGCTGCACAGCTCGCCGAGCTCCTTCTTGCAGGCGGTTACAAGAGGGAGAGCGCGAGCAGGAGCACGAGGGTCCTCATGTGGGGGAAGAGATATCGGATCCCGAGGATGAGCGCAAGCGCACGGGCATCGCGGGCCTTACCTGCCCCTGCGAAGGTGGCGGGCGAGCGCAAACGCGCCCCCGCCGAGCAAGAGCCCACCGGCGGTTAGGCCCGCGATGTGCCACGAGGAGGAGGCTGGTCGGCGGGGCCGGCTCTGCGAGCTCGCCCCAGGGCAAGGGGCCCCTCGTAGATGGGCACCTTGGGCGGCGCTCGCGGGGGGGAACGAGGGTGCCCGGGGGCGATCGGCGAGGCGACCGGCGCCGCCCATGAGGGGGTGCTTGTCCTTGACGCCGCGGGCGCGGAGCTGGTCCTTCCAGAGCTTGCCGTCGCCGGTGGGTACGCCGGGTTCGTCGGCGGCGACATCGGCGAGCTCGACGAGCATGCGGTCGGGGTGTTCGAGGAGGATCTTGCGGGCGCTGATGAGGGCGTCGCGGATCTTGACGTCGCGGAAGGCGTCGAAGTCGGCGCGCACGTAGGCGGAGACGAGGGAGTGACGGAGGAAGTAGCGCTGGCGCCGTAGCGCTTCGTCGAGGACCTTTTGGATCCGCTCCTCGTAGATGGTGGTGAAGCAGGCTTGACCGCTGGCGTAGGCGTCCATCGCAGGGGGATCCATGACGCAGCCGAGGACCTGGCGACCAAGGGCGGGGCCTCGCAGCTCGTCGCCGCGCACACCGGCGCTGAGCAGGCTGTAGCCGTTGTCTTTGGGGAGGCAGCGCCAGGCTCCGATGGCGCAGCCGATGGCGCTGCCGGCGAGGTACTGGCGTTTATCGGAGAGCACGCGGCCTTTGCCGAGGTTGTCGTTCCAGTCCTTGGCGTTGTCGAGCAGGTAGCGGCGGCCGCCGTCGCAGTAGCGTTTCCACCGCTCGTGGAGCGCGGCGATGTGGAGCTTGTAGAGGTCCGGGCTCGCGTCTACCTCGGTCGCCCACGCCCAGGCAACTGCGGCGAGACGGCCGGTGTTGACGAAGAACTTCCCCACGTCGGTGACCATCTGCGGGTGGATCGGCCAGGGCCGCCGGCCCAGCGCTTGAGCACATCCGGGTCATGGGCGACCTGCACGACGCTCGCGATCTGATCGAGGCCAGGGATGAAACCGATGCCGCCGCTGGCAGTGAAGACTTGCCTCTCCCGGCCGAACTCATCCAGTCCCTGGCGTCTTTACCAGGGGGCAAAGGCGTAGCCGCCGTTTCGTTGGAGCCCTACCCACTCATCCGAGTCGAAGCGCGGCGAGAAAATCGGCGTCCAGGATGGACCCTCCATCAGGGGGCGGAGGACCTGGTCGACGTACCACGCGTCCACCTGGGTGTCGGGCTCTTGGAGGGGGGGCAGCTTGGCGTAGGCGAGGGCTTCGCGGCGCTCGGCGTCGTCTTCTTTGATGAGGCGGCGTTGTTTGATGAGCTGGATGATCTCCCTGGCGAAGCCGATCACGGCGGCGGCGATCTTGCCGACGGGGCCGATCGCGCCGAGGGCCTTCATGCCGACGGCGAAGCTGGCTTCGATGAGGAAGGCTTGGACGTCGGCGTCGCTGGCGCGGGAGGGAATTTTAAATTCTTCACGACGTCGACGAGGCCGTCGGCGAGGTTGCTGGAGAGGCCGTTGCCGGGGAGGACGAGCTGGCCGCCGACGCGCGAGGCGGCGACGCGGGCGTGCATGAGGACCTGGGTGCCGAGGTGGATGTCTTGCAGGCCGGCGCTGTGGAGTACGCCGTTGGGGTTGGCGTCGGCGAGTAGGGTGTCGATGGCGGTGATCGACTTGGAGGGGATCGGCGAGGGCCTCAACGAGTAGGCGGTGAGGCGGTAGCCGGCTTTGGAAGGGCTGGGTGAGGAAATCTCGGGCGCCGAAGATCTCTTTGTAACGCTGGCTACCTACCTCGATGATCATGGTGTGCGCCCTTAGCTGTTGAGCCGGACTTCGCGCAGGAGGACGCGCGAGTAGCGGGTGTAGGTGGAGTCGCCGAGCACGAGCCAGAGGGGGGGCATGGTGAGATCGGCGGGCAGGCCGTTGTCGGCGGGGAAGGCTTGGGCGAGCTTGGCGTTGGGGTAGACGGCGAGGATGTCGCTGACGTGGAAGACCTTGTTGTGCCAGCCGGCGCCGGGGATCGACGGCGGGGGTGACTCCGGCGAGCTCGTTGACGATCTTGAGCTTGCCGGCGCCTACCCAGGAGAGCAGGTACTCGTGATCGGTGGGGTCGGCCTGGGCGACGTCGACGAGCAGGTTGAGGGCGGGGTTTGGGATCGCGATCGAAGACGCCGATCTTGTAGATGGTGCCGTCGCCGTTGACGTCGATGAGAATGTTGATGTACGGACGATTGAGGATGTGGGCGTTGCCTGCGGTGCGCAGGGCGTAGCGGACGCTGAGCGCCGTGAGTTGGGCGAGGGGAGGCCGAGGAGGATCGGGGCGTCGGTGCCGAGCATGGCCTTGTTGCCGGTGCCGATGCCGTGAAAGCCCTTGTTGCCGATGACGTTGGAGTTGCCGGTGATGGCGTGCGTCCACATGAGGTAGCCGGCTTCGTGGCGATCGGCGCCGGCGGCGTTGACGCTGTAGTCGCTAAAGGTGGCCCAGGGGATCGCGCCTGCGGGCTGGGTCGGCGGGGGCGTTGTGGGGGCGCTGGCGGTGGCGAGGAGCTGGGCCTCGGTGATGGGGAGTAGCTCGTGTTCGGCGATGACAGTGGGGCAGCCGACGCGCACGGGCGGGCTAAGCACGGCGAGTAGATCGTCGTGGCTGACGCGGCGGGGGGTGGACCACTGGCCGGGGAGGAGCTGTTCGAGGGCGGCGTCGCCGGTGAGGCGGTTGGCGGGGCCGGAAAAATAGGCGCCGTCGCAGCCGGAGACGCGGACGCGCCAGTAGTAGCCGGCGTAGCGGGATTGCCGAGGGTCGAGGGCTTCGAGCGGGAGGGCTCCGGCGGGGGCGTTGGAGGTGGCCTCTAGGACATGTGAAGCGGTGGACCAGAGGAGGTTGATGTTCGTGACGCCGGTGGCGGTGAAGCCGGCGTTACGGGTGAGGCGGGCGCGGATGACGGGCGCAGCGGTGCTGTCGAGGCGGGCGGTTTGGTCGGCTTCGGAGAGCTCGTTGACGACGAGCAGGAGGACGGTGGGGGCCTCGGTGATGAAGCCGAGCTCCTCTCCGGGGGCGAGGGTGATGGTTTGGGATCCGGCGAGGCGGTGCTCGCTGCGGATGGCTGCGCCGAGGTAGACGCGGAGCACGTCGCGGGGGTTGTCGGTGGAGGCGCTGACGGTGATGGAGGTGTGGGCGCCGCTTGAGAAAATGCCAAAAATGTCGCTGGTGAGGCGGCTTCCGTTGGGGATCGTGGCGCTGTAGAGACGGCCGGTGGTGGTGGTTTGCAGGGTTTCGCGGGTGAGGGGGATGAGTCCCGATCCGTTGAGCGGGGCGGTGGCGGTGAGGCGGATGGTGGTTGGTTCGGCCATGTTGGTGTCTCTTGGGGCAGGTTGTTGGTTGGTTGTTGATCAGTGGGCGATGCGCTGAGTTTGGCGAGAGCGGCTCGGGTGATCTCGTAGAGGCCCCGTGTGGTGGTGCGGCGCAATGGGCCGCGTCCGTTGCGCCAGCGGGTGATCTGAGCGGCGGTGATCCCTCGGGCGAGGAGTTGCTGGCGAGTGATGGGGATCCGCTCGAGCTGCGCTGCAAGCTCGGCCTCTACGGCGGGGGTGCGCTGATAGAAGCCGGCCCAATCGCGCGCGCCTCCATGCGCCGGGAGGAGGAGGCGCTCGTTCAGCCAGCGCGTGAGCAGCTCGGGGGGGATGCCGAGCGCGAGCGCGTGGTCATGGCCGATGTAGGCGATCGGCGCGGCGGCTTCGCTCGGGGCTTCGCCGGCTTCGCAGAGGCCCCAGCGACGGCACCCAGGGGGATCGGCGGCCGGCTCCCATGCGCGACCACGGACGGTATGCGCCTGCTCGAAGACTTCGTCGATCGGGGTGAAGGCGAGTCCAGCGGGGCCGCGTACCTGGAAGAAGGCGCGGGTCGGTCGTTCGCGTCCGCGAGCGACGGCGTCCGAAGTGAGGTCCTGTTCGACGCGCCGGATCTTGACGAGCTGATCGGGGGCGATCTGGCGGATGTCGTGTTTTGCCGAAAAGATGCAGGGATGGCACCCGACACGACGCGCGCCCTCGAGGTAGAGGGGGTTGGGCGGCATGTTGTGGCGGCGGTGGATCTCGACGATGTCGTCGTAGGTAGCGGCGAGCAAAGGGCGCCAGATCTCGGCGTCGAGCTCCCCCCACCACTCCCACTCGGACATCCGCGCACGGCTCGCGCTCTCATCGGCTCGTACACCTACGGCGTTGACAAGGGGTCCCCTCTCCTCCTCGACTTGTTCGAGGAATTTTTTGATCGGGCGGAGCTTGAGCGATTCGGTGCAGAAGCGGCGCAGACGGCTCCGGGAACATCTGCTTGCGGCGGATGAGCGTCAGCATGCCCGGCTCGCCGGGGAGCGCGTCCTGCCACAGCAATTCGTTGCGGACGGTCGTGATCTCGCCCAGCCGCTCGCGTAGGAGGTCGAGGTATTCGTAGGTCGTGGGGTGCTCAAAGCCGGTGTCGGCGAAGACGCGCACATGCGGGATCTCGGCTTCACGCAGGAGCAGGGCGAGGGCGGTGCTGTCCTTGCCGCCGCTGACGGAGGCGACGACGAGCCGGTCACGGAGTCGAGCTCGGGAGCTGGCAGGGATACGGAAGGTCATCGGCGCTCCTTTCGGGCGAGGAAGGCGGCGTAGGCGGCTTGAGCGCCGGGGCGGTGGGATTGTTGGAGGAGGTTCCAGTCCGGGGCGGCGGCGGCGGGGCCGGCTTCCCAGCGGATCTTTTCGCCAGGGAGGGCGACGCGGGTGCGTGCGCCGCCGGCCTGGGCGTGGCGGCTAAGGGCGACGGGGCGTAAACCCTTGGCGACGAGGGCGCGGTAGATGGCGCCTTCTTCGGAGGTGAGTTGGTAGGTGATGAGGCGGCAGCCGGGGGCGCCTCGGCCGCTGGTGGGCAGGAGGTCGATGAGGTGGGCGACTAGGGCGGAGGCGGCGTTTACGGGGACGTCGCGGCCCTTGCGGTCGTAGCGGCGGAGACCGGCGCGGCTGGCGACGCGGGTGATCTCGAGGGTGCCCTCGGGCGGGCAATCGCTGGTCCGGCTCCATCGGCCGGTGGGAGCGCCCGCGAGCGCGACGGCGGCGATCTGGCCGCGCCAGCGAGCTGCGAGGGCGTGGACGATGCCGCGGCGGTTGCACTCGGGCAGGTGGCGGTGGTGCTGGGCGACGAAGTCGCACGCTTGATCGGGGGTGATGGTGTGGATCTCGAGCGTGGGGGCGTGGCCGTCGCGTAGGGCGGCGGTGAGTTCTTCTAAAAAGAGTCTTCGTCGCGTAGGCCGCCGTCGAGGTCGGCGACGGCTTGGATCAGGCGCTCGGCGTCGTCGAGGGGCCAGTGCGGGACGATGGCCTCGTGGATGGTGGCGGCGGCGTCTTCTTCGTCGAGCAGGGACCACTCGGGATCGTTGACGTAGGCGCGAACGGCCTCGAGGAGGGCGCGGGCTTCGTCGCGGAGGGCGAGGTCGTGGACACGCGGCAGGCCGGGCGTGCGCTGCCACCACGGGGGCGGCGCTTCCCTGCCCTGCTTGCGCATCGTGTCTTCGATGAGGTCGATGAGGCGCGCGCGTTGAGACGCGATCACGCGATCGACTCGCTCGGGCGAGTAGCGCGCGGCCGCCCACGGTCGCCAGGCGGCGGCGGCGGCGTCGAAGATCGCGGCTGGGGTGCGCGAGGGCGGCATGACGCGGGTTAGTTGGCGGCGGCGGCGGGCGAGGGCGACGCGCTCGGCCGGCGATGCCGCGGGGGGTGGGCGACGAGGGTGGTGTTGCCGGTGCCGCCTTTAAAATTGTGGAAGGTGATGATCATGGTTCTCTTTCTCTTTCTTCTTTGTTGGGCCAGAAGGCGGTAGCGAGGGTGAGGCCGAGGGCCGTGGCGATGAGGAGCCGCTCCTCACGGTCGACGGACTTCATGTGGACGGTTTGCTCGGAGCCGTGGTTGACGACCCGGCCCCGCCAGCGCGCGCCCGGGTAGAGGCGGGCGGTGAGGGTCCAGGGCTGGACGGAGACGATAAAGACGTTCTCGGCGACGCCTGCGATCCTCGAGATCTCGCCGAGCGCGGCGTGCAGGTCGTCGACGTATTCGAGGACGCAGGAGACGAAGACGACGGCGGAGTCGTCGTCGACGCCGTGGATCGGGCCGTGGGTGATGTCGGCGACGATGGTGACTGGACAGGCGGGGCAGCCGTTCTTGTCTATACATACGTCGCCGCAGCCGTAGGCGCGGTGGATCCGGGTGTGGGCGCCGGCGTCGGGGTCGCCGATGACGACGAGGCGGCGGCCGGTGGCCTTGGCGCGCTCGATGGCGGCGTCGAAGGCGAGCTCACGCTCGCGGTGACGGGTGAGCGCTGCGATGCCCTCGACGATGGTCGCGGCGCCAAGAGCGAAGCGCGCGAAGAGTTTGGGCGAGAGGGACATGGCGGCTCACTTCCTGGTGATCCGGTACGCGAAGGCGCCGATGAGGGTGGCGCTGCTGAGGGCGACGCCGACCTTGAGCCAGGGGAATGGTTTGGGGGGCGGTGGGGCGTTGATGGCGTCGGTGGCGCTCTCGACGGCGCCGCCGAGGGCCTCTTCGGCGGCCTCGAAGGCGGCGCCTACGCCCAAGAGGATCTCCGCGCCGAGCTCGCCGTGGGTTTGACGGAGCTGGTGCTCCCAGCCGCGGAGCTCGTCCGCGGGCGGGTTGTCGGGGTCGTAGTCGCCGATGAGTTGGGAGATCGGTGCGGCCCACCAGTCTTTGGGGGTGTGCGAGGTGGGGTAGGCGTCGAATAAGTCGCGGAAGAGCGGGAGGGCTTCGGCCTGGGCCTGGCAAAGCTCGTGATCCTTGGCGCCTGAGCGCATGCAAATGTCATAGGTGCGGCGGCGTTCGGCGGCGGCGCCGGGGAGCCTCATGCCTTCGAGGAAGCGGCGGCGGCCCCCTTCCCCGGCGTAGCGGAAGAGGTCGATGAGCCGCTGCCACGCTTGCTCGCGCAGGGGCTCCTTGTCGGCGGCGGCTCGGAGCTTCGTGGCGAAGGCGGCGGTCTCTAAAAAAAGATCGTTGCGGAGCTTGTCGATGTTGTGGGCGCTGTTCATGGGTTCGCCGATTCGAGGACTTTTATAAGAGTGCGGATCTCGTGGAACTGCTCGCGGGCGCTGCTGCGCAGACTCGGAGAGGTCGCTTTCATGACGGCGAGGCCGCCGCGTAAGACCTGGAGCCCGCTGGCGGTCTGGCCATCCTCGTGCAAGCTGCTGGCGAGCAGGCGGCATGCGACGATGACGTCGTAGAAACGCTCCGGCGATTGGCCGAGTTGAAACACCCTCGTGGCGATCTTGTGGGCTTCGCGGGCCCGCTCGACCCGCTCCGCGGTCGGTGAGCCGTTCACGGTGAGGAGTTGGACCGTGGCCCGTAGACAGCCGGACAAGACGGATCCCGCCCACAGGGTCCGGTGTGTGCCGTCCCAATGGGTCCGGGCGGTTTTTATAAGATGCTCCAGTTGCTCCGCTTTGCCGCTCGCGGTGGCTTGCTGGATCTGCTGCTGGGTAAGCTCGGTATCGAGCGGGTGCGCGAGAGCGGGCGGGGGCTCGGATAACTCGACGAGGGCGGCGTCTGCGGGCTCGACCTGCTCGGCGAGAACGGGCGCGGGAGCAGGCTCGGCAGGCTCCTCGACCGTGGCGGGCTCGGCGGGCTCGGCGGGCTCGACGGTAGCGGTCTCAGCAGGCTCGACCGTGGCGGGCTCGGCGGGCTCGACGGTAGCGGTCTCAGCAGGCTCTACGGTAGCGGGCTCGGCGGCGGGCGCGGCGGGAGCGAGCTCGACGGAAGCGGGCTCGGCAACGGGCGCTGGCTCGGGCTCGGCGGCAGCGGGCTCGACGGGGATGGGCGCGAGATCGATCACCGGAGCTGGATTGGTCGGCGAGAAGCCGAGGAGGGCGCAAAACTCATTGTTGAGGTCGGCTCCGTCGCGAGGAGCTGTGGGCGTGTTCGCGGGTTCGTCGTCGGCGTCGACGGAGGAGCGGCCGAAGAGCACCATGAACTCGTCGTCGGGTGCGGTTTCGGCGGTGGGCGGGGTCTTCGCGGTGGGGGTGGGATTGTCGCTCGCTTCGATGCGAGGTGGTTCGGGCGGTGATGGCGCGGGGGGTGCGGCCGGGGCGGGTGCCTGCGGCTGCGCCGGTTTGGGCGGTGTGGGTTCGGGGGGCGGCAGCGCCTCGAGGCGGGCGAGCTCGATGTTCTGCTCGGCGACTTTGCGGCGCAGTGTCGCGGTGTGAAGGAGGATCTGGTTCCTTACGGCCTCCCTTTCGAGCTTGGCGAGCTCGGCCTGCTCTTCCTTTGAGAGGTAGTGCGCGGGGGTCGATTTCGGGCTCTGGTTCGCCCGGATCCGAGTCGTCCCACGAGCTCAGATCCTCGAACCCATCCTCGCACCGGAGCAGGCTGGTGAGGAGCGGCTTTAAAATCGCGCGGTTGTTCGCGCAATAACCATTCGCCCTCTCGATCACCCGCTCGCTCAGGATCGCGAGATCGTTGACGGTGTTAAACTTCATCTCCCCTCCCTCCTCTCCATAAACTTGTAGGTCATATAAACGCCCGCGGCGTATCCGGTGACGCCTGCGCCGAGGGCGACGACCGCGAAGGTGAGGCGCTGCGCGCGGATACATGCGTCTCGCTCTCGTGTGATCGAGTCCTCGAGGGCGCGGTTGATTTCGTCTTCTCGGGTCTGCAAGGTGGGCTCCGATCTACGCGAGGATCTGGCGGCCGATGAGGTCATGTTTGGCCATGAAGAGGACGCGTTCGCGGGCGAGCTCGTCGTTCTTGCGGCGTGAGAGGCCCTGGGCGAGCTCCCGCGCGGCGTCGATGGCGTCTCCGTCGGCGGCGTTGGCGTCTGTCTCCGGGTGGCGGAGCCGGTAGAGGCGCTCGGGGCGACGCTTCAACGCGTCGGGCGCGGGCTCGTAGGTGAGCGTGTACGCTTGAAGGTTGATCTGGGACCAGCGCGGCCCTTGGATGATCCTTGAGTCGTTCTCTTCAGTGAGTAGATCGATGACGGGCTGGTCGATGTAGATCTGCTCGTTCATGGTGTACATCGATCCCCGGGGGCGGGTTCGGGGGAGCAGGCGGGCGCTGAGTAGACCGAGGCTGAGGCCGGTCAGCGCTGAAAAGGCGCCGACGAGGGCGGTGTGGGCGCGCCTCTTGAGGTCCTCCGGGCGTGTAGGGCGTAGGTGAGCGCGACGGCGGCGCCGGTGAGCGCGAGCGCGCCGAGTACCCAGGGGGTGCGGGAGTTGGGGGCGGGCGTTGGGGGCGCGGCGGCGTCTACGGGGGGCGCGGTGGGGTCGGTAGAGGGGGTGGCGGCGTCGGCCTGGGGGGCGTCGCCGACCATGCTCTCGACGTACTTGGTAGGATTGAGCAGGCCGCCGGGGATCGGGTTGCCGACGCGCCAAACGGTGTTGGCCTTTCGATCGCTTGGGAAGCCGTAGGTCTCTAGATGGATCATTCCATAACTTCCGAGCACACGGCCGAGCTTTTGGCCCTTTTTGATCGACTGGCCGACGCTGAGGTCAAACTCGCGATGTGAGCCGGGATGAAAGCCGCCGAGGACGAGGAAGAGGCCGCTGGCCGTTTTTAAAATGCGCCTTGGAGCCGGCGCTCCAGCCGCGATCGAGGGCGATGACGGTGGCGTCCTCGGGGGCGATGACGAGGGCGCCGTCGGGGATCTTGGTGAGGTCGATCCCCGCGTGCCAGCGCTCGCACGAGTCTTCGTTGCAGCCGAAGGGGCGTCCACCGCCGAAGGACCAGTTTGCGAATTGGGCGCGTGACCGGGCAGAGGCCAGCGCGGGGCGGGATCGCCCTTGGCCATCGGCGCGTGGTGCCAGTCTGGAGCCCTCGCCATGGTGCGCTCCTAGTGGGCAGAGCCCCACACGCTGGACCAGCGGGCGTCGATGAGGTTGATCGCGAGGCCGTAGGCGCGGCCCGCGTTGGGCACGTGGGCGAACCTGCTGAGGGCGTTGGTGAGCAGATCGCGCGTCTCGCGGAGCCGGACGGATCGCTGAGCCCGGTGCCACCGGCCGTGGACGAGCCAGTCACGGGCTTTGGCCTCGCTGACGTTCCTTTCCTTGAGGACCTGGGCGGTGTTTTGGAGGATCTCCACGAAGCTGTCGCGCAAACACGCGACCTCGGGCGAGATGTCGAGGCCGGACTCGGATCGAGCGGGTTCGCAGGCGGGCTCGCAGGCGGGCTCGCGGGCGGGCTCGGCGGCGGGCTCGTCGGCGGGCTCGTTGGCGGGCTCGTTGGCGGCGCTGCGGGCTTGCTCGAGGTCTTCGACCCGCTCGAGCAGGTGCGAGAGGCGCTCGAGCAGGTGCGCGTTCCATTGCTGCTGCCTTTGGAGTATCTCAATGATCTGCTCCATCGAGGTGTTCTTGGCTTCGCGGTAGGCGCGCTCGGCCTCCTGCGCGTCGCGTTTGGCCTGTAGCTCGTTCGCCTCCTGAAGAGCGCCGACGAAGGCCATGAGGGTCTTGTTCGCGATGAGGAGATAGTCAGTGTTCATGGTTTTCCTCTGGGTTTGTGTTTGGGTTGATGGGTGGGTTGACGGCTTGGAGGCGGGCGGCGGCGCGGGCCTGGACGAGCACAGGGAGCGGGCTGCGGCCGCTCAAGATCGCCCGCTCGACGCGTCGGGCGAAGAGCTCGCGCCGACTTGATTCGAGGGGCATTTGGCCGATCTCGGCGACGGCGAGGTCGCCAGGCCGGTGCTCGCTGATCGCCGAGAGGTCGAGGGTGAACTCGGGCGCTCCCGGTAAGGTGAGGGCGTGGCGGAGCACGCGGAGCTGGTGATGCCACGCTTCATAGGCGAGGCCAGTGACGCGGACGACCGCGCTCGTGTCGCTCCACTCGATCGTCACGGGGGCGGTGATTTCAAGGTGGCCGAACGCTTCGCGGATCCAGGTCTGGAGGTGGCCCCGCCGGCGCCGGGCGCGGAGGTGCTGGGTCTCGTTGGTGAGGGCGAGCAGGAGGTGCTGGGCCTCTTCGGTTGGTTCGGGATCCGGCGGCGGCTGGGCGGGGGCGGGTGGCTCGTGGACCCACGCGTTGAGGCGCGCGATGACGTCGCGGCGGTGCTCGCGGAGGTATTTTTCAAAAACGTCACCGGCGAGCGAGGGCGGTAAGGCGCTGCGCCAGTTCGTGATGATCTGGGGATCCGCTGCGCTCGGTCGCGAAGCTGCTCGGGGTCTCTCTTGGCGCTCATGCTGGGCTCCCGTCGCTTAGGGTCCGATCAAGGGCTGATTCGATGGCGGCGTCGAAGGGGCTGTACACATCGCCGTCTTCTTCGAGGCCTGCCTGTTCGGGTGGGGTGGGCTTGTCGAGCTCGGGGTCGATGTTGTTGGGGGCGGTGAAGTCGGAGACCGCGAGCACGATCTGGCCTTCGGCGCAGCTCTGAGCGACGGCGTGGGCGA
The DNA here is from genome assembly GCA_016712315.1 of Nannocystis sp. Taxonomy (GTDB): domain Bacteria; phylum Myxococcota_A; class Polyangia; order Nannocystales; family Nannocystaceae; genus JADJRG01. The sequence goes on along the minus strand of JADJRG010000014.1, from coordinate 35,596 downwards.
CGCGGGCGAGGTAGCGGGCGACACGGGCGATGCGCTCGATGTGCTCGTCGAAGTCGACTTCGAGGGCCTTGGCCGCCCGTTGGTGCTCGCGGATCGCGACCTCCAGGGCGCGCTTGGCGGAGGCGCGGGCGTCGCCTCGACACTTGGGGGCGCGGACGAGGACAGCGGCGTAAACGAGGAGCTGGCGGGTGCGCTCGATCTCCATGGGGCCGCGGCGCAGGGCCTTGGCCAACATGCCGAAGTGACGCCAGTGCTCGCGGATTGCAGCCTCAGTGAGGCGAGTGAAATGGAAGCTGAGGAGGTGATCGCCTCCTTGAAGCGGCTCGCCTTCGCTGCGGGCTTGGTCGGTGTCGCGGATCTGGACGGCGACCTGATCACCGTCCTTGTCCACGATGGGGCTGACCCGCACGATATAGCGACGGGAGACCCCTTCCCGATCCTCGCGCAGGACGTACTCGCCATGATCATCTTTGAGGATCGCGTCGGGCGAGACGATCAGTCTTCCATCCCGGGCGTCGACGTCGTGCTCCTCGCTGGTTTCACGGAGATCCTCGGCGATGTCTTCCAAGAGGCGGCCGAAGGGGCCGCCCTCCTCGAGGTAGCTCTCAATGATGTTCGCGATATGTCGGTTGCCTTCCGCGCGGAACCACCAGGCGATCTCGCGGGGCGTCTTCTCGATGGGGTCGGCGAGCTTGCCGAGCTGGAGGGCGAGATCGCGGAGGCCGGCGTCGTTGCCCGCGATCCGCTCAATGCGGGCGATCTCCTCGGCCTCAGCCTTCGCGCGGCGCGCCTTGGCGCCGTCGCTGAGGCGGATGACGTCGGGCGGCGGTTCGGCAGCAGGCTCGGTCGTTGGGGTCGCGGGCGAGGCGGCGGCTTGTGACGGGGGTGGGGGCGATGGTTTTGGTGAGTCGCCCGCGACGGCGATCCAGGCGTCAGCCCACGCGTCGAGGTGCTCGTCCCACGGCGCGATCATGTTGCCGCGCTCATCCCATGCGTCGCCAGGGATCCCCGCGGCGATCGCCTCTGTGACCGCGCTGCGGGTCCATCGGCGAGGTATCTCGACGTTCCCGAGGGTGACCGCTTCGGCAGAGTCCCGCGCCACCTTCCGCTCCTGCGTCGTGGCGGCCGCCGGCAAGGTCGACGGATACTCGCGGAGGATCACAGCGAGCTGCGCGCGCGCTTCCTCCTCCTTGCGCGCCTCGTCGTCGAGGACTGGCGCGGTAGAGGGTGCGGGCGAGGCGGAGGGCTGGGCGGCTGGGCGTGAAGGGGTCGAGGTGGGCGGGGTGGTGGTGGGCGTGGGCGCGACGGGGGGCGCGCGGGTGCGCGGGGGGACGGTGAGGGCGTGGCGGGCGGTGAGGGCTTGTCGGCGTTGTCGGCGTTGTCGGCGTTGCCCTCGGCGTTGTCTGCGTCGTCCGCGTCGGCGGCGTCGGCGAGCAGGCGTTTGGGGATCTTGCGGCCCCACCAGGCGAGGCCGAGCTCGCGGAGGGTTGTGTAGGACTCGCCGCTGGCGGGGGCGAGCGCGAGGTACTCGCGCCAGCCTTCGAGGGTGGGTGGGAGCAGGCGGGCGCCGCGTACTTCGGCTCCGGCGGTGATGGCGAGGCCCTCGCTGTCGACGACGGGGACGGAGGAGGGTTTCCAGGCGTTTGCGAAGGCTTCGGCGATCTTGTCGTTGAAACGGGGCCACCACTTGGCGAGGAAAGCATCGCTGGCGCCGAGCCAGCCGAGATCGTCGAGGCTGCGCACGAAGCTGGTGTTTCCGAGCTTGAGGGCGATGGCGGCGGCGGTGCGGTCTTCGTCGTCGAGGGGCCAGACCGGGCCGCCTTCGCGCGGGAACTCGGCGGGATCGAGGGGTTTGCCGGCGAGGTCGCCTTCGTAGGTGAGGAGCTGCCAGGTGGCGGAGCCGGCGAGGCGCAGGCCGATCTTGGGGCCGCTCGCGTCGGTGATGGCGCCGAACTCGAAGTGATCGAGCTGGCTGGGATCGCCGACGCGGGGTCGGGTGATCCGCAGGCCCTCGTAGACGGGGGCGCCGAGCTCCGGGACGAGCATGTCGACGTCGCGCGCGACGTGGATCCACGGGTACCAAGGCCATGCGGCGGGATCGACGTTCTTGAGATCGCTGAGGCGCTGCTCGGCGTCTTCGCGGAGGCGGGCGGCGTGCTCGGGATCGTCGGCGTCGCGGGCGCGGTCGAAGCGGGAGACGGCTTGGCGGAGGACGCGGTTGGCCTCGCGGGCGATCCGGGCGCGGGCGGCCTCGATCGCTTGAGAGCGCTTCATCTCGATGAGGGCGCGGGTTTTTTCTTTGTCCCGCGAGATCATGATGAGCACGTCCTCGGGGCTGAGCTGCTGCTGCGCGCCGGGGTTGTTGGTGTCGCGCACGGCGCTGGTGAGGAGCTGGCCGAGCCACCCGGCTTTGCCGTCGATGAGGCTGAAGCGGTAGCCGTCGGTGGAGCCGTCGGCGAAGTAGTAGTAGATGTTGATGAGGCCGAGGGTGTTGCCCTGGCGTACGCCGCGGCCGTTGCGTTGCTCGAGGTCGGCGGGCGTCCAGGTGAGGTCGACGTGGTGGATGGCGCAGGTGCGTACTTGGAGATCGATCCCCTCGTAGGCGACGGAGTTGGCGATCACGATGTCGTACTTGGGGGCGGTGGCAAAGTCGCTCGGGCGGGCACAGGCGCCGGGCTTGGCGGGGGCGCTGGAGAGGCCGTTAAACTCGCGCGCGATGGTGGCGCGCTCGCTGGTGGAGACCTCAGAGTTGAGGATGGCGATCCGCTCGCGCGGGATCCCGTTCGCGACGAGGACCTCGCGCATCCACATGTGCACGGCGGTGGGCTCGACGAAGATGATATGGCCGCAGTGTGGGCTGGCGACGATCCGCTCGGCGCACGCGGTGAGCTTGGGGCTCTCGTAGATCGGGCGCGGGAGGGTGACCGTGATCTCTTCGACCTCGCCCGTCCGCGGGTCGTAGACGTTGCGCGTGGCGACGCCGCCATCGAGCGCGTTCTTTAAGTTGTACCCCTCGTCGAGGCCGGAGTGGAGGGCGACGAGGGAGAGGCGGGCGAGCAGGCCGACGATGACGTTGGAGGGGCCGCCGCTGTCGGGCTTGGCCGGCTCGGCGAGGATCCTCTCGATCTCGCGGACGTACTTGTCGTACTTCGCCTCTTGCAGCTCGTCCATGGCGACGGTGACGGTCTCGACGATCGGACGCGGGAGCTGGAGGCCGACCTCGGCGGCGGATCGAAACTCGCTCTTGCTGAAGATGATGGTGCGCAGGTCGTCCAGGTTGCGGAAGCCGGTGACGGCGCTGGCGGACTCGATCTTGAAGTCGCTGGTGAGGACGTCGCGCAGCTCGATCTTGATGAAGCGATCGATGAACTGCTCGGGGTCGTAGATCCCGGCGCTGTAGAAGGCGGTGGGGTCGATGAACTGGATCAGGTTGTAGAGCTCGAGCGGCGAATTCTTGGCGGGGGTGGCGGTGAGCAGGACGACCCCAGCACCGCCGGTTTGACGACGGACCATGGCGGCGCGGAAGTCGAGCTGCCACGCGCGGTTCGATCCGTCGCCGCTCCCTCCCATGAACTTCGGGATGCCGCCGTCCTCGCGCGGCTGGGGAGGTAGAGGTTTTTGAACGAGGCGGCCTCATCGACGACGAGCATGTCGATGCCGATCTCGTCCCAGGCGACGCCGGGGTCGTACTCCCAGCCTTCGGGGAGGGCGAGGATCTCTTCGACCCACGCCCTTGTGCCGTGCTCGAGCAAGGCGCGCTGGCGGTCGGTCATCTTGTCGCGACCGCCCCGGGTCTTGTCTTGCTCCTCGAGTCTGCGGCGGCGAAGCGTCAGCGTGCGCTCGATGGCCTCGACCTGCTTGATGTAGGCCATCACGGGCTTGGTGTTGACCTTGGTGCGGGCGAGGGCCTCGTAGGTGAGGATGACGACGTCGAGCTGACCAGTCTGGAGGGCGATCCACTTCTGGGCGCGCTCTTCGGGCGACTCGGGCTCTGAGGTGATGAGGCCCTTGGCGCGCCGCGGCCGATGATCTTGCGCTTGGAGCCGATGACGGCGACGCGGTAGTCGGGGAGCGTGCAGAGGATGTCGTCGTGCCACTTCCAGGCGATGGAGCCGGGGACGAGGATGACGGGGCGGCGCACCCATCCCTCTTGGCGAGCGCGGGCGACGATCGCGAGGGCGGTGTAGGTCTTGCCGACGCCGACGTCGAAGGCGACGAGGCCGCCGCGCTGGGCGAGCACGCGGCGGGCGCCGGCGATCTGGTGGTTCTTGAGCTTGGGCGCGCCCGGGCCCCAGCGCGCGATCTCGAGGTTCTCTGCGGGGTATGTGGGGACGATCCGGCCGCGGAAGCTGCGGTTGTAGGCGTGGACGATCTGCGCCTGTCGGTCGTCATCGCGGGCGACCCAGGCGCGGAAGGCGTCGGACCACTGCTGTTGCAGTTTGAGGCGCTCCTCAGCGCGGGACCTCTTTTCGGCGAGCTTGTCTTCGCGGCTGCGCGGCCCGCTGTCCAGCTTGGACCGCTTCGGCGGGGTGAACGTGGCGAGATCGTGGTTGAGCCACCCGAGGAAGGCCGCGGTGGCGGGCGCGAGCACGGGGCGGGGGCCGCCTTCGCGGGTCCGCGCTTCGTAGAGGCCATCGGCGCGGATGAGCGAGAGGGGGCTGTAGCGGCCGTTGAGCTCCTCGGTGAGCCAGTCGGCGACGACGTCGATGGGGACCCAGCCCTCGTTGGGGCGCAGCTCGGTCAAGTCGTCGAAGACGACGGGGTCGATCGCGGCGAGCAGGCGGTTGACCTGCGACCTGGCGATAAGGTCACCTTGTTGCGCGCGCGCTTGGGCGCGGTCGTGTTTGGCCCAGAGGTCGATGCCGGTGAGATAGGCGTCTTCGGGGAGCAGCTCATCCCAGGATTCGCCGTCGAGGGCCCATCCCTTGGCGACCAGCGTGGAGATGATGTCGGCCTGGTCCGCGCTCCCGCCCTGCGAGAGGTGGAACTTGTGGAGGGTCTCGATGTTGAGGTGGCGACGTTGGCGGAAGAGGAGCTCGGCCTGGGCGACGACGTCGTCGGGCTGGCCGGTGTACTTGGGCTCGACGACCGGCGGGGCGCGAAGGGCGTCGATGAGCTCGCCGCTGCGGGTGAACGCGTTGAGGATCCGCTCGGCCGCGCTGACGCCGTTGTCAGCGAGCGCGCGGAGCTCCTTGCGCTGCCGGGGGTTGCCCTGGGTCTTGGCGAGGTCCAAGAGGGCGGCGTGGAGCTCGGGCCAGAGGGCGGCGGCCCTCGGCGCATCATCGGCGCCGACGGCGGCGAGGTAGCGGCCGACGCGGCGGCCGAGCTCGAGCGCGGGGCGGAGGGCGTCGTCGGTGCCGCTGGGGACCTCGTCCTCGTCGCGCAGCACCGTCTGAGGGGCGCCGAGGTCGGCGGAGCGGGCGATGGTGTCGATCACGCAGGCGGTGCAGATCGGGCGCGGATCGAGGGGCGGGAGGCTGCGCAGCTCGCCGGTGACTTTGTAGCGCCAGCTTCGACCTTCATCGCCCGCGAAGGCTCCATCTTCGGCGCCGAGGATGTGCGAGGGGTGGCGCTCGAAATAGTCGCCGTCGAGGATGTATGTGTCGGCTTCGTCGATCTCGCGGAGCTCGCCGCCGCGGTTGCGCCAGAAGACGATGTCCATGACGAGCCCCGCGCCCGGCACGTTCTCGCGGCCGCGCAGGTCGTGGCTGGGCAGGCGGTAGGCGCCGAGGAAGTGGTGGCGCAGGAGGATCTTTTCGCGGAGGGGGCGGTTGGTCTTGCCGGTGACGAAACCGGCGGGGACCAGAAAGACGCCGATCCCGCCAGGGATCAGGAGATCGAGGGCGCGGCGCATGAAGTAGGCGTAGGCGCGCTTCTCAAAATAAAACTCGTCGCGATCCTCGCGGGCGAACGCGCCGCGCTCGCCGTAGGGCGGGTTGGAGAGGATGAGGCCGAGGGTGCCGTGGTAGCGCGAGCCTTCTTCGCGGACCCAGCGCTCGAAGGGCATGTGAAAGACGTTGATGTCGCCGCGGAGGGCGCGGAGCAGGGTGGAGGAGACTTTGGAGAACTCGACGGCGGTCCACTCGATCCGCTTGATCTGGCCGCCCGCTTCGAGGGCGAGGCAGCGGCGAGGAGTGAAGGCGCGGATGAGGCGGCCGATCCCGGCGCTGGGCTCGAGGGCGCGGACGATCCCGTCGCGGCCGGCGAGCTCGGGGAGGAAGGGACACAGGACCTCGGCGAGCGAGTCGGCGATGACGGTGGGGGTGTAATATTCGTGGATGAGGCCGAAGGACTCGGGGACGAGATCGGCGGGGAATTGATCTTGGACCTTGTCGATGCTGAGGCCGCCCCAGCCGGAGTAGCGGGTGAGGATCTGGAGATCCCCCGAGGTCATCTCGCCTGGCTCTTTGGCCATGACGAGGCGCATCGCCTGGAGGTTGGCCTCGGTGCGCCAGGGCTTGTCTTTGAGATCGGGGGGGGACTCGATCTCGACGGTCGGGGCGGAGGGGGTGACATCGGCGGCGGTGCGCGACCAGAGGGCGTTGGCGTAGCGATCGAGGCGGGCGCCGTCGGCGATCTGATCGCGGATCTGGGCGACGCGCTGGTGAGCGGCGTCGAAGACGTTTTGGAGGGCGGAGGCGCCGGTGTAGGCGGGGTTCTCGTGCAACACGCCCTTGGCGTCGCGGAGGGCGATGACGGCGGCGCCGTCGCCTGACAAGAGGGCGAGCGCGGGGTAGCGGAGGAGCAGCGGCTCGGCGGCTTGGCCCTTGGCGCGGAGCAGGATCGCTTCGGCGCGCAGGTCGACGTAGGTGCGGGCGCGACGGGCGAGGCGCTCTTGCTGGTCTGGGGGGGCCTCCGTGACGCGGTCGCTCAGCTTTTGGAGGAGCTCGGCGCGGCCCGTGGGGTCGTCGTCACGCCAGCCCGGCCGAGTGCGCTCCTTGAGCACGAGCTGGTCGACCTCGCTCCAGTCGGCGGGGGTGCGTGGCGCGCGGCCGCGCCTGATCCGGCGCGCGGCGAGCTCGTGCTCGATGACGCCGAGCAGGCGGGCGCGGTGGCGATTTAAGAATTCCTCGATGACGAGGAGCCCGTGCCGCTGCTCGGCCTTGGGGCGCCAGGTCTGCAGGGCGGCGTTGAGGATCGCGAGGGCGTTCATTCTGCGGTCTCCCGAGCGGTGGGAAGGCGGCACGCGCAGCCGCCGGGCCACACGTCAAACTCGCCGCCGCCCTGCATGTGGCCTTGTCGCAGCCAGGCGAGGCAGGCGCCGTGGGCGGAGCTGTCGGCGGGGACGAGGTAGAGCTGTCCGCGCTGGTTCGGGAGCGCGGGGCGGCCTTCCACGAGCTCGAACTCGATCGAGGGGTTCGAGGAATCGATAGCCACTGGCGGTGGGGACCAGGTCGAGGTGCTCGGCGAGCTGTCGAAGGGCCTGGCTGTCGACGAAGAAGCGCGTGCCGACGCGGTAGATGTGTCCGGGAGTGGAAGTCATGTCAGTCGTCCTCGTCCTCGTCGGGGTCGGCGCCGCGCATCGCCTGCCGGACTGCATTGGTGAGCGAGTCCGTGAGCTCCTTGTCGGTCGAGGCATCGATCGTGGGATCGGGGTGGGATCGGGCGTGGGCGGTTTTTCTTTGGGGGTTTTGGGGGTGGTGGGCATGGCCTTGGAGGTGCTCCGCGGGCGCGTGGTGGCTTCTTTCTTCTTCTTCTTCTCTGGGGGCTGGGTTTCGGCGGCGTCGGCGTCGGCGGCGCTGAGCTGGCCGAGGAGGTCGAGGGCGCGGACCTCGAGGGCTTCCCGGGGCGTCGCCCTCGACGGTCTCGCGCCAGGTGATCTCGCTGTCGCCCAGGCGCAGGCGCTTGGGGCGTGGGCAGGCGCTCAGGTCGCCGCCAGCGGCGCGGAAGGCGGCGGGGGTGGGCAGGTCGCTCTCGGCGAGGCTGATCGCGAGCGCTTTGAGGGCCTCGGTTTGGCCGCAGCCGTAGTCGTAGATCGGGCCGTCGCTGTGTTCATAAAAGAGCCCGGCGATCCCGCCCGTGCGTGGGGTGATGCGAAAGGCGCCGTTGGCCCAGGTCGCTTCGAGGGTTTTGCGGCCTTTGACCTCCTGGGTGCGCCACTGGAGGCTGACGGGCACGATCTCAGGGGTGGGCGGCGGTGGTGGCGGCGGTGGCGGTGGCGGTGGCGGCTCGGGTTCGCCCTCGTCCGTGGGCGCGACCGCGCCGAGCTCGGTGGCGTGTTTGTTGAGGATCTCGATCAGGCCGGGTACGTCCGCCTCGAGCACGCCCTCCTTGACCAGCTCGCGGCGTACGTCGCCGTTGGGCTGCAAAAAGACGTAGGGATGGAGATCGAGCTCGGTGTCGTCCCACGAGATGGTGGACGTCAAACGGTCGGAGTGGACGGTGTAGCGGCCGAAAACGTCGTAACGCTCCGTGCTGGGCAAGTAGCGGGCCTTGCGACCCCTGCCCGTCTGGATGAGGTCGCCGCGCTCGACGAGGCGGCCGAGCGCGGCGAGGATGTGGACGGGGTCGAGCTCGCGCTCGCGCTCGCGGAACGCCCTGCGCAGCGCGCCGAGGGTGTAGCTGCCGTCCTTGACCTCGCGGAGGACGGCGAGGTCGAGGGCCCGATCGGTGGGGAAGTCATGAGCCTTCGGCCTCCGTTTGGTCTTGGTTTTCGGCTCCGGCTCGCCCGGGCTCGGGCTCGGCTTTTGTCTTCGACTTGGCTTTGGGCGTCGGCTCGGGCTCGGGCCCGGGCTCAGGCTCGGGCTCGTGTTCGCGCTGTGATTTGAATGAGGCGGAGTGCCCCCGTGCTCAGTGCCCTTCCACTTGAAATCAGGCCGCTCGAAGTTGGGTCGCCTCCTCGGCTCATACGCGCTCTCCGGCTCCGCGGCGGCGTTCGCCTCCAGGACCACAATCTCCTGGATCTCGTCCGTGTCTGTGTCCCGGACCTTGATGCTGAGGACGACGACGGCCATGGTTTACCCGTTCTTCTCGTTGCCGTTGCCGTTGCCGTTGCCGTTGCCGTTGCCGTTCCCGACCTTGCAGGCGCAGGGCGGCTTGTTTTTGGGTTTGGCGATCAAATACCCGACGCCGACGCCGGTCGCGCCGGAGACGAGCAGACCGATGGCGGTCCAGAGCGAGCGTGAGCCGGGCTGAGCGGCCTGTTTGGTGTCAGTGTCAGTTTCGTTCGTGTTTTCCATTTCCTACCTACCTTCCCTCTCTTCACACTTCACATTTCACATTTCACAAAAAATCGAGGCCGACGGCGTCGGCGCCGCCGCCGAGGACGGGTCAATGCAGCTCGTCGAGCCTCGCGAGCGGCGCGAAGGGCCGCCGGGCCGCGATGCAGGGATCGGGGCTCTGATCGGCGAGGGCGCGCAGCTCGGGGATGAGGCGATGACGGGCCCGGATCAGCGCGCGCCTCATCGCGAAGAAGGCGGCGAAGCGGCTCTGGATGTAGTTAAAGGCGGCGGCGCTGATGAAGCCGCGGGGGCCGTTGAGGCCGAGGGTGTGCTCGTCGCCCTGGACGCGGAGTAGCTGTTTTTCGAGGCGGAGGGCGGGGCTCTGGTTGTCGGCGAGGGGGCCGGCGATAGCGCTGCGCCAGTGCTTCCAATGGGCGACGACGTCGCGCGCGTCTTGGCGGAGGTTGCCCTCGGCTTGCCAGAACCCGCTGGCGATTTGCAGGGCGCGATGGGCGGGTTGGTGGGCGGCGTTGCTCTTCCAGGCGAGGGCGGGCGCGGGCGACTGGAGGCGGTGGCCGTACACCCAGGGAAACGTGCCGAGGGAGAGGCGTAGCGGGGTGTTCCAGCCGCAGAGGGGCCCGTTGTTCTTGATCGGCGCGGTCTCGGGGGTGGCGTCGCCGAAGTAGCTGGGGCCGGCGTCGGCCAAAAACGCGCGCTTGGGGCGGATGACGATGTTGAGGTCGCTGCGGTCGGGCGCGGAGCGGGTTTGAGCCTCGAGCTGGCTGTCTTGGCCCGCGGTGAGCGGGGGGTGACTGCCAGGTGGCGAGGTTGAAGCAGGCGCCTTCCGGGAGGGAGCTGGCGCTGATGACGACCTGCCAGAGGCTCCGAGGGCGGGTTTTTGTAAAAAGATGCTCGAGGGCGATGTCGCGGATCCGGGCGCGATCGGTGCGCACGTCGCCCTCGCGTTGGCGATCGGCGTGTTGTTGGAAGGCGGCGAGGGCTTCGGTGCTGACGTCACAAAGACCCATGCGGCAGCGGCGGAGGCCGTTGAGGGTGTCATCGAGGGCCTCCGACCAGCCCATCGCCGCGGCGATCTCGGTCCACTGTTGCACGAGCCATGACTCGCGCTCGGCGGCGGAGAGGTAGTCGAAGTCGCCGGCGATCTCGTCGGCGAAGCGGTCGAGCTCGGGGTCGTAGCAGGTGATCGTGACTAGCCCTTGGTCCGAGGGGGTGGGAGTTGGCCGACGAGATCGGCGAAGAGCTTGGGGACGCCCGGCCAGCGCGCGGCGCTGAGGGTTTTGGGGATCGTGGTGATGTCCTCGGAGATCGACGCCGAGCTCGATCGCGTCGCTGTTAAAACGATCGCGTACGGCCTGGTAGGTCTTGGAGCCGCGATCGGCCTTGAGCAGCGAGGGGCTCGCCCAGCCGGCTTTGATGTCGAGGTGATCGTCGAGGCGGTAGTGGGCGACGAGGCGCTGGAGGTAGACGCACGCGGCGAAGCCAGCGACGCGGGGGAGGAACATGACGTTCGGCGGGCTTTGCAGGAGGGGGGCGGCGTCGCCTTCTTCGGGGACTCCCGTCCACAAAAAATAGGGCGCGAGGGCGCCAAAGAGGCCACCAGAGCCGAATTCCGCGGCCTGCATGCCGTAGGCGAGCGCGGGGTTGCGGTCTTTCATGTTGTCGTAGGCGCGGCGTGACGCCTTGCGTTCGGCCTCGGAGTCGTTGAGGGCGGTAGCGACGAAGGCGCTCTCTCGTTTGGCGATCGTGGCGAAGATCCGGCCGGCGCCGTCGATGCCGCTGCGGCGCTCCATGAGGGCGAAGAGCGGGCGCAGGTTGGTGGGGGTCTTGCCCCAATTTCGGACGAGATCGAAGCCGGGCACGTCGGCGGCGGTGGGGAGCGCGGCGGTGGTGTCGCTGGGGGCCGGTGCGTTGGGCGTGGGGGCGGGCGTGGGGGCGGGTTCGCTGGTGGGCGCGGGCGCGGGCGTCGGGGTGGGGAGCTGGTTCGCGGGTTCTTCGTCGTCGCGCAGGAGCAGGGCGGCGACGCCGATGACGCCGACGGTCGCGAGTCCGCCGAGGATCAGGGTGGGGTTCATGAGCGGCTCCTTACGGTCATGGCCGCGGCGGCGGTCCCCAGCCGATCACCGCGAGGGTGGCGATCGCGCCGCGGCTGAGGGTGGGGCTGTTGGTGTTCGATGAAGGGGCGGTGTCGAGCGCGGTGGTGTTGGGAGCGGGCTCGCCCACCGGGTCCGTGGCGGGGTCTTGGGGTTGATTCGAGCCGCCGGGGGCGCCGAGGGCTTGGAGGGTTGTTTGCGGATCCCAGGCGGCGAGGGCCTCGAGCGCGCGTTCGCCCTGCTCGCTCTTGGGGTCCAGGCGGTAGCTCGGGACCCCCTCGTCGTCCGGGTCGACTTGGCCGAGGATCAGCTCCACGGCCGCCGGAGGGCCCCAGGCCGCGCCACGACCGCCGACCAGGGCATGGGGGGCCGACGCGGCGGACGGCGTCCAGGAAGCGGCTGCGGGCCTCTGGGGTGGCCTCAGTCCACAGCGTGGCGATGAAGAGGCGGACCTCCCCCTCGAGCGCGCTGAGCTGCTCCGGGGTCGCAGCGGCGAGCCGCGCGCTGTAGCGCGCGAGCATGTCTACACGAGAGGGGTCGATGTACATGGTTCGGGTCTCTTCTTTGTTGCTTGTGCTGCTGGGTTAGAGATCGTTCGCGTAGCGCCCGCTGAGGCGATCGCCGGGCTGGACGCGCACGAGCTCGATGTCACACACGACGGCGCTGCCGACGGGCGCGGGGGACCACAGGCCGAGGAGGTCGTCGTGGCTGACGAAGTGGACCTTCGACCAGCGCATGGGTTTGATGTCGGTTGGTAGGGGGCGCTGTCGCGTAGGACCCCGTCGACGATGTGGAGCTGGGCGTCCGCGTTGATCCCGGCGTAGCGGACGCTGACGTAGCACCCCTGGAAGGTGGGGTACATGCAGAGATCGCGCGCGGGGATCGGGCCGTCGCCGATGGCGTTGGTGACCAGCATGCTGAGCCCGGGATCCCAATGGAAGGGCGGCGAGTAGGTGTTGTTGAGCGGCAGGTGCGAGAAGCCGCCGGAGAGGTCGCGGATCAGCCGGAAGCGCCGCCACTGCGGCTCGGGCGGGGTGCCGAGGGCGAGGGACACGTGCTCGCTCTCGGCGAGCTCGGTGACCACGATCTGCACACAGACGCGCCCGCCGTCTTGCGTGCGGATCGCGAGGGTGTCGCCGGGGTACATGACGAGGTAGGCCATGTGTGGGGTGAGGTCGACCTCTTCGCGAAAGATGTCGGGGTTGTCTTTCGCGAGCATCCGGGCGACGTTCTGCGGGTTCCAGTTCGAGCTGGCGACGCCGATGAGCTTGGGCGTGACGTCCGAAAAACGCCGAAGAATCGCCGTCGATCTGGCCCGCGGGGCCGGTGAGATCGAGCTCATAGACGCGACCTGTGACGATCTGGAAGTTGCTGCGCCTCTGCTGCATCTTCGTGAGGCCGTCGAAGTCGCCCTCTTTGCGCAGCCTGAAGGTAATCGGTTCGGATCCCATGGTCGGCTCCTTCCTACCGGCAGACGTCGGGGCCGCAGGCGGCGTACCAGCCGGCGTTGTTGACGCTCACGCTCGCGAACGCGCTTGTGAGGTTGTTGGCGGTGCCGACGTGCTCGAGCTCGATGATCAGGTACTCCTTGGAGCCGACGGTGACGGGGGAGTTCTGGTAGAGGGGGAACTTGACGGGGGTGACCCCTCCCTCGTTGGTAAAGAACTGAAAGCCGCGGTACTCGCTGCCGATCTGCGTGCCGGGGCCCTCGGGCTTCGTGGAGACGTACAGGCGGACGACGATGTCGAGCAGGTTGTTGCCCTGGTTGGCGATGCTGAGCGCGATCGTGATATCGACGGGCGAGTAGCCGGGGCGCTGCTCGTGGACGAGGCGGATCTTCTTCTTGGGCGGGACGGGGTAGTCGTCGACGTAGTCGCCGCCCAGGCCGATCACGGGCTTGATGACGTTGACCTGAGCCTTGTGGGAGTACTCGTCGATCGTGACCTGCGAGTAGAGCATGTTGGCCGGGCAACACGACTGCCGCATCATGTTCTGTAGGTCGTCGCAGCGGCGGGTCACCGAGTTGCAGCCGCTCTCGACGCGGCCGAGACGATCGGTCATCGCCCGCAAGAGGGCGAGGTCTTCGGGGCTGATCCCGAGGACGTGGCAGATCCGGCGCATGGCCTCGTGGCGGGTCGCGTCTGAGTATTGTTCAGGGAGCATAATGTCTTGATTCATCGCGTGACTCTCCGTTCCCCGCTCATGGCGAGGTGCTGCTACGTTGGTGTTTTCATCCTATGGGGCGTCGCCCCCTCATCAGTTTTCGCTGTCAGATTCTCTCGGTCGCTGCGCGGCGGCTAGGCGGTGAAGCCGGGGATCACCCCGAACATCCGCCGGAACTCCGCTTGGAGCAGATCTTCGTTGATGTCGTCGCCGAGCGCTTGGCCACGTGTGGCGCCGGTCTCCGCGCCCGTGGGTTCGACGACCGTGGCGCTGGCGTTGTTGGTGGTGATCACCGGCGCGGCCTCGGCGCCTTGGGGGGCGCTGCTGGGGCGAACGGTCGCGGTGGTGTCGATGGGCAACGAGCCGATCCACCAGTCGAGCACGAGGACCCCGCCAGGGCGGAGGGCGCCGACGGCGGCGGAGGGGACCTCGAGGCGGACCTCGCGGCCGTCGCCGTCGGTGCCGAGCAGGGCGACGGTGGGGGCGTCGCCGCGGAGGACTTGATCGATGCGGAAGAGAGCTTTCATCACGACACCAGGAGTTTCTGAAGCACGGCGCCAGCGCTGAACATGAGGCCGCCGAGGTTGAGGGTGTTACGGAAGGTGAGGGTCTCTTTTAAAAACAGGCCGCCGCCGACGCCGAGGAGCCCCAAGAGCGCGATGGGGGGGACGGGGCCGATGCTCTTGACGCCAGAGGTCGCGCGGCCGAGGAGCGAGCCCGCCACGACGCCAGCAACAGCGGAGACGCCGAGGATGGCGTTATCCCGCCAGGTGCCGCTCAGGAGGCGATCGAGCTCGGCCATGAACTTCTCGGGATCCGTGGCCCGCTTGAGAAGTCTGGCGGCGAGGCCGTGACGCTCGTCCGCGCGGATCTGGCCTAACACCTTCCAGAGGGTGGCCATGACCGTCCGCTCGGCGGCTTCTTCCTGGTCCATCGTCATATCTACGGATTTTCCTGTGCCGTTCATTTCTTCGTTGCCTCCTTCACGACTTCCACGATCGCCGCGAGCGTCGGGTTGGTGACCGGCGCCTCCATGAGGCTCCGGGACCGCTCCGCGACCGTTCTCATCAACTTTTGGCTCTTGGCCATCTTCTCCTGAATCTCGGCGTCGAGCTGGGCCAGGCGGGCCTTCTCCGCCTCGATCTTCTCCCACTCGGTCTTCTGAGCCTTCGCTTCCTGCTCCAGCGCGGCCTTCGCGGCCTTCACTTCCTGCTCCAGCGTGGCCTTCGCGGCCTTCACGTCCTGCTCCAGCGCGGCCTTCGTGGCCTTCACTTCCTGCTCCAGCTCGGCCTTCGTGGCCTTCACTTCCTGCTCCAGCGCGGCCTTCGTGGTCTTCACGTCCTTCTCCAGCTCGGCCTTCGTGGCCTTCACGTCTTTCTCCAGCGCGTCCCTCTGAGCGGCCCTCTTCATCTCCGCAAACTCCGCTTGCCGCTCGATCTCAGCCCGCTTGGCGGCTACCTCCCAACCTACTTCAACCCGCTTTGCAGCCACTTCTGCTGCCTCCCGGTCTAGGGCAAGCTGCTGGGTGGCAATGGCCTTCTCCTTCTCCGCGAGGCTCGCCTCCCTCTGGAGCACACCCCGCGCCCGCTTCGCCCGGCGAGCCACCTTGAACTCCTGCTTCTGGACCTCTTCCTCACGCGCCGCGAGCTCCCGCGGTTCGTCGGCAACGACACCGAATTTGTACTGTAGGCGCGCCGCCTCGTCGGCGTTGACACCGCTACGGTGCTGAGAACGAGCCCCGTCGACGACGTTGACACCGATCGCGGTGGACTCATGGACGAGTGTCACCGTTATCTGTCCGGTTCGTGGGCAGAACACCACCGATGACACCGCCGCGTTGACGTAATTTCGCTCGGCCTCGGCGCGAAGGTCGGGAGCGACATTGGCGTGGTCGTCGGGCGGCGCCGCGCCGGGGTCAAGCGGAGGGGACAGCGGCGGCAGCGAGGACGCGCTCTCGCTCACCGTGAGGCCGCGCTCGCGCAGCTTCTCCGCAAGCTCTGGGTCCTCGAACTCGACCGTCAGCCCCCCGGACCAGAGACAGGCGAGCTGAAAGCTGAGGCCGCGCCGACCCCTGCGGATCTGCGTCAGCGTGTTGCGCTTGATGGCTCCGTTCAGCTTCCGGCTGAGCTTGGCGGCGGTGAGGCCCTGGTCGGCCTGGACCAACTTGTCCCGGATCTGGGCGCCGCTCTCCCACTCGGGGAGGAGGTCAAGATCGCGGAGAACAGCGAGGGCGCTGTCAATCGGTAGCCGTTTGTGGTCGGGCGTGCGGCTCTGGAGGGCCCCAAGGACGCTGTTGTACTCGTCGATGCTTCGGATGAGGACGGAGGCGGACATCGCGCCGGAGGATCACCAGCGATGAGGTCTTCCTCAAGGATCGAGATCGTCCCCGGCTCGCTGGCCTGGTGCAAATATGCGCCAGTGTGGCGCAAATCTGCGTTTATGCGCGAGCGAGGACGACCGCGGCGCGATTGATACTGCGCGCGGATCGGGGACATTCGCGCGCGGGTCGCTCACCTTCGCGCGGGGGTCTCTCGATTGCGCGCGGCGCTCACGCGGCAAATGCGCGAAATCGCGAGGCGTAGGGCTCGATGCCGCCCGCGTGGCGGAGGAGGACCCCCAGGGCGATCGCGCGCGCGAGAATGGGGCGGTTGTGAGCAGATGAAAAAAAATGGGAGATCTCTCCGAAGAGATCTCCCTTGGGCGGATTCGCGAGAGGCTTCTGAGGGCTCGGACTCGGCGCAGGCTCGAGAGCAGGAGCGCGCGGGACGAGCGGCGGCGTCCGGCCGCTCGCCGACTTCGACTGGATCGACCGGGCGCCGCTCGAGCACGGGAGCGCTTCGCGCTGGCCCGCCTGGATCCGGGCTCCGGCGCGGCCGCGAGTGACCCTCACGGCCGAGCCGCGAGTCCTGTCGGGCACGTCCGTGCCCTTGAGATCGACGCGCACGAGCACGATCGTCGGCACGAAGAGCCAGAACAGCCCGGCGGAGGGGCGCGTGAGCAGCGACCGCAGAAAGCCGGGCGCGCCCTTCTTGGCGGAGGCGATCGCTCGAAGCTCGAGCAGCGCCATACGGCGGCGCCTTCTGGTTAGCCGTCGCACACCCTAGGCTCGCCTCCGCGATCTGCGGGCCGCCCTCAGCTAGGGGCAGTTCTTGCCCCACTGTGCCCGGTAGTATGGGAGCGCGAGGGACATTGATGCTGCTCCGGACCCAACGGGAAGGCACTGGGTGCCTCGGTGGAGCGCCATCCTCACGGTGCCGGTCCGCTTGTAGAAGGACATGAAGCCTGCGCCGTATTTGAAGTCGAACTCAGTGCCGCCAGCAAAGGCAATGCGCGTGCCGGTGCAGCTCGGCTGCTCCCAGAAGCAGAACGCGTACCCTGCGCACTTGCTCGCGCAGTTGCTGCGATCTTCGGTCGGGATGTCCATCTCCACATCACCCGGAGCGTCCACATCCGCATCATCAGCCTGCTCGGCCACTTCATCCCCCGCCACAAGCTCGGCGGGCCTCACTGCGTCCTCCTCCGCGTCCACCGCCTCCTCCGCGTCGCGCGGCTCGAATTCATCGGTATCGCAGGCCACCAGGGCGCAGAGGGTGAAAATGAGCGGCATCGATCGTTTGATACAGAGCTGAGTGAACATGATTTCCACCTACCACGCTCGAAAAGGCCGAGCAATCAGTAAATTCGGCGAACAAACACACCCTTTTCTCAACTGCCCCGCCCAGAGCAACTGTACAGCGTTATCCTGCCCCCACCGGATTTACATCGAGTCGACCATGTAACCGCCGACACAGATCCCTCAAGCAGCTAGCAGCGAAGCGAAGCGCTCCTCGACGGATCCCAACCCGCCAGATCAACGCCTGGATCCGCGACGGGATTCTGACGCCTGACTTCGAGCGCACCCCGAAGTCACCCGCCTCATCACCGAATTCCTCAACCGCGGATGAGGGCCACCCCGTTCGTGGATCCTCAAGCGTCTCGCGGGGGACGTTGGCTCCCCCGCCCCCTGTGTACGTGCGCGAGACCGCGCTACACTCGCCGTCGGCGATGGCTCTTCCCCCCCGACCTTCCGCGCCCCAGCACCTCGGCACAGCGCTCGTGCTCGGGCTCGCCTGCACGCCCAGCGGCAGCGACACAACCACCGGCCTCTCCGTGCCCGATACCTGGGCGGGTGGCAGCACGGGCGGCAGCACCGACGCCTTCACCACCGATCTGTCTGCGACCGCCAACGCTAGCTCCACGGCCAGCTCGGCGACAACCAGCGCGAGCACCGACGACAGCAGCCCCACCACCGACGCGACGACGCTGATCTACGACGTCGGCCCCGACACAACCGACAGCGACACCGCCGACACGAAGCCTCCCGGCTGCAAGGGCAAGATCGACTTCCTCTTCGTGATCTCGCGCCACGGCAGCATGAAGAGCGCGCAGGAGCAGCTCATCGCGGCTTTTCCGAAGTTCATCGAGACGATCGAGGCGAAGTTCGCCGACTTCGACTTCCACATCATGGTCATCGATGGCGACCACACCTGGGGCCTAGTGACCTGCGATCCGAAGTGCGATCAGAACGGCACCTGTGATGAAGTGCCCGACTACCCCTGCGATCTTCTCGACCAGCTTACGACCTGTGACCGGACCATCGGCGCTGGTAACGTCTTCGCCGCCGGAGCGTACGCATCCAACACGCCCTGCAAGATCGCGGGTGGCCGGCGGTACTTGACCAAGGAGCAGCCGAACCTCGCCGAGACCTTCGCCTGCGTCGCCAAGCTCGGGATCAGCGGTACCGACCTCATGGGCGAAGCCCTGACGATGGCGATGAAGCCCGAGATCAACGCACCGGGCGGCTGTAACGCCGGCTTCCTTCGCGACGACGCGCTGCTGATGGTCACCTTCATCGGCGGTCTTGATGACGGCTCGAAGTGGGATCCCGGCACTTGGTCCGCGAACGTACTCAAGGCCAAGAAGGGCGACGCCGGGGCCGTCGTGATGCTGAACATTCGTGATCCACTTTGCCCCCCCCACGACCGCATCTGCGAGCTCGTCAAGAAGTACCCGTATCACCTCGTAGCGGATGGTGATGAGCCGTTCGAGGGAGCGTTTGATCAGGCGACGGATCTTGTGGACGTTGCGTGCTCCCTATACATCCCCGGCTGATGCAGGTGAGCGGTGAGGCGAGCAGCTGTCAGCCGGCGATGTAGGCCACCGCAGGGTACCCGCTCATGGCGAACCCACCGGCGTAGACTTCGCCGAAGAGCCCGACTGCCAGCGCGTAGGCCATGTACATGTACTGGTTGTCCTTGCGGCTGTAGCTCCACAGGGGGTCGAGCTGCGCGGTCGAGTAGGCTTGCACCGCGAACGCGAGCTCGCCTCCCATGGTGCCGCCCATGGCGATCACCGCGTAGCCGGCGGGGCTCCACACGAGGTCGTGCGGGCCCCAGTTCTTGTTCGTCACGGCGCCGATCTGCGTCTTCCAGAACAAGGAGCCGCCGGGGCTGTAGGCCCGCAGCTCCATCATCGGCTGGTTGCAGGGATCGCCGCAGACGTATCCGCCCGTCCAGTAACGCCCCTGGTCATCGACGACAACCGTCGTCGCCCCGCTCTGAAGGTCGACCTGACCGCCTGCGACCGTCCAGTCAGCGGTCTTGGCCATCGTCTCGAATCGGAGCAAGAAGTGGCGGTCGACGGGGTCGGGCTTGAGCTTCTCATGCTTACCCCGCGCCTCCCCGACCATCACAAGTGTGTCGCCCGCGAAGGCACAGTCCCGCGTCGTCTCCGCGAATTCGTGCGGGTTAAAGCCCTCAGGTCGGTAGTCAAACGTCCACGCCTCCCCCGGCAGCTTCGGTCGCACCAGCCATGCCGCCGCGTCCTTCGCGTCGGGAAATTGCGTCGGCGCATCGCCGCAGACGGCCACCATGCCCGAGCCATGGACCGCGAGCGCAGCCGCATTTTGGTTCTTCTCGCCGAGCCCGCGGTGGACCGGGCTCGCGCCCCACGCCTCGATCTCGCCGAGCCACCAGCGGATCTCGTTGTTGAGCACGCGCTTCGCCAGCACGAAGATCGAGCCCGACGGCGACACCTTGATGTCCACGGCGAGGCAGTCCATCGCCGGCAGAATTTCGACCAGCTCATCCTGCTTCCAGCCGCCGCCCTTGTCGCGCTGCCGCAGGTAGCAGCGCGACTTGCCGTCGACCAAACGCTGGCCCAGCTCGAGGATCGACCCGTCGGGCAGGACGGCCATCGCCGCCACTTGACCGGCGCCGATCAGATCACCTGTCTCCCAGTACAGCTCTGAGCCGGGGGTCGGCAGGGCGATCGTGTAGCTCGCCTCCACCGCCTCGCCCTCGCCTTCGCCGGCCCACGGCGTCAGCAGGGCGAGGTGTGAGCCATTTAAAAAACCGCTCGTCACCGCGATCTCTCCTGCAAAAACGCCGGGCTCGTCGGCTGCGTCCAGCTCCACCTCGACGCCGTCCGCGAGCGTCATGCGCACGCCCTCGGACTGCACGGCGTTCACGGTCACCGCGATCAGCCCGTTAAAAACGATCGGGTTCGGCGTCAGCTCGACGTCGAGGATCGTCGGCGGCTCGATCGGCTCGCCGGTCGCTGCTTCGGTGGTCTCGTCGCCGGTCTCACCTGCGCTCTCGCTCGCTGAGCCGCTGCTGTCGTCGCTGGTCACGTCGCTTGAGGTGCCTGTCACCAAGCCGGTGAGCTCGCCGCTGCTCGTGCTGTTCTCGGTGGACGTCTCGCTCTCCTCCCACTGGTGGAGCGGGTGCCAGGGCGGCTCACAGGCGGCGAGCGCACATGCGACGATCAGGAGGGTGCTGCTGCGGTGTGCTGTGCTCATGCTCGTGTGCCGGTCCGATACTGCTCAAAAACGCACATGAAGGGCAAGGCCCTTGCCGGTGGGGATCAGGGCCATCGGTGGCCTTTTCTTGCGGTGGTGACCGACCCCGAGCAGCGTCGCGCCGATGACCACTGCGACCCCGCCGGTGATCGCCGTCGCGATCGTGACCGATGTCCACGTGCGGTATCCGTCGGCGAGCGCCACGTCCTCGCGCAGCGCCGCGTCATCGAGCGGCATGATCGCCGACATGGCCTGGATCTCACGCCCCTCACGCGCCAAGGCCGACGAACGAGCGCCTGCGTAGGCCGCGACGCCGCCGAGGGAGAGGCCCAGGCCCAGCATGACGGCACCACCGATCGTCAGCGGGCGGCTCGCGTCGCCCCGAGCGTCGACCTGTGGCGCCAGGGGGCTCGACGTCATCGACGCGGCGGCGTGCTCCTCTGGGGGTACAGGCGGCGAGGTGTCGGCGCTCGGCTCGGCCGCGAGGACTTCGTTTACCTTGACGCCCGATGCCGGCCCCACCGCCAGAAATGGCGGCGGTGGATCCAACTCGCTCGTCGGCGTCGCCGGCTCGCTCACTGTCGCCACGATCGGCGCATTGCTCTTCGACGCTCGCTGACCCGATCCACACCGCACCCCACGCTGCTTCTCGCGCGACACCAGCTCCGCGCGCGCGGCCTCGAAGGAGGTCCGCTGCTCTGCTGGCTGATCCTCGATCTCCAAGCTCCGGTGCAGCGCGCGGTGAGCGGAGCACAGCGCTCGGGTATCGCCTGATTCGTCGAAGCGCGCGAGGTAGGAGAGAAAGGCCGCGTGCAGGTAGACCGCCTTGAACTTCGGCGAGGTCGCGGATGCGGCCTTACGCTGCCAGCGCTCGGCCTGACATGTATGATCGGCCAGCTCACAATTTCCCTGCTGAGGCGCTCCTGGTCGCGCAAGCGCGACCCGCGGGGTCTCTGCGCTCAAAATCAGCATGAGCCCCCACGCGGGGCTCCCGTGGATCGTACGGGTCGACTTTTTCACGGCAAGTACTCCTTGATCAAGGACAACGCGACGGAAGGGGTGAAGCGGATGGACGACGCAAGCGCCGCGACGCAGCCCTCGACCTCCGCGGTCGGAGCTCCGATGATCGACACCGACGCAAACGACTCCGAGCCATCGACGGTGACAAAGCGAACTAGGAGAGGGTCCTCGGCGAGCCCTGCGCAGCCCACAAAAGCCGCCTCAGAGCGCTCCAGCGCCTCCCGCATCGTCGGCAGCTCCGGGGTCGGCGTCGTCAGCACGGCGGCGATCGGCGGCGCCACGTCATGCTCAGGCCGCCTCATCACCGCGGCGATCGGCGGCTGCTCCTCAACCATCGTCGTGCTCGCGCCTGCCGATGCTGCGATACTCACCGGCGCGACTTTCGGCGGCGCCGCGAGCCCTCGCGACCAC
Source organism: Nannocystis sp. (assembly GCA_016712315.1). Classification (GTDB taxonomy): domain Bacteria; phylum Myxococcota_A; class Polyangia; order Nannocystales; family Nannocystaceae; genus JADJRG01. The sequence continues at coordinate 13,892 of JADJRG010000014.1, read as the reverse complement.
CAGCCGATCGCGATCAGTGCCGCCGCGCTCGCGATGCCCTCAACCACCCTTCGCCAGCGAGGGGCCCGTGGCGCAGGGTGTTGCAGTGGATCCAGCGGTGGCGAGGGATCCGCGCCGGCGGTCGGCCGCTCCACATCTTGCGTCGGGGGCTCCTCCGCGCCGACGGTCGCCAGCTCTGCCGCGCGCGCCTTCTCCATCTGCACGATCTGCTCCTCGCGCAGCTCCTCCTCCGCCAGCTCCAGCGCATCCAGCAAGCCCGCAGCATCCAGCCGCTGCGCGGGATTCAGCGCCAGCGCCCCAGCGAACGCCTCTTTGAGGCCCTCGGGACAGCCCGGCATCCACGCCTCCAAGGAGGCCACCTGCGCGCTTCCCGTCCGCCACGGTACCTTGCCCGTCGCCAGCCGAAACAGCACAAAGGCCAACGAAAACACATCACACAGCGGGGACCACGGCGCACCAAGGCGCACCTCCGGCGCCGTCCACTCGAGGTTCTTTAAGATTTTCCAGATCGCGCGGGCATGCCGCGCGCCGCTCTGGCGGCGTCATGTAGCGCCGATCGACCGCATAGAAGCGCGGCGTCAGCTCCGCCATCCCAAGATCGATCAAGCTCGCGCGCAGCTTCGGCCCGCGCTCTACCAGCACGTTCGAGGGGTTGATATCGCGGTGCAGCGCCCCGATCTCGTGAATTTTGACAAGAGCGCGCGCGAGCTGTTTTCCCGCCTCGATCACCTCAGACACTACCAAGGGCTCGCGGCCGAAGCCGACCCGACTCGCCAGCTCGCCTGTGGCTACCGACATGACCAAAAAGACAGGGTCATCGTCGCCCGCCGTGTCGATCGTGCCGCCGTAGATCCGCGGGATCGCCGGGTCATCCAAGCGCCCGAGCAGCATCGCCTCCACCGCGAAGCGCCGCCGCTCCTCCGCGTCGCCCCTGAGCTCATCTTTAAGAACCTTGATCGCGACCTCGCGCTGCGCCACGCGGTCATAGCCGCGGATCACCGTCGATCGCGCGCCGCTGCCGAGCACGTCGATCAGCTCAAATGTTTGGGCGAAGATCCGCTGCCCTTGCGCGGGCGTGCCTGTCTCACTCGCCGCTGCGAGGACCGCGAGCAGGCGATCGAGCACGATCAACGCGGTCTTTGGCCGCTCATCGAGATCGGCCGACAGCATCGCGGAGAGCAACTCTTCGAGCAGCGCGGGCGCCTTGGGAACCAGCTCACGCAGCGGTCTCATCGGCCCATGTCCAGGGCTCACCCCGGTGCAGAGCTGATAGAGCGTCACCCCGAGCCCGAAGACGTCGAGCTGCGGATCGGCAGGTCCCTGTCCCGCCTCGGGTGCGACGTAGCCCGGCGTACCCAAGATCTCACCGAGCCTCGTCTCGCGCGCCCGAAAGCGCCTCGTCAACTCGGGATTGACCCGCGCCCAGTCGAGCACCTTCGCGATCCCCAGGTCGATGACTTTTATAAAGAGCGGCCCCGTCGCCGCGGGCCCGACCGCCAGGATATTCGCGGGTTTGATGTCCCGATGGATGATCCCGCGTCCATGCAGCGCCACCAACGCCTGCGCCACCTGCACCCCGATCTCCACGACATCCCGCCAGTCCATCGGCCCCCTGCCCGAAAGAACAGGGCCGCTGAGCAGCTCCGTCGCGATATAGGGCGCGCCCTCCGGGGTCAGGCCGGAGTCGAAGATCTCGACGATCTGCGGGTGCCGCGAGCTGGCCAGCAGCCGCGCCTCATCGACAAATCGGCGCCGCGCGTCATCGAACTCCGCCCCGTCCCCCTCGAAGAGGGAGAACACCTTCACCGCCGCGAAGCGACCGAGCTCCAGATCCACGCAGCGGTGGACCACACCGGTCCCCCGCGCCCCAGCTCGTCAACCACAGGAAAACGCCCGCCGATGATCCGCGCGGCAGCACGGGTCAATGGTGGGATCTGTAGCTCGTTTCCGCTCATCGAGCGCGAGACTGCCGCGATACCGGGGTAACCGCAAGGGTGGCCGACGCCAGCGCGCTACGGCACGAGCTCGTCGAAGAGGCATCGGCGAGCCATGCGATCCCGACCCGCGCTGCGCTGAAGTTTCGTGTGGGAAATTTGCCAGCCTGCCGAATATGGGCAGCTCATCGGCTGCAAACTGGCGGGGTGAGCCGCGACGCCCCCACCGATCCCGCCCCCACTGGCCTGCGCTGGCTGTGGCTGCTCGTCGCCTGGACCGCGCTGGGTCTAGCGATGCTGGGCGTGGTGCTCCCGGGGCTGCCCACCACGCCCTTCGTCCTGGTGGCCGCCTGGGCCGCGGCCCGCGGCTCGCGGCGCATGCACCAATGGTTGCTGGCCCATCGCATCTTCGGGTCGATGATCCGCGACTGGCAGAGCAACGGCGCGGTCAGCCGCCAGGCCAAATGGGCCGCGACCATCAGCATGGCCCTGTGCCTGGTGATCCTGCTGCTCGTCGCCGCCAACCCCTGGGCCCACGGGGCGTCCGCCCTGATGATGAGCCTGGTCGGCGTCTGGCTGTGGCGACGACCGGAGCCGCGCCTGGCGGCGCCGACCTGCGAGCCACCGACCTGCCCCTAGGGGTCGAGGACGAGGATGAGGACGACGCCAGCCGCCGCCGAAGGCTCAGCCGCTCAGCTTGTACCGAGTCGCATCGCGCTCGCCGATCCGGGTGATCATCCCCTCGGCCGCGAGGCGGCTCAGTCCCAACCGCAGTTGATCGCTGCTCCCACCGACCTTGGCGCGGAGAGCCGTCCCCGAGATCCAGTCACCCGCCTCACGCAGGGCCGCGACGATCAGATTGCCGTAAGCGATCCTGCCCTCCGCGGTCCGGGCGGAGACCTCGCGCGGACCCGTCGCCTGCGGCGGGGTGCTCGATGCCGCCGCCGCGTCCTTGCGACCTTCGGCCGCGGAGCTCGGTGTCGTCGCCGGCTTCGCCGACGCCAGGGCCTTCGTGCTCTTCTTTGCCGCGGTCTTCTTCGTCGACTTCTTCGCCGACCGCTCAGCCTTCGGGGCCTTCGCAGCTTTGGGCTCCCGGGGGTTGCTGGGCTTCGCCGCCTTCCCCTTCGCCTTGCGGTCTGGCTTCGCGCGGCTCGATTTGCTCGCCTTCTTGGATGAGGTCTTCGCCGCCTTCGGAGCAGCGGGCGAGGTGCGCGTCTCCTCCACCGCGGGGGTGGTCACGACGGTTGGAGAGCTCGCGGTCGCCACAGCGAACGCCTCGCTCACCTTGACGACGGCCAGCTTCTTGCCGAGCGGACTGGTGATCAGCGCCGCGAGGTCCCCGAAGGTGAGATCGCCGAGGCGACGACGGAGGACCTCGAGGAGGAGCTGAGCCTCGCGCTCGGCCTGGACCTTGCGAAGCTCGTCGGTGAAGGACTTGAGGATGCCCATGGCGCCGAGCATGCCCATGGGCCGGTCGGACCGTCAATCTGGGGTCTGTGCCACGTCCGACCAGTTCCTCGCCGAGGTGCTAAGGCGACGATCCGGCGAGGCCAAGAGGTTAAGGAGCGGAAACGAGTGATCGGCCTGCCGGGTGTCGGCGAGCGAGCGGGCTCGTTCTTCGCGGTGTTGGCAGCGCGCGAACGTTGCGTTGCGCCGGTCGCGGCGTGCGACGATGATCGGATGGGGGCTCCGCAGGACCAGCACGTCCCCTCCTGTCAAAATTCTTGCTCCTGCTCGTATGCCTCCCCCGCTGTCGATCGTCCTCGAGCTCACCCGGATCGCCGAGCCAGACGACCCGTATGCGTTTCGCTTCGAGCCGCAGGGCTACATCCTGCGTGGCTCCGCGGGCAGCCTCGATCGGCTTGAGATCCCGTGGTCGCCGCAGCTGCTCGCGGATCTCGAGGTGATCCGCAGGCCGGGGCGCGACCCGGCGATCCTCCAGCGCGTCGGCGATCTTATGCAGAAGGCGCTGCGACCGACCGGCTGGAAGGCCCTCAGCGAGCAGATCCGGGCCGCTAGCGAGGCCGGGCGCCCGGTCCTCGTAACCCTCCGATCGAACGCCGCCGAGCTCTACGCGCTCCCCTGGGAGCTGCTCACCGTCGGCGCCGCGGGCCACCACCTCGGCGAGCTGCCCAGCGTCATTCTCCGCCAAGAGTGGCCCGGGACCACCACCGCCGCGGAGCTCCCCTCGCCGCGGCCAGAGGGCGGGCGGGTGCTCTTCGCCTGGTCCGCCGCGGGCGGGGCCGTCCCTGCCGTCGAGCACCAGCGGGCGATCTCGGGCGCATGTCTCGAAGGGCATGTCCTCTTCGACCCGTCGAACGATGTGATCGCTCATGTCTCCGCGGCGCACCTCGCCGAGGTGCTCGAGCACGCCGAGGCCGCGGGTCGGCCCTTCGCGGCGCTTCACCTGCTCTGCCACGGGGGCCGCGCCGGCGCGACCTTCGGCCTCGTGCTCGGCGACGAAGAGGGCAACTCGAGCGTCGTCGACGGTGGGCGCCTTCGCCAGCTCCTCGCCCCCACACGAAGACCTTACGTCTGGTCGTGCTCGCCGCGTGCGACGGCGGCAACATCGGCGACCCGGGCAATCACCTCGGCAGCGTCGCCCAGGCGCTCCATCGCGGCGGGATCCAGTCGGTCGTCGCCTCCCGTTACCCGCTCTCGGTCGCTGGCTCGAACATCCTCGCCGAAGCTCTGTATCGCGCGCTCCTCGTCGATCTGCACCCGCTCGAGCGCGCCCTCCCGCTCGCCCGCGCCCGCTTGGCCCGCCTCACGCAGCACCTCGACTGGGCGAGCCTCCAGCTCTACGCCCGCGAGGCCGACGGCGACGACACCCGCCCGGTCGTCTTCTGCCCGTATCGCGGCCTGCGCGCGTTTGAGCCCGAGCACCGCCGCTTCTTCTTCGGCCGGGACGCGGAGCGCGAGGAGGCCATCGCCGACATGCAGGCCCTCATCGACAACCGACGGCCACGCTTCCTCGTCGTCTACGGCGCGTCGGGCACCGGCAAGTCGTCCGTGGTCCTCGCGGGTGTGGTGCCCGAAGTCGGTCGCTTGAAGCCGACACGCGAGGGTCCCTGGGTCATCGAGACCATGCGGCCGGGCGCGACTCCTAGCGCCACACTCGCGGCGCTCCTCCCAGGCGCGCCCGCTGGGAGGCCGCTCCTCCTGATCGTCGACCAGTTCGAAGAGCTCTTCACCCATACCGAGGACCCCGCGGAGCGGGCGGCGTTCGCCCAGCGACTCTGGTCCCTCGCGAGCCTCGACACTGGGCTCCACGTCATCGTCACCTTACGCGTCGACTTCCTCGGCCGCTGCGGCGACCTCGTGCTCGACGACGCCGGCCTCAGCCTCGACCGCGTCGCCTACGACGAGGCCCACCGGGTCGCCGTGGCGCGCATGGATCCCAAACAAGTGCGCGACGTCCTGGAGCGCCCCGCCGAGCGGGTCGGCCTCCGCTTCGCGCCTGGCCTGCTCGACCGGATCCTCGCCGACGTCGGCGCGGAGCCGGGCGCCCTGCCGCTCCTGCAATACGCCCTCGGGCGCCTGTGGGCGCAGCGCGACGGTGACACTCTGACGGCCGACGCCTACGAGGCGATGGGCGGCCTCGTCGGCGCGCTGGAGAGGGACGCCGATGAGCTCGTAGGAGGGCTGGCCCCGGAGCAGCAGCGGCAGGCGCGGAAGATCCTCGTGCGGCTGGTCGACACCCGCGACGACGAGGCCGTCGATACGCGCCGCCGCGTCCAGCTCACCCAGATCCAGCCGTCCGGGGACGAGGCTCGGCGCGCCGTGTTTGAGGCGGCTCTGGCCCGCCTGGTCGACGCGCGCCTGGTGGTCCGCAGCGAGGACGAGCACACGAAGACGCAGACCCTCGAGATCGCCCACGAGGCGCTGATCCGGCGCTGGGGCGTGCTTCGGCGCTGGATCGGCGAGGATCGCGAAAAGCTCGCGGAGCTCGAGAGGGTTGCGGGTGTGGTCCGAGCACCAGACCTCGCTCACCGGCACAAGGCTCGATCGAGCCCTCGAATTTGTGGAGAAGAACGGCGACGATGTCGACGCGCCGGTGCGTGCGTTCGTCGAGGCCAGCGAGGCGGAGCGCAGGCGAGTCGAGGCGGAGCGCGAGGCCCAGCGCCGACGCCAGCGACGGCGGGTGATCGCGGTGATCTCCTCGCTCTCGGTGATGCTCCTGCTGTCCATCGGCCTCGGGATCTGGGCGCTGGGCGCCGAGGCGGACGCAGAAGAAGCTGCGAAGCAGGCTTCCGACGCAGAGAAGGCCGCGCTCGCGGAGGCCGAGCGCGCGAACAAGGAGGCCGAGCGAGCACAAAACGAGGCGAAGCGCGCGCTGAGCGCCCAGCGGGTCGCCGGGGTGCGCCTGGCTCTGATGGGGAATGATCTCAATTCCGCAGACCTCATCCTGGCCGAGGAGGAGGAGCCGGGCGCATCCGAGGGTTGATTTCAGTTGGCGGTCGAGGCCGTAGCTCGACCGGCGCTCATTTCAATACTCCACGGTCACGAGAAGTGGGTGACGTCGGCGTCGTTCTCGCCGGACGGACGCAGCGTCGTCACCGCCTCCTGGGACGGCACCGCGCGCGTGTGGCGAGCCGACGGCTCCGGCGAGCCGGTTGTCCTCCGCGGTCACGAGAAGGATGCTGAGGTCGTGTCGGCGTCGTTCTCGCCGGACGGGCGCAGTGTCGTCACCGCCTCCAAAGACGGTACCGCGCGTGTGTGGCGAGCCGACGGCTCCGGCGAGCCGGTTGTCCTCAGCGGTCACGAGGGGATGGTCAAGTCGGCGTCGTTCTCGCCGGACGGGCGCAGCGTCGTCACCGCCTCCTGGGACGGCACCGCGCGCGTGTGGCGAGCCGACGGCTCCGGCGAGCCGGTTGTCCTCCGCGGTCACGAGAAGGATGCTGTGGTCGTGTCGGCGTCGTTCTCGCCGGACGGGCGCAGCGTCGTCACCGCCTCCTCGGACGGAACCGCGCGCGTGTGGCGAGCCGACGGCTCCGGCGAGCCGGTTGTCCTCCGCGGTCACGAGAAGGATGCTGTGGTCGTGTCGGCGTCGTTCTCGCCGGACGGGCGCAGCGTCATCACCGCCTCCACGGACGGAACCTCGCGCGTGTGGCGAGCCGACGGCTCCGGCAAGCCGGTTGTCCTCCGAGGTCACGAGAAGGATGCTGAGGTCGTGTCGGCGTCGTTCTCGCCGGACGGGCGCAGCGTCGTCACCGCCTCCTCGGACGGAACCTCGCGCGTGTGGCTAGCCGATGGCTCCGGCGAGGCGGTTGTCCTCCGCGGTCACGAGAAGACTGTCGTGTCGGCGTCATTTTCGCCGGACGGGCGCAGAGTCGTCACGGCCTCCAAAGACGGCACCGCACGTGTGTGGCGAGCCGACGGCTCCGGCGAGCCGGAGGTCCTCCGCGGTCACGAGAAGGATCCGGTCGTGTCGGCGTCGTTCTCGCCGGATGGGCGCAGCGTCGTCACCGCCTCCTGGGACGGGACCGCGCGCGTGTGGCGAGCCGACGGCTCCGGCGAGCCGGAGGTCCTCCGCGGTCACGAGGAGGAGGTCGTGTCGGCGTCGTTCTCGCCGGATGGGCGCAGCGTCGTCACCGCCTCCTCGGACGGAACCGCACGCGTGTGGCGAGCCGACGGCTCCGGCGAGGCGGTTGTCCTCCGCGGTCACGAGAGCGGGGTGAAGTCGGCGTCGTTCTCGCCGGACGGGCGCAGCGTCGTCACCGCCTCCTCGGACGGATTCGCGCGCGTGTGGCGAGCCGATGGCTCCGGCGAGGCGGTTGTCCTCCGCGGTCACGAGAAGACTGTCGTGTCGGCGTCATTTTCGCCGGACGGGCTCAGCGTCGTCACCGCCTCCTCGGACGGAACCGCGCGCGTGTGGCGAGCCGACGGCTCCGGCGAGCCGGTTGTCCTCCGCGGTCACGAGACGGCGTCGTTCTCGCCGGACGGGCGCAGCGTCGTCACCGCCGGAGCCGCGCGAGTGTGGCGAGCCGACGGCTCCGGCGAGCCGGTTGTCCTCCGCGGTCACGCGGGGAGGGTCGTGTCGGCGTCGTTCTCGCCGGACGGGCGCAGCGTCGTCACCGCCTCCTTGGACGGCACCGCGCGCGTGTGGCGAGCCGACGGCTCCGGCGAGGCGGTTGTCCTCCTCGGTCACGAATGGGGGGTCGTGTCGGCGTCGTTCTCGCCGGACGGGCGCAGCGTCGTCACCGGCTCCGAAGACGGCACCGCACGTGTGTGGCGAGCCGACGGCTCCGGCGAGGCGGTTGTCCTCCTCGGTCACGCGGGGAGGGTCGTGTCGGTGTCGTTCTCGCCGGACGGGCGCGGCGTCGTCACCGCCTCCTGGGACGGCACCGCGCGCGTGTGGCGAGCCGACGGCTCCGGCGAGCCGGAGGTCCTCCGCGGTCACGAGGAGGAGGTCGTGTCGGCGTCGTTCTCGCCGGACGGGCGCAGCGTCGTCACCGCCTCCGTCGACGGCACTGCGCGCATCTGGACCATCGACCCTGTCACACTCCGCGACCAGCTTCGTGCGAGGACCACCGCTTGCCTCACCCCCGAGCAGCGCAAGCGTTACCTCGCCGAGCCCCTCGCAGACGCCACCGCCAAATGGGGGACCTGCGAGCGTAGCTACGGCCGGACTGTCTCGCTCGCCGAGGTACGGGGGCCATCGATGCCCTCTCACTAAAGACCCCAGCGGAAGACGAGCACGTGCCCGCCTGGGCTCAGGCGCGCCGTTCCTATTACTTGTGCCTCACTATTGAGACGGTGATCGCCAGCTCCTTCGTCTTGGATGTCCACGTCCACATATAGAACACCTGATAGCTGCCCCCGCCCCGAGACGTCGACGCGTGGGTGTGAAAACTGCTCTGATTCTGAGACGCGCTGCTCTTATTGTGGGGCAGGGTCTGTGTCATCTGGTCGCCCCGGCATCGTCCGTCGCCGACATCGGCGTCTTGGAGGATCGTGGCCACAGTGTTCGCGTTGGCCTGCACGCTGCCGTGCCCGCTCTCCTCGTACGTGTAGTTACCCCAGGGGTCGTGAGTCTCCCGCGCCGCTGATCTTGATTGATTGCACTGTCACTGTCATGTACTGCCGCCCCCCGGCGCCCGCTCTGCGCGCCGCGCCGCGCTCTTCTAGGATCAAGCCGCGCGGGCCGGATGATGCCGCCGCCCAGCTCGCCCCGTCACACATCCACTCAGCACTCCAGCACAGTACTGAGAGCGGCGTGGGTGTCAAGTCGGCGCACGAGCCGGTGCGACTGGGCCCAGCGGCCTCCACCTTCTCCGCGCGCCTTTGAGCCGGAAATACCTACGCGCGCTCGGGATCCCTCCCGTCAGGATCAACGCGTGGATCCGGTCCGTCAGATGCTCGTATGGACGCATCCGAGCCATCAGGCCGGGCCGGCGGCGTCGGTTGCGATCTCGATCAGCTCCACCAGCGGAGACCACACGGCGTTTTTCTCCGCAGCGAGGCGCGCGCGCACGAGGGCCTGATGGTCGGCGCAGTCGCGCCAGGCGGTGAGGCTCGCCTTCGCGTACTCGTAGCCATCCTCAGGGGCGGCCACCTGACCGGCCGCGGCCTCGAGTGCCCGGCGGAACGCATCGGCGTTCTCGGGACGCCGAGCCGGATCTTTTCAAGGGAGCTCGCGACCAGGGCCTCGAGATCGTCGGAGATCCCACGATCTGGTGCTCGCGCGGTGACGGAGGGGGCCATCTCGCTGGCGTGGGCGCTGAGCACCTCGAGGGCGGTCGTGCCGGGGAAAGGTACACGTCGGGTGAGCAGCTCGAACAAGATCACGCCGACGGCGTAGATGTCGGCGGCGGGGGTGATCCGCTGTTCGCGCGCTTGCTCGGGGAGACGTAGGCGAGGGTGCCGATCATCGCGCCGGGGGCCGAGGAGGGCGCGAGCGAGAGCAGCGGGCCGGTGTGAATTTTTTGCGAGGCCGAGGTCGAGCAGGATGAGGTGATCGCGGCCTTGACGCTGAACGATGAGACAGTTTTCAGGTTTGAGGTCGCGATGCACGGCGCCGAGCTTGTGGAGCTCGGCGAGGCCGTCGAGGAGCTGGATCGTGAGGCGCAAGGCGTCGGCGATCGGCATCGCGGGCTCAAGGAGCCGCTGGCGCAGGGTGACACCTTGTAGAAGCGGCAGGACGAGGAAGAGCACCGGCTCACCGCCGAGCGCGCGCTCTTCGCCGTGATCGAAGATCGGGACGACGTGGGGGTGATCGATCTGGGCGCCGAGCACGGCCTCTTGAAAAATCGGCGGCGCTGATCAGGGGCGCGGCCGTGTTCGGGGTGCAGCGCCTTGATCGCGACGCGGCGGCGCAGGCGTAGGTCGAGGGCCTCGTAGATATCAGCCATGCCGCCGAAGGCGAGCAGAGCGTCGAGGCGGAAGCGGTCGAGCAGCGTGCGGCCGCGCAGGTCGGGGCCGCGCGGACGCAGGAGCTCCTTGGGCGTAGAAGAGGCCGAGGCGATGGTCATGAGGGGCTCCTTGGTCGCTCTCCAGGAACCTCAAAAACCTGGGTAGCGCCTGCGGGGGCCTGACTCCGCGGCAGCCGTGAGACCATCGGATCAGCTCGACCTCGTCGGCGGCGGGCCCCGGTAGAAGGCGATGAGCTGCTCGATCACTTGCTCCGCGGTGGCGATGATGACGCGTTCGACGGCGCGCTCGTCGGGCCCGGGGTGGCGGATGGTGGTCTGCACGTGGACGGCGGTGCTGGTGTCGGCGTCGTCGGCGATCTCGACCATGACCACAGATCGCGGCATGCGGAGGCGGACTTGGCCCGCGGCGGAGGTGAAGGTCACGAAGATGTTGGACATGACGTTATGGAAACAGTGACCGGCTGGCCGGGTCAACGTAAGATAGTTATGAAACTCACGAGCGCGGGCTCAGTCGCGCGCTGGGCACCTGCGAGCCCCTCCCGGTCTCTGGAGGCCACCCGCGCGCTTGCCCTCCCGCGCGCGAAGTCTCCGCTGACACCGGCCTGGCGACCGTTTACCATTCGAAAAATGGGGCTCTATACGGGCCCCAGCGGAGGTGGATCATGGAGCGGAGGTGGCGGCGGTGACGGATAAGCGTTCGGGGCCGGCGACGACGGGGGCGAGCACACCAGGCGGAGGGGCGTCGACGGTGTCGCCGCTGATGACCGCGGACGAGCTCGCGGGCTGGCTACACTGCTCGCGCCGGGCGGTGTACGACCGCGTGTACCGGGGGCGGTGCCGGGGATGGTACGGGTCGGGCGGCGGCTCTACTTCCTGCGCGAAAGGGTGTTGGCGTTCCTGCGCGAAGGCTCGGATCAGCGCTCATGGAGGGGTCGGTGAGCGGCCCGGCGGGTACCTCGGATTGCTGCGTGGCCTGTGGTGGAGGTAGATGATGGGGCAGGAGAAGAAGGAGGCGGAGATCGAGGCAGCGGCGCACGCGTCGCCGTTGATGACGCCGGATGAGCTCGCCGAGCTGCTTCGCTGCTCGCGGCGCACTGTCTATGACCGGGTCGACAAGGGGGGAGCTCCCGGGGTCCTTGAGGATCGGTCGACGGCTCTACTTCATGCGCGAGATCGTGCTGGGGTCCCTGCTCAAAGGCACAGAGCGGCGCTCATGGAGGATTCAATGAGCGTCAAGATCCGAGAGAGGTTTACCCCGAGACCAACACCGTGACCTGGCAGGCTGACATCCACGTGAAGCTCATCGACGGCCGGAAGATCCGCGGGCGATCGAAGATCCCCGGCGCGACGAGCCACTCCCCGCCGCGCTCAAGTGGGCACGCGAGCGCGGGCGGTGGCTGATCCTGCAGGGCACGAGAGGAGGAAGAAGAGGACCAGGATGCTGCGGCCGAGAACCCGACGCTGGCGCAGTTCAGCGGGCGCTCATCGCCGAGTATGTGCTGGCGAAACCGCCTCAAGCCCGGCACGGTCTATAACCGAAAGAAGATCATCCGCATCTACCTTCTGCCGAGCCTCAGTCATCAGCGCCTGGATGAGATCGGCGAGGCTGAGATCCCGAAGCTCAAGGCCACCTACACGCATCACTCAGTCTCCCACGTCAACATGATGATCGGCGTCCTCGGGCTGATGCTGCGGGTCGCGGTGGAGTGGGGAGTGATCTGCTTCGCTGCTGAAGATCCGCCAGCTGGGGATCACCGGAGAGATCGTTCGCCTTCTACGACGATGTCACCTACCGGCGGTTGATCGAGTCCGCGGCCGAGGGTTGACCCGCGCAGCTTGCTGACGGTCCTCCTCGGCGGCGACGCTCGACCTGCGCGGCGGCGGAGATCGCGGCGCTGCGCCTGGTCCACTGCGACGTCGATCGCGGCGTGCTGAACGTCGCCGGGACGACGACTGGTGCGGTCAGGTGGGCCTGCCGAAGAGCAACCGCACGCGTCAGGTCGTCATGACCTCACGCTTGTGCGCGCTCCTGCGGGACATCAAGCGCCGGAGCGGTAACCGCGAGGCACGGAGTGATCACGCGAACGCTCGGCGACGGAGGCGCGACCCACAAGGTGATCATCAGCCTGCTCCAACGAGCCCAAAAGGCCGCAGGCCTGCCGGTGACGAGGGACCCACATCCTCCGTCACACCTTCTGCTCGCGGCTCGCCGTACCGCGGAGCGGCACCGAGGCGATCCAAGGCTCGCGGGCCACGCGAACTCGAGCACGACCGATCGTTACATGCGCCTCGCCCCTGGCGCGCTTCGAACCGCGATCGCTCTCATCGAGAGCTAGTGGCACGTCCGCGTCACGAGCACCACCGAGCGCCGCAAAACACATAATATCAATGACTTAGCAACCGATCGCGGCATGGGCCTCGTCTTCGCCGCCTACGCGGCAGGACCTCGACCGCAGGTCGCGATCAGCTCCTGCGCACAGACGGCCCCGCAGGCCCGCTCGACAGATGGCTGCTCGCCGAGGCGAAGGCCATGGCGCACAGCTCTCACCCCAACGTCGTCCAGATGGACGACGTCGGGGAGCTCGAGAGGAACAGATCTTTACGCGATGGAGCTGGTCACCAGCTTTCTTGCGCGACTGGCTGCGCCAGAGCGGCGAACCATCCCCGAGATCACCGCGTCTTCGTCGAGGCCCGGCCACGGCTTCGCAATGATCATCAGCGCCAGGCCTCATCCACCGCGACTTCAGAAGCCGCAGAACGTCACTCGTCGCCGACGACGGCCGCGTCCGCGTCTCGACTTCGGCCTCGCCCTCTTACCTCGACCTCGGAGACAGCGGCGCCCGCAGCCTGGCACAGGCGCCCGCAACCTCACCGCGACCGCCGCGACCTCCGCGAGCACCGGCGTCGCCGGACCCGGATCTGTCAAGCACGCCGCGTACGCTATCCCTGAGCAGCTCACCGGTGACCCGACCGACGCCCGCTCCGACCGATTCGCCTTACCGTCGCCCTCTGCGACGCCCTCTTCTACAAAGAGCGCTACCCTGGAAAGAACCTCCGCGAGCTGCGCGTCCCGATCACTCCTATAAGCAAGATCCGCCCGCCGCCCGCCATTGCGCGGCGTACCCGCTCGCCTCCGCAAGCTCCTCCTCCGCGGCCTCGATCCAGACCCAGCGCGTCGCTGGTCCTCATGGACGAGCTGCTCACCGCCCTCGACGTCGACCCACGCCGCCGGGTGATCGCGCTCCTCGGCCTCGCCCTCCTCCTCGCGCTGCTCTTCGCCCTCGCCCTCACCGCCTACTACCGCGCCCTCGCCGCCCCGCAGACGAAAGGCCCCTGCGAGAGCGGCGCCGCGCCGCAGATCGCTGGCTGTGCAGGAGCCCAGGCCAGCGCGGCGCCGTCGAGACCGCCTTCACCGCCACCAGCGTGCCGCCGCAGATACGGTTAAAGTGCAGGAACGTTTGATTCGACATGCTTATGCAGGAGACGCGAGTCGGGAAAGGCATCGATCGATCTGCGAGATACCGCCGCGGCGAGCTCCCCCGCCCTCTACGATCGGCGCGGCGGCGTGCCTCGACGCCGCCCG
>JADJRG010000013.1:1400000-2855547 GCA_016712315.1 Nannocystis sp. | reverse complement strand
GCGGCCGTCGCCGTCGGTGCCGAGCAGGGCGACGGTGGGGCGTCGCCGCGGAGGACTTGATCGATGCGGAAGAGGGCTTTCATCACGACACCAGGAGTTTCTGAAGCACGGCGCCAGCGCTGGAACATGAGGCCGCCGAGGTTGAGGGGTGTTACGCGGAAGGTGAGGGTCTCTTTTAAAACAGGCCCCTAACCGACGTCTGAGGAGCCCCAAGCGCGCATGGGGGGACAGGCCGTCGCTCTTGACGCCGAGGTCGCGCGGCCGAGGAGCGAGCCCGCCACGACGCCAGCAACAGCGGAGACGCTGAGGATGGCGTTATCCCGCCAGGTGCCGCTCAGGAGGCGATCGAGCTCGGCCATGAACTTCTCGGGATCCGTGGCCCGCTTGAGAAGTCTGGCGGCGAGGCCGTGACGCTCGTCCGCGCGGATCTGGCCTAACACCTTCCAGAGGGTGGCTATGACCGTCCGCTCGGCGGCTTCTTCCTGGTCCATCGTCATATCTACGGATTTTCCTGTGCCGTTCATTTCTTCGTTGCCTCCTTCACGACTTCCACGATCGCCGCGAGCGTCGGGTTGGTGACCGGCGCCTCCACGAGGCTCCGGGATCGCTCCGCGACCGTTCTCATCAACTTTTGGCTCTTGGCCATCTTCTCCTGAATCTCGGCGTCGAGCTGGGCCAGGCGGGCCTTCTCCGCCTCGATCTTCCCCCCACTCGGTCTTCTGAGCCTTCGCTTCCTGCTCCAGCGCGGCCTTCGCGGCCTTCACTTCCTGCCCAGCGTGGCCTTCGCGGCCTTCACGTCCTGCTCCAGCGCGGCCTTCGTGGCCTTCACTTCCTGCTCCAGCTCGGCCTTCGTGGCCTTCACTTCCTGCTCCAGCGCGGCTCGTGGTCTTCATCCTTCTCCAGCTCGGCCTTCGTGGCCTTCACGTCTTCTCCAGCGGGTCCTCTGAGCGGCCTCTTCATCTCCGCAAACTCCGCTTGCCGCTTGATCTCAGCCCGCTTGGCGGCTACCTCCCAACCTACTTCAACCCGCTTTGCAGCCACTTCTCGCTGCCTCCCGGTCTAGGGCAAGCTGCTGGGTGGCAATGGCCTTCCCTCCTCCGCGAGGCTCGCCTCCCTCTGGAGCACACCCCGCGCCCGCTTCGCCCGGCGAGCCACCTTGAACTCCTGCTTCTGGACCTCTTTCCTCACGCGCCGCGAGCTCCCGCTCACGCGCCGCGAGCTCGCTCACGCGCCTCGAGCTCTCGCTCGCGATCCGGGTCCGGGGTGAGGCGGACAGGGGCGGCCGCGGGTTGGGACTGCTGCACCTGACCAGCGTGGGGAGGGGCTGGCTGGGAGGCAAGCAGTTTTTCGAGCGTGTCGCTCTCGATGGGTTCGTTTGGGTTTGATCCTTATGACACCGCGGTTCGTCGGCAACGACACCGAATTTGTACTGTAGGCGCGCCGCCTCGTCGGCGTTGACACCGCTACGGTGCTGAGAACGAGCCCCGTCGACGACGTTGACACCGATCGCGGTGGACTCATGGACGAGTGTCACCGTTATCTGTCCGGTTCGTGGGCAGAACACCACCGATGACACCGCCGCGTTGACGTAATTTCGCTCGGCCTCGGCGCGAAGGTCGGGAGCGACATTGGCGTGGTCGTCGGGCGGCGCCGCGCCGGGGCCAAGCGGAGGGGACAGCGGCGGCAGCGAGGACGCGCTCGCTCACCGTGAGGCCGCGCTCGCGCAGCTTCTCCGCAAGCTCTGGTCCTCGAACTCGACCGTCAGCCCCCGACCAGAGACACAGGCGAGCTGAAAGCTGAGGCCGCGCCGGCCCCTGCGGATCTGCGTCAGCGTGTTGCGCTTGATGGCTCCGTTCAGCTTCCGGCTGAGCTTGGCGGCGGTGAGGCCTGGTCGGCCTGGACCAACTTGTCCCGGATCTGGGCGCCGCTCTCCCACTCGGGGAGGAGGTCAAGATCGCGGAGAACAGCGAGGGCGCTGTCAATCGGTAGCCGTTTGTGGTCGGGCGTGCGGCTCTGGAGGGCCCCAAGGACGCTGTTGTACTCGTCGATGCTTCGGATGAGGACGGAGGCGGACATCGCGCCGGAGGATCACCAGCGATGAGGTCTTCCTCAAGGATCGAGATCGTCCCCGGCTCGCTGGCCTGGTGCAAATATGCGCCAGTGTGGCGCAAATCTGCGTTTATGCGCGAGCGAGGACGACCGCGGCGCGATTGATACTGCGCGCGGATCGGGGACATTCGCGCGCGGGTCGCTCACCTTCGCGCGGGGGTCTCTCGATTGCGCGCGGCGCTCACGCGGCAAATGCGCGAAATCGCGAGGCGTAGGGCTCGATGCCGCCCGCGTGGCGGAGGAGGACCCCCAGGGCGATCGCGCGCGCGAGAATGGGGCGGTTGTGAGCAGATGAAAAAATGGGAGATCTCTCCGAAGAGATCTCCTTGGGCGGATTCGCGAGAGGCTTCTGAGGGCTCGGACTCGGCGCAGGCTCGAGAGCAGGAGCGCGCGGGACGAGCGGCGGCGTCCGGCCGCTCGCCGACTTCGACTGGATCGACCGGGCGCCGCTCGAGCACGGGAGCGCTTCGCGCTGGCCCGCCTGGATCCGGGCTCCGGCGCGGCCGCGAGTGACCCTCACGGCCGAGCCGCGAGTCCTGTCGGGCACGTCCGTGCCCTTGAGATCGACGCGCACGAGCACGATCGTCGGCACGAAGAGCCAGAACAGCCCGGCGGAGGGGCGCGTGAGCAGCGACCGCAGAAAGCCGGGCGCGCCCCTTCTTGGCGGAGGCGATCGCTCGAAGCTCGAGCAGCGCCATACGGCGGCGCCTTCTGGTTAGCCGTCGCACACCCCTAGGCTCGCCTCCGCGATCTGCGGGCCGCCCTCAGCCAGGGGCAGTTCTTGCCCCACTGTGCCCGGTAGTATGGGAGCGCGAGGGACATTGATGCTGCTCGGACCCAACGGGAAGGCACTGGGTGCCTCGGTGGAGCGCCATCCTCACGGTGCCGGTCCGCTTGTAGAAGGACATGAAGCCTGCGCCGTATTTGGAAGTCGAACTCAGTGCCGCCAGCAAAGGCAATGCGCGTGCCGGTGCAGCTCGGCTGCTCCCAGAAGCAGAACGCGTACCCTGCGCACTTGCTCGCGCAGTTGCTGCGATCTTCGGTCGGGATGTCCATCTCCACATCACCCGGAGCGTCCACATCCGCATCATCAGCCTGCTCGGCCACTTCATCCCCCGCCACAAGCTCGGCGGGCCTCACTGCGTCCTCCTCCGCGTCCACCGCCTCCTCCGCGTCGCGCGGCTCGAATTCATCGGTATCGCAGGCCACCAGGGCGCAGAGGGTGAAAATGAGCGGCATCGATCGTTTGATACAGAGCTGAGTGAACATGATTTCCACCTACCACGCTCGAAAAGGCCGAGCAATCAGTAAATTCGGCGAACAAACACACCCTTTTCTCAACTGCCCCGCCCAGAGCAACTGTACAGCGTTATCCTGCCCCCCACCGGATTTACATCGAGTCGACCATGTAACCGCCGACACAGATCCCTCAAGCAGCTAGCAGCGAAGCGAAGCGCTCCTCTGACGGATCCCAACCCGCCAGATCAACGCCTGGATCCGCGACGGGATTCTGACGCCTGACTTCGAGCGCACCCCGAAGTCACCCGCCTCATCACCGAATTCCTCAACCGCGGATGAGGGCCACCCCGTTCGTGGATCCTCAAGCGTCTCGCGGGGGACGTTGGCTCCCCCGCCCCCTGTGTACGTGCGCGAGACCGCGCTACACTCGCCGTCGGCGATGGCTCTTCCCCCCCGACCTTCCGCGCCCCAGCACCTCGGCACAGCGCTCGTGCTCGGGCTCGCCTGCACGCCCAGCGGCAGCGACACAACCACCGGCCTCTCCGTGCCCGATACCTGGGCGGGTGGCAGCACGGGCGGCAGCACCGACGCCTTCACCACCGATCTGTCTGCGACCGCCAACGCTAGCTCCACGGCCAGCTCGGCGACAACCAGCGCGAGCACCGACGACAGCAGCCCCACCACCGACGCGACGACGCTGATCTACGACGTCGGCCCCGACACAACCGACAGCGACACCGCCGACACGAAGCCTCCCGGCTGCAAGGGCAAGATCGACTTCCTCTTCGTGATCTCGCGCCACGGCAGCATGAAGAGCGCGCAGGAGCAGCTCATCGCGGCTTTTCCGGAAGTTCATCGAGACGATCGAGGCGAAGTTCGCCGACTTCGACTTCCACATCATGGTCATCGATGGCGACCACACCTGGGGCCTAGTGACCCGCGATCCGAAGTGCGATCAGAACGGCACCTGTGATGAAGTGCCCGACTACCCCTGCGATCTTCTCGACCAGCTTACGACCTGTGACCGGACCATCGGCGCTGGTAACGTCTTCGCCGCCGGAGCGTACGCATCCAACACGCCCTGCAAGATCGCGGGTGGCCGGCGGTACTTGACCAAGGAGCAGCCGAACCTCGCCGAGACCTTCGCCTGCGTCGCCAAGCTCGGATCAGCGGTACCGACCTCATGGGCGAAGCCCTGACGATGGCGATGAAGCCCGAGATCAACGCACCGGGCGGCTGTAACGCCGGCTTCCTTCGCGACGACGCGCTGTTGATGGTCACCTTCATCGGCGGTCTTGATGACGGCTCGAAGTGGGATCCCGGCACTTGGTCCGCGAACGTACTCAAGGCCAAGAAGGGCGACGCCGGGGCCGTCGTGATGCTGAACATTCGTGATCCACTTTGCCCCCCCCACGACCGCATCTGCGAGCTCGTCAAGAAGTACCCGTATCACCTCGTAGCGGATGGTGATGAGCCGTTCGAGGGAGCGTTTGATCAGGCGACGGATCTTGTGGACGTTGCGTGCTCCCTATACATCCCCGGCTGATGCAGGTGAGCGGTGAGGCGAGCAGCTGTCAGCCGGCGATGTAGGCCACCGCAGGGTACCCGCTCATGGCGAACCCACCGGCGTAGACTTCGCCGAAGAGCCCGACTGCCAGCGCGTAGGCCATGTACATGTACTGGTTGTCCTTGCGGCTGTAGCTCCACAGGGGGTCGAGCTGCGCGGTCGAGTAGGCTTGCACCGCGAACGCGAGCTCGCCTCCCATGGTGCCGCCCATGGCGATCACCGCGTAGCCGGCGGGGCTCCACACGAGGTCGTGCGGGCCCCAGTTCTTGTTCGTCACGGCGCCGATCTGCGTCTTCCAGAACAAGGAGCCGCCGGGGCTGTAGGCCCGCAGCTCCATCATCGGCTGGTTGCAGGGATCGCCGCAGACGTATCCGCCCGTCCAGTAACGCCCCTGGTCATCGACGACAACCGTCGTCGCCCCGCTCTGAAGGTCGACCTGACCGCTTGCGACCGTCCAGTCAGCGGTCTTGGCCATCGTCTCGAATCGGAGCAAGAAGTGGCGGTCGACGGGGTCGGGCTTGAGCTTCTCATGCTTACCCTGCGCCTCCCCGACCATCACAAGTGTGTCGCCCGCGAAGGCACAGTCCCGCGTCGTCTCCGCGAATCTGTGCGGGTTAAAGCCCTCAGGTCGGTAGTCAAACGTCCACGCCTCCCCGGCAGCTTCGGTCGCACCAGCCATGCCGCCGCGTCCTTCGCGTCGGGAAATTGCGTCGGCGCATCGCCGCAGACGGCCACCATGCCCGAGCCATGGACCGCGAGCGCAGCCGCATTTTGTTCTTCTCGCCGAGCCCGCGGTGGACCGGGCTCGCGCCCCACGCCTCGATCTCGCCGAGCCACCAGCGGATCTCGTTGTTGAGCACGCGCTTCGCCAGCACGAAGATCGAGCCCGACGGCGACACCTTGATGTCCACGGCGAGGCAGTCCATCGCCGGCAGAATTTCGACCAGCTCATCCTGCTTCCAGCCGCTGCCCTTGTCGCGCTGCCGCAGGTAGCAGCGCGACTTGCCGTCGACCAAACGCTGGCCCAGCTCGAGGATCGACCCGTCGGGCAGGACGGCCATCGCCGCCACTTGACCGGCGCCGATCAGATCACCTGTCTCCCAGTACAGCTCTGAGCCGGGGTCGGCAGGGCGATCGTGTAGCTCGCCTCCACCGCCTCGCCCTCGCCTTCGCCGGCCCACGGCGTCAGCAGGGCGAGGTGTGAGCCATTTAAAAACCGCTCGTCACCGCGATCTCTCCTGCAAAAACGCCGGGCTCGTCGGCTGCGTCCAGCTCCACCTCGACGCCGTCCGCGAGCGTCATGCGCACGCCCTCGGACTGCACGGCGTTCACGGTCACCGCGATCAGCCCGTTAAAAACGATCGGGTTCGGCGTCAGCTCGACGTCGAGGATCGTCGGCGGCCTCGATCGGCTTGCCGGTCGCTGCTTCGGTGGTCTCGTCGCCGGTCTCACCTGCGCTCTCGCTCGCTGAGCCGCTGCTGTCGTCGCTGGTCACGTCGCTTGAGGTGCCTGTCACCAAGCCGGTGAGCTTGCCGCTGCTCGTGCTTTTCTCGGTGGACGTCTCGCTCTCCTCCCACTGGTGGAGCGGGTGCCAGGGCGGCTCACAGGCGGCGAGCGCACATGCGACGATCAGGAGGGTGCTGCTGCGGTGTGCTGTGCTCATGCTCGTGTGCCGGTCCGATACTGCTCAAAAACGCACATGAAGGGCAAGGCCCTTGCCGGTGGGGATCAGGGCCATCGGTGGCCTTTTCTTGCGGTGGTGACCGACCCCGAGCAGCGTCGCGCCGATGACCACTGCGACCCCGCCGGTGATCGCCGTCGCGATCGTGACCGATGTCCACGTGCGGTATCCGTCGGCGAGCGCCACGTCCTCGCGCAGCGCCGCGTCATCGAGCGGCATGATCGCCGACATGGCCTGGATCTCACGCCCCTCACGCGCCAAGGCCGACGAACGAGCGCCTGCGTAGGCCGCGACGCCGCCGAGGGAGAGGCCCAGGCCCAGCATGACGGCACCACCGATCGTCAGCGGGCGGCTCGCGTCGCCCCGAGCGTCGACCTGTGGCGCCAGGGGGCTCGACGTCATCGACGCGGCGGCGTGCTCCTCTGGGGGTACAGGCGGCGAGGTGTCGGCGCTCGGCTCGGCCGCGAGGACTTCGTTTACCTTGACGCCCGATGCCGGCCCCACCGCCAGAAATGGCGGCGGTGGATCCAACTCGCTCGTCGGCGTCGCCGGCTCGCTCACTGTCGCCACGATCGGCGCATTGCTCTTCGACGCTCGCTGACCCGATCCACACCGCACCCCACGCTGCTTCTCGCGCGACACCAGCCCGCGCGCGCGGCCTCGAAGGAGGTCCGCTGCTCTGCTGGCTGATCCTCGATCTCCAAGCTCCGGTGCAGCGCGCGGTGAGCGGAGCACAGCGCTCGGGTATCGCCTGATTCGTCGAAGCGCGCGAGGTAGGAGAGAAAGGCCGCGTGCAGGTAGACCGCCTTGAACTTCGGCGAGGTCGCGGATGCGGCCTTACGCTGCCAGCGCTCGGCCTGACATGTATGATCGGCCAGCTCACAATTTCCCTGCTGAGGCGCTCCTGGTCGCGCAAGCGCGACCCGCGGGGTCTCTGCGCTCAAAATCAGCATGAGCCCCCACGCGGGGCTCCCGTGGATCGTACGGGTCGACTTTTTCACGGCAAGTACTTCTTGATCAGGGACAACGCGACGGAAGGGGTGAAGCGGATGGACGACGCAAGCGCCGCGACGCAGCCCTCGACCTCCGCGGTCGGAGCTCCGATGATCGACACCGACGCAAACGACTCCGAGCCATCGACGGTGACAAAGCGAACTAGGAGAGGGTCCTCGGCGAGCCCTGCGCAGCCCACAAAAGCCGCCTCAGAGCGCTCCAGCGCCTCCCGCATCGTCGGCAGCTCCGGGGTCGGCGTCGTCAGCACGGCGGCGATCGGCGGCGCCACGTCATGCTCAGGCCGCCTCATCACCGCGGCGATCGGCGGCTGCTCCTCAACCATCGTCGTGCTCGCGCCTGCCGATGCTGCGATACTCACCGGCGCGACTTTCGGCGGCGCCGCGAGCCCTCGCGACCACCAGCCGATCGCGATCAGTGCCGCCGCGCTCGCGATGCCCTCAACCACCCTTCGCCAGCGAGGGGCCCGTGGCGCAGGGTGTTGCAGTGGATCCAGCGGTGGCGAGGGATCCGCGCTTACGGGTCGGCCGCTCCACATCTTGCGTCGGGGCTCCTCCGCGCCGACGGTCGCCAGCTCTGCCGCGCGCGCCTTCTCCATCTGCACGATCTGCTCCTCGCGCAGCTCCTCCTCCGCCAGCTCCAGCGCATCCAGCAAGCCCGCAGCATCCAGCCGCTGCGCGGGATTCAGCGCCAGCGCCCCAGCGAACGCCTCTTTGAGGCCCTCGGGACAGCCCGGCATCCACGCCTCCAAGGAGGCCACCTGCGCGCTTCCCGTCCGCCACGGTACCTTGCCCGTCGCCAGCCGAAACAGCACAAAGGCCAACGAAAACACATCACACAGCGGGGACCACGGCGCACCAAGGCGCACCTCCGGCGCCGTCCACTCGAGGTTCTTTAGAATTTTTCAGATCGCGCGGGCATGCCGCGCGCCGCTCTGGCGGCGTCATGTAGCGCCGATCGACCGCATAGAAGCGCGGCGTCAGCTCCGCCATCCCAAGATCGATCAAGCTCGCGCGCAGCTTCGGCCCGCGCTCTACCAGCACGTTCGAGGGGTTGATATCGCGGTGCAGCGCCCCGATCTCGTGAATTTTGACAAGAGCGCGCGCGAGCTGTTTTCCCGCCTCGATCACCTCAGACACTACCAAGGGCTCGCGGCCGAAGCCGACCCGACTCGCCAGCTCGCCTGTGGCTACCGACATGACCAAAAAGACAGGGTCATCGTCGCCCGCCGTGTCGATCGTGCCGCCGTAGATCCGCGGGATCGCCGGGTCATCCAAGCGCCCGAGCAGCATCGCCTCCACCGCGAAGCGCCGCCGCTCCTCCGCGTCGCCCCTGAGCTCATCTTTAAGAACCTTGATCGCGACCTCGCGCTGCGCCACGCGGTCATAGCCGCGGATCACCGTCGATCGCGCGCCGCTGCCGAGCACGTCGATCAGCTCAAATGTTTGGGCGAAGATCCGCTGCCCTTGCGCGGGCGTGCCTGTCTCACTCGCCGCTGCGAGGACCGCGAGCAGGCGATCGAGCACGATCAACGCGGTCTTTGGCCGCTCATCGAGATCGGCCGACAGCATCGCGGAGAGCAACTCTTCGAGCAGCGCGGGCGCCTTGGGAACCAGCTCACGCAGCGGTCTCATCGGCCCATGTCCAGGGCTCACCCCGGTGCAGAGCTGATAGAGCGTCACCCCGAGCCCGAAGACGTCGAGCTGCGGATCGGCAGGTCCCTGTCCCGCCTCGGGTGCGACGTAGCCCGGCGTACCCAAGATCTCACCGAGCCTCGTCTCGCGCGCCCGAAAGCGCCTCGTCAACTCGGGATTGACCCGCGCCCAGTCGAGCACCTTCGCGATCCCCAGGTCGATGACTTTTATAAAGAGCGGCCCCGTCGCCGCGGGCCCGACCGCCAGGATATTCGCGGGTTTGATGTCCCGATGGATGATCCCGCGTCCATGCAGCGCCACCAACGCCTGCGCCACCTGCACCCCGATCTCCACGACATCCCGCCAGTCCATCGGCCCCCTGCCCGAAAGAACAGGGCCGCTGAGCAGCTCCGTCGCGATATAGGGCGCGCCCTCCGGGGTCAGGCCGGAGTCGAAGATCTCGACGATCTGCGGGTGCCGCGAGCTGGCCAGCAGCCGCGCCTCATCGACAAATCGGCGCCGCGCGTCATCGAACTCCGCCCCGTCCCCCTCGAAGAGGGAGAACACCTTCACCGCCGCGAAGCGACCGAGCTCCAGATCCACGCAGCGGTGGACCACACCGGTCCCCCCGCGCCCCAGCTCGTCAACCACATGAAAACGCCCGCCGATGATCCGCGCGGCAGCACGGGTCAATGGTGGGATCTGTAGCTCGTTTCCGCTCATCGAGCGCGAGACTGCCGCGATACCGGGGTAACCGCAAGGGTGGCCGACGCCAGCGCGCTACGGCACGAGCTCGTCGAAGAGGCATCGGCGAGCCATGCGATCCCGACCCGCGCTGCGCTGAAGTTTCGTGTGGGAAATTTGCCAGCCTGCCGAATATGGGCAGCTCATCGGCTGCAAACTGGCGGGGTGAGCCGCGACGCCCCCACCGATCCCGCCCCCACTGGCCTGCGCTGGCTGTGGCTGCTCGTCGCCTGGACCGCGCTGGGTCTAGCGATGCTGGGCGTGGTGCTCCCGGGGCTGCCCACCACGCCCTTCGTCCTGGTGGCCGCCTGGGCCGCGGCCCGCGGCTCGCGGCGCATGCACCAATGGTTGCTGGCCCATCGCATCTTCGGGTCGATGATCCGCGACTGGCAGAGCAACGGCGCGGTCAGCCGCCAGGCCAAATGGGCCGCGACCATCAGCATGGCCCTGTGCCTGGTGATCCTGCTGCTCGTCGCCGCCAACCCCTGGGCCCACGGGGCGTCCGCCCTGATGATGAGCCTGGTCGGCGTCTGGCTGTGGCGACGACCGGAGCCGCGCCTGGCGGCGCCGACCTGCGAGCCACCGACCTGCCCCTAGGGGTCGAGGACGAGGATGAGGACGACGCCAGCCGCCGCCGAAGGCTCAGCCGCTCAGCTTGTACCGAGTCGCATCGCGCTCGCCGATCCGGTGATCATCCCCTCGGCCGCGAGGCGGCTCAGTCCCAACCGCAGTTGATCGCTGCTCCCACCGACCTTGGCGCGGAGAGCCGTCCCCGAGATCCAGTCACCCGCCTCACGCAGGGCCGCGACGATCGAATTGCCGTAAGCGATCCTGCCCTCCGCGGTCCGGGCGGAGACCTCGCGCGGACCCGTCGCCTGCGGCGGGGTGCTCGATGCCGCCGCCGCGTCCTTGCGACCTTCGGCCGCGGAGCTCGGTGTCGTCGCCGGCTTCGCCGACGCCAGGGCCTTCGTGCTCTTCTTTGCCGCGGTCTTCTTCGTCGACTTCTTCGCCGACCGCTCAGCCTTCGGGGCCTTCGCAGCTTTGGGCTCCCGGGGGTTGCTGGGCTTCGCCGCCTTCCCCTTCGCCTTGCGGTCTGGCTTCGCGCGGCTCGATTTGCTCGCCTTCTTGGATGAGGTCTTCGCCGCCTTCGGAGCAGCGGGCGAGGTGCGCGTCTCCTCCACCGCGGGGGTGGTCACGACGGTTGGAGAGCTCGCGGTCGCCACAGCGAACGCCTCGCTCACCTTGACGACGGCCAGCTTCTTGCCGAGCGGACTGGTGATCAGCGCCGCGAGGTCCCCGAAGGTGAGATCGCCGAGGCGACGACGGAGGACCTCGAGGAGGAGCTGAGCCTCGCGCTCGGCCTGGACCTTGCGAAGCTCGTCGGTGAAGGACTTGAGGATGCCCATGGCGCCGAGCATGCCCATGGGCCGGTCGGACCGTCAATCTGGGGTCTGTGCCACGTCCGACCAGTTCCTCGCCGAGGTGCTAAGGCGACGATCCGGCGAGGCCAAGAGGTTAAGGAGCGGAAACGAGTGATCGGCCTGCCGGGTGTCGGCGAGCGAGCGGGCTCGTTCTTCGCGGTGTTGGCAGCGCGCGAACGTTGCGTTGCGCCGGTCGCGGCGTGCGACGATGATCGGATGGGGGCTCCGCAGGACCAGCACGTCCCCTCCTGTCAAAATTCTTGCTCCTGCTCGTATGCCTCCCCCGCTGTCGATCGTCCTCGAGCTCACCCGGATCGCCGAGCCAGACGACCCGTATGCGTTTCGCTTCGAGCCGCAGGGCTACATCCTGCGTGGCTCCGCGGGCAGCCTCGATCGGCTTGAGATCCCGTGGTCGCCGCAGCTGCTCGCGGATCTCGAGGTGATCCGCAGGCCGGGGCGCGACCCGGCGATCCTCCAGCGCGTCGGCGATCTTATGCAGAAGGCGCTGCGACCGACCGGCTGGAAGGCCCTCAGCGAGCAGATCCGGGCCGCTAGCGAGGCCGGGCGCCCGGTCCTCGTAACCCTCCGATCGAACGCCGCCGAGCTCTACGCGCTCCCCTGGGAGCTGCTCACCGTCGGCGCCGCGGGCCACCACCTCGGCGAGCTGCCCAGCGTCATTCTCCGCCAAGAGTGGCCCGGGACCACCACCGCCGCGGAGCTCCCCTCGCCGCGGCCAGAGGGCGGGCGGGTGCTCTTCGCCTGGTCCGCCGCGGGCGGGGCCGTCCCTGCCGTCGAGCACCAGCGGGCGATCTCGGGCGCATGTCTCGAAGGGCATGTCCTCTTCGACCCGTCGAACGATGTGATCGCTCATGTCTCCGCGGCGCACCTCGCCGAGGTGCTCGAGCACGCCGAGGCCGCGGGTCGGCCCTTCGCGGCGCTTCACCTGCTCTGCCACGGGGGCCGCGCCGGCGCGACCTTCGGCCTCGTGCTCGGCGACGAAGAGGGCAACTCGAGCGTCGTCGACGGTGGGCGCCTTCGCCAGCTCCTCGCCCCCCACACGAAGACCTTACGTCTGGTCGTGCTCGCCGCGTGCGACGGCGGCAACATCGGCGACCCGGGCAATCACCTCGGCAGCGTCGCCCAGGCGCTCCATCGCGGCGGGATCCAGTCGGTCGTCGCCTCCCGTTACCCGCTCTCGGTCGCTGGCTCGAACATCCTCGCCGAAGCTCTGTATCGCGCGCTCCTCGTCGATCTGCACCCGCTCGAGCGCGCCCTCCCGCTCGCCCGCGCCCGCTTGGCCCGCCTCACGCAGCACCTCGACTGGGCGAGCCTCCAGCTCTACGCCCGCGAGGCCGACGGCGACGACACCCGCCCGGTCGTCTTCTGCCCGTATCGCGGCCTGCGCGCGTTTGAGCCCGAGCACCGCCGCTTCTTCTTCGGCCGGGACGCGGAGCGCGAGGAGGCCATCGCCGACATGCAGGCCCTCATCGACGCCGGGCGGCCTCGATTTTTGGTCGTCTACGGCGCGTCGGGCACCGGCAAGTCGTCCGTGGTCCTCGCGGGTGTGGTGCCCGAAGTCGGTCGCTTGAAGCCGACACGCGAGGGTCCCTGGGTCATCGAGACCATGCGGCCGGGCGCGACTCCTAGCGCCACACTCGCGGCGCTCCTCCCAGGCGCGCCCGCTGGGAGGCCGCTCCTCCTGATCGTCGACCAGTTCGAAGAGCTCTTCACCCATACCGAGGACCCCGCGGAGCGGGCGGCGTTCGCCCAGCGACTCTGGTCCCTCGCGAGCCTCGACACTGGGCTCCACGTCATCGTCACCTTACGCGTCGACTTCCTCGGCCGCTGCGGCGACCTCGTGCTCGACGACGCCGGCCTCAGCCTCGACCGCGTCGCCTACGACGAGGCCCACCGGGTCGCCGTGGCGCGCATGGATCCCAAACAAGTGCGCGACGTCCTGGAGCGCCCCGCCGAGCGGGTCGGCCTCCGCTTCGCGCCTGGCCTGCTCGACCGGATCCTCGCCGACGTCGGCGCGGAGCCGGGCGCCCTGCCGCTCCTGCAATACGCCCTCGGCGCCTGTGGGCGCAGCGCGACGGTGACACTCTGACGGCCGACGCCTACGAGGCGATGGGCGGCCTCGTCGGCGCGCTGGAGAGGGACGCCGATGAGCTCGTAGGAGGGCTGGCCCCGGAGCAGCAGCGGCAGGCGCGGAAGATCCTCGTGCGGCTGGTCGACACCCGCGACGACGAGGCCGTCGATACGCGCCGCCGCGTCCAGCTCACCCAGATCCAGCCGTCCGGGGACGAGGCTCGGCGCGCCGTGTTTGAGGCGGCTCTGGCCCGCCTGGTCGACGCGCGCCTGGTGGTCCGCAGCGAGGACGAGCACACGAAGACGCAGACCCTCGAGATCGCCCACGAGGCGCTGATCCGGCGCTGGGGCGTGCTTCGGCGCTGGATCGGCGAGGATCGCGAAAAGCTCGCGGAGCTCGAGAGGTTGCGGGTGTGGTCCGAGCACCAGACCTCGCTCACCGGCACAAGGCTCGATCGAGCCCTCGAATTTGTGGAGAAGAACGGCGACGATGTCGACGCGCCGGTGCGTGCGTTCGTCGAGGCCAGCGAGGCGGAGCGCAGGCGAGTCGAGGCGGAGCGCGAGGCCCAGCGCCGACGCCAGCGACGGCGGGTGATCGCGGTGATCTCCTCGCTCTCGGTGATGCTCCTGCTGTCCATCGGCCTCGGGATCTGGGCGCTGGGCGCCGAGGCGGACGCAGAAGAAGCTGCGAAGCAGGCTTCCGACGCAGAGAAGGCCGCGCTCGCGGAGGCCGAGCGCGCGAACAAGGAGGCCGAGCGAGCACAAAACGAGGCGAAGCGCGCGCTGAGCGCCCAGCGGGTCGCCGGGGTGCGCCTGGCTCTGATGGGGAATGATCTCAATTCCGCAGACCTCATCCTGGCCGAGGAGGAGGAGCCGGGCGCATCCGAGGGTTGGATTCAGTTGGCGGTCGAGGCCGTAGCTCGACCGGCGCTCATTTCAATACTCCACGGTCACGAGAAGTGGGTGACGTCGGCGTCGTTCTCGCCGGACGGACGCAGCGTCGTCACCGCCTCCTGGGACGGCACCGCGCGCGTGTGGCGAGCCGACGGCTCCGGCGAGCCGGTTGTCCTCCGCGGTCACGAGAAGGATGCTGAGGTCGTGTCGGCGTCGTTCTCGCCGGACGGGCGCAGTGTCGTCACCGCCTCCAAAGACGGTACCGCGCGTGTGTGGCGAGCCGACGGCTCCGGCGAGCCGGTTGTCCTCGGCGGTCACGAGAGCGGGGTGAAGTCGGCGTCGTTCTCGCCGGACGGGCGCAGCGTCGTCACCGCCTCCTGGGACGGCACCGCGCGCGTGTGGCGAGCCGACGGCTCCGGCGAGCCGGTTGTCCTCCGCGGTCACGAGAAGGATGCTGTGGTCGTGTCGGCGTCGTTCTCGCCGGACGGGCGCAGCGTCGTCACCGCCTCCTCGGACGGAACCGCGCGCGTGTGGCGAGCCGACGGCTCCGGCGAGCCGGTTGTCCTCCGCGGTCACGAGAAGGATGCTGTGGTCGTGTCGGCGTCGTTCTCGCCGGACGGGCGCAGCGTCATCACCGCCTCCACGGACGGAACCTCGCGCGTGTGGCGAGCCGACGGCTCCGGCAAGCCGGTTGTCCTCCGAGGTCACGAGAAGGATGCTGAGGTCGTGTCGGCGTCGTTCTCGCCGGACGGGCGCAGCGTCGTCACCGCCTCCTCGGACGGAACCTCGCGCGTGTGGCTAGCCGATGGCTCCGGCGAGGCGGTTGTCCTCCGCGGTCACGAGAAGACTGTCGTGTCGGCGTCATTTTCGCCGGACGGGCGCAGAGTCGTCACGGCCTCCAAAGACGGCACCGCACGTGTGTGGCGAGCCGACGGCTCCGGCGAGCCGGAGGTCCTCCGCGGTCACGAGAAGGATCCGGTCGTGTCGGCGTCGTTCTCGCCGGATGGGCGCAGCGTCGTCACCGCCTCCTGGGACGGGACCGCGCGCGTGTGGCGAGCCGACGGCTCCGGCGAGCCGGAGGTCCTCCGCGGTCACGAGGAGGAGGTCGTGTCGGCGTCGTTCTCGCCGGATGGGCGCAGCGTCGTCACCGCCTCCTCGGACGGAACCGCACGCGTGTGGCGAGCCGACGGCTCCGGCGAGGCGGTTGTCCTCCGCGGTCACGAGAGCGGGGTGAAGTCGGCGTCGTTCTCGCCGGACGGGCGCAGCGTCGTCACCGCCTCCTCGGACGGATTCGCGCGCGTGTGGCGAGCCGATGGCTCCGGCGAGGCGGTTGTCCTCCGCGGTCACGAGAAGACTGTCGTGTCGGCGTCATTTTCGCCGGACGGGCTCAGCGTCGTCACCGCCTCCTCGGACGGAACCGCGCGCGTGTGGCGAGCCGACGGCTCCGGCGAGCCGGTTGTCCTCCGCGGTCACGAGACGGCGTCGTTCTCGCCGGACGGGCGCAGCGTCGTCACCGCCGGAGCCGCGCGAGTGTGGCGAGCCGACGGCTCCGGCGAGCCGGTTGTCCTCCGCGGTCACGCGGGGAGGGTCGTGTCGGCGTCGTTCTCGCCGGACGGGCGCAGCGTCGTCACCGCCTCCTTGGACGGCACCGCGCGCGTGTGGCGAGCCGACGGCTCCGGCGAGGCGGTTGTCCTCCTCGGTCACGAATGGGGGTCGTGTCGGCGTCGTTCTCGCCGGACGGGCGCAGCGTCGTCACCGGCTCCGAAGACGGCACCGCACGTGTGTGGCGAGCCGACGGCTCCGGCGAGGCGGTTGTCCTCCTCGGTCACGCGGGGAGGGTCGTGTCGGTGTCGTTCTCGCCGGACGGGCGCGGCGTCGTCACCGCCTCCTGGGACGGCACCGCGCGCGTGTGGCGAGCCGACGGCTCCGGCGAGCCGGAGGTCCTCCGCGGTCACGAGGAGGAGGTCGTGTCGGCGTCGTTCTCGCCGGACGGGCGCAGCGTCGTCACCGCCTCCGTCGACGGCACTGCGCGCATCTGGACCATCGACCCTGTCACACTCCGCGACCAGCTTCGTGCGAGGACCACCGCTTGCCTCACCCCCGAGCAGCGCAAGCGTTACCTCGCCGAGCCCCTCGCAGACGCCACCGCCAAATGGGGGACCTGCGAGCGTAGCTACGGCCGGACTGTCTCGCTCGCCGAGGTACGGGGGCCATCGATGCCCTCTCACTAAAGA
The DNA here is from genome assembly GCA_016712315.1 of Nannocystis sp. Lineage (GTDB taxonomy): Bacteria > Myxococcota_A > Polyangia > Nannocystales > Nannocystaceae > JADJRG01. The sequence goes on along the minus strand of JADJRG010000013.1, from coordinate 2,838,925 downwards.
CCCCAGCGGAAGACGAGCACGTGCCCGCCTGGGCTCAGGCGCGCCGTTCCTATTACTTGTGCCTCACTATTGAGACGGTGATCGCCAGCTCCTTCGTCTTGGATGTCCACGTCCACATATAGAACACCTGATAGCTGCCCCCGCCCCGAGACGTCGACGCGTGGGTGTGAAAACTGCTCTGATTCTGAGACGCGCTGCTCTTATTGTGGGGCAGGGTCTGTGTCATCTGGTCGCCCCGGCATCGTCCGTCGCCGACATCGGCGTCTTGGAGGATCGTGGCCACAGTGTTCGCGTTGGCCTGCACGCTGCCGTGCCCGCTCTCCTCGTACGTGTAGTTACCCCCAGGGGTCGTGAATTCTCCCGCGCCGCTGATCTTGATTGATTGCACTGTCACTGTCATGTACTGCCGCCCCCCGGCGCCCGCTCTGCGCGCCGCGCCGCGCTCTTCTAGGATCAAGCCGCGCGGGCCGGATGATGCCGCCGCCCAGCTCGCCCCGTCACACATCCACTCAGCACTCCAGCACAGTACTGAGAGCGGCGTGGGTGTCAAGTCGGCGCACGAGCCGGTGCGACTGGGCCCAGCGGCCTCCACCTTCTCCGCGCGCCTTTGAGCCGGAAATACCTACGCGCGCTCGGGATCCCCTCCCGTCAGATCAACGCGTGGATCCGGTCCGTCAGATGCTCGTATGGACGCATCCGAGCCATCAGGCCGGGCCGGCGGCGTCGGTTGCGATCTCGATCAGCTCCACCAGCGGAGACCACACGGCGTTTTTCTCCGCAGCGAGGCGCGCGCGCACGAGGGCCTGATGGTCGGCGCAGTCGCGCCAGGCGGTGAGGCTCGCCTTCGCGTACTCGTAGCCATCCTCAGGGGCGGCCACCTGACCGGCCGCGGCCTCGAGTGCCCGGCGGAACGCATCGGCGTTCTCGGGACGCCGAGCCGGATCTTTTTCAAGGGAGCTCGCGACCAGGGCCTCGAGATCGTCGGAGATCCCACGATCTGGTGCTCGCGCGGTGACGGAGGGGGCCATCTCGCTGGCGTGGGCGCTGAGCACCTCGAGGGCGGTCGTGCCGGGGAAAGGTACACGTCGGGTGAGCAGCTCGAACAAGATCACGCCGACGGCGTAGATGTCGGCGGCGGGGGTGATCCGCTGTTCGCGCGCTTGCTCGGGGGAGACGTAGGCGAGGGTGCCGATCATCGCGCCGGGGGCCGAGGAGGGCGCGAGCGAGAGCAGCGGGCCGGTGTGAATTTTTGCGAGGCCGAGGTCGAGCAGGATGAGGTGATCGCGGCCTTGACGCTGAACGATGAGACAGTTTTCAGGTTTGAGGTCGCGATGCACGGCGCCGAGCTTGTGGAGCTCGGCGAGGCCGTCGAGGAGCTGGATCGTGAGGCGCAAGGCGTCGGCGATCGGCATCGCGGGCTCAAGGCCCGCTGGCGCAGGGTGACACCTTGTAGAAGCGGCAGGACGAGGAAGAGCACCGGCTCACCGCCGAGCGCGCGCTCTTCGCCGTGATCGAAGATCGGGACGACGTGGGGGTGATCGATCTGGGCGCCGAGCACGGCCTCTTGAAAAAATCGGCGGCGCTGATCAGGGGCGCGGCCGTGTTCGGGGTGCAGCGCCTTGATCGCGACGCGGCGGCGCAGGCGTAGGTCGAGGGCCTCGTAGATATCAGCCATGCCGCCGAAGGCGAGCAGAGCGTCGAGGCGGAAGCGGTCGAGCAGCGTGCGGCCGCGCAGGTCGGGGCCGCGCGGACGCAGGAGCTCCTTGGGCGTAGAAGAGGCCGAGGCGATGGTCATGAGGGGGCTCCTTGGTCGCTCTCCAGGAACCTCAAAAACCACGGGTAGCGCCTGCGGGGGGCCTGACTCCGCGGCAGCCGTGAGACCATCGGATCAGCTCGACCTCGCCGGCAGCGGAGCCCCGGTAGAAGGCGATGAGCTGCTCGATCACTTGCTCCGCGGTGGCGATGATGACGCGTTCGACGGCGCGCTCGTCGGGCCCGGGGTGGCGGATGGTGGTCTGCACGTGGACGGCGGTGCTGGTGTCGGCGTCGTCGGCGATCTCGACCATGACCACAGATCGCGGCATGCGGAGGCGGACTTGGCCCGCGGCGGAGGTGAAGGTCACGAAGATGTTGGACATGACGTTATGAAACAGTGACCGGCTGGCCGGGTCAACGTAAGATAGTTATGAAAACTCACGAGCGCGGGCTCAGTCGCGCGCTGGGCACCTGCGAGCCCCCTCCCGGTCTCTGGAGGCCACCCGCGCGCTTGCCCTCCCGCGCAGCGCGAAGTCTCCCGCTGACACCGGCCTGGCGACCGTTTACCATTCGAAAAATGGGGCTCTATACGGGCCCCAGCGGAGGTAGATCATGGAGCGGAGGTGGCGGCGGTGACGGATAAGCGTTCGGGGCCGGCGACGACGGGGGCGAGCACACCAGGCGGAGGGGCGTCGACGGTGTCGCCGCTGATGACCGCGGACGAGCTCGCGGGCTGGCTACACTGCTCGCGCCGGGCGGTGTACGACCGCGTGTACCGGGGGCAGTTGCCGGGGATGGTACGGGTCGGGCGGCGGCTCTACTTCCTGCGCGAAAGGGTGTTGGCGTTCCTGCGCGAAGGCTCGGATCAGCGCTCATGGAGGGGTCGGTGAGCGGCCCGGCGGGTACCTCGAGATTGCTGCGTGGCCTGTGGTGGAGGTAGATGATGGGGCAGGAGAAGAAGGAGGCGGAGATCGAGGCAGCGGCGCACGCGTCGCCGTTGATGACGCCGGATGAGCTCGCCGAGCTGCTTCGCTGCTCGCGGCGCACTGTCTATGACCGGGTCGACAAGGGGGAGCTCCCGGGGTCCTTGAGGATCGGTCGACGGCTCTACTTCATGCGCGAGATCGTGCTAGGGTCCCTGCTCGAAGGCACAGAGCGGCGCTCATGGAGGATTCAATGAGCGTCAAGATCCGAGAGAGGGTTTACCCCGAGACCAACACCGTGACCTGGCAGGCTGACATCCACGTGAAGCTCATCGACGGCCGGAAGATCCGCGAGCGATCGAAGATCCCCGGCGCGACGAGCCACTCCGCCGCGCTCAAGTGGGCACGCGAGCGCGAGCGGTGGCTGATCCTGCACGGGCACGAGAAGGAGGAAGAAGAGGACCAAGATGCTGCGGCCGAGAACCCGACGCTGGCGCAGTTCAGCGAGCGCTTCATCGCCGAGTATGTGCTGGCGAACCGCCTCAAGCCCAGCACGGTCTATAACCGAAAGAAGATCATCCGCATCTACCTTCTGCCGAGCCTCGGTCATCGGCGCCTGGATGAGATCGGCGAGGCTGAGATCCAGAAGCTCAAGGCCACCTACACGCATCACTCAGTCTCCCACGTCAACATGATGCTCGACGTCCTCGGGCTGATGCTGCGGGTCGCGGTGGAGTGGGGAGTGATCTCTTCGCTGCTGAAGATCCGCAAGCTGAGGATCACGGAGAGATCGTTCGCCTTCTACGACGATGTCACCTACCGGCGGTTGATCGAGTCCGCGGCCGAGGTTGACCCGCGCAGCTTGCTGACGGTCCTCCTCGGCGGCGACGCTGGCCTGCGCGGCGGCGAGATCGCGGCGCTGCGCCTGGTCCACTGCGACGTCGATCGCGGCGTGCTGAACGTCGCCGAGAACGACTGGTGCGGTCAGGTGGGCCTGCCGAAGAGCAACCGCACGCGTCAGGTCGTCATGACCTCACGCTTGTGCGCGCTCCTGCGAGACATCAAGCGCCGGAGCGATAACCATGAGGCACGAGTGATCACGCGAACGCTCGGCGACGGAGGCGCGACCCACAAGGTGATCGTCAACCTGCTCCAACGAGCCCAAAAGGCCGCGGGCCTGCCGTTGACGGGGACCCACATCCTCCGTCACACCTTCTGCTCGCGGCTCGCCGCGCGCGGAGCGGCACCGAGGGCGATCCAAGAGCTCGCGGGCCACGCGAACTCGAGCACGACCGATCGTTACATGCACCTCGCCCCTGGCGCGCTTCGAACCGCGATCGCTCTCATCGAGAGCTAGTGGCACGTCCGCGTCACGAGCACCACCGAGCGCCGCAAAACATAATAATATCAATGACTTAGCAACCGATCGCGGCATGGGCCTCGTCTTCGCCGCCTACGACGAGGACCTCGACCGCAAGGTCGCGATCAAGCTCCTGCGCACAGACGGCCCCGCGGGCCCGCTCGACAAGAATTGGCTGCTCGCCGAGGCGAAGGCCATGGCGCGGCTCTCCCACCCCAACGTCGTCCAGATCTACGACGTCGGCGAGCTCGAGGGCCAGATCTTCGTCGCGATGGAGCTGGTCACCGGCGCCTCCTTGCGCGACTGGCTGCGCCAAGAGCGGCGAACCATCCCCGAGATCACCCGCGTCTTCGTCGAGGCCGGCCGCGGCCTCGCGGCGGTCCATCGCGCGGGCCTCGTCCACCGCGACTTCAAGCCGCAGAACGTCCTCGTCGCCGACGACGGCCGCGTCCGCGTCCTCGACTTCGGCCTCGCCCTCTTCCACCTCGACCTCGAGGACAGCGGCGCCCGCGGCCCTGGCACGGGCGCCCACCGCAGCCTCACCGCGACCGCCGCGACCTCGGCGAGCACCGGCGTCGCCGGACGGATCACCGCCGGCACGCCCGCGTACATGTCCCCTGAGCAGCTCCGCGGTGACCCGACCGACGCCCGCTCCGACCAATTCGCCTTCTGCGTCGCCCTCTACGACGCCCTCTTCTACGAGCGCCCCTACCCTGGAAAGAACCTCCGCGAGCTGCGCGAGTCGATCACTGCCGGCAAGATCCGCCCGCCGCCCGCCGACACGCGCGTGCCCGCTCGCCTCCGCAAGCTCCTCCTCCGCGGCCTCGATCCAGACCCAGCGCGTCGCTGGTCCTCCATGGACGAGCTGCTCACCGCCCTCGACGTCGACCCACGCCGCCGGGTGATCGCGCTCCTCGGCCTCGCCCTCCTCCTCGCGCTGCTCACCGCCCTCGCCCTCGCCGCCTACTACCGCGCCCTCGCCGCCCCGCAGACGAGCCCCTGCGAGGGCGGCGCCGCGCGGATCGCCGCGACGTGGGGCCCAGGCCAGCGCGGCGCCGTCGAGGCCGCCTTCACCGCCACCGGCGTGCCTTACGCCGCAGATACATGGTTAAAAGTGCAGGAACGATTCGACATGTATGCGGAGACATGGTCGGAGAAGCATCGATCGATCTGCGAGGACCACCGCCGCGGCGAGCTCTCCCCCGCCCTCTACGATCGCGCGGCGGCCTGCCTCGACGCCGCCCGCCGCGACCTCGGCGCGCTCGCTCAGGTCTTCGCCGCCGCTGACGCCGCCGCCGTCGAGCGCGCCATCAAGGCCGCCGACAAGCTCCCGGGGCTCGACCTCTGCGACGACCGCCAAGCGCTGCTCGCCCAGCTCCGCCCCCCTGAGCCCGCCGCCGCCGCCGCCGTCGACGCCCTCCGCGGCGAGATCGCCGTCATCCGCGCCGAGTTGAACGTCAGCCGCCTCGACCACTGCGACGCGATCGCTGGCCAGATCGAGCGCGCCCGCGAGCTCGCCTACCGCCCCCTGCTCGCCGAGGCCCTCGCCCTCCAAGCCGCCTGTATCGACCTAAGCGCCGACTTTGAGCGCTCCGTCGAGGTGATGCGCGACGCGGTGCTCACGGCCATCACCGCCGACCACACCGCCGTAGCGATCGAGCAGATCGTCCGCCTCAGCCACACCCTCGGCTACCGCCTCGCCCGCTACTCCGAGGCCGATCTCTGGCTCGACGTCGCCGACGCCCTCGCCGCGCAGAGCGGCCGCAGCGACCTCGCCCTGCGGGTGCTCACGTGCAGCGGCGGCCTGCTGTCGGTCCAAGGCAAGCTCCGCGAGGCCGCCGCCGCCTTCGATCGCGTGATCGAGGGCCTCACCGGCGAGGGCGTCGCGCCCACCGTCGATCTCGTGGCCGCGCTCCACAACCGCGGCGCCGCGCGGGCGCAGCTCGGCGACAAGCAGGGCGCCTCGGACGACATCGAGCGCTCGCTCGACCTCGCCCGCGATCTCTTGGGCCTGGAGCACCCTGACATCGCGATGCTCCTCACTGGCCTCGGCAACACCCGCCTCTTCAACGGCGATCACGCCGGAGCGATGGCGATCCAGCGAGAGGCGCTCGCCCTCAAAGAGCGCCTCCTCGGCCCCGATCACCCCGACGTCGCCACCATCCTCGCCAACCTCGCCGGGATCCACCAGAACCGCAGCGACTATGAGCCCGCGGAGGCGCTCTTCGCCCGCGCCCTCGCGATCCGCGAGCGCGCGCTCGGCCCTGATAACCCCGGCGTCGCCACCTTACTCACCAACATCGGCGAGCTCTACAACGAGCGGGGGCTCGGCGCGGAGGCGCTGACGCGGCTGGAGCGCGCGCTCGCGATCCGCCAAAAGACCCAGGGCCTCGACCACCCCTACATCGCCGGTCTCTACGCGCGAATCGGCCGCGCCGAGCTGCTCCTCGGCCGCAACAAGGCCGCGCTCGCCCACCTTGAGGAGGCCGTCGCGATCGGCCGGCGAGGCGACGTCTCGCCCGCCGACCGCGACTATTGCGATCTCTACCTCGCCAAGGCCCGCTGGTTGACCAGCCGAAGCGCGAGAGACAAGGCCAGCGCCCGCGCCCTCGCCGAGGCCGCCCTCGCCCGCCTCGATCGCGCCCGGATCGGCAAAGAAGCCGCCGAGACCGAGGCCTGGCTCGCCGGCCTCCCGCCGAACTAACCGCCCAGCCGCCAGCCGATCTTCCAGCGGATCTTCGTCCCTCCCTGCCCCTCGATCTCCACCTCACCCGCGACCTCACCCGAGCGGACCCCCTTCGCCTCTCGCCGCGGAGTCGGCGGCTGAGGCGGCGGCTCAGCCAGCGCTTCACTCACCACCGCCGCCGGCGCTTCACTCACCACCGCCGCCGGCGCTTCACTCACCACATCTTCACTCACCACCGCCGCCGGCGCTTCACTCACCGCCGCCGGCGCTTCACTCACCACCGCTTCACTCGCCACCGCAGCCGGCGCTTCACTCGCCACCGCCGCCGTCGGCGCCTCGCTCACCACCTCGCCATCCTCCTCAACCACCGCCTCACGCTCCGCCGAGAACGAGGCGGCCGGCTCTTGCTTCCCCGCGGCGGGGCCTTTTGGCGGCTCGCTGCGCACCTCGAGCGTCGCCGTCTCTGACCGCGGGCGCCCCTTCTTCGACCGCGGCGCCAGCGGCAATTGGGCCGCCGGGTCACCCAGCAAGATATACCCAGACAGGTCCTGGCGGACCATCCACAAGTGCCCGATCTTCGCCTTATCGACCGGGTCCTTGCCGCCGGTCTGCTGCGCCTCTTCGGCCAGGTCGTACAGGTCCGTCAGCTCTTGGTTCTTATCATTATAAAAGCGCTCCAGCTCTTGCAGCGCCACCCCCACCCGGTCGCCGCGGACCAGCGACTTGAGCAGATTGTAATACTTCGCCGGCCGCCCTTGGCTCTTCCCCTGGTCGATCTCCATGAACGAATAAGTCCACGCCAGGTCCAGGTGGCCGATCACCGCCAGCGGCCCGTCTGGGCTCGCCAGCGCCGCTTGCGGCAGCGCCGCGATGAACGGCCGCTGCTCGCCCTTCGGCAGGCTCGCCAGCACCGCGTCTGGGCGCCCGCGGAACTGCCCCTTCGCGGCCAACTGCGCCAGCCAATGATAGAACTTCGAGCGCGTCGGCGTCCCCGCGCCGAAGCACGCGAACATAAACCACACCCCGCCCGGAGCGAACACCTTGCCCTCGATATCACGCCCTGGCAGGTGCCCGCCCGAGCCGAAGCTCATCGCCCCTTGTCCTAGCAATTGGGCCCGCGCCGAGCTCCAGCCCTTGCGCGGCGCCCCCTCGCCGTGGCTCATCGTAAATAGCACTCCTGCCTCCAGCCCCGCCGCCGCCGCGAACAGCTCATCCGGCGTCGGGTCGTCGGCGCGCCCCACCTCCCGGATCTCCCCCGCCGCGAAGCGCCCCTCTGCCTTCATCGCCCGCGCCTGCTCGACCACCGGCTTGATCAGCCCCTTATGGCCCACCCGCGTCGCCCCGGTCCCGTCGTGCACCGTATAAAAGACCGCCTTCGGGTCTGTCACCGCCGAGGGCGAGCGCTCCCACTGCAGCAGCTTATCAACATACGCGTCATAACCCTCGAGGTCGGAGAACGCCAGGCGCCCGACGAACCCCTCCGGGTTCTGCACCTGCTGCAGCTCCAGCGGCACCTCGTGCAGATCCCCCAGCATGAGCTGATAGCGCGGGATCTTGTCCGGCTCGTCGTTATTATAGACATCCTGGCGCCAGCGCTGCGCCTCCTCCAGGCTCATCCGCGGCGGCACCCGATAGATCCGGATCGGCTCGTCCTGCATCTGCCCGCGCGCCGCGATCAGCGGCTGGATCCGCGCCAGCAGCTCGTCCCCGCGCTTGCCCTCGGGCGCGATCACGCCCCACCCTTGCGCGCCCACGTCGTTGCCCGCCGCCCCGAGATCATAAAAAGACAGGCCCGTGAGCCCGTCGCCCTCCGCCCGCTCCTCGCCCGCCGAGTCGTGCGGCAGCCCCTCCGCCAGCACCGGCTCGCGCTCCTCAGCGTAGCTGAGCAGCAGGTTCAGATCGCTGTTGTCTTGCCCACTATCCCCGTCCCGAAGCGTCATTGCACCACCCACCCCACCACAGAAGACACGTCCCGCGCCCGACGGCCATCTCCACCCGGAGTCACCGCGCAGCGACCCCATCACACTAGTCCCGACCTCCCCTCGCTGTCCAGCCCGCCCACACCACACCCAACCATACCCGCATTATTGCCCCCAGCCCCGCGGCCGCCCGCCACCGCCCCTCGATCTCGAGTACTCTCGGCGTCGGGGCTCTTGTTGCGGGGTCGGGGCGGGGCAGGCGATGGCGCGGTATCAACCTTGTTCTTTTTGGCTCATCTGTGTCGGTGTGTGGCTCCCCCTCGTCGGCGGCGCCTGCGGCCCGGCCTGCGTCGACGACGGGTTTTTATCGATGCAGCACGAGCCAATCTGTGACCTCGCCAGCGCCAGCGAGTCGACCACCACCGACGCCACCACCGACGCCACCACCGACGCCACCACCGACGCCACCACCGACGCCACCACGACCACAGGCGAGACCTCCACCAGCACCTCCACCTCCACCTCCAGCGACACCACCGACACCGACACCACCGACGGGCTGCTCTGCGACGACGGGATCAAGAGCGGCGACGAGTCTGACATCGACTGCGGCGGCTCTTGCCCCGCGAAATGCGCCGTCGGCCAGCTCTGCGCCGCAGATCCCGTGAACTGCCAATCTAACGTGTGCAACGGCGTCTACTGCGTCGAGCTCGCCGCCTGCACCCTCCCCCCCTTCACCGACCTCCTCCCCGGTACACCCAATGACCAGCTCGGTCGAAACGTCACCGTGGTCGGTGATGTCAACGGCGACGGGATCGATGACCTCGCCGTCAGCGCCACCACCATGTCTGACCCCCGCGTCTTCGTCGTCTTCGGCGGCGCTGATCTCAACCTCGACGTCCTCGACGCCATCGACAACGACGTCCCCGGCCCCGGTTTCCTCATCCACCTCATCACCTCGACCGCGGCCATCGCCGGCGTCGGGGACATCAACGAGGACGGCTTCGACGACATCCTCATCGGCGAGGAGATCCTCGACATCGCCAACGTCGTCTTCGGCAAGGCTGACGCGGCTGCCGTCGACGTCGGCATTATCGGCGACAAGGGCGTCGTCCTCGACTGCGTAACCAACGGCAACGGCCTCGGCAGCGCCGTCGCGGGCGGCGCAGACATCAACGGCGACGGCGTCGCCGACTTCGCCGTCTCTCGCCCGTTCGACAACCTCGTCGCCGTCGTCTACGGCGGCGCGTCGCTGCCGAACTGCTTCGAAGCAGCGGACGTCGGCGAGACCATCGACGGCTACCGGATCGCTGGGCCCGCCGAGAGCGCCGCCGGAGCGAGCCTCATCACGGTCCCTGACCTCAACGGCGACGGCAAGGACGAGCTCGCCCTCACCTCGCACAACGGCTTCACGCTGACGATCTACGTCCACTACGGGCGAGACCAAGCGGGCTTCTTCGACCTGCAAGACGCCGAGCCCATGGATGGCTTCACCGTCGTCGCCGACAGCGACCTCGGCGGCGCGCTGCTTGGCAGCGCCGGCGACGTCAACGGCGACGGAACCCCAGACATCATCATCGGCGTCGGTACCGCCGTGTACGTCCTCTTCATGGACGCCTTCCAAGCGCCCATCGATCTCGCGCTGCTCGGCGCGAACGGCTTCCGCGTCGACGCGCTCACCGTCGTCACCGCCGTCAGCGGCGCCGGCGACGTCAACGGCGACGGCCTCGCCGACCTCGCCATCGGCACCGACATGACCTCCTCCGTCCTCATCGTCCTCGGCAAGGCCGACCCCGACCCCGTCGCCTTCAACGACCTCCAGAGCGACCAAGGCGGCTTCATCCTCGAGAGCAGCGCCATCGGGGACAGCTTCGGCGCGAGCCTCGACCACGGCCAGCTCTACGGCCCCTCGATCCCGACCCTCGCGATCGGCGCCCCTGACTGGAGCACCGAGGGCGCCGCCACGATCGTCATCCCCGGGATCTGCCCGAACTAGCGACACTGGACGGCGGCGGGCGCATCAACCCGCCAGCGCCCGCCGCCCGGCCTCGCGGTACACATCCAACCAATAAAAGATCTCCTCGAGCGGCAGCCCGAAGCGCGCCGCGATCGATCGCGGCGCCTCATCGCCACGGATCATCGCCAACACCGCCCGCTCCCGCAGCGCGATCTCCGGGTTCTCCAGGGTCCTCGGCCGCGTCACCGAGCTCGCTGGAGCCGCCCCATACGGCGCTGGCACATACGGCGGCGCGGCGCTCGCCTCGGTGAATGGAGGTTGTGGTGCTGATGCATCATGTGTGCTCATCGAAGCCTCATAACGAGCGGGTGAGTGTTCTTGAGACGGGGGCGGCGGCGGCGGTGGTGGCGGGGGCGGTGGGGGCGGTGGGGGCGGTGGGGGCGGTGGTGGCGGGGGCGGCGGTGGTGGTGGTGGTGGTGGCGGTGGCGGTGGCGGTGGCGGTGGTGGTGGTGGCGGCGGCGGCGGCGACACCAGCTCCTGCGCCGCGCCCACCAAAGGCGCCGTAGCCGCGCGCGCCGCCTCCTCTGGCGCCCGCCCCTTCTTCACCCGCGGCCCGCCTTGGATCGCCGAGTTGCCTGTCTCAACAGCCAGTCGCGCCGCGGGGTCCCCCAGCAGCACATACCCGCGCAGATCGTTACGTTGCATCCACAAGCGGCTGAGCGCGCGCGGCGACAGCGGATCCGGCTGCCCGCGCGCCAGTGCGTCCCGCTGGAGCTGATAGCTGCTCGTCAGATCATCATTCGTCTCGCGGTACGCGCTCATCAGCGCGTCCAGCCCCACCCCCACCCGGCTGCCCGCCATCAGCGCCCGCAGCGACGAGAACACCCGCGAGGCGCGGCTCTTCTCGCTCTCCGGGTCCGTGAATGAAAAAGTCCACGCCAGATCCATATGTCCGATCACCGCCACAGGCCCGCGCGGGTTCGCCAGCAGCGCCTGCGGCAGCGCCGCCACGAACGGCCGCTCCCCCTCCCTCGGCAAGCTGCGCAGCACCTCCTTCGCCGCCCGCAGATCGCCCCCCTGCTCCGCCAGCAGCGACAGCCACGGGTAATAGGCGCTCGCGGGCGGCGTGCCCGCGGCGAAGCAGGCCACGCAGAACCACACGCCCCCTGGCAGAAATGGCGCATCGGTCAACGCATCGGCCGCCAGCGGCGCCTCCAGCCCCATCGACAGCGCCCCCTGCAGCGCCCGCTGCTGCTCCGGCGAGCGCCACCCTTTACGCGGCGCCCCCAGCCCGTGGCTCAGCGACAGCATCACCGAGGGCGCTGGCGCCCCCGCCACGGTCAGCATCTCATCCGGGCTCCAATCACTATAAGGGAGCTCCGAGAGCTCTGCGAGGGCCAGCTTGCCGCGCTCCGACCACTCCTTGGTCATCGCCATACACGGCTCGATCAGCCGCCCGTACCCCGCCTGGATCGCCTCTGTCCCGTCCTGCACCGTATAAAATAGCGCCCGTCCGCGCTCTGCCGGCTCGCCGCGCTCCTTGGACACCACCTTCTCCGCGTAGTCGCGAAAGCCCTTGATCGTCGGGCAGTGCAGGCGCCCCACCAGCGCCCCGTCCTGCAGCACGCGCTGCAATTCCAGCGAGACCTGGTCCAGGTCGCCCAAGATGAGCAAATAGCGGGGCATCTCGTCCTCGGGCACGTTCGCCGCCCGGTGCACCTGGCTTCGCCAGCGGATCGCCGCCGCCGCGTCCATCTCCGGATCGACCCTGTAGATCGTCGCCGGCTCCCCCTGCTGCGCCTCGCGGTGCTCGATCAGCGAGCGGATCGCGTCGAGCATCCGCCCACCCAGCTCACCGCGCGGCGCTATCACCCCCCAGCGCTGCGCCGGCAGGTCATTGAGGTCGCGGTCGGGCGCCTCCAACTCCGTCGAATCTTCGCCTCGCGGCCCCCCCTCCGGCGGCGGCGCGCTCGCCAGCGCCGCCTCGGGGAGCCCCCGCGTCAGCACCGGCAGCAGCTCCTCCGCGTCGGTGAGCAGCAGCTGGAGCTCAGAGTCGTGGTCGCGCGCCTCCATTGTTATGGAAAACACTCCGCTCTGCACTGGTACTCGAGCCCGCACAGCGCGAGCCCGCGGCAATTGGTCTCGATCAGCTCAGGCTGACAGTCCCCCTGCCCGGTCTTGCCCGCCAGCACACAATTGCGCCACTTCGACCGCTTACAGGCCTTCAGCTCCGCGCAGCACTTCGAGCGCACACACTTCGCGCACTCACCGTCACGAGCCTGGGCTGTACACATATCGGCCGCCGTCGGCGCCGCCGTCGGCAAGTGATCGAGCGGCGCCTCGCTCGCGCTCGCGTCAGTGGTCGCGTCGGTCGTCGCGTCGGTCGTCGCGTCGGTCGTCGCGTCGGTCGCCGCGTCCCCCGCCGCGCCAGTCGTCGGATGATCAACGACTGGAGCCGGCGTCAGCGCTGCGGGCGGCGCCGCGGCCGGCTCCGGCTCCGGCTCCGGCTCCGCGCACACGCACTCCTGCGGCGGCGCCATCTCCAGCGCCACCGCCGCCCCGCCCGCAGCCCCCACCGCGACGCTCACCGCCGCTACCGCCGCTAACACGCCCGCCTGCGCGCTCATATACCCAAGAAGCACCAGCGGCAGCGACAGCAGCCACGCCTTGCCCAGCGGGCGGATCCGAACGTCGTTCGCCAGCAGCCGCCAGCGCCCGCGCAGCAGGTCGCGAAACGCCCCCAGGTCCTCCTCCTTCACCCCTAACACCAGGTGCAGCCCGTGCATCGGCATCGCCGCCATCCGCGCCAGCGCCTCGACGAAGCGGCTCACCTCCGCGGGGTCGCGCTTGTCATCCAGCAGCTCTTCGAGGCGATACATCACCAGCAGCAGCGGACGGTCCGAGCGGCGCTCTGCCCGCTGCAGCGCCGACTCCAACCGCGCGATCGGCTTCATCGGCGCCTCCCCCTCGACCTGCGGATCTGGCGTCATCTGCAGCTGCGCCTCGATCGCCTCCACGAGCTGCGACACCGTCGGCCCTGACTTCTTCTCCCAGCGCTCGACGATCACCACCCGAGCGTCGAGGCGCTCGACCAGCAGCGGCATCACCGCGTCCTTGATAAATTTGTCCAGCTTCGTCGTTGAGGGCGCATACACCGTCGAGCAGCGGTGCGCCGTGAGCTGCCCGACCAGGATATTCGCCAACACCGCCGGATCCCGGCGGCGATGCGCTTTGCGGTCCACCCGCGCCGTCTCGCCGCTCATGGCTTCACCTCCGCCAGCACCTGCGCGAGCTGGGGCAGGCTCAGCGCGACCGCCCGCACCGTACCTTGGCCGAAGAGCCCGCCCGCGCCGCGGTCCCAGATCTCCTTCTCACCGCTCTCCGGGTCGATCACCGCCACGCTCACCCGCGAAGGAGGCCGCTGGTCGAGCAGCCAGCGCAGCAGCATCCGGTGCCGCCACTCCAGCACCGAGATCCCCGCGCACAGCAGCGGGTGCGCGCGCATCCAGCCGACGAACTGATCCTCCCAGTCCGTCGGGAACAGCTCGCGCAGCTCCATCAGCCCCTGGATGTGATCGTCCTCCGTGAGCTGCGGGTTCGCGAGCACCGGCTGCACCTCCGGCGAGTACCCCCCATAGAGCCGCAAGATCATGAAGTCTCGCTGAAGGTCGACGTCCGGCGGCGGATCGTCGTCCTCCTCCCACGCCTGCGCCCCTGCGCGGCGCACCATCACCAGCCGGGACTCGCCGCTCCCTGGCGCCGCCGGCTGCACCACATAGATGTTGCGGTCTTTGTGTCGCGCCGACAGCGCGTGCTCGAGCAGCGGCAGCCACAGCAGCGTCGTGTGGGCCCCTGGAGGCAGCGCCTCGCTCAGCGCCTGCACGAAGGGCGGCACCGACAGCTCCACCGCGCTGCCGATCGTCTTTTGAAAGATCCGGTTCAGCTTGCCCTTGCCGTGGCGGAGGAAGAAGCGCTGCGCCAGCGCGCTGAGGCCGAGCTGCCCGAGGTCTCGCTCGCCGCTGCGGCTCAGCTCGCTCACCAGCCCTGACACCAGCTCCGCGTGCCCTGGGATCGCCGCGCCGCCGCCCCCCAGCACCAGCGAGAACGGCGCCTTCAGCACGTTCAGCAGCGCCGGCTCGATCTCGTCGAGCACCCCGCCGCTCGCCGCCGCGGCCGCCGCGACCAAGCGGCGCCGCTTGAAGTCGAGCACCCGCGCCTCCGCCCCGCGCAGGTACAGCACCGGCGAGAACACCTCCGCGCTCCGCTCCATAAAAGTCCTACGGGTCGCGTGCAAGCTCGCCGCCACGTCGCCCATGCCGTCGCGGGTCCCGGTCAGGTTGCGATAGAAGTCCGCCGACAGGTCGCGCGCCACCTCCGCCTTCACCGGCCACAGGTGAGCCAGCACCGCGTCCGCCCCGCTGCGCGCCAGGATCTCCGCCGCGCTCGCGAACGCCCCCGGCCGCGCGCCGCTGCACGCCTCCAGCACCACCAGCCGCAGCTCCGCGCCGAGGCTCGTCCGCAGCTCCTGCGCCAGGCTCTCCGCCAGGATGTACTGCGACTCGCCGTCGCGGTCCTCGGCCAAGTAGAGGCACGGGTTCTGCTGCGCGTCTGCGCCGCCGTGGCCGATCCAGTGGATGATGTGCGGCGCGTCCGCGCGGCGCAGCAGCTCGAAGAGCCGCGCCCCGATCGTCTGTTCACCGACGATCGGCTCCAACCACTGAAGCGCCCCCTCCGCGATCGGCTCGTGCAGCGCCGCCTTCAGCGACGCCAGCTTCTCCTGCTCCCCCAGCGGCGAGATCGCCAGGATCCGCACGCTGCGGCGGACCTCTCGCGGCTCGTGCGGCTCGTGCGAGTTCACCCCGCGCGCGACCTGGATCTCCGCCAAACAGCCGATAAAGTCCCGCGCCGTCCCTGGCCGGCACATCACCTCCCAAGGGAAGCGCTGCAGCTCTGGGTCGCGGATCATCAAGCGAAGCAGCACCTTACGCCCCTGCGCCCGCGCCGCCTCACCCAGGCTCACCAGCAGGTCTCGCAGGCGATCGCGAAACAGCGCCTCATACAGCTCATGCGCGCTCGTCACCGCGTGCTCTGGCAGCGGCTGGCTCGCCGACACCGAGCGCCGCACCGCGCTCGCCAGCCCTGTCAGCCGCCCCAAGTTCACCGGCGCCAGATCGAAGGGGGCCACCCGCTCCCCCCTGGATCCGCGCGCCGACGCCTTGATCACCTGGTTATCGCGCTCGATCTCGATCTCGATCCACGTCATGCAACGCCCCTCTCCCCTGCCGCTTATGGAGCGCCATCGACCTCCAGCGGCCGACCGTCCGCGTCGAGCAGGCGGAACTCGATCCGCCGGTTCGCCGCTCGCCCCTCCTCCGTCTCGTTCGAGGCGAGCGGCTGATCCCCTCCGTACCCGACCGCCCGCAGCCTGTCTTCTCGGACACCCGCGTTGATCAGCGCGCGCCGCACCGATCCTGCGCGTCGCAGCGACAGCTCCAGGTTCTCCGCCGCCACCCCGTCGGTGTCTGTATGTCCTTGGATCTCCAGCTTCAGCTCGGGGTGCTCCGCCAGCACCCCCGCGGTTCGCGCCAGGATCGGCGCTGAATCAGCCGTGAGCTGGTCGCTGAGGAACCCGAATTGGATCCCGCGGATCGTCCCCAAGATCCGCCGAACGTCGAGCGGGATCTTGTCGGGGCAGCCGTCGCTGTCCTCAAAGCCGTTCAACGTCTCTGGCTCCTTCGGGCAACGATCCTCCAGGTCATTCAGCCCGTCGCCGTCCGTATCGGGCGCTGGGCAGCCCGAGTACGCCGTCACCCCCAGCTCGCCTGGACAAGCGTCTACCTGCCCCTCTGGGATCTGGTACTGGTCTGGATCATAAAAACCATCGCCGTCGCGATCGACCAGCGCCGGGCAGCCGTCGCGCTCCGCCAGCCCACGCTGCTCTGGGCACCGATCGTCTCGATCTCGCACGTCATCGCCGTCGCGATCTGGGCAGCCCATATGCCGCCGCGCCCCGCGCTCCAGCGGGCACTCGTCGACCAGCTCCGAGCGCTGCCCCGGGTCGGGCGCGCCGTCCTTGTCGCTGTCGACGAGCGGGCGCGCCAGCGTCACCATGAAGTTGACCAAGATCTCCGGGTGCAGCGCGCGACCGGCCTCCCGCGTGTACGCGGGCCCGACGTGGGCGCGCCCGTCGATCCGCACCCCGAACCACCGATTGATAAAAAATTTCACGCCCCCGCCGAAGTGCATCGACGGGTCGACGTCACGACCGAGGACACCCGTCGTCGCCAGCGTCCCCGCGCCGAGCGTCGCGAACGGAGCGACGCTATAGAGAGGGAGCTGCGCGATCACCTGTCCGCGCCCGCCGAAGATCGGCGCGAAGCCGCCGCAAGCGCAGCCGCTCAGCGCCAGCGCCCCCTCCGCCTCCAACCCCAAGAATGACAGCGGATAGTACCCGCCGCGCAGCACCAAGTTCGCCGCAGCGGGCCCGCGCGGGCTCCACGGCTGGGTATAGTCATAGAACTCGTGGTTGGCGGACGGCAGCAGCAGCCCCGCCGCCACACCGAGCTCAAACACCCCTCTGTTCGGCCGATAGCGGCGGATCCACGGCATCGCCGCCGCCTGCGCCTCCTTCACCTCGCGCCCTCGCTCCGCCGCGCGCGTCGGCTCCGCGCCCTCTGCAGGCGCCTGCGCCGCCGCGTCCTCCGGGCTGACCGGCGCAGGCTCATCCGCCCGCGCCTCATCGACGAGCAGCGCGCCGCTGACACACGCCAGCAGGATCCGGTGGGCCGTCTCAAGCCGCCACCGCAAAAGTCCCCGCCGCTTCACCACCACCACCACCACCACCATCACAACCCAAGCGCAGGGTAGCACGGCCCCCCGAGTGAGGATCCGAGGCCCCGGCGCGCCTCTCCGTTCAGCGCGCGCGCGCGTCGAGCGACGAGCGCGCGCGCGAGCCGTGCCTCACGCGTGACAACCCCTGGTGCTCCGCGTCGATCACGATCGCCCCCGCCCGCGCGAGCGCGCCCATCATCTCGGCGAAGGTGCGCGACCCGTCGCTCACCAGATCCTCCGCGCTCTGGGTCTGGTAGCTCCACAGCCCGTCGGCCGCCGCGAATCGCCCGTCTCCTCGTTCATCGGGCAAAAAGAAGGTCCGCACGATCACCGCGTCGCCCGCCCGCGGCAGTCGTCGCAAGTTCTCGATCAACGCGCCCATGCCCGCCAGCCCCTCCTCGACGTTGCTCAAGTAGATCACCGTGAAGCGCAGCGAGCGCGCCGCCGCCGCCCGCGCGATCGAGGCCATCGAGCGCTCCCCCGCGAGGTCACCGACCACAGCCTCTACATGGCCTAAGAGCCACGTCTGTCTCACCCTGTCAAAGAGCACAGGGTCGCTCAGCCACGTCCGGACGTACGCGCGCGCGCTCGGCGTCGCCACCCGCCGCAGGTGCCGGACGATCGCCGGCCACGCGGCGCGGAGCGGCTCCGCGGGCGCCTCGCGCTCCAGCCCCGCCAGCAGCGCCGCCGCGTCCTTCGCCCCGACGATCCTGCGCCCGAGCTCTCGGTGCAGCGCGGCGATCCGCGGGTCACGGTCGATCACGAAGATCCACGACGCCTCCGCCATCGCCGCCAACGTATAATTCTGCTCCCCGCCCACCCCCAGATAGGCCCCGCCGCGCCCCGCGAGCGCCTCTGCGAAGAGGTCGTGCCGCGACTCGTTGCCGATCAGGTAATGAGCCGCTGGCGGCGACAGCGGCTCATCCAGCGTCACATCCAGCCACTGCCCCTGCGCCGACGGCCCGTCCGGCGCAGCTCCCAGCAGCGTGACGCACAGCGCGGCGGCGAGGCTCATCACCTCACCGCTTTACCTGCTTCTCGGGCGACCCGCGAGGGCGCCGCGCCTACAGGCCCTCGAGCTTGGTCAGGATCTCCTTCATCACCTCCGAGGTCCCCCCGCCCACCGTGATCAAGCGGATGTCCGTGAACGCCCGCGCGATCGCGTACTCTGTCACGTAGCCGAAGCCGCCGTGGAGCTGCTGGCAGTCATAGATCACCCGCTGCGCCAGATCGCCCGCGAACAGCTTCGCCATCGTCACCTCGCGGGTCGAGCCCATCGGCGACTTTGAGAACTTGTCGACCGCGTAGTAGGTCAGCCGCCGCGCCGCCTCGATCGACGTCAGGTGCTCCACCATCTTGTGCTTCCACACCTGGAACTTCATCAGCGGCTTGCCGAAGGCCTTACGGTCGCTCGCGTACTGGATCGCGTCGCGCACCGCCATCGTCATGCCGGCCACGCAGCCGATCGCCGCGATCAGCCGCTCCCCCTGGAAGTTCGTCATAATGTGATAGAAGCCCTGCCCCTCCTCGCCGAGGCGGTAGCGCGTCGGCACCCGGCAGTCTTCAAAGAAGATCTCAGCCGTATCAGAGGACTTGTTGCCGATCTTCTTCAAGCTCTTGCCGACGTGGAAGCCCTTCACGTCGGTCGGGAAGACCAGCAGCGAGATCCCGCCAAACCCCTCGCCGCCGGTGCGCACCGCCAGCGTAATAAAATCGGCGCGCGTACCGTTGGTGATCCAGAGCTTCTGCCCGTTGATCACATAGTCATCGCCGTCGCGGCGCGCCGTCGTCCGGATCGCCGCCACGTCTGAGCCGCCGCCCGGCTCGGAGACCCCCAGCGCGGCGATCTTGTCGCCCGAGATCGCCGGCGCCAAGAACTCCCGCTTCACCTCATCCGAGCCGATCTCATCGATGATCGGCGTCGCCATATCGGACTGCACCATCAGCGCCATGTTGACGCCCGCGTTGCGGCTGTGCACCAGCTCCTCGCCGTAGCAGGTCGTGTACCACCAATCGAGCCCCAGCCCCCCGTACTCGGCGCCGTGGCGGATCCCGAGCAGCCCCAGATCGCCCGCCTGCTTAAAGACCTCCCGCGGGAAGATCCCCGCCTCATCCCACTCCACCGCGTGCGGCTCCAGGCTCTTGGCGAACGCTCGCACCGTCTTGCGGAACGCCTGGTGCTCGTCGGTGAAGATCTCGTGGTCTTGCATGGTCACGCGGCTCTCGTCGGTCATCGTCATCTCCAAGCTGGCTGAGTCGGGCCGCACGATAACACCGTCAACTCAGCCGCGGCGAGCGCCCGCGGCGCGCTGTCGACACGGGAGCGCGCTGCTACGCTCCTCTCCCATGCCTCACTTCACAGCCCGCCAGCTCACGCGCCTGCTCGCCCTCCCCCTCGCCCTCACCGCGTGCGGCGACGACGGCCCTGTCGCTACTACCGCCGCTACCTCCTCCTCCGACACCTCCGCCACCTCCGAGGCCACCGCCGACAGCGGCACCGAAGCCAGCAGCACCTCCGAGAGCAGCGGCGCCACCTCCTCCGACACATCTACCTCCACCTCCGACACCACCTCCTCCGACACCTCCGACACCTCCACCACCGCCGACACCACGACCAGCGACACGGACACCACCACAGGCGACCCCGGCGCCTCGTGCGTCAAGGACAGCGACTGCGTCTTGATCAATGACTGCTGCCAGTGTGATCCCAAGGGCGTCGGCGAGCCCGTCGCCGAGTGCAACATCAACTGCCTTCAACCGAGCTGCGACGCGGTCGGCCTCGCCAAGGCCGAAGCGGTCTGTCACTGGGGCGTGTGCACCTTTCAGAAGGTCCTGTGCAACCCCCTCGGGATCACCTGCAAGGCCCTCCAGCCCGACTGTGGACCAGGCACCGTCGCCAGCGTCCACGAGATCGACGGCGAGAAGTGCTGGACCGGCACCTGCGTGCCCGCCGAGGCCTGTGACTGGGCCCCCGACTGCGCCACCTGCGACGCCGCCGCGCTCACCTGCGTCGCCAAGCTCCAGAAGGGCGCCTACGTCCTCTGCGAGCCCACCCCGCCCGCCTGCGGCGAAGCCGTCGCCGACTGCGGCTGCGCGGAGATCATCTGCGAGTCCTCGCCCCCGCACACCGTCTGCTCCGACCAAGAGGGCGGGATCGCCTGCGAGTGCCCCTTTTGTTAGAGATCAAACAATCAAGCCGACACCCCTGACCTACTCCGCGCCGCCTAACGCGCGCAGCGCGAGCTGCACGTCGCGCTCGTGCTCCGCGGCGGCGTCGCGCACGCCGAGCCCCATCTCCACGGAGCGGCGCAGCAGCGCCCCCGCCTCGAGCAGCCGGTGCAGCGCCAGCGCTCGCCCCTCCTCGAGCCCGCGCAGCCGCTCCAGCCCGCTGAGCAGCGCCTCGCGGGCGCTCGCCGGCTCCCCGCGCGCCTCGCTCGCCGCCAGCGCCCGCACGATCGACCCCTCATCGAGGTCCTTCAGCGCCGCGTCGATCTCGCCGATCTGCGCCACCAACCCGCAGATCAGCGCCACCAGCGGCGCCACCGGCTCCGCCACGCGATCCAGCTCCGCGCGCTCGTGCACCACCGCCGCCCGATGGTCGACCAGCCGCTGCACCAGCAGCGCCAGCACCCCCACCTGCTCGCGCACGTCCGCCGCCGCCCCGCCGCGCAGCACCGCCGCCAGCCGCGCCACCAGCGGGTCCGACGCGGGCAGCGCCGCTGGCGCTGGCCGAAGGGACAGGATCGGCCGCGGCGGCGGCTTCTTCGCCGCCCGCAGCGAGAAGAACGCGATCACGCCGAAGAGCGCGACCAAGACCGCGCTGACGCTCAGCGTCGCCGCGACGCCCGCGAACATCGCCACGGGGACCATCACCGCCGCGAACAACACCCCGACGATCGCGAGCCCGATCTTCGCGCCGCGGCGCTGCGGCGAGACGTCGCTGCGCACCACCTTGACCTTCAGATCCTCCGCCGCCAGCCGCCCTCGCAGCGCCTCCGCCGTCGCCGCCGAGAGCCCGCCAAAGAGCCGCAGCGGCAGCCGATAGCGCCGCTTCAGCTCCTCCTTCGAGTACATCCGCGCGTCGCCGATCACCAAGTTCATCGCCGGCACCGGCCCCGCGCTCAGCGCCTCGAGCGCGCTCGTCAGCCGGCTCGTGAACGCCGCCTCCTCGCTCCCTTTGGTCAGCGCCACGCACCACTGCCCGCCCTCCGCCTCGGGGGTGTGCGCGAAGAGCACCGCCTCGCGACCGCACGCCAAGCAGATCCGTTGCCCCACCCGCATCGCCGCCCCACACGCCTGGCACACCGTACGCGCCGCCTCATCCCCGGCCAGCGCCACCTCACCGCGCAGCGCCGCCGCCACCTCACCCGCGGTCGCTGGCCGCTGCTCTGGCGCCTCCGCCAAGCAGCGCAGGATCACCGCCTCGAGCGCCGCCGGCACCCCCCCGCGCAGCGAGCTCGGCCGCGTCGGCGCCCCGCTGCGCAGCAGCGCCGGGCCGTCCCCGAACGGCAGCGACCCGGTGACCGCCTGAAACAAGATCGCCCCCATCACGAACAGATCCGAGCGCGCGTCCAGCGTCGTCCGCGTGAGCTGCTCCGGCGACGCGTACGGCGAGCCTTCGACGAGCAGCGACGCAGCCGTGCGCGTCGACAAGATGTCCACCCGAGCCAGCCCCACGTCCGTCAACCACAGCCGCCCGTCCTCCCCGCGCACGATCACCCGCGGCGTAAGATCGCGCAAAACCACCCCGCGCTGGTGCAGCGCCCCCAGCAGCTCCGCCAGCGCGATCCCCAGCGCCGCCACCTCATCCGGCGGCGCCGGCGCCCGCCGCCGCAGCCACACGTCGAGCGCCTCGCCTGGCGGATCCAGACGCAGCCGCCACGGCGGCTCGCCCGCCTGCTCACCCCACGCCACGATCTCCGCCACCCCCAGCCCCGCGAGCCCGCGGATCCGCGCCAGATCGCCCACGTAGCGCCGCCGCAGCGCCTCATCCGCCGCCAGCTCGGGCAAGAGGCGCCCCAGCACCGCCGCCCGCCCGTCCGCCAGCCGCACCCGCCAGCGCTGCTCGGAGCCCGCCCGCTCCGGCCCCGAGATCACCGTCACTCCCGCGGGCGCCGACGTCGGCGAACCACCTGCCTCTTGGGACATCTTCCTAAAAATCTCTCCCGAATTCGAGGGGTTCATCGCCGGTCCTCATCACCTGTTCTTCGAGACATATACAAACACGTCAACACCCCCCAACGCACACCAGCACGAGCGCCGCCGCGCGTCAGGGGCCCTCATCACCCGCCGCCAATGCCAGAAAATTCGGCTCCCCGGCCAGCGCCGCCTCGACCTCGGCGATCGCCGCCACTCGCCCGCGCAGCTCCTCTAGCCGCCCCGCGTGCCCGCGCTCGCCCGCGGCGCTCGCCGCCGCCGCCCGCGCCTGCAAGGCGTCGAGCGCCCCCGTCAGCGCCAGCAGCCGCGCCGCCCACGTGTCGCGCTCGAGCAGCCGCCCGCGGGTCGCCTCATCGTGCAGATCCAGCGCCCCCAGCTCCCGGTCCAGCGCGTCCAAGCGGCCCGCCGCCGCCGCCGCCGCCGCGATCGCCTGCGCCAGCTCCTCCCCCGCCTCGCCCTCGAAGCGCGGGTCCTCCGCCAACGCCACCGCCCGGTGCACCACCGCCCGCAGCCCGTGGCGATGACGCGGCGCCTCGATCGCCGCCGCCACCGCCTCGACCGCCTTCAGCGGCCCCTCCAAGCCCTTCGGCGCCGGCGCGCTCTTCAGCCGCCGCGTCGTCCGCCGCGTCGCGTGCACCGTCGCCCCGACCACCACCCCGATCACGATCACCGGCAGCAAGAAGATCACCTTGCCGATGCTCGACATCATGCCTCCCATCGAAGCCGCGACGATCGCCAGCACCCGCCCGCTCAGCGTGCCTGCCTTCTTGCGCATCCCTTTGTGCCCGAGCACCTGCCCGCGCACCACCTCCGCCTCCACCCCGATCCCCTCGAGCGACGCCACCATCGCCGCCCCGCACGCGGCGCTCACCCCGCGCGCCAGCGTGAACGGCAGCCGCGGGATCTTCCGCGTCAGCGGCCCCGCGTCCAGCCCCAGCCCTGGGTTACCCGCGAGCCACGCCACCAGCCCGTCGCGCTGCCAGACGTCCAGCTTGTCGCCGATCCCACCTGGCCCGACGACCAGCACCGTCGCCCCGCCCGCCTCGACCACCAACGTCCGCTGCCCGCAGCTCAAGCAGGTCGACAAGAACGGCAGCAGCAGCGCCGCGCAGCGGGTACATCGCGGCCCCTCCGCCCCTACCTGCGCCAGCGCCCCTTGCGGCCGCGCCAGCTCCTCCAGCGCCGCCACCACCGCCTCCGCCGAGGGCGGCCGGTCCGCCGGCGATTTTTGTAAGAGCCCGACGATCAGCCCCGAGAGCCCCGCCGAGAGCCGCGTCGGCGGCGTCGGGATCGCGGCGCTGCGGTGCGCATACAACAACCCCATCGGCGTCGCGGCGCCGTACGGCGGCCGCCCGCTCGCCAGCTCGAACAAGATGCACCCCAGCGCGTACAGATCGCTGCGCGGATCGATCGCCAGCGGATCCAAGCTCTCCGGCGCCATGTAATCCGGCGTGCCCACCGCCGCCAGACCCAGCCGGTCCACCCCCGCCAGCGAGCTCGCGCGCGCCATCCCGAAGTCGCTGATCTTCGGCGTCCCCCCGCCCGCCAGCAGGATGTTGCTCGGCTTCAGGTCGCGGTGGATGACCCCGCGCGCGTGCGCGTGCGCCAACCCGGCCGCGATCCCCAGCCCCAGCGCCGCGATCTCCGGCTCCCCCAGCGCCCCTTCACGCGCCAGCCGCTGCGCCAGCGTCGGCCCGTCGATCCGCTCCATCACCAGCATCGGTCGCCCGCCCACCGTCACCGTCTCCTCCACCCGCACCAAGTTCGGGTGGTCCAGCCGCCGCAGCAGCGCCGCCTCTTGGATAAATCGCGCCACCGCGCCCGCGTCGTCCCCCTGCGACGCGTGCAGCAGCTTGCCCGCGAGCGCGCGCCCGTCCGGCCCCTCCAGCGCGACCACCTCCGCCAGCGCGCCCTTGCCTAAGATCGCGCCCAGCCGGTAGCGACCGTCGTCGCTGCGCCGCGACCCGCTCATCGTCGCGATCACCGCCGCAGCGGCCCCATCGCCGCCAGCTCCGCGTTCAGCTCCTTCTCGAGCGCGGCCTGGCTGATCCCCAGCTTCTGCGCCGCGTCGGCCAACGAGTAGCTCAGATCGCCGATCCGCAGCCGCGTCTTCGGCCCCACCTTCAGCGCCCCGTCGACCACCTCCGTCTCGCCCTCCACCCCGATATACACGTCGCGGTCCGCCAGCCCGGGGAACGAAGACCGCGCCCGCTCGATGAACGACTGCTCGCCGCTCGAGAGCTGCTCTTTGGGCAAGGCCCCCAGATCCGCGACCACCCCCGCCTCGAGCTTCTTGCTCTTCGGGTCGTAGCTCGCGCGCGACGCCTTGATCGCCTTACGCACCTCCGGCTTGAGCTTCTTCGTGCGCGTATGAAACCCCTTCACCTCTTGCGACTCCCCGTCCGCCGCCGCCACCCAGCCCGCAGGCGCCGCCGCGCCCTCTCCACCGGGCGCCGCGCCCGCCGCCGGCGCCGCCGTGTACCACTCGGGCAGCGCCGTCACCTGTCGCCACAGATAGAACACCCCCGCCAACGCCAACACCGCAACCACCGCCAGCACGATCGCGATCTTCCGCCACATGCGCGCCAGCATACACTAGCCCTCCGCCGCGAAGGCGCGCCTCATCAATGCACCGACGCGCCGCTCGTCGCGTGACGCACGAGCACGACCGGCGCAGATCACATAGACACCGCCAGCTCACCTGAGTTAGAGCCCTCGCGTGTCCAGCCCGCGGATCTACACCGTCTCTGAGCTCGTGCACGGCGCCAACCGGGCCGTCGAGGCCGCATATTCGAGCGTCTGGGTCGAGGGTGAGGTCTCGAACCTGCGGATCGTCGCCAGCGGCCACGCCTACTTCACCCTCAAAGATCCTGCCTCGATCTTGCCCGTCGCGATGTGGCGCTCGGCCCTCGCCCGCCTCCGCTTCCGCCTCGCCGACGGCCAACGCCTGCGCGTCGCCGGCCGCCTCGGGATCTACCCGCAGCAGGGAAAATTTCAGCTCTACGGCGAACGAGCCGAGCCCGCCGGCCTCGGCGCCCTCATGCTCCAGCTCGAGCAGCTCAAGGCCAAGCTCAGCGCCGAGGGCCTCTTCGCCGCCGCCCGCAAGCGCACCTTGCCGCTGTGGCCGCGCGTGATCGGCGTCGTCACCTCCGCCACCGGCGCCGCGATCCACGACATCTTAAAAGTCACCGCCCGCCGCTGCCCCTCGCGGATCGTGCTCGCCCCGGCGCTCGTGCAAGGCGACGAGGCCGCCGCCAGCCTGCTCTCCGCCCTCCGTCGCTTACAGTCGTGGCCCGGCGTCGACGTCATCATCCTCGGCCGCGGCGGCGGCGCCAGCGAGGACCTCTGGGCCTTCAATGATGAAGCCCTCGTCCGCGCCGTCGCGGCGTGCCCCGTCCCCGTCATCGCCGCGATCGGCCACGAGGTCGACGTCACCTTGTGCGACTTCGCGGCCGACGTCCGCGCCGCCACGCCTTCGCACGCCGCCGAGCTCGTCGTCCCCGATCTCCAGATCGCCGCCCGCCGCCTCGTCGACGCCGAGCGTCACCTCGCGCTCGCCTTCCGCCGCCGCCTGCTCGACGAGCGCAGCCGCCTCGAGCTCGCGCATCACCGCCTGCTCGGCCAGCGCCGCGCCCTCATCGCCGGCCCGCGCCGCCGCCTCGACCTGCTCGGGCGTCGCCTCCGCGCCCAGCACCCTCACCAGCGCCTCAGCGACCTCCGCCGCCGCCTCGCCGCCTTGCTCGCGCGCCTCGGCGACCAGCACCCGCGCCTGCGCGTGCTCGCCGCCCGCCGCCGCCTCGACGCCCACCTCGCCGAGCTGGGGCGCCTCGGCCGTCACCTCCCGTCACGCGCCCGCGTCCGCCTCTCGCGCGCCGCCGGCGCCCTCGACGCGTTAAGCCCCTTACGCGTGCTCGCCCGCGGCTACGCCGTCGCCACCGACGCCCGCGGCCACGCCCTCACCGACGCCGCCGCCCTCGCCCCCGGTGACCTCATCACCCTGCGACTGCACCGCGGCGAGCTCGAGGCCCGCGTCGAGCAGTTCCGCCCGGAGCGCGTGGATCCTGCATGACACGCGAGCGACGACCCCCCGCCGAAGCGCGGGGAAACCCGCACCTCTCGTAGTTTGCCGCCTGGCCGCGGATCCCCCGCGGATGGCTATCTTGTGACCGAGCGCGCCACCTGAGACAACGGTGTCGTGTCCCCGGCTATGTCGTCGTCGCCCGACCAACCCCTCTCCGACCTCGCGCAGCGCTACCTCGACCTGCTCCTCGCGACCCGCCGCGACCAAGCCACCTCGACGCTCCTCGGCGAGCTCCACGCCGGCCGCCTCACCATCGAGCGGCTCTACCTCGAGATCCTCCAACCCGTGCTGTATGAGGTCGGCCGCCGCTGGCAGGCCAACGAGATCACCATCGCCCACGAGCACTTCGTCAGCGCCGCCGCGCAGTCCCTCATGTCGCGGCTCTACCCCCAGCTCTTCGCCACCACCCGCCGCGGCCGCGCGCTCGTCAGCGCCTGCGTGGGCGACGAGCACCACGAGATCGGCCTGCGCATGGTCACCGACCTCTTCGAGTTGAATGGTTGGGATACATACTATCTCGGCACCAGGATCCCGGCCAAGGCGATCCTCGCCGCGGTCGCGGCGCGCGGCGCCCACGTGCTCGCCCTCTCCGTCACCATCCCCGAGCACCGAGTGGACACGCGCGAGCTGATCCTCGCCCTCCGCAGCAGCCCTGGGATCGCGACCACCATCGTGCTCGTCGGCGGCGCCGCCTTCAGCGCCCCTGGCTCCTGGCGCGAGGTCGGGGCGGACGGGTACGCCAGCGACGCCATGACCGCCGTACACCTGGCCAACCAGATCTTCGAGCAGCGCGCGACGAGGCACGCATGATCAGCCACCTCACCCTCCTCTGCGGCCTCGACGGCCGCGTCCACGAGGTGCTCCTCAAGACCCACGACATCGCGCCGCCGTCGCCGGGCGCCGCCCTCACCGAGCTCATCGATGAGAGCGCACACACCAAGCTCACGGCCTTCCTGGAGGAGCTCCACAGGGCCGGCTACGCCGCGGGTTGGGAGCTGCTCATGCGCTGCGACGCCGCCCCTCTCTCCCTCGCCGGCGCCCGAATCGGCGATCGCCTGCTCATCTTCGCGACCATGCAGGAGAGGGACCTCATCGCGATCATCAAGGAGCTCGGCCGGCTGAACAACGAGCAGAGCAACGCGCTCCGAGCCGCGATCAAAGAGACCTGCGAGCAGTCCCGCCCGGTCACCGATCTCGTCCTCGAGATGACGCGCCTCAACAGCGACCTCACCACCACCCAGCGCGAGCTCACCCGCCAGAACCACGCCCTCCAGCGCTTGATCCGCGAGAAGAACGAGCTCCTCGGCATGGTCGCCCACGACCTGCGCAACCCCCTCGCCGGGATCTTCGGGGTCGCCGAGCGGCTCGCGCACCAAGCCGGCCAAGGCGTCTCCAACCCCAACCGCGACATGCTCGACTACCTCCAACGATCGAGCCGCCACCTGCTCGCCCAGATCGAAGACCTGCTCGACCTCAGCACCGTCGAGGCCGGCGTCATCCGCCTCAACCTCGCACCAACCGATCTGCCCGCGCTCCTCGATCGCAGCGCCCGCCTCGCCCGCGAGCTCGCGATCGACAAGCAGATCACCATCCACCTCGACCAACACGCCGACGACGACGCCCGACTGCGCGCGGTCGCCCTCGATCCGCACAAGATCACCCAGGCGCTCACCAACCTGATCACCAACGCGCTCAAGTTCTCGCCCCCCGGCGGCACCGTCCTGCTGCGCCTCTGCGAGCGCCAAGGCCGCGCCGAGATCACCGTGGAGGATCACGGCGTCGGCATCGCCCCCGAGCGGGTCGCCGGCATCTTCGAGCCCTTCCAGCGCGGCCATCCCGGCACCCTCGGCGAGCCCAGCACGGGCCTCGGCCTCGCGATCGTCCGGCGGATCATCCGAGCCCACGGCGGCGAGGTGCGCGTCGACAGCGAGCTCGGCCGCGGCACCATCTTCACCCTCACCCTCACCCTCAGCCCCGCCAGCGCCCCCGCCGCGCCCCCGCCTGCCGCTCCGACGCCGGTCTCATCGCGCCTCGCCGTCTTGATCGCCGACGACGACCCGATCAACAACCTCCTGCTCGCGCGCGCCCTCGAGGATCGAGGCCACCACGTCACCGCCGTCAACGACACCCTCGCCGTGCTCGACAGCGTCGCCGCGGCCCGCTTCGACCTCATCATCGTCGACCTCGAGATGCCAGGCGGAGGCGGCGGGCGGGTCGCCCAGCACCTCAGCGCGCGCCCGCTCGCCGACCGCCCGCCGCTGATCGCCCTCACCGCGCACAGCGCCGCGAGGGCGGCCGGCTTCGCCGAGCAGCACCGCTTCGACGCGGTCCTCTCCAAGCCCCTCCGCGGCGCCGACCTCGACGCCGCGCTCGCCCAGCTCCTCCCCGGCCGCAGCGCCGCGACCTAGCGCGCCGCTCACTCCGGCGCGCCCGCGACGATCCACGCCTCGATCGTCGCGATCTCCCCGTCGCTGAGCGGCGCGCCGATCGGCATCTGCACGCCCGCGCCGCCGGCGGCCACGTGCGTGCCTTCGATCTTGAGGAACAAGTAGCTCTGCGACGGATCCCCCGGCTCGACCAGGTTCATCGCCGGCAGATCGATCGACGGAGCGCCTACCAGATCCGCGTACGCCGTCGCCATCGGGAACGACAGCTCCCCGTTCAGCCCGTCGTTCGGGTCCGCCAGGTGGCACGAGCACTTCATGCTCAAGATCGGCCACACCTCCGCGTCGAAGCCGCTGCCGCCCGCCGTCGTCGCGTCCGTCGTCGCGTCCGTCGTCGTATCGCCGGTCGTCGTCGTCGAGTCGCCCCCCGGGAATTCCGCGCCCGCGATCCACGCCAAGATCGTCGCGTTGTTCGGGTTCGTCGCCTCCCCGCCGATCGGCATCCGGTTACCCGCCCGCATCACCCCTTGGGCGGCCAGCACGTCGTCGGGCAGCATCTTGACCGCCAGGTACGAGCCCAGCACGTCGCCGATCTCCACCAGCGGCAAGCTCGACCCTGCCGACGGCGCGCCGACCAGCCCGCCCAGGTCCGCGTCCGCCAGCGACAGCCCGCCCGCGCGGCTCCCCGAGTCGTGACACCCTGGCGTCGCGCAGCTCCCCGCGAACGCCGCCCGCACCGCCGGCGGCACCGCGCCGCCCTCGCCGCCGTCGTCCTCGATCGGCGTCAGCCCGCCGCAGCCAGAGATGACCCAAAAGACAGCCAGCGCAGGGCTCATCCACGACAGAGATCGCGTCGACATCATCAGAGGCTCCACTTCCGGCTGAGGTTGAAGCCGAGGAAGAAGTTACCGCGGTCCGAGAACGGGTTCTGCGTCAGCCCGCCTGGCGCGTACAAGTTGGTGTGGATCTCGCGGGTGTTGCTGACAAAGATCTGGAACAAGTGCATGCCCGAGGTCCACGACCCGCCCAGCGACCACGAGCCGATCTTCGCCCCGCCCGGGTTCACGTCGCCGCCGTTGTAATAAAATTTATTCGACGGGATCGGCAGCAAGTACTCCATATCCAGCCCCCAGCGGCGCTTCTTCCCCAGCCACATCGTCGACGCCACCCCGACCGTCATCGTCCCTCGCGTGTCTGTCACCGGCACCGGCCCCTTCCCGTCGCCGAAGTCGAAGCTCACGTTCGCCGCGTGGTTCGTCCGCAGGTGGTAGCCCAGCACCAGCATCGTGCTCCAGCGCTCGAACCACAGCCGGCTCACCATCGCCTGGAAGTTCCCCGACACCGGGTTCGACGTGTTGGTCTTGAAGTCGCGGTACAGCTCCAGCGACGTGTAGCCGCCGACGCTCACCGGCGCGCCCGCCTCTTGGCGCAGCGGCACGTACTTCACGCCCAGCTCGTAGCCCTTGCGCGAATTAGAGCGGCGCAGCAGCACATCGAGCCCGTCGGTGATCCCGTACGCAAAGCCCAGGCTCATCACGATCCCGCCGCCCGCGTCGAGCCCGAACGCCCCCCGCTCCGCCCCCACCTTGCCGAAGCGGTGGTCGACGCGGAACTCGAACTTGCGCTTCCCCAGCCCCGTCGTCGTCGGCAGGTTGATCTGAAACGTCCCGTGGAAGGTCGCCTTCGCCCGCCGCCGCTCACCGCCGCCGTCTTCACCGCCGCCGTCTTCACCGCCGCCGCCGCCGCCGCCGCCGCCGCCGCCGCCGCCGCTCACGCTCGTCCCCCCGTCCCCCGCGTCGCTCACCACGCCGCCGCCGCCGCCGCCCTCGGCGCTGGTCGCCAGCGCGTTGATGTAATTTTTTACCTTCGCCAGATCCGCCGCGCTCAGCGGATCGTCGCCCATCGGCATCAGCTCGCCCTTCATCCCCGGCCCGCCGACCAATTTTCGAAAGAGATACG
This sequence comes from Nannocystis sp., assembly GCA_016712315.1. Classification (GTDB taxonomy): domain Bacteria; phylum Myxococcota_A; class Polyangia; order Nannocystales; family Nannocystaceae; genus JADJRG01. The sequence goes on along the minus strand of JADJRG010000013.1, from coordinate 2,807,913 downwards.
AGCCCTCGGGGTCGCCCGCGACGATCAGCGGCCCGCCCGCGCCTGTCCTCGTGGACAGCGGCGCTAACGACCCCGCCAGCACCCCGTCATCGGAGCCCTCATCGTGGCAAGCCAAGCACTTGTCGGCGAACAGCGCCTGCACCTGCGCCTCCAGCTCCGCCACGCTCGGGCCCGCGGGCGCCGCCGCGACCGGCGCCGGGGCGGGGCTCGCTCCTCCGCCGCTGTCCTTCGGCAGCGAAGCGATCCACGCGCGCACCGCCTCCATCTCTTGCTTCGGCAGCGGGTCATCGCCGAGCGGCATCGGGTCGCCCTCGATCCCCTTCTCGCCGATCATCTTCGCCACCAAGTACGACCCCTTCGGATCCCCCGCCACCACCATCGGCCTCCCCGACGCCCCCTTTTGCCGGGTCAGACGATCGAGCGGGCCGACCAACGACGGCTCCTCACCGCCCTCATCGTGGCAAGACGTACATTTATCCGCGAAGATCGCCCGCACCTTAGCCTCGAGATCGGCCGAGGGCGCGGGCGCCAGCAGGGTGAGGACGACGAGCGACGCTGAGACCAGCATGAGCCCGTCGACGATACGCCAAAGCCCGCCGTCCGCGACAGCTCAAGCCCGCCGCGCCGCAAACACGCGGCTCCACGCGGCGCGCGACAAAGGTGATCCCGCGACCTTTCCGGGATAGCATGCAGGCCATGCGCAGACTCTCGGTCACGCTCCCCATCGCCCTCCTGCTCCTCGCCTGCGGCGGCGACCCGCCCGCCAAGGAGCCCCCCAAGGCCGCGGAGGCGCCCCAAGACGCCCCCCCCGCCCAGGTCCCCGTCGTCGCCGCCCCTGCGGGCGAGAGCGCCGCCCCGGCCGCGGAGCCCACCGCGGCGCCCACCGACCCCGCGGCGCCCACCGGCGAAGCCGCCGCGAGCGCTGGCGAACCCGCCGCGGACCCAGCCGCGGACCCAGCCGCGGACCCGGCCGAGCTCCACAAGAAGCTCCTCGACGAGGTCAAGAACAAGCGCACGAAGGACGACCGCGCGCGCAAGGCCCTCGAGGAGGCCGAGGCCGCGGGGGTCACCGTCGTCGACCTCGCCAAGGCCGCGCACGCCCGCGCCGAGGGCTTGTCTGGCGAGCCGGAGCGCGCCGCCGCCTTCTACGAGTGGGCCCGCGACAAGGACCCCAAGTTCGCCGATCCCAGCTTCAGCCTCGCCAAGATGGCCGCCCTCACCGGCGACATCGAGGCCACCATCACCCACCTCACCGAGGTCAAGAAACGCGGCGGCAAGAAGCTCCTCAAGACCGTCGGCTACGACCCCACCTTCGAGGTCGTCAAAGACGACCCCAAGGTCCAAGAGCTGCTCCGTTGAGCCCCGCGATGCCCCCGCGCCGGGTCCTCTTCGTCTGTTATGCCAACTACTGCCGCTCGCCGCTGGCCGAGGGGATCTTCGCCCACCTCGTCCAGCAGCGCGGCCTCCACGGCCAGATCGAGGTCGACTCTGCCGGCGTCGACGCCCTGACCGGCCGCGCCCCGCACCCGCACAGCGTCGCCGCAGCCGAGCGCCGCGGCGTCGCCCTCAGCGGCCGCGCCCGTCAGCTCATCCGCGACGATTTTTTTAATTTCGACGACGTGCTGGTCATGGATCGCGCCGTCTTGCGCGAGATCCAGCGCCTGCTCACCCCCTCCGCCTTCGGCCCGACGCCCACCATGCGCGCCCGCGTCCGCCTCTTCGGCGAGCTGGTCCACCCGAGCGGCCGCGGCCCCCAGCTCGACGTCCCCGACCCCGTAAGCGGCGGCCCCGCCGGCTTCGACGCCGTCTGCGAGCTGCTCTGGCGCGGCTGCGAGCGCCTGCTCGAGCAACACCGACGCGACCCCTGAGCGCGCGCCGGGGTCATGTTCACGATCGTGCTCGCGATCGTGAACACGCCCCCAGGCAACAAACGCTCACCCGGCCGGAGCCGGCGCCGCCGGAGCGAGCGCCGCCGCGGCCACGGGCGCCTTCGCCTGCTCACGCGCGAGCGCCTGCTCGGCCGCGACCTCCGGGTGGACCACCAGCGCCGCGACCCCGCTCTCGATCAACAACGAAGCCACCGGCGTACCATCCGCGATCACCGAGCCGTCGCGGCGACGCAGCACCACGGCGGGGTGCTTGCGCTCGTGCGCGGCCAGCAGCGCCGTCAGCTCCGCCTGCCGCGGCTCGCCCAGCTTCGCCCACGCCATCCGCCCCCGGCACTTCGGGAAGCGCGAGCAGCCGAGCCAGGGCCCGCGCTTACCCGTGCGCAGGTTGAGCTGCGCCCCGCACTTCTCACACAGCTCGTCGACCAGCAGCGGCGGCGGCGCCGGGATCTTGATCCCGCTCTTCTTGTCCAGGTTGACCACGTACTTGGTCTCTGGATACCGGAGCGACGCGATGAACGGCCCGAAGCGGCTCTTACGCAGCTCCATCTCCGAGGAGTCCTCCGGGCAGACGATGTCCACCCGCTCGGGCAGCAGCGGCACCCCGTCGCGGTTGATCGGCGCCGCGTAGTCGCACTCTGGATAACGAGTGCACGACAAGAAGCGCCCGTTCTTGCCGAAGCGATAGCACGTGCGCCCGCCGCACTTCGGGCACGCGTACACCGCCGGCTCCGACTCCGCCTTCGCGTGCGTGAGCTGCTCGTGCGCGCTCTCTAGCGAAGTCTTGAAGTCGCCGTAGAAGCGCCCGAGCATCGCCACCCAGTCGGCGCCGTCGTCCTCGATCTTATCGAGCTCCGCCTCCATCGAGCGCGTGTAGCCGACGTTCATCAGCGACGAGAACGCCTCGATCAGCTTGTCCGTGACCACCTCACCCAGGTGGGTCGCGTGGAAGCGGCGCTCCACCTGCTCGACGTACTTGCGGTCCTGGATCACCTGGATGATCGACGCGTAGGTCGACGGCCGGCCGATCCCCTCCGCCTCGAGCGTCTTCACCAGCGACGCCTCGCTGTAGCGCGGCGGAGGGCTCGAGAAGCGCTGCTCCGGCTCGATCGCGAAGGCGCCGACGACCTGCCCCTCGCGCAGCGCCGGCAGCGTCTGCTCCTCCGACACGGGCAGCCCGGTCACCCGCAAGTAGCCGTCGAAGCCCAAGACCCGGCCGGTCGCGCGGATCACCGCCCCTGTGGGCTGGTCGACGCGCTCCAAGTTCACCCCCGTCGAGTCCCACAGCGCCGGGGTCATCTGCGACGCCACCGCGCGGTCCCAGATCAGCTTGTAGAGCTTGTACTGCTCCTCGCTCAGCGCCGCGCGGATCGCCGCCGGGTGGCGGCTCACGTCGGTCGGTCGGATCGCCTCGTGGGCCTCTTGCGCGTCCTTATTGCTCGACGCGTAGCTGTTCGCGCTCGCGGGCAGGTACGGCGCCCCCAGCTCGGCGCCGATGAAGCCGCGGATCTGCGCGACTGCCTCTGCGGACAGGTTGGTCGAGTCGGTGCGCATATACGTGATCAGACCGACCTGCCCCTCCCCTGGCAGCGCGATCCCCTCGTACAGCGCCTGCGCGGTGCGCATCGTCCGCAGCGCGCTGAAGCCGAGCTGGTTCGCCGCCGCGATCTGCAGCGACGACGTGATGAACGGCGGGCTCGGCCGCGAGCTCGTCCGCTTGGTCTCGATCGAGCGGACGCGGTAGCGCAGCCCCGCGCCCAGCTCGCCGTGCACCGTCCGGATCCAGCGCGCCGGCCCCTTCGCGCGCGGGTTCTCGCGGCTCGCCACCGTCACGCCTGTCAGCCCCACCGCCGTCGCCACCGCCGCGATCTCGGCGCTGAGGTCACGCACCTCCTGCGCCGACGTACCCAGCTCCCAGCGCTGCCCCGCCAGCTCGACCAGCTCCGCGCGCAGCGCCGCCTGCTCGTTCATCCACTCGACCTGGCGGCGCACCGTCGGGCCCTTGCCCTTCTCGTCCGCGGACGCCGAGAACGCCTGCCAGGAGCCGGCCAACGCCGGGGCGCGGCCGGGGTCCTCGCAGAGGCGCACGCCCACCTGCCAGCGCTCATCGGGCACGAAGGCGCCGATCTCGCGCTCACGCTCGACGATCAGCCGCACCGCCACCGACTGCACCCGCCCCGCCGACAGCCCGCGGGCGACCTTCTTCCACAGCAGCGGCGACACCTGGTAGCCGACGATCCGATCGAGGATCCGGCGCGCCTGCTGGGCGTTCACCTTGTCGACGTTGATCGGCCGCGGGTTCGCGAACGCGCGCTTCACGTCCGCCTGGGTGATCGCGTTGAACACCACCCGCTTCGCCTTCGCTGGCGGGATCCCGAGCACCTGCGCCAAGTGCCAGGCGATCGCCTCTCCCTCGCGATCAAGGTCGGTCGCGAACCACACCTCGGAGGCGCCCTTCGCGAGCCGCTTCAGCTCGTTCACCGTCTTCGCCTTCGCCGGCAGGACCACGTAGGTCGGCCTGAAGTCGTGCTCGAGGTCGACGCCCGGCACCGGCTGCTTCGCGCCCTTGACCGCCTTCGTCGGCAGGTCGCGGATGTGCCCGACCGACGCCTGTACGATGAAACCTGGCCCGAGGTACTTGTTAATCGTCTTCGCCTTCGCCGGGCTCTCGACGATCACGAGCTGCTTGCCGGCCGCGGCCTTCGCCGCCGCGACGCCCTCCAGGCCGTCCTCGTAGTCGTCCTCCAGCGCCTCGGCCGCCTGCGCAGGTCGACGCGCGGCCGTCTTCTTCGCCGCCGTCTTCTTCGCCGCGGGAGCCCTCTTCGCCGCGGGCGCCGCCTTCACCGCCGCCGTCGCCTTCGCCGCCGGGGCCTTCTTCGCCGCCGTCGCCTTCGCCGCCGGGGCCTTCTTCGCCGCCGTCTTCTTCGCCGCCGGGGCCTTCTTCGCCGCCGTCTTCTTCGCCGCCGTCTTCTTCGCCGCGGGGGCCTTCTTCGCCGCCGTCTTCTTCAGCGCAGGAGTGTCGACCGGCGCATCCTTACCACCGGCGGTCTTGGCATGAGCCGGCTGGGCCGACGTTGGGTCGCTCTTGGCGGCTCGGGAGCCGCCCCGCGGGGCGCTTGAGGATGAGGGCATGGGTGGGCTCGGTACCTCGGGCGCCAGCGTCAGCCGGGACCTCGGGGGGGCAGAATGTAATTGAAGGATCGGAGGAGGCCAACTGTGCACCTCGCGCCCTCGCCGCCGCGAAGCGCGCGAAAGCGCCCTTGCCTCCTCCGTAGGCCACAGACGTCGGAGGGAGATCGGGAAGAAGGCGCGGAAAGGCGCGGAACAGCGGCGAAAAGCGCGAGCCCTGACCCCGCGCGGGCGGTCAGGGCTCGTCGGCGTTCGCGCGAATGGGCGCCGCTGCGGCTCAGATCGCGGGGCCGCACTTGGGCGCGGCGCCCGGGTTCAGCAGCTCGCAGCGGTCCTCCACGCAAGGGCAGACCGCGTTGCAAAACCCGCGCTGATTGGCGACTGAGAGCTGTGACACACAATCGGCCAGGGTCGCGTTCGCGAAGTCCGCGGTGCCGGCAAACATCTGACAGCCGGTAGCGTTCGGGTCCTGGTTGGTCGCGTGTGCGTTGCCCCACTGGGTCAGGCCTGGCACGTCCTTGCCTGAGACCGCGCGCCAGCGCGACGTCATCGGGTCCAGCACGCAGTCCTTCATCGGGTCGAGCTCTTCGGTCTGGCAGCAGACCGCGCCGCCGCACACCTCAGAGATCTGCCCCGGCTCCCACGTCGGGTTACAGGGCACGGGGCAGCCGTTGTTCAGCGGGTTGACGATCTGCGAGATGTCCGTGCACATCCCTTGGTTGCCCAGCGGGTTGTTATTGTCCGAGAACAGCGCCACCCCGAAGTCTGGGTCGCTCGCCTGTCCGGCGCGATACGCCGGCAGCTTGCCGCCGACCGTCGCCGGATCATCCGAACAGCAGGTGTAGCCGTCCGGGCACGCGTCAGCCCCATCGTTCGGGGCGCAGCGGAAGGCCGGGTTGCCATAGTCGAGGTTCTGCCAGCAGCCCGCGGCAGCGAGCGCGCCGAGAGCGACGAGCGCAAGGTTCATCACGAAAGACTTGGCGGTGAGCAACGACGCGGTCTCCTTACTGGAGAGTGACCCTGGCATACCCAGCGGCCACTTGGCAAGTTCCGCCGGGGAGGGCGCCGCGGCCTCAGCGGCCGACTCCGCGCTCCCCGACGCCGCGCCGCGCCGCGACTTCGGCGGCTCTTTGGCGGCCGCTGCGGCCCGGGCTAAGCTGCCGAGTCATCATGCCAGCCCGCACCCGTCGAAGCCGGCCCAATTTTAGGCGATCTCTCGCGCTCTGCGGCCTCGCCTTCGCGCCGTCGTGGTCGTGCTCCAGCGCCGGACCGACCCAAGATCCCACCGGGGAGCCAGCCCTCGCGCGCCCCGCCGAGGCCGCCGCGGGCGGCGCTGAGGCCCCCACAAAGCGCCCGCCCACCCTCGCTTTGGCCAAAGTCAGCCAACGCGAGCACCCCGCCAAGGTCGCCTGGATCTTCGACGAAGACCCAAAGAAGCCGCGAAAGGCCGAGATCGCCGCCGCTGAAGGCGAGGGTTACACCATCGTCGACCTCAGCGACGGCTGGGTCCCCTACATCTTTAGCGAGAAGACCGTCGGCGCCGATGACCTCGCCGCCAACGACTACCGCGCCCGCTACATCGGCCTCGCCAGCGACCGGATCGACGCCGAAGGCGAGCCATTACGCGCCCACGAGCGCAACTACCTCGAGCTCTACGGGATCCCCCCCACCCTCTCTGTGATCCACGGCGAGTGGAAGAGCGTCGACGCCGAGATCCAGCGCTGCCTCGACGCCGCCGGCTTCGACCCCGCCGTCTTCGCCCGCTTCTCGGGCGTGATCGCCTACGAGGCCGGCAAGAAGGGCGCCGCCAAGGTCCGCAAGGCCAAGTGGCTGCGCAGCGACCTATCCAAGAAGCTCAAGAAGGCCAAGCTCGACCCTGAGGATCTCGCCGCCGCCGAGGCCGATCCTCGCTTCAGCGGCCAGTACAAGTCCTGGCGCCTCCTCCAGGACGAGATCGACATCATCGACCACGCCCAGCGCCGCTTCCGCTGCGAGCAGCTCTTCGCCAGCGGCGAGGGCAAGGGCAAGTACGAGCCGGGCGTCTTCGACTCTGCCACCACCCACGCCCTCGCCGCGTTTGAAAAGAAGCACGCGATCATGGGCTGGGGCCACTTCACCCGCGACAACGTCGCCGCCCTCGGCATGACCATGGAGCAGATCACCCACGCCCGCCTCCTGCGGGTCCTCGAGGAGCGCGCCGTCGCTGGCGCCAGCGTGCTCGAGGACGGCAGCGCCGGCCGCTGGAAGAAGGACTTCGTGTGGAAGGACAAGTCCGGCGAGAGCCAGCCGCTGCGCGACATGGCGAGCGAGGTCCGGGGGCGCGTGATCGAGGCCCTCGACCTCGCCACCCCCGAGTCAGCGCGCCGCCAGCTCGACCTCCTCTCGGATCTCCAACCCAGCGGCTTCGCCGAGCTGCTCGTCGCCGTCCGCATGCCTGCGCTCCCCGAGTACTACAGCGAAGACATGGACTTCGAGGTCGTCATCGATCGCGGCGACGTCTGGTACGACCTCCCCTTCGACGAGAGCGGCCGCCGCCTCGCCCAGCCGCGCGAGCGCAAGCCGCGGCTCACCCTCTACACCAACTACGAGGGGCAAAAGATCCCCCTCCTGCGCTGGCCGACCACCATCGGCTCCTGGCGCATGGAGATGAACAACGGCGAGGAGATGTACAAGTACAAGGACTCCGACGTCGGCGAGCGCGTCTGGAAGGAGATCGTCGCCGGACCCACCTGGATCCCGCCGGCCTCGACCCCGCCGCGCGAGCTGCTCAAGCGCCGCTGGAAGGACGGCGCCGTCCGCACCGTCGTCAACTACGACGAGATGGGCCCCGGCTACGCCTCCGCCTACGGCCTCGTCGCCGCGTACCACATCCGCGAGGTCAAGGACGCCGAGGGCAACGTCACCGCCGAGCTCGACAACCAGATCCGCACCCACGGCAGCGTCGACTACATGTCGATCCTCCGCCGCTACTCGCACGGCTGCCACCGCCTCTACAACATGAGCGCCGTCCGCCTCTTCTCCTTCATCCTCCAGCACCGCGAGTTCGTGCGCGAGGGCCAGACCAAGCTCGGCTTCGGCCGCGAGTTTGAGTGGGAGGACAAACAATACAAGCTCAGCCTCAAGACCCGCGGCTACCGCTACCAGGTGACCCGGCCGATCCCGGTCGAGGTCCTGAGGGGCCGGATCCAAGGCAAGCGTAAGAGCCCGATCGAGGGCTACGTCGCCAAACCCATCGCCGCCGACGCAGAAGATCCGAGCGCCGAGGAGCTCCCAGGCCCCGCCGCGCCAGCCGGCTGAGCAGAGCGCGGCGATCGCCTTGAGCGGGCGCGCGCGGCTGCTGTTATAGTCCGCGCCGTGTCGCGCACCACACCTGGCTTTGACGACTCCTTCCGCCGTCATCTCATCCCCGAGCGCGAGCGCGCCGTGCTTGAGGTGCTCGCCACGGACCTCGATCCCGAGACCACCCTCGGCGAGATCGTCGACGCCGCCGCGCACCTCGGCTGGAGCGACACCATCGGCGATCTCTGCCTCGCCGACCTCGCCAGCGCCCTCCGCGGCGGCGCGCCAGCGCCCCGCACCGCCCCCGTCGAAGCGCGCCCGCACCAGCCCGCGCCAGCCACCGCGCCCCCCGCCAAGGCCTCCAAGCCCGCCCCGCCCCCGCCCGCCCCGCCCCCGCCCGCCAGCCGGAGGACCAGCCACCTCGCCCCGCCCGCCGCGCGGCCGCTCGCCAAGTCGGCGCCGCTCGCCAAACCCGCCGCGCCGACCAAACCCAGCAAGGCCGCCCCGCCCAGCCGCCGCGTCGCCGTCCCGGAGGACCCCGACGGCGAAGCGATGAGCATCGAGCAGGCCGCCAAGCTGCTCCTGCCGATGGTCCGAAGGCTCAAACAAGCGACCATGCAAGAGCTCGAGGAGTCGACCGGCATGGGTCGGCGCAAGCTCCGTTTCCACATCGGCCAGCTCGTCAAGAACGACCGCCTCGCCCGCCACGGCATGGGGCGCGGCACCTACTACACGATCAAGCGCTGACGCCCCGCCGCGATGCGGATCTGCGACGTCAACAACTTCTACTCGCCCACCGGCGGCGGCGTCCGCGTCTATCACGAGCGCAAGCTCGAGTACTTCGCCGAGCGGCCGCAGCACGCCTACGCCCTGCTCGTCCCTGGCGAGCGCGAGGCCGTGCGCCGCGTCGGTCATGCCCTCGTCTACGAGCTCCCTGCCCGGCCGATCGGCGGCGCCGGCTACCGCGTGATCACCAGCCGCCGCGCCCTCGCCCGCGTCTTCCGCGACTTCGCCCCCGACCTCATCGAGATCGGCAGCCCCTACCTGCTCCCCTGGCTCGTGCCGGCCGCGCTCGGCGGCCGCGACGTCGCCACCGTCGGCTTCGTCCACGCCGACTACCCCGGCACCTACGTCGAGCCCGCCCTCGCCCGCCTGCCCGCCCTCGCCGCCCTCGCCGGCGGCCTCGCGCGCCGCCACATGGGCCTCATCTACCGCCGCATGAGCGCCACCTTCGGCGCCAGCGAGCACGTGCTGCGCCGCCTCGGCGCGCTCGGCCTCGATCGCCTCTTCCATACCCCGCTCGGCGTCGAGACCGAGCGTTTTCGCCCATCACGCCGCAGCCAGGCCACCCGGGCCCGCCTCGGCGTCGCCCAAGGCGATCAGCTCATCCTCTTTATCGGCCGCCTCTCCGCGGAGAAGGGCGTCGACCTGCTCCTCGCGGCCTCTCCTCAGATCGTCGGCGCTCGCCGCCGCCTCGTCATCGCCGGCCACGGCCCCCAGCGCGCCCGCGTCGCCGCTGTCAGCGCCGCTAACCCTGACGCGATCACCCTGCACGAGGGCCCTCTCAGCCGCGACGAGGTCGCTGAGCTGATCGCCAGCGCCGACCTCTTCCTCGCCCTCGGCGCCCACGAGACCTTCTCACTCACCACCCTCGAGGCCCTCGCCTGCGGCACCCCTGTCGTCGCCCCGGCCGCGGGCGGCGCGGCCGAGCTCATCGATCGCTACGGCGGCGGCCGCACCTTCCACCCAGGAGACAGCGCGGCGCTCGCCGCCGCCATCGATCGCGCCCTCGCCGACCCGCGCCCCGAGCCCGCCCTCGCCGAGCGGATCGCCGCGGCCCACGCCTGGCCCGCCGTCTTCGACCGGATCACCCGCTTCTATCAGACGATCCTCGACGCCCACCGCGCCCGCGCCCTCTCGCGGCTGCGCGCCCCCGCCGGCTGGTGGCCCGCCGACGCCTCATTTTTTTAAATTTCTCTATCTCTCGATCCTTCCCCCCTTCCCCCGTTCTCTAGGCAGGTCACGCGAGCATGTCCTTCAGGACATACCAAGGAGATCGCCATGACAAATAGACGGGAGCGACCGCTCGCCGCGATCATCCTCGCCGCCGGCGCCTCGACGCGCATGGGCGCTCCCAAGGCGCAGCTCGTCTACCGCGGCCGCACCTTCCTCCGCCGCCTGATCGAGCTCGCCGCGGCCGCCCAGTGCGCGCCGATCCTCGCCGTCAGCGGCGCGACCCGCCTCGACCCGGCGGCGCTCGCCCCCGCGCTCGAGGTCTACAATGAAACATGGCCCTTAGGACAGCTATCGAGCCTCCAGGCCGGCCTCGCCGCCTTACCCGCGGCCAGCAGCGGCGCCCTCGTGCTCACCGTCGACCGCCCGCACCTCGCCCTCGCCACCCTCACCGCCCTCGCCGCCGCCCACGCCGACGACCCCGCCGCGATCTGGCAGCCTGCCTGCCGCGGCCGCCGCGGCCACCCGATCCTCTACCCCTCCGCCTGCTTCGCTGAGCTACGGAGCCTCGCCCCCGCCGACGGCCCCCGCGCCTGGCTGCGCCGCCAAGCCGAGGCGGGCCGCCGCCGCGAGCGCCCGGTCGACGACCCCGCGATTTTCGAAAACATCGACACCCCCGCCGATCTACAGCGCCTCCTCGCCGCGCGAGAATAAGCTCACGGCGGCCGCGCGCCCGCGACGGCGGCGGCCTCCCGTACCCTGCCGGCGATGGATCTCGCGCCCTTCGACCTCCTCCACCCCCGCTACGAGGCGGAGCACCAGCTCCTCGTGCTCGAGCTCGACCACGGCAAGGCCAACGAGATCGGCAGCCGCCAGCTCGCCGCCTTCGCCGCGCTCTGTGACCACATCGAGGCCGAGCCCGCGGTCACCTGCCTGTGCACCACCAGCCGCCGGGTGAGCGCCAGCGGCAAGCCGATCTTCATCGCCGGCGCCGACGTCACCGAGCGAGCAGGTTGGGACGACGCCCGCGTCAAGGCCCACGTCCACGACCAGCGCCGCCTCATGCAGCGCCTCCGCCGCCTGCCGATCTTCACCATCGCCCTCAGCCACGGCGTCACCCTCGGCTGGGGCCTCGAGTTCATCCTCACCGCCGACTACACCCTCGCCACACCCGGAGCCAGCTTCGCCCTCCCCGAGACCGGCCTCGGCATCATCCCTGGGGCCCGCGGCACCGCCGAGCTCGCCCACCTCATCGGCCCTGCCCACGCGCTGCGCCTCGGCTGCACCGGCGAGCCCATCGACGGAGCCGAGGCCGCCCGGATCGGCCTCGCCCAGGAGCTCGTGCCCGACCTAGGGCGCGGCCTTCAACGGGCGCGCGAGCTCGCCGATCGCCTCCGCGGCCGCTCACCCACCGCGATCGCGGCGTTCAAGCGCGGCCTGCTCGACGCCCTCGGCCAGCCCGAAGAGGCCCGCCTCGCCGTCGAAGCCGCCGCCTACGAGCGCTGCGTCGATCACGGAGAGGCCGCCCGCGGCCGCGCCGCCTTCGCGGCGATCCGCGCGGGTGAACCGCCGACCTGGGGGCCCCGGACCCTTTGAGCGACCTCGCCCTACAAGCGCCGCGCTTAACGGCTGCAAGCTCACTCAGGGGCGCCGAGGCCGCGCCCCAACCCTCGCGGCGCCTGTGGAATACTGCCGCGTCCGCCCCATTGTGAGCCGGAGCACCTGCGACTACCCTTTGGCCGCTGCCAGCCTGCGCCGTCCATGAGCACCGAAGCGCCCGAAATGCCCACGACGGGCGACGAGATCAGCGACGAGCCGCTCCCGGAGACGATCGCCGGCCGCTACAAGATCCGCCGCCTGCTCGGCCGGGGCGGCTTTGGCGCCGTGTATGAGGCCTATGACCAGCTCGAGGCCCGCCTCGTCGCCCTCAAGGTGATCCGCCACGACATCAGCGCCGAGCCCGGGACCCGCTCTGTCGCCGCGCGCTCGCTGCTCCAGCCGCCCAGCTCGAGCATCAGCCGCTACAGCGACCCGCTGCGCAAGACCGCGCTGATCAGCCGCTCCTTCGGCAACTCCCAGGGCCTCATCGACGACGCCACCGTCCGCTTCAAGGACGAGTTTCGCCTCCTCACCCAGCTCCACCACCCCAACCTCGCCGCCGTCTACGACTTCGGCCGCTGCGACGCCCAGGACAGCTTCTTCTTCACCCAGGAGCTGATCCACGGCCTCTCGCTCGGCGAGTACCTCAAGGGGGCCCCGCAAGCCGTCGTCGTCGAGGTCTTCGTCCAGCTCGCGCGCGCCCTCGACTACATCCACACGCTCGGCTTCGTCCACGAGGACATCAAGCCCAGCAACGTGCTCGTGCTCCCGCCCGAGTCGGAAGGCGCCCCGCCGCAGGCCAAGATCATCGACTTCGGCCTCGCCCGCGTGCTCCGGCGGCCGACCGCCGCCGCCGCCGAGGAGTACGAGGTCCACGGCACCCCTGGCTTCTCCGCGCCCGAGAAGATCCGCGGCGAGCCCACCGACGGCCGCTCCGACATCTACGCCCTCGCCGCGACCCTCTACACCGCGCTGCGCGGGCAGAAGCCCTTCCCCTCGCGCGACTTCAAGGAGGCGCTGCGGCACCAGATGGACTGGCGGCCCGAGTTCGCGGGCGCGCTGCTCCCCTTCACCAGCCCGGTGATCGCCGAGCTGATCGGCCGCATGCTCGAGCCGGACCCGAGCCGCCGCCCGCAGAGCGCCCGCAGCATCGTGCTCGAGCTGCTACGCCGCGAGAGCGCGCAGATCCGCGGCCGCCTCGCCAGCGTCGAAGATCGCCGCGAATTCGCGCGCGTGCTCGTCGAGCACCTCCCCTTCGTCGACCGCGCCGGCTACCTCGACATCCTGCTCACCCGCGCCGTCGAGATCCTCCGCCCCGAGGCGCAGGCCCGCGATCTCCGGCCCACGCGCGGCCGCCTCGTCCGCACCGTCGTGATCGAGGCGCCGGAGGGCATGGGCAAGCACCGCCTCATGGCCGAGCTGCGCCGCGAGGTCCAGCTCGGCGACGGCGTCTTCGTCGACGGCAATTGTTGGTCCGCCGAGGGCAGCGTCGGCTCGCTCGGGCCGCTCGTCCTCCAGCTCGCCACGGCCCTCAGCGACCGCAGCGCCGCCGTCCAGCGCCACGCCGAGCTCGTCCAGGCCGCCCGCGATCGCCGCTCTGACGACGCCTTCTCCGGCCAGATCACCGAATTCCTGGTCCGCTGCGCCGCCGAGCGCCCCTTCGTCCTCCACCTCTCGGAGCTCGGCCGCGGCGGCGAGGCGATGCGCACCACCGTCGAGCAGCTCATCCGCGCGATCGACCACAACGAGGCGCGGATCCTCCTCTGCCTGACCACCGAGCCCAACGGCCGCCTCCGGCCCACCCTCGACGCCGTCGTCCGCGAGCAGCTCGCCGAGCTCTGGCAGCTCCGCCCCTTCACCCACAAGGAGATGCAAGCTGTCCTTCAGGGCATCCTCGGCGACATCCCCGTGCTCGCCGATCTCGCGTCGATGCTGGAGAAGCTGACCGGCGGCCACCCGCTCTCCTTCCGCGAGACCCTGCGCGCCCTGATCGAGGAGTCGATCCTGGTCCGCGACGCCGACTCGTGGGTCTTACGCGCCTCCTCGGTCGCCGCCGAGCAGCTCCACAAGAGCCTCGCCCAGCGCTCGGAGGCCCGCCTCGACGCCCTCGGCGGCAGCGCCTGGGAGGTCGCCAGCATCCTCTACCTCGTCGAGGCGCCGATCGACGAGGACAAGCTCGCCGACCTCAGCGACCTCCGCCGCGAGCGATTCCGCCGCACCCTCGACCGCCTCGAGAGCGAGGGCCTGCTGATCCGCAACACCGCGCTCGGCTCGGGCGTCGTCGCGCTCGCCCACGAGTCGGTGCGCGAGGCCGTACGCAGCCGCTACGGCGAGTCCCTCAGCGAGACCCGCTTCGACCTCGCCGAGCGGATCGCCGAGCTCGGCGTCCATGACCCCAAGCTCACCTACCTGCGCGCCCGCCTGCTCGACGACGCCGCCGCCGGGCTCGAGTCGGTCGACGAGCTCGAGCGCGCCGCCGACGCCTTGATCGCCGCCTCCGAGCCGCAGCTCGCCGCCGACGTGCTCGAGCGCCTGATCGCTCGCCTGCGCCGCTACGGCCGCGTCGCCGCGCTTCCGCGCCTGCTGAGCGCCATGCTCGCGCTGCTCGAGCACGCGGCCGGCGCCCTCGACGACCTCCAGCGCGAGGCAGCCCACTACGAGGCCGGCGTCTTGGTCGCCGAGCTGCTCGGCGACTACCGCGCGCAGTCGCTCTTCTGGCTCGGCCTCGTCGACCGCTTCGCGCTCGACACCGCGCGCGCCGCCGAGCGCGCGCTCGAGCGCCTCGGCCGCGCCGGTGAGGCAGCCAAGCTCGCGCGCGATCGCGGCCTCGAGCTGCGGATCGCCAACCGCCGCGCCGAGGTCTTGATCTTCGCCGGCGAGGTCGAGGAGGCGCTCCGCTACTCGGGCGAGGCCATGCAGCTCCGCGCGCTCCCGGGCGCCAGCGACGTCGACGTCACCTACGTCATCGGCGTGCGCCTCCGCTGCCTCTCGATCGGCGGCCAGCACGACGAGGCCCGCCGCCTCCACGACGAGGCCCGGCCGATCGCCGCCCGCGTCCCGGTCATCCACCGCCGCGCCTATCTGTCGGGGATCGCCTTCCTCGCGGTGCTCAGCGGCGACGCCGCCCGCGCGATCCCCGAGACCCGGCAGGCGATCGACGAGCTGCGCCTCGCGAACACCACCCGCCTCTTGATCCCCCCGCTGCACAACCTCGGCGACCTGCTCCTTCGGTCAGGAGAGCACGAGGCCGCCGCAGACGCCTTCCGCGAGGCGATCCGCCTCGCCGGGCTCCACGGCTACGACTTCCACGTCAACCTCAACCGCGGCTTCCTCGGCTACACCCTCGCCCGCCTCGGCCACGTCGAGGAGGGCGCCGTCATGCTCGCCGACGCCAAGGCCGACATGCAGCAGATCCAGGGCGAGCACATGGCCGTCCAGCAGCTCCGCCTGCTCGACGCCGAGCTCGCCCACCTCCGCGGCCAGAGCCCGCGCGCCCGCCGCGAGCTCGAGGAGATGCTCGCCGACTTCGAGTCCGCCAAGGAGTACAGCCTCGCCAACTGGGCCACCGAGGCGCTCGGCCGGATCGAGCGCGACCGCGGCACCACCTTCATCGAGGCCCCCAGCCACCCGGACGACGCCCCCGCCGCCCCCGACGAGGACACCGTCCGCACCAAGCCGATCCGCTGACCTGTCCTCTAGGCCAGCCTCACTCGACCCGCCCCGGCATATACCAATCGAAGCAGTTCGGCCGCGAGAACGCGTTGAGCGCCACGCTGATCGACAGCTCTAGCGCGCGCACGTGGTGCCACCAGCCCACCGGGATGAACAGCGCCTCGCCGGCCGCCAAGGTCACGTCGTAGAGCCTCGGCGCCGCCTCCGTCGCGCTCGGCGCCTCGGGGTCGATCCGCGAGTACACCCCCCGCGCCGCGCTCAGCAGCGCGGGATCCTCCGGCGCCCCCAGCCGCACCCGCTTCTGCCCGACCACCTGGCAGAACAAGATATTGGAGCAGTCGTGGTGCAGCCGCGTCACCGTCCCTGCGGGGCCGAACCACAGCGCCGCCCCGCCCGCGAGCCGCGCCTCATCGAAGTACCCCGCCGGCGGCTCGATCTCCTCCAGCAGCGCCCGCAGCTCTGGCCGCGCCAGGTTGTGGTTGCGCGCGATCATATACAGGTCGTCGCTCTCGCCCGCCGCCAGCGCCTGGTCGATGAAGTCCGCGAGGCGCAGCCGTCGGCGGTGCGCCAGATAATGGATGTCGGGCTCTGGATCGCCTGCCCGGCCGATCTCCGCCTCGACCTCCACCTCGCCGAAGCGCTCCCGCAGCGACGCGGCGCTCCAGCGGCCGAAGGCCGGCCAACGCGTCACCAAGTCGACAAAGATCGCCGGCGTCCCGCTCGCCCAGTAGCACCCAAAAAATTCTCCCGCCTCAGGCGTCGTCCTGCGCTCGATCTCTGGCGCTCGCAGCGCCCCTCGCAGCGCCAACGCCTGCTCCGCCCGCGCCGCCCGGCTCAGCGCCTCCACGGCCAGCGCCGCCGCCTCCGCCGCCTCCGCGAGCCGCCGCGAGATCTCCCGCTCTGGCACCGCGCGCTCGCGCAGCCGCTCGCGCAGCGCCGCCGGCTCCACCCCGCGCGCCAGGTTCTCCGCCAGCCAGCGGCGCCACGGCCGATCGAGCACCTGCCGCTCGCGCAGCACCATCCGCCCCTTGCTGCCTCGTCCTTGAGACATGTCCCAAAAGACCTGCGCTTAGGGGCTGGTCGGGTTCGGCATCGGCGGGATCGCCGTCGTCTCGCCGGTCGTCCCCTCGGTCGCGGTGTCGGTCGGGTTCGGCATCGGCGGCAGGTCCGTCGTGCCCGCGCTGGTCGCGTCGGACGGGTCGGGCATCGGCGCCGTGTTCATATCCGAGGTCGTCCCGGTCGCCTCCGTCGTGCCCGCCGCGCTCGTGCTCGCCGTGTCGGTCGCCGTGTCCGATCCCGTCGGCACTGTCGGCGTAACCGTCGTCTCGCTCTTATCATCACCGCAACCGGCGACGCCGAGGGTGAGGACGAGCGCTGTCCTGCGGACCATCGCGGCGCTGCTGGGCGGGGGCGTCGGCGCGGGGCCGCGGCGATCATCGGGCTTCATCTCACCATGAGAGCGCCCTTCCTCTGCCCCTGTCAAGGCGCGCGAATTCGCCTCAGAGCAGGCTCTGCGGGTCCACATCCACCAGCGCGTGCGTCTCATGGGCGCCGCTCCCTGCCGCCCCGAGCAGCGGCCGCAGCGAGCGCAAGAGCCAGCGCAGCGGCGGCCGAGCCCGCGCCCTCAGCAAGATCTGCCAGCGCGTCTTGCTGTTGATCCGCTCGATCGGCGACGGCACCGGCCCCAGCACCGAAGCCGGGCACTCATCCTCGCCCGCGTGCTTCACCTCGATCTCCGCCACCCGCTCGCGCAGCGCCGCCGCCAGCGCCTCCGCCCGCAGCGTCACCGCCCCTGCGTCCAGCCCCGACACCCGCACCAGCGCCAAGTGGCCGAACGGCGGGTTATGCAGCTCGCGCCGCCGCTCGAGCTCCCACGCCGCGAACCCCTCATAATCATGGCGAGCCGCCGCCGCGATCGCCGGGTGCCGCACCGCGAACGCCTGGATCAGCACTCGCCCCGGCCGCTCCCCCCGCCCTGCTCGTCCGGCCACCTGCGTCAGCAGCTGAAACGTCCGCTCCGAGGCCCGCAGATCCGGCAACCCCAGCCCGTGGTCCGCCTGGAGGATCCCGACCAGCGTCACCCCCGGGAAGTCGTGCCCCTTCGACAGCATCTGCGTGCCCACCAGCACGTCCGCCTCATGCCGGCGGAAGCGGTTCAACGTGCTCAGCAGCGCCCGACCGCGGCTCGTGTCGCGATCGAGGCGCAGCACCCGGCAGCCAGGCACCTCCGCCGCCAGCGACACCTCCACCCGCTCTGTCCCTGGGTTCCCGTGCAGCAGCTCGCCGTCGCCGCAGCTCGGGCAGCGCGCCGGCGGCGCCGCGATCAGCCCGCACAAGTGGCACATCAGGCGATTCCGCGCCAAGTGGTACGTCATCGACGGCGCGCTGCAGTCCGGGCACGGGTGCAGCGCCCCGCACTTATTACAGACCAACGTGGTCGCGAAGCCGCGGCGATTGAGGAAGAGGATCGCCTGCTCCTTCGCCGCCACCGTCTCGCGCAGCGCCCCGCGCAGCCGCGCCGTCAACAAGGTCTCAGGGTCAGGTTGATGCACCGCCAGCGGCACCAGCTCCACCTCCGGCAGCGGCCGCGGCGTCGGCCTGGATTGCAGCCGCAGGTACGCATAACGCCCGCTGCGCGCCAGCTCGTAGCTCTCGAGCGAGGGCGTCGCCGAGCCGAGCAGCACCAGCGCGCCGAGCTCACGCGCCCGCACCAGCGCCACGTCCCGCGCGTTGTAGCGCACCCCTTCCTCCTGCTTGAACGACCCGTCGTGCTCCTCATCGACGACGATCACCCGCAGCGCTTGCACCGGCGCGAACACGGCCGAGCGCGGCCCGATCGCGATCCGCCGGTGCCCGCCGCGGATCTGCTGCCAGGCGTCGAGCCGTTGGCGCGGCGTCAGGCCGCTGTGCAGCACCGCCACCGTCTCGCCGAAGCGCGCCCGAAAGCGGTCCGAGAGCTGAGGCGTCAGCGCGATCTCCGGCACCAGCACGATCGCCCCGCCGCCGGCCGCGAGCGCGTGCGCGATCGCCTGGAGGTACACCTCCGTCTTGCCGCTCCCGGTGATCCCATGCAGCAGCGTCGGCGCGAACGCCCGCCGATCGATCGCCGCCCGCAGCGCCGCCAGCGCCAGCTCTTGGTCGCGCGTCGGCGCCTGCGGCGTCGTCGCCTCGATCTCTGGCGCCGCGAACGGGTCGAGCGCGCGGAGCTGCTCCTCACGCGCCACCAGCCCCGCCTCCACCAGCGGCGCCAGCAGCTCGCGCGCCCGCGGGAACGGCCCGCGCAGCTCACCCAAGCTGACCCAAGAGCCAGCATCGTATCCATCCAGCAGATCGAGCAGCGCCCGCCGCTGCTTGCTGCGCCCGACGATCCCGCGGATCGCCCCCTCGTCCGCCCCCGCCCCGCGCAAGAAGTCTGTACGGCGGAAGTGCACCTCTGTGCGCGCCGCCTCGTCGCCTGCGCCCGCCCATCGCAGCTCGACCAGCCCGCGCTCCGCCAGCTCGACCAGCAGCCGCAGCGCCCCCGGGATCCGCGGCGCTTGCCCGGTGACGCGCGCCACCTCCTGCTCCTTCGGCCCCTCGCTGATCCGCCGGAGCAGCCGCGCCTCAGCCGCCGCCAGGTCGCCGAGCGCGCTCCCCAGCGCCGCCTCCCCCGCCGCCGTCAAGCTGACCGTTCGGACATCTTCACCGGTCAGCAGCCCTGGCAGCGTCAGCCGATAGACCTCGCCCACCGGCGCCACGTAGTACTCCTGCATCCACTCGCAGAGGCGCACCAGGTCGGGCGTCAGCGCCGGCGTCGACGGATCCACGAGGTCCACCAGCTCACGCACCCGCCCCTCAGCCACCGCCTCCGCGGGCGCGTCGCGCACCACCCCGATCAAGTGGCGGCTGCCGAACGGGATCAGCACCCGCGAGCCCGCCGCTGGCGCCTCGCGCCACGACTCTGGCACCGCGTAGGTGAAGCCGCGGTCCACCGCCACGGGCGCCGCCACCGACACCAACCGCGTCACGATGATCGCTCCTCCGCGCGCAGCTCGGCCGCGCTGCGAGAGAGCGCCCGACGCCGCTGCACCTCGACCGCGAGCACCTCCAACGTCGCCGCCGCGATCAACATCGCCCCGACCGTCCACAACCCCCGAGCGAGCCACCCCGACCAAAGCGCGGCGAGCGCCTGCGGCGCCGCGTCCACCCCCCGCGCCGCCCCTGCCAGCGCCCCTCGCAGCCCGTAGAGCAGCGCCGCCGCCAGCGCCGCCGCCAAGCCCGAGAACACCAGCCCGCCCGCTGGCACCTCCACGCCGATCTTCTCGCGCAGCCGCCGATCCACCGGCCCCAGCGCCCCGATCGCCGACGCGGCCACCAGCGCCGCCGCCAAGAACCAGCCGAACACCAGCCCACACCAGCTCAGCGCAGCCCCCACCAGCACCCCAAGATCCCCGCCCTCCGGCCAGCGCAGGCCCTCCTGCGCGCGCCTCAACGCCGCAGGAGCGAGCTCTATCGCCGCCAGCAGCCCAAAACAACCCAGGCCGCGCCCCAGCCACACCGAAGCGCGCCGCAGCCCCGCGCGGTGCGCCTCCCGCAGGCGGCGGGCGTCGGGGGCGATCGTGCGAGGGTCAGACAAGCCCGGCGATCTTTAGCGCGCCTCGCCCTCTGACCGGAGAAACCTGCCCACAAAAAATAAAAAGATAAAAAGATAAAAAAAGGCTCGCCGAGCAGATCTCGGCGAGCCCTCATTTTTTTGTTCTTCGTCATCGCGCTTCCGCGCGATACCGCACCATCCCCGCTCAGCGCGGCGCCGCGTACACCGGCTCTTGAATGGTGAAGCTCGTCAGGCAGCGGATCCCCGCCTGGCCGTTCTTGTAGCGCGGGATGAGCTGCGCGTCGGAGCGCGAGCGGAAGGCGTCCATCAGCAGCGCGATATTCGCGTCGGACAGGTTCCGGCCTTGGCACAGCGTGCCACCCCAGCGGTACTCGGTCTGAGCCGAACCCGGCTCGGAGCCCTCGCGGATCATCACGCGACCGCGGTGGGTGCCGTAGTCGTCGCTCGTGCTCTCGTGGACGGTGAGCGAGACCACTGCGCCGGCGTTTCCGGTGCTATCCGCGAAGGTCGTCGAGGGCAGGGTGACAAGCGCGGCGAGGAGCGAAACAGTGAGGCGTACGGACATTTTCGTGGTTCCTGTGAGATCTTCTTTGAAGGTCGAGGTCGAGGGTCTTGGCGAGGTTCGCTTCAGGACAGAAGGAACCGCCGACACAACCGGCGCGATCGCTCGCGGACGGGAG
The DNA here is from genome assembly GCA_016712315.1 of Nannocystis sp. Lineage (GTDB taxonomy): Bacteria > Myxococcota_A > Polyangia > Nannocystales > Nannocystaceae > JADJRG01. The sequence continues at coordinate 2,787,121 of JADJRG010000013.1, read as the reverse complement.
CGTCAGCCAGGCCACAGACGGATCACCCAGCCAGATCGATTAACCCTCACATAGAACAAGATCACAGGCACTTGCCAGCCGGCGGATCCGAGGATTGAATACTTTGGTCATCGGTTCACCGTGGACTGTCTTCGCCGCACCCAGATCCTCGACGCAGCCCAGCGCCTGCTTTGCCACTACGGCCCCGCCAAGACCACCGTGGCGGACATCGCCCGTGAGGCTGGCATCGGCGTCGGCACCGTCTACCTCGAGTTCTCCTCGAAGGAGTCGATCGCCGTCGAGCTCGCCCGCCGCCACCACGACGCGATCCTCGCCGCCATGCGCGCCGCCGCGCAGCCCCCTGCACCAACGCCCCACGCCGAGCGCCTGCTCCACGTCCTGCGCGCCCGCGCCGAGGGCTTCTTGCGCATGCGCGAGCTCGGCGTGCACGGCGTCGAGCTCTTACGCGGCCGCGGCTGCGCTGGCGCCTGCGAGGTCCAGCGCGGCTTCCAAGGGCACGAGCGAGCCCTCATCGAGGCGCTCCTGCGCGCTGGCGGCGACGCCGGCGAGTTCCACGTCGACGATCCCGCCGCCCTCGCCACCGCCGTGCTCCAGGCCTTCATCGCCTTCACGGCCCCGGCCATCCACAACCTCGATCCTGGCCAGCTCCCGGGCGAATTAATCCGCCTGCACGCCCTCGTCCTCCGCGGCCTCGCCCGTCGCTGACCGCAGGCGCCCTCGCGCGCCCCTCACCGCGACACCTGGCCGCCGAGCGCGCCATACGCGCCGTCAGAGCCGGATCTCCGGCGCTACACTAAAAAAGTGGCGCAGGCGGTTGACGGGCACTTGAACGACTTTAGCTTTCGTTCATCCGTCAATCGTCACCGCACCGAGGTGACCGCCGACGGGCAGGACGAGGACTTCTTTTTATGAGCACGCAAGACCCCGCACTCCCCACCGCATCCTTCCCACTGCTGCCGCTGCGCAACGGCGTGCTCTTCCCAGGCACGGTGATCACCATCCCCGTCGGCAGGCCCCGCTCGATCGCGCTCGTCGAGTCGCTGGTCGCCGAGCAGTCGATCATCGGCGTCGCGGTGCAGCGAGATCCCCGCACCGCCGAGCCTGACCTCGCGGATCTCCAGCCGATCGGCACCTTCGCTCGCGTCCGCCAGATCAACCGCGCCGGCGATCGCAACTACCACCTCGTCGTCGAGGGGTTGAGCCGCTTCGAGATCAAGGAGCTGATCCACGGCGGCCCCGCGCTCTTAGCCCTCGGCGAGCCCCTCCCGGACCAGCCCGTCGACCCCATCGAAGCCAAGGCCCTCGCCGACGCCCTGCTCCAGCAGGTCGAAGAGCGCCTGCCTCGCGTCGCCCCGGAGCTGCACGGCACCCTCACGCAGTGGGGCAAGCTGCTCGGCAAGCCGCGCACCCCCGGCCTCGCCGCCGATCGCCTCGCCGGCGCCCTCAACCTCGACACGGAGAAGGAGGTCCAAGTCCTGCTCACCCGCGACGTCGGCGAGCGCCTGCGCCTCGTCACCAGCCTGCTCGCCGAAGGCATCACCCTCTCGGAGGTGCGCCGCCGCATCGACTCTGAGGTCCGCCGCGGCTTCGGCGACCACCAGCGCGAGGCCGTGCTGCGCCAGCAGCTCCGCGCGATCCAGAAGGAGCTCGGCGAGGAGCCCCAAGCCGACGAGCTCGCCGATCTGCGCGAGCGCCTCGGCGACGCCCAGCTCCCGCCCGAGGTCGCCAAGGTCGTCGAGCGCGAGCTCCGTCGCCTCACCGCGATGAACCCCGCGCAGGCCGAGCACAACGTCATCCGCACCTACCTCGACTGGATCGCCGAGCTCCCGTGGGGCGCCCGCGCTGAGTCCACCATCGACATCGACGCCATCGCCGCCGCCCTCGACGCCGACCATTACGGCTTGCAAGACGTCAAGAAGCGCGTGCTCGAGCACATGGCCGTGCTCAAGCTCTCAGGCGGCGAGCGGGCCACCATCCTCTGCCTCGCCGGCCCGCCCGGCGTCGGCAAGACCTCCCTCGGCCAATCGATCGCCGACGCGATCGGCCGCCCCTTCGTCCGCATCGCCCTCGGCGGCGTCCGCGACGAGGCCGAGCTCCGCGGCCACCGCCGCACCTACGTCGGCGCCCTCCCTGGTCGCTTGATCCACGCCATGAAGAAGGCCGGCAAGCGCAACCCGGTGATCTTGCTCGACGAGATCGACAAGCTCGGCCAGGGGTGGATGGGCTCGCCCGAGGCCGCGCTGCTCGAGGTCCTCGACCCGGAGCAGAACCGCCACTTCACCGACCACTACCTCGAGCTCCCCTTCGATCTCTCCGAGGTGATCTTTATTTGCACGGCCAACAACCTCGACTCCTTGTCGCCGCCGCTGCGTGATCGCCTCGAGATCATCGAGGTCTCCGGCTACACCGCGGACGAGAAGCTGCACATCGCCAAGGATCACCTCCTGCCCAAGCAGCTCGCCAGCCACGCGATCGCCGAGGGCACCCTCACCGTCAGCGACGCGGCGATCCTCGCGGTGATCCGCGACTACACCCGCGAGGCCGGCGTACGCCAGCTCGGTCGCACCCTCACCAAGCTCGCCCGCGCCGTCACCCTCGAGCTCGCCCGCAGCAGCGACCAGAAGCCGCGCAGCTTCGCCATCGACGCGCCGGACCTCGCGGGTTACCTCGGCCGGCCGCGCTTCGTCAGCGAGGTCGCCGAGCGCGCGGGCGCCCCAGGCGTCGCCACGGGGCTCGCCTGGACCCCTGTCGGCGGCGACATCCTCTTCATCGAGACCTCGCGCATGCCCGGCAAGGGCCGCATCGAGATCACCGGCCAGCTCGGCGACGTCATGAAGGAATCCGCGCGCGCCGCCCTCAGCTACGTCCGCAGCAACGCCGATCGCCTCGGCGTCGACGCTGACTTCCTCGAGTCCTCCGATCTCCACATCCACGTCCCCGCCGGCGGCGTGCCCAAGGACGGCCCCTCCGCGGGGGTCACGATCTTCACCGCGCTCGCCTCCTTGCTCACCGGACGCCGCGTCCGCCCCGACACCGCCATGACCGGCGAGTGCACCCTGCGCGGCCGCGTGCTCCCGGTCGGCGGCATCAAGTCCAAGGTGCTCGCGGCGCACCGCGCCGGGATCACCCGCGTGATCCTGCCGCAGCGCAACGCCGCCGATCTCGCCGACGTACCTGACGACGTGCGCGCGGCGATCGAGTTCATCTTCGCCGAGGACATGGGGCAGGTCCTCGACGCCGCGCTCGATCCGGAGCCCGTCGCTGCCGACGCGCTCCCCCTGGGCGTCGCCACGGAGCGCGTCTCAGGCCCGATCCAGGCCCGATCGATCTGACCCGCGCCGCGCCACCGTGCGCCCCGAAGGCGCGGCCCTCGCACCCAGCGTGGGCCGCGTCGAACCGCGCGAAGACGAGCGCGCGCGCGCACGCTCGCGCGTCAGCGATCACGACGCGCGAGAAGGGTCGATTGACTTGCCGACACGCCGCGGATTCTAATGTTCTGGCTGATGTCCGCGCCGCCGCAAACGATCGGGCCCTATACCGTGCTCGAGCGGATCTCGGCCGGCGGGATGGCCGAGGTTTATAAGGCGAAGCAGCTCGGCGTCGATGGTTTTGAGCGGCTGGTCGCGATCAAGAGGATCCTCCCGCACATCGCCAGCGACCCTGAGTTCATCGCGATGTTCCAGGCCGAGGCGAAGCTCGCCGTCCAGCTCACCCACGGCAACATCGCCCAGATCTACAAGCTCGGCCGCCACGAGGACAGCTTCTACATCGCCCTCGAGTACGTCGACGGCCGCGACGTCGGCGCCCTGCTCGAGTACTCGCAGAAGCGCAGCAAGCCGATCCCGATGCACTACGCCTGCTACGTGATCGCCCGGGTCTGCGAGGGCCTCGACTACGCCCACCACAAGCGCGACAAGGACGGCTCGCCGCTCAACGTCATCCACCGCGACATCAGCCCGCCCAACGTGCTCGTCTCCTACGAGGGTGAGGTCAAGCTCATCGACTTCGGCCTCGCCAAGGCCGCGAGCTCGTCGATCCACACCCAGGCCGGCGTGATCAAGGGCAAGCTCGCGTACATGTCCCCCGAGCAGGTGCGCGGCGAGAAGATCGACCAGCGCAGCGACGTCTTCGCCGTCGGCGTCGTCTTTTATGAGCTGCTCAGCGGCAAGCGCCTCTTCCGCCGCACCAGCGACCTCGAGACCTACCAGGCCGTGCGCGACTGCGTCGTCCCCTCGCTCGCCGCGGAGAACCCCCACTTCCCCAAGCGCCTCGACGAGATCGTCCAAAACGCCCTCGCGCGCGAGCCGAAGAGCCGCTTCCAGACCGCCGGTGAGATGCAGAACGCCATCCAAGAGTTCATGTTCCGGCAGAACCTCCACTGCCGCGGCGAGCAGCTCGGCGAGTGGATGCGCCGGATCTTCCAGTCCAAGCGCAGCAAGGCGCCCGCCAAGGACGCCTGAACCGGCCGCCGCGCGCCTCGCGGCTCCGACATGGCCTTTGAGCCATGCTCAGGAATTCAGCGCCGCGCCCGCGCGAGCGCTCGCCAGCGCTGGCATCCCGACCTGGCTCGCCGGCCAGTTCGCCTTGAGCGCCGCCTTCTGGGTCGCCTCCAGGCCCTTGGTCGCCGTCCAACGGGAGAGCCCCTTGCGGCGGGCGTCGAGCGCCGTCGCGAAGCACGCCTCCGGCAGCGACAGCCCCGCGCGGACCTCGCGGAGGTTCACCCCGCAGCCGCCGCCGCAGCACGAGTTTTCGAAGATATAGGCGCCGTTGGCGATCCACGGCCCCATACCCAGCGCGATCGCGGCCAGCTCCGCCACGACCTCCGCGTCGACGCTGGCCAGCGCCTCCTCCTGCCGCCCCGCCTGGCGCACCCCCAGCCGACCGAGCTCTCGACCCACGCTCGCCAGCAGCAGCGGCCGCACCTTGAAGAGATTGGGCGCGACCACCATCACCAGCGCCTCGGCCCGGGCGAAGGTGTGGAGCAGGTGCCCACGCGCGTCGCCGATCGCCTCAAACCCTGGAGGCAACCCCGGCCGCCCTGGGCTCAGCTCTGCCAGCGTGAACTCGATCTCACCCTGACCGATCCCCTCTTGGAGGGCGCAGATGAAGTCAAACAAGCTGTCGAGGTCGCTCGGCGCCGACAGGCCGCGCGGCAGCGGGTCCGCGAGCCAACGCGGCGAGTCCGCGATCGGCCCGAGGTGGCGAGTCACCGCCGCGAGCGCCTGCGTCAACCACCCCTGCGCCTCCTGCTCGGGGACGAAGCGCGGCCCTTCGGCCGCCGCGGACGAGCTGAAGAGTGCCATGGCGCGAAGATAGCGCGGCCCCCATGCCACCGCGACCCCTGCCGCTGCCTACCTGCGCGGGCCAGGCGATTGGCGCTAGCGGCGCAGCTTCCCAGGGCGCCCTCCCGCGTTCACACTCGACGATGGAGATGGACGATCGATCCAAGCGCGGCGTCGCCGCCTCATGGGCCTGGAGAACGGCGTTCCTCGCCCTCCTCATGCTCGGCGTCAGCGGCGAAGCAGGGGCCGCCAGCGGCGATCACAAGGTCCCCGACCTCCGCGGCGAGCGTAGCGCCCAAGTCCACGCCCGCGCCGCGCTCCTGCGGATCCCCGTGACCGTGCACCTCGCCGTCGACGAGCACGATCACCCCGCCACCATGCGCCGCCTCAGCGCCGCGATCGCCCGCGCCAACCTCGCCCTCAGCCCCTTCCAGATCGAGCTCGTCGTCCGCGCGATCGAGGCGTTGCCGGGCAGCTACGGCTCGATCACCCGCCGCCGCGACCGCCGCCGGATCGCCCACCACGCGCCGCGCGACGGCACCTTACATGTCTTTATGGTCAGCAACATCGAGATCGGCAGCGCGCGCAGCGGCGACCGCAGCGTCCGCGGCCTCCACTGGCGCTACAGCGGCGTGCTCCGCAAGCTGCGCGAGCGCGAGTACGTGGTCGTCAGCGGCGACGCGCCGGTCACCACCCTCGCGCACGAGGTCGGCCACTTCTTCGGCCTGGATCACAGCGAGCGCGAGGAGAACCTCATGTGCTCGTGCAGGCGCGGCCCGCGGCAGATCTTCAGCGCCCGGCAGGGCTCGGTGATCCGCGCGGGCGCTCGCGGCTTCCTCAGCGCGCGGCGCTGAGCGCTCGCTCAGGCGAGCACTTCGCCGAGCTTCTCGGTGATCTTGTCGGAGATCTTGCCCTTCATCGCCCGCAGCATGAACGGCAGGTCCACCGCCACTTGGACCTCTTTATCCAGCACCACGACCTTACCGTTGGTCCCCTTGGCCATCCCGCTCGGCGCGTTGAACACGATCTCATCGCCCGCCCAACGCCACTCGATCCCGAGCTTCTCCTGCATCCCCTTCGCCAGCGCCTCCGCCTTCGCCTTCGCCGTCTGCTTGTCGAAATTATGGGGGCGGCTGATATCGATCGTGGCCATCGCTTCGGTCTCCTAGGTGCTGGGTCTCTACTAACCGATTTTTCGCCGCGGCCAAAGCCCGCGCAGCGACCGCGCAACCCGCTGCGCACCCCACACTGCCTCCTTTGCGTGACCACGGCCGCGCGTGTTACCGGCGGCCGTCATGCCTCGCCTCACCCCGCCCGAAGGCGGCCTCCTCCTCCTCCGAGCCACCTACATCCTCGGCCGCCAGCTCCTCGCCCCGCTGCGAGAGGCCGACATCGCGCGCCACGGCCACCAAGCCCACCGCCTGCGCGTCCTCTTGGCCAGCCTCAGCGCCTGGCTCGCCCACGAGGACCCAGACTGGCTCGCCGAACAGCGCGACCTCGAGCTGGATCTACACCGCCACGAGCTCCGCCCCGCCGCCGACAGCGGAGGCATCCGTGACGCCTGGCGCGAGCGAGCCGCCGCCGCCCTGCGAAGCGCCGATGCCCTCACCTTCGCCCTCCGCGAGCTCGACCTCGACGGCGCAGCCCTGCTCACCCGCCACGATCCCCACCGCCTCCGCGCCGCCATCGACGCGGGCGAGCTCCGCGGCGCCGGCCCCCTCCACCACGAGCGCGTCACCATCGCCGATCTCTTCGACTACGCCCGCGCCCACGGCCTCGAGTGGGCCGACGGCCTCGACGACGACGCCACCGCCCGCGCGCAAGAGACGGAGCTACGAGCCCGCCTCCATCAGCCGACCCGACAGCCATGAGCACCTAAGAGTCGGAGGTCAAACAGAACGCAGCGGCAGCGGATCGCTCGGGTCCACGCCTCGGAGCCGCCGACCGAGCCGCTGCGCCGCCCCCTTGGCGATCATCGTCAGCATCACCGGGGGCGCCAGGAAGCGCGCTGGCTCGATCTGCCGCGTCACCAACGCTGAGTAGCGGCGCCCATAGTCCGGGTGCGTCAGCATCCACCGCATCACCGTCTTCGCGGCCATCGGCGGCGGTACCTGGTAGATCTCGCGCGCCAGGCGGCCCATCGTCGAGTCGAACATCGGCTTACACGCCGCATAGATCCCCGCCTCGTACTCCTTCACCGCCCCCTGCCAGTCGATCGCGCCCGCGCGCCAGCGCACGATCGACGCCGCCAGCAGCTTCGCCCCCAGCAGCGCGTCGTAGATCCCTTGCGCGTCGATCGAGTCCTTCTGGTGGTAAGCGTCGCCCACCAGCGCCCAGCCGTCCCCACCTGCCTCATGGAACAGGTTCCCGACCCGCTTCATCCCTGCCAGCGCGCCGACCCGCCGCGCCCCGGCCAGCCGCCACCACACCCGCGGCCGCGCGCGCAGCAGCCCCTCGTAGATCGCCGCCGGATCGCCTTCTAGCGCCGCGAACGCGTCCGCGCGCCCTTGCGCGAGCACCAGCGTCTGGCCGCGGGCCGTCGGCATGAACACGAACGCGAAGCCGTCGCACCCCGAGTGGATCTGCGCGAGCGGCTCTGGCCCCTCGTAGTCGGCCACCCCCTCCCACACCCCATAATAGACCGTCGTCTCCACGTCCTCCCGGCGCTCCGTCACGCGCGCGTCGACCTGCTTCGCGACGGTGGAGAAGCGCCCATCGGCGCCGATCACCGCGCCCGCGGAGATCTCGACGCGCGCCCCGTCGCCGCGCTCCACCACCACCCCACGCACCGCGTCACCCTCGCGGAGCAGCCCGCACACCTTCGCCTCGGACCAAGCCTCGACCGAGGCGAAGCGGCTGAGCCCGCGCCAGATCGCCGTATCGAGCTGCGCGCGATCGATCGTATAGTAATAGGATCGCCCCGCGAGCTCCGACTCGAAGTCCAGCTTGCTGCGGAAGTAGCCCGCGAGCTCCAGCACGAACGAGCGCAGCCGCGGCGTCTCGGCCGCGTACTCCGCCTCATCCGCGCCGATCTCGTCGAGAAGCGCCATCGCGTGCGGCATCAGGAACGGCGCTGAGACGGCCGGGGCGCTGGGGAAGCGCGCCCGCTCGACCACCAACGTACGCACCCCAGCCGCCCCGAGGCGAGCGGCCAGGCTCGCGCCGCCGGGTCGACCGCCGACGATCACCACATCATAACGTTGCTCGCCCATGGAGTGAGCACGCTATCACACCTGCGCCGCCCTCGATCCGTTCGGCGCCGCCGCGACGCACACCCCTGGGCGCATCGATGGCCTCGCGAGAGGACCTCATTCAGGTCGCTGGTCCTCGCCTCAAAGGGCACATGTAGGCGAGTCCATCACATCAATGCCGATTAGACATACATCGCCACACTCCCACATTTCGACGGCGCTCTCTAGCGGCCACATAGCGAACTGTGTAGTGTGCTCAAGTCCATTGACAGGCTCACGGAGGCTACTCATGAATCGCCGAGGATTTCTCAACGGAGCGCTCGCGGGCGCCGCACTCGTCACCGCCTATATCCCGAGCCGCGGCGCCTGGGCCGCCAAGCCCGATCCCAAGGACAAAGCGATCAAGATCCCCAGCCTCGACGGCCAGCTCGTCCTCGCCGGCCCGCTCCTGCAAGAGGCCGCCGACGACTTCGGTCACATCATCTCCTCCGCGCCCGTCGCCGTGCTGATCCCCGGCTCGATCCACGACGTCCGCAAGCTGATCCAGTTCGCCAACAAGAACGGCGTCAAGGTCGGCGGCATGAGCATGATCGGCAACACCCACAGCACCTACGGGCAGTCGCAGGTCGCGGGCGGCGTCGTCATCGACATGTCGGCGCTGTGTGAGATCCACCAGATCAGCGCGACCGAGGCCTACGTCGACGCCGGCGTCCGCTGGAGCGAGCTGCTCGAGGCGACCCTGCCGCTCGGCAAGAGCCCCCCCACCCTCACCGACTACATCGACCTCAGCGTCGGCGGCACCGCCTCCGTCGGCGGCATCGGCGGCCAAGCCTTCCGCCACGGCCTCCAGGTCGACAACATCACCGAGCTCGAGATCGTCACCGGCAAGGGCAAGCTGGTCACCTGCTCGGCGAAGAAGAACAAGCAGCTCTTCGACGCCGCGCGCGCCGGCCTCGGCCAGGTCGGCATCATCGTCCGCGCCCGCGTCCGCCTCATCGACGTCCCGCCGATGGTCCGCGTCTACACCGCCTACTATGACGACCTCGCGGCGATGACCAGCGATCAGGAGCTGGTGATCGACGACGGCCGCTTCGACTACGTCGAGGGCTTCGCCGAGCCGGGCGCCGAGGGTTGGGTCTACAAGATCGAGCTGGTCAAGTACTTCGACCCGCAGCAGCCGCCCGCCGACGCCGCGCTCATCGGCGACCTCGCCTTCACCGACGGCACCCTCAACGTCGCCGACTCCGACTACTTCAGCTTCGCCAACCGCGTCGTCGCCGTCGTCCCGATCCTGCAGAGCTTCGGCCTCTGGGATCTCCCCCACCCATGGTTCGACATGTTCGTGCCGGGCGATCAAGCGGTCGACTTCATCGAGGGCGTACTCGCGCAGACCACACCGGCTGACGTCGGCCCCTTCCCGATCATCATCTATCCCTTCAAGCGCGCCGCCGCGACGGCGCCCGCCCTGCCCTTACCGCCCGGCGAGAACTGCTACCTCTTCTCGCTCCTTCGCACCGCGATCCCGCCCGCCACCGCCGCCGGGCTGATCGCCAAGAACCGCGAGATCTACGAGGACCTGCACGAGATCGGCGGCAAGCGTTATGCGATCTCCTCGGTCCCCTTCGCGCAGCAGGACTGGAAGGATCACTTCGGCGCCTACTGGCCCCTCTTCGTCTGCAACAAGCTCGAATACGACCCGAAAAACACGCTGACCCCGGGTCAAGGGATCTTCAGCTGGTGAGAGCTCCGCTCGGGTAAACTTCTCCAGCCATCGAGGGCGGGGCCGCAGCCGATGTGACCCCGCCCTTCTTCTCTTAGTAAAAGAAATACCCGCGGAGTTCTCGTTATGGCTGAGCTGGTCGTCCCGCAACATGGTGTCTTAACCACCCGCACCGAGCGGATCTGGCTCGGTGAAGACGGCATCATCCGCGCGGTCATCCACCCTGGCCTCGAGACCAGCCTCGCGGACGCGCAAGAGAACGTCCGCGGCTTCGCCTCGGTCGCCGGCGGGGTCAAGCGTCGCGCCCTCATCGACATGCGCGCGCACGCCTCCTCCGCCACCCGCGAGGCGCGCGAGTACTACGCCGGCCCCGAGAACGCCAAGGTCGTCACCGCGGTCGCCCTGCTGGTCCGCTCGTCGATCAGCCGCATGATGGGCAACTTCTTCTTGGGCCTCAACAAGACCATCTTCCCGCTGCGCCTCTTCGCCGAGCCCGAGCCCGCGCTCGAGTGGCTACGCGGCCTCGAACGCGGAGAGGGCGGCTAGAGCGGCCATGGCGCGCACCCTCGAGACCCGCACCGAGACCCTCACCCTCGGCGACGACGGCGTCATGTTCTGCACCGTCAAACCGACCGCCGAGCACACCCTCAGCGACGCCGTCGAGAACGTGCGCGCCAGCGCCGAGCTCACCCGAGGCCGCCGCGTGCCGATGATCCTCGACACCCGCGGCACCCAACAGATCAGCCGAGAGGCCCGGATCTATTACACAGGCCCGGAGAACGCCAAAGTCATCAACGCCTGCGCGATGCTCATCTCCTCCTCTGCCGGCAAGATCCTCGGCAATTTCCTCATGAGGGTGAACCATCCGCCCTTCCCGTTCCGCCTCTTCTCCGACGAAGCGTCGGCGCGCGTTTGGCTCAAGGAGATCGGCGCCACCCGCTCTGGACATGACGAAGGATCCCGCTGAGCAGCCGCGAGGGCCAGCCCTCCACGGCGACGGCGAGCTGAGCGATCAAGAGCTCGACGACCGTCTCCAGCGCCTCCTCGCGCGCGTCGCCGCCGCCACCGGCGCGCCTGATCCTCCGCTGTCCGCCGCGGCGCCGCCCGAGCCCCGCCGTCAGCGCCTGGAGCGGCTCGAGGCCGCCGCCGCCGCCCTCATCGACAGCGAAGCGGCCAAGCGCGCCCGGATCGAGCGCACCGACCAGCAGTTCGGCGAGCTCGTCGAGGTCGTCACGGCCCTCGCCTCCCTCGACTACTCCCAGCGGGTCACCGTCGACGAGGGCCAAGACGACGCGATCAACGCCCTCGCGATCGGCCTCAACATGATGTGTGAGGAGCTCGCGCACGCGACCACCGCGTTGACCCGCACCCGCGACGACGCGATGGCCGCCAACCGGGCGAAGAGCGCCTTCTTGGCCAACATGAGCCATGAGTTCCGCACCCCGCTCAACGCCATCATCGGCTACACCGAGCTGATCAACGAGGAGCACGGCGACACCGCGGCGCCGGAGATCCTCGCCGATCTCCGGCGGATCCGCGGCGCCGCCGTCCACCTCCTCGACCTCATCCAAGACACCCTCGACATCTCCAAGATCGAGGCCGACAAGCTGATCCTCGACGTCCGCGCCCTCAGCGTCCGCGCCCTCGTCGACGACGTGATCGCGACGATCACGCCGAGCGCCCAGAGCCGCGGCAACGAGCTCATCCTCGAGTGCTTGCAGGCGAGCGACATGATCCGCGGCGACCCCACCCGGCTGCGCCAGATCCTCCTCAACCTCCTCAGCAACGCCAACAAATTCACCACCCGCGGCCAGGTGACCTTGCGCGTCGACGAGCGCGAGCTCAGCGGCGCCCGCTGGCTGGACTTCGCCGTCATCGACACCGGCATCGGCATCGCCCCGGAGAAGCAGCACGCCATCTTCGAGGCCTTCATCCAAGCCGACGACTCGACCACCCGCGTCTACGGCGGCACCGGCCTCGGCCTCACCATCTCCCGCCGCCTCTGCGAGCTCATGGGCGGCGGCTTGACCGTCGAGAGCCAAGTCGGCGTCGGCTCGACCTTCACCGCGACCATCCCGCTCGTGCTCGACGCCGCCTGGTGAGCGGCGCCACGCATTGTCCCCAGATCCCTGCGCGCGCCCCTAGCGGCGACCAGGCCCACAAAGAAGATCCGAAAGAGGCTACTGTCAGACATCTCCTCTGCCCCCGCGGAGCCCCGTGACCTACGAGCGCAACCACTCACGCCTCACCTTCGCCCTCGCCCTCTTGCTCGGCGCCTGCGGCGATGACGGCGCCGCCAGCGACGCAGCCAGCGCCGCCGGCACCGACACCGCCGACACCGCCGACACCGCCGACACCGGCACCGACACCGCCGACACCGACACTGACGACACCGGCGGCCCGGGCTTCGAGCTGCTCACCCCGCCCGAGCACCTCCTCCGCGTCTCGATGGCGCTGCGCGGCATGCGGCCCAGCGAGGCCGAGCTCGCCGCCGTCGAGGCCGATCCAGCCGCCCTGCCTGGCATCGTCGACGCCTACCTGGCCACCCCCGAGTTCGGCGCGACCGTCCGCGACGTCTACAACGACGCCTTCCTCGCGCTCGTCGACTTCGCCCTACCGCCCGCCGGTTTCCTCCCCAAGCCGCCGATCGCCGGCGCCGATCCGTACGCCCTCAACCGAGCCGTCATGGAGGCGCCGCTGCGCCTCATCGAGCACGTCGTCCGCAGCGACCTCCCTTTCAGCGAGATCGTCACCGCGGACTACACCCTCGCGGATCCGCACGTCGCCGCCGTCTGGGGCCTCAGCCACAGCGGCACCCCCGGCGCCTGGGAGAAGACCACCTGGACCGGCGCCCGCGCCCGCGCCGGCCTGCTCTCCGACTCCTGGTTGTGGAGCCGCCACAGCTCCACCGTCACCAACGCGAACCGCGGCCGCGCCACCGCCCTCGCCCGCGCCCTGATCTGCCACGACCACCTCGACCGCGAGATCCTCATCGACACCGACATCAACCTCGCCGACCCCAACGTCGTCGCCGAGGCCGTCGAGCAGAACCCCGCCTGCGCCGCCTGTCATCAAGGCCTCGACCCCCTCGCCTCCTTCTTCTCCGGCTACCTCCCCAATTTCGCCCCCGCCCTGCTCAGCTACCCGATCCAGACCTGGGTGCCCGGCCTCTTCACCGATCTTTTTAAGGTCAACATGCGCGACCCCGCCTACTACGGCGCGCCTGGAGCCGACCTCGCCGATCTCGGCGCCATGATCGCCGCCGATCCGCGCTTCTCGATGTGCGCCACCCGGCGCTTCTACGCCTACCTCCACCAGACCGAGCTCGACCAGGTCCCCCTCGACAGGGCCGCCGCCCTCAGCGCCACCCTGCGCGGCGCTGGTTTGAACATCAAAGCGATGGTGCGCGAGCTCGTGCTCAGCGACGACTTCCGCCGCGCCGACGGCGAGCTCGGCCGCAAGCGCGCCCGCCCGCTCCAGCTCGCCCGCCTCCTCGAGGATCTCACCGGCTTCCGCTGGCGAACGGACCTCAGCGCCTTCGGCGTCGGCAAGATCGACCTCATGGACGACAGCCTCATCGGCTTCCAGGTGCTCGGCGGCGGCATCGACTCCTACTACGTCACCAGCCCCTCCTACACCTACAACGCCACCGCCAGCCTCGTCCTCCAGGGGCTCGCCCGCGCCGCCGCGAACTCGATCGTCGAGTCGGACTTCGGCCAAGCTGACCTCAAGAACAGGCGACTGCTCACCCTGGTCGCCACCGGCCAGACCGACGACGCCTCCGTGCGCGCCCAGCTCGTCGCCCTCTACCGCCGCCTCTACGGCCTGCGCCTCGGCGTCGACGACCCTCAGATCAGCGCCAGCGCTCAGCTCTTCGCCAGCGCCCTCGCGGGCGCCCCCTTGAAGAGCGCCAAACACGCCTGGAAGATCCTCCTCACCGCCCTCTTCCAGGACCCCCGCATCGCCTTTTATTAGGCCGAGACCTAGGAGCCCACGACCACCATGTTAGCCACCCGTCGCGCCCTCCTCCTCGGCGGCCTCGCGGTCGCCGGCGCTGCCGCCCTCGCCCCGCGCTCACGCGCCCGCGCCGCCCTCGGCGCGCCCCGCCGCCTCATCGTCGTCTTCGTCAGCGGCGGCTGGGACGTCACCTACGCGCTCGATCCCAAGCCCGGCGTCGCCGGCGTCGACGCCCCCGCCGGGCAGGTCCAGTCCTTTGGAGCGCTGCCGATCTTCACCGATCTCTCGCGCCCGCAGGTCGCCGAGTACTTCGCCGCCCACGCCGGGATCACCACCCTGATCAACGGCCTCCAGGTCGCCTCGATCGCCCACCAAGAGTGCTCCCACCGCGTGCTCGCCGGCACCAATGACGCCGCCGCCGCCGATATCGCCGCCATCGCCGCCGCCGAGCACGGACAGCACCTCGCCGCCCCTTACCTCGTGCTCGGCCGCACCGCCTTCTCCGGCCCATTTGGCGCCCTCAGCGCCCGCACCGGCTCTGCCAACCAGATCGTCACCCTCCTCGATCCAAAGTCGGGCCTGCCGCCGATCGGCGGCCCCTTGCTCCCGCTCGTCCCTACCGACGCCGAGTCCGCGCTGATCCGCGAGCACGTGCTCGCCAGCGCCCAAGCTCAGCTCGCCGCGCGGCCCAACCAGCGGCTCAGCGACTTCTCCAGCTCCCTCGGCCGCGCCGACGCCCTCCGCGAGATCGGCAAGATCGGCGAGATCGAGCTCGCGCGCACCTTTGAGGCCCAGGCCGAGCTCGCCGTCGAGGCCCTCGCCCGCGGCCTCTGCCACTCCGTCCAGATGGAGAGCGACGGCTGGGACACCCACGAAGGCAACGACCAGCAGGGCCCCCTCCACGATCAGCTCTTCGCCGGCCTGCGCGGCCTCGTCGACGCCCTCGCCGCGCGCCCGGGCGCCGCCGCCGGCAGCAAGCTCCTCGACGAGACCGCCGTCCTCGTCGTCTCCGAGTTCAGCCGCACCCCGCGCCTCAACGGCGCCATGGGCAAGGATCACTGGCCTGTCACTTCGGCCATGTTGATCGGCGGCGGTCTACCTGGTGGTCGCCTGCTCGGCGGCACCCACGGCGCCCTCGAGGCCGCCGGGATCGACCTCCAGAGCGGCGCCGTCGACCAAGGCGCCCCCCCCCTCGCCTACGGCAACTTCGCCGCCGGGGTGTTACAGGCGATCGGCGTCGACCCGGCCCCCTACCTCCCCAACGAGCCCTTCCACGCCCTGCTCGGCTAGGCCCTCGCGACATGTCCTCTGGTTTCAAATCATCCATGAGCGCGACGATCGCGCGCGCGTGGCTCACCGCGCTCCCGATCGTCACCGCGTGCGGCGACGACGACAGCGCCGACACCACCGCCACCACCGACGCCACCACCGACGCCACCACCACCGACGCCACCACCACCGACGCTGGCCCGATGCAGCCCACCGAGGGCCCCTGGGCGGACTTTGAGGCCCGCTACTGCCCGCCCGACAGCCTGCTCACCCTCGAGAACTTCGGCGGCCCCTTCTTGCTCGATCACTGCATGTCGTGCCACCACAGCGCCCTACCCGCGGACATGAGGCAAGACGCGCCCCTCGGCGTCGACTTCGATCAGCTCGCCGCCGTCCGCGCGCAGGCCCCACGGATCTGGGCCCGCGCCGCCGATCAGAACGCCACCATGCCCCCCCTCGGCCCGCCTGCCGCGGATCAACGCGCCCTGCTCGGCGAGTGGCTCGCCTGCGGCGCCCCCCAAGACAGCGACCTCCCCTGATCTCACCAGCTCTCACCAGCTCTCACCAGCTCGCGCCGCTCAGGTGTGTTTTGAGGCGAAAGCGCGCCGGCACGTCCGAGTCGTCCCCCGCGCACAGCCGCGCGCACAGCCTGCCGATCGCCGGTGAGAACTTAAAGCCATGTCCTGAAAACCCTGCTGCGATCACCACCCGCGGATCGTCCGGGTGCGTGTCCACGATAAAGTCGCCGCTCGGCGTGCACGTATAAAGGCACACCTTCGCCGCCGCCCAAGGCCCCACCGCCCCGGGCATGTGTTTTTCTTGAAATTCAGCGAGCGGCGCCAGGTCCTCCGCGTGGATCTCTCGGTCCACCGCGTCCGGGTCGAGGCGCGCGTCCTCGCCGGGCGCCGTGTACACGTGGCGGGCCAGCTTGCAGCCGGCGATCCCCTCCTCGCCCCACGGGAACCCGTAGAAGAAGCCCGACGCGCAAAAAGCCCCCCACACCGGCATCGCACGCAGCCGCCCTAGCTCCGCCGCCGCCGGCGTCGACCACCCCAGCACCCGCCGTCGCACCGCCAGCAGCGCGCCCAAGCGACGCGGCAGCAGCCCGCTCGACGACGCCCCTGCCGCCAACACCACCCGGTCGCACGGCAACAGCTCGCCGCTGTCGAGCAGCACCCGCAGCGCCGCCCCGCTCGAGATCTCCCGCGCCCGCGCCCCGTAGCGCACCCGCGCCCCGAGCCCCACCGCCTCGGCGCGCAGCGCGTCCATACACGCCTTCACCCGCACAAAGCCGCCTGAAGGCGTGAAGCAGGCGATCCACCCGGGCGGAGGTCGCAGCGGCCAGCGCCGCGCCGCCTCCTCAGCGTCGACGATCACCCGCTCGATCCCATGCTCCTCACACGCTGAGATCGCCGCCTGCAGCTCCGGATCCTCAGGGCTCCCGATCTCCAGCAGCCCGCAGCGCACCAGCAGCCGCGCGCCTGACAGCGCCTCCAGCCGCTCCCACGCCGCCTCCGACTCGCGCACCAGCGGCACATACCCTGACCCCTCGTGGTACGCCTGCCGCGTCACCCGCGTGAAGCCGCCGTGGCTCCCCAGCTCGTGCACGTGTTCGAAGCGCTCGAGCACCAGCACATCGGCGCCCTCACGCGCCGCGGCGGCCGCGATCGCCAGCCCCATCGTCCCTCCGCCGATCACGATCACCCGCGCCCGCGCCGTCGCCATCGCTCACTCTCCCGTCATGAAGCCGTAGACCTCAGGGCGCTCGACCGCTGGCATCGCCGCCGCGCGGATCAGCAGCGTGCGCACCGCCCAGAACTCGTGGAAGATCCGGTAATTCAGCGCCGTCTTGTCGAGGTAGTCGACCCCCGCCGATCCGCCGGTCCCCGTGCGTCGACCGATCACCCGCTCCACCATCCGCGCGTGGCGTTGCCTCGCGATCACGAACGCCTGCTCGAGCGCCACGATCGAGTCGATCACCTCCCTAGGCCACGCCAACAGCGGCAGCTCGCGGTAGCTCTCGATGAACAGCAGCGCCGCCCGCACCCGGACACGCCGCGCGCGCAGCTCAGGCGCCACGTCTTCGGCGAAGAGGAAGCGCCGCGCGTTCGCGATCTCGCCGCGGTAGCGCGCCTCCAGGCGCCTGCGATCCTCCTCGGTCGGCGCCTGCGAGATCGCCACCCGCATGACCGACTCCAGCTCACCCGCCTGCGCGGCCGCGTACGCCTCGAGGAAGCGCAGCACCGTCGCCTCATCGCCCGCCTGCTCCGGCATCGAGCCTTGGATCGGCGTCCGGTACAGCCACTCGTCGAGCGCCTCTTTCACCGTCGGGTAGTCCGCCAGCCGCGCCTCCACCCGCCGATACGCCGGCGAGATCGACCCGTCCGGGTGGCGCAGCGCGTCCAGGTACGAGCGCTCGTGGCCCAGCGGGATCCGCTCCTCAGGCCGCAGCCCCAGCAAGATCTCCAGCTCCCGCATCTGCGCCGATTGAAAGCCGCTCGCCGGCAGCAGCTTGTCGCGAAAGCCCAAGTAGTCGCGCGTCGTCAGCGTCTCCATCAGCACGAAGTGCGACGCGAGCTGCTCGAAGAGCAGCGCCGCGCGGCGCAGGCTGCGGACCGCGCTCGCCAGCGACTGCTCGCGCACCTTCTCCGCCGCGAACAGGTCACGCAGCCGCACCACCTCCCGCAGCGCCAGCTTGAACCACAGCTCATCGATCTGGTGGACGACGATGAACACCACCTCATCGTTCGACAGATCATCCTCGCGCTCGTCGATGCCCCGCTGTAGGTCGAGGATCTCCTCGACCTTGATGTAATCCCAATAAGTCGTCGGGCCGCGTGTCACGCTCGTGACGCTGCCATCCGAGCGGGGTTAAGCGCAACCACCCAAGAACCACCGCACCTCATCCGCGGCCGGCTCGCGGATCCCTGCGGCCGCCAGCTCGGCCGCGCTGATCACCGGCACGAACGGCGCCGCCCCTCGCAGCAGCGCCGCGAACGCGTCCCTCGCCGCCGCCGTCGTCAGCAGCACGTAGCTCCCCTCGCCCGCCGACGCCTTGATCGCGGCCTGCCAGCCCGCCCGCTCCGCCGCGCTGAGGCTGAGCGCCGGCCCCTCAGCCAGCTCGCCCGCGATGCTTCGAGCCAGCAGCTCCTCCTCTACCTCGGGCGTCGGCCGCACCCACCGCAGCGGCCCCAAGCGGGCCTGCCCGGTCAGCAGATCTCGCACCCAATAGCTCGCCAAGCGCTCGCGACAGAGCCCCAACCAGCGCGACCGCTCGCTCTCTCCCGAGAAGCGGCGGTCGCTCGAGATCGCCTCCAGCAGCGCCGCCAGCGGCGGCATCGGGATCCGTTCGCGCAGCAGCCCCCGGCACAGCCCCAGCACATCGGCGAGCGAGCGGCTCTTCAGGGCCTCGCGCACCAGCGCCGGCCGCCCCTGCCGCAGCGCCTCCACGGCCCCCTCGATCGCGTGCAGATCGACGAAGATCGGCGCGTGGGCCATCAGCACCCGAAACACCTCGACCACCACCGCCTCCTCGCCGCGGATCCCCTCATCACGCGCCGCCAGCACCCGCTCCTCCAGCCGCATCTCTAGCGCCCCCGCGCCGAGCAGCGCCGACGCCTCCGCCACGACCTCCGGGAGCGGCACCCCCAGCGCCCGCTCACATCGCCGACGCAGCTCGATCAGCGGCCGCCGCAGCCCGCGCAGGTCCTCGCCACGCGGCAGCAGCACCCGGATCATCGGCGCCTCCGCCCGCGTCTGGGGGCGCCGCAGCGCCAACCACATGCCGCCCATCAGCAGCCCCAGCGCCGACACACCGAACGCCGCCCGCGGCATCCCTTCGACCGCGCTCAGCGCCGCCAGCAGCGCCGCCGGGAAGAGCAGCGCCGCCGGCTCGAGCCACGCCAGCGGTCGCGCCTCATCGCGGCGGTCGACTCGGACCACCAGCACCCCCGCCGCCAGCGACACCAGCAGCGCCGGGATCTGCGCGACCAAGCCGTCGCCGATGGTCAAGCGCCCGTAGACGCCAAAGCTCTCGCTCGCGCTGAGCCCGTGGCGGACGATCCCCACCGCCACCCCGCCGACCAGATTGATCGCCGTGATCACCAGCCCCGCGACCGCGTCGCCCTTCACGAAGCGGATCGCCCCGTCCATCGCCCCATAGAAGCTCGATCGTTCGATCAGCGCCGCCCGCCGGTTCGCCGCCTCATGCGCGGAGATCGCCCCGCCGCGCAGATCCGCGTCGATCGCCCCCTGGTGCCCTGGCAGCCCGTCCAGGGCGAAGCGAGCCGCCACCTCCGCGACCCGCTCCGAGCCCCGCGCGATCACCAAGTATTGCACCGCCGTGATGATCGCGAAGATCACCGCGCCGACGATCATATCGCCGCGCACCACCAGCGCCGCGAACGCGTCGATCACCCGGCCCGCGTCCGCGTCCGCCAGGATCAGCCGCGTCGTCTGCACGTTCAGCGACAGCCGCAGCAGCGTCACCAGCAGCAGCAGCGACGGGAACGCCAAGAAGTCCGCGCTCCGCCGCAGCCCCAGGCACACCACCAGCAGCAGCGCCCCCAGCGCCAGGCTCAGCGACAGCAGCAGGTCGACCCACGGCGTCGGCAGCGGCACCAGCATACACACCAGCACCCCGACCACCCCCAACGCGGGCGAGTAGCGCGGCAACGAGCGGACCAGCGGCAGCAGCGCCCGGAGCGGAGCCAGCGCCCCTTCGGAGTGAGGACCTCTCACGACCGCGCGAGCCTACCACCCACGCGCGCCGCCGCGCTTTTTTGCGGTCTATTTTTTACTTCGCGAAAAACACCCCACGCAGGTCTTCGGTCCGCGAGATCGCCGCGCCGCCGCCCTTATCGCGCCAGGAGGTCGCCCGGAACTGGTACCACATGCCCGAGATCAGCGCCGGCCCGCCATAAGGCACCGACACCGTCGGGCTCCCGCTGACAGCCGGCACCGCCGCGTCCTCCCAGATCAAGTCGCCCAGCGCGTCGTAGACGACCACGTGGTAGCGGTCCTCGCTCGTATCGTCCTCGAACACGAAGGTCGGCGCCCCCTCGACCGCCTCGGGCGCGTCTTTGCCGGGGCTCTCGACCGCCAGCGCCCCCGTCACCTTAAAGCCCGCGTCCACCGCCACCGACTCGCCCGCCGTCACCGTGATCTCTTGCAGCGCGGTCCCGCCGATCGACGTATCCGGGTCGCGCACCAGGCCGTCGTTCTCGAACGCCGCCAGCACCTTGTACGTGCCCGCTGGCGCCCCTGGGATCACGAACGCCCCGCTCACGTCTGGCGCCAGTCCGGGGGCGGGGGAGCGCAGGCCATAAGGCACCGGCCCTCGCTCGAGGTTGGTATTGAACACGGAGCTCGGCACCAGCACCACGCTCGTGCGGCTGCTGCCGCCGCCGTTGACGATGCTCACCGAGCCGCTCACGCTGGCGAGCGCCTCACCCGAGGCGATCACCGCCAGCTCTACCGAGTGCTCGGAGCCCGCCACCGCGGCCACCGAAGCGGGCATCAGCTCATAGCCCGCGCGATAGCCCCGCACCGTCACTGAGCCGGCCGGGACGTTGAAGATCGTGAATTCACCGCGCAGATCAGAGAGCCCATAGGGCGCCGCCTCGCCCCCATCCTCTGCGACCACCAGCACCCCTGCGATCTTCTCTCCCGCCGTCTTCCCCTTGATCGTCGCCCCGCCGCGCTCACCTGGAGGCAGCGGGATCAGCCCGACCACCGTCGTCGGGTTCGAGATCACCGCCTGGTCGCAGAGATCCGCCTCACCGTCGCCGTCCGCGTCGCCGCAGCTCACCTGCTCGATCATCGCGTCGGTCGTGCGCACCGGCAGCGCCGGCCGCACCCCCGCGGGGAACGGCACATAGTCCGCCGCGAAGCTGTTGAGCGTATAGATCGCGTCGTCTGCCAGCTCGCCGTCCGCGTCGCGCAGCGCCGACACCGCCAGCTCGTAATTTCCCGCCGCGTCGGCGACCGCGACATCGCTGACCGGAGCCGAGCCGACGTCGAGCGCGATCACCAACGCGCCCGCGAGCGGCGCCTGCGAGAGCGCGTCGATAACCTGCCCGCGGATCACGATCGGCGAGGCGCAAACATGTCCCTCTTGCCCGCCGACCGGCTCGCACACGTAGCCGTCCGCGCACACCTTCGCCTCGGTGTTCGCCGGGTCAGCGCCGAGGTCACACGCGCCGCCCTTGCTCACCTTGACCGCGCCGACGTCACGGGGCTCACAGCCCCCGAGCGACGCCGCTGAGCAGAGTGAGAGGACCGAAGAGAGCACGAAGCGGGCGCGAACAGTCGAACGAAGCGTCATCGCCCCCTTGGACCGCGACCACCGCCGACCTTCCAACATCATGAGCGCCGACGCGTCATCAGCAGGTGCACCAGCCCGGGCACATGCTTGCCGAGCCACGCCCCCAGCCGCCCGTGGCCGGTGAACGTGAACTCGCGCTCACGCCGCAGGATCGCCGCCACCATCACCTTCGCGGCCCGCTCCGTCGGCCAGATCAAGCGGCTCGGGCGGCGGTCTTCACGATCTGGGGAGAAGCGCCCCTCGTTGTCCACCTGAGCGATCTCCGACGCCACCATACCCGGGTAGATCGTCGTACACGAGACCCCGCTGCCGTGCAGCTCGATCGCCAACGTCTGGCCGAGCGCCCGCAGCGCGTACTTGGAGGCCGCGTAGGCGCTCCCCTTCGGGGTCGCGATCATACCGGCGACGCTGCACACCAGCGCGAGGCGGCCGCGGCTCGCCCGCAGCGCCGGCAAGGCGTGGCGGATCGTCGACGCCGCCCCGAACACGTTCGTGTCGAATTGCCGGCGCAGGTCCGCGTCGGAGAGCGACTCGAAGCGCCCCATCACGGAGAAGCCCGCGTTCACCACCGCCGTATCGAGCCGCCCGAGGCCCGCGACCACCGCCGCCGCCGCGCGGGCGACGTCCGCGTCGTCCGTCACGTCGCAGGGGATCGCCAGCGCGCGGCGGCCCAGCGCCCGCGCCGCCGCCGCCACCTCTTCCAGGCGATCAGCCCGACGCCCTGAGACGGCCACGTCAGCCCCCAAACGAGCGAACTCCAGCGCCATCGCCCGGCCCAGCCCGCTGCCACCGCCGGTGATCCACACCACCTGGTCCGACGCACGTCCGCTCGTCACTCGGCCTCCTGCTCGTTGGAGCGCCGGAACCCTCGCACGAGCGGAGGCGAAGGCGCCAGCGTGACCCGCCCATGAAGACCACACCGGTCGCAACGCAAACCATTTTTGGTGCTGACGCCTGCACCGCGCACAACGTGCGTCGCCCTCATCGCGCCAAAAAAAATACGCGAAATTTCGCCCATGCGCGCCGATCTGCGACCATCCGCGGTTTTGTCGCCCACATTTTGTCTTGCGCCATTAGTTTGATGCCCTATGATCGCTCGATGATGCGTGGCCCGCGCTCGCGCGTGAGCCGCCTCGAACCGCTCCCAGGCGATTGTATGACCAACAACCGAGCACCTCGCACCGATCGCCCCCGCCGCAGCCGCAGCCGCCTCTTGGGCCTCACGCTCCCGCTGCTCGGCCTCGGCCTCGGCCTCGGCCTCACGACCTTCGAGCCCCCGCAGCTCGCCGCGCTCACCCCGGCTCAGGCCCCCGCGCTCGCGCTCCACTTTGAGCCCAACCCCTTCGTCGTCCGCACGATCACCGCCCAGCTCGGCGGCGAATTCGCCGGTCAGGGCGCCCTGGACCGCACCCCTGAGCGTCGCCCCGCCCTCGGCGAGGTCTACTGGACGGTCCCCGAGCCGACCTCCGCGGAGGTGCTCGCCGCCACCTGGGGCCTCGGCCGCGATCTCTACGCGCTCAACCCCGACATCGGCCCCGGCGCGCACCTCCCCGCGGGCGCCGCCCTGCGCGTCTACCAGCCCGACCCCGAGCGCCCGACCCAATCCGTCGGCGCCCCCAACCGGGGCAAGCTGATCAACGGCATGCCGATCCCCGAGGGCGAGCACTGGCGCCTGCGCAGCATGCGGCGCCGCGCCTACGGCAGCGAGCTCACGGTCAACGCCCTCGTCAGCGCCTTCAACGCCTACGGCGAGCGCTTCCCCGGCGCCCCGAAGATCCGCGTCGGCGAGCTCGCCCAGCGCAAGGGCGGCAAGATCTCCCCGCACCGCTCGCACCGCAGCGGCCGCGACGTCGACCTCGGCTACATCGCCCTCGGCGAGGACGACGGCGACGTCCGCTGGCAGCTCATGAACGCCAGCAACCTCGACGTCGAGAAGAACTGGTACCTCATCCACGAGATGATCAAGAGCGGCGAGGTCGAGTCGATCTTCATCAGCTCGCGCCTCCAGCCGCTCCTCTACGCCGAGGCCAAGAGGCACCTCACGGAGGAGGAGCTGAGCGGCCTCTTCCAATACCCGCGCAGCGCCCCTGGCTCGAAAGACGCCGTGATCCGCCACTGGAGCGGCCACCGCAACCACATGCACGTCCGCTTCCGCTGCGAGGACTGGAACAGCCGCTGCCGCGCGACCAAGCACGACGCCCACTGACCCGACTTAAGAGCATGTCTCAAGAGACAGGCTCATCGGTCCCGGAGCTTCATCCATCGACATGTCCTGAGAGACACGCCCTCGCTCCGCCGCCGCCTCCAGGCGAGCCGGCGCGAGGAGGCGCGAGACCGCGCCGCGCGCCCGCCTCCGCGCCGGCTGGCCGCCCGGCGGGCGATTTGGTGCTAGGCTCGCCGCCATGACCGTTCGAGCCCTGCTCACCCCCTCCCTGCTCGCCACCGCGCTGCTCTTCGCTTGCAAGAGCGAGCTCGACAACAAGCCCGCCGCCAAGGTCGAGGACGCCAAGCCCGCCGCCGAGCCCGCCGCCCCGCCGGTCGCCAGCGCCCTCACCTATAAGGTCGACGTCGCCGCCTCCAAGATCGGCTTCGTCGGCGCCAAGCTCACCGGCGACCACACGGGTGGTTTTGGCGAGTTCACGGGCGAGGCGACGATCAACGGCGGCGAGCCGACCGCGATCAAGTTCGAGGTCGCCATGGCCTCCTTGACCAGCGACGCGGACGGCCTCACCACCCACCTCAAGAGCCCCGACTTCTTCGACGTCGAGACCTACCCGACCTCCACCTTCACCTCGACCGCGATCACCAAGAAGTCCGGCGAGGGCGACACCACCCACGAGATCACGGGCGATCTCACGCTCCACGGCGCCACCAAGTCGATCACCTTCCCGGCCGCCATCAAGGTCGAGTCCGCCGCCGCCAGCGGCCGCGCCGAGTTCAAGATCGACCGCCAGCAGTGGGGCATCGTCTTCCCTGGCAAGCCCGACGACCTGATCAAGGACGAGGTCCTGCTCAAGCTCGACCTCCGCTTCACCCCCTGATCGCCGCTCCGATCACCGCCACGCGCGGCGCCGCTCCCGACCGGGCGGCGCCGCGCTCATTTTTGTTCTGGGCGCTTCTCGGAGAGACATGTCTCAAGAGACAGTGACAAAAGTGACCGCGCGCTCGCGCCCTCGCGCCCTCGTGATCGCGCGCATCGGCGCGGCGTAGCGCCTCCGCGTGAGCGGCTCTGCGCCCTGCCGACGGGCCGGATCTGTCGATGCACGCAGCGCACAGAAACGCGCGCGACTCGGAGATCTCGCGACCTCTGAATCGCCGGTCAGCCAGCTTACATTCATTACTTTGTGACAGCACCATGACAGCCTAGAACTCGCGGCATCGCGCTTCTACGCGCGTTATCGCCAGAATTCATGCGCGTTAGACCATGGACAGCGACCCTCGTGAGCGATTAGTGAGGGGTCATGTTTACCAGCGCATCGAGAGAGCTCCGCCTCGCCGTCAGCGAGTTCGCCAAGTACGAGCGTTCCTGCGCCGACCAGGCGTTGATCCTCCGCAACCTGCAAGTCACCGCGGTCCGCGAGCGTCAGTCGGCGGTGCTCCGCGACCCTGAGGGGCGCGTGCTCGCCTACGCGACCCCGAGCGGCGCCATCTCCTTGGTCGGACCCGTCGCCGCCGAGCCGGGCGCGCGCGCCGCCAACGAGGCCACCCTCGCCCCCGACGACGGCTTCTACGCCACCACCGCCTGCACCTACTACGTCGCGGGCGGCAAGGTCTACGAGCTGCGCTCGCCGGAGCTCCCCCCCTTCGGCGGCTTCCGCCGGATCGACCGCCTCCCCAGCGGCGCCGCCGCGATCGACGTCGACGACTTCGACCCCGAAGCCCCCGCCGACGCCGCCCTCTTCGCCTACGCCGACGCCATCGATCGGATCACCGAAGTCCTCACCGCCCAGTGAGTCCTTGGATCGATCAACGCCGGGAGGACGCGCGTGATCGCGCCCGCGCGTCCTCCCGCGCTCCAGACCGAGCGGCCACGGGCTGCTCGCGCCAGAGGCGCTGACTCCCCTACTATCAAGCTCGATGTCGAGCCCCCGCCCCCGCCCCCGCCCTCTCCTCCTCGCCCTCGCCTTGGCCTTCGCCGCGCCTCTGTTCGCCTGCGGCGGCGCGCCCCTCGGCGACGTCCGGCAGGTCCCGCCAACGGAGCTGGAGATCGTCCAAGGCGATCGCCTGCTCGCCACCACCCAGGCGAGCGAGCTCGCCGCGCAGGGGCGCCATCAAGTCGTCCTCCGCGACCGCACCTACGAGGGCGTGCGGCTACGCGACGTACTCCGCGGCGCCGGCGTCGATCTCGACGACCTACGCGTCGTCGAAGCCTACGGCGCGGACGGCTACCGCGGCGAGCTCACCCGCGAGCTCGCGCTCGCCGACAGCACCCTCGTCGTCGATCAAGAGGCCGGCCAGGCGCTGTCGCCCGCGCACGGCCCGCTGCGCCTCATCGCCGACGACAGGGCCGCCTCCACCCGCGCGCTGCGCCGCCTGCGGGTCAATCCTTGAGCTCGACCACCCGCCCCTCCGCGAAGATCACCATCATCGTGTCGAGTTTTCCGAGCCAGTAGCGCCACTCGTCGCTGTCGAGGCTCGGCGTCGCGTGCTCGGGCGGGTAGCCGATCGCCAGCAGCACCGCCTCCTTGCTCATGCCGACCAGCGCCCGCCCCTCGCGGATCCCCTGCTGATCGATCGGCGCCAGCGTCTGCACCATCGAGCGATCGCAGCGGGTCCCGAAGAAGCGCGCCACGTGCTCACCTGGCGTCATCTTCATCGTATCGTGGAAGATGTAGCGGTAGCTGCGGCCGCTCGCGAGCACCGTGAATTGCAGCTCCTCCGTGTTTAAAAAAGTCACCCGGATCGGCGTACACAGCGGGATCAGCCCGTCGTCCTGATAGTTCACGGAGGACAGCTCCTGGTCGTCCTCGTCCGGGTGCAAGTTCACCAGCGTGTACACCTCCGGCGACGCGCGCAGCGGGTGCGACGCGTTCGGGTCCGGCGGGATCACCGAGGGAGCGCAAGCGCCGATCATCGACACACCAGCGCAGAGGACAGACAGGGTGATGAAGCGGCGGAGCGACATAGGCGCCCCAGCATAGCAAGCCCCGCGCGTCCGCGTCAGCGGCGCGCCGCCCCCGGCGCATTTTCGGCCAGCGGGCCGCCTGCGACGATCTGGCGGCACACCGGCGCGATCTAGTGTCATATCACTCCGCGATGCCACCAGATAACCGCCCCCTCGGCGACCAGCACGCGATCGTGATCGGCGGCGGCCTCGCCGGTCTGCTCTGCGCGCGCGCGCTCAGCCGCCACTTTCAGCGCGTCACCGTCCTCGACCGCGACCACCTCCCCAGCGGCCCCCAAGCCCGCGCTGGCGCCCCCCAAGGCCACCACGTCCACGTCCTCATCGCCCGCGGCTGGCGGATCATGAGCGAGCTCTTCCCCGAGCTCAGCGCCGCCCTCGACGAAGCCGGCGCCCCACACCTCGACTGGCTCGCCGACGTCGCCTGGCACACCCCCTTCGGCCCAGCGCCGCGCAACAGCTCGCCGCTGCGCTCCCGCGCCTGCACCCGCGGCCTCCTCGAATACACCGTCCGCCGCCTCCTGCTCGCCGATCCTCGCGTCCACCTGCTCGACGGCGTCGAGGTCGACGGCCTCCAATCGGCAGGCGACCGCGACAAGAGGGTCACCGGCGTCATCGCCCACCGCCGCGGCCGAGCCGGCGCCGAGGCGCCCGCGCTCACCCCCGACCAGCTCCGCGCCGATCTCGTGCTCGACGCCAGCGGCCGCGGCTCCAAGGCCATCGACTGGCTCACCGCCCTCGGCTACCCCTCACCCCCCGAGACCCTCGTCGACGCCAAGCTCGGCTACGCCAGCCGCCTCGTCCGCCGCGCCCCGAACGCCCCGTGGGCCGGCCTCTACGTCATGGGTCGCAGCCCCCACCTCCCCCGCGCCGGCGTCATCTACCCCGTCGAAGGCGATCGTTGGATCGTCACCCTCGTAGGCTACGGCGGCGACCACCCGCCGACCGACGACGCCGGCTTCCTCGCCTTCGCCCGCGGCCTCGCCACCCCCGAGCTCGCCGACGCCCTCGCGGGCGCCGCCCCGCTCACCTCGATCCACGGCTACCGGCGCACCGAGAGCCGCGTCCGTCACTTTGAGCGCCTGCGTCGCTGGCCCGGCGGGCTGCTCATCGTCGGCGACGCCGCCTGCGCCTTAAACCCCGCCTACGGCCAAGGCATGACCGTCAGCGCGATCGAGGCCGAGCTGCTCAGCCAGCACCTCCGCCTCGATCGCCCCGCCGACCAGCACTGTCGGGACCTCCAACGCCGCCTCGCCGCCGCCGCCCGCCCCGCCTTCCTCACCGCCAGCGGCGACGACTTCCGCTGGCCGACCACGAGCGGCCGCCGACCACCTGGCCAAGGGGTCATGCACAAGCTCATCGATCGCCTCCTCCGCGCCGCGACCCGCGACCCCGCCCTCTACCTCCGCTTGCTCGAGGTCCTCCAGCTCGTCCGCCCCACCAGCGCCCTCCTCGACCCCCGCGTGCTCGCCAAGATCTTCTAGCGCTCGCCTGCCAGCCACTCGCCGACCTGGCGCGCGTAGTAGGTCAAGATCACGTCCGCCCCCGCCCTGCGGATCGCCAGCAGCGACTCCATCGCGCTGCGGCGCTCGTCCAACCAACCGCGCTCGCTCGCCGCCTTCAACATCGCGTACTCGCCCGACACCTGGTACGCCGCGATCGGCAGCGTCGTCGCCTCACGCAGCCGCCGGATCACGTCCAGGTACGGCCCCGCCGGCTTCACCATCACCATATCGGCCCCCTCCGCCTCATCCAGCGCCAGCTCGCGCAGCGCCTCCCGCGAGTTCGCCGGGTCCATCTGATACGTCTTCTTGTCCCCGGAGCGCGGCGCCGAGTCCAACGCCTCGCGAAACGGCCCATAAAACGCCGACGCGTACTTCGCCGTGTACGCGAGGATCGACACCTCCGTGAAGCCCTCCGCGTCCAGCGCGTCGCGGATCGCCCCCACCCGCCCATCCATCATATCGCTAGGCGCGATCACATCCGCGCCCGCCCGCGCCTGCGCCAGCGCTTGCGCGCACAAGGCCGCGACTGTCTCATCGTTCAGGATCTTCCCGCCAGGCCCGACGATCCCGTCGTGGCCGTCCGAGGAGTACGGATCGAGCGCCACGTCGGTCACGATCACCAGCTCAGGCCAGCGCTCCTTCAGCGCGCGGATCGAGCGCGGCACCAGCCCCGCCGAGTTATGCGCCTCGCGCCCGTCGCTCGACTTCAGCGCGTCGGCGATCGCCGGAAAGAGCACCACAGCGCCGATCCCCACCGCGCGCGCCCGCTCGACCTCCCGCAGCAGCCCCGCCGGCGACAGCCGCGCGCACCCTGGCATCGCCGAGATCGGCGCGTCGCGCTCGCCCTCGTGGATGAAGAGCGGATAGATCAGGTGCTGCGCGCCGATCTGCGCCTCGCTGTGGAAGGCGCGGACGATCGGGTCCTTG
Organism: Nannocystis sp.; assembly: GCA_016712315.1. Classification (GTDB taxonomy): domain Bacteria; phylum Myxococcota_A; class Polyangia; order Nannocystales; family Nannocystaceae; genus JADJRG01. The sequence continues at coordinate 2,757,823 of JADJRG010000013.1, read as the reverse complement.
CGGTTGCGACGAGGGCGAGAGCGGAGCTGCAAGCGAGTCATGCGGTCGTGTGTTAGCACAGGTCTCTGGCCCTAGAGATGAGCGGCCGACGCGCGCGGATCAGCACCCGCCAGGCGCGCGCCGGCGCCTGGGAGCGCCCGGAGCAGCGCCCGATCCCCGCGTGTGGCTCTTCGGGCATGTGAGCGCGCGGCCGCCCAGCGCCCTCGCGGCCTCGATCCCGGCCTTCCTCCTCCGCGTCTTCGTGGCATACTGCCCCGGCGTCAGCGCCGCCGCGCCGCCCCCCACGCCATGTTTCACGTCTACATCTTCACCCTCGTGCTCGGCGGCGTCATCCTGCTCGCCTCTATCATCCTCGGCGGAAAAGACAACGGCGCCGACAAGAGCTTTGATAAAGGCTTCGACAAGGGCTTCGACAAGGGCTTCGACAAGAGCTTCGACAAGCCCGACTCGGTCGTCGACGCGGCCGACCACCAAGGCACCCTCGAGGGCCTGCTCACCGCCTTCCTGTCGATGCGCTTTTGGACCTTCGGGCTCACCTTCTTCGGCCTCACCGGCGCGGTGCTCGATGGCATCCTCGAGGGCCCCTGGCTCACCGCCCTGCTCGCCTTCGTGATGGGCATGCTCGCCGGCCAGATCGCCGTCGCCGTCCTCCGCAACCTCGCGAACAGCGAGACCAGCACCGCCGCCAGCGAGCGCGACTACGTCGGCAAGACCGCCCGCGTGCTCGTCGGCTTCGGCCCTGGCCAGACCGGCAAGCTGCGCCTCACCCTCAAGGGCACGATGGTCGACGTGCTCGCGCAGACCGACGAGCAGCGCCCCTTCGAGCCCGGCGACGACGCCTTGATCATCCACATGAACGACACGATCGCCGTGGTCGTCCGCCCCACCGGGCAGGCTGACTGAGGCGCCGGTCTCTCGCCTGATAAAAAATTAAAAGACTAGAACGCCCGCAACACCTCACCCTCTCGAGCCGAACCGGAGCCGTATGACCCTCACCTCACCGCTAAGCGAGCCGGCCAGCCTGCTCGCCCTCGCTGACCTCACCCTCGTCGAGGTCGTCGCCGCCGCCGCGATCATCGGCGCAGGCGTGCTCTTCTTCCTCTTCCTCGTCCGCAACTTCCTCTACATCTGCCGCCCCAACGAGGCGCTGATCTTCACCGGCCGCAAGCGCGTCAAGGACGGCGTCGACCTCGGCCCGCTGGTGATCCTCGGCCGCGGCAATTCGGACGCGCAGAGCGCCGGCTGCGGCCGCGGCCGCGCCTGGAAGATCCCCATCTTGGAGCGGGTCGACCGCCTCGACATGACCGCGCTCTCGATCGACGTCGTCGTCACCAACGCCTACTCGGCCGGCAACATCCCGCTGCGGATCCACGCGATCGCCAACGTCAAGATCAACTCCGACACCCGCCTGATCCGCAACGCGATCGAGCGCTTCCTCGGCCAGAGCAAGCACGAGATCATGATGGTCGCCAAGCAGACCTTGGAGGGCGCGCTGCGCGAGGTGCTCGCCCAGCTCACCCCGGAGCAGGTCAACTACGAGCGCCTCAGCTTCGCCGAGAACCTCAGCCGGATCGCCAAGGACGACTTCGACAAGCTCGGCCTCCAGCTCGACACCCTCAAGATCCAAAACGTCGCCGACGAGGTCGGCTACCTCGACAGCCTCGGCCGCCCGCAGATCGCCGCCGTCCTGCGCGACGCCGAGAACGCGGAGAACCAGGCCCAGCAGGAGATCGCAGAGTCGCAGGCGCACGCCCACCAGCGCGCCGAGATCAGCAAGGCGGAGGCCGAGACCGCGATCCTGCGCAAGCGCAACGAGCTCGCGCGGATCCGCGCCGAGTTCAACGGCCAAGCCGAGTCCGTCGAGCGCGAGGCCGAGGCCGCCGCCAAGACCGCCCGCGCCAACGCCGAGCAGGCGCTCCAGACCGTCCGCGGGCAGCTCGAGCACCGCCGCCTCCAGGCCGAGGTGATCATCCCCGCCGAGATCCAGCGCGAGGCCGATCTGCTCCGCTCCAAGGGCGCCGCCGCCCCCACCATCGAGAACGGCGCCGCCGTCGCCGAGGTGCTCCGCGTGATGTCCGAGGCCTGGCGAGCGATGGGCGCGCAGGCCAAGGAGCTCTACGTCATCCAGCACATCGAGGAGATCGTCGGCGCGGTGATCCACAGCGTCGAGAAGATCCGGATCCGCGAGGTCAACGTGCTCGACCCGGGCGACGGCTCGGGCCTCGCCGGCTACGCCTCCGCCTACCCGCACACGGTCGCAGCGATCCTCTCCTCGCTGCGTGAGACCACCGGCGTCGACGTGCCCGCGATCCTCAACGGCACCGACCGCCCCGCCGCGACGCCTACCCCCTCCACCCCCTCGCCGATCGGACCCTCGGGCCTCAACCTCGGAAGGAGCCACCTCTAATGCTCACCACCATCCTCTCTGCCGCTCCGTCGCTGCTCGGCGCCTCTGAGGCCGAGGCCTTCATCGCCCTCGCCGCGATCGTCGTCCTCTTCTTCGCCGCCCTGCTCTTGGTCATCAAGAACGTCCTCTACGTCTGCCAGCCCAACGAGGTCCTGATCTTCTCGGGCCGGCAGCGGGTCGAGGGCGAGAAGGTCTTCGGCTACCGCGTCATCCGCGGCGGCCGCGCGATCCGCATCCCGCTCTTCGAGACGGTGGACCGCATGGACCTCACCAACATGATCATCGAGCTCCAGGTGAAGAACGCCTACTCCAAGGGCGGCATCCCGCTCAACGTCCAGGGGATCGCCAACATCAAGGTCCCCGGCGAGGAGCCGCTGCTCAACAACACCCTCGAGCGCTTCCTCGGCAAGAGCCGCGAGGAGATCATGAAGACCGCGCGCGAGACCTTGGAGGGCAACCTGCGCGGCGTGCTCGCCACCCTCACCCCGGAGGAGGTCAACCGCGACAAGCAGCGCTTCGCCTCCAGCCTCACCGAAGAGGCCGAGCACGACCTCAACCGCATCGGCCTGGTCCTCGACACCCTCAACATCCAGAACATCACCGACGAGGTCGGCTACCTCGACGCGATCGGCCGCCAGCGCTCCGCCCAGATCCGTAGATCCGCGCTGATCGCCGAGGCCGGCGCGCAGGCGCAGGCCGCCGAGCAGAAGTGGCTCAACACCCGCAACGCCGAGCTCGCCTCGCTCGAGGCGCAGGTCAACATCGTCGGCAAGGAGACCGAGCGCCGCGTCGTCGACGCTCAGACCCGCCGCGAGGCGATGATCGCCACCCAGCAGGCCGAGGTCCAAGCGATGATCGCCCAGGCCACCGGCGAGGTGCAGATGCAGGAGGCGCGGATCGAGCAGGTGCGGCGCAAGCTCCAGGCTGACATCCTCCAGCCCGCCGACGCCGAGCGCCGCCGCGCCGAGGAGCGCGCCAAGGGCGACGCCAGCCAGATCATCGAGCAAGGCCGCGCCACCGCGCTCGTGCTCACCGAGATCGCCGCGACCTATCAAGGCAGCGGCGCCTCTGGCCGCGACGTCCTCTTGATGCAGAAGCTCGTGCCGCTCCTCCGCAGCATCTCCGGCACGATCGGCGACCTCAAGATCGACCGCTTCACCGTCATCCCCCCTGGGATCGGCGGCGGCAGCGGCGGCGAGGGCAACGTCGCCGGCAAGATCGTCAACTACGCCGAGCAGATCAAGGCCGCCACCGGCATCGACGTCCCGGGGCTCGTCCGCGACCGCCTCGGCGACGGCGACAAGCGCCCCCAGCAGGCGCCTCCCCCCCGCCGCTGATCCCTCCGCGCAGCCCATCCGCTCCGTCGGCGGCCCCTCGCCAGGGCGCTGCCGACGGGGCGGTTTTTTTGTGACCCGCGCGTCCGCCGTCGACCCCTTAGGAGCGCATCCTCGCGCGCGACGCAGCGATATGTCCTCCTGCGCTTCACCCGCACCGAGGAGTACTGCGACCGTCAGGTGCTCAGCGGCGCCGCCGTCGCCCTCGCGCTCCGTGGCCCTCTCCAGATCTCCACCGTCGTCGCCAGCGGCTGGGAGCCGATCGGCCGCGCTCGTGTGATCACCGCCGCCGCCGACAACAAGACCATCTCCACCCTCGACCGCGTCCCTTCAGCCCTCGACCGGCGCGGGCGCCTCATCCACCGGCGCCGCGGCGGCGGCCGGACGCCGCGGGAAGGCCGCGAAGAGGCGCCCGTTCACGTCGCTGCGGTAGCGCTCCTCCTGATCGCGATCGAAGACGAACCCGCGGATCCGCAGGCTCAGCCGCCGCTCCAGGCTCAGCTCCAGGAACACCTCAGGGCGCACCCGCGGCGACGCGAACGGCGACAGCGCCGCCGCCTGGCGCCCGATCTCCATCGCCTGATCCGGGGACATGTCCTCAGGGACAGGCACAAAGAACTCGCAGGGAGCGTCGAGCGCCGCCAGCGCCAGCCGCGCGATCGGCAGCCGCTGCGCCAGCGCGTACGGCACCGCCCGCTCCGTCCCGTCGCGCCCGCGCAGCCGCACGCTGCGCACCCCCAGCCCCGTGATCCTCCCCTCGACGTCGCCCACCCGCACGTCATCGCCGATCGCCCAACGCCGCTCCAGCGCGAACGCCAGCCCGCAGAAGACGTCCCGCAGCAGCGGCAGCGCCGCCAGGCTCACCACCGCCAAGAACAGCGCCGCCAGCGCCAGCCGCCCGCCCTCGAGCCGCGCCACGAAGGTCATCGACCAGCGCGCCAGCACCAGCGTCCACAGCAGCACCTGGGCCGCCGGCAGCGCGCGGTGCAGCCGGCGAAACGCGCGAGCCCGGCCCATCCGCCGCAGCAGCGCCGTCAACGCCAGCGCCGCGGCGACCACCACCACGGTCATCAACAGCTCGCCGAGCGCCACCCCAGCGGCGCTCGCGGCCTCAGGTTGCACGACGATCGGCTTCGGGGCGGCGTTCATCACACGATATTCCGCTGGCGCAGCTCGAGGGTGATCGGGTGGACCAAGTGCGCCGCGATCACCCGCGCCTGCGGATCGCTCGCGCTGCTGCTCAAGAGGCCGCGGCCGCGCAGCCGCACCAGCGACGCCTCCAGCGCCTCTGCCGGCCGCTCACACACCTCCGCGAGCTGGCTCGGGCGCAGCGGCCCGTGCTGCACCAGCGCCGCCAACATCAGCAGCTCGTGCAGGCTCAGCCCTGTCAGCACCGAGCCGCGCAGCCGCGGCAGCGGCCCGATCACGATCCGGCCGGGGTCCGCCTGCGGCTGCGCCGCCGCCAGCCAGAAGGTCAGCGCCTGCCGCGGGTTGCCCCCGCTCAGCGCGTGCAAGTGGCGCAGCGCGGCCGTATCGCGGCGACTACGCGCCCCGAGCGCCGGGATCAAGCGCTCCAGCGGCCCGCGGCGCACCCCCGCGAAGTCCAGCGTGTAGCCGCTGAGGCGGTGGCGCGCCAGGATCATCGTCGACAGCTCCTCCGCGCTCATCGGCCCGACCTCGATCACCGCGTCGAAGCGCTCGCTCAGGTCGATCACGCTGTCGACCAGCGCTGCGCCCGCCTGAGACACCATCACCAGCCACATCACTCGAGGCGACGCCCGCCGCATCGCCGCCAAGAAGCGCCCCGCCTCCGCGCTGCCGCTGAGCGAGCGTTTAAAGAGCCGCTCGCCGTTCTCGACGACGATCACCCGGCGTCGCTCGTCGCCTGCCAGCCGCTCGGCGATCTCCTCAAAAGTCTCGGCGCTGCCGACCCCCGCCAACGCCCCCAACCCCGCCGCGATCGACGCCTCATCGTCCACCGCCGAGGTGAGCCGCAGCCAGATCACGTCGGCGCCGCCAGCCTCCAGGCTCGGCACCACCCGGCGCACGATCGTCCGCTTGCCCGCGCCGCGGTCGCCGCGGATCAACGCGCACGTCGACAGCCCTTGTTGCCAGCGCGAGATCGCCGACGCCAGCGCCGCGCTCGGCAGCGGCCGCTCCACCAGCAGCTCCGCCGCGTCGGGGGCCGGCCCGAAGAGCCGCCGATAGAGCAGCGGGATCCTCTCTTCGATCGTCCCTGCCGCCGCCACCAAGCGCGCGTAGTGCTCGAGATCCGCCGGCGAGGCCCCCTCGGCGAACAGGGCCCCCAGCTCGGCGATCGCCTCGGCGCCGACCGGACGGAGCCGGCGCAGCCGCGCGCTCACCTGATCCCACACCCGCCGCAGCCCGCGGAAGCGCTGCCGTCCCGGCCCGGCCTGCCCCCGCTCGCTCACGCGCCGGAGCAGCGCCGGATAGCGCCCCTCGATCACCGGCGCCAGCGCGTCCGTGAGCCGCTGCGCGACCGCGCGCCCCAGGTCCCCGATGATCTCCGCCACCGCCCGCTCTTGGCTGGTCGCCAGCTCGGCGATCTGCCGGCTCAGCCGCGAGAGCCCCTGCCGCAGCTCCTCCGCCAACCCGCCGGCCCCGTCGCTGCGCCCTTGGTGGGCCGCGCGGATGTAGTAGTCGGCGATCGCCCGCAGCCGGTCGAGGTCGACCAGCTCTTGGCGCAGCAGCGCCCCCAAGCGCTCGCTCGCCTCGCTCACCAGCAGCGACGCCTCGACCTCCACCTCCAGGTGGAACCACTGGCGCAGCGGCACCCGCGGCGGCCGCCCTGACCGCGCGCCGTTCGCCATCGGCGCCATCGGCGAGAGCTGCGCCGGCACCTCTTCGAGCGCCTGACGCAGCCGCACCGTCACGCTGCGCGCGTGGTGGCCGTCGCCCAGCAGCGCCTCGGAGCGGGCCACCCCCGAGCTCGCCAGCGCCAACGCGGGCCGCAGCACCCGCGCCAAGTGCACTGGAACGGAGGTCGTCGGCTCCGCCAGCGCCACCGCGTGGAGCCGCTCGATCCCCGCGAAGGTCGGCGCCAGCAGGCGGCTGCGCAGCTCCGACCCGAGCTCGTGGAACAGCGCCACCGTCGCCCCTTCAAACGCCCGCGCGCTCGCCCACGCCAGCAAGTAATCGCGCCCCCCGCGGGCCACGACCGCCTCGCGGTCGCGGCGCGACAGCAGCTCGGACTTAGCCGCCAGGGCCGCGTCGAAGCGGCGCGAGAGGCGATAGCGATAGGCCGGCAGCTCGATCGTCCCGGCGACCGCCACCGCCGCCAGCACCTCGCCGAACGCGCTCGCCAGCGAGCGAGAGAGGCCGCCGCCCAGCTCGTCGGCGATCTTCTCAAATTGCGCCCGCAGCTCCGCCAGGCGCGCCCCGCTGGCCGCGCGCTCCGCCTCCGCGCGAGCTCGCGCCTCCGGCTCACCGTCCGCGAGCGCCGCCGCGAGCTCGGTCAACGCGCGGACGTGCGCGCCCAGCCCGCCCCACAGCTCGCTCGCCGTCACCTCGCTGCGCCGCCACAGGTCGATCGGCACGCCCATCGCCACGTAGTAGCGCCACAGCCTGCCGAGCGGGATCGTCCGCTCCCCTGGCCCGAACAGGCGCCGCCGGAGCTGCCGACCGCGCTTCACCAGCCGCAGCGAGCGCCGGTCGCCGAACGAGTGCTCGAAGAGCCGCTCCTCGCGGACCACGTCGAACTCGGTCGCGAAGCCCTCCATGCCCTCGAGCGCCTGCATCAGCTCCTGGAGGTCGCCCACGGTCACCAGCCCCGGCTCGATCTGCCCCCACGTCGGCGCCGTCGCGCAGATCGCCCCCGTAAAGGCGTCACGCGCGTCGAAGATCAGCTCCCTGCGCGTCTCCGCCGCCTCGGCGGCCTCCGCCGCGGCGAGCGCCGCCAACATCGCCGCGCTCGCCGCCTCGACCGCCCCCAGGCTCTCCTCGAGCAGCGCCGCGCGTTGGCCGATCCGCCCGCGCACCAGCGCGAGGTCCAGCGCCTCCAGCTCGCCGCGCAGCGCCCACAGCCGCCCTGACAGCGCCGCGTCCGCGATCTCCGGCTCGGGCAGGCGGTCGGGCGCCTCAGCGCCTGGCGTCTGAGCTGTCTCTGCGGTCAGGTTCTCGAGGCCACGCTCGCGCGCGCTCGTCGACTCACCCATGCGCTCGATCGCCAGCTTGAACAGCGGCGGCCCGAGGAACAGGTAGATGATCACCGTCGACGTGACCAGCGTCTGGATCGCCGGGCCCCAGCTCGGGATCGCCGTCGCGACCAGCCCCGCGAGCACCAGGTCGACCCCGCCCTGCGAGAAGAAGCACAGCCACAGGTGCCGCTGCGTGCGCTCGCCCGTGCCCGCCATACGCGCCCCCCAGCGCACGCTCGCCGTCAGCGTCGCCACGCGCAGGCACACCATCACCAGCGCCACGGGCAAGTACGCGGTCATCGCCCCGAGGTCGAGGTTCGCCGCCTGGGTCGTGAAGTAGACCACGAACACGGGCAGCGAGATCTGCTCGAACGCGTGCAGCAGGTCGTGGCCGTAGCGCGAGAAGTTTTGGACGATGAAGCCCGCCGCCAAGAAGACCAGCAGCGTCTCCGCGTGGAGGATCTGCGCCGCGTAGGTCGCCGCGAAGATCAACCCCAACGAGAACAGCATCACCTCGCGCTTGACGAAGCGCAGGTACAGGATGAAGAGCAGCCCGGTCGCGACCCCCAGCACCGCCGCCCAGCCGAACTCCCCGGCGATGTGCGGGATCGCGCCCAGCACCCCCGCCGTCGACAGCCCCTCGGGCGCCAGCGTCAGCTTGGTCAGCGCCAGCGCGACCAGGAAGAGCGCGACCAGCACCATATCCGCGACCACGACGATCCCCAGCACAAGCGACGAGAACGGCCCCTTGCCGCCGGTCTCTTGCAGCAGCGCGATGGTCGCGGCCGGGCTCATGCCCATCGCCATCACCCCGACCAGCACCGAGCCCATGACGATCTGCGCCATCGGCAGCTCGTTGAAGAACGGCACCAGCCCGGGCGCGAGCTGCGAGAAGCCGATCATCACCAGCGTCGAGCTCGGCAGCACCATCAAGGCGATCAGCGCGAAGATCAGCAAGATCGTCCGCCACGACCGCCGCAGCTCGTTGAAGTGGATCTCGCAGCCGCCCATGGTGCCGACCACCCCGACCGCCAGGACGTTCACCAGCTTCAGGTCCTCGATCACCCGCCGCGAGAAGAGCTGGCCGAAGTCGGTCAGCCCCATCAGCTCGGCGAAGCTCGGCCCGAAGATCAGCCCCGCGCCCAAGTACCCGATCAGCGCCGGCAGCCGCACCCGGCGGCTCAGCTCGCCCACCGTGAACGCCGCCAGGATGATGAACCCTGTCGCCGCCAAGCTCTTCGGGTCCAGCCCGGTCTGGATCCGGCTCACCTCATCGGTCAGCCCGTCGAAGCCCAGCATCAAGGCGAGCAGCGCGGCCAGGGTGACCAATTGCCACATCGCCTAGCCCTCCTCCGCCGTGTAGAGCCCGCTGCGCGTCGCCCGCTCCGGCGGCACGTCCGCGACGTCGACGATCCACCGCCGGCTCAGCACCGACGCGATCAGCTCGCTGAGCACCACCCCCACCACCAGCGCCGCCACCGCCTGCCGCGTCGTCGGGTCTTGCCCATAAAAGAGCAGCGCCATCAGGCAGATCCCCGCGCTCAGCCCGCCTGGGGCGACCAGCGCGTTGCCCACGTTGGTCGCCCCGACCCCGCCGACCCGCCGCGCCAGCGCCCCGCCGACCCGCCGCCCCCACAGCCGCATATAGACATACGGCAGCGCCAGCGCGTAGCTCCACCACGGCACGTCGATGATCAGGTCGAGGCCGATGAAGAAGAACAGCACGATGTACAGCGGCCGCCGGATCCCCCGCAGCATCTCGCGCACCGGCCCGCTCTGCCCCGACACGTTCGCCACCACCAGCCCCACCAAGAAGTTGGTCGCCAGCGCCGACACGTGGACGAAGTACGCCAGCCCCGCCGTAAAGATCACCATGCCGATCGCCACGGTGAGCAGCCGCTCGGGGCTCAGCCGCTGCCGCAAGAAGATCGCGAAGATCGCCCCGATCAGCGCCCCTGCGCCGAATTGGAAGGCCAGCAGGCGCAGCGCCTCCTGCGAGTCGTAGGAGGGCCCTGGCCCGAGCCCATCGCTGAGCCAGAACAGCGCGCCGAAGCTCAAGATCCCGGCCGCCGAGCTGAGCGAGGCCAACCGCTGCGCCCGCCCGATCTCCGGGCTCTTCGCGTCGAAGAACGCCGCGAACGCGCGCAGCGGGCTCGCGTCGGCCACCAACGCCACCGCCGCCGCCGCCAGCAGCGGCAACGACCACACAAAGAGGTCTTCGGGCGTACCGAACCACCACAGCCCCAGCGCTGGCGGCCCGACCACCACCGCCGCCGTCACCACGACGATGATCGACGCCGCCAGCAGGTCGCGCAGCGTATAGCCGCCGCGGCGCAGATCGAGCTCGATCCCCGCGCTCATCCCGATCGCGCTGGTGCCCAGCACCATAAACGGGTGCAGCCCCGCGCGGACATCCCCCGAGATCAGCTCGAACACGGGGCCGACCAGCGCGCCCAGCAGCACGTACTCGACCCCCGAGACGATCCCCAAGCGCCGGCTCACCCGCTCGAACACCACATGCGAGACCAAGTACGCCGCCCCGACGATCGCGAAGCCGGTGAGGATCCGTTCAAAGGTCTCACCTTCGACCCCGCCGCTCGCCCACGCCGCACCTGGCGCCAGCGCCCCGACCAGCCCCAAGAGCGCGCCGACGAGGCCTAAACTGCGCCGCCTCAGCGCCGCTGCGGAGCGCGGCGATCGCGCTGACCCGCCGTAGGTCTCGGAGTCCGCTGAATTCTCGGCTTGGCGGGCGTTCTTTCGCACCTGGGTCAAGACCTTCGCCGGATGGTACACGGATCGCAGCATCCCGCCAACGCGGCCACGCGCCACACGCGCGCGCCGTGTTCGCGGCCACACACGCGCCACGCGGCCTCGTGAGAACTTCGAGCGCGCGTGCTATCCCCAGAGGACCGCGATGTTCTCCCTCGCCTCCTTAATCGCCGCCCTCACCATCGCCAGCGCGTTTTGGGTCGGGATCCTCGTCGCCCGCCGCCTCCGCGACTGGGGCGACGGCCGCCGCCTGCCCGAGGCGCATGAGCCCCTCGCCCTCGCCGCCGCGGGTGGTGGCAACCACACCCCGCCGCAGGACCCCGCCAGCCAGCGAGTGCGCGCGCGCGTCGCTCAGCGCCTCGAGGGCCGCCTCTACCAAGCGGCCCCCCGCGCCCTCGCCCCCGGCCCCAGCGAGCCTGACATCTCCCTCTTGGAGCTCCGCCAAGGCGACGTCGTGATCATCGACGCCGCGGATCGCGAGCGCGACGGCGACTACATCATTGAAGGCGTCGTCACCCTCCGTGAAGGCGCCGCCACCTCCGTCATCATCGTCATGGCCGACGGCGATCGTCGGCGCTGGCTGGTCGCCTCACCGGAGCTCGAGAGCTGGCTCTTCCTCGAGCAGATCACCGGCCACGGCCTCTTCGGCGAGCCACCCCGGCACATTCAGCGCGGCGACCACAGCTTCACCCTCGGCCGCCGCGGCCAGGCCAGCGCCGCCGGGGTCGGCATGCACGGCCGCCCCGCGCTGCCCCGCGTCGCCACGTATCTCTACCAATCGCCGGACCGCGCGCTCTGGCTCGAGCGATGGGGCGACCAAGTGCTGATGGGCGAAGGCGGCTCGCTCGCCGCGCACTTCGTCAGCTTCCTCCCCGGCACCTAAGAGCCCGCGCGGAGCGGCGCTGGCGCGCGCACGCAGCGCACGCCGCCCTCCCGATCCATCTCGGCGACGCAGCGATTGCACGGCACACAGCCGCTCGTCGCCGCTGCGCCGGCTTGATAGCGGGCGATCAGCCCCGGGTCGTGGATCAGCGCCCGCGCCATCGCCATCAGCTCAAACCCCTCCTGGCGGGCCGTATGCAGGTGCTCCAGCGCCGTGATCCCCCCGAGCAACACCAACGGGATCTGCACCGCCGCGCGGACCTCACGCGCGAGCGGCAAGAAGTACATCGGCTCGAACGGGTGCGCGCGGATCACCCACGGCCCGAACAGCGCCAGCGCTAGCTTTTGCGGGTAGCTGCGCTCGACCTCGATCATCGCCCGCAGCGGCCGCTCGCCGCGGAACAGGAAGAACGCGTCGCGGCTCACATAGCCGCCCGAGAGCACCAGCGCGTCGGCGCCGCGGCCAGCCAGCCAGCGGGCGATCTGCGCGCTCTCCTCGATCTCGAGGCCGCCGCGGTGGCCATCGCGCAGGTTCATCTTCACCAGCACCGGAAAGCCCGGCGGCAGCGCGTCGCGCACCCGCTGGACCGCTTGCAACGGGAAGCGAGCGCGCGCCGCCAGCGAGCCGCCGAACGCGTCGCGGCGGCGGTTCGAGTCGGGGCTGAGGAACTGGCTGAGCAGATAGCCGTGCCCGAGGTGCAGCTCGACCGCGTCGAAGCCGGCCTCGCGGGCGAGCGCCGCCGAGCGGACAAAGGCCGCGGTCACCGCCTCGATCTCCGCCTCACTCATCGGATCTGCGAGCGGCCGGCCGCTCAGCGCGCCCAGCAGGTTGAGCGCGCGCGAGGGCCCGTAGGGGCGGCGGCGCCGCAGCTCATGATTGTTACAGAACGAGCCGCAGTGGCCGAGCTGGAGCGACGCCGCCGCGCCGCCTCGGTGCACCGCATCGGTGAGCGCGCGCAGCGACGGCGCCAGCTCCGGGCGCATAAAGAGCTGGTCGCGGAAGGTGCGCCCGTCCGGCTCCACCGCGCAGTACGCCACCGTCGTCATCGCCGCCCCGCCCGCCGCGATCGCCGCGTGGTGGGCGATCAGGCCCGCGCTCACCTCCCCGCGCGGGCTCATCCCCTCGAAGGTCGCGGCCTTGATGATCCGGTTGCGCAGCCGCAGGCCCGCCAGCGTATACGGCTCGAAGGGGTCGGTCGAAGCGGGCGCGTCGATCATGCCGAGTCCTCCTCCCGGTCGCGCCGGGGCAGCCACGGCGCGCGGCGGCGGATCAGGTCGACCACCCACTGCGGCGTGAGCTGGGCCGCCAGCGCCGCCAGCCAGTTAAGCGCCCCCGGGATCCGCTCCGCCTTTCTTGAAAACATGGCCTTGAGGCCAGCCTCTGCCACCCGCCGGGCGTCCATCATCAGGCCGAGCCGGCGCGCGCGCTCGACCGGGACCGAGCCGCTCGCCTCATAGAGGCTGGTCGCGGTCGCCCCCGGCGCCAGGCAGGTGACGTTCACCCCGTACACGCCCAGCTCGCTGCGCAAGGCCCGGGCGAAGCCACGCAGGTAGCGCTTGCTCGCCCCGTAGTAGCTGATCCCCGGGAAATCACGCCACGCCGAGATGCTCGAGACGATCAGGATCTGCCCGCGACGGCGGCGCCTCATCTCCCGGCCGAAGAGCGTACACAGGAGCGAAGGCGTGACCACGTGGAGCTGCAAGAGCGCGTTCGCGCGCGCCGTCGACGCGTCCGCGGCCTCGCCGAAGAAGAAGATCCCGGCGTTATTGACCAAGATATCGACCTCGAGCCCGAGCTCAGCCACCGCGGCGTGCAGCTCCACCGCCGCCTCTGGGCGCGCCAAATCGAGGGTGATCGCGTGCGCCGCCACCCCGTAGGCCCGCCGCAGCGCCGCCGCAGCGTCCGCCAGCGCCGCCGCCCGCTCGCTCACGAGCACCAGCGCGTGACCGCGACGAGCGAGCCCCTCCGCCAGCTCACGGCCGATGCCGGAGCAAGCCCCCGTGATGAGGGCGACGCCGAGCGCGCGATCGACCTGGGGCTCCGACACCGGCCGCACTGTACCAGCGGCGCGCGCCCTGATCACGACGAGGAGCGCGGCGGCGACGCCCGGATCGCCGCCGCGATCGCCTCCACCAGGTCCGCCGCGCTGAACGGCTTTTGCAAGAACCCGAGCACCCCCAGCCCGGCCGCGCGCCGCTGGATCTCCTCGCCGCTGTAGCCGCTGATCAGCACCACCCGCGCCGCCGGGTCGATCATCACCAGCTCACGGAACACGTCGAGCCCGTGGATGAACGGCATGCTCACGTCGAGCAGCACGCAGTCGATCGACGCCGACTCGGCCAAGAACAGCTCGATCCCCAGGTGGCCGTCGGCCGCGCAGAGCACCCGCGCCCGCCGCGACTCGAGGATCCGCTGCGCCACCCGCAGCACCATCCTCTCGTCGTCGATCACGAGGACTGTCTTACCGGACAGGTCACCGCGCGAGCGCATCCCGCTGTCCGCCGCGTCGTCGATCGCCGCGCCGGCGACCGGCAGCAGCACCTGAAACGAGCTCCCCATGCCTGGGGCCGTCCGCACCAGCAGCGCCCCGCCGTGCGCCTCGACGATCGCGCGCACCCCCGCGAGCCCCAGCCCGTGCCCCTTGGTCTTGGTCGTGAAGAACGGATCGAAGATCCGCGCGACCGTCGCCTCATCCATCCCGCAGCCGGTATCCACCACCTCCGCCACCACGTAGTCGCCCTCGGCCAGCCCCTCGCCGCCGACGCAGCCGTCGAGCAGCCCCCGATCGACGAAGCGCGCCCCGGTGCGCACGGCGATGCTGCCGACCTGATCGCCGATCGCCTCCGCCGCGTTGACGATCAAGTTCATCACCACCTGCCGGAGCTGGCTCGGGTCGCCCAGCGCCCGCGGCAGACCGACCGCCAGGTCGAAGTCAAAGACCACGCTCTGCGGCGTCGACACTCTTAAGAGGCGGGCCATCTCCGCCGCGAGCGCGCTGAGGTCGACCAGCCCGTGGCTGGGCCGCGCCTTGACCGCGTAGCCCAGCATCTGGCCGATCAGCTCGCGCGAGCGCTGCGCCGCGGTGATGATGTCCTCCGCCGCCGCCAGCAGATCGCCCTGATCCGCCTGCAGCAGCCCCGGCAGCACCTCCGCCAGCAGCTCCCCGTTGCCGAGGATCGCCGACAAGATGTTGTTGAAGTCGTGCGCGATGCCGCTGGAGAGCACGCCGATCTCCTCGAGCCGGTGCTGCGCGAGCCGCTCAGGCGTCACCACGTCAGCCAGCTCTGGCTCTGGCTCGAGCTCGACGATCCACAGCCAGCCCACCCGCCGCAGCGAGGCCACCACCCGCACCGCCCCCTCGCGCCCCTGCAGCGCCAACGACAGCGTGTACGTCGCTGACGCCGCGCCCGCGAACATGCCCGTCAAGCTCGCCCGCCCCAGCGCGTCCGCCGCCGCGAGCGCCTCGATCAGCGGCCGCTCGAGCCACCCCTCCATATCCACCGAGAGCGCCATTGACGGCGCCGCGCGCACGGCCATCACCGTCCCCTCGTGGTCGAGCACCGCCTCGCTCATCAACCTCTCCGCCACCGCGTCCACGGTATCAGACCCTCGCAACGCCGACGGAGCGAGTCCTGGTCGCCGGAGAGCGCGGTTTCGGCCCTTCTTCGCCCTCGCCAACCACCCGGAGCTGCGATAGCCTGTGCGCCGGTGGTCGCTCCAAACCAACCGACCTGGTCGCTCGCGCCGATCGACGCCGGTCGCCTCAACCTCGCCCTGCGCGGCGACTTCTCGGCCGACACCGCCCGCGAGCTCGAGCGGGCCCTCCGTCAGCAGCTCAGCGCCGCCGTGCCAGGCTCGTTCGAGGCCATCATCAACCTGAGCGATCTCGCCCGCTGCGACGTCGACGGCCGGCAAGGCCTGCTCGACATCCAGCGCTACCTCGGCCGCCTCGCCCGCCGCACCGTCTACGTCGCCGAGCGCCCGCTCTTCCGCGGCCTCGGCCTCTGGCTCTGCCACAACGCGCCGGACAGCAACGCCCGCACCTTCCCCTCGCTCGAGCAGGCGCGCGCCTGGTTGGCCTCCGACGAGCGCCGCGAGGACGCGCTCGCCCAGCGCGCCGCCTCCTGGATCGGTCGCCTCCGCGGCGCCGGGCGGGAGGCGCGCCCATGAGCCTCACCCTCCCGCAGCGAGCCCTCAGCGCCGCCCTCCGCGCGATGACCCGCATGACCGCAGGCTACGACCTCGGACCGATCCAGGAGGAGATGGTCCGCCTCCACGGCCTGCGCGGCACCTTCCGCCTCATGAAGCTCGGCGCGGAGGTGACCAACAGGCTCACCGCCAGCTTCGGCGAGGCCACCGCGCAGACCTTAATCGGCGTCGCCGCCCTGTGGAACGGCTGCCGCTACTGCGTGATCGGCCACATCTACAGCGCCAACCTCTTCATCTTCCGCGACCACCGCGTGCTCGGCCCCCTCGACGAGGAGAGCCTCGTCCCGCTGATGTACATGACCGACCACGAGTCCTTCGCGGTGATCAACCAGCGCTTCGCCGACCCTCGCTTCGAGCGCCTGCGCTACCTCATCGACCGCATGTTCCGCCTGCGCTTCCAGGACATCGACCCTGTCGAGCCGGAGGACGAGCTGCTCAAGGCCACCATCACGTATTGGGAGTGGCTCAACGAGTGCACCATCATCCTCGGCATCGACGCCGTACCCGGCCAAGTGCCCGCGCTCGGGTACATGCGCCCCAGCGACCAGCTCATCGCCGCCTACGACCGCGCCCGCGCCGCCGCCCGCGCCGCCGCGACCGCCCCCTGAGCCGCGCCTCACCGGCCGGGCCGGCGCCTGCTCCACGTCGCCAACAGCGCCAGCTCCTCCTCCCACGCCGCGGGATCCGCCGCGAACACCGGCCGCGCCGCCTCGGCCAGCGCGAGCGCCCGTCGCCGATCGCCCGCCCGCCCGCGCTGGTGCAGCGCCTGCGCCAGGTGGAAGCGCAGGTACGCGAGCGACTCGGGGTCTTCACGCGCCGCCCGCTCGAGCGGCCGCGCGAGGCCCCGCTCGGCCAGCGAGATCACCGCCGCCACGTCGCCTCGCGCCGCCGCCACCTCCGCCGCGTCGCCGAAGCTCCGGAGCACCTTCGGCGCGTCCTCGGGGAGCACCGCGAGCGTCACCTCGATCAGCTCCGCCGCGTGCTCCTTCGCCGCCGCCAGCGCTGCCTGCTCCACCTCGATCAGGACCAGCTCGCTGAGCGTCCACATCAGCTCGCGATGCGCGCCGAGGCGCCGCCGCTGGATCGCCGCCGCGCGCAGCAGATCGGCGCGGGCCTCCGCCCACTGCCCGCGGGTACGACGCGCCCGCGCGAGGTTCTGCAGCAGCGTCGCGACCTGCGGGTGATCATCGCCGCGGATCCGCAGCGCCCGCGCCAGCGCCTCTTCGCCGAGCGTCAGCGCTCGGTCGACGTCGCCGAGCAGCATGTGTACGTTGGCGAGGTTGCCCAGCGTCGTGATCACCGACGAGTGCTCCGCGCCGAACGCCGCCTCGAGGATCCGCAGCGAGCGCTCGAAGGCCGACCTCGCCCCCTCGAAGTCCCGCACCGTCCCCAGCGCCGCCCCCAAGTTGCCGAGGTGCGACGCGACCGTCACGTGCTCGGGCCCGTGCAGCGCCTCGCTGATCGCCACCGCCCGCCGCAGCTCGCGCACCGCCTCTTCTGCCCGCCCGTGGTGCAGCGCCACCGCCCCGATCGCCCACGCCAGCCGAGCGGCGCCCGCCGAGTCCGCCCCGAGCCGCGCCGCCAGCGCGTCGGCGTGAGCGCGCCAGCGGCTCGCCGCCGCGTCGCGATCGAGCGACCCGCCGAGCACATAGATCAGGCTGCTCATCACCTCCGCCGACCGCCTCGGATCATCCACGCTGACCGCCACCCACAGCGCCTCCTCGAGCGCCTGCGCCGCCGCCTCGTAGTCCGCCAGCTCCGACTCGAGGCGCCCCAGAGCCTGCAGCGCCTCACCCACCAGCGGCCGATACCCCAGCGTCCTCGCGCGCGCACCCGCCGAGCGCACCGCCACACGCGCCGCCTCCGCGTCCGCGCGCCGCACCGACAGCACCATCGCCGCGAGCTGCCCGCGGAGCGCCTCTACCTCCTCCGCGATCGCCTGCGGCGGCGGCGGCGGCCCGCTCGCGAGCGCGTCGAGATCCAGGCACCCACGCGCCGCGGGCAGGTTGTGCGCGTCGACCAGCGCGTCGTCGAGGTCGTCGGGCCCGCCGCCGCGCAGCGCCGCAACCAGCGCCTGCAAGCCAGCACGAGCGCGATGGAGGCAGCGCATCCGCAAGTCCAGCGCCTCCGCCGAGCTCTCCCCCCGCACATGCGCCAAGCAGGCCTCGCGGTGCGTCGTCGCCCAGCCGCGCGTATATCCGTCCAAAAATTCCGTCAGCAGCCCGACCCCGGCCCCCGCCGCGCCCTCCCGGGCCAACGCCGCGGTCACGGCGCTGCGCGAGTCCTCCGACCACACCCCGGCGATCTGCGCCGCTGCGCCCGTACAAGGCTCCGGTCGCGAGATCAGGCCGAACCCCAGCCCCACTGCCACCCCGACGATCGCCAACGAAGCCCCAGCGCGTCGCCACCCTCGCCAAGGATCCGCCGTCAGCGCCGCCAGCAGCGCGTCCATCGACGGGAAGCGCTGCTCGGGCGCGGCGGCGAGCGCCCGCGTGATCGCCCGCTGCAGCCGCTTCGGCAGCGGCGAGTCCGCCGGGCACGTGAACTCGAACCCCTCTTTGAAGCGGTCCACGACGCCTCGTCCGGCGAACGGCCGCTCGCCCACCAGCGCCTCATAGAGCGCCACCGCGAACGCATACTGATCCGTACGACCGTCCACGCTCGCCCCGCGGAGCTGCTCGGGCGACATATACGCCGGCGTGCCCATGATCGTGCCGACCGCGGTCAGCGTATCGCCGACCGACCCGCGCTCTGTATCGGCCAAGACCCCGCTCCCAGGCCCCTCGTACGCGTCCGCCGCCCGCGAGATGCCAAAGTCCAGCACCCGTGCGCGCCCATCGACCCCCACGAGCACGTTGCCCGGCTTGAAGTCGCGGTGCACCAACCCCGCCGCGTGGGCCGCCGCCAAGCCGCGCCCCGCGTCGACGAACACCGCCAAGATCTCCCGCAGCGAGCGCCTTCGCTCGCGCACCCACGCCCGCAGATCACGGCCCTCGACGAACTCCATCGCCAGATACGGGCGACCCAAGTGCTCACCGACCTCATAGATCGTCACCACGTTCGGGTGCGAGAGCCGAGCCAGCGCCTGCGCCTCGCGGATGAACCTGCGCCGGTGCTCCGGCTGCTCACAGAAGCCCTGGCGGATCACCTTCAGCGCCAGCTTGCGGTCGAGCTCCTCGTCATAGGCGAGGCTCACGATCCCCATCCCGCCCTCACCGATCCGGCGCAGGCAGATAAAGCGCCCGATCCGATCCCGCGCCTCGAGGCGCGCCTGCACCTCCTCATCCGACAACATCGTCGGTGTGCCCACCGGCGTCGTCTGCGGCGTCGTCTGCGGCGTCGTCTGCGGAGGCCCCCCAGCCGCCGGCCGCTCGGCGACCGTCGGCCGCTCACTGCGCGGCAGGATCGCCGTCGGAGCGTCACCGAGCGACCGCGGCGTCGTCGTCAGCTCGCTCAGCGTCTCGTGCTCGCGCTCCTCGGCCAATCTCCTGGTAGCCTACAGCGCCGCGCGCGTCGGCCCTAGCCCCAAGACCTCCATGGCCCCGATCTCCGCCTCCTTCGCCCTCCTGATCGGCGCGCTGCTCACAGCGCTGGCGATCAACACCACCCGCCTCCGCCTCCACCACGGCCGAGACCGCTCGCAAGGCGCGCTCGAGCAGATCCGCCGGGCCAGCCGCGCCCACGGCAACACCCTCGAGCACGGCCTCTTGGTCCTGCTCCTCCTCTTCTTCGCCGAGACCCACGGCGCCAGCGCCACCGCGCTCTGCCTGCTCGGCACCCTCTTCGTGCTCGCCCGGATCTCGTATGTCTTCGGCATGCTCACGCGCCCGACCAGCACCCCCATGAAGATCGGCGCCGGCCTCACGTACACCCTCGAGATCACCCTGCTCAGCCTGCTCGCCCGCGCCCTGCTCGCCCCCGCCGCGTGAGCCGCTCGGCCGAGCGGCGCATCATAGCCTGACGCGGAGGATCGGCGTCTCGCCCGCGATCACGGTCCCCGAGAGCCTCGTCAGAGCCGTGACATCGTCCATGTTGAGGATGATCACCGGGCTCAGCGTAGACTTCGCGTTTGCTTCCAGAAACGCCAAGTCGAGCTCGATGATGGTGTCACCGCGCTTCACCCGCTCACCTTGCTGAGCGACGCGCTTGAACCCTCCACCTCTCAGCTCAACGGTGTCGACGCCGAATTGCACGAGCACTTCGACGCCAGAGTCAGACTCTATCGCGAATGCGTCGTTCATCTCCGTGATCTTGCCGATGATCCCGTCGCACGGCGCGACGATCGTGTGGCCGACCGGCTTGATGGCGACCCCGTCGCCCATGATCTTCTCGGCGAAGATGACGTCTGGCACGTCTTCCAGGAGCACGATCTCGCCCGAGAGCGGAGCGAAGAGTTCGGTCTCAACGGCGCCTGACAGGTTCATGGCCGCTACCTATATCCGAACCTCGCGGGCATACGACCAGCGTCGAGCCGATCGTTGACGGTGTAATGTCACTGTAACCAGGCGATCAGGAGAAATACGAGGGACATCTCTCGCTCGCCCCTCGGCCACTCTCTCAGCCCACCGCCGCGCCCTCGCGCTGGCCTCGTGAGCGGCGCCGCCGTCGCCATCGCCCCTGACCCGCGCTCCCTCAACGCGACGCGCGTCGACGCGCGCGCCTGATACACTGCGCCCCCCGTGCACCGCGCCCGCGCGCTCGCCGTCTTCGCCGCGACCACAGCGGTCCTCGCCGCGCTCGCCGGCGGCGACCTCCTGCGCCCGAGCGCCAACAACCACTACGTCCACCTCGCCGCCTCCTGGCTCAAGGGACAGCTCGATCACGGCGGCGCCCCGCCTGGTTATCCCAGCGCCCACGACGACTGGGGCAGGGTCACCACCCTCGAGCTCCGCGGCGGCGAGCGCCTGCGCGCCTATCGCTGCCGCACCCCCGCCTGCGAGCGTCGGCGCCGCGAGGCCCGCGTGGAGCCCTGGATCACCCTCGACGGCCAGCACCGCGAGCTCACCCGCGCCCAGATCCTCCGCCGCAGCGACGCCTGGTACGTCACCTTCCCGCCCGCGCCTGCCCTGCTGATGCTCCCCGGCGTCGCCCTGCTCGGCCTCGCCTTCCCCGACCGCCTCTTCACCCTCCTGCTCGCCGCGGCGATCCCCGCCCTGCTGGTCGCCCTGCTCGATCGCCGCCGCGGCCTCGGCGACGGACGAGCGGCCGAGCACCTCTGGCTCGCCGCCGCCTGGGCCGTCGCCAGCCCAGCCTGCTTCGTCGGCGCCAGCGGCGGCGTGTGGTTCACCGCGCAGATCGTCGGCGCCTTCTTCCTCCTCGTCCACATCGGCGCCGCCTGGCAGGCCCGCCGCCCCCTGCTCGCCGGCCTCGCCCTCGCCCTCGCCGCCGCCAGCCGCCCGGCGATCGTGCTCGCCCTCCCCTTCTTCCTCCTCGAGTGGTCCCGCGCCGGCCGGCGCCCCCGCGACCTCGTGCGCTTCGCCGCCCCGCTCGCCCTGATCGGCGGCCTCTGCCTCGCCTTCAACTGGGCCCGTTTTGGCGATCCCCTCGAGATGGGCCACCGACTCCTCGACGTCCGCTGGCAGGCGCGGATGCAGTCGATCGGCCTCTTCTCCCCCCATTATCTGCCCAGGAACCTCGCGGCCATGCTCTGGTGTTGGCCGCAGCTCGCGCTCACGCCCCCCTACGTCCGCCTCTCGATCCACGGCCTCGGCCTGCTCTTCAGCGCCCCCTGGCTGCTCGCGTTATTCAGCGCGCGCCGGCCGTTCCCCCAGCGCCGCGGCCTCCTCCTCGCCGCCGCCCTCGTCATGCTCCCCGCGCTCTTTTATCATAACACTGGACAGCTTCAGATCAGCTATCGCTTCATCCTCGACGCCCTCCCCCTCCTCCTCCTCGTGCTCGCCGACGGCGGCGGCCTGGCGCCGCGCCGCCGCTTCGCCGCCCTCGTCCTCGTCGCCGCGCTCATCAACCTCTACGGCGCCGCTCAATTTCAGCGCGCCCCTGGCCAGCTCTTCGTCCAAGATCTCTGGTGGCCCTTCGCCCCCGACCCTCGCTAGCCCGGCGGGGCCTGGTCCCGCAGCGTCCGGTCCCACAGGCTCTGCCGCGGATCGACGATAAACCGCGACCACGTGCCCAGCCACGACCCTGCGATCGCCAAGTGCTCATAATACTCCGGGGCCATCCGGCGCAGCGCCGGCAGCCGGTGCCACGCGACGGTCGGCAGGTCGTGGTGCTCGTTATGAAGGCCCAGATTAAACACCAGCAGGTTCCACGGCCCGTAGTAGCTGTTGGTGTGCTGTCCGGGCCGCAAGATCACGTGCTCCTGGACCATTCGGATCGCCACCGGGTGCGGTCCGGCCGAGAAGTACCACGACAGCGCCAAATACAGCAGCGACGTCCAGCCGAGCGCCAGCACCACCGCCGCGGTCGTGACCACCTGCAGGCCGATGTTGAGGGCGAACCACCCCGGCGGCGAGGGGCGGTCGCGCAGCAGCCAGGTCACCCGCCCGCCGAAGAGCAGCGGGTGCAGCCACAGCCACAGCAGCTTGCGCGCGGCGCTCCCGCCCACCCACGCGGCCTCACGCGCCCGCGGCATGCCCAGGTCACGGGTGTACTCGCCGATATGCGCGTGGTGCTGGATATGTCCGACGATAAAGCGCTCGGCGAACGGCACGATCAGGCTGAGGTTGGCGAGGTACGCGATCAGTCGATTCGCCGCCCGGCCGCGGAAGATGATCCCGTGGCTCGCCTCGTGCACCATCGTGAACGCGGCGAAGCACAGGTGCGCCCCCACGAACCACGCCACCAGCGCGACCAACGGCAGCGGAGCCGCCCCCAGCGCCGCCGCCAGCCCGAACTGCGCGACCGACACGACCACGATGACCACGGCCGACCACGCCGACGGGCCGATCAGCGCGCGGGCCTCCGGGTGATCTCGCAGCAGCGCGCGAGTCCGCGCGAGGTGTGGGTCAGGGCCAGGCTCGATCGCAAACGAGTCACGGACGGCGTCCATCGAGGTTCACCTCAGCGCGCGGGGGTCTGTGTGCGCGCGCTGAGCCGCGCGCGCGAGGATGATGAGTCCCGCGACTCTCGCACAGACCCACGCGCGAAGGTGATCGACCGCGAGCGAGCGTCAACGCGCGCCTACCGAGCGTCCAGCGCGGGCTCCACCCCGCTCAGCCGCCCGAGCAGCGCCAGCAGCGACTCGCTCAGCGGCTGAGCGCTGCACGTCTCCACCAAAAAGACCCCACCCCGCTCACACGCCGCCCGCAGCCCCTCTTGGTGCGCCGCCAAGCGCCGCAGGTAGCCCGCGCGCAGCCCTGGCGCCGCCGCCTCCAGCTCCGCGCGCGCCCCCCGTGGGTCGACAAAGCGCAGCAGCTCCGGCCCCTGCCAGGGAAAGCTCCGCTCATCCGCGTGCAGCACCTGCACGATCACCAGATCATGTCCCCGCGCCCGCAGCCCCGCGAAGCGCTCGACCAGCCCCGCCTCCGCCCCTGGGTCGGGCTCGCCCGCGCACGGATCCAACAGGTCGCTGATCAGCACCACCAGCGCGCGCCGGGGCATCCGCCCGGCCACATCGTCCAGCAGCGCCGACCACGGCGCCGTACCGCGCAGCGGCAGCCCCTCGATCGCCCGCGCCAGCGCCATCAACCGCCCCTCACCGCCGCTCGGCCGCACATACGGCGCCGCGATCGCCCCGTCGCCCGCCGCCGCGAACCCCACCGAGTCGCCCTGTCGCAGCGCCAGGTGCGCCAGCGCCAGCGCCAGCGCCCCCCCGTACCTCGCCTTCTGCGAGGGGCCTGTCCCATAAGACATCCCACCGGAGCCATCGAGCAGCAGCACCAGCGAGAGCTGGTCCTCCGCGTCGGCCACCCGGACCACCGGCCGATCCCGACGCGCGATCGCCCGCCAGTCCAAGCGCCGCGGGTCGTCGCCGGCCACATACGGGCGATGCCCCCGAAAGGTCACCCCGCCGCCGGCCCGCGCCGCCGCGTGCCGGCCGCTGCGATCGCCCCACACCGGCCGCTCCAGCGCCAACACCCGGCCACGCAGCAGCTCACGCAGCTCCGCCGGCAGCAGCCCCAAAGGATCCGAATCGGCCGCGTCGCCAACCATCGCCGCCAGAGTATCTCACCCGCCCCAGCGCGGGTTATGATCCCCCTCATGCTCTGCTCCCTGAGCCGCCGCGCCGGCCCCCTCGCCCTGCTCTCTCTGCTCTTCTTGGGCGCCTGCGACCCGCAAGCGGCCCGCGAGCGCGACATCCTGCGAGCCGAGCTCGAAGCCACCCGCGCCCAGCTCGAGGCCACCCGCGCCCAGCTCGCCGCGGCCCGTATCGAGCTCCAGACCGCCCACGCCGAGCCCATCGTGCATCCGCCCGCGCTCGTCGATCCTCACCCGATCCCCCCCCCACCCGCTCCACCCGCGCCGCCGCCGCCCGCCCTGATCGACGACCCTGCGGCGATCCGCTGCGCCGCCCCGGGCACCTGCACGGTCGCCCGCGCCGCCTATCAGGCGTACTTAGAGGACATCGATCAGCTCACCCGCGCCGCCCGCGTCGTCCCGCACCTCGTCGACGGCGTCCAAGTCGGCGTCAAGCTCTTCGGGATCCGCCCCACCTCGCCCTTCGGCCGGATCGGCCTCAAGAACGGCGACCTCATCACCGCGCTAGGCGAGATCTCCCTCGCTGGCGGCCTCGAAGCGCTGCTGCGCGCCTATCCCACCCTACGGGCCGTCGACCGCCTCACCTTTCAAGGGCAGCGCCTCGGCGCCCCCTTCACCCTCCAGCTCACCATCACCCCATGACCGCGCGGCCGCGTTAGAAGCTCTTCACCACCGCCGCCTTGTAGAATTCGCCGCGAGCCGCCCCGCCGAAGTCGGCGCCGCCGGAGAAGCGCAGCGCGAAGCCCACCGGCAGCGTGAACTGCGTATACCCGCCGAGCCACTTATAGATGTCGCTCGCCTCGCCGCCGACCGTACGTTGCAGCCGCAGGTGCTCCCAGTGCATGCCGACGCTCCAGAACGACGCCCACGCGCCGCGGGTGAAGCCCAGTGGTTTGAGGCCCGCGTTCGCCCAATAATGAATGAAGTCATTCTGTCGATCGCCGCGGACCGCCAGGTAGTAGCCCATATAGAATTCTGCCTCGGCCACCTGCCCCCCATAATGAACCGTCAAGTTCGGCACCACCCCCTCACCGACCAGCGGCGTCGCGCTCCCGGAGAGCAGCGTCCCGCTCAGCACCCCGAGCTGCGGCCGTATCGACAGCTTGTCGTCCAGGAGCAGCGCGTCCACGCCCAGGCCGACCTCCGTCCACAACCCCCCGCCGCCCGCGTTGAAGCTGAAGGAGGGCGTCGTCCACAGGATCCCATAGAACGCGAGGTGCAGCCGCGGCCGCAGCGCGTAGCTGCCGGCGATCGTCGGATAGAAGCCGAAGAAGCTGTCCTGATTGAGCGCGATCGTCGCGCCCAGCGCGTGTTTGGCGGCAGCGGGGGCCGCCGCGTGCGGCGCGGGAGCCGCCGCTGCTGTCTCTGTCTCAGTCTTTGTCTCCGTCGCCGTCACCTCCGCCGGAGCAGCCGCAGCCGCAGCCGCCTCATCGGTCGCTGGCGTCGCCGCCACCGCCGCTCCCTCCGGAACGCGCTCCCCCTCGTCAGGCGCCGCCGCGGCCGCCGAACCAAGCAGGTAGACCACAACAAACGAAGCAATCGCAGCAGATCGGCCAAAAGAGTCCATGACAGCGCTCATCTCCGGGCCAAGAGGCCACGACGAGTGGACTAACGTTTACCCAGAGATGGGGTCAACCTAATCGACAGGTCGGTGAATCCACGCTGAAGGCCACAGCCTTTCCCTGACGCCCCACTCGACCGCGAGCGGCGTGGATTGTGTCCTCCACGCAGGACACACCGCGCCGAGCGCTGGGCGGATCCGCCCACCCCATCGGTGCCCTCCCCCGCTGGTTACGATACGATCGCCTCCGTGCTTCAACGCCTCCACTGCCCGAGCTGCGGAGCTGGGGTGGCCCCGCCGCCGCCCGGGGCGACCAGCGTCACCTGTAGCTACTGCCGCACCGTCTCGAGCATCCAGGAGGCTCAGCGCCCGAACCACCCGCCCGCGCAGGCCTCAGCCCAGCCCGCCGCCGCCGTCCGGCCTGCCGCCGCCGGCAAGGCCGTCGCGATCGGCGTGTCGATGTTCGTGCTCATGAGCGTCGTCATCACGGCCATGATCGCCAAGCAGGGCGCAGTCGGCGGCCTCGGCGGCGCCACGCAGTGGAACGCCGGCTCCCCGCCGATCTTCATCGACATCAACGGCGATCGCGCGCTGGACCTCGTCGGCCGCGTCCGCACCTTCGCCGGCGGCGACATCGTGCCCGGCCTCGCTGCCTTTGACGGCGCCACCGGCGAGCGGCTGTGGGTGCAGCCTGGCCTCAGCGCGATCGCTGGCGAGGCCGACACCCGGATCGGCGTCGTCGGCGAGCACGCGCTCTACGCCGACGAGTCCGGCCTGCTCCGCGCCTTCGCCCTCAAAGACGGCGCCCCTCGCTGGTCGATCCAGCTCGGCGAACGCGCCGCCGAGCTCTGCGTCGCCGACGGCGCCGTCGTCATTCACACCGCTGACGGCCAGCGGCGCGCCGTCGCCGCGAGCGACGGCGCCGCCGCCCCAGCCGACCCTGATGGCGCCTGTATCAACGCCTCTGCGGCCCCCGACGCCGCCCTGCTCACCACCTGGCGCGGCGCGTCCAGCGTGCCGGCCTCCTGGGGCGAGCGACCGGAGGCCGCCGCCGTCGTCGGCCTCAAGGTCGAGGGCATGGACGCCGCGACCCGGCTCACTCACGGCGATCTCACCCTCGTCCTCGGCACCAAGCAGCCTGGATCGAGGCTGCCGATGGTCGCCGCGCTCGCGGGCGACGCGGTCGTTTGGAGCGGCCTCGTGCCCGCCTCGGAGCCCCTCAAGGCCGCAGCGCAGGCGCCGCAGGTGGCCGCGATCGACGAACGCGCGATCTATCTCGCCTACGAACTCGCCGACGGCAGCGCCTGGCGCCTCACCGCCTTCAGCCGCGACGGCGCCCGCCTCTGGGAGGCCCCGATCCCCGAGAGCGACAACGGCGACCCCAACTTCATCGCCCCCGCAGGCGACCGCCTCTACGTCGCCCAGTGGACCTATCTCCACGCCTTCGACCGCGCAGGCGCCCACCTCCACACCATCGGCCGCTGGCGCTAAGTGCTCCCCGCTCGCGGAGCGCTCACCACAGCACCCGCTGGTCCTCGGTCACCCCCAACACCCCGTCGAGGCGCAGCGGCGCCCGCCCTGGCAGCGCGATCACCCCGCGGTACAGCCCCACCGGCTGGCGGAAGCGCGACACCAGCAGCGTGTAGTCGCGCTCCTCCGCGTGCATACCACCTGCCTCAAAGTCCATGTCCACAACGCCATCGGAGCTGCGCACCCGCCACGGCCCCAGCGGCGCCGCCGCGTCGAAGGTGAAGCGCCCCTCGCCGACCGGGTACAGCGCCTCATCCACCCACACCGCGCACTCCGGCTCGCCGACGAAGCCCTCGACCAAATTAAAGCCCACCCGCTCGCCGCTCTGCGCCCGCCCCAGCGCGTACGCCCAGCGCCAGGCGGTCCGCCGCGGCATGAGGCCGTGGGAGTAGTCGAAGCCGCCGAGCCCGCCGCTGAGCGAGCGCGCGTGGCCGTCGATCCGCAGCTCCCCCTCGCAGGTCAGCAGCGCCTGCTTCTCCGTCGCGCTCACCAGCCCTGGCCCCAGCGCGGCGATCGCCGAGATCGCCGGAGGCGCCGCGCGGCCCTCCAAGCGCGCCTCCAGCCGCAGCCCCCGCCCCTCCGCCGCGAGCGAGTACGCGCTCACCCCGATCGCCCGCGTCAAGCGGATCTTCAGGCCCCCGCCGTGAAAGGACGCGAAGCAGCCCTCGCCCGCCTGGTCGCTCACCTTCGCCCCGCCTGGCCCGCCCACCGCGGTCCGCGCGATCGCCAGCCCGCGCTGTCCCTTCAGCCAGGCGAAGACGAACGCGTTCGACGCGTAACCCACGTCGACCACCGCCGCCCCGACGAAGATCGGATCCGCCGCGATCGCCGCGTAGATCCAGCGCTTGCGCCGCAGCAGCCGCCGCAGCGGCCCCGCGCCCAGCCCCCGCGCGTCGATCGGCGGCAGCCCGCCTTGAAACGATCCAAAGCGCACCAGCCCGGTCGCCGGATCCACAAACGTCTCGGGGGCCGCGGTGAGCACGTGCATCGCCGCCCAGGATCTCCCGCCCGAACCACCCTGACAAGCCCGCGCTCAGCCCGCCTCTGCGTCCTCCTCCGGCGGGTCCATGGCGAACGCCGCTCGAGCGCGCCGACACTCGGCGCTGTCCGGCTGCACCCGCCGGCACGCCGTCGGCCGCTCCGCGTAGATCGAGCACTTCACATGACCCCCGATCCGCCCGCGCAGCGCCAGGCAGCGCCCATCCGCGTCCAGCCGCAGGTGCGGCGCCCCGTCCTCGCCCGCCACCACGAAGCGCCGGACCAGCGCCGGCTGCTTCAGGATCGCATCCCGCGGTGACACCTCGATGTACGTCAAAAAGCCCTCTGCGCGGTTCTGCGGCGGGTTCTGGCAGCAAGCGCCGCAGCGCATGCACTCCGCCTGCGTGATCGGACCGACCCGGTAGTGTGCGCGCCGCATCGCTCAGCCGGCGCTCTTCACCGCGGACCGCCCGCGCAGCCGCGCCAGCAGCCACGCCCCGCCGACCGCGTACACCTCGATCGCCAGGATCACGATGAACGGGTCGTAAGGGCAGCGCAGCCGCGTGTCGCCGAAGTACAGCGCCGCCGTCACCAGCAGCGCCCAGACGTGCAGCGCCAGGATCCCGTGGCGCGCGACCGTCCGCCGCGAGAACACCGTAAAGAGCCCGAAGAAGCAGGGCAGGGTCAACAAGATCAGGTGCGCCTTGCCCCACTCCTTGGCGATCTCGCGCCACTGCGGCCGCCCTGAGTCGGGCCACATCGTGTTGTGCGCGACCAGCAGGATCACGTTGATCGTCGTGTACTTGATCTGCCCCGCTAGCCCCTTGTTCTTCCAGCACTGGCGGAGCAGCCCGCGCAGCTTCTGCTCGTCGGCGATGTAGCCCTTGAATTCGATCTCCGCCGAGATCGCCGGGTCCAGCTTGACGAACGCGTCCGGGTACTTCTGCGCGCGCCGCTCGAGCTGGATCAGCGGCGGCGGGCCGAACTTGATCGTGCTCTTGCCCTTCGCCGTGATCATCTTCGTGTGGCAGTGGCCGAACACCTGATTAAAGGTGCCGTTCTCGCTCACCAGCCCGTAGCGGCCCGTGTGGTGGTGGAAGCGCGCCGCGGAGAACGCCAGCACCGCCAGCAGCGGCAGCCCCGCGTAGAGCAGGTGGTACAGCTTCACCTTCGCCAGCGCGCTCTTGCGGAAGAACAGCCACGCCACCGCGAAGAACGCCACCGACACCAGCGCCTGCGGCCGCATCGCCGTCGCGATCGCCACCGCGATCCCCGCCAGCCACGCGTCGCGCGCCCTACCGTGCTCGGCCAGGCGCAGCAGCCCCAGCGTCGCCAGCGTCAAGAACGTCGCCATCGGGATCTCGCTGAGCATGTAGCCGCCCAGCGAGATCAGCGGGTAGTAGCAGACCAGGATCAGCCCGACCAGCGGCGGCACCCAGGCCCGCTTCGACACCCGCCGCGCGATCAGGTAGCTGAACGCGACCACCAGCGCGCCCATCAGCGCGTACACCGCCGCGATCGCGGGGTAGTTATCGCGGCCGAAGATCATCTTGATCGCCGCGACCACGAAGTGGGTCCCGTAGGGGAAGAACGCGTGGTACTCCCGCTTCACCGACGCGTCGTCCAAGAGCTGGTTCGCGCGGGTGTCGTAGCCCTTCATGTCCGAGCCGATGTAGTCGCCGATCGGGTGGACCTCGAGGTTCCAGTGGAGGCGGACGATCAACGCGGCGAGCGTGATCACGATCAGCCAGCGGTTGCGGTGGAGCCACGCGAGCGCGCGTTGGCTGAACGGTAGGGCGGGCGTAGACAATGCCAGGGGGCCTTTGGGGGTCGGGAATGTATCACGAAGCCGCGGCGGCGAGCCCACCCTTGGGTCCTCACCGCCGCGTTATTACGCCCCATTCACGGGCGCGAAGGTCCGCGCCTCAGCTCACCAGTCGAGCCACTTCACGTCGGCGAGGGTGCCCAGGTCCGACGCCTTCAGGCCGCTGTCCGAGACCGTGTACAGGCGCGAGCCGATCACCAGCGAGCGGCGCAGCGCCGGGTCGCCGTTCTGCCACGGGTCCTGCGGATCGACCATGTGGGTGATCTGCCCGACCAGCTCGATCCCGGCCCCGGCGTCGACCGTGTAGGCGACCGCCCCGAAGAAGTAGCTCTCCGTAAAATCCTCCTCGTTCCACGAGTAGGCCTGCACCGGGAACACCGCCAGGTCGGTCGGATCCCAGTAGAGGAACGCCTTGTGGTCGAACGCCACCTCGGTCGAGCCGAAGTCGCCGAGCGCGTGCTGATGCGTGCGGATCGGGTTCGCCAGGTCGCTCACGTCGAAGAGCGAGATCTGCACGCCGAGCAGCTGCCCCTCGTCGGTGCCGTCGTAGCCGACGCCGATCAGGTGGGTGTCGCTGAGCGGGTGCAGGTACGCCGAGTAGCCGTTGATCTTCAGCTCGCCCGCGACCTTCGGGTTGCTCGGGTCCTTCAGGTCCACCGTGTACAGCGGGTCTGTCTGGCGGAAGGTCACCACGTACGCGACGTCGCGGATGTAGCGCACCGACTTGATCTCCTCGCCCGCGCCGAGCCCGCCGACCTGGCCGATCTGCACCAGCTCGCCCGCCTCCTCGCGCAGCACCGAGACGAAGCTCTCCGAGGTGCTCGTGTCCCAGCCGCTCTGGTCGGTCGTCGCCACCCGCAGGTCGCCCAGGTGCTCCGACATCGCCCACTGGTTCAGCATGCGCCCGCGCACCTCACCTGAGGCCCGGTACACCGCCTTCTCGCCGGCCGGCAGCTCGAACTTGTGCACGAAGCTCAGCGCGCCCGCCTCCTCGTCGGCGCGGAACTTCGCCGGCAGATCCGCGTCCGGGGCCGGCGCGCCCGCGCCGCCCGGCGAAGCGCTCGTCGACACCGAGGTGTTCGGATCGCCGCCGTCCGGGATCGGCTCCGGCTCGACGTCGATGCCGCCGCCGTCGATGCCGCCGTCGCCGCCCCAGAGCTGGCCGAACCACGGCTGGGTCGCCACGTAGAGGTTCT
Source organism: Nannocystis sp. (assembly GCA_016712315.1). Lineage (GTDB taxonomy): Bacteria > Myxococcota_A > Polyangia > Nannocystales > Nannocystaceae > JADJRG01. Next base: position 2,726,817 of record JADJRG010000013.1, on the reverse strand, counting down.
GCGCCGACGCGTAGACGATCGAGCCCTCCGCGAACACCCCGATCCCGCCCTCAGGAGAGAGCCCCTTCTCGAGGTCCACCGACAGCACCGAGGTCACCCCCAGGCCCGAGTAGGTGCCTGGGTGCATGGCGTCCACGCAGTCGTAGAGCAGCCCGCTGCTGTCGCCCACGCCGCCGCCCGCGACGTCCTGGAAGAAGTACTGCGGCAGCCAGTTCTCGACCGTCGACTCGTCGATCACGCCGCTGTTATGCAGCTTCGACTGCGCCTGCGCGGCCGCGTAGAGCGCGTCCCACTCCGCCTGCGTCTCTGGCCACTTGAAGTCGGGGTTGTCGGTGATCAGCTCCTCAATGAACTCCCAGGGCGACTTAAAGGCCAGCCCGGTCGGGAACGACTGGAGCACGATCCGCGAGGTGCTGTCGAACAGGCGCGCGCTGACGTAGTCGCCGCGGATATAGAGGTTGCCTACCACCTTCAGCGCGTCGGGGTTCGACAGGTCGATCTCGGTGATCCGCGTGATCGCCCCGTACTCGCCGTTCATCCACGCCTGCACGTCCGCCGGCAGCGCCTGGCCCTCCCAGTAGTACAGGCGCTGGAAGATCAGCGCCTTGTCCTCGTACAAGAACATCTCGCTGCCCCACAGATCGCCGAGCTCGAGCGACGAGCGCAGCATCGGCTCCGAGCCGGTCGTATCGACGTAGTGCAGCTTGCCCTCGGCGAGCGCGACGATCCGCTCGCCGTCGGTCTTCACCAGGTCGGGCTCGTCGATCCCCAGCTCTTGCACGTTCGTGCCGGAGTAGTCGATCCCCGGCTCTTGGGGCTCGCCGCCGCTGTCGCCGCCGTCGCCGCCGCTCTCGGCGCCGGTCGCTCCGCCGTCCAGGTCATCCTCGGCGCCCCAGCCGCCGCCGCCATAGAAGTACCCGTACTCGTCCAGCGCCTCCTTCGCGTTCTCCTTGGCGTAGCCGAGCAGGTCGTCGCAGGACTCGAAGGCGTAGAGGGTTCGGGGGACCAGATCCTTGGGATCGGGATCGGGCTCGGGGCGGATCGTACAGGCGGCCGCGCTGAGGCCTAGAAGAGTGAGGAGGGAGAGCGAAGTCAGTCGATGGGTACGCATAGTGTTGGGCTCCTGGCGCCGACGCGCCGTCGCTCTTGGCGAGCGAGCATGGCAAGAGCATGCGCCGTGCCAACGGCCTTATTCAGCGAAGAATCTGCGAAGTTGACCGCCGACCTCGCCCTCGTGACACCTCACACGACAACGCCGCCGCGCCGCACACCTCTGCTCCGACGCGGGCGCCATGACCCCGCGATCAGCGAGTTTTAGGAGGAAAGAGAGCGCCACGCGCGGCGCCGCTCGGGCCCCACGCGTGGCACCAGGATCGCGCTCAGCGCTCAGCTACCGATCGCGCAGAACGCCTCATAATCGATCAGCTCGATCTCCGCGGGCGACTTCGAGCACACCCTGCACTCCGGATCCTTGCGCAGCTTCAGCGTCCGGAACTTCGTCCCCAGCGCGTCGAAGACCAGGAGCCGCCCCGACAGGCTCTGCCCCGCGCCCAAGATCAGCTTGATCGCCTCATTCGCCTGCAAGCAGCCGACGATCCCAGGCAGCACCCCCAACACCCCCGCCTCTTGGCAGCTCGGCGCCATGCCGGGCGGCGGCGGATCCGGGTACAAGCAGCGGTAGCACGGCCCCTGGTCCGGCAAGAAGGTCGTCAGTTGCCCTTCGAAGCGGAAGATCGACGCGTGCACCACCGGCTTACCCAGCTTCAGCGCCGCGTCGTTGAGCAGATAGCGGGTCGGGAAATTATCCGCGCCGTCGACCACCAGGTCATAACCCGCCAGGATCTCCAGGATGTTCTCGCTGGTCAGCCGCGTCTGGTGGCCGACCACCTTCACGTCTGGGTTGAGCAGCTGCAGCGTCTTGCGCGCGCTCTCCACCTTCGGCATGCCGAGGCGCTCGAGGTTGTGCAGCACCTGCCGCTGGAGGTTCGACTCGTCGACCACGTCGTCGTCGACGATCCCGATCGTCCCCACCCCCGCCGCCGCCAAGTACAGCGCCGACGGCGAGCCCAACCCACCTGCCCCTAAGCACAGCACCTTCGCGTCGAGCAGCTTGCCCTGCCCCGCCTCACCGACCTCGGGCAGCATGATGTGTCGGCTGTAGCGCTTCACCTGCTCGGGGCTGAGGGTACGCGGTCGATCGAACGCCAGGCCCGCGTTCTTCCACGCGCGGAAGCCCCCGGCCAGCGAGGCCACGTTGGTGTAGCCCAGCTCCCGCAGCGAGCGCGCCGCCAAGGCGGAGCGCGTCCCGCCGGCGCAATAAAGGATCACCTCGCGCTCGCGCTCCGGCACCAGGTCCTCGATCTTCAGCTCGAGGAAGCCGCGCGGCACCCACTGCGCCTGCGGGATGAACCCCTGCTCGTACTCATCGCGCTCGCGCACATCGATGAGCACCGGCGCCGCGCCGCCCTCGCCCTTCGCCCGCGCCCGCGTCTCGTCCACCGACACCTCGCGGATCGTCTGCTTCACCTGGCCGAGGATCTCGTTAAAGCTCGCCATCGAACATTCTCCGGTTTTCTTTGTAATTTTGCTCGCGTGTTGAAACGCGACGAAGAGCGGCTGGAACTGTGGACCAGCGCCCAAGCCCCGTCAACGCGCGGCATTTTTCACATCACTCACCGTTCAAAACAGCGCCCGCCTCTGCCGCCCGCCCGCGCGCCGGGGCCCACCTGAGGTATACCCGCAGCCGAGCCCGTGAACGACCCCTTCACCGACGACCGCGCCGCCCTCGCCTCCCTCGCGCTGCGCCGCGAGCGCCTCTTGGAGCAGCTCCACCGCCGGATCATCGGCCAAGGCCCCCTGCTCGACCTCCTCCTCATCTGCCTCTTCGCGGGCGGCCACGGCCTCTTCGTCGGCGTCCCTGGCCTCGGCAAGACCCTCCTGGTCCACAGCCTCGCCCAGGCGCTGGAGCTCCAGTTCTCGCGGATCCAGTTCACCCCCGATCTCATGCCCGCCGACATCACCGGCTCCGACGTCCTCGAGGAGGACCCGGCGACCAGCCGGCGCAGCTTCCGCTTCGTCGCCGGCCCCGTCTTTTGTAACCTCTTGCTCGCCGACGAGATCAACCGCACCCCGCCCAAGACCCAAGCCGCCCTGTTGCAGGCCATGCAAGAGGCCAAGGTCAGCGCCAGCGGCCACACCCACCCCCTGCCGCTCCCGTTCCACGTCTTCGCCACCCAGAACCCGATCGAGCAAGAGGGCACCTTCCCGCTCCCGGAGGCCCAGCTCGATCGCTTCACCGTTCAGCTCCGCGTCAGCTACCCCGACCCCGAGTCGGAGGCGGCGATCGTCGCCATGACCGGAGACGAGGGCCCACCGCTCACCCCCGTGCTCACCCCCGCCGAGCTGCGCCGCTACCAAGCCCTCGTCCGCCGCATCGCCCTGCCGCCGAGCGTCATCGCCCACGTCGTCGCCCTGCTGCGGGCCACCCGCCCCGAAGATCCCAGCTGCCCCGCCGCCTTGCAGGGGCTGCTCCGCTTCGGCGCCGGACCACGCGCAGGCCAGCAGCTCGTCGCCGCCGCCCAGGCCCGCGCCGCCCTCGAAGGCCGCCCCGCGGTCACCCACGCTGACGTACGCGCCCTCGCCGGCCCCGCGCTAGAGCACCGCCTCGTCCGCTCCTTCGCCGCTGAGAGCCGCGGCGTCACCAGCCAGGCGATCATCGAGCGCCTCCTCGCTGCGCTGCCGGCCTGAGCCGCCCTCAAGAGCGCCGAAGGCGGTCATGGCCTGACCGCCGCTCGGCCCTGGGCGCTCGATCGCGCGCGAGCGGCCCATCAGAGCCCTCGTGATAGGCTGCCGCCGCTTGGCCGACCTGACCAGCAGTGAGCGCAGACGACGGCTCACGGAGACCTCGCTGGTCTCGATGAGCCTGCTCGAGCTCCGCCCGCAGGCCAACGAAGGCATCGGCGACGAAGCGACCGTCCAGCACCGCTTCATCCGCCTCACCAGCCTCGTGCTCGCCCTCCTGGTCCCGCTGGCCGCGGGCCTCGGCTACCTCTCGGTCGGCCCGCACCTCTTCACCGGGGCGACCACCACCGTCGTCGCGCTCTACTTTGTCTCCCTCCTCCTCCTCCACCTGCTCGCGCGCCGCCGCCGCGGCCGCTGGCTCGCCTACGCCCTCGTCGCCCTGATCAACGGCCTGCCTCTCCTGCTCGCCGCCCTCCACCACGACCCGATCACCCGGATCTCCCTCGTCGTCCTGATGATCCCCGCGGTCGTCATCGCCAGCCCGCTGCTCGGCCCGCGGCACGGCGTCGCCCTCGCCCTGATCGACATCGCCTGCAACATCGGCCTCCTGCTCGCCACCCGCAGCCAGCTCTCCCCCGCCCTCAACGCCGCGGCCGAGCTCTGGACCTTGCGCGTCAGCGTCGCCCTGCTGGCGACCGCGGGCGTCGGCTGGTTCTTCGCCCGGGGCCTCCACCAGCTCATCGACGCCAGCCAGAGCGCCCACAGCAGCCTGCTCGCGCGGGCCCAGCGCCAGGGGGTGCTCGCTCACCTCGGCCAGCGAGCGCTGCGCTCCTTCGACGACCTCGTCCGCTCGATCCTCCGCCGCGCCGCGCCGACCCTCGGGATCAGCGGCTGCGCCTTCATCGAGCGGGTCGCTGGCGGGCGTTGGCGCGCCCGCCTCAGCGACGCGGAGCCGGTCGAGCTCGAGATAGCGCCCGCATCCTTCCTCGCCGAGGCGCTCGCGACCCCCGGCACCCACGCCCTCGAGCTCGGCGACGAGGCCCCGCTGCCGGCGCTACGTCGCAGCCGCTGCGTCGTCGTCAGCGCCGCCCTCGCCGATCGCCCCGCGGCCCTGCTCGCCTGGGCCCGCGGACCCCAGCCCCTCACCACCGACGAGATCCCCTTCCTCGAGACCCTCTTCAACCTGCTCTCGACCGCCCACCAGCGCGAGCGCGCCCTCGCCCTCCAGAGCGCCAGCGAAGCCCGCTACGCCGAGCTGGTCGCCCTCTCGCCCGACGGCATCGTCACCTTTGATGAGCGCGGCGCGGTCACCACCTGTAACCCGGCGGCGGCGGCCATGCTCGGCCGCGCCGCCCCCCAGCTCGTCGGCGTCCTCCTCAACGAAGGCGACCTCCTCGCCCCCGAGGAGCGAGGGCGCTGGCAACGCTCCTTGAGCAGCCTCTTCGCCGGCGAGCAGCTCTCTGCGCGGATCTTGGAGCTGCTGACGCCCAGCGGCCGCCGCCGCCACCTCGAGGTCCACGGCCGCCTCGCCCAGCGCGACGACGGCAGCCGCGAGGTCGTCGCGATCCTGCGCGACGTCACCGAGCGCCACCTCTTAGAGGAGCAGCTCCGCGCCGCGCAGCGCCTCGAGTCCCTCGGCCTGCTCGCTGGCGGCGTCGCCCACGACTTCAACAACGTGCTCACAGTCGTGCTCACCAGCGCCGCCTTGCTCGAGAGCGACGACCGCCTCCCGCCGGATCTACGCGAGCTCACCGCCGAGATCACGGACGCGGGAGAGCGCGCCGCCGACCTCACCCGCCAGCTGCTCGCCTTTGGCCGCCGCCAGCACCTCACCCCTGGCCCGGTCGATCTCGCCGAGGCCATCACCGCCCTGCAGAAGCTCCTCCGTCGCCTCATCGGCGAGGACATCGAGCTCCACGTCGAGCTCACCCGCGATCTCGGCACCGTGCACGTCGACCGCAGCCAGCTCGAGCAGGCCCTCATCAACCTCTGCGTCAACGCCCGCGCCGCCATGCCGAGCGGCGGCCACCTCACCATCGCCACCCGCGCCCGCGATCTCTCACAAAAGGGCCCGCTGGAGCGCCCCGGCCTCGCCCCCGGCCGCTACGCCGAGATCTTCGTCCGCGACGACGGCGTCGGCATGGCCCCTACCACCCTCTCGCGGATCTTCGAGCCCTTCTTCACGACCAAGGGCCCCGGAGAGGGCACCGGCCTCGGCCTCGCCATGGTCCACGGCTTCGTCGAGCAGTCCGGGGGTCAAGTGTGGGCCGAGTCCACCCTCGGCGAGGGCTCCACCTTTCGGATCCTCCTCCCTCTGGGCGACGGCGACGAGGGCATCACCCGCGCGCAGAAGGCCCTGCGGATCCAGCCTGGCCGCGGCCGGATCCTGCTCGTTGAGGACGAGCCGCTGGTGCGGGCGATCGCCGCCCGGATCCTCATCCGCGCCGGCTATGAGGTGCTCCAGTGTGAAGGCCCGACGGAGGCCATACGCGCCTTCGCCGACGCTGACATCGACCTCATCGTCTCCGACGTCGTCATGCCCGACATGTCCGGCCCTGCCCTCGTCGAGCGCCTCCGCGCCCAGCGCCCGCGGCTCCGCGCGATCTTCGTCAGCGGCTACCCGCGGGGCCAACAGGGCGAGTCTCTCCCCCTCGACGGCGCGACCTTTGTCCAAAAACCCTTCACCCCCGAGGCCCTCAGCCGAGCCGTCCACGCCGCCCTCGGCGCCGATGAATCGGGGAGTCGCGCGTAGGTCGCGAGGCCTTCGCCCCGCCGCTCCTCGGGCGCGTCCACGCGAGGGGCGAGCGCTCCGCCGCCCAGGGCGCGCGAACCAGCGCGTCAGCGCCCACGCGCCGCAGAGATCGACCGTTCGGATGGAACCTGGCGCCTGACCCGCCGTAGAACCGGAAGTGAGCGTCGCGGTCCGCATGTCCAAGCACCTTCATCTCGCGGAGAACGAGCCGTTACCGGCCCTGGCCGACCCTGCCGAGTCGGCGCACGAGCCCGAGCTCCCGCCCGCGGGCGCCGCCCCGCCCCGCCAACCTGAGCTCGACCAGCTCACCCTCGTCCGCGCCCAACGCGGCGATCTCGCCGCCCGTCGCGCCCTCGTCGATCGTTACAAGCGCCCGATCTTCGCCTTGCTCGGCCGCATGCTGCACCGCCAGCAAGGCCGCGCCCGCGTCGAAGACCTCGCCCAAGACACCTTTTTGAAGATCTTCCGCGCCCTGCCCACCTTTGACCCCGGCCGCGGCGTCCGCCTCTCCACCTGGATCCTCACCATCGCCAGCAACCTCGCGATCGACGAGCTCCGCCGCGGCCGCCAGCGCGCCCTGCTCCTCGGCGACGACGCCGCCGCCGCGATCCCCGGGGGCGAGTCGCCCGCCGCCGACGCCGAGCGCCGCAGCCTCGCCGCGGCCTTATCCAAGGCCATCGACGGCCTCAGCCCCGAGCACCGCGCCGCCTTCCTCCTGCGCGAGTACCACGAGCTCTCTTACGTCGAGATCGCCGAGGCCACTGGCATCGACCTCGGCACCGTCAAGTCCCGCCTAAACCGCGCCCGCGCCGCCCTCAGGGCCGCCCTCGCCGAGGTCTACCATGCCCACCAATAAGCCCCTCGATCCCCACGCCGAGCGCGACGCCCTGCGCACCCTCACCGCCCTCGAGCCCCCGGACGACTTCACCGATCGGGTCCTCGCCGCCGCCCTCGCCGACGCCGCGCCGCCCCACGGACCCGCCGCCGACACCTTCACGCCAGAGCTCGCCGCGCCCGCGCGCTGGTGGAGGGTCGCCGTCGCCGGCTTGGCCGTCGCCGCCGCTGCAGGTGGTCTTGGTGTCCTGCTCTCAAGGCCAGATGTATGGCAACAGCGCCAGCCGTCGCACCTACGCGTGAGCGTGGATGAGGGCCCCCGCCCCGAGGGAGCGCCGCCCCTCAGCGCCCAGGCCAGCCCCTTGCCCGAGGCCCCCGCCGACAAGCCCCGCTTCGGCGACGCCCTGCGCCTCGGCGAGCTCGACCGTACGATCCCCGCCTACATCGCCGGCTACGGCGCCGGATGGGGCCGCGCCTTCGCCTTCCACGGCGCCCTCGCCCTCGCCCAAGACGGCGAGATCCTTTTTAAAAGGGACAACTTCGGCGAGGTCAGCCAGCCCGACCCCGTGTATCGGATCGGCACCCTCACCAGCCTCTTCACCGCCGTCGCCGCCCTCCAGCTCGCCGAGCGCGGCCGCCTCGACCTCGACGCCGACGTATGCACCTACGTGCCCGAGTTCTGCGCCGCCCACCGCCCCTACGGCCGCGAGATCGTCACCGCCCGTCACCTGCTCAGCCACACCTCCGGGATCCCCAACTACACCGACGATCTTTATTTGGAGGTCTGGTCCGCCCACCCCAAGAGCGACCTCGATCTCTTAAAAATCGTCGCCGCGCAGCCGCTCGAGTTCGCGCCCGGCAGCGACTTTGATCCCAGCAACAGCGGCTTCGTCCTGCTCGGCGAGGTCATCACCCGCGTCGGAGGATCGTCTGACTATCAACAATACATCTCCGACCAGATCCTCGCCCCCGCCGGCATGCACTCGACCCGCTTCGATCTCCAGCTCCACGCCGACAAGGGCCCCCTCGACGAGCGGCGAGCGCTCGATCTCTCGCGCCAAGTCATGGGTCGCCAGTTCAACGACGAGCTCGAAGACCTCGAGGGAGCCAACGAGATCCAGTACGGCCGCGCCGCCGGCGGACTCTGGTCCAACGTCGAAGATCTCGTCCGCTTCGACCACGCCCTGCACAGCGGCCGCCTGCTCTCCGAGGCCAGCCTCGCCGCCATGTCGACCCCAGTGCGCGACAACTACGGCCTCGGCTGGATCCTCGGCGAAGCCTTCGGGCAGCCCACCATCGGCCACCCAGGCGGCGCCGCCGGCTACAACGGCGCGATCCTCCGTCTGCGCGGCGTCGGCCTCACCGCCGTCGTCTTGTCCGGCACCGAGATCGTCGACTCTCAAACAATCGCCGAAGATCTGCTGGCCCTCGCCCACGGCCGCGCCGCTGAGGCCCCGCGTGAGCCCGCCGAGCAGCCCCTCGATCGCGCCCTGCACCCCCGCTACGTCGGCGACTACGCGCTCGACGCGCTCACCCGCCGCCGCTACGAGAAGGTCATCGCCCCCGAGCACCTCGCCCGCCTCGATCAAGTCAAGGTGGTCGAGAGCGAGGGCCGCCTGCGCCTCTCGATCAGCGACCACGGCAGCAAGTGGATGCACCCCAGCGGCCCCGACGCCTTCTTCTTTAAGGACACCGCCGGCACCACCGCCGCCTTCGGCGGCCCTGAAGGCGGCGCCGCCACCAACCTGACTTTAAGGACACGCGACGCGATCTTCACCTTCGAGCGGTCGCGCTGATCTGCCTCTCAAGGCAGGCGGAACATCTGCCAGTCGACGAGATCGATCGGCGACTCGCAGCTCATCGCCCCCTTGGTCGCGTAGCCGCGGCGATGCCCCCGCAGCGCCTCGACCCAGTATGTCAGGCCGCTGAGCGAGTAATCGCCCAGCGCCATGCTCCCTGGCTCCAGGGTCTGCACATCGCCATCCTTCGCGAATTGCAGCTTGTAGCGGCCCGCTGGGGCGTCCTCGCAGCACACGTCGAGATCGCACGAGCACTCGACCTCCTCGGCCGCCGTCACCTCCAAGGCGAACGCCGGGTCGAGCCCCTTCGGCGGCGCGAACACCCGCGACGAAGCCACATAGAGCGGCTCATTGTCCTCGTTCAAGTAGATCTGCACCCCCGTCGTCTTGCAGCCGCTGAGCGTCTCCGGGTCCTCCGGCGCCCACACCCCGTCATGGACCACCGACAAGCAGCTCCCCTCCGGGATCAGATCGAGCAGCTCCTCACCGACCGCGATCATCACCCCGAAGCAGAGCCCGCAGCCCGAGGAGCACAGCTCCGCCTGCGCCTGCCCCTGACCGCCGGTGATCTTGAGCCCGAATTGCACCCCTAATTGGCAAAATTCCTTCGGCGCGTCCCACTGCACGACCGCTCCCGCCAGCGGCCCGCAGCTCGGCAGCGGCTCCCCCGTCGTGCTCGTCTCCGTCCCTGTATCAGCCGCGCTCGTGCTCGTGCTCGTGCTCGTGCTCGTCGGCTCCCCCGCGCTCGTGCTCGTGCTCGTCGACTCTCCCGCGCTCGCGCTCGTGCTCGTGCTCGTGCCATCGCTCGTGCCGTCGCTCGCGCTCTCATCATCTAACCACCCAGGGTTCGGCTTGGAGCAGCCGAGCCCCAACGAGCCGGCCACCAACGCCGCGTAGAACGATCGAACCGAGCCCCGCCGCCGCCGTAACATCGTCAACAATCCTCCCTCGCCGCACTTACGCCGACAAGGCCCGAATAGCGCCCCTTCGCGGGGCTGCGCGGTTCACCCCCGAGGCCGCGCGAAGGCGCCCTGCCCGACACCTCGAGCGACGCGCTACTCTGCCGGATACAACCCAGCGCCCGCGATCGATCTCTCCTCGTCGCCGCGCCAAGAGACAAGCGCCGTATGTCCAACAGCCCCGAGTCGAAAGCCCCGCTCGCGCCGGCCCAGAAACAAAAGAAGCGCCGCCGCCTCCTTTGGATCCTCCCGCAGGTGCTCATCGGCCTCGGCCTCGGCGCCGTGATCAGCGAGTATTTTTTCAGCGCCCGCGCCGAGGGCGCCTTCCCGCACGTTAATTTTTACGTCGCCGATCCCGAGCTCGGCGTCCGCCTCGCCCCTGGCGCCGCCATGCGCTTCAAGCTGCGAGACAACCCCGTCACCACCATCCACGTCAACGATCGCGGCTACCGCGGCGCCCCCTGGCCGGCGCCGGGCGGCGACGAGATCATCGTCGTCGGCGACTCGCAGGTCTTCGGCCTCGGCGTCGAGGACGATCAGACCGCCGCCGCCCGCCTCGCCGAGCTGCGCGGCGCCCCTGTCCTCAACGCCGGCGTGCCCACCTACGGCCCTCGCGAGTACATGGCCGTCGCCGCCGAGCTGCTCGCTGAGCGGCGCCCGCGCGCGGTCATCGTCGTCCTCAATTTTGTCAACGATCCGTTTGAGATCGAACGACCCAACCGCGAGCGCCACGCCGTCTGGGACGGCTGGGCAGTGCGCAGCGAGACCGCCCCCGCCGAGCGCTTTGAGTTCCCTGGCCGAGCCTGGCTCTTCAGCCAGTCGCACGCCGTCTACGCCCTCCGCCGCTGGTTGCACGAGCGCGGCCAGATCAAGGCCCCTGAGGGCAGCGAGGCCGGCCCGCCGATCGACCTCGGCACCCCCTCCGAGGGGGGCTTTGGCGATCTCGTGCACGCCAGCCGCGAGGCCAAGGCCGCCGCCAAGGCCGCCGAGGACGCCGCCGAGGCCGCCCTCGCCGCCTCCAAGGTCCGCATCGCCACCATCGACGCCGAGCTCGTCGCCAAGCGCGACGCCCTCGACGAGCTCGTCACCAAGGCCAGCGACTACAGCTTCTCCGAGTGGAAGCACGAGATCGCGCGAGGCCGCCCTGGCGACATCGTCTCTGATGACTCCGCCGAGGAGAGCCGCTCCGTCGCGCTCACCGCCGCCTTCATCCGCGAGGCCGCCCGCGAGCGCGACGCCCTGATCGCCCAGCTCATCGCGGACGAGGCCAAGAAGGCGAAGAGGACCACCCTCGACCTGCTCAGCGAGGCCGAGGCGCTCACCGCCGAGCGCCGCCGCCTCCGCCAAGAGATCGCCCGCGGCGCCCCGCCGCCGCCGCCCCCGCCGCCCTCGGTCTTCCACGACTACTTGGTCGAGTTCAAGGCCCTCTTCGACGCCCACGGCGCCGAGCTCGTCGTCGTCGCCTTACCGATCGACGTCCAAGTCGACCCGCGCGAGTGGGCCAAGTACGGCGTCGAAGGCGCCCCGTCGATGGACGAGTCCCTCGTCCTGCTGGGCGACCTCGTCGCCGACGCCGGCGCCCTCGGCCTGCGCGCCCTCAACCCCGTCGGGGCCCTGCGCGACGCCTCACCCGGCGCCTTCCTCGATCACGACATCCACATGACCGCCAAGGGCCAAGCCGCGCTCGCCCAAGCGATCTTCAGCGAGGCCCTCAGCGCCCCGCTGGCGCGCCCCCTCGCCGTGCCCGCCGGCGGCCTGCCCGAAGGCCAGAATTTCGCCCCCGGCGCCGACGAGTGGTCCTACAGCGACGAGATCGTGGTCAAGGGCTCCAGCGCCGCCGGCTGCACCACCCAAGCCCGCGACGGCTGGCTCCGGGTGCAGTGCCGCCGCCAACGCCCCAAGGATCGTTTTATCGCCGTCCAAGCGCTCGAAGGGGCCACCCCCGCCACCATGGCCCTCCGCACCGACGACGCCTTGAGCCTCGTCACCCCCCTCACCCCTGGCGCCCCGATCACCGCCCGCTTCTTCTGGCAGACCGGCGCCCGCGAGCTGCAAGTCCGCTGGACGGCGACCGGCGACGGCGCCTACGAGCGCAGCGCCGCCATCATCGACCTCAAAAAAGCGGCCCAGGCCCCCGCGCCCGGCCCAAACGCCGAGCAGCGCGCCGCCGAGGTCGCCGGGCTCTGCGCCTGCCACATCACGCGCCGCAAGGAGCACTTCTGCAGCGAGACAGGCGCCCCCGACGGCTACGATCGCCCCGAGGGCTGCCAAGAGGCGTGCGCCGAGCTCTGGGCCGACCCCGCCCTCATCGCCCCCTGCAAGGCCGCCTTCGCCGAGGGCGACTGCGCCGCGCTCCTCGCCTGCGCCCAGAACGACCCGCTCGCCGCGCCCGCATGCCCTCAAGGTCAGATTCACGCCTTCGCCACCAACCACTGCTACGCCGCCTGCGACGACGCTCACCCCTGCCAGGCGGGCGCCTGCACCCCGTGGTTGGACGGATCAGTCTGTCTTTTGTGACCAGTCTTTTGTGACATGTCTTGTGTGACATGTCTTTCAAAGAAGATCCGCCAGATCGTCGCCGCACCGCACCTCGCCGCCCCGGATGTCCCTCACCGCCCGCACCGCCGCGCTCCTCAGCCCGCTCGTCTGGCGCACCCACGCGCGCACCGCCCGGCGCCTGCACGCCTTCGCGCAGGCCGAGCACGGCAGCATGCTCGACATGCGCCTCGCCGCGGCCGCGACCCCCTCCGCGGCCCGCGCCGCCGCCTACCTCCGCCACGCCGACGACGAGGCCCGCCACGCCCAGATCTTCGCCAAGCAGGCCCAACGAGCGGCGGCAGCCGCCCCGCGTCCGCGCGCCCTCCCGCCCGTCAGCGCCGACTCTGAGCGCCTCTTTGAGCGCCTCGGCGAGCGCGACTTCCTCGCCTTCGTCCACCACGGAGAGGCCCGCGCGCTCGCCCAATTTGAGGCTTATGAGCGATATTTCGCCGCCGTCGGCCGCGATCACGAGTCCGCCCTCTTCAGCGCCGTCATGGTCGACGAGCGCCGCCACAGCCGCTACACCCGCGAGCTCCTGCTCCAGCTCGCGGGCGACGAAGCCAGCGCCCGCGCCGCCCTCCGCCGCGTCCGTCGTTGGGAGCTCGGACGCCTGTGGTTACGAGCCGGCCGCGCCCTCGCCGAGCGCCTCTACGTGCTCACCATGCTGCTCGTCTACCTGCTCGCCGCCCCCCTCGGGCTGCTCCTCCGCCTCGTCCGCCCGCACCGCCGCGGCTGGTCGGTCGCCCCCAAAGGCCCCTAGATGGCCGTCGTCTTAGGAATTTCCGGCAATTACCACGACGCCGCCGCCGCCCTCGTGATCGACGGCCAGGTCGTCGCCGCGATCCAAGAGGAGCGCCTCTCCCGGATCAAGAACGACGCCGGCCTGCCGATCGCCGCCGCCCTCGCCTGCCTCGACCACGCCGGCGTCGATCCACGCGCCGTCGATCGCCTCGCCTTCTACGAGGACCCCGTCGCCAAGCTCGAGCGCGTGCTCGTGCATCTCCTCAAGAACATGCCGCGCACCTGGAGGGCGTTCCCGCGCGCCCTCGCCAGTCAGCTCGGCGTCAAGATCTGGGCGCTCGATCACCTCTCCGAGTCGCTCGGCGTCCCGCGTGATCGTGTCGTCGCCCTCGATCACCACCGCAGCCACGCCGCCAGCGCCTTCTTCGCCTCGCCCTATCAGGAGGCCGCCGTGCTGGTCGTCGACGGCGTCGGCGAGGCCCACGCCACCACCCTCTGGTCGGGCCGCGGCCACCAGCTCGACCTGCTCGCCAGCGTCGACTTCCCCCACTCCCTCGGCCTCCTCTACGCCGGCCTCACCGCCTGGCTCGGCTTCGCCGTCAACGAGGGCGAATACAAGGTCATGGGCCTCGCCGCCTTCGGCGACCCCAGCCGCCTGCGCGACGTTTTTTTACAGAAGATCATCCACCTCCAAGGCGACGGCTCCTACCAGCTCGACCTCGCCTGCTTCGCCCACATGAGCGACGCCGAGCTCGGCTTCGGCCCCGCCCTCGAGCGCCTGCTCGGCCCGCGTCGCCCTCAGGCCAAGCCTTGGGACCTCGGCGACCCCGCCGATCGCCGCTACGCCGACGCCGCCGCCGCCCTCCAGTCTGTCCTCGAGGACACCTTACTCGGCCTCGCCGGCCGCGCCCTGCAGCTCAGCGGCGCCCGCCACCTCTGCCTCGCCGGCGGCGTCGCCCTCAACGCCCGCGCCAACGCCCGGATCAGCCAATTTCTACGGACCCGCGGCGGCGACGCCGGCGACGGCCGCCTCTTCGTCCAGCCCGCCGCTGGCGACGCCGGAGGCGCCCTCGGCGCCGCGCTCCTCGCCAGCGCCGAGCTCGGAGACCCGCGCCCTCCCCCCCTTCAGAGCGCCGCCCTCGGCCTGCCCGTCGATCCAGCCCGCGCCCTCGAGATCGCCCGCCACCTCGGGCTCGCCCCCCGCCGCGTCGACGATCCCTGTCAAGAGGCCGCCCGTCGGATCTGCGACGGCCAGCTCGTCGCCTTCGTCCAGGGCCGCTTCGAGTGGGGCCCCCGCGCCCTCGGCCAGCGCTCCCTGCTCGCCTCACCGCGCGAGCTCGCCACCCGCGAGCGCCTCAACCGCGTGATCAAGCAGCGCGAGCCCTTCCGCCCCTTCGCCCCTGCGGTCCTGTCTCAAGAGACATCTCAATTCTTCGCCGCCGAGCCCGACGATCTCACCCCCTTCATGACCACCACCGCCCCCGTCTTGCCCGCCGCCCTCCCGCGCCTGCGCGCGGTCACCCACGTCGACGGCAGCGCCCGCCTCCAGACCGTCGAGGCCGCCCGCGCCCCCGAGCTGCACGCCCTGCTGACCGGCCTCGAAGGGCTAGGAGAGGCCCCGATCGCCCTCAACACCTCGCTCAACGGCGCCGGCGAGCCGATCGTCGCCAGCGCCGAGGACGCGCTCGCCTTCTGGTTGCGCCACGGCGTCGACGCGATGATCATCGGCGACCTCCTCCTCGAGCGAACGCGATGAACCCCGGCCTGATCTCACTGCTCGAGTCCTTGGAGTCCATGGTCTACGGCTTGGGCTTCGTCGCGGCCGTCGGCGGCTACGCCGTCACCAACCTGCTCCAGCTCCGCCAGCTCTACCTCCGCGGCAACCCCTACCCTGGCCTGCTCCGCCTCGCCCGCGCCCTCGGCACCCTCTACATCGCCTACGTCTTGGCCTTCCACGCCGACGAGAGCGTCGATCTCGAGTACGGGGTCTACTACCTGGTCCTCGGCTGGGGCTTCATCGCCGTCTACGGCCACGGCGTCGGCGCGCTCCTGCTCGGCCGCCCCCTCCGGCTGATCAGCGAGCGCCGCAACCCCGCCGTCGCCTACGTCTACAGCGCGCTGCTGCTCGCCACCGCCATGCTCTTCGGCAGCAGCCTCTGGGGCGACGCGGACGCGGTCGGCGACGACATCGGCGGCTGGTGGATCCCGGTCGGCTTCTTCCTCTCCGGCTGGGTCTCGCTGCTGCTCGCGCTCGGCCTCTTCATCGCCGAAGAGGGCGGGCGGACCTGGAGGACCCGGATCCGCCTCGACCACGACCGCCGCCTCGGCCTCTCGACCGCCAACTTCCTCCTCTCCGCCGCCTGGGTCCTCTCGGAGGCCGTCGCTGGCGACTTCTACGGCTGGCAGCAGGGCCTCACCTCGGTCCTCGCGGTCACCGCGATGCTGCTCACCCACGCGATCATCCGCCGGATCAGCCGCGGAGTCCGCGGCATGCTCCTGCTCGAGCTCGCCCTCTACGCCCTCGCCGTCTGGCTCACGCCGCGGATCGCCGCGTACATCAACGGCCCCGCATGAGAGCCATCGATCTCCCCTACACACGCGGCGACTGGGACGCGCTCCTCCATCAAGTCCGCTGGCGTTACCACAAGTGGGACATCTACGTCGCCGGCCGCCACACCCTGCCGCCTGAGGCCATCGTCCTCAGCCCCAGCGAGCACGCCGAGGTCGTCGCGATCGCCGAGCGCCTCTCGCGGGTCATCGACGTCGCCGCCCGCCGGGTCGCCGCCGCTCCGCACCTGCTCGCCCAGCTCGACATCCCCCCGGTCCTCTACCCGCTCCTGCGCCGCGCCGCCGAGGTCCCCCTCCAGCTCGCCCGCTACGACCTCCACCCCACCCCCGACGGTTGGATGGTCCCCGAGTTCAACGAAGACGTCCCGGGCGGCTTCAACGAGGCCGTCGGGATCGCTGACCAGCTCCGCGTCCCCGGCTACACCCTACCCAACCTGCTCCGCCGCGCCGTCACCGACGCCTTCGCCCCGTACCGCCGCGTCGCCATGCTCTTCGCCACCGGCTACTCGGAGGACCTTCAACACTGCCACATCATCGAAGATTGGCTCACGCAGGCCGGCCACAGCGCCGTCCGCGGCTCGCCGGCCCACCTCACCCGCGGCTGGCGCCACTTCACCGTCCACGGCGGCCGCGTCGACGCGGCGTTCCGCTACTACCCTGGCGAGTGGCTGCCTCGGCTCCCCAACCTCGATCTATGGCTAGAGCGCGGCGATCGCCTGCCCATGCTCAACCCGATCAGCGCCCTCATCCGCCAGTCCAAGCGCCTCTACGCCCTCTGGCCCGAGCTCCTAGAGGCCGACGATCTCGCCTTCATCCGCCGCCACACCCCCCACACCCGCGCCTTCGCCCCCGAGGAGCACCTCCCCGAGCTGCGCGACCACCCTGACCGTTGGGTGCTCAAGCAGAGCTTCGGCCGCATGGGCGACTCCGTCTATATCGGAGCAATTATGAAACCCGAAGACTGGGCGAAATTGCTCAGCGAGGCGGCCAACAAACCCCAAGGGTGGTTGGTCCAGCGCCGCTTCGTCCACGAACCCACCGCCTTCTCTGGCGGCCCCCGCTACGCCGCGGTCGGCCCCTACGTCGTCAACGGGCGCTTTGCCGGCTATTACAGCCGCGCCGCCCCGCAACCGCTGCTCACCCACGAGGCGCTGCATGTGGCCACCCTTATCGAAGCTCCTTGAGCGGCTCGGGCGCCTGGCTCCCCTGCGCTCCTTCTTCTCGCCGCCCACAGGAGGCGCCTGGGTGGTCGGCGATGCCCGCGCCCCGGACGCCCTCGGCGGCGACACCTGGATGAATTTCCTCGCCCCCGACGCCCTCTACGACGCCTGTGGCCCTCACTCTGCCAGCCCCTGGCTGCCCTTCCACGCCCCCACCCTCTTCTCTGCCCTCGAGTGCACCCACGCGCGCGCCCCCAGCGGCGACCCCGCGCTGCACGAGATCGACCAACGCCTCGCCCCCGACCGCCGCGACCCGATCCTCGACACCCCTGAGTGGCTCGCCCCTGGCACCCTCGCCATCATCGACCTCGACGGCCCTCGCAGCGTCGCTTACGGCGCCTGGCTCGCCGACATGGGCGGCCAGCCGGTGTGCACCTTTGACAACTGGCCCCACGGTCGCGGCCTGCTCAAACCCGAACAGACCCTCGCCGCGCTGCTCCGTTACGCCCCGGTCTTCCAGCGAAGGCGCGCCGACCTCACCCCAGACGCCCCAGCGCTGTGGCTGTGCGACCGCACCCGCCTGCTCGGCCGCGCGCCCGTCCCTACGGACTTTGACAACCGCTACTACCTCGACGAGTCCGCCCTGCCGGGCCCCGGCATGATGAGGCAGCACGGCGTGCGAACCCTCGTCGTGATCACCGATCCCAAGGCGAACGCCCTCGCGCCGGACCTCGAGGCCTGGCTCTTTGATCGCCACAACGACGGCTTCAGCGTCATGCACGCCCCCATCGACGCCCCGCACCTAGAGGCCGCCCCGCTCACGCCCCACCGCCCCAGCTTCAGCGGCTACAGCGACGGCCTCCACCGCTCCGACGCTGGGGGCTTCGGCGTGCTCATCCCCGAGCCCTCGAGCTCGGGCGGTTGACCCGCCGCGCCGCCCCGCCGATCCTGCTGGGCACCATGCGCGGCGAACAGACGGCGCACAACGTCGCCCGCGCCGGCTCGTGGGGCGTCGGGAGCTCGTGACATGACCCAAAGGCCAGCTCCACCGCCGCTCCACCGCCGCCTCGGCGCCCGGCTGCGCACCCTGCTCCGCCTCTGCGCCCACTTCCTCCACCCGACCCGCTTCATCCTCGCCCCGCTCCTGCTCGTCCTCCTCCTCGCCGGCGTCCTGCTCCTGCTCACCGGCGGCCTCGCCTACGTCACCCCCTTCGTCTACACGCTCTTCTGAGCGCCTGCCCTGGCCCGCCGCGCCAGCGCCACCAAGCACCCCGCGAAGAGCCCGCTGAGCGCGATCCACAGCCGAGGCCGTTGGAAGAAGATCCCCGCCGCGTGCAGCCCGATCACCAGCGCCGTCACGCCCACGCGCCCCCACCCGTAGATCGCCAGAAAACGCCACCAGCCCGCCGGCAGCGGCCCACGCCGGAGCCGCGCCCCGATCCCCACCAGCAGCAGATCTGTCGCTGGGAACAGCAGCGCGTTCTCGTTCTCGCGCAGCTCCGGCATCGTCGAGAAGATCATCAGCAGCGCGATCACAGCGCCGATCACCCCTGAGATCGACCCCGCGATCATCAACCACAGCCCCGCCGAGGACGTCTCTTCAGGCAGGCGACGCGCAGCTCGGCGCGCCCCGAGCCCCAGCAGCAGCGCCCACAGCGTCGCCACCAGCGGCGTCATGATCGACGGCAGCGACGTCGTCTTCGCCCCCACGAGCTCGATCAGCGGCGTCGGCGGCTCGGCCAGCGGCGCCGTCGCCCCGCCCTCCGCCGGCACCATCACCTCTTGCAAGTACTCACGCATCTGCGGCACGTCGACCAGCCACCACAGCTTGTCGCGCTCCAGATCGTGCCGCCGCCCCATAAACAGGTCGCCGCCGATCGCCACCCAATGGTGCTTCGCCCAGATGATCGGCTGGTAGTCTCGCGCGCTCTTCAGCGGCGCCGGCTGCCCCGCGAGCGCGCGCGTCAGCGCCCCCTCGGTCACCTCATCCAGCAGGTCGCGGATCTTCGTCGTACAAGTCGCCTCGTGGTAGTGGTGGCGGTAGTAGCGGTTCTCCTCCAGCGCCAGCGTCGCCAGCCGCGCCGCCGCCGCTCGCGCCTGCGCCGGCGTCAGGTTCAGGCGTTGCCGCCACACCTCGCGCCCTTGGCGGATCCCGTAGTCGTTCACCACATCTTGCAGCGTGCCGATCATCGTCAGCCGCAGCTGCGCGTCGCCGCGGAGGAAGCGCCACTTCAGCGAGGGGTCGTCATAGTCCGCGTCGCCGAAGTTGTAGATCGTCGTCTGCGTCGGGTCCGGCTGCCCGTCGCGCAGCGCCGCCACCATCAGCGCCGCGTGCCCCCCGGACGTATACAAGTGGTCCGCCGGCCCCATCGTGATCAAGTGGAGCTCCACCTCATCCGCCGCTGAGGCCCGCGCAGCGAACAACAAGAGCCCCGCGGAGGCGATCAGCGGTGAGAGGCGGTGCGAGGCGCGCATCGCCGCCTTGTACCGCAAACCCGGCCCGCGGAGCAGCTCGATGGCCCCCCAAAAAGACGAAGCCGAGGGCGCGTGCGCGGCCCCCGGCTCCGGCGTTGTTCGTGCTCCCTACGCCGCTAGCTGCGCCGGACGAAGCGGATCATCGCCGGCACGAAGCTGAGCGGGATCAGCGCCAGCGCCCCCGCCAGCAGCGGGAACGCCGTGCCCGCGAGGATCATCGAGCCTGCCGGGTCGAGCGAGAAGTAGCCCAGCGAAGGCGCGCCGAGCAGCCCGAGGCCGTGCGCCAGCGCCATCAAGCCAGCGCCGCCGAGCGCGAACAGCCCCCAGGTGCGGCCGCGGAGCAGCCCGAAGAGCCCGCCCACGCCGAGGCCCAGCGCCACCAGCTCGCTCGCGTCGGGTTGAGGCCCGAGCGTGTACAAGATCAGCAGCGGCAGCGACATGCCCGCCGACTTCACGGCGCGGCGCATCTGCACCAGCGACTCCTCTTGGAAGTTCCAGCGCTCGGCAGTCGCCTCGGAGCGCTCGTAGCGGGCCGCCATGCCCTCACCCGCCAAGAAGAGCGCCACCGCCACGTGCGACAGCCCCAGCACCGCGATCGTCGGCTCGAAGCCCACCTGCAGCAGGCTGATCAAGAACAAGCTGCCGAAGTGGCCGATCCCGATCGCGAACCAGCGCGCCCAGAACCACTCCGCGGCGATCCCCACGAACGCGAGCCCGTAGCAGATCGTCAGCCCGATGAAGGCTGGGAGCAGCTCTTCGGGGCCGAGCAGCGCCGTGATCAGGAACTGCCAGAAGTAAAAAGAAAGGAGGAGGAGGGCGAGCGCGCGTCGGATGCCTACCATGGAGCCTCGGACCGTCAGGGTACGCCCGCTCGCCGGCTCGTGCAACGGCCGCGCGCGACAGCGCCCGCGCCTGCCCGATCGCGCCTGCCCGCGTTTGACAAGCGCCGCCGACGCTGGGGTAATCCGCCTGTGCAACCGCGAAAGCTCCGCCCCCTGCGCAACTTCGGCCGCCTGCTCGCCGCCGGAGCGGCCCTCTTCGGCCTCTCCGCCTGCGCGTCGCTCAACGTCACCCTGATCAACGCCGCCTCGGACAAGCCCAACAACGTCTGGGTCTTCTTCACCGTCGAGAAGGGCGACGAGCCGGTCGCTGGCCTCGAGGCGGACGACTTCGAGATCTACGAGGACGGCCAGCTCGTCTCGGTCTTCGAGTCCAAGCAGACCATCCAGAACCCCGAGGTGGCCGCTGTCATGTACACGCTGCTCCTCCTCGACATGTCCGGCAGCGTCACCGAGTCCGGCGAGCTCGACCGCCTCGTCGACGCCGCCCAGCAGTTCACCGAGACGGTCGGCAAGACCCAAAAGGTCGCCGTCTACGCCTTCGACGGCGACGAGAAGCTCCACCCGGTCGTCCCCTTCAGCACCGACAGCGGCCGCGTCGCCGGCGGCGTCGAGTCGCTGCGCACCTACAAGGCCAAGGACCCGTCGACCAACCTCCACGGCGCCGTCATCCTCGGGATCCGCGAGCTCAAGGTCGCCCTCGCCAAGGAGGACAAGCCGCTCAAGTTCGGCACCCTCGTCGTCTTCTCCGACGGCTCTGACCGCGCCGCGCGCTACACCCGCGACGAGATGAAGGCCGAGCTCGCCAAGGAGGATTATGCCAACTACGACCTCTTCGCGATCGGCGTCGGCGCCGAGATCGAGAAGGCCAAGCTCAGCGACATCGGCCGCGACGGCACCGAGCTCGCCAAGGACGACGCCAGCGTCAAGGCCGCCTTCGAGACCGTCGCCAAGCGGATCGAGGCGCACATGCGCCGCTTCTACCTGCTCTCGTACTGCACGCCCGCGCGCAAGGGCGACCACGCCGTCGAGATCGTCGCCAAGAGCGAGGATCCCAAGGGCAAGGGCTCGCTCGAGTACGGCTTCAGCGCCGCTGGCTTCGGCCCGCCGCCGGAGTGTGACCCCAACCGCGCGCCCAAGTTCAAGCTCGATCCTGGCAAGTCGACGACCCCCAGCAAGGGCAAGTCGAGCGGCAAGGCGAGCGCCAGCGCCAGCGCTAGCGTCGGCAAGTGATCGGCGCGCCCCAACAATCGGAGCGCGAGCACCAGGCGATCGCCCGCGTCGGTGACTGGCTCATCGACCAGGTCCCGTGGCTCGACCGAGGGATCTTCGGCAACGAGCTCTGGCGCGGCCTCGCGCTCCTGCTCACCCTCGCCGCCGCGCTCGCCCTCCACCGCCTGCTCAAGCGCCGCCTCATGGGCGCCTTGCGCCGCGTCAGCGCCCGCACCCGCACCCCGATCGACGACATCATCGTCGACGCGATCGACGCGCCCTTCAGCTACCTCATCGCGCTCACCGGCGTCTTCGTCGCCTCCCGCTGGCTGGTCTTGCCGACCGCCGTCCAGGACCCGCTCTGGTCCCTCTACCGGATCGCCGCCGTCTCCTGCCTCGGCTGGGTCTTCCTGCGCGCCGCCCACAAGCTCACCGAGCTCTTCGCCCGGCGCGCCCGCGAGACCGGCTCACAGCTCGACGACAGCCTCGTCCCGCTGATCGGCCAGATCGCGCGTATGACCGTCATCATCCTCTTATTGGTCTTGATCCTGCGCGAGCTCGGCTTCGACGTCTCCGGGATCGTCGCCGGCCTCGGCGTCGGCGGCCTCGCCTTCGCGCTCGCCGCCAAAGACACCCTCGCCAACTGGTTCGGCGCCCTCATGATCCTCACCGATCACCCCTTTGAGATCGGCCACTGGATCAAGACCTCCACCCTCGAGGGCGTCGTCGAGGAGATCGGCATGCGCAGCACCCGCGTGCGCACCTTCGCCAAGACCGTCGTCTCGGTCCCCAACAGCGCGCTCGCCAACGACGTCGTCGAGAACCTCTCGCGCATGCCTATGCGCCGCGTCTTCTTCACCCTCGGCGTCACCTACGCGACCACCCCCGCGATGATGCGCGAGTCCGTCGCGCGGATCGAAGAGATCCTCAAGAAGCACCCGCAGGTCGACCAAGAGCTCATCATGGTCAAGTTCACCGACTTCGGTGACTCCTCGCTCAACATCCTCATCTACTATTTTACGACCACCACCAAGTGGGCCGAGTTTTTGACGATCCGCGGCGAGATCAACCTCGCGATCATGGAGTCCCTCGGCGAGATCGGCGTCTGTGTCGCCTTCCCCAGCCGCTCGATTTATTTAGACAAGAGCGACGAAGCCGAGCGCGAGCGGCTCGACGCCCGCGCCCGCGAGCTGCTAGCCGCCCGCCCCCGCCCCGCCCCGCCGGCGCCGGCTCCACACGGGCAGCCCTCGGGCCCCTCCTGAGGCGCCTCAGGCGATCTTGAGGTCCAGCACCACCCCCCACTGCGGCACCCCCAAATCGAAGGGCGGCGGGTTCGGGTTATAAGGGCGCGACCCTTTGAACCACCGCTGCACCACCACCTCGGTCTCGAAGCGGTGCTGCTGGCCTTTGCGGGCCCGGAACGCCAGCGGTGGGAACGCCAACGGCCCGAAGTTCGCCAGGTTCGGCAGCTTCGTGATCGTGATCGGATAATCGATAGACCCAGCGCCCGCCGGAATGTCATTCACATAGATCCGCTGCGTCAGCCGGAAGACCAGCTTTGTGAGCACATCCGGCGCCCGCCCTTTGAGCATCAGCGCCGGCGGCGACAGCGCCAGCCCGTCCTGAGCCATCCGATCGGGCCCGATGTAATGGCGCCACGTAATCACCGAAGACCCGCGGCCGCCGCCCTCGCAACACAGCCACACTCCGTCTGGCTGCTCGCGAAACCGCAAGTCGTCCGTCCACGTCGTATTCCCCCACCACGCCTCGATAATCGCCATAATTCGACCCTCCACGCGCCCCGGGCGGCGCCCCCGCTCGACCGTAGGCGGCCGCTCCTGTGCGGTCAACGGGAGAGTTCGCCCGGCCGGCCCGCGCGCGAGATCGCCCGCCCTGCCCCGCCCGATCGGTGATCTACACCACACCGCGGGTCTACCACCGCCTGCCCGAACCCCCCAGACTTCGCCCAGAGATTGCCCTCGCGCCGCTCCCCCTCCTACTCTCCGCCGGAGAGAACACCCATGGCCGGCACCTTCCACGAGCGCGCTTTTGGGGCGCTAGCAGCCTTCTCCCTCCGCTACCCGCGGATCCTCCTCGGCGTCACCCTCGCCTTCATCATCGCGGCCGGCCTCCTCATCCCGAGCCTCGGGATCAGCACCTCACGCTACGGCCTCGTCGCCGACGACGAGCCCTACCAAGCCCGCCTGCTCAGCTTCTTCGAGCGTTTTGGCACCCCAGACGCCCCCGTGCTCGTCCTCTCCGGCGGCGCCCCTGAGGACCAGCGCCAGCTCGTCGATCGCCTCGTCACCCGCCTCAGCGAGCTCCCCGAGCTGCAAGGCCGCGTGCTCGCCCGCCCTGGCGTCCACGAGGTCGCCGAGGTCATCTTCCTGCAGCAGCCGAGCGCCCTCCAAGACCTCGCCCGCCAGCTCCCGCCCGGCGCGGACCTCCCCCTCCTCCTCGAATCAGGCCTACCCGCCTGGTTCGGCGCCATCGCCGATCAGCTCGAAGCCGGCCTCGAGGGTGAAGGTGGCGGCGAGCCCGTCGCCCCCGAGCAGGTCGCCGAAGGCCTGCGCGGCCTCGCCAGCGCCGCCGATCTTTTGGGCGGCTACCTCTCGGGCACCGCCGATCTCAGCGCCCTCGGCCAAGATCCTCAGACGAAGCGCCCGGACCTCGACGAGCGCGGCTACCTCCAGACCGCCGACGGAGCCCACCGCGTCATCACCCTTTTTCCAGAATTCAGCAGCGGCGAGGTCGTCGAGTTCCGCCCCGCGGTGGAGAAGATCCGCCGGATCCGCGACGAAGTCCTCGCCGACGCCCCACCTGGCCTTACGGCCAGCCTCACCGGCATCCCCGCCCTCGCCGTCGACGAGAACGACGTGCTCGCCCGCGGCCTGCTCATCTCCAGCGCCGCCTCTGCGCTCGGGATCCTCGCCCTCTGCCTCCTCCTCTTCCGCTCGATCCGCCAGACCATCCTCGCCATCGTCCCGCTCTTCGGCGGCACCATCCTCGCCCTCGGCTGCGTGCGCCTCCTCTACGGCGGCCTCAACCTCGTCACCTCTGGCTTCGTCAGCGTCCTCCTCGGCCTCGGCATCGACTTCTCCGTCCACGTGCTCGCCCGCGTCAACGAAGAGCGGCGCAAGGGCGCCGCCGTGCACGCCGCGATCCACGCCGCCGTCGTCCGCACCGGCCCAGGGATCCTCAGCGGCGCCGCGATCACCGCCGTCGCCTTCCTCGCCACGATTTTTACGGACTTCACCGCCTACAGCGAGCTCGGGGTGATCACCGCCGTCGGCCTCGCCGTCATCGTCGCGGCCACCCTCATCGCCTTCCCCGCCCTGCTCGCCCGCACCACCCGCGGCACCGCCCGGATCAGCCCCGAGATCGCCGGGATCGCCTACCTCCCCCGCTTCATCCGCCGCGCCCGCGTCCCCCTGCTCGTCGTCGCCCTGCTCACCGGCATCGCCGGCGCCGTCGCCCTCCCGCGGATCGCCTTCAGCTCCCGCACCTTCGACTTCCTCCCCACCGACACCGAGAGCGCCAGCGTACTCACCGCGCTCGAGTTCGATCCCACCATGGGGCCCATGTCCGCCAACGTCATCGCCGCCGACGTCGAGAGCGCCCGCGACATGACCGCCAAGCTCCGCGCCCTCGACGTCGTCGCCAGCGTCCAGAGCCCCACCGACATCCTCCCGCCCCTCTCCCCGCAGGCCCTCGCCACCTTACGCGCCGGCTTCACCGCCTTCCCGCGCGCCCCCGACTTCGCCGTCTTAGCCGCCCGCCAGACCCCTCCCGAGCAGCTCCTCCCCCCCCTCACCCGGATCATCGACGCCCTCGACGAGGTCCGCTTCGCCTTGAAGCAGGCCGGCCAGCCCACTGACGCCGCCGACGCCGCCCACGCCGCCTACACCGCCTTAAAGCAGCGCCTCAGCGCCCTCAGCGAGCCAGAGCGCGCCCGCCTGCTCACCATCGAGCCCGCCCTCGCCGCCCTGCTCGGCCGCGCCTACCGAGTCGGCCACGCCGTCGCCGAGCGCGGCCACTACGACCCCAGCGACCTGCCCGAGCTCTTCCGCCGCCGCTACGTCGCCAAGGACGGCGTCCACCTCGCCCTCTTTGTCGTGCCTGCCGGCAATTTCTGGGACGGCGCCGTCGCCACCCGATTCCGCCAACAGGTCGAGACCGTCGATCCCCAGGTCTCTGGCCTCGCGATCCACAGCTACATCCACGAGCTGATGATCGTCGGCGGCTTCCGCGACGCCGCCGGCCTCGCCGCCGCGCTCATCTTCATCCTCCTCATCCTCGACTTCCGCGGCGTCCGCCCTGCCCTGCTCGCCGTCGTCCCCACCGTCTTCGGCTGGCTGTGGATGCTCGGCGTCATGGCCGTCATCGGCCTCCCCTTCAACATCGCCAACATCGTCTGTCTCCCCTTAGTGCTCGGCATCGGCACCGCCTTCGGCGTCCATTTAATGCACCGAGTCGAGGAGAGCGCCCTTCAACACGGAGGCGTCGCCGATCTCGATGAGCTCCTGCGCGGCACCGGCAGCGCTGTCATCATCTCCGCCCTCACCACCATGGTCGGCTTCGCCGCCCTTCTTTTGGGGAAACACGGCGCCATGATCACCTTCGGCATGGCCATGGTCCTCGGGATCGCCGGCTGCCTGCTCGCCAGCCTGCTCGTCCTCCCCGCCCTCCTCATCCTCGTAAAACGCGCCCGCTGACCCCCTGCCGGCCGCAGCGGCGCGCTCACACGTCGTCGTGGAGCACGCACACGTTGTTGGTCCCGGTGTACATCCCACAGAAGGGCGAGAGCCCCTCGCACTGCTCGTCGGTGCAGCAGCCCTGGATCACGATCTTGTCGTCGACACACGGGTATTGGTCGTCGCAGCTAGCCTCCGCGCCGCAGGCGATCCCCTGGCACAGCAGACACGCGGCCAGCTCCAGCTCAGGCGACACCTCTGCCAGCAGCGCGCACTCCTGCGAGCCGACGATCGCCGCGCAGGCAGCCGGCTCGGTGGTCGAACCTGCTGCGGTCGTCTCGGCAGCGGTCGAGCCCGCCGAAGTCGAGCCCGCCGAAGTCGAGCCCTCCGAAGTCGAGCCCGTCGAGCTCCCGTCGCTGGTCTCGGCGCTCGACGAGGCGCTCGTCGGATCGCCGACGGTCGACGATCCGCTCGAGCTCGTCGAGCCCTCGGAGGTCGCCTCGCTCGTCGTCGGTCCGCCCGAGCACGCGGCTCCCCAGATCATCGAGAGGCTGAGGGGGAGCATGACGAGGGAGCGCGCGAGTCCTTGCATACAGGCCTGTACTCGGAGTCTCGCGCGCATCCGAGCCGCGGTCTAGCCCGCTGCGGGCGAGACCTGCGGCGCGTCAGACAGCGCCGACGCCGAAGATGAAGACGCCGCGGTCGAGGTAGACCCCCACGTCGTGCCAATCGGCGCGGAAGAGGAAGGTGTTGCCGAGGTAGTTGCTCTGCTGGACGTTGGCCGGCACGTCGACCTGGAAGGAGAGCGAGGCGTCGCCCCCCGCGGGGATCCGCAGGCCGTCGAAGGCCGGCTCGGTGAGGCGGGGGAAGCGAGCGTCCACGGCCTGGACAGCGGCGCCGGGATCGGCGACGAAGTTCGCGGGCCCGACGAAGACGTGCGCGAAGAGCCACACCTGCTCGCCCGCGGGGTTGTGGATCCCGACATTGTAGGAGATCGAACCTCCTGGGGTGGTGATGCTGCTCCACGACTGCCAAACGATCATCGGCGGAGCCGCGCCGAGGGAGCGGAGGGCCGGGGCGTTCAGGCGAGCGTTGAGCTGGGCCTCGCTGAGGCCGGTGAAGCGGAGCTTCTTCGCGTCTGCGGTCGATTTAGCGCGCTGGATCGAGCTGACGAGCTTGGTGAGATCAGGCATGGGAGTCATGTACGACCGAAGCGCACCGCGAACGACTGAAGATGTTGCGGCGCGACAGCCGTCGCGGCGAAACCAGTGCTGGCCCACCCTCCTCAAGCCGCGCTGTGTCGTCGCCGTCGCGGCGTCCTTAGGCGAACGCCCGCGCCAGCCACTCCAGCGTCGCCGGGACGATCCCCGGATCGATCCCGCCGACCTCTGGCGCGTCGAAGGCCGCCTGCAGGCTCGCGTGGGTGTAGAGCAGGTGGCCGACCCGCGGCAGCTCGATCAGGCGCGCCCGCCCGCAGCCGCGCGTATTGACGATCTCGACGATCCGCGCCGCCTCCTCGCGGACGCACACGTAGTCGTACTCCGCGTGGAACACCGCCACCTCCGCGTCGAGCGCCTGCCACGCCGCCGCGAGCGGCGCCTCGTCGAGCTCGCGCGAGTACGTCACGGCGCGCCCGAACAGGCGCCCGCCGGGCAGGAGCTGCGGGACCGCAGGCGCCAGATCTGGTCGCTGCTCCAGCGCCTCGGCGAGCGAGAGGCGCCCCGGGACCAGCAGCGCCTGCAACGCCTCGATCGCCGGCAGCTCACGGAGCGACGCGCCGGCGAGCGCGAGCTGGCGGCGACGCGAAGCCGCGGCGCACTCGCTAAAACGATCCGCCGAGGTCCCGAAGGTGCCCACCCCCGCGACCTTACGCTCGGCCGCGAGCAGCGGCGCGATCATGCCGCCGACGCTGTGTCCGAACATCGCGAGGCGCTCGCCGTCGACGAAGTCCATCGCCCGAAGCAGCTCCAACCCCGCCCGCGCCCCCGCCAGATCGGAGGCGAATTCGTTGTCCGGGCACGGCGGACCTTCGCTGTCGCCGACCCCCAGCTTCTCGACCCGCAGCGTGCAGTAGCCCGCCCGCGTCCACGCCGTCAGCAGCGCCCGTAGCGGCGTCTCTGGCGCGAACGGGAACTCGCAGGAGCGGCAGCTAAAGCCGCGCATCATCATCACCGCGGGGTGGCGCCCTGGCGCGTTCGGCCGGGTCAAGAAGACGCGGTGACGGCGGCCGGGCTCGCCCACATGCGTGAGCATCAGCGTGTTGCCGGGAAAGCGCTCGGTCGGCCACGGAGCGGCGCTGCCGCGCGCGTGCACGCGCTCTGGGCCGCGCGCCAGCTCGAGCTCGAAGCTCGACCCCGGCGACAGCTCTTTGATCAAGCGCTGGCACGTGATCGCCCCGTCGACCGCGCGGCCGTCGATCCTCAAGATCCGATCGCCGACCACGATCCCGCTCGCCGCCGCCGACGATACCCCATGAACCTCGACCACCAGCGCCCCCTCACCGTCGCCCTGCTCCGCGAGGCGCACCCCAAAAAACACCCTGCGGCGGAGCCCGGGCAGCACCACCACCTCGCTCACGCGGCGCCTCCACGGGCGTTCGTTGATCGACGATCGATGCGTCGAGGTTCATGGCGGCGCGGGGCGAGGTCAAGGCGCCAGGTCAAGATCTGAGCGACGCGCCCGCGAACTCCGCTATCGTCGAGCCGTGAGCCTTTTGAGCGATCTCCGTCGCCGCCTGCCCGTGCTCGACGAGCCGCTGCCGCCGGGCAAGACCCGAAAAATTCTGCCGCTCGCGGACGGCCGCGCCCCGACGCCGCGCCACGCCGTCTGGGAGTTCACCCTCGCGTGCGACCAGCGCTGCCTCTGCTGCGGGCCGCGGGCCGGCGCCGCGCGCCAAGGCGAGCTGAGCACCGACGAGAGCCTGCGCCTCGTCGACGAGCTCGCGGAGCTCGGCGTCGGCGAGGTCACCTTGATCGGCGGCGAGGCCTACCTGCGCCCCGACTTCATCCTCGTGATCCGAGCGATCCGCGCGCGCGGCATGACCTGCACGCTCACCACCGGCGGCTTTTCAATGACCCAAGAGCGCGCCGAGGCGATGGTCGAGGCTGGCGTGCAGAGCGTCTCGGTCTCGATCGACGGCCTCGAGCAGCACCACGATCACCTCCGCGGGCGCAGCGGCAGCTGGCAGCGGGCCTTTCGAGCGCTGCGCCTGCTGCGGGCCGCTGGGTCGAAGATCTCGGCCAACACCCAGATCAACCGCCTCACCCAGGGCGACCTCCCCGAGCTGCTAGAGCTGCTCGCGCCCGAGGGGATCCACGCCTGGCAGGTGCAGGTGACGGTCGCCCACGGCGGCGCCGCCGATCACCACGAGCTGCTGCTCCAGCCCTACATGTACCTGGGGCTCTTCCCGGTCCTCGATCGACTCGCCGATCGATGTGACCAGCTCCGGATCACGCTCACCCCCGCCAACAGCCTCGGCTACTTCGGGCCTTACGCCTACAAGCTCCGCCGCCGACAGAGCCGCCAGGGCCACTACCTCGGCTGCCAGGCCGGGATCGCCGGGATCGCGATCGAGAGCGACGGCATGATCAAAAATTGCCCGAGCCTCGGCGGCCGCAACAACGTCGGCGGGTCGTGGCGAGAGCACGGCCTGCGCGCGATCTGGGAGCGCGCGCCGGAGCTCACGTACATGCGCCAGCGGACGGAGAGGGAGCTGTGGGGCTACTGCGCCGAGTGCTACTACGCGAGCGTCTGCAAGGCCGGCTGCACCTCGGTGAGCGAGCCGCTGCTCGGCCGCCCGGGCAACAACCCGATGTGCCACCACCGCGCGCTCGAGATGGATCGGATGGGGCTACGCGAGCGGATCGAGTGGGTCCGCCCCTCCGCCGGCGAGCCCTTCGACAACGGCCTCTTTCGGGTCATCCGCGAGCCCAAGGACCCCGAGCTGCGGGCGCGGCGCGGCGCCGTGCACATCGACGAGCCCCGCAGCGCCCGCGCCGACGAGCCCTTCGGCCCCGGCGCCCCCGTCGACCTATCGACCTGACCAAAGGGCCAGCTAGCAGCGCGCGATCAGGCCCACAGCGGCTCCGGCATCGGCGCGCCGTAGGGGAGGATCACCACACACTCGCCCTCGACGCAGGCCTGCCCCATCTCGCCGTCGCAGACGTTCAAGCACTCCCCGCAGTGCTCCGGGTCCTGGTTGGTGTTGACGCAGACCCCGTCGCAGATCTGCTCGCCTCGCCCGTCGCAGCCGCTGCTCGTGTCGCCGGTCGTGTCGCTCGTCGTGTCGCTCGTCGTCGATGATGACGTCGAGCTCGTCGTCGTCGTCGTCGACGTCGACTCCGTCCCGGATGAGCCGCTGTCCGAGGTCGAGCCCGAAGAAGAGGTCGAGCCCGAGCCCGAGCCCGAGTCCGTGGCGCCGCTCGTGCTCGACATCGAGTCGGTCCCGGTCGACGAGGCGCTGGTCGTCCCGTCGCTCCCCGAGATCGTCGCCCCGCCCGAGTCATCGCCGACGCACCCCAACACCATCACGCCGATCAGCGCGGACAAGGCGAACGACGGCGCCGCGCCGACCAGCCGCAGCGGCGCCGCGCAGAACGGACAGCGGGGCTCCGTCTCCCAGACGTGGCGTGAGCAGGTGTGGCAGCGCTGCAAGCCGCCACGGTACCA
This sequence comes from Nannocystis sp., assembly GCA_016712315.1. Taxonomy (GTDB): domain Bacteria; phylum Myxococcota_A; class Polyangia; order Nannocystales; family Nannocystaceae; genus JADJRG01. The sequence continues at coordinate 2,695,837 of JADJRG010000013.1, read as the reverse complement.
TCGTCCGCGAGAAAATTGGGCGCCGCGCGCGCGTCGACTCGCCGGCGCAGGCGCGGGAGCGTCGCCAAAGGGTCGTTCGCCGAGACCGACGGCTACGGCGTCGAGCTGCGCGAGGGCGACAACAGCGACGCTGAGCGGACCATCTCTACCCCCGCCGCCCGCATCGCCGCCAGCGCCGCCTCGCCGTCCCCCGGCGACAAGTCCACGGCGCGGCAAGCGTCCACCACCAGCGACACCCTCTTGAACTTCAGACCGAGCGCGTCGAGCGCGGTGAATCGGACGCAATAGTCGGTCGCCAGCCCCAGCACGAACACCTCCTCGACCCCCCTCGCCTGTAAGAATTCGCCGAGCCCGGTCGAGCGGCGGCCGCCATTATCAAAGAAGCCGCTGTACGAGTCGATCTCCGGGTCGCAGCCTTTTTGCAGCACCGCCGCGATCCGCGACGTATCGAGCGCTGCCACCAATTCGGCGCCGCGCGAGCCTTGCACGCAGTGGGTCGGCCACAGCACCTGGGGCAGGCCACCGAGCGTAATCACCTCACCAGGCGCTCGACCTGGGTGATTCGCCGCGAAGGACCCATGGTTCGCCGGGTGCCAGTCTTGCGTCGCCACCACCAGCTCGAACGCGCCTTGCAGCCTGTTCGCCAGCGGCACCACCGCGTCGCCGTCGGGCACGGCCAGCGCCCCGCCCGGCATAAAATCGTACTGGAGATCCACCAAGATCAGCGCCTTCATCCGCCCACCTCCTCGAGCAGCGCCGCCTTCAGCGCCGCCAGCCGCGCGTCCAAGCGCACCGCATAGACATCGTCTGGATCGAGCCGCCGCAGCCCGTCGCGCAGCCGCCCGAGCTGCGCCTTCGCCCGCGCCTGGATCGCCAGCACCGGCGGCGACTCGTACAGCCGCGCCCCGCCGCGAAAGATCGGCACCAGCAGCGCCTCCCCGTCGGTGAGCGCCTCGGCGCTGCCCAGCGCCTCGTCATAAATAATGTCCTCCGAGAAGAACCGGCCCTCCGCGTCGACCCTCCGAAAGACCTGCTGGATCCCCGGGTTCGAGATCTTGATCGCCTCCTCGGATCGTTTGAGCCGATACGACCACGCCTCCCCCGGCCCGCGGATCGCCGCCAGCTTGTACACCCCGCCCAGCGCTGGTTGGTCGTACGCGGTCGCCAGCTTCGTCCCCACCCCATACACCCCGATCGGCGCCCTCTTCGCCGTCAGCGCCGCGATCGAGCGCTCATCGAGGTCGTTGCTGGCGACCACCACCGCCTCCTCCAGCCCGCCTTCGTCCAAGAGCCGCCGCGCCTCGAAGCTCAGCGCCTCGAGGTCCCCCGAGTCGAGGCGCACCCCGATCATCGTATGCCCTCGCGCCTTCAGCCGCTGCCCCACCGTGACCGCGTGCCCCACCCCCGCGATCGTCTCGTAGGTGTCGACCAAGAAGACGCAGTTGTTCGGCATCACCTCGGCGTAGGCCGAGAAGGCCGCCAGCTCGCTCTCGAAGGCCATCACCCAGCTATGCGCGTGCGTGCCGCGCACGGGGATCTGGTAGAGCATGCCCGCCAGACAATTCGACGTCGCCGCGCAGCCGCCGATCACCGCCGCCCGCGCCGCCGTGATCGCCCCGTCGATCCCTTGAGCGCGCCGCAGCCCGAACTCCAGCAGCGTCGACTCGCCCGCGACGCTGGCGATCCGCGCCGCCTTGGTCGCGATCAGCGTCGAGAAGTTGATCACGTTCAGCAGCGACGTCTCTAACAATTGGCACTGGAGCAGCGGCCCACGGATCCGCAGCAGCGGCTCGTGGGCGAACGCCGCTGTCCCCTCCGGCATCGCGTCCACGTCGCACGAGAAGCGCAGCGCCCCCAAGTACTCCAGGAAGCCCGCCTCAAAGAGCGGCCGCCCGTCGTTCCCGCGCAGCCCCCCCAGGTACTCGAGCTCGTCCGCCGCGAAGCGCAGCCCTTCGCACAGATCGATCGCCAGGTCGAGCCCCGCCGCCAGCGCGTAGCCCCCCTTAAACGGCGCGCGGCGGAAGAACAGGTGGAACACCGCCTCGTGCTCCGACATGCCCAACTTCCAATAGCCCTGCGCCATCGTCAACTGGTACAGATCGGTCAAGAGCCCGAGCGATCGCCCATAAAGCTGCTTCAACGCGCTCATCACCGCACCTCCGCGCCCGGGGCCGTGAGCATGGATCTTCTACCCGGCCCCACAATCGTCGCCAAGCCTGAGAGGGCGCCGGATCGCTGTCAAGGCGCGCCTTTGCCCCCCGAGCGCGCCACCGCGTCGAGGAGCGGCCGCGCATGACCGCCCGGCGCCGCCGTGAACCCGCCGACTCGCGCCTCTTCGCGTCCGATCAGCGCCCGCGGCTCCACCTCGCCGTCGCCGAGCTCAGCCTTCGCCTGGGCCGCGGCGATCCCGAGCCCCACGCCGCCGCCGCCGTCGGCGAGCGTCACCGACTCAGCCCGCGCCAGCGCCTCGCCGTACGCCGCTGCGCCTGCGCCGAGCCGGCCGCCGCCGCCCGCCGCGCCCGCCGCGTCGGCCTCGTCGAGCTGCGCGGCCGACCTCTGCTCATCGACGGCTTCAACGCCCTCATCACCCTCGAGTGCGCGCTCGCCCAGGCCACCGTCGTCGTCGGCCGCGACGGCGCCCACCGCGACCTCGCCGGCATCTATGGCGCTTACGACATGGTCTTGGAGACAGATTTTGCGATCGCCGCGATCGGCCGCCTGCTCGCCGACGCGGCCCCGGCCACGATCACCTGGCTGCTCGATCGCCCCGTCGTCGCCGCGGCGCGCCTTCGCGCGCGCCTGCTCGCGCTCGCCGCCGCGCATGGTTGGAGCTGGGACGTCCGCCTCGCCGGGCGCGTCGACGTAGCGCTCGCCGCCGCGCCTGGCGTCATCGCCACCAGCGACGCCTGGATCCTCGATCACTGCGGCCCCTGGATCGACCTCCTCGGCGCCCTCCTCGCGGCCCCGATCGCCACCATGGGGGGCGCAGGCCCCACCCTCCCGCTGCGCCCTGAGCTCTGGCGCGTCGACCTCAGCGGCGCCGACGAGCCTGAACGAGGCTGAGCGCCGCCGCCGGAGATCCTGTTATAGATCGTCTCATGGTCTCGACCTCCGCGCGCGCCTCGAACACCGTCCTCCTCGCCGCAGCGCTCGCCTTGTCTGGGTTTAGCCTCGGCGGCTGCGGCGGCGCGGGAGAAGCCACCATCGGCCCCGAGGGAGGCGAGCTCGAGCTCAGCGGCGTCAAGGTCGTGATCCCCCCCGGCGCGCTCGGTCAGAGCCGCCTCCTCAAGATCACCCCCGTCGACGCTGACCTCTCCCGAGGCGGCTTCAAGCAGTCCGGCGGCGCCTATCAGCTCGAGCCTCTCGACCTGATCCTCAAGATCCCCGCCACGGTCACCTTCTCCAAGCTCAAGGACGTCGACGACCCCGCCGTGCTCTTCGTCGCCGGCGACGGCGGCCGCGCCCACACCTTCACCCCCGTCCCAGGGCAAGCGATCGGCTACATCGGCGCCTTCGGCACCGTCGCTGGCGCCAACGCCGGCCCCGTCATGACGACCATCGAAGAGCCAACGCTCGTCGCCACCCCGGACGAAGCCGACGCCGCCGCCCCGAGCGTCGACGTCCTCCACTTCAAGCTCACGCCGACCGGCCTGCCCTTCGTCGACGTCGTGCTCAGCGCCTACGACCTCCGCGGCGAGCACAACCGCGACCTCAACGGCGGCGCCCACTGCGGCTTCAAGATCGAGAACGTCGTCGGCGGCAGCATCGCCACCGGCTGCACCCGCGGCCTCGCCACCGCGACGATCACCCCCGACTCCTCCGTCATCGAGTTCGACGCCGTACCCTTCTTGATCGGCAAGGTCGACACCCCCGTGATCGTCCAGGTCGGCATCGGCTCGACCGACTTCGCCAACACCCTCGGCTACGCCACCTTCAAGACCAGCCCCTGCTTCTCGGAGACCTGCTCGGGCCGCGGCGCCTGCGTCGCGCAAGGCGAAGGCGCCGCCTGCGAGTGCGACCCCGGCTACGGCCCCGCCGAAGACGAGCTCGCGTGTGAATGTATCCCGAGCTGCGCCGGCCGCGAGTGCGGCCCGGACAGTTGTGGTGGCACCTGCGCGCCTGGCTGCGGCGGCGGCTTCATGTGCAACAACGACGCGGGCGCCTGCGAGCCCGTCCCCGATCCCACCACCACCACCGACCCCACCACCACCACCACCGATCCCACCACCGACGGCACCACCACCGACGGCACCACCACCGACGGCACCACCACCGACGGCACCACCACCGACGGCACCACCGACGGCACCACCGACGGCACCACCGACGGCACCACCACCTGAGCGCGCGTGCGCGAGCCTCGGCGCGCGAGCTCGCGCCCGCGGAGGCGATAGTGACAGTCGGCCGACGCGCCGTCTGTCGCCCCGCGCCCCCACTCAGATTCACGCCTGGCCTGCGTCACAGCGCCTCCAGCGGCGATTTGCCCCTTGCAACGCGCACCCTCGCGGGCGTAGGTTGAGCTGGCGTGAGGAGGCCGCTGCCGCCGCGCGCACCGCCACCGAATGGTTAGGAGCTAACAATGGTGATGTCGTCCGCAAAACCGAGTGCCGCGCGTTGGCTGAGCCGCGCCGCCCTGACCGCCCTCGCTGGCGCCGCCGCCTCGCTCGCGCTCTCTGCCTGTGAAGGACGCGGCGAGTGCGTCTCCAACGCCCAATTCTTCCGCGAGCAGATCTGGGCGCCGATCCTCTCGCAGAAGTGCCTCAAGTGTCACAACAGCAGCGGCGCCGCCAAGGAGAGCAACTTCATCCTTGAGGGCTCCGGCAGCCCCTCGTACATCGAGGAGAACCTCAAGGTCTTCGACTACCTCCGCGCCTACAAGGTCAACGACGAGCCGCTGCTGCTCGTCAAGCCGACGGAGCGCGGCGTCACCCACGGCGGCGGCGTCCAGATCGAGTTCGACTCCAAGGAGTACGAGGCGATGCAGGAGATGCTCGCCCGCCTCGCCGACCCGGTCGAGTGCGAGGACGAGGTCAAGCTCGACGAGTACTTCGGCGACGTCGCCCTCTTGGACGAGGAGCAGACGCTGCGCAAGGCCTCGCTCGCGCTGCTCGGCCGCCTCCCCACCCAAGACGAGTACGAGCAGGTCCGCGGCCTCGGCATCGACGCCCTCGACCCGGTGCTCGACGCCATGATGGAGGAGGACGAGTTCTACGACCGCCTCGGCGAGATCTACAACGACCTCTTCCTCACCGATCGCTACGTCGGCGGCACCGCCGCGATCGACCTGCTCTACGACGAGGACCACCCGATGCGGCGGTGGTTCGACGCGACCACCGACGAGACCCTGCGCAACCAGCAGGCCTCGCGCGCGAACGTCGGCGTCGCCCGCACCGCGATCAACCTCGTCAAGCACGTCGTCCGCAGCGGCCGCCCGTTCACTGAGATCCTCACCGCCGACTACATGGTCTTCACGCCCTACTCGGCGCGCAGCTTCGGCCAGGACATCGGCCGGGTCACCGGCGTCGACGGCGGCCCGCTGGTCTTCGAGGACAACGAGGACCCCAAGGAGCTCAAGCCCGGCAAGCTCAAGATGGCCGACGGGACCGCCTACCCGCACGCCGGCGTCATCTCCGACCCGATCTTCTGGATCCGCTTCCCGACCACCGAGACCAACCGCAACCGCCACCGCGCGCGGATGATCTACCGCTTCTTCCTCGCGACCGACCTGCTCCGCCTCGCCGAGCGGCCGATCGACCCCACCGCCATCGCCGACTTCAACCCGACGATGAACAACCCCAACTGCAGCGCCTGCCACGGCACCATGGACCCGATGGCCGGCACGCTGATGAACTTCGACGGCGCCGGCCGCTACACCCCCTCGAACACCTGGTTCGAGGACATGCGCGTCCCGGGCTTCAAGGACGAGACGCTCCCCTTCGTCGACTTCGGCACCGGCCACCAGTGGCTCGCCCAGCGCGTCGCCCAGGAGGACCTCTTCCCGGTCGCCACCGTCCAGACGGTGTTCACGGGGCTCACCGGCCAGGACGTCCTCCTCGAGCCGGGCGACCTCGCCGACCCGCACTATGTGCAGAAGCACCGCGCCTTCGAGATCCAGGACTTCCTCCTCAAGGAGATCGCCGAGGGCTTCGCCGAGGGCGGCTACGACCTCCGCTTCGTCGTCCGCGAGCTGATCAAGAGCGAGTTCTTCCGCGCCGCCAACGTCAGCGCCCCGCCGGACGAGGACCACGCGGCCGAGCTGATGACCGTCGGCACCGCCAGCTTCCTCCCGCCCGAGCAGCTCTCGCGCAAGGTCGAGGCGGTCACCGGCTACCCGTGGCGGCAGAACCCGACCTCCACGGAGTTCCTGCTCAGCGGCAACGAGTACCGGATCTTCTACGGCGGCATCGACTCGGACTCGATCACCAGCCGGATCCGCGAGCCCAACGGCCTGATGGCCAACATCGCCGCTCGCATGGCCAACGAGATGGCGTGCTGGTCCACCGCCCGCGACTTCTCGAACCTGCCCCCGGACCGTCGCCTCTTCCCCTTCGTCGAGCCCGACTTCAAGCCCGAGGACGAGAACGGCTTCGCGATCCCGGCGGTCACCGACGCGATCAAGGCGAACCTCCAGCACTTGCACAAGCACGTGCTCGGCGAGCAGCTCGCGCTCACCGACCCCCAGATCGACCGCAGCTACCAGCTCTTCGTCGGCATCTGGAAGGACGGCAAGGCCGGCCTCGCCGACGGCACCTACTCGCCCAACCTCCCCGGCGGCTGCGCCTCCCAGAACGACTGGTGGACCGGCAACCCCCTCCCCGACGAGCGGAAGATCTCCGCCGATCCCGACTACACGATCCGAGCGTGGATGGGCGTGATGACCTACCTCCTCTCGGACTACCGCTTCTTGCATCAATAGGAGGACCTCATGGACCGTCGCAAGTTTCTCAGCCTCATGGCCTTCGCCGGCCTCGGCGTCGCTGGCACCCGCGCCTTCGGCGGGGACGACGATCGTGACCCGATCACCGGCAAGCGCCGCGAGCCGCTCTTCGCCTCCTACACCGGCCCGCTCTACGTCATGGTCAACGCGGGCGGCGGGTGGGATCCCACCTCCCTCTGCGACCCCAAGGGATACGCCGTCGATCCGATGGAGCCCGACGCGATGAACCGCTCCTTCGCGACCTCAGCGATCGAGGAGGCCGGCAACATCCGTTATGCCCCGCTCGGCACGATGGACAACCCCACCGCCTTTAAGGACTTCTTCCAGAAGCACTACCAGCGCCTCATGGTGCTCAACGGCGTCGACACCGCCACCAACGGCCACGACTCTGGCGCGCGCCACTGCTTCTGCGGCCGCCTCGCCGAGGGCTATCCCAGCTTCGCCGCGCTCGCCGCGGCGACCGCCGGCAACGACCTGCCGATGGCCTACCTGAGCTTCGGCGGCTACGACGAGACCATGGGGATCGTCGCGCGCACCCGCAGCGGCAACACCAACGCGCTCGGCCGGATCGCCTACCCCGATCGCCAAGACCCCAACAACGAGGCCAGCACCTTCCACTCGGCGAAGGCCGCCGAGCTGATCAAGGCCGCGCAGGACGATCGCCGCGCCCACCTCGAGGCGCTCGAGAACCTGCCGCGCGTACGCAACGCGATCAGCATGCTCTACGCCGCCCGCACCGGCACCAACGAGCTCAAGAAGCTGCAAGAGTACCTGCCCAACCCGCTCTCCAACGACGGCGACCAGCGGCAAGTGCAGGTGGCGATCGCCGCCTATCGCGCCGGCATCTCCGCCGCGGTCAACCTCAACATGGGCGGCTTCGACACCCACGGCAACCACGACGCCAGCCACATCCCGCGCCTCGCCGCCCTGCTCCGCCAGATCGACTTCCTCTGGAGCGAGGCCGAGGCGGTGGGCGTCGCCAACAACATGGTCGTGCTCGTCGCCTCCGACTTCGGCCGCACGCCCCGCTACAACGACGGCAACGGCAAGGACCACTGGTCGATCACCAGCATGATGTTGATGGGCAAGGGCATCCCCGGCAACACGGTCATCGGCGCCACCGACCCTGGTCACCGCGCCCTCAACATCAACCCAGCCACCCTCGCCCTCGACGAGGGGGGGATCCGCCTCGAGCCCCGGCACGTGCACAAGTCGCTGCGCCGCCTCGCCGGCATCGACGACAACGAGTGGGGGAACCGCTTCCCCCTCACCATCCCCGACGACGAAGACATCCGCCTCTTCGGCTGATCGCCGCGCCGCGCGAGGTCCGGGCCGAGCCGCGAGTTCACCTCGTCGCTCGGCCCGCACCTTTTTCTCCGCGCGGCCCACCGCGCCAGAACGCCGTTCACTCGCGCCGCGCAGCTCAGGCGGGCGTACAGACGCGCTCACTTCCGCTGTGATAGCGTTCGCGTTGTGATGAGCAGTCACCCGCGACCCACTGGCCCCATCCTCTCTCTCGGCATCAGCGCCCTGCTCGCGGCCTGCGGCGGCGGCGAGCAGCTCAGCGACACGGACGGCACTGACAGCGCCGCCACCACGCTCGCAAGCGCCACCACCACCGCCACCGTCGGCGAGAGCACCGGAGACCCGACCGAAGACGGCGCCTTCGAGGACGAGCGCGAGATCGTGCTCCGCCTCAACGACGCCCCCGTGCCGCCGCTCGCCCTCAAGCTGAACCGCGAGCAGGCCGCCGAGCTCTTCGGCGAGTCTGCCAAGGAGATCCTGCTCGTCGAGGTCGACTCCTCGCCGCTGCTCTTCAACGCCCTCAACGAGATCACCAACGCCTGCGGCGACAAGTGGAAGCTCGACAGCCCCAACCCGCAGCACGACTGCTCCCTCAGCGCCTTAGGTCAGACCTTCAAGGGCCCCGACAACACCTGGCAGACCAGCCCTGAGTACGCGCTGGTCCGCCTGCTCACCATGACCCCCGCCAACTCCAAGGTGAAGGGCACCTCGATCGAGGGCATGCAAGAGCTCGCCGATCTCTTGAAGATCGGCGGCGGCTTCGCCCAGATCCTCAGCGAGTCCCTCGGCGTGCCGCGCACCCAGCCCTTCGTGCCCACCGCCGATCTCGTCAAGGCGATCCAGATGGATCTCTTGGCCACGCACCCCGCCATCGGCGGCGACGGCACCCTCCTCCCTGTCACCCTCTACGACGCGCTCTACGACCTCGCCACCTTGAGCGAGCGCTTCGGCCCCGCGGGCGACCACCCCGGCCTGCTCGACCCCGACTTCACCACCAAGAGCGTCGTGCTCTCGCCTGAGTTCAGCATGAACGTCAGCGCCAGCTCCAACCTCCGCCTGCTCGACGGCGCCGACCTCTCCTCGACCGGCCTCAAGGGCTACCTCAGCGCCGTCGTCGACGTCACCCCGCCGACCTACGACGACGAGCTCGAGTTCGACTTCTCGGACCCTGAAAAATTCAAGATCGAGGGCGTCGTCGAGGACCCCCTGGTCGACATGCGCTTCTGGGTCTACGAGCACCCGACCTTCGTGAAGTCCTGCGTCGGCGACGACGCGTGCAAGCAGAACCTGCCGACCAACAAGGAGCTCGTCAAGCAGAAGTGGCCCGGCACCTCCTGGGCGATCAACTCCTGGCTCGCGGAGCACCTGATCGTCCGCGCCGCCAGCATCCGCTACGCCGAGCGCGTCTTTAACAAGTGCTACGAGCTGCTCTGGGTGTGCTCCGCCGACGTCACGATCGGCCCCGCGGGCGACCACCCGAACAACCCCAAGGGCTGGTCGGTCTTCGACGTCGTATTCAACCTCGGCAACCCGCCCAAGGATCAATACGTCTGGGAGCTGCTCAGCGAGGTCGCCCAGGTGGCCCTGCACACCCCTCCCTCCGGCGACATCCCCGAGGGCAAGGCCAACGTCGCCTTCACCCTCAGCGACATCCCGATCGGCATCTCTGGCGCCGCGATCGCCGAGGCCGCCCGCCCCTTCCTCCAGGAGCAGGCGCCTAAGCTCTCCGACCTGCTCCTCGGCGACTATTGGAAGAACAACGACCCCGTCGATTTTTACTACCGCCGCGGCGCCGACGGCGTCCCCTACCTCTTCTTCGTCGAGCCCGAGGACCTCGCCCCCGGCGCCGCCTACAACTACAGCCGACCTGGCTTTTACACGTGTCCTGCCCTCGAGGACAGCTGCAAGGTCTCCGCCAAGGAGCTCGCCGGCGCCGGCGACACCGCCCACGAGAAGCTCCGCCTCGACGCCGGCGAGACCGTCCTCTACGCGCGCGACGACGGGGGCGACACCTACCGCCTGCGCGCGATCGTCCCGCCCACCCCTGATCCCACCGAGATCACCCTCCGCGTCAGCAAGAAGAGCGGCTGATCGCGCGATCACCCGCGCCTGTCTCTTCGGTCAGCCTTCTCGCCACCCCGCGATCGTCGCCCCCGCCGCGGCGATCGCCACCCGCGCCTGCTGCCCGCTCGCCAGGTGCTTGAGCGTGATCACCCCCTCCTCCGCCTCGCCCTTGCCGAAGATCGCCGCCACCGGCGCCTTCACCCCTGGCGAGTCCGCGTAGCTGATCTGCTTGCCCAGCTTCGCCGCCTCGGGATAGACCTCCACCCGCAGCCCTTGGGCGCGAAGCGCCGCCGCCGCCGCGAGCACCGCCCCGATCTCCACGTCGAGCCAGCACAGCAGCAGCTCCGGCCCCACCGCGAGCGCTGGGAACATGCCGCGCTCCTCCATCACCACCAAGATCCGCTCGAGCCCCAGCGAGAAGCCCACCGCCGGCACCTGCTTCTTGCCGAACATGCCGACCAGGTCGTCATAGCGCCCGCCCCCGCCCAGGCTGCCCGCCAGGTCAGGCACCGCGATCTCAAAGATCGCCCCCGTGTAGTACCCGAGCCCCCGCGCCAGCGCCGGGCTGAAGCGGATCCGCCCCGCCGCCGGCGTCTTTTGTAGAATTTCAGAGAGACGCGCGAGCTCGTCGAGCGCCGCGCGCCCGCGCTCATCTGCCCCCAGCGCCGCGCCGAGGCGCGAGAGCTCCGCGAGAGACACCAGCGTCATCAGACGATCCGCCGACGCCGCGCTGATCCCCCGCTCCGCCAGCTCCGCCCGCACCCCGTCCGCGCCGATCTTGTCGAGCTTATCGATCGCCACCAGGCTCGATCCCTCGAGCCCCGCGTCGATCCCGGCCGCGCGGATCATCGCCCGCAGCAGCTCGCGGTGGTTCACGAGGATCTCGAAGTCCGCGAAGCCGAGCGCCACGAGCACCGAAGCCACCGCCGAGCACACCTCCGCCTCCGCGACCAGCGACGTCGTCCCCGTGATGTCCACGTCGCACTGATAAAATTCGCGAAAGCGCCCCCGCCCTGGCCGATCGGCCCGCCACACCGGCTGGATCTGGTAGCGCTTGAAGAACCTCGGCAGCTCGTAATTCGCGACCACCCGCGCCAGCGGCACCGTCAGGTCGTAGCGCAGCCCTTGCTCCGCCAGGTCCGCCTCGCGCACCTCTGGCAGCGCCAGCGCCCGCTTCAAGGCGTCGCGTCGGTGAAGCACTCGGTAGAGGAGCTGGTCCCCCTCCTCCCCGTACTTGCCGAGCAACGTCCCCAAGTGCTCGATCGTCGGCGTCTCCAGCGGCGCGAAGCCGTGCGCCTCGTAGATCCGCCGCACCACCTCCACCACGTAGCGGCGGCGCCCCAGCTCCTCCGGCAAGAAGTCGCGCATGCCGCTCAGCGGCTTGGTGCTCACCTTATTCACGACGCGACCTCCGCGATCGCCTCGAGCGCCAGCGTCAGCGCCTCCCCGTCGATCGAGTCCTCGGACCGGACAACCGCGCCCGCCGGCGCCACGCCGACGATCGCCTCGCTCAGCGTCTCCGCGCGGATCATCGCCGCCATCGCCGGGTCCGCCAGCGCCGCCGCCAGCGCCCCGTCCGCCGGCGCCTGCGCGTACAGCAAGATCCGCTGGCTGACCTCGAGGCCGGCTTGTTTGCGCAGGCTCGAGACCCTGTTGATCAGCTCGCGCGCCAGCCCCTCCCGCGCCAGCTCCGGCGTGATCGTCAAGTCCAGCATCACCGTCACGTCCCCCTCCGAGGCGATCGCCCGCCCCGCCCGCGGCTCACGCACCAGCAGCACGTCCTCGCCGCGCAGCACCTCGCCCTCCACCGTGATCGAGCCGCCGCCAGCCAGCCCGCGCAGCGCCGCGCTGTCCAGCTCGGCCACCGCCGCCGCGATCGCCTTCATCTTCCCCCCGAGCCGCTTGCCCAGCGTCTTGAAGTTCGCCTTCGCCTTCAGCTCCACCAGCTCCGCGTCGTCGCTCGTGATCGCCAGCGCCTTCACGTTCAGCTCGCCCAGCACGTCCGCCTCGAAGTGCCGCAGCGCCGCCGCCAGCGCCGGCGAGCGCGTCGCCACCGTCAACGACGGCAGCGGCCGCCGCACCGCCACCCCCTCCTTCTCGCGCAGCGCCTGCGCCACCGCCACCGCGCGCCGCACCGCCGCCACCGCCTCCTCCAGCGCCGGATCACGCAGCGCCGCCTCAGGCTCGGGGAAGCGCATCAAGTGCACGCTCTCCTCCCCTGGCCCCGCGATCCCCGTGTCGACCAGCAGCCGCTGGTGCAGGAATTCGCAGAAGAACGGCAGCACCGGCGCCATCGCCTGGCAGATCGTCACCAGCACGCGGAAGAGCGTCGCGTACGCCGCCTGCTTGTCCGTCTCCGCCCCCTTCGCCCGCCAGTACCGCCGCCGGCCGCGGCGGATGTACCAATTGTTCAGGTCGTCACAGAGCCGCAGGAACGCCGGCACCACGTTCCACAGCGCGTACGCCTCGAACTCCGCGATCAGCTCGCCGGTGAAGCCCTGCACCCGCGAGAGGATCCACCGGTCCAGGTCTCCTTCTGGCTTAAAGTTCAGGTCCGCGGCGCTCGGCTGCCAGCCGTCCGCCCGCGCGTACGTCGCCAAGAAGTTGTACGCGCTCCACAGCGGCAGGATCGCCGCCCGCACCACCTCGCGCACGCACTCGCCGCTCGTGTCCTGCGCGTTCTTGCCGAAACGCATCGGCTCCGCCCGCACCACCGCCGACGAGATCAAGTACGCCCGCAGCGCGTCCGCCCCGTACCCCTCGATCACCGCCATCGGGTCCGGGTAATTTTTCAGGCGCTTCGACATCTTCTTGCCGTCGGCCGCCAGGATCAGCCCGTTGACGATCACGTTGCGGAACGCCGGCCGGTCGAAGAGCGCCGTCGACAGCACGTGCAGCGTGTAGAACCACCCCCGCGTCTGGTCGAGCCCCTCGGCGATGAAGTCCGCGGGCAGGTTCGCCTCCACGTACGCCTTCTTCGCCGCGTCGAACGGGTAGTGGTTCTGGCTGTACGGCATCGACCCGGACTCGAACCAGCAGTCGAACACCTCCGCCACCCTGCGCATCGTCCCGCCCGCCTTCGACGGCCACGCGATCCCGTCGATGTGCTCGCGGTGCAGGTCCGTGATCGACCCCGCGGGCAGCCCCGCCAGCCGCTCGAGCTCCGCCACCGAGCCCACGCACACCATGTCCTTTGGGTCCTGGTCGCAGCGCCAGATCGGCAGCGGCGTCCCCCAGTAGCGGTTGCGGGAGAGGTTCCAGTCGCGCGCGTTCTCGAGCCAGTTGCCGAAGCGCCCGACCCCGACGTGCTCTGGCACCCAGCGGATCGCCCTATTCTGCTCGACGAGCCGGTCACGCAGCCGCTCCACGTCCATGAACCACGTCGAGATCGCCATATACAGCAGCGGCTGCTCGGTGCGGTAGCAGTGCGGATATGCGTGGACGATCACGTCCAGATCGACGATCTTCTCCTCCGCCCGCAGCCGCGCCAGGATCGCCTTATCCGCGTCCTTCGCGAACATGCCCGCGAAGTCCGGCACGCTCTCGTCGAAGATCCCGTTCAAGCTCAGCGGGTTGACCAGCGGCAGCCCCTCCGCCAGCCCGACCGCGTAGTCGTCCTCCCCGAAGGCTGGCGCCTGGTGGACGATCCCCGTGCCGCTCTCGGTCGTCACGTACGTCGCCGCCACCACCCTAAACGCCCAGCGGCTGCCGTCCTCACGCTCCCGATAGCGCGCGAAGTACGGCAGCAGCGGCGCGTACGGCCGCCCCACCAGCGCCGCGCCGCGCAGCCGCGCCAGCACCTCCACCTCGCCGATCCGCCCGCGCGCCTGGTAGTCCGCCAGCCGCCCCGGCTCGAGGTACGCCACCTCGCCGCTCGCCAGCACCCTCACCTTCACGTACTCGACCTCGGGGTGGACCGCCAGCGCCAGGTTCGACGGCAGCGTCCAAGGCGTCGTCGTCCACGCCCACAGCGACGCCCCCGGCTCGTCCTCCAGCGCGAAGCGCACGGTCACGCTCGGGTCTTGGCGGCGGCGGTGCCCGTCCTTACGCGTCACCGGGTCGCGCTCTTGTGGCCCTTGCGCCACCTCGAAGTTCGACAGCGGCGTACCCAGCGCGGGCGACACCGGCTGCACCCGATAGCCCTCGTAGATCAGCCCCTTCGCCCACAGCTGCGAGAACGTCCACCACACGCTCTCCATGAACGACGCGTCCATCGTCTTGTAGTCGTCGCGGAAGTCGACCCATCGACCCATCCGCTTGACCACCGCCTCCCACTCCTTGGTGAAGCGCAGCACCCCCGCGCGGCAGGCCGCGTTGAACGCCGGCACCCCCAGCGCCTCGATCTCCGCCCGCCCGTGCACCCCCAGCTCATTCTCGATCAGGTTCTCGATCGGCAGCCCGTGGCAGTCCCAGCCGAAGCGGCGCTCCACCTGATAGCCGCGCATGTACCAGAAGCGCGGCACCACGTCCTTGATCGTGCCGGCCAGCAAGTGGCCGTAGTGAGGCAGCCCGGTCGCGAAGGGCGGCCCGTCGAAGAACACATAGCTCTTGCGGCCCGCCTGGGAGGTCTGCAAGCAGCGCTCCTCGATCTTCCCCTCGGCCCACAGCGCCAAGATCTCCCGCTCGAGCGCGGGCAGGTCGAGCTGGCCAGGCGGCGGGCGCAGGCCCTCAGCGGGCGCGGAGGAGGGAGGCTGTGCACGTACGTTCGACATCAGAGACCTCAAAGAAGAGCGGCGCCTGCGTGCATGGCCCGCCGGCCCCCCGCTGGTCAAGCCCGAAAAGCGGCCAGCTCGCGCCAACCCTGGATTGTGGCCGTCGCCGCGTCACGCTATCCTCGCCCTCTCGATCGCACGGAGCACCATGAAGAAAGCAACGCTGGCCCCCCTGTTCGGTAGCGCCCTCGCCGTCGCCGCCCTCACCGCCACCCTCAGTTGCAGCGGCAACAGCGGCGACGACGACAGCGGGCTCACCGGCGACAGCCCCTTCCGCGAGGAGTGGAAGACCGTCGTCGACAACCGGCCCTTCCCGCTCGCGGACGTCAAGAGCTTGACCATCGGCCGGCGGGTCGGCAACGCGGCGATGTCCAACTTCGCCAACCGCGGCGACATCGAGGTCCTCTTCGACCTCGACGCCGAGGCGATCACCATCGAGATGCGCCGCTACACCTGGCAGCGCAACCAAGCGGAGGCCGACGAGACCGCCGCGAAGATGTCCCTCTGGGCCTACGCGACCTCCTCCAACCCGCAGCGGCCGTCGGAGATGGACCCCACGCTCGACTGCACCGCCGGCGACGTGTGGCAGGACGCCTGCGCCGTCTACGTCTACTACGACGGCCAGAGCCAGCCCGTGCGCACCGGCGCGGATCTCCGCGTCCACCTGCCCAAGGCCTACCGCCAGAAGATCAACATCGCCACCGAGGACAACACCGAGGAGCCCAACTACAAGCTCCGCGGCGACGTCAAGCTCACCAACTTCTGCGGCAGCGCCGACATCAAGCTCTCGAGCGGCCGCGCCGACATTCACTTCTGCCGCGAGCTCACCCCCGGCCCCACCTGCACCGCCCAGCAGATCGACGCCTGCAACACCTTCCAGGTTGAGGGCGCGCCCGCGCCGTGGAGTAAGGACTGCCCCTGTCAGAGCTTCGGCAACCTCAAGGTCGAGGCCCTCGACCCGTACGCCGGCGAGATCACCATCGACATGCCGACCAGCAGCGTCTGGTCGTCGATCGGCCTGCGCAACGACAAGAACGGCCAGACCAACGCCGACCCCGCTCTCTACTGCACCGCGACCATGCCGACCTGCGCCGCCCCGAGCTGCGAGTTCACGCAGAGCGCGGAAACCCCGTGGAAGGCCGACATCGTGCTCAATTATCCCGGCCCGTCCGCCCCCAACGGCGCCGGGTACGCGATCTCGGCCGTCTCCAACGGCTGCGAGGCGGTCTTCTACAACAACGGCCCCGAGGACTACGTCGAGAGCGCCACCGACGCCCCGAATTCGGAGAAGCGCGGCAACATCACCGTCTGCGACGGCTGCCTCAGCGGCGTCTAGGCGGCGCAGCCGCGATCGCGAGCGCGAGCGTGGCGAGGGCGCCCGGCGAGAGCCTGGCGTCCTCGTCTTTATGCGCCTCGAACGGACCCGCGCGTTGATCCGCCCGGGTGCCGGCCGACGCTTGTCCTAAGAAATGGACAACCGCGCGGGAGCAGCCGCGCGCGTGAAGATGTCGGCAATACGTTACCGTGCCGGTGTCAAAGTTTGCCCCTCAACCAGGATCCTCAGCCTATGCACCTACACAAGCGATCCCTCACCTCCGTCTCCACCGCCTTGCTCACCCTCGCCGCCTGCGCCTTCCTCGGCTGTAGCGGCGACAGCGGCGGTAAGGTCTCCGACACCGCGGGGGAGAGCCAGAGCAGCACCACCGGCGAGAGCGCCACCGGCACCGCGAGCGTCAGCGAGAGCGACACCGACGGCGGCAGCCAGTCGATGGGAGGCACGGAGGAGTCCCTCGGCGGCTCCATGAGCGACTCCCAAGGCGGCACCACCACCACCACCGACCCCACCGGCGGCGGCAGCATGGGCGGCACCCCCTGCGGCGACGGCGTCGTCGACCCCAAGGAGGGCGAGGAGTGCGACGACGGCGCGAACAACGGCCCTGGCCAAGAGTGCAACCTCATGTGCCAGAGCAACATCTGCGGCGACGGCGACAAGAGCCCCAAGGAGGAGTGCGACAACGGCGCCGACAACGCCGACCAAAACGCCTGCAAGCTCGACTGCACCCCCAACGTCTGCGGCGACGGCTTCCAAGGCCCCGGTGAGGGCTGCGACGACGGCAATTCCAACAACGAGGACGAGTGCACCGACGCGTGTAAACCCGCGGGCTGCGGCGACGGCTTCGTCTCCCCCATGGAGCAGTGCGACGACGGCAACGCCGACAACTTCGACCTCTGCACCAACAACTGCACCAACGCCGTCTGCGGCGACGACTTCATCCAGCCGCCCAAGGGCGAGCAGTGCGACGACGGCCCGGACAACAGCAACCAGTCCCAGTGCACCCTCGAGTGCAAGCTCGCCCTCTGCGGCGACGGCTACGTCTGGAACCTCCCCCCCGGCGACGAGGAGTGCGACCAAGGCGTCAACAACGGCGAGGGCAAGGCCTGCAAGGCCAACTGCGAGCTCAACGTCTGCGGCGACGGCGACAAGGGCCCCGGTGAGGGCTGCGACGACGGCAACAAGGTCGCCGGCGACGGCTGCTCGCCGACCTGCACGCTCGAGGAGTGCGGCAACAGCATCAAGGATCCCAACGAAGAGTGCGACGACGGCAAGAACGGCAACAACGACGACAACTGCACCGACCTCTGCAAGTTCCCGATCTGCGGCGACAACTTCGTCCAGATGAGCAAGGGCGAGCAGTGCGACCTCGGCAACCAGAACAACAACGCCGGCTCCTGCCTCGTCAACTGCAAGAGCGCCGCCTGCGGCGACGGCTTCGTCTGGCAGGGCAACGAGCAGTGCGACGACGGCCAGGCCAACTCCAACAGCGGCTACTGCAAGCTCGACTGCACCAACGCCTTCTGCGGCGACGGCTTTAAGGCCCCCAACGAGTCCTGCGACGACGGCAACCAGAACAACAACGACGGCTGCACCAACGCCTGCAAGCTGCCCGCCTGCGGCGACGGCTTCCTGCAGCCCGGCGAGCAGTGCGACCAAGGCGTCAACAACAACAACGCCGGCAACTGCCTCCTCAACTGCAAGAACCCCGCCTGCGGCGACGGCTACATCTGGCAGGGCAACGAGCAGTGCGACGAGGGCCCCAACAACGGCAACAACAAGACCTGCAAGCTCGACTGCACCCTCAACTTCTGCGGCGACGGCTTCCAAGGCCCCGGCGAGGAGTGCGACGACGCCAACCAGAACAACCTCGACGCCTGCACCAACCAGTGCAAGCTCGCCGCCTGCGGCGACGGCTACAAGCAGCCCGGCGAGCAGTGCGACGACGGCAACCAGAGCAACTTCGACTTCTGCACCAACCAGTGCAAGCTCGCCGCCTGCGGCGACGGCTTCAAGGGCCCCGGCGAGGAGTGCGACGACGGCAACCAGAGCAACAGCGACCTCTGCACCAACCAGTGCAAGCTCCCCGTCTGCGGCGACGGCTTCCAGCAGCCCGGCGAGCAGTGCGACGACGGCAACCAAGTCAACACCGACGGCTGCACTAGCCTCTGCAAGCTGCCGATCTGCGGCGACGGCTACAAGCAGGCCGGTGAGCAGTGCGACGACGGCAACCAGGTCAACACCGACTTCTGCACCAACGCCTGCAAGCTCCCCGTCTGCGGCGACGGCTTCAAGCAGCCCGGCGAGGAGTGCGACGACGGCAACCAGGTCAACAACGACGCGTGCACCAACATCTGCAAGCTCCCGAAGTGCGGCGACGGGATCCTGCAAGCCGGAGAGGCGTGCGACGACGGCAACACCAACAACAACGACACCTGCTCGAACATGTGCACGATCAACCCCGGTTGATCGCCGTCTGAGCGCCCCCTGAGCCGCCTCGCGCGGCGACACCGAGCCGTCGAGCGCCACCGCCTCGGCGGCGCTTCTTCTTCTGTTGTCCGTATTTTTTACTTACAGCCAGGCGCCAGCGCCGCGACGATCTGCGCCGGCCACGCGACCTCTTCATCCGCCACCCGCTGCGCCCCGGCCGCCAGCAGCGCCCGCCCCTTCGCCCCGCCCAGCACCTCACCGAGGCGCCAACGCGCGGCCGCGCACCAGATCTCCATCCCGCGCCCCTCGAACAACGTCATCGCCGCCGCGTAGTCCGCCGCGGCCTGCTCCATCTGCCCGCGAGCGCGGGCGATCCCGCCGGCGAGCAGGCGCTCGAACGGCCGCACCCACGGCGAGACCTCCGCCGCGAGCGCCTGGCGCATCTGCGAGGCGACCTTCAGCCGCCCCTGCGGATCGCCGCTCGCTCCCGGCAGGGCCCCCATCAGCGCCACATTGCCGCGCCACAGCGCCCCTTGCGCCCGGATAAAGGGCCCCGAGTGGCGGGCGATCCGTCGATAACTCGGCCACGCCGCCTCACAGCGCGCCCAGGCCCGCTCCGGATCGCCCGCGTAGAGATCGGTCGCCCGAGCCGCGTGGAACGCCCACGTGCGCTGCGCCGAGAAGCCCCCCGCGGGCCACCCCGCGAGCGCCGCCTCCTGCCCCGTCTCCGCCTCCTGCCAGCGATCTTCGGCCAGCAGCGTGAACACCGAGAAGCCGACCTGCAGCGACGTCATCGCCACTCGGTCCCCGGACTCCCCCAGCGCCCGCCGCATCTCTCGCTGGCGCGCGCTCATGCGCCGCCACTGCCCGCGGAAGAACAGCGCGCTCAGCTCGAAGAACCCCGCCAACGCGGCGATATACCCCGACCCGTCGTGTACCAGCCCGAGCGCGCGCATCCGCGCCAGCGCCTCCAAACACGGCGCCCACTCGCCGCGGCAGAACTCGACCACGCCCGTGCACAGCTCGATCGACTCCCGCGCGCGGGGGCTGCGGGCGCTCCTCAGCAGCGCCCGCGCCTCCGCCAGCCGCTCGATCGGCCGCATGCTGTCGCTGAAGTACGCCAAGAACGCCGCCTCCCCGGCCAGCGCGGGCGCCAAGTGGTCGGGGTCGCCGACCGCCAAGCTCTGCAGCAGGTAACGCGCCTGGAACAGCGCCGCCAGCGCCGGCTCCACCGACGAGAGCCCCTCACGCGCCGCCTCCAGCGCCTCCAGGCGGATCCGAGCGGACTGGGACAGGTCGGGACGCTTCGCCGGACTCACCCCGCGCAGCCGCAGCCGCAGCCGCGCCGCCGCCAGCGCCGCCGCCGTATGAAGCTGTCCTTTCGGCCATGTCTCGCCCGCCGCGTCGATCACCGCTCGCATCGCCGCGCGGCCCCGCTCGAATTCGCCGCAGCGCAGCAGCACCAGCGCTGAAGCCCGCTGCAGCGCCAACACCTGCGCGGGCGCGGCCCCGATCGAAGCCCGGCCGAAGTGCTCCGCCGCCTCGACCCCGCGCCCCAGCAGCACCAGCGCCTCACCGATCCGGCGGTGCAGCTCCCGCGCCTGCTCCGCGCCGGGGCTCATCTCCAGGCCCGCGTTGAAGAAGCTGATCGCCCGACGAAACGCCAGCGCGGCGATCGCCTGCTCACCGGCCAGGATCGTCTGCGCCAGCGCCTCCGCGAGCCGCCCCGCCGCTCGCAGGTGGCGCGCGAGCAGCTCGGGCGCCGCCCCGCGGCTCATCAACGCCGCCGCGAGGCCGTCGTGGATCGACCGCAGCCGCCCTGCTCCGATCCCCTCGAGCACCAGCTCACGGATCCGCTCGTGCTGGACCTCGATCACGTCCTCACCGCCGCGCAGCCCCGCGCGGACCAAGCTCGCGGATCGCAGCGCCGCCCACTGCGCCGCCCGCAGCGCCGCGCTGCGGCCGTCTGGCTCGGCGATCTGCGCCGCCAGGTCGAGCTCGATCGGCAGGCCCGCCACCGCGACCACCTCGAGCAGCCCGCGCAGCCCCAGCGCCAGCGCGTCGATCCGCTCGCGCAGCACCTCGTCCAAGCGCACCCGGCCGCGCGGCGCCCCGCCCGCGTCACACACGTAGCGGACCATCTCGACGATCAGCAGCGGCGAGCCGTCCGACTCCGCCGCGATCGCCTCAGCGCTGCCGGGCCCCGCCGCCGTCGTCGCCGACGCCGCCAGCCGCTGCTGCGCGACCAACACCGCCGCCTCCGGCTCCAAGCGGCCGACCTCGATGTACATCAGCGGCAGCCCGCAGCCTTCGCTCAGCGCCCGCAGGATCCACTCGCCCGCCTGGTCGCCGCTGCGCACCGCGAAGACCGCGAGGATCGGCGCGCTCACCCCCGGCTTAAACAGCTCGCCCATCAGCGCCAGCGAGTCGTCGTCACCCCACTGGAGGTCATCGATCGCCAGCACCAGCGGCCTGATCGACGCCAGCCGGCCGAGCAAGCAGCGCAGCGCCTCGCACGCCCGCCGCAGCGTCGACGCCCGATCCTCCTCCGCCAGCGCCGGCGCGCCGCAAGCGGCGAGGCCAGGCACCCGCCCGAGCACCGGGAAGAGCTGGACCAGCGCCGCGCCCTCGGCTGGCAGCAGCGCCAGGACGATCTCTGGCGGCAGCTCGAGCAGCGCCCCCGTCAGCGCGTCGATCAGCGGGTCGAACGCCCGAAACGGCACCGTCTCCGCCGTGTAACAGCGGCCGCTCAACACCAGCGCGTCCTGCCCCTGCTGGCACTCCTCGAGGAACACCTGCAGCAGCGCCGACTTGCCGTGCCCTGGCGGACCCGACAGGCAGACGAAGCGCGGCCCAGGGCGCGAGCACGCCGCGTCGAAGGCCCCGCGCAGGCGCGAGAGGTGCTCATCCCTGCCGACCAGGCCGCCCGCGGACGGCCCTCGCGCCTCCCGCCGCGCCGCCGCCGGCTCCCCGCCGAGCTGGGCGACCAACGCGTCGACCGCCGGCCGCTGCCCGGGCTCACGCGCCAGCAGCGCCCAGCAGAGCGCGTCCAGGTCCGCCGGCACCCCGCTCGCGCGGCTCGACGGCCGCGGCGGCGCCTCGTTGCACTTCTCCACCAGCACCTGAAAGCCGGTCCCCGAGAACGGCAGCTCGCCGACCAGCGCCTCGAAGAGCACCACCCCGAGGCCATACCAGTCGCCCGCCTCGGTCAACCGCGCCCCGCTCGCCGCCTCCGGGGCGATGTACGCCGGCGTGCCGACGAAGCTCTCGTTCGAGCTCGTCAGCGCCGAAACCTCTGAGATGTCGCGGACCAAGCCGAAGTCGAGGAGCACCACGCGACCTGTCCCAGTGACCAGGATGTTTGAAGGCTTGATGTCGCGGTGCAGCTTGCCCGCGCGGTGCAGGGCCGCGACCCCGGCGACCAGCTGCGGCAGCGCGGCGCGCAGGCGCAGCAGCCCCTCCGCCGAGAGCGGCGCGCGCGGCGGCTCCTCGCCGCGCACGTAGCGGACGAAGTCGACGCCGTGGACCAGCTCCATCGTGAAGAACGCCTGGTCGCCCTGCACCACCAGCTTGTGCAGGCTGACCAGGTTCTCGTGCGACAGCCCCACCAGCGCCCGGAACTCGTGCTTGAGGTGATACAGCGCCGCCGGGCTGAAGCCACGCAGCGTCTTCAAAGCGACGCGTCCGCCGCGGGGGCTTGAGGCCTCATACACCGCCCCCATGCCGCCGCGACCGATCCGCCGGAGGATGGTGAAGTCCCCAAGCTGCGGCGAATCGACGCTCGTACCGAAGAGCCGCGAGCGCACCGACTCCTTCAACTGCTGGGCCTCGATCTTGGTCGCGCGCGGCCGGCTCGCGCCGAAGCTCGCGTCGAGATCCCCGCTGGAGACTTCCCCCACGGCAATATCCTATCAAGTCTCCGCGCCGATCACCGCCTCTCCTCTGCTAAAGTCCCAAGATCGTCGACGTCCCGACCGATTTTGACCTCCTCGACGCCTGGCGCGCTGGCGACCGCAACGCCGGCAACATCCTCTTTGAGCGCCACTTCGAGGCGATCTGCCGCTTCTTCGCCAACAAGGTCGGCGACGGCGTCGACGACCTGATCCAGCGCACCTTCCTCGGCTGCATCGAGGGTCGCGATCGCTTCCGCAAGCAGTCCAGCTTCCGCACCTACCTCTTCGCGGTCGCCCACAACATCCTCCGCGAGCATTTTCGCGCCAAGCGCATCGACCAAAACACCGTCCCCGACTTCGAGGTCACCTCGATCGACGAGCTGCTCCCCTCGCCCAGCTCCGTGATCGCCGTCCACGAGGAGCAGCGCCTGCTTTTGGAGGCATTAAGGCGGATCCCCCTCGACTCCCAAGTCGTGCTCGAGCTGTATTATTGGGAGAACATGGCCGCCCCCGAGCTCGCCCAAGTGCTCGGCATCCCTGAAGGCACCGCCCGCTCGCGCCTCCGCCGCGCCCGCGAGCTGCTCACCCACCGGATGAAGGTCCTGGCCCGCTCCCCGACCCTGCTCAAGACCACCCTCAGCGACCTGGAAAAGTGGGTGACTTCGCTACGCGAGCAGCTCGGCGAGTCTGAGTGCGCGGACGAGACCTGAGCCCGAGCGCCAGCGCACTCTTGCTTCAACGCCACCGCTCAGCCGCCTTAAAACCCCCAAAACGCGCCCTACGCCGCTGCTTTCGGGAGCGCAACCGGCGCGCTTCATCTTTTTTTTGGGGAGCCTTCATTTTCCGTGATCGGCACGCCCCAAGATCTCACAACCAAGTCGCCGTGGAGGTCCTCGCTGGATCCTCACTTCGGCGGGCACCGACCTCTATCGGCGCGAGATCCCCAGACGATGACCGAGTCCATGACCACTCAAACGGCCGAACACACCACCTGGAACGACCAAACCGCCGCCTCACCGCAGATCCGCTCTGCCTTGATCGACCTCGTCGGCTCCTACCGCCGGCCCGCGCTGCTCACCGACGCCAGCGGTCAGGTCGTCCACATGAACGATCACGCGGAGTCCCTGCTCGGAGGCGACCCTCCGAGCCCCGAGCGCTTGGAGGAGTGGGCCCACCACCGCCTCGAGCTCAAGACCGAGGACGGCACATTCATCCTCCTGGTCCCCGAGCGCAGCGAGGAGAGCAGCGCCGGTCCGCGCCGGATCCAATTGCCGCCGCGCCTCGCCAAGATCGCCCGCCTCGTCATCTCCGGCTGCACGGACAAGCAGATCGCCAGCCACACCAACCTCTCCTTCTCGACCGTGCGCACCTACGTGCGCCAGATCTACCGGCGCCTCGGCGTCCACAGCCGCGTCGAGCTCGTCCACGCGACCAGCATGGGCCTCACCATCGAGTGAGGCCCGCGGGGCGGGCTCGCGACTGCCAAGTCACCTCAGAAAAATGAGGAAGTAGCCCGCCGCGCCGCTGATCACCAGGACCAGCACAAAGAGGCCGATCCAGAGCCACTCGCGCCCACCCTTGACGGTCGGCGCCGGCGGCACCAGCAGCGCCCCAGGCGGGCTCGCTGGCGGATCATACGAGGGCATCGGCGCGGGCGTCGGCCCGCCCGCTAACAACGACGCCGCCGGAGCCTGCGGCCCGCCCGCCAGCAGCGCCTCGGGACCCGCGACCGCCTGCGGCCCGCCCGCCGACGCGGCCCCGACAGCCCCAGCCTCATCCACGGCGATCGCCGGCCCACCGCTCAGCAACGACGCCGCCGGATGGTTCGGCTGCGCCCCAACGCCCGCTCTCGGCCCAAGGCCCCCCGGTCCAGCCATCGACGGCACAAAGCCCCCCGGCGGCGCCACACCCGGCGGCGCCATCGGCGGCGCAAACCCTCCCGGCGGCGTCATCGGCGGCGCAAACCCTCCCGGCGGGGCCATCGGCGGCGCAAACCCTCCCGGCGGGGCCATCGGCGGCGCAAACCCTCCCGGCGGCGCCATCGGCGGCGCAAACCCTCCCGGCGGGGCCATCGGCGGCGCAAACCCTCCCGGCGGGGCCATCGGCGGCGCCCCTCCCGGCTGCGCAAACCCTCCCGGCGGCGCAAACCCGCCCGGCGGGGCCATCGGCGGCGCCCCTCCCGGCGGCGCAAACCCTCCCGGCGGCGCCATCGGCGGCGCTCCGCCCGGCGGCCCCATCCCCGGGGGCCCCATCGGCGGCGCGAACCCTCCCGGCGGCCC
The DNA here is from genome assembly GCA_016712315.1 of Nannocystis sp. Taxonomy (GTDB): domain Bacteria; phylum Myxococcota_A; class Polyangia; order Nannocystales; family Nannocystaceae; genus JADJRG01. The sequence continues at coordinate 2,670,884 of JADJRG010000013.1, read as the reverse complement.
CATCGGCGGCGCCCCTCCGGGCGGCGCGAACCCTCCGGGCGGCGCGAACCCTGGCCGCGCGAGCCCTGGAGCCGCGCCCGGCATCCCTGGAGGAGCGCCCATCGCGATCATCGTGCGACCGCCGCCGAACCCCTTCGGCGCGCCATGGATCGCCAACACGGTCAGCGAGGTCTGCCCGCACACAAAAGTCTGCCCCGGCTCCGCGTTGAAGATCGGCGTCCGCACCCCATTCAGAAGCACCCCGTTGGTGCTCCCCAGGTCACGCACGGTCACCTGGCCGCCCATCAAGCGGATCTCCGCGTGGCGACCGGAGGCCTGCCCGTCGCCCAGGATGATATCGCCTTGGTCGCGACCGATCGTGATCACCGGCTCGCGGATCGTCCGGGTCTCTGCGGGCTTGCTGACGTAGTGGATCTTGAGCTCGTACGACTGATCAGACACCGCGCCTCCGCTCGCCCGCAGTCTCGCAAGCGCAGGGCCCTCGCGCAAGCGCCGACGCCGCGGCTCAACCCGCGCCTTCAAACACCAAGTGGCCGTCGATCTCCCGCGCCTGCACCCCGAACACCGCGCTCACGCTCTCGCCCCCGAGGATCGCCGCCGGAGCGCCCACGCGGACCTCACCATCACCGACCAGCAGCACGGCCTGATCTGCGTGTCGGCGCGCCAGGTCCAGGTCGTGCAGCGCCACCGCCAGCGCCCGCCCCGCGCCCGCCAATCGCCGACACAGCGCCAAGAAGCCCAGCGCGAAGCCGATATCGAGCGAGCTCGTCGGCTCATCCAGGAGCAGCAGCGGCGCCCCGCTCGCCAGCATCCGCGCCAGCATCACCCGCTGGCGCTCGCCCCCGCTGAGCCCTTCGATCCCCCGAGTCGCCAGCCCCGTCAGCCCCGTCGCCGCCAGCGCCTCGGCCACCGCGGCGCGGTCGGCGGGGCCAGGCGCGCCGAAGCGCGGAAGCGCCGGCGTCCGCCCCAACATCACCACCTCCGCCACCGAGAGGTCGTAGCTGAGCGGCGTCTGCTGCGGCAGGTACGCGAGCCGCCGCGCCCGCGTCGCCGCGCTGATCGTCGCCAGCGGCGCCCCGCCCAGCGTGATCGTCCCCACGTGCGGCGCGCGCAGCCCCGCCAGGTCGCGCAGCAGCGTCGACTTGCCGGCCCCGTTCGGGCCCACGATCACCGTCATCGAACCTGCCTCTAAAGACAGGTTCAACCCGCGGTACAGCCAGCGCCCGCCGATCGCCCGGCCCAGCCCCGCGCAGGCCAGCCCCGCCGGGCTCACAGCAGGTACGGGATGAACAAGCAGGAGCGAGCCCTCCACGCCGCGAATTCCGGGTAACGGGCCAACGAGGCGTCCTTGCGGCGCATGTTCGGCAGCCACAGCCCCACCACCATCACCGCCAACCACATCAGCGGCAGCCAGTGCATCGCCAGCGCCCCGAAGCCCGCGTAGATCAGCAGCTCGCCCAAATAGTTCGGGTTCCGACAGCGCGCCCACAGCCCGTCGCGCAGCAGCGAGCCGCGCGCCAGTCGCAGGTGCACATGTTTTTGCATGTCGCTCGTGAAGTGCAAGAACACCCCGAGCGCCCACGTCACGATCGCCGCGCCCAGCAGCCACCCCGGGGCGCGCACGTCGTAGGCCGTGATGAGCCACGGCGCCGACCAGTACAGCGTCAACGCCGCCCAGATCTGCACGCCATAGGCCAGCGTCGTCGGCTTCTCCCACTGCGGGTCGCCGAAGAACCGGCTCTTCAGCGCCCACATCAGCCCGTAGCTGCCGTGCAGCCCCAGGTACACCCACGCCGTCGGGTTCTCCCACGCCCCGTAGAACGCGATCATCGCCAGCGTCGCCGGCAAGGTCGCGCACTTGTGCGAGTCGATGAAGTGTTTTTGCCGAAGGTTCATCGCGGCGCGTCCTCACGCGGGCGCGTAAGGCTGGCAAACGCAGGCCGCGGCCGTCAAGCCGCGCAGGCGCCACCCTGGGCGCGAGCGCGCGGATCCACTACCTTGTCGCCCAGATGAGCCTGGTCCAAGTCCGCCCCTCCAAGAGCCTCCCGCCCCGGGATCTGCGCGCCTTCCTGCCGACCACGCCGGAGGAGATGGCCGCGCGCGGCTGGGATCAGCTCGACATCCTCTTGATCAACGGCGACGCCTACGTCGACCACCCGGCCTTCGGCGGCGCCCTCATCGGTCGCTTCCTCGAGGGCCGCGGGTATCGCGTCGGCATGATCAGCCAGCCCGCCTGGAGCGGCCCAGAGGAGCTGCTCCGCCTCGGCCGCCCGCGCCTCTTCGTCGGCGTCACCGCCGGCAACCTCGACTCGATGCTCAACAAATTGACCGCGCAGAAGATGATCCGCTCCGAGGATCACTACTCGCCGGGCGGCGCCCTCGGAATGCGCCCCAACCGCGCCTCCATCGTCTACGCCAACCTCGCCCGCCAGGCCTTCCCCGGCGTCCCGATCGTGCTCGGCGGCATCGAGGCCAGCCTCCGCCGGATCGCCCACTACGACTACTGGAGCGACCAAGTGCGGCGCAGCATCTTGCTCGACGCCAAGGCCGATCTCTTGGTCTTCGGCATGGGCGAGCGCCCGATCTGGGAGATCGCCAGGCGCCTCGCCGCCGGCGAGCCTGTCCGCGAGCTCCGCGACGTCCGCGGCACCGCTCACATGCTCGGCAAGGGCGAGTGGGAGGCGGTGGAGCCCAGCCGCTACGTCCGCGACGGCCGCCCCCTCTTGCTCCCCAGCTACGAGGCCGTCTCGACCGACAAGGCCGCGTTCTCGGCGATGTCGCGCGCCTTCCAGCACGAGACCAACCCTGGCAACGGCCGCCCCTTGATCCAGCCGCACGGCGACCGCGCCATCTACTTGAACCCGCCCGCGCTCCCCTTAGAGACCGCCGACATGGACGGCCTCTACGACCTCCCGTTCACGCGCAGGTCCCACTGGATCTACGGCGACGCCAAGATCCCCGCCTTTGAGACCGTCAAGCACTCGATCGTGACCATGCGCGGCTGCTTCGGCGGCTGCACCTTCTGCTCGATCACCGAGCACGAGGGTCGGATCATCCAGTCGCGCAGCGCCGAGAGCATCCTCCGCGAGGTCCGCGCCCTGCGGCGCATGGACGACTTCCGCGGCGTCATCTCCGACGTCGGCGGCCCCACCGCCAACATGTACCAGATGCGCTGCCGCAGCGAGACGATCGAGCGCGCGTGTCGCCGCCTCTCCTGCGTCCACCCCGGCGTCTGCGAGAACCTCCAGACCGACCACGGCCCCTTGCTCGACGTGCTCGCCAAGATCCGCGGAGAGGACGGGATCCGCCGCGTCTTCATCGCCTCGGGCGTCCGCTACGACCTCGCCGAGCGCTCGCCCGAGTTCATCCGCACCCTCGCCGAGCACCACACCGGCGGCCAGCTCTCGGTCGCCCCTGAGCACGTACGCGACGGCGTGCTCGACAAGATGAAGAAGCCCGGGATCGCCAGCTACGAGCGCTTCGCCGCCGGGTTTATGTGCGCCAGCGAGGCCGCCGGCAAGGAGCAGCACCTCGTCCCGTACTTCATCTCCGGCCACCCTGGCTGCGGCCTCGACGACATGATCGCGCTCGCGCTCTGGCTCAAGGAGCGCGACATGAGGCCGCGCCAGGTCCAGGACTTCATCCCCACCCCCATGTCGATGGCCACCTCGATGTACTACACCGGCCTCGATCCTTTCACCGGCGAGCCGGTCTACACCGCCAAGGACCTGCGCGAGAAGAAGCTACAAAAGGCGCTCCTTCTTTATTGGGATCCCAACCATCACGCGCACGCCCGCGAGGCGCTGCGCCGCGCGGGTCGCCGCGACCTGATCGGCATGGCGCCAGGCTGCTTGATCCCGCCCGAGGGCGCGAGCGCGAGGGCCGTCCCTGCGAGCGCGCGCCCCGCCACGAATTCGGGCGCGCGCCCGCCAGCGGCGCGCGGGCGGCCTGGCGCCGCGGCTCGCCGGCCGACGAAGAGCGCGCGTTGATCCTCCTCCGCGGAGTGGGCCCCTGTAGGCCCGTATCTGCCCCGTACGCGGCAAAATTCCGCGACAACTCGCCGCCCACCGCGCCGCGCTTTCGCGGTAGTTTTTCCCCTCACTTATGTCGATCACGCCGAGCCTGCCCCGCGCCCTCCGACCCTCGACCACCGGCGCCAGGTCGCTGCTCCTCGCCGGCCTCCTCGCCGCGGGCGGCGGCTGCGAGCTCTTCGGCGAGAAGCTCGTGCAGGTGGATATCTTCTCCGCGCACTACGGCAGCCCGGTCGACGGCGCCTACCCTGAGTTTGGGGTCAACGGCGGCCCGCGCTCGTGGGTCAACGATCAAGGGTGGAGCGTCGACATCCTCGACGGGTACTTCGTGATCACCGGGGTCTCCTTGGTCGAGTGCGACGGCACCACCCGGAGCGCCGACATGGTCTTTGGGCCAGCTCCTGAGCACATCTCCTTCACCGACCGCGACGTCCTCAACGTCGCCTCGATCACCACCCCTGAGGGCGACTACTGCCGCCTCTTGGTCCAGTACGGCCCCTACCGCAAGGCCGACGCCGACGCCGTCGCGACCCCGATCGAGATCCCCACCGCCGTCGACCTCGAGGGCGTCTCGGTGCTGCTCTCTGGGGTCGCCCGCAAGGGCGACGTGCAGGTCGGCTTCCTGCTCACCAGCAGCGGCACCCGCGCCGTCGAGGTCGATCTGCAAAAGGCCGGCGCAGGCGCCCTCCCGTACGCCATCGCCGCCGACGGCGGTGACCCGCGGGTCACCATCGGCAAGGCCTACGACGCCTTCTTCCACGGCGTCGACTTCGCGACCCTCGATGAAGAGGCGCTCAGCGGCCAGCTCCTCACCTCCCTCGCCTCGGTCACCGCCGGCTACCACGGCACGGACATCTACTGAGCCGGCGCCATCGCGGATAGACTGCGCGACATGAGCGACGAGGCGGTCCAGAGCATCGACACCCAAGAGGCCTTGGAGGCCCTGATGTCCCCCGACGGCCCCGCCGCGATCATCGACTTCTGGGCGGCCTGGTGCGGCCCTTGCCGGATGATGGCGCCGCACTTCGAGTCCGTCGCCGCCGAGATGGTCGGCTCCCCCGTCCGTTTTTTAAAGCTCGACACCGAGCGCCACCCTGAGCTCGCCGCCGCCTTCCAGGTCCGCTCCTTACCCACCCTGCTCTTGGTCCATCGCGGCGAGATCAAGGACGCGCTCGTCGGCTTCCGCGACGCCGGGGCGATCCGCAGCCGCGCCAAGTGGCTCGAGGGCAAGGCCACCAACAAGGGCCTCTTCGCCCGCCTCTTCGGCTGAACGACCCGCTGCGCTCGCCGCGGCCTCCTCCTGATCGGCGCTATGCTCCGCGCCCGTGAGCACGCCGCCGCCGCACCTCCCGCACCTCGTCGACACCCACGCCCACCTCGACTACGCGCCGATGATCGACGACCTGCCCGCCACCTTCGCGCGGGCCGTCGCCGCCGGCGTCGAGCGGATCATCCACATCGGCTGCTCGCGGCGCAGCGTCCGCGCCGCCGTCGCCCTCGCCGAGGCCTATCCCGGCCCTGACCCCGAGGTCTACGCGGCGATCGGCGTGCACCCCCACGAGGCCGACACCTTCGACGACGCCGCCTACGCGGAGATCGCCGCGCTCGCCCGCTCCCCCCGCGTCGTCGCGATCGGCGAGAGCGGCCTCGACTACCACTACGATCGCTCCCCGCGCGACGTACAGCGAGGCGCCATGGCTCGCCACCTCCAGCTCGCCGCCCAGCTAGCGCGCCCGATCGTGCTCCACATCCGCGACGCCCACCAAGACGCGCTCGCGATCGTCGACGCCGATCCCCCCGCCCTCCCCGGGATCATCCACTGCTTCACCGGCACCGCCGACGAGGCCCGCGCCTGGCTCGACCGCGGCTTCTTCCTCTCCTTCTCCGGGATCGCCACCTTCCCCAGCGCCACCGGGCCGCGTGAGGCAGCCCGCATCTGCCCACGCGGGCGCCTGCTCGTCGAGACCGACGCCCCCTACCTCGCCCCTGTGCCCATGCGAGGCCGCAAGAACGAGCCCGCCTACGTCGCCTTCACCTGCGCCCAGATCGCGGCCTTACGCGGCCAGGACCCGCGAGAGCTCGCCTGCGAGGTCGCCGTCGCCGCCGCCAGCGCCTTCCGCCTCCCGCTGCCTCCCGGCCTGAGCGCGGAAATTGTCGCCGACAGTTGACGGCTGACGACGAGATAGCCCATAGTCCCGCTCCCGCGCGGGCCGAGCCCGTGACGAGCCCCAATTCTCCTCTCTTCTTCACCTTAGAGAAGACGAGGGTTGGGCAAAGCAGCAGAAAAAAGGCCGACCGATGAACCTGCAACTTGGGCTGATCGCCAAGAAGATTGGAATGACGCAGATCTTTCTCGAGGACGGCACGCGCGTCCCCGTCACGGTGCTCGCGGCGGGCGGCAACGCAGTCACCGCCCACCGCACCGCCGAGCGTGACGGCTACATCGCCGTCCAGCTCGCGTTCGGCGAGAAGAAGGAGCACCGCGCGACCAAGGCCGAGCTCGGCCACTTTAAGGCCGCCGGCGTCACCCCCCGCTACCGCGTCCGCGAGTTCCGCGTGCCTGCCGCCGTCTTGGCCCAGCACCCCGTCGGCGCCGAAGTCCCCGTCAGCATCTTTAATGAGGGCGAGTTCGTCGACGTCACCGGCACCAGCAAGGGCAAGGGCTTTCAAGGCGTCATGAAGCGCCACAACATGGCCGGCGAGAAGCGCACCCACGGCCAGCACGAGTTCTTCCGCCACGGCGGCTCGATCGGCTGCCGCAAGACCCCCGGCCGCGTCCACCTCGGCAAGCGCATGTCGGGTCACATGGGCGCCGAGACCGTCACCCAGCAGAACCTCAAGGTCGCCAAGGTGCTCGCCGACCAGGGCCTCATCCTCGTCCGCGGCGCGATCCCCGGCGCCAACAACGGCTACGTCCTGATCCGCCACGCCGTCAAGGCCGCGATCCGGGCCGGCAAGAACAAGGCCTAACGCCGCCCGCCCCCGCGGGGGTGATCAGACCGCCGAGCCACCGCGCCGGCGGTTTTTTCTTTTTCTTTTTCTTTTTCTTTTTCTTTTTCCGTTCTTTTTTCCTTTCCCGTTCCTTTTCAAGCGCGAGCTGATCCGAGCGCCCGCGCTACACTGCCGCGTCATGCCTGCCAGGCCCAAACTCTCAGACCGAGCGGCGCGCCACGACCCCGCCTATCTCCGGGCCAAGCGCGAGAATTTCGCCGCGCGCGCGGTGTACAAGCTCGAGGAGATCGACCGCAAGTTCGGCCTCTTTCGCCCCGGCGCCCGCGTCATTGATCTCGGCGCCTGGCCCGGCTCCTGGCTGCAATACGCCGCCCAGCGCGTCGGCCCCACCGGCCAGCTCTACGGCGTCGACCTGCGCCCGCTCACCATCGCCTTGCCCGCCGGCTCGACCACCATCGTCGCGGACGTCTTCGAGTGGGTCCCGCCGACCGACCGCAGCTTCGACGTCCTGCTCAGCGACATGGCCCCCCAGACCACCGGCGATCGCCACAACGACAAGTGGAGGAGCGAAGAGCTCGCCTTCCGCGCCTTGGAGATCGCCCAAAAGATCCTCCGCCCCGGCGGTCACATGGTCGTCAAAGTCTTTCAAGGCGGCCGCTTCCCCGAGCTGATCGCCGCGATCCGCCGCGCCTTCCAAGAGGCCCGCCCCTACCACGCCAAAAACACCCGCGTCACCAGCTCGGAGCAGTACCTCGTCGCCCGCGGCCTGCGCGCCAACATCGCCCGCGCCGCCCAAGCCCCCGACCACGAGCCCGCCCCAGGAGGCGAAGCCTAGCCGAGCGCCTCCACGGGCGACGCGCATGCACCCCCACCACGAGCTCACGATCCGCGGTCGCCGAGCCGCATTTTTGCAGTGCTTGCCCGAACGAAGCGCCGCAGGCCAGCGCCCGCTCGTGCTCGTCCAGCACGGCTTCCCCGATCACCCCCACTCCTTCGTCCCCCTCCTCAAGACCCTCGCGGACGCCGGTTATTGGGCCGTCGCCCCCTACCTGCGCGGTTACGCCCCTTCTGCTCCCGCCGTCGACGGCTGCTACGACCTGGTCGAGCTCGGCCGCGACCTCCTCGATCTGATCCAAGCCCTCGGCGCCGACCGAGCCTCGATCATCGGCCACGACTGGGGCGCGATCGCTGCCTACGCCGCCGCGGCCCTCGCTCCCTCGCGGATCGACCGCCTCATCGCCCTCGCCGTCCCGCCCCTCTCGATCTTTTTAAAGAACCTCCCAAGCGACCTTCGCCAGCTCCGGCGGAGCTGGTACATCGGCCTCTTTCAGCTCCCTGGCCTCGCTGAGCGCCGCCTCAAGGCCGACAACTACGCCCTCATCGACCGCCTCTGGCGCGACTGGAGCCCTGGCCTCCCCATCGATCCCGCGCGCAGCGACGCCCTGCGCCGCCTCTTCGCCGCCCCCGGCGTCGCCGCTGCCGCCCTCGCCTACTACCGCCACCTCCTCCCGCGCCACCTCGCCTCCTTCCGCCGCAGCCTCGAGCTCGCCCACCGGCCCCTCACCGTCCCCGCCCTCGTGCTCGCCGGCGAAGACGACGGCTGCATCGGCCCCCGCCTCTTTCACGGCAGCGCCGCCGCCAGCCGCGCCCCGCTCACCCTCGAGGTCCTCCCCGGCCACGGCCACTTTTTGCACCTCGAGGCACCCGCCGATCTTCACGCTCGAGCGCTCGCCTTCCTCCGCCCCTGAGCCCGCGCTCAAGCCGCCGCCGACCACAGCGCCGCGTCCAAGCCGCGCGCCAGCCCGCGCGCCGCCGCCGCCGAAGGCAAACCCAGCAGCGCCCGCCCCTCCGCGTCGACCGCAGACAGCAGCTCCGGCGCCCCCGCCAACAATCGCTCGACCGCCGCGCGCCGCGCCTCCGCCACCTGAGCCCGCTCCGCCGCCGTCAACCGCGTCGCCAGCCACCCATCGATCGCCCACGCCAACGCCGCGTGCCGCGCCTCATCGCCAGCGATCTCCCCAAAAAGAACGCGCAGCTCCGGCGACCCCGCCGCGCGCCCCTGGTGCGCGGCCACCAGCGCCGCCCACGTCTCGTGCACACAACCCTCCGCCGCGTTCTCGACCGCGATCTCCACCAGCGAGCGCGGCCGCGAGCGATCAACCTCCGAAAATTCCACCGCCACCACCGGCGCCGCGAACCGCGCCCCGATCGCCCCCATCATCGCCGCGTGCCGCACCTCATCCACAGCCGCCGCCTCCAGCGCCGCCACCAGCTCGGCCGGCGCGTCCAAGGCCGCCAGCTCCTGCGCCAGCGCCTCGAACGCGCGCACCGAGGCCCCCTCGTCGTGCGTCGCGCGAGCCAACCACGCCGCTGCGCCGCTGAGGACAACACCCGCCGCCGCGCCACACGAGCGCACCCCCTCGTGCCCGCGCCCGCCGATACATATCGACAGATACACGCAGCTCACCAGCATGTTCATCGGGTCGTCCTTCTTCGGCGCGACCGAGCAAGAGACCGGCGCCTCGCCGTAGTTCGCCGCACACACCTGCGCGCAGATCTCCGCGTCCGAGAGCCCCTCACCCCCCGTCGGATCGCTGGTCGTCGAACCGTCCGACGTCGAACCATCGGTCGTCGTCTCCCCCGCCGTCGACCCACCTGTCGTCGCCTCGCCCATCCTCAACGCGTCGTAGTCGGCCCGCGGCAGGTCCAGCAGCACGGTGTTCTCCTGCGGCTCATAGCCCTCGCACCCCGTCTCGGTAGAACCACAGCCAGCGAGCAGCGCCGCGAACAGCGAAGACAGGGCGACGACCGAGACCTCTGAGCGGATCATCCGGCGATCATCCACCCCTCCTCGTAGCATCACAAGCCCCACGCTCCGAGCGCCTCGACCGGCCTCCGCCTCATCGTCCGCGATCGCGAGGCGCGCAAGGTCGAGCCCCACGGATGATCGTCAGCGCCCGTGTAAGCGCCCTGACCAGCCCCGCGTTTCAGGCTCGAAGCACCGACCGAGCCATGATCCTCCGCACCACCACGCTCTCGCCCTTACTCCTCGCCCTCTGCCTCGCCGCGCCGCTCGGCTGCAAGAAGCAGGTCACCTCGACCAAGCTCCCTGATCCCGTCGTCGCCGTCGCCCCTGCCGCTGATCCAGCGCTGGTCAGCCTCACCAGCGCCCTCGCGCAGGAGCTGATCGCCGCCGACAGCCCCAGCGAGCTGCGCGTCCGCCTGCGCATCGACGCCGCCGAGCTCGCGCGAGCCAAGCGCCCGCCGATCAGCGTCGTCCTCGTCATGGACACCTCCGGCTCGATGGAGGGTCGAGCGATCGCCGACGCCCGCGCCGCCGCCCGCGCCCTCGTCGACGGCCTCGCGGAGGGCGACCACTTCGCCGTCGTCACCTTCGACTCCCGCGCCGACGTGCTCGTGCCCGCCACCATCATCGACCCTGACAGCCGCGACGCCATCCACCAGCGGATCGCCGAGATGACCGCGCGCGGCACCACCGACCTCGCCGCAGGCCTCGCTGCTGGCCTCGCCGAGGCCCAACGCGGCTACCTGAGCGACGGCGTCAACCGCGTCGTCCTCCTCAGCGACGGCGTCCCCAACGACGCCTCCATGATCGCCGCCCTCAGCCAACAAGCCGCCGCGATGCGCGTCTCGGTCACCGCCTTCGGGCTCGGCCTCGAGTACGACGAGACCCTGCTCTCTGGCCTCGCCCAGCACACCGGCGGCAAATTTCACTTCATCGAGGACAGCGCCGCCGTCGCTGCGGTGTTCCGCGATGAGGTCCTGCGCCTCGAGCAGCTCGCCGCCCGGAACCTTACCCTCACCCTCTTGCCCGGCCCTGGCGTCACGATCGAGGGCGTCGTCGGCCACAGCGGCGCCGCGATGGCCAACCGAGGCCTCCAGCTCGGCCTTGGCGAGCTCAGCGAGGGCAGCACCCGCGACCTCATCGTCCGCCTGCGCGTCGGCCCGCACCAGGGCGGCGTCACCCTCGAGCTCCTCGACGCGGTGCTCAATTTTCAGGACGCCGTCGTCGGCGCCGGCGCACTGGAGCGTCGGATCTTCGTCGCTGCGCGCGCCAGCGCCGATCCTGCGGCCATCGCTGCCAGCCGCGACCCAGAGGTCGAGCGTCAGATCGCCCGCGCCCTCGCCGACGCCGCCACCGTCGAGGCGATCGCCCTCGCGAGGTCAGGCCAGATCGCCGCCGCCAACGCCCTCCTCGATCGCGCCGAACCCGAAGCGCGCGGGGCCGCGATCAAGCTCAGCGACCCCGAGCTCAAGGCCCAAGCCGAGGGCCTCATCAAGCTCCGCAAGGCCCTGCCCACCCTCGGCCCCGCGCCCCAGCCCTCTCAGCCCCAACCCACGGCCATGATCGCCGCCCCCAGCGCCCCCGACACCCCCGACACCAGCCCCGCCACCGTCAAACGCACCCACGCCCGCGCCATGCAGCGCCTCCAAGGCGAGTAGCCCCGCGTCTCGAGCGGCGCGCTCGCGATCGCAGGCGCTTCGAACCTGGCGACAAGGCCACCTCTACCCGCGCCTCGGCGGCGGTGAGAGCCCGCCTCAAGACCCCCGGCGAAACTCCAGCGCTGGGTCCTCCACCTTCGAGCGCCGCAGCTCCAGCAGCTCGCGCACATAGCTCTGTCGTAGCCGCCACGGCGGCTTCGACCCTTGCCGCGGCAGCCGACCGACCGCCCGCTGGATGTACCCCGAGCTCAGGTCCATAAACGGCGCCGCCTCCACCGACTCACGCTGGGATTGCCCCGAAAAAGTGGACACCGTGGTTATGCCGCCTGCTTCGCCACTGTCCCGGCGTAGAAGCTCTCCTCGAAGGCGACCGGGGTTGAGTATCCGATCGTCGAGTGGCGACGCTGGCGGTTATAGAACACTTCGATCCACTCCGCAATCGTCGTCTTCGCGGTCGCTCGCGAGAGGAAGATCGTCCGGTGGACCAGCTCCGTCTTGAGCGTGCTGTTGAAGCTCTCGGCGACGGCGTTGTCCCAACACTCGCCCTTGCGGCTCATGCTGCACTCGATGCCCGCCGCGCGCAGGGCCTCGCGGTAGTCGTTCGCGGCGTACTGAGAGCCCCGGTCCGAGTGGAAGAGGAGCCCATCCTCCGACCGCTCACGATGCCCCAGGGCGGCCCTCAGCGCGTCCTGGACCAGCTCGGCGCGCATGTGTTCGGCCATCGACCAGCCGACGACGCGGCGCGAGAAGAGGTCGATGATCACCGCCAGGTAGAGCCACCCCTCGAGGGTCCAAACGTACGTGATGTCGGCCACCCAGACCTTGTCGGGCTTGTCGACGGTGAAGTTGCGAGCGAGGACGTTGTCGGCCACGGGGTGTTTATGGTTCGAGTCGGTGGTATTCCTGAATTTTCGCTTCTGGCGGCCGTAGATGCCCTTCTGCCGCATGATCCTCGCCACTCGTTTGCGGCTGACCTTGCGACCGCGTGCGCGTAGCTCCTCGCGGATTCGCGGGCTGCCGTAGGTCTTCCTGCTCTCTCCGTGGATCACTTCGATCTCCTTGGTCAACGCCTCGTTCTCCTTCGCCCTCTCCAGGGATCGCGCCCCTTCCACGCGTAGTAGCCGCTCCTCGCGACCTCGAGCAGCTCGCACATCATCTTGACCGGGAAGTCGGCCTCCTCCGCCGCGATCACCTCGAAGATGCTCACGTGTCCCTGGCGAAGAAGGCCGCCGCTTTTTTTAAGAAATCTCGCTCCATCTCGACCCGTTTGAGCTCCTTGCGCAGCCGGGCGAGCTCGGCCCGCTCGTCCGTCGTCAGCGGTCCCTGCGGGTTCGGGTTGCGGTTAATCTCGTCCTGCCTCACCCAGTTCCGCAGAGCGGTCTCTGTCAAGCCCATCTCGCGGGCAACCTGCCCGACTGGCTTGCCCGCGGTCCTCACGATCTTGACCGCCTCGGCCTTCTGCTCCGGCGTGAAAATTCGTCTCTTCTTCTTGCTCATGGCCTTGCACCCTCTCTACTTCCGACTCATCGAGGGTGTCCACTGGATCGGGGCAGGTTCACGCAGCCGAGGCCGCACCTCGTGCGCCCCAGTCGCCTTCATGTGGCGCAGCAGCCGGCACACATACTCGGCCACGAGGTCCACCCGCAGCGTCCACGACGCGTTCGTGTAACCCACCATAAACGCCATATTCGGCACATCGTTCAGCATCATCCCGCGGTACGCCATCCGCGACGCCGGCTCCACCGCCGCGCCGTCGACCACCAGCGCGGCCCCGCCGAGGAAGAGCAGCTCTAGCCCCGTCGCGGTCACCACGATATCCGCCTTCAGCGCCCGCCCCGAGCCGTGTAGGCGGATCCCGTCCTTCTCGAAGCGCTCGATCGTGTCTGTCACCACCGACGCCTTGCCCTCGCGGATCGCCACGAACAGATCATCATCCGGCACGAAGCACATCCGCTCGTCCCACGGCTTGTAGCGCGGCGAGAACGCCGCCACCATCTCTTCGCCGAGCTTGCTGCGGACCTGTCCTAAGAGCCAGCGACGCACCTGCTCCGGGCGGCGCCGGCACACCTGAAAGAAGGCTGACCCGAGCGCCAGGTTCTTCGCGCGCACCAGCCGATACGCCAGCCGCGCCGGCAGCGCCCGCCGCAGCGCCGCCGCCACCTTATCGCGCGCGGGCAGCGACATCACGTACGTCGGCGAGCGCTGCAGCATCGTCACGTGCCCCGCCTGCTTCGCCATCGCCGGCACCAGCGTCATCGCCGTCGCCCCGCTGCCGATCACCACCACCTCTTTGCCGCGGTAGTCCAGCGCCTCGGGCCAACGCTGCGGGTGCACCACCTGCCCCCCAAACCCCTCAATCCCCGCGAACTGAGGCGTATAGCCCGCTTCATAGCGATAGTACCCCGTGCACATCCACAAAAAATTCGCCCGGATCCGCGTCGTCGAGCCGTCGGAGCGCGCCACCTCCAGCGTCCAGCAGCCCTCCACGCTCGACCACGACGCCCGGACCAGCCGGTGCCCGAAGCGGATCTTTGGGTCGACCCCGTACTTCCGCGCCGTCGCCTGCACGTACTCGCGGATCGACGCCCCGTCCGCCAGCGACTTATCGCCGGGCCACGGCTCGAACGAGTAGCCGAACGTGTACATATCCGAGTCGGAGCGGATCCCCGGGTAGCGGAAGAGATCCCAAGTCCCGCCGATCGCCTCACGCCCCTCCAGCAGCACGTAGGAGGCCTCTGGCAGCGCGCGCCCGAGCTGGCAAGCCGAGCCCACCCCCGACACGCCCGCGCCCACGATCACCACATCAAAGCGCTCGTCCATGCGCCCGAGGCTCCCGGACCCGCCCTTCGATGTCAAACCCCGTGATCGCGCGGACTCGACCCTGGCGATCCGCGGCCCCTCACAGCCCCTGCGCGCCGATCCGATGCTTCGGGTTCCCTGGGTCCCGCGCCGCCGCCTTCGTCAGCGCCTCTCTGCGCTCGCTGTACCGGTCCACCAAGAAGTCCCGGTGGTCGCGCGTCAGCAGCGTGAATTTATAGAGCTCCTCCATCACATCGACCACGCGGTCGCGGTACGGCGAGTCCTTCATCCGCCCGTCCTCGTGGAATTCCTCATACGCCTTCGCCACGGACGACTGGTTCGGGATCGTCAACATCCGCATCCAGCGCCCCAGCAGCCGCAGCGTGTTCACCACGTTGAACGACTGCGACCCCCCGCACACCTGCATCACCGCCAGCGTCCGCCCCTGCGTCGGTCGCATCGCCCCCACCGCCAGCGGGATCCAGTCGATCTGATTCTTAAAGACCCCCGTGATCGCCCCGTGCATCTCTGGGCACGACCACACCTGTCCTTCCGACCACATCGACAGCTCCCGCAGCCGCTGCACCTCCGGGTGGTCGTCCAGCCCTGGCCCCTTGATCGGCAGCGCATGCGGGTGGAAGAAGCGCACCTCGCAGCCCAGGTCCTCCTCGAGGATCCGCCCCGCCTCCTCCGCCAGCAGCCGGCTATAGCTGCGCTCGCGCAGCGACCCATACAGCATCAAGATCTTCGGCGGATCGACCCGCAGCCCCGTCGCCTCCGCCGCGAACACCGGCCGCGCCAGCCGCGGCGGCCCCGCCTCCTCGTCTTTGAATGTCGCGCTCATTCCATCACCTCTGACGTCCTCAGGAGCACCGGCTCCTTGTCGGCCGGCATCGCCTGCGGGTCGGGCCCTGTGGGTGCGTCGCGGAGCGCGGCGAGCACCTCGAGGCGCGCCCGTATCTGCTCACGCGCCGCCCTAAAAAACTCCATCCGCGCCTGCTCGCTCAGCGCCTCGTCCTTCCGGTCAGGATCTTGCAGCGGCCAGTGCAGGCGCCGCGCCCGACTCGAGAGGAAGACCGGACACACCTCCTCCGCGCACAGCGTGATCACCAGGTCCACGCCCTCTGGATCGATCGTCTCCACCGACTTCGATCTGTGCGAGCGCAGGTCGATCCCCACCTCGGCCATCGCCGAGATCGCCAGCGGGTTCACCCGTGAGGGCGCCGAGCCGGCCGACTGCACCCGCACCTCGTCGCCGAAGATCGCACGCGCCAGCCCCTCGGCCATCTGCGAGCGCGCCGAATTCGCGACGCACAGGAAGAGCACGCTCTTAAATTTCAACGACGCCTCGCCAGTAACTTCGTCAGCCATCGCCCTCTCCTACGCGGCCGCCGCCGCCGCCGGGAACCAACCCTTGGTCCGGTTCGCGAAGGCCACCAGCGACAGCATCACCGGCACCTCGATCAGCACCCCCACCACCGTCGCCAGCGCCGCCCCCGACTCCAGCCCGAACAGCGAGATCGCCACCGCCACCGCCAGCTCGAAGAAGTTTGACGTGCCGATCATCGCCGCCGGCGCCGCCACCTCGAAGGGCAGCCGCAGCGCCCGCGCCAGCCCGTACGCGATCCCGAAGATCCCATAACTTTGCAGGATCAACGGCGCCGCGATCAGCCCCACCCGCAGCGGCTGCGCCACGATCGTCTCCGCCTGCAGGCCGAAGAGCAGCACCACCGTCAGCAGCAGCCCGATCATCGACGTCGGCTTCATCCGCCGCCCCAGCGCCGCCAGCCGCTCGCGCGAGAGCGCCCGCTGCGTCGCGAGCCCCGCGAGCAGCGGCACCACCACGAAGATCACCACCGAAGCGATCAGCGTCGCCCACGGCACCTCGATCGACGTCACCCCCAGCAGCAGCCCCGCCAGCGGCGCGAACGCGAACACCATGATCAGGTCGTTCACCGACACCTGCACCAGCGTGTAGTTCGCGTCGCCGCGGGTGAGCTCGCTCCACACGAACACCATCGCCGTACAAGGCGCGACCCCCAGCAGGATCATGCCCGCGATGTACTGCTGCGCGTCCTCGGCCGGCACCAGCCCTGCGAACACGTGCTCGAAGAACAGCACCCCCAGGCCCGCCATCGTGAACGGCTTGATCAGCCAGTTCACCGCCAGCGTCAGCGCCAGCCCGCGCGGCCGCCGGCCGACGTCCTTCAGGCAGGACGGGTCGACCTTCAGCATCATCGGATAGATCATCAGCCAGATCAGCGCCGCGACCACCAAGTTCACGCGCGCCCACTCGAGCCGCGACACCAGCTCAAACGCCGCAGGTGCGACCAGCCCGAGCCCCACACCCGCCGCGATCGCCAGCGCGACCCACAGCGACAAATAACGCTCAAACGCTCCCATCGTCGCTCACAGCCCTTCGATGAGCGCCTTCAGCAGCGCCACCCCGCTCGGCTCCACGCAGTAGCAGACCCGCGGCCCCTCGACCTCGCCGCGGATCAGCCCTGCGTCTTTGAGCTGCCGCAGGTGCTGCGACACCGTCGACTGCGCCAGCGGCAGCTCCTCCACGATCTCCCCGCACACGCAGCTCTCACGCCGCAGCAGCAGCCGCATGATCGCCACCCGCGCCGGGTGCCCCAGCGCCTTCGCCAGCTTCGCCAGCAGCGCGTCGCTCGCCGCCTCCTCCAGCGGAGGCCCCATCATCGGCCCCGCGGCCGGACAGCAGCCCTCCGCCCCACAAACATCTTTATCGCCGCTGCGTACCGCCACTGCGCCACTAAATCGTTAATCGACGAATACCGATTTATCGCGGCCCCATCGAGCGTGTCAACCCCCTTGGGGGGGCGCAAACGCTCGGCGCTTGACGAGTCACCCGCACCTCGACGAACTGTGCCGATGTGCCGTCGTTGATCGCCGCTTCGACTCGACGAGGCCCGCTTACGAGGCCGTTCGGACGAGCCGCGCGAGTTCGCGGATCGTAGCTTCGGACCGCAGGACGTTCCACTCGGCGACCAACACCGAGCGCTCGCTCAGCGGCGCGCGCGCCTTGAGGCTTACCATGATCTCGTCGAGCTGCCGTCGCCACGTCGCGACCGGAGGCGCCGCCCACCAGAACCGCAGCTGCTCGGCGCCGCGCGGCACCGCCTGCCAGAGGTCGGCCTGCGCGACGATCACGTCATCAGCCCACTCGGGCTCGGCCATGTTCGTGCCGTGGAACCCGTCGAGGCGCTCCCAGCGCTCCCCGAGCAGCATCGGCGCGACGTAGCGGTTGGCCGCGAAGCCGGTGAGCAGCGCATCGCCGATCTCTGCGGAGGGGCCGTGCGCGCGGAGCTTCGCCAGCGCCAGCCCGAAGGCGCAGCCCACCTCTTCGTCCAGGCACCGCTGGAAGACCGCGATGGCGCTGTCATTGTCGCCGACGCGCAGGTACTCCGGGCCGATCAGGTAGCGGATCCCCTGGTTGTCGTTCGGGTTGAGCGCCAGCAGCTGCTCGTGGATCGCGAGCGCCTCGCCCCACTTCTTCTGCTCGGCGAGCACCAGCGCGAGGTTCGCGAGGCCGCGCAGGTACGGTCGGTTCTCGATGTCCCCCCAGTGGACCGCCGCGCCGTCGCGCACGAGGTGACGCTGCCCGTCCTCGATCGCCGCACGGAAGTGCTGCTCGGCCTCCCGAAGCCGCCTCGCTTCCAAGCGGACGATGCCCAGGTGGTTGTGAGCCTGGCCGTGCTTGGGATCGAGGACGAGCGCGCGCCGGAACAGCGAGACCGCGCCGCGTCGGTCTCCGGCCCACCAGCGCTCCATCCCTTTATCGAAGGTGTCGTCGGCGACGCGGCTTGTTGCGGGGCTCTGGGGCATCACGTGGGTCTCCTTGACGCTCGGCCCGTATTCCACGCTCGACACCACGCCGTCAAGCGCCACACGACGGGAGAGGTGCCTGCCGGCGCCCAGCGGCAGCAGGCGCAGCCCCTCGCGCACGAGCTTGGCGTCCATGAGTCGCTGCTCTACCGCTGGCGGGGATAGGCGGGTACTCCTTCGCGCTCATAGTGCACCCAGGGCTCGGTCGAGCTCGGCGCGGAGCGCGGGAAACCTCTTGTGCTCGGCCCTCAGCGCAGCAACCCAACGAGCCGTCTCTGTCGAGGGGTCACACGAGACGCAAGCCCCGACGAGTTCGGCAGCGTGGCCATAGTGGCGGCGCCGCTTCTGCTCCGTGACTCCAGCCAGCCGACTCTCCGCAGCCTTACGCATGGCCGCGATGACGGCGCTCCGGGTCTCGGCGTTCGGGATGCTGGAAATGCGTGCCAGTTCCAGGAGTTGATCGACCTCGGGCGCGGCGAGACGCGGCTCGTTCTCGTCGGCCGTCATCGCCTCGAGCTCCTCGAGCTCCATCCCTCGGTGCCCCATCAGCTCCGTGCGCGGTGAAGTCGCGTGCTTCTTTCTGCCCAACAGCCGCGTGAACAGCGGGAACAGCAGATGCCCGGGATGCTCGCCATTGGACCAACCCAGACCGGGCGCCGCCGCCAGGAGCTTCGCCGCGGGTTCGATTTCGCCCTGAAGCAAGTGGAGGAACGCACGTTGCCGGGCCGCTTGCTTCGGGCACGCGCGAAGCGCCTCCGATGCCCGCTTTCGCAAGGTCGCCTTGCTGCCCGCCGAACCGAGCCAGCGGCGAAGGCGCAGCATGCTCGGCCCCGCGCGCCAGGCACGCTCGAGCCATGCCGAAAGGTCCTTGCGCCCGAGGTGCTGCGCCGCCAACGCGGCGCCGTCGAGCAGCTCGCCTCGCGCGTGGTCCTTGTCCGTCACGAGCCCGGCGGCCTCTTCGAACGCCGGAAGTGCGGCCTTCCACTCGCCGGCGTCGACCAGGCTCTTGCACCACGCACGGAGATCCTCGGCGCGCTTCGTTGTCCGCGCGATGTTCCCCAGCCCCTCGGAGCCGTCTATGCGTTGGACGACCTCACGGAGCCATCGGTCCTCGTCCGTGTCCCAGTCGCGATTGCGGTTCCCGGAGGGCTTCTGCGCGATGAGCGCACGCCACCCGGTCAGGAAGTCCTTGAGTCCGGGGAGCGGCTCCACGGCTACGCGCTCCAGCTCCTGGATGGGCTCCCAGAAGTGACCTAGCCCCTGCACCTCCGCGATCGCTGAGCGGACGGTGGCGGCGCGCTCTGCGGAAGGCGAGAGCATGTAGGTCGAGACGACATACTGGGCTGCGCACGCGGTGGTATCGGCGCCGAGCACCTCGTCGACCATCTCGTGCTGCCCGAGGTCGATCTCTCCGTCGCCGATGGGTCGCAGCAGCGCGCCGAAGATGCGGTGGGCCGCGGAGTAGTCCTTCCGGAGGAACGCGCCGGACGCGCGTCGAAGGTACTCGTCCACGTCGGAGGGATCCGCGTGCCCGACTCGGTAGGCCGCTTTCGCGAAGGCGAGTGCCTCGGCGATCTCGTCGTCGCTGAGCGCCCCTGGCGCCCACCCGGAGCCGGCGCGAGCCGCACGTTGGATCAGGGCGTTGATTGCGCTGCTGTGAGCCTTGTCGTCCAGCTCGAGCAACATCTCGCACACGACCTCGCGGAGAGCGTCAGCGGACAGTGCGGCGAGCGCCGCGTCGACGTCGTTGCGTGCGGGCTCGTCCGGCGTGGGTCGTCGTCTCATCGCGATGACTCCGAGCCCTTGTCGTCGTCTTTCACGCTCGCCTCGAGCCGTAGCGCGCGCTCCGCAGCCTCGCGCTCGCGGGCCAGCTCGGCGCGCAGCGCCTCCTCTGTGGGCAGGTATATCTGGTAGCGAGCGGCGAGGATCTGCTCGTTGTTCTCGGGCAGGGTGATCTTTGCCATCGCGTCGTTCTTCGCGGAGCAGAGGACGATACCGATGGTCTTCGCCTCGTGCTCCGCGCGCTGGAAGCGGTCGAAGAAATTCACGTACATCTGCACCTGCCCGAGGTCCTGGCGCGCGGAACGACTGTCCACGCGCGCGGAGTGGTCGTCGAACACGCAAAACCTCGGAACTGTCGGGGAGAAGAAGAAGCGGCCCCGAGGATCGCTCCTGGGGGCCGCTGTTTAAATGGCTCCGGAGAAGGGACTTGAACCCCCGACCCGGCGGTTAACAGCCGCCTGCTCTACCGACTGAGCTACTCCGGAAGATTGATTTGTCGCAAGACCCGCGCACTACGGCGCGGGGTGCGAGAAGCTAACTGAGACGCTTTAGCGCGTCAAGCCTCCAGGCGCCGCGGCGAAGCGAGGCGCGCCGACCCCGCAGCCATCCGCCGGTTTCACCGCGGAGACCGCCAGGAACGCGGCTCTTGGCGCCAGCGCGTCACAGGACCCGATCGCGCGGCGCTCACAGCCGCTTGACCGCCCTCGCGGCGCAGCGTCTCGCGCAGCCGCAGCGCGACGAGCCGCTGAACGCCTCGAGATCGACCGAATTTGGCCAGCTCGTCGCTTTTTTGCCACTCTGCCGCGGATGCTGCTCCTCTCCCGGGGCTCTCCACCCAGGTGGCCCCTCGTCGTCGCGCTGCTGCTCGCGCTCCTCGGGGCGCGGCCCTTGGTGAGCGCGGCAGCGTCACCCCCGACCGACGCTGAGCCGCTCGACCCAGCCGACCTCGACCAGCTCAGCCAACAGCGCTCCCGGCTGCGCGCGGAGATCGCCGCGCATCAGCGCGAGCTCCTCAACCTGCGCCGCCTCGCCGCCGGCGACCTCCCGCGAGCAGAGGAGGGAAGGAGTGACATCGACCTCGTCGCCTTCATCGGCCTCGATCTCGACGACGACGCCGCGATCGCGAGCGAGCTCGTCAAGCTCCGCGTGCAGCTCGCGGAGCAGAGCCGCCAGCTCGAGCCACCGCCGCCACCCACGCCCCCGCCGACGCCCACCCCCGACGCTGCCGACCTCGCGCTCACGCCCGACGATCTCGAGACGCCAGCGCCCGCCACACAGCCCGACCAACCCCAGCCCGACCAACCCCAGCCCGACCAACCCCAGCCCGACCAACCCCAGCCCGCCGCCGCCGCGGAGCGACCAGCCCACGCGGCCCAGCAGGACGAGGTCGCCGCGCTCACCCGCCAGCTCGCCGAGCTCGATCGATCGCTCATCGCGGCCAGGATCGCCATCCTCACCCTCACGCCTGCCGAGCGGCGCGCGCTCGTCGACGCCGAAGCGGAGCGCACGCGACTCCGCCGCGGCGCCCTCGAGACCCAAGCCGCCGTCCGCGACGCCGCCGCCGAAGCGCGCGCAGCCGAGGCGGCCCGCCAACGCGCCCTCGACGCCGCCCTCGCCGCCCAGACCGCCTACCAGCGCCACCTCGCCGAGCAGCGCGCCCTCGCCGAAGGTGTCGGCCGCGACCTCGCCCAGCTCCGCGGTCACCTCGCCGAAGAGCGCCACGCCTTCGAGCGCCAGCGCCGGACCGGCGACTGGCCCGGCGCCGACCTGATCGCCCAGATCGACGCCGTCGAGCCCGGCTCAGACGCCGCCACGGCCCTCTACGACGCCCTCGTCGACGCCCTCACGATCAGCCGCGACCACCTCGGCGTCGTCCTCCGCCGCGCCGAGGCCGACCCAGACGTCCCGCGCTATCGGCCCGATCCGGCGGCGCTGCGCCCCCCATCGGGCGCCCCCGTCGCCGAGCGCGCCGATCTGATCCGCCGCGCCGCCGAGCTGGAGCAGCTCGCCGAGGAGCTCGCCGAGGAGTCCAAGGCGCTCGCCCTCGACCAGCTCGACGCGATCTTTGAGCACGAGTCGCGCCTCTACGCCGCCCGGATCGCCCTGCTCGATCGACTGCCGCCGGCTAAGCGCCGCGCCGTCCTCGGCTTCGACCGCGAGGGCATCGCCCAGCTCCAGCGCGAGCTCGACCGCCTCGTCCTCGCCGTCCGCTGGTACCGGATCCAGCGCACGAACGCCCCCAACCGCCTGCTCACCGCGCTCAGCGATCCCTACGCCCTCGCCGGCCTCGCCGCCCAGATCTCCTGGCTGCTCCTCCTCCTGCTCGCCGCCTACATGGGCCAACGCCGCGGCCGCCGCGATCTCCGCGGCATCCGCAGCCTCCTCCTCCGGCACACCAAGCACGCGCGCGCCGCCCGGATCTTCCAGGGCGTCATCACCGTCCTCGATCACCTCTTCGGCGAGCTGCTCCTGCTCGCCACCGTGCTCATCGCCGGGCCGCTCTTAGCCGGGGCGCAGCAGGTCGCCGAGGTCTCGCTCCTCTACGCGATCCTCGTCGACTACGCGGTCTACCGCCTCCTGCTCCAGATCGCCCATCAATCGATCAACGCGCTCTACCTGCGGCGCCCGGGCACGGTCATCAGCGCGCGGATCCTCGCCTCGCTCCGCCTCATCGGCCGCGCCGCCCTCGCGATCCTCGTCTTCCTCACCATCTCGGAGCGGATCCTCGGCCGCGGCTACCTGTACCGCCTCGTCCTCGGCTCCGCCTGGCTCGGCGCCTTGCCGATCGCCGCCGTGATCATCCGCTGGTGGCGCGCCGCGATCGCCGACGCTTACCTCGCCTACCAAGCGCAAGGCTCGGTCGCCGACGCGGTGCGGCGCACTCGAGATCGTTGGTACGGCTTCTTCGTCGCGACCCTCGCGCTCCTCATCCTGCTGGTCGTCGCCAGCGTCCGGCTGGTCCGCCGCTTCATCCTCGGCTTCGAGCAGTCGCGCAAGGCGCTCGCCTTCTTCTTCCGCCGCCGCCTCGAGCGCGCCGAGGCGATGCACCGCGGCGAGGAGCCGAGCCAAGCCGAGCTGCCCGCCGATCTCGCGCTCGCGCTGCGCGTCACCCCCGTCGACGAGCCTGAGCTGCTCGTCGATTTTTTCCCTGGCTTTCGGGACATCAACGATCACCTCGCCGCGTGGACCGCCGGCGATCGCCTCGGCGCCGCCTTGGTCATCGGCCCGGCCGGCGTCGGCAAGACCACCTGGCTGCGCGCCGCCGGGCGCTGCTTCGGCGGCGAGGCCTTGCCCGCGACCCTGCTGCGCCCCAGCGCCCGCCTCGCCAGCGAGGCCGCGCTCCTCGACTTCATCGCCCGCGGCCTCGACGCCCCCGCCGCCGCGTCCCACAGCCGCGACGCGCTGATCGCCTGGCTGCGCGCCGGCCCGCGGCGGCTCGTGCTCATCGACGATCTCCAGCGCCTCTACCTCCGCGGCGTCGACACCCGCGCCGCCTGGAGCGCCCTCAGCGCGCTGATCATCGGCGCCGGCCCCCGGGTGTTTTGGATCTGCACGATATCGCGCCTCGCCGATGAATTCCTGCGCTGGGCCGCCCGCGACGCCGCCCCTTTCCGCGCCCGCGTCGAGCTCTCGGGCTGGCCTGAAGAGCAGATCGCGGCGCTGCTCCGCCGCCGCACCGCCGCCGCCGGCTACACCGTCCGCTACGACGACCTCATCGTCGACCGCCTCGAGGGCGTCGAGTCGCACGCCCAGCTCATCAGCACCGAGATCGAGTACGCGCGCCTCATCTGGGACTACGCCGACGGCTCGCCCGCCGTCGCGCTCGAGAGCTGGCGCTCCTCCCTCGTCCTCGCCGAGGCCAAGCGCGTGCGCGTCCGCCTCTTCCGGCGCCCAGAGGAGGCCAAGCTCGAGCAGCTCACCCAACCGCAGCGCTTCATCCTCGCCAGCGTCGTCTGGCACCACAGCCTCACCGCCGAGGAGGCCACCGCGTCGCTGCGCTTCGGCCTCGCCGCCTGTGAAGAGGCGCTGGAGCGCCTGCGCGAGTCGGGCGTGCTCACCAAGTCTGGCCCGCGCTACCGCCCCTCCACCACCTGGCTGCCGGCGATCGGCCGCTTCCTCCGCCGCAACCACCTCATCGAGGCGCTCTAGAGCGCCTCCTCGACGATCAATAATTCAAAGCCGTGGATCCTACAGACCTCACCCCCCAGCCAGCCGCGATCGACGCGCTCCGCCTCGGCGGCCTGCTCGGCGCGATCCTCGTGCTCGCGCTCGCCTTCGTCGCGATCCGCGTGCTCACCGGCACCTTCACGCGCTTAGGCGCGCGCTTCCTCGACAAGCGCCTGCTCATCAACCAGATCGCCACGATCGGCCGCTTCGTGCTCTGGTCGATCGCCGCGATCGCCGCCGTGCGCGCGCTCAGCCTCCCGCGCGAGGTCCTGCTCGGCCTCACCGGCGGCGCCGCCGTCACTATCGGCTTCGCGCTCAAGGACCTCGTCGCCTCGGTCCTCGCCGGCCTCACCATCATCGTCGACCGCCCCTTCCAGGTCGGCGATCGCGTCGCGTTCGGCGACTATTATGGCGAGATCACCGCCATCGGCCTGCGATCGGTCCGGCTCGTCACGCTCGACGACAACGTCGTCACGATCCCCAACAACAAGTTCCTCACCGACGCCGTCGCCAGCGGCAACGCCGGCGCGCTCGACATGCTGATCCAGATCGACTTCCACATCGGCGCCGATCAAGACCTCCCGCTCGCCAAGCGCCTCGTCGAGCAAGCGATGCTCTCGTGCCGCTACGTCTACACCCACAAGCCCTGGGTGGTCACCGTCAACCTCATCATGGTCGGAAGCGCCCCCGCGATCCGCCTGCGCGCCAAGGCCTACGTGCTCGACGTCCAATTTGAGAAGGCCTACGAGACCGACGTCACCGAGCGAGTGCACGCCGCCTTCCTCGAGCACCGGATCGCCCCGCCCGCGATCCTCCACCGCAGCCTCGACCCCGCCGCGTCCGCGCCCTCACCGACGCCTTAAAAAATTGATCTCGCTCTGATCTTCGATCCCGTACCTTCTCCGCGCCGCCGCATGCACCTCCTGGTCGCCACGCTCCTCGCCGCCGCCGTCAGCGACGCACCGGCCGCGTCGCCGCCCGTCGAGGCTGAGCGCCAGCATGACGCGCACAAGCCCGCGCCCGCGCACCGGCCGATCACCCTCGCCGCCCCTGGCGACAGCCAGCTCACCCTCGCCGGCTACCTCGAGACTTATTACAACTACAACTTTGGCCGCCCCAGCAACGGGATCAACAACTTCCGCGCCTTCGACAACCGCCACAACGCCATCACCCTGCAGAACCTCGCGCTCGACGCCTCCTGGGCGGCCCCCGCGCCTACGCCCGCCTCGCGTTACAGGTCGGTCAAGCGCCCGCCACCTACTACGGCGTCTCCGAGCCCAGCCAGCCGGGCAGCGACGGCGCGGCCGCGAGCGACGCGGCCCTGCTGCGCGCGATCCAGCAGTCGTACCTCGGCTTTCGGCCGAGCCGACGCCTCCCAATTTTTATCGAAGCCGGCGTCTTCCTCTCCTCGATCGGCATCGACTCCCTCGCGATCCGCGACAACTGGCACTGGTCGCACTCTCCGCTCTACTTCGCGCTCCCTTTTTATCACTCGGGGATCCACATCGGCGTCCAGCCCGCGCCCGCGCACACCCTCAAGCTCGCGCTCTACAACGGTTGGAACAACATCCTCGACAACAACCGGCAAAAGTCGATCGGCCTGCTTTATAGCTTCGAGGCCCCCCGCCTCGCCCTCGGCGCCGTCTACATGACCGGCGTCGAGCGCCCCACCGGCGCCCCCGAGGGCGCGCCGTGGCGCCACCTCTTCAACGTCTACCTCAAGGGCGCCCCCCTGCGCCGCCTCGGCCTGCTCACTGACCTGAACGGCGGCCTCGAGCCCAACACGTTCGGGCTCTCTGGCTGGTTCGCCGCCTCTGGAGCCGCGCGGGTCGAGCTGTATCGATGGCTCTTCCTCGCCGCCCGCGGCTCGTGGGTCCGCGAGCAGCGCGGCGCAGGCGCGTCCGGCGTCGCCGCCCCGATCCTGCTCCCCTACGCCAGCGACGATCCCACGCAGTGGTTCGCCGCCGGCACCTTCACCCTCGATCTCCGCCCCGTCCCTGATCACATCGCGATCAAGCTCGAGCTCCGTCATGATCGCGCCCGCCAGCCCGCCTTCTTCCGCGGCCAGATCGACGCCGAAGGCCTCGCGAACGCGCGCGCACAGAACACCCTCACCCTCGGCCTGCACGCCTGGTTCTAGCGACCGCGCGCCTCTGCCTCGCCGCGCCTGTTATGGTCGACGGATGAACCTCAACGTCTTGACCTACCGCGGCCTCCTCGCCCTCACCCTCGCCCTGCCCGCCTGCGCGGGCGACGACCAAGGCGGCACCGAGAGCACCACCACCGGCGGCACCACCACCGCCGGCACCGACACCACCAGCACCACCGCCGGCACCGACAGCGAGAGCACCGGCATGCCGACCACCGGCATGACCACCACCACCGACGGCACCACCACCGACACCACCACCGGCGACGCGGGCGCCTGCCTCGACTACGCCGCGTCGATGGCGGCTGGCTTCACGATCCACTGCACCTGTGAGGTCGCGGCGGGTAACGCCCCTGACCTCGACACATGCCTCGTCGAAGTGGGCGCCGCCGACGGCGAGTGCGCCTGCGGCGTCTACGACGAGAAGTACCCGGACATGCTGGAGTACACCGCCTGTCTCGCGCCCTACGCCGCCATGTTCCACGACTGTATGGAGGCGAGCACCTGCGACGACGAGGAGGCGCTCTTCAACTGTCTCTTCGGCACCTTCGCCGACCCCCGCTGCGGTGAGCCCAACGACGCGGCCGACTTCGACGTCGCGCTGCAGTGCAGCGACAAGCCGCCCTTCACCTGCGGCGACCGCACGCAGATCCCTGGTGACTGGGCCTGTGACGGCATCGACGACTGCGAGGACGGCTCGGACGAGCAGGGCTGCCCGGTCTTCGAGTGCACCAGCGGCGAAGAGATCCCCCTCGAGTGGAAGTGCGACGGCGAAGACGACTGCGAAGACGCCTCCGACGAAGCGATGTGCCCCTGAGCCCCCGCGGAGCGCGCCCGCTTGCCCGCGTCGCTGTGATCCCCGATCATGCCGGCGCGGCGCGGCGCGGCGACGATCGATGATCAAATACCTCGGCTCCAAGCGCACCCTGGTGCCGCTGCTCACCGCGGTGATCGGCGCGGTCCCGCGGGTGCGCAGCGTCTTTGATCTTTTTTCGGGCACCTCCCGCGTCGGCCACGCCCTCAAGGCCCGCGGCTTGCGCGTCGTCGCCAACGATCACAACGCCTACGCCCACGCCCTCGCCTCCTGCTACGTCGCCGCTGATCGCGAGCGCTACGAGCGCGAGGCTCGCCTCCTGCTCGCCGAGTTTTCCCGCCTACCCGGCCGCCCCGGATACTTTTGCGAGACCTTTTGCGAGCGCGCCCGCTACTTCCAGCCGCGCAACGGCGCCCGCGTCGACGCGATCCGCGAGGCCATCGCCCACAAGTCCCTCGAGCCCCTGCTCGAGGCGGTCCTGCTCGTCGCCTTGATGGAGGCCGCCGACCGCGTCGACTCCACCTGCGGCGTACAGATGGCTTATTTAAAAAATTGGGCCCCACGCGCCCACCGCGACCTCGAGCTGCGCCTCCCCGATCTGCTCCCTGCCTCCCCGCACGGCCCCTGCGAGGCCCTCCGCGGCGACGCCTGCGCGCAGATCCGCGGCCGCAGCGCCGACGTCATCTACCTCGACCCCCCCTACAACCAGCACAGCTACCTCGGCAACTACCACGTCTGGGAGTCCCTCATCACCTGGGACAAGCCCGAGGTCTACGGCGTCGCCTGCAAGCGCGTCGACTGCAAGGAGCGCCAGAGCCCCTTCAACAGCCGCCGCCGCGCCAAAGAGGCGCTCTTCGGGATCATCCGCGACGCCGACGCCCGCGTGCTCGTCGTCTCCTTCAACAACGAGGGCTTTTTAGAGCGCGGCGAGCTCGAGTCGATGCTCGCCGAGCGCGGCCCTGTCGCCGTGATCGCCACCGACTACAAGCGCTACGTCGGCGCCCAGATCGGCATCTACAACCCCCAAGGCGCGCGCGTCGGCGAGGTCAGCCACCTCCGCAACCTCGAGTTTCTCTACATCGTCGAGCTCCAGCCCACCGGCGTCGACTGGGCCGGCTTCGCCGAGCAGCAGCGCTGCCTCCCCGGCCGGCCTGAGCGCCCGCCTCGTCAACGACGCAGCGCCGCCGCCACCGCCTCCGGCGAGGCCAACGGCGCCTCACACACCTGACCGCGGCAGATCAGCGCGTCCACCCGCGCCGCCGGCTCGTAGCTCAGCGTCAACGGCGACGCCAACGATCGACGCACCGCGCGCACCTGCGCCGCCAGCGGCTGCGCGAGCGCTGGCGTCGGCGCCCGCA
Source organism: Nannocystis sp. (assembly GCA_016712315.1). Taxonomy (GTDB): domain Bacteria; phylum Myxococcota_A; class Polyangia; order Nannocystales; family Nannocystaceae; genus JADJRG01. The sequence goes on along the minus strand of JADJRG010000013.1, from coordinate 2,642,519 downwards.
CCGTCACGTGGATCGCCGAGGGATCCGCCCACTGCGCCGCGCCGATCAAGCTCGCCCGCGAGAGCGGCTCGCTCACCGCGCCGCGGAAGCGATGGAGCACCGCCAGCGCCGCCGCCTTCGCCCCCGCCGGCGCCGCGTCTAACGCGTCCAGACGCAGCAGCACCTCGACGATCACCCCCAGCCCGCTCGGCGTCGCCGCGTCGTGCTGGCTCTCGATCCGCTCGATCAGCGCCTCGCCGTCGTCCGCGCTGAGATAAAAGCCATCGCCGCCGCTGCGCGCGTGGTGCACGAGCGCGTCGCGGGCGAGCGCCGCCGCCGCGGCGCGCCAGCGCCCCTCCAGCGTCAGCTCGTACAGGTCCAGGCACGCGCGCGCCAAGAACGCCACGTCGTCGAGGTAGCCGCGTGTATGCGCCACGCCCTCGAATTCGGCGCGCAGCACCCGCCCGTGCACGTCCAAGTGCGCCGCCAGCAGCCGCTCTGCTGCCGCCGCCGCCAACGCCTCCCACGCCGCCGCCGAAGCCTGGTCGCCCCACCCCGTCGCCGCGACCGACGCCCGCACCAGCCCCGAGATCAGCAGCGCGTTCCAGGCGGTCAGGATCTTCTCGTCGCGCAGCGGCGGCGGCCGCGTATAGCGGCGGGCCAGCAGCTCGCGGCGGTCCTCCTCGAGCCCCTTCGCCAGGCTCGCCGCGTCCGTGCCCAGCGCCGCCGCCAGCGCCGTCAGCGGCCGCGCGAAGCCCAGCACCGTCGTCCCGCCCTCGAAGTTGCCCCCCGGCTCGAAGCCGTACGCCGCCAAGAACCGCTCCGCGCGCGCCGCCCCCAGCACCGCCCGCACCTCCTCAGGTCGCCACACGAAGTACTTCCCCTCCTCGCCCTCGCTGTCCGCGTCGGTCGCCGAGAAGAATGTGCCGCGCGGGCTCAACATGTCGGCGATCAGGGAGTCGACGCTCTGCTCCACCACCTCACGACAGAAGCTCAGCTCGGGCCACAGCGCCGCCGCGTCGGCGTAGAGGCCGATCAGCAGCGCGTTGTCGTACAGCATCTTTTCGAAGTGTGGGATCCGCCAGAAACGGTCCACCGAGTAGCGGGCGAAGCCCCCCCGCAGGTGGTCGTAGATCCCCCCTCGCCACATTTTCTCCAGCGTCAGCCGCAGCGCCGCGCTCGCGCTCACCGGCCCGAGCGGCGTCGCCGTCCGCATCTCCGCGCGGGCCAGCCGCAGCAGCAGCTCCAGCGCGGTCGTGTTCGGGAATTTCGGCTGGCGGCCCAGCCCGCCCCACTCCAGGTCGAAGCGCGAGAGCAAGCGCCGCCCCGCGTCCGCCAGCGCCGCCTGGCCGACGATCGACGCCCCGCGATCGATCGTCGCCGCCTCCTCATCCACGCTCTGCGCCAGCTCGCGGAGCCCCTGGACGAAGCTCCCCGCCTGCGCCTCCACCTCCTCCGGCCGCTCCTCGTACGCCTCATGCAGCGCCTGGAGGAGCTGCGCGAAGCTCGGTCGCCCGTGCGCGGGCTGCGGCGGGAAGTACGTGCCCCCGTAGAACGGCCGCAGGTCCGGCGTCAAGAACACCGTCAACGGCCACCCGCCCCCTTGCCCCATCAGGTGCACGACGTTTTGGTAGAGCGCGTCGACGTCCGGCCGCTCCTCGCGGTCCACTTTGATGTTGATGAACCACCGGTTCATCAGGTCTGCGATCGCGGGATCCTCAAAGGACTCGTGGGCCATCACGTGGCACCAGTGGCAGGCGCTATAGCCGACCGAGAGCAGGATCGGCCGCCCGAGCTGCCGCGCCAGCGCCAGCGCCTCGTCGTCCCAGGGGAACCAATCCACGGGATTTTCTGCGTGTTGCCGCAGATAGGGGCTGGTCGCGCTCGCGAGCCGATTTTTCTTTGCGTTCTTCGGGTTCAACGAGATCGCTCCGCCGAGAAGAACACCGCAACGCCCCGCGTGCTAACGGTGTTCATCCACAAAAAGCTACCTTCCGGCAGCTTCCTCGCTCAACTCCAGGACCGACGCGACGACGGGACAAAAATCACACGGACGCTCCTGTCACGACCTGAGAAAGCTGATAGATTCCGCCACCCCACCGCCCGACAGGGCGTGGACCTGGAGAGGTGTCCGAGTGGCCGATGGTGCCTGACTCGAAATCAGGTGTAGCGAAAGCTACCGGGGGTTCGAATCCCTCCCTCTCCGCTAGCCCCGCAGCCTGACAATCAGCGCCGACAAGCAGGCAAACCTCTGGAGAGGTGTCCGAGTGGTCGATGGTGCATGATTGGAAATCATGTGTGGTTAACAGCCACCGCGGGTTCGAATCCCGCCCTCTCCGCCCCGGCTCATCGCCGGACTTATGCCCCGGGCGACGTCACTCCCGCCAACTCCGCCAGGACCGGAAGGTAGCAACGGTAACGGGATACGGGTGTCCGGGGCACTTTTTTATCTTTCTTAGGGGTTGTTCTCGCTCTGCCCGCGAGGCGAAGAGAGCGACGGCGGCCTCGTCGCTGGCCTCTCGAGCTTCGTTGTCATCTCTTACTTTTCGACCCTCAGGTCGTCCGGAACCTCCACGGCGACGACCTGTCTCTCAGGCCAGGCGCTCCTCCTCCCTGCCGATCGCGCGCCGCAGCAGCAGCATGAATTCATCGAGCCCCGCCTCGAAGTCCTCGAGCGAGCCCGCGTCGATCAGCTCGCTCGCCGCGTTCATCAGCGCCGACACCGCCCGCCCCACGAGCGCCGGCGAGAGCGCCTCGGTCAGCTCGCCGCGCGCCATCGCCGCGGCCACGAGCTGCTGCAGCGGGTCATGCCGCGCGAAGTCATAACGAGCCATCACCGCCTGGTAGATCGGCCGACCGCGCTCACCCAGGAAGCTCCGCGCGAAGCGCTCCATCTGCGGATCCTCGCGCGCGAACGCCAGCCCCAGGTGGAGCTGCGCCCGCAGCGCCTCAAAGAACCCCCCCGCCGGCCGCTGCGCCCCGAGCCCCGCGAAGAAGGCCCGCTTACGGCCGATCATCAGCTCGATGATCCCGAAGTACAGCGCCTCCTTGCCCGCGAAGTGGTGATAGAACTGCCCCTTACTCATCCCCGCCGCCGCCAGGATCCGGTTGAGCGACGCCTTCGCGTAGCCCCGCGCCGCGAACTCCTCGATCGCCGCCGCCAGCAGCGCCTCTCGGTGCGCGAACCCCCGCTCCCAGCTCATCGCCGCTCCGCGCGCGCCGCGTCGGTCTTCTCCGACAACCAATCCGCCACGAACCCCGCCGCCAACCCGAGGTTCCCCATCTGACAGTGCATGTCTGCGTGCTCGGCCGCCGTGAACACCCGCGTCGTCACGCTGCGCGCCCGCGTCAGCGCCTTCGCCTGCGCCGCCATCAGCCGGGGCGGTTGGAAGCGATCGCGCTCGCCCACCATCAGCAGCACGTCCCCAAAAACCTGCTCTGAGCGCAGGTGCGCCGCGTTCATCCCGAGGAACCACCGCGGCACCTCGACCAGGTCCTCCGACTCGCCCTGGATGTACAGCGTCTGCTGGACCACGTGCCTGAGGATCGGCGCCAGCCGCATCCGCGCGCGGATGCTCCAGCGCATGAAGCGAGGCCACCGCACCATCGCCCGCACCAGCCCGGGCAGCGGCCACGGCAGCGGCGCCAGCCAGTCGTAGACCGGCGGCCACGCGACCACACGCGCCACCCGCGGCTCGAGCGCCGCCGCCCGCAGCGCCCAATAGCCGCCCATCGACAGCCCCACCAGCGACACCTCGCCCTCCAGCCCCAGGTGATCGAGGATCGCCGCCACCGGCCGCTCCCAGTCGTGATCAAAGACCTGTCCGTAGAGACAGCGAGCGCCGCCCTGCCCTGGCCCGTCGAACGCCACCACGTCGAAGCCCGCCGCCGCCAGCACCTGCCACACCCCGAAGAACTCCTCGATCAGCGAGTCGAAGCCGCCGAAGAGCAGCACCGTCCCGCGGGTCGCCCTGGCCCGCGAGCGCAGCAGCGACACTGGCAGCGCGCTCGCCCCGTAAGGCGCCTCGATCCGCTCGATCCCCTCCGCCGCGAAGGCGCGGTGAAACAGCCCCAAGAAGCGCGTATAGATCGCCCGCTTCGCCGGCGAGCGCGGCGGCGTGAAGAACTCCGCCGCCCGCGCATAGAACGCCGCGTTCGCCAGCCGCCCCTCGGCCTCGGCCACGTCGGCGAGCGCCGTGAACTCGCGGACGTAGTCGTCGAACGTGCGGATCTTCGCCGCCGCCGCCCGCAGCTCCTCCACCCGCGTATAGCCCTCCGCGTAGACCCGGTTGAGCTGATAGTTGATGAACGCGTCGCCGTGCAGGCGCAGCGTACCCACCGGCATCCGCGGCGCGAGTGTTGCGACCCCAGTCATCGTGTCGACCTCCACCATCGCCTCAACGTAGCCGCATTAGACCGGAAGGTCTAGACCCTATGGTCTACCGTCCACGTGGCCCCAAACGCCCGTTCGGCGCGATTTTGACGCATCACCGCGGTGATAAGCTCGGCCGCACCATGAGCGTCCCCACCTTCCCAGCGCGCCTGCACGTCCTGCTCGCGCAGGGCGGCTCGCGGGCCGTCGTGCTCCGCCGCGGCCCTTCCAAGGAGGTGTGCCTGATCGCGTGGGACCGCGAGCGGAACACCTTTGAAGAGGGCCAATGGCTGCGCGGCCGGATCTACGAGCGCCGCTGCGACCTCTCCCCCGACGGCCGCTACTTGATCTACTTCGCGATGGACGGCCGCTTCGGCGGGCCGCTCGGCGGCTCCTGGACCGCGATCTCCCGGCCTCCCTGGCTGCGCGCGCTCGTCCTGCTCCGCAAGGGCGACGGCTGGCACGGCGGCGGCCTCTTCACCGGACCCGCCCGCTACTGGCTCAATGATGGCTACGGCCACCACGTCGTCCGCGACAGCAAGCAGCTCCAACGCGACCTCGAGCACCGACCGCCCCACTACTTCGGCGGCGAGTGCCCCGGCGTCTATTACAACCGCCTCCTGCGCGACGGCTGGCGCCTCATCGAGCACACCGACGCCGATCGAAGCAAGGGCCTCACCCTCTTCGACAAAGATCTCGGCGGTGGTTGGCGGCTCCGCAAGCGCGCCCACGAGCAGGTCGGCGCGCCGATCGGCAAGGGCTGTTATTGGGACGAGCACGAGCTGGAGCACGAAGGGCGCGGCCTGCGGATCGCCTGCCCCGACTGGGAGTGGGCCGAACGCGACCGCGACCACCTGCTCTACACCAGCGGCGGCTGCCTCTACCGCGTCGCCCGCCCCCGCGCCGACGCCCTCGACCCGCCCAAGCTCCTCCACGACTTCAACCCGATGAAGTTCGTCGCCCGACCCGCGCCCTACGGATAGCTCCTCGCTCCTCGCAGGAGACTATTCGGTGAGCGCGTCCTCGGCCTCGGCCTCAACGGCGGGCTCACGCCGTCCGCCGCGCATCTGCCACTGCCGCTCCGTCACCGCCGCGAAGAACGCCGCCATCTGCGCCGCCGCCGCGTCGCCGTGGAACAGACCCACCACCCGCGTCACCGCCTCATACGTACACAGCGCCCCCGGCCGCGGCGGCGTCCGGATCCCCCAGCGCGACGGGGCACCGGGCGGCAGCGCGTAGCAGGGCAACGCGTCGACCCCAGGGGCGCGCCGCGCCATCCGCGAGCACTGGTGCCACGTCCCATCGAGCACCACCACCGCGATCTCGCGGCCGGGCGCCGCGATCCCATCCGCAGGCGTCAGCTCGCGCGCGTGCTCTTGCGGGAACAGCAGCACGTAGTCGCGCTCGGGCCTCGTCAGCGGCGCCGTCTCCATCGCCTGATCGCGCTCGCCGTAGTGGATCAGCTCCGAGCCGCCCAGCACCTTGTGCGCGAGGCGGGCGCTGTTCGTCGGCTTATCCCGCTCACGTCGGTGCTGGACGAAGATAAAGCGGGTGCTCAGCGCCAGCGTCGGCGCCTCGGCGCACAAGCACAGCTCTGAGTGCAGCCCGCAGCCAGGGCAGCGAGGAAGGCGGCGCGCGCGTTGTCCCATGCGCGTGGGGTCGTAACACAAGAGCGCCCGCGCCTGGGGTGAACCGAGGCGCGGGCGCGATCGCGGCGAGGGAGGCGCGGCTACTTGATCGGCTTGCCCTTGGAGGACGACGCGCCGACCGGCTTGCCGCTGCTCGGGGGCGGGTTCTTCTGCGCCGCCGCCGAGAGCCCGCAGGTCGCGTCGACGTTCCAGCGCTCGCCCGACTGGAACGGCGGCGTGTTCATGATCAGCAGGTCACCGCCGCCAGCCCGGCCGCAGCGCTCCTTCGCCATATCGACCGCTTGCTGCGCGGTCGCGGCCTTGGCGCGCGCGATCCCGACTTCCTTATAAGAATCCGCGCTGATGTCGTCCTTCGAGGCGATCACCTGGACCCGACCCGGATCCACGGAGTAGCCGCTGCCGGGCCCCTTAAAAAAGCTGGTGGTGCCGCACGCCGTGACGAGCGGGGCGGCGAGGACGAGGATGAGGGCGTGAATGGATGAGAGGCGCATGGTGACTCCGATAGGTTACGCGATCCGCGAGTTGCCGGCCTGGGACGCGCCGCCCCGCTTGAAGATTCGCCGCCGCCTCGCCAGAGATCGCGCGCCAGGGCCCGCACCAGGCTGAAGCGTGCGCTCCGCGGCCCTCGCGGGTATCGTCGCGGCCACGTGCGCGCTCCCACGCTCGTCCTCGCCGCCGCCTTCACCCTCCTCGGCCTCGCGCCCGCGGGGTGCAGCTCGCGCCCCCCCCACTCGCTACCCAGCGTGTTGTGGGAGCAGCCCGCGCCCCCGCTCCGCGCCGCCGCGATCGACGGCCGCACTATTGACACCGCCGCGCTGCGCGGCCGGGTCTACGTCGTCGAATTTTTCGCGAGCTACTGCGAGCCGTGCAAGCGCAGCTTACCGGCGCTGCGCCGCCTCGCCGAGCGCGACCGTGAGCTCGTCGTCATCGGCATCGGCGAGGACGATCAACGCGCCCTCACCGAGGCCATGGCCGCGACCTACACGCTCCCCTTCCCGGTCGTCCACGACGTCGGCAACGTGATCGCCAGCCGCTTCCGCCTCGACAGCCTGCCGCTCACGGTCGTCGTCGACGGCGACGGCCTCGTCCGCTGGCTCGGCGACGCCCAGAGCGGCGCCCGCGACCTCAAGAACGTCATCAAGCGGGTCCGCCGAGGCAGATAACGCCGCGTCGCGCCACCCGCGCATCCCCGCCTAAACCTCGGCAAAGCTCCGCAAAGATCGCGTTCATCGCCCTGTTCCCTAGGCATCGCCCAAAACAAGGCCAAAGATCACCGCGGACCCGCTGGCATCACCATGAACCACGCTCACCGACGCGCATCGACCCCTCTCGTCCTCGCCCTGCTCACCCTCGCGGGGCCGCTCGCGGGCTGTAACCGCGGCGGAGACCCGGCCTTCCCCGAGAACAACCTCGGCCGCTGCATCTACGTCAACCGCTTCTCCAAGGCCGAGGAGTGCCGCGAGTACCGCGGCGACGACTGGACGGAGGACGCCGCGCGCGCCGACTGTAGCGAGTGGACCGGCGAGCTCGAGGTCGGAGAGCTCTGCGAGTACGACTCGATCCTCGGCGCTTGCATCCTCGAGGGCGGCACTGAGAAGGTCATCCGCGTCGTCAACCCTGGCGATGACCCTTCGGATTGCCGCAGCACCGAGCGCGGCTGTGAGCTCTTCGGCGGCGGCGTCTTCCTCGGGTCCGCCGTCTGCGGCGGCGAAGACCTCGACGACATCGAGGACGACTCCGTCGTCTTCCAGCCGCCCGTGCTCGAGTGCCGCGATCCGCTCGAGGGTGAGCCCGCAGGCGCTAGCGAGGGCGGCAAGGTGTGCACTTGGTCGATGATCTCCGCCTGCACCGAGCCCGGCCGGCGCTTTCAGGACTACGCCTCCTGCGACATGGTGCTCACGCAGCGCCCGTACTTCCCGGTCCCCTCCGCGCCGCCGCCCGCCGAGCCTGACACCCGGATCGACGACGACCCTGCCTACGCCGCCGAGCTCGCGTGGGTCACCGAGCAAGCGGAGGCGTGCGCGTGCGTCTGCTGCCACACGAGCAGCATCACGCCGATGGGCGCGGCGGTGTGGGACACCGAGGCCGCCGGCAATTGGATCAACACCTTCAGCCCCTACGGCATCGCCTTCGCCGGCGGCTTCCTCGACTCCTCGCTGCTCGGCGCCTACCCGGCGAGCGACAACAACGGCTTCGATCGCGAGATCACCGGCATGCCGACCACCGACCCCGATCGCCTCATGGAATTCTTCCGCAAAGAGCTGATCCACCGCGGCTTCAGCCCCGAGGACTTCGCCGACGCGAACCCCACCCCGGAGATCTTCCACCAGCAAGACATCTACGAGCCGGGCGCCTGCGCCGAGGGTGAAGGCGTCGCCGCCGACGGCACCGTCACCTGGAGCGGCGGCAACATCCGCTACCTCTACATCCTCGCCGAAGGCTCTCGTAACCCGGGTACTCCGCCCAACCTCGACCTGCCTGTCGGCACCTTGTGGCGGATCGACGTGCCCCCCGATCAATCGGCGCTGCGCAGCGGCCAGGTCCGTTACGGCCAGGTCCCCGACAACACAAGCCAACGCTTCCCCGCCAGCGGCTCCGCGGCCCCGCTGATCAGCGGCACGAAGTACTACATCTACGCGATGGCGGACGTCGCGGTGCCGATCACCCGCTGCATCTTCACCGCCCCGTAGCCGGCGACGCCGGCGAGCGTGGGCGACGCCGGCGCAGCGCCAGGCCGAGCACCAGGAGCGCGCCCCAGGCCCCGCCGCGCGGCGCCCCCTCGCTGCGGCAGCCGCAGCCCTCATCCTCGCCGCCCTCCAAGTCAGCGGTGGTGTTGGTCGTCGCGCCGGTGCCGGTGCCGCCGCTGCCGCCGCCGCCGCTCGGGTCGCCCGTCGCCTGAGCGCCCGTCGTCGTCGGATCGCCCGTCGTCGGCTCACCCGTCGTCGGCTCGCCGGTGCCGCCGGTCTCGCCGCCTGTGCTCCCCTGCGGCGGATCACCGACGACGATCGTCACCGGATCCGAGACAGAGATCAGCCCCGCCGCGTCCTCTGCGACCGCCTCGATCGTCCACACGCCGGTCGGAAATTGCACCCCCCCGAAGCCGTACGGCGCGTCCAGATCGGGCTTCGCCTGCTCGTCCCCGTTGATCACCAGACGCACCTCTACGAGCCCCCAGCCGTCGCCGTCATCCGCGGCGATCTCGACGTCGATCGGCTCCCCCGGCACCTCGAAGGTCGCGCCGTCGAGCGGATACGTGATCACCACCTGCGGCGGCTCATTGTCGGGCTGCGCGTCGAACGGCTGCCCGCAGGTCGTCGACGCCCCGGTCTTCGGCGTCCCTTCGCACCACTTCGGCCAATTGCCGAACCCCTGCGCGCCGGTCATCGCGAAGCCGCTACAGCGGTAATCGGGGTCCCAATTGCCGTTCACGTCGTGACACGGCGTGATGTCGACCCCGGACGTCATCTCGATCCAAGGCACGGCCTTATCGATCCGCGCGTGCGTCCCCGAGCCGCCGCAGCTCCCCGTCACCGTCGACGCGATCCCGAAGGCCCGCCAGCCGCCGTCTGCGAGCTGCACATACGCCGGGCCGCCGGAGTCGCCCGGGCACACGCTCGGCTTGCCGCCGCCGCCCAGCGTCGCGGTCGCGTTAAAGACGCCCGTCAGCGTCGTCATCGCCCAGCGCTTGGTGCCCGCGCCGCTGTTGCCGTTATTCGCGCCGAAGCCGGAGATCGCCACCTGCATGCCTGGGCTGAGCTGCTGGGTCTCGCAGCCGAAGAGCACCGGCGTCACCGGCAGATCGGTGATCGCGAAGGGCAGCCGGCAGAAGGCCCAGTCGTGCGCTTGGTCGTTCACCCCGCCGTAGCTCGGGTACGTCTGGCAGGTCTCGGCCTTGACGAATTGTCCCGGCGACTGCACGAGCTCGCCGAAGTCGATCGTCTTGTTGCCGCCGCCGCAGTGGGCCGCGTAGACGACCACGCGCGGGTGCACGAGCGTACCTGTGCACAGCGAGGAGCCGCCGACCACCGCGACCGCCGTCGGCCAGCCGCAGCGCGGGGCCTCTTGCCCGCCGAAGATCGCCTGCGGATCACCTGGCTGATCGGCCAGGTCTCCCGAGGAGGCGGCGACGGGCGCCGCGGCGGCGAGCGCTGAGAGCAAGGTGAGCGCCGGCAGCAGCGGGGCGGCGGTGGGGCGGTGGTTAAGCCTCAACATCCCCCGAGCATCGCATAGCTCGCGCCCGCGTGGGCCTGGGCGCGCCAGGGCGGCGCGTCCGGGCGCCCTCGACAGCGCTCGCCGCGTATTGATACAGTCCGCCGCGAGGAGCACGCCCGATGATCACCTGCGCCCCCTGGCTCGCACTCGCCCTCTTGGCCGCTACGCCAGCGTCTCCGGCCTCGTCGGCGCCGCCGTCGCAGCCCACGCCGCCGTCGGCGACAGAGCAGCCGTCGCCGACGAAGGCGCCCGCCGCTCAGCCATCGCCCTCCGCCCCTGCGTCCAGCGGCGCCGTCGAGGAGCGGCTGCTCCGGGCCGAGAAGCTCTACAAAGAGCGCCGCTACGTCGACTCTGCCCGCGAGCTCGAGGCGCTGTGGGACGAGACCAGGCAGCTGAACGCGCTCTATAACGCCGCGCTCGCGCGCTTCGCCGCCGGCCACTTCGCCCAGACGATCTCGTACCTCCAGACCTACACCGCCGAGGTGAAGGACGCCCCGCCGGAGGCGCTCGAGGTCGCCTCCTTCCAGCTCGACAAGGCGAAGGAGCGCAGCGTCGAGGTCCCGCTGATCGTCGGTCCGCCGGCCTCGCTCAACGAGGGCGCCGAGGTGACGATCCGCCGGATCCCCGACAACCCCGGCGATCGTCGCCCTGATCTCTTCGTCCGCCTCACCCCCGCGGGCGAGAGCGCGCCTGCGGCCACCAACCTCTACCTCGACGCCGGCCGCTGGAGCGTCGCCGTGAGCGCTCGCGGCTACATGCGGGCTGAGCGCGAGATCAACGTCGTCAAGGGCAAGGTCGGCGCGAGCCCGGTGAGCTTCGTCCTGGCGCGCGACCTGTCGATGCGCGCTGTCGCGCTGCGCGTCGAGCTGCCGGCGGGCGCGAAGGTCGAGGAGGTGCCGGTCCGCCTGATCCCGCGCGCCGGCGGCGACGCCCAGACCTGCACGATCCGCCCCTTCGAGCGCAACGAGTGCAAGCTGCTCGCCGCCACCGGCGCCTGGGAGCTGCGCGCCGAGCTGCCGGGTTACCTCCCCTTCACGCAGCAGATCAACCTCACCTCTGGGGAGAGCGCCGCCGCCTTCACCGTCGCGATGGTCAGCGACGCCCCGCCGCCGCCCGTCGTCGACGAGCCGGCGTCACCTGGCCCCGTCGAGGTCGTCCCCAAGCCGGCGCGCCTGCGCCTCGCGGGCGGCCTCAACGCCAGCGGCCTGCCCCTCTTCGTCACCGGCCTCGGCCTCGCGGTCGCCGGCTCCAACCGCTACGACCGAGTCGCCAACGCCGAGCCGGACGCCTGCGACTCCGCGAGCGAGGCCTTCGGCTGTCGAGGCGACGCGATCAAGGCGATCCGCATGCGCACGGCCGGGCTCGCGCTCGTCGGCACCGCCACCGGCCTCTTCGTCACCGGCCTCACCGGCGAGTTCGACGTCAAGCCGCGGGTCTGGTACGCCGAGATGGGCGCGGGCGGAGCGCTCCTGATCGGCGGCGCGGCCTGGCTCGGCGCCACCAACGTCGCCCTCAACAAGGAGCTGCGGGTCGGCGAAGGCCAAGCCCCGCCGGTGTGGGTCGACTCCGTGCCGAACATCGACCGCGCGACCAACCAGCGCCTCGCCGCCTCCATGATCCTGGGCACCGGCCTCGGCCTCGTCGCCGGCTCCACCGTCGGCCTGCTGGTCCGTCGCCACCACCAGCGCAAGGGCAAGGCCAGCGCGGGCCTGCGCAGCGTCGGGCCCTACACCAACGTCGGCCAGCTCGGCCTCATGCTCGAGGGCCGCTTCTAGGCGACGCCGTGGACGGCTCAGCCGCGCGGCCTTGCCCCGCCTGTGGCGGCACCGCCGCTTCGATCGCCTTCGTCGTCGACGGCTACCAGCACGCCCGCTGCGGCCGCTGCGCGAGCCTCTTCGTCACCCCGCTCCCCGACCTCGCCGCCATCGCCGCGGTGTATTTGGGCCCGAGGTACCACGACGAGGCCCACGACGAGGCCGCGCGAATGCGCGCAGAGGGCCGATCCCGCGCTGCGTTCTTGGCCCAGCGCGGCGTCCGCAGCGCGCTCGAGGTCGGCTGCGGCCCCGGATACTTCCTCGACGCAGCCAGCGAGCTCGGCCTCGCCGTGGAAGCCGTCGACCGCGCCCCCAACGCCGCCGCCGCCCGCGCCCGCGGCCACCGCGTCCACGACCGATGGTTCGAGGAGCACGGCCCGCCGAGCCCGCGCTTCGACGCCGTCGCGATGTGGGAGGTGATCGAGCACGTACCTGACCCAAGAGACACCTTGCTCCGCGCCCGCGCGTGGCTGCGCCCTGGCGGGCTGCTCGCGCTCTCCACCCCCAGCGCCTCAGGCCTGCCCGCGCGGCTGCTCGGCCGCCGCTTCCCGATGGTCGCCCCGCCCGAGCACCTCACGATCTTCAGCCGCCGCGGCCTGCATCACCTCCTCGACGGCGCCGGCTTCCAGGTGCTCCACGAGTCGAGCTTTTCGGGCTTAGACCGCACCAAGCTCGCGCGCGGCCTCTGTCGATTCGCCCTCGGCGACACGGCGCCCGCGCAGGCGCTCGCGCGCGGGCTCGCGGCGATCGGCGCGCCGCTGGTCGGCCTCGTCGATAGGGCCGGCTTCGGCACCTCCTTCGAGCTCTACGCGGTCCTCGCCTGAGCCCTCAGATCAGCGCCCACATCGTCGACAGCGACGCCAGCTCGCCCGCCAGCAGCGCGGACAGCTCTGGCCGCGGCGCCAGGCAATGCAGCCGTCGCCGACGCACGTCCAAGATCGCCATGATCGCCCCGCTCGGCGGCTGCCCCGCCAAAGACTCATGCATCAGCGCGGCGGCGATCTCCGCGTACCGTCGCGACAGCGGCGGCTCCTTGAAATACAGCTTGATCACGTGAGGGCGCCCGTCGATCAGCAGCCCCAGCTCCGGATTGATCGTGAGGTCCAGCCCCCCCAGGTGTCGCCGCGCGCTCGGCGGCGGAAAAAAATCCATCTCGCGCCGACCCCACCACGAGGCGTACGCCGCGCACAGCTCGACGATGTGATGACGGCGGCGATCGGCCTCATCCAACGACCGCAGCGCGGCCGCGGCGACCCCCGCCTTGCCGTGACGCTCCGCGTGCGCGGCGATCACGGCCTCCCGGAAGGGCTTGTAAAAGTCGGCGTACGGGCTGTACTCGGCGCGATGCTTGAGCTGCTTCACCTTGGTGAGCTTGGGCATGCCCGAGCGGGTGACGAAGTCGACGAAGTCAGTGAGTGAGATCCGCGGATCGGTCATTGATGGCCTTTGGCTGGGGTCGCTAGAGTCTTCCGTGACCTCACGCCTCGCCGCGCCCGCGGCGGCCATCCTTGGTCCACCAGAGATAGCAGCCGCGCATGATCCAGAGCGGAGCACGCGCCGCGTGTGGACCGCCAGCGCACCCACGCGCAGCGGCCCGCGCGCCCGCATCTGCGGGGAGCCTGCGCTGTGACGCAACGATGACACTCACCGCCGCGATCGGGCCCTAGATTGATCGAGTGCGCTACCGGAGCGAGCGTTGATGACCGAGAACCCCGAGTCCGCGAAATTCTGGGCGAAGACCCTCGCCCCCTACCGCACTCCTAGCGACGCCATCGCCCTGCGACAGCTCGTCGAAACCTTAGTCCCGCTGGTCGCCCTCACCGGCCTCATGCTGCACGGCTACAGCGTCGGCTGGTGGTGGGTGTTCGCGCTCATGCCGCTCGCCTCGATCTTCCTCGTCCGCACCTTCGTGCTCCAGCACGACTGCGGCCACGGCTCGCTCTTCCGCACCCGCTGGGCCAACGATCTGGTCGGCTCCTTGCTCGGCGTCCTTACTTTGACCCCCTACTATTATTGGAAGCGCACCCACGCGATCCACCACGCCACCTCGGGCAACCTCGATCGCCGCGACTTCGGCGACATCGACACCATCACCGTCGCGGAGTACCGCGCCCTCTCGCCGCTGCGCCGCCTCGGCTACCGCGCCTACCGCCACCCGCTCGTCTTCCTCGGCCTCGGCGCCCTCTACCAGTTCGTGCTCAAGCACCGCCTGCCGCTCGACGCCCCGTGGAGTTGGCGGCGCGAGTGGGCCAGCGTCGCCTTCACCAACCTCGGCCTCGGCGCCCTCGTCTGGGCGATCGGCGCCAACTTCGGCTGGACGGCCATCCTCGCGGTGCAGCTCCCCTACCAGGTCCTCGCCGCCGCGGGCGGGATCTGGCTCTTCTACGTCCAACACCAATTCGAGGGCGGCTACTGGCGCCGCCAAGACGAGTGGGACTTCCACACCGCATCGCTGATCGGCTCCTCGTACTACGCCCTGCCCGCGTGGCTGCACTGGCTCACCGCGGACATCAGCGTCCACCACATCCACCACCTCGCCAGCAAGATCCCCAACTACCGCCTCCAGAAGGCCTTCCGCGAGGTCCCCGAGCTCCAGAAGGTCACCCGCCTCGGCCTGCGCCAGAGCCTCCGCTGCGCCAAGCTCAAGCTGTGGGACGAGGAGCGCCGCCGCGTCGTCGGCTGGCGCGCGGTCGAGGAGCGCGCCGAGGCGCCGCTCGGCGCCGCCGCCAGCCCCAATTTTTAGGTTCATCGCTCCTCGCCGTCGAACCCTGGGATCTTCATCCCCCCAAAGAACACCCGCGTCTGCTCGCCGTGCGCCACCTTCGTCCGGTGCACCAGCGCCCCCTCTAGGCCGCGCAGGTCGTCCTTCATCGCCGCGCACCACGCCTGAACTTTGGGCCATCCGAGCGCCAGCTCGCGCCAGCGCGCGCAGGTCAGCGCGTCCCCGCGGGGCCGCAGCTTCGGGTCGTCCGCGCACCGCCCCTCGACCGCCGGCCACGAGGCCGCCAGCTCAGGCATCGTCACGCACCACGGATCCGGCCCCTGCATCGGATCGGCGATCCCGCGATCACGGATCACCAGCGTCACCCGCGCGCCCGCCCCTGCCGCCCGGATCGCCGCGTAGCAGCCGTCCGCCCACTCGTGGAAGCCCGCGTCGAGGAAGAGGTAGTCGCTGACCGAGCGCGCGCCGCTCCGAGCGATGTTCCACAAGGCGATCCCGCCCGCGCTGTGCCCCTCGACCAAGACCCGCGCCGGCAGCTTGCTTGGGTGCACCCCGAGGCGCTCGGTGAGCAGCGCCGTCACCTCCTGGCGCAGCAGCTCAAAGTCGTCGGTGAAGCCCGGCGGCGCCGGCAGCATCCACATCCGGTCGTACACCTTGTTGCTGTGCCCCCGCCACGTCGGCTCCATCCGCTTGCCCGCGCTGAAGGGGTAGACCAGCGCCACGTTCTCCGAGGCCGCCGCTTGTAGCGCCTGAGCCCCCTCTAGCGCCTGCGTCAGTCGATCCCAGCCGACCCACGACTCCTTCGCGAGCCCTGGCGCCGGCCGCTGCACGTGGTGGCTGTTCGTGCCGTGGAAGTGATACACGACGCGAAACTGCGCGCTGTCGTCGGCCCCCGGCGGGATGAAGATCAGCACGTCGCGCCCGCCGTTGCCTGACAGCGGCCCGACCCACACGATCCCCTCCGGCGGCAGCTCCTCGACCCGCTCACGCACCCCCGCCTGCGCCGTCGGGCTGACGATCCGCTGCGCGATCAAGCGCGAATTCGTGGCCACCGGCGCCTGCGCTGCGCTCATCACCGCGTCGGCTGCTGCGCGCGTCGCCGCCGCCCCGCCCTCCTCGGCTCGCACAGGCGAGGGCGAGGGCGCCGAGCTCACCGACGCCGCCAGGGCGCGGCTCGGCGGCGAGGTCTGCTCGATCACAGGCGCGCCGCCGCACGCGAGCGCAGGCGCGAGGTAGATCGCGAGGCAGAGGGGGCGCCGCACCGCCGCCCAGTCTACGCCACCCGGCCGCCCCCGCGCGATCCCTACGCCCGATACGGATCGGCGCGCTGGCCGAGCAGCGCCCGCTCGAAGCGTCGCAGCTCGATCATCGCCCGGTGCAGCTCGGCGAAGATCCGCCGGAAGTCGGGCGCCTTCGGGTAGAGCCGCTCCTCCCACGGGTCATCGCAGCGATCGAAGATCCCTGTCTTAAAGAGCAGCCCACGAAACGGCCGAAGCGACAGCCCCAGCGCCCCCAGCACCTCGAGGTCGCCGCGGCTGAGGCTGCGAAACGAGGCCAACCACTCCCACAGCGCCCGCCTCGCGTTGAGCAGCGCCAGGTCCAGCTCGTCGCAGCGCCGCCGCCGCGCCCACGGGCTCTCGCTCAGCAGCGGCTCCTGATAGCCGCGCAGCGGCCCCTCGAGCATCAACCTGCAGATCCGCGTCTGCTGCGCCAAGCGAGCGAGCGCCGGGCTCAAGTGATCGAGCGCCGCCGGCGGATCATCCGTGAGCGCCGCCAGCTCTCGCTCCCGCGACGCCTCATCGCGCCGACGTTGCCACCAGCGCAGCGCCAGCGCCGACGCGAACGCTCCTGAAGCCACCAGTTCGGCGCTCATCGGCTCCTCGCGAGGCGCTCGACCATCAAGGCCAACCATGGAACGGACCCGCGGTCCGCTCAAGTCACCCGGCCGCGACCGCCGCATCGCCGCCCCTGTGCGCCCTCCTCGGCGCCGCGCGCGTTCGCGCGCCCGCCATCGCCCGCCCGCGGGGTGACCGAGCGCCCGCGCCTTGGCACACTGAACGGCGAGCCCGCCCATGTTGACGATGATCTTCGCGGCGGCGGCGCTGCTCTTAACGATCGCCCTGCCGATCTTCCCCGACGGCCTCTCCCTGCCGATCGCCGCCTTCCTCGCCCTCTACACCGCCGCTGGCCTCGGCGGCCTGGTCCGCGCGCACGAGGCGCGCGCCCTGCTCGTGCTCTTCCTCCCGTGGATCGCCGCGCTCCTGCTCGGCCTCCTGATCGGCGTGCTGCGCGGCAACCACATGGAGCAGGCGATCGAGGACGCGCTGCCGTACATCCTCTTCGTGCTCGGCCTCGTCGCCGGCCGCGGCGCCGCGCTCCCGCGCGCGATCTTGTGGGTGATCGTGCTCGTCTGCGTGGTCGACGGCGCCCGCTCGCTCGCCTTGATGCCGAGCTTTGATCTGCGCAGCGTCCGTTCGACCTTCAACTTCCACAAGGTGATCGCCGGTCACCTCTTGATCGGCATCTACGCCGCCGCGCTGCTGCGCCGGCTCCTCCCGCGCCGGCGCCGCATCCAGCGCGCGCTCTTAGCCGCGGCGATCGCCACGCTCGTGGTCGCTGTCGTCGCCACCGTCAGCCGCGGCATGGCGCTCGGCCTCGCGCTCGGCGCCGGGATCGCCTACTACCGCCGCCGCCCCGGCCGCGGCCTCACCCTCGCGCTCACCTTACTCGTGGTCGCGGCCCTCTTCGCGGGCGCCCTGCTCGCCCTCGGCGAGAGCTACCTGCGCCTCGGCTCCTCCGCGACCATCGACGGCCGCCTGCGTGAGATCAGCGAGAGCTTGCGCGAGTTCCGGGCGATGCCGCTCTTCGGCGCCGGCTTGGGCGCGGAGATGGTCGTCGACGGCTTCTACGTGTCTTACGTCCACAACATGCTCGCCTACCACCTGTGGAAGTTCGGCCTCTTCGGCTCTGGGCTGCTCTCCCTGCCGTTTTGGCCGCTGCTGCGCCAGGCCCTGCGCGCCCCCCTGGCGCTCTCGCCCACCCTGATCGGCGGCGCCGTCAGCGTCGCCGTGTATTTGGTCACCTGCGCCTCCTACAAGACCTATTTTTTGGTGCCGATGATCGGCCTCTGTGTCGGCGTCTCGCTGACGATCGCCCGCCGCGCCGCCGATTCGCGGTAAGGTCGGCGCGTGCAGCCGCTCGTGGTGGTCATCCTCACCCTCGACGAAGAGCTGAACCTGCCCAAGGCGCTGCGCTCGGTCGGGGCGCGAGCGCCCGTGATCGTGCTCGACTCAGGCTCGAGCGACAGCACCCAAGAGATCGCGCGAGCCGCCGGCGCCGAGCTCCACGTCCATCAATTCGTCGACTACGCCAGCCAGCGCAACCACGCCCTCGACCTCTGCCGCGGCCGCTTCCGCTGGGTCTTCTTTTTGGACGCCGACGAGGAGCTCTCGCCGCCCCTCTGGGACGAGCTCGAGGCCGCGATCGCGCGCGACGACCTCGACGGCGCCTACCTCCGCCTCGAGGTGTGGGCGCTCGGCCGCTGCCTCACCCACGGCGAGTACGCCACCTCGCGCGTGCTCCGCCTCCTGCGCCCTGACGTCGCCGTCTTCCGCCGCGGCATCAACGAGCGGGTCGATGATCGCGACATGCGGGTCACTGTCCTAAAGACCAGGCTGATCCACCGCGACCTGCGCCCCCTCGCCGACTGGTTCCACAAGCACGTCCGCTACGCCCAGAAGGAGGCGCAGGCCTACCTCGACGGCGTCGATCGCCAGCGCGGCCTCGACGGCTTTAACCTGCGCACCAAGGCCGGCCGCACCGTCGGGATCCGCTGGCTCTACAACCGCCTCCCCCTGTTCGTCCGCCCCTTCGCCTTCCACGCCCGCGCGCTCGCCCAAGGCGCCTGGCTCGACGGCCTCGCCGGGGCGATGCACGCCGGCATGCACGCGCTCTGGTACCCGATGCTCATCGACCTCTTGATCTACGAGCAGCTCCAAGCGCGCCGGCGCCAGGGCGACGCCGATCGCCCTGGCTGAGCCCTGCGGCGCTCAGTGCACCAGCTTCTTGTAGCGCACCCGATGCGGCTGCAGCGCCTCATCGCCGAGGCGGCGCCGCTTGTCGCTCTCATAGTCCTGATAGTTGCCCTCGAACCACACCACCCGCGAGTCGCTCTCGAAGGCGAGGATGTGCGTCGCGATCCGGTCGAGGAACCACCGGTCGTGGCTGATCACCACCGCGCACCCTGGGAAGCTCGTCAGCGCCTCCTCGAGGTGGCGCAGCGTGTCGACGTCGAGGTCGTTGGTCGGCTCGTCCAGCAGCAGCAGGTTGCCGCCGCGGCGCAGCAGCTTGGCCAAGTGCACCCGGTTGCGCTCGCCGCCAGAGAGCGTGCCCACCTTCTTCTGCTGGTCGGCGCCGTTGAAGTTGAAGCGGGCGACGTAGGCGCGCGAGTTCATGTCTTGGCCGCCGATCGTCAGCGTCTCTTGGCCGCCGCTGATCGTCTGCCACACGCTGAGGTCGGGGTCGAGCGCGTCGCGGGTCTGGTCGACGTAGGCCAGATCGACGGTCTCGCCGATCTTGATCACCCCGCGGTCCGGCTTCTCCTGGCCGACGATCATCCGGAACATCGTCGTCTTGCCCGCGCCGTTCGGGCCGATCACCCCGACGATCCCGCCGCGCGGCAGCGTGAACGAGAGGTCTTCAAAGAGCACGCGGTCGCCGAAGGCCTTGCCCAGCCCCTTCGCCTCGACCACCACGTTGCCGAGCCGCTGCGTGAACGGGATCCGGATCTCCGTCGTATCGACCCTCTTCTCGTTCGCCTGGGCCAGCAGCGCCTCGTACGCGCTGAGGCGCGCCTTGCTCTTCGCCTGCCGCGCCTTCGGCGACATCTGCACCCACTCGAGCTCGCGCGCCAGCGTCCGTTGACGCGAGGACTCGGCCTTCTCCTCTTGCGCCAGGCGCTTGCCCTTCTGATCGAGCCACGACGAGTAGTTCCCCTTCCACGGGATCCCGTGGCCGCGATCGAGCTCGAGGATCCACCCCGCCACGTTGTCGAGGAAGTAGCGGTCGTGGGTGATCGCCACCACCGTGCCCGGGTACTCGTGCAAGAAGCGCTCGAGCCAGGCGACGCTCTCCGCGTCGAGGTGGTTGGTCGGCTCGTCGAGCAGCAGCATATCGGGGCGCTCGAGCAGGAGGCGGCACAGGGCCACGCGCCGCCGCTCGCCGCCGCTCAGCGTGCTCACGTCGGCGTCGCCTGGCGGGCAGCGCAGCGCGTCCATCGCGATCTCGAGGGTGCGGTCGAGCTCCCACCCGTTGCCCGCGTCGATCTTGTCTTGCAGGTCAGCTTGCTCGGCGAGCAGGCGGTTCATCTGGTCATCGTCCGTGACCTCGCCGAACATCATGCTCACCTCCTCGAAGCGCGCGAGGATCGCCTTCATCGGCGCCACCGCCTCCTCGATGTTCCCCTTCACGTCCTTCGTCGGGTCGAGCATCGGCTCTTGCGGCAGGTAGCCGATCGTCACCCCGTCGGCCGCAAAAGCCTCGCCGATGAACTCCTTGTCGACGCCCGCCATGATCCGCAGCATCGTCGACTTACCCGAGCCGTTAGCGCCGATCACGCCGATCTTCGCCCCGGGGAAGAACGACAGGTAGATGCCGCGGAGCACCTCCTTGCCGCCCGGGACGACCTTGCGGAGATCTTTCATCGTGAAGATGTACTGGTACGAGGCCATGGTGCTCCTGTGCGCGCCTGCCCGGGCGAGCGCGCGCTCGCGCCCGGGGGCGGCGGAGCATAACAGAGCCGACGGCCGCGCGAAGCGCCGGACGACGCGCCCGAAAACGGCTTGGAGCGCGCCGCTCCCCCCCCCATAATCGGCCGCCGACCGCCATGACTCACGACAGCTCACCGCCCCAGCCCGCCCCTACCGACCTCAACCAAGCGCCGGTCGAGGGCGACGGCGCGGACACCTCCGCGCGCTCCGCCAAGGCCCAGCTCTACGCGATCGAGCACTCCTTCAAGCGCTATGGGATCAACCGCTGGGGCCGCGCCTTCCTCGAGGCCAACGCCGAGGGTCACCTCGTCTTCCGCGCCCCGAACAGCCCCGCCGTCGACCTCCACGCGCTAACGATGGAGCTGCGTCGCCGCGGCATCCGCACCCCCTACGTGCTCCGCTTCCCGACCATGATCGAGGCGCAGATGAAGCTCCTGCGCGACGCCTTCGACAAGGCCTTCGTCGACAACGGCTACAAGGGCGCGCACATCGGCGTCTACCCGCTCAAGGTCAACCAACGCCGCTCCGTCGTCGCCACCGTCGTACGCGCCCGCGTGCGCACCCGCTACGGCCTCGAGGCCGGCTCCAAGCCTGAGCTGCTGCTCGCGCTCGCCCAGCCGGTGGTCGCCGGCGTGCCCTTGGTCTGCAACGGCTACAAGGACCGCGAGTTCATCCGCATGGCCTTCCACGCCGCCGAGCTCGGGCACCAAGTGATCATCGTCCTCGAGAGCACCCGCGAGGTCCGCCGCTACCTCGACGTCTTCGCCGAGCAGGACTGGCAGGCCGTACCAGAGGTCGGCGTGCGCGCCAAGCTCTACAGCAAGGGCAGCGGCCGCTGGCAGAGCTCGGGCGGCGAGAAGTCCAAGTTCGGCCTCACCACCAACGAGATCCTCGCGGTCGTGCGCGAGCTCGCCGCAGCCAACCTCGAGGGCAACCTCTCCCTCCTCCACTTCCACATCGGCTCGCAGATCACCCAGATCAAGCGGATCAAGACCGCCGTGCGCGAGGGCGCGCGGATCTACGCCGACCTCCAGCCCCTCTGCCCGCAGCTGCGCTTCCTCGACCTCGGCGGCGGCATCGGCGTCGACTACGACGGCTCCAAGACCTCCTACCCGTCGTCCGCCAACTACTCGCTCGAGGAGTACGCCTCCGGCGTCGTCTTCGAGATCGCCGAGGTGTGCTCCGAGACCGGCGCGCGCCACCCGACGATCCTCACCGAGAGCGGCCGCGTCATCGTCTCCAACCACGCCGTCACCATCGCCGACCTGCGCGAGGTCCAAGGCGAGCTCTTGCCGCTCCCCGAGCCCGATGAGGACGAGCACCGCCTGATCGGCGAGCTCCGCTACTGCCTCGACAACATCTCGAGCAAGAACGTCGACGAGTACTTTCACGACGCGATCGACTACCGCGACGAGTGCCTCCAGCTCTTCTCGCGCGGCTACCTCTCCCTCCAGGACCGCGCCGCCGCCGAGGGGCTCTTCCAGCGGATCCGCAACAAGGTCGAGCGGATCGTCGAGGGCATGCAGGCGCCCTCGGAGGAGATCACCGACTTCCTCGGCCGCGCCCAGTTCAAGTACCTCGTCAATTTCTCGATCTTCCAGTCGATCCCCGACGCCTGGTCCATCGACCAGGTCTTCCCCGCCGCGCCGCTCTCGCGCCACGCCGAGAAGCCGACCATCCACGCCCAGATCGTCGACATCACCTGCGACAGCGACGGCTGCGTCGACACCTTCGCGCACCCCGACGAGAACCTCCCTTACCTGCCCTTGCACGCCCGCAACCCCGACGACGAGCCCTACTTCCTCGGCTTCTTTATGACCGGCGCCTACCAAGACAGCCTCGCGAACGTGCACAACCTGTTCAGCCGCTGCCACGAGGTGATCCTGCTCGACCCTGACGAGGACAAGATGCTCACCTCCAGCGAGCGCGTCGTGCTCACCCCCGAGCTCACCTTCGAGATCAAGCAGGGCGCCACCTCCGAGGACGTGCTCGCCGCCATGGACTTCGACGCCGAGACCATGATCAAGCTCCTCCGCGACCGCCACCTCGGCTCACAAACGACCCTCGGCCAGCCCTGGGCGATGGGGATTTTGCAGAGCTATCCCTACCTGACGCGCTGATCCATCGGCCCCGCGCGTGTCCGCGCGGGGCGCCCCTACGCTCGTTTCATCTGTCTCTGCGCGCAGGTGATACGATCCGCCGATGGCGCGCCCCCTTCCCTTAACGATCACCGCCCCTTGCTTGGCGCTGCTGCTCAGCGCCGCCTGCCTCAACGACAACCTCGACTTCGACCCCTCGACCGGCGGCGCCACCGACAGCCTGACCGAAGGGTCATCGACGAGCGCCGCGAGTAGCACCAGCGCGACGACGACCACCGGCGCCAGCGCGACCAGCGGCGAGAGCGACGGCTCCACCACCAGCGGCTCCACCAGCGCGGCCGGCACCGACACAGACCCCGACACCGACGCCACGAGCAGCTCCGGCGCCTGCGCCGAAGGCTACGAGGAGCAGGAGGGTGAGCCTTGGTGGGTCCAGGAGGACATGGTCGTCATCAGCCAGAACGCGGCAGGTGAATGCAAGTGGACCTGGGACCCCCCCGGCGACTGCCGAGACGGGCGCTGGCAGGGCTACGTACCGATGGCGCGGAGCGTCGCCGACGGCACCACCTACCTGCTCACCAAGTTCGACGAGGAGAAGCTCGCGGAGCGCCTCGATCAGGCGCCCGACTCGGTGATCGGCTTTAAGCTGCGCGTCGTCTTCTACGAGGCCAACAGCGCGCCGATGCCGACCAAGACCCTCGAGGTCGCCCCAATCCTCGCTGACTTCAGCGACTGGGACCCGACGCAGGTCAACTTCCGCTACCTCAGCGACGGCGAGATGTGGAACAACGGCGAGCTGCCCGCCAGCCTCGGTCCGCCGCTCACGACCTTCACCGTCGACCAAGCGGCGACCATCGCCGGCGAAGAGGAGGTCGCAGTGGAGGGCGCGGACAACCCCAACACCTACCACTCCTTCGTCCTCAGCCACCCATTCCCGCCCAAGGCGGTCCTTGAGGCGATCGACGAGGAGCACCCCCTCTCCTTCGCGATCTACACGACCTCGCCGGATCCGCTCGAGCTCGGCACCGGCTTCGGAGTCAAGACTCGAGTCGACCCCCTATGGAGCGACCCGGCCCTGGTGCCCATCTACTGCGTCCCGAAGTGAACACCGCGCCGCAGCCGCCGTCAGTGCGCCGGCTTGCGCGTGTTCATCACGTGCACCGCCTCGCCCAACGCGTGCTTTGAGGCCTCCATCAGCGCCTCGCTCAGCGTCGGGTGCGCGTGGATCGTCAGGCTGATGTCTTCGGCGAAAGCACCCATCTCGATCGCCAATGAACCCTCCGCGATCAGATCCGAGGCCTCCGGCCCGACGATGTGGATCCCCAGCACCCGGTTGTTCGCCGCGTCGGTGATCACTTTGACAAAACCCGCGGTCTCGCCGATCGCCATCGCCCGCCCGCTCGCCGCGAACGGGAATTTGCCGACGTTCACCTTATGGCCGGCCTTCTCGGCCTCCTCCGCCGTCATGCCCGTCGACGCGATCTCTGGCTCCGTAAACACCACGTTCGGGATCTGGCGCGCGTCGTTGATCGCCTTGCGCCCCGCGATCACCTCCGCGACCACCTCACCCTCGTGGCTCGCCTTATGCGCGAGCATCGGCTGGCCGACGACGTCACCGACCGCGTAGATCCCCGGCACGTTGGTCTGCTGGCGCTCGTCCACCGCGATAAAACCGCGCTCGCCGACCTTCACCCCCGAGTTCTCGATCTTCAGCCCCTGCGTCACCGGCCGCCGGCCCACCGCCACCAAGATCACGTCCGCCTCGATCTCTTGGATCTTGCCGCCGATCTCCGCCTTCACGACCGCGACCCCGCCGCGATCCTCCCAGCCGACCGCCTTCGCGCCGGTGTAGATCTCGCCGCCGTCGCGCTTGATCTGCTTCGCGACCACCTCCGCGCACTCCGCGTCCACGCCGTTCAAGATCCGCCCCAGCCCCTCGAGCACGATCAGCTTGGTGCCGAGGCGTTGGAAGGTCTGCCCCAGCTCGAGCCCGATGATGCCGCCGCCGATGCACACCATCCGCTTCGGCACGTGGTCCAGCTCGAGCGCGCCGGTCGAGTCGACAACGCGCTTCTGGTCGATCACGAAGCCCGGGATCGCGATCGGCACTGAGCCTGTCGCGATCACGACGTGCTCCGCCTCGACGATGTCCTCCGGCTTGCCGTCGGCGTAGGTGATCTTCACCTTCTTCGGCCCGATGAACTCCGCCGTGCCGGTCACGTACTGCGTGCCGTTCCCCTTGACCAGCATCTGCACGCCGCCGGTCAGCTTTTTGACGATCCCCGCCTTCCACGCCTGCATCTTCTTCATATCGACCGCAGCGCCGGAGAAGCTCAGCCCCATCTCACCGACGTGCTGCGCCTTGTGATAGAGCTTGGTCGCCGAGATCAGCGCCTTCGAGGGGATGCAGCCCCAGTTGAGGCAGACGCCGCCGGGCTTGTCCTTCTCCACCAGCATCGCGTCGACCCCGAGCTGACCCAGGCGGATCGCGCAGGGATACCCGCCGGTGCCCGCGCCGATGATGAGTGCCTTCTTCTTGATCGTCGCCATACGCTCTCCTCAGTCTTCTTCTCTCGCCTAGATCCCGGCGAGCAGCAGCAGGTTGGGGTCCTCGAGGTAGCGGCGCACCTCTTGTAAAAAGCTCGCCCCCTCAAAACCGTCGACGACCCGGTGGTCGAGCGAGACCGACAGGTTCATCAGGTGGCCGACGACGATGTTGTCGTGCGCGTCGACGATCGGCGCCTTGCGGATCGCGTGCACCCCGAGGATCCCGACCTCCGGATAATTCAAAATTGGCGTCGCCAGCACCCCGCCGATCGCGCCTAAGCTCGTGATCGTAAACGTCGAGCCAGACAGCTCCTCACGGGTCGCGCTGCCCTTACGGGCCGCCTCGCCGAGCCGCGTGATCTCCCGCCCCAGATCGAGGATGCTGCGCCGATCGGCGTCGTGCACTACCGGCACCATCAGCCCGTTCGGCGTCGCCGCCGCGATGCCGATGTTGTAGCGCTTCTTTAAAATAATCCGCGAGCCGGGCTCATCGAGCTCCGCGTTGACGATCGGGAAGCGGCGCAGCGCGTGCACCACCGCCTTCACGATGAACGGCAAGTAGCTGAGCTTCACCCCCTGCTCCGCGGCCACCGCCGCCGCGTCGTCGCGCAACTTGACGAGGCGCGTTACGTTGATCTGTTCGACGTAGGTGTAGTGGACCGCCGAGGTGTAGGACTTCACCATGCCCTCGGCGATCCGCCGACGCATCCCGCGGAACGGCAGCACCTCGTCGCCGTCGCTCAGCGCGGCCGCGACAGGCGCCGCGGGTGTCGGTCGTTGGGGCGCCGACGCGACAGGCGCCGCCGCCGCGACGGGCGCCGCCGTCGTCGGGCGAGCTGGCGCCTCGCGAGCGCGGAGCACGTCGCTCTTGGTGATCCGACCGCGATCATCGACCGGCAGCCCGCGCAGGTCGATCCCCTCCTCGCGGGCCAACGCGCGCGCCGCCGGGGTCGCCAGCACTGGAGCGACCGCCGCGGACTGGCTGGCCTTTGGGGCAGGCGGGGCCGCCGAGGGGCTGGCCTTTGGGGCTGACGAAGCGACCGCGCCGGGCTCGATCACCGCGATCACCGCGTCGATCGCGCACACTGCCCCCACCTCCGCCTTGATCTCGACCAGGCGGCCGGCGATCGGCGACGGCAGCTCGATCGTCGCCTTATCGGTCATGACCTCGACCAGCGCCTCGTTCGCCGCGATCGTGTCGCCCGGCGCCTTCAGCCAGCGGACGATCTCGCCCTCGACGACGCCCTCACCGATCTCTGGCAGCTTAAAGTCGACCATGCTGTGCCTCGTCACTCGTCAGCCCTAGTAAAGAATCACGCGGGCGAGCGCCGCCGCGATCGACTCGACCGACGGCAGCGCCGCGGCCTCATCAGGGTACGTCAGGGGCCCCTCGCGTCCGCTGACCCGAAGGACAGGCGCGTCGAGGTGAAGGATCGCCTGGTCAGCGACCATCGCGGCGATCTCGGCGGCGAGCGGGCCGGCGCCGCCTGGATGCGCGATGACCACCTTGCCGCTGCGCCCGGCCGCGGCGACCACCGCCGCCTCATCGATCGGCGCGAGCCCGCCGACGTCGACCAGCGCGACCTCGCGGCCCGACGCCTCGATCGCCGCCAGCGCCGGCGCGAGCGCCCCGCCCCACGCGAACACCGTCGCCTCTGCGCCCTCACGCACCACCCGCGCCGCGCCGAGCGGGCGCCCAAGCGCGCGATCTTCGGCGCACTCCGCCAGCAGGAGCGAGCGCGGCAGCAGCACCACGGTCGGGCCCTCGCCGGCGTCGAAGCTCGCCGCGCCGCGGACGTACGCGGCCGCCTCCTCCGCGTCGCCGACGCAGAGCACCCGCAGGCCGACCAGCGCGGCGATCACCGCCTCAGGGGACTCCGCGCCGTCGCCCCCGAGGCCGAAGCCAGGACCCACCGGCGCGAGGATCACCACCGCCCCGCTGCGCTCCCCGCCCGCGCACCCGCGCACCCGCGCGAGCTCACGCAGCGCGACATAACCGTCGAGCAGCGCCGTCGCGCTCGCGACGATGAGGATCGGCCGGCGACCCGCCATCGCCAGCCCCGCCGCGTGCGCGACCTGGGCGCTCGGGATCAGCGGCGTCGCCACCAGCCGAGCCGCCAGCGCCGGCTCCACGAGCGCCGCCCGCGAGAGGCCGACCATGCCGCCGTCGCGCACGTCCTCGCCGACCAGCACGCGCCGTGGATCCTCACGGAGCAGCTCCGCGAGCAGCAGAGAGAGGCGCTCAGCGACGATCATCTTCTTCCTCATGCCCCTCCGGCGGCGAGGGTGAAGGCGCGCCCGAGCTGGCCCTCGATCTCCGCCTCGATCGCCGCGACGAAGGTCGGGCTCCACTGCTCTGTCGCCTCGAGGTAGCGACGCAGCCGCTCGAGCGGGTCGCGGTGGCTCGGCACCTGCGGCGCGTGCAGCGGCGTGACCACCACCTCGACCAAGCTGGGGCCGCGCCCGTCCCGCGCGCGCTGCAGCGCGAGCTCGAGCGACCGGGCGACCCCGATCACGTCGGCGCCGTCGCAGCGGCGCGCCCACAGGCCGCACGCGCGGAGCCGCTCCGTGACCGAATCTCCGAGCAGCCCCGCCTCCGCCGGCGCGCCTTCGGGCCAGAGCTGCGACTTGCAGACAAAGACGACCGGCAGATCGCCGACCACCGCCGCCGCGATCGCCTCGTGAAACGAGCCCGTCGTCGTCAGCCCCTCGCCGAACAGCGCCACGACCGCGCGCCCGCAGCCGTCGAGCTTATGCGCCTGCGCGTGGCCGACCGCCATCCCGAGGTGCACCCCCAGCGCCTCCGGCACGTGCGCGACCGCCAGCTCGGTCGCCGAGATCGCGCCTGGCCGGCCGTTGTACGCGGCGCCGAGCGCCTGCTTCGCCAGCTCGGCGAGGTCCATGCCGCGGATCGCCGCGATCGCGAGGTCGCGCAGCCCCGGGTAGATCCACTCGTCGTCGGCGGCCAAGAGCGCGACCGCGACGCTCACCGCCTCTTCACCCGCCGCTGGCGCCCACATCGGCGGCGCGACCCGGGCCAGGTGCTCATCGAGGTGCCGCGCCGCGAGCATCCGCTTGTAGAGCGCCCGCGGATCGACCCGCGCGAGCAGCCCCTGCCAGGCCGCGTCGACCAGGCGACCCGCAGGATCGAGCCCGACTTCGACACCCTCTGGATCCCACGGAGACTGTTCCATGTGCGCCCAAGCTCTCGCGCCACACGCCTCAACGCGCGGCCTCGCGGTTCTATCGCCCGCCTAGATCGACGTCAAGGCGGCAGGCGGCGCGCGAGTTGCCGCACGGCCTAAACGCCCGCAGAAGCCCACCGCTCCGCCCTGCTATAACGGCCCGCGTGAGCACACCCGAGCCGCGCCCAGTGGTCATGAAGTTCGGGGGGAGCAGCGTCGCCGACCTCACGCGGATGCGAGAGGTCGCCCGCAGGATCGTCGACCGCGCCAGCACACAGCCCGTGGTGGTCGTCGTCTCGGCGATGGGCAAGACCACCAACGAGCTGGTCGCGCAGGCGCGAGCGCTGCTCGAGCCGACCCCGCACCGCGAGCTCGACATGCTGCTCACCACCGGCGAGCGGGTCGCGATGGTGTTGTTGGCGATCGCCACGCAGGCGCTCGGACGCCCGGCGATCAGCCTCACCGGCTCGCAGTGCGGGATCATCACCGACCACCAGCACGGCCGCGCGCGGATCATGGAGGTGCGCCCCTTCCGGATCCTCGACGAGCTCGCCGCCGGCAACATCGTCATCGTCGGCGGCTTCCAGGGCGTCAGCTACAAGCGCGAGGTCACCACCCTCGGCCGCGGCGGCTCCGACACCACCGCGGTCGCGCTCGCCGCCGCGCTCGGCGCGGACTGCGAGATCTACAGCGACGTCGACGGGGTCTACAGCGCCGACCCGCGCGAGGTCGAGGGCGCGCGCCGCATCGACGAGCTCGCCTATGAGGAGATGCAAGCGCTCGCGCGCGCCGGCGCGAAGGTGCTGCACGCGCAAGCGGTGCAGCTCGCGGAGGAGCGCGGGATCGCCATCTACGCGCGCCACACCCAGCCCGGGATCACCGGCGAGAGCGTGATCCGCAAGAACCCAGCCGTCCGCAGCGGCGTGCACGCCGTCACCTCGGACACGATCATCCACCTCGCGATCGAGCTCGCAGCCGGTGTCGCGCCGACCCACCTCGCCGCCCTCGCCGCCGCCCTCGCCGGCCTCGGCCTCCGTTATCTGCGGATCACCGACACGCTCGCGGCAGGCCTGCTCTCGACCACGCAACGCAGCGACGCGCCGGCCGCCCTGGAGCGCTTCAGCAGGATCACGGCGGGCCTCGGCGGCGCCCTCGCAGCGGCGCAGATCGACGGCGAGCTCGCGCTGGTGAGCTGCATCGGCGCCGGCCTCGAAGAGCGCCCTGACGCGCTCACCGCGGCGATCGACGCGCTCGCCGCGACGGGCGTCGCGCCGCGGCAGCTCCACACCGACACGCGCTCGCTCGCCTTCGTCGTCCATCGTCGCGAGCGCCTCGCGGCGGTCCGCGCGCTGCACCGCCGCTTCATCACATCGGCGTAGACGACGGCCACAAGCGGGCGCGATCTCTCCGAGACGCGATCGATCACTCGCGAAAAGTTGCTGTTGGAGCGCGCGATCTGTGGCAGTCTCCGGCCCCCATTCGCGCCAGTGAATCCTGGCCGAGCGAGCCCGTCTTAAGCGCCTAGCTCGCGCCAGAGCGCGTAGCGCCATGGTTGGACTACTACTTCACACATCTGGAGACTTCAGCATGATCAAGCACTACCTCTCGCTCTTCACCTTCGCTTCGACCCTCACCATGCTCAGCGGTTGCATCATCGTCAGCGGCGGCACCGACAGCGATACTGACACCTCCTCGAGCAGCACCTCGCAAGGGACCACCGAGGGCACGTCGCAAGGCACCACCGAGGGCACCAGCGAGGGCACCAGCGCGGGCACGGACTCCGACTCTGCTAGCACCACCGAGGCCACGACCTCCAGCACCACCGGCGAGAGCACCACCGCCGCCCCCGAGACCTCCTCCACCACGGACGACTCGACGACCGCCGCCCCCGCCAGCGGCTGCGGCTGGAACCCCTCTGAGATGTACTACGACTGCGGCCCCAACGGCATCCCGGGCGAGATGGACCCCGAGGGTGAAGCGCCGCTCAACTGCCCCGAAAACCAGAAGCTCGAGGAAGGCCAGCCCTGCGGCCCGATCACCAACCTCGGCTGCTGCGACCCCAACGGCGACGTCTGGTTCTGCGAGGATGCCATGCTCCTCACCCAGATCTGCGAGTGATCTACGAGCGACCTGCGAGCGCTCCGCTCGCGTCGAGGGGCCTCCGAGCGAGGCCCCTCGTTTTTTTTCGACGCGCGCGCGCGCTCAGGGCCGGATGATCACCGTCGTACCTGGGCTCTCGTCGGTCGCGTGCACGCCGTGCCAGCCCTCGGGCAGGAACGGCGTGGTCCAGAAGAAGAGCCAGCGCGCGTCGCTCGGCCCGAGGTTCACGCACCCGTGGCTGCGCGTGTTGCCGAACGATCGGTGCCAGAAGGCGCCGTGCAGCGCGTACGAGCCGAAGAAGAACATGGTCCAAGGGACATCTTGGATCGAGTAGTTGCCGTCGGAGGCGGTGTTGCCGTCCATCGTCGTCGACACGTGCTTGCTGTAGATCCGCCAGCGCCCCGTCGGCGTCTCGAAGGGCTCCTCCTTCGTCCCCTTCTTGCCGGTCGAGACCAGCGTCACGTACACCGGCCGCGCCCCCTCATACGCCACCAGGAGCTGCTGCGAGATGCTCACGTCGATCCAGCGCTCCCACGGATCGAGCCCCTTCGGCAGCTCTTGCAGCGTCGGGATCGTCAGGTGCTCCTTGCGCACCAGGTGACCGTCGGCGGTCATCATGTACGCCTTACCCGCGATCTCGACCTCTTCATCGACGTCGAGGAAGTCGCGGCGCTCGAGCGACTTGATCGCCTTCAGCTTGTCGTCGTCGCCGAGCTGGAGCAGCTTGGTCTCCTTCTTCACGATCGCGACCGGGAACGAGACCTCGCCGCTCAGCTCGATCCCCTGGAAGTCCTTCGCGTCGTAGGTGAAGACATCAGCGACGTCGACGAACGCGCCGCGCGCGGTGCGATAGAACGAGCGGCTCCCCTCCTTCACCTTCTCGCCGAGGCTGAGGAAGAACCCGCGCTCGAGCCACGGCGTCGCCGGGCTGATCGGCAGCTTGATCGACTCCGGCGGCGGCGCCGGCGGCGCGTCGACGTCATCCTCGACCGTCGGCAGCGCGAGCGGCGTGCCGGTGCGCTCCGCCTCGCGCTGCGCTCGCTGCTGCTCCGCCGCCCGCAGCTCCTCCTCCGTCGGCACCCGCCACCACATCGGGCTGTTCCAGCGGCGCACGTAGCCGTACGGGTACGGGTGCGCGAGGTCGAGGCGGGGCGCGGGGACCTCGTACTTCATGAACGGCGGCTTAGTCGCCTCGACGACGAAGCCCTTGTTCGCGCAGACGAAGCCGCCCATCGGCAGCCCATAGAAGCCCTTCTTGCAGTCATCGGCCTCGCCGAGCTTCTCGGTGACCCGCAGCCGCGTACCGATCCGCAGGTAGCCGAGCTTCGCCGACGACAGCTCCGGCTTCGAGTACACCGCCACCACCTCATACCCGGCGAGGCCGTAGTGCGTCAGCGCCTCGGGCGCTGGAGGCGGCAGCGCCAGCTTGATCTGGCCGTAGTCGTCGGGCGGGGCCACCTCCGCCTCCGCGATCACCTGCGGGGGCTCGCCGCTCGACTCCCCTGGCGCGCTCGTCTCCCCGCTCGTCTCCCCGCTCGCCGAGCCCTCGCCCGCGCCGCTCCCCTCCATCGTCAGCGCCCCCTCGGCGCCCTCAAGCGGCGGCAGCGCGCTCGCGGGCGTGCCGTCCACCGCCGCGGTCGGGCTCACCTCCGTCGGGGTAACCTCGGTCGTCGGCCCGCAGCCCGCGAACGCGGCCAGGAGCCACCAGTGGGCCTTGGTGCTGGGCATGGCGGAGTGTGTAGCCTACGTCCCGCGATCGGGGAAGATTCCGGCGCCGCCGGGCACCTACGACGCCGCGGCGCCGGCCAGCCAATTCGCCAAAGTCGCCTCGACCCCAGCCCCCTCCAGGCGCTCGATCGCCTCCTTCATCTCCTCGACCTTGGCCCCCTCCGCGTCGAGCAGCAGCAGCACCGGATAGGAGCCGAGCTTTTCGTACCAGCGGCGCCGCAGGCCGTTGAACTCGTCCATGCGCGTCGCCCCCTGCCAGTCCTCCTCCTTGAGCTCAAAGATCCGCACGTCACCGATCGCCGCGCGCGGCTGGAGGTTGCCGAGCTCCGCGTCCAGGCGTCGGCACGGCTCACACCAATCGGCGCTGAACAGCACCATCGCCCGCTTACCCTCGCCGACCGCCTGCTGGCGTAGGCGGTCGAACATCGCCGCCAGCGGCTCCTCGGCGCGCGGACGCAGGCGCCGCAGGTCGTACCCCACCAACGGCTCCGCGCCCGCTCCATCGCTCTTCTTCGGCGCCGCCACGCCGACCTCGACGACCGCCGGCGCGCCGGGTGCGCTGCACGCGAGCTGTACGCTCGCGACCACGAAGAGCGCGCAGGTGAGACGAAGGCGACCCAACACGGCCGCAGTGGTAGCAGGCGCTCGGCCCCGCGGCCAGCGGCCAGCGCTCGTTCAGGGCTCCTCGCTCGCCGAGGGCCGCCACCGCTCCGCGACCGCCACCGCGCGCGTCAGCAGCGACTTCAACGCCGAGATCGCCTCACCGCCGAGGACCGCCGCCAGCTCCTGCTCGAGCCCTCCCAGGACCGCGAGCCCGTCGAGCATCGCCGCGCGGCCGCGCGCGCTCCAGCAGATCCGCAGCGCCCGCCGATCGTCCGGATCGGGGATCCGCTCAAAAACGCCCATCGCCACCAGTTCCTCGACCAGCGGCCCGATCGCCTGCTTACTCACCCCCAGGCGCCGCGCCAACTCCGTCGGCCGCGTCCCTCCTTCCAGCGCGACGTGCGGGAACAGCCGCGTATGCGCGGTGCGCAAGCGGATCCCCCCCTCACTGGCGCCCGCGACCCGGCGCACCGCCTCTTCATCGGCCAAGCGGCCGAGGCGCATCACCAGTTGCAAGAGCGAAGCCGCGCGGGCCCGCGCGAGCGCATCGGTGTCCGGGACGGTCAAGAGCGCTTGACGATACCACGGTAATATTCGTCAATCATCATTGACCATCTCCACGACCTCCGCTGGGAGCCGCGCGTATGTCATCCGAGCTCAAACAAATCGCCCGACAAGACCTCTGGATCGTCGATCACCCCCAACGAATGCCCGGCGGTTGGCGCATGGACACCCGCATGAGCGTGCTCCGGCTCCCCGACGGCGCGCTGTGGCTGCACTCGGTGGTCCCCATCGACGACGCGCTCGCCGCCCAGCTCGACGCCCTCGGCCCCGTGCGCCACCTCGTCGCCCCCAACCTCCTCCACCACCTGTACTTAGGGCCAGCACAGCAGCGCTGGCCCGAGGCTCACACGTGGGCGCCGCCTGGCCTCTCGGACAAGCGCCCCGAACTCCGGATCGACCACCAGCTCGCCGGACGAGCGCCGCCGAGCTGGGGCGGCGTGATCGAGGAGATCGCGATCGACGGCGCGCCGGGGCTCGCTGAGTCGATCTTCTTCCACAGACCCACCGCGACCCTCATCGTCGCCGATCTCGTCTTCGCCCTACGAACCGCGCCGAACCTGCGCACCGCGCTGATCCTCTGGATGGTCGGCGCGCTCGGCGGGGTCCGTCAGAGCCGCCTCCTCCGCGCGATGATCCGCGACCGAGCCGCCGCCGCCGCCTCGATCCGCGCCCTCCTCGCCCTGCCCTTCGAGCGCCTCGTCCCCGCCCACGGCGAGGTGATCGAGGCCGACGCGCACGCACAAGTGAGCGGAGCGCTCGCGTGGGCGCGGACCCGCTAGGGCTCCTCGGCGACCGCCTCGGCCTCGAGCTCCTCCTCCGTGGCGCGCGCGCTCCGGTTGATCTTGACCAGCGGCGCCGGCCCCAGCGGATCGGGCGCGGACACGACCGCCGGCGCCGGCCCACGCAGCAGCAGCTGCAGCGCTGGTGGCAGCTCCGCGGTCACCGCCTCGAGCGCGCCGTCGGCGATCTCGAGGCCCTCGAGCGAGTCGACCACGCGGGCCTCACGCGCCTGCTGCAGCGCCCCCGCGAGGCGCTCGCGCACCCCCGCCGCGACCCCTTCGCCGAGATCGGTCAGCGCCCGCTCACCGCGCTCGATCCACCCGGCCAGGCGCTGCTGCAGCCCTTGCGCGCGCGCCTGGCGGAGGCGGTGCTCCTCGAGCTCGCGCGCCTGCGCGATCAAGGCGGCCGCCTCCTCCTCGCCGAGCCCGCACCGCGACCGCACCGTCAGCGTCGCCTCCTTCCCGCGCGCCCACTGGCGGTGCTCGAGGCTGAGCCGACCGCTCGCATCGAGCGCAAACGTCACGTCGACCGCCGGGCGGCCGCTCAGCTCGCACTCGGCGACCAAGCGCCCCGCGGTCGCCCCCTCGATCACGCTGAAGCGAGCCGACGTGGCCTCGTTCGTCGACTCGATCAGCTCCGTGTGGCTCGTCGGCAAGGCGGCCGTGCGCGGCAGCAACAGCTCCGGCTCCGCGCCGTCGCGGGAGAGCAGCAGCTCGCGGCCGCAGAGATCGATCACCTGCAGCGACCCCTCGCCGCGCAGCGCCGCCGCGACCAAGGCCGCGCCGCGGGCGACCACATCACCCGCGCCGAGGTAGCGGGTCATCGGCGGGCGGCGCAGCAGCGCCTCCACCCGATCCTGAAACACAGGCATCCGCGCCGCGCCGCCGATCAGCACGATCTCGCGGAGGCTCGTCGCCTCTCGGCCGACGTCGGCGAGCGCCCGCTGGAGCGCGTCGACGCAGCGATCGATCGGCCCCTGCACCAGCGCCTCCATCTTCGCCTGAGTCAGCCGCGCCTGCAGGTGCTTCGGCCCCACCTCGTCGGCGTAGAGGAACGGCAGCGTCACCACCGCCTCACGGGCGCCTGAGAGCGTAATTCGGGCCTTCTCGGCCGCGTCGCGCAGGCGCACAAGCACGGTCGGATCTGCGCACGCAGCCGCACCAGCCTGCTCCGCCGCCGCCTCTAACAACCACTCGACCAGCCTGGCGTCCATCGCCGCGCCGCCGACGTCATCGACCCCACGGCTCGCCAGCACCTCGATCCCGGCCTCACGCACCTCGACCACCGCCGCGTCGAAGCGCCCCGCCCCCAGATCACAGACCGCGATCACCTCATCGTCGATCGGCGGGCGATCGACCCGATAAAAAAACGCCGCCGCCGTGGTCGCGTGGACCAAGCGCAGCAGGTCGAGCCCCGCGATCGCGGCCGCGTGGCCCAGCGCCCGGCGCCCTGCGTCTCCCGCGTGCGCCGGCGCCGTCAGCACCACCGGGCCCAACGCCCCCCCGAGGAGATCTTCGGCCTGATGCCGCAGCTCGAGCAGCAGCGCCGCGGCGAGGCTCGGCGCCGCGAAGATCCGGTCACCGAGGCGCACGCGCAGATCGCCGCGCTCCCCGCGGACGAGCGCCAACGGCGACCACAGCGCCGCGTCCAGCTCGTCGACCCGGCGACCCAGCGCGCTCGCGATCCCCGGCGCGACGCCGCGCGGCCAGGTGATCGCGCGGCGGCGCGCGCGATCGCCGACGAAGAGCTCACCGTCGCCCTCGCGGCCGACCACCGCCGGGATCCGCAGCGGCGACTTACCGCGACAGAGCACCGCCGAGCGCTCGCCGTCGCTCAGCGCGAGCGTCGCCCACGCGGCGCCGAGATCGATCGCGACGGCGCGCGTCATACGTCGAGCTCCAGCCCCAGCGCCGCGGCGATCATCCGCACGACCCGCTCCGCCGCGCTCGTCAGCACCGTCCCTGGCCCGAACACCGCCGCCACTCCCATGGCCTCGAGGACAGGTCCGTCCGCAGGCGGGATCACCCCGCCGACCACCACCAAGATGTCCGCGCGGCCGAGGCGGCGCAGCTCCGCCTGGAGCGCCGGCACCAGCGTGAGGTGGCCGGCGGCGAGGCTCGAGACGCCGACCACGTGCACGTCGTTCTCCACCGCCTGCATCGCGGTCTCCTCGGGGGTCTGGAAGAGCGGGCCGATGTCGACGTCGAAGCCCATGTCGGCGAACGCGGTCGCGATCACCTTCGCGCCGCGGTCGTGGCCGTCTTGGCCCATCTTCGCGACCAGCAGGCGCGGCCGCCGGCCCTCAGCCGCGGCGAACGAGCGCGTCAGCGCTTGCAGCCGGAGCGCGTCCTCTTGGCCCTGCACGGCCGCAGCGTACACCCCCGAGAGCGTCTGGGTCACCGCCTTGTGCCTGCCCCAGACCGCCTCCAGCGCCCCGCTGATCTCGCCCACCGTCGCCTTCGCGCGAGCGGCCACCACCGCCAGCTCGAGCAGGTTCCCCGGCGCCCCGGCCGCGCAGGCCGTCAGCGCCGCGAGCGCCGCCGCCACCGCCGCCGGATCACGCTCGCGGCGCAGCTGAGCGAGGCGCGCGAGCTGGGCCTCACGCACCGCCCTGTTATCGACCCTCAGCACCCGGATCGCCGGCTCCTGCGGCGCCCGCTGGCGGTTCACGCCGATCACCGCCTGCGCGCCGCTGTCGATCCTCGCCTGCGTCCGCGCGGCCGCCTCCTCGATCCGCAGCTTCGGCAGCCCCGCCTCGATCGCCCGCGCCATCCCCCCCATCGCCTCGATCTCGTCGATCAACGAGCCTGCCTTTTGGGCCAGGTCATACGTCAACCTCTCGAGGTGATACGCGCCGCCGAGCGGATCGACGACCCTACAGATCCCGGCCTCCTCCTGCCAATAGATCTGCGTGTTGCGGGCGATCCGCGCCGACGCGACGCTGGGCAGCGCCAGCGCCTCATCGAACGCGTTGGTGTGCAGCGACTGCGTCCCCCCGAGCACCGCCGCCAGCGCCTCGATCGCCGTCCGCGCGACGTTGTTGTACGGGTCTTGCGCGGCCAAGCTCCAGCCCGAGGTCTGACAGTGGGTGCGCAGCGCCAAGGACCTCGGCGAGCGCGCGCCGACGCGGCGCATCAGCCCCGACCAGAGCAGCCGCGCCGCCCGCAGCTTCGCGACCTCCATCATCAGGTGCATACCGATCCCGAAGAAGAACGAGATCCGCGGCGCGAACGCGTCGACCTCTAGCCCCGCCGCCTGGCCCGTACGCACGTACTCGAGCCCGTCCGCCAGCGTATACGCGAGCTCGATGTCGGCGGTCGCCCCCGCCTCTTGCATGTGATACCCCGACACCGAGATCGAGTTGAAGCGCGGCGCCTTCGCGGCGGTGTATGAGAAGATATCGCCGATGATCCGCAGCGACGGCGCCGGCGGATAGATGTACGTGTTGCGGACCATGAACTCCTTCAGGATGTCGTTCTGAATGGTCCCGCTGAGCTGCTCCGTCCGCACCCCCTGCTCCTCCGCCGCGACGATATAGAGCGCCATGATCGGCAGCACCGCGCCGTTCATCGTCATCGACACAGAGATCTGATCGAGCGGGATCGACTCGAAGAGGATCCGCATGTCGAGGATCGAGTCGATCGCGACCCCCGCCATCCCCACATCACCGACCACCCGCGGGTGGTCCGAGTCGTAGCCGCGGTGGGTCGCCAGATCGAAGGCGATCGACAGCCCCTTCTGCCCCTCCGCCAGGTTACGCCGGTAGAACGCGTTGCTCTCCTCCGCCGTCGAGAACCCGGCGTACTGGCGGATCGTCCACGGCCGCCGCGTGTACATCGTCGCGTAGGGCCCGCGCAGGTACGGCGGCAGGCCGGGCGAGCTCGCGAGCTCGGGGGCGCACGCGAGATCCGCGGGCCCGCGCAGCGCCGGGATCGAGATCCCCTCGGGCGTGTCCCAAGGGTCAGGTAGAACCGGCGCCGTCGCGGCGGGCGTCGCCGCCCGGGCGCGCGCGGCGAGCGCGGCGTAGTCGAGGCTTTGGAGGGGGTGGAGGGCTCGCTGGGTCATCTCGTGCGCTTCTTCGGTCGGTCAGGACAGGTTCGGGAGCCGCTCACCTCAGCGCGCGGCGCCGAGGCGATCACGCAGCGCCCTGATCGCCGCGATCACGTCGCAGCCGAGGTGCAGGAAGAGATCGACGCCCGCGGCCCGCAGCGCCGGCGCCTCCTCGCGAGGCCGGCCCGCCAGCGCGACGACCTGCGCCCCCGAGGCGCGCAGCGGCGCCACCAACCGGGCGACCAGCGCCGCATAATCGGCGTCGGCGGCGCAGAGCACCACGAGGCCGGCCGGCGCGGCGAGGTAGTCAGCCAGCGCGGCCTCGGCGTCCGCATGCACGAGATCTCCAGGGCACGCGATCCCGCCGCTCGCCAGCAAGCCGCGCACAAAATCAACGCGCGCGCGCAGGCCCGCCCGCTCGCCGACGACGAGCAGGCGCGCGACCACGGGCGGCTCCGCGCGGAGCGCCTCAAACCCCGCGGCGAGGCGCGCGCGCGGCAGCGGGGTCGCCCGCTCCGCGGCGCCCTCGCGCTCACGCGACCGGTCGACGGGGTCGCGCAGCCCGACCGCGCGACGCGGCGCCACCGGCGGGATCGCCTCATCAAGCGCTGGGAAGCGGCTCACCCCGGTCAGCGGCTCACGCACCTGCGCGGCCGCCTGCGCCTGGGCGGCCGCCTGATCGGCCAAGCGCGCCTGGATCGCCCCGCTGCGCAGCTCCGCCGCCACGCCGCCCGCGGCCAGCAGCTCGCGCACGCGCGTCCAAGCCGCCCGCGCGAGCTGATCCGTGAGCGCCTCGACGTACCAAGCGCCACCCGCCGGATCCAGCGCGCGGCCGAGGTGCGCCTCCTCGCGCAAGATCAGCTGCGTATTCACGGCCCAGCGGCGCGCGTCCTCGTCGGGCCCGTCGACGGCGGTGAAGGCGTGCGTCGCCGCGCTCTCGACGCCCCCGAGCGCGCCCACCAGCCCCGCCGCCGCGCCGCGGATCAAGTTCACCCACGGATCGACGCGGGTCAGCTCGCGCCAAGCGCCCTCCACGTGGAGCGCCGCGGCTCCAGCCTGCGCGTCGCCGCCGAGCGCCAGCACCACGCGCGCCCACAGCAGCCGGGCCGCGCGCAGCTTGGCGAGCTCGCCGAAGAGATCGCGGCCGACCGACATCGCGAACAAGATCCGCGGCGCCACCGTCGACGCGCTCAGGCCGGCCGCGCCGAGGCGATCGAGCAGCTCGACGCCGCTCGCGATCAGCAGCGCTAGCTCCTCGCTCGCCGTCGCCCCCGCGTCGGCGTAGTGGATCGAAGACACCAGCGCCAAGCGAACGCGCGGCGCGACCGCCGGGACCGCGGAGAAGAGCGCCGCTAGCTCGGCGAACGCGCGCTCGAGATCGACGGCGAGCCCGCCATACCGGGCCAGCGCGCCCAGCGGATCGCAGCCGACGGTCAACTCCAACCCCGCGAGATCGTCGCCGCGCGCGCGCGCGCGATCGAGCGCCGCCGCCGCGATCCTAGGGCCCAGCGCGCCCGCCTCAAACACCGGCCGCGCGCCGAGCTCCACGCCCTCGAGCAGCGCGGCGAGGTCCTCCTCGCCGCGCAGCACGACGCCGGGGCGCCCCTCCCCGTGGCTACCGGCGAAACCCGCCGCGGAGGCCTCATCGACGCGGATCCACAGCGAATCAGCGCCCTGTGAGCGCGCGAGGCGAGCCGCCGCCGCCGCGCGATTCGGGTCGGGATCATCGATCACCTGTCGGATCAGCCACCCCCCCCCCGAGGCCGGCGAGCGGGCGCCGCGGACGAAGGGGCTCACCCCCGGCGGCGCCTCCAGGTCGTGATCGCCCGGCTTGTCCGCGGGCGTGTAGAGCGGCGCGACCGCGATCCCATCGCGTGTCCTAGAGGTCAGGCGATCGAGGGACGCCCCGCCGAGCTCGCGCGCGGCGACCTCGCTCCAGTCGGTCGGCGGCTCCACGGCGAGTTGGGCTTCGGGGGCGCGAGGCTCGGTCACCGCGGCACTATAGCGCCCGCGCGCGCGGAGAGACGAGGCCGCAAGACCCCGTGAGCACGAGGTCTCGGCCGCCGCCCAGCCCCCCGCGAGGGCGCGCGGCGGCGCCCATCCGCCGCGAAGCGGGGACGACGCTCTCCTTGGCGGTGATCGCCTTGAGCGTGGTACTAAGAGGCCGAGATGCCGTCGATGCGCCCCTACGATCTCCTCCTCTGGACGCTCTGCCCGCTCGCGCTCTCGTTCACGACGAGCTGCTCGGTCGCCACCAAATTTCAGGATCCCTGCGCCACCAACGCCGAGTGCCGAGAGGCCTTCGGCGTCGGCTGGCTGTGCGGCGACGGCGGCCTCTGCGAGGAGGTCGCGGCCGAGCCGCTGTGCCCGAACAGCGCCTACTTCCCGAAGCGGCCGGACGACAAAGACACCGTCCTTATCGCCAGCCTGCTCGACAGCGAGGGCGACGTCGACATGGTCGACGCGGCGGTGCTCGCGATCCAGCAGACCCTCGACGAGACCGCGCCGCCGATCCCTCGCTCCTTCGCGCTGATCCGTTGCACCTACGGCGGCGACGAGAACGCTCAGGTCGACAACGCCCGCAAGGCCGCCCGCTACGCGATCGACGACCTCGGCGCCGTCGCGATCATCGGACCCGGCACCTCGCGGCTCGCCGAGGTCGTGTACCAGGAGGTCGGCGACCGCGCGCTGATCATCTCGCCCAGCGCGACCAGCGACAGCCTCACGATCATCGACGGCACCGAGAAGAGCGCCGCCGAGCCCGGCCTCTTCTGGCGCACGGTCGCGTCCGACGACTACCAAGGCGCGGTGATCGCCGAGCTGCTCGACGACGCCGCGCGCGGCCACGTCGCGATCGTCCACAAGAAGGGCTCCTACGGCGAGGGCCTCGCGCTGCGCGTCACCACCACCCTTCAGCAGCGCGGCTTCGCCGGTCCCGTCGATCTTTGGCCCTTCTCCTCGGTCTCTGGCGACCTCGCGGAGTTCATCCCGATGATCGACGCCTCGGCCGCCGAGGAGGTCGTGTTCATCACCGATTCGACGGACGACGTGGTCGGCTTCCTCAACGGCGCGAGCGGCAAGGCCGGCTTCGCGACCAAGGCGATCCTGCTCAGCGACACCGGCTACAACGACGCGGTCCTGCCGGTCGCCGCCAACTTCAACGACGACCAGATCCGCGGCGTCCGCCCGAGCCCGTCGGAGGGCCCCGTCTACGAGTCGTATCGCTTCGCGTACAAGGCCCGCTTCAACCGCGACCCGACGGCCTACACCCCAGAGACCTACGACGCGACCTGGTTGGCGATCTACGGCGTCACCTGGTCGACCCTCCAAGAGGGCGGGCTCTCGCCCGTCGGCATGGCGAAGGGCTTGCACCAGATCAGCAGCGGCGAGCCGCTCAACGTCGCGCCGCTCTCGTGGAAGACCATCGGGCAGCTCTTCACCGAGGGCAAGAGCGTCGACGTGGTCGGCGCCTCCGGCGAGCTCAACTACGACGACGTCACGGAGGAGACCCAGGGCAGGATCGAGGTCTGGAGGATCACGGGCGGCGCGTTCATGCGAGTCGAGGTCAAGTAGGCGCGCTGGGCCATTCCGCGCGCCTCAGCGGCCCGCTCCAGCCTCGATCGCGCCGCGAGATCGTGTAGTCTGGGGCGCGAGGTCGGTAGTGTGACAGCATCGGAGCCCCAGAGAACGATCGTCGCGGCGTCCGCGATCCCGCAGCCTGTCACCGGTGAGTTCGCGTCGGTCTCATCGCCCCCGTCCATGCTCGGCAAGGTGTTCCTCGAACGCTACCGCGTGATCGGCCACCTCGGCGACGGCGGCATGGGCTCCGTCTACCTGGTCGAACACACGACGATCCTCAAGAAGCTCGCGATCAAGGTGTTGAGCCCCGCGCTCGCCGTACGCGCCGACTTCACCGATCGCTTCCTCCGCGAGGCGCGCGCCGCCTCGGCGATCAACCACCCGAACGTCGTCGAGATCACCGACTTCGGCGCGACCGACACAGGTGAGCCCTTCTTCGTGATGGAGTATCTGCAGGGCGAAGACCTCTCGCAGACGATCATCAACGAGGGGCCCATCCCGTGGTCGCGGGCGCGGCCGATCATCCTCCAGATCTGCTCCGCGCTCCAGGCCGCCCACGAGCAGGGGATCGTCCACCGCGACATGAAGCCGGGCAACTGCCTGCGGATCAAGCACGGCAACAACGCCGACTACGTCAAGGTGCTCGACTTCGGGATCGCCAAGGTGACCTCGAGCGAGGTCGAGAACAAGGCGCTCACCCAGACAGGTACGGTGATCGGCACCCCAGAGTACATGTCCCCCGAGCAAGGTTGGGGTCACCCCGTCGATCACCGCAGCGACATCTACGCGGTCGGCGTGATCCTCTACGAGCTCCTCAGCGGGCGCGTGCCCTTCGCCGGCGAGACGATGATGGAGATCCTCAACCGGCACATCTACGAGGTGCCGGACATCAGCCACCCCAACATCTCCGCCGAGGTCGGCGCGATCGTCCTCAAGGCGATGCAGAAGGATCGGACCCTCCGCTTCCAGTCGATGTCGGAGATGATCGAGGCGATCGAGCGCGTAGGCACCGGCGCGCCGGTGGTGAAGGTCGTCGATGAAGAGATCAAGGCGCCGTGGGGCGTACACACCGCCCGCTACTCGACCGCCGTCACCCACCTGACGCATCGCCCTGACGAGGGCGCGATCACGGCGATGACCCCCGCGCTGCCGACGAGCCCGCCGCCCAGCAAGGCGCTGTGGGCCGTCCTGCTCGCCGTCGGAGCGATCGGCGCGGTCGTCATCGGCCTCGCCCTCACCGGCCCCGACGCCCCGACACCGACGAGCGAGCCGACGCCCTCCGTCATCGCCGGCGCGCCAACGACTGAGACCCCGGCGCCGTTGCCGACCCCGCCCCCGGTGATCATCGAGCCCGCCGCCCAGCGGGTGCGCCTCAACATCATGACGCCGGGGGTCGACGCCCAGATCCTCGACGC
This sequence comes from Nannocystis sp., assembly GCA_016712315.1. GTDB lineage: Bacteria > Myxococcota_A > Polyangia > Nannocystales > Nannocystaceae > JADJRG01. Next base: position 2,599,353 of record JADJRG010000013.1, on the reverse strand, counting down.
GAACGACGAGCGGATCTACGGGATGAGCAGCGCCGCCGAGGGCGTCGAGGTCAAGCGCTCGAGCGAGCCGCTGCGCCTGGTCCTGCGCGCCGCTGGCTACGAAGACCTCGAGATCACCGTCGTACCAGACGAGGACAAGCGCTACGAGAAGTCCTTGGTGAAGTCGAAGAGCCAGAAGAACCGGCCCAGCAAGGGCCCGCGCCCCGGCGACGAGAGGCCGCCCGCCGCCGAGCCCGTGAGCCAGCCCAACCTCGGCGAGATCAAGGACCCCTTCGCGGGCAAGTGACGGCCCGGGCGATTTTGGAGGGTGTGTTTTAGGACATGTCCCAAAACACACCTTCACAAGAATTCGCCGAGAGGGCCGCTCAGGGCCGTCTGTCGCGGTGAGCGCGCGCCGCGCGAAACGACCCGTCGACAACCACGAGCCGCTTCGCTATCCCAACTGAGATGGATAGCAGCCATGTCGACGATGGGGTCAATCACGGGAGGGGATGGCAATCGCCCAAGGTGTCTGTACAAGCCTATGACAACGGACGCGCCCTGGTCGCCGTCGCCGCGATCGACGCGGGAGAGCTGCTGGTCCGCCTCGCCCCGGTCTTTGTGCCGACTCGGGATCGTTACACCATCCAGGTCGACGCCACGCGCCACCAAGCCGGCACCGGCGAGGCGGACGACTTCATGAACCACTCCTGCGATCCGAGCACACACCTCGACATCGACCGGCTCGAGGTCACCGCCTCGCGCTCGATCAACCCCGGCGAGCTCATCACCTTCAGCTACACGACCACCGAGTGGGAGCTCGCCGAACCCTTTGACTGCCGCTGCGGCGCTGCCGCCTGCCTCGGCAGGATCTCCGGCTTTCGCGACCTCGGGCGCGAGCAGCGACGCCTGCTCGCGCCGCGGCTCTCGACCTACCTCCGCGGCCGCCTCGACGATCGTTGAGGCTTCGCCGCTCAGAAGCGGCCCTGGAGGACCAACCCGGCGCCAGCACGCCCGCCGTAGGGCGCGATCGACGCGTTCGCAGGCGTCTGGCCGCGCCGCTTCGCCTTGATCGCGATGACGGTGACCAGGCCGACGGCCGCGACACCTGCGACGACGAAGCCGATATCCGCGACCAACGCCGACGTGCGGCGCGCGTTGAGGTCATCCTCGCCGCGGCTGTTGCAGATCGTGGACCCACCGACGTCTGCGCACTCATTCATCGCGCGCTCGCGGTCCTGAAGCGCCTTGACCCCGAGGCCAGCGCCGATCCCCAGCCCGGCGACCGTGACGCCAGCGAGCACCCACGCGCCAGGCCCGAAGACCCGAGGCGCCTCCTCCGCGGGCTCGTCCTGCGGCTGCGGCTGCGGCTGCGGCTGCGGCTGCGGCTGCGGGTCCCGCTCATTCGCCTCCGCCTCCGCCTTGCGCCGCGCCTCCTCGTCCGCGCGCTGCTTGCGGAGGCGCTCCTCGATCTGCGCGATCCGGCGGCTCAGCGTCTCTCGCTCCGACTCCGGCGCGAAGGCGCGGTACTGGTCGAGGTAGCTGCGCGCCTTCTCAAAGTCGGCGAGGCGCTCGTACGAGTTGCCGATGTTGTAGAGGAAAGCTGGCTCTTTGGTCAGCTCGTAGCCCTCCTCGAAGGCGAGGATCGCCGACTCGTAGGAGCCCTCGCTGTAGAGCCGGGCGCCGTTCTGCAGGAGCTCCTTGGCCCGCTCGATCTTCGGGTCCGAGGCCGACGCGGCGGCCGGCGCCGCGGCGACCGGGAGCGGCCCGGCGACCAAGCCCGCGGCGATGACGACTGCTGCGATTGTCCGCCCGAACATCACTGATGGCCTGCGCTTTCAGCGGCCCCTCGGCCGCGGCGATGACGCCGCTGCGAGTATAGGCGTCGGTCTCGGGGCTTGGCAACTACGCGCGCCTCTGAGGTGCCGAGCGAGCGCGCGCGCGCTCACCCGCGACTCACCGGCGGTATGGTCGTCCGCTTCATTCGCACGTTCGCGAGCGCGTCGAACTCTGTCCTGAGGTGGCGATGCTTCTCCACCAGGTCGAGGAAGAGCGCGCGCTGCAGCGTGAGGAAGACGCACGGCGTCAGCGTCCGAATGCTCGCGGTGCGCGGCAGGTCCTTGATCAGCGCGATCTCACCGAAGTGATCGCCGTCTTGGAGCACGGTGATCTGCCGCTCGCCCTCGACCGGGTCTTGGCGGGTCACCGCGACCTTACCGCGGGCGATGATGTAGAACTTGTCCGTCGAGGTGTCCCCCTCACGCAGCACCAGCCGCGACTCCTCGATCCGCTCGCTGATAAAGAGCTTCGCCAGGTCTGCCAGCGCTTGGTCGCCGAGCTTCGCGAGGATCGGGATCGCCCTGAGCCGCGCGGGCTCGATCCCGGCGCGCACGCCGTCGCCGCTGACAGTGAGGCCGCTCTGCTTGTTCCAGAGCTGGCGGTAGCTCCCGCCGCGCTCCAGGAGCTGCTCGTGGTTGCCGGCCTCGACCAAGCGCCCGTGGTCGAACACGAAGATCTGGTCGGCGTGAACGGCTCCGGCGAGGCGATGAGTCACCGAGATCACCGTGCGCTCGGCGCCGATCCGCAGCAGCGTCTCGTTGATCGCCGACTCCGTCGCGGGGTCGAGCGCCGAGGTCGCCTCGTCGAAGATCAAGATCGCCGGGTCACGCACGAGCGCGCGCGCGATCGCGACCCGCTGCCGTTGACCGCCCGACAAGTTGCCGCCGCGCTCACCGACGATCGTCTCGTACCCGTCCGGTAGCCGCATGATCAGGTCGTGGATCTCGGCCGCCCGCGCCGCCGCCTCGACCGCCTCGTCCGTCGCCTCCGGCGCGCCCATCCGGATGTTGTCGCGGATCGTCGTGTTGAACAGGAAGCTCTCTTGGAACACGACCCCCATCTGCGCGCGCAGCGAGCCCTGCGTGAGCGCGCGGACGTCGACGCCGTCGAAGCGGACCGCGCCGGCGCTGGCGTCGTAGAAGCGGGCGATCAACGCGAGCACGGTGCTCTTACCCGAGCCGCTGCCGCCGACCAAGGCGACGCTCGCGCCGCGGGCGATCTTCAGGTCGATCCCCTCGAGGCTCTTACGATCGCCCGTGTAGGAGAACTCGACCGCCTCGAGCGTGATCGCCTCGCGCAGCGGCGCCGCGATCTTCGCGTCCGCGGCATCCGCGACCCGCGGCTGCTCCGCCAGCAGCTCGGCGATCCGCGCGACCCCGCCGGAGGCTTGCAGCAGCGACGGCATGATCCGCGTCAGGGAGGTGACCGCCGCGCTGAGGCTGAGCGTGAGCGCGTTGAAGGAGACCAGCGTGCCGATCGTGATCTCGCCGTTGAACGCCTTGTACGCGCCGAGCGCGGTGACCGCGAGCTGGATCAACAAGAACGAGACGTTCGGGCTGCGCTCGACCAGGTACGCGAAGATGTTGAAGCGAAAGCCCGCGCGATAGACGACCCCGAGCTGGCGGCGGAAGTCGGCGACCTGCGGCCCCGCGAGGCCGAACGCGCGGACCACCGGCTGCGCGTTGATGTTCTCCTGCACCTGGCTCTGCAGCTTCGCCTCCTCCTCGCGCAGCTTGTAGCTGTACGCCTCAGCGCGCGGGCCGATCAGCCGCGGGCCGACCAGCAGCAGCGGCAGGCATAGCACCGAGATCAGCGCGAGCTGCCACTCCAGATAGAAGAGCAGCCCCGAGTAGAGGACGATCCCGACGAAGCCCAGGATCGTGTCCGGGACCGCCAACACGACCGCGTTCTGCACCGCTGAGAGGTCGCTGGAGAAGCGCGACATGACATCACCGACGCGGTTGCGCGAGTAGAAGTCGGCCGAGAGGCGCTGGAGGTGCTCGAACATCCGCTGGCGGAGGTCGTTCAGCACCGCCGTGCCGAGGCGGGCGTAGAGGAAGTCGCGGCCGACCGCGACCGCCCCGGCGATCAGCACCGCCGCGATCAACACGCCGAGGATCAGCCACAACATCGCCGCGTCGCGCGGCTCGATCGCGCTGTCGATCAAGACCTTCAGGCTCAGCGGCATCAGCGCGGTGAAGGCGAGGTCGACCAGCAGGCCGACGAAGAGCAGGACCACCTGCCAGCGATACGGCCGGAGGTACTCGAGCAGGTGGCGGAAGACGTTAAACATCAAACATGCGGGCGTCGCCGCGCGCGCAACAGCCCGCGGCTGGGCGGCCGGCGCGGCGCGTCGATTGTCGCATGACCCCCCGCCGCGCGTCTCGCATGGCCTCGCGCGCGCTCTCGCGCGGTCGCACGCGCGCCGCTCGAGGCATCGCGCGTCCGCTAGCCTAGGGGGCGATGACTCGATCGTCGCATGCCGTCTTCATCGCCACGTACCTCGCCTCCGCCTGCGGTGATGACAGCGCCACGAGCGAGGCCGGGACGACCAGCTCGACGGAGACAGGCGCGACCACCAGCGCGACCCAGACAACCACCGCCGAGACAGGCGCGACCACCAGCGCGACCGCGACAACCACCGCCGAGACCGCCGCGAGCGAGAGCGACTCGACCACCGGCGCGCCCCTCTGCGGCGCCGGGTTTCAAGTCGACGGCGCCCGCGTGCCCACGAGCTTCGGCCCGATCGAAGGCGAGCAGATCGGCGGCAGCGAGATCTTCCGCTTCCGCGGCGTCCCCTTCGCCGCGCCGCCGACCGGCGAGCTCCGCCTCCGCCCGCCGGAGGACCCTGAGTGCTGGTCGGAGGTGCGGCCGACCAAGGATCCCGCGCCGGCCTGCGTCCAGCTCGTCGACGCCGCGGCGAGCGCGACCGTCGGCGATGAGGATTGTTTGTACATCAACCTCTGGACGCCCGCGACCGGACCCGGCGATCGACCTGTGCTCGTGTTCATCCACGGCGGCGGCAACTCCATCGGCTCCGCGGTCGATCCGCTGTACGACGGCGGCGCGCTCGCCGAGTCCCAGGGCGTCGTCGTCGTCACCGTCGCCTACCGCCTCGGCGCGCTCGGCTACCTCACCCACCCCTCCCTCGCGGCCGAGTCATCATCCTCATCCTCGGGCAACTACGGCGCCCTCGACCAGCTCCACGCGCTGCGCTGGGTGCGCGACAACGTCGCGAATTTCGGCGGCGACCCGAGCAAGGTCATGCTCTTCGGCGAGTCCGCGGGCGCGGTCAACGCCTGCACCTTGCTCGGCTCGCCGCTCGCCGCCGGCCTCTTCGACGCCGCGATCATCCAGAGCGGCGCCTGCTCGGAGCGCAGCCTGGCCCTCTACACCCAACAGATCAGCGGCCCTTGGATCAGCGCCAGCGGCTGCGCCGACGAGGCTGACGTGCCCGCCTGCCTGCGCGCCCTACCCGCGACCGAGCTCGTCAAGATCGCCCCCAACGGCTACCCCGACGTCGCCGGCCTCTCGCAGGGCTTCGGCCCGCACGTCGACGGCTACGTCGTCCCCGCGCCGTCGCTGCAGGCGTTCTCGGCTGGCGAGCATAACCGGGTCCCGGTGATCATCGGCGCCAACGCCGAGGAGACCGCCCGCGCCGTGCCGCAGCTCACCCTCGCCCAGTACAACGCGCTCGTGCAGTCGACCTTCGCCGTCCTCGGCGACGCCGCGATCGACCAGATCCTCGCGCTCTACGACCCCGCCGACTACGCCGACCCCAAGGCCGCCTACGTCGCGCTCACCAGCGACGTCAAGTTCGTCTGCAACGCCCGCCGAGCCGCCCGCGCCCTCGCCGACGGCCAACGAGCGCCCGTCTATCGCTACCACTTCGCCTACGACGGCTACACCGCCGGCCCGAACAACCCCCCGAGCGCCTTCCACGGCCTCGAGCTGATCTACATCTTCGGCAACTACGCCGCGATCGAGCTCGGCGGCTTCGACTACAAGCCCAACGCCGACGACCTCGCGATGAGCGCGCTGCTCGGCGGCGCGTGGGCGCGCCTCGCCGCCGCCGGCGATCCCAGCGGCGGCGGACTCACCTGGCCCTTGTACCAGGTGGACAGCGACCCGTACGCCCTGCTCGACGCCCCCCCGAGCGCCGGCGAGGGCGTACGGACCGCCGAGTGTGACCTCTGGGACCTGCTCCTCGGCTTCTAACGGGCGCTCACGCGGCTCACTGCGGGATCAAGGTCAGGTCCGTGCCGCCCGGGTACCAGTACGAGCCGTAGTTCTGGACGCCGTAGACGCTGATCCCGACCTTCTTGTCGGCGACGACCGTGTGGTTGCCGTTGCCCGCGTTGGAGAGCTGGACGTGGGCGACCGCGAAGCCGCTGTTACCGATCCCCTTCCACGCGTTGACGGCCACGCCGTCGATCTGCACCGAGGCGCCGGTCGGCGCGATCACGTCGACAAAATTCGCCTGCCAGCTCGTCGCCGCGAAGATCAGATAATTCGTGCGGAACTGCTCGACCGGGATCGCCGTGACGAAGGCCGGGTCGCTGTTGCCGGTGTTCGCGCTCTGGCCGACCATGTACTGGGTGACCATCACCTTCTTGTCGGCGGTCACCTTGAAGTGCGCGACGCTCGACGCGAGCTGCACGAAGTCCCCCGCCTTCGCGAGCGTCTTCGCGACCGGTTGATCTGGCTCAAAGACCAGGGTCGTATTGTCCTCGCTCGCGATGATCCGCACGTACTGGGGCTTGTCGAGCGTCGGGTTGGGGAACTGAGCGGTCGGCGCGATCACGTACTCCTTGGCGAGCGCCTCGATCGGCAGCGACGCCTCCTCGAGGTGGTCACACGCGCCCGGCGGGATCTGCGTGCACTTGTGGCCGCCGAAGCCCTCGATCGGCTTGTCCGCCTTGATGATCGTGCCGGTCATGTCGCTGTTGCCGTAGACGACCAGGATATCGCCCTCATTGAGCTTCACCTGGCCGGTGCCGTTGGTGTTGACGCCCCCGCCCGCGCTCACCGAGTTGCCGGTGGTCGACGGCTGCAAGTTGAGCGTCGTATTGTCCTCGGCGGCGACCACCGCGTAGAAGCCACCCGGCCACGCCGAGACCATCGAATTCGGCGTCCACGCGTTCACCGGCAGCAGCAGCGAGGCGTCGTTGGTCGTCGTCGCGCCGAGCGGGTTGTACTGATAGACGGTCACTGGCTGGTCGGAGCGCAGGCGGTAGGCGCCGTCGACCACGACCTTGCTCGGGCCGGAGCCCTTGGTCGTCTCGTTGATCCACGGCAGGCTCACCACCTTCACGCTGTTCGCCGGCACCGTGTCGGTCGCGACCATCATCGCCCCGCGGGTGACCGTCACCTTCGCCGCCTGGTTGGTCGTGTTCGACACCGAGACCGCGAACGTGTCCTTTGGGACGGTGTTATAAGAGTCGTGCTGCGGCAGCACCGTCGGGTAGTAGTCGCAGCCGATGTAGCTCAGGCCGATCGCCCCCTGCGAGCACGCGCCCGCGCACTGGCCGCTGTTGGCGTCGCAGCTCTGGCCTTGCACGGGATCGCACAGGTCCTCGACGTAGCCGTCGCCCGCCTCGTTGCAGTAGCTCGCCTTATCGCCGTCGCACGAGCCCTGCAGGGGCACGCAGAGCAAGCAGCCGAGCCCGTCCACACAGACGTCAGCGCCGCAGTCCTGGACCCCCATGAAGCCGCCCATGCCGTCGCAGATCTGCGAGGTGTTGCCGTCGCAGACGATCTGCCCCTCCGGACAGAATTCCTCCCCCGTCGTCGTCCCGTCGGTCGTGCCCTCGCTCGTCCCCTCGCTCGTCCCCTCGCTCGTCCCCTCGCTCGTGCCCGCGCTCGTCGTCCCTGCGCTCGTCGTCCCAGCGCTCGTCGAGCTGTCGGTCGCCGAGACGCCCGTGCTCTCGCTGTCACTCGTGGTGCCGTCGCTGGTGCTCGACGCCGTGCCGTCGGTCGCGCTCCCGCTGGTCGTCGCGGTCGAGCCCGTCCCGCCCGCCGTGGTGGTCGCGGTCCCTCCCGTGGTCGTGCCGACGCTCTCGCCTGTGGTCATGCCGGTCGAGCCGTCGTCGCCGCTACACCCGACCCACGGAGTGAGGACGCAGAGAGCGGCGGAGACTGAGGTGATCGTGCGACGCAGGTTCATCGATCGTCGATACCACGTCGCCACCCCCCGATGAAGCGACTTGTTCGCTCGCTCCGCGTTGATCGGCCCACGAGCCGAAGATCCGATCCTACGTCCTCCTCGATCCGCCAGCCCCTCAGCTCGAGCGCGGCGCGATCGCTCCGCCACGACCTGTCTCTTGAGTCATTATCACCGGGCTGAGAGCGGCGCGCCGCGGCGATCATGAGCGCGAAGATCGAGCGCGGAGCCTCGCCGCTGCCGCGCCGAGGCTGTGTCACGCGGTGGCGGCCGGATCGACGGTGAGGACCGCGCTGTCCCTGCCGATCGGCAGCTCGTAGCAAAACTCACGTTCGATCGGAGGCGTGCGCAGCGCCAACCTACGCCGTTTGCAGGCGAGCGGTGGTAGACCGCCCGCCTTGGGGTCGCGCGACGCTGCGCAGACCCGAGACACAGCTAACCGAAAGACTCCCTGATGAAGCGCATCCTCCTCACCCTCCCCCTCCTTACTCTCCTCGCCGGCGGCTGCTCCAGCCCCGAGGAGCAGGCCATCACCCTCATGGAGGAGATGGCGAACATCATCGACGCGAACAAGGACGACTGCGACAAGGCCGCCACCGCCCTCGAAGCCTTCGCCGCCAAGAACGGCGAGACGCTCAAGAAGCTCAAGGACACGATGAAGGGCGGCGACGAGGCCAAGGAGAAGGCCATGAAGGAGAAGTACGGCGCGCGCCTCGGCGCCATCATGGGCAAGATGATGGAGGGCAGCATGAAGTGCGCCACCAACGAGAAGTTCGGCGCCGCCATGGCCAAGATGAACTAGTCACCGGCGGCGCGGCCTCGCTCGCGCCGCACCCGAGGCCGGCCCTCACCGCGCACCGCGGCGAGGGCTGTTCTATTTCTGTGCGGCCCCTCTGGCCATCCGTACACTCGCGAGGCGCGCGATGTCCGATCCTCCTCCGCACTGGCGCCGCGCCGCCGCCGCCTGCTCCCTCCTGCTCGCCTGCTACGGCGGCGGCGACCGACCGCGGCTCCGCCTCCATGATCGACCGCCGGAGCGCGGCGCGCTCACCATCGTCTTGCCTTCAGGACAGGTCCAGCACCTCGACCTCGCCGACCTCCGCGATCACGCCGAGCCGCTCCCGGGCGCCGTCACCTACCTGGTCGAAGCCTTCCCTGAGCGCACGATCGGCGCCGCGACCGTGCTCCCTCTCGCCCGACTCGTTCAGCTCCTCGAGCTTGAGGGCACCGTCGATCTCGTGCTCGCCGACTGCAACGATCGTTACCAGGCCAACTACACCCGCGCCCAGCTCGCCACCAACGCCCCGTACTTGGTCGTCACCATCGACGACCAGCTCTTTCCCCGGTGGATCGCTGAGATCGGCGCGCCCCACTTTGGCCCGCTGTTGATCTCCCTCAGCCGCGAGGACGGCCTCCTCGATCCGATCCACAAGAGCCCCTGGGGCGTGCACCGCCTCACCTTCACCCGCGAGGCGGACGCCTGGGCGTCGCTCGCCGCCGCCCGCGCAGCGCACCCCCGTGGGTTCACGATCTACGCCGACGCATGCCACAACTGCCACGCCCCCGGCGACGGCCCGGTCGGCGGCCGCCTGTCGAGCCGCGGCCTCAACGCCCTCACCGGCTACGCGCGCGCCAACCCCGGCTACCTGCGCGAGGTCTTACGCGATCCTCAGGGCGCCCTGCGCGATCCGAGCACCAAGATGCCCGGCTTCGCCCACTACAGCGACGAAGACCGCCGCGCGCTGCTCGCCTTCCTCGCCGCGCTTCACCACTCGTAAAAGCCGCGGCCGCTCTTCTTCCCCAGCCGCCCCGCCGCCACCATCTCCCGTAGCAGCGCGGGCGGGCGGAAGTGCGCGCCCAGGGCGAGGTGCTCGCTGAGGTACTCCGCGATGCTCAGGCGCACATCCAGGCCCACCAGATCGGTCAAGCGCAGCGGCCCCATCGGGAAGCCATAGCCCAGCACCATCGCCTTATCGATGTCCTCCGCCGAGGCGACCCCCTCCTCGACCATCCGGATCGCCTCGAGCCCGATCACCAGGCCCAGCCGGCTGGTCGCGAAGCCAGGCGAGTCCTTGACGGTGATCGCGTCCTTTCCGAGCCGCAGCGCGAGCGCGCGCAGCGAGGCGACCACCGCCGGCGCCGTCGCCGGCCCGACGACGATCTCGAGCAACTTCATGATGTGCACCGGGTTGAAGAAGTGCGCGCCGATCACCCGCTCGGGCCCTGGCACGCCCGCGGCGATCGAGCCGATCGACAACGAGCTCGTGTTCGTCGCGAGGATCGCCGTCGGCGCGACGATCGCCGCCGCCGCCTTGAACAGCGCTTGTTTGAGCTCCAACCGCTCAGGGGCCGCCTCGACCACCAGCTCCGCGCCGCTCACCGCCGCGTCGAAGTCCGCCGTCGCCGTCAACCTCGCCAGCGCCGCGTCGCGCTCCTCCTCGCGCACCTTGCCCTTCGCGACCCCTTTTTGCAGGTTGTCGCGGATCTTCTCGAGGCCCGCCTCACACAGCGCTTGGTGCAGATCGTAGAGCCGCGTCTCGAGGCCCGCGCTCGCGCACACCTGAGCGATCCCGTGGCCCATCGTGCCCGCGCCCAGCACCGCGACGCGAGAGATCGTCAGAGGCTCGTCGTGAATGAGGCTCATAGCCCCGCGTTATAGCGGCTGCGCGGGCGCGGGCGAAGCGACTTCCGCCGCCTCAGCGCGCGGCGGCGTGCGGGTGATGTGATAGAGGTTGAGGAGGTTGATCACGAAGTGAGCCGCGACCGCCGCCCCGAGGTTGCCGGTGAGCAGCGTGAGGCCGCCCAGCGCCAGCCCGAGGAGCAGCGAGCTCGCCGTCCACGGCCAGAAGGTCCGACGCGGCCCGACGTGCAGCCCCGCGAAGACCACGCTGCTCCACCAGACCCCCCAAGCGTCCAGCATCGCGCCGCGAAAGAGGACCTCCTCCGCCAGCGACGAAGCCCCTGCCAACACCAAGATCTCGCGGATCGACGGCCGCCCCAGCAGGTCGCGGAACTCACGGTGCAGCTCCCACAGCCAGCGATAGCGCCGATCAAGCGCCCGAAACACCCGCACCACCGCCAGCCCGAAGAACACACCCACGAGCGGCGTCCACAGCACCGTCACCCAGCCCTGCGCCGCGTCCAGGCGCCAGACGTCGTTGCTCTCCTCGGCGACCGCGTGCCAGAAGAAGCCGACCAGCAGCACCAACGCGTAGAAGCCGGCGACCGTAGCGGCCTGCGGCGTCGGCCGTCCCTTGCCCTCCGTCACTGGCGGCCGAGGTTAGCAGCCCGCAGCGACCTCGACCACGCGCCGCTCCCGGCCCGCCGGCCGCGCCCCAAAAAAAAGAGCGCCCTGTGTGGGGCGCTCTTTGGTGCGAAGGGAGGGACTCGAACCCTCACAGGTCGCCCCGCTAGATCCTTAGTCTAGTGCGTCTACCAATTCCGCCACCTTCGCAGCGCGGGCAGGCTAGGTATCACGAGCTCGACCGCGAAGGCAAGCTCTCGCCGATCAGGTGGAGCTTGAGTAAGTTCACAGACTTGTGCGCCTTGATCGGGTAGCCGAGCGCGATCACCACCCGATCCCCCTGCTGTAGCAGCCCGCGCCGCAGCACCACCCGGTCGAGGTCGACGAAGATGCTCTGGCCGTCCGGGCTCGCCGGCGTGAAGAGGATCGGGGTCACGCCCCAGAAGAGCGCCAACGCCTGGAAGGTCGCGGCGTTCGGGGTGAACGCGACGATCGGCACCCGCGGGCGGTAATCGCTGACCAGGCGGGCGATCCCCCCCGAGCCGGTGTACGTGAGGATCGCCTTGGTGTCCTTGAGGCTCTTGGAGCACGCCACCGCCGCCCGCGCGATCGAGTTGGTCGTGTGCCCGAGCGCCAGATCCTCGGGCGGATCGCGCCAGTAACGCTCGCCGCGCTCGGTGCTGCGGATGATCTCATCCATCGTGCGCACCGCCTGGATCGGGTACAGACCGGACGCCGTCTCGCCCGACAACATCACCGCGTCCGAGCCGTCCAGCACCGCGTTGGCCACGTCGGAGGCCTCCGCGCGGGTCGGCCGCGGGTTGCGGATCATCGAGTCGAGCATCTGCGTCGCCGTGATCACCAGCTTCCCGTGCGAGTTGGCGGCCTCGATCGCCTGCTTCTGGATCAGCGGCACCTCCTCGGGCCCCATCTCCACGCCGAGATCGCCGCGCGCGACCATGATCCCGTTCGCGCACTTCAAGATCTCCTCGAGGTTCGCGACCGCCTCGGGCTTCTCGATCTTGGCGATGATCGGCGCCACCCGCCCCAGCTCCTCCATCAACGACCTGGCCTCTTGGACATCTGTGGCCGAGCGCACGAACGAGAGCGCCACCGCGTCGACGCCGAGGTCGAGCGCGAAGGCCAGATCGGCGCGGTCCTTGTCGCTGAGCGACGAGATCGAGAGCTGCACCCCCGGCAGGTTCACCCCCTTGCGCGAGCTGAGGCGGCCGCCGTAGACCACCCTGGTGGTGATCTCATCGCCCGCGACCGACTCGACCTTCAGCTCGAGGTTGCCGTCATCCATCAGCACCCGCGCGCCCGCTGAGATCTCGCGGGCCAGCAGCGGGTAGTCGACGCTCACCTTGCCTGGTCCGCACACCGTCGCCGGATCGACGCTGAGGATCAGCGCCTCCCCCGCCACCAGATCGATCCCCGGATCGGGGATCCGGCCCACGCGGATCTTTGGCCCCTGCAGGTCCGCCAAGATCGCGACCGCGACGTCGCGCGCGGACGCCTCTTGCCGGATCATCTGAAACACCTTCGCGTGGTCCTCGTGCGAGCCGTGCGAGAAGTTGAGGCGGGCGACGTTGAGGCCGGCGTCGATCAGCTCGCCGATCCGCTCGGGCGTGTTGCTCGCGGGGCCGATGGTGCAGACGATCTTCGCGCGGCGCTGAGGTAGTGGCATCGGCGGCATGATGCCAGAGCTTGCGCGGCGCACCACGTCGCCGCGGCGACGCGCGTGTTACTTTCGAGGACTCCTATGATCGACGCCACACAGAGCACGATCCTCGTCGTCACGCCGATCGGCCTCGAGCCGCTCGCCGCCGCCGAGATCCGCGCGATCGCGCCGAGGGACGCAAAAATTCGCCTGATCCGCGGCGGCGTCGAGCTCGCCGCCGACGACGCCCTCCTCCTCCTCCTCAACCGCCACCTGCGCACCGCGACGCGCGTGCTCTTGCGGATCGCCGACTTCCGTGCCTCCGCCTTCTCGGAGCTGCACAAGCGCGCCGGGAGGGTCGCATGGGAGCGCGTCCTGCGTCCTGGTGAGCCCGTCGTGATCCGCGCGACCGCGCACCGCTCGCGCCTCTATCACACCGGCGGGATCGCCGAGCGCGTGCTCCGGGGCATCACAGAGCGCCTCGGAGGCGCGTCCCCGCTGCACCCCGAGCGTGAGCTCGACCGCGAGGGGGCGCCCAGCGACGCGCCGCCGCCGCAGCTCATCGTCGTCCGCATCGTCGACGATCTCTGCACGATCAGCGTCGACACATCGGGGGATCCCCTACATTTCCGCGGCTACCGCCTCGCCACAGCCAAGGCGCCGCTGCGCCCCACCCTCGCCGCCGGGCTGCTGCTCGCCGCCGAGTGGGACCCGCGAGAGCCCCTCCTCGATCCGATGTGCGGCGCCGGGACCATCGCCATCGAGGCCGCGCTGCTCGCCGCTGGTCGCCCGTCCGTCGCCGCCGATCGTCCGCTCGCCTGCGAGCGCTGGCCGACGCCGCCCGCGCCGTCGCGTCTGACGATCTGTCCTAAAGACCATCTCACGGATCCCGCCGGACCGACGATCTTCGCCCGCGATCACAACCCCGGCGCGATCAAGGCGAGCGCCGCGAACCTCGCTCGCGCAGGCGTCGAGGCGTGGATCTCGCTCGCCCTCGGCGAAGCCGCCGCGCTCACCCCACCCGCGCCTTCGGGTCTGATCCTCACCAACCCCCCCTACGGCCTGCGCGTCGGCGGCGGCCGCGACGGCGCCCGTAAGGCCTTCGCGGCGCTCGGGGCCGCCCTACGCCAGCGTTTCTGCGGCCCTGGCCTCGACTGGAGGGTCGCCCTGCTCGCCCCCGATCCCGCGCTCGCCGCCGCCACCGGCCTCACCCTCGCGCCGCGCCTCACCCTCCAGCACGGCGGGCTCACCCTCCAGCTCTACGCCGGCCAGCTCCGCGGCTAGATCCGCCCCTGCGAGCGCAACGTCCAGCCGCACAGCTTAAAGAGGATCCGCGCGCCGACGTTCGCGTCCCACTCGTCCTCGGGGTCGACCCGCGAGGGGCTCACCTCGCAGAGATCGAAGCCGACGATCGTCCGACCCGAGCGCGCGACCGCGGCGATCAGGTGCGTCGCTTCATGAAACGAGAGCCCGCCGGGCACGGGGGTGCCGGTGCCAGGGCAGAGGTCTGGCGACAGCCCGTCGATATCGAAGGACACATAGACCCGCGCCGGCAAGCTCGCGACGATCTCCGCGGTCAACGCCGCCCACGTCTCACCGGCGAAGCGCCGCTCTGCCAGGTCGAGATCGTAGAACGTGACGATCCGCCCCTCGGCGCCGACGATCCTCTGGCGCTCCTCCTCGCAGAAGTCGCGGATCCCCACCTGCACCAGCCGCGCGACGCCGTCGATGCGACGCAGCGCGTTGTCCATGATCGACGCGTGCGAGTGCTCAAAGCCCTCGTACTCGCGCCGTAGATCGGCGTGCGCGTCGACGTGCAAGATCCCCATGCCGGGGTTTCGCTCGGCAAGCGCGCGGATCAGCCCGAACGGCGACGCATGGTCGCCGCCGACCACACCCACCGCGGCGCCCGCGTCGAGCGCCGCGCACGCCCGCTCATACACCCACGTGTTCACCCGCTGCGAGCCGCGGTTCACCGCCGCGAGCGACTCCACGAGCTCCGGGCGCAGCCCGCCTGGCCGCCCCGCCGCCGCGATCACCCGCTCCGCCGCCGCGCGACACTCGTGGTTGAGCGCGAGCAGCTCCTCCGCGCCGCCCTGCATGCAGATCCCATCGATATATGGGACCCCCAGGGCGCGATCCTGCATGTCGAGCTGATGGCTCGCGCGCAGGATCGCTGGCGGCCCGCGATGAGCGCCGTCGCGGTACGAAGTGGTCGCGTCCCACGGCACCGGGATGAGCTGGAGGACCGCGTCCTCGGGGGCGACGTCGAGGCCGAAGATCCCCGAGTCCGGGTCACACGCGCTGTTCGGATCCATGCGCGGCTGGTTGTACCACCGCCGCAACCTCGAGATCAGGGCTCTATCGCCGCCTCCGCCGGCTCCTCCGCGGCGGCCGCCGCAGCCGCGAGCACCTGCGCGAAGGGCCGCTCGACCTTGCCGCGCTCCCACAAGTGCGCCTCAATCGCGTGCATCAGCGGCGTCGTGCTGCGTCGGTCGAGCGCGCTGATAAAGAAGGTCCCGCTCGGCGCGTCGGCGCGGCGCTCCGCGAGCTCCTCTGGCGTCAGACGATCGGCCTTGTTGTAGACGATGAAGCGCGCCACCTCGCCCGCGCCGAGCTCACCCAAGATCGCCTCGACCGTGGCCATGTGCTGCTCGCGATCCGAGTCGCCGGCGTCGACGACCATCAACAGGAGATCCGCCTCGGCGACCTCCTCGAGGGTCGCGCTGAACGCCTGCATCAACGCGGGCGGCAGGTCGCGGATGAAGCCGACCGTGTCGAGCAGCACGACCTCGCGGTCCTGCGGGAAGCGGATCCGCCGCACGGTCGGATCCAGGGTCGCGAAGAGCTTATTCTCGGCGATCACCTCGCTCTGGGTGACCGTGTTGAGCAGCGTGCTCTTGCCCGCGTTCGTATAGCCGACGATCGCGACCACCGGCACGCCGCTCGAGCTGCGCAGCGATCGCCGCTGCGCCCGCTGCCGCCGGAGGTGATGGAGCCGCTGCTCGAGGTCGTGCACGCGGTTCTTCGCCTTCCGCCGATCGAGCTCCAGCTTGGTCTCACCCGGCCCGCGGCCGCCGATCCCGCCGGCGAGGCGCGACATCATCGTCCCGTGCCCGACCATAAACGGCATTCGGTAGCGGAGCTGCGCCAGCTCGACCTGCAGCTTGCCGTCCGACGACTTCGCGTGCAGCGCGAAGATGTCGAGGATCAGCATCGTCCGGTCGATCACCTTCAAGTCAGTCTGCTCGGAGATCGTACGCGCCTGCGACGGGCTCAGCTCTGGGTCGCAGATCAGCAGCTCGACGTCCTGCTCGAGCGCGCGCACGAGCACCTCCCGCAGCTTGCCCGAGCCGAGGAAGGTCCGCGGATCCGGGTGAGGCCGCCGCTGCTCGACCACCTCGACCACCTCGATCGAGAGGGTCCGACAGAGCTCGCGCAGCTCGTGCTGCCGCGCCGCCACGTCGGGGCCGCCTTGATGCACCATCAAGATCATCGCGCGCGCGCCGCTGCGCTCGGCCCTCGCTCTGCTGGTCGCCGCCTCGAGGCGCCCCTCGAGATCGCGCACGAAGTCGTCAAACGGGTGCGGCAGCGGCTCGACCGGCCGCTGCTCGCGCGGACCCTCATCGCCGCCCTCGCCCGGCTCGCGGTGCAGCGAGCTGAGCGCGACCCGTTGCCATCGGCGCGAGCTGAACGCCTCACCCGCGTGCGTCGGCGGCTCGAGGCACGCCATGTCGACCTGGATCCCCGCGGGACCGCGGTGGATCGCCGCGACCAAGTCCAGCCGCAGCTTCGCCAGGTCCGCGAGCTCCTCACGGCTGAGCGGCTCGACGACCAAGTGCGTGAGCACCAACCGAACGCCGCGTAGGCGCCCCGCCGCGCCGCGCACCCGCTCGAACTCCGGCAAGGTGAGGCTGTGCGCGTCGCCCAGGATCACCGCCTGAACGCGCCCGCGGCGATCGAGGAAGAGGCCGAGCTGGCGCCCGAGCTCATGGGAGAGCTCGAGCAGGTCGCGCGCCAGCGGGGCGGCGATCACCTGGTCAGCCGGGACTGAGCGCTCGTAGAGGCGCGCCAGCGCGCGCGCTTGGCTCGCCTTCAGGTTCGCCGTGTCGCCGTGGATCTCGCGGTCACTGCTCACTGGAGGCGATGCTCCTCGAGCAGCTTGAGCGCCACCGCCAGCGCCTGCTGCGCGCGCGCGCCGGCGTGATTGCGGGCCGCGAGCGCCGCGCTGGCGCTGTCGAGGCGCTCGCCCAGATCGCGCAAAGTCTCCTCGAGCAGCGTGATCTTCGCCTGGCTCGCCTCCGCCTCCTCGCGAGCCTGCTCGTCCAGGCGCGCGAGCGCCTCGTTCAGCCGGCGCAGCTCGCCGCCCAGCTCCGCGCGGGTCTCGGCGAGGGTGCGCTGGAGCTGCGTGATCTCGCCCTCCGCCTCTTCACGGGTCTGCGCCAGCTCGGCGAGCAGCGCCTGTCGCTCGTTCATCGCCTGCTCGCGGGCGTCGGCCAGCTCTTGCAGCAGCTCTTGCCGCTCCTTCGCCGCGTGGTCGCGTGTATTGACCAGCTCGAGCCGGAGCTGCTGGCGCTCCTCTGTGGCCTGTTCGCGGTGCTCGGCGAGCGCCGCCTCGAGCGCGCCGCGCTCCTCCTCGGCCCGCTCGCTGATCGCGATCACCTGGGCCTCGAGCGCCGCCTGCACCTCGGCCGCGCGGCGGCGCACCTCCGCGAGGATCTCCGCGTGTTCGGCGTCGCGGGCCTCGATCACCCGCACCTTGTCGGCCTGCTCTTCGGCGAGCGTGCCCTCGAACTCCTCCTGGAGCTCGGTGATCCGCGCCTCATAGCGGCGCTCTAGCTCCTGGGACTCGCCCTCGTGCCGCGCTTGCAGCTCGGCGAGCTGGCGAGCGTGGCGCTGACGGTGCTCTTCGAGGGTCTCGCTGTGGTGATCCGCCAGCTCGCCGAGCTGGCGCTCCCGCTGCGCCTCCAGCTCCGCGAGCTGGTGGGCGTGCCGGTGCTTCAACTCCCCGACGATCGCCTCGTGCCGCTCCCGCTGCTCCCGGACGATCTCCTCGTGCTGCTCCTGCTGCTCCGCCTGCGCGGCGGCGGCGCTGCGGCGCGTCTGCTCGAGCTCCGCCTCGAGGCCCGTGTTCGCCTGCCGGAGCTCGCCGAGGAACTCGTTCAGCTCGTTGATCTCCGCGCGAGCCGCTGAGAGCTCGCCGCTGAGCTGCGCCCGCTCCTGCTCGAGCGCTGAGATCCGGTCCCTCGCCGCGCCGATCTCCTCATGGAGCTGCGCCAGCGCGGCCGCGGCCCTCTCTTGCTGCTGCTCGAAGGACCGCTGGGTCTCTGTCAGCTCGTGCTCGATCTCCTTGAGCTTCTTCTGCGACACCTCGAGGCGGACCTTGAGCCCCTCCTCGCGCTTGAGCGCGGTCGCGCGGTCGCGCGTCACCGCCTCGAGCGACTCACGCAGCGAGAGCAGCTGCTCTTGCGCCGCGAGGAGCTGCGACTCGAGCTCACCGACCTGCGCTTGGAGGTCGAGGCTCTGCCGGCGGACGTCCAAGAGCTGGCGATCGCGGGTCTCGATCTCATCGCGCAGGGTCAACAGCTCGCGCTTCTTCGCGTTGAGCTGCGTCTTGATCTCGAGCACCTCGCGCTGCGCCTTGTAGCCCGTCTCTGGCTTCGACGGCGGCCGCGAGCGCGGACTCGGCGCCGCCGCCTCTTCGGCGACGTCTTCGAGCTCCGTCAGCTCATCGACCTCGTCGACCTCGCTCGGCTTCGGCGCCGCTTGGGCCGGCTCGGGCTCGGGCTCCCGCGCGACCACCCGCGCCGGCTCGGCCCGCGCTGGTTCGACCCGCGCTGGTTCGGCCCGCGCTGGCTCGGGCCGCGCTGGCTCGGGCCGCGCGGCCTCCGCCTCGGGAGAGCGGACCAACGACGCGATCAATTCATCGAGCTGCTCGCGGCCGAAGGGCAGCTTGAGGTAGCCATCGGCGCGGGTCTTGAGGTTGCGGTGCTGGTCGAACACCTCCTCCGAGACGCTCGACGCGTAGATGACCACTGGGATCTTGCTGGTCTGCTCGGTGCGCCGCAGCCGGTTACACACCGAGAAGCCCGAGGTGAGCGGCAGCTCCGCCCGGACAAAGATGATGCTCGGAGCCACCGTCCGGGCGACGTTGACCGCCTCCGGGCCGTTCTCGGTCACCGTGAACTCGCAGCGGTGAGCGGAGAGCATCTCCTGGATGAGCGCAGGGGTCTTGCCGTCGGCGTCAATGATCAGCGCAGAGAACACGGCGGCAGGGTATCCCGTCGCTTGCAGGGTGACCAGCCCGGAAACGTTCGCACTGGGGGCGCCTCAGGCCGCGCCAAGCTCATGTCTAGGCCCCAGCGGACGGTTCGCCTGCCCTCAGAGCCAGGGCGCTTCCGCGCGCGGTCGCCAGCCCCCACGACCAACCCCCATCCGCTCAGCGGGCGCTACCGTGGCGCAGCCGGTGCCCGAGCTCGAGGAGCAGCCGCTGCTCGCTCCCCGGGGCGATCTGCCGCGGGTCGAGCGCCGCGACCACCAACGTACGCTCAACGACGCCATCGATGAAGACCACCACAGCGCGACCGCGAGGGTCACGGCGGAGCTGGTACAGATCGCCACGGTAGCGGATCTCGTCTCCTTCACGCGAGGCGCGAAGCGCTGGCCGACGGAGCTCGAGGATCCGGCCGCCGCCGAGCTCGTACTCGATCGCCTCCACCTCCGAAGGAGCCGCCGCGTCGCCGAGGCCGACCAACGTGACCCCCGTCGGCGCCGCCCCGGGCGCCGCCCCGAGCACGCGCGGCGCCCCGTCCAGCGGCGGCAACACCGGCGAGGCTCTGTCCGCTGCGTCGTCGGTCGCGGGATCCACGGCCGCCAGCGACGGCGCCGGCGCGTCGGCCTCAAGCGCCGGAGCACCAGCGCGTAGCGCCACGAAGAGCAGCGCCGCCGCCGCCGCCGCTGGCATCATCACCACGGCGCCGCGGAGCAGCGCGCGCGCGCGCGGCCAACCTGAGCGCGTCGGCGCCGCGACGACGGCCCGCTCGTGATCGACGGCGTCGAGGTCGAGCAGGAGGCGGGCCCGCAGCCCCGCGGGCGCTGACTCGCGGGGCGCTGCTCTGAGCGCGCTTCGGGCGGCGCGCTGCTCCTCGACGATCAGACGCAGCTCGGGGTCGGCGTCGAGCCGAGCCAGCGCCGCGGCGCTCATCGCCTCATCGAGCTCACCGTCGATGTAGGGCTGAAGCAGCGCGACGAGGCTGTCGGAGGGGGCCTCTTGGTGCGAGCGCTGGGTCATCCGTGGCCTCGCTTGCGGTAGGCGTCGAGCGACACGGGCGCCTCGGCGGCGGGAGCCGGCGGCGAGGCCGACGACGCCTTGAGCCGCTCGTGGAGCTGCCGGCGTCCGCGGTAGAGACGGCTCATCACCGTGCCGATCGGGCAACCGACGACCTCGGCGATCTCTTTGTAGGAGAAACCTTCCATGTCCGCGAGCACCACCGCGAGGCGGTAGTCTTCGGGGATCTCCGCGAGCGCTTGATGCACGCGGTCCGCCGAGGCCTTGCTCTCCACCGCGCTCTCCGGGCTCGGCAGCTCCTGCGGCGCCGCGCCGGTGTAGCCGTGGGGCTCGCCCAGGTTCGAGAGCTCCGACACGTGCGCGCGCGCCCGGACTCGCCGCCGCAGCTCCGAATAGAAGGTATTGCGCAGGATCGTGAACAACCACGCGCGCACGTTGGTGCCCGGCTCAAAGCCCCCCCAGAAGCGGTATGCGCGGACCAGCGCGTCCTGGACCAGGTCCTCGGCCTCGCTCGGGTCGCCGCAGAGGCGTCGGGCGACCCGATAGAGGCTATCCAGGTGGGGTAAGGCGCTCTCCTCAAACGCCAAGCGCGCGGATGGGTTCATCGTCGCTCCGCAACCCCGACCGCTCGCATCCTATTCCCGACCGCCACGCCGCTCGAATCCGAGCGACCCCCTAGGCCACGGGCTCAGGCTCGGCTTCGTCCTCGTCCTCGTCCTCCTCGAGGTCTTCGTCGTCGAAGTCGTCCTCGAGATCATCTTCATCGTCGTCGTCATCCTCCTCGAGCTCCTCGAGCTCCTCATCCTCGTCCTCCAAGTCGAAGTCATCGTCATCGTCGTCGAGGTCCTCCTCGTCGTCGTCTTCATCGCTGAAGTCGTCGTCCAAGGGCGGCTCGTCGCCCGCGCTCAGGCGCGGCGAGCGGGGGGGTTCTTGGGGGGGGTTGTGCGCCGCCAGGGCGCATTCACTGGCCAGAGTGCACATCGACAGGCTCACTTGCGAGGTGGGTGGCCTCATCCTAGCCGAAATCCGAGCCCGCGCGCGCCTGGGCTCAGACGCGGACCTTCGCGGTGAAGCGCCCCTCACGGCCCTGATGACGCGCGAGCAGCGGCGCGAGGCGCTCCCCCAGGAATTCGCGCACCTGCTCGGGGGCGCGGCCGACATAGCGGCGCGCGTCGATCGGCCCCGGGGCGACGTGGGGCGCGAGCAACGGGTCAGCGGCCATACGCGCGATCAAGTCGTTCGGGGCCGCCATCTTGAGCTGCGCCGCCGCCGCGAGGCCGTGCACACGCACCGCCTCATGGAGCGCCTGCCGGCTCTCCCCCGCCCGCGTGCCCCGCATGATCACGTCCTCTGTCGCCATGAACGGCAGCTCATCGGCCATGTTGCGCTCGATCAGCGGCGGGTGCACGACCAAGCCGGAGCTCACGTCGACGACCAGGTTGAGGATCGCGTCGGTCGCCAAGAACGCCTCGGTGATGACCAAGCGGCGGTTCGCGCTGTCATCGAGGGTGCGCTCGAACCACTGGTTCGCGTGGGTCTCGCGCGGGCTCGACGCGAGCGAGTGGACGAAGCGAGCGAGCCCGCAGATCCGCTCGCAGCGCATCGGGTTGCGCTTGTACGCCATCGCGCTCGAGCCGACCTGGGTGGCCTCAAAGGGCTCGTCGATCTCCCGCTTGTTCGCCAAGATCCTCAGATCCGAGGCCATCTTCGCCGCCGATCCGCAGATGTCCGCGAGCGCGCTGACCACCCACGTATCGACCTTGCGGGTGTACGTCTGCCCGCTCACCGCGATCACCTGCGAGAACCCCATCGCCTCCGCCACCGCTCGCTCGAGCGCCCGCACGCGCGCGTGATCGCCGTCGAAGAGCTGCAGGAAGGACGCCTGCGTGCCGGTCGTGCCCTTCACCCCGCGGAAGGGCAGGCGCTCGCGCAGCGCCTCGATCGTCTCGAGGTCGAGCGCCAGGTCCTGCGCCCACAGGCACGCGCGCTTGCCCACCGTCGTCAGCTGCGCCGGCTGCAGGTGCGTGTACGCGAGCGTCGGCCGCTCACGGTGCGCCTCGGCGAAGCGCGCGAGCTGGACCAGCGCGGTGTAGAGGCGGTCCATCAGGAGCTCGAGGCCGTCGCGGATCATCACCAGCTCGGCGTTATCGGTGACGTAGCAGCTCGTCGCGCCGGCGTGGATGATCTTCGCCGCCGCCGGCCCAGCCAGCTCGCCGTAGTGGTGCACGTGGGCCATCACGTCATGGCGCAGCTCGGCCTCGAGCTCGGCGACCCGCGCGAGCTCGATCGACCCGCGCGCGCGCTCGAGATCGGCGATCTGCTCCGCCGAGATCGGCAGCCCCAGCGCCCGCTGCGACCGCGCCAGCGCGATCCACAGGTCGCGCCAAAGGAGCGCGCGGCGGCGATCCGAAAAATTCTCGACCATCGCCGCGGTCGCGTAGCGGGTCACCAGGGGGCTCTCGAGCGCGGGGCGGCCTGACATCGCCGCGCAGGGTACACCAAGCCCGCGCGGACGCGCCCGCGCGATCGCTCAGGCGAGCGCGACGACGTACGCGAGCCAGCTCTCCTGGTTCTCGTCCAGCGAGCGCAGCTCGACGTAGGTGCCGGTGCCGCGCAGCATCTCCGGGTCGTCCTCGTCGGGCCCGACCTCCTCCCAGAAGATCTTCACCTCACGAAAACCCGCCTCGAGCAGCAGCTCGCGCAGCTCTGGCAAGCTCCACAGCCGCCACTCATAGCTGAACGCGCGCTCGATCTTCGAGCCGTCGCTCATCGTGAACGAGATGTGGCAGGTCGTGCTGTGGTCGATCGGATCGTAGCGCTCCTGCTCCCACACGTACGTGTGCGGGCCGACCTCGCGCTCCTCCTCGAGCACATCGATCGCCTCGGTGCCGCCGTAGATCTCCGCGAGGAAGACCCCGTCCTCGCGCAGGCCGCGGCGCACCGCCTCGAAGTAGGCCCGCAGCTCCGCCCGCGCCTTGAAGACGCAGAACGAAAAATTCATCGCGCAGGTCATGTCCGCCAGGGGCGCGCTCGCCTCGCGCACATCGCCGTGGATCAGCGTCACCCGCGACGCCACCGCTGGGCCCGCTGGCGCGAGGTTGTGGACCCGCCCCCACTCGAGGGTCGCCGCGTCGAGGTCGACGCCGACGGCGCTGCGCTCGGGGTGTCCCTTACACCAGGTCGTCGCCATATGCGCGGTCCCACAGAAGTCCTCCCGCAGGCGCAGCGCCGGTCGTCCTCGCAGCGCCGCGAAGGTCTCGGCGAAGAACTCGCAGTCGGCCTCAGGAGACTGCACCGAGCGCTGGTAGAGATCATGGATGTCGGCTCGCTCGGCCAGAGACGGCCGCTTGCCCGCCCCTGGACGCTTCACTGGCCTCTTACGCGGCTTCTTGCTCATCGCCCTCGCTCCTGCGCGCTGCGCCGCGGCGGATCAACGCTCCGCCGCCACGTACGTCCACCAGATCTCTTGGTTGTCCACGTGGTCAGGTTCATAAAAGACCCCCATGCCCTCGCCCTCGGCGTCGGTCTTCTCCCAATAAAAATGCACGTCGGAGAAGCCCGCCTCGAGCAGCAATTCTCGGATCTCCGGCATCGTCCACAGGCGCCAGTCGTAGGTGAACGCGCGCAGGATCCGCGAGCCGTCCGGGAAGAGGAAGTGGATGTGGCAGACGAAGTCGTGGTTGACGATGTTGAAGCGCGCCTGCTCCCAGCGGTAGGTGAATTCGCCGAGGTCGTTGTCGGTGATCCCCTCCATCATCACCTCGGTGCCGCCCAAGAGGTCGAGGAAGAAGACCCCGTCGCGCTGGAGGCCCGCGCGCGCCGCCCTGAAGTACTCGACCAGCTCCGCGCGGGTCTTGAAGCAGTAGTATGAGAAGTTCTGGGCGCAGACGATGTCGACCTTCGGCCGCCTCACCTCGCGTACGTCGCCGTGCACCAGCGAGATCCGGTCGACGTAGTCGCCGCCCGCCGGCAGGATCCGGTTGCGGATCCCCCAGTCCATCGTGTCTTGCGAGAGGTCGACGCCGATCGCGGTCCGCTCGGCGTGGCTCTTCACCCACGACAAGCACAGCGCCGCGGTCCCGCAAAAGTCCTCGCGCAAGGTCATCGGCTCGTGACCGCGCAGCTTGCGATAGCTGCGCGCGAAGAAGCGGACGTCCCGCTCGGTGTCCTGAACGGCGCGCTCATAGAGCGCATGGCGATCGGCGCGGGAGGCGATCGTGCCTCGGGCGGGGGTCTTGCTGGTGGTCATACGAGCGCGCGAAAGGTAACAGCCGCGCCGGCCGTCCACCACACCTCCGCTCAACGGCCGTGCAGCGCGCTGAGGCCCTCATAAGCCTCTGTGATCTTGCGGGTCACCTCGGTCGCCACCTTGTACTTCTCGGGATCCTGGGCGAAGCGATCCGGGTGGAACTTCATCACCAGGCGGCGGTACGACCGACGGATCGACTCAAAGTCGGCGCCAGGCTCGACCTCCAGCACCTTGTGCCACTTGAGGCGCTCCTTCTCGGGATCGACGCGAGCCCCGCCGTAGCCGCCGCTCGCGCCTGCCCGCGCTTGCGCGGCCTCGTAGGCGCGCTCCCAGGCGTCCTCTGCGGCGGAGCGGACCGTACGCGCCGCCCGCCCCGCGCGTGACCCCACCGAACCATCCTCGTTCCGCTGGCGCAGCTCCGCGTCGAGCACCCGCCGCTCGTCCGCGCTGAGGCCGCCCTCATCGGAGGTGAACGCCGATCGGAAGTCGCTGACGTTGGCGCGGGCGAGGTCCCAAAAGCGCTTCGTGATGCTCACCGCGCCACTATGGCGCCCTTCTACGACCGCGGCAATCCGCCCGCTCACGCGCGGGGGCGCGCTACTCGGCGATCCCCCACACGTCCGCGGTCTTCCATGCCAGGTGCTGGCCGCCGTCGACGACCAGGATCTGCCCCGTGACCGCCGACGCGCTGAGCAGGTAGCGCACGGCCGCGACGATCTCGTCGGGCGGCGAGCCGGAGCGCAGCAGCGTCGCCTCGACCTGCGCCTGCCAGTCGGCCTCGGTCTGCCGCGAATTCCTGAGGGTCGGCCCGGGCGCGATCGCGTTGACGCGGATCCTCGGGGCCAGCGCCTGAGCCATCGTCACCGTCACCCACGCCAGCGCCGCCTTCGAGATCGCGTACGAGAAGAACTGCGGGGTCGGCTTGCGCACCCGCTGATCGACCAGGTTGACGATCGCGCCGCTGCGCCCCTCGGGCAGCGCCGCCGCGAACGCCTGGGCGAGCACGCACGGCGCCCGCAGGTTCGCCTCCATGTGGAGGTCCCATGACGCGCGGGTCATCGTCGTCAGGCTGTCTTTCTCGAACGACGACGCGTTGTTGACGAGCGCGTCGAGCGGCCGGCCCAGCGCCGACGCGGCCGCGCCGATCAGCGCCGCCGTCTGCTCCTCTTCCCCCAGGTCCGCGCGCACCAGCGCCGCCTCGCCGCCGGCGCCGACGATCTTGTCGACCACCGCCGCGGCCGCGGCCTCAGAGCGGTTGTAGTGCACCGCCACCGCCCAGCCGTCGGTCGCCAGATCGAGCGCGATCGCCCGCCCCACGCGCGCGGCCGCCCCTGTGATCAGCACCGTCTTTCTTCGCAGAGACATCACCGATCCCCTCGCCGCACCCGCGCGCTCTCCCCACAAGAGGGCCGCCGGATCTCGACCTCGACCACCCCCGGCAAGCGATCGCTGAGCCGGCGAAACAGCGTCATCGCGATGTTCTCGAGCGACGGCGTCGGCAGGTCAGGGATCTCGTTGAGGTAGCCGTGATCGAAGCCGCTGAGCGCCTCTTGGATCACCCGCTCCACCCGCCAGAAGTCAGCGACGAAGCCGCCCGCCGCCTCCGCTTCGCCCGTAAGCGTCAGCACGCCCTCGAAGGAGTGGCCGTGCAAGCGCGTGAACGGGTGACCCGCGGCCTCGTGGGAGAACGAGTGGGCCGCCTCGAAGCGGAAAGTCTTGGAGATCGTGAGCTCCAGGGCAGCGGACATGGCCGGGCATCCATGCCACGATCGAGCCCTGGTCTCCAGCACAAGCGCCCCCCGCCCGCCAGAGACTCCACACACGGCCTGACCAGCCGCTTAAAAGTCCTCGTACTCGGGCTCTTCGACCGGCTGCGCGCCGCTACCCATCGAGCCGAACGAGGGGATCTCTTCGATCGAAGAGGCGCTCAATTCCGCCGTCGCCGAGGCGCTCGCCGCCGGCTCCCCCAGCTCCGCCCGCTCCGCCGCCGTGAGCTCACGGATCCGCAGCGGCTTACTCGACTCATCGGCCTCGCGCGCGCGCGCCTGCGAGACCACGTCCGCGACCCGCAGCGCCATATCAGGCGGCAGATCCACGAACTCGACGCCCATCCCGCGCGGCTCGTCGAGGTGATAGGCGACCTTGCCCTTACCGCTGATCAGCACCGGATCGTCCATCAACACGGTGAAGCGCAGCTCGAGCGCCGCGCCCACGGGGAGGCGGTGGCGCGTGCTGACAAACACCCCCGTCTCGCTGATGTTGCTGATGTAGGCGATCGAGCCCGGGCGCACCCGCGCGAGCTCGTGGTTGACGCTGTAGCGCTCGCTCTCCCGCCGCTCGTCTGCCTCGCCGAAGTCGCCCATCCCCGCCTCCCGCGCTAGTCACGCATTGTCGTACGCGATCGGATCTCGAAGTGCTCGATGTGGAAGTCCTTACGCGCCTGCACGTCGATGCCCTTCTGCACGCGCTTCACCATGTGGTCGACCGCGGGCAGCTCGACGCCCTTCATCGCGTCGGCCACCGACGGTGAGACGTGGATGATCACGGTGTCGCCGGTCATGTGCGGCGCCTCGCGCCGGATCTCGCGCAAGATCTCGTAGACCATCGTCGACGCGCTCTTCGTGTACCCCTTGCCTTTGCACGTCTCGCAGGTCGCGGTGAGGCCGCGGAGCAGGCTCTCGCGGGTGCGCTTGCGGCTCATCTCGACCAGGCCCATCTCGGAGATCTTGGTGATGTGGGCCTTCGCGCGGTCGCGGCGGAGCGCGTCTTGCAGCTTGCGGTAGACCTTGCGCCGGTTGGACTCCTTGTCCATGTCGATGAAGTCGATGATCACCAAGCCGCCGAGGTTGCGGAGGCGGAGCTGCTCAGCGATCTCGCCGGCGGCCTCGAGGTTGGTCTGGGTGATCGTCTCTTCGAGGGTCTTGCCCTTCGCGCCGACGAATTTGCCGGTGTTGACGTCGATCGCGGTGAGCGCCTCACCTTGGTCGAAGATCAGCGAGCCGCCGCTCTTGAGGCCGACCTTGCGCTCGAGCGCGCGGTCGATCTCTTGCTCGATCCCGTAGCCGTCGAAGATCGGCTCGCGGCCGCTGTACAGCTCGATCTTGTCGGCGTAGTCCGGCATAAACGCCGACACGAAGCGGACCAGGCGCTCGTGCTCCGCGCGGTCGTCGACGATCACCCGATCGAGCTCCGGCGAGAGGTGATCGCGGACCACCCGCAGCATCAAGTTGAGGTCGCGGTACAGCAGCACCGGCGCGCGGTGCATCCGCTCGTTGACCTTGATGTTGGACCAGAGGCGCAGCAGATAGTCCATGTCGCCGCGCACCTGCCCGTTGGAGGCGTGCTCTGCGACCGTGCGGACGATGAAGCCGGCCCCTTGCGGGCGCATCTGGTCGATCAGCTTGCGCAGGCGCTTGCGATCGCGCTCGCTGGCGATCCGCCGCGAGATGCCGATGTGGCTGACCGTCGGCATAAAGACGACGTTGCGGCCGGGCAGCGAGATGTACGTGGTGATCCGCGCGCCCTTGCTCGAGATCGGATCCTTGACCACCTGGACCAAGATCTCTTGGCCTGGGCGGACCAGCTCGCTGATCTCTTGCTGCTTGCCTGAGCGCCGGGGGATCGCCTCGTCGTCGTCATCGTCATCCGTCGTGCGGGCCTCCGTGGCCCCGCTGACGGCGATGTCGCCCGCGTAGAGGAAAGCGGCCTTCTCCTCGCCGATGTCGACGAACGCGGCCTGCATACCCGGCAAGACCCGCAGGACCTTACCCTTGTAGACATTACCGACGGTCCCGCGCTCCCGGTCGCGCTCGATGAAGAGCTCGGAGAGGATACCGTTCTCGATGAGAGCGACCCGGGTCTCCGGGCCGTCGGCGTTCACGACGATGACAGAATCAGACACGGTGCCCGCGCATTCCTAGCATACCGCGGGCGCGGATGGGCAAGCGCTGAGCGTCTTCATCCACCTGCGCCACCCCCGCGGCCGTGGACCCCGAGGCGAAGACTGGAGCGGCCCTTTCCCGGGCGAGCGCTCTCCTGTAGTGTCACCCGCCATGGCCGCGACCTATCAGCCCGGGATCTACAAGACTACCAAAGCCCTCCCCGGACAGGAGGCCCAGGTGCAGCCTGGCATGCTCATCCTGATCCGCACGGACGCCGAGTTCGCGCCGGCCTCGGTGCTGCTGCCTGTGCAGAACAACAACAACCAGTGGCGCTTCCAGATGCCGGGCCTCAAGGTCCCCTCGCCGGACTTCGGCTGGGCTAATTCGCTGATCAAGCTGCCACACGAGGGTTTTTACCGCCTCCTGCGCGAGCACTCATTCGGCGACGAAGGCCGCTGGATCAAGAACGCGATCGTCCAGCTCGGCTACACCCGCAGCGCCGACCCGATCCTCTTTATTGCTCAGCGCCGCAGCCCGCTGGTCGCCAATGACCTCTTTTTCAGCGACAAGGGCGTCCGCGTCGATCTCACGACCCTCAGCGACATGATCGAGCCGCTCGCCTGGTACCAAGAGCCCGAGAAGCGCGCGAACTAGCGCGCGGACCAACAACGACGGGCGGCCGCGCGCGCCGCCCCGCCTAGGCGTCCTCGAGGATCTCCTCACCGACCTCGACGCGGATCGCCTGCCCCTTGCTCCCACGCGCCTGGATCGACTGGATGAACATCGCGCTCAGGCCGCCGATGTTGATCCACCCCTCATCCGACGCGTCGACGATCTTCCCCATCACCTTGATCTGCAGCGGCACTGGCGGCGACACGCGCAGCCCGCTGCGTTTCCAGTAGAAGAACGGGCTGTTCCAGATCGAGTCGATGGTCTCCCAGTCGTCGGTCTTGAAGGTATGGGAGGTTATGTGCATCTCCATCGCCCGCGGGTTCTAGCCCCCGCGCGCGCCCCCGGCAAGCTCTGCCGGCGCAGCAGCCCCTCGGAGCTGTCAGCGCCCGGGATCGCACTGCTTCTCGCGCGGCCCGCACTTCATACGCACATGGAAGTGGCCCTTGTGCCCTGGCGAGTGCCTGACGATCCCGTTGTTCGAGCGCGCCTCCCGAGGCCACTGGAGCACCTCAGCGAGCTGCTGCTTCGACACCCCTGCCGACCGCGCGACCGTATATAGGCGCTTCTGCAGGCTGTAGTCGAGGAAGATATATTGCACCTCGCCGGTCGCGATCAGGGCGCTGAGTAGCCGCCACGTGGCCATCCAGTCGACCTCTTGAGGGCTCGGCGCGTGCTTCACGCCTGGCCGCGCGAGCAGGCGGATATCGGCGTCGCGGCCGCTCTGGTGTGAACGATGCGGCCGAAAGCGCCCGCCGCGAGGCAACGAGATCGCGTTGATCACCACCTCGCCGTCGAAGCGGGCGAGTCGGCGAAAATTCGCGATCCCAACGATCAGCGCGCGGACCATATGGCTCGATCCGTACAGCTTCTCGGGAGAACGACGCGTGTAGAGCTGCGGCAGCTCGGGCAGCTCTACGCCGTTGACCAAGCGCCCGCGGTTCGGCGCGCCGATGCTGAACGCGTTGGCCCGCACCCGACCGGCGAGCAGACGCGCCGCCGGAGCCTCCTCTGCTTGGGGCTCCACCCAGAGGGTCAGCCGCTGACCGACCTTCAAGGTCGACGACGGCGCCTTACCGTCCTTCCCCTTCTTCGGCTTATTCCAGCGGCGCAGCTCCTTCTCCGTGATCCCGTGCGCATCGGCGATCGACCGCCAAGAGTCGCCCTTCTCCGCCGTCACCTCGATCTGCTCGCGCGGCGGCGGCGGCCGAACCGCGCGCACCCGCAGCTCCTTACCCGCTGCCAGCGCCTTCTTCGGGTCGAGCTTCTTGTTCCAGCGGGACAGATCCTTGCTCGTCACGCCGTACCGGGTCGCGATCGAAGCGACCGTCTCGCCCGCGATCACCTGATGCGTCACCCAACGGGGCGCGTCGTCGTCTGGCTCTGCGCCCTCGGGCTCAAGCGGCGCCTCCGCGGGGTATTCGCCCGCCGCGATCCCCCGCATGATCTCGGCCTCGATCGCCTCGAACTCCGCGCTGGGATCTCCGAGCTCCGCCGCATCGCTCGGCTCCTCACCGTCGAACTCGCCCTCGCCTCCGGGATCTTCACCGACCGCGGCCGGGGCATGAGCAGCCCGCATGGCTGGCGCCTCCTGCGCCGGCTTCTGCGCCGGCTTCTTCGCCGGCCTCTTCGCTGGCTTCTTCGCCGGCCTCTTCGCCGCTGCCTCCGCCACCGCCACCGGCAGGGCACCCACCGCCAACACTGGCCCGCCGATCAGCGCGAAGGCGAGGCACACACGGCGCACAATCGAGGACATGCTCATCATTCCGCGGCGAACAACGACCCTACCAGAGATGCACGCCCCCGCAACCCCGCTCACGCTCGGGAGCGCCGCAGCTCCTCGAGCTCGAAGAGCCGGCTAGGTCGCGTCGCTGACGCCGATGAGCCGCAGCACCTCGGGATAGACCTTGTCGGCGAAGTACTCCGAGCCGGCCATTGTAAAATGGATCCCGTCATCGGCCCGCAGCGCCTGGTTCTTGCGTTTGCCGACGTCCGCCCGATCTTGCAGGTTGCCGTCGCGGTCGACGAAGTACTGGATCGTATCGAGGTACTCGACCTCAGCGAAGTCCGCGAGCGCCGCCTGCTGCACGTCGCGGATCAGCTCGAGCTTCTTCTCAAAGCTGGCCATGCCCATCTTCGGCAGCCCCAGCCACAGCACCTTGCGCCCCTCACCGCGCAGCTCGGTCACGAACGCGCTGATCCGCTCGCGATAGGCGCTGTCCCACTTCTCGGAGCTCCACTGCACGCGCTTCGCTGCGCCGCTCTTGCTGATCAGATCTTGGCCGTCGTTGCCACCCATGATCACGACGACCAAGTGCGGGTCGCGGGACTTCACCTGCGTCTTCGCCTCGGACATCCAATCAAAGAAGTCGGGGCGGGCCAGCCCCGACGCGCTCTTAGCCTTCCGGAAGCACTCGATCGACGGGTGCTCGTCCAGGCGACGCTCGAGCAGCGCGCCGAAGCCGGTCGCTGCGAGGCTATCGCCGAGGATCAACACGCGAAAGGGACCCAACTCCGCCGCTTGAGGCGGGTCTCTCACGGCCTCTGGCTCCACGCCTGGCTTCGCGCCGGCCGCCTCCGCGACCACCTCCGGCGCCTCGGCGACCGCCGGCGCCTCCACGACCTCTGGCAGATCCGCCGGGGCCGCCTCTGCGGGCGCCACGATCGCCGTCGGCGGCAAGGCCACGGGGCCGGCCCCGGGGGGCGCTTTTTTGTCGGGGGCGCAACCAAAGGCGAACGTCAAACCAACGAGGACGAAGATCGAGCGACAACGGAGAGCGCGCATGGGATCGGGGGGTGTATAGCCCCTTTCAACTCTACGAGAAAGTTCTAGAAAAAAGCCGCGCCACGGGCCGCTGCGGGCCACAGCGCGCGCGCGCCTGCCGGGTGCGCGCCACGTCAGCGCCGCAGAGCGCGCAGGCTGGCGGGCTCCGCGAACCTGTGAAACACTGGCACTCCAACGTCTCTCAGGAGCGACGGTCATGCGCACCACCAACGAGTCCAAGATCGCTTCATCCCTCTCCCGCTGGCGCACCGCCCGCAGCGTCGTCCTCGGCTCGATCGTCCTAGCTGGGACGATGGCCACCTCGGCGGCGCTCCTCTACCGAGTCGCCGGCAGCCGCTGCGGCCAAGAGCAAGCGGTCGAGCACAGCTACACCTACAGCGGCATCGGCGCGGTGATCCAGCAGCGCGGCGAGCACGTCATCGTCCGCCAGTTGATCCCTGGCGGCCCCGCGCACGGCCTGATCCGTGAGGGTGCTGTCCTGATCGCCGTCGACGGCGCCGCGCCGATCACCGTCGAGGGCTGGGCGGACGCCCTGCGCGGCCCCGCGGGCACCCAGGTCGACGTCGAGGTCGCCTATCCCTGCGGCGGCCACGAGACCGTGGTGCTCGAGCGCCAGATGATCCGCGTCCGCCGCTGAGCCGTCAGCCGCGTCGCGCTCCAGGAGCGCAGGTCGCCCGCGAGGCCGGCCTGGCTCCTTTTTTTTCGTCTCAACGCGTAGGTACCCACAGCACCTGGTCCGCGAGGTACGGCGTGACCATGCCGGACTCGGACATATACCCGCTGAGCGGCCTCACCCGCTGCGCGCCGCGGAGGCGACGAGCCTCGCGATAGCGCCCGCGCAGCGCCCCGCTCAACCACCGCGGCGGCTCACCCTCCAACCAGATCGAAGAAAATTCCCCGGCCCGCACGCGCTGCCGCAGCTCCTCCTGCAGCGCCCTCCGCGGCGTCAGCGGGATATCGTTGAAGTTCATACTACCAACGTGCCCCGGCCCACCCGCGAGCACGCTCCACCACGGCCGCTGGAGCGCCAACACCCCGCGCTCGCCTGACGCACCCGCCTCGAGCTCGGCGCGCAGCGCTGCGGCCCGCGCCCGCTGCTCCTCGCTCGGCGCCGTACGCCGCGGCGCTTGCCACTGGTAGGAGCGCGCGAGCCCTCGGAGGCCTTCGTCCTGGATCGGCTGATAGATCGGCTCCACGACCAACGCGAAGGCGAGCTGGCACGCGCACAGCCCCAGCGCCACGAGCTCCCCACGCCCGCCCACCGGCAGCGCCACCGCCAAGAAGGCCGCGCCGAGCGCCACCCCTGGGATGAACGCGTTCGGCTCCGCCCACTGCGTCGCGTACCCGAGCGCCGACACCCCCAGCCCGGCCGCCGCCATCACCCCCCACGCCCGCAGCGCCTCGCCGTCAGCCCGAGGCCGTCGCTTCAGCCATGTCCCCAAAGACAGCACCCCAAGCGCCAGCAGAAACGGCGCCGCGTGCGCGAGCATCCCCCAGCTCTTGCTCGTGAACCGCTCGAGGTTAAACGCGTGGGTCTGGTGGAGCTCGAAGAGGTACGTCCACAGCCACCCGTCGCTCGCCCGCTCGCCGACCCAGAGCCCGCCCAGCACCAGCGCCCCGGTCGTCGACGTATAGATGATCAACGCCCGCAGCAGCCGCCGAGGCGCCGCCGCCAGCGCCGCCGCCCCGCTCGCCACGATCAACGGCGCCGCCGTCTGCTTCGTCCAAAAGGCCGCCGCCGCCAGCGCCCCCGCGACCGCCGCGGATCGCCACGAGATCGCCCGCTGCGGCCCCAGCACCAGCGCCAGCGCCCACACCAGCAGCGCGATCATCAAGCTGTCCGCGCGGCCCACGTCGTACCAGCGAAACGTGAACACATACCCCGAAAGAAACAGCCCGACCGCCGCGGCCCGGTGCGCCAGTGGCTTGCCAGCCAGCTCCGCGATCCGCCACAGCCCCGCCGCCGTCGCGATCATCGCGACCACGCTCACCGCGCGCGCCAACGTGTACCCGAGCGGCAGCGCCGAGCCGAGCGCCGCGAGCAGCCCCGGGTACAGCGGCGGATACAAGAAGGGCACGAAGTCGAGCGACGGCGCGCCATAGATCGGCAGCCCGCGCTGGATCCGCAGCGCCTGGTGTAGCGCCCCGCCCTCCATCCACTCGAGCTCCAGCGGGAAGCTGATCCGCGCCGCGACGACCGCCGCGATCACCGACGCCCACACCAGCGTCAGCCCGATCACCACGCGACGCATCACCCGCAGCGCCCGCGGCGTCGCCTCTTCACGCCCCGGCTCAGCCATCGCCGCCCGCCGCCTGATCATCACGAAACGGCCCGACCGCGCGGCCTCGCAGCCGCAGGCAACAATACTCCCCCGGATCGTAGGTCTCACCGCTCCAACGATCGACCAATCCACCGACCGCCACGCAGGCCCACCGCGCCTCAGCGCCGAGCCCGCGCCGCCGCGCCGCCGCCGCCGTCGGCCTCGCGCCGACATGTCCCAAATGACAGTAAAGATCCGGATCTCGACCTCGCACGTACGCGAGCGGAGCGACGATCTGGTGCCCCGGGCGCGCGCCCTCGCCTCGCCGCGGCTCGAGCCCAGGCAGCCGCGCCAGCGCCGGCTCTGTCAGCCCGAACACGTCGATCGCCCGCAGCCCCGACGCGTACGGCAGCGCCCCCGCCGCGCCCACGCTGATCCATGCCTCTTCGGGCAGGTTTTTGCGCATCCACGCGCCTACCGCCAGGCGGTGCTGCGCGAAGCGATCCATCGCCCGCGCCCCCTCATAGCGCCCCTCCAGCCACCCGCTCGGCGTCGCCATGTCCGCCTGCCAGCGCCGCTGCGCCCGCGTTGCTTGCCCGAGCGCCAGCGTCACGCCGATCACCCACGGCAGCGCCCCGAGCGGCCGCCAGGAGCGGCCCGCCAGCGCCCCGAGGTCCCACAACAGCCAGCCCACCAGCACGGCCATCAGCCCCGTCGCGACCACCAACAGGCGCCCGTACGCCATGAAGTCACCGCCCACCGCCCACGCGTACACGACCACCCCGACGATCGGCGCCGCCACGGCCGCGTGACGTAGCCGCAGCAGCGCCCCGAGCGGCGCCAAGGCCCACAGACCCAGCGCATCGGCCCAGGCCGCGACATACGGCCCTCCATGGCTCTCGCGCAGCAGCGCCCCGTGGACCTTGATGTACCAGGTGTTCGGCGCCCATTCGCCGAAGTACAGGCGCCGAAGGGCGATCTGCGCCAGCAGCGGCAGCAGCAGACACGAGCCTGCCAAGACCAGCCGCCGCCGCGGGCCGCGCCGCCCGCCGCTCGTCGCCCTCGCCGCCGTCACCGCCTGAACCGCCCAGAAGATCCCCAGCGGCAGCAGCGCGTCCGCGCGCGTGAGCCCCGCCAGCGCGCCGCAGATCGCCGAACCGACCCACTGTCCCTTGAGACAGAACAACATGGCCCCAAGGACAAGCGCCGCCACCGCCGCGCCCTCGAGCCCCCCGCTCGCCCACACGATCCACTCCGGCGTCGCCGCCAGCAGCAGCGCCGGCGTCAGCGCCCACGCCCGCCATCGACCGCCCCCCAAGAGCCGCTGGAGCAGCGCCGCAGCCAACACCAGCCCGGCCAGCGACGCCGCGGTCGTCAACCACGGCGCCAGCGCCTCCGGCCGGACCCCGAGCGCCTGCCCGCCCGCGAGCAGCAGCACCCACAGGAGGTTCGTAAAACCCTCGACCCGCTCCCCCGGGTTGAACTCGAGCTGCCCCCGCCGCGCCAGCGCCTCCGCGTAGCGGAACGAGATGAACGCGTCGTCGCATAAAAAAGACCACGCCCGCGCGTGCGCCGCCCCGATCCCCACGATCGCGACCATCGCCGCCGCCGCTCCGGCCCGCCGCAACGCGCCGCTACGCTCCGCCGTCGACACGCCGCGCATCCTACCCGAGCGCGAGCGCCCTCGCGCGGGGCCGCCACGCGCGGCCCTCTGCTATGGTCCCGGCGATGGAGCCTCGCGCCTTCTACATCGCCGACGATGAGCGCCTGATCCCGACCGCCTACGCCCGCGGCCCCTGGGACCCGCGCCTCCAGCACGGCGGGCCGCCGAGCGCCGCGATCGCCCGCGCCTGCGCCCGCCACGTCGACGACGCCGCGTGGTCGCTCGCTCGGATCTCTTATGACCTCCAACGACCGATCCTCCTCGCGCCGATGTCCATCACCCTCGAGGAGGGGCCCAGCACCCGCGCGACCCGCCGCCTGATCGCCCACCTCACGATCGACGGCCGCGAGATCATCCGCGCGCACGCCCTCTTTGTCCGCCGCGAAGCGCTGACGCTCCCGCCGCTCCCGCCCCCCGCGACGACCCTCCCGCCGCCCGACCAATGTGAGGCGCTCCTCGTCCCCTTCGCCAGCGGCCCCGTCGGCTTCGCCCACGCCCTCGAGCTCCGCCGCGCCCGCGGCGAGTACGGCCGCGGCCCCCTCGCCGCCTGGTCGCGCTTCACCGTCGCGCTGATCGCCGGAGAGCCATGGACCCCCGCGTCACGCGCCGCCGCGATCGCCGACGGCTGCAACGGCCTCAGCCCGATCGTCGACCCCGCCCAGTTCACGTTTATCAACGCCGACCTCGCCCTCCACCTCCATCGCCCGCCCGAAGGCGAGTGGCTCGGCATCGACGCCTCCACCGCCCTCGAGGAGCACGGCCTCGGCCTCGCTCACGGCCGCCTGCACGACCGGCGCGGCCCCTTCGGCCTCGCCGTCCAGGACCTCGTCGTCCGCGCCGCGCGCGTGTGAGCCGACGCCGTGAGCCCACCCTGTGATCCCGACGCATACCGCCATCGCCGACCTGCGCGCCTGGTCTTTGGTACCCTCGCGCTGATGGACGCGCCGACCATACGAGCGCCCCGCGGGGCCGAGCTCACCTGCAAGGGGTGGCCGCAAGAGGCCGCGCTGCGCATGTTGATGAACAACCTCGACCCCGAGGTCGCGGAGGACCCACGCAACCTCGTCGTCTACGGCGGCACCGGCAAGGCCGCGCGCTCTTGGGAGGACTTCCGGCGGATCGTCGCCTCGCTGCGCGACCTCGAGGCCGACGAGACCCTCATCGTCCAGAGCGGCCGAGCCCAGGGAATCTTCAAGACCCACGAGGACGCGCCGCGCGTCGTCATCGCCAATTCCCTGCTCGTCCCGCAGTGGGCCACCCTCGCCGAGCACAACCGCCTCTGCGCGCTCGGCCTCACCATGTACGGCCAGATGACCGCCGGCTCGTGGATCTACATCGGCACCCAGGGGATCTTGCAGGGCACCTACGAGACCTTCGCCGCCTGCGCCCGCGAGCACTTCGGCGGCGACCTCGCCGGCCGCTGGATCGTCACCGGCGGCCTCGGCGGCATGGGCGGCGCGCAGCCGCTCGCCGCCACCATGAACGGCGCCGCGATCCTCTGCGTCGAGGTCGACCCGCACCGCATCGATCGCCGCCTCGAGACCGGCTACTTGATGCGCAAGACCGCCGACTTAGACGAAGCCCTCGCCTGGATCGCGGCCGCGCGTAAGGCCCGCGAGCCGCTCAGCGTCGGCCTCTTAGGCAATTGCGCCGAGGTCTTGCCGGAGCTCGTGCGCCGCGGCGAGCACCCCGACATCGTCACCGACCAGACCTCCGCCCACGACGAGCTCAGCGGCTACGTCCCCGACGGCCTCACCCTCGCCGGCGCCCTCGCCCTGCGCGAGCGCGACCCGCAGGGCTACATCGAGCGCAGCGTGCACGCCATGGGCAAGCACGTCGCCGCGATGCGAGCGATGCAGCGCGCCGGCACCATCGCCTTCGATTATGGCAACAACATCCGCGCCCAGGCCGTGAAGGCCGGCGTCGCCGACGCCTTCGAGATCAAGGGCTTCATCCCCCTCTACATCCGCCCCCTCTTCTGCTCGGGCAAGGGCCCCTTCCGCTGGGCCGCCCTCTCAGGTGACCCAAAGGACATCCACGCGACCGACCGCGCGATCCTCGGGCTCTTCCCCGACGACCGCCCCCTGCGCCGCTGGATCGAGCTCGCGCAGCGCCACGTCCACTTCCAGGGCCTACCCGCGCGGATCTGCTGGCTCGGCTACGGCGAGCGCGACCGCGCCGGCCTGCGGTTTAACGAGATGGTCCGCCGCGGCGAGGTCTCCGCGCCGATCGTCATCGGCCGCGACCACCTCGACTGCGGCTCCGTCGCCTCCCCCAACCGCGAGACCGAGGCCATGAAGGACGGCTCCGACGCGATCGGCGACTGGCCGATCCTCAACGCCCTCATCAACACCGCCGCCGGCGCCACCTGGGTCTCCGTCCACCACGGCGGCGGCGTCGGCATCGGCTACTCCTTACACGCCGGCATGGTCGTCGTCGCCGACGGCACCGAGGGCGCCGATCGCCGCCTCGCCCGCGTGCTGCGCAGCGACCCTGGCATGGGCGTCGTCCGCCACGTCGACGCCGGCTACGACGAAGCGCTCGACTTCGCGCGCAGCCACGGCGTCCGCGTCCCTGGGCGCACCGAGCTGGTGGACACATGAGCCAGATCGTCGTCTTCGCGGAGGCAGCCCAGCTCCTCACCCTCGACGGCGGCCCGATCACAGCCCGAGGCGGCGCCGCTCAAGGCGAGCTCGGCCTCATCGAGCGCGGCAGCGCCGTCGTCCGCGACGGCTTCTTCTCTTGGGTCGGCCCCCACGCCGCCCTCGACCTGCGCGCCCTCGCGGCCGAGCCCGGCGCCTCGCTCGAGGTGCACGAGTGCCGCGGCAAGGTCGTGATGCCTGGCCTCATCGACTCACACACCCACCTCGTCTGGGGCGGCGATCGCAAGGACGAGCTCGAGGCGCGCCTCGGCGGCGCCGACTACGAGCAGATCTTCGCGGCCGGCGGCGGGATCCTCTCCAGCGTCCGCCAGACCCGCGCGCGCGACGAAGACCAGCTCCACGCCGAGGCGATCCGGCGCGCCTTACGGATGCGCCGCTGCGGCACCACCACGTTTGAGATCAAGAGCGGCTACGGCCTCGACCTCGAGACCGAGCTGCGCCAGCTCCGCGTCGCCCGCCGCCTGCGCGACGCCGACGGCCTGCGCGTCGTCGCCACCTGCCTCGCCGCCCACGCCCTGCCTGCCGAGCGCCGCGGCCCTGGCGGTCGAGAGTCCTACCTCCACGAGCTCTGCGCCTCGATCTTGCCCGCGATCGCCGCCGAGCGCCTCGCCGAGTTCGCCGACGTGTTTTGTGATCGAGGCGCCTTTAGCGAGCACGAGTCCCGAACGATCCTCCGCCGCGCCCAAGAGCTCGGCTTTCGCCTGCGCGTGCACGCCAACGAGCTCGGCCCCACCGGCGGCGCCCGCCTCGCCGCTGAGCTACGCGCCGCCTCCGCCGATCACCTCCTCCACATCGACGACGACGACCGCCGCGCCCTACGCGGAGCCGGCGTCGTCGCCACGCTCCTGCCCGGCACCTCCCTCGTCCTCAAAAAACCCTACGCCGACGGCCGCGCCCTCATCGACGCCGGCGTGCCCGTCGCCGTCGCCACCGACTGCAACCCCGGCTCCTGCGCCATCGAGAGCCTCGCCCTCGTGCTGGCGCTCGCCTGCCACGGCAACCGCCTCAGCCCCGCCGAGGCGATCTGCGCCGTCACGCACAACGCCGCCGCCTCCCTCGGCCTCGCCCACCGAGTCGGCAGGCTCGCCCCTGGCCTCGCCGCCGACCTCCTCTTGCTCGCCACCGACGACTACCGCGACCTCGTCTACCACGCCGGCTCCCCCCTCATCGCCGCCGTCTTCCAGGGCGGCGAGCGCGTCGCCTGAGCCGGCGCGCTCTCGCCCCCGAACGTCGACATGGACACCGCGTCCATCGACCGGTGATGGTTAAGGCGCTCGTGGCGAGAACGATCGCTGTCACCCTCTGCGCGGTCGCCCTCGCCGCGACCGCGGCCGCGCCCCTGCCCGCGCGAGCGCGCCGCGCTGAGGCGGCCGCGGCGCCCGTCGACGAACAGGTCGCACGTCCAACAAATGAGACCGCCGCGCCGGTCGACGAACAGGTCGCACCGCCGACAATTAACCTCGCGCCAGCGCCTCCGCCCCGCCCCGCCTGGGGTCAATGCGCCCCACAGACCGACCCCTGCGCCAGGCCCCGGCCCGCGCGCTGGATCCTCGGCCTCACCGGCCTCGCCGGCGCGATCGCGGGCGCCGCCTACCTCTTGGTCATCGGCGATCGCGTCGGCGCCGGCGATCCAGGCGCCTTGATCGGCGGCGCCGGCTCCGTCGCCTTCGTCGGCGCCCTGCTCGGCGGCCTCTACGGCCTGGTCGGCGGCGATCGAACGGGCGGCCCTGATCGTCTCCGCCCCGCCACCCTCGACATGTCCTACAGCACAGGTGGAGCGCCGGTCCTCGACGAGCGCCACCCTGGCGTCGCCGCGCTGCGCTTCGCCCCCAATTATTATTTACCGCGCGGAGGCGGCCGGATCCGCCTCTTCGGCCACTTCGGCGGCACCCTCGGGCGCGAGCGCGAGGTCGACCCGCAGCCCAAGTACGACCAGCCGATCCCCGGCCAGGTCGGCCCCCAGCCGGTCGTGCTCGACGAGCGCCGCCTCCAATTCGGCGTCGGCGCCGACCTCGCCGTCTACCTCCCCTACCCTGCGCTGCGCCGCTCCGCCCACCTCGGCCCCGCCGAGCTGCGTTGGCGCCCCGAGCTCCAGCTCCGCCGCCACATCATCGACGGCGATCGCCTCGTCGAGCGCATGATGCTGATGCCGCTCACCATCGGCGCCCGTTGGAGCCTCTCGCCGCGCCAGCGCTTCACCTTTTATATGGGCCCCCGCTTCGACACCCTCGCCGTCAGCGACGGCGGCCCGCTCGCCCGCGGCGGCTTCAACGTCGCCTCCCTCCACGGCGAGGCCTGGTACGACTACGATCTCCCCGCGCTCGAGCTCCGCCGCGCCCGCGTCAGCAGCCAGCTCACCATCGGCTACCTGCACAGCCGCTTCGACGGCCGAGGCCTCAGCGTCGTCGGGATCCGCGGCTTCCTCGGCCCCGCCTTTGGCGGCTTAGCCGTTCGAGTCCGCCCGAGCGGCAGCCGCACCGCCTTCCAAGGCGGCGTCGGCCTCTGGGTCGGCGACGGCGTCACCGGAGTCATCAACCTCGGGGTCGTCCTACCCGACCTCGGCGAGAACACAGCCCGTCGATGAATGCATCCCTCCTCCTCCAACGATCTGTCCTTGGGGCCATGTTCTTCGGGCTCGCCGCCGGCCCCCTCACCTGCGCCCAGCCCGAGTGCGTCGTCCCTGACTACCGCGACCCCGAGTGCCGCGTGATCGTCGAGGGCGAGCTCGCTCGCCTGCGCGCCGCCGTCGGCGTCGAGCTCCGCTTCCACGACCCCGAGGTCGCTGATCTCGACACCTGGGACGCCCTCGGCCTGCTCCGCGAGGACCCCGACGGCCGGATCCGCGCCCGCCTCGCCGGCCTCGGCGATTTTTTGCTCAGCGTCCGAGGCGCCGCCGATCAACCCCTCCAGAGCGCCCAGATCACCCTGGAGATGCACAACGTCGACCCCGCCGCGCTGCTCACCGTCGATCCCCCGACCGCCCTCCTCGCCGCGGCCCCGCCCGCCTTGCTCACCCGCGAGCTCACCCTCCAGATCGGCGCAGGCGAGCGAGTCACCGTCCGCGGCGCCCGCCCGTGCCCCTCGCGCTACCACCTCGCCTTCGTCGGCGACATCCAGACCAACCCCCTCCAGTTCGAGCGAATCCTGACAAAGATGGCCCAAGACGGGCAGGCGCTCGCCGCCGCCGGGGAGCCCCTGCTCGGCCTCGTCATCGTCGGCGACCTCACCGAGTGGTCCTACGAGGTCGAGTTCGCGCAGATCGCCGAAATTCTCGCCCGCGCGCCCGCCCCAGCCGCCGTCACCGCCGGCAACCACGACATCTTTCGCAAGATCGTCGCCACCTACAACATGACCTTTGGGCCAGCCAATTACGCCTCGACGATCTGCGGCGTCCGCCTCGCGCTGCTCGACAGCGGCTCCGCCGGCCTCGCCCGCTCGATCGAGGGCCGCCTGCCCGAGCTGCTCGACCGCCGCGGCCAGGCGCACCTGGTCGCCGCCACCCACATCGCCCCCTACGCCGGCCTCACCGGCGACGGCTGGGTGCGCGAGGATCAAGCCGACATGATCCTCGCCGAGCTCGCGCTCCAGCGCGCCGATCTCCTGATCGCCGGCCACTCCCACGCCCTCATCGACTATCCGCGGATCGAAGCCGGCGCCCACCAGCTCCGCGAGATCATCGTCGGCACCGGCGGCGCCAGCCAAGGCGTCGGCGTCGCCCGCTTCGGCTACCTCCTCGTCCGCGTCGGCGAGCGCCTCGACCCCTGCTTCGTCGAGGTCCCTCCGCCCGGCTGGAGCGGCCCCGCCAACCGCCCCCTCTCCGCCGCCCTCCCCTACTGCGACGATCTTTCTGGCTCTTAGGACACATGAAGCTCCAATACGCGCCCCACCGCCTCTCGACGACGGTCCTCCTGCTCCTCACCACAGGATGCGGAGACGACGCCACCTCGAGCGTCACCGACACGACCGTGGCCACCTCGACCTCGACCTCGACCTCGACCTCCGGCGATGAGAGCACCACCGCCACTACCGACACCACTGACACCACTGACACCGCCACCACCGACACTACCCAGCGCTCACCCGGCTGCGGCCGACCGGCCCCGCACCCGGCTGGAGGCGTCCAGCTCGAGCTCGACGTCGGACCTGAAGGAGACGGCGTCCGCGGCTTTTTTCTGACGATCCCTGCCGACTACGACCCCGAGAGGCCGCACCGCCTCATCGTTGGGTACCCAGGCACGAGCTGGACCGGCGCGATGATCCGCCCTTACCTCGACCTCGAGGACCAAGGCGCCGATCTCTTGCCTGAGATCTTCGTCTATCCCGACCCCAAGTGGCGTCAGTTCGAGGGCTGGGGCGAATACGGCGGCTGGCTGCTCGGCCCCCACGCCGCCCCCGCCGACGGCGATCAAGACCTCGTCTTCACCGCCCGCCTGCTCGACTACCTCGAGGACAACTACTGCGTCGACCGCGCCCGCATCTTCGCCACCGGCCACAGTTGGGGCGGCGACATGGCGATGGTCGTCGCCTGCTTCCTCGGCGATCGATTCACCGCCGCCGCCCCCGTCGCCGCCAACCGCCCCTACTGGTTCGAGGCCTCCCCTGGCGACTTCATCGACTGCCCCGGACGAGCCGCCGTCTGGACCTTCTTCGGCGCCGGCGACGACCACTTCACCGACCAAGAATTTTCCGGCCAATACGGCGACGCCTGCCGCGACTTCTGGCTCG
Organism: Nannocystis sp.; assembly: GCA_016712315.1. GTDB lineage: Bacteria > Myxococcota_A > Polyangia > Nannocystales > Nannocystaceae > JADJRG01. The sequence goes on along the minus strand of JADJRG010000013.1, from coordinate 2,556,284 downwards.
GCGAGCGCGCCTGCGACGGCCCTGAGGCCGCAGAAGAGCTCGACCTCGGCGCCCCCGGCGAGTGCCTACGCTACCAAGGCTGCACCAGCGACACCCGCTACTGCCTCTACGCCGCCGAATTCGGCCACCAGCTCCCCGACTACTTCAGCGCCGCCGCCCTCACCTGGTTCCGCGGCTTCTAACCACCTCAGCCCGGGATGATCCCCGGCTCCGCCGCCTCGATCGACCACTGCCAGTCGTCGAGCAGCACCAGCGAGTCGAAGATATGCCCGCCGGAGTCCCACACCGCCAGGCGCAGCTCGAACACCTCGCCGGGCTCGACGTTCCCGCTCATCGTCAGCCAGCCGGTGCCGCCGCCCACCGGCGCGCCCGCCCCGCAGCCGCTCGGGTCGACCTCATGAAAACCTGTCCCAGCGAGCAGGTTCTTATTCACGCAGCCGTTGTACTGGCTCTCCGGGATCATCTTCTCCGCGCAGCCCACCACCCCGCTCTGGCAGGCCGTGAACAGCCCGCTCGCCACCTTTAACAAGTTCACGCCCACCGGCCACAGCACCTTACCGTCGTCGTACACCGCGATGTTCTTGTCCTTCGGGTTCCCCGCCGCCTTCGAGTCCAGCAGCGCCACGAAGAAGTCGTTGTACTGGCTGCACACCCACTCCGGGTACTCGGCCGAGAAGAAGAACATTTTTACTTTAAACGAGCTCGCGTTGGTCGGCGCGCGCACCCGCAGCGTCAGCATCACCGCGTCGTTCGAGCTCAGCATCGCCGGCGCCTGGCAGCCTGGCGGGTTCGGCAGCACCCCGCCGTTCGCCGCCGACCAATCGGCGGGGGGCGGGCTCGTCGTCCCGTGGTTCACCCCGCTCTGGAACGCCTTGTAGTCCGGCTTCACGTCGCCCACCGCCGCCGCGTGCCCGCTCGACAAGATCACCAAGCGCTCGCCGCCCTTCGCTGGGATCGCCCCGCCGAAGCCCGGGCGGATCGCCCGCTGCGCCGCCTTCGGCGCCCCTTTGCCGTCGGCCAGCGTGAACTTCGCCGAGATCACCCCCCACGTCCGATCCAGCGGATCGGCCGGCGCCTCCGCCGTCACCTGGCACAGGTCCATCGCCTTCGCGTAGTCCATCGCGCTCGGCGCGTCGCTCGCCAGCCCGCCGTCGCACAGCGGCGCCGCCTCGTCGATCTCGCCGTCGCAGTCGTCATCGACCTCATTGCCGAAGAATTCGTACGCCCCTGGGTTCACCAGCTCAGGCTGCTGGCAGGCCGCGCTCACCACGTCGCAGCAGTCACCGCCGCCGCACGCCGTGAACCCGTCGCCGTCCGCGTCGACCTCCTCGTCCACCATTCCGTCGCAGTTGTCATCCACCTCGTTCGCGCACAGCTCGTTCTCTGGCAGCACCTCGCCGAGGCACGGCCCCCAGAACCCGAACGCGTCGCAGTCGCGCTCGCCGGCCGCGCACGCGCCCACCCCCGCTGTCCCCGGAGGGCCGCCGTAGCACTCTTCACTCGCCCCGGGCGAGCACTCACCGCCGCCGCTCCCCTCGCTGCTCCCCTCGCTGCTCCCCTCGCTGCTCCCCTCGCTGCTGCTGCCGCTGCTACTACTACTGCTGCTGCTGCTGCCGCTGTTACTGGTGCTGCTGGCGTCGGAGCTCGTCGCCTCTGAGCTGGCGCTCATCGAAGTGGTCGAGCTCGTGCTGTCCTCGCCCGCGGAGAGCGCCACGTCGGAGGTTTCGTCGGCGCCGGCGCTGCAGCTCAGCGACGCCGCGAGCGCGATGGAAGAGAGGAGCACGGAGGAGCGAACACGAGCGGACTCGAACATAGGACCTCGGACCGGCGCGCCGGCACGCGTCCTATACTCCCGATCGATGCCGCGCGCCGTGACATCCAGGCGACAACTCTGCGCCTCGCGCACAGCAGACCTCCGCCAAGGAGGGAGCCGCCGCGCCGCCCTACGCGCCGCTCAAGGCGTGATCTGGAGCTGGAAGGTCCCTGTGAAGGCCGTCACTGGCCCATTGCAGGTGTTCATCGCGTTCCCGTTGTTCCACGAGATCTCATGGCCTGGCGTCCAGCTGTTGAAATTCCGCGGGTTCATGGTGCCGACCTGGAGACGATAGGGCATCACGATCATCTTCGGGTTGCTGTAATAGTTAGGGTTCGCCGGATAGATCACGATCCCATATCCATTGCCAAAGGACCCGCCGCAGCCGCTATTCGACGAGTTCCGCCCGGTGATCATCAGCTTATCGCCGTTGTTCAGGGCCACCAGCCGGTTATGGTTGCTCACCAGGTATTGGTTCGTCGGCGCCGTCGTCGACGTCCACTGGTCCGCCGTCCACACCCCCACCTTCGCCCCGCTCGCCTCATAGACGACATTATTATTACCGTCGAGCAGGCGCACCTTCACGCCCGTGCCTGGGGCCGCCAGGCAGGCGTCGAGCCACGTGTTGTTATTCAGATCCTCGGCGCCCGTGTTTTGCAGGCTATAGCAGAACTCGAGCTTACACATCGACGAGCAGCCGTCGTTATTCACCCCGTTGCCGTCATCACACTCCTCACCCGCCTGCACGAAGCCGTCGCCGCACTTCGCGGCCGCGCAGGTGTCGGTGCACATGTCCGTGTTGTCGGCGTTCGCGTCGTCGCACTCTTCGACGCCCTCATGCACCAGCCCGTCGCCGCAGCTCGCGCTCACGCACGCCGACGTGCACGCCTTCGTGTCCCCGTTCTCTTCGCCGTCGTCGCACGCCTCGACCCCCTCATGGATCACCCCGTCGCCGCACGCCGCGAGCTGGCACGCGTTCGTGCACTCGTTCGAGTCGACGTCATCCCCGTCATCGCACCCCTCCCCCTCCTGCACCACCCCGTCGCCGCAGGACCCGAGCACGCACGTGTTCGAGCACGCGTCGAGGTCATCATCGTTGCCGTCATCGCAGGCTTCCACGCCCGCGTGCACCAAGCCATCGCCGCACACCGCGAGCGCGCAGCTCGAGGTGCACGCCTTCTCGTCGCCGTTCTCTGCGCCGTCGTCACACGCCTCGACGCCCTCGTGCACCAGCCCGTCGCCGCACGACGCGGGCGCGCAGGCCGACGTACACGCCTTATCGTCGCCGTTCTCTTCGCCGTCGTCGCAGAGCTCGCCCTCGTCGACCACACCGTCGCCGCAGATCGCCGGCGGGGGATCGACCATCGTCGTGCCGGGCTCGGACTCCGACTCGCCGCTGCTGCCGCTGCTGCCGCTGCTCGTCGCGTCGGTGGACGCGTCGGTCATCGCTCCCGTCGTACTGGTCGTCGACAGCCCGCCGGAGAGCACCCCGGTCGCGCCGCCGTCATCGCCGCTACACCCGCCAGCGACCAACCCTGCCCCCAGCCACACCAAACCGAGAAACCGCACCTTCATCGCCGCTCTCCCTCCCCAAACCACCGCCGACGGCTCGTCGACCCCGCCAGCATAACGCTACGGAAGCCTCGACGGCTGCGAGAAACCTCCGCGCTCCGCGCGCAACAGCGCGCCCGCGCAGCTTTTTCAGCGCCGGGCCGCTCGCTTACGCTGTGATACGGTCCCGTCGCCGCTGCGGCGGAGGAGGGTCCGAAGTGAAGAACAAGATCAACAGATGGTGCACTGGCCTCGTAGTCGCGCTCGCGCTCGCGGGCTGCGACTCGGCCAACAACAGCGACGCCGCCGCCCAAGGAGGCGCCGCGGCCAACGCGGGTCAAGGCGGCGCCGCCGTCGACGCGGGCGCAGGCGGCGCTGCGGTCAACGCCGGCGCGGTCGGGGTCAACGCTGGCGCGGGCGGCGCTGCGGTCAACGCCGGCGGCGTCGCCGTGCGCACCGGCCCGGATGGTGTCGCTGTCAACGCCGACGGCGCCCAAGTGCAAGTCGGCGCCGACGGCGTCGCGGTCGCGGGCGCCAACCCAGCGGTCGTCCGCACCGGCGCTGACGGCACGGAGGTCAAGACCGCCGGCGCTGATGTCAAAACTGCCGGCGGCAAGACCACCGTCAAGACCGGAAGCGGCAGCGTCGACGTCGACTCCGCCGGCAACGTCAACGTCGGCGGGATCAGCGTCAACGGCGGCGCCGTCAACGTGCCGGGCGTCGGCACCGTCAACACCGGCACCGGCGCCGCGGGTGTCAGCGCCAGCGCGGGGGGCAACACCGCCTCCACCGGCGGCGCCAGCAAGAAGACCTGCCAAAACGGCGGCTGCAAGCAAGCCTGCACCGGCGGCAACTGTGAGTTCACCTGCAGCGGCGGCAACTGCGAGCAGGCCTGCACCGGCGCCACCTGCGACTTCACCTGCTCGGGCGGCAACTGCCAGCAGGCCTGCACCAGCGCCACCTCGTGCAAGCTCACCTGCAGCGGCGGCGGCTGCCGTCAAGCGTGCGTCGGCGCCTGCTCCAAGACGTGCAGCGGCGGCGGCTGCTCCGGCTAGTCGGTCCTAGATCGACCTGTCTCTTCAGCCAGAGGGGTAGGCGCGGCGAGCACCTGCCCCTTTGTTCATGTTCATGTTCATGTTCCTGTGCATGTCCATGTACGTGCTCCTCATCCAGCGCGCCCGCCGGCAGACGTCCGCCGTCGCTTCGCGACACGAGCGCGCCGCGCGGCCTGTCCTCTACACAGGACACTTCTTCGAGGATCGGCCCGATCGTTGCTCCTCCTATCGCCATCACCTATCGTCGGCGCACCGACGAGGCACGATGCTAAAAACCTCCCCGCGCCCCCTCCCCCCCCGCAGCTGTGACCCCCGCGCCCTCGCCCTCGCGACGCTCCCCAGCGGCGCCTCTCGCCTGCGGCGCCGCGCCTTTATCAGCGCCCTGATCGCCGGCGGCGTCGCGCTCGCCGGCGCGAGCTGCAAGCCCGACGAAGAGCCCCCCCTCAAGGGCGTCACGATCCCCGAGATCCGCGAAGGCGAGGACATCTTTGCGTACATCACCCGCGTCCGCGGCGGCTTCGACCAGACCTTTTATAAGGCGATCATCGGCGCCGCCAACGAATACAAGGAGGGCGACGAGGCGCTCGGCATCCACGCCCTCGACCAAAAGACCCGCGACAACGCCCGCGTCCTGCTCGGCAACACCAAGATCGCCGACCTGCGCGCCCGCCCGATCTACGAGGACGCCGTCTTCGACCTGATCGAGGGCGTGCTCGACGACGCCGTCACCAAGACCCTCGAACCCTGGACCATGGCCGAGCTGCGTGACTTCCTGCTCGCCGAGGACGAGCCCGCGATCCAGGCGATCATCCCCGGCCTACCCAGCGACATCATCGGCATGGTCGTCAAGCTGATGACCAACGACCAGCTCATCGCCGTCGGCCAGAAGGTCTTCACCGCCCTGCCCGGCTCCAAGATCGGCGCGAAGGGCTACATGGGCGCCCGGATCCAGCCCAACTCGCCCACCGACAACGTCGACGACATCGCCTGGCAGGTCTTCTCAGGCTGGTCCTACGCGGTCGGCGACGTCGTGCTCGGCACCAACCCCGTCTCCAGCGAGGTCGACAGCGTCGCCGCCGTCGAGAGCACGCTCAAGGACATCATCGACGCCTTCGGCCTCGCCGAGACGATCCCCCACTGCGTGCTCTCCCACATCGACGTGCAGGCCGACGTCGAGGTCAAGTACCCCGGCTCCACCGCGCTGTGGTTCCAGAGCCTCGGCTCCACCGTCGACGCCAACGCCACCTTCGACGTCACGGTCGAGGGCATGCTCGCCCACGCCGCCGCCCGCGCGGGCAAGTACGGCCTGTACTTTGAGACAGGCCAAGGCGCCGACGCCACCAACGGCCACGGCGCCGGCTTCGACATGGTCGTCCACGAGTCGCGCAAATACGGCTTCGCGCGCGCCCTCCAGCGCGAGGTCGCCAAGGCCCAGGCCGCCGCCGGCAACCCCGTCGCCCCCTGGGTGCACCTCAACGACGTCGCCGGCTTCATCGGCCCCGAGGTCTTCCGCACCCGCGAGCAGCTCGTCCGCTGCTGCCTCGAGGACACCGTCATGGGCAAGCTGCACGGCCTGCCGATCGGCCTCGACATCTGCTCCACCCTACACATGGAGGTCAACCTCGACGACCTCGACTGGTGCATCGACCAGGTCATGCCGGCCAACCCCGCCTACTTGATGGCGCTGCCGACCAAGAACGACCCGATGCTCTCCTACCTCACCACCGCCTTCCAGGACCACGTCCGCGTCCGGGAGAGGTTCGGCTACAAGGTCGACGACGCGATGTGGAGCTTCTTCCAGCTCCTAGGGGTCATCGACCCCAGCGGCCAGCCCACCGAGCACTTCGGCGATCCCCTCTGGGTCTATCTCAAGTACCTGCGCGCCAAGGGCGACATGCGGGCCGAGGCCGAGATCTTCGCCGAGGGCGAGGCCAAGATCGCCGAGTGCGACGCCCGCGGCGTCTTCATCGCCCGCGGCCACGGCGCCGAGATCTGGCAGCTCGATCCCGTCCTCGACCAGCGCGTCCGCGCGCTCTACGAGGACGCCAAGCTGTCGATCTTCTCCACCTTACCCGACGACTTCGCCAAGGGCCTGCCCGCCGCCGTCAGCGTCGTCACCCAGTCAGAGAGCCGCGAGGACTACATCCTCCACCCGCCCACCGGCGAGGAGCTCAGCGAGCAGAGCGCGCGCGCCATCACCGAGCTCGCCGCCGCGCAGGCCGGCGCCTACGACGTCCAGCTCATCCTCTCCGATGGCCTCGCCGCCAACGCACTCACCGACCCAGGCCACCTCCAGCCCTACCTCGACGCCGTGCGCCCCGCCCTCGACGCCGCCGGCTACAAGGTCGCGCCCGAGCACATCGTCGTCACCACCGGCCGGGTGCGCGCCGGCTACCAGATCGGCGAGCTCCTCTACGGCGGCCTCAAGGACGGCGCCGAGCGGGCGATCCTCCACATCATCGGCGAGCGCCCCGGCTCCGGCCACCGCGCCTACTCCGTCTACATCACCGCGCCCAAGGCCGACGTCTGGGGCGCCCCGGGTAAGGTCGACCACGACATCACCAAGGTGATCGCCGGCGTCGCCGACTCCTCCCTCGACCCCGCCCTCGCCGCCACCCAGACCGTCGACCTGCTCCTCCAGCTCGCCCCCCGCTGAAGCCCGCATCCACGAGCGTGAGCGGAGACAGCCCGAGGCTCGCTGATTTCGCGCGTCGCGGTGACCTCGAGCGACCACCGGCGCGCGCCCGTCTCCGCGCCTCGCTCGCCGCCGCGCCGCACCCACCCCGATCAGCTCGCGGCCGCTTCGGGCTAGACTCGCCAGGCGTGGCCTCCCCTGACGAAATCGACGCCCTCGCCGACGGCGCCACCATCATGGCTGACCTGGAGGCCAGCTCCACCAGCGACTCCGCCGCCCCGAGCGACGCGGCCGAGCCCCGCCTCTTCGCCGGCCGCTACCAGCTCCTCCGCGAGCTCGGCCGCGGCGGCATGGGCGTCGTCTACCGCGCCCGTGACACGATGGTCGGCGACGAGGTCGCCTTAAAGACCCTCGAGATCGGCGCCGCCCCCAGCCCCGCCGCCATCGAGCGCTTCCGCCGCGAGGTCCGCCTCGCGCGCCGGATCACCCACCCCAACGTCGCCCGCACCCACGACCTCGGCGACCACGACGGCCAGCACTACCTCACCATGGAGTACATCGACGGCCACGACCTCGCCGTCGTGCTCGCTCGGGCTGGCCGACTCACCCCGCTCAAGGCGGCCAGCTTCGCCCTCCAGATCTGCGAGGGCCTCGCCGCCGCCCACGCCGCCGGGGTCGTGCACCGCGACCTCAAGCCCGCCAACATCATCATCGAGGCCGGCGGCCGCGTCGTGCTCACCGACTTCGGGATCGCCCGCGCGCTCGCCAGCGACACCACCGCGCGCACCGTCGGCACCATCGGCACACCCGCCTACATGGCCCCGGAGCAGGTGATCGGCGGCGAGGTCGACGCCCGCGCTGACATCTACGCGGTCGGCCTCCTGCTCTTTGAGGCGCTCACTGGCCGCCTCCCCTTCGAGGCCGACTCGCCGATCGCCGCCGCGATCGCCCGCCTGCGCGGACCCGCGCCCGACCCGCGCGGCCTCGCTGAGGTCCCCGATCTGCTCGCTGAGCTGCTCCTGCGCTGCCTCGAGCGCGAGCCCGCCGACCGCCCCGCCAGCGCCGCGGAGCTCGCCGAGGCCCTCAGGACATGGCTTTCGGGACATGCTCCAGAGGCCACCATCACGCCCTCCTCGCCGTCGGGCCTCGACCCCGCGCGCCAGCCCGCGAGCTCCCGCCTCACCACCACCCCGCTCACCGCCGCCGCCACCCCGCGCACCACCGCCACCCCGCGCACCACCGCCACCCCGCGCACCACCGCCACCACCTCTGGCAACCACGCCCGCCGCACCCAGGGCCTCGGCGCCCGCGTCGCCGTCCTCCCCTTCAAGGTCCAAGGCGCCCGCGACTACGACTACCTCGCCGAGGCGCTCGCCGAGGCCGTCATCGACGTGCTCGGTCGCACCCGCCGCGTCGAGGTCGTCGCCAGCAGCATCACCCACCGCTTCCACGACCAGCGCGACGCCTCCGTCGTCGGCCAGCAGCTCGGCGTCGGCTTCGTCGTCGACGCCACCCTCCAAGTCGGCGGCGATCGAGCGCGCGCGGTCGTCCGCCTCCTCGACGCCGAAGCGGGCGTGCAGCTGTGGAGCGGCCGCTTCGACACCTCCCTCGCCGATCCCTTCGCCGCCCAGGACCTGCTCGGCCAGCAGATCACCGAGGCACTCCGCGGCGAGCTCGAGATCGGCGTCTTCCGCGAGCTCGCCTCACCGCAGCTCATCGACACCTACCGCCACGCCCGCCGCGAGGTCCAGCGCGGCTTCGGCGCGTCGCTCACCAGCGCCTACAGCACCCTCACCGAGCAGCTCCGCGCGCACCCTGGCTTCATCCCTGGCCACGCCCTGATCGCCCTGATCGCCGTGCGCGCCTGGTTCAGCGCCAGCGCCTCGCCGGAGATCGACTGGCAGAAGCGCGCCACCGCCGACCTCGAGGAGGCGCTGCGCCTCGCGCCGGATCACCCCGAGACCACCTTCGCCAGCGGCATCATCGCGGTGCAGCGCGGCGACTGGCGAGCCGCCGCCGTCGCCCTCCGCGAGACCCTCGCGGCGGCGCCCACCTACCCGGCCGCGATCCAATACCTCGCCAGCCTCAAGTGCGAGGCCGGCCGCGCCGAGGAGGGTCTGCCGCAGCTCCGCGTCGCCATGGCCCTCGACCCCGACCTCCCCGCCGGCCTCTTCGAGTACGCCCGCTGCTCGGCGCTGCGCGGCGACTACGACGGCTTCGCCTGGGCCTACAAGCTCCTCGGCGGCGATCGCAACCGCCGCGGCGCGGTCCTGCTCCTGGGCGCCCGCGTCGCCGCTTGGCGAGGCATCAAGGACGAGCTGGCCCGCCTGCTCGAGGACGCGAAGCAAGAGGAGGGCCCCATCTCGGACGCGCTCGTTCGGTACATCCGCGCGGCCCTCGGCGAGACCGTCGAGGTCGACGCCAACATCGAAGCGCTGCTCACCCACAGCCACCCGCGCATGACCGCGATGATCTGCCAGATCACCGCCGAGAGCTGCTGCCTCGCCGGCCAGCCCGAGTTAGCCCTCCGCTACTTCATGCGCGCCGCCGAGTCTGTGCTCATCGACCTCGAGTGGTGCGATCACTGCCCGGTGCTCACCGAGCTGCGGAGGCTGCCCGGCTTCGCCGAGGGCCGCCGCCTCGTCCGCGCCCGGGTCGAGGCGATCTGGGCCGCCTAGGCGCGATTCTTCGCGCGACCCGCCGCGACCGCCTGCGCGGAGGTCGTCGGCGCGCACGGCCCCACCGCCGAGTCTGATACGCTCGCTGCGATGGCACGCCTACGCCCTTGCGCCGCCTGCGGAGTGCACATCCGCCGGCTCGACCTCGAGTGTCCTTTTTGCGGTCATGTCGAGGCGATCGTCGCCCCGCTGACGCGCCTCAGCGTCGCCGTCTTGGGCCTCGCCTTGGTCGGCTGCGCCGCTCCCGACGCGCCACAACCTGCGCCGGTGAGCGAGCCCCCCGCGCTCGCGACCCCGCCCGCGCCCCCGACGCCGCCGCCCTTCACCCTGCCGCCCTCCACCCCGCCGCCCTCCGCCGAAGATCCCCAGCCGATCGCCACCACCGCCGCGCCGACGCCGAACCCGCCGATCGTCGATCCAGGCGTCGACTCCGGCGCCACCCCCGATCCCCCGCTCATCACCCCCGAGCCCCTCCCCAAGCCCAAGTACGGCGCTCCCCGCCCCATCGTCGACGAAGACGACCAGCTCACCCCGCGCCCCGCCAAGAAGTACGGCGCCCCGCCGCCCCCCGACCCCCGCCCCAGCACCAAGTACGGCGGGCCGCCGCCCCCTACCTGACCGATAAGCCAGGTCTTCGGGAAGCCCTCAGAGTACCAAAAAAATTCAACGAAGAGACCCCGTGCAGCGCAGCGATCGCCTCGTCGTCGACAGATCTGGCCGATCGGCCAGGGTCCACCTCCCCCTCGCCGCCGACGCCCGCCCGCAGGATCGAGCGCGCCCGCGCTACCTCGTCTGGGAGATCACCCTCCGCTGCGACCTCGCCTGTCGCCACTGCGGCAGCCGGGCCGGCCGCGCCCGCCCCGACGAGCTCACCACCGCCGAGGCGCTCGATCTCGTCGACCAGCTCGCCGAGCTCGGCGTACGCGAGGCCACCCTCATCGGCGGCGAAGCCTACTTGAGGGACGACTGGCACCTCATCGCCGCCGCCATGACGGCCGCCGGGATCCACACCTCCATGACCACCGGCGGCCGCGCCCTCACCCCCGAGCGCGTCGCCATGGCCAAAGAAGCCGGCATCGAGACCGTCTCCGTCTCGATCGACGGACTCGTTAAAACCCACGACCACCTGCGCGCCCTGCGAGGCAGCTACGACGCCGCCCTCCAGGCCCTCCAGAACCTCAAGGACGCCGGCATCCCCCGCTCCGTCAACACCCAGCTCTGCGCCCCCAACCTGCGCGAGATCGAGCCCCTGCTGGACGTCATCAGCGCCTACGAGATCCATAGCTGGCAGGTGCAGATCACCGTCGCCATGGGCCGCGCCGCCGATCACCCCGAGCTGCTCCTGCAACCCTGGCAGATGCTCGAGCTCATGCCCATGGTCGCGCGGATCGCCAAGGCCACCGAAGCCCGCCAGATCCGCCTCTGGCCCGCCAGCAACATCGGCTACTTCGGCCCCTACGAGCGCCTCCTCCGCAGCGACCACCCCAGCGCCCACCAGAGCGGCTGCGAGGCGGGCCTGCGCACCCTCGGCATCGAGGCCAACGGCGACATCAAGGGCTGCCCCTCCTTGCCCACCGCCGACTACGTCGGCGGCAACCTCCGCAGCGCCCGCCTGCGCGACGTCTGGGAGCGGGCCGCCGCCCTGCGCTTCAACCGCGACGATCGTCAGCACGAGCTCTGGGGCCGCTGCGCCGGCTGCTACTACGCCGACGTGTGCAAGGCCGGCTGCACCTGGACCGGCCACGTGCTCTTCGGCCGCCGCGGCAACAACCCCTACTGCCACCACCGCGCCCTCGATCTCCTGCGTCAAGGCCGACGCGAGCGCTTAGAGCTCGCCGCGCCAGCCCCCGGCCAGCCCTTCGATCACGCCGAGTACCGCCTCCTCGAGGAGCCCTGGCCCGAAGGTCTGCTCGAGCGCGCCCGACGGATCGCCGCCACCGGAGACGGCTGGATCCACCCGAGCTGACGGCAAAGCCCGCGCTCCCGCCCCCGCCGCGGATCGCCTAAGATCGTCCGGCCCGTGCCCAGGATGCTCACCACGACCCTCGAGGACTACCGGCGCGCGCGCAACCGGGTCTACCTCGCCACGCTCGTCGCCTTCGGCGTGCTCCTGATCGGCGCCCTCGGCTACTGGTACATCGGCGAGCTCCACCAGCCCGGCCACTGGGAGCTGCACGACTGCCTTTACATGACCGCGATCACCGTCACCACGGTCGGCTTCGGCGAGGTCATCGACGTCGCGAACGTCGCCGGGGGTCGCGAGTGGACGATGCTGTTGCTCCTCTTCGGCGTCTGCGCCAATCTCTACGTCGTCTCCTCGATCACCAGCTTCTTCGTCGAGGGCAGCTTCGTTCATCTCCAGCAGTTCCGCCGCCACCACCGCAAGATGAAGGACCTCAAGGATCACTACATCGTCTGCGGCTGCGGCTCCACCGGCGCGCGCGTGATCGAGGACCTGCTCGCCCGCGGCGAGTCCGTGATCGCCATCGACCTGCGACCCGCCGCCCTCGAGCAGATCGACGACAAGCGCCTCGTCCAGCTCATCGGCGACGCCACCGACGACGCGCAGCTCGAGCGCGCCGGGATCAGCCGCGCCAAAGGCGTCGTCGCCGCCCTCGACGACGACAAGACCAACATGTTCGTCGTCGTCTCCGCCCGGCAGTCCGCGCCTCGCGCGCGGATCGTCACCAAGGCCATCCAACCCTCCGCGATCAGCAAGCTGCGCCGCGCCGGCGCCGACGCCGTCGTCTCGCCCAACGCGATCGGCGGCATGCGGATGGCGGCCGAGCTCGTCCGTCCCGGCCTCGTGCGCTTCCTCGACGACATGGTCCACGATCGTAGCGTCAACCTGTGGATCGATGAGGCGACCTTAAGCGAGCAGACCAGCCTCATCGGAGCGACCCTCGGCGGCGCCGATCTGCGGGCGCGCACCGGCGCGCTGATCATCGCGATACGCCGGCCGGACGGCGCGCTGGAGCAGGTCCCGGGGCCGGAGCACCGCTTCTCGGGCGGTCAGACCCTCATCGCGATCGGCACGCGCGATCAGCTCGCCGCCCTGCGCGCCCTCGCCGGCGACACGGCGCAGCTCGGCGCGCCGCCCCGCCGCTGATCGCCCTCAGCACTTCGCGCCGCAGTTGATCGCCCCCTGCACGCACAGGCTGTCCCACGAGTTATTGCAGCAGAAGGGGTCGTTCGCGCACACGCAGTTGCGGATCGGCGTCGACGAGCACGCGCCCGCCCCGCCGACCTGGCAGCAGTTGCCGTGGGTGCAGCCGTTGATGTTGTAGCCGCCGCAGTTCGGGTTACACGCGAGCTGCCCGGTCACATACCCTTGGCTCAGGCAGGTCTGCCCGTTCAGCGCGCCGCCGTCGCACACCTCCCCTGCGTCGACGATGTTGTTGCCGCACTTCGTACAGCCCGACGTGTTGAACGCCGCGCAGTTCGGCGCGCACGACAGGTTGCCGGACACGAACCCTTGCGACTGGCACGACTGGCCGTTCAGGTTGCCGCCGTCGCACGCCTCTGGCCCGTTGACGATCCCGTCGCCGCACTTATAGCAGGCGACCACGTCGAACTTGCACGTGTTGTTGTTACACGCCAGCGCCCCGCCCTCGAAGCCGAGCCCTGCGCAGCTCGAGCCGCCGATATTGCCCATCTCACAGTCTTCGCCCGGCTGGAGGATCCCGTCGCCGCACGACGCCGTCGCGCACTGGTTCGTGCACTCGTCGTTGTCGACCTCGTTGCCGTCGTCGCAGCCCTCCGGCCCGTTCACCTCCCCGTCGCCGCAGAAGGGCCCAGGCGTGCAGTCCGGGTTACATCCGTCATACGAGCCGTCGTTCACCCCCAGGTCGCACACCTCCGCGCCGTTCACCTCCCCGTCGCCGCAGCTCGGGCCGAGCGCCGAGCAGTCCGCCGCGCAGCCGCCGTACGCCCCGTCGTTCACCCCGTCGTCGCACACCTCGGGCCCGTTCACCTCCCCGTCGCCGCAGCTCGGCGCGAACGACAGACAGTCGGGGTTACAACCACCGTAGAGGCCGTCGTTCACCCCGTCGTCGCACACCTCATCGCCCTCGACCGCGTTGTCGCCGCACACCGGCCCCGCCACCGTCGTCGCGTCGTCGCTGGTCGGCGCCGAAGGGTCAGAGTCGGTCTCTGGAGGGCGCGTCGTCCCGTCGTCGGTCGTCGACGTCGAGCCCTCCGTGGTCGCCCCTTCGCTCGTCGATGAGGTCGTGAAACCCTGCGTCGCCGAGGTCGCGGGCCCCACCGACGCGGTGAAGCCCGAGGTCTGCTCCGCCCCTCCCGAGCACCCCGCGCAGATCAGCCACAGCGCCGCCGCGCCCGCGCGCGCGTAGCTCCAACCGGAGACATCGTGCTCGTTCTCGCCGCTCGTCGAACGCTGCTTCGTCATGGTCCTACCGTCCTGATCAGAGCCCGCGCGTCGGCGCCACCTCGTACCTCGCGGTGATCGACCGACACGTCCCTCGCATCGTATCGCAGATCGACCGGCCCTAGAGCTTCTCCAGCGAGCCGGCCGCTCCGCGATGGAGACCTCAGCGAGGAGCGGGCGCGCAGAGGAGCGGGCGCGCAGAGGAGCGGGCGCGCAGAGGAGCGTCCGCGCCGCTATGATCCGGCGATGCACCGGGTCCGCCACGCCGCCCTGCTCGCCGCCCTGCTCGCCTGCGCGCCGCAGCCCGCCGCGCCCACCGCCGCCCCGGACGCCGCCGCCTGCGCTGAGCCGAAGCCAACCCCACCCGAAGCCCCACGCGAGCCTGAGCTCGCCGAGTGGATCCGCCAAAACTACGACAAGCACGAGCACACCATCCCCATGCGCGACGGCGCTCGCCTCTTCACCGCCGTCTACAGCCCCAAGGATCGCTCGCGCTCCTACCCGATCCTGCTCACCCGCACCCCCTACTCCGTCGCCCCGTACGGCGAGGACCTCCGCGCCACCCTCGGCCCCAGCGAGCAGCTCGCGCGCGACGGCTACATCTTCGTCTACCAGGACGTGCGCGGCCGCATGATGTCCGAAGGGACATTCTTAAACATGACCCCGCACCGCCCCGACAAGCGCCCCGAGCGCCCCGAGCTGGTCGACGAGAGCAGCGACACCCACGACACCATCACCTGGCTCTTGGAGCATGTCTCTAATCACAGCGGCCGCGTCGGCATGTGGGGGATCTCTTACCCCGGCTTCTACGCCGCCGCCGGCATGATCGACCACCACCCCGCGCTCGTCGCCGTCTCCCCGCAGGCGCCGATCGCCGACTGGTACTTCGACGACTTCTATCACCACGGCGCCTTCTTCCTCCCCCACTTCTTCAACTTCTTCGTCAACTTCGGCCGCCCCCGCGGCGGCCCGAGCAGAGAGTGGCCCGAGCGCTTCAACCACGGCACCCCCGACGGCTATGAGTTCTTCACCAGGCTCGGCGCGCTCGCCAACGTCGATCGCCTCTTCTTCAAGGGACAGGTCGAGTTCTGGCGCGACATCGTCGCTCACCCCACCTACGACGACTTCTGGCGCGCTCGCGACATACTCCCTCACCTCCGCCGCGTCGCCCCCGCCGTGATGGTCGTCGGCGGATGGTTCGACGCCGAGGACCTGCACGGCCCCCTCGCGATCTACCGCGAGATCGAGCGCCACAACCCGGACGTCTACAACGTCCTCGTCATGGGCCCTTGGCCCCACGGCGGCTGGGCCCGCAGCGACGGCGACCACCTCGGCAACATCAGCTTCGGCGCCAAGACCGCCCAGCACTACCGCGCCGAGATCGAGCGCCGCTTCTTCGACTATTTCTTAAAATTGGCGCCCGATCCGCGAGAGCGCCGAAGGACAGGTGCTTCAGGCCTCGCCCCGCCGCTGCCTGAAGCGACCGTCTTCGACACCGGCGCCCTCGCCTGGCGCGACTTCACCGCCTGGCCCCCGCCGCAGCTCACCCCGCGCCGCCTCTATCTTCAGGGCGAAGGCGCGCTCGCCCTCGACGCGCCGCCGACCGACCGCGCCGCCGCCGATCGCTTCGTCAGCGACCCACGCCGCCCCGTCCCCTTCAGCGAGGACGTGCACATCGGCATGACCCGCGAGTACATGACCGACGACCAGCGCTTCGCCGCCCGCCGCCCCGACGTGCTCGTCTACCAGACCCCGCCGCTCAGCGAAGACCTCACGGTCGCCGGCCCGATCGCCGCCAACCTCTGGGTCGCCACCAGCGCCCGCGACGCCGACTGGGTCGTCAAGCTCATCGACGTCTTCCCCCCCGACGCCCCTGACCACGAGCACCTCCGCCCCGGCAAACACATGGGCGAATCTCAAATGATGGTCCGCTCCGAGGTCCTACGCGGCCGCTACCGCGACAGCTACGAGCGCCCCAAGCCCTTCACCCCGGGCGCCCCGACCGCCGTGCGCGTCCCCCTGCAAGACGTCCTGCACACCTTCAAGAAGGGCCACCGCGTCATGGTCCAGATCCAGAGCACCTGGTTCCCCCTCGTCGACCGCAACCCTCAGTCCTGGGTCGACAACATCTTCCTCGCCCGCGACCAAGACTTCACCGCCGCCACCCACACCGTGCACCGCAGCGCCGCCCGCCCCACCCACCTCGAGATCACCACCCTCGCGCAATAGCGCGCCGCGCCGCCCTACCGTGTCACCAATCCTCTCGCCGCCCGTAGAGGCGCTGCACGCATGCGCCTGCCCTGGCTGATCCGCGACCCCTTGCTCGCTCGCCGCGCCGCCGCGGCGCAAGCAGGCGACGCCGCGGCGATGCGTGACCTCTACCGCCAGCTCTACCCCGAGCTCGCCCGCTTCGTCGGCCGCCGGATCCGCGCGCGCGCCGACGCGGAGGAGCTCGTCGCTCGCGTCTTTCTCGTCCTCGTCGAGCGCCTCGCCGACTTCGACCCGCAGCGCGGCAGCCTCCGCGCCTGGCTCTTCCGGATCGCCCGCAACGCGATCATCGACCACGTGCGCGCGAGCAAGCCGCTCGCCGAGCCGAGCGCGCTCGACGGCCTGCGCGCCGACGACGCCGATCCGCTCGCCCACTTGCTCGAGCGCGAGCGCCTCAGCCAGCTCAGTCAGCGCCTCGACGAGCTCGAGCCCGAGCTGCGCGAGCTGCTCGCGCTGCGCTACGGCGACGGCCTGCGCCACCGCGAGATCGCCGAGCTCCTCGACCTCAACGAGGCCGCCGTCAAGCAGCGGATCTCGCGGGCGATCCGCGCCCTCCGCCGCCAACTGGACGCGCCAGCCACGAAGGGAGCGATCGATGTCCCTGCCTGAGTTCACCGGGCGACGAGGCCTCCACGCCGCCCTCCGCCGCCTCTATCGCCGCCACGACCCTCCGATCGGCCAGCCCCCCGCAGCCTTCGAGGCCCGCCTGCTCGCCGAGCACCGCCGCCGCTACCCCGCAAAACCCCGCCCGGGCGCGCTCCTCGATCGATGCAGCCCGCACCGCCTCGCCGTCGCGGTCGTCGCCCTCGCCGCGCTGGTCATCGGCGCCTGTCAGCTGCCGATCGCCTATCACCGCGACTTCGGCGTCAGCTTCGACTGCGCCGCCGATCGGCGACAGCTCGACCCCGAGTCCGCGATCGGCCTCGCCGATCGCTTACGCCCGCGGATCGCCGCCGACAACATCTCGCTGCAGCTCCTCGACGAAGGCGCCCCGACGATCCGCGTCCGCATCGACGTGTGGGGGGTCCTCGCCGCGCCCGAGGCGGTACTCGCGGCGATCCGCGCCGAGCTGCCCGGCCTCACCTCCGAATGCGCCGCCGAGCCGCTCGAAGGCACCGTACACGGCACCCTCGGCGGCCGCCTCGGCTACGCCCTGCTCGACCTCGACCTCGACCGCGAAGACGCCGCGGCCGCCCGCGCACAGATCCTCGAGAGGTTGCGCGCAGAGGGCTTTTCAGGCCACGCCGAGGTCGAGGTCGCCGATAAAGACGGCAAACGCGAGGTCAAGATCCGCCTCGAGGAGCGCCTCCCGGCCCCGTAGCGCCCTCTGCGTCCTCTCTGAGCCGACGAAGCGGCGAGGGTCGAGCGACGCGCGCGGCGCCCTCGACCCTCGCCTCTCATCGCTCGCCGCTCAACCGCGCGCGAGCGCGTCGACGCGCGTCAACGACGCGGTCACGGCGCCTGGTCCTGCTCGACCGTCTTCTCGATCCGAACCTCCACCTGCCGCCCCTCGGCGCCGTCCTGCACCTCCACCTGCACCGCCCCCACCACCCCCTCGGCCGCGAGCTGCTCGAGGATCTGCGCCTTCGCCTCCTCCGCGCTCACCTCCTCCCCCGGCGCCTCGATCGCGATCGGCGCGGGGCCTGTCCCTGGAGCCATCTCATTCACCTCGATCGACGCCGCCGCCAGCTCGGGGAAGGCGCCCTTCAAGCTCCCGCTGATCTCATGCGGCGGCGGCAGCCCCGCCCCCCACATCATGATCTCGAGCGTAGGCGCGCCCTCACCGTCCTTGATGAGCTTCACGATCACGGCGCCCACATCTTGCCCCTTCGCCTCGAGCAGCCCGGAGATCGCCTTCACCTTCTCAGGCCCCAGCTCCCCGGCCCCGGAGATCGTCACCTTCTGCCCCTTCGCCTCGCTGATCGCCGCGCGCGCGCGCGCCCCCTCACCATCCTCTTGACCGCACCCGAGCGCCAGCGGCCCGGCGATCGTGGTGAGCAGCATCAAAAGTTTCAACCATCGGGGTCGTTGCACAGCGCTGTGGATCATCGTCATCACCTCCACAGCCCCCTACGCGCCCCGCCTCCTACCGTGACATTCTCTTTTTCAGCGCCACCCCGGCCATGACGCGCCCCAAGAGCTGCGCGTCATGGCCCCGGGTCCGCCAACCACGCCTGCAACTTCGCCAGCGCCTCCGCCTTCGCCGCCGCCTCGCCGTCCGCCTCCGCCAGCGCGGCCGTCGCCTCGCGCGCGAGCGCGAGCGCCCGATCTCGATCAACACGGCGTCGCCACAGCCGCCGCGCCTCCAGCAGCCGCGTCAACGCCAGCTCCGACGCGGCCCCGGGGGCCTCCGTCAACACCACCAGCGCCCGCGCCAAGTGCGGCTCCGCCTCCCCTGCGCGACCCAGCGCCAACAGCGACGCGCCGATATTCGCGTGCATCGCCCCCACCGACGGGTTCTCGGCGCCGAGGCTCGCCTCTACCGCCGCCAACGCCCGCGAGAGGTGGATCAGCGCCTGCTCGCCGCGCCCACGCCGCTGCTCGAGCGCGGCCAAGCTCTCCTCGATCAGACCGCTCAAGGAGTTCGTCGCGAGCCCGTGCCCGTCGAGGATCGCCCGCGCGCGGCGCAGGCGCTCCTCCGCTTCATCGAAGCGGCCCGCGGCGATCATCAAGCTCGCCAGGTTATTCAGCGCGTAGCAGAGCTCTGGGTGCGAGGCCCCGCGGCTCTGCTCCTCGATCGCCAGCGATCGCAGCGCCCACGGGATCGCCTCCTCATGCCTCCCGAGGTCCCCGAGCGCCGCCGCCAGGCCGTTCAACGACTGCGCCACCTCCGGGTGATCCAGCCCGTACGCCCCCTCGCGGATCTCGAGCGAGCGCTCGAACGCCGCCCGCGCCGGCTCGAGCTCGCCGCGTTCGAACAAGATCACCCCGAGGTTGTAGATCAACATCCCGCCGTACGGATGGTCCGGCCCCAGCAGCGCGACGTGCCGCGCCAGCGCCTGCTCGGTCAACGCCTGCGCCGCCGCCATCTCCCCCTCGCGCTTGAGCACGCCGCTGGCCAGCAGGTTCAACGCCGAGATCTTCAGGCGCTCGGACGCCGCCGCGCTCGCCTCTGCCATCGCCGCCGCGGCCCGGATCTTCGGCGCTCCTCCCAGCAGATCGCCCGCCTCGATCACCGCGATCCCCGCCTCTAGCATCAAGCGCACCTGCTGCTCCACGTCGTCGCCGCTGCGCGCCAGCTTCGCCGCCGCGACCACCTCCCAGATCCGCGTCGCGGCCGCGTCACGGCGCTCACGCCCCTCCAGGCGCAGCATCGCGGTCGCCGCGTCGACCGCCAGACGATCCTCTCGCGCCACCTCTGCCGCCTCATACCCGCGACGAAGCGTCGACTCCGCGCCTCCGAAGTCGCCCGCGCCCTCCTGCGCGAACCCGAGGCGCAGCAGCGCCGCCGCGATCAAGCGGCGATCGCTGAGCAGCTCCGCCGCCGCCAACGCCTCCTCCGCCAGCCCTCGCGCCGTCACGAAGCTCTCGGCGTCCGCCTCCGCCTTCGACGCCGCGAGCAGCCGCTCTGCCTCACGAATCGCCGCCAAGCGCCGCGGGTCCGCCTCATCGTCTCCCGCCGCCGCGGACGCCATCAGCGCCGCCGGATCTTCACAGAGCGCCAGCGGCTCCAGGCCCTCCACCGCCGTCAAAGCCCCCGCCACCGCGCCCGGATCCCCCCGCGCGATCACCCGCGCGGTCGCCTCGAGGCCGAAGCGACGGCGCGCCAAGCAGCGCTCCTGCGCGCTGAGAATGGGCGAATTTGAGCCACCGCTCGCGGCCCGGGCCACGCAGGCGCGCCCGCCGAGCGCCGCCAATTCCGCCGCGTAGGCGTCCAGCTTCGGCGCGATCGCCGACCACGTCGCCGACGCGTACGGGAGCGCCGAGCTCGCCAGCACGGTCGCCACACCCGCCCGTCGCTCCGCGTCCCACACCCCCTCCAGCGATCCCTCCGCCGCGCACGTCGGCGCCTGCGCGTCCTCACTTGTACGCGCGAGCGACGAGCTGATCCCCGCCGTCGCCGCGATCGTCGAGGCCACCCCGAGCGCGAGCCACCGCCGCCGCCCCGCGTCATTGGCCCGTGAGAGCGCCGCCAGCAGCGCCTCCATGTTCGCCGGCCGGTCACCTGGCGCTTCGGCCAGCCCCCTCGCGATCGCCCGAAACACCCGCCCCGGCGCCGATCCTCTGGGCGGAGGCGGCGGCCCCTCCGCGATCAACACCCGCAGCGCGTCCACCCTGCGCGCGACGAAGGGCCGCGCCCCCGCGAGCGCCTCCCACAGCGCCACGCAGAAGGCGAAGAGGTCGCTGCGCGCGTCCGCCGATCGGCGGTCGAGCTGCTCGGGCGCCATATACGCGGGCGTGCCCAGCAGCGTGCCCGCGTCTGTCAGCTCATCGACCAGCGAGCTGATCGACGAGCTCATCGATCGCCCCGCCCACGCCGCCGCGCGGTCGAGCGCGCCCCAGTCCCCCAGGTCCGCGCGAGCGAGGCCGAAGTCCAGCACCCGCACCCGCCCGTCCGCCCCGACTATCGCGTTCTGCGGCTTAAAGTCCCTGTGCACCAACCCGGCCGCGTGCGCCGCGGCCAGCCCGCGACCTGCCTGAACATACACGCTCAGGATCTGCCGCCAAGGCCGCCGCTCCGCCGCCGCCCACTGCTTCAGGTCGAGCCCCTCCACGTACTCCATCGCCAAATACAGGCGCCCCTCGACCCCGCCGACCTCATACACCTGCACCACGTTCGGGTGGGAGAGCCGCGCCAGCGCCTGCGCCTCGCGCAGCATTCGGCCCTTGCCGACCGAGCCCTCGGCGACGCTCGGGCTCAGCACCTTGAGCGCGATCTTCCGGTCGAGCTCGTCGTCGTAGGCCGAATAGACGACCCCCATACCGCCGCGACCGAGCTGTCGCAGGATCGTATAGCGCCCGATCTTGAGCGGCGGCGCTGGGGCGGCCCCTCGCCCGCTCACGATCGGCGAAGGAGCCGCATCAGGCGCCTCGTGTCGGGTCGCCGCGTCCTCATCGACGAAGCTGGCAGCGGCGTCGCCCGCCTCCTCGTGTCCACCCGTGCCCACCGCCGCCCATCATAGCCACCAGCTCTACCGCCGCGCGCCGGTCAACACCTGCAGGCCGCGGCCGCCTTCCACACCGGGACGGACTCACGCTCCTGCTCTCTTCTAAAACAGGGTCATCATCGCCCACGCGAACATCGCCGCGATCGCCGAGCTCGCGAACGCTTGGTTATCGCCGACCGCGATCACGTTGCTCTTCTCGCTTGGATCTGCGACCAGGTCGAAGACCTCATCCGGCAGCGCCCCGAAGTGGTGGATCGCCTTGCGAGCGCCCTCGCGCATCGCCAAGCAGCGCTCATCGGCCCAGCAGGAGAAGAACAGCCGCTCGTGCCCGTCGCTGCGCAGCAGATCGACGCCGAGCGCGTCCTCGGCGGTCGGCGTCAGGCCTAGCAGCGTCGCCAGCGTCGGCGCGACATCGATCGTTTGGAAGAGCCCCTCGATCACCCGACCAGGCGGGCCCACCCCTGGCCCGCCGATCACCAGCGGCACCCGCAGCCCCTCCTCCCAGATCACGTTGTCGTGCTGGAAGCGGCCGTGCTCGCCGAAGGCCTCCCCGTGGTCGCCGACCACCACCACGATCGTCTCCTCGAGCAAGCCCCGCGCGTCCAACCCCAGGTGCAGCTTCTCGACGAAGCGATCGGTGTACGCGACCGCGTTGAGGTAGTCGTTCTGCACCGGGTCATCGACGAAGTGCTGGGTCGCGAACCCGGCCGGCGGCGTGTAGTCGTGGTGCGCGGTGAGCGTCAGCACCGCCAAGAAGAACGGCCCCTCCTGCGCGTCCACCCACGCCAGCGCGGGTCCGAGCATGATGTCGTCTTCGAAGCCGAAGTAGCTCGACTCATCAAAGCCCGCCGAAGGCAGCGACTCCTTCCCCGCGAATTCTTTAAAGCCGAAGTTCGCCACCAGACCCGAGCGGTTCTCAAAGCCCTCGCGAGCCGGCTGGATGAAGAACGTCGCGTACCCCGCCGCGGCGAGCCGGGCCGCCAAGCAGCCGCGTCCTAGCGCCCCTGGCGCGGTCTCCACGATCGCCTTCGAGATCGCCGGGTAGCGCCCGCAGTGGATCGGCACCAGCGCCTTGGTCGTGTGCGGCACGACCGTGTAGATCGTCTCAACACGGACATTATCGGCCGCGAAGCGCTCGAGGAACGGCGTCGTCGGCAGCGCCGGCGAATACGGGGTCGCCGCGTCCCAGCGTATCGACTCGAGCACCACCAGCACCACGTTGAGCCGCTCGTCCGGGGCCTCTACCTCACCGACCTCGCCCGCCTCCTCGCCCGCGCTCGCCTCCTCGCCGCCGTCATCGCCGCAGCCGCTCGAGATCGCCCACACCAAGCCGAGCCACCACCGCCTCCGCTGCCTGCGCATCGACGTCAAGGTTGGTGATTCGCCCCCACAAAGTCCAGCGCGGCTCCCGGCCCGGCCGAGCGGCGTCGCCACCGACCGCCGAGGAGGTCCGCCTCGGCGCCGGGGTCCGCCTCAGGAGCGCGGCCGCAGCGGCAGCGTCGCCCCGGCGGCGCGCCCCGCCGCCAGCGCCTCGGCGTCGACTCGCAGCCCTCGACCTGGTTTGAGATTCAACCGATCGCGCACAAAGCCCTCGACGGCCGCCGCCCGCGCCGCCCGCGTCGGCTCGATCCTCGCCAATGAAGCCGCGCCGATCGCCACCTGCGCGCCCGCCACCGCCTCTCGCAGCCGCTCGCTCACCGCCTCCGCCGCGCCGATCCGAAACGCCTCATGCCACTCACGCGGCTGTCCGCCCCCGTGCGTCGCCGACAGCCACTCGATCCGCCGCACCAACCACGACCACAGCTCGATCACCGCCGCCCGATCCTCCGCGCGGCCCGCGATCAACAGCGCCTGCTCGCGCCCCAGCGCCGCTGTATAGGCGACGCAGCCGTTCGCCGCCGCCAGCCCCGCCGCCAGCGCGCTCTTCCATCGCCGCAGCTTGCGGGCCGCCTCGAGCGGCGCCTCTCGCCCGTCGGTCACCGGGTCCACCGCCTCGACCGCCGCCTCCGCCGCCTCCGCCGCCAGCAGCGCCTCCAGCCGATGCCGCTCGATCAGCGCCTGCGCCTGCGCCGCCGCGGCCGCCGCCTCAAACACGTTGGGCGAGCTCGCCAGCGCCAGCAGCTTGCGCACCCGGTCGAGCGTCGACGCCAGATCGCGCGCCACGGCTCTCTCCTAACCGACCTCACCGACGAACAGCACCACCGCCCCGAAGGTCATCGGCCGCGCGCGCGCCTCACGGAGCCCCGCCTCGCGCATCAGCCGCAAGAACTCCTCTGCGGGCGGGAACGCCGCGATCGAGCGCTGGAGGTACCGATACTCCCGCGACCCCGACAGCAGCCCGCCGATCCGCGGCACCACGTGGCGCACGTGCGCCCGCGCGGCCCGCCCCAGCAGCCCCACCCCGCGCGGCTCCGCCAGCTCGAGGATCGCCACCCGACCGCCCGATCGCGTCACCCTCGCCAGCTCCCGCAGCCCCACCGAGCGGTCGGGGAAATTTCGGATCCCAAAGGATACGCACGCCGCGTCAAATCGTCCGTCCTCATACGGAAGCGCCTGACCATCGCCGACGTCCAAGCGGATCCGCCCCGCCAGCCCGCCCTCTTCGACCTTCCGGCGCCCCTGCGCCAGCATCTGTTCGCTCGGGTCCAGGCCAACCACCCGGATCCCAGGGGCCGCGGCCGCCAGCGCCAGCGCCACGTCCGCCGTCCCGGTCGCCACATCCAAGATCTCCCCGTCCGCGGGCGCCGCGCTGACCAGCGCCTCGACCAGCGCGCGCCGCCACCGCAGGTCGAGCCCCAGGCTCATCACCCGGTTCACCAGGTCATAGCGCCGCGCGATCCCGTCGAACATCGCGCCGCTGCCCATGGAAGTCGTATTCGTCGTCATGCCCGCCGCAGCCTCGCCGGGTTCATATCGGATCCCCGCGCCCGAGCAAGGCCCCGCGGCGTGCGTCAACCGCACGAAGCCCGGCGGCCTCGCCGCCCCGTCACGTCCACGAATTGACCGCCGCCCCGCGCCGAGGGCTCACGCGCGTCGCCCGCGGAGCAGCGACAGCAGCGCCGCGGCGGGCTCCTTCACCTGCCAGCGCGGCAGCTTCGCCAACGCCGGGTCGACCGCCGCCGCCGCGCTCGCGAGCACCAGCGGCGTCGACGAGTCCTGGCAGAGTCGGTCGAGCGAGTGCAGCAGCTCGAGCTCGTCCCCGCTCACCCCGCCCCTGTCGACGATCACCCCGCGCAGCCGCCGGTCGATGACGAACGCGATCGCCTCGCTCAGGTCGTCGACGAAGAGCAGCGGCGCCGCCTGGCCCAGCGCCTGCCGCAGCGCCGCCCGCGTCGACGGGTCGCCGTCGACCACCGCGACGGAGGCGCCGCCGATCGCCGTCGTCGGCGCCGCGAGCGGCAGCCACACCGTGAACGTCGAGCCGGCCCCGACCTCGCTCTCCACCGCGATCGACCCGCCCATCCGCTCGCACAGCGCCCGCGTGATATGCAGCCCGAGGCCCGTCCCGCCCGCGCCGGCCGCCGCCCCGTGCACCTGCGCGAAGGGGCGGAAGAGCCGGCGCCGCTGCGCCTCATCCATCCCGATCCCCGAGTCTGCGATCGAGATCGTCACCCCGCCGGCCTCACCTGCACCATCGGCCAGGGTCACCTCGATCCTCCCGTCGCGCGTGAACTTGCAGGCGTTGCTGAGCAGGTTGAGCAGCACCTGCCTGATCCGCGTCGCGTCGCCGAGCAGCGGCGGTGAAGAGGAAGCGTCGACGAAGCGCACGGAGTCGCCCGAGGCCGCCGCCAACGGCTGGATCACGGCGATCGCCTCCCGCACCAGCGCCGCGAGCTCGATCGGCGCGCGCTCCAGCGCCAGCTCGCCCGTCTCGAGGCGCGCCGAGTCGAGGATATCGTTGACCAAGCGGAGCATGTGTCCGCTCGCCGCCTCGATCTGCGCCGCGATCGCCCGCACCTCGCCCGGCGCCTGCGGCTCCGCCTCGGCGAGCAGCTCCGCGTAGCCGATGATCGAGCTCAGCGGCGTCCGCAGGTCGTGGGTCACCCGCGCCAGGAAGGCCCGCTCCGCGCTGCGCCCGCCCCGCTCGCCCGCCGCGGTCGCGCCCGCCTGCGTCCGCCCGCTCGTGGCCCGCTCCTCGAGCAAGCGACGGGCCATCATCGCCGCCGCGCGGCGCAGCTCGAGCTGATCGATCACCTGTCGCCCCAAGATCCGCAGCGCCTCCCGCTGGTGCGCGCTGAGCCGCCGCGGGATCCGATCGATCACGCACAACGTCCCCAGCTTGAAGCCGTCGCTCGTGACCAGCGGCGCCCCCGCGTAGAAGCGGATATCGGGCGCGCCGACCACCAGCGGGTTATCGACGAAGCGCGGGTCATCGAGCGCGTTCGCCACCTCGAAGATCCCCTCTTGCAGGATCGCGTGCGCGCAGAAGGCCAGCTCACGCGGCGTCTGAGGCGCGTCCAAGCCCACCCGGGACTTGAACCACTGCCGCTGCGCGTCGACCAAGCTGACCAGCGCGATCGGCGTCTCGCAGATCTGGCTCGCCAGCGCCGTCAGGTCGTCGAAGGCCCGCTCGGACTCGGTGTCGAGCACAGCGTAGCGGACCAGCGCACGCAGGCGCTCCCGCTCATCATCGGGCAAAGGAGCGGCCGGCACGGGCGCAGCATAGCCCCCGCGTATCGCGCTCTACAGGCTCTCCAAAGACGGACACGAGGGCGCGCGCCAGCGCGCGTCATTTCCGTTACTATCGCGCCGCGCGCCCCTGGCCGCGAGGATCGACGCTCATGCTCTACACCGACATCCCCACCCTCAACGAACTCAAGGCCCTGATCAACGCGCGCGCCGACGCCTGCGTGTCGATCTACCTGCCCACCACCCCTCTGACGCAGGAGGCCGGCGCGGATCGGATCGCCCTCGGCAACCTCACCAAGACCGCGCTCGCCCAGCTCGTCGACGTCGGCTTCGACAAGCGCCGCCTCGCCGCCCTCGAGGAGCACCTCGTCGACCTCGCCGACGACGACGACTTTTGGAAGTACCAGGCGCGCTCCTTGGCCGTGCTCGCCACCCCCGAGGGCCTCCAGACCTTCCGCCTGCCCAACCGCCTCGGCGAGTTCGTCGAGGTCGCCGATCGCTTCCACATCAAGCCCTTGCTGCGCGCGATCACCTTCCCGCACGAGGCGCTCGTGCTCGCCGCCTCGCAGGCGGGCGTCCGCCTGGTCACCGTCTCGCACGACCTGCCCGCCGCTGAGGTCAAGGTCCACGGCATGCCTGAGGGCGCCGCGGACGCCGTCGGTCGCGCCTCGGTGCGCGACCGCTCCCCGAGCCGCCGTCTGCACGGGTCGGAGGGCCAGAAGGTGCTCCTCCGCGCCTACGCGCGGCAGATCGACGGCGCCCTGCGCGGCATCCTCGCCGGCCGCGAGCTCCCCCTCATCCTCGCCGCCGTCGAGCCGCTCGCCTCGATCGTCCGCTCGGTGATCAGTTATCCAGGCCTCGTCGCCGAGACCATCGATCAGAGCCCCGAGCGCCTCCCGGATCACGAGCTCGCCGCCCTCGCGCGGCCGATCCTCGATCGCGTCTACGACGATCAAGTCGCCGCCGCCCGCGCCCTCTTCGACGAGCGCGTCGCCGCTGGCCGGGCCACCACCGAGCTCTCCGACATCGCCCGCGCCGCCACCTTCGGCGCCGTCGAGCTGTTGATGGTCGACATCGACGTCGAGCTGCACGGCACCATCGGCGACGACGGCGCGGTCACCTTGGTCGAGGCCGCGGACGCCGTCACCTACGGGATCCTCGACGAGATCGCCGGCCGCGCCCTGCTCGCGGGCGCGCGGGTGCTCGCGGTCCGCGCCGGTGACCTACCCTCCGCCTCGCCGATCGCCGCGATCCTCCGCTACCCCGTCTGAGCGGAGCCTCACCGACGCGCCGCCGAGCCCGCCGCTCCGGTGGCGCGTCATCTCGTCGCTGCGCCGAAGACCCCTCGAAGGGGCCCTTAGAAGCCCGGGTCGAAGCGCAGGCCGACGTTCACCCCGAGGTAAGTCTCGGGCGCCGGGCTGACGACCTCGCGCAGAAAACCGACCCCGACGTCGAGCCCTGTGCGCCCCGTCGTCGGCGACAACATCAACGCCACCCCGCCGGCGACGTGCGCCCGGTCGTCCGCGCGCCCCGGCCCGCGCCTGTCCCATCCGCCACCTGCTCGAAGGACCACCTTCCCCACATAGACCTCCGAGCTCGCGGCGTAGCGCAGGCGCGTGTGCTCCTGATCGCGGTACGAGGTGAAGTCATAGGCCCCGTCGAGGTTGACGCTGAAGATCCGCCGGCGCAGCGGGAACACCGACACCGCGTGCGCGAAGCCGCGCGGGTACTCGGACACGCGCGACAGCTCGCGAAGATCCAAGCTCCCCGCCGCCGCCTCGACGTGCCGCAGATCGAGCGGCCGCGCCTCCGTGAAGTCTGGCCGCTTCACCCCGCTCAGGTTCGTACCGATCACCGCCACGCTCACGTAGCCGAACAAATTCAGGTGCGCGCTCAGATCGACCCCGAACGCGTTCAGCCGCGGCGCCGCGTCGTGGAGCGCCCCGTCCGCGCCCTCATAGCGCAGGCTGAGGTTTTGATACTTCGTCCTGATCCCCAGCGACAGCCACCCGCGGATCACGTTCACCGCGAGCCCCAGCCCCAGCTCGTGTCCGCGCCGCGCCATCGTCAGCGCCCGCGCAGCGCCGCCCTCGTCGGCGTAGCGGAGCTGCGGCGCCCCCATCAGCGCCAGGTACCCGAGCCCCAGCGCGATCCGCCCGCTGTTCATCGAGTCCATCGCCACCACCCCGAAGCTGTGGCTGCTCCGGGCGAGCCCGACCTGATACACCGGCTCGAACGCCAACATCCGCGTCGAGCTCATGCCCGCTGTGTTGTCCCCCAGGTACGCGCTCGGCCCGCTCGCCGACGCCCGATACGCGTCACCCAGCGACAAATTCCGGGTCCCCCACGCCTCCGGCGCCGCCGCCGCGGGCCGCGCCACCGAGGCCGAGGCGATCGCGATCCATAGGGCGCAGGTGAGGTCGAGTCGGAGCGAGCGGAGCATCGAAGGCGGCCTCTGGGCGGATACTGCAATCTCGGCGCCAGAGCAACCTTCACTCGTGATCGCCGCCCGCCGCCCTCGTGATCGCGCCGCCGACCCGGACACATTGTCGGCGCCGCTGCCCGCGCCGCGCCAACGCGTCGCGACCTTCGGTTAAGATCCCGCCGATGCGAAGCAAGCCACTCGGCCGCACGCGGCGCTCCTTCCTCGGCGCGCTCGGCGGCGCCGCCGCCTTCGGCCTGGTCGATCCGCCAGGTCATGCCCGCGCCGCCGGCGACACCACCCTCGAGGAGGCGCGCTCGCGCTACAACCACGTGCGGATCGCCCAGCGGGGCAGCGTCCGCACCATGTACTTCGTCGGCGACGACGGCACCCAATACGTCGAGTCTCGCCTCGACCTCAGCCGCCCGCAGAGCCTCGACCTCGACTACGCGCGCACCATGATGGCCGGCTTCCTCCTCCAGCCCAGGCCGCAGCGCGCGCTCATGCTCGGCCTCGGCGGGGGTCAGCTCTCCAACTACCTCCACGACCGCTTCCCGGCGCTCGAGATCGACACCATCGAGATCGACCCCGAGGTCGTCCGGCTCGCCCAGCGCTACTTCAACGTCCCGCGGGATGACCCTCGCTACCGCAACCACGTCGGCGACGGCCGCCTCTTCGTCGAGAGCGCCGAGCCTGGCCGCACCTGGGACCTGATCATCCTCGACGCCTTCCGCGGCGTCTTCGTCCCCTACCACCTCAAGACCGCGGAGTTCTACGAGGCTTGCCTGCGCCGCCTCAGCCCCACCGGCGTCGTCGTCGCCAACCTCCACAACGCCACCCGCATGTACCCGCACGACCGCCAGACCCTCGCGGCCGTCTTCCCGCAGCGCTACTCCTTCGTCTCCGAGACCGGCAACCAGACCACCTTCGTCGCCACCGCCGCCGCCGAGCGGGTCGGCCCCTACGCCCTCCGCGCCGCCGCCCGTGAGCTGCGCGGCAGCTTCGACTTCGACCTCCTCGGCCTCGCTGCCCGCTACTACATGCGCACCGACTGGGAGACCGAGGCCGCCGTCCTCCGCGACGACTTCAAGCCGGACGACCTCGAGGCCGCGACCAAGCGCCACAACAAGACCTGCATCAAGGGCTGTCGGTACGCAAACTAACCCCTCACCGCGCCCGCCACGGCTGCGATCGCGCGCCCTCAGCGGCCCCCTGCGCTGATCTTCCGCCGCGGCAGGTCCCCGGCCCCTCGGCCGAAGGCCGCGGCGCTCGCCGCACAAGGACCCAAGAACTCCGTTCCGCGGCCGCGTCGCGCCGGGCGCCCCAGGTGAGCGCTCACGCACGCCGAAAAATCCCCGCGAGGCCCCTTGTCGAGCGCATCGACGCGTGAGAGCTTCCCCCCGCCATGTTCCTCAACAAGATCATCCTGCCGGCCGCGCTCGCGTTGGCCTCGCTGGTCGCCGTCGGCTGCGACCAACCTCCGACCATCGAGCGCGTCCTCGTCTCGCGTGGCGTCCTCCTCCCTGGCCAACAAGCGGTGATCAGCGTCACCGTCAAGGACGAGAGCGGCCTCGAGAACGTCACCGGCGTCCAGCTCTTCTCGGACGACCTCAACTACTGGTACGGCTCCCTCGGCGAGGCCTCGAACGGCGTCTACGAGACCGCGATCGACTGGGGCCGCCTCAACGAGCACGTCCCGATCTACTTCGACTTCCCGATCAAGCGCAGCCTCGTCGTCATCGTCGAGGACAACGACGGCGGCACCGACCGCCGCAACGTCAGCTTCGAGCTCACCTGTCGCGCCGCCGAGAAGGCCTGTAACGGCAACTGTTACCCGGCCACCATCAACTGCGCTGACCTCTAGTCGCGGCTGTTCGTTGGCGAGCGCGCACCGGCGGCGGGGCGCGCTCTTCGTGCGTTCAGGCGCGCCCTCCTCGCTTCTTAACGCAAGAAACCAGACACCGCCGCGGCCACCGCCGCGGGGTCGTCCAGGTGCACGTGGTGGCCGCCATCGACCCGCGCCACCGTCACCCCGCGGATCGCCGCCACCCGCGCCGCCTCCATCGCCGGGTCCACCGGCCAGCCGCGGCTCGCCCGCACGATCATCGTCGGACACGCGATCGCCCCCAGGAAGGCCACCACCTGCGCCTCCGTGAGCCGCAGCCGCGACGGCGCGCGCAGCCGCGGATCGGCCGCCCACACCAGCCCCTCCGGGCCCGCGACCACGCCTCGGCTCATCAGCGTACGGGCTGCCTCGAGGGACAGATCACCCGCCCTCTTGCGGATCTGCGCCGCCGCCTCGAGGTCTGGCACGCCGCGCCCGCTCAGCCGCGGCGGCTTCACGTCCGCCGCCATCGCCGCGCGCAGGGTCGCGGGCGCCGCGGCGGCCGCGTCCGTCCACGGGCCCAAGCCCTCGAGCATCACCAAGCGCTCGATCCGCTCCGGGATCGTGCCAGCCACCAGCGCGGCCACCCCCGCCCCCAGCGAGTGCCCGAGCAGCGAGAAGCGCCCCCACCCCAGCGCGTCCGCCGCCGCGATCGCGTCTGCCACGTAGTCGATGAAGTGATACACCCCCTCGCCGCGCCGCTCCGAGCGCCCGTGCCCCGCCTGGTCCAGCGACACCAGGCGCAGCCCCTCGGGCAGCAGCGGCGCCAGCCGATCGAAGGTCGCCGCGTTATCCAGCCAGCCGTGCAGCCCCAGCACCGGCCGCCCCGAGGCCGCCCCGAACGCCCGCGCGGCCAGGCGCAGGCACGGCGTCGCGATCGTCAGCTCCTCCAACCCGCGCTACTCCGCCGCGGAGCGGTCGCCGTCGACCGGCCCCACCCCGAACTCACGGCGCAGCTCGCCGAGGTCCGCCGCCTCATGCTTCGGCCGCGCGAACACCAGGAACACCTTGAGCAGCGACTCCAACCATCCCAGCGTCCGATACGGGTAGCCGTGGCGCTCGCAGAACGCCTGGACCAGCGGCGCCATCTTTGGGTAGTACACGTGCGAGTAGCTCGGGAAGAGGTGGTGCTCGATCTGATACTGGAGCCCCGAGCAGATGAACCCGCCGACCGGCCCCGTGCGGTAGTTGATCGTGCTGATCGTCTGCAGCGCCAAGAAGTCCTTCTTCCAGTCGCCCTTGCGCACGCAGCCCGCCTCTTCGGGGTAGTGCGCCGGCGCGAGGATCGCGAAGAGCGGGTACGCGATCCCGAAGATCCTGACAAAATTCGCCCACAGCAGCTCCGAGGGCGACAAGAAGAACGACGGCACGATCACCCACGCCACCCAGTAGAGCGCCATACACATCAGGTCGATCCCGTGGTCGACCCGCCGCCGCTCCGGGTCCATCAGCGCCTTGACCGCGTACACGATCGACCGCGCCTGCCGCTTGAACGTGTGCAACCACAGCACCGCCAGCAGGATCGACAGCTGATGGCGCTCGAAGTAGCGGCGCCGCCAACCACTCACGCTCGCCACCTCCGCGTCGGTCGTCGCGAACAGCGGCATGAACGCCGCGTCCGGGTCC
Organism: Nannocystis sp.; assembly: GCA_016712315.1. Classification (GTDB taxonomy): domain Bacteria; phylum Myxococcota_A; class Polyangia; order Nannocystales; family Nannocystaceae; genus JADJRG01. Next base: position 2,524,227 of record JADJRG010000013.1, on the reverse strand, counting down.
ACCCCCATCACGTTCGGCGAGGTGTGGTGCAGCACGATGTGCGAGTTGCGCCAGTACGTCAGCCCCAGCCCTAAGAAGAACGGGTAGCCGAAGAACGAGAACAGGTCGTTCACCCAGCGCTTATCGCTGGTGCCGTAGTGGGTCGACGTATGGGTGTTGGTCGCCACGCCGAGCGAGCCGTACACGCAGATCGCCATGCCGCCCCAGCGGATCCACGCCTCATCCCCCAGCAGGAACGCCGCGTAGCCGCTCACCCCCAGGACCACGTGCACCAGCAGCTCCCCGAGCACCGCCAAGGGCGCCTTGCGGTTCCAGCCACGGGCGGTGAATTCAGCGCGCAGAGCAGCGAGGCCGTCGAGTTCCATCTGCCCTGCTGGGTAGCCCGGACCGCCAGATCACGACAAGGCAATTCGTCCGTAGCCGCTGTGCGCTGCCCCCCAGAGCCGACGCACACCGCTCGATCTCGGCGCTATATCGCCGAATTCAGGCGACGAGCGCCCGTCGTGATCGGCCCTGCACACGCGCCGTGAAGCGGCGTGCACCCTCCACGACGATCACGATCGCGCCCCGCGCTCACCGCCGCGCCCTAGCCTGACCGCTCAGCCGTTGGGCTGCAGCTGCGGCGACGAGATCCCCTTAATTTGCGGGATCTTCAGCTTCAGCTTGCGCTCGATCCCCTGCCGCAGCGTCGCCTGCGAGCTCGGACAGCCGATGCAGTTCCCGGTCAAGCGCACCGCCACGACGTCGTCTTGGATGTCGAGCAGCTCGATATCACCGCCATCGGACTGCACCATCGGCCGCACCTCATCGAGCACCGCCATCACCCTGTCCGTGAGCGCCGCCCCCGAGAGCCGCTCCGAAGGCGCCTGCTCGCCGAACAGCTCCAGCTCCAGCCCTTCGAACGGCGAGCGCTCTGGGTGGACCACTGGCAGCGACACCCGCTTCGCCGCCGGCTTCGCCGCCGCGGGGCTCGGCGGAGCTCCCGGGATCACCGCGTCGATGATCTCCTCCGCGACGGCCCCCTCGGGCGGCGGAGGCGACTCGATCATCACCTTGAGGTCGCCGCTCTGATCGAGCTCACGCAGCTCATCGAAGCCGCCGATCGGCCGCTCATGGATCACGATCTGCGGCGAGGTCTCGCGGCCGCTCAGGCGCTTGACGAAGTCCTGCAGGCCGCGATCCTCCGTCATATCGATCTCGGTGAACGGCAGCTCGCGCTCGCGCAGCAGGTCGATCGCCGCCCGCGAGTACGGGCAACCGCGGCGGAAGTAAATTTTGATCACCGGCGCGGGCGCGGGCGCGGCCGCGGCGACGCCGGGCGCGGGCGCCGACTCCTCGGGCTTGATGATCCCGCGATCGATCCGGTGGCGCAGCAGCTTCTCGCGGTCTGACTTCCACATCGGCTGCTCGGGGTGTGCGCGGTCCCACGCCGGCAGCGGCTCCCGCGGCGGGATCCGGTCGAGGCCCACCACCCCGCGGGCGCGGTCCAGCAGCTCCGCCGCGCGGCGCAGCGGCGGCCGCTCTGAGGCGCGACCGCGATCGATCACGAGGTCGAGGGTCGAGACGGCGGCCCGATGGAGCAGGGTACGGATCACGGGGCGTGGGTACATCCAACCCTGACGCTGCGTCAAGATCGTCCTGGGACATCCTGCTGCGCGGCAGGAGCGAAGATGCGAACCGTCGGACTCGAACCGACACACCCGGGGGTACTGGAACCTAAATCCAGCGCGTCTACCAATTTCGCCAGGCTCGCGCGGCGCGAGCGTATCATCTTCGGCATGCACCGCGCTCGCTCGCGCTCGCTCTACCTCACACGCCACGGCCGCCCGCTCCTCCTCCTGCCGCTCCTCCTCGCCCTCGCCTGCAACCTCGAGCGCGGCGGCGGGGAGCCGCAGGCCCAACAAACCACCCGGGCAGCGCCGCAGAAGGGCCCCGCCGCGCCCTCGAGCGGGCTCGCCGAGCTGCGCGAAGACGCGCCGCTCTCCCTCAAGAAGCTGCTCGGCCAGCCCGTCGCCGCGGTCGACGCGATCTTGGGCGCGCCCAAGGGCGCCGTGCTCCGGCGGGCGAGCTGCGTGCGCTTCGTCCCGGAGCGCGTCTTCTTCGCCTGCGACAGCGTCACCCAGACCTACAACGACCCCACCGCCCAGTTTCGGCAGATCCAGGTCGCCTTCGAGGACGGCCTCGCCGCGCGCCTCACCCTCGACGGCCTCATCGCCGCCGGCGCCTCGTCCGGCGATCTCTTCAACCCAGAGGACGCCCTCGCCGCGGTCGGCCTCAGCCTGCCCGCGCCGCCGACCATCTCCAACCCTGTCCCTGAGGTCACCTTATGGAGCTGGTTCAACAGCCAGGCGCGGCTCAACCTCGAGGGGCGCAGCTACCGCGTCGAGATCTCGATCGTCGACGAGGACCGAGCCCGCTCCCGCCTCGAGGTGATTCTTAACGATCCCCTCACCGAGGCCGAGCAGCTCCGCGTCTTGCCGCCCCAAGGGGCCCGCCTCGTCGGCCCGACCGCGGCCCAGCCCGCCGACCCCTGAGGCCCAAGAGGGGCCCAAGAGGGGCCCGAGGAGAGCGCTACTTCTTGTTCTTGAGGGCCTTCAGCGCCGCCTCGGCGTCTTCGACGGCCTCATCCTCCGCGGTCTTCTTGGCGCCGTCGCCGAGGGCGGCGAGGTCCACGTCGATCTTCTCAAATCGCGCGAGCATCTGATAGAGCGCCAAGCGCGACGCGGGCGCGGGCCCCTCGGAGTCGAACTCATCGTCCTTGCGGGGGATGTAGATCCGCCCCTTCGCCCCGTCGATCACGCACTTGTGCGCCACCTTCAGCGTCAGCTCTGGCGTCTTGCTCTTCGCCGTCAGGCCGCTGAGCGTCGGGAAGGTCGAGGCGTAGCCGACCACCAGGCTGTCCAGCGCCCCGGTCGCCCCGCAGGTCGCGAAGAGCGGGTCGTACTCGTCCGGCACCACCGACGAGTCCTTCACCACCGAGCCGTCTGGGTTGCGCTCTGAGAAGTCGCCGCCCGCCGTCGCCAGCATCTGGAAGTCCGAGAGCAGCTGGCGGAAGATCAGCGTGTGCAGGAACGCGCGCTTCAGCGCCGCGCCCGAGAGCCCCTTGCCGAGCACGAAGGTCAGCTCGTTGTAGCCGCCGCCCAAGTCCTCGCGCAGGAACGCGTAGCCGAGCTCTTTCTCGGGCTTCAGGCCGCGCGCCTTCTCCGGCACCTCGTCGCTGCCCTCGATCACCCACAGCGTGTGCGTATCGCCGAGGAAGTCGACCCGCTCCCGCAGCTCGCGCAGGTTCGTCAGCTTGATCAGCAGCTCCTCGTTCGCCTCGATCTCGCGCGCCCACCCCTTGAGCGGCTCCGGCACCGAGGCGAGGAACGGGCGCGGCGGCAGCTCGCCGCGGCCCATCTCCTTGCCGATCTGCCGCAGCAGCCCGCGGAACGGCTCATCACCGGCGACCCGGCGGCGGGCGTACATCTTCACGCCCATCCACTCCTCCCAGTACTTGTCGCGGTTCGTCACGTAGTCGTCGCGCATCGCCTCGACGGTCGGCCGCACGTCCGCCGGCAGCTCGCCGATCGCCGCCGCCGCCTCGCTGCTGTTGAAGAAGTGCATCAGCTTCAGGTCGGCGTAGCCGCGCAGGATCTTGACCTTTTGGTCGTCGCCGAAGCCGTACTTGACCTTCTCGATCAGCTTCGCGTAGTCCATCCGGGCGTCCTCGCGGAACACCCACGCGTCCGCCTCCGCGGTCGCCAGGATGATCCCGCGGGCCTTCTCCGCGGCGCTCGCCCCCGGCGGGATCCGCACCACCGCCAGCACTCCCGCCTGCAGCGCGTACGGGTAGCGCGGATCCTCGGCGAACACGTCCTCTTCCAGCACCCCTGGCAGCTCCGGGTGCGAGTAGATCTTCGAGAGCACCGGGCGCAGCGCCTCGCGCACCGGATGGGGCGGGATCTCCTGGCCCTCGATCGGCTTGCGCGCCGTCTTCTCCGACGCATAGCCGAGCTCCCGCCGGAGCTTCTCCTCTCGCGACTCTCCGCAGGCGAGGCCGAGGCTCAGGGCGACGAGGGCGAGGGGGAGGCGGTAGACGCGGTGCTTCATAGTTCTCCGGGGCGGCGGGCCCATTTCCAAGCGATTGAAAATTGGCGCAAAACTCTGCCGCTCACGGTAGGAGACAGGTCACGGCGCTGTCAAACCTGGGCTCGTTTTTCGACCCCGCGGCCGCGCGGCCCGCGCTACGCGCCGAAGTGCGCGCTTGACCCCACAGGCCAGCCGGAGCATCTTACGTAACGTAAGATTTACGCCCAAAGACGCGCGGGATATTGTCCGCCCGGGCGAAGGAACCCACCCATGTCTGAGACCCAGAGCATCACCCCTGAGACCCACGCCAGCGCGCCGATCAGCGATCCTGAGATGTCCGGTGCCCTCTCGTTGACCGACGTCGCGGCGACCAAGGTGCAAGAGATCCGCGACGCGGAGTCGATCGAGGCCACCTACGGCCTCCGGGTCAAGGTCATGGGCGGCGGCTGCTCCGGCTTTCAGTACGACCTCTTCTTCGACGAGCCCGCCGAAGGCGACACCATCTTCGAGAGCCTCGGCGTCCGCCTGCTCTGCGACACCATGAGCTTCATGTACCTGATGGGCACCACCATCGACTACGTGGAGGGCCTGCAGGGCGCTGGTTTTAAGTTCAACAACCCCAACACCACCGGCTCCTGCGGCTGCGGCTCGTCCTTCTCGGTGTGAGTCGAGGCCCGCCGTGACGCCGCCTCTCGCCCTCGGCGACCTCCAGCGGCGGATCGTCGCCGAGCTCGGGCCTGAGGTCGTCGTCTCCAGCGACACGGCCCTCTACGCCCGCGATGACGGCGCAGAGGGCCCGTTTGTCCCTGGCCTCGTCGTCCGCCCCACCGGCCGCGCCCAGATCGCCCCCCTCCTCCGCCTCTGCCACGAGCTCGGCGTCCCGCTCTCCCCGCGCGGCGCCGGCACCGGCACCGTCGGCGGCTGCCTCGCCGATCACGGCGGCCTCGTGCTCGACCTCGCCGGTCTGCGCCAGATCCTCGACATCGACGAGCGCTCCGCCCTCGTCACCGTCGAGCCCGGGGTGATCACCGCCGAGCTACAAGCCGCCGTCGCCGCCCGCGGCCTCTTCTACCCGCCCGACCCCGCCAGCTCGGCAAAGTGCAGCATCGGCGGCAACATCGCCACCAACGCCGGGGGCCCCCGCGCCTGCAAATACGGCGTCACCGGCGCCTTCGTGCTCGCCCTCGACGTCGTCAGCGGCAGCGGCCAGCCGCTCGCCCTCGGTCATCGCTCGCTCAAGGGCGTCACCGGCTACGACCTCGTCCACCTGCTCGTCGGCGCCGAGGGCACCTTGGCCGTCACCGCCGCCGCCACCCTCCGCCTCCTCCCCCAGCCGGCCGCCGCCTTCACCCTGCTCGCCGCCTTCCCCGACGAAGCCGCCGCCGCCGCCGCCGTGCTCGCCTGCCGCCGCGCCGGCCTCAGCCCCGCCGCCCTCGAGCTGGCCGATCGGACCTGCACGCGAGTCCTCCTCAGCGCTGGCGAGCTCGCCGTACCTGTCCCCGAGGCCAGCGGAGCGCTCCTCTGGATCGAGCTGGACGGCGACGAGGCCGGCCTCGACCGCGCGCTGCGCCGCGCCGCCGACTGCTGCCGCGACGCCGGCGCCCTCGCCGTGGAGCTCGCCGGCGACGAGCCCACCCGCGAGCGCCTCTGGTCGGTGCGACGCGCCCTCAGCTACACCTTACGCGCCCGCTGGCCCCGCAAGATCAGCGAAGACGTCGCGGTGCCGCTCGGCCGCCTGCCCGAGCTGATCGCCGCCGCCCGTCAGATCGGCGCGCGCAACCGCCTCGACACCGCCAGCTTCGGCCACGCAGGCGACGGCAACCTCCACGTCAATTTTTTATACGACCCGACCGCCGATCCCAGCAGCCCCCAGCGCGTCCGCGCCGCCGTCGCCCAGCTCTTCACCGCCACCATCGCCCTCGGCGGCACCCTATCGGGCGAGCACGGCGTCGGCCTCGCCAAGCGCCCCTACCTCCCCGTCGAGCAGCCCCCCGAGCTCCGCGACCTCCAGCGGGCGATCAAGCGAGCCTGGGATCCCAAGGGGATCTTGAACCCCGGCAAGAAGATCTAGTCGTACTCCTCTCACGCTCCTAAAACGAGAGACGCCGACCGCCCTCGGCAGCCGGCGCCTCTCGTGGGGCCTCCCGCGCCCCTGTCTCTTCAGACAGGGACCAAAGGTCAGGCCGCCGCCTTCGGGTGCGAGCGGGCGACCAGCGCCAGCAGATCGATCAAGCGGGCCGCGTACGCCCACTCGTTGTCGTACCAGCCGACGATCTTGATCAGCGCGCCGATCCCCATGCACGCGTCGACGTCGACGATGCTCGAGTGCGTGTCGCCGATGATGTCCGAAGAGACCAGCGCGTCCTGACGCACGTCGAGGATCCCGCGCAGCAGCTCGCCCTGGGCCGCGTCGCGCAGCGTCTCCAGCACCCGGCTCAGCTCGGGCGCGCCCTCGAGGTTCAGCGTCAGGTCGAAGAGCGAGCCGTTCGGCACGGGCACGCGCACGGCCGTGCCGTCGACCTTGCCGGACAGCCCCGGCAGCACCTGGCTGACCGCCTTCGCCGCGCCCGTCGAGGTCGGCACGATGTTGATCGCCGCCGCCCGACCGCGCCGCAGATCCTTGCCGCCGAGCACGTCCACCAGCCCTTGCCCGTGGGTGTACGCGTGCGTCGTGCCGACCAGGCCCCAGCGGATCCCGAACGCGCGGTCGAGCACCCCTAGCACCGGCGTGATCGCGTTGGTCGTGCAGCTCGCGCACGAGATGATCGTGTCGCGCGACGGATCGAGCACCTCCTCGTTCACGCCCACGACCACCGTCTTGTCCATACCTTTGCCGGGCGCGCTCAGCAGCACGTGCGTCGGCCCGTTCTTCTGCGTCAAGTGCAGCGCCAGCCCCTCGCGGTCGACGAAGCGGCCGGTGCAGTCGAGCACCACGTCCACCCCGTGCGCTGCCCACGGGATCTTCGACGGGTCCTTCTCGGCGCTGAGCGCGATCGTCTGCCCGTTCACCACCAGGTTCGAGCCCTCCACCGCCGCCTTCGGCAGCCCGCAGCGGTGCACCGACTCGTGGCTGAGCAGGTACGCCAGCTCGCCCGCGGTCGCCAAGTCATTCGCCGCGACCACCTCGAAGGCGGGCCCCTGACGCACCTGACCCGCCCCACCAGGGCTCTGGCGACGAGCGAGGACATGACGGAGCGCGAGCCGACCGATGCGGCCCAAACCATTGATTCCGATGCGAAGAGCCATTGCGAGGCGGACAGTAGGCAAACCCGCCGAATTCGGCAAGCGACCCCGCCCGGCGGCGCCCGCGCCGGACAGCCACCGAGCCCCAGCCCGCTGCCGCGAGAGGTGAGCCCACGCATGATCCAGATCACCGACACATCGTCCACCTCGCCTTCTTCTTTTTCCGATAAGTGCCGCCCTCCGCCCAGGGCTGCTAGCGTTCGCCGGTGATGCGCCGCCCCGCCCTGCTCCTGCTCGCCGCCTGCCTCGCGCTCCCCTCCTGCAAGACGAGCCAGCGCGTCGGCGGCGACCCAGCCCAGCGCGGCGAAGACTCCAAGACCACCGCCCCAGCCGCCCGCCCGATCATCCTCCCCGCCCCGCACCCCCTCGCCGAAGACCCCCGCGTCGGCGTCCGCGTCGACGATCCCTTGGCCGCGCTGCTCACCCTAAAAAACCTCATCCCGGGCGTGCCCGAGCTGCCTGTGCTCGCTGAGACCATGCTCGCCACCCAGCTCCCTGCCGAGCTGGCGCGCGCGTTCGCCCCTCTCCTCGCCGACCGCCGCCCCTGGCTCGGCGCCGAGCTCGAGGGCGAAGACATCCTCCACCTCCCCCTACGCCCTGGCGACCTCGCCGCCGCTGAAGCCCTGCTCGCCGCGCTCCCCCCCGAGGGCGACTTCGGCGCCGTCCGCCTACCCCCCGCCGCCCTCCACCTCCGCGACCCCGACCTAGAGCTCACCGACGGCGCCCAGATCCCCGACCAAGCCCCACCACAAGCCCAGTCCAGGAGATCTCGCCTCGCCTGGGTCGATCGCCAACAACGCGCCCTGCGGATCGCCAGCACCCTGCCTGGCCTCGCCACCAGCCGCGAGCTCGAGCGCGGTTATGCGCGCGGCCCGCTGTGGCTCAGCGTCGACGGCGCGCGGATCCGCGAGTCTTTCGCCGATCTTGTCGACAATTTTCCCTTCGCCCGCTTGCTCGTCCGCGGCGCCGGCCTGCACGAGCTCACCCTCGAGATCCACGCCGAACCCGGCCGCGCCCTGCCGCCGCTGCCCGAGCTCGCCCCTGGCGCTATGGGCCACCTGCACGGCGCCGCTCCCCTCGCCCTCGCCGCCAGCGCCCGCTGGAGCGGCCACCAAGACGCTGTCCGAGGGCTGATCCGCGAGATGAACGCCAACGTCGACCGCGCCGGCTTCGCCGCTCGCCTCGTCCTCGACGGCCTCGTCCAGCAGGCCAGCGCGGTCTTACGCGCCTGGAACGGCCGCGTCTTCGTCGGCCTCGGCCCGACCCCCGGCCACCTCGCCCTCGCCTTCGGCGCCGACGACCCCGTACGCGCCGGCCAGGGCTTAAGCCGCCTGCTCGGCGCCATCGTCGACAACCTCGAGCTCGCCCGCCTCTTCGCCAGCAACGTCCCCAAGCTCAACCTACGCCGCCACTCCAAGGACCCCGAGGTCCACCTGCTCACCGTACCCGGCGCCCGCGGCATGCTCCCCGCCGAAGCCCGCGCCCTGCTTGACGACAAGGGCAACCTCCGCCTCGCCTTCGGCTTCAGCGCCCGCAGCGGCGCCGTCTACGCGGTCCTCGGCCCGCGCGCCGAGACCGAGCTCACCACCTGGGCCGCCGCGATCGCCGCTGCCCCCGCTGACGAGCCGCAGACCCCCGATCTCATCGCCCTCACCGTCGCCCTCACCGCCGAGCAGATCGCCGCCCAGCTCGCCCAGAACCCCAGCCGCGCCGAACAATTTCTTCAACAGGCCCTCGCCCTCACCCCCGACCGCGCCCCCACCCAGATCACCGCCCGCCAAGACCCCGACCGTTACGTGATCACCGCCCTCAGCCCCGCCGCCGCCGCGCCCCCACGCCGCCAAGGCCGAGGCCGCTAGAGCCGCACCCGCACGCTCAACCCCAACGACCAGAAGCTCGGCAGGTCCGTCCGCAGGTTCGCCCCTGCGCGCAGCGCGGCGCTCTCGATCAAGAAGATCGGCGCCGCAGTCGTCAGCTCCGGGTGCCGCACCCCCGCCGCCATATAAAAGGAGTGGATGTACGAAAACTCCGCCCCGACCGCCAATCGACGCAGCACATATGCGCCGACCCCCGCGGTCGCCGGCAGCGAGATCCCGTGAAATCCCAGCCGCAGCGGCCCGCCCAGCGTCTCGTAGTCGCTGCGCCATTGCTGGTAGTGCAGCCCGATCCCCACATACGCCGAGATCCGCCCGCGCGGGATCAAGTGGATCCGCAGCGTCGGCCCCGCGTGGATCGCCCGGCTCTTCACCGCCCCCACCGTCAAGCTCGAGAAGTCCGGGTTGAGGTCTGGCATCCCGGTCTGCTCCACCAGCACCTCCGCCAGCTTGTACGGATCCAGCGCATAGAGATCGACCGCATTCCGCCCCGAATACCCGTCAGGACGCACCCGTCCCCACGCCCCCTCGACCCCAAAGTCGACCAAACCGCGGAAATTTTTCCCCAAGAAGCCCCCGAGCATCAGCCCCGGCTTGCCACTGTTATGATAATTCTCCGAACGACAGATCCGCCGGGTACAGCCCAGCATCCCGATCTTGCCCTCGAGGATCATCCCGGTGTGCACCCACGGCCCGTCCTTCGCGCCCTCCGGGTCCTCCTTCTTCTTCTCCGGCGCCGCCTTCGCCGCCTTCTCTTCGCCCCGGGCGCGCCTCTTCGCCGCCGCCGCAGGCCGCCCCTGCGCGGCCTCTGCCTCGACCTCGGGCGGCCCCTCGCGCTCGCTCGCGGGAGCTGGCGTCACGGGCTCCGCTGCTGCCGGCTCCTCTGTCGCCGGCTCCGCGACCGGCGTTTCGTCCCTCGTACTCTCCAGAGGACTCGGCGGGAGCGACGGCGGCGGCGGCGCCTCCGCCGCGGGCGGCGGTGCAGCCTCCGCGGCAGGCGGCGCGGGCGCCTCTTCCGCTGGCGGCGACATGCCGCCGCTACGCGGCGGCGGTAACCGAGGCGGCCCGCTCGTCAGCGGCGGTGAGCTCGGCGGCGGCGCGGGCGTGCTCGGCGGCGCGGGCGTGCTCGGCGGCGGCGTAGTGCTCGGCGGCGGCGTCGTACTCGGCGGCGGCGCAGCGGGGCGTTGGATCACCGGCCTCTGGATCTCCGGGGCGCCCGAGGCCTGCGCCGCCGCAGGCCCGCTCACCAGCCCGACGCTCAGACCCATACACACCGCCCAACGAGCGCCACGCAGGGCCCTCTCGCCGCCCTTCGCCCGCCGGAGTCGCCGCGCCGTCACGGGCACCAAGATACGCCACCTCCACCCTCGACGCACCGCCGTCGACCGCCACCGCCGCCGCGCTCGTGGGGATCTTTGGCGCTAGACCGCGCACACCTCGCGAGCGACTCTCTCGCGTATGAACCTCCACGCCACCTATGTCCACCTGCGCGACGACCGCAGCGGCGCCACGCTCGAGCTCACGCCCACCTTCTGGCAGGAGCTGACGAGCGACCAACGGCCCGAGCTCGACCCAGGCCGCCTGGTCATGGTTTTTTCTTTTACTGAAGATTGGCCGACCTGGGAGCGGCACCCCGCGGGGGATGAAGTCGTCGTGCTGCTCGCGGGCGAAGCCACGCTCATCCTCGAGGCCGAGCGAGGAGAGCAGCCGCACCACCTCGGCCGCCCTGGCGACTTCGTGCTGGTCCCTCAGGGCGCCTGGCACACCGCGCGGATCACTCGCCCTTGCACCCTGCTCTTCATCACCCCTGGCGAAGGCACCGAGAACCGCCCCATCGCCTGATCGATCGCTCTCGGCCACGTCTTTGCGATCGCGGCGGAGCGCGCCGATACTCGCCAACGCCGCCGTCACCTCGCGCGCGCATCTTTGCGCGCCTCACAGCGCCCACGTGATCCGCAGAGACAAGCTCATCATCCTCGGCCAGTGGATCCTCCTCGGCTCCCTCGTCGGCGTCCTCTGCGGCGCCGCCTCCGCGCTCTTCCTCTGGCTGCTGGAGCTCGCCACCGACTTCCGCGGCGGCCACGAGCAGATCGTCTTCACCTTACCGATCGCCGGCCTCCTGATCGGCTGGTTCTACGAGCGCTTTGGTCAGCCGATCAAGGGCGGCAGCGACCTCATCCTCGACACCGTGCACGAGCGGGGCCCCGAGATCCCCCTCCGTATGGCCCCCATGGCGCTCATCGGCACCGTGCTCACCCACCTCTTCGGCGGCAGCGCTGGCCGTGAAGGCACCGCCGTACAGATGGGCGCCAGCCTCAGCGACTGGGTCTCGCACCGCCTCCGCGTGGGCCCGCGCATGCGCCGGCAGCTCCTCGCCGCGGGCGCCGCGGGCGGCTTCGGCTCGGTCTTCGGCACCCCCATCGCCGGCGCGATCTTCGGCCTCGAGTTCCTCGTCCGCGGCCGCCTCGTCTACGACGCCCTCGTGCCCGCGCTCATCGCCTCGATCATCGGCGACATGACCACCCGGGCGCTCGGCATCGGCCACACCGTCTACCCGGTCGTCCCCTTCGTCCCTCTCACCCTCCTCCTCCTCCTCAAGTGGCTCGTCTTCGCCGCCGCCGTCGCGCTCGTCACCGCGGTCTTCATCGAGCTCACGCACCGGCTCAAGAAGGTCGGCCAGCAGCGGATCCCGCGCCTCTCCTCGCGCATGGCCCTCGGCGGCCTGCTCGTCGTCCTCCTCTGGCAGATCGTCGGCACCAGCGACTACCTCGGCCTCGGCGTACCGATGATCGTCCGCGCCTTCGACGACCCCAATTTTCCCGTCTACGCCTTCGCCCTCAAGCTCCTCTTCACCGCCATCACCCTCGGCGCCGGCTTCCTCGGCGGCGAGGTCACCCCGCTCTTTTTTATCGGCGCCGCCCTCGGCGCCGCGCTCGCTCACCTGCTCGGCGTGCCGATCGCCCTCGCCGCTGGCGTCGGCCTCGCCGCCGTCTTCGCCGCCGCCGCCAACGCCCCGCTCGCCCTATCGATCATGGCCGTGGAGCTGCTCGGCGCCGCCGTGTTCCCGCACGTCGTCATCGTCGCCGCGCTCGCCTACGTTCTTTCGGGTCACCGCAGCATCTACCCCGCGCAGCGGCTCCTCCGCGGCCCCGATCAATCCCGTCTCGTCGCTGTACGCGACTACCGGCCCAGCGCCCCCCCTCACGAGGTCGAGGCCGACGGCGGAGCGAGCGGCACACACAGCGTGAACGACGAGCCCGCCCCCAGCGAGCTCGTCGCTGTCAGCGACCCCCCGAGCAGCCGCGCCAGCCTGCTGGAGAGCGCGAGCCCCAGCCCCGACCCGCCATAACGCCGCGTCGGCGACGCGTCCGCCTGCACGAACTCCTCGAACGAGAGCACCCGCGCCAGCGTCGCCGCGTCCATGCCGATCCCCGTGTCGGACACGACGAAGCGCAGCAGCCCCCCCGCGCGCCCCACCGTCAACCGCACCGCCCCGCCCTCGGTGAATTTCGCCGCGTTGCTGAGCAGGTTGATCAGGATCTGCCTCAGCCGCAGCGGATCAATATATACATACTCGACCCTCCGATCCTCCAGATCAACGGTCAACACGTTATGATTCTTCGCCATCATCGGCGCGACCGCCCCCCGCACCTCCTGGATCAGCGGCGCCAGCGCCACCCGCTCCGCGGCGATCGTCATCTTGCCCGCCTCCACCCGCGACAGGTCGAGGATCTCGGAGATCAGCCCCAACAAGTGCTCGCCCGCCTCGCTGATCCGCGCCAGGTCGCGCGCCGTCGACGCGTCCTGCGCGTCTTCGCGCAGCAGCTCGGTATAGCCGATGATCGCGTTCAGCGGCGTCCGCAGCTCATGGCTCATATTCGCCAAGAATGTGCTCTTCGCCCGGCTCGCCGCCTCCGCGCGCCGTAGCCCCTCCTCCGCCAACGACAGCGCCTCCCGCAGCCGCCGCTTCGCCTGCTCGAGCTCCCGCATCGCCAGGTTCTGGCCGACGAACAGCGCCGCCATCCGCTGCGCGCTGAAGAACGTGACGACTGCGATGACCAGCAGCAGGATCCCCAGCAGGGCGCTGATCCGCACCGCCTCGGCCGGCTCGCACGGCAGCCCCAGCGCCAGCAGCACGACCAGCGTCAGGTTGAGCCCCGCGCTCGCCCAGATCAGCCGCGGCTGCACCGAAACGCTCGCGAGCACCACGCTGAGCGTCATGAACCACACGAAATGTGTATATGCCTGCACGTGCCACAGATAGCCCGCGATCGCGGCGCTGAGGCTGCCGCTGAGCAGCAGCCCGGCCGCGTCGACGCGCCCGCGCCGAGCCAGCGCGGCGCTCGTCACCGCCACCACCAACATCATCGCGATCGTCACCAGCGTCGGCCGGACCCGATCGGGCGGCGCCAGCGCCGCCGCCACCAGCGCCAGCGCCAGCATCGCCGCGAAGAACACCACAATTGTCGTGACGAGCCCCCGCCCGCGGCGCACCACGTCCGCGTCCCCGCTACGAATCACCAGCAGCTCACGCCAGGCCCGCACCGGCATGATCATAAGCCACCAGCCGCCCCCGCGAGCGGCCCGCAGCGGCCCGCGCCCAACCCCTCAAATGTGCACTGTCGACGCTGGCCGCGGCATCTCCAGGCAGTGCAGCGCCGCCGTCTTCGGGTCGTAGCGGAACATCTTATTCTGCGCCAGCGACACCCGGAAGTAGCGCGACAGCGACGCCGGCGAGAAGCGACGGTACGAGATCCCGCTCTTACCTGTCGTATCGAACAGGTACACCGCGTCCCCGCCGGACCGCGGGTCGACCACGAACACGTGGTGAAAGTAGCGGCGATCCTCCCGCGCCCGCGCCTCATGCGACACCGCGCAGAGCTGGAGCTTCTTGTCCGTAGTGTCGCCCCCCAGCAGCGCCTTCAGCCCCGCCGTCGTCGGCGCGACCACAGCCACCTCACGACCGCTCGGGTCGCCCGGCAGCAGCTTCTTGAGGTGATGCAGCGCGGAGAACCCGAGGTGGGACTCGTCCTCATCACACACCGCCCCCGCCGCCTCGTCCGGCACGCACTCGCGGATCTGCTCGAACTCGAGCGTCGGCAGCCACAGCAGCCGCGTCGCCTCGAGAAACGCCCCCATACAGCCGAGCTGGTACAGCCCCGGCGCGAGCAGCTCTGGCCCCTCCCGCCAGATCGTATACCCCGCCGGCTCGCTCGCGTGGATGTACGCGAGCCGCTGCCACTTGCCCACCGAAGGCCACGGCGCCTCCGCGAACGCCCGCGCGATCCCCCGCAGGATCGCGCTGCTCTGCCCGCCCTCCAGCGGCACCTTCAGCGCCCGCAGCGACGGGTAGTGCGCCAGCGACGGGTAGCGGGCGATCAGCTCGGGATACCGCTCACGCAGCGCCGCCGCGACCCGCTCCGGGTCCCGCTTCTTCGCCTTCTTCTTCGGCGCCTTCGCCGGGGCCACCCCAGCAGCCGCCTCCTCCGCCGCCGCCGCCGCGCCCGGCGCCATCAGCAGCGCGATCCCGGCGCAGACCGCCCGCAGCAGGGCCGACGCGCCGCGCGTCGCCGCGCCCTCGCTCCTCGGCTGCCTCGTCACGCGCACGGCCCCGCAGTATAGGCCACAGCCCCGCCCACAGCCCAACTTCCGCCGCGGATCCTCGCCGCGCGGCCGCGCGAAGCTGGTCAAGCGCGGCCGACTCTGGTAAGCGCGCGGGGCCGTGAACGACCCTCAGAGCCACGATCTCGCGACGGAGGTCGCGCGCCGCCGCACCTTCGCCATCGTCAGCCACCCCGACGCCGGCAAGACCACCCTCACCGAGAAGCTGCTCCTCTTCTCCGGCCTCATCCAGCTCGCGGGCGCCGTGCGCTCGCGCAAGAACACCCGCAGCACCGTCAGCGACTGGATGTCGATGGAGCGCGAGCGCGGGATCTCCGTCACCACCTCGGTGATGAGCTTCGAGTACCCCCACCCGGACGACCCGGACGGCCCGCCTGCCCAGGTCAACCTGCTCGATACGCCAGGTCACGCCGACTTCGGCGAAGACACCTACCGCGTCCTCACCGCCGTCGACGGCGCCCTCATGGTCATCGACGGCGCCAAGGGCGTCGAGGATCGCACCGAGCGCCTGATCGAGATCTGCCGCCTGCGCGACACCCCGGTCATCACTTTCGTGAACAAGCTCGATCGCGAGGGCCTGGAGCCCATCGACCTCCTCGACGACATCGAGCGCAAGCTGCGCATGGCCTGCGTGCCGATGACCTGGCCGATCGGCATGGGCAAGCGCTTCCGCGGCGTCTACGACCTCCTCCGCGACCAACTCCACCTCTACTCCGCCACCGGCCACGACAAGGTCCAGGCCGGCATCGTCATGCGCGGCCTCGACGATCCGCTCCTCGATCACCACCTCGGCGATCAAGCCGACGAGCTCCGCGAGTCGGTCGAGCTGCTCAAAGGGGCAGCCCCGCCCTTCGACCACGCCGCCTACCGCGCCGGCAAGCAGACCCCCCCTCTTCTTCGGCTCTGCCATGAACAACTTCGGCGTGCGCGAGCTCTTGGAGGCCTTCGTCCGCCTCGCCCCGCCGCCGCTCCCCCGCGCCGCGATCACCGGCCCCGCCGCCGCTCAGCCGCTCGCCCCCGGCGAGCCCGTACCTACCCGCCAGGTCGAACCGACCGAGCCTGAATTCAGCGGCTTCGTCTTCAAGATCCAGGCGAACATGGACCCCAACCACCGCGACCGCA
The DNA here is from genome assembly GCA_016712315.1 of Nannocystis sp. Lineage (GTDB taxonomy): Bacteria > Myxococcota_A > Polyangia > Nannocystales > Nannocystaceae > JADJRG01. Next base: position 2,508,295 of record JADJRG010000013.1, on the reverse strand, counting down.
TGGCTTTTTTGCGGATCTGCTCCGGCCGCTTCGTCCGCGGCATGCGGGCCACCCACTGCCGCTTGGGCCGCGAGATCGGCCTCGGCAACGCCACCCTCTTCATGGCCCGCGACCGCGAGATCGCCGAAGAGGCTTTTGCTGGCGACATCATCGGCCTCCCCAACCACGGCACCATCAAGATCGGCGACACCTTCTCGACAGGCGAGCTGCTCCGCTTCACCGGGATCCCCAGCTTCGCCCCCGAGATCTTCCGCCGAGTCCTCTTAAAAAGCCCCCTCAAGGCCAAGGCGCTCGCCAAGGGCCTCGCCCAGCTCTCCGAAGAGGGCGCGATCCAGATGTTCAAGCCCCTCAGCGGCGCCAGCTTCATCGTCGGCGTCGTCGGCCAGCTCCAGCTCGAGGTCATGAAGAGCCGCTTGTCCGACGAGTACAGCGTCGACGCCGACTACGAGGCCGTCGACTACACCACCGCCCGCTGGATCACCCCGATCCGCGAGGGCAAGAGCAAGATCGAGCTCCACAAGCTCATGGAGGGGTTTTCGCGGAAGAACGAGGCCAACCTCGCCACCGACGTCCACGGCGACCTCGTCTACCTCGCCCCCAACCGCTGGAACTTGGCCAAGGTCGAGGAGCGCTTCCCCGAGGTCCGCTTCTCCGGCACCCGCGAGCACACCTGAGCGCGGAGGCGGGGCCAGACGGCGACGCTCACCGCGCTCACGCGCGCTCGAGCGACGCTCGAGTCGTCGCTCGAGCATCGATCGACTACTCGATCGGCTGAGCCGCCGGCTGCCGCCCCACCCGCTTCGGCTTGGTCGGCTCAGCGCCCGCCGGATCCGCGGGCTTCGCCACCGGATCCGCGGGCTTCGCCACCGGATCCGCGGGCGGCTTCGCCGGCTCCGTGGGCCTGTCCACTGGATCTGCGGGCGGCGTCGCCGGACCAGGCCTCGTCGTCGTACCCGCTGGCGTGCCAGCGCTGCTCGTGTCCTTCGGGGCAGCCGGCTTCGGCGTCGGCGTCGCCGACTTCGGCGCGGCCGGCTTCGGCTCGACCGGCGCCGGCGCCGCGGGGACCTCCGTCGCCGCCGGCTCGCGCGTCACTGTCCCTTCGACCAGGCCCATCGCCGTCAACGCGGGCAGCGTCACCGCCACCGCCCCGACCACCGCGCCGATCGCCGAGCCCACCAGATCACCCGCGCCGCCCTCGCCGGCCCGCGCCTTATACGCGGTCACGCGCGGCGATCCCCCGTACTGAGCGATCAGCGCCCCGAAGATCGCCTTCGCGTCGCCGCCCGCCGCCACCTCCCGCGCCGCCTTCAGCGCCGCCTTGCCCTCCTCCGTCGTCGCGTCGCCGATCAGCTGGAACGACACATGCGCGACCATCCGCTCGTCCTGCTGCGTCAGCCACATCGACAGGCTCGAGAGCGGCCCCGACAGCCCCAAGCTCGCCCGCGCCAGCTCCGGGTCGAAGTCCTTGCTCGCCCCCCGCAGCTCCTCGAGCAGCGAGCGCAGCAGCGGCCCGTGCAGCGGGTCCATCGGCAGGTGCAGCACCACCGACGCCTGCCCGCGCTCGAGGCTCTGCCGCAGCGACGCCGGCAGCGCCGCGATGGTCGCCGGGTCACCTGCCCCATTGGCCATCTTTGCGACGCCCTCCGGGCTCGCGCCGGCCACCACGCCCAGCGCCCCGTCCGCCGCGAACAGCCACAGATCGAGCGAGAACCCCAGCTTCTCGCGCAGCGCCTCGACCTGCGGGATCCCGCTCGCCGCCAGGTGCAGCGCTGAGCCGCCCGCGATCGTCTCCTTGCTCATCTTCAGCTTCGAGCCCGCCACCCCCGGGATCGTCTTCGGCACCGACGCCGAGAACATCGAGCCCACCTCCACCAGCCCCGCCACCCCGCCGCTCTCGCGCAGCCCCAGCCGCACCTGCAGCGCCGGCGGGAAGCTCGAGCCGGCGACCAGCAGCTCGCCCGTGAAGTCATCGGCGACCCCGCTGACCATCTCGGGGAGCTCGGCCGCCCGCACCTGCGCCTGGATCATCTCCGAGTTCCCGCGCGCCCACACGAAGCCCGTGCCGGGCTGTACGAAGCGCAGCAGCTCCGGCTTGCCCGTCATCAACGCCCCGCGCGCGGCCGCGAACGCCTCATCGCCCGCTGGGATCCCCACGTGGAAGCCCAGCTCGCCGCCGCTCATCGTCAGCGCCGCGCTCACCGGCTCGTCGCCGCGCACCAGCGCCACCGCGTGGGCGCCGTCGAGATCGACGCTCGGCAGCGCCCCTGTCAGCGACGCCCGCAGCTCCGCCGCCTTTCCCCCTGGCTGGTAGCGATCCAGCTCCGCCTGCGTGTCTGCGCATGCCGCGTAGCCGGCCGCCCCGTCCACCGGCTTACACACCACCGGCGACGCGGCTGCCCCTTCGGCCAGCCCCGCGAAGAGCCCCGGCAGCGCCTCTGGCTTCGCCGCCCCGACGATCATCAGCGCGTGGTCGCCCGCTTGCACGATCAGCAGGCCGCGGTGCAGGCCGATCCCCGCCTCGGAGATCTTCACCCGCGCCGCCTCGAAGCGCCGCCGCGCCTCCGCGTACTCCGCGCCCGCGCGCGCCAGGTCCGCGAGCTCACCCAGCGCAGCGTCACCGCGCGACGCCAGCAGCCCCGCCAGCGCGCCGATCGGCTGCTCATAGAAGCCAAACCCCTCCGCCGTCACCTCCAGCAGCGCGCCCGGGTCGCGGATCGCGATCACCGTCGCGCCCGCCGTCGCGCCAGCCGGCGCCAGCGCCAGCAGCTCGTCCAGCGTCGCCGGCGTCGTCGGCATCGGCGGCGGCCCCTGCTTCTCCACCGCCGCCGCCCCTGCCGCGCCTCCTCCCGCGCTCTCTGCCGCGGCCGCGCCCTCGCCGCTCGCGGCCGCCTGCTCTTTCGAGCAGCCGAGCAGCCCAGGAGAGGCGAGCGCGAGCGCAGCGGCGAAGGGGAGGGAGCGGGCGCGGAGCGGCTTCAGAACGAGCATGGGGCGAAGATAACAGCCCGAGCCGCGCGAGAAGGCCCTCTCATCAATTCTTTATGTCGTTCGTTACAATTTTTTGGGGGCTTCTAAGCGCCCCACCGCCCCGATCACCGGCGCCCGCCGCCGTCCTCGAAGAGCGTCGCCCACACCTTGGCCGCGTCCAGATTACGCGCTCCTGCCGTCCGCTCGAACACCACCGGCGTCGCCGCGGCCGGGTCCAGCCGGATCTTCCACATCGACGCCACCTCGCCTGGCTGCACCGCGTAGCGCAGATCGCCGATCGCCCCCACATCCACCGGATCCTCCGCCAACCACCCGTCACTGAACCAAACAAACAGCTCCAGCGCCGCCCGCGTCCGCGGGTCCTCGCGCACCGCCGCTGGCGCCTCCGCCGCCTCGAGCAGCCGCACCTGCGAGCCCGGGATCGCCCGCCCCTCCGCCAGCCAAGGCACCCGCACCTTGTCCGCGAACACCACCCCGTCCGCCACGTACAGCGAGCGCCACGTGACATGGTTGAGCAGCGTCGGGAACACCTCCACGCGGCTCGCCGTATGCCCGCGCGCCGCGATCAGCCGCTCCTGCGCCGCCAGCGCGCGCGCCCGCTGGATCCCACATAACCCGAGGTACAGGTTACAGGCGACGAGCGCCGCGAGCGCCGGCCACCGCGACCGCCGCCGCGCCGCCAAGATCACCCCGACGATCAGCGGCAGCGTGTATCCGAGGTCGACGATCGCGATCCAATTCCACGCCACCCGGATCCGCGACAGCGGCCACAGCATCATCGTCCCGTAGCTCGTGAACGCGTCGAGCAGCGCGTGCGTCGCGTACCCTGCCGTCGTCGCCGCGATGATCGCCAGCGCCTTCGCCCGGTGGACCGGCCGCAGCGCCCACGGCAGCGCCGCCAGCGTCCCGCCGAGCGGGATAAAAAAGATCGAGTGCGTGAAGTGTCGGTGGTACTCGAGCGCCACCATCGGGTCGCTCGCCGAACGTATAAAAATATCCAGGTCCGGCGCCACCCCGCCGACGCAGCCATACAGCCACGCTCGCCGCCCGAGCTGCTCCTTGCCGCCCAAGATCATCTGCGCCGCCGCCGCGCCGAGCACCCCCTGCGTGATCGAGTCCATACGATCCCACCTCTAGCACGGGTCGATGCGCCTAAAAGACCACGCCGAGCGCCCCGCCTGCCATCCACCGCCACGAGCGCGGGAACGTCGCGGCCCCCGCGATCCGCTCGTCGCTGAGCAAGAAGCGGCTCTTCGTCACGCCGCCGCCGAGCCGCAGATCGACGCGCGGAGTCAGCCGCAGGTGCAGCGCCGCGTCCGACCCGAAGGTCCCCGACAGCCCGTACGCTGACTCCTTCGCGCTCTCATTCGCCTGCTCACGATCGCGCGTCCACGCCGCCCCAGCGGCCAGCCACGCGTTCAGCGACGGCCGCAGCCGCCAGTGCCGCGGCAGCCCCAGCACGTCCATCCCGAACATGAATTCAAGGGTCCCGAGCTTCACCTCCATCGCGCTCGGCCGGCTCGCCGAGGCCCCCACGTCCCACATCGATCGGCTGTACATAAAGCCAGCCCACCAGCGCGGCGCGACGTTGAAGAGCGCGTCGACGCGGAGCCCCGAGCGCGGGTCCACCGCGCTCCCCTCAAAGTCCCCCTCGGGCCTTAGCGGCGCGCTGTACCCCCCGCCCATATAAAAAATCGGCTGCTTCGGCGGCCGCTTCCAGTACTCCCGGATCGTCCCCCCCTCCTTCGCTCGCCCGCCGCCGCCGCTGCTTCCTGGCGGCGACACCGCCGCCGCGCGCGCGGGCGCCAGGCTCATCGGCCCCCACGCCCCCGACGGAATAAACGCCGCCCAGTAGTACGGGTGCCGCCGCTTCGAGTCCGCCAGCAGCCCCTGCTGAGCCGCCCGCAGCGCCTCACCGCGGCCTGTCCCACCGGACAGTTTTTTGTAAAAATCGATCATCAGGTCGCGCGTCGCCGCGTCGTCGACCTTCCACAGGCTCATCACCTGCGACCGCGCCCCCGCGATCGCCAGCGCCCGCCGCAGCCCGTACACCCCCTCGCCGCCCTCCACCTCGCCGAGCCCCGTCTCACACGCGGACAGCACCACCAGCTCCGTCCCGCGCAGATCCATCGACGCCACCTCCAGCGCCGTCAGGATCCCGTCGTCACGTCCGACCCGCTCGTTCGCGCCCGCCAGCGCCAGACCTGAGCGCAGCAGCGGGTTCCCCGGCGGCTGCCACGGGTCGGCCGCAGCGGGCGCCTCGGCCCCGCCCGCGTCGAACTCGAGCGCCCGCGCCCCCGCGATCGCCTGATGATCCCCGGCCAAGAAGAACCCGTGCGTCGCCACGTGCAGCACGATCGGCCGCGCCGCCTCCTTCAGGCCCCGCTCACTCGCCGCCGCGCCGGTCATCACCACCGCGCCCGGCACGATCTTCTCGAGCGCGGCCACCTCTTCGGCGGTCCCTGGCAGCTTGGAGAAGCGCAGCGCCTTGCGTTGACCCTCCGGCGCGCGCGCACCGTCGCCGACATCTTCGTACGCTGGCGCGCCCACCAAGATCGCCGGCGTCGGCGCCCCGCTCGCCTGGCTCTGCCGCGTCAGCTCGCGGCCGCTCGACACGTAGGTGATCTGAAATTTCTCAATCAGGAATTTCCCGCCGTCATCGACCAGCGCCGCGAACGGCACCAAGTTCAGCGCCCCGCTCGGCGACAGCACCACGTGCTTCACCCCGACCAGCCGCGGCTCAATTTTTTTGAAGATCGCCTCATAGAGCCCCTTCGCCGGCGCCTCGTACTGCCCGCGCGGCGTCGCCAGCGCCTTGCGCAGCGTCGCCACCCGCCCCTCGAGCTCTGCCGCCGAGCCCAGCGGGATCGCCGTCACCGGCCCCGACTTCGGCAGCACGAACGCCACATACTGCGCCGCCGTCGACGGGTCCTGATCGCGCCCGCGCGCCCGCGGATCTTTTGGCCGATACACCCCAAACTCCACCAACGCTCCGTCCGCCGGCAAGCTCCCTTGGATCGCCTCCAAGCTCACCGGCGCCTCGCTCGGCGCCCCCTGAGCCGCCTGCGCCAGCCCGCGCTCCGACGCCTCGATGTCGACCAGCAGCTTCGCCCGCTCCGCGTCGTCGTAGAAGCTCCGCGGCGCCGGGTGATACACCATCGCCGCCAGCGCCTCGCGCAGCGACGCCTGCGCGACCAGCCGCGCCTGCCCGTCCGCCGTCTCCCGCGCCCGCACCACCTCGCCCGTCCGCGTGAGCGCGTCGAGCACCGCCGCCTTGCGGCGCACCAGCGTCCGCATCGCCACCGCCGCCGCCGCCGCGTTCTGCGGGAACCCGTCCGCGCTGAGCGACAGCAGCGGATCGATCTGCGCGGTCGCCAACAACAACTGCCGGCGCTTCTCCGCGTCCGTGCCGCTGATCAGCAGCGTCGGCAGCAGCGCGTCCATCACCGCGCCCGCCTTGTCCGCCAGCGCGATCGCCTCATCGACCCGCCCCGCCGACCAGTACATCATCGCCGCCGCCTCGAACATGCCCGAGGTCACCGGCCCGGAGACGCTCCCCAGCTCGCCCGCCCGCGCGTAGTAGCGCCCCGCCGTCGGGAACTCGCCCGCGCTCTGCGCGTGCTCCGCGGCTGTCCGATAGAACAGGAAGCGAGACTCTCGATCGTCGATCTTCTCCGCCAGCGACTCCGCCTCCGCCAGCAGCTTGTTCGCCTCGGCCAGCGCCTTCGCCGCCTCCGCGGGCGGCTTGTTCGCCGCCTCCGCGTCCAGCAGGCCCACCTTGATCACCACGAAGCGCAGCCGGTTCTCGGGCGCCGCCGCGCCGATCGCCTTGAAGCGCCCCTCGATCTCCGCCAGCAGCTCCTTCGCCTCCGGCAAGCGCCGCGTCGTCACCCGGCTGTCCGCCACCTGCAGCAGCAGCCGGATCACCGACTCGTCGCTCTTCGGCGCCTTGCGGGCCAGCGCGCCGGCCTTCTCGCGGTACAGCGTCGCCCGCGCCACATCGCCGCGCGACAAGAACATCACCACCACGGTCTGGTAGAAGTCGCGCGCCTGCGCGCTCTGGGCCCCGTAGCGCTCGAACACCCGCTTCTCCCAGCGGGCCAACACCGCCTCTGCCTCGTCCACCCGCCCCGCGGCCGAGTAGTAGAGCGCCAGCTCGCCCCACCAGCGCGGCAGCTCGTCCGCGTTCGGCCCCAGCTCGCGCTCGAGCAGCGCCACCAGCAGCTCCTGGTTCTTCGCCGCTCGCGCCCAGTCGCGCGAGTCCGCCGCCGCCGCCGCCTGCTCGTACAGCGCCTTCATCTCTTGTGAGAGCAAGATCGTCGGCACCACCGCGCTCGTCGGCACGTCGCCGTCCTCGATCCCCTCCGCCAGCGCCGCCGCCCCGAATTTTTGGTGCGCCGAGCTCAGCGCCCCGCTGTACTCCGCGACGATCGGCGTCATCGGGTCACGCACCCCGAAGAGCACGTACACGTACGCCTGCTCGAGCTTGGCGATCGCCCCCTTATCGCCGCGAGCCAGCGCCTCGTTCCCCTCCTTGAGCAGCTCCCTCGCCAGGCTCACCGCCCACACGCTCGTCATCTTCAGCCCGGTCGGCGTCGTATTTTGCAGCGCCAGCTGCAGCTTCACCGAGCGCACCTGGAAGCGCGCCATCAGCAGCGCCGTGCTCGCCTGCTGGGTCGTCGGGTGGTCCGCGCCCAGCGCCGACGTCATCGTCGCCATCGCCGCCTTCGCGACCGCCAGCCCCGCCAGGTCGCCGCCTCGCAGCATCGTCAGGCCGCGGTTGAATTCATCCAACGCCCGCCGCCCCGCCGCCTCATCGTAGGCCGCCGCGCGCGCCTCCCCTGGCGTCACGCCCGCCGCCGACGCCGCGATCGCCAGACCCCACACCAACACACGACCGCGCAGGCGCGCCCTCAAGTCCACGGAGCTCATGTCCGCCGAATATACTTTTTAAGCTTTTCAAAACGCCACCACGAGCGCCTCTCGTCGAGCGCGCGAAAATGATAACACTCGCGGATTTTGCCCTCATCGGCCTATTCTCTGCCTCCTCCCGCGAAGCACACATTCGCGCGTGACCGCCGAAGCGGAGAGATCCTTCGACCTTGACAATCCTCCCCTCGACCCGGAGCCTCAGCCCCATGCGCAGCCTCGCAGCCCCCTGTGCGCGACTCCTCGTGGTCTCGCTCTGCCTCTCATCTTCGCTCGCGCTCGCCCTCGCGGGCGCCTGCAAGCGCGCCCCCGGCCCGGGCCAGATCGACTGCGACACCGAGATCGAGTACCAAGGCCGCGTCGTCGAGGGCCGCGTCGAGGCCAGCAAGTTCGGCGCCGTCGAGGCCAAGTCCTCGATCAACGCGGTGCGCCAGATCGACCAGGTCGTCGAGCGCTACCTCGCCCGCTGGAAGGGCATGTGCCGCGAGTACAACGCCGGCATCTACTCCGCCGACGACTACCGGCGCGAGAGCCGGGCCATGCGCGAGAAGATGGAGCAGCTCGACGGCATGCTCATGCAGCTCGCCAACGCCCCCGACTCCGCCGCCTACCAGGCCGCGCTCGCCGCCATGTACCAGACCGTCGTGCCGACCGAGGAGCGCACCACCTTGGAGCTCGACCTCAGGGTTATGGCCCAAAAGCCAGGCGAAGCTGACCCATCGGTCATCCGCGACGGAGCCCGCCTGCCCACCGGCGCCCGCCTCACCTTCGAGCTCACCCCCTCGCGCCCCGCCTACGTCTATCTCTATCAAGTCACCCCCAGCGGCGAGGTCTCCGTCATCTTCCCCGACCCCCGGATCCCCGCGAAGAACCCCCTCCCCGGCGGCAGCCCCCTCCAGCTCCCGCCCCCTCCTGGCGCCTTCCGCCTCAACGCCGAGGACATCGGCCTAGAGACCGTGCACGTCGTCGCCGCCAAGTCCGCCCTCCCGCAGCTCGAGGCCGTCTTGTCCGGCGGCAAGATCGACCCCGCCGCCGCCGGCTGCTCCTCCCGCGGCCTCGACTACGACGCCGGCGACGCCAGCGCCTGCGAGGGCACCCGCGGCCTCGAGTACGACCACGGCGGCGGCGCCTCGCTCAGCGCCATGACCGAGCTCGGCGGCGACCGGATCATCCAGCGCTTCACCTTCGACCACACCCCCTGAGCGCGCCCTCTCCGCTACAGCGGCTCCGCCCGCCGCGGGATCAAGCTCATCGCCCGCTCGGCCAGCGCCGTGATCGTCAGCGACGGGTTCACCCCCAAGTTCGCCGAGATCGCCGACCCGTCGATCACGAACAGGCCTTCATAACCAAACACCCGGTGCTGCTTATCGATCACCCCAGTTTCGGGAGAGTCACCCATACAGCAGCCCCCTAGAATATGCGCGGTCGTCGGGATATTCAGCAGCGTCTCGTTGATCATCGAGTACGCCGACCCATCGACATGACCCGCGATCTCCTGCGCCAGCGCGGTCGCCTCGGGGATCGACGCGCTCGGCCGCTCGCCGCTCTCCAGCCCGGTCGCCAGCGCCCCGCGCAGCTTACCCAGGCGCATCCGCAGCGTCCCCTCCGCGCTGCGCATATACAGCAAGATGATGCTGTACTTCGCCAGATCGGGCACCGTGATCGCCCGCAAGAAGCGCAGCGGGTGCCGCGCGATCGTGCCCAGCATCCTCGCCACCCGCACCGGGCTGCTCTCGCCGCTCACGTGCGGCGCCAGCATCGTCCTAAAGAACCCCGAGCCCGCCGAATAACGCACCGGCTCGAGGTGCGAGCGCTCGTCCGTCTGGATCATCGAGCCGATCGCGATCCCGCGCGACAGGTCGTGCTCGCGCTGCGACCCGATCACCCCGATCAACGACTCCGAGTTCGTCCGCACCGTGTGCCCCAGCCGCGGCGACAGCCCCGGCAGCCCCTGCGGGTCCGCGCGCATCTTTAACAGCAGCTCCACCGTCCCCAGCACCCCCCCCGCGAAGACCACCTGCCGCGCCGTAAACACCTGAAGACGCCGCCCCAGCGCGCTCGCGCCATAACGCGCCTCCACCCGATACCCACCCTCTGCCAGCGGCCGCACCGCCGTCACCTCCGTGTCGGCCTGCAGCTTCATCCCCTGCCTGCGCGCCAAATAGAGGTAGTTCTTATCCAACGTGTTCTTCGCCCCGTGGCGGCAGCCCGTCATGCAGCCCCCGCACAAGTTGCAGCCCGTGCGCTCCGGCCCCTCGCCGCCGAAGTACGGGTCCGGGACCGTCTTCCCCGGCTCACCGAAGTACACCGCCACGTGCGGCTGCTCGAACGCCGCCCCCCGCGCGTCCGCCACCTTCTTCAAAATTCGGTCCACCGGCGTCACCGTCGGGTTCTTCACCGCGCCCAGCATCTTGCGCGCCGTCGCGTAGTGCGGCGCCAGCTCTTGCTCCCAGTCGGCCAGGTGCGCCCACGACTTCGCCTTAAAGAAGGGCCGCTTGGGGATCGGCAGCGTGTTCGCGTACACCAGCGAGCCGCCGCCCACTCCCACCCCAGCCAGCACCGTCACGTGCCGGAAGAAGCGCATCTGAAACAGCCCCCGCCAGCCCAGCGCCGGCATCCACAGCCACCGCCTCAGGTCCCAATTCGTCTTCGGGAAGTCGGCCGCCTTCAGCTCGCGTCCCTTCTCGAGCATCAGCACTCGGTAGCCTTTTTCGGTCAGCCGCAGCCCAGACACGCTGCCGCCGAACCCCGAGCCGATGATGATGAAGTCGTAGTCGAATTCGCCGCGATCGCGCACCCGATCACCCATACCACGACATCGACCTTGCTCGGCGCGTCGCCTCGCGTCACCATGCGCGACCTCGACCGAGCGCGCCCATGCACCACCTCACTGAGCCCCAGATCGCCGCCCTCAAGCAGCTCCTCCTCGACGAGCGCGCCGCGATCCTCGCCCGCGCGGGCGAATTCGTGCGCGACAGCGCCGCCTTCGCCATGGACACCGGCGACCACCAGGACCTCGCCGCCTCCGAGGCCGCCCGCGCCTTGAGCCAAGGCCTCGCCGGCCACGAGCGCCGCCGCCTCAGCGAGGTCGACGCCGCGCTCGCGCGGATCCACGCCCGCACCTTTGGCGTGTGCGAGGCCACCGGCGACGAGATCCCCTTCCCCCGCCTGCACAGCCGACCCACCGCCCGCTACACCGTCGAAGCCCAAGAAGAGGCCGAAGCCGAGGCCAAGGCCGAGGCCGAAGCCGAAGACCCCGCCGCGTACTGATCACCCCGCGAGCCCGAGCGGCGCCGCGGCGACGCACGCGACATGCCTCTTAAGTCAGCCGGGAGAGCCCCCAGGCCCGAGACCTCATCTCCCGACCGACACTAGCCGGGCGCCTGCGGCGTGCTAGACCGCGCCGCCCGTCGCCTTAGACCGCCGCGCGCAGCGACATGTCTCTTCGGTCAGGCCTTGCGACCGCCCGCTCCGTCGCGGTCGCCTCGCCCAGCAGCGCCGCCGCGCACGGGCCGATCACCGCCCGCATCGCCTCGCGGATCGTCGCCGCCTCCGCCGCCGCGCTCAGCCGCCCCCACGCCCGCCAGCTCGCCTCCCCGCCCGCGGCAACAATGTCCGAAGGGACAGCCCGCGCCTGCGGCGGCCTCGCCAGCGCCGCCGCCAGCGCCTCCTTCACCGCTCCCTTCACCGCCGCGCCGCCCTGCTCGATCGCCCAGCCGACGATCTTCCACGCCAGCGCCGCGTGCCGAGCCTCGTCCTCGCCGATCTTCTCTAAAAGGTCACGCACCGCCGGCGAGCGCGCCTCCACCGCCGCCACCCTCGCCAGCGCCGCCGCCAGCGTCTCGCCCACGCACCCCTCGATCACCGTCTCGACCGCCAGCGCGACGAGCCCCGCCCGCGCCCCCTCGCCCTCGCCCAGCGACACGCCCGCCAGCGACAGCGCCCCCGGGCCCTGCGCGGCCCCGGCCAACGCCCCTGCGATCGCAAAACAAGCCCGAGCGTGCTCCACCTCGTCGCCTAGCGCCGCCTGCGCCTCCATGATCAGCCCCGCCGGCGCCCCCTCGCGCATCAGTTCCAAAATTAGCCGCGCGAAGCCGGCGATCGACGCGTGCTCCATCGCCGCGTCTTCGGCCCACGCCGCCGCCAGCGCCGCCCGCGTCTTCACGTCGAGCGCCCCCACATCCAGCCCCCAGGGCCCACCCCTCGACCACCCATCGCGCCGCACCACCGCGGCCGCCCGCACCTCCCCATCGACCCGCAGCGGCCGCCCCTCGCACACCACGCCCAAGTGCGCCGCGTGGTAGCAGCACTCCCCCTCCTTCGCCTTCGGGTCCGGCCCGCACAGGACGATCAGGCCGGTCGCCGAGCAGAAGAACGGGTCGCCCGTGATCACCTCATTAAGCTTGCCCAAGAGACAGTCTTCCTCGCCGCACTCCTCACACGAGCTCAGCCCGTCGGGCAGCGGAAAGCACGCGTACGCCGGCTCATAGGACGGCGGCGGCACCGGCACCGGATCACACTCCGCCCCCTCAGTATCCGTCGTCGTCTCCGTCGTCGACCCCTCGCTCGTCGACCCCTCGCTCGTCGACCCCTCGCTCGTCGACCCCGCGCTCGTCGACCCCTCGCTCGTCGAGCCCGCGCTCGTCGTCGAGCCTGAGGTCGAAGTCCCCGCCGAGGTCGAAGCGTCCGAGTCTGTACCCGCCTCGCTGCTCGGGTCGCCGCTCGTCGAGCCCGTCCCCTCGCTGCTCGCGGAGGACCCGCTCGTCCCAGAAGAGCCGTCATCCCCAGCACAGGCCGGAGCCAGCGCCATCACCCCGAGCGCCGCAAAAAGATCACGCCGAAGACCAAGAAGAATAGTTCGCATCTGCGAACGATAGCGGCCCGCGGCCGCCGCGTCCAAGCGTCCGCCCTGAAGTGGCGGCGCCGCCGAAGAGTCGGCATGCTCCCTCGCCGTGCGTCGCCCCCGCTCACCGCTCCTCGCGCTGCTCGCCGCGCTCACCGCCTGCACCGGCCAACCCGGCCTCGACGCCGAAGCCCGGCCCAAGGCCCCTAGCGTGCCCGTGCCGCCGCCGCCGGCCCCCGAGCCCGCCGCATCGCCGCCCCTCATCGCCGCCCAGGCCCTCGCCGATCAACCCACCGCCGACGCCCCAGCCCCACAACGCTCGCCCCCCGAAGCCCCGCTCGAGCTCACCTTCGTCGGCGACATTATCTTCGGCCGCTACCGCGACGACGGCTACGACCCGATCCCCGGCCCTGACGAGCACCCTTTTGAGGAGATCCGCCCCCTCTTAGCCGCCGACCTCGTGGTCGCCAACCTCGAGACCCCCCTCGCCCGAGTGCTCCCTGACCGCAGCCCGATCGGCACCATCTACCGCTTCGGCGCCGCCGCCGAGATGACCGCGCACCTCGTCGACGCCGGGATCTCCGCCGTCAGCCTCGCCAACAATCATTTTTATGATCTGCGGGTCCAGGGCATGACCGAGACCCCCGCGATCCTCCGCGAGCACGGCATCGTCCCGCTCGGCGCCGGCCGCAGCGAAGAGCCCCTCTTCCGCGTCGAGACCCTCGAGTCCAAGGGCTGGCGCGTCGGCGTCATCGCCGTCAGCACCCGCCGCAACGCCCCCGACTTCGACCACGCCCCCCGCCTCCCCTTCTCGCCCGCCCGCGAGCTCGCCCAGCACCTCGGCCCCCTGCTCCGCGAAGCCGCCGCCGATCACGACGCCCTCCTCGTCTTCATCCACTGGGGCGACGAGTACATCGACGAGCCCGCCAAAATTCAGCAGACCGCCGCCCGCCAGCTCATCGACCTCGGCGCCGCCGCCGTCATCGGCCACCACCCTCACGTCCTCCAGGGCCTCGAGCGCTACAAGGGCGGCCTCATCGCCTACAGCCTCGGCAATTTTCTCTTCGAGAACACAGGCGAGATCCCCCGCCTCACCGGCGTCCTCCGCCTCCGCCTCGCCGCCCCGCGCGGGTGCATCGAGCGCGCCACCTTCCACCCCGCCTATATAAAGCGTTCCCCCTCCCCCCACCCCGTACCTGCCCAAAAGACCATGGGCAAGGTCGTCCGCGCCCGCATGGAGGCATTGAGCAAGAAGCTCGGCGCCGCCCTCGAGCGCGAGGGCGAGGATCTGATCTTACAAGGCTTCGACTGCCCCACCTAAACGAGGGCCCTCCGATGCCGCCCACGATCTCAACCCCGCGGACAAGGCCGCGCTCGCCGAGCTCGTGCTCGTGCTCGCGACCCTGAGCGCCCTGTGATCACGGGCTGAACCATCGCCGCTCGAAGCGCTCGCAGAAGCGCACCAGGTTGGTCCGCTCGGCCACCGCCCGCTGCACCGGCCCGTCGAAGGGCGGCTGCAGCGCCGCCAGCACGAACGCAAAGAGGATCGCGTCGATCGTCGCGAGCTGGCCGAGGAGGTGCTCCTGATCGCCGAGGAGGGCCGAGAGCGCGTCGAGGTCCTCGTTCAAACGATCGAGGATCGCCGCGTCGCTCACCCGCCCGAACCCCTGCCCATGCAGCGCCTGCCGCACCGCGCGGCGGGCGAACGGCGGCACCAGCCACGGCAGCGGCCCCGGCAGCCCGCCGAAGTACGCCTGCCGCGTCTTCGTCCAGTGCGCCTCCGGGACCCACCGGTCCCACGCGATCACCCAGTAGAGGTGGTCCTCCAGCAGCCGCCGCGCCGCCACCGCGAGCCCGCGCGCCCGCGCGTCCAGGCCCGCGTCGAGATCGATCCCGCGCTCGCGCCCCAGCGTCTCCATGATCACCCCCGAGTCGGCGATGAGCCGCCCGTCGGCCAGCTCCACGTACGGGATCTTGCGGGTCGGCGAGCGCGGCAGCCCGGCGATCACCCGCGCCTCGTACGCCACTCCCCCCATCCGCAGCCACGCCTCCAGCTTGATGCAGAAGGGGCTCGAGCTCGGCGTCCCCCAGCACGGCGGCGACTGCCACAAGATCACGGGCGCGGGCGAGGTCATCGGTGGCGACGGTAGCCTGAGCGACCCCCATGATCGACCACCCCGCCGCCCCCGGCCGCCGCTCGAAGAGGCGCACATCGGCCGCGCGAAAAATCACACCCTAAGGGGCGCAACAGCGGGCCCGGTCCGGTCGAACACCCGGACACGATATGGAATTGGAGGACACCACCGGCCTGTGCGCGCGGATCTTTCGCGGCGAGCCCGAGCCAGGGCTGATGTTGTGCGTCGTCGTCGCCAAGGCCGCGTTCGCCGCGGCGCCTGACGGCTCGACCGAATTATGCCCGGCCGAATGGGTCGAGATCCTCACGGAGCCCGAGCAGACGCCGCTGGGGGCCTATCCGTCCGATCAGGTGCCCTATCGACCTGGCGTCGATCTCTTCGTCCACGCGCTGGCGCACGCGCCCGGAGGGCGGCCGACGGCGGCGATGGCGGTCGGGCTGCGGCTCGGAGCTTTGGCGCGGACGCTGCACATCATCGGCGACCGCAGGTGGACGCGCTCCCTGCGGCCGACCAGCCCGGCGCCGTTCGTGACGATGCCGCTCACCTACGCGCGCGCGTTCGGCGGCCAGGCGCTCGCGCGCGGCGAGCCGCTCGTGTGGCCCGATAACCCCGAGGGTCGGGGCTTCGTGGAAGAGGAGGCACACGCGGAGGGGGCCCTGCTGCCGAACATCGAGGATCCTCGCGATCGGACGGCGTCATGGCGAGATCGGCCGCGGGTCGCCGGCTGGGCCCCGCTGAGCCCACAGTCAGCGATCCACCTCCGTCGCAGCGTCGAGCTCCTCGACGCGGAGAAGGGCGCCTATCGCCTGAACCCGGCCGTTTTTTCCTGTGCGCACCCGGATCTCGTCGTGCCTGATCTAGCGCCGGGCACCCGCGGCGTGTTGACCGGCGTCGACCCCTCGGGCAGCTTCCACTTCACGTCGCCGCGGCTCGAGTTGGTCGCCGAGGTGGAGCTCGGCCCGAAGACGCACAGGATCGCCGCGCGGATGGACACCTTGGGCGTGCTGGTCGGCGAGCGCCGGCTCATCGCGACCTACAGGGCGTCGTTTCGCTACCGACTGATCCCCAAGCAGATCCGGCGGGTTCGACTCTCGTTCGCCGGCCCTACCGGCCCGGCCAGGAGCGATTCGCCATGACTCGTGTCTTCAGCCTCCGCGGAGCGACCTCCGTCGTCGCGCCGATCGTGCCGCACACGGTCACCCCGCCGCTCTTGCCCCCTATTATCCCGCACGCCGAGGTCCTATTCCTGCCGCTGAGCTATTCGCAGATCTCGGCCGCCATCTCCACCGACGTCCACTACGAGGGCTCTGGCGCGGTCCAGCTCGGCCACGACATGGGCCACATGATCCCCCACGTGCCATACGGCCCGCCGACCCCGATCTTGGCCCTCCATATCGCGTCCTCGCAGTGCAGTTGCATCTTCGGCAAGGCGACGATCCTGGTCAACGGCGAGCAGGCCGCCTGGTGGCACGCCCTCGCGATGTTTCAGGTGTGCGCCGATCCGGTCCCCATGCCGCTCGGCTTGAACGTCTCCGCCATCGCGACCACCGTGAGCTATGGCTTCTCTTGGGGCGACCTGATCTGCGGCTACATCCGCGGCGGTATCGACGAATTGAACAGCCTGCTCATCGGCAAGCTCTTCAGCGTCCGCCCGATCCGAGCCGCACAGGAGAAATACGTCGAGTTTATGGCACGCCGGCTCTATCCCCACATCAAGCCGACGCTCGCCAAGGCGCCCCTCAGCCCCGCTGTGCTCGAATTCCTCGACGGTAAGATCCGCGACGCCATCAAGGACGCGCCCCAGGACCTCGCCGAATATCTCTCCGCCGAGCTAGTCGACCGCGCCACGTCCGACCGGCTGCGGGAGCTGTCGATCGCGATCGATGAGCACCTCGCGGACACCCCCCCGCCGACCTCCGCGCCCTCGCCGATCTCGGCGCTGCTCGATCCTGTCCCAGTGTTGACGGTGTGATCCGACATTATGAATTGGTCCCCACACATCTCCTGCCTCGCCCTTGACGCCGACGGCCGGCCGCTCGTCTCGGTGCTCACCAAGCGCACCTACGCGCTCCGAGCCGACGGACGGGCCGTACCCGCCGAAGCGCAGCTCCCGCTCGACACGACCGCAGATCCGCCGACAGGCGGCTACGATCCGTCGTGGCGCGCCGAGCTCGACGTCGCCCCATTCAAGGTCGCGACCGACGTCGTCGTCTTCGGCCGCGCCTACGCCCCTGGAGGATCATGCGTGCAAATGCAGGTCGAGGTCGAGCTGCCGCACCTCGGCCGCGCCTCGCGGCTGCTGGTGACGGGAGATCGCCGCTGCTCGTGGCGAAGCGGCGGCGCGCCGGCGATCTCGCCGCCCGAACCATTCGAGACCCTGCCGCTCGGATATGACCGCGCGTACGGTGGGGTCGATCCTACGGTCGGACACCTAGGGCCGCCGCGGGGCGCCGAAGAGGCGCTGAGGCAGCTCATGAGCGTACCAGGCGCGTACCCGCGTAACCCCGCAGGTCGCGGCTACGTGGTCCATAACCGGCCAGAATTGGTCGACGGACTGCTGCTACCGAACATCGAGCGGCCTGACTCGCTGCTGCGCCCCGACCGCGTCGTGGTGGGCGATCCGAGGGGGTGGCATCGTCAGCCGTTGCCGGGCGGCTTCGGTTGGCTCGACGTGGGATGGTTCCCGCGCTGCGCCTTCGCCGGGGCGTTTCCGGCCGCGACCCCGCCCTCTGGGGTGGCCGAGGCGGCGCTCGGTCACTTACCCGCGGACTACATACGGCGGCTCGCGGGCGCCGAGGAGGGCTATCGATTGGACCCACGGCTCTTCAACGGCGCGTCCCTGGGCCTCACGACGCCGCACCTGCGCGGAGATGAGGTCATCGTGACCAGGGGTCTCTGCCGTGAGGGCGAGCTCGCGGCGCGTTTGCCCGGCGATCGTCCGGACGTGCGGGTCCGGGCCGGCGGCCGGTCGTTGCCCGTAGACTTGGTGCCGCACACGGTCGCGCTGCTGGTCGAGGAGCGGCTGGTCTCGCTGGTGTGGCGGGCGAGCGCGGCGCTGCCGACGGGTTGGAGGCCGGGTCGGCCCAGCCTCGACGACCTCGAGATCGCGGTGGTGCCCTCATGACCGGCGACCCGATTGAGCGGAGAGAATTGGGGTTGAGCATGAACCACGGCCAGGCACCACCACAAACCCACGAACAAACCCAACCCCAGACGTTGGCTTTGAGCGACGCGCACACGCTACAGATCGACCGGGCCCGCGGCGGCGACCTCATCCGGATCGCCGGCGCCGACGGCTTGGTAGCGCTGACGGTGCACGTATCCCCACGCGGCCTCGAGGTGCGCCTCGAAGGCGCCGCGTTGACCCTCAAGAGCTCCGGCGCCCTCACGGTCGACGCGGAGCGGCTGCGGCTGCGCGGGCGCCTCGGCGTCGAGATCGAGACCGACGGCGCGCTCTCCCTCAAGGCGCAGGAGCAGGCGATCGAGGCGACGCTCGGCAGCGTACAAGTCCGCGCCAACGACGACATCTCACTCGACGGCGAGCGCGTCCGCCTCAACTGCGATGATCAGCCCCGACGGCGCACACACCGGCGCACGCAGACCCTGCGCGGGCCGTTCATCGCGCAGAGCGGCGGGTGATAGCTCCGCCCTGGGCCGTCACTGCGATCCGCACAGCTCGACCCACGGCTCCTGCGGCAGGAGTTGCGCCCACTCCTCCTTGCTCAGCCCCCCTTCGTAGCGCCGACACACCAGCCGCCGGACCCCAGGCTCACGCAGCGGCCACACCCGAACGCTATGATCATAGCTCGCTGTCACCACATAATTACCTCGCCCGTCGGTCGCGAAGCTCGAGATCGGCCACGTATGCCCGCGGAGCCGCACCGGCGCCCCCGATCCCCCGAGGTCGTACCTAAACACCTCGTGGCCGATCACCGCGACCAACGAGTCTGGCGAGGCGAAGGCGATCCGGACCTCATTGTTCTCTGTCTGCGTAGGCTTCAGCTTCTGCTCCTTCTCCGACCCGACCTCCAAGAGCGCCACATTCCCATAAACATCGCCCGCGCCGACCTTGATCTGCCCCTCATCCGGCGAGAATTCCAGCGAAGAGACCGCCGCCGCCAGCTTCATCTTTTTGGCCGCGGATCCGTCCTCTCCCAGCTTCCACACCCGCACGGACCCCTCACTCGCCCCTGCGGCCACGTATTGGCCGCCCACGTGCAGCGCCACCTGCGTCCACTGGTCCCCGGCGCCTTCTTGGTCCCTCTTCTCCTCACGCCGCCTCGTGCCGGATGAGAGCGGCCACACCACCACCGAGCCCGTCTCTTCGCCGGCCGTGGAGACCGCGAAGTGCCCCCTGGAGACCGCCAGATCGGTCACGCTCCCGCGCACCTCCTCCCGCAGAGACGCCTTCGTCGCCATCGACGTGCTCTTGCTCTCCCAGCCGGAGATCGAGCCGCCGCGGTCGACCGCCACCAACCAGTCGCCGCCGCGGCTGAACTCAATCGCGACGATCACCTCCATCGATCCCTCGAGCTCCTGCGGCGTCGGCCGCTCGGCCGCCCCATTGCACACAAAGACCCGCTGCTGCGCCGCGACGGCGATCCTCTCGCCCCCCAGCGCGATCCGATCGATCGGCGCCCCGATCTCACACGCGCTCCGCGGACTCAGGCTCCCTTCATTCACCGTCGTCACGCGCACCACCCCATCACGCCCCCCGCTCACCAACGTCGCGCCGTCGCTCGCCAGCGCGACCGCGTTCACCTCATCGCGGTGGTCATTCATCACAAACGCCCCTCCGCTGCCCTCATCGGCCCGGATGTCCCAGAGAGCGACGCGCCCGTCCTCCGATCCAGACACGACCCGCGAGTGCCCTACCGCCGAGCCCACCGCGGCCCAACGCCCCGCGCCCGCGCCGAGGCGCACCAGCGGCGCTCGGCGGAGGGTCTTCAGGTCGAACAGCTCGCTCCCCCCCCTCTGCACCGCCAGCGCCCGCCCCCCAAAACCATCGACGATCAACCGCTCGATCTCGTCCGCTGTCTCTTGGAACACGTGCTTTCCGTACTCAGACTTACCGCGCACAGGCGCGCGATAGTCGACGATCAGCAGCTTCTTCGTCGTGGTCGCGATCAGCGCGGCCTCTCGGGTCGGGACGAACGCCACATGTTTGATACCGACCGTCCCGTCGTGGATCATCCTTGGTTGATACGAGGACCCCTTCCCCGACCACAGATACACCTGACCCGAGGCGGCGCCGACGAGCAGGCTGTCTCCTTCGCGGCTGACGTCGATCGTCGTCACCTTGAGGTCACTATTGAGACGCTTCGGGCTGCCAAGCCGCCCGCCCTTGCCGAGCGTCCAGATCTCCACACGATCGCCCACCCGGCCGAAGACCCGCTGCCCGCTCGAGTCAAAGAACAGCTGGTGCACCGGCGCCCCGCTCCCCAGCTCATACACGTCGACCTCGCCCCCTGGCGCGCCGCCCGCGGCGATCGTCGAGAGGAGCACACGGCCGCGTGGATCACCCGTCGCGATCAAGTCACCGCTGCGGCTCACCGCGATCGTCGAGATCGCCCCCAGGTGACTCCTGAGCGCGCCCACACGCCGGATCTCGCCGCGCTCGACCCCCAAGAGCGTCCCCGCGCCGTCCGCACCGCCCACGATCAGATAGCGTGAATCATGGCTCCACGCGAGCGAGCGCGCCTTCATCCCCATCTCCTTCCTCGGCTCCAGCCCCTCAGCCACGCTCCATACCAAGAGCTCCCCGTCCGCGTGCGCCGTCGCCGCCCATCGTTGATCCGGCGAGATCGCAGCGACCACAGCCCCCCCCTCACGATGCACCCCAAGCACCTGCTCACCCCAACCCGCGAGTCGGTCGCGCAGCGCCGCCTCGACCTCCGCCGCCTCCGGACACCGGCTCCCCTCCGCCAGCCTCATCGCGTAGAGCGACAGCATCATCGCCACCCGCTCCTCCTTCGCCTGCTCCGCTCCCTTGAGGCGCGACCTCGCGCGCGCCATCTCGCCTTCTTGACAGCCCCGCGTCCCTGGCCCGAGCAGCGCCTGAGCATCAAAGATCACCTCGCTCGCCAGCACCTTCGCCGTCGCGACCCCCCCGAGCAGCGCACCGGCGATCAACGCCGCGCCGATCCCCCGCTGCTGCCGCCTCATCCGCCGCATCCCCGCGCTCGTCTCAATATACTGCCGCACAAGCGCCCCATCCGCCCCCAGCGCGCCCCCTCCCGCCGCGGCTAACCATACCTCTCCGCGCCGCAGCGGCTCACCCCGCAGCAGGTGCGTCCGCGGCCGGTCGAGCTCGCGCCAACGCAGCGCCTTGTGCACGATCTCTGACATATCTCCGGGCGCACCGCCCCCCGCTGGCGCCTGCGTCGCGACCTCCCCTGGCGCATCGATCGCCGCCTCCGGAGGTCGCTCCACGGGAGCGCGGGCCTCACGCACCTCACCGCGACCCCCCCGCACGGCTGGCGCCGGCTCCACCGCGGCCGGCGCCGCCTCGCGATCGACCTCGCCATCGGCCGCGATATCGCGCCTCTCCTCGCCCCCGGCCCCGAGCCGCGCCGAGCAGAGCCCGAAGCGGATCCGATCCTCCGGAGTAATCGTCGTAAGTCCGTGGGCTCTCCGACCATTGATATAGATCGGGCTGCGCTCACTGAGGCCTTCGATGAAGAATCGCCCGCCCTCGCGCGAGAAGCGGCAGTGCTCGCGCGAGACGTCCTGAAACGGCAGGCACCAGTCCACACCGCTAGCCCGCCCGACGGTCACCGAGTCTTGTGGGAACACTCGCACGGTCGCCGGTTGGTCGGCGCGTTCAATCACGATCCTGATCATCGTCACACGTCCTTACAGTCTCCCGTCGCCCCGCCGCGCCCCCAGGCGCCCGCGAAAGGAGGGCCGGGGAAACAGCTCCGTCCCATCGCAGGCCAGCGGCACCACCAGCGCCACGCGGTTGATCTCCTCGTCCAGCGCCTCCGCGTCCGCCGGGCTCACCGCCACCTCCTCGCCCACGAAACGCGCCCGAAGGCGGCTTGACGCCGCCTCATCCCACGCGACCGGCGCAGGGTGCCCACCCCGCTGAAACTCGCTGAGCGGCAGCCGAAACTTGCTCGCCATCGCCCAGCGGAGGATCTTCACGTCCCCTGCCAGCAGCTCCCCGAGCAGCGCCGCCACCAAGTCCGCGCGCCGCAGCGCCAGCGCCTCGTTCACCGCCTCGGTACCGCTCTGCACGCTCGCCCGCCCGATCACGAAGATCACCCGCGCCTCGGCCAAGCGCCCCGTCCTCGCGCGCTCCGCGAGGGCCGACTTATAGAACGCCCGCGTCGCCGGATCGGGCCAGCGCGACGCACCCCGCGCCTCTCGTGGCTCAGCGTTGGGAAAGTGCACCGAGAACGTCTCCGGCAGCTCCAGCAAGCCCCGCTCAAAGCCCTCGCTCGTCCGATTCACCCGCTCCCACAGCGCCTCGCCGCACCGAGTCGCGGTCAGCGACGCGTCGCGCTCCCCCGCCTCTTGCGCGCAGACGCGCCTCATCTCCACGATCGTCCGCTCCCACTCGGCCGACCCGCGGCACATCCACGCCGCCAACCTCGCCTCCTCCGGCCGCACACAGCGCCCTCCCTGCAGCTCCAGCCCCGGCTCACACGACCCCGTCAAGCAGCGCTCTCCTGTCGCGGCGCAGCGGCCCTCCGACAGCAGCGCGCGGCACGACCCCGCCACACAGATCGATCCCGCCGCGCAATACCCCGCCCCTCCAGCCGAGAATCGCGTCGGATCGCAGGGGATCGAGGCCGACGCCGCCACCTGCGCGGGCGCGGGCGCCCTCGGCGGGGCCAACATCAACCGCGCCACCGTCGCCGCCGCCACCGGCAGCAGAAATCCCGCCATAAGCAGCCCCCAGCGCTCCTGCCGGGTCAGCCCCCAATCCCTCACGAGCGACTCCTCTCACACGCGTCGCCCTCGTCCACTAAACAACGGACCACCCGCCGCAGCGACGCCTCGTTCAGCCGCTCGTCGAACACCGCCAGCCGCGACGCGATCATCACAAACCCCGCGGGAGCCGCCACCAACCCGCGCTCACGCGCCCACGCCGACTGCGCCGCGACCCGCGCCGCGACCGCCTGGTCCGCCTCGACACATTGGTCGAAGAACAGCTCACGATCCTCGACCCCGATCATGGCGGCCGCGCGCTGGATCTGCGCCTTCAGCGAGCTCTCCTCGCCGCGCTCCTCCGCAGGCCCTGGCCACTGCGCGTCGAAGAGCAGCCCCGCCACCTCCACCCCTCGACCCTTCGCCGCCGCCTCCGCGCACTCCACCGCCCGCGCCGCCACGCACCCGCGCGCGCTCGCCGACGCGCCTACGCACCCACCGGCCGGCGCATGCAGCAGCCACAGAGAAGAGCGCACCCCCAGGCCGCCGATCCCGATCACCCCCGTAACCTCCGAAAACACCTGTCTGCTCGCCGCCGACTCAAGATCGACAAAGAGCGCGACGACCAACGTCGGCTCGGGATCACCATACCGAACCGTGAGCGCTGGCAGCTCGACCCACCACCCCTCCACGCACCCGGGCGGCCCCTCACAGGCCGGCCCCGCCCGGCGAGACCACAGCCCCACAACCACCACCATCGCCGCCACGATCACCAGACAAGTCGACCCATAAACCGCCCATGAACCGCCCCGCGACCCCTGCGGCCCCGCCTGCTCCTGCCCTTGCTCCCGCCCCTGCTCGCTCAACGCCGCCTCCGCTCGCTCACGGCCCGCCAGATCAGCGCGACCGCCGCGCCGCTGATCAACCCCGCCCCGAACCCCAACAGCAGCCCCGAGCCGACGTCGCTATGGTAGTGCGTTCTAGCGTCATACAGCAGCGGCGCTAGGCCGATATCCTTAGTATCGCTCGTCCAAATTTCATAATCTTTTACAACATTGGCCGACCAAGCGACCCCGCCGACCAGCGCCGCCGCCCCCACCCCAAGCTCTCCGACCAGAAGACCCCACCGCGGCCGCGCCAGCGCGGTCACCGCCGCCACACCTCCACCGATCCCGGCGCCGACCAGCCCGCCCCCACTCCAGCCGTACATCCCCCGATCCGCGATCGCTATCCCCCTCGCCGCGTTCTCCGCCTCGCTCAGCCCCGTCGACAGCGCTCCCGGGTCCATACGAGCCGAGTATCCGAGCACCCCCAACCCGACTCCAAAGCTCAGCCCCGCCCCCAAACCCACGATCATCGCCGGACGCCGCTCACCTGGCCTCGACGTCGGCGGCGCCTCGTCGCTCGCCGCCCGCTCCGCGGCTCCTCGCGCCCCGAACAACCCCGACGGCCGCTCCTCGACCTCCGGGGCCGGCGCTGACGCCTCCTCCTGCGGCAGCTCAAGCGTCACCGAGAGCCCCTCTGCGACCAAGACATCCGCCTTCGTCACCCACTGCGATCCATCCCGCCACGCGAGCCGCCACTCCCCCGGATCGAGCGAGAGCCGCCAACCTAGCGCCGCCAGCTCTTCTTGAGAGTAAATAATCTCCCCCCGAGCCTCACCATTCATAACCTTATGAGTTTCATCCACCGCCGCGCTCCCCCCGCTATCCGCCAAGAACACCGCCACCAGCTCGCCCGCGCCCGACGGCGCCGGTGAGATCGTCAGACCCACGCTGACCACCAGATCGCGCGAGATCTCCTCGAGCAAGCCCCGCACCACCCCGTCATCCCGCTTCGCCGGGAGGAGTCGTTTATAACGCACAAGATCGATCGCGGCGTGCGCCCCGTGCCTCAGGTTCACCCGCGCCTGCGCCGCGTGATAGAGGTGCTGCGGCTGGCCCTCCACCACCCAACAGCGCTCTGCCTCCCTCGCCGCCTCGAGGTAGCCCTCGGGGCTGTTTCGCCGAAACAGCTCCCGGACCTTTTTTACACAGTCTCTGGCCTCAGGCGCCTCCGCGCCCAGCGCGACCGAAGCGTATAAGAGCCACACCGCGCACACCCACACCCCCGAGGCTCTAGAACGCATATTTTTTGCTCCGCGAAGCCGCGACCGAACAACCCACACCAACCCCCTTCAAGGCGTCGACGACGCACCCCTTCACCCTCTGCTTCACCGCCGCATCCAAGTGGACGCCGCTCGGCAGGGACAGCCGCGTCACCTCGACCGACGCCCCCCCCGCGCCCGACACCGACACCAACACAGACACCGACAGTCCCTCCTCGAGCAGCACACCGTTACCCGTCAAGCACTTGGCCACCGCCGACTGCCCCTCCTCAAGCGCCTTCCGCAGAGAACTCGAGCACAAGGACTCTGCCCGGGCGACCGCCTCCGCCTCCGCTGCGTCCGCCGCTACGTCCGCCTCCGCTGCGTCCGCCTCCGCTGCGTCCTCCGCCGCTGCTGCCGATCCCCTCGCCTCCCCGTCCTCGCCCCCCTCCTCCTCCGCATTCACCTCAACCTCGCCGATCACCGCTGGCGCCGCCGCCACCTCCACAACGCTCGTATCAGCCTGCGCGCCCGCCCTCAGCGAGATGATCTCAAGCGGCGCGCGGCGGGGCCCCTGCTGCGTCTGCGGCGGCATCCACACCCAAGCAGCCACCACCAACACCCCCAACGCGACGGCCACCCAGCCCCCCACACGGCTCTCACGCCGCGACGAGGGCGGGGCCCCCGCCGCAACCCACGGCGTCGAAGTCGTCGCCTCGCCGCCCTCTGGCGGCCCCGTCACCGCGTCTTCCACGACGCGAACGTCAACGCCCGCGGCCTCTTCGACGAACCCCAGCCCTGATCGCGAGTCATGCTGGCCACCACCGCGGCCGCGCAGGCCCTCCGACGCCCCGCGTAGCGTCGGCTCCCCGCTCCGCCGCCCCGATCGACTTTTCCTAAGGTTCAGCTCCGAACTCAACGTCGCCAGCGCCTCACCGAGGGCGCGCGCGCTCTGGAGCCGGTCCTCAGGCCGCGGCGCCGTCGCCCGCGAGATCACCGCCGCCAGCCCCGCCGCAAGATCCCCCCCCGGCGCGCCATCACTGGGCCGCGACATCGGCACCGTCGCGACCCAAGCGTGCTCGCGCGAGCCGCCCCGGGGCACGCTCCCGGTCGTGCACTCATGAAGAATGACCCCCAGCGAGAACAAGTCCACGAGCGGACCCACCGCGCCCTCGCTCCCCGCCCTAACCACCTCGGGGGCCTCATAGCCCGACCCCGCCGGCGAGACTTGTGCGGCGCTCCGCGACCCGAGCCCGAGATCCAGCAGCTTCACGTGGGTCCGCCCGTCCACCTCCTTGACGAGAAAGATCCGGCTCGGCGCCAGCTCACCATGGACGATCCCGCGCCCATGCGCCGCCTGGAGCGCCCCGCAGAGCTGGATCCCGATCGCCACCACCTGCTCCAGCGGCATCACCTCGCCAGCCCGTCGCAGCCGCGCCAGCGTCTGGGCCAGCGACTCGCCCGCCAACAGCTCCATCACGACATACTGGCGCCCGTCCTCGACCTCGCCTGCGTCGAGGATCTTGACGACATGCGGGTGATCGACCGCCCCCATCGCCGCGATCGCCCGCAAAACCCGCTCGCCCTCCTCCTCACCCGGACCGCGCGTTCCCGGCGCCCCCAGCACCCGCACCGCCACATCTCGCCCCGACCGCCGATCCCAGCCCCGCAGCACATCGCCCCTCGGCCCCCGCCCGAGCAGCTCCCGCAGCTCATAGCGGCCATCCAAGACGCCAAAGATCACCTCAGGAACCGCCGGCACAGTCAAACCCGAGCCCAAGTCTACCCACCCCGCCCCCCAGAGTGAAGCCCGAACACCGCCCCAACGCCCCAAATCTACTACACAAGCCCGAAACCCCTTGCTGCCCACCAACCTGACTTGGCGTCACATCAACCACTAGAACTCGACCTGAAAACAATAAAGCGGAGCGAATTCTGTACACAATCTCGAGGTCCAACTCGACCAACTTGTAGACTTAGAGCCGACGAGCCCGACGCGGGCGCTATAAGACTGAGAGGAGCTCTTCCACGAGCTACAAGAGCCTGAATCAAGGTCCGCCGAGCCGTCCGCGAGCGTCCCAGTCCAGGCGGATCCGTCGCTCACATTTCCGAACGGATCGAGCACGATCCCCGTCACCAACGCCCCGTCCACCAGATCCTCCCACCCGAACGCGACCGTCGCGCCATTCACGAGCACGAACCGGCCGACGAACCCCTCATCGAGCCCAAACCGGGTCGCTGGCGACGCCTCCGAGTCCGACAGCCAGGCCATGTATTTCCCAGGCAGTTCGGCCCCCAACGCCGAGGACGCGCACTTCTGATCCGCCCCCTCGAGCCCGCCGAGCGCGCCGCTGAAGGTCCCACTCGTCACGAACACTCTCACCACCTCCTCCACACACGCCGCCGAGCACCCGTCTCTACCATCCACGTTCCCATCATCACACCCTTCAACCCCCTCATGAAGCTTCCCATCCCCGCACACATTCACCGCACACGCCATCGTACAAGCCCTATCGTCGGCGTTCTCCGCCCCCTCATCACACTCTTCCAAGAACCCCATCGGCGCGTTCACCACCCCATCCCCGCACTCCGCCAGCACACATCCCTCCATACACACCCCATCATCCCGGTTCTCCGCCCCCTCATCGCACTCCTCCAAAAATCCCATCGGCGCGTTCACCACCCCATCGCCGCACTCCGCCAGCACGCACCTCGCCATACACGCCCCATCATCCCGGTTTTCATCGTCCCCCTCATCGCACTCCTCCCCTCCCCCCACAAACCCGTCCCCGCACCGATTTACCCTACAGTCGCCCAGGCACGACGAAATGGCCGATCCATTCAGCTCTCCCTCGTCGCACTCCTCCTCACCCTCCACTAACGCATCCCCACACAACGCGCTCCCATCCGACTCCGGCAGCACGATCGTCCGGCACCCCTGCGCGTCGGTCACCTCCCCTTCAACCTCACCCCGCCCGCACGCCTGTGGCAGCGCCACAAACGCGACCGTCACCACCAGCGGCGCCCCTCGGTCAACCCTCACAGCCCCCTAATACCCCGCCCCCCCGCACACCACAACCCAACCTTTCTTGCCTGCCCACAACAAAACCACGCCAAGGCCCCGAGCCTCACCCCACGTCGCCCTCACCGCATGGTCTGCTTGACCTGAAAGCAATACAGCCTCGCGTAGCCATTGCAGTTCACTTGCTGAGCATTCGGATCCGCAGTCCACGCGCCATCTCCCTTCACCGAGTCTCCCTGCCATCCCTTTGACCCAGAATCCCCCGCGCTCCAGTCCTTACAGTGCGCACCGCCACCCGCCTTACCGTCAGCAGCCGTGTTTGTCCACACAGCCCCATTCACCATCCCCATCCCCTCTTCATTCACGTTAATCGCACCACCCAGCGTCCCATCCACCAACTCCCCCCACCCCTCCGCAACAACCTCACCATTCACCAGCACAAACCGCCCCGAGTACCCCTGCCCAAGCCCAAACCGAGTCGCCGGCGACATCATCCCGTCCGACAACCAGGCCATATATACTCCAGGCAACTTCGCGATCACGGCCAGCTTCGCACACTGATCATCCGCTTCCACGAGCCCCCCCAGCGCGCCCGTGAAGCTCGCACTCGTCACAAACACCCGCAGTTCCTCCACCGCACAAACCGCCGAGCACCCATCATCCCCATCCACATTCCCATCATCACACGCCTCCACCCCCACATACAAATTCCCATCCCCACACACATTATTCTTGCACTCCGAAGTACAAGCCCCCACATCCGAGTTCCCCTCCCCTCCATCACACTCCTCATCTCCCCCCACATACCCATCGCCACATTCATTCAAAATACACCCAGGCGCACAATCTCCACCCGCCCCATCCACCCCACCGCCATCACACGCCTCCTCCTCACCCTCCACCCCATCCCCACACACACCACCCCCCATCGTCATCGTCCCCGAGTCCGACTCGGACGTAGACTCCGAACCAGAATCCGACTCCGACTCCGACTCCGAGCCCGCCCCCGACTCCGACCCCGCTCCCGAATCATCCGACCCAAGCGCCCCCGTCGACGTCCACCCATCCGACTCCGGCAACACGATCGTCCGGCACCCCTGCGCGTCGGTCACCTCCCCTTCAACCTCACCCCGCCCACACGCCTGTGGCAGCGCCACAAACGCGATCGTCACCACCAGCGGCGCCCCTCGGTCAACCCTCACAGCCCCCTACTACCCCACCCACCCCCACACCACAACCCAACCTTTCTTGCCTGCCCACAACAAAACCACGCCAAGGCCCCGGGCCTCACCCCCACGTCGCCCTCACCGCATGGTCTGCTTGACCTGAAAGCAATACAGCCGCGCCGTGTTGCTGCAATTTTGTGCCTCTGCCTGGG
The DNA here is from genome assembly GCA_016712315.1 of Nannocystis sp. GTDB lineage: Bacteria > Myxococcota_A > Polyangia > Nannocystales > Nannocystaceae > JADJRG01. The sequence continues at coordinate 2,479,042 of JADJRG010000013.1, read as the reverse complement.
GATCTGCAGTCCACGCGCCATCTCCGTTCGCCGAGTGTCCTTGCCATCCCTTTGACCCAGAATCCTCGGCGCTCCAGTCCTGACAGTGCGCACCGCTACCTGCCTTACCGCCAGCCGCCGTGTTCGTCCACACCGCCTTATTCACCATCCCCATCCCCTCTTCATTCACGTTAATCGCCACACCCAGCGTCCCATCCACCAACTCCCCCCACCCCTCCGCAACAACCTCACCATTCACCAGCACAAACCGCCCCGAGTACCCCTCCCCAAGCCCAAACCGAGTCGCCGGCGACATCATCCCGTCCGACAACCAGGCCATATATACTCCAGGCAACTTCGCGATCATGGCCAGCTTCGCACACTGATTATCCGCTTCCACGAGCCCCCCCAGCGCGCCCGTGAAGGTCGCACTCGTCACAAACACCCGCAGCTCCTCCACCACACAAGCCGCCGAGCACCCATCATCCCCATCCACATTCCCATCATCACACTCCTCCACCCCCTCATGCACTATCCCATCCCCACACACATTATTCTTGCACCCCGGCGTACAAGCCCCCACATCCGAGTTCCCCTCCCCTAGATCACACTCTTCATCTCCCCCCACATACTCATCGCCACAGTCATTCAAAACACACCCAGGCGCACAATCCCCACCCTCCCCATCCACCCCTCCGCCATCACACGCCTCCTCCTCACCCACCACCCCATCCCCACACACACCATCCCCCGTCGTCATCGAGTCCGAGTCCGTCATCTCACCCGTCGTCGACGTCGTCGACGTGGTCGTCGTCGACATCACCGACGTACTCCCCGGCCCCGTCCCGCTCGTCGTCGTCGAGGTCCCATCCGTCTCCGTCCCCTCCCCCGTCGTCGGCGCGTCACAGATTACACGCCCGTGGCCATCATCTGCCAGGACTCCGGCATCACCACAGTCCGTCCCGGAGCACCCCACAGCGCCGAGCAGCGCCCCTCCCACCGCCAGAGTTGCGGTACCCGACCGAAAAATGTTAGTAAGATCACAAAAAAAACAGCCCATGTTTATCGGCATAGCTTCTCCCTCGTTCGACGCATCCTTGATCTCTATACCAGACCGTCGGAGCAACCGCTATCCCCCCCACTCTTTGCCAAGCGTCAGAACCGACCCGAGACGACTACCGAGCCGCTACCGACCCCACCGCCCAAATTGACGCGGAGCCCATGGGCCCGGGTTTTCCTCCGCGCAGCCGCCCGGCTCACCAACGCCAGCAGCGCCCCTCCCATCAGCCCTGCTCCTGCCCCTGCACCAGCCGCAGCAGCTAACTCCTGACGGTAACACTCGGTGAACCGATCTTCGGTCCTAGCATCCTTGTAACAACCAGTGGATTGAAACATCAGGATCGACACCGCCAACGCTGCCCCACCGAGGGTCGCCTCCGCTCCCAGCGCCCGCTCCTCACCTCCAGCGGCCACCGTCAACGCGACCAACCCCAGCCCACCGCCCCCTCCCAGCAACCACCACCCTTCGGAGACCGCCCTTACATTCTTCAGGGCACCCACCGTCACCGCCCCCCCAGGCATCAACGAATCCCTCAACTCCGGCCACTTCATCCCCAAGATCACCCCACCACCCACCATCAACCCCACGCTCCCTAGCCCCTCGCCCACCGCCACCCCGATCCGAGCGCGACCAAGCGCATCACGCCTCAGGCGCATCGTCACCTCGAGCGGCTCACCCTCGACCGCCAACGGCAGCTCTGCTGCCCGAAACCCGGGAGCCCACGCACGAAGCCGCCACGCACCAGGCCGCAGATACCACTCCGATCCGACGGGATCGGCCGCAGCCGGCGCCCCCTCCTCTGCGTCGGCATCAACCCACACCACCTCTACCCCCTTCACCGCTCCCCCTACCCCTCTTTTTCCTCTATCTTCTCGACTCTCTCCTCGCCTCGTGCCCCTTCGCCCCTTCTCCCTGCGGCAATCCTCAGCATCAAGCCACTCCTCCTCGCCCGCCGAGAGCACCTCAGCCCGCGCATGCAGCCGCGCGAGCGCACGCGTCGGCCGGAGGGACAAACCCACCCTCGTTGCACCCCCGCCCTCGGCCCCACCCTCACCCGCTCGATCGGCTCGCAGAAGCACCTGCACGGGCGTCGCGGCCCCCGCGGCCCCCGCGGTCAGCGAGAACGTCCGCGTCTGCCGCGACCCATCGCCCTCCACGACCACCGCAGACCACCCTCCCGGATCCAAGTGCAACGTATGAGAAGACCACCCCGCCTCCCACGCGATCACCAACTGGTCCGCCGCCGAGGCGTTGCCCCGCTGCAGCTCCACCCGCCGCGGCCCGCCGACGTCGCCCTGCGCGACGAGCTCCACCTTGACCAACTTCCCCTCCGCGGCCTCAATTCGCCGCGCCAGCTCTTGCCGCTCCGCCCCTGACACCGACGCGCCGACCACAGCCAAATACCGCCGCCAGTTATACACAGCCAGCGCGATGTTCCCCAACCCCGCCGCCTCACGCGCCATGCCGGCGTTATAGAGCGACCCTTTGTGCCCGTTTCGCCGCCAGTTCGCCTCATAGGCCCGCGCCGCCTCCAAATAGCGCCCCGCCGCGTACATCGCCTTCGCCTCCGCGCGCGCGTCGGCCGGCGGCGGCGCAACCTCCTCCGGCAAAGCCGCCGCCTCCTCCGGCTCGTCGTTCGCCGGCCCGACTCCCAGCGCGAGCAATTTGATCAACAAAGAGGTCCTCGTCAACAATACAAGCACTACCGCTGCCCCTTTCCTCGCCCCTAGGGCGCACGCCGCGTCCTCGACTCCAGAGTTTGGTCCACGACACGAAAAACATCGACGCTCAGCAGGCCGAAGATGCCCTCAAAAAAGTCCGGTCGCCGCAGCGGCGCGAACCCTCGAACCCGCGCGCAGAGGATCTCCTCAAGAATACATAGCCCGGCAGAGAGCCCTGACAAGCCGTGCGCCGTGACCTCGTCTCTAGGCCGCGGCGCGAGCCCCAGACCGGCCTCAAACCCGACCTGCAGCGTGAGCCACCGCGGGTGCGCGACGATCCCGTACTCCGCGCGTAGAAGCAGCCAATGCGCCATACGTGAGTGATGAGCTATATACTCATATCCTGCTAGCCCGTAGGTCCCTCCCAGCACGAATCGGTGCCGCGTGCTGGAACCGACAACGAAGCGTGATCCCGCCGATACCATCACCGAGTACGCCCCTGAGCGCACATCATCATCGTCGCTCTCCTCGCGTGTACGCACCCCCCCGCCGCCCAGCTCCACCCGCAGCGACAGCCTTCTCGCCCAACCCGCGTACCCGCCCACCGGCTCCGCTGGAGGCGCGACCACGATCACCTCCTCATCCCCGCACAAGTCTAACTTCGTCGGGCAAGACGGCTCACGCAGCCCATCCAGCCGCACCCGCACCCGCTGCCGCCCCTTGATCACCGCGTCGATCGTCGACTCTGAGAGCGCGCGCCGCTCGACGCTGCGCACGTGTTTGATATGCGACTCAGCCACGTCGATCGCGTCCAGCAGGTATTGGCGCTTGTTCCACACGGGATTGCAGTCAAAGGCCCTCTCGTAGCCGAGGATCACCCGGAGGATCATCTTCGAGCGCTCCGACTCGCGCCCGCCCGGGAAGGAAAAATTCTCGGCCACCAGCCGCATCATCAGCGCAGACCTGACAAACGCGGCCTCCGCCGCAGGATCCCCCCCAACCGCCCCTACCGCGGCCGCGCAGCGATCCGCGTGGAGGTCGAACTCTTGCACCGCGACGCCATAGATCTCCCGCAATTGGTCTTGTGAATACACTTCATCCGCCGCCGCCTCGGCTTCCTCAATAACCGTCCATGACGCGATCCAAAGGGGCACGACCAGCCCAAGCGACCGCCTCACGAGATCACCACCTTCGCCGTCACCGTCACCGTCCCCGCGCCGCTCAGCTTGTACGTCGCCCCCTCCAACGCCTTCAGCGCGCACTCCCGGTGGCGCTCCGAATTCGTCCCGCCCTTGATCCCGACCATCACGCGGTCGCTGCTCCGATCCACCGTCACCTCAACATGCAGCGTGTCCGGAATGACCAAATTCGCCTTGCACTTGCCCGGGATCTTCTTCGCCAGCGCGTCTACCTGCCGCTTCAACGCCTTCTCCGCCGCCGCCGCGCTCATCCCCTTCTTCGCCTCATTCGTCCCGGGGCGCTTCTCCCGCTCCACGGGCGGCTGCGCCTCGACCTTCTCCTTCTCCTTGTCCTTCTCCTTCTCCTCGTCATCGTCAATCAGCACAACCTCATCGCCGCTCTCCACAGCCTCCTCTCGCTTCGCCTCCACTATCGGCGCCGGCGTCGGCGCTGCGGCGGTCGGCGCCGGCGAGATCACATCACGCACCGGCGGCGCAGGCTCATCCACAGCGGTCGTCGGCGCCATCACGACCCCGTGGGAGCTCGCGGGGGCGCCTGAAGAAATTGTACAGAGCGTGAGCAACATACAACAGATCCCCGCAGTCGCGACCGTAAAGAGATAACGGATGGACCGCAAGAGGGTGTGTTCGCCCAACCCGCGCCTAGGCGGTCGCACCTGCTCGCGCGCGTCAGCCCGCAGCAGCTCTTGCAGCACACCACGCAGCTCCCGCGCGCTCGCGAAGCGATCCGCAGGGTGCTTCTCCATGAGGCGCAGCACCACCGCCTCGACCTCCACCGGGATCGCCGCCTCAGGGCAGCGGCGCCTCAGCGGCATCGGCACCTCGGTCGAGTGTTTTGTCAGCACCCCGTACGGAGTCTTCGCGGTGAACGGCAACGTGCCCGTCAGCAGGCGATACATCAACACTCCCACGGCGTAGAGGTCGATGCTCGGCCCGTTCTGCACCTCCCCGCCCAGCCCGTGGAACTGCTCTGGCGCCATGTACTCGGGCGTCCCTGGCGCCCCCTGCGACGCACGCGTCTCGGGCGCGTCGAGGTTGACCTCGGATCGCTGGACCTTCGCGATCCCGAGGTCGAGCAGCTTGAGCTGCAAGTCCTCTCCCTGGCCGGGAGCCTCCACCAAGAAGATGTTCCCCGGCTTCACGTCCCGGTGCACGATCCCGTGGCTATGCGCGACCTCGAGCGCCCGCGCCAGCTCCGCCGCGATCGCCACCACATGCCGCCAAGGCATCGGCCCTGGCCGATCCCGGATCCGGTCCCCCAGCGACACCCCTTGCAGCAGCTCCATCACGAAGAAGAGCGTGCCATCCGCCGTGCTCCCCTGGTCCGAGACATCGACCAACAGCCGATGCCGGACCCGCGCCGCCTCCCGCGCCTCCTGCACGAACCGCCGCCGAAACTCCTCAGAGACCGCATATTTCGGGCTAAGGACCTTCACCGCGACCCGCTTATCGATCGACTGATCAATCGCTTCATACACGGTCGCGAACCCGCCATGCCCGATCTGCTGGACCAGGTAGTACCGCCCGTTCAGCGTCACACCGGTGAGGTCTGGGCCCATCATGCTCAAATTCACTCCTTCTCCACCTGGCAATACTGCTCAACATCACCCGGCGCGTCATCCCCGACCTGCAAGCAGTACAGGTGGTTCTCACGCGAGCAGGGATCGCTCTCGGAGACCAGCCAGAGCAACACCCACACCCAGCTCCGACTCCAACCACTCTTCACCGCGTGCGCGCGGCCGATCACCCCCCCGAAGAGGCCTCCCTTCGCCCCCCAGCCGCCACACCACGGCGAAGCCCCACCTCCGCCATCGTCTGTGCCTGTCCACGTCCGGCCTGCGCCGTCGACCGCGTCGCCCAGCTCAGTGACGCTAATTGACGAGTGATGGCCCTCCGACAGCAGCACAGCCCAGCTCTCCGCGACGCACGAGCCATCACGCCGCACGAAGTGGCGAGGCTCGTCGAGCGCGCCGTCCTCCTTCAAACTATTCTTCATACTAACATTCTGGACGCTCAACCAAGCGACGAACTCGCCCCTCAAGTTCGCCCGCGAGGCCGCGCATTGACACACTCGATCACCTCTAGTCCTACCCGCCTCCGCCCACCCCCCAGAGGCCACCTTCCATGCCACCGGCGGGACTAGATCTCCCTGAAAGACCGCCTTCGTCACGAAGATCCACGACGCCCTCGAATCAAGGTTCTTGACAAATTCACCGCACCCATTCGCAGGCGCCGCGATCGGCCCCTCACCACCATCCCCACTGTCTCCGTCATCTCCCTCAACCGTCCCCGAATCAAGCTCTCCCAGCCCTCCGCTCCCTGTCCAGCCGCTCGTCTCTCCTTCGCTGTCGGGTCCAGATCCTTCACTCGAGGTCCAAACCCCCGTCGAGCCCTCACCAGAGCTGCTCCCGCCGATGGTCAAGCCAAGTCCCGGCGGCGGGCGTTCACCGTCGCTATAGGGCTCCCAGCAGCCGATCAACAGCGCAAGCGGTGCGTAGACCCTGAAGGAACGCCCGCGCGGAGCCGCCCCCTCGGCCCTCAACTTCACCGCCATCAGAACCTCGCCTCCATCATCAACCCCGAGAATCTCGTCCCGAACTTTGGAGAGACTCGTACCTGAGCGTCCCGCTTGAGCCGGAGGACCGTCCATCCCAACGTCGAGCCGACGGCCATCCCCACCCCTAATCCCAAGGCCGCCCCGCTGACCGCGGCCTTCCACCGCAGCTCTGCGAGCGGGGAGAGGGGCGCGACCTGCATGTTGCTCATGTCCCAATCCCATTGATGCGATCCAATTTTCTCGGCGAAGAACCCAACACCAACCGCGCCACCGACCACGCTCAGACCCGCACCAGCCCACACCAACACCGCACCCGGCCGTCCGCCGCCGCTGGCGAGCCACGCCGATGAGAGCCACAAACCCAAGCCTGCGCCGCCGATGCTGGCGCCCGCGGTGAGGGTCGGGGTCTCATCGGCGACGCTCTTCGCCAGGCCGGCGTCCGCGACCCCATCGAAGGGACGCCGATGATCCTCAAATTCCTCCTGCTTGACCGCGACCACGGCGAACCCGGTCACGAGCAGGATCCCCCCCACAAGCGCCTCGCTGAGGACAATCTTGCGCCGGAGCTCGTCTCCTGTCCGACCATGACGGCGACCTCTCTTCGACGCCGCGCCACCCACATCCCCCACAGCCACCGTAGCCACCTCCCCAGCCACCACCGCCACCTCCCCAGATCTCACGATCCCCCGGCGACGCCGCGAGATCACGAAGCGCCAAGGCCCGCTGCGCAGCTTCAGCCGCAGCGTCGGCGAGCTCATTCGGGCCACCACCACCGGCTCGATCCCCAAGACATCGACGAAGGAGGCCTCCAAACCCCGCGGATCGAGCGCCGGCGCGACGCGCAGCTCCACCTCCCCCTCCAGCCTCTTCACCCGCAGCGACGCCTGCGGAGCCGCCGCCTCTTCTGCGGGCAGCGGCACGTATACCAACACATCGTCGTCCTCATCGTTATGAACATAATACTGGCTCGCCTCACCCGGCACCACGAGCTGCAACCGCCACGCCCCCGGGCTCAGGTAGATCCGCTCCTCCACGGCGGCCGTCGCGATGTCGCGCCCACGCGGCGTCACTTCAAAGCGCTCGCCGCCGGGGTCGCGTGTCACCGCGACGCGCACCCGCCCGCGCAGCGCTGTCGGCGAGATCTCGACCACCACCGGGACCAGACGCCCCTCGAGCCGCTCGACCCGCGCCTCCACCGCCTGCCGATCCTCTGCCCCCAGATCTCTTCTCCTCGTCTTCTCCGCCAAATATCCCACAAACCCCGCCAGCGCCCCGACGTCCTCGCCGGCGGCCTCCCACGCGGCCCCCGCGTTGTACAAGAATTTTGGCTGCGGGTCGTCACGCCATAACGCCTCGAACATCCGCGCCGCCTCGACGTAGCGGCCCTCCCCGTACAAGCTCTTCGCCTGCTCGGGCGTCGGCGCCGCCTCAGGCGGGGACACCAGGACAAGGAGGAGCGTCACGGTGAGCACGCCTCAATCCTCTTTTAGTTTGTTCACATCATGAACACAGGCGTAGCCGCCCGTACCCAACTGACAGGAGCTATCTTCCGGGCACGCGCAGTCCCCCGGGCAAGTCCGGCAGTTTTCATCGATCAAGCACCTCTTATCACCACACCACCCAGCGCTCGGCGAGGCGGCCCTGCCACCGCCCCCCCTCGTGGGCCCCGACGGCGCCTCTGGCTCTGGCGCCGCGGCAGCCCCCTCCTCCTCGTCCTGGTCCCCCCCGCTGCCCTCTGCGCCCGTCATCAAGAACTCCGGAGGCGCCGCGATCGGCCGACGCTGCCGCTTTCTCGGCTTATCATCACAGTACTCTCCGCCCAAGTCCGCGACCATCAGGTCGATCTGCCCCCCCAGCTCCTCGAAGTTCTTCGCCGAGAGCCGCCCTTGGTGGGCGAACCGCACCGTTCTGCGGCAGTCCAGCACGATCGTGATCGGCAGGTCTTCGCCCGCGATCAGGCCTCTCTTGTGGAGCGCCTCAGCGATGGTTTTATCGCTGCTGTCGATCTCGGCCATAAAAAACTCGTCCGACGGCATCTTGCCGGCGAAGCTCTTATGCGCGGTCGCCGGCCGCGTCGTGTCACGGCTGAGGATCGACACGAAGCGCACCTTGTCCCCCCAACCTGACCTATCAAACATATTCTTGAGGTCAGGTAGCTCGCTCTTACACGGCGGGCACCAGGTCGCCCACAGGTTGAGCACAGTCACCCGCTGCGCCTCGATCACCCCCTGATTCAGGCCGATGAACAGCGGCGACGCGTCGGGTCGCACCCGCTCCACCTGGTGCTCGAGCAGCGACCTGACATAGACGCCGCGATCGGGGAGCTGCGGCAGCTCGGCCGACTCAAACACCGCATCGGGCGCCGCCGCCGCGACCTCGACGTCGCCCGTCGACCCGCCCACGGTCGCCGACAGCTTCGGCGCCGCGCCTCTTGAGTCCATCTGCATGACCTTATAGACAGACAGGGCGATCACCACGAGCAGCGCGGCCACCGGCAGCGCGCGGCGGAGCAGCCACGCTCGGCCGCCAACCGCCGCACCTTCGTCCTCGATCTGCATCTCAGCGAGCCGCGCGGCGATGCTGCCCTCCTCCGCCGCCCTACTGAAGGCCCGCTGCGCGTCCACGCTCACGAAGACCACGTCCCCCGTGCGTCCGGTGTCACGCGCCTCGTCGAGGTCACTCGGCCCATCCAAGGGTCGCTGCTCTTCCTCCACGTCCACGTCCACGTCGCTCCCCACGACCCGCAGAGACGCGCTTCGCCCGGCGTCTGGAACCGTCGCCCTCTCGCGCTCTACGCCCAGCACCATCTCACTCCCAGGGACCGACGCCATGATTCACCTGCTCCCCGGGCGCGGCAGCTCGCACGGCAGCGGCACGATGATCACCACCTGGTTGAGCAGCCGCTCGACCCGCGCCTTCTCACTGCGCGAGAGCTTATCGAAGCGACTGAGGTCTGAGCGGAGCGACTCCTCCTCCGACTTGCTCCACGCGTAGATCCGCTGGCTCAAGGAGCGACTGAAGTACTGCGGGTTGAGCAGCTTTCGGTCGCCCAGGAGCAGGCTCTTGAGCTTGCTCTCCATCCTATCCCGCTCCGCCACCGACCCGGCCGCCGCGATCAGCGCCTTGTGCACGATCTCGCTGCGCGTCCGCGAGTACTTGAGGTTATCATCCGGCGACCCGCCCTTGCTCGAACGAGCGATCGTCAGCACGATCTTCGCCCCCTGCATCGCCCTCTTCAAGCGCTCGCTCGCGAGGCTCGCCTGATAGTAGTCCTTGACCTCCTTCGTCGGCCAAGAGCTGTCGCCGGGGCTCGGTGTACCGTCTGGAAAATGCACGCTGATCGTGTCCGGAAATTTCGCCACCACCTCGTCAAACGCCTTCGACGAGATCACGAACTTCTTAAGATCCTCATCAGGGCAGTCCTTGAGGCTCCCCTCGCACTGCCGCCCGACCTCGCCGAGCAGCGCCTGCACGTCGACGTCATCGCAGATCGGCGGCTCGCTCGGCGGCGCGACGCAGGTCTTGTCGACGCAGCTCATCGGCGAGTTGCACTCACACCGCGCCCCTGGCACCCCGCAGGTGTCCCCGTCCTGGCACACCAACCCGGCCACCAAAGGCGCCGCCACACACCGCCCCCCGCGGCAGAATTGCCCGTCGGCGCAGGAGGCGGGGTCCTCTTCCCGACACTGGGGGGCCATACCCGCGCTCGGTCCTCGGTGCTGGCCGACCGCCCAGACGAACAGCTCGACGAACGCCATCACCACCGCCGCGACCACCAAGCCCGCGACGATCGTCATCGCCCAGTAGTGCCGGGCCTCCCGCAGCTCCTCCTCGCTCACCGGCGTCATCGTCGCGGGGACAGGCATCGCCGCGGCCGTCTGCCGCGGCGCTGAAGATCGTTGCACTGTCGTCAAGTCAGCCATCGCGCCATCAACTCCTCACGTCTACCCATCACAAAGCCTGTGTGTTGAGCCCCTGCTGCTCCTTGGCCGCGAGCTCTGCCTCCGCCTCATCGATCAACCGACCAGGGTCGCCGTGGTCCTTCGCGCCGGCGATCTTGACCATTTGTGACCGAGGCGCCCCATCCGCGTCGTAGAGGATCAACAGCGCCGCCGGAGGCGCGACGAAGCCTGACGCCGCGCCGAAGTCGGCGTGGTCACGGATCCGCGACATCCCCGCCGAAGAGTCGTCCTCGAGGCAGACGAAGAACTCGCTCGTCGCCGCCTCAGGAGACTCGAGATCGCTGGGGATCCCCTCGATCCCCAGCTCTCGAGCCGCGTTCCCGAGGTTATTGCGCGAGAAGAACGGCTTCGACCCGTCCTGCAGGGCAAAGAGCTTGTCGATCATCAACAGGCCCTTGCCCTCGTGCATCCCCTCCACGCACTCCACCGCCCGCGCCGCCTTGCACGACTTGTGCTCCTCAGCCGACGGGTTCTTGGACCCCGAGCTCCCTGGCAGACACTCGCCGTGGCGCGCCATGTGGTAGATCGACAGCAGCACTCGATCTCCGCTGTGCTGCACGTACTCGCGCCAGATCTCGTACTCGCGCCGACAGTGCGGACACGAGAGGTCGACGAACAGCGCCACCTGCGCGCGCGGCTTCGCCGGAGCGCTCGTCCGCAGCAACGTCTCTGGAAGCGCCTCCCGATGGACCACGCACTCCGCGTCGATCGCCACGTCCGCGGCCGCCAGCCGGTACCACACCGTCTCCACCGACACCAGCGCGAGGAACGAGAGCACCGTGATCGTCAACGTCGAGCTCTGGAGCATCCGCAGGGACAGCAGCGAGCGCACCCCCTCCAGGTGCCCCTGCGAGTGCATCAGCGACACCCCGAGGAACGCGAACAGCGTCAGCGCGTAGATCACCGCGCAGTACGGGCACCACCCGCCCACCGCCAGCGTCGCGTACGCGGCGAGCGCGGCCACGCTCACCAGCCCCGCCCACCCGAAGAGCAGCAGCAGCGGCCGCGCCGTGTACATAAAGGCGCTCGGCCGCCACAGCAGCGCCCCCGCGAGCCCCAGCAGCACCAAGAAGTACGCCGTCGAGTACGCCGAGATCGGCGCCCCCAGCACCATCGACCAGTCGCTCGTCAGCACCGCGGAGCAGTCGCTCGAGCACGAGCTCAGCAGGCTGAAGCCGCAGCGATACGACGACCGGAACTTCACCAGCGTCAAGAAGACGCTGTACAGCGCCCCCGGCAGCGCGGCCAACGCGACGACCATCGCCCCCGTGCTCACCGGGTGCGGGCGTCGTGGCCTCACCGCTTGGGTCGTCGTCTGCGGCCTCACGCGCCGAGTATTAGCGCCGTCTCGCTCGCCGTAAACACAATCGTTATGTGCGCGCACCAAGGACATTTGGCGATCGCCAATGACGATTGCTGCGGCGCAATAATCATTATACACGGACGCCCACCACGAGGACATTGACGCCCGACCGCTCTGCGAGCACTATGCCCCACTGCCTGTCATCCTCCGTCGATTCGCGGAGAGACCACCCGCTCCGATGGCCCGCCCCAGCCCCCTAGACTCGATCGCCCAACGCCGCGGCCTCCTCGGTCGCCTCGCCGGCCGCGGCCCCGCAGGTGACGCGCACGGCGCCGTCTGCGCGCACCTCCAGGCCCTGCTCAACACCCGCCTCGGCGAGTCGCTGTGCGCCCCCGGGCTCGGCCTCGTCGACTTCGCCGACGTCGTGCACGGCTTCCCCGCGAGCGCCCAGGTGCTCGTCACGGGGATCCGCGCGATGGTCCTCGCCTACGAGCCGCGTCTCTGCGCCGTTCAAGTCCGCCTCGTCCCCAGCGCCGACGCCCTCGCCCTCGCCTTCGAGATCTCCGCCAAGTTCGCGGACGGCCGCGCCCAGCTCCGCCTCCGCACCGAGCTCTCGTCCTCCGGCCGCTTCGACGTCCGCCAACTCTAACCCCAGGGGCCGCAGCTTGGACATCCACGCCTACTACACCAGCGAGCTCGCCTACCTCCGAGAGACCGCGCAGGCCTTCGCGCGCGAGCACCCCGCCAACGCCGCGGCGCTCCAAGGGCGCGGAAACGACCCCGACGTCGAGCGCCTGCTCGAGGGCGTCGCCTTCCTCACCGCCGGCCTACGCGCCCGGATCGACCAAGCCGGCATGCAGCTCGCGCACAGCCTCGCCGAGCTCACCCTCCCGCACCTCCTCCGCTCCTTGCCCGCGACCACCATCGTCGAGCTCACCCCCAACATCCGCGCCCTACGGGCCCGCCAGCGCGTCCCCAAGGGCCAACCGCTGCTCGCTCGCCCCCTCGAGGGCACCGCGTGTCGCTTCACCACCTGCTGGGACGTCGACCTCTGGCCCATCGAGCTCCAAGGCGCCCGCCTCGACCGCACCCGCAGCGACCGCACCGTCATCCGCCTCGACCTCGCGGTCAGCGACGCCGGCCGCGGCGCCCTCGGCGAAGAGGCCCCGCTGCGCTTCTTTCTGTACCACCACGAACCCGCGCTGCCGGCCACCCTCATGCTCTGGCTGCGCCGTCACCTCATCGGCGTCACCGTCCTCTCGACCAAAGGCGGTGGCGCCACCACCACGTTACCCGCCGACACCGCCATCCGCGCCCTCTCGCACCACCAACACCCGATCTTCCCTTGGCCCGCCACCGCGCCCGCGGGCTACCGCAGCGTCCTCGAGGTCATGGCCCTCCCCGACGGCCACTGCTTCTTTGAGTTCCACGGCCTGCACCACGCCGAGATCGCCGACGCCAGCGCCCTCACCGTCGAGCTCACCTTTGAGCGTCCGCCCCCCCTGCCCGCAGCGATCGGCCCCGACACATTCCGCCTCCACTGCACCCCCGCCATCAACCTCTTTCAAGTCCCCGGCGAGGCGATCGCCTACGACCCCCTCGTGCGCGAGGCGATCGTCCGCGCCGACGCCGTCGACCCGCGCCACATGGAGGTCTTCGACGTCACCTCGGTGATAGCCGCCGACCGCAGCCAGGGCGCCCGCCGCACCTACGCCCCCTTCACCCGCGTCGCCACCAGCGCCGGCCGCCGCCCCCCTTGCTACGCCCTCCGTCGCGCCTACTCCCCCATCGACGGCGGCCTCGACACCTACCTAAGCCTCGTCGAGCCCCCCGAGCTCCGCGGAAAGGAGGGCGAGGTCCTCTCCCTCCAGCTCCTCTGCACCAACCGCGCCCTCGCCCGCGGCTTACAAGTCCGCGACCTCGGCGAGGCCCAGACCGGCGCGCTCTTCACCACGTACACGAACATCACCCCCGTCTCGCCGCCCGTGCGTATGGCCCTCGGAATAGAGGCGTTATGGCGCCTGCTTTCCCACCTCGCCGCCAACCAGCGCGGCCCCGCCGACGCCGAGGCGCTGCGCGGCCTGCTCAGCCTCTACAACTTCTACGCCGGCGCCGACGCGCAGCTCGGCCCGACCAACGAGCGCCAGATCGAAGCTGTCCGCCAGGTCAGCCGAGAGGCCGTCACCCGCCTCATCCGCGGCGTCCCGGTCCGAGCGATCCGCACCACCATCGAGCTCGACGAGCGCGGCTTCCCAGGCCAAGGCCGCGCCCACCTCTTCGGCGCCGCCCTCAGCGAGCTCTTCGCCTCCCTGGTCAACATCAACGCGGCCAGCGAGGTCCGCGTCGTCCTCCTTCCCTCCAAGCAGGAGTACGTGTGGCCCGTCAGGATCGGCACATGAACAGCCCCAGCGGCGCCTCCGAGCGCGCCTTCACCCCCCACGAGCGCTACTGGCTCGATCGCCTCAGCGACGCCGCCACCTCCACCTCCCTGGTCGCCGCCGCCGAGCTGCTAGCTCGCCTCTTCCCTGCCCCTCACCTCGAGGTCGTCGACCAAGAGCGCGCCGAGGAGCGCACCCGCGAGCGCCCCGCTGCTGAGGGGATCCGCTTCCGTCACAGCTCCAGCCTCAGCTTTTATCGCGGCGAGCTCGCCGAGGTCGAGCTCCGCGGCGAGCCGCCCTACGAGGCCACCCTCGTCGCCTCCCTCTTCGGCCTCTGCGGCGCCGCCACCCCCCTCCCGCTCTACTTCGCCGAAGAGGCCGACGAAGACGACGACCGAGGCGCCGCCATCCGCGGGCTCTTGGACGTCTTTCATCACCGCCTTTTTTCGCTCCTGATCCGCGGCCTACGCACCGTCGATCTCCCCGCCACCTTGCGCCCGCGCGGCGACGACATCTGGTCCAAGCGCCTGCTCGCCTACCTCGGCCTCACCAGCGCCGCGGACGGCGCGATCCCCAGCGCCACGCTCCTACAGCTCGCCCCGATCCTCGCCTCAGGCGTCCGCTCGCCCGCCATGCTCAGCGCCGCCCTCCAGATCCTTCTAAAAGACCACCTCGGCGGCGCCAACCTCCGCGTCGAGCCCTTCAGCGGCGGCTGGATGCCCATCGATCGCCCCCAATGGACCCTGCTCGGCCTCGGCACCGCCTGCCTCGGCGACACCTTCGTCGCCGGCACCGAGGTCCTCCACCCCTCCGGCGCCGCCGAGATCGTCATCGGTCCCCTCACCGGCGAGGTCTTTAAGAAATTCACCCCCGGCCACCTCCCCTATCAACAGGTCGCCCAGCTCACCGCGGGGTTCGCCCCCGAGCCCATCCACTACGACCTGATCCTGGAGATCGAAGACCTCAGCTACCCTCCCGCTATCCTCGGCGTACGCCACCTCGGCGACGACTTCTGGCTCGCCCACAGCGACCACGCCGGCGTCTCCACCAAAAAACGCGTCGCCGTCGCCTAGACGCGACCTCGTGATTCAAGACTTTCGCCCTGTTGCCGCCGCCCGGGACGCGCGGTAACACGTCTGATATCCTCAACTTATCGTGTCCCGCTCGCCTACCCCGCTCTTCGGCCAGCCGCGAGCCGACCGCACATCGCTGGGTGCGAGCGTCATCCCGTCCATCGTCGTTCTGCTCCTCCTCGTGCTCGCACCGCAGCGAGCGGCCGCCTGCTACGGCTGCTATGGCGCCACCGCGGCGAGGCCGGTCTTTGGCGCATCCATCCCCGCGGACGGCGTGCTCGCCTTCGCCTTCGAAGGCGAGCACCCCAGCGGCGCAGCCGTCGCCCTCCGGCGCCTCGGCGGCGACGGGGCCGAGCTCGAGCTCACCCTCGAGACCCTCGCACCACACCTCGTCGGCGCGCCCCTGCTCATCGCCCGCCCCCTCGCTCCCCTCGAGGTCGGAGCGACCTACGAAGTCGCGCTCTCCGCGGTCAACGACTCCACCACCATTGATGAGTCCGACTGCGAGCTCGCGCCACACCTCGAGGTCTTCACCACAGTACGCGCCGATCCTGCCGGCCACGTCGCCCCTACCCCGCCCGAGCTCGACGTCGTCTTCACCGTCGACGTCGTCACCACGACCCCGCCCGACGCAGAGGTCGTATGCTGCGACCGAGACGATCAACCCGATGTGGGCCGCGGGGTTCCAGCCGCCCTCTGGGTCCGTACAGGTCCAGAGCGAGCGGCAGACGAGGGCCCGAGCGGGATCGTGCGGGTGCTCGCCGACACCGCTGGTGAGGTCCGGGTCGGGGCAGATCGCGGGGCCCAGGGCGCGGGCGCCGGTGACGAGGTCGCGTGCTGCGGGCGTGACGCAGAAAGGGTCGGTAGAGTCGCGCAGGGCTGTGGTGGCGGCGGCGGCGAAGCCCTCGATGTAGATCTGTCCGCGTGGATCCCAGGCGGCTGGTTCGACGTTGATCGCGGCGCGGAGGACGCCGAGCCCGACGGTCGAGGTGCAGCGGTCGCCGAGTGAGCGCCCCCAGCCGCAGTCGTAACCTGCCGCCGCTGGCGCGCGGAAGGATGCACCTGCGACGTCGGCGACGGGACCCCACCTCTCTTCGTCCTCCTCACCCTCATGCTCTTCCTCAGCCGCCTCCGTCATCGGCGCGCGCAGCAGGCCGCGATCCCGGGCTAGCCTCACCGCGCGCATTTTCGCGCCCACGCGCGCCTCTTCGCCCACAAAAGTGACGCTCCCGCGCGATCGCGCTACCTTCCTGAGCGATGCTGCGCCCCGCGATCACCTGTCCGTTTGCGCTGATTTCGGCCCTCGCCCTGCCCGCCCTCGCGAGCTGCGGCGACGACGGCGGCGGCGACGCCAGCGCTGGCGACTCGACGATCACCAGCGCCAGCCAGGGCGCCACGACCAGCACCACCGGCGCTGGCGATCCCACCGGCGCCACCACCAGCGCCAGCGGCAGCGCCGGCGAGAGCGACAGCGCCGCTACCACCACCACCGGCGTCGACAGCACCACCGCCACCGCCGCCACCACCGACGACACCGCCGCCAGCGCCACCACCGCGGACACCACCGCCGCCACCACCGCCGCCACCACCGCCTCGACCGACACCGACACCGACACCGAAGACACCGGCGAAGCCATCGAGCCGTGCCAGGTCGAAGAGGGCGCGATCACCCCGATCCCCAGCGACCTGCTCTTCGTGCTCGACAAGTCCGGCAGCATGTCGATGGAGCTCTGGGACCACGACAAGAACGCCCAGACCCCCAAGGTCACCCGCTGGCGGAGCCTCTACAGCGTCGTCGAGGCCGTCGTCACCAAGTTTGAGGACAAACTACACTTCGGCGCCAAGCTCTACCCCAAGATCGACGCCGGCTCTTTTATCAACCAGGGCGCCTGCGAGGTCACCCCCGGCGTCGAGGTCCCCGTCGCCCCCAACAACGCCGCCGCGCTGCTCATGGTCGTACCTGGCCCTGACGTCGCCGTCCTCGGCGGCACCCCCTCCTATCAGGGCCTCAAGCAGGGCTACACCTACCTAAACAGCCTGAACGACGGCCTCGAGCGCGCCATCATCTTCATCACCGACGGCGAGATCTCCTGCGACGACCCGCCTGCCGCCGCGATCGCCGCGATCTCCGACGCCAACAAGAAGAGCGGGATCCCCACCTACGTCGTCGGCGTCGACGTCGACGCCCAGACCGCCGCTCAGCTCGACCTCTTCGCCGCAGCCGGCGGCAAGCCGGTCGTCAACGGCGACTACAAGTTTTATCAAACCCTCGATCAGATCCAGCTCGAGGCCGCCATGCAGAAGATCCTCGACGACACCGTCAGCTGCGTCCTCCCGGTCGACCCCGACCCCGCCGAGCCTGACCTCTTTGAGATCTGGCTCGACGGCGCCAAGATCCCCAAGATCGCCGACTGCGCGCAGGAGAGCGGCTGGCTGTGGAGCCACGAATTCAACGAGGTCACCCTCTGCGGCGCCGCCTGCTCCTCCTTCAAAAAAGGCCAACAGGTCACCGCGAAGTACTACTGCATCGCCGGCTGAGCCCTCACCCGAGCAGCGCGTCCACGTCGCGCAAGAACCCCGCCACCGCCGCCTCGGTCGTATCAAACGAGCACATCAAGCGCGCCGTCTCGCCGACCGGCGACGCGAACGGATAGAACCCGTGCCCGCGCGCCCGCAGCCCCGCCTCGAGCGCCGCTGGCAGCTTCTTTAAAAAGACCCCGTTCGCCTCACAAGGGAACGCCGGCGCCAGCCCGCGCGCGCCGAGCCCCGCCGCCAGCAGCCGCGCCATCGCGTTCGCCTGCCGCGCGTGCACCGACCACGCCCCGCTCGTCAGCGTCGCGGCGAACGGCGCGCTCACGAAGCGGTGCTTGCTCAGCAAGTGCCCGCTCGACTTGCGCAGGAACGGGAACCGCGCCGCCGCGCGCGCCCCCGCCGCGCCGAAGAACACCACCGCCTCACCGCACGCCAGCCCGTTTTTGGTGCCACCCAGCGACAGCGCGTCGATCCCCGCCTCGACCGTCAGCGCCCGCGCCGCCGCCTCCGCCGAGCACCCCCGCTCCTCGGCCACACACACCACCGCGTTCGCGAAGCGCGCCCCGTCCACGTGCACCGAGAAGCCCCGCGCGTGCGCCACCGCGGCCAACGCCTTCATCGCCTCTGGCCGGTACACCGTCCCGAACTCCGTCGGGTTTGACAGCGTGAGCGCCCCTGGCGTCGGCTGGTGCACATCCCCGCGCAGCCCCACCAGCGCCCCCTCCACGTCCGCCACCGCCAGCCGCGTCGGCTCCCCGCGCGGCGAGATCGGCGTCGTCCTACACATCGTCATCCGCTCCGGCGCGGTCGACTCGTCGTCATTCCAGTGGGCGTGCGAATGACACAGCACCCGCTGCCACGGCTCGGTCAACGCCGCCACCGCCAGCGTATTCGCCGCGGTCCCGGTCGCCACAAAGAACACCGCCGCCGCCGGATCACCAAAGATCCCCTGGATCGCCGCCACGCCCGCCGCGGTCCATGGGTCATCCCCATACCCCACCGCGTGCCCGCTCGCCGCCGCCGCCAGCGCCGCGAGCGCCTCCGGGCACAGCCCCGCGTTGTTGTCCGAGCGAAACGAGTGCGTCGCCGCCGTCATGCCCACTAGATCGGCCGCGCCGCCGCCAAAGTCAACCGGTCCGCCGCGCCCTCACTCGGTCACCCGCCACCGCAGCGTCGGGTAGCGCGGCTCGCCCGCGTGGCTGTAGTAGCTGATCATCTCCAGCGCGTACGTCTGCCCGTCGGTCGCGCGCACGTAGTACACCCGCCGCCGCGGCTCGACCTCGTGCTTGAGGAGATCGTACTTGTACCAACCATCATCCAGCGCGAAGGCCAAGCTCTTCTCGTCCGCCCCGTCGTCCACCCACCCCTCGCTCGGCGCCGCCTCGTCCTCGGCCAAGGTCACCCCGTCGCGCCACGCCGCCGTGACCCCGCCCTCGCCGCTGCTGCCGCCGTTCAGCCGGATCGTCGTGCGCGCGAACGAGAGGTCCCAAGCCCCCGCCGCCACACCCGCCGCGTCCACCGCCGAGCTCGGCGCCGCGAAGCTCAAGTACACCGGCTGGTCGCTCTCGGGCGCGTACACCACCGTCACCTGCGCGCCCTCGCCCTCATCGTCCGCCGTGCACAGCGCCGCCGCGCACACCGGCAGCGACGCGTCCTCGTCCGCGCCGCAGCCCCAGAGCGCCGCCGTCGCCGAGCTCATCAGGCAGAGCACGACCGACGCCCGCGCACACCCGCGCGCCACGGCGACCCCATACTCGGCATTGAGAACCGAAGTCATTTTCACTTTCATTGATCCCTGGTATACACCTCGCCAGCCCGCGGCGAAAGCGGTCCAAGGGCCCCAAGGAGCCGTCTACGAGACCCCTGCCACCCGCCCCGCCCACGGCGCCGCGCCTCCATGTGGGGCCGCGGCCGCGTCGTCGCGCGCTCTCGCTCATCCTTTACGCCCTCAGCGCGTCTCCAAGCCTCGCGAACACCAGCCACGCCGCCCCCGCCCAGCCCCCGCCGACCGATGGGCCCCACAAGACGACCAAGCGGCCGCGAGCACGACCTGCCTCTCAGGACAGCCCCCACCGCGCCGACCGCCGCACCATCGTCGTCACCGCCTCGCGCACCGAGGAGCGCCTCGGCGACGCCGCCGTCGTCGTCGAGGTCGTCACCCGGGCCGAGATCGAGGCCTCCGGCGCCGAAAATTTGGCCGAGATCTTAGAAGAGCAGCCCGGCGTGCAGATCGCCCCAGGCGCCCGCGGCGGCGCCGGAGGCCTCGGAATCCGCATGCTCGGCCTCGATCCGCAGCACACCCTCATCCTCGTCGACGGCCTGCGCGCCACCGGCCGCCTCAACGGCGTCATCGACCTCACCCGCTTCACCAGCGAGGGGATCCGCCAGGTCGAGGTGATCAAAGGCCCCGCCTCCGTGCTCTACGGCTCGGACGCCATGGCTGGCGTCGTCAACCTGATCACCCGCGACGCCGAGGCCCCCTTCGCCGCCGAGGCCCACGCCACCTACGGCTCCTTCAACACCGTCGACACCAGCGGCCTGCTCGCCCTCCGCCGCGGGCGCTGGCGCAGCCGCCTCAGCGGCGGCTTCCACCGCAGCGACGGCTTTGATCTCGATCCGAGCACGGCCACCACCAACGCCCCCGCCGGCTACACCGCCGGCGTCGCCCAGCGCACCGTCTACGAGCCCCACCGCGAATTTCGCCTCATCAGCACCGCTGAGTACCAACAACGCGACCTCCGCGGCGTCATCGAAGAGGGCGGCGGCGCGACCTTCGACCGCCGCAATTTTACCCGGATCTTCAGCGCCTCTCTCAGCCCTGAGCGCCTCTGGGACGCCCCCGCCCGCCTGCGCGTGCGCGGCCACTACACCCGCTTCTCGGACCTCGCCCTGCTCGACCAGCGCGGCGACGACGAGCTCGACCGCCTCGAGCACACCCTCGACCAGCTCTTCCAAGCGATCGCCCAATACGACCACCAGATCGGCCGCCACGAGCTCAGCGTCGGCGCCGAAGGCACCGTCGAGCTGCTCCACACCCCGCGCCTGCCCGACGGCGCGCGCAGCCGCGAGCGCCTCGCCCTCTACCTCCAAGACGAGTGGCAGCTCACCCGCGGCGGCCCCGTCGCCGCCCGCCTGATCGCCGGCGTCCGCCTCGACGCCGACAGCCTCTTCGGCGTCTACCCGATGCCCCGACTCGCCCTCCGCGTCGACCCCCACCCGCGCTGGACGATGCGCGCCAGCTACGGCCGCGGCTTCCGTGCCCCCAGCTTCCGCGAGCTTTTTTTAGAATTCCCCAACCCCTCCGTCGGGTACACCATCCGCGGCGACCCGAACCTCGCCCCCGAGAGCTCCTGGGGCGGCCTCGGCGGCGTCGAGTGGCGCCCCAGGCCCTGGCTGGACCTCGGCGTCAACGCCTTCCACAACCGCCTCCGCGACCTCATCATCATCGACACCTCCGACGCGCTCGGCAATTGGAAGTACACCAACATCGGCGCCGCGCGCACCCAGGGCCTCGAGCTCAGCGCCAACGCCCGCGGCGGGCCGCTGCACCTCGGCGCCTCCTACACCCTCACGGACACCCGCGACCTCCTGCTCGGCGAACCCTTGCCCGGTCGCTCCCTGCACCAAGCCTCCCTGCTGCTCAGCCTGCGCGCCCCCAAGATCGACACGCACCTCAACGTCCGCGCCAAGCTCTTCGGCCGCCAGCTCTATTACGGCGAGGCGGACGAGCGCGCCGTCACCGCTCCCTTCGCGACGCTCGACCTCCGCCTAAGCCAGCCGATCCGCCGGATCCTCGACGCCTTCATCGGCGTCGACAATGTTTTAAACGCCGGCGACCCCCGCTACATCCCCCTCACCCCCCGCTCCTTCTACGCCGGCCTCAACGCTCGTTATTAATTTTCATAAAATATTGTTTCGTGACAACAAACGCAACCCAGAGGACCCCTTATGCACGCATCGACCCGATCGCTGATCCCCAAAAAGACACGGACCGGCCGCGCCGCCCTCGCCCTGCTGCTCCTCTCTAGCGCGTGCGCCCCCGACCTCAGCGGCGACGACGGCGGCGAGGACGGCCCCCCAGTGCGCGTTGAGAGCGGCGACGCCGGCGCGATCACCGTCACCTTCGACGCGCGCGACTACGAGCGCTGGCTCTACCTCGACCTCGAGTCCGCCGCACAAGTCACCCCAGCCACCCCCAGCGCCTCGGCCGAGTGGGACCTCGCCGTCCTCCGCTTCAACGTCAAGACCAACGGCGGCAGCAGCGGCGAGGGCGGGGTCGGCGTCGCCCGCCTGCCCGGCGCCGATTGGGACACCCTCACCCGCGCCCCCCTCGACGGCTACATCAGCGACGACGCCGACCCCGCCCTCGTCGACATGGAGCCCGAGCCGGGCTACGCCTTCGACCTCTGGTACGACTACGACATGGACACCCACACCTTAAACCCAGCCGACCTCCTCTTCGTCGTCCGCACCGTCGAGGGTAATTTTTTTAAGGTGCAGATGCTCGACTATTACAACAGCGCCGGCACCGGCGGCTACGTCAAGCTCCGCGCCGCCCCGATCGACGCCCCCTGACCCAGAGCCCGCGACCAGCGACGACAAACGATCAACATGCCCCGCACCACGCTCACGCTCCTGCTCGCCCCCCTCGCCGCGTGCGGCCTCGCGCCCGGCGAGGCCTCTGATCCCGCAGCCACCGCCGGCTCCACCGGCGAAGCGACCCAAAGCGCCAGCGCTCACCCCACCACCACCGCCGATCACGACCCCACCACCACAGGCCACGAGTCCACCTCCCACGCGACCACCGCCCAAGAGACCACCGCTGCGCCCGCCTGCGACCCCACCCCCCTCGGCCCCGCCGCAGCCGACCCCTATTCATTGATGGTCGACGGCCAGCTCGCCTGGTCTCACGACTCAGGCCACCCCGCCGGCTGGTTCCACACCTACGACGCCTTCGATCGCGGCGCCCCCGAGCACAGCCCCCACAAGATCCACGTCCTCCTCCCCCGCGGCCACGACCCCTGCGGCGCCCCCTACCCGCTCATCGTCATGAACGACGGCGACACCAGCTTCTGGCC
Source organism: Nannocystis sp. (assembly GCA_016712315.1). GTDB lineage: Bacteria > Myxococcota_A > Polyangia > Nannocystales > Nannocystaceae > JADJRG01. Next base: position 2,456,260 of record JADJRG010000013.1, on the reverse strand, counting down.
CGGGGGCGCCGGCAACAAGACCTGGGACGCCGCGGGCGCGCTCGCCCAGCTCTACGACGAAGGCGCGCTGCCGCCCGTCGTCGTCGTCGCGATCGTCCCGAACGACCGCGAATACGAGTACTCCCACGCCCCCGCCAAACCGGGCGCCCCGTGCTGCGGCGTCGAGTCGTACACCAGCTACGTCGCCGACCAGGTGCTCCCCTTCATCGCCACCCACTACAACACCGGCGCCGCCCCCGGCGACCCCACCCCCGTGCCGGCGCGCACCGCCATCATCGGCTCCTCTCGCGGTGGCCTGGCCGCGTTCTACGTCGCCAACAGCCGCCCCGACGTCTTCGGCCGCGCCGGCTGCCTCTCCCCCTCCTTCTGGGTCGGCCTCGACCCTGTATACGGCGGCGAGCTCCCCGGCGGCCCCCTCGCCGACGCGCCTTTAATCGCGGCCCACGCCGACGTGCTCGCGGACCCGACGAGGCGCCCACGCCTGTGGATCGACTGGGGCCTGGTGCGCACCGGAGGATTTCATAACGAGGTAATCGAAGCCGCCGCCACTGAGCGCGGCCGCGAGATGGTCGAGCTCCTCCAGGCGACCTTTGTGTTCAAGGTCGGCCAAGACCTCCACTGGTACGAGGATCCCCTCGGCGAGCACGACGAGGTGACCTGGGCCCGCCACCTCCCCGAGGCGCTCCGCGCCCTCTTCGCTCCATAACAGTTTGGGTGGTACGATCCGCGCGTGACCCAAGCCCACCACCATCACACCATCGACTATATCGAATTCACCGTCCGCGACATCACCGCCGCCCAGCGCTTCTACGGCGCCGCTTTCGGCTGGTCCTTTGAAAATTACGGCCCCCACTACGCAGGGATCCGCGACGGCCACAACCCCCGCGAGATCGGCGGCTTCACCGTCGGCGAGCCCAGACCCGGCGGCCCCCTCATCGTCCTCTACTCCGACGACCTAGACGCCACCCTCACCAGGATCCTCGCCGCGGGCGGCCTCTTGGTGAAGGAGCCGTTCACGTTTCCAGGCGGCCGCCGCTTCCACTTCGCCGACCCCGACGGCAACGAGCTCGGCGTCTGGTCCACCTGATCGCCACCTCGCCCCACGCCGCAGCGCGCGATCTCGCGCTGCCTTCGCCCTCAACCGTCCTGGAGCCGCAACCACCCCGTCTGCGTGTCCACGATCACCGGCGTGCCCGACGCCACCTCCAGACACCCACGGCAGCCGAGCAGCGCGGAGAGCCCCAGCTCGCGGGCGATCAGCGCCCCGTGCGAGAGGGCGCCGCCGTACGCCGTCACCACCGCACACAGCCCCAAGTGCGCGATCGCCAGCGCCCCTTGCGCCGTCAACGCCGGCAACACGACGATCGCCCCCGCCGCCGGCGGATCTTGTAACAGTTCTTCAAGATCACGCCGCTGCGCGACCACCCCCGCCGCCCGCGCCCCGATCCCCAGCCCTCGCATCTTCCGCGTCGGCGCGCTCACCAACGGCCTCCCTTGAGCCAAAAAGGCGGGCGGACGCAGCGCCGCGCGCAGCCGCGCCTGCGCCCCCCGCTCGACCAGCGCCGCCGCGTCGCCCGCATCGACCGCACCAGCCCTCAACACCCGCCGCAGCTCCGGCGGCGTCCACGAGAAGATCGACGCCTTGTCCACGCCGAGCAGCGCCGCCGCCCGCAAGTACAGCCGCCGCCACGGCGCCAGCCCCAGCGCGAAGAGGTGGTCATCCAGCTCCCCCAGCAGCAGCCCCGCCTCCTCCTCATCCACCACCGGCCCGGCGCCCTGCTCACGGTCATCTGTCCACAGAGACAGCTCTGGCTGCACCTCCGCCAGCGTCGGGCTCGCCACGTCCCACGCCGTCGGCAGCACGTCCGCGAAGCGTCGACGGTCCATCAGGCACCGCGGCCCCGCGCTCGCCGCGCTCGTCGTCGCGTCCGCGCGCCGCGCCCACCGACTCAGCGACGTATACGCGTCCACCACCGCCAACAGCGCCCCCTCACCCGCCACAAACGCCGCCTCCCCGATCACCGCCTCCTCCGCCAGCAGCGCCTCGATCTCGCCTAACCGCCGCCGAGCCGCCGGAATTTCGACATCGAGCAGCCGCTGCAGCGCCGAGGTCGCCGACCCGGGCGCCTCACCCTGCGCGTCGTCGGTCGCCCGCGCCCGCGCCGACGCTGCCTCGACCTCGACCTCGCGATAGAGCCACCCCGCGAGCACACAATAGCGCCGCTGCCCTGGTCGTTGGATCCCCAACCAACCGATCAACCACGCGTGCGCTGGCGAGAGCGGCGCCGGGTTGTGCTCGGCGTCGAGCGCCCAGCGCCCGCCCGGGATCGCCGCCCCCGCCTCCACCAACGCCGGCAAAAAATCGGAGAAGAAGCCCGGCAGCAGCGAGCGCGTCAGCGGCCGCGCCTGCACCACCCACACGCGATCCTCCGCGTCGATCACCAGCTCCGCCTCGAAGCCCTCGGGCCCGCCCGCCGCGCCGACCACCGCCTCGATCGCCGGCCACAAGCCCGCGATCGCCGCCGCCGCCGGGTCTCGCCAATCATCCAGCGCCCCGCTGAACCCCGGAGATCCGCCCACCGACAGCACCTCGAGCGACGAGCCGCCCTCCCGGTCGTCCTCTTTTTTCAGGGAAAAGACCTCGAGCAGCGGCGGCCACGTCGACTCACGAGCGAGCACCGCGAGCGCGCGGCCGTCGATCTGCGCCTGCACGATCACCGCGTCCTCTCCCTCGCCTGCGCCGCCCGAGGCGCGCAGCGCCGCCGCCTCCGCCGCGATCTCTTGGGCCGCCGCCTGCACCGCCGCGAGCGTCCGCAGCCCGCCGATCGAGCGCCCCAACCCCGCCCCGCTCGAGCTCGCTTGATCCTCAAACGCCAACGCGCTGCGGACGATCACCGGCCCGAGCGCCAACAATTCAGCCACCGCGGTCCGCAGCGCCGCCCCCGCGAGCGCCGCCGGATCCAGCCCAAAAACCACCCCGGGCGGCACAGGCAGGCCCGCGCGCCGCAGCCGATCGAGCGCCGCTGCCTTCGCGGCCGCCCACCCCCGCTCGCCCTCAGCGCCGCCCAGCGCGAACGCCTCCCTCATCGGCGCCCGCTCACTCGATCTTGAGGAGCTCCACGTCGAACACCAGCGTCGCGTTCGGCGGGATCACCCCCGGATAACCCGCAGCGCCGTAGGCGAACTCCGACGTGCACGTCAACGTGCAGCGCTCCCCCAGCGACATCGTCGCCACGCCCTCGTCCCAGCCCCGGATCACCTCGCCCTTCCCCAGCGTGAACACGAACGGCCGCCCGCGATCGCGCGAGCTGTCGAACTTCTTCCCGTCGGTGAGGGTGCCTGTGTAGTGGACAAAGACCGTCTGCCCCCGCTTCGGGGTGGTCTTGCCGTCGCCTGCCTGGAGGATCTCTTTCGTGACGCCCATAACCCCGCCACTCTGCCTCAGCTCGCCGATCTTTTTTTTCCTTTTTTCCGCCGAAGAAGACGCCGAGGGCGCCGAGGCTCACGCGACCGCAGCGCGCGCGCGCAAGGCCGCGCAGGCCTCATCACACAGCGGCTCCAGCTCGAAGCGCATCGAGCCCGCCTGGTCGCCCAGCCCTAGCGTCGCGGCCAACACCCCTTGCGCCGCCGCCGCGGCGAAGCAAGCCAAGCGCCGCGCGTCGAGCGAGCCGGAGATCAGCCCGAGGCGTTGGTCGCGGAGCAGCTTATTTTCCAGCGCCGCCGTCACCACCTCGGTCAGCGGGTGCAGCTCGGCCAGGATCCTCGCGTCGGTCAGCCCCAGCAGCGGCGACCACAAGTACAGGATTCGGAAGGTGTCTGGCTCCTCGCGGTACAGCGCCACCTTCGCCCGCACCACCGCCGTCATCGCCTCGACGCCCGTCGGCGCCGCCACCAGCGCCTTGCCCAGCACCGCCACCTCGTGGCGCAGCGCCAGCCCCGCGAGCGCGCCGACCACCGCCTCCTTCGAGCGGAAGTAATAATAAAGGGCCGCCTTCGACACATCGGCCTGCTCGGCGACGCGGTCCATCGTGAACGCGAGCCCGTCCGCCAACAGCACCTCGCGCGCCGCCGCCAAGATCTCCTCTCGCCGGCCCGCCTGCCGCCGCGCCTTCCGGGCCTCCCGCAGCGCCTCGGAACCCTCAGGAGCCGGTGTTTTTACCATCGGTCGAGATATTGACGCCCCGTCGAATCGCCGTCAATCGCCGCCGTCCTTGAAAGTCCCGCGACTGTACGCCGCTGCGCCTGCGATCCTCGTGGAGCATGGCGCCCGCGACCTACCTCCCCTCGTACCTGCCGATCATCCTCGAGCGCGGCGACCTCACCCAGCTCGCCGTCGACGCGATCGTCAACGCCGCGGGCCCCACCTTGCTCGGCGGCGGCGGCGTCGACGGGGCGATCCACGACGCCGCTGGCCCCGAGCTGCTCGCCGAGTGCAGCACCCTCGGCGGCTGCGCCGTCGGCGACGCCAAGCTCACCGCTGGTTATCGGCTCCCAGCCCGCCACGTGATCCACGCCGTCGGCCCGATCTGGCGCGGCGGCGACCACGGCGAAGCGGACCTCTTGGCCAGCGCCTACCGCCGCAGCCTCGAGCTCGCCGTCGCCCACGGCCTGCGCACCGTCGCCTTCCCCGCGATCTCCTGCGGCGTCTACGGCTACCCGCACGCCCAGGCCGCCGAGGTCGCGGCCCGCGCCGTCCGCGACTTCATCCTCGCCCACCCAGGCGCCTTGTCGGGCGTCTACTTGGTCGCCTTCGACGACGCCGCCGCCGCCGCGATCGCCGCGGCCCTCGCCGAGCTCGGCGCCTACGAGCGGATCATCGGCGGCCTGCTCGGCCTCATCGTCGGCGACGCCCTCGGCGTGCCCGTCGAGTTCTTTCGCCGCGAAGCCCTCGACCGCGCCCCGCTGCTCGACATGATCGGCCACGGCACCCACGACCAGCCCCCTGGCACCTGGTCCGACGACTCCTCCTTAACCCTCGCCACCGCCGCTAGCCTCACTTCGTCACGGACAATCGACCCCGAGGACATGATGCGCCGCTTCGCCGACTGGCTAGAGCGCGGCGAGTGGAGCGCCCACGGCGAGGTCTTCGACGTCGGGATCACCACCGCCGAGTCGATCAAGCGCTACCTCAGCGGCGCCCCGGCCCCGTGGGGCGGAGGCGGCGAGATGGACAACGGCAACGGCGCCTTGATGCGGATCTTCCCCCTCGCCTGCGCGCTGCGCCGCGCCACCGCCGCTCAGCTCATCGAGCGCGCCGGCGAGGTCTCCGCGCTCACCCACGCCCACCCGCGCTCGCGCCTCTGCTGCGCCTATTTTTGCCTGGTCGTCCGCGCGGTCTTCCGCGGCGGCGGCCTCCTCTCCGCCATGAACGAGGCCGCCGCCGCGCTCGCGCCCTCCCTGCCGGCGAGCGAGGCCGCCGCGCTCGCGCGGATCCTCGACGCCAGCGTGCTCGACGCCCCGCGCGAGCAGATCCGCGGCAGCGGCTACGTCGTCCATTGCCTCGAGGCCAGCCTCTGGGCGGCCCACCGCCACCAAGGATTCAGCGCCGCCGTCTTGGCCGCGATCAACCTCGGCGAGGACACCGACACCACCGGCGCGGTCACCGGCGCGCTCGCGGGCGCCCTCTACGGCCGCGAGGCGATCCCGCGCCGCTGGCTCGAAGCCCTCGCTCGCGGCCCCGAGCTGCTCGCCGTCGCCGAGCGCCTAGCCGCGCTCTAGCGCGCTCGCCTCATGCACCTGACCTTTCAGCCATACGAACCATCGCCCCTCGGTCACCGCCGCGGCCGCGTCGTACACTCGCCGACGAGCAGCCGCGTGACGCCGACCGAACGACCCCAGACGCCCACCCCGCGCGGCCGCGCCGCCCACCTCTGCCTCAGCGCCGCGCTCACGCTCGCTTGCTCGAAGAGACAGGTAGAGCCCACGACCAGCGAACCAGCGCCGCCGCCGCCGCTCGGCGCGAGCCCGGAGGCGCCGGTGCCCCGCTGCGGCGCCGCCGACTCCTACCAGTGGGTCGCCCGCGACTTCCGCTGCGCCGACGGGAACAACCCGCTGGGCGGCGATCCCCGCGCAGGCGCCCGCGCCCGCGTCGGCTCGCTCCCCAGCCCCGACCCGAGGTCATCCCACTTCCTCGACCTCTACGAGGTCCCCTGCGCCGAAGGGCCGCAGCGCGTCTACATCGACATGTACGCCTGCCCACACCAACCCCCCCCGCGCGCTGGCGGCTCCAGCGAGGCCTTTGACGGCGCCTTTCAGCGCTTTGAGGCCGGCGACTTCGCCGGCTTCCTCAGCGCCTGCGGCGAGCTGCTCCGCGGCGTCGACCCCAGCGACCGGGTGCAGTGCCTGTTCTTTATGCCGTCCGCGCAGGCGCTGACGGGCGACCTCGAGGGCGCGAAGGAGCTGCTCCGCGCCCTCTGCGCCGCCCTACCGCCGCCGAGCGAGCACAGCAGCGCCCGCGCGGACCTCCTTCAAGGGATCGGCGCCGCATTCCAGACCGCCGACAAGATCCACCCCGGCCGCCTCGACGCGCCGCAAGTGACCTCGCTAATGCTCGGCGCGGGTCTTGAGTGCGGCCTCTCCGAGATCTCCGTGCCCGAGCTCCCTCGTTGAGCGCCGCGGGTGATCTCCACAGCGCGCGGGGAATCACACGTCGCACCAGCTCCCGCGCCTCCCGCGGCGTTCAAGGCGCGGATTGACATCCCTTTGAAAACTGTGCAATGTCCAGACCACGCGCCGAATTCAGCGATGAATCGGCCCCCCGCGCGCTGCGGGGTGTAAGACACGAGAAAAGAAGAGACATGTCGAAGAAGCTTTTTGTTGGTGGTTTGAGCTGGGATACGACGGACGATAGCCTGCGCGAGGCGTTTAGCCGCTTCGGCAACGTCGTCGAGGCGAAGGTCGTGACCGACCGTGACACTGGCCGCTCGCGCGGCTTCGGTTTCATCGGCTTTGATGACGTCGCGAACGCGACCAGCGCGCAGCAAGCGATGGACGGGGCGAGCCTCGACGGCCGCTCGATCCGCGTCAACGCCGCTGAGGACAAGGGCGGCGGCGGCGGCGGCGGCGGCAGCCGCGGCGGCGGCGGCGGCGGCGGCGGCGGCGGCGGCGGCGGCGGCTACGGCGGCGGCGGCGGCGGCGGCTACGGCGGCGGCGGCGGTCGCAGCGGCGGCGGCGGTCGCAGCGGCGGTCGTTACTAACCGATCGTCCTCTCCGCGGAGAAGAGGCCCTACCGCGCAGGTGTGGGCCTCTTCTCGTCTAGAGGGTCCGACAGAGCTCCGCCGACCCTCATCGATAGATTCGAATCAAAACCTAAATTTCTTCAAATAGAGATCGAGACGATAGACAAAATATCGCAGTGAGGCAGCCCAGCCCGCTCAGGTCCGCGTATCCTCGCCATGGAGCGCGCGAAGAACCAAGGGATCGCTGGGCGCGATCTTCTGCGCAGTGGTCCACGCAGGCGCGACGCCGAGGTTTGATGACAGAGAAACAAGCAGCGACGGCGGCCCTCAGCCCCGCGGAGGTCGACAGGCGGATCATCGCCGCCTTCCTCGACAGCGAAGATCCGGCCTTAGACGCGCTGGTGCCTGGCCTCGACGAGGCTGACATCCGCCGCCGCGCCGCCGCGATCGGCCTCACCCGCGAGCTCGTCCGCGACGCCCGCGTCGCCGGCGTCGTGCGTTTGGCGATGCGCGCCTGCATCCGCTGCGACAGCCCCTTCCTCTCGGTCGGCCCGCAGAACCGCCTCTGCCGCCGCTGCAACCGCTGAGCGCGCTCGCCCGCGCCCCCCGCCGAACGCGCGCGAACACGCGCGAGCGCCCGTCGGCTCTGTGAGGCGACCCGCGCGCCGCCCGCTGCGGAGCGCGCGCGATCCGGGTTAGGCTGCGATCATGGTTCGACTCCGAGCCCCGAGCGCGTCCTCCTGCCTCTTTCGCTGCGCGTCGATGATCGCGCTGCTCACGGCCGCCTGCGGCGACGACAGCGCCGACGACGACAGCGCGACCGCGACCAGCGAAGCCTCCACCGCAGCCAGCGGGACGGCCACCACCAGCGCCGCCACCACTTCAGGCTCCGGCTCGACGTCAAGCGGTAGCGCGAGCGTCACCACCTCAGGCAGCGGCGAGAGCGACAGCGGGGCCACCGACACCACCACCACCGGCGAGCCCGACGGCGCGCTGGAGCCCCTCTTCGGCGTCCCGAACCACGACGACGACGACGGCAACGGCAACCGCGACTGGTTCGACTACCCCTTCGCCGGCGACAACGACCTCCACGTCTTCGTCCTGCCGGAGTGGTACCTCAGCGCCGTGGGGCCCGACCACACCGTCGAGCTCAGCCTCAGCGGCGATCTCAGCCAGCTCCGCTTCTGGCTGGACGGCCAGCTCGCGCTCGGCGACGACGGCGAGGGCGGCCAGCCGAGCTACACGCTCAGCGCCGCCGACGCCGCCTCCGCCTTCGACGTCGAGTTCGCCGACTTCCTGACCCGCGCCACCCTCACCGTCCGCCGCCTCGGCCCTGGCGGCGTCGAGGAGCGCGTCGATGAGGTGCCGCTGCTCGCCGCCCCCATGCTCCTCAACCACCACAGCCAGACAGCCGAGCGCGTCTGGGCCGTCCAGGCCAACAACAACGGGGCGATGCTGGCCGCCTTTCAGCAGGCCCTCGGCGACAAGTTCACCGTCATCAACGTCAACGACGTCTGGGTGCAAGACGAGCTCGAGTGGGCGACCGCCACCGCCCCCGGTCAGCGCCTCAGCGTCGCCGTCGACTCGATCCGCAACCGCCCCCTCGACGCCTTCGTCAAGGGCCTGCGCGCCCCTGACGTCGAGCCCATGACCTGGGGCGTGTCGGGCACCAAGACCTCCCACGACAGCTTCGGCAACCTCGAGACCACCCCCCCGCTCACCGCAGGCGGCGTCGACTACCCCTTCGGTCGGATCTACTACGGCCGCGACCAGTCCTGCGGCCCCACCTACGCGCTCACCGATCACCTCGACGCCCAGCGCGTCCAGGCCCCGATCGCCATCGACACTTGTTGGCTCTGCGTCGGCCACGTCGACGAGTTCACCGCCTTCATCGCCGACGAGGCCGCGCCCAAGGGCTTTCGCCTGCTCGTCGCCGACGTCGACGCCGCCTACAAGATCATCGACGCGCTCCCCCAAAGCACCCAGCTCCCGCGCTACAACAACCTCCACGGCTACGCCAGCGTCGGCGCGATCGCCGACGACGCCGGCCTGCGCGCCTACAACAAGGACGTGCAGAGCGACGAGATCGAGCCCGTGGTCGCGCTCTTCAAGGCCCAGCTCGATCTCACCGACGCCGACATCATCCGGATCCCCAGCCTCTTCGAGAAGATCAACAACTGCACGGGCGGCAAGTCCGCCGCGGCGCTGATCCCCGGCATGATCAACCTGACCGTCGCCAACCTCGCCGGCGAGCCCCCCCGCCTCTTCATCCCCGATCCCTTCTTTCGCGCCAACAACGGCGACCAGAGCGGCGACCCGCTGATCGCCGCCTTCCGCGCCTTGATGCCCGAAGAGTACGAGCTCTACTTCGTCGACGACTGGCAGACCTACCACGCCAACCTCGGCGAGGTTCACTGCGGCACCAACGTCTCCCGCACCCCCGCCGCCGACTGGTGGACCGACGCCCTCCACCTCCTCGAGGAGTGACCATGAACGCAAAGCCCCACCGCGCCACCGCCCTCGCCCTCGCCCTCTGCCTCGCTGGGCTCGCGCCGCTCGCCGCCTGCGACCAGCCCCGCGTCCCCGAGCCCCGCGCGCAGCCGGCCCCCGCCGCGCCCGCCCAATCACCTGACCTCAAGGACAGATCCTCTCCTGACCCCGCGATCGCCCCCGCGCTCGACCCAGCGATCGCCGCCCTCGACGAGGCCGAGGCCCGGGAGCAGCTCCGCGCCCTGCGGCCGGCCACCACCCGCGCCCAGACGCTCCGCTTCACCGACCCTCTGCTCGCCCGCCCCGAGGCCGCGGAGATCTTCGCCGCCCGCCTCGCCCGCCCCGGCGTGCCCGCCGAAGAGCGCGCCGCCCTCGCCGAGGCGCTCCCGCGCTGCGGCGGCGCCTGGACCGAGGCCCTCGTCGACGCCGCCGCGATCGAAGCCGACCCCGCCGTACGCGCGACCCTGATCTCCGGGCTGCGCCGCGCCGCGCCGCCGCTCGCGATCCCGGCCCTCACCCTCGCCCTCGACGATCGCGACCCCGAGGTCCGCCGCGCCGCCGCCGAGGTCGCCGGCTGGGTCCCCGCCGTCGGCGACGGCCTCCGCCCCCAGCTCCGCGCCCTGCTGAGCGATCGCAGCCGCCCCGTCGCCACCGAAGCGACCCGCGCCCTCGGCCTGCTGGGCGACGCCCCCGCCTTCCCCGCGATCGCCGACCAGCTCCGCGTCGACGACCTCGAGCTCCGCGTCGAGGCGCTGCACGCCTTAGAGCGCATCGACGCCGCCCGCGCCCTGGAGCACCCCGCCGTCCGGGCCGCGCTCATCGATCACGACCCGCGCGTCCGCGCCGCCGCCGAGCGCCTGCGCGCCGCCGCCAGCCCCGCCCGATAGACTGTCCTTAAAGACATTTTGAGTCTCGCTCCCCGCCGCGCGCGCTCACCTGCGCCGGCGCGGGCCGGCCGGCCGGCGCTTGTTCTCCGCCCGAACTCCGTGATGTGATGGCTCCCAGCGCCATGACACCTCACGACCTCCGCACCGCCTCCTCCTTCACCCTCGCGGCCCTCCTGCTCCTCACTGGCGGCTGCGCAGGCGACAGCGCCGCCTCCGACAGCGAGGCGACCGCCACAGAGGGCACGACCGTCGGCACGGACACGAGCACCACCACCGCCACCACCGCAGGTACAGACACCGACGATCCGAGCGGCGGCACCGACTCTGAAGGGGTCACCAGCTCCGGCGGGGCCACCACCACCAGCGGCGAGAGCACCACCGACGTCGACCCGACCGCCGCGACCGACACCACCACCGGCGACCCCACGACCACCACCAGCGCCGCCGACACCACTGACACCGCCAGCACCACCAGCGCCACCGACACCGACGCCACCGACACCGACGCCACCGACACCGACACCGACACCGACACCGGAGTCGAGCCCCCGCCGCTCGCCGAGTGGGTCTTGGCCATTGAAGACATGCCCGGCAACGCCATCCACCGCCTCCTCAAGATCAGCGTCGCCGAGGGAGAGGTCGGCCAAGTGACGGTGATCTGCCCCAACCTCACCGTCGACCCTTCGATCGGCCAGGTCACCAACTTCACCTCGCTGACCTTCAACCAGGCGAAGCTCTACGCCTCGGCGGGCAAGGGCGGGACCAACGCCAACACCCTCGTGCTCGTCGATCCCTGCAACTGCAACGCCGCCGAGGTCGGCCAATACGGCCAAGGGATCCACAGCGTCGCCGGGATCACCTCCAACACCAAGGCCGAGATGCTCGGGATCTCCGGCAGCATCAACTCCGTGATCAAGATCGACGTCAACACCGCCGCGGCCGCCGTCCTCGCGATGTTATCGATGACCTGGGGCACCCACGGCCTCACCTGGTCGGACGCCGACAGCAACCTCCTCTACGGCATCAACGGCGCCAACGACCGCCTCTACACCTTTGAGGCGTCCACCGGCGTCGAGCTCGACTCGATCGCCCTCAGCCGCGACTTCGGCTCCGTCGGCCTCGAGTACCACCCCGGCCTCAGCACCCTCTACGCCTGCTCCAACCCCGGCGACTTGTGGTCGGTCGACATCATGACCGGCCTCGTCACCACCGAGGCGACGCTCGGCCTCAACAACTGCGACAACCTCGCCGCCCCCTTCGGCCTCGTCGAGTGCATCCCCCAATAACGCGCGCCCGCGCCCCTCGCACACGGGGCCCCGCGCCGCCCCTCCTGGACGCCGCACCCAACCCGCCGTCAACTCGCGCTATGGTGCGCCGGTGGAACTAGGCCTGCGCGACACGGAGCGCTACACGATCATCCGCCAGCTCGGCGTCGGCGGCTTCGGCGTCGTCTACGAGGCCCTCGACCGGATCACCGGCGAGCGCGTCGCCCTCAAGACCTTGCGCGAGCTCCACCCTGAGGCCCTCTACCGCCTCAAGCGCGAGTTCCGGGCCCTCGCCGACGTCGAGCACCCCAACCTCGTCAGCCTGCTCGAGCTCGCCGCGGCGGGTGACGAGTGGTTCTTGACGATGGAGCTGATCGAGGGCGTCGATTTTTACGCCGCCGCCACCGCCACCGCCCGAGCCCCCTTCGCCGCCGCGCAGACCCGGATCCCCCCCGCAGCCCAGACCCGGATCGGCGGCGCCGCACCCTCCACCGGCGGCGTCGACGGCGCCTGCCTCACCGTGCCCGTCGCCCAGGTGCTCGCCCAGGCGCAGCGGCAGAGCGAGCCTTCGCGGCCCGTCCTTGAGGATCGCCCCCGCGCCGACCCTGACGCCCTGCGCCCGCTGCTCCGCCAGCTCGTCGAGGGCGTGCACGCCCTCCACCGCCACGGCATGCTCCACCGCGACCTCAAGCCCTCCAACGTGCTCGTCAGCGGCGAAGGCAGGGTCGTCATCCTCGACTTCGGCCTCGTCACCGAGACCCAGCGCCGCCGCAGCCTCGACCCGCAGCTCCTCGGCACCATCGAGTACATGGCCCCTGAGCAGGCCGCGGGTGAGCCTGCGACCGCCGCCTCCGACTGGTACAGCGTCGGCGTCATGCTCTTCGAGGCGCTCACCGGCGCGCTCCCCTTCGAGGGCAGCCTGCTCGACACCATCCAGCGCAAGGTCGAGGAGGACGCGCCGCCGGTCCGCGCCCTCGTCCCAGATGTCCCCGAGGACATCTCGATCCTCTGCGACCGCCTGCTCGCCCGCGACCCCCGCCTGCGCCCCAGCGAGGCCGAGCTGCTCGGCGCCGTCGGCTCCGCGAGCGCGGGTGAGGCCAAGAGCGCCCGCGGCGGCGAGCGCCTGCTCGGCCGCGCCCGCGAGCTCGCCGCCCTCACCGCCGCCGCCGCCGCCAGCCGCGAGGGCAAGGCCGTGCTCGTCTTCCTCCGCGGCCCCGCCGGCGTCGGCCGCACCGCCTTGCTCGACACCTTCGTGGGCGCCCTCCCGCGCGACGCCGTCGTCCTGCGCGGCCGCTGCTACGAGCGCGAGTCCGTCCCCTACAAGGCGATCGACGGCCTCATCGACGCCCTCGGCCGCTACCTCCTCGAGCGCGAGCAGCGGGGCTACAGCGTCGACGCCCTCCTCCCCCTCTATGTCCGCACCCTCGCCCGCCTCTTCCCTGTGCTCCGCCGCGTGCCCGCGATCGAGCGCGCCCGCTCCCCCAGCGACGAGGCCGGCCTCGCCCCCGACGAGCTCCGTCAGCGCGGCTTTGAGGCGCTGCGCCAGCTCCTCTCGCGCCTGGCCGGAGAGGCAGGGATCACCCTCATCCTCGACGACCTCCACTGGGGCGACAGCGACAGCGCCGCCCTGCTCGCCGAGCTCTTGGCCCCGCCCGATCCCCCCTCCGCGCTGATCATCGCCGGCTTCCGCGGCGAGGCCGCCAGCAGCCCCTGCCTCGCCCTGCTCAGCGAGCGCGCCCGCCCGCACCCGCGCCTCGAGCTGCGCGAGCTCCCCCTCGGGCTGCTCACCCTCACCTCCGCGCACGAGCTCGCCTCGATCTTGCTCGCCGGCAGCGGCCGCGAGGCCGAGGCCGAGGCGATCGCCCGCGAGTCCGGCGGCTCGCCCCTCTACCTCGCCGAGCTGTGCCGCTTCGTCCGCGAGAGCGAGCCAGGAGAGGCGCGCGGCGGCGGCCTCGAGGCGGTGCTCGCCGGCCGCCTCAGCCGCCTCAGAGCGCCCCCTCGCGCCCTCTTGGAGCTCGTCGCCGTCGCCGGCCAGCCGATCGCCACCAGCCTCGCCCTCGCCGCCTCAGGCGCCGATGATGACGCCCGCGCCGCCGTCGCCGAGCTCCGCCTCCAGCGCTTCGTCCGCACCGAGAGCGGCCAGATCGAGCCCTTCCACGAGCGCGTACGCGCCGCCGTGCTCAGCAGCCTCAGCCCCGCCGCCGCTCGCGCCCTCCACCTCCGGCTCGCCGACGCGCTCGAGCGCGCCCCCGAGGTCGACGTCGAGCTGCTCACCACCCACCTCACCGCCGCTGGCGAGGCGGCGAGGGCCGCCCGCTACGCCGCCCTCGCCGCCGAGAGGGCCGCCCGCGCGCTCGCCTTTGAGCGCGCCGCCGAGCTCTACCGCCTCGCCCTCGCCGCCCCCCTCGCCGACGTTACCGAGCTCCAGGTCGCCCTCGGCGAGGCGCTCGCCAACGCGGGCCGCGGCGCCGAGGCGGCCGCCGTCTTCCTCGCCGCCGCCACCGAAGCAGGAGAGCCGCGCGCCCTCGACCTCCGCCGCCGCGCCGGCTTCGAGCTGCTCCGCAGCGGCCGCATCGACGACGGGATCACCGCCTTCCAGCGCGTGCTCGCCAGCGCGGGCATGCGGATCGGCTCCCCCACCTACGAGCTGCTCCGCCTCCTCCGCGAGCGCGCCGCCCTCCGCCTGCGCGGCCTCGGCTTCCGCGAGCGCGACGAAGCGACGATCCCCGCCGAGCAGCTCCACCGCGCCGACGTCGCCTGGTCGGTCGGCGCCTCCGGCCTCGGCATGGTCGACGACATCGCCGCCGGCCGCTTCCAGAGCCAGAGCCTTCGCCTGTCTTTAGAGGCAGGAGAGCTCACACGCGTCGCCCGCGCCCTCGCCGGCGAGCTCGCCTTCTCCGCCGTCGGCGGCCGCGCCGCGGCTGGCCGCACCGAGCGCCTCCTCCACACCGCACGTCGCCTGGTCGAGCGCCTCGACCAGCCCCTGTATCGCGGCATCCTCGCCACCACCACCGGCATCGCCGCCTACCTCGAGGGTCGCTTCCGCGCCGCGATCCACGCCTGCGACCACGGCGAGCGCCTCCTCCGCGGCGCCCCCGGAGCCGCCTGGGACCTCGTCAACGCCCGTCTGTGGCGGATCCAGGCCCAAGTCTACCTCGGCGACATGGCCGCCGTCGGCGAGCGCCTGCCCGCCTTGCTGCGCGACGCCGAGCGCCGCGGCGACCTCTACCTGCTCGCCAGCCTGCGCACCAGCGTCACCCACCTCCACTGGCTCGCCCGCGACCTCCCCGACGAGGCCGCGGCCGGGGTCGAAGACGCCAGCGCCCGCTGGTCCACCCAAGGTTTTCAGGCGCAGCACTACTGGCAGCTCCACGCCCGCTGCAACATCGACCTCTACCGCGGCGACCCCGCCAGCGCCCTCGGCCGCGTCGAAGCCGGCTGGCCCCAGCTCGCCAAGCTCCTGCGCATCGAGTTCGTCGCGATCGAAGCCTGGCACCTGCGCGCCCGCTGCCTGCTCGCCGCCGGCCGCGGCGACGCCGAGCTGCGCCCTGCCATTCGCCGCCTCAAGGGCAAGAGCTGGGCCGCCGGCTTCGCCTCGATCCTCCAAGCAGCCCAGCGCGCGCGCGCCGGCGATCGCCCCGCCGCCGCCCGCCTGCTCGCCGACGCGATCGCCGACTTCGAGGCCAACGACATGGCCCTCTACGCCGCGATCGCCCGCAGACGCCGCGGCGAGCTGCTCGGCGGCGACCAAGGCGCCGCCATGATCGCCAGCGCCGACACCTGGCTCATCGGCCAGGGGGTGCGCGCCAGCGACCGCCTCATGGGCGCCCTCGCCCCCGGCTTCGGCTAGTCCTTCGCCAGCCAGCCGTCGATCTCTTGGACCGCCAGGCTGTGCCACCCGAGCTTGAGGTGGTTCACGTCCTCCAGCACCGTCGACCCCGCGAGCTGGCCGATCCCGTCGCTCGCCGCGCAGCTCTCGACGAAGACCACCCCGTCGCTGGGCCCCGCGATCTCGTTCGGGATCCCCGGGATCATCGCGTCCTTGTTCTTTAAGAAGTCGACGTCGCCGCAGAGCAGGTACGTCGACACCTCCGCCGGGATCCCCGCGTCGACCATCGCCTCGATCACCGACCCCTGCTGGATCGCGAAGTCGATCCCCTTGCCGCGCGCGTAGATCCCCTTGTACTCGCCCTCGCCGTAGTATGTGGACATACTATCTCCGACCGGCCACTCGATGATCCCGTTGTTCGCGGTCGGCGAGAGCGGGTACACGTCGTCCCACGCGCCGAGCATCTGCAGCTGGCCGCGCCACTTGTCGCCCTTCGCCGACTTGTAGATCGCGAAGTCTGGGCGCGGCTGCCACACGCCGAAGAGCAGCAGCGTGTCGTGCGGACCCGGCGCGTGGATCGCCCCGCCGAGGTCCGTGTAGATCCCGCCGTTGTGGGCCGTCCCGTAGCGGAAGATGTAATCGAAGCCCAGGTTCGGCCCGCCGATCAGCACCAGCTTGCGCACGTCGCCGCGGAACTTGGTCCCCCACGGCTGCGTCACGCTCGACGTGTACATCCGCGTCGACATCACCCCCTTGCTCCACCCCACGAGGTCCACCTGCTCCGCGCCGGTGCGCTCACGGATGATCCGGATCGCGTCCGCGAGCTGCTCCGCCCAGAAATAATTGTCGCCCTGGCTGTGCGGGTGCGTGATCGCGAACACCGCGTAGCCGCGCTCCGAGAGCGCCTGCATCAGCCCCTCCTCCGGGCACGAGCTCTGGCCGCAGCCGAAGTCCCCTGACTCGCCCGGGTTCGCCCACGCCCGGTCCGCCTGGTCGTTCGCGCCGTGCGCCAGCAGCACCGGCACCGGCTTGCTCGCCGCGTCCCAACCTGGCGCATAGTGCAGGAGGAAGCGGCTCGAGTGCGGCACCGGGTCGTTGGCGAAGAACGTCAAGCGCTGCCCTGTCTGGTGCGCGCGCGCGTCGAGGTCGAAGCGATCTTCTTGGATGAACGCCGGGTTTTGGTCCTGCCACCGCTCGACGCGCACCCAGCCGTGCAAGATCTCCGCCTCGAAGGTCTGCTCGAGCGCCAGCCCGGCCAGTAGATCTTCGCCGGTCGGATCGCCCGTCGGATCGCCGGTCGGATCGCCCGTCGCGTCGCTCGTGCTCGTCGGCGCGCCGCTGCTCGTCGGCCCTGTCTCGCTCTCGCTGGCCTGCGTCGTCGCGACGCCCGTCGTCGTCGTCGAATCGTCGCTCGTCGACCCGTCCTCGCTGGTCGTGCTGGAGAAGCCTTGGCTCGCCGAGAAGCTCGCGCTCTCGCTCTCTCCCGGCGCCGGAGTACAGGCGATCAGCGCCGCGGAGCAGAGCGTCATCTTTTTTAAGAAGGGGATCGAGCGGCGGACGGGGCGGAGGTGCATGCGCGAAATCATAACGGAGCGCGACTCCGCGCGCGACGCAATTGTGTGCGCCGCACAAGCGAAGCCCCGCCAACGCAGACATCAAGCCCGCAATCTGCCTGAATCATTGACCAAAGCACCTATGACCCATATTGTGCGCCGCACAATAATTCAACCTGAGCCCGCTCACGGGGGCGACCCTGGCGGACCATGGCGGCGCTCGATATCACCGGGCGCGACGAAAGCGGAGCAAGAACACCCATGAAGCTCGAAGATCTCAAGGTCATCATCACCGGCGGCGCGCAGGGAATGGGCGCGCACTTCGCCCGTCGCCTCGCCGAAGCCGGCGCTCAGGTCGCCGTCGGCGACGTCAAAGAGGACGCGCTCGCCGCCCTCCTCGAGGCCAACGCCGGCGCCCCGGGCAAGATCCACGCGCGCGCGCTCGACGTCGCCGACGAGGCCCAGTGCGAGTCCTTCGTCGCCTGGGCCAGCGAGGCGATGGGCGGCCTCAACGGCCTCATCAACAACGCCGGGATCCTGCGCGACGGCCTGCTCGTCAAGAAGGACCGCGCCACCGGCGAGATCACCAAGCTCAGCAAGGCCCAGTGGGACGCCGTCATCGCCGTCAACCTCACCGGCGCCACCTTCATGGTCCGCGAGGTCGTCGCCGCCATGGCCAGCGCCGGCGCCCGCCCCGGCGTCATCGTCAACATGTCGTCGATCGCCCGCCACGGGAACCGCGGCCAGAGCAACTACGCCGCCGCCAAGGCCGCGCTCGCCGCCAACACCCTCACCTGGGCGCGAGAGTTCGCCGCCTTCGGGATCCGCGTCGGCGCGATCGCCCCCGGCATGATCGAGACGCCGATGACCCAAGGCATGAACCAAAAGGCCCGCGACGCGCTCGTCGCCGCGATCCCCGTCGCCCGCATCGGCCTGCCCGAGGACATCTGGCTCGGCGTCAAATTCGTCCTCGAGTGCGACTACTTCAACGGCCGCACCATCGACGTCGACGGCGGCCTGTCGATGTAGCCACCCCTCGCGGCCTCGCCCCTCGCTGCCGCGCTCCCAGGCGACTACACTCGTCGCCTGGGGGCGCGCTCTTCTGTCCCAAGGATCACCTCATCCTGCATCGACAGCGCTCGCGATCGCGGCCGTCCAGCGCCTCTTGCTCGCCGCGACCGCGGCGATCTGCCTCCTCGGCCTGCTCGCCGAGCTCGCCCGCCCCGCCCTCGATCTCGACGGCAGCGCCGCCCTCCTCTCCCTCAGCTACGAGGGCAACCTGCCGACCTGGTACGCCAGCGCCTTACCGCTGCTGATCGCCGCCTTGCTCGCCTGGATCGCCGCGATCACCCCCGCCGATCGCCCCTACTGGCGCGGCCTCGCCCTCGGCTTCCTCCTCATCTCGATCGACGAGGTCGTCGGCGGCCACGAGCACCTCTCCGCCCTCTTCGACACCGGCGGCGTCCTCTACTTCGGCTGGGTCATCCCCGCCGGCGCCCTCGTCCTCGTCCTCGGCCTCACCTACCTCGGCTTCCTCCGCCGCCTGCCCCGAGAGACAGCTAAACAATTCACCCTCGCCGGCGCCCTCTACCTCACCGGCGCCCTCCTGCTCGAGCTCCCGCTCGGCTACTGGACCGAGCGCCACGGCGACGACGGCCTCGGCTACGCCCTCATCGACTGGTGCGAAGAGACCCTCGAGTTCGTCGGCCTCACCCTCTTCGCCCGCCACCTCCTAGACCTCCTAGACGGCCGCGCCCTGCGCCTGCGCGGCCGCGACGCCGAGCCGCCATCACACATCACGGCGCCGCACCGACCAGATGAAACCGTCGTACCAGAAGTGCATCAACGAGACGACCAGCGTCGCTGACAGCGCCACCCGCACCTCCGAGTCGACCACCTCCGCCCACAGCCCGTAGGCCCCCGCCACGCTCAGCAGCAGCAGCAGCGCCGCCGCCTCGCCCCACGCCCGCCGCTCCAGCCGCAGCCGCCGCCGCAGGTTCCCGCGCTCGCTCCACCACACGATCCCGAAGTACTGCCACGCGTGGAAGAAGTTCATAATAAAGAAGGCCTCGCCGAGGCTGTTGAAGCCCCACGAGTAGAGCGAGCACGCCCCTGTCGTCGCCAGCAGCGCCACCTTCTGCGGCGACACCGAGTAGCCCCGCCGGCGCAGCCGCAGGTAGCCGAGCACATACACGATCAAATAGACCAGCCCGAGCGCCCCGAAAGCCCACGCCAGCGCCCCTTGGTGCGCCGCCGCGTACACCGGCACCACCTCGAAGATCGCCGCCCCCGCCGCCTCGTCCAGCGCCCCCAGCGCGTCCAAGTGCTCGACCAGCGTCACCCCGCCGAGCAGCGGCCCCATATACAGCACCAAGTTCAGGCCGATGTCCAAGCGCCGCCCCAGCGCCGGCGGGTTCCCGCGGCGCGCGTCATAGATCCGCCCGAGCCCGAAGGTCTGGAGGCTCGAGTGCACCACGTCCCACCACACCACCACCACCATCGCGATCGCCAGCGCCCACTCCGACGCGCACAGCAGCCCCATCACCGCCAGCGGCGCCGCCACGAAGCGCCAGCGGTGCCGCGCGAAGATCGCCGCGTTCAAGTGGCTGCGCGCGCCGACCAGCACCAAGTGCGCCATGATGAACGCGCCGATGAAGATCTGCGTCGCCGTCTCCTCGTGCCCCCACAGCGCGATCTCCTGGTCCGCCAGCGGCGTCCCCGAGATCAGCGCACCTATCCCTAAGGCCAGCAGCGGCGCGCCGATGAACATCACCGCGTCATAGGCCCTACCGGCGATGTACGGCCCCTTCAACCCGCCTAGTCTAGCGCCAGCACCAGCTGCTCGCGCTCGACGATGAAGTACCCGTCCACCGCCACCCCCGCGCTGCTCCGCCCCTCACGCAGCGCCGCGAGCGGCGGCGTGGCGTCACCGACCCGTCCGACCACCACCCCCACGTCGCCGCCGTACACCAGCCACGCCATGCCCGAGCCGCTCTCCTCGATCGCGCACGCGAACGCCGGACACTCGCGCAGCGCGCCGTCCTCACCGCGACCGAGCCCCCACAGCGGCCGCGCCGCCCCCTCATCGAGCGCCAACGCGAGCGCCCGCGCCGGCTCACCCGCCCGCAAGAACGTCAACTGCACCGCCTCCGTCAGCGGGTTCTCCAACACCTCCACCCACAGATTTCGCGCGCCGATCGGCCCGTTCATCGCGCCGGTATCGCACGCCGTCGCCCCTCCGTCACCACCAGCCCCTCCGGCTCGAGCGGCGACCACTGCCGCAGCGCGTACGCCCCAGCCAGCGCCCACGCCCGCGCGCGCCGCTCGATCGCCCAGCGCTGGCGCTCCCACCGCGCCCACGGCCACACCACCTCGCGGAGGCGCCACGCCGGCGGGTGCGCGATCTCGATCACCGCCGCCCCCGCCGCCAGCGCCGCGAACACCGACGACGGCACCGCCACGTCATCACCGAGCGGCGTCACCACCACCAGCGCCCCGAACGGCTCGTCTTCGACGAGATCCTGCGCGCGCTCGATCGGCCGCAGATCCAGCCCGTCGAGCGCCGCCACCGCCTCACGCCCGTACAGCCCCGCGCCCCCCAGCGCCGCCAGCCAGAGCCCCACCCGCCGCGTCTCGCCGACGACCTCCAGCTCACGCGCCAACCACCGCCCCAGCGGCGGCCCTGGCAGCAGCGCCGCGTGGTTCATCGCGGCTCACTCCTCTTTGCCGTGGCAGCGCCGATACAGCTTGCCCGAGCCGCACGGGCACGGATCGTTCTTGCCGACCTTTTGCACCTTACGCTTCACCGGCATCACCGGCTCTTCCGCCGCCGAAGCCGCCGCCGACTGCCCCGAAGCGAGCCCCGCGGCCGAGATCTTCTCCATCGCCGCCCGCGCCGCCTCTTGCAGGCCGCGGAGCTGCTCCGCCGACAGATTGCCCGCCTTGCTGCCGACCCGACGCCGCGGATCAGCCGAACCTTGGTTCGCGCGCGTCACCGCCGTCTCGTAGTCCGCGCCCTCCTCGGCGGCCTGCCGCTCCTCCTCCGTCAAGCGCATCTGCAGGACCCGCCCGAGCACGGTGTGCTCGATGTTCTCCCACATCTCCTTGAAGAGATTGAAGCCGCGCAGCTTGTACTCGTTCTTCGGGTTGCGCGTCGCGTAGCCGACCAGCCCGATCCCCGTGCGCAGGTGCTCGATGTTCTTGAGGTGGGCGATCCACTGCTCGTCGATCTCCCCCAGGTACAACTGTCGGATGTAGAACAAGTACGTGTAGAGCCCGAACGCCCGCTCCTTCGCGGACAGCCCCTCCTCCACCACCGTCCACAGCCGCTCCACCAGCTTGTCGAGGTCCTGCTCGACCTCACGCAGCGCCACGTCCACGCGGAAGCGGTCGCGCATCGCCGCCTCCAGCGCCGGCAGGTCCCACTCGTCCGGGTGCACCGAACCCGGGCAGATCTCGCGCACCAGCTCGTCCACTTTTTTGTAGGCGAGGTCGTGCAGGCGCTCGCGCTGCTGGATCAACGAGCGAGCCACCACGTCCGCCGAGCGCGCGAGGATCTTCGCCCGGTCGCCCCGCACGTCCGTCAAATTCACCATCGCCCCGTAGTGGCGATACAGCTCGTGCGCCAGCCGCTCCGGCTCCACCCCGCTCGCCGGGAACGGCGCGTCTCCGTCGCTCGCCTGGCCGGCCGCCTCGATCAGCGCCCGGCAGTGCGCGTCGACGATCTGCGTCACCTTCGGCAGCACCGTCCGCGTCAGCGACTCGACCGTGTGCTGCCCCGACTTCTCCGGCGGCGGCAGCAATTTTGCCGACTGCTCGCGCCGCGTCTGCTCGTCCAAGATCTCTGGCTGGTAGCGCCCCTCCAGGATCTGCTTGCGCAGCGCGTAGATCGCCTTGCGCTGGTCGTTCATCACGTTGTCGTACTCGAACAGGTTCTTGCGGGTGTCGAAGTGCATCGCCTCGACCCGCGACTGCGCGTTCGCGATCGCCCGGTTCACCAGCGGCGCCTCGATCGGCACGTCCTCTTCCATGCCCAGGCGCTCCATCAGCCCTGAGATCCGGTCCGCGCCGAAGATCCGCATCAGGTCGTCCTCCAGCGACAGATAGAAGCGTGAGCGCCCCGGGTCGCCCTGGCGGCCGCCGCGGCCGCGGAGCTGGTTGTCGATGCGCCGGCTCTCGTGCCGCTCCGTGCCCACCACGTAGAGCCCGCCCAGCGCCAGCACCTCCTCGCGCTCCGCGTCGCACTGTTTTTTGAGCGTCTCGTAGAGGCGCTGGTACTCCGCCGGCTGCTTGTCCGGGTCGAAGTGCGCGCGCGCCATCATCTCGGGGTTACCGCCGAGGATGATGTCCGTGCCGCGGCCCGCCATGTTCGTCGACACCGTCACCGCGTGCTTGCGGCCCGCCTGGGCGACGATGAACGCCTCGCGCTCGTGCTGCTTCGCGTTCAGCACCTGGTGCGGGATCCCCTCGCGGTCGAGCAGCTGGTGGATCACCTGCGACTTCTCGACGCTCACCGTGCCGACCAGCACCGGCTGGCCGCGCTCGGTCGCCTGCCGGATCTCATCGACCACCGCCCGGAACTTGCCGCGCTCGTTCTTGTAGACCAGGTCGTCGACGTCTTGGCGGATCGTCTTGCGGTTCGGCGGGATCACCACCACCTCGAGCTCATAGATCTTGTGGAACTCCTCCGCCTCGGTGTCCGCCGTGCCGGTCATGCCGGCCAGCTTCGAGTACATGCGGAAGTAGTTCTGGTACGTGATCGTCGCCAGCGTCTGGCTCTCTGGCTGGATCTCCACGCCCTCCTTCGCCTCGATCGCCTGGTGCAGCCCGTCGCTCCAGCGGCGCCCTTCCATCTTGCGGCCGGTGAACTCGTCGATGATCAACACCTCGCCGTTCTGGACCAGGTAGTTGACGTCTTTTTTGTAGAGCACGTGCGCCCGCAGGCCTTGGTTCACGTGGTGCAGCAGCTCGTTGTTCTCGGGCGCGTAGAGGTTCGAGCACGCCAGCAGGCGCTCCACCCGGTCGACGCCGGAGTCGGTGAGCTGGGCCGAGTGCGCCTTCTCGTCGACCACGTAGTCCAGGTCGCGGCGCAGCGACGGCAGGATCTTGTTCACCCGCACGTACGTGTCCGGCGGCCGGTCCGCTTGGCCGCTGATGATCAGCGGCGTGCGCGCCTCATCGATCAAGATCGAGTCGACCTCGTCGACGATCGCGTAGTTCAGCTCGCGCTGCACGTATTTTTCGATCGTCTCCTTCATGTTGTCGCGGAGGTAATCGAAGCCGAACTCGTTGTTGGTCCCGTAGGTGATGTCGCAGCGGTACGAGCGCTGGCGCTCCGCGTGGAACATGCCGCTGACGATCGTGCCGCAGCTCATCCCGAGGAAGCGGTAGATCTGGCCCATCCACTCGGCGTCGCGCGACGCCAGGTAGTCGTTGACCGTGATCAAGTGCGCGCCCTTACCCCCGAGCGCGTTCAGGTAGAGCGCGCTGGTCGCCGTCAGCGTCTTGCCCTCGCCCGTCCGCATCTCCGCGATCTTGCCGGCCTGCAAGACCAGCCCGCCGACCATCTGGCAGTCGTAGTGGCGCATGCCCAGCGCCCGCACCGACGCCTCGCGCACCGCCGCGAACGCCTCGGGGATCAGCGCGTCGAGCGGCTCACCCGCGCTCAGGCGCTCGCGGAAGCGCGCCGTCTGCCCGCGCAGGTCGGCGTCGCTCAGCGCCTTCATCGACGGCTCCAGCTCGTTAATCCGGTTGACCCGCGGCTGCAGCCTCTTCATCTGCCGCTCGTGCTTGGTCCCGAAGACTTTTTTGATCAGCGCATTGAACATGATGGCGGTGGCCCGAGGTGACCCGAAGGGCGGGGCGAGGGTACGTGCGGGGCGCCGCCGCTGTCCACGCCAGCGCCAAAGTCGGGGTCATACCAGCGAGCGCGGCTTTTCTGACCGACGACCGCGCCCCCTTGCTACCCTCCGCCGCC
The DNA here is from genome assembly GCA_016712315.1 of Nannocystis sp. GTDB lineage: Bacteria > Myxococcota_A > Polyangia > Nannocystales > Nannocystaceae > JADJRG01. The sequence continues at coordinate 2,432,082 of JADJRG010000013.1, read as the reverse complement.
ATGCCCGATCGCCACCGGATCGCGAAATCTCGCCCAGGCTCGGCCCACGGATGAAGATCCTCCGCCCCCCCGCGCTCGGCGCGAGCGCCCGGATCCACGTCGTCGCCACCTCCGGCCCGGTCCCCCGCGATCGCGTCGAAGCCGGCCTCGCGCGCCTCCGCACCCTGCTCCCTGGCACCTACACCTTCGCCCCCAACCTCTGGGAGCGCGACGGCTTCCTCGCGGGCGACGACGCCAGCCGCCTGCGCGCCCTCCAGGACGCCCTCGCCGACCCCAGCATCGACGCGATCCTCTGCGCCCGCGGCGGCTACGGCGCCACCCGCATCCTCCCCACCCTCGACCCCAAGCGCCTGCGCGCCGCCCCCAAGCTCCTCCTCGGCTTCTCGGACTTCAGCGCCGTGCTCGCCTGGGCGCTCGAGCGCGCCGGAGTCGCCAGCGTCCACGGCCCGGTCGTCGCCCAGCTCGCCACCTTGCACGACGACGACGCGGATCACCTCATCGCCCTGCTCCGCGGCGAAGATCCCCCCGCCATCGCCGCTGAGGAGGGCGCGGTGCTCCGCGGCGGCCGCGTCGCCGGTCGCCTCGTCGCCGCCAACCTCGAGGTCCTACGCGCGCTCGTCGGCACCGCCGCCTTCCCCAGCCTCGACGGGGCGATCCTCGCGCTCGAGGAGACCAGCGAGCGCCCCTACCGGATCGACCGAGCCCTCACCCAGCTGCTCACCAGCGGCTCTTTACGCGGCGTGCGCGGCGTCGCCGTCGGCCAGCTCACCGCCTGCGAAGAGCCCGCGGACGGCAACCCCGACGCCCCCAGCGCCCACGCCGTCTTCCTCGAGCGCCTCGGCGCCCTCGGCGTGCCCGTCGTCACCGGCTTCCCCTTCGGACATCACCCACAGCGCAACCTCGCGCTCCCCGTCGGCGCCCTCGCCGAGCTCGTCGCCGACGACGGGGCCCTCTACTTCCTCGAACCGGCCGCCGCGGCCCGCGGCCCGAACTGAGCGCCGGCCGCGCTCACGCCGGCGCGCCCCCCCGCGTCCACGAGAAGCGCCGCGCCGCCGCCGCCCGCTTGCGGTTGCGCTCGATCCCCACCGCGTCGAGCCCGTACGCGTTCGCCACCGCCAGCGCCGTGCCGATCCCGCAGAACGGCGCGATCACCCGCGTCGTCGTCGGCGCCAGCCGCCGCACCGCCAGCACCGCCGCCTCGGCCGCGCGGGTGCCCATGCTGTGGCTCCACGGCATGTCCCCGAGGTCAGGTAGAACATCGGCGGTCGCCCGCCCCGGGTCATCGATCGCCTCGCGCGAGAAGCCGAGCAGGTGGGAGAAGCCAGGCCGCCCGCCCACGATCGAGCCGGGCGGGCGCCGACACACGATCTTGTGGAAGAGCAGCGGCACCTCCAGCTCCGCCGCCGCCCGCAGGACCAGCCCCGCCTTCGAGATCCACCGCCCCTCGCGCTTGATGTCTGTCTGAAAGAACACACAGAGCCCGTCCGCCGCCGCCGCCGCCAGGCACGCCCGCGCCGCCGCCGCGAACAGCTCCAACCACGCGCCCAGGCTCGTCCCCACCTCGCTCACATCCGGGATCGACGTGATCACCGAGGCCTCACGCAGACCCTCGTGCAAGGCCAACCACTCCACCGCGTCCCCGTGGATCACCTCGCGCCGCGGCGCCACACCGCCTTCGTCCAGGACCAAGCTCATCGCGCGCCGAGCATAGGGCCCAACGCGCCGAATTGAACACCACCACCACCGCGACGGACGCCACCTCGGACGGCTGCAACTTCGCCTGCGACACCACCGAGGGGAGCCGCGCGACCCCCCCCGCCCGGCCTCGCCTCGCTCGGCCTCTGCGCCGCGCCATGATACGCTCGCCGCGTGTTCACCCTCGCGATCGGTTCACTCCTGCTCAGCCCTGGGCCTGCCCTGGACCCGAGCGCGGCCGACCACGAGCAGCTCCACCGCGGCAGCGGCTGGTACAGCGCCGACACCGCCGTGCCTGAGCCGCCCCTCGCCCTCGCCCTCGTCATCATCGCCGCCGCCGGCATGCGCGCCCGAGCCCGCCGCCGCCGGGCCCCGTACTGAGCCCGCTGCGCGGCGACGCGCCTCACCCGGGGCCTGCGCCCGCGATCGCGCGGCGCCGAGAAAAAAGGTAGCGCCAGGCCTGTAATCTCCGCCCCGCTCGCGCCGCTCACCCCTCGATGAAGCGACACATCACTCGACAACCGCTCGGCCTCTGGCTCCTCGGCGCGCTCCTTATCGGCGCCGGCGGCGCCTGCAACGTCAACATCGATCCCAACGACAGCGCCACCGCAGGCGAGGATCCCGACGACCCGAACGAGCCCCCGCTCGATCCCTGCTTCGTCGAGTACTCGATGTGTATCGACGCCGACGTCGCCGTCGAGCTCTGCGAGCAGTTCCTGATCCAGTGCAAGGGCGGAGGCTTCCCGCCCCCGCCGCCGCCCCCGCCGCCCCCGCCGCCCCCGCCGCCGAACACCTGCGACGCCGAATATCACGCCTGCATCAAGATGGGCGGCGATCCCGACCAGTGTAAGGCGATCCTCGAGCACTGCGACGAGCCCCCCCAGCCCTGCCCGCCGCTCCCCCCGGAGTGTCAAGACAACCCCGTCCCGCCGGACTCGGACTGCAAGGCGCAATTTGAGGATTGCCTCGCCCAAGGCATCGACCCCCACGTCTGCGAGGAGAAGCTCGGGACTTGCGGCCAAAACGACCTCCCGGACGAGCCCCAAGACTCCTGCGAGGGGCTCTTTGAGGACTGCCTCGCCCAAGGCGTCGACCCGGCGGTCTGCAAGGAGAAGCTCGCCAACTGCGGCCAAGAGCCCCAGCCAGGCGACTGCCCGCCGCCGCCCCCTGGCTGCGAGCCGCCGCCGCCGCCGCCGCCCTGCGGCGAAGGCGACCAATGCATGGCGATCTTCGCCGACTGCCTCGCCAAGGGCGTCGAGCCCAAGGTCTGCGAGCAGAAGTACAACGAGTGCGAGCAATGGGGCCAGGACTGCGAGCCGCCGCCGCCGCCCTGCGACGACCCCAACAACGAGGGCTGCCAGCCGTGCGACGGCGGCGTCTGCGAGCTCCACCTCCACGACTGCCTCCAGTCCAACAACCCCCCCGAGCTCTGCGAGCAGAAGTACCACGACTGCCTCCAAGGCCAGATGTGCGAGCCCCCGCCGCCGCCCCCATGCGGTGAGGAGCAGTGCTCCGCGCTGCTCCACCAGTGCCTGGAGCAGGGCCTGCCCCCCGAGCTCTGCGAGCAGGAGCACCAAGGCTGCCTCGAAGGCCAGATGTGTGAGCCGCCGCCCCCGCCGCCCTGCGGTGAGGAGCAGTGCTCGGAGCTGCTCCACCAGTGCCTCGAGCAGGGCCTCCCCCCCGAGCTCTGCGAGCAGGAGCACCAAGGCTGCCTCCAAGGCCAGATGTGCGAGCCCCCGCCCCCGCCGCCCTGCGGTGAGGAGGTCTGCTTCGAGCACTTCGACGTCTGCATCCAGAACAACAACCCCCCCGAGCTCTGCGAGCAGAAGCTACTCGACTGCTTCGAGTCCCCGCCGCCCTGCGAGCCCGAGCCGAACACCTGCGAGGAGCTGTTTCATAGCTGCCTGATGCAGGGCATCGACCCCGCGATCTGCGAGGACAAGCTCGACGGCTGCCTCAACAACGAGCCGTAGCGCGCGGCTCGCGACAGGACCCACCGCGGCCGCGGCGGGGGCCTCCACACCGGGGCCCTCTGCTGCGGCCGCGCGCGTCTCCGGCCTCAGCCGGCCGAGATCTCGAGCATAAAGCTCTGCTGATCGCTGCCGCCCTGCCCGTCCTCGACCAGCACCGTCACGTCGTGCACCCCCAGCTCCTTCGAGGTCACCAACCACTCGATGAGCCCGCTCTGCGCGTCGATCGTCATACCGCCCGGCGCCACCACCAGCGAGAAGGTCAGCGCGTCCCCATCGGCGTCCATGGCCTCGACCTGATATGAAAAGAGCACCGGCGGGTCGCTGGCCAGCACCGTCCCCGAGATCGCCAGCCCGAACGGTCCATACAGCGCCGGGTCGTTGATCGCCAGCGGCCCCGTGCCGTCCGGCTGGAAGCGGATGATATCCGCCGGCAGCGAGCCGTTGCCATTCTCGAAGTCCGCCGTGTAGATCCGCCCGATGTTGTCCACCCGCACCGGCACCGGCCACGCGTTCTGCGGCACGTCGAAGCTGCCCAGCAGCGTCCCTGTGTTCACGTCATAACGCAGCATGTCCGCCTGCGCGACCACCAGCTCGCCGTTGCGGTTGAACACGATCCCCTCCAACCGCACCGCCGGCCCGGTCCCGGGGATCGCCTTCACCCACTCGAAATTCTTAAACTCCTCGTCCGCTTGGGCGACGTGGATCTTGTTGTCCGACTGGCTCGCCAGGTACAGGCGGCGCTCATCATCAAAGGTGATCCCCGTGTACTGCCCCGCCCCTACCGGCCCCTTGACCGTCTGCACGAAGCTATAATCCGCCGCGGCGTATTGATTCAGCCGGTCGGTCCCGCCGGTCGCCGTGGTCGTGTAGAGGTTCCCCAGCGCGTCGAAGATCACGTTCTCCGTCGCCTCGTTGTCCTTCTTCGGGTACGTCTTAAAGGCCACCCCCACGTCGCTAAACTCGACGAAGGCGGTGAAGGACGCCACCACCAGGTTCCCCTTCGAGTTGAAGGCCATACCTCGCGGGTTGAACGACGTCTCCTGGAAGAGCGGGTGCGTGAATTTTTCCTTAAAGGCGAGGGTCTCCGCGTCATAGACCCGGATCTCCTTGGTCACCGAGCTCGCCAAGAAGATCAGCCCTGGCTCGAAGTCGCCGCCCAGCGCTTGGTCCAGCACCAGCTTCAGGGGCGCCTCCGAGGTGATCTCGGGCGGCGTATTCGCCCCCTCCGTCGTCGGGTCGCCGCTGCTGTCCGTGCCCTCGCTGGTCGTGCCCGCGCTGGTCGTCCCCGCGCTGGTCGTGCCTTCGCTGGTCGTGCCTTCGCTGGTCGTGCCCGCGCTGGTCGTGCCCGCGCTGGTCGACCCCGCGCTCGTCGACCCGTCGCTCATCGACCCGGCGCTCATCGTACCGACGCTCTCGCTCTCGCCCCCGGAGCCCTCGCTGGTCGTCCCCTCACCAGGGCCGCTGCTGGTCGCAGCGCCTGTTCCTTGGGTCTCAGAGCCGCTACCGCCGTCGTCGCCGCTGCAACCAGCGAGCCCCACCACCAACACACCCGCCTGAATCACCGTAATCCTCACGTCCACCTCCCGATCACCACCCTCGCAGCCTAAACGATCGACGGCCACCTCGTCACGCGTCGGCGGCCCGCGCGTCTTCGATCCTCCGCCCCACCGACGCGACCACCACCCAAGGCGCCACCACCGACGCCCGCGCGGGCACCACCGGCGCGCCCCCGTGCCCGGGCCCCTGCGACGCCCCTCCTCGGGGGGCAAACGCGATGGCGCGCGCGCGGCGGCACGCTCGGAACTAGCCGGCGAATCAGCCGCCGCGGGGCGAGCGACGGGCTAGAGTGCTGGCGTCAATGCCAACCCCAGCGCGAGCGCTCCGCCTCATCGCCTGCTGCCTGCTCGCCGCCTGCGCGCGCGAGCCGAGCCGGGCCGGCGCGCGACCGGTCGCCGAAGAGTCGGGGATCGATCAAAAAAATAGGAGCAAGAACCATGAAGAGCCGTCGCCGCCCCCGGTCGCGGCCGTCAAGGTTGCCGCGCCGCTGCCCTCGCTCGCCCCCGCGGCCGAGCTCGAGCTGCTCACGCCCGAGGCGCACCTCCTCCGCATCGCGGTCGCGCTGCGGGGCGCACGCCCCACGCCGAGCGAGCTCGCGGCGGTGCGCGCCGACCCGGACGCGCTCGCCGGGATCGTCGACGCCTACCTCGCGACCCCGGAGTTCGGGGCGATGATCCGCGACCTCTGGCACGAGGTGCTGCTGCTGCGCGTCGACGCGGGCCGCTTCGTGCTGCCCGCTGTCGGTCCCCTCGCGGATCGCGGGACCGAGGCCGAGTACCTGCGCGAGGTCTCGGAGGAGCCGCTGCGGCTGATCGAGTACGTCGTGATGAATGACCGGCCCTTCGGCGAGATCGTCACCGCCGACTACGCGATCGCCAGCCCCTCGGCGATCGACGTCTGGGGCGCGACCCCGCTGCCCGCCGACCCCGGCGCCGCGCCGCCGCCGGGCTGGAAGAAGGTCGCGTGGGACTCGGGGCAGCCGATGGCCGGGATCCTCTCGAGCGGCGCGCTGTGGCTGCGCCACCCCTCCAACGGCGCCAACAACCACCGCGGCCAGGCCGAGATGGTCGCCGAGTCGCTGCTGTGCAGCGGCTTCCTCGCGCGCGACGTGCCGCTCTTCAACAACATCGACCTCTCCGACGAGCAGGTCGTGAAGGCGGCGTTGACCACGGACCCGAGCTGCGTGAGCTGCCACCAGACCCTCGACCCGCTCGCCAGCCACTTCTTCGGGTTCCCCAAGATCAGCCCGGGCAACGTGCGCAAGTCGTACCAGGGGGACGAGTGCGCGCGGCCGGAGCGCGGGCTCTGTTATCCGCTGACCGAGTATCGTGACAAGCAGGCAGGTCAGTGGCGGCGGCGCACCGGCCGCGCGCCGAACTTCTTCGGCCTGCCGAGCCAGGACCTGCGCGGGCTGGCGGCGCAGATCGCCGAAGACCCGCGCTTCTCGATGTGCGCGGCGCGGCGCTTCTACGGCTACCTGATGCAGGTCGACCCGAGCGAGCTCCCCGACGCCAGCGCCGCCGCCTTGCAGGACGCCTTGATCGCCGGCGGCATGCGCGTGAAGCCGCTGATCAAGGCGATCGTCCTCTCCGACGACTTCCGGGCCGTCGGCGCCCGCGCCGGCTCGGCGGCGGCCGGGCTCGTCGGCCGCAAGACGACCCGACCGGAGCAGCTAGAGCGGCTGATCGCCGACCTGACCGGCTTCACCTGGACCGCCACGCCGGGCGCCGGCAAGGCCGCGAAGAGGGCGAGCGCGATCGGCGAGGTCGCGCTGCTGAGCACCGACCGCTTCGGCTACCGGGCGATGGCCGGCGGCGTCGAGGGCTTTCAGGTGACCGAGCCGAGCTTCGCCTACAACCCGACGCGTATGCTCGTGCTCCAGACGCTCGCGGCCGAGGCGGCGGCGTACGTGGTCGAGCAGGACTTCGCCGCGGCGAAGGGGCGACGGCGCCTCTTACAGCAGATCGACGAGCACGACCCCTCCCCGCCGGCCGTACGCGCGCAGATCGTCGCGTTGTACGAGCGCGCGCTCGGCGAGCGCGTCGCGGCCGACTCACCCGAGGTCGACGCGGCCTACGCGTTGTTCAAGCGCGGCCTCGCCGAGGGCCCGCGGCGCGGCTGGACGCTGCTGATCGCGGCGCTCCTGCAGGACCCAAAGATCGCGTACCACTGAGCAGGAAGGGCGGCCCGAGATCATGCGACGACGACGATTCTTGAGCGCTGCGGCGGCCGGCCTCGGCCTTATGGCTGTCCCAAGAGACAGCCGCGCTGACGACCCGCGCCAGCGCTTCCTCCTCATCGTCTTCGCCCAGGGCGGCTGGGACGTCACCCACGCGCTCGACCCCAAGCGAGCGCCGACCTGCGACGTGCCTGCCGGCCGCGTCACCAGCTACGCGCACGGCATCAAGGCGCTGACCGACGAGTCGCGGCCGAGCGTCGGCGCCTTCTTCGCGGCCAACGCGGCGCGCTGCGCGGTGATCAACGGGCTCTGGGTCGGCTCCGTCGCGCACACATCGGCGCGGATCCGCGTGCTCACTGGGACTCGAAGCGCCCGCAACCCCGACGTCGCCGCGATCTTCGCCGCCAGCGCGGCGGCGCAGCGGCCCGGCCTCGCCCTGCCGTACGTCGATCTCGGCGGCGGCGCCTACGCGGGGCCGCTCGCGAGCGTGATGGGCCGCGTCGGCAGCACCAACCAGCTCGTCACCCTGATCGACCGCAAGAAGGCGCTCCGCGGCGCCAGCGGCGGCTTCATCCCTTCGGACGACGAGCAAGCCGCCCTGTCGGAGTTCGCGGCCCGGCGCGCCCACGCGGCCGCCCAGGCCCCGGGCGGCGCCGCGATCGAGAGCTACACCAGCAGCCTCGGGCGGGCCGCCACGCTGCGGCGGGACCCGAAGCTGCGCGCGATGAGCGTCGGTCGCGCCAACACGCTGGCGCAGCAGGGCGCGCTGGCGGTCGAGCTGCTCCGCGGCGGCGTCGCCTGCGCCGCGTTCCTCGACACTCGCCTCGACTGGGACACGCACGACGACATCGCCGACCAGGGCGCCTCGCACGAGCAGCTCTTCGCGGAGCTGACGCAGATCGCCGACAACCTCGCCGCCGCGGGGCTGCTGGAGCGGACCACCGTGGCCGTCCTGTCCGAGTTCAGCCGCACGCCCAAGCTCAACGACCAGGCCCAGCCGGGCAAGGATCACTGGCCAGTGACGAGCGCTCTCCTCTTCGGCGGCGGCGTCCGGCCGGGCACCTACGGCGCCACAGACGACGCCCTCGGCGCCTTGCGCGTGCGTATGGACGACGGCGCCCCCGCCGACACCGGCCGATTATTGCAATTCGACAACTTCGCCGCGGGCCTGCTCGAGTTCATGGGCGTGTCCGCGAAGCGCTGGATCGCCAACGCGGAGCCGTTCCATGGGCCATTTGCATAATCTCGGGCCGGCCGTGCCGCTCCTCCTCCTCTTCGCTTGCGACGCGATCGCGACCCGGCAGGCGACGCCGACGGCCATGCTCGCGGCCGCGCCTGCCCGCGACCCCAAGGCCGACAAGGCCGACAAGGCCGCGCGCCGCGCCGAGCGGCAGGCCGCAAAGGCGCGGGGCAACAAAGCCACAGAGAAAGCGCCCCCTGCGCGGCCCGCCAAGCCCGCCAAGCCCGCCAAGCCCTCGGCGCCGACCGCCGGCGGCGCGCCGCTGCCCCCGTGCCCGCACGACAACGCGCTCACCTATCGCAGCTTCGGCGCCGGCTTCCTGCGCACCTGGTGCACCGGATGTCACAGCAGCGCCCTCGCCGCGGCCGATCGCCAGGACGCCCCGGATGACGTCAATTTCGATCGTCCTGAGCTCTTCAAGCCGCACCAGCGGCTGGTCTACGAGCGAGCCGTCCTCGAGGTCCACAAGTCCCAGATCGACCCCGCGTCCGCGTCACCGATGCCCCCCGCGGGTCTAGCCCCGGCGGCCGACCTCCGCCGCCTCGGGCAATGGATCGCCTGCGGCTCGCCGGGCCTTTAGCGACCGAGAGGCTTTCAGTCCAGCGTCGCCAGCCGCGCCCGGGCCGCCCGCAGCGACTTAGCCCCCGCGGCCAGCTCGCGCCACGGATCACCGATCGCGCGCAGGCGCGCTGGGATCTCGCGGATCGAGAAGCGCCGCCCGTGCAGCCCGGGATCCTCCAGCTCCTTCCACGTGATCGGCGCCGCCACCGGCGCCCCTGGCAGCGCCCGCGCGCTGTACGGGGCCACCACCGTCTGCGCCGACGCGTTGCGCAGATCCAGAAAAACTCGGTCGCCGCGCCGCTTCTTCACGGTCTCCAGGGTGAAGCGGCTCGGGTCGCGACGGCACAGGCGCTCGGCGATCGCGCGGGCGAAGCCGCGGACGCCGTCATCATCCTCCTCGGGCACGATCGGCGCGACCACGTGCAGGCCGCGCGACCCCGAGGTCTTGACGTACGGCGCCAAGCCGACCGCCGCCAGCATCGCGCCCAGGTGTTTTGCGCCCAGGCGGATCTTCTCAAAGTCGTCGTCCGAGGGGTCCAGGTCGAAGACCAGCAGATCGGGCCGCTCCAGCGCGCCGCGGCGCACCGCGCACGTATGAAAGGCGATCGAATTTTTGTTCGCGAGGTAGAGCAGCGTCGCCCCGTTGTTCGCCAGCGCGTAGGTCATCGCCTCGCCGCCTCGCGTCGGCATCGCCACCCGCTCCACCCACGGCGGCGCGTCCTCATCGATCCTCTTTTGAAAGAAGCCTGGGCGCTCGATCCCCGCGGGGAAGCGGTGCAGCGTCAGCGGGCGGTCGCGCAGGTGCGGCAGCATCACCGACGCGACCTCCGCGTAGTAGTCGATCAGCGCGCCCTTCGTGATCTTCGCGTCGGGAAACAGCACCTTCTCGGCCGAGCTCACGTTCAGGGTGATGCCTGCGCCGCCGTCCTCGTCGTCCTCGTCCATCCCGCTGCTCCTGCGCCGCGATCGTCGCAGCCGGCCGCGCGGCTGACAAGGCGCGCTTTCACCCCACGATCGACCAGATCGCCACGTAGTGGACGAGCGCCGCCGCGAAGACGAAGAGGTGGAAGATCTCGTGGTAGCCGAAGGTGAACGGCGCCGGGTTCGGCCAGCGGCGCGCGTACACCACCGCGCCCGCGATATAGATCGCCCCGCCGACGATCAGCAGGTCCATCTCCGCGTCGCCGATCGTCTCTCGCAGATCGGCGACGAACGGCACGGGCAGCACCCCGATCAGCACGTAGAGGGCGACGCTGAGCTGGCGCGGCGCCCGGGGCCACAGCAGCGTCTTCAGCACCCCCAGCGCCGCAGCGGTCCACATCGCCGCGATCAGGCCCGTCCCTGGCCCCGGCACCAGCGTGTACGCCACCGGCGTCGCCGAGCCCGCGATTAACAAATAGATGCTCGCGTGGTCGATCTTCCGCAGCCACAGCGCCACTCGCAGCGGCCACCCAGCGCGGTGGTAGATCGCGCTACACAGCAGCACCATCACCAGCGACGCCCCATACATCGCGCTCGCCACGGACGCCCCGCCCGGGCGGGCGTGGTCGACCAGCGCGGCGACCGCTGGGATCGCGATCGCCGCGGCGCCGATGTCGGCGACGCCGCGCAGGCGGGGGCGGATGATCGAAGAGGTCGGGCCGTGGGTCACGCGGCGGCGAGTGTAGCGCCTCCGTGCGCCGCGCCGCGCGCGTTCGCATCGGCCCTCACCCGCGCGCCCCCAGCGCCTCCTCGATCGCCACCAAGCCCGCCAGCGCACCTGTCTGCAAGGACACCTGCCCCGCGGGCACCTGCGGGTCGCGCGGGTTGATCCGCACCAGCCCGCCGGCCAAGCGACGCGCCGTCCGCTCGGCGGTGAACCGCACCGTCGGGATCGCCGTGCCCGAGCCGAGGCAGATCACCGCGGCCCGCGCCCCGCTCGCCTCGACCTCCGCCAACCACGCCCTCATGCGCTGCTCCTGCGCCGCCGAGCGCGACGCGTCCCATAAAAAATCGCCGAACATCAAGATATTCGGGCGGGCGAGGCCCCCGCAGCGCGGGCACGTCGGCAGCGGCGGCGACGCCCGCAGCGCCTCGACGTCCACGTCCACGCGCAGCTCCGCCGCCGGCCACGGCCCCCGGTCGCAGCCCCCCAGACATTGCAGGTGCATGATCGACCCGTGGCACTCGACCACCTGCGCCTCCGCGAAGCCCGCCCGCTGGAAGTGCCCGTCGACGTTCGACGTGAAGACAAACGCCCCCGCCCGCGCCGCCCCCGCCAGGCGGCGCAAGATCGTGAACCCCGCGTGCGGCGCGGTCGCGCGGTACAAATTGAGGCGGTGGCCATAAAACCCCCACGCCAGCGGCGGGTCTTCAAAGAACCACCGCGGGTCCGCCAGCTCTTCAAAGCGCAGCCCCAGCCGCCGCGCCGCCGGGTACGCCCGCCAAAACCCCTCCGGCCCGCGAAAGTCCGGCAACCCCGAGTCCACGCCCATGCCGGCGCCGGCGCAGATGAGCAGCGCCTCCGCATCCTTCACGATCTCCGCGGCCCGCGCGATCGACACATCGAGCATTGTTGGATGCTATCCCAAAAACCCCGCCGCCGACCAGCCCCCCGCGCCCCTCAACGTCCGCGCGCGCACACCCGCCGCCTCGGGTCGCAGCGGCCGATAAAGCACGGTCCATCCAGCTCGCGCTCCCCCTTCACCGGCTCGCACGCCTCCCCGTGCGCCCGCTGCCGCTGGCAGGTCTTCTTCTTCTTTTTATTAGATCCGTCACAATAGCCATACCCCGCACAATCCTCTTTCACCTCACACGGCGCCCCGACCTCGCCACGCGCCACGCAGCGCCCCCGGGTCGGCTCACAGCGCAGGCTCGTCGGGCAGCCATGGTCGTACGCATCGGCCTCACAAGGCGCGTCCAGATCGCCGTGCGGCGCGCACACCCCCGCGCGCAGCACCTCACGCATCCCGCTGCCGTTCGTCGCCGCCGCCGATCCCAGCGTGATCCCGTCACAGCGCAGCCCGTCCGCGCAGGCGTCGATCCACCCGCAGCGCGCGCCGACCCCCGCGGGCGCCGCGCACACCGGCGTCGCCGCGCCAAAGTCACAATAGAGCGGCCGCTGGCAGTCATCGCTGATCCCTACGCGCCGACACGCCGCCCCCAGCCCGCGCGGCCGCGCGCACACCCCGGGCGTCGCGGGTGAGTGATAATGCGGGTCCTTGATCGCCGCCTGGTAGCCCGCGCAGATCAGCCCCTCATGACAAGCCTGCCAATGCCCCGAGCACGGCTCCCCGACCGCTCCGCGCGCCTTACAGCGCTCCCCCTCACAGAACAGCCCCTCCCCGCACAGCGTGTTGTGATCGCAGCGCCCGCCGACCTCCATCGTGAAACCCACACACGCTCCCACCGCGCCCAGCTCGCCCGTACACAGCCCCTCGACGCACTCCTCCCAGCGCTCGCAGGGCGCCCCTGGCGGCAGCGCCGGCAGCAGCGGCGCCGGCACCGCGCCGCTCAGGCAATTTTTCGGGTAGTTTGCTAGATCCGGCCGGCAAGGCGCGCTCTCCAGCGCCTCCAGGCAGGCCCCTGCGATCTCACTGTCATAACGGTAACGACCGGCCGCGAGCCCACGCGTCACCCCCAGCAGCCGCAGCGCCTCGGCGTCCCCTGCGGCAATGCACGCGTCGATCCCGCTCGCGTGCCACCAACCGCAGCGGATCGCCCGCGCACAGCGCAGCGGCGCCGCCAGCCGCGAAAATTCCTCAAAGGACGAGACCGGCGCCGCCCTCACCCTCGCCGCCGACGAAGCTCCCTCTGCCCTCGCATTCGCATTCGCATTCGCATCTGTGCTCGTATCCACGCTATCAACAATCGCAAGAGCCGCGCGCGGATCGCCCCCTGCCGGCCCTGGCGCGCGCGCCCCCTCGCCGACGCACCCCCACGCGCCGACGGCCAGCGCCGACAAGCGCGCCCAGCCCCGCAGGAGGCCGCGCCTCAGCCCGCGCTCGCCTCTCCGGCCGCGCCGGCCTCGATCGTCCCCGAGCTGTGCGCGACCTTAAACTCCTTCCCGTCCCAGTCGATCGTCACCCGCACAAACCCCACCGCGCGGTCCAGCAACGCCCCTTGGTGGCGCACCGTCAGCGGCGGCAGGCCGGCCGCCGGGGCGTGTTGCAGCGCGAACAGCCCCGTCGCGCCCGCGTCGATCGCGTCGCCCGCCAGCGGCGTCGGCGGATCGGCGCTCAGCGTCAGCCGAGCCGCCAGATCCCCCCAGAGCACCAGCGTCCACGAGCCCGGCGCGTCGAACACTTGCAGGCGCCCCAGCTCGCGGGCCACGCTCGCCAGCGGCGTCGCGCCGTCCTTTTCGGCCAACAGCCCCGCCAAGATCGCCGCCGCGTGCAGCCTGGCGAAGCGCCGCGGGTCCTCCGCTCCTGGCCGCCCCTCGCCCGCCGCGATCTTCCGCAAGATCCGCAGCGCCTCGTCCGTACGCCCCTCCCCGGCCGCCGCCCGCGCCAGGCGGATCATCGCCAGCGGGTCCTCCGGCGTCATCGACACCAAGTCCTCGTATTGTCGATACGCCCGGTCGAACCATTCATAACGAAAGAAGATGTCGCCCAACAAGCGCCGGCTGCCGGGCGATCGCGGGTCGAATTCGACGATCTCTGAAAAAACCCGCTGCGCCGCCTCGGCCTCGCCGTTCGCCACGAAGACCTCGCCGATCTGCTGCGCCAAGATCGGCGTCATCAACCCCTGCTCGCGCAGGCGACGGCCGCGCGCCAGCGCCTCCTCCAGCTTGCCTTGCTCGGTCAAGAGGCGGATCATCCGGCGCTCCCCTTGCGGGTCGCCGGGGCTGCGCAGCAGCGCCTCCTGCACGATCGCCAGGCGCCGCGCCTCGGCCCCCTCCCCGAACACCAAGAGCATCTGCCGGTCGACATCACGCCAATCCACGCCCCCGCCGAACATCGCCGTCTCCACCGCCGCCAGCAGCGCCGGGTCGACCAAGCGACGCATCAGTCCGCGCGCCAAGAAGCTCCGCGCGTCGTTCTCGCCATAAAAATGGCCGAGCAGCGCCGCGATCTCCCCCTCCGTCTGCGCCCGCTCGTGCAAGAGCTGCAAGAACACCCGCTGGTCCTTCCACCCGCTGATCTCGCACGAACCCGCCGCCGCCTCATACACGTTCAGCGCCGCGTAGATCGTATTCGCCTCCGCCAGCCGCTTGTGCCACAACAGCCGGCGATGCGCGAGCCCGCGCGCCGCGGCGTCCGAGCACGGCAATTTTAACCCCCGCGGCACCCCCGAAGGCACCACCACAGGGGCCCGACTCGGCCGGGGCGGCTCCGGCTTCAGCCGCTCCGACGCCTCCTTGCGCCGACCGATGCTCCCCCCCATCGAGGGCGGCGGCGACGGCTTCGCCAACCCCGCCATCGGCGCGTCCGCGACGCTCTCCTCGATCACGCTCTTCTCCGCCATCTCGCCGCCCCGGGCTTCGTCCGCGGGCGACGGCTCGGACTCGGGCGCCGGGTCCATCGCCGGCTGCGCCGCCTTATCGCTCTCCATCGTCGGCGAGGGTGGAGGCGCCGCTTGGCTCGCCGCCGGGCTCGCCTCCTCGCGAGCCCGCTCCATCGCCGGCGCCCCCCCGGAATTGCAGCCGAAGGGCGCCGAAGCGGCCGCACCCAGCAGGTCCACCACCCCCACCGGCGCCGGCGCGGCGCTGCGGGCCCACGCCGCCTCGCTGGTCAGGCGCGCCCCGCCGAAGCGCCGCTGCCGGCGCGTGATCCCCTGCTGGCTGTACGCATACTCGCTGTCGAGCGCGAGGAACGAGGTGAACGGCGTCATCATCCCGTACTCCAGCCCCAGCGAGAGGATCTTCCCGCGCACCGCCTCGACCCCGCGGCTATCCCCTAACAGCCGCTCGACGAACGCGCTCGCCCACAGCCGCGGCACCACCTGGTCGAGCACCCCGCGGTCGCGCTCCAGCGGGTACTCCCGCTCGAACGCCTCCCCGGCGAGCCGCCCGCTAATTTTGATGGAGTCCGGCAGGTCGTGGTGTGTACGCGCCAGCGCGATCATCTCTTGCCCGCGGGACAGCTTGCCGCCGGACGAGATGAACAGATCATCCAGCCCCTCGCCGAGCGCCACCTCGAGATCGGTGATCGTCGGCGTCTTCAGCGCCCCCGAGAGCTCCAGCGCCCGCACCACCGCCTGTTCGGGCGAGTCCACCCGCAGCGACTCGCCGCCGCCCACCCGCGCCAGCCGGCTGAGCATCGCCGTATCGACCTCGCTGCCTACCCCGACCGTAAACAGCCGCGCCCGCGAGCCCGTCATCGAGCGCCGCAGCCGCTCCGCCAGCGCGTCGCCGCCGCGCTCGCCCGAGGTCGCCAGCCCGTCGCCGATATACACCACCGCCGGCTGCTCGAGCCCGTGCACCCGCGTCAGCGCCTGCTCGAAGATCGCCCCCAGGTCCGTCGCCCCGCCCGCCGCGTGCTGCGCCACTTTTTCGAGCGCCCGCGAGATCGCCTCCGGCGTCGCCTCCGCCAGCCCCTCGCCTTCTTCGGGGAACAGCACCTTCGCCGTCACGTCCGCGCTCATCACCGCGAAGCGGTCCCCCGCCGACAACGAGCGCAGCAGCGCCTCCGCCACCGCCAGCTTCGTCTGCTGCTCCGAAGGATCGCCCGCCGCCGACGTGTCCACCACCACCACCACATCTCCCGTCGGCATCGCCACCTTGGCAAAATCGACGTCCGGCGAATAACGGACCAGCACGAAGCGCGCCTGGTCGCCCCCCGGATCGAGCAGGTTGTAGCGCAGCGGCGTGCGCTTGGTCGCCGGCTTCCGCGTCAGCTCCAGCTCGAAGTCTGCGCGCGGCGTATAGCCCGAGCGCCGCATCGTCACCGCCTTGTTCCCCGGCTCGACCCGCGCCTCCCCCAGCGTCGCCAGCGAGTACTCCTCCGCGATCGCCCCCTGGAGTCGCACCTCCAGCGAAAATTCCTCGATCGTCGGCGCCTCGCGCCCCGCCGGCCCCGACAGCGGGTAGCGGTAGCGCAGCTTGCCCTCGCTCTCGGTCAGGAGCTGCTGGTAGCGCAGCACGATCCTGCGCTCGCCCAGCGCCGGCACCGGATACACCCGCGCCCGCACCGTACGCCCGTCGATCCACTCGAGCAGCGCCGGGTCGTTGTCGCGGCGGATCGCCGCCTCATAGGTCGCCGCCGCCTGCTTACGCTCGACGATCTCGCCCTCGACCAGCTCCCCGTTCGTCTCGAGCGCGAAGCCCACCAGCATCGACCCCTCGGGGATCGTGAACCAGTACCAGCCCTCCACCGGCGCGCTCGACGGGTTAAAGAAGCGCTGATCGACCAGCGTCTCCGCCAGCTCCCCCTCGATCGCGATCTTCACGGTCTGCCGCTGGATCGTCAGCGGCAGCGCCGGCGCGCCGGCAGGCCCCGCCCGGTTCACCGCATACAGCGCCCCAGAGCCGACCCCCCCGCCCATACCGCCGCCCGAGCGGTCGCCCATGCCCCCGGTCCAGTCCTCCCAAAAAGCCACCGGAGCCACCTTTGGCGCCCCGTCCGCGCCGATCTCCGCCTGCTCGCCCGCCTTCACCTCCGCGCGCCCGCCCGCCGCGCTGACGATCGCCAGCCCCTCCGCCACGTACACCTGCGCGACCCCGTCACGCAGCGACAAGCTCGCGCCGCCGTCGCTCAGCGACACCGTGTGTTCGCCGACCCGGTGCGCCGCCGCCACCTGCCCCTCCTCGAGCGGCGGCGCCTCCAACCACAGGTCGCCCGCGAGCAGCGTCACCCCGCCGCCCAGGCGCACCCGCGTGTCATCGCGCAAGAACACCCGCGAACCATCGCTGAGGCGGATCATCGCGCGCGCGCCCGCCCCGGTGCTCACCACCGCGTCCGCCGGCAGCGGCGTGCCTGAGAGCAAGCGCTCGCTCCCGCGCGCCGTCGCCAGCAGCACCTCGCCTGCGGCCAGCTCGAGGCTGCTGCCGAGCCGCTCCGTCTTCGCCGGCGGCGGCTTGCTCCACGGCTTCACCACCGCCAGCCCGACCCCGCCTGCGACCAGCGCGAGCAGCCCCATCGCCGCCCACAGCGCCTTCTTTCCGCGCCTCGCGGGCCCACGAACAACCACGGGGACGGGATCGGAGTCGGTGCTCATCGCGCCGAGCATCGCACGTCCACCGCGCCACAATCTACGGTCAGATCGGCGCCCCTCCTGCGCTACTCTGCGCCAGCCTCCTCCTCCTCCGAGAGAACCACCAAAAAATGTCCCTGCTCGCGCGACTCAAGAAAAACGGCCCCAGCGGCTTCGGCTACGGCTCGACCGCTGAGGATGTCACGGCTGGCCGCTCGCTCGCCGGCAAGACCTACCTCGTCACTGGCTGCAACTCTGGCCTCGGCCTCGAGAGCTTGCGCGTGCTCGCGCTCCGCGGCGCCCACGTGATCGGCACCGCCCGCACCGTCGAGAAGGCGCTCGTCGCCTGCGCCTCGGTCACCGGCGGGCAGGCGACCGGCCTCGCCTGCGAGCTCGCCGATCCGAGCTCTGTGCGCGCCTGCGTCGACGCGGTGATCGGCGGCGGCGCCCGCCTCGACGGCATCCTCTGCAACGCCGGCATCATGGCCTTACCGAGGCGCGAGCTCGCCTACGGCGTCGAGCTCCAGCTCTTCACCAACCACGTCGGCCACTTTTTGCTCGTCACGGGCCTGCTCGATCACCTCGCCGAGGACGGCCGCGTCGTCATGACCAGCAGCGACGCCCACCGCGCCGCCCCCGGCGTCGGCGTCGACCTCGACGACCTCGCCTGCGCGCGCAGCTACTCCGCCTGGCGCGCCTATGGTCAATCCAAGATCGCGAACATCCTCTTCGCCCGCGGCCTCACCCGTCGCCTCGCCGGCGGCCAGCGCACGGCCAACGCCGTGCACCCTGGCGTGATCGCCACCAACCTCGGGCGCCACATGAACCCCCTCATGCGCGCCGGCCTCGCCGTCGGCAAACCTCTCTTCCTCAAGACGGCCGAGCAGGGCGCCGCCACGCAGGTCTACGTCGCCACCCACCCCGGCGTCGCGGGCGTCAGCGGCGAGTATTTTGCCGACTGCAACGTCGCCCGCGCCCGCGCCGTCGCCTACGACGACGACCTCGCCGAGCGCCTCTGGTCGGCCACCGAAGCGATCGTCGCCCGGATCTGAGCGCGCGCTACGCCGCCACGAAGGTCCCGTGGAACCCCAGCGGGGTCGAGTGGGGCAGCCGCGCCCGGCACAGCGTCGCCAGCGTGCGCGCGTCGAGCACCAGCAGCTCGTTGGTGCGCAGCGAATCGACGTAGATCATCGACAACACCCACCCGTCGTCCTCGTCGCTGCCGCCCGGCCGCGGCACGAACACCGGCTCTCCTGTCATATTCGGCCCGAAGTCGCGCAGCAGCGAGGTCCCCGCCTCCACGTCCACCTTCAGCACCCCCGTGTGGTACGGCTCCACCCGCCCCACCGGCGAGCCCACCGCCCACGTATAACGATAGGGGAGGCCAGCCCGGCGCGGATCCACCGTCGCCAGCTCGCCCGCGTGCTCGGTCAGCCTGCGCTCCTCCACCGCCCCGCTGCGCGTATCCAGCACGTAGCGGGTCAAGAACGGCTGCGGGAAGGTCGTCTGCCGCCCGTCCTGCGCCGAATCCAGCAGATCGCCGACCGGCGGCCGGTCCATTCTAAACCCGTCAATAATAATACGATCGCCGTCCTCGTAGGCGTTCGGGAAGTGGAAGATGAAGCCCGGCTCCGCCTTAAAGCGCCGCGCCCGCGTATTGTCCTTACCGATCACCAGCACCTCGATCGGCCCCGGCAGCCCCTTAAACGTCGCGATCGGCGGCGCCAGCCCCAGCAGCGTCCGCGGCGCGTCGAAGGCCGCCGGCGCTAAGAAGAAGATCCGATAATTCTCGGTCAGCAGGAAGTCATGGATGAAGAACATCCCGTCCAGATCGACGAAGTCCGGCCGCTCGCAGCGCCCCGACGGGTCGATTTTTACGAGACAGAGCCGCGACTTCGTGCCCGCCGCCGCGCCGAAATTATACAGCGACCCCTCCTGATCCCGCCGCGGGTGGGCCGAGAACGGCAGCTCTGGCGAGATCATCCGGTCGATCCTCCCCAGCGGGTTTTGCAGCGCCCCGCCCAGGTCGTCGCGCCCCAGCGTCGCCAGGCTCTCCGGGTCCAGCCGGTGCGGCAGCCCCCCCTCCCACAGCGCGTACAACGCCCCCGCGTGGGCCACCACGCTCGTATTCGCCGCGTTCTTGAAGCGCATGCGCAGCAGGTTCTTGAGCAGCCCGCCGGGGATGTTCGTCCCGAAATTACGGTACAGGATCTTGCCCGCCGCCTCCTCTTCGGCGAACTCACGCGTCCGCACGAAGCGGTTGCGGTAGCGGATCTGCCCGTCGTCGGTGAAGCCGAAGCGGTTGATGTGGCCGTCGCCGTCGAAGAGGTGCCCGTACTTCACCCCCCCGTGCTCGAGGCGCCCCGGCCCGTTGCGAAAGAGCGTGCCGCGCAGCCCCGCCGGCACCGCTCCCTCGGCGATCTCCAACAAAACATCGACCTCTGCGGCCACGCTCGCGTTGGAGCGGTCAAAGATCGCCCGCAGATCGGGGGCGCCAGGTGTGGTCATCGCGGCGGCGTCGGAGCTCATCGCCCCGATCCCTCGCACGCCCGCCGGCGTCTGCCAAGCGCTCGCCTGCGCGGCCCCGCAGGCGCCGATCGTCCGCCACACACAGGCCGCTCAGCGCCGCCCGCGCGCACAACCGCGCCCGCCACGCCCCCGCCCGCTCGTGTTAGTTTTCGCCGCGTCCCCGGCCGTTCACGGCGCGCGGGCGAGGCCGGCGCGCGGCCGGATCTACGCGGAACCACGGGCACTTTTTTGGAAGACCGCAAGCACCCAGTCATCGTCGTCGGGCCCGCCGGGCTGACCATCGAGCAGGTCCTCTCGCTCGCGCGAGGCCACGCCGCCCCGCAGCTCGATCGAGAGCCTGCCTACCGCGCCCTGCTCGCCCGCGGCGCCGACCACCTCGCCCGCCGCCTCGCCGCGGGCGACCCTGTGTACGGCGTCACCACCGGTTTTGGCGACTCCTGCGTCACCACCGTCCCGGACGCCTACGTCGACGAGCTGCCGCTCAACCTCATGCGCTTCCACGGCTGCGGCACCGGCAGGATCTTTGGAGAGGTCGAGTCTGCCGCGATCGTCGCGGTCCGCCTCGCCGCGCTCGCCCGCGGCTGGTCAGGCGTCCGCGTCGAGCTGCTGGGGCGCCTCTGCGAGCTGCTGGGGCGCCGCGTCCTCCCGCGGATCCCGGAGGAGGGCTCTGTCGGCGCCAGCGGCGACCTCACCCCGCTCTCTTACGTCGTCGCCGCCCTCGTCGGCGAGCGTGAAGTCTGGCACCGAGGACAGGTCCTCCCCGCCGCCGACGCCCTCCGGGCCGCCGGGATCGCCCCCCTGCGCCTCGCCCCCAAGGAGAGCCTCGCCCTGATGAACGGCACCAGCGTGATGGTCGGCCTCGGCTGCCTCGCCTTCGCCCGCGCCCGCCGCCTCGCCCGCCTCAGCGCCGCCCTCACCGCCATGGCCAGCGACGTGCTCGCTGGTAACCCCGCCCACTTCGACGACCGGATCTTCGCCGCCAAGCCGCACCCTGGCCAGCGCGCCTGCGCCGCGTGGATCCGCCGGGACATCGAGTACCCGCGCAGCGCCGCCCCTGCGCGTATTCAAGATCGTTACTCGATCCGCTGCGCCCCTCACGTGATCGGCGTCTTGCTCGACGCGCTCCCGTGGATCCGCCAGTGGCTCGAGGTCGAGATCGCCGGCGCCAACGACAACCCCCTCATCGACCCTGAGACGGGCGACATCCTCCACGGCGGCAACTTTTACGGCGGCCACGCCTGCTTCGCCCTCGACGCCCTCAAAGCCGCCGTCGCCAACCTCGCCGACCTCATCGATCGTCAGGTCGCCCTCGTCTGCAACCCGGACACCAACGCCGGCCTGCCCGCCAACCTCGTCGGCCGCGAGGGCCCCGATCGCGCCGCCCACCACGGCTTTAAGGCCATGCAGATCAGCGCCTCCGCGCTCACCGCCGAGGCCCTCAAGCTGACCATGCCCGCCAGCGTCTTCAGCCGCAGCACCGAGTGTCACAACCAGGACAAGGTCAGCATGGGCACCATCGCCGCTCGCGACTGCCTGCGGATCCTGGAGCTCACCGAGACCGTCGCGATCATCGGCCTGCTCGTCATGTGCCAGGCCGTCGACCTCCGCCGCGGCGACAACATCCACCAGCGCGCCCGCGAGCTGCACGCCGCCGTCCGCGCCCGCGACATCGCAAAGGTCGACGCCGACCGCCGCCAGGACCTCGACATCGCCGCCCTGCTAGAGCACTACCGAGCCGACGCCCTGCCGATCGGCGACGTCGACTTCGGTTAAGCTGTCTCTTCGGCCAGGCAGCGACGAGGCCGCGCTCAGGGCGTCGCCGCCGCGATCAACATACCCTTCAGCGCCACGTAGTCGCCCATGCTCGAGAGATCGTGCTCGGTGAGGTTATAGACCCCCACCGGCGCGTTCTCGCGGTCGAGGATGATCACGTCGCGGTAGGTCACCGCCCACGCGCTCCACACGTCCGCCTCCGCCGTGTCTTGCAGCAGCGGGATCGTCCGCCCCGAGATCATCGTCGCGACCCCCGACTCATGGCCCGCGCCGTTCACCCCCAGCAGCCTGATCTTCAGGTCTGGGACCTCCGCGTCGAGCTCGACCTGCATCTCGTCCAGGAAGCCGAACTGGCTCCGACAGTAGCCTCACGTCGCGTGCGTGAAGTACCAGCCAGACACCATCTCGAGGTAGTCGCGCGGCGACACTTCTTCGTTAAAACTCGCCGAATTGCTGTTCACGTCGAGCAGCCCGAAGTCCGGCGCCGCCTGGTCCCCGCCCGCCGTCGTATCGTCGCCGCTGCTGCTGCTCTCGCCGCTGCTGCTCGCTCCGGCGCTCGTGCTGCTCGTAGCGTCGCTCGTAGCGTCCGTCGAAGAAGAGGCGTCGCTCGTCGTCTGCGCGCTCGTGCTCGGATCTGCGCTCGTGCTCGGGTCGGTGCTCCCGGTCGCGCTCGTGCTCGTGCTTGAAGAAGACCCCTCGGTCTCGCTCGTCGAGCCGCCGCCGCTGTCACCGCAGCCGGCCGCCACCGCCAAGATCAACAGAGCGCGCGCGCGAGTCATAGGACGCGACGCTAACACGGCCGTCGATCCCATCAAAGCCGCGGCCCGCCGACGATGCAGACCGTCCCCCACGCGCGACTTCATCCATCGCCCGCCACCTCTGGTAGCGTCCCGCCATGCGCAGCTCCGCCCGCACCCCCGCCCTCGGCCTCAGCGCCCTCCTCTTCGCGGCCTGCGGCGACGACGAAGCCGCGCACACCGACACCCACGACGCCGCGTCGACGACCGCCACCACGTCGACCGGCGCCGACACCCAGACCACCACCACCAGCGCCGACACCGAGACCACCGGAGCCCCCACAGATCCGCCCCCCTCGGGTCCCCTGCGAGCGGGCGCCGCGGTCGGCTATCTCGACGGCCCGATCGGCGTCTCGATGGCCGGTTACGGCCTGCGCACGATCACCCAGAACACCCCGTGGAACCACGTCCTCAACGCCTCGCGCGGCTTCCACGGCCTGCCCACCATCAAGGCGCTCGTGCTCGACGTCGACGGCGAGCGCCTCGTCTTGCTCAAGATCCCCACCATGAGCGGCGAAGCCTCCCTCACCGAAGGCACCGCCGACAAGCTGCTCGCCCTCCACGGCCTCGACCTGCGCGGCCGCCTGCTCACCGCCGCCACCCACTCCCACCACACCCAAGCCCGCTACTGGCGCCTGCCGGACGCCCTCGGCCTCGTCGGCGCCGACACACGAGACGAAGAGGTCATCGATCGTATGACCACCGCCTTCGCCGAGGTCGTCGCCCGCGCCGTCGACGATCTCGGCCCTGCCGAGTGGGGCTGGACCTTCCAAGACGACTGGGATCTCCCCGATCACGTCTACCGCGACCGCCGCGGCGAGAACGACCCCACCTACGGCAAAGATCCCCGCCTCACCCTGCTCGCTGTGCGCCGCCCCGCCGGCGCCCCCCTCGCCGCCCTCATTAATTTCGGCATGCACGGCACCCTCTTCGGCGCCGACAACGAGCTGCTCACCGAAGACGCCGCCGGCGGCCTCGAGATGATCTTTGAGGAGCGCTTCTTCGCCGCCACCGGCGCGCCGATCCTCGGCATGTTCGTCCAGTCAGGCGGAGGCGACGCCGCCCCCGCCGGCGACCGCCACGGCCACCGCGCCCCGCAGCGCGCCGAGCTGATCGGCCACGACGCCGCCCCCGCGATCCTCGCCCTCTACGACGCCCTCGAGTGGCACCAGGACGCCGCCCTCGCCGTCCGCTCGCGCCGCGTCGATCTCACCTACGCGGGCATCGGCTACGACCAGCTCCCCGAATTCCTCTCCCCCGGCGGCACCCCCTACACATGGGGCGGCTGGCAGTGCAAGGGCGAAGATCTCGAGGGCAAACCCAAGAGCTGCACCGACGTCGGCGGCCTGCTCGAATCGCTCGGCGAGGCCGTCCCGCACGGCGAGGTCCACCAGGCCTACCTCAGCGCCGCCCTCATCGACGATCTCGCGCTCGTCACCCTCCCCGGAGAGCCCACCTACTCCGTCATCAAGCACCTCCGCGAGTCGCTCGCCGAGCGCGATCTTCAGCCGCTCGCCCTCGGCTACTCGCAAGATCACCTCCTCTACCTCAGCCACCCCGACGACTGGTACCAAGGCGGCTACGAGACCGAGATGAGCCTCTGGGGCCCTCTCGCCGCCAAGCACCTGATCGCCCGCCAGATGCAGATCGTCGACGATCTCCGGGCGATCCGCGACCTCCCTGTCTTCGACGAGCAGAGCCCCAACCTCTCTTTACCCGCCCCCTTCAGCCCACGCGCCCGCGAGCGCAGCCTCGACCCCGGCGCGCTCCTGCTCGCCCCTCCTGCTCAGCTCTCCCGCCTTGAGGTCGCCCGCTTCACCTGGGGCGGCGGCGATCCGACGATCGACACCCCGCACGTGCGCCTCCAGCGCGACCAAGGCGACGGCACCTTCGTCGACGTCCCCGCCCCTAGCGGCTGGCCAGGCGCCGTCTACGACAACCGCCGCTACGCGATGATCACCAGCTACGCGCCGATCCCCGCCCCGAGCGGCGAGATCCTGCCCGAGCGCGCCCATCACTGGACCGTCGAGTGGGAGCTGCCGATCGACCAACCTTCGGCCGACTACCGCCTCGTCGCCCGCGGCCGCACTTGGGACGGCGCCCAGCTCATCCCCTACGAAGTCACCACCCCGCCCTTCTGGGTGCGCCAGTCGCCCACCGCCGCGCTCGCTCTCACCAAGCTCGGCGACGAGCTCGAGCTCCGCCTCACCCTCGGCGCCCTCGCCCCTGAGCAGACCGTCTCGTGGCTCAGCCGCGGCTACCGCCTCCACGACCCCGAGATCGGCCCAGACGGCCCCTTCCAGCTCCGCGCCCCCCTCAGCGTCGCCCTCGTCCTCGACGGCGAGAAGGACGATCAGTATCACCAAGCGCTCTTCGATCCACAGCGAGGCGTCCACGTGCTCGACCTCGGCGTCATCGCACCTGGCCAAGAGGTCATCGGAGCCCGCGCGCACCTCGCCGCCGACATCATCCCTGACGAGCTCGACGCCCCCCTCCCATGATCGCGCACCTGCGCTGGTTGACGACGCCCCCCGATCATGGTCAAAGGTCCCCATTGATGCGGCGTCTTTGCCTCCTCCCCCTCGTCTTCGCGCTCACCTGCGCGGAGAGCCAGCCCTACGGCGTCGAGATCGACGGCGAGCAGATCCCCGTCATCGACATGCACCTCCACCCGGGCGACTGGGACTCGATCCCCCCGGAGACCCGCAGCTACCTGACCGAGCGCTTCCCCTTCCCCTTCAAGCTCAACGCCGCCAAGCTCGCCGCGGGGATCCTCTCCCCCTCGGGCATCGTCGAGGAGCTCGACGCCGCCGGGATCCACGCCGGCGTGCTTTTTGCTGTCTACGCCCCTCGCACCGTCGGGATCGCCACCAACGAGCTGGTGATCCGCGGCGTCGGGCAGTATCCCCGCCGCCTGCTCGGCCTCGCCAGCCTGCGCGTCGATCGTTGGGCGACCGACTCTGCCAGCCAGCTCGCCCGCCTCGAGGCCGCGCTCAGCAAGGAAGGCATGATCGGGATCAAGCTCGCCCACGCGCACATGCACTTCCGCATGGACGACCCCGCCTATTTTGGCATCTATGAGCTCGCCGGCCGCCTCGGCAAGGCCGTCTACCTGCACACCGGCAGCAGCCCCTTCCCAGGCACCTCCCGCGAGCCAGCCTACACCGATCCCACCTACTTAGAGCCCGCGATCGCCGCCTATCCGCAGACGATCTTCATCCTCGGCCACCTCGGCTACGACTTCGCCAACCGCCAGCCGGGCGCCCTCGAGGCTTGTTTGGAGCTCGCCCGTCGTTACCCCAACGTCTACCTCGAGCCCAGCGCCCTCGGCTCCGAGGGCAGCGACCCGGACGGCGAGAATTTTAAAAAGACCTTCGAGCGGATCAAAGAGTCCGGCGTCATCGACCGCGTGATCTACGGCAGCGACGGCCCCCAGAGCCCCGGCTTCGTCGCCACCTACCTCGAGCGCACCGTCGCCGCCATGCAGGCCGCCGGCTACACCGCCGACGAGGTCCGCGCCGTCTTGTCCGGCAATTTTGTCCGCGTCTTCGGTCGGGAGTGGCTGATCCAATGACCCTGCTCGCCAGCCTCTCGCTCGCCCTCTGTGCCGCCCTCGCCCTGTCCCAAGAGACAGCAGCGGAGGAGCCCGCCGCCGTCGAGGCCGCCAGCGGCGTCTCCAAGCCTGGCCGCTGGCTCACCAACGTCAGCGCTGGCTACCCGTGGTGGAGCGCGCGCCTCCAGCTCGGCCTGCCGCGCGGCCTCTCCCCGCTGCTCGAGGTCAACACCGCGCTCGGCCGGCGCTGGCGCCCCGCCGTCGGCCTCGCGACGCTCTGGGTCTCCCGACCACACCTGCGGATCGGCGGCGAAGCGCTCTTCGGCTGGCTGCTCCAGGGCGGCGATCTCTACCGCGTCGGCCCCAACGTCGAGCTGCGCCTGCGCCTCGCCGTCCCCCTGCGCCGCGCCGTCCCCTACGTCGTGCTCGGCTCGCAGCACACCTTGCTCAGCGAACGCTTCACCACCGAGCGCGAGGGCGGCAGCACCACCCGCCAGATCCGTCTGGGCGGCGAATGGATGGGTTGGGCCTCGCTCGGCCTCATCGTCGCCGCCACTCCGCGCCTCGGCATCGACTTCGGCGTCGACCTCACCGGCGCCGACAGCCTCCGCGCCCCCTCGATCCCCGGCGCCCACTTCGGCCTCGTGTTCGGCGACTACCGCAGGCAACGCCCATGATCTTTTTTTCGTCAATTGCTCTTCGTCGTCTGAGGGGAAGGACGATCCTCGCCGCGCCCCTGCTCGCGCTCGCCGTGAGCGCCTGTTTCTCGGCCGATCACCGCCTCTACGAGCTCCGGCTCACCGGCGAGATCGACGTCGCCCCCGGCTTCCCCGCGGCCGGCCGCGTCCACGTCGAGGTCCACCACCAAAGCCGCGGAGACGGACCTCTTTTAGAGCGCCCCCTCGGCCTCATCGACGCCTTCGAGCTCCCCGCCCTCGGCCCCGTCGATCACCTCGTCACCGTTCCGATCGACGAAGGCGAAGGCCTCGTCGTCTACGCCTGGCTCGACCTCGACGGCGACGGCCTGCTCTGCGCCCCCGGGGCGGCCCCCGAGCCCTCCGCCGCGGTCGAATTTCCCGACCAAGAATTTCTCAACGAGGGCGCCCACCAGCTCGACTTCGCCCTCACCCTCAGCGCCCCCTGCATCGGCCCAGAGCGCGCCCTCGACGCCTCTTGAGCCAAAGCGCGAGGTCGCTCATTGCGCGCAGCGAGCCCGGCGGCGTCGCCTCGCCAGCGCCGCGAGCATGATCCCCAAGAGAGACCCGCCCCCGCCCCCGCTCGAAGAGCACCCGCAGCCGCCCGTCTCCACGTCCTCGCCCCCCGTGATCGTCGCCGAGCCGCCCTCTGTCGTCAGCGGCTCTCCCGTCGCACCCGCGCTGGTCGACTCGCTCGTCCCGCTGCTCGTCCCCCCGTCGCTCGTCGCCTCGCCCCCATCATCGCTCTCCCCGCTCATCAACCCCGTCACGGGCACCAGCACCACCGAGCTCGCCAGCACCACCGGCTCGGGCCCGCCGATCGCCTCGTACGCCGCCTTCGCCGCCACCCCAGCCATCCCGCTCTGATCCTCTTCGACCAGGAATTCCAGATAGTCCGGCGTATTGATCAGATACAGCAGCCGCACCTCCACGCTGATCGAGTCATCGCCCTGATCCCCCGGCGTCGCGTCGATCACGCTCGTCGGGCCAAAATTATACAAAACGTCATCCCAATGCGGCCACTCGCCCTCGGGCGTTTTTTTGTTTACATAACGGTCGCCCACCGGGTCCGTCTCGACGTCCGGTCTTTGGCCTTTCGCGGGGATCCGCGTGTCGATGACCCATTGGTTATTGCGCAGCAGGTGAAAGCTCTCCTGATCCGCGTGATCGACCGCGATCCCTTCATAGGTGCGGAGCTGCGGGTCCTCCTCCGGCCCGGCCCCAGGCGTCCACCGCCCCGACGAATACACGATCTCTTCGCCATAACGAGCGATCACCTCCAGCCACATCACCCGCCCCTCCGAGTAGCCGCTCGGCAGCTTATGGCCGCTGTGATTCACCACCCGCACCGCCAGCTCCGACAAACCCACGGTCAAATCGATCGACCCCGGCGCCGTCACCTCCAGCGTCGCCGCCGTCGCCAGCGTCGCCTCGGTGTTTTTTTGGGCGATTTCGAAAAAAACGTCCGCGACCTCCTTCGTCCCTGCGTCGCCATATAACGCCTTCAGCGCCGCGATCATCCCTAAATTCGCGCCCGCCAGGTCATGCCGGCGCCCGCCGGTCGCGTGCAGCAGCCCCTCCGCCGCGTATTTTCCGCAGCCTGCCACGTCCGCCACCGCCGGCATATGGCAATCCTGGCAGCTCTTCGGATCATCCCCTTCGGGCCCGTACGCCGAATTACGCCATTCACTATAGGTACGCTGCTCATTAAACAGCGTCCCCATCGCCACCCCGTCCGCGTCCACCCGCTCGCGGGGCGTCGTCACGTCATGGCAAGTCCCGCAGTGGCGCGAGTCCGCCAGCGCGTCCCCTGGCGCCCACGAGTGCAGCGGCTCCTCGCCTGGCGGATAGCTCCAAGGCCCGCGCATCGGCACCTTGCCGTCGATCCCGAGCACATCATCCAGCGTGAAGTGGGCGTCGCCGACCGTCGCCTCCGCGTCCTCGATCATCCGGTGACACAGCACGCAGTCCACCCCCGAGCGATCGTCCGCCGACAGCTCGGCCAGCGTGATCGCCTCGCCCCGCCCCGCCAAGAACGCCCGCGGCGCGTGGCAACGGACGCACGCGATCGTCTCGCCTGGCGCGTCCTGGTGCGCCACCTGCACCCCCGCCCAGAACACCGGGTCCCGCGCCGAGTTCGCCATCAGCGTCCCTTGCCAGGCGATCGGCGCCACCAGCGGCTCGTCCTTCGTCGCCGGGCTGTTGGAGAACGAGTGGCACATCGCGCAGTCCTCCGCCGGCGTCAGCGGGTTTTCCAGCGCACCAGGAAGCGTCGGCGCCGCCCCCGCCGCCTGCGTCCACCCCAGCAGACCCACCACCCCAAGGTAAGACAACGCGCGCCAACGGGCCGACATGATGCGCTATCGTACGCGCGATGCTCCGCCCCCGCGAGCGCTCGACCACGCCTCCCCCTGCGCCGACGCGGCGAAGCGCCACCGCAGCTCGGCGCGCCCGCGCCCTCGCGGCGCTCGCCCTCGCCCACCTCGCCTGCGCCCCCGCCGCTGAAGCGCCCACCAGCCCGACCCGCGACGACGCCGACGCCGACGCCGCCGCCTCCGCCGCCCTGCGCACTGCCAACGACGACCGCCGCTCCTTCGACAACCAGCCCGACTACGAGGGCGAAGCGGCCGGCCTGCGCGCCTACGTCGACGCCCGCCTCGGCGAGATCAAGGCCGACGAGCCCGCCGCCGCCTGCACGCGGATGCTCGACGCCGCCGCCGCCTTCTACGCCGCGGTCGAGCGCGAAGAGGCCCAACGAAGCGCCCTGCTCGCCGCCCTCAGCGCCACCCGTGAGGGCGACCACGAGGCCTGCGTCCGTGAGACCTCCCTCGAGGCCGC
This sequence comes from Nannocystis sp., assembly GCA_016712315.1. Classification (GTDB taxonomy): domain Bacteria; phylum Myxococcota_A; class Polyangia; order Nannocystales; family Nannocystaceae; genus JADJRG01. Next base: position 2,402,580 of record JADJRG010000013.1, on the reverse strand, counting down.
CGCCTGCGTGGTCATCCTCTTGGGGGATCGCAGCGCCGAGCTCCCGTGGCTGCTCGACCAATGCAGCCGCGCCTACCCGCGGCGTTGAGCCCTCCTCGCCGCTGCTGCGCCTCTTTTCGCGCCTCCTCCTCCGGCGTAGTTGCCAAGCCACCGCGCCGCGGAGATAGTCGCCCGGGCGATGGTCGAGCGAAGCGAGATCGGGCCGAGCGCCGATCATTCATCCGAACGATCCGCCCCTCGCCCCGCCGCCGCCGACTCGATCACCGTCCGCCTCGGCTCCTCCGGCCCCCGCGCCGAGGACATCGTCGACTCGATCTCCGCGCTGCTCCGGGCCGACGACGGCGGCCCCCTCAAGATCGGCCGCTTCGCGATCCTCTCCGTGCTCGGCCAAGGCGGCATGGGCATCGTCTTTTCCGGCTTCGACGAGGAGCTCGATCGCCGCGTCGCGATCAAGCTCGTCCGCCGCCAAGCCGACGACGAGCTCCGCTACCGCGAGCGCACCCTCCGCGAGGCCCAAGCGCTCGCCCGCCTCTCGCACCCCAACGTCGTCCACGTCTACGAGGTCGGCGAGCACGGCGGCCAGGTCTTCGTCGCGATGGAGTTCATCCACGGCCAGACCTTGCGCCAGTGGTTGAACGAGGCCCCTCGACCGTGGCACGAGGTCCTGGCGATGTTCATCCAGGCCGGCCGAGGGCTCGCCGCCGCGCACGCCGCCGGCCTCGTGCACCGCGACTTCAAGCCGCAGAACGTGCTCGTCGGCCGCGACGGCCGCGCGCGCGTGCTCGACTTCGGCCTCGCCTCGCGCAGCGACGCGGAGCTCGCCGCCCCGGAGAGCTCCGCCGCGCTGCGGCGCGACCTCAGCACCGTCGATCTGCTCAGCGTCGAGCTCACCGCGACCGGCATGACCCTCGGGACACCCGCGTACATGTCCCCGGAGCAGCACGAGCGCGGCACCATCGACGCCCGCAGCGACCAATTTTCCTTCTGCGTCGCCCTCTACGAGGGCCTCTTCGGCGAGCGTCCGTTCATCGGCGGCACCCACAAAGAGATCGCCGCCGCCGTCGTACGCGGCGACGTCAACGAGCCCCCTGCCGGCTCGCGGGTGCCCAGCGCCGTGCGGCGGGCGATCCTCCGCGGCCTCGCGCCGACGCCCGGCGATCGATGGCCGTCGATGGACGCGCTGCTCGCCCAGCTCGAGCGCAGGCCGGCGCACCGGCGCGTGTACCTCATCGCCGCCCTCGGGCTGCTGCTCGCCTCCGCGGCGATCGCCGCCGCGATCGCCTGGCCGCGCGGCGCCGTCACCTGCGGCGGCGGCGCGGAGCTCTCCGAGGCCGCCTGGGGGCGCGCCCAACGTGCCGCCGTCGAGCGGGCGATCCTCGGCAGCGGCCTCGCCTACGCCGCGGACACCTGGACCCGGGTCGACGCCGAGCTCAGCCGCTACATCAGCGAGTGGGCCGCGCTCTACGGAGAGGGCTGCCGCACCCGCCAGCGCGGCGAGATCTCCGACGATCTCCACGACCGCCAGGTCGCCTGCTTAGGCCAGCGCCGCCAGGGCTTCGTCGCCCTCGTCGACGTGCTCACCCGCGCCGACGCGACCGCCGTCCAGAGCGCCGTCGACGCGGTCGGCGGCCTCCAGTCGCTCACCCGCTGCGGCGACCTCGCCGCGCTGCAGAGCGACGTCGAGCTCACCCCTGACCCGCAGCTCGTGCCCGCGATCGAGCGCGAGCGCGACGCCCTCGCCCGCGCCCGCGCGCTCCGCGACACCCGCGTGCTCGACGCCGCCGGCCGCGAGCTCGACGGCGTCGTCGAGCGCGCCCGCGCCCTCGCCTTCGCCCCGCTGCTCATCGACGCGCTGCATCAACAGGGCGTCGTCCGCAAGCGCCTCGGCGAGCACGACCGCGCCGAGGCCAGCCTCATCGAGGCCTACCAGCGCGCCGACGAGCTCGGCCAGGGGCTCGCGCGCGTCGAGGTCACCGCGGAGCTCGTCGAGGTCGTCGGTTACCACCAGGCGCGCCCCGGCGAGGCGCTCGTCTGGGCGCTGATCGGCGAGGCCGCCGCCCGCGGCCAGGGCGGCGCCGACGAGGCCCGCGCCCGCCTCTTGAACTCCGTCGGCATGGTCTTGGCCGCGCAGGAGCGCCGCGAAGAGGCGCGCGAGCGCTACCTCGAGTCCCTCGCGATCCACGAGCGCACCGGCGCCGCCGCCAGCCCCGAGCGCGCCCGCGTCCTCAACAACCTCGGCCACACCTTCTACGCGGACGACGCCCTCGACGAGGCCGCCGCCTCCTACCAGCGCGCCCTCGCGATCTACGAAGCTGTCCTAGGAGACAGGCACCCGGACGTCGCCGGCCCGCTCAACAACCTCGGCAACGTCGCGGTCAGCCGCGGCCGCCGCGCCGGCGCCGACGCGGCCCAGGCTAGCGCCCACTACGCCGCCGCCCGCGGCTACTACGAGCGCGCCCTCGCGATCTACGAGTCCGCCCACGGCCGAGAGCACCAGCTCGTCGCCTTCCCGCTGCTCAACCTCGGCGACATCGACTTCATCGAGGGGCGCTACAGCGACGCCGACGCCCGCTACGCCCGCGCCCTCGCGATCCGGGCGGCCCGCTACGACGCCGCCCACCCCCTGCTCGCCAGCCCCCTCTCCAACCTCGGCCTCACCGCCCTCAAGGCGGGCGAGCCAGCGCGCGCCCGCGGCCTGCTCGCCCGCGCCCTCGCGATCCGCGAGCAGAGCGCCAGCAACCCGCTCGAGCTGGCCGAGAACCGCTTCGCGCTCGCGCGGGCGCTCTGGGACGCCGCCTCTCCCGCCGAGGAGACAGCCGACCGCGAACGCGCCCGCGAGCTCGCCCTAGACGCCCGCGCCGGCTTCGCCAGCGCCGAGTACACCGAAGAGCTCGACGAGATCGACGCCTGGCTGCGCGAGCACCCCCAAGCCGCCGCGCCCGCCCGCGCCCCAGGCCGCGCCCCCTCGCTCCGCCCTTGAGCCGCCGACAGTGCTCTGTTGACCTCACATTTAGTCGTAGATTCAACAAATTTTCCCCAATTCCTTGCCCAGGGCCTGCGCCGATGAGAAAAGGGCGCTCTACAGCCACCGAGCCCGCAGCTCCGCCGCCACCCGGCGAGCCGAGCGCCTAGGCCGGGCACGCACCACCCACAAAGGTTCACGCACCCATGAAGCACCGCTCCTTGTCCCTCCTCCTCCTCCTCGGCGCCTTCGCGCTCGGCTGCAGCAAGCCCGCGCCCCCGCCGGCCCCGCCCGTCGAGGAGCCCGCGCCGCAGCCGGTCGTCGGCGAGCCCGTCGCGGATCCCGAAGACGTTCGGATCGAGGGCGACCACCTCGTGATCGACCGCCACATCAACTTTGCCTTCGACAAGGACGAGATCCTCGAAGACTCCTTTGACCTGCTCGATCACATCACTCAGCTCCTCAAGAACCACCCCGAGATCGTCAAGCTGCACGTCATCGGCCACACCGACGCCGAGGGCGACGCGGACTACAACATGAAGCTCTCCGATCGCCGCGCCAACGCCGTCATGAAGGCCCTCAAGGAGCGCGGCGCCACCCAGCAGATCGACGCCGTCGGCAAGGGCAAGACCCAAAACCTCTGCACAGAGGACACCGACGAGTGCCACGCCAAGAACCGCCGCGTCGAGTTCATCATCGAGACGAACGCTCAGTGAGCGCGCCCTCACCCGCCGGGTCCTGACGGATCCCAGCCTCGCCCGCCGGCCGCGACCTCCCTCATAGAAAGGAGCCGCGGCTCGCCGGCTATTTCGCGGCGCCCGGCGGCGTGATATCTGCGCTGCCGATGAGCCGCATCTTCCGCCAACTCCCCCCCGCCGGCACCCGGATCGGCCTCGCCTTCTCGGGCGGCCTCGACACCCGCGCCGCGGTCGCGTGGATGAGCCGCCGAGGGCTCGAGGTCTACTGCTACACCGCCGACCTCGCCCAGCCCGACGAGAAGGACGTCGCCGAGATCCCGCCGGTCGCGCTCACCCACGGCGCCGCCGACGCCTGCGTGATCGACTGCCGCGAAGCGCTGGTGCGCGAGGGCCTCGTCGCGATCCAGTGCGGCGCCTTCCACCTCAGCAGCGGCGGCAAGAAGTACTTCAACACCACCCCGCTCGGCCGCGCCGTCACCACCACCGCGATCGTCAAGGCCATGCGCGGCGCCGACGTGCACGTCTTCAGCGACGGCTCCACCCACAAGGGCAACGACATCCAGCGCTTCTACCGCTACGGCGTGCTCGTCGATCCCAGCCTGAAGATCTACAAACCATGGCTCGACCCCGCCTTCGTCGACGCCTTCGGCGGCCGCCGGCAGATGAGCGAGTACCTGGGCGCCCTCGGCCTGCCCTACAAGATGGGCGTCGAGAAGGCCTACTCGACCGACGCCAACGTGCTCGGCGCCACCCACGAGGCTAAGGACCTCGAGCGCCTCGACCGCGGCATGCGGATCGTCGCGCCGATCATGGGCGCCGCCCCTTGGCGCCAGGACCACGAGATCGCGCCCGAGGAGCTCAGCGTCACCTTCGAGCGCGGCCTGCCGGTCGCGATCAACGGCGGCCGCTACCCCTCCGCGCTGGAGCTCTTCCTCGAGTGCAACCGGATCGGCGGCCGCCACGGCCTCGGCATGAGCGACCAGATCGAGAACCGCGTCATCGACGCCAAGAGCCGCGGCATCTACGAGGCCCCCGGCATGGCCCTCCTGCACCTCGTCTACGAGCGCCTGCTCAGCGCCATCCACAACGAGGCCACCCTCGACCTCTACTTCACCCTCGGCCGCCGCCTCGGCCGCCTTCTTTATGAGGGCCGCTGGTTCGACCCTGAGGGCCTGCTTTTAAAGGACGCGCTCACCCGCTGGGTCGCGCCCGCGGTCAGCGGCACCGTCACCCTCGAGCTCCGCCGCGGCGACGACTACACCCTGCTCGACACCGCCGCCGAGCACATGGCCTATGAGCCAGATAAACTGTCCATGGAGCGCGTCGAGGCGCCCCCCTTCACCCCCGAGGACCGGATCGGCGCGCTCGAGCTGCTCAGCGTCGCCGTCACCGACAACCGTGAGCTGCTGCTCCACCACCGCCGCAGCGTCACCCCGAGGCCCCCGACCTTCGGCGCCACCATCGACGATCTCCTCGCCGAGGACTAGCCCCTCTTTCTCCTTCTCTCGCTTCGAAGAACAGAGCCCGCGCAGCACTCGACGCGGCGCGCTACGCCGACAGCGACGGCGCCGCGGCGGCCGCGGCGGCCTGCAGCCCGCGCAGCAGCCGCGGCGACACCCCGAGCGCCTCACAGCGCGCCGCGATCGCCGCCAAGCGCCAGCGCTCTGGGCTCACCGCCGCCGCCGGGTGCCGCCGATGCGCCCGGATCAGCAGGTTTTTTGCGGTGTGCTCGCTGCCGACGAACTCCACCAGGTCGACCGCGTAGCCGCACGCGTCGAGCAGATCGACGCGCAGCCCGTCCGTCAGCAGATCCGCGTATCCGCCGCGCAGCAGCCCGTGCTCGGCGATCGCCGGCAGCGGCGCCGCCCTCTCCGCCGCCGCCCGGCTCGCCGCGAGCTGCCCCGCCAGCTCATGCTGACAGCAAGGCACACAGAGGATCGCCGGCGCCCCGCGCGTGATCGCCAGCGCCAGCGCCTCATCGGTCGCCGTGTCGCAGGCGTGCAGCGCCACCACCAGATCGGGCGGCCCGCCCAGCGCCGCGGCCGCCTCCGCCTCGGCCGCCGCGATCGTCGCCACCGCGAACGACAGCCCCTCGATCCCCAGCGCCGCCGCGCGCTCGCGGCTGCGGCTCACCACGTCCTCGCGCACGTCGACGCCGTGCAGGCGAAACGCCGCCCCGCGCAGCCGCAGCGACTCCGCGAGGACGAACGACAGGTACGCGTTGCCGCACGCCAGGTCGAGGATCCGCAGCGGCCGCCCCGGCTCCGCCCGCAGCAGCCGGTCACAGGTCGGCCGGCACAGCTCCGAGAGGTGCGAGATCTGCTTGTACTTACGGGCGTGACGCGCCGAGATCGTCCCGTCCGCGTTCATGATGCCGATCGCGCGCAGCAGCCCCTCGCTGAGATCAGGCCGCAGCGCCCGCTCCTTGCCGCCCATCACCTTCAGCGCGGTCGCCTCGTCGAGCGAGCGCTGCAGCGCGCGCCCGTGGCGCGCGTCCACCTGCACCCGCCGGCGCGCGTCGAGCACCAGCGTCTGCTTAAAAAACCCCGCCTGCGCCGCCGCCTCAGCCGCCGCCAGCAGCCCGGCGATCGCCGCCTCATCCGCGCCGCCTGAACCTGGCCCTTCAGCCACCTTCTCCTCCCGCGCACCGTCGCGCTCGGGCGTCGAGAAGACCGCGCGCTCCCAGCCGCCGTCCAGGTGCGGGCGGAGCGCGCGGCGGAGGCGAGCGAGGTGACCCTTGGTGAGCGCCATAGCGCCCTTGTACCAGACCGTGACGCTGCGCGGCCGCTGCGGCATAGTGCGCGCCGTGCCACGCTCCCAAGCCCTCTTGCTCGAGAACATCCACGCGTCTGCGCACGAGGAGCTACGACGCGCCGACATCGACGTGCACACGCACGCGGGAGGGCTCGCCGAGGCCGCGCTGATCGAGGCCCTACGCGCGCTCCCCGGCGACGGCCCCCTGATCCTCGGGATCCGCAGCAAGACCCGCGTCCGCGCCGCCGTCTTCCAGGCCGTACCGCGCCTGCTCGCGGTCGGCGCTTTTTGTATCGGCACCGATCAGATCGAGCTCGCCGCCGCCCGCAGCGCCGGCGTCGCCGCCTTCAACGCCCCGTTCAGCAACACCCGCTCGGTCGCCGAGCTGGTGCTCGGCGAGATCATCATGCTCGTCCGTCAGGTCTTCCAGCGCAGCGTCGGCTGCCACCGCGGCGAGTGGAACAAGAGCGCCGTCGGCAGCCACGAGGTCCGCGGCAAGACCCTCGGCATCGTCGGCTACGGCCACATCGGCAGCCAGCTCAGCGTGCTCGCCGAGGCGCTCGGCATGAGCGTGCTCTACCACGACATCGTGCCCAAGCTCCCCCTCGGCAACGCGCGCCCCGCCGACGGCCTCTTCGAGCTGCTCGCCCTCAGCGACGTCGTCACCTTGCACGTGCCCGACACCGAGGCCACCCGCGGCATGATCGGCGCCGCCGAGCTCGCCGCGCTGCGCAGCGGCGCCTACCTGATCAACGCCTCCCGCGGCCTCGTCGTCGACATCCCTGCGCTGCGAGGCGCCTTGGAGAGCGGCCACGTCGCGGGCGCCGCGCTCGACGTCTTCCCGGTCGAGCCCGCCCGCGTCGGCGACCCCTTCGTCAGCGAGCTGCGCGGCCTCGACTCGGTGATCTTGACCCCGCACATCGGCGGCAGCACGGAGGAGGCGCAGGCCAGCATCGGCCGCGAGGTCGCGCTCGCCCTGCTCGGCTTCCTCAGCGGCGGCGTGACCACCAGCTCGGTCAACCTGCCGATCATCGACGCCCCGCCGCGGCGCGACGGAGGTTGTAGGATCATCAACATCCACCGCAACGTCCCTGGCGTCTTGTCGGCGATCAACCGCGTCGTCGCCGAGTCTGAGGTCAACGTCGTCGGCCAGAACCTCGGCACCCTCGAGGACGTCGGCCTGCTCTTGGTGGACATCCCGCTCGCCGCGGCCGATCCAAAGGCGCAGGAGCTCGCGCAGGCGATCGCCGCCCTGCCTACCAGTCTTCGCACGCGGATCGCGTGAGCCCACAAGCGCGCTCGATCGCCGGGGATCCTCGCGCAGGCGCGCCGCTACGCCCCTCAGAGCGCGTCAACGCGCCTTCGATCGCGGCTCCAGCGGCGTGACGATGTTGCTACTCTCGTGACCTATGCGAAGCGGTGCACTCTTCTTGGCGCTCTCGATCGCTGCCCTCGTCAGCCCTGCGTGCCGCACCTCCAAGAGCAGCGCGACCCCCGGCGAGTGCGCCGGCGCCTGCGGCAAGGGGACCCGCTGTGACGGCAGCCAGTGCGTCGTCGACTACTCGCAAGACATCTGCGGCGGCAACAGCTACAGCGACGAGCCCGCGCCTGACATGTTGCCGGCGATCGACAACTGGGGGAGCTGCGACCGCGACCCCAAGAAGCTGCCAAAATTCGCCCCCGTCGACGACTCTGGGATCAGCGAGCTCGACCCCAACAAGACCATGGTCCTCGACATGAACGCCGGCGCCGAGAAGCTGCGCGACGACGTGCTCATGGCCGAGATGCGTAAGATTGAGTACGAGATCAACAAGTGCATGGGCGTCGCCGCCTGCTACAGCGGCGGCCACCTCGGCGGCGGCGAGATGAAGATCTCCTTCCGCCTGCTCGGCAACGGCTCGGTCGAGAGCGTCAGCATCACCGCCGCCGAGCCCCTCACCGTCTTTGGCATCATCCCCTGCGCCCGCATGGCCGTCTTCCAGCACGCCTTCCCCCGCTTCAACGGCCAGCACATGGTCGTCAAGTACACCATCGAGCTCGAGTAGCCGGCGCGCGCATCTGCGCGAGCTGTCGGAGCACCGACCATCGGGTGGAGGCCAAACGCCACCCCGCCGCCCCTGCGCCGTGGCAGCCTGGATCCTGTCCACAACAGGAGATCGACCATGCGCCACACCGCCCTCCGCGTCCTCATCCCGGCCGCCCTGCTCGCCTGCAAGCCCGCCGACGCCGCCAGCGAGCCCATGCACGCCGCCCACGCCGCCGTCGCCGCCCCCAACCTCGGCGCCAGCTACAGCGCCACCCCGCCGCCCGCCGCGACGCTCGATCCTTCGCGCGGCGTCGACGTCGGCATGACCTTAGAGGCCTACCTCAGCCCTCACCAGGAGCCCGACGAAGAGTCCAACACCCCGCAAGGTGTGCCGCAGATGTTCCGCTCGACCACCCCCTCGCTCACCCGCGCCCAGCGCGACGCGGCCGGCCACCGCGGCCACGGCCAGCTCCGCTTCTCGAAGGACCTCAGCCGCCTCTACATCGACGTCAAGATCGAGGGCGTCGACGCTCGCACCGTCAACATGTTCCACATCCACTGCGGCAAGCCCGGGATCCTCGGCCCGATCCTCATCGACCTCTCCCTCGCCACCGATCTCAAGGCCGAGCTCGCTGACGGCCACCTCTCCGTCGAGATCCGTAACGAACACATCGTCGGCACCGCCGAGCACGGCCACGGCCTCATCGCCGCCTTCACCGCCGGCTGCGTCATCCCCAGCCCCTCCCTCAGCGGCCTCAAACCCACCAAGGTCTCCACCGTCGCCGGCGTCGCCCAGCTCGCCCTCGAGCGCGAGCTCTATTTTAACCTGCACACCACCTCGCAGACCTACTTCGGCGACCTCCGCGGCCAGATCCACCCCATCGGCCCGCAGTAGCCGCGCCTTCTCGGCGGGGTCTACAGATGACGCCCTAATTCGGGTACCCTCAAAAAATCGTGGATCTCGACCAGCTCCGGGCCTTCCTCGCCGTGCTCGAGCACGGCTCTCTGCTCAGCGCCGCCGCCGCGCTCAAGATCTCGCGGGCGGCCCTGCGCGAGCGCCTCGACGCCCTCGAGGTCGAGCTCGGCGTCACATTATTGGTCCGCACCCACCGCGGCGCCCTGCCCACCGAAGCCGGCCTCGGCTTCGCGCCCGGAGCCCGCCAGCTCCTCCGCGACGCCCGCGCCCTCGCCCAATTCCACCGACAACCCGCCGAACCCGCCGGAGACCTGCGGATCCGCGCGCCGGTCGGCATGCCCCCGGAGTGGGTCGCGGGCTTCGTGAGCGAGCTCTACCGCCGCTTCCCCCGCGTCCACGTCCGCGCCGACTTCGCCTCTCAGCAGCACCTCAGCTTCCCCGCCGACGTCGACATCTATTTGTATATCGGTCCTCACATTCCACCGGGCGCCTTCCGCACCTTCGTGCTCAGCCGGATCCCCGAGCGCGTGCTCGCCAGCCGCGCCTACCTCGATCGAGTCGGCCGCCCGGCGACCGTGGAGGACCTCCAAGCCAAGGACCTGCTCTCCTGGGTCCCTCCCGGCGAAGACGGCCGCCGCTGGCCCTTATTGTCCGGCGGCGGCGTGTCCGTCCGTCCATTCTTCGCCTCGGACGATATCCACCTCCTCCGCTCGATGGTCGCCGCCGGCCACGGCATCGGCTTCCTCCCCGATCACCCCATGGCCCCCGGGGTGCGCGGCGAGGAGCTGGAGGTGCTCTTCCCCGAGCAGATCGGCCGCGAGTGCGTCGGCCGCCTCGTCATCCCCGAGCCGCTCGCCGAGTCCCCGCGCTATCAGCAGGTCGCCGAGCTGCTGCGCGCGGTCGTGCGGGGCCTCTTCGGCCTCAACCTCGACGAGCTCACCTCCTAGCGCGCCGCCCAGCTCGCCGCGCGGCGCGTCCTACTGCGGGATCACCAGCTGTAGCCCCTGTCCGGTCATGTCGGAGTACGTGTACGGGTTGATGAGCTTATCGAAGACCAGCTTCACCTCATAGGTGTCAGGGTCGACCTTAAACGCCTTATTCCCCTTATCGACGACCCAGATATACCCCTCATTATCGACGCTCACCCCCCACGGCGAGCTACACCCCGGCAGCAGGATGTTCGTGTTCGAGTACGTGTCCGTCGCCGAGTCGGCCTCGACCAGCCGGCACGGCCCCGTGCCGGCGCCCCAGACCCGGCCTTCTTTGTCGATCGCCACCCCCAGGATCGAGCCGCCGCCGGCGCCTAGCCCCACCCACTGCCCCTCGCCAGATTTATAGTGATAGAGGTTATGGGCGCCCGCGAAGGAGCCGATCCACACGTCGCCCTTACCGTCGACCCCCATGCCATATTTATAGGTCCCTGGCGGCAGCCCGAGGTCGGTGATCTCGAGCGTCACCGCGTCGATCTTCACCACCTTATCGCCGTCATACCCGGTCGCGATGAAGTCCCCGGCCGTGTTCACCGCGCCGCCGTACGGCGAGAACGAGTTACCCCACCCCGGCATCACCACGTCGTCGAGGATCGCCCCGCTGTCGCCGTCGAGCCGCAGGAAGTGGGCCGCGTTCGCGTTGTCCTTGTAGCCGATCCACAGCCGCGGGACCGGCATCTCGCAGGTCACCGGGTCCTGCACCACCGCCTCCCACGCGGTCGCCCGCGGCCCGTGCGTATAGCTCGGCGACGGGATCGGCGTCGACCAGACCACGCACTCATCTTGACCCCACGCGCGGATATCATTGGTCCCCGTCGATGAGTCGATCACCCCGTTGTTATTCAGGTCCTTACAGCGCACCTCCAGCGCCGCCACCTTGGTCACCCGCCCCTCGTGGCGGCTCGACACCGCCACGTCGCCGAACTGGTTCACCGAGGTCCGCGACGCGTTCGACTGCCCCGGCGCCACCCGATAACGCCCCGCCTCGACCCCCGTCATCGTATTGATCTTCGAGACGGTGTCCTGCGAGGTGTTCGCGATGTAGATAAAATCAAAGGTCTTCGGCGTCGCGTCCGGCGGGCAGCCTTGCATCCCCGTCGTCGAGTCGTCGGTGTCTGTGTCGGTGTCCGTGTCCGTGTCGGTCGCCGAGCCTGAGTCTGAGTCCGAGTCGCTGGTGGTCGCGTCCGTCGCGGTCACCGCGGTGGTCGCGTCCGTCGTCGCGTCCGTCGTCGTCGTCGTCGTCGCTGTGGTCGTCGCGTCCGTCGCCTGGCTCGTCTCCCCGGAGCCCGTCTCCGTGCCGCTGCCGGCGCTCGTCGAGCCCGCGCTCGTCGAGCCCGCGCTCGTCGAAGCGACGCTCGTCGCGGTCGCCCCGCTGGTCTCGGTGGCGGACCCATCGCCCGAGTCATCGCCATTGCACGCGGCGCTCACGGTCAGGATCAACAAGGCGGAGAGGGGACGTGTCGGCGAAGGCATCATCATCTTTATTGAAGGAGACCAGCCTCGCCCACGAAACACAAGGCGCACCTGAGCCTCCGCCAGGGCGCGCTCACGCCGCGCAGGACGAGCACGCGCGGCTCGCCAGCGCGCAGTCGGTCGTCGCTTGCGCGCAAACCGCTTCATAACGAGCGTCCCCCGCGTGGCGGCTCGCCAGCGCGCAGATCCGCGCCTTCAGCTCGCAGGTCGCCGCCGTCAGCTCGCAGATCCTCAGGCACACGCCGCCCGCGTCATCGCCGGCCGGCGCCTCGCTCGCCGGCCAAGACGTCGGCGCGCGCGCCGCGGTGTCCTTCCGCTTCGTCGGGCTCGGCGCAGCCGCCCCCCCGTACCCTTGGGCTGGCGCGCTCGGCCGCGCGTGCTTCTCCTGCGGCGCACCGCCGGCTTTTTTACCGACCGCGGAGCCCCCCAACGCGCCGCCCGCGACGCCGCCCGCGACGCCGCCCGCGACGCCCTCGCTGACCGACTCGTCCGCGTCGCTCGCTGCCGCCGCCACGATCCCCGCCGCCCGCAGCCGCGCCCGGTTCTCTGCCAGCAGCCGCTCGGCTTCCGACAGCGACACCTGATCGCGCTCCCATAGCGCCTCGACCGCGGGGGGCGCCGACTCCTCCGCCGGTATCGACGCCTCCGGCGCCGCGCCCGCCTCCGGCGGCGGCGCACTCACCAGATCCGCCGGCCGCCGCGGCCCACAAGCTGACCCAAAGGCCAGCAAACAGGCGATCCAGGCGCCGAGCGCGCCCCGTCGATCAAGCGCAGCCATCACACGCCTCCGACGCCGCGCGGCAGTCCGCGGTCGCCCGCCCGCACAGATCTTCATAACGGGGCTCATCCCCGTGCCGGTCCCGGAGCCCGCAGATCTGCGCCTTCAGCCCGCAGATCGACCCCCGAAGCGCGCAGATCCGCGAGCAGCGATCGCCAGGCCCGCCCGGGCGCTCCCGCGTCGCTTCCGCCTTCTGCTCCGACGAGGCCGCCGGCGCGCTCGTCGGCGCGCTCAGCGGCGGCTCCGCGTCACCGCCGGCCTGCTCCCCGCCGCCGAGCGCCGCCACCCCCGCGGCGCGCAGCCGCCCCTCCTCGACCAGCAGCGCCCGCTCCAACCGCCCCAGCTCGTCGCCCTCGTTGTCCGCCCACGCGTCGACCGCGCTCGGCGCGCTCTCCCGCGCCGGCGCCTCGCTCGGCGCGACGCCTCCGGACTTCGCGCAGCCGACGACCAGCGCCGCGGCCACCCCCAGCCAGCGCAAGCGCCCCGCCCCAAAGACCCCGCCGCTCACCGCTCCTCCTCCGCCAGCGCCTGCTGGAGCAGCGCGCGGTTCTGCTCGAGCGCTCTTTCATAAGAAACGAGCGCCTCATCATCGCGGCCCATCGCCTCCAGCACCTCGCCGCGCAGCGCGTGCAACCGCGCCGTGAAGGCGTTCGCCGCGACCACCTCCGCTCCCAAGCCTTGATCACAGAGCGCCAGCAGCTCCGCCGCCGGGCGCGCCGAGACCTCCGGATAGTCGAGGCGCAGCCGCAGCAGCCGGCCGAAGAGGTCGTGGCGGAGCAGCACCGCCGCCTCGCCGCCCTCGGCGACGCTCGGCCACCTCAGCGCGCGCACCTCTTCGAGCGCCCCGATCGCCGCCGCCACCTCCCCGCGCGAGATCAGGAGATCGACCCGCCGGTGCTCCGCCTCGAGCGTCTGCGCCAGCGTCACCAGCAGGTCGGGCGCCGCCCGGGCCCCAGGCGCCGCCGCGGGCGCGACCGCCGCTGCGCGCGCCCCCAAGAGCGCCCACGTCATACCTGACCCAAGGAACATGCCCACAAGGGCAGCGATGATAAGCCCCGTCGCCCGCGTCATGACTGCGCTCCTCGGGCGCTCGCCAGCAGCGCCCCGCGGGCCTGCGCGCGCCGCAGCTCGACGCGCCCGCCCAGCTCGCGGCGCGCTCCGGGCTCAAACCCCGCAAATTGTTGCTCGAGCAAGATCGCCACCTCGCCCCGCCCCGCCTTCATCGCCTGATCGGCCTTCGCCTCCGCGTCGCCGACCGACGCCTGCTCGCCCGCCTCGATCCCCGGAAAAGCCCCGTCGCCCGCCCGCTGCTCCGCCCGCGGCTCGGCACGCGTCGCGACCAGACCGCCCCGCAGAAGATCGCCGTCCTCGGCCCGTGTGCGCCGATCTGCCGCGGAGACGCTCTTCGTCGTCGTCGCCTTCGCCGCCTTCGCCGCCTCGCGCCCGCCACCTCCGACCTCGTCCAGCGCGTCCATCGGCGGCGTCGACGCCCGACCGAGGCCACGCGCCGGCGCCGCAGGAGGTGGCGGCGGCGCATACGCCTCGGATGGTTCACTCGCCGCAGGCCGCTCGACCATCGCCACACGATCCGCCGCAGGCGCCGCCGTCGGCGGCGGCGGCGAGTACTCCTGCTCAGCCTCACGACGGCCGCCGTCGGCCATCGCCACACGATCGACCGTCGGCGCCGCCGCCTCGCCCTTCGCCGCCTGCGTGTCGGCCCGATCCACCTCGCCCGCTGGCAGCAGCGCGATCAGCAGCGCCGCCGCCCCCGCCAGCGCGGGCACCCCTGCCAGCACCCACGCCCGCCGCCACCACGGCCGCGGCGCCACCACCGGCGCGATCGCCCCCCACACCTCCTCCATCGCCGCCGCCGAGAGCGGCTCTGGAGCGCGCGCGTGACGGAGCAAGTGCAGCGCCGCCAGCTCGGCCTCGAGGCTGCCGGACTCCCCCTCTTGCGTCTGGCCGGCGCGCAGCTCGTCTTCCCATGCGGGGTCGAGCACCTGTCGTAGCGGGCTCGCGCGGGTCGGTCGCGTCTCGGGTGTTTGGCTCATGCTTCGCTCTCTCGGGTCGTTGCTGGCTGAAACGCCGGCCGCCGGCGCCAGCTTACGCGCGCGGCCGCGCTCGCGCGCCTGCGGGTCATCCCGCCGCGCGCACATCTCATGCGAGCGCTCCTCCGAGGCTCAGCCCCTCGCGCTCGCAGGCCGCGCGGAAGCTCTTACAGGCGCGGAACAGCAGCACATCGAGCGTGCCCAGCTTCACCTCTAAGAGCTCTGCGCACTCCTCACGCGGGCGGTCCTCGAGCAGCCGCAGGCGCAGCACCGCCGCGTAGCGCGGGTTGAGCGTCGCCAAGATCTCCTCGATCCGCGCCCGCACCGCTGTCCGTTGCAGCTCCTCCTCCACCGGATTCTTCGGCGGAGGCGTCGCCGCGTCCAGGTGCTCGGAGAACGACCCACGCAGCCGACTACGCCGGCCCGCCGCCCGCATCAGGTCGCGCGCCTTGTTCTTCGCCAGCGTCTTCAGCCACGGGTACAGCCCCCCCTCTTGGTACACAAAAGTCCCGAGGTGCTTGTGCGCCGACAAGAACGTCTCCCGCAGGCAGTCTTGCGCGTCGTCGCGGTCGCCCAGCATCGGCGTCAGCACGTACGAGAAGAGGGTCGGCGCGTACGCCCGATAGATCTGCTCGAACGCCCGGCGATCGCCCGCAGCGGCGCGGCGCACCACCTCCGGTTCATCGGCGATCCGCTCGCTGGCCACTGCGCGCAGGGTATCGCGCCGCCGCCGTCCGTGCGCAAGGGCGCCTCACGGCGCCGCTGAGTCGTTGACAGCCGCCCCGTGATCCTCGAGATTCCCGCGCAAGGAGCGATTTTGCCGCGGATCGACCGCATCCTCGCCCACAACCTCGGCCTCCCTCGTCGCCTCGCCACCCGCCTCTTTCGCCAGCGCCGCGTCGCCCGCGCGCCGGCCCTCGGTGAGCAGGGCGAGCAGGGAGCCCTGCTCACCGACCCGACCCTGCGGATCCCCCCCCAGGGGCTCCCGCTCGACGTGCTCGTCGACGGCGATCGCCACACCCTCTACCACCGCTACCACGTCCTCCAGCACAAGCCGATCGGCGTGATCACCGCCTTAAAGGACGGCCGCCACGCCACCGCGCGCGGCCTGCTCGGCGACGACCTCCCGCTCGCCGGCGATCTCCGCGCCGTCGGGCGCCTCGACCTCGACGCCTCTGGCCTGCTCCTCTGGACCACCGACGGCGCCCTCCTCCACCGCCTCACCCACCCTCGCTACGCCGTCCCGCGGGTCTACCAGGTCGCCCTCGCCGCGCCTTTTCGTCCGCCCGCCGCGCTCGACGAGATCGTCCTCGAAGACGGCTACCGCCCCAAGGTCCACCACCTCGACGCGATCGACCGCGGCCGCTGCCACCCTGGCCTCGTGATCCCTAGCGACGCCGCCGCCTTCGCGACGATCACCCTCACCACCGGCCAATTCCACGAGGTGAAGCGGATCTTCGCGCTGCTCGGCGCCCCCGTGCTCGGCCTCTGCCGCGTCGCCTATGGCCCCGTCGAGCTGCCCCACGACCTGCCCGCGGGCGCCCACCGCGGCGTCGATCTCACGCCGATCTTCGCCGGCCTCCACCCTCAGCACGGCGAGCCCGAGCCCGACGACGACGCGGACGATGATGACGACGACTGAGCGCCCACCCTCGCAGCTCCGCGTCGCCTATCAAGCCCCGCTCACCGCCGCCGAGGGCCCTCACCGCCGCTACGCCCTCTGGCTCGCCGGCTGCTCCCTCCGTTGCCCTGGCTGCTGCAACCCCGAGCTCTTCGACCCGGCCAGCGGCGCCCCCCACCGCGTCGACGCCCTCGCCGACGTCATCCTCGCCGCCAAGGCCCGCCACGACCTCGAGGGCGTCACCGTGCTCGGCGGCGAGCCCCTCGACCAGCAAGGGCCGCTCACCCACCTCCTCACCTTGCTCTCGGGACAGGGTCTTGGGGTCATCCTCTTCAGCGGCTACACCCACGCCGAAGCGCGCCGCCGCCCCGGCTTCGACCGCCTCGCCGCCGTCGTCGACACCCTCATCGACGGCCGCTTCGACGCCGCCCGGCGCGAGCCCGAGGCCGGCGGCCGCCGCTGGATCGGCTCCACCAACCAACAAAAGATCCACCTCACCCCGCGCTACGCCGACCCCGCCCTCTGGACCGGCGAAGACCACCTAGAGCTCACCCTCGACCCCGACCGCGACGCCCTCACCCTCCACGGCCACCCCCAGCTCGCCCGCCGCCTCCTCCACCGCCTCCGCTGACCCCACCTCACCCACGCTGAGCGAGGAACGCATCGAAGCGATCGAGGTCCTCTTCCAACCCCTTCAGCGCATCAAGCACCCGCTCGCGCAGACCGACTAGCCGCTCGCCGTCCACAGCGATCGAGACGGATCCATGGATGACGTAGTGACGAAACCTCAGCAGCTCGCCGAGCGCCGCCTTCACCTCCTCGGAGCTGATCACCGCAGGACGGCCCTCAAGCGCGCTCCCTACCTGTACAAAGAGATCTCGGTGCCAGCTAGGACCTTGTGGTTTCCCCTCAAAGTGATCGGCGACCCTCTCGAAGAGCTTCTCAACCGCCGCGTAGAGCCGATGTAACGTCATCGCAACGGCGTCGCAGAGGACCTCGTCGCTCGTCGGTGTGACCTCGCGCGCGCGCAGCGTGTCGGCCTGCTCGCGGAGGCGTTCGCGGTCTCCCGCGAGCTCCCGACGAAGCGTCAAAAACACCGTATTCACAGCCCAATTGCCTCCTCGAACAGCCCACACCGACGCCGCTCATCCAGGTCCTCTGCGCGCACGAGGTCGACCGTCCGACCGAGCACGCCCTCCAAGAGGACCATCGCCCGGAAGTGCTCTGACGCGGGCAAACCCTCGACGACGAGATCGACGTCGCTCCACTCCGTCGGCGTACCTCGCGCGAACGAGCCGAACAGCATCACGCGGTCGACACCATATCGCTCGCGCAGCGCCTGCAACGCCGCTGGCAGCGACGCGCGCAGCGCAGCGACCAGAGGCGCTCCCGCGGCACGACGCGCCTCTTGGGTCATCGCGGGCGTCTCCACCGGCTCAAAGTATCACAGCGTCCCCTGCTCCTCGCCCGCCCTGTCGCTCCCCTATTCACACGCGCACAACGTGTAAATAAGGTCAACATTAGGTTTGAAGACAACGGCCCTCTAGCCTACCCTCAGCCCGGCTCCTCGATCTGCGGCGCCCACGCCCCGCGAGTTACACGGCAACTAATCGAAGATTATAGAGACCTCATGCAAGAAGCCCGTCACGACACCCACTATGCTCGCCCCGAGGACGTCGAGGAGTTTGTCCGCGTGCTCGAGGCCTTCGAGCGCAGCGAGCTCACCGCCGAGGACTTCCGCGCCTTCCGCCTCACCCGCGGCGTCTACGGGCAGCGGCAGAAGGACGTCAACATGCTGCGGATCAAGCTCCCTGGCGGGATCCTCAGCGCCGCCGCCCTGCGCGCCTCGGCGACCATCGCCCGTGATCTCGCCCCGTGGAAGAAGGGCCACATCACCACCCGGCAAAACATCCAGCTCCACAACATCCCCCTCAGCGACATGCCGATCGCCCTCGCCCGCTACGCCGAGGTCGGCGTCACCAGCGTCGAGGCCTGCGGCAACACCGTCCGCAACGTCACCGCCTGCCCCTTCGCCGGCGTCTCCGCCACCGAGCCCTTCGACGTCACTCCTTACATGCAGGCCGTCGTCCGCATGTGCCTGCGCGCCCCGTGGGCCAACGATCTCCCGCGCAAATTTAAGATGGCCTTTGAGGGCTGCACCCACGAGGACCACGCCCAGACCGCCATCAACGACGTCGGCATGCGCGCCAAGGTCCAAGGCGGCGTCCGCGGCTTCGAGGTCTTCGTCGCTGGCGGCCTCAGCACCAGCCCGCGCCCGGGCCATCGCCTCCACGACTTCATCCCCGAGGACGAGCTGCTCGCCCGCGTCGAGGCGATCATCCGCATGTTTGGCCTGCTCGGCAACCGCAAGAACAAGGCCCGCGCCCGCCTCAAGTACGTCATGAAGAACCTCGGCGTGGACGGCTTCGTCGCCGCCTACGAGGCCGAGGTGCAGAAGCTCGCCGAGCAGGGCCAGCTCGTCCGCCCCATCGAGCTCCCGCCCGAGGAGAGCGCCCCCGCCGAGCACCCCGAGGCGGCCCAGAGCCCGCACGTCGACGCCGACGATCCCGCCTATCGCGAGTGGCTGCGCACCGTCGATCCACAAAAACAGCCCGGCTTCGCCACCGTCACCATCAAGCTCTACCGCGGCGACATCAGCGCGGATCAATTCGACGCGCTCGCCCAGCTCGCCGAGCGCTTCTCCGACGGCACCTTACGCGCCGGCAACCGGCAAAACCTCATGCTCCGCTGGGTGCGGACCGAGCACCTCCCCCACGTCTACGCCGCCCTGCGCGCGATCGACCTCGCCGACGCCGGCTCGAACACCATCCACGACATCGTCTCGTGCCCCGGCGCTGACACCTGCAACCTCGCCGTCACCTCGAGCATGAGCCTCGCCGCCCACCTCACCCGTTATTTAAAGAAACCTGGCGCCTCCGCCGACTCGGTCGAGCTCAGCCGAGGCCTCGACATCAAGATCTCCGGCTGCCCCAACTCCTGCGGCCAGCACCACGTCGCCGCGATCGGCTTCCACGGCACCGTCCGCCACGTCGGCGAGGGCCGGCAAGTCCCCGAGTACCAGCTCCACCTCGGCGGTGGTTTCGACGAGAACGGCGTCGAGTTCGGCCGCCACATCGTCAAGATCCCCGCCCAGCGCGCCGGCGACGCCTTGCTCGCCCTGCTCGACCTCTACCGCGACGAGCGCGAGGACGGCGAGGCGCCCCGCGCCTTCTTCCAGCGCGTCAGCAAGGAGGACGTGATCGCCGCCCTCGGCGACAGCGTGCTCGCCCTCGACCTCTCCAACATGCGCGACGACGACACCCGCGACCTCGGCCAAGACGCCGGCTTCAACGTCATGATCGGCGCCGGCGAGTGCGCCGCGTAGCCGTCCGACGGCCTCACCAGCCGCGGTCGCTGCGTCCGGCGCCGCGCTCGCCTCAGCCCGGCCAGCGCCGTCATGAAGCGATCCGCCGCGGGTGATCAGCCGCGGCGGCGGATCAAGAGCGCCAGCGCCGCCGTCGCCGCGCTCGCCGCCAGCGCCCGCGCCTTACCGCGGCGGCGCTCCTTCGCCGCCTCGCCGCGCGCCTCCTCCGCCCGCGCCAGCTCGCGCCGGGTCGACGCGTGCGCGGCTGTCTCATCGGACAGCTTATGCTCACAGCTCGCCAGCGCCGCCGTCAACCGCGCGGCCGCCGCTCGCGCCTGATCGAGCTCCCGCAGCAGCCCCGCCTCCTCCGCCTTGAAGCGCTGCACCTCGGCGGCGCTGCTCGCCAGCAGCCCCGCCAGCTCGGCGCGTTCGGCCTGCGCCGCCGCCAACGTCGCGCCCAGCCCCGCTCGCTCCTCGCGGCTGTTGTGCAGCTCCGTCAGCGCCAGCTCGAGCTCGCCGCGGGCGCTATCACGCTCTGCCCGCGCGCTCGCCAGCTCGCGACGCAGCCCGCTGCTCTCCGCGCGCGTCACCTCCAGCTCCCGCCGCGCCGCGCTCAGATCTGCCCGCGCCACCGCCAGCTCTGTCCGCGCCGCCGTCAGCCCCTCGCGCAGCGCGCTCTCCTCGCGGCTGAGCGCGTCACGCAGCTCCTGCTCCTCAGCGAGGTCGGCGCGGACGGCCTCCAGGTCCGCGTGCAGGCGCTCCACCAGCGCCTCCAGCGGCCCCGGGGCGGCGCTCTGATCCTTATCTGCTTCGACGACAGGCTTGGGCTCGGGCATGGCCGGCCCATCATGCCCTCGTTCTGGCGAACGCGGCAGGGGTCTGGGGCTCAGCCCTTCCTCGCGGAGAGCCGCGCCGCGGCGCCGCTACGGGCGATCCCATCGGCCACCCGGTGGATCGCCGACGCGAACGCGCTCGCGAACACCTGGTCGCCAGACCGGCGATCGCCGAGCGCCACCGCCCCCACCGCCGTACCCGCGAAGCGATACGCCTGCGTCTCTGCCCCTGGCAGCCACAGCTCGAAGCGAAAGCGCACCGCCCCCACCCAGCGCGGCTCGCCCGCCTTGCCCCCCTGCTGGGCCAAGCTCAGCTCTTCGACCGCGAAGAGCCCGACCAAACGATCCCCCGCTGGCACCTGCGCGCTCGGGTCGACCACCGTCACCGACTCGAACAGCGCCCCGAGCGCCGTCTTCAGGTCGCGCTCGAGCAGCAGCGGCACGTTCTCCACCACGATCTCCGGCCCGCCCGGCGCCGTCGCCGTCATCGTCTGCGGGATCCTCGCCGAGTCGCGGATCAAGAAGAGCGGCGCGGCGATCCGCGGCGGCGCGGCCAGCGGCGGCGTCGTGATCGCCAGCGACTCGACGTCGACCGGCCGGTAACCACAAGCGACCCCGAGCAGCGCGCTCAAGGCGAGGGGGGCGAGGGAGGAGCGCATCGGCCCGACGATAGCAAAGAACCCGATCAACCAGAAGAGACCCGCACCTCCGCCGCCTCGTCGACCTGTCCTTTTAGACATCATGCAAGCGACCGCGACGACCTAGGCCCGAGCGACGTGACGCCCCCGCCCCGCGCCGACGGACGAGCCGCCGGAGCCGCCCGCGGAGATCACCTCGCCCGCGCGCCGCCGCCCGCCGGGCCCGCGGAGGTCCACGTCTCGCGCCCTCGCTGCCGACCGCGCGGGCGCGAGCTCCCGCGCGAGCGCGCGCCCGCCGGTCCACCGCCGCGATCGAGCGGGCATGTACCGGCCGCACGGACGACCCATCCTCGCCCGATCGAGCGCTTATGCGCGCACCTGCGCGGCCGCTCACCGAGGGCGCGAGCGCTCATTGGTTGACAGTGCAACGACCGGCGCTGAGCGCTCTCGCCCGCCCCTACGCCTGCATCACGACATCCTTCCCTGGTATGGTGCAACGATGAGCCGTGGTTGTAGAGCGCTGCTGAACACGCGGGCGCTGCCGGCTCGAGGGGCATCCGATGGCACAGAATCCACCTTCCTCTAGTGGCTCCAATGACGCAGGCGTGCTCGAGCAGTCGCTCGAAGTGGCGATGGCGGCGCTCCGCAACTCTCCCGCGCAGTTCTCGATCTGGGAGCGCGCCGAGCGGCTCTCGATCACCCTCAGCCGCACCGACGAGGTCGCCGCCCTCTACCGCGAGCTCGTCGGCAACGACCTCCCCGCCGACGCCGCCCAGAGCCTCGCCATGCGGGCGGCCCGCTTCCACATCGAATGGCTCGGCGAGGACGCGGCCGCCCAGATCGCCGTGCTCCAGCGGGTGTTGGCGCTCGACCCCGCCTCCGAGTGGGCGTTTGAGCGGCTCACCTCGGTGCTCACCCTCGCCGGCCGCTGGGACGACCTGCTCGGCCTCTACGACCGGGCGCTCGCCGCCGTCAGCGACCGTGATCGTCGGATGGCCATCCTCGACGAGGCCGCCGGGGTCGCCAAGGACTTCGCCGGCCAGGTCGCGCGGGCGATCCGCTACCTGCAGCAGCTCGTGCCGCTGCGCAGCGGCGACGAGCAGCTCGCCGCCTCGCTCGAGCGCCTGCTCGAGCGCGAGGGCCGCTGGCAAGACCTCGTCGATCTCTGGCGCGAGCGCCTCGCGCTGCTCGGCAACGAGGCCCCCGCCGGCCTCAAGCTGCAGATCGCCGAGTGCCTGCTCGACCGCCTGAGCCGCCCCGACGCCGCCCTCGCCGAGACCCAAGAGCTGCTCGACGAGCAGCCCGGCGATCGCGGCGGCCGCCAGCTCCTCGAGCGCATGCTCGCCGCCGAAGGCACCCCCGCCAAGGTCCGCGAGGGCACGCTCGAGCGCCTGCGCGCCCTCTACGAGGACGCCGAGCTCCCCGGCGAGGTCATCCGCGTCCTCAAGACCGCCCTCCCCTTCGTCGAGCCGAGCCGCCAGATCAGCCTCCACCGCGAGCTCGCCGAGCGGCAGATCGCCCTCGGCCGCGAGGTCCTCGCCATCGATCACTACGCGGCGATCCTCGCGATCGATCCGACCCTCACCGAAGATCACCGCGACCTCCGACACCTGTCTGAACGGACAGGTGAATCTGGCGCCTACGCCGAGGCGCTGATCGCCGCCGCCGCCGCCGCCGCCGACGGCGACCGCCGCGTCGCCCTCCTGATCGAGGCCGCCGACCTGCGCCGCGACCTCCTCGGCGACGAGGCCGGCGCCAGCGAGCTCTACGCCGCCGTGCTCGCCCACCCAGGCGTCGCCGACGCGGCCGCCCTGCGGGTCGCCCACGACCTCGCCAAGCTGCTCGGCAAGCTCGGCCGCCAAGACCAGCGCCAAGGCGTGCTCGAGCGGCTCACCGAGCTCGAGCCCGACCGAGTCCTCGCCACCGCCCTGCTCGGCGAGGCCGCCCACCTCGCGGAGCAGCTCGGCGACCCCGGCCGCGCCCTCGACCTCTGGCAGCGCCGCCTCGACGCCGACGCCGATGATCGTGAGGCCCTCGACGCCAGCGTCCGCCTGCTCGCCGCGCTGGAGCGCTGGCAGCCGCTCGTCGCCGCCTTGAGGCGCCGCGCCGACGCCAAGGTCGAGCCGCACCAGCGCCGCGCCGATCTCATCAAGATCGCCGAGCTCACCGCCGGCCCGCTCGGCGACAGCGCCGCCGCGATCACCCTCTGGATCGAGATCCAGCGCGAGTTCGGCGAGACCGACGAGGGCGTCGAGTCGCTCGCCGGCCTGCTCAGCGCCGTCGATCGTTGGAGCGAGCTCGCCGAGCTGCTCGGCCGGATCTCAGGGCAAGAGACCGATCGCGTCGCCGAGCTCTCCACCCGCCTCGGCGACCTCTACCGCGGCCCCTTGGGCCAGCCCGACGCCGCCGTCGCCTGCTACCGCAGCGCCCTCACCGTCGACCCCGCGCACGCCGGCGCCCGCGCAGGCCTCACGGAGCTGCTCGGTGACCCGCGCAGCCGCAGCGGCGCCGTCCAGCTCCTCGCCGATCTCTACCGCCGCCGCGGCGAGCTCGCCGAGCTCGCCGAGCTCGCCGAGGCCCGCCTCGCCGTCACCGACGATCCGCTCGCCAAGGCCGCGATCCTGCGCGAGAGCGCCGCCCTGCGCGAGCGCCACCTCCGCGACCAAGAGGGCGCCGCCCAGCTCCTCCGCCGCGCCTTCGCCCTCGACCCCGGCGAGCCCGCGATCGAGGCCGAGCTGCGCCGCCTCGTCGCCGCGGGAGAGCGCTGGCAGCTCGCCGCCGACGCCTACCGCGAGGCGATCGCCGCCCTGCCCGCCGACAACAGCGCCCGCCTCGTCGCCCTCCGCGCCGCCGACGCCGAGCTGCGAGAGCGTCGCCTCGCCGACCAGAGCGGCGCCTTCGACAGCTACCGCGCCGTGATCGCCGCGCAGCCTGACCACCGCGCCGCCGCCTTCGGCGTCGTCCGCACCGGCGCCGCCCTCGGCCGCTGGGACGCCGCGATCGCCGACGCGACCAGCCACATGGCCGCGGTGGGAGGCGTCGACGAGGAGCTGATCGCCCTGATCGAGTCCTCCGCCGCCGAACACGGCGGCTGGGAGCCCGTCATCACCGAGACCGAGCGCGCCACCGCCACCATCTTCGCCGCCGCGCCCGAGCTCGCCGCCGAGCTCGACGGGCGCCTCGGCCTCTGGCACCGCGACCACCGCGGCGACGCGGCCGCGGCGATCCGCGCCCTCCAGCGCTCGCTCGCCCAGCACCCGGATCACGTCGCCCGCCTCGAGGCGCTCGCCGAGCTCCAGCGTCACGCCCCCAGCCCCGCCCTCATCGACACCCTCGTCACCCTCTCCAGCCTCCGCCACCGCGACCTCGACGAGCTCTACGAGGCCAGCGATCGCGCCGTCGAGCTCCTCGGCGACGCCCCGCGCACCCGCGAGCTGTTGGTGAGCCTGCGCGACCGCGCCTCCGCCGTGCACAACCGCGGCCTCGCCGCTGGCGGCGCCCGCACCGTCAGCGAGTCGCTCGAGCGGGCCATCACCGCCCTCGCCGAGCTCCACGAGCGCGCCGGAGAGCGCGCCGCCGCGATCGACCTGCTCGCGCGCGGCGCCTTCTTGGCCGTCAGCCCTGAGCGCTCGCTCGACATGCGCCGCCGCGCCGCCGCCCTCTGCGTCGAGCACGGCGACGCAGGCCGCGCGATCGAGCTCTACCGCGGCCTCATGGAGCAGGCCCCAGACGACCTGGAGACCGTCCGTCGCCTCGCCGACCTCTATCAACGAGACGAGCGCTACCCCGAGCTGCTGGTCCTCCGTCGCCACGAGCTGCAGCGCACCGAGGACCCCGCCCGTCGCCTCGACCTCCGCCTCGACATCTCGCGGATCGTCGGCGTCCTCGAGGAGCGCGGCGGCCGCGTCGAGGTCTTGGTCAAGAACCTCGACGAGGAGCCCGCCCACGACCCCTCGCTCGACGCCCTCACGCGGGTGCTCGAGGGCAAAGGCGCCTTCGGCCAGCTCACCGACTTCCTCAGCCGCCACGCCGAGCGCCTCGAGAAGGTCCCCGACCCGGGCCGCGCCGCCCGCATCTGGGCGCAGGTCGCCGGCCTCGCCGAGGCCCGCCTCAGCGACGTCCGCCGGGCGATCGACGCCCACGGCCACGTCGTCGCGCTCACCCCCAGCGTCACCGCCCTCGACGCCCTCTCGCGCCTGCACCTCGGCCTCGGCGAGCCCGCCCTGGCGGTCCCCTGGCTCGCGCGCCGCCTCGACCTGACCGCAGGGACAGTTGAAAGGACCGCCCAGGTCCTCCAGCTCGCGACCGCTCAAGTGAGCGCCGCGCAGGTCGACGGGGCGATCACCGCGCTCGCCGCCGCCTGCGCCGCGGACCCCGCCGAGCCGCGCACCCGCGACATGCTCGCGGATCTCTACCGCACCGTCGGCGCCTGGCAGGAGCTCGCCTCGCTGCTCCTGCGCGCCTCCGATCACGTCTTTGACCCCGCGCAGGCGCTCGCCTTCTTGCGCGAGGCCGCGGTGATCTACACCGACCGGATCGGCGAGCTCGACCAAGCGATCCCCGTCTTCGAGCGCCTCACCCGCCTCGACCCGGAGAACCGCGAGGTCCGGCTCCTGCTCGCCGACTCGCTGCTCAGCGCCGATCGCCGCGACGAGGCCCAGAAGATCCTCGAGGCGCTGGTCGCCGCCTACGGCCGCCGCCGCTCGCCTGAGCGCGCCGGCGTGCACTTCCGCCTCGCCAAGATCTACCGCGCCAAGGGCCAGGTCGCCGACGCGCTGGTCGCCCTCGACGACGCCGCCAACATGGACCCTGGCCACCTCGGGATCCTGAGGATGTTCGCCGACCTATCTTATGAGTCAGGTGATAGCCAACGCGCGGAGCGGGCCTACCGCGCCCTCTTGCTGGCGATCCGCCGCCACCCCGGCGACGACGCCGCGGTCGGCGTCGCCGAGGTCCAGTACGAGCTCAGCCGCCTCGCGGCGAGCCGCGGCCAGGAGGTCCAGGCGCGCGAGCTCTACGAGAGCGCCTACATCACGGCCCTCCAGAACGACGTCGACGCGCGCAAGCTCCAGCGCGCCCTCAAGGCCCACGGCGACGACGCCCAGCTCGCGCGGCTCCTCGAGCACCGCCTCACCAGCGCCGAGGACCCGAGCAGCCGCGCCGAGATCCTCGGCGAGCTCGGCGCCGTCCGCGAGCGCGAGGGCAAGCCCCAGGAGGCCTTCGAGCTGCGCCTGCGCGCCCTCCAGGACGCCCCCGGCAGCGCCGCGCTGCACCAAGCCGCCCGCGACCAGGCGGTCCGCAGCGGCCAGACGCCGCGCTACGCCGAGCTCCTCCGCGGCCTCACCGACAAGCAGCGTCGCCAGGGCGACGCCGCCCTCGCCGCCGATCTCTGGCTGCGCCTCGCCGAGATCGCCGAGGGCGAGCTCGGCGATCGTGAGGAGGCGGAGGTCGCCTTCAGCAAGGCCGAAGCGACCGGAGAGCGCCTCGTCGAGGCCTGGATCGGCCTCGCTCGCCTCGCCGCGATCAAGGGCGACCGCGCCCGCCAAGCCGAGCTCTTCGAGAAGATCTCCTCCTTGCCCGCCGACGGCATGACCCCGGAGAACCGCGCCCAAGCGGCCTACGGCCTCGCGGAGCTGCGCCTCGCCGACGTCGACACCCGCGAGGCCGGCGTCCGCGCCCTCCGCCGCGCCGTCGACGAGGACCGCCGCTACGAGCTCGCCGAGCCGATCCTCCGCCGCGCCCTCGCGAGCGCCCCGGATCACCCCGACCTGCTCGGCCTCTACGAGCACATCCTCCGCCAGCTCGGCGACGACGCGCTCCTCCTCGGCTTCCTCGAGCGCAGCGCCCTCGCCGACGGGGCCAGCGCCGCCCTCGCTCACGAGGCCGCCGAGCTGGCGCTCCGCCACGGCGACCAAGAGCGGGTCGAGCGGCTGCTCACCCGCACCATCGAGCTCGCGCGCGAGCGCCCTGTGGACGATCATCACCAGTCCTGGGCGCTCTTGATCCTCGCGCGCCGCCGCCGCGACGCCGGCGACCTGCAAGGCGCCGTCAGCTACCTGCGCGACGCCACCCCGATCGCCGACGCCGCGGAGCTCTTCGAGCTCGGCTCCTCGCTCGCCGAGATGGCGACGCTCCAGGGAGATCCACGCCTCGCCGCGGAGCTCTACGAGGAGCTCTTGGTCCAAGACCGGGCCAACCGCCGCCTCTGGGAGCCGCTGATGCAGCTCTACCGCCAGCTCGACGAGCACCGCCGCCTCCAGCGCCTCGTCGAGGACACCCTCGGCTACCTCACCGAACCGAGTGAGCGCAACACCCTGCGCATGGAGCTCGCGCGCTCGCTCGCGGGTCGCCTCGGCGGCGAGACCGACGCCGTACGCCTGCTCCGCGACGTCTTGATGGAGGCCCCGGACAACCGCGAGGCGGAGGCGATGCTCGCCGAGATCTTCGAGCGCACCGGCTACGACGCCGAGCTCTCGCAGCTCCTCAACCAGCAGTTCCTCGCCGCCCAGGAGCGCGGTGACATCGACATGATGGTCAGCGTCGCGCTCCGCCTCGGCGAGCTGCTGCGCGCCTCGCACCTCGACGAAGCGCTCGCGATCTACCGCCAAGCGCTCGCGGCGGCGCCCGACCACCGCCCCTTGATCGAGGCCCTGCTCGCGCTCTTCGACGCCGACCACGACCCGCGCGAGCGCGCCCTGCTCAAGGAGCGCCTCGCCGCCCTCGAGACCGGCGAAGAGGCGGTCGCGCTCGCCTTCGAGGTCGCCCGCGCCTGGGAGGAGCAAGGCGATCAAGAGGCCGCGCTGCGGGTGCTCGAGCGCGCCTACCACGCGGAGCCGTGGAGCGCGGAGCTGCGGTCGGAGCTCGAGGGTCGCTACCGCGGCGCCGAGGCCTGGGCGAAGCTCGCCGAGCTGATCGCCTTCGCGGCCGAGCGCGAGGCCTCGTCGGAGCGCGGCGCCGCCGCCTTCCGCGAGGTCGCCGCCTTGTACAGCGAGCGCCTCGGCGACAGCGCCCGCGCGATCGGGGCGCTACGCGCCGCCGCAGGTCGCAGCCCCAACGACCTCGGCCTCCTCCGCGAGCTCGTCAGCCGGCTCGCCGACGCGGGCGATCACAAGGCCGCGATCCACGAGCTCAACCACGTCATCGACTGGCAGCCGATGTCGGACGACGTCATGCTGGAGCTCCTCAAGACCCGCGCCGAGTACCGCACCTTGATCGAGGACGAGGCCGGCGCTGTGGGCGACCTCGAGCTCGCCTACAGGCTCGTCGGCGCCGCCTTAGTGCCGGAGCTGATCGCCGCGCTCGAGTCGCTGCGCGGCTCCGCGGCGCGCCGAGGCGACCTGGGCGCCGAGCGCCTCGCCACCCTCCGCCTCGTCGACATCCTCGGCGCGGAGGGCGGCGCGGAGCAGGCGCGCATGACCCTCGCCGCCTGGGTCGAGCGCTCGCCCGACGACGTCGAGGCGCTCGGCCGCCTCCTTGACATCGACAGCGCCGCCGAGCGCTGGGACGCGGTGATCGAGAGCTGCGACCGCATGATCGACGCGGTCGGCGGCGCCGCCCAGGTGCAGGCCGCCCTCCGCCTCGTCGACGCCTGCGCCCGCGCCGAGCGCCCCGAGGAGGCCAAGGCCGGCCTCGAGAAGGTGTACGCGCAGAACCCCGACAACGCGGAGCTGCGCGGCCACCTCAAGAAGATCTACGAGGACGCCGAGGACTACTCCAAGATGGCCCAGATCCTCATCGCCGAGGCCAAGGCGGTCGAGGACGAGGACAAGCGCTTCTTGATGCTGCGGCAGGCCGGCGAGCTGCTCCTCGACGAGGACGGCGAGGCCGCCGCCAAGGCGCTCAAGCAGGCGATCGAGCTGCGCCCCACCGATCAAGCCGTCAACCTCCTCTTGGTCGAGGCGTACACCGCCGCGAGCAACTTCAAGGCCGCCGACGAGATCCTCGAGGCGGCGATCGAGGCGATGCGCGGCCGCCGCTCGCCCGAGCTCTGCGTGCTCCAGTACCGCAAGGCCAAGGTCGCGAACGCCATGGGTGACGCCGAGAACGAGCTCAAGTGGCTCAAGGAGGCCTACCACTCCGATCGCAACAACGGCGACGTCGCCGTCGAGCTCGCCGAGCTGGCGGAGAAGATGGAGGACTGGGACCTCGCGATCCGCGTGCTCCGCAGCATCGCCTTGATGGAGGCCGCGCCGATCAGCCGCGCCGTCGCCTACCTGCGCCAGGGCTACATCGCGGAGCGCCGCGGAGACCGCCAGAAGGCCGTGCTCTGGGGCCGCAAGGCGCTCATGGAGGACCCGAACTGTCAGGAGGCGACCGTCTTCCTCCAGCAGATCGGCGAGCTCTAGACGACCCGCGCGGGCCGGCACCTCCCGAAGAACAAGCGCGCGCGCCCGCCGATCTCAACGGCGAGCGCGCGCTCATTTTTTCCTGCGTCGCGGCCGCGCTCAGGCGCTGCGCTGCGGCCGAGCGCCGCCGCTGACGCCCGCGAAGAACCCCTCGAGGATCGCCGCCGTCTCCACCGGCCGCTCGACCTGCACATAGTGGCCGGGGCCTGGGAGCACCGCCAAGCGCGCCCCAGCGATCGGCCCGACCACAGCCGCCCGCAAGAAGTCCGGCGGGAGGAACGGGTCATCGGTCGCGACCACCAGCGTCGGCGCGGTGATCATGGCCAGGCGCTCGGCGAAGCCGCCGAGGCGCCACGCGTCGAAGCTCTCGGCGATGCACTCCGCGCTGACGGTCGCGCCCAGGCCGAGCAGGCGCTCCTTGCTCGCCTCGCTGAGCTGCTTGCACGCCATCCCCAGGATCGTCTCTTGAGGCGCCCGCGACGACGCCCCGCGGAACAGCCCCTGCGCCTCCTCTGGCAGCGGGATCCCTGAAGCCGGCACGGGGCACAGCGCGACGATCCCGCGCACCTGCTCGGGCACCAGCGAGCCGATGAGCTGCGCGATCTGCCCGCCCATGCTGTGGCCGACGACCACATAGGCTTGGTCGGTGACGCTCGCCATCAGGCCGATCAAGTCCTGCGCGTAGCGGTCCAGCGAGTAGCCGCTCGCTGGTTTGCCCGAGGAGCCCGCCCCGCGCAGATCGGGGACGATCAAGCGCAGCCCCGCCGTATTGAGCAGCGCCAGCACATCGTCGTAGACGCCGCTGTTCATCATCCAGCCGTGGATCAAGAGCACCGGCGCCCGGCCCTCCCCCACGATGCGGTACGCGATCTTCACCTGGTCATCGGTCGTATAGGTCGGCAAGCGGGAGCACCTCCGCGCGCGATCTTAGGTCAATCGAGGCGCGCGAGGGAAGCGACGGGACGCCCCTGCGCCTTCGCCCCTGCGCGGGCCCGCGCGGCCGCCCGCGGGCCGCGGGGCGGTCCGCTCCGCGAAAACTCGGGGCCAGTGTCGACATCTCGCATCGTCCCTGGTAGTCGTGGAGTGTCATGGCACAGCGATGGCGCACGTCGCAGGGCGGCAGATCGATTGCCGTCCGCGGCCCCGAGGGAGGGCCGCCGCTTCGTAGTCTCGCGCGCGCCGCTCGACGGTCGTCAATCATGAATACGCCGCGGCTGCGGCAGGGCTGCGTTGTTGGCTGAGGGATCGATCCCCGACGTCGTCGATGTAGCCGCGATGAACGAGGGCATCTGTGAAGATTTTTGTCGGTGGACTGGCGTGGGCGACGACGAATGACTCGCTACGCGCGGCGTTCGAGCGCTTCGGCCCGGTGGCTGAGGCGGTGGTAGTCACGGACCGGGAGACTGGTCGCAGCCGAGGCTTCGGCTTCGTCACCTTCGCGGACGACGTCGGCGGTCGCGCCGCGCTCGAGGCGATGAATGACGCCGAGCTCGACGGTCGGAGGATCCGCTGCGACGAGGCGGTCGAGCGCGGGCGCGGCGGCGGCGGCGGCGGCGGTGGTGGCGGTGGCGGCGGTTACCGCGGCGGCGGCGGCGGCGGCGGCTTCAGCGGCGGCGGTGGCGGCTTCAGCGGCGGTGGCGGCGGCTTTCGTGGCGGTGGCGGCGGCGGCGGCGGCGGCGGCGGCGGCGGCGGTCGCAGCGGCGGCGGCGGCGGGTCGTGGGAGGGCGGCGGCGGCGGCGGCGGTGGTGGTGGTGGTGGTGGTGGTGGTCGTGGAGGCCGCGATCGTCGGCGCGGCGGCGGCGGCGGCAGCGGTCGTGGCGGCGGCGGCGGCGGTCGTTTTGGCGACGACTTCGACGACTAGCGCGCCAGGAAAAAAAGAGCCCGGCGCTTGGCCGGGCTCTCCAGGTGGCTGGGGGGGTAGCCGGACCTGGCCGTCACCCTTTGTCCTTGTCCTCGCGCTTAATGATGTCCTCGCGGCCGATCGAGAGCTCGGTCTCGTCGCCGCTGGGCGCCTTCGCATCGCCGTTGGTCGTGGTCGTGATGCTCACGGGGGTCTCGTCGTGGGTGGCGGAGGTCGTCGTTGTGCTCATCGCTGAAGTGAGCGTCACCAGCGGTGCGATCGGATCAGCGCCCTCGGCCGCACGGCCCGAGTTCACCCGGATGACACTTTTCCGTCACAGAGTGGGCCTACTGGACAAACGCAAAAAATGCGCCTGCGCTCATAATCAGCCACAGAACCACATCACGCGTCGATTCGAGCCGGTCGAGGTCACGAGCGAGGCACGGAGAGAAGGGGCTGAAGATCATGGCGCGGGGCTCCTTTGTTACAGAGATGATTGTTTCATGTAACAATCATCTCCGCCAGCCCGAGTTTTCGCGCGCCAGGTCGCCGGGTCGCCGGTTATCCGACAACCACGTCCGTGGTCTCGCTTTTGTTCGTCGTTCTTTGTTCAGGAGCCGGAGCTCGCCCGCGTCACCGGGATCATCGGCGGCGCGGGGATCGCCCGCAGCTCCGGCCGGCGCTGCCGCAGCAACCAGAACACGATAAACGCCGACGGGATCGCCACGAGCAGCTCAGGCAGCACCCGCAGCGCCGAGCCGACCAGGCCCACCACCCCGAACACGCCGATCACCACCCCGCTCAGCGAACGCCCGGGGATCGGCTTACGGACCCGCATGTTCGACACTTTTAAGAGTGCGAGCGCCAGCATCCACCCCAAAAAGACCCACCAGCCGCTCGTCGGGATCGCCAGGGCGCCGAGCAGCCGCGGCCCCGCCGCTGCCGCCGCCACCTCCGCGCCGGGCCCGCTGTATTGGACCATCGCCAAGAAGCCGGTCATCAGGGTGCCCGCCGCCAAAGTCGTCGGGATCCCGAAGAAGAGGCCCTTGTAGCGCGGGTCATCCGCGATCGAGTTGAAGCGAGCGAGCCGGTACGACGCCGCCAAGACCCACAGCGCGCAAGTGGCGAGCACCAGCGCTCGCCCCATACCTGCCCCAAAGGGCAGCCCCGGCGCCGCCCCCAGCGCCCTGTAGATGATGAACGCCGGGACCGCGCCGAAGTTAAAAAAATCGGCGAAGGAGTCCATCTGCACCCCGAACTCGCTGGTCGCCCGCAGCGCCCTCGCCACCACGCCGTCCGCGCGATCGAGGAACGTCGACCACACCACCAGCCACGCCGCCGCCGTGTACGCCCCCTCCATCGCCAGCACCACCGCCAGCATGCCCAGCAGCATCGCCAGCGACGTGACCAAGTTCGGGGCGAGGTAGCGCAGCGTCATCGCGGCTCAGCGCGCAGGCGCGGCCCCCAAGGCGGCAGAGATCCGCACGAACACCTCGTCTGGGCTGCCCACCCCGTCGACCCGCACCAGCACCCCCGCGCCCTCATAGAACGGCACGATCGGCGCCGTCTCGCGGTGGTACTTGTCGAGGCGGGCGACGCAGGCCTCCGCCGTGTCGTCCTTGCGTTGGACCAGGCGGCCCTCCAGCTCGGGCGGCGGCGGCTTGAACTTGAGGTGGTAGATCGCCCCCGTCTCCGGGTCCGAGCGACGCCCGGTGATCCGCTCGAGGATCAGCCCGTCCGGCACCTCGATCAACACCACCGCGTCGAGGGACACCCGCGCCGCCTTCAGCGCCGCGTCGAGCGCCTCGGCTTGCGGGCGAGTCCGCGGGAAGCCGTCGAGCATGAAGCCGCGGGCGCAGTCTGCCGCGCCGATCCGCTCGATAATCATGCCGATCACCACCTCGTCGGGGACCAGGTCGCCGGCCTTCATATATCGGTCTGCTAGCAGACCGAGCTCGGTGCCCGCCTTAACCGCCCCGCGCAGCATGTCGCCGGAGGAGATGTGCGGGATCTTGAAGGACCCGACCAGGCTCTCGGCCTGAGTTCCCTTGCCAGCGCCCGGCGGGCCGATGAGGATCATGCGCATCGATAGCTCTCCTGGGCCGCGGAGGATGGCACGGCCCCGGCGAGCCTCGCAAGCGCCGCGGCCCGACGTCTGCCGCCGCTGAGGCGCTTTTCTCACCACTGGAGATTCTTGCGGGCGCGACGTAGGGTCTCGCGTCCCAGCATGCACCTCGCCGCCCAGCAGGCCTCTGAGCGCGCCCAACGCCTCGCCGCGCTGATCGTCCGGCGCCCGTGGAGCATCCTCGCCGTCGCCCTCGTCGTCGGCGTCGCCGCCCTCTGGCTCGCGCTCGGCTTGCGCGTCGACCAGCAGCTCCGCGCCCTCCTCCCCGACGACGCGATCAGCACCACCCGGATCGACGCGATGAGCGAGCGCCTGGGCAACCAGTCGGATCTCTACGTCGAGATCCGCAGCCCCTCCCGCGAGGCCAACCTCCGCTTCGGCGAGCGCTTCGCCGCCGAGCTGCGCCAGCGCGCCGACCTCCGCCACGTCCACTTCCACCTGAGCCGCGACTTCTTCGAGGAGAACGCGCTCCTCTACGCCGAGCTCGCCGACCTGCTCGACCTGCGCTGCCGCGTCATCGAGGCCATACAAGCCCAAGTGCGCCGCGAGATGGCGCTGCTCGGCGACGACGACGACCCCGTCCCCCAGCTCAGCGAGCCGGAGCTGCGCGAGCGCTACGAGCGGGGCACCCGCCTGCCCGAGTACTACGAGGCCGACGAGGGCCGCGTCGTCGTCATCAAGGCGCGGCCCACCCGCCCCGACACCGACATCGCCTTCGCCCGCGGCCTCTCGCGCGAGCTCGCCGCCGCCGCCGCCGCCGCCGAGCCGGCCGCGTATCACCCCGACATGGTCGTCGAGATCGAGGGCGCCTACGCCGAGCACACCCGCAAGGTCAGCGGCCTCGAGGGTGACATCGTCCGCGGCTCCGCGGTCGTCTTCGGCCTGCTGATGCTCAGCCTCGCCGTCTATTTCCGCGGCCTGCGGGCGATCGTCTTGGTCCTGCTGCCGCTCGCGATCGCCATCATCACCGCCCTCGCCGCCGCCCGCGTCTTCTACGGCGCCCTCAACCTCGTCTCCGCCTTCATCTTCGCGGTCTTGCTCGGCCTCGGCGTCGACTTCGGGATCCACATCCTCGCGCGTTACCAAGCCGAGCGCCGCCGCGGCCTCGCGCTCACCCCCGCGCTCGCGCTCACCTTCACGACCACCGGCCTCTCCACCGCCGCGGGCGCCCTCAGCACCGCCCTCACCTGCTTCCTCCTGCTCGTCGCCGACTTCCGCGGCTTCTCGCACTTCGGCGTGATCGCGGGCCTCGGCGTCACGCTCTCCCTCGTCGGCGCCGTGCTCGTCCTCCCCGCCGCCTTGGTCGTGCTCGAGCGCCGCTGGCCGTGGCGAACGACCCAGCGCCCCGCGCCAGAGCCCCCGCCCGCAGCCGCCGCGGAGCAGACCCCGCCCCGCTTCCCGCGGCTCGCCGCGGTCATCGTCGCCCTCGGCGTCGCCGCCGCGGCGCTCGCCGCCAACAACCTCGACGCGCTCGAGCTCGAGACCGACCTCGGCCGCCTCGAGGACCCCGTCCGCGCCGCCCCGGCCCCGCCGAGCAAGGCCCCTCACGACGACTACCGCGCCGCTGTCGGCGCCAGCGCGCTCGCGCCGGCCGTCGTGCTCGCCGCCGATCGCCGACAGGCGCGCGCCGCCTACCAACAGCTCGCCGCCCTCGCCCGCCTCGACGCCGCAGAGGCAGCGGCGCTCGCCCGAGGCGCCGAGCTCCCGCCCCCGCCCCCGCTCGACGCGTGCGGCCGCCCGCCGCCCGCCGACCCCGACGCCCTCGCCGACGAGGAAGAGCCCGACGAAGGTGACGACCGCCAGGACCCCGCCTTCATCGCCCTCGGCGCCGCCGCCACCGCCGCCCGCGGCGTCGCCCCAGACGTCCTCCGCGACCTCCGCGCCTACCCTGGCCCGCGCCTCATCGAGCTCCACGATCGCCTGCGCGAGGTCGCCGCGATCGACGCCTACGTGCCCGACCTCCAGGAGGAGAAGCTCGCGGTGATCCGCGACCTCCGCCGGCGCATCGACGGCAAGCTCGGCGCCCTCTCCCCCGCGGATCGCGAGCGCGTCGCCAGTTGGCGGCCCTACCTCGCGGTCGATCGCCCCATCGAAGCCGACGACCTCCCCGACTGGGTGCGCGCCAGCTTCACCGACGCCCGCGGCGAGCTCGGCGGCTACGTCGTCTTTTGGACCAAGGGCGGCAAGTCCGACTACCGCAACGCCAAGCGCGTCTACGACGCCTACCGCGAGCTCCACGTCGCCGGCCGCGAGGTCCCCGTCGCCGCCTCCTTCTTCGTGATCCCTGAGATCGTCGACCTCATCCGCGCCGACGGCCCGCTCGTCATCGGCCTCGCCTTCGCCGTCCTGCTCGCCCTCGCCTTGCTCCTCTTCCGCAGCGCCGGCGCCGCGCTCGTCATCTTCGTCACCGTCGCCTGCGCGCTCTTGTGGTTAGGCGGCCTGATCGCCGCGTTTGGTTGGAAGGTAAACTTTTTCAACGTCATCGCCTTCCCTCTGCTCATCGGCATGGGCCAGGACGACGCCGTCCACCTCCTCCACCGCCACCGCGAGGGCGGCCGCCTCGCCACCACCTTGCGCGAGACCGGCGGCGCGATCTTCATGACCACCCTCACCACGACGCTCGGGTACGGCGGCATGCTCTTCGCCGATCACCTCGGCCTCTTCTCGCTCGGCTTCACCGCCGCCGCCGGCATGCTGCTCTGCCTGCTCGCCTCTGTCGTCCTCCTGCCCGCCGGCCTGCAGCTCGCGGCCTGGCTGCGGCATGTCCGCGCGGCCAGGCGCCGCTAACGCGCCGCCGCGCGGGTCAGGTCCTTGGTGATGTTCTTCTGGTGGGCCTCGATCGTCCCGCCGCCGATCTCCAGCAGCTTCGCGTCGCGCCACAGCCGCTCCACCGGGTACTCGCGGCAGTAGCCCGCGCCCCCCATCACCTGCATCGCGTAGTCCGCGACCGTCTTGCCGACCGGCGCCGCGAACAGCTTCGCCGCGTCCGAGCCGATCCTGTTGCGCTGCGCCGGGCCGACGTCGCGCGCGACGTTGTAGGTCAGACACTTCGCCGCCTCGGTCATCGCGTACGCCTCGCCGATGTAGCGCTGGATCTGCCCGAAGCGGTTGATCGGCTGCTGGAACGCCCGGCGCTCCTCCGCGTGCCGCACCATGAGCTCCAGGCAGCGGTCCGCGATCCCCACGCTCATCGCCGCCAGCGTCAGCCGCTCGATCTCGAGGTTGCGCATCATGTGCGCGAGCCCGCTCCCCTCGGCCCCCAGCAGGTTCGCCGCCGGCACCCTGCAGTCCTCAAAGATCAGCTCGGACATGGTCGAGCCGCGCATGCCCAGCTTGTCGATGTGGTTCGAGGTCGAGAACCCCGCGCACTCGCGGTCGACCACGAACGCCGTGATCTTGCCGTCGACCTTCGCGTACACGAGGAAGCAGTAGCCCTCGCAGCCGTTGGTGATGTACGTCTTCGTGCCGTTCAGCACGAACGAGCCGCCGTCGCGCGTCGCCGTCGTCGTCATCGCCAGCACGTCGGTGCCCGCCCCTGGCTCCGTCATGCCCATACCTGCCACCCACTCGCCCGAGATCGTCCGCGGCAAGTAACGCGCGCGCTGCTCGGCGCTCGCGCAGTGGTAAAAATTGTTCACGAAGAGCATCGAGTGGGCGAGGTACGCCAGGCAGAAGCCGGGGTCGTACTTTGACAGCTCGTGGTGGATGATCACCGCCGCCACCGCGTCCAGCCCCGCGCCGCCGTCTTGCTCTGGGATCGTCACGCCGAGGAGGCCAAGATCCCCCAAGCGGCGGAAGAGCTCGAGGTTCAACGCCCCCTTCACGTCCGAGGCCGCCGCTTGCGGGTCGACCTCCCGCCGCGCGAACTCGGCGACCATATCGCGGAGCAGCCGGTGCTCTTCGGTCGGGTTAAACAGCGCGTCGGATCCCTGGCTCGCGGTGCTCATGGCCCCCGATACCATGACCTGATCGCCCCGATCCACCGGCGCCGCGCCCGATCGCCGCGCCGAGATCACCCGCCCCCAGCGCGCCCACGCGGCCCGCGCGATCTCGCCCGCGCCGAGCGCGCTCGGCGTGCCGATCGCGATCATCGCCGACGATGGTGGGAGCGTGACACTGACGCGACCACACCGCGCCCGATCTGTCATCCATACTGGACACTAACATGTCTTATAGGACATGTTAGATGTGCCACATCGATCCGTCCATGACGCCTCGATGAGACAACTAGGAGTAACGCCTACATCCCCGCATAGCGGCCTATACGTGGCCTTTGGGCGGACTTTAGCGGCGACGAAGTTTCACAAGCGTGAGTGATCCGATCACGAAGCTCGCTACGCTACCCGTGAGTCTCTTCTCGAGGTGACCGCGCGCCCGCGTCGCCGACTCGAGGACAGTTCACGCTCAAAGGATGGTTCGCTTATGGTCCGCTCCCGCTCCTCCCTGACGCTCCTGCCCCTCGCCCTCTCCCTCTCGCTCGGCGCCGGCTGCGACGAGACCGAGGCCACCAGCGACCGCAAGAGCGACGACTCGCCGCAGCTCAAGGACGACCAAGCCGCGCACCAGGGCAAGAAGAAGGGCAAGCACGACCAGAAGAAGAAGGACAAGCAGGACAAGAAGGACAAAGAGGACAAGAAGGAGCACAAGAAGCTCGTCAAGGACGTCCGTAAGCAGGTCAAGAAGCACAAGATCGAGCCGATGCCCGCGGCCCCGGAGATCCGCCCCGAGCTGGTCGAGCTCGGTCAGCTCCTCGCCTTCGACAAGATCCTCAGCGGCAACGAGAACATCTCGTGCATGACCTGCCACCACCCGCTGCTCGCCAGCGACGACGACCTCCACCTGTCGATCGGCGAGGGCGGCGTCGGCCTCGGCGTGGACCGCACCCACCCCGAGGGGATCTTCATCCCGCGTAACGCCCCGCACCTCTTTAACCTCCACACCATGGACGTCATGTTCTGGGACGGCCGCGTGCGCGCCCACGCCGACGGGGTCACCACCCCCGCCCGCGAGGAGGTCACCCCGGAGATGATCGAGGTCTTCGAGTTCGGCGCCGTCTCCGCGCAGGCGATGTTCCCCGTCACCTCGCGCCGGGAGATGCGCGGCCGCCTCGGCGACAACGACCTCTCGATGATCCGCGACGACAACCAGACCCCGCTGTGGGAGGGCCTGATGGCCCGCCTCGGCCAGATCGACGAGTACCGCGACCGCTTCGAGGAGGCCTACCCCGGCACTGACTTCGAGGAGATGAGCTTCGCCCACGCCGCCAACGCGATCGCCGCCTTCGAGATCGCCGGCTTCGCCTCGAACGACAGCCCCTGGGATCAGTTCCTCCGCGGCGACGACGACGCCCTCTCCAACACCGAGCTCAAGGGCGCCAAGCTCTTCCTCGGCGACGCGCAGTGCGTCACCTGTCACTCAGGACAGAACCTCAGCGACCTCGACTTCCACAACATCGCCCTGCCGCAGTTCGGCCCGGGCAAGGGCCAGGGCCTCTTCAGGGACGACGACCTCGGCCGCGGCGGCCGCATCGGCGACCCCGCCCTCGACTACCACTTCCGCACCCCGCCGCTGCGCAACACCGAGCTGACCGGCCCCTGGGGTCACGCCGGCCAATTCGCGGATCTCGGCGAGTTCATCGCCCACTACATCGACCCGATCGGCAGCCTCGCCAGCTACGACGTCACCCAGATCGACCCCCTCCTCCAGCCGACCCTGCTGAGCAACCACGACGCGATCATCGCCACCCTCAGCCCCGAGATGGCCGCCGGCCTCAACTTCACCCACGCCGACGTGCCCGCGCTCGTCGAGTTCATGGAGGCCCTCACCGACGAGGCCGTCTTCGACCTCACCCACCTCATCCCTGACGCCGTGCCCAGCGGCCTGCCTGTCGAGGAGAACGTCGTCACCGACTACGCCAACCGCGCCGGCACCGTCGACGTGCGCATGGGCTTCAACACCTCAGGCGCCTATGAGATGCAGATCTGGGAGCCCTCCATGTGTGAAGGCGAGGCCGCCGCCCAGGTCACCTTCGACCGCAACGCCGGCACCTTCTCGGTCGACGCCCAGTTCGACGGCCTCCCCTACCGCCCCACCTACTGCTACGACTACAACCCCAGCAACGACTGGAACCAGTACCCCGACTGCGTCGAGGACGGCCGCTGGCAGATCTGGATCGTCGGCCGCTTCTTCACCAAGCGCAGCGTCTTCTGGTACGACGGCGCCACCGGCCAGCTCATCGCCAACGAGCACGACCTCACCGGCCCGCTCCCGCCGACCGCCTTCCCCCTGGAGATGCCGGTCGGCCAGATGCTCTGCACCGACTTCTTCGAGTCCGACCCCGACACCCTGCAAGCCAGCATGCACGCCGAGTATGACTACAACGGCATGCTCGACATGCTCGGCAGCGCCGGCGTCTACTTCTCGGTCCTCCCGAAGAACCTCTTCAACCCCACCGACCTGATCGTCTACTACACCCAAGGCGGCCTGCCGCCCGACCAAGCGATGGACTTCGACGACGTCATCGACGACATCGCCAACGACCGCGGCGGCATGATGGTCGTCACCAGCTACGAGCCCTTCCCGAAGCCTAGCTACCTCGACGCCCGCGACAACATCATGATCGGCTGGGGCGGCGCGTGGCCCGAGCCGCTCCCCGTGCTCGAGCCCCCGGTCGAGTGCGGCACCAACTTCCAGTGGGACGGCGAGTTCGGCCTCGCCGAGTGAGCCTCGCGCGCGCCTCACCGCGCCTCACCGCGTCGCATCAGGGCGCCGCGGTGGGCCCGGCCTCTGAAGCGGCGGGCGCCGTCGGCGCTCCACCGAACCGAGCCGCCGCCGCCGCCCGTACCCGCTCAAAACCATCACGGTCGCCGATCCGCTGGAGGTGCTGGAGGAGCGCCTCATAGACCCGCGGCTCCTCCGGCGTCCGCGCCAACATCCGCGGCAGCGCCGCCGCGGCGATCGCCGGGTCACGCGCCGCCGCCCCATAGAGCAGCCCACGCGCCGGCGGGAAGCTCGGGTCCGCCTCGTAGGCCGCCAGATACGGCCCCAGATCCTCCTCCATAAAGACATCGACCGGCCGCCGAGCCCGCGCGATCTCCCCCTGTAAGTAGAGCGCCATCGCCGACCGATATCGACCTGTCTCTTCGAGCAACCGATCGACGGCCGCCGCGTCTCCGACCACCTGCTCCTTCAGCCAGCCTCTCGCGCCCGCCGACGCCGCCAGCAGCGCCTCCAGGTTCGCCGCCCCGCGCCCGAGCTCCCCCGCGTAGGTCGCGATCGGCGCGCTGAACAGCACCCGAGGCGCCAGATCGCGGCTCACCGGCCCCTCCCCCGCGTACGCCGCCAGCCCCGCCGCGTCGAGCAGCCACGACGCCAGCAGATCGCGCGGATCGACCACCGTCATCCCCGGCTGGGCCATCGCCGCCGCGACCCGCCCGATCTCCAGCCGCAGCGGCGCCGCCGACCCGCACAGCGCCAGCGACGGCGTCCGCGCGTTGAACAGCCCCAGCAGCGCCTGCGCCCCCGGAAAGGCCGCCAAGAACGTCCGGGCGATCGTCTTCAGGCTCACCTCGTCGAGCTGATGCAGCGGCAACCACTGGCAATAGATCCCCCCCTCCGCCAGCCGCTCACGCACCGCCACGAAGTGCTCTTGGGCGAAGAGCGACGCCGCCCCGTCCCGCCCCGGGTGGAAGAGATCGCCCACCACGACATCAAAGCGCTCCCTCGTCGCCGCTAGCGCCCGCCGCGCGTCCGCCGCCCGCAGCGTGAAGCGCCGATCTTCATCCAGCTTGTTGTTGATCGCATGAAAGTGGTGCAGCAGCGCCAGCACCTCCGGCACCAGCTCCAGCGCCGTCACCTCGCGCACCGAAGCAAAATTCGCCGCCGCCCCTGCCGTCGCCCCCGCGCCCACCCCTAAAAAAAGCACCTTCGACGGCGCTGGGTGCAGCAGCAGCGGCAAGTGTCCCATCCGCTGCTCGCCGAACGACAGCGCCCCGCCCATCCGAAAGTTTTGACCGACCTGAAGGCGCCTCATCGGCGGCGCCCCCACGATCCCCGCCGGCGCCGGCCCCTCCGCCACCGTGATCACCCCGTGCAGCGTCTCCCGCCGCTCTACCAGCCGCCACCCCGGCTCCAGCGTGATCAAGTCCAGCGAGCGCGGCCCCACCGCCGTCAACGCCACCACCCCCAGCACCCCGCCCAGCAGCCACGTCGTCGGGAAGCGCCGCACCCAGCAGAACCCCGAGAACAGCGCCAGGTACGCGTAGCTCACCGCATACAGCGCGTCGCTGTAGCCCAGCCGCGGGATCGCCCACAGCCCGAACACAAACGGCGCCAGCGCCGCCCCCGCCGTATTCAGCGCGTACGCCCGCCCCGCGCCGCCCGCCGACAGCAGCCCGATCACGTGGCTGAACAGCGCCCCCATCACCAAGGTCGGCAGCCCGAACACCAGCGCCGCCACCGTCAGCTCGCCCGCCGCCGCGCTCGCCAACGTAGCTGGCTCTGAGGACATGTTTTCCAAAACACTCGGCGCCGCCGCCAGACCCAGCGCCGCCGGCACCACCGACGCGGCCAGCGCCAGCAGCATGCCCGCCAGCACCGTCGCCGGCCGCCCCGCCAGCGCCCGCGCCGCCAGCCGCTGGTAGATCGCCGCCCCCAGCGCCGTCCCCAACAAGTAGATCGCCAGCACGTGCGCGAACGTGAAGATCGTCCCCTCCAGCCGTTGCCCGAGGATCTGCAGCCCGACCACCTCGTACCCTAGCCCCACCAAACCTGTCCCAAAGGCCATTGTCAAAAGAAGCCAGCGCTCGCGCAGCAGCTCCGGGTCTGGGTCGCGCGAGCAGTCGATCTCAGGCTGCACGGCGCCTACCTCCGCGCCCGCCGCCGCCGCGCCTGCGCGACCACGCGCCCACGCCCTCGCCACCAGCGCCGCGCCCACCCCCAAGCTCGCCAGCGCCAGCGCGCCGCCGCCGAAGCCCAGCCCCGGCAGCACCACGTACACGCTCCCCAGCGCCCCCAGCACCGCCCCGAAGGTGTTCGCCGCGTACAGCCGCCCCAGCCCGCGCGCCCCCAGCTCTCCTGGCAGCGCGCGCCGCCGCAGCGCCACCAACGTCGGCAGCGTCGCCCCCAGACAAAAAGTCCCCGGCAGCAGCGCCAGCATCGCCACCGTCAGCGTCAACGCCAGCGCCGCCCCGTCCTGGTTGTCACCCGCCCACGGCCCCAGCAGCGGCGGCAACCACCGCGCGAGGTTCACCAACAAGAATGGCGACGCCGCCGCAAAGCCCGCCGCGATCAGCTCCAAGCGGACGAAGAGGCGCAGCGGATCGCTCGTCGTCGCCGCCCGTCGGTGCAGCGCCGCCGCCCCCAGCGCCATCCCGAAGAAAAAACCCGCCAACACCCCCAGCACCCCGTACGTCTCGTGCCCCAGCGTCAGCGCCAGCAGCCGCGTCCACAGCAGCTCATAGCCGAGCGCCGCCGCCCCCGAGAGCGCGAAGGCGACGAGGAGCAAGCGGTCGCCGGGGCCACGGAGCAGCGCGTACATGCGCGCGTGAGCATACACGGAAAGCCCCCTAGGCCCGCCCAGACCCGCCCCTCGCGTCCTTTGGCCGTAAGGCATCTCACGGGTCTGCGCGCGCTCGCCCGCCATACCCCGCCGCCCGCGCTCCTACCATCGACGGCATGAAGATCGTTGTCATCGGTGGCGGCCCCGGCGGCCTCTTCTTCGCCATCTTGCACAAGATGGCGGACCCCAGCGCGGAGATCCTCGTCATCGAGCGCAACCGCGCCGACGA
Organism: Nannocystis sp.; assembly: GCA_016712315.1. Taxonomy (GTDB): domain Bacteria; phylum Myxococcota_A; class Polyangia; order Nannocystales; family Nannocystaceae; genus JADJRG01. The sequence continues at coordinate 2,359,382 of JADJRG010000013.1, read as the reverse complement.
CACGTTTGGTTGGGGCGTCGTTTTTTCCGACGAGACGCTCGGCAAGATCGCCGCCGCCGACCCCGAAGGTTTTCGCCGGATCGAGGCCGCCTTCGTCCGCTGGGACGAGATCGACACTTTTTACAGGGGCCGCGTCATCCGCTCCGGCGGCCATGGTTTTTGCGGCCTCGCCCGCCGCCGCCTCCTCCAGATCCTCCAAGAGCGCTGCCACGAGCTCGGCGTCGCGCTCCACTTCGAGCGCGAGTGCGCCGGCCCCGAGGAGTTTCCTGACGCCGATCTCATCGTCGCCGCCGACGGCATCAACTCCCGCGTCCGCTGCGGCCTCGAGGCGGTCTTCCGCCCCACCGTCGAGCCTGGCCTCGCAAAGTTCATCTGGCTCGGCACCACCCGCGTCTTCGAGGCCTTCACCTTCATCATCCGCGAAGACGCCCACGGCGGCCTCTTCCAGGCGCACGCTTACCCCTTCGCGCCGGGGTTTAGCACCTTCATCGTCGAGACCGACGAGCAGAGCTGGCGGCGCGCCGGCCTCGACGCCATGAGCGTCGACGAGGGCGTCGCCTACTGCGAGCGCCTCTTCGCCCCTGAGCTCGCCGGCCACCGCCTGCTCACCAACAAGTCCGCGTGGATCAACTTCCGCACGATCACCTGCGAGACCTGGCACGCCGGCAACGTCGTCCTCCTCGGCGACGCCGTGCACACCGCCCACTTCTCGATCGGCTCCGGCACCAAGCTCGCCATGGAGGACGCGATCGCCCTCCAGCAGGCCGTCGCCGGCGAGCCGGACGTCCCCGCCGCGCTCGCCCTCTATCAAGAGTCGCGCTGGCTCGAGTGCGCCAAGCTCCAGCGCGCCGCCGGCGTCAGCCGCCGCTGGTTCGAGCAGATCGCCCGCTACCGCGACTTCGCCCCCGAGCAATTCATCGCCAGCCTGATGACCCGCTCCAAGCGGATCACCCACGGCAACCTCCGCCTGCGCGACCCCGCCTACGTCGCCGACCTCGATCGTTGGTACGCCGACCATCACGGCGCCGCCGGCGCAGAGCCCGCCCCGCCGCCGATGTTTTGCCCCTTCAAGGTCCGCGGCATGGAGCTGATCAACCGGATCGTCGTCTCGCCGATGTGCATGTACTCCGCCGAGGACGGCGCCGTCGACGACTGGCACCTCGTCCACCTCGGCTCCCGCGCCCTCGGCGGCGCCGGCCTCGTCATCGCCGAGATGACCGACGTCAGCGCCGACGGCCGGATCACCCCCGGCTGCGCCGGCCTCTACGCCCCTGAGCACGCGCTCGCCTGGCGCCGGATCGTCGACTTCGTCCACCGCCACAGCCGCGCCAAGATCGGCGTCCAGCTCAGCCACGCCGGCCGCAAGGGCTCCACCTGCCGCCTCTGGGAGGGCGAGAACCGCCCCCTGGACGCCGGTAACTGGCCCCTCCTCGCCCCCTCCGCGATCCCCTGGTCCGCCGGCAAGAACCAAGTCCCCAAGGCCATGGACGACGCCGACATGGCCCGCGTCCTCGCCGACTTCGTGCGCGCCACGCACCTGGCCCTTGAGGCAGATTTTGACATGATCGAGCTGCACATGGCCCACGGCTACCTGCTCGCCGAGTTCATCTCGCCGCTCACCAACCGCCGCACCGATCACTACGGCGGCGACGTCGCCGGCCGCATGCGCTACCCCCTCGCCGTGCTCGACGCCGTGCGCGCCGCCTGGCCCGCCGACCGCCCCCTCTTCGTCCGGATCTCCGCCTGCGACTGGGCCGAGGGCGGCCTCAGCGAGGACGAGGCCGTCGAGGTCGCGCGTCTTTTGCAAGAACACGGCGTCGACGTCATCGACGTCAGCACCAGCGGCACTGTCCCCGAGGCCAGGCCCGAGTACGGCCGCATGTTCCAGGTCCCCTTCTCCGACCGGATCCGCAGCGAGCTCCAGATCCCCACCATGGCCGTCGGCAACATCCAAGGCTGGGATCACGCCAACACCGTGCTCGTCGCCGGCCGCGCCGACCTCTGCGCCCTCGCCCGCCCTCACCTCGCCGACCCCTACTTCACCCTCCGCGCCGCCTTCGAGCAGGGCTACGACGGCCCCGCCGCCCAGTGGCCCCCCCAGTACAAGCTCGCCAAGACGGCCATGCGCCCCAGCGACGGCTGACCGCCGGCTAACGCCACCACGCCATAAACACCCCATACGCCGCCAGCGCGAAGAACACCGCGCTCACATACGGTACATCGAACGCGAAGATCGGCAGCTCCAGCCCCATCGTATACGCCCCGCACACCAAGCAAGTCGCCGCCAGCCCCGTACGCATCGCCCGGCGTTGGCGGCGCTCCGCGTCCTCGCGCTGCGTCGCCAGCGTCGCTGGCGCCACCCCGATCGCGAGCCGCCCCTCTTGCAGGTCGCCGAGCAGCGCGGGGAGCTGCTGCGGCAGCGCGCGCAGCACCTTCGAGAGCATATGAAAGTCGCTGAGCGCGACCTGCTTGAGCCGCTCCGGGCTGTACCGCTCCGCCACCATTTGTTGGATAAACGGCCGCGCCAGCTCGATCGGGTCGACATCGGGCGCGATCGACTTCGCCAGCCCCTCGGTCGTCACGATCGCCTTAAACATCATCGTGAAGTCCGTCGGCATCCGCACGTCGTGGCGCGTCGCCCCGGCCACCAGCTCGCCGAACAGCTCGCCGATGTGGATCTCTGACAGCGGCACGCCGACCAGATAACGCTCCGCCACCTCGATCACGTCGTCTTCAAAGGCCTGATAGTTCACGCGCCCCTTGTGGATCGCCAGCGCGTAGAACGTCCGCGCAACCGCCTCCAGGTCCTCATTGATCACCGCGTGCAGGATGTCGATCAGCTTGTCCTTCATCGCCGGCGACAGCCGCCCCACCATGCCGCAGTCGAGGATCGCCAGCCCTCCGTCGTCCTGCACGAACACGTTCCCTGGGTGCAGGTCGCCGTGAAAGAAACCGTCGACGAAGAGCATCTTGTAGGCCGCGCCGAAGTACGCCTCAATCAGCGGCCCTGTGTCTTCGCCCGAGCCCAGCACCTCGCTGAACTTGCGGCCGTGCACGAACTCCATGCACAGCACCTCCACCGTCGACAGCCCCGAGAAGACCCGCGGCAGGCGGATCTTCGGCTGTTCGGCGAAGTTGCGGCGGAAGCGCTCGATGTTGCGCGCCTCCACCTCAAAGTCCAGCTCTTGCGCGAGCGAGCGGGCGAAGCCTTGGATCACCCCGCGCAGGTCCATCGCCGCCGCCTCGACGAACGCCTCCTCCAAGTACCCTGCGAGCACGATCAAGATGTTCAGGTCGCTGACGATCTTCGGGCGGATCCCCGGCCGCTGCACCTTAAACACCACCTCCTCGCCGCTCACCAAGGTCGCGCGGTGCACCTGAGCGATGCTCGCCGACGCCAGCGGCTTCTCCGTGATCTCGGCGATCTTCGAGCGGTAGTCGGCCCCCAAGTTCGCCCGCAGCTGGCCCTCGATCGCCGCGAACTCGATCGGCGACACCTGGTCTTGCAGGCAGGTTAGTTCCGCGAGGATCGCCGGCGGCAGCAGGTCCGGCCGCGTCGACAAGATCTGCCCCAATTTTACGAACGTCGGCCCCAGCGCCGTGAACGCCGCCACCAGCCGCTTGCCCGTCTCGCTGCTCGCCAGCGCCGAGCGCGGCGCCTCGCCCTCCGGCACCTCCACCTGCAGCTCGCGGCGCAGCTTGAGCTGCGCGAAGAACCACCCGAAGCCGTGGCGCACGAACACCGCCGCGATCTCGCGGAAGCGCGCCACATCCTTCGCGCCGGTGAGCAGCGCGCGGGACGAAGAGACCAAGGTGCGGAGGACCGACACGGCGACGCGCGCGAGTATACCGATCTCACCCGAGCGCGGGCCTCACCCTTGCGTCACCGCCGCCGCGGCTGCTACGTAGCGCGGCAGCATGGCGGAGCTCGAACAGGCCCTTTTGCGGCGGATCGGCCGCGCTGACCAGCGCTTTGGCATGCTGGGGGGCGGCGACCGAGTCATGGTCGCGATCTCCGGCGGCAAGGACTCCTGGGCGCTGCTCCACCTGCTGCGCGCCTATCGACGCCGCGTCCCTTTTGACTTCGAGATCGTCGCCGTCAACCTCGACCAAGGCCACCCCGGCTTCCCCGTCGACGTCTTACGCGAGCACCTCGAGCGCGAGCGCTTCGCCTACCGGATCGTCCACAAGGACACCTACGCGGTCGTCAGGCGCGAGATCCCCGAAGGCAAGGCCTACTGCTCCCTCTGCTCGCGCCTGCGCCGCGGCATCCTCTACAACACCGCCGTCGAGCTCGGCGCCACCAAGATCGCCCTCGGCCACCACCGCGACGACCTCATCGAGACCCTCCTGCTCAACCAATTCTTCGCGGGCCAGCTCAAGTCGATGGCCCCCGTCCTCCGCTCCGACGATCAGCGCAACACCATCATCCGCCCCCTCGCCCTCTGCGCCGAGGCCGACATCGCCGCCTACGCCGCCGAGCGCCGCTTCCCGATCGTCCCTTGCGACCTCTGCGGCTCGCAAGAGAACCTCCGCCGCCAGCAAGTGCGCGACCTCCTCAACCAGCTCGAGGCCACGATCCCCGGCGTCCGCAAGAGCCTGCTCGCCGCCGCCGGCAACATCAAGCCGTCGCACCTGCTCGACCACCGGGTCCGCGTCGACCCCACCGCCGAGCTCGCCGGCGCAGGCGACGATGACGGCCTGACCGAGCTCGAAGCCACCGCTCCGCTCATCACCCTCCGCCGCCCCTGATCCGAGGAGCCGCAGCGCCTCATCGCTGTGCGCCCCGGCGGTCCGGCAGCACGGGCAATTTCGCGCGGGCCTCTGCCACCCGCCCCGGGTCGATCTCGGCCAAGAGCATCGTCGGATCGCCCGCCGCGCCCGCCAGCGTCTCCCCCCACGGGTCGATGATCGCCGAGTCCCCGCTGTACTCCAGCCCGTTCCCCGAGCCCACCCGGTTCACCCCGACCACGTACGCCTGGTTCTCGATCGCCCGCGCCCGCAGCAGCGTGCTCCAGTGCAGTCGCCGCCGCGCCGGCCAGTTCGCGACGAACACGTACGCGTCAGTCTGCTCGGCGCACGCCCACATCTCGTCGGCGAAGCGCAGGTCGTAGCAGACAAAAAAAGTGCACCGAGCCCCCTCGATCGTCACCGTCAGGTGCTGCTCGCCCGCCGCGTAGTGCAGGTGCTCGCCCGCGAACGTGAACGGGTGGATCTTGCGGTAGCGGTGCAGCTCACCGCCCGGCCCCGCGATCACCAGCGTGTTGTACGGCTTCGCCTCACCCGCCGGCAGCTCCGGCAACGAGCCGCAGATCCACAGCCCCGCCGCCCGCGCCTCTTCCTGCAAGAACGCCGTCGTCCGCCCGCCGGGCGCCTCGGAGATCCGCGCCGTCTCCATCGAGAACCCGCACGCGAACATCTCCGGCAGCACCACCATCCGCGCCCCAGCGGCCGCCGCCGCCGCGATCCAAGGCCGCAATCTTTGAAAATTCTCGCTGGGGTCTTCCCAGACGATCTCGCTCTGGATCGCCGCGACGCGCATCGTGCTCCTCCTCTCTACCATGTCCTAAAAGTCAGGCTGACTGAACAGCCAGCCCGCGCAGCCGCGCGATCGCCCCGTCGAGCACCGCGTCGGTCTTACAAAAGGCCCAGCGCACCAGGTGGCGGCCGCCGCTGCGCCCCTCATAGAAGACCGACGGGGGGATCGCCGCCACCCCCACCTTCGCCGGCAGCGCCCGGCAGAACTCCACGTCGTCGTCGTAGCCCAGCGGTCGGATGTCCGTGAGGATGAAGTATGAGCCCGCCGGCCGCAGCACCTCAAAGCCCACCGAAGCCAGCCCGGCGCTCAGCCGATCGCGGCGCCCGCGGTACTCCTCGGTCAGTTTTTGGAAGAAAGAATCCTCCAGCGCCAGCGCCCCCGCGATCGCCTGTTGAAACGGCGCCGGCGTGCAGAACGTGATGAACTGGTGCGCGCAGCGCAGCGCCGCCGTGATCGCCGCCGGCGCGCAGGTCCAGCCCACCTTCCAGCCGGTGAACGAGAACGTCTTACCCGCCGAAGAGATCACGATCGTCCGCGCGCGCATGCCCGGCAGCGTCGCCAGCGGCACGTGCTCGCCCTCGTAGACCAAGTGCTCATACACCTCGTCGGTGATCGCCAGCAGGTCGTGCTCTTCGCACAGCGCCGCCACCAGCTCCAGCTCTTGCCTAGAAAAGACCTTCCCTGTCGGGTTGTGCGGCGTATTCAACAAGATCGCCCGCGTCTTCGGGCTCACCGCCGCCGCCAGCGCCGCCGGGTCGAAGCTGAAGTCAGGCGCGCGCAAAGTCACGAAGCGAGGCACCGCGCCCGCCATCGCGATGCACGCGCGGTACGAGTCGTAGAACGGTTCGAACACGATCACCTCATCGCCCACCTCACACAACGCCGTGAGCGCCGCGCAGATCGCCTCCGTGGCCCCTGCATACGCGGTGATCTCCGCCTCGGGGTCGTACTCCAGCCCGTAGAAGCGCCGCTGATGCCCCGCGATCGCCGCCGTCAACGGCGGGATCCCAGCCATCCGGCAGTACTGGTTCTGCCCGCCGCGGATCGCCGCGATCGCCGCCTCCTTGATCGCATCGGGCCCGTCGAAGTCGGGGAACCCTTGCCCCAAATTCAGCGCGCGATGCTCGATCGCGAGGCGCGTCATCTCGGTGAACACCGTCGTGCCGAAGCCCTGTAGACGAGCGCTGAGGAACGGTTGGCGGCTGCTCATGCGGCGCCGAGTGTGGCATAGTTTCGCGCCATGCAAGCCTCAAGGCGGCCCCTCGTCGACCTGACAGATCTCGCCCACAGCGACGCCGACCCGGCGCGCCGGGTCTCGGCGATGGCCAGCCAGCTCGTCGGCTCGGAGATCCTCAAGATCGCCGCCCAGATCCGGTCCCTCAAGGCCAAGGGCGCCGAGATCAGCGACTTCACCGTCGGCGACTTCAACCCCCGTCACTTCCCGATCCCTGGCGAGCTGCTGCGCGCCACCGCGGCCGCCCTCGCCGCCGGCGAGACCAACTATCCCCCCGCCAACGGCGTGCTCGAGCTCCGTCAGGCCGTCCAGCGCTTCTACGAGCGCGAGCTCGGCCTGCGTTACCCGCTCGAGTCGATCCTCATCGCCGGCGGCGCCCGCCCCTTGATCCACGGCACCTACACCGCCCTCGTCGATCCAGGCGACACCGTCGTCTACCCCGTCCCTAGTTGGAACAACAACCACTACGTCGCCATGCTCGGCGCCCGCGGCGTCGCCGTGAAGTGCGGCCCCGCCGATCACTTCCTCCCCTCCGCCGCGGCCCTCGCCCCGCACATCGCCGGCGCCCGCCTGCTCTGCCTCAACTCCCCCCTCAACCCCACCGGCACCGCCATCAGCGCGGGCGCCTTGTCCGGCATCTGCGAGCTCGTGCTCGCCGAGAACGCCCGCCGCGAGGCCAGCGGCGCCCGGCCGCTCTATTTGATGTACGACCACATCTACTGGATGCTCTGCTTCGGCGACGTCCAGCACTACACCCCCCCGCAGCTCTACCCCGAGCTCGCCCGCTACACCGTCTTCATCGACGGGATCTCCAAGGCCTTCGCCGCGACCGGCCTGCGCGTCGGTTGGGGCGTCGGCCCCGTCGACGTCATCGGCCGCATGAACGCGATCATCGGCCACGTCGGCGCCTGGGCGCCGCGACCGGAGCAGGTCGCCAGCGCCGCCCTGCTGGGCGACCCCGCCGCGATCGCCCGCTACCACGGCGACTTCATCCCCGCCGTCTCCGAGCGCCTCGGCCTCCTCCACGAGGGGATCCAGGCGCTGCGGGCCGAGGGCCTCGCCGTCGACTCGATCCCGCCGATGGGCGCGATCTACCTCACCGTCCAGATCAACCCCTTCGGCCAGCGCGCCCCCAGCGGCGCCGTCCTGCGCACCAACGAAGATGTCCGTTGTTACCTGCTCGATCAGGCAGGTGTCGGCGTCGTCCCCTTTCAGGCCTTCGGCTACCCCGAAGACGACGGCTGGTTCCGCCTCAGCGTCGGCGCCGTCTCGCTGGACGAGGCCCGCGCCGCCCTGCCGCGGATCGGCGCCGCCCTGCGGGCCCTCCGCGCCTGATCCTCGCTAGCCGACCGCTCAATCCCCGGTGTAGCTTGCCCGCGATGAATTCTCCGCGGACCGTGCTCACCTGGAACGTCAATTCTGTGCGCTCGCGCCTCGACCACGTGCTCACCTATCTCAGCGAGCACGAGCCTGAGGTCGTCTGCCTGCAGGAGACCAAGGTCGAGGACAAGCTCTTCCCCCGCATGCCCTTCGTCGAGCTCGGCTACCACGTCGAGTTTTACGGCGGCAAGACCCACGCCGGCGTCGCCACCCTCAGCAAGCGGCCCCCTGAGGCCGTCGTCCGCGGCTTCCACGAGGGCCCCGAGGAGGAGCGCCGCCGCGTGCTCTTCACTCGCGTCGGCGGCGTCGCGATCTACAACCTCTACGTACCCAACGGCACCGCCCTCGGCACCGACGCCTTCGCCTACAAGCTCGCGTGGCTCCGCCGGCTGCGCGCCCAGCTCGACGCCCAGCACCGCCCGGACGAGCCCGTCCTGCTCTGCGGCGACTTCAACATCGCCCCCGCCGCCAGCGACGTCTACAGCGTCGAGGCCATGACCGGCCACCTCCACTTCACCCCCGAGGAGCACGCCGCCCTCGCCGACCTGCTCGCCTTCGGCCTGCGCGACTGCTTTCGCAAGCACCACCCCGACGCGGTCGCCGATGGTTTCACCTGGTACGACTACCGCGGCGCCTCCTGGCGGCGGCGCGAGGGCCTGCGCATCGATCACTTCTACGCGAGCCCCCCGCTCTACGACCGCTGCGCCGCCGTCGACCCCGATCCCGAGCCCCGCGCCTGGGATCAACCCAGCGACCACCTCCCCGTGCTCGCTCGCTTCACCTGAGCCGCTTGCTCGCCCGCTCCGCGCCTTGCACACTCGCCCCGTGCCCGCCGCCGACGACGCCCTCACCGAGCGAGTGCTCGACCTGGAGATCCGCTCCGCCTATCAAGAGCGCACCATCGAGGCGCTCGACGCCGTGATCCGCGACTTCACCCGCCGCGTCGAGCTCCTTGAGTCCGCCCTCACCGAGCTGCGCCGCGGCTCCTCACCCCAGCCGCTCGAGCCCGCCAGCGAAGACGACTTCAGCCCATTTTAAACCAACCGGTCAACCGAGCCCCAGCAGCGGCAGCAGCAGCGCCCCGCAGGCGATCAAAATTACATAGCCGAACACGTCCATCACCGCCCCTGCGCGCAGCATCTCGCCCAGGCGCACGTAGCCGCCGCCGTAGACGATCGCGTTCGGCGGCGTCGACACCGGCATCATGAACGCGTTGCTCGCCGCCAGCGTCACGCACAGCGCCATCGGCAGCGGGTCGATCCCCAGGCGCACCGAGATCGCCAAGAGCACCGGGATCATCATGCTCGTCGCCGCCGTGTTGCTCGTGATCTCCGTGATCGTCGTCATCAACAGCGTCGACACCACCAAGAGCCCGAACGGCGAGCCCGCCAGCGGCCCCGCCAGCGCCAACGCCCCGGCCGCGATCGCGCTCGCCAGCCCCGTGTCGAACATTAATTTTCCGAGCGCCAGCCCGCCGCCCAGCAGATACAGCGTCCCCCAGTCGATCGCCGCCGCCTCCCTCCACGGCAGCAGCGCCGGCCCCTTCACCGCCCCGCGCGGCAGGATAAACAGCAAGCTCGCCGCCGCGATCGCCACCACCCCCTCATCCAGCCCGCTCGCCGCCCACGCGCTCGCCGGATGTCCTGACCCAAGGGACAGCTTTAAGATCGACGGCGCCAGCCACCCGGCCACCGCGACCCCGAACACCCCGATCACCCGCCGCTCGGCCGCGCTCAGCGCCCCCAGCGCCTCGCGCTGCGCCGCCGCCGCCGCCGCCAGCCCGCTCACCCGCGCCACCGGCGGCGGATAACGCAGGCGCAGCAACACCAGCAGCGCCACCAGAGACAGCGCCCCCACCGGCAGCGCGAACGACATCCACTCGAAAAAATCCAGGCGGATCCCCGCCTGCCGCTCCAGCAGGTCCAGCGTGATCACGTTCGGCGCCGTCCCGATCGGCGTCGCCATGCCCCCGAGCGACGACGCGTACGCGATCGCCAGCGCCATCCCCGCCGCATAGCGGCGCATCGCCGCCTGCCGCTCGGCCGGCACCAGCGCCCGCAGCGCCGCGCACAGGCCCAGCCCCACCGGCAGCAGCATCGCCGTCGTCGCCGTGTTCGACAGCCACATCGACCCGGCAAACGACGCCACCGCGATCGCCACCACCACCCGCGCCGGCGAGCCGCCGATCACCGGCCGCGTCAGCAGCCACAGCGCCGCGCGGCGATCCACCCCGTGCGTCGCCAGCGCCCGCGCGATCATAAAGCCGCCGAGGAACAGAAAGATCAGCGGGCTCGCGATCGGCGCGAACGCCTCGCTCGCCGGAGCCACCCCCAGCAGCACCGCCAGCGCCGGCGCCAGCAGCCCCGTCGCCGCCAGCGGGATCGCCTCGCTCACCCACAGCGCCACCGTCCAGGCGACGATCGCCGCCATCCGCTGCGCCGCCGGCTCCAACCCCATCGGCGCCAGCAGCACCGCCACGAACGCCGCCGGCGCCAGCCCGAGGCCGATCATCCGCCGCAGCGCGCTGACCTCACCCGCCTCGCTCTCGGCCTCGCTCACCCCCGCACCCTACCAAGAAACGATCCGACCGAGCCGCCTACCCGCGCTGCCAGTGCGGCAACGACCCGTGCGGCGCGTGGAAGTACTTCACCGGCGAGACGAAGCGGAAGTTGGTCACCCGGCTCGTGTAGATGCACGCGTACGAGTCGACCTGCGCGCCGAAGCGGCTCACGTCCTTACGCGCCGCGAACACCGAGCCCCAGTAGCGGTTGAACGACAGGTCCACCTCCTCGATCCTGCGGGCCAGCGTCTGCGCCGTCTCCTCCTCGTACTTGCGCAGCCGGTCGACCCGCTGCCGCACCTGCGCGCGCGCCTCCTCGAGCAGCCCCTCCGCGTCCTTGCCCGCCCCGCCGCGCACCAGCTCCTCGACCGTCATCTTGGAGACCGCCCGCGACAGGTATCGCAGCCCCGTGATCTCGTCGGTCAGCCGGATCTGTAGCTGCGACAGGTGCTCGATCTCATCCAGCAGCAGCCGCCGTGACCGCCTGACCTCGAGGTCATGTTCAAGATCATCCACCACCAGCGCCGTCCGCCAGCCCGAGCTCTTCTTCGAGCGCACGATGTCCCCATAGATATGATCGCCGACGTAGAGCACCTCATCGCCCGCGACCCCCAGCGCCCGCTGCAGCCCCGCTTGGTTGCCGCCGAGGTAGATCCTGCCGCGGCGCGGCTCCGCCACCGGCTCCCCGACCGTCGCCCCCGCCCCGTCTAGCTCTTGGAACAGCCGCGCGCCGGTGAAGAAGCGCGGCTTCTCGGCGCCCACCACGATCCAGTCGAAGTACCCGTGCCAGCTCTCATAGTTCGCGAGCTGGTCGCTCAGCACATACGAGAGCACCGCGTCGGTGTACGAGTACAAGCTGTTCGTCAGCAGGAAGAGGCGCTTGCCGGCCGAGCGGAACTTGTGCAGCGTCGGCCCCAGCTCCGGGTCGATCGCGAAGTAGCGGCCGATGTCGGCGTGGATCCTGTCCTTGATCGACCCATCTTGGTGCGAGAGGTCGATGCACTCGCGCACGTCGTTCCACGCCTCCCCGTAGCTCGGCGCCCGCTGCGGCGCCCACAGCCCTGGCGCCTGGTCGATCAGCTCCACCACCTCCGCGTACAGGTTCACCTCGGGCAGCGAGAACAGCGTATCGACCGCCGCGAAGCGCTCGTACTCGCTGCCCAGCCGCTGCGTCCGGTACAGCGACTTGCGCTCGCTGCGGGAGAGCATCCGCTTGCCGTGGTACGCCCGGCCGACGTAGCCGTGGCGGTCCATCTTGACGATGTTCCCGTACTTTTTATCGACCATCAGCCCGCGGATCGCGAACTCCGGATCCGAGCCGATCTTCGCGAGCTGCGCCGGATAGCCGCGGCGCAGCAGCTTCTCCACCGTGCACTCCAGCGACAGCGTCTCGAGCGCCGCCTGCCGGTACAGCGCCAGCGTGTAGTCCATATCGAAGCCGATCACCGGGATCCGCTCGAACGCCAGGTCGCGGTTAGTGAAGATCCTCGCGGTCGCGGGCGCCTCGAGCTCGAGGTCGGCGTCGCGGAGCAGCTTACGGATCGGGAAGGGCAGCCCAGAGAGCATCGGACGCACCAGCCTAGCCGCAATTTCCCGACAACCATCACCGCGGCCGGGCGCCTACTCGCGCGAGGGGAGCCGCGAAGCCGCCCACCCGAGCGGCGCGCGCAGGCGCTCGCGCCCTCCGGTCGATGGGAGAAAACGCGCATTACTCGCGCACCTAACATGGTCCTGTAGGGCACAGGATTGCGGTGATTTGTGAGACGGCGTACGTTCGTCGGTCCGAGGTACCCGTGCCGCAAGCGAATCCGCCCGTCTCCCCCGCCTCCTCTCACAAGCGCGCCTCCGCGCCTGCTGCCGCGACGACGGATGACAAGCGCGCGCTCTGGTACCTCCGCAAGATCCCGCTCTTCGAGAAGCTCTCGCCGGAGCAGCTCCGCGCGCTCGCGGCGGAGATCGAGGTCCGCGAGATCATGCGTCGTCAGGTCATCTATCTCCCTGGTGACCTCGCCGACCGCGTCTTCTTCATCAACGGAGGCCGGGTCAAGTGCTCCAAGGTGTCGCGCGACGGCAAGGAGCTGACGCTCGCTTACCGCGGCGCGGGCGAGGTCTTCGGCGAGCTGTGCGTGCTCGACGACGCCCCACGCGACGAGATGGCGGAGGCGATGAAGAACGCGATCATCACTGAGCTGCCGGCCGAGACCTTCCGCCGCCTCTTACTCGCGGACGCCGAGCTCACCTTCCGCTTCGCCGGCGTCGTCGGCCAGCGTCGCCGCCAGATGGAGACCAAGCTCGAGCACCTCGTCTTCCGCGACGTCCACGCCAAGCTCGCCGCGCTGCTCATCGACCTCGCCGAGCAGTACGGCGTCGAGTGCGAGCAGGGCACGCAGATCGGCATCAAGATCACCCATCAAGAGATGGCCAACCTGATCGGCTCCACCCGCGAGACGATCTCGCTCACCCTCGCGCACTTCAAGAAGCGCAACCTCCTCGACCTGCTCGGCCGCAGCGTCGTGCTCATCGATCAAGACGGCCTCGCCGCGCTGTGCTGAGCGCCGCGCGGGCGCTCACGTCGCCCGCAGCACCAGCGCGTGGTTGTTCGCCGGCATCGGCAGGATCGACTCGAGCCGCAGCCCGCGCTCCTCCGCCGCGCCCGCGATCGCCACCACGTCCCGCACCCCCCACGCCGGGTCACGCGCCCGCAGCGACGCGTCGAACTCCGCGTTGCTCGGCGCCGTGAAGCCGCCGTCGAAGCGATAGGGCCCGTACGTGATCAGCGGCGACCCCGCCGCGAGCAGCCGACCCGCGCCGCTCAGCAGCGCCAGCGTCGCCGACCACGGTGAGATGTGGATCATGTTGATGCACACGATCGCCGCCACCGCCTCCGCCTCCTCCACGCCGCGCCAGCGCGGCTCATGCACGTCGACGCGCAGCGGCGCGCGCAGGTTATCCAGCCCCGCCTCCGCCTGAAACGCCGCGATGCTGGCCAGCGCGTCCGCGTCAGGATCGCTCGGCTGCCACACGATCGCCGGCAGCGCCGCCGCGAAGAACACCGCGTGCTCCCCCGTGCCGCTCGCCACCTCCAACACCAGCCCGCGGCCTGGCAGCGCCCCGCGCAGCGCCGCCAAGATCGCCTCGCGGTTGCGCGTCGTCGCCGGCGCGTGCCGCTTCACCGGAGCGCCAGCGCCTTCTCGACCCGCGAGAACAGGTCGATCCGATCGACCAGGTCGTGCAAGTAGTCCAGCTTATCCGTCTCGATGATCACCGTCTCTGAGAGGTCATAGCGCTCGAACCAAGCGTCGTAGAGCGACTGCAAGCGGCGCAGGTAGCTCGTCGGGATCGCCTGCTCCTCCGGTCGCCCCCGCAGCGTGATCCGCCGCCGCAGCGTCCGCATCGAGCACTTGAGGTAGATCATCAGGTCTGGAGGCGGAAGCTGCCGCACGATCGCCTCATAGAGCTCGCGGTAGGTCTGGTAGTCGCGCGCGCTCAGTTGCCGGCGGCGGTGCAGGTTCTCCGCGAAGATCTCCGCGTCCTCGTAGATCGTCCGGTCCTGGATCACCGGCTCACGCGACGCGATCAACGCCTGGTGGATCGCGAACTTCTTCGCCAAGAAGTACACCTGCGAGTGGAACGCCCAGCGCGGCATATCCCCGTAAAAATCGACCAGGTAGGGGTTTTGCTGGTTCGGCTCGAAGTGCGGCGTCAGCTTGTAGTGCCCGGCGAGGAAGTTCACCAGCGTCGACTTCCCCACGCCGATGTTGCCGGCGACGGCGACGAACCTGCGGGGGCTACGAGCGCTCACTGCATATGCCGGTACCGCGATCCGCCGCCGCTGTCGAGCCTGCCCGCGCGCCCGCGTGATGTGCGAAATCACCCCTCTCGACAGCGCCCCCCTCGCTCTGCTCCACTGCTCCGCCAGCCCCCATGCTCTCTGGCCTCGAACAAGCCCTGCTCGCCTTGCTCCTCGTCGTCTTGATGGTCGGCATGGGCGCCAGCCTCACCGTCGACGCCTTCCGCGGCGTCCTCCGGCGCCCGCGAGCCCCCCTGATCGGCCTCGCCTCGCAATTCGGGTGGATGCCGCTGATCGCCTACGGCCTCGCCCGCGCCCTCGATCTCCCCGCCCCGCTCGCGCTCGGTCTCATCGTCGTCGGCTGCACCCCAGGTGGTACGACCTCAAACCTTTTTACATACTACGCCCGCGCCGACCTCGCCCTCAGCGTCTCGATGACCGCGATCTCCTCGATCGCCGCCGTCGCCCTCATGCCCCTCACCCTCCGCCTCTACGCCGCCCCCTTCTCGAGCGCCGAGCTCCTGGTCCCCTACAAGAGCATCGCCGTCACCCTCGCCCTGATGCTCGTCCCGATGGTCATCGGCATGCTCGTGCGCCGACGCTGGCCCGCCGCCGCCCCGCGGGTCGAGCGCCTCGGCAGCTACGCGGGCCTCGCCGTGCTCGCCCTCTTGATCGTCACCGGCCTCGCCCGCAACGGCCACCTCCTCCTCGAGTCACCGCCCGCGATCTACATCGCCGCGCTCGCGCTCGGCCTGCTCGGCTTCTGCCTCGGCCACCTCAGCGCGCGCCTCGGCGGCCTCAGCGTCGCCGCCCGCCGCGCCGTCGCCTTCGAGACCGGCATCCAGAACAGCCCGCTCGCGCTCGGGATCCTCGTCACCTCCTTCCCCGCCGCCATGCACGGCCAGCTCCTCTGGCTGCCCCTCCTCTACGCCCTCTTCGTGATCGCCAGCTCCGCCGCGATCGCCGCCTACCTGCGCGCTCGCCCGCTCTAGGCGCCGGGGCGCCCGTCGGTCTTGTGCAGCCGATCCAGCAGCGGCAGCAGCTGGCCAAAATAGACGTTCGAGCGGCGATGGTGCTCGTCGTGGCCGCGTGAGCGCGACAAGAAGGGGATCGGCAGGTCCAGCTTGATCCCCGCGTGATCCAGCACCTCGTGCGCGCCCATCACCGCCAAGAAGGCGAAGTAGCCGGGCGCCCAGATCGGGAACAAGAAGATCGGCGTCAAGATGACCACCCCGCCCCACGCGGCCTCGAGCGGGTGCTCGTACAGCGCGTCCAACCAGATCGGCGCCTTGTGCTTGTGGTGCAGGTGATGGAAGCGCCGGAACAGATCCGGCCGATGCATCCGTCGGTGCCAATAGTAGAGCATCACGTGGTACCAGACGAACACCGCCGCCGTGCTCAGCGCCGCGTACCAGGCCGAGTGCTCCTCAAGGCTGAAGAACGCCTTCGTATAGCCGCCGACGATCAGCGCCACCGCCGCGCCGATCGCCCCGTTGACGATCATCCCGTTCAGCAGCACCAGCGGGACCATCCGCCACGCCGCCGCCCGCGAGACGGTCTTCTCGGGCTGGTACTTCCACGCCGCCGCCGACGCCGCGCGGCGGCGATAGAACAGCAGGTGCAGCAGACCGCCGCCGACGAAGAACGCCGTGACGTTGAGGATCATGATCAGCAGCGCGAGGGCCAAGCGCCTCATCGTACCTGACCCCCGAGGGCCGCCTCAACGAGCGGGCCGCGCGCCCAGGGGCCGTACGAAGCTGCGCGTCAGGGCGCGCTCGGCGCGGCGATCAACGCGCGCGTCGCCGCCGCCGCGCAGGCCAGGCCGAAGGCGCCGGTGACGAAGCTCGCGGTCCCGTAGATCACGCTGCGGTGCTCACACGAGTGCGGGCTATCCTGTCCTTGAGGACAGACACAGCGAAACCCATCGCCGCCGTCGTAGTCGAGCGCCAGCGGCGCCGCCGGCGGCTCTTCGCTGTAGACCGCCGAGATCCCCCACAGCTCCTCGCCGCGGGGGAAGCCGTGGTTCTGGCGGAGCAGCTTCCGGGTCGCCGCCAGGAACGGATCGCCGGCCGTCCGGGTCAGATCGGCCTCACGGATCCGCGTCGGATCCATCCGCCCCGACGCCCCGCCGGAGACCACCAGCGGGAGCGCGCGCGCGCGGCAGCTCGCGATCAGGTGCGTCTTCGCGGTCAGGTTGTCGATCGCGTCGATCACCAGGTCCGGCGAGCCGCCCAAGATCGACGCGCTGCTGCTCTCCTCATAGAAGGCGCGGATCGCCCGCACCTCGCAGGCCGGGTTCACCAAGCGCAGGCGCTCCGCCATCACCTCGACCTTCGGCCGCCCGGTCGTGCCGCGCATCGCGTGCAGCTGGCGGTTGGCGTTGGTGACGCAGATCAGGTCGAAGTCGACCAGCGAGATCCTGCCGACCCCGGAGCGCACCAGCGACTCCGCCGCCCACGAGCCGACCCCACCCAGGCCGATCACCATCACATGGCTGCCGAAGAGCCGCGCCATCCCGCGATCGCCGACCAGGCGGCCCATCCGGTCGAAGCGGCGGTGCAGGCGATAGCTCGTCTCCACCTCTTCCGCCGCCGCCGCCGCGACCTGCGCGACCTCTACCGGCGGCGTGGGCGACTTGCTGAGCTTCAGCGCGGAGAGTGCGATCGTCTGCGTGGCCATAAACGCGGCGGAGTATAGCCTCAGCACCGCTCAGCCGCAGCGACGCTCTGCGCCGCGAGCACGCACTCGGCGTGGCGGGCGTAGGCATACTTGCCGCGCAGCCGCAGCAGGTCGCGCTTCTGCCGGGTGCAGGTGAGGCGCAGGCGGTCCACCAAGCTCTCCAGCGCCTCGGGGGCGCGGTCCCCCGCCTCCGCCACCGTGAGCGCGATCAAGCGCTCACACACCACCTCTGGTGACGGCGCCCGCAGCAAGAAGAACCACACCGACGTCAGCGCCGCGACGATCGAGAGGAGGACAACGCCAGCGATCTTCATGAGGCCCGCACTATGCTCGCGGAGCGCCGCCGCTGCCACTCCACCACCGCCGACTCAACCACCGCCGTCGATCACCCGGAAGGCCGCCCGGCGCTTCTTCGCCTGCTCCTCGACCACCGGGCTCGCGGGCGGCGGCGCCGGCGCGTCGGTCACGGTCTGCTCCACCCGCTCGGCGGCCGCGGACGCATCTGCGACCTCGGGCTGCGCCTCGGCGTCATCACCCGCCGAGCCCTCGACCGCCACCAGCGCCGGCTCCTTACGCGCCTGCTCTGGCTCCTTCCGCGCCGCCTCCGTGCGGGCCTTCGCCACCATCTCACGCACCGACTCCGGCATATTGCGATCGAGCACGATCCCGCGGCCCGTCGAGCGGTCGGCGACGATATAGATCGACTCCCAAGGGAACTCACAGCGGGTGATGAAGCCGCCGAACGAGAGGTCCGCGCCGAGCCCGTGCTCGCCGAAGGTCAAGTCGAGCGGGTAGTTCGCGTCCAGATCGATGATCAGGCGCTCCTTCCACTGCTCGCGGATGAAGTCCGGGCAGACCACGTCGTCATGGCTCGCGTTGACGTGGAGTCGAGGGCACCGCCCGGCGGCGTAGAGCGACTCGATCACACTCTGGACCGGGTGGACCATGAGGCTCACGGTAGCGGAAATCCCCGGCAGAGGCGACCCTCGCAGACGCCCGCGCGCGCTCATGGCGTGCGCCCGCGCGCCTCAGCCGAAGGCGCTCTCGCCGGTGATCGCCCGGCCGATCGCCAACGTGTGGATCTCGTGGGTCCCCTCGTATGTGAACACCGTCTCGAGGTTGCACAGGTGCCGCATGATCTGGAACTCGCCCATGATCCCGTTGCCGCCGAGGATCGAGCGAGCGGTGCGGGCGGCCTCGAGCGCCATACGCACGTTATCCCGCTTGAGGTACGACACCTGCACTGGCGTCAGCGCGCCCTGCTCCTTGAGCCGGCCGAAGTGATACGCGAGCAGCAGCGCCTTGCCGATCTCGTTGTGGATCTCGACCAGCTTCTGCTGGGTGAGCTGAAACGACGCGATCGGCCGGCCGAACTGCACGCGCTCGCACGCGTACGCGCGCGCGCGCTCGTACACCGCCATCGCCGCGCCGATCGCCCCCCAGCCGATCCCGTAGCGCGCCTGCGTCAAGCAGCCCAGCGGACCCTTCAGGCCGACCACGCCTGGCAGCAGGTTCGCCTTCGGCACCCGCACATCATCGAGCACGATCTCCCCGGTGATCGACGCCCGCAGGCTCAGCTTGCCCTTCGTCTCGGGCGTCGAGAGACCTGGCATGCCGCGCTCCACCAGGAAGCCGCGGATCACCGGCGCCTCGCTGCCGTGCTCCAGCGTCTTCGCCCACACCACCAGGACGTCGGCGATCGGGGAATTGGTGATCCAGAATTTTTGGCCGCTGAGCACATAGTCGCCGCCGCGCCCGTCTTGGCGGGCCATCGTCCGCATCGACCCCGGATCAGAGCCCGCGTTCGGCTCGGTGAGCCCGAAGCCGCCGATGATCGTCCCGCGCGCCATCCCCGGCAGCCAGCGCTCGCGCTGCGCCTCGTCGCCGTAGGTGTAGATCGGGTACATCGCCAGCGCCGACTGCACTGAGCAGAACGAGCGCAGCCCGCTGTCTTGGCGCTCCAGCTCCAGCGTCGTCAGGCCATACGCGACCGCCCCCATGCCCGCGCAGCCGTAGCCGGTCAGCGGCGCGCCCAGCAGCCCCAGCTCGGCGAACTCCGGGATCAGCTCGCGCGGGAAGGTCGCGCGCTCGTAGTGCTCATCGATCACCGGCGCGACCCGGCGCTCGCAGAACTCGCGCGTGTTCGCGGCGATCAGCCGCTCCTCGTCGCTGAGCAGAGGATCGAGGTCGATCAAGTACGGCGTCACGTCCATCGTCGGCGATCTACCACGGCCGTCGCCGGGCGCCGCCGCCCGCGATCACGATCAGCGTGAGGAGGCCGACATCGCGCCACAGCAGCGGCCAGCCGACCGCCTCCGCCGCCGCGTCGCGGCCGAAGCAGCCGCAGCGCAGGTCGACACCGCGGTAGATCACCGAGCCGATCACCAACAAAAAACCAACCGTCAGCAGCCCCAGCAGCCACGCCCCGCCCCGCCGCCGCCGGCCGCTCACCAGCGCCGCCGCGCCGACGAGCTCGAGCATCGGCACCAGCGCCGCGAGGCCGACGATCGACCACGCCGGGAAGAGCCGGTAGTCCCCCAGATCGGCCGCAAACGCCGTCGGATCCGCGATCTTCGGCAGCGCCGCCGCGACGAACACCAGCGCCACCGCCCACCGCGCCAGCCGCTCGACCCACCGCATCACCGGCCCCTCGCGCTCAGCCACGGCCGCCCTCCAAGGCCGCCTCGGCGGCCTCCTTCGCCGCGGCCTCACGGATCGGCCCGCCCTGCGCGAGCCAGCTCGCCAGCCCGCCCTCGAGCACCTGCACGCGGTTACAGCCGAGGTGCTCCCGCAGCAGCCCCGCCAGCGCCTCGGAGCGATCGCCCGTCGGGCCCTCGCAGTACGCGATCACGACGTCCTCCGGGCTGAGGCCGAGCGACGCGTGAGCCAGCAGCGCCGGCGCCTCCTCCAGCGGCAGACAGAGCGCCCCAGGGATGTGCAGCGCCGCGAAGAGCGAATTCGAGCGAGCGTCCACAAAGACCACGCCAGGGCGCCCGTGCAGCGCGATCGCCTCGGTCACGCCGATCGCCTCGGAGGTCGCCGCGGGCTCATCGTCGGCTTCTTCATGCGTGAGCTCGCAGGCGCTCGGCTCGGTCGCCGGCTCCCACACCACCGGCTCGCCGCTGAGCGCGCGCACCCCGAGGTGACCCGCGGCGAGCACGCCGGCGAGCGCCACGAGCGCGCTCACTTCACGGATCCTCGCCCAGATCGGAGCCACCGACATCAGCAGGCAGCGAGGCTAGCAGCGGCCCGCGCTCGCCGCCAGGTCGCCCGAGCGAGCGCACGATCGACGCCAGCTTTTTCGCGCGTCGACCGGTGAATGCTAGCTTGCTCGGCGAGCGCCGATGTCCAAGACCCTCGCGATCCTGTCCCCTCTCACTGCGTCTTTTGTGCTCTCGCTCGCCGCCTCGGCCCCCGCCGCGGCCGCCAAGGGCGCCTCTGCGGGCGGCAAGATCGGCACCAGCGGCGCCAAAGGCAGCGCCGACGGCCCCAGCCTCGGCAACCTCGTCCTGCCCGAGCGGGTCATCGGCGGCAACGCGATCTCGACGCTGATGCCCCTCCAGGTCGGCTTCGCCGGCTACATGCCGCGCGTCCGCCTCGGCTTTCAGTACGACCTCCAGCTCTACAAGCAGCACTGGGCCTACGCCGGCGCCGCCGCCCTCTTCGACCGCGCCGACTACCGCAACTTCCGCCTCGACGAGTGCGGCCTCGCGCAGTCCAGCAACTCCTGCCAGCGAGGCGCCGTCGCCGGCTTCGACCTCTGGGCCGGCTGGGCGTACAAGTTCTACCTCCCGGAATTCCCCTTCCTCGTGCCGATCGCCCGCGTCGGCCTCGGCGGCGGCTGGTGGAAGTACCCCAACCTCTCGGGCAGCCGCCAGCAGACCGTCGACTCCGCCTGGTCGATGAGCGTACGAGGGGGCGGCGGCGTCCGCTTCTTCCTCCTCCGGGACCTCGCGCTCGGCGTCGATCTCAACCTCGTGCTCGGCTTCAAGGTCACCAAGGACATCCCGCTCAACGGCGACACCACCAAGAAGGGCGGCTTCCTCCTCGGCATGGAGATCTTGCCGCTGCTCCTCGAGTATCGCTTCTGAGCGGCCACGCGCCTGGTCCGCTGCGCGGCGCGCGAGCAGAACAAGTACCCTCGCCGGCCGATGGGCACCTCGACCACCCGAACGATCCTCACGCTCGCGTGGCCGGTGATCCTCGCCCGCTCCGCCCAGGCCGTCGTCGGCTTCACGGACGCCGCGATGGTCGCCCAGCTCGGCGAGGACGCGCTCGCGGCGACCACCACCGCCTCGCTCAACACGATGGCGCTCTTCATCTTACCGATGGGCGTCGTCTTCATCGTCCAGAGCTTCGCCGCGCAGCTCGCTGGCCGCGGCGACGTCGCCGGCGTGCGCCGCTACGCCTGGTACGCGCTCGCCCTCGCGGCGATCAGCGCCGCGCTCTACGCCGGCCTGATCCCCGCGACGCGCCCGCTCGTCGACACCCTCGGCTACACCGCGCCGGTGCGGGCGCTGATCGCCGACTACATCATGATCCGCCTGCTCGCCGCCGGCGCCGTCGTCGCCACCGAGGGGCTCGGCAATTGGTACGGCGGGCTCGGCGAGACCCGCCTCGCGATGCTCGCCAGCGTCGTCACGATGCTCATCAACGTCCCCCTCAACTGGGTCTTGATCTACGGCCACCTCGGCGCCCCCGCGCTCGGCGTCGAGGGGGCCGCCTGGGCCTCCGTGCTCGCGAGCTGGTGCGGGTTCGCGGCGATCGCCGCCTTCTTCGCGGTCGACCGCGGCCGCGGCGCGCTCGCCCGGCTGCACGCCGCCCGCGAAGGCGGCGGCGAGCCCGTCGCCCCAGCCGAGGCTCAACTACCTGTCCTCACGGACATACCGATCGTCGCCGGCGGCCACCCCAGCGTCCGCGGCCTGCTCGCCGAGTTCTCGCGCATGCTCCGCTTCGGCCTGCCCAACGGCCTCAACTGGTTCCTCGAGTTCTCGGCCTTCTTGGTCTTTATCAACTTCATCTTCGCCGGCCTCGGCACCACCGCGGTCGCCGCCTTGATGGCGGTCTTTCAGCTCAACTCGATCGCCTTCATGCCCGCCTTCGGTCTCACCACCGCCGGCGCGATCCTCGTCGGCCAAGCGATCGGCGGCGGCCACTACGACCGGGTCCCGCGGCTCGTCGCGCACACCGCCCGCCTCGCGATCTGCTGGCAAGCCCTCATCGGCCTCATCTACGTCGCGCTCCCTGGCCCGCTGATGAGCCTCTTCGCCAGCGAAGACGCGCCAGCCGCCGCCGTGGTCGAGCTCGGCGCGGTGCTCCTGATGATCAGCGCCGCCTGGCAGATCTTCGACGCTATCGCGATGACCCTCAGCGAAGCCCTCCGCGCCGCCGGCGACACCACCTGGTGCCTCGGCGCCCGGATCGCCCTCGCCTGGCTGGTCTGGCTGCCGCTCGCCCACCTCGTCGTCAACATCGCCGACGGCGGCGCGGTCGGGGCCACCTGGGTGATGGTCGTCTATTTTGTCTGCCTCACCCTCGTGTTCGGCTGGCGCTTCCGCGGCGGCGCCTGGCGGCGCATCGACCTCACCGGCGGCGGCGAGCCGCGCTGACGCCGCGCCGTCCCCGCGGCCGATTGACAGCCCACATGCGCGGTTTCTACCATGTCGTCTGAGGCGAACTGTCATGAGCAAGAGCGACCCACCGACCAAGCCACGCATCGCCATCGACACTTTTAATTTGGACACCGTCGAGCGGCGCCTCTGCGAGCTCGCGCTGGCGAACACCGGCTCGATCGGCAGGGCCGCCGAGGCGCTGGGGATCTCCCGCCACGCGCTGCGCCGTCGGATCATCCTCCACAAGATCAATTGGTCGATCGAGCTCGAACCCGGCGAGGAGGACGGCGTCCACGAGGAGGGCCCCGCCGGGGAGAGCGACGACAACCGCGACTAGCGGCCCGCGTCGCGCCTCAGAGCGCGTCGGTGTCGAACTCGGCCGCGTAATCGACGCCCTCGACCTCGAAGCCGCGAGTGCGCGCGTACTCGCGGAGGAAGCGCTCGTAGAGCTCCACCTCGAAGGGCGCCCCGACCTCATAGCCGGCGAAGCGCGCCGCCAGCGGCCCTTGCACCGCCGGATCGAGCTCCCGATCGTCCATACGCACCAGCCCCTCCTCATCGACCACCGGCTCGCCGACCCGCCCGTTCTTCTCAGCGAAGAGCCGCTGCATCGACGCGAGCGGGTCCTCGAAGCGCTCGGCCATCGCCTCGCGCAGCAGCGCCATATAGAAGGGTACGCCGGGGATCCCGCCAGAAGCCTCGGTCACCACCGCTGGGCCTTCGACCGCCAGCGCCCGTCCGCCGACCCTGTCTTTTAGGACAGCATCGAGCGCCCGCGTCGTGAACTCGAGGTCCGCCTTCGCCAGCCCGATCAGGCCGTTGCGGTAGATCGCCTCGTTCAGCGGGTTACCGCGGTACGAGATCGTCAGCAGGCGGAAGCCCGGCGCCAGCAGCTCGGCGGCCAGCAGCTCCTGCACCCACTCCTCGATCACCCGCCCGCCCATCACGTAGATCGTCGCGATCGCCTCCTCGGGCGAGCCCGGCGTCAGCTCGAACTCGACGATCTTCGGCGACTCAGCCCCCTCACGCCCGCTGAACGTCTTCACCTTCACCGCGCGACCCAGCGGCCGCAGCGCCGAGCTCACCGCCTTCCCGGTGCGCGGGTCGGTCGCCCGCGGCGCCGCCAGCGCCCACACCAGCCCGTCCAGCGGCCCGCCGAGCTGCTCGCGGATCGCCGCGAACGCCTGGGCGCGCAGCGTCGGGCTGAACGCGTCGCCGTCGACCGTACGCGCGCGCAGGCCGAGCGCCCGCAGCCGCCGCTCGATCGCGACGTTGCGGTGGAACCCCGGCGAGCCGATCTTGCGGATCTTGTTGGTGCTCTCCGGCTGCGGCTGCGCGTCGAGCGAGACGTTGAGCGTGTGCGCCCCGTGACCTGCCCCAAGAGCCACGCGCGCCGCTGAGCCGAACCCGCCCGAGCCGCCGACCACCAGCCACCGCCCGCCGGCGCCTGGGGCAGGCGCGCCGCTCGAGAGCGCGCGATCGACCATCAACTCCGCGCCCCGCTGGCTGCCGATCGGGTGGAAATTTCCGGGGTAGATGACGTTCCCCATCGCCGGCAAGAAGCGGAATTGGAAGGCAGGGAGGGCGAGGCGCATGGTCGGCGTGTACCACAGCTCGCCGGCCTCTTTGTCGGTAGCGCCACATGCGCACCTCGGCGCGTCGCTGTCGACATCTCAAACTTGACGCGCTCGCGCTTTCGCACGATCCTCCGCCGGCCGCGGTGGGCGTTTTTGAACGGCTCGCTCGCGCGCCCAGTAAGGAAGCACCCATGCGCAACATCCTGATCACGCTCCCCCTCCTCCTCTCCTTCGCTTGCGGCGGCGGCACGCCGGCCGCCACGGGCGACAAGAAGGACGACAAGGCTGAGGCCGCCAAGGCCGACGCTCCCAAGGCCGACGCCCCCAAGGCTGATGGTCCCAAGACCCACGACATCGCCAAGCTCGGCCTCAAGATCGACGGCCCCGGCGACGCCACCATCGAAGACATGATGGGCAGCCAGATGATCCGCGGGACCGGCTTGGTCGTCACCGTCAAGCCCGCCGGCGACTTCTTCCCCAAGACCCTCGAGGACGCCAAGAAAGAGGCGACCGACATGTACACTGGCACCGACATGGCCGAAGAGACCCTCGCCGACGGCTGGGCGCTCACCTTCGTCAACGAGGGCGGCCTCGGCAAGAACTACTGGGTGCAGGTCTCGCGGACCATCGACGGCCAGACCTACGCTTGTGAGACCACCGCCTCGCAGGCCGACCAGCAGGCCAACGCGCTCGCCGCCTGCAAGTCCCTGAAGAAGTGACGCGGACGGGTCTGAGCCCCTGAGAGCTGCCGTGGCCCCGCGCCGCGGCGGCTTTTTCTTTGTTTTTCCAAGGATCCGCGGCGCCGCGAAATTACTATCGACGACCTGCGCGCTCCGCCGCCGCGCGGAACTCCGCCTTCTCTTGGACCGACGCGCCGCCCTCGCCCCTCACCAGCTCGGACCAACGGGCCCGCAGGTAGTGGCTCACCGAGTCCCAGTGGCGGGCGTCCTTGAAGCCGGCCCCGCGCGCCCGCTCCTCGCGGCTCCCTGCCGCGCCAGCGGCCTCGATCCGCTGGTGCATCGCCCAGTAGGCGTCCGGATCGGTGGGGTCCACGCCCGCCAGGTCGAGCGCCTCAGCCTCACAACGCGCGACGAAGGCCTGCATGTCCGCCCAGTCGTCCTCGACCGTCGCCTGCTCGTCGTCCTCGCCGTCCTCCGCGTCCTCGTCCACGTCGACCGCCGCCGCGAGCGCGCCGTCGTCGAGGGTCAGCACCGCAGGCTCCTTGGCGATCCCGACCAAGCGCTTGAACACATCGACGAGAGTGTGACTGAGCCCCATGGTCGCGCCCTTTGGCCGACTATAAATTAAAACAATGAATTAATTTCAACGGATCCACGGCGTCGCCGAGGGCAGCTCATGGCTGGAGCTCCCGCGTCAGACCTGGGAAGCGCCGCAGGACCTGGCCGACGAAGCGGCCGGTCGGGTGCGCCCGCAGATAATCCCGACCGTGCGCGATCGCCTCCTGGATGTTCCCTTGCTCGGTGCTCGCGAGCCAGAGGCGATACCGGGCCAGCTCGGCCTCCGGGTGCTCGGGAGCCAGCCCGAGGAAGCGGCGGAAGTCGGCCTTCGCCGCCTGATAGTCGCCCGCGTAGTCCATACGCAGGCCGCCGATCAACAGCCACACCTCCGGCTGGTCGCGAGCGCCGTAGCGGGCGACCAGGTCCCCGAGGCACTGCGCCGCGCGATAGCGGGTCTCGACCGTCAAGTAGAGCTCACGGCAGCGGCTCAGCTCCGCCTGCAGCGCCTCCGTGCGGGTCGCCTCGACCTCGAGGAGCAGCATCTCGAGCAGCGCTTGCCCGTCGTCGCCGCCCCCCCTCGGGCTGCGAGCTGAGGCGCGGAGCACCCGCCCCTGCCGGCGTGAGCCGGTGATCTCGACGATGTTATCAACGTTGCGCAGGCGCGGCTCATCAGGAAGCCCGGGCACCACCCAATCCGTCGGGATCCCGCCGTCCACGGCCCCTGCGCGGCGCCCGCGGGTCTCGTACGAGAGCGGCAGCGCGACCGCGACCTCATGGCGCCCCACGTCGGCGTGGAACGAACGTTTCACGTCGAACCGATTCCCCGCCCACACCTCGGAGATCGTCTGCTCGCTGCCCGGCTCGCGCACCTCGACCCGCCCGCGCAGCACCGCGACCTCGGCGTCGCCTCCGTCCGACACCGAGACCGTAAACACCGTGCCGACCACGTGAACGTCCGCGGACGGGGTGTGCACCACCAGCAGCGGATCCTCCGGCTCGCGCTCGTAGCGGATCGCTACGTTGCCGCCCAGCAGCTCGAGATCGACGCGCCCGTTGCCGATCGCCGACCAGCGCAGCCGCGTATTCGGGGTGATGTTGATCAGCATGCGCCCGAGCAGCTGCGCCTGCAGCGACTCGCCCGCCTCCGTCACCAAGGTCGTACCGACCCGAAAGGCGCCGCCCTCGATCGGCTCCTGGGCCGGATCCAAGAGCTTCCCCGAGCCGTGCAGCGCCCGCCCGTAGAGCATCGCCGGGTGGCCGAGCGGTCGCACCGGGTCGTCGGGCATTTGGTAGGCGATCGGCGCCAGCGAGCTCGGCGAGAAGGGTGAGCCGCTCGGCGCGCCGCTCCACAGAAACAGCGCCACGGTCAGCGCCATCGCCACCAGGCCGGCGAGCCCCAGCGCGCCGAGCGGGCTCACAGAGGCCCGCTTCGCCTCGGCCACCCGCATCAAGATCGCCGAAAACTCGGCCTCCGCGTCGAGCCCCTGCCGCCGCGGCGCCGCCGGCCCGCGGTAGATCGCGGCCAGCAGCTCATGCGCCTCACGGCAGGGTCGGCATCGCCAGCAATGATCCTCATAACGCTCCCGCGCCGCCTCCGACAAGCGTCCGCTGACCGCCAGCTCCGCGTCTTCGCGGCGCTCGAGGCAGCCATAGCGGCGAGGCGGGGGAGGAGGAGCAGACATATCGGTCGTCCTAGCGCGCCCCTTCGATCAGCGCGTGCAAGCGCCGACGAGCGCGACCCAGGCGGTCACCGATCGTCGACACCGGCTTCTCGAGGATCGCCGCGATCTCGTGCAGCGTCAGGCCCTCATGGTGATAGAGGACAAAGACCTCGCGCAGGTCGGGGTGCAGCCCCTGCAGGAGCTGCGTCGCCTGCCGGCGGGCGTCCATATTCTGCGCGCTCATATGGCCGCCGCGGCCCTCATCGAACCACCGCAGCGCCGCCTTGAGGCGAGCCCCGCGGTAGCGCTGACGCAGCAGGTTATGGGTGGTGTTGGCGGTGATCCTGTACAGCCAGGTCGCGATCGTCGAGCCCCCGCGGAAGCGGTCGATCGCCCCGAACGCGCGCGCGAAGACGATCTGGGTGATGTCATCGATCTCGGAGTCTGAGCCGAGCAAGCGGTGGAGGTGGGCCCGCACCAGCCCTTGATAGGCGTCGTAGATCTCGCGCAGCGCCCGAGCCTCGCCGCCGCGCGCCCGCGTCAGCAGCAGCTCCTCGGCGCCTTCGCGGAGCTCTGTCGGCGCCGCCGCGCTCGCGCTCTCGATCAGCTCTGCTGCCATCTCAGCCCCGGCACGCTTCACCTCAGACACCTCTTCCCGCGAATTTTATGGCCCGCGACGGAGCCACGCCGCCCGCCATTGTACCCGAGCCGACCGCGGCAAGTCGCCCCCGCCGAGGTCATCGTCTTACCCCTTGATATGCCTAGATTTTTCGCCTTAGCATCGGTGGTGACAGAGGCGAGCCGACGGTGACCAAGTCCGAACTCATCGAGAGGGTGGCTGAAGAGGCCAAGCTGACCAAGGCGCGCGCGGAAGTGGCCGTGAGCACCATCTTCGACGCGATGATCGAGGCGATGAAGCGCGACGAAGGGATCGAGATCCGCGGCTTCGGCACCTTCACCGTCCGCCACTACAAGCCCTACGAGGGCCGAAACCCGCGCACCGGCGACCCGGTCAAGGTCGCGCCCAAGCGCCTGCCCTACTTCAAGATCGGCAAGGAGCTGCGCGAGCGGATCAACGGCTTGCCCGCCGGCGACGACGCCCCGGCACGCGAGCCCGCCCCGCGCGAGGCCCCCAGCGCCCCCGCCGCCAGCCGGCCTCGGCCGAGCGGCCGCCACCGCGAAGAGGACCTCTCGGAGGACGTGATCTGAGCGAGCCGGCGCGCGCAGCGGCTCACCGGCCGCGGATCCGCGGCAGCAGCTCGACGAAGTTACAGGGCCGATGGCGGTGATCGAGCTGCGCCAGCAAGATCTTGTCGAGCGCCGTACGGACCGCGCCAGGCGATCCAGGAAGTAGGAACACAAACGTCCCGTCGCACAGCGCCGCCTCGGCGCGGCTCTGGATCGTCGACGTCCCGATCTCCGCGAACGAGAGCCAACGAAAGAGCTCCCCGAAGCCTGGGATCGGCTTGCTCACCAGCGGCGCGAGCGCCTCGGGCGTCACGTCCCGCGGCGTCACCCCGGTCCCGCCCGTCGTGATGATCACGTCGACCGAGGGGTCCGCGATCCAGCGGCGCAGCGCCCCCCGGATCTCCTCGATCTCGTCGCGCACGAGCTCACGAGCGGCGACGTTGTGCCCGGCCGCGCTCAACATATCGACGAGGATCTGCCCCGACCGATCCTCCGCGAGCGTGCGCGTGTCCGAGATCGTCAGTGCCGCGACGTTGACCGGGATGAAGGCGCGCTCGCTCATACGTGCGCGCCGAGTCTACACCGCTCACGGCGTCAGGTTGAGCAGCGGGACGCTCTTGCCGTCGGTCAGGATCACCTTCGCGTTGCTCGAGCGCGCGAGCTCGCGGTACGCCTCGAGCGCCCGGAACTTGAGCACGTTCGGCGTGGTCGTCCGGTTGATCAGCTCGTTCGCGTTCGCGGTCCCCTCCGCCCGGATCAGCGCCGCCGCCTTATCACCCTCTGCCTGCACGACCAGCGCGTCACGGGCCGCCTCCGCGTCGATGAGCTGCGTCTTTCGCCGCGCCTCCGCCGAGATCACCACCCGCTGCGCCTCCGAATTCTCGCGCTGAAGCTCGAACTCCATCCGCTGCGCGAGCTGCTCCGCCTGCAGCTTGTCCTCGATCGCGCTCGACAGCCCCGCCGGCAGGGCGATGCTCTTCAGCAGCACCGCCTCGATCACGAAGCCGCGCGGCTCCAGCACCTCCATCATCCTCTTTTGGATGTCCTCCTCGATCTGCCGGCGCGACGCGCTGTGCATGTCCTTCGCGTCGAAGCGCGCGCACACGTCCGCCGAGGCCGAGCGGAAGACCGGCAGGATCACCTCGGTCTCGTAGTTCATCCCCGTCTGGCGCATGATCGCCGGCGCGAACTCGGCCTTCGTCCGGTACAGGATCGAGATCTCCGAGCGCACCGTCAGCCCCTCCTTCGACGGCAGCCCCGGCTCGATCTCGATGTTCACCGTCCGCGTCTTCAGCTTGAAGAGGCGCGTGGTGAACGGGTTGTACCAGCGCAGACCTGGCTCCAAGACCTGGTCCTGGATCGCGCCGAACCGGCGGCGCACGCCGACCTCGTCCTGAAAGACCCGGGCGCAGCCGGACAAGGCCGTGAGGGCGATGAGGAGCGTGAGCGCGCGCGTGGCGGCGGCGCGTGGATACAGACGCGTGGTCGCGATGGGCATCACCGCCAGTGTAACGGCTCCTCGCCTCAGCCGCGCGCCGCCGCCGCGCGCAGCGCCGCCGCCCGCGCCTCCAGGCGCTCGAGGCCGAGGTTACCGGCCCCGCCGAGCGACACCCGCGCGCGCAGGCTCGCCGCCGCCGATCGCCCCGCCAGCCCCTCGGGGTCCGCCGCCTCCGCCGCGGCGCGGCGGTACGCGTCGCGGAAGGGCACCCCCTCGCCCGCGAGCTCGATCGCCCGGTCCGTCGCGTGAAGATCCGGCGTGATCGCCGCTAGCATCCGCGCCTCGTCGAAGTACAACCTGGCCACAAGGTCAGGTACAAGCGCCAGACCCTCCAGACCGCGGGCGAACGCGCGGATCGCCGGCGCCTTGCTCGCCTGCAGGTCGCGGTGGTAGCCGCTCGGCAGCGACAGCAGCCCGCTCAGCTCGGCCATCGCCCCCTCGGCCGCCGCGGGCAGCGCCCGCAGCAGCTCCACCACGTCCGGGTTGCGCTTCTGCGGCATGATCGACGACCCCGTCGTGTACGCGTCCGGCAGCAGGATGAAGCCGAACTCCGCGGTGGTGAACAGCGACAGATCCCACGCGAGCCGCCGCACCGACAGCAGCGCCTGGTGCAGCGCCTGCACCGCCAGCAGCTCCAGCTTGCCGCGGCTGTTCTGCGCGTAGATCGGCGAGACCTGCGCCCGATCGAAGCCCAGCTCGCGCGCCACGCCGTCGCGATCCAGCGGCAGGTTCACCCCATACCCCGCCGCCGTGCCCAGCGGCGACGCGTCGATCCGCGCGCGCGCCGCGGCCGCGGTCTCCGCGTCGTCCAGCAGCGCCTCCGCGTGCCCCGCGAAGAGCGCCCCCAGCGACGACGGCACGGCCCGCTGCAGGTGCGTATAGCCCGGCATCGCCACCTCAGCCGTCGCCGCCGCGCGGGCCAAACAAGACCCCGCCGCCGCCAGGCAGCGCGCCTCAAGGTCCACCAGCGCGTCCTTGAGGTGCAGGCGCGCCGCCACCAGCACCTGGTCGTTGCGCGAGCGCCCCGTGTGCACCTTGCGGCCGATGTCCCCGAGCCGTTCGCCCAGCAGGTGCTCGATCGCCGAGTGTCCGTCCTCGAAGCGCTCGTCGAGCACGAACGCCCCCGTCAAGAACTCCGTCGCGACCTCGTCGAGGCCGCCGCGCAGGGCCGTCGCCTCTTCGCTCGAGATCACCCCGATCCGCGCGAGCCCGGCCACGTGCGCCTTTGAGGCGCGCACGTCGTAGAGAAAGAGCGCGCGATCGAGCGTCACGTCGTCGCCCGCGCAGAAGCGCTGCGCCGCCGCGTCGAGCGCGCCGCCGCCTTTATCCCACAGTGGTTTGGTCATCGACGATCCCGAGCATCTCCGCCGCTCCGAGCGCGAGGTTGAGGTTCTGCAGCGCCTGCGTCGCTGCCCCTTTGAGCAGGTTGTCGAGCGTCACGATCACCACCGCGTGCGCCTCACCGACCGCGAAGCCGCCGATCGTCACGCCGTGCTGGCCCGCGGCCGCCCTCACCTCGGGGACCTCCGCGGTCACCGTGATCAGCGGCTCCCCCGCGTAGGCCGCCGCGTACCGCTCACGCAGCGCCTCCGCCGCGATCGACCCCCGCAGCGGCAGCGCCAACGTCAACGAGATCCCGCGGAAGAACGGCGCCACGTGCGGCGTGAAGTGCACCTCGCGCCCCAAGTGATGCGACGCCTCGCGCTCGTGCAGGTGCCCCGTCAACGCGTACGGGATCAAGCTGTCGCGCAGCCGCGCCGGGTCGTTGCGCGGCGAAGGCGTCGTCCCTGCCCCGCTGTACCCCGACACCCCGAACGCGTGCGGCGGGCCCGCGAGCAGCTCCAGCGCGGGCCCGATCCCGAGCTGGATCCCCGTCGCATAGCAGCCCGGGTTCGCGATCCGCCGCGCCCCGACGATCCCCGCCCGGCCGCGCTCTGGCAGCCCGTACGCCCACCCTGGCGTGAAGCGGTAGTCCGCCGACAGATCGACGATCACCGGCCCCGCCCCTCCGAGCGCGTCGACCGCCGCCACAAACGGCGCCGCCAGATCGTTCGGCAGCGCCAGCACCAGCGCGTCGACTGGCCACGCCGCGACCCGCTCCGGCGTCATCTCCTCCAGAAAAACATCGGCGGGCGCCGCCGCGAGCGTCGCCGCGAGCGGCCCGCCCACCCCTTGTCGTGAAGCCGCCCGCGTCAGCCGCAGCCGCGGGTGGCGAGCCAGCAGCGCCACCAGCTCGCCGCCCGCGTAGCCGCGCGCCCCCACCAGCCCGACCGTCCGCACGTCCTTTGGTCTTTGAGAGAAGTGGCTCATGGGACAGGTCCGATCGCGTGGGCCTTGAGCGTCGCTGGCGCCGCGAGGGCCCGCTCGACGCACTCCTCGATCGTCTTGAAGTCCGTGATCCCGAGCCAGAACACCGTCCACTCGCCGCGCGTATACGAGCCGTCCGCCCGCTGGAAGTACCACGCGTTGATCGGGTTATCCACGCGCGCCCGCCAGTACAGCCTGGGCACCTCGCGACCGAGCCGCTGCCACAGCGACCCGCCGATCCCCTCGCCCTGCGCGTCGCCGGTGGTCGCGAATTTGTCCAAGTACGGGATCGGCCCCTCCTCCGTCAGGATCGCCGCCGCCCGGTACGAGTCCGCGAGGTAGATCCGCCAGATCGGTTTTTTCTCAAAATAGTCGAGCACCGGCGGCCGCCCGAACGACGCCCGCAGCAGCTCGGCCAAGCGCGGCAGGTCCACCGTCTCCAGCGAGTGGTGGCAGCGCACCCGCTCACCCACGCGGATCAGCGTGCCTGAGCCCTTGTGCGTGAACAGCTCGCGCGCCAGCAGGTCGGGCGACGTGATCGACACCGACGACGAGCGCGGCAGCTCGCTCAGCAGCGCGTGGATCAGCTCGAGCTTGTGCCGGAGCGCCGGCGAAACCCACGGCTCCGCCAGCAGCGGCTCATAGTCCTCCGCCAGGTTAATCGAGGAGATCCGCTCGCCGAAGTCGTCGCGCAGCCCCCCGGCGGCCCGCAGCAGCACGATCTTGTACGGCTCCAGCGCCCGCGCCAACGCCAACGTCGCCGCGTCTGGGCCGAGGTCGAGGAGCTGCCCGCCCGCGGTCTCGCCGATGCTCGCGAGGATCGGCATCGCCCCCGCGCGGATGCTCGACTCCACCGCCGCCGCGTGGATCTGGGTGATCCGCACCCACTGCTCGCGCGGCGCGTCCGCGTCGAGCTCCGCCTCGAACACCCCGCCGACGATCGGCCGCCCGCGCGCCCCCATCTCCTCGAGGCTGTCGACCAGCCGCAGGTTCTCCTGGCGAAACACCCGGCGCACCAGCTCGAGCGCCCGCGGCGAGGTCCGATCCTCCCAACGGTCGCCGTCGATCCCCGCCTCCGCGAAGGCCGCCGCGAGCTGCGGCCCAGCCCCGTGGATCACCACCGGCGTCAGCCCCACCTGCTGCAAGAACATCAACGACGAGCTCAGCCCCTCGAGATCCTCCGCCAGCAGCCCCCCGCCGACCTTAATCACCGCGAAGCGCCGCTGATCGACGCTCGCGAATTGTTTGAGGTAGAGCTCGACCTCCTTACGACCGCCGAGGCTCCGCAGCAGCTTGACGATCAGCTCACGAGTCGTCGCCATAGTCCTTCTCTCGCAAACTCTCTCTCACAGGGGCGCCCCGCCGAGCAGGCGGCCGTAGGTCGCGGCGGCGCGGGCCAGCTCGGCGAGCGCGACGTGCTCGCCCGCCGTGTGCGCCTGGGCGATGTCACCTGGCCCATAGACCAGCACGTTCGCGCCGGCCTCGGAGAACAGCGCCGCCTCGGTCCAGAAGTCGACCGGCGCCCCCATCGTCAGCCCCAGCCGCCCCGCCAGCGCCGCCGCCGCCGCGCGCGCCGCCGCCAACGACCCCGGCGGGCGCGCCGGCAGCGGCGGCGCCAGGAAGCCCGGCGTGAACGTCGCCCGCGACGGCTCCGCCGCCAGCGCCGCCAGGCGCGCCAACGCCTGCGCTGGCGGCAGATCCGGCGGCGGCCGCACCCCGAAGCGGATCATCGCCTCCGCCGCGATCATGTTCGGCTTCTGCCCGCCCTCGATCCGCCCCAAGTTCAGGCGCAGCCCGCGGAGCCGCCCCGCGCTCGCGCGATCAGACATGTCCTCTGAGCCATGCTCAGAGTCGCTCGCCGCCGCCAGCGCCGCGCTCGCCCAGCGCACCGCCGCGTGCACAGCCGAGTCTGAGAGCGCCCGCGCCGCCGACGCGTGCCCGCCGATCCCCGAAAAAGTCGCCGTCGCGCTCGCGATCCCGCGGTGCTCCGCGATCGCCTCGCAGCGCGTCGGCTCCGCCACCAGCACCTCCGCGAAGCGCCGTCGCCCCAAAAAATCGCGGATACAGCGGCTCTGCCCCGCCTCCTCGTCCGACGAGAACAGCAGCGCGCCCGGCCCATCCGTCACCGCCGCCGCCGCCAGCAGCGCCGCCGCCGCCCCCTTGATATCGCACGCGCCCAGCCCGATCGCCCGATCATCCTCGACCCGCAGCGCCAGCGGATCCCCTTGTCCACCCCGGGTCCGCCGGCACTGTGTCCACGTGCACATTCAGCAGCAACTTCGGGTCCCCCCGCGTCGCCAACAAGGACACGCACCCGTCGCCCAGCGAGCGCACCTCACACACAAACCCGCACGTCCGCAGCCGCTCGCCCAGGTACCCGAAGATCCCGCCCTCATCGATCGCCCGCGGCGGGTTGCGCGTGTCAAACGCCACCAGCCGCCCCAGGTGCTCCAGCGTCGCCGCCAGCAGCGCCTCTGTCACCGCGGCACCTGCCCCGACGAGCGCCGGCGCGGGTTCACCCGCGCCGACAGCGTCGAGCTCATGCCGAATAACTTAATAAACCCCTCCGCCTCCACCGCGCCCCAGTCCGCCGACTGCGCGTACACGGCCCCCTTGCTGCGCAGGATATGTTCGGAGCGGATCGCGACCGGCAGCAGCGCGCCGCCGTGGGTCTCTAGCGTCACCGAGCCGCTCACCGCCTCCTGGCTCGAGCGGATGAACGCCTCGAGGTCGTCCTTGAGCGGCTCAAAGAAGAACCCGCGGTACACCAGCTCCACCCACTTCTTCGCGACCTGCGGCTTGAAGCTGTTCTGCGGCGCCGACAGGATCGCCTCCTCGAGCGCGCGGTGGGCCGTCAGCAGCCCCGTCAGGCCCGGGCACTCGAACACGATCCGCCCCTTGAGGCCGATCGTCGTGTCTCCCGTGTAGATCCCGCGCCCCACCCCATACGCCCCCAGCGCCTCGTTGAGCTGGCGCAGCAGCGCCGGCCCTGCCATCCGCGCCCCGTCGATCCCCACCGCCACGCCGCGCTCGAAGTCGATCGTCAGCCGCAGCGGCGCCCGAGGCCACCGCGACGGGTGCGCGCAGATCGTCCACGTCTCATCGCCGGGCGCCTCGAACTCGTCGATCTCCGCCCCGGAGGCGGTCACCCCGAGCAGGTTGTGGTTGATCGAATAACGCGCCGTCTTCGCCCGCACCGCGAAGCCGCGCGCCCGCAGGTACTCCGCCTCGTACGCGCGCACCGCCGGGTTCTCGCGCTGGATCTCGCGGATCGGCGCCAGGATCTCGTACTCCCCGAGCGAGCGCACCGTCTGGTCGAAGCGCACCTGATCGTTGCCCATGCCCGTGCAGCCGTGCGCGAACGCCCGGGTGCCGCGCGCGTCGCACAGCGCCAGCGCCCGCTCGACGATGACGTACCGGTCCGAGACCAGCAGCGGGTACACGTCCTGATAGAGCTGCCCGCCCTGCACCAGCGGCACCACCACCTCGTCCCAGATCGCCTGCGCGCCGTCCTCCGTCACGTGCTCGACGGCCCCGAGCGCCCGCGCCCGCTCCTCGATGTAGCGGCGCTCCTCCGCGTCCACCCCGCCGGTGTCGACGAAGAGCGTGATCACCTTGAGGCCGCGCTCACGCAGGTACGGCACGCAGAACGAGGTGTCGAGGCCGCCTGAGAAGGCCAGCACGACGAGGTCAGAGGTAGGTATCGAGCTCAAGGCGACTCCCGTTCTTTCCGTCTTTGTTGCAGCACCAACGACCGCTCGGCGGTCAGCCGAGCCGCCCGCGCAGCAGCGCGTCCATCAGCGCCTTCTGCACGTGGATCCGGTTCTCGGCCTCGTCGACGTGGATCGCCCGCGGCGAGTCCAGCACCTCGTCCGTCACCTTCACGTTGCGGCGCACCGGCAGGCAGTGGCTGAAGAGCGCGCCCGGCGTCTTCGCCATCTTCTCCGCGTCGACCATGAAATGGCGGCTCGCCTCGCGCAGCGGCCGCTCCTCCTCCCAGCGCCCGAAGAACGGCAGGGCCCCCCAGCTCTTCGCGTAGACGATATCCGCGCCGGCGTAGGCCTCGTCGATGTCGTGGCTGATCGTCAACGTCCGCCCCTGCGCCGCCGTCATCTCCGCCGCCGCGCTCATGTAGCGCGGATCGAGCGTGTACGCCTCGCTCGGGCACAGCAGCGTCACGTCCATCCCCATCTTCGCCGCGATGATCAGCGCCGAGTTAGCGACCGCCGTGTTCAGCGGCCGCGGGTGGTACGTCCACGTCACCAGCATCTTCTTGCCGTCGGTGCCGCCGAGCTTCTCCTGCAGCGTCAGCGCCAGCGCCAGCTCTTGGCACGGGTGCGTGATCGTCTCCATGTTGATCACCGGCACCGTCGCGTAGCGAGCGAACGCGTTGATCACCTTGTCCTCGCGGTCCTCCTCCCAGCGCTTAAACTTCGGGAACGCCCGCACCGCGATCGCGTCGACGTAGCGCGAGAGCACCTGCGCGACCTCGCGGACGTGCTCCTCCGGCTCGCCGTCCATGATCGCCCCGTCGTCGAACTCGATCGGCCAGGCGCCCTTACCCGGCTCCAGCACGATCGCCTTGCCGCCGAGCTGGTGCATGCCCAGCTCGAAGCTCGTCCGAGTGCGCAGCGACGGGTTGAAGAACAGCAGCGCGATCGACTTGCCCGCCAGCGTCGGCGCCGCGGGTCCGGACTTGAGCCGACGCGCGTCGGCCAGGAGCGCCTCGATCTCGGCGCGAGAGTAGTCGAGGGTGGTCAAGAAGTGCCGCACGAGGCCCCCCGTCTACCACAGCGAAAGCGCGCGAGACAGCGCCTTCACCGCGCGCTCCCGCGCCCCCCGCATCCACAGACCTCCCGGCCGCTACACGCCCTCGACCACGGCTACCACGTCGAGCTCGCGCACGATCGGCGCCTCGCCGAACGGCTGCATCTCGAGCCAGATCTTGCCCGGCTTGCCGTCGACCACGTACGGATCCGAGAGCGCGTCCGGCACGATGATCGACACGTACATGAACTCGAGCACCCCTGGATCGTCGGCCATCGGCTGGAACGGGATCGGGTAGTTGTAGACCCGCGCGAAGTGGCCGGCGAAGCCGACGTTGTGGCCCTCGATGTCCATCCACAGGTCGATCTGCGGCATCATCGGGTCGCTGAAGTCGAAGGGGTCGTCGCCGATCACGAAGTTCGCGCCGCGCAGGCCGACCGCGAACATCAGCAGCCCTTGGCCGCCGCGGACCATCGGCAGCGGGTCGCCGTCCTCGAGGCGCTCCCACGTCGGCCAGGCGAAGGGGTCGAAGGGGTCAAAGACCGCGTGGCCGATCTCGAGCACCGCGTCGTCGACCCGCTTCGGCGGCGCGCAGGCCGCCTCGCCGGGCGCCGCCGCCTCACCGCCAGCGAGGCCCTCCTTGCAGGCGTCGACGCAGCCCCGCTGCTCGTCGATCGTCGCCCCCCAGCACGAGCCTGCGCCCGCGTACGTCGCGCGGTGCGCCGCCAGATCTTCGTCCTGGAGCGCCTCGGCGCAGGCGAGGAAGCGCCCGCAGATCCCCGCCTCCACCTCCGCGCCTGTGCTCGACTCTGCGCCTTCATCGCCCTCATCGCCCCCGCCGACGCAGCCCGCGAGCAGCAGCGCCGACGCCATGAGCGCGCCGCGGGCGATCGCGGCCGAGCGCGCTGAGCCGGTGAGCGTCACGTACATCGCAGCATAGTGGTTGAGCCCCGCGCGCTCGGCAAGAGATCGCCGCAGCGCAATCGCTGCCGAGTTCGGCTAGCATTCTCTGCTGTGCCCCCTACGTCGCAGATCCGCGCGCCCTGGGCCGCCTCCGCGGTCTTTTGTGTGATCGCCGGCTGCTACGACGGCGCCTTCCTCGAGCTCGCCTGCGATCGCCAAGGCACCTGCCCGGCCAGCAGCAGCAGCAGCAGCTCCTCCACCTCCGACGAGACCGCGACCTCCGACCCCTCGACCACCGGCGAGCCCGCGCCAGGCCTGCACGCCTTCCGGATCACCCAGCTCACCCTGGTGGACCCCCACTTCTACTTCTCGGTCGCCGGCACCTGCACCGACGTCACCAATTTTCTCCTGCCCTCGCTCGCCGACGAGATCAGCAAGGGTGAGCTCAACCTCGTGCTCCTCTTCGACCAGCTCGACCCGAGCGCCCCCGCGGTCCGCCTGCATTTTGTCGACAGCGCCTGCGTCATCGGCACCGGCAAGACCACGTGCTCGTTCAAGCCCGGCGGCGCGTTCACCCCGGTCGACGCCCAGAACGCCGCAGACGCGCCTTATGACGCGGTCTGGCCCGGCACGACCAACCCCCTCTACACCCCGCCCAACAAGCCCGATCCGGTGCACTTCTCGACGCAGCGCGCTGACTTCGTCTTACCGATGCTCGGCACATCTCTACCCGCGCTCTACCTCCGCAGCTGGGTCATCGCGGCGCGCTACGCCACCAGCCCGCCGATCGAGAACCTCGTCCAAGGCGTCTTGACCGGCTATTTGAGCGCCAGCGAGGCCGCCGCGATCAACAGCGAGATCGCCGGGATCCCCTTCAACCTCTGGGAGACGATCGCTGGCAGCGAGACCTGCTGCATGCCGGCGTCGATCGTCGACGACACCGACCCCGACCCCGACCCGAACGTGCTCACCCGCGGCGTGTGGTTCTATTTAAACTTCACCGCGACCCGCGTGGAGTGGATCGACTAGCCCATGCTCGCCGGGGCGCACAGACCGACGCTCACGGCGCTCTTGGCGAGCGCCTGCTTCCAGGACATCCCGGTGGACACCGACGCCACGTCGACGTCAACCGCCGACGCGACCACCGCCGACGCGACCACCGTCAGCGCCACCTCGACCGCCACCGACGGCGCGACCACGGCCGACAGCGCCACCGAGGGGGAGCTCGAGCCCGCGACCGCGTTTCGGCTCACCTCGCTCGCCTTCGTCGATCCACACCTCTACTTCATGCTCGACGGTATGACCTGCTCGGACATCACCGCGCTGCTCAACGGCGCCGGGATCGCCCCGAACATCGAAGACGGCAGCCTCAACCTCGTCCTGCTGATCCACCCGCTCGAGCTCGACTCGGCCGCGCCGAC
This sequence comes from Nannocystis sp., assembly GCA_016712315.1. Lineage (GTDB taxonomy): Bacteria > Myxococcota_A > Polyangia > Nannocystales > Nannocystaceae > JADJRG01. The sequence goes on along the minus strand of JADJRG010000013.1, from coordinate 2,320,028 downwards.
CCTGCGGATCTCCGAGGCGAATTGTCTGGGCGACGTCTGCTCCGACGTCATGGGCTCGCCGATCGCCACGACGAAGGCGGAGCGGCGGCTCGACGGCGCCTGTGACGCCGTCGTCGAGGGCTCGCGCAACCTCGACTACATCGAGCCCATGCTAGCGGTCAGCGAGCCCCCCTGCTTGATCTCCGAGCCCACCGACTTCGCGTTCCGCATCGACCAAGACATCACACGCCTCCCTCTCGAGCAGATGGTCATCACCGCCTCCTACGGCGAAGGGACCCTGATCCGCGGCACCTTGCGCGGGTGGCTCAGCGAGGCGGCGATCAAGGGCATCACCGGCGAGGTCAGCATCTACCCTTTTAACCTCTGGGAGACGATCGCCGGCGCTGGCGGCTGTCAGCTCAACGACCCGCCGATCGACGATCTCGACGACCTCAACCCGAACGGCGCCGCGGTCCCAGGGCTGTGGATCTACTTCAACTTCGAAGCGGCCGAGATCACCTGGTTATAACCGCCCCGAAGAGACCTCTACAGAGGACGCCGCCGCGAGCGGCTCCGAGCCTCGGCAGCGACGGACCCTCAGGCGCCTTCCTCCGCGACGGCGCGCCGATCCATTGGTAGTCGGCTACGATCGGCCGCGGCCATGTCCAACACCACGCTCGCCGCGCGATCCAACTTTTTTTATTCTTCGCTCCTCTGCGGCGAGATCGCGCTCGCGACGACCCTCGCCGGCTGCGGCGACGACGGGGCCTCGTCCAGCGGCGCGAGCATGAGCGCCGGCTCGGCCACGGACGCCACCACCGACGCCACCACCGACGCCACCAACGCCACCACCGACGCCAGCTCGACCACCGGCACCGGCACCGGCACCGGCACATCCGGTGCCGAGGACGACCAAGGCGCGGCCCTCTGCGCGGGCGAACCCCAAGCGGACGGTCAGCTCTGCGAGTACGACTACGTCCGCCTGAGCCCCTTCGGCGCGCTCGCCGGCGGCCCCGGAGAGTTCCGCCTCTTCTTCCGCCGGACCCGCCACCGCGGCGTATTGATCGCCGAGTGCACGGACCTGCCCTTCCCGGTCTGCACCTGGCAGAACCAGAGCGACCAGAGCGAGTCTGAGCTGCGGATCGCGTGGCCCACCGATCAAGGCGTCGCCTGGGCGACCGCGCTCACCGACGCATTTTTTACAGACCTCACCGCGACCGTCGACGCCGACGGGCGGATCCACATCGCCGCCTACGACGCCCGCCCCCTCGAAGAGATCACCGTCCGCTACGTCCGCCTCGAGTAGCGGCGACGACCCACCTGTCTCTTCAGAAATGCCCTTCAGGACACTTTTGTACTCAGCTCTTTTTGCGGGGTCGATCCACATCTAGAGAATAACGATCGCCTCGTGGATGTGGATCACGGAGCGCAGCGGCGCAGCGCCTCGCGAGCCGCCGCGCTCGCCTCCCGCTCCGCCAGCGCGCGCGCCTCATCGCCCCGCCTCAGCAGGCACAGCGCCTCGACCCGCAGCGCCTCCCGCACCGCGGCGAACTGGCCGTTCGGGAACTCGCGCGCGTGCTGGTCCGCGTAGTGCAGCGTCTGCCGCGGGCTGCGCCCGAGCGCCTCCTTCGCCGCCTTTAAGATCTCGAGCTCAAAGATCACGCGCCCTGGATCTCGCTCCGCCGCCAACGCCGCGCGCTCCGCCTGCGCCGCCTTCGAGCGGGCAGCCCTCGGCCCACCTGCGCCCGCGCTCCGCCTGCGAGCTCGCACCTCGACGACCCCGCCGCGAGCAGGCGCCTCGCCTGCAGCCGCGACCGCCGCCGCGCTCGACTCCGTGACCGCCGCCGCGAGCGGCTCCGCCGCCGCCGGCGCGGCCTCCACCTCCAGGACCGCCGCCTCGACCTCGACGCGCGGACGCGACGACGCGATCACCGCCAGGGCCCGCCGCGCCAGCGACGGCGCGAGCGCCTCACCCACGGTCGGCAGCGCAGGGGCGCCCCCTACCACCCACGCCGCCGCCACCAACGCTGGCGCACAGGCGGCCAGCCACAGCCACAGCCTACGGGCCGCCCGCGAGCGCTGCGCCGCCGCACGGCGCTGCTCCAGCGCTCGACCCAGCCGCTGCGCGGCCCCCTCGCTCAGGCGCTCGGCCAAGGCGGCGGCGGCGAGCAGCTCCCGCGGCGGAACCCCCTGAGCCGCGGCGAACGCGGCGAAGCGCCCCCGCGCCCGTATCACCCCGTCGATCGCCTCCGCCGCCGAGATCTCGAGGTGACGGGCCAGCGTCGTCGGCCTCACCCCAGCGAGCTCGCTCATCACGAAGAGCGCGCGCTCGCGCTCACCCACCTGGTCCGAAAATTCCCGCAGAACGTGGCTCGCCGGCGGCGCCTCGGGGTCCACCTCACCCGGCCCGAGCGACGCGTAGCGCCTCGCCGCCGCCAGCACCCCGCGGACCGCCGACCCCGGCGGTCCTGTGAGCGCCGCCACCGTCGCCGCATCGAGCGCCGCGCTCGGCACCCCCAAGTGACGCAGGCAAGCCCGCGTGACCCTCAACTGGCGCCGCGAGGGTCGATCGTTCATCACCGACGCCTGGCGGCCGGCTCCTCGGTCAAGACGATCCCGAGCGCCACCTCATCCGCCCCGATCTGCACGCTCGTCGCGCGCGCCCGCATCGGCGCGCCGAACAGCTCGAAGCGCAGGCTCGACGCCGCCGACTCGCTCACCTCGAAGGTGCGGCGGCCGACCCCGCCGAGCCACAGCGCCATGCGCACCTTCGCGGAGCCCATCGAGCGCTCGAGCGCGCCGTCGTCCACCGCGAAGCGGAGCTGCTCCCCTCGCACCGCCGCGCTCGGGGTCCCGCCGAAGCGCACATACGTACAATCGCCCTCGGTCGACCACACATGCACCTTGAGCGGCCGCGCCCCGCTCACCCACGTCACGCCCGCCTCGAATTCGCCGCTGGGGCTCGGAGAGCCCTCCCGCGTGTAGCGTTCGGGCAAGGAGCCGCCGCGCATCGCCGCGTTCGCCAGCTCCGCCACCGCCGCGCCGGAGATCCTCACCTGAGGCAGCCCCGCGGGCGTCCCAGGGCTGCGACCGCGGGCGCGCGCCAGCCCGCTCGCTGGCAGCGCGAGGGTCACCGCCAGCTCGAGGTCTGCGGGCGACGAGCGCAGCGCCAGCCCTGCGATCGGCAGCTCGTCCGGGAGATCGATCGTGAACTCGGTCAGCGTCCCCACTTCGGCCAGCAGCGAGTCGCGGATCTTCGGCCACATCGGCCCCAGCAGGTCGCGGCTGAGCTGGCGCACCACCCCATCGATGGTCCCGCGGTCGACCAGTTGGCGCGCCAGCCCTGGCACCTTCGACCACAAGAAGTCCCCGAGGCGCCGCTCCTCGGCCGGCGGCAAGCGCGGCCGCAGCGACGCGATATCTCGCGGGCTCAGGCTCACCGTCACCGCCCCGCGCGAGAGGTCGAGCTGCGGCCGCACCTCCGCCTCGAGCTCGATCGTCGCGATCGCCTGGTTACCGCTGCCGAGGCCCACGGCGACGCGAAAGCCGAGGTGGTCGTCGGCCGCCGGCAACACCGTGATCGACGTCAACCGCGCCGAAGCGGCCCCGAGATCGAGGTCGAAGCCGGCGATCCCAGGCCGCGGCAGGTTGAGGGACATCGGCCGCGCGCGCGCCAGCTTTCGCGTCATCTCCTGGCTCAGCGCCGCCAGCGGCAGCACCAAGGCCATCTGCGGCGCGCTCGTCTGGACCGGCCGAGCCAAAAATTCCTGGCGATCGGCGGCGACCCGCTTACACGCCGAGGCGCAGCCTCCTGCCAGCGGGAGCGAGAGGAGCGCGGCGAGGAGGAGCGGGGTAACCTGCGTCATCGAGCCTACGTCGCGCAGTGTATCAACCTCATGAAGCTCCGCGCAGGCGAGCGCACCCTCGCCGCCGAGGGCCGAGCAGTCACGCCTCCGGCGGCGGCGCGGGCATCAGGCCCATCTCCAGCAGCGAAGCGCGGTCGTGATCGCTGACGATCACATGATCGAGGACCGGGATCCCCAGCGTCCAGCCGACCTCGACCATACGGGCCGTCAGCTCGAGATCCGCGTTGCTCGGCTCGACGTCGCCGCTCGGGTGGTTGTGGACCAAGATCGACGCGTGGGCGCCCGCGCGGACCAGCGGTCGGAACACCTCCCGCGGGTGCACCTGCACCGAGGCCACCGTACCGCGGCCGACCTCCCGGACCAGCCGCACCCGCTGCCGCGAGTCCAAGCCGATCACCAAAAAGATCTCCTGTGACGCCCCGCGCAGGGTCGCTTGTGCGAAGCGATGCACCGCCTCCGGGTTGGCCAATGCCGCCTCATAGGGCACCGCCAGCCGCGCTTGGCGGCGCGCCAGCTCGATCGCCGCGCACAGCGCCGCTGCTGAGGCGTCGCCGATCCCTGGCAGCGCCGCCAGCTCTTGCGGCAGCGCCGCGACCAGCCCGCCGATCCCCCCCAGCGTGCGTAGCAGCAGCTCTGCGCGGCGCAGCGCGTGACCACCCCCCAGCACCAGCGCCACCAGCTCCGAGTCCGAGAGCGCCGCCGGGCCGAGCACCAGCAGGCGCTCGCGTGGCCGCTCCAGCGGCGCCAACGCGCGCAGCGGCGAGGTCGAGGTCAAGTGTTGGGGGGAGCTCATCGCCCCGCTCTCTTTCACGCCTCATGCCAGCGACGCGAGCGAAGAATCGCGGGTCTAAGGCCGCGCCACGCTGATGCAGACCTCTCGGTCGATGCCTGTGCTCGGGCCATCGCGGCCCGCCGACGAGCCATCGACCGCGGCCGAGCCCGCTCGCTGCGCGAACAATCACCTCGCGCGCTCGTGCTATTGTCACTCGCTCGTGCGCGCCCGACGCCTCCCGCACCTCGTCGTCGCCCTCGCCCTCGCGGGCGGCTGCGTCGCGCCCACGGAGCCAGAGCAGGCCGCCGCGGCCCCGTCGGCGAGCCAGCCGCCCCCGCCCAAACAAGCCGCGACCGCCCCTGCCAACGGCTTCGGCGCCGAGATCGCCTGGCGCGGCCTCGACGAGGGCCTCGCCGCCGCCGCCGCCGATCATCGCCCGTTGATGCTCCTCATCCACGCGAGCTGGTGCCGCCAGTGCAAGGCCCTCCGCCCCGCCTTCTCGGATCCCGCGCTGGTGCGCGCCAGCGAGGCCCTCGTCATGGTCAACCTCGATCAAGACGAAGAGCCCCGCAGCCGCCGCTACAGCCCCGACGGCGACTACGTCCCGCGGGTCATCTTCCTCACCCCCGACGGCGCCGTCGACCCCGACCTCCGCAACCCCGGCCGCGGCCGTTACCACCACTTCTTCTCCGTCGAGGACGACCTCGTCGCCGCGATGCAGCGAGCGAGCGCACGCCATGGCCAACCCCGCTGAAACTCGCCGCGGCGCCTCGGAGGAGGGGCGCGCGCGCGGCCTGCTCGCCGCCCTGCTCCTCGGCGCGCTCGCCACCGACGCCCGCGCCGTCGACACCATGCCGGTCGACCAGGTGCGCCCTGGCATGAAGGGCTACGCGGTCACCGTCTTTTCGGGCGACAAGACCGACCGCTTCGAGATCGAGGTCATCGACGTCGTCCGCGACTATCTCCCCCGCCAAGACGCGATCCTCTTCCGCTCCGCGGATCCGCGCATGATCCACTCCGGCATCGTCGGCGGCATGTCTGGCAGCCCGATCTACATCGACGGCAAGCTCGTCGGCGCGCTCGCCTACGGCTACCGCTTCAACAAGGACCCGATCGGCGGGATCACCCCGATCGCCAACATGCTCGCGGTCGACGCCCTGCCGTACCGCCCCGAGGTCTTGCCGCATACGCCGCGGATCGGCGGCCAAGCGCGCCCTGGCGCCGCCGCCTGGGCCGACGCGATCCTCGGCCTCGGCGTCACCCCGCTGCCCCCACGCCGCCGCCCCGAAGAGCTCGATCCGGTCGGCAGCCTCACCCCGCTCGGCGCGCCCATGTCAGTCAGCGGCTTCGGCCCTGGCGCCACCCGCCTGCTCGGCGAAGAGCTCGGCCTCGTGCCCGTACGCGGCGGCAGCGGCCGCGCCGGCGCAGATCCTGACGCCGCCGCCAAGGCCGCCCCCAAGCGCTGGCAAGGCGGCGACTCTGTCTCGGTCGTCTTGGTCCGCGGAGACAACGCCGCCGCGCCGAACGGCACGGTCACCTGGGTCGGAGGACGCAGCGGCGAGCGCCTGCTCGCCTTCGGCCACCCGATGTTCGGCGGCGGCCCCACCAGCGTCCCGATCGCCGACGCGCGCGTGCACGTGATCATCCCCAGCGTCGATCGTTCGGTCAAAGTCTCGAGCCCGCTCACTGTCCGCGGCGCCCTGATCCAAGACCGCCAAGCCGCGATCGCCCTGCGCACGGACATCCAAGCGGAGATGATCCCCGTCACCACCCACCTCGTCGCCCCGGAGCCGGAGCTCGGCGCCCGCACCTACCGCTCGGAGGTCGCCCAAGGCGTCGACCTCACCCCCGCCCTCGTCGCCAGCCTGCTCACCGACGCCGCTGAAGAGGGCGCCCCCGACGCCGCCGCGGTGATGGCCGAGATCACCCACATCATCAACCTCGAGACCTCCAAGGGCCCGCGCAGCGTCACCATCCGCGACGAGTACTTTTTTGATCGCGGCGTCGAGCTCCGCGCCGTCGGCCGCGCGCGCGGCCTCTTGGTCCTGCGGATCTTGCTCGACAACCAGTTCGAGGTCGCCCGCGTGCGCGGCGTCGAGCAGACGATCAAGCTCGCCTACGGCGACGCGATCGAGGAGATCGAGGAGGTCCGGGTCGCCCAGAGCGAGGTCCACGCCGGCGATCTGCTCCGCCTCGAGGTGTGGTTACGCGGCCGCCGCGGCGAGCGCCGCCGCGAGCTCATCGACGTGCGGATCCCCGACGACGCCGGCGACCAAGAGGTCCAGCTCCAGGTCACCGGCGGCGAGCAAGCCCGCCCCTACCGGCCGCTCCCGCGCTCCCTGGACGACATCATCGACACCCTCGAGGCCACCTACCCCGCCCGCTCGCTGGTCGTCAGCGTCTACCGCGAGGGCGAGGGGCTCTCCACCCAACATGGCCTCTTGGACAGCCTCCCCGGCTCGGTGCTCGAGTCGCTGAGCATCGACGGCTCGACCCGCGGGCCGGTGCGCTACAAGCAGGCCGCCCGCCGCGTCCTCCCGACCGCCGCGCTGATCGCCGGCGATCACAACCTCAGGATCTCGGTCCTGCCCGCCCGCGCCACCCCCTGACCTGACTCTTCGACCATGAAGCGCCTCGCCCGCCTCGCCCCGCTCCTCGCCGCCTTGGCGCTGCCGCACGCGGCCACCGCTGGCGGCACTCGCACCCACACCGTCAGCGACTTCGACGACTTCGACGCCGGAGAGGCGGTCGGCGCCGCGATCGAGGGCTCCGGGAGGGTCACCGTCGCCTACCTGCCGGCGCGCGCCGAGATCACCGCGGCCAGCGCCTTCGTCTGCCACGCCGCCGCTGGCCGCGCCTACATCGGCACCGCCGACCCCGCGACCATCCAGGTCGTCACCCCCGGCAAGCCCGGCAAGCCGGTAAAAGACGCCAAGGACGCCAAGATCAAGCAGCAGCCCGCCCCCAAGGTCGAGCAGCTCGCCGAGCTCCCAGGCGTCGTCGTCACCGCGATCACCGAGCTCCCCGGCGGCGACCTGCTCGCCGCCACCCTGCCTGGCGGCGTGATCCACCGCGTCACCGCCAAGGGCAAGGTCAGCGAGTTCGCCAAGCTCGACGTCGGCCAGATCTGGGCGATCACCCCGCACAAGGGCCGGATCTTGGTCGCCACCGGCCCCAAGGGCGAGCTCTACTCGCTCGACGACAAGGGCGGCGACGCCAAGGTGATCCTCGACAGCGACGACAAGGACCTGCTCAGCCTCTTGGTCGTCGGCGACGCGATCCTCGTCGGCACCGCCCCCGGCGCCAAGCTCCTCCAAGTCACCAGCGAGCTCGACGGCGTGCTCCTCCACGACTTCGCCGGCGACGAGCTCCGCGCGCTCGCGCTCGCCCCCGCCGGCCTGCTCGCCGCCGTCAACGAGTTCACCGACCGCGGCATCTCCAGCCTCGACGCCCTCACCAAGAACCTCAACCGCAGCAGCCTGATCGGCCAGCCGAGCGAGGGGATCTCCGACATCAAGCCGCGCGCGGTCAAGGCCAGCGCCAAGCTCTACCACGTGCACCTCGGGCCAGGTCGTGATCTCGCGCGCGCGGGCGAGGCGACCTGGGAGGCCTGGCTCAGCAAGGACAAGCTCTACTTCACGGACATCGAGGTCCTCGAAGGCGGCGCCGCGCTCGTCTCCTCCTCCTTCGACGGCAAGATCTACCGCGTCCGCGGCCGCCGCGACCTCGCCACCGTGCTCGACCTCGAGGAGCGCCAAGCCACCGCCCTCTGCCGCCTCGAGGGCGGCGCCCTCTTGGCCGCTGCGGGCGACGGCGCCGCGGTCTACCGCCTCGACGCCGCGCCCGCGATCACCGCCACCTACAAGACCAAGATCTTCGACGCCAAGCAGCCGGCCACCTACGGCGAGCTGCTCCTGCGCGGCCGCGGAGATCTCAAAGTACGAGCCCGCGTCGGCCCTAGCGACACCCCCGACAAGCGCTGGACCGCCTGGTCCGCCGTCCCCCTCACGCGCGAGCCCGACGGCCTCCACGGCCGCCTCCGCCAGCCGCTGCGCCGCTACCTCCAGCTCGAGGTCACCGTGCCGAGCGCCGACGCCGAGCTGCGGGAGATCGTCGCCTTCTACGCCCCTGAGAACCTGCCGCCGCTCGTCAAGTCGGTCGAGCTGAGCCGCCCTGAGGTCGAGCGAGACGACGACGACGAGCCCCCCAGCACCGCCACGATCAAGTGGAAGGCCGACGCGGCGGACGACGACGAGCTCGTCTACGAGGTCCGAGTCCGCCCCGAGGGCGCCGACGAGCGCCAGTGGATCAAGCTGAACGGCGACGCTCCGATCGACAAGAAGGAGCTCAAGTGGGACCTCGCCAGCGTGCCTGACGGCACCTACGAGGTCGAGGTGCGCGCCTCCGACGAGCCCAGCAACGGCGTCGGCGACGCGGGCGTCGACGCGCTCGTCTCCGCGCCCTTCGTCGTCGACCGCACCCGCCCGCGGATCGAGTCGCTCAAGGTCAGCGCCACCGAGGTCAGCGCCGTCGCGCGAGACGACGCCGGCCACATCCACGACGTCGCCTTCAGCGTCGACGGCGGCCCCTTCCGCGCCGCCAGCCCGCGCGACGGCGTCTTCGACGGCCGCGACGAGCCCTTCACCGTGCCCTTGCCCGAGGGGCTCAGCAAGGGCCGCCACCGCCTCGTGCTCCGCGCCCGCGACGCCTTCGGCAACCTCGGCACCCTCGCCGTGATCGTCGACCGATAAGCCTCGCGGCCGTCGACGGCGAAAAAAAAGGCGGGAGCCCCCGAGAGGGCGCCCGCCACGACAACCTCGTCGCGCCTCAGCTCGCCTTGGACGCGGCCTTCGCGGCCTGCTTCGCGCGGCGGCTGAGCGCGCGGTACATGTCGAGCAGCTTCGGCGAGGCGAAGGAGCCCAGCTTACCCAGGTAGTCCTTGTCCTTCGCGTGGCCGCGCAGCTCCGCGACCTTCGCGACCAACGCGTCGCGGCCGCCGATCTCCTTCACCGCCTCGCCGATCCGCACCAAGCGGAGCAGCTTCGCGTTGGCGACGTGCTTGAGGCGGGCGCTGAAGTCCTCGGTCGACTCGCCCTCGGCGGGGGAGTGGAGCGACGTGAGGGCTTGGATCAGGTTCTCTTTGGAACCGTAGAGCTTCTTAACCTGTTGGAGCGGGGACAGAGCCATTGGGACCTCCTCGATGATCGCCGCCGTCAGCAGCTACGAGGTGAATTTTGTTCTTGTGATCGACCGGGAACGTTCTCTTCAACCAAGAAGAAAGCGACCCCTGGCACAGCGCCAGGGATCGCCTTCCTACGGCATCCAAGCCGCGGATGCAAGCCGCAGGGTCGTTACTCGCCCGCGGGCTGCTCGCCGCTCGGCGGGGCGATCTCGCCGCTCGGCGGGGCGATCTCGCCGCTCGGCGGGGCAGCGATCTCACCGCCGCCATGATCCATCCCGTCCATGCCGGCGCCGCCGTCCATACCGCCGCCGCCCATGCCGCCGCCCATCATCTTGCCGGCGTTGTCCTGGATCGCCTTCATGTCGGCGTCGCTGATCGAGGCGGAGACGCTGAGCGAGCTGCCGCTCTGGTCGAACTTCACGCTGTCGACCACCGGCTGCGGCACGCCGAACATGCCGGCCATGCCCTTCGCCATCGGCCACTGCATGTCGATCTGGCCCTTCATCTCCTTCGCCTTCGCCTCGTCGGCGACGCCGACGGTGACGTTCACCGCGAGGCCGCTGGTGAGGTCGAGGCTGCCGCTGAAGTCCTTGAGGCCCTCGGCGGGCGAGCCCTTGAGGCCGGCGAGGGCCGACTCGGGCAGGATGCCGGCGAACCAGATGTGCTTCTTCTGGTCGGCGCGGCCGAAGAGGTCCTTGTTGGCGCCATCAGCGGCCGACTTGCCCTTACCCTCGATCAGCTCCTTGGTCGCGGCGGCCCAGTCCTTGGTCGCAATGACGACGGTCTTGGCGTCGATGATGTAGCCGACGCCCTCATCGCCCTTCATCTTGAGGATCTTCTTGCCGCCCTCATCGGCGATCGTGAAGGGGGCCTCGCCGGACTTCTCCTTCGCCTTGTCGCTGATGCAGGTGAGCACCTTCTCGTCGCCGATGTTGGCGCCGGTGATCACGGCGGTGACGTTCGGGGTCGGGTCCTTGGCGTCGGTGCCGATGAGGATCGTGCCGAGGGTCGTGGGGTCGAGGTTGCACGCCTTCGCCGCCTCGAGCATCTCCTTCGCCTCGCCGCTCTCGACGAGCGCCTTGTTGTCCTGGTACGCCTTGGTCTTGAAGAGGCCGCCGACATCGACGCTGATCAGGACGCTCGCCTGCTCAGGGATGAGCTTGATTCCGCTGGGGGCCCCGCCACCCTGACAAGCGGTGACGCTGAAAAGAGCTGCTGCCGCCAGAGCGGTGTTGAGGGTCTTCGTCATAGCGGCGGTTTATACGTCTGGGGGTCTTGCGGTGGCAACTACAAACTGCGATCCCTCCCGACCTTGGCGCCGTCAGAATGACGCTCGACGGCGGGGCCGGTGGACGACGCGCGATCGAGCGCGCCCTTCCGCCCCAAGGTGGCCAAGAGCGGCCTACTGAGCCGGTTTGACCCAGGAACATCGATGCCGTGGAAAAAGTACAGTTATAAGGATCAGGCGGTGTTTGTCCGGGTGCTCCCAGAGACAGGCAAGCCGATCGTGCACCGCGGGCGCGTCGAGATGCGCTACCGGCTCGGCGCCAACAAGTCGTATCGCGGCTCACCCGAGCAGCTCGTCGAGCTCGAAGGAGAGGCCGTCGTCAGCGACGCCGAGTTCACGGGCAGCGCCGCCGCGGAGAGCGGGAGCGTCGCCAAGGACCCCGGGGTTATCCGCGAGGCGCCGACCCGCGAGGTCGACCAGGCGACGATCATCATCCACACCGACGGCGCCTGCTCGGGCAACCCTGGGCCGGCCGGGATCGGCGTACACATCGCCCGCGCCGCCGAGATCGTCGAGCTCAGCGAATTCATCGGCGAGGGCACCAACAACATCGCCGAGCTGACCGCGATCCTGCGCGCGCTCGAGCAGCTCACCGAGGACGAGCAGCGCGCGCACATCGTCCTCTACACCGACTCAGGCTGGAGCCTCGGCGTCTTGATCGGCGGCTGGAAGGCCAAGGCCAACCTCAACCTCCTCGGCAAGATCAAGGAGAAGATGGCGCTCTTCCCTCACCTCGAGCTCCTCAAGGTGCGCGGCCACGCCGGCCAAGATGGCAACGAAGAGGCCGACTACCTCGCGACCATGGCGGTGCGCCGGGAGTCCTCTACGACCCGAACGCGCCGGCGATCGTCGCCGACCCCCCCCTCTCCTTGAGCAGCCAGCGCAGGCGCGCCCGCCGGCGCTCGAGGCCGCCTCGCAGCTCAGGTTGGCGGCGGATCAGCGCCGCGTCGAAGCCGTCGTTCTCCGGGTCCGCGAGGTCGATCGCGTGCAGCTCCAAGTGGAGGAAGCCCAGCCGCGCCGCCGAGCGCGTCGCCGCGTCGCTGCTCAGCACCAGCGTGCCGACCATCGGCAGCCGGCTGAACGGGAGCACCGAGATCGGCACCTCCCACAGCCCTACGTCCGCGCGAAAGCTCGGCCGGTCGGCGCCGACGAACGACCCCAACCCCCGCGCCGACGCCTGCGAGCGCCGCCCCCGCGCCCGCAGCCACGCCAGCGCCCCCAGCTTCGCCAAGAAGTACGGCGGCGACGGCAGCCTCGACGAGTCATAGCGGTACCCCAGCGCCGCCACCTGCTCGAGCAGCCGGCGGTTATGCGTATAGCCCGGCGCGCGGAAGCCCAGCGGCGCCGCCCCGAGGCCGCGCAGCAGCCGGTCGCAGCGCCGCAGATCCGCGAAGATCTCGGGGCCTGCCTGTTCGGACAGATCATAGCGATGCTCGAAGCTGTGGTTCGCCAGCTCGTTGCCGGCCGCCAGCGCCTGGCGGAGCAGCCCCGCGCCGCGACCGCCCGCCGCGAGGTCGCGCTCCAGATCGCGGCCCACCACAAAGAATGTCGCCGTCGAATTCGCCCCCTCCAGCACCTCGAGGAGGCGCGGGAGGCAGCGCTCGAGCACGATCCGCTGCTGCGCCGGCGTCGGCGCCGCGAGCCCGTGCAGCGCGTGATAGCAGCCGACGTCGTCGAGATCGACCGACAGCAGCGTCGCCTTGCTCTCGCCGGCCTTCATCTCCCTCTTCGTCGTCTTCGTCGTCTTCGTCGTCTTCGTCGCGTTCGTCGTCGTCATCGTCGCCCTTCACGCCGCGCGCTCGCCGGAGCGCGGCCCAAGTGGATCGAGAGCCAGAGGCGCAGCAGCAGGCGTAGCACCTTGGGCACGCGCCGCAGCAGGTGCACGCTCGGCGCCCGCTTCTCCGCCAACGCGACCGGGATCTCGCGGATCCGCACCCCATCTCGCTGCGCCCGGATCACCAGCTCCGACGCGAACACGTCCGCGTCGACGATGCAGCGCGCGACCACCGGCGCCAGCGCCGCCCGCCGCATCGCCTTCAGCCCGTGCGTGTCTGTGCCGCGAAACCCCAGCGTCAGCCGCAGCGCCAGGTTGTAGGCGCGGGTCGCCAAGCGGCGGTGCAGCGGTCGCCGATCGAGCGCGCCTCGCATCGCCTTCGAGCCGATCACCAGCTCCGCCTCACCCGCGCGCAGCAGCGCGAGCGCCCGCCGATGAAAGTCCAGGTCGCACAGGTCGATCTCCTCGCAGATCAGCCAGAGCCCGCGCGCCTGCTCGATCCCCAGCCGCAGCGCGCGCCCGTAGTTCGGCGCCGCGATCGAGAAGCAGCGCACCTGCGGCCGCGCGCGCGAGATCGCCGCCGCCAGCGCAGGTGTCGCGTCGACGCTGCCGTTCTCCGCGAGGATCACCTCGTACTCGATCGCCATCGCGTCGAGCCCCGCGCACAGCTCCGCGACGCTGCGCTCCAGCAGCCCGGCCTCGTTGTGCACGGGGATCACCACGCTCAGCGCTGGCCCCGTCACGCCGCCCTCCGCGCGTCCGCCCACGCCGCCGCGTCCGCCCCTGCCAGCAGCGCCCCCTCCATCGAGTCGTACGTCCACGCCCCATAACGACCGCAGCTCAAGATCCCGCGCCCCGCGAGCCACCCTAGGATCGTCGCCGTCGCCGCCGCGTGCTCGTCATCGAAGACCACGTACGCGTGCTCGATCTCGCGCACCGTCAAAAATCCGAGGTCCTCCGCGCGCGCCAGCGCCCCGATCTGCACCAACCCCGCCACCACCGCTGCCTCATCGATCGCCCCGTCGCGAGCGCTCAGCTCCACATACAACGAGGCGCAGCCGGGCGGAGCCATCGCCGGGCACGCGTTCGAGTAGACCCCGACGCGAAAGAACGGCAGCGCCGGATCCGGCACGTACACCCAGTGATAGTCCGCCGCCGCGGGCGCCCGCGTCGCCACGTCCAAGTAGCGCCAGCGCACCCAGCGGAGGCGACCCGCGGCCTCGCGCACCGCCGCCGGCGCGCCCACCAGCCGCGCGCACAGCTCAGGCAGCGGCATCGTCGAGATCAGCGCCTCATACGGCCGCCACGTCGGCTCATCGACCAACTTCACCCGGCGCCCGATCGCGTCGATCTCCTCGACCCCGCAGCTCGTCCGCAGCTCGCCGCCGCCGCCGCGCAGCAGCGCCGATCGCAGCGCCCGCGGCAGCGCGTCGATCCCTCCGCCGCGCGGCGTCAAGAAGCGCGCGTTGTAGCCGAGCCCCTCCTGCGGCAGCCCCAGCGCCCCGCCGATGATCTCCGCCACCGAGGGGATCGGCACATACCCAGCCACCCACGCCGCGCTCAAGCGGTCGAAGTGCTCCGCCCACAGCTTGCGGTTGTAAGGGACGAAGAAGTGGCGAGCGATCCCCTCGCCGAAGCGAGCGACCGCGAATTCTGCGAAGGTCGCGCCGACCTGCGCGCCTCGGGCCGCCCGCTCGCGCGCCTCTACCAGCCCGCACAAGCACTCCTGCACCACCGCCAGCGGCAGCCCGAACAAATTCGCCTGGAACGGGTAGGGCAGCAGCGCCCCGTGGCTGTGCACCCGCGTGCGCCGCTCCACCTCCACCAGCGCGTCCGCCTCCATCACCGCCGCGACCAGCGCGCGCGCGCGCGGCGATCGGAGGTGCAACCAATGCCCCGTGACATCGAAGGTGTAGCCGCCGACGCGCCTGCTGCGGGCGTGCCCGCCGACCTCCGCCTCGCGCTCGACCAGCAGGTATGGCGATCGCAGGTGATACGCCGCGGCGAGCCCGGTGAGGCCCGCGCCGACGATGATCACCGGCGGCCGCGTCTGCGAGGCGTCCATCGCCGGACTTTTAACATGACCTCCCAGCGCGGCTCATGAGCCTGGTAGACACGGCGATCATCGGCATGCACACTGCGGGCACCATGGAGCTGCGGAGTTTTGGCACCTACCGCTTGGTACGGCCCCTCGCCAACCCCGGCGCGGGCTTCCGCCACTTCGTCGCCAGCCACGAGGACGACCCTCCAGGCGCCCCGCCCGGGTATTTTATCAAGATGCTCGCCGGCGGCAGCGGCGACGAGCACGCCCTCTTACGCGCCGGCTTTGAGCACGAGATCCGCCTGCTCAAGAGCTTCAACCACCCGAGCATCCCCTCGGCCCACGGCGACGGCGAGCAGGGCGGCGTCCGCTTCCTCGTCATGGACTACATCGACGGCGTCGACCTCGCCCAGCTCCTCGGCCACCCCGAGCAGACCCGCGGCCTCTCGCGCGAGGTCGCCGTCTACGTGCTCGCCCAGCTCGCGGACGCCCTGCATTACGTGCACACCTTCGAGGTCTTCGACGACGACGCGGGCGACTTCCGCTCGATCGACGCGGTCCACCGCGACATCGCCCCGAGCAACGTCCTCTTGTCGCGCCAGGGCAACGTCTTGCTCGCCGACTTCAACACCGCCGCGAGCCGCTGGCTCAGCCCCGAGCACGACACCGTGCACGCCGGCACCAAGGCGTACATGGCCCCGGAGCGGATCATCGCCGCCGCCCCTGCGACCCCGCTCTCCGACCTCTGGAGCATGGCGGTGGTCTTGTGGGAGATGCTCCGCGGCCAGCGCTGCTTCAAGGCCGAGGACGACCTGCGGACGATCGACGCGATCGTCCGCTTCGACCCCAGCCACCCCTCCCGGCGGATCGCCGGCCTCTCGACCAAGCTCGCCGAGGTGCTCCGCAAGAACCTCGACCGCGACCCCGCCCGCCGCTACCAGAGCGCCTACCAGCTCCTCCAGCGGCTCGCCCAGGCGCCCGAGGCCGCCGCCGCCGAGCGCGCCCGCGAGGAGCTCGCCGCCGCCGTCCAAGCCGCCGCCGCCGCCCGCCCGGGCTGAGCGCGGCGGCCACGCGTCCGCCATGGCCGACGACGACGAACAACCTGACCTGAGAGACAGCCGCCGCGAGCGCCCCGGAGCGGCCTCTGCGCGCGCGATCACCGAACCTGCCTCAAAGGACACCACCACCGAGGCCGCCGAGCTGGGCCCCTGGGCGCGGCTGCGCGCCGATCGTCGCCTGCTCGCCCCCGCGCTGATCGCCGCCTTCGCCACCTACGCCTACTTCGTCGGCCCGCCCGCGTGGAACCAGAACTCCCGCCTCGCCCTCACCCGCGCGCTGGTCGAGCGCGGCGAGCTCACCATCGACCCCGATCACTTCACCACCGGCGACAAGTCACGGCGCGGCGATCATTTTTACAGCGACAAGGCCCCTGGCGCCTCCCTGCTCGCCGTGCCCGCCTACGCCGCCTATCACGGCCTGCGCCTGCTCGTCGGCGGCGAGGCCCCCCGCGCCTACATCACCCCCCAAGGCCCGACGGCGGCGCTGCAAGGCGACGAGCTCGACCCCGAGGCCCGGCTCCCTGGAGATCGTCTCAGCTACAACCAACAATTCCGCCTCGCCCTCTACCTCTCCCGCCTCTTCTCCACCTCGCTGCTCGCCCTCGCCGGCGTCGCCGCGCTCTATCTGCTCGCCCTCCGTCAGCTCGCCGGCGACCGCCTCGCCGCCCTCACCTGCGCCCTCACCTACGGCCTCGCCACCCCCGCGCTCGTCTACGGCGCCGCCTTCTACGGCCACCAGCCCTGCGCCGATCTCCTCCTGCTCGCCCTCGCCGCGATCACCCTCTGCCCGAGGACCGAGGGCCGCCCCGCCGCCCCGCTCTTCGCCGGCCTCTGCCTCGGCCTCGCCGTCCTCTGCGAGTACCCCGCCGCGGTCCCCGTCGCCCTGCTCGCCGCCCTGGCCCTCTGGCGCCTCGGCCCGCGCTTCACCGCCTGGCTGCTGCTCGGCGGCCTCCCCTGCGCGCTGGTCCTCGGCCTCTACCACCTCCTCGCCTTCGGCCACCCGCTCAAGACCGGCTACGACTTCGTCTACCTCGCCGAGTTCGCCGCCGGCATGCAGGTCAACTACGGGATCCACGCCCCCGATCCAGCCGTCCTCCTCCAGCTCCTCTTCGGCAGCTACCGCGGCCTCTTTTACCTCGCCCCCGTGCTCCTGCTCGCCGCCTGGGGCCTCGCCGCCGAGCTCCGACGGCCCGCCGACCCCGAGCGCCGCGCCGTCGCCGTCGCCGCCGCCGCGATCGTCGCGTTCTACCTGTCCCTTAATTCAGGTTATTACATGTGGGACGGCGGCGCCGCCCTCGGCCCGCGCCACTGCGTGCCGATGCTCCCCTTCCTCGCGCTCGGCCTCGCTCCCGCCTTACGGGCCGCCCCGCGCCTCTTTGGCGGCCTCGCCCTCCTCTCTGCCGCGGCGATGCTCCTCGCCGCCGCTGCCGCGCCCGAGGCCCCGCAGCACGGCAACCCGCTCTGGGGCCACGCCTGGCCGCGCCTGCGCGACGCCGCCCCTGGCACCTACGTCGGCCCGCAGAATTTGGGCCTCTTCCTCGGCCTACCGGGGCTCTGGAGCCTCACCCCGCTGCTCGTCTTGTGGCTGTGGGTCAGCGCCGAGCTCCGCGCCGCCGCGCGCGCGCTCAGCCGCCCCTGAGCTCACGCGCGACGCCGCCGCGGCAGCGTCACCGCCATCGTCGTCCCGCGGCCCGGACCTGGCGAGCGAGCCTCCACGCGACCGCCCAGCAGCCGCGCCAGCTCCGACACGACATAGAGGCCCAGCCCCGTGCCGTGGCGCGACCTCACGTGCTCCTCTTGGACCCTATAAAACCGCTCAAACACCCGCTTGAGCTGCCCCCGCGGGATCCCGATCCCCTGGTCACGCACCTCGATCACCAACCAGCGCTCGCCCTCGGTATGCGCGGTCACCCTCACCGTCACCGCCCCCTCGCTCCCCCCGTACTTGAGCGCGTTGTCGATCAAGTTCTCTAGGATCGTCGCCAGCGCCAGCTCATCGCTGCTGATCACCAGATCGTCCGCGATCTCGATCGACACCGCCCCCTCGGGCGCCCGGTGCCGGCGCAAGATCGTCGCCGCCGCCCGCCGAGCCGCCGCCGCGACCCCCACCTCTTGCAGCGGCAGGGCCCGCTGCTCCTGCGCCAACCGGCTCGCCGTCAGCACCCGCTCGATGAACACCGCCAGGCGATCCACGTCATCGAGCATCATCCCGCGCAGGCGCTCGCGCTGCGCCTGCGGCAGGTCTTCGCGGCCCAGCGTCTCCAGGCACAGCTTCAGCGCCGCCAGCGGGCTCTTCAGCTCATGCGTCACCGAGTCGATGAACGAGGTCTGGCGCTGCACCTCGTCGATCTCGCGCACCAAGAAGACCGAGAACAGCACCAGCACGGTGACGATCACGATGAAGCCGCCGATCCCCGTGCCCAGCAGCAGGCGGTTCGCGATGATGTCGTGCGCCAGCGCCGGGTTCCGGACGATCAGCAGCGTCCAGCCGACCAGCAGCGCCAGCGACAGCGCGACCGCCACCGACGACAAGATGATCGGCAACGAGATCGATCGACTCGGCCGCGGCGGCATCCGCCTCACTCCCCCCGCGCGCGCGAGATCGCCGCGTCCGCCGCCGCGCTCGGCCGCCCATAGATATCTGCCAGCGCGCCGCCCCCGATCACCAGGCGGGCCGCTTCGCCCGCCGAAGAGCCGACGCAGAGGTCGACGACGTGGGCCGCCGCGCGGAGGCCATCACCTTCTCCTGCCTCTTCGGACAGATCAACCACCCGCGCGGGCGCCAGGCCGCCGCCCGCCAGGCTCACCGCGATCTCGCCGTCGACGCCCGCCGCGCGCGCCATCGGCAGCGTCCAGTACGTGCGCAGCCCCTGCTCCGCCGCCGCGCAGCCCGGCGGCGGCGCCGCCAGCAGCCGCGCCGCCAGCAGCCGCGCCGCCGCCTCCGCCGCCTCGATCTCCCCCGAGCTCCCCTCGAGCGGCGCCCCGCTGCTGGTATACAGCGCCCCGATCACCGACACTGACAGCGGCCGAGGCGCCTTGCCCCCCTTCGGCCGCGCCAGCGCCAACACCACCGCCCGCTGCTCGTGCGGCGCGCGGCTGTTCACCAGCGTCGCGCGCGCCGGGACCACCCGCCTGCCGTCATCGAGCGCCACCAAGAAGCGCCCCTCGGTCACGGACGCAGGGTCGAGCGCCGCTGAGAACACGACATAGACGACCGCGAAGATCGCCTGACGCGCGTCCAGATCCGGCAGCGTCGGCTCGCCCGCGTGGGCCGCCAGCAGCGTCGCCGTCGCGCCCACCGCGCCCGCGGGCGCGTGCGGGATCGGCTGACGCGGCGCCGCCGGGGCCCCCATCGTCGGCGCGCACGCCGCCAGCAGCAGCGACGGCAACGCCGCCAGCGAGCGCAACGAACAGGCACCACATCGCCGCATCAGTCGCCCGCACCATAGCAGCTCGCGGAGCCGTGGCCGACCCGCTAGACTGCCGCGCCGTGCTGCACCTCGCCTCGATCACCGCCGCGTCCTGGGTAGACCGGGCCATCGAGCACATCGACGAGATCCTCCTCGATCACGCGCACTGCGAGAAGAAGGCCGCCTCCACCGCCTTATCGCTGATCTTCCGCTACCCCGAGCGCCCGGCCCTCATGCTCCCCCTCTCGCGACTCGCCCGCGAGGAGCTCGCCCACTTCGAGGAGGTCGTCGCCCTCCTGCGCCGCCGCGGCCGCGAGTTCACGCGCCAGCGCCCCAGCCCCTACGCGGCCCGCCTGCTCAGCGTCGTCCGCCCCGCCGAGCCGCAGCGCCTGCTCGACACCCTGCTCTGCTGCGCCATGATCGAGGCGCGCAGCTGCGAGCGCATGCAGCGGCTGGCCGAGGCGCTCACCGAGCCTGAGCTCGCCCGCCTCTACCGCGGCCTCTTGGCCAGCGAGGCCCGCCACTTCCACGAGTACGTCGAGCTCGCGCGTCACCTCGAGCTCGCCTCGGAGCCGGAGCTACGCGCGCGGCTCGGCGAGATCGCCGCCCACGAGGCTGAGGTCCTCGCGGCGGCGCCGGCCGAGCCGCGCATGCACAACTAGCCGGCGCGGCTACTGGCAGGTCGGCCCGAACTCGAGGTCGTTCAGGCTCATCGACATCGTCGTCACCACCTCGAAGTTGTTCGAGCCGTCGAGCTCGATCCGGTACAATTTCGAGCCGTTGCTCGTCAGCACGTTCTTGTTCACCGCGTCGTAGGCCTGGCCCACCGCGCCCCACGAGCCCTGGTCGATGTCCGCCGCGACCTTCGACTCGCCGCTCACCGTGTCGACGCTGAGGATCCGGCTCTGCGCGCCGTCGGTGATCAAGATCCGGTCCTCGCCGCAGTCGTAGGCCGCGCCGCACGAGCCGATGTTGACGATCTGGCCGTTGAGCGTGATCTTCACCGAGTCGAGCTCTGTGCCCGTCTCTGGTGAGAAGCGCACCAGCTCGTCGGCCGCGCTGTCGACCCCGAAGAGCAGCCCCTCCGCGTTGAAGATCAGCCCGCAGATCGAGCGTCCGTGCGGCGGCAGCTCGGTCGGCGGGCCGCCGTCGCAGTAGTCCATGCGCGCCAGCCGCGAGCTCGCCGCGTTCGATACATAGACCAGCCCGTCGTCGGGCGAGATCGCCGCCGAGATCACGCTCCACTCGCCGCCCAGCATCGAGATGTCGACGTTCGCGAAGGTCGACACCTGCCCGCTCGCCAGGTCCACGCTCGCGACCTCGCCGCCGTCGATCACCGAGAACAGCAGCTCGTCGCCGGGGTTCAGGTCCGGGTTGTTGTCAAAGCAGTCTGCGCCGGGAGTCACGCCCTCGGGCACCCGCGCGTCGCCCCAGCCGTCGCCGTCCTCGTCCTGCATACACGCGGCCGCGTCCTCGTTCTCCGCCGCGCCGGGGAAGGTCGCCGCGTTCGCGTCATCGCAGTCGGTCCCTGGGGTCACCCCTGGCTTCGGGTCCTCGCTGCCCCAGCCGTCGCCGTCGACGTCGGTCATGCACGCCTCAGCGTCCTCGTTGAAGGCCGCGCCCGGGTAGGTCGCCGCGTCTGCGTCATCACAGTCTGTCCCTGGGGTCACGCCAACAGGCACCTCTGTGTCACCCCACCCGTCGCCGTCGCCGTCCTTCATGCACTCGGTCTCGCTCTCCTTCTCGGCCGAGCCTGGAAAGGTGTCCGCGCTCGAGTCGTCGCAGTCGTCGCCGTTCGGCGCGTACCCGGGCGGAGGGTCCTCGCCCGGCGTGCCGGGCATACAGTTGTCCGCGTCGCCGAAGCCGTCGCCGTCCGCGTCGACGCACCACAGCGGCGCCTCGCCGGTCTCCGTCTCGCTCGCCGACCCGGTCGTCGGCCCGGTGGTCAACGTGCTCGCCGTCGTCACCCCGGCGCTGGTCGTCGACGTCGTCGACGTCGTCATCGTGTCGGAGACGGTCCCGTCGGTGTCCGTGTTCGTATTGGTCGCGTCCGCGTTGCCGCAGACCTCCGGAGGGCTCTGGTTCCACGCGACGCCATCATCTACACACACGCCTTGGCATGCAGAGAGTGTCGGTATCAAGGCCAACGAGAATAGAAATGATCGAGAGAACGACATGGACGCGCAGTCTATCCCAGGACCCTCTGAGTGCGCTGCAGTCGCCTTTCGGCGCATATCCGCGCGCAGCTGGCCCCCCGGAACGATCGGGGTCATCTGTCCTCAGCGCCATCCCCCAAGGCACGCCGCTAGCGCGCGATAAAGACCGCCTCGCGGTAGAAGCGCAGCTCCGCGATCGACTCGCGGATGTCATCCAGCGCGCGATGCGACTCCCCCTTCGGCGGCGCCACGACGCCCGGATACCAGCGGCGCACCAGCTCTTTCACCGAGGACACGTCGACGCTGCGATAGTGCAGGAACGCCGCCAACGCCGGCATATGTTTGATAATAAACCGTCGGTCGTGGCCGATCGACGACCCGCACAGCGGCGAGCGCCCCGCCTCGCAGTGTCTCTTTAAGAAGGCCAGCGTCTGCTCCTCCGCCGCCTTGAGGTCGATCATCGACGCCCGCACCGCCGCGCTCAGCCCGCTCTTCCCGTGCTGCTCGGTGCACCACGCGTCCATCGCCGCCAACACCGCCTCCTCCTCGTGGATCACCAGATCCGGCCCCTCAGCCACCACGTTCAAGTCGCCGTCCGTGATGATCGTCGCGATCTCGAGGATCCTGTGGTCATCCGGCGACAGCCCTGACATCTCGAGGTCAATCCACACCAGCGGGGGCATCATCTCGCTCGTACCTGGCGCGCTCGCTGCTGACATGCCGGCATCCTAACCGCCCGATCTTCGCGCGCGCGCCCGCCTGCTCGCGGGGCGACCGCGGTGAGGTGAGATGGCTCATCTCCACCACAACACGATCGTCGAGGTCGACCGCTCCCTCGCAGCCGGACACGCCCCGAAGAGCCGCCGACGGCCTGGTTTGACAGCCCCCGAGCCCGGCGGCTACGTTCGCGCCCCGACGCCATGGGCTCTCGTCCACCAACCCAGCGGCGCGTGAGCACGGCCGCGATCCTGGTCCTCCTCGGCCATCTCCTCGTCGTCGCCTGCAAGACCGGCCCTGACCTCAGCGCCGACTACGGCCAGACCGCGCGCGAGAATTTCGAGCTCGCCCTCGGCGAATTTCAGGACGGGGACTGGGACGAGGCCAAGACCTACGCCGACTTCGTCCGCCTGCGCTTCCCGTTCAGCCGCTACGCCGTCGAGGCCGAGCTCTTGGTCGCCCGCGCCGAGTTTGAGGCCGGCAACTACGTGATCGCCCAGGACGCCTTCAAGCAGTTCGGGCGCCTGCACCCGACCCACAAGCACACGCAAAACGGCTGGGCGGCCTACATGACCGCCGTCTCGGCCTTCATGAACGCGCCCGAGGGCATCGCCATCATGCCCCCCTACTACCAGCGCGACCAGAGCCAGCTCCGCGAGGCGATGACCGAGCTCGGCTACTTCTTTGATCATTACCCCGGCTCCGTCATGGAGCCGCTGGCGATCAACCTGCGCGCGGAGATCAACCGGCGCATGCTCCAACACGAGCTCTACGTCGCCCGCTTCTACCTCGATCGTGACCGCCCCGAGGCCGCGATCGGCCGCCTAGAGAACGCCCACAAGGACTTCGCGGGCCTCGGCCTCGACGCCGAGGTGCTCTTCTTGCTCGGCCTCACCTACCTCAAGATGGACGAGATCGAGCTCGCGCGGGCCACCTTCGCGGAGCTGCAAGCGCAGCACCCGACCCACTTCCACGGCAAACAGGCGCGCCTCTATCTCAAGTACATGTACGACAGCTTCGGCGCCGCCGACCCGAGCCGAGCGCGCCCCGATCGGAGCCGGCCCAAGCCCGCCCCGCTGCCGCGCCCGAGGAACCCCAAGGACCCGACCAAGCCCGCCGCCGCCGCGCCCCCCGAGGACCCTGCGGCGCCGCCAGCGGGCCCGACCACGCCAGCGCCGCAGGCCGCACCTGTCCCGAAGGCCACCTCTTCTCCGCAGGCCACGCCCGCACCTGCCACGCCGGTGACCCAGACCCGATGATCGACACCGACACCGACGCCGACGCCGAGCAAATCGACACGGACCTTGATCCCCAGGCCGACGCGCCCGAGCCCGCCCTGCACGCCTCACGCGACGCCGGGTCGCTCGGCGTCACCGAGGCCGAACTCCGTTTATTGAGGGATCCTCCGAGGCAGACCGCAGATCTCCCCGGCGTCGGCGGCCGGATCCGCGCCCGCTTGGAGGACTTTCTCGTGCGCGAGATCCCCGCATACCCGCCGGACGGGCGCGAAGGCGCGCACCTCCTCCTTCTCCTAAAAAAGCGCGGGATCGGCAGCGAAGACGCCCTTCAGGTCGTCGCCGAGCGCTGCCAGATCCCCCGCGCCGAGCTCGGCCTCGCCGGCCTCAAGGACACCCACGCGGTCACCGAGCAGTGGATCTCCGCCCCCGCCGCCTACCGCGCCGCCCTCGCCGCCTTCGAGCACCCCGCCATCGAGCTCGGCCCTGCGCACCCGCACGGCAACAAGCTGCGCCGCGGTCACCTCCACGGCAACGTCTTTGAGCTGGTGCTCCGCGACCTCGCGGTCCCGCAGCCCCTCGCCCTCACCCGCCTCGCGGCCAAGGTGAGCGCCCTCCACGAGCGAGGCGGCCTCGACAATCTCTACGGCGAGCAGCGCCTCGGCGACGGCGGCCGCAACCTCATCCGCGGCCTCGCCCTGCTCCTCGGCGGCGGCGCCCGCGGCCGGCGCAAGGCCGACTTCCTGCTCAGCGCCGGCCAATCCGCGCTCTTCAACCTCTACCTGCTGGAGCGGCGCGCCCGCGGCCTGATGCGCGTCGTCCTGCGCGGCGACATCATGCGCAAACGCGCCACGGGCGGCCTCTTTCAGAGCGACGATCCCGCCCTCGATCAAGCGCGCTTCGACGCGGGCGAGCTCGAGCTCACCGGCCCGATCTTCGGCAGCAAGATGATGGCCCCCGCCCCTGGCACCCCCGCCGACGCGCTCGAGCGCGCGATCTTGGACCGCGTCGGCCTCGGCCCAGACCAGCTCCGGGCCCTCGGACGCAAGCTCCCTGGCACCCGTCGCCCCCTCCAGCTCGCGCTTACGGACCTCGAGATCGGCCCGGCGTCTGCGGTAGAACTTGCATCCACAGGCTCTGCCTCTCATAACCCTGGCCACAGCGCTGGGGTCAGCCTGCGCTTCTCGCTCCCTGCCGGCGCCTACGCGACCGCCCTGCTCCACGAGCTCACCGGTCCTCTAGAGCCCTCCACCGCCTCCACCGAAGCCCCTTAGAACCCGCGGGAAAGACGAGACCAAGAGCCCCATGAATCTCACCGAGAAATTCCTACAGCTCGCCGCCGTCGGCTCGGAGTGGATCCTCTGGCTGCTGATCGTGCTCAGCCTCATCAGCGTCGGCGTGATGTTCGAGCGCTGGATTTTTTATAGGAACCTCCGCGGCAAGGACACCGCGCTGCTGCGCACCCTGCACGAGAGCCTCGTCGAGCGCGACCACGCCAAGGCGGATCGCCTGCTCAAGGTCAGCACCGCGCCCGGCGGTCGGATCGCCGCGGCGATGCTCGACAACCGCAGCCGCGGCGTCAAGGCGATGACCGCGATCCAGGCCGCCCTCCGGCCCGCCGAGAAGCTCCGCCTCGAGCGCAACCTCGCCTACCTCGGCACCGTCGGCGCCAACGCCCCCTTCATCGGCCTGCTCGGCACCGTGCTCGGCATCATCACCACCTTCCGCCAGCTCGAGCAGGGCGGCACCATGGGCACCGCCGAGTACAGCAAGGCGGTCATGGGCGGCATCTACGAGGCCCTCGTCGCCACCGCCGTCGGCCTGCTCGTCGCGATCCCCGCCGTCATCGCCTACAACTACTTTCAGCGGCTCGTGAAGCTCCTCTTGGGCGAGGCGGACGGCCTCACCAACATGGTCCAAGCGCTGCTCACCGACGACACGGATCGGAGGGACTGAGCCGTGGCCGGCGACGTCAACCTCGACGAAGACGACGGCATCAACGCCATCAACGTCACGCCGCTCGTCGACGTGATGTTGGTCCTCCTGGTCATCTTCATGGCCACCACCACCACCATCCAGGACTCTGAGGCGATGAGGGTCGACAAGCCGGACGCCAAGACCGGCACCAAGCTCGAGCCCAACCCGCACCAGATCCTCTTGATGTGCACCAAAGAGGGCGCCTACTCGATCGACCGCGTGAAGGTCACTGAGGCTGATCCCGCCGCCCGCGACAAGACGATCAAGGACGCGATCTCCAGCAAGGTCAAGGAGGACAAAGACCTGCAAGGAGTGATCATGTGTGATGAAGGCGCCGAGGTCGGCGCGATGGTCCACCTCATCGACCTCCTCCGCGACGCGGGCGTCAAGAAGTACGCGATCGCCACCGAGAAACCCCAGCCCAAGCCGGGCGCTTAGCCCCGAGAGCGCGCTAGTACGGTGGATCCGGCGCACGCATACGAGCGGCCGAGCCTCGCCGCCCTGCTCTCGCTGGCCGTCCACGGCGGCTTCGTCCTCTTCGTCGGCCTCGCCGCGATTTTTAGCGAGACCAAGCGCGAGGCGCCCCCCACCTACGACCTCACCGAGTTCGATCTGCCCGAGCCTGAGCCCGAGCCCGAGCCCGAGCCCGAGCCCGAGCCCGAGCCCGAGCCCGAGCCCGAACCCGAACCAGAGCCACTGCCTGCCAACGACCCGCCCCCGCAGCCGCAGCCGCGGCCGGTCGCCAAACCTCGCCCGACCCCCACCGAACAGCCGCCCGACAACGAGCCGCCCCCGCCCTTCCGCCTGGACATGAGCCAGATGACCCAAGACGGCAACAGCGGCGTCACCGTCCAAGTCGGCGAGCCCGGCGGCATCCCCGGCGGCACCGGCAAGCCCGGCTCCAAGGGCACCGGCGTCAAGGGCCCGCCCACCGCGCCAGCCAGCGGCACCGGCGCCGGCGACCCCTGGGCACCCAAGACCGAGCTGTCGATCAAGACCTTGCCGGAGCCCCTCAAGGTCCCCGAGCTCAAGTGCCCGGCCGTCCAAGATCTCGGCGTCGAAGGCGTCGTCGTGCTCACCGTCCAGGTCCGCAGCGACGGCACCGTCCGCAGCGTGAAGGTCAGCAAGAGCATGGGCTACGGCTGCGACAAGGTCGCCGCCGACGCGCTCCGCAAGGCAAAATTCCGCCCCGCCATCGCCACTGACGGCAAACCCGCCGACTACGAGCTCCGCTACGAGTACGAGTTCCAGCTCGAATGACCGCCTCCACCGCCGAGCCCAAGTCGCCCCTCCAGGCCGCCCCGCCCGCGGGCGAGCGGGCCTACCGACCTGTCCTTGAGAGCAGGTACACGACCACCGCTCGCGCATCATCGCCGCGCTCGCTCGCCCTCGCCCTCGCCGCCCTCGCCCTCGCGCTGCCCGCCGCCGCCCTCGCCTCGCCCATGCCGCGCGGCCACCTGCGCCTCGCCGCGCCCGCCCCCGACGGCTACGAGGCCCCCCGCCTGCTCAACAGCGCCGCGCTCACCTACCCGCCCGAGCTCCTCGACCTCCCCGGCGAAGATCCCCCCAGCGGCCTCGTCGTCGTCCGCTACGTCGTCGGCGTCGACGGCGTCCCCAAGGAGCTCGCGGTCAGCCAGCAGCTCCACCCGCGCCTCGACCAGCTCGCCCTCGAGGCGGTCGCCGCGCTCCGCTACGAGCCCGGCAAGCTCAAGGGCCAGCCCGTCGAGGTCACCCTGTCGATCGGCCTCGAGATCGCCGCTCCCCAGCGCCCGCCCGCACCTGTCCCATCAGACACCCTTGAGGGCGCCGACGCTCCTGACCCCAGCGCCCCTGACCCCGCCGCCGGCCCGGTGCGCGTCCAGGGCACCATCCTCACCGCCGGCCTGCGCACCCCCGTCGACGACGCCACCGTCCTCATCGTCCCGGCCCCCGCCGATCTGCCCCTCGGCCGGGTCCGTCAGCTCGTCGACGAGAGCGTCGCCCCCGCCTGGTCGCTCAAGGCGATCACCGACCCCAAGGGCGCCTTCGAGCTGCGGGGCGTCCCTTCGGGGCGGATCCGCATCATCGTGCTCGCCCAAGGCTACGAGCGCGTCGACGTCGTCGACGAGATCGCCGACGGCCAGCGCTTAGAGCTCACCTACTACGCCAAGCAGCTGGTCTTCAACCCCTATAAAACCGTCGTCAAGTCCCAGCGAGACGACGTCGGCGAGGTCAACCGCCGCACCATCAGCGCGCAAGAGATCAACGCCTTACCCGGCACCCAAGGCGACGCCCTCAAGTCGATCCAGAATTTTCCAGGCGTCGCCCGGGCCCCCTTCGGCGCCGGCCTCTTGGCGATCCGCGGCGCCGCCCCCGGCGACTCTGCCACCTTCCTCGGCTACCACGAGATCCCCCAGCTCTTCCACTTCGGCGGCCTCACCAGCGTCTTCAACTCCGACATCCTCACCCAGATCGACTTCATCCCCGGCAACTTCGACAGCCGCTACGGCGACGCGATCGGCGGGGTCATCAACGTCAGCCCGCGCAAGGGCCGGCGCGACGGCTACCACGGCTACATCGACTCTGACCTCTTCGACACCGGCGTGCTCGCCGAGGGGCCGATCGGCAAGGGCTCCTTCATCGTCTCGGGCCGCCGCTCCTACATCGACTTCGTCCTGCGCAACGCGGTGCCTGACGACGCCGGCCTCAACCTCACCATCGCCCCGCGTTATTACGACTACCAGGTCCTCTTCGACTACCCGATCTCCGGCGGCGATTTTTCGGCGCGGATCTTCGGCAGCGACGATCGCACCTCGCTGGTCACCAACAGCCAGAACGACGGCCAAGTCGACGATCGCAACCGCTTCGATACGACGATCCTCTTCCACCGCGCCGACCTCGTCTACCGCAAGATCCAGGGCCCCTGGGAGTTCCTGGTCACCCCCTCCTACCGCCGCGACTTCGCCTCGATCAACATCGGCGACGCCGTCCGCTTTGATCTCATGTCCGACGGCTTCACCGGCCGCGCCGAGCTCGCCCGCCAGCTCACCCGCCGCTCGAGCCTGCGGATCGGCACCGAGTACTCCGCCTTTTTTTACAAGTTCGACATCAGCACCCCCGTCTTCGGCGGCGACGGCAACACCGGCGGCAACGGCGGCCAGCGGGCGACCACCACCGGCAAGAACACCCTCCTCTTCCCCGCCCTCTACGCTACCGCCGCGGTCGGCGTCGGCGACCGCGTGACCCTCTACCCCGGCGTTCGTTTCACCTACTACGGTTACCCGTTCAACCGCACCACCACCGACCCGCGCCTGCGCTGGAACATCGCCCTCAGCGACCGCACCAACCTCAAGGGCGGCGTCGGCCTCTACAGCCAGGTCCCCAACCCGCCCTTCAAGTGGAACGCCGTCTTCGGCAACGAGGACATCGGCCCGGAGCGGGCCTTACACACCAGCCTCGGGATCGCCCAAGACTTCGACAGCGACGTCACCCTCGAGGTCACCGGCTTTTACAAGTACCTCTGGAACCTCAGCGCCCCCTCCGCCTTGCTGCTCCAGCGCCTCACCGGCCCCGCCCCTGAGCTGTGGGCCAACACCGGCACCGGCAACATCTTCGGCGGCGAGCTGCTGCTCCGCAAAGCGCTCACCCGCAGCCTCTTCGGCTGGCTCAGCTACACGTTGATGCGGAGCACCCGCCGCGACGCCCCCGATCAAGACCCCTACCTCTTCGACTTCGACCAGACCCACATCCTCACCGCGATCGCCAGCTACAAGCTCCCCAAGGGTTGGCAGGTCGGCGCGCGTTTTCGGTTGATCTCTGGCAACCCCACCACCGCCGCCTACGGCGGGATCTACGACGCCTCCAACGGCTCCTACGTCCCCCTCACCGGCCCGCGGGCCAGCGATCGCCTGCCCACCTTCCACCAGCTCGACCTCCGCGTCGACCGCCGCTGGGTCTTCAAGCGCTTCTCCTACACCGCCTACCTCGACGTCCTCAACATCTACAACGCCCAGAACGCCGAGTTCATCAACTACAGCTACAATTTCCAGGCCTCCGCCCCCGTCGCCTCCTTGCCGATCCTGCCCTCGATCGGCCTCAAGGTGGAGTTTTGACCCGCATGACCGCCGCCGCTGCCAAGCCTGAAAAATCTCGCTATCGTCGGCGCATGCACCGGTCGCTCTGCCGCGCGCGCGCTCGCGCCGGGCGCACGCTCTCCGCCTGGACGGCCCGGTTCGGCCTCACCAGCGCCCTCACCGGCCTGCTCCTCGGCTGCGGCGACCCGCTCCCCTCCTCGCAGCGGATCGCCTCGACCCGCGTGCTCGCTGTCCGCAGCGAGGTCATCCTGCCGCTGCTACCCGAGCCTGATCCGAGCGCCGCGCCGCGCTGCGAGGCCCTGCCCTTTGAGACAGTTCGCCTCACCCCCTTCGTCGTCGACACCGACGGCCCGTTCAGCCCCGCCGAGCTCGACCCGATCTGGCTCGCCTGCAACCTCGGCCCCGTCGACGGCCTCTTCGCCTGCCTCAAGGGCGCCTTCCCGACCGAGCTCGCGCTGATCCCCGAGTGCCCGCCTGTCTCTTTTGACAGCATCGACCCTGAGTCCGGGTCGCTCCCCGAGAGCCCGAGCCCGTGCCGGATCCCCGCCGACGCCACCCCGGACGATGGCGCCCAAGACCTCACCGTCCCGCTCGCCTCCACCTTACTCTTCGGCGGCGACATCGAGCTCACCATGATCGGCCGCAGCGGCGACGCCCCCAGCGCCGCCGAGTGCGCCGATCGCCTGCTCGGCGGCGACAGCGTCTTGCCTGTCGACTGCATCTACGTCGTCCAGCGCCTCAGCGTCGGCCCGATCGAGCGCCTGCTCGCCCTGCTCGTCAGCTTCGGCGCCGAGCTGCCCGCCGGCCTCGAGCCCCCCGATCCCGAGGCGATCCCCGACGGAGATCGCAACCCGCGGATCACCGACTTCGTCGTCACCATCATCCAACCAGACGGCACCACCCGCGAGCTCGGCCCTCTTGATCGCGGCGCCACCGTCGAGGCCCAGCTCGGCGACCTGTTAGAGATCCGCACCAACGCCCCCGCGGCGGATCTCCAGCCCTACCTCGTGCCGGTCAACCAGGGCGCGGGCGGCTACGAGGAGCGCACCGAGACCTACCGGGCCCGCTGGTTCCGCACCTGGGGCGTCTTGTTGTCCGGCTCCAGCGACGACCCTGAGAGCACAAATTCGTGGGAGCTCCTCCGCGGCGATCAGGACGAGTCCGAGCGCCCCCCTGACGATCGCGCCACGCTCTTCTACGTGCTCCGCGACAGCCGCCAGGGGGTCGACTGGTGGTGGATCCACGTCACCGTCGCCCCCGAGGGCTAAGTCGCGCGGCTCCGCCTCCAGCTCGCGCGCTCGCGCCCGCCTCCCCGCCTAAAATTGCAAGAATTGCCAGAGAAACCCTCACCGCGCCCTCGGTGTCGAAGCGAGCCAGCCGAGGCGCTTGACCGGGGCTCACCCCAGCGCTATCAGCCCCCCAGGCGCCCGTGAACATCGCTCTCGTCACCCTATTCGCGGCCGCGCTCGCGGCACCTGGCAGCGATCCCAACGCGATCGATCCGAAGACCGGCCTGCCCAACCTCGCCAGGCCGGACAGCGTCCCGCTCACGACGACGACGCCGACGCCGACGCAGCCCACCAGCTCGACCTCCCCGACGATCACCCCCTCACCCGGTCCCAGCGCCTCTTCCTCGGTCGCGCCGCCCAGCCGTGCTCGCGGCCTCGTGCCGCCCTCGGGCCCGCAGCCTGAGGGCCCGCCGATGCCGCAAGGCCAGCCGATCAGCCTCGACATCGACGACACCGCGCCCTTCGCCGTCGAGCCCCTCGCCCTCTCGGACGCCCTCCGCATGGCGTTTGAGAGCAACATGGACCTCGCGACCAACGCCATCGACATCGCGATCTCCGAGACGCAAGTGATGGCGGCGATCGGCGCCTATGACGTCTTCGTCGTCGCCGGCCTCAACGCCTCGCGGGTCGCCACCCCGCAGCGCGGCTCGGCCGTGGTCTTCAGCACCGGTCAACGGAGCTGGGGCGGCAACCTCGGCCTACGGCGCAAGCTCGAGACAGGCGGCACCGTCCAGCTCACCTTAACGGGCACCCGTAGCGTCAACAACCAGCCGATCTCCTTCTTCAACGCGGCCGCCGGCACCGTCGACATCAACGGCTACAACGTCACGACCAACCTCCAGTTGACCCAACCGCTGCTCAAAGGCGCCGGGATCAAGGTCAACCGCGCCGACATCGACCGCGCCAAGATCGCGGTCACCCAGAACGAAGCGGCCCGCATGGTGACCGCTCAGAACGTCATCCGCGACGTCATCTTGGCCTATTGGGAGGTCCTCTACGCCCAGCGCGACCTCCAGAACAAGCGACGCAGCGCTCAGATCGCCGCCGAGCAGCTCCAGCGAACGCAAGCGGAGGTCGCCGCTGGCCGCCGCTCGCCGCTCGACGGCCGCTCCCTCGAGCAGACCGTCGCGCTGCGCGAGTCGGACATCTTGCTCGCCGAGAACCTCCTGCTCGAGCGCAGCCTCAACCTGCGCAACCTGCTCGGCCAAGACATCGTCGAGCGCGACATCTTAGGCATCGAGGCCGCCAGCGATCCTCAGCTGCTCCAGCCGCGCCCCGTCGACGTCAAGGACGAGATCCGCCGCGCCCTCGCGGCCAACCCGCAGGTGCGTCAGCTGCAGCTCGCCCTCGCCAGCCGCCGCATCGACGAGATGGTCGCCGCCAACCAGCGCTTACCCCAGCTCGACGTCACCGGCGCCTTTGTCCCTCGCGGCGTCTCCAACGACCGGATCGCCAACGCCAACACCGGCGACCCAGGCAACCGCGGCGGCTGGAGCGAAGCGTTCGGCAATTTCTTCAACGACGACATCCGCAACAAAGGCCTGGTCGCCGACTACCAGGTCAGCGGCGGCTTAAACCTCACCTGGGACGTCCAGAACCGCACCCCCAAGGCCAACCACGAGCGCGTCCTGCTCGAGCTCGCGCGCGCGGAGAACACCCTCAAGACCAGTCAGCGGCAGATCTCCACCGCCGTCGTCCGCGCCGCCAACCAGATGCGCAGCGCCGGCAAGCGGATGGAGGTCACCGAGTTCTCGGTCGGGCTCGCCAAGGAGAACCTCGAGGCCGAGCGGGCCCGCTACGCGGTCGGTCGTTCGACCAGCTACGAGGTCCTCTTTCGCCTCGACGAGCTCGCCCTCGCCGAGTCCAACGCCCTACGCGCCCAGATCGACTACCTCTTGGCCCTCACCGAGCTCCAGACGCTCACCGGCGAGCTCTTGCCCGCCTACGGCATCGAGCTGATGAAGGGCGGCCGCGCGGCCGGCGCGCCCGCGAGCGCCCCCTCCACCGGCCGCGCTGATCGCTGACCGCGACCGTTGAGATCGATCACCGGAGCGTGTTAGCGTGTGCGGACGAACGTGAGGCGCTGCCTCGCGCCCAGGAGCAACGCCATGTCTGCCGCCGAGATCGCCGATAACAAGTGGGAACGCGAAGCTGCCAAACCGCCGGTGACGGCCCCCGGCTCGCTCGCGCAGCTCATCCTGGTCTCTTTTTTCATCCTCCTCTTCCTCTGGATCCTCTCTTGGACGGTCATGGGGATCGTCGGCGACAAGAAGTCGACGATGGCCGACAAGTACGGCGAGATGAACGCCGCCGACAACGCCCCCGCGAAGAAGGAATAGCCGCCGCGCTCGCCGCCGCGCCGACCGACCCGACCCCCTCGGGTCGGTTTTCTTTTCTTTCATTTTTTTACTCTTCGGACGAAGAGAAACTGGCCTTAAGGCCAGCCGATGAACGACAGCATCTGGCCGATCCCCGCCCCGTCGCGGCGAAACGAGAAGTAGCGGCCCGGGTTCGCGAACGTACAGGCGCCGACCCGCGTGATCCGCTCCGCGCGCACGCCGCTCGCGATCAGCTGTGAGCGCACCACGTCGACGAGGTCGACGTGCGGCCGCGCGTACGAGGTCCAGTCGACGCGCTCCTTCGGAAACAGCGCCGCGACCTCCGGCCCCACCTCGAACGACGCTTGTTCGATGCACGGACCGATGGCCGCGCGCAGCCGCCCCGGCGCCGTCGACGTCGCCGCCGAGATCGCCGCGATCGTCGCGGGCACCACGCCCGCCACCGTGCTCCGCCACCCGCTGTGGATCGCCGCGACCACCGTCGCCTCTTCATCGACCAAGAGCACCGGCACGCAGTCGGCGGTCAACACCCCCACCACCACCGCGCCGTCGTCACGCGCCGCCCAGATCGCGTCCGCCTCCGCCGCCGCCGACCAATCACGCGCCCGCAGCACCGCCGCGCCGTGCACCTGCCGCGGCGACCGCAGCGACCTCGGGTCAAAGCCCGACGCCGCCGCCAAGCGCCGCAGGTTCTCATCGACCGCCGCCGGGTCGTCGCCCCATTTTCGTCCGAAGTTCAACGAAGCGAAGCGCCCCTCGCTCACCCCGCCTAGGCGATCCGTGAAGCCATGGACCACAGAGGAAGCACTCCACGCCAGCTCGAGCATCGTGCGACGCCTTTAGCATCACCCCTCAAGCGCCGCGACCAAAGAGACCAGCTCGGGCGGCAACGGCGACGAAAAATTTAAGAAAGATCCGCGGATCGGGTGGACGAAGCCCAGCACCGCCGCGTGCAGCGCGTGTCGGCCCAGCCCTGACGCCAACGCGCGGATCCGCGCCGAGGGCTGACCGCCGCCGCCATAGAGGAGATCTCCGAGGATCGGGTGCCCCAGCGCGCGCGCGTGCATCCGGATCTGGTGCGTGCGCCCGGTCGCCAGCGTGAAGCGCCCGATCGCCGCATCTAAAAAGACACGCTCGATCGCCACCTCGGTGATCGCCCGGCGCCCTCGCTCGACGTCGGGCGAGAAGCGCCGGCGATCCTGCGGGTCGCGGCCGTGCAGCGTCTCGATCCGTCGGCTCGAAAAGGTCGGAGTGCCGACCAAAACCCCGAGGTACTCGCGGCGCAGCGAGTGCGCGCGAAACAGCGCTGCCAGCCCCTCCTGCGCCCGCGCGTGCTTCGCCACGACCATCACACCGCTGGTGTCTTTGTCGAGGCGGTGCACGATCCCCGGGCGGGTCGCGTCGTTGCCCGGCAGCACCGGCAACGCCTCCGCGCCGACCCCCAAGTGGTGCAGAACCGCGTTCACCAAGGTGCCGCGGCGATGTCCCGGCCCCGCGTGCACCACCATACCCGCCGCCTTATCGATCACCAGCAGGTCGCTGTCTTCGTACAGAATCGCCAGCGGGAGCGCCTCCGGCTCTGCCCGCAGCGGCTCGATCGTCGGCACCACCAGCTCGACCGTCAACGGAGCCGTGACCACACGAGAGGCCCGCTGCGCCGCGCCGTCGACCCGCACCTCGCCCGCAGCGAACGCGCGGGCCAAGTGAGAGCGGGTCAGCACCACGCCCTGAGCCGCGAGCGCCGCCACCAGCGCCAGGTCCAAGCGCTGCCCGGCCCCTGGCAGCGCGATCGTCAGGGTGCTGGCTACCAGATCGGCGTCTTCAGCGAGGCCATCGTCTTGACCACGCGGTCGATGATCGCGCGATCGTAGTAGTTTTTGCGGAAGATCTCCGGCGTCACGCGGCCGCGGAAGAGGTCACGGCCCTCGTTGATCTCCTCTTGCAGCGCATCGAAGAAGTTATCGCTCTTGAGCGCGTCCTCGATCTTCTGCTTGTTGTAGAGCTGGATGTCCGAGGCGATCGCCCGCGCGAGCTGCTGGGCGCGGGCCTCATTATCGATCGTTGGGGCGGCCATGGCGCTGACGATGCCACAACCAGGCGGCGTTAGGCCAGCGATCCACAAAGAGCGCCTCGCCCCTCGGGTCGCCCAGAGATCGCGCCGTCCGGGCTAGAATCGCCCGCGCGTGCAGGGAAGCAACCTCTACGAGAGCCTCAGCTCGCTGCTCGCGGCGACGGTCGCCTTCGCGATCGGCATCAGCGTCTTCCTGCGCGACCGCAGCCGCGCCAATTTTGTCCTCTTCGCGACCTTCTGCCTCAACCTCGGCCTCTTCCACCTCGCGCGCTTCTTCGCCGGTTTTCCGGTGCTCGCGAGCTTTTTTTGGTGGATCGCCGAGACCATCAGCCTCTTCCTGCCGTGGACCGCGGATCGCTGCTTCTCGAGCTTCGTGCCGGCGGCGGGCCACCGCCCGGGCCTCGTCCAGGGGCCGATCTTGGGGCTCCTGCTCGCCGCGCAGCTCGGCGGCCTCTTTTTCCCGCAAGTCACCGCCGAGCCCTTGTGGATCGTCGAGCGGATCGCCCTCACCACCTACGTCTTGGTCGGGGTCTTGTGGGCGACCATGCGGATGTGGAGGGCCGCGCGCGCCGCCCAGGGCACCGCCGTCGCGCCGCGGCTCCGCTATCTCTTCGTCGCCAGCGTGATCGCGCTCGCCTTCGCCTCGCCGGGGATCCCCGCGGTCGGCCCGATCGTCACCGCCGTCTACCTCTACTTCGTCGCGCAGACGCTGGTGCGCGAGCGCCTGCTCGACCTCCCCGAGATCGCCGGGCGGATCGCCAGCATGAGCGCGCTCGTCGTCATCGTCTCGGCGATCTTCGCCTTGCTCCTCCTCTGGGTGCCCGCCTCGCTCGACGGCTACCGCTCGCTGCAGCTCTTCAACATCGCCGTCGCCTCGTTCGCGGTGCTCGTCCTCTACGAGCCGATGCGCAACGAATTTGAGCGGCGGATCGAAGGATGGTTGTTCCGCGACCGCACCGCCCTGCGCGCGATCCTGGTCGATCTCCGCCAGCGCCTCGTCAACCTCATCGACCCCGGCGAGATGGTCCAAGTCGTCCAGGACACCCTCAGCAGCTCCGGTCGGGTCACCCACGCCGCGTTCTATCTGATCGACCGCAAGGGCTTTAACCTCACCTTACGCGGCCACCTCGGCCCTCAGCCGCTCGCGCGCCTCGATCTCGCGACCCGGCGGCCGCTGCTCGATCGCCTGCGCGCGCGCGGCCCCTTGCTGCGGGACGTCATCCAGCGCGAGCGCGAGCGGGCCGAGCGCGAGCAGCAGGCCGAGCTCGACGAGATCCTCGAGACACTGCGCGCCGTGGGGGCCAGCCTCGCCGTGCCGGTGCTCCAGCCCGGCGCCGACGACCAACGCGGCGCCCCGGAGCTCTTGGGGGTCCTCTTCGTCGACGACGAGCGCTTGCTCGAGCCCTTCTCACGCGAGGAGGTCGAGCTCTTTGAGGGCGTGGTCGCGCAGGCCGCCGTCATGATCCAGAACTCGAAGGTCTATGAGCAGCGCAAGGAGCGAGACCGCCTCGCCGCGCTCGGGCAGATGGCGGCCGGCCTCGCCCACGAGATCCGCAACCCGCTCGGCGCGATCAAAGGCGCGGTCGAGCTGATCGAGCCCAACCTCAAGCGCGTCGACCCGAACACCGGAGAATTCCTCGGCGTGATTATTGAGGAGGTCGAGCGGCTCAACCGCGTGGTCACCCAGTTCCTCCGCTACTCGCGCCCCTTCAAGGGCGAGCTCGGCCCCGTACAGATGGGCGAAGTCATCGCCGCCACGGTCCGTCTGCTCGACGAGCCCAGCCGCCGCCGCGTCGTCGTGGTCCCGACCCCGCCCCTGCTCCCCCCAGTGCGCGGCGACGCCGAGGCGCTCCGGCAGGTTTTGCTCAATTTGGTGCGCAACGGCGTCGACGCGGTCACCAGCGTCGAGCCGCCCGGAGTGGTCCGCATCAGCCTCGGGATCCGCCCTGGCGGCCTGCCCAGCGGCGACGCCGTCACCGTCACCGTGCGCGACAACGGCGCCGGGTTCTCCGCGCACACCATGACCAACCTCTTCGTGCCTTTCCACACGACCAAGAGCGGCGGCACAGGGCTGGGGCTGCCCATCAGCCAGCGGATCGTGGAGAATCACCGCGGGCTCATCGAGGTAAGCACCCCTGAAGAAGGGGGGGCGCAGTTCACTGTCGTCCTGCCGATCGAACAAGCCCCCGCACCACCTCCCGGCGCCCCCCAGTGAAACGGCCTCAGCCACGCATCCTCCTCGTCGACGATGAACCCAACCTGCGCAAGGTCCTCGGCGCCCTGCTGCGCCAGCAGGACTACGAGGTCCACGTCGAGGTCGACGGCGCGGCCGCGCTCGCGCGGGTGAAGGCGTCGCCGCCGCGCACCTTCGACGTCGTGATCTCCGACCTGCGCATGCCCAACCTCGACGGCATCGGCCTGCTGCGGGCGCTCACCCTGCACGAGCCGAACCTGCCGGTGATCCTCCTGACAGCGCACGGCAGCGTCGACTCCGCGGTCGAGGCGGTGAAGCTCGGCGCCTTCGATTATTTAGAGAAACCCTTCGACCGCGAGCAGATCCACCAGGTCGTCGCCAAGGCGCTGGCCACCCGCGACCGCGCCGGCCCCTCCGCTGCGGCCGCGCCGCTGGTCGAGGGTCAAGAGCTCGATCCATGCGTCCACGCCGGCATGGTCGGCATGTCGTCGGCGGTCACCACGATCCGCGAGGTCGTCGCCACCGTCGCCGCGAGCCCCTCCACCGTCTTGATCACCGGAGAGAGCGGCACAGGCAAGGAGCTGGTCGCGCGCGCGCTCCACCTCGGCTCACCCCGGCGCGAGCAGCCCTTCATCCGCGTCAATTGCGCCGCGATCCCCAGCGGCCTGCTCGAGAGCGAGCTCTTCGGTCATGAGCGCGGCTCCTTCACCGGCGCGGTCTCCTCGAGGCCGGGGCGCTTTGAGCTGGCGGACG
Source organism: Nannocystis sp. (assembly GCA_016712315.1). GTDB lineage: Bacteria > Myxococcota_A > Polyangia > Nannocystales > Nannocystaceae > JADJRG01. The sequence goes on along the minus strand of JADJRG010000013.1, from coordinate 2,281,854 downwards.
GCGGCACCCTCTTCCTCGATGAAGTCAGCGAGATCCCCAAGGAGAGCCAAGTCAAGCTCCTCCGGGCGATCCAGGAGTCTGAGTTCGAGCGCGTCGGCGGCGTCCGCACCTTGCGGGTGAACGTCCGCCTGGTCGCCGCGACCAACCGCAACCTCGAGGAGGCCGTACGTGACGGCTCCTTCCGCGAAGACCTTTTTTACCGGCTCAACGTCGTGCCTGTGCACCTGCCGCCGCTGCGCGAGCGCGTCGAAGATCTGCCGCTGCTGATCGCCCACTTCATCGGCCGCTGCAACGAGCGCTTGGGCAAGTCCGTCCAAGGGATCAGCCAGAGCGCGCTCGCGGTGCTCGAGCGATACCCCTGGCCCGGCAACATCCGCGAGCTCGAGAACCTGATCGAGCGCATGGTGCTCTTCGCCTCCGGCCCGCAGATCGACGGCCACGACCTCCCTGAGTCCTTCGTCGTGCACGACCCCGCCGACGACGACGCGCCCGCCGGCGTCCACGCCACGCCCACGCCGTTCGGCGCTGACCCGCGGTCGATCCGCCTGCCGATCGAGGTCCTCGGGCTCGACCTCAAGGAGGCGGTGCGAGCCGGCTCGCGCTTGGTCGAGGAGGCCTTGATCCGCGAGGCGCTCGCCAAGACCGACGGCAACGTCACCCGCTCAGCGCGGCTCCTCGGGATCAGCCGACGCTCGCTGCAATCGAAGATGAAGGAGCTGGGCCTGCGGGAGCCCACGGAAGACCCTGGTCGGGCCAGCTAGTCGCACGGAGCGCCGCGTCCCCGGGATCTCTACGGCGACGCCTGTACGACAAATTCGCGGCCGCGAACGCGCATCGACCAGCAGCGGCCGATTTGGAGCCGCTCTGTGCCGCGGCGGAGGGCCGCTACAAAGCGCTCGCAGCCCGCCTGCTGGCCCCTGGATTGTTGACGCCTTGGCCTATGCGCTGGTAGCGTGCACCGACTCCCCTCGAGGTACTCCTATGCGGAAAGTTTGCGGCTTGCTGCCCGCCCTGGGCCTCTTTTTCGGGATCTCGCAGACCGCCTCGGCGGCGGAGACCACTCGCGTAGCGAGCTCCTTCGACGAGGGTAACCCCTTCGATCTCCACTTCGGCGTCGGCTACGACTACGAATATAAGAAGGCGGCGATCCTGCGTGAGTGGAGCGACGGCCAGACCAACTGGATCGCCCGCGATCTCCTCTACCGGCAGCAGCGCCATACGGTCATGCCGAGCCTCGAGATCGGCCTCTACAAGGACATCGCGATCTACGCCAACCTGCCGATCGTGGTCTCGGACGCGCGGAGCTACTCGTTCGACCAAGAGGCGGACCCGTGCGTCTACTCCGACCAGGTGAACGCGACCAACCCGGTGGCCACCTGCGTCAACCGCCTCAACAGCACCTCGATCCGCGACGGGATCATCCCCCGCGACGGCTTCGACGGCACCAACACCTCAGACCCCTACGGCGCCTTCTCGGGCTCTGAGAGCGACATCTTCCGCGGCCCGGTGCGCCGCGGCTTCGACCAGGTGCACGTCGGCCTCAAGATCGGGATCTTGAGCCAGCAGCGGCTCTCGCACATGCCGCACTGGGTGATCGGCCTCGAGGGTCGCTTCGCCGTCGGCAAGCCGATGACCTTCAGCCGCGACATCATCAACAACGACCCCGCCGGCAACCATCGGGTCGGCCGCGGCGTCCACGAGCTCGGCCTTTGGACCGCGCTCTCGCACCGCTACCGCTTCCTCGACCCCTTCTTCACCGCCTACTGGTACCAGGGCGTGCGCGCGGGCAACACCGAGTTCCGCAACCTCTCGGCCTTCGGCGCCCAGACCAAGGTGAACCCGCAGTCGATGGTCGGCGTCTCCTTCGGCACCGAGATCGTGCCCTTCGAGCGCAAGGCCAAGTCGCAGAAGTTCGCGCTCGAGCTGCGCGGCCTCGCGATGCTGCGGTACGGCGGCCGCGGCTACAGCGAGGCGTGGGAGCTCTTGTCGGACAGCCCCGCGCTGGTCGGCACCAACGACCCCGCCACGGGCCAGTGCTCGCAGTCGCAGATCACCCAGGTGGTGCAGTACGCCAAGTCCAACCCGGAGGACTCGGACTACATCAACAACTCCGGCGCGACTGGTTGTGTGCGCTTCAACGGCATCACCGACATCCAGGACTTCGCCACCTTCGGCTTCCGCGGCGGGATCAACGCCAACCTCAGCAAGACGGCGACCCTCCAGCTCGGCGTCAACGCCACCACGGACACCCGCCACTTCATCAGCTCCGCGAGCCGCGGCGACGCCGACGCCGTCCAGGGCGGCGACCCAGAGCGGGTCGATCCAGGCACCGCGGAGGTCAACCCCGTACGGCGCGACGTGATCGACAACGTCGGTCGCCGTTACATGGTCGACGACGTCTGGAGCCTCACCGGCTACTTCCGCTTCCTCCTGACCTTTTAAGCGATCGTGGCAGGAGCCGCGGACACGAAGAGAGGGCGCCCCCGCGTCCTCTCTTTTTTTTGTTATACGCCACCCCGAAGAGGACGCGATCTCGCGCGAAGGCTCGCTTGCCCGCTCACGCGCGTCGTTCAGCGCTGTCCTGACTCAGGGCCTCGTAGATCTCACGCGCCTCGAGGCCGGTGAGTTGGGCGATCACCTTCGCGCGCTCCCGTGGCCGCAACGACGGATCGCCGAAGGCCGCCCACACCGCCCGCGCCGCCGCCCTCGCGGGATCCTCGGCGGCCGCGCCCTCGGCGGCCCGCGACCCGCCCAGCACCACCGTCACCTCGCCACGCAGCCCCTCGCGCAGCGTCTCCGCCAGCGACGCCGCCGTACCGCGTAGCACCTCTTGGTGCAGCTTCGTCAGCTCTCGCGCCACGACCAGCGCCCGCTCCTCCGCGTCGGGCAGCGCCCGCGCGAGGTCGGCGATCAGCGCGGGGGTCCGGTTCCCCGCCTCGTACAAGATCACCGTCGCTGTCTCTCGGGCCAGCTTGTGCAAGAAAGCCGCGCGCTCGGGGCCGCCGCGGGGCGGGAAGCCGAGGAAGCGGACGTCGCGGCCGTCGAGCCCGCTGAGGCACAGCGCCATCGAGGCCGCCGTCGGTCCGGGGATCACATCGACCGTAAAACCCGCCGACACCGCCGCTCGAACCAAGCGCTCGCCAGGGTCGCTCCACACCGGCATGCCCGCCTCGGACACGAACACGACCCGCTCCCCGCGGCCGAGGTGCTCTAACATCAGCGCGACGCGCTCGGCCTCGTTCGCCACGAAGCAGCTCACCCGCGGCGGCAAGCGCACCCCCTCGCCGACGAGCCGCTGCGGCGAACGTGTGTCCTCGCAGAGCAGCAGATCAGCGCCGACGATCGCCGCGCGCGCGCGCGGGCTGAGGTCACCCAGGTTCCCGAGCGGCGTCCCGACGAGGACCAGCGCCCCGCCGCTCATTCCTGCCCCAACGCGATCTGAACCGCGTCCCCGAGCTCGCGCTGCAAGTACTCACGCAGGCGCAGCACCATGCGCTTCTCGAGCTGACGCGCGCGCTCCCGGCTCACTCCCCAGCGCACCCCCAGCTCTTGCAGCGTGATCGGCTCGTCGGCGACCAAGCGGTCGGTGAAGATCTCGAGCTCACGCCCCGACAGCGTCGCGCCGAACACCCGCAGCTTCTCGCCCAAGATCTCCTTGAACTCATGCTGCTCGACGTCCGCGTCCGGCGTGACCCCGCCGTCCTCGATGATGTCCATGCGGGTGCGCCCGCTGTCGTCATCGTTGCTGAGCGGCGCGTCGAGCGACTGGTCTGGCGCGGAGAGGCGTCGATCCATCTCGATCACCTCCGCGGTCGTCACGTCGAGCGCGAGCGCGATCTGCTCCGCGGTCGGCTCGATCCCCGCCGCCTTCAGCTTCGCCCGCTGCTTGCGCAGGTTGAAGAACAGCTTGCGCTGGTTCTGGGTGGTCCCGATCTTGACCAGGCGCCAATTGTTCAAGATGTACTTGAGGACATACGCGCGGATCCACCAGCCGGCGTAGGTCGACAGCTTCACCCCGCGGTACGGGTCGAACTTCTTCACCGCCTGGATCAGCCCGATGTTGCCCTCCTGCACCAGATCCAAGAGGTTCGTGTAGGCGCGGCGATACTCGTGCGCGATCTTGACGACGAGGCGCAGGTTCGAGGTCACCAGCCGTCGGCCCGCCTCCTGGTCGCCCGCCTCGACCCAACGAACCGCCAGCTCATACTCCTGCTCACGCGTCAGCAGCGGGTGGCGCCGCACCTCCGCCATATAGGCGGCCATCGGGTCGCGACGGGCCAGCGCGGTCGTCTCCGCGGGCAGCCGCGAGCGCGCGGGCGACACCAGCGCTGACTCGATCGCCGCCAGCTCCTCGTCGCTCACCGCCTCGATCTCAGCGAGCGCCGCGTCGCCGTCGAGCGGGTCCATCAGCGTCGGATCCAGCTCGACCTCAGCCTCGCCCTCAACCTCAGCCGGCTGCGCCTCCGCCGCGGCCGCGGGCTCGTCCTCCGCCGCGTCGCGCCGCTGCGGCCGCGGATCCACGCTCTTGGCCGGGCTCAGCGCCCCTTTGCCGTCGACGATCCTACGCTTGGCCGCGCGCGCCCCGGCCTCAGGGCGCGGCAACACCTCCACCACGATCTTCTCACCGCTCTCGGCGGGCTCCTTCTCGGGCGGCTGCCCTGGCTCAGACATGCGGGCGGAGCATAGCGCCTGGCGGGGGCCCCTGGCGACCTTCTGGGGGCCCGCAGGCGCGAGCGCGCGTCGCCTTACAGAGCGCCGCGTCGTGACATTATTCGCGGGTATACGCCGCGCGGCTGGCCGATGCCTGCCCCCACCGATAGACTGGTCCCCTGTGCGCGCGCGGAAAAACCTTCGCTCCTTGACCCTCTCTCCCTCTGCGGTCGTCTTCGGCGCGCTGCTCCTCGCCCTCGGCCTGACGGCGGTGGGGGACACCCAAGCACGCTCACCGGCGGCGGCCGCCGCGATGTTCGCCCGCGACGGGGGCGGCGCCTACGATCCGTCGGAGCTGCGGGTCCTCGACTGGACCCTCTTCAACATCTCTAAGTACTACGTCGAGCCCGAGCGGATCGATCCACACCGCATGACCATCGCCGGCATGGAGGGCCTCGAGCAGGCGATCCCGCAGGTGCTCGTGCAGCCGCTGGGCGACCCGGCCACCGCGAAGGTCGTGCGAGTGCGCGTCGGCACAGCAGAGCGGGACTTTGAGCTCGGCGAGGTCGAGGCGCTGTGGTCCGTCGGCAAGCGCCTGCGCGAGGTCTTTCGCTTCGTACGCCGCTCCTCGGAGCTCGACGACGACGCCCTGCGCGCCGCCGAGTACGCGATCGTCGAGGGGATCTTGGGCACCCTCGACCCTCACACCAACCTGCTCCGCCCCGACGACTTCGACAGCATGAAGACCAGCACGAAGGGCTCCTTCGGCGGCCTCGGGATCGAAGTCGGCGTCCGCGACGGCCAGATCACCGTGCTTCGCGTGATCGACGGCACCCCCGCGCACAAGGTCGGCATGAAGGGGGGCGACCGCATCGTCCAGATCGACGAGGAGTCGACGGTCACGATGGGCCTCAGCGAGGCCGTCGACCGCCTCCGCGGCGCCGTCGGCACCAGCGTCACCGTCCACGTCCGCCGCGAAGGCCTCGACAAGCCCAAGCGCCTCGCCGTCACCCGCGACGTCATCACCCTCGACAGCGTGCTCGGCACCGTGCTCCCCGGCGTCGACGCCAAGGGCGCCACCGTCAAGGTCGGCCTGGTCCAGCTCAACCGCAACTTCTCGCAGACCACGGGCAAGGAGCTGCGCGCCAAGCTGGCCGAGTTCAAGGAGCAGGGCGTACGCGGCGTGATCCTCGACATGCGCGACAACCCTGGCGGCCTGCTCAGCGCCGGCGTCGAGGTCGCCGACGCCTTCCTGAGCGCCGGCACCATCGTCTCCACCGTCGGCCCCTCGTCGCCGCGCGAGGAGCTGCGCGCCGACGCCCGCTACAATTTTCCAGACCTGCCGCTGGTCGTGCTCGTCGACCAAGGCTCCGCGAGCGCCACCGAGATCGTCGCGGGCGCGCTGCGCAACCTCGGCCGCGCCGTCTTGGTCGGCCGCCGCACCTTCGGCAAGGGCTCCGTGCAGGTGCTCAGCGACCGCAAGGTCGGCGACAAGGAGCTGGCCCTCAAGCTGACGATCGCCCAATACTTGATCCCCGGCGACATCTCGATCCAGTCCGTCGGCGTCAGCCCGGACCTCGAGACGATCCCCGTCTATATCGGCGAGGAGTACATCGCCTACGAGGGCCGCAAGCGCTTCGACTTGATCCGCGAGGAGGCGCTCGCCACCCACCTCACCTCCAAGCGCGTCGACGCCGCGCAGAAGATCACCGCCGGCCCGCTCTACTTCCTCGGCTACGGCTCCGTCGGCGAGGAGGGCGCGACGAGCAAGGACGCCAAGGACGCCAAGGACGCCAAGTCGAAGCAGCCGCGCCCGCGCCCGACCCGCTCGGAGGACATGAGCGCCGAGCTCGCCCTCGAGGACCCCGAGGTGCGTATGGCCCGCGACCTCGTCGTCTGGGCGCCCGCGGCGGACCGCGAGGGGATCCTCGCGCGCATCGACGAGTTCGTCAGCCAGCAGGAGGTCGCCGAGGACGAGCGGATCCGCCGCAGCCTGGCCGCCCGCGGGATCGACTGGAGCGCCGGACCGCCGCTGAGCGGCGGTCGGGAACCTGTTCTTAAGGTCAGCCTCCTCACCGACAAGGCCGGCGACCTGATCCGCGGCGGTGACTCTGGCACCCTGACCGTCACGGTCACCAACATCGGCGACGCGCCAGCCCACCAAGTGCGCGCGATCTCGAGCAGCGACTACGGCTACTTCGACGAGCGCGAGCTGCTGATCGGCCGGATCGAAGCTGGGCAGAGCAAGACCGCGACGCTCAAGCTCACGGTCGCGGAGCATGAGCTCTCGCGCACCGACCGGATCGATTTTTCGATCCGCGATCAACACGGCGCCCGCTTGGACCCGAGCTCGCGCACCGGCCTCGAGATCAGCAGCGAGGGCCTGCCGCGGCCGCTCTTCTCCTTCGGCCACCAGCTCCTCGACGACCCCTCGCTCGGCGGCGCGATCAAGGGCAACGGCGACGGCGCGCTCCAGCTCGGCGAGCGCGTCCGGCTGCGTATCAACGTCCGCAACACCGGCGAGGGCCCCGCGCTCGACGCCTGGGTCAACCTGCGTAACCTCGCCGGCGACGCCGTCTTCCTCCATAGCGGCCGCGAGCAGCTCAAGGGCATGAAGGCCGGCGAGTCGCGGGTGGTCGAGCTCGACCTCGAGCTCCGCAAGGCGCCTCCCAAGGGCGCCGCCGACTTCCAGCTCAGCGTCTCCGACGCCAAGATCGGCGTCGTCTTGTCCGAGAAGCTGAGCTTCGCCGTGCGTGAGCCGACGGTCACCTTCACCGCCGCGAGCGGCGCGCTCCTCGCCAACGGCGCCATCGATCTCTACGCCAGCCCCACCGAGCCGCTGCAAGCGATCGCCCGCGCCGAAGGTGGCGCCGCCTTCAAGGTGCTCAGCCGAACCGCCGACGGCTGGTACAAGGTCCAGATCGACCCCAAGCGCCCCGCCTTTGTCCGCGGCGCCGAGCTACAAGCGACCACCAGCGCCGGCAAGGCGGCCAAGGTCGTCGACATCTTGGCGATCAGCCCGCCGCAGATCAACCTGCAAGGCGCCGTCACCCAGACCGCCAGCGAGACCCTCACGCTGCGCGGCGTCGCCACCGACGAACAAGCGGTGCGCGACCTCTACATCACCGTGCACAACCCCGCCCGCAACCTCTTCGGCCGCCCCGAGAAGATCTTTTATAAGGCCGCCGACGACCCCAAGAAGGGCACGCTCGAGTTCTCCGCCGAGGTCCCGCTGACGCCCGGAAACAACCTGATCGAGATCCACGCCCGCGAAGACGACGACGTGATCGCCACCCGCCAGATGTGGGTGCTACGCACCAGCGGCCTGCTCGAGGCCCGAAGCGAGGCCGCCAAACACAAGAGCAACGGCCAGCTTAGCGTCGACACCCTCCAACGCTAGCGCCGCCTGGCCCAAAAGAAGGACCCCAGCCGCCGCAGGCGCCTGGGGTCTCGCTCGTCGCTGATGCGCGGCGCGAGCTAGCGCGGCGCGAGCTCAGCTCGCCTCTTTCTTCGCCTCTTCCGCGTAGACCAGCACCGGCTGCTTCGACTGGGCGATGCACTCCTCGTTGACGATCACCTCGCGGATGTTGCCGGCGCTGGGGATCTCGTACATCACCTCGAGCATCGCCCGCTCGAGGATGGTCCGCAGCCCGCGCGCCCCGGCTTTTTGGTTGCGCGACTTCTTCGCGATCGCCTTCAGCGCCTCATCCGTGAACTTGAGGCTCACGCCGTCCATCGCCAGCAGGCGCGCGTACTGTTTGACGAGCGCGTTCTTCGGCGTGGTGAGGATCGAGACCAGCGCCTCCTCATCGAGCTCGTGCAGGGGCGCGATGATCGGCAGGCGGCCGATGAACTCGGGGATCAGCCCGAACTTCATCAGGTCCTCGCTCTGCACCTGCTGGAGCAGCTCCCACTGCCGCTGCTCCTTCTTGACGGTCGGCTCGGCGCCGAAGCCCATCGTCTTCGCGGTGAGGCGATGATCGATGATGCTCTCGAGGCCGGCGAAGGCGCCGCCGCAGATGAACAGGATGTTGGTGGTGTCGATCTGTAAGAAATCCTGCTGCGGGTGCTTGCGCCCGCCCTTGGGCGGCACCGACGCGACCGTGCCCTCGAGGATCTTTAAGAGCGCCTGCTGCACGCCCTCGCCGGAGACGTCGCGGGTGATCGACGGGTTCTCGCCCTTGCGCGCGACCTTGTCGATCTCGTCGATGTAGACGATCCCCCGCTGCGCGCGCTCGATGTCGTGGTCGGCGTTCTGCAGCAGGCTGACGATGATGTTCTCGACGTCTTCGCCGACGTAACCGGCCTCGGTGAGCGAGGTCGCGTCCGCGATCGCGAAGGGCACGTCGAGGATCCGCGCGAGCGTCTGCGCCATCAGCGTCTTGCCGGAGCCGGTGGGGCCGAGCAGCAAGATGTTGCTCTTCTGCAGCTCGGGCTCGTCGTGGCCCTTCTTCGCGTTGATCCGCTTGTAGTGGTTGTAGACGGCGACCGAGATCGTCTTCTTCGCGAGCTCTTGGCCGACGATGTAGTCGTCGAGCACCTTACGGATCTCGCGGGGCTTGGGGATCTTGCCCGAGCGCTCTGAGCGCTCCTCCTTCTGGACCTCCTCGGCGAGGATGTCGTTGCAGAGCGCGATGCACTCGTCGCAGATATAGACCGAGGGGCCCGCGATCAGCTTCTTGACCTCCTTTTGGCTCTTACCGCAGAAGGAGCAGCTCAAGTTGCCGTTGGTGTCGCGCTTGGAGCTCATACGATCATCCTTGCTCGGGGGTGCGGCGCTTACGGACCATCACCTCGTCGATGAGGCCGTACTTCTTGGCGGTCGCTGCGCTCATGAAGTTGTCGCGCTCGGTGTCGCGGAGGATCTCCTCCACGGTCCTGCCGCTGTGTTCGGCGAGGATCTGGTTCAGGATCGCCTTGAGTCGCTGGATCTCCTGCGCCTGGATCTCGATGTCGGTCGCCTGCCCCTGGGCGCCCCCGGAGGGCTGGTGAATCATGATCCGCGCGTTCGGAAGGGCGAAGCGCTTGCCTTGCGCGCCGCCCGCCAGCAGCAGCGCCCCCATCGACGCCGCCTGGCCGATGCAGTAGGTCGCCACGTCGGGGCGCACGTACTGCATCGTGTCGTAGATCCCGAGGCCCGCCGTGACCACGCCGCCGGGCGAGTTGATGTAGAGCGTGATGTCCTTGTCGGGATCCTCAGACTCCAAGAAGAGGAGCTGGGCGATGATGACATTCGCCACCTGGTCGTTCACCGGGGTCCCGAGGAAGACGATCCGGTCCTTCAGCAGGCGGCTGAAGATGTCCCACGAGCGCTCACCGCGGTGGGTCTGCTCGACGACAAAAGGGATGTTGGCCATCGGCGTTAAGCCGTCGCGCTCACGATGATTCATGCGCTCGCTCCAGGGGTCTTGGTGGCTATGGTGACTGGGGGCGACCGTCGACGCAAGGGGCCCCCGAAACGCGAGAAGCGGCGCCCGCACTCGCGCGCGCCGCCCCTCGATGATGAGAGCGAAGTGGCGTCACATGACCACGCGCGGGCGGCGAAAAATCACGCGGAGTCGCCGCTGCACTCGGTCAGACGCGGCCAGATCGCGCTCAGCTCGCGGCGGTGTCGCCGCCCGCGGGCTCAGGCTCAGGCTCGGGATCCGGGGCCTCGGTGACCTCGGACTTCGACATCAACAGATCGAGGATCTTCTCCTCGCGGAGCTGCGCGGTGAGCAGCAGGAGCTCGTTGTTCTTCTCCATGGTCGCGCGCATCCGGTCGATGTTCTGACCGCGCTCCTCGGCGAGCTTCTTCAGCTCGACATCAAGCTCCTCGGAGGTGACGTTGATCGACTCCGCCTTGCCGATCGCGTCGAGCAGGAGGAACGCCTTGACGTTGAAGGTCGCCTGCGGGCGCATCTGCTGCGAGAGACCTTGATCATTGAGGCCGAGGCGCCGCAGATCGACGCCCTGCTGGGCGAGCTGTCGCTTGAAGAGATCGACCTGCGCTTCCACCTCTCGGGCGATCAGCGACGGCGCGACCTCGAAGTCGTTGCGCTCCAGCAGCGTCGTCACGAGGCGCTGACGGGCGTCGCGCTCCGCGACCTCTGCGTCCTCCGCGAGCACCGCCGCGCTGATCTTCGCGCGTAGCTCGTCCATCGACTCGGCCTCGCCGGTGTCACGCGCGAAATCGTCGTCGAGCGCGGGCAGATGGCGCTCGCGGACGTCGCGGAAGCCCAGCGTGAGCACGGCGTCCTTGCCGCGCAGATCGGCGCGGAGGCGCTCCTGCGGCGGCGTGAAGCGGACCTGGCGCGAGGTGCCGACAGCGTCGAGGTTCAGCGCCGCGAGCTCCGCGCCGAGGCCGGGGACGACCTCGGTCGACTCCTTGCCGATCTCGATCGCGGCGTCTTTGCGAGACACCCGCGTGTCGCCGATCGAGCCCTCGATGTCGACGGTCCAGACGTCGCCGGGCTGGGTCGTCGTGCGTCCCTCGGCGACCGGCCGCAGCTCCGCGAGCTCCTCTTGCTTGGCCTTCAGCCGGGTCTCGACCTGCGCCTCGTCAGCGACCGCGGGGCGGCGGCGGACGGCCACGCCGGTGTAGTCCTTGGGCGTGATCTCTGGCGGCACCTCGAAGCGGGCGGCGTAGACGAACGGCTGACCGTGGTCGAGCGTCTCGCTCTCGAGCGCCGGTTGGGTGAGCGGCACCTTTTGGTGGCGCAACACCGCGCTCTGAAAGGTCTCCTCGACCAGCTCCCGCGCGAGCTCCTCGCGGACGCTCTTGCCGAAGAGGCGCTCAATCATCTGCGCCGGCACCTTACCTGGGCGGAAGCCCGGCAGCTTCGCCTTTCGCTGGAGGTCGCGCACCTTCGCGTTCAGGCGCGGTGACACCGCCTCCCAGGGGATCTGCACGCGGACGCGGCACTCGACCGCACTGATCTTCTCGAGCTGGCTTTCCATCTTCGTCGCTTCTGGTTGGGGGAGGTGCCATAACAGAGCCGCGCCGGCTTGGGAAGCGCTGACGGCGTCTTGAGCGCGAGATCACGGGGAAGCCGGGAGAGCGTCGCCCTCCCGCGCGTCGCGAGAGGGTCGCGGAGCGACGGGCTGGCCGATCGCGGCGCTCTTGGGGCGGCTGTCAGCTCCCGTGGAGGTCGGCCAAGCGCGCGTCGCGATCGCGGTAGCCAGACTTGACCGCGTCGAGCGCGGCGATCGCCTTGTCGACCTCACCCATCACTTGATAGATGACCCCCAGCTCGTAGCGGGCCTCGGAGCGCTCATCATCGTTGACCGCGCAGCGCACCGCCTCCTCAAGGACCCCGATCGCCTCGGGGATCGCGCCGCGGTGGAGGTGCAGGCTCGCGGTCATGACCAAGGAGCGCGCCCGCCAGTCGGCGTCCTCCGCGGCGATCGCGAATTGTGCGAGCGCGTCGTCTATCAGGCCCATCTCGCGGTAGGCGGTCCCGAGATCGAAGTGGGTGCGCGGATCTGCTTGGCCGATCGCCGCCCGCGCCCGCGGCGCGGAGGTCGACTTCGGCTTGGGGCGCGCGACCGGTGCGTCGTCGAAGATCGCCGCGAAGAAGCCGTCGTCGTCGTCTTCTTCCTCAAAAAAAACCTCCGAGGGCTTCGCTGCGGGCTCGGGCTCGGGCTCGGGCTCCGCTAGGTGCACCGGGCTCGCCTGCTCGCTACCGGCGCCCGCGAAGCGCTCGGCGAATTCGCGCAGCGCCGGATGACCCGGAAAACGCCTGTCGAGCTCCAAATAGGCGGCGTAGGCGTCCTCCTCGAAGCCTTGGTCGATGTAGAAACGCAGCTCTGCGAGCTCGTCGGAGAGGCCCTCCGCGACGAGTTGGGCCCCGGTGGGCGCCTGCTCCTCAACCGCGCCTTCGGGGGCGTAGTCGGCCTCTCCCGCGTGCGCCGCAGCCACTGCTGCGCGCTCGGCCGCTTCGCCGGCGCTGGTGCGCGCATCCTCTGCTACCTCGTCCGCTGCCGCCTGCGCCGCGTCTGCCGCTGCGCGCTCGGCCGCTTCGCCGGCGCTGGTGCGCGTGTCCTCTGCTGCCTCGTCCGCTGCCGCCTGCGCCGCGTCTGCCGCTGCGCGCTCGGCCGCTTCGCCGGCGCTGGTGCGCGTGTCCTCTGCTGCCTCGTCCGCTGCCGCCTGCGCCGCGTCTGCCGCTGCGCGCTCGGCCGCTTCGCCAGCGCCGGTGCGCGTGTCCTCTGCTGCCTCGTCCGCTGCCGCCTGCGCCGCGTCTGCCGCTGCGCTCTCGGCCGCTTCGCCAGCGCTGGTCGCTGCGTCGGCGGCGATCACATCCTCCGCGGCGCCGGAGGTCGCGTGTGTGCGCGCAGGTGCGCTGATCGGTGCGTCCTTGGCCACGTGCTCGTCGCCGACCATTCTCGGCTCGGACGCGCTCCCGGTGCTCGCTGCGGGCTCCGCCGGCGACGCGCTCGCTGCGTTGCTGTCTGATGTGGCCGCCGCGTCGCCAGCGCGTGTGTGTGTGGCGCTCGCGACGCGGTCGGAGCGGCTTGGCATTCGGCCGAGGAGCGCAGGACCGCTGACGGGGCGCGAATCACCCGCGCGCGGGAGGCCATCGCGCGGCGAGCGAGGCGCGCTTTTTGGTAAGAACGACAGACGCGGCGGGGGCGGCTTGGCTGGAGCGTCCGGCTCACGCTCGATGTCATCGGCAACCTCGTCCTCGTCCTCGTCCTCAGCGTCATCCCGCCTGGGAGGAGAGAGCGCGAGCGGCCGGACCGCCGAGGGGGTCGAATTCTCTTGAGGGTCTGCTTCTTCGGTCGCCGCGGAGCTGGTCAGGGATCGCGGCCCTGATTCACCCTCCGAATCGCCGCTGCCCGGCTCTGTGCGCCCAGGAGGGCCTCCGCGGCTGCGACCCCGCGCCTCGCCGCGAGCGCCGATCGTCGGCTCGCTGGCGCCGCGACCTGCCGCCTGGTTGGGCGGCAACGGCGGCCGGCGCTTGGGTGCGCTGAAGCGGAGGAGACCCGAGTCATCGGTCGTGACCGCGGTGCTCGCGTCCTCGACTCGCGAAGGCGGCGGCGTCATCTCCCCGACCTTCCGCGGCGGCGGCGTCATCTCTCCGACCTTCCGCGGCGGCGGCGTCATCTCTCCGACCTTCCGCGGCGGCGGCGTCATCTCTCCGACCTTCCGCGGCGGCGGCGTCATCTCTCCGACCTTCCGCGGCGGCGGCGTCATCTCCCCGACCTTCCGCGGGAGCGGCGTCGCCTCGCCCGGACCTCGACCGAGCGCCTCGAGCGCGGTCAACACCATCATCGCCGTCGGGTGGCCTGGGACCAGCTCGAGCGCGCCCTGGATGTGCTGCTGCGCCAACGGAGCGTCGCTGTCGCCGATGAGCTGCGCCAGACGCACGTGGATCTCCGCCGCCTCGCGCAGGCGACCCAGGCCGACCAGCGCCTCCACTCGAGCGTTGAGCGCGCCGCGGTGCTGCGGGTCGAGCCCGAGCAGCGCCGAGATCTGCTTCTGCGCGTGCTCGAACATTTTGTAGCGGAGCAGCACGCGGACCTCGATCAACAGCTTCTCGGCATCGCTGAGGCTCGCGTCGAAGCCGTCCTCGCCGACCTCAACGTCCATCTCCTCCTCTTCGCTGATGGACGGGCCGTAGTCCTCCTCCTCGATGTCGACGTCGAGCTCGAGGTCCATCTCCTCCTCGACGACCTCGGCGACCTCGATATCGGGCTCACCCTTGCGGAGCTCCGCCAGGTCTGCCTCGATCTCGACCAGCATCTTCTTGATCTCTGCGGGCTTCTCAGGGCTCCAGCCGAGCGCCTTCTTGAGGACTCGCGCCGCCCGCTCTTTGCCCGTGAGGTCGTGTTTGCGCTGCTCGCGAGCCAGCTCCAAGGCGACGCTGACCGCTTTGTCTTGCTTGCCCAGGGCGACGAAGGTGTCCGCGAGCAGCTCGAGACCGCCGGCGTCGGCGGGGGCGAGGCGCAGCAGCCCGTTCAGCTTGATCAGCGCCCGCCGGTGCTCCTTCTGGTGGAGATAGATCTCGGCCAGGTCGCGCAGGATCTGGACGTCGTCCTCCTTGTGATACAGGAGGCGCTCCGCGACCCGAATAAAGTCCTCAAACCGACGGTCGCCGAGCAGTCGATGCGCGGCCAGGCGGAAGTGCTCCACAGCCTCGACCTTGCGCCCCTCCCGGGAGTACAGCTCGGCGAGGCGGAGGCGCTTCGCCACCGCGGCCGAGTCGAGCTCCGCGACCATCCGAAAGCCCTCGAGACCCTCCGCGATCCGGCCGGCCTGGAAATAGGCCTGCGCGACGAATTCATAGGTCGCGATCGCGTCGGGCACGTGACCCAGGTCCTTGAGCAGCCCGGCGATCTTGAGCTGCACCTCGAGGCGGTTCTGGTCGAGGTTGAGGATCTGCCGGTAGACCGCGACGGCCTTGGTCGGCTCCTCGTTCTGCGCGTAGAATTCCGCGATCTTGAGGTAGCGCTCGATCGCGCCCGCCTCATCGCCGGCTCGTGCCAGGCACTCGGCGAGCATCACCCACGACTTGATATCGCTGGGATCAGCCTCGACGATCGCCTGGTACTCGCGCGCCGCGGAGGCGTGCTTACCGCTCGCGGTGTGCTTTGCGGCGGCTGCCAGTGCTCTCTCTCGGTTAAACGCCACCCCTCCGCTTCACCCTTTCTCACGCGAACGCGTCGGCCTCTTGGCGCACGGCCTCTGGATCCATCGTCGTCTCCAGGAAGTGCGTGTCGTAATTACCAGAGACAAAGGCCCCCTGCTTGAACAACCAGCGGTGCAGGGGCAAGTTGGTGCCGATCCCCTCGACCACGCACTCACCCAGGGCGCGGCGCATCCGCATGATCGCGCGCGGGCGATCTGGCGCGTGCACGATCAGCTTCGCGAGCATCGAGTCGTAGTGCGGGGAGACCTTGTAACCCTGGTAGACGTGGCTATCGACGCGCACGCCGAAGCCGCCGGGGAAGTGCAGCGCCGAGATCGTGCCCGGGCGCGGCGCGAACGTGACCGGGTCCTCGGCGTTGATCCGGCACTCGATCGCGTGACCTCGCGGCCGATACACCCGCTCCAGGTGCTCCAGGTGCGCGCCGGTGGCCAGGCGGATCTGCTCCTGCACGAGATCGACCCCGGTGATCATCTCGGTCACGCAGTGCTCCACCTGGACGCGCGTGTTCATCTCCATGAAGTAGAAGCGGTCGCCATCGAGCAGGAATTCGACCGTCCCGAGGGAATGGTAGTCGATCGCCTTGGCCACAGAAACGGCGGCCTCGCAGATCGAGGCGCGCAGGTGATCGTCAAGGACCGCGCAGGGCGACTCCTCGACCAGCTTTTGGTGGCGCCGCTGGATCGAGCACTCGCGCTCCAAGAGGTGGACGACGGCGCCATGGCGATCCCCCACGACCTGCACCTCGACATGCCGCGGGCTCTCGACGTAGCGCTCGAGGTAGAGATCACCGCAGCCAAAGGCCGAGCGCGCCTCCGCCTGCGCGGTCTCGAAGGTTCGCGCCAACGCCGCAGGGTCACGGACGATCTTCATGCCTCGGCCGCCGCCGCCGGCAGAGGCCTTCAAGATCACCGGGAGGCCGATCCGGTCGGCCTCGACCACCGCGTGCGCGGCGTTGGTGAGCAGCCCTGTCCCCGGCAAGATCGGCACACCAGCCCGCTGCGCGGCCGTGCGCGCGCGGATCTTGTCGCCCATCAGCCGCATGTGAGCGGCGCTGGGGCCGATAAAAGTCACGCCGCAGCGCTCGACGATCTCGGCGAAGTCCGCGCGCTCGGACAGGAAGCCGTAGCCCGGGTGGATCGCGTCAGCCCCCGACAGCTCAGCCGCGGCGACGATGTTCGGGATGTTGAGGTAACTCTGCGGCGACGGCCCCGGGCCGATGCACACCGCCTCATCTGCGAAGCGGGTGTGCAGCGCGTGCTCGTCGACGGTCGAGTACACGGCGACGGTGCGGATCTCGAGCTCGCGGCACGCGCGGATCACCCGCAGCGCGATCTCGCCGCGGTTCGCGATCAACACCTTGCGGATCGTCTTGCTCACAGCTTGCGCACCCTGAAGAGCCGCGTGCCGAACTCGACCGGCTGCGCGTTGGTCAGCAGCGCCTCTTCGATCACGCAGGGGAAGTCGGCCTCGAGCTCGTTAAAGAGCTTCATCGCCTCGACGATACAGAGGATCTGGCCCGCCGAGACGGTCGCCCCGACCTCGACGAAGGCCGACGCGTCCGGGGTCGGTGACCGATAGAACGTACCGACGAAGGGCGAGGTGATGTACGTCGCCTCGACCACGGGCTCGGCCGCGGGCGCGGGGGTGACGGCCGGCGCGGGCGCGGCGACCGGGGGCGCCGTCGCGGCTGCAGGCCCGAGGGCGACCACCGGCTCACCGCCGCCGCCTCGACGCAGCAAGATCCGCTGATCACCCGACTCGATCTCGATCTCGCCGAGCTCATACTGTTTAAAAACGCGCGCGAGCTCGCGTACGTAGCGGAGATCGGGGAGCGTCGTTGGGTCCCGAAAGTCTGAGGTCATGGAGTTCTCCGTGGTCAGTCTGGCGCTGCCAGCGACCGAGTCGCGGCGAGATAACGAAGGGCGAGGAGATACGAGGCGCTGCCGAGGCCAGAGATGACGCCGATACAGGCCGCCGCGGTGATCATGCGCTGACGGAGCGGCTCTCGTCCGTGAATATTGCTGAGGTGGACCTCGACGGCCGGCAGCGCCACGGCCCTGAGCCCGTCATGGATCGCGACGCTGGTATGGGCGAAGGCCCCCGGGTTGATCACGATCCCAGCGCAGCGGCGGACCGCGCCGTGGATGAGGTCGAGGAGAGCGCCCTCGTGGTTGGACTGGTGGCACTCTACCTCGACACCCAAGTCGCTCGCGAGCACGCGCAGCTCCGCGTCGATCGCCGCGAGGGTCTTCGTGCCGTAGATCTGCGGCTCGCGAGCCCCAAGGAGGTTGAGGTTCGGACCGTGGATGACGAGCACGCGGGGTGGGGATCCCGTCATCGTCACTAGCGCTTGCAGCTCGCCCCTACAGCTCGGAATTCAAGGAAGCCGCCGCCGCGCGGAGCTTCCAACGACCCTTGCCGAGGTTCGCGACGGCGCCGAGCACCAAGACAGCGAACATATTGTTGTTCAAGAAGTACACGGCGAGCGTCGCGTCGTCGGCCTTCAACACGAACTCGCGGAGATCACCCATCCCGAGGCTCTCGGCCATCTGACGGAGCGCCAGCAGCCGCGCCGAGAGCTCCTGCGCCATCGACTCGAGGTCGACGGAGCTGTCCCCCGCGAATTGGTCGATGACGATGCCGTCGGCATCGACGAGGATGGCCCCCTGGGCGCCCGGGGAGTTTTCGACGATCTTCTGTAGGGTGTCTGCGATCATGGTCGTGGGCTGGCGCTTGCCAGAGCGCGGGTAGAGGGTGTCAGACCGCGGGGCCGACGGTCAAGCTCCGTCACCGCCCCGTGTGGGCGCCCGGGCGCGCGCTCAGGCGGTCGTCCCCTGGCGAGCCAACGCCATCAGCTCGCGGAAATGCAGGCTGATCACGCTCGGCTCCCCCAGACGGGCGATCACGACGTAGGAGACCTGGCCGCCGCTTCGCTTCTTATCGTGCGCCAAGAGCCGCTCGACCGCGTCGCCGAGGTCTCCTGTGAGCCAAACGTCGAGGTCGGTAGGCAAGCGGAGGCGGGCCAGCGCCGCGACGATCGTCGCCTCGAGCTCCGGCGCCGCGAGGCCGCGGCCGATCGCCACGCGAGCCGCCGCCCGCATCCCCAACGCGACCGCCTCGCCGTGCACCAACTGATAAGAGGAAGCGACCTCGATCGCGTGACCGAGCGTGTGCCCGAGGTTGAGGAGGACCCGCCCCTTGCCGGCCTCTGCCTGCTCCCACGGGTCGCGGCCGACACAGGCGGCCTTCAGCCCGACCGAGGTGGCGAGCAGGCGAGCGATCGTGTCGAAGTCGCGGGCATGGATCGCGTCCGCGGCCTCAACGACCTCTCGGAAGTGCTCTGGTGAGAACAGCGCGCCGTGCTTGAGCATCTCGGCCAGGCCGGCGCAGAACTCGCGCTCCGGCAGCGTCGCCAGCAGATCGGGATCGACGAGCACCACGCTGGGGAAGTGAAAGACCCCGAGCAAGTTCTTCGCGCCAGGGAGGTCGATCGCGACCTTGCCGCCCACTGAGGCGTCGACCTGCGCGAGCAGCGAGGTCGGGCACTGGACCACCGGGATCCCTCGCATGTACAGCGCCGCCGCCAAGCCCGCGAGATCACCGATCACCCCGCCCCCGAGCGCCACGACCACATCACGCCGCCCGATCCCCGCGCGCAGGAGCTGCTCGGTGAGCTCCAACAGCGCCGCGGCTGACTTGCTCGCCTCGCCCGCCGGCACTGTCATCGGCGCGACCTGGAGCCCAGAACGCTCGAGCGCAGCCCGCACCGCGGCGCCGTGCAGGGGCGCGACGTTGCTGTCCGAGACCAAGGCGACCGTAGCCGCGCCGCCGTGACGTTGACGGATCTCCTCGCCGACCCGCTCGATCACGCCGCGGCCGATCAGCACCGAATAGTCGAGCGGCTGCGCGGGCACCCGCACATCCAGAGCGAGCGGCTTGATCGGGCGCTTGCGACTTCCTGCAGGGTTCGGTCCTCGCTCGCTCATGGATCCTCAGGGCCGCCCCACGCGTGGAGCAGCCGACGGAGCACATCTTGCGGGGCACCGCTCCCGTCTACAACCACGTCCGCACATGCGTAATCCGCAGCGCGCTGCCCGAGCAAGGCCTCGAACCGGGACCGCTGCACCGCAGGATCACCGTGGAGGAGGGGACGTCGCGCTCCGTCACGCTCGGCGAGCAGGCGACGGAGCAGCTCATCGACCGAGACCTCGAGGTAGACAACCACGCCCGCAGCGGCCATCGACGCGCGATTGGACGGCTCACACGCCGCGCCGCCGCCAGTCGCGACGACGATCGCTCGCGCCCCCGGCTCCGCCAGCAAGGAGCGCAGGGCCGCGGCTTCAAGGCGGCGAAAACGTGGCTCACCACCCGCGAAGAGGGCGGCGATCGACGCGCCGAAGAGCCTCTCGATCCGCAGATCGAGATCCACCGCGGTGGCTCGCCAGCGCGCGGCGAGCAGTCGCGCGAGGGTCGACTTCCCCGCGCCCATCATTCCGGTCAAGAACACCGGCGACGCGGGCGGCCGTGCGAGCCCCATGGCGGCGCCTCGCTCAACCGGCTTCAGAGTCCGGGCCGAACACCTCTTCGCGGGCGGCCGGGTTCAGCCCCAGCGCCTCGAGGATCTTCCGCTTCGTATCCATCCGACAGGGCCAACCCGCCTCGACCCGATTGATCGTCAGCGGCGAGACACCTGCGCGGCGCGCGAGCTCTGCCTTGCTCATCATCGCCGCCTGCCGGAGCTTGCGGACGTTGTTGGGCTGGAGCGCCGGCTTCGCGCGCGGCGCCTTCGACGGCGGCGCCGGAGCGACCTCGGCTGGCGCCTCGACTGGCGCCGCGACGGCCGCCGCGACCGTGATCGGTATCGGCGCTGAGACCGTCAGCGCGGCGGGGGTCGGCTCGAGCACCGCCGCTCGCGCTGGCGCCTCGACTGGTGCGCTCGTCGGCGCGACCGACGATGACGATGCTGGTATCTCCTCCATCGGGACCTCGTCGTGGGGAGCTTGACGCTCCTGCTTGGGTGCTCCAGTCATTCGTTGGAGGGCTCTCGCCGCCGCTTCCTGGGGATTTTCGGCCCGGCCCGGGCCGGCGTCAACGGCGAGCGGCTACGTCAGTGACGTCTCAGTTAGCGATAGTGATGGTGATTTGATAGGTGATTTAAATGTTTCGGGCGACTCCGCCCCGCAGAGAATTCGCTCTCCGTCGCCGAAGTGCTTAATATTATTAGTGTTTTCATGTGCGCACCACGCGCACGCCGGTCTGAATACAGATCGCGAAGGAAGGCCCGCCGGAGGCGCCGTAGCACCTGCCCTCTGCGCAGGTTTTCGCGCGAAATCACACTTCGAATGCAGAAACTCTGAGCGATCTGAGAGATCGCCTCCACCTCGCGGCGATCACGCACCCTGACCGGCATCGCGCATTTGGCGCGGTTTCTCCCAGAAACCTTCTCCGGGCTAGAGTCCCTGCGCACGGAGCACATCCAATGAGCGGCCAAGAGTTGATCCTCGCCATCGATCAAGGGACCACGGGCACCACCTGCCTGCTCGTCGACGCCAACCTCGCGGTCGTCGCTCGAGCCAACCAAGAATTCCCCCAACACTTCCCAAAACCTGGCTGGGTGGAGCACGAGCCCGAGGAGATCTGGGGCTCGGTCACCGCAGCGATCGCCGCGGTGCTCGCGAAGAGCGGCGTCGATCCCGCGCGGATCGTCGCGCTCGGGATCACCAATCAGCGCGAGACCAGCCTGATCTGGGAGCGATCCAGCGGCCGAGCGATCCACCGCGCGCTCGTCTGGCAAGACCGCCGCACCGCCGACACCTGCGCTGCCTTGCGCACGGCCGGCCACGAGGAGGCGATCCGGCGAGAGACAGGCCTCGTGCTTGACCCTTATTTCTCGGGGACCAAGCTCGCGTGGACGCTCGACCACGTCGACGGAGCCCGCGCCCGCGCTGAAGCCGGCGAGCTCGCGGCGGGCACCATCGACACCTTCTTGGTGTGGCGCCTCAGCGGCGGCGCGGCGCACGTCACCGAGCCGAGCAACGCCTCACGCACGCTCCTCTGGCCGCTCGCCGGCGGCGGCTGGAGTGAGACCCTCTGCGCGCTCTTTCGCGTGCCACGATCAATCCTACCGACCGTTCACCCATGCACCGCGCGCTTCGCGACGACCAGAGGTGTGCCCGGACTCCCCGACGGCCTGCCGATCCACGGGATCGCCGGCGATCAACAGGCGGCCCTCTTCGGCCAAGCGTGCTTCGCCGCGGGCGAGGCCAAGTGCACCTTCGGCACCGGCGCCTTTGTCATGATGAACACCGGCGCCACGCCCGTGCACTCCTCTCACGGCCTGCTCACCACCATCGGCTGGCAGATCGGCGACCAAACCACGTATTGCCTGGAAGGCAGCGCGTTCATGGCCGGCGCGGTGGTCCAGTGGCTCCGTGATCAGCTCGGCATCCTCGACAGCGCCGACCAGATCGAGGCGCTCGCCGCGTCGGTCCCGGAGAGCGGAGAGGTCGTCCTCGTGCCCGCCCACGCTGGCCTCGGCGCCCCGTACTGGCGCCCGCACGCCCGCGGCCTGATCACCGGGATCACCCGCGGCACGACCAAGGCCCACCTCGCGCGGGCCGCCCTCGAAGGCATCGCCCTCCAGGTCGCGGATCTATTACATGCGATGAGCGCGGACACAGGCGCGCCGCTGCGGGTGCTCAAGGTCGACGGGGGCGCCGCCGCCAACGACCTCCTGATGCAGATCCAAGCCGATCTTCTCGGCGTCCCGCTCGCTCGCCCAAAGATGCTCGAGACCACCGCCCTCGGCGCGGTCTTCCTCGCCGGCCTCGGCGTCGGCCTCTGGCCCGACCGAGAGGCGCTCAAGGCAGCCTGGCAAGAGGACCGCCGCTTCGAGCGCAAGGCAGCGCCCGCGCAGCTCGAGGCGCTGACCAAGCGCTGGCGTCGCGCCGTCGAGCTCGCGTGACCTAAGGGCGCTCGCGGCGTGGCACCGGGATCACCGCGCCGTCCACCGCAGCGACCACATCCGGGTGGATCTTCGCCGCCTCCTCGACGAAGGGCCCGACGTCTTGATATCGCTGGGAAAAATGGGTGAGGACCAGCTTGCCAGCGCCGGCGTCACGCGCGACCGTCGCCGCCTCGCGTGCGGTCATATGGCCGTTCTCGCGCGCCTTATCGGCGTCCTCGTCGAGGTAGGTAGACTCACAGATCAGCAGGTCCGCGCCCCGCGCCAGCTCGATCGTCGCCGCACAGATCCGCGTATCCATGACAAAGGCGACCGCCCGCGCCGGCCTCGCGACGCTCATCTCTTCGAGGGTCACGCGGCGATCGCCGACTTGAAGCACCCCCGCACGAAGCAGCTCACCGACCGCCGGACCGCGGATCCCGGCGGCCTCGAGGCGATCGACCAGCATCGAGCGCCCCGCCCCCTCTTCGAGGCGATACCCCCAAGACTCGACCCCGTGCTCGAGGCGTAGGGTCGAGAGTTGGAGCGAACCCGCGCGAAAGATCACCCCAGGCGCGGAGATCGGCCGCGGCTCGATCTTCGCGACGTCATGGAAGATCGACGCCTGCCGCAGTCGGTCGTAGTAGACCTGACCCGACGCGGGGTAGTGCACCTGCACGACGTGAGGCACCCGATCGAGCGAGATCCGCTGGACCATGCTGGCGAAGCCGAGGCAATGATCGCCGTGGAAGTGGGTGATGCAGATCCGCGAGATCATCGACGCCGTGACCCCAGCGAGGATCATCTGCCGCTGCGTGCCCTCACCCGGGTCAAAGAGGATCCCCTCCTCATCCCAGCGCAGAAAATAGCCGTTGTGGTTGCGATAACGCGTCGGCACCTGGCTCGCGGTGCCGAGGACGATGAGCTCGCGAGCGGACATCAGCGCGCAGTGTAACAGCAGCCGCCGCGCCGCCCCCTGATCGCCTGATTTTTGCGATCACCTGGTGTTCGGGTGTTCTTCTTGTTCAAGAATATGTCTGGTCCGCTGCTCACCCTGCTCCTCACCACCGTCGCCTCGCTCACCCGCGCGGACAGCACGTGCGAGTCTGAGGGCGCGGCGATCTCCCATGTCGCGCTCGCGATCGACACCAGCTCGCTGCGCGAGGCCGGCGCCGGCCCAGCGATCGCGGTTCAGCTCCGGGCACGCGCAGACGCCGCTCTCCGACGCCCGACGGCCCGACCAAGCGGCTCACGGAGCCCGGTGGTCGCGATCACCGTCCGGCCCCGACCTGGCCGAACGATCGGCTACCTCGCGACGATCGCCGTACAAGGGGCCGCTACGACCGAGCCACCGCGCCAGCTCCGCTGCGATCTCTGCACGGAAGGAGAGCTCATCGCTCAGATAAGCGCCGCGCTCGAGGCCCTGGCTCCATCCCTCTGCGGCGGCACGCGCGAGCTCCCCGGCTGAAGCGACCCGCTCCCCCGGCCCTGAACCGGCGCGCTTTCTGCTAGCCTCACGCCGTCGATGTCGATCTCTTGGCTGCCGCGCGTCGCCTGCCTGGCGGTATTGACCGCGCAGATCTCCTGTGGAGGCGACGCTCCCTTGGTGGAGCTGCGGCTCTATCCCTGCGACGTCGGCGGCCTCCCCAAGAGCGTCCGCATCGAGCTCCAAGGCTACGACGCGGCGGGGTCCGCGGTCGGCGCGCCCCTCTCGGCGGCCTTTGCGATCCCCGACGCCTCAATTTTTGCCGACAGCTACGCGACGATCGGCTACGCGCGGCCGCCCGAGGTCGACCGCGCAGATCTCACGGTCGCCTGGTTCGGCAGCGCGACCGCGGGCGCGATCGAGGAGTCTGACCACGTCGTGTTCGTCGGCATGGTGAGCGTGCCGACGCCTGACGCGGTGATCGAGATCGCGGCCGAAAACTGCGCGCCTTGGACCGGCGGCACCGACTCAGACTCAGACTCAGACTCAGACCCGAGCACCACAAGTACAACTGGGCCCACCACCGACGCCACCACCGACGCCACCACCGACGTCACAACCACCACCGACGCCACGACCACCACCGACGCCACAACCACCACCGACGCCACAACCACCGCTTCCGACACGACGGAAGCCACCGACGCGACCACTGACGCCACCGATACAAACACCACCGGCGAAGTGATGCTCTGTGACCCTCCGGATGACTTTCAGAAGTGCGAGAGCGCGCCAGGCGAGGCCGGCACGCCCTACAGTTGCGAACCGGTGATGATGAGCGGCGAATGGCAGGCAGATCCAGCGATCTGCGAGGAGATCTGCGCGCTGGACATCAGCGAGATGCAGCTGGGCCTGCAGCAAGGTGTCTCCGTCGGATGTAGCGGCCAGAGCAGCGAGGGCTGGGCGTGCCTCTGCAAAGAGGGCGCATTTCAGGTCACGTGCACCCCAGCCGACCAGAAGTGCGTCGGTGCGATCCTCCATCTCTGCGTCGACGGTGAGCTCGCCAAGGCTGGCTGTATCAACGACTGTATCGGCGGGGACCAGCCGATCTGCGCGCCATGACCCGCGCTAGGTCTGCACGCGCGCATCGCTCGATTTTGCCCATCATCGCTGCAAGTTCGCGAGCTAGATCGCCCGCGCCGTGAATTCGGCCGACAGCGCCGTCGCGAACGCCCCATGAGAACGGCCCTGACAACCCGCCCGGCGACCCTCGCACTGGACGGGGGGCGCGCTTACATCTACAAGGTAGCAGCGGGACGCAGAGGCAGCCGCCCGCGGCTGTCGCGCTGTTCACCGATCGCCGATCTCTTCGGCTCACCCACTTCTCATTCCCTGGCGCCCACGCGCCACATCGAACTCGCTGCGCCGCCCGCGGGCGCGGCCCCACCCCGAGGGACTGCATGGCTCGACCGAATTATTCCGCAGGAAAGCGCCAGCGCGCGCAAGACAAGGAGCGCAAGCGCGAAGAGAAGGCCGAGCGTCGCCGGACGAACCGCGCTCAGGGAGGGGCCGAGATCCAGATCACCTCCGCCGACGAGATCCAGGGCGGCATTATGCGCGGAATCGCGGAGCCCGACGACAACAGCAACGGGCCTGTGCGCAGCAACTCGATCCCCAGCCGGCTCTTTGTCGGCGGTCTGAGCCAAAGCACCTCGACCCTCGATCTTCGGACGATGTTCGAGACCTTCGGCCCCGTCGATGACGCGATCGTCGTCACCGACCGTGACATGGGCGAGTCACGCGGCTTCGGCTTCGTCACCATGGCCGACCGCCGCGACGCAGCGATCGCCACCCGAGAGCTGTCCGGCCGCGAGGTCGACGGCCGCACCTTGGTCGTCCGCCCGGCCACCGACCGCACCCGCTAGGTGCGAGCGAAGGAGCGAGGGCGAGGAGCTCACTCCGACCTCACGAACAAAGGAGACACCGGCAGCCTGAAGGTGCCGGTGTCTCCTTGGTCGCTCAGCGGAGCCTAGTTGGTGTCCTGGGGGCCGCAGCCCTCCTCGTCGAAGTCGCAGCAGAGGCACTGGATCGCGCCGCCTTGCTCGCCGCACTCGCCATAATCGTAGGTCACGCCGCGGCGGTCCCCCTCGACCATGCACTCGTAGAGGCAGCTCTTGGCGCTCAGCTTGCCGTAAGTGCAGGTCAGCAGCTCATCACCATTCGCCTCGCAAGAGTCGGCCGAACCTGTCGTGCAGGGCGTGCCGGGGCCGACCCCGCAGAAGATGTCGATGCCGCTGTTGGTGTCCAGGCAACCCGCATAGAAGTCATAGCCGTCCGAGACGCAACCGGCGTCCCCGGTAGCCTGGGTCTGCTCGACGTACACGCCGCCCTGGCAGACGTAATACTTGCTGCCCTCAGGGGTGCACGTGTCCGGGTGGGTGCAGAAGAAGGGCTCGTTGACCTCGTCGCAGCTCGCCGGCACCTCGTAGGCCGAGGCGCAGCCGGGGTCGCCGGTGCCTCCGTCGGACTCCGACTCTGAGCCGGCGGTCGTGCCTTCGCTCGTGCCTTCGCTCGTGCCTTCGCTCGTACCCTCGGTCGTTGTGCCGCCGGTCGTCGTACCCGCGCCGCCGTCCTCGCAGCAGCTGTAGTCGGCCAAGTCGTCGGGGTTACACCAGTTGAAGCCGACGTCGCAGACGCACTGCTCGTTGACGATGACGTTGTTCGGCTGATCGCAGGCGCTGCCTGGCTTATCTTTCTCTTCGCAGCAGGTGTAGTCGTCGGGGTCGTTCGCGTTACACCAGTCGTACCCAGCCTTGCAGAAGCACGTGCCCCCCTGCTCAAAGCTGTTGGTCAGGAGATCGCCGCACTTCTTCTCCGAGCCGGAGTCATCGCCAGGGCCGACCGAGATGACACAGCCGAGGGTGAACGCGCAGAAGCCGCCGAAGAGGGCCGAAAGGAGGTACTGGGACTTGTTAATGAGTTTCATGACAATTTCTCTGGGTAGAGTAGCGTGATGAGAGGTGCCGTCGAGCCGCGAAGGGACGGGGCTTGGACGACGGCAATCGCGAAGCATTCGCCAGCCGACGAGCCCGCACGAGCGCCTTACTTTGGGGACACGAGGGCCTGCGCGGCTCCGCCAGCGTCAACCGCCAGCGGAGACCTCCCACGTGTGTCCCTTGCGCAGCAGCGCGTCGATATCGCCCGCGCCTTGCTTCGCCAGCGCTTGCGCGTTCTGGCCGAGCAGCGCGACCTCGAAGGTCGGCGCCGTCGACGGCGCGGCGTAGAGCACGCCGAGCGCGATCGGGAAGGTGGGCGGCTCGAGCGACGCCAACAAGAACGCCATCGCGCGGTTGGTCTCGTCATGGACCAACACGTCGGCTTCAGTGATCCCATCCTCGCCCACGGTCACGATCTCAAGCTCGAGCACGCCAGGGCGCAGCCGAAGCCCGCGATCGCCCTTCGCCCCGAAGAGCATCGGCTTGCCATGCTCGAGGTGGAGCTGAGTCTCGGCGGCGACCTCCTTCGCGGTGAAGTGCTCGAACGCGCCGTCGTTGAAGACCGGGCAATTTTGGAACGCCTCGATGAACCCCGTGCCGACGTACTGGTGCGCGCGGCGGAGCACGATCGGCAACCCCTTCGCGTCGACATCGATCGCCCGCGCGACGAAGCGCCCGCCGCAGCCGAGCGCGAACGCAGCCGGGGTGAGCGGCGGATCGACCGAGCCCATCGGCGTCGACGGGGTACGCTTGCCGATCAACGAGGTCGGCGAGTATTGGCCCTTGGTGAGCCCGTAGATCCGGTTGTTAAAGAGGATCACCTGGAGGTTCAGGTTGCGCCGGAGCAGGTGCAGCAGATGGTTGCCGCCGATGCTGAGGCCGTCGCCGTCGCCTGTGATTACCCAGACGTCGAGATCAGGGTTCGCCAGCTTCACGCCGGTCGCGAGCGTCGGCGCGCGCCCGTGGATCGTGTGAAAGCCGTAGGTGTTCATGTAGTAGGGGAAGCGGCTCGAGCAGCCGATCCCCGAGATGAAGACTGTCTTCTCAGGACGCACTCCGAACTCCGGCAGGGTGCGCTGCACCGCCGAGAGGATCGCGTAGTCGCCGCAACCCGGGCACCAGCGCACCTCTTGGTCGGAGACGAAGTCCTTACGGGTCAACTTGCTTGGCGGATCGAGTGGCGTCATCTCAGCGCTCCAAGTGGGTACGGATCGCCGCCTCGAGCTCGGCGACCTTAAAGGGCTGACCCGCGATCTTGCCGAGCGCCTGGGCATCGACCAGGTACTCGCCGCGCAGGATCTTCACCAGCATGCCGTTGTTGAGCTCAGGCACCAGGACTTTTTTGTAGCGCCGCAGCAGCTCGCCGAGGTTGCGCGGCATCGGGCTCATGTAGCGGACGTGCACGTGCGCGACCGAGAGGCCCGCGCGCAGCGAGGTCCGGACCGCCTGGGCGATCGAGCCGTAGGTCGAGCCCCAGCCGACGACCACGAGCTCGCCCTCGCTGGGGCCGGCCTCGACCTCTTGCAGCGGGATATCGTCGGCGATCCCGGCGATCTTGGCCGCGCGGATCTTGGTCATCTGGTGGTGGTTGTCCGGGTCGTACGAGATGTTGCCGGAATTCTTAGCCTTCTCGAGGCCGCCGATCCGGTGCTCGAGCCCTGGAGTGCCCGGGATCGCCCAGTTACGGGCGAGCGTCTCCGGATCGCGGTGGAACGGGTGGAAACCTTCAGGGTCGGTGCGATAGGTGACCGGGAACGGCGCGATCTCCGACACGTTCGGGATCCGCCACGGCTCGGCGCCATTCGCGAGCGCTCCATCTGTTAGGAGGATCACCGGCGTCATGTACTTGGTCGCGAGGCGCACCGCCTCGATCGCCATGAAGAAGCACTCGCCGGGGGTCGCGGCCGCGATCACCGCGAGCGGGCAGTCGCCGTTGCGCCCGTACACCGCTTGCAGGAGGTCCGACTGCTCCGTCTTGGTCGGCAGACCGGTCGAGGGGCCGCCGCGCTGCACATCGACGAGCACCAGCGGTAGCTCTGTGACCACCGCGAGGCCGAGCGCTTCCGTCTTGAGCGCGACCCCCGGACCCGAGGTGCTGGTGACCCCGAGCGAACCCGCCCAGGAGGCGCCGATCGCCGCGCCGATCGCCGCGATCTCGTCCTCCGCTTGGAAGGTGACCACGCCGAAATTCTTGAGCCCCGAGAGCGTGTGCAAGATCGTCGACGCCGGGGTGATCGGGTACGAGCCGAGGAAGATCTTGAGGCCGGCGAGCTGCGCGCCCGCGACGAGGCCCCACGAGGTCGCCTCGTTGCCGTTGATGTTGCGATAATGGCCCGGCGCGAGGCTGGCCTTAGAGACAGCATAGCCGCCGATCCCGCTCGGCATCTCGGCGGTCTCGCCGTAGATGTGGCCGGCGTTGAGGGCGGCGATGTTCGCGTCCGCGATCACCGGGCTCTTCGCGAACTTGCCGCGCAGCCAGTGCACCGTCGACTCACGCTCCCGCCCGAACATCCACATCATGAGACCCAGGGTCCACATGTTCTTGCAGCGCAGCGCCTCTTTCGTGCCGAGATCAAAGGGCTCGACCGCCTGCAAGGTGAGCTTGGAGATGTCGATCTTGAGGACGCGGAAGGCGTCGAGCGTGCTGTCTTCGAGCGGGTCGTTGCTATAGCCGGCCTTCTTGAGGTTGCCCGGGGTGAAGGCGCCCGTGTTCACGACCAACAGGCCGCCGCGCTTGAGGTCGGCGAGGTTGACCTTCAGCGCCGCTGGGTTCATCGCCACGAGCACGTCGGGCGCGTCGCCGGGCGTCAAGATGTCGTACGAGGCGAAGTGGATCTGGAAGCCAGACACCCCGAAGGTCGTACCCGCGGGCGCGCGGATCTCGGCTGGGAAGTCCGGAAAGGTCGCTAGATCGTTGCCCATCAGCGCCGTCGAGTCCGTGAACTGGCTGCCTGTGAGCTGCATGCCGTCGCCGGAGTCGCCAGCGAAGCGGATGACGACCGAGTCGAGGGCCTCACGATCGGTCTCTTGGCGCGCGGCGGGTGTGTCCATGCCTGTTTCCAGAGCTTTCTCGTAAGCGAGCGCGCCCATACCAGCGTTGCTTCGCGAACGGGTGCCGATTATGGAGCCGCCCCGCCCGGCTTGTCATCCGAGCGTCGCGGCTCGATCAGTGAGCGATGGCACACCTCGAGCCGGCCTGCGCGACGTTCACGGCACAAGCGCGCGCACGAGCGCCTCAACGTACTCGCGATAGCTCGCGAGGTGCGCGTGGCGCGGGCCGTCGGCGAGCGTCGCGAGGGTCCCCGGTCCCCCCACCGAGGCGCTCGGGTCCACGGTCGCGCCCGCCCACTCGAGCAGATAGGCGCGCTGATGCTGGTCGCGCACCCGCTGACCGCGTACAGCCGCCCGCTCGAGGCGACCATTCCACTGCAGCACGTCGTGCGCGAAGGCCCGCGACCATGTGCGGTGATTCCCCTCGAAGTCGGCGGCGCGGGCGGGGTATGCGTCCGCGAGCGCGCGTCGCAGGCTCGCGCCGAGCTTGGCGGCGTTGCGCGGGTCATCGAGGAAGCGACGCTGAGCGAGCTCATCGCCCTTGAGCAGGATGTTCCCCCGCACGTCGACCAGCGCGCCAGAGATCCTCACCTGCGCAGGTCCCAGCGCCGGATCAATTGGGATCACCGCACCAGGTCCCGCGGTAGCGGCGACGATCGCCGCGACAGCGACGCTGGGCGCTGCCACCTCGACCCCCTCCGCCGCTCGGGCGGGCCTACCAACCACGATGAGCGCGCCCACGTTGAGAGAAGTAGCGAGCCAGCGGCGACGCGTCAGCATAGTTGAAGCCTAGCGGCGGTAGACGAGGCTTGACCACGAGTATTCAGGCGACGCCGCGACGCTCCTCCACCATGAGACCGCTCACATCGCTACGCGCGCGGACGGCCTTCACGATGCGCTCTTCTGATAGAGTCAGGCGATGAAAATTTCGCTCGACTCGATCATCGACGCCGGCCTCGAAGCGCTCGATGGAGACGATCTGGAGGCCGCGCAGCGCGCCCTTGATGAGGCGATCAAGCTCGCCGGTGAGAATCACCGCCGCGTCCTTCACCTCTCAGGCATGCTCGCGTGGGCGGAAGGCCGCGTCGACAACGCCGCTGGTTACCTGATGCAAGCGGTCGACCAAGGCGCCGAGGAGCCTGAGATCTACCTCGACTGCGCCGAGTGCCTCTTCCTCCACGGTGACGACCTCGACCAAGCCGAGGCGATTATTCGCGCCCTCCTCGAGCGCCCTGGCCTCAGCCAGGAGGCCAAGGACGAGGCTCATCTGCTCCTCGCTCAAGTGCGCCTCGACGACGACGACGCCGAGGAGGCCCGAGAGCTGCTTGAGGCGGTCAGCGACGAGACCCGCGGGCACGTCGCCTTCCTCAGCACCTATGGCGCGGTGATGATGGCGCTCGGCCGTGACAACGACGCCGTCGCCGCGCTCGAAAAGGCCGTCGACGCCGCCCCTGACGACGCGGACCTCGCCTACCAGCTCGGGCTCACCCGCGCCGCCGTCGGCGACCACGCGGGCGCCGCCGAGGCGATGCTCCGGGTGCTCGAGCTCGACGGCGCCGAGCTCGACAACGAGCCGGTGACGGAGGAGGAGGAGCAAGAGCTGCGCGCAGGCCTCGAAGACGTCCTCGAGGAGCTGCCCGACCCTATCCTGCGCATGGTCTCAAGCGCGCCGATCTCCGTACAAACGCGGCCAACCACCGACCAAGTGCGCGGAGGCGTCAACCCGCGCGGAGTGCTAGCGTTCCTCGGCCGCCCCAAGACCGACGACACCGAGGCCGATCTCGCCGGGATCGCGGTGATGCGCGACCTGCTGATCGACGCCATCGACGACGACGACGAGATCCCCGAGGCGCTCGTCGTCGGGCTCTTGGAGGAGGTCCGGCGCTTCTTCCGCGAGGAGTCGCTAGGCATGGCAAACATCGAAGAGTAGCGCGAGCAACAGGAAGAGAAGAAGAGGAGGAGCGGGCGATGACGGCGAGCAGCGAGACCCGGAACACCGCGGAGCTGATCTACGACTGGAACGAGAAGGAGCGGACCGGCCCGCTGCTACGCCAGCCCCCCCGCTTCGTCGACGAGAGCATCCGCGACGGCCTCCAGTCGCCGTCGGTCAAGGACCCGCCGATCGAGGCGAAGATGCACCTGCTCCGGCTGATGGACCGGATGGGGATCCAGTGCGTCAACCTCGGCCTACCCGGCGCCGGCAAGCGGGCGCAAGAGGACGTCGAGCGCCTGCTCCGCTTCATCGGCGAGGAGAAGCTGCGCCTCACCCCGAACTGCGCGGCTCGGACGGTCGCCTCTGACATCACGCCGATCATCGAGATCTCTCAGCGCGTCGGCACACCGATCGAGGTCACCACTTTTATCGGATCGAGCCCGATCCGCGCCTTCACCGAGGGCTGGGACACCGAGCGCCTCCGCAAGCACACCGCGGACGCGGTCAAGCTGATCGTCGACCACCAGCTCCCCGCGTCTTTCGTCACCGAGGACACCACGCGCTCGCACCCCAAGACCCTCGACGGGCTCTTCCGCGCGGCGATCGACGAGGGCGCGACCCGCTTGGTCCTCTGTGACACCGTCGGTCACGCGACCCCCGACGGCCTTCGCAACCTCCTGAATTTCACCCGCGCCTTGCTACGCGGGCTCGACGTCGAGGACCGCGTCGAGCTCGACTGGCACGGCCACAACGACCGCGGTATGGCGCTCACCCTCGCCATCTATGCGCTCGAGTGGGGCTTCGATCGCGTCCACGGCTGCGGCCTCGGGATCGGCGAGCGGGTGGGCAACACCTCGATGGACCTGCTCCTGCTCAACCTGTATCTGCTCGGCCTCCTCGACCCGACCAAGCACGACCTCTCCTGCTTGGTCGAGTACGTCGAGACGATCAGCCGCACCACCGAGGTGCCGATCCACCCGAGCTATCCGCTCTCGGGCCGCGACGCCTTCCGCACGGCCACAGGCGTGCACGCGGCCGCGATCATCAAAGCCGAGCGCCGCGGCGACATGAGCCTCGCAGACCGCGTCTACTCCTCGGTCCCTGCGCGCGTCTTCGGGCGGCGCCAGCAGATCGAGGTCGGCCACTACAGCGGCCGCTCCAACGTGATCTACTGGCTGCGCGAGCACGGCTACGAGCCGACCGAAGCGCTCGTCGACCGTATCTTCGCCGCCGCGAAGGCGCAAGACCGCACCCTCAGCGAGGCTGAGCTGCGGGCGCTCGCCGGCTGACGCTGCTCACCACAAGACCTTGAGAAGCCGCTTGCACTCGCGCGCGAGCGCGGTGAACTGCTCCGGGTCGACCCAGCGCTCAGGAAGCGGCTGCCGATGCCCAGCCAGCGTCGGCGCGCTCGCGAGCGCCACCTGCATCGGGAACAGCGCCGGACGCGACCAACCCTGCTCGCGGATCCGCGGGGTCGTCAGCGGGATCCACTCGCGGGGGGCGTCACCCCACACCAGCCATGTCGGCTCTGGTGGTTCGCGCTCAGGGTCATTGGTACCTGGCCAAAGGAGCAGGGCTGGTCGCGCCCCGCCCTCGCGAAAGCGGACCATCGCCGGCAGGACCGCCACGTCCGCGGGCATCACCTCTGCGGCGGGCCGCTCGCCGAACAAACGCTCTGTGATCGTGCCTTGCGCCGACGTGATCAACACCGTGGAGCGCGCCGCGAGCACCTCATCCACCTTGAGCTGCGCGAGCGGCGGGCCGCTGATCTTCGACCGCGTGGGCGTAAAATTGGGCGCCTTGTTCGCCTCGCTCGGCGACTCGCTCGTCGCGGGCGCGTGAAGCGTCCGCGTCGTCAGCCCCAGCGCGCGCCACTCCAGCGCCTCCGGGTCGCAGCGCCAGAGGCGACCGAGCAGCCCCTCCGCCTGTGGGCCGCCGAGGATCAGGTGCCCGTCGACCAACGCGAGCGCGCTCGCTGGCCAGCGCAGGCGGTGCTCCTCCGCCGCCGGCAGCGGCGGCTCCTCGACGTCAGGGTCGGCTGGTCGCGGCTGCGCGATCAAGAAGCGCTGCAGAAGCCCGCGCGGGCGCAGCACGTAGATCCAGCGCTCATCTCCGGCGACGGCTAACGGCGTCGCGCCCGCTCCCATCGTCCTTGGAAAGCGCTCCGCGTCGAAGCGCAGCCCCGACGTAGTCCAAGCGACGCCGCCGTCACGCGCGGCGAGGACCACGCGCCCGGCGCTCGTCACCCCGAGCACGACGATCCCCTCGCCCTCGACCT
Organism: Nannocystis sp.; assembly: GCA_016712315.1. Taxonomy (GTDB): domain Bacteria; phylum Myxococcota_A; class Polyangia; order Nannocystales; family Nannocystaceae; genus JADJRG01. The sequence goes on along the minus strand of JADJRG010000013.1, from coordinate 2,247,946 downwards.
CGACGGGGCTCGTGCTGCGCATACGGAGCTGCATGTAGCCGCTCGGCCGCTCGGGATCGATCACCCACGCCGACGACGAACCATCGGCCCAGATCGGCTGCTGATTCGCGGCGACCAGCGCGTAGGTGTCGTGCTCGCTCGCCTTACGGCGGTGCAGCGCGGCGCCCTTGCTGATGCTCCACAAGATCTCCCCCTGCGAGCCGACGCCGCACAGCAGATCGGGGCGCACCGAGCACACACGATCGACGACGCCCGCGAGCTTCGAGCCGACCTTCGTGTGCGCCGTCGAGAAGACCGAACCTTGATAGAGGTGATGGCCGCCGAAGAAGAGCGCCCCCTCCTTGCCCACCTCCGTCACAGAGGGCTCGCTCGCGGGCACCTCGACGCTGCGCTCCACCTCGAGGGTCGTCGAGGACACCACCCAGACCTCGTACGGGAGGGCGACCAAGAGGCGCTTGCCGTCGCGGGTCGGGGTGATCGCCAGCGGCCGGTCGTCGAGGGCGACGCTGTCGCTGCTAGACGTCGAGGCGACCGTGCGCCGACCGCTCGTCGCGCGCTTTTGTGGCAACTGGCGCTTCATGGGGCGAGCACGGTACCACGCCTCAGATCTCGAGGAGCAGGCGATCGGGGGCCTCGATGCACTGCTTGACCCGGACCAAGAACTGCACCGCCTCGCGGCCGTCGACCAGCCGATGATCGTAGGTGAGCGCCAAGTACATCACCGGCCGGACCTCGACCTTGCCGTCGATCACGACCGGCCGCTCGACGATGTTATGCAGGCCGAGGATCCCGGTCTGTGGCGGGTTCAGGATCGGCGTCGACAGCATCGACCCGTAGATCCCGCCGTTCGAGATCGTAAACGTGCCGCCCCCGAGGTCCTCGAGCGTCAGCTTGGAGTCGCGCGCGCGCGCGGCGAGGCGGCCGATCTCCTTCTCGATCGCCGCGAAGCCGAGCCGATCGGCGTCACGGATCACCGGCACCACCAGGCCCTTGCCGCCGCCCACCGCCACGCCGACGTTGTAATAGTTTTTATAAACGACGCTCTCTTCGCGGACCTCGGCGTTGAGCCCGCGGAACTCCTTGAGCGCCGCGACCGCCGCCTTTACAAAGAACGACATGAAGCCCAGCTTGACCCCGTGGACCTCTTGAAAGCGGTCCTTGTGGGCGGCGCGCAGGCGATAGACCGCGCTCATATCGACCTCATTAAACGTCGTGAGCGACGCGGTCGTCTGCTGCGCGGCGAGCAGGCGCTCCGCGACCCGGCGCCGCAGCGGGGTCATCACGACCACCTCCTCGCGCCCGACCTGAGGCTCTTGCACCCTGACTGGAGGGACAGGTCCTTGTGTGACCGGCGTCGGCGTCGGCGGCGTCGGCGTCGCTGACGACGTCTGGCTCGCGACGACGCGTTGTACGTCCTCCTTGAGGATCCTCCCGCCGCGGCCGCTGCCGGCGACCGTATCGAGGTCGACGCCAGCGCGAACCGCCTCCGCGCGAGCGGACGGGACCGCTGGAGGAGGAGCGCCCGGGGGAGCGGGAGCGGGCGCTACCGCCGGTGCGTTCGGCGCCGCCTGGCTGAGCGAGGACGCGGCCGCGTCGATCTCGCCGATCGCCTGGCCGATCGCGACGGTCGCCCCTTGCGGCGCCGACTGACGGGACAAGATCCCGGCGACGGGCGCTGGGATCTCGACGGTGACCTTGTCGGTCTCGAGCTCGACGAGGGGCTCATCGCGCTCGACGCTCGCGCCGACTGGCTTCAGCCAGCGCGCGATCAAGGCCTCAGAGATCGACTCACCAATAGCGGGGACAGTGATGGATGTGGGCATGATGGATACGCGTTCAGAGGCCAGCGAAGGCGGCCTCAAGGAGGAGGTTTCGCTCGAGGTTGTGGCTGTCAGGGGAGCCGGTCGCGGGGCTCGCGCTCGCGACCCGGCCGACATAGTGTGGTTCGCCGAGACGGGCGCCGAAGAGCGCGCGCAGGTGCGGCTCGATGTACGACCACGCGCCCATGTTCCGCGGCTCCTCCTGCACCCAGAAGAGCTCGCGCGCGCTCGTATACCGGTCGACGATCGAGGCCAGACCCGCGCTCGCGAGCGGGTAGAGCTGCTCGATCCGGACGATCGCCGAGCTCGCGAGCCCGAGCCGCTCACGCTCCGCGACGAGGTCATAATAGACCTTACCGGAGCAGAGCATCACCCGCGATACCCGCGCTGGGTCGGCGCTGCTGTCGTCGATCAGCCGCTGGAAGCGCCCCTCGCTCAGCTCCTCCAGCGAGGAGAACGACGGCCGCGCGCGCAGCAGGCTCTTCGGCGTCATCATGATCAGCGGCTTTCGCCACTTGCGCAGCACCTGGCGCCGCAGCACATGGAACACCTGCGCCGGGCTGGTGAGGTTGCAGATCTGGAGGTTGTCCTCCGCCGCTAGCTGCAAGAAGCGCTCGAGGCGCGCCGAGGAGTGCTCCGGCCCCTGCCCCTCGTAGCCGTGCGGCAGCAGCATCACCAGGCCGCTGAGGCGGTTCCACTTGTCCTCGCACGCGGCGATGAAGTTATCGATGATGATCTGCGCGCCGTTGCCGAAGTCGCCGAACTGCGCCTCCCAGATCACCAGCGACGCCGGCGCGATCAGGGAGTAGCCGAACTCGAAGCCGAGCACCCCGTACTCGCTGAGCGAGCTGTTGTAGATCTCAAAGCGCCCCTGTCCGGCGCCTACGTGGGCGAGCGGCGCGAATTTCTCGCCTGAGGTGGAGTCGGTGAGCACCGCGTGGCGGTGGCTGAACGTGCCGCGCTGCACGTCCTGGCCGCTCATCCGCACGCTCACGCCCTCCTCGACCAGCGACGCGTACGCGAGCTGCTCGGCCGCGCCCCAGCTCACCGGCGCCTCGCCGCGGAGCATGCGCTCCATCTCCTCGAGGACCTTGGCGACCTTGGGGTGCACACGAAAACCCTCAGGGACCGCCGTAAGGCGCGGCGCCAAGGCCAGCGCGCGATCGCGCCCGATCGCCGTCTCGACCTCGTTATCCTCGCTGTCGGGCCCGCCCGTGTAGTCCTCCCAGACCCCGTGCATCGGCGCGTGAACGGAGCGGCGCTCCGTCGCCTTCGCCTGCTCGTGCGCCCGCTCGAGCGCCTCATTCACCTCGCGATCGATCGCCGCCGCCGCCGCCGCGTCGACGGTGCCGCGCGCGAGCAGCTGCTGCTCGTAGAGCGAGCGCACCGACGGGTGCGACTTGATCACCTCGTACATCCGCGGCTGCGTGAACGAGGGGTCATCGCCCTCGTTGTGGCCGAAGCGGCGGTAGCAGACCAAGTCGATGATCACGTCGCGCTTGAAGCGCTGGCGGAAGTCGATCGCCAGGCGAGCCACGTGCGACGCCGCCTCGACGTCATCGCCGTTCACGTGGAAGATCGGCACCTGCAGCATGTGCGCGACGTCGGTCGCGTACTGGGTCGAGCGCGCGTCGACCGGGTCTGTCGTGAAGCCGACTTGGTTGTTGATGATAATACGGATCGACCCCCCGACCTGGTAGCCGCGCAGGCGCGCGAGGTTGAGGGTCTCCTGGACCACGCCTTGGCCGGCGAAGGCGGCGTCGCCGTGCAGCGTGACGCCGACGACGCGGTCGCCGGAGCGGTCGCCGATCGCGTCTTGCTTGCCGCGGACTCGCCCCTGCACGACCGGCGTGATCGCCTCGAGGTGGCTCGGGTTGAAGGTCAAGGCGAGGTACATCGGCTTGCCAGTGGTGGTCACATGGTCGCGGAAGTAGCCCATGTGATACTTGACGTCGCCCGCGCCCATGCCCGCCCACGGGTCGGTCTTGCCGAACTCGGAGAAGACCTCGTGCGCCGCCTTACCGAGGATGTTCATCAGGACGTTGAGGCGGCCGCGGTGGGCCATGCCGATGATCAGCTCGTCGACGCCGAGCTCGCCGCCCTCCTCGATGATGCAGTCGAGCATCGCGATCATCGCCTCCGCGCCGGCGATCGAGAAGCGCTTCGCCCCGAGGAAGCGGCTGTGCAGGAACTTGTCGACGTTGTCGATCTGCACCATCGTCCGCAGCAGCCGGAGCTGCTCGGCCGCCGACGGGACCACCAGGTTCTCGCACGCCTCCATGCGCGCCTGCAGCCAGTTGCGCTCGACCGGGTCGGGCAGGTGCCAGTACTCGACCCCCACGCGGCGGCTGTAGGTGTTTCGCAGGTGGCTCAGGATCTCCCGCAGCGTCGCCGTCCGCCCTGGCATCAGGTCGCCCGGAGCGAACGACCTGTCCATGTGCGCGCTGAGGCCCAAGTACGCCGGGTCGAGGCCGGGCCAAGGGGCGCGCGCCGCGAGCCCGAGGGGGTCGAGCTCGGCCGCGGTGTGGCCATGCAGCCGATACCCCTCGATCAGGCGATCGACCAGCCCTTGCAGGGCGATCTGCTCCGCCTCGCCGCTCGTCGACGTCTGCGCCGCCGGCTTGGGACCGCGCTCGAGGTCCGCCAGCAGCGGCAACCACTCTGGATCGACGGAGCTGGGATCGCGCTTGTACGTCTCGTAGAGCGCCTCGAGGAAGGCGAGGTTGTGGCCGCTGAGGGTGGACTCGAACTCCATGGGCGGGGCGCAGTCTACTCGTTGGCTTTTCAAACTGACAATCTGGGCGCCGCGCGCCCGCGCCTCAGCCAGCACGGCGCCGCAGGCGCGGGCGCGCCCCCACGGCCGCCCTACCCGCCGCAGCGGCCAAAATGCCGGGCGCATTTCCCCCAAGATTGTGCCACCCTTACGCCCCACTATGAGCGCCGAGTCCAAGCTGAACCTCGACATCCTGAGCCGCCAGGTCTCGTACTCCGGCGAGGGGATCTCCGTAAAGTCCCTTGAGGGCCAGATCAACAGCGAGCGCGACCTCCAGAATTCGAAGGTCGACGAGCTCAAGGTGTTGCGCGAGCGCAACGTCGAGATCCAGACAGCGATGACCGACGAGCTGAAGAAGCTCCGGAAGTTCAGCGACTACCTCAACGGCACAGCCACCAAAGACGGCTTCTGGGCCGGCTTCAAGGAGGTGCTCAGCTACATCCCGGGGCTCCGCTCGCTGTCGATCTCGCAGCGCTCGATCGAGGAGCTGCTCAAGCAGCAGTACCAGGTCAGCGCCCGCCGCGTGAAGGAGGCCGCCGAGTACGTCGACCACCTCAAGAAGAGCGAGCAAGACCTCTACAAGGAGCTCGACCGGATCAACATCAAGATCGTCGAGATGGCCCGCAACGAGCGCGCAGCGCTCGACTTCGTGCTCGAGCTGAGGCAGCTCCAGGAGGACCTCAAGGCCGCCGAGCAGGCGGTCGAGCCCGGCTCCGTCGAGGCCCGCGACATCCAGGCCCAGGCCGACAAGGTCTACGCCAAGCTCGCCGAGCACTCGACCAACGTCCAGCTCTACGGCTCGGCTGAGGAGCGCTACGTCTCGCTCAAGGAGAACACCCGCAAGCTGGCCGAGACGATCCGCAACCTCGCCCAGGACATCCAGCAATACACCACCGCCGCGTCGATCAAGCTCGACATGGCCTCCGCGCAGATCCAGGCGATCGGCCGCGCCGCGGACGCCTCGGTGGTCATGCTCGAGATGAAGCGCTCGCTCGACGTGATGACCGAGTCGATGAACGTCACCACCCAGTTCGTCAGCGACACCCAGATCTTCTTCCGCTCGAACCTCGACACCCTCGTGAAGGAGCTCGAGACCTTCGACTCGACCACCGAGAAGGTGCTCGACGCGAACCTCAAGCGCAGCAAGGAGATCGAGGAGAAGCGGATCCAGGCGGCGATCGAGAAGGCGATCCAGCGCGGCGGCTCGGGCGCGCCAGCGCCGGCGGCCCCCACCGCGTAGTCTCATGGTCCTCGTCGCGCTCCATACCCAGGCCTTGGGCCCCAAGCACGCGGGGGCCTACATCGCGCTGCTCGAGCGGGGCCTTCGGGCGGCGCGCCTCAACAACGCCTTTCCGGACCGTAGGCGGCTCCAGGGCACCCTCTCCGCGCTCGATCAGGCGATGCAGCGCGGGATCTACGAGCAGCTCTACGTCGACTCACGCACCGGCCTGCCCAACATGGCCAGCTACACGCGCGTGCTCACCGACCAAGAGATCGCCGCCGGCTCGCTCGCGCGTATGGGCGAACACGAGGATCTCAGCCGCCGCCGCGACGAGGCCGAGGTCTTCGCCCGCCTCGCCAGCAAGCACGAGTACTTCACCTGGCTGAAGGGGATCGAGCTCGCGCCCGTCGACCTCCACCGCGTCCTGCTGCGCCGCCACGACCCGATGACCGGGGCCGCGTCGTTTCGGATGGAGCTGACCAAGCTCGACGGCTCTGGCCTCTACATGCAGCTCACCATCGAGCTCACCCAGATCGCGAGCGTCTGGCGGCGCCGCGTCATCGACCTCGACAAGGACGGCGAGTCCGCCGCGGCCAGCCAGGCGATCCACGCGATGATCTACCGCTGCGCCGCGCTCGACGCCGAGACGATCTTTGTGCGCCTACACGGGATCGAGGGCGTCAGCGTCGAGCGCGTACAACGCGGCGTGATCGGCCCGGTGCTCTTCGCCTTGCCGGACGGCGTCGAGCTCGCGCGCACCCTCGAGCCCGAGGGCCCGCTCGGCGACGCCTGGCAGGCCTGGATCACCGGCCCAGGCGCTCGCACCAGCACACCCGAGATGGCCGCGACCTTCGCCACCGACATCGCCGCGGTCGACGTGCGCGAGGAGAAGAGCAACGATCCTCTCTCGCCGCTGCTCACCGAGCGGATCGCCCCGGCGGAGCGCGCCCGTTATGAGGAGATCCGCCGCCGCTACCCCTTCAAGGTCTTCAAGGACCGCAAGTTCATCGGCACCGCGGGCGTCCGCGGCCTGATGCAGGCGGTGATCGACGCCTCCCGCTGTCGAAACCTCATCTACGACCTCCGTTGACCCCCTCGCGCGCGAAATCGCGAACCTGCTCGACTCCCTCCCTCACACCTCGTACCCTGGAGTGAGGCGCACCGCGCCGATCACCAACCGAGCCAGAGGAGGCCCATGCAGGTACCGCTTCAGATCGCCTTTCAGGACATTGAGCCCTCAGAGTTCATCGAGACCCGGATCCGCGAGAAGGTCACCAAGCTCGAGCGCTACTACGACCGGATCATCAGCGTGCGCGTGGTCGTCGCTGCGCCGCACCGCTCGAGCAACCACGGCAACACCTACAACGTCCGGATCGACATCAACATCCCCGACAAGGAGCTGGTGATCAACCGCCAGCCCGAGGCCAACGGCGCCTACGAGGACGTGTATGTGGTGATCCGCGACGCCTTTGAGGCGGCCGAGCGCCAGCTCAAGGACGAGGCGCGGATCCGCCGCGGCGCCTAGGCGCCGCGCGCCGTCGTCGGCCGCGCGGCCGGGCCCGGGGCCTGGCCGCGCGTCCTCTTTTTCGCGCCGTCGACGTCGCCCCGATCGCGCGGCGCCGCAGAGAATATTCACCGGCTCGTCGGCCGCGATCTCGAACAGATCATCTGCGACAAGCGGCGGCGAGCGGGGCGGCTTTGTCTGCTCCAGAGCAAGCAGCTCCCCTACGCTCTTTGCATGCGCCTCGTCATCGAAACATTCAATCTCACCGCCGTCGAGCGGATGCTCTGCGTCGAAGCCCTCACCACCGCCGGCAGCATCGTCGATGCCGCCGCTCTCCTCGGCATCACCCGCCACGCGCTCAAGCGCCGGATCATCAAGCACCGGATCGAGTGGCCCACGCGCCTACAAGGCGCCAGCGACGCCTCGCCCAAGAGCTCGATGGCCGCCTCCGGCGAGTGAGCGCCGCGCGTCACGAACGACGCGAGACTGATCGAGAGGAGAGGCGCGACGCGACCAGCGATCGCGCCTCTCCTCTTTCTTCGTTGCTGCTCGTTTCCTCCTCTCGCGTCGCTATCGCTTCCGTCGCCCAGCGTCGCGCTCATCGACGGTCGACGTGCACTCGCGGATCCCCAGCGCCCGCTGGTACGCGCAGTTCCAATGGACCAGCTCCTCGCTGAGCCGCGCGAGCTCCTCAGGATCGTCGCCGTCATCGACCGCCGAGACGAACGAGTCCCAGCGCGCCAGGTAGTGCGCGCGATCGAAGCCCTCCGACCCGAGGCGAGCTTGCATATCCGGCGCCAGCAAGAGCGCGTACGAGGCGCCCTCCTCGGCTGAGGTCCGCCCCGCAGCGCTGCCCGCCATACCCGATCCAACCGCCTCTGAGCAGTACTTACGCGCCCGTTTGGCCAGCGCGATCGCCACCTGCCTGCCGATCTCGTCGGCGTCGATCGCCGCGGGCGGGCCGCTCAGTTGACGCTCGATGGCCGCGATCCCGCGGGTGTTCTTGGTCTCCAAACGATCGCGGAGCAGCGCGAACGCGGCCGCCGCGCGGCGCGACGCGAGCCGATCGCGCGCCCCCTTCGCCTGGCGCGCCTCGACCAGCAGGCGCCGATGCGCCGCCGCGAAGATCCCCTTCTCGATCCGCTGTCGGCTCGGACCCAGCGCCCCTGCCAGCTCCGCCGCCTGCTCCGCCGTTGAACGACCGAGCTCCTTACGCCCCGCCGCGAACGCCCCGTCGATCCGCGCGCCCAGCCCCTCCTCACCGATCAGCGCGGCGTACAGGGGCGGGCTCAGCAGCCCCCACGCGCACTCCGCGAGCGCCCACGCCTCCGCGATCTCCACGGCTCCCCGCGCCGGATCGACGGCCCGACGGAGCTGCTCCCGGAGCCACTTCGAGATCGCGAGATCGATCGCCCCCAGCGCGTCGATCTTCGCCTCCTCGCCGCTCGCCTCGCGCACGCTGGCGAGCCGCGCCGCCGCCGCGTCGTCACCGAGGTCCTGGTCGATGCGCGCGAGCAAGGCCAGCAGCGGCCCCAGCTCCGCTGACTCGCCCGGATCCACCTCGCCGGTGATCGGCGGCAGCCGCAGGCGCGCCAGCGTCGCCACCGCGTCATCACAGATCGGGGCGGTCGGACGCGGTGGCGGCCCAAGCGCGGTCGCGACCGGCCCGACCTCCCGCGGCGCCGCGATGATCGCGGGCGGCCCTGGCTGCGACGGCGCTGGCGCGCCCATCCCGCACGCCGCGACGAGCGGCGTCAGCGTCGCCGCCAACACAGGCGCGATCCAGCGGCGAGCGAGGCGAGCCACCGACCGTCAGCCCCCCTTCCCCAGCAGCGCGAGCTCGTTCGCGAAGATCTTCCGACAGATCGCGATCGCGCAGGCGTAGGTGCTCTCGACCCCGAAGAACGAGAGGCTCTTGGAGAGCAAGCTCTGGCGGCGCGAGTACGGCGTGTCGGAGGCGTAGTGGAGGATCCCCACGTCAAAGCTCGCCATCGTCGTCAGGTGCACCACCTCGTCGTTGGGGTGGCGCCTGGGGTCCACCAGCTCATACAGCGCCGACAGGTAGGGCCCCGCCTCCATCTCGAGGATCGTATAGCCCTCCCGATAGAAGACGCTCATGTACTCGCGGTTCTGCAAGAACGCGCCGCGCACGGTGAGCGCCTTCTGTTGGTCGAGCACCGTACCTGTCTCAAAGTACGGCTGCACGTCGGCGGCCGCGAAGGCGTTGCGGAAGAGGTACGTGTTCCGCGAGTGCTCGTCGTGGACGACCGTCGGGATCATCACGTCGCCGATCCGGCCGTTGAGGGTCGCGGCCTTGCCCATGATGTACACGCCGCGGATCTCGCCGACCCCTTGGCCCAAGCGCGAGAGGTGGTGATACGCGGCGACCCCGAGCGGATAGTCGATATTCAGGATCACCGCGTCCGAGCCCGCGAGCGCCTCGATCCCGGGCAGACGCACCCGCGGATCCAGGCGCTCCGGCCGCAGCCGCCCGAGCTCGATGAGCTGCGCGTTCACGTCGACCCGGCCTGGCACGTCGATCGTCTGCAGGCCGCCCTCCGCCTCGAAGCGCTGGATCCCCTCGAGGCGGCGAGGATCGGAGTCGCCTCGGTCCTCGTGGAGGAAGGCGCGCAGCAGGTAGTAGGTCAGGTTCGAGATCTCCGCGTCGTCTCCCCGCTTGAACGCCGCCTCGAGCACCGGCGCCAGCCCCTCGCGGTTCGTGCGGTGCGCGAAGTCCAGGATCGCCTGGCGGTGCGTGCGGGCGTAGCCGCCGAGCAGGTTCACCACCGAGTGTGTGTTCGACGAGACGATGTAGACCGGCGGCCGACGCGGCCGCTGCGTGCGCACATACACCGGCTCGATCCCCGACCACCAGCGCTGCGCGGTCCGTTGGTACTGCGAGTACGAGCCGTTCAGCAGGCGTAGGCGCAGATCGGCGGGGCGACGGGCGATCTCGCGCATCGCCTCGATCCACGTCGTCTCGAAGGCGGAGCGGAGCGTATGCACGTCCTCGCTCGTGATCCCGAGGATCGTCGCCAACACCTCCGGGTCGAGCTCGAGCTCGTCCTCCGCGACGCCCGCGGCGAGGCGCGACCCGAGCGCCGTACCGGCGAGGAACGAGTGCATTTGGTTCCAGACGATCTGGTACGCGGTGAGGATCGGCACCAGGTCATCGATGTCGCTGGTGCTCGAGATATAGGCCGCGAGCGTGTCCAGGCCGTCGAAGCGCAGCGGCCTCCGGCGGCCGCGGGTGCGCACCGTCTCCCACGTGCGGATCGGGTGCCCCTCCGCCTCGAAGTACTCGCGCGCCTGCCCGAGGATGATCCGCTGCACCTTGTACATACACGACGGCAAGCGCGCGGCGCTGTAGGCGAAGGCCGCGACGTCCGGGTTCGGGCCGCGCGCCCCGGCGTGCAAGCTGCAGTTGCTATAAATGTGCGCCTCCTCGAGCGCCCGCACCCGCACGTCCCCAGACGAGCGCAGCAGCGAGTAGTAGGTGCGGATATAGAGGTCAATCTCGTCGCTGGTAGTTGAGGGGATCTGGCGGTCCATCGGCGTCTCTTCTTCTCTCTAATTTCTCTCTGGGGGGCTCGCCGCGGCCTCTTAGCCGGCCAACGCCCGATCGATCGCCGCGAGCACCCGCGGCGCCTCAGCCTGGTCATTGGGCCAGTGCGGCGCGAAGCGGAGGTGCCCGTCAGGGGTCGTGCAGGCGACACCCTCGGCGAGCAGTCGCCGGTGCAGCCCCGGCAGCTCGACGCCGGGCGGCGGAACCACGCTGAGGATCCCCGAGCGCGCGGCCGCCTCGGGCGCGCGGCGGCTGACAAAGCCTCGCGCCTGGAGCGGCCCCTCGAGCGCGTCGAGGTAGCCCTGCACGTGCTCGAAGATCGCCGCGACCCCGAGCTCGCGGATCGGCGCCAACGCGGCCGCCAGCGCGACGTGGCCGAGCAGGTTCGCCGCCGACCCCTCTACCTGATCGGCGCGCGCCCTGATCGGCCGGTCGTAGCGCAGGTGCCCCGCCCCTTCGAAGAGGAAGCGCACCGGGTCCTCGTGGCTGAGCCAGCTCGCGGTCGCCGGGCGCAGCGCCGCGGCCCGCTCTCGCGCCACGTAGAGGAAGCCCGCCCCTTCGACCCCCATCAACCACTTGTGCGCGCCGCAGGCCAGGTAGTCGACGCCCTCGGCGCGCACGTCGATCGGCACGACCCCGCAGGCCTGGATCGCGTCGACCGCGAGCTCTGCGCCGTAGCGATGGGCGAGGGCGGCGATCTCCGCCACCGGCATGCGCAGTCCGCTCTGAAACTGCACCGCCGAGACGGCGACCAGACGAGCGCCGGCGCGCAGGGTCGCCTCGAGGCGCTCTAGCCCGCGCGCGTGGCTGGCCTCAAAGTCAGCCAGAGGCAGCATCACCGGCGTCAGCTCGAAGAGCGCGGCCGCCTGCAGCCACGGGGTGACGTTCGCCGGGAACTCCCCCTCAAACAGAACGACGCGCTCGCCCGCCCGCCAAGGCACGCCGAGCGCGACCGCCGTCAACCCCGGCGAGGTGCCCATCGTCAGCCCGATCTCGGCGAACTCCGCCCCGATCAGCGCCGCCAGCTCGCCGCGCAGGCGGGCACGCTGCTCGAGCCAGGTGAGCAGCGCCCCCGCGCCGCGCGCCGCGTAGTCGTCGATACAGCGATGGAGCGCCGCGCGGACCAGGCGTGACGGCGGCGAGATCGCCGCGTGGTTGAGATACGCGAAGGGCTCGAGGTCGGGGAAGAGGGCGCGGTCGCCGAGGCGAGGCCGCAGCGCGGCGAGATCCAGGTCCAGCATCAGACGTGAGGCGCAGAGTAGCGCTGATGTCATGCTCGGCGATAGCCGCCACCGCACGCCGCCGCCGCGCTCAGGCGGCGGCCCGCGGGCGCAGCAGCGCGTACAGCCCGAGCCCGCCCAGCGCGGTCGCGGCGGCGACTAACGCGGTGACTGGACGCGACCCTACCGTGTGGATCGCCATCCAGAGCATCAACGCGAGCGCCAGCGAGGTCGTCCACGGGTGCGCCCAAGTCCGATAGGGGCGCGCGAGCGCCGGCTCACGCCTGCGCAGCACGAAGACCCCCGCGATCGTCAGCGCCGAGGAGAGCGCCAACGTCAGCCCCATGTACGCGAGCAGCTCGTCAAATGCCGCCGTCAGCACCATCACCGACGCGACCGCGACCTGGAGCACGATCGCGGCGGTGGGCCCTGCTCTGGCCGAGCCGGAGCGCGACGCGAGCGCGCCGAGGCGGGGGTAGTCGGCGCCCATCGCCTCGTAGACGCGCGGGCCCGCCATCATCAACGCGCTCACCGTCGTCAGCAGGCCGAGCGCGACGACCACCGTCATCAACGCGCCGATCGTCGGCCCGAAGAGCCCGAGCGCCGCGACATAGCCGACCTCCACCACCCCCGCGAGCGCCGCGGGCGGCCCCGCGATCAAGAAGACCAGGTTCAGGCCGACGTAGAGGAGCGCGACTGCGCCTGTCCCAAGGACCAGCGCCTTCGGCACGCTCTCGCTCGGCCGCTCGATCTCGCCGGCGAGGTATGCCGCCGCGTTCCAGCCGCTGTAAGCGAACGACACGAAGACCAGCCCGACCGCGAACTCTGGGGAGGCGAGCGCCTCCAGCGTCGAGCGCTCGGCCGGCGCCGTCAACCACCGGAGATCGCCGACCCACAAGCCCGCCGCGATGAAGGCGACGATCATCGCCACCAGCAGCGCCGTCACCAGGTCCTGCGCCGCCCCGCCGATCCGCACCCGCAGCGCGTGCAGCAGCGCGAGCCCGAGGATCAGCGCGAGGCCGGCCAGCGACGGCGAGAGCGCCGCCTCGGGGAAGAGGCGCCCCAGGTACTCGCCAAAGGCCAGCGCAGAGGCGGCCATCGGCGCCGAGAAGCCGACGATCAGCGAGATCCAGCCGGCGACGAAGCCGACCGCCGGGTGATAGATCCGGCCGAGCAGGCGATACTCGCCGCCGTTGTCGGGCAGCGCCGTCACCAGCTCTGCGTAGGCGAGCGCGCCGCAGAGCGCGACCACCCCGCCGACCGCCCACGCGAGCAGCACCGCGAGCGGCGCGCCGAGATCACGCACCAAGAAGCCCGTCGTCGTGAACACCCCCGCGCCGACCATACTCGCGACCACCAGCAGCGCCGCGGTCGACGCCCTCAGCGTGCGCGGCAGGCTCTGCGTCGGCGTCGTCATACGCGCTCACTCGAGGTCATCGAGCTCGGCGAAGAGCGCCGCGCACGACGGGAGCGCCGGGTCATCCCCGGCGATCCCCGCCGCCCGCGCGGCCGCCTCGAGCACCCGCCCTGGCCGCGACGTCTCCTCGCCCTCGCGCAGCAGCGCCTGACCGCGCGCGCTCGCCGGCTTGAGCCCGCGGTAGTAGTCGGTCAGCGTCCCGTCGACGTAGTCGCGCCGCAGCGCCGCGCAGAGCAGCTCGAGGTCCGCGAGCAGCGCCGGATCGACGCCTCGAGGCGGCGCTGGCGCCTCGATCGGCGCCTCGACCGCCGCCTCGACCGCCGCATCAGGCAGCTCGGACGCGCGGGTCGGCGCGCCGCCGCTCACCGCGACCGGCTGCCCGCCCGCGCTGCACGCCGAGATCAAGACGAAGCAGGCTAGCCAGGCGCGGATAAGCACGGCGGGCGCCACGATAGGTCGCGAGCCGCGAGCCTGTCAAACCGCGCGTGATCGCCCCACAGCGCCGCCTCAGCGCAGCGATGAGCCGATCGGTTACGCTTGGATCGTCACCCTCGCGGCCCGGTACAACATGTTTTTTGGGACATCCACGCTTCGCCCCCCACGAGCCGCCTCGGCCCTCTTCTTCGCCTTGATGCTCGGCGCCTGCGGTCGCCAGCCGCGCGGCGTCGACTGCGTACGCCTGCCGCCGACCCCCGGCGAGGACGCGACCTGCAGGGTCCCTGAGTGGAAGGATCGCGACTTCATCATCCGCTTGCCGAGCGGCTACGACGGCGCCAGCCCGCTGCCTGTGGTCGTCGCGATGCACGGCGGCGGCGGCGACAAGGAGGGCATGAACGCGATCACCTGCGCGGGCGGCGACGAGGCCAGCCCCGCCTGCCTCAGCGCGGTCGCCGAGCGTGAGGGGTTTATCGTCGTCTACCCGGACGGCTTCGCCAACCCGCTCGGCTTTCGCTCGTGGAACCACGGCGGCGACGGCGACGGCCTCCACTGCTCGTACGCCTGCAAGGAGGGCGTCGACGACGTCGCCTACGTCCGCGCGCTCTTGGATGAGATCGCGCGAGTCGCCGAGATCGACCCCGCGCGGATCTACGCGACCGGCTTCTCCAACGGCGGCGGCATGAGCCATCGCCTCGCCTGCGAGCTCGCCGATCGCTTCGCCGCCTTCGCCCCGGTCGGCGGCGCCAACCAGTTCGCGCTCAGCCACGCGTGCGCGCCTTCGCGCGCGGCGCCGATCCTCGCGATCCACGGCAGCGACGACCCTTGTTGGCCCTACGCGGGCGGCGAGGCCGACTGCCTCAGCACAGAAGAGGGCGCCTACGCCGCTGTCGAGGCCTCGATGATCGGCGACGAGGCGGCGCCTGGCTGGGCCTCGCGCCACGGCTGCGAGCTCACCCCTGAGGTCACGCAGCTCCCCGACGCTGACGCAGACGGCAACACAGCGAGCGAGCGCAGCTTCACCGGCTGCGCGGCCCCTGTCCTGCTGATCACCGTCGACGGCGCCGGTCACACCTGGCCTGGCGGCGACCAATACCTCGACGTCTCGCGGATCGGCGGCCTCTCGCGCGACTTCGCGGCGAGCGAGCGGGTCTGGAGCTTCTTGCGCGACCAGCGGCTCCCCTGAGCCGACGAGCGCGCAGAATCTTCTCCTCCGCGGAGCTGTGACAAAGACCAAGCCCGGCCGTTACCCTCGCCGGCCATGGGACGCGCCCTCATCCTCCTCTACGGGATCGCCTGCTACCTCGGCTTCCTCGCGGTCTTCCTCTACCTCATCGGCTTCGTCTGGGGGGTCGCCGTCCCCAAGGCGATCAACGACGGTCACGCAGGCGGCTTCGCCTCGTCCTTGCTCATCGACCTCGCGCTCGTCGCCCTCTTCGGCGTCCAGCACTCGGTGATGGCGCGACCTGGCTTTAAGCGCATGTGGACGGCGATCGTCCCGAAGCCCGCGGAGCGCAGCACCTTCGTCCTCTTCGCCAACCTCTGCCTCGTGGCCCTCTACTGCTGGTGGCGGCCGCTCCCGGAGGCGGTCTGGGACCTGCGCGGCGAGCTCGCGGGGGACCTGCTGCTCGGCGCCTCCGCCTTCGGCTGGCTCTTAGTGCTGGTCTCGACCTTCGTGATCGACCACTTCGCCCTCTTCGGCCTCAAGCAGGCGCTGTACGGCTTCCTCGGGCGCGAGCTCCCGCACGCGCGCTTCGTCGTCCGCGGCCCCTATCACCTCAGCCGCCACCCCTTGATGCTCGGCTTCCTCCTCGCCTTCTGGGCGACCCCGTGGATGACCGTCGGCCACCTCCTCTTCGCCGCGGCGATGACGGTGTACATCCGGATCGCGCTTCACTATGAAGAGCGCGACCTGCTCGACGTTCACGGCGCGGACTATGAGGAGTACCAGCGGAGGATCTCGATGCTGCTCCCGCTCCGGCTGCGGCGCTGAGCCCCGGGCCCGTCACGGGCCGGCGTCGCCGCGCCGCAGGTGACGACCGAGCGCCGCGAGGACGCGCTCGCGCTCGAGCGGCTTGACCAAGAAGTCAGCCGCGCCGAGGCGGAGGCCGCGCTGCGCCTCGTCCGAGATCGACATCATGATCACCGGGATCGAGGCGACGCTCGGCGTCCCCTTCAGCGCCGCGAGCACCTGCCACCCGTCGACGTCAGGCATCAGCACGTCGAGGGTGATCAACGCGGGCCGCAGCGCCTCCGCCAGCGTGAGCGCGCTCGCGGCGCTCGACGCCGCGACCACCGCGATCCCCTCGCGAGAGAGCGCGCGGATCATCAGGTCGAGCGTCGCCGGGTCGTCGTCGATCACCAGCACGGTCTGGCGGGTCTTCGCGGCCGACGAAGGCGACAGGCGCGCCCCCTCGGTCGCGGCGGTCACCGCCTCCACCGCCTCCCCCGGCCGCAGCAGCCGCGCCGGCACCCGCACCGTGAACGTCGACCCCTCGCCCAGCGCGGACCTCAGCGTCAGATCACCGCCGAGCAGCCGACAGAAGCGCCGCGAGAGCGCGAGCCCGAGGCCCGTGCCGCCGAAGGTGCGCGAGATGGTCGCGTCGACCTGCGCGAAGTCGTCGAAGAGGCGCGCTTGGTCGGCCGGCGCGACGCCGATGCCTGTGTCGCGCACCTCGAACTCGATCACCTCACCGCCCGGCCCGCCGAGCCGCCGAGCCAGCAGCGTGATCCGCCCCTCGCTCGTGAATTTCGCCGCGTTGCTGAGCAGGTTGAGCAGCACCTGCCGGAGCTTGAGCAGGTCCGAGCGCATGAAGCCTAGCTCGCGCGGCGCCCGCACCTCCAGCGTATTACCGCCGCGACGAATCAGCGGGTCGATCGTCGCCGTCAGGCCCTCGATCAGCGCGGAGACGCTGAAGTCCTCGGGCCACAGCTCCATCTTCCCGGCCTCGATCTTGGAGAGGTCGAGGATGTTGCTGATCAGCGCGAGCAGGTGCGCGCCGGCGACGTGGATCTTCTTGAGGTCTTCCGCGATCTCCGGGTGGCCGATCCCCTCCGACTCCTCGACCAGCAGCTCGCTGTAGCCGATGATCGCGTTCAGCGGCGTCCGCAGCTCGTGGCTCATATTGGCGAGGAAGCGGCTCTTGGCGATGTTCGCCGCCTCGGCCGCCTCTTTCTGGCGGAGCAGCAGCTCCGCCTGGCGCTGCTCGGTCGTGTCCCTGAGGACCACGCACGCGCCGATGAAGCCGTGCAGCGGCAAGACGATCGCGGTGCTCGTCGCGGCGATCCAGCGGCCGCCGTGCGCGACCGTCTCGGCGTAGCGGGTGTGGCGGCGCTCCTCGCCGCGCAGGTGCGCGCACAGCTCCGTGAAGGCCGGCAGCTCCTCGAGCAGCTCGAGCAGGTTCGCGCCGCTCAGCGCCTCCTCCGAGAGCATCACGCCGCGGCCCGATCGGAAGCGCATCAGCTCGAAGAAGCGGTCGTTGTGCTCGAGGATCTCGCCCTTCTCATCGATGATCACCACGCCCTCGACGGATCGCTTGATGATCTGCTCGAGGCGACGATGCGCGCCGTACAGGTCGAAGATCAGGTTCCCGCCGCCGGAGAGGCGCTCGATCACCGCGAGCCAGCCCCCCTCAGCCGCGACCAGCCGCGTCCTGGTCAGGTGATCGCGGCCGCCGATGTTGAGCCCGAGCAGCATGTCGACGTGCTCGCCGTGGGCGATTCGCCGGTGCAGCTCGCGCGCGCCCCGGCGATCGCGCAGGGACAGCAGATCATCGAGGGAGTCGCCGATCGGCGCCGAGGCGAGCCCGAACTCCGCCAAGAACGGCGGCGTCGCCGCTAGGACGATCAGCGCGCTGTCAAGGCGCAGGAGGCCGATCCCGACCTGGTCGACGATCGTCAAGCGGTCACTCACGGCGCCCCTCGAAGCCGAAGATCTCGTGCAGCTCGGCGATCGCCGCCGCCGGGCAGCCGCGGCGACGCAGCACCGTGATCGGGTTGCCGCCGACCACGGATCGCAGCCAGAAGTGCTCGCCCTCGATCTCCATCATCCGAAACGCCCCGTTCATCCGCACCGCCCCGTAGCGGCGCTCTAGCGCCTGCCACAGCGGGATCACCCGCTCACGCTGAAAGTAGTACTTGTACGTCTCCGCGTGGATGCACGCCGGCACCGCCTCGCGGTAAGGCAGCGCGTCGGCCACTAGACCACCCTCTCGACCTCGAAGCGGCACAGCGGCTCGCCCGAGCAGATGCAGCTCGACTCCGAGGACGTGAAGGTGCCGAAGCGCTCGGCCAGCGTCCCCTCGCCGTAGACCAGCTCCATCAGCCCCGCGGCGACGCCAGTGAGCATCGAGCAGCACGGCTGATCGGCGACGCCGCGGTACTCGCGGTACCCGAGCGCCTCATAGCCGCTGCGGGACTCGAGCGTGAGCGAGAGCCCGGGCGTGTGGCTACAGATGTGCCAATCGCCCCAGCCGAGCGCGTTCGAGACCGCGACCAGCGCGTGCAGGTTGTCCGCCGGCGCCCGGATCATCGGCGCGATCAACCCCTCCCACTCGGTCGAGCTCATGATCCCGCGGAAGGTGTTCATCCCGCAGGTCTCGGCGTCCTCGATCAGCAGCCGACGCGCCGTCTTCTCGCGGCGGCGCGCCGCCATCGCCTCGACGAAGCGGATCGAGACCAGGTTGTAAAAGTCAGCCGGCGTGTTCGCCAGGTAGACGCCGAAGGCCGGGATCAGCCCGTCCAGGTTGCCGTAGATCGGCATACCCACGACCGCCGCGATGATCGCCTCCTCGTCGACGTTCGGCGAGCGCAGGTAGGCGCTCTGCGGCGCCGCGGCCAGCGTCGCCGGCGCCCTCGGAGCCCGCGCGATCGGCTCCTCGCGGCCGCGCTCGACCGTGAAGCGGCAGCGCGCCGCGCCCGTCGCCATACACTCGACCTCGCGCACGCGCACCAGCTCGCCGCTCGCCGCGAAGATCGCCCCTTGCAGGTACCCCTCGGTGAACGAGCACACGGGCGCGTCGCGCTGGCCGAGGCCCGCCAGCCAGCCCTCGACGAAGTGCGACGACGGCGCGACGACCTCGCCCTGCTCGACCCGCGAGAGGTCGATGCAGCCGTAGCCGAGGTGCGAGTACAAGAGCTCGGCCATCGCCCATCGGCTCGCCATCGAGTCGTCCTCGCGGAGGTTGGCCGCCAAGTGCTCGGCAAAGACCTCCTCGGCGGCGGCCACCAGCAGCCCCCTGCCGTCGATCTCGGCCGCGCCCTCGATCGTCCGCTGGATCCGCGAGTTGTAGTGGTGGCAGTGGATGATCACGTCCTTGCCGCCGACGACGCGCCGATAGGTCTCTGCGTTGTATACAAGCGCCAAGCGCCCCGTCAGCGTCGCCCTCATGCGTCGATGCTACCACGCCGCGAGGCCGCGGCCGCGCGGAGGTCCGCGTAGGTTTGGTCTGTCCTAAGGGTCATATTATACGGGCACGACGATCGGCGGGCGCGCGGGCGCGCTCGCGCCCGCGCCCGCGCGGGAGACTCCCCAGTAGGAGGACGAAGCCGTACAATCACGGCCTTGGCGGAGCAGCGCGGCCCGGTCTTCACGGCGATCATCCACGGCACCTTCTCTCGAGGCGACGCGTGGTGGCGCCTCCCCGAGGCGGGCGCCCCGCCGACCTTCGCCAGCCGCCTCGAGGCGGCGCTCGCCGAGCACGGGCTCATCGGCACGGTGTGGGCGCCCGCGCTCGCCGCTGGCATGAGCGCTGAGGACTTCGCCTGGTCGGGGATCAACAGGCACAGCGAGCGGATCGCCGGCGGCGCGGCCCTCGCGGCGGCCCTCGATCGACTCGCGGCGGCCCTCAGTTGCACCGCCGAGGCGCCGCTGCGGGTCAATTTCATCGCGCACTCTCACGGCGGCAACGTCGTCCTCGAGGCGCTCAGGGGCATGACGCCGCGGGTGCGCGCGCGTCGGCTGATCTTCCTCGGCACCCCGCTCATCGAGCGCACCCGCTCGCTGCGGCTCCTGCGCGCGGTGCTCGCCGCCTTCGTGCTCGCCGCGACGGGCGCGGCCGTCCTCGTCGCGCTCATCGGCCTCAGCGGCGCGCTCATCGATCCGGCGGTCTCGAGCGACGACTGGCTGCTCTTCTCGCTCATCCTCCTCTTCGGCGCCGTCTTCTTCGGCTCGTGGATCTTCGTCCTGCTCGCCGCGATCGCGGACCTCATCTGGCGCGCCGTCTGCTGGCCCTTCGACCGCTACCGCCAGCGCTTCGGCCAGGTCTACGGCCCGCCCCCTGAGCGCGTCCGGCGGCTCACCGGCGGCCGCGGCGCCCTCCTGGTGACCAGCCACTACGACGAGGCCGACATCCTCTTGCAGCTCGGCTCGCGGCCTCGCCGCCTCTTCGATCAGATCGTCCGGCGGAGCTGGCCGCGCTCGATCCAGCTCCTCGAGCTCATCGCCGTGCGCCCCTTCATCGACTGGATGGCCTTTCACCTGGTCGAGATGATCCTCGAGCGCCTCGCCCTCGGGATGACCTGGCTCGAGTGCCTGGTCAACGACTACCGCATGGCGGACCTCGATCGCTCCGTCGTCTACCCCGCGCGCGTCTACCAGCGCGTCGACGTCACCGACTTCCTCGAAGAGAGCCTCCGCGCCACGCAGGCCCCGGCGCTCGCGCTCGTGACCGCGAGCGCGCCGGCCGTACCCGACCAAGGCGCCGCGGCCGCGGACACCGCGCAGCCGCAGAGCGCCCGCGAGCTGCGCGAGCAGGACTCGCGCCACCTCGTCGATCTCTACGAGAACATCCGCGAGGTCGGCCGCAAGATCGCCGAGCAGGTGCGCTTCCTTCACAGCCGCTACTACGAGAGCGACACGGTGGTCCGCTGGGTCGCCCGCGAGCTGATCGAGCAGGAGATCGACTGGTCGGTGTATCGCAAGCGCCGCTCGGCCCGCTCAGCTCCACTTCAGTAGGCTCATCACGACCTCGAGCACGATCAGCACGACGATCGACGCCTCCATGAAGAGCATGCGCCGGGTCGACGACAGCTCGAGCAGCGAGTGCAGCGCGTCGCGGCCGGTCTGGGTCTTCGTCTCGAGCGCGCGGTAGCGCTCGGGGATCTCGAGGTGATAGCGGAGGCGCTCGTGCAGCCGGTCGGCCGCCTCGTCCTCCCAGGTCAGGTCTGGCTTGTCGAGCAGCGCCAGCGCGGCGACCACGTCGATCTGGGAGGCGATGGCCGCGCCGACGAAGCCGACCAGATCGCGCGTGCCGCCGCCGACGCGGCCGCGCTGGGCGACGTCGCGGGCGATCGCGCCGATCCGGTCGAGGATCCCCTGGATATCCTCCTCGTAGTAGTCGAGCGACACCGACTGCGCGGCGACCGTCGCGATCACCTCCAGCGACGCCGGCGTCAGCGTCGGCAGCACCACTCGATCGAAGGTCACCTCGATCGACGCCCCTGGGCGCACCTCGATCAGCAGGTCCTCCTCCAGCGGCGCGTGCGGCTCGCGCGCCAGCATCGCCATGAACGTCCCGACGATCGACGCCCTGGCCGCCTCCTCGACCCCGACGAAGACCAACGTGCCGAAGTCGAAGGCGAAGGCGCGGGCCTCGGGGCCCAGCTCGATCGACGCCTGCGTCTTGGCCATCTTGACGCCGCTGGCGCCTGGGAACCACTGGATCACGTCGCGCAGGTTGAAGCGTGAGGCGAAGGAGTACGCGTGCACGCGGATCTCGCTGGGCATGGGCGGCCAGTCTCGGCGAGCGGAGGCCGGCCGCCCAGCCGGCGCGGGCGTGAGGAAGCGGCTAGTGGACCAGCTCCGAGCCGCGCGCCCCCAGGATCACCCCCGCCGCCGTCAGCGTGCGGGCGTCGCGGCGCGAGTGGTCGCGACGCCAGCGCTCATACAGCCCCAAGAGGTCGCCGCCCTGCGCCGGCTCCACCACGTCGCCGATCACCTCGCTCGCCGCCTCAAAGGCCGCCGCGAGCGCCTCAAACACCGCCAGCGCGCGCCGCCCCTCGGCGACCCCGCGGTACGCCGACTCACCGATCGAGCGGACGTAGCCGACGTTCACCGGCGTGCGGTCGAGCGAGCGCGGCACGGCCCCGCTGATAAAGAGCGCGCGATCACCGACGCCCCGCAGCGCCTGCGCGCGCGCGCTCCCCGACTGGCTGCGCGCCGACAGGTATTGCAGCGCCAGCGGCGGGCTGTGGCGGCCCGCGACCCCGGTCTCGCGGACGAAGCGCGCGAGCAGGTGGACCACGTACGCCTCGACCTCGGGGATGAGCGCCGCGCCGGCGCGCTCCTGCGCCTCGCCGACGCGCTCATAGAAGAACGAGGCCAAGGACTCGGACACTTCTAAGGAAAACCGCTCTACGGAGCTCGGGCCCTCACGCATGGCGCACCTCGGGTGACGGGAAAATTCGCGCTGAAGTAAAGAGGATTCGTCCCTCAACTTCCCACGGTAGCAGCGCGTCTGCCGCAATCAACCGCCATTTGTGAGCGAGCGCATGGGTGCGAATCTGAATACTTCTTGGGATTCGGTGGCGCCGGGGGTTGACCGTTTTCCGGCCCGCACTACACTCCCGCCCCGTTAGCACTCGCTCTGCGCGACTGCTAACCGCGCCCTCTTTTTCATGTGATTCCGAATGTTTAGCGGGATCCGGGGTGGGCGCGCACCGCGGTGAAGCTCCGGCGAGCAGCCGGTATCACAGGAGATTCGAAGATGAAGGTTCGTCCCCTGAACGATCGTATTCTGGTCAAGCGCGTGGCCGAAGAGGAGAAGACCTCTGGTGGCCTCTACATCCCCGACTCCGCCAAGGAGAAGCCCGCTCGCGGCATCGTGATCGCTGTCGGCAACGGCAAGCTCGACGAGCACGGCAAGCGCAACGCCCCCGAGGTGAAGGTCGGCGAGACCGTGCTGTTCGGCAAGTACGGCGGCACCGAGATCAAGCTCGACGGCGTCGAGCACATCATCCTCCGCGAGGACGATGTCCTCGCGATCGTCGACTCCAACGCCAGCGCGGCGTGAGTCGTCCACACCCACCGATTTTCTAGAGAGGAATAAGTCACATGGCAGCCAAAGAGATCCGCTTTGATGAGAGCGCCCGCAGCGCGATTCTGCGGGGCGTCAACCTCCTCGCCGACGCCGTCAAGGTCACCCTGGGGCCGAGGGGCCGCAACGTCGTGATCGAGAAGAGCTGGGGCTCCCCCACGGTCACCAAGGACGGCGTCACCGTCGCCAAGGAGATCGAGCTCGAGGACAAGTTCGAGAACATGGGCGCGCAGATGGTCAAGGAGGTCGCCTCGAAGACCTCTGACATCGCCGGCGACGGCACCACCACCGCGACCGTGCTCGCCCAGGCGATCTACCGCGAGGGGATCAAGATGGTCACCGCCGGCCACGATCCCATGGAGCTCAAGCGCGGCATCGACTCCGCCGTCGAGGCGGTCGTCGCCGCGATCAAGGACACCTCCAAGTCCACCGAGGGCGACGATGAGGTCGCGCAGGTCGGCACGATCTCCGCCAACGGCGACGAAGAGATCGGCAAGCTGATCGCCAAGGCGATGGCCAAGGTCGGCAAGGAGGGCGTGATCACCGTCGAGGAGAACAAGGCCAACACCACCGAGCTCGACGTGGTGGAGGGCATGCAGTTCGACCGCGGCTACCTCAGCCCGTACTTCATCACCGACCAAGAGCGGATGACCGTCGAGCTCAAGGACCCCTTCATCCTCTGCTACGAGAAGAAGATCTCGACGATGAAGGACCTCCTGCCGATCCTCGAGCAGGTCGCCAAGCAGGGCCGCTCGCTCGTCCTCATCGCTGAGGACGTCGACGGCGAGGCGCTCGCCACCCTCGTGGTCAACAAGATCCGCGGCGCCCTCCAGGTCGCCGCCGTCAAGGCCCCGGGTTTTGGCGATCGCCGCAAGGAGATGCTCAAGGACCTCGCCGTGCTCACCGGCGGCAAGGCGCTCACCGAGGACCTCGGCGAGAAGCTCGAGAACCTGACGATCCGCGACCTCGGCACCGCCAAGCAGGTCTCGATCGACAAGGACAACTGCACCATCGTCGACGGCGGCGGCAAGAAGGACGACATCAAGGCCCGCGTCAAGCAGATCCGCGCGCAGATCGAGGACACCTCCTCGGACTACGACCGTGAGAAGCTGCAAGAGCGCCTCGCCAAGCTGGTCGGCGGCGTCGCCGTGATCAAGGTCGGCGCGGCCACCGAGGTCGAGATGAAGGAGAAGAAGGCCCGCGTCGAGGACGCGCTGCACGCGACCCGCGCGGCCGTCGAAGAGGGCATCGTCCCGGGCGGCGGCGTCGCGCTGGTCCGCGCTCAGGCCGTCCTCGACAAGCTGAAGGCCCCCACCCACGAGCAGCAGGTCGGCATCTCTATCGTGCGCCGCGCGATCGAGGAGCCCCTCCGCCAGATCGTCGCCAACGCCGGCGGCGAGCCCAGCGTCGTCATCAACAAGGTGCGCGACGGCAAGGGCGGCTTCGGCTTCAACGCCCGCACCGGCGAGTACGTCGACCTGATCAAGGACGGCGTCATCGATCCCACCAAGGTCGTGCGCACCGCGCTCCAGCACGCCGCCAGCGTCGCCGGCATGATGCTCACCACCGAGGCGATGATCGCCGAGAAGCCCAAGAAGGAGGCCCCCTCGGCCCCCTCGCCGGGCGGCATGGGCGGCATGGACATGTAGCCGACACGATCTCGCCTCGCGGGATCGCGCGAAGAGGCCCGGCGCTGTCCGGGCCTCTTCATCTTTTTCTTCTCTTTAGACTCCATCGATCTCGCGAAGAGCAACGACCCACGTGAATAGCCTCGAGCCCGCGCGCACCGACACGGCCGCGCCTGTCCCCACCACTCCTGTCCACACGACTCCTGTCCACCGGGACAGCACCTTCGGCGCCCTCGGCGTCGCCCCCGCGCTCCTGCGAGCCCTCGACGAGGTCGGCCACACCGTGCCGACGCCGATCCAAGTCAGCGCGATCCCTGCCGCGATCGCCGGCCGCGACCTGCTCGGCTGCGCCCAGACCGGCACCGGCAAGACCGCCGCCTTCGCCCTGCCGATCCTCCAGCGCCTGCAGCTCCCGCCAGCGGCCGCCAAACCCGGCCCCGCGGCGCCCCGCAGGATCCGCGCGCTGATCCTCTCGCCCACCCGCGAGCTCGCGGCCCAGATCGGCGACACCTTCGCCCGTTATGGAAAATTCACCGGCCTCCGCCACGCCGTCATCTACGGCGGTGTCGGCTTCGGCACCCAGATCAGCGCGCTGCGCCGCGGCGTCGACGTACTCGTCGCCACCCCCGGTCGCCTCGCCGATCTCATCAACCAGCGCGAGGTCAACCTCGACCGCGTCGAGGTGCTCGTGCTCGACGAGGCCGACCGCATGCTCGACCAAGGCTTCTTGCCCGAGGTCCGCCGCCTGCTCCGCCTGATCCCGCGCGAGCGCCAGACCCTCTTCTTCTCCGCCACCATGCCGCGCGAGCTCGAGCCCCTCGCCGACGAAATCCTCAAAAAAGACCCGGTGCGGGTCGCCGTCGCGCCGGTCGCCTCCACCCCCGATCGCGTCGACCAGAGCGTCTACCTGGTCGCGCAGGAGGACAAACGCGGCCTGCTCGAGCACCTCATGGCCGACGCCTCGGTCACCCGCGCGATCGTTTTTACGAGGACCAAACACGGCGCGGATCGGGTGGTCAAGCAGCTCACCGCCGCCAACCTCTCGGCCGCGGCGATTCACGGCAACAAGTCGCAGAACGCCCGTGAGCGCGCCCTCGGGGCCTTCCGCGGCGGCAAGCTGCGGATCCTCGTCGCCACCGACGTCGCCGCCCGCGGCATCGACATCGGCGGCGTCACCCACGTGCTCAACTACGACATGCCCGTCGACGCCGAGAGCTACGTCCACCGGATCGGCCGCACCGCCCGCGCCGGCGCCGGCGGCGCGGCGATCTCGTTCTGCAGCCCCGACGAGCGCGGCCGCCTCACCAGCGTCGAGCGCCTGATCAAGCGCCGCGTCGCGATCGTCGGCGATCACCCCTACGCACGCGCCGGCCAGCGCCCCAGCGCCCCCGCGCTCGCGCCCACCCCACCGAAGGGGCGCGCCGCCGCGCCCGCTCCTGAGCGAGCGCGCTCAAGCGAACCGGCGCGCCCCTCCGCGGGCGCGCGCTTCTCCAGCCGAACACGCCGCGGCTGAGCGGACGCCGCCGCCAGCTTGACCGCCGCGGCTCCACGCGCCGACCATACCCAGGCGCATGCGCGGCTCCATCACCTCCAAGCTGATCCTCGGCGGCGTCTTGGCCTTCATCGGCGTCTCCTGCTCGGCGATCGGCGTCGGCATGATCGTCGCCCCCTCAGCGCCGGATCACCCCAGCTCCGGCGTCGGGATCTTGATCATGAGCTTTGGCGTCTTCGTCCTGCCTGCCGCGATCCTCCTGACGCTCGGCGTCCGCCGCGGCCGCCACGCCCGCCGCCTCGATCAAGTCATCGCCATGGGTCAAGCCTCCACGCGCCTGCCCCTGACGCAGCTCGCGGAGCAGCTCGGCGTCGCCGCGCCTCGCGCCCGCGAGCTCGTGCTCGAGGCGATCGCCGCCGGAAAGCTCGTCGGTCGGATGGACTACGAGCACGGCGTCTTCATCTCCGGCTCCGCGCACGCGGGCGTCCAGCAGGTCGGCGTCCACTGCCCCTCGTGCGGCGGGATCTCGCAGGTGATCCTCACCCCGGGCAGCAGCGCCCACTGCACCTTCTGCGGCCACAAGGTCGCCTGAACATCGTCCCAGGCCCGCCTGACGCCGCGCCCACGCGCGTCTCGGAGCGCGAGCACCCCCGCCGCCACGTGACGCCCCCGCGCGCCTTGCAGTACAACGGCCACAAGTGCCCGCCCTGCTCGCCCCTCCTGCTCCGCCTGCTCGCTCCATCCGCAGCCTCACCCTCGGGGCGCTGGCGCTGCTCCTCGCCTGCGGCCCGAACCCCGCCGCGCAGCCGCGACCACGCCCCCTCCCCGACGCCGACCAGCCCACGCCGAGCGGACCCGCGCCGGCAGGGCCCACCAATCCGGCGCCCGCCGGCGACATCATCACCCCGCCCGAGTCGCTGCGCGTCGAGGGCGTCCCGGCGATCCCCAGCGAGCTCGCCGAGGCCCTCGCCCCCTACGCTGAGATCCGCGCCGCCAACGCGCTCGGCTGGCACCCGAGCGGCGACAGGCTGCTGATCTCCACCCGCTTCGCCGACACCCCGCAGCTCCACCAGCTCCGCGCCCCGGGCGGCGCCCGCACCCAGCTCACCTTCTTCCGCGACAAGGTCAGCGTCGCCGCCTATCCCCCGGTCGGCGACGGCGACTACCTCGTCTTCAACAAGGACCGCGGCGGCGACGAATTCGGCCAGAACTGGCGCCTCGACCTCGCCACCGGCGCCCTCACCCTGCTCAGCGACGGCGGCGCGCGCTCCAAGAACACCCTCGGGATCTTCTCGCGCGACGGCCAACGCCTCGTCTACACCTCGACCCGCCGCACCGGCCAAGACACCGACCTCTACGTCGTCGATCCGAGGCGACCGGAGAGCGACCGCATGCTCACCGCCGTCACCGGCGGCGGCTGGGCGCCCCTCGACTGGAGCCCTGACGGCGGCCTCATCCTCGTCCAAGAGTACATCTCCGTCGCGCGCAGTCACCTCTGGCTGGTCGACTCCTCGAGCGGCGAGCAGCACCGCCTGACCCCGGACTCCGACGGACAGCCCGTCGCCTGGACAGGCGGCGCCTTCACGGCGGACGGCCGCGCCGTCATCACCACGACCGACGGCGGCGTCGAGCACCGCATGCTCGTGCGCCTCGACCTCACCACGCACGAGCTGCGCGCGATCTCGGGCGCGCTCCCCTGGGACGTCGAGGGCTTCGCGCTCAGCCGCGACGGCGCCCGGATCGCCGCGCTCACCAACGAGGGCGGCCCCTCCCGCCTCCACCTCTACGACGGCCAGACGCTGCGAGAGGAGCCGATCTCCACGAAGCTCCCCGAGGGCGTGATCAGCGGCCTGCACTGGCACCCACAGGGTCAACGCCTCGCCTTCACCGTCTCCTCCGCGCGCTCCCCCGCCGACGTCTGGTCCTTCGACCCTACGAGCGGCGAGGCCACGCGCTGGACCGAGAGCGAGGCCGGCGGCCTCGTCGCCGACACCTTCGTCGTCCCCGAGCCGATCCGCTGGAAGAGCTTCGATGAGCGCGAGATCCCCGGCTTCTATTACCGCCCCCCGCCGCGCTTCACCGGCCCGCGGCCGGCCCTCATCATCATCCACGGCGGCCCGGAGGCGCAGTCGCGGGTCGGCTTCATCGGCCGCAACAATTATTTTTTAAATGAGCTCGGCGTCGCCCTGATCTACCCCAACGTCCGCGGCTCCACCGGCTATGGCAAGTCGTACGTCCGCCTCGACGACGTACGCCAGCGCGAGGACGCGGTCGCTGACATCGGCGCGCTGCTCGACTGGATCGCCGCCCAGCCCGAGCTCGACGCCGGACGCGTCGTGATCATGGGCGGCTCCTACGGCGGCTACATGACCCTCGCCGCGAGCGCCCGCTACGCCGACCGGATCCGCGGCGGCGTCGACATCGTCGGGATCTCCAATTTTGTCAGCTTCCTCGAGAACACCGAGGCCTACCGCCGCGACCTCCGCCGGGTCGAGTACGGCGACGAGCGCGACCCGCAGATCCGCGCCTTTCTGGGGTCGATCTCCCCGCTCCATCACGCCGACAAGATCAAGCGCCCGCTCCTGGTCATCCAAGGCCGCAACGACCCCCGCGTGCCCGCCAGCGAGGCCGAGCAGATCGTCGAGACCCTCGCCGCCAACGGCGCGCCCGCCTGGTACATCGAGGCCAACGACGAGGGCCACGGCTTCGCGAAGAAGCGCAACCAGGACTACCAAATGTACGCGACGGTGCTCTTCCTCCGCCGCTACTTGCTCGACGAGTCGTTCTAACAGAAACGACCGAGCGATCACGCCTCGCGTGGCAGCCACGCCGGCCGGATCTGCGCCCACATCACCTGCGTGACCAAGCCGAGCTTATCCGTCGCGAGGCTGACCGCGCCGCGCACCTGGCGGGCCCGGTCTTGGAGCGGGAAGTGCGTCGCGTGCCGCGGCACGATGCTGCTGCCGAGCGCGTGCCCCGCGGTCTTGATGTATTCGGAGAGAAACACCGACGGCCGCCCCTCCGCGCACGAGAGCAGCGCCATCGAGCGGCGACGAGCCGAAGGTCCGCTCTCCCAGTACTCGAACAACGCCCGCTGGATCGCCCGCGCCCCCTCATTGCCGCCGCGGAACGCCTCGTAGATCGCGTCCGCGAGCGCCTGCCGGGTGGGCACGTAGCGGTCGTGCTCCGCGCGGTAGCGGCGCAGGCTCCCCTCATCCAGCCAGCGCTCGCCGCGCGGCGCGCGAGCCCGGCGGCGGGCCTCCTCGCCGAGGCGCTCCGCG
This sequence comes from Nannocystis sp., assembly GCA_016712315.1. Taxonomy (GTDB): domain Bacteria; phylum Myxococcota_A; class Polyangia; order Nannocystales; family Nannocystaceae; genus JADJRG01. The sequence goes on along the minus strand of JADJRG010000013.1, from coordinate 2,218,554 downwards.
TCGCGCAGGCCCATGGTCATGCCGCTCGCCGTGATCGGGTGCGAGCAGCCGGCCGCGTCGCCGATCAGCGCGATCCCTGGCAGCGCCGCCCGCGGGGCCGGCAAGTTCACCGTCGGCGCCATCTCGATCGCCCCGCGGCGCCCGCGCAGCGCCTCGGCTGTCTGTTCGGCCAGGCGTTCCGGCAAGAACGGCACGTACGCGTCGAGCAAGAAGTCGGCCAGGCGCGCCCCCTTGGCCGGCAGCGCTTGCGGCAGGTCGATCGTGATCCTGTAGGTCAGCGCCCCGTCCGCGCCCTCCGTGATCGGATAGATCAGCATCGGCCCCCACGCCCCCAGCACCACGTTGCCGAAGCGAGGCGCCCGCACCGCCGCGTCCTTGATCTCGAGCCCCGCCGTGAAGCCGATCGTCTCGCGCTCATCCGGCAGGCCGGCCAGGCGACGCACCGCGCTCGCCTTGCCGTCGGCGCCGATCACCACATCCGCCCGGACCAGGACCTCCGCGCCGTCGCCCTCCAAGAGCGCGCCGCAGGCCACGCCCTGGCGATCCCGCTGCAGCTCCTTGATCACCCACCCCTCGCAGAGATCGATCTGCGGCTGCGCCGCGATCACCCCGCGCATCACCCTCACCAGCGACTTGTGGTGCGCCGCGAGCCCGCGAGGCCGCTGCCCGACGATCTCCTCGTACGCGAGCTCGACGTAGCGGCCGTCCGCCCGCTCGAGCACGGAGAAGCCCTCGACGTCGACCGCCCCGGCCGCGCGCAGCGGCCCATAGAAGCCCAGATCTTCGAGGATCTGCGCCCCGCGCGGGTGGATCAGCTCGCCCGCGAAGCGCGGCGAGACCCCGCGGTGGCGATCGATCACCAAGATCCGCCGGCGCCGCTCGCTGTCCGCGAGCGCGAGCGCCTGAGCGGCCGCGCAGCCGGCGATGCTCGCGCCGACGATCACCACATCGTATTGAGGGCCAGGGCGGTCGATCTTCCTCATAAAATTCCTCTCCTTGAGGCCTCTCCGCGCGCGGCGTCTGAGGACGACGCGCAGATGGACATGTCCCTTGAGACACTTCTGTCGCTTGAACTACGAGCGAGGGCGCGCCCCGCCGGTCGCGGGTCGATCAGAGCTGCCCCCCCCGCGCCGCGTAGGCGCGCAGCGCGAGCGCCGCCTCGCGAGCGCCCGCGGAGGGGTCCTCCGCGGTGAGGCTGAAGCCGTGGCCGCTGATGGTCGCGCCCTCGCGGTCGACCGCGCCGGACTCGACCAGCGCGACCAGCGCGCGCGCGGCCCGTCGCGCCTGCACGCAAGGCCGCTCTTGCACCGCGCAGAGGCCGATCAGCGCCGCCGCGGTCGTCACCGCCGCGCCGAACGACCCGTCCTCGCGCTGGCGGGCGCGGAGCTGCCGCTCGATCGCCTCGCGACGCGGCGCCCCCTCCGGGGGGTAGAGCGCCGCCGCCTGAGCGAGCGCCGCGAGCGTCTCTGTGGCGCAGCGACCGAGCCGCGCGTCGATCTGTCCTTCCAGCCATGTGAGAGCACGACGCACCCGGTCGTCCTCGGCGCGCAGGCCGACCCGCGCGAGCTGGCGGAGCACCATCGCCGTGCGGCGCACACGCGCCTCGTCGTCGACGTGGCCGTAGGCGAGCAGCTCCGCGTCGCGCCACGGCGCAGTCGTCAACCACACCGACGACTCGCCGCGCTCGAAGCGGGCGAACGCGCCGTCCGGCTCTTGCATCGCCAACAACACCTCGATCGCCCTGCGGGTCGCCGCCCAGGCCGCCGCGCTCTGCGAGGCGGTCTTCGGGAGCGCCGCGATCGCGTCGAGCGCCGCGCACGTCGCCTCTACGTCGAGGATCTCGCGGGCCCCCGCCTCCACCGGCCAGCCGCCGGCCGGCGCGTTCGCGCGGCGCTGCCACTCGCCGGGCTCGCTGATCTCCTGCGCGAGCAGCCACGGCAGCGCGTCCTCGTCCTGCGGCGCCGCCTGGATCAGCCGGGCGATCACCGCCAGCGGCGCCCCTTGCAGGCCTTGCGCGAGCTGCGGCGCCTCACCGCCGACCACCAGCCCCCGCGCGCCGCGCAGGTAGTCCAGGCCGCGGCGGATCCGCGGGTCATGGAAGGGCGCCCCCGCGACCCGCAGCGCGAGCAAGCTCAAGATCGTCGGACGCGCCGAGAACCACCCGCCGTGCGCCTGCTGGGCCGCCGCCAGCCACGCCTGCGCGCGCGCGAGCGAGGCGCGCAGCAGCGGCCCCCTGGGAACCTTGCGCAGCGCCTTGATCGCCGCGTCCAGGTTCTGCACGAGGTCACCGATCAGGCCGTCGCGCGTGATCCGCGGCGGGATCGGCGCGCCGCCGCGGGTCAGCAGCAGCGGCGCCGCGCTCGCGAGGTGCACCCGCGCCGGGGCGCGCGTGAGCAGCAGATAGGGGGTCAAGATCCCTCGCGCCCACGTCGACACCTGGCTCGGCGAGAACGGCGACGACGCCGGCAGCAGCCACAGCTCCGCCGGCACCGCCGGCAGCCAGCTCCACGGGATATGGCCGCCGATCGCCAACCACAAGCGCACCGAGAAGCTCGCTCGTTGGGCGCCGCCGAGCGCGTGCACCGCCCGCAACGCCCGCTCCAGGCGCTCTTCGCGGGGATCGTCCCCGACCTGCACGCAGGCCCACCAGCCGAGCGCCGTCAGCGACAGATCCGGGGCGCCCCCGCGGCCCAGCCAGGCCCCGCTCGGGTCTTGTGCGCCGCGGATCCGCGCCATCAGCCCCTGCTCCTCGGCCGGGCTGAGGTCGCGGAAGAGCCGGTCCGCCAGGATCACCTCGCACGCTACGCCGACGTCTGGGGCCGCGACCGACCCGCGCTGCTCCGGGGCGAGCGCTCGCCGACGCCACGCGCTCGCCCGCGCGCTCGCGCCCTCGATCGTCGCTTCCAGGCGTCGCTCCGCGTCGACGTCGTCTTCAAGGCTGCTCGCTCGCATGCTGCTCTCTCCGCGCCCGCACCCGCTGACCAGGGGGCGGGCGCGGCCCCCTCGTCGAGGCGGCCGGAAGCTATCACGCGGCGTCGCTGCGCCTGGTGATAGGCGTCACACGTGCTCCTCGACGCCGCGACGTCGCCCGCGCTCGGCCGCCGAGCCCCCGCGCGAGCTTGATCACTGGCCGCTAGGGCCCTTGCGATCCGCGCCTGGGTGCTGCCAAACTGCCGCCTCATGAAGTCGCGCGCGCACCTCCTCACGGTCCCAGCCCTGATCACGGCCCTCTCCACCGCGCTGAGCTGCAAGCCCGACGAGGAGCCAGAGACCCACGGCTTCGTGTGCGTCGAGGTCCGGCCCGGCGTCTCGGCGCAGAGCGACGTCGCCGCCCTCTTCGCGGGGACCAAGCAGGTCAAGATCACCGTCAACTACCTCGAGTGTCTCAAGGACTTCTACCTCAACACCCACACCGAGTACGCGCAGGTCGGCGTCGAGGGCGAGGCGATCTTTGAGGAGTGGCGCGAGCGGCTGTGCAGCGAGACGGTCAACGCCCGGGTCGAGTGCGAGGTCGCCGACTACCGCCAAGACCTCGCGACGTCGCTCAACCTGACGGTGACGTATGACATCTTGGACTCGACCGCCCTCGAGGGGCGCAAATTCTTGGTCGGGCCGCTGCCGCTCGAGGAGTTCGCCGGCTGCAAGCCTGACGTCAAGATCGCGGGCAGCAACGCCGCGGTCTCCGGCTACGACGTGAACAACGCGCTGCTCTGGAAGATCGAGGCGTTCAACGCGATCACCGAGGGTCGCGCGTCGCTGCGCGGCAGCGGCTGCATCCCCGTCGACGTCGGCAAATGATCGCCGCGGCGTGATCGCTCGCAGCAGCGTCGACCCGAGAACCGCCGCCCGATCGAGGCCTCGATCGCGGCGGCGCTCTGTCTCCTAGATTCAATAATTGGCGCGATTTGATGCGCCTTAGCGCTACTCGGGCGCGCTCGCTGGGGCCGCCGCCGGGGCCTCTGGCGCGGCGACCGAGGGATCCGTCGGGGCCGCCGGCGCGGGCCGGAGCAGCGGCGGTCCGGGCTCAAAGCGGCGCCGGATCATCTGCGGGACCATCGGCGGCGAGTCGTTCCCTGGCGGCACCGCGAAGGACCCGTTCGGTCGCTCGGGGAAGAGGCCCACGTAGCCGATCTTCGCGGCGCCGCCCTCGACCACCAGCTTAAAGGCCAGCACATCGGTGCGGTCTTGGCTGAGGTAGAAGCACCACATCGGCTCGGCGCCGCCGCGCACGTAGTCTTGCAGCTGGTTGGGGATCGGCGGGCAGTTAAAGGCCGCCTTCGCGTCGAAGCGCGACGCCGCCGCGCGGAAGGCCTCCATGAAGCGACCGCCGCCGTCGGCGAGGATCTTGGTGGCCTCGAGCTCGCGGCGATCCGGGATCCCCCAGCGCGCGTCGCGGGCGACGATCAGCCCCAGATCGCGGAAATCATCGCGCGCCGCCATGATCAGGAGCCCGACCACGATCCGCTTGGCGTTGAAGGGCAACGCCCAGGTCAAGGGCTCCTCGCGAGGCACCGGATCGCGGCTCTCGTACTCGTTGAGCAGGCTGCGGCTGGCCCCTTCAAAGGAGCCCGCTGGGATCGGCCGCCCCGGCGCCGTCGCGGCGAGCGCGGGCTTCGAGGCCCACGTCGGCTGGTAGTGCGGGCTATCGCAGCCGCTCACCAGCGCGCCGGCGAGCGCGGTCAGGGCGAGGGGGGAGAGGCGGGGGCGAAACGAGCTCATGGACTGTCTCTATAGGCCGCAGACCGCGCCTGGCGCAAGAGCACGCGACCGCGCGACCGCGCCACGACCGCGGGCGCGTCGAGCGACGAGGCCGCGCTGGTTTCGCGCGGCGCTGCTAGACTGCGCCGCGATGCGCCCCCTCGCGGCACGAGCACCGACGGGGATCTCCTTGTTAGGCGCCCTCGCGATCGGGGGCTGCCAGTCCTACGCCTCGTCGCCAGAGACCGACGAGCTCGCCCGCCCGAGCAAGCCGCCGGCGGTCCGCTTACCCTCAGCGACGGCCTCCCAGGCGCCCCACGCCGATCCCAAGCCCCGCGCGCCGCAGCCGGCGAAGGACCCGCCGATCAATGAAGCGACGCCGCGCGACCTCCGCGAGCCGCCGCAGGGCGCATCGCCAGCCGCCGCGCGGGCCTTCAGCCGCATCCCCTTGGCGATCCACGACGGCCCCCCGGTCGGCGGGATCGGTCAGACGGGGATCCACGTCGACAAGATCTGGCTCGGCAGCGCCTACGGCAAGCAGGGCTGCGAGGGCAAGAGCGACGCCTTCTCGGTGCGCGCGGGCGAGCAGGTCAACGTCTGCTTCCGGGCGGTGCACAGCCGCGTCGAGGAGCAGGTCGAGGTCGTCTGGGAGAAGGAGAGCGCCTCGACGCAGCGCCGCCGGGGCCTGACGATCCCGCCGCTGCACGCCTACCGGACCCGCGCTTACCTGGCGCTGCGCGGCGAATACATCGGCGACTGGACCGTGCGGATCTTGTCCGTCGATCAGGTCGAGCTGGCCGCCGCCAGCTTCACTGTGGTGGAGTAGTCGCCTTGCTCGCCGTGATCCTACGCCGCCTCGCGCCCGCGCTCGTCGCAGCCGCCGCGTTCACCCGCGCAGGCCCGCTCGCCGCCGAAGAGCCGCTCACCCCGCCAGCCGCGGAGGAGCCGCCAGAGCCCGCCAATTGGGCCTTTAAGGACCCCTCCCGGCCCGTGAAGGTCGTCGTGCTCGCCGGCTCGATCGGCGCCTGGCCCCGCCTCCCTTACGCCGAGCGGCTCGCCCAGCTCTGCCGCAACGCCGAGGTCAAGAACCTCTCCAAGACCGGCTACGGCGCCCTCCAGCTCAAGCAGCGCTTCCGCCAGCAGGTGCTCGACAACCACCGCCTGAACTTTCGGACAGGCGAGTATTGGCTGGTCTTTCAGGGCGGCCTCAACAGCGTCGGCATGCCGGAGAGCACCAACCATCACATGCGCGAGCTCTACCTGCTCGCGCACCGACGCGGGCTCAAGGTCGTCGGCCTGACCTTGACGCCGTGGGGAGACGAGGGTGATCGCCAGCGCTGGGGCGGCGCGCAGGGGCTGCGTTACTTCCGCTTCACCCGCACGATCGTCGACTACGTGCTCGGCGCCCTCAGCCCGCGTGAGGCGCTGGGAGAGCACGCTGGGCGCCGGCCGGGCGGCGCCGACGCGCCCTGGGATCCCGCCGAGCTCCCTGACATCGCCGTCGATCTCTACCGCGCCCCCTACCTTCGAGCCGCCGACGCGCCGCTCCGCGACCGAGAGAAGCTGCGGCGCGAGCTCGAGCGAGACCCCGCGTGGAGGCGCGCGCTCGCCGGCCTCAGCGACGACGAGCGCGCCGCCCGGCTCGACGCCGAGGCGAGCCTCGCGGCGGAGCTGCCGCGGTGGTTCTTGCGGGCGGAGCTGCGCTCCTTTGATCACATCCACCCCAACGCCGAGGGCCACCGTCGGATCGCCGAGCTCGTGTGTCCCTCTCTCCCCGACTCGTGGGGCTGCACCTGCCCCGAGCTGCCCGCTGGCGCGAGCGCCGCCGCCGCCGCCGCCGACACCCCGCCGCCGCCGACCAGCGACGCGGTCGATCAGGTCCTCTTGCCCTTTTATCCGCCCTGGATCCGCGAGCTTTTGCGTATCCTCCACGGTGCTCCTTAACCGCTCAGGGATGCCGCAGTGAACGCCGACCCGACCCTTCATCCCGCCATCCTCCTCATCATCTTGATCCTCGCGGTGATCGCCGGGCTCTGGGTAGGCGCGCAGCTCGGCCACGCCAGCCGCAAGGGCAAGGGCAAGTCCCTCGGCAAACAAGCGCAGGGCGTGCTCTCCGACGCGGTCGTGCGCCTCTGGAAGATGCAGCGCGCGCGCGCGAAGGCGCGGCGCGAGCCCACCCAGGAGTGAGCACCACGGGCGCGCGCCGACGATCCATCAACAGCGCCCGCTCGAGCACCCATAACCTGGTTTGGCCGACCGCCTCGTTCACCCGCGGCGCGGGGCCGCGCGCAGCCGAGGCGCCGCGCTTGCGCGCAGCCGAGGCGCTGGGCAATGTCACCGTCATGCGTCCCACCCCGGCTCTCCTCGCCGCGCTCGTCCTCGCCTCGCTCCACTGCAACCGCGGCGCGGAGCCGGCCGCCCCTGGCGACGACGGCCCCCGCGCGTGCACCATGATCGGCTGCATGGACGGCTTTTACGTCGAGCTAAGGCCGAGCAGCGCCTGGCCGGCGGGCGAGTACAGCTTCGCGTTCGTGATCGACGGCGCGCCTGTCACCTGCACCGGCGCCTTGCCCCTACCCGCCTGCGACGGCGGCCCCGCGCTCACCTGTGACGCCGCCGGCGCGGTGCAGATCGGCGAGTCCGGGTGCGCCTTGCCGCCCGAGTCACATGGCTTTTCGGACATCCTCTTCACCGGCGCCCCCAAGACCGTCGAGCTGACGATCTCGCGGGGCGGCGCGCCGCTGCTCGCCCGCACCTTCACCCCGACCTACGTCCAGTCGCAGCCGAACGGCGAGGGCTGCCCGCCCGTATGCAAGAGCGCGAGCGCGACCCTCACGCTCCCTTAGCCCGCCGGTCTGCACGAGGACCGCAGCCGGCCAGCCCGCCGAAAAACACCGTCCTGGCCGGCGGCGCGCCGCCCCTCCGCGACTTTTGCGGGCATCTTGCGGAATCGCGCGAGCTCGCGAGATAATCCGCCCATGATGGCATATCGCGCCTCTTCGTTCACCTCGCAGCTCTGCCTCCCCCTCTCGCTCCTGCTCGCGTGTGGTGACAGCGGCGGCGGCAGCGGCGACGAGACCGGCGCGTCGATCACGGGCATCAGCGTCACCGCGACGGCGAGCGCGGGCTCGACCACGGGCGAAGGCGAGAGCGACAGCGAGAGCGACAGCGCGAGCGCCGGCACGAGCGCCGGCACCGGCACGAGCGCCGGCTCCAGCTCGGGCGCGAGCGGCTCCGCGAGCGACACGGCGCCGAAGTTCGACCTCGGCGATCAACCGGACGGCGACATCGACCCCTGCGCCGGCCCCAACGCGGAGAAGAACAGCTACATCTGGATCCCCACGACCAGCGACGGCACCGTCTCCAAGATCAACACGTTCACCACCGTCGAGGAGAACCGCTACAACTCCGGCCCCGGCGGCGGCGGCGAGAGCGTCTCCCGCACCGCCGTCTCGGGCGACGGCCGCTTCGTCGTCGTCAACAGCCGCGACACCGGCCGCTCCACCGCCTTCGCCGCCAACATCGCCGACTGCATCGACCGCAACGGCAACGGCGTGATCGACACCTCGATCAACGCCGCCGACGTGCGCCCGTGGAACGAGGACGAGTGCATGATCTGGTCGGTGGTCCACGGCCCGGCGGCCGGCAACCACCAACGCGGCCCGCGCGGGATCACCTGGACCCTCGGCGACTGGAACGAGGCCACCTGCTCCTATATCAACCCCAAGGTCTGGGTCGGCTATCTGAACGGCGGCAACGGCGAGTTCGCGCGGATCGACGGCCAGACGGGCGCCGTCGAGCTCACGCTGCAAGCGCCCTCTTGGCAAGGCACCGGCTACTCCCCCTACGGCGGCGCGCTCGACCCGCAGCAGCGCCCCTGGTTCACCGGCCTGCGCGGCGAGCTGATGCGGATCAACACCGACCAAGATCCGATCTCGCTCACCCGGATCCCGCAGCCGGGCAACATCCAGACCTACGGCATGACCGTCGACCCCGACGGCAACCCGTGGATGGCCGGCTGCTCGGGCCCGGTCTCGACCTACGACATCAACGCGCAGACCTGGATCTCCGTCGCCGGCACCAACGCCTGCCACCGCGGCATGGCGATCGATCACAACGGCCACGGCTGGATCGCCTCCAACAGCCCCTGCGGCCTCGTCGAGATCGACACCAAGAGCCGCACCCTCGTCGCCAACCACAACCTCGGCCAGTGCTCGACCGCGATCGGCGTGAGCGTCGACATCGAGGGCTACGTGTGGCTCGTCGACCAAGGCGGCTGGGCCTGGAAGATCGACCCGCTCAACGTGCCGGCGATGCAGCAGGTCTCGGTCCCTGGCAACCACTACGTCTATAGCGACATGACCGGCGGCCAGCTCAAGAGCGTCATCGTGCCGCCCGGCTAGCGGATCACCGCCGCGATCGCGTCGAGATCAAAGCCCCCGGAGGGCCCCTCGCACCACATGCGGTGGCCGTAGTACGCCTCACCTGCGTCGATGAGGCGCACGTACGTGGCGCGCGCGAGGCCGATCTCTTTGAGGTCAAACGAGTCCCCGCCGCTGGCCTCCGGGTCGCCCTGGTCGAAGCTCTCCGCCGAGACCAGGCCGATCCCTGCGCAGCCGATCGGCGGCCGCTGGGCCAGCGCGCACGGGAATTCGCGCCACTCTACGCCATCCTCGCTGGCCAGCACGCGCGCGGGCTCGACGAAGGTGCCGTCGCCGAGCGCGAACGGGTTCTCAAAGACCACGAAGTCCGCGCCTGGCCCGTCGACGATCGCCGGCTCGTCGAAGAAGAGCGTGATCTCGCCGCCGCAGCCGAGCGAGAGCACGTCCACACCGCCCAGCCCGCCGCCGCCGCGCGGCGGGCCCATCACCACCGCTGGCGCCCGGTCGTGGCCGAAGCTCGCGCCCCGCGGCCGCAGCTCGTCCACGCAGTCGACAAAAGGATCACGCGTCGCCGCGCCCGCGCCCTCGCAGCCGCCGACGACCGGATAGTGCGCCGGGTCCTCCGGCTCCGCAGCGCACGCGCCCGCGACGACAAACATAGCCCAAGAGACAGCCCTCATCGCTCCCCGCCCCCCGCCAAGACCTCCTCGATCGCCCCCGCCAGCGTCGACTCGAAGGTCCGCCCCTGGAACATGTGGTGGATCTGCCCGCCGCGGCCGATCACGACCAAGTGGGGGAACACCCGCGCGCGAAAGGCCGCGCGCGCCGAGCCCTCATCCATCGCGATCCGCAGGCCAGCGGCGGGCATCTCGTGCGCGCGCTGGTACGCCTCGACCAGCGCCCTCCGCGACGGATCGGCGGCCGCCCCCGCGTCCGCGTTGATCGCGACCACCCGCAGGCCGCGCGCCGCGTAGCGCCGGCTCATCGCCGCGATCATCGGCATCTCCTGCGCACAGACCCCGCACCACGTGGTCCAAAAGACCAGCAGGTGCGGCGCCTCCGCCAGCGACGCCTCGCTGAATTCCCCGCCCTCCAGCAGCGGCGCGCGGAAGGAGGGCGCCTCCTCGCCGACGCCGAGCGGCGCCATCGTCGACCATCGCGCGCGGATCACCCGCGCGTCGGCGATCCCCGCGACGGCGATCAGCGCGAGCGCGAGGCCTCCGAGCCACGCCCGGCCGCGACCGCGCGCGGGCTGTGCGTCCGTCCGGGCCGCGTCCTCCCCGGTCCGCGAGGCGACCGGACGAACCCACAGCGCCAGCGCCACGGAGATCACCCCGCCGAGCAGCTCTGGCAGATAGTCTGGGCCTGGCAGCGGCGCGCCCAGGTGATCGAGCAGCACCGCCGCCGCCGCGCAGACCACCAGCGGCGCCTTGAGCAGCTCGCTCGCGACCGAGCGCCCGCGACCCAGCGCGAGCTCCACCCCGAGGCCACACAGCGCCCACGGCAAGAAGGCCACCACCGACAGCGCGAGCCCGAGCGCCGCCGCCGCGCCCGCGCTCGCTTGGAAGCTCGCGACGCCGCGGGCCAGCGGCTCGAGCTTGGCGCCGACCGTGTAGAGCAGCAGCAGCGCCAGGCCGTCGCTCGCGCCTTCGCCGGGTCGGAGCGCGGCGAGGGTCCTGCGCGGGCGCGAGAGCACCCCGCCGAGGCGCGACAGCAGCCCGATCATCGACTGTCACGATCCCGCGGCCCGGAGCCCTCGCGATTGCGCGCGTGCAGCAGCCGCAGGCCGTCGAGCACCAAGGCGTCGTCGACCTGATCGATCAACGGAGAATCGAGCGCGATCTCGCGGGCGAGGCCGCCGGTCGCGATCACCACGCTAGGCCAACCGACGTCGTCCTTGAGGCGCCGCAGCAGCCCCTCGACCAGGCCCACATAGCCGAAGAAGAGCCCCGACTGGAGCGCGCTCACGGTGTTTCGGCCGACCACCCGCGCGGGCCTGCGGATCTCCACCCGCGGCAGCTTGGCGGTGCGAGTGAAGAGCGCGTCCGCCGAGATCCCCACGCCGGGCGCGATCACCCCGCCCAAGTAGGCCGGCGCCGGCGAGATCACGTCAAAGGTCGTCGCCGTGCCGAAGTCGACGACGATGAGGCCCTGCGGCGCGCCGGCCGGATCGCGGCCGTAGCGGTGGTGCGCCGCGAAGGCCGAGACCAAGCGGTCGGCGCCGACCTCCTCCGGGTGCTCGTAGAGGATCGGCATACCTGTGTCGATCCCCGGCTCGATCACCAGCGGATCGAGCCTCGCGTAGCGCGCGAGCGCCCGCAGCAGCGGCGCCAACGCCGGCGGCACCACCGACGCGACCACCGCGTCGTCGAGGTCCTGAAAGCCGAGCCCGGTCAGCGCGAGCGCGCGCTCGATCGAGATCGCCACCTCATCGCGTGTCCAGCCGCGCTGGGTGCTCAGGCGCAGCTCGCAGCGCAGGGTCGACCCCTCGAAGACGCCGAGGCAGGTGTTGGTGTTGCCGACATCGATCGCGAGCAGCATGCCGTCGCGGCACTATGCCGTAGCTGGGCGAATCCTGCTACCGTCAGCGCCGTGAGCGGGCCCGAGGACGAGCCGACGCGGCCGCCAGGAGAGGCTGCGACGCAGAGCGGCGGCGCGGCCAAGCGGGCCGCAGGCGCCGCGTCGTCGATGACCGGCCAGATCGACGGTCGCACCCTCACCCGCGCCTACTTTGTTGAAGAGGAGCTGCCGGCGGCGACCGAGCGCTACTCGACCGAGCTCGGCACCTGGACCAAGCCCTTCTTGGTGATCATCGCCTTGGCGACGGTGATCTTCATGATCGCCTTCTGGCTCGACGTGCTCACTGAGGTGCCTGGAGAGCACAAGACCTCGGTCGCGACGCTCACCAAGTCGATCCTCTACCAGGACCTCGAGCAGGCGCGAAACACCCTCGGCGGCCTCGGCGAGGTCATGGCCGCCGTGCTCGGGCTCGCGCTCACCGTCTCGAGCATCATCGTCCAGCTCGCCGCGACCCGCTTCACCCCGTACATCACCAGCCTCTTCTTCCGCGCGCGCACCAACCTGCTCGTGCTCGGCTTCTTCGTCACCAGCACCGTCTTCGTCGTCTGGGTGAACTTCGCGATCGGCGCGGAGAACGTGCCGCGCTGGGGCGTGCTCTTCTCGATGCTGCTGATGACGATGAGCCTCGGCCTGCTCTTCCCCTACTTCGCCTACGTCTTCGACTTCCTCGACCCCGAGAAGATCGTCGGCCGGATCACCGCCGACGGCCTCTACGCCTGCACGCCGATCAAGGGCAAGGCCGCGCTCGCGATCGACCAGCGCCAGCTCGCCTCGGTCGAGGCGGTCGAGCACCTCGCCAACATCTCGCTCAACGCGCTCCAGCAGAAGGACAAGAACATCGCCTCCTCCGCGGTCGACGCGCTCGGCAAGTTCGCGGTGCTCTACGGCGAGACCAAGGCGGGCATGCTGCGCGAGTGGCACCGGATCCCCCAGTGGAACCGCCAGAGCCCCGACTTCGTGTCGCTCAGCAGCGAGGCGATCGCCGACCTCACCAGCCGCGGGATCTGGCTCGAGTGGAAGGTGCTGCGCCAGTACCAGATGCTCTTCAACGAGGGCCTCGATCGGATCAAGGACGTCTGCTACCTGATCGCGATCGACACCCGCCGCCTCGGCGAGGCCGCGTCCAAGCGCGGCGACATGCACGCGCTCGACCTCGCGATCAAGTTCTTCAACACCTTCATGCGCGCCGCGATCAACAAGAAGGACGCGCGCACCGCCTACAACGTCCTGCACCAGTACCGCCAGCTCGCCGAGGTGGTCCTGAGGCACGCCAGCCACCCCGGCGCGGCCCCGCCGGAGCGCTCCGCGGAGCTCGACCAGCGCACCGTCGATATCGCCCGCTTCATGCGCTACTACAGCACGCTGGTCTTTCAGAGCGGGATCGCCTTCATCACCGAGGTCATCGCGCATGACATCGGCACCCTCTGCGCGCTCGCCTTCCGCCGCGGCAGCGCCTGCCACGACGAGCTCCTCGACATCTTCCTGCGGGTCGACGACACCGCCGAGTCCGCTGAGCAAGAGAAGACCCAGCGCGGCGTCCGCAAGGCGCAGATCAAGCTCGCCACGACCTACATGCTGCACAGCGCGACCGAGCTCGCGCAGCGGATCGCCGACGACATGCGCGGCGAGCCGCCGACGCGGCTGCGCAGCATCTGGAGCGAGCTGCGCACCCTCAACAGCCGCGAGTTCTGGGAGGTCATCGACCGCGGCTCCAACTTCGACTACCTCACCCCAGAGCAGAAGGGGCAGCTCGGCGAGTTCTTCGGCTGGATCCCCGGCGTCGACGAGCCCGAGGAGAGCTCGGTCCTGCGGGTGAAGTGATGCTGCACCACGTCGCGCTGCGCTGCGCCGATCTCGCGCGCGCCGAGGCCTTCTATCACCGCTTGCTCGGGCTACCCGTGCTCGCCCGCCACAGCGACGAGGGCGGCGCCCCCCGCTCGTCGTGGCTCGCGCTCGGCGGCGGCGCGGTGCTGATGCTCGAGCGCGCGCTGCGTGGCGCGGGCGCCGAAGCGGGCACTGGGCACCTGCTCGCGCTCGCCGTCGACGACCTCGATCGCTGGGCGCTCCGCCTCGCCGCCGCGGGCGTCGCGATCGATGATCGAAGCGCTGCCACCCTCTACCTCCGCGATCCTGACGGGCACCGCGTCGGTCTCAGCACCTACCACTTCGAGCCCGCGAAGTAGGCGCGCGCCCGAGCCAGCGACCAGGCGCGCTCCCGCCCGTCGCGCCGCGCCGCGGCCATCTCGTATGATGCGAGGCCCGAGAGAAAAGGACACACCCATGACCGCCGGCATCGAGAGCAAATCAGCGCTGCACGTCCTCGCCTTCCTCTACCTGGTCTTCAGCCACACCACGGACGCCGAGCTCGGCGAGAAGGAGATCAGCGCCATCGTCGACATCCTCCACAAGTGGGCGCCGAGCGCCACCAAGGGGCAGGTCGCGCACGTGCTCGGCGAGACGGCCGCCTGGTACAACGGCATCGAAGGCGACGCCGCCCGCTACGCCGAGGCCGAGCGCTACGCCTACTTGATGCGAGAGAACATGAGCGCGACTCAGCTCTCGTCGGTCATCTTGAACCTGATCGAGATCGCCCGCGTCGACGGCAAGATCACCGCCGCCGAGGACGCGTTTATCGCCCGGATCTCGGCGATCTTCGGCCTCGGCGACACCCGCGCGACCTGAGCTCAGAGCAGCCGGCGCGAGCGGAAGTAGAGCACCATCCCGAGCGCGGTCGCGACCATCAACCCGACCGCGAAGGGGTAGCCGAGCGGCCAGCGCAGCTCTGGCATGTTGTCGAAGTTCATCCCATACACGCCGGCGATGAAGGTCAACGGCAGCATCACGGTCGAGATCTGGGTGAGCACCTTCATGATCTGGTTCATCCGGTTGGCCGCGACCGAGTGGTAGGCGTCCATCACGCTCTGCACCGTCTCGCGGTACGACTCGATCTGATCGGCGACGTAGACGAAGTGGTCGTACACGTCGCGGTAGAAGGCCAGCTCATCCGCGGCGATCAGCGCCCGCGTGCCGCGCGCGAGCGACTCGAGGATGCTGCGCTGGTGGGCGATCACCCGGCGCAGCCGCAACACCGACTTCTTCGCGCTCAAGATCCTGTCGAGGTGCTCAGGGCTCGCGCGGTGCAGCACCTCGTCCTCGAGCGACTCCAGCGCCTCGCCGAGCGCGTCGATCGACGGGATGTAATTATCGACGAGGCGATCGATGAGGCGGTGCAGCAAGCGCGTCGCGCTCCAGACGCGGGTCTTCGGCGCCTGCGCCAGCTCCGCGTGCAGCGCCTCCGTCGTCCGCAGCCCCAGCGGGTGGTGGGTGACGATCAGCCGCGCGCCGACGAAGATGTCGAGCTCGATCGTCGCGATCTCGGCGGTCGCGCGCAGGTCGACGCTGCCCAGGTTGATCGCGTGCAGCACCAAGAAGAGGTGGTCCTCGTAGGTGTCGAGCTTCGGGTGCCCGTAGTCTTGCAGCGCGTCCTCGATCGCCAGCGGGTGGAAGCGAAAGACCTCGTGCAGCAGCGAGGCCTCATGCTCGACCGGCTCGACGAGGTCGAGCCACACGGTGACCTGCGGGTCCTCCAAGAGCGCGGGGATGACGCTGAGGTCCTCCTCGACGCGGTGGCCCCCGGCGGCGTGAAACACGGTGAGCGTGAACATCGCGGCGATAGTAGCCGCCGCCGCGCCTGGGCCCCAACTAGCCCGAATTTATGGTGAGCTCGCCGAGCCGCACCCGACCGCCGAGCAGCTCGGGCAGCAGCAGATCGCGCGCCTCCCCCAGCGCGCCGATCTCCGCCTGCGCCGCCAAGATCGCCGCCCACAGCGGCGCGGTCTCATGATCAAAGGCGCGCCGCAGCGCCAGCGGCGGGTGCTCGATCGCCAGGCGTTGCAGGTCGCGCTTCGCGATGTGCCCGAGCCCCGTCGTCTGGTGATTGCGCGCGATCTCGACGAAGTCGGCCTGGAGCCGGCATAGCAGCCCATAGAGGTACGCGCGGTCCTCAGCGCGCTCCGGGTCGACGCGGAAGATGTGTTGGTTCAGCCAAGCCTCGCCGCCGCCCCACAAGAACGTCCCGATCGAGCTCTGCGGGTTCCCTGACCACGCGAAGAGCACGTCGCCGTCGCGGATCCTCCGCACCCGTCGACCGCCGCTCAGCGACCGCCGCGTCTGTCGGCTGATCCCCCGCCGCAGCTCGCCGATCTTGATCACCGGCAGCCCCTCGTCCGGCCCGCAGAAGTCGACCCCGCGGAAGGCGGTGCCGTTCTGGAACCTGGCGAGCTCGATCAGCGGGCGCCGCGGCCACGCGCCCGGGCCTTGGCCGATGATGTCCTTCAGGCCAGGTACATCCCGGCGCACGAACCACCCCTCGAAGAGCGCGTGGAAGAGCCCCTCCGCCGCCGCCGCGAGGCCGCGCAGCGCCGAGACCCGGTCGTCCAACGCCCGCAGCGCCTGGACGATCACCGCCTGCTCCGCCAGCGGCGGCAGCGAGATCGGCGCCCGCTTGAGGATCCCCAGGTTGATGTGAGGCACCCCGGTCGCGATCGTGTGGCGGTCGATGTAGTCGAGGATCTGCGGCGTACGAAACCAGTAATAGACGTACTCTGGCAGCGCCTGCGCGCGGTCGCAGGTGAGCTTCATCTGGCTCTGCGAGATCACATACGTGCCGTAGCGATCGTCGCTGGCGATCAGCGCGACCTGATCGAGGGTGCCGCGTTGGGTGAAGATCACGTCGCCCGCGCGCGCCTGGCTGCGCACCAGCGCCGCCGCCTTCGCCGGGCTGACGAACGCGAACGGGCCGATGATGTGGCGGCGCTCGTCGCCGGCGAAGTTGGAGCCGCGGATCACCGGCACGCCCACCTCCGTATAGTCCGCGCTCACCAGATCCGAGCCGAACGGCCCGCCGGCGAGCGCGTGCGGCTCGGCCGCCTTGATATCGTCGACCGTGAGCTCACGCCAGCCGACCGGGCTCATCGCCGCAGCCTCGCCAGCAGCGCCCGGATCTCCGCCTCGAGCGCGCGAGCGCGGGCCAGGTGCGCCTCCAAGCGGCACGCGATCGGCTCGAAGCGCGCCACGAAGCTCATCGCCGGTGCGGCCTCCTCCGCGCTGGTGCCCACGAAGTGGCCAGGCACCAGCATGTGCCCGTGCGCCCGCACCTCCGCGATCGACACCGCCCGGCAGAAGCCGGGCACATCCGCGTACGCGCCCGCGCCCTTGTCCCCGCGCCACGCGTGGTACGTGCGGGTGAGCTGCTCGATGTCCGCCTCGGTGAGCTCGCGGTGGATCCTGTCGATCATCGTGCCGAGGCCGCGGGCGTCGATGAACAGCGACTCTCCGGCGCGCGCGCGAAAGCGCCTGTCGCGCTTATCTCGCGCCAAGAACCACAGCGAGACCGGGATCTGGGTCGAGTAGAAGAGCTTTCCCGGCAGCGCGACCATGCAGTCGATCAGGTCGTCCTCGACGATCGCCCGCCGGATCTCCCCCTCGCCCGCCGTCACCGACGACAGCGCCCCGTTCGCGAGCACGAAGCCTGCCAGCCCGCGCGGCCCCAGGTGATGGATGAAGTGCTGCACCCACGCGAAGTTGGCCGACTTCTCCGGCGGCAGGCCATAACGCCAGCGGGGATCGTCGAGCAGCCGCTCGCGGCCCCAGTCACGGCAGTTAAACGGCGGGTTGGCGAGCACGTAGTCGGCGCGCAGGTCAGGGTGGAGGTCGCGATGAAACGAGTCAGCGTGCTCAGGCCCCAGATCGCAGGCGATCCCGCGCAGGGCCAGGTTCATCTTCGCCAGCCGCCACGTGGTCGGGTTCGACTCTTGCCCGAAGATCCTGATGTCGCCCGGGCGCCCGCCGTGCTCCTCGATGAAGCGTTCGCTCTGGACGAAGAGCCCGCCCGAGCCGCACGCCGGGTCGTACACCGTCCCCTTGTACGGCGCCAACATCGCCACCAGCAGGCCGACGACCGAGCGCGGCGTATAGAACTGCCCGCCGTTCTTGCCCTCGGCCGCGGCGAAGGAGGTTAAAAAATACTCATAGACCCGGCCGAGCACGTCGCGTGAGCGATCCGCGGGGTCGCCGAGGCCGATCGTGCTGATCAGGTCGATCAGCTCGCCGAGGCGCTGCTTATCGAGGTCGGGGCGCTCGTAGTGTTTCGGCAGCACGTCGCGCAGGCTCGGGTTCGAGCGCTCCAACGCCACCATCGCCGCGTCCACCCGCGCGCCGATCTCTGGAAAATGAGCGCGCTCGGCCAGCGCCGGCCAACGCGCCTCCGCGGGCACCCAAAAGCCGCTGCGCTTGCCGCGGGGGGCCCCCTTCGGCTTCTCCGCCTCGAACGCGTCCGAGATGAATTTTAGGAAGATCAGGCCGAGCACCACGTGCTTGTATTCGGCCGCGTCCATGTTGTTGCGCAGCTTGTCCGCCGCTTGCCACAGCGTCGACTCCATCAGCGCGTCAGCCCGGCGGCTCGCCTTGGCCTCAGCGGTCTCGCCGGCGTTCGCCTGGTTCGCCTGGTTCGCCTGGTTCGTGGGGCTCGCGGGGCGACTCACCTGCCGAAGGGCTCCACGGCGAGCTCGCGGCGCGCGATAGGGATCGGAGTCGGCCGCGTTGGGCGGCTCCGCGACCAAGCGCAGGTGCGGCTGCGGGCCCGCCAGCGCGTCCAGGAGCGCCTCGCGGCTCGGGTCTGACTCGCGCACGATCGGCGACGCCAACACCCGCGCGATCGTTTGCAGCTCGTGGTCGCTCAGGTGCTCGATGAGCCCCCGGAACTCGCCCCGCGTCAGCTTACTCAGCAGCCGCACCAGCGTGTCCTTGCTCGGGTTCGCGGTCGCGCTCACGCCATGGAGTCGCCCCAGCTCGAGGAGCCGTGCGTGAGGCAGGACTTCTAAAATGGCGCGCGGGCTCGGTCGGTGCATGCTGAGGGCCGGCGGGGGCGCGACGCCGGGCTCGGAGGGGGCTTCTTCACATCAACGAAAACGGAGGAGACACCAAAGGCTCGAAACCGCTCCAACCACCGCGAAAAAAAGCACCCAGGAGGTTTTTGCGGACCTTCCTGGGCGCTGTTTGAGCGGCACCGAGCGGGGCTCGGTCGACTAACGCTTGCTGAACTGGAAGCGAGCGCGGGCGCCGCGGCGACCGTACTTCTTACGCTCGACCTTGCGGGAGTCGCGGGTGAGGTACCCGGCCGACTTGAGGGGCTCGCGGTAGTCCGCGGCGACGCGGAGCAGCGCGCGGGCGATCCCGAGGCGGATCGCGCCGGCCTGACCGGAGAGGCCGCCGCCCTTGGCGGTCGCCCACACGTCGTACTTCTCGCGGGTGCCGGTGACGACGAGGGGCTGCTCGACCAACTTCAGGTTGGTGGGGCGCATCAAATAGCCCTCGGCCTCGCGGCGGTTGATCAGGATCTTGCCCTCGCCGGGGAAGACCCAGACGCGGGCGACGGCCGTCTTGCGGCGGCCGGTGGCGTAATACTTCATCGAGTCCTTGGCCATGGATCTCACACGAACTTCAGGGTGTAGGGCTTGGGTTGCTGGGCGACGTGCGGGTGCTCCGCGCCGGCGTAGACCTTGAGCTTGCTGTACGTCGACCGACCGAGCGGGCCCTTCGGCAACATACGCTTCACCGCGAGCTTGAGGATCTCCTCGGGCTTCAAGGCGAGCATCTGCCGGGCTGTGCGGGTCTTCATGTGCCCGAGGTAGCCGGTGTGCTTGTGGTAGACCTTGTCATCCAGCTTCCGGCCGCTCAGCCTCACCTTCTCGGCGTTGATGACGACAACGAAGTCGCCCGCGTCGAGGTGCGGCGTAAAAGTGACCTTGTGCTTGCCACGGAGGAGGTTCGCGATCTGACTGGCGGCGCGACCGAGGGTCAGCCCCTTCAGGTCGATCAGGAGCCACTCACGCTGGATCTCGGCGGGGTTGGGGTAGTGCGTACCCATAGAGAGCGGAGGGATACGCGAGCGCCTTCACGCTGTCAAGCTCCTCGCCTCCCTCACCTCGCCTCCCCCCCTCGCGCCCACCGTCGCCCCTCTGCGGCTTTTATACGGGCGCTTCTCGCCGATGCGCCGCCACAAGTGACGACCACCGAGGCCGGCGAACAGCGACCACCGTGAGAATCTTGGAGGAGATCCCTCGTCGCCGCCGCGGTGGGCGCCCCCTACAAAAGGCTCCATACTTCGGCGGTTGACCGCCGCTCCCCCCGCCCCGTTCTTCTCCGGGAAGATCTTGGTCGCCGATGACTCGTCGGGGGATCGCGCGGTCGCCCGGACGATCCTCCAGGGCGCAGGTTTCGCGGTGATCGAGGCCTGCGACGGTCAAGAGGCGCTCGAGGTCGCCGCCCGCGAGCGCCCCGACCTGGTGATCCTCGACGTCGTGATGCCCCGCCTCGGCGGCCTCGAGGTCTGCCGCATCCTCAAGGCCCGCTCCCTCGGCGAGTTTTTGCCGGTGCTCATGGTCAGCACCCGCACCGCCGTACCGGCGCGGGTCGAGGGCCTGCGCTCCGGCGCCGACGATTATCTGGGCAAGCCTTACGACGCCGCCGAGCTGCAGGCGCGCGCCGAGGTGCTGCTGCGCACCCGCTCCGCCTTCTCCGCGCAGGTGCACGGGCCCAGCCCGCGGCCACCTTCGACGCAGGTCGAGCCCGCCCCCGCGGCCGAGCCGCTGAAGGCGATGGCCGACGAGTTTGAGCGCTCGCTCCGCTACAGCGACCCGCTCGCGCTCCTGCGGATCGAGCTCGACGACGCCGTCTCATCCGAGGACCCCAGGCGCGACCAAGCGCACGCGATCGTCACCGCCGGGCTCCGCAAGATCGACCTCGCCCAGCGCCGCAGCGACGGCTCCGCGCTCTTGCTGCCGAGCACCCACTTCCCTGGCGCCTTGGCCGTCGCCGAGCGGATCATCCGCGGAGGCCGCCGCGTCGGCCTCAGCCTCAGCGTCGGCGTCTCCTTCTTCCCGAGCAAGGACACCAACACCTTCGAGGATATGGTCGCGGTCGCCGAGGCCTCGCTCGCCCGCGCCCGCGCCGACGGCGGCAAGATCTGCCTCTTCCAGTACCAAGGCTACCTCTACGCCCCTGAGGACGCGACCCCATGAGCAGCATCCGACGTCAGTCGATCCCCCCGGTCCGCTCGGTGCTCCTCTACGCGCGTGAGGACGGCCGCGCCTGGCCGATCGTCGCCGAGGCAGCGACATGGCTCTTGGGACAGGGCCTCAAGGTCGCGTTGCCGTCGCCGCTCTGCGAGGCCTGGCAAGCGCGCCCCGCCGGCGCGGAGCTGGTGCGCCGCGGAGAGAGCCAGGGGCGGGTCGAGCTGGTGCTCGCGCTCGGCGGCGACGGCACGCTGCTGCGCGCGAGCCGCTGGGCCGCCGCGATCGGCGTGCCCGTGGTCGGCGTCAACCTCGGCGATCTCGGCTTCCTCTCGGCCTACCGCGGCGATCAATTGATCGACTGCTTGCAGGCCGCCGCGAGCGGCGCGCTGTGCTGGGAGCCGCGGCTGCGCATGCGCGTCGAGGTGCGCCGCGACGCGCAGGTCTTGACCGCGGACATCGCCTGCAACGACGCCTACATCAAGCACGGCGACGTGCCGCGCCTGCTCTCGCTCGCGACCACCGTGGGCGGCCAAGTGATGGCGAACTACAAGGCGGACGGGCTGATCATCTGCACGCCGATGGGCTCGACCGCCTACAACCTCGCCGCGGGCGGCCCGATCGTCGGCCCGGGCACCGAGGTCCTGACGATCTCGCCGATCTGCCCACACAGCCTCACCCACCGGCCGGTCGTCGTCGACGCCGACGGCGAGATCCAGATCACCTACGCCGGCCCCAGCGAGCACGCCTCCGCCTTCCTCACGGTCGACGGCCAGCGCAGCGTCGCCCTCCAGCTCGGCGACGTCGTCGTCATCGCCCGCGACGCCGAGCCGCTGCGCATGGTCCCGCCCGAGCACAACGTCTTCCAGGTGCTCGCGACCAAGCTCGGCTGGAGCGGCCCGCGCTAGCCGAGCTCGATGACGTCGCGGTGCTCCGGCACCTCGCAGCGCCAGCCCAGCTCCTCCTCGATCCGACGGCGCAGCGCGTCGGCGGCGCTCGGCTCGCCGTGCGTGATGAAGGTGCGGCGCGGCGCCTCAGGGCAGCTCTTCAGCCAGCCAATGATCTCGTCCTCGTCGGCGTGGGCCGAGAGCATATCCAGGCAGACCACCTCCGCGTTCACCGCCACGTACGCGCCGTGGATCTTGATCTCCTTCGCGCCGCCGACAAGCGCCGCGCCCCGCGTACCGCCCGCCTGGAAGCCGACGAAGAGGAGCGTGTTGCGCGGGTCTGGCGCGAACTTCTTGAGGTGGTGGACGATCCGCCCGCCCGTCGCCATCCCGCTCGCCGAGATCAAGATCATCGGCCCGTCGCGCTGGTCGAGCGCCTTCGACTCCTCGGACTCGCGGATGTAGCGGCTCGCCTGGGTCATGCGCGCCACCTCCATGTCGCTCAAGTGGTGCGTCGTGCGATCGCGGCGGTAGGCGTTGGTCGCCGAGATCGCCATAGGGCTGTCTAAAAAGACAGGTACATCGGGGATCCTGCGCGCGGCCTTGAGGTCGTCGATGAGCAGCAGGATCGTCTGAGTGCGACCGACCGCGAACGCCGGGATCACGACGATCCCGCCGCGCGCCACCGTCCGCTCGATCACCTCGGCGAGCGCGTCCTCGGGCGCCTTCGGGCCGTGGTGGCGGCCGCCGTAGGTCGACTCGATGAGCAGGTAGTCGCTCGCGCGGCGCGGCCGCGGCGCGTTCATCACCGGATCGACCGGCCGCCCGAGATCGCCCGACGCCAGCAAGCTGCCGCCGCGATACGTGAAGAGCGCGCTCGCCGCCCCGAGGATGTGGCCCGCGCCCGCGTAGCTGAGCTTCACGCCGCGGGCGACCTCGACCTGCTCGTCGAAGTCGATCACCTTGAGCCGCTCCACCGCGCGGAGCGCGTCCGCCTCGGTGTAGAGCGGCAGCGCCGGGTGGTGCTTCGAGAAGCCCTTGCGGTTCGCGTAGTCGGCGTCGAGCTCGTGCAAGCGGCCGCTGTCCGGCAGCAAGATCGCGCACAGCTCCGCGGTCCCGGGCGTGCAGTAGACCGGCCCCGTGAAGCCGTCGCGCACCATGATCGGCAGGTAGCCGCTGTGATCGATGTGCGCGTGGGTGAGCGCGATCGCGTCGAGCTGGCGCGGATCGACCGGAGGCGCCGCCCAGTTGCGCAGCCGCAGCTGCTTGTAGCCCTGGAAGAGCCCGCAGTCGATCATCACGCGCGAGCCTTCGCGCTCGAGCAAGTACTTCGAGCCGGTCACAGTGCCGGTCCCGCCATAAAAAGAGAGCGTCGGCTTGGTGCCCATCGCCGCAGCATAACGCGGCGCGATCTCGCGTGTGCATCGCGCTGGGGGCAGAATCTGCGCGGGCGCGGCGAGGCCGCGGGTGCGATGCTCCGCCCGCGAGGAGATGTTCCTATTATGGGCAGCAAAGACGACGGAATCGGTACCATCGAGGTCTCAGGCGAGGGTCGGATCAAGGCCAAGGCCGACCGCGCGAGCGTCCGCTTGGCAGTGGTCACAGAGGCGAAGACGGCCAAGGACGCGGTCGCCGAGAACGCCGCGCGCGCGAACGCGGTGATCGCCGC
This sequence comes from Nannocystis sp., assembly GCA_016712315.1. Lineage (GTDB taxonomy): Bacteria > Myxococcota_A > Polyangia > Nannocystales > Nannocystaceae > JADJRG01. The sequence continues at coordinate 2,195,267 of JADJRG010000013.1, read as the reverse complement.
GATCAAGGCGCTCGGCGTCCCTGAGTCGGCGCTCGCGACCGTCGGCCTCAGCGTCGGTCCGATCTACAACTATGACGAGGAGCGGCGCGTCAGCGTGATCGTCGGCTACCAAGCCACGGACGCGCTCCTCGCGGACGTCGCGGTGGCGCTCGCTGGCGAGGTCTATGACGCAGGCATCGAGGCCGGCGCGAACGAGAGCAGCGGCCTCTCCTTCCACCTCGCCGACGAGCGCCCGCTCCGCAGGGGCGCCCTCCAGGCCGCCGTCGAGGCGGCGCAGGCCGACGCGGAGGTCGTCGCCGCCGCGCTCGGGGTCAAGCTCCGCGGCCCCGACAAGATCGAGGTCGACGGCGGCGGCGCGCCGATCACCCGCAGCGTCGAGGCGTCGCTGTCAAAGATGTCGACGCCGGTGCTGCCCGCGGATCTCTCGGTGTCCGCGCGCGTCCGCGTGATCTACAGCTATCGCTGCTGAGGCGCCGATGGCCGCCTGCGCGGGCGCATACGCCCGCGCATTTTTTTGCGTCGGCCAATAAATTTCCCTCAGCCCGCGGAGCTGACCCAAGGCGCGGCGCCAGCGATGATCTCAGGCTGGTAGACTGGAGCGGTGCCAAGCCACTTCTCCACCATCGGCTTCGAGATCGACTCTGTCGACGAGATGATCGCGCTGGCAGAGCGGGCGTCGACCGACGCCGAGGTGATCGCGGTCGACGGCGACCGCCGCTACGTCGTCTGGTCGGCCGGAGACGGCCCGGAGCTGTGGCTACAGCTCGACGAGGAGGGCGGCCTCATCGGCATGGCGCCCCACTTCGCCGGGCGCCACCGCTGGCGGATCGGCCTCATCGACGAGGTCGCGAGGCCCAACCACACCGAGCTCGACGGCGCCTTCTACGTCTGGCGCTGCCCCGACGGCGAGGACCCGGAGGACGGCCTCTACCCCTTCGTCTTCGACTGCCCCGACCGCGCGATCTACGGCGAGCTCGACATGCCCACCTTCGCCAGCGTGCAGCTCGCCGGCTTCGCCCACGCGGTCGAGGTGTGGCCGGACATCGAGGCCTACGACGCGAGCAAGGGCGAAGGCAGCGAGGAGCAGCCGCGGCTCGCGTCGATGTCGTTCATCCCCGCGGGCCTCTTCGCCGGCGAGGACTCTGAGGCCGACACCCCGCCCGAGGCCTACGCGATCATCACCGGCGTCGTCCGCTCGGCGGCGCGCCGCAAGAACCCCCTCAGCGGCGCCCGCTACCAGTGGGCCGAGCTGATCACCTTCGGCGGGATCCTCGACGTCGTGATCGACGCCGGCCTCCTCGGCGATCGCGAGCTGCGGACCGGCAACGTCGTCTCCGGCGCGTTCTGGCTCTCGGGACAGCTCGATACAGAAGACGCGGTCGAGCCCGCGAAGATGCTCGACTAGCCCCCCGGCGAGCTCCCCCGCCTAGAAGCGCCCCTGGATCAGCACGGAGCCCGGGCCCGCGCCGACGCGCGCGCTCGCCTTACCGCTCGTCGCCTTACGTCGGCCCCGATCCGAGCGCTTGAACGTATCGATGAGCACCAGCACGCCGAGGGTCGTGAGCGCGGCGCCCGCGACCCCCGCGCTGAGCGCCCCCCACTTGGTGTTCCAGAGCTCACGGCAGATCTCTGAGCCGTCCGGCCCGGTCATCACGTTAGGCGCGGCCGGATCCGCGCAGGCGCCGCCGATCTTGTACGGCTGGTCGTGAAGCCAGGTGAGGAACGCCGCGCCGCCCAGGGCGACCACGCCGACGCCCAACGACGCGGCGCCGACCGCCCTGCCAGGGAGCGCCGAGGGCATCTTGTCGAGGGCGAAGCGCAGCTCCTCGCGGACGCCCTCGACGAAGGTGACCTCACGCTCGGTCGGGATGAAGCCGTCCTTAACGACCCGCAGCGTGTGTTTCCCTGGGGTGATCGGTCGATCGAGCGGCGCCGTGCCCAGCAGCTTGCCGTCGAGGTAGATCGACGCGCCGTCGGGCTCTGTCGTCATCACCAGGGTCGCGGGGCCCTTGGCCATCGCCGCGAGCTTGAGCCCGAGCGACGCCGCCGCGGAGTCGAGGAGCCCGCTCGCGTCGATGACCCCGCAGATCTCACAAGAGTCGTTGCTGACGGCGATTCGCTGGCCCGACTCACCGTCCAAGAGCTCGACGGAGATCGCGTAGTCGCGGTCGTTCACCTTCACCAGCGGCCGCGCGATGAAGCGCGAGCCGGTCGCCTTCGCCACCGCCTTGACGCAGCCCGCGTTCATGCAGCCCGCGGCCTCCGGGCTCATCGAGTCCGTACGATCGGGCGCGAGGACCTCAAAGTCACCGCGCTGAAAGCCCGTGACGAGGGCGTTGGTCAGGTCGCTTCGGTCGCTCGCGCTGATCTCGCCCTCGACGCTCAGGGGCAAGATCGCGACCTTCACGTCCGACGCCCCCGGCGCCGCCGTCGCGGCCACAACTGGCACCCCCGCCAGCCAGAGCGACGCAGCCACCATCGGAGCGAGGATACGACTGCCCATCATTGCCACCGCAGGCTATCACGCTTGACCAGCCCTCCTCTAGCGCCGCAGCCTCGCTGCGTGATGATGCCTCGGCCCCCTCGCCGCCGTTTTCGCCCCCTGTCGCTCGCCGCGCTCGCGCTCGTCGCCTGCTCGCCGCCGGCGCCCCCCAGCGCGCAGCGGCCCGCGGCGGCGCCCTCATCCGCTGCCGAGGAGGAGCGAGCGACCCCCTGGCGCACCGCGGAGGCGCTCGCTGCGGCGCTTGGACCCGGCGTCCGCGCCGTACCCTTGCTCGAGGTGAGCGACGCCCTGCATCACTCGATCCACACCGCCGTCGCGATCGCTCGCCCAGGCGGAGCGCCAGGGCTCCAGGTCGAGCTCTGGCGCTTCACCGCACCGAACCCCGAGGACGAGCTGCGGGCGATCGACGAGCCACAGCCCCTCCTACGCCTGCGCCCAGGAGATCCCCGAGCGCCCGCGCTCGCGCAGCTCCGCAGCGTCGCCGCTGCCCCAGGCAACCCGATGTTGCGCCCACGCGGCCTCGACTGCGCGTCTCCTGCGGCGCTGGTCGCCCGCCTCGCCGACGCCGCCGCGATCATCGTCGACGAGTCGGCGGACGCGAAGGCGCGGGTCGACGCCCTCGCCGAGCTGATCCGCGGCCTCGACGACGCCCTCGTGCTCGATCGCGACGCCACGCACGAGGTCATCGACGCGTTCGCCGGAGGAGCGCCCGAGATCTCCACGCAAAACCCCCTCGGCGCCCGCCGGATCCGTCTGCTCCTCGTCGGATCGCGGCCGCTCGAGCTGGAGCTCACCCGCGTCACCGATGGCTGCACGGTGAGCGAACTGCGGCGCGTCGATCAGGGCGCGGCCGGGTCGATCGCGCCGGCCGCCGAGCCATCGCCGACCGCCCCCTGACGCATGTACTTCTCGACCGCGGCCTCGTGCTCGGCCAAGTTCTTGGAGAATTGATGGGTGCCGTCGTTGCGGGCGACGAAGTAGAGGAAGCGGCTCTTCTTCGGCGCGAGGACGGCGCCCAGCGCCTCTCTCCCCGGGTTCGTGATCGGCCCCGGCGGCAGGCCCTCGTGGGTGTACGTGTTGTACGGGTTGTCCGGATCACGCAGGTGGATCCGCCGGATCCGCCCCTCGAATTGCCGACACGCGGGCGACTTCTCGACCAGCGCGGTGCAGCCGTAGATGATCGTCGGATCGGTCTCGAGGCGCTTCGGCTGGAAGCTCGGGAAGCGCAGCCGGTTCAAGAACACGCCGGCGATCAGCGGGCGCTCGTGGCGGGCGCCTGTCTCCTTCTCGACGATCGACGCCATGATCACGATCTCGCGGTCGCTCCAGCCCAGCCCCTTGCGCAGCTCCTCGGCGCCCTCGCGGTGCTGCCGGGCGAGGCCCGCGTAGACTTGGCGGTGGCGAGCGACCATTCGACGGACGATCTGCGCCGGCGTCGCCGCGGCCGGGAACAGATACGTGTCGGGGAAGAGGTAGCCCTCGACGCTCTCGCCCGCGATCTCGAGCTCACGAAGCAGCGCCTCGTCCCGCATCACCGCGAGCAGCTCCTCGGGCGCGCCGTACCCTGCGGCCGAGAGCAGCGCCGCGACCTCGAGGATGTTGCGCCCCTCCGGGATCGTCACCCGCCGCTCGCGCGCGGGCTGCGGCCGCAGCAGCTCGGCGATCACCTCGTTCGGCGTCATATCACCGCGCAGGCGGTGCTCGCCCGCGGTGACTTTTCCGGCGACCCCGCGGTGCAGCACCAAGAGCTTAAAAAAGATCGCCTCGTCCTCGGCGATCACCCCGGCCTCGACCAAGAGCGCGAGCACCCGCGGGAACGAGGCGCCGCGCGGGATCTCCACGGTGATCGCCGCTGAGCCGCCGCGGCCCGCCGACTCAGGGTAGGCGCGCAGGCGGGTGACCGTGCGCTCTAGCCAATAACCGCCGGCCGCCAGCGAGAGGATCACCAGCGCCAGCGCGACCCGCTGGGCGAGGCGGGAGCGCTTGAACCATCGCCGCTTGCGCTGCGGCGGGGCCCCGCCCTCGCTCATCCGCCCCCTCGCCGCTCCCGGCCGTCGAGCCAGCCCTGGAGGATGTGCTGGGCGGCGACCGCGTCGATGTGCTGCTTGCGCTTCGCGCGGGAGACATCCGCCGACAGCAGCGTGCGCTCGGCGGCGGCGGTCGAGAAGCGCTCATCCCAGGCCTCGACGCCTACGGGCGGCGCCAAGCCGGCGAGCGCCGGAGTCAACGCGTCGATGAAGCGTTGCACCTGACGAGCGCGGTGGCCGACGCGTCCGTCGAGCTCGAGCGGAAAACCGACGACCACCCGCATCACCGCCTCACGCGCGACCATCGCCGCGATCGCCGCCGCGTCGGGTCCGTTGCCCTGGCGCGGCAAGGTCTGACGCGCGCTCGCGATCACCCCGTCCGGGTCGCTGATCGCCACCCCGATGGTCTTTGAGCCGACGTCCAGTCCGAGCGCGCGCATAGGCGCCGCCAAGCTACCACGCCGCGCCTGTGTCGTCGCCCAGCCCGCTGGCGCGGGGCCCTAGCGATCAGCCCGGCCGCTCGAGGCGGGCCACAAAGAAGCCGTCGCAGCCGTGCTCCTCGGGCGTCCACGAGGCGGCCTCGGCGAGCCGGGCCCCGCTCGCGCGGCAGAACTCCTCGACCACGCGCGACCCCTCCTCGGGCTCGAGCGAGCACACCGCGTAGACCAGGCGGCCGCCGGCGCGCACCCGCGACCAGCAGCGCGCGAGCAGGCGCGCTTGCAGATCCGCGCACGCGGCGATGTCCTCGAAGCGGCGCGCCCAGCGGAGCTCCGGGTGGCGCGCGAGGTTACCGAGCCCCGTGCACGGCGCGTCGAGCAGCAGCCCGTCGAAGGGCGCGCGGGCGTCGAGGCTGGGGTGATCCGCGGTGAGGTCCGCCACCACGCTCTCGAGCCTCAGGGCGGCGACGTCGAGGCCGCCGCGCAGGCGCAGCCCGGCGTGCTCGGCGATCCGCTCGGCGCTCAGGTCCGCGGCGACGATCTCGCCCGCGCGCGCCATCATCTCGGCGATCTGCAGCGTCTTCGTGCCCATGCCCGCGCAGGCGTCGAGGATCCGCTCACCTGGCCTCGGGGCCAGCATCTTCGCCGCCTGCTGCGAGCCCAGCGCTTGGATCGACAGCAGGCCGCGCAGGTGCAGCGGGTGGCGGCTCAGCTCGCCTGCGCCGCGCAGGCGCAGCGCCTGCGGGTCGGCGTCGAAGCTGGTGATCTCGAGCTCGGGCTGGTCGCCTCGCAGCGCCTCGGCGACCGCCGCCGCGGTGGTGCGCGAGAGGTCCACCCGCGCCTCGATCGGCGGCGGCTCGGCCAGCGCCCGCGCCCGCGCGAGCGCGGTCTGCTCGCCCAACAGTCGGCGCCAGCGGCCCGCGAGCCAGCGCGGGATCGACCAGCGCAGCTCGAGCACATCGAGGGCGTCGCCGCTGGCGAGCGCCGCGTCGAGGGCGTCACCGCGATCGACGATCGCCGACAGGATCGCCTGCACGGCCCGCCCGCTCGCCCCGCTGGGGTCGATCTCGCGGGTCAGCAGCGCCGCCTGCGAGAGCGCCGCGTGGGGAGGATGCGCGAGCTCGCGCAGCTCCAGCGTCGCGACCCGCAAGATCTCCCGCACCCGCGAAGAGAGGCGACGCGGCTCGTGTGCGACCCCATCGATCAGCGCGTCGAGGCGTCGCCGGTGGCGGAGCGCGCCGTACACCAGCGCCGTGACGAGCCCTCGATCGCGGCGCGAGAGCTCGGCGCGGACGAGGTGTTCGGCGAGGATCCTGTTGGAGAACCCCTGGCGTTGATCGATCGCCCGCAAGATCTGGAGCGCGAGGGCGCGGGCGGCGGTCGGCGTAGACACGCCGACGATGTATCAGGATCTTTTTTCTTATTCTCGGATCTTCTCGCCCTCGGGGCGGGCGCGAGGCGCGGTGACGAGGCCGCCAAACCCGGCTACTCTGCCCTCGATGCCCCTGTCGACGCGCCGCGCCGCTTTAGCCGCTGTCGCCCTGGCCCTCGCCCTCGGCGGCTGCGACGGCTCGATCGAGCCGCCTGGCCCTGACGCTGGGCTGCTGCGGGCGGTCGAGGGCGCTGGGTACCGCGGCTGGGCGCGGCCGAGTCAGGGAGTCGCGGCGGCGCCGCTCTTCCAGGGCCGCTCGACCCACGGCGATTTTTTGGACGTCTACCTCAACCCGACACTCGCCGAGGCCGCGGCCGCCGCGCCGATGAGCCTCAGCGCGTGGCCGGACGGCTCGATCGTCGTGCTCGACGGCTGGGACGATCCTGAGGGCGCCTCGCTGCGCTTCATCGCGATCATGGAGAAGCGCGCGGGCGCTTGGTACTACGAGTCCTACCTCGCCGACGATCGCGAGGCGCCCCGCTACCACGGCGCCCCGGACGCCTGCATCGGTTGCCACGCCGCCGGCTCCGACGGCCTGCGAACCGTCACGCTGCCGTGATCGCGTCAAAAAAGACTACGGAGCGGCGCGCCAACTGAGCCACAGCAGCAGCTCGCGGTTGCCCTCCCGGCCGAGGATCGGCGAGTCGCAGCGGCCGCGGACGACGAAGCCGAGGGCGCTCGCAGCCGCCGCGACCCCCGCGAGCGCGTCCTCTTGCGCTCGGGCGTCGCGGACGATCCCGCCCTTTCCTACCCGCTCGGGGCCGACCTCAAACTGCGGCTTCACGAGCGCGACCACCTCGGCCTCCGCGGCCAAGAGCGGCGGCAGCGCCGGCAACACCTTGGTCAGCGAGATAAACGAGCAATCCGCGACCACCACCGCGATCGCCTCGCCGAGGGTCGACGGCGCGAGGCCGCGGATGTTGGTGCGCTCGTGCACGACCACGCGCGGATCTTGGGCGAGCTTCCACGCGAGCTGGCCATAACCGACGTCGACCGCGTGCACCCGGGCGACGCCGGCTCGGAGCAGGCAGTCGGTGAAGCCGCCGGTCGACGCGCCCACATCCATCGCCACCTTGCCGCGCACGTCGAGGGCAGAGAACGCCTCCAGCGCCCCCTGGAGCTTGAGTCCGCCGCGGGAGACGAAGCCGTGGTCCTCGCCGCGGAGGCGGATCGGCGCGTCGGCGAGGACCAACGAGCCCGCCTTGGTGTTCGTGTGTTCACCCACGACGACCTTGCCGGCGACGATCAACGCCTGCGCCCGCGCCCGGCTCTCGCAGAGACCGCGAGCGACCATCACCTTATCGAGGCGCTCACGCGCCGCCTTGCTCGCTGCCGCCATCCTGACGCCGCGAGTGTGCCCCAGCGATCGGCGCCGCGCAGCGACGACGCCGCGGCGGGGTCACAAAGAACCGCTTGCATCGTCCCTCGGCTTCGGTTAGCTTACCGACCCTTCGCGGGGCTGTAGCTCAGCTGGGAGAGCGGAGCGTTCGCAATGCTCAGGTCAGGGGTTCGATCCCCCTCAGCTCCACCGCGGAAGGGCCAAAGCGGCCCAATGAAGGCCCGAGGGCGCCGCCAGGCGCTCCCGGGCCTTCCCCTTTGGTTCGGAATTTGGGGCGTCAGAGGGCTCGCTCGCAATTGACCCGCCCGATCGCGGGCTTGCCCCGGCGGGGCTAGGGTGCCACGATGGCGAGGCTTCGACCCCCCTGAACGCCGCCTACGGTCTATCACCGGGTTTCATGTACAAGCTCTTCCGGCGCTCTCTCTACCCCGGCAACTTCGAGGTGCACATGGCTGGCGCCTGCGACCCGGGGTTGGCGCGGGAGCACAACGAGGACGCGATCTCGCTGCAAGAGGACGACAGCCGCGGCTACTACTTGGCGATCGTCTGCGACGGCATGGGCGGCCACAACGCCGGAGAGGTCGCCTCGGCGATCGCGGTCGAGACGATCAGCGCGTACGTCGACGGCAATTTCCGCAAGCAGAACCCGCGCGAGCTGCTCTACCACGCGTTCACCCTCGCCAGCCAACGGATCACCGAGCACACCCAGAAGAACCCCGACACCGAGGGCATGGGCTGCACCGCGGTGATGGTGATGGGTGTGCGCGAGAAGATGTGGGTCGCCCACTCTGGCGACAGCCGCGCCTACTTGGTCGACAAGCGGGCCGCGACGCCGATCACGCTCGACCACACGATGGTCCAAGAGCTGGTCTCCAAGGGCGTTATTACGAAGGATCAAGCCGCCGTGCACCCCTACCGCGGCCGGATCTCGCGCTGCCTCGGCCACGGCAAGTCGCGCGGCGTCCCTGACATCAACGCCGGCCTCATCGCCGTCGGCGACAACATCTTGCTCTGCAGCGACGGCCTCAGCGACGTCGTCCCGCCCGAGGACTTGCACGCGATCATCACCCAGTGCACGCCCGAGCAGGCGGTGCGCGAGCTCGTGCAGGCGGCCAACGATCAAGGCGGCCCCGACAACATCAGCGCCGTGCTGCTGCGCCGGCTGCTCTGATCGCGGCGCAGCGGCGGCGCAGGCGCGCAAAGAAAGAGGCCTGGTCTTTGGGACCTGGCCTCTTGTTCGTCCTACCTGGGGCTCGCGGAGATCGGGAGAGAGGGGCCGACCTCTTCGTCGCTCAGGCCCCGAGGATCCGGAAGCTCGGCGCGTCGAGGCCGGCGTCCTTGTAGTACTTCCTCGCCCCCTCGCGGACCAGCGCCTTCAGGTCCTCGGCGTTCCACGGCTTCGTGACGTACTTCCACAGGAGCCCCTCGTTCACCCCGCGGATCACCGCGTTGATGTCAGCGTAGCCGGTGAGCAGGATCCGGATCGTCGTCGGGTTGATGTCCTTGATGTGCGAGAACAGCTCGATGCCGGTCATCTCGGGCATCCGCTGGTCGCTGACGATCAAGTTGATCTCGTTGTCGCGGAAGATCTGCAGCGCCTCCTTGCCCGAGGTCGCGGTGTGGATCTTGAAGAGGCCGCGGAAGCTCTCCTCAAGCGTGGTGACGATCGACTTCTCGTCGTCGACGATCAGCAGCCCCAACGCCGACAGCTTGGTGTCGGCTTGGACCTGCCCGGTCTTTTTAAAATCCTTCCAACCCATCGTGGACCCTCTCTCTCGGTCTACAGGTAGCGGAACGTCGACGAGAAGTGACGGATCCCCTCCGCCTCGTGGTCGAAGCAGAGGCCGCGCTTCAGCTTGGTGCCCCTCTCCTCAAGGACTGTGCGTATGACGTCTGCGACGTACTCCAAGTGCTCGAAAGTGTACACCCGCCGGGGGATGGTGAGGCGGCAGAGGTCGAGCGGCGGGCGGATGTTCTCGCCGCTGTCCGGGTCGCGACCCACCAAGCACGAGCCGACCTCGACGCAGCGTACGCCGCCTTCGCGGTAGAGCTCGGCGCAGAGGAGCTGCGCCGGGAACTCGTCCTCGGGCACGTTGGGGAAGAACTTGCGGGCGTCGATGAAGACCGCGTGGCCGCCGACCGGCTCGACGATCGGCACCCCGAAGGACTGGAGCAGCTCGCCGAAGCGACGCACCTGACCGATGCGATAGGCCAAGTAGGTCACGTCCGTCACCTCGCGCAGGCCCTGCGCCAGCATCTCCATATCCGCGCCGGACATGCCGCCGTAGGTGAAGAATCCCTCGAAGAGGATCGCCGGGGTCTTGAGGCGCTCGTACAGCTCCGGGTCGCGGCAGCCGATGAAGCCGCCCATCGGCACGATCGCGTCCTTCTTCGCGCTCATCGTGCACGCGTCGGCGTACGAGAACATCTCGTGGACGATCTCCGGGATCGACTTGTCCTTGTAGCCAGGCTCGCGCTCTTTAATGAAGTACGCGTTCTCGGCGAAGCGAGCGGCGTCGAAGACCAGCGGCAGGCCGTGCGCCGACGCCAGCGCGCGGACGTCGCGGATGTTCTGCATCGACACCGGCTGGCCGCCGCCTGAGTTGCAGGTGATGGTCAGCAGGATGTAGGCGATGTGGCGGGCGCCGTAGCGCTCGATCACCCGCTCGAGCTTGGAGACCGCGATGTTGCCCTTGAACGGGTAGTTGCCCTCGGAGGTGCGGCCGGCGTCGATCGTGCAGTCGATCGCGCGGCCCTCCGCGATCTCGATGTGCGCCTTGGTCGTGTCGAAGTGGGCGTTGCCGGGGACGAACGAGTTCCGCCGGATCATCACGTAGTTCAGCACCTGCTCGGCGGCGCGGCCTTGGTGCACCGGGATGGTGAAGGGGAAGCCCATCGTCTCCTGCACCTGCCGGCGCATCTCCTCGAAGGAGCGCGAGCCGGCGTAGCTCTCGTCCCCCATCATCGAGCGGCCGAGCTGGTAGACCGAGATAGCCCCGGTGCCGCTGTCGGTCAGCAGGTCGATATAGACGTCGGCCGAAGCGAGACGAAAGAGATTGAAGCCCGCCGCCTCGACGCGTCGCTGCCGCTCCTCCCGTGGCAGGAGTGAGATCGGCTCGACCACCTTCGAGCGGAACGGGATGACCAGGCGCTCCCTACTCCTCATTGAACCTCCGCGACGACCACCTGCTCCTGCTGCTCCGGATGAGCGACAGGGATCCGAATTGAGAATACTACGCCGACGCCGTCTTGGTTGGGCGCGACGCTGATCTTCCCGCGATGCTCCTGGATGATCCTGTATGAGATCGCGAGTCCGAGCCCTGTACCCTTGCCCACGGGCTTCGTGGTGAAGAACGGGTCGAAGATCTTGGTGCGGATCGCCTCCGGGATCCCGTGGCCGCTATCGCTCACCATGATCTCGACGTGGTCGCCGCGCTCGCGCGTGATCACGCGGACCTCTGAGCCCGCGGGCGAGGCGTCGATCGCGTTGTTGATGAGGTTCAGGATCACCTGGTTCAGCTTCGCGGGGAAGCACGGCACCGGCCGGGTGAGCGTGAGATCCGGGACCAGCGTGACCGACTGCTCGCGCGCAGGCTCGCGCAGGATCATCAGCGTCTGCTTGATCCCCTCGTCGATGTCGGCGTCTTGGAAGTGGGCCTCGTCGAGGCGCGAGAAGTTGCGGAGCCCGCGGACGATCTCAGCGACCCGGCCGAGGCCGATCGTGCTCTCCTCGAGCAGCGTGCCGACGCGGAAGAGCAGATCGTCGAGCTTGCCCTCGTCCATCTCCTTGCGCTGCCGCGCGTAGTCCATGAACTGATCGAGGATAGCGACCCGCTCACCGACCGAGAGCCCGCCGAGCTCGCCTTGCACCTCGCGCACGTCGGCCGCCAGCGCCGGGTCCTCCGCGAGGCGGCGAAGCAGCGCCTCACCGGCGTCGATGCGGTCGAAGGGATCCTCCTCGCTCGTCGCGATCCAGGCGGTGACGGCGATTCGCCGCGCCGCCGAGGCGATCCGCTCGATCGCCAGGCTCGTGTTGTTGCGGGTGAAGGCGAGCGGGTTGTTGATCTCGTGGGCGACACCCGCGGTGAGCTGACCGAGGCTCGCCAGCTTCTCGCTCTGCACCAGCTGCGCCTGCGTGTCCTTCAGCTCCTGGATGTTGCCGTTCAGCCCCTCATACAGGACGTTATTCTCGATGCACACCGCCGCCTGCGAGGTCAACGAGGTCGAGAGCTCGACCGCGAGGTCATCGAAGGGGACGATGTCACAGCAGAGGTGCGGCGGGTCGGGGAGCCGCTCGCTCGAGCCGCGCTTGTTGATGAGCTGCACCACGCCGATGATCTCCCCGAGCTGGTTCTTCATCGGCATCACCAGCATCGAGCGCGTCCGATAGCCTGTCTTCTCGTCGAAGGCCTTTGAGAACGAGTACGGCTGGTCGCCTGAGATCGCGTAGACGTCGGGGATGTTGAGCGGCTGGCCAGACCACGCGACATAACCGGCGAGCGTGCGCGGCTCGATCGGCAGGGTGAAGCGCACCAGCGCGGGCGTCGGGATCGAGTCGTTCTGGGCGACGGTGAAGCGGAGCACTCGCTGGCCGTCGGCGCCGGTCTCCGCGAGGTAGAGGGAGCCGGCGTCCGCCGCCGTGAGATCGCGGAGGGCGGAGAGGATCCGCACCAAGAGCCGCTCTTGGTTGCGCTCGGTCGACAAGGCAACGCCGATCCGGTTGAGCTCGTGGATCTGCGCGGCCCGCAGGCTGACCTCAGCGGCGAGCTTGCGGTGGCGAGCCTCGTAGGCCGCCTCGCGCAGGGCGCTGCGGGCCGCCCGGAACAGCTCGCCTGGCCGCGGCTCACCCGCCAAGACCGCGGTGAGTCGGGCCTCCGGCACGCTCGTGTCATCGGCCAGCTCGCCCACGCCGATCGTGATGAGGCGCAGCGTCGGGCTGCGGCGCAGGCGCTCTGGCAGCGCCGCGCGGCCCGGCCCAGCGAGCAGCGAGTCGTCGAGCAAGACCACCAGCGGGTCCTCGAGCGAGAAGCCCTCGAGCAGCGCCAACAGCTCGCCGCGCGCGACGACCCGGAGCTGCGCGGACAGCCGCCGCAGCTCCGCCGCCAACGCCGACGCGGCGAGCTGCGCCGAGCAGACGACGACCGGCAGCGTCGGCAGATCCTCAAGCGTGTCCACGGGGCCCTCGCATCGACGAACGCAGTATAAGAAATGAGGCGGCTCGATGGTGATCGAGGGCGTTGATCCGGCGATCAATCCCGCCTCGCCGCTACCTGCCTCACGTCTGCATTCTCAGGGCCAACGCTCGGGACCTGGAGCGTGACCGCAGAGGGAGACGGCGAGCGCGGGGCGGCGAGAGAGCCCCGAACGAACCAAAACAAGAGAGCCCCCAGTCCTCCTGGGACTGAGAGCTCTCTCAGGCGAGCCAGCGACAACGCTCAGGCGGAGCGGCCGGAGGTCAGCGACTGGCGCAGCGGACCGAGCACGTCCGGGAGGACCACGCTGATCAGCAGGCCGAGCGACGACTTCGTGAGGTCGACCGCCATACCCATGCGGTACTTCGAGTCGAGTTCGATCACGGCGATCAAGACGAGCGGGTTCTCGTTGTCGACGCCGAGCTGGATCATCAGCGATTGGAGCTGATCGGGGATCGGCAGGCCGGACTTCTTGATCGCCTCCGTGGTCCGCTCCATCACCACGTTGAAGAGCGCGCACGCCTTCGGTGCGGTGCGGATGCCAGCGATCGACATGCCCGACTGCTTGCTGAAGACGTCGCAGGCAGCCAGACCGCCGCCCAGGCCGTCTTCGACCTCCTGGAGGAGCTTGGTAACAGTCTTGAGATCCATGGATGCGTCCTTCGTGCTTGCGGGAGCTTTTTGGCGCTTTCGCGGTGGAGCGCGGGGCCAGGGGCGCACGTCCGCGCCGCTGCAGCCCTTTGCTTTAGGGGAGAATCTAAGCACAAAACCATGAGAATCGTCCAGACGGTGCAGATCGCGCAGAGGCCCGCGCCGCCGCTGAACCAGGGCGCGAGACCGCGACTTGGCGCGCGAGCACAGCGCGCTTTTGCACGCGCGCTGATGACTCGTCAGCAATCCGGCGCTCGGCGAGTTATCGCGGTTATCCTCGCGGCGGACGGCGCGAAGCGCCGGAGGTGAATGGCCGAAGCCTCGCAGATCTTGGTGGTCGATGATGACGCGGGCGTGCGCCGGCTGCTGGGGCGCTTCTTGAGCGGGCACGGGTACGCGGTGAAGACCGCGAGCGACGGCGAGGAGGCGCTCGCGCTGCTTCACCGCTGGCGCCCCGACCTCGTGATCACAGACGTGTTGATGCCGAAGATGGACGGCTGGGAGCTCGGCAAGCGCCTGCGCGCCGACGCGGACTTCGTCTTCACCCCGATCATCTATTTGACGGCCCTCGGGGGCGCCCAGGACCGGATCCACGGGCTGCGGATCGGCGCCGACGACTACCTGAGCAAGCCCTTCGAGCTCGAGGAGCTCGAGCTCCGAATTCGCCGGCTGCTCACCCGCCGCGACGAGGTCGAGCGCGAGCTGCGGCAGCACTACAGGATCCTCGACTTGGTCGACGACCGCGCGATCTCAGGCGAGCTCGCGGAGATCGGCCTGCCCTCCGCGTTGACCCTGCTCGAGATGGAGCGCAAGTCCGGCCTGCTCGTCGTCTACAACCGCGACCCGAGCGCCGTCCTGCGGATCTACATCAAGAAGGGGCGCGCGCTCGCGGCGACCCTCGATGACGGCGCGGCTCGCAACGAGGCGGCGATCTTCCGGGCGTTCACCTGGCGCAGCGGACGCTTCGAATTCGCGCCTCTCGAGCTGGAGATCACTCCAGAGATCTCCCTCTCGATCACAGGCCTGATCATGGAGGGCGCGCGCGTCATCGACGAGGGCGGCTGACCCTCGCCGCCGACGCCGCGACTACCAGCGGCCGACCAGCGCCCGCCAGGGATCCTCGCGCAAGAGCAGCTCCTCCGGCGCGGGTGCTGGCGCCCCGGCGTCGATGTCGACCTCGCAGGAGCCGTCGCGGATCAACGTCAGCGCGGCGGCCAACGAGGCCTCCTTGGGATCGCCGAGCTCATGCGAGAGATCGTCGATCGCCGCGCAGTCCGGGGCGAGCCCGTCGAAGTAGTCGGTCTCGCCGGCGGCGTTGACCAAGCGGAAGGTGATCGGGAAGAGGATCTTGTCGCAGAACTCGAACGAGCGCATGCCCACCGGCTTGCCCCCGGTCGCCCCGCCGACCACATAGGTGTCGACATACGGCCGCACCGCGTTGATCACCAGCTCGCTCGCCGAGAGCGTGCGGCCGGTCGTTAGAAAGTAGACGCGGCTCAAATTCACGGCGTCATCGAGGCGGCTGAGCTTGTACGACTCATTGGCGTCGCTGAGGTCCTCGTTGTGGACGACCCGATACACGATCTCGCGGCGCTTGCCCGCGTCGCCGGCGATCAGGCTCGCGAGGTGACGCGCCACCGAGAGGCGACCGCCGCCGTTATAGCGCATATCGATCACCAGCTCTGAGATCCCCGCGGCCTTCAGCTTCTTGAAGGCGCTGTCCAGCTCGTCGATACCCGGCTCGACGAAGGAGCTGAAGACCAGATAGCCGATCTGGCGCCCGTCGAGCTCGACCACCTCCGCGACCGGCACCGACACGATCGACACCCAGTCCTTCGTCAGCGCGAGGTCTTGCAGCTCACCGGTGACGCCGACGACCTGCAGATCGAGCGAGATCCCGAGCTCTGTCGGCCCGAACATCTCGCCCCAGAGCTGCCCCGCGTCGATCTCGGCGATGGAGCGCTGATTGATCAGCACCAGCTCGTCACCGCGACGGAGGCCCGCGCGTGAGGCCGGAGAGTCGCCGTCGACGAACGACACCCGGACCCGGCCGTCCTGATCGCGCCGGTGGCTGAAGCCGAAGCCGATGAACTTGCCCTCTTCAAAGAGCGCGTCGCTCTGCACCTTGTCGGCGACGCGGCTCCAGCGATCGACCTCGCGGAAGCGGACGTCCGCCAGCAGCGCCGCGGGCGACTCATACGCCGCTGGATCCACCGCAGGGACCTCCGTGTTCCATAAGTAGGAGCGCTGCATCACCTCGAGCACGTAGCCGTTCTGGCTGACGAGCGAGCAATCGCGCGGCGGAGTCACCATCACAGGGTCGACGCAAGCGACGATCGCCGCGAGCGGAGCCAAGAGCGACACCTGCAGGGCTGAGCAAGATCGACGATTCATCGCCAGCTCACTATACCGGAGAGCGAACGGCGCGTGTGACGTCCGCTCGCCTACCAGTTTTGCGGCGAGAGAACGTTGATCGCGCGACGAGCACGCGGGGGCGCTGTCAGCGCGAGCGATTCAGAGCCCGACCCGGCCCGAGGGCCGCGGCGCTCACGCGCGCCTCACCGGAGATCGAAACCCGCGAGGATCTCCGCTACTATCGGCCCCCAGATCATCCGGCGGCACGCGCCGCGATCGTCCCACCGTGTCCACGTGAGCGCGACGCCTCCCCGTCTTGTCGACCCGACGACCGATCCTGCCCGGCTCGGCGTCTTCGCCGCGCTCCCGCCGGAGCAGTGGGCGCGCCTGCTCGAGCACATGGAGGTCAAGCGGGTGCGCCCGGGCGACGTCCTGATCAAGCAGGGCACGGTAGACCGCGGCATGTACATCGTCCGCCAGGGCACCTTGGCCGTGCTCGTCGCCGCGCGCGACGGCGAGCGCGTGCGCCGAGTCGGCACAATCGAGGCCGGCTCCGTCGTCGGCGAACAAGCCCTGCTCGACGGCAAGCCGCGCTCCGCCACCATCACCGTGATCGACGACGCCGAGCTCTTGCGGCTCAGCTTTGAGGCCTTCCGCGGCCTCCAATTCGGCGCGCCCGAGCTCGCCGGGATCTTCCTCTTCGAGCTCGCGCGGGTGGTCTCGCTGCGCTTTCGCAGCGCCCAGAGCGAGCCTGACGACGAGACCACGAGCTAACGGCGTCGCTTCACCGCCCCACGGACGAGGCTGAGCGCGGCCTCCACCCGCGCCTTGAGGCCTCGCCCGTAGATCATGCGGATCGTCGACCTCGCCCGCTCGTAGTCGCCCGACTGCACCGGGTAGAGCTTGATCGGCCGATGAAGCGGCACACGATCGCCGAGCACCGACTTCACGTTGCAGCAGGCGCGCAACCCCTCGACGCCGTTGAGGCGGCCGAACCCGGAGCCGCGCACCCCGCCGAAGGGCAGCGCGTTCGCCATATAAGCGAGGCTGAAGTCGTTGATGCAGGTCGAGCCGGCGACCAGCGCGCCGGCGATCCGGCGCGCGCGCGCCGGGCTGCGCGAGAACACCGTCGAGCCGAGGCCGAAGCTGGTGTCATTGGCGAGGCGGATCGCCTCATCATCCGAGCTGACCCGGACGATCGCCATCACCGGCCCGAAGGTCTCGTCCCGCATGATGTCCATCGTGTGGTCGACCCCAGTCAGCACCGTCGGCTCGAAGAAGTTACCGCTCGCCAGGCGACCGCGGCGCCCGCCGACCCGCGCCACCGCGCCCTTCGCGAGCGCGTCCTGGACCAGACGCTCGACGATCTCGACCTGCCCCGGCATCGTCATCGCGCCGACGTCGACCGGCTCCGGGCCGGTGAGCGGCGGCGCTTGTCGGAGCTGCCCCGCGATCTCCACCACCCGCGCGACGAAGCGGTCATACACCGCCTCGTGCACGTAGATCCGCTCGGCCGCCAGGCACATCTGCCCTGAGGCGATGAACACGCCGGTGAGCGCGGCGTGGGCGGCCTTCTCGACCTCGGCGTCCTCGCAGATGATCATCGGATCTTTGCCGCCGAGCTCGAGGATCACCGGCGTCAGCGTCTTCGCGCTCTCGGCGAGCACGCGGCGGCCGTTGCCCATCGAGCCGGTGAAGATGATCTTGCCCACCCCGCCTGAGACCAGCGCCGCGCCGGTCTCGCCATAGCCCGCGATCACCTGCACGAGGTCGCGAGGCCGGCCGATCGAGTCGAGCGCCTCGTCGAAGATCGCCTGGATCCTCGCGGCCGACCACGACGTCCACTCTGACACCTTGACGACCACCGCGTTGCCGGCGAAGAGCGCCGGGATCGTCGGACCTAAGACGTTCTGCAGGGGGAAATTCCACGGGCAGATCACCCCGATCACCCCGAGCGGGTGGTACTCGATCGTCGCTGTCTTATGGAGCAGCATACCCGGGGAGACCCGCCGCGGCCGCAGCGCCGCCTCGCCGTGGGCGATCGTGTAGCGGAGCTTCTCGCACACCGGCCAGATCTCCCCCATCACCGCGTTCTCGAGGGTCTTTCCGGCGTCCCTGCAGATCATCTGGCAGAGCTCGTCGGTGTGCTCCAACAGGTGCGCCAAGATCTTCTTCAGGAGCCTCCGGCGCTCGCCGAAGCTGCTCGTGCCCCACGCTCGCTGGGCCTCGTGCGCCCGCTGCACCCGCGCGCGCACCTCGTCGGGGCTGGCCACCGGGACATCCCCGAGCCACTCGCCGGTCGCCGGATCGAAGCAGCGGATGCTCGCCTCGGAGGGCGTCGATGGACGGGCGGGGGCAGACTTGGCGGGCAGCTCCATAAGGCGCTGCACCCTACACCATCGCTGCGGAGCGCCGGCGTGTCAGCGATCACAGCCAGCGCCCAACGACGAGACCAGCCGCTCCCCCCACAAGAAGTGGGGGAGCGGCTGGCCTGCTCGAAGGCGCACCTTCGCCCTCGACTAACTGTTGGTGATCGCGATCCCTGAGGCCGTCAGCACGTACTCCGTGCGCTCGCCGCCGACCGCCGCCGGATCGCCGCCGCCGTCCTTCTCGAGGTGCTTCACCTCTTTCTCGTTGAAGGTGCGCGACGCGAGGGTGCCCTCGACCACCGCGGGCTTGCCCTTCGAGTCCATCGGCACGGTGAAGGCGTGGTCCTTCATCAAGACGCGCGCCGTCTGCTCGCCGTCCTTGAGCACCAACCAGCAGCCCTTCTTTTGGCACACGGTGTCGATCTGACCGCGCACCTGCACCGCCGACTCTGACGGGGCCGCGCCGGCCGACGCGAGCACCTCCGCCAGCGGCTTGCTCTCGCTCATCGCGAAGGCCGCGCCGAAGTGACCGCCGTCGCCGGCCGCGCCGCCATGACCCCCCTCGGCGTGCGGGCAGCCCTCCTCGCCCTCGCCCTTCTTCTCCTCATGCTTCTCACCATAAATGCAGCCCTCTTCGCCCTCGCCCTTCGCGTCAGCCGCGGCGGGAGCGGCCTCAACCACCGCCGGAGCGGCGGGAGCAGCGGCGGCGACCTTTTCACCTTGGGGCTGCGCGGGAGCACCGCCGCACGCGACCAGCGAGCCGCAGAGAAGGAAGGCACAAGCGAGGGTGGAAGAGACGATGCGAACGGCCATAACGGATCTCCTGAGCGAACGCCTTGAGTGTGGCGATCGAGCCCGAGACCTGTCAATCCGAGCAAACCGGCGATCAACCGGGCATTGCTCACGCGACGGAGGCGCCAAGACCGCCTCGACCCTCGCACCCGCCGACGCCCGCGGGCTGCGACACTCACCGCGTGTTCGGGTCGAACCCTCGCCTCCTCCTCGCCGCGCTGTCTGCGGCGCTCTGCCTCGCCTGCCCCTCGCGGCGCGCGACCGACGTCGCCACCGGCGCGCCGCCGCCGCCCGCCGCCCGCGCGACGCCGCGGCTCGTCGTCGTCCTCGTCGTCGACCAGATGCGCGGCGACTACCTCGACCGCTTCGCTCATGAGCTCCGCGACGGCCTCGCCCGCCTGCGCGAGCATGGTGCTGTCTTTAAGGACAGCTCTATCCCCTACGCCGTCACCATGACCGCACCCGGCCACGCCACCGTCGTCACCGGCAGTACGCCCCGCCGCCACGGCATCATCCAGAACGAGTGGCTCGACCGCGACCGGCGCGTCGCCACCTACGCGGCCGCTGACGCCGACGCGCCGATCGTCGGCCCGCCCGGCGTCGACACCGCCGCCCTGCAGGGCCGCTCGCCCGCCGCGCTGCTCCAGGGCGCCCTTGGTGACTGGCTCAAAAGACAGGTCCCGCAGAGCAAGGTCTACGCGCTCGCCTTCAAGGACCGCGCCAGCGTCCTGATGGGCGGCGAGCGCCCGGACGGCGCCTTCTGGTACGAGCCCTCGGTCCCCGGCTACGTCAGCTCCAGCTACTACGGCCCCGCCCTGCCCGCGTGGCTGCTCGAGTTCAACGCCTCGCCCGCGCTCGACGCGGGCTACGGAGAGCCCTGGCGGCGCACCTTATCGCCGGAGCGCTACGACTTCATCGGCGCCGACGCGGTCGCCACCGAGGGCGACGGCGTGCACACCACCTTCCCCCACCGGCTCGGCGCCGCCAGCGACGACGACGCGGCCGCGCGCGCCAGCTATCGCAAGGCGCTCGGCGGCTCGCCGCGCGGCGACGCCCTCACCCTCGAGCTCGCCAAGCGCCTGATCGCGGGCGAGCGCCTCGGCGAGGACGACGCCCCCGATCTCTTGATGATCAGCCTCTCGAGCGCCGACATCGTCGGCCACAGCTTCGGGCCTGACAGCCACGAGCTCGTCGACTACTACCTCCACCTCGATCGTCACCTCGGCGATCTACTCCGTCACCTCGACGCCTCCTTGCCTGGCGACTACGCCCTCGTCTTGACCTCCGATCACGGCGTCGCCCCGCTGCCCGAGATCACGACCGCGCGCGGTGGTTCGGCCGGGCGGGTCCTCGGCGCCGCCTTTGAAGCGGACGTACAGGGCGCGATCATGCGCGTCGCCGAGCGCCTCGGCCTGGAGCAGCCGTTCACCTTCTTCGCCCACAACGAGGCGATCTGGCTCGACCTCAGCGCCGCGCCCGATCTCGACCCGGCCGGCACGCGAGCCGCCGTCGCCGCTGAGCTGCGCGCGCTGCCCTACCTCGTCGACGCCTACACCTACGAAGATCTCGCCGGCCAGACGCACACACCCGATCGCCCCTGGCTCGAGTTCTATCGACGCGGCTTCGTCCCCACCCGCAGCCCCGACGTCCAGGTCCAGTCGCTCCCTGGCTGGCTCGTCAACAACCGCCCCCGCGGCACCAGCCACGGCACCCCCTACGCCTATGACCGCGAGGTCCCGATCATCTTCTTCGGCGCCCAGGTCCCCGCGGGTTGGCGCTTCGAGCCCGCCTCGACCGTCGACATCGCGCCGACCATCGCCGCCTTGCTCGGCATCGAAGCGCCCGCCGACATCGACGGCAAGCGCCTCGCCTTCTAGCTGTTAAAGATATCCCTCGACGATCTTTAAGAAGCGCCCGCGCGCGCGGATCTGGCGCAGGTTCCCGTAGTGACCGGCGACCATCCGGTCGATGAAGACCAGCTCCGGCGGCGGCTGAAACGAGGCTAGCCGCTTCAGCGCGCCCGGCACCAGCTTCAGCACGTCATCGTGGATCGTCACCGCCGCGCAGTCGAAGATCTCCTGCTCGAGGAAGGGCAGCGCGAACGCGTCGCGCCACGGCTTGTAGTACGACAGCTCGACCGGCGGCCCCTCGGGGTTTCGCACCCCCAGCGCCAGCAGCCCCTGCTCGACGCCAGCATAGTCCTCGGCGATCCCGGCGCGGATCGTCGCCCGGTACGCGTCGATGATCGCGGGCGGCACCCGCTTCACGCAGCCGAAGTCATAGAGCACCAAGCTGCCGTCCGCGCGGACCGCCAGGTTGCCCGGGTTCGGGTCCGCGTGGATCACCCCGAGCTCGAACAGCTGCGCGGCGAAGATCGTGAAGATCCTGTGACCGATCAGATCCCGCATCCCCTGGTCGTAGCGCGCCCCCAGCTCGGTGATCCGATCACCTGGCTCATAGGTCAGGGTGAGCACCCGCTGCGACGAGCGCTCGCCGACCACCTCCGGGATAATTAAATACGGGTGCAGCGGCCGATGGAAGCCCTGGAAGAGGCGCAGGTTGTCGGCCTCGTTGCAGTAGTCGAGCTCCTCGTGCAAACGATCGCGGACCTCCGCGAACGCCGCGTCGAGCGCCTGCTTCTTGATCCTCACCAGCCCGCTGGCCCGCAGCACCAGCTTCAAGTGGCGCAGATCGGAGTCGACCGCCTCATCCACGCCTGGGTACTGCACCTTGACGATCACCTCGCGCCCGTCGTCTGTGACCGCGCGGTGCACCTGCCCGATCGACGCCGCCGCGAACGGCACCTCGTCGAAGCGGCGAAACAGGCGCTCGGGCGGCGCGCCCAGCTCGCGCTCGATCTGCGCCGCGATCACCGCGTACGACATCGGCGGCGCCTCTCGTTGCAGCGCCCGCAGCGGCTCCGCCAGCTCTGGGGGCAGCAGATCGGTCGCGATCGACGCCATCTGCCCCACCTTCATCACCGCTCCCTTCAGCTCGCCGAGCGTCTTGGCGATCAACGCGCCGCTGCGCTCATGCGTCGCGCTGACGTCCGCCGCCGCCGCCTCCGCCGATTGGAACACCCCGCGCAGCCGCGTCGCCGCGTACGAGCCCGCGACCGAGGCCGTCATACCAGCGAGCCGCAGCAGGCGCTTGCCCTTGGTCACTGGCGCTTCGCTCATCGTCGCACGCTCCCGCCCGGCAGTGTCCTCCCGACCTGCATCGGGCGCAACACGCTGGCGAGCGCGGCCGAGCCGACCGGTCGCAGCCCGCTCAGCTCACGCGCCGGCCTCGCCGCGCAGGCGCGACGCGATCGCCTCCGCCAAGCGGACCACCGACGACGGCGACGACCCCTCCGCCTTATTATTGACGATCACGAACGTCGGCCGGGCCGAGCGCGCCGCCTCGACGCACAACGAAGCGATCGCCGCGCGCCGCGCTGGGTCCTCCTCCACCAGCCGATCAAAGGGCTCAAAGAGCGCCCGCGCCTGCTCGTACGAGAGGCGCGGGTGCAACATCCAGCGGATCACCAGCGCCGCCGCGTCATCGGTCAACGCCCGCTGCCGCTGCAGCAGCGGCGACGGCATGCCCGGGTACACATTGACGCAGTGGCACGCGCCCGCCGCCCGCAGCGCCGCCGCGTAGTCTTCGCTCAGCAGCTCCGCGTTGCGCAGCTCCACCGCGTAGATCGGCCCCCGCGGCAATTTTTGTAAAAAGCGGTACAAGCGCTCGGCGAAGCGCCGCGGCCCGCCCAGCCCCGCGACGTCTTGCGGCGCGAACTGAAACAAGATCGGACCCAACGCCGCCCCCAGCCCCGCGATCGCTGGCCCGACGATCACCTCCGTCGTGTACACCGGGTCGAGGAACTCCGCGCTCGCCAGCCCACGCTTCGCCCCGTACCGCGCGTGCCGCGGGTACACCGCGCAGGTCACCGCCTCATGACTTTTCAAGAGGAACCGAAAGCCTGGGCCCACCGCCGCCGCGTAGGCTGCCAGCTCCGCCGCCGGGATCGGCCCGTAGTAGCCGCGATCGATCCCAACC
Organism: Nannocystis sp.; assembly: GCA_016712315.1. Lineage (GTDB taxonomy): Bacteria > Myxococcota_A > Polyangia > Nannocystales > Nannocystaceae > JADJRG01. Next base: position 2,172,132 of record JADJRG010000013.1, on the reverse strand, counting down.
GTGCGAAAGAGCGGGTGCTGCGCGTACGCGCCGAGCCCCGCGCGCGCGAGGCGTTCGGGCGAATGCCGGCCCGCGTACACCAGGCCCTGCCAGCCCGGAGAAGACCAGGACGAGGTGCCGAGGTGGAGCGTCGGCGGCAACGCGCTGGCGAGCGCGGCCAACCCCGCCGCCAGCGCCGCGGGCTCGACCTCACCGCGACGAGGCGCCGCAGCGGCCGGCTCTCCGCCGAAGAGATCGAGCTGCACGCGCGCGGGCGACGACATCAGACGCGCGCACTTTAGCGCATGATCCGCGCGCTGGCGAGCGCACGCGCCTCTCCGGCGGCTCCGCGTCCATGCGAAAAAGCGCCGCCCTCTATGCGATCCTCGCCGCGTTGCGCTCGCCTCGCTCAAGAAGAACAAGAACGATCCGTGACGGGGGCCGCCTCGCCGCGCCCCTCGCCCTCGCCCTCGCCCTCACGGCCTGCGGCGCCGAAGACCCCGCGGACGACGCGTTACCCGCCCTGCGGCTGCCCACGGGCGCCGCCCTCAGCCCTGGAGGCGAGCGCCTCTTCGTCGTCAACAGCGACCTCGACCTCCGAGGCCCCAGCGCCTCGCTGATCGCCCTCGACCTCGCGCGCCTCGACGACGCCCTCGCCGATCTCGACGCCCGCGACGGGATCTGCCGGCCCAGCGCCGCGTCCCCCGAGGTCGCCGACTGCGACGTCCAACCCTTGATCGCAGGCGCGCCGCAGCTCCGCCTGCCCACCGGCGCCGGCAACATCGCCGTCGATCGTCCGCTCGGTGAAGGCGGCCCCCTGCGCCTGCTCATCCCCTCCGCGCGCTCCCGCGTGATCACCTGGATCGACGCGCAGATCGCCGCAGACGGCGCCCTCGACCTCGACTGCGGCCAAGACGCCGTCGGCGCCTGCGACCGGGACCACACCTTGGAGCGCCGCTACGACGCCACCACCAGGCTGCCGGTCGACGCCGCCCGCTTGGTCGTCGATCGAGAGTTTCGCTACGCCTACCTGCCGCACCTCACCGGCGGCGCGATGACCCTCATCGACCTCGACGGCGAGCGCGGCCCTGAGATCGTCGACATCAAATTTGATCTCTTCCGCAGCGACCCCTTGAGCGAGACCACCTACGCGGGCGGCTTCGGCGTCGCCGCGCGCCCTTGCCGCCCCGACGACGCGCCGGCCCTCACCCGCGGCTGCACCCGCCCGCTGCTCTACGCCAGCCACCGTTTTTGGCCTGGCCTTCGCCGCTTCACCGTCGCCGTCGGCGTCGACGTGCTTCAAGTCCTCGACGACCTGGCGCTGCTCGGCGTCAACCCGCAGGTCGTCGAAGATCGGCCCTACATCGGCGACCTCCGCTTTGAGGACCCCGCCGGCGACCACTTGCTCGTCGTGCACACCACCCCGCCCGCGCTCACCCGCGTCGACACCCGCGTCGGCGAAGACGGCGACGCCCGCGACGCCGTGCTCGCCACCGTCCCGCTGTGCAACAACCCCAACCTGCTCGCCCTCTATGACAACGGGCCCAGCGGCGAGCGCCTCGCCTTCGTCAGTTGTTATGGCGACGACCAGATCGCCGTGATCAGCCGCGGCGCTTTTTTAAAGATCGCGACCATCCCGGTCGGCGGCGGCCCCAACGAGCTCATCGTCGACGCCGCCCGCCAGCGCCTCTACGTCGTCGAGACCCTGCAGAGCGCCATCAGCCTGATCGAGCTCGATCCGAGCTCGCCGCGTCGCCTCCAGGTCATCGCGCGGATCGCCGCCCGTTAGCCGCTGGTGTACCCTCGCGGGCCCATGGCCGATCACGCGCTCGCCGAAGCCATCGCCCGCACGATCCACGCCGCGCTCCCCGAGGACGCCGCCCTCAGCGCCGCTGACGTCCGCGGGCTGCTCGCCCCCACCCCGGATCCCAGCCTCGGCGACCTCGCCTTCCCCTGCTTTCGCCTCGCCAAGGCCCTGCGCCGCGCGCCCCCGCAGATCGCCGCCGAGCTCGCCGCCCGCCTCAGCGCCGACGCGCTCATCGCCGAGGCCAACGTCGCCGGCGCCTACGTCAACGTCCGCTTGGCCGTCGGCGGCGCCGCTGCGCTCGTCCTACCCGCGCTCGCGGGCGTCCGCCCCGCCGACCCGCCGCCGCCGCAGCGCGAGCGGATCATGATCGAGTTCTCGCAGCCCAACACCCACAAGGCCTTCCACGTCGGCCACCTGCGCAACCTCTGCTTGGGCGACGCCTTGGTCCGCCTGCTCCGCGCCGATGGATATCCCGTGATCGCCGCCAACTACTTCGGCGACGTCGGCGCCCACATCGCCAAGTGCCTCTGGTGGTACCTCGACCGCCTCACCGACGAAGAGCGCCAGCCGCCGGCCAGCGGCCGCGGCGAGTGGCTCGGCGAGCTCTACACCCGCGCGCACGTGCAGCTCGAGCAGTGGGAGGAGCGAGCCGCCGCCGGCGACCACGCCGCCGCCGCCGCGCTCGCCGCCGCGAAGGCGCGCACCACCGAGCTCCTGCGCGCGCTCGAGGCCCGCGACCCGACCTTGATCGCGATCTGGGAGCAGACGCGCCAGTGGTCCCTCGCCGATTTTTCCGAGATCTACCGCTGGTGCGGCGTCACCTTCGACCACCTCTTTTATGAGAGCGAGGTCGACGAAGAGGGCCTGCGCCTCGTCGACGAGCACCTCGCCCGCGGCGTCTTTATCGAGAGCGAGGGCGCCGTCGGCGTCATCAACGAGGAGGTCAAGCACATGCCCTTCTTTATGCTCCGCAAGAAGGACGGCACCAGCCTCTATTCGACCAAGGACCTCGCGCTCGCCCGCCTCAAATTTGAACAATTGCGATCGACCGCTCGATCTACGTCGTCGACGTCCGCCAGAGCGACCACTTCCGCCACGTCTTCCTCACCTTAAACAAGATGGGCTTCGCGCAGGCCGCCCGCTGCCAGCACGTCCCGTATGAGATGGTCGAGCTCAGCGACGGCGCCATGTCCGGTCGCAAGGGCAACGTCATCCTCTTCCGCGCGCTGCGCGAGCGCATGACCGCCCACGTCGAGGCCGCCTACTTAGAGAAATTCCGCGGCGCCTGGAGCGACGAGGAGATCACCGCCACCGCCCATCAGGTCGCCCTCGGCGCGATCAAGTACGGCATGCTCGCGCGCGACGTGCAGCAGAAGATCGTCTTTGATCTCGAGGCCTGGCTCGACCTCGAGGGCAACACCGGCCCCTACCTGCAATACACCCACGCCCGCGGCGCCTCGATCCTCCGCCGCTGCGCCGACGAGGGCAAGACCCTCAGCCCCGCGCTGCTCGCCGGCGAGGCGGCGGCGATCACCAAGGCGACCGCCGCCCTCGCCGCCCCGCAGGAGCGCGAGCTGGTGATCACCCTCGACCAGCTCAGCGCCGTGATCCATCAAGCGGCCCAGCAGCTCCGCCCCTCGGTCCTCTGCACCTACCTCTACGAGCTCGCCAAGTCGTTCAACCGCTTCAACCAGGCCTGCCCGGTCAAGTCGAGCGAGGGTCCCCTCCTCCAAGGGCGCCTCCTGCTCGTCCAGGCGACGATCCGCGCGCTCGCGCGCGGCCTCGACGTCTTGGGGATCCCCGCCCCTGCGCGGATGTGAGCGTGACCGGCTCGCTGGCCGCTGCGCACTTGCCCCGCGCGCGAAAGCCCGCTACCCACCTCTCATGAGCGCGAGGTCGAGCAACCCCCGGGCAGCGTCTTCTGCGTCTCCTGCTTCTTCTGCTTCTGTCCGCTCCTCCGCGCGGATCTGGGCGCTCGCCGGATCTTTGGCGGCCGCGTGTAGCTCGGGCGATGACGGCGGCGGCTCCTTCAGCGCCGGTCAGCTCAGCGCCGGTGGCGGCGGCGGCCAGACCACCAGCGACAGCGACCCAGGCAGCGCCAGCGCGACCACCACCACTACCACCCAAGGCAGCGGCTCCGCCGGATCCAGCACCAGCACGACCACCAGCGGCACCGGCAGCGGCGAGAGCGACGGAGCCACCACCGCAGAGGAGACCGAAGGCGAAGACACCGAGCTCGACTGCGCCGACGGCCTCGGCAACCTGTGCGGTAACCCGAACGACCTCGGCAACCTGGCCGTCGGCGATCAAAAGATGAGCCCCGAGGTCACGATCATCACACCTGGCCTCTCGGACTGGTACAAGGTCACCTTCCAGGCCGTGCAGCGCCCCGGCGGCGGCGTACCGACGATCAAGTTCGCTACCAACGACGCCGACGCCTTCCGCTTCGACATCAACACCGGCGCCCCCTGCGACGGCCAGGCCGCGAGCTGCGGCGACGGCGGCGACGGCGGCCTCGCGACCGGCCTCACCGAGTGGACTTTTGCGGACGATCTCCCCGAGTGCTGCACCCCGCCGGGCGAGAGCCAGGTCCCCTGGCCGGGGGTCCTCTACCTGCGCGTCTACCGGATCGACGCCGGCCAGACCTGCGGCAAGTACCAGCTCACGCTCAGCCGCTAGCCGGCCCCACCGCGTCAACGCGGCGGCAACTGCCGCGCGTCGTCCTCAAAGAGCCGCTCGAGCTCCGCCGTGAAGTGCTGCGCCGAAGCGATCAGCTTCGCCGTGTCCTCGCGGTGCACGTACATCTCCTGCACCTGCCGCTCATCGTACTCGGCGAAGCGTTCGGTCGTCCTGGTCGCCTCCGCGACGCTGAAGCCCAGCTCCTGCAACGCCCGCCGCGCCGCCTCCAAGCTCCCTGCAAAAGTCTCACGCACCACCACCTCCACGCCCTCGGCCAGCAGCGCGTACGCGTGCGGCCGGTTGCGCGCGCGCGCGATCACCCGGACCCCAGGAAAGTGCTCACGCACCGTCCGCAGCGTCCGCATCGACGCCTCGACGTCATCGATCGCCAGCACGAAGAGCCGCGCGTGCTCGACCTTCGCCGCCCGCAGCAGGTCGAGCCGCGACGCGTCGCCGTAGTAAATTTTGTTGCCGAAGCGGCGCACGAAGTCGACGTGCTCCGCGCTCACGTCCAGCGCGGTGAACGAGATCCTGCGCAGCCGCAGCACCCGCGCGACGATCTGCCCAAAACGCCCGAAACCGGCGATGATCACCTCGCTCGCCTCATCCGGCATCGCGTCGAAGGGCCGCGGCGCCGCCTTCGCCGCCCGCCGCGCCTCCAGCCGGTCGCGCGCGATGAAGAGCAGCGGCGTCAGCACCATCGACAAGGTCACCACCACCACCAGCCGCTCGACGACGGACGCGGCCAGCACCCCCGACGCGATCCCCACGCCGAAGATCACGAACGCGAACTCCCCGCCCTGCGAGATCGACACCGCCAAGCTCGACGCGCTGCTCGTCGGCTGCCCGAACGCGCGACCCAGCCCGAACAGCGCCGCCCCCTTCAGCGCCACCAACCCGAGCGCCAGCCCCACCAGCGTCAGCGGCTCCTCGACGAGCAGGCGCAGGTTCGCCGACATGCCTACGGCCAAGAAGAAGAGCCCCAGCAGCAGCCCCTTAAACGGCTCGATGTTCGCCTCGAGCTCGTGGCGGTACTCCGAGTCGGCCAGCAGCACCCCGGCGATGAACGCCCCGAGCGCCATCGACAGGCCCACCTGCTCCATCAAGATCGAGGTGCCGAGGACCACCAGCAGCGCCGTCGCCACCGACAGCTCGTGGCTGCGCGCCGAAGCGATGAAGCGGAAGATCGGCCGCAGCAGGAAGCGCCCCGCGATCACCAGCCCGCCGATCACCCCGGCCGCGAGCAGCAGCCCGCCTGCCCCGCCGCCCTCCGCCGCGCCGCTGCCTGCCCCGAGCATCGGCACGATCGCCAACAGCGGGATCGCCGCGAGGTCTTGGAAGAGCAAGATCCCGAACGCCGCGCGCCCGTGCGGCGCCGCCAGCTCGCGCCGCTCGCCGAGGATCTGCGTCGCGAACGCCGTCGACGACATCGCCAACGCCAGCCCCGCGACCACCGCGGGCGCGAGCCCCAGCCCCAGCGCCCAACCGACGCCCGCGAGCAGCGCCCCTGTGCCGATCACCTGCGCGCCGCCGAGCCCGAACACCGCGCCGCGCAGCCGCCAGAGCCGGCTCGGCTGGAGCTCGAGGCCGATGATAAACAGCAGCAGCACGACCCCGAATTCGGCGAAGTGCAGGGTCGCCTCCACCTCCTGGATCAGCCCGAGCCCCGACGGACCGATCACCGCCCCGCCGACCAAATAGCCGAGCACCGAGCCGAGCCCGAGCCGCTTAAAGAGGGGCGCCGCGACCACCGCGGTCGCGAGGAAGATCGCGGTCGTCTCGAGCAGCATCCTGACCTATCGAGATCAAAAATTTTAGATCAGAAAATTAAAGGACCTTGATCGACTCGACCACGAGGCTCGGCCCGCTCATCTGGATCCCGAAGCCCCCCTCCTCGACCTCGCCCTCGACCTGCACGCGATCCCCCGCCTTCGCCGCGCCGGCGTCGCTGAGCCGATAGACGTCGCCTTCGGCGGTGACCAGCTCAAAAAAACCACCCTCGAGATCGTTGTAGCGGACCGTGCCGGTGAACGTCGTCATCGCGCCGAGTGTACCCGAGCCCCCACGCTTCCTGAGGATCGCCGACGACGCGATCGCGACGCCTTGGCGACACCTCGGCGACACACGAAGCGCCAGCTGGCCGCGTGCGGGATTGAGCGGACCCGCGATCTGCCGCAAACTAGCCCGCATGCCTACGACCTCGCACGCCCGCGTCGCCCTCGGCCGCCGCGCCTTTGTCTTCGGCGGCGCCACCTTCGCCGCCCTCGCTGGCGCCCTCGCCGGCCGGCCCCGCAGCGCCCGCGCGGCCCTCTACGGCCCGCTCGTCGCCGATCCCGAGGGGGTGCTGGACCTCCCCGCCGGCTTCACCTACCGCGTCCTCGATCGCTTCGGCGACGCGATGGACGACGGCTACCGCGTCCCCGCCAGCCCCGACGGCATGGCCGCCTTCCCTGGCCCCAACGGCACGATCGTGCTGATGCGCAACCACGAGCTCCTGATCGGCAACGGCCCCTACGAGCCCGGCGAGGCGCCCGAAGTCGCCTACGACCCCCTCACCATGGGCTGCGTCACCCGCCTCGTCGTCGACGGCGCGACCTACGAGCGGATCTCGAGCAACCTCGTGCTCTGCGGCACTCTGGTCAATTGTGCAGGTGGACCTAGCCCATGGGGCTGGCTCTCGTGCGAGGAGAACACCACCGCCGGCCACGGCTACGTCTTCGTCTGCGACACCGCCGCCGCCACGGTCCAGCCGCCCACGAAGATCCCCGCCTTCGGCCGCTTCAAGCACGAGGCCGCCGCCGTCGACCTCGTGACCGGGATCGTCTACCTCACCGAAGATCTCAGCGACAGCTCCCTCTACCGCTTCGTCCCTGACGACCCCGCCGTGCCCTTCGTCGGCCAGCTCCAGGCGCTCAAGCTCGTCGGCGTCGACGTCGCCGAGACGACGACGATGGCGGTCGGCGCCGCCCCGGTCGCGATCGAGTGGGTCAACATCGACGAGCCCGACCCTGAGCCCGACAACGTGCGCGTCCAGGCGCAGGCCAGGGGCGCCGCGATCTTCAAGCGCGGCGAGGGGATCATCATCACCGCGGCCAGGGAGGTCTACTTCACCGCGACCACCGGCGGTCCGATCGGCAAGGGCCAAGTCTTCCGCCTCCGCGACCGCCCTGACGGCAGCACCCTCGAGGTCGTCGCCGCCTCCACCGACACCGACGTCCTCAACATGCCGGACAACATCACGATGTCGCCGTGGGGCGAGCTGTTCATGTGTGAAGACGGCGGCGGCGTGGATCGCCTCCTGGTGCTCACCGCCGACGGCGAGATCGTCGACTTCGCCCGCAACGCCGCCTCGGAGGGCGAGCTGGCGGGCGTCTGCTTCTCCCCCGACGGCCGCGCCCTCTTCTTAAACCTCTATCAGGAGGGGCTCACCGTCGTGATCACCGGCCCCTTCCCGGACGTACCGCCGCCCGGCGAGAGCGACACCGACAGCGAGAGCGACGGCGGCACCACCGACGACAACAGCAGCAGCACCGACGACAACAGCAGCAGCACCGACGGCGCCAGCTCGACCACCGACGAGGGCACCAGCGGCGGCCAGCTCGACGACGCGGGCTGCGGCTGCCAGAGCAGCAGCAGCGCGGACGCGCTCGCGAGCGTCGCCCTGCTCGGCGTCGTCGCCGCCGGTCGACGCCGCGCCGAACCCGACCAAGAGTGAGCCCGCGCCGCGACGCTACGGCGACGCGCGCGACAACGCCGCGACGACGAGCTGCTCGCCGAGGCGCGCGGTGATCGGCGCCAGGCTGGCCCTGCGCCGCCGCAGCAGCGCCCACAAGATCCCCGAAAACTCGGCAGGATCCGCCGCCTCCCGCGCCGCCGTGAACGCCGCGCGCGCGGGCGCGTCTGCCAAGCGCAGCACCCACGCCGCGTAGCGCTGGTCGAGCGACGCCGCCACCGACGCCCATCGCCGCGGGTCCGCCTGCATCGCCGCCGCGAGCGCCGTCACCTGCTCCCAAGGCCACAGACCGTCACGCTCCTGCGGCCCGAGCAGCGCCGCCAGCTCGAGCGCGCTGAACGATGCCGCCAAGAGCGCGGCCAGCTCACGAGGCGCCGCCTCGCCCGCCTGCTCGACCCGCTCCTGCTCGACCCGCCCCTGCTCGACCCGCGCGGAGCCCTGGACCTCGGTCGCCCGGGCCTCGGGCGCCGCCGGCGGAGCCAGCACCAGCCGCGGCCGACGCGCCCGCGCCAACGTCACCATCGCGCGCGCCAGCGCCGTCGTCAGCGCCTCACACGCGGCCCGCCCGAGGCGCAGGCTCACCGGCCCGACGTGCACGTGGATCACTTCGCCTTCGTGCTCGACCGAGCAACCTGGTCCTGAGGCCAGGTGCGCACGCGGCCCGATCTCTCGGCTCACGCCTCACCTCGCGGGCTCGCCCCGAGCGGCGCCTCGGCGCCGATCTCCGCGGCGCTGCGCAGCGCCGCGGCTCGACCGAGCGCCTCACAGACCGCGCTCGCGAGGCGCTCGAAGGCCTCTCCGGTGAAGCGCAGCGACATCGCCCCGACGTTGAGGTGGATCGTCGAGCACGAGCAACGATCGATCGAGACGACATTGTTGGCGGCGAGGCGAGTGCGATGGCAGGCGGCGTTGTGCATGGTGTCTCTCTCCAATATTGATAGTGATTTTCTATTTCGTTTTCAACATTGAATTTTGGCATCTGCACGCCGTTCTGAGCGAGAGCGTGCCTCACGCACACACGGGGACGCGCTAATTCGCGCGTCTCTACGAGGCGGCTAACGGCCGACGCCGCGCTCAGAGCGGCGCGGGCTGCAGCGGCGGCGGGTCGGGCACTCGGGACCTCGCGAAGAGCAACACCGCCAGCACCACCAGCCCCGCGAAGAGCAACGGCGCGCCCGGGGCGACCACCTCAAAGAGCGGCCCTGCGAGCGCCGGGCCGGTGATCCGACCGAGGCTCGAGGCCGACTGCACCAGCCCCATGTTCAGCCCTTGGTCGTCCTTCGAGCTCGTACGCGAGACCAGCGCCGACAAGCTCGGGTTCAGCAGGCCGTTGCCGCCCGCCGCGAAGAGCCCGCCGAGCACCAACCCGACCACGCTGGGGATCCCCCCTTGCATAAGGAAGCCCGCACAGAGCACCGCCAGCCCGACCAAGAGCGTCCGACGCTCGCCGAGGCGCCGCACCGCGCGACCGACCACCAGCCCCTGCATCAGCGCGATCACCAGCCCGACGAACGTGAAGTAGTAGCCGGTCTCGCGCGCCGTCCACGAGAAGCGCGCCTCCGTGAACAGCGCGAACGACGACTCCATGCTGGAGAACGCCATGTAGAAGCCGAGCGCGATGGTCGCGAAGACCCCGATCGGCGTCGCCCACACGTCGCGCCGCAGCAGCGCGCGCAGCGACCGCCTCGGCGCGGTCGGCCCGACCCCGCCCTCCGGGCGCCGGCTCTCCGGCAGCCAGACCACCGCCATTAAAAAATTCAGCGCGCTCAGCCCCGCCGCGACGAAAAACGGCAGGTGCGGCATCGACGGCAGCGACAGCAGGCCGCCGATGATCGGCCCCACGACGAAGCCGAGGCCGATCGCCGAGCCCATCATGCCCATGTAGCGCGCGCGCTCGTGCGGCGCGACGCGGTCGGCGACGTAGGCGTGCGCCGTGCTGACGTTGGCGTTGCAGATCCCGCTCACCAGGCGCGCCAGGAAGACCATCCACAGCGCCGTCGACAGGCCGAGCACGAGCTGCGCCATCGCCGAGCCGGCGATCGAGATCAGCATGATCCTCCGGCGACCGCGGCGATCGCTGAGGCGACCCAGCACCGGCGACATCACGAACTGCGCCAGCGAGAAGACCGTCGACAGCAACGCGACGATCGCCGGCGACGCGCCGAAATTCGTCGCATAGAACGGCAGGACCGGCAGGATCAGGCCGAACGAGACCAGGTCGAGGAAGAGCGTGAACCACACGGTCGCCAACGCGCGCGCGTGCCCCGGCGGGCGGATGACCGGCCCCTCGGGGGGCGTCTCTGTCTCATGGGTCTCGTTCATGGCTGTACACGATCGACGAAGCGTTGCGGCCCGGCCTAGGCGCTCGCGGCCGCGGCGACCCGACCGTCGAAGAGCCGCTGGAGGCCGTGCAGCGGGCCCCGGCTGCCGAGGCGCCCCGCGAAGAGCGCCTCCGCGTCCGCGGCCGGGCCCGCCCAACGTGTCCTCGCGGCCAGCTCTTCAGCATCCACACCCAGCGCCACCGCGTCATCGAGGCGGACCAGCGCGCGCGCCAACATCGCCTCGTCGCGCCCCTCCTCGAGCTTGCGCGCCAGCGCCTTCGCGCCGCGGATCCCGAGGAACTCGACCCGCTCCAGGTTGTGATAGATCGCGTCCAGATCGCCGAACGCGTCCAGCAGCGCGACCGCCGCCTTGGGCCCGACGCCCCGCACCCCCGCGACGTTATCGGTGCTGTCGCCGGTCAGCGCCATCAGGTCGACCACCTGCTCCGGGCGCACGCCGAGGCGCTCACGCACGCCCGCCGCGTCGGTGACCGCGTCGCTCTTCGGGTCGCAGAGATCGACCGCAGGCGCGTCGTCACGCACCACCTGGCACAGGTCCTTGTCGATCGCCGCCAACCTGGCCCGAAGACCAGCCTGCCCCGCTAACCGCGCCAGCGTCGCCATCAGGTCGTCGGCCTCGAAGTCCAGGCGGGCGAAGACCGGCAGCCCGAGCGCGGCCGCGGCGGCTTGGACCAGCTCGAACTGCGGCACCAGCTCCGGCGGCGGGTCGCCGCGGTTCGCCTTGTAGCGCGGGTCGATCCGGTTGCGGAAGGTGACTTGTCCGGCGTCGAAGGCGATCGCCAGGTGCGCCGCCGGCTGCCGACGCAGCAGCCCGAGCAATTGGTGGCAGACGCCGAGCGTCGCGCCGACCTCCACGCCGTCCGGCGCGAGCCGCCCCGGGTGCCCGAAGAAGGCGCGGAACAGCAGCGCGGTGCCGTCGATGATCAAGAGATCGGGCGCCAGCGGGTCGATCGCCGCCGACGCGGCGGGCTCGCGTGGTTCGAGGGCTGCTTCACCGGACATCGCGGCGACGGACATACCACTGACGACCGCCGGCGCGGGCCCCTCGGCCGGCTCGCCGCCGAAGAGATCGATCTGGCGCACGCTCAAGGGCTGCGCTCCTCGCCGCTGATCTCCCGCGCCGCCTGCTCCGCCGCGCGTTTGGTCGCGAGCCGACCCGCGTTGAGCTGCTCGACCATCTGCGTCACCTCACGATCGAAGCGCTCGCGGGCCTCACGCTCCTCCGCGTCGCGGTTGAACTGCACGTAGTCGTCGATCCGCTTGCGCACGTCGGCGATCGAGACCCGCTGCGAGAGGCGATGGATGATCCGCTGGCGCTCCTCATAGCCGACCTTGAAGTACTCGGGCGGGTACTCGAAGTCCTGAATATACGCGCGGATGTTCCCGGCGATGCTCTCCACCGAGCGGCCGCTGAGGTCCGCCGCCACCAGCGCCTCGCCGATCGTCCGCCAGCCCGCCTCGTCGTCGGCGCTGATGAACGGGCGCACGTCGCCGAGCAGGATCTCGCGGAGCAGCCGGACGAAGTCCTCGACGGTGGTCGGCCCGCGCACCGTGAACGGGTTTTGGGCGATCCGCGAGCGCGTGGCCTCGTCCATCTGCATATAGTTCGCGTCGCAGATCATGAACCACTTGCCGTCCTTCGGGATCAGCGTGCCGTCAAAGATCCCGAACACCGCGCCGAGGTTGTTCTTCTCCTCGCTGCGCAGGTCGCCGCTCGAGCGCGACGCGAACGCCGTGTCGATGTCCGGCCAATACACGCCGCACACGCCGTCGAAGCCGTACACCTCCTCCTTAAAGATCTTCACCAAGGTCGCCGCGCTCGCGTTCTGATACGAGCTCGCCCAGTCGGTGCGGCGGATCACCTTAAACCGCGCCGGCACCTCGCGCTCGCGGCAGTACTCCAAGAAATAGTTCGCGATCGCGTAGGCGGTGAGGGTCTTGCCGCAGCCCGGGCGGCCGAGGCCGAAGAGCACCGGGTTGAGGCGCTTCGGGCTGCGCCGCTGCTCTAAGTCGTACGCGGCGACGTCGCGGGCGAGGCGCAGGCCCGCCTGGAGGAACTCCTGGTTGCCGACGATCGAGTCGATCGCCACCGGCTTCAGATCCGAGGCCGGCTCGGCCGACGTGCGGCTCGCAAAACCCTGATAGCTGCGCTCGCCGACCAGCACCTTGCGCTGCGCCAGCGCGATCCCGAAGGGGCGCAGCCGGCCGATGTGCGTGAGCCGCTCGACCGCGCCGCGCAGCTGCGCGTAGAAGGCGTGCAGCGTCATCACCAAGAACACGGCCCGCTCCTCCACCGTCGGCGCCTGCGCGCCGGGCTGACGCTGCGCTTGCAGCTCGAGGTAACGACCGGCCAACGCCGCGGTCTTCTCCAAGACCACGCGCGGCCGCTGCTCGAGCAGCCCGTCGATCCCGTCCGCCTCGAGGTCCGAGGTGAGCTGCGGCGTCGGCGCCAGCGCCGCGAGCGCGGGCAAGAGCGCGTCGCAAAAGACAGTCAGGCAGAAGGCGCCGATAAAGAGGCGCTGGTCGGCGGTCGGCTCGGGCAGCGCCAGCGTGCCCGTGCGGGCGATGTCCTCGAGCACGGCCACGTGCATCGCCTCACCCGCCTGCAGCGCGAGGTCCCCCGCCTCGATCACCGCGTCGAGCGCCCGCAGCGTCAGCACGGTGTGGCCGAACGGCGCGCGCGCGAGCTTGTGCAGCGCGCCCGCGAGGCCGCCGCTCTGGATCAGGGCGCGGATCCCGGCGCGGTCGAAGCCGCCAGCCGGAGGGGAGACGAGGATCGCGGCGCGAGAGGCTGTCATCGCCGCGAGCTTACCCCAAGGCAGTCGCCGACTTAGCGCCCGCGCCCCTCGTTTTGGGGGATGTCGACGCGCCAGGTCGCGCGCGCCTGGGCGACCAGATCCCCAGCCGCGTCGCGGATCGAGCCCACGACCTGCAAATCGTGCTTTCCGGCGCTCTGGGGCGGATCGACGCGCGCCTCCGCCAGCAAGGTGCCGCGGGCTTTTTTGAGATACGTCATCGCCAGGTCGGTGACGATCCCGCGGCTCCCTGGCGGCAGCGCGCTCATCATCGCCACGCCGGTGACCAGCTCGCCGAGGTTCATCAGCGCGACCGCGTGGATCGAGCTCAGGTGGTTACGCACCCGCCGGCGGTCGCGGAGCTGCACCTGCGCGAAGCCGGGCGCGAGCTCCAGCACCGTGGCGCCGATCGTGCCGGTGTACGGCGCCATCGCGCCGACGAAGCGCGAGAAGAGCTTCTTGCCGATCCCGAAGGGCAGCGGCGAGAGGCGGCGCCACGCGTCGAGGATCAGCCGCGGATCAGGCTTGGGCCGCTTCATCATCGCGGGGGCTACGCGCCGAAGCGCATCGCGCAGCGGGTCTCGTTCTCGTCCGAGCGGAAGGTCCACTGACAGCCCGCGGCGCTGTCGTCGAGCGAGATGATCCCATCGATCACCGCGGGCCTGTTGTCCGGGCCGAGCGTCTTCTGCACGGCGATGTGCACGCCGTAGGTCTGCTCGACCTTGCGGACGAAGCTGTCATATTCGGCGTCGCCGTGGTCAGCGGCGCGCAGCAACGCGGAGCTGCGCTCGGCGACGAGCTTTACGAGTTGAGTGGGGATCCGGCGGTTCGAGGCTTCCACGACATTCACCTCAGCGAGTACCAGGCCGCGTGAGAGCGGACATTGGCAGGATAACGATCTTGTGCGGCGATGGATCGAATTTCTCGTCACCCGACGCGTGGAGGGTGTCGCAGGCGGATCGTCGCGGTATTTTGTGATCTAGGGCCCGCTTTTTACACGCCCTATCACTGCTCCCCGAAGAGGTCGCCGCGGCCCCACGCCTCACTGTGGCACAATGCCCCGCCGATCCCACTGTCACATTGCCCCAGCCCCGCAGAATCGGCGCTCCGGCGCCGTCGCCCTCACGGGGAGCCGGCGGCCGTTCGCCTCGAGAAATAGAGCAGCGCCCCGACGAAGCAGGCGAAGGCGACGCCGCCGACGCCGTAACAAGCGCCGACGAAGAAGTCGAGCCAGCTCAGCGAAGGCTGGCCGAAGCTCTTATAAAGAAGGAGCGCGACGCTGCCGAGGTAGCCGAAGGCGTCGGTCACGTAGATCATAAAGCCGGCGGTCGCGATGAAGCCGACCGCCGCGATCAGCCGATCAAAGAGCACGCAGCCGTAGGGCACGTAGCCGATGTAGAGGCCGAGGCCGACCGCGATCATCCAAGCGACCGGCCCGAGCACCCCGAGCTGCCACAGCGCCGTGGAGGCGACGATCAGCAGCGCCCCGCCCGCCATCATCACGTGGATCAGCAGCAGCGCGCGCCGGTTGTCGCGCACACGCATCACCGCCGCCAACGACAGCAGCACCCCCGCGGCGATCGGCAGCTCCGCCGCGGTGAGGATCGTCGGCGTCTCCGCGTAGCCGAGCGCGTCCCACAGCTCCGGGCCAAAATTGTCGCGGAAGTCGCGAAACGCGGTCAGCAGCACGTAGAGCCCGGTCAGCAGCAGCAGCCCCGGCGCGTACGCGCGGAAGAACACCAGCCGCGTCGCCCCGTCCATCGGCGCCCGCCGCGTCCGCAGGCGCTCATCCTCGGCGCTCGGCGGCGGGAGCTGCTGCAGCGCCCACACCGCGAGCGCCAGCGGCGGCAAGAAGCACAGCCCCGTCAGCGCCGGCATCCACGCCTCCGGCGCCCCCGCCGCGAGCATCCAGCGCCCCGCCGTCTTGACGAAGCCGCTGGCGACGATGTAGCTGGCCGAGAGACCAGCACCGAGCGCCTCCGAGAGGCGGCGCCCCTCGAGGAAGCCGAACACCAGCCCCCACACCATGCCGAGCGGCAGGCCGTTGAGGAACAGCCACAGCGCCGACCACGGCGCCGGCGTCAGCGCGAAGCCGACCAACGCCAGCTCCGCCGCGCCGATCAACGCGAGGATCGCCAGCCCGCGCCGGCGACCGCTCATCTCCGAGATCACCTTGATCCCCAAGAACTTGGAGAGGCAGTAGCCGAGCACCTGCGCGACGATAAACGCGATCTTCAGGTCGACCGGCGGCAGCGAGCCGAGCGCGAGCTGCCCCGCCCACGCGCCCGCCGTGAACGGCTTGCGCACGCCGTACATACAAAAGTACGCGGTGAACGACGCGGCGATCGCATACGCCGCGAAGAGCGGCGCCGGGGCCCGCTCAAGCCACCGCCGCGCCGCGCCGCCGCTCACCCTGGGATCACTTCCGCGGCGTCACGTAGATTTTGCCGGCGGAGGGCACCAGCGTCATCTTCCAGCCCTTCATCAACGTCAGGTTGATGTAGCCGCCGAGCTCGAAGCCGGTGCCGTCGATGATCTGCGCGAGGTCTGGATCGGGCGGCGTGCCGGCGAGCACGAGGCCGCCGAGGCCGGTGGTCACCGCGCTCCCGAGCTTCATCTCCTTCAAGAAGACCATCTTCAGGCCTTGGTCCGGGTCATCGAGCTCGGCGATCTCACGCGGCAGGTGACCGCTCTTGAGGTACGCCCAGCGCGTCACCGACATGCCCGCCTTGTAGCGACCCCCCAGCCACGAGAAGAAGCTGAAATCCGAGCCGTCGATCGACACGCGGGTCACCGGGACCAGGAGGACGTGCATGTCGAGCAGCAAGAAGGGCGCCTCGGCGGCGCCTGCGGGCGCGGCGGTCGGCGCGGCCGCGGTGATCTCGAGGCTCGAGGTCGGGAAGTCGAAGGTCACCGAGCCGATCTTGCTGAGCAGCTGGCGGCCGAGCAGCACGCCCGGGGTCTCGCCGATCGAGGCGTAGGGCGACAGGTCGTCGACGATCGCCGGGATGTTCTTGATCTTGAGGTCGCCGCGGAACTTGATCTCAGGGATCAAGACGATGTCCTGCTCCGCCTCCGCGCCGATCGGCTTGATCTTGCCGACCGCCTTGAGCCCGAGCGACTTCGCCAGCTCCTTGTCGATCCGGCACTCCTCGCGCAGCTCGAAGAAGACCAGCGGCGCGAAGGTCCCGCCGACCTCGGCGCCCGTGTACTTGAGGCCGCCTTCGACGTCGAGCCCAGCGTTCGAGGTGCCGCGCGCGCCTTCGACCTTGATCAGCTCACCTTTGCCCTCGAGCGGCCGCATGAACGCCGCCTGCGCCTGCACCAGCGGCAGGATCGGGTTGTCGCCGATGAACTGGAAGAGCTCGTCGAGCACCTTCACCGCGTTGTCGGCGTCAGCGAGCGCGTAGTAGCTCCACAGCTTGGTCAGCAGCGGGTCGATCTGCTTGGCGTTGTCCTTCAGCACCACGTCGGCGAGCTCCAGCGCCTCCTTGTGGTTGCCGAGCGCCTGGTAGTTGCGCGCGAGCCCGAGCAGCGCGCCGAAGTTGTTGCGATCGAGCTCGATCGCCTCTTTGTACGCCTTCGTCGACGCGTCGAAGTCGCCGCCGCGCCAATACGAGGCGCCCAGCACCGCGAACGCGTCCGCGTTGTTCGGGTTCACCGCCAGCGCGTCGTTCGCCTTCGCCCGCGCCGACACGTAGCGGCCGCGCGCGAGGTCCTCGTTGGCCAGCGAGATCAGCGTGTTCGTCTTCGCCTTGTCCTTCGACGCCTTGTTCTTGGCGTCGAGCTCAGAGCTGAGCTGGCCGTCCTTGACATCATCGCCGGGGGCGACGGTGCCCTCCTGCTTCTTACCGCAGGCCGTCATGGCGACGAGGAGGCTGAGGATCGTGAGGGCACGGAGGCTGCGCTGCATTTCTTCTCCTGGCCGCCCAGCGGCGGTGGCCGGGAGCATACCCGCCCTCACCGCCAAGCAGCAACGCCGCCGCTCAGCGCCGCCGGAGCCACAGAGCGCCGGGGATCGCCAGCAGCAGCGCCCCGGCCAGCGCGAGCAGGTACATCAGCGCGATGAAGGCCGAGCCCGGCCCAGCGAGGGCCCCCTCATCCAGGAAGAGCGCGAGGCCAGCGAGCGCGCCGACCTGGAATGAACCCACCTGCGCTGGCCCGCCCGGGAGCTGGATGCTGAGGCCGATCGCCGCGACCACCACCGCCGCCTCCGCCGGCCCCAGACCCAGCCCCACCGCCCCCAGCACCAGCCACAGTTGCAGCGTGGTGATCGCCCAATAGAGGATCGTCACCGCCACGAACGGGATCCCGCGAGCGGGCGCCGCCAGCGGCCGCAGCGCCGCCCCGAGACGCACCAGCAGCGCCGACCAGCGCCCCACAAGGCCCACACGGCGCGCGATCGACCGCGGCGCCGCCGCCACCAGCGCCAGCGCCACCAGCACCGCCATAAAGAGCGCCCCCGTCGCCTGACCGAGCGCCTGCACCGGCGCCGCCGCCGACCCCTCGACCGGGGCCGCGAGCGCGAGTCCGCCGAGCAGCAGCCCGACCACCATCAAGCCGTCGATCGCCCGCTCCGCCACCGCCGCGATCGCGGCCTCCGCCAGCCCCACCCCAGGCGCCCCGCCGCGCGCGAGCAGCAGCGGCCGCGACAGCTCCCCCAGGCGCAGCGGCAGCAGCATGACCACCAAGAAGGACAGCCAGCCGCTGCCGTAGAGCAGGCGAGGCGGCAGCCGGCGCTGGCGCCCGTCGCTCGCCCGACAGACCAGCGGATCGAGCACGAATCGCAGCCGCAGCGCCCGCAAGGCGGCGTACGGTCCGTGCAGCGCGACCGCGGCGGCGAGCAGCTCGGGCCGCGGTAACGGGAGCGCCGCGGGCAGCAGCGAGATCTTCGCGGACGCCAGCCACAGCAGCAGCGCGCCGCCGGATAAAGCGGCGATCCAGGCGCTCCAGCGGCGGCGCGGCGGACGATGGGCGTACTCGCTCACCGCCCGCAGCGTAGCTCAGTCGTGCAGCTTTACGTACTCGAACTCGACCGGCTGGCCCTCGATGCCCTTGTTCGGCGGCGCGATCCAATTCGCGAATTTTCCGGGCTCGTAGACCGGCTTCATGATCGAGAGCAGATAGTCGTTGTCCTCGGGCCGCAGCAGCCAGCGGCCGTGGTCGCGATCCCACGCCGACTGGCTCACCAGCTCACCCTCGGGGTTGAAGCGGTGGTCCGCATAAATGCCCTGGTGGCGGTGGAAGCGGCGGCTCGGCAGCGACAGCCGCGTCGGCGAGCCGGCCTCCTCCAGGGTGCGGTTCCACTTGCGGAGCGCGCGCTCGCAGTCGGTGATGTACGAGTCGCGGAGCACCTCGTTCATCGCGTTGCGCAGCGGCACGTCGCGCTCGACCAAGCGGCCGCCGTCGACCACCGGCAGGCGATAGCTCTGGTCGAGCGCGCGGTGCTCGGGCAGGCGATCCTCGCGGTAGCGGCCCTTGAGGCCGGTCGCGAAGAAGTCGGCGGCGTTCGAGGAGATCTCGCCGCCGAAGAGGTCCAGCGAGTACGTGAACCAGTAATTAATCGTCCGCTGGATCAGGTCGAAGTCGATCCCGCCTTGGTTGCGCACGTCGCCGTTCGGGTCGAGGCGCTGGAGCTCGGCCGAGCGCTTGATGATCCGGTCGAGCCCCGTCTCGCCGACGAAGAGGTGGTGCGCCTCCTCCGTCAGCATAAACTCGGTCGAGCGCGCGAGCGGGTCGAAGCCCGACTGCGAGAGCGCGGCGAGCTGATACTTGCCGTCGCGGTCGGTGAACATCGTGAAGGCGAAGAACGAGAGCCAGTGGTCGCAGGGCTGGTTGAACGCGCCCAAGATCCGCGGCTTGTCCGGGTCGCCGGAGCGCCGCTCGAGCAGCGCGTCCGCCTCGTCACGGCCGTCGCGGCCGAAGTACTTGTGCAGCAGGTACACCATCGCCCACAAGTGCCGCCCCTCCTCGACGTTCACCTGGAAGAGGTTGCGCATGTCGTAGAGGCTCGGCGCGATGTGGCCGAGCAGGCGCTGCTGCTCGACGCTCGCCGGCTCGGTGTCGGCCTGAGTGACGATGATCCGGCGCAGCGCGTTGCGGTGCTCGCCGGGGACCTCGCTCCACGCCGGCTTACCCGCGTCGTCGCCGCAGCGGATCGTCGACGCCTGCTCGCGGGGGTTTAAAAAAATTCCCCAGCGGTAGTCGGGCATGCGCACGTGCTCGTAGTGCGCCCACCCGTCGTTCTCCACCGACACCGCCGTGCGCAGGTACACCGGCTTGTCCTCGAAGTCCGTGGGGCCCATGTCGTGCCACCACTCGAGGTAGCTGGGCAGCCATTTCTCTAGCGCGCGCAGCAGCTTGGGGTCATCGGCGAGGCCGACGTTGTTGGGGATCTTGGCGTTGAGGTCGACGTTGTTGCTGAGCATGGGCTCGTCTCCTGCGATCTACACGCGGTTCCAGTCGAAGTGCGGGCGCTCCGGCTTGCCGTAGAGGGTGAGCGCCCCGTGGGCGCCGGTCGCGTTGGGTCGGATGAAGATCCAGTTCTGCCAGGCCGAGAGGCGGGCGAAGATCTTCGAGTCCTCGTTCTCGGCGCCGGGGAAGCGCAGGTTCGCCTCCATGCCGCTGAGCGCGTCCGGCGAGAGGCTGAGGCGCTCCTCGATCGCGACCCGGGTGTCATCGTCCCAGTCGATCCCGTCGAGGCGCACGGTGACCAAGCCCGCCTCGTCGGCGTCTCCGACGCTGAGGAGCTGCGCCGCCTCGCCGAGGCGGCTGAGCTGCTCCGGCTCGCCGTGCAGGTGCGCGCGCAGGCGCGTCACGCCGTGGGTCATCGGCAGCGCGCCGAAGTTCAGCGGGCTCAGCCCCACCTGCACCGGCGCGTCCTCGTCGTCGAGCGCGTAGAAGCGGTCGGCCGCGAGCGCGAGCT
Organism: Nannocystis sp.; assembly: GCA_016712315.1. GTDB lineage: Bacteria > Myxococcota_A > Polyangia > Nannocystales > Nannocystaceae > JADJRG01. The sequence continues at coordinate 2,151,872 of JADJRG010000013.1, read as the reverse complement.
CGAAGAGCGCGCCGACGAAGGCGGTGCCGGCGTCGCCCAAGGCGAAGAAGGTGCGGCTCGAGAGGTCGACGCGCCGCAGCGCCCGCGCCATGTGGCGGATCACCTCGTTGATGAACCAGTCGCCGCGCAGCTCGGTGAGCGCGTGATCGTGCGCGAGCGCCTGCGCCGCGTCGCCGACCGCGCGCACCAGGACGACGCCGACGCCCGGCAGGTTGACGCGCAGGTGCAAGATCGCGTCGTCGAGCTCGCGGAAGGCGCGGAGCGCCCACAGCTGATCGCCAGCGGCGTGCGCCGCCTCGGCGCCGCGCCCGAGCAGCGCGACGTCCTCGGCCGTCGGGCCGTGGATCGTCAAGCGCGCGAGGCGGGCGTTATCGTCCCAGCTCAGCTCGACGTGGCGGTAGCGGCGGCGGCCCGCGCTGAGCTCGGGGAGCAGCGGCCCGAGGTGGATCCCCCGGCGCTCCGCCGCGGGCAGCGCGCGCGCGAGCTCGGCGGCGAGCGCGGCGGAGCGGCCCGCGATCGCCTCGCGGAAGCGGCTGCGCGGGTAGACACCGTCGACCAAGCGCCACTCGACCGCCTTCTTCCCGCGGATCCCCTCCGCGGTCGTCGAGAAGATGTCAGCCCGGTCACGACGCACCTTGCGCTTGTCGACCAAGCGCGTGAGCCCGCCGGTGCCTGGCAGCACGCCGAGCAGCGGCACCTCGGGCAGCGACACCGCCGACGAGCCGTCGTCTTGCAGGTAGATCTCGCGGCACGCGAGCGCCAGCTCGTAGCCGCCGCCCGCGCAGGGGCCGTTGACCGCGGCGATATAGACCTGGCCGCTGTACGCCTCCGCGTCCTCGATCTCGCAGCGCGTCTCGTTGGTGAACTTGCAAAAATTCACCTTCCACGCGTGCGTCGAGGCGGCCAGCATGTGGATGTTGGCGCCCGCGCAGAAGACGTTGTCGAGGCCTGAGGTGAGCACGACGACGCGCACCTCGGGGTGCTCGAAGCGCATGCGGCGGACCACGTCGGCGAGCTCGATGTCGACGCCCAAGTCGTAGCTGTTCAGCTTCAGCTCGTAGCCCGAGCGGAGGCCGCCTTCGGGGTCGACGGCCATCGCCAGGGTCGCGATCGGCCCGTCGTAGGAGACGCGCCAGTGGCGATATCGCGAAGGATCGGTCTCGAAGTCGACCGGCGTTGCGTGCGTGGGTGGAGACTCCATTCCAGCGCCAACCTAGCAGGCAACCGCCGCAGCCGCGCCGCTCCTGCGGCCTCTGGATGCCGTGTGGACTCGCAGTGTGAGGACGCACGATCCCTCGCTCCGCCGCGTCGATCGCCGATTCAACGCTCGGCTCGCGTGACAGGCAGCGCCCCGCGAGCGCGAGGCGCGACCGACCGCCGCGGCGCCCGACCGCGGGTCGTGGCCGTGATCAGGCGCCGTGATCGGCCTCATCCCGCCTCGGGGCGATCTTCACGGCCGTGTGCATCCACACGGCACAGCGACGCTGCGCGTCTGCTAGGCAAGCAGACGTGGAGATCACGACGATCCTCTTTGACCTCGACGGCGTGCTCATCGACCCGCTCGCGTCGATCTCGTCGTCGCTGAACCACGCGCTCGCCTCGCTCGGCCGGCCGCCGCGCCCGAGCGAGGCGCTGCGCGGGCTGATCGGTCCGCCGCTCGAGCAGAGCGCACATGTCCTCTTGGACAGCGACGACCCAGACCTCATCGACCGCTTCATCACCGCCTACCGCGCCCGCTACGCGCTGATCTGCGAGCGCGAGAGCGCGCCCGCGCCGGGGCTCTGCGAGTCCCTCGAGGCGCTCAGCGGGCGCCTGCGCGGGCGGATGGCGGTCGCGACGCACAAGCCGGAGCGCTTCGCGCGGATGATCCTCGAGGCGCTGGCAGTCGCTCGCTTCTTCTCCGCGATCTGCGGCGGCGACGAGCGACGCCGCGGCGACACCAAGGCGGCGATCATCGGCCGCGCGCTCGCCTCGCTCGGCGTCGGGCCGGCCGGCGCGGTGATGGTCGGCGATCGCTCCTTCGACGTGCTCGGCGCCGCCGCCCACGGGATCCCGACCATCGGCGTGCTCGCCGGCATGGGCTCGCGCGCCGAGCTCGAGGCCGCGGGCGCCCGTTGGTTCATCGAAGACCTCCGCGGGCTGCCCGCCCTGATCGAGGCGCTCAGCGCCGAACCGAAGCCGCCCACGGCGGGGCGCGCCGGCTGATAAGCTCGCCGCCGTGGAGCAGCGCGCCGACCCGGCCGAGCCCGGATCCGAGCTGAGCGGCGACTCGCTGCGAGGCGCCGCCCCCGGCGACGATCGGATCGCCGCGCGCGCGCGAGCCGCGATCGAGGCGCAGCTCTTCGGCGCCCCGCTCCCAGACAGCGGCCCGCCCCCGGCTCCGAGCCCGCGCCGCCTCGGCCGCTACGTATTGGGCGAAAAGATCGGCGCCGGCGGTATGGGCGTCGTCTACCGCGCCCACGACCCCGAGCTCGCGCGCGACGTCGCCATCAAGGTCCTACGCGCCGACGCGGCCGACGACGCGGTCGCCTCGCAGCGCATGCTCCGCGAGGCGCGCGCGATGGCCCGGGTCGCCCACCCCAACGTGATCCACGTCTACGACGTCGGCGCCGCGGACGGCCAGGTCTTCTTGGCGATGGAGCTGGTCTTCGGGCGGAGCCTCTCGCGCTGGCTCGCCGAGGCGCGCCGCGCCCGACCGGAGCTGCTCGCCGTCTTCATCGCCGCCGGTGAAGGCCTCGCCGCGGCCCACCGCGCCGGCCTCGTCCACCGCGACTTCAAGCCCGAGAACGTGCTCGTCGGCGACGACGGCCGCGTACGAGTCCTCGACTTCGGCCTCGCCCGCGCCGCGGAGCACCCGCACGACGAGGCGATCATCACCAGCGCGGCCAGCGACGCCGCGCCCCTCGACTCCTTGACCAAAACCGGCGCGATCCTCGGCACGCCCCGCTACATGGCGCCCGAGCAGTGCGAGGGCAGACCGGCCGACGCCCGCAGCGACCAGTTCTCCTTCTGCGTCGCCCTCTACGAGGCGCTCTTCGGGGTCCCTCCCTTCGCCGGCCGCACCGTCGCCGAGTATTTTGTGAATTTGCGCGCGGGGGCGGTGCTCCCGCCGCCGCCGATCGACGACGCGCCGCCGGAGCTGATTGCGCCGCTCGTGCAGATCGTCCAAAGAGGGCTCGAACGGGCGCCCGAGCGGCGCTTCGTCGACATGAGCGCCCTCCTGGTCGAGCTCCGCGCGGCCAGCGACGCGCCGATCTCGGCCCCGCTCGCGGCGACGCCGCCGCCGCGCCGTAATTCGCGCGCCTACGTCTTTTTGGCGGGGCCCGCGGCGCTCGTGGCGATCGCGATCGCGGTCGCCATCTCGACCTCACGACGCGCTGAGACCCAGCCCAAAGGGGGGCCAGGTCGGCCACCCGAGGGGCTGCTCGTGCCGCTTGAGCGGCCGACGCCCGCGCCGAGCCCCGCGCCGCGAGGGCCCCGCGCCGACGCGATCGCCGACGGCGCGACCACAGACGACCGCCGAGGCGCCGCCGAGCCGGCCCTTATCGCCGACGAGCAGAGACCTGTCCCCGAGGACACCAAGACGACCGCCGAGGACGCGCGGCCGAGCGCGAGCAGGCTCGATTGGTGCTACCTCGATGAAGATCGATACACCCTCCTCCTGCGCGCCGGCAGACGACGCGCCACCATCACCCTCAACGACGGCCGCTGCATGACCTGTCGACCAGAGACCCGCCCGAGCCGGGTCGCCGGCTTCCAGCCCCGCGACTGCGGCCACTACCAGCTCTGTGGCCCCACCACAGCCGAGGCGTGCGAGTGATGCGACCGTCGCACAGGGCGCGCGCGCTGCTCCTCTCGCTCGCCGTCGGCGGCGCAGCCGCGCTCGTCGGCGGCGCGGCGACCGCGGCGCCCGCGGAGGAGCGCTATGGGGTCGTCACCGTCGATCTCCGGCCTGAGGTCGCCGAGGTGCCGACCCACGTCTGCGTCGCGTCCGCGGCCGCGGGCCCGCGGACGCGCGCGCGGCTCGCCGACCTCCTGTCTGAAGAGTCAGGTGATCACGGCGCCGAGGGTCGCCGATGGCGGCTGCGCGCGAGCGCGTGGGGCGGCGTCGAGGGGGCCCGCGAGGCCCGCTGCGGCGGCGACTGCGGGCCGCAGGTCGCGCCGCCCAGCCGGATCGCGCCGCCCAGCGAGCTCTTCGTCGCCTGCGCCGCCGACTCGTTGATCGCCGAGGACACCGCGCGGCGTGACCCGCGGGTGCTCGTCATGATGCTCGAGCACCTCGACGCCTCGCCGCCGGTGATCGAGTCGCTCGTGCTCGCCGGCGGGGTCGCGACGATCGGCGTCCAAGCCAACCTCCGCCGCGTGATCGTCACCGCCCGCAGCCTCGGCGGCCACTACGCCGCGCAGCAGCGCAGCGCCCGCGCGGAGACCAGCGGCGAGAGCAAGGTGATCGTCCTGCCGCTCGCGCCCCGCTGTCAGTGGCGCGAGCTCGAGCTCCCCGGCGCGCGCCTGCGTGAGCGTGATCGGCCGCGCCTGTCCCTGCGGATCGGCGGCGAGCGGATCGACGGCGAGCGCTGCCTCGGCGAGCTGCGCGGCGACGGCCGCCTGCGGGTGCTCACGCCGCGGGTCGAGCCCGGCGTTCGCGGCGATCTAGAGCTCGAGATCGCCGCCGGCGCCGGTGAGGGCGGCGAGCCCGGCCACTTCGGCGGGCGCTGGAGCGGGCCGTGGCCGCCCTCGCCGCTGCCGCTCCAGCCCTATCAGCTCGCCTTCACCTGGCGGCCCCCGGAGTGCGTCTATCCGGCCGATCTCTGCCCGCGCGCGGAGCTCGAGTCGGGGATCGTCTGCGCGGCGCAGCGAGACGGCGATCTCTGCCGTTATCGCTGCCCTGGCGAGGTCGAGCGCGCCGACCCTGTCGCCCTCACGCCGCCGCTCACCGTGCACTTTGAAAAGGACGACCCCCGCCAGCGCTGGAGCGACATCCTCAGCCGCCCCGGTCAGACGCTCAGCTCCTACGCGACCGGCGATCAAGTGGTGGTGCACGCCGACGTCGACGCGTGGAAGAAGGACACGCCGGGCTCGCGGATCACCCACGTCGAGGTGCTCGGCGCCGACGGCAGCGTCCGCCGCTTCCCGCTCGCCGGCGTCTCGCGCCTGCGGATCCCCCTGCCCGCGCCGACCTGCGAGCCCCTGCGCTACCGGCTGATCGGCGACCGGATCTACCAAGAGACCTTCGCCGAGCTGCGCGGCGGCGAGGCGCTGCTCGGGCCGCCGCAGCGGCAGGCGCGGATCATGACCTTCAACCTGCTGCTCGCGCAGGGCGGCTCGCTGGCGCTGATCCGCGGCGGGCCCGCCGAGATCGCGTCCCCCTCCTATTTTGTATTCTTGGGACAGCTCGCCGCTCGTTTTCGCCCACGCCACCCACGCTTCGCCCGCCTCGCGGGTGAGCTGCGCCTCGGCGGCACGATCGGCCAGTGGGGGTTTTACAGCGCGGCGACCCTCAGCGACGACCCGCGCCGCCCCGACGACAAGCCGCTGTGGGTGCGATTCCTCTTCGAGCCGGCGATCGTCGTCGACCTCATCCACCCGGTCACCCTCACCGGGGGCGTCGCGATCGGCGGCTCCTGGCCGCTGCGCGCCGACGACGTCGCCACCGCGGGTCGCTTCGCCCCGGTCGTCTCGCCCAGCGTCGACGTGCGCCTCGCGATCCGCCCCTGGCTCGCGCTCGTCCTCCAAGGCCGCGCGATCTTCGGCGAGCGCACCTTCACCACCGTGCTCGTCGGCGACATGCAGGCGACCCGCCGCGAGCTGCCGACCCCCTCGCTCGCTGGCCTCTATGGCCTGCTCGTCTCCTTTTAGGCCCTCGTCCGCTCAGAAGGTCGCGATCACCCACAGATACGCGAAGTGCAGCGGCGCCGGCCCGAGCAAGCGCCGGCCCGCGACCATCGGCAAGAAGACGCCGTAGCCGGCCTGCACCCGGAGGTGCTCCGTCGCCCGCCAGTCCGAGTTGACGTGCAGCTCTTGGCCGAGGTTGCGCGCGCGGTTCTGCGGGTCCCAGCCGGCGCCCATCACGTTGTCGAACGCGTCGATCCAGCGCCCGCTCGCCTGGTCGAGCTGGAGGAGGTTGTAACCTGCATCAAGGTGCAGGTTTTTATGCGGCGCGAGCACCCCGCCGAGGGCGAGGTCGCGGACGTTGGTGAGCCCGCCCATGTCGACCTGCCCGTACACCGCGTGGCGAAAGCCATAGAAGCGATAGAAGTCGCGGCTGCTTCGGCCGTTACAGCCGTCCGGCGGCGCGCCCTCGCACGCCTCACCCGATCCCCACACCAGGCGCCCGTACGCCCCCGGCGCGATCTTGACGGAGCGCGCGACCTGCCGCAGCTCCGCGAACCACAGCCACGCCCGGTGCTCGCGGCCTTGAATCGCTCCGACCTGGCCGTGCCCTTCGACCACATAGCTGAGGCCAGGCAGCGGCTCACCGCGCGCCCGCCCGCTGAGGTCGAGCAGCTCGCGTCGGCGCGTCGGCTCCGCGGCGGTCGGCCGATAGAGCGCCCCGAACGCCTGCGCCTCGACCGCGATCGCCGGGTGTAGGTCGGCGCTGAACGACGCGTAGCCGAGGTAGCTGCCGCGGCTGTGCCGCGTGCTCGTCGACGGCGCGGCGCTCGTGTCCATGACCGTAAAATTTCCCGGAGGACCCAGCATAAAAGCGCCGAAGTCGACGCCGAAGCGCCCGAGCTGACCGACCGCCCGCGCCCCGTCAAACGCCTGCGCGTTCGGGTTCCAGTTGTTGTCGGCGAGCAAGAGTCGACCGCCGAGGATCACCTCTTGTCGGCCGACTCGAAGCCACCCGCGGAGGCCGCGCTTCGCCGCCTCACCGCCGATCTCGAGGAAGCCCTGGTGGAGATCGGTGTTCGCCATATTGGCGACCGACGAGCGCTCAAAGCCCCACTGGCGCGCGTCCTGAAATTGCACGAACGCGCGCACCGGGCCCGCGGACGCGTCCGCCGAGATCCTCGCGCGCTGGAGGATCGCGTGCTCGCGGTCGCCGCGGGTGGGGTCGAGCTTCGCGTTGAAGCGGCTCTGCCCGCGCAGGAAGAACTCCGCGCCGACCTTAAACTTCAGCCACTCCGGCGCGCGCCGCGGCGGGGTCGTCGCTGCGACCTCCTTCGGCGACGACGCCCCCTCAGCCGGCGGAGCTGACGCCGCGATCGACACCAACAACAGGGCCACGGCCGCGCTCGCCAACCGCCATGGCATGCACCCGCCGCTCGTTCGTTGTCAATCGGCGAAATTTTTCTCGCCCGGCTCCTCCTCGAGGCCCGGAAGATCGCGGCGCAGCGCCGCGAACCCAGGCAGGCGCGACCACACCGCGACCAACGTCAGCCCCGCGAGCAAGTGCCACACCCCCCACGCCGCGGCGATCACCGCCATGCCGCCGAGCCCGCCAAAGAACCCAAAGATCAAGATCAGCGCCAGCCCCGAGTTCTGGATCCCCACCTCGACGGTCAACGCGCGCCGATCCGCGAGGCCGAGCCGCCCCAGCCGCGCGAGCACGTCGCCGATCGCGAACGCGAGCGCGTTGTGGAGCACGACCACGCCCAGCACCCCCGGCAGGTGATCACGCACCGCCGGAAAATTCTTCGCGAGCGCGGCGACGATAAAACCAGCGAGCGCGATCACCGAGAACCACCGCGCCGGCCGACGCAGGCGCGCCGCGATGCGCGGCAGCCGGGTGGCGATCGTCATGCCGATGACCAAGGGCAGGCCCAGCAGCAGCGCGATCGTGCCGACCAGATCGAGCGGGTCGAGCGCGATCTCCCGCAAAAGCCCCGCGGCGGGCGCATAGAGCCCCCCGTACACCGCCAGGTTCAGCGGCGTCGTCACCACCGCCATCGACGTCGTGAACGCCGTCATCGTGATCGACAGGCTGGTGTTGCCGCGGCCGAGGTGGGTGAGCAGGTTCGAGACGTTGCCGCCCGGGCACGACGCGACCAGCAGCATGCCGAGCGCGACGCTCGGCGCCGGCTGGACCGCGAGGATCAGCGCGAACGTGAGCGCCGGCAGCGCGATGAGCTGGCCGAAGAGGCCGATCAAGACGGCCCGCGGCTGCCGCAGCACCCGCGAGAAGTCGGCCGGCGCGAGGTCGAGCGCGACCCCCAACATCACCAGCCCGAGGATCACGTTGAGCGCGCGCAGGCTCGCCGGATCAAAGGAGAGGCGCACCAAGTCGAGCGTGTCCATCGTCAGTCTACCCGCGCGGATCTGCGCACACGGACCGAGGTCACGATCATCGCGCCAGGCTATCCCGGATCCCCGCCCGCGTCACCACACGCCCCGCCCCACGCGCGCCACAGACCGCTGCTGTGGTACAGGTCCAGCCTCGGAGGCCGCGTGTACCACGACTTTCTCATCCTCGGAGGCGCCGGCCTGGTCGGCACTCAGGTCGTTCGCCACATCGTCCACACCCTCGCGCCGCGGCGGATCGTCGTCGCATCGCTGCTCGAGCGCGAGGCTCGCGACGCCTGCGCCACCTTTGAGCAGGAGTTCGGCGACCGCGTCTGCTTCGTCCCCGCGTGGGGCAACCTCTTCGTCCCCGCTGAGTTCGCGCAGCTCACCCGCGGCGAGCTGCTCCACGCCGTCGACAAGCGGGCGCGCCTGCTCGACTCCGTGTACGGCGAATTCGAGCGCGCCTACAAGAACAACCACCTCGTGCAGATGATCCGCCTGCACCGCCCCGAGGTGATCGTCGACGCCGTCAACACCGCGACCGGCTTCTCGTACCAGGACATCTTCGACGGCGCCGCCAAGGTGCGCGAGTGGATCGGCGAGGGCGGCTTCGACCCGCGCGGCACCGAGGACCTCGAGACCTTCCTGCTCTCGCAGTCGGTGCCGCAGCTGATCCGCCACGTCCGCTTCGTCCACCGCGCCACCATCGAGTACGGCACCCGCGTGTACCTCAAGGTCGGCACCACCGGCACCGGCGGCATGGGCATGAACATCCCCTACACCCACTCCGAGGACCGCCCCTCGCAGAAGCTGCTCGCCAAGAACGAGGCCGCCTTCGGCCACACCGGCCTGCTCTTCCTCCTGGCCCGAACGCCAGGTGGACCGATCGTCAAGGAGGTCAAGCCCGCGGCGATGATCGGCTACCGCGCCGTCGAGGTCCGCAAGGTCAGCGACAAGCACGGCTCGAGCGAGCTCTATCAGCCGCAGCGGGCGACCCTGCGCGCGGGCGAGCGCCTCAGCCTGCGCGACGAGCTCGGCGGCTACCAGCGCGCCGGCGAGCTGCGGACCGCGATCGTCGACACCGGCGAGAACGGCGTCTTCACCCGCGGCGAGTTCTCGGCGATCACCGCCTTCGGGCAGATGGAGTACGTCACCCCCGAGGAGATCGCCGCGATCGTCGTCCGCGAGCTGCGCGGCGCGACCACCGGCCGCGACGTGATCTCCGCGCTCGACGGCGCCGTGCTCGACCCCAGCTACAAGGCCGGCCTGGTCCGCGGCGTCGCCCTCAAGGACCTCGAGGGCGTCGAGGAGCGCGCGCTCGCGGCCGGCGAAGGGGTGCCCTCGATCGCCCTCGGCCGCCTCGGCCCGCCCGAGCTGAGCAAGCTGCTCTTCGAGGCCTCGCTGCTCCAGCACGTCTACGGCGACATGGACGCGATCATGCACGACACCCGCAGCTACGAGGCGATGGCGGCGGCGCTGGCCGAGGCGTTAGAGCCCACGCAGGTCGACAAGGTCGCGCCCTCGATCGGGATCCCGGTCTTGATGCCGGACGGCGCCACCTTGCTGCGCGGCCCGCGGATCAACGTGCCAGAGCTGCTCGGCCACGGCACCGCCGTGGAGCTCACGCCCGCGGGCATGGACACGTGGGCGAGCAAGGGCTGGGTCGACCTGCGCCCGAGCAACATGCAGCGCTGGCGCGAGCGAGCGACCCGCATGAGCGTCGCCCGCACCGACCTCCGCCGCGCCGGCTCCGCGGCCGCGACGATCCACTCCTACCTCAGCGATCGCTTCGAGCTCGGCGAGGTCGTCGCCTGGATCTTCAATAATGAGATGGGCGGAAACCGCGTGAAGTGAGCCTGTATGACCAAAACACCGCCCCCCTCAAATTTCATAAAAGACACCAAGGCGTGGGCGCAGGAGCAGGCCGAGCGGCTGCGCCGGGACCCCCGCGGCTGGGCGCAGGAGCAGGCCGAACGCGCCCGCGCCCTCGTCGACGTCGCCCCCTTCAGCGACGAAGCGTTAGAGCGCGAGCTCGCGGCCATGCGCGTCGCTGTCGCTGGCGTCGACCAGCTCGACACCGAGCAGCGCGTCGCCTTGCACGACGCGCTCGTCGACCTGCACCAGCGCCTCAGCGCCGGCGGGGCGCTCGTCAGCGGCGCCAAGATCGGCCTCGCCGCCTCGGTGCTGCCCGTGATCGGCATGATCACCGGGCCGATCCTCGGCGGCGCGTATGGCGTCTATCGTTCGCAGCGCCTCACCGCCGCCCGCGCGGAGGTGCAAGAGCTGCTGCACGCGGTCGTCCGCGGCCCCACCGCGCGCCCCTAAGCGACGGCGCAGACGGCCGCGACCGCGCCCCCACCCTCCGGGCCGAGTCGCGCGCGGCCGACAGGCAGTTGCTCCTCCGCAACCACCTCGCCGACGTCGCCCATGACCTGCGCTCGCCGCTTACGTCGATGCAGCTCACGCTCGAACGCCTGGTCGATCCGGCGCGGCCCATGGAGCGGGAGGCCGCCCATGCAGACCTCGAGGACGTCGCCTACATGAGCCAACGGATCGCCAACCTCAGCCTCGCCAGCCAGCTCGCGGAGGGGGCCGACCCGCTCCAAGACGGTGTCACTCGACCAGATCGCGCACGTCACAGGGCGGGACTTCATGTTCGAGGCTCGCGGGGATAGCCTCGTGGAGCGGAGGCGACGATGAAGGGACAAATCTCGCGAACGATCACGCTTGGCGCTGCGCTCGCGCTCGGCATGCCGCTCGGCTGCTCGAACGACGGGGGTGACGACGGGACCGGCGGCGGCGGCGCCTCACGGGATCTCGAGCAGTACACGCCCGACCAGGCGAACTGGGAGACCTTCGCCACCAAGCCGTTCGAGGGCGGCACCAACACTGCCCACGACCCCGACGGCGTCGGATGGATCACCGAGGCCGACTGGGAGGCCGCGAAGTGGGACGGCACCATCTACAACCCGTCGTTAATGAAGCACGACGAATTCGTGGCTGCGATCTGCCCCAGCGTCGATCGGGTCCGCGGGATCCGCGAGGTCTTCTACGCGCACCAGCCCTTCGCGGACGTCAACAACCCCACGAAGGCCGAGATCGACGAGTGGCACCGCATCGCCATCAACCACCTGCGCGCGCTGGTTGGGTACACGAGCGAAGAGCGCCAAGTCCAAAAAGACCACTGCATGTTCACGCGGGCGCACTGGGGCGACGAGCGTAAGTTCACCACGATGTGGGACGCTAAGTATCCGGGGGAGGTCGGGTCGGCGGCGGGTCCCTGCCAAGGATCGAGCAACGCGCACTGCGGCGCCTCGTTCATCCCCTCGCTCGAGGATCAAGCCCCGTATCTGCCCGAGGGCCACCCCGGCTGCTCCGCAGCGTCCGGCGCCGAGGGAGTGTTCAGCGGACCCAAGTCCAACATCCCCTGGTCGATCAAGTGGTCGCGTGGCTTCTGCAACACGCTCATCGCGGAGGGCTTTTGGGGCGGCCACGTCGGCCCGTGGTTTCACCGCGAGACCTTCGGGCTCAGCTTCTGGGACACGGATCCGACCAAGAACAACAACAACGCGGTGCTGCGGGCCAAGTGGAGCGGCGAGTTGACGCCGAGCCTGTACTGCAACCCCGAAGACCCGGACTGCGACCCCAGCCAGACCGGCCCCTGAGGGGCGCGCGCTAGCTCTCGAAGACTTGATCGCGCGTAGACACCAGCGCCTCATGCGTGATCTTCGGCGTCGCCTCCGTCTTCATCGCGACGCGGCGAGAGCGCGCGGCGTCGACTGCGGCCTGCGACGCGGCGAGATCGTTGTCGTGCGCGGCCGCTAACCGCCGACCCCGGTGAGCTGCACGCTGACCTCCCACAAGCGCCTCGCCGCCGCCGGATCCGCCGCCGCGCGGCTCACTGCGCGCTCGCGGCGCTGCACAAAATAGCCGCCGCTGCGGCCGCTGAGCTCGGGGGCGGAGGCCAACCAGATCGACGTCTCGGCGCCCTCCGCCGGCGACAGCCCGAAGGCCCACGAGATCATGCCGAACACCGCGCCCATCAGCCCGCGCACGTCGCCGTCGCCGGCGAAGCGCGAGCGCACGAGGCCGGGGTGCAGCGCGTTCACGGCGACGCCGCTGCCTTCGAGGCGGCGCGCGAGCTCGCGCGTGAACAGCACGTTCGCCAGCTTCGACTGCGCATACGCGCGAAAGCTCCCGTAGGAGCGGTTCGCCTGCAAGTCGTCGAAGTCGAGGCCCTTCACCGCCGCGCGGTGGGCGTCCGAGGAGACGTTGATGATCCGCGCCGGCGCGCTCGCCTTGAGGCGGTCGAGCAGCAGCGCGGTCAGCATGAAGTGGCCGAGGTGGTTGACCGCGAAGGTCATCTCCAAGCCCTCTGCGGTCTCGCTGCGCGCGCTCAGGATCAGCCCGGCGTTGTTGATCAGTACGTCGAGCCGGTCAAAGCGACCGAGCAGCTCCGCCGCGAACGCCTTGATGCTCGCCGTCGACGCGAGGTCGAGCGGCAAGCAGTGCACGTCCTCGTTGGCCCCGCGCTCGCGGATCTCGCGGAGCGCGTCGGCGCCGCGGTCCGGGTTGCGCGAGGTGAAGATCACCGTCGCCCCGAGCGCCGCCAACCCAACCGCCGTCTCTTTGCCGATCCCCGCGTTCCCGCCGGTGATTACGACTACTTTTCCACGCATCGTCGAAGGCTCGCCCATGCCCGGGCACATACCACGGGCGCCAGTCCCGGGCCGCGCAGGAGCGTGCAATATCTGCGCCCGCTCGTATCACCCGCAAAAGAGAAAAGACAGCCACCAGCGCGCCTCGGAGAATGTTCATAACGCGAGAGTATCGGCGCCCTCGCAGAGAATCATAACGCCCCTCCCCGGCGTCCTCGTGGCGTTCCAGGCGATCGCCCGCCGGCGCGCGCTCTACCCGCTGGGTTCGATCGTATAGGTGTAGTAGGCGACCGCCGCGAACTCGGCGCCGCGGCCAGCGTAGAGGGCGCGGGCCGCGTCGTTGTCGAGCTCTGTCGCGACCCACGCGGTGGCGCAGCCCTGCTCGCGGCCCCAGGCGACCAGCTCGTCCAACAATCGGCCGGCGATCCCCTCGCGGCGACGCGACGGCGCCACCCCCAAGTTATCGACGTAGAGGCTGTTGGCCGCGTCGGGTTGGCGGGTCAGGACGCCGCGGACCTGGCCGATCGCGACGCCGCCCGCGAACGCACACACCATGAGGTGGCCGGGGTCTGCGAGGTAGGCGGCGAGCCGCGCCGAATCGACGGCCTCATCGAAGATGTCATCATCATAATCAGTGAGGCGATGGACGTCCGACGGTCCCATCCGGAGGATCTCGACGGTCATAGGAGCGGAGTCTATCGCCCGCTCGCCGCCCCTGACAAGCGCCGACGCGCGCGCGACGACCTCGCGCCGGTGTCGTCGAGGTACGGTGACGCGGCCCTCCGCCGCTACTTGCTCCGCGATCACATCGGCGCCGGATGGGAGCCGTCGCTGACGCCGCGCTCGCCGAGATCGGTGGGCGTGATTCTTTTTTGGAGGCCCCCTCACGCCGCCACGGACGCGCGAAAAACGCGCGCACCTGACCGCCCTCGGCGCTCTCGCTGCGCGGACGGCTGGGCGCCGCCGGTCGTACCATCTTCGTATGCCCACGACTCGGCCTTGGCTCGCCCTCGCGGCTCTGTGCGCGTCCGTGACGGCGTGCTCGAGTCGTCCGATCACCGACGATCTCATCGACTCAGCGACAGGCTCAGGCTCGAGCGCCACGGAGACCGGCGCGTCGGGCAGCACCGTCACCGCCGCAACGACCAGCGCGACCACCAGCGCCAGCACCTCAGGCGCGTCGTCGGAGTCGTCGAGCGGGTCCAGCGGGCCGTCGACGGCCACGGCTACGGCCACGTCCGCCAGCACCACCTCCTCCTCCACAACCTCCTCCTCCAGCTCGAGCACGACCGCGCCGAGCTTCTGCGGCGACGGGACCTGCGACTTTGACTTCGGCGAGGACGGCTGCAACTGCCCCAACGACTGCTTCTGGTGCGCCTTGCCGGCGCCGGTGACCTGGGGGTGCCCGCGCGGCTGGCTCGGCGGATCGTCCGTGGTCGGAGCTCCGACCTTCGGCCCCTTCGTCGGATCGACGGCCTTCTTCGCCTGGGAGGGCATGGGCGACACGTCGTGGTCGGAGCTGCGGCTCTTCTTCCTCGACGCCTCCGTCGACGTCGAGGCCGCGAAGCAGCCGTGGCCTGACGAGCACTTCGTGCTCCGATTCAACACCCCGTGGGACTACGCCGACTGGCAGAGCACGGGCGAGCTGGTCGGCTATTACGCGCGCGAGTGGGCGACGCAGGACGTCTCAGCCTTGGTCGAGATCACCGGGCGAGCTGGTAATTGGGAGGTCAGCGATCCCAACGATCCGCCGCGCCTGCTCGGCTGGATCTACGGCGTCGACGACGATCCGAGCGCGCCCCACGGCCCCTTCGACGCGGCCTTCTGCGACGCGTTCGTCTCCCAGATCATCCCGGAGTGAGCGCCTCGCGCGCTCACCGCGGAGCCGGCAGCAGCCGCACGAGCGCGCGGTCGACCGCCGCCGGGTCGGCGTAGGCCAAGTAGAGCAGCACCATCAGGGCCGAGAACACGCACACCGGCACGGCCAGGTAGAGAAGCGCGTGCAGGGCGATCCCCGCGGGGATCAGCCACCGCCGCGCGTCGCTCGACCAGAGGCCGACGCCGAGCGCGATCTCGAGCAAGAGCACACACCAAGCGCTAACGACCGCGAGGGCGCCGAAGGCCGCGTGTTCGGGGAGGTCCGAGCCGAAGTAGAGCTCCATCGCGATCCGCTCGAGCCGCGCGCCGGTGAGGAAGTCGAGGGCGAGCTTGTCGATCGCGCTCCACAGGTAGACCGCGCTGGCCTGCAGGGCGAGCAGGCGCAGCGGCCAGAGGGGACCGCGCTCAGGCGGCGCAGGGGGGCCCCCGCGGGCCTCACGGCGGAGCCGACGCCAGCGGTCCAGGCTGAGCGAGCGGCCCGCGGGGGCGACCGCAAGCAGCACGAACACCGCCGTGAGCAGCGCCTGGTGGTGGTGCGCGAAGAAGGCGCGGGCGGGGCCGCCGAGGTGCGCGTCGACGTAGAGGCGCAACAACACGCCAGCGGTCAAGGCGGCGGCGAGCGGCGTCGCGAGGCCGAACAGCAGCGCCAGGCTCGCGGCGTAGAAGACGGCGCTGAGGAGCAGGCGCTCGGGCCCGACGGCGGCGCGCAGGTGCATCTGCTCGCCGACGCACGCCCACAGGCAGAGGACCGCGCCGATGCGGATCAGCGCGAGCGAGCGGGTCGAGCCCTCCGCGTCGACGATCCACGCGACGAGGCGGCGCGCGCGGACGCGGCGCGTCTCAGCGGCCACGGCGCCGCTCCGGGGGCAGCGCGCGCGGCGGCTGGGGACGGCAGAGATCGACCGCGTCCGCGAAGATCGGCGACCAACCACGCCTCGTGGCGATCTGCGCGTCGACCTGGATCACCGCGCCGTCGCCGACCCGCTTGCACAGCTCGCGCGCGACCCGCAGCGCGCCGGTCTCGCCCCGGAGGGTGCGCAGCCAGCGGGGCGCGAGGCGTGGGTCATGGAAGCCGAGGGCGGCGTAGCGATCGAGCTCTTCACGCGCGTCGCCGCGCACCACGTAGAAGCGGGCGCGCACCAGATCGAGGCCGAGCTCGGCGTAGAGATCCCAAGCGGGCGCCCACCCCGCGCGGCCGCCGAAGATCTGGCGGTGCGCCGGAGCGAGGGCGATCCACGCGGCGAGCTGCGCGATCACGAGGGCACGCAGGGCGCGTGGTGTCGACATCTCCTCGTGGACGATGGCCGCGTCCACGAGGCGGTGTCAATGGCCGCGCGGCGCCGACGCAGCGGCGCGTGCCCGCGGGCACCCAGCGCTTACTGCTGCACGCAATAGATCGGCGACAACCACGAGCAGAGGCCGCCCGAGCACCAGCTCGTCCACGAGCCGTCCTGAGCGTCTGCGCGGCCCCAGTAGCTGCCGCCGGCGGTCGAGGTCCAGTGATTACAGGCGACCGCGTTGTTCCACGCGCCGTTGGTGTTCGTCGCGCTCCAGACGGTCTGGAAGCCGCCGCCCGCGCAGCTCGTGTTACCGACCGGGGGCGCGCCGTTCTTCTCGGTCTTGTTGATCGGCGCGGCCAGGCTCCCGTCGACGAGGTCGTTGTAGTTGTTCGCGACGACCACGCCGTCGACGCGGCGGTAGGGCTGATTGGACTTGGTGAAGCGGGTCGACGGGCTCCCCTGGTTGTTGGAGATCCAGGCCATGAAGGTGCCCGAGAGGCCCGCCGCCTGCGCGAGCGTCTGGCACTTCGAGTCAGCGCCGGCGAGGCCGCCGAGGTTGCCGTCGTACATCAAGCTCGAGACGAAGATCAGCTTGCCCTCCGACTTGCAGTCCGCGGAGCAGCCGTCGTTGCTGTTGTTGTTGCCGTCGTCGCACTCCTCCCCCGCCTGGACGAAGCCGTCCCCGCACTTCGGCGCCTCGCACATGTTCGTGCACGTGTCCGTGTTCACGTCGTTCCCGTCGTCGCACGCCTCCACGCCCTCGTGGACGAGGCTGTCCCCGCAGACAGCCACCTCACAGGCGCTCGTGCAGGCCTTCGTGTCGCCGTTGTCGGGGCCGTCGTCGCAGGCCTCGACCCCCTCGTAGATGATCGCGTCGCCGCAGCTCGCGTCCATACACATGTTGGTGCAGGCGTTCGTGTCGATCATGTCGCCGTCATCGCAGGCCTCGCCGACCTGGACGACGCCGTCGCCGCAGCTCGCGAGCGCGCAGGCGTTCGAGCACTCGTCGGCGTCGTCGTCGTTCCCGTCGTCGCACGCCTCGACCCCTTCTTGCACGAAGCCGTCGCCGCAGCTCGCGTCTTCGCAGGTGTCGAGGCACGCGTCGTTGTTCTCGGCGTTCCCGTCGTCACACTGCTCGACGCCCTCTTGGACGAGGGCGTCGCCGCAGGCCGCCGCCTTACACGCGGAGGTGCAGGCCTTGGTGTCGCCGTTCGCCTCGCCGTCGTCGCACTCTTCGCCGTCATCGAGCGCCCCGTCGCCGCAGATCCCCATCGGCGGATCGATCGTCGTCGAGGGGTCGCTCGTGCTCGTGGTGCTCGTCGTCATCGCGTCGGACTCGCTGCCGCTGGGATCCTGCGTCGTCGACTCCGTCGCCGTCCCGCTCATGTCGGTCGTCGCGGTCGTCGTCGTGGTCGTCATCGCCTCGGTGGCGCTCCCGGTGAAGGACGTACCAGCGCTGTCATCACCGCACCCGGCGGCGGCGACGAGGACGAGGGCGCTACGCTGGAGGATCGTGGTCAGGCTCGTGCTTACGTTCATGCTCGGCTACCTCGGCGACGATCGTACCGTCGGCTCTCCGGCCGCTCCGGGGCGAGTTCGGCGCGGGCCGATCAAGTTGCGCCGCGGCTGACCGGCGAGCGATATAGTCGCCGCCATGTCCTTCGTACGATCGCCCCGCTCGATTTCGCCCTATTGCTCCCCTCTGCCCTCCTTATGCCTCGCGCTCGCGGTCAGCCTCACGCTCGCCGGCTGCGGCGACGACTCGATCGGCTCGGCGACGGACACAGAGGGCTCCTCTTCGACCACAGGTGACAGCAGCGGCGGCGAGAGCGAGAGCGCCGCCGCGACCGACACCGACACCGACACCGACACCGACACCGACACCGACACCGACACCGGGCCGCTCAACAGCTTCCCGGTCGGCGGCTGCGGCCTGCCTGAGTACCCGCTGATCGACGTCGCGCAGATGGGCGAGATCGTCGACTGGGCGCTCGACCTCGAGTTCTCGGCCAGCGACATCGACGGCCTGCTCGCCCTCAACGGCTTCGAGGCGCTCGCGCCGGTCGCCAGCGGCGCGCGCCTCTACCGGATCCGCTACATCACCCAAGATCGCGGCGAGAAGATCGAGGCGACCGGCTACCTCGCGACCCCGACCGACCTCGACGGGCCGATCCCCGCGGGGGTGTGGCTGCACGGTACAACTGGCTTTACGGACATCTGCGGGCCAACCGCGGATCCGCAGGGCGGCTTCGTGCCGCTGCTCATGGCCGCCCTCGGCTACGTCACGGTCGCGCCCGACTACATCGGCCTCAACGGCTGGGGCGAGCCCGCCGGCCAGCTCCACCCGTACGTCATCGGCGAGCCGACCGCCTTCGCCTCGCTCGACTCGATCCGCGCGCTGCGCCGCTTCATCAGCGACGAGGGTGACCCCGACGCGGGCGTCGAGCTGAGCGCCCAGACGGTCCTCTGGGGCGCCTCGGAGGGCGGCTTCGCGGCGCTGTGGAGCGATCGCTACGCGCCTCACTACGCGCCCGAGCTCACCATCACCGCCGTCGTCGCCTCGGTGCCGCCGACCGACGCCCTCGCGCTCACCCAATACGCGACCGCGAGCCTCAACCCCGCCACTGGCGCGCTGGCGGCCGCCCTGGTCGCCAACCACGACTGGTACCGCAGCGACGCGCTCCTCTCGGAGGTCCTCTCGGCGCCGCTGGACGTCGACCTGCCGGCGGCGATGGCGACCACCTGCAACCCAGACTTCGCGGGGATCACCGAGGTCTCGCAGGTCTATACCCCTGCGATGATCCAGGACCTCGCGGACGCGGACCTGGAGGCGCTCGGCGTGTGGGGCTGCATGCTCCAGCGCGCCTCCCTCGCCGAGGCGGCGATCGAGCTCAAGTCGACGACCCCGATCCTCTTCACGATGGGCGAGCTCGACGATCTCGTCTACACACCGACCATCCGCGCCAGCATCCCGGCGCTGTGCGACCAAGGGTACACGATCGAGATGATCGAGTGCGCCGGCGCCGGCCACTCCGCCGGCGCGATCGAGGCGTTGCCGTTCGCCCGTGACTGGCTCGCTGCCCGCCTCCAAGGAC
Source organism: Nannocystis sp. (assembly GCA_016712315.1). Taxonomy (GTDB): domain Bacteria; phylum Myxococcota_A; class Polyangia; order Nannocystales; family Nannocystaceae; genus JADJRG01. The sequence continues at coordinate 2,132,738 of JADJRG010000013.1, read as the reverse complement.
AGGCGCTCAGCGAACCATGCGTGCTCAAGGCGCCGGTCGACTGCACCAAGCTGCCGTGAGCCTGACCTCGCCCCAGCGGGTCGCTCAGGCGATCCGCTGGCCGCTGCCGAGGTCGTAGCTGTGGCCGGAGAGGGCGATCCGCAGGCCGGCGGCCTCGACCTTGGCGCGGTTCTCCTCGAGGTTGTCCTCGTGGTGCATGATCACCATCTTGCGGCGCACCCGCTCGGGCAGCGCCTCGAGCAGATCGAAGTAGCCGTGCACCTGACCTGGGTAGTCGACGAAGGTGCAGTCGTGGAAGAAGACGGTCGTGCGCGGCTCGATCGCGCTGAGGATGTCGATGTCGACCGTCGAGTCGCCGCTCCACCAGGCGATCCGCGGATCGTCCGGATCGCCGCTGACGCGGATCTCGAGCGCGCACGCGGGCTTTCCCGGCACATGCTCGGTCTCGCGGGCGACCAAGCCGAGCAGCCCCGAGTCGAACACCTCCGCGTGGTTCCACGGGTTCTGCCTCGGCGGCTCGCTCGCGCGGGCGGCGAGGACCTCGAAGTAGTGGGCGAGGGTGCCTGCGGTCAACGAGCCCCCCTCGCGGAGGTACCGGAGCGACGGCGCGAGGGTCTCCCACACCTCCGCGAGCACGGCGCTGTGGGCGATCATCTTCGGGATCGCCCCGCCCTCGCGGGTCGGCTTATGTTCGCCGTGGCTCTCGAAGAAGCGGACGAACGCGAAGTCCTCGAGCCCGTAGACGTGATCGCCGTGGACGTGCGTGACGATCTGCCCCTCGAAGTCGTGCCAGTGCAGGCCCGCCGCGTAGATCTGGTCGGGCGCTTGGCGACCGCAGTCGATCAGCCAGCGCTTCCCGTCGGGCAACGCGAGCATCGAGCAGGTCGTCCCGTACCGCCGAGAGAACGCGCCGCCGGCCCCGAAGAGGTGGAGGGTCAGGCTCTGCTGGGCGAACGTCACGGTGGTTCACGTCTGCGCTTGCGTTAGAGGGTCCAAGTGGAGCTCACGACCCCGTCTTGGATCAGCACACCCATGGATGCTAGCGCATCACGCAGGGCGTCCGCCTCTTTCCAGCGTTTTTCGGCGCGCGCACGGTCGCGCTGAGCGACCATCTCATCGACCTGCGCGGTATCGAGGCGGCGGCGGGCGGCCTTCTGATCGCGGCGCGCCGCGAGGTAGAGCGCCGGCTCCGCGCCGAAGATCCCGAGCTGCTCGCTGACCGCAGAGAAGTCGGCGAGGAAGCGGGCGGCGGAGGCGTAACGCAGGCCCGGGTCGACCTCCTTCTTCTTGGCGCTCAGCAGCCGATTGAGCTCCCGCAGCGGCTCGCTCAAGGCCGCGATCGCGGCGGCGGTGTTGAGGTCGTCGGCGATCGCCGCGCGAAAGCGCGAGAGCATGCCGGCGATCGCCGCCGAGGGATCGCCGCTGGGGGGAGCAGGCCCCACCCCATCGACGAAGGCCCGAGCCCGCGCCAGCGCGTCGTAGATCGCCGCGACGCGCTCGTCCGCCTCCTCCAAGCCGGGGAAGCGGAGGCCGCGGCGCAGCTCGTCGAGGTCCAGCGCCGCCTGGCATGAAGGACATGTCCCTCCGTGCTGCTGCACCTCCGCCGAGAGCGGCGCCCCGCACGAGGGGCACGGCACCTCGACGTCGAAGTTGACGCCTGAGCGGTAGTGGACGCCGAGGATGAAGAAGCGCAGCGCCTCCGCCGGGTAGAGCGCGACGACCTCCCGGATCGTAAAAAAATTGCCGAGGCTCTTGGACATCTTCTCGCCGGCGAAGTCGACGAAGCCGTTGTGCAGCCAGTGGCGGGCGAAGGTGCCGTGGCCGCACGCGCCCTGCGACTGCGCGATCTCGTTCTCGTGGTGCGGGAAGATCAGGTCGCGGCCGCCGGCGTGGATGTCAAAGGTCTCGCCGAGGTAGCGCCGACTCATCGCCGAGCACTCGATGTGCCAGCCCGGGCGCCCCTCGCCCCACGGGCTCGTCCACGCCGGCTCGCCGGGCTTCGCGCCCTTCCACAGCGCGAAGTCGAGGGGGTCGTCCTTGCGCTCGTTCACCTCGACGCGGGCGCCCGCCCGCATATCGCCGAGGTTGCGCCCGGAGAGCGCGCCGTACTCGGCGAAGCGGGCGACCCTGTAGTAGACGTCGCCGTCCTGCGCGTAGGCGAGACCGCGCTCGATCAGCCGGCCGATCATCTCGACGATCCCGTCGATGTTCTCGGTCACCCGCGGCTCCACGTCCGGCGCGACGCAGCCGAGCGAGGCGAGGTCGCGGTGGTACTCCTCGGTGTAGCGGGCCGCGATCTCCTCGGGGCTCACGCCCTCGGCGGCGGCTCGGCGGATGATCTTGTCGTCGATGTCGGTGATGTTGCGGACATACGTGACCGCGAGCCCGGTCGCCCGCAGCGCCCGCACGAGCACGTCGGGCACGATCGCCGCGCGCGCGTGGCCGATGTGGCTCATGTCGTAGACCGTCGGCCCGCAGACATACAGCCCGCAGCGCCCCGGCTCGAGCAGCGCGAGCGGCCGCTTCTCCGCGGTCATGGTGTCGTAGAGCACGATCTGCGCGATCGGCGGCGAGGGGGCTACTGACGGGGCTTCCATGGGCGCGAGGGGCCCAGCTTGCCTCAGGCGCGGCGACGACGCCACCACCAGCCGAGGCTGGCGAGGTTCCACAGGACGACCGCGAGCACGCCGAACCACATCGCCGCGGCGAGCCGCTGCGAGGCAGGGACCTCGCCGACCACGATCAAATAGCCGCGCTCATCGACGCGTACAGGGCGGCTGAGCTGGACGCCGCGGATCGCCGCGACGTCGACGGACAAGCGGCCGCCCTCGAGCTGGCGCGGGACCAACCGCGCACCCTCGACCTCATAGCCGAGCGGCGCGGAGCCGCCGCTGACGGCGATCCGCACGCGATCGCCGTCGCGGTCCAGATCTTTGGCGGCGACCAGGTACGTCGAGCGCATCGGCAACACGACCACCCCGAAGCTCGCGTCTGGCCGCTCCGCCGGCGGCAGATCGGCGCTGAGGCGCGCCTGCGCCGCTGCGTACTCCGCCGCGGGGATCCTCGCGAAGAATTTATAGAAGGCGGCGCTGCTCTGCTCCGCCGGCTTGAAGTACGGCACGCCCAGCGCCGCGACCGCGGCCTCGGCGGCGGCGAGCGAAGGGAAGCTGCTGCGACCGAGCTGGAGCTGCGCGTCCGGGTGCTCGACGGTGACGCTGATCGGATCGCCTGAGCCGAGCACATAGCGCTCGCCGTCGGCGCCGAGCGCCGAGAATTCGCCGCCTGCGCCCGCCGCAGGCGGCCCGGCGAGCAGCGAGTCGACCGCGAGATCGACGGTCTGGACGATCCCCTCGGCGTCGAAGAAGGCGCGGATCCACGGCAACATGCGCACCCCGCTCAGCCGTCGGATCCGCCCCGCAAAGACCCCCTCATACTGGTTGTGCGGCTGGTCGCTCCTCCGCTCGATCGCGACGAAGAGCGCCCCGCCGCCCTCGATGAGGCGCTGATACGAGACCGCGCGCTCCCCCTGCTTGAGCCGCGCCCCGTGTTGAACGTCCGGGGTGCCCCGCACGACCACAAACGCCTGATCTGGGACGTCGTCGAGGCCGCGCGCGAGCAGCTCGCTGGCGTGGCCGAGATCCACCGGCTCGCTGCTGCGAGCCCAGTAGCGGAGGTCGCCGAACATCGACACCAAGAGGTAGACGCCGAAGAGGCTGACCACCAGGTCGATGAGCGGCGAGCGGCGGCGGCGCGGCCCCGTCGGCGCTGCGGAGATCTCCTCAAAAGACTCGGTCGACGGCTCACTCACGGGCACCTCGCTATATCACGACCCCCGGATCGACCGAAGAGGCCAACGAATGTTCCGCGCGTCACTCGCGAAAGACCAAGACCTCCTGGTGGGCCTCGACGCCGTCGCCGTCGCGCGCGGTGACGATAATTCGGTGGCCGCCGGCCTTGGTCAGCGGGATCTTCGCGGTCGTCGCGACGCTGCGGCTCGCGTCGCCCTCGCGCGCCGGGTTCGCGAAGAAGAGGACCTTGTCCTCCACCTGCGCGGGGCCGACCGGCTGCGCCGAGACCACGAGGTCGCGGAGCCGACGCGGGTGCTCGGCCCGGATCGACAGCTCGAGCTCGGCCGCCGCGACGGTGCGTGGGGGCGCCTCAATCGAGATCTTCGGCGGCTCGACCACCAGCGCCGGCCGGGCGGGCGGCGGCGCGGCGCGGTCCCGCGGACCGGCCTCGTCGGCCAGATCGGCGGGGATCCACGCCCGCCTGCCCGGGGCGAGCGCGATCGCGAGCCAGCCGCCCGACGCGCCCGTGCTCTCGAACACATACCCAGCCGCGAGCTCCCCGAGCACCGGCGACTTCGCGTCGGCGCCGTTATAAAGGCGCGCGCCCTCGTCCTTCACTCGATACCGCGCCGGCGCGGCGACGAAGGGCGGCCTCGCCTCGGAGATCCGCGGGCGCAAGCGATGACGCGCGCTCTCACGGAGTTGGACGTCCGCGACCATCAAGTCGAGCTCGAGCGGCAGCGTCAGGTCCGGCGCGGCCGCGACCGTGAGGCCGAACGACCCCGCCACCTCACCGCCCGCGGCGATCGGCCCGAGCGCCAAGAAACCCTCCTCCAAGAGCCCTTGCGCGCCGCCGTGGTTGCGTAGCAGCGCGCGCGCGTCGCTCACCGCGGCCCCGCGCCCGCGCGCCTGCACCGCGAGCAGCACCTGCTCGCCGGCCTGGAGCACCCCGTCGCCGTTGCCCTTGATCTCAAAGGCGTCGGCGTCGCCTGGCCGCTTCGGCGCCGCCGCCGCGAGCGCGGGGTCGTCGACGACCCAATAGTCGTACGCGAGGTGCGGCCTCGGCTGGCCGCTCACCTCGAGGCGAATGCTCACGCGGCCATCCGGCGTCGGCCCCGGCTCACCGCTGTGCACGGCGAGGCGCAGGTCTTCGGCGAAGTCTGGGTGCCAGGACATCACCTGAAGGCGGAGCTCGCGGCTCACCGACTCCCCCGGCGCGAGCGCCCCGAGCAGCACCTCGATGCCGTCGAGCTCGTCGTGCACGCACTCGGTGATCAAGTGGAGGCGCTCGGCCGGCTCACTCCCGCTGTTCTGCACCTCGACGCGCAGCACGAACGGCTTGCCCGCGCGGATCGGCCCGTCGACGGACGCCTGCACCGAGAGCGAGGGGTCGGCGCCGCCGCGCAGCGCGCCCTCCCAGGAGATCCTTCGGGCCGCGAGCGCCGCGACGAGCGCCGCGTCCTCGTCCGCCGCGATCGCGTCGACCACCGCGCGAGCGGCGGCGACGCGCGACGCGCGAGGCACACCGACCAGCGCGGCGGCGATCGACCGCGCGATCGCGACCTCCGGATCACGGAGCGCGTCTGGTTCACCTTGCGCGAGCTCGCGGGCGCGGCCGAAGTAGCGGAGCACCGCGTCGCCGTCCGGCTCTTCGGGCGCTGGCGGCTCGTGACGCGCCGACGGCAGGTGAGCGATCTGCGAGCGCTCGCGCCGCCGCTCGAAGCGCTCTCGGTCGTAGTAGCGAGCGACGCTGGCCAGCTCCGTCAGCTCGACCGGATAGAGGGCGAAGTCTGGGCGCACGCCGAGGCTCTGGATCTTCGTGTCACCCGCGACCAGGTACTCCGCGACCGTCAGCTTGAGCGCGAGCTCGCGGCCGTACGGGCTCGCGGCCTTGAGCATCTGCACCGTCCCCTTACCGAACGACGTGCGCCCGAGCACCACGCCGCGGCCGAGCGCTTGAACCCCGCCGCTGACGATCTCCGCGGCGGAGGCGGCGTTCTCGTCGATCAGCGCGACGACCGCGACGTCCTCGGCGAAGAGCTGCTCCGCGGTCGCGGGGTCCGACTCACGGCCGAGCGCAGAGCGTACGATCACCAGCTCGCCCTCGCGGACCATGAGGTCGACCAACGCCATCGCTTGGGTGAGCAGGCCGCCGCTGTTGCCGCGCAGATCGAGGATGACCCCGCGCAGCGGTGGTTCGGCGCCGAGCCGGGTGATCGCTTGGCGCACCTGCTCGGCGGTGTTCTCCTGGAAGGTCGTGATCCGCAGCAGCGCGATCTGCTCGGGCAGCAGCGAGGCGATCACGCTGTCGACGCGGATGTTTTGGCGGATGATCGTGAAGGTGAGCGCCTCGGCGCCGCGCTTCACCTTCAGGACCACCGGCGCGCCGACGGGGCCGCGCAGCAGCGACTGGGCGTCGGCGGCGGGCAGGTTGACGGTCGCTTGGCGGTCGATCTGGAGGATCACGTCGCCCGCGAGCAGGCCCGCGAGCTCCGCCGGCGAGCCCGGCAGCACCCGCACGATCTTGATCCGCCGGGCCTCGACGTTGATCTCGGCGCCGACCCCCCCGAACTCGCCCTTCGTCTTGATCCCGAGGTCGCTGCGCTCCTCAGGCGTCAGCAAGATCGTGTGCGGATCGAGCGGCGCGAGCAGCCCGTTGAGCGCGGCGTACTCGAGGCGATGGACCGCCTCATCGCCGTCGAGGTCGAGGTGATCGCGGGTGAACTCGAGGATCTTCTCTAGCTGCTCTGCGGCGGCGAGCAGCGTCGCCGGCGCGCCGACCGCGAAATTTTGGGAGAAGGCGCCGACGGTGACCTTAAAGACGCCCTCACCGGCAGGCTCGGCGAAGAACTCTGGGGCGTGGAGGGCGAGGTCGTGCAGCGCCGAGCGGAGCTGGCCTGGCGGGTCGATGCGGCCGGGCTCGAAGTACTCCTGCTGCACGGTGAACGCGGCCCAGATCAGCAGCGGGAAGGCGCGCTCTTCGAGGCGGAGCTGCGCCTCGGCGTCGACCTCGGGCGCGGCTGGCGCGGGCGCTGGGGAATCACCCGCCCCCGGCGCCGCGTTGGGCAGGCACGCCGACCCCCAAGAAAGCGCGAGCGAGAGGGCGACGGGCGAGGCGAAGCGCATGGAGGCAGAGCATAGCGCGGGCGACCCGCCGCACCTGAACGATTCAATGTGCGTCTTTAAAGACACACATTGTATTTTTACCCTACCGACCGTTGCAGTAACTACTAAAAATTACAGGCGCCGACGGCTGGCATACGAGGAGCATGTCAAGTTTTCTGCTTGCGTCGGATCTTCGCGCTCACAATCGCCCTCGTCGCGCCTGCCTGCGTCGACGCTCCGCTCACCCCCGCGCACCTCGACGCTGACGGTCAAGTGCACGGCGCGCGCATGGCGCAAGGCTCCTTCGCGACGGCCACGCGGAGCCCCGCCGTCGAAGCCGTCCAGATCACCGCGGTGCTCGCCGCCCAGCCCACCGGCCCGTTAGCCGACGCAGCGGTCTTCAGCAGCGAGCAGGGCGAGGTCTACCTCCACCTGCGCGCCGATCGCCTGACCAGCGCCCGGCCGGTGACCTTCGTCTGGAGCCACGACGAGATCCGCGAGCAGATCGAGGGCGTCTTAGCGCCGAGCACCACCCTGACGATGGCCGCCAGCCACCGCCTCAGCCCTGAGGACCGCGGCGCGTGGCGGGTCGAGGTGCTCGGTGAGCCGCTGGCGGACGGCTCGCGGCCGCTCCTCTTCGAGCGCGACTTCGAGGTCCTCGCCCCGCAATAACGCCCACCCGGCGACGATCGCCTCGCGCGGGTGGCCAGCGCTGGCGCTTGCCACTAGCATTGCGAGCCATGGCAGCAGCGGACACAGCAGGTCTTTCCCCAGAAGAGGTCGACATCTTCGCGAGGGGGCTCTATTTCCTCGCCAGCGCGGACGGCATCGAGGCCCGCGAGGCCGATCTGATCGCCGAGTTCCTCCGCGACACCGGCTCGCCGATTACGCTGGAGGAGCTGGGCGCGCTCAGCTTCAGCCCGATCGAGGCGGCGCAGGTGCTCGAGGCGAGCTTCCTCCGCCGGATCTTCGTCAAAGCCGCGATCGCCCTCGTCAAGGCGGACGGCCACTTCAGCGACGCCGAACGCCGCGCCCTCGGCGAGATCGCCGACGTCTTTGGCCTCAGCAACGCCGAGTTCGGCGATCTCGAGCAGGAGGCCGCGCGCGTCAACATCCTCGAGTGACCGCCGACCACACCGCCCCCTCCCCGCCAAGAGACCCCCACACCCGGAGCGACGCACATGGGAATCCTCAGCTTTATCAAGAGCCAGCTCATCGACATCATCGAGTGGCTCGACAGCACCAATTACACCCTCGTCTACAAGTTCCCCGACGAGGACCACGAGGTGAAGAACGGCGCCAAGCTGATCTGCCGCGAGAACCAGGCCGCGATCCTGATCAACGAGGGCCAGCTCGCCGACATCTTCGGCCCCGGCACCCACACCCTCTCGACCCAGAACGTGCCCGTGCTCTCGCGCCTCAAGGGCTGGAAGTACGGCTTCAGCTCGCCCTTCAAGGTCGACGTCTACTTCGTCAACCTGCGCCAGTTCCTCAACGAGAAGTGGGGGACCCCGGCGCCGGTGCTGATCCGCGACCCGGAGTTCGGCGTCGGCGGTCGCCCCGGGCGGGTGCGGATCCGCGCCTTCGGCACCTACAACTTCCGGATTATCGACCCAGGCGTGTTCTTTCGGGAGATCGTCGGCACGCAGCACCTGACTACCTCCGAGGAGATCACCGGCTACCTCAAGCGCACGCTCGTCAGCAAGTTCTCCGACGCGGCCGGCTCCTCGCAGCTCAGCGTCGCCGACATGGCCGGCAATTACGGCGTCCTCGCGGACGCAGTGCGCACCCAGATCGCTGAGGAGTTCGCGCGGATCGGCATCGGCCTCACCAACTTCACCATCGAGAACATCTCGCTGCCGCCCGAGGTCGAGAAGGCGCTCGACGCCGCCTCCGCCCAGGCCGCCCGCGGCGTCGACAACACCCTCGCCTGGGAGGGCATGCAGGCGATGCGTGACGCCGCCAAGAACCCCAGCTCCGGCGGCGTCGCTGGCGTCGGCATGGGCGCCGGCATGGGCATGGGCATGGGCATGGGCATGAGCCAGATGATGGCGCCGATGATGCAGGGCATGCAGCCCGGCTACCCGCAGCAAGGTTACCCGCCCGGCTACCCGCCTGGTTACCCGCCGCCGCAGGGCTACCCGCAGCAATACCAACAGCACCCCGGCTACCCGCCGCAGCCCGGACAACACCCCGGCCAAGCCCCCGGTCAAGCGCCTCCGCCGGCGGCGCCCGCGGCTGACAGCCTCGAGAGCAGGCTGCTCAAGCTCAAAGCCGCCTTCGACGCCCAGCTCCTCACAGAAGAGGAGTACAAGGCGAAGCGTATGGCCCTGCTCGACGCGTTCTAGGAGGCCCCTGTCGAGCTCCAGAGGCCCGGCTCCGCGGTGCGCGGCGGCCGGGCCGTCCTTTTTTCGGCGTCCTCGATCGCCCCGCCCGCCCTCTCCCGCGAAAATTCCGCGCAAAGTGGCGCCACCTGCGGGCTCGTGGCACGAATCGCCCATGAGCACGCGGATCTACCTCGTCGGCTCCGACACCGGCTGCGGCAAGACCAGCGTCGCCGCCGCGATCCTCCGCTGCGCGCGAGGACATGGCCTTAAGGCCATTCCCTTTAAGCCAGCAGCGAGCGGCGGCGACGACCCCGAGGTGCTCGCCGCCGCCGCCGCGCTGCTGCCCGGCATGATCCCGTGGATCTGCCCCCAGCGCTTCGCCGCGCCCCTCGCGCCCGGCATCGCGGAGGCGCCCGAGCGCTTCCTCGGCGGCCCCGTCGACGAGCGCCTCGGCGACCAGACGCTCGCCGCCGCCGCCGCCGCGCTCGACGAGCTCGAGGCCGAGCTGCGCCCCGACCTCACCGTGATCGAAGGGGCCGGCGGCTGGTGGGTGCCGATGCCTGGCGGCACCTGGCAGCCCGACTGGCTAGGGGCGCTGGGCGCGACCCCGGTGATCGTCGGCCGCCTCGGCCTCGGCACCATCAACCACACCCTGCTCACGATCGACGCCGCGCGCGGCGCCGGCCACCGCCCCCCGGGGTTCTTCCTCTCGCGCACCACCACGACCCACGATCCCAGCGAGCTGCACAACCCCAGCGTCATCGCCACCGCCGCCGACATCCCGTGCCTCGGCGTGCTCTCCTACGGCCACAACGGCCGCGGCTGGCTCTCCGAGGAGATCTTCGCCCGCCTCGGCGCCCGACCACGCCCAGGGCGTATGACCCGCCTATGAGCCGAGTCCAGGCCGCAGGCTGGTGTTGTACTCCTCATGCGTCAGGCACGAGAGCGGCCGCAGCGCGCCGCCGTCGTCGCGGAGGAGGAGCCGATACCGCTGGCCGATGGGCACGGAGATCAGCCGTCGGTCGAGGCCCAAGCGCTTCCCGTGGAAGCGCGTGTAGTCCTCGCCGCGAGCGATCGCCTCGAGCACCTCACGCACCTTGAGCACGAGCTCCCGATCCGGGAGCCGGCGCAGGTCGATCGGATCCTCGGCGAAGCTCGCCTCCCACGCGCGCTTCTGCGCGAGCTTCTGCGCGCGCTCAGCCTCCTGCTGCGCCGCCGCGCTGCTCTTCACGCGCTCCTCCTCCGCGCAGCGATGACAGAGCTTGCCGCGCCCGCGATGCCCGCATGGAAAGAGCTGCTTCATCGACCGATCATTGTAGCTGAACGTCGAGCGCCCGCTTGACGCCGTAGCTCTGCGCGCCCCGCTCGGGTCCGCGCGGTCGCGTCAGCGCGGCGACGCGGGGCCTCGACGCGCCGCCGTTGGTCTACTCTCGATCGTGGTGACATCGCACTCGGATCCCGCGCGCGACGCGACCCTCGCGGTGAGCGAGGCGACCCGCGTGTTGGCCCCGGCGGAGGCGTCGTCGCCCGACCGCGAGCCCGAGGCCGCGCTCGCCCCCAGCGCGCCGCTGCTGCCGCCGAAGATCGGCCGCTTCACGCTGGTGCGGAAGCTCGGCGAGGGGGGCATGGGCGTGGTCTATATGGCCTACGACGAGGCGCTGAACCGCCGCGTCGCGCTCAAGCTGCTGCTCGCGCGAGCGAGCGACTCGGAGGGGCTGCGCGCGCGGATGCAGCGTGAGGCGCAGGCGCTCGCCCAGATCTCACACCCGCACGTCGTCCAGATCTATGACGTCGGTCGCCACGGCGATCAGGTGTTCGTGGCGATGGAGCTGATCGAAGGCGTGACGCTCAAGGTGTGGCTGAAGATGAAGCCTCGGCCGTGGCGAGATCGCCTCGGAGCGCTGCTCCAGGCCGGAGAGGGGCTGTCGGCGGCGCACCAGGCGGGGCTGATCCACCGCGACATGAAGCCCGACAACATCTTGGTCGGCGACGACGGGCGGGTGCGCGTCGCCGACTTCGGGCTGGCGCGATCGGAGCACGTCGCGGAGGCCGAGCCGCACGCGGAGGCCGAGGCGGTGATCGCGTCGGCGGACGGCAGAGCGTCGCCGTCGTCATCATCGTCGTCGTCGCCGCTGAACTCGCCGCTGACGGTGGCTGGCACGCTGCTCGGCACCCCCGCGTATATGGCGCCCGAGCAGCACATGCGCCGCCCGGTCGACAGCCGCGCGGACATCTTTTCGTTCTGCGTGGTCGCGTATGAGGCGCTCGCCGGCCACCGGCCGTTTAAGGCGGCGAGCCGGGCGGCGCTGCTCCGAGCGATCATGACCGGCGATGTGCAGCCGCCGCCGCGCGAGTGTGACGCGCCGGCGCGGCTGCTGAAGGTGATCAAGCAGGGGCTCGCCGCCGAGGCGAACGAGCGGCCATCGACGATGGCGGCGCTGCTCGCCGAGCTGCGACGCGATCCCGCGCGACGACGGCGACGCGCCCTCCAGGGGGTCGCGCTCGCGGCGACGATCGTCGGCGCAGGCGTGGCCGGCGCGGAGCTGCGAGGACCGCAGGCGCCGTCGTGCAGCGAGGCGCACAGCGGCGCGCTGGCGCTGTGGGGCGAGGCGCGGCAGGAGGCGGCGGGCGCGGCGATGACGGCGATCGGCGGGGCGCTTGGACCCGCGACGTGGGCCCGCGTCGACGCGGAGATGGGGGCGTATAGCCGGCGCTTGTCGACGATGCTCGCGGGGGCGTGCGAGCGGCGGCGCGACGGTGAGTTGAGCGACCACTTGTACGCGCTCGAGGTCGAGTGTCTGGAGCGCCGGGCGGCGGAGCTCGACGCGCTGGGTGAGCTGCTGGCCGCTGCCGATCAAGAGGTCACCGAGCGGGCGATCGACGCGGTCGCGAAGCTGCCCGAGCTCGAGCCGTGCGAGGACCCGGCGCGTCTGCTCGATCGTGTCGCGCCACCCGCAGACCCGGCGGTCGCGGCGGCGGTCGCGGAGCTGCGGCGGCGGCTGGATCGGACCCGCGCGCTGCGTCGTTTGGGTTCGTTTAAGGCGGCGGCGGCGTCCGCCGAGGAGGCGATCGTCAGCGCCCGATCGATCGACTACCCGCTGGCGCTGGCCGAGGCGCTGGTCGAGGCGGGCAGGGCGGCGCTCGAGCTCGGTGAGCACGAGCGCGCCGCCGAGCACTTGTTCCCGGAGGCGATGCGCCTGGCCGAGCGAGGCGGTGACGACGCGCTGCGCCTCGACGCGCTCGGCGGGCTGTTGGCGGCGCTCGGGCGCTCGAAGGCGCCGACCGAGATGATCACGCTGCTGGCCCCGCAGGCGCGGGCGCTCATGGAGCGCCGCGGCGAGCTCGGGAGCCTCACGCACGGGCGCCTGCTCAACGGCCTCGCGGAGACCTACCGCCAGCGCCAAGACCTCGACGGCGCCGCGGCGGCTTACGAGGAGGCAGAGGCGATCTTGAGCGGGCTGGGGGTGCGCGCCCTCGCGGAGCTCTCGGAGTCGCTGAACGGGCTCGCGACGATCCGCTCGAAGCAAGAGCGCTACGCCGAGGCGCACGCCCTCTACGGGCGGGCGAGGGCCGCGCTGGTGGCCGCGCTCGGGCAGCATCACCCCTATATCGGCCACCTGCTGAACAACGAGGCGCGAGCGTTTGAGAAGGAGGGCGAGCGAGCCACCGCTCGGACCTACTTCGAGCGGGCGCTGACGATCTGGGAGCCGGTCTATGGAGCGGACCACCTCAACATCGAGATCGTCACGGGGCACCTGGCGCGGGTGACCTTGGAGCTCGGCGATCTGGACGCGGCGGAGGGGTACGCGCTGCGATCGCTGGCGATCCGCGAGCGAGACCGAGGCGACAAACCACGCACGGAGGCGGTGCTGATGATCCTCGCGCGGATCGCCGAGGAGCGCGGCGCGCTCGTGGAGGCCGAGCGCTACGGTCGACGCGCGCTGTCAGCGGCGGAGCTGCGCTACGGGGCCGGGTCACCGCGGCTGCGTGAGCCCCAAGAGCTGCTGGCGCGGCTGACGGCGCGGCAGGGCGCGCCCTGATCCGCGGCGACGCCGTGAGAAGCGAAAATTCCGCGACCCGGCGGGCTAGCCGCGACCCGCGCCCCGGGCGACGCGAGCGCACCGGATCAGGCCGATCAGCATGATCAGGCGAAACACGATCCCCCCCGTCGGCGGCCGGACCCCCTCGCTGATCAACATCGCCACGCCGAGGATCCCATCGACGGCGAAGAGCATGATCGTCGCGATCAACGCGGCGATCGATCCCTTACGGACCGCGAAGCCGAGCGCGAGGAACACCGCGCCGAAGGCCACGGCCTCGTAGCCGAGCCCCCGCTCGCGCAAGAACTGGAGCTCCCCGAGCACCGCCGCCAACCCGAGCACGAGGTTGATGCCCGCGATCAAGAAGGTCAGCATCGCGGCGTCCCGCGAGCCCGTCTTCGGATCTGTGGGGGAACCAGGCACAGGGACGCCGTCGTGGAGCAGCTCTAGCTCCGACAAAAATGCGGCCTTACGGAGCCTCACCGCCAGCGTCGACCCGTCCGAGAGCGGCCACGAGGCCCCACGCACCAGCGCGTCCTGCCCGTGCAACACGCCGAGCTCGCGCCCCTCCGCGCGCACGCGGAAATCCTTATAAAGACCCGTCCACTCGACATCCACGGTCAGCGTTGAGCCCTCTCGCAGCTTGTAGCTTTGCTTCGGCACGGACGCACCTCCTCGACGGACCCCGCCACGCTATCACGGGCCCAGGAGCGACGGCGGCCCTGCGCCGGTCAAGGCCGCTCGAAGATCGCCAACGTGTAGAACCCGAGCGGGTTCGGGAAGTCGAGCAAGCGCGCCAGCGGCACGGCCAAACGCGGGGTCTTGTTGGGCAACACGGCGCCCTGAACGAACGACGCCCGCAGGCGGAGGCCCGCCTGGGCGCCGAGCCGACGGACATAACCGGGCGTGAACTTGAGGCTGCCGCGCTCGGCCCGCTTGAGCGCGCCGAAGAGGAGCATCGCCGGGTTGGTGATATTCGGCTCGAGCAAGGCGACGTAGCGACGCGTCACCCGAGCCATCTCGCGCACCGCCACGATCGGCTCCTCGAGGTGGTGCAAGAGGTTCCCGCAGAAGACGACGTCGAACGAGCGCTCCGGGAAGGGCAACGCCTCCGCCCGGCCGACCACCTTCCGCGCGGCCGGCAGCGGGTTCTGGTCCAACATGTTCTGGGCGAAGTCGAGCGCCGTCAGGTCAAAGGCCTCCGCGAAGCAGCGACTCAGGTAGCCGTTACCAGCGCCGACCTCGAGCATCGTCAGGCCCTCGCCGGGGATGACCGAGCGGAGGAGCCGCAGCTTCGCCGCGGCGAACGCGATCACCGCCGGGTGCGACGGCGAGCGACGGCGAGTGACCTTGGACCAGAACGCCTCTTGCTCGGAGAAGGTCGTGCTCATCGGCCTCGTTCTACCACCGTCAGGCGAGCGCGCCGCGCTCGGCCGCGCTGTTATTTGCGGCGCTGAGCCGCTACGCTGCGCCGCCGATCGACGCCGACGATCCCGCATGAGCGCCGCACCTCGCACCCGCACGCGACTCTTCAGCGCGGCCAAGTTCACGCTCGGCCTCGCGCTCTTGATCCTGCTCGTGCGCTGGCTCGCCCCGGATCTGAGCGCCGTCCTCCGCGACATCCACCTCGACCTCGCCGCCCTCGCCCTCGCGGTCCTCACCCACGCGGTCGCCACCGCCGCCGTCAGCCTGCGCTGGAAGCTCATGGTCGAGGCGATGGGCGGCACCCCGCTGCCGTACATCATCTATTTTCGCGCCTTCGCGCTCACCAAGCTCGTCGGCAACGTCACCTCATCGCTCGCCATGGACCTCATCGGCCGCGGCGTCGCCCTCCGCAGCGCCGGCTCTGAGCAGGGTCTCGGCCTGGCGATGACTCAAGCCGTCCTCGAGCGCATCTTCGACGTCGTGCTCCCCCTCGCGATGGTCGCCTGGGCGCTCGCGGTGCATCACCTCCAGCCGAGCGACGCCGCCGCCGCCGCCAGCTTCCTCCTCATCGGCCTCGCCATCGGCGGCCTCTCGGCGCTCGTCCTCTGGCCCCTCACCCGCGTCGCCCTGCGCCTCTATTTTTGGGCGCGCGCCTGGCGTCGCCCTGGGGCGCTCGCAGCGCCCGCCCCAGCGACGCCGCCGATCAGCCGGGGGCTCGCCGCGCAGGTCGGCATGCTCGGCGTCCTCCGCTACGTCGCCGTGCTCGCCTGCTACATCACGATCGCGTGGGCCCTCGGCGCCGCCCTCGCCCCCACGCCGATCGCCGCCGCCATGCCGATCGGCCAGCTCGCCGCGCTCATCGGCGTCACCCCGGGCGCCCTCGGCATCCAAGAGGCCGGCTGGGCCGGCGCGTTGCGCTTCCTGGGGGTCACCGACGCCGCCGCGATCGCCCTCTTTGTCGTCGGCGTCCGCCTCCTCAGCGCCCTCTTCTTCCTCTTCCACTACCTCGTCACCTGGCCGCTCGAGCGCGCGCGAGCGGCCGGCGGAGACCCGCCAGCGGATCGCCGCTGAGGCCCGCGTCGACGCCCCGCAGCCGCTCCTGGAGCGCATCAGGCGCCGAGCGGACCCTGCCCGCGCGGCGCCTGATACGCGTGCGGCGGCGTGAGATCAGGTCGCCAGCCGATTATGGACGTTCGTGACGACGATGCTGCTCAAGTTGCGGACGAACTCGCGCTGCGCGCGGTCGTCGAGCTTCTTGATCACCAGGCCGTAGCGCTGCGTCTTGGACTCGATGTGCACGGTGCGGGTATGAATACAGCACCACTGCGTCTCCTTGCCGGTGCCCGCCTCGGTGATCGAACCCAAGGCGATCGCGTTGATCGCCCGTAGCCGGCGGAACCCGCAGAACGCCGCCTCCGAGTGGATCAGCAGCACCCGGAGGTTGGTGATGAACACGAAGACCCGGACGTGGCCGCCGGTGAGCTTGGTGATCGTCGCCTGCAGCGACGCGATCGCCTTCGCGAGCGGGTTGGAGCCGAGGAAGAAGCCATCCCCTTGGATCGAGTAGAGGATGTTCTCACCCGGGAGCAGGTCGACCTCGGAGACGATCTGCTGGGCTTGTTGAGAGAGTTGAACTGGCTGATTCATGGATTGAGCCTCACTGGTGATGGGTTGGTGCGATATGGTTAATTAAAAAGAACGACTCGTGTCAGGATTCGACGGGTGATTCGGCGGGCTGAGCCCGCGCCGCTGGGACCGCGAGGCGGTGTTGCGAGGTCACGCCGCCGATCGTCTGTCGCAGCTCGCCTCGCACGTGGTCGATGACCACCAGCGCGGAGCGTTCGTCGCGCAGCGCGCGCGCGTACCCTTGAATGATGCCGCGGCGCGCCCGCCGGGGCAGGCCCGCGCGCCGCAGCGACTCGTCCGCGACCAGACGAAAGCACGGATCCCCGCAATGGCGGCGGATCTGCTCCGGCGCGAAGGTGCCGCGCTCGAGCCGGTGAAGCGCGACCCGGAGCGCGTGCAGCTTCGCCGGGCCGCGACGGCCGACCTCCAGCGCCCGCGCGCCGATCGCCAGAGAGGCGACGAGCGCCGCGAGCCACGCCGCGAGCGCCGACACCCCCGCGAGCCACAGCCCGACTGGCAGCGCCCGCCGCCGCCGCCAGCAGCAGCGCATAGCGTTGAAAACTCACCCGCAGCAGCAGCGACTCGAGCGGACGCAGCTCCGGCAGGCGGAGTTTTCCAGGGCTCTGGCGTTTGAGTCTCATCGGCCCCGCGAGCGGGCGAGCTTCCTACACAGCGCGGCCCGGAAAGTCTACATATGACCCTCGGGACACCCAGTGCGATTCTTCACATTTTGTAGGACGCGGCGCGTGGACCCATTTGAACTACGAAATTTGAGCAACTCAAAACACATGTACATTGTTAACAATCAAGGCACTGAGCTCTCGCCAGCGACCAGCCCAAGCGCGCGCGCGCAGGCGCCGCTACTCGCCCGCGAGCCACGCGCTCACGTCCTCGCGCAGCGCGGCCGGGCGATCCAGCGTGACCGAGTGTGAGGCCGCCTCGTAGCGCGGATGGCGGATCCACCGCGCCTCGCCGTCCGCGCTGAAGACCACCCGAAGCCGCCCCGGCCGCGCCGCGCCGTCGGGCGCATCGACCTCTACCTCGACCGAAGCGACGATCGACGGATAGGCCGCGAGCGTCGGCGCGAGCGAGGGGCTGTAGATCACGAGGTCGTTGGCCGCGTCCGTCACGAAGGTGTCGACGTCGCGCAGGTTGCGCAAGAACGTCTCGCCGTGGTGAGGGTCGCCCGGGTCGACGTCCAGCGACAGCAACGTACCTGACCTAAAAGTCACGTTCGCTTCGTAGCTCCAGACCATATAATAGCGATCCCACGCGGCGAGCGGGCCGAGCTGCGCCGGAAGCAGCGGATCGACCGGGAAGATCCCCGGCTCCGCGACCCGATAGGGGCCCAGCGGCGCACGCCCTTCGAGCCCCCGATCCGCCGCCCAGAGCCCGTCGATCTGCGGGGGCTCCACGCCCAGCAGCGCGCTCATGATCGCGGGATCGCCGAAGCTCGCGCCGATGTGCTCGAAGAGCGCGCTGAGCCAGCTCGTCGGCGCCCGCGTATCGTAGCCGCTGCGCCCCGCCGCCTTCACGAAGTCGAGCCCGTTATGATAGGGGTCGCAGCTCCCCCCCTTCTCCGCGCACGTCTTGTAGACGAGCCCCAACTCAGCCGCGAGCGCGTAGAGCGGCGAGCCGGGCGCCTCAAAGAGCGCGCCCGCGGCCGCGTTCTGCACCTTGCCGGCGACGCTCGGCTGGATCAGCACTTGGCGGCCGAACTGCTCCGCGACCTTCGTCGGCGGGAACGAGGACGCCTCTGGGAAGCGCAGCGCGAGGTGATCCTCGATCGCCTCGACCAGCGCCAGATCGCGATAATGACGGCTGCCGTCCCCGTAGGAGCGGTGACGCAGCAGCATGTCCAAGAGGATCCCCGCCCTGATCCCCCCATAGCTCTCGGCCACGATCACCACCGGCGCGTCGACGAGCGCCGGCCGCTCCGCCATGAATCCAGGATCACCCGGACAAAATCGGCCGCGTCAAGGTAGGTGTTGTAATTAGCCGCGCTGAATTCCGCGCGGCGCGCGTCGATATCGGCCACCTCGGAGTCATCGATCAGGGAATATGAAAACCCAGCGCCGCGGGCGTCGATGTAGAGAAGGTGCCCGAGCGCCGTCCACGAGTCCGGGTTCGCCGCGAGCGCCTCACCGCCGAGGAGCCCGCCTGCGACCGTCCACGGCGCCGTGTTGGTGCCCAGCAGCAGGCCCGTGGAGACCGCGGGTCCGCCGTTAAAAAAGACGAAGAGCGGCGAGCCGACGACGGGGTGATCCGCCGGGTGAAATGAATAGAAGATCCGCGCGGTCGAGGAGCGCATCGGCGTCGCCGCCGCCCCGCGACCGAGCGTATAATCGACCGGCGCGATCGTCACGAACCCCGCCTGCGCGGCCGCGGGCGGGCACTCACACGCCCACGCGTCCGCGACGCACACGCACCGCGTACACCCGCCCTCGCTCGGCGGCGGCCCACCGCACAGCGGCGCCTCCTCCGTAGTGGAGGCGCTCGTCTCGCTCGTCTCGCTCGTCTCGCTCGTCTCGCTCGTCGTGCTCGCCGCGCTCGTCGTGCTCGCCGCGCTCGTCGCGGCGTCGTCGTCCCCGCCGGGCGACTCCGTCGCGCTGAGATCACCGTCGCCGGACCCCGCGCACGCGCACGCGAACCCGACCAGCGACGCGCCCCACCGCCTCGCTCGCCGTTGTAGCGCTCGCGTCACCATCGCCGTACGACGCACAGCAGCCGGGAATGGGATGTGATGAGACAAGTGCCCCACAGTAGCAGCCGCGCGACGATCACGGTCTTGATGTGCTTCCACTTACACAAACAACCGCGACAGATCCTCGCAGAACATCGTTTTGTGGCGTTGGCAGGGCATCCTAGGCTGCGTACTGTAGCCGCGTGAAGTCCCCCACCATGCCACGGAGGGCGCTCCTCCTCGCGCACACGCTGCTCGGCGTCGCGTGCTCCGAGGGCGCCTCGGACACCGACAAGCCCGCCCTCTCAGCCGGCGCGCCGTCAAGCGGCGGCGCGAACGCGAGCGCCACGCCAGGCAGCGACGGCAGCGACGGCAACGACGACGACGGCAGCGGCGACGGCGGCGACAGCGGCGACAGCGGCGACAGCGGCGACAGCGGCGACAGCGGCGACGGCGACGACAGCGGCGACAGTGACGCGTCGACCACCGGCAGCGGCAGCTCCGGCGGCGACGGCCTCTGCGGCGACGGCCAGCTCGACCCAGGCGAGGCCTGCGACGACGGCAACCTCAGCAGCGCTGACGCCTGCTCCGCCGCCTGTCAGCCCGCGGCGTGCGGCGACGGCCACGTCCACGCCGGCGTCGAGCAGTGCGACGACGGCAACAACTCACAACCCTCCCCCGCAGTCCGCCCCCGATCCGCAGCCCCCTCGCTTCTTGGCTCAGATCGGCGTTCTGCGGGGGTTTTCGCGTTTCCCCTCCGGGCCGCCCGCGGCCCCCCGAGCGCGGGCAACGCGCGAACTGCTCGATCCCGGCAACCGGCTGGCAACGCCGGCAACGCTCGCAGAGTTGAGAAGGGCTTCACCTTCACGGGGTACCGCTGGGCCCCAGCAAGTCGCGGGGGAGGCCCGCAGTGTTGGCCGGCGTTGACTACGGTATGCTACAGTAGCCGACATGCTCCATCCCCGGTGTCGGTGACCATCCCTGCGATACAAACGAGATACACTCTGCCCCCTGCCCCTTAAGCTCGCAGGTGTTCGGAGCGTTGACGTCGCAGAAGGAGGTACATTTCTCCTCCAGGTGGAAGCAGAACCGTCCAGACCCACAGCCATTAGAAATACATGCATCGCCGTCAATCGGATGTGGTTCCGGTTCCGATCGATCCCGTGCGCAATAAAAATAAACACCGATCGCCGACCAGCCAAGCTCACAGACATCCAACGGGTGTTCGCAGTCCTGAGCGAGCGGATCGCACGCCTCGATGCACAACCCCCAGTCGCCGGATTGAATAACATAGCAGTAATCATTTGACTGCGGGCACGGCAGCGAGCCCCCGGCGTCGAGCAGATCCCACCCGCGCGAACCCGCTCGCGCGGCGCGTGAACTCGCTCGGAGGGCGCACTGGCGCACTCGTGACGGCCAGCCACCCAGCCACCCAGCAACCCAGCCCCCGAGGTCACAGCCGCCGGCAGGTCACGTCGATTCCGCGCTCTCACGGTCGCAGCCCGCGGGCCGGTCACGCCCCCTCCCTGCTCCCCAAGGTCACAGCCCGCCTAGCAGGTCACACCCCTCCAGCGTCACGAGCCCGCGGGCCGGACACACCCCTCCATCGCGCTCACCCGACGCCCGCCGCATCGGCTGTCCAACGAGCGGTCGGCTGTCGGCGGTCGGCAGGCGGCGACCTAGGACGTACGACCTGTGCTTGCGGTCGGCCACCTGGAGAGGCGCGGTCGGGCGTGTCGGGTGTGTCGGGCGTGTCGGGTGTCGGGCGTGTCGGGCGTGTCGGGCGTGTCGGGTGTCGGGTATCGGGTGTCGGGCGTGTCGGGCCTATCGGGCGTAATCGCCATCCGCTCACGACGGCCAGGCTGCCCAGATCCCAGATCGGCGTTGGCGGAATTATCGTCGCGGTGAACCTGCCCCGATCCAGTGGACACCCTCGATGAGTCGGAAGTAGAGAGGGTGCAAGGCCATGAGCAAGAAGAAGAGACGAATTTTCACGCCGGAGCAGAAGGCCGAGGCGGTCAAGATCGTGAGGACCGCGGGCAAGCCAGTCGGGCAGGTTGCCCGCGAGATGGGCTTGACAGAGACCGCTCTGCGGAACTGGGTGAGGCAGGACGAGATTAACCGCAACCCGAACCCGCAGGGACCGCTGACGACGGACGAGCGGGCCGAGCTCGCCCGGCTGCGCAAGGAGCTCAAACGGGTCGAGATGGAGCGAGATTTCTTAAAAAAAGCGGCGGCCTTCTTCGCCAGGGACACGTGAGCATCTTCGAGGTGATCGCGGCGGAGGAGGCCGACTTCCCGGTCAAGATGATGTGCGAGCTGCTCGAGGTCGCGAGGAGCGGCTACTACGCGTGGAAGGGGCGCGATCCCTCGGAGAGGGCGAAGGAGAACGAGGCGTTGACCAAGGAGATCGAAGTGATCCACGGAGAGAGCAGGAAGACCTACGGCAGCCCGCGAATCCGCGAGGAGCTACGCGCACGCGGTCGCAAGGTCAGCCGCAAACGAGTGGCGAGGATCATGCGGCAGAAGGGCATCTACGGCCGCCAGAAGCGAAAATTCAGGAATACCACCGACTCGAACCATAAACACCCCGTGGCCGACAACGTCCTCGCTCGCAACTTCACCGTCGACAAGCCCGACAAGGTCTGGGTGGCCGACATCACGTACGTTTGGACCCTCGAGGGGTGGCTCTACCTGGCGGTGATCATCGACCTCTTCTCGCGCCGCGTCGTCGGCTGGTCGATGGCCGAACACATGCGCGCCGAGCTGGTCCAGGACGCGCTGAGGGCCGCCCTGGGGCATCGTGAGCGGTCGGAGGATGGGCTCCTCTTCCACTCGGACCGGGGCTCTCAGTACGCCGCGAACGACTACCGCGAGGCCCTGCGCGCGGCGGGCATCGAGTGCAGCATGAGCCGCAAGGGCGAGTGTTGGGACAACGCCGTCGCCGAGAGCTTCAACAGCACGCTCAAGACGGAGCTGGTCCACCGGACGATCTTCCTCTCGCGAGCGACCGCGAAGACGACGATTGCGGAGTGGATCGAAGTGTTCTATAACCGCCAGCGTCGCCACTCGACGATCGGATACTCAACCCCGGTCGCCTTCGAGGAGAGCTTCTACGCCGGGACAGTGGCGAAGCAGGCGGCATAACCACGGTGTCCACTTTTTCGGGGCAATCCCACGGGCGTGTCCCTTGGCTCGATGCCTACCAGGAGCGCCAGCGGACGACGCCACACCCGCGATCACGCCGGGCCAGCGGCGTCGGTTGCGATCTCGATCAGCTCCACCAGCGGAGACCACACGGAGCTCTGCTCCGCGGCATGGCGCGCGTACACGAGGGCCTCATGATCGCCGCAGTCGCGCCAGGCGGTGAGGCTCGCCTTCGCTTGCTCGTAGCCGTTATCGGGGGTGGCCACGTGCTCCGCCGCGACCTCGAGTGCTCGGCGGAACGCGTCGGCGCTCGCGGGGCGCCGGGCCGGATCTTTTCAAGAGCGCTGGCGACCAGGGCCTCGAGATCGTCGGAGATCCCACGATCGGGCGCTCGCTCGGTGACGGAGGGGGCCTGCTCACTCGCGTGGGCGCTGAGCACCTCGAGGACCTTCGTGCCGGGGAACGGTACACGCCGGGTGAGCAGCTCGAACAAGATCACGCCGACGGCGTAGATGTCGGCGGCCGGAGTGAGCGGCTGCTCGCGCGCCTGCTCGGGGGAGACGTAAGCGAGCGTGCCTATCAGGACGCCGGGGGCCGAGGAGGGCGCGATGGAGAGCAGCGGGCCGGTGTGGATTCTTCGCGAGGCCGAGGTCGAGCAGGATGAGGTGATCGCGGCCGTGACGCTGAACGATGAGACAGTTTTCAGGCTTGAGGTCGCGATGCACGGCGCCGAGCTTGTGGAGCTCGGCGAGGCCGTCGAGGAGCTGGATCGTGAGGCTCAGGGCGTCGGCGATCGGCATCGCCGGCTCGAGGAGCCGCTGGCGCAGCGTGACGCCTTGTAGAAGGGGCATTACCAGGAAGAGCACCGGTTCACCGCCGAGCGCGGGCTCTTCTCCGTGATCGAAGATCGGGATCACGTGCGGGTGATCGATCTGAGCGGCGAGCACGGCCTCTTGATAGAATCGGCGGCGCTGATCGGGGGCGCGGCCGTGTTCGGGGTGCAGCGCCTTGATCGCGACGCGGCGGCGCAGGCGGAGATCAAGGGCCTCGTAGACATCGGCCATGCCGCCGGGGGCGATGAGGCCGTCGAGGCGGAAGCGGCCGTGCAGCGTGCGGCCGCGCAGGTCAGGGCCGCGCGGGTGCAGGGCGATCGCGTCGGCCATCACGCGCCCCTCCGTACACAGGCGGCGTCCGGTCGACGCAGCCAACCGATGAGCTGCCACAGGAAGTCATCAGCGGCCGGGAAGAGCGCGACCTCGACCGACTCTCCGCCATCGGACTCTCGCAGGCGCGTCTCCGCCCGAATGACCCGCGAGTGCTTGGGGTCGTCCTCGATGGCGACGCAGGCAGCGGGCAGGCGGAGCCGAAGCTGACCACGGCTGGTGGTGAAGATGAGGATGCGGGCGGGGCTGACCATTGGTTATGAAAATCAAGCAGGCCGGCTGGCATTGTCAAGTTATGAAATTTCAACGATTGCGCCCCTCCCCGCGCGGAGTGGGGCTCGCTTCCGGGCATGTTGGCTGGATGCCGGGGGTGTTGGCCCTCGACCCTGGGTGTTGGCCCGCCCCGGCCGGCTACCCGGCTGGTGGGAGTGTTGGCCGGAGCGCCAGGTATCGCGCGGAGACGGCGGCCAGGCGGTACCCGGCTGCCCGGTACTGCCCGGGGTGTTGGGTGTTGGCCTGTTGGCCCGCGGCCCCGAGGCGTTGGCCGGCGGATGCTGTCCGGCGGCCCGGGGCCATGGGTGTTGGCCGGCGGCACACGGTGTTGGCCGGCAGCCCGGGGTGTTAGCCGGCGGCCGGCGGGGTGTTAGCCGGCGGCCGCCGGGGTGTCAGCCGGCGGCCGGCGGGGTGTTAGCCGGCGGCCGGCGAGGTGTTGACCGGCGGCCCGGCGGGGTGTTGGCCTGTCGGCCGGCGGCCCCGGGGCGTTGGCCGACGGAGGTTGGCCGCCCCGGGTGTTGGCCGGCGGCCAGGGGGTGTTGGCCGGCGGCGGCCCGCGGTGTTGGCCGGTTGCCAGCGATGTTGGCCGCCCACGGTGTTGGCCGGCGGGGTGTTGGCCGGCTGCCCCGGGTGTTGGCCGGCGGCCCGAGATGTTGACCGGCGGCCCGAGATGTTGGTCGGCGGCCCGTGGTTGGCCGGCGGGGTGTTGGCCGGTGGAGGTGGCCGGAGGCTGCCGGGCGGCGTGTTGGGCGGCGGCCCGAGATGTTGGCCGGCGAGCAGTGGAGGCCCGGAGTTCGCGCCTGCATCGGGTGCGTGCCTGCATGGCGGCAAGCGGGTAGTCGGTCGGCACCGCGGTGAGCGTGCTTGCGCCGTGCACCGAGGTGGTCGCCGGGCGACGTGGCGGGCGGCGGTCGGGTCGCGTGATCGACACGTGCAGGCGACGGCGCAGGCGGTGACGGCTGGCCGTCAGCGGCGACGCGCCGCCGTGGCGATTGCTGTCAGGCGACCGCCGCCTACGCGTCAGGCAGCAAGTGTCAGGCGCACAGCGAGGGCCACGGCGGGGGCCACGAGTGTGGCCACGAAGGGGCCACGAAGAGGGCCACAGCGAGGGCCACGAGTGTGGCCACGGAGAGGGCCACAGCGAGGGCCACGAGTGCGGCTACGAAGAGGGCCACAGCGAGGGCCACGAGTGCGGCTACGAAGAGGGCCACGACGAGGGCCACGAGTGTGGCCACGAAGAGGGCCACGGCGAGGGCCACGAGTGTGGCCGCGAAGAGGGCCACGAGTGTGGCCACGAAGAGGGCCACGGCGAGGCCCACGAGTGCGGCTACGAAGAGGGCCACGAGCGCGGCTACGAGCGCCCTGCGGCGTCGGCGCGCTTGCCTTCGCGCCGCGCGATCTCGTATCGTCACCACGTCAAGAAGCGAGGGGCGGAAACGAGTCCAGCCTTGGAAGTCTCTACCCGCCCATATTTCAAAGATCGAACCCGCCAGCATGTGATGTCTATCGAGCCCCTGTGATGAACACCATTTTGACCACACGATTTCCTCTCGGATTGGGACTATTTGCAGTCTGCTTTGTGCTCGTCGCGTGTGCTAAGGTTACACCAGGTGAAGGCGAGATCTCCTCAGCCTCCACGTCCGTGGGGGCGTCTGCGACGGGGACAGCCGCGACGGGGACAGCCGCGACGGGGACGACCGCGACTGAGACGTCTTCGAGCGGAGATCCGTCGACAGAGACATCCTCTGGCTCCCACGGGGAGACAGAAGGCATCCCGTGCGACCCCCACTCGGACGACTCGTGCCCACCAGGGGAAAAATGTTCTGCACCCTCTGAGCCGGTCATCTGGGCCGGTAATCTCGCTTGTTTTCCTGTCCACGGTGATCGAAAGAAGGGTGAATCATGTAACCTCGGACCAGGCTCTCCTTACCCTGACGGGAACGACGACTGTGAGAAGGGGACGGTATGTGTGACTGGTAACCTATTAGGCAAGGAACACCCGAGTTGCGTCAGCTTTTGTGCCCCCCCGTACTGGGGAGAAACTACGAATCAATCATGCGCTGATCCGTCTGAGTTTTGTTACTCTCCTTTTTGTGCGGATTGTCTGTTGGGGATTTGTGCGCGTCTGTGTGATCCTCTCGCGGAGGGGTGCCCAACGGGGACAAATTGCGTATACTCTGAGAGCAAAGCGGATCCAGGTTTTTTGTGCACGTTTCCATTTGGCGCTCTTCCGGGCGCCGGGGAACCCTGCGACTGGATGTGTGCGCAAGGCAGTTATTGCTTACCGTCGGGGTGGGTTGCCGCGAACGAGGCATGTCTTGACTCGGAGGGCTGCTGTGCGCCTCTCTGTGACCTTACGCAGGGAAATTCATGCCCGGGGAGCGGCGAGGGAGAGTCATGTAAGCAGTTTCATGACTATTTGTTAGGTGTGAACTTTGATCTGGAGACAGATCCATGGTTTTCCTTGTACGAGAACTTAGGGATCTGTGCGTTGTGAAGCGACACAAAGGCGGTGGATGTCTGTGCTGCTTGCGGTACGAGAGCTTGTCGATGCCGATCCGACGGAGGCCGCGCAGCCGAGACGCGGGATCGCCCCCGGGTCTCGGAGAGCATTTTGTGGTGTAGGTCGGAGGCCGAGTCACAGGCGTCGCGCAAGCGGATCTTCGCCGAGAGGTATCCGACCTGGTCCGCGTCCATTCATGGTAGGCGACCCCGTCGAGGTGCGGATCCAGACCCTCCGTATAGGAGACAATGGACCGCCCGCGCGGGGAGCGGCGTCGCGTGCATGCCGAATCGTTCTCTCCAGCTCATGATCTGTCCTCCGGGTCATCCCATTCATCGAGCCCGCCCATGTCCACATTGTCCACCTCGCCCACGTCCTCGAGGTCGTCGCCGTAGGCGCGGAGGAGGGCGTGGTACTCCTCGGTGATGTAGTCGAGCGGGCCCTTGAGCGAGCGACGCGGCGCTGGCTCGGGCCGCGGCAGCGCGCGTCGTTTGCGCTTGTGGTTGGCGAGGCGATCGAGCGTACTGTGTCGGGTCGGTTTATGCGCGTGATCTTGGGTCACGTTGGAAGCGGGATTTAGGAGGGGTTTGGGGTTGCTTGGGGTGATCGAGGTGGAGGAGGATGAGAGCGGAGTTGATGATCGAGGCGTCGATCTGGGGGGAGGCGCGCTCGTCGGCGAGGAGGAGGGCGAGGCGGAGGAGGTGGCTGAGGAGCCGGGGGAGGCCGCGGGCGGCGTGGAGGAGCGCGGCGCGGGCGTCGTCGGTGAGCAGAGCGGGTGAGGCGCCGGCGTGGGTGAGGCCGTGATCGAGCATGTCTCCAAGGACAGATAGGTCGGTCTTGGCGACGAGTGGGAGGTGGACGAGGACGCGCTGGGCGAGCGCGGTGTGCTGCTGGAGGCGCAGGCGCCTGCTCAGGGAGGGGGTGGCCGACGAGCCAGAGGGTGAGGTAGTCGCGGCCGTCGAAGTCGAGGCTACAGAGGCCGTGGAGCTCGTGGAGGAGCTCGTCGCGGAGTCCTTGAGCTTCGTCGAGGACGACGACGGGGACGATCCCGCGCTCGTCGACGAGGGTGACAAGCGCGCGTTTGATGTCGGCGACGATCTGCGCGCGCGCGCTGGGTCGTAGGCCGAGCTCGGCGGCGAGCATACGGTAGAGATCGAGGGGCTTGACCGCGCAGTCGGAGAGGTAGAGGACGCGGTGCTCGTCGGGGTGGAGGGCGCGGCAGAGGTGGCGGATCGCGGCCGATTTGCCGACGCCAGGCTCGCCGGTGAGGACTCCGAGGCCAGGCTCGGTGGCGAGCCAGCAGAAGGCGCGCGCGAGCCGCTGATAGTGCGGGTCGCGCTCGAAGAAGCTCTCGCCCGCGGCGCCGCGGGGAGCGGCGCGGTGTGCATGCCGAAGCGCTCGCGCCAGGTCATGGGATGTCCTCTGGGTCAGATGATGAATCGTTCTCGTCGCCGAAGGCGCGGAGCAGCGCCTGGTACTCGTCGTCGATGTAGTCGAGGGGGCCCTTGAGGACGCGGGGCGGGGCGGGCTCGGGGCCGGGCAGCTCGCGGCGTGGGCGGCGGTGGTTGGCGAGGCGGTTGAGCGGGAAGACCTCGGTGACGCGCACGCCGTCGACGTAGAGCAGGAGCGGGAGATCGGGGCGGAGCGGGGCGAAGCGCAGCTCGACCTTCTCGCCGACGTACTCGCCTGGGACCTCGTAGAAGCCGCCCTCCCAGCGGATCGTGCCGTCGGCGCGGACCGTGCGTCGCTCGCGGTGCAGGAAGATCTCGTCGATGTTGATGTCCTGAGGGACATGACGCAGGTGCTCGGCGCCCGCGAGGAAGCGATCGCGGGGGCTCTGGCCGGTCGCGGCATGGACGCGCCTGTGGTACTCGCAGGTCATCCAGGCGGTGTGGAGGCGGTTGAGCTCGGCGAGCGGCAGCGGATAGGACGGCAGCTCGGCGCCGACTTCGGCGCGCCAGGTCTTGTGGAAGCGCTCGATCACCCCCTTGGCGGCGGCGTCGCCGGGGCCGGCGTGGAGGAGAAAGATCGCGAGCTCGGCGCAGATCTGCTTCAGCGAAGCGGCGACGTAGGCGGCCCCGAGGTCGACGTAGTAGGTGCGCGGCGCTCCGTGGGCGACGATCGCCCGGCGAAGCCCCTCCTCGTGGTGCGCAGCGTCTTCGCTCAAATAAAATTCGGAGTGGGGCACGAAGCGCGACGCGACGTCGATCTGGCTGAGCAGGTAGCATTTTTTATAAATCACGCCGTCCGGGCCGATCACCGGGGGCCGTGCATGCTGTCACCCATGGTGAGGTCGCCGGGGTGCTCGGCGGTGAAGGCCCGCCGCTCGCGCGTGGGCAGCTGTGTGGGCCGCTTCGAGAGGCCGTGCGCGACCAGGAGACGCCGGACGGTGGACGGGGCGAGCGTGCCAGGCAGAACGTCGTTGGCGCGCTCGAGCGCCTTGATGAGCGTACGGATGCTCCGACGCGGCTGCTCGCGCCGGAGAGCGAGGAGCTTGCGGGCGACGAGCTCGGGGATCGCACGACACGTGCCCGCGTCCGCGCGGGTGTGAGGCTCGAGAGCGCTCAGTCCACCTGCGCGATAGTCGTAGCGCCAGCCCTCGAGCGTGCGCCAGCGGAAGCGCCGCGGCTGACCATCGAGGTAGATGTACGAGCGAGCCGCGGCCTCCTCCAGGAGCTCGCGGATCTCGCCGTGATCGAGGCGCGCGCTGATCAGCGGGCCGAGGATGGAGAGGCGCCACTCGGCCACTTCTCGTCGCTTGTTGGGATCCATGGCGACCTTCTACCGCCTGGGTCCGGCCACTTCGGGTGGGATCGCTCGCAGGACGATCTGTCTGAAGGGATATGTCTTTTGGGTCACATGATACGCAGCCCGGGTAGTAGGAGGTTTAGGAGGTTCGCAAGGAGAGCGCAGGCGCCGAGCGCTGAGGCGAGCGGGCGAAAGGCCGCGAGAAGGGCGCCACGGGTCGCATCGAGGCCGATCGCCGCGAGCGCCGTCGCGATCCGCGGCACGCGCTCCGCGCTGAGCGTGTGCAAGGCGAGACGCGCCGGCTCCTTCGCCCTCGCCCGCCAGCGCCGCCGGGTCCTCGGCGCGATCCTGGCGGCCTTGGGCGGGCCTTCCGCGCCATCGACGACGACAGCCTCGACCGCGGGCCAGCAGCGCCAGAGGTGGCCCGCGAGGAAGGCGGGCACGATCTGGACGACGCCACCGCACCGAGGGCAGATGTAGCGCCGGATCTCGAGCGGCGCCTCACCGACCGGCCTGCGCGTGCGTGTGCCGTGCGCGTGCATCCGCCGACAGCAGCTCCGACACTGCTGCGGCCGATACGCGTCCGGATCGGCGAGCCGCCTGGTGTGCTCGTGACGATCGTGGACGTCGGTGGCGATCACGGTACCCCCCTTCACGCTCGACGGGTAGCCTGCGTGCATGTACACTCGGCCTCGCGGTGGCTCGGGGGCGGGATGGTCCCGCCCGGTTGTTTTTGTTTCACACCAAACGTATCCGCCCGATCCCACCGCCTTGACCAGTTCCTCGACTCAATGCCGACGAGGTCCTGCAAGATCAGTGTGGAATAATTAGTAAATTTCTACCGGTGATCGACCCGCAGCACGGTAACGCGGCTGAGCGCCGCTGAGCGCCGCTGAGCGCCGCTCCCGTGCGTTGATCCGCCCTCGATGCGGAGAGCCGCGCCACGATCCGCCCGTGCTCTCAGAGGGTTAGTCCCCGCTCAGAGCGTGAATCAAACAGTAGGGAGCCCCCGTGTGGAGAGCGATGCGACACAGTACGATCACCAGCGTCGCCGAGCTGTGGCGTCGCGTCTACACGCTGCCCACCTCGCCGGCGCCGGGCAAGCTGCGCTACTACGTGTTCTTCTACAGGCCCGGCGTCTAGTCGCCGTCGGCTTCGGCCCCAGGCCGCGCGCGCGAGGGCTTGGGGTAGCAGCGCTGCGCCGCAAGCACCGCAAAGCACCCCCCGCCGCACCGGATCCGGCGGCAAAACCATCACCGCCCTCGTGTCCTCTGCACCCTCGTTCTCTTCGTTCCTGTCCATTCGTCTCGCCCGGGACCGTGCTCAACGGGCTCCGCGAGGCCACTTACGAATCCCCCCCCAGACAGCTTATTCCAAGTTGAACGACGTAGCAACAGTTAGGACCCTCCTCAGAGGGGCCACACAATGTATCCATTTCCCACTCGACACACGCATATTCCCCAAAAACCCCATCGACAATTGTTTTTGCCTGAGGTGAATGGACGCAGTCATCACAGCATGCCCCGCATGGCTGCCCATCCCGCGGAATACACAGAACAAACTCATAGTCACCCTGAGGACTACAAGACAACTCTGACGTGACAGGCACATCGTGCCTTATACAAGCATCCTCACTCGAACCTACAGATTCGGCGCTGCTACCGCTCGTGCCCCCCTCCGTGGCGGTGATTTTTTCTTCTGTAGCACAGTCGGATAGTACGAGAACGTAAAGGAAGCGCACGGTGAATTGCCTGTCCATGTTCAGAAAACCTTGCTGATGTCGCCCGGATGCACCCTCGACATGCAGTAGGGGTCGGTCACTAGTGCTTGCATTACGTTGATAAGCCAGTAATCATAACAACCAAGATTCCGTACTGCGTCGAGGCCTTGGGCCACCACAACCCTACACCCGGCTGCGTCATTGCAATCGCCCTTTGACCCACAACCGTTCCCTTTGAGAGGGAGACAGAGTTCATGACATTGATGACCTGCACCTGTCCCCGGTGAGTTTAGGTTACACGCATGCCCGAACTCATGCCATAGTGAGTAGATTCGCTCCTGCAAGTCCCGCACCGGCCAACCCGGGCTCATGTATATGGTCGCGGTGCCGATGCCATGAGTTTGAAACCGTGTAGCTGCGCGATTGCTGTTAGAATCTTCTATGCTCTTCCGGAATGCCATATTTCCCCATCTGACCTCACTCGTCCAATTGCAGGTCAGGAAGATGTGACCATGATTAGGCGTATGCGGAGTCTTACAATATCGCAGCGCAACAACCCGGGACTTTAAATGAAGAAAGACCTGGTCTAGCTTCGAATCTGAGTACGTACCGAAGTGCTTTCTTAGATTTGGGGACTTCATGTCGGAGAATCCGATCAACCACGCCTGGTCCCACATTTCCCGGCGCTTGGACCATGTGTTGAGTGACCGCACCCAGGCAAGGACGGCAAGCGCATTGTAGGCATAAATATAGGCATGGCTATATGCCTCAAGAATGGCGTTCCTCCACACTTGGTAGGGATGGCGAATCGGAACACATTGACCAATGGCTGCAAATACAGTGAATGGCATTGGAGGAGCGAAAAGCTGGCATATGCTCGGAGGTGGTTTTACGACTTTCCCCGTGAACGTCTCGAAGATTAGCTTTCCCGATCCGCCCCCGGATTGATGTGAGGTTCCCTCGGTATAATGAGCGGCAGGCGATACAGGGGAGGGGCCCCGACCCACAGCAGTTTCTCTCGTGGTCGCGTGTAACCGCATTTCAGGCCAAAGTGCGCCTGTCGCAGGGGTCTGTGTTTTCGAGCCTCTACCTCGGTGTGGATCTGTGTGAGCGACGCATTCAACCTTTTCCGAGGAGATATTGGTAAGAGCTGCCTCGAGACTCTCCCCGGTTGCATATCCGTACTCGGTCTGCATATGAGACGGGGGATCTATGCCATCACTTCTCTCAAAGCAAAATCCACGCCATTGGATCGATGATGCATGCATAGTTGTAGGCGGAGGCAGATCTTTCGGCAACACCTTGAACGCGTTCGGATCGAGCATCTCGGGCGCGATCTCCATGATCTTCTGCCTGGTGCGGGCGATGTTGCGCCGAAAGTCGTCTTCCCAACTCATTGCTACCTCCTCGCCGCTGGGTCATCCGTTCGCGCGCGCGATGAGATCGCCGCTGAGTTCAACCCAAAAGGGCGTGCCGCCGGTGCCGGTCTGAGTGAAGGTGAGGACGATCTTCAGGTAACCGTCGGGATCGGTGGCGACGGCGGTATTCAGGCTCGGGATGGTGGAACTGCTGTTGAGGGTGACGCTCAGCAACGCAGTTGCCTTGGTGAACTCGGCCGGGTCCTCGTCGGAGGGACCGGTGCCGTAAGCACGGAGGATTACGGTCTGTGTGCCGACCAAAGCGCCGCCAGAGCACCCGTGGAAGCGGAGCTGCAGGCGTATGCTTTGGTAGGGGACGACGTTGACGGCCGGGTGGATGATGATCGTCTGGCTGGCGCTCGCGGCCTGCCAGGTGAAGTCGAAGCGCTGCTTGCCGAAGAGGGGAATGAGAGTACCGGACATAAGACCTCGGAGGTTGGGCTGCTGGTTGTGGCGAATATTGGTGGCGGGTGTTAGGGGGCGTTGCGAACCGCGAGGAGCGCCGCTTCGGTGCCCTCGTGGAGGATCAGGCACTCGCCAGCGGGCACCTCCCAGTCGGCGATCCCCAGGGCCGCCCCAGCGTGCCGAGGCGTGGCCGGCGGGCCGATCGAGATCGCCTTGTCAGGGCTGATGAGTCCGCTGATCTGGAGCGTGACAATGGCGCGATAACGGGTGTTGTTGGTGTAGAATGCCATGAAAAGCTAGCTCAGGAGTCGCGCTGCACGAGGACGACGCTGATCTCGACGAAAAAAGGGATCTGCGGGGTGCTGGTCTGGGTGGCGACGAGCCGGACCCGTAGGGCGGCCTGGAGGCCGGTGACTTCGCCGCTACGGAGCAGCGGCGGGGTGTGGGTGCTGTCGATGGTGACGCTGAGGAGGGGGCTGCCCGTCGCGCCTCGATCGATAAACTCGGCGGGATCTTCGTCGCTTGGGAGGGTATGGTCGAGTTCGAGCACGACGCTCTGGCCAGAGCTCATCGACGACGCATGAAGGCGTATGAGGAGCTGTGCGCGGTAATAGGCGCTGACGTCGATCCCTGGGACGATCACCAGGGTCTGGCTGGCGGCGCCGGCCAGAAACGTGAAGTCAAAGCGGGTCATGGCGAGGAGCTGCTGTCGGGTAGATTTGCTACACATCGGGGCGACTCCTGGCGTATCCGCCGAAGGGATGATCTGCAAAGTGAGATACTTGGGCAGTTTACCCCCCCCCTTTTTTTTTCAACGGCGTGTTGTATTTTTTCTCGTTCTTTTTTTGGGTTCCCCCGCGCCGCGCGAGCGCGGTCCCGGCGAGGACGCCGCCGCGAGGGGGTGTCGGTGGTCAGCGGTCGCGAGGCGTCGCGGGTAGGGCGTAGGGCGCCCGCGTGACGAGCGCTGCTTCGACGCTCGCCAGAAATGAGCCACCTCTGCTCGTCAAAACCGCTCCAGGCGTGAAGAGCGCGCCGGTCGCCTGCGGTCCAGCGGGCCGATGCTCGCCTCGCGCGTGCGCGACGCTCGTATACGAAGGCGGCGCGAAGGCGGGGTCGTGTACGAGGGTCGTGCACGCGGCGTTGGTCGCGGAGGCGCGCCCGCGGCGGCGCGGAGGCGGGTGGGATGGCCATGTACGAGGGTCGACGGTCGTGCACGCTGCGTTGGCAGCCGAGGCGCGGATGTGAGATCGCCGCTGGCGGGGTTGCCGTCGTCAGCGCGTGGGCGCCTTCTTCCTAGGTTTCCTGGCAAAACTCGACCGTCCCGCAGGAGCCGAGTCGTCCGGTGCCCGGATGGCGTTCTGGTCTGCGACGATCGTCTTGATCTGCGCCCCGAGATGGCGGAGCGCCTCGAGATCGCGCTGCAGCTCGGCGTTCTCAGCCTGCAAGCTAGCGAGGGCCTGCGCGTGCCGCTGCGCCTGCTCCTCGAGCGCGGCCGTCGCGGACGTCGCGGCCTGCTCGTTGGCCGTCGCTTGCTGCTCCAGCTCGCCCAACCGGCCACGCAGCTCTGCGAGCGCCGCCCTCTCATCGGCGAGCTCGCGGTCGATCGCTGACCGCGCGGCGCGCTCGTCTACGAGCTGCTGTCGAAGCCCCTCGATCACCGAGGCGAAGGTGTCGCGCTGCCGGAGGACCTGCGCGAGCTGAGCCTCCACATCAGCGGCCCGTGGATCTACCGGAGCGGCGGTGGACGTCGCCGGCCGCTGAAGGCGAGCGAAAAAATCAACTGTGCCGTCGGCGACACGACGAACAAGATCGTCGGGCAGATCCTGCTCCACTTCGAGCACTTCGGCGACCACGTTGGCGATGGCGCGGACGATCGTGCGCCAGGTGTTTTCCGAGATCGGCGCGAGGGCGGCGAGCAGGCGATGCTCGAAGGTGTACTCGGGCGTCGCGCGCGGCGATGGCGGCGGAGACGATGATGGCGATGGCGGCGGTGAAGGCGGCGGTAACGTCGACGTCGTGACCTGCGGCGACGTTCGGGGTCGCTCCCGCGGCATGTCGCGGTATCGGCCAAGGCGCGGAGGTCGAAGCGGTGGCGGCCAGCTCGCGCCGGCCGTCGGTGACGCATCGTCGGAGCGGGGGTGCGCGTCGATGGGCGTGGCCACCGGCGGCCCATCAGTGCCAGCGTCGAGCGCACCTTCGGGAGCGCGCGATCGATGACGCCCCCGACCCCGACGACGCGCATCATGATCGTGAGCTACGTCGGAAGATGCCGACGGTGAGGCGGGCGCATCATCGCCAGCATCGACCAGCGAGATCTCGAGCGCCAGCGCGCCCGCCAAGCGCATCACGACGTCAAGCCCGAGGGCTTCATGATCCGACTCCAGCCGGCGCACGATCGCCGCGACACCGCGACCATGACCGGCGAGCAATGATCGCCACGTCGCGCCCTGGCGACGCCGCACGACATCAAGGGCCGCGACCACCTCGATCGCCGTACGAGCCCGCGTCGTCCCGATCATCGCCTCCATCCTCAACGGCGGCAGCAGCCGCATCACGGTGTTGAGCCGCGGCCTCCCGGAGCTCTCCGAGAGCAGCCGGCGGAGGTTGCTGGGCCGCATGCCCGCCGCGCGGGCCATCGCGGCCAGCGAGACCCCGCGTGAGCGCGCGCGGTCGCGGAGCTCCGCCATCCACGTCGAGACCTCCATGGTTCCATGGTAGCCGTCGACAGCGGGCGATTGGGCTCACCGCGCCTACCGGAAGCGGGCTCACGATGCGCCCCGATGATCGTCCACGCCGACCGATCATGATGCGATCCAGCTGCACGCGCATCATGAGCTGCACCCGTGATGCGCCCCGCCGCGTCCGCGAGGGTCATGAACGCCCACCGCCCAGCGCGATCGACTTCGCCTCATCGTGAGCTACACGCCGTGGTGCACATCATGAGCTGCATCCCGTGATGCGCCCCGCCGCATCATGAGCTGCATGCGCATCATGAGCTGCACGCGCATCATGAGCTGCATCCCGTGATGCGCCCCGCCGCATCATGAGCTGCATGCGCATCATGAGCTGCATGCGCATCATGAGCTGCATGCACATCATGAGCTGCATCCCGTGATGCGCCCCGCCGCATCATGAGCTGCATGCGCATCATGAGCTGCACGTCGTGATGCGCCTGGGCGAGCTCGCGCGGGTCATGATCGCCACCTCGTGATGCGCCCCGCCGATCACCCTCGCGCGTCGCCATCGGCTACGATGATGCGATGGCACCTGCATCCGAGCCGGAGCGACGCTACCGCATCACGGTCTTCCGGCCCGATGGTTCGGCCGGCCAGCAGCGGACCGTCGCGCTGGACATCACCGCGCTCACCGCCGGCCAGCTCGATCAACTTCGCCCTCTCATCAGCGACTACCTCGGCCCCGGCTTCGTCGCCGCGGTCGACGGTGAGATCATCGCGCGCGGCCCCGCGTCCAGCGATCCGCAACCCGTACCGGCCATCATCGCACCTCGCCACGACGACATCCTCGAACCCACGCGACGCCTCACCGAGCTCGCCATCCAACAGCACGAGTACTGCTACGCCGAGCTCCAACGGCTCCGGCGCGACTACGAGGAGGAGTTCGACCAAGAGCGGGCGATCCTGCGCAGCCTCCGGCAACGCTGGCTCGAATGGGTCTGCAATGACAAGGCCCAACCCGAGGACGCGCTCCGCTACCTGGCTGGCGTCGTGCGAGATGCGCTGAAGCGGCGGGAAGACGGGACCAGCGGAGACGGCTCGGCCAGCGAACGAAGGTAGGCGCGCTCAGCCGCACGCTCGTTCGAATTCACGGGGCCAAACGTAGGCTGTCGCCGCCGGTCCCGTACGCGGCCTCCTCGAGCTCGGCGGGCCGCCGGTCGAGGTGGCGGCTCGGCTGGCGATCATGGCCATCCCCAACTGCGGCAGCCGCATCACGGTCCCCGAAGCAGCCGGCGCAGGTTGCTGGGCTCCATGTCCAGCCCGCGGAGCTGTAGGTCGGGGCGCAGAGCCGTTGGCCCGCGCGGCGATGATGCCGAAGGGCCGGGCGGTGGGCCCGCGTGTTGGGTGGCTGGGTGGGTGGCTGGGTGGCTGGGTGGCTGGGTGGCTGGGTGGCTGGGTGGCTGGGTGGCTGGGTGGCTGGCTCGGCGGCCTTCCCGAGCGCGCCAGGGCGCCGTCCGAGCGC
The DNA here is from genome assembly GCA_016712315.1 of Nannocystis sp. Classification (GTDB taxonomy): domain Bacteria; phylum Myxococcota_A; class Polyangia; order Nannocystales; family Nannocystaceae; genus JADJRG01. The sequence goes on along the minus strand of JADJRG010000013.1, from coordinate 2,096,170 downwards.
GCCAGGGCGCCGTCCGAGCGCGCCAGGGCGCCGTCCGAGCGGATTGGCCCGAACGCGGCGCCGATCTGCTCGACGCCGGGGGCTCGCTCCCGGACCGTCGATCACCGAATCAGCGCCGAATCAGCGCCGATTCGTCACCGATTCAACACTGATCCGGGATCCCACCCGCGCGAACCCGCTCGGGCGGCGCGTGAACTCGCTCGGAGGGCGCACTGGCGCACTCGTGACGGCCAGCCACCCAGCCACCCAGCAACCCAGCCCCCGAGGTCACAGCCGCCGGCAGGTCACGTCGATTCCGCGCTCTCACGGTCGCAGCCCGCGGGCCGGTCACGCCCCCTCCCTGCTCCCCAAGGTCACAGCCCGCCGGCAGGTCACACCCCTCCAGCGTCACGAGCCCGCGGGCCGGACACACCCCTCCATCGCGCTCACCCGACGCCCGCCGCATCGGCTGTCCAACGAGCGGTCGGCTGTCGGCGGTCGGCAGGCGGCAACCTAGGACGTACGACCTGTGCTTGCGGTCGGCCACCTGGAGAGGCGCGGTCGGGCGTGTCGGGCGTGTCGGGCGTGTCGGGTGTCGGGCGTGTCGGGCGTGTCGGGCGTGTCGGGTGTGTCGGGTGTCGGGCGTGTCGGGCGTGTCGGGCCTATCGGGCGTAATCGCCATCCGCTCACGACGGCCAGGCTGCCCAGATCGGCGTTGGCGGAATTATCGTCGCGGGCGTGTCCCTTGGCTCGATGCCTACCAGGAGCGCCAGCGGACGATGCCACCCCCGCGATCACGCCGGGCCAGCGGCGTCGGTTGCGATCTCGATCAGCTCCACCAGCGGAGACCACACGGAGCTCTGCTCCGCGGCGTGGCGCGCGTACACGAGGGCCTCATCGTCCGCGCAGTCGCGCCAGGCGGTGAGGCTCGCCTTAGCTTGCTCGTAGCCGTTATCGGGGGGCCACCTGCTCCGCCGCGACCTCGAGTGCTCGGCGGAACGCGTGGGCGCTCACGGGGCGCCGGGCCGGATCTTTATCAAGGGCGCTGGCGACCAGGGCCTCGAGATCGTCGGAGATCCCACGATCTGGCGCTCGCTCTGTGACGGAGGGGGCCTGCTGGCTGGCGTGGGCGCTGAGCACCTCGAGGACCTTCGTGCCGGGGAAAGGTACACGTCGGGTGAGCAGCTCGAACAAGATCACGCCGACGGCGTAGATGTCGGCGGCCGGAGTGAGCGGCTGCTCGCGCGCCTGCTCGGGGGAGACGTAAGCGAGCGTGCCGATCAGGACGCCAGGGGCCGAGGAGGGCGCGATGGAGAGCAGCGGGCCGGTGTGGATCTTCGCGAGGCCGAGGTCGAGCAGGATGAGGTGATCGCGGCCGTGACGCTGAACGATAAGACAGTTCTCGGGCTTGAGGTCACGATGCACGGCGCCGAGCTTGTGGAGCTCGGCCAGGCCGTCGAGGAGCTGGATCGTGAGGCTCAGGGCGTCGGCGATCGGCATCGCCGGCTCAAGGAGCCGCTGGCGCAGCGTGACGCCTTGTAGAAGGGGCATCACCAGGAAGAGCACCGGTTCGCCGCCGAGCGCGGGCTCTTCGCCATGATCGAAGATCGGGATCACGTGCGGGTGATCGATCTGAGCGGCGAGCACGGCCTCTTGAAAGAATCGGCGGCGCTGATCGGGTGCGCGGCCGTGTTCGGGGTGCAGCGCTTTGATCGCGACGCGGCGGCGCAGGCGGAGATCGAGCGCCTCGTAGATATCAGCCATGCCGCCGGGGGCGATGAGGCCGTCGAGGCGGAAGCGGCCGTGCAGCGTGCGGCCGCGCAGGTCAGGGCCGCGCGGGTGCAGGGCGATCGCGTCGGCCATCACGCGCCCCTCCGTACACACGCGGCGTCCCGTCGACGCAGCCAACCGATGATCTGCCACAGGAAGTCATCAGCGGCCGGGAAGAGCGCGACCTCGACCGACTCTCCGCCATCGGACTCTCGCAGGCGCGTCTCCGCCCGAATGACCCGCGAGTGCTTGGGGTCGTCCTCGATGGCGACGCAGGCAGCGGGCAGGCGGAGCCGAAGCTGACCACGGCTGGTGGTGAAGATGAGGATGCGGGCGGGGCTGACCATTGGTTATGAAAATCAACCAGGCCGGCCGGCATTGTCAAGTTATGAAATTGTCTCGATTGCGCCCCTCCCCCGCGCGGAGGGGGCTCGCTTCCGGGCATGTTGGCTGGATGCCGGGGGTGTTGGCCCTCGACACTGGGTGTTGGCCCGCCCCCGGCCGGCTGCCCGGCTGGTGGGAGTGTTGGCCGGAGCGCCAGGTATCGCGCGGAGACGGCGGCCAGGCGGTACCCGGCGGCCCGGTACTGCCCGGGGTGTTGGGTGTTGGCCTGTTGGCCCGCGGCCCCGAGGCGTTGGCCGGCGGGTGCTGTCCGGCGGCCCGGGGCCATGGGTGTTGGCCGGCGGCACACGGTGTTGGCCGGCAGCCCGGGGTGTTAGCCGGCAGCCGGCGGGGTGTTAGCCGGCGGCCGGCGGGGGTGTTAGCCGGCGGCCGGCGGGGTGTTGACCGGCGGCCCGGCGGGGTGTTGGCCTGTCGGCCGGCGGCCCCGGGGCGTTGGCCGACGGAGGTTGGCCGACGGATGTTGGCCGGCGGCGGCCCGCGGTGTTGGCCGGTTGCCAGGGATGTTGGCCGCCCACGGTGTTGGCCGGCTACCCACGGTGTTGGCCGGCTACCCACGGTGTTGGTCGGCGGCCCGAGGTGTTGGCCGGCGGGGTCGGCAAGCGGGCAGCCACTCGGCACCGCGGTGAGCGTGCCGGCGCCGTGCACCGAGGTGGTCGCCGGGCGGCGTGGCGGGCGGCGGTCGGGTCGCGTGATCGTCACGTGCAGGCGACGGCGCAGGCGGTGACGCCTGGCCGTCAGCGGCGACGCGCCGCCGTGGCGATTGCTGTCAGGCGACCGCCGCCTACGCGTCAGGCAGCAAGTGTCAGGCGCACAGCGAGGGCCACGGCGGGGGCCACGAGTGTGGCCACGAAGGGGGGCCACCGCGGGGGCCACCGCGGGGGCCACGAGTGTGGCCACGAAGAGGGCCATGGCGAGGGCCACGAGTGTGGCCACGAAGAGGGCCACAGCGGGGGCCACGAATGTGGCCACGAAGAGGGCCACAGCGAGGGCCACGAGTGTGGCCACGAAGAGGGCCACAGCGAGGGCCACGAGTGCGGCTACGAAGAGGGCCACGAAGAGGGCCACGAGTGTGGCCACGAAGAGGGCCACGGCGAGGGCCACGAGTGCGGCTACGAAGAGGGCCACGACGAGGGCCACGAGTGTGGCCACGAAGAGGGCCACGGCGAGGGCCACGAGTGCGGCTACGAAGAGGGCCACGAACGCGGCTACGAAGAGGGCCACGAGCGCGGCTACGAGCGCCCTGCGGCCTCGGCGCGCTTGCCTTCGCGCCGCGCGATCTCGTATCGTCACCACGTCAAGAAGCGAGGGGGCGGAAACGAGTCCAGCCTTGGAAGTCTCTACCCGCCCATATTTCAAAGATCGAACCCGCCAGCATGTCGACATCAACCTCACTCACCCGCTCGATCCCGCCAAGCCGATCCGTCGTCGCGTCGTCGCGCCGGCCGGCATGGACGCGGCCGCGGCGGTGGAGTGGGGGCGCGCGGAGGCGCTCAAGCTCTTCCGCGCGCTCTGCCAACCGGCCGATGTCCGCGCGCAGAAACGAGGTGCTACCGACCACGACGCGAAACCAACCCCACCCCCGATCAAGACCCTCACGGAGTACTGGGCCGTCTTCGAGTCCAGCCACGTCGCCGAGCTCAAGTACTCGACGCGTGTTCATTATGAAACCGTGTGGGCGAACATCCGCCCGCTGCTCGGCGCCCTTCGACTCGACCAGATCGACGAGAAGGCGCTCACGCAGCTCCGCACGCACATGAGGCAGGAGAGAGCTTTGTCTCAGGGCTACACCCGCCAGACCTGCGAGGCCGTGCGCGTCGCGCTACGGCACGCGCGCAGCGAGGGCGCGTTGCCCAAGGGGCACGAGCTGCCCCAGATCACCTGGCCGAAGCAGCGGCGCGCCAAGGTCGACGTGTATTCGCGCGAAGACCTCGAGGCGTTGGTCGCGAGCGCGCGCAACACCGAGGAGCGCGTGCTCTTCCTGCTGCTCGCCGACGCCGCGCTGCGGATCGGCGAATGCGCAGGACTCATGTGGAGAGACATCAGCCTCGAGGAGCGCACGATGGTGATCCGTCGCAACGTGTCGCGGGGCCGGCTGCAAGACACCGCGAAGGGCGAAGACGGCGAGATCACCCTCTCGCCGCGGCTCGCCGAAGCGCTGCGCGGCTACACGCCGCGGGGCGACTTCGTGTTCGTGCCGGATGGGCGCTTCAGCGCTCACAGCATCTTCCACGTGCAAAAACACACGTGCAAGAGGGCACCCTGGGCATGCGGGTGCGCCACGCCCAGAAGCGCGCGGGTCTGTCCGTCTACGGTCCGCATCGGATCCGCCACAGCGTGCTGACCCTGCTCGCGCACAAGGGCGTGAGCCCTTACGCGCTGCAGGCCCTCGCGCGGCACGCGAACTTGTCGACGACGATGCGCTACTACGTGCACCTGAAGCAAAGCGCGCTCGCGGCCCAGGCCGTCGCGGCGCTTACCGCTCCCGATACCGACGGCAACGGAGCGGCATGAGAGATCGATCGCCCGTAGATCTGGCATGAGACGCTAGCTACCGGCGATTTCTGAGAACGGCAACCAAAACAACAACGACGCCTGCACCGCCGCCTGCCAGCTCGCGAAGTGCGGCGACGGCCACGTCCACGCCGGCGTGGAGGCCTGCGATGACGGCAACCAGAACAACAACGACGCCTGCTCTAACTCCTGCGCTCTGCCTGGCTGCGGCGACGGGATCGTCCAACCCGGCGAGGAGTGCGACGACGGCAACCAGAGCAACAACGACGCCTGCCTAAGCACCTGCAAGGCCGCCAAGTGCGGCGACGGGATCATCCACCAAGGCGCCGAGCTGTGCGACGATGGCAACCTCAGCAACACCGACGCCTGCCTCACCACCTGTCAGCCCGCCAAGTGCGGCGACGGCTTCATCCATCAGGGCGTCGAGCTCTGCGACAGCAACCCCACACCCAACGCCACCTGCAACCAGTGCTCGCTCGTATGCAACCAGGGCTACGCCGACTGCGACAAGGCCGCGGGTAACGGCTGCGAGGTCGCGATCGCCGGCGACAAGAACAACTGCGGCGCCTGCGGCAAGAAGTGCCAAAACCCCTACAACACCTGCCAGCAGGGCCAGTGCGTCGCGATCTACGGCCCTGAGCACACCTTCGCCGGCATGCAGAGCAACCACTTCGTCACCCAAGGCTGCTGCTCCGTCGGCTGCGCTTAGCAACAAGGACGTCGACGCCGCCTATTTTTGCAGCCGCTTCTACGGCCAGACCTGCGCGCCCAAGCCGGGCTACCAGCTCGCGATCACCCCCTACCCCACGTACCCCAAGATGCACAAGTACGGCGGCTGCTCCAACTTCGGCGCGATCATCCAAGGCACCACCTGCGACGGCGGGCCGTGCCGGATCACCAACATCGCCGAGAACTCGCAGGGCCTCGTCAACCTCGTCTGCGAGTGCAAGTGAGCCTCACTCTGAGTTGCACCCTACTTCACTTCTTGCTCACCGTGACCCCGCCCGGCCCGCAGCTCCAGCTCCACGCGTCCCCGAGCAGCGCCGGCGAGAGCACCGCGCACAGCGTCGCCGTATCAGCGCCAGGCGCGACGATCCGCGGATCCGCCGCGGGATCTTGATCGCGGCTCGGCACCCCGGCGAGCATGAACTGCGGCGTGTTGAGCAAGAGGCCCGCGTAGCGGCGCGCCCCCGCCTCGAGCAGCCCTGAGTCGAGGCCGTTCATCTTCGCGTCGAGCGCGAAGCCGATCACCTCCTCGATCACCTGCTCCTCCGCCGCGTTCGCGATCGTCGGCTCCGTGATCAGCCGGTCTTTGATCGCCGCCGCGATCTCCCGCACCGTCGCGTCGCCGAGCCCCGCGCCCTCGTTCAGCATCAGCTCGATCCACTCGAACGACGCGCACTCGCCCCCCAGCGGCCCCGTGCACGCGCCCCCGAGGAACGGGTTCTCACCCGCGGCCAGCCGCGCCTCCCACGACAGCAACGAGCCGAAGTCCACGCCGTTGAAGCCCGGCGTCGCGTCCTTCAAGAAGACCCCTTGCTCGCGCAGGAAGCCCGCCGTAAGCGGCGGCCCGTCGCTGAGCCGCTGCGGCAGCGGCCACCACATCGCCCGCGCCGCCGAGTCGATCAGCACCCACGCGCTGTAGCGCTGCACCCGGTCGCCGACGCTGTTACCGCGCACGTTCGGGTCCGTCGCGGTCCGCGAGAACGGCTCAAACACGGGGTCCAGGTGGTACGCTGTCGCCGCCCCGCACGCGTCCGGCGCGTCTTGGTTGAAGTACGGGTGCGTCACGATCCCGACCAGCAGCTCGCGCACCGAGTAGCGCTCGGCGATGAACAGCTCGCTCAGCTCCTGCAGGATCTCCCGCTGCTTCGCGTTGCGCGGGAACGAGGTCGCGAGGGTGAGCGGGTAGCCCATCACCTCCTCCCACACCTGATTGACGATGTTGGTCGCCAGCAGGAAGGCCAGCGCCTGGTCCGGCGCGACCGCAAGATCTGGCCCGAGGACCAGCCCCTCCTCCGCCAGCGCGGCCAGGCCCGCGCGGTACTTCGGGTCGAGGTCGAAGAGGTACGGCTCCGCTAAGCGGCGGCCCGCCGAGGTACCCCGGGTCGCCCAGCAGGTCGCCGCCCCGATCGGTCGTGAAGCGGCCGCACGCGCCGCTCATCCCCCACGGCCGCGCCGGCCCGTCGTCGCGCACGAAGCCCGACCAGCGAAACGCCGCGAACAGCTCCGCCTCCGGCCGCCCCTTCGCCTCGCCGAAGATCGCCCGCTCAAATTTTCCTGCGATCGCCCAGTGATGGTTCAGCGCCGGGTCCGGGCTGTAGGTCACCGACTCCTCGCTGTTATGGCACTCGAGACAGGCGGGCCGCCGACCCAGGTACGCCGAGCCGAAGATCTCGCCATAATTTGCGCGCCGGACCACCTCGATCTCCGCCTCCGTCACGTTCGCGCCGGTGAGCGGGCGCGCCATGCGAGCGAAGAGATCCGCGCGGTACGCCCGGCGTGATGTCATCGAGCCGCAGCGAGCTCTCGAGCACGTCATGGAAGGTGAAATTTTCGCCGAAGTCCGCGCCTTGCGCGTCGTTATCGCGGATATACGCCGCCAGCTCGCTGTCCGCCGCGGCGGCTGTGCGGACCCCGTAGCAGCTATAATTCGCCTTGATCTCGACCCGGTTGATCCGCAGCTGCTCAAAGAAGAAGTCGAACCAGCGCTGGTGATAGAGCTCGCCGTCCGCGAGGCCCCGCGCGATCACCTCGCGGCCGTCGCCGCCCGCCGCGTCGATCTGCTCGATCATCGCGACCAGCAGCCGCACCTCGCGGATCCCCCCGGCCGGCGCCCCTGGATCAGCGGGATCGCCCGCTTCACCCACGCCTCGTCGCCCGCGTCGCACTCCTGCTCGCCCGGATCTGCGGCCGCGGGCGGCTCGCCGCCGTCGTCGCCGAACTCGGTCTCGCCGAAGCTGCTCGCCGCGTCGGTCGTGGCCGCCGTCGCCGCCTCCGTCGCGGTCGCGTCGTCATCGCCGCCGCCGCCGCTGCACGCCAGCAGCAGCGCGACCCCGCCCGCGATCGGGCGCCCACCTCGGGCCTTGAGCCTTGTAGATAGACGAGTCATGCCTTGATCCCCAGGTAGAGCTCTTTGATCCGCTTCGCCGCCGCGAGCTCGGTCTCGACGCCGCCGCTGACGTCGCCGACCGCGAAGGTTTGCGAGGAGAACGGGAAGATCCCCAGCGCCATCATCACCATCATCCGATTCTCCGCCGGCGTCACCCACTGCTGGCTGATCCCCAGCTCTGGGGTGATGTGGCCATAGACCCCGCGCTCGGCCGCGGTCAGCGGCCCGCCGATGAACACATTCACCATGCCCTGCGGCCAGTGGTTCAGCCCGTCCTCGCCCTGCAAGTAGGGCGTGCGGCCGAACTCTGTGTTGATCACGATCATCGTCTCATCGAGGTTGATCTTCTTCGGGTCGCGCTCGCCGGGCGCGTTGATGATCTCTGCCAGCTTGCGCAGCGTGTGGCTGATGTTCTGCGAGGCGAAGCTGACGTGCTGCTGGTGCGTGTCGTGGCCGCCCGCCGGGTGGGGAGTGAGCGCCCCGTCGATCCACTGCACATACCGCGGCTGATCGCTGGCGCGCGTGAGCAGCGACGCGGCCAGCCGCGCCTGCATCGCCGGCATGTCCACCGCCTCGCCCTTGCCGCACTCGCTGCCCGCGAGCCCCTTCAAAGAGGTCGCCGCTGAGGATCCCCTGGAGCTGGCTGGCGCCGCGGCGGGCGAAGTGCGCGATTCATAATTGAGCGCTCCGCCGAGCGCGTCGGCGCCCCCTTGCCACTCGGGCGAAAACGCGCCTCATAGTCGCGCTGATAGAAGTCGACCGCGCGATCGAACGACGCCCGCCGCTCGCCCACGCCGCCGCGCGCGAGCAGCTCCGCGAGCTCGGAGCCCTGATCGACGGTGACGCTGAGCGGCCGCGCTGACCCCGGGTGCAGGCCCACCGAAGACGCCGCCTTCACGTTATCCGTCGGGAAGTCGACCCCCGGGTACAAGATGTAGGCGTACGGCGCCTCACGCAGGCCGCCGGGGCGCTCGAGGAAGTGCCGCTGGATCGCGGCGCCGACCCCCGCGAGCCGCGGCGAGCCCAGCCGCGAGCCCGTGAGCGCGAACGGGTTCGCGCCCTCATGCGGCAGCGAGTCATGGCGCTGCACGACCACGCGCATCCGCGCGACGATGTCGGGGCGCTCCCGCAGCGGCGCCGCCCACGGCCCGAGGTGGACCAGCTCCCCCGCGCCGTCCTCCGCGAACGGCTCGCTCAGCTCGCCGCTGAAGCCGCAGCTGGCGAAGCGCTGCTCGATCTGCTGCATGAAGGCGTGCAAGTAGGTCCCCTGCCCGTCGCCCCAGCTCGGCACCGTGTAGAACGTGTCGAACGCGCTCATACCGCCGTAGAAGAACAGCTCGAGGACGTTCTTCGCCTGTCGCGCCGTCGGCAGCATCGCCTCGGCCTTGTCGTCGGGCCACGCCCCCCAGCCCGCGCTCGCCCGCCGCGGGTGCCGGAGCACGGAGAAGCCGGCCACGCCTGCGGCTGAGGCCCCGAGCGCTGATTGCAAAAAATTACGTCGCTTCATCCCGCTCCTCTCACTCCACCAGGTCGATGTAGCCCCAGACTTGATAGCGCGTGATCACCTGCAGCGCCCCGCCCTTGAACGGGATCAGCCGCGGCCGCTCGCGCGCGATCGTGATGAAGCCGAGCCCCGCGCTCAAGGTCGCCATCGCCGGAGCGGGCACCGTAAACGCGCCGTCGTCGGCCGCGTGAGCGCTGATGAGCTGGTCGTATTGGTCCCAGATCTGGATCACGATCCTGTCGGCGCCCGCCGCCGCGTCCGGCTCCTCGCTCGCCGCCTCGACCTGCCACTCGAAGCTCAGCGCCTGATCGCGCGGGACCGCGAGGTCGTACACCTCCAGCGCCGGCGCGCTCACGACCAGCGCCGGCGGCGTCGACACCCGCCCGTCGATCACCCTGTCCTCAAAGACATCACCGCCGTAGAGCACCAGGCGATAGTCGCTCGCCGGCGCCCACATCGCCGGATCGGGGGCGCACTCCGCTGGCAGACCGTCCGCGCCGCTCGCCAGGTAGACCGGGTACTTGCCGTCCGCCAAGATCCTGCACGCCAACGGCTCCCCGGCGCTCGCGTGCACCAGCTTGATCGCCGCGCCCGCCTCCACCCACGCGGCGGCGTCCCCCACACGTACGGCTGCGGCGCGTGGGTCTCCACCGAGTCGACCGCGGCGGGCGGCGGCGGCAGGCTGAGCTGGAGCGCCTGGAGCGCGTACAGATCCTCGGTCTCAAAGCCCGCCTGATGATACGCGCCGGCCATGCCGAGCAGCGGCCCCGGGTCGATCGCGTCCGGCGCGAAGAGCGTGAAGTCGAGGTGCCCGATCACCCCCGCGCCTTCGCTCTCGCCGCTGCTCTCGCCCGCGCTCGCGTCGCTCTCGCCCTCGCTCGTCCCCTCCCCGGTCGTCTGCCCGCTGCTCGCGCTGGCGCTCTCTCCCTGGTCATCGCCCGAACAAGCGCTCAGCGTCGCGAGCGGCAGCAGCAGCGACCAAGCGCCTCGCAGGGGGGTTGTGGAGCGTGGCTTGAGCTTCTTCACCAGGAGAAATCCAATTCGAGCATACGGGTAAGTCCTCATCTCAGGGAATAAGCTCTCAAAATTAACCTCCAATTCAAACACATGTGAATAGTCACAAATCCTCATAAGAAGGGCCCTGGCGGAGCCGCGCCGGGGGAGCGTTTCGGCTATCCTCCGCGGCCCATGGCCAGCGACTCCACGGCAGCGAAGGGGGAGCGACGGGCGCGGGTGACCGCCCCGCAGCTCGCCCGGCTCAAGCGACAAGGGCAGCCGATCGTCATGGTCACCGCCTACGACGCGACCTTCGGCCGGCTCATCGACGAGGCCGGCGTCGACGTGATCCTCGTCGGCGACAGCCTCGGCATGGTGATGCAGGGCCACCCGCACACCCTCGAGGTCACCCTCGACCAGATGATCTACCACGCCCGCTGCGTCCGCCGGGCGGTCTCGACCGCGCTCTTGGTCGTCGACATGCCCTTCATGAGCTACCAAGTCAGCCCTGAGCAGGCGTTGATCTCCGCGGGGCGGCTGGTCCAGGAGGGCGGCGCGGAGGCCGTCAAGCTCGAGGGAGGCGGCCGCGAAGACGCCGTCCGACGGATCGTCTCCGCTGGCATCCCCGTCATGGGTCACCTCGGCCTCACCCCCCAGAGCGTCCACGAATTCGGCGGCTTTCGCGTGCAAGCGCGCGACGAGGCCGCCGCCGACCGCCTCCGCCGCGACGCCCTCGCCCTGCAAGAGGCCGGCGCCTTCTCCTTGGTGATCGAGGGGGTGCCCGCCACCCTCGCCCGCGAGGTCTCCGCGTCCCTCCAGATCCCCACCATCGGCATCGGCGCGGGCGTCGGCTGCGACGGTCAAGTCCTCGTGATGCACGACCTCCTCGGCCTCGAGGACCGCTTCAAGCCCCGCTTCGTCAAGCGCTTCGCCGAGCTCGCGGAGCAGGTGCGCGGGGCCGTCGGCGCCTACGCCGAAGAGGTGCGTACCCGCAGCTTCCCCGGCGACGCCCACTCCTTCGCCGCCGTCAGCGCCGCCGCGCCCGAGCCACCCAAGGCCGCGAGCGGCGGCGGCGGTTACGGCCCCGTATGAGCTCCAACGAGGCGATCTCGGTGCTGCGCAGCGCCGGCGAGGCCCGCGCGTGGCGGGCGACCTTGCCCGCGGACGCGCCCGTCGCCTTCATCCCGACGATGGGGTTCCTGCACGACGGCCACCTCTCGTTGATGGCGGAGGGGCGACGACGCGTCGGTCCCAAAGGACAGGTGATCACCTCGATCTTCGTCAACCCGACCCAGTTCGGGCCGAACGAGGACTTCGATCGTTACCCGCGCGACGAGGCCGGCGACCTCGCCAAGGCCGCCGCCGCCGGGGTCGACCTCGCCTTCTGCCCGAGCGCCCCCAGCGAGCTGTTCCCCGCCCACAGCCGCACCTGGATCGAGGTCGAGGGCCTCGGCGACGCCTTATGCGGGCGCTCGCGCCCTGGCCACTTCCGCGGCGTCTGCACCGTCGTCGCCAAGCTGTGGGGGCTGCTCCGCCCCTCGATCGGCCTCTTCGGCGAGAAGGACTACCAGCAGCTCGCGATCCTCCGGCGCATGCACGCCGATCTCAACCTCTGCGGCGAGATCATCGGCATGCCGATCGTGCGCGAGCCCGACGGCCTCGCGATGTCGAGCCGCAACAGCAACCTGGACCCGAGCAGCCGCGAGGCCGCCCGCGCGATCCCCCGCTTCCTCGCCGAGGTCCGCGCCCGCTACGCCGCGGGCGAGCGCGCCGCCGCCGGCCTCTTGGCCGACGCGCCCGCCCGCCTCGCGCCTGGACGGATCGACTACGTCAGCCTCGTCGACGCCGCCGATCTCCGGCCGATCGACGTCATCGAGCGCCCCGCCCTCTGCGCGCTCGCCGTCTACTTCGGCGGCGTCCGCCTGATCGACAACGCCCTGCTCTGACAGCCAGCCGACCCGCCCGCTCACTGTCAGATCCGCGCGGCGCCCGCTCACTGTCAGATCCGCGCCGCGCCCGCTCACTGTCAGATCCGCGCCGCGCGCTCGCAGGCACCTGCGCGGCTCCTCAGCGCCTCATCGCTCTGATACAACGTTGGCGTAGGAAGTCTGCTCACGTGGGGAGGCGCCGAGGTGCGCGCCCGGAGGTTCTCGATAAAAATGCGTCACACTCAAACCGCTCAACAGACACAGCTCCGCTCGTACGTGCGTCGCAGCGGGCTCATCGCCCCCCTCGCCCTCCTGCTCGCGGTCGGCTGCTCAGGCGATGACGGCGCCAGCAGCGACACCAGCCCGACCTCCACGCTCGGCAGCACCTCTGCCTCGGCCACCAGCGAGGGGACCGACACCACCGCCGATCCCACCGTCGACACCGACACCACCAAGGGCGGCGGCACCGACAGCGTCGGCGAGAGCGAGACGATCGGCTCCACCACGGATACTACCGCCGCCACCGACACGGACGCGACCACCGGCAACACCACCACCGACGGCGGCGACGGCGTCGTCATCGACGTCAAGATCGACCCCCTGGACCCGATCGTCATCGTCAAGGACGGCGTGATCCCGCCGGCGCTCCAGTTCACCGCCATCGGCATCACCGACAAGGGCGTCGAGGTCCCGGTCACTGGCTCGTGGAAGTACGACCGCCCCGACCTCGCCACCATCGGCGGCGGGAGCGGCGAGTTCACGGCCACCGGCCTGCTCGGCGGCGTCGGCCTCGTCACCTTCGACTCGCAGGGCCTCAGCGCCTCGACCAACGCGACCGTCAAGCTCTACTTCACCGACGACCCCGGCGTCGACCCCGGGATCAAGGACGCCTTCGACGGCGCCTTCGAGCCTGACCCCGCGATGACACTCCTCTATCCCTACGACAAGACCGTCTTCCCCCGCGGCCTCGTCGGCCCGCGGATCCAGTGGAACGGCGGCGGCGCCAACGATCTCTATTATGTGCACGTCGTCGCCGAGACCTTTGAGTTCGAGGGTTGGAAGGCCGTGCCGCCGCCCTCGCGCTACGACTTCCCGCTGCTCCCGAATGACGTCTGGCTGAAGCTCACCGCCTCCACCGACGGCGATGTGAAGTTCGACATCCAGCGCTACGACGGCAACAAGGCCTACCTCGCCAAGACCCAGACCTGGACGATCGCCCCCGCCGACCTCGCCGGCACTGTTTATTATTGGGAGGTCAACAACGGCAACATCGTCCGCCTGCCCGTCGGCGCCAGCAACCCCGAGAATTTCATCAAGAAGGACGGCAACACCCAGTGCCTCGCCTGCCACAGCGTCTCGCGCGACGGCTCGCGGATCGCCGCCGCCGCGCAAGGCGGCTGGAGCCCCTGGACCACCATCAACTCGGCCACCGGCGACATCCTCCACTACTCCGCCACCGCATCTGGCTTTCAGGCCATCTCGCCCAACGGCTCGCACACCCTCTGGGGTCAGTCGGACGGCGCCGGCCCGCTCAAGCTCACCGCCTTCAACAGCAACGCCGTGCTCGCCCAGCTCAGCGCCCCGGGCGCCTACTTCGTCCACCCCGCCTGGTCGGGTGACGGCCAGATCGCCTTCGGCCAGCGCCTCAACGGCAACTGGCTCGACTTCACCGCCTCGAGCCTCTGGATCACCAAGGTCGACCTCGACAACCCCAGCTTCAGCGAGACCAAGAAGATCGTCGACTCCGCGGGCGGCCTGCCCACGGTCACCTACCCGACCTTCAGCCCCGACAACAAGTGGATCTCCTACTACCGCGGCAACCAGGCCCGCACCCGCGCCGCCGTCGCGGAGGTCTGGATGACCAAGACCGACGGCTCCGCCCAGGTCCGCCTCGACAACGCCAACGGCAAGGGGATCATCGAGATCGGCCAGGACCAGACCACCTACGAGCCCACCTTCCTCCCTGTCGCCGTCGGCGGCTACTTTTGGCTGATCGTCGGCTCCGAGCGCAAGTACGGCAACACCCTCACCGACACCAACCCCAACAGCCGCCGCAAGCAGCTCTGGGTCGCCGCCATCGACCCCAACGCCCCCGACGGCGTCGATCCCTCGCACCCGCCCTTCTGGCTCCCGGGACAGGAGCTCAACAACTCCAACATGCGCGGCGAGTGGGCGCTCTCCCCCTGCAAAGAGGTCGGAGAGGGCTGCAAGGGCGGCTTTGAGTGCTGCGACGGCTTCTGCTACGACAACAACAACGACGGCCAGCTCGAGTGCGGCGAGCCGATGGGCTGCTCGCACCTCGGCGACGCCTGCGAGGTCGACGCCGCCTGCTGCGAGGGCGAGGGTCTGACCTGCATCGGCGGCTACTGCTCGATCACCCCGGGCTGAGCCCCGCCACCACCCGCTCGATCTGCGCGTAGTCGCGGCGTACCGCGCACTCGCGGTAGCCGCGGCCCGCCAGCGCCGCCAGCACCGCGGGCGCCTGCCCGGCCCCGACCTCCAAAAAGAGCCGCCCGGAGCCGCGCAGAACCCCAGGCGCCGCGCAGGCGTCGATCAGGCGCACGATCAACCGCAGGCCGTCCGCGCCGCCGTCGAGCGCCGCGTGCGGCTCGAAGTCGCGAACCTCCGGATCCAGCCCTGCCAGCTCCTGCGTCGGGATGTAGGGCAAGTTCGCGAGCACCGCGTCAAAACCACCGGCAGGCGGCGTCAGCCCTGCGAGTAAGTCGGAGCGCACACACTCGATCGCCGCCCCCAAGCGCTCCGCGTTCGCCAGCGCCACCGCCAACGCGTCCTCCGACCGGTCCACCGCGATCACCCGCGCCGCCGGCCGCGCCCTCGCGATCGCCAGCGCGATCGCCCCCGAGCCCGTGCCCACGTCCACCACCGTCAGCCCGTCGCCCGGGCTCGGCAGCAGCTCGATCGCCCAATCCACCAGGTGCTCCGTCTCGGGCCGCGGCACCAGCACCCGCCCGTCCACCGCCAGCTCCAAGTCCAGCGCGTGAAACCCCCGTCGACCCACGATGTACGCCACCGGCTCGCGGCTCAGTCGGCGCCGCACCAGCTCTCGCAGCGGCGCCCGCTCCGCCTCCCCGATCAGCGCGTCGTGCCGCAGGTACAGCTCCATGCGTGTACACCCGAGCGCGTGCGCGAGCAGGTGCTGCGCGTCCACCCTCGCCTCCTCGATCCCCGCCTTTAAAAACCGCTCTGTCGTCCACGCGAGGAGCTCGCCGACGGTCCACGCCTGGCCGCGGCTCGGGGTCGAGGGTGCTGCTGGCACGGCCGTAGAGTGAGCGATCCCGCGAGCGAAGGGAAGGCCCTGCGATACCATGCGCACGACCATGCCCAGCCCGCTCGCACCGTCATCGCGCACGATCATCACGATGCTGCTCGCGCCGCTGATCACGGGCCTGCTCGGCCTGCTCGCCGCCCAACCGCCGCCGCCCCGCCCCGCCGACGCCCCGCCCTCCCAGCTCTCCGCCGAGCGCGTCCGCGATCGCCTCATCGATCTGCTCGGACCCGAGAGCCCCCCGCACCCTGTCGGCAGCCCCGCCAACGATCGTGTACGCGAGCGCCTCATCGCCCAGCTCCGCGCCCTCGGCCTCGAACCCACGCGCCAACGCGCCTTCATCTGCGCCGAGCAGGGCAGCTGCGCCTGGGTCGAGAACCTCATCGTCCGGATCGAAGGCGCCTCGGATCGAGGAGCACAGCGCCCCGCCGTCGCCCTGCTCGCCCACTACGACTCTGTAGGAGCCGGCCCCGGCGCCGCCGACGACGGCCACGGCGTCGCCCTCCTCCTCGAAATTCTGCGGATCTTAGCGCCCCAGGCCCCCCACGCCCGCCCCTTGCTGGCGATCTTCACCGACGGCGAAGAGCTCGCCCTGCTCGGCGCCCGCGCGCTCTTTTTAGAGGGCGGCGAGCGGCCCCTCACCAAGGACGAGCTCGGCGTCGTGCTCAACGTCGAGGCCCGCGGCACCACCGGCGTCTCGCGCATGTTCGAGAGCAGCCGCGGCGCCGCCCCCTTGATCGCCGCCTTCGCCGCCGGAGCGCCGCGCCCCAGCGCCACCTCCCTCGCCGTCGAGATCTACCGAAGAATGCCCAACGACACCGACCTCTCCGTCTTCTTGGGCGAAGGCGTCCCTGGCCTCAACTTCGGCTTCATCGGCGGCGTCGCCCGCTATCACACCCCGCGCGACGACCTCGCCCACCTCGACCTCCGCAGCGTGCAACAACAAGGCGACGCCCTGCTCGGGGCCGCCCGCGCCCTGCTCGCCGCCGACTCCTCCCTCGCGCCCGCGGGCGACGCCGCCTACACCGACCTCGGCGGCCGCCTCCTCCTCCGCTGGCCCGCCCCGCTCAGCCCGCTGCTCGCCGCGGCAGCCCTCCTCGCGCTCCTCTTCGCCGCCCGCCGCGCGTCTTCCCTGAGCGACATGTCTCTCAAAACATGTCTTTCATCACTATTGACTAACCTGCTCGTCCTCCTCGCGGGGGTCCTCGGCGGCGTCGCCGCGGAGCGCGCCCTCAACGCCCTCCGCGGCGCCGCCGATCCGTCTCCCAACGCCTCCCTCGCCGCCGCCCTCACCCTCGCTCTGGGCGCGTCGCTGTGCGCCCTCCTCCTCCTCTGCCCCCTCGCTCGCCGCGTCGGCGCCCCCGCCCAAGCGATCGGCGCCTGGACCTTGTGGGGCCTGCTCACCCTCGCCCTCGCCCTCGCCGCGCCCGCGGCCAGCGCCCCTTGGCTCCCCCCACTCCTGCTCGCCGCCCTGCTCCTCTTATTTTTGCCGACGCGCCACCGCCCGCTCGCCCTCACCGCCGCCGCCTGCTTCGCATTTTTTCTGTGGGTCCCCCTGCTCGCCGCCTTCAACGAGGCCCTCGGCGTCAGCGGCCCGCTGATCGGCGGCCTCGTCGCCTTCCTCTTGCTCCCCCTCTCCCCCGCCCTCGCCGAGCTGCCGCGCGCCCGCGGCCTCTACGGCGCCCTCCTCGCCCTCCTCGTGCTCAGCGGCGCCGCCGCCCTCACCGCCCCGACCCACACCGTCGATCACCCGGCCAAGGCCAATTTTTTACAGGTCACCGATCTCGACGCCGGTACGACCCACCTCCTCCTCGACGCCCCCGCTGGCGTCCCCGAGCCGCTCCGCGCCCACCCGTGGGGCGCCGCCCCCGAGCTGCCCTGGACGCGCCGCCAGGCCCCCGCGATCGTCGTATCTCCGACACAAGGAGCGGCCGACACGCACCAGCCACACCCGACCCTCCGCGTCGATCACGTCCAACAGCGCCCCGGCGGCCGCACCCTCACCGCCACCTATCTTCCCCGGCCCGGCGCCCTGCTCGCGCACCTCGTGCTCCCGCCCGAGGTCACCGCCCTCACGCTTGAAGATTTCCCCCTGAGTCCCAGCCAGCTCCGCCGCGGCCCCGGTGAGAGCCGCGTCGTCACCATCTTCGGCCCTCCTGCCGCGGGCATCGCCCTCACCGCCACCATGAGCGGATCTGCCCCCTGGGTGCTCGTCGACGCAGCCCCTGGCCGACCTGCCGCGGCCGATCAGCTCGCCGTCACCCGCCCCCTCACCGTCGTCCCCTACCAGTGGGGCGACCAAACGATCGTCTACCGCGCCGTCACCCCTCCCTAGAAAATTCCAAACCACCCCATGAAGAAATTCCCTCCGGTGCGGCGCGTCATCGCACGAGCGCCGCAGCCGGGCCCACAGCCGTCCAGCGCTACACTCGCCCGATGGCACGCCGCACCGTCACCCGTCGTCTCCTCCTCACGATCCTCCCCGCAGCGCTCTGCCTCGCCGCGTGCGCGGGCGGCGGCGGCGAGGTCGACAACGAAGAGAGCGCCCGCCTCGCCTACCTCGGCTTCAACCGCGCCATCGACCGCGCGATCAAGCTCGGCTTCGACGGCTTCAACGCCGCGAGCAACGCCAACATCCCCGAGCAATCGGAGCCGGGCGAGCTCGGCGGTCTCATGATCATCGGCGGCCAGGTCGACGCCGGCGCCTCCAACAACAAGGGGATGCGCCTCAAGCTCACCGTCCAGGACAACTACATCGACGGCGCCGTCGAGGAGCTCGCGATCACCTACAACGGCGGCCCAGCCGACCTTGATTTGAGCATGCAGGGCCTGCCCAACGCCGACCTCAGCGGCACTCTCGTCGGGTCCTTCACCATGAGCGGGGATCTCACCGGCGCCGTCACCCTCGATCTCGCGATCACCGGCAAGACCGAAGAAGGCCCCGACGGCGACATCCGCCGCCAGCCCCAGACGGTCCGCGTCGTCGGCACCGCCACCTCCGCCTACGGCGTCTTCAACGTCGACCTCAGCCTCTGAGCGTCTTGCCCTTATTTTTTCTAGGGCGGCCCTGTAAGTTCACGCCTGGTGCAGCCCTCCAATTCGCCCCTCACGATCACCCCCGTACCCTGCCTCCAGGACAACTACGCCTACCTGATCGAGCACACCTCGGGCGACGCCTGGGTCGTCGATCCCTCGGAAGCGGCCCCCGTGCTCGCGATCCTCGCCCAGCGCCGCCTCCGCCTGCGCGGGATCATCGCGACGCATCACCACCATGATCACGTCGGCGGCATCGCCGGCCTCGTCGCCGCCAGCGACGATCCCCAGCTCTGGGTCGCCGCGCACGCCCATGACAGCGGCCGGATCCCCTGCCTCACCCGCCCCATCGCCGCCCCGCTCGGCGCCTTCACGCCCACCAAGGGCGCGTCGCAGGACGGCCGCGGCGTCGAGCTCGCCGGCGTCGAGCTGTGGGCGATGTGGATCCCCGGCCACACCGACGGCGCGATCGCCTGGATGATCCCCGGCCCTGACGGCGGCGACGTCTTTACCGGCGACACCCTCTTTGCGGCCGGCTGCGGCCGCCTCTTCGAGGGCACCCCCGCGCAGATGTACAGCAGCCTGCGCGCCCTCGCCGCGCTCGCCCCCGCCACGCGCCTCTGGTTCGGCCACGAGTACACCGCCGGCAACCTGCGCTTCGCCGCCGTCATCGAGCCCGACAATTCTTTGGAGATCACCAGGGCCGCCGCCGAGCTCCCGGCGATCACCACTCCGACCACCGTCGCCCGCGAGCGCGCGCTCAACCCCTTCGTGAGGGCCGCCTCCCTCGAAGAATTCGCCGCCCGTCGCGCCGCCAAGGACACCTTCCGCGGCTGATCGTCTCTTTTTTGGAGAAGAGCGGCGGCGGCTACGTCGCTGCCGCCGCTCGCGGCTTCGCCGCCCCTCGCTGCTCGCGGCGCCGCAGCGACCACGCCGTCAGCAGCAGACAGACCGCCGTATACACGATCAAGATCGTCCACGTCGTCACGACGTGCCGCGTCGACGGGTCGTAGTTCACCGTCGCGAACGGCTCGCAGGTCAGGATCAGGCCTGGGATCTCGCAGGTCGTCATGTCGCGCGGCTCGACGATGTTCGCGATCGAGCCGAGCGCCTCCATCCCCCAGCGCGCGCCCGTCAAGTACGAGATCGGCGCGATCGCGGCGGGCAGCGGCATCAACGCCATCGCGAAGACGAGCTGGGGGATCAGCGCCAGCGGCACCACGCTCATCGCCTTGTCGGAGTTTGAGACCAACGTCGAGATCAGCAGCCCCAGCCCGATCCCCGTCAGCGACGTCAAAAACACCGTCACCAGCGTCGCCCCCCACAGCCCGAACGGAGGCGCCCGCACGATCGCCACCAGCCCCTCGTCGGTCAGCGCCTCCACCGCCGCCGAGAAGTCCACCTTCAGCGCGATCACCAGCACCAGGATCAAGCTCTGGACCAGGCACAGACCCGCCAGCACGCCGACTTTTGAGCACAGGTACGCGCTGATCCGCAGGTTCGCGAGGCGCTCTCGCCGGTAGATCCGCGCCTCCTTCGTCACCTCGCGCACCGAGTTCAGCACCCCGAACCACACCGCCACCACCGCCAGCAAGAACAGCAGCAGCCGGCCGTTCGACGACACCACGTTTTGCAGCGCCTCGCGGCGAGCCGCCAGCAGCAGCACCACCCCGATCACCGGCGCTTGCAGCAGCAGGATCCACAGGTTTCGCCGGTCCGAGACGACCAAGCGCAGGTAGCGGCGCATCAGGATCGTCGCCTGCCGCAGCAGAGACACCCGCACCTCGCTCGGCTCACGCGGACGAGCCACCCCGCCGATCACCGGCGCCGCGACCCGGTAGCGAAACATCCCGGGCGCGATCGCCTGCAAGTCGAGCGGCAGCGGCGCCAGCGAGCTGTCGTGCCCGCTGTCCGCCCGCTGCTGCCGCTCATACACGTAGCGGCGGTACTCTTCGCTCATCCGGTAGCGGATCTCCCACAGCGCCGCCTGCGTCGGCGGCGCCTTCGCCTCCGGGTGATGCTCGCGCCAGATCGTATACTCCGCCGCCAGCTCGCCGTGGCTCAGCGCGTCCGGCTCGGCCCCGACCTGGCCGTCGAGCTTCGTATAAATGTCCGCGAAGTCGCCGCTGGTCACCTTGAACATCTCGAGCGCCGCCGCAGGCGGGCCGTAGAACACCACCCGGCCGTCGGCCATAAACACCACCAGGTCGCACTGCATGATGTTCGCCGTCGCGTGGGTGACCAACACCACCGTGCGCCCCGAGTCGGCCAGGTAGCGCAGCGTGTACATCATCCGCTTCTCGAGCCCCGGGTCGAGCCCGGAGGTCGGCTCATCTAAAAAGAAGAGGCTCGGGTCGGAGATCAGCTCCGAGGCGATCGACACCCGCTTGCGCTGCCCGCCGGAGAGCTGGTGGATCGACTTGTGGCGGTGCTCGCTCATCCGCACGTCCTCGAGCACCCGGCTGATCCTGCCCTCGATCTCCGCCGCCGACGTATCAGGCGAGAGGCGCAGCTCCGCGGTGAAGCGCAGCGCCTCATCGACGCGCAGGTTCGCGTGCACGATGTCGTCCTGCGGCACATAGCCGACGACCGCCCGGTACGCGTCGAATTTCGCGTACAGGTCGTCGCCGTTGACCAAGAGCAGCCCCTCGTCGGCGTGCTGGTAGCCCGACAGCGCCCCCATCAGCGTCGACTTCCCGGCCCCCGAGGGCCCGACGATCGCCACGAACTCGCACGGCTCGACCACCAGCGACGCGTGGTCGAGGATCCGCCGGCCCCCGGCCGAGCGCGTCAGGCTGCGCGCGTCGAGGCGCATCGCCCCTTGCTGGTCGAACTGGTCGAGCGCCTCCCCGTCGAACACCAGCTTGAACGGCCCGATCTGGATCACGTCGCCCACCGTGAGCGCGTGCTTGTCGATCCGCTGGCCGTTCACGAAGACCCCGTTGATGCTCGCGCGGTCGTGCAGGACGAGCGCGCCGTCGACCCGCAGCACCTCCGCGTGCAGGCGAGAGACCTGCAAATTTGGCAGGTCGAGGTCGCAGCCCTCGCGCCCGATCGTCGTGAGCTCGCCGACCAAGGGCAGCCGCTGCACCGGCTCCGTCGGCTGCCGCTGCGCCTGCTTGCCGACGTCGCGGTAGGTCAAGCTGACGAAGTTCCCGGTCGACGGGTCGGCGATCCGCACCACGTCGCCGTCGAGCAGCAGGTGGCTGCTCACCCGCTGCCCCCGCACCAGCAGCCCGCTCTCGCTCCGGCGGTCGACGATCCGGTGGCCGAACCCCTCCGGGTCGATCCGCGCGTGGTGCAGCGACACGCAGCGCGCGCCGATCACCACGTCGTTGTCGGCGGCGCGGCCGATCGTCAGCGGCTCGAGCCCCAGGCGCAGCTCTTGGAGCTTCCGCCCGCACTCCTCGATCCGCAGGTAGACCGTCGAAGAGCGGACGAACACCGTCTCTTCGGTCCGCGACTGGAGCTGCGGCGGCGCCACCCAGCCATCATGCGAAGTCCGAGCCGCTCGCCGCAAGCTGGCCGGCGAGGGGCGCCACCTGGATCGATCACGCCCCTCGCCGGGCGCAGGCTGCTCGAAATTGGGCCCTCGCGCGCGCGTGCGGGGCCCCTCGCGCGAGGTGACAACGGCTCACGTCGCGGTGATACGATGGCCGTCGATGTCCGCCGCACCGCACCGCCCTAAGCTCGTCGACCTCTCGCGGATCGTCTGCCTCGGCGCCGCGCTCTCGCTCACCGGCGCCTGCGACCTCGACGAGGTCGACATCAAGACCCAGGACGGCAAGGCGCCGCAGGTCGAGGACAGTCTGGGCAAGAAGGTCGTCACGACCCCGGACGGCGCCCAGTACACCGTCAAGCCTGGAGGGACCATCGTCGACGCTGAGGGCAACAAGACCAAGATCAAGCGCGACGGCACGATCGTCCAGCCCGACGGCACCCGCGTCAACATCTACGGCGACGGCACCAAGGCCACGATGAAGGTCGAGACGATCGAGCTCGGCGCGGACGGCGAGAAGGTGCTCGTGCACGCCGACGGCACCCGCACGATCCTCAAGGCCGACGGCACCAGCCAGCGGATCTACAAGGACGGCACCAAGACCACATTGCAGACCGTCGACGCCCCCGCCCCGGCGCCGGGCGCCAGCGACAAGCCCGAAGGCGGCGCCCCTGCCGCGCCCTGATCGACTCCGCCCCTGCGCGCGCGCGCGTGAGCGCCCCTCTTTGGGCTGGCACGTAGACCTCACCTTCGCGATCCTGTGGGCGTATGAGCAAGCTCCGCCGGCGCAACCTCCTCCGCGGCCTCGGCGTCGGCCTCGTCGCCGCGCCCTTCGTCGACCTCCTCCTGCGACCCAGGCGCGCCGCCGCCGCTGGCGTCGCCCGCCGCCTCGTCGTCTTCTTCTCGCCCAACGGCACCGTGCCGGCGCGGTGGACCCCTGAGGGCGGCCCTGGCAGCCTGTCTTTTCCGACAGGTTCGATCTTGGAGCCGCTCGCGCCGGTCGCCGAGCACCTCACCGTCGTCGCCGGCCTCGACTTCTTCGGCGCTGACAACCATGAGGGCGGCATGGCGGCGATGCTCACCAACCAGGGCTCGCTCGCCGACGTCTCCGCCGGCATGTCCGTCGATCAGTACATCGCCAAGGAGCTGAAGGCCGACACCCGCTTCACCTCCCTCGAGCTCGGCGTCCAGACCAGCGCCTGGGGAGGCAGCACCCAGACCCGCATGTCGTACGCCGGCCCCGGCGCCTTCGTCACCCCCGACGACAACCCCGCCCAAGTCTACACCCGCCTCTTCGGCGACTTCGTCGGCGGCGACGCCGAGGCGATGAAGCTCATGGCCCGTCGCCAGCGCGTCGTCGATCTCTTGGTCGATGAAGCACGCGACCTCCGCGGCCAGCTCGGCGCGGAGGAGCGCCCCAAGCTCGACGCCCACTTAGAGGCCCTCGCCCAGGTCGAGAAGGGCCTCAGCGGCGTCGTCGGCTGCGCCGTCCCGGACGCCCCTGCCGCCGTCAACGCGCTCGACAACGGCGCCTTCCCCGAGGTCGGAGCCGCCCAGCTCGACCTGCTCACCCTCGCCCTCGCCTGCGACATGACCCGCGTCGCCTCGATCCAGTTCTCGCACACCGTCAGCCCCACCGTGCTCTCGTGGCTCGGCCAGAGCGAGGGACACCACAGCCTCTCGCACATCGACGACTCCAACGTCGCCGGCGTCGATCAGTTCGTCGCCGCCGAGCGCTGGTTCGCCGAGCAGTTCCGCGGCCTCATCGAGCGCCTCGCCATGATCCCCGAGCCCGACGGCGACGGCACCTTGCTCGACAACACCCTCGTCGTCTGGGCCAAGGAGATGGGCGACAGCCGCGCTCACGTGTGCACCGGCGTCCCCTTCGTGCTCGCGGGCGGCGCCGGCGGCTACCTCCCCAGCGGCGGCCGTCTCTTGCAATTTCCGGGCGTCTCGCACGGCCGCCTGCTCGTCTCGATCTGCCAGGCCATGGGCCTCAGCAACGACACCTTCGGCAACGCCACCTACGGCGCCGGCCCGCTCGAGGGCCTACGCGCCTGATCGCCTGGAGGATCGCTTATTTATGAAGATCTCATCCGACACCCTCCCCCTCGCCCTCACCCTCGCTCTCAGCGCCCTCGCCGCCTGCGGCCGCGGCGAAGGCGACGACAGCGGCGATCAAGGCTGCGACTCAGACCCCGAGTTCTTCGAGCGCCACGTCTGGAAGCCCGTGCTCGCCACCCGCTGCATCAGCTGTCACAGCAGCGAAGGCGCCGCCAAGGCCACCCGTATGGTCTTAAGCGGCGACAACAGCGAAGAAGCGCTCGCCGCCAACCTCGCCACCTTGCGCGAAGTCGCCCGCCTTGAGAGCGAAGGCCAGCCGCTCCTCCTCTTAAAACCCACCAACGAGCACCCGCAGATGCACCAAGGCGGCGCCGTGCTCACCCGCGACAGCCCCGAGTACGTCGCCCTCGAGCAGTGGGTCGCCCGGGCCACCGGCGCCTACGACTGTGAAGGCGGCGCCGACGCCCTCGCCTGCGATCAGAGCGGCGCGGGCGCCCGCCGCGTCCGCCGCCTCGACCACCGCGAATATCAACAGACCCTCGACGCCCTCCTCCGCCGCGCCTTCACCGCCCCCGTCACCTTCGCCCCGGACGACGTCATCGACGGATATAGCAACAACGCCAGCGCCCTCAAGGTCTCCCCCCTGCTCGCCGGCCAGTACCGCGAGGCCGCCGAGGCCGCCGCCGACGAGATCGCCGCCGATCTCGCCGCCTTCCTCCCCTGCGACCCTGTCAGCGTCGGCGAGCCAGAGTGCGCCGCCGCCTTTATCAAAGACTTCGGCCGCCGCGCCTATCGCCGCCCCCTCAGCGCCGCCGAGCAGCAGCGTTATGAAGATCTTTTTAAGGAGTTCGCAGCCGAGGACGGCTTCGCCCCCGCGATCCGCTGGGTCAGCGCCGCCATCTTACAGTCCCCGGGCTTCCTCTACCGCACCGAGCTCGGCCGCGCCGACGGCCAAGGCCACTACGCCCTCACCCCTCACGAGCTCGCCGCCGAGCTCTCGTACTTGATCCTCGGCGCCTCCCCTGACGATCAGCTCAGCCAGCTCGCCGACGAAGGCGCCCTCAGCGACCCCGAGGTCCTCGTCGCCGAAGCGGAGCGTCTTTTGGCCGATCCAACCAGCGAGCGCATGCTCCACCGCTTCGCCGAGGAGTGGCTCAAGATCGGCCGTCTCCCCCTCGTCACCCGCGATCCAGCCCTCTTCCCCGACCTCACCCCGCAGCTCCGCGCTGACATGCTCGGCGAGACCCGCAAGCTCTTCGGCGCCCTCTTCCGCGAGGGAGGCACCTTAGGCGAGCTGCTCACCACCAGCCAGACCTACCTCACCCCAGCCCTCGCCGCCTACTACGGCGAGGCCGCCGGCGGCCAGCCCGACCCCGATGGTTTTATTAAGACAAACCGCACCCGCGGCGCTGGCGCCGGCGTCTTGGCGCACGGCTCATTGTTGACGACCCACGCCTTACCCACCTCCTCCTCCCCGATCCACCGCGGCCTCGTCGTCCGCGAGCGCCTCTTTTGTCAGCACATGCCGCCCCCGCCGCCGGCCGTCAACGCCTCGCCGCCCCCCGTCGACCCTGCCCTCTCCACCCGCGATCGCTACGCCCAGCACTCGAGCGATCCCACCTGCGCTGGCTGTCATAAGCTCATCGACCCGATCGGCTTCGCCTTTGAGCACTTTGACGCCGCCGGTCGTTGGCGCCCCACCGACGGCGTCCACACCATTGATGACAGCGGCGAGGTCTCGCACACCCAGTCGACCAACGCCGCCTTTCAGGGCCTCGCCGGCCTCGCCGCCGTCCTCGGCGACAGCGAGGAGGTCGCCGCCTGTTATGTCGATCAATGGTCCCGCTTCGCCATCGCCAGCGCCGCCCCCGGCGACCTCGCCTGCGTCGAAGAGGAGCTGCTGGGCGCCTTCAACGCCGCAGAGGGCCGCCTCGACAGCCTCGTGCTCGCCCTCGTCCGCTCCCCCTACTTCCGCCTGCGCACCGGCCAGATCGCCGACGGCGGCCTCGACCCCACCGGCGACACCACCGCCGACCCCACCGCCGACACCACCGGCGACACCACCACCACCGGCGACCCCACGGACACCGCCGACCCCACCGAAGATCCGACCGGCGGCGCCGATCCAGACGCCCCACCCGGCATCGAATTCGAGCGCAAGGTCGACTCCATGTGGCCCGCCGGCGAATGTGACACTGTCACGGTCACCAACACCAGCCAGGCCCCCATCACCTGGTACGTCGTGCTCACCCTCCAAGGCGCCCTCGTCAACCACTGGAACGCCGTCGCCACCCCTGAAGGCGACCGAACCCGCTTCGTCGGCGCCGACTACAACGCCACCATCCAGCCCAACAACTCCACCTCCTTCGGCTTCTGCCTAGAGTATTAGCGGGTCCACCGCGACCCACCTCGGCCCCTGCCCACCCTCTTCCCCTCTCACGACGAGCGGGTCCACCTCAGCCTCCGGGTCGGGGTGGCGGCGGCGATGGGACCCCGCCTTGAACCATGCTAGAAGCGCCCGAGATGCCACGCGCCTGCCCGACCGCGCACCTCCTGTCCTACCTGCCCCTGCCCCTGCTCTTCGGCTGCACCGCCCCCCACGGCCAGATCCTCGCCGAGACCGCCGCCGACCCGACCACCGGCCTGGAGACCACCTCCACCACTGACCTGGAGACCACCTCCACCGGCCCCACCGAACCATTCGAGTGGCCCGTTGAGCAGCTCACCCAGCACGTCGATCCATTCATCGGCACAGGAGGTCAAGGCTATCGCGTCGGCACCGTCAACCCTGGCGCCACGCGCCCCTTTGGCATGGTCAAGCCGGGCCCTGACACCGGCCTCGCCCAGCTCCAGCTCTCTTTCTTAAACTGCACCGGCTACCACTACGACCAGACCCACATCTGGGGCTTTAGTCACTCGCGGATCAACGGCATGGGCGTGCCCGACTACGGCGCCGTGCTCGTCACCCCCACCACCGGCGTCGATCCAAGCAAGGCCGAGCGCGCCGGCGCCCGCTCTCTCTTCACCCACGACCAAGAGTCCGCCGAGCCCGGCTATTACGCCGTCCGCCTCCACGACCCTGGCGTCCAAGCCGAGCTCACCGCCACCGACCACGTCGCGCTGCATCGATACACTTGGGACGCTGAAGACGCCGACGCCGCCGTAATCTTTGACCTCGGCTACAACCCCGGCGGCAACGCCTCCCCTGCCGGGTCGCTCGTCATCGACCCTCAGGCCCGGACCATCCGCGGCGTCATGACCGTCCATGGCGGGTATAGCGATCGATTCGGCGGCGTCCCCACCTATTTTGTCGCCCGCGCCTCGCGCCCCTTCGCTGGTTATGGTGTTTGGGCGGACGACAAGCTCCTCACCCCGTCAAAGACCGCCGTGGAGGGCGCCCAGATCGGCGCTTGGCTTCAATTTGAGCTCGCGCCGGGCGACACCGCCGTCGAGCTCGCCCTCGCGACCTCCTACGTCTCTGTCGAACAAGCCGCCGCCAACCTCGCCGCCGAGGCCCCTACGTTCGAGTTCGACGCCGTACGAGCCGAAGCCGCCGAGGCCTGGCAGCGCGAGCTCGCCCGGATCCGCGTCCTCGGCGGCTCCGCGGATCAGCGCGCCATATTTTACAGCGCCCTCTACCACACCATGCTCGCCCCCACCTTATTTTCGGAGGTCGGAGGTTGGTATCGCGGCTTTGACGGCGCTGTCCACCAGACCGACCCCGCCGCCCACTACTATACAGATTTCTCCCTCTGGGACACCTACCGCACCCTCCACCCCTTATTCAACCTCATCCAACGCCAGCGCCACGGCGACATGATGCGCTCCCTCGTCACCATGTACCAGCAGGGCGGCGACCTCCCCAAGTGGCCGCTCGCCTTTGGATATACCGGCGGTATGGTCGGCACCCCCGCGGACATTGTCCTCGCCGACGCGTTCTTGAAGGGTATCTCCGGCTTTGACCCGCAGATCGCCTATGAAGGCGCCCGCCTGCACGCCACCGAGCCGCGGCCCCACGACGGCCGCGCCGGCATTGAGGGTTATCTCAGCCGCGGCTGGGTCGCCAGCGACGAGGTCTCCGCGGCCGCCGCGCGCACCCTCGAATTCGCGCACGCCGACTCCGCCCTCAGCCGCTTCGCCGCTGCTCTGTCCAAAGAGGGCGACGCCGCCCTCTTCGCCGAGCGCGCGCAAAATTACAAGAACCTCTGGGATCCCCAGCGTCAATTCCTCATCGGCCGCCGCGCCGACGGCTCCTTCGAGTCGGAGGGCTTTGACCCCCTCACCTGGCAGAAGTACTACGCCGAGGGCACCGCCTGGCATTATTTATGGATGGTCCCGCACGACCTCGACGGCCTCGCCGAGCTGCACGGCGGCCGCCCGGCCCTGCGCCAGCGCCTCGCCGCCTATTTTGAGCAGTCCCAGCAATTCCTGGGGGGCCCCGAGTTCACGCCTTTGGAGCCAGTCCCGTATTATTGGCACTCCAACGAGCCATCCTTACATAACGCCCACATCTTCACCGCCACCGGCGACCCGGCCGCCAGCCAGCGCTGGGTCGCCTGGGCCCGCGAGCGCCACTACGGCCGCGGCCCGGACGGATTACCCGGCAACGACGACGCCGGCACCATGAGCGCCTGGTACATCTGGTCCGCGATCGGCCTCTATCCTTTACCTGGCGCCGACGTCTTTTGGATCTCCGCCCCGATCTTCGACCGGATCGAGCTCGACCTCAGCGACCCTGCCGCCCCCGATCGTCGCCTCACCATCCTCGCCGAGGGAGCGACGAAGCCGGGCATGATCTACATCGCCGAAGCCCAATGGAACGGCGCCCCCCTCGATCGCCCGTGGCTCACCTGGGATCAGCTCGACGGCGGCGGCACCCTGTCTTTAAAACTCACCGACGCACCCACCCTCTGGGGCGCGGATCCTCGCTGATCCACGGCGAGCGGCGATCCTCGCGCCGACCTGCGAGCGCAGAGCGGTGAGCGGCGTCACGACGCGACTCAGAGCTCGCCCGGCCGCGCCCGCCGCGGAAGGTGCGAGATTCCCTCCGAGGATAGGACAAGGCAGATGCTCCACTTTCATCGGCTCGCCTCACTCGGCGCCGAGGTTGAAGGCCTCGATCTGCGCGCCCCCCTCGATCCCGCCGAGCTCGAGCAGCTGCGCGCGGGCCTGCTCGCCCACCAGGTCCTTTTTTTTAGGGATCAACCGATCGGCCCCGCCGAGCACCTCGCCCTCGCCCGCGCCTTCGGCGAGCCGGTGCCGCACCCCGCCTACCCGCACGTCGATGGTTTCCCCGAGATCAACATCTTGGAGAACACCGCCGACAAGCCCCCGAAGATCGACACCTGGCACACCGACATGACCTTTCTACAGGAGCCGCCGCTCGGCTCGATCCTCCGCTGCACCGTCGTCCCGCCGGTCGGCGGCGACACCATGTGGGCCAGCCTCTTCGGCGCCTGGGAGTCCCTCTCTGGGCGGATGCAGCGCTACCTCGATGGTTTGACCGCAAACCACTCCTTCGCCCACGGCTTCCGCCACAGCCTCGCCGAGCCCGGCGGCTGGGAGCGCCTCGGCGAGGCCGTGCGGCGCAGCCCGCCCGTGGGGCACCCCATCGTCCGCACTCACCCTGAGAGCGGCCGCAAGGCGCTCTTCGTCAACCGCCTCTTCACCACCCACATCAACGGCCTCAAGGAGTCGGAGAGCGACGCCGTCTTGAGCTTCCTCTTCGACCACCTCGAGACCCCTGAGCACACCTGCCGCTTCACCTGGCGCCCCGGCTCGATCGCCTTTTGGGACAACCGCGCCACCCTCCACCGCCCGGTCAACGATTTTTGGCCAGCGCACCGCCGCATGGAGCGGATCACCATCGCAGGAGATCGCCCCCGATGAGCCTCAGGCTGCTCGTCCTCGACGCCTACGACGAGCCCGGTCGCCGCGCCGTCCTCGACATCGGCGCCACCCCCGGGGGCGAGCTCTATCGCCGCCTCCTCCTGCACCTACGCCCTGACGCCCGCGTCGAGCTCGCTCTCTTCGGCGCCGCCGGCTTCGCCTTACCCGCGGGCGCCGCGCTCAGCGACTACGACGGCCTCGTCTTCACCGGATCGAACATGACGATCCACCAAGACACCGCCGCTGTCCGCGAGCAGATCGCCCTCGTCCAGCGCGCCCTCGACGCCGGCCTCGACTGCTTTGGCAGCTGCTGGGCCGCTCAGCTCGCCGTCACCGCCGACGGCGGGCGCTGCGAGCGTAACCCACGAGGCCGCGAATTCGGGGTCAGCCGCGGCATCGCTTTAAACGAGCGCGGCCGCGCCCACCCGCTCTTTGAAGGCCGGCCGCCGGTCTTCGACGCCCTCACCAGCCACGAGGACCACATCGTCCAGCTCGGCGCGCACACCGAGGGCCTCGCCGGCAACGAATTTTCACCTGTCCAAGCGGTCAGCATCCAGCGCGGCCGCGGCGTCTTTTGGGCCGTGCAGTACCACCCCGAGTTCAACCTCTGGGACCTCGCGCAGCTCGCCCGCCTGCGCGGCGCCCAGCTCATCGCCCAGGGTTTTTTCAACGGCGACCCGCCAGAGCGAGCGCTCGCCGACTACATCGCCGACCTCGAGGAGCTGGAGAACGATCCAGGCCGCGAAGATCTCGCCCGCCGCCTGGGGATCCCGACAAAAAACCTCCTCGACGTCGACGACCGCGCCACCGAGGTCGAGAACTGGCTCCGCCACCGCCTCGAAGAGCGCGCCCCCGTCACGCCCGCCTAAGCGGCCGCCGAGCTGCGCGTTCGTGTGCACACCCGCGCACGCGCACGCGCGTCGCCACGCCGTGAGTCAGATCTCGCCCTGTGATCGAGCCTCGGCGTACCCCGCGCGCGCGAAGGGGTGAGAACATCGATCACAAGTCCGCTGCACTCCCATGGCGCCCACCTACACGACGCTCCCTCGCCCTGAGATCCCCCGTGAACAGGTCGGCAACCCGATCTACGGCACCATCGGCCACCTCGGCTCGCCGATCACGTACGTCATCTTCCTCCTGATCTTCGGCCTCACCCCCTGGAACGCGCTGTGGTGCTTCATCGCCGCCTCCGCGATCTTCATCTCGTTCACCTTGATCGAGGAGAAGCGCAACCCGTCGATGCAGCTCCCCAAGGCGACCCCGCGCGAGATCGTCGACGGCCTCTTTATGGTCTTTATTAAGGGCGTCGCCGTCGGCGGCGGCTTCGTCACCCTCGGGTGGTGGGCGCTCTCGCACGTGCCCTTGCACGGGGCGCTGCGCGACAGCTGGCTCTTGATCGCGATCGCCACCGTCGGCACCGACTTCGGCTACTACCTGATCCACCGCCTCGCCAGCCACAGCCGCGGCCCGCACCCGATCCTCCGCTACTACCGCAAGAAGCACGCCGCGCACCACTCGGTCACCGAGCTCGACTTCCTGCGCGGCAACCAGTCCTCGTGGGTCGACACCTCGTTCAGCCAGTTTCAGCCGTCGCTGATCATCATCGCCTGGCTGCTCGGCATGGACCTCGCGTCCACCTGGGTCGCCTACGCCTTGATCCTCGCCTTGCAGGCGACCGACCACACCAGCGTCACCTACAACATCGGCTGGCTCAAATACATCTTCATGGACAACCACGCGCACAAGCTGCACCACTGCAAGCGCGGCAACTTGATCAACCACGCCGCCGCCTTCTCGGTCTTCGACCGCCTGCTCGGCACCTATTACGAGGACTGGAGCTTGTCCTCCAACTACCTCCACCACCACGGCATCCCCCTGCCGATCAAGCGCGGCGACGTCGCTGAAGCCAGCGAGTAGATCCCCACTTTTTTTAGAGAACAATGACCGCCAAGGGATACGCGCTCATCACCGGCGCTAGCAGCGGCATCGGCGTCGATCTCGCCCGCGAGCTCGCCCGCGCCGGCCACCCGCTGGTCCTCGTCGCCCGCCGCGGAGATCGCATGCAGGCGCTCGCCGAGGAGATCCAAAGAGACACCGGCCACGACGTGCTCGTGCTCGCGCGCGACCTCAGCGCCCCGAACGCCGCCGCCGAGGTGCACGCGGCGATCACCGAGCGTCAGCTCGCGCTCGACGTCTTGGTCAACAACGCCGGCTACGGCATGCAGGGTCGCTTCCTCGACATGGACTTCGCGGCGGTCGAGGCGATGATCCGCGTCAACGCGATCACCCTCTCGCACCTCACCCAGCTCTGCGCCCGCGACATGGCCGCCCGCGGCCGCGGCTACGTGCTCAACGTCGCCTCCGCCGCCGCCTTCTTGCCCTCGCCCTACGTCAGCGCCTACGCGGCGACCAAGTCGTACGTGCTCGGCTTCTCGGAGGCGCTGCGCTTCGAGCTGCAGGGCAGCGGCGTCAGCGTCACGACCCTGTATCCTGGGATCACTCGCACGGAGTTTAACCAGGTAGCCGGCGCCCGGACCCCGGCGATCATGGACCTATCGATCCTCAGCGCCGCTCAGGTCGCGCAGATCGGCGTGCGGGCGATGTTTCGCCGCCGCCGCGCCGTCGTGCCGGGCGTGATCAACAAGGTCAACGCCTTCTTCTCCGGCGTCTTGCCGCGCGGCTGGGTCACCTGGATGGCCGGCGGCCTGCTCGCGCGCGCCAACGCGGCGCCCAAGGAGCTGCCCCCGCCCGCTCGCTAGGCGCGACCGCGCGGCTCAGCCGATGATCGGCAGCAGCCGCTCCTGATACAGCTCGGTCAGCATGTACTGCATCACCTGCTCGGTCTGCAGGTAGAGCTGGTCGGCGAGCGCCTCGGGGTCGCTCATCTCCTCCCAAGCCGCGGCCTCGATCGGGTGGCCGATCTGCACGGTGATCTTCGCGGGCAGCGGCAGGTAGGGCAGCGCCGCCATCGGCCCGAAGAGCAGCCCCCACGGCAGCGCGAAGATCAGCGGGATCGAGTGCACCCGCGCCAGCCGATCCGCGCCGATCAGCCGCGCCAGCCGCCGCCCCTGCGACAGCACCACCAAGATCTCGTGGTTGCCCGCGCCGACGACCGGCACGATCGGAACACCTGTCTTGAGGGCCAGGCGAGCGAACCCTTGGCGGCCGCCGAGGACCACCCGCCGACGCGCCGTAAACGGCCGCAGGTTCTCGATGTCACCGCCTGGGAAGACCAGCACCTTATGCCCCGCCTCGAGCAGCGCCCGCGCGGAGTCGCGGTGCGCTGGCACGATCCCCACCGACCCCAGCACCCGGGCGATCCTCGGCACCGAGAAGAGGATGTCGTGCGCGAGCACGTAGATCGGCTTGTCGTAGCCGAAGCGGCGGTAGTAGTGGATGAGGAACAACCCATCGACCGGGTTCAGGCCGCCGTTGTGGTTGCCGACGAAGAGCGCCGGCCCTTCGGGCACACGCTCCAGACCACGCACCTCGAGGCGGTGGTACCGCGCCAGCAGATCGAAGGTGCGCACCGCCGATCGCAGCGCGTCGGGGTCGATCGGCGCCCACGGAGGAGGACTCCGCGCGTCGACCGGCTCATGCGGCGACGCGGCGGGCTCTGCGGCGCCGCTCGTCGGCGGCTCTTCCGCCTGAAATTGTGGGGCTCTCAGTCCGATACGGCGAGGGTGTCACGCTGGCCAGAGAGCGTCGACGCACGCCCTGCGTAAGAGATCTCACGAGCGAAGCGAACGGTCCGCAGCACCATCTCCTCGACCTGTTCGAGGAAGCCGATGTGGCCAAAACCCGCCCACTCTTCGATCCTGGCCCCTGCAGGCAGGTGGTCGGCGAAGAACGCGAGGTGGGAGCGCGGCAGGATCCGCTCCTCGCTGCCCCAGATCACCAGCGTCGGCGCACGCAGCGCGGCCAGCTCGTCGGGGCGCAGCATATCCGCGGAGGAGATCCCATCGATGAGGCCCCGCAAGGCCGGGTGGGTGAAGCGCTCGCGCACCCCCACGGCGACCGCGTGGCGCAGCAGCCGCGGCGAGCGCGCGAAGATCTTATCGACGAACGCCAGCGCGTCGTTGTAGCTGCTGAGGCGGAACGCGTCGAGGAAGCGCTGAAACGCCGGCTCTGGCATCGGCGCGCCGCCTGGCGACACCAACACCAGCCCGCGCACCTTCTCGGGCCGCGCCAGCGCGTAGCGGATCGCCCCGAGCCCGCCCATCGAGTTGCCCACCAAGATCGCGGGCGCCTCGATCAGCCGGTCCAGCGCCGCGAAGCCGCCCTCCAACATCGTGTCGCGGTTCAGCCCGCCCCGCGGCACGGGGCTCAGCCCGTGCCCTGGCATGTCCGGCGCGACCACCCGCTGCGAGTGGACCAGCATCCGCCGCAGATAGCCGCCATACGCCGCCGCGTTCGCGCTGAGCCCGTGCAGGAGCACCACCGGCGGCAGCTCGCCGCGGCCCTCGCCCTCGAGCGAGTGCACCGGCCCCCCTGGGCCGTCGATCCAGCGGCTCCGCAGCCCCTGCGCGTTGAGCAGCCGCAGACCCATCCGTTCAGGCAGGGAGAACATCGAGGGCTTCATCGCCGCAAATTGTGGCGCAGCGCCGCGATGATCGGAAAAAAATAGCAGTGCTGGGGATCACAGCGCGCGATGCGATCGAAGGATCACACCGCGGCGCGCACGCACGATCACAGCGACCTCAGCGCTCCGCGTCTTCCTTGACCGGCGCGGCGCGAGCTGCGTCGCCTAGAACTCGACGTCGATCTCCGGCTCATCCGCGTCCGCTTCGCTCCTCACCGCGCCCGCGCCGCTCTCGGCCGCGGCCGCGCCGCTCTCGGTCGCGCCCTCGACCATCACCGTCAGCTCGCGCTCCTCGCTCTGCCCCGCCGTGAGGTCCGTGCACTCGTCATGCGAGTTCGGCTCCTCGAGGTCGATCATCAGGCTCTCCTCGCTCGCCCCCGCGAAGAGGCGAGAGCCCGGGAGCGTCGGCTCCGCGGGCCTCGCCGCCGCGGGCTTCGCCGCCGCCGCGGGCTTCGCCGGCGCCGAGGGCTTCACCGGCGCCGCGCTGCCCCGTCGCGCGCGCGCCTCAGCGCTCGCGAAGCGGCTCG
The DNA here is from genome assembly GCA_016712315.1 of Nannocystis sp. GTDB lineage: Bacteria > Myxococcota_A > Polyangia > Nannocystales > Nannocystaceae > JADJRG01. Next base: position 2,061,088 of record JADJRG010000013.1, on the reverse strand, counting down.
CGAGCGCCCGGATGAACGCGCCCATCCACGGCTTCATCGCCCCCATCTCTTGCTCGATCACGTCCCCCGTGACGACCACCAGCGTCGCCTCGGTGAGCGCGACCACGCTGGCGCTCCGCGGCGCGGACGCGAAGATCGCCGTCTCACCGAACACGTCGCCTGGACCCATCACCCGCAGCGACACCCGCTCGCCCCCCTCGACCACCCGAAACGCCTCTACCGCGCCTGTGACGATGCTGTACGCCGCGTCGCCGACCTCACCTTCACGGATGATCAGCGACCCCTTGGCGAAGCGCACCGTCGGGAACGAGTTGCCGCCGCGCAGCATCCGCACCAGATCTTGCTTCAGCGCCTCGACGCTCGAGTAGCGGTCATCTGGCCGCCGCGCGAGCGCCTTCATGGTGATCCGCACCAGCTCGCGGGGGACCAGCGCGCGGTCGACGATCGCGTCGAGCGGGTCGAGCTGGTAGCGCTGAGCGAGGCGCAGCGCCTCCATCGTCGTCGGCGCGCGGAAGGGCGCCCGACCGGAGAGGATCTCGTACAAGATCGCCCCCAGCGCGAAGACGTCGGAGCGCTCATCCATCGCCGAACGGCGGCCGTGCGCCTGCTCAGGCGCCATATACGCGGGTGTCCCAAAGACCAGCCCCTCGGTGCTCTGCCCCGGCAGCTCCGGCAAGATCCCCTGCACCCACAGGCTCGTGTCCGCCCCCTCGCGCGGGCGCAGCAGCATCGCCCCGCCCCAGTCCATCAAGTAGACCTCGCCGAAGTCACCGACCATCACGTTCTCCGACTTGATGTCGCAGTGGAGCACGCCGCGGCTGTGCGCGAAGGCGAGGGCGTCGCAGACCTTCAACAGGGTCTCGACCAGGTTCAACATGCGCTCGTAGTCGTAGCCGAGATCCTCCTGCTCGCGGCGCCTGGCGATCATCTTGTTCAGCCCGCGCCCCTCGACCAGCTTCATCGTGAAGTAGAGCTCGCCGCCGTCGCCATCGACGCCCACGTCGTAGACCGGCACGATGTTGGGGTGACCGAGCTGGCCGGTGATCTGCGCCTCACGGATGAAGCCGCGGACCAGCACCTCCTCGCTGTACGTGCGCGTGTGCAGCGTCTTCATCGCGACGCGGCGGGAGAGCGCGGCGTCGACGGCGATCGACACGGCGCCGATCCCCCCTCGACCGATCACCCGCTCACGAACCAGCCGCGGCGCGCCGCTGTGGAACAACTCCTGGAGCAGCGCCTCCACCCAAGCTGGCTTCGGCGGCGCGGGACCTTTGGCTGACGGGTTCTCCATCGCGTCCCCGTGATGGTACGACGGCGGTCCGCGGCGCGGATCCCCCGAGTGACGCCGCAGCCGCCGCGCGGAGCCGCTCAGCGTCGACTCAAGCGGACGCGCCCGCGGCCCGTAGCCCCGCGATCAACGCCTCGGTCGCGGGCGTGAAGCGGATCCGCGCCGCGCCCGCCCGCTCGCCCGCCGCGAGCACCTTCGCGTAGACGCCGCCATCGACGACGCCCGCCGGGAGCTCGATCTTGAGGTTGCTCAGCGGCTCGAGCGGCTCCTCGCACTCGACGATCGCGCTCAACTCGCCGACCGCCACGATCTCGCCGCGCAGCTCGGGTCCGCCCGCGTCCTTGCCCTCGAGCACGGAGAGGCGCACCGCGACCGGCGAGGCGAGCGCGCGCAGCTCGTCTCGCCGCGTCGGCAGCGACACCTCATAGGCGCCGCGGATCGCCGCGACCTCGTGCAGCACCAGCTCGTCACGGAACCCCTTCGGCCGCACGCGGAAGCTCGCGGAGAGCTCGAGCGCGTCGCCGACCTCCACCGCCGTCGAGTCCGAGATGAGCACCTGTCCGCCGACCGTGTAGGTCTCGACCCTGCTGGCGAGGTTGACGTTTCGACCGACCAGCGCGTACTTCGCCCGCCGCTTCGAGCCGATGTTGCCGACGATCACCTCGCCCGTGTGCGCGCCGATCCCCATCTCGAGGGTCGGCAGGCCCTGCGCCGCGCAGGTCGCGTTGATCTCCGCCATCGCGGCCTGCATCGCCAGCGCGCAGGCGACCGCCCGCGCCGCCGCGTCCTCGAGCTCGAGCGGCGCGCCGAAGACGATCAAGATCCCGTCGCCGATGAACTCATTGATCGAGCCGCGGTACGCGTCGATCACCGCCGCCATGCCGCCCAGGTAGATGTTGAGCAGCGTCACCACCTGCTCCGGCGACAGCCGCTCCGAGATCCCCGAGAAGCCGCGCAGATCTGAAAAAAGGATCGTCACCCGCCGGCGCTCCCCGCCGAGGCGCAGCGCCTCGGGCGACTCGAGCAGCGTCGTCACCACGTCGTCGCTGAGGTAGCGGCCGAAGATCGCCCGAATGAAGCTGTTGCGGACCTCGAGGTCGCGCACCAGCGACTCGATCTCCTCGATCTTCAGCGCCAGCTCCTCCTCGATCTCATTCGAGTGATCGAGGGTCGCGTCGTGCAACATCGTCAGGTCGCTGTGCTCCCGCTCGAGCGCGGCGGCCCGCCGCAGCAGCGCGCGGAGGAGCTCGGGATCCGCCAGCAGCTCGCCGCTGGCCTCGCCCTCGGGGTCTGCCAGCGCGGCCGCCCATAGATCGTCGCTGAGTTCATCCTCGGCCGCCACGCGCGACGACGGTAACGCCGCCGCCGCTGCATTGCCAGGTCCCGCGGACCGGCGCCTGGTCCAGCGCGCGCTCGCGTGGTTCGCCAGCCGCGCGATCCGACCCGGCGCCGTCGGGCGCTGCTCGCCGCTGAAGTGTGGCGCCCGACGAGCACGAGCGGCGGCGCGCACCCTCCACAGACCCGCGCTAGCCCGCGCCCTGCGAAGCGGCTACAACCGAGGTCGTGACGGCGACGAGGCTCCTCAGGCGCGCCCTGCTCGGGTCCGCCCTCACCCTCGCTGGTGCGTGCTCGATCCATCGCGGCGACTGGCGCACAGCTCGCGCCGAAGACCCCGCGCCAGGCCTCTCGCCCGCGCCGCGCCTGCTCCTGGTGGGTGGCCTCGGCGCCGGCGCTGCGTCACGAGCCGTCAGCGACGCGCTGCTCCGACGCCTCGATCAGGCCCCAGTCGACGGCGAGCCGACCATCGTGATCTGGCTCGGCGACCAGATCGACCCGAAGACCTGCGAGCTCCCCGCCGACCCGGCCAGCGCCCAGCTCCTCGCCCGGGTCGCGCAGCACCGGGCCCGCGGCGGCGCCAGCTTCGCCGTACGCGGCCTCGCCGAGTGGACTTGTGCGGCGCCGCTGACCCCACCAGGCGCCCCGTGGAGCGCCCCCAGCGCTAATTACGTGGTCCGCGTGGGCCGTGGCGGCGCCGCCGCGGTCGCCTCACGCTGCGCGGGCGCGCCGCTGCGCTGCGAGCTCTCACCTGACCCTGGAGACAGCCTCGCCGAGCTGGTCGTGCTCGACACGACCCCGTGGCTCGACCGCGAGGCCGCTGGCGACGGCCCCGCCGCCGCCGCGAGCCTCGCCGAGCAACGCGCGCTGCTCGCCGCGCTGCTCGCCGCGCCGGGCCCCGAGCGGATCCTCGTCACCCACCACCCGATCGAGAGCGCCGGCCCGCACGGTCAAGGCGGGATCTGGCCGGACTCCGCCCTGCTCTTCCACGAGGAGGCGCTCGCGCGGGCGATCGTCGGCGGCGCGTTCGTCGGCGCGGTCTCCGGCCACGAGCGCTCGCTCCAGGCCGTCGCCGACGCCTCGCCCGCGGTGAAGCGCTCGAGCCGCGCGTGGTTGCGCGCCCCGTTCTTTCAAGTCATCGCCGGCGCGGTGTCGCGCCCTGACGCCGGCCGCGGCCCTCGCACCTGGCGTTTCTTTCAAGGCACCGCGCTCGCCCCCGACCACATCAGCAACCACGCCGGCTACGCCGAGCTGACGCTGCGTGCCAGCGCCTATGAGCTCACCTTGCGCGCGCGCCGCTACGGCCGCTGGCGCGAGGCCGCGCTCTACGTCGACCGCGGCCGCCCGCCCCACCCCGCCGAGACCGCCTCGCCTGTGATGGATCCCTGCGCCGACTGCGACCCCATCGCGACGCGCTGGTGAGAGCCGCGCGCGCTCAGCCGAACAACAGCAGCGCCAGCGCGCCGCCGAGCATCAGCGCCAGCGCGACGACCTTGCCCGCGGTGATCGGCTCGGCGAAGGACACGCGACCGACCACCACCGCCATGCTCATACCAATACCGCGCTTGAGGCTCTCGACCAGGCTCACCTGCAACACCTGGATCGCCGCGAGCTGCGTCACCTGAGCGATCGCCATCACCACCGCCGCCGCGATCACCCAACGAAGCTCCCCCCGCGCGCGCCACAGCGCCGCAGCCGGCTCGCGGCGCAGCGCGTACACGCCGACGACGGCGCCCGCGACCAGCGCCACCGACAGCGAGTGGAAGCCGACGGACGCGAAGCGCAGGCCCACCTTGTCGAGCGGCCCAGCGCACGCGAAGAGCGCGGCGACCGCGACCATCACCACGCTGCCGCGGTGAATTGTCCTCTGGGAGGGTCGCCCGCCGCCGCGGTCGATCATCAGGACAAGCGCGCCGAGGGCGACCGCGGCGATCCCCGCCCCACCCACGAGGCCGAGCCGCTCGCCGAGCAGCGGCCGGGCGACCAACGCCGTGAACGCCGGCGTGAGCGCCAGCATCGGCACCGTCGCGCTCAGCGGCGAGAGGCGCAGCGCCCAAAGGAAGAGGATGTTCGCGACCCCGTGGAGCAGCCCGCATGCGGCCACGATCGGCAGATATACGGGGTCCGCTGGGGCTGTGCCCTGCCACGCGGCCATCACGATGAAGATCGGCGCGGGGCCGAGGATCAGCGCGAGCGCCAGCAATTCGGGCGAGAGCCGGCCTGAGAGGCGCTTGCGCAGCGCGTCGAGCGACGACCAGGCCGCCGCCGTCAGCAACCCCAAGAGTAGACCCGCGCTCAAGGACGGGTTCTTTACATGGAGACCCGCCCCCGCGCCAGGCGCGACCGCGACGGGCCGCTTTGTTATCCTCCGCGGCGCGTGTCTTGGCTCAAGCGGATCCTGATCGGCGTCACCCTCCTCCTCCTCGTGCTCGTCGCGATCGGCGCCTGGCTCTTTCGCTCGCAAGCGGAGGCGATCCCGAGCGAGCTCCCGCCGATCGACGCCGCCGCGGATCCGCAAAACATCAAGCTCCCCGCCGACGGCGACCTGCCCGCGCTCGCGCTCGCTGAGCTGCGCGGCCACACCTCGTATTTCGTGATTGAGGACCGCGAGAGCATGCAAGCGGGCGAGAGCAAGGCGGTGAACCGCGCGCTCGCCCGCTGGTCGGTGCCCGAGGGCGTGCGCGGCTTCTTGATCGGCGACGCGAAGGGCTTCGCCCTGCTCCGCGCGAAGATCGGCGAATTCATGGGCATGATGCGCCCCGAGCTGCGCCTGCCCCTCTATATCGACTTCGAGGGGGTGTTTTATGACTCCTTTAAGCTCCCCCGCGGCCACACCGGGGTCGTCGTGCTCGGACCCACGGGCGAGGTCCTGCTCCGCCACAGCGGCCCCGCCGACGACGCCACCCTCGCCGCGCTCAAGGCGGCCCTCGGCGCCGACGAGCCGACGCTCTCACCCGCGCCCGAGTTCACGGCGGGGACGCTGAGCCGCGCCGCTTGTCGCGGCAAGGTCTGCGTGCTCGCCTTCCTCGACGCGCCGGTCGCCCTCGCGGATCTGCCGGGCGTCGAGGGCGGCTTTAAGGGCGGCCGCGAGGAGTCGTTTGAGCGCTTCGGCCGGCCGAGCATCCGCCTCGTCGGCGTGCTCGCCGAGGCCGACGAGAAGATCGACGAAGACAAGGTCGCGGGCGTCATCGTCGGCGACTTGTCGGGGGTGACCCTGCGCCGTTGGCAGCAGGTCGCCGAGGCCGCCGCGGCCCGCGCCGCCTTTGAGCTGCCGCCTGACCGAGCGGGACTCGTCATCATCGACGACCAGGGGCGCGTCGCGCTCAAGGCGATCGGCCGCGTCCCGTTTTGGCAGCTCGGCCTCGTCTCCGAGCTGCTCGGCGTCGAGCTCGGCGACCGCAGCGGCGAGCGTTAGTGTGGCCGCGCGCTAGTCTTGTGGCGCGGGCGCTGTTAGCCTGCGGCCTTGTCGATCACCCACAAGATCGCCGAGTGGCAGCGCGCGGGCCTGCTCTCCGCCGAGGCCGCCGCCGCGATCCTCCAGCACGAGGAGCGCCAGAGCCGCCCCTACCTGCTCTACGCGGCGGGCGGCCTCGGCGCGTTGACCATCGTGCTCGGCGTCGTCGCGATCATCGCGAGCAATTGGCAAGACATCCCTGGCGGGGTGAAGCTCGCGATCGACTTGCTCCTCGCGAGCGGCGTCGCGGCGGCGATCGTGCTCGCGGAGCGGCGCGGCGGCGCCTGGCTGCGCGAGCTGCTGATCTCGATCTATTACGGGTTCGTGCTCGCGTCGATCGGCCTGATCTCGCAGGTCTACCACCTCGGCGGCGCGACCTGGCAGGCCCTGCTCGCCTGGAGCGCCCTCACCTTTGTTTTGGTGACCCGCGGCCGCAGCGCTGGCCTCGCCTCTGCGTGGATCATCGGGCTCCATACGACCTACTACCTCGGCCTCGAGGCGCTCGTCGACGGCCTCGGCCCCGGCCGCGAGGGCGAGGCGCTGGGCGTGGGCCTTGTCAGCCTGCCGCCGCTGCTCTGCCTGATCGTCGCCGCCTCAGCCTCGGTCGCCCGCTGGCGCCCCCTCTATTCCCGCGCCTTCGCCCGCTTCGGCTGGAGCGGCGCGCTCCTGCTCGCCTCCGCCGCGAGCTTCGTCTTGTATGACCCGCCACCTGCCGCGCCGCCGCGCCTCCTGCTCCTCGGCGCGGGGGTCGCCGCGGCGCTGACCGGGGTGCTGGTCGTGCGCGCCTCCAAGCTCGTGCCCGGGCGCCCCGCCGCGATCACCCCGACGCGGGTGCTCCTCCTCCTCATCCTCGTGCTGGGATATGGACCGCTCCTGCTCGCAAGCGAAGAGCAGCGGCTCCTCGCGGCGCTCTGCTTCATCGCCCTCTGGGCGGCGGCGGCGTGGGTCGGCTACGCCGCGCACAACGTCCGGGTCCTCAACATCGCGACCGCGGTGATCGGCGTCCGCCTGATCACCGTCTATTTCGAGGTCTTCGGCAGCCTCCTCGACACGGGGCTGGGCCTCATCACCGGCGGCCTGTTCACAGTCGGGCTCACGTACCTCTGGGCACGCAAGCGCCGCGACTTCGCGGCCCACCTCGCCGAGGAGCCGAAGCAATGAACAATCGACTGCTCTTGGTCGCCGTCGTCACCCCGATCCTCGGCCTGCTCGCCTTGATCGGCCGCGCCGAGCTCAACCTACAAAACGGCCGCGAGTGGCACCTCCCGATCACCGGCTACGACCCCCGCGACCTGCTGAGCGGCCACTATCTGCGCTACCAATACGCGCTCGACTGGCAGCCCCCCGACCGCTGCGGCAGCGCCTCCGACGGCGCGATCGACGGCGGCTGCTGCGTCTGTCTCTCGCCGACAGACGAGGGCCGCGTGCCGCGCTTTCACAACGTGCGCTGCGACGAAGTGGCCGGCTGCCTGAGCTGGGCGCGCGGCGGCGACCTGATCGGCGAGCAGCGCTTCTTCGTCCCCGCGGAGCGCGCTAAGGAGCTTGAGGACGCGCTCCGCAGCCGAAGCGCGAGGATCCGGGCGTCGATCACCAGCGACGGCGTGGTCGCCGTCGACACGCTGCTGCTCGACGGCGAGCCGTGGCAAGAGGCGCTCGCCGCGGAGTGATCCGCGGAGGCGACGCCGCGCCTGCGGCGACGAAGAGAGAAATAGCGCGACAAGGCTCGAAGCGCACAAATCAGGCGCCGCGAACCATCGAGGTGCGCGGCGCCTGATTCTTAACCGAGTCCGAGATCGAGTCCGAGTCCGAGCCGGGTCGACGCGGCGATCAACCGATCAGCTTATAACGCGTGTCTTGGCGGACGCCGGTGCGCTCGACGAGGCGCCCGTCGACGAGGCGAGCGAGGCTGAGGCGGATCTGGCTGTCGGTGCCGCCGATCTTCGGGCGGATCTGCGAGATGCTCGTCCAGTCGCCCTGCTCGCGCAGGATGTTGAGGATCGCGATGTCGTACGCCTTTCGCCCGTCATCGGTCCGATTCGAGGGACGAGCGGCCTTCGCCGCCTTCGCCGCCTTGGCAGGCTTCGCCGGCTTGCTGGCGCTGCTTGCTTGGCCGCTCTTCGCTTTGCCAGTGTTCGCTGCCTTGGCGACTGGCGCGGCGGACACCTCCGCCGCGGCCGGCTCGGCGGCGGGCGCCGCGGGCTGCGCCGCCTTGGCGACCTGCTTCGTGACCTGCTTCGTGACCTGCTTCGTGGCCTTCTTCGTGGCCTTCTTCGCGGCCTTCTTCGTGGCCTTCTTCGTGGCAGTCTTCTCGGTCTTCTGCTCGGTCTTCTGCTCGGTCTTCTTGCCAGCATCCGCGGCCACGACGACCGCGGCGGTCGCGGCGCCCGCGAGCACATAGGCCGGGCGCGGCTTCTTGCCGATCATCGCGACTTGACCGCCCTCGATCAGCCGGCGAAGGGCGCGGTGCGCCGTCGTCTGGCTGACGCCGAAGGTCGAGCGGAGCTCGCCCATCGTCACGGCGGCGCCGTCCTTTTGCAGCAGGTCGAGGATCGACGAGTCGAGCGCGGTGGGCTCGCGCACCCGCACAGCGCTCGCCTTGGGCGCCTGCTTGGACGCCGGCTTGGACGCCTGCTTGGGCGCCTGCTTCGCGGGCTTCTTGGCGGCTGCCTTGGTCGACCCGGCGGTCGCGTGACTCGTCGCCGCGGGCGCCTGCGCAGCAGTGGCCTTGGGTGATGGCGCGCTCAACGGCTCCGAATCGGAGAGCAGCGCGCTGACGCGGATCGGCGCGAGCGACTTGCCATGAGCCCCGCGCAGGAGATCATGGAGATCCCCAAAGGTCAGGGTGGACAAGTGGCCGCGCAAGACCGCGAGGAGCGCTCGAGTCGCGTGATCATGGAGGACTTGCTGGACTTCGGCATCAAACTTCTTGGACAACGTCACGCCGCAGATAGTGACCATCGCCGACTGGCGCTGTCAATCACCCTCGCGCCGGGCGATGCAGAAGATCCGCATCTTCCAAGCAGGCAGGGCCGACGCCCGACGTTATGAGAGATGCCCGCTGCATCGGCCCTGTCTGCGACGGCGGGCGCCATCGCGCGCCCTCCGTCGATCAGAGCGCTCAATCGCCTTGAACCCGGCTAGGGGTAGGTTTCGGGATAATAAAACGAGCGGCTGAAGGCGCGGTCGGGCGGCGCGGACGGCGGTGGGTCCGCCGTGCGGTGCAGGCTGAGCAGGGCGCGCTGGCAGGGGCTTGAGTTGTGAATTATCAGGTCTGGGGCGCCGCCGCGGAGGCCAGTCCCCGCGCGTAGGAGCTCCATCGGTCGCCCCTGTGGGGTGAGGCGCAGGCCCTCACCCAATATTAAGATAAACGCGTCTGGAGCGGCGATAGGGGCGCTCGCGCCGGGATTGAGGTGGAGGCGGGTGAGCCCTAGGTGGGGGTCTTTGAAGATCCGCTCGAGCGCGCCGTAGGGCTGAGCTTCGCGGATGAACGTGTACTCCGCGGCGCTGCGACGGACGCTCAGCGAGGCGACGCCCTGCCCGCCGAGGGCCTGTGGTTTGCGCAAGGTGAGGCTCACCTCGTCGATCTGCGCGCCCGTCGCCGGCGGGGCGAGCAGGTAACGACACAGCGCCTCCGCGGCGACCTCGAGGAGGAGGAAGCGGGCGTGCTCGAGGATGAAGCGCAGGTCTCCGGCGACTCGGGCGTAATCTACGGTGTCGGCGAGGTGGCCGCCGCTGGCCGCCTTGCGGGTGTCGAGGTGGAGGGTGAGGTCCAGCCCCAGCGGCTGGAGCCGCTCGCGTTCGCTGGGGTAGACCCCGACGACGCAGTCGACGCACAAACCGCGGATCTCGACGCGATCGAGGGGATGGGGGGGTGAAGAGGAGGGGTGGGCAGATCCGCGCACGGCGAGGCTCAGGGAGGCGCGCGGGGCGGCGGGGCCCGCTCGTGGCGCCTTCTTCTTGCGAGAGAGGACGGAGGATCAGAGGGCGGCGAGCTGCGCGCGCAGACGCTTCCCGAGCTCGGGCTCGCTCATCTGGATATAGGCGATAAAACCAGCGATCCGGCTGAGGGTCTCGCCCTCTTGAAGGGGTTTGCCGCGGGCCAGGTTGTGCAAAGCGGCGCGGATCTGGCGCTTGGTCTCGCGGGCGACGCGGGGGCCCTGCTCGCCGTTGACGACGAGGCCGGTGACCTGCTGACGCCCACCAGCGCGAGAGACCCGGGTCTTGTCTGGGTGCACCACAAAACCCTCACCCGCGGCGATCATCGCGACGCCGCCGAGCAAGGCGCCGAGGCGCGGCGGGCCTTGATGCGTCGCGGGCAATGAAAAGGTGAGGTCGTCGGCGTAGCGGGTGTAGCGCCAGCCGTACTTCTTAGCGAGGCCGACGAGGCGGCGGTCGAGGCGCTGACAGAGGGTGTTGGTCAGCCCAGGGCTGGTCGGCGCGCCTTGGGGGAGGCAGCGGGGGCCGAGGGCGAGGTAGTGGGTCTTGCCGTCGATCTCGAGGACTCGACGCGGCGCCTCGGTGCAGAGCAGCGCGAGCAGGGTGGCGACTTGCTCGCGGTAGCCGGCCTTTCTGAAGACGCCGCGGACTCGCGCGTACGTGACCGTCGGGAAGAAGTCCTTGAGGTCGACCTTGACGATCGTGGTCGCCCCGGCGTGGACCGCGGCGTTGCTCTTGATCGAGCGGCCCGCGAGGAAGCCGTGCGCGGCGCCGTGCACGGGCAGGCGCTCGACCACCTCGCGGTGGATCCAGCGCTGGATCTGCTTGAGGCGGCGATTGGGCGCCCAGATCGAGCGCAGGCCGCCGCTGCGCTTGGGGATCGTGAAGGCGTGATAGTGGAGGAAGGTCGCGTCCTCGCGGTGGAAGGCGTACCAGCGCAGCTCGGCGATCGACAGGCCGAGCGCCTCGGCGAGCGCTTTGGGGTGCTCCAGCTTGGGAGCTCGTTCTCGGCGGCGCGCTCCTCGGGGTTACGCAGGTCCCAGCGGTCGAAGTCGTGATCGTCGCTCCAAAAGACGCCCTCGCCGAGGTGCACGAGGTGCGAGGCGCGGTAGGCGAGCCAGGCCTCGCGCGCGAGCTTGCGCCGCTCCGCGGCCTCCTCCTTGAGCGATTTTTTGTAGCGCTCGAGCTCGGCCTTGCTCATGCCCTCGGTCGGCTTGCGCTCGACGAGGAAGCCGCGCTCGGTCAGCTGCTGCTGGATGAACCGATCGCGGCCGCCAGCCTGCTCGATGCTCCGCCAGAGATCTAAGAGTCGGGTGGTATCGATTCGGAACGCCATGTTCACACCGCCGCCTCGTCCATGTATCCACGCGCCTCGAGCTCGTCGACGCGGGCAAAATAGGCCGCGCGCGCGTCGGCCACCGAGGAGAAGACCAAGCTCTGCACGCGCATCGCTTGACCGCGCTGACCCCACCGCACGCGCAGGCGCTGGCGGTCGAGGGAGAGCTGCACCACCTCCTCGCGGGCCGCCTGGCGCCGCGCGTAGGTGCGGGTCTCGAGGAGGACCGCGCCGCGGCCCGCGCCCCGCTCTTCGCGGCGACGCTGCTCCTCGAGGCCGTGGAGGACCCTCAGGGCGATCAGGTGCGCGCAGGGGCCCTCCTTGAGCTTGTGCTTGCGGAAGAACGCGCAGGTGCACTCGGCCTCGCGCACGCGGCCCTCGTCGTCGATGACGAGGCGAGGGCGGTACTCGCGGCGCTCGGCGGCGACCTTGACCTCGCCGGTGAGCTCGAGACCGACGCCGTAGGTGCGGGCCTCGCTGACGACCTTGGCGGCCTTGGCGGCGATCAGGTCGTGGGCGATCCGCTCGCGGAGGTTGCGGAACTCGAGCCGACCGAGCTCGACCGGCTGGGCGAGCAGCGGGCGCAGGCGGTAGACGCCGGCCGCGAGGTCAAACATGAGCTGGCCCTGCTGACAGCCGAGCTGGAGGGCCGCCAAGACCTCCGGGAGTGGTTTTTTGAGGGCCGCGGCCAGCTCGGTCGCGGTGGCCGCCCAGCGACCCTCCAGGTGCGTGAGGGCGCTCGCGAGCAGCTTGTGCGCCGCCGGGCCGGCGAGGCGCGGCAAGAGGAGGTCGAAGGCGACCGCCTGCGCCCAGTTGGCCGCGGTGAAGCCGGAGAGGCCGAGGGTGAGGCGCACAGGGCCCGCCCGCAGCACGTAGAAGCTGGGCAGGCCGCTGCCGAGCAGGTGCAGCTCCACCTTGTCGACGAAGGGCAGGAGGCGGCGCAGCAGCGAGAGGCGGCGGCGGCCCCAGATCCGCACCATCGCTGGGGTGCGGCCGCTGTACGGCGCGGCGCCTGTCTCAAGGACCAGCTCCCACGGCTCGAGGACCAGGCGGGGGCGCTCGCCCGGGACCAGCTCGACCCGCACGCCGCGGCCGGCGCGCTTCTGATCGGCGTTGAGGCGGAGCTGGCGGAGCACGTTGTAGAGATCGATGGCGGCGATCTCGACGCGGGTCGCCGGCAAGGTCGCGGCCGATTGCACCTGCAAGAAGCCGCGCAGCCACGAGTCCGGGAGCTGGATCGACTTCTCGACGGCCTCGGGCTGGCCCGCGGTGGCGACCGCGACCGCCTCGGCGCCGATCGACAGGGCGCTGTCACGATACGAGCGCAGGCGCTGCACGCCGTCGAAGAGCGCGCGGCTGTAGTCGATGTTGGTGGTGCCGCAGGTCGGCTCGCCCTCGAGATCGAGCGCGGCGCGGTCGATCGCGAGGGCCGCGTAGGCGCCCTCGTCCTTGGAGAAGACCTCGAAGAGGACGGCGTCGGGGTGCACAGAGACCACCGGGTCGAGCACCAAGAACGCGGTGGGGTCGTTGCGGGCCATCCACTCGAAGTAGGCGCGCTGGGCGTCCCAGGCGCTCATGCCCTGCGCCGACTTGCGCATGCGCGAGTAGGCGAGGTAGGCGGTCCTGTCCTTGGGGACATAACGGAAGTCGGCCGCGACGATCTCGTAGAGGCAGGACAACGCCTCGCGGATCAAGAGCGGCTCGCGCATGCGCCCGCGCAGGGCGACCGGCGGGCGGTGGCGATCGCCGAGGAGCTGGACGGTGGCGCCGCGCTCGTCCGTGACGAGCTGGCTGGCGCCGCTGTAGGTCAACTGGACCGCCGTGCGGCTGTCTTGGACCTGGTCTTCGGGGCGGGTGAGCTCGCCTTCGGCGGGGCTTTGGTTGTCAGGGGTCTGGCTCACGGTTGCACCTCCCAGCGACCACGACGGGGGGGCCGCGTTTGGGCTCTTTGGCGGCGTCCGGCGCGGCGAAGGGCGCGCCAGGCGGACTTTCGGAGGTCTTCGTCTTCAGTCGCGTCGCTGCCGAACGCGCGCAGGCGGGCCTGCGCGTCCGCGGTGGCGATCCGGCCCAGCGCCTCGATGAGGCCCTGACGCACCCCTTCGCTCAGCTTCCGATCGGCGAGCAGGGCGGCCACGGCCTTCGCGTCGCCGAGGGCCACCAGGTAGGGTAAGGCGACGCCTTGGTGATGCGCGCGCTGAGCGGCGTCGCTGAGGGTCTTGCTGACCTGACCGGCGATCTCTCGGTCGAGCAGGCGACCGAGGGCGATGCCGTCGTCCATGAGGTCGCCGACGAGGGCCGCCGCCTGCTTGCGGTCGCGGGCGCTGAGCGCCGCCGCTGCGAGGCCGCGCAGCTCGGCGCTGCCGGCGCGGATGAGCGCGATCAGGCCCTCTTGAGCGGCCTTACTGAGCTTTCCAGGGGCCGAGGCGATCGCGATCACGGCCTCGCGGCGGATCGTGCGACCGCGTGGGTCGTCGCCGCCCGCGGCGATGGCGCCGAGGATCGCGGCGTCGCCGACCCCGACGCGCCCGCACGCCCAGAGCAGGCGGACGTAGGGGTCCGTGAGCTCGGCGAGCTTGCCCCTGAGCTTCGTGGCGATCGGGGCCTCGAAGTCGTCGTTGTTGTCGTCGTCGTCGTCGTCGTCGTCGTCGTCGTCGTCGTCGTCGTCGTCGTCACGTTCGTAGTTGTCGTCGTCGTCGTCGTCGTCGTCGTCGTCGTCGTCGTCGTCGTCGGACGGTGGAGCGATGCTCGCGCCCGTGACTTGGGCGAACTCGGCGGACCAGGCGCGGGCCCAGGCGTCGGCGGCGGCGGCGAGCGCCTCGCCGTGCTTCTTGGCGAGCGAGGCCCCGGCGGCGCCGAGGATCCGCGCGGCGACGCTGACCGTGAGCTCGTGCGGGCTCCCCAGGGCCGCGAGGGCGGCGTCGATCGGCAGCGTGGCCCCCGCGGTGAGCACCGCGACCACGGCTTGCAGCAGCGAGGCGTGCTTGATCTTGGGCAAGAGCTCGAGGATCCGCGCAGGATCGCCGCGCTCGCGCAGCCGCTCGATGATGTCCGGCTGGAGCTGCGCGGGCGGGACGTGCAAGCACTCGAGGTAGAGGTAGTCAGGCTCGAGCGAGGCGGCGCCGTGCAGGTGCCGCAGGCTCTCGGCGATCTCGGTGATGATCCGGCGGGGGCTCTCCTTGCGCAGCCGGTCGGCGAGCAGCTCGTGGGTCGCCGGATCGTCGTTGTAGCGGAGGAGGTGGACGGCGCGGCGGCGGATGTTCTGATCGGCGGCGCTCGCCTGCGCGCGGATCTCCGCCCACGCGGCGCGCGTGCCAAAGTGCCGCAGACCCGTGAGCGCCTGCGCTGCGACCCCCGACATGCCGCCGCGCGCGAGGCGAGCGAGCAGCTCGAAGAGCTTGTCGGCGCGCTCCGGGGCGGCGCGGCCCATGTGACCGATGGCCTCGGCCGCCTGCTCCTGGAGGGCGTGGCCGTCCTCGTTGGCGAGGCGCAGGAGCAGGTCGAGGGCGCGCGGGTCGGCGAGCACGCCGAGCGCCTTGACGGCGCGCCGGCGCTGGTCGAGCTCGGCGAGCAGCTCGACGCCGGCGAGCAAGACGTTGATCCCGTCGGCGCGGCCGGCGTGGGCGAGGCCCTCGGCGGCGAGGAGTTGCGCGTGGGGATCGGCGGCGCTGAGGGCGGCGAGCAGCGCGGCCGGGTCGCCTTGACGCCTCCGCAGGCGCCAAGCGGCGGCCCGCAGCGCGGTGTGCCGGAGCTCGGGCTTGCTGTGGCCGGCGAAGCGCGCGAGCACCGGATCGAGCTCCTTGCCGCGCGCCCAGGTGGCGGCGAGCTCGATCCGCGGCGGCAGCTTGTCGTCGCCGAGGTCGTAGAGGGCGGCGAGCAGGCGGGCGAGGAGGGCGTCGCCGCGTGGGTGCTGCCTGGCCTCCCAGCCAGGTGGACCTGCCCCTTCGTCCTCGGGGTCCTCGATCTTCTGATCGTGGCCGCTGATCGCCAGCAGGGCGGTGAACGCCGGCTCGCGGCGCTTGGGATCGGCGAGGTAGGTGAAGAGGCGATCGGCGACCGCGGGGCGGCGCTGCGAGCCCGCGGCCTTGAGCAGATCGGCGGCGAGGGCGCTGCCCGCGGGGTCGCGATCGATGCGGTCGAGGAGGGCGCCGTCGACCCGCGGATCGCTGAGGCGCTTGAGCAGGCCGATCGCCTTGGTCTGCTCCGCTGGCTGATCGGAGGCGAGCATCTCGACGAGCGCCGGGAACGCGGCGCCGTCGTCGCGGGCGGCGAGGTGCTCCGCGGCGAGCAGGCGGACCTTGCGGTAGCGCGAGCTGATCGCGCCGCGTAAGGCGTCGGCGGCGGGGCCGCGGCCGCCCTCTTCGTAGGCGCCCGCGAGGCCCGCGACGGACCCCAGGCGCAGCGCCTCGGAGCGCGCCGCGAGGCCGAGGCCGTGCACGTCGATCCAGGCGGCGGCGAGGCGGCGCTGGTCGGCGTCGCTGAGGGCGCCGTCGCCCGGCTGGACGCCGCTGCGCAGGGCCGCGAGCAGGCGCGCGGCCTCGTGCTCGAGGCCGTCGGTGCTGTCTTTTAGGACATCCTCCAGGACCCGCAGGCCCGCCTTGGCGCCGCCAGAGCGGGCGAGCAGGTCGAGGCCGAGGCCGCCGATGTCGCGCTGACCGCAGCCGACCGCCTCGGTCGCGAGCGCCGTGGGGTCCATGCCGACGCCGCGTAGGCTCTCGAAGGCGAGCTGACGGACGCTCTGTTGAGCGTCGCCGAGGGCGGGGATGAGCACCGCGGCGACCGCTGGTTTGGCGGCCCAACCCGCCTCCGCGGCCGCGACGAGGCGGCTGATCGCGGTCTGGCGGATCCGCGCCTCGCTGGCGCCGCCGCTGAGGCGAGAGAGGCCGGCGTAGGCGCCGAAGATCACCTGACGGAGCTCGTCAGGCGCGTAGACAGCCTCGGCGACCGGGCGAGCGCGGCCGCGCTGGGTGGCGGCCGTGATCGCGGCGGCGTGGCGCTCGCCGAAGATCCGCCAGCGACGATCGAACTCCTCCTGCTTCTCGGCGTCGAGCGCGGTGAGCAGGCCGGCGGCGCGGACGCGCAGCTGCGGGCTGCCGTGGGCGTCGCCGAAGGTGACGAGCTCGGCGAGGGCGGTGACGTCGGCGGCGCCGATCGTCCAGGGGCCTTTCCTTCGCCTCGGTCGTTGAGCGCGGCCACGACGAAGGCCGCGAACGCGGCGGGGTCGCCGAACACCTCGAGCGCCTCGGCGGCGCTGAGGCGGACGCGCGGGTGCGCGGCCGAGAGGGCGGCGAGGCAGCGATCGGGGGCGCCGTCGCCCTCGACCAGCTCCATCAGGAAGAGGAGCAGCAGCGCGCGCGCGCACCTTGTCGTCGCTGTGGTCGAGGAAGCCCATGAACACGTCATGGGTGCGCTCGCCGAGGGCGAGGGCCGCGAGCATGGTGGCCTGAAGGTCAGGTTTGCGCGCGCGCGTCGCCGCTGACGAAGAGCAGCGAGGCGCCGGCCGGGTCGCCGCAGTAGGCGAGGCCGAGCGCCGCCTCCACGCGCACGGCGGCGTCGCTGTGCTGGAGCGCGGCCATGAGGGCGGCGACCCCGTCCGCTTCAGCCGGGCGAACGGACCAGGCGAGGGCGCGGGCGACGCCTTGGCGGATCGCCGCGTCCTTGTGCTGGAGCAGCGGGATTAGGGCCGGGCGCGCGGCAGGCTCGCTGAGCTCGACGAGCCCCTCCGCGGCCTTGAGCAGGCGGTCCTTCCACTTCGCGGCGAGGGCGGGGATCTCCGGCTCGGCGGCGGTGATGACGGCGAGCAGCGGCGCGAGCGCGGCAGGATCACCGTGGACGGCCCGGGCCCCTGCGGCGCGGACGACCACGTCTGGGTGGCGGCTGGCCATCGCGGCGCTGAGCGCCTCGTCGGCGTCGTTGACGAGCAGGGCGTCGACCGCGAGCTGGCGGACGGCCTCGTCTTCGTCGTCGACGGCTTGGACCAACAGCTCGTGGATCCCCGGCGCCTTGCGCTTGCCGAGGATCTTGGTCGCCTCGACGCGTAGATCAGCGTAAGGGCCGGTGAGGGCGGCCTGCAGGGGCTCGAGGCCGACGCCGCGGGTGCGCTTCATCGCGAACTCGAAGGCCTCGGCGCGGATCGCCGGCTCCGGGTCGCGGAAGATCTCGAGGAGCAAGGCCCAGGCCCAAGGGGCCTCGATCTGCCCTAAAACCTCGCCGAGGACCTCTTTACGGATATCAGCGTGCAGCGAGCGGCGGGCGAAGCGGAGGCTGGCGGCGCCGCCGCCGTCGACGGCGAGGCTGAGCACCGCCTTGAAGGCCTCGGAGCGGACCGGGCGAGCGGCGTCGCCGAGGGCGCGCTCGAGCAAGGCGACGGCGCCAGGATCGAGGGGAGCGCCCTTCTTACCGGCCTTGAGGTGGCGGACGAGCAGGTCGAGGCCGCGGCGGCGTACGTCCTCGTGCATGGCCAAGAGGCCAGCTTCGGCGACCGCGAGGGGGGTCGCGCGCTCGAGCTCGGCGATCGCCGAGAAGGCGGCGTCGCGGACGCTGGCCTCGCCGTCGCGCATGAGCAGGCGCAGCCGCGCCGCGCCGCGCGGGTCGCTGAGCTCTTGCAGGGCCTTGCAGACGGCGACCCGGACCTTCGCGTCGCCCTCGCGGCTGAGCTGGAGCAGGGTGCCGAGGGCGCGAGGATCGCGGAGCGAGGCGAGCCCCGTGGCGCCGGCGAGGCAGGTGTCGAGGGCGCGGCTGGCCATCGCCTCGAGCAGGGGGCGGCGGTCCTCCTCGCCGACCTGGCCGATCTCGACCTTCTTGGCCTTGGGCGGCGCGCTGGCCGCTTGTTTGTTGTCCTCGCCCTTGGCGCTGGCCTCGAAGGTGGGGACGGGCGTCGACTCGAGCTCGTGGAGGAGGCGGTGGATGTCGCGATCCTGAAAGCGCAGCGCCCCGGCGAGCGCGGGCTTGTTCAAGATCGAGACGAGGAAGGCGGCCTGACGGACGCTGGCGTCCGCGTCCGCGGCGTGGCGGCGCAGCGCGGCGAGGGCGTCGGGGCGGGCGGCGAGCCCTCGCTGGTAGAAGCGGATGACCGCGAGGCGGCGGATGTCCGCCTGAGTGCTGCGCAGGGCGAGCAGATCGGCCTCCGGTGAGGCCGCGTCGTGCAGGGACTCGAGCGCGAGCAGGGCGGCGATCCGCACCTCGCGCGGGTCCTCGCTGAGCGCTTGGATCAGGCGATCGAGGGCGAGGTCGTCGCGGCCCGCGAGGGGGGCGAGCGCCTTGATCGCGGCGACGCCGATGTCGCGCTTACGCGCGCCGAGGGCCAGGTTGAGCGGGCGCAGGCTGCCTTCGCCCTCGAGGCCGCGCAGGCCGGTGAAGGCGGCGAGGCGCACGGCCTCTTCGCCCGCGCGCAGCAGCTCCTCGAGCGGCTTGGTCGCGCGGGCGAGGCCGCTCTTGCCGAGCAGCTCGGTCGCGAGCAGCTTGAGGCGGTGGTCGCCGTCGCCCTTGGCGCTCTTGCCGAGCAGGTCGATCGCGACGCTGTCGCCCCACGCGGCGAGCTCCTTGAGCGCCGCCTCGCGGACCTTGGGGTCGCGGTGGGCGAGCTCCGCGGCGGCCCAGGCGACGGCGCCGTGGAGGGTGAGCGCGCGGAGCTCGGGCTTGCCGGCGGCGTCGACGAGGAAGAGGCGGATCGTCCGGTCTTCACCGGCGAGCGCGAGGTGCGGGCGGCCGCTGTGCTCGGCCATCGCCGCGGCGACGACGTTGACGACGCCGTCCTTGAGGGTGCTCGGGCGCCCGCTGCCGCGGGTCCACACGCGGGCGACGCCGTCCTTGCCGCCGGAGTAGGTCTTGTCACCTGGCCCATGGACCAGGCTGGTGACCGCGGCGGCGTGGTTGTTCTTGCCGCTGCGATCCTCGGGATCGAGGGCGCCGCGGACGTGGGTGAGGAAGATCCGGCCGTCGACCCCGCCGGAGAGGACGCGCAGCTCCTCGGGCTCAAAGAGCAGGGACTGGATCGGCCCCTCGTGCACCCGACGACGCTCGCTCTCGACCACCTTGGCGGCCTCGCCGTCGAAGGCGAACAAGACGCCGCGCTCGCCGCCGACGGCGATCCAGGCGCGGCTGGGATCGCTGGCGATCGCCGTGCCGCGCTCGCCGAGCGGCAGGCGCTGGCGCTCGCGGCCGTCCTTGCGGGCGAGGATGACCAGCTCGTCGCCGCAGAGCGCGGCGATGCGATCGTCGCCGAGCAAGGCGAGCGCGCTCGCGGGCGGGCTCAAGGCCGCGCCGAGCGCCTTGACGCCGCCGCGACCGCCGCTGCGGTAGATGTGGCCGTCGTCGCCCGCGACGAAGAATCTTCGCCCGCGTCGACGAGGGCGCTCGCGCCGCAAGGGAGGGGCTCCTCGTGGAGCTCGAGCTTGGCGAGATCGACGGTGTAGAGGGCGGTGGGGTGGCCCTCGGGGTGGCTGGTGACGAAGCTGAGGCTGCCGCCGCGGCCGACCAAGGCCTTGAGATCGCCGCGGTAGCGGAGGGACTTTTCAGAGGGAGACGAAGACATCACGCGACCTCCTTGACCAGCAGATCGAGGCCTGGATGGGCCTGGGCGATCCGGGCGAGGGCGACGAGGCAGGCGGCGCGCTCGCTGGCCCCTCGGGTGCCCATAAACTCGTGGATAAGCGGGGTGACGACCGCCGCGAAGTCGCGGTCGCGGATCGCGAGGTCGCGGGTGACCTCGATCAGCGCGAGCTTGGCCTTGCGCGCGGGCAACGGGCGAGCCCGCGGGGTCTTGGGGGCGGCCGGCGCGTCCTCGCCCTTGGGCGGCTTGGTCGGCGGCACCGTGAAGAGCATGCGCCGCATAAAGTCGCGCAACGCGAGGTGGCTGGCGGGGAGCTTCTCTGGGCGAGCTGGCGGCCCGTCGCCCTCGGGGCGGTCCTCTTTGACCTCTTTGCCCTTCACGCTGAGGGCCGCGGCGCGGCGGGTGCGCTGGCGGCTTCCAGCCGGCGGTGACGCTGCGGTCGCGGTAGAGGCCCCAGAGGGTGCGGACGACGAAGCCGGTGACCTGGCGATCCGGGCTCTCGCTGAGGCGGAAGAGCTCCTCGGGGATCGCGAGGCGCGGGTGCCTGCGGATCAGCTCCATCCCGAGGCCGCGGGCGAAGGGGTGCAGCGACTCGCAGAAGGCATACACCGCGTCGGCGCTGAGGCGCGACGGATCGACGCGCATCCGCTTGGTCGCGGGGCTCTCGTCGGCGAGCAGGGCGGCGCTGATGAAGCTCCGCAGCTCGGGGTTTGGATCTTCGGCGAGCGCGACCAGCTCGAAGATCGGCGGCGACCAGCGCGCGAGCTCCCACTTGCCGAGGTCGAGGGCGAGCTGGCGCAGGGGCTGGCGCGGGTCGGTGAAGAGGGGGCGCACTCGTGCCCACGTGAGGAATTTTTCCGGGATCTCGGCGCCCGGATCGACGGGGCGATCCGTGAGGGCGAGGCAGATGTCCGGGTGATGCCGGCGGATGTATTTTTGCGCGAAGCTGGCGAGCGGCGCGTCGGCGGGGCCAGGATCGGTGGCCATCGCCCACAGGCGCGCGCAGCCGTCGTCGACCTTGTCGGCGGAGAACTCGCGCTCGCCGCCCGCGAGCATCTGCAAGAACGCGGTCTCCGAGATGATCCGGATCGCCGCGCCCTTGGCGACCAGCTTCTCCGCGGCGACCTGCTTCGAGCCCTTGCGGCCGGCGCCGTAGAGCGGCGAGCCCTCGTCGCCGATGACCAGGTAGTCGAGCTTCGCGGTGACCGAGCCGGCGTTGGCGCCGCCCGCGACGGTGACCTTGGCGGTCGCTTGGTCGCGGGTCATGGTGGCGAGCTTGCCGGTGAAGAGGAAGGTCTTGCCGCCGAGATCGACGGTCTTGGCGGCGCTCGCGGCCGGAGCAGCGGCCGGCTGGGCCTCGTCGGCCGGGGCGAAGTCGGCCGGGAGGAAGGCCTTGATCATGTATTCGACGGCGAAGTCGTGGTAGCTGGGCTCCGCGCGCTGGACCATCTCCATCAGCCAGGCGAAGCCGAGCTGATCGGGGGTGAACTTTCGGACATCCCCCAACAGCTCGCGGGCGAAGCCGCCGAGGCCCTCGTCATAGCTGAGATCGCGGGCCCAGCGGTGCTCTGCCTTGAGGGCTCGTACCCACGGATCGGCCTCCCACGTCGGGCGGAAGGCGAGCGCGCGCCAGAACGGGGGGCCGAGGGCGTCGGCCTTGACCCGCTCCTCGCGGATCCACTGGGTCATCGCCCCGCGGGTCGCGTCGCGTAGGAGGAGGTGGCGCCAGAAGTCGGCGTCGTAGTCGGCGACGGGGTAGCGGGTGACGCCGTCGAGCGCGAAGCGGGCGGCCTTGCGGCCGAGCTCGGGGGCGTCGAGGAGGCGGCGGAAGTAGGCGGCGCCGAGGGCCTTGTAGGGGTGGATCTTGGGGAGCAGGTCGCTGACGAAGTCGATCACCTTGTCGCGGCTGTCGAGGAAGCGGGCGAGGAACCACTCCGGGGTCAGCTCGCGCGCGCCGAAGTGCTTGCGAAGGGCGTCGACGGCGAGCTCGTGGCCGTACTGGCTGCCGAGCAGGCGACCCCAGGCGTCGAGGCCGATGTCCTTGCGCGGGTCGCGATCGCCGAGCAGGTCCTGACGAGGCCGCGGACCTCGCCGTGGCTGTTGTTGGCGAGCGCGATGAGGCGGTCCAGCCCGAGATCGCGGGCGTGGGTGCGCGCGTACGCGGCCGCGTAGGCGCGGGCGTCGTTGGCGGGCGAGTCGAGGAGGCGGAGCACCGCGTCGTGCAGGCCGAGCTCGCGGAAGGCGCCTTGCTCGAAGCGAGGTACATTGCCCAAGAGCCAGATCACGAAGGTGTCGATCGAGGCCGAACCGACGGCGATCAGGCGGACGACCCACGCGCCCTCGACCTCGCGCAAGGTGGCGCGGAAGTCGGTCTTGAGGGCGGAGGTGGCGTACTCGCGCACGGCCTCGTTGTTGGCGCGCTCGAGCAGGGTGAAGAGCGGCCGCGGGCTGCGCCGCCACAGCTCGCCGTACGCGCGGCTCTTGAGGGCGGAGGCGCCGCGATCGATGCGCTTCCAGTTGCGGCGGGCGTAGCGCTTGGTCTCGTGGAAGAGGATGTGGTTGTAGACCCAGGTGCCGCGGAGGTCGACGCGCTCCGGGTAGAAGCGTAAGAACTCGACCGCGGCGTCGGCGTAGGCGGCGCCGAGCCCCTCGGCCTGGCGCCGGAGGTAGCGCCACGCGCGGCGGCAGAGGTACCCGATCGTGTTCTTGCTGACCTCGCTGGTGCCCCAGCCGTAGCGCTGCGCGTAGGCGGCGTCGAAGCGGGCGGCGAGGGCGCCGACGATCTCGGTGTCGCCGCGGGCCTCGGCCTCCTTGAAGATCCGCTTGAGGGCGCGCCATGGGCCCCAACGCAGGGGGACCCCGGCGATGATCTCCAACAAAGCCTCACGCGCGTACGCGGCGCCGGTGACCTGGGCCGCGCGCCATAGCTCCTCGAGCAGCTCGTACGCGCCGAGGCGCTCGGGCAGCGGGACCTCCGCCCGCTGGGCCTCGAGGGCGCGCATACCGTCGATGCGGTAACGCGCGCGCTCCTGCGGGCTCCGGCGCTTGCGGTGGTTGTAACCGCGCAGCTCGCTGAGGTACGCGGTGAAGGTGAGCGCTCCTTCGCGGACAGGCGCCGCGGACGCGCTGTCTGCCGCCGCGACGAGGGCGATAAAGAGGCTGGGGAGCTCGGGGTCTCGCGCCGTCCAGGCGCGCCGAAGATCTTCGAGGCTGAGTTGCTGGCCCATCACTAGCTCTCGGGTGGTCTCGCCAAGGGCGCCGTCCTCCGGGCCCGCGGCCTGGAGAGAATGCCCCGCAGGCGCGGGCCCTGACAACGACTGCGGCCGGAAAGATCACGAAAAGGCGACGAACACCGTTAACGGAGATCTCACGAGACCTCGGCATGCGCGGAATCACGCGTTTCACAGGCTCTTCACAGACATATCCACAGGACCATCCACAGGGCCGACTGCTACGTTCGGCCCGTGAGCCGCCCCCTCCGCAGCTTCGTCAGCGCCTTGAGCGTCGGCGCGTTTACGCTCGTGTGCGGGGCTTGCTACGACGTCGGCCAGAGTCAGGAGCTGCAAGGGTGGAACAGCGCTGGCGAGGATGAGGGCGGTGAGGGCGACGAGGGCGGAGCTGCGCCAGTCGACGACTCGGGGGCAGATCCGAGCGCGAGCCAAGGCGGCGGCCAGGATGACGACGACGACGACGACGACGACGCTCCGGCGGCGCCGCCGTCGATCACGCTGCTGTCCGTCAACGGCGACGCGGAGCCCGCGCCGATCACCGAGGCGATGGCGGCGACGGTGACGGTGAGCACGGACGACGACGCGGCGGTGACTCGGGTTGAAGTGTCGGTGGTGGGCGACGACGCGCCGCTGGCGACGATCGAGGCGCCGCCGTTCTCGGCGACGTGGCTGATCGATGACGTCGTGGCCCGCGAGCCGCGCACGCTGCAGGCGATCGCCTTCGGGGCCGACGGGGTCGCTTCGCCCGCGGTGACCCTGCCGATCACCTTCATGCTGCCGATGAGCGGCTCGCCGCGCTGGCGCCGCGGCGCGACCGACGGGCCAGCCAGCGATCAAGTGACAGGCGTGGCGATCGCGAGCGACGGCGACTTGATCACGGTGGGCTTTCAGACCGAGCCGAAGGGCGAGCGCTCGCGGGTGACGCTCAGCCGACACAGCCCCGTCGACGGCCACAGCCGCTGGCAAGCGGTGCTCCCCAGCGAGCCGAACAACGGCGAGCACTTCCGCGGCCGCGCGCTGGCGATCACCGCCGAGGGCGACGTACTGGTGGCCGGGGAGGTGCGCCGCGGGGGCGCTCCGCCGCAGCTCTGGCTCGGGCGCGTCGACGGCGACGACGGGGCGCTGCTGCGCTCGCGCGAGGGGCAGAGCGCGGCGGGAGAGCAGGCGCGCGCGCTGGTGACGACAAGCGCTGGCGGCGCGGTGATCGTCGGCCAGAGCGGGGAGGATCTGGCCGGCGCGCTGCTGCTGCGCCGCTATGACGCGGATCTCAAGGTGCGGTGGTCGCGCTCGCAGAAGGGTGAACTCACCGCCTGGTCGATCGGACAGGGGCTGTGCGCCGGTGAGGACGGCTCGCTGTATGTGACGGGCTCCGAGGTCTCGCTGAGCGGCGACCACAAGCTGCTGGTCAGCCGCTACTCGGCGGACGGGGCGCTGCTCTGGGGGTCTTCGGGGCTCTTTGAGGGGATGGAGCGCGAGGACGGCGCTGGCGTGGCGCTGAACAGCTTGGGCGAGCTGGTCGTGGTCGGTGACGCGCGCGGCGTCGACGAGGCGGCGAGGGCGGTCGCGGTGCGGCGGCTGCGGGCCGATGACGGGTCGCTGATCAGCTTTATTAGGCTGAGCGGCCACAGCGAGGGGGACGGGGTCGCGCACGGGGTCGCGCTCGACCGCCACAACCGCATCTACATCGCGGCGACGCTCGAGGACGGGTTGGGCGAGGCTCAAGGCGTGACCGTGAGGCTGAGCCGCGACAGCGGGGCGATCGCGTGGGTACGGCCGCACGAGGGCGCCGGCGCGAACGAGGTGCACGGCGCCGCGGTGGCGATCGATACGATCGGGTACGTGTTCCTCGGCGGCCGCGAGCTGGTGAACGGTACGCCGCGCTGGTGGACCGCGGCGCTGAACCCTTAGGCGCTGCTGCGCCGAGCGCAGGAGGGGCCGCGCGTGCGGCGGCCCTCTCCTCGTACAAATACGAGCCCGCTCAAGGACGCTTCAGGTAGAACGAATAGCTCCCCGCGCCGCTGTACGACCGGATCACCCACGTGTAATACCCAGCCGACCCGTTGAACTTGATCGTCTCGTTCGTGCTGTTGGTCTCGGCCTTCGCGACCAGCGCCCACGTGTTGTTCTGCCAGCGGTACAAGTACAGGTCGAAGTCGCTGCCCGCCGGCCCTTGCAGGTAGCCCTCATGGGCGCCGTAGCTCACGCTCTGGTAATAAATCCCGCTCGGCTGCTGCTGCTGCGCGCCCGGCCCCGAGAGCGAGCCCGAGTACAGTGTACAGCCGACACAAGGCGCCTGCTGCTGCGGGGGCGGCGGCGGCGGCGGCTGCTGCTGCTGCGAGTACGCCGCCCCGCAGGTCGCGCTGAACCCGCCCACCGACCCGGTGTTGCAGCCCCCGCCCCACGTCCCGCCCGCGTTCGCGGGGTTGTAGGCGAACCCGCCGCAGCTCGCCGTCGGGCTCCAGGTGCCGTTCGCGGTGTGGCACGGGGTCAAGTCGACGCCCGTCACGGACTCGAACCAGGACATGCCCACGTGCATCATCGAGTACCAGCCCCCGCCGCCGCAGGCGCCGCCGTACGAGGTAATACCAAAGACCCGCCACGTCCCGTCCGCGAGCTGCACATAGGCAGGCCCGCCCGAGTCCCCCTGGCAGGTGTCTTTCCCGTTCCCGCCGATGTGGATCTCGTTCGCGTTGCTGATCTGGTTGATCGTCGTCGTCACATGGCGCTTGATCCCATAAGGCCCGTTGTTCGCGTTGCCGAAGCCGACCAGCGTCACGGCCTGGCCTTGTTTTAAGATCTGCGTCTCACAGCCCATAAGGATCGGCGTGATCGGCACGTTCGTCACCGGCTGGGAGAGCTTGCACACCGCGAAGTCATTGCCCTTGCCTGGGCCGCCGCCGGGGTAGATCTGGCAGCTGCTCGGCGTCACCGAGAACGCCGCCTTTGTATAATCCTCGCCGAAGTAGATCTTGCTATAGCTCTGTCCGCAGTGCGCCGCGTAGATCACCACCTGCGGGTGCACCAGGCTGCCCGTGCACGACCCACCCAGCTCGACCGCGGCTGGCCAGCCGCACACCGGCACGGTCGTCCCGCCGTAGATCGCGCTCGGGTCCTGCGTCGCGTCGGAGAAGTCCCAATTTTCGCCGTCATCGAGCGGCGGCGGCGGGATCTCGCCGTCAAACAGCTCCGCGTGGCTGATCTCAAGCGGCGCTCGGGCGTCGGCGAGCCCCTCCCCGTCGGCGGCCTCGACGGCGTCTTCATCCTCGTCCTCCGCCAGCTCCTGCCCGTCGAACCCCTCATAACAGCCGGCGATTAGCCCGCCCCCGCAGAGCAGCAGCAGCGCGGCCTCGGCGACGCGGGTCGTCTTGGCGGGGGAGGTCGTGGCGCGGTGATCACGGGTGATGTTGTTCGGGGTTCGCTTCATCGTCCTGGCTCCTGGTCTATGGCGCAGCGCGCACGGGGTCACAACACGAGCCCGGCCGACGCTGGATCACGTCAGGCCTTGGCCTTATGAAATGGCGTGGTCGAGCGGCTCGCCGCTCCCCGCCGGGAAGACCTCCCCATCACCTTGACGGCGGGTGAGGCGCTCAAAATCGAGCACGCCCACCGTAAGAGCGAACGCACAGACGTGTCAACCACAAATTCGCGCGGCGCGCTCGCGAGCGCCGCCGGACACCGTGCGTTTAGTCTCCTTGTCGCGTCGTGCCTCCAGATCGGCCGATCGCGGGCCTTCTACAAACACCGCGGGCTGCGCTCAATCAGCGGCCCTGCTACCTTCCGCGCCTCCCGATTCGCGCTCCGCCATGCACCGCGACTACGCCCTCGCCTTCACCTCCGCCCTCGCCTTCACCTCCGCCCTCGCTGCCGGCTGCGCGCTCGTCGATGACCCTGCCCCAGAGGACAGCGACACCGCCAGCTCGACCACGGGCGCCTCGACCAGCGCCAGCGGCGGCGGCGAGAGCACCAGCGCCGACGCCTCGTTTTGTAACTTCCCGGCCGACATCCAGCCGATCTTCTCTGCGGGGTGCGCCTTCGGGGGCTGCCACGCTGGCGCCTCCGCGCAGCTCGGCCTCGATCTCAGCGACGGGGCCGCTCACGCCGCGCTCGTCGGCGTCCCTAGCGCGGCCCAGCCGGCCACCCTCTTGGTCGCGCCCGGAGATCCCGCCGCCAGCATGCTTTTTTTAAAGGTCGGCGCCGCGCCGCCGGTCGGCGCCCGTATGCCCCTCGGAGGCACCCTCACGGACACCCAGCTCGCGATGATCGAGGCCTGGATCACGGCAGGCGCCCCGGACGCCGCGACCTTCGCTTGCGCGGGCGGCGGCGGCGGCGGCGGCGAGGTCGGCGCCGTCGACATCGAGCCGCCCCTTGCTCTCACCATCGCCGTCGGCGAGCTCGCCCAGCTCAGCGCCGCCGTCACCGACAGCCAAGGCGTCCCTCTGCCCGATCTCCCCCTCTTGTGGCGCTCGAGCGACGGCCTCACCCTCTACGCCGACGGCCAAGGCGGCCTGCTCGGCGTCAGCCCCGGTGATGCCTGGATCACCGCCACAGCCGGCAACGTGACCAGCGCCCCGCTCGCGCTCACCGTCACCCCCGCGGCCCCACCCGCCGCGACCTTTGAGGCCGCCCGCGGCCTGCTCGTCGCCGGCTGCGCCCTGCCCGGCTGCCACGTCGACGGCGTCGAGCCCGGCGATCTCCGCTTCGATCGTCCCGCTGATCAACTGTGGGAGAAGCTCGTCGGGCAAGCCGCGGAGCAAGCCCCGCAGCTCGCGCGGGTCGCCCCCAAGGATCCCAAAGGCAGCTACCTATTTATGAAAATTGCCGTCGACGAGCCCCCGTTCGGCGCGCGCATGCCCCTCGCCCAGCCCCCTTTCAGCGCCGCCAGCGCGCAGATCCTTTTGCGTTGGATCCTCGCCGGCGCGCCCCTCGACGGCTGAGCGATCACCCTACGGCGTCTCGACGACCGTGTTCATATCCAGGGTCACCGCCGTCTGCGCCAGCAGCCTGCCGTGGATCGAGGCGCCAGTCGCCATCGTCACCCCTGTCTTGGTGAGCACGATCCCCTTGAACTGCGCCCCGGTGCCGACGTTCACGGCCTCGCTCACCTGCCAAAAGACGTTCTCGGCGAGCGCCCCGCCGCTGAGCACGATCTCCGCGCCGCTGCCGACCGTCAGCACCTGGGCGATCTGGAAGATCCACACGTCCTTCGAGCCGCCTTTGAGGGTCACAGAGCTCGGGATCAACAGCCCGGAGCTCCACTGATACACCCCCGGAGCCAGCGTCATCCCGCCGATATTGCCCGCTCCCAGCTCGATCAGGTCAGGAGCGCGACCGGCCGCCTCCGTGAACGCCGTCTGCATGTCGCCGATCGCCGTGGTCAGCACGGCGGGGGTCGGCACCGCATAGCTGGCCGCATACACCTTGCCCTTCACCTGCGTCGACGTCGAGAAGACGTTGGAGGGGTCGAGCTGCAGCGAGAGGCCGGTGATCGCCGTCGCGGCCGCGGGACTCACCCCCAGATCGCCGGTGATCGCGGACATCGGCACGTTCGTGATCCCGCTTTTTGTAAGAATCACGAAATTCCCGGCCGAGGCCAGATCCACCGGCACACCCGGGGCATCGCCGGTATCGGTCGTGTCCGTGGTCCCGCTGGTGCTCGTCGTCCCGCTCGTCGTGCCGCTCGTCGTCCCGCTCGTCGTCCCGCTCGTCGTCCCGCTCGTCGTCCCGCTCGTCGTCCCGCTCGTCGTCCCGCTCGAGCTCGTCATCCCGCTCGTCTCGCCTGCGGAGGTCCCCGTGCCGCTCCCGGTCCCGCTCCCACCCGAGCCCTCCGTCGTGCCGCTGCCGCTGCCGCTCTCGCTGCCGCTCTCGCTCGTCCCAGTCATCGACCCGCTGCCGCTGTCGCTGTCGCTCCCGCTACCACCGCCGATCCCCGAGCACCCAACCACGGAGAGTGCCAGCCAGACCGGCGCCATCCAGGCCATACGCGCTCGGGCGCGGCCTTGCGGCGCCTGTCCACTTTTTCGCCCAAAGAAGGCGCCACTACGATGATCCGAGCTGTAGTTCTTCATGATTTCTTCGTCCGCGCGCGTAGAATGCACGCCAGAGGCCCAGCCCTCCATGGCGCGAATCCTCTGCGATCTCCTTGAGATCCGCGGCCTCCGGGGCTCTTGGCCTCCATCAGAGTGATGGACCATGCCAATCAGGTTGAACGACCCGACGCTCCGCCGCTGGCGAGCTCAGCCCGGGGCGATGCAGAACGGCGGCACCAGCACCAGCTCGTCGGCCGGGTCGATGGTGCACTCGCTCTCTTTGGGCTTGACCGCGATCCGGATCGCCTCGACGTCGGTGGTCGTCACCTGAATCATCACAGCGTCCGCGTACTCGCCCGGCGCGAGGATCGTGTCAAAGGGGAGCTCTTGGTCCAGCGACTCGACCCCCTTCACCGTGACGAACACCTGGATCACCGCGCCCGCGGTCAAGGGCGCCGCCATAGCGTTGCCCACCTGCACCCAGATGTTGGCGAGGTCGACGCCCCCGCACTCGTTCTCGCAGGACTCGGGCGCGATCACCTTTAAGTCCGGCGCCGCGGTGCCGACGTTCGCCGAGAGGTCACCCGAGCGGAAGCTGTTGTACTTCGGCCAGTTCGGCGCAGGCTTCGCCGGGATCCCGCCGCTGTCGGTCACGTTGGTGATATCGCCTGCGCGCCGCGCCAGAGGCCAAGAGAGGCCAGAATTCACGACTTTCACGCGGCGCCCCCGTGGATCGATCCAGATTCGATCCAGATCAGTGAGATCTCACCGCCGCGCATCCGCGGCGCAAGCCTACGGCGGCGCCCGAGATCGCGGCGGCCGCCCGGCCGCCCGAGGGCCCGCGCTCCCCCGACGGCGCTCGCGTCCAGGACATCAGGGGGACGCGCGTGCAAGCGCCGGCTGGGGCGCTGACGAGCTGGAGGACGGGGTGGCGAGGGCGAGGGCGAAGAGCGGGGCGTCGACGAAAAAATTGGGCGGCGATCGGGTTCTGGGTGCGCGCCTGCATCGCGACCTAAAACCTGAAAAATGTCTCATCGTTCAGCGTCACGGCCGCGATCACCTCATCCTGCTCGACCTCGGCCTCGCAAAGATCCATACCGGCCCGCTGCTCTCGCTCGCGCCCTCCTCAGCCCCCGGCGTGATGACCGGCACGCTCGCCTACGTCTCCCCCGAGCAAGCGCGCGAGCAGCCGCTCACCTCCGCCGCCGACATCTACGCCGTCGGCGTGATCTTGTTCGAGCTGCTCACCCGACGTGTACCTTTCCCCGGCACGAAGGTCCTCGAGGTGCTCAGCGCCCACGCCAGCGAGCTGGCCCCCTCCGTCACCGAGCGAGCGCCCGATCGTGGGATCTCCGATGATCTCGAGGCCCTGGTCGCCCGCGCCCTTGATAAAGATCCGACCCGGCGCCCCGCGAGCGCCGACGCGTTCCGCCGAGCACTCGAGGTCGCGGCGGAGCAGGTGGCCACTGGGATTGCCCCGAAAAAGTGGACACCGTGGTTATGCCGCCTGCTTCGCCACTGTCCCGGCGTAGAAGCTCTCCTCGAAGGAGACCGGGGTTGAGTATCCGATCGTCGAGTGGCGACGCTGGCGGTTATAGAACACTTCGATCCACTCCGCAATCGTCGTCTTCGCGGTCGCTCGCGAGAGGAAGATCGTCCGGTGGATCAGCTCCGTCTTGAGCGTGCTGTTGAAGCTCTCGGCGACGGCGTTGTGTGCGCCTTGAAAAGGCACGCTCACTACCGGGTGAAAGTCCCGGCCGGTCAACTGTCGCTCCGACCGGAAGCACCTGGAGCGGCTCAGGAGGCAACAAATGGGCTGAAGCACTACAGGAAAAGGCCTCGCAAGGAGGTCAGCGAAGCATGCGGGCCGTAACGAGTAGTGAACGCTGAGCAGGCCCCGAAACGGCCGTTGTGGACGCCGACCCATCATAACGCTGGGGAAGGCCGT
This sequence comes from Nannocystis sp., assembly GCA_016712315.1. Taxonomy (GTDB): domain Bacteria; phylum Myxococcota_A; class Polyangia; order Nannocystales; family Nannocystaceae; genus JADJRG01. The sequence continues at coordinate 2,029,987 of JADJRG010000013.1, read as the reverse complement.
AGTTTATGGGGAAGTGAGCGACCTGCGCACCCATGAAGTCCACCGGGGTAGTGGCGACAGCACGCATGTAACTAAGTGAGTTGTGCAACAAGGGAAGTCTGCACCCGAATATCTCGGCTGGCTGCTGGGAATCAACGGCGGTCCCGTGAGGGATGGACGTCGGCGTGAGCAGATGGCGGATGGGTCCGTAGTACTGACGAAGCCCGGTAACTCGGGTGGATGGCGGTGAGGGTGCTGCAGCAGACCAGCTAGCCGATGGCGGTAGGCCCGGGCGATGCCGGCACTCTCTATGAACTGGTGGTGGCGCGGGTGACGTAGTCGATCACGTGCTGGACCGTGGTCAGCGTCGAACAGTCATCATCGATCGTGATTGCGAACTGCTCTTCCAAGGCCATCGCCAACTCGACGAGCCTCATGGAGTCCACGCCGAAATCGAGGATTAAGTGCGCGTCGTTCCGGCAGCTCGCCTTGTCGATGTGAAAAGCGCCGATTATGATTTTCTTCACTTGTTCTTCGATCGAGGTCATGGCCTGTTTCTCCCCTGCTAATCCCCTGCTAGTCGGCCAAACGGACGTCTTTCCCCGTGGTCCTCAGCGCCTCCTCGACCTCCTCGGCGGACGCCGAGGTCGTGACGGTGACGGTCCCGGCTTCGGCGTCGATGTCGACAGACATGATCGTATCGCCCAAGCTAGAGAGCGCGTATTCCACACTGGAGACGTCATCGGCGGTGATGTTCATCGAGAACTTGATGGTCACGGTGACTCCTTGGCTCGCGGGAAGTATCCTGCACTCGGCCTTACAAATCAATGACTTGGACGACCGCCTGGGGGAAGCCTTTGCTCGCTCGATACTGCGCCAGGCGTGCTCAGTTCGGCCGGCCTCCCCAAGCGGACGGTTGGGATCGACTAGGCGGTTAGGATCGCGCTTAAGAGGTTCAAAGCCAGAATCTGGTCCGGCGGCGGCGCCTAAGAGGTTCAAAGCTAGAATTTGGTCCGGCGGCCGGGTACGGGGCTCTCGCGGCATCCGCGCGGAGGGGGGCCGGGAGGGTGACTTCGTCGCCGTTCGGGCCGTCCGAAGGTTGCCGTACAGGTCATTCGTGTGACAACACACGCCAAGCTTCTCGGGAGCGAGCTCCGCCTCTGGCGAGCGCCAAGGGGCCGCCGAGCGCGACGCGAGGAGCGCGCGGTCAGCCGGCGAACAGCAAGACCTGGCCCGGGCGCGACGCGAGGAGCGCGCGGTCAGCCGGCGAACAACAAGACTTGGCCCGGAGGGTCGGGGCGCGGTCGCGGCGGTGGAGCGCGGGCGCCGTGGAGCACGCGGGCGATGTCGTCGGGGTCAGAGACGACCTCGAGGACGCGCATGCGGCCGCCGCACTTGCGACAGACCGTGACGTCGACGGCGAAGACGCGGGCCAGGAGCTTCGCCCAGCCGAGTCGGCGTGGCCGAGGCGAGGCATCGGTCGGCGAGCGGGTGTCGTTCGCGGCGGCGGTGAGGTCGAGCGCGAGCTGGAGCTCGGGCGGCGCGGCGGCGGCCGGGACGAGCTGGAGCTCGGGCGGCGCGGCGGCGGCCGGGACGATGCGAGCGCGCAGGTGGTGGTGGCTCGCAAACACCCCGTAGTAGCGGAGCATGTGGAAGCCCGGCGGCGGCACGAGCGCGCAGAGGCGGGCGAGGAACTTGTCCGCAGCCATGTCGGCGTGGGCGACGCCGCTGCGCCAGGGCGCCTTGAAGAGCACGCGCACCCGGCCGTCGGGCAGCGCCTTGACGGCGTCGTGGGCGAAGGGCGGCCGCAACAGGTAGCGGCAGAGTCGCTCGAGCTGCTTGCGGTCGCGACCGTCGACGGTGGTCGCGGCGTGTAGGTGCATGCCGAACGCGGAGACCGTCAACGACGGCCGGGCCGCGGCCTCCTGCGGCGCGGCGGTGTGCGGGCCGGCGAGGGCGAGCTGCACGCAGGCGGCGAGCGCCGGGTCGATGTCGAGGTCGTCGTCCTCGGCGACGGCGACGACGGCCTTGTGGACCTGCGCGAGCACGGCGGTCATGCGCCCTGGCGTCGGCGCCCGCGCAGGCAGGAAGCGTACGTCGGCGCCAGCCTCCTCGAAGGCGCCATCCGTGACGAGGCAGTGCAGATGCACGTAGAGGCCGAGGTCGCTGCGGAAGCGCTGCACCGCCGTGAACACCCCGGCGTGCAGCGGCTGCACCGATGCGAGGCCGTGGCGCTCCTTCACCTCCCAGCGCATGTCGTGGAGCAGCGCCCGCGCGAACGCCCCGGCGACCCTCGCCAGGAGCGCCCGGTCGTAGCCCAGCCGCACCGCCATGCGCCCCTCGAACGAGAGGACCCACTGGCGAACGCCGACCGCGGGCAGCACATGGTCGACCAAGAGCGCTGCGCCCTCGGCCATCCGCCGGCCCATGCACGACGGGCAGAACCCGCGGCCCTTGCACGCGAAGGGCACCCGCAGCTCGTCGCCGCAGGTGCGGCACGCCGTCCGCACGAAGCCCTTCTCGAAGTCACCGCAGCCCGCGAACCCGTCGAGCTCTGCCTTCACGAACTCCGGCAGCGCGTGGCAAGCGAGAGGTCCTCATGACCTTCGCCAACGGGGGACGATGAGCCGGGTCAGCAGCCCTCGAAGGGCGAGCACGCGCCCGTCAGCCACGGCAACGCCTCGACCTGCACGTCCAGCGCGCCGACCAGGCACGCCGCCAGCGTCGCGTCCTGCGGGTCGTCGAGGCAGGTCTGGAAGAAGCCCGGCGGCTGGAGCTCCATCACCTTGCTGACCGCGAAGCGGGACGTCCAGCCGACGTCCCAGAGCGTCTGGTACACGTAGAGGAGCGCCGTCCCGTCGCCGCGCGAGAAGATCCGCGCGTTCAGGTAGGGCACGCCGAACGGGATCCCCCAGCGGAGCTCCAGGAGCCCCCGACGACGGTCGCGCAGCGCCTCCAGCAGGCAGATCGCGCCGGCGTGCTCGGGGATCGCGGGCTCGAGGTCGTCCGATGACTCGTACACGACCGCCGGGATCGCGCAGAGCAGCTCGCTGCCCAGGCAACCCGCGAACTCCGCCTCGCAATCGACATCCTCGAACCAACGCACGCACCCCTCGACCTCGCAGACTCCAGCGCCCGAGTTCGTCGTTCCCGTGGGATCTGCTGTCGTGCTCGTCGACGACGTGCTCGTCGACGCGGTGCTCGTCGACGACGTGGTGCCCGAACTCGCGGAGACACCGTCATCGCCAGCGCAACCGACCAGCCCGAAGAGGAGCGAGAGTCCGATGATCCAGCGCCACACGATCCGACTCTGCCGCCTGCCCCAGGCCGACGCTCGCGCAAAGACGCATCGACGCGGCGGGCCGCCCCGCCAGGATTTCGCGCCAGTGGCACTCGCCGACCCTGGCCGAGCCGGTCGGTCGCGGTGCATCCCGACGCGTCTGCGAGGGCGCTGGCTCCGAGGGCTGAAGGCACCGGGGCGACGCCGGATCGGGAGCCGCTCGGCGCGGCGAGATCGCGCGCGCGCCGCGAGGCTGGTATTGTCTTCGCACACGATGCGGGTGGCGGCCCCGGGGGATCGCGGCGGCGCTGGCGATGGCGTCGATGGCGATGGCGTCGATGGTCGGCGCGATGCCTGGGACCACAGCAGGGCGGGCGCTGGCGCCCGAGGTGGGCGGGGCGGCGCTGGAGGAGGCCGAGCTCCGCGCGATGGACCTCGAGGCGGGCTGCCGCGTGGACCTTCGCGCGCGACCGCAAGTCGCGCGAGGGGACGCCCGCGTGACGATCGCTCGCGGTGATCCTCCACGAACGGATGGGGCTGGATGAGCCGGATCAGTTGGAGCCAAGGGCGGCCGCGCTGGCGGCGAGCGCCCGCCTTGACCGACCGTTCGACATGGCGTGACCGCGACGTGATGGAGAAGGTGGACGCTCCTCTTGTATGACGATCCTCCTGGGCCCCATCCTTCGCTTCCTCGGCACCGACCCAGAGACCGACGGCTGGCGCGTCTCGGTCCTCCTGGTGGTCACTGGCGACGAGCCATCGGTCACATGGTCGCTCGACGAGATCGAGTGGACGGCGGCGCCCGTCGCCACGATCGCCCGGCACGACGGACGCACGGTGACCACCGCGACCCTCAGTGTGCCGCGCGACGAGGCGGCGAAGGCGGTCTCGTATCGGATCGGCGGAGGCCCTGCCCGGGGCTTCACGGTGCCGCCTGCGCCGTTCGGGCCGTCCGAAGGTTGCTGCATACGTCGACGGCGAAGACGCGGGCCAGGAGCTTCGCCCAGCCGAGTCGGCGTGGCCGAGGCGAGGCATCGGTCGGCGAGCAGGTGTCGTTCGCGGCGGCGGTGAGGTCGAGCGCGAGCTGGAGCTCGGGCGTCGCGGCGGCGGCCGGGACGATGCGGGCGCGGAGGTGGTGGTGGCTCGCAAACACCCCGTAGTAGCGGAGCATGTGAAAGCCCGGAGGCGGCACGAGCGCGCAGAGGCGGGCGAGGAACTTGTCCGCAGCCATGTCGGCGTGGGCGACGCCGCTGCGCCAGGGCGCCTTGAAGAGCACGCGCACCCGGCCGTCGGGCAGCGCCTTGACGGCGTCGTGGGCGAATGGCGGCCGCAACAGGTAGCGGGCAAGACCGATCACGACTGCGAAGACGGCACGTGGTGCCGCGTCGATCCGAACGCCCCGGACCCGATCTGCATGGCGCACCTCTGAGGCGCGCGCGGTTCATGCCTCGAAGATGACGGATGCATCAATGCATCGCAAAGGGCCCAATCGCCGACGAGGACCGCCGAGAGCCCCTGCGTTTGGATGACGTCCGACTGTTTCTCGCGCTCTGCCGAAACCGCACCTTGGGCGATGCCGCGGAGGCGCTCGGGGTGGACGGGTCCACGGTCTCGCGCCGCCTCGTCGCGCTCGAGGACACGCTCGGAGCGTCGCTGTTCGACCGCGGGCGAGACGGGGTCTCTGGGGCGAGCGCCTCGCCCACGTGCCCGCCGCGCGCTGGCTCGCGACCCACGTCGGCGCGGACACGCCGCGGGTGCGCTCTGACGCTCGCCGCGATCACCGCAGGCGTCGGTGTCGGTCTCGTCCCCGCGCCCAGCGTCGCGTTCTTCCGTCTCGTGCCGGTCACGTTCGCGAAGGCGCTGCTCCCGGCGACGGAGCAGTGGCCGGTCGACGACCTGTTCCTGGTCACGCATCGCGCGCTCCGCGACGTGCCGCGGGTGAAGGTGGTGTGGGATCGGATCGTGGCGCGTCACTCGGACGCTGGCGCTCTGCGGTGAGGACGACCGGTCAGCGGCCCGTGTGCTCGCGGTGCTTGCATCCGGGCCAGCAGCACGGGCGGCGCTGGCCCTCTTCGAGCTCCTCGCACGTCCTGCGAATGCGGCGTTCGCGAGTGACGGCTTGCTTTGCGTCCTCGATCCAGCAGATGAACTCGTTGCGGGCGAGGGGAGTGATGTCCATCCAGGCGGCGAGCGCCACGGAGCGCGCGCCGAGCGCGTCGCGCAAGTCCGGGGGGAGGGCGTGGACCGCGCCTCCCGGCAAGCGCGTGTGGCTCACGGGTTCGGGTCGTGCTTCGCGTCGAGGGGATCCCATCGCCTTCTCTCCTCAGCTGCGGAGGAGCGCGACGAGATCCGTCACGCCCGGATCGCGCCCCGCCTGCATGAGCAGCGTCGTGACCTGACCGCGGTGGTGCGTCTGATGATTGAACAGGTGGAGCACGGCGTGCCAGAGAGGGAACTCGTGGACCGCGCCCCTCCGGACGTAGCGGAGGTCGGCCGCGAGCTTCTCCGGTGTCAGCGTCGCGACGTACGCGTCGAGCGCGTCGTCCGTCTTCACGCGCTCGCGCCGAAGCGCGTCGAAGTCTTCGTAGAGCTCCTGATCGAGCGCGCGGATCCCTCCCGGTCCGAGCTCTCCGTCCAGCAGCGCAACGCCGTTGAAGCGCCCGAGCCACACGCGGTCGGCGAGGAGCAGATGGTTGAGCGTCCGGTGGAGCGACCCGAAGAACGCCCCGCGATCGCACTTTCGCTCGGCGTCGGTGAGCGCCTCTGCCGCGCTGTAGAGCTTCTCGTTCATCCAGCGGTTGTAGCGAGCCATCGCGAGAGCGGATTCGGGGGTCATGCGCCGAGAGCGAGTGTACCCCGCCGGCGCCGCGCCCGCTTCGTAGCGTGTCCCGCGGCGCACGAGCTACGGTTTCAGCATGGTCCTCAGCTCGATCGTCCCGCTCCTGGCGGCCGCCGTTCGGTTGGCCTGCGGCGCCGGCATCGTCATCGTCGTCGCGACCGTGGTCCGGCGGCATCGCCCCGACGCTTGGCAGCCGCTCCTCGTGTGGGCGATCCTTTCGCTCGTCGCGCCTAAGAGGTTCAAAGCCAGCGCCTAAGAGGTTCAAAGCCAGATTTTGGTCCGGCGGCCGGGTACGGGGCTCTCGCGGCATCCGCGCGGAGGGGGGCCGGGAGGTTGACTTCGTTGCCGTTCGGGCCGTCCGAAGGTTGCTGCATAGGTCGTTTGTGTGACAACACACGCCAAGCTTCCCGGGAGCGAGCTCCGCGTCCGGCGAGCGGCAAGGGGCCGCCTGGCGCGACGCGAGGAGCGCGCGGTCAGCCGGCGAACAACAAGACTTGGCCCAGAGGGTCGGGGCGCGGTCGGGGCGGTGGAGCGCGGGCGCCGTGGAGCACGCGGGCGATGTCGTCGGGGTCGGAGACGACCTCGAGGACGCTCGCGGCGGCGGCCGGGACGATGCGGGCGCGGAGGTGGTGGTGGCTCGCAAACACCCCGTAGTAACGGAGCATGTGAAAGCCCGGAGGCGGCACGAGCGCGCAGAGGCGGGCGAGGAACTTGTCCGCGGTCATGTCGGCATGGGCGACGCCGCTGCGCCAGGGAGCCTTGAAGAGCACGCGCACCCGGCCGTCGGGCAGCGCCTTGACGGCGTCGTGGGCGAAGGGCGGCCGCAACAGGTACCGGCAGAGCCTTTCGAGCTGCTTGCGGTCGCGACCGTCGACGGTGGTCGCGGCGTGCAGGTGCATGCCGAACGCGGAGAGCGTCAACGACGGCCGGGCCGCGGGCTCCTGCGGCGCGGCGGTGTGTGGGCCGGCGAGGGCGAGCTGCACGCAGGCGGCGAGCGCCGGGTCGAGGTCGAGGTCGTCGTCCTCGGCGTCGGCGGCGACGGCCTTGTGGACCTGCGCGAGCACGGCGGTCATGCGCCTTTGCGTCGGCGCCCGCGCAGGCAGGAAGCGTACGTCGGCGTCAGCCTCCTCGAAGGCGCCATCCGTGACGAGGCAGTGCAGATGCACGTAGAGGCCGAGGTCGCTGCGGAAGCGCTGCACCGCCGTGAATACCCCGGCGTGCAGCGGGTGAGGCCAGGGAGCGAGCACGTGAGGGGGCGAAGGCGCGGGTCGGCGGCGGCGTGGGCGGGGAGGCCGAGCTCGACCGCGAGGATCGGGCCGAAGCCGGCGGGGTGCTGGAGGTCGTCGCGGCGGTGGGCGGGCCACGCGGCGGGGGCGTCGCGCCCAGGCGAGACGAAGACCATCGGCGAGGTGGGATCGTCGCTGCTGGTAGCGATCGGGACGCTCTGATCGGGCGGGAGGTAGGGGGGCCGATAGTCCCAGGTGGGGGCGCCGACGGCGGCGAGGTCGCCGCGGAGCGCGAGGCCGAAGGGACAGGTGCCCTGCGCGCGCCACTGGCTGCGCTCCCAGAGGCGGGTGCGGGCGATCGCGGGGGCGCGCGCGTCGGCCTCGTCGGTGAGCCAGAGGAGATCGAGGTAGAGGTTGTCGAAGGCGAAGCAGGCGTTCTGGGTGCCCTGCCCGGGGTGAGCGCGGCGGTACGTGTCGGTCAGGCCGAGGCGATGTAGCGCCGCGATCTCGTGGCCCTCAGGCTCGACGAGGAGGAAGATGTGGTCGATGCTGAGCGGCTGCATCAGGGTGAGACAATGCCTGGTATCGGCGAGCGTGGGGCGCGCGAGGGAGGGGAGCGCGTGCCTTGGAAGCCTGCTGATCTGGCCGTAGAGCCCCCCGCGTCGGCGCCCTGATCCCCCTCAGCGCCGCTGGGGATCGCTGGGGGGCTGGCCGGTCGCGCGGCTGCGGAGCTCGGCCTCGAGGATCTCCTGAAGAGGCCGTTGATCCTGCGGCCCTACCCGGAGGATCTTCCGCAGCGCGCGGAGCTCCCCGAGGGCCGAATCGAGCGCGCTCATCCGCTCGTTGAACACGTCGATCATGACGCGGTCATCGTAGGTCGACATACCGAGCGCCTTCACGATCGTCGCCCGCTCCCAACTCTCTTTCGAGGACAAGAGCTCGAGGGTCTTGATCCGCTCTGCCTGCCTGTACTCTACCTTCCGCAGCTCGACGAGCTCCTTACGGAGAGCCGCGAGCTCGCTCTGTGATTGCGTCTTCGCCTCGGCTGCGGCCGTCGTCACGACTTCGAGCTTACGCTCCAACTCGGCCGCTCGTGTCGTCGCGGCGCGTGCCTCTTCCGTGGCCGAGGCGACCATCTCCTCGGCTCGAGCGAGCCCACCCATCAACTCAGACTCTGTCGCCTCGCTCGCGAACACAATCATTCGTTGCTCATGTAGCTCCTCTTCCAGCGCGTCTGCACGCTCCTCAGAGGCGGCGATTTTCTTGAGCGCATCGGATCCTTGGCGCTCCAGCTCCGCGCTCCTCCTCTCGGCAGCCTCGACCCGTCGACGCTCGACCACGAGCTGCTCGCTCTTCTTCGTCGACTGCTCCGACGCGAGCGCCTCCCTCCGCACCGCCGCATCGATCTGCTGCTGCAGGACGGTGGCCGCCTGCTCGGCGGCTGTAAGCGCTCCGCGCACCTCCTCCAGCGCTGCCTGTTGGCGCTCGATCTCACGCTTCGACGCCGCTAACTCGACGGCGAGCCGGTCGCGTTCGTCGCGGCTCGCTCGCCTCCCCGCGGGTCGTGCCGCGCGATCCGGAGCGGGCTCCATCTCGATCAGGTCGTTGGGGATCCGGCGCCGAACCGCCTGCGCGAGCGGCGATCGATCGTCGGCGAAGTGCGAGAGCCGAAGCACCCACAGCCGAGGGCTTCGTCGCTCGACCAGCGGCGAGACCGTCGCCACGCACTCCAGCGCCGCGGACATCACACGCGCGCTCGGCGAGCTGGGCAAGATCCCCCACGCGACCAGCGCACGGAAGATCGAAGGCGCCGAGCCGACGACGTCGGGCAAGCGCCGACGGTGAGCCATCGGCACCCCCGCGAGCAGCTCTTCGGCGATCGCACACCCGAGCCGCCCCCGCGGCAGGTCGGCCACCAGGGCGCGGCAGTACGCCTGGACCTTGGCACCTGCTCCTCCCCGCACCTGCCCCTCCTCGCGCCCGTCGTCCATCGGCATGCGATCAGAATCTCATACGAATGCCGATAAGATCTCATCAGAATACGGATCGCCCTCGCGTCGCGCACGCTCGACGAGTTCGCGCATCGATCGGCATGGATCGGCCTAGGTCACGCGAAAACCGCAGAAACGGGGGCCTATGGCGCCGCGAAGCCCGATGGGGCCGGGCGTGGGTTTGCGCTGACCACGCGAATGCGCGCGGCCGGCGGTACAGAACGCGCGGGCATCGAGCGAATCGGCTCGAAGCCGGGGCGGATTCGCTCGGGCCGCGCGTTTTGTGATGCACCCAGCCAGCGCCCGCCAAACCACGAGTTCACCGCCCATGTCGCCGTGAAAGTTCGCCGGCTCACCTGCGCGCCGTGAAACATTCCCTGCAACATCGCCTGCGCGATCGTGTCATTCGGACCGATCCACGCGTCACGGCTGGGGTGGGCGATCTGCCCGAGCTCGACGACCCACGAGCGCGCGCGGGGAGGTGGGCCTGGGCGGCCCGGAGGGTGAGGTCGAGGCCGGCGGGTGAGCGCGGGGAGCAACACGAGGCGGCAGCCCTACGCCCGAAAAGGCCCGTTGCGGTCGCCCGCCGCATCTGAGATCCCTGATGCTATGGAGGACGACCTCTCAGCGACGTCGAAGATCAAGGCGCTCCTCCTCCGGATCACGCGGAGGATCCGCGCAGCGGAGCGGCTCGCAGCCGTAGGCAGACCGTTCATGCTCGGCCTGGACGAGATCTTGCGCGGGGCCTGGCTGGACAACGCCGTCCTCGGCTTCTCCGCCGCCGCAGGCCTCAGCGCGGACCCTCACTTGGGCCGCCTCACCCGCGTGAAGAGCATCGGCCCGGCGATCCCCACGATCGAGGTGTTCCTCCACGGCCCCCGCGGGCCGCCATGAACATGTCTTTGGGGACATTTTAAGTGGTTCGCGTGAGCGCAACCAGATCACGAGGTCGGCAGCGTGGGTCCTCGGGATCTGCGTCGCATCGTTGGTTTGCGCCGGTCCACCTTGGCGCCACGAGCGCGATCACACCCACCGCCACAACCGGCGCCACGACGAGCGCCACCATGATCACCACCAGCGCCGCCACGTCGGGCCGCGCGCGCGGCGGGTAGCTCGCGAGCCCAGAGCAGGAGGAAGGCTTGACAGCGGGAAAGCTCAGGCATGCTCGAACTTGCCCGAGATCGGTGGATCTTCTAGTATCGCGCGGTGCGCACGTGGATCGCCTTCGCTTCGCTCGTCCTGATCGCCGGCTGCCAGAAGGAACTCGGCGAGCTGTGTGCGGAGGACAAGGAGTGCGGGTCTGGGGAGTGCGCGGTGATCGGGTACCCCGGTGCCAGCGGCAAGGGCATGTGCGTGACGTCGCCGCCCTGCGGTGGCGATGGCGTCGAGTACATCGGCTTGTGTTTGCGCGCTTGCACGGTCACCGCGGACTGCCCGGAGGGCTCGGCCTGCGACGGACCGGTCGGAGGCTGCTTCCCCGCCTGCGAGCGTGATGATCAGTGCGGCAACAACACGTGCTCGCGACCCGGCGAGGTGTGCGACTAAGGGCGTCGGTCCGGGGGCGGGCGCGGCCCGAGTGGGCCGTGAGCTGCGCGTTCCCGCCAAGAGTATCAGGGCACCGTTGGGGTCATCGTCAACCGAAGCTCGCCCGGAGCCTCCGTGGTCGCCACGAACGTCGCGTAGTAGCGCCCGGCTGGCAGGAGGAGGCTCTGCTTCGTGTTCGCCTCGATCCCGCGGTCCAGCGGATCCCAGCAGGAGGCGCAGCGCGTGATCCTCACCCCCACGCCCACGTCCTCCTCGCTCTCCACGGAGAGCTCGTAGGTGCCCTCCTGAGCGACATCGAAGGCTCGGAACGCGCTGATCTGGAGCGAGGTCCCGGAGGGCCCGAACACCCCCGGATCATCGCACTGAACATCGACCGTGAGATCCAAGATGTCGCCCTGCCACTCGGCCAGCGGTGAGTCGCACTCGAGCAGCGCGATCCGGTTGCTCCACTCGGCGCAGACTGGGTAGCTCTCAAACGCCAACACGGCCTCGCTCAAGGGCTCGCCGAAGTGCTCGGCGAACGCCGCCTCGTAGTCCACCCGCCGATCATCGTATTCCGTCGCCCGCATGAAGGCGCCGACGGCCTCGAGATCGTGGCGCTCGATCAAGAAGCGAACGAAGCGGCCCATCGTGAAGTAGTGGGGCTTGGTGATCTGAAAGCTGTCGAGCACCTCCGCCAGCGGCGCCTGCTCTTGCACGGTGTCGGTGCCGTTGTTGAAGACCTCAGCGATCCCCTCGACGAAGGATGCGGGCCCCCGCCAGCCGGCTGCGAGCGTGACCGCGTGTGCGAGCTCGTGCCGGTTCACTGGCCAAGTGGAGATCACGGCGTCCTCGCGCGCGCACCCAGCAGCGATGTCCCGCGTGCAGAATCCGCCCACCCGCGACTGCTCCACATACACGAACAACACGGGCCCCTCGAGCTGCACGCCGACCAACTCGGCGAGCGCCGCGACGAATCGATCTTGCAGGTGAAAGCTGCCCTCGCAGATCAGATCGTCCCGGTCGGTCGCGTAGACGAGGTGCTCGCCGCTCCAGATCTCAGGCGGAAAATCCGGCGCACACGCGAGGAGCGTGAGCGCGAGGATCCTTGTCGGGGCCCTGTACACCCGCCCGAGTCTGCACCAGGGCTGTTTGGCTGGCCAGATCGCGCTCGTGGCGCTCACCTCAGTCAACCGCTTGGCAGGCCCCATACGCATCCGCGAGCTTCAACTCCAGCGGCCAGGAGAGGATCTCCAGGCTCTCGATCACGATCTGACCGTGGTCGATCGAGCCTGTCACATCGCCCTGCACGGTGAACTCGACGCTCAGCACCTCGCCCGGGGTAGCGCCGTGCGCGTCATCGCCGAGCGTGAAGCTCGCGTTGAGGCGCAGGTTGTGGCCGGGGATGGACCACTTCGAGCCGGTCCTACGCCCGCGAGCGGGCTCGGCGAGCGCGACCTGGATCCTTCCGAAGCTCCAGGAGCCGATGATGAAATCGGCGAGGCTCAGATCCAGACCAACGAGATCGAGTTCACAGCGGTCGCCGTCGCAGTCCCGCTCGCCGAACGACGCGGCGCCCTTGGCGCTCGTTGTCGTCACGGCAGCGGGGCCGGCGATCGCGACGGCGCCAGCTAGGCCACACTGGATCGTGACGGCTGGAGGATCGTCGACACACAGATCCCCTGTCGTCGCCGACGCCTCGATGTCGAGCTTGGTGACGTTGAAGTCAAACGCTCGGAACCACGGCCACCCCTCCGTCGGATCCGGGGCGCCAGGCGACCAATCCGGGACACTCACGCCCCCGAGGATCTCCTGCGCGAGCTCCTTGGAGCAGCTCGTCAGCGAAGAATTGGTCGCGATGAACTTGTTGAGTTCGGTGAGCTGATTGTAGACCTCGATCCCCTTGCCGACCTTCGGGATCTTCGCGCGCAACTCATCGAGGGCGTACACAAGGCCGACACACATCTCCTCGGCAGCATCGATCTCGCAGAACGCCTCGGCGAAGTCGGGGGGCGTCTCTCCGAGGCAGCAGGCGTCGACGGGGCCAGCGTACGGGATCGGCGCGCCGTGGCCGAAGGCGCCTTGGGGCTCATCTGCACCGCGCACGTGTACACGTAGGAGGGGGATTTCTCCTCGAAGACCGAGAGGTCAGCGCACAACACGACGCCGTCGATCGGAACGTCCGGATCGCCGTGATACTCGAACAAGATCGACGATGCGACCTCCCCCGAGCAGACGAAGCGCTCCCAGGCCGCGGTCTCATCCGGCTTCAGCGTGCAGAAGTCGGTCGGGTGAGGCTGAGGGGAGGGCTCGCCGGTCGATTCTTCACCGCCGAAGTCGCCGGGAGGAAAAACGTCGGACCCGTCCGTCGCGCTGTCCACGACGTTCTCAGGGCTCACAGGCTCGTGACACGCGAGGAGCGCGACGATGGGGAGCGAGAACGTGGCGCACCAGTTGAAACACGACGAAGCGGTTGTCATGCCCGAGAGGTCGGCGCGGCCTCCTCGGTGTTGCGCGTGCTCGTCGATTATTCTTGGACCCTCACGCGAGCTCCCTCGCATCCCCAACACCGCCGCGACCCGCTCCTGCACCGCGTCCTCACGAGCCATCGCGCCGAGCGCCAGTTGCCCGGCTTCATCGACACCGTGAAGACAGCAGATGTCCGAGACACTTGTCCCAGCGACGGCGCCTCGACGCGATCCCGTTTTGATTTCATTGCCATTTCTCGCCGGCACAGCACCTGCTCTAGAAGCCAGCCATGACGACACGGTGTCTTGTGCTCGCCCTCACCCTCCTCTCGCCGCTCGGCCTCGCCACCCTCGCCTGTACGGTCGAGCAGGCCGCCCCGACGGCCACAACCAGCGCCATCGAGCTCCGCTCGGGCGATGAGGACCCCCTCCGCAGCGATCTCGAGCTCTTGCGTGACGGCCTCAGCGCGGTCGCGACCGACCCCGACTTCGCCGCCCTCGCCCACGAGAGCGTCCTCGCCGCCGCGGAGGAGGGCGAGTACGAGGTCAGCCTCAGCGATCGCGGCGACCTTGGCGGAGCTCGACCTCAGCCTCAGCGACCGGATCAAGATCGGCGTCATCGAGCGCGGCGGCAGCGACGACGATGCTGCCCGCGCGGCGACCCTCATCGACGGCTTCGACCTCGACGGGCTCGAGGTCAAGCCGACGCTCTACGTCCCCACATCGACGAGGGCTACTTCGGCCTCGGCCCCTGGAAGGCCCCCCGCGCTCCTCTCGACCGTCACCTCCCTCCAAGGCGAGGAGCTCGTCGCTCTCGAGCTCGGGGGCCCCGAGATCGTCGTCGGCGAGGACATGATCAACACGACCGCGGCATGGTTCGTCTCGTACCGGGTCAGTGGCGGCGACGACCCGAGCCCGCTCCGCCCCTTCGCCCGCTGCTACTGCGTCCAGACCAACCCGGGCCCGGGCGGCACCGTCGGCGTCACCTGCGCGACGGGCGGCTCGGCGACCACCCTCGGCACCTGCGGCCGGACCGGTCTCTTCGGCAACAATTGCAGCGGCACATGCGGCGCGGCCCAGGGCTGATGGGCGCGGCCCACGGGCGAGAACCCCGCGCGTCCAGTTCGCGTATACCCATCGCGATCGCGCTTAGGCGCTGGAGGTCAAGCGCGCGGAGTGAGGCGGGCGACCTCGACGATCGTCCTGCGCCTGGCGACAGCAGGCGCAGAGTCTGCGCGAACCAAGACGTCGTCGTCGATGGCACGGGAGAGCAAATGTCAGACAACTACGCAGTAGACGCGGCCGCTCTTCTGCAAGCCGTTAGCCATCGCAGGCGCAACCTCGTGGCTTCTGGCATGTGCGCTCGGTGGCGATGCAGGTGTTACCGCAGGCCTTGCCAGACCGGCAGATTCGGCAGCACTGGCTCGCAGGCGTTGTTGGTGTGGACCAGGCCGAGGGGGGGAGGGCGCTGGGCTCATCCTCGTTGGTGCGCGCCTCGGTCTCGGCCCTAGGGATCGGCTGGTCCGGTGGGTCGTCGTCGAGCTGGTAGGGGAATACGGGAGCCTCCGTGACGAGAGCGGGCTCGGCCGGCGGCGCCGACTGGTCTGCGCGAGGTGCGCAGGACGCGAGGAGGATCGCTGAGAACGTGAGGCTGCGCATCAGTTCGCCGATGGTAGCTTCTTCAGCAGAAGGGGTTAAGTGGTTAACATCGCGCGCCCGATGCGAATCCATCCCTCCGCACTTGTGACCATCTCCATTCTCAGTACGTTGTCTCTCGGCTGCCAGCGCGTGACCACTGGCGAGAGCTCCGAGTACCCTGCGCCCGCGGAGACGGTTCTCGGCCTCGGCTTCGACACCCTCTCCGGGCTCACTCGGGGCCGTTGCCTCTCCCGAGTCCCTACCCGATCCGCGCAGGGGCAGGACCTCAGATCTCGCGAAAAGATCTTTTACGCCACGAGCGTGAGCGAGGTCGTCATGCAGATCGGCCTCTCGGCAGCCGTCAGCTTGGGCATCAAGGCCTTTGGGGTTGAGTTGGTCTTTGATATGATTGATCGGACAGTCACGACAAAGGCGTCTGCGTTCATGGTGATCTCGATTGAAATGGAGGCGCCAGCGGCGTCACTCGCCGACTACCGCCTGACGAACGAGACCCGTGACCTCCTTCGTCAGAGCCCCTCACGCTTCTATCAACGCTGTGGCGACGGGTTTATCGCGGCCACCAAGCAGGGCGGGTTGTTTGTGGGCGTGATCGCCGTTGAGGGCGAGTCTGTGGAGAGACTGAAGCGCATGGGGGGCTGGGGGAGGGATCAATGTCTTGGGGCAAGGGGGGCGTATTCAGGTCTCGAAGGAGGCTCGCGATTATTTTAGGCAGCACAATGCCCGCTACTTCGTGCTCCAGCAGGGCGGAAGCAGCAAGGGGGTGGAGCTCGGCCGATGACGTTGTGAGCGTCGACAAGCTCGTGGAGCGAGCCTCCGCGTTCAAGAAGGGGGTGAGCGAGGATCGCACAGTGACGACCAAGGTCATTGTCAAACCCTACCAAGTTGCGGCGAACCAGCCGAGCAATGCTAAATTCCTAGACCTTTTCGAGCAGCGGAAGGTGCTCGCGGAGCTAGCACAGCGCTTTGAGGACTTCGACCGCGCTGGGCGGCAGATCAAGGAGATCCTCGGCGGGGCCAAGTGCACCGATCCGAAGAAGCGCCGCTCGCTGGAACAAGCAGAGACGTCGTACGAGTCCTCGATGAAATCGATCCGCGAACGGGCGAAGCTCTGCCTCAATGAGCCCGAGAGCGGATGTACGACGCGGCGGCTCGATACGCTGGACCGTGGGCGCCACGAGAAGGTTCTTGTGTTCTGCACGGCGACCACGAGCCTGGAGGCGCAGAAGCAGCCTGCTCGCGGAGGGATCCGCAAGATCGAGGCGCCTCCACGTGTCAAGGGGGTCGACGTTCCGTGTGGGCTCTGGCAACTCTCGCAGGTCGCGATCACGATCGCGCCGTCGAAGGCTGATGGGGCGCCATGGGACGCGGATGGTTCCCCTCCAGACGTATCCACCAGAATCCGGGTGGATAGCAAGTCCGTGGGGACCATCGCCCAGCGTTCGACGTACGATGTCTCCAAGAGCCTCGACGGACTCTTCGTCCGTCCGAGTCAAACGATCGAGGTCAGGCTCGTCGATAGCGACGCGATGTTCGACGATGCGATCGCCAACCTTTCCGCTGTAGTGCCCACGCTCCTCCCTGACGGCAAGATCACCCTCCAGAGCGGGCGTACCCGTGCGTTGTTCTCGGCGCGCTGCGTCGAGTAGGATGTAGTTCGTGCAGGGGAAGGGCGTCAGCAACCTCGAGATCCAAGAGGATCGAACTCGATAAGGCTGGCGCTGTAGCCCCATCGTTCATTGATCAACCTCCCCGCCCTGGTCGCCCTTCTCGCGGGTCGGCGTGCGGTACCGGCGGATCCAGTCGATGAACTGCTCGAGGAAGCTCTCGGGGCTCGGGAAGATCGCGATCTCGATCGGGCTCTCGCCGGCGCGGGGCTTGTTGAGCGAGGTGTAAACCCGGGCGATCTTCCCCGTCGATCGCGAAGGCTCCACCTTCACGGCGAGGGCTGGCATGGAGATGTGCACCTCGCCGCCGCCGAAGGTGAGGGAGATGCTGAGGTTGTTGGGGTCTTCCATATGGTTATGAAAATGAATCCGGCCGCCCGGGTCAAGACCTCTGGATGACCACGTTCGCGCAAGAGGCTTCTAACGCGTCCAGAGCATGGCTATTGACCGCCCTTCTGCTGAGTTATGAAACTCACGGTGCGCTCTCGCGCACCGCGCCTGCCGGCCTCGGGTCGATGGGAGCAGGCTCAGTGCCTCGGTGGTCATCGGCGACCGCCCCTGAGCGACGAAGCTCAAAAACGCTTGCGATCGCGCTGCGCGATCTCATACTGTTGTCGGGTCAAGAAGCGACGGGGGCGGAGACGAGTCCAGCCTTGAGAGACTTGGAAGTCACTACCCGCCCGTACTTTAAAGATCGAACCCGCCAGCATGTCGACATCAACCTCACTCACCCCCTCGACCCGTCCAAGGCGGTCCGTCGTCGCGTCGTCGCGCCGGCCGGCATGGACGCGGTCGCGGCGGTGGCGTGGGGGCGCGCGGAGGCGCACAAGTTCCTCCGCGCGCTCTGTCAGCCGGTCGACGCCCGCGAGCAGAAACGAGGTGAAGCCCGATCCGATGCGCAACCAATCCGACCTCCAACCAAGACGCTCGCCGAGTACTGGTCTGTCTTTGAGGCCAGCCACGTCGCCGAGCTCAAGTTCTCGACGCAGGTCCACTACGCGACCGCGTGGGCGAACATCCGCCCGATCCTCGGCGATCTTCGGATCGACGAGATCGACGAACAAGCGCTCGCGCAGCTCCGCGCGCACATGAGGCAGGAGAGGGTCTTGTCGCAAGGCTACGCCCGCCAGACCTGCGAAGCGGTGCGCGTCGCGCTCAGGCACGCGCGGAGTGAGGGTACGTTGCCGAAGGGCTACGAGGTGCCGCAGATCGCGTGGCCGAAGCAGCGGCGGCCCAAGGTCGACGTGTACTCGCGCGACGATCTCGAGCTGCTCATCGCGACCGCGCGCAACCTCGAGGAGCGTCTGCTCTTCCTCCTGCTCGCTGATGCCGCCCTGCGGATCGGCGAGTGCGCGGGCCTGATGTGGAAGGACATCCGCCTCGATGAGCGCACGATGGTGATCCGTCGCTGCGTCACGCGGGGTCAGTTGCAGGAGACCGCGAAGGGCGAGGACGGCGAGGTCACCCTCTCGCCGCGGCTCGTCGAAGCGCTGCGCGGGTATACGCCGCGGGGTGACTTCGTGTTCGTGCTCGACGGCAGCTTCAGCCCGCACAGCTTGGTCCGCGTGCAGAAAGCACACGTCCAGGAGGGAACCTTGGGCATGCGTGTGCGGAAGGCCCAAGAACGAGCGGGCTTGCCCGTCCATGGCCCGCACCGGATCCGCCACAGCGTGCTGACGCTGCTGGCACACAAGGGCGTGAGCCCCTACGCGCTCCAGGCCCTCGCCCGGCACGCGCAGCTCTCGACGACGATGAAGTACTATGTGCACCTGAAGCAGGGCGCGCTCGCGGCCCAGGCCGTGGCGGCGCTTATCGCTCCCGACACCGACGGCAACGCATCGGCACCCGAGAGCGAGGGTCCGTAGAACTGGCCTAGGATGCCAGCTACGGGCAAATTCTGAGAACGCGAATATGATCAACACGGACGGATGCACCGAAAAGTGCACGGTCGCCCTCACCTGCAAGAGCGTGCTCACCGACGCGCCTGGTGCGGTCAGCGACGTCTATCTCATCGACACCGACGGCCTCGGCCCGGCCGAGCCCTTTAAGGTTTATTGCGACATGACGACCGCTGGCGGCGGATGGACCCTCATCGAGCGCTCCCCGCTCGCCCAGCCGATCGGCCGCGCGCTATACAATGACATCCCCACCAACCCCACGGATCCGCAGAACGCCCGCCATCGCCTCGACAAGGCCGCGATGAGCCTCCTACGGGGCGCCTCCACGGACATGCGGATCGACTGCCGCGGCGGTGATTTCCTCCAGACCGCCGCGAGCAACCTCTTCAACGGCCAAGGCGGCCCCAACAACTGCAACAACTGGTCCCCTGTCGTCTACAAGGAGGCCCAGATCAAGGGCAAGATGGTCACGAACAAGACGATCTGCACCTGGCACGTCGGCAAGAGCGAAGGCTGCGCTTGCGCCTGGCACATCGACGAACACGCGCAGACCGGCTATTGTGGCCTCCCGAATTTTCCCTGGACTGGCGCCTCGATCACCAGCGGCTCCTCCGACACCTTCGCCACGGATCCCAACACGCTCGACGGCGTCAACCCGGCCCACGACTGCCACAAGGCCGGAGCGGTCCGTTGGATCATGCTCCGCTAGTCGTCCATGTCTGGCCCGACAACCATGCGTTGAGGTCGGCTGCGACGCCGCAAGCCTTGCCGCGGCGCCTCGCGCGTCGCGCTCTTAGTTTGGCAGCATGATTGATGCAGTCCAGCGCGTACGCAGCTACATGAGCACCTCACCGTGGACGATCAGCCCGGAGCTGAGCGTGGTCGACGCCGCGGCCCGGATGAGCGAGCACAAGATCCGCCACCTCCCGGTCCTCGACGACGGCACCTTGGTCGGCCTCGTCACCGAGCGCGACATCGCCCTCGTAGACGCCCTCAGCGAACGCCAGCGCCACCGCATCCCTATCCATCAGGTGATGCGCAGCTCAACCTACGTGTGTCACCCCGATCAACCGCTACGCGACGTCGTCAAGGTGATGGTGGAGAGGAAGCTCGGCTCTGTGATCTGCGTCGAGGCCGGCAAGGTCGTCGGCGTCTTCACCACCATCGACGCGATGCGTCGCCTCATCGAGCTCTGTCAGCTGGTCGAGCTGATGGCCCCATGACGCCGACGACGGTCGGCGCTACCACTCGCCTTGGCTCGGCATCGACGCCCACGGCTCACGCGGCGGCAGCGACGCGCCGCGCTGCAGCAGCTCGACGGAGATCTGGTCCGGCGAGCGAACGAACGCCATGTGGCCGTCGCGAGGCGGGCGGAGGATCGCCACGCCGCCCGCCTGTAGGCGCTCGCATGTCGCATAGATGTCATCGACCTCGAACGCCACATGGCCGAATGCGGCCGACCGAGTACGGCGCTCGCTCGTCCCAGTTGTGGGTCAGCTCGATCTCGGCCTCATCACCCTGCGCGCCGGAGCTCAGGTACACCAGCGTGAAGCGGCCGGCCGGAAAGTCACGCCGCCGCCGCAGTTGAAGGCCCAGCTTGGCGCAGAAGAAGTCGAGCGCGGCGTCGAGGTCGTAGACGCGGATCATCGCGTGGAGGAAGCGCATGACCGCGTTCCTAGCACAGATCCGCGCCCCGAATTTCCTGTGATCCGCCGGCTCTCTGCGCGACGCTCATCATGGGCGAGGGAGCGGGTGGCGAAAGAAGATCCCCAAGTTGAGGGCTCAGCCGCGTTAGTGCCTGAGTCGATCGAGGTCCAGGCAGCGGCGGTCGACAAGGCCGCACCTGCGGCAAGGGCCACCGCCGACCGGATCACCCAGTGGTTCAAGCGCGGCCGCTCCGCCCCGCACGCTCGCGCCGCCGCCGCCCTGCTCCGCCGCGAACCAGGCGACGATCAGGAGCCCGACGGCGACGGCGACGCTCAAGCCTGAGCCGCACCGCCCTCGCCCCCGCCTTCGTCCTCGCCGCGCGCCCACGCCGGCAGCGGCGCCGTCACCTCGATCAGCCCGCCGCCGCGCGGATGTACGAACGAGAGCTCGTGCACATGTAAACAGACGCCGGGCTCCTCACCGTCGAGCGCCGCGACCGGAAAGCCCAGCGCCGTCGCGTGCACCAGCGCGACCTCCGCCGGCTGCGCCGCGATCTCCACGCTCAGCAGCGTCGTCTCCGGCTCGGTCCGAGGCGCGGCCAACCGCGCGAAGCGCGTCGCCGCCGCGACCGCGCCGCGCTGCTCCGGCCTGGCGCTCAGGACCTGTCCTGAAGGGCTGATGATCACCGGCGCCTCACATCGCAGCTCCGCCGGCGCAGCGCCGATCACCCGCGCCCGCGCGCGCAGCGACCGCCGCGTCGCCGCGTAGAGCCCTTGAAAGGAGCGAACGTCGTAGTCACGGCAAGTGAACAGCGCCAGCCCCGAGCCCTCCGTCGGCGGCGCCGCGACCGCGCCCACATAGGGGCGACGCAGCCCCTCACGGCTGAGCAGCGCCACCAGCGCGGCGCTCAGCGTGCCACGCGCCGCCGTCGCCGCGCTCACGGGTACACCTGGCGGCTTCTCGACCACCACAAATTCCCCGCGCTCTGGGTCACGCATCACGATCTTCAGCGCCGCAGGATCGAGCGCCTGCGCCTGCGCCGCCGCGCGGTGGATCGTCAACCGCTCGCCCGCCAGCACCCGCAGCATCGGCAGCCGAACCCGCACGTTGTCGACGAAGACCCCGCCCGCGCGCACCAGCTCGCTCGCCGCCGCCGGCGTCAGCCCCGTGAGCCGCCGCGTCAGGACTTGGCGGAGCGTCATGCCCTCCTCCGCCGCGACCACGCGGAACCGAACGCGCCCGTCCTCGCTCATCATCGCCTCACGAGCGCTCGCTCCGCAGCTCCGCCGCGAGCGCCCGCAGCTCCTCCGCCGCGAGCGTGTAGCTCGTCGCGCAGTACGAGCAGCGCACCGCGGTCTCGCCCTGCTCATCAGCCAGCGCCACCAGGTCATCGGCGCCCAGCGTCGAGAGGATCGCCCGAGCCCGCGCCGGATCGCAGCTGCACTCAAAGGCCAGCGGGGTCGCCCCGACCACCTCAAACGGCAGCCCGCCGAGCGCGAAGCCGATCAGCTCCTCGGTCGTCCGCGGCTGCCGCAGCAGGTCGTACAGGCTGCCGCCCGCGATCCCGTCGCGCAGGCGCTGCAGCGGCTCCTCTGGCCCGCCAGGGAACGTCTGACACAGCACCCCGCCGGCGCGCAGCACCCCGCCTTGCGCGTCGAGCAGCACCTCGCAGCCGAGCGCGGACGGCATCTGCTCGCTGTGGTCGAGGTAGTGTTGAAGGTCCTCGTCGAGCTCGCCGCTCTGCAGCGCGACGACCCCTTGGTAGGGCGCCTGGAGCCCCAGATCGCGCGTGATCGCCAGAGCTCCTGCGCCGACCAGCGCGCCGATCCGACGGCGACCGACCCGCTCCGGCAGCGGCTGCGGCGTCGCCTCCTCGGCGATCCCCAAGAAGCCGCGCGCCCGCCCGTCGCCGCGGCTATCGACGTAAACCTTGCCGAGCGGGCCGTCGCCGCGGACCTCGAGGCGCACCCGCTCGGTCTCTGACTTGGAGAGCGTGCTCAACAGGCAGGCCGCGGTCAGCGCGCGGCCGAGCACCAACGCCTCGGCGCCGACCAGGCCGTGTCGCTCGCAGGCCTCGCGCACCAGCGCCGTCGTCACCGCGACGACCACGCGGAGGTCCAGCTCGCTGCTGATCGCTCGTTCGAGCCTGTCCATGCGCTGAACATAGCAGCCTGCCCGCCGCGTCCGCCAGCGCGCGCCTCCGCGGATCGTCAACTCACTCGAGCGCGGTCAAGTCGAGCGACACGGCCACCGTCGCGGCCCCGCGGAGGATCTTCACCGACACTCGGTCGCCTGCCTTATAGCGCTCGAGCACGTTGAAGAGATCGTCGTAGCTGGCGACCACGTGTTCATCGATCCCGACCACCACGTCGCCGAGCAGCAGGTCGCCCGCGCGGGTCTCGCGGAGCGGCACGAGCCCCGCCCGAGCCGCGGGTGAGCCGGGGATCACCCCGGTGACGATGATCCCCTTCACGCCTGCGCGGCGGGCGATCTCATCGGGCAAGAAGCGGATCCCGAGCCCCGCGCGCTCCACCTTCCCGCTGCGGATCAACTGCGGCACGATCCGGCGGATCGTGCTCACCGGCACCGCGAAGCCGATCCCTGTCGATCCTCCGCTCTTGGAGAAGATCATCGTGTTCATGCCGATGAGGCGGCCCTGCGAGTCGATCAGCGGCCCGCCCGAGTTCCCCGGGTTGATCGACGCGTCGGTCTGGATCATGTCGCGGATCGTGACCCCGCCGTAGCCGACCACCTCACGCCCCAGCGCGGAGATCACCCCCGTCGTCAGCGTATGATCGAGCCCGAACGGGTTGCCGATCGCGATCGCCTTCTGCCCGACCTCGAGCGCCCCATCGAGCTCGAGCGCGCGGATCGGCGCCAGCTCGGCCGCGGGCGCGTCGATCTTCAGGACCGCGATGTCACGGTTCGGCTCCCCGCCGACCAGCGTCGCGTCGTAGGTCTTGTGGTTGTACAGAGTGACCGCGTACGAGCCGCGGCCGCGGCCGGCGTCGATCACGTGGTAGTTGGTGACGACGTGCCCCGCGTCGTCCCAGATAAACCCGGTCCCTGAGCCAGCCGGCACCTCGAGCGCCCGCATATTCCAGTCGCGCACCAGCCGGTTTTGGGCGACGAACACGGTCCCAGGCGCCGCGGCGCGGAACACGTCGATGGTGTTTTGTTCGTCCTCGAGGCGCGCCCGCGGCGACGGAGCGACGACCGGCGGCGTAGGCGAACCCGCCGCCGGGGCGAGCGGGCTCACAGGCGCAGGCTGGCTCGCCGGCGCGGTCAGGCTCGCCGGCGCGGTCAGGCTCGCCGGCGCGGGCGGGCTCGCGGTCGCTCGCGCGGGCGCGGACACGGCGGCCACGCGCATCGCGGCGACGCACACCAGACACACGAGGCCGAGCGAGGCGAGGGTCACAGCGCGGGGCGAAGCGGCCATAGCGGGGCCAAGGATGATCAGCCCCGGCGCCGCGTGCAACACCGCCGCGGAGCCTTCCTGTCCGCGGCGCCGCATTCATACGGTCGCGCGCCTGCTGTGGTACCTTCGCCGCATGAACGACCTCGCCCTCGGTGCGTGCCCGCACTGCGGTCAGCACCACACCGAGGATGTCTTGGTCT
Organism: Nannocystis sp.; assembly: GCA_016712315.1. Lineage (GTDB taxonomy): Bacteria > Myxococcota_A > Polyangia > Nannocystales > Nannocystaceae > JADJRG01. The sequence goes on along the minus strand of JADJRG010000013.1, from coordinate 2,006,194 downwards.
GCCCGGTCAAACACGAGCAGATGCCGCTGCCTGGGCGCCTGCTCGCCGGAAAATTCCGCTTTGAGAGGCTGCTCGGCGAGGGCGGCATGGGCTCGGTCTGGGCCGCGCAGAACGTGCTCGTCCGCAAGGCGGTCGCGATCAAGCTGATGCGCCCCGAGTTCTCCTCGAACCCGGCGATCCTCGGCCGATTCCGCAACGAGGCGACCGCCGCCGGCCAGATCGGCAGCCCGCACATCTGCGACATCCTCGACTTCGGCCAGTCCGAGCTCGGCCCCTACATCGTCATGGAGCTGATGCGCGGCCGCGCGCTCTCGGAGCTGATCGAGCAGAGCGGCCGCCTCGACCCTGGGCTCGCGGTGATCATCCTCCGCCAGACCCTCGAGGGCCTCGACGCCGCCCACCGCGCCGGCATCATCCACCGCGACCTCAAGCCCGAGAACATTTTTTTGAGCGAGCCGGCCCCTGGGCGCCTGCTCGTCAAGCTGATGGATTTTGGCATCTCCAAGTTCACCCAGGCCGCCAGCGAGAGCGGCCGAACCGGCGTCGGCGTGCTCATGGGCACCCCCGAGTACATGTCGCCCGAGCAGTCGCAAGGCGCCGCCAACGTCAACGAGCGCACCGACATCTGGGCGATGGGCCTCATTCTTTACAAGGCGCTCAGCGGCGTCGACGCCTTCGCCGGGCCCACCGTCGCCGCCACCCTCGTCGCGATCGCCACGCGCGATCCGCCGCCCCTCGAGGAGTACGTCCCTGGCCTCCACCCTGGCCTCATCGAGATCATCCGCCGCTGCACCGCCAAGGAGCCCAGCCACCGCTTCGCGAGCGCCCGCGAGCTCAGCGACGCGCTCGCCCCCTATGAGTCGCTCAGCGCCATGCTCCCGCCGATGGGGCCGAGCCCCGCCGGCCCTGCGCCGATGACGACGCCGCCGCAGACCGCCGCCCCCGTCGGCCCGGCGCACTTCACCGCCGCCCGCACCTTCTCCGCGGGCCCCTTGGCGACCGGCCAACCCGCGAGCACCTTCACCAGCGAGCTCAGCGCCCCCACCGTCCCCAGCGAGGAGTCCTGGTCCCTCGGCGCCCACGAGATCGACGACGAGCGCCCCGACCGGCCCTCCTCGCACGAGCGCGACAAGGGCGGCGGCCGCAGCAAGGCGCCGATCCTCATCGTGCTCTTGCTCGCGGTGGTCGGCGCCGCCGTCGGCGGGTACCTCGTCTTCGGCCGCGACAAGCCGCCGGTCGTCGACCCGGCCCCTGACAACGCCGCCGCTGGCGCCTCCGCGGCCGCCTCCGCGGGCGCCGCGGGCGCCTCGGGCGCCGCACAGGCGAGCGCAGGCGACCCCAAACATGGCGACACCACCGGCGACAGCACCGGCGACACCACCGGCGACACCACCGGCGCGCCGCCCGTCCAGCCGCCCGATCCGCCCGTCGACCCCCCCCCTGATCCGCCCACCAAGACCAAGACGCCGACCAAGACCGCCCCAAAAAAGAACCCTGCGCCCAAGGACTCGGTCGCCGGCGGGAATTTTTACACCCCCAAGACCCCCGGCGAGACCATGGCCCGCAGCATGGCGCGCGACTATTGCAAGAAGCTCGAGCACGGCGGCCGCGACGACTGGCAGCTCGCCAACGTCAGCGAGGCCCAGAACTTCAAGGGTAAGGCGATCCCGAGGGTCCTGTACTGGACGGAGGAGATGGTCGGCGGCACCCGCGACATGGGCCGCGCGATCAACATGCGCAACAACGAGGTCAGCGAGCGCCCGATCTCCGACGAAGCGCGCCCCCTCTGCGTCGTCCGCAAGTGACCACAGGTGGTCGCAGCTCGCCGCGCACGGGGGCTACGATGACCCGTGTTACGTTCTCATCCTTGACGACCTACACCTTCGCCTCCTCACCCCTCCTGCGGACCCTGCCACGCCTCACCGCGCTCGCCCTGCTCATCGGGTGCAGCGGCGACGACAGCGCCGGCACCGACACCGTCACCACCAGCTCCACGAGCACTACCGCCGGCACCACCACCGTCGGCACCACCACCGCCGACACCACCACCGCCGCGACCACAACAACGGGCGCCACCACGACCACCAGCGGCGCGACCACCGCGGGCGAGACCGACACCGCCTCGACCACCGACACCACCACCGGCGGCCCGGTCTGTCCCTTCGAGCCGATCGACGGCCGCCCCGGCTTCACCCTCGAGACCATCGCCGACGGCTTCGACCGCCCCTTGCTCGTCGTCCCTGATCCGTCCGACCCAGACCGCCTCTTCGTCGCGGAGCAAGGCGGCCGCGTGAAGATCTTGGAGCCCGGCATGACCGCCGCCCCGGCCGAGAATTTCCTCTTCGTCGACGTCAAGAACGCCGTCCCGCAGACCATCGGCCCCGAGCAGGGGTTCTTGGGCTTCGCCTTCCACCCCGACTTCCCGGCCGACCCGCGGGTGTATGTCAACTACAACCCGGCCGGCTCGGGCGCCCAGCCCACCGTCATCGACGAGTTCAAGCTCGACCCCAACGACCCCAACAAGGTCGACCCGGCCTCGCGGCGCACCGTCATCTCCATTCACCAGCCGGCGGGCAACCACAACGGCGGCATGATCGCCTTCGGCCCCGACGGCTACCTCTACATCGGCATGGGTGACGGCGGCGGCTCCAACGACGCCTTCAAGACCGGCCGCGACCTGAGGTACCTGCACGCCAAGCTCCTGCGGATCGGCGTCGAGCCCGACGGCACCCCAGACGACGCCCCCGGCTGCCCCGACTGCCCCGTGCTCGACGGCTTCGACTACACGATCCCCGCGGACAACCCCTTCGTCGGGGTCGAAAACGCGCGCCCCGAGATCTGGGCCTGGGGTCTGCGCAACCCCTGGCGCTTCGGCTTCGACCGCGAGACCGACCTCCTCTACGCCGCCGACGTCGGCCAAGGGGCCTGGGAGGAGATCCACGTGATCGACGCCGGAAATGACTGCGGGTGGAGCGTCATGGAGGGTTTCCACTGCTTCGGCGGCAAGCCCTGCGACGAAGCCGCCGGTCCCGGCCAGCTCAACGCGGATAGCATGCGTATGCCGATCGCCGAGTACGAGCACACCCAAGGCCGCTGCTCGGTCACCGGCGGCCACGTCTACCGCGCCTGCGAGGTCCCCTCTTGGCAGGGCATCTATTTTTATGGGGACTACTGCACCGGCGAGGTGTGGGGGCTGCGCTGGGACGGCCAGGCCGTCCAGGAGCTCGGCGTGATCGCCGACGACCCCCACCAGATCTTCGGCTCCGGCCACGACGGCCACGGCCGCGTGCTCTTCACCACCGTCGAGATCAATAATTTTAAGGAGCCGGTCAACGGCCGGGTCGTCCGGATCGCGCCGCTCCCCTGAGCGCAGCCGTCAACACGCGCGCGCTCGCGGGGGCGCGCGCGGCGCTCGCGCAGTTTGACGACGTCGCCCCGCCCAAATATCGTAACGCGAGCGAAACCATCGCACACTGCTCGGGCCCATAGCTCAGTCGGTTAGAGCGGCCGGCTCATAACCGGCTGGTCCCTGGTTCAAGCCCAGGTGGGCCCACTCGCGAAGTGCTACCTCATGAAAGATCAAATTGATCCCCAGATCGTCGCTCTCCGCACCCTTCAACGGCAAGATCGCCGCCTTACCGTCCTGGAGCGCAAGCTCCGGCTGATCCCCAAGCGCCTGCGCGAGCTCGACGGCGACCTGGCCAAGCTCGAGAAGATGCTCGAGGGTGAACGCGCCACCCTCGAGGAGACCCGCTCGTTCCAAGGCCGGCAGCAGAGCCAGCTCCAGGACGAGGAGGACATGGTCCGCAACTCCAAGCAGAAGATGGGCCAGGTCAAGAACGCGCGCGAGCTCAACGCCACCCAGCGCGAGCTTGAGACCACCCGCCGGCTGATCACCACCCGGACGGAGGAGATCTCCAAGCTTCAATCCGCCGTACGAGCCACCGAGGAGCGGATCGCCAAGATGAACGCCATGCTGACCGAGCTGCGAGGTCAAGCGGACGCCGAGAAGACCCGCCTCGCCGCCGAGAAGATCCGCCTCGAGACCGAGATCACCCGCGCGCGCGCCACCCGCGGCCAGCTCACCAAAGGCCTCGAGGCCCGCCTGCTCGCCACCTACGAGCGGATCCGCCAGCGCTTCGCCGATGGTTACGCCTTCATCGCTGCGCACCGCGAGCGCTGCACCGCCTGCAAGATGCAGGTGCCGCACGTCATGTACATGCAGCTCATGCGCGGCAACGAGATCCTCGCCTGCGAGTCCTGCGGGCGCATGCTCTACTGGAGCGGCCTCTTCCCGGACGAAGAGGCCAAGCTCGAGCCCAAGCCCAAGGCGGCCCCCGGCGACGAGCACGAAGGCGGCGCCGACGCGGCCTAGAGATCGCGGGCCCACGAGCCCCTCGACGTGCCGACCAAAAAAGAGCGCCCTCGGGCGCTTTTTTAGTTTCGCTCTTTCAACTCGCAAGAAAGGTGGGAGAGGAGACGGTCGAGCGGGGTCGTAAGCCGGGTTCTGTCCCCGGTTTCGTTGCCTCTGCCGGGTGGAGATCATTCTTCTTTGCGGCGCTACCCGAGACGGGGCGGGCGACCCCTGCTGTCTGCTCTCACAGCCAGCGCGTCCCTGCTCGGCCTTGCTCCGGGTGGGGTTTACCATGCGGTCCCTGTCGCCAGGGGCCCGGTGCGCTCTTACCGCACCTTTTCACCCTTACCTGTGCGAACACAGGCGGTCCGTTCTCTGTGGCACTTTCCTTCGAGTCACCCCGACTGGCCTGCGCCAGCACCCTGCCCTACGGAGCCCGGACTTTCCTCGAGGCGGACGCCGGCGAACCGGCGGCCCCCCCGCGATCTCCTTATCCCCCTCGGCCGTCTCATCTCCCGCGCGCCGTGTACCACAGCGCGGGCCCGCGCCCAAGCGCCGCCGCGATCTTTTCCCAAACCAGCACTCAGCTAGCCGATCGACGGCAACGTGTCGGCGACCGTCTTGCTGAGCTTCCGCATCGGCTTGCGGCTGTCGTAGTCGTTGCACGCGAGCACCACCACCACCGTGATGTTGTCGTCGCCGCCGCGCTCGAGCGCCAGGTCGATGCAGATCTGCGGCAGCTCCGAGTAGTGGTGGTCGCGGGCGAGGCGCGCCAGCTCGTCGATGGTGATGTAGTTCGCCATGCCGTCGGAGCACAGCAAGAACACGTCGCCCAGGCTCACCGGGACCGCGATCAAGTCGGCCTCGACCAGCCGCTCGAAGCCGACCGAGCGGGTGATGATGTGCTTGAGGTCGCTCAGCTTCGCCTCCTCCTCGGTGAGCAGGCCCGCCTCGACCTGCTCGTTGAGCCAGGAGTGATCGGTCGTCAGTTGGCGGGCGGTCCCGCCGCGGAGCAGGTAGGTGCGGCTGTCGCCGACGTGCACGATGTAGCCGCGGTTGCCGTGGAAGAGCAGCCCGGTGAGCGTCGTGCCCATGCCTTGCAGGCTGCGCTCCGCCTGCGCTTGGTCGAAGATCCGCGCGCTCGCCTCGCTCGCGCTCGACGCCAGCACCTCCATGATCACGTGCGCGGCCTCCTCCGGCGGCAGGCCGCTCACCCGCGCCATACCGCGTCGGACCACGCGGTTGACCACGTCCGCGCACATCGCACTCGCGTGCGCGCCGCCGGCGTGACCGCCCATGCCGTCCGCGACGAGATAGAGGCCGAGGTTCGCGTCGACGAGGTAGCTGTCCTCGTTCTGCACACGAACCCGACCGACATCGGTGGACGCCCACGCGATCAAACGCACCATCGGACCTTACCACGACTCACCGCGCGCAGATCAAGCGCGCCCCACCAAGCGGCGCTCGCGCGCTCACGACCATAACTTCTGCGCCGCTGGCTCGTCGCTCACCGAGATCTCGGCGCCGTCGAAGCGGATCCGCTTCGGCCGCTCATCCAGCACCGTCAGCAGCGCCGCCGGCCGCCGCCAGATCCGCTCCAGCCCGCGCAGCGTCTCGCGGGCGTAGTCCAGGCGCAGATCGGTGCCCTCGTGCCGATGGCCCAGCAGCAGCTCGCCGCGGTTCTGATAGTTCGCGTCCAGCACGAAGATAAACGGCTGCCCGAAGTTCGTGAGCTGCCCGAGCATGCGCTGCTTGATCTTCGCGAACTCGCGGCCCTCGACCTCCACCCGACCCGAGCGGCGGTTCTCGCGGGTCGTGAAGAAGCGCTGGCGCTCGCAGAAGTCCGCCGTGAAGAACTCGTCGAGGAAGGTCACGTCGTTGTAGATCGAGCGCACCTCGAAGAGCTTCTGCTTGCCGAGGCCGAGGCGCTGGTCCCAGCTCGCCCGCGCCGCCGCCGACTCGTTCTCCGCCCAATCCTTGCCGAAGAGCCCGCGGTCCCAGCGCTCCTCGATGTCGCGGAAGAGCTCGATCCCGAGCTTGTATGGGTTCAAACGACCTGGCGCGGTCGCCATCACCCCGCTCGCGGCGTCCGCGTAGTCGATCACCTCGGCGTCGCGCAGCGCCCGGGTCGTCATGATCTTCGAGTGCCAGTAGCTCGCCCAGCCCTCGTTCATGATCTTGGTCTGCATCTGCGGCAGGAAGTAGTACGCCTCCTCGCGGATGATCCCGAGCACGTCCGCCTCCCACGACTCCAGCGGCGCGTGCTGGACCAGGAAGCCCAGCACGTCGCGCTCGGGGCTGCGCGGCAGCTTACGCCGCTGCGCCTCCTCCTCCGCCCGCCGCCGCTCCTTCTCGGCCGCCAGCAGCTCCGGCGGGTTGATGAAGCCCTCGAGGTAGCCGCGCGAGGTCGGCAGCCGCCCCGCCTCGATCTCCGGCGGCTCCTCGCTGATCGGCCGCGCCCGGCTCGCCCCGCGCTGCGCGGCCCACGGGTCGATCAAGTTGTCGAGCGACAGGCACACGTCGATGAACGACTCCACCGCGCTCACCCCGTGGCGCTCCATGTAGCGGCGCACCCGCGCCGCGTTGTTCGCCATGCCGTCGATCATCCGCCGGTCGGTGTGCGCGAAGAAGGCGTTGTTCTTAAAGAAGTCGCAGTGGCCGAAGACGTGCGCCATCACCAGCTTCTGGTCGACCAGGCTGTTGCCCTCGAGCAGGTACGCGTAGCAGGGGTCGGTGTTGATCACCAGCTCGTAGATCTTCGAGAGCCCGTACGTGTGGCTCTTCAGCATGTGGTCGTACTCCATGCCGAAGCGCCAGTGCGGGTAGCGCACCGGGAAGCCGCCGTACGAGGCGATCTCGCACATCTGGCGGTAGTCGACCATCTCGAAGTTTGTCGTAAAACAATCGAGCCCGAACTCGACCGCGTAGCCGAAGATCTCGGACTGAAGGTCCCGCAGCTCAGGGGTCAACGCCGCCATCGATCGCTCCTTTGCTCCTCAGCGACCGCGCCTCAAGAATTCGCGGATCGAGTCCATGATCTCCTCGCGCCCCTTGATCTCGCTGGTGATCAAGAGCTCGTTCTTGGCGAAGGCGCCGCGAAGATCCTTAATAAATTGGCCTGACCCGTACGGCGACTCGACCTGGCCGTAGCCGAAGAGGTTCACCCGCGGCAGCAGCACGTCGCGGAGCAGGCGCACGCACGCGCTCGTGTCGTCCACCGACCAGTTGTCGCCGTCCGAGAAGTGGAACGCGTAGACGTTCCAGTGCTCGGGGTCGAACTCCGCGTCGATCAGCTCGTTGCAGAGCTTGTACGCCGACGAGATCATCGTCCCGCCCGACTCGCGCGTGCGGAAGAAGACCTCGCGCTCGACCAGCCGCGCGGTCGCGTCGTGGATGATGTAGCGCGACTGGAGCCCCTTGTATTGGCTGCGCAGCCACGTGTCGATCCAGAACGACTCGATCCGCACGATCTCCTTCTGCTCGTCGCCCATCGAGCCGGAGACGTCCATCATATAAATGATCACCGCGTTCGAGTGCGGCCGCGGGTCGGTGCGCCACGAGCGGTAGCGGCGGTCCTCGCGGATCGGCACGATCACCGGCCGCCGCGGGTCGTAGGTGCCCATCGCGATCTGCCGCCGCAGCGCCCGCTTGTACGTCGCCTTGAACGAGCGGAGGCTCTCCGGCCCCGTCGAGCGCAGGCCGACGTAGCGGTCTTTGCGTGTCTCGAGCGCGTGCACGCCCTTCGGCTGGATCCGCGGCAGCCCCAGCTCCTCGCCCAAGATCTCCGCCAGCTCATCGAGGCTCACCTCGATCTCGAGCGCCTTGTCGCCCTCGCCCTCGCCCGCCTTGCCCTTGCCTTGCCCGGGCTGCTGCGCGCCGTCCACGGGGTCGCCGGGCTGCCCCTCGCCTTGGCCGACGCCGCCGCCGGAGTTGTCGCCGAAGGTGAAGCGCGGGATGTTGATCTGCGGCATCGGGATCGTCACCGATCCCTTGCCCTGCGGGGCGATGATGTCGCCGCGCGCCATGTACTTGCGCAGGTTCTGTCGGACCTTGCCGCGGATGATCTCGCGAAAGCGGGAGTGGTCTTGTTCGATGCGCGAAATCATCGGAGATGCGCCGCGTGTAGAGGCGAGCGGCCGGCTAGTGTAGCATTCGATCACACGCGCGAGCCGTCGATCAAGCGCGGCGAAGTCGCCCCTGAGCGCCTCGCCGACGCCCCTCGCGGCGGCGCGCGTCAAAGCCCGAGGAGCCCATGACGACGACGATCTCCTTCACCGAACGCATCGCCGCTCTCCAGGATCGCAGGCGCTACGAGGACCTGCATTGGACCGGGACCTTTGAGGAGTACTTGGAGCTCGTCCGCGAGAACCCGCGCGTCGCTCGCACCGCGTACGAGCGCCTCTACGAGATGATCCTCGCGCACGGCGCCGAGGAGTACGTCGACAACAAGAAGAAGATCACCCGCTACCGCTTCTTCGCCGACGAGGGGAACGGCGGCCGCGACGCCGTCTTCGGCCTCGACATCCCGCTGATGCGCCTCGTCAACGTGCTCAAGGCGGCCGCGCTGCGCTACGGCCCTGAGCGCCGGATCATCCTCTTGCACGGCCCCGTCGGCTCGTCGAAGAGCACGATCGTCCGCCTGCTCAAGCGCGGCCTCGAGGAGTACAGCCGCACCGCCGAGGGCGCCCTCTACACCTACGAGTGGGTGCTCCCTGAGGGCCTACGCCACCTCACCGCCGGCCAGGAGCTCTACCCCTCGCCGATGCACGAGGAGCCGCTCAAGCTGATCCCGCCGGAGATCCGCGAGGCCTCGATCACCCAGCTCGGCCTCGAGCGCGACGGCTTTCGCCCCTACGTGCGCGGCAACCTCAACCCCGCCTGCCGCTACATCTTCCGCGAGCTGATGCTCCACTACCGCGGCGACCTCGCCTCCGTGCTCCGGCACATCCGCGTCCGCCGCCTGCTCGTCTCCGAGGAGGACCGGGTCGGCGTCGGCACCTTCCAGCCCAAGGACGAGAAGAACCAAGACTCGACCGAGCTCACCGGCGACATCAACTACCGCCGGATCGCCGAGTACGGCTCCGACACCGACCCGCGCGCGTTCAACTTCGACGGCGAGTTCAACGTCGCCAACCGCGGCCTGATCGAGTTCGTCGAGGTGCTCAAGCTCGACGTCGCCTTCCTCTACGACCTCCTCGGCGCCACCCAAGAGCAGAAGATCAAGCCGAAGAAGTTCGCGCAGACCGACATCGATGAGGTGATCATCGGCCACACCAACGAGGCCGAGTACAACCGCCTCCTCGAGAACAAGTTCATGGAGGCGCTGCGCGACCGCACCGTCAAGATCGACATCCCCTACATCACCAAGCTGCAGGAGGAGATCCGGATCTACGCCAAGGACTACAACTCCGCCCGCGTGCGCGGCCGCTTCATCGCCCCGCACACGCTCGAGACCGCGGCGATGTGGTCGATCCTCACCCGCCTCGAGGAGCCGAAGAAGCACCAGCTCTCGCTCCTCCAGAAGCTCAAGCTCTACGACGGCAAGACCATGCCCGGCTTCACCCAGGACAGCGTCAAGGAGCTGCGCAAGGAGGCCCAGCGCGAGGGCATGGAGGGGATCTCGCCGCGCTACGTCCAGGACAAGATCGCCAACTGCCTCGTCTCCGACCGCGGCCAGCTCACCATCAACCCCTTCATGGTCCTCAACGAGCTCGAGTCGGGCCTGCGCTCGCACAGCCTCCTGACCAACGAGGACCAGCGCAAGCGCTACACCGAGCTGCTCGCGGTCGTGAAGCAAGAGTACGAGGACATCGTCAAGAACGAGGTGCAGCGGGCGATCTCCGCCGACGCCGACGCGATCGCCCGCCTCTGCGCCAACTACATCGACAACGTCAAGGCCTACACCCAGCGCGAGAAGGTCAAGAACGTCTACACCGGCCAAGACGAGGAGCCCGACGAGCGGCTGATGCGCTCGATCGAGACCAAGATCGACATCCCTGAGAGCCGCAAGGACGACTTCCGCCGCGAGATCATGAACTACATCGGCGCCCTCGCGATCGAGGGCAAGCTCTTCGACTACCGCGCCAACGAGCGCCTCTACAAGGCCCTCGAGCTCAAGCTCTTCGAGGACCAGAAGGACAGCATCAAGCTGACCTCGCTGGTCTCGCAGGTGGTCGACCGCGAGGCCCAAGCGAAGATCGACGTCGTCAAGCAGCGGCTGATCCGCAACTTCGGCTACGACGAGGTCTCCGCCACCGACGTGCTCACCTACGTCGCCTCGATCTTCGCCCGCGGCGAGATGAAGAAGGCCTGAGCGCCGCCGCAGAAACGACCCCAAACGTGCAGCAGCGACCGCGCATCCTCGTCATCGGCGACACGCTCTTCAACCGCACCTACCGCGCCCGACCCGCCGCCCTCGGCCGCGGCGAGGCGCCCGTCGCCTTCCTCAACGAGGAGCTGCTCACCCTCGACTCCGCGCCGCAGGGGTCGATCCAAGGCGCGGCCTACATCGCCCGCTTCCTACGGGACGCAGATCCAGAGCGCCCCCTCGCCCTGCTCACCGAGACCCGCTCCGCCGTCTTCCCTGGCCTGCTCCGCGCCGCCGTCGAAGACGCGCTCGCGCCCCTGCTCGCGCGCGACCCCGAGGCGCTCACCCTCGAGATCGACGACCGCGCCGCCTCCGTCGTCACCCGCGTGCTGCGTGACGTCGCCGCCAGCCGCTCCCGCGGCCCTGAGCCCGAGTTTCGGCCCCAGCTCCGCATCGACACCCCCGCCCACCCTTTACCGCTGAGCGCCGGTCGCAGCCTGCCCCTTCCGGCCCTCCTCGATCGCGCGGCCGCTCGCCTCGCGCCCGGCGATCTCTGCCTGCTACGCGCGCTCACCCGCGAGTTCTTCGGCGGCTACGACGGCACCACCGCGGAGCGCGACGCCCGCGCCCTCGCCGCCATCCAGGCCCTCTGCGACCAGCTCCGCGGCCGCGGCGTCGGCCTCGTCCTCGACCTACGCCCGCTCCCCCTCGACCTCCGCCTCGCCGCCCCCGACGTCGTCATCTCCACCACCATCGGCCGCGTCGAGGACGCGCTCGGCCGCCGGCTCCGCGGCCACGCCGCCGTCGAGGCCGCGTTCTGGCGGCTCGCGCCCGCCCGCGCGATGGTCGTCTTCGCCGCCGACGAGGGCGTCTGGCTCGCCACCCGCGGCGATCTCAGCTCGCGCGGCGAGCTGCACCGGCTCCCCATCACATGGCCCAAGGACCAGCATGACGGCTGCGGCATGGTCACCGGCGGCGACGCCTTCGTCGCCGCCCTCACCCACGCCCTCGCCCGCGGCTGCTCCCCCCTCGAGGCCACCAAGGCCGCCGCGGCCGCCCTCTGCCTCGCCCTCCAAGCGCCCCTCGGTCACCCGATCACCCCGCCTACGGAGCTCCCGCCGCTCCCCGGGCTCCACAGCCAGCCGATCGCCGACCCGGACGGCGAGCCGATCCACAACCTCGCCGCGGCCCTGCGCGCCGGCCTGCCCGAGAGCCCTTTTTTGGGAAGACTCGTCGCCCCCCTCGGCGGCAAGACCCGCGCCCTCCACGCCCGCCTCACCGAGCTCTTCACCGCCTGGCAGCCCCGCCCGAGCCGCGACCTCATCGCCATCTTCGGCGAGTCCCGCAGCGGCAAGGAGTTCCCCCTAAAAGAAGTCCTACGCGCCCACCAGATCGAGCTGCTAGGCCCCGTCAACATGCACCAATTCCTCGCGGAGACCGGCGGCGTGCTCGCCGAGCTCCACGAGCTCGCGCGGCGCAGCGGCCGGCGCGTCGCCCTCATGATCGACGAGGTCGTACCGGACGACGCCAGCCGCTCCCTGCTCAACCTGATGGCCGACAAGACCTACCACCGCTACGGCGTCGTCGGGGAGCCGCTCTCCTTCGTCGACAGCCCGGTGATCCTGCTCTCCTCGATCGACCCTCAGCGCCTGCTCCGCGACATGCAGGGGCGCCTGCTCGCCGCCGTCGAGGTCGCGCCCCTACGCGAGCGCACCGACGAGCTCCCCTACGTCCTCCCCTGGGGCCTCGGGCGCGCGCTCGGCGGCGCGATCACCCAGGTCCGCGAGCTGCGGATCAGCGAGCGCGCCCTCGCCGCTCTGCTCGCCCACGACTACCGACCGATCCCTGGCGCCCCCGAGGGCATCGGCCTCGATCAACAAAATTTCCGCGCCCTCGAGGATCTCTTGGCCCACCTCGGCGAGCGCGCGCTCGCCCGCGCCGCTGACGGTGTCCTGTCCATTGAGTCAGGTGATCTCCCGGCGCTCCTCCAACCACTCGCCCCCCGCTCCCTCCGCGACGACGCAGCCTTCATCTACCTCCCGCCCTTTGATCGCCCCGCGATCCCCCAGCCGCCGCCCGCGTGAGCGGCGGCCTCGCGGACCCCCAGCGGCTCACGGCACCGCGCGACCCGGCACCCCGACGTCGACGCGCAGCAGCCCTGGCGCCGCAGCCTCCCCGGTGAAGAGCGCGAAGTTCGTCACAAAGAGGTTCTTCTTGCCCGCGGGGCCTTGGCCGAACGCGACCGTCGCGGGGAAGTCGAGGCCATCGCTCGCGTCGGCCAGCACGTCCACGTCGGCGCCGTCGGGGCTGACCTTTAGCAGCAGGTTCTGCTTGTTCACCGCCACGTAGATGTCGCGTTTGACGTCCAGCGCCACCCCGTCCGCGCCCATCAAGATCGGGTCCTCGAGGATCACCTCCGGATCCCCCGGGTCGCCGCTGCCGCTGATCGAGACCCGCAGCAGGCGCGGCTGCTGGCTGTTCGAGAGCACCAGCGAGCCCTTGTCCATCGCGATCCCGTTGACGCCGATCGGGAAGGGCACCGGGGACACCTCGAGGTCGCCCTCGAGCAGCGGGTCTTGCAGCCACAGCTCCGCCTCGCCGCTCGCCAGCTCGATCTTGTAGACCGACCCGCTGATGCTCTCGGTCACGTACAAATTCTTCCCCTTGTCATCGATCGTCAGGTCGTTCGGGAAGCCCGGCACGTTGGCCACCAGCGACACCTGCCCCGAGGGCGTGATCTTGTGGATCCCCTCGGTCGCCGGGTTGAACGACGCCAGCGCGACGTACACGTTCTCGCTCTTATCGACCGTCATGCCGAGCAAGAAGCCGCCGCTCGTGTCGAAGGTCGTGTGGGTCGAGACGGCGCCCTTCTTGTCGATCTTCTTGACCTCGCCGGTCGGCGCGACCGTCACGAAGACGTTGCCCTTCTTATCGACGGCGACGCCCTCGGGAAACTGCCCGAAGGCCGGGTTCAGGCTCAGGATCTCTTCGACCTCGCCGACGCCGTCGGCGATCGCGTTCGGCAGGGCGGTGAAGGTCAGGGCGGTGAAGGTCAGGGCGAGGGCGGCGAGGATCGAGAGGCTACGCATCGTGTCTCCTTGGGTCGAGGATGGTCGCGTCATCTACCTTGTTGAAGGATCACCTCCTTGTCGATGTAATCGTTCAGCTACGAGCGGCCACATGTAGCGTCAACGTAGGCGCCCTACCACCCGCCGCGCCGACGGCCGCGCGATCAGTCGCGCCCAAGCGGCGGCACCGCGGTCTCCGCGAGCTCGGGCTCCAGGCGCCCGCTCGGGCGTCGGCGCAGGTGCGTACGCACGATCAACGCCTCCGCGCTCTCGCGGTCGAGCGGGGTCGAGAAGAGGTAGCCCTGGCCGAACTCGCAGCCCATGCTGACCAAGAGCGCGCGCTGCTCCTCGGTCTCGACGCCCTCGGCGATCACCTTCATGCCGAGGTTATGCGCGAGGTTGACGATCGTCCGCACGATCGCCGAATTCTCGCCTTGGGGCCCGATGTTCGAGACGAAGGAGCGATCGATCTTGACCGCCGAGGTCGGGAAGCGCTGCAAGTAGCTGAGCGACGAGTAGCCGGTGCCGAAGTCGTCGACGTACGACTGGATCTGCTGGCCTTGCAGCTCGCGCAGCAGCTCGCTCGCCGCCTTCGGGTCCTCCATGATCACGCTCTCGGTGATCTCGAGCTTCAGGCTCGCCGGGTCGAGCGCGGTGTCCCGCAGCGCCCGCGTGATCAGCCCTGGCTGCGCGAATTGCTTGCCGGAGAGGTTCACCGAGATCGTCAGGCGCGGCTCCGTCGGGTAGAGCACCTGCCAGCGCTGCATCTGTCGGCAAGCCTCGCGGAGCACCCACTCGCCGATCTGCACGATGATCCCTGTCTCCTCGGCGAAGGCGATGAAGTCGCCCGGCAGCACCAGCCCGCGGGTCGGGTGCACCCACCGGATCAGCGCCTCGAAGCCCGCGAGCTCGCCGCTCTCGAGCACGACGACCGGCTGGTAGTACAGGAGGAACTCGCCGTGCACGACCGCCCGCCGCAGGTCGTTCTCGAGCACGAGCAGCTGCAGCGCCTCCGCGTGCATCGCCTTGTCGAAGATCTCATAGCGGTTCTTGCCGCGGCTCTTCGCGCGGAACATCGCCGTATCGCCGTCGCGCAGGATGTCCTCCGCGCGCTCGCAGCTGGGCGACCAGAAGGCCACGCCGATGCTCGTCGGCGTGTGGATCTCGTGGCCGTGGATCGTCACGGGTTGGCTCAGCAGCGCGAGCACGCGGTCGGCGACCTTGAGCGCGTCGGTCGGCTCGCGCAGGTCCTTGAGCAGCAGCACGAACTCGTCGCCGCCGGTGCGCGCGAGCGTATCCTCAGGGCCGAGGCACTCGTAGAGGCGGCGGCTGAGGTCGATCAAGAGCTGGTCGCCGACGCCGTGGCCGAGGCTGTCGTTGATGTTCTTGAAGCGGTCGAGGTCGAGGCAGAGCACCGCGAAGAGGTAGCCCTCGTGGCGGCGCGCGTGGATCACCTCGCCGGCGAGGCGGTCCATCAGCAGCACTCGGTTCGGCAGCCGCGTCAGCGGGTCGTGCAGGGCGTCGTGCCGCGACTGCTCCTCGCGCTCGCGCAGGGCGATCTCCGCGGTGCGCCGCTGGGTGATGTCGCGGACCACCGCCTGCACCGCGTAGACCTCGCCGTCGGCGCGGACGATCGGCCGCAGCCGCGTCGACAGCCACCGCAGCTCGGCGCCAAGCTCGATCATCTCCTCGACCAGGATCCCCTCGCCGCCCTCGAGCACCTTCTGGTTGCGGGCGAAGTACGCGTCGGCGAGCGAGCGGTCGGCGACCAGCTCGTGGATCGTCCGCCCGATCAGGCTGCTCACCGGGCGCCGAAGGTACTCGCCCACCGCGGCGTTCGCCGCGAGCACCCGGCCGTCGGGGTCAAACAGGAAGATCATGCTGTCCGAGGACTCGATCAGCGCCCGGTAGCGATCCTCGGTCGCTTGCAGCGCCGCCTCGGCCTCCTTACGCGCGCTGATGTCGACGATAGTCACGGTGACCCCGCAGAACTCGCCGCTCTGCGGGTCGAGCAGCGGACGCGCTGAGTAGCTCGCCCACAGCGTCGTCCCGTCGCGGCGATGGACGCCCAGCGTCACCGGCGGCTGCGCGACCGCGGTCGCCAAGCAGCGCATCGCCGGGAACTCCTCGACCGGGCACAGGCCCCCGTCTTCGCGGAAGATCAGCCCCGCGAGCGCGGCCAGTCGAAAGTCCGCGGGCTCGCCCAGCTCCGCGATCTCGAGGCCGAACATCCGCCGCGACTCGGCGTTGGTGAGCACCACGCGGCCGTCGAGGTCGACCTGCAAGATCCCGGTGTGGACGGCGTCGACGTCGACCTTGCGCGGCCGAGCTCGCGCCGCTTCGCCCGCCGCCGCCGCCGTCTTCGCCTCGGCGTCGAGCAGCCGCGACAGCGCCGGGTTGGCCGCGACCAAGCGCTCCAGCGCCGCGGCGAGCGGCGGCTCGGCGTCCAGCGAGATCTCGGCGGAGAACGACCGCAGCCACTCGGACCAAGCGCCGTAGATCGTGATCAGCTCCGACCACTGGCAATAACGCGCGGGCCCGAGCAGCGCCCGAAGCGAGCGGCGAAGGCCCTCATCGTGCTGATCGCGGCTCCACGCGAGGCTGGCCGCTAGCAGCGCCGAGATCGCCAGCCGCTCCCGCCCTGGCGCGTCCTCGGGGATCAGCGTGAGGCGAGCGAGCTGCGCCGAGACCGAGCTACGCGGCTGCCCCAACGCCTCCACCAGCGCCTCCGCCCAGGCGTCGAAGTGGCGCTCCGCGTCTCCTGTCGCGGCCTCCGCCAGCGCGCGCAGGTGCCACGCGACCGCGTATGGGCGCTGACCGCCGACATGGAGAAGGGCGAGCAGCGCGTGCCCCAGACAAGCGCCGAGCAGCAGACCTTTGTCGATCGTTTGCGCCTCGGACCAGCGGCGCGCGAGCGACAGCGGAGCGGCGAGGGCGGGCACGAAGAGCGCAGGCACCGCGCCATAACGGCCTTGGATCGCGGCGCAGAGCGCGTCGACCTCCGCCCTCACCTCGGAGGTGGTCGCGCCGAACGATCGCTCTTGGCTAGACTCTCCGATGGCCGTCGCTCCTTGGGGGTGAGGTCGTCGGGCGACCTGTGGGGAGTCGGCCCGTCGCTACAATTACGGGGTCGGTTCTGGCACGAAGCGGGACATCTTCGTGAGCAAGCGGCGCAGGTCGACGGGCTTCGTGTCGTAGTCGTCACAGCCCGCCTCGAGCGCCTTCTCGCGGTCGCCGGACATCGCGTGGGCGGTCAACGCGATCACCGGGATCCCCTTGGTCCGAGCGCCTTGTTTGAGGATCCTGGTCGCGGTCCAGCCGTCCTTACGGGGCAGGCTCATGTCCATCAGGATCAGGTCGGGGATCTCGCGCTCAGCGACCTCGATCGCCTCATCGCCATCGGACGCGGTGAGCACCTCATAACCCTTGCGGCGGAGGCGACGCGAGAGCATGTCGGCGCTCAGGAGATTGTCGTCAACGACGATGACTTTGGGCGGCGTAGACATGGAGGCTCCTCGTGCGCTTCAGGTCTTCACCGCGCGGTCGCGCAGCCTCGACCGAATTCATTCCGCGATGGTAGCCGCGGCCTCGCCTGATGTCGCTAGCAAAATGGCGGAGCAGCGCGCGCCGACGCTCTTAGGCCGGCGAAGGCGCCGTTTACCGGAGATCCTGCTCGCGGGTGCGTCCGCGCTTGCGCAGGCGGAGGGAGTCCCCGTCGCGGGCGACCTGCCCCTCACGGAGGAGCTTTTGCAGGTGAGCCGCGAGCGCGAGGCGAGCGAGCGGCCACAGCGCGGCCGGTGTATCGTGGTAGACCGCGGCGAGCAGGGCGTCGTCGACCAAGGGGCCACGAGACAGGGCGTGGAGCAGCCGCTCTTCACGCATCATCCGGTGCTCCCACGTGCGCCGCAGGTGCGCCGCAGGCTCCGTGATCACCGGCCCGTGCGCGGGGATCAGCCGGCGCGGCGCGAGCGCGGCGATCTTCTCGAGCGAGGCGAGGTACGCCGCCATATCGCCGTCATCCGACGGATCGACCAAGATCGTGCCGACACCTGCGACGAGATCTCCGGCGTAGACGACGTCGCTCTGGCGCTCGTGCAAGACCAAGTGGCCGGGCGCGTGACCGGGCGTATGGATCGCCGCGAGCGCGACCCCATCACCGAGCTCGATCACGTCGCCGTCGACGAGCGCCGCGTCGACCGCGAAGGGCACCCGCGCCGCCGTCGCGGGGTGGGCGAAGAGCGGCGCCCCGAGGCGATCGCGGAGCGCCGCCGCGTAGCCGACGTGATCGCCGTGGTGGTGCGTGATGACCACGCCCACCACCTCGGCGCCGGCGTCGATCCGCGCCGCGATCGCCGCGTCGAGGGTCGCTTGCTCGTCCGCGTGCGGAGTCGCCGGCTCGATCACCACGAAGCGACGTCGACCCACCAGCGCGCTGTTCGTGGTCGTCGCGGGCGGCAGCGTCGGCGTCCGCAGCGCGAAAAGATCGACCCCCTCGATCACCTCAAGAGGCACCGCCACAGCGTAGCAGCGTCGGCGGTCGTATACTCAGCGGCTCGTGAGTCTGCGCCCTCGCCTGCTCCCTGCGGTGCCCCCGGAGCTGCTCGTCCACGACGAGCCGATGCCCTGCCCCTACTTGCCCGCGCCCCTGGCGCGCTTGCCGATGCGCTTGCCCACGCGTTGGCTCTCGCCGGCCGAGTTTGACGCCCGCTTGCAGGCCGGCGACCGCCGCCAAGGCGTGCTGCTCTACCGGACCGCCTGCGCCAGCTGCGTCGCCTGCGAGCCGATCCGCCTCGACGTCGCGACCTTCACCCCCGGTCGCGGTCAGCGACGCGCCTACGCCCGCGGCGCCGCCGAGATCGAGGTCGAGACGGGCCCGCCGGAATTCAGCGACGAGCGCCTCGCGCTCTATAACCGCCACAAGATCGGCCGAGGCCTCGCCCTCGACGACACCCCGATGGACGAGCAGGGATACCGCGCCTTCCTCGTCGACACCTGCTGCGACACCTTCGAGCTGCGCTACCGCGTCGACGGCCAGCTCATCGGCGTCGCCCTGGTCGACCGCGCCGCGACCGCCCTCTCCGCCGTGTACTTCTACTTCGACCCCGACTACGAGCCGATCTCTCCGGGCGTGTTCTCGATCCTCACGCAGGTCGAGCTCTGCCGTCGCTGGCAGCTCCGCCACCTCTACCTCGGCTTCTACATCCGCGACTGCGCGTCGATGGCCTACAAGGCGCGCTTCCTGCCGCACGAGCGCCTCATCGACGGCCGCTGGCAGCGCTTCGACCGCTAGCATTTTCATAAGAGACTGGGTCAGCGAGCCTTTCCGCGCATCGCCACATCCTCTCTTTTTTTTGCGCGACATTAAGTGGTCATACCAGTTGACCAGATGATGAGATGAAGTCAGGCTTCAAGGGTGGTCATCAGCCTCAAACCGATCTCCCGCCGCTCGCTCTCGGACGCGGTGTTTGACCAACTCTCCGCCGAGATCGTCCGCGGCCGCATGGCCCCTGGCACCGCCCTCCCCTCCGAGCGGGTCCTCTGCGAGACCCTCAAAGTCAACCGAGGCGCCGTCCGCGAGGCCCTCAAGCGGCTCTCGCAGGCCGGCCTGATCACGATCCAGCACGGCGGCGGCAGCCACGTCCTCGACTTCAAGCGCACCGGCAGCCTGCACCTGCTCGCGCAGCTCCTCTACACCGCCGAGGGCACCATCGATCTCAAGGTCGCGCGCTCGACCATGGAGATGCGCGCCGCGCTCGCCCCGGACATCGCCCGCCTCTGCGCCCGCCGAGCGACCCCGGCGCTGATCGCTCGCCTCGCCGAGCGAGTCGCCGCGATGGAGGCCGCCGCCGCCGACCTACCCGCGCTCCAGGGGCTCGCGCTCGAGTTTTGGGACCTCTTGGTCATCGGCGCCGACAACATCGCCTACGAGCTCGCCTTCAACAGCCTGCGCGAGACCTACGACGACCTCCGCGAGATCTTGGTCGAGGTCATGGGCGATGAGCTGCGCGACCTCGCCTCCTACCGCGCGATCGCCGACGCGGTCCGCCGCGGCGACGACCTCTCGGCGACCCACGTCGCCCGCGCCCTCATCGACAAGGGCTCCGGCGCGATCTTCCAGGTGATCGCGGCGATCGAAGAGTCTAGCCCTCGGGACCTGGCCGAAGAGCAAGACAAGGAGAACGCCTCATGACCGCCCCGAGCCTCGACCGAGAGCCCACCCACCGCGGCAAGTCCCCCTCGCTGTTCGCCGCCGCGCTCGTCTTCCTGCGCTTCACCAGCCCGCAGGCGCTCCTCACCCTCGTGATCGCCGCCCTCGCCGCCCGCCTCGCCCTCGGCGGCTTCACCGGCTGGGATCTGCTCTTGCCGCTGGTCGTGCTCGCCGCGCAGCCCTTCATCGAGTGGCTGATCCACGTCTACATCCTCCACTTCCGCCCCAGGAGCCTCTTCGGGCGCGCCCTCGACCTGCAAGCAGCGCAGGCGCACCGCGCCCACCACCGCGCCCCGTGGCAGCTCGACCTGATCTTCATCCCCAAGCGCATCGGCCTCGTCGGCCTCGTCGTCACCGCCCTCGGCTGGTGGCTCGTCACCCCCACCGTCCAGCTCTTCGCCACCGCCATGCTCGCCACCCTGACGATGGCGCTCACCTACGAGTGGATCCATTACCTCACCCACACCAACTACCGCCCCAAGAGCGCCCTCTACCGCCGGATCTGGCGCTACCACCGCCTCCACCACTTTAAGAACGAGCGCTACTGGATGGGCGTCACCATGCACCTCGGAGATCGTGTGCTCGGCACCATGCCGGACCCCGCCACGGTCGAGACCTCCCCGACCGCGCGCACCCTCGGGATCTCGTGAGCCCGCGAGCGTCGCGGCCGCGCCTTGCACGCGCGGCGCGCCCCGGCGATGCTCACCAGCGCGATGCCGCTCGCCCCTGGGATCCACTATTTCTCGCCCACCCTGCCGATCCACGTCTTTGAGGGCCCCGAGCCTGGCCCCTGCGCCCTCATCCAAGCGGGCATCCACGGCGACGAGATCGCCGGCGTACACGCCCTCCAAGAGCTCCTCGAGGCCGGCCTGCGCCCCGCTCGCGGCCGCCTCATCGTCATCCCCGTGATGAACCCGCCCGCCTACCGCGCCCGCGCCCGCGCCGCCCCCGGCGGCCTCGATCTCAACCGCTGCTTCCCTGGCGACGCCGACGCCCCCGAGCGCGAACGAAGGCTCGCCCGCCGCTTCATGGATCTCGTGCAGGACGAGCGCCCCGCCTTGATGGCCACCTTGCACGAGAGCCACAAGCGCTACGACCCCGCCGTCGTGCCCAGCTTCGGGCAGACCCTCGTCTACGGCGTCAAGCCGGCCCCTGCGCTCATCGACCGCGCCGTCGAGCGCCTCAACCATCAGCTCCGCGACGAAGCGGAGCGCTGGGCCGCGCACTATTATCCGGTCGCCACCTCGTCGACCGAGGTCATCGTCGACGCGATCGGCTGCGTCGGCGTCTGCGTCGAGACCTGGATGGGTTTTCCGGAGGCTCGCCGGATCGACATGCAGCGCGCGGTCGTCGACATTTTGTTAGGGGAGATCGGCGTCGGCCCGCTCACCGCCTGACCCAGCGCACACGCCGGCGCCTTGGCAATTGCTGGATTTTTGCCGATCCTGCCGCTCAGGAGCCTCGTATGCGTAGCACCCAGTCCCCGAGCGCCGCACCTTCGTCGACCAGCGACCTCGTGGAGCTCGCCGACGAGATCTTCGACCGCACCAGCCCCTACGAGGGCGACGGCCTGCGCAACCACTGCCGCCGCCTGCACCGCCTCGCCTGCATGCTCATGACGAAGCGAGGCGTCGAGCTCGACAGCAACGTCGCCTACCTGATCGCCATGGTCCACGACCTCGGCCTGGTCACCACCCAGGACCGCGGCCAGACCTACCTCCACCGCTCGCTCGCCCTCTTCGAGCGGGAGACCGACGGCTGGGAGCTCGGCGGCGTCGAGCCCGCGCTGATCCGCGAGTGCCTGCTCTTCAACCACCGCCTGCTCCCCCAGCGCGGCCTCCAGGCGCCCGCCGACTGCTTCCGCAGGGCCGTGCAGATCGAGCACACCCACGGCCTCGCGCGCTTCGGCCTCGACCGCCGCGAGGTCGCCGACGTCTTTTTTCAGTACCCCCGCGACAACTTCGACCGCGTGCTCGTCGACTTCACCCTGCGCACCCTCCGCCGCGAGCCCATGACCCTCGTCCGCGGGATCTTTTTTTAATTTTAATTTTGGATCGTTCGCGCTCGGGGCGCGCATGATCGTCTGTGTAGCGACGAAGAGACTAAAGAGCCATGTCCACTGAAACAGCGACCACCACCGAGCTCGAGGCCGCCGCCTTCCGCGCCCTCGTCCAGCACCTCCAGGGGCGCACGGACGTCCAGAACATCGACCTCATGAACCTCGCCGGCTTCTGCCGCAACTGCCTCGCGCGCTGGTACCAAGAGGCCGCCGAGGCCCGCGGCCTCGCGCTGAGCACCGACCAGGCCCGCGAGCGCGTCTACGGCGAGCCGTACGCCGAGTGGAAGGCCAAGCACCAGCGTTGAGCCAGGCCCATGTCGAGCGAGCTCGCCCCCGACCTACGCCGCCGCCTCGCGCGGTCGATGACCAAGACGATCGCCCGCTACCGCCTCATCGAGGCCGGCGATCACGTCATGGTCGCCGTCTCCGGCGGAAAAGACTCCTACACCCTGCTCGATCTCTTGCGTGAGGCCCAGCGCCGCGCCCCCTTCGAGTTCCGCCTCACCGCCGTCCACCTCGACCAGAACCAACCCGGCTACGACGGCGCCCCGCTCGCGCGGTGGCTGAGCGGCGCGGACGTCCCGTTTGAGATCCTACGAGAAGACACCTACTCCGAGGTCATCGCCCGCACCCCCGCCGGTAAGGCCTTTTGCACCGTCTGCTCGCGGCTGCGGCGCGGGATCCTCTACACCGCCGCCGCCCGCCTCGGCTGCAACAAGATCGCCCTCGGCCACCACCGCGACGACGCCCTCGAGACGCTGCTGATGAACCTCTTCTACGCCGGCAAGCTGCAAGCCATGCCCGCCGGCTACACCACCGACGACGGCCGCTTCCAGGTGATCCGCCCGCTCATCGAGTGCGCCGAGGACGAGATCGCCGCGCACGCCCGCGCCGCCGCCTACCCGATCCTCCCGTGCAACCTCTGCGGCTCGCAGAGCGGCCTCCAGCGCGAGGCCATGTCCGCCCTGCTCAGCGAGCTCGAGGGCAAGATCCCCAACCTGCGCGCTGTGATGCTCAACGCGCTGCGCAACGTCAGCCCCACCCACCTCCTCGACCCTCGCCTGCTCGCCCGCCCCACGGCGGCCGACGAGGCCCGCGACGAAGCGCCCGCCGATCCTTGGCTCGGCGCGCCGCCGCCGCGATCCCAGGGCGCGCGTCGCCTCCCTGTGATCGCCTGAGCCGCTCTCTACGCGTGCACGGGGGTCGTCTCGGAGGGCCGCCGCTGCGGCCGCTGCCCCAGCGTCTGCAGCCAGCGCCCGAGGTCCCGGCAGGTCAACGCGGCCGCGCGCAAGAACTCGCGCTCCGCCTTCACCGTGCTCACCAGGTACACCTCGTTAAAGTCGTCGAAGAGCGCGATCACCTGCTCGACCGTCGCCCCGCGCTTCTTGGTCACGGGGGCCGCTGGCGCCGCCCCCCATTCGAGCGTCGTCACCCCTCGCTCCTCGAGGAACTCGCCGAAGAGGTCGAGCACCTCTTCGTAGTTGCGCAGCGCCCGTCGGGTCATGCCCGCGGCCTTGGTGCTCACGAACTCGGCGAGCACCTTCTTCATCGATTTCGTCGTCAGCTCGTGGTTCATCGTCCCTCTCCCGTCGCGTGCGATCGATCGCCCCGCGGCGCCCGCCTCTTAGCCCGATTCCCTGACAGAGCGCCAATACGGCGCCAAAGCTGCGAGGATCTGGGGCGCAGGCGCGCGCCACGTCATTTGCGACAACACGGGGGCTCACCTAGCGCCGCTCTTCCGCATTTGCAAGGCAAAATCCACGCGGCTTGACAGCGCGCAATAATGACCGTCATAGCCACCGCGATGCGAGTCCTCTCGTGGAACGTCAACGGCCTCCGCGCCTGCGCGCGCAAGGGCTTCGGCGCGTGGCTCAGCGGCAGCGACGCCGCGATCGTCGCTGTGCAGGAGGTGCGAGCCAGCCGCGCCCAGCTCCCGCCCGAGCTCGCTGATCCACCCGAGTGGAGCGCCCACTTCGTCGAGGCCGAGCGCCCTGGCTACTCGGGCGTCGGCCTCTTCAGCCGCGTCCCGATCGACGCCGTCGAGACCACCCTGCATGAGCCCCGCTTCGACGCGGAGGGCCGCCTCCAGATCGCCACGCTCGGCCCGCTCACCGTCGCCAACGTCTATTTTCCCAACGGCAACGGCCAGCAGCGCGACAACAGCCGCGTCCCCTACAAGCTCGACTTCTACCGCCGCCTCTTCGACCGCTTAGAGCCGCTGCGCCGCCGCGGCGCCCGCGTCCTCGTGATGGGCGATTTTAACACCGCGCACGCCCCCATCGACCTCGCCCGCCCGCGCGAGAACCACAAGACCAGCGGCTTCCTCCCCGAGGAGCGGGGCGAGCTCGCCCGCTGGCTCGCGGCCGGCTGGGTCGACACCTTCCGCAGCCTGCACCCGGACGAAGCCGGCCACTACACCTGGTGGAGCCAGCGCCAAGGCGCGCGCGGCCGCAACGTTGGTTGGAGGATCGACTACATCCTCGCCTCCCCCGCCGCCGCCGATTTTTTAAGGGGCGCCGCCCACCACCCCGACGTGCTCGGCTCCGATCACTGCCCCGTCAGCGTCACCCTCGACCCCGCCGTGCTCGCCGCCGAGCGGGCCAAGATCTCAAGCGCGATGAAGAAGATTAGGGCCTAAAAATTACGAACTAATCTGCTCCGAAGGGCAGCTCGCCCTTGCCCTCGCGCAGCACCTCGATCTCGTCGTCGGTCATGCGCAGCACCGTCGACGGGTCCGGCCACAGCGGCCCCGAGTCGATGACCACGCTGACCTCGCGCGCGTAGCGGCCCTCCAGCAGCTCTGGCTCCTCGAGCTCCGGGACGTCCTCGGCCTTCGTCACCGAGCCGGTCAGCAGCGGCTCCCCCAGCAGCTCGACCAACATCCGGCACACCGGGTGATCTGGGATCCGGATGCCCACCTCGTGGTGGCGGTTGTACATCGACCGCGGCGTGTCGGAGGTCGCCCGCAGCACCAGCGTATACGGCCCGGGCAGCAGCCGCTTGCACAGGCGATAGAGCGACGTGCCCATGTGCGCGTAGCGGCCGATCTCCGCCAGGTCCTTCACCAACATCGTCAGCGGCTTCGCGTGGCGGTCGTCGATCCCCTTCAGCCGCCGCAGCGACGCGATCGCCTTCGGGCTCGAGAGCGCGCAGCCGAACGCGTAGCCCGTGTCCGTCGGGTAGATCACCACCTGATCGCGACGAAGCGCCTCGACCACTGGTTGCAGCTTGCGCGGCGCCGGCCGCTCCGCGTCGATATGGATCCGCATCAGCTCGATTTTTTCGCGCGCGCCAGGCTCTGCCCCGCCGAGCGCAGGTCACGGCACGCCTGGACGATCCGCGCCTGCATGCCTTTTTCGGCCGACTTCAGGTAGCCGCGCGGGTCGTAGTGCTTCTTGTTGCCGACCTCGCCGTCGACCTTCAGGACGCCGTCGTAGTTCTTGAGCATGTGATCGGCGATCGGCCGCGTGTACGCGTACTGCGTGTCCGTGTCGATGTTCATCTTGATCACCCCGTACTCCAGCGTCTCGTGGATCTCCTCGATCGCCGAGCCCGAGCCGCCGTGGAAGACCAGGTCGAAGCGCGCCGACTCGCCCAGCGCCCGCGCCACCGCCGCTTGCCCGTCGCGCAGGATCGTCGGCCGCAGCTTCACGTTGCCCGGCTTGTACACCCCGTGCACGTTGCCGAAGGTCGCCGCGAACATGTAGCGGCCGCCCGCCACCGCGCCCAGCGCCCGCGCCACCGCGACCATATCTTCCGGGGTCGTGTACAGCTTCTCCGCCGGCGCGTCCTCGTGGTTCACCCCGTCCTCCTCGCCGCCGACCACCCCCGCCTCGACCTCGAGGATCAGCTCCAGCGCCGCGCACTCGCGCAGCAGCTCGACCGAGCGCGCCAGGTTGTCGTGCAGCGGCAGCTCGGAGCCGTCGAACATGTGGGACGAGAACAAGTTCGGCAGCCCCGCCGCCCTGCGCCGCGCCGTCTCCGCGAGCAGCGGCCGCAAGAACGAGTCGACCTTGTTCGCCGGGCAGTGGTCGGTGTGCAGCGCGACGTTGATCGGGTACCGATCCGCCACGCGGTGCACGTACTCCGCCAAGCAGATCGCCCCCAGCGCCGCGTCCTTCACCTTCTGCCCCGACGCGAACTCGCCGCCGCCGGTGCTCACCTGCAAGATCCCGTCGCTGCCTGCCTCCGCGAAGGCCGCCAGCGCCGCGGAGATCGTGCTCGGCGAGGTGATATTGATCGCCGGGTAGGCGAACTTCCCCGCCTTCGCGTGATCGAGCATACGGTGATAGGTGGCGACATCGACGACGGGCATCGGCGATGGCTACCACACG
Source organism: Nannocystis sp. (assembly GCA_016712315.1). Taxonomy (GTDB): domain Bacteria; phylum Myxococcota_A; class Polyangia; order Nannocystales; family Nannocystaceae; genus JADJRG01. Next base: position 1,979,864 of record JADJRG010000013.1, on the reverse strand, counting down.
CCCGCGGCCCGAGGCCACGCGCGCGCCTGCGTCAGCTCACACGATTGCGGTAGCGCTCGCGCAGCCACCGACCCGCCTCGATCACCTGCGCCGCCGCATAGATCGCCAAGATCAGCGCGTACGGGTCGTACGGCGTGCGCAGCCGGACGTCTCCGAAGAAGATCGCCGCGATCACCATCGACCCGACGATCTGCCAGGCCAGCAGCGCCATCGCCGGCTCGGCTCGCAGGCGCCGCAGCGCCAGGCCCACGCCCAGCAGCGACGGCGCCAAGAACACCGCCGCGAAGAGGTAGCGGTACGCCTCCGCGATCGGCATGAAGTACTTCCGCGCCTTCGGCTCCTGATCCGGCCACTGCTTGGCGAAGAACCACTGTAGAGACAGGTTCCCGAGCGCGTAGCGGAGCTGCCCGACCAGGCCGGTGCGGCGCACGCAGCGGCGCTGGAGGTCGCGGTGGATGAACGGGTCGCCGATGTAGCCGACGAAGCGGATCGTCTCGCCGCCGAGCGCCGGTCGCAGCGCCAGCGGGTGATAGTTCGGCAGCCCCGCCAGCGCCCGCAGCCCCGGCACGCTCACCCGCCGGCCGTCGCGCGTGTTCCCCGTCTCGACGCTGCGCTCGAGCGCGCGTTGGCTCGGGAAGGCCTGCGTCACGATGTTATGGCAGCGCCCGGCCGTCATGTTCATATTCGCGCTCTCCGCGACCCCGCCCCAGTAGCCGGTGTGCAGGTAGAAGCGCGTCAAGCTGAACAAGAACGCGAGCAGCAGCGGCGCCGCGAAGCCGATCACCTGGCGAGCGCGCACCGCCGGCAGCCGGCGCACGTTGACCAGCCAGGTCACGAACACCAGCACAAAGAAGACCGCGCTCTGCGGCCGCAGCATGAAGCAGATCCCCGCGGCGATCCCCGCCGCCACCGCGCGTTTGCCCTCTTGGAAGGTGCGCAGCATCCAAAAGTTCGCCAGGAGCTGGAAGAAGAGGAACGGCGTCTCCGACAGGAAGTACCCGGTGGTCGCGACGTTCGGATACCAGAGCAGCGCCAGCACCCCCGCGGTGGTGGCCATCCACGCCCGCTTCATCACCTGACACGCGACCAGATACGTCAGCGGCACCGAGCCCGCGCCGAGCAGCGCGAAGACGACCGCCCCCGCGGTGTGGGGTGGCTCCACGCCGAACACCTTAAACACCGCCGCCAGCAGGTAGTGGGTGCCGAACGACTGCCACGCCAACGTCCGCTGCCCCCACACGAACCCGGCTTCGGCCAAGTTCTTGGCCCGCAGCACGTATTGGCCCATATCGCTGAACACGTACTCGCCAGGCGGGTGGATCCACAGGTTCCACACCAGCCGGCTGAGCAGCGCCAGCGCGGTCAACGTCAGCAGCACCCGCGGGTCCGGTCGCAGCCGCGTGGCCGCAGGGCGATCATCCGGTGGGGCGCTCAAGGTCGCGAGAGGGTAGCCGCGCCGCCGCCGCTGTGGAAGAAGCCAGGAGGAGATCCCCGCCCGCGCGCCTCAGCCGCGGGGGCGATCCCGGCTGGTGTACAACAGCAGTCATGCTCTCGCTCCCCACGCAGCCCCCCGAGGTCTACCAAGAGCGCCGCCTTCGCCTCGCGACCCGCGTCGCTGGCGCGACGACGATGATCTTCGCGGGCCGCGCTCGCCCGCGTAACTACGCCGCCAACACCTACGCGTACCGCCCCGACAGCCACTTCCTCTACCTCGTCGGCTGCGGGATCCAGCAGGCCGTCTTGGTCGGCGAGGGGGACATCTGGGAGCTCTACCTCCCCGAAGATCCGCCCGGCGCCGCCCTCTGGCACGGCGAGTCCCCTTCCCTTGAAGAGATCGCCGCGCGCACCGGCGTCGCGCGCGTCCACGCCCTCCGCACCTTATCTTCGCGCCTCCACGTCGGCGCCGACCGGATCGCCACTGTACCCGCGATCGATCCGCTCACCCGGCTAAGTCAAGGCGCCCTGCTCGGCCGCGCGTGGGCGCTCCACGACGACGCCGAGCTCGGCCCAGCCCCCCTCACCGGCGGCGACGCAGCGCTCGCGGACGCGCTGATCGAGCTCCGCCTCCGCCACGACGACGCCGCCTTGCAGCACCTACGAGCCGCCGCCGAGGGCACCTACGCCGCCCACCTCGCCGGCATGGCCGCCACCGCTCCTGGCCGGCTCGAGCACGCCGTCGTCGCGGCGATCGAGGCGGAGATGCTCGCCCGCGGCATGCAGCCCGCTTACGGCTCGATCGTCAGCGTGCACGGCGAAGTGCTCCACAACGAGGGCCACGGCCACACCATGGCCGCGGGCGATCTCCTGCTCGTCGACGCGGGCGCCGAGCACGCGGGCTGGGCCAGCGACGTCACCCGCACCTGGCCGGTCTCCGGCCGCTATACCTCGACCCAGCGCGATCTTTATCAGGTCGTGCTCGCCGCCCAGCGCGCCGCGATCGAGCGCGTCCGCCCCGGGGCCCGTTACCGAGACATCCACTTGTACGCCGCGTTGGAGCTCACCCGCGGCCTCGTCGAGCTCGGGATCTTCCGCGGCGAGCCTGAGGGTTTGGTCGAGCGGGGCGCCCACGCCCTCTTTTTTCCGCACGGCCTCGGCCACCTGCTCGGCCTCGACGTCCACGACATGGAAGATCTCGGCGACCGCGCCGGCTACGCCCCTGACCGCGCGAGGGCCCAGCAATTCGGCCTCGGCTACCTCCGCCTCGATCGCGACCTGGCGCCCGGCATGCTCGTGACCATCGAGCCGGGTTTTTATCAAGTCCCGGCGATCCTCGCCGATCGCGGCCTCTGCGGCCCCTTCGACGACAGCGGCGCCCTCGATCGCGCGCGCCTGGCCGCCTTCGCCGACGTCCGCGGGATCCGCATCGAGGACGACGTGCTCTGCACCGAGGGGGCCCCTGAGGTCCTCACCGCCGCGATCCCGAAGGACATCGAGGCGATCGAGCGCCTGGTCGGCCGCGGGGTGGGCGCGTAAGGGCGCCTGAGCGCCGCCACTTCCTTGATCTGCCGCGTAGCGCGCGCTATTTGCTCATGATAACCTGCCGCCGACCGGCCGCGGATAGAGCGACTTCTACCGCAAAAAGCGTCGGCAACCTTCGGAGTTTGGACGATGAGAACGAGCCACCGCCTCCTGACCCTTGGACTCCTCCTCGTGAGCGCGGGGTGTAACCGCGACGAGCTCGCGCCCTACTCCTTCCCCGCGCCAGTGACCGTCGACTGTCAGACGATCCCGCAGGCCTTTATCGGCGTCCCGTACTCCTTCACGCCGGACTTCGACGCCTCGAACGCGAGGGCGCCGCTCACCTGGAGCGCCGAGGATCTGCCCCCCGGCCTCACCATCAACCCCGAGACCGGCGAGATCAGCGGCGTCGCGACCACCGAGGGCGAGTACTTCCCGACGATCATCGTCAAGGACAGCTCCAAGCCCGCGCAGGTGGCGCGCGTGAGCTGCGGCAAGCTCGTCGTCGTCGCCGGCGGCGTGATCTGCACCGACGACAGCGGCTCGATCGCCGACGGCATCCTCGGCGAGCCCTACACCTTCGCGCCGATGATCAACGTCGGCGTCGCGCCCTACACGTGGGAGGCCGTCGGCCTGCCGATGGGCCTCGCCCTCGATCCCGCGAGCGGCCTGATCACCGGCACGCCCACCGAGGTCGGCCAGTTCCAGGTCACCCTCATCGCCACCGACGCGACCGGCGCCGCCTTCGAGACCGACTGCGGCATCCTCGAGATCTTCCCCCGCCTCGACGTCGACGGCGACAAGCTCCTCGAGGCCTACCCAGACGGCTGCGTCGGCCCCGGAGTGTCCCTCCAGGACCTGATCGACAACGGCGTCTTGGTCGGCGGCGACGGCACCGCGATCACCTGCGAGCTGCGCGGCGGCCTCGGCAACGGCAACTTCCCGGCGGGGATCTCGGTGACCAGCGACACCTGCCAGATCCAGGGCACGGTCGATCCGAGCCAGCGCTATGGCATGTACGTCTGGATCACCTCGTTCATCCAGGGCAACATCATCGCCCACGTGCCGTACTGCGCGCCGCAGTCGGTGCAGCCGGGCAACGCGTACACGGTCAACAAGACCTTCATGGGCGCCGCCAGCACCCTCAAGCCGGGCACCACGCAGATGAACGGCGGCACCGCGGCGTACGGCGTCAACACCCCCGATCCGCGGGTCGAGGTCCTGCGGACCTGCAGCGCCCCCGCCTGCTTCTTCAAGTTCTTCTTCGGCTACAACACCCTCTCTGGCTCGGCCTCGGTGTCGGCCAGCATGAGCGGCAAGCTCGGCGCGGGCGCGGCCTTCGACGGCTTCTTCCACGGGATCAATTTCACCGACCCCGGCGTCAGCGCGAACATCTCTGGCCGCCACTGGGTGGTCAACATCGGCTTCGACTACTGCATCACCGACGTCGAGGCGGAGTGCGCGACCAAGGACCTCGCGATCGCCAACGGCGAGGGCAGCAACTACGAGTTCGGCGTGATCGTCCGCCCGTGATCGCCGCGCACCGATCCAGCCCCCGAACCCCCGCGAAGCCGACCCCGTGACCACCCAAGGCGGAGGAGCAACCCAAGGGCCCGTCGTACGCGACCGCCGCGTCGCGCGCGTGATCGATCGGGAGATCGCGCCGATCTGGCACGATCGCTTCGCGCGGCTGATCCTCCGCAACCTGCCGGTGCGCCCCGGCCTCTTCGCGCTCGACGTGCAGTGCGGCCCCGGCCGCATGACCGCCGAGCTGCTCCAGCGCCTCGGCGAGGGCTCGCGGGTGCTCGCCCTCGAGCCCGACGAGACCCTCATCGACGTCGCGAAGAGCCGCGTCCGCCCCGAGTGGAAGGGCCGCGTCTACTTCAAGCCAGGCGCCCTCGATGAGGTCGCGTCGATGGCGCCCGCCACCTACGACGTCGTCGTCGCCAACCTGGTCCTTGGGGAAGGCGTCGATCTCGGCGTCGTGCTCGGCGAGCTCTGCCGGGTGACCCGTCCCGGCGGACATGTCCTCGCGACCTTGCCGCTCTGGGGCACCTGGGGCGAGGTCGAGGACATCTTTAGCGAGGTCCTGCGCGACGCCGGCCTCGTCGGCGCGCAGCGCCGCCTCGAGCGCTTCCGCGGCCTGCGCCCGCTGCCCAGCCTGCTCGGCGACCAGCTCCGCGGCCTCGGCCTGCGCCGCGAGGATTTCGTCATCGAGCACGAGCGCCTGCAGATGCTCTTCCCGAGCGGCCGCGAGTTCCTCTTCGCCCCGGTCATCGAGCACGGCCCGCTGCGCTTCTGGAAGGCGATCATCGGCGACGACGGCTCGCCCCAAGAGCTGTTTTGGCGGCTCAAGGAGGCGATCGACATCTACTACGCCGGCCACGTGCTCGCCGTCTCCGTCGCCGCGGGCCTGATCCGGATCCAGATCCCCGAGCCCGGCGCCGCCCACCGCCCTAGCCTCGCCGCCGGCCACTGGCGCCACTACCCCGAGCTCGACCGCCTCTGGGGCGGCCTCGCCGCGGAGCTCGCGGGCGTACGCGAGGCCCTGCCGTTCAGCGACGCCGACGTCGACGACTTCGACATCGACATCGGCGGCGACGAAATGGGCCTCGGCGGAGAGCCGGAGCCCGAGCCCGCCCCCGAGCCCGCCCCCGAGCCCGAGCCCGCCAAGGTCGCGGCGCCCGCGGGCGCCCACGTATACACCCCGAGCCCCTACAGTGATGAGTGGACCGCCCCGGACGAGCACGCCGAGGCGTTCCGGCCCGCCACCCAGCGCGCAGAGCCGCGGCCCGCGGAGCCCGTCGAGTCCGAGCCCGTCGAGTCCGAGCCCGTCGAGTCCGAGCCCTCGGAGCCCATCGGAGCGGCCCCCGGCGTCCCTGCCGACGACGACGATCACGCACCCCCAGGCGAGCACCCGCGGGCGCACACGTACGGGGATCGCCCCACCTCGCCTAGCGCCTTCGACGAGCTCGCGCCGCTGCTCCCCGAGACCGGTGACTCCGGCATCATCGCCCTCGAGCACGCCGCGCTCGCGGAGTCGCTCGCAGCTCCAGGCTCTGCCGAGCTCGACGAGCCCTCAGAGCCAGAGTACGCCCCCTCCGAGCTCGACGCCGCAGAGCCGGAGCGCGACTTCTCCGACCCCGAGCCCCACGACTTCTCGGAGCCCGAGCCCGAGCTCGAGCCCCACGGCCTCTCGGAGCCCGACCTCTCGCGGCTTGAGCACGAGCCCCACGAGCACGAGCCCTCGGAGCCGGCGCCGCCCGAGCTGACCGCTCAAGCGGAGCCCTCGGCGCCAGAGCTGCCCGCCGAGCCCGCGCTCGCCGCTCCACCGGAGCCCTCGGCGCCAGAGCTGCCCGCCGAACCCGAGCTGTCCGCTCCGCACGGAACGGCCTCGGGACAATCCGCCGAGCCCCAGGCGAACGAGCAGAGCTCCGCCGAAGCCGACGCGACCTCGACCTCCGAGCAGCCCAAGCCGGGCCTACGCCTGCGCCTCGGCGAGCGGAGCAAGCCGCTGCCCTCCTTCCGACCGCCGAGCTTCACCGCCCCCCCCAAGCGCTCGAGCGACGAATCAGAGCCCGAAGGACCCTCGCCTGCGCCCTCGACGATCACGACCGAGAGCGTCGGCCGCGCTCGAGCGCCGCAGCCTGAGCCGGCCAAGGTCACCGCCGACAGCGTCAAGACCGCAGCCCCTCGCCCGGCCATCCTCCCGCCCAAACCCCTCGGCGACAAGCTGCCGCCGCTCCCCCTCTTCGGCGCTCCCAAGCCCGCCAAGCCGATCCTCCCTGAGCCGCAGGAGGAGGAGGACGCTCTCGAGGCTGATGAAGTGATCGAAGACGCCGAGCCTCTGGACGAGGTCCTCGAGGAGCCGCAGGAGGCCGCCCCCCGCAGGCCGCCGCCGCCGCCCAAGCCGCCGCCGCCGCCCAAGCCGCTGATGCCGATCCTCCCCGACGGCAAAAAGAAGAAGTAGCAGCCACCATGTCTGCGCGGGTGATCGCCCCACGCCTGAGCGCCCTCGGGCTCGCCTTGCTCTGCGGCTGCAGCGACCCTTCGCCGCGAAGCCTACCGGCGCCATCACCTGCGCCGCTCGCGGCGCCCCTGCCCGCGGCTCCGCCTGTCCAGGCCCCCCCTGTGCGCCGCGACGGCACCATTTATGCCGAATCTGAGCTGATGGGGACCCGCTTCTCGATCAACCTCTGGCTCCCCCCCAGTCAGACAGCGGAGGCCGCCGGCGCCGCGATCGAGCTCGCGTTCGCCGAGATCGACCGGATCGAAGGCCTCGCCAGCGAGTGGCGCCCCGACTCAGAGATCTCGCAGCTCAGCGCCGCCGCCGGCGGTGAACCTCGCCCCCTCAGCCCCGACCTCTACACCCTGCTCCAGCGCTCCAAAGTCGTCGCTGAGGCCACTGACGGCGCCTTTGACCCCACCTTCCACGCCGTCGGCCAGCTCTGGAGCTTCCGGCCTGGCGCGATCCCGCCCAGCGCTGAGGCGATCGCGGACAAGCTGCCCCTCGTCGATTGGCGCGGAATCGAGCTGACCGCCGAAGGCCGACGAGGCCGCCTCCGCCGCGCCGGCATGAAGCTCGGCCTCGGCGCGATCGCCAAGGGTTATGCGGTCGATCGCGCCGCCCAGCTCCTGAGCGATCGCGGCTTCACCGACCACATCGTCGAAGGCGGCGGCGACACCTTCGTCTCGGGCACCAAGGGCGGCGCCGCGTGGATGGTCGGGATCCAGCGCCCCGACGGCCCTGGCAGCGTCGGCGCCCTGCCGCTGCGCGACCGCGCCCTCGTCACCTCCGGCGGCTACCAGCGCTACTTCGAGCACGCTGGCCGGCGTTATTCGCACATCATCGACCCGCGCAGCGGCTGGCCCCTCGACGAGGCCGCCAGCGCCCTCAGCGTCAGCGTGCTCGCCCCTGACGCCACCGACGCCGACGCCTATTGCACCGCCGTCGCGGTGATGGGCCCCGCGCGCGGCATGGAGTTCATCGAGTCCCGGCCCGAGCTCGAGGCCGTGATCATCACCCAAGATCGCCAGCTCCTGATCTCCAGCGGCCTCACGGAGCGCTTCATCCGCCCGCCCGCGCCGTGAGCGCGGTCGAACCAGCGCCGAGGCCCGAGCGCCGGGGCGTGGTCCCTAGCCCCCTGAAATCGGCATACACTACGGCGTCCGCGCCCCGATGTCCGACGAGTCAGAGCAGCCCAGGCCGAGCCAACCGACCCAAGTTGGGGTGGCGCTCCTCGGTCCCTCTGCGCCTGAACCGGCCGACACCGGCCAAAGCGGCGGCGCAGATGACGTCGACGTCGACGTCGACGACGGCCCTGGCGTCCGTCTCAGCACCGGCAAGGTGATCCCCGGCACCCGCTACCGCCTGATCCGTTGGCTCGGCGAAGGCGGCATGGGCGTCGTCTACGAGGCCGAGCACGTCGACATCGAGCGCCGCGTCGCGCTCAAGATCCTCCGCGTCGATCTCTCCAAGCGCGCAGAGATGGCCCAGATCTTCCGCGACGAGGCCCGCGCCGCCTCACGCATGGGCTCTCCCTTCATCGTCGACATCTACGACTTCGGCGAGCTCCCTGACGGCCGCCTCTTCTTCTGCATGGAGCTGCTCGACGGCAACGACCTCGTGCCGCCCTCAGAGGAGGCCTGGACGCCGCCCGAGCGCGCGATCCCGATCCTCCGACAGATCTGCAAGGCCCTGAGCACCGCGCACGGGGCCGGCGTCGTCCACCGCGACGTCAAGCCGGAGAACATCATCGTCGTCCGCCGAGGCGGCCGCGAGCACGTCAAGATCGTCGACTTCGGGATCGCCGCGATGCTCGCGGTCGGCCCCCGCCGCCGCCTCAAGATCGCCGGCACCCCGCACTACATGGCGCCCGAGCAGATCCTCGGCAACCCCTTCGACGGCCGCCTCGACATGTACGCGGTCGGCTGCCTCGCCTACGAGCTGCTCGTCGGCCACACCCCTTTCACCGGCGAGACGATGGACGCCGTGATGACCGCGCAGGTCCACGACGACCCGCCGCCGCTCGCCAAGCTCCGCCCTGAGCGGCGGCTGCCGCCCGCGCTCTGCGCCGCGGTCATGCGCTGCCTGGCCAAGAGGCCAGAAGATCGCTTCCGCGACATGAACGACCTCGAGGCCGCGCTCTGCGAGGCCCAGATCGCCGCCGGCCTGCGCACGGACTGGGACGACCTGCCGCTCCCCGAGGTCGAGCCTGAGCGCCTCGCCCGCCTGCGCCGCGACATGCCGCACCCGCACGGCGAGCTCCGGCGCCGTCACCCGTGGCTGTGGCCCGCCGTCGCCGCGCTCTCTGGCGTCATCGCGATCAGCTCGATCACCTACGCCTATATGAACCGCGAGCCGACCTCCGACGAGCAGCGCCTCGTCGACCAGCTCACCAACGCCGCCCGCGCCGCCGCCTCGACCAACTACTACATCACCGGCCCGGAAGAGGCCCCCGAGGAGAGCGCGCTGCGCAGCGTGCTCGCGCTGGAGTCCTTGGGGGGCGCCGTCGCCGGCCTCGCCAGCGACCGCGCCGCCGAGCTCCGCCGCGACTTCGCCGACACGCTGATCCGCCTGGGCGATCGCTACTACGACGTCGAGGGCGCCCGCTACTTCGCGATCGAGTACTACCTCTGGGCGCGCACCTTCGACCCAGAGAATCGCCACGCGATCGAGCGCTCCTTGCTCGACGACACCCGCTTCGGGGTCTTCCTCCACAACGCCGGCGCCGGCGACTTCACGGCGACCGAGCGCCAACTCATGGAGCTCGCCAGCGCGCTCGCGGAGGACAACACCGCCAAGCGAGACGCCCGCGTCGCCGCCGTCACCGACAGGATGCCAGAGATGCTGCGCGACCGCCTCGCGCTGCGCAGCGTCACCCTCGAGAGCGAGGCGGGGATCCACATCGCGCGCCGCGTCAGCGCCACCAAGCCGCCCGAATTCTCCGCCATCGCGCCGACACCGACGCTCGACACCGACACCGACACCGACACCGACACCGACACCGACGCCAACACCGGCACTGGCGAGCCGCCGCCCACCACCCTCGAGCCTCTACCAGCGCCGCAGCCTGGACCGGTGATCGAGCTCAACCCCGCCAGCAAGTCGGGCAAGGTCGGCGGCGCGGCCGTCAACGGCAAGACCAAGCGCGACCCTCCGCGCGCCATCCAGCTCGCCCAAGAGGGCCAGCTCGCGCTCGCGGGCGGCCGCCGCGGCGACGCCGAGAGCCTCTTTAACCAAGCCCTCAGCTATGACAACCGCAACGCGACGGCGCTGATGGGCCTGAGCGACATCGCCTTCGACACCGGCAAGCGGCAGCGCGCGCTCGACTTCGCCGCGCAAGCGGTGGAGGCCAGCCCGCGCTCCAAGGCGTATCAGCTCAAGCTCGGCGACGCCTACTTCGCGCTGCTCCGCTACCGCGAGGCGTTGAGGCACTACGAGCTGGCCAAGGGCCTCGGTGAGCCCAACGCTGACGGCCGGATCGCCAAGGTCAAGGCCAAGCTCGGCGACGGCTGACGCCTCACTTCTTCCAGCTCTGGTCGCGCAGCGGGTGCACCAGCGTCGGCAGCTTCTCATGCTCGCCCCGCTCCACCTGGATCTCGAGGCCATCGATCAAGAGATCTGGCGACGAGACCTGCGCGTCGATCGTGAAGCTGAGCACCCCGTCCATCCCAGTCTCCGCGCCGAACCCGCCCGCGGGCCCCGCGGGGAAGCGCATCGCCTCGACGTTCTGGCGATCACCGACCGCCCGGATCCGCCGCAGCACCCGCATCGAAGCCGGGCCGAGCACCGCGCCGCGCACCAGCGTCCGCTTGCCACCCGCCTCGATCCGCCAGATCCGCGCCGGCACCGGCAGCACGACCTTACGGCTCGAGCCGAACGTCGAGGCGCCCTCACGCGGCACTGGCCCGAGGATCCCCCCGTCACGCAGCGACTCGATCACATACGCGAACTCATAGCCGTCCTCACGAGCCCGGCGCAGCAGCTCGCGCTCGAGCAGCGCCCGTGAGCGCCCGCGCTGGCGGCTCTCGAGGCGAAGGTTCGAGATCGCCGGCCCGCTCATCAGCACCGGCGAGATCCTCGCCCGCCCGTTGCTCTGCGAGAGCCACTCGTTCGGCTCGCGCGTCATCAGCAGCGACTCCAACACGCCGCGCCGCACCAGCGTCAGCGGCTCCGCCACGAAGCCCTCCGCGTCGATCGAGTAGGCCCCAAAGCCCTCTGCCCGCGGGTCGTCGATCAGGTCGAGGAAGTCAGGCAGCACCGGCTTGCCGAGCGACTCCTGCCAGAGCGGCTCGAGGTCGCGCAGGCGACCGCTGTCGCTCAGCGGCGCTGGTTTTCCGCTCGCCTGCGTCGCCACCGTCGCCGCCAGGAGCTGCGGCCCCGCGCCGCCGACGAAGAGCACCGGACCGTCGTAGTCGTCCTCGATCATCGGCGCCGCCGCCTGCTCGCCGAGCTCTCGCAGCACCCGGTCGACGAGCGCCTCCCCGACGCGGCGCAGCCCCTCATCGACCCGCGGCGTCGCTTGCAGGTGGATCGCGCGGCCGTGGTCGAGCTGCATGCCGTCGAGCGCCCGCGTGTCGGCGACCGCCGCCAACACCGCGCGATCGTGGTGCTCGCGCAGCACCACGCCCTCCCCCGTGATCGTCGTGATCTCGACCCGCAGGATCTGCAAGAACACGTCGCCGTTGTCGATCTCTGGGTGCGCCGAGTAGCGGGCCGACAGCTCCGCGACCAGCCGCCGCAGCCCCTCGCGATCGATCGGCGGCGCCTCGGGGGCCGCAGGCGCCAGCCGAGGCGCCGCCGCCGGCCCCGGCCCCAGATCCCGCGACCGCCGCTCCGCGGCCATCCGCGCGAGGATCGCCTGCTTCTGCGCGTAGGTGACCGTAGCTGACCGATAGGCCATGTCCATCGCCAACCACAGCTTCTTGCGGGTCACCGCCGGCGCCTCGTCGAGCGGCAGCAAGAAGCGCCCCTGCGCGCCGTCTTGGCCGAAGTAGCCGCCGTTGTCGCGCTCCGGCGAGCCCACCCGCACCTCGACCGACGCGATCGCCTGGCGCTCGCTCGCGTCGGTGATCACCCCGCCGTACGAGCCGTCCAGGCTCAGCAAGCTCGCCCGCACCAGGCGCACCGTCGCCGCGTACGGCGCCGGCGCGTCCGCGAGGCGCAGCTCCCGGATGCCCCGGGCGATCTCGGCCTCGATCGCCGCGATCTCCGACACGACCGCCTCCTCCTGCGGATCAGCGCTCGTAGTCGGGGTCGCGGGCGCGAGCGCCAAGCTCAGCCAAAGGGCCGCGCTGATCATCGCGATCCTCCCCCGCGCAGCGCCCGCGCCGCGTCGCCGGGCGCGGGCAGCAGCGGCGGCTTCTCCCGCTCGTGCGTCGCCCGCTCGATCTCGAGGCTGCGCAGCAGCAGCGACGGGCTCACCGCCGACACTGGCACGTCACCGGACTCGGCGCCGCACATCCCATTAAAGATCCCCGGCTCATCGCCGGTCGCGACGATCGTCTCGAACGCGGCGATCGGCGTGCCGACGATGTCGACCCCGCGCACCAGCTCGTCAGGCCGACCGTCCGCCCACACCCGATACACCATCAACGGCATCACCTTAAAGGCCTGGGGACCGGACCGATCTGTGATCGTGTAGCCGCCCTGGATATCGCTGAACCACAGCCCGTACGGCTTATCTTGGCGCTTCACCTCGTCGAGCAGCGCCGCCCGCAGCTTGCCCTCCGGCAGGGTCTTTCGGCTCGTGACGATCAAGTTGCCCTGGCGCGCCACCACCTGATTGCCGCGCTCACGGCGGCCGTGGCCGTTGCTCTTGGCGAACGGGAGCACCGGCGAGCGGCCGAGCAAGAACCCGCGCAGCTTGCCGCGCTCGACCAGCGTCACCGACCGCGCCTTCACGCCCTCGTCATCGACGAAGTAGTGCCCCGACAGCGGCTCGCCGCCGAGCAGCGCGACCGTCGGATCGTCGATCATGTCCAAAAAGCCAGGTAACACCTTCTCACCGATCATGCCCGCGAATGTCTGCCCCTCGAGGTCATCTTTTTGGCGGTGCCCCTCGAGGCGGTGGCCGAAGATCTCATGAAAGAACACCCCCGCCGCGCGCCCCTTAAGCACCGCGGGGCCGACATACGGCTCCGCCAGCGGCGCCTGCCGCAGCGCGATCAGCTCCTCTCGCAGCCGCCGCGCCGTCGCCGTCAGCAGCGCCTGGTCGGGGAGCTGGGCCGTCGTGTGCACCTCAAAGCTCTCGAAGCGATCGAGGCGCATGCCGTCGTCCGCCTGCGTCTCCGCGCTCAGCATCACCCGCAGCCGCGTCATCGAGCTCTGCACCTTCGTGCCCTCGCTGTTCACGAACGCGCGGTTATCCACGGTCACCAAGAACACCACGCTCTGCGCGTGCACGCGCGGGTCATCGCCGAGGATCGCTGACGCCTCACGCAGGCGCGGCTCCCACTCGCTCGCCAGCGCCGCCAGGTCGAGGCGCGCCTCCGGCTCCACGTGCACCCACGGCGCCTCCTCGCTGAAGTCGGGGCTCTCGGGCCGCTCGCTCTCTTGGCTGCGGAGCTGCTCGACGTTCTCGGCGTTGCTGAGGGCGCTGAGCGCGTCGCGATAGTTCGCCTCCGTGACCACCCACAGCGCCTGGGCTAGCGCCAGCGGCTCGTCCTCGATGCTCACCGGCTGACCCGAGCCGAGGCCGTTGCCAGGCCCGTAATTGCCGCCCTGCGTGTGCCCGTTGTCGAGCTCGCGGCTGCCGACCCGGACATCGACGTCGACCGTACGATCGTGATCGAGGCGGCTGCGGACGATCGCTCCGCCCTCCGCCTCGAGCCAGAGCTGGTCACGCGCCACCAGATCGTAGGCGAGGAAGTACGCCGGCCGCTCCGACCCCGCGCCCTGCAGGGCCGCCAAATTGCGGCTCAGCTCGCGACCCAGCAGCTCGACCGCCGGCGTCGCGTCGCCCTTCGCCGGCTGCGGCCGGACCATCGCGGGCAGCGCGACCTCTCCGCCCTTGCGGCTGATCCGCCCGCTCGGGCTCATCAGCTCGCCATCTTTCGAGCGGCACGCGCCTGCGGCGACGAGCGCGACCAAGAACCCGCGCCCGAGGGCCGCGCGGAGGCGGCGCAGAGGCAACCGTTGCTTCGAGGTCACCGTCAACGCAGTCGTCCCTTCGACTCAGCTCGGCAGGTTGATCCGGGCCCGCTTCGGCTGGTCGGCGCAGCGTCGCCGGTACAGCGCGATCACTCGACCGATCACCTGCACCACCGCCGCGCCGCTGGCCTCGGCGAGCGCCGCGGCCGCTTCGAAACGATCACCGACGAAGCCCTGACCGAGGCGCGCCTTGATCAGCTCGTGGTCTTCCAGCGCGACGCTGACCGCCTTCACCACCCCAGGAGAGACCCCCTCCGCGCCGACGAGCACCACCGGCTCCATCGGGTGAGCGAGCCCCTTGAGGTGGGCGCGAGCCCGAGGAGAGAGCACCGTAGCGTTCACCGCGGCAGTGTAGCCGCCCGACGCCGCCGATCGCCAGCCCCCAGACCGACCTACCCGCCTCCGATCACTTCACCGGCACCGCGAGCGCGCGCAGCCACGCCGCCGCGTAGCCCTCCCATGACGCCGCCAGCGCGAGGCTCGCCGCCGCCGCGACCACCCACGGGCGCAGCGCCGCCACCGGCTCGCTCCCAGGCCGCTCCACCAGGCGAAGCGCGAGATCGAGGACCGCGCTGACCAGCAGCACCGGCGTCGCCAGCGCCAGCGCCAACCCGAGCAGGCCTGCGGCCCACCCAGCGAGCTCGCTCGTCGTCAGCGAGCGCGACAACGCCGCCTCACCCGCCGGCCACGCCCGCGCCGCCGCAGAGAGCCCGCCGAGCAGCGGTCGATGCCCACCTGCCTCAAAGAGCAGCGCCAACACCACAGCGACGATCAACACCTCTAGCGCCGCTAAGCGCGCGCCTCCGAGCGTGTTCGCCGACGTCGCCGCCGCGCCGAGCAACGCGTAGCCGGGCAACGCCACGACCAAGCCGAGCAACCCCCCGCTCAGCGCCTCACGCAGCGCCCCCCAGAGCCACTGCGTCGCCGATACCGCGCCGACATCCACCGCGCCACCGAGCGCCACGGACGCCCCAAAACACAGCGCCAGCGCCCCTCCGACCGGCAACCAGAGCGGCCCGAGCAGCCGGATCCACGCCCCTTGCGCCGCCAGCAGCGCCCCGAGCCGCACCGCGACCCAGCCCGCCGTCGCCAAGGTCGGGTCCATCGCCCGCTACTCGACCTCACCGAGGCGCGACCAGAGCGCGCGCGACGACGTCACCAGGCGCTCGCTCATCCACTCACCGGCGACGATCAGCGCCAGCACCACCGCGATCGCGCGGCTGATGATCACCACCGAGGGATCCCGCAGCCCGAAGCGCCCCGCGAGCCAGCCGACCCCCACAGACGCGGCCGCGGCCGCGGCGACGACCGGCGCGAGCACCAGCGCCGCCAGCATCAGCCCCTCACGGACCACCGCAGCGAGGTTCACCGCGTATACCCCCCGACCAGCGCGCCGATCAGCAGCTCCCACCCGCCGATCCCCAAGAAGAGCAGCACCTTGAGCGGCAAGGTCACCAGCGCCAACGGCTGCCCCGGGAGGCCCATCAACGTGAAGATCTGCGCGACGACCAGCTCGAGCAGCGCGAAGGGCAAGAGAATCAACACCGCCAGGTGCAACGCCTTGCCCAGCTCCGACACCAAGAACGCCGGCAGGATGACCAGCGGGTGCTCCGCGTCGAGGCCCTGGAGCTCGCGGAAGAACTCCAGCTCCGCCGCGGAGGTGTTTTGGGACAAAAAGCGCGACAGCGGCGCGAGCACCTCCTGGGGGCTGGCGCTCGCCACGTCGCCGAGCAGCGGCGCGACGCTCATCAGCGCCGGCCCCATGATCACAGCGCTCACCACAAGCGCCAGCGCCAGCACCGCCGACCACGGCAGCAGCAGCTCCGCGCCGAGGCCGATCCGCAGCGCCGAGAGCACCACGCTCACCTTCGTGAACGCTGTGCACGAGGCGAGCAGCAGCGGCAGCGCCGCCAGCCACACCCACGCGGGCATCGCACCCCAGGTAGCCAGCTCAACGCCCATGCACGCTTGGCACGCCGTCGCCGGCGAAGGGCCGCCCACCGTGCGGGAGCACCCGTGTACGGCTCCACTCCCCATCCGCCGTCGGCTCCGCGCGCGCCCACGCGGGCTCGTCCCCGAGCTCACAGACGAGGCTCGGCGGGCCGCTCGGGCCGGTGCCGACCAGCAACCGCCGACCATCGACCTCGACGACGTGCAGGCGATGCTGCCCGGTCACCACGATCACCGCGCGCGTCGCCGATGAGCGCCGAGAGCCGAGCCGCCGGCCCAGCAGCGCCAAAAAGACGAACATCACCGCGAACACCCCTCCCGTGTAGAGGAGCAACAACTCGACCTCACCAAGCTCGGGAAACATCGCCGCCCACACTACGCGAGCCACACACACCGGCAAAAAAACGGCGAGGGGACGAGCACCGGTCCTGAGCGCGCCCCCTCAGGCGCGCGAAGAAGAAAAAAGCGCCCCGGCCGCTCGGCCGAGGCGCTGTTCTTGTCTGTGTGTCTGTCTCTGAGGAACAGACACGACGGCTACGCCGCGGTCTCAGCGGGGGCCGGCGTCTCCGGCTTCACCAGCTCGACCAGGCACATCGGCGCCGCGTCACCGGGGCGCGGGCCCATCTTGATCAGCCGGGTATAGCCACCGGGGCGCCCCTTCATCATCGGCGCGACCACGTCGAAGAGCTTGTGCAGGACGCTGCGCGTGCGGATCATCCGCGCGGCCATACGAAGCGCGTGAACGTAGCGAGCCTGCTCCTCTTGGGAGCGCTCCTCGCGGGGCTTGCTCAGGACATCGCCCAGCCGGAGGCTGATCGAGATCGTGCGGTCAGCGAAGCGACGGAGCTCCTTGGCCTTGGGTTCGGTCGTCGTGATCCGTTCGTGCTCGATCAACGAGGTGACCATATTGCGGAACATCGCCTTGCGGTGCGCCGACTTCCGTCCCAGGATGCGACCGGATTTGCGGTGACGCATGGTTTATGCCTCCTCTCGTGGCGGGGGTGGACCCTGCCAGTTATCGATCTTCATACCCAAGGAGAGGCCCATCCCCCCGAGGATCTCCTTGATCTCCTTCAGGCTCTTGCGCCCGAAGTTCTTGGTCTTCAGCATCTCCGTCTCGGAGCGCTGCACCAGATCGCCGATGTAGTGGATGTTGGCGTTCTGGAGGCAGTTCGCCGAGCGCACGCTGAGCTCGAGCTCATCAACCGAGCGCCACAGGTACTCGTTGAGCTTGTCCGCCTCGGTCTGGGTCGGGATCGCCGCCTCCTCGATCTCGTCACGATTGATGAAGATCGACAGCTGCTCCTTGAGGATCTTCGCGGCGAAGGCCACGGCGTCCTCTGGCCGGACAGAGCCGTCCGTCCAGACCTCGAGGATCAGGCGGTCGTAGTCGGTGCGGTGGCCGACGCGGGCGTTGGTGACCCGGTAGTTGACCTTCTGCACCGGCGAGAAGAGGCTATCGATCGGGATCACCCCGATCGGCATCGCCTCGCTCTTGTTCTGGTCGGCGATCGCGTAGCCGCGGCCCATCGCGCAGGTCATCTCCATGCGGAGGCGACCGCCCTTACTCAGGGTCGCGACGTGCTGCTCCGGGCGCAGCACCGCGACGCCCGTGGGCGCCTCGATGTCGGCCGCGGTGACCTCGCCCTCGCCCTGCTTGTCGATCACGAGGGTGCGCGGGGTCGCGTCATCCATGTGAAGCAGCAGCGACTTGACGTTCAGGATGATGTCGGTGACGTCCTCGACCACACCAGGGATGGTGGTGAACTCGTGGAGCGCCCCGTCGATCCGCACAGACGTGATCGCTGATCCCTGGAGGGACGAGAGCAGCACGCGGCGCAGGCTGTTACCTAAGGTGAGCCCGTAGCCGCGCTCGAGCGGCTCGCAGGTGAACTTGCCATAGGTGTCGGTGAGGCTCGAGGTGTCGACCTCGAGCTTCTTCGGGCGGATGAGATCCCGCCAGTTGCGGGCGATGGTGTTCTGGTCCTGCATCGGTCCCCCTTACTTCGAGTAGAGCTCGACGATGAGCTGCTCATCGATGTCGGACGAGATATCGGTGCGCGCCGGCAAAGCGGTGATCTTGCCGCGGAAGGCGTCCTTATCGAGCTCGATCCAGGTCGGCCGGGTGACCCGGTCGATGTTCGCGAGCGCGTCGGTGATCCGCTGAACCTTGCGGCTCTTCTCGCGGACCTCGATCACGTCGCCTGCGCGCACTTGGTAGCTCGGGATGTTGATCCGACGCCCGTTGACGCGGATGTGCCCGTGGCGGACGATCTGCCGCGCCTCGGCGTGGCTCGACGAGAAGCCGCAGCGCAGCGCGATGTTGTCGAGGCGGCACTCGAGCAGGCGCAGCAGGTTCTCACCGGTGACGCCCTTCATGCGCGAGGCCTTGTAGTAGTAGCCGCGGAACTGGCGCTCGAGGAGGCCGTACATCCGCTTCACCTTCTGCTTCTCGCGGAGCTGCTGGCCGTAGTCGCTCGGCCGCTTCTTGCGGCCCTGGCCGTGCTGGCCCGGTGGATACTGGCGGCGGTCGTAGCCGCACTTCTCGGAGAAGCAGCGATCACCCTTGAGGAAGAGCTTCGAGTCCTCACGCCGGCAGAGCCGGCAAACTGGTCCAATGTAGCGTGCCATAGGTCAGACCCTCCTCCGCTTGGGCGGCCGACACCCGTTGTGCGGGATCGGGGTAACATCCTTGATCGAGGTGATGCGCAAGCCGGCCGACTGGAGGCCGCGCAGCGCCGACTCGCGGCCCGCACCCGGGCCCGAGACCTTGACCGTCGCCGACTGCATGCCGTGCTCTTGCGCCTTGCGGGCTGCGTCGTCGGCGGCGAGCTGGGCGGCGAATGGGGTCGACTTGCGCGAGCCCTTGAAGCCGCGCACGCCGGCGGATGCCCACGCGACCACGTTGCCGTTGACGTCGGTGATGGTGACCAGGGTGTTGTTGAAGGTCGCCTGGATGTGGACCACACCGGTCGAGATGTTCTTCTTGACCCGCTTCTTGGTCTGCTGCCTTGGGTTTGCCATGGGCTACGCCTTCCTCTTCTGAGCGACCGCGACCCGCTTGGGCCCCTTACGCGTGCGCGCGTTGGTGTGGGTGCGCTGGCCGCGAACCGGCAGGCCACGGCGATGGCGGAGGCCGCGATAGCAGCCGAGGTCCATCAAGCGCTTGATGCTCATCTGGACGTCACGGCGGAGGTCACCCTCCACGCGAAACTCGCCCTCGAGGATCGAGCGGATCGACTGCACCTGCTCGTCCGTCAGGTCGTCGGTGCGCAGGGCAGGGCCGATGCCGGCCTTGTCGAGCACACGGCGAGCGGACTCGCGGCCGATGCCGTAGATGTACGTGAGCGCGATCTCGACGCGCTTGTTCCTGGGGAGATCTACCCCTGAGATACGTGCCATTGGTGTCTCCTACCCTTGCCGCTGCTTGTGCTTCGGGTTGACGCAGATGACGCGCACGACACCGGCACGCCTGATGATCTTACATTTTTCGCAGATTCGTTTGACGCTCGCTCGTACTTTCATGCCTCTTCCTGTCTGCCGCGTACTCAGCGGGCACAGAGCCCAGTGATGATCCCGCGGCCCGGATCGCGGCTGGCCCGACGGACCAGCACACGTTGCCCCGTCCGAAGTAACGCGCCCAACCGCCTCACCTCCGCCGAGAGCCCCGCTGTGATCACAGCGTTGCCGTCGGCGGGGATCTCGAGGCGAAACAGTTGCTGGGGCAACTCAGCGATCACCGTCGCCTCGAAGGTTGTTGGATGCGGCACACTCATACACAAAAGCCCGGGTCAGATCCACCGGGGCGCGGGAGTGTGCCAGAGCCCTCCCGCGCGGTCCACATGCCAGCGACGTCAACCCCGACGCCCGCGGATCCTGGGCCCTCCTGGCCCCGCAAAGCCCTCGTAGCTGCGGGTGACCAGGTGGCTCTCGATCTGCTGAGCGGTGTCGAGGGCGACGCCGACGACGATCAGAAGTGAGGTTCCTCCATAATAAAATGGCAGGTTAAACTTGGTCTGCAGGAAGGTCGGCAGGATGCAGACGGCCGAGATGTAGCAGGCGCCAGCGAAGGTCAACCGAGTCAGGATGAAGTCGATGTACTCGGCGGTGCGCTTGCCCGGCCGGATCCCTGGGATCGACGCGTTCTGCTTCTTGAGGTTGTCCGCGACATCGACCGGGTTGAACTGGAGGGCCGTGTAGAAGAACGTGAAGAAGATCACGAGCGCGACATAGACGGTGATGTACAGCCATCCATCGTACCGGAGCGCGTTGGAGATCGTCTCCAAGAAGGCGTTGCCCGTCATCCCGGCGATCTGGCTGGGGAACATCAGGATCGACGAGGCGAAGATCGGCGGGATCACGCCGGCGCTGTTGATCCGCAGCGGCAGGTAGTTCGCCGACCCGCCGAACATCTGCCGCCCGACCACGCGCTTCGCGTACTGGACGGTGATCCGTCGCTGACCGCGCTCCATGATCACCACGAAGGCGATCACCGCCACCACCATCACCGCCAAGATCGCCATAAACATCGGCCCGAACGACTCCGGATCGTCCTGAGCCTTCTGCCAGAGCTGATACAGCGCGACGGGCAGGTCGGCGATGATCCCGGCGTAGATGATCAGCGAGATCCCGTTGCCGATCCCGCGCTCGGTGATCTGCTCGCCGAGCCACATCAGGAAGCAGGTCCCTGCGGTCAGGGTCAGCACCGTCATCACCGTGAACCACGGCCCAGTGTCGAGCACCAGTTGCTGACCTGGCGTGTTCTGAGAGGCCAACCAGGTGGCCATAAAATAGCCTTGGATCGCCGCGAGGAAGACCGTGCCGTAGCGGCTGTACTGGTTGATCTTCCTCCGACCAGACTCGCCCTCCTTGCTGAGCTGCTCCAGCTTCGGGATCACCGCGGTCATCAGCTGCATGATGATGCTCGCGCTGATGTACGGCATGATCCCGAGCGCGAGGACCGAGAGGTTGGTCAGCGCGCCGCCGGTGAACATGTTGAGGTAGCCGAGGAAGCCACCGGCGCCCTGTCGGACGATCTGCGCCATCACCGAGCGATCGACGCCCGGAACGGCGATGAAGACGCCGAGGCGGTAGACCGCGAGCATCGCGAGCGTGAAGAAGACCCGCTTGCGCAGCTCGGGCAGCTTAAAGATGTTGATGATGACTCCCATCGGCCCCTTCAGCTTGCCTGGTTCAGCGGCGGATCTGACAACGACGGCAGCGCGCGCCTGCGTCGTTGTACCTCATCCTGGCGTGTCTCTTCCACGCGCGTGACGGCGTGTTGTACGTGAGGTGCGCGCAGGCGCACAAGAGAGAGGCGAGGTGGAGGACCGCCAGCCTCGACCTCTCGGTGCCGAGACTGCGCGAGCTCTACCTCGCCTCGTTTGCGCGAGCTCTACTCCGCCGCAGCGGCCGACGTGCCGACGATCTCTACGGAGCCGCCCGCCGCCTCGATCTTCTCCTTGGCGCTCGCGCTGACCGCATGCACCGAGATCTTGAGCGCCGCGGTCACGTCACCGTGGCCGAGCAGCTTGATCAGCTTCGCACGCTTGGGGACGATCCCCTTCGCGTGCAGGGACTCCGGCGTGATGACCTCACCCGCGGCGAACGCCTCGGCCACGCGGCCGACGTTGACGCCGTGGTACTCGACCCGGTGGATGTTGACGAAGCCGCGCTTGGGGACGCGCCGCTGGAGCGGGTTCTGACCGCCCTCGAAGCCGGCGGGCATCTGGTTATGGCGCGCGAGCTGCCCCTTTTGCCCACGGGTTGATGTCTTACCGCGGCGAGAGCCGATACCGCGACCGACGCGCTTGCGACGCTTGCGTGCGCCCTCTGGGGGCGAGAGTGATTCCAATGTCGTGCCCATGGCTGGCCTCGAACTTCCTGCTGGGTAGAGAGCGCTCAGGCTTGATCAGCCGGCTCGACGCTCACGAGATGTTGGACCTTGCGGATCATCCCACGGATCGCGTGAGTGTCCTCGACTAGCACCGTGTGGTGCAACCTGCGCAGCCCGAGGCCGCGAACGGTCGCCTTCTGCGACCTCTCACGATCGATCGTGCTGCGGACGAGCGTCACCTTAAGCTTGTGGGCCATCTCGACTTACTCCATCATCGCGCTGACCGCGAGCCCACGCCGGCGCGAGACCGTCTCGGGCAGGCGAAGCTGCTTGAGCGCGTCCACGGTCGCGTGGATCACGTTCTGCGGGTTATTGGTGCCGATGCACTTGCTGAGGATGTTGTGGATCCCCGCACACTCGACGATCGCCCGAACCGGGCCACCAGCGATGACGCCGGTACCCGCCGACGCGGGGCGCAGCAACACCTCGCCAGCGCCATGGTGACCCACGACCTCGTGCGGGATCGTGTTGCCCGCGAGCGGCACCTGGAAGAGGCTCTTCCGGGCGATCTCGTTGGCCTTGCGGATCGCTTCGGGGACCTCCTTGGCCTTGCCGTAGCCGACCCCGACCCAGCCTCGCTCGTTGCCGACGACGACGAGAGCGCTGAAGCTGAACCGACGACCGCCCTTGACGACCTTCGCGACGCGGTTGATGTAGACAACGCGGTCTACCAGTTCACCTAGGGATTCGATGTCCATCATCGTAGAAGCTCCGCCTAGAGGTCCAGGCCGCCCTCGCGGGCGCCATCGGCGAGCGCGCTCACCCGACCGTGATAAATGTAACCGTTACGGTCAAAAACGACCTTGGTGATGCCCTTGGCGATGCAAGCCTTGGCGATCGCCAAACCGACAAGCCGAGCGCGCTCGCGCTTGTTCACCTTGTCGCTAGCCTCGGCCTTGACGAGATCGCTGGCAGCCGCCAACGACACCGCAGCGGTGTCATCGATGACCTGAGCGTAGATGTGTTTGCAACTCCGGAAGACCGTGAGCCGGGGGCGTTCGGGCGAGCCGATGACCTTGACCCGGATCCCCTTCTTGCGGCGCAGACGCGCGCTGTCCTTATACGTCGACATCTTGAGATCCTCCACCCGCTACTTCTTGCCGCGGGCTTTGCCTTCCTTGAGGGTGATCACTTCGTCGGCGTAGCGGATGCCCTTGCCCTTGTAGGGCTCAGGCGGGCGCCAACGGCGGATATCCGCAGCGACCTGACCGAGCAGCGCCTTGTCTGCCGCGGAGAGCGTGATCTTGCCCTCCTTGTCGACCTCCGCGCTGACGCCGGTTGGCAGCGGGTAGGAGACCGGGTGAGAGAAGCCGAGCGTGAGATCGAGCGACGAGCCCTTGACCGCTGCGCGGTATCCGACGCCGACGATCGCGAGCACACGCTTGAAGCCGACGGAGCAGCCGGTGACCATGTTCGCGGTCATCGCCCGCGCCATGCCATGAAGCGCCCGTGTCGTGCGATCTTCCGTTGAACGCTTAAAGGAGACCTCGCCTCCCGCGATCTCGAAGCCGATGGGCTCGGGGATCTCGAAGCCAAGCTCGCCCTTGGGCCCCTTGACGTTGAGACGACGCCCCTGCGCCGTGATGGTGACGCCCTTGGGGATCAGAACCGTTTGTTTGCCGATGCGGGACATGGTGCTCCTCGGGCTACCAAACGCTGCAGATGAGCTCGCCGCCGATGCCGTTCTTACGGGCGCTTCGGTCGGTCATCATACCGCGTGGGGTGCTGACGATCATGATACCAAGGCCGTTGCGGACCTTGGGGATCTCCTGCGAGCCAGCGTAGCGCCGCTGGCCGGGCTTGCTGACCCGCTGGACGTCCTCAATAGCACACTCATTGTTATTCCACTTGAGCGTGATGTGGAGGATGCCCTGCTTGTCATCCGTTTCGAAGCGGTAGTCAGCGATGTAGCCCTCTTCCTTGAGGATGTGGGCGATGTGACGCTTCTGCTTAGAGCCTGGCATCTGCAGCTCACGGTGGCTCGCGCGAACCGCGTTGCGGATCCGGGTGAGCATGTCGGCGATGGGATCGGTCATCGACATTGGAACTCGTGCCTCCACTTATGCGCGACGGAACGGCATGCCGAGGTTCTCCAGGAGCGCGCGCCCCTCCTCGTCCGTCGCCGCCGACGTCTGAATGCAGATGTTCATCCCCGGGACCTTGTCGAGCTTGTCGATGTCGACCTCAGGGAAGTTCAGGATCTCGCGGATCCCGAGGGTATAGTTGCCCCGCCCATCAAACGCCTTGCGGCTGACCCCGCGGAAGTCGCGGGTACGGGGGAGAGCGATGGAAACAAGACGATCGAGGAACTCCCACATGCGGGGCCCCCGGAGCGTCACCATGCAGCCGATCCTCATGCCCTCACGGAGCTTGAAGGTCGCGATCGACTTCTTGGCGCGGGTCACCACCGGACGTTGACCGGAGATGTACCCGAGCACCTCGAAGGCCTGCTCGAGCAGCTTCGGCGTCTTGATCGCCTCGCCGAGGCCGATATTAAGGACGATCTTCTCGACCCGAGGCACCGTGAGGGGGTTCTTGTACTCGAACTCCTTCACGAGCGCCGGACGAACGACGTCCTGATAACGAACTTGAAGACGCGGACGGTACGAGGGGTCACGTGTGACCGACTCCTCCATCACCCGCGGGAAACGGAAGCCGTACCCCGCGGAGTCTTTCTTCTTCTTGGTGGGGGCCGCCCCACCACGTGCTGCGTTGGCCATGATGGATCTCGCCTACTTGTCGATCTGCTGCCCGGACTTGGTCGCGACTCGCACCTTGCGTCCGCTCTCCAGGACCTGGAAGCTGACGCGCGTGGGATCCCCGGTCTCGGGGTCCGCGAGCATGACGTTGGAGATGTGGATGCCCGCCTCCCGCTTCTGGATCCCGCCCTGCGGGTTCTCGCGGCTCGGCTTGACGTGTTTCGTGACGATGTTGACCCCCTGGACGACCACGCGGTCCTTCTCAGAGAGGATCTCGAGCACCTTGCCGCGGCGCCCCTTGTTCTTGCCTGCGATGACGACGACCTCGTCGCCAGTACGGACCCTCTGCATCACAGCACCTCCGGCGCGAGCGAGATGATCTTGAGGTAGTTCTTCTGGCGCAGCTCGCGAGCGACGGGCCCAAAGATTCGGGTCCCGATCGGCTGCTTCTGCGCGTCAATGAGGACCGCGCTGTTCGTGTCGAACCGGATCACCGACCCATCGACGCGGCGAACGCCACGGCGCGTACGGACGATCACGGCCTTCATCACGGAGCCCTTCTTCACCTTGCTGTTGGGCATCGCGTCGCGGATCGAGACCACGATCACGTCGCCGATGCTGGCGTAGCGGCGCTTGGAGCCGCCGAGGACCTTGATGCAAAAGACCTTGCGGGCGCCGGAGTTGTCGGCGACATCGAGGATGGACTGGACCTGAATCATACGATTGTCGCTTTCTCGACGACGCCTTGGAGGCGCCAGCGCTTCTCGCGTGAGAGGGGCCGGCTTGATACGATCCGCACCACATCGCCGAGCTTCGCCTCGTTGCGCTCGTCATGCGCCTTGTAACGCAGCCGCTCGTTGACGTACTTCCGGTAGCGGGGGTGCTTATAGCGCCGGATTACCTGGACGACGATGGTCTTGTCCATCTTGTCCGAGACCACCGTGCCCTGGAGGACACGACGGTGGCGCGCGGCGACCTGGGTTTCCTGGATCTCACTCACGATTGCGCCTCCTGGGAGACCCGCTCGGCGCCGATGCCGAGCTTCCGCTCCCGCTGGATAGTCTTGATGCGGGCGATGTCGCGACGAATACGGCCAAACCGAGCCGTGTCGTGAGCGCGTTGGGTCGCTTTTGCGACGTTGAGGCGAAGGAGCTGCTCGCGGAGCTGGATCTCCAGCGCGTTGAGGTCAGCGTCGCTACGCTCGCGGATTTCCGTGGCCTTCATAGAGCGTCCCTCTTCACGAAGCGGGTCTTCAGCGGAAGCTTGTGATGGGCGCGGAGGAAGGCCGCACGCGCGAGCTCCTCGGTGACACCCTCGATTTCATAAAGGACTCGACCCGGGCGGATCACGGCCACCCAGTAGTCAGGAGCCCCTTTGCCCTTACCCATCCGGGTCTCGGCCGGCTTACGCGAGACCGGCTTGTCCGGGAAGATCCGGATGTAGAGCTTGCCGCCGCGCTTCACGTGGCGGTTGATCGCGATACGAGCAGCCTCGATCTGACGGGAGCTCAGCCAACCAGCCTCCACCGCCTGAAGACCGAAGTCGCCGAAGCTGACCTCTCCGCCGCCCTTGGCAAAGCCAGTGACGCGGCTGCGAAAGACTTTCCGATATTTGACTCTTGCTGGTGAAAGCATGACTCAGTCCTTCTACAGAGCGCCTAGCTGCGCTGCGGCCGCGGGAAGCGGGGATCGCTCTGCTGTGAGACGCGGGGCCCGTAGACCTCGCCCTTGAAGATCCAGCACTTGACCCCGATCGCGCCGGAGGTAGTGTGCGCCTCCGCGAAGCCGTAGTCGATGTCGGCCCGCAGGGTGTGGAGGGGTACACGACCAGCGCGGTAGGTCTCGGAGCGACTCATCTCGGCGCCCGCGAGGCGACCCGCGGCAGCGACACGGATCCCCTTGGCGCCGAACTTCATCGCCGTCTGCATGGCCCGCTTGAGAGCGCGTCGAAACGCAATCCGCCGCTCGAGCTGCTGGGCGATGTTCTCCGCCACGAGTTGGGCGTTCACCTCGGCCTTACGGACCTCCTGGATGTTCAGGAAGACCTCGGAGTTGGTGAGGCGCTGGACGCGCTTCTTAAGCTTCTCGACGTCCGCGCCGCGCTTGCCGATGATCACACCGGGGCGCGCGGAGAAGATGTTGATCTTCAGCTTGTTGGCTGCGCGCTCCATGGTGATCTCGGAGATGCTCGCCGCGGCGAGCGCGTCCTTCAAGAAGCGCCGGAGGCGAATGTCCTCGTGGAGCCACTGCTTGTAGCGGTTCTGCTCGAACCACTTCGAGCTCCAAGTCTTGATGACGCCGAGGCGGAAGCCGATCGGATGTGTTTTTTGACCCATACTAGCTACGGACCTCCGACACCTCGAGGAGGATGTGGCTGGTTTTCTTCAAGATGCGGTTGGCGCGACCCATCGCGCGGGGACGCCAGCGCTTAAGCGTCGGGCCCTGGTCAACGATGACCTTGGTGACAACAAGGTGATCGACGTCGACCTTGCCGATATCTTCCGCGTTCGCGACAGCGGAGACGAGGAGCTTAAAGAAGGAGCGAGCCCCCGCCTTGTGCATGAAGCGCAGGCTGTCGATCGCGTTCGTGACCTTCTGATTGCGGATCATGTCAGCGATGATCCGCGCCTTACGCGGAGTGATCCGCAAGTGGCTGAGACGGGCGGTAGCCATCGAGAACTCCTACTTCTTGCCCTTGCGATCACCGCTGTGGCCGCGGAAGGTCCGCGTCGGGGCGAACTCGCCGAGCTTATGCCCGACCATGTTCTCAGTGATGAAGAGAGGGATGAACTTGTGGCCGTTGTGAACCATCACATTGGCCCCGACAAAGGTGGGCAGGATGGTCGAGCGCCGCGACCAAGTCTTGACGACCCGGCGGCCGCCCTCCTTGAGCGCGGTCTCGATCTTCTCCATGAGATGGGAGTCGGCGAAAGGACCTTTTCTTACCGAGCGAGCCATACGCTACTTCTTCCTGCGAGACACGATGAAGACCTGAGTGCGCTTGTTCGTGCGGGTCCGGTAGCCCTTGGTCGGCTTACCCCATGGAGAGACTGGGTGACGACCACCCGAAGTCCGACCCTCACCACCACCGAGCGGGTGATCGACTGGGTTCATGGCGACACCGCGGTTATGCGGGCGCTTGCCCAGCCAGCGGTTACGACCCGCCTTGCCGAGCTCGACGTGACCGTGATCCGCGTTGCTGAGCGTCCCGACGGTCGCCCGGCACTCGACATGCACCCTGCGAACCTCACCCGAGGGAAGACGAACTTGCGTCCAGTGCCCCTCTCGGGCCATCAACCGAGCGCCCGACCCGGCCGAGCGGACGAGCTGGCCGCCGCGGCCGATCTTGATCTCAAGGTTGTGGATGATTGTACCGACCGGAATCGCGCGCAGCGGGAGGTTGTTACCCGGCTTGATGTCCGCGCTTGCGGCGCTGACCACCGCGTCCCCGACCTTGAGACCCTCGGGCGCGAGGATATACCTCTTCTCGCCGTCTGAGTAGTTAATCAGCGCGATGAACGCCGTTCGGTACGGATCGTACTCGACCGTAGCCACCACCCCAGAGACGCCGTACTTGTCGCGGCGGAAGTCGATCGTCCGATAGAGACGCTTGTGACCGCCACCCCGGAAGCGCGAGGTGATCCGCCCGTTGTTGTTCCGACCGGCCTTGCTTGAGACCCGGCCGACGAGCGGCTTGTGGGGCTCATCGGTCGTGACCGCGTCCCTAGTGTTGACGCTCATGTTGCGGCGACCCGGCGAGGTCGGCCTGTAGACCTTGATACCCATCGCTTACTCCTGCTCGCCCCCGTAGAGGTCGATCGAGTCGCCGTCGTGGAGGGTCACCAACGCCTTCTTCCACGAGGCCTTCCGGCCGAAGAACTTGCCCACGCGACGAATATCGCCGCGCTGGACCATGGTGCGGACCTTCTCGACCTTGACACCGAAGAGGATCTCGACCGCCTTGCGGATCTCGATCTTGTTGGCCTTCTTGGCGACCTCGAAGGCGTACTGGTTTAACGCGGTCTGGAGGTCGGTCGCCTTCTCGGTGACGACCGGCCGAATGATGACCTGATGTGGGATCATGCCTGCTCCTGCTTGCGTCCGAGGAGTCGAGACTCCACCTGGCGCAGGGAAGACTCCGAGATCACCAGCTTGGGGAACCGGAGGATGTCGTAGACGTTGACGCCACGAACGTCAAGGAAGCTCGAGGTCGCCAGGTTGCGGGCGCTGAGCTGGAGGGTCCGGTTCTCACCGGCGTCCACCAGAAGGGCCTTAGGCGCGGCCACATCGCTCAGGAACCGCGCGAGCGCCTTGGTCTTGACGACGGGCAGGGTGAGATCACGGACGACCAGAAGATCGCCTGCCTTGGCCCGCAGGCTGAGCGCTGAACGCAACGCCCCCGCGCGAACCTTCTTGTTGACATGGAAGGCGTACGAACGCGGCTTCGGGCCGTGGACGCTGCCGCCACCCCGGAAGATGTTCGCACGACGCGAGCCGTGACGAGCGTTGCCAGTGCCCTTCTGCTTGAAGAGCTTGGCGCCGGTGCGATGGACCTCGTTTCGCTCCTTCACGCAGGCGGATCCGGCGCGACGCGCCGCACGTTGGTACCGAACCATCTCCCAGAGGAGATGCTCCTTGACCTCGGCCGCGAAGACCTCATCGGCGACTTCGAGCTCACCGACGGACTTGCCCTCGAGATCGATGACGTTGAGCTTTGCCATGGCTACCTCAGGTCTTGATCTCGACGTCCACGCCCGCCGAAAGGTCGAGCTTCATCAGGGCGTCGAGCGTCTGCTTGTTCGGCTCCAGGATATCCAGGAGACGCTTGTGAGTGCGGATCTCGAACTGCTCACGCGACTTCTTGTCGATGAACGGCCCGCGCAGCACGGTGTACTTGTTGATCTTGGTCGGCAACGGGATCGGACCGGCGACGCTCGCACCCGTGCGGCGCGCAGTCTCGGCGATCTCGTTGGCCGACTGGTCCAACAGCTTGTGATCGAAGGCCTTAAGCCTGATGCGAATCTTGAGCCCTTCCACGGTATCTCCTACGGCTACTCAATAATCTGGGTGACGACGCCCGCGCCGACCGTCCGGCCGCCCTCGCGGATCGCGAACTTCAGCCCCGCCTCGCACGCGATCGTGCTCAGCAGCTCCACGTCGACCTCGACGTTGTCGCCAGGCATCACCATCTCTCGGCCTTCCGGCAGGTACACCGAACCCGTCACGTCCGTCGTCCGGAAGTAGAACTGCGGCCGGTATCCCTTGAAGAACGGCGTGTGGCGGCCGCCCTCCTCCTTCTTCAACACGTACACCTGCGCCTTGAACTTCTTGTGCGGCTGGATGCTCCCGGGCTTGCACAGCACTTGCCCTCGCTCCACGTCCTCACGCTTCAGCCCGCGCAGCAGCAGGCCCACGTTGTCCCCCGCTTGACCCTCGTCAAGCAGCTTCCGGAACATCTCCACGCCCGTCACCGTCGTCTTCTGCGTCGGCCGGATCCCGACGACCTCGACCTCCTGCCCCACCTTGATGATCCCGCGCTCAATCCGCCCCGTCGTCACCGTGCCTCGACCCGAGATCGTGAACACGTCCTCGATCGGCATCAGGAACGCCTTGTCCAGCTCTCGCACCGGCTCCGGGATGAAGTTGTCGCACGCCGCCAGCAGCTCGCCGATGCACGCCGCGTCCGGATCGTCCGCCGCCTTCGCGTTCAACGCCTTCAGCGCTGAGCCTCGGATCACCGGCGTGTCATCACCAGGGTAGTCGTACTTCGACAACAGCTCCCGGATCTCAACGTCCACCAGCTCGAGCATCTCCTCGTCGCCCGCGTCGATCATGTCCACCTTGTTCAGGAAGACCACGATCGACGGGATCCCCACCTGACGACCCAGCAGGATGTGCTCCCGCGTCTGCGGCATCGGTCCGTCCGGCGCGCTCACCACCAGGATCGCGCCGTCCATCTGCGCCGCCCCGGTGATCATGTTCTTGATGTAGTCCGCGTGTCCCGGGCAGTCCACGTGCGCGTAGTGCCGCTTGTCGGAGCTGTACTCCACGTGCGCCGTCGAGATCGTGATCCCGCGCTCGCGCTCTTCCGGCGCCTTGTCGATCTTGTCGAACGCCATGAACTGCGCCAAGCCCTTCAGCGCTTGGACACGCGTGATCGCCGCCGTCAGCGTCGTCTTCCCGTGGTCCACGTGCCCGATCGTCCCGATGTTCACGTGGGGCTTATCACGATTAAACTTTTCCTTCGCCATGGGGGATCTCTCTTTCTCGAAGCTCTTCTTGCGGGGGCGGGCCTTTGCGGTCCGGTCAGTAGCCGCGAACGCGGCGAACGATATCCTGCTCTACGTCGTGCGGCACTTCGGTGTAGTGGCTGAAGCGCATGGTGTAGGTCGCACGGCCCTGCGTTGCTGAGCGAAGGGCGGTAGCATATCCGACCATCTCTGCCAAGGGCACTTCGGCGTCGATGACCTGAAAATGTCCTCGGGGTTCCATCCCCAGGACCCGTCCTCGCCGCCCGTTCAGATCAGAGACGACGTGCCCGGTGTAATCCTCCGGGACAATTACTTCAACCTTCATCGACGGCTCAAGGAGAACCGGGCCGGCCTCCTCAAGCGCAGCCATCATGCCCATCGACGCTGCTGCCCTGAAGCTCGCCGCGCTCGAGTCGCCCTCGACGAAAGCGCCATCCGTCAGTCGAACCTCAACGTCGACCACCGGATAGCCCAGGGTCGGGCCTCGAGTGAAGGCGTCCATCACCCCTTCACGCGCCGCCGCGACCATCTCTGGCAGCAGCTTGGGGGGCTCGTTCCGCGACTTGGCCGCCGGAAGGCTGTTCTCAAAGTTGTTCTCAGAGCCGCGAGGCCGCGGTCCCACGGTCATCACCAACCGGGCAAAGTGCCGCTTGTTGCCGATCTCGCGGTCATACTCCATCACCCTGGTCACCGACGACGCGCAACTCTCCCGGTAGGCGACCTGCGGCTTGCCGACGCTGGCGGAGATCTTGTACTCGCGGAGGATCCTGTCGACCATGACCTCCAGGTGGAGCTCGCCCATGCCGCCCATCAGCGTCTGGCCGGAGTCAGGATCCGCACGGATCTTGAAGCTGGGATCTTCTCGCTGAAGACGCTCGAGCGCCTCGGTCAGGGCCGGCTGGTCAGCCGTGCTCTTGGCCTCGATCGCGCGGAAGATCACGGGCTCCGGGATCTGCATGCCCGCGAGCAAGACCTCGGCATCCTTCGCCAGCACCAGAGTATCGCCGGTCGCGGCAAAACGCAGGCCGACAGCCGCCGCGATGTTGCCCACGCCGACTTCTTCGATCTCTTGGGTCTTGTTCGCGTGGACCTGCAGGAGCTTGATCGGCCTCTCCTTGCGATCCTTGGTGACGTTCTGGAGGGCGTCCTTCAAACGCACCTGACCAGAGTAGACGCGGAAGAAGACAAGTGGGCCGCGGTGCGGGTCGTGCAGGACCTTGAAGGCCAACGCCAAAAACGGCTCGTCGGGGGACGGGTGCCGCTCGATGAGTTGTCCGTCCGACTTGCGCACGGCTTGGATCGGCGGGACATCCAGCGGCGACGGCAAGAAGTCGACCACCGCGTCTAGAAGCGGCTGAACGCCCCGATTCTTTAAGGCTGACCCGCAAAATACCGGGACGCCGACGCTGGCGATCGTCGCGCGCCGCAGCCCAGCTCGGAGCAGATCCAAACCGACCCCCCCAGAGCCCGCCTCGAGGAAGACGCCCATCACCTCGTCGTCTACCTCGGCCAGCGCCTCCACGAGCGCCTCGCGCGCCAACAGTGCGTCGTCGTGCAGCGGGTGCGACTCACCGAGCGGAGCGCGGACAAGTTGGGTCCCGAGATCATCGGTCCAATGCAGAGTCTCTAACGTCAGGACGTCGATGACTCCCTCGAACGCGGACTCCACGCCGATCGGGATCTGTACCACCAAGGGGTGAGCCCCTAGCCGGCTCACCAACATCTCCACCGTCCGCTCGAGGCTCGCGCCGACGCGATCCATCTTGTTCACGAAGCAGATCCGGGGGACTCGGTACCGATCTGCTTGCCGCCACACCGTCTCCGACTGAGGCTCGACGCCGTGCACTGCGTCAAAGACCGCGATCGCGCCGTCGAGCACCCGAAGCGAACGCTCGACCTCCACGGTGAAATCGACGTGCCCGGGAGTGTCGATGACGTTGATCCGGTGCCCTCGCCAGAAGCAGGTCGTCGCGGCCGCAGTGATCGTGATCCCTCGCTCCTGCTCCTGCGGCATGTAATCCATGACCGCGGCGCCGTCGTGAACCTCGCCGATGCGGTGCGACACGCCCGTATAGAAGAGGACACGCTCCGTCGTCGTGGTCTTCCCGGCATCAATATGGGCCATGATTCCGATGTCTCGGATGGCCGCGATGTCGTCGGTGGTTTGCATCGGTGGAGTGGGATCGGGAACGAACTGGAACGCACGGAGGGCCTCTCTGACGGTCATCCGTCCCCATCCGGGGCGGATCTGACCGACGAGGGCCCACTCTCACCGACAAGCGCCGGGCACCTCGCGGTGCGCGACTGGGCTCGTCATGAGGGTTGTAGTGGAGTGATCGAGAGCCGGAGAATCCCCCGGTTACCAGCGATAGTGAGCGAAGGCCCTGTTGGCCTCAGCCATCTTGTGAATGTCTTCACGCTTCTTGACGGCGCCGCCTCGGTTCTGCGCGGCATCGAGCATCTCATTGGCGAGGCGCTCCGACATGCTCTTCTCGGGCCGAGCCCGCGAAAAACCGATCAGCCAGCGATACGCGAGCGCTTGGCTGCGCTCTGGACGCACCTCGACGGGGACCTGATAGTTGGAGCCGCCGACGCGCCGTGAACGAACCTCGAGACGAGGCCGAACGTTGGCGACGGCTTTCTCGAAGACCTTAACCGGGTCGTCCTTCGTCCGCTCCGAGATGATGTCGAACGCGCTAAAGACGATCCGCTCTGCGATCGACTTCTTGCCGTCGTACATCACGCCACAGATGAACTTGTGGATGTTCGAGTTCACCTCGGCCGGGTGATCGGTGTAGCGGAGCTCGTTGTGCGGCCGCTGCTTGTGGGAGGATCCTTTGCGGGACATCGTTCGCTAGCCTCTCAGGTGTGTGCGGGCTACTTCGGCCGCTTGGCGCCGTACTTGGAGCGGCGCTGGCGCCGACCGTTGACGCCCGTGGTATCCAGGGTCCCGCGGACAACGTGATAGCGAACGCCGGGGAGATCCTTCACGCGACCGCCGCGGATCAGCACCATCGAGTGCTCCTGAAGGTTGTGCCCCTCGCCCGGGATGTAGGTCGTGACTTCCATGCCGTTGGAGAGCCTCACGCGCGCGACCTTGCGGAGCGCCGAGTTGGGCTTCTTCGGGGTGGTGGTGTAGACGCGGACACAGACGCCGCGCTTCTGCGGGCAAGCCTCTAGGGCGGGAGCCTTCTCCCGCTTCGCCTGCATCGTGCGTCCCTTGCGGACCAGTTGGTTAATCGTCGGCATGCGCCGTGGTGCCTTTCAGAGTGACTCAGGGAGGGGTTCGCGGCCGGGCCGCGCTTCGCCCCCATCAGCCGGGCGGGCTGGGGGGAGGGTTGTAAGGCAGAACGCCTGACAGATCAAGCATCCTCGCGCATCAGCAACGCGAAATTCGCACGCCACAAAGCGCACATTCGCACCAAAAGGCCAGCAATCTCGACATCTGGCCCCCGGTGACTCCATCAATCCTGAAGGTTCATGAGATCTCGCTCGACGACCCGCCGAGCGACCGGCTCGCTGGCCTCAGCGCCAGCCATCCGATCGTCCGACTCGAGGTGGAGGCGGTTGTACACCGCCAACCCCGTCCCTGCGGGGATCAGGCGCCCCATGATGACGTTCTCCTTGAGGCCGCGGAGATAGTCGACCTTGCCTTGCAGCGCCGCCTCAGTGAGCACCTTCGTGGTCTCCTGGAACGACGAGGCGCTGATGAAGCTCTCCGTAGAGAGTGACGCCTTGGTGATCCCGAGCAACAGCGCCTGGCCCGTCGCGGGGGCGCCACCGAGAGCTGCCACACGCTGATTCTCGTGCTGGAAGATCTGCCGCTCGACGTGGTCGTCCGCGAGGAAGTTGGTGTCGCCGGGATCCTTGACCCGAACGCGCCGCATCATCTGCCGGATGATCACCTCGATGTGCTTGTCGTTGATCTTCACGCCTTGGAGCCGATAGACCTCCTGGATCTCGTCCAGCAGGTAGCGGGCGAGCGCCTTCTCCCCGAGCACCGCGAGGATGTCGTGAGGGTTGGCGGGCCCGTCCATCAGCTTCTCGCCCGCACGGACGCGATCGCCCTCGCGGACCTGCACGTGCCGTGACTTGGGGACCAGGTACTCCTTAGCGTCACCTTGCTCCGGCGTGATGATCACCCGCCGCTTGCCGCCCTTGTCCTTGCCGAAGGAGACTACGCCGTCGATCTCAGAGATGATCGCGTGGTCTTTGGGCGTACGCGCCTCGAAGAGCTCGACCACCCGGGGCAGACCGCCGGTGATGTCCTTCGTCTTGGTGCTCTCGCGAGGCAGCTTGGCGATCACGTCGCCGGCGCGGATCACGTCCCCTTCAGAGATCGTGAAGGCGGCTCCCACCGGGAGGAAGTAGCGCGCCTCGTGCTTGCCCTGGATCAGCACCGTCTCGCCGCTGGCGTTCTTCACGACCAACCGCGGCCGCGCGTCAGGATCCCGGCTCTCTTGGACGACCATGCTCGCGTGGCTGGTCACTTCATCGACGCGCACCTGCATGGTCACGCCCTCGATGATGTCGCCGTACTCGATGATCCCGTCGACCTCAGTGATGATCGGGATCGTGAAGGGATCCCACTCCGCCAGGTGCTGGCCCGGGCCGACGACCTCACCGGCCTTCACCATCACCTTGGCGCCGTACACCACATCGTAGCGCTCGCGGGTCCGCCCCTTGTCGTCGAGGATGTGGATCTGCGCGTGGCGGTTCATGACCACCAACGAGTCGTCACGCTCGACGTAGTGCATGTCCTCGAACTTAACGACGCCCCCGAAGCGCGCCTCGAGGGTGCTCTGCTCCGTCTGGATGCTGCCGACGCCGCCGATGTGGAAGGTGCGCATCGTCAGCTGCGTGCCCGGCTCGCCGATCGACTGGGCCGCGATGATGCCGACCGCCTCGCCCACGTCGACAAGGTTGCCGCGCGCGAGATCTCGGCCGTAGCAGCGGCAGCAGATCCCGCGGAGAGCTTCGCAGGTGAGCACCGAGCGGATCCGCACCGACTGGATCCCCGCGTCTTCGATCGCGGCGACCATCGGCTCGTCGAGCATCTCGCCCTCCTTGACGATCACCTCATCCGTACCAGGGCGATAGATCGGCTCGAGCGCGACGCGCCCGAGGATACGATCGCCGAGGCGCTCGATGATCTCGCCGGCCTCGACCAACGCGGCGATCTCAAGCCCCTGGATGGTCCCGCAGTCGAACTCCGTGATCACCGCCTCCTGGGCGACGTCCACCAGGCGCCGGGTCAAGTACCCGGAGTTCGCGGTCTTGAGCGCCGTGTCTGCGAGGCCCTTGCGCGCGCCGTGGGTGGAGATGAAGTACTGAAGGACGGTGAGGCCCTCGCGGAAGTTGGTCGTGATCGGGAACTCGATGATCTCACCGGAGGGCTTGGCCATGAGGCCGCGCATGCCGGCGAGCTGGCGCATCTGCTGCCGCGAACCACGGGCTCCCGAGTCGGCCATGATGTAGATCGAGTTGAACGACGGCCCCTTCTCGGTCTTGCCGTCGCGCCCATACATCTGCCCGCTGATGCCTTCCATCATCGCGCTGGCGATCTGCTCGGCGACGTTCGCCCAGATGTCGATCACCTTGTTGTAGCGCTCCCCGGAGGTGATGAGGCCGTCCGAGTACTGAGCGGAGATCCGCTTGACCTCGGCGCCGGCGCTCTGGAGCAGTCGCCGCTTCGCGTCGGGGATCGCCATGTCATCCATGCAGATCGAGATCCCTGCCTTGGTCGCCTCGGCGTACCCGGTCGCGCGGAGGTAGTCGGCCATGAGCACCGTCGCCTTCTGGCCGCAGAGGCGATAGCAGGTGTCGATCAGCTCGTTCAGTTCCTTCTTGCCGAGCGCCCGATTGACCATCGAGAACGGGATCTCGCGCGGGATCCCGCCTTCAAAGAGCAACACGCGGCCGGCGGTCGTCCGGATCAGCGGCTCCCCTGGGGCCATCCGGACCTTGATCCGCGCCTGCAGGTGCAGCACACCGTGATCGAAGGCCATCCGGACCTCCTTCGCGCTGCCGAAGTGCCCCGAGAAGTACCCATCCTCAGCGGGGACGTTGTGCTCCCCGCGCGCGAAGGGGCGCTCGCGGGTCATGTAGTAGAGCCCGAGCACGATGTCCTGGGACGGCACGATGATCGGCCGGCCGCTCGCGGGGCTGAGGATGTTGTTGGTCGACATCATCAGCACGCGGGCCTCCATCTGGGCCTCGATGCAGAGCGGAAGGTGCACGGCCATCTGGTCGCCGTCGAAGTCGGCGTTGAAGGCGGTGCAGACCAGCGGATGGAGCTGGATCGCCTTGCCCTCGATGAGCACGGGCTCGAAGGCCTGGATGCCGAGGCGGTGCAGCGTCGGCGCCCGGTTGAGGAAGACCGGGTGCTCCTTGATGACCTCATCGAGGATGTCCCAGACCTCGTCGGCCTCCTTCTCCACCATCCGCTTGGCGCTCTTGATCGTCGTGACCAAGCCCTGCGCCTCGAGGCGGTTGTAGATGAACGGCTTGAAGAGCTCGAGCGCCATCTTCTTGGGGATGCCGACCTCGTGAAGGCGCAGCTCGGGCCCCACGACGATCACCGAGCGGCCCGAGTAGTCCACTCGCTTGCCGAGCAAGTTCTGGCGGAAACGACCTGACTTGCCCCGTAGCATGTCCGAGAGCGACTTCAGCGGGCGCTTGTTCGGGCCCGTGATCGTCTTTCCGCGGCGGCCGTTGTCGAAGAGCGCGTCGACGGCCTCCTGGAGCATCCGCTTCTCGTTGCGGATGATGATCTCCGGCGCAGCGAGCTCTTGGAGCCGCTTGAGCCGGTTGTTGCGGTTGATGACGCGACGGTAGAGAT
The DNA here is from genome assembly GCA_016712315.1 of Nannocystis sp. Taxonomy (GTDB): domain Bacteria; phylum Myxococcota_A; class Polyangia; order Nannocystales; family Nannocystaceae; genus JADJRG01. The sequence goes on along the minus strand of JADJRG010000013.1, from coordinate 1,942,115 downwards.
CGTTGAGATCTGAGCTCGCGAAGCGGCCGCCATCCAGCGGCACCAGCGGTCGCAGATCCGGCGGCAACACCGGGATCACGTCGAGCATCATCCACTCGGGCTTGTTGCCGCTGCTTCGGAACGCCTCGACGACGCGGAGGCGCTTCGCAGCCTTCTTTCGGCGCGCCTCGCTGGTCGCGGTGAGCAGCTCGGTTCGGAGGTTCCTCGCCTCGACGACCGGATCGATCCGCGAGAGCAGCTCCTTGATCGCCTCTCCGCCCATGCCGGCGACGAAGGCGTCGGGGCCGAGCTCCTCGATCAGCTGCTCGTAGCGATCCTCGCTGAGCAGTTCGCGCTCCTCGAGGCCCGAATTCTTCGGGTCGATGACGATGTACGACTCGCAGTAGAGGACTTTCTCGAGCTTCGTCAGCGGAAGATCGAGGATGTTGCCGATCCGCGAGGGCAGGCTCTTGAGGAACCAGATGTGCGCGACCGGCGTAGCGAGGTCGATGTGGCCCGGACGCTCACGACGCACCTTGCTGTGGATCACCTGGACGCCGCACTTCTCGCAGACCACGCCGCGGTGCTTCATCCGCTTGTACTTGCCGCACAAGCACTCGTAGTCCTTGATGGGCCCGAAGATCTTGGCGCAGAAGAGGCCGTCCTTCTCGGGCTTGAAGGTCCGGTAGTTGATCGTCTCCGGGTTCTTGACCTCGCCGAAGGACCACTCCTCGCGGATCGTCTTGGGCGCCGCGATGCTGATGCGGAGCGCGTTGAAGTGGGTCGCCTCTTTGGGCTTTTCGAAGAATGAGAAGATGTCTCGCATGGCCTGACCTCCCCGTGACGTTGACTACTCAGCGGCCGAGAGTTGATCTCGCAACGCCGGCTCAAGGTTGGTGTCGATCAGCTCGACGTTAAGGCAGAGCGCCTGGAGCTCGCGGAGGAGCACGTTGAACGACTCAGGCACGCCGGCCTGCATGGTCGGCTGCCCCTTCACGATCGACTCGTACATCCGCATACGGCCGACCACGTCGTCAGACTTGACCGTGAGCAGCTCTTGGAGCGCGAAGGCGGCGCCGTACGCTTCAAGCGCCCACACTTCCATCTCACCGAGGCGCTGCCCGCCGAATTGAGCCTTGCCGCCGAGCGGCTGCTGGGTGACCAGCGAGTAGGGCCCGATGCTCCGCGCGTGGATCTTGTCGTCCACGAGGTGGTGCAGCTTGAGCATGTACATGATGCCGACAGTGACGTTCTCCTCGAACGCCTCGCCGGTGCGGCCGTCGAAGAGAATCGCTTGGCCGCTCTCGGGGATGCCCGCCTTGCCGAGCGTCGACTTGACCTCCGACTCGTGAGCGCCGTCGAACACTGGCGTCGACATGTGGACGCCCCGCCGAAGCTTGTCCGCGAAGCGGATCACGTCGTCGTCTGTGAGCGAGTCGATGAAGCGCTGCGCCTCCCTGGTCTCGTAGATCTTCTTGAGCTGCGCACGCAGGACCTCCGGCGAGAAGTTGGTCTGCATGTAGCGGTCGATCTGCTTGCCGAGCTCGTGCGCTGCCCAGCCGAGGTGGACCTCCAAGATCTGCCCGACGTTCATTCGCGAGGGCACGCCGAGGGGGTTGAGGACGATATCCACGGGGGTCCCATCCTCGAGGTACGGCAGGTCCTCCGTCGGGAGGATCCGCGAGATGACGCCCTTGTTGCCGTGGCGACCGGCCATCTTGTCGCCGACCTGGAGCTTGCGCTTGATCGCGACGTAGACCTTGACCATCTTGATGACGCCAGGGGGCAGCTCATCGTCCTTCGCGAGCTTGCCGATCTTCTCCCGGTAGATCGTCTCGATCTCGTCGAGGTCCTTCTCTAAGCGACGGGCGAGGGCCTCGACCAGTTCCGTGTCCTCGGCCGTCGTCAGGGAGATCAGGCCCCAGTACTTGCGCGCGACCGCCGCCAACGATGTGTCGTCGAGGACCGCGCCAGCGTCGAGCAAAACGGAGCCGTTGTCGTCCAGCAGCTTGGCCGCCGTCACCTTGCCTCGGAGGACGTCGCGGATCCGGTTGTAGTAGCCGTCCGAGACGATCGCGACGTTGTCGCCGTGGTCCTGGATCAGCTTCTCTCGCTCCGCGTCTTCGATCTGCTGCGCCCGACTGTCCTTGTCCACACCCTTCCGCGCGAAGACGCGAGCGTCGATGATGATGCCGCTGACCCCGGGAGGGAGGCGCAGCGATGTGTCTCTGACGTCCCCCGCCTTTTCACCGAAGATCGCGCGCAAGAGCTTCTCCTCGGGGCTGAGCTGGGTCTCCCCCTTCGGGGTGATCTTGCCGACGAGGATGTCGCCAGCCTTGACCTCAGCGCCGATCCGAACGATCCCCGCCTCGTCGAGGTTGCGGAGCGCCTCCTCACCGACGTTCGGGATGTCGCAGGTGATCTCTTCCTTGCCGAGCTTGGTGTCGCGCGCGACGCACTCGAACTCCTCGATGTGGATCGAGGTGTACACGTCCTCGCGGACGATCCGCTCGGAGACTAGGATCGAGTCCTCGAAATTGTACCCCTGCCACGGCATGAAGGCGACGAGCACGTTCTGCCCGAGCGCGAGCTCTCCGCGCTCCGTCGCCGCCCCGTCTGCGATCACATCGCCGCGCTTGACCCGATCGCCCACGCGCACGATCGGCTTCTGGTTCAGCGCGGTGTTCTGGTTGGAGCGTTGGAATTTTGTGAGGTTGTAGATGTCAGGCTTCGCCCCGAGGATGCTGCGGCCCTCCTCGGCCTTGCCCGAGATCGGCTTGACGACGATCCGCGCGCCATCGACTTGCTCGACGATGCCGTCGCGCGAAGCGACGACCGTCGCGCCAGAGTCGCGCGCTACGTGGGCCTCGATCCCCGTGCCGATCAGCGGCGCGGCGGTGCGAATGCACGGAACCGCCTGGCGCTGCATGTTCGCGCCCATGAGCGCCCGGTTCGCGTCATCGTGCTCGAGGAAGGGCACGAGGGAGGCCGCGACCGAGACGAGCTGGCTCGGCGACACGTCCATCAACGTGACCTCCGCGGGCAGCACGACCTCGAACTCCTCGTTGTGGCGGACCTGCACTTGCTCTTGAATGAGCCGACCGTGCTCATCGAGCGCTGCGTTCGCCTGGGCGATGTAGTGACCCGCCTCTTGGAGGGCGCTGTAGAAGGCGACCTCGCTCGACGCGACCCCGCCCTCAACCGAACGATAGGGCGTCTCGATGAACCCGAACTCGTTGATCCGGGCGTAGGTCGAGAGCGAGGCGATGAGGCCGATGTTCGGCCCCTCTGGCGTCTCGATCGGGCAGATACGGCCGTAGTGGGTCGAGTGGACGTCGCGGACCTCGAAGCCCGCGCGCTCGCGGCTGAGACCGCCGGGACCGAGCGCGCTGAGGCGACGCTTGTGGGTCACCTCGCTGAGCGGGTTGGTCTGGTCCATGAACTGGCTAAGCTGCGAGGAAGCGAAGTACTCCTTGACGACCGCCGACACCGGCTTCGCGTTGATCAGATCCGCCGGCATGAGCGCGTCCATCTCTTGGGACATGCTCATCCGCTCCTTGATCGCCCGCTCCATCCGCACCAGACCGATCCGGTACTGGTTCTCCATCAGCTCACCGACCGCGCGCACGCGGCGATTTCCGAGGTGATCGATGTCATCGATCTGACCGCGCCCGTTGCGGAGCTCGATCAAATACTTAACCGTCTCCATGATGTCGCGCTTGGTCAGCGTCGTCCGGGTCAGCTCCTCGTCGATCCCGAACTTGTGGTTCAGCTTGAGGCGACCGACTGTCGACAGGTCGTAACGATCAGCCTTGAAGAACAGCGACTCGAAGAGGGTGCGCGCGGTCTCCAAGGTCGGCGGATCGCCGGGCCGCAGGCGCCGGTAGATCTCCAAGAGAGCGTCGTCCGCGGTCTGCAGCTTGTCCGCCAGCAAGGTGTTGCGCAGAAAGGGACCGACGTTGAAGTCGTCGATAAAAAGGATGCGGAAGCTGGGGATCCCACCGTCGCGCAAGCGGTCGACGTGCTCCTCGGTCAGCTCGTCGTTGCAGTTCACGAGCACTTCGCCGGTGTTCTCGTCGATCACGTCCTCTGCGGCGATCTTGCCGACGAGCTCCTCTTTCTCCATGGGCAGGCGCTTGATCCCCGCCTTGCGCATCCGCTTGATGTGCGCCTTTGTGAACTTGCGGCCCTTCTTGACGACGACCTCTGAATTCTCCGGGTCGCGGATGTCGTGGGAGGCCTTCTGACCGGCGAGCAGGTCGAAGTCGACCGCGCGGGTCACGACGCCATCACCCTCGAGGTAGATGGTTTCCTTGTCGTAGTAGAAGTCGAGCAGCTCCTGGGTCGCGCAGCCGAGCGCGCGCAAGAGCACGCTCGCGTAGAGCTTCCGCCGGCGATCGATGCGGACGTAGATCAGGTCCTTGTGATCGAACTCGAAGTCGAGCCAGCTCCCGCGGTAGGGGATCACCCTGGCGTTGAAGAGCTTCTTGCCCGAAGAGTGGGTCTTCCCCTTGTCGTGATCGAAGAAGACACCGGGCGAGCGGTGGAGCTGCGAGACCACGACTCGCTCGGTGCCGTTGATGATGAAGGTGCCATGGTCCGTCATCAGCGGGATCTCGCCGAAATAGACCTCCTGCTCCTTGACGTCACGGATCGATTGAACGTTGGTCTCGTCGTCGATGTCCCAGACCACCAGCCGGACGATCACCTTGATCGGTGCGGCGAAGGTCCGCCCGCGCGCACGGCACTCATCGGCGTCGTACTTGGGACGATCGAGGCTATAGCTGACAAAATCGAGCGAGCTGGTCTCGCCGAAGTCCCGGATCGGGAACACGCTCTTGAAGACCGCCTGGAGGCCGATGTCATCGCGCTCCTCGTGCGGGATATCGCGCTGGAGAAACTTGTCGTAGGACCGCTTCTGAATGTCGATGAGGTTCGGGACCTCGACGATGCGCCGTAGCTTCCCGAAGTTCTTGCGCACCCTGAAGTTGTTCTGGATCATGTTTGCCATCGACTATCCTCGGGTTTGCGAGCCGCCGCGCAGAGCACGGACGTTTTAGGAATCAATCCAGGTAAAAACGCGCTAGTAAAAACACGAAGCGGCGCGCGACGCCAAGAGGCTGCGCCCCTTGGCGACGTTGGCGCCAGAGTGTGCGTAGTTTTTCCCGGCGACGCCGGGAGCTACGCGGCGGCTACTGGGCCACGGCCTCAGCGCCCGCCTCCGTCAGTTGCTTGACCATCTCAGCGGCCTCGGTCTTCGAGATCCCTTCCTTGACGTTGCAAGGGGCGCCCTCAACGAGCTCCTTGGCCTCCTTGAGGCCGAGACCCGGCATGACCGCGCGGATAACCTTGATGACGTCGATCTTCTTGGCTCCGAAGCTCTTCAGCACCACCGTGAACTCGGTCTGCTCCTCCACGGGAGCCGCCGCCGCTGCCGCAGCGGGCGCACCACCAGCGACGGCGACGGGCGCCGCAGCGGAGACTCCCCACTTGGCCTCGAGCTCCTTCACGAGGCCCGCGATCTCGATCACGGGGAGGTTGCTGAGAAAATCGATAACTTGTTCCTTGGTAACAGACATGGCTCGTCCTTTGGATGTTGACTGACTGGGTTGAAGTGATCGCCCCGGCGGGGCAGCGCAGGATCAGAGGTCGCGTCAGGCCGCGTCCTTGTCCTTCTTGGCATTGAGCAAGTAGAGGAAGCTCTGCGGGCCAGCGTTGAGCACCCGCACCATCTGAGTCGCCGGCGTGTTGAGGAGGGAGAGGAAGATCGACTTGAGCTCCCTCGGCCCTGGCATGTCGGCCAAACGCTCGACGCCCGGGCCGTCGAGGACGGTGCCCTCGATGACGCCGCCCTTGACGCGCAGGCTCTTCATCTCTTTTCCGAGATCACGAACAACACGCGCCGCCGCCCCCGGATCCTCCGCGTTGAACGCGAGACCTGTCATCCCCTTGAGCAAGGGCGACGCGGTCGCGTTCGCGGTCTCGGCGATCGCATAGCGGATCGTCGAGTTCTTGTAGACGCGGTAGTGACAGCCTGCCTCGCGGAACTTGTTCCGGAGTTCGGTCGCATCAGCGACCGACATCCCGACAAAGTCAATGAGGATGAACGACGAGACGCCGCTCAGCCGCTCCCGAAGCTTGCTGGACTCTTCTTGCTTGCTCATCTGCATGGGTTCTTGCTCCTTCGGTCCCCTGAGAGGAGGACCGCGGAGCCAGCCCGCGATAGATTCGCGCTGTTGGCTCCCTCACGATCACTCCGCTCTCGGCCGGCCGCACTTGCGTTTGAGGTCGACTTCACGACCACCTGCTGTCTACGAGCGCCTCCGCTTCCGCGGGCGTTCCATTTGGTCAACTCGTACGGACGACAGCCTCCTGTGAAGCCTGGTTCATGAAGAGATCAGCCCTCGACCATCGCGGCGATCTCGTTGGTGTCGAGATGGATGCCTGGGCCCATCGTCGAGGAGAGGGTCACTGACTTGAAGTACTTGCCCTTCGCCGTCGAAGGCTTGAGGCGGTGGAGGGTCTCGAGCAGCGCGACGACGTTCTCACGCAGCTTGTCTGCCCCAAAGGACACCTTGCCGACTGGCGCGTGGATGATACCGGTCTTCTCCGTGCGAAACTCGATCCGGCCGGCCTTCAACTCGCGCACAGCCCTCGCCACGTCCATCGTCACGGTGCCAACCTTCGGGTTTGGCATCAGGTTGCGCGGCCCGAGGATCCTTCCGAGGCGCCCGACAAGGCCCATCATGTCCGGCGTCGCGATCGCGTTGTCGAAGTCGAGCCAGTTCTCCTTCTGGATCTTCTCGACGAGATCCTCGGCGCCAACAAAATCCGCGCCCGCGTCCCGCGCCTCGTTCGCCCGCTCCCCCTTGGCGAAGACGACCAAGCGCACGGTCTTACCGGTACCGTGAGGCAAACTACAGGACGAGCGGATCATTTGATCCGCATGCTTGGGGTTCACTCCGAGCCGGGCCGCGACATCGACGCTGGCGTCGAACTTCACGAAGCTGGTCCTTCCCAGCAGATCGAGCCCATCGAGGAGGGTGTAACGCTTCTCCGAGTCGACGAGCTTCTTGACCTCTTCGTACTTCTTACCCATGTCACATCCCTACGGGGTCCAAGCGGAGCTGTGCTCCTCCCCCATCCGACCGCTCCGCGGTCAGGTTGAGTTACACGATATCCAGACCCATGGAGCGTGCGGTCCCCATGACCGAGCGCACACACGCATCGACGGACGCGGCGTTGGTGTCCTTGAGCTTCAACTCGGCGATCTCGCGGACCTTGTCCATCGAGAGCTTGCCGATCTTGAGCTGGTTGGGCACGCCAGAGCCCTTCTCCTTGCCAGCCGCCTTGAGCAAGAGCACCGCAGTCGGCGGCGTCTTGGTGACGAACGTGAAGGAACGATCCGAGAAGATCGTGATCACCACGGGGATCACCATCCCCTGGTCCTTCTGCGTTCGCGCGTTGAACTGCTTGCAGAACTCCATGATGTTGACGCCACGAGAACCGAGCGCCGGACCGATCGGCGGCGCTGGATTCGCCTGACCAGCCTTAATCTGGAGCTTGACTTGGCCTACGACCTTCTTCATTGCCTGGTAAACCCCTCAACGCGGCCTCTCGGGCCGCTTCAATGCCTTACGGCGCGATCGGCTCCAACTCTCCGAAGTCGACCTCGACCCGGGTCGGCCTACCAAACAGGGAGACCGAGAGCCAGACCTTTTGTTTGTCGCTGTTCACCTCTTCGACCTCGCCGGTGAAGTTGGCGAAGGCGCCGCTCTTGACGCGCACATGATCACCCACGTGGTAGGTCACCTCGACCGCGACTTCTTTACCCAGCTGCTGCTCGACGGGAGCCGGCGCCCCGCCGAGCATGCGCATCATCTCAGCGGTGCGGACCGGACGCGGCGTCTGACCGCCCAGGAAACCTGTCACCTTGGGCGTGCCCTGGACGAGGTGCCAGCTCTCCTTGGTCATCTCCATCTTGATGAACATGTAGCCGGGGAAAAACTTCTTGGTCGTCTGGATGGTCGCCTTGCCGCGACGCTCCGAGACCTTCTCGGAGGGGACCAAGATCTCGTCGAAGAGGTGCGCCACGCTGCTCCCCTTGATCCGATCCTCCAGGTTTCGCTTGACCGAATTCTCGTAGCCCGAGAAGGTGTTGACGACGTACCACTCCATCTTTCGAGCCAGTTCCCGTCCTAGATCCCGTAGAGCCAGTCGGTGACTCCCGACCAGAAAAAGTCCATCCCGGACAACAGCGCGGAACAGATCAAGGTGATCACGACGACGACGACCGTGGCGGCCCGCGTCTCGACACGGGTCGGCCACGTCACTTGAGCGACCTCGACCGCGACCTCGCAGACAAAAATGAACCACCGCTCCCGTCGCCACGCGAAGATGGTGCCGATCAGGGCGATCCCGATCCCGATCGAATTCGCTGTGAGCGTGACCGGGCGACCCATCTGTGGCCAGTAGGACCACGCGATCGCCCACCCGTCCTCCACGAGGTTTGAGAGCACCCATGCGGCTGCGAAGCCGCCTAGCGCGAAGACGATGTGAGCCCAGCGCTTCGGATCGAAGTCGCGAGCCACAACGTGCTTCTTCTTCTGGGGGGTGGTGGTCATGTCGGGATAGTTGCACCCTCTCGGGCGCGGTCTGACAGAAAGTGGCAGGGCGTGAGGGGATCGAACCCACGGCCTGCGGATTTGGAGTCCGCTGCTCTACCTAGCTGAGCTAACGCCCTGTGCGAAAATGCAAGCCAAATTGTCAGTCCCCGGGGACCGCTCTTCAGCGGCCCTCGGGTCTCGGGCAAGAGCTACTTCGTCTCCTTGTGGTCCGTATGACTGCGGCAAAAGCGGCAGAACTTCTTACGGACCAGCTTCTCCGGCGTCGTGCGCTTGTTCTTCATCGAAGAGTAGTTGCGCCGCTTGCAGGACTGGCACTCGAAGTGGATGATGATGCGGTTACCGGCGGCCATAGTTCTCCGGGACTCGGAAGGGCTAGCCTATAGCAAGACCCGTTCCGAGTTGCAAGGGTATGCTCGAAATGAACCGGGACGGCTCACTTCGTTGAAATTACTCAATAATCTGGGTGACGACGCCCGCGCCGACCGTCCGGCCGCCCTCGCGGATCGCGAACTTCAGCCCCGCCTCGCACGCGATCGTGCTCAGCAGCTCCACGTCGACCTCGACGTTGTCGCCGGGCATCACCATCTCTCGGCCTTCCGGCAGGTACACCGAACCCGTCACGTCCGTCGTCCGGAAGTAGAACTGCGGCCGGTATCCCTTGAAGAACGGCGTGTGGCGGCCGCCCTCCTCCTTCTTCAACACGTACACCTGCGCCTTGAACTTCTTGTGCGGCTGGATGCTCCCGGGCTTGCACAGCACTTGCCCTCGCTCCACGTCCTCACGCTTCAGCCCGCGCAGCAGCAGGCCCACGTTGTCCCCCGCTTGACCCTCGTCAAGCAGCTTCCGGAACATCTCCACGCCCGTCACCGTCGTCTTCTGCGTCGGCCGGATCCCGACGACCTCGACCTCCTGCCCCACCTTGATGATCCCGCGCTCAATCCGCCCCGTCGTCACCGTGCCTCGACCCGAGATCGTGAACACGTCCTCGATCGGCATCAGGAACGCCTTGTCCAGCTCTCGCACCGGCTCCGGGATGAAGTTGTCGCACGCCGCCAGCAGCTCGCCGATGCACGCCGCGTCTGGATCGTCCGCCGCCTTCGCGTTCAACGCCTTCAGCGCTGAGCCTCGGATCACCGGCGTGTCATCACCAGGGTAGTCGTACTTCGACAACAGCTCCCGGATCTCAACGTCCACCAGCTCGAGCATCTCCTCGTCGCCCGCGTCGATCATGTCCACCTTGTTCAGGAAGACCACGATCGACGGGATCCCCACCTGACGACCCAGCAGGATGTGCTCCCGCGTCTGCGGCATCGGTCCGTCCGGCGCGCTCACCACCAGGATCGCGCCGTCCATCTGCGCCGCCCCGGTGATCATGTTCTTGATGTAGTCCGCGTGTCCCGGGCAGTCCACGTGCGCGTAGTGCCGCTTGTCGGAGCTGTACTCCACGTGCGCCGTCGAGATCGTGATCCCGCGCTCGCGCTCTTCCGGCGCCTTGTCGATCTTGTCGAACGCCATGAACTGCGCCAAGCCCTTCAGCGCTTGGACACGCGTGATCGCCGCCGTCAGCGTCGTCTTCCCGTGGTCCACGTGCCCGATCGTCCCGATGTTCACGTGGGGCTTATCACGATTAAACTTTTCCTTCGCCATGATGACTTCTCCTGATGTTTTTCCCGGTGTCGGGACGGCTTTTGGCTCGCGGAGCCCATGAGCGGGATCGAACCGCTGACCTCATCCTTACCAAGGATGTGCTCTACCTACTGAGCTACATGGGCTTGCTTGTCGCGCGTGGCTTGACTCTAGGAACGAGGGAGCGGGAGACGAGGCTCGAACTCGCGACATTCAGCTTGGAAGGCTGACGCTCTACCAACTGAGCTACTCCCGCAGAAGTGGATGGGGAAGGATTCGAACCTTCGAAGCGCGGTGCGCGGCAGATTTACAGTCTGCTCCCTTTGGCCGACTCGGGCACCCATCCAGAGGTGATCTCGCTCTTGTCTCGCTTTTCGTCCTCGTGAGCTGGCGATGGGACTTGAACCCGCAGCCGTCCGATTACAAATCGGGTGCTCTACCATTGAGCTACGCCAGCACAGGGGGGCTTTCGCCGGATCTTAAGGGTTCCGCCGGAACACGGGGAGTCGGCACCGCGCGCGACCCCTGCCCGGTTGTGGACGCGCTGTATAAACCTGCGCCGCTTAGGGTGTCAAGCCGCGCTCAACGGTGATCCCTGAGTCTTGCAAGGCGTCTCGCTGATCACTATCGCGGCATTTCTCACACGCGGGCGCTACAGAGGCGTGGGTAGCGGCACAAATAGCTTGCGATCAACGGCAGGTAGCGGATCTGCGACGTCCGCACCGTTCGGACCAGCAGCAGCGATCTCCCCCCGCGACTCGGGCATGAGCCGCGGGTGCGGCTTCCCCCAGCCAGTGTCGCCAGCGAGCAGGATCGCTTGGAGTTCATTGAGCTTGGCCTCGGTGCGGCTGATGAACTCGCTCTCGTAGCCGAGTCGTCGCGCAGTCTCGAGGTTCTTCTCAAAGACCCAGATCGCCTTGTTCACGACCGGACGAAGCTGCCCCTTCAGCTCCTCGTAGTAGACCTGCCGCTGCTTGTCATCGAGCCACTCCGGCACCGGGGCGTACATCAACGCGTCGTAGAACTCCTCGAAGAGGCTACCGAGCTGATAACCCGAGGCCGTCACCCAGAACATGTGCTTGGCCCGGATCGTGTGGTTGTAGGCCTCCTGGGCGCGCTGGAGGTGATCGAACTTGCGGGCGAAGTCCTCGGTCATCACCTTCTCCGGCAGTCGTATCGGCGAGTCGCGGAAGCGCCGGTGATGGATCGCCGCGCGGTAGAATCGCGCCATCCCCACGAAGTAATAGCTCGTAAAACGCTCGCTCCCCTCCTCTTGTGCGGCGGTGAAGATCTCGTCAGCCTCAGCCAAGAGCCGCTCCGCGGCCTCTAACTCGCCCAACTGGAAGCGCGCGTAGCCCTCGCGGGTGGCGATCTCGACGCGCACGCTGGGGAGCAGATCTCCCGTGAGCGCACGCGCTGACTGATACGCGACCGCCGAGAGCTCCCACTCCTCGAGCTCCGCGTGGCAGGCGCCGCTGCGGCTGTAGACCTCCGCGCGGTCGCTCGCCTCCGGGAAACGATCGAGGTAGGTGCCGTAGGCGCGGAGCGCCGCGGCGCAGTCGCGCAGCAGCTCATGGGCGCGCGCGAGCCCTAAGTATGCTTGCCGCGCGCCCGCCTCGTCCGGATCAGCCGCGAGGAAGCGCGCGAAATGAGCGACCGCTCGCGCGGCCTCGCCGACGGCGAGCGCGCTCTCGGCGTCATTCAGAAGCTCGGCTGGCGCGCGCTCTTCGGCTGGCGCGGCGGCCGCAGGGGCTTGAAGCGGACCGCCGATCCCTGCAGCGACGACGCCCGAGGACCCGCCGATCTTCGTCGCGCAGGCTGAGGAGAGAATGAGCGCGAAGAGGAGCGGGGGCGGACGCGGCATCACCCCGAGGATGACACAAGCCTCCGCGAGAGGTTCCAGCGCTCAGAGCAGCCGGAAGACCAAGTTCATCGCTGTGATCGTGTCGAGGCGGCGGACCGCAGGCAACGGATTATTCTCGTACCGGAGCGTGAAGGTGACCGCCAGCGAGAGCCGACCCCAGAGCTGGGTGCTGACCGCGTTGTCCCAGTTGAGGCGGAAGGTCTTCCCCTCCAAGATGCTCTGGAGGTACTCGACGCCTGTGTCGAACGATACCTTCTCCGTGAGGCGATTCGAGTATCCAGCGAAGAGCCGCGCCGCGTGGACGACCTGGGAGCGATCGGAGACCTGGATCGTCTGGCCGTCCGCGTTGAGCACCGGATCGCCGTTCGCGTCCTTCTGAATGATCGCGTCGTCCGTGCGGAGATCGTACTGCAAGTCGTAGCCGAGCTCCGTCCACAAGCGGTGGTTCTTCTGCGTCAAGATATAGAAGGCGATCCCCGGGTCGACGTTGAGGCGAAACTTGAGCCCCTGGAATCGGTCGTTGCGGCCGGTCGCCATCAAGAACGCCGACCAGCGATCGGAGATGAACACGTCGTAACGCGCCCGCCCCTGGATGTTCGCGACGTTCACGTCGTAACCAGCTTCCTGGCTCAACGCGGCTGCACCGTAATTTCCGACGAAGATCGCACCGACCTGGTGGCGCTCGCGGCGGAGGCGGAAATTCGCCGCGCCTGTGATCGCTCCGGCGCGGGCGTTGCCCGTCGAGAGCAACCCGCCGCTGGTCACCGTCAGCTCGGTGACGTCCTGCTTGGCGGCCTCATCCTCGGGCGGCGCAGTGACGGTCGCGAATTTGCCTTGCCCCTCGATCTCCGTGGCCCCGCCGCTCGCAGGCTTTTGCGCGCCTGCGCTACCGGCTGGGACAACAGGCTCCTCGACGAGGGCGAGCGATAGCGCGAACAAGGGCGCGATAGCGGCGGTAATCATGCGCGTATCGGTACCATGACTCACGCACGCGACGAAGCCGGGGCGCCGCGAATTTTTTTTCCCAACGCACCGGCCCTGGGCCCGCCAACCGGCGGCCTGTTACTCGCTGATCTTCGCGATCGTCTGCCGCACCGTGAGCACGGGGAGCTGCATCGTCGCGTCCATCGAGCCCTTCTCGCCAGACAGCACCGCCTCAAAGGCCTCCGCGCAGTCGCCACAGCGCTTACCTTCGAGGAGGCGTGGGACCATCAGGGCCATCGTCACGCGCGCGTCGGGGTTACGGACCTTGAAGGCTTTGGCCATCTCAACGCCGACCGCGAGATCCCCCTTGGCGAGGCGTACGAGCTCGTAGGCGGCCTTCTCGCGGGCGAACCAGTCGGCCTTCGTGTCCTTGAGAGCCTTCAGGTAGCAGTCCTTGTCGGCCTTGCAGCTCTCGACCAGAGCGATGCCCTCCTGCCACTGCGCCATGTTCTCCTTCACCTTCGGATCGGTGTTCCCCTCGATCGCCTCGCGGACCTGGGCGATCTGCGCGTCCGGCGTGACCAAGGTGGCGAAGCGCGCCGCCTCCCAGCGGATCTGCTTCGCCATGTCGGAGCTATCGACCGTCTCGGGGTCGTACTCGCCGGTCTTCACCAGGTCGATGAGACAGGCCTGCGCGACGGGGCCACCGATCCGCCCGAGCGCCTCCGTGATCGGGAACATGTCGCCTGGGTTGTGAGTCGCGTTGACGCAGGAGCAGAGCGGCTCAGAGGCGCGCTCATCACCGATCAGGCCCAATGAATTCGCGACGAACGCCCGCAGACTGACCTTCGCGGGGTCGAGCTCCTCCTGCTCCACTTTCTTGGCCTTCTTGCCCTTGGCGGGCGCAGCCGCCGCGGGCTTCGGTCCACAGCCGTCACGCGGCATGAACGCGAGCAGCTCGTCGACCGCGTCCTTGGCGCCCATCGCGCCGAGGATCCCCACCGCCGTCTGCTGCACGATCAGCAGATCGACGCCGTTCAGCGCGGCGAGCTTGTTCACCTCTTCGTGTTCACCGCGCAGCATCTTCATGACGCCGGGGACAGCTTCGTCGCCGATCGAGACCAGCGCGAGCTTCGAACGGTTGCCGATGTCCGTCGTCGAGGCCGAATCTGGGACGCGGAAGGTGACCGTGAGCAGCGCGTCGACGGCCGACGGATCGCGGATCAGCCCGAGCGACTTGGCAGCCTCGCGGTGCACCGCGACGGGCTGGTTCTCGCGGGTCTGCTCCATCACCTTGCTAAGGATCCCCACGGCTTTTTTGTCACGGATCGCGCCGAGCGCCTGCACCAGCGCCATCCGCATCTCGCCGCCCTCCGGGCCCTTGTCCTTGTTGGGGGCCTGGATGAAGGCGTCGAGCTGCGCGATCACAGCGTCGAGGGTGCCGGTGGCCTTGGCCTTCGCGATCCCGTCGCAGGCCGACAGCAGGAGCTTTCGGCTGGCATCCGAGCCGTCGTAGACGAGCGCTTTGGTCCACAGCCCCGCGCCCTCCGGCCGACCGACCTGGTAGAGCATCTTAAGGATCTGATCGCGGTGCTCGGGCGAGTCGTCCCAGCGCGCCTCGAAGGCCGGGATCACCTTCTCTACGAACTCGTTGACCCGCGCGCTATTGTCCACCTCCGGACCCGCGCTCGTGATCGCCTTCACCAGCGCCTCGAGCGCAGTGAACGCGGCCGAACGCGCCCCCTGATCCTCCATCGCGGTGATGTGGGTCTGGAAGTCGTTGGGATCGGGCTCCTTGCATGCCCCAAGAGCCAGAGTGAGAGCGAGCAGCGATGTACAACAGAAGAGCTTGCGCATGGGTCTGACACCTCCTCCTGCTGTAGGCCGTGAATCTTCAGCCACCGGTCAGCAAGAGAGGGACCAGCCTGCCCTTTTTACGCCGATAGGGCAAGAACCGGGCGCTCAGCGGTGCTCGACGATGTGCTTGCCGCGGACCGGCAGCCGCGGGCGCGCGGCTTGCTTCTTCCCGAGGCTGGTCGTCACGGTACCGTCCTCGGAGACCTCAATCAGCTCATCCTCAGCGCCCACGTCCCCATCCCCGTCGATCTCGTCCTGAGCGTGTTGATCCGCCGGCGACGCGGGTACGGGCGGCTCCTCGCGAGTGAAGCGGCGCGGCGGTATCCGCGGGCCAGGAGCGTCTTCGCGCTCTTGTGCGCGCGCGGTCGCGCGCTGCACGGCCGGCGCCGCCGCGCTCCGACTCGGCGTGCGCGTGATCTTTGGGATCACACCCCGCGCGGGAGCGCGCCCGCCGCTGCTCCCTCCGCTCGCGCTACCGCCTCCGCGCCAACGACCGAAGGAGGTGCGCCCGCCTGTTGAGCCCTCCGCCGGGCCATCTTCACCAGAGTCGCCCATCGAGACCTGACCACGCAGCGCAGCGCCAGCGGCGACGCTGACGCGTGGCGCGGTGATGTTCCCCACGACCCGTGCGCCCGCTTGCAGCACGACCCTGCCGCTCGCCAGCACGTCACCGACGATGATCCCCGCGATCACGACATCACGCGCGCGCACGTCAGCCACCACGACACCGCTCGCCTCGACGATCAACGCCTCGCTCAGTTGGATCGTGCCCTCGACATAGCCTTGGATCCGGAGCTCCTCGCTCCCCTCAATCCGGCCGACCACCTGGATCTCCGGACCGATGACCGTCGAGATCCCCTCGCTGCCGAGCTTCGGAGCGCCTTGTCGCTGTGCGATCGCCACTGGGTCAGCCCCCCATATCGACGCTGCCCTTAAAGGCAGCGCCGTCGGCGATGAGGACGCGCGGGGCGCGGATATTACCGATCACTTGGCTCTCAGGCCGCAGATCGGCGCGCTCGCTCGCGAAGATGTCGCCGACGACGGTGCCGTGCACGGTCACCTGTGGCGCGGCGATCACCGCCTCGACGACCCCGTCGGCGGCGACCTCGACCCGTTGACGCACCTCGATCTTGCCCTTGATGGTGCCGTGGACGACCAGCGCCTCATCACCCGCGAGCTCGCCGTCGATCACGATCGTCCTACCTATCACGGTGCCAGCCATGGTCCCTCCTCGTTCCTGTCCCAGCGGCCTAGCGGGCGCGCACGCGTGCTAGCCCTTCGGGCAGCTCGACGTCCATCTCGACGGAGCCCTTGAAGTGCGCGCCGTCCTCGATGACCACCCGCGGCGCGCGGACGTTGCCGTGGACCTGCGCGCCCGGATGAATAGTGACCGAGGACGAGGCGATCACATCGCCCACGACCTGGCCGCGGATGTCCACGCTCTCGACCTCGATGTCCGACTCGACCACGCCGCCCTCGGCGATCACCAAGTGACCCGCGATCGCGATGCTCCCCTCGACCCTGCCCTCGACCACCAGGTCGTCCTCACCCAAAAGAGCGCCACGCACGGTCATCCGAGGGCCGATGAAGCAGGGGGTCGTGTTCATGGTTCCAGCCATCGGAGATCTCGCGGCGCCTCAACCCGCAGGTGAAGGGACGCGCGCGCAGGCTAACAACGGCGCCGACGCCCGGTCAAGCGAGCGCCCCCCTGGCGGCTCGCGTCGACTCGCCGCATACTCCGCCACCCCTTCGCCCTGGAGCCTCCTCACGTGAGCCGGGAACCCATCGAGCTAGACGCCGCCCCTCCCCTCCAGCGCGAAGACCTCACGGAGCTGTTCCGTCGCGCCGAGCGCCCTGACCCAGCCACCCACATGGTGGGGACCGAACAGGAGAAATTCGGCCTCTGGCTCGGTCACGCGGACGGCAGCCCGCGGCCGGCCAACTATCAGGACCACATCCTCCCGGTGCTGATCGGCCTGCAAAGCTATGGCTGGCGGCCTGGCGCCGACCGGGGCACCGATGGGGAGATGATCGCCCTCGAGCGCGACGGGGCGACGATCACCCTGGAGCCCGGCGGGCAGCTCGAGCTCAGCGGCAAGCCGCTCCTGACGATCCACCAGACCTGCGCCGAGTTCTCTGAGCACTTCAGAGAGATCGACGCGGTCTCCCGACCGCTCGGGCTCGCCTGGCTGGCGACCGGCTTCCACCCCTTCGCGACCCGCGAAGAGATCCCGCGGATGCCCAAACCCCGCTACGCGGTGATGCAGGCGTACTTACCGACCCGCGGCGCGATGGCCCTGGACATGATGCTCCGCACCTGCACCGTCCAGGCGAACTTCGACTACGCCTCGGAGGCCCAGTGCGGCCAGCGCTTCCGCCTGGCGATGGGCCTGAGCGCCCTCGCGACGGCGATCTTCGGCAATTCGCCCTACCAAGAGGGCGCCGTGAGCGGCTTCGCGACGATGCGCAGCCGGGTTTGGTCAGACGTCGATCCCGATCGCTGCGGAATCCTCGAGTTCGCCTTCCATGAGCCCTTCTCGTACGAGCGCTACGTCGACTGGGCGCTCGCCGTGCCGATGTTCTTCGTCCGCCGTCGCGGCCGCTATCACCCCTTCCACCGCCCCTTCGCGGAGTTCATGCGTGACGGCTTCGTCGACCCGGACGGCGTGATCCAGCGGGCGACCGCGGCGGATTGGGCGCTGCACCTGAGCACTGTCTTCCCCGAGGCGCGGCTCAAGCCCTTTATCGAGGTGCGCGGCGCCGACGCGGTCGGCTCGCGCTACCTCTGCGCGCTACCAGCGATGTGGAAGGGGATCCTCTACGATGAGGACGCGGGCGCCGCCGCGTGGGAGCTCGTCGCCGAGCTCGACGACGGGCAGCGGCTCGCGCTCTGGGACGAGTGTCGGCGCCACTCCGTGCGCTCACCGCGTGTCCATCAGCTCTGCGTACGCCTCCTCGCGAGCGCCCGCGCTGGGCTCAATCGCCTCGACCAGCGCGACGCCCAGGGCCGCAGCGAGGCGCGCTTCCTCGACGCGATCGAGGCGCTGATCCAGAGCGGCCGCTGCCCCGCGGACGAGGCGATCGAGGCGATCGGCGCGGCCGCGGGCCGTGATGGCGCGGGACGCCTCGCGTTCACCCGCGCCTTCCACTTCGCCGGCGCTGGGGTCAGCGACGATCCCCTGCCGGACGCCTGAGACGCGAGGGTCCCGTCACTCGAGCTCGATCTCTTCCGCGTCGAGTTCCTCGATCTCATCGACCTCGAGCTCCTCGATCCCGTCACCGCCCATCTCGAGCATCGGCCGCGAGTCATCGGCGCGTCGGCGCGAGCGCGGCTGCTCGAGCACCACGATCCTCGACGCCGCGGCCTGCGGCGTGGTCTTCTCCTTGGCCTTCCCCTTCCCCTTGCCCTTCTTCCCCTTGTCGTTGACCGGAGGAGCGGGCGCCGCGGCCTCTACCGGCTCGCTGGCGGCCGCGCGCGTCTTCTGCGATGACGGCTCACGGCGCCGGGCGACAGGCACGCCGTCACCAGGGCCATCACGCCGGAGCTCAGCGGCGGCGGCGGCGATCGTCTCATCATCCGGGATGCCGATGAGGAAGGAGCGGTCAGACCAGTCGCTCTCACCGGACCAACGATCATCAGGCGCCGGCTGCGGCAGCTCCTCGGCTCCTGAGGAGAGCTCCATCGCTGGGAGCGCGGGCACTGGCTCATCCAAGAGACCGGGTAGCAGCGGCGGGTCCAGCATCGAAGAGTCATCGGGCCCCGACGCGCGCGCCGGCGAGGCTGGTTCATCGAAGTCCGGGAGCAACGGCGGCCCGAGCTCATCCAAGATCGACGCGCGCGCGGCGGCCGCGGCGCGCACATCGTCGTCCGCGAGCGCGCTCAAGGCGTCATCCTCATCGGCCGGCGCACCCGCGACCGGGCCGAGTCCAGCCTCATCGTCGTCCTCGGGCACACCAGAGGACGACTTCTCGGCGAGCGTGAGCGCCGCGGGCGCCGCTCCTTGCGCGGCGTCGTCGTCATCATCATCCGGGAAGTGCAGCAGCGGCGGCTCCGGCTCCTCGAACGAGTCAAGATCGACCAGCGCCGCCAGCGGATCGCCCGAGGAGTCGTCATCGACCGCACCGACGCTCGCGCTGGCGTTGCCATCATCGACCGCCCCCAGCTCCGCGAGCACCCGCTGCGCCACCGCGACGCCCTCGCCGGCCCGCGAGCGATCTTCAGGCTCGTGCTCGGGCTCGCGGACAGGCGCACGAGCAGGCGCCGCGGCGCGCTCCGGCTCCTCGTAGGGGTCGACCGCGGCGCTGCCGTCGAGGATCGGAAATTCTCCCTGCGCGAGACGAGCGAGCAGAAAGTCGAGGATCTCCTCGGGATCCCCGCCGAGTTCGTCCAAGATCACCTCGGCGCGGCGCCTCGCCCACCTGAGGACGACGTCTACGGCAGGGCTGACGCTGGCGTGATCGAGCTGGCGCATGCGCCTGCACTGTATCACGGGCGCCCAGAGCGCTCAGACGCCGACTTGCTCGGTGAGCGCCGCCGCCGCGCTCGCGATCGCGATCTTGAGCCCGCTGGGGTTTGGCCCCCCCGCCTGCGCGAGCTCGGGGCGACCGCCTCCCCGCCCGCCGACATGCACCGCGAGCACGCCGACCAATTGACCCGCGTGCACTCGGCCGAGCAGATCTTTGGTCGCCGCGACCAAGAGCGTCGCTTTGCCGTCGCGCTCGGCGCCCAGCACGACGACGCCAGAGCCCAGTCGATCGCGGAGGGCATCGGCCGCGTCGCGCAGCGCCTTCGGATCGGCCACGTCCACCACCTTGGCGAGCAGCCGGATCCCCCCGACCTCGACGACCTCGTCCGTGCCGCCACCGCCGGTGGTCAGCTTGCGCTGCAGCTCGGAGATCTCACGGTCACGGGCGCGCAGCTCGCCGAAGAGGCGACGTAGGCGCTCATTGAGCTCCGACGCGCTCGCGGCGTGGAGCTGCTCCGCGGCCTCTTGCACGACCAACTGGGTGCGTTGCACGTGGTCCAGCGCCCCCATGCCGGTGACAGCCTCGATGCGCCTCACGCCCTGCGCGATCCCGCCCTCAGAGAGGATCACGAACAGACCGATGTCGCCTGCGCGGCGCACGTGTGTACCTCCGCAGAGCTCGACGCTCTCTTCGCCGATCGTAACCACTCGCACCTGCTCGCCGTACTTCTCGCCAAAGAGGCCGATCGCGCCGGCCTGCTTGGCCGCGGGCAACGACATCTCGCGGCTCTGCGTGTCGCGGTTGGTCAGCGCCGCCGCGTTGACCAGCCGTTCGACCTCCTGCCGCTGCGCCTCGGTGAGCGCGCGCGCGTGCGAGAAGTCGAAGCGGAGCCGGTCGGGAGCGACCAGCGACCCCTTCTGCACGACATGCCCACCGAGCACCTTGCGGAGCGCGTGGTGCAGGAGGTGCGTCGCGCTGTGGTTGCGGCGGATCGCGTCGCGGCGTTGGGCGTCGATCGCGAGCTCATAGTGGGCCCCGACCCGCAGCGAGCCCTCGCGGAGGATCCCGCGGTGCACGTGCAGATCGCCGGTCGGCCGCTGCACGTCGACGATCTCCAACAACACGCCCGCGCCGCGCAGCGCCCCGACGTCGCCGACCTGACCGCCGCTCTCCGCGTAGAACGGCGTGCGATCGACGACGATCTCGAGCTCGACCCCAGGACCTGCCTCTTGGACCAGCTCGCCGCCGACCGCGATCCCGAGCACCCGCGCGTCCGCGACCGCATCGACCTCGTAGCCGACGAAGCGGCTCTCCGCGGCGAACGCCCGCTGCATCGCGAAGTAATGGTCGCCGACGCGGCGCTCGTGGCCGAGCTGCACGTCACCTTCGCCCGCGCCTTGGCGTCGGTGCACGTCGACCTCCACGGCGGCCTCGTCGAGCGCGAGCCCGTGCTCGCGGCAGATCACCCCGGTCAAGTCGATCGGGAAGCCGTAGGTGTCATAGAGATCGGCCGCGATCGCCGGCGGGAACTCCTTCGCCGCGCCCGCGCCCAGCTCGCTGAGCGCGACCTCGAGGCGCCGCAGGCCGCGGCCGAGGGTGCGGCGGAACGACTCCTCCTCCGTGCGCACCACCTCCTCGATCGTCGCCGACCGCTCACGCAGCTCTGGATACGCCTCGCCGAAGTCCTCGACCACCTTCGCGCAGACCTCGTGGAAGAACGGCCGATCGAGGCCGACCGAGGTCCCATAACGGATCGCCCGGCGCATGATCCGTCGGAGCACATACGAGCGGCCGGCGCGGTCGGGGAAGACCCCGTCCGTGATCAAGAACGCGGTCGCGCGGGCGTGGTCAGCGATCACCTGGAAGGGCGACTCACCCGCGCCCAATTCGCTCGCCTCGTCGACGCCAGCCAGGCGCTTCGCGACCCCCACGAGCGGCCGCAGCAGCGAGGTCCCGTAGTTCGAAGAGACCCCCTCCACCACCGCCGCCACCCTCTCGAGCCCCGCCCCCGTGTCGATGCTCGGCCGCGGCAGCGCGATCATCGAGCCGTCCGCGAGCTTCTCGTACTGCATAAACACCAGGTTCCACAGCTCGGTGTAGCGCTTGTCCTCGTACGCCGGGCCGAACTTGCCCTCACGCCCGGCGTCGCCGGGGGCGCGATCGCCGTGGAAGATGTGGATCTCGGAGCACGGGCCGCACGGGCCGGTGTCGCCCATCTGCCAAAAATTCTCCTTCGCGGGGAACGCGTAGATCCGATCGCGTGGGATCAGCTCCGCCCACAGCTCGTAGGCCTCTTGGTCGAAGGGCGCCGCCTCGCCCTCGCCGCTGAACACCGACACCACCAGCCGATCCGCCGCGATCCCAAAGCCTTCTGTCAGCAGCTCCCAACCCCAGCGGATCGCGTCACGCTTGAAGTAGTCGCCGAACGAAAAATTGCCGAGCATCTCGAAGAACGTGTGGTGCCGCGGCGTAAAGCCCACGTTGTCGAGGTCGTTGTGCTTACCGCCAGCGCGCAGGCAGCGCTGCACGCTCACCGCGCGGCTGTAGGGGCGATGATCGCGGCCGACGAAGACGTCCTTGAATTGAACCATGCCCGCGTTGGTGAAGAGCAGCGTCGGGTCGTTTTGTGGGACCAACGACGACGACGGGACGAGGGCGTGGCCGCGATCCTTAAAAAAATCGAGGAAGCGGCTGCGGATCGCGTGGGCGCGGAGCGGCGTACTCATGGCCGCGCGAGTCTAGTCGAAAGTCGAAATCCGCGCGCGGCGGCCGCGTCTGCTCACGCGAGCTGGAACAGCTTCACCTTGAGATAGCGGCCCTCGATGAACGCCGGCAGCACGGGGAAGTCCGGCGGCAGCCCACATTCGGCGATCAACCTGGCGCGCCGCCCCACCCCCGCCGCCCCCTCCGCGATCGCCAAGAGAAACTCCTCCTCCGTCAGCCGGACAGCGTTGCAGATCGCCAGCACCAAGCCGCCCGGCGCGACCACCGGGGCGATGCCCGCCACCAGGTGCCCCCAGTCGCGCAGCGCGCTGAACATGGCGCCCTTGACGTTCGAGAAGGGCGGCGGATCGACCACCACCAGGTCAAACACCCGCCCTCGCTGACGGAAGCGCTCGAGGTGCTTAAAGACGTCGCCGTTGACCGCCTCACAGGCCTCCGGCTCCATGCCCGAGGACGCGAGGTTTTGTCGGCAACGCGCGTGCGAGCGCGCCGCGGCGTCGACGTTGGTGACCGCCCGAGCGCCGCCACGCAGCGCCCTTAGCCCGAACGCCCCAGTGTACGAGAAGAGGTTGAGCACGCTGCGATCCTTCGCCCACGCCTCGAGCAAGCGGCGCCCCTCACGGAGGTCGAGGAAGAGCCCCGGTGAGACCGGCGCCGTGACGTCGACGTGGAACTTGAGCCCGTCCTCGTCGACGATCACCTCCGGCGGCGCAGCCTTACCAGCCAGGTGAAACGCGGGCGGCCGGCGATCGTCGGGCACTACCGAGCGGATCCGGTCCTGCATGTAGATCCCGCCGCCCTCGGGCATCAGCTCCTCCGCGAGGATCGGCACCAGCGCGTCGAGGTAGGTCTCGGCGAGCCGCGCGTACTTGTAGATCAACAAAAAATCGCCGAGTCGATCGACCGCGATCCCCGGAAACCCATCCGCCTCGCCGTGGATCAACCGCGCCGCCGCGGGCGCGCCGAGGCCCACCCGCAGCGCCTGCGCGGCCTGGACGCGCCTCCGCATCTCCGCAGGATCCCACTGCAAGTCGATCCCCGCGCCGAGCATACGCACCGCGATCGCGCCCTCGCGCTCGACCAAGCCGACGCCGACCGGATAGCCATCTTCGTCGATGACCGCGACCTTCTCGCCCTCGGCCAGCTCCTCGGGGCCGCGTCGGATCGCGCTGCGAAACACCCACGGGTGGCCGGCGCGGAGCAGCCGCGCGACCAACATCGGCACGCGCACCGTCGGCCCGCGCAAGGTCGGCCGCGGCGGGCCGCTCACGCGACGTCGAGGAGCGCCGCCGCCGCCCTCATCGCCGCGGCGGCGAGGTCCATGGTCCTGAGCGACGGGCTTGGTGCGAGACGGGCGGGCTGGTGCACTCATGGGGCGCGGAGGATAGCCCCCGCGCGCCCGCATGTAACGTGCAACCTGACCGAGCGCCCCGCTTGCCCGCTAGAAGGTGATCATCGGCCCGACGTTGAAGTCGAGGAGCAGGCTGGAGCGCTTCGCGAACCACCCGCCGACCTGGACCTCGCCGAAGAGGCCGAAGTTCTTCGCGAGCTGATAGTGGAAGCCGCCGGTCGCCCCGATCATGATCGGACCGACGCGAACGGTGTCGATGCGCGCGCTCGTGTCGGCGCTGGTCGCCTTAAAGCCCGCTTGAGCGCGATCGAGGTCGCCGAGGTTGTTCGGGTCGTCCCCTGGTCCCGGGGTGCACCCGTTGTTGTACGGCCACACCGGCGTGCACGGGTTCGTCGCCCCGTCGAAGGGCGCGTCCTCGTTCAGCAGGTCGTACGCGAACTCGCGGTCGTCGGGGATGCTGTTGCCGTTGCGGTCGTTCGCAAAGCCCATATTGACGCGCAGGCGAGCGCCCGAGCCGGCGCCCAAGAGGCCGCCGACGAAGGGCCGGAACTTCGAGCCCTCTTTCCCTAAAAAATACTTCGCCTTGACCATCACCATGAACGAGAACGGCGGCTTCACCTGCACGCCCGCGGGGCTGGTCCGGTTCACGTCGTAGACGTTGTTAATAAACGACGGCTCCAGCAGCGCCTTAGGGTCGTCGCGGAACACCTTCGAGCCGGTCACCACCTGGAGCCGCGCCTGCACCGAGATCACCAGCGCCTTGGTCGCCCGGAAGCCGAATTCGGGGGCGATGTGCAGCGGCGCTGAGGCGAAGCCGGTCGCGATCCCGTGGTGCTGCGAGCAGAACGACTGGTCGTAGTTGGCCGCCAGCTCCTCTGGTGAGTACGCCGAGAACGACAGCCCCGGCGGCAGCGTGTTCGGGTTCGCCTGCAGCGCCGTCATGTCGTTAAAGAACGTCTGCGCGTCGGCGAGCTCGTCCTGCGGGTAGCGCCAACGCGCGACCGAGCACGCGTACTCGCGCACCCCGTAGACGAACTGCTGCGAGCCGTCGCGGGCGCGCGGCGAGTACTGCTGGTAGCTGAGGTCCGCGGTGCCGCTCGCGATCCCGAGGCCCGTGCCGATCCCCAGGCTAAAGAAGAAGCGCGGCAGCGACGGCTTCGGCTCTTCCGGCGGCGGCGGCGGCGGCGCCTCTTCTTCGACCTTACAAGAGATCTCGAGCGTGATCGGCGACTCCAGGTCGCCCTTGTTGGCGAGCGGGTTATTCGCGCCGTCGAAGATGTAGATGAAGTACTCGATCGACGCGTCCGCGTGATCACTCGCCGGCAAGACCACCGTCGCCAGGTTGCCGAAGGTGTCCATGCTCAGCGAGACGGGCTCCTCCGTTGAGCCCTTGCGCCGCCAGTAGAACGCCGCCTGGCCGCCGTCGGGGAGCTTTGAGGCGAGCGCCTCAAAGACGATCTCCCCGCCGCACACCGGGGCCGGCGTCTCGTGGCGGATCGCCTCGGAGGGCGGCGAGCCGGCCGCCTTGCGCGCCTCGTCCAGCAACGCCTGGAGCTGCGGCGAGCGCAGATCCGGCGGGATCTGCACGTTGTAGTCGACCTTCACCGCCGCCGCCAACGCCTCCTTCGTCAGGTCGGCCTTGCCGGTGTTCGAAAAGATCACACCTGCCCGAAGGACCAGCAACGGAGCGAGCGCCGGATCGTCCGGGTTCGCCGCGCGACCGCTGGCGATCGCCTCGTCGAGCAAGGCCATCGACGCGTCGAGCTCGAGGTTGTTGTACTGCGCGAGCGCCTTGTCGTAGGCGCCGCGCAGCTGCTCACGCGGCCCGGCGTGCGCTGGTGAGGCCGCGAGCGGCCCCGCCAAGGCGACGATCAAAGCTGCGCTGAAGGACCAGTGGCGAACACCCCCGTGGTGACGCGCCGTCGTCGAGCGTGTTCTGCCCATGATCTACTCCTCCAGCGCACGCGCCGCGCGGGCGCGTTATTTGACCCGCTTCTTGCAGTCCTTGAGGTTGAACTCGACGCGACGGTTCTCGGCGCGGCCTTCGGCGGTCTTGTTGTCGGCGATCGGCACGGACTCGCCGAAGCCGCGCGGCTCGAGGCGCTCGCTCGGGATCCCCTTGTTGGTCAGGTACTTCGCGACGCTCTCGACGCGCTTCTGCGAGAGGTTCTTGTTGTACTTGTCCGAGCCCTTCGAGTCGGTGTGACCATCGACCCAGACCTTGATCGTCGGCGCGGCGAGCAGGGTGTCGTAGACCTCGTCCAGCACCTTGTAGCTGATCGGGTCGATGTCCCACTTGTCGAACTTGAAGAAGATCTTGTCGCTGAGCTTGATCTGGCAGTCGTCGATCAGCAGCACGTCCGGGCAGCCGTCCTCGTCGGCGTCGCCGTCGAAGTCCTCCGGCAGGTTGCGGCAGTCCTTCCAGACGCCGTTCTCCATCAAGCCGTCGAGGTTCTTGTACTCGTAGCTGCCGTCCTGCTTGCGGATCATGTCGGCCGCGTCGAGCACGCCGTCGCCGTCGTTGTCCTTGTCCGGGCAGCCGTCTTCGTCCTCGAACTGGTCGTAGTCCTCGGGGTTGTTCGGGCAGCGGTCCGCGGCGTCCGGGATGCCGTCGCGATCGTTGTCGATCTCGGGGCAGCCGTCCTGATCCTCGAAGCCGTCGACGTCCTCCGGCTCGTTGCGGCAGTCGAGCTCGCGCCCGTCGGTGACCTTCTTGTCGTTGTTCACCCAGCGGCCGCCGACCAGCTCCGCGGCGTCGAGGATCCCGTCGCCGTCGTTGTCCTTATCGGGGCAGCCGTCGTCGTCCTCGAAGGAGTCGAAGTCCTCCGGGTCGTCGGGGCACTTGTCGATCCCGTCGTCGTAGCCGTCGCCGTCGCGGTCGCCCGCTCGAGACACGAGATCCGCCGGCTTGCCGTCCTTACAACGGACCGGGTCGGTCTTCTTGCGGGCGAGCTGCGTGTACAGCTCCGCGGTCTGCGAGTGCTCTTTGCCGCGGTAGTACTCGCCCATCGCCAGCGCGTCTTGGGCGAACTTGATGTTCGCCTCCGCGATCGCCGTCTCCTTGGGCGCGCAGCCGATGGTCTTCGAGCCGTCAGCGATCGCGCCTTGCAGCACGGTCTGCGTGCCCGCGACCTTGCCGAGCAGGGTCTGGCCCGCGCACGCGAGCAGCGCGGTCGAAGCGACCACCGAGACGATGAGTCCGTTACGGGTCTGGCGCTTCACTTGCCACCTCCGATCGACACGCCGACCTTGCCTTCGGCCTTCGCCTCGCCGTCTCCGGCCGCGGCGCTGCCGTCGGCGCTGCCGTCGGCGCTGCCGTCGGCTGCGCTCTCGACCATCTTGCCGGTGCGCCGCTTCTCGGCCTTCACCGTCGCCTCCTCAGCGAGCTGCTTGGCGCGCTCGCCGTAGTCGAACGAGCGCTCGTACTCGCTGTAACCCATCAGGATCTTCGCCTGCTCTAGGTAGGTGACAGCGCCCCAGTACTCGTAGGGCGCGTTCTCCTCGGCCCCGGCGGCTTCAGCGGTCGCGACCGCTTTGCTCGACTCCCGAGCGACCTTCTTCAGGTAGCCAAAGGGCCCACAACCAGCCAGGAAAAGGGCCGCGAGGACGGTGATGTACGCAAATCGTGGACGCGTGCTTCGAGACACCGAAGGGCTCCCTGGTTCGAGGTCGCCCGTAAGCCAACGAGGCTGGGGGCAACGTGCCGAAATCGGCGCGACGATAACAGGGCCAAGAGCAAGGGGTCAACAAGCGGGCCCTTAGCCGAAGCGGCGGACGATTTCGGCCGACGCGATCTCCAGGGGCGCCCGGCCCTGACCCCTAACTGGTAGGCTGGAGGCCGATGCGACGGCGCAGCCAACCTCTGCTCCACCTCGCCGCCGCCTGGGTCGCCGCCTGCGCCGCCGCCTGCGCCTGGCCCAGCGACGTAGAGCGCTTCGCGACCCCGGAGGAGCGCCTGGAGCTGCTCTCGACCTCGCCCGCCCACGGGGACACCGCCGCCCCCGCCGCCCGGATCGATCTCTGCTTCTCGCGCCTCGCCGACCCCCGCACCCTCGGCGCCTTCGACGTGACCCTCAGCTCGGGCGGCGTCATCTTCGACGTCGACGTCGACCTCCAGATCTTCGCCTGGCGGCCTCCTACGGGCGAGGAGCTCGGGGAAGCGCCCTGGTGCCCCGGCTCCGTCGTGTCGATCCGGCCGCGCACCCCCCTCGTCACCGGGATCCTCTATCGTGTTCGCCTCCGCCCCTCGCTGCGCGGCTGGGCGGGCGAGCTGCTGGACGTCACGACCCCCGGCTGGCAGCCGGTCCCGGGCGGCGAGGCGGCCTTCACCTTAGAGTGGACACCAGGCCCACCCAGCGAGCCTGAAGGCGAAGCTGAGCCCCCTCGCACCCTGCGCGAGCTCTTCGCCCCCGGAGGCGTCCTCGACCCAGCGCGCGGCCTCTGTGGCTGCCACCGCGAGCCCTATGGCCTCGCCAGCGAGCTGCTCCCGCTCCGCGCGCCCCAAGAGGCCTTCGACGCGCTGGTTTTACCGACCGCCCTCCGCTCCACGGGCTACCGCATGGTCGCCCCCCATCGCCCCTCCGAGAGCTTCCTCATCCACAAGCTCCTGCGCGACGACGATGATGTCCTCGACTTCGTCCACGGCAGCGCGATGCCGCTGCCCGGGCCCCTCCCCTACCGCGATTTGGTGGAGATCGCCCGCTGGATCGAAGACGGCGCCCTCTACTGAGAGATCCCCGGACCAGCCCCCGACGGCGCCTCGAGCTCCCGGACCGTCTTCAACATCCCGCGCAGCCGCTCACGCCGCTCGAGCGCCCGCTCGTAGGTCTTTTGGAAGTCGAGATCGCTCATCCCCCGCGCCTTCGCCTGCTCGTAGACGGAGATCGCCTCCTCTGTCTGCTCCAGGCACGCCTGCACGACATCGCCGTCGATCACGTGCGAGCGCTCCTTCGCGTCGAACTCGAGCTTGCACGCCCCTCGCGACGCCTCGCCCTCGATCGCCATGCCGCGCATATACAGGTCGTGGCGTGACTCGCCGCCACAAGCGAGGGGCAGGCAGAGCAGCGGGGTGACGGCGCGAACAAAACGAAGCACAGCCCGAGGGTAACCCAGCCGC
This sequence comes from Nannocystis sp., assembly GCA_016712315.1. Lineage (GTDB taxonomy): Bacteria > Myxococcota_A > Polyangia > Nannocystales > Nannocystaceae > JADJRG01. The sequence goes on along the minus strand of JADJRG010000013.1, from coordinate 1,913,580 downwards.
CGTGGGGAGCGTCACATCACCTCCAGGGCGCGGTGATCGGCCTGCGTGCTAGGTTCGCGCCGCTCTGAGCCATGAGGGTCTTGCGCCAGCTCGCCGCCCTGCCGCCGGCCACCGCCGCCTGCATCGGCGCCTTTGACGGGCTCCACCTCGGGCACCAAGCGCTGCTCCGCGCGGCCGCGGAGATCTCCCCAAAGATCGCCCTGGTGACCTTTGAGCCGCACCCCGCCCAGATCCTCGCGCCCGCGAGCGCGCCGCCGCTCCTCCAGCAGCCCGCCCAACGCGAGCGCGTCGCGGCGAGCCTCGGCGTCGACACCCTCGTGCTCCTGCCCTTCACCCACGCCACCGCGAGCATGAGCCCGGCCGCCTTCGCCTCGGAGATCCTCTCCCACGGGCTGCGGCCGGCCGCCGTCGTCGTCGGCGAGGATTTTCGGTTCGGCGCCCGCCGCGCAGGAGATCCCGGCCTGTTGGCAGATCTGCTCGCCCCCGCTGGCATCACGGTGCGCGTCGTCCCGGTCCTCCGCGACGACTCCGCGGACAAGCTCGGCTCTTCAGCGATCCGCGCCGCCGTCGCCGCCGGCGAGCTCGACGATCTCTGGCGCAGCCTCGGCCGCCACTACGCGGTCGAAGGTGTGGTCGTCCGCGGCGCCGGTCGCGGCCGCACCCTCGGCAGACCGACCGCCAACCTCGCCTGCGGCGACGCCTTGCTCCCGCGCCCTGGCGTCTACGCGGCGGCCCTCGTGATCGTCGACCCGCGCTCTCGCCGCTACGGCCACGTCTTGCCCGCCGCCGCCAACCTCGGCCACAACCCGACCTTTCGCGACGACTCCGCGCCGCTCTCACTCGAGGCTCACATCCTCGACGAGGAGCTCGACGAAGAGCTGTACGGCCTCCAGGTCGAGCTCGCCTTCCTCGCCCGTCTCCGCGGCGAGCAGCGCTTCACCGACGGCGACGCGTTGCGCGCCCAGATCGACCGCGACATCGCCAGCGCTCGCGCCCACCACGGCGCCGCAGAGCTGGCGAAGGTCATGCGCCCGCCGCCCCTCACGCCATGACCAAACCTGCTTACAGCGGCCGCCTCGCGAGCCCGACGATGGCGCAGATCTTCATGCGCCAAGGTCACTGGCGCCGCGCCCGCGAGACCCTGAACGCGCTGCTCGCCGAGTCGCCCTTCGCGGGCCAAGCGCTCGCGCTGCGGGACCGCATCGACGCGCTCGAGGCCCCCAACCTGCACGCCCGAGCCCATGGCGCCACCATCGAGGTCCGCTGGCAGCGCGCCGCCATCGGCGCGCACCTCGTCGCCGTCTTCTTCTCCGGGCCCTCGATCTACGCGACCTCGAGCCGCATCGAGGCCCGCGACGGGCGCGTCCAGCTCCCCCTATCCACGACTCAGGAGCGATGGCGCAGCGGCGCGGTCGCCCTCTCGATCGTCCAGCTCCTCGACGGGCGCGCCACCCCGCTGGCGATCGCCGATCCCGTCACCTTCGGCGACGGCGCCGAGGCGTGACGTGGCCACCGATCCGGGGTAGCGTCCCCGGCCGCATGGCGAGCTTCTCTGGCGCGATCACAGCCCTTATCACCCCGATGCGCGGCGGCGCCGTCGACGACCCCGCCCTCATCGCCCTCGTCGAGGCGCAGATCGACGCCGGCATCGACGGCCTCGTCCCTTGCGGCACCACCGGCGAGGCCACGACCCTCTCCGCCGCCGAGCATTTTCACGTGGTCGCCCAGGTCGTCAAGGCCGCGCGCGGCCGCGTGCCCGTGATCGCCGGCGCCGGCAGCAACGACACCCGCAAGGCGATCGAGCTCTCCGAGGCCTGCCGTGAGGCCGGCGCCGACGCGCTCCTGCACGTCACGCCGTTTTATAACAAGCCGCCGCAGGCCGGCCTCATCGCCCACTTCAGCGCGATCGCCGACGCCACCCCGCTGCCGATCATCCTCTATAACGTCCCCGGCCGGACCGCCGTGGACCTGCTCCCAGAGACAGTCGCGAGCCTCGCCGAGCACCCGCGGATCGTCGGCATCAAGGAGGCCACCGGCGACCTCCACCGCGCCTCCCAGCTGCGCGAGCGCTGCGGCCCGGACTTCGCCCTGCTCTCGGGCGACGACTTCACCGTGCTCCCCTTCCTCGCGATCGGCGGCCACGGCGTGATCTCGGTGGTCTCCAACGTCCTGCCGGGCCTCATCGCCGAGCTGTGTCGGGCCGCCCGTGAGGGCGCTTGGGAGCGCGCGCGGCAGCTCCACGAGCGCCACCTCCCGCTCACCCGCGCCCTCTTCCGCCGCGCCAACCCGATCCCCGTCAAGGGAGCGATGGCGCTGCTCGGCCGCTGCGGCCCCGAGCTGCGCCTCCCGCTGCTCCCCCTGGAGCCCGAGAGCGCCGACGGCGAGGCCCTCGCGGCCGCCCTGCGCGCCCTCGGCCTCCTCCCCTGAGCCGACGTCCTTGTAGAGAGACAAAAAAGAGAAGGAGCACCATGAGCGACCACATCACCTCGATCGTCATCGTCGGCGCCCGCGGCCGCATGGGAAAGGCCTTGATCCGCGAGGTCATCGCCAGCGATCACCACGTCCTCTTGGGCGCCGTCGATCGCTCTGGCGGCCCTGGACGCGGCCAAGACGCCGGCCGGATCGCGGGCAGCGTCGAGGTCGGCGTCCTCGTCACGGATGACCTGGAGCCGCGCCGGGGCAACGTGGTCATCGACTTCTCGCTGCCGCTCGCCACCGAGGCCAACGTCCGCCGCTGCGTCGCCGCGGGCGCTCCCCTCGTGCTCGGCACCACCGGCCTCACCGCGGCCACCAGGGCCCTATTGGACGAGGCCTCGCGCGAGATCGCGATCGTCAGCGACGCCAATTTCAGCGTCGGAGTCGCCCTGCTCACCCGCCTCGCCGGTCTCGCCGCCCGCGCCCTCGGCGACACCTGGGACGCCGAGCTGATCGAGATCCACCACAAACACAAGCGCGACGCCCCCTCCGGGACCGCCCTGCGCCTCGCCAAGACCGTCGCCAAGTCGACCGGGCGCAGCCTCGCGGAGGTCCTGCGCACCGATCGCGGTGACGCCACGCGGCCCCGCGAGGACGGCGAGATCGGCGTCGCCGCGATCCGCGGAGGCGACTCGGTCGGCGAGCACACCCTGCTCTTCCTCGCCGACGGCGAGCGCCTCGAGCTCAGCCACCGCGCCCACGACCGCGCGATCTTCGCCCGCGGCGCCCTGCGGGCCGCGCGTTGGGTGGAGGCGCAACCACCTGGCCTTTACAACATGGCCGACGTGCTCGGCCTCGGGGCGCTCTAGGTCACCAGCCGAGCACGTGGGCGAAGATCAGCGGCGCGACGATCGTCGCGTCGGACTCGATGATAAACGACGGGGTCTCGACACCCAGCTTGCCCCACGTGATCTTCTCGCCCGGCACCGCCCCCGAGTACGAACCGTACGAGGTCGTCGAGTCCGAGATCTGACAGAAGTAGCCCCACAGCGGCACATCCGGGCGGCGCAGGTCTTGGTGCAGCATCGGCACCACGCAGATCGGGAAGTCACCCGCGATCCCGCCGCCGATCTGGAAGAACCCGATCGCCCCGGCCGGCGCCGTCGCCATATACCAGCGCGCCAGCTCGATCATGTACTCGATCCCTGTGCGCACCGTGTGCACGTTCTTCACGTCGCCGGCCATCACGTGCGCCGCGTACATGTTGCCCAGCGTCGAGTCCTCCCAGCCCGGCGTGAAGATCGGCAAGTCCTTCTCCGCCGCCGCGATCAACCACGAGTCCTTCGGGTCGATCTCGTAGCTGTCCTTGAGGACACCTGAGCGGATCAGCCGGTACATGAACTCGTGCGGGAAGTAGCGCGCGCCCGCCTGGTCGGCCGCCTGCCACTCGGCGAGCACGGCGTCCTCGATCCGGCGCATCGCCTCGTGCTCGGGGATGCACGTGTCGGTGACGCGGTTCAAGTGGCGCTCGTAGAGCGCGAGCTCGTCGGCCTTGGTGAGCGTGCGGTAGTTGGGGAGCCGCTCGTAGTGGCTGTGCGCGACCAGGTTGAAGATGTCCTCCTCCAAATTCGCGCCGGTGCAGCAGATCGCGTGCACCTTCCCGGCCCGGATCATCTCCGCCAGGCTCAGCCCCAGCTCCGCCGTGCTCATCGCCCCCGCGAGGCACATCAGCATCGGCCGCCCCGCCTCCACGTGGACCTTGTAGGCCTCGGCGGCGTCGACCAACGACGCGGCGTTGAAGTGGCGGTAGTGGCGGCGGATGAACTCAGAGATCGGGCGGGCGTTCATGGAGCCCGCGGAGTTTAAATAAAAAAAGACAAAAAAGCGGCCGCCGCGGCGATTCGTCGGCGAGCCCCCGGGTCGGCGAATGCGGCGTTTTGGCGGCCTCGGGCGCCCGCTGGTAGGCTGCGCGCCGCTGATGGCCACCGAGCTCGAGAGCGCCGTCGCTGGCGATCGCAGCCTGGGCCTCGCGCCGGCCGTCGCGGTCGTCGCCGGCTCGATGTTGGGGATCGGGATCTTCCTCGCCCCCGCGGCCGTCGCCGCCGAGCTCACCGGCCCCGGCTATTTCTTGTTGATCTGGCTGATCGGCGGGCTCGCGGCGCTGTGCGGCGCCCTCTGCGTCGCCGAGCTCGGCGCCATGCTGCCGCAGGCGGGCGGCGACTACCCCTACCTTCGCCTGGCTTATGGGCCAGGTATCGCCTTCTCCGCCGGCTGGCTGCAGCTCCTCGCGACCTTCCCTGGCTCGCTCGCCGCGATGGCCGTCGGCGTCGCCAGCTACCAGCTCCCCGTGCTCCTCGGCGAGGACTTCGCGCGCACGGTCGAGCTCGGCCCCCTCACCCTCGACGCCCCCGTCTTTTGGGGCGCGGTCATCGTGGTCGGGCTCACCGCCCTCAACCACGTCGGCGTCGTCGTCTCGGGGCGCGCCCAGCTCCTGCTCACCAGCGCCCCGTTGGTCGTGCTCTTCATCGCCAGCCTCGCGCTCGTCGGCGGGATCGGCGTCGACAGCCTCGGCGGCTGGCTCGCCCACGGCGAGCTGCACCCGCCCCCCGCGATCGGCGCCTGGGCGCGCGCGTATCTGCCGGTCTACTTCGCCTACTCCGGCTGGAACGCCGCGATCTACATCGGCTCGGAGATCCGCGCCCCTGGCCGCAACCTCCCCCGCGCGGTGCTCGGCGGCACCGGCCTCGTCGTCATCTTTTACATGGTCCTCTGCGCCGGCTTCCTCTCGATCTTCCCGCTCGAGGAGCTCGCCTCGGCCGGCGAGGCGGGCACCGCCGCGGCCCGCCAGCTCTTCGGCGCCGCCGGCGTGATCGCCGTGACCACCCTCATCGCCCTCGCCATGCTCGGCTCGATCAACGGCACCGTGCTCACCGGCTCACGGATCGGCTTCGCGATGGCTGAAGGCGGCCACTGCCCGCCCAAGGCCGCCGCCCTCGATCGCCGCTTCGGCACCCCCGTCGTCGCGCTGTGGGTCCAGGCCGCGCTCGCGCTGGTCCTGATCGCCACTCGCTCCTTCGAGCAGCTCCTCGGCTACGCCTCCTGCGCCATGCTGCTCAGCGGCACCCTCACCGTGCTCGCCGTCGTGGTCCTGCGCCGCCGCCTGCCCGCGATCCACCGCCCCTACCGCCTCCCTTCTGCCCTCTACCCGCTCGCGCCGCTCCTCTACGCCAGCTCGAGCGCCCTCGTGCTGGTCGTGCTCATCCTGGAGCGCGACCTCTCCGTGCTCTTAGCGGTCGGTTGGTTCCTCATCGCCCTCGCCGTGCACGCGATCTTCCTCGCCCGACGCGACCGCGAGCGCGAGCTCGCCGCGGCCCGCCAGTCTTAGCCGCGCGGCCGCTACTGCGGCGCCGCCTCGGTCTTCTCGGCGTCCTCGTGCAGCTTGTCGTAGCACTTCTGCGTGCGGTCGAGCTCGCGGTTGTACTTCTCGGCGACCGCCGCGACCACCTCCTTGCCCTCATTCGCCGCCGACATCTTCTCGATCTCGGGGAACAGCTTCTCCGCGCAGGCGACGTCCTTACAGGCGCACATCTGGTCGGCGAACTTCGTCATCGCGCTCGCCTCTTCGGCGCCGCAAGCGCCGAGGCCGATCGTCATCATCGCGGCCGCGACGGTGAGCGTGAATCCGTGAACCCAGCGGTGGTTTGATCCGGTTGTCTGGAGCATTCGGCGACGATACGCCTGATCCTCGCCCCCGCGTGAGCCTGGAACGCTGTCATCAAACAATGAGCCAGGCGCGCCTGCGCCCGCTACCCTCAGCGGGCATGCAGGACGACCCCTTAGGCGCCTTCCACCCCGCCGTCGCCGCGTGGTTTCGCCGCACCCTCGGCGCGCCGACGGAGCCGCAGCGCCGCGGCTGGTCGGCGATCCGCGCGGGCCACCACGCGCTCATCGCCGCGCCCACCGGCGCCGGCAAGACCCTCGCCGCCTTCCTGGCCGCCATCGATCAGCTCGTCCAGAGCGCGCTCGCTGGCGATCTCGCGCCTACCACCCGCGTCCTCTACCTCTCCCCGCTCAAGGCGCTGAGCAACGACGTCGAGCGCAACCTCCAGGCCCCCCTCCTCGGGATCGCCGACGAGTGCGCCCGCCTCGGCCTCGACATACCTGTCCTTCGGGCCAGCGTACGCACCGGCGACACCCCCGCCGCCGCCCGCGCCGCGATGATCAAGCGGCCGCCGCACCTGCTCGTCACCACCCCCGAGTCGCTCTACATCTTGCTCACCAGCGCCGGGGGCCGGCGCGCCCTCGCGGGCGTGCGCGCCGTCATCGTCGACGAGATCCACGCCCTGATCGGCGACAAGCGCGGCGCCCACCTCGCCCTCTCCCTCGAGCGCCTCCAGGCCCTCGTCGAGGCCGACGGCGGCGCCCTCCAGCGAATCGGCCTCTCCGCCACCCAGCGGCCGATCGACGCCGCCGCCCGCTTCCTCGTCGGCGCCCGCGCTGAGCGCTGCGAGATCATCGACCTCGGCCGCCCTCGCGAGCTCGACCTCGACCTCGACCTCCCCCCTTCACCGCTCAGCGCCGTCACCAGCAACGCCCAGTGGGACGAGATCGCCGCCCGGATCGCCGAGCTCGCCGACCAGCACCGCACCACCCTCGTCTTCGTCAACACCCGCCGCCTCGCCGAGCGCCTCGCCCGCCTCGTCGGCGAGCGCCTCGGCCGCGACGTCGTCGCCGCCCACCACGGCTCCCTCGCCCGCGACGCCCGCCTGCGCAGCGAGCACCGCCTCAAGTCTGGGGAGCTGCGCGTGCTCGTCGCCACCGCCTCGCTCGAGCTCGGCATCGACATCGGCGCCGTCGAGCTCGTCTGCCAGATCGGCAGCCCGCGCGCGATCTCGACCCTGCTCCAGCGCGTCGGCCGCTCGCGTCACACCGTCGGCGGCGTGCCCAAGGGGCGCCTCTTCCCGCTCAGCCGCGACGACCTCGTCGAGTGCGCCGCCCTGCTCATGGCCCTACGCACAGGTCAGCTCGAGCACCTCGAGATCCCTCAGCAGCCGCAAGACATCCTCGCCCAGCAGATCGTCGCCATGGCCGCCGTCGAGCAGCTCGACGAGGCCGCCCTGCTGGCGCAGATCCGCCGCGCCGATCCCTACCAAAATTTCACGAAGGAGCAGCTCGACGCCCTGCTCACCATGCTCGCCGACGGCTTCTCGACCAAGCGCGGCCGCCGCGGCGCGCTCCTCCACCGCGACCAGGTCCACGGCACCGTCCGCGGCCGCCGCGGCGCCGCCCTCACCGCGATCCTCAATGGCGGCGCGATCCCCGAGACCGCCGACTACGAGGTCGTCCGCGAGCCCGACGGCGGCGTCGTCGGCAGCGTGCACGAGGACTTCGCGATCGACTCCCGCGCCGGCGACGTCTTCCAGCTCGGCGCCACCTCGTGGAAGATCCTCAAGGTTGATCCCGGAAGAGTCCGCGTCGAGGACGCCCACGGCGCCCCGCCGACCATCCCCGTATGGTTCGGCGAGGCCCCCAGCCGCAGCGCCGAGCTCTCCGCGGCCGTCGCCGAGCTACGCGCGCGCGTCGCCGAGCGCCTCCTCGCGAAACATGACCCAGAGGACACCTCGACCTGGCTCTCCGAGCATCCCTTCTCGCTGAGCCCAGAGGCCAGCCGCCAGCTCGTCGACTACCTCGCCGCCACCCTGGCCGCGCTCGGCGCGATGCCCAGCCAAGACACCATCGTCGCCGAGCGCTTCTTCGACGAGGGCGGCGGCATGCAGCTCGTCCTGCACGCCCCCTTCGGCGGCCGCGTCAACCGCGCCTGGGGCCTCGCCCTGCGCAAGCGTTTTTGTCGCAGCTTCAACTTTGAGCTCCAAGCCGCCGCCACCGACGACGCCATCGTCATCTCCTTAGGCGCCGTCCACAGCTTCCCCCTCGCCGACGTCTTTTCCTATCTGAGCGGACCTGGCCTCCAGGACATTCTTATCCAAGCCCTCCTCGACGCCCCCGTCTTCACCGTCCGCTGGCGGTGGAACGCCGGCCGCGCGCTCGCCGTCCCGCGGCGCCGCGCCGGCCGCAAGGTCCCCCCCCAGATCCAGCGGATGCTCGCCGAGGACCTCGCCGCCGTCGTCTTTCCGGATCAAGGCGCCTGCCTCGAGAACATCGCCGGCGACCGCGAGGTCCCCGACCACCCCTTAGTCAACCAAACGATCCACGACTGCCTGCACGAGGCCATGGATCTCACCCGCCTGCGCGCCCTCATCGACGCGATCACCGGCGGCCGCAAGCGCCTGCACGCCGTCGATCTCCCTCAGCCCTCGCCGATGGCCCACGAGCTGCTACGCGCCCGCCCCTACGCCTTCCTCGACGACGCCCCCCTCGAGGAGCGCCGCGCCGCCGCCGTCGCCCTGCGCCGCCACCTCGGCCCCGAAGAGGCCCGCGGCCTCGGCGCCCTCGATCCCGCCGTCATCACCGAGCTACGCCGCCAGGTCTGGCCCAAGATCGGCGACCACGACGAGCTCCACGACGCCCTCATCTGGCTCGGCTACCTCACCGAACCAGAGCTCGCCCCCCTCCCGCCACAGCTCTTGCAAAAACTCGAGCAAGACCGCCGCGCCGCCCGGCTCCATCTCCCCAGCGGAGCGACCATCACCGTCGCCGCCGAGCGCCTGCCACAACACCTCGCCCTGCCCGGCCCGCGCCGCCCGGAGCCCCGACTCCGCCCCCCGCCCGCCCTCGATCGCCCCTGGGAGCCCGATCTCGCCTTGATCGAGCTGCTCCGCTCGCGCCTCGAAGGCCTCGGCCCCGCCACCGCCGCCCGCTTCGCCCGCGAGCTCGACCTCCGCCCCGCCGACGCCGCCGCTGCCCTCATCGCCCTCGAGGCCGAAGGCTTCGTCCTACGCGGTCATTTCTCGGAGCGCGAGGCCGACGAAGAATTTTGCGAGCGCGGCCTGCTCGCCCGGATCCACCGCGGCACCTTGCACCGCCTCCGCCAAGAGATCGCCCCCGTCTCTGTCCCCGAGTACATCCGCTTCCTGCTCGCCTGGCACCAAGTCAGCGACGATCCCCGCCCCAGCGGCCCCGAAGCGCTCACCCTCGCCCTCAGCCGCCTCGAGGGTTTTGAGGCCCCCGCCGCCGCCTGGGAGGCCGAAATTCTGCCCGCGCGCCTGCGCCGCTACGACCCCGCCGAGCTCGACGCCCTCACCCACGGCGGCGCCCTCGTGTGGGCCCGCCTCGGCGTCGGCGGGGGCAAACGCGCCTTCGCGCCCGTGCGCACCACCCCCATCGTTCTGCTCCCGCGCGAACGCGCCCCCCTCTGGCTGAGCCTCGCCCCCAAGGTCGCCGACCCCAGCGACCTCTCCGCCGCCGCCCTCGCCCTCTACGAGCTGCTCAGCGCGCGCGGCGCCCTCTTTTTTGGCGAGCTCCAGGCCCACAGCCGCCTCCTACGCGCCCAAGTGGAGGAAGCGCTCGCCGAGCTGGTCGCCCGCGGCCTCGCCTCCTCCGACGGATTTTTCGGGATCCGCGGCCTCATCGCCCCCAAGCACGGCGACCGACGCCGCCGCCAGGCCGCCGCCCATCCCCCTCGCCCCGGCATGAGCCCGCTCGAGCGCGCCGGACGCTGGTCGTGCGTCCCCCACCACGACCACGACACCGACACCGACCCCGAACAGGCCCTCGAAGCCGTCGCCCGCGCCCTCTTACGCCGCTACGGCGTCGTCTTTCGCGCCTTGCTCGCCCGCGAGCGCGCCCTGCCGCCGTGGCGCCTGCTCCTCCGGGTCTACCGCCGCCTCGAGGCCCGCGGCGAGCTACGCGGCGGATATTTCGTCGAAGGGGCCGCCGCTGGCGGCGAACACTTCGCCTTACCCGAGGCCATCGGCCTCTTGCGAGCCGAACGCCGCCGAGGCCCCGACGATCGCCTCGTCTGCGTCGCCGCCGCCGATCCGCTCTGCTTGCTCGGCGTGATCACCCCCGGCGATCGCCTCCCCAACCAACTCGGCGCCCGTCTCTTGTATCGGGGCGGGATCCCCGTCGCCACCTTGCTCCCTGGCGGCCACGTCCACCGCCTCGTCGAGCCCACCCGCGAGGACGCCGAGTCGCTCACCCGCGCCTTACTCGCTGGGCCGTAACTTCAACCTCGATGAAATAATTTTATTTTTGGCAGACGCTCAAGGCGCGATCGCCCCCAAGGTCTTCTCCAGGCCCCCCTTATCGCCGAGCTGCTGCAGCCGCGGCGCGTTCGCGTCGAGCGCCTCCTTGACCCCGTCGAGGCGGCGCTTTAGCGCCTCAAACCCCGCGATCATCGTCAGCGGATCCGGCAGCCTGATCCCCATCGCCTCCTTCAGCGCGCGCAGCGGCTCCGCCAGCGCGTCCATCACCGGCTTCATCAGCTCCTCCGGGATCCCGCCGATCATGCTGACGATCTGCCGCGCCGTCTGATCCCCGACGATCTTCTGGTCGAGCAGCGAGTTCAAGCTCGACGCGTCCTCGCTCACCTCTTCCACGTCGCCGATCAAGTCCGTGATCAACCTCGCCGCCTCGACCAGCCCTCGGCTCGCGTCGAGCGCCGCCGCGATCTCCGGCATCATCGCGTCGAAGACCTTACGCAGCTCCTTGAGCAGCGCGATCGTCGGCGCGATCGCCCCCGCGATCTTCTCCGAGACCTCCTCTAGCCGAGCCTGCTGCGCCCGCTTGAAGCGGCTCTCGGGCAGCGATGACGCCGCGCTCGCCGCCCGCTCGAGCTGCCCCAGCTCGTTCGCCACGAATTCACCGAGCTGTCGGATCGGCCGCGTCACCGCCCGCAGCGGCCCCAGCGCCTCCTGCAGCTTCTTGCGCAGCGGCGCGATCGCCGACTCCAGCCGCTCGAGCTGCTCCTTCACCGGCCGCACCGCGTCCTTGATCTTGCCCACCACCTGCGCCAGCGGCTCGGCGACCACGTTCACGTAGGGCACCTTGCCCAGCGCCATCAACACCGCGTGCGCCGCCGCCAGCAGGTCGTAGAGCTGCGCGACCAGCTCCGCGATCTTCTTGCTGATCAGCGACGCCTTCAGCGCCACCTCGAGCGCCTCATCGACCCGCGCGAGCTGGCCGATCAGCGCCTCCAGATCGGCGCCGAGCTGCTTCAGTTGGTGGAGGAGCGCGTCGGTACTTCTCATCACACCGGCAACATCTCACGGCGACCACCGCGCCGACAAAACCACGAGCCGAGGCGGCCCGCCGGCTCGCATCGACCTGTCCTTTAGACCTGCATCGAAGCACCCTCATCTCCTCACCTCTCAGGAGGAGCGAGGCGAGCGCGCGTATTCGCGGCTCCTCGCGCGAACGCGCGCGCACACGCCGACCTAGACCTCAGTACACTCGCGCGATGACCGACACCAAGGTCACCCACGACTATGATCAAGAGACCCTCGCCGCCAGCGGCGACACGCTCGCGTCCGCGCCGCGCGGCCCCTCCTCGCGCCCCCAGCGCGACGCCGGCCTCCAGCCTGGCGATCGTGTAGGGCGCTACGTCATCGAGGCGGCGCTCGGCCAGGGCGGCATGGGCACCGTGCTCGCCGCTCGCGATCCTGACCTCGACCGCCGCGTCGCGATCAAGGTCCTCCACCCACAGACCCGCCCGGGCGCGGACAGCACAGGCGGCCCGCAGCGCCTCCTCCGCGAGGCCCAGGCCATGGCCAAGCTCGCCCACCCGAGCGTCATCGCCGTGCACGACGTCGGCGTCGTCGGCGACCGCCTCTTCGTCGCGATGGAGATGATCGACGGCGTCGATCTTCGCCGCTGGCTCGCCGCGCAGCCGCGCACCTGGAGGGAGGTCGTCGCCGCTTTTATACAGGCCGGCGAAGGGCTCGCCGCCGCCCACGCCGCCGGCATCATCCACCGCGACTTCAAGCCCGAGAACGTCATGGTCGCGCGCGGCGGACGGATCTGCGTCGGCGACTTCGGCCTCGCCGCCGCCGACGGAGCGCCGCAGAGCGCCGGCGATCTCCAGGGCTCCTGGCTCACCACCGCCGGCACCCTCACCGTTCCTGGCGCCGTCCTCGGCACCCCTGCTTATATGGCGCCGGAGCAGATGGTCCGCGGCGAGATCACCGTCGCCGCCGACATTTTTTCCTTCTGCGTCGCCCTCTACGAGGCCCTCTACGGCCACCGACCCTTCCGCGGCGACACCATCGGCGCCCTCTACCTCGCGATCCAACGCGGCCAGGTGCTCCCGCCCGGAGCGGCCGCCGCGAAGATCCCCCGCCGCCTGCTCCGTCTCCTCCGCAGCGGCCTCCAGCACGACCCCAAGGCGCGCCCGACCTCCTTGGCGAGCGAGCTCCTCCCGCAGCTCCGCGCGCTGCTCGAGCGCCGCCGTCGCCGCGCCATCGCCGTCGCCGCCGCGTTGGTCGCCGCCGCGCTCGCCCCGGTGCTCGTCCTCTACGATCCGCAGCCCGAGGTCGACTGCGCCGCCGCGGCTCCTCAGCTCGCCGCGATCACCGCCCCTGATCGCCTCGCCGCGATCGAGCGCGCCTTCGCCAGCACCGGCTCGCTCCACTACGCCGAGACCTGGAAGCGCGTCGCCGCCGCGATCGACGAATTCTCCAAAAATTGGCAGGCCGCCCGCGTCGACGCCTGCGAGGCCACCCACCGCCGTCGGGAGCAGTCCCCCGAGCTCGAGGCGCTCCGCGGCGACTGCTTCAGCCGTCACCTGCGCGACCTCGACCGCCTGCTCACGATTTATAGCGACCCCGACCCGAAGGTCGTCGACAACGCCGTCGCCCTGATCAAGAGCCTGCCCTCCGCCCGCGACTGCGACCCGGCCGAGGTCCTCTCCGCCGTCGCGACGGAGCCGCCGCTCACCCCCGAGCTCGCGGAGCTCGACGCCCAGATCAGCGAGGCGCGCCTGATCAACCGAGCCCGCCGCACCGACCGAGCCATCGAGCTGCTCGATCAGACCCTCGCCCGACTCGACGAGCACGACGCGCCGCGAGTCCGCGCCCGCGCCCTCGTCGCTCGCGCCAACGCCGCCTACCTGGATCACCGCAAAGACACCTCGCAGTGGCTCAACCTCGCCCTCGGGGCCTCCCTGCGCGTCGGCGACGATCGCCGCTTCGCCGAGTCCGCCGCCGATCAGCTCGGCCAGGTCGGGCGTGACCCCGCGGCCCGGGAGCTGTGGCTCGCCCTCGGCGAGGCCGCGCTCGCCCGCCACGGCGGCGACGAACCTTCGCGCGCCAAGCTGCTGACCAACTACGGCAACGCCCTCCGGGAGGACAACAACCCCCGCGCCGCGGCCGTCGCCCACAGCGAGGCGCTCGAGCTGCGGCGCCGCGAACCTGGCGCCGAGTTCTTAGTCGCCGACGCGCTCTTTAACCTCAGCGCCGACCTCGCGACCCTCGAGCGCGACGACGAGGCCACCGTGCTGCTCACGGAGGCCGTGCAGATCTGGCGCCGCGAGCTCGGGCCAGAGCACCCGCGCATGATCATCGCCCTGCGCAACCTCGCGATCTTCAACATGTACGAGGCCGACTACGAGCGCGCCCAAGAGCTCGCCCAAGAGGCGTACGAGCTCGCCCGCCGCACCCACGGCGAAGGCAAGCCGCAGCTGGTCCCTGCGCTCCTGCTCGTCGCCAATCTCCACGCGAGGCTCGGCGACGCCGACCAAGCCCTCAACACCTACCGGCGAGCGCTCGAGATCGGCCGCCGCAGCCCCGAGCACCGGCCCGACAGGGACATCGAGCTGTATATCGGCATCGCCACGATCGAGAGCGATCGCCGAGACTACCGCGCCGCGGACGCCGCGATCCAGCGCGCGCTCGAGGCCGGGGGCGACCAGCTCCCGCCGAACGACCTCTTCTGGCTGGCGAAGCACCTGATGGACGCTGGCATCGCGCTCGGCCGCGGCGATCTCGACGCCGCCGAAGAGGCCCACAGCCGCGCCCTCGACGCCCTCCGCGGCAGCGATCACATCCACTCGATCGTCTACGGCGACATCGCCCTCACCTCGGCCGAGATCGATCACCACCGAGGCCGCTACGGACGCGCCCTCACCACCCTCCAAGCGCTCGTCTACGAGCGCCCGCTCGCCCTCAAGCACCCCTCCGCGCGCGCGCACTTCCACACCACGCTCGCCCGCATCTTCGCGCCGGAGGCGCTCGACCGCCCTGTCCAGGCCCGAGCCCACGCCGAGGCGGCGCTCGCCGACCTGGCCGCCCTCGGCTCCGTGTTCGAGCCGAGGCGCGCCGATCTGCGCCGCTGGCTCGCCGAGCATTAATTTTTTTAAGCAGAGAAAATTTATTCACCGCTGGTGCGGCGCGCCCAGAGGACTCCTCACGCCGGCGTCACGACGCAGCACCTGTCCCAGGGAGCAGCCGATAGCGCAACCCCGCCAGCGTCGCCGCCCGGCGCGCCTGATCGCCGGCCTGCTCGCTGGCCAAGCGCTCGAGCAAGCGCGCGGAGAGCGGCAGCATCAGCGGCGAGGGCACGTAGCGCACCGGCTCAGCGAGCGCCTCATCCCACACGCGCCCGCTGCTCAGCGCCGCCGCCGCCGCCGCCAGGGTCATGCCAGCCAGGGCCGCTTGCAGCGCGATGAAGCGCCCCTCCGCCGCGGGGTCGACGAAGCGCAGGCGTTTACGCCACTGCACCGCCAGGTGGTAGTGCGAGGGCACCACCACCAGCCCGTCCAAGCCGAGCCGCTCGCACGCGATCACCAGCAGCCCCACCACCTCCATCAGCAGCCCCAGCCCCGGGTGCTTCTGCCCTGGCAGCCGCGGCGCCGCCGCGGAGAACGGTCGCCGCGGATCTTGCAGCAGCAACCAATCGACCGCCAACATCTCCGCGTCAACGACCGCCCCGCGATCGCGGTGCACCTGCAGCTCCACCAGCGCCTCAGGCCCGCCGCCGCTCGCCGGCTTGTTGGCGATCCGCAGCCGCTGCCGCGCCGGGTCCTCTGTCACCACCGAGAACGACAGGTCCGTGAACCCGCGGTCGCGCAGCCGGTCAAACAGCCCGTAACGCTCGAGCGCCAGCTCCAGCCCGGCCGCCGAGTAGTACCCTAAGAAGAGCCGAGACGGCGCCGCGAAGCCCGGATAGATGTCTTCTTCGCGGATCAGCCCCGGATCGTCATCCCCTGTCAGCAGCGCCGGGTCGAGCCGCCGCGCGAGCTTGCGATAGCGGCGCAGCGTCAGCTCGTCGTTGCTCGGCGCGACGAAGCGGTCGCGCCCGCTCGCCAACCACGCCAGCGTACGCGCCGTATAGCGCCACGTCCGCGGCCCGTAGCCGCCCGCCAGCGTCATCACCACCGCGGCTGAGGGCGCCAGCGCCGCGCACGCCTCCAGCACCCGCCGATCGCGCGCGAAGATCCCCTCTTCGCTGATCCGCCAGTCGCCCATCGTGTCATCGAAGGCCGGGTCCGTCCCTGCCACATAGAAGATCAGCGCCGGATCGTGCGCCCTCAGCAGCCGCGGCACGTGCTCGTCGATCGCCCGGAGATACGCCGCGTCCTCCACGTTCGTCCCCAACGCCACCGCCGTCGCCGCGCGCGCGCCTCGTGGGTCGCGCAGGTGCGTGTTGTGGATCGACAGCGTGTGCACGCCCTCGTCGTCGCGGAAGATCTCGCGCGTGCCGTCGCCGTCGTGCAGATCCAGGTCGATCACCAGCGCTCTCCCTACAAAACCATCGGCCCGCGCCTGAGCGATCGCCACCGCCACATCGTTGAACATACAAAAGCCGCCGCCGCCGCCGCGGGCGGCGTGATGCAGCCCGCCGCCCGCGTTGATCACCGGCCGCGCCTGCTTCACCGCCTGGTGCTGCAGCGCCAGCCGCGTCGCTAGCATCGTCCCGCCGACCATCGCCCGCTGCAGCGCCGTCACTCGCTCCCGCGCCTGCTCATCCAGCGGCGCCCCGAAGATCCGCTCGATCCGCTCTGCGCCGCCCAGCGCCTCCAGGTATTCATCCGAGTGCACCCGCCGGAGCGCCTGATACGACGCCGCCGCCGGCTCGTGGATCTGTGCAGGCCGCAGCAGCCCCTCGAACGCCAGCGCCGTCAAGATCCGCTCCCCGCGCTGCTCATCGAAGGGCATACCGAACCACTCCGCGCGATACGCTCGCCCGTACACCACGTCCACGTGAGGCGCGCGGAGCAGCGCCCGCAGCCGGTTGATCTGACGACGGAGCGCCTGCATACGAGACGCCGCGATACTACCCCTCCCCCGGCCGCCGCCGCCCGCACACTTCGCGCCGGAGCGCGCTACCCTCGCCGCATGAGCGGCGCCCCTCGCTGGCAATTTTGGATCGACCGCGGCGGCACCTTCGTCGACTGCGTCGCCAAGGACCCCGCCACCGGCCGCCTCCACGCCCTCAAGCTGCTCGCCAGCGACGACGCCCCGCTCGCCGCGATCCGCCAGCACCTCGGCCTCGCCCCTGACGAGCCGATCCCGCCGTGTGAGGTCCGTATGGGCACCACCCTCGCCACCAACGCACTCCTCGAGCGCAAGGGCGCGCCCACCGGTCTCATCATCACCCGGGGCTTCGTCGATCTCTTGGAGATCGGCGATCAGACCCGCCCTGACCTCTTCGCCCTCGACATCACGCGCCCCGCCCCCTTACCGATCGCCACCGTCGGGATCGATCACCGCCTCAGCGCCGACGGCGCCGTGCTCACCCCGCTCGACCCCGCCGCCGCGCTCGCCGCCCTGGAGCAGCTCCGGCGCGCCGGCGCCACCAGCCTCGCCGTCGTGCTCTTGCACGCCTACCGCGACGGCCGAGCCGAGCGTCAGATCGCCGAGCTCGCCGCGAATTTTTTCAGCGAGAGCTTTGGCGCCGACATCAGCCTCTCGCACGAGGTCGCCGGCACCATCGGCCTGCTCGCCCGCGCCGAGACCACCGTCGTCGACGCCTACCTCACCCCCCTGCTCACCCGGCACCTCAGGCGCCTCCGCGGCCAGCTCGGCCCCTCGCGCCTCCAGCTCATGCAATCGAGCGGCGCCTTGTGCGACGCCGCCGTCTTCCGCGGCCGCGACGCGATCCTCTCGGGCCCTGCCGGCGGCGCCGTCGCCGTCGGCGAGATCGCCCGCGACCTTGGTTTAGGGAGCGTCATCGGCCTCGACATCGGCGGCACCTCCACCGACGTCTACCGCTGGTCCGGCGCCCCCAGCCGCACCTACGAGGCCCAGGTCGCCGGCGTCCGGGTCCGCACCCCGATGATGGACGTACACACCGTCGCCGCCGGCGGCGGCTCGATCTGCCGCTTTGACGGTCACCGCTTCACCGTCGGCCCCGACAGCGCCGGCGCGATCCCAGGCCCGCTCGCCTACGGCCACCCACAGGCCGCCCACCTCACCCTCACGGACATCAACCTCATCCTCGGCCGGATCGCCGCTGATCGCTTCCCGTTCCCCTTAGATCGCGCCCGGATCGGCGCCGCGCTCCAGCCGATCGTCGACCAGCTCGCCGCCCGCGGCGACCTACAAGACCCGCGACAGGTCGCCGCCGGCTTCTTTTCGGTCGCCGTCGAAGGGATCGCCGCCGCGATCCGCACCATCTCCCTCGCCCGCGGCCATGACCCGCGGAGCCACGCCCTCATCGTCTTCGGCGGCGCCGGCGGCCAGCTCGCCTGCCCGGTCGCGCGCGCGCTCGGGATCGCCACGCTCATCTTTCATCCCCTCGCCGGCGTGCTCTCGGCCTACGGCATCGGCGTCGCCCGCAGCGGCTGGCACGGCGAAGCCGACGCTGGCCGGGTCATGCTCGACGACGATCGTTGTTGGCGCACGATCGACCCCCTGCTCTCGCAGCTCGAGGCGCGCGGCCGGGCCCACCTCGCCGCGCAGGACACCGCCGGCGAGCTCACCTGTCACCGCGACCTCGACCTGCGCTACGTCGGCAGCGAAGGCGCGCTCACCCTCCGCGTCGCCACGCCTGAAGCGGGCGCTGGGGCCGCCCACCGGGCCGAGGACCTACGCGCGCGATTTCGCGAGAAGCACCGCCACGAGCACGGATGGAGCCGCTCTGAGCACCCGATCGAGGTCGTCACCGCGCGCGTCGAGCTCACCGAAGCCGCGGCTCAGCCGCCCGAGCGAGCGAGCGCCGCGCCCTCGAGGCCGACCGAGCCGCCCGAGCCGATCCGCACCACCCGGCGCTGGACCGACGGCGATCGCGCAGGAGAAGGCGACGAAGAGCGCGCCCCCGTCTTCTTGCGCGAGGCCTTACGCCCTGGCCATCGCCTCGACGGCCCCGCCCTCATCCTCGAGGCCACCGCGACGATCGCCCTCGACCCAGGATGGAGCCTCGAGGTCCTCGCCAGCGGCGTCATCATCGCCCGCGATCACGGCCGAGCCGTCGCCCCCGCGCCCGACCACGCCGCCCCTGATCCTGCCCTCTTGGAGGTCTTCGGCGGCAAATTTATGGCGATCGCCGCGCAGATGGGCGCCGTCCTCCAGCGCACCGCGCTCAGCACCAACATCCGCGAGCGCCTCGACTTCTCCTGCGCCGTCTTCGACGCGGCCGGCCAGCTCTGCGCCAACGCCCCGCACATCCCCGTGCACCTCGGCGCCATGAGCGAGGCGATCCGCGGCGTGCTCGCCGTTTATCCCGCGCCCGGCGTCGGCGACGTCTATGTCACCAACGATCCCGCCGCGGGCGGCTCGCACCTCCCCGACATCACCGTCATCGCCCCCGTCCACGACAGCGACGGCGCGCTCCGCTTCTTCACCGCCAGCCGCGGCCACCACGCCGACATCGGCGGCGTCACCCCCGGCTCCATGCCGCCGCGCTCGCGCACCTTACAGGAGGAGGGCGTCGTCTTACGCGCCCTCAAGGCCGTCCACCGCGGCCACCTCGATCGCCCCGCCCTCCTCCGCGAGCTGTCTTTGGGGCCATATCCAGCGAGGCGCCCCCAGGACAACATCGCCGACCTCGAGGCGCAGATCGCCGCCTGTCACCTCGGCGCCCGCCTCCTCCTCCAGCTCTGCGCCGACGTCGGGGAGCCGCTCGTCAGCCGCTACATGGCGCACCTCCAGACCTACGCCGCCGCCGCCGTCCGCCGCGCGATCGCCCGCCTGCCGCCTGGCACCCGCGGCTTCTCCGACCGGCTCGACGACGGCGCCCTGATCGCCGTCACCGTCACGATCGAAGCCGACGCCATGATCATCGACTTCGCGGGCAC
This sequence comes from Nannocystis sp., assembly GCA_016712315.1. GTDB lineage: Bacteria > Myxococcota_A > Polyangia > Nannocystales > Nannocystaceae > JADJRG01. The sequence continues at coordinate 1,894,034 of JADJRG010000013.1, read as the reverse complement.
CGCTCCTGCGGTCGACAGCAACCTCAACGCCCCCCGCGCCGTCACCGTCGCCGCCGTTCTTTACGTCCTCCGCCTGCTCGCTGGCGAAGCGATCCCCCTCAGCAGCGGCTGCCTCGCCCCGATCACCTTAAAAATTCCGAGCGGCTCCATCCTCGATCCGCCCCCTGATCGCGCCGTCGCCGCGGGCAACGTCGAGACCTCCCAGCGGGTCGTCGACGTCCTCTTAGCCGCCTTGGGCCTCGCCGCTGCCAGCCAAGGCACCATGAACAACCTCACCTTCGGCGACGCCACCTTTGGCTACTACGAGACCCTCGCAGGTGGAGCTGGGGCCACCGCCACCGCCGACGGCGCCGCCGCTGTCCACACGCACATGACCAACACCCGCCTCACCGACCCAGAGCACTTCGAGGCGCGCTTTCCGGTCCGTCTCTGGGAGCTCTCGGTGCGCCGCGGATCTGGAGGGGCCGGACAGCGCCGCGGCGGCGACGGCCTCTGCCGCGACTTCGAAGCCCTCCGCCCCTTAGAGATCGGCCTGCTCGCGGAGCGGCGCCAGCGTCCCCCCTTTGGCCTCTTCGGCGGCCGCCCAGGCGCCCCTGCCCGCGACCTCCTCGACGGCGCCCCGTTCCCGCCCAGCGCTCGTCCTGAAGGATCGCCCACCTCGGGCAAGATCAGCGCGCACGTCCCCGCGGGCGCGCGCGTGCGCATCGAGACCCCTGGAGGAGGCGGCTACGGCCCGCCGCCGACCGACCCCTAGCGCTCCGCCTTCGTTTTTTCGCTGCGCCTGCGGGCGCTCGTTCGCCCCCAAATTTCTTGAAGAAGCGCGGGAAACGAGGCGCGCCCGCGTCTTTGCGCGGGCGCGCGTGACCGTGTAGTTTTGCGCCGGTCATGCTCGAAGCCTTGATCCCGTACATCGAGATGCCCTCGAAGACCCTCGCGGATCTTCCCCTGATCGGCCCCCTCAAGCTCCAGGTCTTCGGCCCTCTCGTCGCGGTCGGCGTCATTTTTGGGATGAACCGCGTCCTCGCCTACGCCAAGCACAAGGACATCGACGAGCTGATCACCCGCGACCTGATGTTTTGGATCCTCGTCTTTGGGTTCACCATCTCGCACTGGGTCTCGGTGATCTTTTATTCGCCCGAGACCGTCGTCGAGAACCCGCTCGTGCTCGTCATGATCTGGAACGGCCTCTCCAGCGTCGGCGGGGTCCTCGGCGCCTTCATCGGCCTCATCTGGTACCTCCGCAAGATGAAGCAGCCGCTGCTCGTCTACAGCGACGCCTTGGTCTTTGGCTTCGTCGTCGGCTTCACCTTCGGCCGCCTCGGCTGCTCGCTCGTCCACGATCACCCGGGAGCCTTCGTCGAGGATCTGCCCGCCTACCTCACCTGGCTAGAGCCCCTCGCCGTCGGCCCCTGGCCGGGGAGCCAGGGCCGTTATCGCCTCGACCTCGGCCTCCTCGAGTTCATCTACGACCTCGGCATCGTCCTCTTCGTCCACTTCGTCTACGGGTGGAGGAAGGACCGCCGCCCAGGCCAGCTCGCCGGCCTCGTCGCCTTTCTCTACGCCCCGATGCGCTTCCTCCTCGACTTCGGCCGAGGAGCCCAAGATCCCCGCTACTTCGGCCTCACCACCGCCCACTACGCCTCCCTCGCGATCTTCGCCGCCGGCGTCTACCTCCTCTTCCTCCGCAAAGAGCGCGCCGAAGATCGCACCTGGGCGCGCGACAGCGATCGCATCGCCCGCGAGCGAGCCGCCGCCAAACCCGCCCCCGAACCCTCCCCGACCGAGTAACCCCCCGGTCGCCACGGCCGTCCCCGTCCCCGTCCCCGCGTCCGGTCGCCCGACTGTTCACCCGCGCAGGGCTCGATGTCGCCCGTGGGTCCGGTCGCCCGCAGCCCCCGGCAGGGGCGGCGGCCCGGCGAGCTTTCACACGGTCTCGCCCCCCCGCCTGCCTTGCGCGCGCGCGAGCCCTCGGGCGAAGCTCGCCCCATGTCTCAAAGTTCAGCGATCTTGCTCTCGCTGACCCTCAACGGCGAGCCCGTGCAAGTCGCTGCGCCTGCTCACTGGACCCTCTTAGAGGTCCTCCGTTACAAGCTCGATCTCATCGGCTCCAAGCAGGGTTGTGACAAGGGCGACTGTGGCGCCTGCACCGTCCAGATCGATGGTTTACCGGCCCTCGCCTGCCTCACCCTCGCCGCCCTCGCGGACGGCCGCAGCGTCACCACCGTCGAGGCCCTCGGCTGCGGCCCGGTCGTGCACCCACTCTTGGACGCCTTCGACCGCCACGACGCCGCCCAGTGTGGTTTTTGCACCCCTGGCATCTTGATGGCCGCCGAGTCGCTGCTGCGGCGCAGCGCCCGCCCAGTCACCCGTCACGAGGCCGCCTCCGCCCTCGCCGGCAACCTCTGTCGTTGCACCGGCTACACCAAGATCCTCGACGCTGTCGTCGACGCCAGCGAGCGCCTCCGCGCGGAGCACGACGATGGCCGCTGACACCCCCACCCAGTCGCCTGAGCCCGCCTCCGCCGCCGAGGCTGAGCGTCCTGATCTGACGCGAGAGACCTGGCAGATCGGCAAGGTCCACCGCAAGGTCGACGCCATGGAGCGGATGCGCGGCGTCGCCCGCTACACCGACGATCTCAAGCTCCCTGGCCTGCTGCACGCCAAGATCCTCCGCAGCCCCCACGCGCACGCCAAGATCCGCCGCATCGACGCCAGCGCCGCCCTCGCGCTCCCGGGCGTCTTCGCCGTCGTCACCGGCCAGGACTTCAAGATCCCCTACGGAGTCATCCCCTGGACCCCGGACGAGAACGCCCTCGCCGTCCACAAGGTCTGCCACGTCGGCGACGGCGTCGCGGCCGTCGCCGCCATCGACGAGGACACCGCCAACGCCGCCCTGCGCGCCATCGTCGTCGACTACGAGCCCTTGCGCGCCTTCTTCGACCCCGAGGAGGCCCTCGCCACCCGCGACCGCGAGCACACGATCAACCCCTACGCGCGCAAGGGCAACCTCTCGAAGCACGTCCTCCTCGAGTTTGGCGACGTCGACGCCCAGATCGCCGGCGCCGAGCTCGTCGTCGAGGGCGAGTATTTCTTTGAGGGCACCACCCACGGCGCCATCGAGCCCCACTGCGCGCTCGCTCAGGTCGAGCCCAACGGGGTCCTCACCGTCTGGTCCGCCACTCAAGTCTCGCACTACCTCCACCGCGAGCTCGCCAAGGTCTTGGAGCTCCCCCCGCACCGGATCCGCGTCATCCAGCCCCCCATCGGCGGCGCCTTCGGCGGCAAGTCTGAGCCCTTCGACCTCGAGTTCTGCGTCGCCAAGCTGGCTATCAAGACAGGTCGGCCTGTCAAGCTCCTCTACACCCGCGAGGAGGTCTTTTACAGCCACCGCGGCCGTCACCCGATGAAGATGAAGTACCGCACCGGCTTCACCGCCGACGGCAAGATCACCGGCGTCGACGCCCGCACCATCCTCGACGGCGGCGCCTACTCCAGCTTCGGCCTCGTCACCACCTATTACTCGGGCCAGCTCCTCTGCGCCCCCTACCGCTTCCCCGCCTACCGCTTCGACAGCACCCGCGCCTACACCAACAAGCCCGCCTGCGGCCCCAAGCGCGGCCACGGCAGCGTCCAGCCGCGCTTCGCCCTCGAGATCCAGCTCGACAAGGCCGCCGTCGCCCTCGGCATCGACCCCATCGAGCTCCGCCGCCGCAACGACATCGGCGCCGACGTCGCCACCGTCAACGAGTTTCGCGTCGGCTCCAACGGCTTTCAGGAGTGCCTCAGCCGCGTCGAGTCCGCCTCTGGCTGGCGCGCGCGCCGGCCCACCTTGCCCTTCGGACAGGGCCTCGGCGTCGCCGGCTCTACCTACATCAGCGGCACCAATTATCCGATCTACCCCAACGACATGCCTCAAGCCGCGGTGCAGATCTGCCTCGACCGCAGCGGCCGCGCCCGCGTCTTCTCGGGCGCCAACGACATCGGCCAGGGCTCCAACACCATGCTCGCCGTCATCGTCAGCGAAGAGCTCGGCGTCCCCCTCGAGGACGTCCGGGTCCTCTCGGCGGACACGGACCTCTGCCCCGTCGACCTCGGCGCCTACTCCTCGCGGATCACCCTCATGGTCGGCAACGCCTGCTTGGAGGCCGCCCAGCGCCTACGCCGCCGCGTCTGCCGCAGCGTCGCCCAGCGCTGGCAGATCCCCGCCAACCGGGTCGTGCTCGCCGGCCGCATGGCCCTGGATCGCGAAGATCCGGCGCGCAACGTCAGCAGCGCGCAAGCCTTTCAGTGGGCCGAGGCCGACCACGGCCTCTTGGGCGAGGTCGGCTCCTACAACACCCCGAAGGATCGCCACGGCGACTACCGCGGCGGCACCATCGGCGCCTCACCCGCATACAGCTTCACCGCCCACCTCGCCGAGGTCGACGTCGACACCGAGACCGGCGTCGTCCACGTCAAGAAGATCTGGATCGCCCACGACTGCGGCCGCGCCCTCTCCCGCAAGATCGTCGAGGGGCAGATCGAAGGCTCCACCTACATGGGCTTCGGCGAGGCCCTCATGGAGGAGCACCTCATCGATCCGGCTCACCGCGGCGTGCACGCCGGCCCCTCCTTCCTCGACTATCGTATGCCCACCTTCCTCGACACCCCGGAGCTGCACGCCATGATCGTCGAGGCTCCTGACAAGAACGGCCCCTACGGCGCCAAGGAGGCCGGCGAGGGCCCCCTGCACTCCAGCATCCCCGCGATCGCCAACGCGATCTACGACGCCGTCGGGGTCCGCCTCGACCGGATCCCCTTCTCTCCCCCGCGCGTGCTCGCCGCCCTACGCGAGCGCGCCCAGCTCGAAGAGCAGGGCCTCGTCCCCGCCCACAAACCCGATCGCCGGCCGAGGAGCGCCCGCTGATGCTGCGCCTCCCCCAATTTCAGGTCGCGACCCCGACGACCCTCGCTGAGGCGGTCGACCTCCTCCAGAGGAATTCCCCGGGAGCCCGCCTCATCAGCGGCGGCACCGACATCCTCCCCAACCTCAAGCACTTTTTGGATCAGCCTGGTCTTTTGGTCAGCCTCGCCCGCGTCGCCGAGCTCCGCCGGATCGACCGAGACGACCGCGCCGGCCGCCTCGTCCTCGGCGCCGGCCTCACCCTCGCGGAGATCGCCCAGCACCCCGACGTCCGCGCCTATTTTCCGAGCCTCGCCAAGTCCGCTGGTTTGGTCGCAGCACCGACCATCCGCAACATGGCCACCCTCGGCGGCAACATCAACCTCGACACCCGCTGCCGCTACGTCAACCAGACCGAGCTCTGGCGCGGCGGCATCGGCGGCGGCTGCTTGAAGAGCGAGGGCCAAGTCTGCCACGTCGTCCCCACCGGTCGCCGCTGCGTCGCCGCCATGAGCAGCGACAACGTCCCCGTCCTCATCTCCTTAGGCGCCACCATCCACCTCCACGGCCCCGCCGGCCAGCGCGCCCTCCCCCTCGCCGACTACTTCCACGCGGACGGCCTACGCCACACCCACGCGGCCCCTGGCGAGATCACCGCCGCGATCAGCGTCCCCTTGCCGACGAGCCCGCGCCGCTGCGACTACATCAAGTGGTCGGTGCGCCAGAGCATCGACTTCCCGCTCGTCAGCGTCGCCCTCCGCTTCGACCTCGACGCCGATCGATCCGACGCAGCGATCACCGACGTCAGCGTCGTCGCCGGCGTCTTGGGCGCCAAGCCGCGCGAGGTCAACAAGCTCGACGAGCTCGTCGTGGGGAGATCCTTCGCCGACCCCAGCGTCGCGCAGATCGTCAGCGAGGCCGCGTATAGCCAGTGCAAGCCGCTGCCTAACGTCCCCTACGATCCTGCGTATCGCCGCGAGATGATCCGCGTGCTCACCCGGCGAGCCATCGCCGCGATGGTTTGAGCGCCGATCATCCGCCTCGCGGTCGCGGCGGAGCCTGCGGCCGTCTCCGCGCGTCCTCCTCCGCGCGCACGGACGTTTTCGCGCCCACCCTCACGCTTGCACCGCGAGCGCGGGCGATCTTAACCTCGCGCCATGTCGCGCACCGCCAAGCTCGCCCTCCTCACCCTCATCGCCTGCACCCCCGATCCAGGCGTCACGGACACCGACACGAGCACCACCAGCGGCACCGATCCTACGACCTCGACGACGAGCACCACCAGCACCACCAGCGCTGGCACCACCACCACCACCGACGGTGAGACCACCGCGCCGACCACCGCGGTCACCGCCACCGACGCCACCGCCACCGACGCCACCGTCACCGACACCGACGCCACCACCGCCGCCACCGACGCCACCACCGCCGCCACCGACACCGACACCACCGACACCGACGCCACTGACACCGACGCCTTCCCGAGCTGCGACGACGGCGTCCAGAACGAGGACGAGACCGACATCGACTGCGGCGGAGCGATCTGTGTCCCGTGTATCGATGGTCAGGCCTGCCTCGTCGACGAGGACTGTTTCTCGCAGATCTGCGACGCCGAGTTCTGCCTCGCGCCCGCCTGCGACGACGGCAAGAAGAACGGCGACGAGAGCGACTCCGACTGCGGCGGCTCCTGTGACCCCTGCGTCCTCGGCCAGCAGTGCGAGTTCGACGGCGACTGCGCCAGCGACACCTGTGAGAACAACGTCTGCGTCGACGAAGGATGCAGCGACGGCGTCCAGAACGGCGACGAGACCGACATCGACTGCGGCGGCTCCTGCCTCGGCTGCGAAGAGAGCCAGCAGTGCAGCTTCGCCGAGGACTGTCTCAGCCTCGTCTGCACCGACAACCTCTGCGCCGCCGCCACCTGCGACGACGGCGTCAAGAACAGCCAAGAGACCGAGGTCGACTGCGGCGGCCCCGCCTGCGCCCCCTGCATGTTGGAGAACCTCATCATCAACGAGGTCGACTACGACCAGATCGGGTCTGACCTCGCCGAGTACATCGAGATCTACAACAACACCGGCGCCCCCGTGGACCTCGTCGGCAAGCGCGTCCTCCTCGTCAACGGCGGCGTCAACCCGCCCGCGGTCTACAACAGCATCGACCTCGCCCCCGCCGGCACCCTCGCCCAAGGCCAGTACCTCGTCATCGCCGCCGCCGCCCTTCAGGTCCCGCCCGAGGCCAAGAAGATCAACTTCGCCCTCGTGCAGGACAACATCCAAAACGGCGCCCCGGACGGCATCGCCCTCGTCGACACGGTCGCCCTCAAGATCCTCGACGCCCTCTCGTACGAGGGAGCGCTCACCATGGTCCCCGTCCCCGGCCTCGGCAACGTCAGCCTCGTCGAGGGAGAGGCCTTCACCGAAGCCGACAGCAACACCGAAGACGCCTCCCTCTCGCGGATCCCCAACGGCAACGACAAGAACAACGCCAAGACCGACTGGGCGTATTCAAAGAAACTCACCCCCGGCGCCCCCAACCAGATCTAACCAACTCGTCACTCCCCGCGCGCCACTCCCTCGTCACCCCTGCGCTCCCACCCCACCTCAGCCCCCACCCCTGCGCTCCCACTCCACCTCAGCCCCCACCCCTGCGCTCCCACCTCAGCGACGGAGCGGGGCGGCGGCGGCGATGGGACGCCAGCGGAGGGGGTCCCCCGTGATTGCCGCCCGCAGTCCACCCACGGCCACTGACGGTCACGGCCCGCGCGCAGTCTTCCGGCCTCTCCCCGGACGAGGACGGAATCATGGGGGGGGCGCCGCGCCAGCGAGGGACCCATCGCCGCCGCCGCCCCGCCCCCTCAGCCCCCGCCCCCGCCCCCTCAGCCCCCGCGCAAGTTCGCCACCGAAGCCGCCGCGATCGCCTCACCCACCTCTGAGCAGCGAGCCGCGGCCTCTTCCCCCACCAGGTCGTACGTCAGCGGCGCCCCTGCTTTCAGCGTTGACACCACCGCCGCCTCGATCGCCGCCGCCGCGCGCCCCAGCCGCGAGTCGTCTTTACGCGACCCGAGCCACTCCAGCCCTTCTTTCACCGCCAGGATCATCGCGATCGGGTTCACCTTATCTTTGCCGGCGTGTCGCGGCGCGGACCCGTGGATCGGCTCGAACATCGCGTTGTTGAAGCCGATATTCCCGCCGACCGCCATCCCCATCCCGCCTTGCAGCACCGACGCCAGGTCCGTCACGATGTCGCCGAACATATTCGTCGTCACGCACACGTCGTAGAATTCTGGCTGTCCGATCAGCCATTGGGTGAACGCGTCGACGATCGCCGTGTCTTTTTCGATGTCTGGGTACTCCTCGCCGATCTCGAAGAAGATCTGCGCGAAGAGCTGGCAGCCGTGCAGCACGTTGTCTTTGACGATCGCCGTCACCCGCTTCTTGCCGTCCTTCGGCGCGCCTTTATCGCGGCGGCGGCACAGCTCGAAGGCGAAGCGGATCACCTGCTCGCTCGCGCGTCGAGTGATCACCCGCGTGTCGATCGCCACCTGCGTGCGCCCCCCCGGAGACAGTTTTCCGCCGGTCGGCGAGTACAGCCCCTCGGTGTTCTCGCGGATCAGCACCATGTCCACCTTGCCTGGCTGCCACACCTGCTGGTTCGCCCCGTGGATCCGGTGGCGCACCCCCTCGTACAGCTTCACGGGGCGCACGTTGGCGAACAGGTCCAGGCGCGTGCGGTTGCCGATCACCGGCGAGAAGCCCGCCATTTTCCCGTCTTTCATCAGCACTGGCCCTGACCCGGTAGGGGAGGGCCAACCGACCGCCCCCAGCAGGATCAGATCTGCCGCCGAGCAGCGCTCTTCCGCGCCTTTTGGCCAATCTCTGTCGCCATGCTCCAGGTAGTACTGCCCCCCGCACGGGATGTCATCGATCGTCCACTCGATCCCCTCCACCTTGGACACCGCGTCGAGCACCCGAAGGCCCTCGCGCATCACCTCTGGGCCTGTTCCGTCACCACCGAGCGTCACCAGTTGATAGGGCATGCCTCTGGGTGTACACGCCTGCTCGGACCCCCGAAAAGCCCCACAGGGTGTGAAATCTCACCAGTATGAGGCTTTCGCGGCGCACGCTATCGTTGCGGCGGGCGGCTGGAGGGAGACGGTCGCCTCACCTCTCCCTTGCTGATCCTCGCTCGCTTCGCCCTCGCGCTCGCGCTCGCGGAGCCGCCATCGGCCGCCCCTGCGCCTGCGCTCGCGCCGACGCAGCGTCCTGGCCGCGATCGAGTGCGAGGGATCAAGCTCCCAGCCACCCGGATCGACGATCAAGCGATCGTGCTCGACGGGCGGGTCGATGAGCCCGCCTGGCTGACCATCCCCACGCTCCCGCCGATGATCCAAGTCGAGCCGCGCTACGGCGCCGCGCCCACCCACGGCACCGACGTACGCGTCGCCTACGGCGATCGAGGCCTCTATGTCGCCTTCGACTGCTACGACGATCCCCGGCACGTGCGCGGCGCCTTCTCTCGCAAGGACCAGCTCGGCCCCAGCGATCGGGTCGCCATCGAGATCGATCCCAACAACGACGAGACCAATGGTTTTCGCTTCGTCGTCAACCCCTCGGGCGCCCAGGAGGACGCCCAGGTCGTCCTCGACGACCTCGTGGAGGTCTTGTGGGACGGCATCTGGCAGGCGGCAGCGCGGCGCAACGATCATGGGTGGAGCGCCGAGCTGCTGATCCCCTGGGCCACCCTGCGCTTCGACGCCGCGGGCAGCTACACCTTCGGCGTCAACGTCGAGCGGTGGAGCAACGAGGCGGGAGAGCGCCAGGTCCTCTCGCCCACCCCACAAGGTCTACCGGGACGCATGTCGTGGGCCCTCGACTACGCCCCCGTCACAGGCATCGAGCCCGGCCTCAACGTCGAGCTGCGCCCCTTCGCCTCCGCGCGGATCGCCGCTCAGCGCCCGCCGGACAGCCTCGATCGCTCCTGGCCGCTGCTCCCCAACGGCGGCTTTGACGTCAAGTACGGCCTCCGCGGCAACCTCACCCTCGATCTCGCCGTCAACCCTGACTTCGGCCAGGCTGAGGTCGACCCCGCCGTCTTGAACCTCGGCCCCTTCGAGGTCTTTTTCCCGGAGCGTCGCCAATTCTTCCTCGAGTCCAAGGAGATCTTCGAGACCCGCTTCGCCCTCTTTTATTCGCGGAGGATCGGCAACAACCCGCGCCCTCAGGGCGCCCAGCTCAGCGAGCGCGACGTCGGCGACGGCGTAGAGTCTGGCCAATTGGTCAGCATTGATCCGCTCACCCGGATCTTCGGGGCCACCCGGATCACCGGCATGGTCGCGCCGGGGTGGCGCGTCGGCGTGCTCACCGCCACCGCCGGCCCGACCGCCGGCGTCGAGCGCTTCTCGGATGGTTATGAGCGCCGCGTCCGCGTCGACCCGCTCACCCAGTTCTCCGTGCTCCGCCTGCGGCGCGAGTACGACAGCCAGACCAGCGTCGGCGCGATCGTCACCGCCGTCAACCGGGGCGCCGGAGCGCTCCAGGCGTTCACCGGCGGCTTCGACTATCGCCTGCGCTTCCGCGAGCGTTGGCGCCACGGCGCCCAGCTCATCGGCACCCACGACGGCCAGCGCAGCGGCGTCGGCGCCTCGTCGGATCTGCGGCGCAGCGGCCGAAACCTCGAGACCTGGATCGGCGGCGAGCTGCTCACGCCGAACGCCAACTTCAACGACCTCGGCTTCATGCGCTTCGCGAATTACCTCAACGGCGGCGTCGGCGCCGCCGTCTTCAACGCCCAGCCGATCGGCCGGCTCCGCAGCCTCCGCGAGACCGTCAGCGTCGACCTCTCGAACAGCTTTGAGGGCTACAACCAGGGCCGCCAGCTCAACACCTCCACCAGCCTCACCACCGAGCGGCTGTGGCAGCTCCGGCTCGACGTCGGCGGTCGCCTCAGCCACTACGACCTCTACGAGACCCGCGGAGGGATCCCCTACCTGCTCCCCTGGCACTGGTGGAACGTCTTTAACATCTCGACCCCCAACCAGCGCCGCCTCTCCGCCACCTTACGCGGCGCCTACGGCGAGCAGGCCGGCAAGCCCGGCCCAGACATCGGCCTCGAGCTGCGCTGGAGGCCCGTCGATCGCCTCGACCTGCTCGCCTCGTTTGATCTCAACACCGTCTTCGGCCGCCCGCGCTGGACCACCACCAACGCCCTCGGCGAGCCCGTCTTCGCCCGCGGCACCTTGCTCTCCTACACCGGCGTCCTGCGGGGCACCCTCGGCATCCTGCCCACCCTCACCCTCCAGAGCTTCAACCAGCTCTACTACGCCACCGCGCACCACACCGACTTCTTCATCCTCACGGCGCCAGAGGTGCTCGTCGCGACCGACCCGACCCCCTACGCGGGCGTCGTCGATCAGGCGCTCACCAGCCTCATCTCCAACTCGATCCTCCGCTGGGAGTACCGCCCCGGCTCCTTCCTCTTCGTCGCCTACACCCACCGCACCTCCTTCTCCGAGGGCGGCATGACCGTCAAGTTCGAGCCTGGCCGCGGCTTCGGCAACCTCGTCCAGACCGGCGCCGCCAACGAGGACATCGTCTTCGTCAAGCTCGTCCAGCTCTTCAGCCTCTGACCTGCCTCATAAGACAGGCAGGTATCACCGCTCAGAGCCCGAGCATCCGGCACTCGCACTTGCTCTTGTCCGCGTCCAGGCAGCTCTCGGGCGCTGACGAGCTCGCGGGGCTCAGCGTCACGCGGAAGCTCCGCTCCTCCTCCGCCGGGTACGCCTTGATCATCGCCCAGTTGTCCGCCGTCGACGAGCCGCCGGCGATCCGCGTCGCGTCGGCGTTGCTGAGGAACGGCACCTCCACCGCGATCGAGCCCTCCACCGGCCCGCTGTCGAGGGTCACCGGCCCCAGCGCCGCGCCCACCGTGTACGGGTACACGCACTGCGACGCGTCGAAGCGCGCGAACACGTCGGCCGGGCACGCCGCGCCCGCCGCGTCGCCGATCCACATCAGCATCGCCCCCTCACAGGACGAGCCCACGCACGAGAACATGTGCTTCACCTTGTAGGCCGTCGAGCTCACGCACGGGTGCACGCACGGCGACAGGCTCATCGGGATCGCCTCACCCGGCTTCACCGCGGTCGCCACGCACACCTCGCCGCGGAAGAACGGCAGCGCCAGCGGCCCGAAGGCGCCGTCCGCGTCTGCTTCGGCCGTCTGGTCGACGTCGACCTCCGCGTCCACGCACTCCCGCGCCGCCACATCACAGACCTCTCCGCGCGCCGAGCAAGGCCGAGTCGAGGAGCACTCGCCTTGGTCCACCTCGGGCGCGCACGCGCCGAAGACGAGCGTCAACGAGATGCAGGAGATGGACCCAACGATCGAGGCGGAGAGACGACGCATAGCGTGCATCGTACCCGAGGGCGACGCCGCCGGATCGGCTGAGTCGTGGACGAAGCGCGCGGCGTTGTCGTAGCGTGGCACTCGCATACGCGCGCGTCGCAGCCGACGCTCGCTCATTTTCGCCCATTGATCATGCCTGTCAGGAGCCGCAATGAACCGCACCATCGCATCCTTCTCCATCGCATCCTTCACCCTCGCGCTCACCTTCGGCCTCGCGGCCTGCAGCGGTGACGACGGCGCGACCTCGGCCAGCACCACCAACAACGGCGGAACCACCACCACGCCTGGTACCACCACCGACCCGACCGCGGCCACCGAGAGCACCGGCGACACGGACACTGGCACCACCGGCGACCCTTCGGCCACCGACACGGACCCGAGCAGCACCGACCCCTCGGCCACCGACACGAACCCGACCAGCACCACCGACCCCAGCACCACCGACGCCAGCGCCACCGACACCGACTCGGGCACCACCGACTCGGGCACCGACTCCGACACCGAGGATCCGACCGGCGGCGTCGACAGCAAGTGGCCGCCCCTCGACCCGATGATGCCGATGATGCCCTGCCCGGACGGCTACGCGGCCGCCTCCTTCGTCATGGGCGGCGCCGTCTGTGCGCCCAAGTGCACGGGCGTCGGCAAGATGTGCCCGTCCGGCGACACCGGCACCGCCAAGGGCGTCTGCGCCTTCAACCCCGACTCCTCCGGCGACATGTGCATGATGGGCGACATGTGCGAGACCGAGGGGGAGATGTGCCAGCAGACCGGCGGCGGCGGCTACGCCTGCCTCGCGCCGACCAGCCACTGCGTGCTCCTGTGCAACGGCGGCGAGTCGTGCCCCGAGGGCATGATGTGCTTCGGCAACCTCGTCTGCCAGTACCCGCTCTGAGCGCGGAGCCTGGCCTACTCAACATGTCGGGAGGGACATGGCGCGCAGACCAGCCCTCCCGACCCCCGCTCAGGCGCTCGCGCCTGTCGTCGCCGCGGCGAGCTTCGCCTCGAGCTCGCCGCTGTGGTCCATCTCGCGGACGATGTCGCAGCCGCCGATGAACTCGCCGTTGATGTAGAGCTGCGGGATCGTCGGCCAGCTCGAGAACGCCTTGATCCCCTCGCGCACCGCCGCGTCTTGCAGCACGTTGAACGTCTCGAACGCGACCCCGTGCCGCTTCAGGATCTCGACCACCACCGCCGAGAAGCCGCACTGCGGGAACATCTTGTTCCCCTTCATGAAGAGCATCACGCGGTTATTCGCGACCAAGTGGGAGATAAATTTCTGCGCGTCGTCAGTCATGGGCGTTGTTTGTTCCCCGCGAAACCTTACGTCGCGTTAGATACCTGGCCTAGTTCCCCGTATCAAGGGGGCGAGTGATGCGCGCGCGCGCGCCGAGTTCCTGCCTTTGGAACAGCCGCCCCGTTTGTTTCGTCGATGGCCGACCGTCCGTTATTTTCTGCCGATCTCCGGTAGATCTCGCACAAGAAGAGCTCACGAGGCAGCGATGGCCCCGATCACCCCGATCACCCCGATCACCCCACACCTCGGCCGCAGGCAGTGGCTGCGCGCGCTCCTCGGCGGCGCCCTCGCGGCCTCCTTACCGCGCCCCGCCCGCGCCAGCTACGGCGCCCCGCGCGTCATGATCTTAGGCGACAGCATGATCGCTGGCGCCCTCGGGCTCTTCCTCGAGAACGGCCTGCGCAAGCAGCAAGGCTACATTGTCCACCGCTTTGGCAAGAGCAGCACCGGCCTCGCCCGCCCTGACTTCTTCGACTGGCACAAGGAGGCAACCCGCCAGATCGCCGCCTTCCCCGCCCCCGACGCGGTGATCGCGATGTTCGGCGGCAACGACGTCCAGGGCCTTTATATGGGCAAGGGCGAGTGGATCCGCTGGAACGAGCCCGGCTGGGCCGACGAGTACGCCCGCCGCCTCCACCGCTTCGCCGACATCGTCGCCCCCGAGGGCGGGCGCTTCTTCTGGATCGGCATGCCCGTCATGCGCCCCGAGAAGTTTCACGTGCGCGTGCAGACGATCAACACGATCGTCCGCGCCGAGCTCGCGATCCGCCCGGGAGGCCGCTTCATCGACATCTGGAGGCTGCTCGCCGACGACCGCGGCGACTACGCCGAGCGCCTCCCGCTCAGCGATGACCCGCGCGCCAAGAAGATCCGCGTCCGCGCCGGTGACGGCATCCACCTCAGCCTCGCTGGCGCCGAGCGGGTCGAGGCCCACGTCCGCGAGCACGTCATCGCCCAGCTCACGCCCGCTGACGAGCTGCTCGCCGCAGCGGAGGGCCCCCTCGTCCCCTGACGAGCGCGCCCTCTGCGTCTGGGTCGCCCCGCCGCGCGACTCCGCACCGCCTGGAGATCCGGGCTAGTCCCCACCGCCCCTATCGGGCAAGATGGCCGCGCTTGACCGCCCTGCGCCTCCGCGACCGCTGGATCGCATGGATCCTCGCACGTCACCGCCTCGTGCTCACCTTGGGCCTCGCCCTCACCGTCGTCGCCGGCCTCTTGGCCTCGCGGCTGACCATTGAGAGCGACCTCCGCGCGCTGCTCCCCGCCGAGCACCCGGTGATGCGTAGCCTCGCGAGCATCGAGTCATCCTTTGTCCGGCTCGGCAGCGTCAACGTGCTCGTGCGCGGCGGCGACGCCCCCCAGCGCCGCGCCCTCGCTGACGCCCTCGCCGGCCCGCTCGCCGCCCTGCCGGAGATCGCCGAGGTCGAGTATCGCCTGCGCAGCGACTACTTCGCCGACCACGCCCTCTACTACCTCAGCGACCTCGAGATGGCCGAGCTCGAGGAGCACGTCCAGGCATGGACCCACTACGAGGCGTGCAGCCGCGACCCAGACCTCTGCATGGACGAGCCCGACGAGGGCGCCCCAGAGCGCCTCCGCGCCTTCGTCCGCAGCAAGCAGGGCCTCGCCCTCGATCGCGCCGGCTTCGCCGACTACTTCGAGCGCGACGGCACCGAGGCGCTCGTCCTGCTCGCGCACCCGATCAAGGACTCGAGCGACCTCGTGTTCTCACAGAAGGTCACCGAGGACACCCGCGCCGTCGTCGAGCGGGTCCGGGCCGAGGCCCAACCTGGCCTTGAGGTCAGCGTGGTCGGCCCCTACGCGATCAAGGCGGACGAGCAGGCGACGATCCGCCGCGACATGCTCACCAGCGGCGCCTTCGCGCTGGTCGGCGTCTGCGCGATCTTGCTCCTCCTCTTCCGCTCGGGCCGCGCCGTCTTCACCCTCTTGGTGCCGCTGCTCTGCGGCGTCGCTTGGTCGATGGGCGCCACTCAGCTCGCGCTCGGTCACCTCAACACGATGACCAGCCTGATCAGCACCGTCGTCATGGGCATGGGCATCGACGCCGGGATCCACTTCCTGCACCGCGCCCGCCGCGAGCGCCAGCAGAGCGACGACGCCGCCGCGATCAGCAGCGCCTTCGGCGGCCTCATCGTCCCGCTGCTGGTCGCCTCGGTCACCACCCTCAGCGCCTTCGTCGTGATGGCCAGCTCGACCTTCCCCGCCTTTCGGGAGTTCGGCCTGATCGCCGCGCTCGGCGTCGCCCTCTGCCTGCTCGCGATGACCACCGTCTTCCCTGCGCTGCTCCTGCTCGTCGGGATCAAGGACCGCCCCGTCACCGCGGCCACCGGCCGACACGGCCGCCTCGCCGGCCTGCTGGTCGCAAGGCCAGGACTGAGCTTCGCCCTCGTGCTCCTCGTCAGCGCGCTCGCCGGCGTCGGCGCCGGCGGGCTCGCGTTTGAGGGCAACGGCCGCATGCTCCAGTCGGCCTCCCGTCGCGACCAGGTGCGCGAGGACACCCAGCTCATCTCCAAGGTCTTCGGCAAGGACATCCACGCGGGCGTGCTCGTCGTCGACAGCCTGGACGAGGCCCGCGCCGTGCTCAAGCGCGCCCGCGCGGATCAAGAGCGCCGCCTCGCGGACGGCGTCGGCACGCGCGTCGCCGAGATCTTCGCCGCCCCTGATCTCCTGCCTGACCCCGCGATCGACCCGCAGGCGCGCCAGCAGGCGATCGCCGCGCTCACCGAGGACATGTCCGAGAGCGCCTGGGACAAGCTCGCCGCGCGCGCCGAGGCTCAGGAGGGCGCCGCCGCGGACGACGGCGCCCTCAGCCCCGACGACGCTCGCCGCCTCCAGCGCATGCTCAAGGCCGAGCCCGTCGAGCTGACCGCGCTGCCCGCGACCATCCGACACAAGATCCGCAGCGAGGACGGGCGCCTCGCCGTCTACGCCTACCCCAACTTCGACGCGGCCGACATCTTTAAGGGCGTCGAGTTCATGGAGGAGACCCGCGCCTACGTCGACGACCCTGAGCGCCTCCGCTTCGTCGGCGAGACCACCGTCTACGCGGCCATGTACCTGATGATGAAGAGCGAGGCGCCGACGATCATCGCCACCGCCGCCGGCGTGATCGCCCTGCTCGTCCTCCTTCAGCTCCGCTCGGCCCGCCTCACCTTCATCACCCTCGTACCGCTGGTCCTCGCCATCCTCTGGCTCGTCGGCATCATGGGCGCGATCGACCTGCGCTTCACCCTCTTCAACGTCCCGATCTTGCCTGCCGTGCTCGGGATCGGCGTCGACAACGGCGTCTACCTCACCGATCGCCTCCGCCGCCTCACCCCTGGCGAGGACGCGCGCCCGGCGATCACCGAGACCTCCGCGGCGATCCTCGCCGCCACCTCGACCACCGCGATCGGCTTCGCCTCCTTCATCCTCGCCGACTCCGGCGGCCTCCGAGGGATCGGCGCCTTGGCGGTGCTCGGGATCCTCAGCGCCGCCGCCGCCGCCGTGCTGATCGTCCCCAGCCTCTTCGCCCTGCTCCTCCGCCGCCGACCTGCCTGATCGGACAGAGACGGGGCCCGCGGGGGCCCGCGAGCCTGAGCCCGCTCAGCACTCCGAGCCCGCGCACTCGCCCACGCGGATCGACGCCGCGCCGACCCCGACCGCGCACCACTCTGGATAGCCGACCGGCAGGCCGCCCTTCACGTAGGGTGAAGAGCCGGTGTCGAGCCAATACGGGTGATCGAGCGCGAACATCCACAGCGGCGCGAAGGTCGAGAGCTCCTCGGGCGTCTCGAAGGGCGGCGTCGAGTGGGCGCAGTTGTGCACGCACTCGACGACGAAGTGTCCGTCGCTGGCGAGCCCCTTCTCCAGCTCCTTCGAGGCCGCGTCGAAGTCGACAGCCACGCAGAAGTCGTCGGGCCCGCCCCATAGCACCATCGCCGGCATCTTGTGCTTCGCGCCGTTCCACGGCTTCACGGTGCCGCCGACCCCGCCCGAGAGCGGCATAATCGCCGCCAGACGCTCGCTGCGCCCTTGCGCGAGCTGCCCGGTAAAGAGCGCCCCCGCCGACACCCCCGTGCTCGACACACAATTGTGGTCGACCATAAACTGCTCGGCGACGCACGCGAGCATATCGTCGAAGAACACGAACTCCTCCTCGAGGCGCGCGTCGCTCTCGAGCACGGTGAACGGCCACTTGAAGAGCGAGTCGCCCTTCGCCTCGGGGATCACCGCGATGAAGCGGTGCAGATCCGCGGCCGCCTGCACGTCGGAGCGCTCATAGAAGCTCTTCGCCGAGCCGCCCAGCCAGTGCCACATAAAGATCACCGGCAGCGCCTCATCGACGCCGATGTCCTCGGGGGCGATCACCGCGAAGCGCCGCGCCGCGCCTGACGACATGACCACGTTGCCGGCCTCGTCCTCCGCCAGGTCATAGCCGGTCTCGATGATCGGACACGCGCCCGCGTAGGTGGGCAACGGCGCCGCCAGCTCCGCCCCTGGGGGAGGCGCGTGACGGCAGAGCGGATCATCAAAACCACCGCCGCCTGTCGGGTCGACCCCCGTCGACGAGCTCTCGCTCTCGCCCTCGCTCTCGCCGCCGCTCGACGTCGACCCGCTCGCGTCGCTCGACGATCCTTCGCTGCTCGCCTCGGTGCTCGACCCGCTGCTGCCGGTCGTCGTGCCCTCGGCGCTCGTCGAGCCGGTCGTCTCGGTCGCGCTCGCCGAGTCATCGCCGCTGCACCCGCCGAGGGAGATGAGGAGCGCAGCGCTCGCGGCAGTGAGCCGACGCGTCGAGGTGAAGCGGATAGACGCCATGCCAGACCTATACACCACTCCCGCGCTCAAGCGCAAAGTCGCGCTCGCCCAGAAAAAAGACAAAAAAGAAGGGGCCCCGGAGGGCCCCTGTCGGCGCGACTGAGGGCTCGGAGAGGACCTCTCAGAAGCGCAGGCGCAGCTCGAACTGGCCGGCTACCGGCGACTGGAACTGCACCGGCACCTGATAGTTGCCCTGCTTCGCCAAGATCGTCCGCTGGTAGAAGTCCGTCGGCGCGCCCGGGTTTTGGATCTTCACGTGCTTGAGGTCGCTGACGTCGCCGCCCGCGACCGCCCGCGCCTGCTGGAACGAGTAGACCTCGTCGACCCGCAGCGTCGCCTTCGCGTTGGTGAGGTTGATGATCCGCGCGTTGAACTCGAGCTCCAGCTCGCCCGGCAGCGGGTAGGAGTAGCCGAGGCTGGCGCTCCAGAAGTAGTTCGGCTCGAGGCGCCCAAAGGTGCCGCGCGGCAGCACCTGGATGAGGAACGCGCCCTGGTAGCGGTTGTTATCCGCCAGAGTGTTGATCGGCGACCCGGACTGGAAGCGCACGCTGCTCCCCAAGGTCAGGCGGCCGGCCTCTTTGAGGTCGAACGAGTAGAAGCCGTCGAGCTTGACCGAGTGGGGCACGTTGTTGAACAGCGGCCCGAAGCTGTTGCGGACCAGCTCCGGGATGTCGTACTGCGTGCTCGCGCCGATGTTGATCGCGCCGGTGTTGCGGTCGACGAAGCCGTCGTAGTTACCGATCAGGCGGCTGTACGTGTAGTTCGCCGTCATCACCCAGTTCTTCGCGAAGCGCTTCTGCAAGCGCATCGTCCAGGCGTCGTAGTTGCGGGTCGGCTTGTCGTAGAGGGTGTTGACCTTCTGGTAGGCGTCTGTGAGGAAGTTGCAGCGGTTCAGCTCACGCGCGAGGATGTCGCGCTGGCCGTCGTCGGGCGCCGCCATGTCGAACTGGCCCTGGAGCTGCGAGCAGATCCCCTGCTGCTTCATGATGTCCGCCTGCGACACCGACTCGCCGGGGTTGGCGATGAGGAAGTTGAGGCCGCCGTTGGTCGACACGTCCTCGACCGCGCGGCCGAGGTTGGTGTGCAGCCACTGCACGCCGAGCACCAGGTCCTCGATGACCTCCTGCTCATAGCCGAGCTGGAACTGCTCGTTGTACTGCCCCTTGAGCTTCGGCACGATCGACCCGGCGGTGAGGCCGGTGGTGGCCGAGTTGAAGTCCGTGCAGTACTCGGTGGGGTTGCCGTCGACGCTCTTCACTTGGTCGACGCCGTTGATGTTCACCGTGCCTTCGCAGTCCGAAGCCCGGTAGGAGCGGAACACCGTGACGAGGCCGCCGAAGACGCGGCTGTTCAGCTGGAGCGGGAGCTGCTGGTAGAACCACCCGTAGCTGGCGAAGAGGCGGCTGCGGCCCTCATCCGTCCAGTCGTAGACGATGCCGACGCGGGGCGCGACGTTGTCCCAGATGAAGATCTGGCGCTCACCCAGCACGTCTCGCATGTCCTGCATCTCCCAACGCACGCCCGCGTTGATGAACAGGTTCGAGAGCACGGCCCACTTGTCCTGCAGGAACATCCCGTAGTTCTGGGTGGTGAGCCTCGAGTTGTAATTCGGGGCGCGCACGCCCGCGCCGATCGGGCTCGCGATCGCCCGCAGATCGCCCTGCTCCTCGCGGATCCGCCCGTAGCCGCGGGTCGAGCGGTTGTTCGGGTTGTCGCTGTCGACGATGACCACGCGGTTGTTGTTGACCCGGTTCGCCGTCGAGATCGCGTACTGGTTGGTCGCCGGGTTGTAGCAGTACTCGCCGCCGTCGATCTGACCGGGCCCGCAGTCGTTATAGAAATCCGACGCGTTCGCGCCCGAGAAGGTCTCGACGATCTTGCGCTCGAGGTGCTCGACGATCCCGCCGTACTTCACCTGGTGCGAGCCGAGCGCGTTGAAGAAGTGGGTCAGGTAGACGTGCCCCTCGACCCGGCGCACCGCCTGGTCGTTGAAGGCCCCGAGGCCGCCGGAGAGCCAACGCCGGGTCGGACAGGCGAGCCCGGGCAGCTCGGCGTTGTTGCAGAACTCGTCGACCTTCGGCACCAAGCGCACCGCGCCGTCGCGGTCGAGGAACTCGTAGAGGTTGCGCCCCTGGGTGTCCCCCTCCTGCGTCAGCGGGATGTTCTTCAGCTCCGGGTTGTCGAGCTTCCACGCGTCGATCGAGCGCGCTTGGTAGTACGAGATGCCGGCGTCGATCTCGACCTTGTCATCGCGGACCCGGCCCTCGTAGGTGAGGCCGAACTGGGTCGAGTTGCCGAATGAGGTCCCGAAGTGGTTGTTGACGATGCCCGAGGCGATCCGCGACTGACCGCCGAGGCTCTCCGACGGGTTGGTGCCGAAGGAGGCCGGCTCGGAGCCCAGCGGCAGGCGGAAGGTCGTACGGTCGAAGCTCGGTCCGCCGCCGCCGGAGAGGATCAGGCGGTGCTTCGGGTTGATCACCCAGTCCAAGCGGCCGACATAGCCGAACACGAAGTTCCCGGTGGCGAAGCGCTGCTCGGCGAACTTCGTGCTCTGGATGTAGTTCCCGCCGTCGACGCAGTCGAAGTCGCCGTTCTTGTACGGACAGTCCGAATAACCGCCCGACCCGTCCTTGTCGTCGCGCGCGTAGAACGACTGGATCAGCGAGCGGCGCAGCCCCTTCGGGTTCACGCCGACCGCGAAGAACAGCTTGTCCTTGATGATCGGGCCGGTGAGGGTGAACACGCCCTCGCCCTCGACGTTCGGCACCGAGGCCACCCGCAGCGACTCGTCGGTCGCGGCGATGAAGCGCGGCTGGGCGAAGCGCGGGGTCACGCGCACCACCGCTTGGCCGCGGAACTTGTTCGTACCGCCGATTCGGCGCGCCGAGACGACGCCGCCCGAGGCGCCGCCGAGCTCCGCGTCGTAGCCCGACTCCTTGACCTCGACCTCCTCCACGAACTCCTGGACGATCGTCGCGCCGACGGTACCGAACGCCGGGCTCGTGACGTTCGCTCCGTCGACCACGTACTTCGACTCGGCGCCGGTGGTGCCGGCGAGGCGGATGCCCGCGGAGTCGCGGCTCGCCGTCGGCGACAGGTCGACCACCGCGGTGAAGTCACGGCTGGTCCCGCCGACCGGGATGTTCTTCGCCTGCTCCATCGTGATCCGGGTGCTCACCGTCGGATCGGAGCGCACCGGCTTCGACTCGACCACGATCGTCTTCTTGAACTCGTTCTTCGGGTCGAGGCTGAAGTTCGCGCGGAACTTCGCGCCACGCGGCAGGTTGGTGATCTTTGAGACGTCCGCCTGGCCGTAGAGCACCTGGATCGTGTAGGTGCCTGGCGGCAGGTTGCGAAACGAATAGAGGCCGTCCGCGTTGGTCCGGGTCTCCCGCGTGCCTTGAATACACGCGCACTGGAGCACGACGATCGCGCTCTCGATCTTGTCGCCGGAGGTCTGATCGCTGACGACGCCGCTGATCGTCCCGTCCGACGCGGCGAACGCGATGTCAGGCATCGTGAGGGCCACGAGCGCCGGCGCGATGACGAGGGGCAAGGACAGCGAGTATTTGAGGAGTGGGCGGCTGCGGTTCACCGTGGAGGCTCCTTGCCGACGTAGTCACCCGGCGAACGGGCGGGCATCGGTGACCACGGGATATAACACAAGCACCCCGCCAGCGCGCAGCCCCAGATCCGCAAATTCGCGGCAGCCCGTCCAACTACAGATCGACGAGCTCCACCCCCCCGATCGCCTCCCCCAGAAACAGCGCCCCCACCCTCTGGAAGCGTTGGGGGGCGTCGGTGGCCAGGAAGCGAAGCCCCCCCTCCTGGCCTGCGGGCGCTCGTAGGCCGACCTCGGCCAGCTGCGCCGCCACCACCCGCGCGGCGCTCTCGGCCGAGTCGACCAGCGCCACCCCAGGGCCGACCACCTCCGCCAACACCCCCCGCAGCGCCGGGAAGTGGGTGCAGCCGAGGACCACGCACTCGATCTCCTCCTTTATTAGAAAGGGGTCGAGGTAGCGCCGGGCCACCGCGGCCGCGATCGGCCCGTCCACCCAGCCCTCCTCGGCGAGGGCGACAAAAAGCGGGCACGGGGCGGAGATCACCGCCGCCTCCGGTCGCAGAGCGCGGATCGCACGCTCGTAAGCGCCGCCGCGCACCGTACCTTCGGTCGCGATCACCAAGATCCGCCCGCGCGGCGCCGCCTCGCAGGCAGCAGCCGCCCCCGGCTCCACCACCCCGATCACGGGCAGCGGCCCGAAGCGCTCACGAAGCCGCTCCAGCGCGACCGCCGACGCTGTATTGCAAGCGATCACCAGCGCCTTGATCCCCCGCTCGACCAAGATCCGCGACGCCTGCTCCGCGTAACGAGCGACCGTCTCCGGGCTCTTCGAGCCGTAGGGCAAGCGCGCCGTATCCCCGAGGTACAAGAACGACTCCTCCGGCAGACGATCTCGCAGCGCGCGCAGCACCGTGAGCCCGCCGACCCCCGAGTCAAACACACCGATCGGCCACTCACGCCCGCGCATCTCGCCTCCAGCCCCCGTCGGCCGCTCAGGAGCGCAGCAGCAGGTTCTTGGCGATCACCATGCGCTGCACCTGCGACGTCCCCTCGTAGATCTGCATCAACTTCGCGTCGCGATACAGCTTCTCCACCGGGTACTCGCGGGTATAGCCGTAGCCGCCGAACACCTGCACCGCGTCGGTCGCCGAGCGCACCGCCATGTCTGCGCCCATGCACTTCGCGATCGCCGAGGTGTTGGTGCGCTTGATCCCGTTGTCGATCTCCCAGCTCGCCTTCGACACCAGCAGCCGCACCGCCTCATACGCCATCGCCATCTCGGCGATCATGAACTGCACCGCCTGGTGCTGGGCGATCGGCACCCCGAAGGTCTTACGCTCCTTCGCGTAGCGGATCGACTCGTCCATACAGCGACGGATGATCCCCGCGCACTGCGCCCCGATCATCGGCCGCGACTTATCAAACGTCTCCATCGCGATCGCAAACCCCCCGCCGGGCGCCCCCAGCAGGTCCTCGTCGGTCAAGCGCACGTCGTCGAAGATCACGTCCACCGTCTCGGAGGCGCGCTGTCCCAGCTTTTTTTCCTTCTTGCCGACGCTGATCCCGGCGCGCTCGCGCTCGACCACGAAGCCCGTGATCCCCTTGTGGCGCAGCGCCGGATCCACCGTCGCGAAGCCGGTGTAGAAGCTCGCGTGGCCGCCGTTGGTGATCCAGCGCTTCTGGCCGCTCAGCACCCAGCCGCTGCCGTCGCGGGTGAGCCGCGTCTTCATCGCGGCCACGTCTGATCCCGCCTCCGGCTCCGAGCAGCAGTACGAGGCGAACACCATCTCGCGGCTCAGCCAGCCGAGGTAGCGCTCCTTCTGCGCCTCCGTGCCTGCGATCATCAGCGGCAGCGCGCCGAGGTGGTTGCACATGATCGACGTAGCGATCGCCGCGCAGCCGTACGCCAGCTCTTCGGCGATCAAGCAGCCGTCCACCGTGCCCAGGCCCAGCCCCCCGTACTCGCTCGGCAGCTCGACGTTGACCAAGCCGACGTCGAACGCCGCCTGAAAGATCTCTACCGGAAAGCGCTCGCTCTCATCACACTCATGCGCGGCCGGGATGATCGTGTCGGCCGCGAACTTGCGGGCGGTCTCGACGAGGGCGTGCTGCTCTTCGGTATAAGTGGGGTCGAACATCGAAGCTCCTGGAGTGGGCCCCTTCTAGCACACCAAGGGCCCCTTCAACGCGCCCGACGCGGCCCCTCAGCGCGGCCCCTCGGCGCCCTCGCGCGCGGCCTCTCGCGCCTTACGGGCCGCCTGTCGCCGCTCCAGCTCCGCGCGGTCACCTGCTGCTGCCGCGCTCGCCCGCCCCCCGAGCACAAAGCCGATCACGACCCCGAGCAGCAGCACCCCGGGGATATAAAAAAAATGGCCCAGCGTCACGCGCGGCGCCCTTGCTCGAGCTGCCCGCGCAGCGCCTCGAGGTCCGCGCGGATCCGCGAGCCACGCCGCCACAGAAAGATCCCATACGCGGCGAACAGCGCCCACAGCACCCCGTACGCCCACACCACGTGCTCATAGTCGCGGGCCGTCTTCTGCGCGGCGAGGCTCTCGAGCTGCCGCACCTTCTCGACCTCCGCGAGGCTACGCCCCGTCACCGGCGCGTAGCCGTCGCTGGGATCGCTTGTGGGCGCGGCGGCCTGCTCTGCCGGCGCTGACGGTCGGATGGGATCGCTCAAAGGCTCCATAGCTCAGGTCTCCTGGCGCTCTTGCAGGCGCACCCACGCGTCATCGAGCGCCTCGCTGGTCATCAGTTGCCGCACCCGCACCGCGAGCAGGCCGAAGGTGCAGAGCACGAGCGCGCCGAGGGCCGGCCACAGCGACGCCCACAGCGCGGGCGGCAAGGATCCGACCACGTCCGTCGTCGGGTGCGTGGTCTTCCAGATCTTCACCGCGTAGTAAATGATCGGCACGTCGATCGCCCCGAAGATCGCCAGCGCCGCCGCCAGACGTCGGCTCTGCTCGCCGCCGAAGTGGCGCACCAGCAGGTACGCCGCGATCACCAGCCACAGCAGCGCCGTCGTCAGCTGCCGCGCGTCGCCGGTCCACGGCCGCCCCCAGGTCGCGTTGCCCCAGATCGGCCCGGTGAGCAGCACCCCCAGCCCACAGACAAAGCCGAGCTCCGCCGCCGCCAGCGCCACCGCGCCCGCGCGCAGCGATCGCCGCTTCACCTCGATCGCCGCCGCGACCCCGCAGATCAGCGCCATGAGCATACACAGCCAGCCCATCGGCACATGAAAGAAGAAAATTTTAAAGGCCGTCCCCATCGTCCGCTCGATCGGCGTGTCGAGGAAGATCCGAGCGACGCTGTACGGGAAGATCAGCGCCGCGGCCGCGAGCATCAAGGTTGGGATCGAACGGAGCAGCATCGCGTCTTCTTTAAAATTAAAAGCTCAGGACTTCAGGCCCGACGGCGCCGCGTGCCGACGGCGCCGACCAGCAGCGACTCAAACAGCCACGCGCCGACGCCCACGAGGATCACATCGACCGCCGCCAAGCGCCCGAGGTAGGCGTTCACGTCCGGGTGATGCTCCAACAGAGCGCGCGTCGCGACGAGGTTCAGCATCAACACCGGCGTGGTCAGAGGGTACAGGATCACCGCGATCAGCACGTTCTTCCCGCCGCTGGTCGCCAGCCCCGCCGCGAAGAGCGTACCCACCGCCACATAGCCGATACAACCGAGCAAGACCAGGCCCGCGGTCAACCACGGCCGCTCCAGCAGCGCCGAAGCCGCCGGGAACAGCAGCGCCAGCCCCGGCACCAGCACCGCCACCGCCACCGCCAGCACCACCAGCACCAGCGCCCCCTTCGCGAAGTAGATCGCCAATCGCTGCACCGGCGCGCACAGCAGCGCCCGCAGCGTGTCCGCCTCACGCTCGCGATCGAAGACCCGCGTCAGCGTCAACGCCCCGACGAACGCCACGCTCAGCCACAGCGCCCCGGGAGCCGCCGCCACCTGCGCGTCCCGCGGCAGCACCCCGAGCGACAACGCGAACAAGGCCAGCATCACCAGCGAGTAGAACGCCGCCGTCGCCACCACCTCAAACGAGCGCAGCTCTTGCCGCAGCTCGCTGGCGAAGAGCAGCCACGTCTGCCGCCAAAGGCCCATCTCCGCGCGTTGTAGCCCGAATCGCGGCGCTGGTACAGAGACGCGCGGCCCAGCGCGATCCTCGCGAGCGGCTCAGCCCTCGGTCGCCTCGGCGCCCGACCAGAGGGCCGCAGCGCGCGCCGCAAACGAGCCCTCACCGAGCTCGCTCGCGTCATCGCGTCGCACCTCGCCAGCGATCACCCCCCGCTCGAGCGAGACCACCCGATCGGCGATCCGCACCAGCATCGCGTGATCATGCGAGCTCAGCAGCACCGCCGCCCCGCGCGCTCGCTCCTCCGCCAACACCTCCACCAGCAGCTCACGCCCCGCCCGGTCCAACGCGGTGAACGGCTCATCGAGGATCAGCAGCTCCGGCGCCCCCGCGACCGCCCGCGCGAGCGCGAGCCGCTGCCCCATGCCCCGCGAGAACGCGCTCACCCGGCCCTCCGCCGCCTCCGCGAGCCCGAAGCGGGCCAACACCTCCGCGCTCGCCAGCGTGCTCGCGCCCGCCGCCGCCCGCAGCGCCGCGTAGAGCTCGAGGTTCTCGCGCGCGCTGAGGCCCGGATAGAGCTGCACCCCGTGGGCGACATACGCCAGCCGCGCCCGCGCTCCCAGGTCGAGGTCCTCTAAGAAAGATCCGCCGAGCCGCAGCGAGCCGCTATCGGGCTGCATCAGGCCGGTGAGGATCGAGAACAGCGTCGTCTTACCGGCCCCGTTGGCGCCGATGAGGCCGACCACCTCGCCGGCCTGCAGCTCGAGATCGACCGCTCGTAGCACCACCTTGCGGCCGAAGCGCTGCGCGATCTTGCGGGCCTCGAGCGGGATGATCGACGCGGTCACGGTCGCCTCAGCCGATCGCTCACGCGCCCGCGGGCGGCGCCGACACCTGCGCTAGCGCGTCGAGCTGATGAAACACCTGATCGAGCTCCGCGATGATCGCCGCGCGCTCACCCTCTACCCCGGCCGCCTCGGCGCGATCGAGCGCGGCCAGCAGCTCGACCTTGCGCGCGAGCAGCAGCGCGCGCGGCGAGCGGCGAGGACGCAGCGCGAAGACGATCAGCACGAAGAGCCCGATCCCCACCTGCCAGCCGAGGTCGCGGATCAAGCGCGGCCGCACCGGCAGCCCGCTCACCTCGAGCTCGAGCGCCTCACCGACCGCGCGACCGCCGACCTCATAGATCTCGAAGGGCGCGTCAGGGGCCTGCGGCGGCGGCGTCGGCGGCCCCTTCGCCCCTTTGATGAGGCGCAGCTCCTTGCCCACCAGCACGCTCGCGTCGACCAGCGGCAGGCTCGGCGTCCAGCGGATCTTCGCGACGCCGTCGTGCTCGAGCAGGTAGGCGATCGACAGATCCACGACCTGCCCCGGCGGGATCGGCTCGACCAGCCTGGCGAAGGGCGCCTTCTCGGTGTGCTCGAGGATCGGCGACGCGCGGTCCATCACCACGAAGCCGGCCGCTCCGTCTGCGCCGTGGATCTCGAGCGGCTTGCCTGGCCAAAAGGCCTCCTCACCGCTGACGAAGACCTGATAGAGCTGCCCCACCTGGGCGTTATCGTTCTCGCGGCCGATCACCTCGAGCTGCGTCGCCGAGCGCACCCGCGACAGGTCCGCGGTGGTCGGGAACACCCGCACCTCCGCCGCGACCCCCATCGTCTCGCCCATACGAAAGGGCGCCGAGCGATACGGCGCGCCTTGGTACGACACCAGCGCCTCATACGCCGCGTCCGCCGAGACCTCCACGTCGTCGACCAAGGCGACCCCGTCGGCGCCGGTGGTCCCCAAAAATTCAGCGCGCCCGCCGGTCGAGTCGCGCATCACGACCGTCACCGCTTGTCCCACCACCGGCCGCTCACGCCCGTCAGTGACCGCCAGACGCACCGAGCCGCGCGCGATCGTCGGCAGCATCCGCGGCGGCATCAGCGGTCGACGAGGCGGCGGCCCCGCCGCTGGCGCCTCCGCCATCGTGCCCGTCGTCAGCACCACGATCATGCCCTGCTCGCCGAGCGAGAACGGCGCCGAGCGCTGCACCGCGCCCCGCAGCGTCGCCTCTACGACCACCTGGCTGCCCTCCGGCACCTCGGGCGGCAGCAGATCGGGGAAGACCGCCCGCCCTTGGCGATCCGTGCGACCTGTCCTCATGACCAGCTCACCGGAAGGCGGCGTGATCACCACCTTGACCTCCGCGTCGGCGATCCCGCCGCGCGCCGCCAGATCGAGCGCACCCACCACCACCGTGCCTCGTGGGAAGCGCTCGTCCGCGAACGCCTGCCCCGGCGCCGGCGCGCCCCCCTCGGCGCCGGCCTGCTCGGGCGCAGCCGCCGCTCCGCGTGAAGCTGCCCCTTGGACCAGCATCACTCGGGTCCCAGCGCTCGCTGTGATCGGCAGCGACTCCGAGCGCTGGAGCTCCGCGCCCAGGGTCGCGCTGGCGAACGCGGAGCCGCCGAAGAAGCGCTCCAGGCCGGTGAAGGTCGCCCGCCCCGCCTCATCCGTCGTCGCGCTCAAGCGGTCGCTCTGGCCGCCGTCGGCCGTGCGCACCTCCAGCGTCACGTCGACCCCGACCGCAGGCGCGTCGAAGCCGCCGAGCAGGCAACGCACGGTGACGCTCCCCGCCGCCACCTGCGGATCGACGCGGCCGATCCCCGACATCTGCCGCGGGTCGATCGGCGGAGCGCCCGCCGGCTGCGCCGCCGCCCCCGCGGCCAGACAGAGCGCCAACACCAGACCGGACCCGAGCCGCGCGCCGAACGTCATGCCACCAGCTCCGCGCCGCAGCGCTTGCAAAAACGAGCGTCGCCGTCGTTCTCCGTCTGGCACTTAGGACAGACGTTCACGGCCACGACCGCATCGCTCGTCGTCGTCCCCGCGGCCGGCGCCGACGCCTGCACGGCGCCGCGCGCGGCGAGCAACGCTCGCAGCTCGGGGTGAAGATCGGCGGTGCCTTCGAGCGCGCGCATGACCTCGATCGCCCGCATCTTATAGGTCGCCGCGACCGCTTCATAGTCGGCCTGCGAGAGCTTCCCCATGCCGCGATCGAAGTCCAGCTCCTTCAGCGCGCGCAGCAGCCGGCGGCGCTCGTCCAGCAGCTCCCCGCGCGAGCGTAACGTCATCGCCGCGGCCGGCGCCTCCGGCAGCGGCGACGCGAGCGCGTACGCCACCGCGTAGAGGCCGCGCAGCGCGAAGACCAGCGCGATCCCAGCGATCGCCAGGCCGAAGGTCGCCGCCTCGACGCGCGCCCCCGCCGCGAAGACCAGCAGCGCGAGCAGGCCCAGCCCGCCCGCCGCGATCGCAGCGCCGCGGAGCGCTGCCCCGGAGAAGCTGCCCCGCGGCTCACTCATCGCTCACCTCCGTGCGGCGCGTACCGACGCAGACCAGCGCTCCCGCGAGCAGCACCATCATGCCGGCCCAGATCCAGTTGACCAGCGGGTTCACGAAGAGGCTGAGCTGCGTCCAGCCGGTCGTGAGGTCGACCTCTTGCATCGACGCGTACACGTCCTCACTCGGCGTCATGTAGCGCGACACCTCCGTCGTCGGCTGCTCCGGGAGCTGGTAGTACCACCAGCGAGCCGGCCGCAGCACGTCGACGACGACCCCGTCCTTCAGCACCGCCAGGTCCGCCGTGATCATCTCCTTCTGCCAGTCTTCGGTCACCCGCAGGCCGTCGTGGCGGATCACGTACTCACCCAGCTCAAAGCTCATGCCTGGCTGCAGCTGCGCCTTCTTCTCGACCTTGTACGCGTTGCCCGCCCAGCCGAAGAACATCAGCACGATCCCGAGGTGCACGATGTATCCGCCGTAGCGACGGCGCGCCCGCATCACCAGCCCCACCGTCGCCTCGACCACCCCCTGCGGCCGCTTGCTCCGCCGCAGCGACACGCCCCGATAGAACTCCTGAACGATCGTCCACGCCGTGAAGCCGCACAGGCCGAAGCACGCGAGCCCCCATGGCGAGTCGATCCCGAGCAGCGCCGGCGCCACCGTCGACGCCGCCCCGACGATCAGCGGCCCCGTGAATTGCCGCACCAGGTTCTCGGCGGAGGTCTTACGCCACGCCAGCAGCGGACCCACACCGGTCAGCAGCAGCAGCGCCAGCCCCAGCGGCCGCATGTAGCGGTTGAAGAACGCCGGCCCGATCACCATGCGCTCGCCCGGCTCGATCCACCCCAACGCGCCCGGGTAGCGCTCGACCAGGATGTTCAGCCACTCGATGAAGGTCGGCCACATCGTCGCGAAGAGCACGAAGAGCGCGCAGACTAAGAAGAGCCAGTTGTTGAGCAGGAACGCGAACTCGCGGCTGAGCGCGCTCTCGAGCTCGCCGCGGGCGCGCAGCAGCGGCAGGCGCCAGCGCAGCAGCCCGAACGAGAAGACCACGATCACCAGCATGAACGCGCCGAAGGTCCACGCGAGCACCGGGTCCTCGCCGAAGGCGTGCACGCTCTGCACGACCCCTGAGCGGGTCATAAACGTGCCGATGATCGTCAGCAGGAACGAGACGATGATCAGCACCACGTTCCAAACCTTCATCATGCCGCGGCGCTCTTGGATCATCACCGAGTGGAGGAACGCCACCGTCGTGAACCAGGGCAGCAGCCCCGCGTTCTCGACCGGGTCCCACGCCCAGTAGCCGCCCCAACCGAGCTCCTCATACGCCCACAGCCCGCCCAAGATCAGCCCGATCGACAAGAAGATCCACGAGAACAGCGCCCAGCGACGCACGCTGCGCTGCCACGCCGCGTCCACCTGTCCCGTGAGCAAGGCCGCCATCGCGAACGCGTACGGCACGGCGAGCGACACGTAGCCGAGGTACAGGCTCGGCGGGTGGAAGATCATGTAGAAGTTCTGGAGCAGCGGGTTGAGGCCGCGGCCGGTCGCTGGGATGTCGATCAGGTAGGGCGCGAACGGGTCCTTGATGAACAGCAGGAGCCCCGCGAAGAACGCCGTGATCACCGACAGCACCGCGACGACGTGGGGGATCAGGTCGCGGTGGCGCTCGCGGTTCGAGCGCACGGCGAGCGACGCGAAGAGCGTGTGCAGCAGCACCCAAAAGAGCAACGAGCCGTCGAGCCCGCCCCAGAACGCCGTTATTTTATAAAACAGCGGCATCGCCGAGTCGCTGGTGTGCTGGACGTACTGGATCGAGTAGTCCCCGGCCAGGAAGGCGTAGATGATCAACGACGAGGCGAAGGCCGACAGCGCGAAGGTGGCGTAGAGACCCTGCACACCCGCCTCCGCGAGCCGAGACGAGCGTCGGCGGGCGCCGACGGCGGAGAGCCCGAACGCGACCAAGCTCATCAAAAAGATCAGGAGGATGGTCAATGAACCGAGGGTGGCGATCGTCATGGTGGGCCCTTCTTCTCGTCTCTTCTCGACCAAAGATCAGCGCTGAGCCATCGGCTCTTCCTCGTACTTCGACGGGCACTTTGCTGCCATCTCATCGGAGTCAAAACGATCGCCCGCGCCGCTGAGGCGACCCGTCAGCACCACCTCGCCGCCCTCCGCGAAGGTGTCCGGGACCATGTTCGTGTAGTGGACCGCGAGCCGTCGGCCCTCGCGCTCGATCTCAAAGGTGTAGTCGCCCGAGGCGCCGACCTTCTGCCGCACCGTGCCTGGCACGACCGTGCCGTGCACCTTGATCGTCCGCCCTTGGTACTTCGCGGGCGCGGCGACGACCTTCTCCACGTAGACGTACTCGAGCACGCCCTCGCCCTCGTCGGCGAGGACCAAATAACCAACCGCGCCCGCGATGACGAGGCCGATCACGACTTTTGTTGCGAGTGGGAGCGCCATATCAACCTCCGATGCTTACCATGGCCTTGCGGGGGCCGCCGCTACCGTCGACGCCGAAGAGGTGGCCGTCGCGCTTCGAGCCGACGACCGCGCGCACCGCTCGCTCGAGCGCCTGCGGGTCGTCGGAGCGGAGCGCCGCGCGGAGGTCGCCGGCCTCATCGCGCGCCAAACAGGCGTGGAGTTGGCCGCTCGCCGACACCCGCAGCCGATTACACGACCCACAAAAGTTTTCGGTCATCGCCGCGATCACGCCGACACGATGCCCCGCCCAGCGCCCCGCCGACGCGCGCCAATAGGTCGCAGGACCGAGGCCTCGCACGCCCTCGCCCGTGTCCGCGACCAACGCGGCGCCCGCGCCTGCCGCCACCGCCGCGCGGATCTCCGCCGCTGGCAGCAGCGCACCTGGCACGTAGAGGCGCCCGCCGGCCATCGGCATCACCTCGATGAAGCGCGGCGTGACCCCGCGCGCCCACGCGAACGCCGCGATCGCGCCGAGCTCATCGTCGTTGAAGCCGCGGATCGCCACCGTATTCAGCTTCAGCGGCAGTCCCGCCGCCTGCGCCGCCTCGATCCCCGCGAGCACCCGCGCCAGCTCACCACGACGCGTGATTGTTGAGAAGCGCGCCGCGTCGAGGCTGTCCAAGCTGACCGTAAGGCCAGCCAAGCCCGACCGGGCGAGCGGCCCAGCGAGCTCCTCCAGCAGCTCGCCGTTGGTGGTCATCACCACCTCCAAACGCGCGCCGCTGGATGTCCTTAGCGACGCCAGCGCCGCCACGAGCTCGGTGAGGCCGCGGCGCACCGTCGGCTCACCGCCCGTCAACCGCACCCGCTCGACCCCCATGGCCGCGAAGGCTGCGACCAGCCGAACCATCTCCTCGAGCGACAGCACCTCGCCCCGAGGGTGATGAGGCACGCCCTCTTCGGGCATGCAGTAGGTGCAGCGGTAGTTGCAGCGGTCGGTGAGCGAGAGCCGGAGGTAGCGGATCTGTCGCGCCTGAGGATCGACGAGCGGCAGGCCACGGCTCTCCCCAAGCGGCGCAGGCGTCGACGTGCGGATCCGAACCAACATCACCCTCAAAGCTTACGTCATGTCAGGTCCAAATATCGCCCGGTCCCCGCGCACCCATGCCCGGCGCACATCAACAACTCGGGCATCGTAAACGACAAAACAGGCTCCGCTCCGGAGAGCGGCGCCTGCTGCCGAACGCGCCATTGGCGCTGCTAGTGCCCTTCCGGCGCCTCGGCGGGGTGTTTCGCGTCGTACGCGGCGCGGCGGGCGAGATCGTTGTCGATCCCGATCTTCATCGGCTGGCCCTTGTTCGTGTCTTCTTCGATACGGGTGAAGGTCCGCTGCTCGTCGTTGATCGCGTCCCGGCTGGCGAGGTCGAAGAGCGTGAAGCCGAAGAAGAGCCCGACGAAGATGATCGTGCCGAGGAAGATAAAGAGGTGGAAGCGGTCGTCGTACTTCAGGTGCATGAAGTAGCCGACCACCAGCGACGCCTTGATCACGGCCACAAACATGGCGACGGTGAGGCTCGCCGCGCCCAAGTCCGCGAACGAGACCAGGAAGGTGACCCCCGTGAGCACCAGGAGCGCCCCGAGCACCGCCACGTACTGCGGCACCGGCGAGACGTGATGGTGGACTTCGTGCGGGTGCTCGACCAGCTTGCCGTTCAGGTATACGGTGCTCATAGGCTCACTTCACCAGGTAAAGCAGGGGGAAGAGGAAGATCCAGACGAGGTCGACGATGTGCCAATACAGGCCCAGGTTCTCGACGCCCGCGTAGTTCTGCCGCGAGAAGTCGCCGCGCACCGCCCGCAGGTAGATCCACACCATCAGCGCCATACCGACCAGCACGTGGACGCCGTGCAGGCCGGTCATCACAAAGTAGATCCCAAAGAAGATGTGGGGCAACCCTGGGATGTCGTAGCCGTGCAGGTGGGCGGTATAGAACTTACCCGGCAGCATGCCGTGCGCGAACTTGGCGCTGTACTCGAAGTACTTGACCACCATGAAGATCCCGCCGCAGGCGAAGGTCATCGCCAGGAAGGCCTTGATCTTGGCGATGTCGGCCTGGTTGTTCGGCTTGCCGACCTGAGCCGACCGCACCGCCATCGCCATGGTCCACGAAGAGACCAGGAGGACGACGGTGTTGAGGCCGCCCGCGAACTTGTTCAGGTGCTCGTGCGCGCCGAGCACCATCTCTGGATAGAACATCCGGATGACGAAGTAGGCGAGGAAGAGCCCGCTGAACATCAGGATCTCTGTGGCCAAGAACAGCCACATCCCGAGCTTGGCGGCCCCCGCCTGCTGCTCCATCGTGTCGAAGTGATGCGCGAGGTGCGGGTTGTGCTCGCCCCCGTGCGCGTCAGTGTGTGCCGTGCTCATGATGGGTACCGCCGTCCTCTCAGTGATGAACGCCGCCCGACTTGTCGATCTCGGGGAAATCGTAGGGGCTGCCGGTGACGTGGGGGGTCTCGTGGAAGTTGTGCTCGATCGGCGGGCTCTGGGTCTGCCACTCGAGCGACATCGCGTTCCAGGGGTTGTTGCCGGCCTTCTTCGCGTTCTTGGAGAAGGCCGCGAGCAGCCCGAAGAGCGCGCAGAACAGGCCAGCGGCCAAGATCCACGACCCGTAGGTCGAGATCCGGTGCATCGCCTCATACTCGGGCAAGTAGGCGAAGTAGCGCCGCGGCATGCCTTGGTGGCCCAGGAAGAACTGAGTGCCGAAGGTGACGTTGAAGCCGATGAACACCAAGAGCGCGCTCAGCTTGCCCAGCGCCTCGTTGTAGAAGCGACCCGTGATCTTCGGCCACCAGTGGAAGAGCCCGCCGATGAACGCGACCACCAGCCCGCCCATCATCACGTAGTGGAAGTGCGCGACCACGAAGTAGGTGTCGTGGAGGTGCACGTCGACCGCGATGACCGCGAGGTACACGCCCGTGAGGCCGCCGATCGTGAAGGTCCAGAGGAACATCAGCGCGTACCACATCGGCGTGTTGTAGACGATCGACCCGCCGTAGAGGGTCGCCACCCACGAGAACACCTTGATCGCCGTCGGCACCGCCACCGCGAAGGTGAGGAACGAGAAGACGATGCCGGCGACCTCGGACTGGCCCGACACGAAGAGGTGGTGACCCCAGACGACGAACGAGATCACCGCGATCGCCACCGAAGAGAGCGCGATCGCCTTGTAGCCGAAGATGTGCTTGCGGCTGTGGACCGTGATCATCTCGGAGATGATCCCGAAGCCCGGCAGGATCATGATGTAGACGGCCGGGTGGCTGTAGAACCAGAAGAAGTGCTGGAACAGCACCGGGTCGCCGCCCATCGCCGGGTCGAAGATCCCGATCCCGAGGAAGCGCTCGATGAAGACCAAGAGCACCGTGATCGCCAGCACCGGCGTCGCCAAGATCTGGATCACCGCGGTCGCGTAGATCGCCCACACGAAGAGCGGCAGGCGGTCCCAGGTCTGCCCAGGCGCGCGCATCCGGTGCACAGTGACGACGAAATTGAGCCCGGTGAGGATCGACGAGAACCCGGCGACGAACACTCCGAGCGCAGCCAAACCCGCCGCCGTGCCGGTGCTCGTGGAGTACGGCGTATAGAAGGTCCAGCCGGTGTCGAGGCCGCCGAGCAGCAGGGTGCAGAGCAGCATCACCGCCGCGACCGAGTACACCCAGAAGCTGAGCAGGTTCAGGCGAGGAAACGCCACGTCCTTCGCCCCCAGCATCAACGGCAGGAAGATGTTCCCCAGCGCCCCCGGCGTGGCCGGAATGATGAAGAGGAAGACCATGATCGCGCCGTGAAGCGTGAAGAGCTGGTTGTAGGTCGACGCGCTGACGTAGTCGGCGGCCGGCGTCAGCAGCTCCGTACGGAGGAAGATCGCGAGGATCCCGGCGACCAAGAAGAAGAGGAGCACGGACGCCAGGTACATCACGCCGAGGCGCTTGTGGTCGACCGTGAAGAGCCACGACATGATCCCGCGCTTCGCGCGGTAGAAGTTGGGCTCCTCGCCGTGGTTGTTGTCGTGGTGAGCAGGCTGCTGCGACATGATCCTAGTTCTCCGCCTACTTGAGGGACTTGATGTATTCGATCAGACCCGTGATCGCGCGGTCGTCGAAGCGACCGGCGAAGCTCGGCATCTGCGGGGTGAAGCCTTGGACGACCTTCGCGTTGGGCTCGAGGATCGACTCACGGATGTAGTTGTCGTCGATAGTCACGGTCGAGCCGTCCGAGAGGACCTCCTGCGCGCCGTACTTGCCCTTGAGGGTGGGGCCGGTCTTGGCCGAGCCGTCGATGCTGTGGCAGGCGGCGCAGCCGCCGCGGTCGAAGACCCGCGCGCCGAAGTCGGCCATCGACTCGCCCTCACCGGGCTCGAGCTTGGCGGCCTCGGCGAGCCGCGCGTCGAACTCCGCCCGCTCGACCACGTGCACCTTGCCGATCATCGTCGAGTGTTGGTCGCCGCAGTACTCGGTGCAGAAGAGCGGGTAGGTGCCGACCGTCGTCGCCTGGAACCACAGGTTGCTGTACCGCCCGGGCACCGCGTCCTTCTTCTGGCGGAACACGGGGACGTAGAACGAGTGGATCACGTCGTTCGAGGTCAGGGTCAGACGCACGGGCACGTCCTTCGGCACGATCAGCTCGTCGGTGAGGATGGCGCCGGGCACGTCGGGGTACTCGACCGTCCAGAACCACTTCTGGCCGGTGACGCGGATGTTCACCGCGTCCGAGGGCGGCGTCACCATCTTCATGTACAGCGTCTCACCCCAGACGAAGAGGGCGATCAGGATCAGCGTCGGGATGAAGCTCCACCAGAACTCGAGCTTGCCGCTGTGGGTGATCGGCGAGGTCTTGCGGTGGCCCTCGGCGGGCTTCTTGTACTTCACCATGAAGTACACCTGCGCGCCGATCAGCAGCACGAAGGAGAGCGCGCAGATCAGCGTCACCGCGACGTAGATGTTGTCGAGCTCCTGGGCGTTGGTGCTGGCCGCCGGGAGCAGGGAGAAGGGCGACGCCGACATCGCATCAGTGCCGAGCAGCGCCGGGTCAGGGCCGAGGAGAAGGTTCAGGAGCATGAGGTCGCCTCCGTGTGCAGTGATCGCCTGCCCCGCTGGCGCCGGTCGCGGCGCCGTAGGAGCAAGAGAGAGGTTCCAAGGATGATGATCGTGAGCACTCCGCCGAGGCGCATCAGGCCGAAGGCGAAGGGCCCATAACGGCCGATGGTCGCGTCGTAGTGGAAACAGCTCAGGATGATCCGATCCACGGTGGTGCCGACGCGCCCCTCAGAGGCCTCGATAAGGCCGAACTTGAGGTCCTTGGGGTCGTAGGTGAGGCCGTAGACGTAGCGGACGATCTTCCCCCCAGGCGAGAGGAAGGCGACCACCGCGGGGTGCGCGTACTGGTCCTGCTCGGCGTCGTACGCGTAGCCGATCCCGAGCTGCGCCGCGAGCAGCTTGATGTCGAGCGCGTCGCCGGTGAGGAAATCCCAGCCGACCTGATCGCCCCGACCGAGCGCCTTGAGGTGCGAGGACCGCTTGCCGCTCGCGATCTCGACGCCCTCGCGTGGATCGATGCTCACCGTGACCACCCGAAAGTTTGCGTCGCCTGGGGTCCAGTCGAGCTCGCGCAGCGCGTCGGTGAGGCCGTTGAGCTGCACGTTACAGAGCACCGGGCAGCGGTAATAATTGAGCGTGACCAGCACTGGCCGTTCGCCATCGAGGAAGTCGCCGAGCTCGACGTCCTTGCCTGAGTGATCGCGGAAGCGCAGCTTGCGGTCGACGTCAGCCCCGAGGTGCTCCTCCACGTCGATCGCGTGCATCGACGGCGCGTTCGCCTCCGCTGTCGGCGCAGCGCTGCCTTGCCCTGACGAGAGGGCGATGAGCGCGGCGATAGGGACGGAGAGACGCACGGTGTTCTTAGTAGGAAGAGCGCGAGGTCGAATCAGGGGTTCGGGGCTGAATCTGCCGCAGCCGCGGCCGGTTGGGCAGCCCCTTCGGCGGTCGCAGGACCGGATGCCGCACCCTCAGCGGGAGCGGACCCAGCAGCCGGGGCGGCGCCTGCCGCGGGCGCGGCGCCTTCCGCGGGCGCGGCGCCTTCCGCGGGCGCGGCGCCTTCGGTCGGCGCGGCGCCCTCACCTTCAACGGCCGCCGGAGCTGGCGCCGGCGTGGGCGCCTTCGCGCCACCCGAGGCGATGTCATCGGGGTGGATCCAACCGGGAGGCGGCGGCGGCGCTTGAAGCAGCGCCGGGTTGGCGAGGATCTTCTTCGCGGCGACGTCGAGCGGCACGTACTCCAACGTCACCGTCTTGCCGTCCACGACCAGCTCCTCGGCGCCGTTGCTGCTCGCTCGGGTGTCTTGCGCCGCGCGGTACTCGGCCAAGCGATACGACGGCGCCGACATCGACTCCGCCAGCATCGCATCCCGCTGCTGGTTAAAGAGCTGGACGCAGGTGACGATCGACAGGAGCGTCAGCGCCCCGAGACCCCAGACGATATTGAAGAGCTGACGCGTCGGCGGCTGATCGACCTCATGGCCGCCGCCGTGGTGCTCGCTGTGCTGATCCGACATGGTGTGGCTCCGACTTCGTTCTAAGCGGGGTTTTTGGAATTCTTAGAAATTCTCGTGAGCGAGCGACTCGGCGATGCGCGGGTCCTTGACCGGGATCATCGCCTTGCGACCGAGGGCCCAGCCAAAGGCCGCCAGGAAGATCCCGCCGACGCCGAGCAGGCACAGGAAGTCGACCGCGCCGACGTGGATCGCCATCGCCGCGCCGCTCTCCTTGGCGTGGTGGTGGGCGAGCACCGGCTGGACCACCCAGAACATGTCGATGACCTCCATGATCAGGATCCAGCTCGCCATCAGGATCAGCGCGCCCGAGGAGCGCTTGATCGCCCGCGGCAGCAGGTAGAAGAACGGCAGCGGGAAGCGGCCGATCGCCAGCAGCGCGGTGAGGTACAAGAAGTCACCCTCGATGCGGTACGCGAACCAGCGGGTCTCCTCGGGGATGTTCGCGTACCAGATCAAGAAGTACTGGCTGAACGCGATGTACGAGTAGAACACCGTGAACCCGAACATCATCTTGCCGAGGTCGTGGTCGTGCTCCGCGGTGACCACGCCGTTCAGGTAACCAGAGCGGCGCAGCAGCGCGCTCACCAGCGCCAAGAAGGCGTGCGCCGACACCGCGATGCCGACGAAGTAGTAGACGCCGAACATGGTCGAGAACCAGTGCGGGTCCAGCGACATCATCGCGTCGAAGGCGAAGAAGGTCATCGACAGCGCGAAGAGCAGCACCGCCGGCGCGGACAGCCAACGCATCGAGTGCGCCTTGCTGATCGCGGCGTCCGGCGCGGCGTCGTCTTGGCTGGTCGAGAGGCTATAGAAGCGGATCGCCAGGAAGCTCCAGATGACGAAGTAGGCGATCATGCGGATCGTCCAAAAACCCTCGTCGAGGTAGCCCTTCTTGGCCGAGAGCATCGGGTCGTTCGCGACCACCTCGGCGTGGGTCCACTCGTAGAGCTCGTGCGAGCCCATAAACACGACCGGCAACGCGAGCACGCAGAGCACCGGCAGGGTGATCATGGCGTTCTCGGCGAGGCGGCGGACGACGATCGACCAGCCCGCGCGGGTGACGTGCTGGATGATCGTGAAGAAGAGGCCGCCGAGCGCGAAGCAGAGGAACACCGCGAGCGCTGTCAGGTACGAGTACCAGAAGTGCTGCTTGTCCGCGCCCATCTGCGAGAACGCGCCGGCGAGACCGGCGAGACCGAGCACGCCGCCGATCAGCGGGAGCTTGCGCCAGAGCGAGCCTTCCTTGAGCCAGATCTGGTCCTTCGAGGGTTCAATTGCGCCGTGGCTGCCCATCACTTGCCTCCCTTGGTCCGACTCACCTGGAGCGTCCGCACCCACACCGCGATCGCCCAGCGATCCTCCGCGGGGATCTGCGCCGCGTACGAGCCCATCGTGCCCTTGCCGTTGGTGATGACCTCATAGAAGTAACCGAGCGGCATCGCCCGCAGACGGTCGATATGGTACGAAGGCGGCTGGATCTTGAAGCCGCCGCCGCGCAGCGTGGCGATGCCTTGACCGCCGCCCGTATAGTCGTGGCAGGGCTGGCAGTAGATGTTGTAGCGCTGCTCTCCGCGCTTCATCAGCGCCTCGCTCAGCTCGATCGCGCGGGGCAGGCTGTCGGCGAGGCGGCCGTCGGTGCCGCGGCCGCGGTGCAGGTGGTCGTCGTCCTTGAGGTGGCCGACGGCGACGGTGCCGAAGGGCGGCGGCCGCATCGCGCGGGCCCAACAGGTGCGCTCGACCAGCGGCGGGTGCTCCCCCTTGGCGACGGCCTCCGCGACCGCCGCGTCCTCCGCGGCGACCTCGTCCGCGCAGTCACGCGCGCGGAAGAAGTCGTTGGACTCCTGCGGGTCGAAGCGCTTTTGGAAGTCCATGTTCTGGATCAGGTGGACCGGCGGGACGTCAGAGCGGTTGCCCTGGCAGCCGACGAGACCAGCCCCGAGCGCGCCCAAGAGCGCGGCGTGGATCAGGTTGACGCGCGTCATGGTCAGTCCTCGATCTCCTCGATGTGAACCGCGCCGGTCCCTTCGAGCAGCTTACGCGTCCGCTCGAAGTCGAACTTCGGGTCGTTGGTCTCGATACAGATAAAGAAGCGGTCGTCGGTGACCCGGCTGAAGCGCTCGCTGTTGAACAGCGAGTGGTACCACTGCGGGAGCTTGTTGAGGCCCAACATCCCGAACACCGCGCCGAAGGCGGAGAGCAGGATCCCGAGCTCGAAGGTCACCGGGATGAAAGCCTGGTAGCTGAAGTAGGGCTTCGCGGCGATGATCACCGGGTAGTCGACCGTCGAAGTCCACCACTGCAGCAGCATCGCGCTCGCGGCGCCTGTCATGCCGCAACAGAAGACGATGACGCCGAGGATCGAGGGCTTGAGGCCCATCGCCTTGTCGAGGTTGTGGACCGGGAAGGGGGTGTAGGAGTCCCACTTCTCATAGCCGGCGTCGCGGACCTTCTCGCAGGCCTTGAAGATCGCCTTGGCGGTGTCGTACTCGGCCATCAGGCCGAAGATCTTCTTGTGCTTGGGCTTACTCATGGTGGTGGCCGTCCCCGTGGTCGCCGTAGTGAGGGTCTGCGATCGGCATCACGCTCTTGACCTCGGCCAGGGCGATGACCGGGAGGAAGCGGACGAAGAGGCAGAAGAGGGTGAAGAAGAGGCCGAAGGAGCCGATCAGCGTCGACACGTCCCAGATCGTCGGCGAGTAGTAGTCCCACGACGAGGGCAGGAAGTCGTGGTGCAGCGAGGTCACCGTGATGACGAAGCGCTCGAACCACATCCCGATGTTCACGAAGATCGAGATGATGAAGAGCGCCAGCGGGCTGCGGCGGACCGCCTTGAACCAGAAGAGCTGCGGCGAGATCACGTTGCAGCTCACCATCGTCCAGTACGCCCACCAGTAGTCGCCGAAGGCGCGGTTGGCGAAGGCGTACTGCTCGTAGGGGTTGCCCGAGTACCAGGCGATGAAGAACTCCATGCCGTACGCGTAACCGACCATCATGCCGGTCACGAGGATGATCTTCGCCATGTTCTCGAGGTGCTTGATGGTGATCAGCGCCTCGAGCCGGAACCACTTGCGCAGCGGCACCAGCAGGGTGAGCACCATGCCGAAGCCGGAGAAGATCGCGCCTGCGACGAAGTAGGGCGGGAAGATCGTGGTGTGCCAGCCTGGGAGCTGCGACACCGCGAAGTCGAAGGACACGATCGTGTGCACCGAGAGCACCAGCGGCGTCGCGATGCCGGCGAGGATCAGGTACGCCTTCTCGTAGTGGAGCCAGTGGCGGGTCGAGCCGCGCCAGCCGAGCGCGAACGCGCCGTAGGCGACCCGACGCACGGTCGACTTCGCCCGGTCACGCATCGTCGCGAGGTCGGGGATCAGGCCGACGTACCAGAACAGCAGCGAGACCGTGAAGTACGTCGAGACGGCGAACACGTCCCAGAGCAGCGGCGAGCGGAAGTTCGGCCACATGCCCATCTGGTTGGGCAGCGGCAGGGTCCAGTAGAGCACCCACGGCCGGCCGGCGTGCACCGTCGGGAAGAGCAGCGCGCAGATGACCGCGAAGATGGTCATCGCCTCCGAGGCGCGGTTGATCGAGGTCCGCCACTTCTGGCGGAACAGGAAGAGCACCGCGGAGATCAGCGTCCCGGCGTGGCCGATGCCGACCCAGAAGACGAAGTTGACGATCGCCCAACCCCACGCGACCGGGTTGTTGAGGCCCCAGATGCCGACGCCCTCCCAGAACAGCCAGCCGAGCGAGACCACCAGGACCCCGAGCATCGACACGGAGACGAGGAAGAACGCCCACCAGCGCGCGCTCGGGGCCTCGATCGGCGCGGCCACGGCGTCCGTGACCTGCGCGAAGGTCAGGTTGTTCTCGACCAGGACTTTACGCCCTGAGATCGGATCGAGTTCGTCCTTAAAAGCAGCCATGGCTTACGCGAGCTCCGGATTGGGGTTGCGGACGCGGCCGAGGTAGGTCGTGCGCGGGCGGGTGAGGAGGTCGGTGAGCACACCGTAGTTGCGAGCCCCTGCGCGCAGCTTCGCGACCCGAGTCGTCGGATCGGCGATGTCGCCGAAGGTCAGCGCCTCGCTCGGGCACACCTGCTGGCACGCGGTGACGACCCCGCCGTCCTCGACGGTGTCTTTTCCGGCGACGTGCGCGGCGATCTTCGCCTGATTGATCCGCTGCACGCAGTAGCTGCACTTCTCGATCACGCCGCGGAAGCGGACGGTGACGTCGGGGTTGCGGACCATCTGGATCAGAGGGGACTGCTGCATGTCCTCCTCCACCCGCAGGTTGTAGTTGTGGAAGTTGAAGCGACGGACCTTGTAAGGGCAGTTGTTCGCGCAGTAGCGGGTGCCGATGCAGCGGTTGTAGGTCATGTCGTTGAGGCCCTCGGGGCTGTGAGAGGTCGCCGCGACCGGGCAAACGTTCTCGCAGGGGGCCGTCTCGCAGTGCTGGCAGAGCATCGGCTGGATCACCACCTCGGGGTCGGCGACGTCCATGCCTGAGTAGTAGCGGTCGAGGCGCATCCAGTGCATCTCGCGGCCGTTACCGACCTCCTTCTTGCCGACCACCGGGATGTTGTTCTCGGCCTGACAGGCGACCACACAGGCGTTGCAGCCGGTGCAGCGGTTGAGGTCGATGACCAGACCCCACTGCTGCTTGCCGACCAGCTTGGGCGCGCCGATGTCGCCCTCGTTGTGGTCCCAGAGCGACTTGAGATCCTCCGGCTTCATCAGGTCGCCCTTTTGGGAGAAGGCCGGATCCTTCGCAAACCCCTCGAGGGTGGTCTCGCGGACGATCGGCCGCTTCTCGTAGCCGAGGCCTGGATCGAGCGTGCCGTGGTCCTGCGTCGAGTAGATGAGGTGCTGGCCGCCGGCCTTGCTCACCGTAGCCCCGCCGACGAACCAGGGGTGAGCGGCCGCCTGGAGCGGGTAGGCGTCGAACCCCGCGCCCTTGGCGATGATCCCGAAGGGGCGCCCGTTGCCGAGGTCGATCGAGACGGTCTTGTCGGCCTGACCCGGGATGATCCACACCGGCGCCTTCACCGAGCGATCGCCGACCTGCACGCTCAGCAGGTCGCAGTTCTGCACCCCGAGCTCCTTCGCGGTCGCCGGGCTGAGATACGCGGCGTTATCCCACGCCAGCTTCGACATCGGGTGCGGGAGCTCTTGCATCCACGCGTTGTTGGCGAAGCGGCCGTCGGCGAGCTTGGGATCGAGGTGGAAGTTCACCTCGAAGCCCTCGTTGACCAGCGCCCCGACGCCGCGGCTCACCGCGTCAGCGAGCTTGCCCCAGCCG
Source organism: Nannocystis sp. (assembly GCA_016712315.1). Taxonomy (GTDB): domain Bacteria; phylum Myxococcota_A; class Polyangia; order Nannocystales; family Nannocystaceae; genus JADJRG01. The sequence continues at coordinate 1,850,335 of JADJRG010000013.1, read as the reverse complement.
AGCAGCATCGGCGTCACGCCCGAGCGGGGGATCCCGCTGACAACGCCGTCGTGCAGCCACTGCTGCCAGCGGCGCTCCGAGAACTGCGTACCCAGCAGCTCGCGCCATGTCGCTTGGACCAGGTAGAGGCTGCTGTTCTCGTCGTCGCTGAGGCTGCCCGAGGCCCACCAGGCGAGCACCTCGACCGCGCTCTTGCTGTCAAAGAGCGGGCGGATGAGCGGCTGACAGATCGAGATGGTGCCGTCGCTGGCCTCGAGGTCGCCCCAGCCCTCGAGCGCGTGGCTGAGCGGCAGGTGCCACGCGGCGAGCGCGGCCGTCTCGTCGACGTGCGAGCCGACGTGCACCACCTCCGCCTTGCCGAGCAGCTCCGCGAGCTTCAGCTCGCCGGGCGCGTCGTGGGCGGGGTTGGCGCCGAGGCAGAGCACCGTGCTGATCGCGCCGCCGCTGAGACCCGCGGCGAGCGCCGCGAGGTCCTCCGTGGCCAGCGCCCCGTCGTCATGGCGGAGGCGCACGGTGTTGTTGGCGTTGCCGAGCGCGTTGTTGATGGCGAGGCCGAGGCCGTGCACCCACGCCGGCTGGCGCTCGCCGACGAGGATCGCCGAGCCCTCACCGCGAGCCGCGCGGGCCGCGATCAAATCCTTCGCGAGGGCCGCCGTGAACTTGCTCGCCTGCTCACCGAGATCGGCACCCTTGAGCACTCCGGACAGCTCCGCCGGCATCTGTACGCCCGCGGCGGCGAGCGCCTGGGCGAGGCCGATCAGGAAGAGGCCCACCTGGCCGCCGCGCAGGCGCAGGCGGTGATCCGCCGCGCCGCCAGTGACCGTGAAGTGCGGCCCGACCGCGTAGAGGCGGTTCATGCCGTCGGTCGGCTTCAGCGGCGAGCGCAGGCGCGCGAATTCGCGCGCAAGGCGGACGTGATCCTGCTCCGTGGCCAGGAAGTCGCTGTCGACCGCGACGACCACGCGGGCCGTGTCGAGGTGATAGGTCGCCCGCACGCCGCGATCGGAGAGCATCTCCAGGGCGGCCGCCGCGTTGACCGGTGCGGTCGCGTCATCGAGGAAGACCCGCGCCTTCGGGTACGCCTTTAAAAAAGCCTGAGTCTGCGCCCGCAGCGTCGGCGACAGCGTCCACGGGAGCACCAACGCCACCCCTTGGCCGCCTGCGCCCTTGGTCTTGGCGAGGATCGCGTCGACCCCAGCCTTCGCGTCTTGCCACGCCCCAGTCTCGGCGTCGCCCGCGGGCACGAGACCGGCGTCGCCGCGCTTCATCGGCGCCTGCGTGCGCTCGGGATCATAGAGGTTCAGCACCGCCGCCTGCGTCCACCCGTCGGTCGCACCTTGCGAGGCCGAGTGCTTCGGGTTGCCCTCGATCTTGGTCGGGCGGCCGTCTTGCGACTCGACCAGCACACCGAGCACCGAGCCGCCGACCTGATACGCGCTGGCGTAAAAGACAGGCTCGCCGGGGATCAAGTCCTCAGGGCGCTTCGCGAAGGGCAGGATCCGCTCGACGGGCTTGCGCAGGCAGCCCGTGGTCAGACCTGCGAGCGCCGTCGACGCGCCGAGGATGCCGACGAAGCCGCGACGACCGACCTTGATCGTCGACAGCTCCTGGCCAGGAAACTCATCATGGGAGACCGGCCGCTCGACGCCAGCGCGGAGCGCTTCATGGTCATCGAGGCTGCGCCAGTAGGCCTTGAGGGATTCGGTGGGCTTGCTCATCGTTCGTACCCGTTCTTACCCGTACCTGGCATGCCTAGCGGTGACACCCGGAGCAGTGCTCGGGCGGATTTACGGCGCGCACTCGGGCGCTGTCGGCCTTCGGGTCGTACTTCTCCAGCGCCGAGTCCCAAGCCATATTGGTGATCTGATCGAGAGGCCGGAGGTTCGGCTCGGGATCGCGGTGGCAGTCGAGGCACCAGCCCATCGACAGCGGCTGCGACATCTGCACCACAGCCATCTGATCGATCCGCCCGTGGCAGCTCGCGCAGCCGACGCCCGCGGCCAAGTGGGGCCGGTGGTCGAAGTAGGCGTAGTCGGGGAGCTGATGGACGCGGATCCACGGGACCGGCTGGTCGCTCTCGTAGCTGTCGCGGATGAGCTTCAGCTTCGGGCTGTCCGTCTTGACCAGGTCCTTATGGCAGTTCATGCAGGTCTGGGTCGCTGGGATCGCGGCGTGCGCCGCCCGCTCCACCGTGTTGTGGCAGTAGCGGCAGTCCATGCCCATGTCCCCGGCGTGCAGCTTGTGGCTGAACGGCACCGGCTGGACCGGGCGATAGCCCACATCGGTGAACTTCGGCGAGAAGAAATACCAAACGCCGCCGACCAGCCCAGCGCCCACGACGGGGCCAGCGAGGGCGACTACAAGCGGAATATTGTTGGTCCAGCGAGGAAAGATGGCCGGCACGTCACTTCACCTACTTTCGGAGAGCCATTCTGGAAGTGGATGCGTCCAAGGCGCTGCGTTGGCGCGCACCCTACCAGCGCTGTGTCCAGGTCGCAACTGTCCGCTGAGGGCCGTCAGCCAGCCCCAAACGGTAAAATCAGCGCCAGTGATAGTCGTCGTATGTGGTGCGCTCGCTCGCTCGTTCGCGCGCGCGTGCGCAGCCCCAGAGTTGAGGCCTCGCGGGGTCAGACACGTAGGGACAGTCCGACGCGGTGCTCGCGGGTGTTTGGACATAACTCACTCCTCTCGCACGCTGGTGCGCCAGCGCGGCGAGAAGGTCTTGATGAAGTTGGCGAGCGCACGAAGGTCGACCTCCTGCATCGCTCCCCACGGCGGCATACCGCGATCGGGCACGCCTTTCTTAAGGACGCGGAGGAGATCTGCGTCGGTCGGGAGATCATCCCCAGGCGTCGACTTATGGGCAAAGCTGCCGGTACGGAAGTCTCGCGGGCCCGGCTGGATATGGCGCGCGGCGGGCCCGCGACCGCTGCCATCGACGCCGTGGCAGGACGCGCAGTGCCTCATATAAAGCTCTTGCCCGCGGCTCAGCTCGGTCGCCTCGATCCGCACGCCGCCGAGCACCAGCGCCTCCGTGAACGCCGGCGCCTTCGGCTCGCACGCGGACGCGAGCAGACCGCACATGACCAGGAGGACATACCGGACCCTCATCGCCGGCGCCTCATGTCGCGGAGCACGTGCTGCGTGCGGTGGTAGAGCTCGTCGAGGCCGAGCTCGTCGATGCTGTAGAAGCCACGGACCCCGCCCTCCGCGTCGACCAGCACCAATTTGCTGGTATGAGCGATATCGTACATGGTCGCCCCATCCGCCGGCGCTTGTTTGTCCATCGCCTGCTTGAAGCCCCCGACCACGAGCGCCTCCATCGCCGGCCGCGAGCCGGTGACGAAGCGCCAGCGCGCCGGATCGACGCCGAGGCCCTCGGCGTAGCGCTTCAGGACCGCGGGCTCATCGGTCTCGGGGTCGACGGAGACGCTGAGCAGGTGGGCGTCGATCTCAAAGGCGTCGAACTTGTGCTGCAGATCCAGCATCGCCCGCGAGATCTTGGGGCAGATGCTCGGACAGCTCGTGAACATGAAGCCGACCACCCACACCTTGCCGGCCATCGCCGCGCGGTCGAAGGGCCGCCCGTCTTGGTCGACGATCTGGAAGTCGGGGATGGTGTAGAGGACGGGCGGCGCCTCCGGCTCGTGCCGGGTCAACGGGCGCATCACCGTGATCACGATGACGCCGAGGAGGAAGAAGACGACGAAGGGGTAGCGGAGGAAGAGCCGCAAGAACCACCCTCGCTCCTCGATCGGCGGCGCAGCGCCGGCTTGGCGCCCGCCCTGGTTGGCTGCATCGGTCAAAGCGCTAGAACCTCCGCCTGCGGCGGATCAGAGGGCCGCATCGACCGCCAGCGCGGCGATCAAGGCGGGGAGATAGAGGAGCGACGCGAAGAAGAGCGAGCGAGCCCAGCGGGCCTCGCGATCTCGCCCGAGCCCGGTGATCGTCCACCCGAGGAACACCGCGCTGAGGACGAGCGCGACGCCGCCGTAGAGCGGCCCGGCGACGCCGAGGTAGGTCGGCGAGATCGAGACCGGCACCAGACCGACCGCCCACGCGATCGCTTGCAGCTTCGCCGCGCGATCGCCCCGCACCACCGGCACGCAGCGGATCCCGACCCGCGCGAAGTCTTGCTTGCGGAAGAGCGTGATCGCGAGGAAGTGCGGCATCTGCCAAAACAGCAGGATCGCGAAGAGCGCGAGGCCCCCGGGGTCGAGCTGCCCAGTGACGGCCGTCCAGCCGAGCAGCGGCGGGGCCGCGCCGGGCACCGCGCCGATCACCAACGCGAGCGGCGTGCGGTACTTGAGCGGCGTATACACCAGCACATAGAGGACGATCGCGAGCGCGGCGAGGCCCGCCGTGAGCAGGTTCGTGCCGAGCGCGAGCACCACCATCGACACCGCGGCGAGGCCCATCGCGAAGGCGAACGCGGCCCCTGGCGCGAGGCGCTTGGCCGCGAGCGGGCGATCGCGCGTGCGCGCCATCAGCGGGTCGCTCGCGCGCTCCCACCACATGTTGAACGCCGAGGCCGAGGCGACCGCGAGGCTGGCCCCAAGGACACCTGCGAGCGCCGGCAGCCACTCAAAACCTGGGGCCAGCCACGCGCCGCCCGCGGTGGTGAGCGCGCACATGCGCGTCACGCCGGGCTTGGTGAGCTCGACGAGGTCACGCACGACGCGGCCGCTGGGCGGTGGTTTCGCGGCCATCAGAGCTCCACCTGCACCGCTTCGCCGTCGGTGCGGCAGTAGCTGTCGAGCGCCCGGTAGCTCTGCGCGCACGGGCACTGCTTCATCACCTTGCACGGGGTGCCGCGCGCCTCGCAGCGCTTGAACACCCACTGGCCGGTCGGCGCGGCGCGATCGATGCTGCTGCACGCGGCCGCGCGATCCTGCTTGCGCAGGCAGTGGAACATCGCCATCGAGACCGCGTTATCGCAGAGGACCTTGGTGGCCTCACAATTCTTGTGCCACTCCAACGTCGCGCTGACGCAGCCCTCCGCGTCCAAGCCGGCGCCGCGCGCCTCCAACTCCGACAACGCCCGCTGCACCCAGCGCTCCGAGGCGTTGTAGCGGACCGTCGCGAAGACGCCCATCGCGACGACCACCGCGGCGATCAGGCCGATCACGACGGCGAGCCGCGGACCCTGCCAACCGGCGCTCTTGGCCTCGCTCACGGCTCGCAAGCTAGCGCGCCGCTCTCGTGAGGGTCAATGGCGCGGTGACGTTTGGTCGCAGCCAAACGTCCGCCAGTAGCCTCCGTGTGGAAGCTCGCGCGTCGCCGCGTCTCCGCATCAGCAGGCCGCGTGCATCCTCAGGACATGAACTTCGGCGGCCATTTTTGGACGATCGCGCCGAACTTGCGCCACCGATTGCTGCCCGCGCCTGCCCCGACCTCGACGCCTTGGTCCACGACCGTCGACGATCCACGGCTCGGCCCGATCACCCTGCGCGGCGCCCTCCGCCACCAACCTGAGGGGGCAAGCCTGGTGCTGCTCGTCCACGGACTTGGGGGCACGATCGAGAGCCACTACATGATCCGGGCCGCGCGCGCCGCGGCCAAGCGCGGCCTCGGCAGCCTCCGCCTCGCGCTCCGCGGCGCCGACCGCAGCGGCGAAGACCTCTATCACGCCGGCCTCACCGCAGACCTCGCCGCCGCCCTGGCGAGCCCAGCGCTCGCCCACTACCGCCGCCTCTACGTGGCGGGCTTCTCGCTCGGCGGCCACGTCACCTTGCGCCTCGCCCTGGCGCCGCCCGACCGCCGCCTACGCGCCGTCGCGAGCCTCTGCGCGCCCCTCGATCTGGCCGCCTCGTGCGCCGCGATCGACCGCCCGCAGGCGCGCCTCTACCGCCGCCACGTGCTCACCAGCCTCCAGGAGATCTACGCCCACGTCGCCCAGCGCGGGCGCGCCCCCGCGCCGCTCGCCCAGCTCGCCGCGATCACCACGATCCGCGAGTGGGATCGCTACGCCGTCGTCCCTCGCTTCGGCTTCGCCAGCGTCGACGACTACCACGCGGAGATGAGCGCCGGCCCGCGCCTCGGCGAGCTCGCCTTGCCCGCGCTCATCGCCGCCGCCGAGCGCGACCCGATGATCCCCGCCGCGACCGTACGACCCGCCCTCTCGGCCCTCGTGGGGGCGGGCGCGCAGAAGAGAGGCCTCGAGATCCGCTGGCTCGCCGGCGCCGGCCACCTCGGCGCTCCCGCCGCGGAGCGGCTCTACGACGACGTGTTCGCCTGGCTCGCGGCCCGCTGACGCCTCACCATCGAGCTGACTCAAAGGACATCTCTGCGATCAAGAGGCGCTCAGCCGCCGGCGAGCGCGGCGATGCAGCGGTAGGCCGCCGGCCGGCCCCAGTCGCGGACGTTGATGTACGCCTGCAGCAGCGAGCCGTCGCGGCCGACCACGAAGGTGTCGGGGATCTTCTGCGAGCCGAAGGCGTTGTGCACCACCTGCGTGGGGTCCCAGACGACCTTCACGCGCGTGCCCGTCAGCGACATACGCTCGAGGAAGGGCGCGATCTCCTCGACCGACTTGTCGATGCTCACCGCGACCACGACCACATCATCGCGATCGGCGAAGCGCTCGGCCAGGCGGTCGAGCTGCGGCCACTCGCCGACGCAGGGCTCGCACCAGGTCGCCCAGAAGTTCAAGACCACGAGCTTGCCGCGCAGCGACCCGAGATCGAAGGGCGCGCCGTCCAGCCCCTGAGCGACCAACGCCGGCGCCGGGCCGCTGCGTGGCTCCGGGGTCAGCGGCCGGCACACGGCCTCGTTCTGCGCCTCAACGGCCGGCCACAGCGCCCCCGCGAAGCCGAAGACCAAGAGGCCGCCGACGGCGACGAAGACGACCAGCGCGGCGACGCCGAGGCCGGGGTAGCGCGCCGCGGGCTGCGGCGCTGTGGCGGGTTCACGCTCGCTCATTGCGCCTTTGGAGCGAACGAGTCGAGCGCGTCCGCCATCACTCGCCCGAACACCTCGCCGCGGGGCACCCCCTCGCCGACCTGCGCTCGCGCGACCGTGAGCTCCTCTTCGATCACCTCGACGAAGGCGTCGACCGGCATCGCCCCAGAGAGCGGGCGACCGTTGATAAAGAACGCCGGCGTGCCGTTGGCGCCGAAGCGGCCCGCGATCGCCTCATCCTCGCCGATCATCGCCTCGATCGCGGGGTCGTTCATGTCCGACTCAAAGCGCGCGAGGTCGAGCCCCAGCACCTCCGCGAAGAGCTTGTAGGAGCCCGCGTTGAGGGTCTTCTGCTCGGCGAAGAGCTTGTCGTGCATCTCCCAAAATTTCCCCTGGCGACCGGCCGCGAGCGCCGCCTTCGCCGCCCCCCGCGCCTCGCGGTGGAAGTTTAGCGGCCGCTGGCGGAAGACCAGCCGCACGTCCGCGCCGTAGCGGTTCAAGATGATCGCGAGGGTGTCATTGACCTGGCGGCAGAAGGGGCACTGGAAGTCCGAGAATTCGACGATGGTGATCAGCGCGTCATCGGGGCCTTTTTGCGGGCGATCGTCCGCGAGCACGCGGTAGCGCTTCGCCGGATCGGGGCCGTCCGCGCGGGCCGCCGGGCGCTTGCTCGGCGCGCCGCCGACCGCCGCGCCGCCGCCCCTGGTCTCCTTCGCGTCCTTCAGCAGCGCCGCGTACACCTCCGCCCGCGGGGTGCCGGACTTGACCAGCGCCTCCGCCGCCTTGCGCTCATGATCGATGATATCGCGCCACTGCTTGGCGATCCGCATGCCGCTGTACGGGCGGCCGTTAACCATAAAATAGGGGGTCCCGGAGGCGCCCGCCTTGCCGCCCGAGAGGTGGTCGCTGTCGATCGCCGCCGTCGCGCCTTCGGAGTCGCGATCGCGCTCGAAGCGGGCGACGTCGAGGCCGAGCTTCTTCACGTGCTCCTGCACGCCGTCGAGGTTCGACTTGTGGTCGAAGAGCCAGTCGTGCATCTCCCAGAATTTTCCCTGCTGGTGCGCCGCCCAGGCCGCCTTCGCCGCGGGGACCGCCTTCTGGTGGCCAGGCAGCGGGTAGTGCTTAAAGATCAGGCGCACGTCCTCGTCGTTCGACTTGTACGCCGAGAGCAGCTCCGGCGCCGCCTTGCCGCAGAAGGGGCACTGGAAGTCCGAGAAGATGATGATCGTGACCAGCGCGTCGTCGGGGCCGATCTGCGGCTCATCACCGCGCAGGCCGACCTTGTAGCGGTCGCCCTGCTCGAGCTCCGTGGTCACGAAGAAGGTCTCGCGCACATAGCGGCCGCCGTAGAAGCCGAGCGCGAGGGTCGCGGCGAAGCCGAGGACGCCGAGGAGGATGGTCGCGGGGCTGGTCTTGCCGCCGGGGGCGGGCGACGGGCTCGCGGTGGATGGGCTCTGCGGCTCGGTCATCGACGGGCTCCTGAACGGAGAAGAGAAGAGAAGAGAAGAGAAGAGAAACTGAGGCGGAGTGTAGCCGGGATCGCCTATCACAGCGACGGCGAGGTGAGGTCCAAGGCCCCCACCTCGCCGTCATGCGCCGTCATCGTGACAGCGTCGAGCGCTCGCTCACTTGCCGGGGGCCGCGGCCTTCTTGGCCTCGAACCCGCCCGCGAGCTCCTCCTCGATCACGCCCTTGAAGACCTCGAAGGGCTGCGCGCCGCTGAGCAAGCGGCCGTTGATCAGGAAGCCGGGCGCGCCGCGCACCTCGAGGGCCGAGCACGCGGCGATGTCGTCCTGCACCTGCTTGGCGGTCGCCGGGTCGCTGAAGTCCTTCTGCCAGCGACCGACGTCGAGGCCGATCTGGCCGGCGATCTCTTTGAGCTGCTCGTCGCTGCGCTTGTCACGCGACGCGAAGAGGATGTCGTGCATCTCCCAAAACTTGCCCTGCTTGTGCGCGGCCAAGGCGGCGCGGTGCGCCGGCTCCGCCATCTTGTGCATCGGCAGCGGGTATTGACGGAAGTAGAACGCGACCTTGTCGCCGTACTGCTCGACGATCTGCGCGACCGTGCCGGTGACCCGGTTGCAGAACGGGCAGTCGAAGTCCGAGCACTCGACGATCGTGACCTTCGGGTTCTTGAGGTTGCCCTTGCCCGGCAGGCCGTCGACCTTCACGTCGCGGCGCTTGTGATCGGCGGGCGGCGGCGGCGGCGGCACCTTCAGCTCCGTCTCCCAGCCCTTGCGCATCTCGTCGTAGAGGCCGGCCTTGGCGAGCCCCTTCTCCTTCATCACCTTCTGCGCCTTCTCGAGCTCCTCCTTGATCACCGCCTCGAAGGCGGGGAAGGGCTGCGCGCCGGAGACGAAGCGGCCGTTCACGAACGCCGCGGGGGTGCCACGCGCGCCGAATTTCCCGGCCGTCTGCTCGTCCTCCGCGACCATCTTCTCGATCGCCGGATCGGCCATGTCCTTCTTGAACTGATCGACGTTGAGGCCCATCTCCTTCGCCCACAGCTCGAAGTTCTGGTCGGTCAGCTCCTTCTGGTTCTCGAAGAGCTTGTCGTGCATCTCCCAAAACTTGCCCTGGCGCGCGGCCGCGAGCGACGCCTTCGCGGCCGGGCGGGCGCGATCGTGGAAGCCGAGCGGGAGCTGGCGGAAGACCACGCGCACGTCATTGGGGAACTTCTCCTTGATCTCCTTGAGCGTCGGCACCACCCGGCTGCAGAAGGGGCACTGGAAGTCCGAGAACTCGATGATCGTGACCAGCGCGTCCTCCGGGCCGAAGGCCGGGCGGCCGTCCGTCGGCACCGCGTAGTTGGCCTTCGGGTCAGGCTCGCCTGCGCGCGCCTGCTGCGGCCCCTGCGGCTTGGCCGGCTCGACCCGCTTGTCGGCGCCAGCGCGCATGTAGCGGGCATAGACCTCGTTACGCTTCGAGCCCGCGGCGACCAGCTCCTCCGCCGCCTCGCGCTCCTTGTCGATCAGCTCCTTCAGCGCCTCCGGCGTGCGCGGCGCGCCGCGCTGCCACATGCCGTTGATGAAGAAGCTCGGGGTGCCGCGCACGCCGAAGCGCTTGCCGAGCTCGAGGTCCGCGTCGACCTTCGCCTTGTAGGTGTGCGCCGCCATGTCGGCCTTGAACTTCTCGACGTCGAGGCCGATCTGCTTCGCGTAGCCCTCGATGTCCGCGGGGCTCATCGCCTTCGGGTTGGCGAAGAGCAGGTCGTGCATCTCCCAAAACTTGCCCTGCGCGCCGGCCGCGAGCGACGCCTCGGCGCCGTAGGCCGCGTCCTTGTGCATCGGCAGCGGGAACTGCTTGAAGACGATCCGCAGGTCGTCCTTGTACGCCGGGTCCTTCACGACCTCGTCGAGCATGTTGGTGAAGCGGGCGCAGTACGGGCACTGATAGTCGGAGAACTCGACGATCGTGACCAAGGGGCTCTCAGCGCCCTTGAACATGTCCGTGTCGTCGTAGGTGACGCGGAAGCGCTCGCCCGTGATCTTGTCCTTGTAGGCGTCGTCGACGTCGTCCAGGGTCAGCAGCTTCTTGCTGTCGACCGCGACGGCGGCCTTGTCCTGAGACGCCGCTCCGCCGCGCTGGCCGGTGCAAGCGACGAGGGTGGTGGTGGCCATCGCGAGGGCCATGATCAAGGCAGTAGAGATGTTTCTGGTTCGCATATACTTCGCTCTTCTCGGCGTGGTTTACGCCTGTTGCGGCCGCGAGGGCGGCCAAGTTGGTCTACTCAGGGATCGGTTTTTTGGGGGAATCAGCTCGTTGGGGGTCCGCCGCCGGGATCGGCTGCCCCTCGCGGATCAGCGCCGCCGCCGCCGCGCCGCGCTCGACCCCGCTGGCGATCTGCGCGCGAGCTGCGGCCAGCTCCTCGTCGACGATCGCGAGCAGGCGCTCGGGCGGCAGGTGGCCGCTGAAGTGTCGACCGTTGATAAAGAGCGTCGGGGTCGCGCGGAGCCCGTAGGCGCCGGCCAGCTCGCGATCGGCGGCGACCTCTGCGGCGACCGAGGGGTCCTCGAGATCGGCCAAGAATCGCGCCTCATCGAGGCCGAGGCGCGCAGCGATCGCTGCGAAGCGGCTGCGGCCGAGCTCACCGCCTGTCTCGGCGACCAGCGCGTCATAGAAATCGGCGAATCGACCTTGCCTGCCCGCCGCCGCCGCCGCCCGCGACGCCCCCTCGGCGGCGGCGTGGATCGGCAGCGGCAGGTGGCGCAGCTCCACCCGCAGCTCCGTCGGCCAGCGCTGCAAGGCCGCGGCGAAGGAGCTCTGGAGGCTGCGCTTACAAAAAGGGCAGAGCGGGTCCATGAACGCGACGATCACCACTGGAGCGTCCGCCGGGCCCGCATAGGCCGCGCCGCCGAGCGCGACCTGATACCGGACGTCGCGCCCTAGCTCGGGACCGCCGAAGGACGCGGCCTCCTCGGCGGCGAGCTCCGCGGCGGCGCGTACGAGCAGCTCGTCGCGCAGCTCCTGGGTCGCCTCGTCGAGGCTGATCGGCGCACGCACGCCGTCGGCGACCAGCGCCGCGTGCAGCCCCTCGCGCGGCGCACCAGCCGCGATCTTCGCCCGAGCGTGCGCGATCTCCTCCTCGATCAGCCCGTGCCACTCCGCCTCGGGGTGAAAGCCGACCACCGCCCGCCCGTTCACCATCGCCACCGGACCGAAGGCGATCCCCAGCTCGAGCGCCTCCCGGCGGTGCCGCGCGCGGGTCCCTGAGAACGCGCCTGTGTCGAGATCGTCGCGCAGACGCGCGACGTCGAGGTTGAGCGCCTTCGCGTAGCCCTCGATCGCGGCGCGGCTGAAGTCTGTCGCGGCGAAGAGGCGGCGGTGCATCGGCCAAAACGCCCCTTGTGCGCCCGCGGCCCAGGCGGCCTCTGCCGCCTCCTCGCCGACCGCGAAGCCCGGCCGCGTGAGGGCGCGCGCCACGACCTGGAGATCCTCCCCATAGTCCGCCACCAAATTTTCGAGCACCGACCACGTGCGCGCGCAGGGCGGACAGGCGTAGTCGCCAAAGACCACCACCGTGACCAGCGGAGCCGCGCCGCCGAGCGCCTGGTCGTCTCCGAACAGCTCGACGCGATAACGCGTCGCCTCGGCGATCGAGGGCGCGCCTTGGCTATGGTTGTGCGCCGTGGTGGCGGGCGAGGGCGCGCCACCGCCGCAAGCGGCCGCTCCCGACAGGAGGGCGAGGCAAAGGGCCGAAATTGTTCGCTTCATCGTCTGGATCCCCGCACACGCGCCCTCGACCGTGCGGTCTGGAGGGCCTCGGAGGCGTGTGTCGACGCGGGTCGCTCGAGCAGGCGCCGAGCTCGCCTGCCCTCAGATCCGGCCGATCTGGGCTCGGGGAGGCGGCGTCGTCGGGGAAGAGTCGACCGAAGCGAGCGCGGGTCCACGCGCGCTGGGCGCGACGACCGTGACGCCGACCGGCTCGCGCCACGACGGCAGAGCGACTGTCAGCGCTGAAGCACCGCCTGAGGAGGCGCTGTCGACCGGCGGAGGTAGGCCGCTGTGGCGCAGCCGATCGCACTCCTGGGTCGTCGGGTCGCAGGTTTGGCGGCCGAACAGCTGCTCCAAGAGCACCGAGCAGGTGTCACGCGAGAGGACCAGGATCGAGGACTCACCCACCAAGTCGAAGAGCCACTCGCCGCCGCAGAGGATCTCCGCGTCGACGCTCTCCTCATCGCCGCAGAGCGCGGCCCCCAAGCGGCTCGGCAGCGCGCGCCCCCGAAGGACATCTGCCCCGGCGGCGTCCACCGACCCCTCAGCCGCGACTGCTGGGCTCCACACAGCCGCCAAGCTCACACCGACCCATAAGGTCAGCGCCACGAAGACGTGGAGGAGGCGACGGAGCGAGGCGGGCAAGCGGGGGGTCTCTCGAAGGCCAGAGGCTAGGCGCTTCCAACAGGGCGCGCAAGCGACGAGTGCGACCACCGCGCACCGCGGGCGAAGACGCCCACGAGCAAAGCACAAAAACAAAAAAGGCCCGGCTGGTGACCGGGCCCTTTTATTTCTTTCTCTTGAGCGGGAGACGAGACTCGAACTCGCGACTTCAACCTTGGCAAGGTTGCGCTCTACCAACTGAGCTACTCCCGCGCTCAGGGGAGGCGGAAGATACCTGGACCCTTGGGAGAGTCAAGCATTCCACGCCTGGCTTCACGTGCGTTAATGCACACATGTCATCACCCGCGAGATCGCCGCGGGCTGGCGAACCTGGGCGCCCCTTGGCTGCGTCCTGCGCTCGTGCGCGGCGCCACCAGGCCGCGCCTCGTCGGCCGGCATTGACGGCGCCGCGCGCCGCCTCCGAAGCTCCTCGTATGCGCGGCTCAACGTCGCTCCGCCGCGGCCTCGCGGCCGTCGGGATCGCGGCGGCCGTCACCTTCGTCATCGCCCGCGCCCTCGACCTCCACGCGCTCGGCCTGGTCACCAAGCCAGCGCCGGTGCTCATGCTCGCGGCCCTGGTCGCCGCAGGCGCTGAGGGCCGCGACGCCCGCTGGATCGCCGGCGGTCTGGTCCTCAGCGCCGCCGGAGATCTGCTCCTCGAGCTCGGCGATGGCACCTTCCTCGTCGGGATCGCCGCCTTCTTCGCCGCACACGTCGCGTACATCACCGCCTTTATCAAGCGCCGCCGCGCGCTCCTCCCGCTGCGCGCGCTCCCCTTCGTAATCTACGGCGGCGCCGTCTTCATCGCCCTCCAGCCCCGCCTCGCCGCCCTCCAGGCGCCAGTAGCCCTCTACACCGCCGCGATCTGCCTGATGGGTTGGCGCGCGCTCGCGCTGCTCGGCGACGGCCCCCGCCAGGACCGCCTCGCCGCCGCGGGCGCGCTCGCGTTCATCGCCAGCGACACGATCCTCGCCTTCAACCGCTTCTACGCGCCGATCACCGGGGCGAGCGGCGCGATCATGGGCCTCTACTGGCTCGGCCAGCTCGGCATCGCCGCCGCCTCGTGGCGACGCCCGCGCCCGCCGTGAGCTGCGACAGCGCCCAGCGCCGCGCCAACAAAGCCCGGCGGCGCCCTACGCGGCCCCGTATGCTGGAAGGCGTAGTGGAGTGATGCACGCCGACGTACGACCCGTCTTCGCCGATGTCGCGCCCGCGCTGGTCCACGAGCCGTCCGGGCTGCGCGTATGGTTCACCGAGCCGCCGGGGCTGGTCACCCAGATCACCCGCGAGGCGCACATCACCGTCGACGTCGCCCGCTTCCTCGCCGGGCCCGTGACCGACGTCCTCCGAAGTCTGCCTCGAAAGACAGGTCAGCGCTTCGTCTTCGTCCACGAGTGGACCCGCTTCCGCAGCTATGAGCCTGAGGCCCGCGACGAGCTGACGAGCTGGGCGATGAGCCTCAAGCAAGAGATCGGCATGATGCTCTTCGTGATCTCCAAGGAGGCGAGCTCGATGGTGCGTATGGGGATCAAGGTCGGCACGATGACGCTCAAGCTCGCGGGGATCGACAGCGAGCTGGTGGAGTCGATCGACCCAGCGCTCGCGACCCACGGGATCCGCCCGCGCCCCGGGCCCGTTTCATTTTAGTCCGCAGGAGAACCATCCCCACGCGGAGGATTGACCGCGCCCCGCCCGGCCCGCCAAGCTCGTCAAACCGCACCGATGCCGCGCTTCCCCGCCATGGCTCCCGCTGTCGCCGCGCTCGGCGGCTCGATCTACTCCTCCCTCGCTGAGCGCCTCGCGGCCCACCCAGGCGAGACCTATCCCCTCCACGTCGGCGACACCTGGCTCGACCCGCCGGTCGGCGCTCACATGGAAGACCTCAAGAGCGCCCAGAACCCCGGCCTCCACCGCTACGCGCCGCCTGAGGGGCTGCCGCGCCTGGTCGACGCGGTCGTCGCGCGGCAGCGAGCGCGGGTCGGCGTCGACACGCAGCGGGATCACGTGTTGATCGCCGCCGGCGCCACCGGCGCGCTCGGGGCGATGGTCGGCGCGACGATCGCCCCTGGCGAAGAGGTGCTCTGCCTCGCCCCCTACTGGCCGCTGATCGCCGGGATCGTCCGCCAGTACCACGGCGTCCCCGTCCCTGTGCCCCTCTTCGGCGCCGCTCACAGCGCCGACGAGGCCGTCGCGATCGTCGCCGCGCACCGCGGCCCCCGCGCCGCGGCGATCTACCTCAACACCCCCAACAACCCCACCGGTGAGCTGCTCCCGAGGACATGGCTCGAAGCGCTAGTCGCGTGGGCAGCCCGCGAAGGGCTGTGGATCTTCGCCGACGAGGTCTATGAGGACTACGTCTACCGCGGCGAGCACGTCTATTGCCGCGCGCTCGCGCCGGAGCGCACGCTCGCCGCCCACTCCTTCTCCAAGGCCTATGGCATGGCGGGGAACCGCTGCGGCTACGTCGTCGGCCCGCCCGCGGTGATCGCCGGCGCCCGCAAGATCGCCGCCCACACTTTCTACAGCACCCCGACCGCCTCGCAGGTCGCCGCCGCTCGAGTGCTCGAAGGGCCAGGTGACGCGTGGCTGGCGGACGCTCGCGCCCGCTACCAGGCCGCCGGAGACGCCGCCGCCGCCCGGCTCGGGCTGCCCCCCCCCGCGGGCGGCACCTTCCTCTTCTTCGACGTCGCCGCGCACCTCGGCGACGACGGCCTGCCGGGGCTGCTCGCGCGCTGCGCCGATCACGGCCTCTTGGTCGCGCCCGGCCCGAGCTTCGGCCCCTATGCCACGCACATCCGCGTCTGCTTCACCGCCGCGCCGCCCGCGGTGGTCGAGCGCGGCGTGGATCTGCTCGCGCGGATCTTCACGGCAGGTCCCCGCGCCGCTTGACCGCGCGATCGCGACGACCCTAGCGTGTCGCCCGCGAGGTCATGATTCACGCGCGATCACACGGTGAGACGATCACCGACCCTGACGATCCCCGCGTCATCCCCTTCCGTAGCCCTCGCGCGGGCGAGCTGAGCGACCCCCTCCGCTTCGTCGCCGAGACCGAGCACGTCGTCCGCCGGCTCCTGGCCAGCGGCCTCGAGGTCGAGGCGATGCTGCTCACCCCGGGTCGCCTCACCCAGCTCGCCGACGAGCTGCCGACCTCCGCGCCGATCTACATCGCCGAGCCCGAGCTCTTCGACGCGATCGTCCGCTTCAACCGCCACCGCGGCGTCGCGGCGCTCGCCCGCCGTCCGCTGCCCGTCGATCCCGTCCTCTACCTACGAGGCCGCCCGCGCTCGACCGTCGTCGTCACCGAGGCTGTCGCCGATCCCGTCAACATCGGCGCGATCCTCCGCTCCGCGCGGGCCTTCGGCGCCGATCTGGCGATCCTCGGGCCTGGCTGCGGCGATCCGTGGAGCCGACGAGGTGTACGCGCCGCGATCGGCAACAGCTTCTCCCTGCCGATCGCCGCCCCCACCGATCTACCCGCGGCCCTCGAGGCGCTACGCGCCGAGCTCTCACCCACGCCGAGGATCCTCGCCGCCGCCCTCGCCGCCGACGCGACGCCGCTGCCGGAGCTGCGGCGAGGCGCCCACGAGATCATCGTCCTCGGCAACGAGGGCGACGGCCTCAGCCCCACGCTCTTGAGCGTCGCCGATGCCCGCGTGATCATCCCCATCGGCGGCGAGGTCGACTCGCTCAACGTCGCCGCGGCCGCCGCGATCCTGCTCTACGCCCTGCGCTGAGCGTCGCGCCCTGCTCACAGGCCCAGCGCCGCGCGGCTGCGGCTCTGTTGCCAGCGCCCGATCAGCTCGCGCGGCCCCATCAGGCCGATCGGCCTGCCGCGCACCAGAACGATCAAGTGCCGCTTCGCGTGGCGCTGGAGCTGATAACGCACCCGCTCATCGTCGAGCGCGCCCGCGGTCGCCTCGAAGGCGATCACCGCCTGGATCTTCGAGTCTTGATCCGGCGGCGCGATCTCGAACATCACCCCGAATTGGTCCGGCCGATCCTCATCGCGAGCGAAGCCGAGGCGCCACAGGCAGTCGAAGCGCTGGCACGACGGCGGTCGCGCCTCGTAGATCCCGCAGCCGCTCGCGCACAGGTGAGGGCAAGCGCGCCCACCCGGCTTGCCCAGCTCGCGCACCTCCATCACCGTGCAGCACACCGTGCACTCAGCGCAGGGTCGGGCCTCACGGCTCGCGGCGAAGCGTTGCTCGGGGGAGGACGATCCTGACATCGGCAGAGGATCGCCACCGCCACCCGCAGGGTCAAGCCGCCGCCGCGTCGATCACCGCGAGCGCGTCCTCCCAGCGGTCGAGGATCTTGATCTCGTTGAACAGGCTCGTCAGCGCTGCCCGCCGCTCCGCCGCGAAGCGCAGCCACTGCTTCACGCGGCACAGCGCGCGACCTGGGCTCACCCCCGCCGCACGCAGCCGCTCGTGGTAGTCGCGCCACAGCGCCGCTAGGGCCGCGACCCCCGCGTCCCCGCGATCCTCCGCCCGCCAGCCGCGCAGACGCGCGAACAACCACGGATCGACCATCGACCCGCGGCCGATCATAAACGCCGAGCAGCCGCTCTGGGCCGCGCACGCCGCGACGTCCGCGACCGCGAGGAGATCCCCGTTCGCCACCGTCGGCAGCCCACAGCTCGCCCGCGCCCTGCCGATCGCCGGCCACTCGACCGGCGGCGCGTATCCTTGGGTGCGCGTTCGGGCATGTACTGTAAGCCAGCTCGCGCCGCCGCCCCGCACCGCCGCCGCGATCTCCTCGATCCCCTCGCTCGAGTCCCAACCCACGCGGATCTTCACGCTCACCGGCAGCGCCGCCGGCACCGCGTCGCGCACCGCCGCGACGATCCCGTAGATCCGCGCCGGACAGCGCAGCAGCGCCGCGCCGCCGTCGTGGTTGTTCACCGTCTTCGCCGGGCAGCCGAAGTTCAGGTCCACGCCAGGCGCGCCGAGGCGAGCCGCCAGCGCCGCCGTCGCCGCCAGCGCCGCCGGGTCGCCTCCGAGCAGTTGGACCAGCACCGGCACCCCAGCGCGTGTATGGCCGCCGCGCGCCAGCTCGGGGCAGTGAGCGAGCAACACCTTCGCGGGCGCCGGATCGCGGCAGACCCGCACGAATTCGCTGACACAGGCGCTCACGCCGCTGCGCCCGCCGTCGAGATCTGTGATCACCTCGCGGTACACCGCGTCCGTCACCCCGTCCATCGGCGCGAGCGCGAGGAAGAGCCCCGCGCTCGCCGGCGAGCCAGCGATCACCGCGCGCACCGCCTGCCACGCCGCGGCGCTCACTGGCCGACCAGCCCGAGGTCGAGCTGCTGATCTTGCGCCGGCGACCACGGGATCAGCAGCAGCTCGTAGACGCGCCCCAGCGACGCCGCCCCGTCGCTGCTGCGGCGGCGCAGCGTCCGGCAGATGAAGCCGCTCGGCGTGAGGCGTCGCTGGCCGAGCAGCTCCCACAGCGCCGCCTCGACCCGCTCGGCGCGGTGCCCCCGCAGAACCATCGCGTCGACGATCGCCCCCATCGCGACCCCCTGATCGCCCTGCTCAGCCGCTGCCTCGAGGATCCCTGCGCGTAGCGTGTCGGTCATGCGAGGGGCGGATGGTGAACCGGCCGCGCCGCCCTCGCAAGGGGCCATCACGGGCGACTCGGGCCTCACCGCGGCTTCGGCCAGAAGTCGCCGGAGAAGAGGAAGCCCAGCACCATCAGCGGCATCGCCTGGCTCACCTGCTGGCCCGCGCGATAGCGGTGCTTCACCCACCACTGCGCCGCGACGAACAGCGTCGGTCGGACGAAGCGTTTTTCGGGCCGATCCTTGAAGCGATAGGTGACCAGCGGGCCCACCCGGAAGTGGTCGTTTTGCCCTTTGACCTCGGGGTCCGCGTCACCGAAGACCTCGGGCGGATAGAACGCGCGCAGGTAGGTCGCGCGCACGCCGGCGGTCAGCCGGATCTTGTCGTTGACGTACAAGAGATCCGACTCGTTGCTGATCACCCAGCCGCGCCCTGGCACCAGCATATCGGTGCGGATGTCGTAGTAGACATCGCTCGGGTCGGGCAGGTTGACCTGGAAATTCAGGCCGGTGAACTCATTGCGCACCGCGATCGGCCCGAACTTGAGCTGCAAGAGCGCGCTCAGCTCCGCCTGACCGCCGTACGTGTTGATCGCCTGGTTGTTCGCGACGCGCTCGGCGATCTGGTCGGGGCCGAAGTCATCGTTCGGCGACTCGAAGGGGTGCGCCTTGTACTTCTGCGAGCCGAAGTACGCGAGCATGTAGTACGACGCGCGGAGCTGGAGGATCGCCAGCGGCACCACCTCGATGAGCCCACCGACGCGCGTGTTCGAGGGGGCGACGTCGAGGCGCGGCCCGATCCCGACGTACGTGTTGTCAAAGAGCTTGCCGCTGCGCCCCCACAGGCGGCGCTGATACATCACGCGAAAGCGGTTCTCGAGGCCGATCGGGTTGATCCGCACGAAGGTCGCGTTGAGGTAGGTGATCCGGTGCTTCGGCGCCATCGGCGGCCCGCTCGCGACCGGCAGCGCGTTGTCCTTGGGTCGCCCCTCATCGAGCGCGGTAGTGTCGGGCTCGTCCACCGTCGCCGGCTCGCTCGCGACCGGTGATGGCTGCTCCTCCGGCGCGATCTCCGGCGCAGGCTCCTCCTGCGCGGGCTCCTCCTGCGCGGGCTCGCCCATCGCCGCTGCACCGTCAGGCGCAGCGAGCAGGGGCGCGGGGCAAAGGGCCAGCACAGCAACGGTCACCTGGCACAGCGCACGCACGCGGCATTCGTTCATCGACGCAGGAGAACGCGGCCGCGATCTTTTCGCAAGCGGCATCACCGCCGACCGTCTGCTCGGGACGAACACGCCCCCGACGCGCGCATCTTCGCACCTCGCTGAGACGCGGCCGACCGAGCCGAGAGCCCCACGCGTCCGCAGATCCGCGCCGCCTGGGGCTCCGCAGACCTCTACGGCCCGCGCGTCGTTCAGCTCGCCGAGCGCGCCACGCCGAAGGTGATGCCGAGCGCGCGCGCGTGCGCGAGCAATTGCCCCCCCACGTCGACCGTGCGCACCTTCCCGACCGCGCTCGAGAGCGGGACCGTGCAGATCTCCGGCGGGAAGGAGGCCACCAGCACCCCCCGCTCGCCGCGGATCGCCGCCTCCACCGCCTCCACCCCGAGGCGCGACGCCAGGATCCGGTCGTAGGCGATCGGCGTGCCGCCGCGCTGGATGTGTCCGAGCACCGTCACCCTGTACTCGAGGCCAGGCATCAGCGCCGCCAGGCGGTTCGCCGCCAGGTGCGCCGCGCCGCCGAGGATCGGCGCGTGCCGGCCCGCCAGCGCGCCCTCGACCGTCTTGGTCACGACCCCCTCACCGGCGATCCTCGCCCCCTCGGCGACGACGATCAGCGCGAAGTGGCGCCCGCCCGCGTAGATCTTTGTTAGGGCCTCCGCGACCGCCTTCGGCTCATACGGCAGCTCCGGCAGCAGGATCACGTCGGCGCCGCCGGCGATCCCCGAGTGCAGCGCGATCCAGCCGGCGTCGCGGCCCATCACCTCGAGCAGCATGATCCGGTCGTGCGACTCGGCGGTCGTGCGCAGGCGGTCGAGCGCGTCGACCACCACCTGCACCGCCGTGCCGAAGCCGAAGGTCTCCAGCGTCGCCGCCAGGTCGTTATCGATCGTCTTCGGCACCCCGATCACCGGCAAGCCGAGCCTGTCAAGACCCGCCGCGATCTCCTGCGTGCCGTCGCCGCCGACGGTGATCACCAGATCGATCCCCAGCGCCCGCACCTTGTCGATCACCTCACCTGAACGATCGACCAGGCCGCCGCCGGGCGCAGGATAGGAGAACGGATTGCCGCGGTTGGTCGTACCGAGGATCGTCCCGCCGCGATCGAGGATCGTCGCGACGTCGCGCGTCGTCAGCGTACGAGCGCCCAGCGGCTCGTCGTGCAGCAGCCCACCAAAGCCGTCCTCGATCCCGATCACCTCGATCCCCAGCGCGCTCGCCCGCAGCACCACCGCCCGGATCACCGCGTTGAGCCCGGGGCAGTCGCCGCCGCCGGTCGTGATCCCGATTTTCTTGATCTCTTTGATCTCGTTGTGCATATCGCCGGTCGTCTCCGCCATCGCTCGCCCTCCGCGCCGCCTCAGATCGAGGCCCCAGGCCCGCGCAGCGCCGGGTCCCACGAGGGGAACCACCGGCTCGCGACACGGACCGCGTTGGTCGCCGCGCCCATACGCAGGTTATCGGCCGCGACCGTGAGGCACCAGCGCCTGCCGCCTCCGTCGCGCGGATCTGCGCGCAGCCGGCCGACCAGCGCCTCGTCGCGGTGCTCCACGCAGGCCCGCGCCGACAGCCCCGCGCCCGACGCCCCCGCCGACAGCCGCACGAACGCCGCGCCCCGCAGGATCGCCTCGATCTCCGCCGCCGTGAGCCCCAGCGCGCCTGCCCCAAGAGTCAGCCACACATGCTCATAGTGCCCCACCGCCACGGGCACCCGCGCGCACTGAGCCGCGATCGGCAGCGCCGCCGCCCCCAAGATCTTCCGGCTCTCAAAGATGAGCTTGCGCTCCTCCGCGCTCAGCCCCGAGTCGTCGGTGCCGCCGCTGTGAGGCACCGTGTTGCCCGCGTACGCCGCCGGATCGAAGGCCGCGCCCAGCCGATCGCCCGCCGCGTAGCCAGCGGACGACGCCTGTAAGAACTCATCCAGCGGCGCCAGACCTGCCCCGCTGATCGCCTGATACGTCGAGACCGTCACCTCCTCGACGCCGAAGCGGCGATGCAGCGGCGCCAGCGCCAGCGCCAGCGGGATCGTCGTGCAGTTCGGGTTCGCCACCAGCCGCGCGCTCGCCACCGCCGCGTCGTTCACCCCGGCGACCACCAGCGGCACCGCTGGGTCGAGCCGATACGTGTTGCTCTTGTCGATCACCCGATAGCCGAGCGCCAGCAGCCGCGGCACGTAGCGCGCCGAGTGGGCGTCATCGAGCGCCACGAACGCCAGCTCGCCGGGCGCCGCCTGCTCCGCCTCGAGCGCGCACGCGGCCTCGACCTCATAGCGCCGCCCGTCGTGGTCGAGCGCCTGATCGCGGCTGGCGAAGAGCGCCAGCTCCGCGCCGGGCCACGCTCGCGGCGCCAGATCCAGCAGCTCCCGCCCCACCAAGCCTGTCGCGCCGAGGATGCAGATCCGCATGGTGCCCGGCCTATATCACGACGACTCGAGCACCTGCCACGCGATCGTCTCACCCGCCCGCAGCGGCACCACCGCGGCGCCCTCACCCAGCGAGTACGTCTCAGGGACCAGCCACGGCTCACGGACCAGCGTCACCGTCCCCTGGTTCACCGGCAGCCCGTAAAACGCCGCCCCGTAGCGGCACGCGAAGCCCTCGAGGCGCTCCAAGGCGCCTGCCCGCTCGAACGCCTCCGCGTACAGCCCGAGCGCCGCGTGGGCGCTATAGATCCCCGCGCAGCCGCAGGCAGTCTCCTTCGCGGAGCGCGCGTGCGGGGCCGAATCTGTCCCCAAGAAGAACCTCGGGTCGCCGCTGATCGCCGCCGCGACCAGCGCCTCGCGGTGCGACTCCCGCTTCAGCACCGGCAAGCAGTAATGGTGCGGCTGCACCCCGCCCACCAGCATCGCGTTGCGGTTCAGCAGCAGGTGGTGCGCCGTGATCGTCGCCGCCACTCGCCCGTCCTGCGCCCGCACGAACGCCGCCGCCTCGCGCGTCGTGATGTGCTCGAGCACCACGCGCAGCAGCGGGTGCCTGCGCAGCAGCGGCGCCAAGTGGCGCTCGATGAACACCCGCTCGCGATCAAAGACATCAACCGACGGGTCTGTCACCTCGCCGTGCACCAGCAGCGGCAAGCCCACCGCGCTCATCGCCGCCAGCGCCGCGTCGACCCGAGCCAGGTCCGTCACCCCCGCCGCCGAGTTGGTGGTCGCCCCCGCCGGATAGAGCTTGACCGCGTGGACCACCCCGCTCGCCCGCGCCCGCTCGATCTCCTCCGTGGATGTCTCATCGGTCAGGTACAGCGTCATCAGCGGCTCGAAGCGCGCCCCCGTCGGCAGCGCCTCGACGATCCGCCGGCGATAGGCCGCCGCCGCCGCCACCGTCGTCACGGGCGGCCGCAGGTTCGGCATCACGATCGCCCGGGCGAATTCGCGAGCGCTGTGGCCGACCACCGCCTGAAGCGCCGCCCCGTCGCGCAGGTGGAGGTGCCAATCGTCGGGCCTGGGCAGGGTGATCCGCGCGCTCATCGCGGGCGCGAGCTTGCCAACGCCCGTCACCGACGTCCACCGGCGGCCGCTCAGCGACGAGATCATCGCTTGCAAGGCGCCGCGCTACGCCGGTATTTTCGCGCCTATGCACCGACGCTGGCTCGCCTCCCTCGCCCTCTGCTCCCTGCTCGCGGCCTGCGGCGGCGACGCCCCCGCCAAAGACCCCGCCAAAGACGCCCCCAAAGAGGCCCCCAAAGAGGCCTCCAAGGCCGCGCCCGAGCCCGAGCCCGTGGTCGAGTTCGACATCACCCGCGACAAGTCCGGCGCCCTAGCCCGCACCGCGGCCGCGCTTGAAGCGGTCGAAGGGTTCGATAACGAGGCCCTGCGCGAGCTCTCCCACCAAGCGCAAGAGCTGCCCAGCTTCCAGAAGGTGTGCAAGCACGTCGTCACCATGCGCGCGACCCCGGACAATTTGGAGGCCTGCGTCAAGGAGATGGAGCACCACATGGCGGTGATCGGCCCCGAGCTCTACGCCGACTACGCCGCCTGCCTCTTAGGCGCCCGCGGGGTCGGCGGCTTGGACGCCTGCGACGCCGCCGAGAAGGCGATCGAGATCCGCCTCCACGAGAAGCCACACGGCGACGGGGTCGCGAAGGAGGCGTGCGAGGCCTTCTTCGCCCACTTCCGCGCGCTGACGATCGCCGAGTCCGGCGAGCAGGCCCCGCTCGTCACCGACGTTCTCGACGAGATCCGCGACGACGTGCTCCGCTCGTGCGCCGAGCAAGGCCTCAAGGCCGAGATCGAGTGCGCGATGAAGGCCGCCAGCGTCCAGGACCTGCGCGGCTGCTCCGGGCTGGTGTAGGCGGGCTCAGCGCCCACGTCTGCGGGCGCCACCTCCTGCCCTTCCCCCCCGCGCGTGGACGCGCTACCACGCACCCGTCGTGACGATCGCCCCAAGAGAAAAAGAGAGACCTCCAGGCCTGCTCGCGCTCGCTGACGGCACCCTCTTCCGCGGCGTCGCCGTCGGCGCCCGCGGCCGCGCCCGCGGCGAGCTCGTCTTCAACACCGCGATGACCGGCTATCAGGAGATCCTCAGCGATCCCAGCTACCACCAGCAGATCGTCGCGCTCACCGCCCCGCACATCGGCGTCTGCGGCGTCAACGCGGCCGACCAAGAGTCGGCATCCTTTCAAGCCGCCGGCCTCGTCGTCCGTGACCTGCCGCGGCGCACCTCCTCCTGGCGCGCCGAAGAGCCCCTCAGCGTCGCCCTGGAGCGCCGCGGCGTGGTCGCGGTCGCTGGAATCGACACCCGCCGCCTCACCCACCTGCTGCGCGAGCGCGGCGCCCAGCTCGCCTGCGTCGCCGCCGGCGAGGCCGCCCTCGACGAGGCCGCCTGTGTCGCCTTCGCCCGCGACTTCGGCGGCCTCGGCGGCGCCGCCCTCGCCAGCGCCGTCAGCCGCGACCACCGCACCGAGTGGTCGCGAGGCACCGTCGACTGGCGCGGCGATCGCCCGCCCGCGCCGACCGCCGCGGATCCGCACCACGTCGTCGTCTACGACTACGGCGTCAAGGAGAGCATCCTCCGCCTGCTCGTCGACCGCGGCTGCCACCTCACCCTGCTCCCCGCCGACGCCGACGCCGGCGCCGCCCTCGCCCTCCGCCCGCACGGCGTCGTCCTGTCCAACGGGCCAGGTGATCCGATGCCGCTGCGCGGCGCGCAGGCGGCGATCCGCGGCCTCGTCGCCGCCGGCCTGCCGATCTTCGGCGTCTGCCTCGGCCACCAGCTCCTCTGCCTCGCCCTCGGCGCCGCCACCTACAAGATGAAGTTCGGGCACCACGGCGCCAACCACCCGGTGCGCGAGCGCGCCACCGGCCGCGTCCTGATCACCAGCCAGAACCACGGCTTCGCCGTCGACCCCGCGACCTTACCGCCCGAGCTCGAGCCCACCCACGACTCGCTCTTCGACGGCTCGCTCCAAGGCGTCCGCCACCGCCACCTGCCGATAAGCACCTTCCAAGGCCACCCCGAGGCCGGCCCTGGCCCCCACGACGCCGCCCACCTCTTCGATCGCTTCGTCGAAGGCGTCGCCGCCCGCCGCGCCGCCCGCTGAGCCGCCCCTATGCCCCGCCGCACCGACCTCCGCAGCATCCTCCTCCTCGGCGCCGGCCCGATCGTCATCGGTCAAGCCTGCGAGTTCGACTACTCCGGCGTGCAAGCCTGCAAGGCGCTGCGCGCCGAGGGTTATCGCGTGATCCTCGTCAACCAAAACCCGGCGACGATCATGACCGACCCTGACACCGCCGATGTCATTTACATCGAAGCCGTCGAGTGGCAGACCGTCGCGCGGATCCTGGGGCGCGAGCGCCCCGACGCCCTCTTGCCGACCATGGGCGGCCAGACCGCCCTCAACTGCGCCTTAGAGCTCGCCCGCCGCGGGATCTTGGGCGAGCTCGGCGTCGAGCTGATCGGCGCCAGCGTCGACGCGATCGAGCGCGCCGAAGATCGCGAGCGCTTCGCCGCCGTGCTCACCGAGATCGGCCTCGAGTCGGCCCAAGGCGCCTTCTGCCGCACCGTCGACGAGGCCCTGCGCGCCGCCATATCCTCGGGCTACCCCGCGATCGTCCGCCCCTCCTTCACCCTCGGCGGCACCGGCGGCGGCATCGCCCGCGATCCTGCCGAGCTCGCCGCGATCGTCGCCCGCGGGATCGAAGCCAGCCCGATCGGTCAGGTCCTCGTCGAGGCCTCGCTGCTCGGCTGGAAGGAGTTTGAGATGGAGGTCGTGCGTGATCGCGCCGATCAGTGCGTGATCGTCTGCGCGATCGAGAACCTCGACCCGATGGGCGTGCACACCGGCGACTCGATCACCGTCGCCCCCGCCCTCACCCTCACCGACAAGGAGTATCAGCGCCTCCGCGACGCCTCCTTCGCGGTGATCCGGGCGATCGGCGTCGACACCGGCGGCGCCAACGTCCAGTTCGCGATCAACCCTGTCGACGGCCGCCTCATCGTCATCGAGATGAACCCCCGCGTCTCTCGCAGCTCCGCGCTCGCCTCCAAGGCGACCGGCTTCCCGATCGCCAAGGTCGCCGCGCGCCTCGCCGTCGGCTACACCCTCGACGAGCTCGCCAACGAGATCACCCGCGTCACCCCCGCCTCCTTCGAGCCCGCGCTCGACTACGTCGTCGTCAAGGCGCCGCGCTTCGCCTTTGAGAAGTTTGCGGGAGATCCCGCCCGACTCGGCACGCAGATGAAGTCCGTCGGCGAGGTCATGGCGATCGGCGGCACCTTCCAAGAGGCCCTTCAGAAGGCCCTCCGCGGCCTCGAGATCGGCGCCTGCGGCCTCGACCCCCGCGGCGCCGCCCTCAGCGACGACCAGCTCAGCTACGAGCTGCGCGAGCCTGGCCCCGAGCGGATCTTCTTCGTCGCCGACGCCCTCCGCCGCGGCTGGTCCATCGACCATCTTTTTGAGCTCACCGCCATCGACCCGTGGTTCATCGATCAGATCGCCGAGCTCGTCGAGGTCGAGGCGGAGCTCGCCGCCGGCGGCCTCGATCGGCTCGACGCCGCCGCCCTCTTCGCCGCCAAGCGCCGCGGCTTCTCGGATCGCCGCCTCGCCCAGCTCCTCGGCCAAGACGAGCTCACCGTCCGCGCCCATCGCTGGCGGCTCGGCGTCCGCCCCGTCTACCGCCGCGTCGACACCTGCGCGGGCGAGTTCAGCTCCGAGACCCCCTACCTCTACTCCACCTACGAAGCGCAGGGCTGCGAGGCCCGCCCCAGCGCCCGCGACAAGGTGATCATCCTCGGCGCCGGCCCCAGCCGGATCGGTCAAGGCATCGAGTTCGACTACTGCTGCGTCCACGCCGCCCTCGCCCTGCGTGAGGCCGGCGTCGAGGCGATCATGGTCAACTGCAACCCTGAGACCGTCTCGACCGACTACGACACCGCCGACCGCCTCTACTTCGAGCCCCTCACCCTCGAGGACGTGCTCGAGATCGTCCAGGTCGAGCGCCCCCGCGGCGTCATCATCCAGCTCGGCGGCCAGACCCCGCTACGGCTCGCGCGCGGCCTCGAGGCCGCCGGCGTGCCGATCCTCGGCACCACGCCCGACGCGATCGACCTCGCTGAAGATCGCGGCCGCTTCCAGGCCCTGCTCCAGCGCCTCGGCCTGCGCCAGCCCGCCAACGCCCTCGCCCGCACCGTCGCCGAGGCCGAGGCTGGCGCCGCCCGGATCGGCTACCCCCTCGTCGTCCGCCCCTCCTACGTGCTCGGCGGCCGCGCCATGGAGATCGTGCGCACCCCCGACGAGCTGCGCCGCGCCATCGACGCCGCCTTCATCGCCTCCGGCGCCGAGCCCGTCCTGCTCGATCGCTACCTGCGAGGCGCCATCGAGGTCGACGTCGATGCCCTGTCCGATGGGACAGACGTGATCATCGGCGGCGTCATGGAGCACATCGAGGAGGCCGGCGTGCACTCGGGCGACTCCGCCTGCGCGCTCCCGCCCTTCTCCTTGTCCTTGCCGCTGCAAGCCGAGCTGCGCCGCCAGACCGCCGCGCTCGCCCGCGCGCTCGGCGTCGTCGGCCTCATCAACGTCCAGTTCGCGGTAGAGCGCGGCGAGATCTACGTCCTCGAGGTCAACCCTCGCGCCGCCCGCACCGTCCCCTTCGTCGCCAAGGCCACCGGCCTCCCCCTCGCGCGCCTCGCCGCCCGCGTGATCGCCGGAGCGCCCCTCGCGAGCCTCGATCTGCCGCCGCAGCGCCCCCCCGGCATGCACAGCGTCAAGGAGGCCGTCTTGCCCTTCCGCCGCTTCCGCGGCGTCGACCCGATCCTCGGCCCCGAGATGAAGTCCACCGGCGAGGTCATGGGCGCCGGCCCCAGCTTCGCGGAGGCGTACGCCAAGGCGCAGCTCAGCGCGGGCGTCGTCTTACCGCTCGGCGGCCGCGCCCTGCTCTGGGTCGACGACGACGACGCGCCCGCCCTGATCGCGGTCGCCGACCACCTGCGCCTCCTCGGCTTCGAGCTCTGCGCCGCCGCGCCCGCCGCGCTCGCCCTACGCGCCCTCGGCTACCCGCTCGACCCCCACGAAGATCCGACGGCGCTCGCCGGGATCAGCCTCGTCCTCGCCGCCGGCCGCGCCGCGCAGCCGCTACGCGAGGCCGCCGGAGCCGCGCGGATCCCCTGCTACACCACCATCGCCGGCCTACGCGCGGGCGCCCGCGCGATCCAGCGCCTCCTCGAGGGGCCGCTCGAGCCCCTCACCCTCGCGCAGATCCACGCGCCCGCCGACCCGCTCGGATGATCCTGTCTCTTCGTTCAGATCGCCGTGTCTCATCTCACAGCACCTCGCGCGGCGCCGGGGCGATCGCCGCCAGGTCCTCAGGCCAAGGCGCGACGAAGGTCATCACCTCGCCGCTGCGCGGGTGCGCGAGCGTCAGCGAGCGCGCGTGCAACGCGTGGCGCAGCAGCCCCAGCTCGCGCCCTAGGTCGTCGAGCGAGCGCCGCCCCTCCGCGACCGCGATGAACGCCTCCTCCTCGACCCCGTAGAGCTTGTCGCCGAGCACGGGGTGGCCGATCTCCGCCAGGTGCACGCGGATCTGGTGCTGCCTGCCGGTGAACGGGGCCGCCGCCACCAGCGAGATCGGCCGACCTCGAAACGACAGCGCCGCGGCGCTCGGCAGCGGCGTCACCGCCGTGAGCGCCGCGAGCCCCCCCTCAGCCAGCGGGCGCGGCCCCATCTTCACCCGGATCTGCGACCCCAGAGCTGGCCCGAGGGGCAGGTCAACGCGCAGCGGCCCGGTCACCTCGCCGTGCACCAGCGCCCAATAGAGCTTCTCCACCGCCCGCCCCAGGAACGCCTGCTTCAGCGCCCGCCCGCTGCCGCCGCCGCGGCGACCGAGCACCAGCACCCCCGAGGTCTCGCGGTCGAGGCGATGCGCCAGCTCCCAGCCGTGATCGGCGCCGAGGCGCACCCGCAGCAGGTGGGTCAACGTGTGGCGGTGATAGCTGGCCGACGGGTGCACCGGCAGCCCCGCCGGCTTATTGAGGACCAGCAGCTCCGCGTCCTCAAAGATCACCGAATAATCCAAGACCACCGCCGGCTCACGCGGCGCGGGCCGCTCGATGATCAAGCGCTGCCCCACGCGCACCCGCTGCGAGGCGCGCAGCAGCGGCGCCCCGGAGCTCGCGCAGCGCACCCGCCCGGCGCCGATGATCTCCTGGATCCGCGTCCGAGAGAGCCGAGCGATCCGGCCGCCGATGAACCGATCGAGCCGCATACCGCCCCGCGCCGGATCCACCTCGAGCGGGATCAAGATCAGCTCTACCGCCTCGCCGCTGTCCGACTCATCGAGATCATCCATCGGCCCCGCAGTGTCGCGGAGCCCAGGCGCCCGCGCCAAGCCCGGCGCCACGGCAGGTATGGTAGGCTCGCCGGCCATATGAGCACGAGCCCGCCGCCACCCGCCCCTGAAGAGCAGGGGAGCCCCAAGCTAGCGCTCCTCGTCGGCCTCGCGATCCTCGGCGTCGCCGCCTTTGTTATCTTCGGCACAGGAGGCGCCACCTCAGGCCGCGCCGACGCCGCCAAGAGCGGCGGAGCGGCCGATCAGGCCGCCGCCGGGGCCAACTCCAGCGTGGTCGAGGGCAACGCGCGCGTGCGCGGAGGCGTCGGCGCGCGCGACGTCGACGAGGCGCAGGGCCGCGCTGAGCCTGAGGCGAAGAAGTACCGCCGCAACCCCGCGCTCGGCGAGCCGCTCGAGGGCCTCGACCTGCTGCCGAGCGAGCCCAAGAAGCCCGAGACCTTCGCCACCAAGGACGAAGAGATCGCCTTTTATGAGCAGAAGCTCGCGCGTGAGCGCGTAATCTTGGAGAAGCGCAGCCAGTTCCTCGACCGGGTCAAGACGATCCGCGCGGGCGCCAAGACCGCTGAAGAGAAGCAGGTCGCCGAGAGCCGCGGCAAGATCGTCGAGGACAACTTTGAGGAGCAACAGAAGGTCGTAGGTGACCTCGAGAAGAAGCTCGCGGGGCTCAAGGGGGGCTGAGCGGCCGCGCCGCCGCGTCCACCGGCTCTTCGCGGATCTGCCCGCGGATCAGCGTGCGCTCGACCGTCCGCCCGTCGACCACGTCCACGCGCAACTCAGCGCTCTCGGCCCCCTCAGCCAGGCGGATGATCCGGTCTGGCAGCGCGATCGTGTCGATCCCTGGCGGCTCGCGCGTCAGCGCCAGCCGAGCCTTACCTGAAGACCAGGTCATCGTCCGCGAGCGCCCGCTGAAGTCGGTCCCTGGCGGCAGCGGGGCCGCGTAGATCGGCGCGCGTTCGCGCTGGAGCTGGCGGATATAAAAATACACCGCGACCACCGAGGCGATCACCGCCACCACCATCGCGATCGTGATCCGCCGACGCAGGCGATCGGCCGCGCGGTAGCCGGCGAAGCGACCGAGGTGGTGGTCGCTCGCCGGCGGGTCCGCCATCAGCTCATCATCACGGCTGCTCTCCACCGCGGCGATCCAACCATGAACGGGGCCTCAGCGGCAAGCCCTCACCCCGCTCAGCGCACCCACAAGGTCCCGCCCTTCGCGTCGTTGCAGCACGCCGACGACCACGCCGTGTTCACCCGGAGGCCCGTGCTGCTCCCCTTAAAGAAGATCTGCTCGGGCCCGTACGGCGTCGGGTAGTAGTGGTTCACGCCGGTGTAATCGCCGAGGTCGCCGTTCACCCCCGCGACCGCGTCATCGTCCGTCTTGTAGGAAGTGAGCACCCACGCCGAGCTCGGCCCCGCCAGCAGCGCCGCGCGGTTGCTGCACTCGAGGTTGGTCGGCCACACCTCGTTGTCGTTCGCCGCGCGCACGAACCACGAGATGAACTGCGGGTCGTCGGGGCGGATCTCGAAGACCTGGAGCCCCGCGGCCGCGATGAACTCCGTGATCGTCGCCGAGCTGAGCCGGCACGAGATCCCGTCGGGGAGGCACGGAGACGGCCCCAACTTGGTGTTATTGAACACGTGCGAGGTGCTGCTCCCGGTGATCCGCATCAGCAAGCTCCAGCCGCCGCCGTCGGTCGTCATGTCGCAGAAGACCTGGAACGCGTCGCCCGGGTCGCCGCCGTTCGGATCGACCGTATAGACCCCATCGCTCATCACCCCGCCGTCCGCGAGCAGATCGAAGCACGACCCGCACAGCGGCGCCGCCTGACCGTCGCAGTTGAGGTCGACGCCGAGGTCGCCGCACGCCGCCTCCAGGGCGGCTGGGCTGATCTTGTCGCTCGCGTCGTCGCAGTCGCCCGCGAGCGGCACGCGCCCCTCCGGCGCCTCGCACTGCTGGATCACGTCGTCATCGACCCCGTAGCCGTCGCCGTCCATGTCGAGGTACCAGGGCGTGTCCGGGCTGATCGCCGCGTCAGCGTCGTCGCAGTCGAGGTCGTTGTCGACGTACCCGTCCGGCTGCTCGCACGCCTGGAGCTCCACGGATGGATCGCCGTAGGTGTCGCCGTCGCCGTCGAGGTACCACGTGAGCGGATCACAGCCGGTCGTCGAAGTGGTCGTCGCGTCGGAGTCGGTCTCCGTCGTCGTCACGGCCGTGCTCGCCGACGTCGACGTCGCGCCCGCGCTCGTGCTCGCGTCGGAGGTCGTCGTGTCGAGCGAGGTGCTGTCGGTGCCGCTCGTGCCCGCGCTCGTGCCGCCGTCGCTGGTCGTGGTCAACCCGGAGCTCGTGGTCGTAGTCGCGGTCGTGGTCGTCGCGCCGTCATCGCCGCCAGCGCAGGCGACCAGCAGGAGCGCCCCGAGCGCGGTGCCAATTGTGTGAGAGCGGATCATAGGGTCGAGGGCGCCTTTATGTTGAGGGAGGGGCGTTGAGGGGGGTCGGCGAGCCGCCGATCACTGCGGGATCACGCCGGAGAGGCCGCTGCCGGTGAAGTCCGAGTACGTGTAGTGCACGTTCGCGACCGGCAGGATCTTCTTCTCGTAGGTGATCGGGTCCATCTGCCAGGTCCAGCCGTTGTAGTCGATCATCCACACCTTACCCTTGCCGTCGAGGCCGACGCCCACCGGCGTGCCGCACTGCGAGAAGTTGTGGAAGTTCGTGATCGTCTCGCTGTTGCCGTCGATCTCGAGCAGGCCGCAGCCGAAGGTCCCGCCGTTGTTCGAGACCCACACCCTGTTCTTGTCGTCGACCGCGACGCTGCGCCACAGGTTCCCCGTCGTCCCCGGGATCACCTTCCAGAGCTCCGTCACGGGGTCGAAGAACGAGACCCCGCCGTGCCCGCCGTGCCCGCCGTAGTTGGCGAACCACACCCGGCCCTCCGCGTCGACCGTGATCCCGTAGTGCGCGTCCGCGTCGGGCGAGTCCCAGCGCTGCACCTCGAGCGTCTTCGCGTCGACCCGATACACCGCCCGGTGCGTCACCGAGCTGGTCCAGATGTTCCCCTGCGGGTCGACCGCCGCGCCGTAGGGCGAATAGCTGGCGTAGAGCAGGAAGTTCGGGATATCCACCGTCGCCTCGATCTCGCCGGTCGCGCTGTTGAGCTTGGCCATCCGCGCCTGCGTCGCGCCGACCATGTAGCCGACCCAGATCTTCTCGTTCTCGTACTTACAGGTGTCGACGTTCCACTCCGGGATCCCGAAGGTCGTCGCCCGAGGCCCCCACTGGTGGTTGTTGATCGTCAGCGACGTCGTCCACAGGATGCACTCCTCCTGCGCGTACGGCAGCAGCTGCGCCTTATCCTTCGACGTCTGGATGATCCCGTCGCCGTTCTTGTCGACGCAGTCGACCTCGTTCGCCGCGATCTTGGTGATGCTGCCGCGGTCGCGGTTCGAGACCACCATGAAGCGCCCGTCCAGGCTCACGCTCGTGCGCGACGGCGACGCCGCGCCGCTCTGCACCGGGTCGGTGTAGTAGCGCGCCATCTCGACCATCGAGTCCGTGTCGATCTTCGAGACGCTGCCCTGGTCGGTGTTCGCGATCCACATGAAGCTGAACTGCTGACCGCCGCCGCCCGGCTCGCACGGCGCCTCGCCCGTGTCCGTGTCCGTGTCCGTGTCCGTGTCCGTGTCCGTGTCTGTGTCTGTGTCCGTGTCCGTGTCCGCGCCCGTGTCCGTGTCCGTGACGCTCACCTGGCCCGTGGTCGCCGAGTCGCTGCTGCTGTCGGAGTCGCCGGTCGTCGCGCTGTCGCTGCTCTCGCTCTCGGAGCTCGCGGTGGTCGCCGTCGTCCCTTGGGTCGCGCTGTCCGAGGCGCCGGAGGCGCTCGTCGTCGCGCTGTCGGAGCCCTCGCTCGTCGTGTCGCTGGTGCTCGTGCCGACGGTCGCGGTGCCCGCGGTCGCCCCGGTCTCACCCGCCGAGTCACCGTCATCGCCGCTGCACCCAGCGACGAGCAGCGCGAGAGACAGCACAGCGCCCTGGGCGCCCTTATTATTCGTTGCGATGAAAGAATGCATGCTCACCAGACCTCCTGATCCACGACCACGACCGCCGCCACCCCGCGCGGAGGAGGCGACCCAAGCGAGCGCGACGCAGCGGACGCGCCCAGGTCACCACTCTGCCCCGGCTACCAGACCGACACAAGGTGACGCCCACGCGCCGCGCGACACCGCACCGGTCGACGCGACCTGCGCCGAGATCCGCGCCGACGAGATCCGCGCTAGTCTCGCGGACGATGAGCCTCGAAGAGATGCGCAGGCGCCTGCCCGTGGTCGCCAACCTGCCGCCCTCGCGATCGCGCTGGAAGCTGCCCCTCGCGCCAGGTGAGATGCACCGCCCGCGCCTCGCCGTCTGGGAGCTCACGCTCGCCTGCGACCAGCGCTGCCTCCACTGCGGCCCGCGCTCGGAGGCGCGTCGCCCCGGCGAGCTGAGCACCGAAGAGGCCCTGCGGCTGGTCGACGAGCTCGCTGAGATCGGCGTCGGCGAGGTCGTCTTGATCGGCGGCGAGGCCTACCTGCGCGACGACTTCATCCTGGTGATCCGAGCGATCCGCGCCGCGGGCATGGCCTGCGCCGTCACCACCGGCGGCTACAACCTCACCAAGGCGCGCGCCGACGCGATGGTCGAGGCCGGCGTGCAGAGCGTCTCGGTCTCGATCGACGGCCTCGAGGCCTCGCACGACCTCGTACGGAACCGCCCGCACAGCTGGAGGCGCGCCTTCGCGGCGCTCTCGCACCTGCGCGGCGCAGGCGCGCGGATCGCCTGCAACACCCAGATCAACCAGCGGAGCCGCCACGAGCTGCTCCCCCTCGCCGAGCTGCTCGCCGAGGCCGGCGTACGCGCCTGGCAGCTCCAGATCACCGTCGCCCACGGCAACGCCGCCGACCACCCCGAGCTGATCCTCCAGCCCTACATGATCCCCGAGCTCTTCGACGGCCTCGTCCTCCTCCTCGATCGCTGCGACGAGCTCGGCGTCACCGTCTGGCCCGCCAACAACCTCGGCTACTTCGGCCCGCTCGAGCACCGCCTCAGGCGTCGCCTCGGCGGCCACTTCGGCGGCTGCAACGCCGGCAAGGAGACCATCGGCATCGAGAGCGACGGCGCGATCAAGAGCTGCCCCACCCTGGGCGGCGCCGCCAACATCGGCGGTAGCTGGCGCGAGCACGGCCTGGCGGCGATCTGGAGCCGCGCCCCCGAGATCCGCTACATCAGCCGCCGCACCCTCGACGATCTCTGGGGCTACTGCCGCGGCTGCTACTACGCCGAGACCTGCATGGCCGGCTGCACCGCCGCCTCCGAGCCGCTGCTCGGCCGCCCTGGCAACAACCCCTTCTGCCTCCACCGGGCGGGCGAATTAGCGCGCGAGGGCCTGCGCGAGCGCGTCGAGCAGGTCGCGCCCTCTGGCGGTCAAGGGTTTGATAATGGCCTGTTCCGGCTGATCCGCGAGCACCTGGATCCGGAGCTCCGCGCCCGCCACGGGCCCGTGCAGATCGACGAACCGAGGGTCTCTCGCCTGGTCCAAGCGACAGGCCCTGGAGAACCCGTTGACGTCGCCGCGTTCACGGCCGAGCAGCAGCGCCTCCGCGGCGGAGGTGAGCCGCCGCGCTGAGCGATCGCGCCCGCCGCTGCGCGCGTGTACGGCTCCGCGCGCGGCCCAAAGAACTCGCGCCATCCGCCGCCGAGATCAGCGCTACGATGGCCGCGTGAAGCTCTGCCCAGCCTGCTCCCGCCACCTCCGCGACAACCCTACAACCTGTCCCTTCTGCCATACAGCGCTCAGCCACGGCGCCCCGAAGCTCGCCGCGCTCTCCCTCGCCGCCGGCCTCGCGCTCGCCGGCTGCGGCGACGACGGCAAGTCCCCGGGCACCGACGGCACCACCGACACGAGCAGCAGCAGCAGCTCGACCACGCAGTCGACCACCGAGACCAGCGGCACCACCGACGCGACCACCGACGCGACCACCAGCACCAGCACCAGCACCACCGACGACTCAAACGGCCCCGTCTCAGCCTACGGCGGCCCCCCCGCCGACACGATCACCGACGGCGGCCGCGGCCAACCTGCGCCCGATGAGGACGCCCCGCCCAGCCCCTTCGTCGCCGAGCCCGCGCCCAAGCCCGCCAAGTGAGCGGCGCGGAGCCGCGGCCCGCCGCCGCGGCTAGCCCTCACCAGACGCGCCGCGGACGCGCTACGATGGCCGCGTGAAGCTCTGCCCAGCCTGCTCCCGTCACCTCCGCTCGCACACCACGACCTGTCCCTTCTGCCATGCGGCGCCGCCCTCGGCCGCCTCCCCGCTGGCCGCGCTCTCCCTCGCCGCCGGCCTGCTCCTCGTCGGCTGCGGCGGCGAGACCAAGGCGCCCGCGGCGGACACGCCCTCTGAACGCGGGGCCAGCCCGACGCCGACCCCGACGCCGACGCCGACCCCGACACCGACGCCGACACCGGCCCCAGAGGTCGCGCCGACGCCCGAGCCTTCGCCGGAATTCGGCCCCATCGCGGCCTACGGCGGCCCCCCCTCGCCCTCGCCGGACGCCCCGAACGCCCCGCCGAAGCGCTAGCTCGCCTCCTCAGCCGCCGAGCGCGGGCAGTAGCGAGCGCGCGAGCGCTCGTTTATCGTCGCCGGCATGTCCTCGCGCTCCCGCCGCTCCTCCTTGATCGTCCTCAGCACCGGGGCCCTGCTGCTCGCCGCCTGCGGCGATGACACCGGCGAGGCCGACGGCAGCGAGAGCGCCACCACCGACACCTCCACCACCGACACCTCCACCACGACGAGCGCCACCACCACCGCCGAGAGCACCTCCACGGCGGCTGAGACCACCAGCGCGACGACCGATGGCGAGACCGGCGAGCCCAGCGGTCCGCCCCCCGATCTGTACTGCCCCGGAGATCCCAGCGGCCGCTGCGACCCGCTCGCCGACGCGCCGCTCGCGGCCGGCGCCTCCGTCGTCTCGATCGTGCCCACCTGCTTTGAGGCGTGGGTCGACGTCAACGGCGACGGCCGCTACGTCTCCAATCAAGACACCCTGCTCGACTGCGGCTGCGACCGCCTCTGCCCGGACGATCCCGGCTACAACGGCGCCGACGAGGGCGAAGGCGACGGCGCCCTCCAAGCGAGCTGGATCGCCGGCTTCGGCGACGGGCGCGCCGCCGCCGGCGTACGAGGCGCCGCGGACGGCCTCCGCGGCGAGGGCGACGGCCTCTGGGCGCGCGCGCTCGTGCTCGAGCAAGGCAACACCACCCTGGGGATCGTCGCCCTCGACCTCGTCGGCCTCTTCAACGACGACACCGAGGCGATCCGCGCGCTGCTGGTCGAGGAAGGCATCGACCTCGATCACCTCGTCATCCACGCCACCCACAACCACGAGGGCCCCGACACCATGGGCCTGTGGGGCGCCGAATTCCTGCAGTCCGGCTACGACCCCGCCTACCAGGCCGCCGTCCACGGCGCCGCCGTCAGCGCCATCGCGGGCGCCTTCAAGTCGATCGCCCCCGTCAAAGAGCTCGTCGTCGGCGAGGTCGACATCTCCACCTACCACGAGCTCGGCGTCGCCAACGTGATCCGTGACAGCCGCGATCCGTGGGTCGTCGACGAGTTCATCGGCGCCGCCCGCTTCGTCGGCGCCGACGACCAAACCATCGCCACCGTCATCTCCTACGGCTGCCACCCCGAGACCTTGGCCGACAAGAACCTCCTGCTCACCTCTGACTTCGTGCACGCGCTCCGCAAGACGGTCGAGGAGGGCTCTGTGTGGCAGAGCGCCCCGAGCGCGCCCGGCCTCGGCGGCCCCGCGATCTTCTTGAACGCCGCCGTCGGCGGCATGATGACCACCCTCGGCGTCGAGGTGCACGACCCTGACGGCGGCGTCTACAAGAGCGCCAGCTTCGCCAAGGCCGACGCGATCGGCCAGCTCCTCGGCGAGATGGCCCTCGACGCCGTCGCCAACGGCGAGTCGATCGCCGCCCCGAGGCTCTCCTTCGCCAACCTCATCTTCTTCCCCGAGGTCATCAACACCACCTATCAATTCCTCTTCGAGGCCGGCGTCCTCAAGCGCACCACCTACCCGCCCGTTCGCGGCTCCGACAAGATGCGCGTGCGCACCGAGATGACCCTCATCAACCTCGGCCCGATCCAATTCCTCTCGATCCCCGGCGAGCTGCTCCCAGAGCTGGCGATCGGCGGCTACGACGGCAGCAAGGTCAACGCCCCTGGCGTGCCTCTCGTCGATCCGACCAACCGCAACCCGCCCGCGCTCGATCAAGCCCCCGCCGGCCCCTACATCAAAGACAAGATGAGCGGCACCTACCGCTGGCTCATCGGCCTCGGCGACGACGAGCTCGGCTACATCATCCCCGACTACGACTACGTGCTCGCCGACTCGATGCCGTATTTAAACGAGGCGCCCGGCGATCACTACGAGGAGACCAACTCCCTCGGCCCCCACATCGCCGGGCTCGTCGAGTCCGCCGCGGCCGCCCTGACCCAGTGGTCCAAGGCCGAGCTCGAGTGATCGCCGCGTCGCCCCGTACCCCTCACCTCTCGCCCTCGGATCCGCCGTCCTCTCGCCGAGGGCTCCGCTGTGCGCCGGCGCGCTCGCTCGCGCCGCTCGTCGCGCTCGTCGCCTCCCTCGCCGCCCCCTTCGCCGCGGACGCCCACCAGATCGGCCTCTCGCAAGGCCTCTATCGGGTCGACGGCGCCGTCATCCACGCGACCTTCACCTTCGCCCGCGGCGAGCTGCGCGCGCTCGCGCCAGAGCTCGACGGCGACGACGACGCGACCCTCAGCGAGCTCGAGCTGATGAGCGGCGAGGCGCTGCTCCGCGAGCGCCTCGTCGAGGCGATCGCGATGCGCCTCCGCGCTGACGTGTGCGCGCCGCGGCTCGAGCGCGCCGCCCTCGTCGAAGAGGACGGCCTCGAGATCCAAGCCAGCTACCGCTGCCCCGCCCCCGGTTCGGCGCTGGAGATCGACTTCGCCCCGCTCATCCGCCTCGGCGGCGGGCACCGCCACATCGCCCGAGTCGCCCTCGCAGGCGAGGGTGTGCGCGCCGAGCGGGTCCTCCACCGCATGCGCTCGCGCCTCAGCCTCGACCTCGACGCGCTGCGGTCGCCGCCCTCAGCGCACGAGCCGCGCGCAGCACCCGAGCAGCCAGCCGCAGACCCAGACCCCAAGCTGAGACCAGACCCAGGCAGCGAGCCAGCCCCGGATCACGAGCGATGGCCCTACTTCGCGCTCGGCGTCGAGCACATCCTCAGCGGCCTCGATCACCTCGTCTTCCTCCTCGGCCTTCTGCTCGTCGCCGCCTCGCTGCGCGCGCACGTCGCCGTGATCACGGCCTTCACCGTCGGCCACTCGCTCAGCCTCGGCGCCGCGGCCCTCGGCGTGTGGTCGCCGACCGCCGCGGTCATCGAGCCGCTGATCGGCCTGACGATCGCCTACGTGGGCCTAGAGAACCTGCTCGGCGCGGGGGCCCGCGGCCGCTGGCGCGTGGCCCTGCCCTTCGGCCTCATTCACGGCTTCGGCTTCGCCAGCGCGCTCGCCCTCGTCGGCCTACCCGCCCGGGATCAGCTCGGCGCGCTCGCGCTCTTTAACCTCGGCGTCGAGGCGGGCCAGCTCCTCGCGCTCGCCCTCATCACCCCGTCGCTCGCGCTGCTCGGCCGCACGCGCCTCCTCCGCGCCCGGCCCTGGCGCCGCTGGCTGAGCGCGGCGATCGCCCTCGCTGGCCTCGTATGGTTGGTCGCGCGCCTGTGAGCCGCCTTCGGTATGATCGCCGCGTGCGAGACGACCACGAGCTCTTGAGCGCCTGGAGATCCGGCGACGCCGCCGCCGGTCGCGAGCTCTTCGGCCGCCATTTTTCGCCGATCTTCCGCTTCTTCCGCAACAAGGTCGACGACGCCGCCGAGGATCTCACCCAGCAGACCTTCTTGAGCTGTCTCCACGGACAGGCCAATTTTCGCGGCGACGCCAGCTTCCGCACCCTGATCTTCGTGATCGCGCGGCGCCGCCTCTACGATCACCTCCGCGAGCGCCACCGCGCCGGCGGCCTCGCCGAGGAGATCGACGAGGCCTCGATCGCCGATCTCCAGGGACCCACCCCCACCGGCGCGCTCGCGGCCGAGCAGGAGCAGACCCTCCTGCTGCGCGCCCTCCGTCGCCTGCCCGTCGACATGCAGGTCGCGGTGGAGCTCTTTTATTGGGAGGAGCTGTCGATCCCCGAGATCGCGGAGATCCTCGAGACCCCCACCGGCACGATCAAGCGCCGCCTCCAGCGCGCCCGCCAGCTCTTGGACGCCCTGATGCGCGAGCTCGCCGAGTCCCAGGCCCTCCTCGAGAGCGCCCTCGGCGACCTCGACGGCTGGGCCAAGGGCCTGCGCGCCCAGCTCAGCCGCGCCTAGTCCCTTTTTTGAGGCGCTCGCGCCCTAGGGCCCACAAAAGACACGCCGCCCTCTGCCGAGGGCGACGCGTTTGTCTGAGATCCTACTGGTTCTGCGCGTCGGCGCAGATCTTCACGCCCTTCGAGTCCGGCGTGGTCTGGCAGCGGTAGCGGCCCGGCGCCTTCCAGAACTCGTCGTGCGCGTTCCAGCGGCACTCGATGTCGCTGGCGCACACCTTCTGGCACACCTTCGTCTGCACCTTCACGCCGCCTTGTTCGGTCGTCCGGTCGACCAGGGTGGTCCCGTCCGGGCAGGCGTTGAACGCGTCGTAGTTGCCAAAGGTCGCGCTCCCCGGACAAAACAGCCCCGTGCACTTCTGCGCCGAGATCGAGCAGTCGCCCTCGGCGAAGTAGAGCTTCTTGTCGATGATCCCCTGGATCTTCACGTTGCCGCTCTCGTAGCAGATCTTCAGCGCGCCCGCGGGCGCGACGATCTTCTCGCAGCCGGTGATCTCCCCCGCGGCGACGTCGTTCGCCGAGCAGGTCTTGCCGTTGCAGAGGCGGAAGCAGGGGTCGTGGTAGCTGCCCTCGTTCTTCGTGCACGAGGTCGTGCACGCGTCGAGGCTGTCTTGGTTGCCGTCGTCGCACTGCTCGCCCGGGTCGAGCTGGCCGTCGCCGCAGGTCGGCAGGACGAGGCCGCAGTTGTCGATGCACTGACCGTCCGCGTACTGGTGCGGCTTGACGTTGTTGCCGGGCGCCTCGGTGACCAAGTTGCCGTCGTCACAGACCTCGCCGTCCTCGAGCTCGCCGTTGCCGCACACCCCGTCGCCGCCGCTGGTCGTCGTCGCGTCGGTGGTCGAGGTGTCGTCCGTCGTCGAGGCGTCGGTGGTGCTCGTCGTCGCGTCGGTGGTCGTCGTCGGATCGGTGGACGAGGACGAGCTCGTGTCCGTCTCGCCCGACGTCGTCGTCGTGCCA
This sequence comes from Nannocystis sp., assembly GCA_016712315.1. Classification (GTDB taxonomy): domain Bacteria; phylum Myxococcota_A; class Polyangia; order Nannocystales; family Nannocystaceae; genus JADJRG01. Next base: position 1,809,599 of record JADJRG010000013.1, on the reverse strand, counting down.
GCGGTGGTCGTCGTCGCGTCGCTGGTCGAGCTGCTCGAGCTGCTCGTGTCGCTGTCGGAGGAGTCGCTCGTCGAGGCGGTCGTCGCCCCCGTCGAGCTGTCGTCCCCCGAACACGCGGTGATCACAAAAAGGGCTGAGAGGGCGGTGATAGGCCAAAAAGAGCGCGTAACGCGGAGCATCCGCGCATTCTAGCGAGATCGCTCGAGGCGCGAAGGTGATCCGCGTCACACATCGCGCCTCACGATCTCGAGCGCGCAGACCTCTTCTCTACCTCTGGCGGGCTCGACCTACGCCCTCGCCCCGAGTAGCCTGCACGCATGGCTGGGGCATCAGCAGGGAGCGACGACGGGGCCGTCTGCGACATCAACGTCACGCCGATGACCGACGTGCTGCTCTCCTTGCTGATCATCTTTATGGTCGCGACCCCGCAGGAGAACACCCAGCTCCCGGTCAACATCCCGACCTCGTCGCCGGTGCAGAGCCCCAGCGACCCCAACGCCACCTTGTTGATCTCGATCGACGCCGCGGGCAAGGCGAAGCTCGGCGAGACCGAGCTGAGCGACGACTACGACGCCATGGTCGCCACGCTCAAGGCCAACCCCAAGCTGCTCGCCGACGGCAAGGTCGCCATCGACGCCGACGGCAAGGTCCCGTACGGCAAGGTGATCCGGGTGATGGCCGCCGCCCGCGACGCCGGCGTGCCGGCGGTCGGGATCGCCTCCAACCGCCTCCTCTAGACGGCCGCCCGAGCGCCCCCGCTCACGGGCTGATGTGCACTGGGTCGCGCGCCAGCAGGTCCGTCACCCAGTCGACCAGCAGCATCCCGCTGACCTCGGTGTTATAGAAGGTCCCGTTGCCGCCGATCCACGTGTGCGTCTCGCCCGGGATGATGAACGAGCCCCACATCGCGCCGTCCTTGATGTAGTTGTCGCGCAGGTCGTAGAGGCCGTCCTTGTACTCGGCGCCGCTCATGGTCGGCAGGATCGCCTTACAGTCGTTGCCGCCGAAGCCGTAGAAGGTGCGGATCACGCTGTCCTGCTCGCTCGAGATCAGCCCCTTCACCTCGTTCGGGTACGCCTCGCCGTAGTACGAGATCAGGTTGACCAGGCCGCCGCCGTCGTCGGGGAAGCAGTCGTCGCAGCTCGCCGGCAGCGTCATGTCCAGCCCCCAGAATTCCCGCCACTGGCTCTGGAGACATGGCTTGAGGAACATGTCTGCCATCGGCGGGCCCGAGTCATCCAGCAGCACGACCTCCCCCTTAAAGGAGTCCGAGATCCGCGGGTAGTTCAGCGCCGCGCCGAAGCCGCCCGCCGACACCCCCGTGACCAAGACCTGCTCCGCGCCCTTGAAGGTCGGGTAAACCCGCTCCAAGAACGCCTCGACGTTGCGGTAGCCGACGAACTGCTGCGGCCCCCCGGAGCCCGGCGCCTCCGACCCCGGAGAGTCGCCCGCGTGCACGTCTCCCGTGCAGTAGGGCACATACACGAAGCTCCACTCGCCCACCGGGTTGTCGGGGTTCTCCAGGTTAAAGATCCCGCTCTGGCCGCCGCCGTCCTTCCAGCCGTCGAAATTGCTGCCGTTGTAGGCTGAGGGGTTGGTCAAGCAGCTCACTTGGTTGAAGCAAGCGCCGCCGCCCTCAAAGAAGATCACCACCTTGTTCTCGGCCCCGTAGCGCACGCCGATCCCCGTCGACGAGCCGTCGCGGCAGAGCGCCTCGGGAAAGTCCACCCAGATCCAGTCACCCGGATCCGCCGGCGGCAGCGGCTCGCCGTCGAAGGGCGACGGATCTTCGGTGGTGCCGCCCGTGTCCGTGTCCGTGTCCGTGTCCGTCGCGCTCTCGACCCCCGTCTCGCTGTCGACGCTGGTCGTGCTGCCTGCGCTCGTGGTGTCGGTCTCCGCGCCCGTGTCGGTCTCAGTCGCCGAAGCGGAGCCATCGTCACCGCAAGCGGCGGCCAACGTGGAGGCGATGATAAGAACAACGACGAGCCCAGGGTTGCAGATCCGCATCATCTCGGATGGTAGCGGGTCACCCGCCGCCCTGGCGATCCCCCGTGAAGGCTCTCACCCCCCTTGACGTCGCCGAGGAATGCCTCTAGCCTCCCGTCTCCCGTCGCGAGGGTGGCGGAATTGGTAGACGCGCACGATTCAGGTTCGTGTGTCCAACGGATGTGAGGGTTCGAGTCCCTCTCCTCGCACCCCCAAAAGGCCCCACCAGCGATGGTGAGGGCCTTTTTTTGTGCCCTTTTGTCCCTCGCTCCGGGCGCTCAGCCGGCGCGCTCGGCCAGGTACTCGGCGGCCCGCTTCGCGTAGGCCCGCCAGCTATGCTCGATCCACGCGAGGTCCTTCGGTCCGAGCGCTCGGACCACCCGGCACGGGCTGCCCATCACCATCTCACCGGCGCGGACCAAGCGGTTCGGCGGGACCAACGCGCCCGCCCCGACGAACGCGCCGCCCTCGATCACCGCGTTGTCCAAGACGATCGAGCCCATGCCGATCAGCGACGCGTCACCGATCGTACAGCCGTGCAAGATCACCCCGTGGCCGACCGTCACCCGGCGACCCACCACCGTCGCTGACTGGCCCTCGGTCGCGTGGATCAGCGATCCGTCTTGGATCGAGCTCTGCTCGCCGATCACGATCGGCGCGTCGTCGCCGCGCAGCACCGCCCCCGGCCAGATGCTCGCGCCAGCGCCGACGCGCACGTCACCGATCAGCACCGCGGCCTCGTGGACGAACGCGGTCGGGTCGATCACCGGCCGCCGGCCTCCGAAGGACTCGATCATCGCAGCACAAAGAAGAAGACCACCGCCAGCACGCCGAGCACGGCGACGATGATCAGCCATGAGCCCGAGCCCGCGTCCGCGACCGTCGGCATCGGCGGCTGGAGGGGCGCGGCCAGCTTGGGCGAGGTCTTCGCCGCGGGGCCTACGGGCGCCGCGCCGCTGCCGCTGCGCGCCGCGCGGCGACCGCTCTGGCTCCCGCGCCCGCTCTGGCTCGCGCTCGGCCGACCTGCGCCCGAATTCGAGTCATCGCGCAGCGGCGGCAGCGGCGTGGGAGAGAGCCCCAGCGAGCCCGAGCCGGGGCTGAAGTCCTCGAGGTCGATCGGCTTGGACGGATCCGCGGGCGCCGTCGGGAACACCGGACCACCCGCCACAGGCACCGCGCCGGTGCGGTCCATCGGCGCCTCACCCAGCGACCGGAAGTGGATCATCTCCTCCTGAATGAGGTCGATGATCAAGTTCATTCCGTTCGGCGACCGCTCCTGCTCGGCCTGCCGTTGATGCGCCGCTAGCTCCCGCTCTCGCTCCTGGCGGAGCGGCCGCAGCAGCTCGATCATGTCGCGGCTGCCGACCATGAGCTGCTTCTTGAACAAGAAGGTCAGCAGGTCGTGGGCGAAGTCATCGGCGGTCTGGTAGCGGGCGTTCACGTCCTTCGCCAGCGCCTTGTTCAGGATCGCCTCGAGCTCGGCCGGCACCTCTGGGTTGAACGAGCGGAGGCTCGGCACCTCCGCCGCGCGGACCAGGGCGATCGTCTGGAAGTCGTTCTTCCCCTTGAAGAGGCGGCGCCCGGTCAACATCTCGAAGGCCAGGATCCCGACCGCGAAGACGTCCGAGCGGTGATCGACCTCTTGCGCGTGGGCTGCCTCTGGGGACAGGTAGCTGTACTTGCCCTTCACCACCCCCGGGTCGGTCGACTCGACCTGCGTGGTCGCCTTCGCGAGGCCGAAGTCGGTGAGCTTCACCTCGCCGTTCCACGAGATCAAGATGTTCGGCGGCGACACGTCGCGGTGCACGATCCCCAGCGGCACGCCCGCGTCGTCGCGGAGCTGGTGGGCGTAGTGGAGCCCCTTGAGCACCTCATTGAGGATCCACACCGTCAGCGGCACCGGCAGCGGCCGGCCGCGCTTCGCCTGCGCCTCGAGGATGTTCTTGAGGTTCGTGCCCTCGACGAACTCCATCACGATGAAGTACGTGTTGTCGCTCTCGCCCAGCTCTTGGACCGAGACGACGTTCGCGTGGTTGAGGCGCAGGCTGATCCTCGCCTCGTCCAGGAACATGCGGGTGAAGCGGTCGTCCTTGACCAGCCCCGGCAGGATCCGCTTGATCGCGACGCGCTTCGAGTAGCCCGCGACCGACAGCGCCTCGGCGACAAAGACCTCAGCCATGCCGCCAGCGTCGAGCTTATAGAGTGGACGATATCGCTGCGTCATGGCCGCGGAGACCCGAGTGTAATACCCGCGACACGCACCACTTTGGGAAAAAGTTCAGGGCGCGTCGCGCTCACCGGCGGACCCCTGCGGCGGGTCGTATTGGGTCAAGATCAAGCGCACGACGCCGAGCCAGATGTCGCTCTCGAGCACGAGCGGGATCCGTCGGCCGTCGTCGCTGATCCACGCGCGCATTTTATACGTCTTTTTACCGACCATTGCGACGCCGAGCGAATCGACCCGCGTGATCGAGCCTTCGACCTCATAAACATCCTCGGGCGCGAGCCCCAGCGCCGTCCCGATCGAGGGCATCGGCTCGAGCCTGCTCGGCCCTTTTCCGACGATCTCGACGCGGAGCAAGATCTTGCCGTCGAGCGCGTGCGTGCGCGCCCGCTCGCCCGGGGCCAGATCGAGCGCGCGCACCCACGCCATGATCGAGAGCGTGTCAAACGTGTCCGCCGGGATCCGCCGGCGGACCGTGCTCTTCGTGGTCGCCTCGGCCTGACGCGTGTCCGTCACCTCGACCATGCCGCGCCCCGCGAAGGTCGTCTGCGTGTCGCGGCGCCGGCTCTTGCCGAGGCTCGTGCGCTTCGTGATCGCCTGCCCCTCGACCGGCGCGCCGCTCAGCGCGTCGACCCACGAGGTGATCTCATACGTCAGCGTGGTCAACAGCGAGACCACGCCGCTGGTCCGCGCGAAACCATCGAGGCGCAGCCGCTCCGGCCCGCCGAAGGGCCCCGGCTCGCGCGCGGTGACCTTCGCCTCCGCGATCCCCGTCGGGTTGCCGCTGAAGGTCACGTCATAACGGAAGCGCTCCCCAGGCAGCAGCGTCGCGCCGATCGACGCCGGCCGCGGCAGCAGCGGCGGACGGCGCTGGCGGTCGACCAGCTCGGGCGCCGCCGCCCCGCCGCTCCAGCCGATCATCGCCGCGAAGGCCCCGCTGATCCCCGCCACACGATCAGGCAGCCCCGGGACCACCACCGGCGCGTCAAAGCGGGGCAAGCGCGCCAAGTCCGGCGTCGACAGCGCCGCGCTCAACCCTTGAACCTCGCGCTGCGGCGTCTGCCGGCGCGGCTGCGCGGGCTGAGCCGGGGGCTGCGCCGCGGGCTCGCCTGGCGCGTCACCTTCGCTGGGCGCGGCCCCTTCCTTGCCCGCGCCGTCCGCCGCCGGCTCGACCTGCTCGTCGCTGCGCGGCGGTTTTTGTGGCGTGAGCCGCGTCGGCTCCGCGGCCAGCTCGGCGCTCCACAAGGCTCCGCTCGCGGCGGTCACGCTCCAGAGCAAGAGGCCAGCGAGGGTCGGGAGAGCGCGGGTCATCGACGGGCGCTCATGGTAGGCTGCCCGGCCCTCCGCGCCAAGCGACGGCCATGCACCCAGCACTCGTCCTCACCCAAGGCGACCCCGAAGGGATCGGCCCCGAGCTCCTCCTCCGCCTCGGCGACGCGGGCCTGCTCCGCCCCGGCGATCGCGTCGTCGCCGGCCTCGCGCACCTAGGGCGCCTGCGCGCCGAGCTCGCCGCAGGGTGGGCCGATCGCGGCCTCGACGCCCTGCGGCCCTACCTCGTCCCCGGCTTACCGGCCGAGCTCAGCCAAGTGCAGGCGCTCGAGCGCGGCGTCGACCTCGTCCTTGAAGAAGCGCCCGCGCGCGCCCTCGTCACCGCGCCGATCGACAAGGCCCGCTGCCGCGCCGAAGGTTTTTTATATCCCGGCCACACCGAGTACCTCGCCGCCCGCGCCGGCGTCGACGACTTCGCGATGCTGATGGCCGGCGATCGTCTACGCGTCGTGCTCGCCACCATTCACCTCCCCTTGCGCGAGGTCCCCGACGCCCTCACGCCCGCCGCGATCACCCGCGCCGCCCGCCTGCTCGCCCTCGGGCTGCGCCGCCACTTTTCCATCAACGCGCCGAAGATCGGCGTCCTCGGCCTCAACCCGCACGCGGGCGAGCGCGGCCTCCTGGGCGCCGAAGAGGCGACGATCATCACCCCAGCGATCCACCAGCTCCGCGCCTGGGCCGACGGCGCCGGCGAGCCCTGCACCTTCGAGGGCCCGCTCGCCGCCGACACCGCCTTTCCGTGGCACGCCAGCGGCCGCTACCACGGCCTCGTCGCGATGTACCACGACCAAGGCCTCGCCCCCTTCAAGCTCATGCACATGCACGACGGCGTCAACATGACCCTCGGGCTCCCCTTCGTCCGCACCTCACCGGACCACGGCACCGCCCGCGACATCGCCGGCCGCGGCGTCGCCGATCCCTCGAGCTTCTTCGCCGCCGTCGCCTACGCCCGCGGCGAGGCGCACCGCCGGGCCGCCTCATGAGCGACCTCCGGCTCAGCGCGCCCACGACCATCCGGATCCGCGGCGCCCGCACCCACAACCTCAAGGGCATCGACCTCGACCTGCCGCGCGATCGCCTCGTCGTGATCACCGGCCCCTCGGGCTCGGGCAAGTCGAGCCTCGCCTTCAACACCATCTTCGCGGAGGGCCAGCGCCGCTACGTCGAGAGCCTCTCCGCCGCCGCCCGCCTCTTCCTCGCCCAGCTCCCCAAGCCCGACGCCGACCTCATCGAGGGCCTCTCGCCCGCGATCGCGCTCGAGCAGCAGTCCGCCGGCCGCAACCCCCGCGCCACCGTCGGCACCACCACCGAGATCTACGACTACCTCCGCCTCCTCTTCGCCCGCGTCGGCGAGGTCTTTAGCCACGTCAGCGGCCAGCGCATGGTCCGCCACAGCGCCTCGCAGATGATCGAGGCCGCCCTCGCCTTGCCTGAGGGCGCCCGCTTCAGCGTCGTCGCCCCGGTCGTCCGTCAGCTCGTCGGCGATCACCGCGAGCTCTTCGACGAGCTGCGCCGCCAGGGCTTCGTCCGCGTCGCCATCGACCGCGAGCTGTGCGACCTCGCCGCCCCGATCTCCCTCGACCCCGCGCGCCCCCACGACGTCGACGTCTACGTCGACCGTCTGGTCCAAAAGCCAGGGATCCGCGGACGCCTCGCCGACTCGATCGAGGTCGCCCTGCGCCTCGGCGGCGGCCACCTCCGCCTCGTGCTCGCCGACGGCGTCGACCTCGCGTTCAGCGAGCGCTTCTCTGACCCGAGCCACGGCCTCACCTACCCCGAGCTGACCCCCGCCCACTTCTCCTTCAACAGCCCCGACGGCGCCTGCCCCGCCTGCGACGGCCTCGGCCACCGCCGCGTCTTCGACCCGCGCCGCCTGGTCCCGAACGAGCACCTCAGCGTCAAGGAGGGCGCCCTCCAGCCGCTGCTCCGCCGCGGAGGCCGCGCCCTGCACGCCCAGATCGACGCCGTCGCCCGCGCCTACGGCGTCGACCTCTACGCCCCCTGGCGCGCGCTCCCTGAGGAGCACCGCCGCGCGCTCTTACACGGCAGCGGCGACCGCGAGATCCCCGGCGTCGGCAGGCGCGCCGCCCCCTTCGAGGGCCTGATCCCCGCCCTCCAGCGCCGCCTCCGCGACGACGGCGGCAAGGCGCAAGGCGACGACGACGACGACGACGCTCTGGGACAGGTCGAAGAGTACATGTCTGAAGTCACATGTACCGAGTGCCAGGGACAAAGACTCCGCCTCGAGTCGCGCATGGTCCGCGTCGCCGGCAGGAACATCGCCGAGTTCTGCGCCCTCCCGCTCGACCGCCTCGCCGCCCTGCTCAGCGACCTCGAGCTCGTCGGCGAGGCCGCCGAGATCGCCGACGCGGCGCTCACGCAGGCCCGCCAGCGCCTCTTTTTTATGGTCGAGCTCGGCCTCGCCTACCTCACCCTCGACCGCCCGACGATGACCCTCTCCGGCGGCGAAGCACAGCGGATCCGCCTCGCGACGCAGATCGGCGCGGCCCTCGTCGGCGTCACCTACATCCTCGACGAGCCGTCGATCGGCCTGCACCAGCGCGACAACGACCGCCTCATCGCCGCCCTCCTCCAGCTCCGCGACCTCGGCAACACCGTCATCGTCGTCGAGCACGACGAGGACACCATCCGCAGCGCCGACTACATCGTCGACATGGGCCCCGGCGCCGGCGCTGGCGGCGGTGATGTCGTCGCCGCCGGCACCCTCGCCGAGCTGCTACGAGCGCCGCGCTCGCTCACCGCCGCCTACCTCAGCGGCCGCGCCGCGAGCCCCGTCCCCAGCCGACGCCGCCCCGTCGACGGGCCCGCACTTTTTATCAAAGACGCCCGCGGCAACAACCTCCGCGGGATCGACGTCCGGATCCCGATCGCCGCCTTCACCTGCGTCACCGGCGTCAGCGGCTCTGGAAAATCCACCCTCGTCATCGACACCCTGCTCGCCGAGGCGCGGCGCCGCTTGAACGGCGCCGCCACCTTCGGCCTCGCCCACGGCGGCATCAGCGGCCTAGAGCTGCTCGACAAGGTCATCGACGTCGATCAGTCACCGATCGGCCGCTCCCCGCGCTCCAACCCCGCCACCTACACGGGGATCTTCTCCGAGCTGCGCGCCCTCTACGCCAACCTCAACGACGCCAAGGTGCGCGGCTACGGCCCCGCGCGCTTCAGCTTCAACGTCAAGGGCGGCCGCTGCGAGGAGTGCCAAGGCGAGGGCGTGAAGCGCATCGAGATGCACTTCCTCCCCGACCTCTACGTCACCTGCCGCGCCTGCGGCGGCCGGCGCTACAACCGCGAGACGCTCTTGGTCACCTACCGCGGCAAGAGCGTCGCCGACGTGCTCGAGGGCTCGATCGCCGAGGCGTGTGACTTCTTCGCCAACCACCCCTCCCTGCGCGTCAAGCTCGAGACCCTGCGCGACGTCGGCCTCGGCTACCTCACCCTCGGCCAGCGCGCGCTCACCCTCTCGGGCGGCGAAGCCCAGCGGATCAAGCTCGCCCGCGAGCTCGCCCGCAGGTCCACCGGCAAGACCCTCTTCATCCTCGACGAGCCGACCACCGGCCTCCACTTCGGCGACGTCGAGCAGCTCCTGCACGTCCTCGATCGCCTCGTCGACGAGGGCAACACCGTGCTCGTCATCGAGCACAACCTCGACGTCATCAAGCGCGCCGACCACGTCATCGACATCGGCCCCGAGGGCGGCGCCGGCGGCGGTCAGCTCGTCGCCGCCGGCACCCCCGAAGCGCTCGCCCGAGCCGCGGGCAGCCACACCGGCCGCTACCTCGCCCGCGCGCTCGCCCGTTGAGCGGACGGGCCGATGTTCTGGCAGACTCGCGCGATGCCGCTTCCAGACGGAGATCGCCACCTCGCCCACCGACTCGTCAAGGAGGGCGCCCTGCTCCTCGACGTGCGCACCGAAGCCGAGTACCACGAGCACCACCTCGAGAACTCGCTGCTGATCCCGCACGATCAGATCGCCCAGCGCCTGGGCGAGGTCCTCGACGCGCAGGGCGGCGATCGAACCCGCCCGATCGTCGTCTTCTGCCGTCGCGGCGGCCGAGCCGCCGCCGCCAAGCAAGTGCTCGTGGCCAACGGCTTCTCAGAGGTCACCAACCTCGGCGGCATCGGCGACTGGTAGAGTCGCTGGCAGTTCAACACCCCGAGCAGAGCAAAGAGATCCCCGAACGAGCCGCACGGCCGATGATCCACCTCACTCGCCGTCAACGCCTCGAGGCCCGCCTCGCCCGCGCCCTGCTCGCTCTGCCCGCGCCGCTGCTCAGTCGGCTCGCGGGCGCGCCGATCTCCCGCGACGGCTTCACCCTCGATCCACAAGCGCAGCTCATCCTCGCGCTCCAGCGGCGCCTCAAGAAGCCCGCCTCACACCAGCTCTCGCTCGCCCAAGCGCGCGCCAACCTCCGGGTGGAGGCCGCCACGCTCGCCGCCGCGCCGCGCCCCGACGTCGACGCCGAAGACCGCGCCTTCGACGGCCCCGGCGGCCCCCTCAGGCTCAGGATCTACCGCCCGCGCCACGTCCCCGCCCCTGCGCCCGCCCTCCTCTACTACCACGGCGGCGGCTTCGTCCTCGGCGACCTCGACTCTCACGACGATATCTGCCAGGTCCTCGCCGACGACGCCGGGATCGTCGTCATCGCCGTCGACTACCGCCTCGCGCCGGAGCATCCGTTCCCAGCCGCCGTCGATGACGCGCTCGCCGCCCTGCGCTACGTGCACGGCCGCGCCGCCGAGCTCGGGCTCGACCCGAGCAGGCTCGCCGTCGGCGGCGACAGCGCGGGCGGCAACCTCGCCGCCGTCGTCGCCCTCGAGACCCGCCGCCAGCCGGTCCGCCCGAGCTTCCAGCTCCTCATCTACCCCGCCGTCGACCTCACCATGTCCTTCCCCTCGATCACCAGCCTAGGCGAGGGATTTTTTTTAGAGCGCGCCACCATCGAGTGGTTCGTCGAGCGCTACGTCCCCGATCCGCGGCAGCGCCGCGACCCTCGCGCCTCCCCCTATTTTTGCGACGACCTCGCCGGCGCCCCGCCCGCCTTCATCCTCACGCTCGGCTTCGACCCGCTGCGCGACGAAGGCGACGCCTACGCGCGCCGCCTCGAGGAGTCCGGCGTGCTCGTCGAACACCGCTGCTACGGCGACATGTTCCACGGCTTTGTAAACACCAGCGGCGCGATCCTCCGCGGCGCGGCCGCGCTCGCCGAGCTCGCCGCCGCGCTACGTCGCTCGCTCGTCCAGCGCTGACGACATCGACCTGCGCGGCGCCGCTGCTGCTTCCACAAAGCGACGCGTCAGCAAGCGCGAACGCCCGCGCGGGCGCGCTGTGACCGCGTGACCGCCGACACCCTCGCGCGTAATCTGGCCAGACCTGCCTTTCTGGAGATCCAAATTTCTATGATGTCGACCCGTTGGACCGCACTCTCACCCGCCGCGCTCACCCTCACCCTCTTGCTCGCAGGCTGTCCCGCCGACGACGTCGCGACGACCACCGAGACCACCGGTGACAGCACCACCGACGGGACCACTACCGCCACAACGACGTCAACAACGACCTCGACGACCTCCTCCACGACCACCTCCACGACCACCGACCCGACCACGACCACCGACACCACGAACCCGACCACGACGGGCGAGACGACCACCACCACAACCGACACGACTGACACCGATCCGACCACCTCCACCACCACGGACACGGACACCGACACCGACACCGACACCGACACCGACACCGGCGGCCCCGTCTGCGGCGACGGCAACCTCGACGAGGGCGAGGAGTGCGACGACGGCGACGGCGTCGACACCAACGAGTGCACCAACGCCTGCACCCTCGCGGTCTGCGGCGACAACGCCGTCTATGAGGGCGTCGAAGAGTGCGACGACGCCAACCTCGAGAACACGGACGCCTGCCTCGACACCTGCGCCCTCGCCACCTGCGGCGACGGCTACGTCTACGAGGGCGTCGAGGGCTGCGACGACGCCAACGACGTCGACGACGACGAGTGCTCGAACGCCTGTGTGCCCGCGCTCTGCGGCGACCAATCGATCAACGGCCTCGAGGACTGCGACGGCGACCTGCTCGGCGGCGAGTCCTGCCTCAGCCTCGGCTTCGCCTCGGGCGACCTGACCTGCAGCGACGTCTGCGTCTTTGACAAGGCCGGCTGCACCACCTGCGGCGACGACGTGATCAACGAGAAGGACGTATGCGACGGCATCGACCTCGGCGGCGAAGATTGCGTCAGCCAGGGCTTCATCTTCGGCACGCTCGCGTGCAACAACACCTGCGACGCCTTCGACACCTCCGGCTGCATCCTCTCCTGGTTCGGCGACGACTTCGAGAAGGGCAGCCCGCTCGGCGCGCACTGGGTCTTCGGCGGCAACCAGCCGTGGGTCGCCAGCCAAGTGACCCCGCAAGAGGGCGCGTGGAACGGCAAGTCCGGGCTGATCACCCACAGCCAGAACTCCTTCATGGAGGTCACCCTCAACTTCCCGATCGCCGGCAACATCTCCTTCTGGCGCCGCGTCAGCTCGGAGACCAACTGGGACTTCCTCCGCTTCTTCATCGACGGCGCCCAGCAGACCCAGTGGTCGGGCAACCTCGGCTGGGCCCAGCAGAACTACCCGGTCGCCGCCGGCCAGCACACCTTCCGCTGGCAGTACATCAAGGACAACAGCGTCAGCTCGTTCGAGGACGCGGCCTACATCGACGCGATCGTCACCGTCGGCGGCGTGCTCCCGTAGCGCCCCCTGCGTACACCATGAGGGCCGTGTGCACCCGCGCGCGGCCCTCTCCTTAATTGCGCCGGGGGCGCCAATTACCGTCGCTGGCCGCCGCGATCTGTGCTACCTGCATGGCCTCCATGGCCCTGGCAGTAGGAATCGTCGGCCTCCCCAACGTCGGCAAATCGACCCTCTTCAACGCCCTCTCGAACGCGGGCGCGCAGTCGGCGAATTACCCCTTTTGTACGATCGAGCCCAACGTCGGCATGGTCTCCGTCCCTGACCCGCGCATGGAGGCGCTGGTCAAGGTCGTCGAGCCCGACAAGATCGTCCCGACAACCATCGAGTTCGTCGACATCGCTGGCCTCGTCAAGGGCGCCAGCGAGGGCGAGGGGCTCGGCAACCAGTTCCTCAGCCACATCCGCGCCGTCGACGCGATCGTCCACGTCGTCCGCTGCTTCATCGACGACAACGTCATCCACGTCGGCGGCAAGGTCGGCCCCTTGGACGACGTCGACATCATCAACACCGAGCTGATCCTCCGCGACATGCAGTCGGTCGAGCAGCGCCTCGGCCGCGCCCGCCGCTCCTCCAAGGGCGGCGACAAGGTCGAGCGCCAGGCCATCCTCACCTGCGAGAAGATCCTCGACCAGCTCGGCCGCGGCGTCACCGTCCGCACGATGACCCTCGACGACGCCGACCGCGAGATCTTAGAGCCCCTCACCCTGCTCACCGCCAAGCCGGTCCTGTACGCGGCCAACGTCGCCGAGCACCAGCTCGCCGCCGGCCTCGCCGATCCTCTCGTCGCCCCCCTCGTCGAGCGCGCCCGCGCCGAGGGTTCTGAGGTCGTCGTGATCTCCGCCGCGATCGAGGCGGAGATCGCCGACCTCTCCCCCGACGAGCGCGCCGAATTTCTCAGCAGCATCGGCGCCGAGGAGCCCGGCCTCGCCCGCCTGATCCGCCAGGCCTACGCGCTGCTCGAGCTGATCACCTTCTTCACCGCGGGCAAGCAGGAGGTGCGCGCCTGGACGATCCGCCGCGGCACCCTCGCGCCTGGCGCCGCGGGTAAGATCCACACCGACTTCGAGCGCGGCTTCATCCGCGCCGAGGTCATGCGCTGGAGCGACCTCGTCCAGCTCGGCTCCGAGGCCGCGGTCAAGGCCAAGGGCCTCTTCCGCGTCGAGGGCAAGGAGTACGTGGTGCAAGACGGCGACGTCATGCACTTCCGCTTCAACGTCTGAGGCCTCCGCTGCGCCCGGGGGACGTTTCGCGCCCGCCGCATGCGGGTTATCCTGCGCCCATGTCCGCACGCCGCACGCGCGTCCGGGGCGTCCTCCTGCTCGCCCTCGTTAGCGCCCCTTGGGTCGCGCAAGACGCCCACGCCAGCCCGTGGGTGGTGCACCTGCGCAGCGCCGTGCCGACCGACGAGGCGATGTCGGAGGCGCAGCGCGAGTACCAGCTCGGCACGCACGCATACGCGCTCGGCAACTACGACCAAGCTGTCCTCCACTTCGAGCGCAGCTACGAGCTCTCGGATCGCCCCGAGCTGCTCTTCAACATCGGCCAGTCCTACGCCCAGTGGTACACCCTCAGCGGCGACCCGGCGCAGCTCCGCAAGGCGCGCAAGCTCTTCCAGAACTACATCAAGTTCCTCGACGCCAGCGAAGGAGACGACGCCGAGGCCCGCGCCGACGCTGAGCGGCGGATCGCCGAGATCGACGCCGAGCTGGCGGCCCTCGCCCCCACGCCGCAGCCGCAGGTCACGCCGCCCCCCGTAGACGCGCCACCGCCCGCCGAGGCCACCAAGCGGCCGCTGCATCGCCGCGGCTGGTTTTGGGGGGTCGTCGTCGGCGGCGCCATTGTCATCGCCGCCGGGATCACCGCGGGCGTCCTCCTCAGCCGCGACCCCCCTTTTGAGCCGGAGCTGGGGATCCTCGGCCGCAGCGGATCCGCCGGCCCCGGCGCCCCGCTCCTGCGCTTCTGAGCCTGTTATGGTCGGCGCCGTGAAGCTCGCCTCCAGCCACGCGCTCCACCCCCAGAGCGGCGCCCGTTACGTCTTTCACCGCCTCAGCGGGCCGCCCGCCGCGACCTACGAGGCCCTCATCTATAGCGCTGACGGCGCCACGATCCGCGCCCTGCTCACCTGGGACAGCGACGGTCGCCCGCAGATCGAGCCGGCGATCGCTGATTTGAGCCTGTATGAGCAAGTGATCAAGCTCGCCCGCGCCTTGCGAAGCGACCATCCGGCGCGGCTCACTCGCTGGCGAGGGTGAGACTGAACACACACGGCGCCTGCGCCGCCGCTGAGTCACGAGAGCCGCCCCAACCCCGAAGTTGACAGCGCGCGCGCAAGAGCACACCGTATCCCTCGATTGCGCTCCAGTAGAGCGAGCGCGCGAACGCAGGCAGAAGAAGAGAAAGATGTCCAAGAAGTACTTTGTTGGTGGCCTCAGTTGGGGCACGACCGACGACACCTTGCGCGAGGCGTTTAGCCGGTTCGGTGATGTCGAGAGTGCGAATGTGGTGAATGACCGAGAGACCGGGCGTTCGCGCGGCTTCGGCTTCGTGACCTTTGTGAACGACGCTGATGGCGCCACGGCCCAGGCGGCGATGGACGGAGCGACCCTCGACGGTCGTTCGATCCGCGTCAACGAGGCCGAGCAGAAGCCGGCCCGCGCTGGCGGCGGCGGCGGCGGCGGTCGTAGCTTCGGCGGCGGCGGCGGCGGCGGTGTTGCCAGCGGCGGCGGCGGCGGCGGCGGTTACCGTGACCGCGACAGCGGCGGCGGCGGCGGCGGCGGCTACGACGGCGGCGGCGGCGGCGGCGGCCGTGGCGGTCGCGGCGGCGGCGGCGGCGGCGGCGGCGGCGGTCGCGGCGGCGGCGGCGGCGGTCGCGGCGGCGGCGGTCGTGGCGGCTACTAAGCGTTCACGCTGAGCCGGACCCCGAAGGGGCCTGGGTCGATGACCCGGGCCTCTTTTTTTTGTTTCGTGCCCGTACCTGCGCGGCCATCGCCCCGCGCGGTATCCTGCGCGGCGGAGGATCGGCATGCCCAACAACGTCTCGCGGACCGTTTGCATGATCATGGCAGGTGGCAAGGGCTCGCGGCTCGGCCCGCTGACCAGCCACCGCTCCAAGCCCTCGGTGCCGTTCGCCGGCCGCTACCGGATCATCGACTTCGTCCTCTCAAATTTTGTCAATTCCGGCTACCGGCGGATCTACGTGCTCACGCAGTACATGGCGTCGAGCCTGATCAAGCACATCAACCGCAACTGGCACCTCGGCGGGATCAGCCAGTACGTCGAGATCGTGCCCGCGCAGATGCGTATGGGCGAGCACTGGTACCGCGGCACCGCCGACAGCGTCTACCAGAACCTCAACCTCGTCCGCGACGCGCGCGCCGAGAACGTCGCCGTCTTCGGCGGCGATCACATTTATAAGTTCGCGATCGACCAGATGGAGGACGCGCACTTGGAGCGCCGCGCCGACCTCACCGTCGCCGCCTTCCCGGTCCCCAAGAGCGAGGCGCATCACTTCGGCGTGATCGAGATCGACGCCGACCAGCGGATCATCGGCTTTCAGGAGAAGCCCCAGCGGGACGCCAAGACGATCCCTGGCCGCCCCGACTGGTGCCTCGTCAGCATGGGGAATTATTTCTTCCGCGCTGAGGTCCTCCAGGACGTGCTCACCGAGGACGCGTATGACGACAGCTCCGCCCACGACTTCGGCAAGAACGTCATCCCCAAGATGGTCGCCGAGGGCCGCCGCGTCTTCATCTACGACTTCGGCCAGAACGTCGTCCCAGGCGAACCACCTGGCGCCCCGCCCTACTGGCGCGACGTCGGCACCCTCGAGAGTTATTTTCAGGCCAACATGGAGGTCCGCTCGCGCCTCCCTGCGATCAACCTCTACAACCGTCAATGGCGGATCCGCACCGCCCAGCGCGACTACCCGCCCGCCCGCTTCGTCCGCCAGGGCGAAGCCCCCACCTCCGAGATCGACGACTCGCTCGTCTGCGAGGGCTCGATCGTCGCCTCTGCGGTGCTCCGCCGCGTCGTGCTCGGCTACGACTGCTTCGTCCACGAGGGAAGCGTCATCGAAGACTCCGTGATCCTCTCTGGCTGCAACATCGGCGCGGGCGCTCGCCTCCGCCGCGTCTTGCTCGACAAGAATTGCAGCATCGAGCCTGGCGCCGAGATCGGCCAGGACCTCGAGGCGGACCGCCTCCGCTTCCCCTTCATCACCGAGTCAGGGATCGTCGTCCTCCCCAAGGGCACCCGCGTGCCCGCCGAGGGCCCCATCGAGCTCGTCCACGACATGGACGTGATCATGCGCAACGACCCCGCCAACCAGGGCCAGCTCGCCGACTTCAACGGCAAGTACCAAGTCTCCGAGCGCGAGCGCCACAGCTTCGAGTCGGCCGGCCCCCGCTACACCCGCTACGCCGTCAAGAAGGGCCCCGCATGACCCTCAAGATCGCCCTCATCGCCTCTGAAGCGGTCCCTTGGTGCAAGAGCGGCGGCCTCGCCGACGTCGTCGGCGCCTTGCCGCGCGCGCTCGCTCGGGCCGCCGCGCCTAAGCCTGTCGAGGTCGCGCTCTTCCTGCCGATGTATCGGCAAGTGCGCCACTTCATCGCTCGCCACGGCCACCAGCTCACCGACACCGGGATCAGCGCGCGGATCCCCCTCGGGGACGGCCACGCCGAGCCGATCCGCCTGCTGCACGCCTACGGCCGCGACGGCGAGTCTGTCTACTTCATCGACGCCCCGCACCGTTACGACCGCGACGGCCTCTACGACGACCACCACCACCGCGCCTTCGACGACAACGCCCACCGCTACGCGCTGCTCTGCCGCGCCGCGCTCGAGCTCGCCCCCCGCGTCATGGGCGGCCCGCCTGACATCGTGCACGCCCACGACTGGCAAGGCGCGCTCGCCCCGGTCTACCTGCGCACCCGCTACGCCCGCAGCATGCCCAAGGCCCGCTCGGTGCTCACAATCCACAACCTCGCCTACCAGGGCGTCTTCGGCGGCGGCCTCGCCGGGCCCTCGACATCGACGGCGGCATCTTCCACCCCGACGCCATCGAGTACTATGGCAACCTCAATTTTTTGAAGGGCGGCATGGCCTGCGCTGACGCGGTCACCACCGTCAGCCCCACCTACGCCCGCGAGATCCGCACCGAGCGCTTTGGTTGCAACCTCGACGGCTTCATCCGCCACCGCGTCCCCGTGCGCGGCATCCTCAACGGCATCGACGCGGAGGAGTGGAGCCCCGCCGCCGACCCCAGCTTGCCCGCCCGCTTCGACGTCGACCAGCTCGAAGGCAAGGATGTCTGTCGGGACATGCTCGTCGAGGCATCTGGCCTGCGCCCTCACCCAGGCGAGCCCATGATCGGCGTCGTCACCCGCTTCGCCGGCCAGAAGGGCATCGACCTGATCGGCGACGTCGTCCCTCACCTCCACGACCTCGGCGCCCGCATGGTCGTCCTCGGCGACGGCGACCCTGGCCTCGAGGACCGCTTCCGCTGGCTCTCTTGGGCCTTCTCGCACCACCTCGCCGTGCGGGTCGGCTTCGACCCCGCCCTCTCCCGCCGGATCATCGCCGGCTGCGACATCCTCCTCATGCCCAGCCGCTTCGAGCCCTGCGGCCTCACCCAGCTCTACGCGATGCGCTACGGCACGGTCCCGGTGGTCCACGCCGTCGGCGGCCTGCGCGACACCGTGCTCGACCCCGGCGACGCCGCCCTCGCCCGCGGCGAAGGCACAGGTTTTCGCTTCGAGCACCCCACCGTCGAGGGGCCTCCACTGGGCGCTCGCTCGCGCCGTCCGCATGTACCGCGAGCGCCCTGAAGGTTGGCGCGCGATCATGCGAGCCGGCATGCGCCAAGACTTCTCCTGGGCCCGCTCCGCCGCCTCTTACCTCGAGCTCTACGACCACCTCCTCGGCTGAGCGGCGCGCCCTCGCGCGCGCGGTCGGCACCACAACTTGGACGCGCGATAGGCCCGCTCGCCCCCGGTTTGCGCTCGCACGATCCCGCTGCTACCACCGCCCCCACGCATGGGCACCATCGCGCCGCTCCCTCTCTTTGATCTTCACGGCCGCCGCCGCCGCCTCCCGCTGCTCCGCGCGATGACCGAGCGCGTGCTCGTCTGCGACGGCGCGATGGGCACGATGATCCAGGGCTACGAGCTCACCGCCGAGGATTTTGGCGGCAAGGAGGGCTGCAACGAGCTGCTCGTGGCCACCCGCCCTGACGTCATCCGCCAGATCCACGCCGCCTATTTTGAAGCCGGGGCCGACTGCGTCGAGACCGACACCTTCGGCGGCGCCCGCGTCGTGCTCGCCGAGTACGAGCTCGGCGACCGCGCCTACGAGCTCAACCGCCTCGCCGCCGCCCTCGCCCGCGAGGTCGCCGATCGCTACAGCACCCCCGAGCGCCCGCGCTTCGTGCTCGGCTCCGTCGGCCCCACCACCCGCCTCGTCAGCCTCGGCCACATCAGCTTCGACGAGCTCCTCCTCGGCTTTGAGGAGCAGATCGCCGGCCTCATCGACGGCGGCGTCGACGGCGTCTTGATCGAGACCGCGCAAGACATCCTCCAGGTCAAGTGCGCCGCGCTCGCCGCCGCCCGCGTCTGCGCCCGCCTCGGCCGCGAGGTCCCCGTGCTCGTCCAGATCACCCTCGAGACCACCGGCGCCATGCTCGTCGGCACCGAGATCGCCGCCGCCGTCGCCACCCTCGAGTCCTTGCCCGTCGACGTCATCGGCCTCAACTGCGCCACCGGCCCCGACCTCATGGTCGAGCACCTGCGCTTCCTCGGCCAGACCACCACCCGCCTCATCAGCGTCCAGCCCAACGCCGGCCTCCCGCAGAACGTCGACGGCCGCGCCCACTACCACCTCACCCCCCGCGAGCTCGCCACCTACCAGCGCCGCTTCGCCGGCGAGTTCGGCGCCTCGTTGGTCGGCGGCTGCTGCGGCACCACCCCCGAGCACACCGCCGCCCTCGCCGACGCCATGCGCGGCCTCACCCCCGCGCCTCGCCCTGATCACTACCCCGCCCACCTCGCCAGCCTCTACAGCGCCTGTCCCTTAGACCAGGATAATGGCCCCTTGCTCGTCGGCGAGCGCACCAACGCCAACGGCTCCGCCAAGTTCCGCGAGCTCCTCTTAAAGGAGGACTGGGACGGCGTCGTCGAGCTGGCCAAGGAGCAGGTCGCCGAGGGCGCGCACGTGCTCGACGTCTGCGTCGCCTACGTCGGCCGCGACGAGGCCCGCGACATGAGCGAGGTCCTGCGCCGCCTCGCCACCGCGATCCCGATCCCGATCATGATCGACACCACCCAGCTCGACGTGCTCGAGGTCGCGCTCAAGCTGCTCGGTGGCCGCCCGATCATCAACTCGATCAACCTCGAGGACGGCGAGGAGAAGTTCGACAAGATCGCCGCCCTCGCCCGCGACTACGGCGCCGCGCTCGTCGCCCTCACCATCGACGAGGAGGGCATGGCCAAGGACGCCGCCCGCAAGCTCGCCGTCGCCGCGCGGATCCGCGAGCTCGCCGTCTGCCGTCACGGCCTCGCCGAGGCCGACCTCGTCTTCGACCCACTCACCTTCACCATCGCCCAGGGCGAAGAGGACAGCCGCCGCCTCGGCCTCGAGGACCCTCGAGGGGATCCGCTTGATCCAAGCCGCCATGCCGGCCGCCCGCACCTTGCTCGGCCTCTCCAACATCTCCTTCGGCCTGCGCCCCTACCCCCGCCAGATCCTAAACTCCGTCTACCTCGCCGAGGCCCGCGCCCACGGCCTCAGCGGCGCGATCCTCAACGCGAAGAAGATCATCCCCACCCACAAGCTCGACGACGACGACCTGCGGATCACCCGCGACCTCATCTACGACCGCCGCCGCGCCGACTACGACCCCCTCTTCGCCTTCATCGAGCGCTTTACTGGCGCCAAGCGGGTCGAGCTCGACCTCGCCGACGAGGCCCTGATCCCCCTGCCCGAGCGGATCAAGCGGCGGATCGTCGACGGCAACCGCGTCGGCGTCGAGCTGCTCTTGGATGAGGCGCTCCAGCACTACCCCGCCCTCGGATCATCAACCGCTTCCTGCTCGACGGCATGAAGGTCGTCGGCGAGCTCTTCGGCGCCGGCAAGATGCAGCTCCCCTTCGTCCTCCAGTCCGCCGAGACCATGAAGACCGCCGTGCGCCACCTAGAGCCCCACCTCGCCCGCACCGCCGGCCCTCAGAAGGGCTGCATGGTGCTCGCCACCGTCAAAGGCGACGTCCACGACATCGGCAAGAACCTCGTCGACATCATCCTCTCCAACAACGGCTACACGGTCATCAACCTCGGGATCAAGCAGCCGATCGAGGCGATCCTCGCCGCCGCCGAGGCCCACAAGCCCGACGTCATCGGCATGAGCGGCCTCTTAGTCAAGAGCACCGTCGTGATGAAGGAGAACCTCGCCCGCATGCGCGAGCTCGGCTGGCGCCAGCCCGTGATCTGCGGCGGCGCCGCCCTCACCCGCGGCTACGTCGATCATGACCTGCAAGCCGCCTACGCCGGCCCTCAACCCGCCGCCGAGGCCGCCGCCGAGGGCGAAGGCGACGCCCACAACAACCGCCAAGCCCCTGACGCCCGCCCCAAGTCCCAGGTGTTTTATGCAAAAGACGCCTTCGAAGGCCTCGCCCTGATGGACGAGCTCTGCGGCCACGTGCCCGCGCCAGAGCGTCGCCTCACCGCCCCACGCCGCCACAAGGCCTACCGCCAGACCACCCAAGAGGAGTGGGCAGCCCAGCTCGAGCGCGCCATGAGCACCTACGTGCGCTCCGCCGTGCCGCCCGCGGCCCGCACCCCAAAGCCCCCCTTCTGGGGCGCCCGCGTCGTCGACGAGGCCGCCCTCAGCCTCGGCGAGATCTTCCGCTACATCAACAAGAAGGCCCTCTTCGTCGGCCAGTGGCAGTACCGCCGCGGCGCCCTCTCCGAGGACGAATACGAGGCGCTGCTCGCCACCGAGGCCGAGGTCAAGTTCAAGCGCTGGAGCGAGCGCGCGATCGCCGAAAAGCTGTTAAAACCCGCCGTCGTCTACGGCTACTACCCCTGCAACGCCGACCACAACCAGCTCCTGATCTTCGACCCCATCGACCAGCGCGAGGTGATCGAGCGGATCACCTTCCCCCGCCAGCTCGACAAGCGCCGCCTCTGCATCGCCGACTATTTTAAGGGCGTACGCAGCGGCGAGCGCGACGTCATCGCCATGACCTGCGTGACCATGGGCGCCGTCGCCACCGAGCACTGCCAAACGATGTTCGGCAGCGACCATTATGACGACTACCTCCACTTTTACGGCCTCGGCGTCGAGGCCGCCGAGGGCCTCGCCGAGCTCTGGCACAAACGAGTCCGCCGCGAGCTCGACATCGCCCACCTCGACGCCACCGACATCAAGGGCCTCTTTAAGCAACAATACCAGGGCTCCCGCTACTCCTTCGGCTACCCCGCCTGCCCCCGCCTCGAGGACCAAGAGGTCCTCTTTCGCCTCTTACAACCCGAGCGGATCGGCGTCTCCCTCACCGAGGGTCACCAGCTCGTCCCCGAGCAGTCGACCAGCGCCATCATCATCCACCACCCCGAAGCCCGCTATTTTAATATTTAGTCCCACTCCGCGCATCACCTTAATTACTTTCATAACGATCAAACGCTCACCCCACACGCTCACCCCCTGATCGCGAGCCGCACCTCGGCCGCAGCGAAGTGCTCACGCAGCCGCGTGTTCACCAGCTCGGGCAGCTCGAGCACGATCGCGTGCCCAGCCCCCGCCGCCCGCTCGAGCCGCGCCCCTGGGATCTTCCGCGCGAGCACCTCGCTCAGCCGCGTATCCACGATCAGGTCCTCCGCGCCGGTCAAGATCAGCGTCGGGATCGTCTCCAGCGCCGCCATCGACCCGCCGCGGTGCCGCAGCAGCGCCGCGACATGCCGCCGCACGATCGGCGGCGTTGCTAAAAGACTCACAGAACGCGGGCCGCAGCAGCGCGATCGCCTGGTCTCCCCCAATCGCGCCAGCGACGCCCGACTCAGCGCCATCGCCGCGAACGCCCGCCAGCGCGCCGCCTCCGGCCCGATCTTCATCCGCAGCGACAACCCTGGCCCGCGCGGCCCCATGCCAAAAAACACCGAGCGGCCCGCCCACGCCGTCGAGATCAGCCCCAGGCTCAGCACCCGCCGCGGCTCCTGCCGCGCCACCTCCTGCGCCACGATCCCCCCCAGCGAGTGCCCCACCACGTGCGCTGTCTGCCAGCCCATCGCGTCCAGCACCGCCACGCAGTCCCCCGCCATCGCCTCCACGCTCACCTGCCCGCGCAGCTGCCCGCTCGCCCCGATCCCGCGGTGGTCGAACCACACCACCTGATGATCGCCCGCCAGCCCCGCCACCTGCGCCTGCCAGCTCGCGCCGACCGTACCTGTCCCTTGGACCAGCAAAACCCGCGGCCCCTGCGACCCCGCGCACCACACCGCCAGCTCGTCCTGCTCGCGGCGCAGGCGCAGCCCCTCCGCCCTGAAGCCCTCACTCATCCGCCGATACCAGCCCGATCTTGATCGCGTGCCGCACCAGCCCCACCACGTTCGTCGCCTCGACCTTCGCCATGATCCGCCCGCGGTGCCCCTCCACCGTCTTCACGCTCAGGCTCAGCAGCTCGGCGATCTCCGGGCTCGACCGCCCCTCGGCCACCAGCCGCAGCACCTCTCGCTCGCGGTTGGTCAGGTTATCGCCCGCGGGCGCGCTCGCCTGCGCCCCCTCGGGCCGGCGCGACTCTTGTAGAAGGATCTTCGCGACCGCCGGGCTGAAGAACGCCTCGCCGCGGCCCAGCGCCTGGATCGCCGCCACCAGGTCCGAGAGACCTGACCCTTTGACCAGATAACCACCGGCCCCCGCCCGGATCGCCCGGCCGCACGTACGCCTCGCTCGATTGCATCGACAGAATAAGCACCTGCGTGCCCGGCGCTTGTTCGCGGATCTTCGCGGTCGCGTCCACCCCGTTCAGCAGCGGCATGCCCAGATCCATCACGATCACGTCCGGCCGCAGCCGCGTCGCCGCCTCCACCGCCGCCTGCCCGTCCCCCACCTCCGCCACCACCGACATGTCCGAGCGCGCCGACAGCAGCGCCCGCAGCCCCTCCCGCACGATCGTATGGTCTTCGGCCAAGATCACCCGCAGCGGCGCATCAGAGTCGCTCATACCCCCGCATCCTAACAGCCGCTCCCCCCCCGACACCACGCCCCCGGCTGCCGAGCCGCCTAGGTCTCGCCGCGTTAATTCGCCACAAGGAACCCCCTCCGCCGCGGATCGCCGCTACCATGGTGAGGCGGTCAGCTCCCGCCAGCACGATCTCAACGCGCGCTCGTCTCTGCCTACCCTGCTCGCCATGACCGATACTACCCGCCCAGATCCGCGCGCACCCCTCGATCTCCTGGTTCAAGAGGTCACCGCGCGCCTGCGCGAGCTGCTCCTTGGCGCCGACGATCGCGCGCCCCCTGTATGCGGCCTGCACAGCCCCGAGCAGATCGAGCGCGCCCTCGCCCAGGCTGGCCTCCCGCTCCCCTTGAGCCCCGACGATCCCCTGCCCGATCTCCCCGCCCTCACGCGCGCCCTCGACGCAGTCGCCGCCCACTCGGTGCGCACCCTTCACCCCCGCTTCTTGAACCAGAACTTCGCCGGCGCCGATCCGATCGCCATCCTCGGCGACTGGTTCGGCGCCGCCTACAACACCACCCTCGCCACCTACGAGGCCGCGCCCGTCTTCACCCTCATCGAGCGCGCCCTCATCGCCCGCCTCGCCGAGCTCATTGGTTGGAGCGCCCACGAGGGCCTCTTCGTCGCCGGCGGGTCCTTGTCCAACCTCTACGCGATGCACCTCGCTCGAGCCCGCAGCGACCCTGACGCTCTCGAGTCCAGCCCCTCCTTCCTCGCCGCGCACAAACCCCCGCTGATCGCCTTCACCTCCGCGCACTCCCACTATTCTTTAAAAAAATCCGTCGTCCTGCTCGGCCTCGGCCGCCGCGCCCTGCGGCTCGTCCCTTGCGACGATCACGGCCGCATGCGCCCAAAAACCCTCGCCGCGCTGATCCACGAGGCGATTGACGCCGGCCAGCGCCCCTTTTTTCAACGCCACCGCCGGCACCACCGTGCTCGGCGCCTTTGATCCTTTTTTGGAGATCGCCGATCTCTGCGCCCAACACGGCTTGTGGCTGCACATCGACGGCACCTTCGGCGCCTCCGCCCTGCTCTCCCCGAGCCAACGCTGGCGTTTGGACGGCGCCGCGCGGGCCGACTCCTTGTCGTGGAATTTGCACAAAATGCTCGGGATCACCCAGCACTGCGCCGCCTTGCTCGTGCGCCGCCCTGGCCAGCTCCGCCCCGCCTTCGCCGCCAGCGCCGATTATTTATTTCAGCCCGACAAACCCCACGCCGAGCTCGACAGCGGCGACCTCACGTTTCAATGCGCCCGCCGCAACGACGTCTTTAAGGCGTGGTTCTGTTGGAAGGCCCGCGGCGAGGCCGCCCTCGCCGCCCGCGTCGACCACGGCGTCGAGCTCGCCGCCCTCGCCGCCCGGCGGATCGAGTCTGACCCACGATTCGCCCTCGCCGCCCCGCCCTCGTGGGTCAACGTCTGTTTCTGGTGGGTGCCACCCCACCTCCGCCCTCTCGATCGAACCCACCCAGAATTCCACGCCCACCTCCACCCGATCGCCCCCGCGATCAAGGCCCGCCTCTTGGCTGAAGGCGCCGTGATGCTCGCCTATCAGCCGATCGGCCCGGCCCCCAACGCCTTCCGCCTGCTCTTCATCAACCCCGCGGTCACCCCAGCCGACGTCGACCACGCCCTCGACGCCATCGACCGCCACGGCCGCGCCCTCTTCGCCTGAGACGTCACGAGCGCGCGCGAGCGCGGCCGCTCACTTCGGCTTCACGCACAGCGCCTCCTGGTCGACCTCAAAGAAGCCATCCACGCACCACGCGCCGGCCTTCGCCCCGCACGCCGACCCGAGCTCCCAGGCGTTTCCCATGTATTGATACGTCTCATAGAGCTGCGGGCAGCTCGACGGGACCAGCCCGCACAGCTTGTTCGCCAGGCCGACCATCGGGTCGCCGCAGACGGTCTCGTTGTTGGTCTGGAGGCAGAGGTTGTCGTTGTACATGCAGCCCGCCGTCGCCTGGCACGGCGCCTTCAGGGCGCAAGCCTCACACGCCGCGCGCACGTTGACGTCGGTCATCGACCCGTTGACGGTCACCTTGTAGTAGCTCCAGCCGTTCCAGGTCGTCAGCAGCTCGCCGCACGCCGCCGGCTTCTTGCACGTGTTCGTGCAGGCGTCGTTGTTGACCTGGTTGCCGTCGTCGCACTCCTCCACCCCGACGCGCACGAAGCCGTCGCCGCACTTCGCCAGCTTGCACGTGTTGAGGCAACCATCTGTGTTACTACCGTTCTCGTCGTCGCACTCCTCAAAGCCCGCGCGCACGTAGCCGTCGCCGCACTCGGCGAATCGACACGCGTTGGTGCAGGCGTCGCTGTTGCTGCTGTTGCCGTCGTCGCAGTCCTCACCCTCGTCGATCCCGCCGTCGCCGCAGAACCCCCTCGGCTCGCTCGTGCTTGAACTTGACGTGCTCGACGTGCTCGACGTGCTCGTGCTCGTCGTCGAGGACGTGCCCGTCGTCTCCGCGGTCGTCGAGGTCGAGGGGTCGGTCGAGGTGCTGGTCGCCGAGTCGCTCGCCGAGTCGCTCGCCGAGTCGCTCGCCGACGCGTCGGTCACCCCCGCCGTCGTGTCGTCGCTGGAGTCCGAGGGGTCGAGCGTCGTCGGGTTGGCCGAGGCGCCCCCGAGTTCGACGTCGGGTTCACGGGGTTGGCCGTCGTCAGGCCGGTGCTCGCGTCGTCATCGCCGCCGCAGCCGACGACCAGCCCCGCGGCCAGCACCCACGCGCCCAACCGCTCACAGAGAGAAGAATCGCGGATCTTTGCGGTCACCATCACTTGAGGGCTCACGACGCGCAGGCTATGCTCGACTCCGCCCCTCGTCAACCAGGCGCAGGCGCCTCAGCGCGCCAGCAGATCGAGGATCGCGTCGACGATCGCCCCGCCGCAGGCCGTATCGTAGGCGGTGAACATCGGCTGCGTGTTCAGCTCCAGCAGCACCAGCTCGCCGCTCTCGGGGTCGCGCTTGAAGTCGGCCGCGCTCAGCTCGACCCCCAACGCCCGCGCGAGCGCGAAGAGCGGCCCCAGCACCGCAGGCGGCGGATCGGCGACCCGGCGGGCCGGCGCGTCGGGCTCCGCGCGGTGGTCCAGCGCCTCCGTCTCGATCGCGAACGAGAAGACCCGCTCGCCCACCAGCGTCACCCGCAGCTCTGGCCCCGCCAGGCGCTCCTGCACGAACGCAGGCGAGGGCGCCGCAGCCCGCCGCGGGTCCTGCTCCGCCAGCGCCTCGGCCAGCGGCAGACACAGCGCCCCGCCGCGCAGCGGCTTCGCCACCGCGTCCGCGACCGGCCCCGCGCGCAGCGCCGCGAGGTCGCTCGTCACCAGCGTCCGGGGCACCCGCAGCCCCAGCGACGCGGCCAGCCCCAGCGCCGCGATCTTGTTCACCCGCCGCCCCAGCCCGTCGCGGTTCAGCGCCCGAAGCCGCGGGTTGAGGGCCGCGTAGCCGACCAGCGCCTCATACCAATCGAGCGCCCGCTGAGCGACCGCCGCCCGCGGATCCGCGAGCGCCGCGAACACATCGTGCCGCACCCATAGCGCGCCCACATCGAGCGGCTCGTCGTCGACCACCAAGCGCCCCTCAGGCACGCTCAGGCGCAGCCGCGGGTGATCTTCGGGGCCGACGAGCAAGCCGCGAGCGGGGATCCCTCGCGCCTCTGCGCGCCGCAGCGCGCGACGTACATGAGGATCTCGCGCCCCGCCCGCGATCAACAGCACCGGGCTAGCCCTCGCCGAAGACCTTTCCCGCCTTCTTGGGCGCCTTCTCGGCGTCCGCGGGCTCCTCGGGGATCGCCATCGTCTTGTACTCCGCGTCATCACCCGGCTCCTCGGGGATCGCCATCGTCTTGTACTCTTTGCGCTCCTTCGGCGCCTTATTCTTGTCGATCATCGTCGTGCTCCTCGCCCGCAGGCGCGTCGAGCGTAGCACCGCCGCCGCCGCCGCGTGCTACCGTCGACCGCTCCACCACGCCACCAACCATGCGCGCGCCGACCAGCGATCTCCGCGAGATCCTCCTCCCCGAGCCTTGCTTGGTCGTCTTGGTCGGCGTCCCCGGCGTCGGCAAGTCGAGCTTCGCGGCCCGCCACTTCCGGCCGACGGAGGTCATCTCGTCCGATCATCTCCGGGCGCTGATCACCGACGACGAGCGCGCACAGACCGCCACCGCCGACGCCTTCGAGCTCGTACACCTGCTCGCGAGCAAGCGCCTCAGCCACGGCCGGCTCGCGGTGGTCGACGCCACCTCCGTGCGCTCCGAAGATCGACAGAAGCTCGTGCACATCGCCCGCGAGCGCGAGTGCCGGGCGATCGCGATCGTGCTCGACCTCCCGCTGGCGGAGGCGATCGCCCGCGACCGAGCCCGCGAGGGCCGCAGCGTCGGCGCGCCGGCGATCGAGCGCCACCACGCCCGCCTCCGCGCCGGCGCGGCCAGGCTCGCCCACGAGGGCTTTGCGGCCGTTCACGTGCTCCGCAGCGCCGATGAGCTCGCCGGGGTCACGATCCGCCGCGCCCCGCTCCCCTGCGATCGCCGCGGCGAGCGCGGCCCCTTCGACATCATCGGCGACGTCCACGGCTGCGCGGACGAGCTGCGCGCGCTCCTCATCGCGCTCGGCTACCGCATCAGCGGCGACCCGACCGCGCCGGTCGTCGAGAGCCCACATGGCCGAAAGGTCATCTTCCTCGGCGACCTCGTCGACCGCGGCCCCGACGCCCCTGGCGCCTTGCGGCTGGCGATGGCGATGGTGCGCGCGGGCGACGCCCTCTGCCTGGTCGGCAACCACGAGGACAAGCTCCGCCGCCACCTCCAGGGTCGCGCCGTCAAGCTCACCCACGGCCTCGCCGCCACCGTCGAGCAGCTCGCCCGCGAGCCCGCGAGCTTCGCCGACGAGCTCGCCGCCTTCATCGACGGCCTCTTCCACCACTACGTGCTCGACGACGGCCGCCTCGTCGTCGCCCACGCCGGCCTGATCGAGCGCTACCACGGCCGCAGCTCCGGGCGAGTGCGCGCCTTCTGTTACTACGGCGAGACCAACGGCGAGCGCGACGAGTACGGCCTCCCGGTGCGGCTCGACTGGGCCGCCACCTACAGCGGCGCGGCCCGCGTCGTCTATGGCCACACCCCGACCGCGAGCGCCACCTGGGTGAACCGGACGATCTGCATCGACACCGGCTGCGTCTTCGGCGGCGCCCTCACCGCCCTACGCTACCCAGAGCTGGAGCTGGTCGCTGTGCCCGCCGCCCGCGTCTACTACGAGCCGACCAGGCCGCTCGCCCGAGCGTCGGACCAGCCGCCCGCCGCGGAGGACGAGCGCCCTTAGTCGCGATCGACCGCGCGCCGCTCACCCGATCGGCTCGAACAGCGCCGTGACCGCCTGCGCGGCGAGCTGACCTTGTTGGAGGTGGACGTAGTACTTCATCGTCGTCGAGAGCTGGGCGTGGCGCGCGAGCGCCTGCAAGGCGTAGGGGCTGACGCCCTTGTGAGCGAGCAGCGTGAGCACGCTGTGGCGGATCCGGTGCGGGCCGTAGACGGTCAGGCCGGCGCGGGCCTCCGCCCGACGGACGCGCATCGCCAGGGTGCCCTCCTGCACGTAGGCGGCGGGCCTGCGCGCGGCGCTGTGCGGGCTGTAGGCGCCGTCAGGCACGAAGAGGAACTCGCCGCGCGGCGGGTACTCGCGCAGGGCGGCGGCGAGGCGCGGCGACAGGGCGATCACCCCGTCCTCGCCCTTCGCTGTCTCTTGAAGCATGCCCTTCGCGACACATCGACGGATCTCCGCCTGATGGCGCTCGAGGTGGAGGTCCTTCCACATGAGCCCGGCGGCCTCGCCGATCCGCAGCGCGGCGTCGGTGAGCAAGAGGAGCAGCACCCGCTCCTCCTCGTTGGCCGCGGCGGCGACGATCTTCTCGAGGTCCTCGCGGCTGTAGACCTCGACCTTGGCGCGCCGCTGCTTCGGCCAGGTGAGCTTCGGCACCTCGCAGCGCTTGGGCAGCTCGCCGTCGTCACGCGCGTGGCGGAGGGCGACACGGACCGCCTCGCAGATCTGGCGGGTGTAGCCTAGGGAGAGCTTCTTGACCTGACGCAGGTGGCTGCGCAGGTGCGAGAGCGCGCGCTCGTCGATCGCGTCGAGGCGCAGTTGGCCGAGGATCGGCCGGATCTGCGCCCACAGCGTCGCGTAGCTGAGCCGCGAGGTGTACTTGAGCTCCGCGACGTGGCCGGCCTCGAAGAGCGCCCAATACTCCTCGAGCGTCTTGATCTTGGCCGCCCGCCCGCCGCGGCCGCCGGCGTCGAGCTCGACCGGGCGGCGGCAGAGCTCGCGATAGATCCGTAGCGACTCGGCGCGCCCCCACTCCAGCGCCGCCGCGGCGTCCATCTCGACCGGCGCGACCAAGCGCTGGCGGATCAGGCGGCTGGACTCGTGCGGGTGGCGCATGCGGATGTCGACGTGCTGGCGGCTGCGGTCCTTAAAATACGGGCGCACTGAGACGCTCAGCTCCTCGCCGCTCGCCGGGTTCCGGCGCTTCGCCTCCTGCTCGGAGAGCCAGGTGAGCAGATCGCGGCGCGCGTAGGCCACCCTGCGGCCGATCCGCAGCACCGACGGGCCGCTCCCCCCGAGCCGCCACTTCTCCAGGGTCCGCGGGCTCACCTTGAGGAGCGCCGCGGCCTCGTCCGCCGTGACCAGCTCATCGAGGTCGCCGAGCACTAGCGTTCGCTGTCCCTTGTTACCCTCCGCCACCGCGCCTCTCCCCTCGCCGGCCGACCGGACCGGCCCCATCACAAGAGCTTCGGCGCCTTGAGTGGGGCACGCAAGGTGATCAAAGCGCCCCGCGCGGGTGAAGCGCCGCGCGGGCGAAGCGCCGCGAGCGCGGGGCTGACCGTCGCGGACGCGCCCCTCGGGATCGGCGGTAGTCGCGGCTATCCTCTCTGGGTGCGCTGCCCCCTCGCCCTCGCCCTCATCCTCGTCTCCCTCGGCTGCAAGCCCGACGCCCCACCGCAGCCCGCCGCACCTTCCCCGGCCGCCGATCCCGCCGAGGATCCGCCGGCCGCCGCCGACCCCGCCCCGCGGCCAGACCGCCCGTCGCCGCTGAATTCCCGCTCGACGGCGCGCGGATCGTCCTGCCAGCGCCGATCACCTTCGACGCCGACGGCGCCGCCCTCAGCCCCGCCGCCGACCCCGCCCTTTACCACCTGCTCGACTACCTCAGCGCCAAGGAGTCGGTGAGCCTGGTCCGCATCGAGGGCCACGCCCCCGAGCAGGCGCTAAGCGAGGCTCGCGCCCTCACCGTCGCCCGCTGGCTGGTCGCCCACGGGGTCGCCTGCGAGCGCCTCGTCCCCATCGGCTTCGGCCCCACCAAACCGGTCGCTGACGCCTCTACCCCCGAGGGTCGCGCCGCGAACGTGCGCATCGACGCGATCAACGCCGCCCTGCGCGGCCGCCTCATCGGCGGCATGCCCGCCGACGGCGGCGGCCAGCTCGCCGGCGACCCCTGCCGCTGAGCGCCCAGTCCGGGCACCGACGGCAGCCCCCTCGCGAATCGTCGCGTACCATCGCACAAACCTGGGGTCACCCGAAGCGCCCCCTCGGGGTCGAAGCGCGTTACGAGGCGATCCAGGCGCGCCTCGCCGCGGCGTCGACCCGCTGAGCGGCCCTGCGCTCGTCGCGGCGCGCCGGCGGATCGGCGACACTTCCGCGGTGCGCCTCCCCTGCTCCTGTGCATGCTCGGCGCCTGCGCCGCTCCTACGCCGCCACCACCGATGCCGCTGCCCGCCGACCCGCCGCCCGTCACCGCGACCGCCGCCTCCGCCGAGGTGAGCCCCACGACGCTCGCCCCGAACCAGCGGCTCGCGCTCGGCGGCGGCGTCACCGTGCGCTTCTCGGGCGTGACCGTCGAGTCGATCGAAGCCAGCCCCGACGGCAGCTATCCCGGCGGCAGCGGCGTCACCCTGGTGCTCGTCTTTGAGGGCTCGGCCGCGCCGGTGCGCCGCGAGATCAGCCTGCTCTCCGCCGGCTACGACTCCATACGTGAGGCGTGGCTCGACACCTATCGCGTCGAGGTCATCGAGGTCGAGGACCCCACCCGAGCGCCGCGGCTCGTGCTCATCGCCGAGCGGGTCACCGATCGTGTGCGCCCCGAGCAGCCCCTGCGGGTGCGTGTGCAGCGTGGCGGCGAGGTCGCGCTCGGCTCGACGCGGATGAAGTTCCTCGGCCACTCGACCAAAGAGATCGACGCCGGCGAGTCGCCGCCGCTGCTGGTCGCGGTCGAGTACCAGCCCCTCAGAGGCGAGCTGGAGCGCCTCGAGACCCACGTCGGCGCCGACGTGAATCCGCAGCGGTGGCGCTGGCGCGACTACCTCTTCACCATCGATTCGTACGCCTACGACGCGTGGATGGAGCTGTCGATCGCGCGCCTCGAGCTCGCGCCGGCGCACAACTGAGCGGCCCGCGAACAATCGCTCGACCGCGACCCGACTTGACCTTTGCGCTGCCTGCGCATTTGCGCGCGAAAACGGCCAGACTTGTCGCGCCTACGCAGGCTAGGGATGCAGGTCGAGCCGAGGGGCGGCGGTCGGCGCGCAGGCCCGAACTCTTGGTGTATGAGGGAGCCGATGAAAATGTTCCAGCCCTCGCCGGCCCTCTCGCACCAGCTCTCTCGACTCCGCGCCTTGTCCACGCCGCTCGCCTTGAGCCTGCTGCTCGCCTGCAGCGGAGACGACGTCGCGGCGACCACCGGGACCGACGGGCAGACCACCGAGCCAGCGACGGGCACCACGGGCACAACGGCACAACGAGCACAACGACCAGCGCGGGCACCACGGGCATGACCAGCGAGGGCGAGACCGAGACGAGCACCAGCACGACCACCACCAGCACGACGACCACCACCACCGGAGATGTGACGACGACGACGACCGGAGAGCCCACGACGACGGACACCGGGGTGGTCTCCGGACACGGACACGGACACGAACACCGATAGCGACACCACCACCGATTCAAACACCGACAGCGGTACAGATACAGATACAGATACAGATACAGGCTCAGGCTCGAACACCGACACGGACACCGATAGCGACACGGACACCGACAGCGGCGGGAGCGCCGTCTGCGGCGACGGCCTCGTCGAGGGGGACGAAGCCTGCGACGACGGCAACAAGAGCGAGCTCGACGCGTGCCTGACGGACTGCACCGCGGGGCAGACGCTGCTGGTGCTGACGGGCGCCGGGGGAGTCGCCGGGGATCTTCTCGCGGTGGGCGCCGGGAGCGGGCTGGTCGCAGAGCCAGATCGGGGCGGGGCTGAGGGAGGGGTCGCTGGCCGCGACCGCGAGCGGCGCGCTGGCGCTGCTGCGGCGGGAGAGCCCCTTCCCGCCGGACAAGAACACGATGGTCTTTGGCGCGTGGTCGCCGGGCACACCGGACTCGTGGTCGAACTTCGGGCCGGTCGGGGTCTTCGGGGTGGGGAGCGACGGGCCCGGGCTGGCCGCGCTCAGCGCGACCGCGGAGATGTGCTTCTTGGGGACGGACAATCGGCACTACAGCGCGCACCGAGCGGCCGACACCTGGGGGGCATTTGTCGGGATCCCCTCGGCCAACGTGCAGGTGCAGGCCAGCGGCGGGAGCGCGGCGGCGCTGGCGAGCGGGGTGGACGAGACCTATGCCGTCTACGTGCGTGAGGACGGGCGCTTGATGGTGAGCGTCAAGCCGACCCCAGGCGGGGTATGGCAGGCGTC
The DNA here is from genome assembly GCA_016712315.1 of Nannocystis sp. Lineage (GTDB taxonomy): Bacteria > Myxococcota_A > Polyangia > Nannocystales > Nannocystaceae > JADJRG01. The sequence continues at coordinate 1,776,351 of JADJRG010000013.1, read as the reverse complement.
GACGGAGGCGCCCGCGACCGGGCTGGCGACCGGGCTGACGCCGGCGGCGTCGGTCGAGGCCAAGGGAGATCTGGTGATCGCGTACGTGCGGGCGGCCGACGCGACGATCAGGGTCATCAAAAAGATCTCGCCGCAGGAGGCGTGGAGCGACGAGGTGATCGTGGCCAACGCGCTGACGACGAGCGAAGTAGCGCTGCTCCAAGCGGACTCGGGGGGCTACTATTTGGCGTGGAAGGGCTTTGATAATCAGGGGATCTACGCCGCTTATGCGCCGAGCTTCGACGCGTGGCAGGAGCCCTTCGCGGTCGATCTGCCGCAAACCCCGACGCAGCCGCCGGCGCTCGCCCGGGGTCTGTGGGGCGCGGAGGCCGAGCTGCTCTTTGTGACGGGGGGTACGCTACGCCACGCGCGCCTGAACCAGGCGAAGGTAGACGCGCTGGGGCAGGTGCCGGGGGCGCAAGGACACTCGACGAGGCCGGCAGCGCTGCGCGCGCAGCTCTTGCTGCCGTAAGCGCACCCTCGGGGCAGGTTCATTTCCGCGGATCGGCGGGGCCGGCGCGTCATCGACAGAGGACGACCGCTGGACGAGCCGCGAGCGCGGGATGGATGATCGGTGCTCCATCGCGTTCGCCGCGCCGACCGCCGCGGCGACCTGAACAAGCCCCCTCACTTCGGGATCAGGCACACCGGGATCGGCGCCGTCAGGTTGTTCTCTTCGGCGCACTCGTTCAGCGCCCCCATCATCATCCCGTCGTCATCCACGACCGCCCACACGCTCGCCTGATCGAGGTCGACGTCTGGAGTGACACACACCTGCTCCGCCGCCCCCGCGACGATCGCCGCCTTCGTCACCCCGGCCCCGATCACCCCCAGCGACTCTTCGTAGAAAGTCACCTTGACCCCCGGCCCCACGCCCAAGCAGCCCTGATTCGCCACCCACACGCACAGCTCGGTCTTCGGGCAGTCGCGATAGCTCGCCTCCAGGTCGAACGGCACCAGGTCTGGCGCGCAGAAGTCCGCGGACCCCTGCGAGTTGCGCCGATAGCTGTTGTAGGGCTTGTCCTCCGGCGTCGACCAGTTCGGCGCCTCATTCACCGGGATCTCCCCGAGCTCCCCGACGTTTGTGATGTGATAAGAGTGCTGGTTCCACACCGGCCGCGTCGTGACCCAGTTATCCAGCGTATCGCCCCACACCTCGATGCCCGCGTCGAGCGAGAACCCCGAGTCATTGTTGGTCGAGAAGACGATCTCCGCCTTGAAGTCGCCGTCCACGTCCGCGATCACTGGGTACTCGGTGCGGGTTCGTGAGGAGTTGCGGTCGCGCAGCAGCACCTCGGCGTCGGTCATCACCCCGTTGCAGCCGGGGCCTGGAGGGTCGAGCTGGCAGTCGGGTTCGACGCCTGGGTAGATCCGCAGGTACACCTCATCGTTATAGACCACCTCATTACGGCCGTCGCCGTCGAAGTCGAAGACTGACGAGCCGGTCACCTGTGAGGAGCCGTCTTGGGTGACCGCGTGCCACTGTTTGGTCAGTGTATTCATGGCGCCGTTGAATTTCACCACGACGAAGCGAGTCGCGCCGGCGGCGGCGATGTCGGGGAGCCCGTCGCCGTCGAAGTCGGCGATGTTCGGCGGGCCGCCGTTGCCGCCGCCTGGGATGGCGAAGGTCGCCCGCACCGCCCCTGTCTGGCCGTTGAGCACCCGAATATTGCCCGATTGTACCAGGACGACCTCTGGCGTCTTATCGTCGTCGAGGTCTGCGATCCCGCAGAACCCGTCCCCTGGGGTCGAGGTCCACAGCACCGAGCCGGCGAAGTTCCCGCCCTTCACGGTCCCGGTGAAGCGATAGGCTGTGCGCCCCGCGATCACCTCTTGGCGGCCGTCGTTATCGAGGTCGGCGACGCAAGAGATCGGCCCCTGGCTGTTGATCCCGATCCCTGGGCCGCCCTCGTAGAGCTTCACGCCGCTCGAGTCCCAGACGGAGGAGCCCATCACGATCTCTGGGTCGCCGTCGCCGTCGAGGTTCGCGATGGAGACCGCGCCGCTCGTCTCCCCGTGGCTGAAGGTCGCCGACTTCCACTTCGGCGTGCCGTCGGCCTCAAACGCCACCAAGAACTTGCCCTCCCCGAGCGCGACGATCTCCGCCTCGCCGTCGCCGTCGATGTCGCCGACCGCGATGTTCGAGGTGCTGTCTGTGCGGTAGGCCGGGTCTGTCACCGTCCAGACCTTCGCGCCGGTGTCGCCGCGGATCGCCCGCAGCACGCCGTTGCTGGTGATCGTCGTGCCTGTGTACGTATTAAAGATGATCTCTGGGACGCAGTCTTTGTCGAGATCGACGACCACCGGGATCGACGAGACCTGGTAGTGGTTCGGCATGTCATCCGGGGCGGCCTGGAGGTGCGGCCACGTGACCGTACACTTGCCGGCCATACAGACCTCCGCGATCTGACACGCGCTGTCATTGTTGCAATTCACCGACTTTCGCCGGCCCCAGGTGAACTGCGGCTGCGCGTTAAACTTACCGGCCGGCGGCACGTAGGTGCAGGCCTCGTTGAGCTTGCTGGGCACGCAGAGGCCGAGGTTCGGGTCGCAGATCTGCCCCGGATCGCACTGCTCGAGCTGCTGCTGGGTCGCGCAGGTGATCTCCGTGCAGGACGCGCCCGGATCGATGCACTCGCCCAGGTAGCAGAGCTGCGCGTCGCCGCAGCACTCCTGCGCCGCGCCGCACGGCAGGTCGCCGCCGCAGTCTTTTTGGCAGAACCCGTCTGTGCAGAGCTGGTCGGCCGCGCAGCACTCCTCGCCGCAGACCTTGTCGGGCTCGCACGCCCCCGTGTCGCTGTCACTATCGGTGACCGTCACTTGCCCGGTCGTCGTCGCGGTCCCGCTCGCGCTCGTGCTCGCGTCGGACTCTGAGGCGCTGCCTGCCGTCATCGTGCCTGAGTCGGTGCCGCTCGCCGAGCTCGTCGAGTCGGTGCCGCTCTCGGTGACCGAGCTCGTGCCCGCCGGCCCTTGGCTCGTCATCGACGCGCCGCTTGAGGCCGTATCGCTGCCGCTGCTCGTGTCATCGCCGTTGCAAGCGATCGGCCCGACCAGCGCGACGACCCCGACCAACACCCACTTCTTGCTCCCCACAAAAATACCTTCGTCGATCATCTCTCCTCGATACCAGAGAATCCCGGCGACGGCGCCCCACGGCCTGCATTGCGCGAGGTCAGCGCATTGTCGCCCGAAGCCCTCGCCCGCGCGCTCGCTCGCGCTCCCGCGCGCACGCTCGAGCCTGCGACGCTCGCGGGCGTGACATTGAAGCGCTCACCCATCTCTGCGAGCGTTTCTCTCTCGTGCCTGACCGACGAGCCCCACCGAGGCCGCTGCCGCCGCTCCTCCTGCGCGCTCCCTCCGCCGCCGCGACGCCTCCTGCCGCACCTGTTGGATCGCCGCCACAAGCCGACGCGCACACCAGCCTGCTACCCCCAGCCGCGCCCGCTGCTGGACCTCCGTCGCCCGCCCCGCCCCTCGTCGACGCGGCCAGCGAGGGCTCACTCGCCGACGGAGCGACCATCATCGCCGAGCCGGTCCATACCGCCCCTGTCGACGACCATCGCGGCGACGATCTGCTCAAGCAGCGGCTCGTCAGCGGCACCGGCGCCAAGATCGGCCGCTTCACCGTGCTTCGCCACCTCGACGAAGGAGGCATGGGGATGATCTTCGCCGCGCGGGACGACGAGCTCGACCGCCAGGTCGCCCTCAAGATCCTCCGCACCCAGCTCGGAGAGGGCACGACGGGCCGCAGCCGCCTGCTGCGCGAGGCGCAAGCGCTCGCCCGCCTCTCTCACCCCAACGTCGTCACCGTCTACGAGGTCGGCGAGTTTGAGGGCCAGATCTTCGTCGCCATGGAGCTGATCGAGGGCCGCACCCTGCGCGGCTGGCTGCGCCATAAAAAACGCACCTGGCGCGAGGTCGTCGCCGTGCTCATCCAAGCCGGCCGAGGCCTCGCCGCCGCCCACGACGCCGGTATCATCCACCGCGACTTCAAGCCGAGCAACGTGCTCGTCGGCGGCGACGGCCGCGTCCGCGTCCTCGACTTCGGCCTCGCGCGGGCCCCCGGCTCCAGCGGCCCGGAGCGGCTGATCGCCGCGAGCGGCGGCCCCGCGATGAGCACCAGCAGCACCAGCTCGCGCCTCGTCGGCGGCGCCCTCACCGTCGCCGGGGCGGTCGCCGGCACGCCCCCCTATATGCCGCCCGAGCAGCTCCAAGGCGGCGAAGTCGATCACCGCGCCGACATCTACGCCTTCTGCGTCGCCCTCGCTGAGGCGCTCTACGGCGAGCGTCCCTTTAAGGGCAACACCGTCGCCGATCGCCGAAGCGAGCTGATCGAGCGGCCGATCCCCGACCTCCCGAGGCGCGCCGGCGTGCCCGCCTTCCTCCGCGGCGCCGTCCTGCGCGGCCTCGATCCTGACCCTGCGCGGCGCTTCCAGTCGATGCACGAGCTGCTCGCCGCGATCGATCGCGACCCCGCGCGGACGCTCGGCAAGGTCGCGGTCGGCGGCGCGCTCGGGCTCCTCCTGCTCGCTGTCGGCGTCCTGATCGCGCGACCGAGCGCCGCCTGCACGGAGCTCGGCGGCGAGCTTGGCGAGATCTGGAGCGACGACCGCCGCGCCGCCCTCGGCGCCGCTATCACCGGCACCGGCCTCAACTACGCCGAGGCCACCTGGGAGCGGCTCCGCCCGCGCCTCGACGCGCACGCGAGCGCCTGGATCGCCGCCCGCGAGGGCGCCTGCGTCGCACATCAACAAGGGGAGCACAGCGCCGAGCTCTACGGCCTCCAGCTCGCCTGCCTCCAGCGCCATCGCTCCGCCTTCAAGGCGCTCATCGACACCTTCAGCGCGGCCGACACGCAGACCGTCGAGCGCGCGATCCAAGCCGTCGGCGATCTCCCGGCGGCCGCCGCTTGCGCCGACATCGCCGCGCTCACCGCAGCGGTCGCGCCCCCTGAGGATCCGCAGATCGCCGCCGAGATCGCCTCGCTGCGCGACCAGCTCGATCCCGCGCGCGTCGCCCTCTCCTTGCGCAAGAGCGCCGACGGGCTCGCGGTCGCCGAGCCGATCCTCGACCGCGCCCGCGCCCTCAACGACCCCGCCTTCGCGGCCGAGGTCGCGGCGCTCGTCGGCGAGCTCGAGAACGACGCGGGCGAGCTCGAGGCGGCGGAGGCGCGCTTGACCGACGCTGTATGGCTCTCCGACCAGGTTCGTGATGACGACCGCCTCGCGCTGGCGATGTCCAACCTGATCTTCGTCACGGGAGAGCGCCGCGGCCGCCATGAAGAGGCGCTGCGTTGGCGGCGCCACGCCGACACCGTACGCGCGCGCCTGCCAGCCGGCGCACCCGGCCGCCCGCGCCTCCTCTGGGCGATCGGCACCGTCCTGTACCGCCGCTCACAGCTCGACGAGGCGAGCGAGCTGCTCGGCCAAGCGCTCGCCCTCAGCGAGCAGATCTACGGCCTTGAGGACCAGCGGATCGGCATGTACCTCAGCGGCCTCGGCAACGTACACATGCTCAAGGGCGACGCCGCGGCCGCCATCGCCGGCTACACGCGGGCGCTCGCGATCGAGGAGGCGGCGTTTGGTCCTGAGCACCCGCGGATCGCCGGCACCCTGGTGAACCTCGGCGCCGCCGCTGGCATGGCCGGCGATCTCGACGCCGCCATCCAACATCTTCAGCGCGCCTTGAAGATCGAAGAGGCCGCCCTCGGCCCCGAGCACGCCGACCTCGCCTCGACCCTCGTCAACATCGGCGTCACCTACTCCTATCGCGGCGACGACGCCGCCGCCCGCCCGTACTTCGAGCGCGCCCTCGCGATCGAGGCCGCCGCGCGCGGCGAGGATCACCCCGAGATCGCCCACACCCACGACAACCTCTGCACCTTGCTCGAAGAGCTAGGCGAGCCCGCCGCCGCGCGTCACCACTGCGAGCGCTCGCTCGCGATCCGCCAAGTGGCCCTCACCGCCGACGACCCCCACCTCGCGCGCTCCCTCGATCTCCTCGGCCGCCTCGAGCTGAAGCAGGGCGACCCACGGTCGGCCCTACCTCGCCTTGAACAGGCCCTCGCCATCTACGAGGCCCGCGGCGACATCGTCGAGCCCCGCCAGCTCGCGGAGGGCCGCCACGTCGTCGTCGCCGCCTTGCACGCGCTCGGCCGCCAGCCTGATCGCCAACGGCAGCTCGGCGCCGCCGCGCTCGCCACCCTGCGCGCAGAGGATGACGACAAGGCGAGGGCGATGGTCGCCGAGCTCGAGGCCTGGCAGCGCGAGGCGCCCCGCGCTGCCCCCGCTGGTGAGCAGACATGGCTCGAGAAGAGGGCGAAGAAGAGGGCCCAAAAGAAGGCCCAAAAGAAGGCACAGAAGAAGTAGCGGCGCTCACACGCGCGCGAGCAAGCGCGGCAGGTGGCGCACGACCTGGCGCTTCCAGTACGCCCAATCGTGGCGTGAGTCGTGCCCCCAGATGTCCGTGTCGCTGGGGATCTGCTTGCGCAGCAGCAGGTTACCGAGCGCGATCGTCTCCTCGATGCAACCCTCCTCGAACGCCCCGCGGCCGCACACCAGCGTCAGGTGCGTGTTCTTCTGGATCCTCGCCAGCGCCTCGCCGCCGAGCCCCGGCACGAACGCCAGCGGGTTATTAAAATAGAGCTCCTGGTTGGTCTCGCCGCCGGTCAGCGCGGTCGTCAGGTAGCGACCGCTCATACAGAGCACCTGCCGGAAGGTCTCTGGCTGCTTCAGCGCCGCGAGCGCCGCGTAGGTGCCGCCGAGGCTGCACCCGACCGCGGTGATCGGCGCGCTCGGCCAGCGGCAATCCTCGCGGATGAACGGCACCATCGTCTCGAGGATGAAGCGCTCGTACGCGCGGTGCCGCTCCATCCGCGCGGCCAGCGGCGAGGTCTTTTCGGTCCAGACCTGAGAGACATTGCTCTCGGGACAGTAGAGCTTCATCCTGCCGCCCGCGAGCAGCGGCGCGATCACCTGGAGCATGCCCTGCTTGTCCCACTCGTGGGCGAAGCCCGCGGCGGAGGGGAAGACGAGCACGGGCGGGCCGTAGTGGCCATACGCCCAGACGTGGACCTTACGCCCCATCGCGGGGCTCTCGAGCATCAAGTGACGAGCGTGCATAGAGGGCGGCGCGGACTATACCAGGGGCGCTTTTTTTTCTCCGCTCACAGCCCGATCTCGAGGAACAGGATCAGGCCGCGGGCTGGCCCGTTCACCGCCGACCCGTGGTAGCGATAGGCGGCGTTCCCGACGTTCTCAAAGACCAGGCTGAGCAGCGCGTTCGGCCGCCAGCGGTAGCCTGCGCGCAGGTCCACCACCGCGAAGCCCGGCGTCCCCCCCGCAGGGATCCGCGGGTCATCGAGGTCGGCCAACGCCAGCCGATCCTGCTTCGCCGCCCAGCGCAGCGCCGCCCCTGAGAAGACCCCGAGCCGCCGCGAGCGCCACGTCAGCTCGCCCACCCCGTTCAGCGGCGGGATCCGCGACAGCGGCAGCCGAGCGCCCGAGCCCACCGGGTTCGGCCCCTCCCCCCAGGCGTACGAGACCGTCGCGCGGGCGCCGAAGCCTGCGGGCAAGAAGAGCCGCACCACCCCATCGAAGCCGCGGATCACCGCCTGCCCCTCGAGGTTCACCAGCTGGAAGACCGTCTGCGAAGCCCCACAGCCGTCCGTCTGCCCTGGGCACGCGCTCACCGCCCGGGGCGCCCGCGCGACCAGGCCGGAGATCCGCGACTCGAAGGCGAAGAACGCCAGCTCCACGCGCGCGCTCGACCTTGAAGCCCGCCTCCAGCGAGGTCGCCCGCTCCGGCTGCAGCGCCGCGTTCTCGAGCTGAAAGCCTGGACCAGTCTGCTGCCGGCTCGTCAGGTCGTCGAGGTTCGGCGCGCGAAAGCCCTGGTCCACGCCTACCAGCAGCCGCAGCCACTCGCTCGCGCGCAGGCTCGCGCCGGCGCTGCCGACCGGCGCCACCCACTGGCGATCCACCGCCGCCGACGCCGACGCCTGATCGCCGCTCGCCCGCGCCGCCGCGTACGAGAGCCGGCCGCCGCCGCGCAGCTCCAGCCGCCGGAGGATCGTCATCTTGCCCTCGGACCATAGCCCTGAGGTCAGGTAGCGAGCGCCGTCGAGGTACTGCCCGCGGCTGAGCGGGCTGACCACCCCGACGTCGGTGTAGATGTTCCAGGCGCGCGAGCGGATCGTGTCGAGGTACGCGTCGAGCCCGTAGCTCGCGCCCACCTCCAGCGCCGGAGTCGGCGCGGCGCGGCGCGTATGCACCGTCAGCCCCGTGCCCACGGAGTACACGTCATCGCGCCCGTCGCCGCGGGTGCTCGTCGTCGGCCGATCGAGGTGACGGCGCTCGTGCTGGTGCTGATAGCTGAGCGTCCAGCGGGTCCGCTCCGCCAGCGCCGGCCCCTCATCGGCCTCCAGCGCCCCGTAGACCAGCGTCCGAAATTGCTCCGCGTAGCGCAGGCACTCGCTCTCGGGCGCCGTCGCTGGCGGGCAGCGGTCGGTCCGGGGCGCGTCGAACTGGCGATAGTCGTAGTAACCGAGGGTCAGGCGAGTGCGCCGGTCCACCCGCCACACCAAGCGGCCGTCCGCCGTCAGCTCCTTGAACCCGGTGCCGAGCTGCGTCACCCCGTCTGGGGCGAAGCGCGGCACCCTCACCGGCTCGCCTGTCTTTGGCGACACGATCGGCCCACCCGTCCGCAGCAGCCCCACGTCGCGGTAGCCCACCCCGCCGATGAACCCCACCGTCCCTGCCCGCACCACCTCCACCTGCGCCCGCCCGCCCATCTCGCCGTCCGCCGTGGCGCTGCGCCAGCTCGCCCGCGGCCGCACGCGCCACGGCCCAGCCCCGCCGTGATCGAGCTCTGGCTCCTGCGGCGTCGCCAGCAGCGCCCCGCCCAGCGCGTCCGCCCCGTGCCGCGTCGACGCCGCGCCGCGCACCACCTCCAGCCGTTGGATCGTCCGCGCGTCGATCGTGAAGAAGTACTGGTTCGGCCCCTGGCGGAACGTGCTGTTATTCAGGCGCACCCCGTCGAAGAGCATCACCGTCTGCTGCCCCGTCACGCCGCGCAGGTACGGCGAGCCCTGCGCGTGCGCTGTCTGCTGCACGTACACACCTGGCTCGAAGCGCAGGGCGTCCGGCGCCGAGCGAGGCAGCCGCTCCTCGAGCTCACGCCGCGTAACCACGCTCGCCGCGCGATCCTCATGCTCCGCCGCGGCGCTCTGCTTCACCACGGTGCGCCGCGCCCCGCCCCGCGGCTTACCCTCGCCCTCGCCCTCGCCCTCGCTCTTGCCCGCGCTCTGGGCCGCCGCCGCCTCGCCCGCGGACGCCAGACCGGGCGTTAAGGCGGAGCCGAGCAGAGCGGCGAAGGTCAACGCGCGGAGCATCGGACCGCGGATTCTCGCGACCCCTGCCCCGCCATGCAAACACCATCACCCCTCGCCGCGGACGCGCCGGGGATCCCCCGGGTCCTCGGGCGTCGAGCGGGTGGATCCCCCCTCGTCATCACCGCCCTCACCCGCGCGATCGAGCGCGCCGCCGCAGCGCCGCCACGCCGCTCCACAGCGCGACCGAGGCGACGATCAGATCCAAGCACAAGAGCCACAGCAGGTGCAGCATCACCACCCCGCCCGCGTGCATCGACAAGATCGCCGCGATCACCGTCCACGGCGCCAGCAACGCCAGCGCCCCCAGCGCGCGCCCCCACGAGCGCAAGTATGACCAAGGACGAAGGATCAGGTAGATCGCCGCCGCCTCCGACAGCGTCATCACCAGCCCCTCCGCCAGCGCCCCCGCGTGGTTGTGGCCATACGCCGCTGTCCCTGCGCGGCCGGGATCGGGCGGATCGCCCAAAAAGTAGCTACGCGCCATCAAGACCGCGAACGCCAGCCACAAGCAGCCGATCCCGCCGATCCGCAGCGCCCAGATCAGCGACGGAGCCTGCCGAGGCGGGCCGCTCATCGCGCGCGCTCCCCCTCGCCCGAGCTGCGCCGGATCGCCTCGATGAACGGCCGCGCCCCCGCCCGCAGCCGCCGCTCCTGCGTCGTGAAGTCCACCTCATAGAGGCCGAAGCGCATCGAGAACCCCTCGGCCCACTCGAAGTTATCGAGCAGCGACCAATAGAAGTAGCCGCGCACGTCCAGCCCGTCGCGCACCCCCCGCGAGGCGCGTACAGGTAGCGGCGGATGAACAGCGCGCGGCGGTCGTCGGCCTTGTCCGCGATCCCGTTCTCGGTCACGTAGATCGGCGCCCCCAGCGCGGAGATCTGGTGGAGCGCCCGATACAGCCCCTCCGCGTAGATCGCGTACGGCATGTCCGTTGGGACATCTTCCGGCCGCGCGCACGGCACCGCCCGCTCTGGCGCGCGCAGGTCCAGGCGCAGGTGGATTTGCGAGTAATAGTTCAGGCCGATGAAGTCGAGGCTGCCCACCAGCCCCTCGATCACCCGGTCCACCGCCACCCCGAGGCCAGGGATCCGCATCTTAAAGCGCCCGCTCTGCAGCGCCTCCAGGGCCGCCCCGTTGAAGAACCGGTGGGCCGCGCGCGCCGCCGCCCAGTCGCCGACGTGCCACCGCCGCTGCGGGTCGAAGTGGAAGATGTTCTTGACCAGGCCGATCTTCGCCTTCGCGCCGCCTGGCAGCCGCTTCAGCGCCTGATACACCGCCGCGTGCGCCTGCAGCAGCCCTGCCAGCGCCTCCGCGGCGCGCTGCGGGTCGCGCTCACCCGGCGGAAAAGTCCCGCGCAGGTACCCCTCCATCGCCACCACCTCGGGCTCGTTGATCGTGCACCACATCGCCACCAGCGGGTCGAGCTCCGAGAAGATCCGCGACGCGAAGCCGACGAAGCGGGCGATGTTCGCCTCGCGTCGCCCTTGATCAACGAACCCGCCCATCTCTTCGAACCACTGCGGGTGCGTGAAGTGGTGCAGCGTCACCACCGGCGCGATCCCAGCCGCCCGCAGCGCCGCACACAGCGCCCGATAGTGCTCGATCGCCGCCTCGTCCCACTCCCCCGGGCGCGGCTCGATCTTGCTCCACTCCACCGAGAACCGGTACGCACGCGCCCCCAGCGCCGTGATCAGCGCGATATCCTGGGGGTACCGCTGCCAGTGCTCGCACGCCGCCCCAGCCCGCTCACCCCCGCGGATCCGCCCCGGCTCCTCCTCGAAGCGGCTCCATTGGTTGTTGTTGCAACCACCTTCCACTTGGTGCGCCGACGAGGCCACCCCCCACAAGAAATTCGGCGGGAAGTAGAGGTCATCGAGGTCGATCGTCGACCAGTCCCATCGGAGCTCTGGATCGGCGCGGTCGAGCGCGCGTACGAGGGCGGCGTAGCCGAAGGCGAGGGTGATCAGCAGCGGGCGCATGGGGCCCGCGCAGGCTACCACTACGGCCCGCACCGCGGCTCAGCGAGGCGCAGCGGGCGCCCCTAATCCTGATTAAAGCCGAAGTCGATCTCCTTCGCGGCGCGGCTGGTGAGCACGATCAACAGGTCCACCGGGCCCTCGGGCACGAGATCGGTCGGGATCTCCAGCGGCTGTTTGCCGTGTCGCGCGCGCGGGCGCAGCAGCAGCGCCTCCACCCACGGCCCCTCGCTCCCAGCGGGCCGGATCGCCGCCTTCATCGTCAATTTCCGAGGCCGCCAGCCCCCGATTGATCGACCCGTCCGAGCCCGCGTACCAGCCGGTGATCGGCAGGCGCTCGCCCTCCTCACCGGTGCGCACCGCCACCCCTGGGAACGTCACCCACGCGTAACCGGAGCGGAACACCCGCATCATCACCGCCGGCCCGAGCAGGCGCGACATCTTCATCACCCCTGGCTCGACCGCCTCGCCCTCGCCGACCCGCCGCGCGTAGAACCACCCCACCGCGCTCGTCGACTCTTGGCGATAGCCCTCGACATAGCGGCCCGCCAGCGCCAGCCCGCAGGTCAGCGCCAGCACGACCAACCACCGCCCCGTCAGGCGCCGGCCGATCGCCTCCAGCGCCCTGTCGACCCGTCCGCCCGCGCGGCGCCAGCTCAGCCCCAGCAGCAGCGCGCCGATCCCAAAACAGATCGCCCCCGCGCTGTCCACCGGCAGCCAGTAGCGGTAGCGCAGCGTGTATTCGCCGTCGCCGCCGCCCTCGGTCGCGATCAACATCGGCTCTGAGCCGTCGGGCGGCATCGGCGAGCCCTCACGATAACGACGCGCCCTGCGGGCCGCCTGCGTCGCTGGGGGCGCGTCGCCGACCGCGGGGACCTCGAACCACTCGAGCTCCTCATCCCCCAGCAGCAGCTGCCAGCGCGGGTAGCCCGCGACGTGGAAGACCACCCGCGAGCTCGCGTCAGCCCCCTCCACGCGCACCCGCAGCACCCCCCGCGCGTAGTCTTCTTCTAGCACCGTCAGCGTCCCAGGCCCCTCGAGCGCCGCCGCCTCGTGGACCACCGGCCGCTCCCACACCCGGATCGGCCCGAAGCTCGCCACCTGCTCCAGCGACCCCTGCGGGCGCCACTCGCCGACGCTCGCGATGTAGCGCACCCGCAGCCGATCGAGCATCTGCGGCGACGCTGCCTCGGGCTTGTGGACGAACACCTCGCCCGGCGTGAAGCCGATCTTGAAGAACGGCGCGCCCGAGCGCACGGTCGCGTCGATGAACGAGTGGTCATGTCGACCTGCCTTATAGGCCACCCGAAAGAACCCCTCGCGCTCCGCCCACTGCCGCTGCGTCCACCGCCCCAGCGCCGCCAGGCCGTCGTCGAAGGCCGGGTCCTTCGCGCGACGCTGCTCGGTGCGCAGGTCACCGACGCCGTGCTTGAGGATCGCCTCGCTCACCGCGGTCGCGAGGAGGAAGAGGCTCGTCGCGGTCCCCGCGATCGCCAGCCCCGTGCAGCTCCACCGCAGCGGCGAGCCGACGCGCCCCCGCCCTCGCAGCGCCAGCGGCAGCGCCGCCCCGAGCCCCGCCGCGATGAAGAGCCCTGGCTTCGCGCAGATCACGAAGCGCTGGAACTGCAGCGACAGCAGCCCCTCGCTCAGCCAGTCGAGGCGCAGCAGCGAGAAGATCTCGCCGATGTGCATCAAGTAGAGCGCGAGCGCGAAGGCGACCATAAATTGGAGCGAGCGCCCGCGCCGCGCCGCCAGCGCGACGATCAGGCCGAGCCCGATCGCGACGCCGGTGAACGGCGACATCTTGCGCGCCCACTGACCCTGCGCCAGCGCGTCGAAGGTCCCCGCGAGGGTCCCGTAGATCTCCCCATACGAGCTCATCCAGTGGCGGTGCGTGTACAGCGGAAGCACCCACCACGCGGCCAGCAGCCCGCCGACCGCCAGCGCCGCGCCGACCCCGACCAGCGCCCGCCCGGCCCCCAGCGGCCGCTTCAGGCCGATGATCAGCGCCAGCAGCGGAGCGCCGATCCCGAGCATCGGCACCGCGATCGGGTGCGACAGCAGCGCCAGCGCGAAGATCAACGCCGACGGCGCGAGCGAGCGCGTCCGCAGCGCGGTCGCCTGTCCGCCTCGCCAGCTCGCGGCCAACCGCGCGAAGCCCCACCACACCAGCGCGACCGCCACAGGTTGCAGCCACACCCCATAAAAGACCCCATAACGCCAGCCGCCCTCGCGCACGCTCCCGGGGTCCGCCAGGTAGAGCACCCCCGCGATCGCCGCAGCCAGCGGCCCCGCGCCGAGCAGCCGCGCGACGTGCACGACCAGCAGCCCCTGGCCGATAAAGACCCCGCTGAAGAGCAGCGCGTACGCCTGGTCGAGGCGCAGCGCGCCCAGCCCGAGCGTATAGATCGCCGCCAGCAGCAGGTCGCCGATCGGCGGGTAGAGCTCGCCCACCGGGAAGCCGAAGTACCAGCGGGGCGTCCAGCCGGCGAGGTGCCCGTGGCTGAGCTGCTCGAGCAGCAGCCAACCCCGCGCCAGGTGCACCGGGTGGTCCGCGGAGAGCGGCATCTCACCGAGCGGCGTCGGCCACATCAGCCACGCCGCGAACAGCAGCGCCGCCGCGTACGCGAGCGCCCAGGCCCTTCGGCCGCGCGGATCTGCCGCTTGCGGTTCGTTCGCGGACATCGGGTCGAGGCGGGCGGGAGGATCGCCGCTCACGACCGCGGTGGCAAGCGTGGTATTTCTCCGGCCGCGAGCTCGCATGACGCACACGACCGAAGACGCGGCGCCGCCGTCACCGCCGACATCCTCTCTGCACGACCCGGTCATGGATCCCCACGCCGGCGTCACCATCGTCATCCCCACCTATAATGAGGAGCGCGGCGCCGGCCCGGTGCTCGACGAGCTGCTCGCCACCCTCGATCGCCAGCTCGACCCCGCGATCGCCTACGAGATCATCGTCGTCGACGACGGCTCACGCGACCGCACCGCCGAGGTCTTGCGGCCCTACGTCAGCGATCGGCTGCGCTTGATCTCGCACCCGCACAACCGCGGCTACGGCGCGGCGATCAAGACCGGCGTCCTGCACGCGCGCCACCCCTGGATCCTGATCACCGACGCCGACGGCACCTATCCCAACGAACATATTATCGAGCTCCTCGCCGAGCGCGGCCGCCACGAGATGGTCGTCGGCGCCCGCGTCGGCGCGGGCGCGGCGATCCCCTGGCTGCGCCGCCCGCCCAAGTACGTCCTGCGCGTGCTCGCCTCGTACCTCAGCCGCCAGTCGATCCCCGACCTCAACAGCGGCCTGCGCGTCTTCCGCCGCGACCTCGCCGCCCGCTTCGAGAACATCCTCCCCGATCGCTTCTCGTACACGACGACGATCACCCTCGCGATGTTCTCCGCCGGCTTTCACGTCAAGTACCTGCCGATCCGCTACTTAAAGCGGTCGGGCAAGTCCAAGATCCGGCCGATCCACGACACCCTCAATTTTTTGAAGTTGATCATCCGAACGATCATGTACTTCGACCCGCTGCGGGTGTTCTTGCCCGTCGCGCTGCTCTTTATGCTCGGCGCCGTCGTCGTCGCGATCAGCAGCTACACGATCACCGGCCGGGTCATGGACGTCACCACCGTCCTGCTCTTCGTCACCGGCTTCCAGACCCTCGCCCTCGGCATGCTCGCTGACATGCTCAACCGCCGTATCCCTTGACCGATTCAAAGAGACGACCATGAGCGACTCCGCCCACACCCACGAAAAAAGCGACCCAGCGGGCGTCATGGACGCTGACTACGCGCTCGGCCGCGAGCGCGCCCCGCACCTCAAGTTCCGCTATCAAGTCCGCGCCCGCCTCGCCGTCGACGCGTTCCTCGCCCGCCGCGGCCGCCAACCTTTTTATAACGTCCTCGAGCTGGGCGCCGCCGAGGGGCGCACCTTGCTCGAGATCCGCCGCCTGCTCGGCGCCCCAGGCCGCTACCACGGCGTCGAGCTCGCCGACGCCCTGCTCGCCGCTGCCCCGCCGATGCCCGACGGCGTCGTCCTTTATAAGGGCGACGTCGCCGCCCTCCCCCCGCAGATCGCCGCCGGGGGTTATGACCTCTGCACCGCCCTCGCCGTGCTCGAGCACCTGCCCGACCCCGAGCTCGCCCTGCGCGAGGCCTACCGCGCCTTGCGCCCCGGCGGCGTGCTCGTCGCCACGTGCCCCAACCCCTTCTGGGACGACGTCGCGGGCCGCCTCGGCATGGTCAAGGCGACGCCCACGAGCAAGAGCTCGACGGCGCCGCGATGACCCGCCTCGCCCGCGCCGCGGGGTTCATCGACATCGTCTATCAGCCCTTTATGTGGGCCCCCGTCGGCGTCCTGCCGTACGCAAAGATCCCCGTCGACCCCGCGCGCTCGCTCCGGATCGACCGCCTCATCGCCCGCCTGCGGGTCTTTAACTTCGCCTTCGTCAACCAAGTGATCATCGCCCAGCGCCCGCGCTGAGCGCCTCCGCCGCCCCAGGAGCGAGTCATGTCCTTCGCCCACGCCGCCTCCGCGCCCGAGCCCCGCTTCCCGCAGCCGCCCGCCGGCCACCGCGACTGGTACGCCTTCGAGGCGATCCGCGCCCTCCCGCGGATCCTCTTGATGGTCGACAAGAACCCCCTCTCGCCCACCTACGGCTGCTTCGACCGCGAATTTTGGCACTACCGCACCGTCGACTTTCCTTGCGGCATGAGCCAGGAGTTCGTGCTCCCGCTCGCCCTGCTCTATCGTCATAACCTCCCCAACAACCCCTACTATGGTCTCGAGCGCCTGCGCGAGCTGGCGGTCGCCGGCATCGAGTACGCGCGCGCCAGCTCGCACGCGGACGGCTCGTGCGACGACTACTTCCCCTTCGAGCGCGCCCTCGGCGCCCTCGTCTTCTCCACCTACGCGATGACCGAGGCGTATATGGAGCTCGGCCTCCAACGCCCCGACCTGGTCGACTTCTTCCGCCTGCGCGGCGACTGGCTGCGCACCCACAACGAGACCGGCCAGCTCGCCAACCACCAGGCCTTCGCCGCGCTCGCCTTGTACAACATCTACCAGATCACCGGCGACGACGCCTACCGCCGCGCCTCCGACGATTTTTGCAAATTATGCCTCTCGTGGCAGCACGAGGAGGGGTGGTTCCAGGAGTACGAGGGAGCCGACCCCGGCTATCACACCTGCACGATCGCCTTCCTCGCCAAGCTCTATCAAAAATCAAAGGACCCTGAGCTGCTGGGCCCCCTCCGCCGCGCCGTCGAGTTCGCCGCCTATTTTATGCACCCCGACGGCTCCTACGGCGGCGAGTACGGCTCACGAAACACCTATCACTTCTACCCGCACGGCTTTGAGGTCATGTCCCCTCATTGCCCCGCCGCCGGCCAGATCGCCGAGACCTACCTCCAACGCGCCTTACCGGAGCGTCGCCGCTACTTCAACGACGACAACCGCATGTGCGCCCACTACGTCTACGACTGGATCCACGCCTGGCTGGACCACGACGGCGCCCCCCGCCCCACCCTCGAGCAGGCCCGCCCCGCCGCCTTCCAGCGCTACTTCGCCGGCGCCAAGCTCTTCATCAAAAAGACCCCCGCGTACTACGCCGTCGCCTCGCTCGCCAAGGGCGGCGTGCTCAAGGTCTTCGACGATCAGGGCCCCCTCTATAGTGACACTGGCGTGATGCTGCGCGCCGAGTCCGGCGCCACCCTCGTCAGCCACATGGTCGACGACGCCCACCAGATCGACGTCGAAGCCCTCAGCCAGGGCCGCGTCAGCGTCACCGGCCCGATGTCGAGGCGAAAGCACCAGCTCTCCTCCCCCGTCAAGCAGATCGCCTTTCGCACGATGAACCTCAGCGTCGGCCGCTACAGCGCCAACCTCGTGCGCAGCGCCCTGCAGAAGGTGCTCATCACCGGCAAGCCGCGCGCGGACGTCAGCTTCACCCGCCACCTCGTCTTCACCGAAGACACCATCGAGCTCCACGACCGCGTCGACGCCAGCCGCGTCGCCGATCGCTTCGAGCGCATGCTCGTCGGCAGCGACGCGACCTCGATCTACGTCGCCAACTCCAACACCTTTCAGGAGTCCGTGCTCCTCCCGTGGGTCGATCAGCGCGACCACGTGCCCGCCCTCAACGACGCCCGCGTCGTCGATCTCCCCCCGCGGATCGTCCGCGCCCGCGCCGCCAAGGCCGACGCCTGAGCCCAAAGCTCACCCCGCCGCCGAAGCTACCAAGCCCCACAGATCGGGCGAATCGTGGCCCCTACGCCCCGATCCGCCCGATCTTCTTTCAAGGGCCGCACGAAACCACCGCACCCCGGCGAGCGTCGAAGTGAGCGACCCCCCCGCGCCCCCGTGTGCGGCCGCCTGAGCCCCTCGGTTCGCGCGCCGCGCAAGTCGAGCCCTGGGTCCCTCCTCGACGTCTCCGCGAGGCGTAGGGGTCGCGCCGACGCGCCCTCGAACCTATCCCAAAGGACAGCTTTCTATGCCACGCCGCCCCCTCACCGCCGCCCGAGCCCGCTCCTTCACCCTCGCCTTCGCCCTCTGCGCCGCCCTCACCGCCTGTGACGACGACGACGGCGGCACTGACACCGACGCCGCATCGACGACCGACGACGCCACCACCGACGCCACCACCGCCGCCGGTCACGTCGACAGCGGCGGCGCGACCCTCGGCGCCACCAGCGGCGCCAGCTCCTCGTCCAGCGGCGGCTCCACCACCGTCACCACCATCGCCGACACCAGCGATCCCCACCCCTGCCGCGCCCTCGATCCGATCTGCCCCAAAGGACCGACCTCGGGCCCGGACGACCTCGGCGACGCCTCCTGAGCCGGCCCTCCTCGCCCGCGCGGATCAGCGCCGCCCATCATAATCGTCGGAGTTAAGACCATGACACCACGACCACGCGCGCCCCCATCACACCGATCCACGAGCTCACGCTCACCGGGTTCGCGCGCGCCGCGGCCCGCCGGGGCGCGTGATCACGCCTCGCGCACGGCGACGACGCGGCGCGGCGCGCCCCCGCTCACGCCCCCGCGTTACCATACCGGCGATGCGATGCTCCTGGCTCCCGCGCGCGTTCACGCTCCTCGTCGCCCCCGGCCTCGGCGCCCTCGCCTGCGGTGACGACGTCGGCGTCACCACCAGCGCCACCGACACCGACACCGACACCGACACCGACACGACCGAAGCCGCGAGCACGAGCACCTCCGCGGGCACCTCGAGCGGATCCACGACCAACACCAACACCAACACCTCCGGCGAGAGCGAGAGCAGCGCCGGCCCGACCACCAGCCAGGGCAGCAGCAGCGACACCAGCAGCAGCACGGACACCGGCGTCGACCAGCCCTGCGAAGGCAACAGCCCCCCGCTCGCCGTCGCTGATTTTTATGTGAGCAAGCAGCGGCAGCTCGTCGCCGTCGGCGCCGCGCAGGGCCTCTTAGCCAACGACACCGACCCTGACGGCGACCTTTTTTTACTAAAAGTCGTCGCCGTCGACGCGATCAGCGCTGGCGGCGCGAAGATCTCCTTCGACCCCAGCGGCGGCTTCACCTACGACCCTCCCAAGGAGCTCTGGGGCGACGACACCTTCGGCTACACCATCACCGACGGCTGCGATGTCTTTTCAACGGGCGTCGCGCGCGTCCGCCTCCAGCCCAGCTCGATCGACCTCGCCGACGTCGCCGCCGGCAAGGGCGGCTTCGTGATCGACGGCGAGGCCCCCAGCGATTTTTCCGGCAATTGGGTCGACGGCGCCGGCGACGTCAACGGCGACGGCCTCGACGACCTGCTCGTCGGCGCCCGCCTCGCCGACGTCGGCGGCAAGGACGCGGGCGCCGCCTACGTCGTCTTCGGCAAGACCGACACGACCCCTGTCCCTTTGTTCAGCCTCGAACAGACCCAAAGCGGCCTGCCGATCCGCGGCGAGGCCGCCGGAGACCACGCGGGCGCCTGCGTCAGCGGCGCGGGCGACCTCGACGGCGACGGCCTCGCCGACCTCGCCATCGGCGCCCCGCAGCACCAAGCCCAGGGCCTGCTCGCCGGCCGCGGCTACGTCGTCTACGGCCGCACCGATCCCGCTCCAGCGCTGCTCATCGACGCAGCCGTCAACAACGGCGGCCTCGCCATCGGCGCCGAAGATCAGCTCCACTTCGCCGGCCGCGCGATCGCCGGCGCCGGCGACGTCGACGGCGACGGCCTCGCCGACGTCATCCTCGGCGCCTACGGCGTCGACGCCAGCGGCACCTTCTCCGGCCGCTCCTACGTGATCTACGGCGCCAGCGCCGGCGGCGGCGTCGGCCTCGAGAAGATCGTCGGCGGCGTCGGCGGCCGCGCCTACGACGGCGAGGCCGAGATGGACTTCTCGGGCAAGGCGATCGGCGGCGGCGGCGACGTCGACGGCGACGGCCTCGACGACGTGATCATCGGCGCCTACGGCAACGACGCCAAGGGCGACGGGGCCGGCCGCGCTTACCTGGTCTTTGGAACAGGAGCTGAAGGACCGCCGATCAAGCTCGCCCAGGTCGTCAGCGGCCAAGGCGGCTTCGCCCTCGACGGCGAGGTCGAGGGCGATCGAGCCGGCGCCGCCGTCGCGATCGTCGGCGACGTCAACGGCGACGGCCTCGCCGACCTCGCCGTCGGCGCCCCCTTCGCCGACCCCAGCGGCATGAACTCAGGCCGCGCGTACGTCGTCTTCGGCAAGGCGAGCGGCGCCGCCGTCGATCTCGGCGCGGTCCTCGCAGGAGACGGAGGTTTCGCGATCGACGGCCAAGTCTTCCGCGACTACGCGGGCGCCGCGATCGCCGGCGCTGGCGACGTCGACGGCGACGGCCTCGACGACATCGTCATCGGCGCCTACGGCAACGACGTCGGCGGCGGCCTCAGCGGCCGCGCCTACGTCGTCTTCGGCAAGGCCGACACCGCCCAAGTCTTCCTCGGCAACGTCGCCCAGGGCGAGGGCGGCTTCGCCCTCAACGGAGAGGCGAGCGAGGACCAAGCCGGGATCGCCGTCGCGGGCGCGGGCGACGTCGACGGCGACGGCCACGCCGACATCATCGTCGGCGCCTTCGGCTCTGACGCCAAAGGCCTCGACGCAGGCCGCTCCTACGTCGTCTTCGGCGGCAATTTTTCGGAGTCCGTCACCCACCCCGGCACCCCTGGCAGCGACACCCTCATCGGCGCCGACGCGGCCGACGTCCTGATCGGCGGCCGCGGTAACGACGTGCTGCGCGGCGGCGGCGGCGCGGACGTCCTGTACGGCGGCGACGGCGACGACGTCATCGAGCTCTCAGGCGCCGATTTTCGCCGGATCGACGGCGGCAACGGCGTCGACTGGCTCAAGCTCACCGCCCCCGGGATCACCCTCGATCTCACCACCATCCCCGACAACAAGCTCACCGGCCTCGAGCACATCGACCTCGGCGACCAGAGCAGCTCCCTCATCCTCGCCCGCCGCGACCTCAGCCACCTCTCGCCCACCACCAACACCCTCACCATCCACGGCGGCCCCAGCGACCTCGCCCTGCTCGACCTCAGCGGCGGCGGTTTTATTGAGGGCGGCGTCGAGGACGGCTTTGTCGTCTACACCAACGGCATCCTTTTCATAAAAGTCTCTGAGGCGATCGCCCTCACCGTCGACCTCTGACCCCAGAGAGCCGCGGAGTCTGCGAGGCCGAGCGCCGAACCGACGCCGCTTCATACATGCACGAAAGGACAGTCGCGTCACGGCCCCGCGCTTCAGCCCCTTCATCGGCTAACCTGTGGGTCCAGGCGAGCGACGATGACCGACAGCCCCACGCCAGACCTACCCGTTATCGTACATATGGAGCGCGCCCTCTATGACCTCGCCGCGCGGCTGTCCACCGCCCCGGATCAGCCGACGCTGCGGCGCCTCTGTGAGCACCTGCACGGGCTCGATCCGTACGATCGAGATCGAATCGCCCCATACCAGCTCGCCGAGCGGCTCGGGCTCACGCGCCGCCTCGCCGTCGACCTCTGCGTCATCGCCGCCCGCGCGGGTCTATTGGAGATCAGCTACCAAGTCTTCTGCCTCGGCTGCGGCGCCGCCGAGTACGACTACGGCGTGCTCGACCAGGTCGTCTCGGGCGCTTATTTTTGCACCGTCTGTCGCCGCGAGCGCCCCGCCGATCTTGATGATCGCGTCGAGGTCATCTTCCGCCTCAGCGCCGCCCTCGGCCACGTCCGCCCGGACCCCTACGTCGACCTCCAGGCCTACCGACGCCGCTATTTTTCACCGCACCTCCACTTCTCCGAGCCGGTCGCGTCGGCCCTCGCGGCCGGGCTACGCGGCTTCCTCGCCCTCGCGCCTGGCGAGCGGGCGACCGTGCGCCTGGAGCTCCTTGAAGGACGCTCCCTCCAAGTCCTCGCCTTGGACGCCCACCTCGTCGCCCAGATCGAGGCTGATCACCGCGGCGACGGCCCTCGCGAGGCCGCGCTCCACCTCTCCGCTGTCGGGATCGACCCGCCCCATCAGCACGCCGCGCCCGGCCAGCTCACCCTCCACCTCGAGAACCAACGCGACCGCAAGATCGGCGTGATCCTCCGCTGCGTCGACTGGGAGCGCGTCGCCGCCCTCTACCGCGAGCACCCGCCCACGGTCGACCCCTACCTCTCTGCTCGCGACCTGCTCACCCATCAGCGCTTCGTCGAGCTCTTCGGCGCGAGCGCCAGCCTGCCCGAGCTGCGCCTCCAGATCCAGCGCCTCACCCTGCTCTTCACCGACCTCCGCGGCTCCACCCGCTTCTACCTCGACCGCGGCGACTTCGACGCTTATTACGTCGTCCGCGAGCACTTCGCGCTGCTCCAGGGGATCGTGCGAGCGCGCGGCGGCGCCGTCGTCAAGACCATGGGCGACGCCGTCATGGCCGTCTTCGCCGACCCTCGCGACGCCGTCGCCGCCGCCCTCGACATGCAGGAGGCCTGGAGCCCCTGGTCCGCCTCGGGCCTCCCTGGCCTCAAGGCCGGGGTCCACCACGGCCCCGCCCTGGTCGTCAACAGCGACGGCCGCTACGACTACTTCGGCCAGTCTGTCAACCACGCCGCGGCCCTCCAGGCGCTCGCCGACGGCGGTGATATCTACCTTAGTGAACCTGTCCTTGAGGCCAGTCGCGTCCGCGAAGAGATCGACGCGCGCCGCCACAACATCGAGCCGCGAGAGCTCGCCCTCAAGGGGCAACAGGCGCCCTCGCTCGTCTACCGCGTCCACCAGCGGGGCGGCCCGCCGGCCAGCTAGCTGCGCCTGATCGCGGCGCTGCCAGCGTCTGCTGCGTCGATGACACCAGCTCGCGACAGCGGCGAGGCGCCCCGCGCCTTGCAGGTTTTTGCCCCATGCGCGACTATCGCCGCGATGTCCAAGCACAAACTCATCGTGCCCCTCGCGCTCGGCGCGGCGCTGCTCTGCGCCGCCGCTGCGAGCGCGGCAGAGCCCGCGGCCGCCGTGAACATCGAGTTCGAGCGATACAAGCTCGCCAACGGCCTCGAGGTGATCCTCCACCAGGACCGCTCCGCCCCGCAGGTCGCCGTCAACGTCTGGTACCACGTCGGCAGCGGCGACGAGGTCCCTGGCCGCAGCGGCTTCGCCCACCTCTTCGAGCACATGATGTTCCAGGGCGCCAAGCACATCGGCGAGGACGTGCACTTCAACGTCCTGCGCGAGATCGGCGGCACGGGCGTCAACGGCACCACCAACCCCGACCGCACCAATTATTTTGAGATCGTGCCCAGCCACCACCTCGAGACCGCCCTCTGGCTCGAGAGCGACCGCATGGGCTACCTCCTCCCCCTGCTCAACCAGAAGAGCCTCGAGAACCAGCAGGAGGTCGTCCGCAACGAGCGGCGCCAGCGCTACGACAACGTCCCCTACGGGCGCGAGCGCTTCGTCATCGCCGAGCTCCTCTACCCGGAGGGGCACCCGTACCGTTACCTCACCATCGGCCGGCACGAGGACCTCGAGGCCGCCAAGCTGGCCGACGTCCGCGACTTTTTTCAGAAGTGGTACGTGCCTAGCAACGCCACCCTCGCGATCGCCGGCGACATCGATCTCGCCGCCACGAAGGCCGCCGTCGACAAGTGGTTCGGCACCTTCCCCGCGCTGCCGCGGCCGGAGGTCAAGCCCGTCGTCGCCCCGCCGCTCGCCGCGACCGTGCGCAAGCAGATCGACGACCCCTTCGCCCGCCTCACCCGCGTCCACTACGTCTGGCACAGCCCCAAGAACCTCGGCGAAGGCGACCTCGAGCTCGACGTCGTCGCCGAGGTGCTCAGCGCCGACAGTTGGGGCCGCCTCAGCAAGATCCTCGTCGTCGAGAAGGAGCTCGCGCAGGGCGTCAGCGCCTACCAGTACGGCTCCGGCTTCTCCGGGGAGTTCCACGTCAGCGTCGACCTCAAGCCCAAGGCCACCGTCGAGGAGGTCGAGGCGATCATCCGCGCCGAGGTCGAGCGACTCACCCGCGAGCCGATCACCGCCGCCGAGCACAAGCGAGTCCTGCTCAGCAGCGAGTCCGGCTTCGTCTGGAGCCTCGAGGAGCTGATGGCCCGCGTCGAGCGCCTCCAGTCCTTCAACCACTACACCGGCGACCCCGGCTACACCGACACCTACCTCCAGCGCCTCCGCGCGATCACCCCCGCGAGCGTCCAAGCGGCCGCCGCCACCTGGCTCAGCAAACCGCGCGCCGAGGTCATCTCGGTGCCCGCCAAGCCCGCCGCCAAGTAAGGAGCCTCTTCACGATGAACACGCGCAACCTCCACGACCTCAAGCCGACGCGTCGCCTCAGCCCCTGGCTCGCCGCCCTCGCGCTCACCGCCCTCGCCTGCCGCCCCAAGGAGCCCGCGCCGCCGGACGACGGCCCGCCGCCGCCCCCGCCGGTGATCGACGAGGCCGTCTCGATCGAGTGGCCCGACGAGCCCTTCCGCGCCCAGCAGCCCGAGCCTGGCCCCGCGCCGCAGCTCACCCTCCCGCAGATCAAGCGCTTCACCCTGCCCAGCGGCGTCGAGGTCTACCTCGTCGAGCAGCAGCGCCTGCCCACCGTCTACATGACCTTCGAGTTCGACCTCGGCGGCGACAATGATCCCGCCGCCAAGGTCGGCCTCCACCGCGCCTGCCTCGACCTCATGGACGAGAGCACGCGTCGCCTCGACAAGGTCGCCTTCGAGGAGGCGCAGGCCGACCTCGCCGTCCAGCTCTGGGCGAGCGCCGGCACCGCCACCTCGACGATCGGCCTGCGCGCGCTCAAGGGCCAGCTCGGCCCCGGCCTCGACCTGTTCAGCGAGATGATCCGCGAGCCTGGCCTCCGCCAGCAGGACCTCGACCGCCTGCTCGACCGCTACAAGACCGCGCTCGCGCAGTGGCGCGGCAACCCCAGCGCCGTCGCCGGGCGCGTCTACAACAGCCTGGTCTATGGGCCAGGTCACCCCAAGGGGGCGATCCCCGTCGAGGCCAACTACGCCGCGATCAAGCTCGCCGACTGCAAGGCCGTCATCAGCAAATTGAAGCCCGGCGGCGCCCGCCTCTTCGTCGTCGGCATGGTCACCGAGGAGGAGCTGCGCCGCGAGCTCGGCGCGCGCCTCGGCGCGTGGAGCGGCAAGGCCCCCGCCCCGAAGAAGCTCCCGCCCGCCAAGCCGCGCGCCGGCACGATCTTCTTGGTCGACATGCCCGGCGCGCAGCAGTCGGTCATCAGCATCGGCCACCTCGGCCCGCAGCGCGGCGCCGCCGACTACGAGCCCACCTACCTGATGGCGCAGATCCTCGGCGGCTCCTTCTCCAGCCGGATCAACATGAACATCCGCGAGGACAAGGGCTACGCCTACGGCGCCCGCGGCGGCTTCGGCTACGACCGCGACGGCTCGACCTTCGAGGCCAGCTCCTCCGTGCGCACCGACGTCACCGGCCCCGCCCTGCGCGAGATCTTGAAGGAGATGCACGGCATGCGCGCCGGCGACCCCACCGCCGAGGAGCTCCGTCGCGAGCAAGAGGGCGCGATCGCGGCGCTGCCCGCCAGCTTCTCGACGCCCACCCGCACCCTCAGCGCCTTCCGCGGGCTCGTCTACTACGGCCTCCCCCTCGACTGGTACAGCGGCCACCTCGCGCGGATCCGCGCCGTCGACCCCGCCGCCGTACGCAAGGCCGCGGGCGACCACGTGCAGGGGAGCGACTACGTCGTGCTCGTCGTCGGCGACGCTGCTGTCATCCGCCCCGACCTCGAGAAGATGGCGGAGGAGAAGCTCTTCGGCGCCGGCGGCCTCGTCCAGATCGACGCCGACGGCAAGCCAGTCAGCGCCGCCCCAGCCGCCGCCAAGAAGCCCTGACGCCCCGCGCGGGGCGCAGCGATTCATCGAGGAGCGGGACGTCCCCACCGGGCTCGTCCTGCTCTTTTGTGCTTCGCCCGCGCGGCCTCCCGCCCGAGCGACGGCGCTCGTAAGCACCTTTCGCGTGGCGCGACAGCGACGCTCTTTTTTCGTCGCCCGGGGCCGCAGACAGCCGGCCGCCTCCCCGCTAGTCTCTGCGCCATGCTCGACCCGTCGACCGTCGCAGAATCCGCCCTCTCACCCACCACAACATGGCTCAACTCGGTCTACCAGTTGATGTTGGAGAACGCGATCCCGATCCTCTGGAAGATCGTCGGCGCGGTCATCCTGTGGATCGTCGGCGGGATCCTGATCAGCATCGCCCGCGGCGCCTTCGGCCGAGCGCTGCGCAGCAAGAAGATCGACGCGACCTTTGGCAGCTACCTCGAGACCTCCCTCGGCGTGCTCCTCCGGATCGTCCTCATCATCGCGATCCTCAGCGTCTTCGGCGTCGAGTCCACCAGCTTCGCCGCGCTGCTCGCCGCCGCGGGCGTCGCGATCGGCATGGCCTGGTCGGGCCTGCTCGCCAACTTCGCCGCGGGGATCTTCCTCGTCGTGCTCCGCCCCTTCAAGGTCGGCGACGTGATCGCCGCGGGCGGCGTCTCCGGCACCGTCGTCGAGATCGGCCTCTTCGTCACCGCCCTCGACACTCCCGATAGCGTCCGGATCTACGTCGGCAACAACAAGATCTTCAGCGACAACATCATCAACTACTCCGGCCTGCCGGTGCGCCGCGTCGAGCTGGTCATGCAGGTCGCCGGCGGCGTCGACATCAACGCCTTGACGGCCAAGCTCGCCGCCCGCGTCGCCAAGATCCCCAACGTCGTCGCCAACCCGCCGGTCGAGGTCAACGTCGCCACCTTCACCCTCGCCGGCCCCGTCCTCAACGTCCGCCCCTACTGCAACAACAACCACTACTGGCAGGTGCTCGCCGACACCAACGCGGCGATCAACGAGTGCGGCGCCGGCCTGCCCGGCCCCGCCACCCAGGTCCTCATCACCCAGCAGGGCCGCTGAGCCGCGCCTCGCTCGCCGCCGCCGCCAGCGCGCCCCTCGCGGCCGCCTGGCGGTGGCGCCTTTTTGTGAGGTGTGGTTATGCTCGCCGCCGTGTCCCTCTTAGGAGAGAGCGTCGCCGCCTGGAGCGCCTTCGCGTACCTGATCGCGGCGATCCCCGTCGGCCTCGTGATCGGTCGGCTACGCGGCGTCGACCTCCGCGCCGTCGGCTCCGGCAACATCGGCGCGACCAACGCTGTACGCGCGCTCGGCCGCGCCTGGGGCGCGATCGTCTTCCTCCTCGACGTGCTCAAGGCCTACATCCCCGTCGCCCTCGCGATGGCCCCGGACGCCCTCGGCGGCCTCGACGAGCCCGCGCCGGCGATCGCCCTCGTCGGCGCTGCGGCGACCTGCGGCCACATCTTTCCGATCTACCTCGGCTTTCGCGGCGGCAAGGGCGTCGCCTGCGCGCTCGGCGTCTTCGCGGCGATCGTCCCCTTCGCCGGCCTGCTCGCCGCGCTCCTCTACGCCCAGACCCTCCTGCTCACCCGCGTCTCGGCGATCAGCTCGCTCACCGCCGTCAACGCCGCCACGCTCTACATCCTCGGCGCCGCCACCCCGCCTGCCTACAAGCTGCTCGCCGTCGGCCTCACCGCCCTGATCTGGCTGCGCCACCGCGAGAACCTCCGCCAGGTCGTCGGGGCCGCCGCCGCGCGGCGCCGCTGAGGCGAGGTCGAAGTGCGCGCCGCAGCGAGCCAAGGAGCGCGGAGGAGGCCGAAGACGCGCCCCTCCTCGCGGCGAGCGCGGCTCGCCGCCCTGCTCGCCGCGCTCGTGCTCGGGCTCGCGATCTGGCTCACCTGGCGCTGGCTCGGCGGCCAACAGCAGGCCGTCGACACCGCACAAGCCTACGACCTGCTCCGCAGCGGCGGCCCCGCGGAGCTGCGCGCCGCCGACCGAGCCCTCACCGAGGCCCTCGCCGCCGGCCCCGACGATCCTTGCCTTCACGCCGCGCGCGACCTCACGCGCGCCCAGCTCTGGGCCGAGTACGGCCTCTTGCCCGAGCAGCCGATCACCGAGCACGCCGAGGCGGCGGAGGAGCGCTGCCGCGACGCCCGCCTCACCGACGCGCTGCTCACCTTCGCCGCCGGCGACCGCCCCGCCGCCGCCGCCGCCCTCGCCGAGCTCGACCGACAAGACCTCACCCAGGCCCCCTCCTTCGCCCCCGAGCACGCCCGCTGGCTCGCCGCCAAGATCGCCCTCGCCGCCGACGATCCCGAGGCCCTCACCCGCGCCGCCGAGCGCCTCAGCGCCGCCCTCGCCCGCGACCCTGAGCGCCTCGCCCTCGCCCGCCTGCTCGCCGAGCTCCAGCTCCGCCGCGGCGACCCTGACGCCGCCCTCGCCACCGTCCGCGCGGCTCGTCAGCGCGGCCCCGATCACCTCGGCCTCGCCGCCGACGAGGCGCTCCTGCTCGCCGCCGCGGGCCGTGAGCTGAGCAGCGTCGCCGACCTCGCCGATCAGCTCCTCGCGATCGACCCGATCTGGGTCGGCCCCTACGATCGCGGCCGAGCCCTCGTCGCCCGCGCCCTCGTCGACGTCCACAGCGGCGAGGCGCCCGCCGGCCTCGACCGCCTGGACGCCGCCCTCCCCCTCGTCGCCCCCTGGGACCGCCTCACCCGCCGCCTCGCGATCGACCTGTCTTTTAAGGCATCTGACAGCGCCCGCGCCCTCACCTGGGCCGCCGCCAGCGAGCGCGCCCCCACCGAGGCCGCGATCGACGACGCCTGGGCGCTGCTCGTCGACGGCAAGATCATGGCCAGCCTCGCCGCCCTCGCCCTGCTCCCGCAGCAGGAGCCGCGCGTCGCCTACCTCCAGGGCCTCGCCTTGGTCGAGCAGCAGCGCCTCAGCGAGGCTGGCCCTTGGATCACCCGCGCCCAGCGTTTTTTTCCGGGGGACATCGAGCTCGAGGTCGCCAGCGCCCGCGTCGCGATCCACCACGGCGACCGCGCCGCCGCCCTCCGTCGCCTCCGCGGCCTCGCCGAGGAGCAGACCTTCGCCCCTCGCGCCTGGACCGGCCTCGGCGAGGCCTACCTCGCCCACGGCGACGACCCGACCAGCCTGCGCGACGCCCACCGCGCCCTCATGCGCGCCACCGAGCGCGAGCATCAGCCCGCCGAGGCCATGCTCCGCCTCGCCGAGGTCTGGCGGCAGTGGCGGCGCAGCGACCCTGAGAGCGAGCGGCGCGCGCTCGAGTGGTTCGAGCGCGCCGCCCAGACCCGCCCTGAGCTGCCGCGCTACCGCCTCGCCCTCGCCCTCTACCTGCTCGAGCTCGCGCGTGACCGCCAGGCCGAGCCCCTCCTCCGTGTCCTGGCCCAAGAGCCAGGTACAGACGCCAGCCCGTCCCTCGCCCTCGCCCGGATCGTCCTCGATCGCGCCGCCGCGCAGAGCGCCGCCCCGCCCGCCGAGCTCGACGAATGGCTCGCCCGCGCCCGCGAGTACGGCGCCGAAGAGGACGCGATCGAGCGCCTACGCGCCCGTCAAGCGCTGCTCAGCGGCGATCGCCGCGCCCTCGCCGAGTCGCGCCGCCAGCTCGCCGCCCGCCTCGAGTCTTTTCCCGAGGACATCGACGCCCGCGACCTCTACGCCCGCGTGCTCGTCGCCCTGCATGAGGACGAAGAGGCCGAGCTGATCATCCGCCGCGGCCTCCGCAGCGACGAAGACGGCGACGGCCGCCTCTTCCTCACCCTCGCCAACCTCGAGCTTCGGGCCCGCAAGAGCAAGCAGGCCGCCTTGCACGCCCGCGCCGCCTGGCACCGCCTCCGCGAGTCGGAGCGCCCCACCGTCGAGCTGCTCGCCGCCGCCGATCTCGCCACCCGCCTCTTCGTCCGCACCGACGACCACAGCCAAGCGCAGGCGATCGCCCGCGACCTCACCCGCCGCCTCCCCGTCCACGCCGAGGCCTGGCGCCTCGCCGCCCGCACCTACCTCGCCACCAACCAAGCCAGCGACGCCAAGCGAGCCATCGAAGCCGCGCTAGGGCGCGCCCCCGACGACCCGCGCCTCCACGCCCAACACGCCCAGATCCTCCTCCGCTACGGCTCCCGCCCCAAGGCCAAGGCCGCCTACGAGCGCGCCCTAGAGCTCACCACCGACCCCGCCGAACAGGCCCGCTACCGCGAAGCCCTGCGCCGCCTCTGACCCACCTCCTCTGGTTCACCGGCCCCTCGCGCCCGCCGTGACGAGCACACGTCAGGGCGAGAACGCAGCCAACACCCCTTGCGAGGCCCCCCAGTCCCCGCCGGCGAGCACCGTGCCGTCGCTCAGCACAACGACCGCATAGCCGTAGTCATCCCCGCCGCTGTCCAACGTCCGCTCCCACATCAGCTTGCCCGACGGCGACAGCTTGCACAGACGGATATCATCCGTGCTCGCCTCGGCCAGCCCGATCACCGCGATCGTCCCATCTGGCCCCTCTGCCACGCCTCGGCCGTTCAGCCCCGCGCAGTCGATGCTCCCCCACACGCTCGCGCCATCAGCCGCGAAGCTGCGCACCGCCAGCCCGTTCGGCACGATCTTCGACGCCGTGAAGATCCCCCCCGACATAGCTGGCGCTGCCGCCTGGATCGTGCCAGGGACCTCGTCGAGCACGGTCGTCCACAGCTCCGCGCCCCCGAGGTCCAACGCGATCAGCGCCTCACTCACGACGTCCGTCTTCCGACTATTAGCGATCACCGCACGATCCGAAAAACCTGCCACACCGGGCCCGAGCGGGTACAGCGTCACCGTCACCCACGGATACGTACGAGTCCACCCCAGCGCCCCGCCGGCCTCCACCCGCTGCGCCCAGATCTGCACCCCCTCTTCGGTCGTCACCAACCCCGTCGCCACCGCCCCGGTTCCCACCCTCGCGATCGCCGTCGCGTAGTCTTCGCCGACGCTCACGAGCACCTCGTGCCAACCCAGCTCCCCCGCGTCGGAGGCGCCGAAGAGCAGCACGTCGCGATCGGCGCCTCGCTGCGTCCCGGCCGCGATCACCTCGTCCCCCACGATCGTCAACCCGTGCACCCGCTCGTCAGCGCCGAAGTCAAAGCGCTTCGACCAGAGCATCGCCCCGGTCTTTGGGTCCACTCGAGCGAGCCAGGCATCGTTCCCTGTCCCCTCGTCCACAAACCCACCGACGACCACCAATTCGCCCCCTTCACTCATTTTTGAGGCGATCGCCGCGACCGAGGCGATGACCGGCGGCGACTCAAGATGCACCCACAGCTCACGCCCCGACGGCATACAGTCATTATTACAACCGTCCCCGTCCATCGAATTCCCGTCATCACACTCTTCCCCCGCGTCCACCGCCCCGTCCCCACACACCGGCCCTACCGCCGTCGTGCTCGACTCACCCGTCATCGACGAGCTGCTCGCATCGGTCGTGCTCGCCTCCGAACCGGCGCTCGTGCTCGTGCTCGTGCTCGCGCCCGTCGTCCCCCCGTCGTCCGCGCAGCCGACTCCGAGGAGCGCGAACACAACGACAAGAGCCACACCCGCGTCCACACTGCTGAAATCAGTTAACATCATATCACCGGCCCGCTGTTCTGTGAAAACTCTCACTTCGCCAGATGCTGTTCAGTACTTGTGGCGAGTGTGGCGAGTGTGGCGAGTGTGGCACTTAAGGCCTATGCATGTCAACCCCTCCAATGAAACCCGCAAAGCCCGCCCACTCACGCTGTTCCTCGCATTGGTCGCGCTGACCACCTCCGCGATCCTTGGGGTTATGATCCCCCAGGAAGCCAGCGCCTACACCTGTAACAGCGGCATCTGCGCCTGCGGCTCGGAAGACCTCGGTCCTTCAGGCGGTCCAAAGCTGCCGCCGGGCCAACACGAGAGCGACTGCGACGATCTCGTGGCCTACTGCCAAAGCATCGAGGGCTCCTTCACTTGTACTGATCAATGTGCGGACCTGGAGAGCTGCTGCGGCGGACGCTGCGGTTAGATCCAGGCTCCTCGCAGTCAAACCCACGCCGGGGTCTCTGCGCATGGCAGCAGTCCCCGGCGCGGCGTCTCCGCAAGCACCTACAGGTCGCTTGCGTTTTTGAAGGCGACCAAGACCTAGCCAAGCGCAGACGGTCGCCCGCGAGCTCACCCGCCTCCTCGTCCACACCGAGGCCTGGTGAAGAAGCGCCGCTTGGTCTGCCCGAGCGCGTTTGATACCGTCCCACGCATCCGCTTCTACTTCGACTTCATCTCCCCCTTCGCGTATATCGCGTGGAAGCAGGCGCCCGCGCTCGCGGCGCGTCTTGGTCGCGAGCTCACGCCTGAGCCGGTCCTCTTCGCCGCCCTGCTCGGCCACTACGGGCACCTCGGGCCCGCCGAGATCCCGCCAAAGCGCGCCTACATTTTTAAGCAAGTGCTCCGCCGCGCGCACGACCTCGGGCTGCGCGTGACCCCACCGCCCGCGCACCCCTTCAACCCCTTGCTCGCGCTGCGGGTCGCCTCGCTCGACCTCGAGGCGACCGCGCGGATCCGGGCGATCGACGCCCTCTTCGCGGCCACGTGGGCCGGCGGCCGCGGCGTCGCCGACGCCGACGCGATCACCGAGGTGCTTGATCAGACAGGTCTCGACGGACAGGCGTTGGTCGCCGCCGCCAGCGCGCCTGCCGCCAAGGACGCGCTGCGTCGGCAGACCGACGCCGCGATCGCCGCGGGCGTCTTCGGCGTGCCCACCCTGCTCGTCGACGGCGAGCTCTTTTGGGGGAGCGACGCGCTCGGCGACCTCGAGCGCTTCGTCCGCGGCGAAGATCCCCTCGACCACGCCGCGCTCGACCGCTGGAGCACGCTCCCTGCCGCGGCGCAGCGGCGGCGTTGAGCGCCAGATCGGGCGCAAGAGCGAGGATCGTTAGGCGCCGGCCTTACACGACGGCTGGCGCGGCGCCCCGCGGATCGCGATCCGCTTCGCTGCCAGCATCGCCCCGTCCGGCATCCGCGCGACCTCGAGCACATAGCGGCTCAGGTTCGCCTCCCCGTCGATCACGCCGTCGCTGGTGTTCGTCGTGTCTGGGGCGCCGAAGCTGGCGTAGTCCGGGTGTGCGGCGAAGATCTCCGCGTTCAGCGCGTCATCGAAGAAGAGCTGCGAGGTGAGGTACACGTCGTCGCCGAGGTACACGCGCACATGGATGTGGATCGCGCGCCCCTTGTACCAGCCGGGGTAACACGTGTCGAAGTCGACGCGCCCGTCGGCGCCGGTCGTCTGGGAGCCGCGGAAGTAGAGATGATCCGCGGCGCTCGGGTCAGCGCCATAACAAAACATGCCGGCCGGCGTCTCGCCCGAGTAGATCCCCGCCCGCTGCGTATGCCAGATCTCGACCCGCGCGCCCGGCACTGGCGCGCACGTGTCCGCGTCAACGATCAACAACGCGAGCCGCACCGGCAGCCCGGACCGCCCTTCGCTGACGTCCTGGCGATCGGGCGCGTCCGCCGTGCACGGCCCCGCCGTCGTCTCACACAGCAGCGCGCACGCCCGCGGCGCCGTAAACGGATCGGGGTAACAAGCCTTCGCCGTCATCGCCGCCGTGCCGCCGCTCGCCCACGCCTTGGCCTCGCCGTCGCACGCGGCGCTCGTCTCTTCCGTCGCCGTCGAGCTGGAGGTCGTTTCCTCGCTCGTGCTCGCCGTGGAGCTCGTGGTGTTCGTCGCCGACGCGGCGTCATCACCAGCGCACCCGGCCAAGATCACGGCGACGCCGCCGAAGCGCTTCAGGGCGTCGCGGCGGCGCAGGGATCCTTGGGGTGATCGAGTCATCCCCCTTGAGTACCCCAATCTCCGCAAAAATCGAGCTACCATGCCCGCGATGCCTCAGACGAGCCGCTCCGAGCGGGGGCGCCGCCGCCTCGCGCTCACGTGCATCTCTTGCTTCTTCTTGTCCGTTGTCGGGCACGCTTGTGGCGGCGAGACCACCCCGCCGCCTGCTCCGGCCGCCACGCCGCGCGCCCCCGCGCAGCCCGCCGCCGCCACGCCCGCAGCGCCCCCCCCTGCCTCCGCGGAAGAACCACGGACAGAACAAGATCCCACGCTCCCGCCCGCCCGGCTGCCTGCGGCGGCGCGGATCGTCGCCATCGGCGATCTCCACGGCGACCTCGCCGCCACCAAGGCCGCGCTCCGCCTCGCTGGGGCGATCGACGCGGACGATCGTTGGAGCGGCGGCGATCTCATCGTCGTCCAGACCGGCGACCAGCTCGATCGAGGAGACGACGAGCGCGCGATCCTCGACCTCCTCGATCGTCTGCGCGCCGAGGCGACCGCCGCGGGCGGGGCCATGCACGTCCTCAACGGCAACCATGAGCTGATGAACGTCGCCGGCGATCTACGCTACGTCACCGCCGGCGGTTTCTTGGAATTTGAAGATCTACCCGGCCTCGATCTCACCAGCCCAGCCGCCCAGAACGTGCCTTCATCCGCCCGCGCTCGCTTCGTCGCCTTCGCCCCGGGCGGCCCGTACGCCCGCCGCCTCGCCCAACGCAACGTCATTCAGGTGATCGGCGACAACGTCTTCGTGCACGGCGGCGTGCTCCCGCAGCACGTCCGCTACGGCCTCGAGCGGATCAACCGCGAGGTCGCGGCGTGGCTGCGCGGCGAAGGCCCTGTGCCCGTCGAGATCGCCCTCGACGATCAGAGCCCCGTATGGACCCGCGCCTACTCCGACGCCCCAGGCCTGGACGACTGCCGCCTCCTTCAAGAGGCGCTCGCGATGATCCCGGCAAAACGCATGATCGTCGGCCACACCGTCCATAAAGAGGGCATCACCTCGGCCTGCGACGGCGCCGTGTGGATGGTCGACGTCGGCATGGCCGCCTACTACGGCGGCCGCCCGCAGGTCCTCGAGCTCGCCCAAGGCGCCCCGCCGACCCCGCGCGGCCCCTAACGAGCGGCGCCGACGCTCGCCCCAGCGCGCATATTTGCCCGCACAACCGCGCTGCGCTCCTTGGAGATCCGAGGTAGCTTCGCCTGGCCGATGAGCCTACTCCGCCGGACCACCCTCACCCTCGTCGTCGCCACGTCCAGCGCCCCTGTGTACGCCGCGGACATGCCGATCGCCCTGCCGATCGGCGGGGACGTCGCCGAGCCGCCCCCGCCGTGTCCGCCGCCGACGCCCCCAGGAGGCGCCCTCGCCGCCGCGCTCGCGGCCGAAGCCGCCTGGAGCGAGCCGCCGCCGGGCATCGACCGCGCCCCGCATTTTTTAAAGAGAGCCGCGATCGCCCGCGCCGAGCTCGGCCACAAGGCCCACGCCGCCGCCTACCTGCGCGCCTACCTCGCCGACGGCCGCGCCGATCCCGAGGCCGCCGCTCTGCTCCGCGAGCTCGACGCCGCCCTCGTCCCCCTCGCGATCGTTCTCAAAGCTGACCCAAAGGACACGCCGATCACCGTCCAAGTGGAGCGCGACGGCGGCCCCGCCGACGTGCTCCCGCCCCTGCTCGTCACGCTCCAGCGCGAGGGCGACGACAGCGGCCGCCAGCGCGGCGAGGTCCTGGTCGACGCTGGCCGCTGGGTCGTCGTCGTCCCTGACGACGGCTATTACCGCGCTCATGAGGTCGAGGTCACCGTGCTCCGCGGGATCGTCCCGCCGCCCGCCGAGGCCACCCTCGCCGGCCGCGACCCTCGCTTCATCCGCGTAGGCGTCAGCGCCTCGCCCTTTGTGCTCGGCGCTGTCGGCGTTGGCCTGACCATCGGCGGCCAATCACAATACCGCAGCACCTTGCGCGAGGGCGAACAAGCCTGCGACGGCGGCCCCTTTCAATGCCGTCAGTTGCTCACCCGCGCCGTCACCTTGCGCAGCACCGGCACCGCGCTGCTCGGCGCCTCCCTCGGCGTCGGCACGGCCCTCCTAAGCGCCCAGGCGGGCTCACGTCGCCGCCGGATCCTTCTTTGGGGAGGCGAGTCGATCCTCGGCCTCGGCGCCGTCATCGGCGGCGCGATCGGCGTCAACCTCGCCGCCCGCGACTTTAACAGCATCCCGCCGGTCGACTGGTCCGATCCGCTCTATCAAGGCCCCGCCAAGAGCGCCGCCGCGCGTCACAGCGGCGCCGCCTTTGTCCTCGGCTACGGCGCCTCGCTCTTCGTCTACAGCGTCTATTATTTGATGCGCGACCAGATCAACGGCGCCCGCGCCGAGCAGCACCGCCGCCGCGACCGCGGCCGCCCCTTCGCCCTCAGCCCCGCTGGCCTCGCATTCTAGTCGACTTGGGCGGAAGCCAAGGCCCGCCTCGGACCTGTGGGTTTTCGGGTTTGTGGGTTTGTGGGTTTGTGGACTCGTGGAGCGCTTCGGCATCCTGGGTAGCGGTCATGAGCGTCACAGCGCCGACCGCTGCGCCCGCGCGCGCCGCTCGAACACCCCAAAGCGCAGCTCCAGCGCCAGCTCGGCGCTGATGAACGGGTAGATCACCTGCCCGATCACCCCGACCCGCCGGGTCCCTGCGCGCACGTGCAGCCCTGCGCCGACCCGGCTGCGCACGATCGGCGTCTGGTTGATCGGGTCCATCGTCACGGCGAACGGATCCGCCTCTGGCCCGCGGGCCACGCCCACATCGAAGCCGCCGCTCAGCCACCCTTGCGAGAAGCTCACCGTCCCCATCACGTAGTGCGCGCGTCGCTGGAACGACAGCGTCGTCGGGTCGAGGTCGATCACCGGCGTCGGGTACAAGAGCTGGAAGTACGTCGCGCCGACGCTCAGCCATCGCGCCCGAAAGAGCGCCAGCGCCAGCAGCGGCGACCAGCCGGGCCGCGCCTGTCCTGGGAGCCAGTTCGCCGTCGCCCCGATCGTCAAGTGGTCCAAGAGCCCCACCGTCACCGCCAGCCGATAGCCGTGCGGCGCCCCCACCGCGACCCCCGCCGCCAGCACCCCGTGATCGAGGAAACGAGGCGAGCGCGGCGCCTCACGCACCAGGTAGTCGTGCATCGAAGACCGCCGCGGACGCGCCGGCGCGCGCTCCTCCGCGGACGACGCCGCGGGCGCATCTGCGAGCGCGACCGAGAGGATCAGCGAAGCGGCGCACAGCATCACGAGAGAGCCCGAGTGAACCGCAAATCGTGAGGAAGCGCAAACCATCGCGCCCGCGGCCCCAGTCAGCCCAGCGATGATGCCTCGCATACTGCCGCAGGCAGAGCGCCGGAGAACTCATGACGAAGCAGCCCATCTCACGCCCGATCTACATCGTCGCCGCCAAGCGCACCGCCTTTGGCGCCTTCGGAGGCGCCCTCAAGGATCTCAGCGCCATCGACCTCGGCGTCATCGCGGCCAAGTCCGCGCTCGCCGCGGGCGGCATCGACCCCGCCCACCTCGACAGCGTCTGCGTCGGCAACGTCGCTCAGACCTCCGCCGACGCCATCTACATGGCCCGTCACATCGGCCTCAAGAGCGGCGCCCCGATCGGCGTGCCTGCCCTCACCGTCAACCGCCTCTGCGGCTCTGGGTTTCAGAGCGTCGTCACCGGCGCGCAAGAGATCCTCCTCGGCGAGTCCGAGCTCGTGCTCGCCGGCGGCGCCGAGAGCATGAGCCAGGCCCCCTACGCCGCCCGCAACATCCGCTGGGGCACCCGCTTCGGCAGCGATCCCAAGCTCGAGGACACCTTGTGGTCCTCCCTCGTCGACACCTACTGCGGCTGCCCCATGGCGATCACCGCCGAGAATTTAGCCGAGCAGTACAGCATCACCCGCGAAGACGCCGACGCCTACGGCCTGCGCAGCCAGCAGTCCTGGGCCGCCGCGCAGGACGCCGGCCGCTTCGCCGCTGAGATCGCCCCCATCGAGCTCAAGAGCAAGAAGGGCCCGGTCACCTTCGACACCGACGAGCACCCGCGCCGCGACGCCAGCCTCGCCAGCATGGCCAAGCTCCCGCCCGTCTTTAAGAAGGACGGCGTCGTCACCGCCGGCAACGCCTCGGGGATCAGCGACGGCGCCGGCGCGATCATCCTCGCCAGCGAGGCCGCCGTCGCGCGCCACAGCCTGCGCCCGCTCGCCCGCCTCGTCGCCTACCACGTCGCCGGCGTCGACCCCAAGATCATGGGCATCGGCCCGGTGCCGGCGATCCGCGGCGTTCTCGCCCGCGCCGGCCTCAGCGTCGGCGACGTCGATCTTTTTGAGATCAACGAGGCCTTCGCCCCGCAGTACCTCGCCTGCGAGAAGGAGCTCGGCCTCGACCGCGCCAAGACCAACACCAACGGCGGCGCGATCGCCCTCGGCCACCCCCTCGCCGCCTCCGGCTCGCGGATCACCGCCCACCTCGTGCACGAGCTCCAGCGCACCGGCGGCCGCTACGCCGTCGGCTCCGCCTGCATCGGCGGCGGCCAAGGCATCGCCCTCCTCCTCGAGCGCGTCGAGTAGCCCCGCGCGCGCTCCCCAAGCACCACGCACCAGAAAGAGCGCCCCGCGGCCACATCGGCCCGAGGGCGCTCTTTCTGGTGCGTAGTACCGTCGACCAGACACCGCCGAGCGACCCAGGGGCGTCGACGTCCCCTGACCTGCCGTTTTCGAGCGCTCTTGCGCCGCCTGCTCGCCGCGTGGCACCGTCGACTCCGATGAAGCTCCGCGCCCTCGCACTCCTGCTCCCGCTCCTCTCAGCCGCCACCTTCACCGCCTCGGGGTGTGACAGCGCCAAGGACGCCCCCGCCGAAGACCCCGCCAAGAAGGCCGAGGAGGCGCCCCCTGCGGAAGATCCGCTCGCCAAGCGCAAGGCCGAGCGCGAAGCCAAGGCCAAGGCCGCCGAAGAGGCCGCCGCCGCCGAGGCCGCCGCCATCGACGCCCTCGCCGTCTTGCCCGACACCCTCCCCAAGAAGCTCGACAAGGCCTGTGAAGAGCGCACCAAGGGCGAAGACGACTTTATGCACAAGCACTACGAGGGCGAGGCGCTCGCCAAGTGGGAGTCCGCCAAGGGCACCCAGCTCGGCTTCGCCAAGCAGGGGTGCGTCGACGCCGGCAGCATCGAGGTCGCCGCCTGCCAGGTCAACGCCATGAAGAACGCCCCCACCGAGCTGCGCAAGAAGCTCCCCGATCTTCTCAAGCGCTGCATGGAAAAATTCGGCAACAAGGCCCCGTGAACCCAGCGAGAGCGCAGCGAAGGGCCTCCCCGGGCGCGCGCCTCATCGCGCGCCCGGTCGTATTGCTCGCGCTCTTGGCCGCCGCCGCCTGCTTCCGCGATCTAACGCCCCTCGATCCCACGGCCACCGGCAGCGACGCTGACGCCACCACGACCGGCGCCAGCGCCACGACCGGCGACCCGAACGCCACCGCCACCGACAGCGCCACCGCCGAGCCGACCACGACCTCCTCGACCGCCACAACCGCCAGCGAGACCACGACCACCAGCGAGACCACGACCACCAGCGACAGCGACAGCACCACCGCTTGCCAGCCCACGCCCTGGTACCCCGACCTCGACGACGACAGCTACGGCGACCCGGACGACGAATTGCTCGCCTGCGACGCCCCGCCTGGCGCGGTCGACCAAGCCGGCGACTGCGACGATCAGGACCCCGATCGCAACCCTAGCGCCGACGAGATCTGCGACGACATCGACAACGACTGCGACGGTTATGTCGACGAGTACGCCGCGACCAACACTTGGTGCGGTGGCTGCCTCATGGCCGAGCTCGGCGGCAGCGTCTACCACCGCTGCCCGACCCCCATAGGCTGGCAAGAGGCCCGCGACGCCTGCCAGCAGCGCGCCGCCGATCTCGTGATCCTCGAGCAGCTCGACGAGCACCAGCTCCTCCTCCAACAGCTCGACGTCCCCGGCGGCGCACGCTGGTGGATCGGCCTGCACGACCGCGACGTCGAAGGAGCGCACATCTGGGTCGACGGCGCCCCTCTCGTGCAATCGAGCGCCAAGTGGGACGTCGGCCAGCCCGACAACTACAACGGCAACGAGGACTGCGTCGAGCTACAAACCGAGGCCGACTGGAACGACCTGCGCTGCGACATCAAGCGCGGCTTCCTCTGCGAGGGCCCGCCGGTCGGCCGCTGAGGCCACACCGCCCTTGCCAGCGCCCGCCCTTCCTGGGCATCCTGCGCCGCATGGCGAAGAAGCCCAGCGACGAGCACGAGCAAGAGGGTGGCGGCAAGATCGGCGGCAAGATCGCCACACGCGAGGCCGACTACCCCCAGTGGTACCAAGACGTCATCCGCGAGGCGGAGCTCGCTGAGCCCGCCAAGGTCGTCAAGGGCTGCATGGTCATCAAGCCGCACGGCTACGCGATCTGGGAGAAGATCCAGCGCGACCTCGACGCCCGCTTCAAGGCCACCGGCCACAAGAACGCCTATTTTCCGGTCCTCATCCCCCAGAGCTTCATCACCAAGGAGGCCGAGCACGTCGAGGGCTTCGCCCCCGAGCTCGCCGTCGTCACCCACGCCGGCGGCGAGAAGCTCGAGGAGCCCTACGTCATCCGCCCCACCAGCGAGACGATCATCGGCTACTACTTTTCCAAGTGGATCGAGAGCTACCGCGACCTGCCGCTGCTCGTGAACCAGTGGGCCAACGTCATGCGCTGGGAGAAGCGCACCCGCATGTTCCTGCGGACCACCGAGTTCTTGTGGCAGGAGGGGCACACCGCCCACGCCACCCACGAGGACGGCCTCGCGGAGGTGCAGCGTATGCTCGGCGTCTATGGCGACTTCGCCGAAGAGGTCATGGCCATGCCTGTGATCCGCGGCGAGAAGACCGCCTCCGAGAAGTTCGCCGGCGCCCTCACCTCGATGTGCATCGAGGCGCTGATGCAGGACGGCAAGGCCTTACAAGCGGGCACCAGCCACGACCTCGGCCAGAATTTCGGCCGCGCCTTCGACGTCCAATTCCAGACCGAAGCCGGCGCGCTCGACTACGTATGGCAGACCTCCTGGGGCGTCTCGACCCGCCTCATCGGCGGCCTCATCATGACCCACTCGGACGACGCCGGCCTCGTCTTACCGCCGCGTATGGCGCCGATCCACGCCGTCATCGTCCCGATCTTCCGCAGCGAAGAGGAGCACGCCGCCGTGCTCGTCGCCGCTGAGCGGATCAAGGCCGCCCTCAGCGACCTCGACATCGCCCCCCCTCGCGCTCGTTACCGCGACTTCATCGAGGTCGTCGTCGACGACCGGCCGATCCGCCCCGGCGCCAAGTTCTACGAGTGGGAGCGCCGCGGCGTACCCGTACGGATCGAGCTCGGCCCCAAGGATCTCGCCAAGGGCCAAGTCTGCGTCAAGATGCGCGTCGACACCGCCGCCGGCAGCGGCAAAGAGTTCGTGAGCGAGGCCGAGTTCATCGCCACCTTCACCGCCCGCCTCGCCACCTTCCAGGCCGAGCTGCTGCGCCTCGCCCGCGAGCGTATGCGCGCCCGCGAGGTCACCCTCGACACCTGGGACGAATTCCTCGCCACCTTCGCCGGCGACAAGAGCACCTTCGCCTGGTGCCACTGGGACGGCACCGCCGAGACCGAGGCGCGGATCAAGGAGGAGACCAAGGTGACGATCCGCTGCATCCCGCTGCCCGGCCAAGGCCCGGACCCGCAGCCTGGCGTGTGCATCCGCAGCGGCCGCCCCAGCCCGCGCCGGGTGCTCATGGCCAAGGCGTACTGAGCCGCCGCGGCTGTTAGACTGCGCGCCGTGGCCGAGCGAAGCCCGATCATCGAGATGCGCGGCGTCGGGCTCGCCTTCGGCGCGCAGGTAATTTTTCAGGACATGGAGCTCACCCTCTACGAGGGCGAGATCTTGTCGGTGCTCGGGGAGAGCGGCAGCGGCAAGAGCCTCGCCCTCAAGATGATGATCGGCCTCACCGAGCCGGACCGCGGCAGCGTCCATTTTCGCGGCCGCGACGTCGCCGCGATGGACGGAGAGGAGCTGCAAGCGCTCCGCCGCGAGGCCGCCTACGTCTTCCAGGAGGACGCGCTCTTCGACTCGATGACGATCTTGCAGAACGTCGGCTACGCGCTCATCGAGCGCACCAAGAAGAGCGACGCGGAGATCCGCGCCCGCGCCGTCGAGTGCCTCG
Source organism: Nannocystis sp. (assembly GCA_016712315.1). Taxonomy (GTDB): domain Bacteria; phylum Myxococcota_A; class Polyangia; order Nannocystales; family Nannocystaceae; genus JADJRG01. The sequence goes on along the minus strand of JADJRG010000013.1, from coordinate 1,734,583 downwards.
CCATGGTCGGCCTGCCCGAGCGCGTCCTCGACCTGTATCCCGCCAACCTCTCGGGCGGCATGCGCAAGCGCGTCGGCCTCGCCCGCGCGCTCGCCTTCAGCCCCAAGCTCGTGCTCTTCGACGACCCCACCCGCGGCCTCGATCCTCAGAGCATCACCTTGATCGGCCGCACCTTAAAGAAGCTCCACCGCGAGCTCGGCATGACCTCTGTTTTGGTCACCCACGACCTGCGCACGGCGATCTACCTCTCCGATCGCCTCGCCATCCTCCGCGACCAGAAGTTCCCCAACGTCGGCACCCTCGCCGAGCTCCGCGCCCTCGACGACCCGGAGCTCAACGACTTCCTCCACGACCCCGAAGAGGAGCTCTGGGGCGACGTCATGGCCGAAGATGAGGGCACCTTCAGCCTCGACTAACGCCGCCCCCGCCGCGGCTTTTTGCGCGAAGAGGAAGCCGAAGAGGGACCGCCCCGCCCTGGCGCCGCCGCGCCGAGCTGAGCCCGCAGCGCCAGCAGCTCCTCGCGCAGCCGGTGCCCCGCGGGCGCCGCCGTCAGCGCCTCCTGTAGCGCCGTCAGCGCCTCAACGCGCCGGCCGATCCGCGCCAGCATATAGATAATTTGTCGACGCGACTCCAGCGCCCCCGGCGACGCCTCACCGAAGCGCGCGCGGTGCCCCGCCAGCGCCCGTCGCTGCACCTCGAGCGCCCGCGACAGTTGTCCGAGGTTTCGCGAGATCACCGCCACGTTCATCATCGAAGCGAGCGCCTCGCGGCTGTGCTCGCCCAGCGTCGCGCAGCGGATCGCCAGCGCCTCTTCTTCGTGCACCAGCGCCGCCGCCATCTCGCCGGCGCCCGCTGCCACGCTCCCGAGGTTGCTCGCCGCCGTCGCCGTCTCCGCGTGCTCTGCCCCGAGCAGCGCCCGCCGCAGCGCGTAGCAGCGCTGCGCCGCCGCCCTCGCGCCCTCAAAGTCACGCCGCTCGCGCAGCACCGCGCTCAGATTTCCCCACGCCGTCGCCACCGCCGCGTGCTCCTCGCCGTGCGCCTGCGTCAGCCCTGCCAGCGCCTGCGTCGCCAGCGCGAGCGCCGCGTCCAGATCGCCGCGCAGCCGCTCCGACGCCGACAGATCGCCGATCGCGAACATGACCGCGGGGTCATCTTTGCCCAAGAGCGCGCTCAAGATCGCCACCGCCTCGCGGTCCGCCGCTGCCGCCGCGCCGCCGTCGCCCAACCCCCGGCACGCCCGCGCCACCGCGGACCACGCGGCCGCCGTCGCCCGAGCCTCCGCGCCGCTGCTTTGCCGCAGCGTCAACGCCTCTCGCGCCAGCGCCACCGCCCGTCGGCCATCCCCGCCCTCAAGCGCCTCCGCGCTCGCGCGCAGCAGCGACGTCGCCGGATCTTCCTCGGGGGCCACCATGAACGGCTCGGTCATAGCGCCAATCATACAAACAAAGCGCCGCGCCAAAGATGCGTAGCGGCCTCGCCTTGACACCCTCGTCTGCGTCGGAGACGGTGGACCTGTGAGCAAGCGACACCTCGTCCCCGCGTCATTTGTAGTGTGCATCTCCCAGCTCGCTGCGCTCGCGCTCCCGGGCTGCGCCGACCCCTACGGCCAGATCGTCGCGGCCAGCGCCTCCGCTGGCGACGACGCCGGCGACACCACCGACAGCGGCGCGGGAGAGGACGCCGGGATCCCGATCGACGTCGAGCCTGATCCCTGGCTCACCGAGGTGTACGCGCCCGTGCAGCAGCAAGCCGCGCAGATGAGCGTCGACGCCTTTTTGCAGGAGTACCCTCAAGCGGCCCTGCTCAGCGCTGTCTCCTACGATCCGAGCAGCGCCCTCCACCTCCCCGAGATCGCCGCCTACACCGGCATGAGCGGCGCCCACGACCAGCTCCTCGCCCAGAACGGCTTCGTCGCGGTCGCCGGACCCAAGGCCCTCAACCCCGCCACCGCCTACCACGAGATCTACTATCAGGACCTCCCCGTCCTGATCACCACCGACAGCCTGCTCTTCGCCCTGCACGCCTCGTTCGACTCGATCTTATTGAGCCTCGAGCTGCGTGTGCTCATCCCGCGCGTCGACGCGATGTTGAAGTCCATGCACGCGCGCCTCGCCGTCGATCACGGCGCGATGCCTGAGTCGCTAGCCCTCACCGCCCGCGACCTCGACGTCTACCTCGCCGTCGCCCGCGGCCTGCTCAGCGGCGGCGACGTCCCGCCGATCACCGGCGCCGAGGCCTCCGCCGAGGTCGAGCGGATCCGCGCCGGCATCGAGGCCGAGACCCCCCTCGACATCGAGCTCTTCGGCGTGCTCGGCACCTATGACTTCTCCCAGTTCAAGCCCCGCGGCCACTACACCGACACCCCGGAGCTCCAGCGCTACTTCAAGGCGATGATGTGGCTCGGCCGCACCGAGATGCCGATGATCACCTTCGATCCGAGCGGCGAGGCCCGCTTCAACCGCCGCGGCCTCGACGCCGCCTTCGCCACCAACATGCTGCTCGACGGCAGCGGCGCGACCAAGCCGTGGGCCGAGGTCGACCGCGTGTTAGAGCGCCTGATCGGCGAGCGCGACAACATGAACCCCACCGACATGAGCGCCTTCATGGCGCAGACCGGGATCGCCAGCTACGAGGCCCTCGCCGCCGCGGAGGACAAGGACCTCTTCGGCGCCTTGATCGCCAGCAAGTACGGGATCCAGCGGATCATGTCGCAGATCCTCTACACCGACCCCACAGACCCGCCGCTCGTGCTCCCGCGCGTCTACCTGCTCCTCGGCCAGCGCTTCACCATCGACGCGTACACTTTTCACAACGTCACCTACGATCGCGTCCAGGACCTGCGCACCGGCACCAAGGTCACCCGCATGCTCCCCAGCGAGCTCGACGTCGGCTTCGCCGCGCTCGGCTCCAACGACGCCGCCCACCACCTCACGCCGGAGCTCGAGCTCTACGGCTATCAGGGGATCCTCCACGAGCTGCGCTTCCTCTTCGACGCCCACCCCGCCGATTTTTGGGACGTCAGCTTTTATAACGGCTGGCTCGCCGCGATCCGTACCCTCAGCGACGACGCCGAGCTTGAGCAGCGCCCGCAGGCGATGCGCACCCGCGCCTGGGCCGACAAGACCCTCAACACCCAGCTCGCCTCGTGGGCCGAGCTGCGCCACGACACCCTGCTCTACGTCAAGCAGTCCTACTCCGGCGGCAACGGCTGCGAGTACCCCGACGCCTACGTCGAGCCCTATCCGGGCTTCTACGAGCGCATGGCGCAGCTCGGCCAGCTCGGCGCCGGTTTGATCGACGAGCTGCTCGCCGCCGGCCACCAAGTCGACGACATGAAGCCGTACTTTGAGCACATGAGCGCGACCATGCTCCAGCTCGAGGCGATCGCCCACAAGGAGCTCGAGGGCGCCGTGCTCACCCCCGCCGAGCACGACTTCCTGCGCGCCGCGATCGAGCAGGAGATGGTCGGCTGCGGCGAGGTGCTCTGGGATGGTTGGTACGCCAACCTTTTCTATGACAAGGCGAAGATCGACGAGTACTCGCCCCTCATCGCCGACGTACACACCGCCCCCACCGACGCCCAAGGCAACCCCGTCGGTTGGGTGCTCCACGGCGCCGCCGGCCCCACCATGCACCTCGTGCTCACCGTCGAGGACTGCTCGGGCGCGCGCGCCTACGTCGGCCCGACCTCCAGCTACCACAGCGTCTTGACCGAGCAGTTCACCCGCCTCGCCGACGAAGAGTGGCAGGGAATGCTCCAACAGGGCGCGCAGGCGCGGCCGAGCTGGGCGCACTCGTTCACCCCGTAGGCCGCGCGCCGCGCCCCGGCGCCCTATTCGGCCGCGTCTACTTTTGGTAGGAACGCCCCTCGGGGCCCTCGACGCATGTTTGACGCGGTCATCGACCGAGACTTCTTGATCAGCGAAGGCGTCGCCCTCGCCGCCGCGGTCCTCTTGCTCGCCCTCTTACGGGCGTGGTTGCCCGCCGATCAGCGCGAGCGCCTGCGCCTGCCGATCGGCCTGCTCATCCTCCACCTCGTGCTCGTCGGCCTCATGACCCTCGCCGACGCCGACGGCCGCCTCGCCGATCTCACCGCCAGCGCCGCGCTCTTCACCCTGCTCGCCGCCTTCGGCCGCGCCGGCTTCTTGTTGGTGATGGACTGCCTGCTCGGGCCCAAGATCGTCCGGCCGCTGCCCAAGATCTTCCGCGAGATCTTGCAGGCGCTCGTCTACGTCGCCGTCTTCTTGATCACCCTGCGCTCCTCCGGCGTCGACCCTGGCTCGCTGCTCACCACCTCCGCGCTGCTCACCGCGATCATCGGCCTGTCGCTGCAAGACACCCTCGGCAATTTGATCGCCGGCCTCGCGATCCAGGCCGAGACCCCCTTTGAGGTCGGCGACTGGATCCACTTCGGCGACGACCCGAACCATGTCGGCCGGGTCCTCGAGATCAACTGGCGCGCGACCAAGCTGCTCACCCTCGAGGACGTCCTGCTCGTCGTCCCCAACGGCGCGCTCGCCAAGGCGCCGCTCGCCAACTACACCAAACCGACCACCAGCGTCATACGCACCGTCGAGGTGATCGCCCCCACCGACACCCCGCCGCAGCGGCTCCACGGCCTCCTCATCGCCGCGATCGAGGGCGTCGCCGGCGTCTTGGTCGACCCGCCGCCGACCGTGCTCACCCGCGGCTTCAGCGAGCGCGGCGTCACCTACGCGCTCCGTTATTTTATCAACGACTACGCCGCCCGCCTCGCGATCGAGAGCGCCGTGCGCGACCGCGTCTGGTACGCGATGCACCGCGCCGGCGTCGCGATCCCGCCCCCGCAGCGCGCGGTGCACCTCTGGGAGCAGAGCGCGAGCGAAGACGCCCGTCACGCTCAGGAGCTGCGGCAGAGCCACCGCCAGGCCCTCCAAGCGCTCGACCTGCTCGCCGCCCTGCCCGCCGAGCACCTCGACCGCCTCGCCGAGCTCGTGCACACCCGCCTCTTCGCCGCAGGCGAGACTGTCTTTCGTCAGGGCGACGTCGGCGACGAGCTCTTTATCATTCAGCGCGGCGAGGTCGCGATCTGCGTCGATAGCAGCCGCGGCGCGGTCGTCGAGCTCACCCGCTTAGGCCCCGGCAAGTTTTTTGGTGAGATGTCGATCCTCACCGACTCGCGGCGCCACGCCACCGTGCGAGCGCTCGCCGAGTGCGAGCTCTTGGTCGTCCAGAAGCAGGCCTTGCAGCAGATCCTCGAGCGCTCGCCCCGCCTCGCGGAGATCATCCAAGGCGCCCTCCAAGACCGCCGCGAGCTCCTCAAGCAGCTCAGCGAGGAGGCCGACCGGATCCCCGACGAGTCCGTACGAGCGCCGCAGGGCCAGCTACTCGGCCGGATCCGCGACTTCTTCTCCCTCTAATTTTTCTAGGAGTCTTAGGGGTCGAGGGCAGCGAGCCGCTTCGCCAGCAAGATGTCCGGCTTGCCGGGGCCGTTCGCGTCAGGCACCGCGCCGACCACGCTAAAGCCCATCCGCTGATAGAACCCGAACGGGTGGCCGCGCAGGTCCTTGAGGCTCGCGAGCGCGGCGACCACGTCGGGGTAGAGGTCGCGCCCTGCCAGCGTCGTCTCGCCGTCTTCGTCATCGGAGCCGACGAAGAGCGTCTGGATCCCGCGGCGACGCACCTGCTCCTCGAGGTCGAGCACGAGCGCGCGGCCGATCCCGCGGCGATCGTAGCCGCGGCGCACCGCCAGCGGGTGGAGCTCCCACACGTGGCCGGGATAGAGCTCCAGCGCGCCGATCCAGCCGAGCAGCGCGCCCGAGGCGTCCTCGACGAACGCGCGGGCGATCCGGCTCGGATCGAGCATCGCCTCGACCTCCGCCTTGGCGGCGCGCAGATCAGGCCACCCGCGCGGCAGACGATCCACGAGCACGCGCGCCGCCTCGGCTCGCAGGCGCCGCGCTCCCGGCGTGATCTCGACGATCATCACGCCTACCGCCGCTCAGTCGGGGCGCACGACGATAGTCGCGCCGTCGATGACCGCCCCGTTCATCGCCGCCTCCGCCGCGTCACCCTCGGCGCTGGTCGTATACTCAATCGTGCCCCAGCCGTTCGAGCCGCCCGCCGGGTCGCGATCGATGTACGTCTCGACGATCGTGCCGTAGGGGGAGAAATAGGTGTTGAGGGTGGTTTCATTGGTGGTGACGCTGAGCCCACCGAGGAAGATCTTTTTGGCCATTCGCTACCTCGCTTGAGCTTGCATCTACCACACTCTCGCCGCGGCGATCACACCGTCGAGTCGATCAATTGAGTCGCGCGACTTCGACCAAACACCCGCGCCCCAGGCCGCGGCCTCGTCATCGATCGCCCTGGCCGCGCGAGGGGTCAGGCACGAAGCGATAACCAGACCCCCGCACCGACAAGAAGTGTGCGGGCGCCGCTGGGTCCGCCTCAAAGTGGCGTCGCAGCCGCATGATGAAATTATCGACCATGCGAGTGTTCGGGTAGTTCGCCAGCTTCCACACGTCCTCTTGCAGCTGCTGGCGGCTCAGCACGCGCTCGGGGTGGTCGGCGAAGTAGCGCAGCAGATCGAGCTCGAGGCGCGTCAGCTTCACCTCTCGCCCGCCCATCGTCGCCTCTTGCCGGTCGAAGTCGATCACCGCCGCGCCGAAGCGATAGACCCCCTGCGAGGCCTCAACCGACGCGCTGCGCTCCCAGCTCCGCCGACGCAGCAGCGAGCGCACCCGCGCCAGCAGCTCGCTCAGCTCGAATGGTTTGGCGAGGTAATCATCCGCGCCCGCCTCGAGCCCTGCGACCCGATCGTCGATCGTGCCGAGCGCCGTCAGCATCAGCACCGGCGTGAAGTCCCCGCCGTCGCGCAGCCGCCGGCACAGCGCGAAGCCGTCGGTGTCGGGCAGCATCACGTCGAGCACGATCACGTCATAGGTCGCGCCGCGCAGCAGGAACTCCCCCGCCTGCCGGCCGCTGCCCGCGACGTCGACGGCGTACCCCTCGAGCTCAAAGTTCAGCTTGAGGCCCGCCGCGAGGTTCTGCTCGTCCTCGACCAAGAGGACCCGCGGCTCGCCTTCACCGCTGTGTCCGTGCGCCTGCGCCATGGCGTGGGCGATTCTAGCCGGAATTTTCCCCCTCGCGGTCCGCCCCGCGCCCGCCCCCCCGCAGCCACGCAGCGATCGTCTGGTTCACCTGCGGCCCCGCGGCGAGCTCTTCGCGCAGCGCGATCCAGTCGGCGGCCCAGGCCGCTTGTGGCGGCGCGATCAGCTCCGCGTCGAGGTCGTGCACCCCGCGAAAATTGAGGCGGCAGGTCCGCAGCTCCTCCGGCCTGTTCGGGTCCCACAGCGGGATCCCATACTTCCGACAGATCCGCGGGCGGTGCTCATAGAGCCCACAACGCCCCTGCTCATCCAGCGCCGGGCAAGGCTCGCCGCGCCCGGGCGTATAGCTCGCCGCGCGCAGGGCGATCGCCGCCGCCGCGGCCGCCGGCGCCGCCGCCAGCCCCCGCCGCAGCTCCTCGCCCTCCAGCTCGCTCACCTGAAACGTCTGGTGGCAGCACTCGCTGCAACCCGCCCGACACTGGATCTGCCCGCGGTAGCGCGCCACGATCGGCGCCACGCCGTCGTCGAGCAGCCGCAGGTGCCGCGAGAGCCGGGCGCGTCGCTGATCCTCAGGTGCACGATCGTCCATCGGGCTACTCCTAGCGAAGCGACTCATCCGCCTCGATCGTCACGGGCGTCGTCGGCGTCAGCACCTGCGAGGTGACCGCGCGGCGATAAGGCGACCGCGGATAACGCTCGAGGAAGCGCCACGCCGGCATCACCCCCTCGACCACCGCTTGGTAGTCCGCCGCTTGGCGCGCCACCCTCGCCTCTTCGGCCAGCGCGTGCAGCGAATCGGCCGCTGGGTGGTCCGGGTGCAGCAACGCCGCCAGCGCAGGCGCCCCGCGGCCGCGTCGCACCCACCGCGCGTGCTTCTCCGCCAGCTCGCGGTGCAGCGCCACCAGATCGACCCTCCAAGCCCAGCCCGCCGCGCCCAGCTCGAGCGTCTGCCACGCGACCAGCGGCGGCAGACCGCGGCTCGCCAGCTCCGTCTCTACATCCCCCAGTCGAACCTCGTAGCGACCGCTCGTATTCGAGCGCACCCGCGCGAGCGCCACGCGTTCGCCCCCTCGATCGATCAGCTCGAGCGGCAGCGGCTCCGCCCGCCGCTCCGCCCGACAGCCCGCCGCTTGCGCGTCGGAGAGCAGTGGGCTGCCGATCTCTGGCCGCCGCAGCAGCCATCGGCGGCACCCGCGGACCACCCACGCCTTCACGCTCACGCCCGCCAGATCCGCCCGGCGCTCCTCCACGACCCCGAAGCGCGGCGACACCTCGCTCACCTCGATCAACCGGCGCAGCGCCCGCTCGAGCGCGGCGTCGCACGGCCCCGCCCCCTCGCGCCGTCGTTCACCCCGGCGCAGCGCCGCCGCCACCTCGGCGCGGCAGCCGTCAGCGCCTCGTTCGGCCAGCGCCGCCGAGATCTCCGCCTCGGACGCCTCGACCCCCCGCACCTCAACGCCCGCCCGCCCGCCGCCGGCTGGCGAGCCGCCGAGCGTCAAGCTCATCGCGAGGGTCCAGAGCGTCAGCAAGCCGGCCCAGACTAGCCCGGATTTACCGCCCGTCACCCCCAAAGCTGCGCCTGCTCCCCACACCGGCGCCCTGTCGGCGCGCAGTCTTCGGCGCCGCGCCCTGCGTCCCCTCCGGTCGACCGCGCGGGCCCGCGGAAAAAACCCCGTGTCATGCAGTTGAGCCGCTGGGGCGAGGTGCGGCACTCTCTGGCGCCATGCCTCGTCGCCCCGCCTCGGCCCGCGCTCGCTCGCTCCTGCTCACACGCCTCGGCTTGCTCGGCGCGCTCGCCCTCGCGCCCGCCCTCGGCTGCCTCAAGGTCCCCCTCGACGAGAGCGCGGCGCCCGACGCCGCAGGCGTCCCGGCCACCGCCGAGGCCGTGCTCGCCCGCTACGTCGAGGCGATCGGCGGCGAGGCCGCCCTCCGGTTGCTCACCCAGCGCACCGTCGACTCGCGCATGGCGGTCTTGCCGGAGCAGGGCTGCGAGGAGGACGACGAGGAGTGCGCGCGCGCCGAGCAGACCGGCACCTTCCTCCTGCAAACCACCGCGCGCGGCCAGCTCTACCGGCGCACCGTGCTCGGCGACCAGGTCGAGGAGCGCGGCTTCGACGGCGCCGACGGCTGGCAATACCAAGGCGGCCTCTTGGTGCTCGACGACCCCGACGCGCTCGCCGTCTCGCAAGAGGACGCGATCCTCCACTGGTACCTCGACTACGCCGCCCGCGGCGTCAAGGTCAGCCTCGGCAAGCCCCGCGAGCGCGACCAGGCCGGCGCGCCCGCCCAGCTCGACGCGGTCCGCTGGGAGAGCGCCGTCCCTGGCGTGCCCGCCAAGACCATGTACTTCGATCGCGCCAGCGGCCTGCTGCGCGAGGAGCTGGTCGAAGAGTCAGCCGACGGCGAGCAGACCCTCGAGCAGTGGGTCATCCATGAGGACTACCAGAAGGTCGACGGCGCGCTGATCCCCCACCGAGTCCGCCTGCTCAACATCCTCGGCGAGCGCTCGCAGGAGATCGTCTTCACCACCACCCGCGTCGACCACAGCCCGATCGACGGCAAGACCTTCGCCGCCCCGGAGCTGCCCAAGCTGAAGCCCGCCAAGGACATCGCGCTCGACAAGCTCGCCGCCGCCCGCGACGCCGCCGCCGCCGCCCCGAAGGAGATCGCCGACCAGGTCGCGTGGGCCCGCGCCGCCTGGGCCGCCGCCCGCTTCGACGAGCTCGTCCGCGCCGCCCAGGCCGCCCTCAAGCTCGACGCCAAAGAGAGCGAGGCGCTGCTCCTGCTCGCCCGCCTGCGCGTGCTCGAGGGTCAGTGGAAGGAGGCCTCGTCGCTCCTCGATCGGGCCGCCAAGGCCGGCGTGCGCGCCGACATCGTCGCCGCCCAGCGCGCCTGGATCGCCAGCCACAACCGCGACTTCCAGGGGATCGCCAAGGCGCTCGAGGCAACCGGCCCGAACAACGCCGTCGTCACCGCCCGCTACCGCGCCTTCGTCGGCCAACCCCTCGTGGTCAGCTTCGGCGGCGACGGCTGCAGCGCCTCGGTGCCGCTGATCGACCCCAGCAGCACGATGCCGATGGTCGAGCTCGAGATCGGCGGCAAGAGCGTCCGCGCGATCCTCGACACCGGCGCAGCCGACGTGATCCTCGACGAGGAGCTCGCCCGCGAGCTCAAGGTCCCGGTCCGCTCGCGCACCCCGGTCAACCGTCAAGGCGCCGAGATCGGCCACGGTCAGGTCGACGCGCTCGAGCTCGGCGACGTCACGATCCGCGCCGTACCGGTCGACATCTTCAACGCCGCCACCATCGCCGCGATGTCCGGCAGCGATCCCAAGCGCGCGCGCGCCGTGATCGGCGTCCGCCTGCTCGAGCACTTTCAGGTCACCGTCGACCCGCAGTCTCAGACCTTCACCCTCGTCAACCCGGCCGCCAAGTGCAAGGCCGCCCTCCAAGCGCGGCGCAGCGGCCCCGCCGCGCCCTTCTGGATCCACGAGACCCACTTCATCTACCTCAAAGCCCTGATGAACGACGCCGAGGGGCTCTTCCTCTTCAACACCGGCATGCAAGGCGTCGACGTCGCGGCCAACGTCAAGGCTTACGCCCACGCGGCGATCGGCGCGCCGCCGCTGCGCCGCGGCCAACCCACGCTCGTCACCGTCGACGCCTTCACGCTCGGCGAGCACCGCGGCGAGCGCCTGCGCGGCGCCTACGGCTACTTCGAGCAGGACCGCAGCTCCGACGACTTCCGGATCGACGGCATGTTCGGCCTGAGCGCCCTCGGCGGCGGCGCGTGGACCCTCGATTTTCCCGAGCGAAAGCTCTACCTCCGCCCCGCCCCGCGCGAGGCCGCCAACAAGTAGAGGGGCGCATTGTCTCTGGAGACCACGAAGCAGCGACAGCTCGCCGCCCCGGCGGCGGCGCGCGCCTTCACCGCGGCGCACGGCGTGCTCGACGGCGCTTGGGTCGACGCGCCCTACCTCGAGGTCGACGCCGCCGGCACGATCGTACGAGCTCAAACGGGCCTCCCGAGCGCCCCCGACCGCGATCGAGCGCCGATCCCCGTGCACGACCTCGGCCGCGCGGTCCTCCTCCCTGGCCTCATCAACGCGCACAGCCACGCCTTCCAGCGCTCGATCCGCGGCGCCACCCACCGCGCCGCCGCCGGCGATCCGAGCACCTTTTGGAGCTGGCGCCAGGCGATGTACAGCGCCGCCCAGCGCCTCGGCCCGGACGGCCTCTACGCGGTCACGCGCGCCTGTTTTTCGGAGATGCTGCGCGCCGGGATCACCTGCGTCGGCGAGTTCCACTACCTCCACCACCGCCCCGACGGCGGCCTCTACGACGACCCCAACGAGCTCTCCAACCAGATCATCCGCGCCGCCGACGACGTCGGCCTCCGCCTCGTCCTGCTCGAGGTCTTTTATCAGCGCGCCGGCGATCGCCGCCCGCCCCTGCCCGAGCAGCGGCGCTTCTGTGATCCCTCCCTCGACGTCTACCTCGCCCGCGTCGACGCCTTACGCGCCCGCGGCGTCGACGTCGGCGTCGCCCCGCACAGCGTCCGCGCCGTCGCCCGCCCTCAGCTCGAGCAGCTCGCCGACTACGCCGCGCGCGCCGGCCTCGTCATGCACGCCCACGTCTCGGAGCAGCCGCTCGAGAACCACGAGTGCGCCGCCGAGCACGGCGGCCTCACCCCGACCCAGGTCTTCGCCGCCAGCGGCTGCCTCGATCGCCCGCGCAGCTTCAGCGCCGTGCACGCGATCCACGTCGACGCCGCCGACCTCGCGCTGCTCGCCGCGCAGCACGTCTGCGCCTGTCCGACCACCGAAGCCGACCTCGGTGACGGCATCGTGCCCGCCGCCGACCACCTCACGCGAGGCGCTCGGATCGCCCTCGGCAGCGACAGCAACGCGATCATCGACCTCTTTCAAGAGGCCCGCCTCCTCGAGATGAACGAGCGCCTGCGCAGCGGCCGTCGCCTCTGCCTCAGCGCCGCGGAGCGCCCGCTCAGCCTCACCTTGCTCGACGCCGCCACCGTCGCCGGCGCCAGCGCCCTCGGCCGCGCCGACCTCGGAAAGCTCGCGGTCGGCGCCCCCTTCGACGCCATCACCCTCGACCGCGACCATCCCACCCTCGCCGACGTCGCCTCCGAGCACCTGCTCGACGCCATCATGCTCGCAGGCAGCGCTGCGCCGGTGGATCGAGTCTACGTCGCCGGCCACCGCCGACGCTGACAAGCCGCGCGCGGGCAGCGGCGCGGACAGCGGCGAATTTGGGCCTTCCCGACGGTCATCGCGGGTGCTACCCAAGGCGTGTGGGGGTGCCCCGGCTCGGCTCGAGGTCGTCATCGCGCAGCCGGCTCGGACTCTATGTCGCCGCCGCGCTGCTCGTGAGCGGCTGCGCTCGTCGCAGCGAGCAGGCCACCCGGAGCGCCTGGGAGGAGGCGCTGCGCCGCGGACGAGGCGCGAGCGGCGAGCGCGGCCCGAACAGCGGAGCCGCCGGCGCCACCGCGCGGGAGCTCGCCGAGTGGCGCTCGCTGCGGGAGGACCTCGAGGAGGTCGCCGAGCAGCTCGCCGACGGCGCGCCCACCATCGACTTTGATGGCCTCGCCGAGCGCCTCTGCGGCGCGCCCCCAGCGCGCGAGCGCGGGCCCAGCGTGAGGACCTATCACTGCGCCCCTGCGACCCCTGTGGAGATCTCCGGCACATCACTCACTATCGAGCTCGACAGCAGCGGCGTCGTCGCCTGGACCGCCACCGGCCTCGACGTCGAGCTCAGCGACGCCCTCCTGCAGCGCGCCCTCAGCCAGCTCGCGAGCGCCTGCGCGCAGTCATGGACGCCCGTGCAGCGGGCCGAGAACGCGTTCCAGGAATTTTTTACGTGCCCCCTCGAGGGCGGCGCGGTGCTCGCCATTGGTCGTGTCCAGAGCGACAAGCAGGAGGGAGAGTGGCAGGTCTCGCTCGCCCTGCTCGGACCCGGCTAATCGCCCGCACGGGCTCACGGCGGGCGCTCTGCCGGGCGCGCGAGCGTGAGCGATTCGAGCTACTATCCGCGCCAGCGAAACGACGCCTATGAGCACGCAAGCCCCCCCGATCCTCAGCCACGGCGGCATCATCTTTCAGCTCGACATGTTCCGGCCGACCAGCCTCGCGGCCGTGCTCGCCGAGGGTCTGATCAGCAAGGCCCGGAACATCTTGACCTCCAGCTTGGAGATCGCCCGTCACCCCACCGCGCCGATCGCCGTCGCGCGGATCGTCGGCCCGATCCTCGACGACGACGCCGCCGAGTTCTGGCGCGACAACACGGACATCGCGATCTACGCCAGCCAAGTCCTGCCGCGCCAGGCCTTTATCTACTACGCCCGCAGCGGCCCGCAGCGGCGCGAGGGCCTCATGGTCGTGCAGCGCGGCCAAGTCGCGATGGCCAACGACGCCACGATCGACTCGCTGCCGGCCGGCCAACCGTGGCCCGTCGAGCGCCTCTGCGAGCAGATGCGCGTCACCTTGGAGGACCTCGCTGAGGCGTTCCCGGGCGGCCCACGCGTCACCATCTCCCTCGGCGAACCTCAAGGCGACGACCAGCGCCTCCTGCTCGTCCTCGCCGGCCAGCCTGACGAGGCCGACCTCGGTGACGACCCTCAAGGCGAGGAGCACGTCGGACCCGCCGAGCCTGCCCCGCCGCCGCCTGCGGGCCCGCGAGCCAGCGCTCCGCAACAGGCGCGCCCTGCCGCGGCGCGCCCTGCCGCTCCCGCGGGCCGACCCGGGGCCACCGCCGCCAGCGCGGCCTTCGAGGAGGACGCCAAGCGCCGCGCCACCGAGCGCGCCGCCGAGGTCGAGGCGCAACGAGCCCGCGCGGCCGAGGTCACCACCCACCTCGCCTACACCTTCGACGAGCGCGGCCTCGTCGTCGCCCCCTCGGCGGAGCTCGGCGAGGCCGACCTGCTCGCGCCGTATCACCAGCCCAGCTTCCACGGCAACCTGCCTGACGGCCTACCGGAGCGGATCCGCGGTCAGCTCGAGGGCAAGCCGATCGACTTCGCGGTCCGCGTCGAGTTCCTCAGCGAGGTCTTCGCCAACGGCAAGCCCTTGAACCGCGCCGACTTCGACGCCAACGCGACCGACCTCGAGCTCGGGGGCCGCGCGCTGCGGGTCCTGGACGTCTTCGCGCCCCGCCTCGGCGCTGGCCGTTTGCTGCGCGCCGGCGCGGCCAACGTGTACATCACGCGCCGCGCCGGCGAGCCCTTACCGGCCGAGCTGATCCTCCAGCTCCTCGACCGCGGGTGACCGTCGAGGTCGTTCGCGGCGCACGCGAGAGCCCACGACCGCGGCTGCGGCGTGGGCTCCTCGCTGACCGAGACAGAGAACGTCCACCTCACGCCGCCCCAGCGGCTCGCCTCGTCCGTGGGCTGAGGTCGCTGCGCTCACATCAGCAGGTGCGAGCGGACATTCGAGAGGATCGACTCCTCATGCGGCGCCTCGCGGGCCTCGAGCTCGGGGTCGGCGAGCTTCGCCCGGATGAGCGAGTCGAGGATCATGCTGCGCTCTGGCTCAGGGGGCAGGTGTTGAGCGAGGCCCAGCTTGCGGCTGGCGAGCGTCTTCAGGTAGGGCTCGATCTTGCGGATCTCTTGGGCGACCCGCACGGTCGCGGCCTTGCCGTCACCGCGGCGGACCGGGAACTTGGGCGCGCAGCGCTCGACCGCGGCGACCAGCTCCCGCGCGAGGTCGATGTCGACCTGGTCTTCGACGCCGAAGCTCGCGACCACGATCGGCCGGCTCTGCGCCTTCTTGCTGCCCTCACCCGCCCACCACACGTTATGAGCGATCGACAGGTAGGTGCGACGGGTCTCACCGCAACGGACTTTGTTCTTACGAAGGTACATAAAAAAGATCCTTCTCTCCGACGAGGCTAAGGGGGCGACTATGAGGATGCCCTTCGGGGGCAGCCACGGGGGCCTTGGACGCAGGCAGCGCTTGAACCTTCACTGTCACGCTCCCTCGACCCTCTCCCAAAACCTAGCGTTTGCCCCATGGTGGCGCTAGCGATCTGCCACCGTCACTTTGCAACCGCTGGAGATTAAAGGAGGATCTGACGCGACCCCGATGTACCAGCGGGCGCACCGCCCCGGCGCGCGGGCTCTCCGCGCGGCCGCATCCGACATCTACCCACATCGGAGCACATCGAAGAAGGGGCCTCCAGCGCCCTCAGAAGCCGCAATTTCGGGGCGTGCGTGGAAAGGGGATTACATCCCGGATGTTCTCCATACCGGTGACATACATCAGCAGCCGCTCGAAGCCGAGGCCGAAGCCCGCGTGGGGCACGGTGCCGAAGCGGCGGGTGTCGAGGTACCAAGAGTACCCTGCCGGGTCGAGGCCCGACTCCCGGATCGTCCGCTCGAGCACATCGAGCCGCTCCTCGCGCTGCGACCCGCCGATCAGCTCGCCGATCTTCGGCACCAGCAGGTCCATCGCCGCCACGGTGCGCCCGTCGTCATTGCGGCGCATGTAGAACGCCTTGATCTCCTTCGGGTAGTTGACCACGAACACCGGCCGCCCGATCAGCGTCTCCGTCAAGTAGCGCTCGTGCTCCGCCTGGAGGTTCGCGCCGAAGAACACCGGGAACTCGAAGCTCTTGCCGCTCTTCGCCAGGCGATCGACGGCCTCGGCGTAGTCGATCCGGCCGAAGTCCGCGCTCACCACCGCCTCCAGCCGCGCGATCAGCCCGCGATCCACCCGATCGTTAAAGAACGCCAGGTCCTCACCGCACCCCTCCAACGCGGCGCGCAGAAGCGCCTTCACGAACGCCTCCGCCAGGTCTGCGTCGTCATCGAGGTCATACCAAGCCATCTCGGGCTCGATCATCCAGAATTCCGCCGCGTGGCGCGGCGTGTTCGAGTTCTCGGCGCGGAACGTCGGCCCGAAGGTATAGATCTCCGACAGCCCCATCGCGAAGGTCTCGCCGCCGAGCTGCCCCGACACCGTCAAGTAGGACGGCTTGCTAAAAAAATCTTCGCGCCAGTCGACCGCGCCTGTCGGCGTCCGCGGCGGCGCGCCGACGTCCAACGTCGTCACCCGGAACATCTCGCCCGCGCCCTCCGCGTCCGACGCCGTGATGATCGGCGTGTGCACATAGAAGAACCCGCGCGCCTGGAAGAACGAGTGCACCGCCTGCGCCAGCGCGCTGCGCACCCGAAACACCGCCCCGAACGTGTTCGTGCGCACCCGCAGGTGGGCGATCTCCCGCAGAAACTCGAAGCTATGGCGCTTCTTCTGCAGCGGGAAGCTCGACTCAGCCCGCCCCACGATCTCCACCGATCGCGCCCGCAGCTCCACCGGCTGCCCTTGCGCTGGCGAAGGCACCAGCTCGCCGACCACCGACACCGCCGAGCCCGTGCTCAGGCCGCGCAGCTCGTCGAAGTTCGCCAGCTCCGGCGAGCACACCACCTGCAGGCTCGCGAAGCACGAGCCGTCGTTCACCTCTAAAAACGCCACCTGCTTGCTATCTCGGGCCGTCCGCACCCAACCCTTCACCCGCACCTCCGCGGGTGGTACGAGCCGGAGCACCGAGGCGATCTTGGTCCGCGCAGACTGCATGGGCCGCGGAGGGTAGCATCTCCGCATGGCCGCCACGACCTTGCCGATCGCCGAGGTCTTTCGCTCCCTCCAGGGCGAGGGCACCCTCGTCGGCGTCCCCAGCACCTTCGTGCGCGTCGCCGGCTGCAACCTGCGCTGCGTCTGGTGCGACTCGCCGGGCACCTCGTGGCAGAGCGCCGGGCAGCCGCGCGCCCTCGACGAGCTCGTCGACGCCTGCGCCCGCGGGCCGCGCCACGTCGTGCTCACGGGGGGAGAGCCGCTGCTCTTCCCCGCCCTCGCCGAGCTCAGCCGTCGCCTCAGCGCCGCCGGTCACCACATCACCGTCGAGAGCGCCGGCACCCGCTGGCTCGACGGCCTCGCCTGCGACCTCCTCTCCCTCAGCCCCAAGCTCGCGCACAGCGCCCCGTGGACCCGCGACCCTGAGTGGGCCGAGCGCCACGAGCGACGCCGCCTCGCCCCGCCGGTCCTACGCCGCTGGCTCGCCGCCTACCCGTGGCAGCTCAAGTTCGTCGTCACCAGCGACGCGAAGCGCCTCAGCGCCGATCTCGACGAGATCGAGACCCTGCTCACTGAGCTCCAGATCCCCAACGAATCGCGCCATCAAGTCCTGCTCATGCCCGAGTGCACCGACCCAAAGCGCCTCAGCGCCGCCTACCGCCAGCTCGTCCCAGTCTGCCTAGAGCGGGGCTTTCGCCTCGGCGAGCGCCTCCACATCGCCCTCTTCGGCCACACCCCTGGCACCTGAGCCGGGCCGCCGCGCGCACCGCCCGCGCGCTCCTCGCCTGGAGAATCGCTGCGCGGCTGAGTTAGGGTCGACGCGTGACCTACGACTGGCTGCGGGCCCTCCACATCATCGGCGTCGTCACCTGGTTCGCGGGGCTTTTTTATATCTTTCGCCTCTACGTCTACCACGTCGAGAATTGGGAGAAGCCCGAGGTCACCGCGCTCTTGCAGGTGATGGAGCGCCGCCTCTACCGCGGGATCTGCTGGCCCGCGATGATCTTCACCACGACCTTCGGGCTGCTCCTCTGGGCGCGCATGTTCGAGCAGTACCTCGCGCAGCCGTGGTTTCAGCTCAAGCTCGCCGGCCTCGCCGGCCTCTTCGCCTACCATTTTTACAGCGGCAAGGTGCGCCGCGACCTCGCCGCCGGCCGCCGCCTCCTCACCTCGCGGCAGTGCCGCCTCATCAACGAGGCGCCGACCGTAGTACTCTTGTTGGTCGTCATCATGGCGGTCGTCAAGCCCGCCTTCAGCGCTGTCCCATAGGCCAGGTCTAAGCGACCAGCGAGATCAAACCCCGTGATCGTCCGCCCTCCACGCCGCGCCCTCGCCCTCGCGCTCCTCTTCACGAGCGGCCTCGCCTGCGAGCTCGACGATCCAGCCACCCTCTGCGGCGTCGACAACGCCGACGTCATCCTCGCCGCCCGGATCGACGACAGCGACACCAACGTTCGCGTGGAGCTCGCCTTCCGGCGGGCCGACGGAGGCGGGGTCGCGCGGCCCTTCTGCGCCGACGACGAGGTCTTGGTCAACAGCCGCCGCGCCGAGGCGATCCGCAAGCCGAACGGCCACACCGTCTTCGCCCAGAACATCGGCCGCGCCAGCGCCGAGTACCGGATCGAGCTGCGACGGCGCGGCGAGGTCCACCGCGTGCTCGCGACGATCCCCCTGATCCCGCTCGAGGTCACCGCGCCGCTCGCCGGCGCGCAGCTCTCGCGCGCCCAGCCGCTCGACGTCGCCTGGCGAGAAGCCGCCCCCGATCAACAAGTCACCGTGCTCGTCATCGACCAGATCGACGGCCAGACCTGCTTCGCTGCCGCGTACGAGGCCATCGTCGCGGACAGCGGCGCCCACCAAGTCCCCGCCAGCGCCCTCACCTCCACCGACGCCCAATTTGATCACAAGGTCAGTTGCGAGGCCCTCGTCGAGGTCATCCGGCTGCGAGAGAGCGCCCTGGAGCCGCTCGACGGCGAGCCTCTACACCCTGACAGCCGCTTCGTCGCCGCGACCGAGCGCCTCATCCCCTTCACCGCCGTCCCCTGATCCACCCGCGGCTTGCCGGCGCCGGCCCGCTGCTGCAAAGTCCTACCTATGCGACTGCCTCGCCGCGGGATCCTCATCCGCATCGTCATCTACGGCGCCTTGATCTCCTTCTTCGGCTGGCAGGCCTGGAAGAAGAGCCAAGAGGACGCCGAGCTGAGCGGCAGCGCCGACGATCCTGCGGACGGCCCCCGCACCCGCGAGGCCACCCTGCCTGACGGTCGCCGCATCGAGTACATCGAGCTCACCCCCGAAGAGGCCCAGAAGCGCTTCGGCGCCAGCCCCGCCTTCGAGCGCGACGACAAGCCCGCTGCGCCGCCAGCCGACGCGCCACCCGCGCCCGCGACCCCCGCGACCCCTGAAGAGGGGACCCCCGCCGCCCCCGCCGCTCCCGAGTGAGCTCGTCGGTCACCCGCGATTGACCGCCGGGCGCAGCTCGCCCAAGCTCCGCGCGATGGAGGCCAACGACCCCGCCCTGTTTTACAAGCGCTCCGCCCGCGCCCTCGAGCGCCTCGACGCGGGCCTCGGCGAGCTCGAGCACGACGACCTCGACGTCCAGCTCGCCGGCGACGTCTTGACCCTCGCCTTCCGCGATCGAGCCCGCTTCATCATCAACGCCCACAGCGCCGCCGGCCAGATCTGGATGGCCGCGGGCACCACCGCCTGGCACTTCGACTACCACCCCGACACCGATCGATGGGTCGCCGCCCGCACCGGCGACGAGCTCTTTGCGACCGTCGCTCACGTCGTCGGCGCCAAGCTCGGCCAGGCCATCACCCTCTGAGCGCTCGCAATTCTCGTCGAGTTCGGGCAAACCGACCCGCGCCTGCGACCGCCGCGGCGCCCCTGCGCGATGCCCCCTGACCTCGCCTACATCGGCCTCGGCGCCAACCTCGGCGACCGCCTCGCCACCCTGCGGGCCGTCACGGCCGCCATCGCCGCCGGCCAGCTCCACGGCGTCGCGCTGAGCCGCGTCTCACCTGTCTTTGAGACCAGCCCGCTCGGCCCCGCCCGCTACCCCTTCTTGAACGCCGCGTTGGAGCTCACCACCGACCGGCGCCCCGAGGAGCTGCTCGACCTCCTCCTCGGCTTGGAGCAGCGTCACGGCCGGGTCCGCGGCGATCGATGGGCCCCACGCACCCTCGACCTCGACCTCCTCCTCATCCTCCGCGGCGGCGCCCACCTCACCCACGGC
Organism: Nannocystis sp.; assembly: GCA_016712315.1. GTDB lineage: Bacteria > Myxococcota_A > Polyangia > Nannocystales > Nannocystaceae > JADJRG01. Next base: position 1,714,671 of record JADJRG010000013.1, on the reverse strand, counting down.
ACCGCGAAATTGACCCTGCCGCACCCCGAGATCGCCCGCCGCGACTTTGTCCTCGCCCCGTTGGCCGCCCTCGCGCCCGAGCTCTTGCTCCACCCGCACGCCACCGTCGGCGAGCTGCTCGCCCAGATCCCCGCGGCCCAGCGAACAATTTTAAAAAAGATCCCGGACCAACTGTGTTAGCTTCGCGGCCCCTCAGGCGGGTAGCTCAGCGGTAGAGCAGCGCCCTTACAAGGCGACGGTCGCAGGTTCGATCCCTGTTCCGCCTACTCCGCGCCCCTGCGCGCGCGCGTCCTCACCGGCCCGCCCAGACCCTCATCAGCGCCAACGGCCCGAGCGACGCCGTTTTTGTGACGTTACGCCCCAGCAGCGGCCTCGGGTGAGCTTGACCGTCGATCGCGCACAGCGCGCACCCGCCCCACCCTCCGAATTCCGTGATAAAGCGGGGCCCACCCATGAACCAACGAGCGGAGCGGTAGGGCGTGCGGACCCCGGAGGCCCTGATCTCTCTGGTCGAGTACGGCGTCATCGACGAGGTTGTACGGCCGTTGATGAGCGGCAAAGAGGCGCAGATCTACCTCGTGATCGCCGGCGGCGAGCGACGCGTCGCCAAGATCTACAAAGAGGCGCAGCACCGCAGCTTCAAGCACCGGGCCGAGTACACCGAGGGCCGCAAGACCCGCAACAGCCGCGACCAGCGGGCGATGGGCAAGCACACCCGCCACGGCCGCGCGCAGGACGAGGCCGCCTGGCGCAGCGCCGAGGTCGACGCGATCTACCGCCTGCAAGCCGCCGGCGTCCGCGTCCCTCAGCCCTACAACTACATCGACGGCGTCTTGGTCATGGAGCTCGTCACCGACGGCGACGGCCACCCCGCCCCGCGCCTCGGCGACCTGTCTTTTGAGCCACACGAGGCGCGCCACATCTTCGATCACCTCCTCGGCGAGGTCGTACGCATGCTCTGCGCCGGCCTCGTGCACGGCGACCTCTCCGACTTCAACGTCTTGATGGCCGCCGACGGCCCCGTCGTCATCGACTTCCCCCAGGCCGTCGACGCGGCCAGCAACCAGAGCGCCCGCAAGCTGCTGCTCCGCGACGTCGACAACCTCTACCGCTTCCTCGACCGCTACGCCCCGCTCGGCCGCCCGCCGCTGTTCGCCCAAGAGATGTGGGACCTGTACCAGAGCAACCTGCTCACCCCCGAGACCAAGCTGCTCGGCCGCCACGCCCCCTCCACGCGCCCCGCCAACACCCGCGAGGTGCTCGCCTTGATCGGCGCGGCCGAGCGCGACGCCCAGCGCCAACGCGCCGCCCTCCAGCCCGGACGCGGCCGCAAGGTCGAGGTCATCATCAACCCGCCGCCGCGCGCCCCCAACCCCGCCGGCGCGCAGCAACGCGGCCCGCAGCAACGCGGCCCGCAGCAACGCGGCCCGCAGCAGCGCGGCCCGCGCCCCGCCAACAACCACCAGCAGCCGATCCACCACGACCGCCCCGCACCGCGGCCACCCAACCTCGAGCGCCGCGACGCCCAAGCGCAGCACGACCGCCGCCCTGCCGCGCCGCAGGAGCACGACCGTCGCGCCGCCCCGCCGCCACCGAACCTCGAGCGGACCCCGCCGGCGAACCCGAGCGCTGCGCCCGCGGACCGCGCGTTCGCGCCCGGCGATCGAGCCGACGGCGCCCGTCCCCGCCGCCGCCGCCGCCGCAAGCCCCGCGGCGACCACCCCAACCCCTAGCCGCCGCCCCGCGACCCTATCATAACGAAAGCGCCGGGGAGGCGCCGATACACGTCTCCCCGGCGCCCTCGTCCCGCGGCGACGCGTCAGCGACGCGGCTTGACGATGATCTCGACGCGGCGGTTATTCGCCCGACCCTCCGGCGAGCCGTTATCGGCGATCGCCCGGTCGGAGCCGAACCCAGCCGCCGAGACCCGGTCGGCGCTGATCCCTTGGGCCATCAGCTCGCTGCGCACCGCGTTCGCGCGCAGCACCGACAGCTCTTGGTTCGCCCCCGCCTTGCCCTGCGAGTCGGTGTGCCCCTCGACCACGAAGATCGCCTCCGGGTCGCCCTTGAGCAGCGCCTCCGCGACCTGGCTCAGCTTGGCCATCGCCGACGGCAGCAGCGTGTACTTGTTGCTCGCGAAGAGCACCCCGCCGCTCAGCGTGATCACCGTGCCGCGCTCCTCCGTCGTCACCGCGGCGATCCTCTCCAGGTCGGCCTTCGCGCGCGCCGCCCGCTGCTCCGCCTCGGCCCGGCGCACGCGCTCCGCCGCCAGCTCCTTCTCGGTCGCCGCGCCGGCCGCCTTCTCTGCGGCCAACGTGTCCTGCGCCGCCGCCAGCTCCGTGCGCGAGCGCGCCGCGTCTTCTTTCACGAGCTTGCCCTCCTGCTCGTCGGCGACCTCGATCCCTTGGTTCAGCATGACGATCCTCGCCAGCACCTCGGCCATCTCCGCCTTACGCTGGGCAATATACGCCTGGTCGCGGACCAGGTTCGTGTCCCCGTCCTTTTTGAAGGCCCTCTCCGCGCCGTCGAGCGACTGTCTGGCCACGTGCAGCTCCGCGGGCGTGTACGTCTTCGCCGGACCGGACGCCGCGCGGTCATAGACGCCTCGGGCGTCGACCAGCTCCTTCGGCGCCGCGTGCGCGCAGCCGAGCGCGAGCGACAAGGTCGACGCGACCAGCATGAGGTTCATCTTGAGACCTTGATTGTTCCTGTCGTTCTTATGAGCACGGATCATTGGGACACCCCCGGATTCTTCGCGGCCTCGACCCGCTCCTTCGCCAGCTTCGACTCCTTGCGGGCGTCGTGCTCACGCACCAGCGCGATCGCCAGCTCGGCGTCGTTGCCGGCGCGGAGCGCCACCGACTTGGCGCGCTCGTTCTCCCCGTCGGCGATCAGCTTATTCGCGAGCTTGAGCTCGTCACGCGCCAGCTGCAGCTGCAGCGCCGCCTGCGGCACATCGGCCGCGCCGAGCTCCTCCGCGCCGCGCACCGAGGCGAGGGAGCTCGCCACCGTGTCGGTGGGAGGTGGAAATGACGCGCACGCCGATGAGGCGAGCGCGAGGCTAAAGATCGCGACACTTGGTTTGATCATGAGGCTCCAGACACAATGGGAGACGGCGGGCCACGCACCATTCGGTCGCGCCGCCCGCCTATCGATGGCCCAATATTGGCGGTGCTCGACAATTTAGCAAGTGGTTCATTCTGTTATGAAGAACACCCGCCACCCGCCGCACAGCGCGCCGCGGTCGGCGAAGAACCCCTACAAGCCGCCCATAGCGCCTCGTCTCGCGGCTATCGCGTCCTCGGCGCCGGGGCCCCATCGCGGCCCATTCCGCGGCTGGAACGCACATTTGGCGCGCTCGTCGCGACGCGGAGGCGCCGATTCAGCGCCTAACCCAGATCATTCATACCTGGTCTCTTCTTCGACGACTTGCTGGACATCCCGGCGTCCCCGGCCGCCACGGCCCGCCCCAGCGCGGCCGGGGCGCGGGGAGGGAGCTGCGCCCGCCCGATCAGCGTCGCGATGTACGAGTCTGGCACATCTGGCACCTGCTGGTGCACACGAGCGATCACGGTCGCGAGCTTCGGCGGCTCGATCTCCCCGGACTCCGAAGACTTGATCTCCCGCAAAATATTGACCAGCATCTCCTCGCTGCGGATCCGGTCATTCGCGAGCGCGCGGTTATTAAAGAAGAGCCGCGTCAGCAGCGCCGCGAGCACCAGCAGCAGCGCCCCCAGCACAAAGAGGATCCACCCCGCGATCCCCAGGCCGTCCTCGCGATTTGGGCTCAGCGACACCCCCAGCTCGCTCATCCCGTCGTTCACCCCGAGCACGATCTGCCGGGTGATCGCCCTGACAAAGACCCCGCTCGCCCCGCCCTGGTCGCCGAGCATGGCGCCCTCCATCTCCGGCAGCAGGTCTTCATAGACCGCCTTATGAAGCGCCGGCCCCAGGTCCTGCGCGATCACCTTGGCCAGCGCCGGCCCCAGGTCCTCCGCGAGCACCTTCGCCAGCGCCGGGCCCACGTCCTCGCGCAGGCCTTGGGCGCTCGTCTCCGCGAAGGCCACCACCACCCCGCGGACCACCTGATCGGTGAACTGCCGCGCCAGCTCGCCGTTCGCCGGGCGCAGCGCCGCCGCGATCCCCCCGCCGAGCGCGCCCCTGATCGCCCGGCTCACGGCAGGCGAGAGCTCGTCGTCCAGCGCTCCGCGCAGCGAGCCCGCGACCGTCTTGATATACGAGTCCGTCGCCTCGCGCACCCGGACGCCGCGCTCCTCCTCCGTCAACCCGTCGAGCGCCCCGCCGGTGAGCGCCGCGCTCAAGTCATGCGCCGCCTTTTGGATCCCCTCGTCTTGCAGCAGCCGGATCATCATCTCCCGGTTCTCGGGGTCCGTGAGGCCCGTCAAGCTGCCACCCACGCCCCCCTCTGCGCCTCTGGAGACGACATCTTTCACGCCATGGGCGCATGAGGCCGCGCCCACGGACACCAGCACCACGAGCGCCGAGCGGAGATGATTCTGCCAAAGCCAGACCACATCGCGCCCCGAAGCAACACCTGAACCACTCGAACATCCTCGACATTTGCGAGACATATTCGAGCATAATGCCCTGGGACCGCCCTCTTCAACCATCAAGACGATGGTTGATCCATCATCATGACTCCTTCAAAAAGATGGGCGCGGCGCCGGTGACCGCGCCCCGCTCACTTTGCCGCCAATTCTGGCTCTCCTAACACATTCATGGGTTAAAGAGGCATCACATGAGGCCAAGGAATGGAGAGACCGCCACAGCAGAGCAGCAGCATAGCGGCGAAGCTGGAGAGACGTTTGAAGCCGTAGGCGCGGGAGGTGACGACGCGGGCTTTGCGGTTGAAGCCTTCGGTGATCGCGTTGGTGACGCCGACAGTGATGTAGGCGGTGATCCCGTCGAAGTGCGCAGCGATCGTCTCAGCGGCCTTGACAAGCGGGGGCAAGCCTTCGGCCTCGACCCAGCGCAGCCAGCCTGTGAGGTCGCTGTGGATCGACTCTGGAGATGCGGTGTCGAAGATCGCCGCGAGGGACTCCTTCATAAGGTAGGCGCGGTAGAGCGGCTGGTTCTCCTTCTCGAGCTCTGTGAGCTTGTTGCGAGCGACGGCGTCGAGCTTCCAGGGCGAGCGCTGGAGCGCGAAGCGGGTCCCCTTGAGGGCGCGCTTCTCGGCGGGGTCGCGGAGTTCAGCGACCATACCGCGGCGGATCTCGTCGAGCGCGTCGTGTACCAAGCGCTGGACGTGGAAGCGATCGAAGACGACGCGGACGTGGGGCGCCCGCTCGCGCAGCGCCTTCTTGAAGGCTCCCGACATGTCGATCGACGCGACCTTCAGCGCAGCCGTCCCAGCGGGCCCCAGGGCCTCGAAGAAGCCGTCGAGCGCGGCGGCGTCCTGCCCTCGGCGACCCAGACCACGCGGCGTGTGTCGAGGTCGACGACGACGGTGACGTAGCGGTGGTGCTTGCGGTAAGAGAGCTCATCGATGCCGATCCGACGGAGCCCGCGGAGGCGCTCGCTGGGGTCTCCTCCGTAGCGCTTGACCACCCGCTCGATCACGCGGCCGACCGTCAGCCAGGCGATCCGCAAGAGCCGCGCGACGGTCGTTTTATCTGTCTTTTGGGCCATCAAAGCGATCAAGTCCTCGAAGCCCTTCGTGAAGCCCGTGTCGTGCTCCGCCCAGGGAACCTGCTCGACCTTGACGCCGCACGACGAACACTCGACGCGGCGGATCGAGTAACGCAGCTCGCACTCGACCCCCGACGTCGAGGTGCCGCCACCGACGCACCCTCTGATCACGGATCGGCCCCGTGGCCCCGCAGGTCGAGCAGCGGCCCTTCGTCCAGCTCGGCGCGACGTCGATGACAAGCCTGTCCTCCTCGAACTCAGCACCGAGGACACGGACCTGCTCCATTCCCAAAAGGCGTCGTAGAAACGTGGTGATGCGCACGCCCAGATGCTCGATCCCGCGCGGCCCTTGTGCCAGTAAAAACTGGCCCCAAGAGATGTGCGCGAACGCAGCCACGACCTGTTTGCCAGACAACCGAGATTTCACGCGGCAGAACACATCCTTGGGGTCCATCCTGGATCCACGAACATGTTAGAAGAGCCCCAATTCTGCAGCGGCGGCGCGGTCACGGCCGGCCCGGATCGCCTCACCGCTGCGCGCCCACAGCTCCGCGCGGACCTCGAGCAGCGCCCGCAGCGCCGCGCGCTCGGCCTCGTTGGTCGGCGTAAGCAGCTCGACATCGCGCATCCCCCCGAGGATCTCCGCCCGGAGCTCCGGGTCATTGCGGTGCGGATACGCGAACGCCCACGTCGCCTGCAACGTCGGCAGCAGCGCCCCTCCGCCGGCCGCGCGCAGGGCCGCCGCCGCGAGCGGATAGTGGCGCAGCGCCAGCGCCAGCGCCCCTCGCCGCGGCGGCCCGGCAACGCCCCCTAAGACCGCCGCCGCCGCCGCCGCCGCCCCGCCCAAGTCGCCCAGCTCGGCCATCGCCAGCAGCCGCAGCGTCGCCCCCTCGTCCGCGTTCGAGAGCGCCGCCAGCGCCGCGCGGGGCTCGTTCTCCGCGAACAACCACGCCGCGCGTTCACCCGCCGTCGGCTCGGGCATCGACGCGAGCTGTGCCCCGCGGATCCGCAGCCCCCGCAGCGCTGCCCGCGCCAGGCTCAACTGCGAAGAATCCACCGAGCTCAGCACGAGGTGGTGTCGCCCCTGCGCTGGCGGAGCAGTCACCTGCACCTTGCCGGTCCACATCTCGCCGTCGTCCTCCCACAGCCGGAGGACCTGCCCGCGTTGCGGCAAATAGGCCGCCCGCATCGTCACGGTCCGGCCGTGCTGGGCCGACGCCACCGGGTGCTCTTTGGTGAGGTTCCACCACACTTCACCGCTCTTCTGCCACACCACCTGCCAGAGCTGGCCGCCCCCTCCTTGCCCGCACACAGCCCCCCCGAGCCACGGCTGCCCCTGCGGATCGACGATTGAGATCTCCACACAAGCGCCAAATTCCACGCGCGCGAGATCGAGCTCGAATTCGAGCGCGATCGGCCCACCATGCCAGTCGATCGGCAGCATCGCCGCCGGCTCGCCCGTCGCCGGGAGCACCAACGTCAGCGCCGAGCGGCTCGGATCGCGGCGCACCGCCCCCGGCAGCATGAACCGCCACGAATCCACCAAGGGCGCGTCGAAGCGCGCCTCGATCTGCGCCTCGCCCTCCACCAAGACCGAGAGATCGTCGACCAGAGCGCGCGCGATCTCCTCTTCGGCGGCCCCCTTCCCGCGCAGCGCCAGCAGCGCCTGCGCCTCCGCCAGCGCCTCCACGTAGCGGCCGAGGCTCGCCAACGCCTGCGCCCGCCGCGCCTGCGCCCGCCCGCGCACCAGCGGGTCGTCATGCACCTCCGTGTCCAGCGCCAACACCTGGCGGGGCAGCGCCGCGCTCGCGAAGAGCGCCCCTGCGCGGTCGAGCAGCGCCGACTTCGCCGCGCGCTCCCCCGCCAGCACCGCGCCGTCACGCAGGCTCACCGCCGCGCTCTCGAGCTGCGCGAGCGCGGCCAGGTCGTTCGCCCGCCCCCAACGCTCGACCAGCGCCGGATCCCTGAGCGCGGGCGGGACCGGCGGCGCCTCGACCTTCGCTTGGGGGATCGGCGGCGCCACCGCGTCCCCCAGCCCCAAAACCAACACCGTCTGCTCCGTCGTCCGGGCGACCAGCTCCAGCTCCGGATCCTCATCGAGCTGCACGCCGCCGATCACCCGCATGCCCGCGATCATCAGCGGCTCGAAGCCCTGCGCCGTCTGTCTCAGCAGCAGCGACCACGACTGATCGCGTTTCAACGAGAACGCCAGGTCCTGGGGCCCGTCCCCGTCGAAGTCGCCGGCCACCGCGACCTCCTGCCCGACGAAGCGGCCGAGGCTCTCGCCGCCCGGTATCGCGACCGCCGCGACCTCCTCCAGCCGGCCATCGCGCCATTCAAAGAAGTACACCCCCGGCGCCGCGCCGGTGTGGGGCGGCGTTGGGAAGACGTCCGGCGCCGGGCACGAGTTATCGACCAGCACGGCCAACCATCGCCGCTCGCCGCGGCGCACGATCGTCATCCCCCCCATCCGCCCGACGAGCCGCGCCGCCAGCAGCTCGAGCTCGCCCTGCGCGTCGCCGCGGAACACCCGCAGGTCGAAGCGATTCCACGGCCCGAAGGCGATCACCAGCTCCTGGGTGCCATCGCCGTCGAGGTCCCCGACCACCCGCCCGTCGAAGGTCGAGTCGCTCGCGTCGGTCCCGGCGTGCGCCGCCCGCTCCGAGATCCCCGCGCCGCCGATCCCGTCCCAGCGATAAAAGCCATACAGCGGCCACTTCCGGCCGAAGAACAGCTCCGGGGCGCCGTCGCCGGTCGCGTCAAAAGCCACAAAAGGCCCCATCATCGGCCCCCCACGGCCCAGCACAGCGCGGCTCAGCACATCGATCACCGCCACCTCTGCCTCGCGCTCCTCCACCACCCATGAGGTGCCCGGCGCCAGCCACATCAGCCCGTCGCTGCGCACGCGCTCGCGCTCACGCAGCGCCTCATCGAGCACCACCACCGCCTTCCTGTCGGCTTGCAGCAGCGCCAACCGCGCCGGCCCGCCCGCCGGCAGCGCCACGATCTCGTTCGCGGCGATCGGCAGCTCCCGCGCCCGCCCCAGCCGCTCCAACATCGGCGCCCAGCCCGCCTGCGGGTGATCGGCCCGCCGCAGCTCCGCCGCCGCCCCCGCCAGATCGCGCTGCCACAGCGCCGCATGGAAGCCCAGCCGCGCCAGCGCCGGGTCCTCCACCCCGCGCGCGCGCAGTAAGCCGACGCTGCGCGACAGCCCGACCCCGTCCCACTCCGCCGAAAACACGCCTGAGAGCCGCCGCAGCGCCGCAGCTTCGTCCTCGGGCGTACGCGCGTGCACATACGCCTCCGCGTACGCCGCCTGCGCCGGCGCGCCCTGCCGCCGATCCCCGCGCGCCAACCACGCGCGCGTCAACGCGCGCGTTCGCAAGTGGTCGGGGTCCGCCACAAAGGTGCGGAACGCCGCCTCCGCCGCCGCCGCGTCGCCCTCGGCCTCGGCCCTCGCGATCGTCGCCTCGACCGCCTCCAGCCGCGCCGACGCCGCCTCCTCACGCCGCGCCCGCGCGTTCGCCTCACGCAGCGCGCCGACGCCGACCGCCGCGATCGCCACCACCGCGCCGGCCACCACCAACGACGCCGCGCTGCGCAGCCGCTGCCGACGCCGCGCGATCGGGTCGCGGCCCAGCGCCTCGAGCAGCGCCTCCATCGTCGGCCAGCGCCGCGCCGGCTGCGCCGCGAGGCCGCGGCGGATCACCGCGCTCAACCACGCCGGCACCGTGTCGCCTGGCGTCGCGACCACCCGGCCCGCCTGCGCCGCCTCGCAGATCGCCGCCTCATCGCGCCCTTGGAACGGCCGCGCCCCGTACAGCGCCTCGAAGGCGAGCACGCAGAAGCTGAACACGTCGCTGCGCGCGTCCGCGGCGAGCCCGAGCTGCTGCTCCGGCGCCACGTACCCGGGAGTGCCGATCAACGCCCCCACCCGCGTCATCGGCCCAGTCAGCGCGTCGTTCGCGGTCACCCCTGCGTCGATCTCCAGCGCCAAGTCCCCCGCCTCGACCGCGCGCGCGAGGCCGAAGTCCATCACCCGCACCCGCCCGTCCGCGCCGATCATGATGTTGTCCGGCTTCAGGTCGCGGTGCACCAGCCCGGCCGCGTGCGCCGCCGCGATCCCCTGGCCCGCCTGCTCCAGCGCCTCGAGGATCGCCGCCTGCGAGCGCGGCTCGCTCGCCAGCCACGCCCGCAGCGTCTCGCCCACGACCAGCTCCATCGCGATGCAGAGCCGCCCCTCGACCTCGAAGGCCTCATGCACGGTCACGATATTCGGGTGCGCGAGCCTGGCCAGCGCCTGCGCCTCCCGCAGCGACCGCTGCCGCCCCTGCTCATCGCCGCTGCGCCGGGTGATCTGCTTGATCGCCACCCGCCGGCGGAGCTGCGGGTCGAGCCCAGAATAGACCACGCCCATACCGCCCCTGCCCAGCACCCCCAGCACCGTGTAGCGGCCGAGCATCATCGCGGGCCGGAGCTCCGCCGAAGCCTCCCCGTCTCCGCTCCTATGCGGACGGGTGGCTGGAGTCTCGTCGACGTCCACCACGGCTCCGGGTTATACCCGCAGATCGACGCCCCTGGATCATGGCAAAAATCCAAACACACGACCGCGCCCACGCTTGGCCTCTCCCCTCGGGCTGCCTCATCGGCCGCTCACGGACCTGCTCGATCCGCCTCGACACGGCCGAGACCTCGGGCGAGCACGCGCTGCTGCGCTGGCGTAGCGGCGCCTGGGAGCTGCAAGATCTGCACAGCCGCAACGGCACCTACGTCGACGGCCGCCGCCTCGAGGCCGGCCACTGCCTCAGCCTGCACGAGGGCGCCAGCCTCGGCTTTGGCCGCCCCGGCGAGTACGTGCTCATCGACGCCGGCCCCCCGCAGCCGCACGCGATCGCCCTCACCACGCCGGCGCGCGCCGTCGAGCCTCACGCCGGCCTCTTGACCCTGCCCGACCCAGAGAGCCCAGAGGTCACCGTACTTTACCGTGATCAAGGCTGGTGGGTCGAGCGCGCAGACGGGATCCTCCCTGTCACCGACGGGGAGGTCATCCAGACCCAATCGGGCCCGTGGCGCCTGCACCTCCCCGAGCCGCTGCCCCTCACCCGCGACGCCGAGGACCTCGCCCCGACGCTCAGCGCGCTCGCCCTGCGGATCACCCTCAACCCCGATCAAAGCGCCGCGGAGCTCGTGCTCACCCACGGCGGCCGCCGCCTCGAGCTCAAGGGCCGCGCCCACCACGCCCTGCTGCTCGCGCTCGCCCGCCAGCGCTTCGACGAGCGCGACCGCCCCAGCGACGAGCGCGGCTGGATCGACCAAGAGGAGCTGCTTCGCCGCATCGGCTACGACAGCAACCGCCTCCACGTCGAGATCCACCGCCTCCGCCGCCAGCTCGCCGCCCTCGGCGTCCTCGACGCCGTGCACATCATCGATCGCCGCGCCCACCAGCTCCGGATCGGCCTCTCCAAGCTCGAGCTGCTGCCCGCGCCGTAAGGCGCCCGCCGCTCACGCCGCCCGCCGCCGGCGCAGCGCCGCCAGACCCAGCACCCACAGGCCATGGAGCGGCCCTGGCGCCCCGCCGCGGCAGCCGCAGCCCGCCTCGTCGTTCGCGCCGCCGGTCGCCGAGGCGTCCTCGCTCGTCGCGCTCGAATCGCTCGCACCGCTCCCCTCGGAGCCCGCGCTCGTCTCGCCGCTCGCACCGCCTGTACCGCCGCCCGTGCTGCCCGTACCGCCCGTGCTGCCCGTACCGCCCGTCGTGCCCGTCGTCTCGCCGCCCGAGCCCCCCGTCGTCGAACCGCCCACCCCGTACTCTGTCACGGTCTCATTCGACGCTACGCTGAGGGTGTTCTGGCCCACCTTATATTCGACATACGCGACGTTTGTATAGACCCCGAACCCCTCGAGCGTCACCGTCAACGACAGCTCGCCGCCCTCGGCCGCCCCCAGGTTCCCGACCTCCCACAGCACCTCCCCGCCCTGCAGCGCCCCGCCGTCGGAGGCCGACACGAAGCTCACCCCTGCGGGCAGCGGGTCGCGCACCACCGCCGCCAGCGCCGTCGTCGGCCCCTCGTTGATGTATTTGAGCACGAACGTCACCTGCGGCCCCTCGGTGAAGCTCGGCGCCTCTTTGTCGATCGTCACCAGCGGCAGCCCGTCCGCCGTCGCGCAGGGCGCCTCGAACATCGAGTTGAGGAAGAGCCGGGCCCCTTGGGTCGTCGGGTTCTTCGAGATCGGCAGCGCCACGCTGTACTCATGGCCGCCCAAGTAGCTCACCTTGCCGGTCGTCAGGCAGCTCGACGCCGGGCACAGCCCGTCCAGCGTGCCTGTCATCCACACGTCATTCACCCCCACCGGCGTCCCCTTCTCGGTGATAAACACGATGTCCTGCGCCTTGTACTTCGCGTTCATCGGCAGCGAATACGCCGCCTCTGAGCCGCCCACCGACATAAACGGCCCGTCGAGCTGGGCGTACGGCTCCTCATTTTGGAGGAAGTCGAACATCGTCGGCTGCTTGCCGATCAAGAAGCCGCTCTCGGTCAAGAAGAAGCCGTGCTCTGGGTGGTTCTCGAACGCGTTCACCGCCTGGCATTGCGCATAGAAGTGCGTCGGGAAGTTCAAGAAGGCTCGCACCTCCGCGACCGCCCCGGGGTTATCGAGCGCGTCCTTCACCCCCCAGTGCATCGACATAAATTGGCAATACACTGGGTCGCCGTCCTCGTCGAAGAGCTGGCCGTCGCGGTGGTCCTCGAGCGTCGGCCCGGACAGCTCCTCCGGCGTCAACATGTCCGGGCTGCTGTCCGGCCACAGCAGGTCCCCCGTCGAGTCGGGGATCTTCGCCGCCGCCATATACTTACGCGCGATCTTTTGGTTCCCGTCCGCCATCATCGCGATCGTCGGCGCGACCACCAGCAGCCGCGCCACGTCCCCGTCGAACGCCGCGGTCGCGCTGTGCACGTTGGTGTTCGGGTTCGCCGCCAGCCACGAATCGACCAACGCCGCCGCCGCCGCCGCGTCCGCCGCGTCGACCACCCAAGGCCCGCCGCGGTAGGGGTGGCCGTCGATCGCCGCCTTCGTCCGCACGTCGACCGCCGACGCCGTGAAGTCGACGTCGCCCATCGCCTTGCCCCCCTTGATCACCCAGCGCACCGGCACGCCCGCCTGCAGCAGCGCGTACACCAGCCCGTAGGCCTCGAGCATCCCCATATCCTGGTGAGTCACGTCCATCGGGATGATCAGCGACCCCGCCGCGAACGAGTCAGCGCGCGCCTGCGCGCTGTGGAGCAGCGCGGCCGCGAGGCTGAGGGAGCAGAGCAGGGTCGAGGCGATTCTTCGTACCATCACCCCTGATCTCGCGCGTATCGAGCGAGCCCGTCAAGCGCCCGAACGACGCCGTCGACGTGACCTTGTTTGTCATCAGCCGCTTGGAAATTGCGGCCCGAGATCGACCTAAGCGCCCGCACGCGCGATCTCGCGCCGGCCCTCGACCCCCCCGCGCGGACTCGCCCGCGCCCGCGCGCGAGTCCGCATGATCCGCGCGAGAGCAAGCGCCCTCTGTACTGTCGCCCAGCGACGCGCACCAGGCCGCGCGTTTTTGATCGATCACCAGCGCCGCGATGATCGCCTATCGTCGCCCGACGCGGCCGGCAGGCCGCCAGAAAAGGACCCGCACTCCATGTCTACCCTCCGCGATCCCAAGTCACGGGACGAGATCCTCAAGGCGTTCGCGCCGCTGCTCCGCACCTTTGAGGCGCAAGTCGCCGTCGTCGCCACCAAGGCAGAGGCCGCCCAAGAGGCCGCCGACCGCGAGGTCGTCGCCCGCGCCGCTGGGTATTCCGTCGAGAGCATCGTCAAGGGCCTCGCGGAGCTCCAGCTCTCCTTCTCCGCCGCCGTCGACGCCCTCGCGACCAACCTCGATCACGAGTCCCACAAGCTCGCCGAGCTGCGCCGCGCGATCGAGGTCGAGCGCCGCCGCCACGACGCCTCGCACAGCACCCGCGTCACCGCCGACGCGCTCGAGATCCTCAAGCAGGACCACGCCCGCCGCATGGAGGCGCTGATCGCCGGCGACGCCGCCGCCGAGGCCCAGCTCGAGCAAGAGATCAGCGACGCCCGCGCCGCCTGGGCCCGCGCCGCCGCCGAGCGCGACCAAGCCGAGGCCGACTTCCAACAGAACCTCGCCCGCGAGCGCGGCCAAGTCGAGGCCGACTACACCTACGAGCACGAGCGCAAGCGCAAGCTCGCGAGCGACTCGCACGCTGAGCGCCGCCGCCTCCTAGGGCGCGAGCTCGCCGAGCAGCTCGCCGCCAAGGAGAAGGAGTGGAGCGCCCGCGAGCAAGCGCTGAGCGCCGCCGCCGCCGCCATCGAGGCGCTCCGCCCCGAGGTCGCCGGCTACGAGGCAGCCCTCGAGGAGGCCGCCAAGCGGGCCCGCGAGCGCGGCATCGCCGTCGTCACCCGCGACGCCAAGCACGAGGCCGACCTGCTCGCCCGCGAGATCGCCGCCAACCTCGAGGTCTACGAGATCAAGATCAAGGCCCTCGACGAGACCATCACCCAGCAGAGCGCCGAGATCGACGGCCTCAGCAAGCAGCTCGCCGAGGCGCTCGCGCAGGCGCAAAACCTCGCTCACAAGGCCATGCACGCCAAAGGCGCCTGAGCCGCCCGCCCGCCGTCTACCCCCTCCAACGACATCCCTTAGAGAGATCCAGTCATGAGCAAAGTCAGCACCAAGAGCACCAAACAAGAGCTGGTCAAGGCCTACAACGACCTCCTCAAGCAGTACAAGTCGCTCGAGTCCGCCGGCGGCGGCGCCTCTGTCAGCCACAGCGGCGGCGGCGGCGACAGCAGCGACGACGACGGCGACGACGTCGACATCAGCGGCATCATCGGCGGCCTCACCGCCTTGCGCGCCCGCTTCGGCGACGCCGCCCGCAGCCTCCAGCAGCAGCTCGTCGCCGAGGCGAGCGCGCTCGGCGAGCTCCGCGCCGGCATCGACGCCAACACCCGCCACCTCGCCGAGCTCCACGGCATCACCGCCGACGACGACACCTTGGGCCAGCTCCTGCGCGCCTATCGTGACACCGCCAAGGCCGGCGAGCAGGAGTTCGCCGCCAAGAAGGCCGCCCTCGACGTCGCCCTCGAGGCGCGAAGGGCCGCCTGGAAGAAGGAGCAAGCCGAGCACAGCCAGCGCCTCAAGGAGGCCAAGGAGGCCGGCGAGCGCGCCCGCAAGCGCGAGGCCGCCGAGTACGACTACGAGCTCAAGCAGCGCCGCCAAGCCGACCAAGACGCGCTCGCCCAGGCCGACAAGGCCGCCGCCGCCGAGCTCACCCTCTTGCGCGAGGCCCACGCCGTCGCCGTCGCGGAGCGCGAGAAGTCCGTCGAAGGCCGCGAGAAGGAGTGGTCCGAGCTGCGCGCCAAGAGGGACGCCCACCCCGCCGCCCTCGAGGCGGTCAGCAAGCGCGCCGAGGACGAAGGCCGCGGCATCGCCCGCCAGCAGGCCAAGACCGCCGCCGACCTGCTCGCCAAGGACAACGACGGCAAGCGCCGCGTCTACGAGCTCAAGATCGCCTCGTTAGACCAGACGATCAAGAAGCAGGTCGGCCAGATCGACAACCTCAACAAGCAGCTCGCCACCGCGATCAAGCAGGCCCAGGACCTCGCCGTCAAGGCGATCGAGGGCGCCTCCAACTCCACCAGCTTCGACGCGATCCGCGAGATCGCGATGGAGCAGGCCAAGTTCAGCGCCAAGGGCAAGTAGCCGCGGAGCCCCTCGGCTAGCAGCGCGCGCCTGTCGCCCCTCGCGGCGATCGGCGCGCTCTTTTTGGCCCCTGCGCTCGCGCGAGCGCGCGGAGCCGCTGTCACGATCGGGCGACTCTGCCACTGTCACACCGGCTCAGAGGCCGCTCCCGCGGCGGCGTAGACAGCCCTAGCGCCGGCCGGTTACGGTCGAAATGAGTAGTACCAAACAAGAGAGGCCCGATGAGCTACGAAGAGAAGCGCGTAAAGGTCGCGACCTACGGCACCCTGCCCGCCAAGTCCCCCCTCCTGGTCGACATCCCCGGCACCCAAGGCCCCCGCAAGCTCCACAGGCTCGCCGCCGAGTCCCTAAAAAAAATGACCGACGCGATCAAGCGCGACCTCGGCATCGAGTTCAAGGCCGCCTCCGCCTGGCGCCCGCACCGCTGGAAGTCCAAGCAGCACTATGAAGAGACCCTGATCTCCAAGTACGGCTCGGTGCAGGCCGGCCGCAAGTGGCTCGCCTACAACTCGCCCCACGAGACCGGCCTCGCGATCGACTTCGGCGTCGGCGGCCTCGAGCCCGTCAGCAAGACCGCCGCCAAGCAGCGCACCACCCCGCTGCACAAGTGGCTGGTCGAGCACGCCCACGAGTACGGCTGGCACCCCTACAAGACCGAGCCGTGGCACTGGGAGTACCCCCTGCCCAAGGGCGCCTTCCAATCCGGACAACACCCTGACGACGACGACGACGGCGGCGACGGCGACGACGGGGATGAAGCGCTCTCGTTCGGCGGCGGCGGCGGCGACGACGAGGCCGACGACTTCATCGAAGAGCTCGACCTCGACAGCGTCGGCTGGTTCAGCGGCGAGGCCCCCGACGAGCAGGACGAGCCCGCCCCCGCGGCCACCCTGCTCCCCCGGGCCCCTGCCTCGGGCCCGCAGAGCGGCGAAGTCGAGGGAGAGGTCGAAGGCGGCGACCCAGGCCAGCCCTTCCGCGTCCGCTGGCGCGTCGCCTGGAAGATCGGCTGAGCCTCACCCTCGTAAACACGAAAGCGAGGAGCGCTCAGCGCGGCGGAGCGAGCATCGTCCGCCGCGTCAGCGCCACCTCCACCACCGCGCCCGCGCGTCGCACCCCCACCCGCACCTGCTCCTTCTTGTGCAGATCTCGCAGCGCCGTGCAGCGCGCCTGCCCCGTCATCTCGGCCAGGCGCGCCCCATCCAGCGACACCACCGGCTCCCCCAGCCGCAGCCCCGCCGCGCTCGCCGGCGACCCGCGCGTCACGGACCGCACCCGCCCCGCCTCCCCCTCCGCCGCGATCCACACCCCGAGCCCCTCGAGCCCGCGCGGCGGCGGCCGCGACGGATCTGCCCAAAAGGTCAGCGTCTGCGCCTCCCGGTCCACCCGCATCACGAACGACCGCAGCACCGCCAGCCCGATCGTCGCGCTCCCTGCCACCTCCACCCGCACCCCTTCGAGCTCCAACCCCGCGAGCGTCGCATCTGGCCATAAGAACAGGTCATGGCGCTCCCGCCGCGGCCGCGCGCTGTTCAGGCTCTGCGACAGCACATCGCGGCGCAGCCGCGGCCCCGTCGCCAGCCGCCGAGCCATCGCCTTCGTCACCGTGATCGCCCCCGGAGACCCCGTATCGACCGTCACCGGCGTCGGCGCCAGCGTCCGCGTCGGCGGCGGCAAGTGGAGCAGATAGCTCGGCGGATACGCCTTGATCGTCACCCCGCCCGCCCGCGCCGCCAGCAGCGACATCGACGACGCCAGCCGCAGCCAGCCGCCGCTCACGTCGAGCTCGATCGCCCCGCGCAGCACGTTCATGCCGATCAGCCCCGCGATCGGCTCGCACTGGGTCGCGTCGAAGCCGCTCATATCGATCACCGCCGCGCCCACCTCCAGCACCTCGAGCGAGCCCAACCGGAGCGACGGGATCCGCACCGCGTCGACGTCCCGCCGCACCCCAGAAAAATCGATCATCGGCTGCTCTCCGACGCTCACCAGCCCTAACGACGCCGCCACGTCGTCATCGATCAGCGAGAACGCCGCCCCCGTGTCGATCAAGAACCTCCGACGCGCCCCGCCCACCTCCAGCTCCGCCGTCAGGTAGTGGTCCGCGGCCACGGCCACCTCCGTCACATACGGCCCGTCCGGCAGCGTCGCCACGTCGGCTGGTGACCCCCGAAGCGCCCCACAGCCGCCCAGGGCTGCCAAGAGCGCCAGAGCCGCGACGATCGGCGGAGCACCTCGCCTCATAACCTCGAAGGAGCATAACGCGGCTCGCCGCCGAAGCGGCCGCGTCCTCACCTGCAGTCGAGGGATCCCACGCCGACCCACACGGCCGGAGCGCGCGCTCACTTCTTCCCCTTCTTCGCCTTCTTCTTCTTCTTCTTCTTCTTCGACTTCCCGGCCGCCGTAGCGCTCGCCTCCGCTGCCAGCCACCCCTCGATCGCCGCGAGCTCCACCTGCGCGCCCGTCGGGTCGTGCTCCCGCAGCCCCACCTGCGCGGCGCTCGCCAGCGCCCGCTGACGCTCACGATCGCGGCCCATCGCCCGCAGCGCCGCCGCCACCAAGTACTGGCTCCTCGCCAGCTCCTTCGCCGGCACATCGCCCCGCGCCTCGCGGATCGTCAACGCCCGCTCGAGGTGAGGCAGCGCCGCCCTCGCCTCGCCGCCCGCCAGCTCGAGCGAGCCCACGCTCACCAGCGCCTCTGCCACCAGCGGGTGATCCGGCGCCAGCGTCGCCTCCCGGATCGCCAACGCCCGCGCCGCGAAGCTCCGCCCCGCCGCCGCCTCCCCCGCCCCGCTCAGCACGCGCGCCAGCGCCAGCATCGTCGCCACCGCGCGCGGCTGCTCCGCGCTCCTCGCCGCCTCCTCGAGCTCGAGCGAGCGCCCGAGGTCCTGCCGCGCCGCCGCCAGCTCTCCTTTGTCGGCCAAGAGACGCCCCCTCGCCGCCAGCGCCACCGCCAGCGTCGCGCCCTCGGTCAGCGCCACCGGCTCCAGCAGCGTCACCGCGCGTCCGCCGAGCGTCAGCCCTCGCTCGAGGTCGCCCAGCGCGCCCGCCACCGTCGACAGCGCCACCAGCGTCGCCGCCAGCCCCGGATGCTCCGCCCCGAGCGCCGCCTCTTCGATCGTCAACGCCCGCTCATAGTGCACCCGCGCCGCCGCCACCTCCCCCTCGGCGACCAGCGCCGCGCCGAGGCCCTGGAGCGTCGGCGCCAGCCGCAGATCCTCCTCACCCAGCCGCGCCTCTTGCAGCGCCAGCGCCCGCTGAAGCAGCCCGATCGCCTCGTCCGAGCCCCCGCCGCTGGTCAGCGACGCCGCGCTCGCCGCCAGCAGCGACGCCTCCGCCTCATCGCCGTCGGGCAGCCGCGCGATCACCGTCTGCGCGTGCGCCCGCCAGATCTCCGCCGCCGCCTCGCGCCCGCCTCGCGCCGCCAACGTCGTCAGCAGCGCGCTCATGTTCGCCGCCAACAGCGCGTCGTCACGGACCTGGTCTGCGAGCCATGTCGCACGGGACAGCATCTCCTCCGCCGCCACCAGCTCGCCCTCCGCCGCGGCCAGCCGACCGAGCCCCGCCGCCGCCGCCGCCTCGAGCCGCCGCTCGTCCCGCTCCTGCGCCCGCGCCTGCAGCGACGAGAGCGCCTCCTTCGCCGCGCTCCGCTGGTGCAGCGAGCGCGCCGCCTCCGCCGCCGCCAGCTCCTCATACAACCCCGCGAGCGCTGGCTCCGCCGTCGCGGGCACCGCCGCCGCCTCCTCGGCGCAGCCGGCGATCGACGGCAACGCCGAGCTCGCCTGGATCGCCTGCGCCACCGCCGCCGCGTCTGCCCGCGTCAGCGCCGCCCCCAACGCCTTCAACGCCGCCGCTCGCCGCTCCAGACAGATCACCTGCGCGTCATAGCGCGCCGCCGACAACGCCTCCGCCTCGCGCGCCACACACGCCTCACGGCGCGCCGCGGCCAGCCCCCCCGCATACCGATCCAGCCGCGTGTGCACGCGCGAGTACGCGTCCTCTGCATACGCCAAGCCGGTCGCGGAGAACGCCGCGCGGACCGCCTCGCGACGATCGGCGTCCCACGCCCCCGCCAGCACCGCCGCCTCCGCCGCCTCCTCGCACTCCGAGCTCAGCCCACGGCGAGCCACCACCACCCCCAACGCGACCACCGCGACGATCACCGCCACGCCCAACCCCATGATGATCCGGCGGTACACGAGGGCTCGCTCGCCCTCTTTATTCTCCAAAACGTCCCGTTGGCTCGCCGTCGGCGGCCGCACCGGCCGCAGCACCCCATCGTTCGTCGGCGACGCTGGCGACGCGCTCGCCTCCGCTGGTGACGCGCTCCTCGGCGCCCCTTCTGGCGACGCGCTCCTCGGCGCCCCGTCTGGCGACGCGCTCCTCGGCGCCGCCGCTGGCGACGCGCTCACCCCCGCTGGCGACGCGCTCCTCGGCGCCGCCGCTGGCGACGCGCTCACCCCCGCTGGCGACGCGCTCCTCGGCGCCGCCGCTGGCGACGCGCTCACCCCCGCTGGCGACGCGCTCCTCGGCGCCGCCGCTGGTGACGCGCTCGCCCCCGCTGGCGACGCGCTCCTCGGCGCCGCCGCGCTCGCAGCTGCTCGTGCTGGCGCCTCTCGCTGCGCTGGCGTCGGCGCCGCCGCGGGCGCACCAAACGCGAGCGGCTCGCTCGTCGGCCGCTTGATCGACGCGGTCGGGACATCATCCTCGATCGCGATCCCCTCATCGGGCACCGCCGGCACATCGACCAACGTCGCGGGCTTGGGTCGCCGCGGGCTCGTCCGGCCCCCCGCCTTCGCCGCGCCCTCGGGCGGCCCCGAAGCTGGCGTCACCGCTGGCTTCACCGCCGCCTTCGCCGCCGCCGGCTTCGCGTCGACCGGCCTCGCCGCCGCCGGTTTTGCCGCAGCAGGGCTCGCCGAGGCTGGCCTCACCCCCCCCTGCTTCAGCGACGGGTGGCGCGTCGGCTCATCATCCGACTCTTGGGGGGCATGTGGCCGCGGGAACAGGCGTGTCCGGTCCTCATCGGGCCGGGCGATCGGAGCGCCCAGCGGCGCTTTCACGCGGTCCCGTGGCCTCGACTCCGTCACGTGCTTCACGCTCGCAGAACCCGCGGGCGCGCTCAACTCTCCTCACGCGTAGCTACGCCTCGCCGCGGCCGCGCGCGAATACGCGACCATGAAGGCATCTCCGCGGCGCTGTCGCGGGCGCGCGCTCAACCTTCAAAGGGGTCGACGAGCAGCTTCGCGCGCACTGGCGAGGAGCAGCCCGTCCCGCCGAGCCCGCCGCAGAAGTCCGCGTCCGTCCAGGCGTCATCGCCGGGGAACCCCAATTCGGCCAGATCGCTGATCCGCGGCGCCGCCAGCTCGCCCGCGTTCCCCCACAGCTCGGGCAACAAATCATACGACTCCGGATCATTCACCCCATCGGGCCCGCAGTCCTCATCAAAGCAGGGCAACCACGACACCGCCTCGCAGATCGCCACGCTCGCGTATGTCGCGTGTTTATCTGCCGAAGGGAACACCACCCACCGCGGCTCCCGAGTCCACGGATCCGCGTCGATCACCAGCTCTTTCAGCCCTGCCCCGCTGTAGATCGCCCCCTTATCGCTCACGGTCCCCTCATGCGCCGCCGTGTACGCCGCCCGCACCGCCACCCCGCCGGCGCCGCCGCCCTGAAACACCTCCAGGTCCAGCGCCACCCGCTCCGAGTCCCCGTTGTGGCTCGTGAAGCCGCCGCAGCTCCCATAGTCCTTCGAATACCCCAGCATCACAAAGACCCGAAAGCGCTCGCCCGCCGCCGCCACCCGCCCCACATCCGCGACCACCGCCTCCGGATCTTGAAAGAGCGCCTCCTCCTCGTCCATGCGCCGCAGCGGCCGCAGGCGCTCCAGCGCCACGTCCTCCCACAAGTCCACCAACCCATCGAGGTCGAGATCCTCACAAGGCGGCGCTGAAGCCGCCAGCGCCAGGCAATCCTCGACCCGCATCGGCAAATTGCAAAAAAGCGCCAGGCGGCCGTCCTCACGCAGCCCCGTGTGCACCTCGAGCACGAACGGCGCCGCCCCTCCGCTCGACTCACTCTCGCCGCTCGTCCCCTCGCTCTCACCGCTCGTCCCCTCGCTCTCGCCGCGCGTCCCCTCGCTCTCGCCGCTCGTACTCTCGCTCCCCTCGCTCCCGCCGCCGCTCGTACTCTCGCCGCTCGACCCCTCACTGCCACCGCCCGACGAGCCCGTCGGCGCGCCCGTACCGGCGCTCGCGCTCCCTGCCGTCGCCCCGCCGCAGCCCGCGGCGGCCGCCAAACCCAATAAAAGCAGCATCTCTGCGCGCGACAGCCTCATCATGGCCCCCTTATATCGGATCTCCGGCCGACGCGCGCCGCCGAGCGCCGGGGCCGCGGCGAAGAGGGCGGCCGCTCGCCCCAGAGCGCGTCGAGCGACCCGCGAGGACCTCAACATCAAACCACCGCGCCAGCCCGCGCCGCGCCGGTACACTGCCGTCAGGAGCCGAACATGACCTCACGCGCCACCACCTCCGCCGCACGCGCCCTCGCCCTGCTCACCGCCCTCTGCGCCGCATCTTGCGACAAGAAGGGCGAGGACACCCAGACCGCGACCGCCTCATCCTCTTCGTCATCGTCATCGTCATCATCATCGTCATCCTCCGCGAGCGACAGCGCCACCACGGCCGCCGCCGAGCTGCGGTGGTACAGCACCTGCGGAGACCCTGTATGCAGCGGATACGGAGGCCCTTGGGACGGCGTCGCCGCCTGCGGCGCGATCAAGGAGGGCGATCCTTGCGATCAAGCGGGCGCCGAGTGTGACTTTCAGAGCGAGTGCAACGCCCGCCTGATCTGCGCCGACGCGGATCCCAAGCTCGGCCCTGGCGGCTGCCCGATCTCCCGCGCCGCCTTTAAAAAGGACATCGACTACCTCGACGCAGAAGCGCGCGCCAGCGCCTACCGCGACCTCTTGGGGCTCCGCCTCGCCACCTACAGCTACCGCGGCCGCGGCGACGGCAAGCGCCACCTCGGGATCATCCTCGACGACCACGAGCGCGGGATCTGGGCCGACCCCGCCAACGATCGTATCGACCTCTACGGCTACAGCAGCCTCGCGATCGCCGGCGTCCAGGCGCAGGCCGACGAGCTGAGCGAGCTCCGCGGGCAGCTCCACGCCCTCCAGCGCGAGTTATCCGAGCTCCGCGCCGAGACCGCGCGTTGCCGACCTTGAGCGAGGCCCACGCGCCCGCCCTGTGTATACTCCGCCCCCCGTGGCCGACGACCGCAACCTCCCCACCGGCCGTCTCGGGCGCCTCGCTCGCCTCGCCGGCGTCGGCGCCCGCGCGGGCGCCAGCCTCATCCTCGGCCGCGGCGACGACGAGGCGGCCCTCCACGCCGCCGAGGTCTTGGGCACCTTACGCGGCCTCGCCGCCAAGCTCGGCCAGATGGTCTCGTACGTCGACGGCCTGGTCCCGGAGGAGCAGCGGGGCAGCTACGAGCGCGCCATGGGCCGCCTCCAGGCCGCCACCGCCACCTCCTCCCCCGCCGCGATCGCCCAGCTCCTCACGCAAGAGCTCGGCGCGCCGCCAGAGCGCCTCTTCGCCGAGTGGGATCCCGCCCCGATCGCCTCCGCCTCGATCGGCCAAGTCCACCGGGCCCGCCTCGAAGACGGCCGCGAGGTCGCCGTCAAGGTCCAGCACCCTGGCATCGCCCGCGCCCTCGAGAGCGACCTGCTCAACGCTGGCGTGCTCGAGGGCGCGATCGGCCTGCTCGGCATGCGCCGCCTCGGCACCGAGCGCATGCTCGAGGAGCTGCGCGCCCGCTTCCGCGAGGAGCTCGACTACACCCTCGAGGCCGCGCGTCAGCGCCTCTTCTCCCAAGTCCACGCCGGCGACCCGGCGATCAAGATCCCCGAGGTCATCGACCACCGCAGCTCCGGCCGCGTGCTCACCACCGAGCTCGTCCGCGGCCTCACCCTCGACGAGGCCGCCCGCCAGAGCGAGGCCGAGCGCGCCGCCTGGTGCCGCACCTTGTGGCGCTTTGTGTACAAGGCCACCATCGTCGGCGGCGCCTTCAACGCCGACCCCCACCCCGGCAATTACTTCTTTGGTCCCGCAGGACAGGTCACGTTTATCGACTTCGGCTGCGTCCAGCTCGCCGAGCCGGGCCGCCAGGAGCTCGCCCGCGCGCTCCACCGCGCCGCCGCGGACGGCGACGACCCCGCCTTCGAGCGCGCCGGAGCGGCCATGCTGCGCGCCCGCGGCGGCGAGTACGAGGTCATGGCCGTGGACTACCTGCGCCGCGCCTTTGAGCCGCAGCGCCGCTCCCCCTTCCGGATCACCCGCGCCTACACCGCCGGCCTCGTCGACCAGATGAAGCGCATCGCCCTCGCCTCCAAGCGGCTGCGCGACGGCTCCTTCGTCCCCATGCCCCCCGGCGTCTTTTTTATGAACCGCCTCCAGTTCGGCTTCTACAGCGTGCTCGCCCGCCTCGACGCCGAGGTCGACTACGCCGCCGTCGAGCGCGAATTCCTCGACCTCCCCGCGATCCGCTGATCAAGCCCAAGAGACAGCCCCAACGTCGCCGCCGCGCCGCTCAACACGACCTGCACGACTCGGCGCGCAGCGGCACATCTCGGCGCGAAGCGGCGCGACTCGGCGCGGCCCCGGGCGATCTCGCGTGATCTTGTAGTTTTTTCCGCGCGCCCGGCGTAACGTCGCCCTATGCGCAGCTCCGCCCCCGCCGCCCTCGCCCTCGCCCTCGCCCTGCCGCTCGGCCTCACCGCGCTCGCCTGCGGCCCCACGCCCGCGCCGCCGCCGCCGCCGCCGCCCAAAAAAGAGGCCGCCCCCACCCCGCCGCCCGAGCCCACCGAGCCCACCGGCCCCACCGCCGAGGAGGCGCGCGCCTTCGTCGACCAAGCCGACCGCGAGCTGCGCGAGCTCTACGTCGCCGCGAGCCGCGCCGAGTGGGAGAAGAACACCAACATCACCGACGAGACCGAGGCCGCCGCCGCGCGCGCCAACGAGAAGCTCATGGAGTACATGGGAGGCGCGATCAAGCGCGCCAGCGAGCTCGCCAGCGCCCCCGTCGATCCTGACACCGCCCGCAAGCTCCACCTCCTCCGCGTCACCGCCAGCCCGCCTCCGGCCCCCAGCGACCCGGCCAAGCGCCAAGCCCTCGCCGATCTCGGCGCCAAGATGGAGGGGATCTACGGCAAAGGGAAGCAGTGCACCGGCGAGGGCAAGCGCCAGGTCTGCCGCGACCTCGGCCAGCTCTCTGACGTCATCGCCTCCAGCCGCAGCTACGACGAGCTGCTCGACGCCTGGAAGGCCTGGCATGGGGTCGCCCGCGAGCTGCGCCCCCTCTACGCCCGCTTCGTCGAGCTCGCCAACGAGGGCGCCCGCGAGATCAATTACGCCGACCTCGGCGAGCTCTGGCGCGCAGGTTATGACATGACCCCCGCCGAGTTCGAGGCCGAGAGCGAGCGCCTCTGGCAGCAAGTGCGCCCCCTCTACGAGCAGCTCCACTGCCACGTCCGCGCCCAGCTCAGCGCCAAGTACGGCGCCGCCAAGGTCCCCGCCGACGGCCTCATCCCCGCCCACCTCTTGGGCAACATGTGGGCGCAGGAGTGGGGCAACATCTACCCGCTCGTCGTCCCATATCCGGGCAAGACCAGCATCGACGTCACCGCCGCCCTGAAGCGCGCCAAATACGACGAGCTGCGCCTCGTCCGCCTCGGCGAGTCCTTTTTTACGTCCCTCGGCCTCGACCCGCTGCCCGCCACCTTTTGGGAGCGCTCGATGTTCCAAAAGCCCAAGGATCGCGAGGTCGTCTGCCACGCCAGCGCCTGGGACGTCGACTTCAACGACGACCTGCGGATCAAGATGTGCATCAAGATCGACGCCGAGGACCTGATCACCGTCCATCACGAGCTCGGCCACAATTACTACTTCCACTACTACTACAAGCTCCCCGTGCTCTTCCAGAGCGGCGCCCACGACGGCTTCCACGAGGCGATCGGCGACGCCCTCGCGCTCTCGGTCACCCCCGCCTACTTGCAGAAGATCGGCCTCATCGACCAGGTCCCCGACAACGACCAGGCCGTGATCAATCAAATGATGCAAGACGCCCTCGACAAGATCGGCTTCTTGCCCTTCGGCAAGCTGATCGACCAGTGGCGCTGGGACGTCTTTTCGGGCAAGACCCCCGCCGAGCAATACAACGCCGCCTGGTGGCAGCTCCGCGCCAAGTACCAGGGCGTCGCCCCGCCCGAGCCCCGCACGGAGGAGGACTTCGACGCCGGCGCCAAGTACCACATCCCCGCCAACGTCCCCTACACCCGCTACTTCCTCGCGCGGATCCTCCAGTTCCAGTTTCATAAAGCGCTCTGCGCCGCCGCCGGCCACAGCGGCCCGCTGCACGAGTGCTCGATCTACGGCTCCAAGGAGGCCGGCGCCAAGCTCCAGGCTATGCTCGAGCTCGGCGCCTCCAAGCCCTGGCCCGACGCCCTCGAGGCGCTCACTGGCTCGCGCCAGATGGACGCCGCCCCGATGATCGAGTACTTCGAGCCCCTCCGCGCCTGGCTCGCCGCCCAGAACGCCCCCCGCACCTGCGGCTGGTAGCTCCTCCCTTCGTCTTCAACCGCGGCGGATCCGCGTGCCCGCCTGCGCCAGCGCCTCATCGATCGCCCGCTCGATCTCCGGCGCCAGCAACGCTGCAAAGCGCGCGGGCCCGCCCGCCGCTCCGTGCTGCCAGTGGGCGACCAGCGCCTCCAACGCGGTCGCCGCGCGATAGTCCTTCGTGCTCCGCTGGCTGCGCGACGAGGCGCGCGGGCTGGTATTACGCGCCCGTCGCACCACGCTCGCCTCGTCCTCATCCAGCGCCGGCTCGATGATCGCCAGGAGCGCCGCTTGTCGCTCCGCCCGCACCACCAGCGCCTTCACCGCGTCCAGTCGATCGGTCGCGTAGTCGCCGCGCCCGACCAGCCGCAGCCGCACCTCGCGCTCGAATTCCACGTCCCCCAGCCATGCCAGAGTCCGCACCGAGCGCGCCTTCAGGTCCACCGTCATCGCCGCGGACTGTACCTCATCCACAAGCCCGGAGCCGCGCCAGCGCCTCGCGGTACGCGTCGATCAGCGGGTGCGGGGCCAACCCCGGCAGCGCCGCCGCCAGCGCCTCGAAGCGAGAGAGCTGCGCCTCCCGTCCGCGCTTAAACATCGCCCACGGGTCGCCGTGGTGGACCGAGCACACCATGATCGACTGAAAATTATCGATCTTATCCGCCAGCGTGATCGCCTGCGCCTCCCACGGCTTTCGCGGGAACTTGTCCAGGTACGCCTGCTTGCGCGCCTCCCACGGCAGCGACTTATCCTCCTCGCTGCACAGCCGCACCAGCTCCGCCACCCGCCCCCCGAACTCCCGAAGGAGATCCTCGTACGTCGCCGACGTGTCCTCGAGGACATCATGCAGCGCCCCCGCCGCGACCACCTCGTCGTCGAAGCCGTGGCGCGCCAGCGTGATCGCCACGCCCGCCGGGTGCGACATGTACGGCACCTCCACCGCCGGGTACTTCCGCCACTGCCCCTGGTGCCACACCGCCGCGCGATCCAGCGCGTTCTTTAACAATAGGCTCATCGCATCACCCCGCCCTCTCGCTCTCTCTGGCCCCTCGGTCTTTTGTTTGCAAGATGAAACGAGGGCGCCCTAGCCGGACCCCAGCGCCTCGCGGATCCGCGCGGCCAAGCGCGCCCCCACTCCTTGCACCGTCAACAATTCTTCGGGCGTCGCCGCCCGCACCCCCGCTACCCCGCCGAAGCGCTTCAGCAGCGCCTTGCGCAGCGCCGGCCCGACCCCGACGATCGCGTCCAGCTCGCTCTTCAGCGCCCGCTTGCCGCGGCGCTTTCGGTGGTGCGTGATCGCGAAGCGGTGCGCCTCATCGCGCAGCCGCGTGATTAGGAAGAGCTCCGACGATCCCGGGCGCAGCACGATCGGCTCGCGCAGCCCCGGCGAGAACACCCGCTCCGGCCGCAGCTCCGCCCCCTCACCTGCTCCCTCGGCCGCCGCGCCCGCGCGCCCTCTCCCCCCCCCTGCGCGCGCCTCCTTGATCAGCCGCTCCTTCGCCAGCGCGACCACGTCCACCCCCTCCGCGCCGATCGACACCCCGAGCTGCTTCATCATCGCCACCACCCGCGAGAGCTGCCCCTTCCCGCCGTCGATCACGATCAGGTCCGGCAGCGCCCACGGATCGCCCTCCTCCTCCTCCTCCTCCTCCTCCAGCGCGTCCTCGACCTCGTCATCGTCATCATCATCATCGATCACCACCTCAGCGGCGTCATCGACCATGTCCTTCGAGACATCTTTATGGAGATCCGCGGCCGCCGCCTCCTCCAGGGCGTCGCCCACCAGCTCGCTCACCTCGCCGCGCGCCGCCAGCCCGCGCGCCAGCCGACGCCCCAGCACCTCGGCCATGCTCGCGAAGTCGTCGTTCTGCACGCTCCCCTGCGCCAGCTCGCCGCCCAGCCCTTGGATCTTGAACGATCGGTAGCGGCGCTTCGCCGGCGCCCCATCGACAAAGACCACCATCGAGGCGACCGGGTCCGACCCTTGGATGTGGCTGATGTCAAAGCACTCGATCACCCGCGGCAGCCGGCTCAGCGCGAGGCGCGACTGGAGCTGCGCCAGCGCCAGCGCCGAGTCTTGGCGGCGGTCACGCCTCGCTACGAAGTTAGCCGCCGCGTTGCGTCGCGCCAGCAGCGCCAGCTTATGCCGGTCGCCCCGCTCCGGCACCAGCAGCGCCGTCTTCCGCCCGCTCATCTCCCGCAGCCACGCCACCAGCGGCCCCATATCGTCCTCACACAGCGGCGCCGGCAGGATCACCTCGTCGGGGATCCACGGCGCGTCCGCATAGTACGCCGCCAAGAACGAGTGAAGCACCTCCGCGTCCGGCAGCTCCATGCCGCGCTGCGAGTACGAGCGCGTGCCCACCAGCGCGCCGCGCCGGACGTGCAGCACCACAAATTCGACCTGCCCCCCCTCGCGATACGTGCCGATCACGTCCTGATCGGCGTCCCCGCCGCCGACCACCCGCTGCCCCACGAGGCTCGTCTCGAGCGCCTGCAAGCGATCGCGCAGCCGCGCCGCCTGCTCGAAGTCCAGCCGCGCGGCCGCGTCCTCCAT
Source organism: Nannocystis sp. (assembly GCA_016712315.1). Taxonomy (GTDB): domain Bacteria; phylum Myxococcota_A; class Polyangia; order Nannocystales; family Nannocystaceae; genus JADJRG01. The sequence goes on along the minus strand of JADJRG010000013.1, from coordinate 1,686,101 downwards.
CGCCGCCCGCACCTCCCGCAGCAGCTCGTGGTGGCGCCCGTCGAGGAAGAGCCCGACCTCACGCACCTGCCGCTCATACGCCGCCGCGTCCACCTCGTACACGCAAGGCGCCGGACAGCGGCCGATCTGGTGCTGGAGGCAAGGGCGGCTGCGGTGGTGCAGCGTGTAGTCCGTGCACGTGCGCAGCTTGAAGTGCCGGTTCACCACCCGCAGCGTGTGGCGCACGCTCACCGCCGAGGTGTACGGGCCGAAGTAGCGGGCGCCGTCACTACCTGACCTTCGGACCAGCTCCAAGCGCGGCCACTGCGCCCGCGGGTCCAGGCGCAGCACCAAGAACTGCTTGTCATCGCGCAGCTTGACGTTGAAGCGCGGCCGGTGCGCTTTGATGAGGGTGTTCTCGAGCAGCAGCGCCTCCTTGTCGTTGGAGGTCACCACCGTCTCGATGTCCCCCAAGAGCCGCCCCAGCAGCGGCACGAAGGAGCGCGTGTCGTGCCCGCTGAAGTACTGGCGCACCCGCGCGCGCAGCTTGTTCGCCTTGCCGACATAGACCACCACCCCGCGGCGGTCTCGCATCAAATAGACCCCGGGCGACTCGGGCAGCAGCTCGACCAGCGCGCACAGCTCCTCGGCCGAGCGCGCCCGCGGCGTCCAGCCTGGCGGCGGCGGCGGCGGCCCCTCACCGCGCCGGTCAGCGATCACCGCCGGCTCAGCCGCCCCGCTCCTCGTCTGTCGCGTCTTAGCCAAAGATGTCGTTGCGGATCGTCACGTAGAGGATAAGCGCCAGCAGCGCCAGCATCCCGACCCCGTGGACCGTCTCTTCCACCTTACGGTTCGCCGGCCGCCGAGCGATCAGCTCGTAGCCGAGGAACACCAGCCGGCCGCCGTCCAGCGCCGGCAGCGGCAGCAGGTTGAACAGCCCGAGCAGCGTCGAAATTTTGAAGGCGAAGAAGAGCAGGTCCCGCCAGCCGCGCTGGGCCGAGCGAGCGATCTCCCGCACGATCCCCACCGGCCCGGACAGCTTCGCGTCGATCTTCCCGGTGATCAGCGCGTACAGCCCCTGGAGCTGCTGCTTCGTCAGCTCGAGCGGCCCGTACACCGCCATCTTTGCCGAGTGCCCGAGCGAAGCCGGCCCGAACTCCACCTCACCCTCGGCCAGCCCGATCCCGATCAGCCCCTGCTCCGAGATCGGCACCTGCAAGACCACCTCTTTCTCGGCCCGGCGCACCGTCATCGCCACCGTCTCGCCCTTATGCGCGCCCGTCGCCGCGGTGATCCGCCCGTGCGCGTCCGCCCCGGTCACGTCCGTGTCGGCGACCCGCAGCAGCCGGTCACCTGTCGCGATCCCTGCCGCCTTCGCCGACTCGCTCTGCACCGAGTCGACGTCCATCGCCAGCACCGTCTTGGTGCCGGAGACCGCGAGCACGCTGAAGAGGATCAACGAGGCCGTCACATAGTTCGCCAGCGGCCCGCCGAGGATCGTCAACATGCGCGCCCACAGCGGCCGATTCCGAAAATAGTGGGCCTCCTCCGGGTCTGGGGGCGCCCCCGGCGCGCGCGCCTTCGGCTCATCGTCCTCCGGCTCCATACCGACGATGTGCACGTACGCGCCGAACGGGATCGCGCTGATCACGAACTCGGTCCCTTTGTACGTGAAGAGCCGGACGATCACCGGCCCGATCCCCAGCACGCTGAAGCGGTCCACCTTCATCCCGGTCGAGACGGCGCAGATGTAGTGGCCGAACTCGTGGATGATGATCAGGGCCGAAATCGTGAGGATAGCGATGAGGATCTCTGCGAAGCCCACGGGCGGACTATAGCAGCGACCCTCTCGCCGGCGAGGCGACGATCTTGCTTGAGGGATCTGCTGCTGGATCTGCCTGGGCGATCTCGCTGGAGCGCCGCTCTAGCCGATCGGGCGGTCGAGGTGGGGCAACCCCAGCCGACCCAGGCGCCCGCGGACGAAGAGCAGCGCGCGTCCGGCCAACCCCTGGTCCGGCGCGGGCCGGCGCGCCAGCGTCCCTTGGTTCGCCAGCGCCGCCGCCACCGCTCGCTGCGCCGACACGAGGCCGCCGCGCAGCGCCGCGAGCACGGTCGCCCCGGTCGCCGCGTCGATCGCCAGCACCTCCCCCGGCACGATCGCCGCCGCCTTCCCGTGCTCCAGCACCTCACGGAGCGCCCACCGCATCAGCTCGGGGTCTTCGACCGGGTGGTCGAGGATCAGCCACACAGCCCCGCGGGCGACCCGGGCCCCCTCTTGCAAGGCGCCGCCGCGCGGCAGATCTTGGAAGGTCCGCAGCGCCGGGATCGTCCGGTGCAGCAGGCTGAGCACGCTCAAGGTGTTGTCGCCCGAGCGCTCGTCGAGGGCCAAGATCTCGCACTCAGCCCCGATCGACGCCGCCGCCACGTTCGCGCTGCGCACCAGACGCGCGACCGTCGGCTCGAGGTCGCGGAGGAGCAAGAAGACGCTGATCGCGGGGCTCATCGTGGTCCTGGCGGGGAGATCTGGCGAGTGAACGCAGTACGGCGCAGGTTCCCTTGTTAAGGCGCCCTCGCGGGCCAGGTCAAGCATCCCGCGTTTGCTGGCCCGACGCCGCCGCCCGCGCAGAGCCCGCGGCCTGCAACACTCGCCGCGCCCAGCCGAGTAACGCTTGCTCAAACGAGCGCTTTTAACCAATCATGCGCGGGCGCCGACGCGACGTCGGCGCTCGTCCCGGGCCGGCTCGCCGGTCTCGAAGACCCCCGAAGAAGAAGAGAGCCCCATGGCAGGCGTCAACAAGGTAATCGTCCTCGGCAACCTCGGCCGCGACCCCGAACTCCGCTACAGCGCCGACGGACAAGCGGTGTGCAAGCTCGCGGTCGCGACCTCACGCCGCTACCTCAACAAGCGGACCAACGAGCAGGTCGAAGAGACGGAGTGGCACCGGATCACCGTGTGGGGCAAGCAGGCCGAGCACTGCAACACCTACTTGACCAAGGGCCGCCAGGTCTACGTCGAGGGTCGCCTCCGCACCTCCAGCTACGACAAGGACGGCCAAAAGCACTACAGCACCGAGATCGTCGCGGAGGTCGTGCAGTTCATCGGCGGCGCCGGCGGCGCTGGCGGCCCTCCGCCTGAAGGCGGCCCTCCGGGCGGCGGCGGTGGTGGTGGCGGCGGCTACGGCGGCGGCGGACGTGGTGGTGGTGGTGGTGGTCGGGGCGGCGGCGCCGACTACAGCCGAGGTCGCGCTGGCGGCGGCGGCGGCGCTGGCGGCGGCGCTGGCGGCCCTCAGCCCTACGACGACCCCTATACCCCCTCCGACCCCGGCGACGACGACATCCCCTTCTGAGCCGCACCCCCGACGCGCCTTTTTTTGCGGGGTGATGTCATGCTACGGGGGCCCCGCGCGAGCGAGGACCCCATGTTTCTCTTCCGTGAAGCCTTACCGAGCGACGAAGACTCGATCTTCGACCTCGCGCGCCACCTCAACACCCTCAACCTGCCGCCCGAGCGCTCTTTTATTGAAGATCTGCTCGCCCGCTCCTTAGCGTCGTTCCGAGGCCCCCCGGACTTCGACCCTGGCCGGCGCTTCTTGTTCGTCCTCGAGGACAGCGACGGCCGCGTCGTCGGCACCTCGATGATCCACGCCCAGCACGGCGACTACGACGAGCCCCACGTCTTCTTCCGGGTGATCCAAGAGGAGCGCTACGCCGACCTGCGGGACTCCCTCACCGGCGACCACCACGACGTGCACATGGTCCACACCATGCTGCACCTCGGCCAGACCTACGACGGCCCCACCGAGCTCGGCGGCCTCGTCCTCCACCCCGACCTGCGCGGCCACCCGGACAAGCTCGGCCGCCTGCTCTCGCTCGGCCGCTTCCTCTTCATCGCCAGCTCGCGCTCGTGGTTCCGCGATCGCCTGCTCGCGGAGCTCTTGCCGCCCCTCTACAAGGGCCCCAGCGGCGCCACCCGCTCGCCCCTGTGGGACGCCCTCGGCCACCGCTTCACCGGCCTCACCTACGAAGAGGCCGACCGCCTCAGCCGCACGTCGAAGGACTTTATTTGGCGGCTCTTCCCGTCGATGCCGGTGCACGCCAGCCTCCTGCCCGAGGGCGTGCGCGAGATCATCGGCAAGGTCGGCCCCAACACCCTCGGCGCCCAGCGCCTGCTCGAGGGGATCGGCTTCAAATACTCCGGCCGCGTCGACCCCTTCGACGGCGGCCCGCACATCGAGGCCGTCACCGACGAGGTGACGATCATCCGCGACAGCCGCCGCTTCATCCCCGAGGTCGCCGACAAGCGGCCCCTCAGCGATGACACCGTGCCCGCGCTCGTCGCCGCCTCCTGCCCCGACGCCCCCCACTTCCGCGCCGTCTGGACCAAAGCTGAGGTCAGCAGCAGCGACCACAGCACCCGACCGCGCCTCCGCCTCGGCCGCGCCGCCCTCGAGCGCCTCGGCGTGCTCACCCCCGAGGACGACACCCCGCCCCCGGAGGCCCGCGTGCTCGCCTCGCTACGCCCCCAGCGCCGCAGCGGCGACCAGGTGCCCCGCGGCGAGCGCCCCAACCGCCTCAACGCCCTCTCCACCTGAGGCCCGGGCCTCGGCGAGCGCGGCCCCACAATTGTGCGCGCAGCCGCGCTCGTCTACTCTCCGTGCATGGCTCGTTTTCGCGCGCTTCGCACCACGCTCTCGCTGCTCCTGACCGCCCCGCTGCTCGCCTGCGCGGGCGACGATCACAGCAGCAGCAGCGACACCGAGACAGGCGCGACCTCGACCTCGACCTCGACCTCGACCTCGACCTCGACGAGCAGCACCACCGCCGCCACCACTAGCGCCGGCGACACCGCCAGCGAGACCACCGCCGCCGACCCCGAGCTCGTCTTGGTCGACCACCCCCGCGAGCTCCGCGGCGTCTGGGTCGCCACCGTCTTCAACATCAACTATCCGAGCGCCCCCGGCCTCGACGCGCTCGCCCAACAAGACGAGCTCCTGGGCCTGCTCGACACCATGGAGCAGGTCGGCCTCAACGCCCTCTTTTTTCAGGTGCGCCCCGAGTGCGACGCCTTGTACCCCTCACAGCTCGACCCGTGGAGCCGCGCCCTCAGCGGCGCCCAAGGGGGCGATCCTGGCTGGGATCCCCTCGCCTTCGCCATCGACGAGGCCCACCTCCGCGGCATCGAGCTGCACGCCTGGCTCAACCCCTACCGCGCCCGCGCCAACAAGGACAACGCCCTCGCCCCCACCCACATCGCCGCCCTCTACCCCGAGCACGCGCACGACTACGGCCCCGCCACCTGGATGGACCCCGGCGCCGAACCTGTCCAAGAGCACCTGCTCGCCGTCGTCGACGATCTCATCAGCCGCTACCCCCTCGACGGGATCCACTTCGACGACTACTTCTACCCCTACCCCGAGCAAGGCCTCGACTTCCCCGACCAGCTCACCTGGAGCGCCTACCAGCAGGGCGGCGGCCAGCTCGACCGAGACGACTGGCGCCGCGCCAACGTCGACCATATGGTCGAGTCCGTCGCCGACGTGATCGCCGCCGAGCGCCCCGACGTGCGCTTCGGGATCAGCCCCTTTGGGATCTACCGCCCCGGGATCCCCGAGGGCATCACCGGCTTCGACCAATACGAGGGTCTTTTTGCGGATCCCCTCAAGTGGCTCGACGAGGGCTGGGTCGACTACCTCGCCCCTCAGCTCTACTGGCCCACCACCTATCCCAAGCAGGCGTATGACGTCCTCGTCGCCTGGTGGGCCAGCGTCACCACCGGCGGCCGCCACATCTTCGCCGGCAATTACCTGAGCAAGCTCGGCAGCGCCCCCGAGTGGAGCCTGGATCAGTTCCGCGCGCAGATCGAGCTCACCCGCGCCCACGCCGAGCAGGGCGCCCGCGGCAACATCTTCTTCCACATCGACCCCTTCATCGGCGACCAGTACGGCGTCGCCTCCGCCTTCAGCGGCGAATTTTACCAAGACCCCGCCCTCACCCCGCCGATCGCCGCCCGCGCCGCCGACCCGCTCGCCCCGCCCACCGTCGCCCTCAGCCGCGGCGGCGTCGCCCTCGACCACCCGGAGGCCGACCAGCTCCGCGCCTACGTCGTCTACCGCGCCGACCGCGGCGCCTGGTCCATCGACCAGATCGTCCCAGCTCCGACCAACACCCCGCTCCCCCTAGTCCCCGGCGACTGGGCGATCAGCGCCGCCGCCCGCACCGGCGTCGAGAGCCTCGGCGTCGCCGTCACCGTCCCCTGACCTGAGCGCAACGAGACTAAGAGACCATCACCCCGACGCGCGCCTCCTCGGGCAGGTGGTCGAGCGCCGCCGCGAGCTGGTAGGTCATCTCCTCGTGGATCTGCGCCTGCGCGGCCGCCAGCGCCTCGGGCGGCGCGCCCGCGTCGACCAGCGCGTCGTAGTCGAGGCGCGAGCTCTCGAGGCGGACCACGTGGCTCGGCTGGAGCGCCAGCAGCGGCCACACATAGCGCTCGATCGACTGCTCGACCTCCGCCGAGGGCAAGCGCCAGCGGTTCGCCAGCATGAACCGGTCGTGCCCCTCGAGCGCCGCGCACAGCGGCTCGCCGACCAGCTCCGCCACCGCGTCGCGCGCCGCCAGCAGCCTCTCGCGCACCTTAAACGCGTCCAGGCGCTCGCGCCGGCTCGCCGCCGGGTAGCGGGGGTCATCGCGGCGAAAGCCGAGCCACGACAAGAACTCGTGGTTGTGCCGCCACGTCAGCCGCTGCGCCTCCACCTCCGCGACCGTCTTGGCGATCCGGTTGGAGTGGCGGCGCTTAAACGCCGCGCCGGTCTCCGTCATCAAGTTGCGGACCTCGCGCGAGAACATCGACAGCGACGCGCCGCTCTGCGCCTCATCGAGCGCCTCGAGCGCGAGGCCGACGCCGATCCCCACGTGCGCCGCCAGCTTGATCGTGCTGACGACGATCTTCTCATACAACCCCGGCATCACGCCGTGCAGCGCGTACTCATCGAGCGTCTGCGCCTTCTCGAGGCCGTCGAGCTTCGCCGCCGTCAGCTCTTGGCGCAGCTCCTCCAGCCGCAGGTCGCTGCCGCGGCGGTTCGCGTAGGCGAGGAAGATCTCCTTGGCCGTAGGCATGAGAGCAGCAAGGGTAGGCAGGAAGGGTCGCCTTGTCATGCCCTTTACGCGCAGCATCGCCCCCTCGCGACGCCTCGCGGGTCCGCGCGCTCGCCCGCGCCCGCGAGCCCCTCAGCGCGCCCATGATCTCCACCTGCCCGGTCAGCTGTAAGGTCGCGCTGGTGGCTCACGTTCTCGTCTGTCGGCGACGACCGCCAGACCACCGCCTCGCCCGACGCGTTCTCGAGGCCCGCCAGGACCGCACCATGACGACCCGATCGCCGCTCACCCTGCTCGCCCTCCTCGCCCTCGCCGGCGCATGCAACACCCCACCTGCGACCAGCGGCGGCGAGGCCCCGCCGAGAGAGGCCGGCGTAGCGGCGGTCGTCAGCGGCGCGGATGCAGGCGCCGTGGACCCTGGCCTGGGCGCCGAGATCGTCGCCGAGCTCAGCGCCGTCGCCGGTCCTGAAGGCGTCCGCACCCCCGATCTCGCCGAAGGGACCTTCTTGGGCAAGGGCGCCAAGCTACGCGCCGGCCAGCGCCTCATCGTCCCCCGCGGCACCCTCGCCGAGCTCACGCTCACCAGCGGCGGCACCCTCCGCGTCAACGAGGACAGCGTCGTCGTTTTGCCCGCGGGCGCGCGCCGGATCACCCTCGAGAGCGGCGAGCTCGTCGCCCTCATCACCGACGGTCAAGCGCCGCTCGAGGTCCGCGCCGGCGGCGACACCTTGGAGATCCGCCGCGGCGAGGCCCGCGCCTTCGCCCGCGACGGCGCCCAGCGCTACGCCGTCATCTACGGCGCCGCTCGCGTCGACAGCGGCGGCTCCGCCATCGACCTCGGCCCCGGGGCCAGCCTCGAGACCCCGCTCGCCCCTGCGGCCCCACGCGAGCCGGTCGTCAGCCTGCGCCCGCTCGAGGAGACCGCCTGGGCGCGCGCCTTCGAGGTCGCCGCGCAGCTCGCCGACGCCGCCCCGCCCGGCGTCGGCAGCCTCACCGCCCGCCGCGCCGGCGAGAGCCTCGAGCGCTACTCCGTGCGCCTCATCGATCAGAAGGTCAACGTCACCATCTCCGGCCGGATCGCCCTCACCGAGATCGAGCAGACTTTCTACAACGACGCCCCCTTGGTGCTCGAGGGCACCTACCGCTTCCCGCTGCCCGCCGACGCCTCGATCTCGGGCCTCTCGCTGCTGGTCGGTAACCAGTGGATGGAGGCGGCGATGCTCGAGAAGTCGCGCGCCAACCGAATTTTTAAGGCGATCGTCGACGCGACGATCCCCCGCGATCCGGCGCTGCTCCAGTGGGAGCACGGCAACACCTTCAAGATGAAGATCTTCCCGATCCCCGGCCGCGGCGAGCGCAAGGTCCGTCTGCGCTACACCCAGGTCTTAGACGCCGTCGGCGATCACCTCCGCTACCGCTACCCCCTCGCCGGCGCCAGCTCGGGCGCGAGCGGCACCACCATCGACAACTTCGCCTTCAAGATCGACGTCGACCGCCAAGCGCTACCCGCGGACGCGATGGCCGCGCTGCGCACGCCGATGGCCGAGCTCGACCGCCGCGACCTCGGCGACCGGATCGAGCTGATCACCGAGCGCCGCGGCTTCCGCCCCGTGCACGACCTCGGCGTCGACATCCCCCTGCCGCCCGAAGAGCGCCGCATGCACGCCGAGACCCACCTCGACCGCGACGGCCAAGCGTACTTCATGCTCGCCGTCCAGCCTGAGCTCGATCTGCCCGCCGACGAGCGCCCCGTCCACTACGCCTTCGTGCTCGACCGCAGCCACAGCATGACCCCGGAGCTGTGGACCGTCGCGCGCCACCTCGTCGAGGCCCTCGGCGTCGCCCTCGACGACCGCGACCGGATCACCGTGCTCGCCTGCGACACCCTCTGTGACGCCGTGAGCGGCGGCCTGCGCCCCGCGGGCGCCGACACCCTCCGCGACGTCGACGCCTTCTTACAGAGCCAGACCCTCGCCGGCGCCAGCGACCTCGGCGGCATGCTGCGCAGCGCCGCGGAGGCGCTCAGCTCGGCCGGCGGCGACGGCGAGCGCGTGATCGTCTACCTCGGCGACGGCGCCGCCACCGCCGGCCCGCTCGCCCCCGACGAGCTGCTGCGCGAGCTCGACGCCCCGCTGCGCGGCGTCCGCGTCCAGGCCGTCGCCCTCGGCGCGCGCTCCGACGATCTTGTCCTTGAAGCCCTGTCGCAAAAGACAGGCGGAGATCTGGTCCGCGCCGACGCCAAGGACGACCTGCGCGCGCTCGTCCGCGAGCTGCGGATCCGCGCGAAGGTCCCCGTCGCCCGCGAGCTCGCCCTCGAGCTCCCCGACGGCATGATCTACACCCACGCCTCCCACACCGCCCTGCGCCCCGGCGACACCCTCGTCCTGGTCGGCAAGCTCGGCCGCCCCGTCGACGGCCTCTTAAAAGTTCGCGCCCGCGGCGCCGACGGCCGCGAGCTCAGCGACTCGTTCGCGGTCAAGCTCGCGGCGGACCGTTCGGACACCCGCGGGCGCCACGCCCACCTGCCGCGCACGTGGGCCCGCGAGGAGATCGCCGCGCTCACCGCCAATGAGGGCGAGCGCGCCAAGTCGACCATCATCGAGCTCTCTACCCGCTACACCGTGCTCTCCCGCTACACCGCCCTGCTCGCGCTCGAGAACGACGCGATGTACCGCGAGTTCAACGTCGTCCGTAACGCCGGCGGCACCGATCGGTGGGAGGGCACCTTGCCCGCCGCCACCCCCACCGCCGACGCCAGCGTCCGCCGCGAAGCCGGCGGCGAGGCGGCCGCCGCCGAGCCCGCGCCGCCGCCCGCTCCCGCTCCCATCAGCGCCAGCACCCGCGGCAAGGGCGACAGCGCCGGCGCGAAGGCGAAGGACGCCCCCGGCGACGCCTTCGACGAAGAGGACCGCCGCGACACCCGCGATGAGCGCCGCGAGGCCGCCAAGAGCGAGGCTCAAGACAGCCCCGAGGAGCCCATGGAGGAGGCCGAGAGCGAGGCCCCGGCCCGCGCGAGCGCCTCGCAGCCGCGGCCCGCGCCGAGCCCGCCCGCGAAGTCCAGCGCCCCCGCCTCCGCGGCCGACAACGAGAAGAAGTCGGCCAAGAAGCCCATGGACCTCGACGACGCCTTCGACGGCGTCGGCGGCGGCGTCGGCGGCGGCGCCGGCTACGGCAGCGGCGGCGGCGCCGGCTACGGCTACGGCGGCGTCGCCAGCGGCCGTGTCCGCACCCCGCGGGTCAGCATCAACAGCGACGTCGCCCCCAGCAGCCGCGACCGCGACCGCGTCGAGGAGCTCCGCCGCCAGCGCGACGCCGCGCCGACCAGCCGCGTCGCCCACCGCAGGCTCGTCCAAGCCGCGATCTACTACGGCGCCCCTGAGGCGTTTGAGTACGCCCGCGCCTGGGCCGAGGCCGATCCTGACCACGCCCCCGCGATGCTCGCCGTCGCCGATCTGCTCGCCGCGCGCGGCGAAGCGATCGCCCTGCGCGCCTACGCCTCCGCCGTCGAGGTCAAGCCCTTCGACCGCAAGCTGCAAGCCCGCCTCGCCGACGCCCTGCTCAGCAAAGGCGACACCGCCCGCGCCTGCGCCCACCTGCGCGCGCTCGTCAGCATCGACGCGAGCAACCCCGAGCACCACATCGAGCTCGCGACCTGCCACGCCCGCGCCGGCCGCCTCGACCTCGCCCGGATCGCCCTCGAAGACGGCCTCAGCCGCGCCAGGAGCGCCTCACAGAGCGCCCTGCGCGGCCTCGGCGCCCAGCTCGACCGCGGCGTCGTCCCCACCCCCAAGCAGACGGCCCTGCACAGCTACCCTGACCTTCGGGCCAGCCTCACCTGGAGCGGCGACGCGGACCTCGACATCACCGTCGTCGACCGCCTCGGCCGCCGCCTCTCGGCGCTGCGCCCCGAGCTGGTCCGCGTCCGCGAGCAGCGCGGCGCCGAGGAGCTCACCCTCCAGAGCATCAACCAACCCGTCTACCTCGAGATCAGCCGCCGAGGCCCCGCCGGCCCGCCCGTGCGCGCCACCCTCAAGGTCAAGGCCAGCGGCGCGACCAAGTCCTTTGAGATCACCAGCGACCACCAGACCCTGCGCCTGGCCAAGCTCGCCTGGGTCTATTGATCGCTCACGGATCGCTCGCCGGCACCAGCGCGCGGAGCTGCTCCAGACGCAGCGCCAACCGCTCGCTCACCGGCGCCTTGTCGTCCCCTTGCGCCGCCTGCAGCGCGCCTTGGATCGTCAACGCGTCGCCCACCAGCGAGCTCGCCGCGCCGAGCTCACCGCGCATGATCGTCGCCGCCGCGACCGCCACCAGCGCCTCGGCGTGCGGCAGCGAGTCCGAGCCGAAGCCCTCCACCGCCGCGTTGTAGCAGTCACCCGCCGCGATCATCGCCTCGTCCCCGAGGCGCAGCGCGAGCAAGATCTCCACCATCAGCAGCAGATCCTCGACGACCTCACGCGGCTCCGTCGTCGCCGCGTCGCGGTGGGCGCTTAACGCCTTGAGCGTCAGCTCCAGCGCCTCGTTCGGGTTGTTGAGCGCGAGCGTGTCGCGCCCTAACGCCCGCAGCGCGTCGCCCAACATCGGCGAGCGCGTCTCCGACTCGAGCAGCGACAGCGCCCGCAGGTCGAGCCGACGCGCCTCGAGGAAGCGACCGCGGTGAAACAGCAGCGCCCCCTCCAGCAGCGCCACGATCGCCCGCTCCTCCGGCAGCGCCGACGCGCCCAGGCGCTGCACGTCGCCGCTGAGGCGGAGCAGCTCGCTGCTGGCCGCCTCCGCCTCGCCCTGCACCAGCGCCAGCTCGATCGCCAGCCGCCGCAGCGCGTCGCGGCCCGTGTCTGAGCCCTCCGTCGCGCGCGCCAGCCGAGGCGCGATCACGCCGCGCACATACGCGACCTCACCCATCGCCGCGCGGTGACGCAGGATAAAGAGGTCGTGGATGTCGGTGAGCGTCGACGCCGGCTCTGGCGCCAACACCACCGGCGCCGGCCCGCTCACGGCCTGCTTCTTCTGCCCGCAACCACCGCCCGCGAGCCCTAGGGCGCAGCAGAGCGCGAGCGAGGCGCGCGAAGATCCCGACACAAGCCGACTCTACGGGCTCGACGCGGCCCGCGCAACGCGACAGGGCGCCTGAGCTCTACCGGGTCGCAAGTCTACAAGCGCGCCCGCGCGGCTACGGCAAGAGCTGCCCCGACCGCAGGTCGAAGGTGTACGGCATCGGCGAGTCCGCGCCCGTCAGCGTGATGTTAAAGCGCCACCCCTTCACCTTGCCCTTGATACAGGTGTAGAGCGCCTCGTGCTTGAGGTCGCTGCGCTGCGCGTCGAAGGTCACGTCCTTCGCGCGGCCGTCGCCGTCGACCACCACCGTCACCCGCACCCGGCCGGTCGGCGGGCTCGCCTCCTTGCCAGCCGTCTCGTTGTAGCAGGCGACCACCTCGCCCACGCTCTCCTCGACCTTCTGATTGAAGTTCGAGACGTCGAGGTACGGGGACTCCTCCTCTGCCTCCTCCGCCTCTTCCTCCTCCTCGCCCGCCGCTGCCGCCACGCGCTCCGGCGGCGTCGTCGTCGGCTCATCCTTTTTTTTGTCACACGACGCGCTCACGCAGAGCAGCGCCGCCACGCCTACGACTCGCAGCCACAGCATCACGATCTCTTATCACGAGCGCCACGGCGCCGCGCCGGCCGTGTTCGCGCCCCGGCCCCGCTCGGCCGCGATCGTCCGCACGATCAATTCGCGCGCGCCGAGGGCCGACGCCTCCGCTATGCTCCACCTCGGTGCGACCCTTCATCGACGGGGCTGGCAAGGCGGCGATGCTCGCGGCGATCCGCGAGGTCGAGTCGCGCTCCGCCGCCGAGCTCGTGATCGCCGTCCAGCCCGCCGCCGGCGACTACGTCCACGCCGACCTCATCGCCGCCGCGATCGCCGCCTTCGCCGCGCTCACCTTCCTCCTCTTCGCCCACCAAGAGTTCGGCCTCGTCTGGCTGCTCCTCGATCCGCTGGTCGTCGGCGCCCTCGTCGCCCTGCTCAGCGCCCGCTCACCCCGCCTGCGCCGCCTCTTCACCCCGGCCAGCCGCCGCCGCGCCTTCATCGAGCTCGCCGCCCGCGCCGCCTTCTTCGAGCGCGGCGTCCACATGACCTCGGGCCGCACCGGCGTGCTCGTCTACATCGGCCTCACCGAGCGTATGGCCGCCGTGGTCGCCGATCGCGGCGTCGAGGCGATCGTCCCCGCCGACCGCTGGCGCGCCGCCCGTCGGCGCGTCGAGGACGCGATGGCCCACGGCGCCCCAGCCCGCGCCCTCGCCCTCGCCGCCGCGATCAGCGGCCTCGCCGACGCCCTGGAGCCCTACCTCCCCCGCGCCGACGACGACGTCAACGAGCTCCCCGACGAGGTGCTCGAGTGAGGTTCCGTTCTTTCAAACCTCCCCCGAGGCGAGGACCGCGGCTGCACCTCGCCGCGCTCGGCGTCGGCCTCATCGCCCTGCTCCTCGCCGCCGACGCGCTCGCTCGCCCCGGCGGCGGCGACACCTTTTCAGGCGGCTCATCGTCCAGCTCGGGCGGCGGCGGCGGCGACGCTGAGCTGCTCTTTTTTTTAATCCGCCTCGCCTTCTATTACCCCCAGCTCGGCGTACCGCTGCTCATCATCGCGGTCCTTTACTTCACCATCAAGATGCGCAAGCGCCCGGCGGAGGCGTGGAGCAGCCAGCCGCGGCTCGCGCCGCCCTCGCGTCACGCCGAGCTCGAGGCGATCGCCAAGCTCGACCCCGACTTCTCCGCGATCGTCTTTGAGGACTTTGTCTTCCGCCTCTACGCCACCGCGCACCAAGCGCGCAGCACCCCCGCCGACCTCGACGCCCTCGCCCCCTTCCTCAGCCCCGCGGTCCGCGCCGAGCTCGCCAAGCGCGATCCCGTCGGTCAGACGATCACCGACGTCGTGATCGGCGTCATGAAGCCGATCGCCGTCCAGCTCCCCGGCGACAAGCAGGACGGCGAGGTGATCGTCCGCCTGTCCTTCGAGTCCAACATGAGCGCCGGCGACCGCAGCTACCACGTCGACGAGGTGTGGACGCTCGCCCGCGCCGCCGCCGTACGCAGCCGCCCGCCTGACGCCGTCCGCGCCTTCGGCTGCCCCAACTGCGGCGCCTCCTACAGCAGCTCCGACTCGCAGCGCTGCGATCACTGCGGCCAGGTCGTCGACGACGGCCGCTTCGACTGGCAGGTGCGAGAGCTCCGCCTCGTCCAACAGACCCCGCTGCCGCCCACCCAGCGAGGCTCCGTACCCGAGCGCGGCGGCGACATGCCGACGATCGTGCACCCGCAGCTGCGAGCCCGCTGGCAGGCCCTGTGCGCCGCCGACCCCGCGCTCACCCACGACCGCCTGCGCGCGCGCACCCTGCTCATCTACCGCGAGCTGAACGCCGGCTGGTCCGAGCTCGATCCCGCGAAGATCCGCCCCTTCGTCAGCGACGGCATGTTCGACTACCTGCGCTACTGGATCGACACCTTCAAGCGCCGCCAGCAGCGCAATGTCTTAAAGGACATGCGGGTCGAGAAGCTCACCGTCGTCAAGGTCACCCGCGACCGCTACTACGACGCGATCACCGCGCGGATCCACGCCGTCGGCATCGACTACACCGTCGACGCCGCCGGCAAGACGCTCCGCGGCTCGGCCCGCGCGCCGCGCTCCTACTCCGAGTACTGGACGCTGATCCGCGGCGCCACCGTCCGCGGCGCGCCACGCGACGAGCCGAGCTGCCCGAGCTGCAACGCCCCGCTCAAGATCTCCATGGCCGGCACCTGCGAGTACTGCGGCGCCCTGCTCACCCGCGGCGACTTCGACTGGGTGCTCAGCAAGATCGAGCAAGACGAGTCCTACAGCGGCTGACCCGTGCTCGCCCGCGCTGCGCGCGGATCAACGCGCCGCGGGCGCCTTCGATCGCGCCGCCGCGGTGACAGCGACCGCCCGCTGCTCTACCATCGCCCTCACCATGGAAGAGCTGATCAACGGACTCATCACTCGCGTCGGGCTCGACAAAGCCACCGCCGAAAAAGTCGTCGCGTTCCTCAAGGAGCACGCCGCCGACCTCCCCGGCATGCTCGCCAAGAGCGGCCTCGCCGACAAGCTCCCCGCCGGCCTCGCCGACAAGATCCCCGGCGGCCTCCTCGGCGGCGGCGGCAAGGGCGGCCTCTTCGGCTGATCCGCCGCAAAGGGCCCTAAGGGCGTGAATTCATCGGCCGCGCGGAATTGCGCGCTACTCCCCTGGCGACTAGACTGCGCCGCCGATGCCACCTCTCGCCCTCTTTTTTTACCGAAGTCACACCAGGCTGATCACCGGCGCGCTCACGCTGACCCTCGCGTGCAGCGGAGGCGACGACGGCGCCGCCACCGAGTCGAGCTCGACCAGCGCGTCCAGCTCGACCAGCGGCGCGAGCCCGACCACCGACGCCGCCTCGACCAGCGACGCGAGCTCGACCACCGCCGCTAGCTCGACCACCGCCGCCGACACCACCGCCGCCGACACCAGCGCCGCAGAGACCACCGCCGCTACCGACGACACCACCGCGAGCGGCACCACCGGCCCCACCAGCGGTCCTGGCGTGTTACCCGGCGAGAGCGGCCTCGAGGCCTTCTGTCGGCGCTACGTCGAGTGCGGCGGCACCTACTACGGTGACGCTCAAGTGTGCATCGACGAGAGCCTCAACTACTGGGGAGAGTGCCCGAGCCGCCGCGACGCCCTCGACGCCTTCGGCGCGTGCATGTCGGAGATCGAGTGCGACGACTGGTCGCCCGACGCCTACAACCCCAACAGCACCCCATGCGCGGAGCAGTGGGGTGATCTCGGCGCCTCGAAGCCTTGCGACTAGTCGCGCCGCCTCGCCGTCCTCTCAATCGCCCTCGAGCTGGCGCAGCAGCGCCGTCGCCTCCTCGAGGAACGGATCTTCTTGGGTCGCCCGGCGCGCCCAGAAGATCGCCCGCTTCGCGTCGCCCGTGCGCTGCGCGATCCGGGCCTGGCGCGCGTACGCCTGCGCCTTCGAGATCGGGCACTCGCCGTTGTCCATCATCGTGATCGCCCGCAGCACCTTCATCGCGATGTCCCAGCTCTCGAGCGCCTCGGCCAGCTCGGCGACCTCCGCCGCCAAGTGGCCGTTGTCCTTGTCGTTGGCGAGCGCCTCTTGCAAGAACCCGAGCTCCGCGTCGCGGTCGCCGCGGGCGCGAGCGATCAGCGCCTTTCGGTAGTACATCTGCCCCAGCTCCGGCGAGCGCCGGCTGCCCATGCCGCTGATGATCTGATCGAGGATCGTGTCCGCCTCGTCGAGGTGGCCCGCTTGCAGGTGGATCCCCGCCAGCGTCAGCGCGCTCTCGCGGTCGCTCGAGTCGAGGCTGATGATCTCGCCGAGCACCGGGATCAGCGCGTTGCGATCGCCATAGTCGAGCAGCATGTCCGCCACCCGGCGCAGCGTGCCCAGGCGATCGCCTGGGTCGCCTTGTTGGCTCGCCTCCTCGATCAGCAGCGCCGACAGCTCCCGCACCGCGCCGAGCTGCTGGTACAGCAGCTTCAGCTTCTCGCGCAGCGCCGGGTGCTCCGGCTGCTTGCTGCGCACGTACTCGAGCCCGAAGCGGGCCGCCTGCGAGCGGTCGAGGCGGATCGCCGCGTCCGCGAGCGCCACCGCCGCGTCGACCTGCCGCTCGCCGGTGGTCATGATCACCAACTTCGAGCAGATCGCCACGACCGCCTCCCACCGCTCATCGGCGAGCTCCATCCGCCACAGCCGGTCGATCGCCTCGACGTCCGCCGCCGCGCGACCCACCCACTCCGCGAGCAGCTCGCGCCCCTCCGCGCGCCGCTTGTTCTGCACCAGCAGGTCGACCAGACGGAGCGTGAAGCCGCGCTCCGCCGCCTCGTCCTCGCGCCCGTTCGCCGCGGCGATCGCCGCGCGCAGCGCCTCGATCAGCGACGGCATGATCTCCTCGGGGTCGATCGAGAACGCCTCGTCGAGGTCACGCAGCGCGGCCTCGTTGTCGCCCACGCGCCCGCGGATCGCCGCCCGGCAGCGGAGGAAGCCGACGTGCTGGCTGAGGTCCAGCGAGCCCTGCAGCCCCGCCTCGATCGTATCGAGCGCCGCTTGGATGTCGCCCGCCGCCGCCAACGTCTGCGCAAGCTCGACCTTCAGCGCCGCGCTGTCCGGGTCCGCCTCGCTCGCCTCCATCAGCAGCAGCGCCGCCGCCGACGGGTCGCCCTGGTGGTCGCGCACCAGCCGCGCCGCCTCGCCCAGCAGCTCGGCCCGCTCCGCCGCCTCGCCGCTCGCCTTGGCTGTCTCTTGGAGCAGGGTCGCGAGCTGCGCCATCTCGCCGCGCTCCCGCAGCGACGCGCCGAGCAGGCGGAAGATCGTGCGATGGCCGGGCGCGCGCTGGTAGCCGAGCTCCAGCGCCCGCTGCGCCGCCTCCGCCTGGCCGGCCTCGCCGCGCAGCACGAAGAGCGCCTCGGTCAGCGCGGCGGCCTCGTCGCCGCTGGTGAGCCCGAGCAGCCGCTCCATCAGCGAGCCGCGCTCGCCGGCGCTGAACTCCTGCGCGCCCAGCTCGAGCACAAGCCGCAGCAGCTCTGGGTCCTCCGGGTGCGCCGCGAGCGCGGCGTTGGCGAGGTCGAGCGCCTCCTCGGGGCTCTTGTCGCGGATCCTCGCGATGATCTTCAGCGACAGCGCCTTGATCGCCGCGCCGTCGTCCGCGCGCATCGCCGCCTCGAGCTGCCCCCGCAGCAGCCCCAGCAGCTCCTCGGGGTCGCCGCTGCGCTCGAGGTAGCTGGTCAGCAATTCACGCGCCGCGGCGTCCTCCGGGTCCTCGGCGAGCGCCGCCTTGAGCAGCGTGATCGCGTCGGCCGGGCGCGAGCGGGCGCTCAGCGCCTGCGCCAGCTCGCGGCGCAGGTAGTTGCGGTCCTGCGGCCGCTGGAGCCCGTCCAGGATCTCCCCGACCATATTCTCCAGGCGCTCGACGTCGCCGAGCTTGCGGTAGATCTGACACAGCGGCTCCCACACCGCGCGCGACGTCGAGTCGCGCTCGAGCAGGTGCTCATACAGCTTGCCCACCAGGGTGATGTCGCCGCCCTCGGTCGCGATCTTCTCGGCGATCGACTGCGCCAGCGGCTGCAGCGCCGCCAGCTCCGCCGTCGCCGCCGCCTCGGAGACCCACTTCACCGCGCCGACCAGGTCGGACTCGGCGAGGCGACGGCGCGCCAACGTCAGCAGCGCCCAGTCGTGATGCGCCCCCGGCGCGACCTCGACGAGCCGGTGCAGCAGCGCCTCCGCCCGCTCCCACGCGTCGATCTTGATCGCCAGCTCCGCCGCCTCGCGGATCAGCTCCGCCTTGGTCTCTGTGCGGCTGGCCGAGCGCTCCAGGCAGTGCAGCAGCAGCTCTGGATCATCGGCCCGGCGCGCCACCTGCTCGTACACCTCGAGCAAGCGCGCGCTCGGCTCTTGGCGCTCGCTCGCGTGACGCAGGATGAAGCCCGCCCGGCTGTAGCGCGGCTCCTCCGCGAGCACCTTCAGCAGCGACTCGAGGCCGCGCTCGTGCGTCTCCGGGTCCGCGAGCTGGATCTCCGCGACCCTGTAGAAAGTGTCGACGCGGCCCTCGTCCTCGCCCGCGCCGAGGCGACCGAGCAGCCCGAGCAGGCGCACCTGCGTGTCACTGTCGCCGCGCGCCTGGGCGACGCGCGCGCCGGCCCGCCACACGTCGATCTGCCGCACCCCCAGCGCCTCCGCTTGCCGGTACAGCTCCGCCGCCCGGTCGAGGTCCGAACGATCGCGCTCCATGATCGTCCCCAGGCGCAGCAGCAGCTCGCAGCGGGCGTGCGCGTCGCTGCCGCGGCGGCTGGTCGCCAGCAGCCCCTCGATGTGCTTGCCATACCGATCGCTGCGCCCCAGCCGCGCCGCCAGGTCGCGGGCCGCGTCGTGGCGCTCCGGCGCGCCTGGGTCGGCCTCGAGCGCGCGCAGACGGGCGTCGAGCGCCGCCTCGGCCTCGCCGAGGTCGCGCTCGAGCAGCTCCGCCAGCTCCTCAAAGATCGCCGCGCGCTGCCGTGCCCCTTGGATGTGGCTCAGCCGCGCCTCGAGCACCCGGCGCAGCAGCCCGTACTCTTGGCGCTCGCGCAGGTCCTCTTGGATCCGCGGCGCCTCGACGTCGCTCTCGCCCAGCGCCTCGATCGCCGACTCGATCAGCTCCGCGGCCTTATCGGCCTGGCCGCGCTCCTCTGCGATCTTCGACAGGCGCAGCAGCACCTCCGCGGGCCCGATCTCCGCCTGCGCGTCCGCGTCGGCGCGGCGCAGGTTGACCAGCAGCGTCCTGTAGGCCCGCTCCGAGCGCGCGAGCTGGCCGCTCTGCCGCGCCAGCTCGGCGAGCGTGCGCAGGATCGCGATGTTGCCCGGGTCCATGCTCGACGCCGCCTCGAGCTGGTCGATCGCCGGCGCGATCTCCCCCTCCGCGTGCAGCACCTGCGCCAGCAGCAGGTGGATCTGCGCGCGCTCGGGCGAGCGGCGGCGGCCGAAGCCCTCGATCAGCGCCGTCAGCAGCTCCTTCGCCTCGGGCAGCCGCCCGCTCGACAGCAGCCCCTTCGCCAGCATCACCTTGAGCTGGCGGTCGTCGCCTGCCAGCGCGATCGCCCGCTCGAGCACCGGCACCGCCAGCTCGGGCGCGCCGATCTGCTCCTGGAACAGCGTCGCCGCCTCGCGCGCGTAGGCGAGCACCGTCGCCGCGTCGGTCACGTGCTGCGCCGCCATCGCCAGCGTGTTCGCCAGCGCGATCGTGTTGTCGCGCTGGCGCAGCAGCCCGAGCAGCAGCTTGCGCACCTCCGCGTTGCGCGGCGCCTCATTAAACGCCGCTTGCAGCGCCGTGATCGCCTCATCGACCTGCTTCGCCGCGATGTACGCGCGCGCGAGCTTGAGCAAGATCGCCACCCGCTCGCTCGGCGCCGCGCCCTCGAGCCGCCGGCGCAGCCACTTCGCCGCCTCGCCTGGCTGCTCGCGCTGGAGGTGCAGCCGCGCCAGCGCCTCGACCGCGTGGGTCGTCGGCGCCAGCTCGACCACCTTCCCGTGCGCGACGATCGCCCGCTCGAGCTCGCCGAGCGGCTCCTCCGCCAGCTCCGCGACCCTCGCCCACAGCGCCGCCGAGCCCGCCGGATCGCCCGTGCTCGCGAGCTGCCGCGCCTGATCCTCCAAGACCTCTGCCAGCTCGGCGTGGCGACCGCGGTCGATCAGCAGCGCCGACAGCGCCTCGATCGTCGGCGCGTGACCTGGCTTATCCGTCAGGTTCTCGCGGAGCGCGCCGACGCGGCTGTCCCGGGCCTCGAGGTCGCCCGCCAGGCGGCTGATCTCGAGGCGCAGCTCGAGGCGGCGCGCCGGGTCGCTGGTGTGCTGGAGCTCGCGGCTGCGCAGCTCCAGCAGCTCCGCCGAGCGGCTCTCCTGCTCGCACAGCTCGGCGACGCGCAGGATGTCGCTCAGCGACTCGTCGCCCTCGCTGAGCAGGCCGAAGTACAGATCGATCGCCCGGGCCGCGTGACCTTGGCCGACCATCAGCTCCGCCGCCGCCCGCCGCAGCTCGCGCGAGCGCGCCTGCGAGACCGGCAGCGTCGCCCCGTCGAGCAGCAGCCGCGCCGCCACGTCGGGCGGCGTCCGCCTGCTCACCTCTTCGAGCGCCCATAGCGCCGACGACTCTGGCTGATGGCGGCCGGTCGCCTCCTCCGCGCGCGACCACATCCGCGCCGCCTTGCGGTAGAGGCGATACAACGTCGAGCGCGCGAGCTCGACGTCGCTCGACTCGAGCGCCAACGCGGCCGCCTCACGCAGCGCGTCGAGGTCGCTCACCGTGATCGCGTCGATCTTCAACAGCACCTCGACGCGGGCCTCGACCGCGCCGCCGCGCAGGCGCGCCGCCAGCGCCCGCAGCCCCTCCACGTCGTTGGGATCACGCGCGACCGCGCGGGCCGCCGCCGCGGTCGCCTCAGCCGCCGCGCCGGCGCGGTCGTACCAGGCCGCGATCGCCAGCTCGACCCGCCGCCCGGTCGTCGGATCGATCGCGTCGCCCTCGCCCTTCAGCGCCGCGCTCATCGCGTCGGCGAGCTCGCGCCACGCCGCCGCCGCGCGCGCCGCCGCCTCCATCTCGTCGAGCAGCGAGCGATCGTGGCGCTCATTGCCCCGCAGCGCCCGCACCGTCGACTGCGCCGCCTGCGACCAGCGACCCGCGCGCGCCGCGTTGCGCGCCGCCGCCTCTTGATACGTGATCCGCTGCGGCTCCAGCTCCGCCGCCCGGCCGAAGGCCGCGCTCGCCGCCTCGACGTGGTGCAGCTCGCGCGCGAGGATCGACCCGCGGGTGAACCAAAGCTGGGCCGCGCGCGCGGGCGTGTCCGCGCAGCGCTCCGCCGCCTGCCCCAGCGCCTCGGCGGTCTCGGCCCAGGAGCGCGTCACCGCCGCGAGGCGCAGCAGCTCGTGCTCGCGCGCGAGGTCGCTGGGATCGTGCACCAGCGCCCGCGCGAGCGTGAGCTGCGCCTGCGCGCGATCGTCCGCCCTCGACTCGTAGATCCGCGCCGCCTCGCCCAGGATCGCCGCGCGCTCTTGGTCGCCGGAGGCGATCCGCAGCCGCGGATCGAGCAGCTCGAGGATCCCCGGCCAATCGTCGGTGCGGCGGTAGGCGTCGAGCAGCGCCCGCGCGGCGATCTCCGTGCACGCCTCGTTCGGCAGCACCTCGCGCAGGCCCGCCCGCGCCTCCTTACGCGCCGGATCGAAGCTCAGCGCCGCGCCGTAGAGGCGCGCCGCCGCCTCGACGTCCCCGAGGTCGCGCAGGTGGATCTCGGCGGAGCGCACATACAACCATCCGGTGTGGATCGCCGCCGTCGCCGCCGAGCGCTCGAGCAGCCCCGCGAGCTCGCCGAAGCGCGCGCACGCGGTGAGCTGCCGGTCGAGCGCCTTGAGCACCTCGGGGTCCTCGCCGAAGCCCTCTCGCACCTGCATCAGCGTGTCGATCGCCTTGTCGATGTCGCCGAGGCGGAAGGCGAGCAGGTCGGCCGCCTTCATCAAGTCGGAGCGGCGCTGCAGGTCGATCACCGGCGCCGCCGCGCGGCGGAGCAGGCCGATCACCAGGTCCTCCCAGCGCTCGAGCGACTCGAGCAGGCGGATCACCGCGCTCATCGCCTCCACGTCGTCGGCGTAGATCTCGAGGCGATGCTGCCAGATCGCCAGCGCCCGCTCGCGCTTGCCCAGCCCCTCGGCCAAGGTCGCCGCCTCGCCGAGGATCGCCTGCCGGATCGCCGGCGCCTTCTCGAGGCCCGCCAGCCGCTCGAGCACCGCCAGCCGCTGGCCGCGCTGCTTCTCCTCGGTCAGCAGGTTCGCGAGGCTGTGCGCGGCGATCAGCGCCGAGTTCGCGTCCGCGTCCTCGTCGTCGAGCACCTGGCGGAACAGCTTGACCGCGCCTTTGCTGTCCCCGAGGACATCTCGTCGGATCTGCGCGGCGTCGAGGACGAGCGCGAGGCGCTGGCCGCCCTCGGTCGCCGCCGCCGCGGCGATCAGCGCGTCCGCGTGCAGGTCATGGCGCGAGGCGCGGCCGGCGAGCTGCCGGAGCTGCTTGCGCGCGTCCACGTCGCCCGGCACCAGCCGCAGCAGCTCGCCGTAGTAGCTGAGCGCGCGCACGTCCTCGCCGCGCAGCGCGAGCCGGTTACCGAGCTCGCGGAAGAGCACCCGTCGGTCGTCGTCGGTCGCGAAGCTCAGCGCGACCTCGAGGACGCGGATCGTGTCGTCCGTGCGGTCGTCGGCGTCGTAGCTCTTGCGGAGCAGCCCCAGCGCCGCGCGGCGCTCGTCGATCGCGGCGTCTTGGGCGGCGAGCACCCGCTCCAGCGCCTCACAGGCGAGGCCGTAGCCGGGGTGCTCTTCGAGCACGCGGTGGAGGATCGCCAGCGCCGCCCCCGGAGTGCGCAGGCGGTCGAGGATCAGCGCCGCGATCTTCACCCGGAGATCACGCGCCTCGAGCGGCGCGAGCTGCCCGAGCTGCCCCTCCCACAGGTTGACCAGATCCTGCCAGCGCTCCAGCCGCTCGAGCAGGCGCTCGAGCGTCGCCGCGAGCTTGAGGTTCTCTGGCTCGAGCGCCAGCAGTCGGATCAAGTAGTCGGCCGCGAGGCCGGGCTTGTCCGCGAATTCCTTCGCGACGTGGGCCGCGTCGGCGAGGAGCTGCCGGCGCACCGCGTCGTCCTTCACGATCACCAGCACGCGGTCGTAGACCTCGAGCAGCGCGTCCCAGTCCTCGCGGGCGGTGAGCGCGACCGTGAGTCGATCGAGCGCCCACTGGGCCGACGGATCGCGCTCGAGGATCTGCGCCAGCAGGTCGGTGATCACCCCCGGCTGATCGCCGTACCACTCCTCGTGGAAGCGCACCGCCCGTTCGGCCAGCCGGCCGCGGGTCGCCGGCGCCAGCGGCCCGCGCAGCAGCTCACGGTAGAGGCCCGCAACCTCGTCGGGGCGCTGCATCGACTCCGCGATCGACTCCAGGTGATCCCAAGCGTCATCGCTGTCGGTGGAGCTCTCAGCCGCGCGGAGGGCGGCTGCTAGGGACTGCTCGACTGCCGGATCATTATTGGTGTTCATACCTATCCTGCTCCTCCGCTCGAGCCATCACGGCGCGCGAGGGGTTCGCACTATAACAAGATCGGCCCTCACTCCAGGCGCGTGTTAGGGCGCGAAAACAGCCTGAAGGGCGCCTTCGCGCCTCTCCTCGCGCCTTCGCGAGCTGTCACATCGCGCGCCGCGACCGCGGTCTTTGTATCGCCAAGGACCCGCGTCACCGACCGAGGCTGACGCGCCGCGGAGCACGGTCACCGCCGCGCGATCACAACCAGCGCGATCACGACCGAGCTCGCCGCCGCCTCTGCTCGCGCCGCTGCGGGCCCCCGCGGACCGGCCGACCTCACGGCTCGGTCGACGCGATCGCCGACGAGCTTTTTGCGGCTTTTTTGCGCGGCGGGGCGACACCGGCGAGCCTGCGCGGAGGACGCCCCCATGCTCAGCTCTACTCCTGAGATCTCCCAGACGCAGCCGACCCTGACCCGCGAGCTCCGCGCGCCCGCGCCGGTCTACGTCCGCCACCTCCGCCTCGACGCCCGCGGGCTCCGCACGCTCGAGCTCGCGATCAATTGCGGCCGCGTCCGCGTCGCCGTGCGCGACGACGCTCGGCACATCGAGGCGCGCGTCACCGTCATCTCCGCCCGCGGCGACCTCGAGCACCCCTCGATCCGCGAGGCCCTCACCCTCGAGCTCAGCCGCGACGACGCCGGCGCGGCGCGCCTGCACGGCGAGCTTCGCGGCGAGGACGACGAGGTGTGGATGGAGGCCGCCGTCACCGTCCCGCGCGCGCTAGTGTTGACGATCGACCACGGCCCCGCCGACGCCTGAGCTCCGCGCCGCGCCGCGGCCCGCGTGATTGCCAGCGCCGCGCCGAGCCGGCAGACTCGCGCCCGCGTGAGCGCCCCCTCTGCCGGCGAGTTCCTCTTCTGTACCTGCCAAGTCGGCGCCGAGTCGGCGCTCAAGAGCGACGCGGTCGCGCGCGAACCCTCCTTGCGCCCGGCCTACTCCCGGCCCGGGCTCGTCACCTTCAAGCGCGCCGGGCCGCGCCTCGCCAGCGACGACCCCGAGGCGGCCCCCTCGCCGCTCGCCCGCGCCTGGGGCCGCGGCATCGGCCGAGCGAGCGACCCGGCCGCCGCCGTCGCGATGATCGCCGAAGCGACCTCCTCCGCGCTGCCGCTGCGCCTGCACGTCTTTGAGCGCGACCGATGGCGCCCCGGAGAGGCCCCCGCGGACGCGCTGATCGGCGGCGCCGCCGCGCTCATCCGCGCGGAGCTGCTCGCGCTGTGGCCCGAAGGTCGCCCCCTCCTGCTCGGCGAGGCCGCGGAGCCCGGCGATCACGTCATCGACGTCATCGTCGCCGAGGGCGAGCCGCTCTACCTCGGTCACCACCGCCACCACCCCGCTCGACTCGCCTGGCCCGGAGGACAGGCTCCTCTGCTCCTATCGCAGCCGATCCCCCCCCAGGCGCCATCACGCGCCTACCGCAAGCTCGAGGAGGCGATCGCCTGGTCCCGCGCCCCCGTGCGCGCCGGCGACGTCGCGCTCGAGCTCGGCAGCGCCCCGGGCGGCGCCAGCTACGCGCTGCTCCGCCGCGGCCTCACCGTGCACGGCGTCGACACCGGCGTCATGGACCCGGTCGTGCTCACGACCCGACACGCCAGCGGCGCGCGCTTCATCTATCACAACGCGCCGATGAGCCAGGTGCAGCGCCGCGACCTCCCGACCGCGCTCCACTGGGTGCTCTGCGACGTCAACCGCGCCCCGCAGGTCGCCCTCCGCACCGTCGCGCGCCTCGCCGCCGCCCCGCGGCCCGCGCTGATGGGCGTGCTCTGCACCCTCAAGCTCGACGACTGGCGCGCGCTCCGTCACCTCGATGGTTGGCTGCGCATGATCGAGGCGATGGGCATGGTCGAGGTGCGCGCCACGCAGCTCCCCAGCAACCGCATGGAGCTCTTCGCCTACGGCCTCACCGAGGCCGGCGTGCAGCGGCGAGCGTGACTACGACCTCGCCTCCGCGCTGAGGCGGCGCCACGCTGAGACCAGCGCCAGCGCCGCGCGCTCGATCTGCGCCGCGGTCGTCCCGCGCCCGAGCGTCAGGCGCATCGCCCCCACCGCCTCACCGGGGCTCACCCCCATCGCCAGGATCGCCGCCGTCGCGCTCTCTTCGGCGCTGTGGCAGGCCGAGCCCGTCGACGCCGCGATCTCGGGGCAGAGCGCGAGCAGGTCCGCCCCGCTCACGCGAGGGAAGCGCACGTTGAGCGTGTTCGGCAGGCGCAGCGTCGGGTGGCCATGGAGCACAATTGTGGGGATCTCCGCCGCCAGTCGCCCCCACAGCGCGTCCCGCAGCGCGCCGAGCCGCGGCCCCAGCGCCTCCAGCTCTGCCTCCGCCCGCTCCGCGGCCACGCCGAGCCCGACGATCCCCGCCACGTTCTCCGTACCCGGACGCAGCCCCCGCTCGTGGCCCGCGCCGAGCGTAAAGGGCGCCAACGGGGCCCCCCGCCGCACGTACAGCGCGCCGACCCCCTTCGGCGCATACAGCTTGTGGCCCGAGATCGACAGCAGATCTACCCCCAGCGCGTCCACCTTCACCGGCACCTTGCCCGCCGACTGCGCCGCGTCGCTGTGCACGGCCGCCCCTGCCGCTCGCGCCGCCGCCGCCAGCGCCTCCACCGGCTGTAGCGCCCCCGTCTCGTTGTTCGCGTGCATCACGGTCACCAGCGCCGTCGCGCCGTCGATCGCCGCGATCGCCTCGTCCGCCCGCGCGCGGCCGTCCGCGTCGACCCCGACCCACGTGACCTTCCAGCCATGTCTCTCGAGCCACGCACAGGGCCGCGCCGTCGCCGGGTGCTCGATCACCGTCGTCACCACGCCGCGGCGCCCCGGCTGCGCCTCCGTCGCCCCGCGGATCGCCAAGTTGTTCGCCTCCGTCCCCCCGGACGTGAAGATGATCTCGTCGGCGTCGCAGCCGAGCAGCCCCGCGACCTGCGCACGCGCCCGCCGGATCGCCGCGCTCGCCCGCGCCCCATAGACGTGCCCGCTCGACGGGTTGCCGAAGTGCTCGCGCAGGTACGGCAGCATCGCGTCGACGACCTCGGGCAACAGCGGGGTGGTCGCGTTGTAGTCGAGGTAGATCGGGTCATCCGGCGCGCTCATCGACTCCAGCGTCTGCCCCCGCCGCGGGGGTGGTCAAGCCAGCGCACCCGCCCGAACCACCGCTTTGGGCCCCTATTTCGCCCGTGCTGCCCAAACTCTGCGGATCGCCCCCAGTTTCACGGCTCCGCGTGCTGGTTTACGCACGCTCGAAGTCGCACACCGGCGCCGACCCGTGATATGTCGGCCGCCTCCTTCATTTGAAGGGGCAACCCCACGGAGTGATCACGCATGAACCTTCCCAAGCACACCCCTGGCCGCGTCGTCTGGCGCGAGCTGATGACCAGCGATCTCGAGCGAGCCAAGGGCTTCTACGGCGAGCTCTTCGGCTGGAGCTTTAAAAACATGCCGATGGGCCCTGGTGAGCCCGACTACCCGATCGCCCAGATCGGCGACCGCGGGGTCGCAGGCCTGACCCAAAAGCCAGATCCCAACATGCCCTCCTTCTGGGCCAGCTACGTCTCCGTGACCGACGTCGACGCCGCCGCCAAGGCCGCCGAGGCCGGCGGCGGCGCCGTCGCCTTCGGGCCCATGGACGTCCCCCAAGTCGGCCGGATCGCGATGATCATGGACTTCGACCACGCCGCCCTCGGCCTGCTCCACTCGAGCAACGGCGACACACCGCCGGAGATCCCCCAGCTCGGCGAGTTTTGTTGGGAGACCCTCTCCTCCTCCGACCCCGCGCGCGCGCGCCGCTTCTACCGCGACGTCATCGGCTGGGTCGAGCAGCCCTCGCCGGCCGGCGGGATCGTCTTCGGCGTCGGCCCCACCTCCGCCGAGGGCGTCGCTGATCTCCAAGAGGCCATCGGCATGCCCGCGATGTGGCTCACCTACGTGGTCGTCGAGGCGCTCGAGGCCGCGCGGAGCCGCGCGGAGCGGCTCGGCGGCCAGGTCGTCGCGCCGCTGATCGAGGTCCCAAAGGTCGGCCGGATCGCCGTGATCGCCGACCCCACGGGCGGCCACTTCGGCCTCTTCCAGCCCTTCGCCGGCTGAGCGTCGCCCGAGGCGCAGCTACGACCTGTCCTGTAAGACAGATCGAACCACACAAGGCAGGTCGAGCGCGTCGGCGCGCCGCCCGTCCGGTCGGCCGGCTCTCAGCCCGCGCTGGTCAGACGGGCGGCGCTCCTAGTAGCGTGATCCGATGGCGATGAGGATCAAGCATCGGCGGTGGGTGGTCGCTCTCCTCGGCCTCGTGGTCGGCTGCGGTGACGACGCGATCTCCTCCGCGAGCGACACACAAGGCTCCGACTCGGACAGCGACTCATCAGGCGCCACCACCTCGACCACCGGCGATCCAGGCACCTCGAGCGCCGCGAGCACTAGCAGCGGCGGCGCGACGAGCACGTCCTCTTCCTCTTCTTCCTCTGGCGAGTCGACCACCTCGGCGACCACCTCGGCGACCACCGACGCCATCACGACCTCGGGCGACCCCACCGGCGATCCCACCGGCGATCCTCCCTGCGGACCAGGCGCCGAAGGCCCCGACGCCGACGACGACACCGTCCCGGACGCCTGCGACCTCTGCCCCGCCGGCGACGACCTCAGCGACGCCGACGCCGACGGCGTGCCTGACGCCTGCGACCTCTGCCTCGCCGGCGACGACGCCCTCGACGACGACGCCGACGGCGTACCCGACGCCTGTGACGCCTGCCTCGACGGCGACGACGCCCTCGACGCCGACGCCGACGGCGCGCCTGACGCCTGCGACGCCTGCCCCCTCGACAACCCCGACGACCCGGACGCCGACGGGATCTGCACCGCCGACGACATCTGCCCCAAGGGCGACGACGACCTCGACTTCGATCAAGACGGCCTACCAGACGCCTGCGACACCGAGGTCGTGCTCGACCTCGGCCCCGCGCACACCGACTACGACGTCGCCGGCGACGGCGCCCTCGTGCTCGTCCGCGACGCCAAGCCCAACCTCTATGTCACCTGCTACAACGGCGACCGCTCGCTGCGCCGCGCCGAGTTCATCGCCGCGACCTACACCAGCAACGCCGGCACCGCCTGGCCCGAGATACACATCGCCCGCCAGTCGCAAAAGGTCCTCCTCACCTGGTTAGAGGCCGGCAACGGCCAGCCAAACAGCCAGATCCGCTACGCCCTGCTCGACGACAAGTGCCAGCCGATCGTCGCCAGCGGCACCGCCCTCGCGATCCCCAACGGTTATGGCGAGATGTACGACGCCGCGATCGACGCCGTCGGCAACGCCGTCGTCGCCGTCTCCCCGAGCGAGACCCAGATCGTCCACCTCAGCGCCGACGGCGCCGTCAAAAAGGCTCAAGCGGTCGCCTTTAACATCGGCGCCGTCTACGGCACCCACCTCGCCGTCAACCAGGCCACCGGCGAGGGCGTCGTCGCCGCCCAAGTGCACAGCGGCAACGGCATCTACTACCGCCGCTTCAACGCCGACGGCTCCTGGAAGGACAACGCCGCCGTGCACATGTCCGTCGATTACCACTACTGGTACGACGGCTTCACCGTCGGCATGAACGACAAGTCCAACTTCGTCTTCCTCTGGCGGCCGACGGGCACCCTGATCAAGATGCGCTTCTACGCCGCCGACGGCTCGATCACCGCCGACGCGCAGCGCGCCACCATCGACTTTGAGACCTGGAACGGCGGCCACTGCTACGACTCCTTCCGCATGCGCCACCAGGAGATCCCCCTGCGCGGCGACAATTTCATCCTCGGCGAGGTTTACAACTGGATCACCCCCCAGCAGAACCGCACCGTCCATCACTTCGAGTACACCCCCGCTGGCCAAGAGATCGGCGCCGCGAGCACCAAGGTCAACCTGCCCGAGGGCCTCACGATCCGCGCCGACTTGAGCGGCGCCGTCTACCTCAGCGACCACAAAGACGTGCACGTGCTCACCGAGTACCCCTAGTCCGACCCGCCAAAGAGCGCCCCAGCGATGAACAGCAGCGATCCAAAGACCACTCAAAACACCGAGCAGAGGACCACGAGGCGCCTGCTCGCCCCGATCATCCCCGCGCTCTGCGCGGCCACGCTCGCCTGCTCCGGCGACTCGGGCGGCGACAGCGCCACCAGCACCAGCGCCGCCACCGACCAGGCCACCGCCACGGAGGCGACCACCGACGCCAGCGGCACCGACGCCACCACCACCGCCGGGACCAGCCAAGGGGGCACCGCCACCGCCGCCAGCGAGAGCGACAGCGCCACCGATACCACCACCACGGGCACCGACACCAACAGCAGCACAAGCGCCGCCACCGGCTCCGCCACCGACTCCGACTCAGACTCCGCCACCGACTCCGCCACCGACTCCGACTCCGACTCCGACACTGGCACCACCGGCGTCGATCCAGGCGTGCTCTCATGCAGCGCTGATCTCCGCGACGTCATCGACGAACAAGGCGTCGTCGTCGAGACCTGCGCCCCCGATCAAGGCTGCGCCGCCGGCGCTTGTGTGGCCGCGTGCGCCTCCGCGGCCGCCAGCGACGCCAATTTTGGCTGCGAGTTCATCGTCCCCACGCCGCCCGCCTACCCCCCCGCCAAGCCGCCCTGCTTCGCCGCCTTCTTGGCCAACACCTGGGGTCACCCCGCACAAGTCTCGTTGTCGCGCGGCGGCGCCGCCCTCGACATCAGCGGCGCCGCCCGCCTCGTCACCCCTGGCCTCGCGCCCAAGGACTGGCCGACGCTGCCCGCGGAGGGGATCCCCACCGACGGGGTCGCCGTCATCTTCCTCTCCAGCGACCCCACCTCGGTCATGCCGGAGACGAACGTCAAGCTCTCCTGCCCGGTCACCCCCGCGGTCAACGCCTCCACCGTCATCCCCGCCTCCGGCCGCAGCGACGCCTTTGTCATCAGCGCGACCATCCCCGTCACCGCGTATGACATCATGCCCTTCGGCGGCGCCCCCTCGCACTTCCCCAGCGCCTCCTTGCTCTTCCCCACCGCCGTATGGGGCAACAACTACGTCGCGATCGCCCCGCCCATCGGCACCCACAACCCCCCTGGCCCCTTGTGGATGCAGATCGTCGGCCTCGAGGACGGCACCAAGGTCGAGCTGCGCCCCACCGCCGAGCTCTCTTCAGGTCCCAGCCTCAATGGCGCCCTCGCCGACCAGCTCGCCGTCTTTGAGGTGAACGCGGGCGAGGTGATGCAGTGGCAGCTCCCTCAAGCCCAAAAGAAGGACCCCTCGGGCACGATCGTGCTCAGCGACAAGCCCGTCGGCCTCTACACCGGCAACCGCTTCCTCCGCCTCCAGCCGACCCCGGCCCCCGGCGGCGAGTCCGCGCATCAGCAGAACAGCGCCGTCACCGCCCTCGGCTCGACCTACGTCGCCGCGCCTTATGAAACTCGGCGCAAAGACCTCGCCCCCGAGGTCATCGACTACCGGATGGTCGGGGTCGTCGACGGCACCACGCTCACCTACAACCCGCCGATCCCCGGCGCCCCCGCCGCCCTCGCGCAGGGCCAGATCGCCGACTTCAAGACCGATCTCGCCTTTAAGGTCAGCAGCCAGGACGCCAAGCACCCCTTCGCGCTCGCGCAGATGATGGTCACCGCCAACCTCCCCGGCGGCACCCGCCCTGGCGCCACCGCCATGGGATATCCGCCGATGCTCGGCGACGAGGAGTTCGTGATCGTGCTCCCGCCCGCCCAGTTCCTCGGCCGCTACGCCTTCTTCACCGACCCCACCTATCCGACCACCAACCTCGTGCTCACCCGCGCCCGCAAGGCCAACAAGTTCGAGCCGGTCACCGTCGACTGCCTCGGCGAGCTCGACGGCTGGAAGCCGGTCGGCGACGAGGGGTTTTATGAATACACCACCGTCGACCTCGTCCGCGCCGGGGTCGGCGTCAAGGGGTGCGAGAACGGCCTCCACCTCGCCGAGAGCGCCGGCCCCTTCGGCCTCGTCGTCTGGGGCCTCGACTCCTACTCCTCCTACGCCTACCCCGCCGGCGGCAACGCCAGCGCCCTCAGCGACGTCGTGATCATCCCGCAGTAGAAAAAGCCCACGATCACCGCGCCGATCGCCGCGCAGGGGCGAGCGCCCGAGTGCGTTACTCTCGCCCTGCTATGGCCACCATCGAATTTGATCGAGAGCGCGCCATCGAGCACGACGAGGCGCAGCCTGGACAGACCCTGCTGGAGCTCGCCCGAGCCGCCGGGATCCCCCACGCCGCCGCCTGCGGCGGCAAGGGCCGCTGCTCGACCTGCCGGGTGGTCGTGCTCGATCACCCCGAGAACCTCGCCCCCCCTAGCGACCTCGAGGCCGCGCTCGCCCTCAAGAAGGGCTTTGACCCCAACATCCGCCTCGCCTGCCAAGCCGTCGTCCGCGGCCCCGTACGCGTCCGCAGGCTCGTGCTCGACGACGAGGACATCCAGCTCGCGGTCAAGGGCAACGCCCAGACCGCCGGCAAGGAGCGCCACCTCGCGATCCTCTTCAGCGACATCCGCGACTTCACCCCCTTCGCCGAGGGCCACCTCCCCTACGACGTCATCCACATCCTCGGCCGTTATTTTAAGAAGGTCGGCGAGCCAGTGCTGCGCCACGGCGGCTACATCGACAAGTACATGGGAGACGGCATCATGGCGATCTTCGGCCTCGAGCGAGCGAGCGCCCGCGAGGCCTGTTATGACGCCGTCGCCGCGGCGATCGGCATGCAGGAGAGCCTGCGCGAGTTCAACGTCTACATCAAGAGTCAGTTCGACACCGAGTTTCGGATCGGCATCGGCGTCCACTTCGGCCCGGTGATCGTCGGTGAGATGGGCCATCCGGAGAAGATGCACTTCACCGCGATCGGCGACACCGTCAACATCGCCAGCCGGATCGAGTCGGCGACCAAGGCCCTCGGGGCCCCGATCCTCGTCTCCCACGCGGTGCGCCAGCAGCTCGGCGACGCCGTGCGCTTCGGCGTCGCCGAGCAGGTGAACCTCAAGGGCAAGACCGGGCCGACCCTCGTCCACCAAGTGCTCGGCCTCGCCGACGCACCAAGCGGCGATCAGGCCGCGCCATAGCGCCGCTCGATCGCCGCGATCTCGGCGTGGATCGCCGCCCGCGCCGCGCTCAGCCGCGCCAGCAGCGAGCGCCGCCACAGCCAGATCCACGCGACCCGCGCCCCCGCCCCGAGCCAATCGACCCGCTCCCAGAAGCGCAGCGCCGCCCACCCGCTCAGCGGCGCGAGCAGCAGCGCCAGCGCCGCCGACGGCCCGCCGACGCGCAGCCCCACCGCCGCGGCGCACAGCGCCCACGTCAACGGGAACAGCAAGAGCGCGCCGAGCACCTTGATCGTCGACAGCAGGTCATCCTCATCGCGCGCGACGCGGCGGGCGAGCGCGCCGATCGCCCGATATGCCGGGTAATGCACGAGCGTGCCGACCATCGCCAGCGGCGCGAGCGCGGCCAGTATAAAGAAGCTAGAGAGGCCGACCCGGATGATCGCCCCGCCGCGCAGCGCCGCCGCCGAGGGGTGCTCGGGCGTCAAGCCCAGCCGCGTCAGCTCGGCCTCGTACGCGTCGAGGCGCCGCACGAGCTCGCTCAAGGCCTCCGGCTCGTGCTCGAGGAGGTGGTGATACCCGGCAATGAAGCGGCGTCGCCGCTCGAAGCGGTCGACCAGCGCCGGCGCCGCCTGCTCCGCCTGGGCCGCGCTGTACGCCCGCTCCGCCCGGCTGATCAGCGCCAGCGCCGCCGCCTCATCCGCCTGCAAGAGCACCTCGCTGAGCGCCCGCTCGATCGCCGAGGTCAACGCCCGCACCGCCGCCTCCGGAGGCGCCCCGTCCTCACCCGGCGTCGCCGCAGCGACCGCCAACGGCTCGCCAAAATAGACCACCGCCTCGCTGCGGAAGATCGCCTTGTCCGTGTAGTAGAGGCCCGCTGGTACGATCTTGAGGTCCGCAAGCCCGGTGCCGAGGGCGATCCTCGCCACCCCCGTCTTGAGCGGCCGCAGCCGCGGGTCGCTGTGCGACGCGCCCTCGGGGAAGATCGCCAGGCTGCCGCCGCCGAGCAGCAGCGCCCGCGCTCTTTTAAAGGTCTCCGTGTTGTCGACGCCGCTCGCCTCGTCTTGGCGGCGCTGCACCGGCAACGAGTCGAAGGCGCGGACCAACGCGCCGACCACCGGGATCTTGAACAGCGGCGCCTTCGCGACGAAGCAGACGCGCCGCGGCGCGAGGCACAGCAAAAAGACCGGGTCGATCAGCCCGTTCGGGTGGTTCAGCACGAAGATC
Source organism: Nannocystis sp. (assembly GCA_016712315.1). Classification (GTDB taxonomy): domain Bacteria; phylum Myxococcota_A; class Polyangia; order Nannocystales; family Nannocystaceae; genus JADJRG01. The sequence continues at coordinate 1,652,095 of JADJRG010000013.1, read as the reverse complement.
ACCGGCCCCGCGGTCGGCACCCGCTCGACCCCACGGAGCTCAATTTTCTTAAAAAAGATCCGCAGCGTCACCGCCAAGATCGCCCGAATCGCCGCGACGAGTGGCCTCATACCAGCGCTTCGGTATAGCAGCTCCGCGCGATGGCCGGCGCCTCCTCGCCGGCGGGCGAGCCCGCCCCAACCGGCCCGCTCGCGTATCCTCGAGCGCGAAGCACCTCGACGAGCCCACCGCGCCGCCGGCGGTGATACCGTGGTCGATGATGGAGAGGGACACCACGCTCGTTCGTCTCGCGCTCTCGACGGTCATCGCGGTCGGGCTCGGCTCGCCCGCAGCCGCGAGCGCCCGCGCGCTCCCTGATCTCGCGCCGGAGCCCGCCCCCGAGCTCACAGCGCCGCCGGAGCCCGCCTCCGCCCCCGAGCTCACAGCGCCGCCGGAGCCCGCCTCCGCCCCCGAGCCCGCCCCCGAGCCCGCGCCGCGACACCGCTGGATGCGCGCGACCGGGATCGCGTCGCTCGCGAGCGGCGGCGGGATCCTCCTCTTGACCTACACCTTCACCGCGTTAGGCGGAGCGATCCTCCACGACATCGGCAGCAGGCGCGTCGACGATCCGAGCCAAGGGCCGCGCGGTGAGGCGCTGATCGCCGCGGGTCGCAACTTCATGGTCCCGATCGTCGGCCCCTGGTTCGCCTTCCCCTACCTCACCGAGGGCGGAAAGACCGGCGCCGGCTTCTCCGGCGCCTTTCAGGGGTTCGGCCTGCTCTTGGCGCTCGGCGGGGTCGCGCAGCTCGCCGCGTACAGGGCGATCAACGACCGCCCCCCGCCCCGGCACGCCCGCCGCGCCGCGCCGCGCCTCACCTTCGGCGGCGCCGTGACCCCGCGCTACAGCGGCGCCACCGTGCTCCTCCGCTTCTAGTCCTGAGAGACAGCCTGTCCTGAGAGACAGGGCCCGGGTCACAGCCCCGCGGCCCGCTTGATCTCCGCCGCGATCGCCGCCTCGTTGCGATCCATCGTCGTCAGCAGCGACGAGCACGGGATGTAGTCCGCGACCGTGATCATCTGCTCCGGGTACTCGCGGAACGGCACCATATCGGCGCGCAGCGTCACCGAGCCCGCCCACGGGAGGATCTTCGTCGGCGCCTCGCCGGGCTTGGAGATCAGCGCGAGCACGATGCATCCTTGGTCTCGGCGTGAGAGCAACAGCCCGACCGTCGGGCCCTTGCAGCCGCCCTTCGGGCAGACCCGCTCCGGCTCGGGGCGGAAGTCGATCGGCCGCCCTGGCAGCGCGCGCTCGACCACCCCACGCACATGGCGCTGGAGCGCCGCGCCGAGGTCGCGGTTCGCGTCGACGATCTCACGCGGGATGATCCGCGGCCAGAAGACAGTCACGCCGCCTTCCACGCCGGCCGAGCGCGACACGTGCTTCTCCTCGATCGTCTCCGGCGCGCCCGCGCTCACCGGAGCGCCGCTCGCCGCCTGCGCGCCCGGACCGCTCGCGCCGCCGTCAGCCGCGCCCTCACCACCTGCGCCGCCAGCTCCGCCTGCGCCGCTCTCACCACCTGCGCCGCCAGCTCCGCCCTCACCGCCGCCGCCGAGCACCGGCTCGGTCCCCGGCTGAGCGCCCTTCTCAGCGGGCGGCGCGCTGCCCTCGCTCTGCGCCGAATCACCGAGCCTGACCATACAGCCAGCGAGCACCAGGAGGAGGATCGAGGACGAGAGGCGAAGCATGACTGCATGCTTACCACTACGCGGTGGACGTGAGAATCAACGCTCGATGGGGTTACGCGCCCCCAATGGCCCGTACGCGGGCTAAAAGCGCAGGCCGATGCCGGCGCGGTACTGGTAGCGGAGCTGTAGATCTTCCCCCAGCGCAGGCGCCGAGATCGCCAGCGAGAAGGCCTCGAGCGTCACCGCGAGGCGCTCGCGCTGCGTCTGCATCTCGATGCTCAGCGGCGCCGCCTCGAGGAAGAGCCCGACCGACCCACGCGGCGGCCCGAGCGTGTCCGCCAACAAGACCGCGGGGCCGACCGCCAATCGCTGCCGCAACGTCACCCGGCCGATCGGCACGCGGTGCTCCGCGCCGCCAAAAAAATGCAACGCGCCCGGCGTAAGATCTCCAGGTCCGGTCGCGACATAGGGGTTGAACTCCGCCCCGACCGCCAGCGCGGCCCGGCGCCACGCGTAGTCGATCGCGATCGCGACCCCGATCGCCGGCCGATGCACCGCGCCGAACACCCGCACCTCGCCGCCTGGGCCCCGCCGTGGGCCCACCAGCGGCGGCGCTGGCGACGCGGCCGACGCGGTCAGCGGCGCCATACCGACGAGGCTCACGAGGCTCACCAGCCTCGCCCAGCGAACAACCTCCGGAAATTCGGTGATGCAGCTCGCCAAAACAGATCGTGAGCTCGAAGCGCTTGACGGCAGCACCGGGATTTCGTACCACCGGGGCCCCTCGCCCAGGTAGCTCAGTTGGTAGAGCAGCGGACTGAAAATCCGCGTGTCGATGGTTCGATTCCGTCCCTGGGCACCTTTTTTCTCCTCGTTACGGACGGCGCCACACCTCGACCACCCCGTGCAGACCGCCGAGGTCGACGGCCAGGTGGCGCTCGAGGGAGAGGCCCGCGGAGCGGGCAGCGATCCCAGTCTCGCGCGGCTGGGGCGTGATCCACACCAGGCGACCGCCCGGTCGCAGCGCCTTCGCGGCGCGCCCGAGGAACGCGCAGAGCAGCGCGTCGATTCGGTCGCGGTGCAGGCGTCGGCCTAACGGCGGGTTGGTGAGGATGCAGGTGACGCCGCCGGCGACCTCGTGCGTCAGGGCGTCGGCGACCAGCACTTCAAAGCGCTCGGCGCCGACAGCGACGAGGTTGCTCCGGGCGATCTCCAGCGTCGCGGCGTCGCGATCGCTGCCGATCAAGCGCTCGTACCGGCCCAAACGCGCGCGTTCGCACAGCTCCAGGCCGGAGCCGACGAACGGATCCCACACAACATCACCCTCGCGCACCCCAGCCAAGCGCACCAGCGCCGCCGCCACCGTCGGGTGCGAGGCCGCCGGGATATCGCCGCACCGATACGAAAATCGCGAGTCGACGAGCCGGCGGGGCACCAGCTCGAGCCTCACCTCGCCGGACCCCTGGCCGATCCTCACCTCCCACGTGCTCGCGGTCGGGTCGTTGCGCAGCTCGGGCGCGCGCTCACGCACCCCCGCGGCGATCGCCCAGGTCTCCGCGCGGCGATGCCCGCCGTCCTGCCAGGCGAGCCGATAGCGGAGGGGCCCCCGCGTGAGCGACGTGAGCAGCCGACGCGTCGCCGGCGCGCTCAGGGAGTCGACCACCGCCGGGACCACCGGACCCCGCGTGGGCGGCAACAGCAGGCTGATCTCGAGGGCCGTGCGCGCCCCCCGAAGGAGCTCGCCGAGCGGCCGCAGCAGGCGCCCCTCGACCCGCCCCGCGCCCACGATCTCCGGCTCGGCGAGCGCCCCCGTCTCCTCGAGCTCGTCCTGCAACAAGGTCTCGAGGCCAGGTCGGCAGGTGAGCGCGGCCCACACCGCGCCGGCGGGCATGACCTCCCCGAGCACCTCGGAGGCGGCGTCTTCGCGCGCGAGCGTGCGCCCGAGGGTCAAGATCGCTCGCCCCCGCAGACGCGCCAGCTCGTGGTCTTGCCCCGGATCGAGGCCCTCCAACCAGGCGAGCGCCGCCGCGTCGCCGCGCTTGCCGAGCGCCTCGACCAGCGGCCGCAGATCGGCGCCGTCGCTCGCCACCTCGGCGGCGGCGAGCAATGCCGGAGCGACCCGCGGATCCTCCAGCGACAGCGCCTTGCCCAGCGCGATCGCGGCGCTGTGGCGGGTCTTCGGGTCGCTGTCCGTCAGCGCCCCGACCGCCGCTTCGACCGCGACCGGAGCGCCGAACAAGCGCCCGAGCGCGCGCATCAGGCGAGCGCGCAGCGGCGGCCTCGCCTCGTGCAAGCGCCCGACCAACCCTGGGGCCGCCGCCTCGCCGATCCGCAGGATCGCCCGCTCGATCACCCGAGCCTGCTCCTGCTCGGCCGCCGCGAGCATCTCGATCAGCGCGGGTAGATCGTCGCGTCGCGGCGTGTAGGAGGGATCCTCGAGCGCCTCGACGAGCGGGCGCCTGGCGCGGGTCGGCGGTGTGGCCTCCATCCGTGGCGGCCCCCAGCTCAGCGGTTATCCGGCTTCACCGGATCGAGCTCGACCGGGATCCGGTTACGCCCTGGCAGCAGCACGTAGAGGTTGCTCTCCGTGCGGAAGCCCGGCGCGACGAACTGGAGGACCACGCTCCGCTCGCGGTCGGTCTGGCCGATCGCGAATTCTGGGAACGCGTCCGTAACTGGCCGCACCAGCCGATCCGGGCAAGGGCCGCTGACGCACGCGACGGTGGTCCCCGGCGGCGCCTTATCGAAGGCGACCGTCGCCTTCTTGGGATCGACCGTCCCCGTCGGCTCGAGCGACACCGCGACGTTGTTCGGGCCTGGCACCAGCCGTTGATCGATCGTCGCGGGGCTGTGGCCTGGCGCGCGCAGCTCCAGGCGCACCGTCGCGGCCTCACCCGCGATCGACACCGGCGGATAGCCGGCCACCGCGATCATCACCGCCGCTTGGGTCGGGCACGGCCCGCTCACGCACTGCACCGTCGTGTTATCCGGGGCGCCCGAGAAGACCAGCTCCGCGCGGCGCAGCGCCCCCCCTTGCGGGCTCGTCAGCGCCGCCGGCCCGGTCTTCGAATTCGGCTGCGGCTGCGGCTGCGGCTGCGGCTGCGGCTGCGGCTGCGGCTGCGGCTGCGGCGCGCCTGCCCCCGGGGCCGACGCCAACTCACACTGGCAGCGGCTCGCCTCGAGGCTGACGCAGCGCACCCCGGGGCTCATCCGCTGCACGTAGTCGGCGCAGGTCTCATACGAGGCCGGCCCTGCGGCGACCGGCGCGGTCGACCCCCCGGGATCTTTCGCGCAGGCGAGGCCGAGGAAGGCGATGGTCAGGAAGGCTCGTGTGTCCATGGTCCAATTCCTCCACGAGGGGACCTAACACAACCCGCCCCGGATCCCAAGCACGCCGCTCGATCTGCGGGTCCTCACCCCCACACCGAGCGCTCTCATCCTGTCCTAAGAGACACCTCGATCAGCGCCCCAAGAGGGCACGGGGGCGACCTGCGCGCAAACGAGCATCCTGGCAGATCGCCCCCGATACGGCCCCGGGCGTCATCCCAGCGGCTTGCACTTGTACTGGGCGTCGAGCTTGCCGCTCTTTTGGAAGTCCATACAGGCGACCCCGCACAGCTCGATCTCATCCTTCGCCGGAGAGGTGTACATCCAACCATCCTGGGTGGCGCAGTCCGTCACCTGCGTGTTGCCGTAGTAGACCTCGTCGACCTTCACCTCCACGTAGTTGGGGAACACCGGCACCGGGTCGAGCGCGATCACGCAGGAGAGCACCGTCTCCGAGATCCCCACCAGCGCCGCTTGCAGCTCGATCTGGTTCTGCGCGTTGTAAAATTGCTCGCTCGGGTCGTTCTTCGGGTAACCGCCGGCGATCGCCAGCTCGTTCAGCTTGGCGAAGGGGTTCACCCCGTCGGGGTTGCCGTCGGGCTTCACCGGAGTGAGCTCGTTGGGCGTGTCGATCCCGACCACAAAGACGCCGATCCCCTTGCTCGTCGCGTCCTCGACCACGCCCAGGAGCTGGTCGTCATAGGCCTCGAAGAGCAGCCCCGTATCGAGCGGGTCAGCGCCCTCGGGCGAGCAGTTCGCGGCGCCGTCGGTGATGAACGCGATGAACTTCGGCAGGCCGTCGTCGATGCTCTCCAGGTGGGCGATCGCCGCCTGCAGGCCGAGCCGCGACGGCGTACCGCCCGAGATCTGCGCCATCGCGCTCGCCGGCGGCAGCGCGCTAAGCACCTTCGCGCCGTTCTCCGCCGCGACCGGCACCTCCGGGGTCATCTCGACCAAGCACGCGTTGTTGTTGTACTCGGTCTTCGCCTTCAGCGACGGGAAGAGCTGCATGCCCAGGTTGATCGACGCGCCAAAGTCGCTGACGATGAACTCGACGACCTGGTGGAGGCTGAACCACCGGGTCACCATCGGGGTGTTCGGGTCCGCGTCGCTGTCCCACGAGTTAGCGACCATCGAGCCCGACTTATCGACCACGAGCACCATGTTCGGCGTGGTGATCTTCATCTCGAGCACCGCCTCGCCGCAGCAGTCGAGGCAGAGCCCGCAGAAGCCGTCCTCGCAGATGTCGCCCGAGGGGCACTCCTCATCGTTGGAGCAGGGGATGAGGGCGTCGGTGGTCGACCCGTCGCTGGTGCTCGACTCCTCGCCGCCCTGGCCCTGGCCCGAGCTCGAGCTCGAGCTGGTCGTCGGCGCGATCGTCGTGATCCCGCCACCTGAGGTGGTCGCGCTCTCCTCCTCTTCGCCGCCAGCGCAGGCGGTGAGGCAGAGGGTGCAGAACAAGCGAGTGATGGCGAATGGCGTGGGCTTCATGGCGTCTCCCGTTCTCGGTCGTACGCCAGCTCTGACACCGGGCCTCGCGGCCCCTCCGGATCTTTTTTTGTTGCCTCTCTTCCTCGGCCGCTGAACGCCGCGAACCCCGGCCTCCCCGGCGATCGCCCCGCGTTGGGGGACGGACCGCACGATGAGGTCGGGGCTCGCTGCGCCCGCGTCGGCGGGCGATGGGCGCGGGATCAACCGCTACCGGGGCACTTGTACTTGGCGTCGATCTTACCGCTCATCTGGAACTCGCTGCACGCGGCGCCGCAGAGGGTGATCTGGTTCTGCTCCGGAGTGCTGTAGTACCAGCCGTCCATGGAGCCGCACTCCTCCGGGCCGGCCAGCGGCTTCTGGTAGAGCACGCCGTTGACGGTGACCTCGACGTAGTCGGGGAAGGCCGGCGGCGGGTTGAGGTCGATGACGCACGGGAGCACCTGCATGGCGATCGCGCTGAGCGCCGCCTGCAGCTCGATCTGGTTCTGAGCGTTATAGAATTGCTCGTTCGGGTCGTTCTTCGGGAAGCCGCCCGCGATCGCCAGCTCGTTGAGCTTCTCGAAGGGGTTGGTGCTGTCCGGGTTGCCGTCGGGCTTGGCGTCGGAGATGAGGTTCGGGGTGTCGATACCGACGACGAAGACGCCGATCCCCTTGCCTACCGCGTCCTGGACGGCCGTCAACACCTGGTCGTCGTAGGTCTCGAAGAGGAGCTGGGTGTCGAGCGGCTCGGCGCCCTCCGGCGAGCAGTTCGCGGCGCCGTCGGTGATGAAGGCGATGAACTTCGGCAGGCCGTCGTTGAGGCCGTCGAGGTGGTCGATCGCCGCCTGCAGGCCGAGCCGCGACGGCGTCCCCCCCGAGATCTGCGCCATCGCGCTGGCCGGCGGCAGCGCCCCCAGCACCTTCGCGCCGTTCTCCGGCGCCACCGGCACCTCCGGCGTCATCTCCACCAAGCACGCGTTATTGTTGTACTCGGTCTTCGCCTTGAGCGACGGGTAGAGCTGCATGCCCAGGTTGATCGACGCGTTGAAGTTGGTCGCGATGAACTCGACCACCTGGTAGAGGCTGAACCAACGGGTGACCGGTTCGGTGTTCGGGTCCGCGTCGCCGTCCCACTTGTTGGCGACCATCGAGCCCGACTTGTCGACCACGAGCATCATGTTCGGCGTCGAGATCGGGATGTCGATCACCGCCTCGCCGCACTTGGTCGGGTCGAACTCGCAGACGCCATCCTTACAGACGAAGCTGTCCGAGGCGCAGTCTTCATCGACGACACACTCGGGCTCGCCGGTGCTGCTATCGGACTCGCTGCCGGTGCCCTCGGTCGCGCTCGTGGTGTCCGTGCCGGCCGTCGTCGTCGACGAGGCCGACGTGCTGCCGGTGATCGTGATGCTGATGCTACCCTGGCTGGTAGCGCTGTCGGTTTCTTGGTTGCCGTCATCGCCCGCGCAGCCGAAGAGCGGCAGCGTGAGGGCGGTTAGTACGAAAAGGCTGCGATTCATAAGCTCAATCCTCTTGGTTGGTGGCTGAGAGCGAGCGACGAGGGGACACTCACCGGGCCGCAAGCACGCCCACGGCGTCGACACCGTAACAAGATCGCCGAGAGCAAGACAAGGCGATCATAACGAGCGCAGCGCGCGGGGCCCACGGAGCCGCGTCGACGGCCCGCCGCGCGCCGCTCGCGGTGCTCCGCGAGCGCGCGACATCGCCGATGCAGACGTCGCGCTCATGAACCACAGAGCGCCTTAGAAGCGCAGCTCGAGCATAAGCCCGCCGCCGCGCGGCAGCGAGAGCGGCGCGGCGATCACCCCACGACGCTGCTGCCAGAGCCGGTAACGCTGCCGTGACACCAACCCCCACGCGAGGAAACCAACGCCGACCGCGGCCATCAATCCGCCGTAACCCGCGCTGACAAAGCCATAGGTGCGGAGGCCTGAGCAGGCGCGATCGGAGACCCCTTTTCCATAGATCTGCTGGCAACGACCAGGCGTCATCGTCACCGACTGGGCGACGCCCGCGGCCGAGCGCAGCAGCCCGAGCGCGAAGAGCAGGCCGCCGATCATCACCCGCTGCTCACCATCATCGGGCTCGGGCTCGCGGAGCTCGGTCGCGTCGCGGTAGCCGCCGATCACCTCCGCGGGCGGCGACGCGAGCGCGAGCGCGAGCGCGCCGTGGATCGCCGCGCTCATCTGCCCTCCGAGAGGGCCGCCAAGCGCTCGACGCGGCGGCGATAATGGGCGGTCTTCGGCTCGAGCTCCGCCGCTCGGCGAGCGCTGACGAGCGCGCCCGCGTGGTCGCCGAGGAGATCGCGCAGCTCGGCGCGGAGGTGGTGCAGCTCCGCGTCATTCGGCGCCTGCTGGAGCCCGGCCTCGACCGCCGCGAGGCCCGCGTCGGCGCAACAACGCTCGCGCACCGCGAACCATCCGTAGCTCGACTTGAGGCCGACCTTCGCCGGCTTCGCCGCGATCATCGCCTCCAAGCTCGCGACCGCCTCCTCGCTGCGGCCGAGGCGATGCAACTCGCGACCGATCGAGCGGTACGCGCGGAGCGCCTGCGGGCTCGCCGGGAAGCGCGCTTGCAGCTCCCGGAGGAGCACGATCGCCCGCTCGCCGTCGCCGTCGAGCTCGGCCGCGAGGAGCACGGCGCGATCGAAGAGCGCCTTCGCGGCGAGCCCGCGGGCGTTCTCAGGGTCCCCCGCGAGGACCCGCTCGTACTCCGCCTCGGCGTCGGCGCGGCGGCCGGTGAGCGCGTAGCCGAGCGCGAGCTCATAACGTCGCGCGAGATCGTCGGGATCCGCCTCGACGCGCGCGCGCGCGGCCGCGAGGGGATCGCCCCTGCCCGCGATCTCGGACAACCCCGCGAGCAGCGCGTCAGCGTCCTCCGGCGCGACGATCCGCCCGCGCTCGACCCCGTGCGCGTCCAGCACGAGCACCGTCGGATAAGCCTCGACGTGGTAGCGCTCCACGATCTCCGGGCCCTCATCCTTCTCCGCGTCGATCTTGACGGCGAGGTAGCCGGCCTCGACCGCCGCCACGACCCGCGGCAGCGAGAACACCTGCTCATCGAGCTCATGGCAGGAGTCGCACCAATAAGCGCCGACGTCGAGGATCACCTGCTCGCCCGCCGCCGCCGCCGCCAGCGCCGCCGCCAGCGGGCCCTCGAACCACCTGATCGTCGCCCGGTTCGGCGCATCGATGTCTTTTGGGACATGTTCGACCGGAGGCGTCGCGGGGCCGCAGGCGAGCCCGAAGGCGAGCCCGCAGGCGAGGGCGGCGGCGAGGCGCGGCACGGCCCGAGGATCTCGCGAGTCGCCGAGGCGCGCAAGATCATCGCGCAGCTCCCGCCGCCCCCGCGGGGTCAGGGCCTTGCGCAGACGACGAGGATGGACACCATGCCCGACGCCTCGCCGCCGAGGCCACCTTCCAGGAAACGCTATGGCCGCTTTCAACCCTGAGACCGCAACCGTCAAGACCCGCCACGCGATCGCCCACGCCCAAGCGATGGCGCGGGACCTCGGCCACCCTGAGGTCAACAGCATCCACCTCTTGATGGCCGCGCTGCAGCAAGAGGGCGGCCTGACGCGTCCCCTGCTCGAGCGCGCAGGAGCCCACGGCGCCGCCCTCGAGCGCGCCGCCAAGGCCGAGCTCGCCAAGCAGCCGCGCGTCAGCGGCGGCGACGTCGGCGTCACCCGCGAGCTCCGCGAGCTGCTCGACCTCGCCGCGACCGAGGCAGAGTCGCTGCACGACCGCTTCGTCAGCACCGAGCACCTCCTGCTCGGGGCGCTCAGCGACAAGGCGGCGAAGGAGCGCGTCCGTGCGGCGCAGCTCCTCCAGAGCCTCGGCGTCAGCCGCGACCTCGTGCTCTCGGCGCTCGCCGAGGTGCGCGGCACGCAGACGGTCCAAGACGAGAACCCCGAGGACAAGTACGAGGCGCTCGCCAAGTACGGCCGCGACCTCACCGCGATCGCCCGTCAAGGCAAGCTCGACCCCGTGATCGGCCGCGACGTCGAGATCCGGCGGGCGATCCAGGTCCTCTCGCGACGCACCAAGAACAACCCCGTGCTGATCGGCGACCCCGGCGTCGGCAAGACCGCCATCGCCGAGGGCATCGCCCAGCGGATCGCCAGCGGCGACGTCCCCGAGAGCCTCAAGGAGCGCAAGCTGGTGCAGCTCGACCTCGCCGCGCTGGTCGCCGGCGCCAAGTACCGCGGCGAGTTCGAGGAGCGCCTCAAGGCCGTGCTCAAGGAGGTCGAGGCCGCGAGCGGCAAGATCATCCTCTTCATCGACGAGCTGCACACCCTCGTCGGCGCCGGCAAGGCCGAGGGCGCCCAGGACGCCGCGAACATGCTCAAGCCCGCGCTCGCGCGCGGCGAGCTGCGCTGCATCGGCGCGACCACCCTCGACGAGTACCGAAAGCACATCGAGAAGGACAAGGCGCTCGAGCGGCGCTTCCAGCCGGTGCTGATCGACGAGCCCTCGGTGGAGGACGCGATCTCGATCCTCCGCGGGATCCGCGACAAGTTCGAGACCCACCACGGCGTGAGGATCCAAGACGCGGCGATCGTCGCGGCAGCCAAGCTCAGCCACCGCTACATCCAGAACCGCTTCCTCCCCGACAAGGCGATCGACCTGATCGACGAGGCCTCCGCCCGCCTCAAGATGGAGGTCGAGAGCGTGCCGCTGCCGATCGACGAGCGCGAGCGCAAGATCACCCGCCTCGAGATCGAGCGCACCGCCCTCCAGCGCGAAGAGGACCGCAGCGACAGCGCCACGGCCCGGCTCGCGGAGGTCGAGCGCGAGCTCGCAGGGCTGCGCGAGGAGGTCGCGGCGATGCGCTCGCGGTGGCAGTCGGAGCGCGACCGCTTAGGCGAGATCAAGCGCCTCGGCGAGCAGATCGACAACGTCAAGGCCGAGGCGACCCGTGCCGAGCGCGCTGGCGACTACAACCGCGCCGCCGAGCTCACCTACTCGACCTTGCCCGCGCTCGAGCAGCAGCGGAGCAAGGCGCGCCAAGAGATCGAGCGGGCGCAAGGCGAGCACTCCTTCCTCCGCGAGGTCGTCACAGAGGAGGACGTCGCCGGGATCGTCTCGCGCTGGACCGGGATCCCCGTCTCCAAGATGTTGGAGACCGAGCAGGCGCGGCTCATCAACATGGAGGCCAACCTGGCCAAGCGCGTCGTCGGCCAGGAAGAGGCGATCGCGCGGGTGAGCGGGGCCGTGCGCCTCTCGCGGGCCGGCCTCGGCGACCCCGCGCGGCCGATCGGCTCCTTCCTCTTCCTCGGGCCCACCGGCGTCGGCAAGACCGAGCTCGCCAAGGCGCTCGCCGAGTTCATCTTCGACGACGAGCGCAACGTCGTGCGCGTCGACATGAGCGAGTACATGGAAAAATTCGCGGTCTCGCGGCTGATCGGCTCGCCGCCCGGCTATGTCGGATATGAGGAGGGCGGTCAGCTCACCGAGGCCGTGCGCCGTCGGCCGTACAGCGTCGTCTTGCTCGACGAGATCGAGAAAGCCCACCCGGAGGTCTTTAACCTGCTCCTCCAGGTGCTCGACGACGGCCGCCTCACCGACAGCCAAGGCCACGTCGTCGACTTCCGCAACACGATCATCCTGATGACCAGCAACATCGGCTCCGAGGCGCTCGGCAAGGGGCTCAGCGAGGCCGAGGAGGCTCGCGCCCGTGAGACCGCCCTGCGCCGCGCCTTCCGCCCGGAGTTCTTGAACCGCCTCGACGGGATCTTGAGCTTCCACCCGCTGCGCCGCGAGCAGATGATGGGGATCCTCGAGATCCAGCTCGGCCGCCTGCGCCCGCGCCTCGCCGACCGCGAGATCAACCTCGAGATCGCCGACGAGGCCAAGGCGTGGCTCGCTGAGCGCGGCTACGACCTCGCCTTCGGCGCCCGCCCGCTGAAGCGGCTGATCCAGCAAGAGCTGCTCGACCCGCTGGCGACCGGGATCCTCGGCGGGGCCTTCCGCCGCGGCAGCACCGTCCGGGCCGAGCTCGTCGGCGCGGGCGAGGACGCGAAGATCAACCTGCGCGCCGCCTAGACGCACCTGTCCGAGAGGGCAAAAAACGAGGAAGGGCGCTCGCTCACCGCGGGCGCCCTTCCTCTTTTCCTCCCTCTTGGAGAAGAACGGCCCTAGCTCTCGACGAACGCCTTGAGGCGCTTCGAGCGGCTGGGGTGACGCAGCTTGCGCAGCGCCTTCGCCTCGATCTGGCGGATCCGCTCGCGGGTGACCGAGAAGTCTTGGCCGACCTCCTCGAGCGTGTGGTCCGAGTTCTCGCCGATCCCGAAGCGCATGCGCAGCACCTTCTCCTCGCGCGGCGTCAAGGTCGCGAGCACCCGGCGTGTCTGATCGGCCAGGTTCATGTTGATCACCGCCTCGGTCGGCGAGATCGTGTTCTTGTCCTCAATAAAATCGCCGAGGTGGGAGTCCTCCTCCTCGCCGATCGGGGTCTCGAGGGAGATCGGCTCCTTCGCGATCTTGAGGACCTTGCGGACCTTGTCGAGCGGCAGCTCCATGCGCTCGGCGATCTCCTCGGGGGTCGGCTCGCGGCCGAGCTCTTGGACCAGCGTGCGGCTGGTGCGGATCAGCTTGTTGATCGTCTCGATCATGTGGACCGGGATCCGGATCGTCCGCGCCTGGTCGGCGATCGCCCGGGTGATCGCCTGGCGGATCCACCAGGTCGCGTAGGTCGAGAACTTGTAGCCGCGCTTGTACTCGAACTTATCGACCGCCTTCATCAGGCCGATGTTCCCCTCCTGGATCAGGTCGAGGAACTGGAGGCCGCGGTTCGTGTATTTTTTGGCGATCGAGACCACGAGGCGCAGGTTCGCCTCGACCAGCTCGGCCTTCGCGCGCTCGGCTTGGCGCCGCGCGGACATCAGGTTGTCGTGCAGCTCGCGCAGCTCCGACGCGCGCATGTTGGTCTCTTGCTCGACCTGGCGCACCCGCTTGGTCGCGAGCTTCATCCGCGCCTCGATCTCGTGCAGCTCCGACGGGTGCAGGCCGAGGCGACGACAGAGCTTGAACTCCTGCTCCTCGCTGAGCCGCACGTCTTTGAAGAGCTTCTTCAGCTCCTTGAGGTCCATGCCGGCGCGGCGCTCGCACTGGATCAGGTCGCGCTCGGCGCGGGTCACCCGCTCGACCAGCTGCGACAGCTCCTCGACGATCCCGTCGATCGGCCGGCGCGAGAGCTTCATGTCGTGGATCGCCTCGAGGATCGGTCGGCGGTGCTCCTCGGTCGAGCGCTCGGCGGCGACGCGGGCCTCGTCGCTGATCCCCTCTTCGGCGACCTGGCCGCGGATCCGCTCGATCTCCTTCTGGTGGCGGCGGATCTTCTCGACCTGCTTGTTGAGGTTGTCGAGCGCCGCCTCTTGGTTCAGCGTCGGCGCCTCCGCGACCGCCATCGGCCCGCCTGGGCCGGTCTCCGCCGGGTTCGCGACGTTGACGACGTCCTTGATGCGGATCTGTCCGCGGCGGATCTGCTCGTGCATCTCGAGGATGTACGGGACAGCGACCGGCGAGCAGAGGGCGATGTCGAGGACCCGCAGCTCGCCCTGCTCGATGCGCTTGGCGATCTCGACCTCACCCTCGCGGGTGAGCAGCGACACCGAGCCCATCTTGCGCAGGTACATCCGCACGGGGTCGTTGGTGCGCGCGGGCTCGTCCTCCTCCTCGTCGTCCTCGCGGCGCGCCATCACCTTGCGCGTCGCGACCTTGGGCTTCTGCGCGTCCTTGGCGTCCTCGCGCGCGACCACCTGCACGCCCTCGGCGACCAAGGTTTTTTCCCACTCCCCCAGCTCTTTGGGGTCGACCAGGTCCGCCGGGAGCAGCTCCGCGAGCTCCTCATGGGTGACGTGGCCCTTCTTCTTGCCGAAGGCGATGAGCTGCCGCTTGAGCTTCTCGATGTCGACAGCGCGTGCGTTGGTCTTAGAGGTCATATCCTCTCGCTTCTATCTAGGTCCGAACCGGGTCAGCCTGGACGGCTGGGTTGGTGGGGTTTAGCCGGAAATTATCCAACTGGCGACGGAGCGCGACGCGCTCCAGCGTGAGCGCGCGCAGGCGGTCGAGCTCGCCCCGCTGCCGCGCGCCGATCATCTCGTCATCGATCGCGCCGATCTGCCGCTGCGTCCGTTCACGCCGGAGCACCGCGAGCAGCTCTTGCAAGACGGCGACCAAGTCGAGCTCGGTGCCGCGGTAGGTCCCGCAAAAGACTTTGTCGTGGAGCGGGCGCTGCTCGGCCAGCTCGAAGCCGTCGAGCAGATCGCCCTCGCCAGGGTGCTCGCCGCGCTTCGCCGCGTCGGTGATCGCCCGCGCGAGGCGCCGCAGCCGCGGGTCGATGAGCTCCTCCAGCGCGCCCTCACGCTCGGCCACTGCGCACATGTGCGGGTTGTCCGCCAAGAGCGCGACCAGCTCGACCTGAACCTCAGGGAGCGGAGCGGGGCGGTGTTCGGGGGGAGGGCGGGACACGGGCTGCGAGGGCGGCGGCCGAGGGTCGCCGCGAAGGCGGGAGGATATGCGACGTGGGGCGATGTTTAGCAATTTCGCGGCGAGGTCGAGGTACAGCTCGCGGGTCGAGTCCCGTTGCACTTTGAGGAGGAGCGGGATGAGGACGTCGAGCGCCTTCTCTTGCGCCTCGATGCTCTCCGCGGCCCCGCGCGAGACCATACGCTGGAGCAGCCACTCGATCGCCGGCGCTGGCCGGTCGAAGAGCCCCGCGAGGCGCTCCTGCGGGACCACGTCGGGGTCCTCGCCCTCGCCGAGCAGGGCGATCCGCGGCTCCATGCTCGCGCCGAGCAGCAGCGAGGTCGCCTCGAGCGCGGCCTTGCGGCCGGCGCGGTCGCCGTCGAAGCAGACCACCACGCCCTCGGTGAAGCGGCGCAGCACCTGGAGCTGCGCCTCGGTGAGCGCCGTCCCCAGCGGCGCGACCGCCTCGCCGAAGCCTTTTTGGTGCATCGCCAGCACGTCGACGTTGCCCTCGACGAGGATCGCCCGGCCGCGCTGGCGGATCAGCGGCGCCGCCGCGTGCAGGCCGAACAGCGTCTTGCCCTTGGTGTAGAGCAGCGACTCCGGCGAGTTGATGTACTTGGGCGGCTCTCGGCCGTCCTCGGGCGCGTCCGCGTGCAGCGGCAAGATCCGCCCGGAGAAGGCGACCACCGCGCCGCCCGGCTGGATGATCGGGAAGATCAGCCGGCCGCGAAAGCGGTCGAAGTACGCCCCCGTGCGCTCCGAGCGGCCGACCAGGCCGAGCTTCTCCGCCAGCGGCATCGAGAATTTTTGGCCGGTGAGGGCGCGGGTGAGGTGGTCCCAGCCGGCCTCGCTCGGCGACGGCGCGTATCCGAGCGCGAAGGTCTCGGCGATCTCAGGGCTGATCCGCCGCTCGGCCTGATACACCCGCCCCGCCGCGCCCTCCTGCCGCCGCAGCAGGGTCTCGCGGAAGTGCTCCGCGGCGAAGCGGGCGATCGCGTACGCCTGATCGCGCTCAGCTTCCTCTTGGACCAGCCGCTCCCCGCGCGCGCCGCCGAGCTGCGGCAGGTGGACGCCGTAGATCTCGGCGAGGCGCCGCGTCGCCTCGAGGAAGCTCTTGCCCTCGATGCGCATCACGAAGTCGATGCCGTCGCCGCCGACGCCGCAGCCGAAGCACTTGTAGCTGCGGCGATCCGGGTTGACGTAGAAGCTAGGGGTGCGCTCATCATGAAAAGGACAGCAGGCGCTAAAATTCTTGCCAGAGCGGCGCAGACCGACGTAACGCCCCACGAGATCGACGATGTCGATCCGATCCTTAACTTCCTGGAGCTTGTCGTCGGGGATCACGGCCATGGCGACGACGGACGGCGCTGCGCGAGCGGAGGAAGATACGGCAAGAGCCCGGCCCGCGGCGGATCTCTCGTCGTAAGGATCCCCACGATCGATGCGCCTGCAAGCCGCGCCGCCAAAAACTTGCCTGCGCGCCCGCAGACGTGCATCCGCTAGGCCATGCTCCCCGCTGACGAAGGCCGCCGCCCCGCCGCTCGCTCCACCCCTGGCGGCGACGCCGCCGACACCGACGCTGAACGCCGCCGCAGCGGCACGCGCACCCGCGCGCGCGACCGCATCATGGACCGGGCCACCCGCGCCTATCCGCCGAGCGAGGCGCTCAACCAGGTGCGCGGCCTCGAGAACCTCATCCTCTTTATCGATGATGACCTCCGCGAGACCGCCCTCTCCATGCAGAAGATCGAGGGTTACCTGGTCAGCGCCCTCGGCCTGCTCGAGTCACCCAAGCTGAGCCGCGACCAGGTGCAGACCATCGCCAGTGACACCGAGGTGCTCGACCACGTCGACCAGCTGGTCGAGACCCTCGAGAGCCTGCGCCGCCGCCTCGCGCGCCTCGCCTCTAGCCTGCGCTGAGCGGAGGTCAATTGGCGCCCGCACCCGCCGCGGATCTGGGCAGAGCCCGCCAAGCGGTGCTCGCCACCATCGCCGTCTATGGGGTTTATGGCGCCTGCGGGCTCATCCCTGGGCTCGCCGCGGCCCGCGGGCTCGGCCTCGTCGCGGCGTTTTACTTCCTCCCTGGGTGGTTGCTACGACGCCAGCCCGAGGTGCAGGCGCGCTATCAAGTCGGGCCCGACGGGCCGATCCCGCGCTGGAGCTGGCGCGGCGCCAAGATCGCCGCGCTCGCCTGCCTGATCCTCTTCCCGCCCTTTGTCCTGGCGTTTTGGGGCTTCTACGGCGAAGTCTGCGCCGGCGAGATGCGCTCGATCTCGCCCGTGCTCTGGCTCGAAGGCCAGACGCCCTGGGCCGGCTCCCTAGAGCGCACGATCGGCCGCCTCTGCCGCGGCCACGCCGGCGGGTTCTGGCCCGAGGCGCTGCGCTTGCCGCTGGCGTGGCGGCAGTGGGCGGGCCTCGGCTTCTTTTATGAGGTCGCGGTCGGGCTCTTCGCCGTCGCCCTCGCCGAAGAGGTCTTCCACCGCGGCTACCTGATGAGCGCCTTTGAGGAGCGTTGGCCGGCGAAGCGCCGGATCTTCGGCGTCCCCTTCGGCCGGGCCGCGCTGCTCTCCAGCCTGCTCTTCGCGGTCGGCCACCTCTTCGGCATGGCCCAGAGCGCCCGCCTCGCGACCTTCTTCCCCGCGCTGGTGTTCGCGTGGCTGTGGCGGCGAAGCGGCTCGTTATGGGCGCCTGCGCTCTTTCACACCGCCTCGAACCTGTTGATGGACCTGCTCTTGGCCAGTACCTTCCGCCCATGAGCGAGGCCACCCGCGTCGCCGCCTTCTTCGACGTCGATCGCACGCTCATCGCCGTCAACTCGGGCGAGCTCTGGGTGCGTCACCTCTGGCGCAGCGGCCGCCTCTCGCCCGCGTGGGCGCTGCGCTCGCTGCTTTGGATCGGCCAATACCGCCTCGGCCTGCTCGACTTCGAGGGGGTGATCGCGCGGGTCGCCGCCGACTACCGCGGCCGCGACGCGCGCGAGGTCGCCGCTGAGATCACGCGCTTCTTCGACGCGGAGATCGCCAGCTCCCTCTGCGTCGAGGGCCCCCAGCGGATCGCCGAGCACCGCGCCGCCGGCCACGAGGTCGCCCTGCTCACCTCCGGCTCGCGCTTCATGGCCGAGCCGGTCGCCGCGCGCTTGGGCGTCGAGCACATCCTCTGCAGCGAGCTCGAGATCGACGACGCCGGCGTACTCACCGGCCGCCACCAGCCGCCCGCCTGCGGCGGCGCCGGCAAGATCGTGCACGCCGAGCGCCTCGCCGCCGCCCTCGGGGTCGATCTCGCGCGCTCTTTCTTCTACACCGACAGCTACACCGACCTGCCGATGTTGGCCAAGGTCGGTCACCCGCGGGTGATCAACCCGGACGCACGACTGCGCCGCCTCGCCCGCGCGCGCGGATGGGAGATCGAAGCATGGAAGCCAGCATGAGCGAGTACGGGCCGATCACGGCCATCATCGACGCCGCCCTCGCCGAGGACCTCGCCAGCGGCGACGTGACCACGCGCGCCTCTGTCCCCAAGGACATCCACGTCCGAGCCCGCCTGCTCGCCAAGGCGCCCCTGGTCGTCAGCGGCCTCGCCGTCGCCCGCGCGGTCTTCGCCCGGGTCGACCCGCGGATCGAATTTGAGGCGCACGCGCGCGACGGCGACGCGGCGCCGCCTGGCGGCGTCTTGGCGAGCCTCCGCGGCGGCGCACACCCGCTGCTGGCCGCGGAGCGCACCGCCCTCAACCTGCTCCAGAGGATGTGCGGCGTCGCCACCCTCACCCGCGCCTACGTCGACGCCGCCGCCGGCCGCTGCCGGATCACCGACACCCGCAAGACCATGCCTGGCCTGCGCGCGCTCGATCGCTACGCGGTCCGCTGCGGCGGCGGTCACAACCACCGCAACGACCTCGGCGCCGGCGTGCTGATCAAGGAGAACCACATCCGCGCCGCGGGCGGCGTCTCCGCGGCGATCCTCGCCGCCCGTCAGGCGGCGCCGCACACCCTGCGGATCGAGTGTGAGGTCACCGACCTGAGCGAGCTGCGCGACGCCCTCGAGGCGCGGGCCGACGCCCTGCTGCTCGACAACATGGACGACGCCGCGATCGCCGAGGCCGTCGCGATCACCGCCAAGCGGGCGCTGCTCGAGGTCAGCGGCGGCGTCGGCCTGGAGCGGATCGCCGCGCTCTCGTCGCTCGGCGTCGACCTGATCAGCGTCGGCCGCCTCACCCACTCGGCGCCCGCCGCCGACGTCTCCTTGCTCTTCGAGCCCCGCGAGGGCGGCTGGGCGTGAGCGCCGACGCGGACGATCAGCTCGCCGCGCTCGCGCTGCACCTCAGGACAGGCTCCTTCGGCCATGTCCATGAGCACTACTCGGAGATCGACTCGACCAACGACCGCGCGCTCGCCTGGGCCCGCGAGGGCGCGCCCCACGGCGCCTTGGTCACCGCCGACGCCCAGCGCGCCGGTCGAGGCCGCCGCGGCCGCGCCTGGTGGTCGCCGCCCGGCTCGGGCCTGTACTTCAGCGTGATCGTCCGCCCCGCCGCGCTGGCCGGTCACGCGGGCGGGTGGGGCGCGGTCGGCTTAGCGGTCGGCGTCGGCCTGCGCGAGGCCCTGGGGCCGCGGCTCCCGCGGGCGACGCTCAAGTGGCCCAACGACCTGCTCTGCGGCGGTCGCAAGCTCGCAGGGATCCTCTGCGAGGCGCGCTGGCAGGGCGGCCAGGCCGAGGCGCTGGTGATCGGCGTCGGCGTCAACGTCTACCGCGAGCGCGGGGCCTTCGGCGCGGATCTGCGCATGGACGGGCTCCCCCTCGATCGCGGGCGATTCACCAACCTGGTCGACGAGGGCGCCGTCGTCACCGGTCGCGCCCCGCTGCTCGCCGACCTGCTCGCCGGCGTCGAGGCGGCCCTCGTCGACTACGGACGCGGCGGCTTCATCGCGCTGCGCGGCCGCTACGAGGCACACTGCGCGCTGCGAGGGCGCGTCGTGCAGCTCCGCGGCGGCGACGGCGAGCCCTACGAGGCGATCGCCGAGGGCCTCGACGACGACGGCGCCTTGCGTGTGCGCCCGGCCGCGGGTGGCCCTTCTCTTCGCGTCGAGGCGGGCGATGTGTGGCTCGCGCCCGCCGCGTCGCCGCCGCGTCGCTGATCGCCGC
This sequence comes from Nannocystis sp., assembly GCA_016712315.1. GTDB lineage: Bacteria > Myxococcota_A > Polyangia > Nannocystales > Nannocystaceae > JADJRG01. Next base: position 1,632,005 of record JADJRG010000013.1, on the reverse strand, counting down.
GCGCCGCGGCGCGTCTGGTCGACCGCGCGGCGCTCTGCTACTCAAGGCCGCGCGATGTTGATCCGCGAGCGCCTCGCCCACAAGCGGCCGGTCTTCTCCTTCGAGCTCTTCCCGCCCCGCACCGAGAAGGGTGAAGCTGTCCTTTGGCGCAGCCTCGAGAGCCTCGCGGTCCTCGAGCCAGACTTCGTGTCGGTGACCTATGGCGCCGGCGGCGGCGCCCGCGAGCGCACCGTCGAGCTGGTCGGCAGGATCAAGCGCGAGCTCGGGATCGAGCCGCTCGCCCACCTCACCTGCGTCGGCGCGAGCCGCGACGAATTGCTAAGAGTGCTCGACCGCCTCGAGCAGCACGGGATCTGCAACGTGCTCGCCCTGCGCGGCGACCCGCCCGCGGGTGAGCGCTCCTTCGAGCCGGCGCCAGGCGGGCTGCGCTACGCGAGCGACCTGGTCGAGCTGATCCGCGAGCGCGGCGGCTTCTCGATCGGCGCCGCGTGTTATCCAGAGGTCCACCCGGAGGCCGCCAGCGCCGAGGCTGATCTCGAGCACCTGAGGCGCAAGGTCGACGCTGGCGTCGATTTCTTGATCAGCCAGCTCTTCTTCGACAACGCTGCCTTTGAGGGCTTCGTCGCCCGGGCACGAGCGCGCGGGATCACGACGCCGATCATCCCTGGCATCATGCCTGTCACCAACGTCTCGCAGATCGAGCGGTTCACCGCGCTGTGCGGCGCCCGCCTCCCGGAGGCGCTGCACGGGCGCCTCGCCGCGGTCGCTGACGACCCGCAGGAGGTCTTCTGGGCGGGCGTCACGTACGCCGCGTATCAGTGCCGGGAGCTGCTCGAGCCGGCCCGCGCCGAGCCCTTCGTTCGCAGGCCGCCGGGCGCGCCGGGGATCCATTTTTACACCTTGAACCGATCGCCAGCGACCCGCGCGATCTACGAGATCCTCCGCCTCGCGCGCACCACGAGCGCCTGAGCGCGCCGCCGCACGCCCTTGACCGGCCCACGCACCTGCGCCGGGTGTTATGCTGCGGCGGCGTCACAGGCCCGCGAGGGCGGGCGCAGCGGCGAACTCGCCACAACAGACAACCTCTCCACCGAAACTCCGGCTCGTGCGTCTCGACAGGTGTCGAACAGCCTGGCCCGAAGCCAAGGTCCTCCCACCAGGGGCCAAGACCCCGACGCCAATTCACCACACCCCTTGGAAGACCCTCACGCCATGAAGAACACGCTGATCCATCAACAGCCACTCCGCCGCACCTTCTCCGCCGCCGTCTTCGCGGCGGCCTTGCTCACCAGCGCCAGCGCGATCGCCGGAGAGATCAAGTTCGGCCAGGAGCCGCTCGCCGTCGAGGCGGACGGCAAGCTCACCGCTGAGGGCCGCAAGGCCGCGGTCGAGGCGCTCGACAACGTGCCCGGCGAGGATCTGTGGGTCGCGCACGTCTGGGCGAAGCTCGACAACGGCGCCGCCGGGCCGCTCTACTTCGAGTTCTTCCAAGAGGTCGCCGGCCAGAACTCGGTCGTGCTCCGCCACGAGGTCGGCGACTACGGCGGCGAGAAGCAGATCTCGGTCGAGATCGAGCTCCCCGGGCGGATCGGCTTTAATAAAGAGCGCACCTACACGGTCAAGGCCGTGCAGGTGAACGCCAAGGGCAAGGACCTCGAGCTCGCGCGCGGCAAGATCAAGCTGATCAAGAGCGGTAAGGCCCCCCCGAAGGCCGCCGAGGACGAGGAGGACGCCGCCGAGCAGGACGAGGCCGACTCGCTCGGCGATGAAGGTGATGAGGGGGACACCAAGCCCGCGGCGCCGACCAGCGAGGCGCCTCCTCCGGTCGAGCCGAAGAAGGGCTGCTCGGTCGACCTCGACGCCCAAGACGGCTGGAGCGGCGCGCTCATCTTGCTGGGCATCGGCGGCCTCGGGCTGCGTCGCCGCCGCACCTGAGCGCTCGAGGATGGACGCCGGAGGGCCCTGGGGCGCCAGCGCGCGCCCCTCGGGCCCTCGATCTTTGCGGCGGATCGGATGAACATCCGGCCATGTCCACTCCGCCACGCTTCACCGGCAGCGCGCGACCGAGCGACATCGACGGGGTGATCGCCGCCCTCGAGGCGATCGTCGACTGGTCATGGCGCGCCGAGTCTCGACTCGGCTTTTTCTGTCAGGTCTATCTCTCGACCACCCGCGCGGTGAAGGCAGGGATCACGGCGGGAGAGTTCGAGGATGGCCCCCGGCTCGCCCGCTTCGACGTGATCTTCGCGCTGCGCTACCTCGACGCCTTCAGCGCCTTCGTCGACGGCAGGGCGGTCCCCGCGAGCTGGTCCTGCTCCTTTGAGGCCGACCGCGACCACGAGCTCTTGGTCGTGCAGCACGTCCTCCTCGGAATGAACGCGCACATCAACCTCGACCTCGGCGTCGCCGCCGCTGAGGTCGCGCCGGGGCCGGCGATCGCCGGGCTGCGCGGCGACTTCGACCGGGTGAACGAGCTGCTCGCCCGCATGATCGACCGCGTCGAGCTCGCCCTCGGCGTGACCTCGCCGGCGCTGCGGATCGCCGGCCGCCTCGCCGGCGATCGCGACCGCGAGGCGATCGACTGGAGCATCCGCGCCGCCCGCCGCGCCGCCTGGGAGAGCGCGACCAACCTGGCTGATAAGACCGGTGATCAGCGCGCCGCGTCGATCGACGCGCTCGACCGCCGCGTCGCCCGCCTCGGCGAGCTCGTGGTCGGCGACCGCGTCAGCCGCGCCGCGACCGCGCCGCTGCGGTGGGTCGAGCGGCGGCGCCCGCGGGAGGTGATCGACGCCTTGCGGCAGATCTAGGCCGTCATCACGCTTGCCCTCGCGCGCGTTTTCACTGAGGATCCCCGCGATGGGGATCCTCAGCGCCCTGGTCGGTCGCCACCGAAACCGCAGATATTGGGATGTTCAGGCCCGCAGCGACCATCGCTGGCATATCTCGCACTCGCGCACGGAGGAGGAGTTTGAGCGCTCCGGCGCGGCCACCGCGGAGCTGCTCTTCGGCGCAGCGCTCGCCGCGCTGCCCGCGACCGGCTGCGCCCTCGAGATCGGCTGCGGCGCCGGCCGGATCCTGGGACACCTCGCCCCTGCCCGCCCGCAGCTCCGCCTCTTCGGCGTCGACGTCTCCGCCGAGATGATCCGCCTCGCGCAGGCCCGCCTCCGCGAGCACGCCAACGTCATCCTCCTGCGCAGCGACGGCCGCTCCCTCGACCTCTTCCCCGACGCGACCTTTGATCTCGTCTACTCGGCCCTAGTCCTCCAACACCTGCCCAGCGCGATCTTTCGCCGCTACCTCGCGGAGGCCGGCCGAGTGTTGAAGCTCGGCGGTCTGTTCCGCTTTCAAGTGCAGTACGACGCGCGCCGCAACGGCCGCGACCTGCACTTGCCAAACAATTTTCGGACGATTCGTTACCATGGCGTCGAAGAGATCCGCGAGCTCACCAGCCGCGACTTCGAGGTCGTCGAGCACACCGACCCCGCCGGCCAGCGTCAGGTCCACGACTTCCTCTGGACCTTGCGCCGCCGCGCGAGCGCCTGATTTGTCTTCTCCTGTTGATTGTGATTAAGGGGCCACGATGGCGACCGTTCGGATCCCTGAGCGCCTCATCGGCCACATCCTCGCGGGCCACCCGTGGATCTACGCGGACGCGATCCCCGCGATCGACGGCGCGCGCACAGGCGACATCGTCGCCCTCCAGACCCCCTCACGCCACCCCCTCGGCGCCGCCCTCTACGACGCCAGCTCCGCGATCGCCCTGCGCGTGCTCAGCACTCGCCCTGAGCAGCGCCCCGGCCCAGCGCTGTGGCGCGCGCGGATCGGCGAGGCGCTCGCGCTGCGGCGGGTCGCCGTCGATCAACGGGACACCGACGCCTTCCGCCTGGTCCATGGGGAAGGTGACCGCCTGCCCGGCCTCGTCGTCGACGTGTACGCCGGCTTCCTCGTGATCAAGCTCGACACCCCCGCGTGGTTGCCCCACCTCGGTGATCTCTGCGCCTCGCTCGAGGCCGCCCTCCAGCCGCGCGGAATTTTCTTAAAGGGGGTCGCGGGCGAGCGCCGCAGCGGCGCGCCCGAGCTCGGGCCCGAGGCGCAGCCGCGGACGCTCTTTGGGCGAGAGCCGCCGGATCCGCTGGTGATCCGCGAGCACGGCATGCGCCTCAGCGTCTCGATCCTGCGCGGCCAGAAGACCGGGCTCTTCCTCGACCAGCGGGAGAACCGCGCGCTGATCCGCCGCTACGCCGCCGGCCGCGAGGTCCTCAACCTCTTTAGCTACACCGGCGGCTTCTCGGTCGCCGCCGCGCTCGGCGGCGCGTCGCGGGTCACCAGCGTCGACGTGGCCGCGGGCGCGATCGCCAGCGCCCACGAGAGCTTCCTCGCCAGCGGACTCGACCCCGCGCGCCACGACTTCGTCATCGAGGACGTCTTTTCATACCTGGAGCGTTGCGCGAGCGAGCGCCGCGCCTTCGACCTGGTGATCTGCGACCCGCCCTCGTTCGCCCCGCGCAAGCAAGCGCTCGCCAAGGCGCTGCGCGCGTACACGCGCCTGCACGGCCTCGCGCTGCGCCAAGTCGCGCCGGGCGGCCTGCTCGCCGCCGCCTCTTGCTCGAGCCACGTGACGATGGAGCACTTCCTCCAGACCCTCCGCGACGCCGCCGCCGCCGAACGCCGCCCCCTGCGCATCCTCGAGCTGCGCAGCGACGCCCCCGACCACCCGAGCCCCCTACACTTCCCCGAAGGCCGCTATTTAAAGCTCGCGCTGCTGTCCGTCGACTAGACGGCGCAGGCTAGCCCATCGCCTCTTTGACCCGAGCGATCAGGTCACGCTCGCCCGGCGACACGTCGAAGTCGAGCCCCGCGGCGCCCTCGAGCTCGCGGGTCAACGCCGCTCGCACGTCGGCGCTGAGGCGCGCGACCTTCTCCTCGATCCGATCGTCGACGTTGACGTTGTTGTAGACGGCGACCCGATCGGCGACCCCGAGGCCGAGGCGATGGAACACGCCGTCGAGGAAGGCGCGCTCGTCGTCGGTGACGGATCCGTCGATGAGGAGGAGCTGCGCGATGATCTCGCAATAGAGGCGCTTGTCTTCGATCGTCACGATGGCGCGATTGTCGGCGAGGACGCGCCGCCCGCGCAAGCAGGCCGCTTGCTGCACAAGCGCCCCCGCAGCACGTTCGCCGCCGATGACCAAAGCGCGCGTCGGCGGCTAGAATTCGCGCTGGGGCCTTGCGCGCGCCGCCGCGATCTCCTAGCGTTCCGTACCTCTAGGGCGATTTCGCGGCGCTCGATCGAGGCAACAGAGGCAGATGCAACGTCGATGGCTCGACTGGCACACGCCGATGCTCCCGGCCGCGGCCGCGTGGCTGGCTGAGCGCTACGCCGCGGACGGCCGGCTGGACCTGCGCCACGTCAAGTGCGTGTTGCCCGGCGCGCGCGCGGGTCGCCTCTTGTTACGCGCCTTGATCGCGCAGGCCAAGCGCGGCGGCCTGCGCTTGATCCCGCCGCAAGTCTTGACGCCCGGCGCGATGCTCGACGTGATCATGCCGCCGAGCGCGCGCACGGCGAGCGAGCTCGAGTGCTCGCTCGCGTGGATGCACGTGCTTCGCGAGTCGAGCACCGCCCAAGTCGCGGCGATCCTCCCGCGCCCGCCCGACTACCACGACTGGCCGGCCTGGCACGAGCTCGCGCTCAAGCTCAGCGCGATCGCGTCGGAGCTCGCCGCCGAGATGATCGGCTTCACCGACGTCGCCAGGGCCGCGCTGCGCCTCGGTATGGAGCGCGAGGTGGCCCGTTGGCAAGCGCTGGGCTCGCTCGGCAAGCGCTACCGCGAGCGCCTGCTCCGCAGCGGCCGCGTCGACCCGCACGAGCGCCGCCATCAGGCGCTCACGTCGATCGAGCTCGACCCGCGCGAGGAGCTGGTGACCATCGGCGTCGTCGAGCTCGCCGCCGTACAACGCCACGCGCTCGCCGCCTACGGCGACCGCGCGTTCGCCCTGATCCACGCGCCGGAGCAGCTCGCCGCGGGCTTCGACGACCACGGCTGCGTCGACCTGTCCTTCTGGCGAGAGCGCCGGATCACCATCGAGGACCACGAGATCGTCATCTGCGAGCGCCCCGCTGATCAAGCGCAGGCCGTCATCGAGACGATCGCCGACTTCGCGGGCCGCTACTCGCCCGAGCAGATCTCGATCGGCCTCGGCGACGAAGGGCTCGCCGAGGCGATGGCGCAGGCGGGCGAGTGGGCGGACCTGATCGTCCACGATCCCCGCGGCCAAGCGGTCTTCCAGAGCCGCCCGTTCCGGCTGCTCGCCGCCGGCGTCGAGTGGCTACGCGACCCTCGCTATGGCAGCTACGCGGCCCTGCTCCGCCACCCTGACGTCGAGGCGTGGGTGCACAGTCAGACCGCCGACGCGCTCGCCGCCGACGCCGCGCGGCTGGAGCTAGAGCGACGCGAGCAGCAGACGCCGCACGTCGACCACGCCGTCGCGACCCTCAGCGACGGCCCGCCGCACCTCGCCGACGAAGCCGACCCGCCGCGGCCTAGCGACGCGGCTCCGCCGCCCGGCGACGAGGACACAGACAGCGCCGCAGCGGCCGCGCCGCGCCGCGAGGAGTGGCTCACGCTCCTCGACCGTTACCACGCAGAGCACCTCAGCGAGGGCGTCGGCGGCCCCTGGCTCGGCCCGCCGGATCGCCAGCGCAAGCTCCAGCTCCTGCACGAGGCGATCAGCCGCCTCTTCGCGCCGTTGGGCGGCGCGCGCCGGCCGCTCGTCGAGTGGTTCGAGCCGATCCTCGAGGTCCTGCGCCGCGCCTATGGCGACATCGAGACCGCGACCTCGAGGGTCTCCGAGGCCCGCGCCGCCGCTGCGTGCCTCGAGATCGCGCGGGCGCTCGGCGGCTTCACCACCGCCGCCGTCGAGCTGCAGCCGGAGGTCGACGGCGTGACCGCGGTGCGCCTCGCGCTCGCGCAGGCGGCGGGGCTGCGGATCACCGACGACCCGCGCAGCGGCCAGATCGAGATGCTCGGCTGGCTCGAGCTCCACCTCGATCCCTCCGCGGCGCTGGTGATCGCCGGCGTCAACGACGGCGCGGTCCCGCAGGCGGTCGTCGGCGACGCCTTCTTGCCCGACGCACTGCGCGCGCACCTCGGCATCCTCTCCAACCAGCGCCGCTACGCCCGCGACGCCTACCTGCTCGAGGCGATCCGCAAGAGCCGCGAGCGGATCACCCTCGTCGCTGGTCGCGCCAGCGCCGACGGCGAGCCGCTCACCCCGAGCCGCCTCCTCCTCGCCGGCGAGCGCGAGCAGCTCCCCGCGCGGATCATCCGCCTCTGCGATCACGAGCGCGCGCGCCGCTGGGCGCTTCCTCGCGGCGCCCCGCCGGCCGGCTCCGTCTCCCGCTTCCGCGTGCCGCCGGCGAGCGAGGCGCCGCGGATCGAGTCGATGTCGGTGACGGAATTTAGCTGGTACCTGCGCTGCCCGTACCGCTACTGGCTCAAATACATCAAGAAGCTGCGGGCGATCGAGGACGGCGCCGTCGAGCTCGACGCGCTGCAATTCGGCAACATCACCCACGAGGTGCTCCAAGGCTTCGGCGAGGACCGCGAGATCGCCAGCAGCAGCGACCCCGAGCGGATCGCCGCCTACCTCGACGACGCCCTCGACCGCGCCGGCGTCAAGCTCTTCGGCCGCCGCCCGCTGCCGGCGATCCGCATCCAGCTCGCGCGCCTGCGCGACCGCCTGCACGCCTTCTCGATCCATCAAGCCCGCCACCGCGCCGGCGGGTGGCTCATCGACCGCTGCGAGTTCACCCTGCCCGAAGGGACTTGTCTCAAAATACCTGGCCAGGAGGACATGCCGATCAAGGGCCAGATCGACCGGATCGACCGCAGCGAGCGCGACGGCTCGTGGATGATCATCGACTACAAGACCTCCGAGTCGGGGAAGATCCCGGAGAAGACCCACCGCTCCGGCGCGCGCGGCGGCGAGCGCAACTGGGACGACCTCCAGCTCCCCCTCTACCGCCACCTCGCCGCCCAGCACGGCGTCACCGGCGAGGTGCGCCTGGCCTACATGAACCTGCCCAAGAAGCCAGAGGACGCGGCGCTCCACGTCGCCCGCTGGAACCCGGCCGAGCTCGATGATGGGATCGAGGTCGCGCGCGAGGTCGTCCGCCGGATCCGCGCCGGCCGCTTCGAGATGGCCGACGCCTACCCCGGCCACTTCCAGGACGACTTCGCGAACATCTGCCAGACCCGCGTCTTCGGCGGCGCCGACGAGGTGGAGGCTGAGGCTTGAGCGTCGCGAACAAGCGCAAGCAGCGGCCGCTCGAGCACGTCAGCATCCTCGCCTCCGCGGGCTCAGGCAAGACCTTCCAGCTCACCAACCGCTACCTGACGATCCTCGCGCGCGGCGCCAAGCCCTCCTCGATCCTCGCGAGCACCTTCACCCGCGCCGCCGCCGGCGAGATCCGCGACAGGATCCTCTTCCGCCTCGCGGACAGCGCGCAGCACCGCCAACGACGCGCCGAGCTCGGCCGCCACCTCGACCTGCCAGGTCTCTCGCGTGAGCTCGTCTTGGAGCTGCTCGCCTCGCTCGCCGACAACCTCCACTGCCTGCAGATCCGCACCCTCGACTCCTTCTTCGGCACGATCGTCCGCTGCTTCGCGCTCGAGCTCGGCCTGCCGACCGACGCGCGGATCGTCGACGAGGACGAGGCCTTCCGCCTCCGCCGCGAGGCGATCCGCGACATGCTCGACGAGCGCGACCCCGAGGGGATCATCGAGCTGCTGGCGTCGCTCACCGAGGGGTCTTCGGAGCGCGCGGTCACCGAGACGATCGACGGCACCGTCGCCGGCCTCTACGAGCTCTACCGCGAGGCGCCGCCGGAGGCGTGGTCGGCGATCGCCGCGGCGCCGATGCTCGGCGACGCCGCCCTCGACGACGCGATCGCCGCGCTCAAGGAGTCGCGCCCCTCTGGCCCGAAGCGGACGATCAACGCGCACCTCGAGGACTGCGAGCGGGTCGAGCGCTGCCGCAGCGGCTCATCCGACGACTGGCGCGAGTTCTTCGCGAAGGGCCTCGCCGCGAAGATCGCCGACGGCTCGCTGACCTACTTCGGCAAGGAGATCGAGCCGCACGTCGCCGCCGCCTACTTCGAGCTGCGCCGGCACGCCCGCGGCGTCTTCAAGCAGCGCGTGATCAACCAGACGCGCGCCACCTACGACCTGCTCGGCCTCTTCCACCGCTGCTACGAGCGCGTGAAGATGAAGCACAAGGTGCTCACCTTCTCGGACCTCACGGCCGCGCTCGCGCAGGCGGAGCTGCGCGGTCACATGGACGAGATCTGCTTCCGCATCGACGCGAGCCTCCGCCACATCTTGCTCGACGAGATGCAGGACACCAACATCCAGCAGTGGAGCGCGCTGCGGCCGATCGTCGACGAGACCGTCGCCTACGCCGCCGACGAGCGCTCGTTCTTCTGCGTCGGCGACGTCAAGCAGTCGATCTACGGCTGGCGCGACGCCTGCCCCGAGGTGCTCTCGCGGATCGGCGACCTGCTCGCGCGCCCGGGCGGCTCCTCGGTCGTCGAGCGGCTCACCCTCTCGACCAGCTTCCGCTCGGCGCCCGCGGTGATCGACTGCGTCAACCGCGTCTTCGGCGAGCTCCCCAACAACGCCGCGCTCACCAAGACCCCGCGCGCCGCCCAGCGCTGGGCCGAGGAGTTTGAGCCGCACAGCACCGCCAAGACGGAGCTGCCCGGCTACGTCGAGCTGCGCACGGTCGGCCGCGCCGACGACGGTCAGAAGCGCACCACGCTGCGCCTGCAACGCGCCGCGGACATGGTCGCCGAGCTCTACGCGCGTCACCGCGAGGACAAGCGGATCGGCGTGCTGTGTCGGACCAACGCCGCGGTCTCGCGGGTGCTCTTCGAGCTCGGCCCGACGCGGCGGAAGGTCCCCGCCACCGGCCGCGGCGGCGGCCCGCTGATCGACGCGCCCGCCGTCAACGCGATCCTCGACCTGCTGCGCGTCGCCGAGCACCCTGACCACAGCGCCGCCGCCTTCAACGTCCTCACGTCGCCGCTCGGCCCGGTGGTCGGCCTCGTCGCCAAGGAGAGCCCGCCGGAGCAGGTCGGCCTGCGGCGGCGCGTCGCCGCCAGGATCCGCCGGCAGATCGCCAGCGACGGCCTCGCTCGCGCGATCCAGGGCTGGGTGCGCGCGATCGCCAGCGCCGTCGACGAGCGCCAGTACCGGCGCTGCATGCAGCTCATCCAGCTCGCGCAGATCTTCGATGAGCGCCGCTCGCTCCGCTTGGACGAGTTCTGCGCGATGGTCGAGTCGCGCGCGGTCGCCGACCCTGCCGAGTCCGCCGTGCAGGTGATGACGATCCACCAGTCGAAGGGGCTCGAGTTCGACGTCGTGATCTTGCCCGAGCTCGAGGGCGAGATCGCGGCCACGCGCGCGCTCAAGGTCGTCCACGAGCGCGACGGCGACGCCGGCCCGATCACCAAGATCGCCCGCCACGTCACCAAGGAGATCTGGCAGGACTTTCCTGACCTGGCGCCGATGTTCGAGCAGCACATCGACCGCCTCGCCTTCGAGAGCCTGTGCCTGCTCTACGTCGCCCTCACCCGGGCGCGCCAGGGCCTGTACATGTTCGTCGACCCGCCCGCCGAGGCCGCCAAGAGCGTGCCCTCACGCCTCTCGGCGCTGCTGCTCTGCGCGCTCGCCGAGGGCGACCCGGAGCCCGACTCGCTCGTCTACAGCCACGGCGACGCGACGTGGTTGGCGCCGCCGCTCAAGGTCGTCAGCGACCGCGTCGCGGCGCAGCCGGCGATGCTCGGCCTCAACATGCCGATCGCCTTCGCGCCGACCGGCGGGCCGCTGCTACGCCTCGCCAACCTGCTCGGCGACGCCGACAAGAGGACGATCGGCGAGGCGCTCACCCTCGACGACCTGACCCGCAACCACTGGGCGTCCGCGCTGCGCGCCTTGCTCGCGGAGGTCTCTTTTATCGAGGACTACGTCGCCGATCGGGCGCGACAGATCGCCGCCGTGGTCAAGGCCGTGCCGAGCTGCGAGGACGAGTGGGCCGCCGCGCGCGCGGACGAGCTCGGCCGCCTGCTCGCGCAGCCGGAGCTGCGCGCGCTGCTCTCGCGCGCCGGCCGCCCCGCCAGCGCCACCGTCGACCATGAGCGGCCCTTCGCGCGCCTGGTCGACGGCGAGCTGCAGACCGGCGCCTTGCAGCGGGTGGTCGTCAGCGACGCGGGCGTCGAGGTCGTGGGCTTCGTGGGTGAGCGCCAACCCAGCGCCGCCGCCGCCGCCGAGCGCGCCCTCGCCTACCGCGCCCTCGCCCGCGCCTGGCGGCAGGCCGCGGCCGAGCAGTTTGAGATCGCCGAGGAGCGCGTCACCGCGACCATCGCCTTCGTGCTCTCGGGACATGTCGTCCGGGTCCTGTAGCGGAGCGGTCACAAGAAACGGAAGAGACAGCGGGCTGTCTCTTCCGTCAGGTCCTTCTCGCCCGAAGAGCGAGCGTTCGTCGCCCGTCGATCAGGCCGAGGCGGACGCCCCTAGGGCGGCGACCGCGGCCTTCACCTCGGCGTAGTCAGGCTCGACGCCGGGGTTCGGGGCGACCCAGCGGTAGCGGATCACGCCCTCGCCGTCGATCACGAAGACCGAGCGCTTCGAGGCGGTGTAGCCGGCCATGCCCGCGAAGTCGTCGTGGGCGACGTCGAAGGCGCGCGTGGCGGCGCGGTCGTAGTCGGAGAGGATCTCGAAGTTGAGGCCCATCTTCGCGGCGAAGGCGGCGTTCGAGAAGGGCGCGTCGACGCTGACGCCGAAGACCTTCGCGCCGACGTCGTTGAAGCTGGCGAGCGAGTCGCGGAAGGTGCACAGCTCCTTCTCGCAGACGCCGGTGAAGGCGGCCGGGATGAAGGCGAGCACGGTCGTCTGGCCGCGCAGGCTAGCGAGCGAGACCGCCTCGCGCTTGGTGTTGAGCAGGGTGAAGTCGGGGGCGGGGGTGTTGTTGCTGGACATGGTCGTTGTGGCTCCTATTGTCTCTTCTTCATGGGGGGCTGGCCGTCGGGCCCGGCCGTAGCTCTCCCGGAGGTCTGCGGCGAGCGCCGCCCGCTGCTCCTCGCTGAGCGCGACGCGATCGTCGAGCTCAGGGTGATCGACGCCGAGGGCGACGGGGCGCGCCTCGCCGACCGGGAAGCGGATGTACTGCACCGAGGAGAGGCGCGTGTCGCCGACCTGCCGCGGGTCCCAGGTGCCGCGGATCCGTCGACCGTCCTCGGCCTCGATGTAGAGGTGGTGCGGCAGCGCGAGCCAGCGCGCGAGCTTCTCTTGCCGCTCACGCGGATCATCGATGCCGATCAGCAGGGTGCAGCCGAGCTCGCCGGGGCCGCCCAAGAGCTCGTTGTAGGTCGCGATCTCGTGCTGGATGTCGGCCTCGCGGATGATCTTCTCCGTGCGCACCATCTCGAGGACTTGGTAGCGGATCGTCGCGCGGTTCTCGAAGAGGAAGGTGAGCACCCCGGCGATCGTGATCCTGCGGCGCGCCTTCTCCACCAGCGCCGCCGCGCGGATCTGCTCGCGCTGCTCGTTGTAGGTCACGTAGTCGAGGATATCGGCCCTTCGTACGAACATCAGCGCTCCTCCTCGCCGCGCTGCTCGTCCGCGCGGGCGACAAAACCGTCTTCGCGGTAGGCGCGGGCGAGCAGGGTCATCGGGTGCATCGGCCGGACGCCGGCGTGCTGTTCAAACTGGAGCGCGGCGAGCGGGCAGTCGGTCGCCCAGATCTCCGCGTCGGTCGCCTTCATGCCGTCGAACGCGCGCTTGCCGAGGCGCTGCGACGGCACAAAGCCCTCGACCGTCATCGCGTAGGTGCCGTTGTGCCCGCAGCACTCCATCACCTGGCCGACGCTCTCGACCCCGGGGAGCTTGCCGAGCAGGTTGCGCGCGCGAAACCCGATCGCCTGGGCGCGCAGGTGGCAGGGCGCGTGATAGGCGATCGGCGCGGCCGGCGAGCTCTTGAAGTCGGTGTTGAAGCGCGGCTCGCGGCGGATCGACCACAGGTGCTCGCTCGGGTCGACCACCGCGGCCGCGAGCCGCGCCGCGCGCTCGCGGTCCTCGCCCTCCAGCAGCTCGGGCCACTCGCGGCGCAGCATCATCGAGCAGGTCGGGTTGATCGCCATCACCTTCGCGCCCGCGTCGACGTAGGGCATCAGCGCGTCGAGGTTGGCGTGCGCCTGCGCGCGCAGGCCGTCGAGGTCGCCGTGCTCCCACGCCGGCATGCCGCAGCAGCGCAGGCCGGCGACGCAGCGGATGTCGACCCCGTTGCGCTCCATCACCTCGACGGTGTCGCGGCCGATCTGCGGCTCGTTGTGCTCGACGTAGCAGGTCTGGAAGAGCGCGACCTCACCGCCTGGCTCTTGAGACATCTTCCCCGCGGACGCGGCCCAGGCGGAGAAGGAGGCGCGCGCGAACTCTGGGAGCAGCTTGTCGCGGTGGATCCCGACGATCTTTTCGAGGAACCAGCGGTGCGCGTTGACCCGGTTCATCACGTTGACCAAGCCGAGGCTGGCGCGCGCGAGCTTGGCGGTGGTGTCCGGGTCGCCGAGCACCTTGTCGCGCAGGCTGCGGCCCTCGCGCCGCGCCCGGATCGCCTTAAAGCGGTGCACCAGCTTGGGGAAGTCGAGCTGGAACTCGTGGCCGTCCCGCGGCGTATAGGGGCACTGCACCTCGCACAGCTTGCACTGAAAGCACGCGTCCATCACCCGCGCGGTCTCATCAGCGCTGACCTTACGCACGTCGCCGTCGTACTTCTCGTCGAGCAGCTTGAAGAGGTCTGGGAACGAGTCGCAGTACTTGAAGCACATCCGACAGCCGTGGCAGACCTCGAAGACGCGCGTCACCTCGCCCTGCAGCGCCGCCTCGTCCCAATACCTGGGATCGCTGGGATCGTAGCAGAGGCCCTCTGTCGGCTTGTAGGAGATGTTCGCGTCTGACATCACACGCTCGGCGAATGGGACGAAGGGACAGGAACGAGGGAGGCGGCGCGGCGACGCGAGGTCACCGGCCGCCTCGGGCGATCGTCGACGATCAGGAGATGTCGTCGAGGAGCCGCTGGAAGCGCCCGGCGTGGGACTTCTCGGCCTTGGCGAGGGTCTCAAACCAGTCCGCGATCTCATCAAACCCCTCGGCGCGGGCGGTCTTCGCCATGCCGGGGTACATGTCCGTGTATTCGTGGGTCTCGCCGGCGACCGCGGCCGCGAGGTTCTTCTCGGTGGGGCCGATCGGCAGGTCGGTGGCGGGATCACCGGCGACCTTGAGGTAGTCGAGGTGACCGTGCGCGTGGCCGGTCTCGCCCTCGGCGGTGTCGCGGAAGTTACCGGCGATCTCCGGATACCCCTCGACGTCGGCGATCTTTGCGAAGTAGAGGTAGCGACGGTTCGCCTGCGACTCGCCTGCGAACGCGTCCTTGAGGTTCTGGTGGGTCTTCGTGCCCTTGAGGGTGGACTTCATCGGGTCTCTCCAGAGGTCTGCCAGCGCTCACAATACGTGACGCGCGGTCAGGCATGCTTAGCACGGTTGCCGGATCTTTGACTCCAGTCTGCGCCCGCTCGCCGCGGTCCTACTAGGAGGATGCTCACTGCTTACGACCCGCGGATGCGGTGATCTCAGCGCATGTTGCTCAAGCTGGCGCCGCTCTGCAGCAGGACGTCCGCGTCGCGGATCTCGTCGACGAGCGGCTGGACAGAGCGCCGCGCGAGCGGCTTGCCCGGCGCCGAGAAGATCAGCGCGAGGGCGACTCGCCAGGAGCCCGCGCGAGCGACGTCGCGGATCATCGCGCGCCACGCGTGCAGGTTGATCGTCACGACCCTGTGCGAGCGGAGCGGGGTGGTGAGGCCGTAGACCGGGCGCTCGACCTCCGCCTCAAAGGTGCCGAAGAGGCGATCCCAGACGATGAGCACGCCGCCGTAGTTCTTGTCGAGGTAGCGCGGGTTGCGGCCGTGGTGCACGCGGTGGTGGCTGGGCGTATTAAAGAGCGCCTCGAACCACCGCGGCATCCGGTCGATCTGCTCGGTGTGCAACCAAAACTGATAGAGGCTGGAGAACGACTGCACCGCGATGATCACCTCCATCGGCGCGCCGATCAGCGCGAGCGGCAGGTAGAAGAACGAGAGCAGGCTGGTCGTCCAGCTCTGGCGCAGCGCCACCGAGAGGTTGTAGCGCCGCGACGAGTGGTGGACCTCGTGGGTCGCCCAGCCGAGGCGGGTCTCGTGGCTGAAGCGGTGCGCCCAGTAGAGGCAGAAGTCGAGGAGCAGCGCCGCGAGCAGCCAGGTCCCCCAGTGATCCGCCGACAGCTTCAGCGGCGTCCACGCGATGACCGCCATAAAACCGACGACGATCCCCGCGCGCACCGCCGCGTTCACGACCAATGAGGTGAGCCCGCAGAGCAGGTTCGCGCGGGTGTCTGCGGCCTCGTAGGCCGGGCGGCGACGGCGACGCGCGACCGCGCCCTCGACCACCATCAGGACCAAGAAGATCCCGACAAAATAGACGACCCGGTTGGTCGCCGCGAAGGACGAAGCAGCCTCGAGTAGCTTGGACCAGCTCATGGACGAGATCACGACCCATGAGCGTCGCGAGCGCACCGACGGATCACCACGCTGCGAGCCGCTGGCGCCTGCGCTACCCTTGGGCGCGCCTATGCCCCACGTCGAGTACGCCAGCGAAGGACGCCTCCTCTTCCGCACCGAGAGCAGCGACGGCGGCAACTACGTCCCGCGGATCGGCGAAGTCGTGGTGATCGAGGACGCCCCCTACCAGGTCGTCGACGTCGAGTACTGGGCGCGCCGCCTCGGCTCGACCGATCGCCGCATGGTCTGGCCGACGGTGTATGTGGTGCCGATCCCGCGGGAGGAGTGGGAGCAGCGGCTGCGTCGACGCACGCCGCGCCAAGGCGAGGGCGCGCCGCCGCTACGCTACTGACGCTGTGATCCCGACGATGAGCAGCGCGAGCGACCAGGTGAGCAACAAGACATGCCCGGCGCCGCCGACCAAGAGGACGAAGCGCTCACACTCGCCGTGGTCCTCGGCGTCCGCGGTGCCGAGCAGGCGCGCGCCGCCGTAGAGCAGCGCCGCCGCGGGGACCGCGAGCGCCAGGTCCAGCAGCGTCGACAGCTCCGGCAGCACCAGGTTGGCGAGCAGCGCCGCGACCAAGGTGAGCTCGATCGCGTGGCGACGGGCGCGGAACTGCCCGACGCGCACCGCGTAGGTGCGCTTGTCCGCGGCCGCGTCGGCCGGGTGATCGGCGAGCGAGGTGAGCATGTTGCCGGCGACGCCGAGGATCAGCGCGGGCAGCAGCGGCGGCAGCAGCTCGGGCGCGAGCTCGCCGGCCTGCGCGTAGATCGCGGTCAGCGGCAGGACCACGCCGACGCCGAGCCCCTGCACCAGCTCGCCGTAGCCGCGGTATGCGAGGCGCAGCGGCGGCGACGCGTAGGCCCAGGCGAGCAGCGCCGCGACGGCCGGCCAGACCAGCGCGAAGGGTCGACCTAGCTTAAAGGTCAGGTAGAGGCTGACGCTAACCATCGCCGAGGCGCTGATGATCGCGGCGCTGCGCAGCGCCGCCCGATCGAGCTTGCCCTCCGGCAGCACCCGCGAGCCGCCAGAGAAGCGGTTATAGGTGGTGTTGGCGCGGTCGCCCGCCTCGTCCGCGAGGTCGTTGATGAAGACGATGAAGAGATGGAGCGCGAGCCCGTAGCCGAGCAATGCCAGCGCGATCGGCCAGGAGAAGGCGCCGAAGCGGGCGAAGGCGAGCGCCTGGCCGAAGAGCAAGGGGACCGCGATGTTCGCCTGCGCCGCCGGTCGCGCCGCTTGCAGCCAGATGCCAAGGGTCGACATGGGCCCTCAGCCTAGCAGCACGCGGCGGCGATCGACACCGGCGATCACCCCGCGATCACCCCGCGATCATCGCGTCGATGACCCCCGGCGCGAGGCTGGGGTCGCCGAAGTCGTCGACGTAGCCGCCCTCTTGGTTGGTGAGGCCGACCGCGCTGAGGATCGTGTTGTGGAGGCGGCTGTGCGGCACGTCGCCCGCGTCGATGTACTGGCCCGTCTTTAAGAAGCCGCCGCAGGAGCCGGCGACCACCCACGGGATGTTCTTATAGGTGTGCGAGACCCCGGCGCCGAGGTCGTTGGTCCAGATCGCCGCGCAGTCGTCGAGCAGCGGGCCCGCGTCGGTCTGGTACATCGAGAGGCGGTCGAGCAGGTGCTTGAACATCTTGCCGTGCTCGCGATCGATCTGGTGGTGTTTTCCGAGCGCGTCGGGGATCGGGTCGCCCTCCGAGCCGTCGCTGTAGATCCGGTGCGAGATCTGGTGAAAGCGCGGGTACTTGATCCCGTCGATCAGGTACTCGGTGCTGTCGTTGCCATCGCCGATCTGCAGCGTCGCCGCCCGCGTGTAGTCGCAGGCGAAGGCGAGCGCGATCAGGCTCATCTGCATCTTGACGATCGTCTGCATCAGGTCGTCGGCGCCGTTGTAGTTCTGCTGGGCCTCGAGCTCATCGAGCTCGGCCTGCGGCGGCAGCTCGCAGGTGAGCGCGACCTCGAGGTCGCGGATCGCGTCGAAGTGGAGCTGGAGGCGCGACTGGTCGTCCTTGCTCAGGTCCGGGCGGGCCATCAGCGCCTGCATCTGCTCGCGCACGAGGTCGTTGACGCTCATACGACGCGCCGTGATCTTCGCCGCGAGCTCCGCCGGCAGGTTCTGGATCCCGACCATCTTGGTGTACGCGTTCCAGGGGTTGCGCTCGGCGGCGCGCAGGTCCTTCGCGCCGCGGTAGGAGAGCACCTCGTTGATGTAGCCGGCCATACGCCCGGCGTAGAGCGTGAGCGGCTCGGTGTTGTCCGGGTGGTTGAGCTCGCGGGCGATCCGGTTGTCCACCGACTCGCCCATCGCCAGCGACTTGTTGCCGCTCGGCACGTCCGAGACCTTCGCCGCCGTCAGGCACTGGTTGCCGCCGCCGGAGTGGCCGCAGCCGTTGCCCGGGAAGGGGAAGCGGGTGCCGCGGACCAGCAAGAGCTTGTCGGCGTAGTCGGCGAGCTCGCTCACCGCGCGGTCGGCGTCGACCGTCGTCAGCAGCTCCTTGGTCACCGCGCCTAGCTCGTGCGGCCAGAAGCGCTCGGGCTCCTGCCCGTCCGCTTGGACCACGCCGTTGGCCTGACGCACGAAGACGGCGTAGCGCGGGCGCTGGGGGCCGGCGGCGCGGAGGCGGCGAGGGGCCAGCCCCTCGAGGAAGGGGAGCGCCAAGGCGGCGCCGCCGATGCCGGTGAGGAAGAGGCGACGAGTGAGGCTCTTGTGGTTCTTCATGCTCAAAAACCCTCCACAGGCGCGCGGTAGCGGAACGCGTCGCTCTTGGCGAGCTCGAGGACGAGCTGGCGGATCGAATAGAGGCCATCACGTGACCCTTGAGACAGCTTCTCGATGAGCGCGTAGTCGGCGGCCTGCGGGTCGCGGGCGAGCCCGTACTCGAGGATGTGGCCGGCGTAGCAGCGGTGCCCCTCGGCGCTGTCGGCGACCAGGCCCGCGAGCTGCACCGCGCCGTCGAAGGGCAGCGCGGCGCCGGAGAAGTAGAACTCCGCGGCGGCGTCGATCGGCTTGCCCGCGTCCATCGTCTGCCAGCGACCGAGCGGGTCGTAGTGCTCGAAGGCGTAGCCGAGCGGGTTGATCAGGTAGCCGTGGCAGGCCTCGCCGCAGGTGCCGATCCCCGTGTGCCCCTCGATCCGCTCGCGCAGCGTCTGGCCCTCCATCGGCGGCGGCAGCGGCGGGATCACGTCAGGCGGCGGCGGCAGGCCGGTGCAGAGGAGCTGGAGGTTCATGAAGACGCCGCGGTGGATCGGGTCGTTCTCGAAGGCGCCGGCGTTCGCCGAGAGGAAGCCGAGCTGCGTGAGCACGCCGGCGCGCTGGGTCGGGTCGAGATCGACCTGCACCAGCTCGTCGCTGAACTCGCCAGGGATCCCGTAGAGCGCCGCCAGGTCGGCGTTGACGAAGGTGTACGGCGAGGTCAGCAGGTCGCTGAAGTCGCCGTCCTCGTTGAAGATCACCTCCTCCACGAAGGTCATCGTCTCGGCGGCCATCAGCGCCCGCAGGCCGTCGTTGTACTCGGGGAACTTGACCGGGTCCTTGTAGATCTTCTCGTAGGAGCCGACCTTGAGGAGCTGGTAGTGGAAGGCGCCGAGCATCTCGCGCGCGCGCGGGTCGTCGATCATCCGCGCCGCCTGCGCCTCGACCGCCGCGAGCTCGCCGAGCGCCCCCGACTGCGCGGCGGCGAAGAGCTCGTCGTCGGGCATCGTGTTCCAGAGCATGTACGAGAGCTTGGTCGCGACCTCCCAAGCGCCCAGCTTGATCTTCCCCTCGACGACCTCACCGCTCGCCTCGACGCGATAAAGAAAGTGCGGCGACTGGAGCAGCGCCTGCAGGACCACACGGACGCCCTCCGCGAAGGGGTCACCGCCGCCGATCGCGACCCCCTGCTGGAAGACCGCGACGTACTGCTGCACCTCCGCGGCGCTGAGCGGCCGGCGGAGCGCGCGGCGGCCGAAATTCTCGATGAAGGCGCGGGCGCGGTCGTCGCTGTCGCCGCCGGTCTCGGGGGCGATCAAGAGGAGGCGCTCCGCGTCGCCCACCACCAGCTCGGCGACCGCCTCCGCCGCCCGCTGGTAGTCCGCCCACAGCACCGCGGTGACCTTGAGATCCTCGCTGTTGTTGTCAAAGGAGCCGCTGCTCGGGTCGCCGATGAAGGTCGCGGAGAGGCCCGTCCGTTCGGGCAGGTAGAGAAGGTCGCGGATCGAGTTCTCCCACTGGAGGTGGCTGAGCCGCGGGTACCGCGAGGTCGCGGCCATCGGCGCGGGGGCGTCGCCGGTCTCGCTCTCACCCTCGGTCTCACCGCCGGTCGCGGTCCCGGTCGCGGAGGCAGACGCGCTCGCGGAGGCGGACGCGCTCGCGCTGTCCGTCCCGCTGCTCCCGTCGGTCGCGCCATCGCCGTCGACGCCCGTGTAACAACCGCCGGCGAGCAGAGCGCACCACAACGCCTGGCGGGAGAGAAACCGTCGTCGCGTCACCATCGCTCGACGCTACCTGGCCGCTTGGAACCCCGTCAAACCCGCCCATAACACCCAACTGGCGGCGATTGCCCCCAATTCACCGGTGCGACGCGGCTGCATACGCGCGGGCGTGCGCGACCGCGGGGCAGATCCAGCGCAGTTTCGCGCACATCGCACGATCGGGGCCCAGTCGGCCGGCCGGCTGCACATCGACATTCGTGAGTTTACCCGCCACCGCGGTCGGGAGAACAGTGTTGACAGGTGAGCGGCTTTGCCCGATTCTCCCGGCTCCTCAGCGGCCCAAACCGCGGGGGAGACGGGGTGGTAGTTAAGTCGGTTATAACGCCGGCCTGTCACGCCGGAGGTCGCGGGTTCGAGTCCCGTCCGCCCCGCCAGTCTTAACGGAGAGAGCCCCGCGGTCGATGACCTCGGGGCTTTTTCTTTTCTCCGTCGTTCTCCTTCGCGTGCGTGCGGCGGTCAGGTCGCGCGGCGCGCGGCGAGGCTGGGCTCGATCAGCGCGAGCGCCCGCGGCGCGGTCATCGTCGAGATCAGCGTGGTCACCTTGGGGCCCTTCTCGCGGCCGATCAGGAGGTCGTAGACGACCGGCAAGAAGGCGCGGTTGTCGAGGCTCGTGCCCTCGGTGAGCGCCTTCATCGTCGGCACCAGGCCGGGCTCGTCGATCTCCGGCTGGGCGCGCAGCACCGCGGCGAGGCGACCCAGCGCCAGCGCCTCCTCGTCGGCGAGCGGCCGCACGATCGCCGCGTCGCGGATCCGGTAGCGGAACTCGTCGGGCGCGTAGTCGTTGATCCACCGCCACACGCAGAGCGCGCGCTGGCGGCAGCGGGCCTGCTCCTCCGCCGTGCGCGCCTCGCCGCTGGCGACGTAGTGGGCGACCACGCGATCGATGTCGCCGTCGTAGACCTGCAAGATCATCGACAGCGGGCGAAAGGGCGGCAAGAAGGGCGCGGGCGCGCCGCCCTCGATCCGGCGGTGGTCGACGCTCGCGAGCTGAAGCACCCGCCGCGCGGTGAGGCGCTTCGCGTCCTCTTTGGAGCCGTCGTCCGCATCGTGGGCGAGCCGCCACATGCGGTCGTGGTCCTCGTAGATCTTGATGACATCCAGGTCGAAGGAGATCTGGAACTCGGTGTTGGGGCGGTAGTTCACGAAGATCCAGCGCAGCAGCGCCGGCTCGTAGATCTCCAGGCAATCGGCGACGGTGACCACCTCCCCGGAGGAGCTGGAGATCTTGCCGGCGCGGCCCTTGATCCGCACAAAGTCGTAGCCGACGTAGGTCGGCGCCTCGCCGCCGTAGATCTCCGCGACGATCCGCTTCGCCGTGTCGAAGGAGCCGCCCGCGGAGGAGTGATCCTTGCCGCCTGGCTCGAAGCAGACGCCCTCGTAGGCCCAACGCATCGGCCAATCGATCCGCCACGGCAGCTTGAGATCTCCTCCCTCACGCAGATCGACGGCCCTGCGATGGTCGCAGGAGGTGCAGCGGTAGCGCACGATCCAGGGATCGTCGCTGAGCTCGAAGTCCAGCTCGTCGCGGCCGCAGGCGCCGCAAAAACCCGCGAGCGGCAGCCACTCCTCGCCGAGGCGGCTGCGCGCGGTGGTCTCTTCGCGGGCGAGGTTCAGCAGCTCTCGCACGGCGACGCGACGCTCGAGCGCCGTGTGGATCCCCTGCGCGTAGGTGCCCGCCCGATAACGCTTCGACTGACGGATGAACTCCGGGGCGATCCCCAGCGGCGCGATCGACGACTCAAAGGCCGCGATGTGGTGGTCGGCATAGCTCGCGTGCTCGCCGTACGGGTCGGGCACGTCGACGATGCTGCGCCGCAGGTTCGACTCCAAGAGCTCGCGCTTGGGCATGCCGGCGGGCACCTTTCGGAAGACGTCAAAGTCGTCCCACGAGTAGATGAAGCGGACCTGCACGCCGCGGTCACGCAGCGCGCGCGCCACCAAATCGACGGTGATCACCTCGCGAAAGTTGCCGACATGCACGACGCCCGAGGGGGTGATCCCTGCGGCGCAGGTATAGACCTCGCGGCCTGGGTGCTCGGCGAGGGTGCGCGCCGCGGCGTGGTCGGCCCAGTGATTGAGGCGGGGATCATCTCCAGCGGCGCGGCGCTCGTCCATGTGGGTGGGGTTTTGGCAGAGCTTGTGTGGCTTGTCCAACCACCACGGCGCCGCCCCATCCGCCGAAGAACCAAATGACGAGCCCGCAACGCCCGGCCCTCTCGCCTCAAGAATGGGAGAGAGGAGGTGGGGCTGCGGGCGTCTCGGCGCCGCGCTCGCGATGCGGGCTAGGTGCCGATGGTCGGGGCGATGTTGCCGCCGACGGTGAAGCTGATGATCAGCGCGAAGATCACCAGCGACTCGACGAAGGCGAGGCCGAGGAGCATCGGCACGAGCACCTTGCCGGCGGCGTTGGGGTTGCGGCAGATCCCCTCGAGGGCGGCCGCGACGGCGCGGCCCTGGCCGAGGCCGCCGCCGAGGGCGGCGAGGCCGACAGCGAGCGCCATGGCGAAGCCGTAGACGGCGCGCTCGCCCTCACCCGTGCTCACCGGCGCCGCGAGGGCGATGGCGGGGGCGAGGAAGACGAAGAGGAAGGTGGCGAGGTTCGAGAGCTTGCGGTTCATGATCGTGTCCTTGTCTAGTGCGAGGAGCCTGGGTTTAGCCGGGCTAGTGGGCTTCTTCGTGGTGCTCGACCGCGAGCCCGATGTAGATGATGGTGAGCAGGGTGAAGACGAGCGTCTGGACGATCGCCACCACCGTGCCGAGCAGCAGGAAGGGCAGCGGCACCAGCAGCGGCACCATAAAGGCGACGACCCCGACGACCTTATGATCGGCGACGATGTTGCCGGTGAGGCGCAGCGACAACGAGACCGGCCGCGCGAGGTGGCTGACGATCTCAATCGGCAAGAAGAGCGGGAACAGCCAGGGGAAGCCGCCGATCTTCGGGCCGAGGAAGTGGCCGAGGAAGCCCATGCCGTTGCGCAGCAGCCCGGACACCATGTAGACGACGAAGACCAAGAGCGCGAGCCCGAGGTTGGTCTTGAGGGTGTCGGTGGGCGGCAGCAGGCCGGGGATCAGGCCCTGGATGTTGCAGAGGAAGATGAAGAGCGCGAGCGTGCCGGTGAGCGGCAGGTAGCGCTTCGCGTCCGCCTCGCCCATCACGTCGACCGAGAGGTTGTAGACCGCGCCGACGAAGCGGTCGGTCATCGCGCCGAGGGTGAAGCGGCGCGGCGGGACCACGCCTTGGGTCTCATCGGTGATGCTGGCGCGGTAGCGCAGCGCCAAGAAGATCGCGAACACGAAGGCCAAGAGGGCGCCCGCCACGTGGATCAACGTGAAGTGGGTGCTCTTGAACATCATGAACTGCCAGTCACGCTGCAGCGCTTCGGCGGCGCCGTGCTCGAGCTTCGCCCAAAATTCGGGCATCAGGAGCGTGTACCAGGAGTCGTGGTCACCCATAGCGATGGTCCAGAGGTTCGTCTTCGTCTTCGTCGGGCCGCGGTGGCTGTCGTTCGGCTTCGGCGGCGGCCTGGAGGCCGGCGGTGACGAAACCCAGCAGCGCGATCGACACGCCCGCTGCTAAGCCCTCGGGTTGGCCGGGCATGTACCAGAGGACGGCGACGGTCGCAAGTGCGGTCAAAGGCCAACGGACCAGCGCGGCCAACGGCGCAAAGCGGCGCTGCGAGGCGGCCCTGAGCTGGTCAGCCGGCTCCTGCACGATCCTGAAGACCGCTCGGCCGAGCAGTTGCAGGTTCACCAGGCCGATCAAGGCGCCCCAGACGACCCCGAGCGCCTGGCCGACGCCGCCGAGCTGCCAGGCGAGCGCGGCCGCCGGGGCTGTGAACGTGAGCGTCCACAAGTAGAAGCGGCGCAGCCAGAGATCCCACCTAGGCATCCGCGGCCGGATCTTTCTCTCGCGCCTGAGCCTTGGCCTTCGCGGCGGCCTCCTCGGCCTCCTCCGCCGCGAGGTGGCGCTGAAAATGCACCGCCGTGCGCACCACCGCCATCACCGCCGCCCCAAAACCAACGCTGAGGCCGATCCAGTAGGTCCACGGCGCCCAATGGGTGACGTGATCTTGTAAGTAACGGCCGCCGAAGTGGCCGATCCCGACCGCGACCGCCATCTCGATCCCCACCGACGCCGCCTCCGCGAGCTTGAACCACTGCGCTCGCGCCGGCGGCTTGCCGAGCATCAGCCCTCCCCAGCGGCGGCGAGCGCCGCGAAGGCCTCGTCGGCGGCCGCCAAGGTCTGGGCGATCACCGCGTCATCATGGTCGATCGAGAGGAAGGCCGCCTCGAACTGTGAGGGCGCGAGGTAGACGCCACGGGCGAGCATTTCGCGGTGGAAGCGGCCGAACAGCGCCGTGTCCGAGCCTTTGGCGTCGCTGTAGTCCCAGACCTCGCCGCCGCGGAAGAAGCCGGTCCACATCGCGCCGACGCGGTTGGCGGAGAGCGCGACGCCGTGGCGAGCGGCGAGGCGGGCGAGGCCGTCGACGAGGGCGGCGCTCTGCCGCTCGAGGGCCGGGTACGGATCGCTGCGCTCCAGGATCGCGAGCGTCGTGAGGCCCGCGGCGACGCCGAGCGGGTTGCCGCTCAAGGTGCCCGCTTGGTACACAGGGCCGAGCGGCGCGATCGCGCGCATCACCTCCTCGCGGCCGCCGTAGGCGCCCACAGGCATGCCGCCGCCGACGATCTTCCCCAAACACACGAGGTCCGGGGTGACCCCATAGCGGCCGTGCGCGCCGCCGAGCGCGACGCGGAAGCCGGTCATCACCTCGTCGAGGATCAGCAGCGCGCCGGCCGCGGAGCAGAGCTCGCGCAGCGCCGCCAAATAACCCGGGCGGGGCGGCACGCAGCCCATGTTGCCGGCGATCGGCTCGATGATCACCGCGGCGATCTGCCCAGGGTGCGCCTCGAAGGCGCGCGCGACCGCTTCGGCGCTATTAAAGGGGACGGTGAGGGTGTCTGCGACCGCCGCGGCGGTGACCCCAGCGGATCCTGGGATCCCCAGGGTCGCCGCCCCCGAGCCCGCCGCGACCAAGAGCATGTCGGCGTGGCCGTGGTAGCCGCCCTCGGCCTTGATGATCTTGGGGCGACCGGTGAAGCCGCGAGCGAGCCGCAGCGCGCTCATCGTCGCCTCGGTGCCGGAGCTGACCAGGCGCACCATGCCGCCGCGCAGGGCCGGCACGACCGCGCAGAGGCGCTCCGCGTACTCGACCTCAGCGGCGGTGCAGGCGCCGAAGGAGAGGCCGTTCTGGGCCGCACGGGTGACCGCCTCGACCACCTCTGGGTGAGCGTGGCCGAGGATCGCGGGGCCCCAGGAGCCCACGTAATCGATCAGCGTGGCCCCGTCCTCGGTCGTCAAGAAAGCGCCGCGCGCCGACTTAATAAATGGTGGCTCGCCGCCGACTGAGGCGAAGGCGCGCACCGGGCTGTTGACCCCGCCGGGGATCCGCCGCTGAGCGGCCGCGAAGAGCTGCCGGCTGCGGGCGCCGGCGCGGCCGTCGCGTGAGGGTCTCTCGCTCGTCGACGAAGGGTCGTGCGCCATCGCTTAGGACTCCTCGTCGGCGCTGTCGTCGGCGTCGTCGGCGTCGTCTGCGTCGTCGGCGTCGTCGTCGAGCTCGTCAGGCGCCTCGGGCCCTTGGGCGGCGCTTAGCGCCTCCGCCGGCTCGCCGGCCTCGTCGTCTTGCTCGAGGATCCGCTCGACCACGACCACGCGCTCGCCGCTCGCGCAGCGGATGATCTTGACGCCTTGGGTGTTGCGGCCGAGCTCGGAGATCCCCGACACCGGCGTACGGATCACCTTGCCGCCGCTGGTGACCACCATGATCTGATCTGCCTCATCGACCAGCAGGTTGGCGACCACGGGGCCGTTGCGCTTCGACACCTTGATCGTGATCAGGCCCTTGCCTGCGCGGCTCTGCGAGCGGAATTCGCTGGCGAGGGTGCGCTTGCCGTAGCCGTTCTCACACATCGTCAAGATCGTGCCGGGGTCGTCGGGGGCGAGCACCGTCATCGACGCGACCGCGTCGCCGGTGCGCAGCTTCATGCCGGTGACGCCGCGGGCGGTGCGACCCATCGGCCGCAGCTCCTGCTCGTCGAAGCGGATCGACATGCCTTGGGCGGAGGTCAGCAGGATGTGCTGGCCGCCGTTGGTGAGGCGGGCGTCGATGATCTGGTCGTCGTCCTCGATGGTGGTCGCGATGATCCCGTTCGCGCGGATGTTGTCGAATTCGTCGAGCTTGGTCCGCTTGATGTAGCCGTTGGCGGTCGCCAAGACGACGTAGCGCTCGCCCTCCTGCGCCTCGTCCTCGCGGTACGGCACCATGTCGAGCACGCGCTCGCCGTCGCGCAGCTCGAGGAAGTTCACGAAGGCCTTGCCGGGGCTGTCGCGGCGGCCGACCGGGAGCTCGAAGACGCGCTTGCGGAAGACCCGGCCGGTGTTGGTGAAGAGCAGCACGAACGCGTGCGCGCCGGCCTCGAAGAGCTCCGTGACGAAGTCGCTGGCGTCGCGGCCGGTGCCGCCCTTGACGCCGACGCCGCCGCGCGCCTGCACGCGGTACTCGACCGACGGCAGGCGCTTCACGTAGCCGTTGTTGGTCACCATGACGATCATGTTGTCGTCCGCGACCAGGTCGATCGCCTCGAGCTCCTCGGCGACCTCGACCAGCTCGGTGCGGCGCTTGTCGGCGTACTCGCCGAGGATCGCGGTGAGCTCGTCGCGGATCACCTGCATCAGCAGCGCCGGGTCGCCGAGGATCGCCTCGAGGCGGGCGATCGTCGCGGACAGGTCCTTGTACTCGCCCTCGATCTTCTCGCGCTCGAGGCCGGTGAGCCGCTGGAGGCGCATGTCGAGGATCGCCTTCGCTTGGCGCTCGCTGAGGTGATAGAGGCGGCCGCGCGCGGCCTCGACCTCGGCGCTGGGGCGCTCGCAGCGCTCCAGGAAGCCGGCGAAGCCCTTCAGCGGCTCGGCGCAGAGGGCCGCCTTGGCGGCCTCGGGGTCGCGGGCGCCGCGGATCAGCGCGATGATCTTGTCGATCGCGTCGATCGCGACGCCGATCCCCTCGACGATCTCACGGCGCTCCGCCGCGCGCGCGAGCTCGTAGCGCGAGCGCCGGGTGACCACCGTGCGCCGGTGATCGATGAAGTTGCTGAGGCACTCGCGCAGCGTCAGCAGCACCGGCCGGCCGTTGACGATGGCGATCATGTTGACGCCGAAGGTCGTCTGCAGCTCGGTGAGCTTGTAGAGGTTGTTGAGGACGACCTGGGCGGCGGAGTCGCGCTTGACCTGGATCCAGATCCGCATGCCCGTGCGGTCGCTGTAGTCCTGGATGTCGCTGATCCCCTCGAGGCGCTTCTCGCGGATCAGCTCGGCGATCCGCGAGATCAGCTTCACCTTGTTCACCTGGTAGGGGATCTCGGTGATCACGATCGACTCGCGGCCGCGCTCGTCCTCCTCGACGTGGCACTTCGCGCGCAGGGTGATCGAGCCGCGGCCGGTGCGGTACGCCGAGTTGATCCCGGAGCGGCCGATGATGAGGCCGCCGGTCGGAAAATCTGGCCCCGGGACCAGGTTCATCAGCTCGGCGACGCTGAGCTCGGGCTGGTCGACGAGGGCGATGCAGGCGCGCAGCAGGTCGCCGAGGTTGTGCGGCGGGATGTTGGTCGCCATGCCGACCGCGATCCCGACCGCGCCGTTGAGGAGCAGGTTCGGCACCTTGGTCGGCAGCACCGCCGGCTCGAGCTCCTTGTCGTCGTAGTTCGGGACCCAGTTGACGGTGTCCTTCTCGAGGTCCGCGAGCAGCTCGCTCGCGAGCTTGGCCATCCGCACCTCGGTGTAGCGCATCGCCGCGGGCGAGTCGCCGTCGATCGAGCCGAAGTTGCCCTGGCCGTCGACCAGCGGGTAGCGCATCGCGAAGTCCTGGGCGAGCCGCACCAGCGCGTCATAGACGGCGGAGTCGCCGTGCGGGTGGTACTTGCCGATCACGTCGCCGACCACGCGCGCCGACTTCTTATAGGGCTGCGTGTGGAAGTTCTTGAGCTGGTGCATCGCGTAGAGGATCCGCCGATGCACCGGCTTGAGGCCGTCCCGCACGTCCGGGAGCGCCCGCGAGATGATCACGCTCATCGCGTAGTCCAAGAAGGAGCTACGCATCTCGTCTTCAATATTTAGCGCCGTCTTCTGCTCGCCTGCCATGGTCTTGCCGGCGCGGAGGATAACCCGCCAGCGAGCCCGCGGCTACGCTCTTTCGCCCCGCAGCGCCGCCAGAGCGCCAAACGCGGTCCACCGAGGCAGGCCGCGCCGAGGCCTCACTTCTTCGGCTTACTTGACTTCTTCTTCGCCTTCTTCGCCGCGGCGGCGGCCGCCGCCGCCGCCTCCGCGTCGTCCCGGGCGATCTGCGCGTTGACCTCGTCGCGGCTGGCACACTTACACATCGTGGCGCCGCCGAAGAGGTTGACGCACTGGGCCATCAAGAGGCGCTGGGTGCTGTCCGGACAGAAGTAGCCGAGGATCTCGCCGCACGCGCTGCTCTCGCGCTCGTCCTCGCTCTGGCAGATGCACTGCTTGGGGTCGTTCATGCAGCCGCCGCGGCTGAAGTCGCCGACGCCCGCGCCGCCGTCGCGCTTCTTGGCCCGCTTGGCCAGGCGGCGCGCGTCATTAAAGGCGATATCCGCGGCGCTCTCAGGGGCCGCCGGGGTCGCCTCGGCGGGCGCTGCCTCGGCCGCCGCGCTCGCCGGGCCGGCCGCCGCCGACGCGCTCCCCTCCAACACAGCGATCACCGCGGCGATCATCCAGGGGCGCAGATGCAGCGTCATGACGAGCAGCCTACTCCGAGCCCGTGCCCGCCGTCGACCGCGACCCCGCGGTCGCGCCGCGCGCCTCTCCGGCGGAGTGTGGGCGGTTGGAGCGCTCTCGCCCCCAATTCCGGGCTAGAGCGATCTTCCGCGGCTGAGATATGCTCGCGCCGTCAGCTCGAGCTCAGGAGCCCGCGTGGAACACCCCAAAAACTGGACGACCCTCCACATCCTCGGGTTCCTCTACCTCACGTTCAGCTACACGACCGACGGCTCGCTCGACAAGCGCGAGGTGGCCGCAATGATCAAGCGCCTCCAACGCTGGTCGCCGAACGACACCCAAGAGTCGATCGCCAACATCATCCGCGAGGTCGGCGCCTGGTACCGCCTCTTCGGCTCCGACGACGAGCGGCGGATGATGGCCTCTGACTACGCCTATGTCCTCAAAGACGAGCTCGACGAGATGAAGCGCATGGAGATCCTCGCCGACCTGAGCGCGATCGCCCGCGCCGACGGCAAGGTGTCCGCGGGCGAGCTCGGCTTCATCGACGCGATCCGCGAGATCTTCGGGGTCACCCAGGTCCGGTAGGCGAGCATGCCCCGCACCACCACCGCGCCGCTGCTCGCGCTCGTCGCCGCCTGTAGCGGCGGCGCTGCCGCCACCTCCGCGACCGGATCGAGCGGCGGCAGCAGCAGCGGCAGCAGCAGCAGCGGCGGCCCGACGAGCGGCGGCGCGGCGGAGAGCACCACGAGCGCCAGCGCCAGCGCCGCGGCGAGCAGCGACGCGTCCGCGAGCGCCAGCAGCGACGCGGCGACTGACACGAGCGCCGACACCGAAGGGACCTCCGGCGGCTGGCTGACCCGCTGCCCGACCGTCGCGGCGCCGGCGAAGCTCGGCCAGCCCTGGGACCCCACGATCGACGAGGCCTCCGGGCTGGTCGCCAGCCGCGCGCACGCGGGCGCGCTCTGGACCCACAACGACTCGGGCGACGCCGCGCGGCTCTTCGCGCTCTCGACCGCGGGCGCGTCGCTCGGCACCTTCGAGATCGTCGGCGCCACCGCACATGACTGGGAAGACATAGCCCTGGGGCCAGGCCCCACGCCCGGCGACTTCCTCTACATCGGCGACATCGGCGACAACCCCAAGGCGCGGCCGCACGTCACCGTCTACCGGCTCCCCGAGCCTGACATCGCGGCGGCCGGCGGCGCCGCCGTCGAGGCGACGGGCGCTGAGGCGATCACGCTCACCTACCCCGGCGGCCCTGAGGACGCCGAGGCGCTGCTGATCGACCCGATCAGCGGCGACCTCTTCATCGTCACCAAGGGCGACACGACCCGGCTGCTCCGCCACCAGGCGCCGCTCGTCGCCGGGGGTCCGTTCTTGATGCAGGAGATCGCGTCGATCCAGGCGCCGATCGCCTTCGTCACCGCGGGCGAGGTCTCCCCGCGGGGCGACTTCGTGGCGCTGCGCACCTACGGCGCCGCGCTCTTGTGGCTGCGGCCGCGCGGCGGGGCGATCGCCGACGCGCTCCAGGGCCCGCCCTGCACGCTCAGCCTCGCGGCCGAGATCCAGGGCGAGGCGCTCGGGATCGCCAGCGACAGCGCCGGCTACTTCACGGTGAGCGAGAAGGTCGCGCAGCTGTGGTGGTTCGCGTTTCAGTAGCCCGACGCGCGCTGGTACTCTCCTACACGAGGCGCCTGGGCCGATCGTTTGCGACGCGACAAGATCCTCGACCGCATCAAGAAGCTGCTCCGGGTCGCCCGCGGCCGCGCGAACGAGCACGAGAGCGCCGCCGCCGCCGCCGCCGCCGAGCGCCTGATCCGCGAGTACCAGGTCGCCCACAGCGAGGTGATCCTCGATGAGCTCGCTCGCGGCGATCGTATCACCACAGACGACATCGGCGCGTGGCGCTGCTGCCCGCGCTGGCAGGGCCTGCTGGCGGTCGCCACGGCGCAGCTCTTCGACTGCGAGGTCGAGCGCTGCGACCACCCCGAGCTCGGCGGCCACGAGACCCTGCGCCTCTACGGCTACGTGGCCGACGTCCAGGTCGCCCGCTGGACCTTCGAGTACTTGGTCGCGGAGGTGGAGCGCCTGGTCGAGCGCGCGTGGCCGGCCGCCGCCGCGCCCGCGTCGACCCTCTGGCAGTCGCGCAGCGACTATCGGCTCGGCGCGCTGCACTCGCTGGTCGAGCGCCTGGAGGCCGCCGCCGCCGAGAAGCGCGCGGCCGAGGCGGCGGCGACCCCCGCGGGCGAGAGCCAGGCGTTGATCGCGAGGGCGAAGGCGGCGGCGATCCGCGAGCTCTTCGGCGAGATCGACTACCGCAGCGAGCTGGTCGACGTGAACCTCGGCGCGCCCTACCTCGACGGTCGCCGCGCCGGCCGAGAGATCGCGGTCCGCCGACCGATCGCGCGCGAGACGCCCGAGGAGCCCGCGCTCACGAGCTCCAGCTCGAGCTCGAGCTCGAGCTCAGACCCCACGTCATCGAGTCCGCCGAGCGCGCGAAGCGGAGCGGCAGGCGGATCGTAAACGCCGTACCCCGCCCCTCGGCGCTGCTGACAGTGATCTCGCCGCCGAGCTTGCGGCAGATCCGCTGCGTGATCACCAGCCCCAGCCCTGTGCCGCTGTGCCGCCGCGTCAGCTCGTTGTCCACCTGCGTGAACGCGTGAAAGAGCCGGCGCTGCTGCTCCTCCGAGATCCCGATCCCCGTGTCCGAGACCGTGAAGATGATCAGCGGCAGCGCGCCGACCGCGTCGTGGCGGACGGTCACGGTGATCGCGCCGCGCTCGGTGAATTTTGCGGCGTTGCTCAAGAGGTTGAGCAAGCATTGGCGGAGCTTGGTGCGATCGCTCTGGATCAGCGCCCGCTCGCCGTCGAGGTCCAGGATCAGGCGGTTCGCTTGCCGCTCGACCAGCGGCTGGACCACCGCGGCGACGTCCTTGACGAGCTCGATCGCGTCAAACTCCTCGATGTGGAGGTCCATCCGCCCGGCCTCGATCTTCGAGAGATCGAGGACGTCGTTGATCAGCTCCAAGAGGTGGCGAGCCGAGCGGACGATCGCGTCCGCGTCCGCGGCGATCTCGACGAGCGCCGCCCCCCCGTCGCCCTCCAGCGCGACATCTTGGATCAGCTCGCCGTAGCCGATCACCGCGTTGAGCGGGGTCCGCAGCTCATGGCTCATCCGCGCGAGGAAGGCGCTCTTCGCTCGATTGGCGGCCAGCGCTTGATCGCGCGCCTCGCTCAGCTCCTCGTTCAAGGCCTGCAAGGCGACCTCTTGCTGGGTGCGGTCGGCGACCTCTCCGCGCAGGCGGGAGGCCTGCTCCGCGAGCGAGCTGAGCAGCTCACCCACCTGCTCCGCCATCGCGTTGAAGCGGCTCGCGAGCTCGCCGAACTCGTCGGTGGAGTCCACCTCGGTCCTGATCTCGGCGTCACCGGCGGTGAATCGGGTGAGGTTCTTGGTGAGGCGCGCGAGGGGCCCGACGATCCGCGCGCCGATCCACAACGAGACCAGCGAGACCACCGCCGCCGTCAACAGCGCGAAGGCGTGGTGGCGCCGCGCCTGCGCCTCCACCGGCCGCAGCAGCTGCGCGCGCCGCTGCATCAGCGCCAGCGACCAGCCCACGAGCGGCAGCTCAGCGACCGCGACGATCTGCCGCTCGTCCTCGAAGATCCGCGCCGACGCGACCGTGGGCGACGCCGACGCGCGCGCCGACCCGAGCTCGTGCGGAAGACCGACCTGGATCGCCGGACCCGCGGCGATGATCGTCGCGCCCTCGCGGTCGCGCAGCAGCACCGAGGAGGCCGAGGAGGCGGCCAGCGCGCGCGCCCAAGCGCGGACCATACCTGGCCCAAGAGACATTTTTAAGGAGCACCCGCCAGACTCCGTCGGCACCGCCGCGCCGAGCACGATCTCGCTCCCATGCGCAGGATCGACGACGCGGAGCGCGACCCCCTCGAGCGCCCCGTCGCCTCGCGCCGCGGCGTCGACATGGAGGCTGAAGCCGTACGCGCCGAGGCCCCGGGCCGCGTCCGCGAGCGTCTCATCGGCCGCGGCTTCGCCCGCGCAGGCGCTCCGGACGGGGGCCGTCGCCGCGACGCGGGCGAGCGCTGCGCCGCGGTCTAGGAGGTACGCGTCCCACGCGGCGGCGTGGGCGGCGGCGCGACGACCGAGCTGATCGCGCGCGTCCGCGAGCGCCTTCGCCCGCCCGGCGACGACGCCGTCGAGCACGACTACCGCGAGCGGAGTGACACACAGCGTCAGCAGCGTGAGGATCAGCTTCGTCCGCACAGGCAAGCGTCGACGCTCGTGCAGCGCCAGCGCCAGCATGCCCGCGATCGACAGCAAGCTCGCCGCGTGGAGCCAGCGATCACCGCCGCCGACCGGCTCGACCCGGGTGGGCAGATCGACCAGCTCGCTGGCGCTGAGCGCGAGCCCGACGCAGACCGCGCCATACACCCAGCGATCGGTGCGCTCCCGCGTCAACACGCGAGGCGCGCTCACCAAGACCAAGAGCACGACCGCGACGCCGCTCGCCGAGTGCGGGTTATCGACCAGCAGCGCGCCGAGCAACGCGACCGTCATCATCGCCGCGTAGCTGATCTGCAGGCGGAGCGCCGGGCCTGAGGCGGCGCCGCTCGCCGCGAGCGCGACGACGACCAACATCGCGAGGTTGAGCGCGGCGAGCGCGGCGAAGTGCCACGTGCCGCCGATGAGGAGGCTCCAGCCGCTCACGCCGAGGCCGAGCAGCGCGCTCACGAGGACCCACGAGGTCGCCCACCGCACCACCTGGGCCGCCCTCTCCAGCGATTCGCCGCCGTCATCCACCTGACCCAAGAGTACACCGGTCCACATCCTCGAAGCGCGGCGCGACGCTCCGTGAGCGCGCGCGACAGCGAGCGCCGCCGTGCTCGAGCGACCGGCGATCCTCCACGCTCGCGCGTGCTCTCGCGGGGTCATCGGGCTCACGCTCTCCGTCGCGGTGATCCTCGTGAACATCTCGATGAGGGACCTTCGACCCGAGGACCTCCCGCCCCTCGTCATGGCCGCGCCGTCGGCGATCGGCGCCTGGTACCGGTCGACGTGCGTCATGAGATGCGCCGACGCGTCGCTGTCCGCGAGCTGCGTCGACGCCTCCTCCGAGCGACGAGGGGCGGGCCCTGCCCTGGCTCTGAGCGCTCAGACGGCGATCTTCGCGGCCGCGAGCGCGAGCATGCGGCCGATCCCGCGGTGCGCGATCACCTCGACGCGCCCGTACTCGGGGCGATAGGCGCCGCTGGTCGCGTGATCGAGCTCCGTCGCGCCCCAGATGATCGTCAGATCATCGCCGCGCTGCTGCGATCGAGATCGGCTCTGACGGACCCGCTGATCGCCCGGCGTGACCCGCACGACCAGCGACACCTCCCCACCATGGCCCCGCCGCGAAAAGAGCTCCTCGAGCTTGCTGCGATAGCTCGGCGATCCGCCGACGAAGCGCACCCGCGTGATCCCGGCGCCCTCGCAGGCGCGCGCGAAGACGCTCGCGGAGCGCTGGATGTCTGAGCCGCCGCACACCTCGCAGCGCGCGCGCGCGACCGAGAACGCGGCGGCGCCGACGGCGGGAGCGCAGGCCGGGTCGTCGCACACGAGGGCGAGGCGGCGACGGAGCAGCGCGGCGAAGGCGTCGGCGTCGCGAGCCTCGAGCTGCGCGAGCAACGGCCCCAACGCGTCACCCTCGGCGAGCAGAGCGAGCGCCCGGGCCTCCTCACCCGCCACGAGGCCGCGGCCTCGCAGCTGCGCGGCGAGATCCTCCCGCGGCGGCGCCCGGACTGGCGCCTCTCGCAGGAGCTGAGCGCGCGCCTCCTCGAGCGAGCGCTGCCGAGCGAGCGCGACCTCCCGCGCCGCGTCGCGCTCCTTGATCAGCGCGTCGCGCTCCTCGAGCAGCGCGTCGCGCTCCCGCGACGCCGAGTCCCGCTCCATGATCAACGCGTCGCATCGGGCGGAGAGCGAGGCGAGGCGCTCGCTCTCTCGCGGCGTCGAGCGGGACGGCGCCGACGCGAGCGGCTGCGGGGTCTGGCCAGGCGTCGGTGTCGTCGGCGCGGGCTTCGCGGCTGACCCCGCGCGTGTCGTCGTCGCCGACGGTGTTCGCGACGCGAGCGGCGCGAGCGGCTTGACCCCAACACGTCGCATGAGCTCGGCGAAGTCGACCTCGTGGTCTTCACCTTGGTCGCGCTCGGCGGGCGGAGCCGGCTTGGAGGCGGGTGGCGGCGGCTTCTTCATGCGCGCTCCAGCGAGTGCTCGGCGGTCTAACGCGGCGCGCCCGCGCTGTCGAGCGCCCGCGATGCCGGCCGGCGCTACTCCTTAAACGACGCCGTATAGCTGACCGTCGCCGCGCAAGGGAAGCTGATCGCGAGCAGCGACTCGGCCAGCGCGCATTGGCTGCCGGCACACGCCGCGGTGAGGGTCTGCGTGCCTGTGACGTAGGTGTCTGACTCAAAGACCCCGTCGGCCCGGACGTTGACGGTGATCACCGCGTCGACCGCGTCGTTCTCGATCTTCTCTTGCAAGCGATCGGGACAGTCGAGATCGGCGCCGTCGAGGGTGCAGTTGAAGGCCTGGCTCCCGTCCTCAGGCTCGATCGTGAGGGTCCCGTTGTCGTTGTTGATCACGGTAAAATTACCCGAGCTCGGCTCGCCCTCGTCGCCGCAGGTGTTGGTGAGCGTCTGACCGTTCACGTAGACCCAAGTGCCCGAGACCGGATCGATCCGTGAACACGCGGCCGGGGCGAGGCTGAGGGGGAGGGCGGAGAGGGCCGCGAGCAGGTGAGAGAGGCGCATGTGGCAGAGGATACGCCTCGCCGCGGCTGACCGGATCACCGCCGGCCCGAGGCCGATTCGCGCGACCACGCACGCCTCCAGGTCGCGCGCGCCCCCGCGGCTGGCTCTCCGCGCCCATGGAGCAGCGCTAACGCGGCCGGATAGAGCCACCCGGGCCCCTCCTCGGCGAGCAGGCGGACCGCGGCGCGCACCTCTGGGGCGCTCTGCGGGAGACACAGGCGGCTACCTCGGCGACGCGGCCGGCCTGAACCTGCACAAAAGACCACATCGATCGGCGCGCCGGAGCTCCCGTCTGTCGCGAGGATCGCTTGGAGGTGCTCGGCGAGCGCCCGCTGCTCGCGGCTCAGCGCCTCGGCCGGCAAGGGGCGCTCGCGGCCGCGGAGCAGCGACAGAGGCCCGAGCTCGAGCAGCTGCGCGGCGCCACGTGTCGCCCACGCGAGCCCGCGCGCGAGCGCGAGCCCGCGCGCGGGGCGACGACCGGGCGGTCGGAAGCGCAGCCCGTACAGCTCCGTGATCGTGGAGCGCGCGGCGGCGTCGAGCAGCGCCAAGGGGGCGCCTCCGCGGAGCAGATCTCGGCGCGGCTGATCAGGATCGAGCGCCAGCGCGACCGCTTGCCCCGCGTGATCACGCTCCGAGCGGCCTCGCAGCGCCGCGATCGAGATGAGGCTCGGCGCCCCGCCTCCCTCGTACTCTCCGAGCAGCGCCGGGATCACCGCCGCCTCGCCGATCGCCGCCCGCTGATAGCCCAACCGCGCCGCCTCGAGCAGGAGCGCGAGCATCCACGACTGCGCGGCGAGCGACAGGCCGTGCGCCCGCGACGAGAGCGCGAGCATCAGCTCCACCGCCGCCGCGGTGAGCGCGGGCAGCAGCGGCGAGATCGCGGCCCTGAGGTCCGCCGGGGTCGCGCGCGGCCCGAGCAGGGCGCCCAGCTCTAGAACCGCCTCAAAGCTCGGCGCCTGCGCGAGCCCCTGATGCGTGACGACCACGCCATGCTGGAGCAGCCACAGCCGCGCCGGACCCGGGGCGCGCGGCAAGGCGACGTGTCCGCGTAGCGAGCGTCCGTCCGGCAGCGGGACCACCAGCGCCTGTGAGGCCATATAGGCCGTAAGGCCGCGCGCGAGCGGCTGCGCGTCGACCGTCACCGCGGCTGACGCGAAGCGAGCGGCGTCGGCGAGCCACGCCCGCGCCCGCGCGCCATCGATCCCGCGCGCGCGCAGGCGCAGGGTCGTGCCGCCGCCCGCGCCTGCCGGCCGTCGCTCGAGCCGAGGCGGCGCGCCGCCCCCGACGCTCAGCGAAAGGCGCCCTCGCCCAGGCGCGCCGCTCTCCAGCTCGAGGTGCTCGAGGTCGAGGCCGACGATCGCGAGCAGCCCGAGCTCGCCTGCCTCCTCCAACGCGATCAGCGCCTCATGGCGCGCGCGCGCCGGCGCGCGAGCGTCGAGCAGCCCCGCGAGCGCCTCGAACACCCCCTCTGGGGGAGCGGCGCCGTCATCGCGGAGCTCGACGTAGTGGCGCTTGATGGCCACCTCTACCGCGCTGGCGCCGGCGGCGAGGGATCGACGCACCAGCTCGGCGGGGATCTGCCACGGCCCCTGAAGCTGGGCCGTCGCGAGCTTGCGCAGCTCCGCGTCGACGTCGATCGTCAAGAGCGCCGCGACATCGATCGAGACGCCGACGTCCGCGGCGCTCGGCCGCGGCGCTGCGGTGACCTGCCGGCGGTTCAGATGATCTGTCTCTTCAGACATCTTGACGAATTGACCCCTCCGCGGCCCTGACCGCGCCTGGCCGGTCGAGCCGCTCGACCGCCTCGAGCACCGCCGCCCGCGCCGGGCCGTGCAGCAGCGGCGCGCGCCGCTCCGGCGGGACGTCGAGGAGGTCGAGCGAGGCGTCGACGGCGGCGAAGAGGGCGTCGGCGGGGGCGCGCGCGCGCCGCGACTCGGCCTCGACGAGCCACGGATCGGCGGCGTCGACGATCAAGAGACGGCGACCGCGGAGCGGGTGGCGACGGAGGCGCAGCAGCGACAGATCGAGCGGTCGAGGGCGCCCCAGCCCCGGCGCGGCGAGGATCTTCCAGCGCTCATCGCACGCCTCAAGGTGAGCGTTGACCGCGGCCAACAGCGGCGTCTCGACGGCCGCCGCGAGCAGCGCGTCCCAGGCGTCGAGGTCGCTCGCGCCGAGCGCGTCCGCGACGATGCAGGCGTCCGGCAGCGCGTCGTCGAGGACCACGCTGCCGCCCCGAAGCGCGTCGACGACGAGCGGCGCCCGCCGCCCTGCGCGGAAGAGGCGACCGGCGCGGGCGAGCTCGCGGGCGTGGTCGAGCGAGATCGGGCGGCCATCACAGACCGGCACGAGCGGCCGCTGGAAGACCGCAGGCATCCCGCGGAACGACTCCGGGTGCTGGAGCACGCCCATCAAGAGGCGCGAGAGATCCCGCCCCTGCTCGACCACGATCTCGCGCCGCAGCCGCCGCCTCAACCCCAACACCGCCGCGCCGATCCCAAGGACCGCGCCGACGATCCCCAGCGACACCGCGAGCCCGCGCCGCTGCGGCGCCGCCGCGAGCGCCCCTGCATCCTCGACCTCCGCGCCCCGATCCGCCGCCGCGCGCTCGTCCTCGGGCGCGCCGGCGTCGCCGGGCTCGTCCCCCTCTCCAGACCTCGAGTCGCCGCCGCCCGGCCCCTCCGCCGACCCTTCGGCGCCTGTCCCGGCGCTCGCGTCGTGACTAGCCGGCGCGAGCGCCGCGGCGGCCTGGTCGGCGCGTCGCAGCGCGAGCGGGCCCTGCCCCGCGCTCGCGTCAGCCACCTGCCACGGCCCCCCCTCCTCGCGGTGCTCCGCCCACGCGTGCAGCCACGGGCTCGCCCCGCCGGAGCTGCCGACGACGCCGATCGCTAACCTGGCCTCTACGCCAGCTTCGTGCAGCAGCGCGACCAAGAGGGCGTTCTGTAGGTCGCAGTCGCCGCGGCCGATCTCGAGGGTGCGGGCGAAGAGCCCGCGCCCTCGCGCCCGCGCGAGCGCATGAGCCGCGGCGACCTCCGGCTCGACGCTGTAGGCCACCCGGCGCGCGACCTCCTCTGTCAGCCGCAGCACCCGCTCCTCTCGCGGCTGGCGACGGAGCGCGAGGGCCACCGCGCGCAGCGGCTCGGGCAGCGGCTCCGCGCTGGGCGGCGACCACGATCGCTGCGACGGCGCGCCGGC
Source organism: Nannocystis sp. (assembly GCA_016712315.1). Lineage (GTDB taxonomy): Bacteria > Myxococcota_A > Polyangia > Nannocystales > Nannocystaceae > JADJRG01. Next base: position 1,593,083 of record JADJRG010000013.1, on the reverse strand, counting down.
GACCACCGTATAGCGGAGCCGCCCGCGCAGCGGCGCGTCGACCACCAAGAGCGGCTCGTCGTGCAGCGACGCGAAGGCGCGGCGGGGTCGATCGTCGAGGCGCAGCGACGTCGGATCGAGCAAGTAGCCGGTCGGGACTGGCACCCGGGAGAGCCCCTCGGACGCGGCGAGCGCCAGCTCGACCTCGACGCACGTGTCCTGAGCGCGACAGGGAGCGCCGACGTACGGGGTGAGCGCGCCGCCCGGCGCCGAGGTCTGGGGCGCGCCGCCCGCGTCGAACCGATCGATGATCAGCGCGGCGAAGTAGAGCCGCTGATCACCTGGCTTATAAGTCATGTCGATCGGCGCCGCCGCGCTCGCCGCGAGCGCGTCGACCTGCGGGCCGCGGTAGTCCGCCGCGAGGTCGCGATAGTCACGGCCGCCCGCGGCGACGGCCACGACCTCGCCCGCGCCGCCGGCCGCGCCGACGCCGAGGCGCAGCGCCAAGCGATCGCCCCACAGCGCGAACGAGACCGTGATCGCCAGCGCCGCGCCGAGCAGCACCGCCAGCAGCGTGCGCAGCAGCAGCGACGCGCGCAGGCGCAGGCGCAGCGCCAAGCCGAAGCGGCGCCACCAAGGCAGCGGCCGCGCGGCGTCGAGCTGGCGATCGACCAAGCGGGTCAGCTCGCGCTGGGCGAGCGCGATCAAGCGGCGCAGCGGCCGATCCTCGCGGGCGTCAGCGCGCGAGAGCAACAGCCCGAGGTGATCGCTCTCCAGCAGCGCCTGCGGGGCCAAGCGCCCTGGCAGCTCGGTGAAGTGCACCCGGCTGCGCTCGCTCGCCTGTCCGCCGGGGCTGATAAAGTCCTCGAGCGACGCCGCCGCGCGCACCCGCAGGCCGCGGGAGAACAGCTCCACCCGCGCCGCGCCGCCGAGCCCGACGACCCCGCGCAGGCCTGCCCGATGGAAGCTCGCGGAGGGCGGCGGCAACGCGAACGGCGCCGCGATCGCCTCGCCGTTCACCGTCACCTGGAGCGCTCGCTCGGGGTCGCCCTTGACCCGCAAGAAGCGCGCGTTCTGCCAGGCTGCGTCGAAGATCCGGCGGGGGCTCGCCCCGTCGCCCCCGCCTCGCTCGAGGATCAAGTGTGTGCCCGGCTCCATCGTCGGCGTCCGTCGCACCGCGGCGCTGAGGTCGCCGCCGAAGCACAGCTCCCACGCCTCGCCGCCCGCGCGCGGCCGCGAGCGCACCGTGATCGACGCCGGCTCGAAGCGCAGGATCGACCAAAAACCCACGCCGAAGCGGCCCGCCTGATCGACTCGGCTCTCCTTCGAGGAGGCGTAGAGCGCGAAGAGGTAGCGGCGCGCGTGCTCGTAGCTCATGCCTTCGCCGTCGTCGCGGACCTCGACGCGGAGCTGGCCGGCCTCCTCAGCCACGAGGATCTCCACCGCCGTCGCGCCCGCGTCCCGCGCGTTCTGCAGCAGCTCACGCACGAACACCCACGGGTCCGGCCCGTAGCGATCCGCCTCGACCCGCGCGCGCCCGCGAAAGTCGAGGCCGCGCCGCGCCTCTTCAACCACGCCTCGCCTCCGGGAGCGGCTCGCATCGCCGGTTCACCGGGTTAGCATAGCGGCGCGAGGGCCTCGCGCGCACCCTGCGGCGGCGCCGCTTAGAAGCGACCCATGAGGACCGCGCCGCCGAGGCTGGGGCTGAGGCGGAGGCGGCTCGCGATCTCCTCCGCGGACGCTTGGCGCTTGCGGTGGCCGCGGCGGTAGACGATCCCGCCGACCGCCACCGTCGCGAGCCCCGCCGTGAAGAGCGCGCCCGCGATCCTCGCCGACGTGTCCGCGCCGTCGATCTGCGCGCGAATATCCGCCGCGCGCGCGCCGAGCTCCGTACACGTGCTCGACGGGTCGCGGTTGCAGTCCGCGCGCTGAAACGCGTCCTCTGCGGCGATCTGGTCGCGCTCCAAGCGGTTGCCCTTGACCGTGAACGCGAAGATCATCGCCAAGCCGGCCAGCGCGACGCCGCCGCCGGAGGCCATCGTGATCGCGCCGGCGCGGCGGAGCTGCTGCGCGCGCGCGGCCACCGCGGGGTCGGGCAGATCGATCGTCGGCGGCGGCTCGGGGCCCTCGGGCGTCGCCTCGGGTGCGGGCTCCGGCGGCAGCTCGGGGGCGGGCGGCTCGGGCTCGGGGGTCGCGCCGATCCGCGTCGGCGGCGCCTCGGGGGCCGGCATCGGCTCGATCGGGCCGGTCGCCTCCCGCTCGGCAGGTACGATCGCCGCGGGCGCCGCGAGCGCGAGCTCGCTCGTCAGCAGCGCGGCGGTCGCGAGCGCCGCGGCGGCGCGCCGAGTCACATGACCCTTGGGACATACAAAGCCGCGCTCGGACCAGTCTCTGTTGGTGAAAGAATTCTGTCGCATGGTCGTCGCTCCGTCGCTGGCGTTGACGCTACTTGTAGGCCGGCAGCTCGCCCTTGAGCACGCAGAGGCCGAGCTCTGTCGCGCACTCGAGGGCGAAGTCTGGGTTGATCCCGTTGCTAGGGTCGTCGCAGTCGGCGTCCGCCTCGCACTCGACCGCCGGGTAGACGCCGACGACGTGGTACTCGGCGACGCAGCCGTTGCGGGTGTACTTCAGGTCAGCCTCGAACTGGGTCCCTTGGGCCCCCGCGTTGACCAGGAAGCGCGCGTTCTTCCACTCCATCGTGATCGCCGCGGCGTCCTGCGGGGGCAGCTCGTCGACGGTCTCGTCTTCTTCGGTGTCGGGGTCGTCTTCGACGCCGGGGACCCCGGGGATCTCGGGCAGGTTGATCGACGCGGAGATCGCCTCGACCTGACAGAATTCGTCGGCGCCCGGCGCTTGGCTGGTGAAGCCGCCGAACGCGTTCGCGTCGCTCTTCGGGTCCAGGTCGGCGACCCCGCGATCGGCCGCGTACTGGACCAGGTCACCGATCAACGCGGCGCGGATCGCCACCGAGATCCGGCTGAAGTCCGGCAGCCCGTCCTTCTCGCCGTAGTAGGTCTGCATGCCGAGCAGGTCGCCGACCAGCGCGCCGCACTCGGAGCTCGGGTCGCCCTCCTCGAGCGTGTAGCGCGCCGCGTAGGCGCCGTGGCCGGTGGTGCAGAGGCTCGCGGGCTGGGTGCAGCTCGCGGGCGAGAGGGCGCCGAGCAGCAGGCCGGCGGCGAGCGTCGAGGAGAGTGCAGTGTGGGCGGTCATCGAGGCCTCCTCAGAAGTTGAACCGGGCGCCGAAGCGGAACTGCCGCGGGAGCTGGTAGAGCACCGGGTTGCCGAAGTTGGGGTTCTTTAGGACATCCTCGTCGTAGACGTCCTTGAGGTTCTTGAGGTCGTCGACGGTGCCGCCCTTGATCGGCTTGACGTCGCTGAACGTGTACGTCTGGTCGACCGCGATCGCCGTCTGGAAGTTGGCGACGTTGTAGACCTCCATGATCAACGAGAAGGTCACGTCCTTGGTGATCTGCTTGACGTAGGCGATCCGCGGGTCGATCGAGAAGCGCCACGGCAGCCGCTCGCCGACCCCGCGCGGCAGGATGAACGCCTCATCGGGGCCGTAGAGCTCGTGCGAGCCGAAGTAGCTGGTCGGCCCGCCCGAGGTCGCTCGGAAGGCGCCGCCGAGCTCGAGCGCGTGGCCGTTGCGCATCGGCACCACGCCCGAGGAGAAGACCTTAAACGCGTGGCGGCTGTCCGCCGGCAGGTAACCTTGGCGGTTGTCGAGCAGCGAGATCAGGTCGAAGTCCGAGTTGATGTTCGGGTCGAGCTGGCCGGTCTCTGGGCGGAATAGGCCGGCGTAATTGCCGCGCAGCCAGGAGAGCGTGTAGGAGCCGTGCAGCAGCCAGTTGTCGGTGAACCGCTTGTCGATGAACAGCTGCACCGCGTCGTAGTTGCGGGTCGGCTTGGGAAAATCCGCCGCGATCCCGTAGCCCGGGTTGCCGATGAAGTACGTGTTCGCCTCATCGCGGCTCATGTCCTCGATCACCCGGTTCATCCAGCGGCGGGTGTAGACCGCGCCGAGCCGGACGTCCTGGAGGAACTCGTACTCCGCGCCGCCGACGATCTCGTCGGTGGACTGCGCCTTGAGGCGGGGATCGATCGGCGTCTTGTTGCCGCCGTAGGGGATCCAGAGCTGGTCTGGCTCGGTCGATCCGCCGAGCTGCGCGCGGCCCGAGTCCGAGCGGCACGGGCCGAGGTGTTGGTCGATGTCGAGCGGATCGCACCCCGCCTTCGGGTGCACCGAGATCAGCCCGGGCTCGCCGGAGCCGGCGCGGTCGGCGATGTCGAGCGGCACGCTCTGGTAGAAGCGCGCGTAGTTGCCGAAGATCTTCGCCTTGCCCTCGTAGGTCGGGTCCCAGATCACGCCGACGCGCGGCGAGATCTGGTTGGGCAGCGCGAGCGCCAGCGAACGATCGGCCGCGAACAGGTGCTGCGCGTCGTAGCGCAGGCCCGCGTTGATCGTCACCTTATCCATCACGCTCCAGGAGTCCTGGATGAACGCGCCGACGGTCGACGCGAAGGTCGTGTATTGGATGTTGCCGAGGATCACCGCGTCGTCCGGGCCGACCAAGAAGCCCTGCTGGCGGTAGTCCGTAAAGCTCGTGCCGGCGACGTTCTCGCGGTAGAGCGTGCCGCCCGAGTAGCCGCGGTTGTTGGTGTACTGGATGTACTCCGCGTCGACGCCCGCCTTGAGCAGGTGGTGGCCCGCGCCTTGGAGGAAGCGCGTGACCATGTGGCGGCCGTGGATCCGGTCGAGGTTGCGCTCGTAGATGAAGCCGGGCCCGCCGGCCGAGTAGGTGCGGATCGGACAGATCGTCGTCGCGTCCATCGAGCCGGGCGCGGTGAAGGGGTCACAGGCGCCGACCGGCGCCCCCGTCGGCAGGCCTTGGAAGTCCGTGAGCGGCAGGCCGCCGCGCCGGTAGATCACCCCGGGCACCGCCGCGAGGCCGGTGTTCGAGCCCACCCGCGAGCCGTCGGAGGGCAAGCGATGATCGAGCTGGTGGTGCCAGCCGAGCGTCGTGTCGAAGAGCCAGTTCTTGTCCTTTGAGGTCGCGCTCCAGCGCGAGAGGATGTCGGTCGCGTCGGAGCGGTAGCGGTGCGCCTGCGCCGAGAAGTCGCCGTTCAGGTTGCCGACCTCCGGCAGGCCGGTCTCGGCGCGGATCCCGTACGAGTCGGCGCCGCCCGACAGGGTCGGCATGAAGATGCCCGTCAGGTCGATCGTGTGGTTCTTCGCCGGCGCGTAGGTGAGCTTGCCGATCGCCTGGATCGTCGTCGCCTGCGCCCTCGCGGTCCGCGTGCTCCCGGCGATCCGCTCGGTCTCGGTGAAGCCGGCGCCCTTGATCGCGCACGGGTCGTCGGCGGTCGGCGCGAAGGGCAAGCGCTGGCCGGTGCTCGGATCGATGACGTTCGCGCAGCCGGTCGACGGGTCGACGACCTGGCGGTTCCACGACGAGCGCAGGTCGTACACCTGCCTGCCGATCTGGAAGCCCGCGTAGAACCACAGCTTGTCCTTGACGATCTTGCCGCCGACGTCGAAGCCCGCGTCGCCCTGCCAATTGAGCAGGCGCTCGGTCTGGATCGTGTCGCCGTCGCGCCGCGGGATCAGCCGCCGCCCCTCGAGCTGACCTGGCGTATAGAACATCCACGCGCCGCCGTGCAGCTCGTTGGAGCCGCGCTTGGTGGTCGCGTTGATCACCCCGCCGGTGCTGCGCCCGAACTCGGGCATGTAGCCGCCGACCTCGACCTTCACCTCCTCGACGAACTCGATCGACAGGCCGCTGCCGTTGATCCCGTACGCCGGGTTGTTCACCGACATGCCGTCGATCGTGTACTGGTTCTCCGGCGAGGTAGAGCCCGCGATCGAGGTGCCGTAGGTGTCGCTCTGCGCGCCGGGCGTCGCCTCGGCGACCGCCTCGAAGGAGCGGTTCACCGAGCCCTTGCCGCCGGGCGCGATGATCGGCACCCGCTTCGCCATCTCCTTGTCGATCGACAGGCCCGTCGAGCTCGAGCCGACGTCGACCGTCGGCGCCGGGATGATGATCGTGCGCACGTCGCCTTCGCCGACCGGCATGAGCGAGATGTCGACGCGGATCGTCGTGTTCGCGCGCAGCTGCAGGCCCTTGCGCCGCTTGCCCTCGCCGTAGTTCGAGTGCAGCACCGTCAGGTCGTACGCCCCCGGCGGCAGGTTCGGCAGGCGGTAGACGCCGCTCGAGTCGGTCGTCACGGTGCGTTCGCCCTGGAGCTTCTCGCCGACGACGACCACCACGGCGCCCTCGATCCCCGCGCCGGTGGAGGCGTCGCGGATCACCCCGATGAAGACGCCATCGCTCTGACCCGCCTCGGCGACCTGCACCACAGCGACCTGCGCCGCGACTGCCCCGAGAATGGATATCCAAGCACTTTTGCGCATTGTCTCTCTCCGCCTGAGCTAGCCGCACGCGCCGCGTCTAGACCCCCGTTGAGCTAGGGCAAGCAGGTGCATACGCAAGCGCATAGCTCGCGCGCGCCACCGCGGTCAATACCGAACTCTCATCGGATTGAGGCTCGGCAAACCTCTGCGCACCTCGGGCCAGGAACCCGCGGCCAGGAACCCGCGGCCAGGAACCTGCGGCCAGGAGCGCTAGCTCAGCATCACATCCGTAAAAAATTCGCGGGTGATCGCCTGGCTGCCGCTGTCCACCATGAAGACGTGCGCGCGCCCGCGGTGGCCGTCGAAGTCGGTCAGCAGCCAGATCTCGACCGCCCACTTGCTGCTCCGGGCCAAACAGGGCGGCGTCCAGCCGATCACCACCGGCGGGCCCAGGTGCTCGCTGGCCCGCGAGTGGAGCGAGCGCTGAAAGCTCTCCTGCCGGCGCACGGCCGTCAACGCCGCCCGCTGAGCCGCTTGGTCGACGCGGCGGCGCCACTCGCTGATGAAGCGCAGCTCCTCGGCGACGAATTGGCCGCCGCGGATGACCATCACGTAGGTCTCGCTCGCGCTCAGGGTGCTGTAGTCCGGGAGGTCGAACTCCGGGTAGAGGTTATCGGCTTGGATCTCGTGCTCACGCCGCTGCAGCTCGGCGTCGAAGGACCGCGCCTCGCGCTCGCTGTAGCAGAGGAAGAGGCGCAAGGTCGACGCGGCGCTGGGGATCTGATGATCCCAGTCGAGCACCGCCCGGGCGGCCACATAGTGGTTGTGGGCGAACGGCGCGAAGCTCGGCAGCGCGGCCGCCAGCTCGGCGCGCTTGTTCGGCGCCGGCGCGAGCCCTTGCTGGGCGATCCGCGGGTGCACGATGAGGTGGTCGGTGACGGCTGCTCGAAGCGCTGCTTCGTCGGATCGGGTCATGGGTCCCTCGTAGGCTCGAGCGCGCGACGCACCGCCGCGATCACCGCGTCGACGCGCCCCTGCTTGAGCTTGAGGCTCGCAGGGTGGACGATCAGCCGGCTGGTCACGTGGAGGATAGTCTCGACCTCGCGCAGGTCATTCTGCCGCAGCGTCTCGCCGCTCTCCACTAGATCGACGATTTGATCGGCGAGGCCGGTGATCGCCCCCAGCTCGACCGAGCCGAAGAGCGGGATGATCTGGGGCTGGATCCCGCGCGCGCGATAGTGGCGCAGGGCCAGCCGCGGGTACTTGGTGGCCACCCGGACCTCGATCCCCGGCCGCAGCGCGACCGGTCGCCCCACGGGCTCGGCGATCGCCAGCCGGCACGCCCCCAGGCCCAGATCGACCGGCGCGTACAGATCCCGCTCCTCCTCCGCCAAGGTGTCGAGGCCGGCGATCCCCAGGTCGGCGATCCCGTGCTCCACATAGGTCGGCACGTCGACCGGCTTGACCAAGAGCAGCCGCACCCCGCCCGCGTCGACCATCAGGCGGCGGCCGGCGCCCGCGAACGCGCCGCCGACGTCGAGCCCCGCGCGCGCCAGCAGCGGCAGCGCCTGCTCGGCGATCCGCCCCTTGGGCAGCGCGACGCAGAGGCCGTCAGCTAGCGGCGCCATGGATCCGCTCGATTTTGGCGCCTAGCGGGGCGAGGCGGGCCTCGATCGCCTCATAGCCGCGGTCGAGGTGATAGACCCTGCGGATCTCGGTGCGCCCCTGCGCGACCAGGCCCGCGAGGATCAGCGACGCGCTCGCCCGCAGGTCCGTCGCCATCACCGTCGTCCCGGTGTACGTCGCCCGACCGCGGACCACCGCCGCGTTGCCGTGCACCTGGATGTCCGCGCCGAGGCGGCACAGCTCCGGCACGTGCATGAAGCGGTTCTCGAAGATCGTCTCGGTGATCAAGCTCTGGCCGTCCGCCAGCGTCGCGAGCACCATCATCTGCGCCTGCATGTCCGTCGGGAAGCCCGGGTGCGGCTTCGTCGTCACGTCGACCGGCCGCAGCCGCGCCGGCCCGCGCACCCGCAGCCCCTCGGGCTCCACCTCAAAGATCACGCCCGCCTCCTCCATCTTGGTGATCACCGCGTGCATGTGGTCGACCGGCGCGTGCTCGAGCAAGACGTCGCCGCCGGTGATCGCCGCGGCCACCATAAACGTGCCCGCCTCGATCCGGTCGGGCAGGATCGCGTGGTCGATCCCGCTGAGGGTGTCGACCCCCTCGATCTCGATCACCGAGGTCCCCGCGCCGTGGATCCGCGCCCCCATCTTGTTGAGCACCAGCGCCAGCTCTTGCACCTCGGGCTCGCTCGCGACGTTCTCCAGGCGTGAGCCGCCGCGGGCCAGCGCCGCCGCCATCATCACGTTCTGCGTGCCGCCGACGGTGACCAGATCGAACACGAAGGTCGCCCCCCGCAGCCGCTTGGCGCTGACGTCGACGTACCCGTGCGAGAGCGCGATCTCGGCGCCCAGCGCCTCGAGGCCGCGGAGGTGCTGATCGATCGGCCGCGCCCCGATCGCGCAGCCCCCCGGCAGTGAGATCCGCGCTCGGCCATATCGGGCCAGCAGCGGGCCCATCACCGTCACCGACGCCCGCATCGTCTTGACGAGCTCATACGAGGCCTCGAGCGGCCCCTCGCCCACCTTGCGCGGATCGATCGTCAAGCTCCGCTCGCCGCTCACCGCGCAGCCGAGGCCGACCAGCAGCGAGTTCATCGTGTGCACGTCGCTGAGCAGCGGCACATGGCGCAGCGTCGTCGGCGTGTCTCCGAGCAGCGCCGCGCACTGGATCGGCAACGCGGCGTTCTTGGCCCCGTTCACGCGGACCCGACCGCTGAGGCGACTCCCCCCCTCCACGATGATCTTGTCCATGACTCTTCCTCCTATGACTCTGTGGGCGCGCGCAGCTCGGTCGCGGCGCGGTTGAGGGCCTTGGTGAGCGCCGCGTCGTCCGCGGGTGCGCGCCAACCGAGCGTCGGCAGGCCGTCGGCGCAGTCGTCGACGGCCTCGATCACGACCCGCCGGGTCACGCCGAGGAAGCCGTGGCGGATCAACACCTCGCTGGCGACCAAGCGCCCGCTGTCGCTCGCGACCAACGCGACCCGCTCCGTCGAGATTCCCACGCCCGGTGGTTGGCCATCGCTCCACACGCTCGAGATCGCCGCGAGGCGGCGCTCCTGCGCCGAGGTCGACCTGCCGACAAAGACCCCGTCGAGGCGCTCTCGCCAGGACATCGTCACGCACGCGAGGTGGTGCGCCTCCGGGCCGCCTGCGCCGCTCTCTGGGTCGATGCACGCGCTCTTGTTGCAGCGGCTCTCGACCCGCGCCCCGCTCCACGACTCGCCCACCGCCACCAAGCGGGCGGGCAAGCGCGGCCAGCCGAGCGCCAGCGCGTCCTCGATCGGGTCCCACGTGCGCTCGAAGCAGGCCGCGTCGGGCGACGCCGGGCCGATCAGCGCCCCGGAAAAGAACAGCTCCCGACGCAGCTCCCGGTCGTGGGTCTTGGGGCCCCTGAAGAGCAACGCGCCCTGCCAGAGATCATCGACCCCGGGCCGCGCCGCCGCGCGACCGGTCGACCGCAGACGATCTGGGCCGATCGCGAGGTAGCTGTGGCTGTGCTCGGCCGGCGTCTTGGTCAGGCGCTGGAGGTGCTCTGGGACATCTTCGTCGATCGAGATCCGGTACACCTGCGCGCACTCGGAGGGCGGCCGCCAGCGCAGGTCGATCGCCCCGGTCGCCGCTGGCTCCAAGGCGATCCCGGCGAGCGCTGTGAACCAGGCCACAGCGCTCGCGGGCGGCGTAGGCGCGCAGCCGAGGCTCACGGCGAGCACGAGCGCGAGCGACCGGAGCGTCGCCGTCATTGCACCATATAGGCGCCGAGGCGCCGCCTGAGCTCGTCGTCGGCGATCCCGGCGTCGTCCTCATCCATCTCGTTGAGCTGATCGACGATCGCCACCATCTCGGCGCGAGCGGCCTCGAGGTGCTGGTCCGCGAAGAAGCCGTGGAACACCGTGTCACCGGCCGCGGCGCGGGCGATCTCGCGGTGACGCGCGTGCTCCTCGAGCTCTGTATAGAGGATGTAGCGGAAGGCGCGGTTGTAATCGCGCTCCCTGTAGATCTCAAACATCGTCTTCTCAGCGACGCCCATGGGCGCCGACCATGCCAGAAGTAGCCGCCGAACGGGAGCCGCTGGCCGTGCGCGAACGCCGTGGCGCGCGGTTGACACACCCGCGGCCCCAGGGATATCCCTTGGCCAGCCTTTGCGGGAAATTTGGCCGCGAAGCACCGGAGTCTGTAAACATGAGCGCGATGCCTCGCATTTCCCAATACCTGCTGGCCCTCGGCATGATGGCGCTGAGCATGCCCCTCGCCGGCTGCAAGAAGCCCGAGTACCCGCTCTGCAAGAAGGACAAGCACTGCGTCGCAGAGCGCGGCGAGAAGTGCGTCGAGGGCACCTGCCAGAATTGTAAAGCTGATACGGACTGCGTCGGCAAGGGCCCCAAGGGCGAGAACTGGACCTGCCACGAGTTCCTGTGCAAGGACCCCGCCGACGTCCCGCCGGGCGCTGGCGGCGGCGCCGACGGCGTCGGCAACCCTTGCACCCAGTCGTTCGACTGCATCGGCGGCTTGGTCTGCAAGGCGGGCGCCTGCGCCGCCTGCTCCGAGGACTTCGACTGCCAGCCGGGCACGTGCAACCTCGGCACCGGCCGCTGCGAGGCGCGCCGGCGGCGCCGGTCAGTGCCAGACCGACGATCAGTGCGCGATGGACGAGATCTGCGACATGGGCAGCTGCGTCTTCTCGGGCGGCTACGGCGCCGGCGGCGACGTCCCCTGCGGCCTCACCACCGTCTACTTCGAGTTCGACTCGCCCTCGCTGAAGCCCGAGACCCAAGAGCAGCTCAAGGCCGCCGCCGAGTGCCTCAAGGGGGTCAGCAAGACCATCATCCTCGAGGCTCACGCGGACTCGCGCGGCACCGAGGAGTACAACATCATGCTCACCGACCGCCGCGGCCAAGCCGTGCGCGAGTACCTGCAGCAGCTCGGCGTCGACCCGAACATCATGCAGGTGATCTCCAAGGGCGACCTCGAGGCGACCGGCACCGACGACGCGACGATGTCCAAGGACCGCCGCGTCGACTTCAAGCAATAACCCGCCGCGCCGACCTCCAAACGCGGCAGATCGCCGCCAGGCCGCGCTCCGCCTCCTCAGGAAGCGGAGGCGGCCTTTGTGCGTCAGGAGTATCTATGATGATCCACAAGCGGCTCGCCGCAGCGAGCGTCCTCGCCGTCTTCGTCGCCAGCCCCGGCTGCATCACCCTCAAGGCCGAGCACAACGACCTCGCCGCCAAGGTGACCGCCCTCGAGCAGCAGACGGTCGACCGCAGCGCCAGCCTCGACCAAGAGATCGAGCTCGCCGAGGCTCGCCTCGCCGAGCTGCAAGTCAAGCTCGCCGAGGCCGAGCGCCTCCTCCGCGGCAGCCAGGCCGGCCTCGGCGCCCGCATGGACGACGTCGAGCAGCAGCTCGCCGAGCTCCGCGGCGCCGCCGAGAACGCCGAGTTCGTCTCCTCCGCCGCCGGCCAGAGCTTGCAGGAGCTGCGCACCGACGTCGACCAGCGCCTGGGCAAGCTCGAGGAGAAGCTCAACGAGGCGACCAGCATCCCTGAGGACAAGAACGAGCTGTGGAGCGAGGCAGATCGCCAGCTCACCAAGGCCAAGAACTACAAGCAGTCGCGCCGCCTCTACCGCACCTACGTCTCGCGTTACCCGGGCGACGCCCGCCAGGCCGAGGCCAAGTTCAAGGTCGGTCAGACCTTCTATAATGAGCGCGACTACAAGAGCGCGCTCGGCGAGTTCTACCGCCTGATCCAAGAGGAGCCCGAGTCGGCGATCTTGCCGGACGCGCTGTATTACTCCGGCCTCGGCTTCGCCAAGCTCGGCCAGTGCCAGAACGCGATCCAATACTTCAACGCGGTCACCCGCTTGAAGGACAAGGCGAGCGAGCAGCACCTCAAGGCGGCCAAGGGCCAGATCGAGCTGCTCCAGCGCGACAAGGGCGAGATCTGCCTCGACACCCAAGACTCGAGCGCCGGCGCCGCGGGCAAGCAGGCCGTCGACAAGGCCGCCACGACCGCCCCCGCCCCCGCCGATAAGCCCGCCGACAAACCCGCCGCCAAACCCGCCGCCAAGAAGAAATAGCCGCGGCGCTCCGGCGAAACACGGGCGCTCGCCGGTGACTCTATCGGCAGGCCTGCGTCGACCGCTGGGGATCGGTTACCCTGCCCACCTCTCATGCCGCCCCGCGCCCACACCCGCCGCCAGCTCCTCCTCGGCGGAGCCGCCCTCGCGCTCGTCGCCTGCGGTGGAGCCGCGAGCGCGGACGCGACGGACGAGGGCAAGCGCGGCGAGGGCAAGCGCGGCGACGGCAAGCGCGGCGAGGGCAAGCGCGGCGAGGGCAAGCGCGGCGACGGCAAGCGCGGCGAGGGCAAGCGCGGCGAGGGCGGGGCAGAGCTCGCCCTCGGCGTCACCACGGCCACCCTCACGCCCGCGGAGCTGCGCCGTTATTACCGCACCTCGGGCAGCCTGCGCGCCCTGCGCAGCGCCGATCTCGTCGCGACCCAAGCGGGGATCGTGCTCGCTCTCAACGCCGAGGAGGGTGACACGGTGAAGGAGGGCCAGAGCCTCGCTCGCCTCGACAGCCGCACCTTCCAGCTCCAGGCCGCGCGCGACACCGTCAACGTACGCAACCTCGAGGTCGAGCTCGAGCGCCTCGAGTCGCTCGCCGGCTACAACGCGGTCTCCCGCGAGGAGCTGGAGAAGCAGCGGCAAGCGGTCGCGTCGGCGCGGGCGAACGCGAAGGTCACCCGCCATCAAGTCACGATGACCGAGGTGATCGCCCCCTTTCCCGGCACGATCACCCGCCGCCACGTCGACATCGGCGCGATGGCCAACGCCGCCAGCCCGCTCTACAGCCTCGCCGATCTCTCGCAGCTCGACATCGACCTCCACATCCCCGAGGCCGAGTCGATCCACCTCGAGGTCGGCGCCCCGGTCGAGCTCGAATTGCTCGACGGTACCCGCTTTGAGGCCTCGGTGATCCGCCGCGCCCCCGTCGTCGACGTGCTCACCGGCACCGTCAAATTCGTCGCGCGCGCCCTCACCTTCCCCCGCGGCGCCGTCCCTGGCGCCTTCTGCCGGGCGCGGGTGCTCGTCGCCCAACGCGCGGCCCCGCACACCCTGCCAACCGCCGCGATCTTCGATCACGAGGGCCTCGCGCACGCCTACGTGATCGAGTCCGGCGTCGCCCGCCGCCGGCCGGTCGACGTCGGCCTGATCGGCGACGAGCGCGTCGAGCTCCGCGGCGGCGTCGAACCCGACGAGCTCGTCATCGCCGACGCTGGCGCCGGCATCAGCGAGGGTATGCCCGTACGCGCCCTCGAGGCGGCGCCGCCGCTGCCGCCGCTGCCGCCTCGCCCCTCCTCCAAAAAAACAGGCGCCGGCGAGGGGGGTTAAGCGCCGATGCGAGGGGGTTGGATCGCCGCGACGGTCGCGCACCCGGTCACCACGGCGATGGCGACCCTCGCCGTGCTGGTCTTCGGCCTCGTCGCGCTGCTCCGCCTGCCCGTCGCGCTCCTCCCGGACCTCTCCTATCCCAGCCTGACCGTTCAGACAGTCTACGCCGACGCCGCGCCCACCGAGGTCGAGGAGCTGGTGACCCGCCCGATCGAGGAGCTGGTCGGCGCGGTGCCAGGCCTCGTCCAGGTCGAGTCCGTCTCACGCGAGGGCCGCTCCGAGGTCGTGCTCGACTTCGCCTGGGGCACCAGCGTCGACCGGGCGATGAACGACGTCCGCGAGAAGCTCGACCGCGTGGTCCTGCCGCAGGGCACCGAGCGGCCCGTCGTGCTCCGCTACGACCCCTCGCAGGAGCCGATCATGCGGCTCGCCTTGGTCGCCGCGCCCGGCCGCCCCGCCGACCTCGCGGCGATGCGCCTGCGGGCCGACCGCGCCGTCAAGCGCTCCTTAGAGAAGATCTCCGGCGTCGCGGCCGCGCAGATCCACGGCGGCGACGAAGAAGAGGTGCGCGTCGAGATCGACCCCGCGCGGCTCGGCGCGCTCGGCCTCGGCGCCGACGCGGTGGTCACCGCGCTGCGCACCGACAACATCAACCAGCCTGGCGGCGCCCTCAGCGAGCAGCGCAGCCGCTACCTGATCCGCACGATCCACGAGGCCCGCCGGCCCAGCGAGCTCGGCGCGACCATCCTGCGCAGCGAGGCCGGCGCCGAGCTGCGCCTGCGCGACGTCGCCGCGATCGGCAGGGTCCCCAAGGAGCGCGAAGAGCTCGCCTTCGTCGGCGCCCGCGAGGCCGTCGAGCTCGCCGTCTACCGCGAGGGCGACGCCAACACCGTCGCCGTCGCCGCCGCCGTCATCAACGCGCTCGATCGCCTGCCCTTGGTCGACGGCGAGCAGGTCGTCGTGCTCTCGAGCCAGGCCGACTTCATCGCCTCCGCGATCGACGAGGTGCGCAAGAACACCCTCCTCGGCGGCCTCTTGGCCGTCTTTGTCCTGCTCTTCTTCCTCCGCGACCTGCGCGCGACCCTGGTGATCGCCGCGACCATCCCGATCTCGCTGCTCGCCACCTTCGTGCCGCTGCAAGCGCTCGGCGTCTCGCTCAACCTCATGAGCCTCGGCGGGCTCGCGCTCGGCGTCGGCATGTTGGTCGACAACGGCATCGTCGTGCTCGAGGCGATCGCCCGGGTGCGCGAGCGCGAGCCGGAGCGCAGCCCCGCGCGCGCGGCGATCCTCGGCACCGCGGAGGTCGCCCCCTCGGTGATCGCCGCGACCCTCACCACCGTCGCCGTCTTCTTGCCGATCGCCTTCGTCGAGGGCATCGCCGGCCAGCTCGTCCGCGACCTCAGCTTCGCCGTCTCGCTCAGCATCACCGCCTCGATGCTGGTCTCGCTCACCCTCGTGCCGGTGCTCCAGAGCCTCGGCGGCGCGCCTACGACGTCCACCGAGCCCCCGCCGCGCTCGCTGCTCGCCTGGCTGGTCGTCCCCTTCGCCCTGCTCTTCCGCCTGCTCCGCCTGCTCACCCGCGCCATCTCGGCGCTGCTAGGCCTGCTCGCGCGCCCGCTCACCGCCCTCTACGACGCCCTTGCCCGCGCCTATCCGGTCACCCTTCGCCTCGCCTTACGCGCCCGCGGCCTCGTGCTCGGCGCCGCGATCGCCCTCTGCGTGGTCGCCTATGGTCAGGCCCAAGGCCTCGGCCGCGCGCTCTTACCCGAGGTCGAGCAAGGCGAGGTCTTTGTGCAGATCACGCTGCCCCAGGGCGCATCGATCGAGCGCACCACCGAGCTCACCCGCCGCCTCGTCGCCGCGGTCGACGGCGACCCCGAGGTCGCGCGCGTCTTCGCGCGGGTGGGCAGCGTCACCGCCGCCGGCTCTGCCACGGGCACGATCGCCGGCACCCACCTCGCCCAGGTCAACCTCCGCCTGCGCGCGGACCTCGACCCACGCGCCCAGACCGAGCTCGTCGCCCGCCTCTCGCAGCGCCTTCATGACGCCGCCTACGATCCGGACGCCGCCTTACAGCTCGGCAGCCCCGCGCTCTTCTCGGTCGACGCGCCGATCGAGGTGCGGATCTTCTCCGAGGATCCCACCCGCGCCGCCGCCCACGCCCGCCGCCTCCTGCCCGAGCTGTCCGCGATCCCCGGCCTCGCCGACGTCACCCCCGACGACCTCAGCGGCCGCCCCGAGGTGCGCGTACGCTTCGACCGCGAGCGCCTGAGCCGCCTCGGATTTGACGTCACCGCCGCCGGCGCCGCGGTGCAGCGGGCGATCCAAGGCGAGATCGCCACCCGCATGCACGCCGCGGATCAGCAGCTCGACGTGCGCGTTCAGCTCCCGCGCATCGATCGTTCGAGCATCAACGACGTCGGGCGGGTCCAGATCGGCGTCCAGGGCGGCGTCCCCGTCCAGCTCGCCTCCGTCGCCGCGCTCGAGCCCGGGGTCGGCCCCGCGGAGATCCGGCGGATCGAGGGCAGCCGCGGCCTGCGGATCCGCGCGCGCCTCGACGGCGGCGACCTCGGCGCCGTCGCCGCGCGCGCGCGCGCGGTCCTCGACGAGCACGCCAGCGACGACCCCGGCGTCCGCGCCGAGATCGCCGGCCAAGCCGAGGAGATGGCCGCCAGCCTCAGCAGCCTGATCTTCACCGCCGCGCTCTCGGTGTTCTTGATCTACGTCGTCATGGCCTCCAGCTTCGAGAGCCTGCACCACCCGCTCTTAATTATGTTCACGGTGCCGCTCGCGCTCGCGGGCGCGGTCTTCGCGTGCGCCCTCACGGGCACCCCGATCTCCGCGATCGTCGGCATGGGCGTCATCCTCCTCGGCGGGATCGTCGTCAACAACGCGATCGTGCTCATCAACACGGTCAACCACCGCCGCGGCCACGGCATGGACGTGCAGAGCGCCTTGATCGACGCCGGCCGCGTGCGCATGCGGCCGATCGTCATGACCACCGCGACCACCGTGCTCGGCCTCCTGCCGATGGCGCTCGGCCTCGGCGACGGCGCCGCGCTGCGCCAGCCGCTCGCCGTCACGGTCATCGGCGGCCTCACGCTCGCGACCCTGCTCACCCTCTACGTGATCCCCTGCGCCTACAGCCTGCTGCCCGGGAAGCGCCGCGAGATCTGGGCGACGATCGCCGGCGAGGAGCCCCCGGATGCGCAGGCGTAGCCTCGCCGACCTCGCGCTCACCCGGCCGGTGATGGTCGGCATGCTCCTGGTCGCTGTGCTGATCCTCGGCGTGATCGCCACCCAGCGCCTGCCGCTCGCCTTCCTGCCCAGCGTCGGCGCCTCGACCGTCTCCGTGCGCCTCCAGATCCTGCGCACCCCGCCCGAGCTGATGGAGCGCGAGGTGATCCGCCCGATCGAGGAGCAGCTCGCGGGCCTGCGCGGCCTCAGCTCCATGAGCGTCGGCAGCGGCAGCTGGGGCGTGCGCGTCAACCTCGAGTTCGCGCCCGGCACCGACATCGACGCCCGCAAGAGCGAGGTCCGCGAGCGCCTCGACCGCGTCCGCGGCGAGCTGCCCGACACCGTACAGCGGATCACCATCGACTCGTGGAGCTCCAACGACGCGCCGATCCTCTCGCTGCGGCTCGCCAGCGACGTCGCCCTGCGCTACCGCACCCTCGAGGATCGCGTCGTCCGGCCGATCGAGCGGATCGCCGGGGTCTCGCGCGTCGAGCTCGAGGGCGTCGAGCCCGAGGAGCTCGAGATCGCCGTCGACCAAGACGACGTACGCCGCGCAGGCGTCGACTCGCAGGCGATCGCCGCCGCCGTCCGCAGCGCCCGCCAAGGCCGCTCGTTCGGCCTGCTCCGCCAGGAGTCGAGCTCCCCCGGCGTGCGCAGCCCCGGCGCCACCGCCGACCCCGAGGTCTTTTCACGGCTCCCCCTCGTCCGCACCGATCCTCTCGCCCGCGATCGCGCGCCGCCGCGCCTCGGCGAGGTCGCCGCGATCACCATCCACCCCAAAGAGCAGCGCTCCTTTCGCCGCCTCGACGGCCTGCCTGGCGTCAACGTCGCCGTCTACGCGGAGGCCGGCGCCAGCCCCGTTGAGGTCTCTGAGCGGGTGCGGGCGGCCATCGAAGCGACCGCCAAGGACCCCGCGCTCGGCAACGCGCAGGTGCTCGTCTTCGAGGACCAGGGCGCGCAGATCCTCAGCACGTTGAGCGACCTCCGCACCACCGGGGTCTTCGGCGGCCTGCTCGGCGTCGCCGTGCTCTTCCTCTTCCTCCGGCGCTGGCACGTCACCGCGATCGCCGCGGTGTGCATCCCGCTCACCCTGCTCGCCACCACCGGCGTGCTCTTGCTCCGCGGCGAGGAGCTCTCGTGCATCGTCTTGCTCGGCCTCGTGCTCGGCGTCGGCGCGCTGATCGACAACGCCGTCGTGATCGTCGAGGCGATCGAGCGCCACCGCGCGCGCGGCGAGGCGATGATCCCCGCGGTGCTCGCGGGCAGCCGCGAGGTCGCGCTCGCCACCTTCGCCTCCACGCTCTCGAGCGTGATCGTCTTCTTGCCGCTGGTCTTTGGCCCGCCGACCGACAAGATGTCGGCCTACCTGCGGCCTCTCGGGACCACCTTCGCGATCGTCCTGCTCTGCTCGCTCGTGATCAGCCAGACCGCCGTGCCGCTGCTGATGTCCATGATGACCCGCGGCGCGCCGGCCGAGGCGCCGCGGATCCCCACCCTCGAGCGCCTCGCCGCCGCCTACCGCCGGCTGATCGAGCGCACCCTGCGGTGGCCTCGCCTCACCCTGATCATCGGCCTCTTGCTCGCCAGCAGCGCCGCGATCCCGGCGAGCGCCGTCACCTACAAGATCGGCGACTTCGACCAGGAGCCCGAGTCCGTGCCGATCGCCCTCCAGCTCACCGGCTCGCCCGACTACCTGGTGATCCGCGGCCACATCGAGGCGATCGAGGGCGCCCTGCTCGGCGCCAAGGACAGCCTCGGCCTCGCCCACGTGAGCTGCCACTACTCGGACTTCTGGGGGCAGTGCGACGTGCACCCGCGGCTGCGCGCCCAGAGCGAGGCCGAGGTCGAGGAATTCCGCCAGCGGCTCAGCCGCGCCCTGCCTGAGCGCCCCAGCGCCCGCTTCTTGGTCGGCGAGGACCGCAAGGGCTCCTCGCGCCGCGTCGACCGCAATGAGGTCCAGCTCGGGATCAAGGGCGAGGACATGGGCGTGTTGATGGAGCTCGCGCAGCAGATCGTCGTCCACCTGCGCGCGCAGCTCCCCCGCGGCGACCCGCGTGATCCTGACGCCGGCGGCGTCGACGTGATCACCGGCCCCTACGACGAGGGCTCGCGCGAGGTGCACGTGCGGATCGACAGCACCAGGGCGCGGCGCGCCGGCCTCAGCGCCGATCAGCTCGCGCGCCTCGTCAGCACCGCCTTTCAGGGCGTACCGATGGGCAAGGTCCGCGGCGAAGACGGCGAGATCGAGCTCCGCCTCAGCGCCGGCGCCATGGGCCCGCGCGCCGATCAAGGCCCTGGCCTCGCCGAGCTGCGAGATCTACGCGTACGCCTCCCCAGCGGCGCCGAGGTGCCGCTCTCCAACTTCGCCGAGTTCGCGACCACCCGCAGCCCCAGCTTCGTGCAGCGCTACGACCGCGAGACCCAGGTCAAGGTCAAGGTGCGCTTCTTCAGCGCCGACCCGCAGGAGAACCGTCGCCTCGTCGACGAAGCGCTCGCCGGCTTCCGCTTCCCGCCTGGCTATGGCGCCGGCGACTGGATCCCCTGGTGGCGCGAGAAGCAGTCCACCGACGAGATGGTCGTCAACCTCGCGCTCTGCCTGCTGCTCGTCTACGCGGTGATGGCCTCGCTCTTCGAGAGCTTCCTCCAGCCGCTCGCGATCCTGACGATCTGCCTGCTCGGCTGCGTCGGCGCGCCCTGGGCGATGTGGTTCACGGGCACCACCGTCGACACCACCGCGATGGTCGGGCTCTTTATTCTGATCGGGATCGTCGTCAACAACGGGATCATGCTGATCGACCGCGCCCTCCAGCACCGCGAGGCCGGTCTACCTCGCGCACAGGCGCTCGCGCAGGCCGGTCAAGATCGCCTGCGCCCGATCCTCATGACCGCCAGCACCACCGTCTTGGGGATCGTGCCGATGCTCATCCACCACCCGACGCTCGCCGGCGTGTATTACCACTCGGTCGCGATCATCATCGCCGGCGGGCTCGCGACCAGCACGGTGATGACCCTGATCTTCCTACCAGCGACCTACAGCCTCCTCGAAGACCTCGCGAGCGCCACGATCGCCCGTTGGCGCGCCCTTCGCTGATCCACGGTCACGTGTTGGGCCAGTAGCACGTGCTGGTGTTCGCGCGGCACTCCATGCCGTCGGGGCAGGTCGCGCCGTCCCCACACTCGAGGATGCAGCCCTTCACCCCGCCCGCGAACACGGGCACACACGCGACCACCGCCGTGCCGCTGCTCGGCGCTTCAAAGCAGTCGCACGCGTCCTCGCAGCCCTCGATCGTGCACACGCTCGCGCCCCCGCCTGTCGGCACCAAGCAGGTCACGGAGCCCGGATGTTCGGGCGTCGCCGACCAATTGCAGCGGCTGTTCATCGTCAGCGGGCCGTCCTTGCACGCGTTCCACTCGCCCGGCGGGTTGCTCGCGCACACCGGAGCGCCGCTGGTCGTGCCAGTCATCGACCCCGTGGTCGTCTCGGTCACCGAGCCAGCCTCGCTGGAGGTCCCGGCCGTCGTCGTTGATCCCTCCGAGCCGGCCGAGCCGGCCGAGCCGCCGCTGTCCCCGCTGCACGCGCCAAGCGCCGCGAGGGCGCCGAACAGTGACAACCACCGCATCACCCTTGAGCCGACCATGCCGCGCAGGATACACGCGCCTCGCGAGCGCGAGCGTCCGCCGCGCGCCGAGCACGATCGCCCGTGAAGGCGCAGCTCAAACCATCTCGACCATGATCAGCCGCGCGCGGACGCGCGTCATCAGAGCTTAAACGTGTGCGTGAGCGTCATGCTGCGCGCGCCGGAGGGGAAGCTGAGCCCCTCCACCAACCCCGCCGCGCAGCGCCCCATCGCGGTCCCTGCGGAGCCCTCGATCGGCGTCGCCTTCACCTTGCCTGCGGCGTCGACCTCGACGCGCACCTTGATCGACAGCCCGACCGGCGCGAACAAGCCACCCGACTGCCCGCACTTGCTCGACACTTTTCCGCGCAGGCCGCTCAACTTAGCGCGCACCGTCGCCTCGCTGAGCGCGCTCTCTGGCTTGGGTTTGGGCTTCTTCGTCGGCTCGGGCTCAGGCTTGATCACGGGGGCAGGCTCAGGCTCGGCGACAGGCTCGATCACGGGCGCAGGCTCGATCACGGGCGCAGGCTCAGCTTCAGCCGCAGGCGGAGCGCCTTCCGACGGGTCGAGCGCCACCCCCTCGGAGGGATCGAGCGCTACCCCCTCGGAGGGATCGGGGACGACCCCCTCGGAGGGATCTTTGGTGGGCAGGGCGGGCGAGGCGGGCGCCTCGTCGCGCTCCTTCGCCGGCCTTGAATTCGCCGAGGAGGCCTGATTCACCGCTGGCCGCGCCGCGATCGTCGGCGCCGGCTCCGGCGTCGAAGGCCGCGCATAGATCAGGAAGATCACCGCGACCGCGACCGCGGCGACCACGAGGATGACGCTCCGCGACGGCCCCGCCGGCGCGGCCCCGCCCTGCGTCGCGGCCGCCGGCGCGCTCTTCGTCGGCGCCGCAGGAGCGACCGCGACGCGCTCGGCGAGGCGCTGGCGCTCTGCTTCGGCCCTGCCGCCTGGCCGATCATCATCGGTGAGCGGCGAGATCGGCGGCTCGTGCGGCGCCCCTGCGGCGGCGCGAGCTGGCGGCGGCTCGCCCTCATCGCCCCACATCGACGCGTCGACCGCCACCAGCAGGGTCTTCGCGCGCACCACCTCGTGCGCGCGCGCCTCCGCGGAGGCCAGCGCGGCCGCCAAGGCGCTGGTCGAAGGCGGACGCGCCCGCGGCTCCTTCGCCAACAACTGCACGATCAGCGACTCCACCGTCTCCGGCAGATCGCCCCCCTCGACCAGCCCTCGCGGCGGCAGCGGCGCGTCGTAGAGGTGCTGCTTCAGCACCCCGAGCAGCGTGTCGCCGACGAAGGGAGGTCGCCCGGTGACCAGCTCATAAAAAAGCACGCCGAGCGCGTAGAGATCGCTGGCTTGTTCGGGCAAGCCGCCGCTCGCGACCTCGGGAGCGATGTACTCGACGACCCCGAGCACCCCCTCATCGCGAGAGCTGAGCGCGCCGCCGCCCAGGCGCCCCGAGAAGGCGCTGAGGCCGACGTCGAGGAGCTTGATCGTGTCAGGAGCGGCCGCGTCGGCGTCGGCGAGCACGAAGCACTTCCGCGGGTCGATCGTCCGATGGCAGCGGCCGCTCGCGTGGACCGCGTGGGTCACGGCGAGCGCCTGGCGGACCATCGCCAGCGCACGTCGCCAAGGGAGCGGACCGACGCGCGCGAGGTGCTCGGCGAGGGTCTCGCCCTCGAGGTGCTCCATCGCGAAGTAGGAGAGCCCGCTCGGGGTGACGCCGACGTCGAGGATCCTCACCACCCCAGGGTGGTCGAGGCGGGCCATCGCGCGGGCTTCATTGCGGAACAGCCGCGCGCGCTCGCTCTGCGCCGGATGATCGATCCCGAGGATCTTGAGCGCGACCACGCGGCCGCGCGCGAGGTCATCCGCCAGGTAGACGCGCGCGATCGTGCCCTCGCTCAGCGCCCGGAGCAGGCGATAGCGGCCCAGCAGCTCCGCCCCCACCAGCCCGTCAGGGCGCCGCCACAGCGCCTCCGCGAGCGGCTCGCGGAAGAACTCCGGCGCAGGATCGGTGTCATCGACCAGCCACGCGTGGCCCGACGTCGATGACAGCGACGACGACGAACGCGACGACAGCGACGCCGACGACAGCGACGCCGACGACAGCGACGCCGCCGACAGCGACGCCGCCGCTGAAGAGCGCGACGCCGCGGGCTCGGCCTCATCATCATCGCCCATCGTCAGCACGATCTCGAGCTCGTCGCTCTCCTCGCGCGCCCCCTGCTCGTCGTCCTCGCGGAGCCTCGTCGCTTGCGGCAGCGTCATCGCCGACGCCGACGCCGACGCCGAGCGCGTCAACGACAGCGCCGCGGACGACGAGCCCGGCGCGCGGGCGGCCGCGGCGAGCGGGTCGACGCCGATCGAGCCCAAGTCGCGGCGCGGCACCAGCCCGAGCAGCTCGTCGTCATCGTCGTCGTCCGGCACGTCGCTCACCTGGATCGGCGCGAGCAGCAGCGGCTCGTCATCATCGCGGTGGAAGATCCGCAGCGGCGGCGGCGCAGCCTTCGGCACCTCGACCTCCTCCTGCGCCAACGCGTCGACCGGGAACGGCGCCGGCGCGGCGATCGGCCAGCGGCCCGACGACGACTCGCCGCTGACCACATCGTGCGCGAATTCTGGGCGGTCCTCGTCGGCCCAGTGGGTGAACGAGCCAGAGCGGTCGGGCGGCGGCGGCAACGCCTCCTCGACCGTCACGGCGGGCGAAGCGGGCGCCGCCAGCGGCTCGACGTTCGCCGGTGACACCTGCGACAGCGCGTCATCGACCGCGCTGTGGATCGCGCGCTCCTCGGGCTCGCCCTCGACGTAGTCGGACCAGCTCTCGATCAGCGTGCGACGGGACGGGGACGGGTCAGGAGGGGAGCGCTCGGCTGGGCTCTGATCGTCGTTACTCATGCAGGTGACTGGGCTCGCGCCGCGCGATCGGACGATCGCATAGGGCGCCGCGCGCGGTCAAACAACGGCGAACCGCGGCGGCGTCCTCACCGCCGCGTCCGCATGGGGGCACAAGGCCGCGGCGCCCCAAAGAGAGCGCCGCCGGCTCGCGCCGCCGTTGAGATGTCCAAAGAGACAGTTATTCTCTCGCCGCTCAGCCGCCGCCGCGCTTGACCAGCGGCGTCGGATCGGCGCGCAGATCGCCCTCCAGCTCCTTGATCCGCGCCTTCACCTTGCCCGCCCTCGCCGGGTCTGTGTCCCCCAAGCGCTCCAGGTAGTCGCGAAGGAGGGCGATCGACCGCGGCAGCTCGCCGTCGACCTGTGAGAGCAAGACCGCCTGATCGTAGAGGAAGCGCAGCTCCGTCGGCGCGCGCTCGAACGCCTGCTGCAGCGCCGCCGCGGCCTCGACCTGACGGTCGGGCAGCCCTTGCAAGGCGTTGGCGAGGCGCTCATGGTCGGCCGCGTCGGCCGCGTCCAGCGCGAGCAGCCGCGAGAACGCCGTCACCGCCGCCTCATGGCGAGAGAGAGCCATCAGCGCGTCGCCGACGGCCCGATAGAAGCCCGCATCGACGGAGGGATCTGCGGGCTCGGCCGCCGCGTGTGTCGCCGCCTCTGTGAGATAAAACGCGGCCTCCGCTCGGTACGCCCCTCGGGCGCTCAGCAGCACCCCCAGCCGCCCCTCGCACACATAGCTCGGCGGGAGCCGGTTCGCGCAGCCTCGTAAGGCCGCGATCGCTTGGTCCGGGTCGCTCGCCGCCTGCTCGGCCGCCACCTTCAGCAGCCCCGCGAGCTCTTCGGCGGGCAATTGGGCGCCGCTCCGCGGCGGCGGCGCCTCCAGCGAGGGCGACCGAAACGGGCGCGACGGATCCACCGCGGCGCGGGGCGGGGTCACGACGGTCGTCTTCTCGCCCAGCTTGGTCGGCGGAGCAGTCGGGGTGCAGGCGGCCATGAACAGGGCGATAAACCCGAAAAACCCGGGCTGATGGCGAGGCATGGCGCGGATTATACTCGCGGCGTGGTCCATGCGAACCCGCGCTCGCCTCCTGGCCGCCCGAGCCCGCTCCGAGCGGTCTACCCCGGCTCCTTTGATCCGATCACCTGTGGCCACGTCGAGATCGTCGAGCGTGCCGCCCAGATCTTCGACGAGGTGATCGTCGCGGTCGGGCGTCACCCGACCAAGCCCGGCTACTTCAACGTCGACGAGCGCTGCGCCTTGATCACCACCTGCATCGCCCACATCCCTGGCGCCCGCACCGCCTTCTTTGGCGGCCTCGTCGTCGAGTTCTGCCGCGCGCAGGGGGCCACCGTGATCGTCCGCGGCCTGCGGGCGATCGGCGACTTTGAGCCCGAGTTTCAGATGGGGCTCGCCAACCGCGACCTCGCCCCGGAGATCGAGACTGTCTTTTTAATTCCGAGGCCCGAGCAGATGTACGTCTCGAGCTCGCTGATCCGCGAGATCGCCTCGCACGGCGGCGACTACCAGCGCTACGTCCCCCAGCCGGTCGCCGACGCGATGGCCGCGCGCGCGCTCGCGCGAGGCCGCTCATGAGCCGCGAGCCCCGCATGCTGCCGGTCACCGCGGACGAGTGGCGGGGCGACGAGCATCGGCTCCAGACCCAAGCCGCCGCTGAGGCCGGCATCGAGCCCGCGGGCGTCGCCCTCGCCCTCTATCGCCGAGGCTTCGCGAGCGCGCTCACCGCCCGCGATCCCGTGGACGGCGGCCTCGTCTTGCGCGGCCGCACCGTGCTCCGCCGCGATCAACTACAGGCGGCGATCATCGGCGCCTTCGCCCACCTCGGCCTCACCCGCGGCGTCGTGATCCGCGTCGACGACGGCGACTTCGAGGTCCGGGTCGCCGCGCAAGCGATCGAGGGCAGCGCCCCCGCCATCGACGCCACCCGCCGCGCGCTCCTCGCCTTCGTCGCCAGCGGCCTCGTCGGCCTCCTCTTCCTGCGCACCTCGAGCGCGCTCGCCCTCTTGGCCTTCAGCTTCGGCCTGCTCGGCGGCGCCTGGGTGCTGCGCAGCGGCCTCCACCGCGCGCGCGAGCTGATCGGCGGCCGCCTCGTCGACGAGCTGGCCCGGCTCGCCCACCAGGAGCAGCTAATCTTGCCGCCCGCGAGGCCCCGCGATGGTTGACCCGGGGCTCTGCCAGCGCTGCGCCGCTGGCCGCCCGATCACCAGCGGCCGCGGCTCGGTCTTCTGGCGCTGCGCTGTCCACGATCAGGACCCTCACTGGCCCAAGTACCCGCGCCTGCCGGTGCTGCGCTGCGCCCGCTACGCCCCCGCATCTCCTGCGCCCGCCTGACCTTCAAAGCATGCAGGCGCCTGCCTAGGGCGAGTCGACGCTCCCTCGTTTTGTCGCTAGATTTTCCGCGCCACCGCTCGAGGTTTTTTGATTCGGCTCACTCTCCCCCGCAGGACCGCCCTCAACGACCCGCTCCGGGCCGTCGCGCTCCTCGTCCTCACCGTCCTCACCGTCGCGCCGCTCGGCGTCGTCAAGGCCGCGGATGGCATCGCTCCACG
The DNA here is from genome assembly GCA_016712315.1 of Nannocystis sp. Classification (GTDB taxonomy): domain Bacteria; phylum Myxococcota_A; class Polyangia; order Nannocystales; family Nannocystaceae; genus JADJRG01. The sequence continues at coordinate 1,566,923 of JADJRG010000013.1, read as the reverse complement.
CACCCCCGCGACCTTTCCGGGGGCCGCGTGCTTGACGGTCCACGACCGCAGCGTCGAGCCGATCTTCACCTTCGGCTACAAGATCCCCTACGAGGACACGCGGCTCACCGCGGATGAGGTCGCCGAGAGCCGCACGCACCAGTTCCTCGCGCTCTGTCGCGGACACCACCCGCAGGCGCCGCTCCCGCTGTGGATCAGCGAGGCTGACGTGCTCGACGCCGCGAGCAAGGGCCACGTCGTCCCCGGCGACGTCGAGCCTGACGACATCCTCGAGCTCGCCGAGCAGTGGCAAGGATGCTTCGTGCGAATCACCCCGGACAAGCCGCGGCGGCCGATCACCTTCGAGGCCGCGATTGAGCCTGTCCTATGGGACACGAGCGGCTTACCCGCCGGCCCGTACTTCATCTTCGGCTACACGTGGCACCCTTATTACAACATGTGGTCGCCGTGGCGCGGCGTGGTCAAGCTCATCGACGGCGACCCCGACGCCGCGCCGCCCGCGCTCGCCATCACCAATTTTGACGAGAACATCTACCCCGATCAGTCCGCGACCATCGTCGGCTGCGTCGACGCGGTCGACGGCGCCACCATCACCGCGTCTTGGTCGTTCACCGACGCGATCGAGTGGAAGCCCTTCGCCGTCGACGTGCCGGTCGACGGCGATCAATTCGCGGTCGACTTCGCGCCGCCCCCCGAGACCGTCGGCGTCTCCGTGATGATCCGCGTCGACGTCACGGATCCGATGGATCGCACCTCCACGGCCTACATGGCTGACCTCGTGACCGTCATCGAGGTCAACACCGGCAGCACGAGCGACACGAGCGACACGAGCGACACCGCCGACTCCGACACCTGCGGCGGCTCCTTCCTCGACGTACCCGAGTGCCCCGACGGCAGCAGCGGCGACGCGACCCACGGAGACACCAGCGACGGCGCGACTGGGACCAGCACCGACGAAGGCACCAGCAGCGCCGGCTCGGCGACCGCGGACGGCGACAGCGACGGCGACGGCGACGGCTGCGGCTGCGCGGCGAGCCGACGCGCCCCCGGAGGGCTGGCCCTCTTCGGCGCGCTGCTGCTGCTCGCGCGGCGTCGCCGGCCGAATCGCTGATCCACACGCGAGCTTCCACACTCTTCGCGCGGATGCTCGCGCGACGGACCCCGTGTATGCTGCCGCCGCCAGTGAGCGCCACCACCGACGAAGCGATCCCCGCGCTGATCTGCGAGCTCTGCCGCCTTTTTTACACGCTCGGCTGGGTGAGCGGCACCGGCGGCGGCGTGTCGATCCGCGGCCGCGAGGGCATCTTTATGGCGCCCTCCGGCGTACAGAAGGAGCGCATGCGCCCCGAGCACATCTATCTGCTCGACGGCGACCACCTGCTCGGCGAAGCGCGTGTTCTACGGCCGCCGACCGACCCGAACCTGCGGATCTCCGAGTGCCGCCCGCTCTTTTATAACGCCTACCGCCTGCGCGGCGCGGGCGCGGTGATCCACAGCCACTCGATCTGGGCGCTGCTCGCGGCCCGCCTCTTCTCGCCGCGAGGAGAGCCCGCCGAGCTGCGATCACAGGACCTCGAGATGCAAAAAGGCCTGCGGGGCCACGGCTGCTTCGACCTCCTCCGAGTGCCGATCATCGCCAACACCGCGCGCGAATCAGAGCTCTCAGACAGCATGGAGGCGGCGATGCGCGCTTACCCAGACGTCGACGCGGTCCTCGTCGCGGGCCACGGCGTCTATGTATGGGGCGCTGATTGGGTGCAAGCGAAGACCCAAGCGGAGTCCTACGACTATCTCTTCCGCGCGCTCGTCGAGGCCCACCGCCTCGGCCTACCGATCACCCCACGCCCAGCCGCTTGAACGAGCGCGCGCCCAAAATTAAGAAATGCACATCTCCTGGCTCGACCACCAAGACGCCCCGATCTCGACCGACGATCTCGCCGCAGTCGGCGTCTACCACGAGCGCTTGGAGGTCGGCGCGGAGGATCCGCAGCCCGCCCTCGATCGCATCAAGCGCGACCGCGGATATGTCACCCAAGACATCATCGAGCTGCGCCCCGACACGCCGAACCTCGCCGCGATCGGCGACAGATTCGCGGGAGAGCACCTGCACACCGACGACGAGGTCCGCTATGTGCTCGAGGGCGCGGGGATCTTTGATATCCGCTCGGCGGACGATCGATGGATCCGCGTCGAGGTAGCGGCGGGGGACCTCTTAATCGTCCCTGCCCACCTCCATCACCGCTTCTTCTTGACCGAACGCCAGCAGATCCGCTGCGTCCGGCTCTTCAAGGACAGCGCCGGCTGGACGCCGGTGTACCGCCAGTCGGCCCCCGCCGACGCCGCTCAATGAGCGTTCCACCGCCCGAGGCGCCGCCCTGCTGGCCGCGTCGCGGGTACGACCAAGATCACGAGATGACAAGCTGACCTCGAGGTCAGAGAGGAAATAATCGATGTTGACCGCACAGAAGCTCGAGACGACGCAAGACTACAAGGTCGCCGACCTCACCCTCGCCGAATGGGGCCGTAAAGAGATCCTCCTCGCCGAGAAGGAGATGCCCGGGCTGATGAGCCTGCGCGCCCGCTATAGCGCCACGAAGCCGCTGAAGGGCGCGCGGATCGCCGGCTGCTTGCACATGACCATTCAGACCGCTGTCCTGATCGAGACGCTGACCGCGCTCGGCGCGGAGGTGCGCTGGTCCTCCTGCAACATCTTCTCCACCCAGGATCACGCCGCCGCCGCGATCGCCGCCGCGGGCGTCCCTGTCTTCGCCTGGAAGGGCGAGACCGAGGAGGAGTATTGGTGGTGCGTCGAGCGCAGCATCCGCGGCCCCAACGGCTGGATCCCCAACATGCTGCTCGACGACGGCGGCGACCTCACCCTCGTCGTCCACCGCGAGGAGTACCGCGACGTGTTGGCCGAGCTCCGCGGCCTCAGCGAAGAGACCACCACCGGCGTGCACCGCCTCTATCAAATGGCGGAGCGCGGCGAGCTCAAGGTCCCCGCGATCAACGTCAATGACTCGGTGACCAAGGCGAAGTTCGACAACCTCTACGGCTGCCGCGAGAGCCTCGCCGACGGGATCAAGCGCGCCACGGACGTGATGGTCGCCGGCAAGACCGTCGTCGTCTGCGGCTACGGCGACGTGGGTAAAGGATGCGCCCAGTCGATGCGCGGCTTCGGCGCGCGCGTGCTGATCACCGAGATCGACCCGATCTGCGCGCTCCAGGCGGCGATGGAGGGATATCAGGTGACCACGATGGACGAGGCCGCCCCGCTCGCCGACATCTTCGTGACCGCGACTGGCTGCTGCGACGTGATCTCCCTGGCCCACATGCGGCGGATGAAGGACGAGGCGATCGTCTGCAACATCGGCCACTTCGACTCTGAAATCGACGTCCACGGCCTCAGCAACGATCCGGCGATCAAGGTCGACAATATCAAGCCACAGGTCGATCGATACGTCTTCCCCGACGGCCACGCGATCATCCTGCTCGCGAGCGGCCGCCTGGTGAACCTCGGCTGCGCGACCGGCCACCCGAGCTTTGTCATGTCGAACTCGTTCACCAACCAAGTCCTCGCTCAGCTCTCCCTCTGGACCGAGCCTGGCAAGTATGAGAAGGGCAAGGTCTACGTGCTCCCGAAGCACCTCGACGAGGAGGTCGCCCGCCTCCACCTGAACAAGCTCGGCGCCAAGCTCACGACCCTCACCTCCGCCCAGGCTGAGTACCTCGGCGTCCAGGTCGCGGGGCCCTACAAGCCCGACTATTACCGCTACTAGCGGGACGAGGGCGCACCCGCGGCGCAGATCCGCGCTGGCAGACGAGAGGGCGAGTGAAACCGGAGCGCCGGTCTTCACCCGCCCTCTCGGCGTCCCGGGATCCCTCCCCATAGTGATTGGTCACTGTTGACTATTTGCAGGCGACGCGTCACATTCGCCGCATGTCGAGATTCGAGACCGCCTTTCGCAATGCCATCGCCAACGCCGAGCGCGACGTGCTGCTCGAGCAGATCCGCCAAAACCCGCAAATGACCCTCGCGGAGCTCGGTAAGCTCACGACCGGCGAGCTTGGGAAGTGGCTCCGAGGCCTCACGATCGGCGACCTTCTCAGCGCAGGCCGCCTCGCCGTCGCCGCCCCCATCGCCGCCCCCGTCGCCGCCCCCACCAAGCCCACCAAGCCCGCCAAGCCCGCCGCCAAGCCCGCCGCCAAGACCGCCGCCAAGACCCAGCCCCCGAAGCCAACCCCAGAGGAAGAAGACGACGACGACGACGACGACGACAACGACAGCGCCGTCAGCGTCGACACCCGCCGCCCCGAGGGCCGCGCCGCTTACGACCAGGCGGTATTAAGCGCGATCGAGAGCGCTGGCGCGTCGATCGGCGCAGAGACGCTCCGCCGCAGCGTCGGCGGCACCTCTCTCCAGGCCCGCGCTGCCTTGGGTCGCCTCATTGAGGCGGGCAAGATCACCTGGAGCGGCCAAGCTCGAGGCACCCGCTACCAGGTCGCAGGCGCCGCCTAGCTCGTCCCGCGCCCAATGTGCGGATCCGCGCTGCACCCGCCGCTCGGCACATTGTGCGTCACCGGGTCGTCACCTGCCATGTGAGTCGGCGGCCGTGTCGTGCTCTTTCCCGAGCGGCCCCCCCATGATAGGAGGGCGGCCATGTCGCTCGCCCGAGGCATCGATCCCGCGAATCACCGAGAGCTCGTCCACACGGTCAAGGCGCTCGCCATGGACGCTGTGGAGGCCGCGAAATCGGGTCACCCCGGCATGCCGATGGGCGCGGCCGACCTCGCCGTGGTCCTCTGGACGAGCTTCCTCGACCACGACCCGAGCTGCCCGAGCTGGCCGAATCGCGACCGCTTCGTCCTCTCCGCCGGCCACGGCTCGATGCTGCTCTATGCGCTGCTGCACCTCAGCGGCTACGACCTGCCGCTGGCAGAGCTGCGGCGCTTCCGCCAATGGGGCTCAAAGACGCCCGGCCACCCTGAATTTGGGCACACTGTCGGCGTCGAGGTGACCACGGGCCCGCTCGGCACCGGCTTCGCCGCGGGCGTCGGCATGGCGCTCGCCGAGCGCCTGCTCGCCGCCCGATTCAATCGACCTGGGCGCGAGATCATCGATCACCACACGTACGGGATCGTCAGCGACGGTGACCTGATGGAGGGCGTCGCCGCGGAGGCCGCCAGCCTCGCCGGCCACCTCGGCCTCGGCAAGCTGATCTACCTCTATGATGACAACCAGATCTCGATCGACGGCGCCACGGACATCACCTTCACCGAGGACGTGCTCGCCCGCTTCGCCGCCTATGGCTGGCACGTCGCCCGCGTCGACGGCCACGACCCCGCCGCGATCGCCGCCGCGCTCACCGCCGCCAAGGCCGAGACCGCGCGCCCCAGCCTGATCGCCTGCCGCACCGTGATCGCCAACGGCAGCCCCAACAAGGCCGGCACCAGCGCCTCTCACGGCGCCCCGCTCGGCGCCGCCGAGGTCGCCGCGGCCAAAGCCGCGATGGGTTGGCCCGCCGAGCCCACCTTTCACGTCCCCGAGGGTGTTCGGGCGCGCAGCGCCGCCGCACAGCAAGTGCAACGCCAGCGCCGCGAGGCCTGGGAGCTGCGTATGGCCGCCTACCGCGACGCCCACCCCGAGCTCGCGGCCGAGCTGGGGTCCCTCGAATCAGGGGGCGCCGACGCCGCCGCCCTCGCCGCGATCCCCACATTCGCGCATGGCGGCAAACAAGCCACCCGCAAGGCCGTCCAGACGATCCTTAATGCGCTCGTCGCCGCGCACCCGGCCCTCGTCGGCGGCTCCGCCGATCTCGCCGGCTCCAACGGCGTCGTCATCGCCGGAGAGCCAGCCAACTCGCCAAAGAACCCTGGAGGTCGGGTCATTCACTTCGGCGTCCGCGAGCACGCCATGGCCGCGATCGCCAACGGCCTCGCCCTCCACGGCGTCCGCCCCTACGTCGCCACCTTCCTGGTCTTTTCGGACTTCATGCGCGGCGCGATCCGCCTCGCCGCGCTGATGCGCCTGCCGGTCATCTACGTGCTCAGCCACGACTCCTTCTGGGTCGGCGAGGACGGGCCCACCCACCAGCCGATCGAGCACACCATGGCCCTCCGCCTCATCCCCGACCTCTGGGTCGTACGCCCCGGCGACGCCCGCGAGACCGCTGGCGCCTGGAGGATCGCGCTCCGCCGAGGGGTCGGCGCAGGACCGACCGCGATCCTCGCGACCCGCCAAGATCTCCCCGTGCTCGCCGAGTCACGCGAAGAGATCGACGTCGGCGCCTACGTGCTCTGGCAGCCCGACGGTGACGCCCCCCTCGACGGCATCCTCATCGCAACCGGCTCGGAGCTCGCCGCGACCCTCGCCGCCGCGCGCGACCTCGCGGGCCGAGGCGTCCGCGTTCGGGTCGTCTCGATGCCATGCTGGGAGGCGTTTGAGGCCCAGACCGCCGCCTATCGCGACGAGGTGCTACCGCCCTCGCTCCAGCGTCGGCTCGCTGTCGAGGCCGGCAGCACCCTCGGCTGGTCGCGTTATGCCGCTCACAGCCAGGGGATCGATCACTTTGGCGCCTCTGCGCCCGGCCCGGAGCTCGCCGAGCGTTTTGGCTTCACCGCCGAGGCGATCGCCCAGCGCTACCTCGCGCTGCCCGCCTAGGCAGAGCGCCGTCCCCTCTGCACACGCTGCTACGAGTGTGAACGGTCACGTTCAAGCCGCGCAGCGCGCCCTGATCGGCCGTGCCTCTCTCCTGCCCCTGTGGCATCCTCCGCCCGCCCACGCCCCCAGAGGTCGTGGGTGAACCACTTTTTCGGCTTTCTTCTTCAAAAAAGAAAACAAGCACCTCAGGCAGCCATGACCATCGACCTCGCCAAAGTCCGCAACATCGGGATCTCCGCCCACATCGACTCGGGCAAGACCACGCTGACGGAGCGCATCCTCTTTTACACCGGCCGGATCCACAAGATTGGTGAGGTGAAGGGCAAGACCGAGGCTGGCGCGACCATGGACTCGATGGAGCTCGAGAAGGAGCGCGGCATCACCATCCAGTCGGCCGCCACCTTCGTCGAGTGGGGCGACTACCACGTCAACATCATCGACACCCCCGGGCACGTCGACTTCACCGTCGAGGTGGAGCGCGCGCTCGCGGTGCTCGACGGCGCCGTGCTCGTGCTCTGCGCCGTCGGCGGCGTGCAGTCGCAGTCGATCACGGTCGACCGGCAGATGCGCCGCTACAAGGTCCCCCGGATCGCCTTCATCAACAAGATGGACCGCTCCGGCGCCAACTGCTTCAAGGTGCTCGCCGCCCTCAAGGAGAAGCTCCGCCACAACGCGGTGCTGCTCACCTACCCGATCGGCAGCGAGGACCTCTTTCAAGGCGTCGTCGATCTGATCACCCGCGAGGCGATCTACTTCGACGGCGTAAACGGCGAGATCATCCGCCGCGAGCCCTGCCCCGCGGAGCTGAAGGACGCGGTCGAGGAGTGGCGCCTCAAGATCGTCGAGTCGCTCGGCGACTTCGACGACGAGCTCGCGATGGCCTACCTCGAGGGTATGGGCGCCGACGTCACCGCCGAGCAGATGCGCCCGGTGATCCGCAAGGCGACCATCGACCTCAAGATGACCCCCGTCTTCTGCGGCTCGGCCTTTAAGAACAAGGGCGTCCAGGTGATGCTCGACGGCGTCGGCTACTACCTGCCCGACCCGACCGAGGTGACCAACAACGCCTTCGACGTCGACAAGAACGGCGAGCAGATCGTCCTCTCCTGCGACGACAGCAAGCCGCTCTGCTCGCTCGCGTTCAAGCTCGAGGAGGGCAAGTACGGCCAGCTCACCTACATCCGCGTCTACCAGGGCAAGATGTCGAAGGGTGACACGATCGTGAACACCCGCACCGGCAAGAAGGTCAAGATCGGCCGCCTCGTGCGCATGCACGCCAACGAGATGGCGGACATCGACTACGCCGGCTCGGGCGACATCGTCGCGCTCTTCGGGATCGACTGCGCCAGCGGTGACACCTTCACCTCGCCGGACGTCAACTACTCGATGCGGGCGATCTTCGTCCCCAACGCCGTGATCTCGTACTCGGTGCAGCCGAAGAACAAGACCACGCTCACCAATTTTTCTAAAGCGCTGAACCGCTTCTCCAAGGAGGACCCGACCTTCCGCGTGCAGCGCGACGAGGAGTCCGGCGAGACCATCATCTCCGGCATGGGCGAGCTCCACCTCGACATCTACATCGAGCGCATGCGCCGCGAGTACAGCGTCGACACGATCGTCGGCGAGCCGCAGGTCGCCTACCGCGAGGCGATCACCCAAGAGGTCCCCTTCATGTACATCCACAAGAAGCAGACCGGCGGCTCGGGTCAGTACGCGAAGGTCGGCGGCGTCATGCGCCCGCTGGTCCCTGCTGAGGGCGAGAACATCGAGTACAAGTTCGTCGACAACGTCGTCGGCGGCAAGATCCCGCGCGAGTACATCTCCTCCTGCGACCACGGCTTCCGCCAGGCGCTCGACCGCGGCGTGCTGATCGGCTTCCCGGTCGTCGGCGTCGAGATGGAGATCAACGACGGCGCCGCGCACGCGGTCGACTCCAGCGACATGGCCTTCCAGATCGCCGCCCGCGCGGCCTTCCGCGAGACCATGCCCAAGGCTGGCCCGGTGATCCTCGAGCCCCTCATGAAGGTCGCCGTCGAGACCCCCGAGGAGTTCCAGGGCACCGTCCAGGGCACCCTGATCCGCCGCCGCGGCAACATCGTCGGCTCCGAGTCGTCTGGGGGGATCTCCCAGATCGAGGCCCACATCCCCCTCGCGGAGATGTTCGGCTACTCCACCGAGCTGCGCTCCTGCACCCAGGGCAAGGCCGAGTTCTCGATGGAGTTCGAGCGCTACGCCCAGGTCCCCAAGAACGTCCAGGACGAGCTCATGAAGAAGTTCAAGGACGGCAAGCGCGTCGCCTGAGCCGCGCCGGGGCGCTCCTTCACCGGGCGCACCATAGGGCCCCGCCTCTCCCTCACCTCGAGGAGGAGCGCGGGGCTCGCCTCGTCATCTGGCGCCAGTTGTAGGCGCCCCGCGCAGGTGCGATAACCGGCCCAGGAGACCGCGATGGCTGGCACCCGCAACCCTGGTATGCCCCTCGACCTCGCGTGGGTGCACGACGTCCGCGAGAACCTCAGCGCCCTCGAGCGCCGCGCCCAATCGATCCCTGGCCGCCGCTCCGTCAAAAAGGAGTGGCAAGCCGCCTGGCTGCTGCGCGCGATCACCTGCATGGACCTCACCGCCTTAAACGGCGACGACACCCCCGGGCGGATCCACCGCCTCTGCGCCAAGGCTCGGCAACCTGTACGTCAGGACATGCTCGATGCCCTCGGCGTCGGCGATCTCCAGCTCCACACCGGCGCCGTCTGCGTCTACCACGCCTACATCGAGGCCGCGCGCCGCGCCCTCGCCGACACCACGATCCCCGTCTGCGCCGTCTCCACCGGCTTCCCGCACGGCCTCAGCCCCCTGCGCCAGCGCATCGACGAGATCAAGGCCTCGGTCGCCGCCGGCGCCCAAGAGATCGACATCGTCATCACCCGCGCGCACGCCTTGACCGGCGACTGGCGGGCCCTCTATGACGAGGTCGCCGCCTTCCGCGAGGCCTGCGGCGAGGCTCACTTAAAAACGATCCTCGCCACCGGCGAGCTCGCCACCATGCGCAACGTCGGCCGCGCCAGCCTCGTCTGCATGATGGCCGGCGCGGATTTTATAAAAACCTCGACCGGCAAAGAGGGCGTCAACGCGATCATCCCGGTCGGTCTCGCGATGGTCCGGGCGATCCGCGCCTACCGCGAGCGCACCGGCGTCGACATCGGCTTCAAGCCCGCCGGCGGGATCCGCTGGGCCAAGGACGCCCTCGTCTGGCTCGCCATGATGAAGGACGAGCTCGGCGACCCGTGGATGCGCGCCCCGCTCTTCCGCTTCGGCGCCAGCTCCTTATTAGGCGACATCGAGCGCCAGCTCGAGCACCACATCACGGGCCGTTATTCGGCCGACTTCCGCCACCCGATGGCGTAGAGGCCCCAAGGCAGGACCCTGATGCCCAACATCCGCGAGATCTTCGAGACGATGGAGTACGGACCCGCACCTGAGAGCGCCGCCCCGGTCTTGCGATGGCTCGACGAGCGCGACCGTCGCTTCGGCCTCTACATCGACGGCGCCTGGCGAGCGCCCGTCAGCGGCGAGTTTTTTCCCACCATCAACCCCGCCAACGGCCAGACCCTCGCCCAGATCGCCCAAGCCGACGCCGGAGACGTCGACCTCGCCGTCGCCGCCGCCCGCGCCGCCTACCCCGCCTGGAGCGCCCTCTCCGGCCACACCCGCGCCCGCTACCTCTACGCGATCGCCCGCCACCTCCAGAAAAAATCGCGCCACTTCGCCGTGCTCGAGACCCTCGACAACGGCAAGCCGATCCGCGAGTCCCGCGACATCGACATCCCCTTAGTCGCCCGCCATTTTTATCACCACGCCGGCTGGGCCGCGCTGATGGCCGAGCGCCTGCCTGATCAAGCCGCGCTCGGCGTGATCGGCCAGGTGATCCCTTGGAACTTCCCCCTCTTGATGCTCGCGTGGAAGATCGCCCCCGCCTTGGCGATGGGCAACACCGTCGTGCTCAAGCCCGCCGAGTCCACCTCGCTCACCGCGCTCGCCTTCGCCGAGCTCTGCGCGGAGGTCGGGCTCCCACCCGGCGTACTGAACGTGATCACCGGCGACGGCCGCACCGGCGCGCTGCTGACCAAACACCCAGGCGTCGACAAGATCGCCTTCACCGGCTCCACTGAGGTCGGCCGGATCATCCGCGAAGCCACCGCCGGCAGCGGCAAGAAGCTCTCCCTCGAGCTCGGGGGCAAGTCCCCCTTCATCGTCTTCGACGACGCCGACCTCGACTCTGTGGTCGAGGGCGTCGTCGACGCGATCTGGTTCAACCAGGGCCAAGTCTGCTGCGCCGGCTCGCGGATCCTCGCGCACGAGGGCCTCGCCCCTCGCCTCATCGCCAAGCTCAAGGCCCGCATGGAGACGCTGCGCCAGGGCGATCCCTTAGATAAATGCGTCGACCTCGGCGCGATCATCGACCCCGTTCAGCTCGCCAAGATCCACGAGCTGGTCGAGCGCGGCCGCGGCGAAGGCGCCGCCGTCTGGCAGCCGACCTGGAGCTGCCCGACCGGCGGCTCCTTCTATCCGCCCACCCTGCTCACCGACGTCGAGCCCGCCGCCACCGTCGCCCAGGTCGAGATCTTCGGCCCTGTCGTCGTCCTGCTCACCTTCCGCACCCCCGCCGAGGCTGTCGCCCTCGCCAACAACACCCGCTACGGCCTCGCCGCCAGCGTCTGGACCGAGAACATCAACCTCGCGCTCGAGATCGCGCCGAAGCTCAAAGCGGGCACTGTCTGGGTCAATTCGACCAACCTCTTCGACGCCGCCGCCGGCTTCGGCGGCTACCGCGAGAGCGGCTACGGCCGCGAAGGCGGCCTCGAGGGGCTCTGGGAGTACACCCGCCCGCGCTGGCAGGCCGAGCGCCTCGCCGCCCGCCCCGACCTGCCTCAAAAGACATCTTTGTCACAAGACCCGCCCGCGCCTGCTGCACCCGCCGCGGGCCCCGCCTGCCCGCCCGCGATCGATCGCACCCCCAAGATGTACATCGGCGGCAAGCAGGCCCGCCCCGACGCCCCCTACGTGATCGAGGTGCGCTCCGCGAGCGGCCGCCGGATCGGCGAGGTCGGCCACGGCACCCGCAAGGACCTGCGCAACGCCGTCGAGGCCGCCCGCGCCAGCTCTTGGCCGCGCGCCAACGGCCACCTGCGCGCCCAGATCCTCTATTACGTCGCCGAGAACCTGTCCGCGCGGGCAGGAGAGTTCGCCGCGCGGCTCCACGCGCTCACCGAGCGCGGCCTCGACGAGGGCGCCCGCGAGGTCGAGGCTGCGCTCGAGCGCCTCTTTTATTACGCCGCCTGGGCCGACAAGTACGACGGCCAGGTCCACAACGTGCCATCGCGCAACCTCACCGTCGCCTTGCCCGAGCCCCTCGGCGTGATCGGCGTGCTCTGCCCCGTCGAGGCCCCGCTGCTCGGCTTCATCTCGTGCGTCGCCCCCGCGCTGGCGATGGGCTCGTGCGTGATCGCGGCCCCCTCCGAGCGCTGGCCGCTCTGCGCCACCGATCTGTACCAAGTCTTCGACACCTCGGATCTGCCCGCTGGCGCCGTCAACATCGTCACCGGCCGCGCCCGCGAGCTCGCCGCCACCCTCGCCGCCCACGACGACGTCGACGCCTGCTGGTCCTTCGTCGCGGACGATCACCAGCTCAGCCAGCTCGTCGAGCGCCTCTCCACCGGCAACATGAAGCGCACCTGGGTCGACCACGGCCTCGGCCGCGATTGGTTTGACCCCAAACAAGGCCAGGGTGAAGAGTTCCTGCGCGAGAGCACCCAGGTGAAGAACATCTGGGTCCCGTATGGCGAGTAGCCCACGCCCTGCTCAGGCGTTGGTCGCCGCGCCGAGCTCGATGACCACCGAGAGCGCGTCGGGCTCGCGATAGATCAGGCGCGGCCGCCCCTCTGGGCGCGCCGCGAGCCACTGATCCACCGCCTCCAGCGCCGCCCGCCGCTTCCCCTCGCGGTCCGCGTCGACCTGTTCATACGCCCGCTCTGCAAAGGTCAACACCAGCGAGTACGCCTCCTCACCGCGCGCCTCGGCCAGCAGCTCGAGGGTCTCGATGTCGGGGTTATCGTGCTTCCCGTTGGCTGAGATGATGTACGTCGCCGCTGTCACCCGCCGCAGCAGCGCCGCCGAGACGTTGCGGCAGCTCCCGTGGTGCGGCAGCTTGAACACGTCGACGTGGAGCGTATCGTCGCCCTCTGCGCTCAGCAGCCCCGCCGCCACCAAGCCCGCGAGCAGGTGATCCGCCCGGCCATCGCCGGTGAGCAGCGCGCGACGCCCATCCACCTCCGCGAGCAGCATCACGCTCGAGAGGTTGAAGGTGCTCGTATCAGGGGTCGCCGCCACCGCCCCCGCGCGCCCTGCCTTCAGGTCCCGATCCCACTGCGTCTGATACGCCCGCAGCTCCGAGCGCGTCGGCCCCAGCACCGTCAGGCGCAGCCCGCCCTCCCGCTCTACCACCACCGCCGCGTCGTCCGGTCGGCCCACCAGACGCCCACCAAACGGCTCATTGACCGCGATCTTCAGCCTCCGCGCGAGATCGCGCAGCTCCCGCCCTTGCCGCGTGCCAGCCAGCGCCCCGGCCTCCTCCTCCGGCAGCGCGTCGAGGTAGGCGATCGCCGCCGCCACCTGATCCTCCCCGATCAGGTCATCGAAGCTGTTGTGCCACAGCTCCTCGATCTGCACCGGCGCCGGCTGACGCGCCTCCTTCGCCTCGGCCAGCGCCTCCACCAGCTTCAGCAGCCCCGCGACGTGGTCATCATCGACGTGCGTGAGCACCACCAGGTCCAGCGGCAGCGGCGCCTGCTCGCCCGCCGCCCCGCGCGCCGCCTGCAGCTCGCGCAGCCGCGGCCGCAGCGCGCGGTTGTAGGTCCGCGCCGGGCCGCCGTCGATCAGCGTGATCGTCGGCGACGCCGGGTCCCCGACCAAGACAAGCAGGCAGTCCCCCTCGCCCGCGTCGAGCGCCTCGATCGTGAACATCAACGCCTTCTCTCGCTCGGGATCACTCTCACCAGACATCACAGCCACCACCTCTCAGATCGACTCGAGCGCCGCCAACACGTCGAGCAGGCCGGCCCCTTGAAAGTAGCGCTCGCGGCCCAGATCGATCGCCGTCGCCTGCAGGATCTTCTTGATCTCCCGCGGCCGCCCGATCAGCTCCGGGTGCCGCGACAGCAGCAGCGCCGCCGCCCCGCTCACGTGCGGCGCCGCCATGCTCGTGCCGTCCATCCGCTCCTCACGGTCACCTGGCACAGTGGACAGGATCTTCTCGCCAGGCGCCACCAGATCGGGCTTGAGCCGCCCGTCCCCGGTCGGCCCGCGGCTCGAGAAGTAGCTGACCCCGTACGCGTAAGGATCCGCGCGGTGCGTCGCCCCCACCGTGATCACCGCGTCCGCGTTCCCCGGGTCCGTAATACTCACCGCCCGATAGCCCTCATCCACCTCGCCGTCGGCGCTGATATAGCGGGCCCGCCCATGGTTGCCCGCGGCCGCGACCACCACCACCCCGCTCGCCACCAGCCGCTCGCACTCCTCGCACGCCGGCGTCCGCCCGCACGCGTAATTCGCCACGTCATGGCGCAGCGACACGCTGAGGTTCACCCCGGCGACCTCCACGTGCTCGTGCTCCGCGTTGCAGGCGCGGATGAATTGCAGCGCCGCGATCAACGCGAACTCGTCATACGACCCGCGCTCATCGGCGATCCGCAGGTCGTAGAGCTCCAGCTCCGGGCACACCCCCACGCGCGGCCGCTCAGGCCGCACCGCGCCGCGCTCGCTCTCGAGCGCGTCCTCCTCGTCGTCCTCGGGCCGCCAATCCGCGGCGAGGATCCCCGCGACGTGCGTGCCGTGCTTATGCCGAGGCGGCTGATAGAGCCCCTCGCGGTGCGGAATTTTTAACAGCAGCCGCCAACGAGGCCAATCAACGCCGTGCTCCTGCGTGTCGCGCAGCAGCGCCTGCGCCGCCTCGCGCTCGCCCGGCCCCACCAGCCGCGCCTGCACCTCCTCGGGCGCCTCTTCGAGCGCGCGCGCGCCCAACAGCGCGCGGATCTGCCGGAAGTCATACGTCGCGATCACCCGCGTCGCCTCGCTCCACGCCTCGCGCAGCCGCAGCGGCGCGCCCGCGCGGTCTCGCCGGCGAAACGCGTAGTGACGCGCGTCGATCCCGCTGTCGACCACCGCCCAGCGCACCCCAGCGCCGCCGACATTGAACACCGTCCGCGCGGCGTCCGCCTTGATCACCGCCGTCGAGCGGAGCATCGCCAGCGAGCCCGCGCGGTTGCAATGCACACCCCACAGCGGCGCCTCCGTCGGCGTCGGCGGCAGCGCGCCGAGCAGCCCGAGCAGCGCGTCGACCCGCGCCTCCGCGCTCGGACCCGCGATCGCCGCCGCCACCGCCTCATCGTCCGTCGCGAGCGCGAGCAGCCCGCCGCGCGCCTGTAGCAGCGCCAACGTCCCCACCACCTCGGCCAACCACAGCAGATCGGCGCTCACCTGGCGGCCGCGCGGGTCTGCTGCGACCAAGCGCAGGATCGGCGCCACCGCCCCGGGGTCCCGCCGCCCGCGCAGCCCCGCGATCAACAGCTCCCGCAGGCGCGCGCCAAACCGCGGGTCCACGATCAATTCGCCGAAATCACCCGCGGGCGCGCCGTCGGCCGGCACCAGCAGGTAACGCTGCCACCAGCGCGACAGCGGCAGCGCCGCCCGCACCAGCTCGGAGAGGTCCAAGCGCGCCACCACCGTACCCGACGTCGCGACCAACCCCGCGGCGCCCGGCCGCTCGATCCTCCTGCTCAGCGCCCGACACAGCGCCAGCGCGGTGCTTTGGCGGTGCGGCGCCAGCAGCACGTCGATCTTCTCGCCCGCTGCGACCAACCCGTGCTCGATCCACACGTCCGGCAAGATCGGCGAGTCCTGCGTCAACCTCGCCCCAGCCACCTCACGGAGCAGAAGCCGCTCCAGAGCGCCCCTCGCCCGACGCGCTCGCGCTTGCGTGCTCACCGGAGCGACGATATCAAAGCCGCCGCCTCAGCGGCGCCGCTGACACGCGCGCAATGCTTGCCGAGCCCCCAGCGCTCAGCCGTCGCCGACCGCCACCGCGAGGCGCTGCATCACCTTCGCGAGCACCCGGCGCGCCTGGCTATTGATAATCGACTCCGGGATCGCGATGTCCGGCACCGTCCGCGTCACGTAGGTGAGCAGCACGTAGTCGCCGACCTGCTGGATCGTCCACTCATTGCGGTACTCGAGGAAGTCCGTCGACGACAGCATCACCTCGGTGAAGCCGTTTATTGTCGGGCAGCGGCGGGTCTCGACCAGCAGCGGCGACGCGATCCCGCGCGTGCTCAGCTTCACCTTTTGGCAGTCGCCGTCGCGGGTCGCGCGCACCTGCTGGGTCGTCGAGGCCAAGCTATGCGCCCGCTCTGCGTCGACCAAGAACTCCCGCACGGTCGCGGCGGAGGCCTTGATCCTGCCCATCACCACCACCTCACCCGCGGGGGTCACCTTCGTCCACACCTTCGTGCGATCCACGTCGTCGTCGTCGCCCGCGGCGGCCGCTGGAGGCGCGAGCCAGGGCGTGAGGAGCAGCGCGAACACGAGCGCGAGCGCGCCGAACAAACCACGCCCAGATCGTTGGAACACATGCATCACCGGCGATCATACCCGCCGACGCCGCCGCCCAGTGGCTTATCTTCGGCGCCCGCGCAGGGCCCTCTGGCGGCCGCAGCGCCGCGGAGAAGCTCCTGCGATCTTGAGGGAATAGCCGCCGCGCGTTCGTGGTTCACGGCGGCATGAGCCTCTACAACGCCCGAACCCAGCGCCTCCGCTCCCCTCGCGCGCTCATGCTCGCGCTCGCGATCTCAGGCCTCGGCGTCGGCGCGCTCGCCTTCGACGGCGAGAGCCGAGCCTCACAGGTGCAGCTCTGGCGCGAAGGAGCCGGCGCCGCCGCGTCGATCGCCGCCGACTACGACCCACGCCGCTCGCTCGCCCCGCTGATCAAGGCCGTCTCGCCCGCGGTCGTCAGCGTCAAGGTCGCCGGCAAGCCGCGGCCAGGGCTCGATCCCCGGATCGCGCCCTTTCTGCCCGAGATGGCCCCTGAGGCGCCCAGCGGCGGCCTCGGCTCGGGCTTCATCATCGCCGCGGACGGCCTCGTGGTCACCAACCACCACGTCATCGACGGCGCCACCGCGATCGAGGTCAAGCTCGCCGACGGCCGCGTCTTCGCCGCCCGCGCGCTCGGCAGCGACCCGCACACGGACCTCGCCTTGCTGCGCCTCGAAGGCGCCCGCGACCTCCCCACGGTCGCCCTGGGCCGCAGCGACCCGCTCGCCGTCGGCGACTGGGTGGTCGCGATCGGCTCGCCGATGGGCCTCGAGCAGACCGCGACCACGGGGATCGTCTCGGCGAAGAAGCGCGGCAGCCTCGGCCTCTATCAAAACAGCTACGTCGACTTCCTCCAGACCGACGCCGCGATCTCCCCCGGCAACTCGGGCGGCCCGCTCTTCAACCTCGAAGGCGAGGTCATCGCCATCAACACCGCGATCGGCGGGATCGGCCGCGGCCTCGGCTTCGCGGTGCCCATCGATCAAGCCAAGAGCGTGCTGCCGCAGCTCTACGCCAAGGGCAAGGTCGAGCGCGGCTGGCTGGGCATCGCCGGCCGCGACGTCGAGCCCGCCGTCGGCCGCGCCCCCGAGCCGGGCGCTGTGATCGGCGAGGTCTCGGCGGGCACCCCCGCCGGCAAGGCTGGCCTACGCGCCGGCGACCGGATCCTCGCGGTCGACGGCCGCGCGGTCGACAGCTTCGCGGATCTGCGCGGCCGCATCGCCGACGCTTTACCTGGCTCGAAGGTCAGCTTAAAGATTCACCGAGATGGCGGCGCTCGCGACGTCGTCGTCACCCTCGGCGCCCTGCCCAGCGACGACGAGCTCCGCCGCCTGGCCGATCCTCGCGCCGCCGACAAGGGCGGCGACCTCTACGGCCCCGGCGAGCCCCGCCTCGGCGCTCAGATCGAGGCGGACGGCGACGGCCTCACGATCAAGCAGGTCCGCCCGGGCAGCCTCGCCGCCGACCTCGGCCTGCGCCCTGGCGATCGGATCCGCGAGATCAACGGCGAGAAGGTCCGCGCCCCCGGCGAGATCGCGCGCGCCCTCACGCGCGACCGTCGCCGCGTCGAGGTCACCGTACAGCGCGGCCAGAGCACCCACACCGCCGTGATCGAGCGCCGCTGATCCTCGGGTCTTCTGCTCACGACGAGCCTACCGACGCGCGGCCGCCGCTTGTCGAGCGCTGGCGGCCGCACGTATGCTCCGCCGCGATGTCGCAAGAGTCGCTCCACAGCAAGGTCTTGATCCTCGGCGCTGGCCCGGCGGGCTACACCGCGGCGATCTACGCCGCCCGCGCGAACCTCCAGCCCACCCTGCTCGCCGGCCCCGAGCCTGGCGGACAGCTCACCACCACCACCGACGTCGAGAATTACCCTGGCTTCCCCAAGGGCATCACCGGCCCCGAGATGATGGAGGAGTTCCGGCAGCAGGCGGAGCGCTTCGGCACCCGCGTGATCTACGACCTCGCCGTCACCGCCGAGCTCGGCCGCCGCCCCTTCGTCATCCGCGGCGACTCGGACGTGTACACCTGCGACGCCCTGATCATCGCCACCGGCGCCAGCGCCAAGTACCTCGGCCTGCCCAGCGAGCAGCGCCTGCGCAACCATGGCGTCACCGCCTGCGCCACCTGCGACGGCCATTTTTACAAGGGCCAAGACGTCTGCGTGATCGGCGGCGGCGACACCGCGATGGAGGAGGCCAACTACCTCACGCGGATGTGCCGCTCGGTGCACCTCGTCCACCGCCGCGACAGCTTCCGCGCGAGCAAGATCATGCAAGAGCGCGTCTTTTCGAACCCGAAGATCACCGTGCATTACTCGCGCGAGGTCGACGAGGTGCTCGGCGACGCCGCGGTCACCGGCGTGCGCCTCCGCGACCCTGCCAGCGGCGCCACCGAGCAGCTCGCGGTCACCGGCGTATTTTTGGCGATCGGCCACACCCCCAACAGCCAGCTCTTCCGCGGCCAGCTCGACATGGACGACGCCGGCTACCTCAAGATCGCGCGCCCTGGCTCGACGCTCCTCAACATCGACGGAGTCTTCGCCGCGGGGGATGTCGCCGACAAGCACTACCGCCAAGCGATCACCGCGGCTGGCACAGGCTGCATGGCGGCGATCGACGCGGAGCGCTGGCTCGCGGAGCAGGGCTGACGCAAGGTCAAGCTCTGACGTGAGCGCGCCAGGTGCCGCGCGCTTCGGGCGCTACGGCGCGGCGTGGTAGTGTCGCCGAACGATCATGCTCGGCGCGGCACTCCTGATCCTCGACGAGACCCCCAACTACCTCAAGATGCCCGCGGGGCTCGGGACGCAGGTGGGCTGGTTATGCTTCGGTGTGCTCCTCTGCGCGCTCTTTTGGGCGTGGACGAGGGCCGAGTCGGTGCGCCGTTCGCTGCTCGCGCTGGAGGACCCGCGCATGCTCGCGGTCATGCGCATCGGCTTCGCGCTGATGACGATCCAGTGCTTCTGGAACCTCAAGCCCTATTGGCGGATGCTCTGGAGCGACGAGGGGATCTACCTCCTCGAGGAGGCCCGCCAGCGCCTCGGCCGCTCCGCCCTCTCTGGCTGGACCCCCGAGGACGGCTTCTTTGATCTTTGGGCGGTCGCCCGGTTTTTTTGGGGCAAGTACTCGTTCTTCTTCCTCGAGGCCTCGCCGGCGTTCGTCAACGCGTACATGTACGCGTTCTTCGGCGTGCTCTTGCTCTTCGCCGCGGGCGTCGCCTCGCGGATCACCGGCCTCATCTCCTTCGTGATGATGACGTCGATCTACAACCACAACGCCCTCTACATGGAGGGCACCGACACCGTCTACCGGGTCTTTTGGTTCATCTTGCTCTTCGGCAAGACCGGCCACGCCTGGAGCGTCGACAATTGGCTGCGCTGCTGGTGGCTGCGGCGGCGGGGCGCGCTCGCCTCGCCCGAGGATCCCGCCGCGCCGGGCAAGGCGCCGATCTACCGCCTCGTCCCGGCGTGGCCGCGCTACCTCATGATGGCGCAGCTGGTCGGGATCTACACCGAGACCGGCCTCGTCAAGACCGGCCGGATCTGGGCCCGCGGCGACGCCCTCTACTACTCCCTCAACATGGACCATTTTTATCGGTTCGAGGGCTTTACGCAGCAGGTCTCGGCGATCTTCGGCACCAACGTCTTCAAGGTGATGACCTACGTCACCCACTGGTGGGAGATGTGCTTCGCCGCCGCGGGCCTGGGCATGATCCTCAAGTTCGGCCTCGATCACCGCGATCAGCCCTGGTACCGCGCCGCCTACGCCTCCGCGTGGCGGCGCTGGAGCGGCCGCGCCGCCCTGCTCGCCGCGTACGTCGCCATCTACCGGATCAACGTCCTCGCCTATCCCTACTCGATCGACACCGGCAAGAACGCCGAGCAGGCGGCGATCGACCAGCGCCTCGCCGAGGGCCTCGCGGCGATCGACGCCGCCTACCTGCTCTGGATCCCGCTCGCGATCGCCCTGTGGTTCATCGCGGGTCGTTGGCCGCGGGCCGTCATTCGCCCCGGTCGGCGCCTCGGCCCGCTGCCGATCCCTTCCTGGTCGATCGACCAGGTGTGGCTGCACAAGTGGTTCCTCGGCCGCCGCACCTGGCTCGGCCTCGGCTTCTGCTTCCATGGCTTTTTGATCCTCTTTATGAACATCGGCATGTTCCCGTTCATCATGCTGATGAGCTACGCCGCGTGGATCCGCGGCGAGGAGTACGCCGCCGCGCTCGCTTGGTCGCTTAAGAAGCTCCGCGCGCGCCGCTGGACCCGCTGGCTCGCCCCGCAGCGCGCCGACGCGCTGGTCCAGCAGCCCCAGCGAGCCGATCACGTGCCCTTACGCGGCCGCCGGATCCCCGACCTCCTCGTGCTCGCCCTCGGCCTCGTCGGCGTCGCTCTCGTCTACGCGCGCGCCACCGGCGAGCTGCCTGAGCCCAAGCCGTACGCGAGGGCCTGGTTCGCGTTGATGCTCGTCGTCGCCCTGATCTACCGCTTCGTCGGCCGCCGCCCCGCCGCCCCGGGCCTGCACGAAGGCGGCCCTGCGCTCGCGTATGGCACCGTCGGCCGCTACCTCGCGCTCGCGCTCACCCTCTGGCACGGCGCCTCGGTCTTGATGATCCTCTTCCCCTCGTACCCGGTCTTCAACCCGTGGCGGGGCGCAGCGCGCGGGATCTTCACCGACTGGACCGCCGTCACCGGCACCTCTCAGAGCTGGAAGATGTTCGCGCCCAACCCGCCCACCGGCAATGGTTTTATGAAGACCGTCGTCGTCGAGCCGGACGGTGATCGCTGGGATCTGCGCAACAACTCCTACGAGAACCGCCCCAACCCGTGGATCTGGAACGACCGCATGCGGAAGATGCACCGCCGCATGACCGGCAAGGGCAAGTGGTACCTCCGCTACTGGGCGAACTACCACTGCCGCGACTGGTACTTGGAGCGCGGCGTCTGGCCCGACAAGATCGAGGTCTTCAAGATCGTCACCAAGATCCCCTCCCCCGAGCAAGTCCTCGCGAAGGGGTGGTATCAGCCGAGCAAGCTCAAGGCGACCACCTCACCGGTAGAGACCCTACGCTGCCCGAGCGAGGGCCTGCCGCTCTACATCAAGGAGCGCTATGGCCTGCCGATCGCCGACGAGGACCGCCGCCGCGCCGCCACCGAGGCCGAGCAGCAGGCTCGCTCCTACAAGGGCCGACGTGACGCCTGGGACCGCCGCCGCGACTTCGGCGGCGACGCGCCCGCGGAGCCCACCGCCGTCGAGCTCGCGCTGCGCCGGGTGAAGCGCGCGCAAGGGCAACAACCTCAGCCCGCTCGTCTGCCCCTCGGCTACGACCCCAGCGGTCCACGACCGCCGCCGCCGAGCGCCCTGGGCGCGCCGCCCGCCGCGTCACCAGAGGAGCGAGGAGACGACGAGTGAGCGACGGCGCCGAGCCGCTGGCCGACGCGCTCCTCCGGGCGCCTGTCCGTGAGGACATACAAGACCCGCCGCGCGGCGCCCTCACCCGCTTGGGTCGCCTGCTCGTCGGCGCCTTCATCCTCTACCACGCGACCGCGCTGCTCCTGCACACCACCCCTGGCGGCGGCCTCGCGCGCGACTTCACGCGCGACATCGACCGCGCGATCCTCGGCGGCGCCTACATCCGCGCGACCTCCAACGTGCAGTCATGGTCGATGTTCGCGCCCAACCCGCACCGCGCCAACGTCTACGTGCAGGTCCTCGTCGAGGACCGAGAGGGCGCGATCTGGGACCTCGCCCACGACTCCTACGGCCGCCGCACCTGGCCTTATATTTTTTACGACCGCATCGGCAAGCTCAACCGTCGCCTCAGCGAGCAGGGGCACTACCTCCAGCCCTACGGCGCCTACGTCTGCCGCGAGTGGGAGCGCACCCACGGCGGCGAGCCGGCGGCGCGGGTGAAGTTCGTCAAGATCTGGACCAACATCCCGCCGCCGCACAAGGTCTTCCCCGCGCCTCGTTCGGTGCGTTTCCCGTGGTCGTCGATCGGCTTCGATCCGATGCGCCTGCCGGTCGAGCGCCGCGAGCTCGAGTCTGTCGACTGCCGCACCACCCGCCAAGCCCAGCTCTCCCCCGAGCTGCGCCAGCGCTTCGGCCTGCCGCCCGCGCCCGAGGGTCACTACCGGCCGCTCGACGCGCCCACCTGGTGGGACAAGGCCGAGGCCGAGCGACGGGCCCAAGAGCGCGGTGGCTCCGCGGTGCGCCGTCCGCGGCCGATCGGCGAGGCCACCCGATGATCACCGCCGCCGCCGCCTTCGCCCCGTCGAAGGGCCCCGTCGTCGACGTCAGCGAGCACCTGTCTCAAGCGACATCTTCCCTCTGGCTCGGCCTCGCCCTGCTACTCCTCTTCTTCGCCCTGCGACCGGAGCTGTGGCGGCGACTATGGTTCACGCGCGTCGACCCGCGCCCCGCCGCGCTGATGCGGATCATCTTCGGCGGGGTCGTCCTATGGACCTTGCTCGACCTGCTCCCCACCGCCCGCCTGCTCTTCACCGACGAGGGCCTCTGGCCCACCGACGCCGCCCGCAAGAGCTACGGCGGCCACCTCCGCTTGGTCTGGGACCCGGAGCACGGCCTGCGGAGCTGGGCCGACCTCCTGCACGCGATCTGGGGCCGCTTCTCGCTCTTCCACCTCCGCTCGGACCCGCCCTTCGTCTTCGCGATCTTCGGCCTCACGATCAGCGCCTTGATCGCGCTGATCGTCGGCTTCTACACGCGGATCAGCGCGCTGCTCGCCTGGCTGCTCGTCAACACGATCTACACCTACAGCCCGATCTTCTACGCCGGCGGCGACACCGTCGTCCGCACCTTCCTCTTCCTCGGCCTCTTCACCGCCTGGGGGGAGGCCTACTCGATCGACGCCTGGCGCCGGCGTAAGCGGGCGATCCTCGGCGACGCCAGCGAGCTGCCGCCGCTGCGCAAGATCGCCGCCTGGCCGCTGCGCCTGATGATGCTCCAGCTCGCGATCATCTACTGCGCCACAGGGGCGCTCAAGGCCGGCCACACATGGTTCGAGGGCACCGCCCTCTACTACGCCCTCTGCCTCGACCATTTCTATCGCCACCCCGCGCAGATCCCGATGGTCGTGCTGCTCCAGCAGCTCTGGATCCTGCCCATCGCCACCTGGATCACCAAGTGGTGGGAGACCCTCTTCCCGCTCGCGCTGCTCGGCGCCGGCCTGCAAGCGTTCGAGCGCGAGCGCCTCGCGGGGACCTGGATCGCCGCGGCCACCTGGCGCCGCGCCCTCTCCTGCGTCTGCCTCGCCGGCGTCATCGCCGTCGCCGCCTCCATCGCCGGCCTCGTCACCCTCCACTATTACGACCCCAAGCTCGGCCCCATCGCGCTCGACCCGCCCACCTTGGCGATCCTCATCCAGATCGTCGTCATCGTCGTCCCAGCCGCCCTCGTCGGCCTCTATCTGCTGATCCGCCGCTGGCCCCGCGCCCACGCCTTCACCCTGCGTTGGGTCCTGGGCAAGCGCCTCTGGCTCGGCCTCGGCGTCATCTTCCACCTCGGCATCGACCTCTTGATGAACGTCGGCACCTTCGTGCAAGTGATGCTCGCCGTCTACCTGATCTGGCTCAGCGGCGACGAGCTCCAGCGCATCTGGGAGCACCTCGGGAGCCGGCCCTTACGCGCGGGCGAACCCGGCGCCCCGACCCCGCCCAAGAGCCGCCTCGGCCGCCTGCTCAGCGCCCCCGCCCGCCGGCTCCGCGCCCGCACCAGGCGCCCGGTCTACGTCGTCCTGTACCGCCCCGATCCGCCGTCGATCCGCCGCGCCGCGCTCCTCCGCTGTTGGGATCTCTGCGGCCGACTCGACTATGAAGCTGACCCAACGGCCATGTCTGAGCGCCTCCACCTCCGGCGCCCCGACGGCGCGCTCCTCCGCGGTCGAGACGCCGCAGCCCGCCTCTGTCGCCTCTTCCCCGGCCTCTGGTGGCTCGCCCCGTTCACCTACATCCCCGGCCTACGCGCGCTCGCCGGCGCCCTCGCCCGCCGCGCGCTCGCGCAGCGCTAGCAGGCGCTGTCACGGAGAGCGCTTCGGTCGCCCCTCGAGGTACGCGATCACCCGCTCCACCTGGCGGCGGCTGCGGTCGTCGTAGAGCGCCGCGACCCGCCACTCGCCGTCCTCTTCGACCACTCGGTGGATCCCGAAGTTAAAAAAATCCACCTCCAGGCCCGCGATCGTCCGCGCCCACTCGACCCGCAGCACCAGCGGGCTGAGCGACCGCGGCCAGCCCTCCCAAGCCTCGACCGGCGGCGGCTCCAGCAAGATCTGCTCGGCGTCGGCGGCCGCGGCCGCGGGGCGACCGAGGCGCGACCACAACGCCGCGTCCGCCAGCACGCGCTCGCGGTGGGGCGCACGCGACGTGATCGTCGCGACCAACGCGGGCGGCGGCGGCGAAGGCGGCGGCAGCGGCTCGTTGAAGTCGAGCGTGCGTCCGGGGAAATCGAGCCAGAGCCGCGCGAGCGCGTCCAGACCGGGCGGGAGCACAGGTTCGAGTCCGTTCATCTTCAGCCGCGGATCGTACCCCATTCTTTGACTGGGACGATCGGCAGCGCGAGGGCGCGGCGCGAGCGCTGGCGGCCGCGCGAGCGCCGGGCTATGAACCTCGTGTTGGCGAGCATGTCTCAAGACCCTGAAGTCATCGTCATCGGCGCCGGCCCCAACGGCCTCTGCGCCGCCGCCGCGCTCGCACGAGCTGGCCTTAGGGTCCTGGTCTTGGAGGCGCATCCGAGCCGCGCTGGCGGCGCCCTCGGCTCGGAGCAGGCGACCCTCCCTGGCTTCGTACACGACGTCGGCGCCGCCTTCTTCCCGTTCGCGCGCGCGAGCCCGGCCTTTCGAGCGCTCGATCTCGAGGCCGCCGGCGTCCGTTGGCACAACATGCCGCTCGAGAGCTGCCACCCCGCCCCCGACGGCAGCGCCGCGACGATCAGCCGCGACCATGACGAGAGCGCGCGCCTCTTCGGCGAGGCCCGCGACGGCGACACCTGGCGCCGCCTCGCCCGCTGGCACGCCCGCGTCGAGCGCGACGTGCTCGGCTTCTTGCTCGCGCCGCTGCCTACGCTCAGGCCGCTGCTGCGCCTGCTCCCCTTCGACCTGCTCCGCCTCGCGCGGATCCTCGCCTCCAGCGGCGCAGGCCTCTCGCGCCGCCTCTTCCGCGGCGAGGCAGCCCGTCGCGTCTTACCTGGGCTCGCGCTGCACGTCGACGTCGGCCCCGACGACACCTTCGGCGCGGCCCTCGGCTACATGCTCGGGCTGACCGCGACCACTGGCGGCTACTGCATCCCGGAGGGCGGCGCGCAGGCGATCACCGACGCGCTCGTCTCGATCATCCAGAGCGCGGGCGGAGCCGTCCGCCTCGGCGCCCGCGTCCGACGGATCGTCGCGGTCGGCGGCCGCGCGAGCGCGGTGATCCTCGCCGACGGGGAGGAGCTCCGGGCCACGACGGCGATCCTCGCCAACACCGCCGCCCCCTCGCTCTTCCTCGACCTGCTCGACCGCGGCCTCGTGCCCGGCCGAGTGCTCCGCAAGATGCGCCGCTTCCCCCAGGGATGGGGCGCGTTTAAGGTCGATTGGGCGCTCAGCGGGCCGGTCCCGTGGAGCGTCCCGGAGGCGCACCGCGCCGCCGTCGTCCACGCGGGCGACAGCCTCGACGACCTGCGCCGCTTCACCGCACAAGTCCGCGGCGGCGCCTTACCGGACAACCCGTACCTCGTGATCGGCCAACAGAGCCTCGCCGACCCCAGCCGCGCGCCCCCCGGAAAGCACACCCTGTGGGCCTACTCGCGCGTCCCTCCGCGCCTCGATGGCGGCTGGCGAGCCCACGCCGAGCGCTTCGCCGACCGCGTCGACGCGCGGATCGAGGGCCTCGCGCCCGGCTTCACCAAGACGATCCTCGCGCGTCGCGTCGTCACCCCTGAGGGTCTCGAAAAAATGGACGCCAACCTCATCGGCGGCGACCTCGGCGGCGGCTCCAACGCCTGGCA
This sequence comes from Nannocystis sp., assembly GCA_016712315.1. Classification (GTDB taxonomy): domain Bacteria; phylum Myxococcota_A; class Polyangia; order Nannocystales; family Nannocystaceae; genus JADJRG01. The sequence continues at coordinate 1,540,631 of JADJRG010000013.1, read as the reverse complement.
CCGCCAGCTCATCTTCCGCCCGATCTTCCCGTACTTCCGCTACCGCATGCCCCTCGCCGGCCTCTACTTGTGCTCGAGCTACGCCCACCCGGGCGCAGGCGTGCACGGCATGTGCGGATACAACGCCGCCGCCGCGCTGCTCCACGACCTCCGCCGCGCCTAGGCGGCGGCGGGGATCGCCGGCTACTCGAGCGCGACGCCGTTGCTGTCGCAGACGTACACCAGCTTCTTGCGGGTGCCCTCGTCGACCTTCGCGTAGACCGCCTTCGCCTTGGTCGCGTCGCCCATCTTGCAGGCGGAGAGGCCCATCAGGGTCAGCGCCTCTTTGTTCTTGTCGATCGAGTGGCTCTGCTTGGCCAGCTTGTACGCCTCGGCCGCGTTGTTCGCCATCGACGCCGCGCGGGCCTGCTCGAGCAGCGCCTTCGGGTCGCCCTTCGGCGCGGTGTCTTCGGGCGGCTTCGGCTTCGGCTGCTTCGGCTGCGCTGGCGGCTTCGGCTGCTTCGTGTCCTTCGGGACAGGCGTCGGCGTCGGCGTCGGGTCCTCGAGCGCGGGCTCTGGCTCTGGCTCTGGCTCTGGCTCGGCGACCGGTGGGTCGGGCGGCGTCGGCGGCGGGGCCACCGTCGGCGGCGGCGTCGGCGTTGGTGTCACCGCGTCGGCGACCTGCGCGGGCGGCTCCTTGCTCGCCTCTTGCTTCGCCTTCTGGCCGATCCCCAGGCCGAAGTAGGCGGCAGCGACGCCGACCGCCAGCAACCCGAGCAGGAGGAAGAGCGCCCCGCCGCCGCGCTTCTTCGACTCCTCGGCCTCGTCGACCGTCGGCAGCGGCGGCGCGAGCGTGGGCATCTGCGGCGGCCCGACGAGCGGCGCCCCGTAGTCGGGGCTCGCGTTCGCGGCGGCGCGCGCGTCGCCCGGCACGGACAGCGACGGCGCCTCCGCGAAGTCGTTGCTGTTCGCCGCAGGGGCCGGGCGGTCGAGGTTCAGCGTCGTACGCTCGACGTTGTCGGCGAGGGAGAGGTGATAGTCGCCGATCTGGACGATGTCCCCCTCGTTGAGGGCGACCTGCGTCTCCACCGGGACGCCGTTCACCTTGATCCCGTTGTAGCTGTCGAGGTCCTCGAGCACCCAACCATCTGCCCCGAGGGTCAGGCGGGCGTGCTGCCGCGAGACGTTCTGCTCGGTGAGTTGGATCGTGTTACCAGCCTCGCGACCGATCGTGATCTCTTCCTCCCCGAGAGGCACGATGGTTGTCGCGCCCTCTTCGTCCTGGATGATCAACCGCAGGGCCATCAGATGTGTCCAGGTTAGGGATCCGATCGAAATGCTGTCAAGGACGATGAGCCTCGGAGAGCGGACCAACCCGCGCGGTCCCGCGGTCTGATGCCGCCTCCCGGCGCCTAGTGCGGGTTACGCGCGTCTCCCAGGGGCGAGCCCGCTCGCCGCACGAGCTCGCTGACGGGGAAGATCCCCACGCCCGACTCGTGCAGGCGCGGCAGCTCCTCCTTTAAGACATCGACCAACGCCTGCGAGGGGTGGCCGATCGCCACCGTCGGAGCCAGCCGTGAGCGCTCCGCCGCCCGCCGGAGCTGCTCGCGGATCGCCTCGGGCGTCGGCTCATTGTCGAGGAAGACGGAGCGCTCCAGCCACGGGACCCCAGCAGCAGCCGCCGCCGCCCCCGCGACCGAGACGTTGGTCGTCAGCGAGTCGAGGAAGAACAGCCCGCGCTCGCGCAGCGCCGGCATCACCGCCGCCATCGCCTCGCGCTCCGCCGTCAGCGCCGAGCCCATGTGGTTATTGACCCCCACAGCCGCGGGCACCCGATCGAGGGCGGCCTCGGTCCTCGCCCTGAGCTCCTCGTGGGGGTCTTTGACCAACAGGAAGCGCTCGCCCGCCGCGACCTCGGCTGTCATCGCCTCGGCGTCGCGGGGCTCCATCGGCAGATGCAGCAAGATCTCGCGGTATCGACGTCGATCCGCGCGGAGGCGGAGCTGCGCCCCCGCGCCGTAGATCGCCCCGGGCAGCACCGCGAAGGTGAGCCGAGAACGCAGCGCCAGCAATTGCTCGAAGAGGTGGAGCTCGCGGCCGACATCGTCGATCACCAGCGCCAAGCGCCCCTCCGCCTCCTCCCACGGGATCACCTGGTCGCCTCGCGTCGCCTGCCAGCGCTGGGTCGCCTCGACCTCGCGACCGAGCTGGCGCTGGAGCACCGCCGCCTCCTCCTCGGTCCACAGGGGCGCCGGGGGCGGCGCGGGCGCGAGCGCGCTGAGCCCCGCGGCGACGACCAACCACCCCAACAGGCCGCGCGGAGCCGCCATCATCCGCGGCGCGAGCGCGGCCGCGGCGGGGCCACGGCGGAGAGGGTCTGGAGGTGCTCGATCGCCGCCCGGAGCTGCGCGTCCTCACCCGCGGCGGTCCACGCCTCACGCGCCGTGTCGGCCCGCGGCGCGTACCCGAACGCGTCGGGCCGGAGGTGACGGGGGTGCGCGCGCTCTGGCTCGAGCTCCGGCATGCTGTCCTTATAGACAGGAGCATCAGGACCGACGACCACGTCCGGCATGATCCCGGTCGCCTGGATCAAGCGGTCGTTGGGCGTGTAGTACAGCGCGATCGTCAGCTTCAGCACCGAGCCGTCGCCGAGCTCGAAGGGCGCCTGCACGGAGCCCTTGCCGTACGTGCGCTCGCCGACGACCACCGCCCGCCGGTGATCTTGCAGCGCCCCCGCCACCACCTCCGAGGCCGACGCGGACGCCTTGTTCACCAGCACCGCCAGCGGCACCTCATTCCAGCGGCCGCCCGGTCGCGCCGAGACCTCGTCCAAGAGCCCGCCTTGGCGGCCGCGAGTGCGGACGATCGCCCCTGACGCGACGAAGAGGTCGACCACCGCGATCGCCTGATCGAGCAGGCCGCCGCCGTTATCGCGGAGGTCGAGGACCACCCCGCGCAGCCCCGACTCGGACGCGCTCTGCCGCAGGCTCTCGAGCCCGTCCGCGAGCTCACGCGCCGCCGACTCCGAGAAGTCGCGCAGCCGGAGGTGCCCGACCCCGCCGCCCAGGTAGCGCACGACCACCGCGGGCGAGTCGATCACCTCGCGCACCACATGCACCGTACGGGGCGCCTCGCCGCTGCGCTCGAAGGTGAATTTGACCCGCGTCCCCGGCTGCCCGCGCATCGTCGAGATCGCCCGGCGCAGGTCGATGTAGTGGCTCACCGGCTTGTCTTCGATGTTCAGGATCAGATCGCCGCCGCGCACCCCAGCGCGCGCGGCTGGCCCGCCGGGCACCACCTCACGCACCTCGAGCACCAGCCGCGGCTCGGGATCCGGCTCGAAGCGCTGGATCACCATCATACCGACCCCGCCGAACGACCCCTCGATGTCCTCCCGCAGCAGCCGCGCCTCGCGAGGCGGCAAGAAGTCGCTGTGCGGGTCCAGCTCGGCGACCAGGCCGGCGATCGCCGAGTGCACCAAGCGCTCGCCGTCGACCGGCCGCACGTAGTGCTGCTCGATCGTCGCCAGCGCCCGCGCGAAGACGTCGAGCTTGTGGTAGCGGGAGAAGTCCGCCGGCGCCGGCTTCGGCGCGACCGTCGGCGGCGCGGCGATCGCCGCGTGCAAGCCGGCGCCGACCGCGACGCCGACGAGCAGAGCGGCGATCGTGCCGACGATCTGAGGCGCGCGCATCGGCGCGGAGCATAACACGCGCGAGCACCCGCTCAGCTCGCCACAGGCCCGGGCGGCGGCGGCTGGCGCAGCTCTTCGAGCAGACGCGCCTCCGGCGTCCCCGCCGCCGGCTCCTCGCAGTAGCCCCACTGCACGTGCGGCGGCAGCGACATCAAGATCGACTCGACGCGGCCGCCGGTCTTCAGCCCGAACACCGTGCCGCGGTCGTAGAGCAGGTTGTACTCGACATAACGGCCGCGCCGCAGCTCTTGCCACCGCCGCTGCTCGGGCGTCACCGGCGTCGACACGCGGCGCCGCACGATCGGCAGGTACGCGTCGATGAAGGCGCGACCGCCCGCGCGGAGCAGCGCCAGCAGCGCGTCCTCATGCCCGGGCTGCGCCGGATCCACCTCCACATAATCAAAAAAGATCCCACCGACGCCGCGGCGCTCGCCGCGATGCTTGAGGAAGAAGTACCGATCGCACCAGTCGCGCCAGGCCGGGTAGTCCGTGATCGCCGGAAAATCCGCGCAGTACGCCTGCCACGCCGCGTGGAAGTGGGCCTTATCCTCCTCATGGAAGTAGTAGGGCGTGAGGTCGCCGCCGCCGCCGATCCAGCGCTTCTCGCCGTGCTCGATGTAGCGGAAGTTCGCGTGCGAGGTCGGCACGTGCGGGTTCGTCGGGTGGATCACCAGCGACACGCCCGTCGCGAAGAAGCGCGCGCCTGAGCCCGGGAGCTGCGCCGCGAAGTCTGGCGAGAGCTCGCCGTGGACCACCGACGTGTTCACCCCGCCCTTCTCAACCACAGCGCCGCTCAGAATGCGCGTCAACCCGCCGCCGCCCGCCGCCCGCACCCAGCGGTCATCCTTGAAGCGCGCCCCCTCGCCAAATTCAGCCTCCACGGCCTCCAGGGCGCCGCAGATCTCGTCTTGCACCGCGCGCACCACCGCGCTCGCCTTCGCTTGAACTGGGGTCAACGCCTCACCTGCGTCCATTCGCCGAGCATACGAGCGCCGCGCCCCGAGCGGCGAACAATCCAGGTAGATTGCCGGCGATGTCCCTCACAGTAGTCGCCGCCGCGCTCCCCGCCGAGCGCCTCAGCGACGCCGTCATCGGCCTCGCCGGCCTCGTCGGCTTCCTCATCGTCCCCACCCTCAGCGCCTGGCTGCGGCTGCTCCTCCGCTTCCTCGAGGGCGAGAGCCTCGGCCTCGGCCGCCGCCGCCGCCTCTCCTCCCTCAGCCTGCTCCGCGCGCTCAGCCTCACCGCCCTCGCCGCGTTCTTGGCGGTCCAGTGGCAGCGCGCGGGCGGCGAGCTCCGCGAGCTCCGCTACGAGGCCGCCGTGCTCGGCCCCTCGCTCCAGGGCGCGGTCATCGGCCTCGGCCTCTCCTTGCTCTACAGCCTCGGCTGGCGGCTGCTCCGCGCCGACCTCACCCGCGCGCGCACCCGGCGACGCCTCGGCGGCCTGCTGCGTGGCTGATCCCGCGCGTCGTCTGCGCAGAGGCGGGCCTCACCCGGGCGAGCGCGAGCGCGCGCATTGCGCCGACGCAAACCTCGTAGAAGGTCAAACTATTCGCCGAACCCTGGGAGAGGGCGCATCATGCACGGAGCGAGCATGTCTCCTCTGCACACCACCCCGCGGCGCGCCCGCGCCGGCGCGCGCGTCGTCGCCCTCAGCGCCGCCCTCACGTCGTTGAGCGCCTGCCCTGGTGACCCCGCCGAGGGGCGCTGCGAGGCCCCGCTAGTGACCCGTCACGCCACGCGCGCGCCCCTCGCGATCAGCGCCTTCGGCGAGCGCGGCCTCGCGTACCTCGACCAGAGCGGCGCGCTCGTCATCGCCGACGCTGGGATCTGGTCAGAGGTGCAGATCGAGCCCGACCAAGTGGTCATGGACCTCGCCGCGCGCGCCGCCGACGACCTCGTGCTCCTGGCCGACGACGCCGCGGACCTCTACCACTACGACGGCGCCGAGCTGCGCGGCCTGACGATCCCCGGCCTCGCGCTCGACTTCCACGGCGCCGACCTCACCGCCGGCGACGACGGCGAGCTGTGGGCCGTCGGCCACAGCACCGACCCTGGCTGCGCCGCGCCGTGCGCCCAAGCCCCCATGCCCATGGTCCTCCAGCTCCCCAGCGACGGGGCGCCCCAGATCATCGACACCAGCGCGCTCACCAGCCCCTATTTGAGCCGCGTCGGCGCCGCCGAGGGCGCCGTATTTGTGCTCAGCAACAAGGGCCTGCACCGCCTCGAGGGGGGCGCGTGGGCGACCTTCCCTGTCGAGGCCGCGGAGCTCCACGTCGCCGCCCGCGATGACGTCATCTTGGTCGGCTTTGACGGCGTGCTCCGCCGCTTCGACGGCGCGAGCGCTGAGGCGATCCGCCCGCCCGCGGGTGAACCAGGGCACGGCTACTCCTGGACCGCGATCGCTGGCTTCGGCGCAGAGGCGCTCGTCGTCGGCGTCGCTGGCGCCCGCGACGGCGCCGCCTTCGCGCTCAGCGGCCGCCGCCTGCGACCGATCCTCGAGACGACCCCTTTCGCGCCGATCGCCGCCGCCACCGATCGCGCCGGCGGCTACTTGATCGTCCGCGGCCGCGACGGCGAGCCCGCCTTGTGGGGCTTCGAGTGCCTCGACGAGTGAGCCCGCGGTTTGCTGGCGGCGACGTCCCGTGGCTACACTCTCCTCATGTTGTGGCGCTCGTCTCGCGGCCTCGCCGGGCTCTTCGCGTTCGCCGCCGCCGCCGCGCTCGCCTGCACGGTCGAGCTGCCGAGGCGCCTCGCCTGCGGCGACGGCTACGCCGACGCGCTCGCCGGTGAAGAGTGCGACCCTGGCGACCCAGACAGCTTCGCCGACGCCTGTGAGCGCCTCGGCATGCCGGGCGTCGCCCGCTGCGACCCTGAGCGCTGCACCATCCAGGCGGACCCCGAGATCTGCGCCGTCTGCGGCGACGGCGCGCTCGCGCCGCTCGAGCAGTGCGACGGCGAGAACCTGCGCAACAAGAAGTGCCCCAGCGGCGACGACCTCGTCACCTGCGGCCCCACCTGCCAGTACGACTTCACCGCCTGCCCCGCCTGCGGCAACGGCCACCTCGACCCCGACGAGCACGAAGAGTGCGACTGGAACCAAAGCGAAGGCGGCCTGATCTCCACCGTCCAGTGCACCACCCTCGCGCCGCTCAGCGGCCTCGGCCTCCCGTACGCCCGCGGCGAGGTCTCGGCCGCCGCCTGCAACCAGAGCTGCGTCCTCTCCCGCCTCGCCTGCTCCTATTGCGGCAACGGCCAGCTCGAGCCCAGCCACAGCGACATCGGCGTATCTTCGGATCTCCCGGTGCTGCGCGCCGCTGAGCTCTGTGACGGCGACGCCGTCGACACCGCCGCGCTGAGCGATTTTTGCCAGTCCCTGTGCAAGCTGAGCCCGGACGACGCCCCCTCGAGCCTCGCCCTCCGCTGCGACGCCGTCTGCCAGGGCGACTGCCTCGGCTTCACCAGCCCGCCGATCGACAAGGACCCGATCCTCGACGCGAATTGCTGCGTCCGCGGCGGCGAGACCTGCGACCCTAAGATCCCCTGCTGCTACGACCTCGACAAGCCGAACAAGGACGATCCCGACGCCGGCTGCGAGCTGGTCGCCATCGAGACCCCCAACGGCACCCAGTACATCGACCGCTGCCGCTCGATCTGAGCGCGCAGCATTCACGCGGCTGAGCCGCGCGCGGGCTTGCCCAAATCACCTCACAACATGTTCACTCGGCCCATGCGACTCGACCTGCGCCCGCTCGCGCTCGGCACGCTCCTCGCCCTCGCCTGCGCCCCACCGAACCCAGGCGCCGCGTATCCGACCGCGGAGCCGCCGCTCGGCGATCCGCGAGCGCTCGGCGCCGGTGACGTGCTCGGCCGCGTCGTCGACGTCGACGGCCTCCTCCGCGCCTTCCCCTTCGAGCGCTGGAGCGCCAGCGTCGCCAGCGACCGCCTCTTCTTCGTCGAGGCCCAAGACCGCGTCACCCTGAAGGCGCTCGACCTCTCCGACGAGGCCGTTACCGACCCAGCCGCCGCGCCTGCGCTCGCCGAGCTGACCGGCCCTCACCGCGAGCTCGACGCCGTCCTCCACGCCCGCGGCCGCAGCGACGCGTGGCTCCGCTTCGGCGCCCAGAGCGGCCGCGGCGGCCTCGCCAGGCTCGATCTCACCGCCGGCGTGATCACCGATCATGCCGCCGATCACTCGATCCACGCCGCCGACCTCAGCCTCGACGGCGAGCGCCTCGTCTACCTCGCCTCGACCCCCGCGGGGCGCGCGTGCGTCTTCCTCCGCGAGGCCAGCGCCCAAGCGAGCGCCCGAGCGCTCCTCTGTGACACCCCCGAGCTCACCTTCGACGGCGCCTCGATCCTGCTCGCCGCGGATCGCCCCGAGCTCTATTTTGTCGGCCACAGCGAGGGCGACCAGGGCCGCGCCCAGATCCTCGCCCTCGACCTCAGCGCCAAGCGCCTCGAGGCCAAGCCGATCACCGACCCCAAGACCCGGCGCCGCGCGCCGGTGCTCGTCGGCCTCCTCGATCGCGACACCCTGCTCTTCATCGCCGACGACGAGGGCTCACAAAACCTCTTCACCTACGCCCGCCGCGGCCAGGGGCTCCGCCAGATCACCCGCCTGCGCGAAGACATCAGCTCCGCTGTGCTCCTCGACGCCGGCGTCTTCGTCACCTTCGGCTCAGCCGCCGTCGGCACCACGCTCGCGCTCGTCGACCCGCGCAGCGGCCGGATCCTCGGGCAGCAGCGCGACCCCGGCCGAGCGCGCCTGCTCGGCGGCCACGGCCGACGCGCGGTATGGACCGTCGAGGCCGTGCAGCGCCCCTTCGCCGCGCACCTCGCCACCTTCACCGCCGCCGCTGACGGCGGCGCCCCCACCCTCGCCGACCGCCGCCTGCTGGGGCCCGACGAGCGCGCGCAGGCCCACCTCGTCCATTGCACCGACGAGGTCGTCAAGATCCCCACTTTTGATCAAGACCCCGCCACCGGCAGGACCCGCGAGCTGCACGCCCGCCTGCTCCGCCCGCGCGCGCCCGTGGAGGACGACGACCGCCGCCTCGCCGTGATCCGCGCCTGGGACGGCGGCGAGCCCCGCTACGAGCGCCTCGACCACCTCCTGTGCGCGGCCGGCGTCATCGTCCTCTCACCGACCCTCCGCGGCGCCAGCAGCCTCGGCCCGGGCCTCCGCGCGCTCGGCGGTCGCGACCTCGGCGGCGACGAGATCCTCGACCTCTTCGCCGCCGCTCGCTGGGCCGCCGCGACCCTCGCCCTCACCCCGCGCCAGCTCGGCCTCTACGGCGAGGGCCGCGGCGCCTATGCTGTCCTTCGCGCCATGACCTACGAGACAGACACACCCGCCGCCGCGCAGCCGGGCTTCGGCTTCGGGATCGCCCTAAGCGGCCGCTACGACCTTGAAGGCGCGGATCCGCGCCCCGCATGGGCCCACGCGCCTCAGCTCGCCGCCCGGCTGCAAGAGCGCAGCCCTCTCACCCACCTAGAACGCCTCGCGGCCCCCGTGCTGCTCGTCTGGGGCGACCGCGACCCCTTCGCCCCCACCAACGGCGCCGCCGAGCTCACCGCCGCCGCGCGCGCCCGCGGCCTGCCCGTCACCGAGCTCGTGCTCCGCGGCGAGGGCCCCGCGCCAGCCAGCATCTCCGCGCGGCTCACCTTCATGCAGGCCGTGCTCACCTTCCTAGAGGACCGCGCCCGCGCCCGCTGATCTCCTCCCTTGTGCGGCGGAGATCCGTCAGCATCGATGACATGACCGATCACGATCCTTGGAGCGACCTCTCCCTCGATCAACGGCGCGGTGAGGGTGACCCGCCGGCCGACGCGGTGCTCGACGCCATCTTCGCCGCGGGCGACGGCGTCGTCTATTCGATCAACCTGCTCATGCGCTCCCTCGTCGACAATGACGACCTGCCCGCCGCGGGCCTACCCCCCGCCCTCCGCGACTATTTTGTCCGCGGCGCCGCGCTCCCCGACTGGGCCGATCGCGAGGCGATCGCCCTCGCCTCGCAGGTCTTCCACACCTACGCCCCGCAGATCATCCTGCTCCTCCACACCGCCGCGCTGCCGACCTGCTACGCCTGCCGCCGCGGCGTCCAGGTGCTCGCCCGATCCGGCCGGATGTACAGCGACGTCCAGCGGCGCGTCATCGAGACCGCCCAGTTCGTCATCGACGTGATGGCGCCGGGCGGGCTCGATCGCGATCCGAACGCCTTCGGCGCCGGGATCCGCAGCGCCCAGAAGGTCCGCCTCATGCACGCCGCGATCCGTCGTCACCTCCGCCGCGACCCCACCTGGGATCCCGCCTGGGGCACCCCGATCAACCAAGAGGACCTCGCCGGCACCCTGCTCTCCTTCTCTTGGATCATCCTCCGCGGCCTCGAGCGCCTCGGCGTCGAGCTCAGCCCCGACGAGCGCGCCGCCTACCTCCACACCTGGTGCGTCGTCGGCCACCTCCTCGGCCTCGACCCTACGCTGCTCACCCACGACCTCCGCGGCGCCGAGCGCCTGATGGGTGAGATCCTGCGGCGCAACCAGGGTGTCTGTCCTGAAGGACAGCTCATGACCCGCGCCTTGATCGAGGCGATGGAGCGCGCGATCCCCGGGACAACCCTCGACGGCCTGCCGACCCTGCTGATCCACGACAGCGTCGGCGCCGAGACCGCCGCGCTGCTCGGCGTGCCCGCGCCCCAGGCGAGCGAGCGATGGCTCGGCGCCTTGCGGTCGGCCGGCGCCGAGCTCGGCGATGAGCGGCGCGACCACGCCCTCGTCCGCGCCGGCGCCCCGATCGTCGGCCGTCTCCTCCTACGCGGGCTCATGCTCGCCTACCGCGGCCCAGGGCGCGCCGCCTTCAACATCCCGCGCACGCTCCGCGCCGCGCACGACCTCTCGTGATCGCTCCCGCGCGCATCTCTGGTATGTAGCTCGCCCGTGAGCCACGAAGGCCTCAACATCGACGATCCTGGCGTCATCCTGCTCGGCCACGCCGTCGCCGACGTCCCCCCAAGCGAGCTCCTGCTCGTCTGCTCCGGCCCCTTACCCGGCCTCCGCCCCGGCGTCACCCGCCTGATCACGGACGTCCGCGAGCGCCCCCACGCCGGCGAGCGCTGCCTCCCTCTCACCCTCCCGAGCGCCGTGGAGCTCAGCGCCTCACCGGGCACCTACGCCGCCGCCGTCGTCTGGCCGCGCGCCCACCTCGGCAAGGATTTTTCGCTGCTCTGCCTCGCCCGCGGCGCCCTCGCCCTGCGCCCTGGCGGCGACCTCTTCTGCGCCGCCCGCAAGGATAAAGGCGGCGGCTCCTTGGCCGCGGCGATCGAGGAGATGATGGGCCACGTCGAGGTCGTCGAGCGCTCGCGCGGCTACCACCTCTATCACGCGCGCGGTGAGATCGACCGAGACGCCGCCCTACGCCACCTCGGCGCGCGGTACGAGCTCCACGCCCCCCTCGTCAGCGAAGCCCCTCTCGCCAGCGTGCCCGGCGTCTTTTGTCGGCGCCACCTCGACGACGGAACCAGCGCCCTCTTGGGGCACCTCAACGCCGTCGATGAGCGTCAGATCCTCGGCCACCAGCGAGCACCTCGCGCCGTCATCGACCTCTGCGCGGGCATCGGCCCCATCGCGCTATGGGCGGCGAAGCGCTGGCCGAGCGCGTCGATCCTCGCCGTCGAGAGCAACCTGCTCGCCTGCGACCTGATCGCCGAGAACAGCCGACGCGCCGGCGTCGACGCGCAGATCCGCGCCCTCGCGAGCGACGGCCTGCCCGCCACACCGACCCCCACCGACCTCCTGCTCGCCAACCCACCGACGCACGCCGGCGAGGACGAGCTCGGCCGCCTGCTCGCCCCGCTGCCGCGCTGGCTCTCGCCCGGCGACGCATGGTTTGTGGTCAACCGACCTGGCCGAGTGGTCAGTCTTTTGACAAAAAAGACCGACCCCTCGCCGTCGCACCTCGACGTCCTCGAGGTCCCCGGCTTCGCCCTCGTGCACGCCCGCTGGGGCGCCTGAGGGCGCCGCTCACAGCTCGCCGGATTGCTGCACCAGCTCCTCGGGCACCAGCTTACTCGGCCGGCCCGAGCACACCAACCAGAGCTGATGCGCCGCGCGGGTCGCCGCGATGTGCAACAAGTGCCGCGACTCCACCACCTCGGGGTAATTTTGGACCGTCGGGTCCAGGATCACCACATAGTCGAACTCCAGCCCCTTCACCTGCCGCACGTCGGTCACGTCGATCCCCGCGGTGAACGAGAAATTTTGGCGACCCACGCGCCGCAGCCGCGGCACCTCCGCGATCCGCAGCGCGTCAAAGTACACGTCCGCCTGCTGCGGGAAGCGCGCGATCAGAGCCACGCTCGCGGTCGGCTCGCGCTGCATCAACGAGCGCAGCGCCTCGCCCAGGAACGCCACCGACTCGCCCACCTCCGTGAACGCATAGAAGCCGACCTCCGAGCCCGGCCGCGCGATCAGGTCGTCGCTCGGGTCGTGCAGCGGCCCCAAGATGTGCCGAGACAGCTCCATGATCTGCCGCGTCGAGCGGTACGTAATTTTTAAGGGCTGGATCTCCACGTGCGGCAGCCCCGCGTCGCCGAGCAATTGCGGCCAGTCGCGGAAGCCGTTGTCGAAGATCATCTTCTGCGCGCGGTCGCCCGCGATCGTCACGCTCTGCCCCGCGCTCACGCAGTCGAGCAGCACCCGCACCTCCAGCGGGCACAGGTCCTGCGCCTCATCGATCACGATGTGCTCGTACTCGAAGCGGCGGCCGTTGATGAAGATCCCCCCGAACTTCGACTGGAGCAGCCGCAGCAGGATCGCGTCGTCCTCGGCGTCGAGGCCGACCAGCGGCGCCGCCTGGGCCGCGCGCGCCGCCGCGGGCGCCTCCTCTTCACCCTCCTCCTCCTCCTCCTCCTTCTCACCGCGCGCGGCCGCCTCACGGCTCACGCGTAGCCGATCCCGATCGCCCTCCAGCTCCGCCTTCGCCGCGCACCAGCGCACGATCGTCCCCACCTCGCTCTCACTGAATTCGCCAGGCGCCAGCGTCGCGATCGCCGCCCGCAGCGCCGCCTTATCGGTCATCAGCTCGAGCCAGTCATCACACACGTCCCGGATCTGCTCCCGCGCGCCGCGCAGCGCCGTCTCGGCCGCCGCGCGCGCCCCCGCGGGCAGCTCTCGCCGCTCACGCACCCACGCCAGCGTCCGCTCCACCCGCACCACCGGCGGCAGCGACGCGTGCCGCGACCACGCCGTCAACACCTCGTCCCCGCCGCGCTCGTTCAACCGCTCGCGCAGCTCCGCCTCGACCTCTGCGAGCTGCCGCGCGATCAGCCCGTCGATCATCTTCAGCACCAGCGCGTGTTTTTTAAAGCGCACCACCGGATCGGGCGCGCCGTCGACGTGGTGGATCGGCAGCCGCAGCCCCACCTTTTGCAGGATCTGGGCGCTCCAGCGCCGATACGTCGTCACGTTCACCCCCTCCACCCCCAGCGAAGGCACCACGTGGCGGATGTACTCGACCAGCGCCTCATTAAAGACCACCACCAACATCTTCACCGGCGCGAAGCGTCTGGGGTCTTGGTATGCCAGGTACGCGACCCGGTGCAGCGCCACCGTCGTCTTGCCTGAGCCCGCGCCGCCCTGAATCAACACGATCCCCGACTCGGGCTGCGTGATCATCGAGAACTGATCGCGGTCGATCAGCGCAGTGATCTCTTGCAGGTGCTTGTCTGCCCGCGGAGCGTCGTCGTCGCTGTGGATCCCGAGCTGCCCCCGCGGCACCCGCACCGCGCTGCCCACCCCGCCCTCCAAGCTCGGCTTCGCCGCCCCGTGCGCGGGCCGCCAGCGCCCGTGGCGGTCACACACGAAGGTCCCTTGCGGCGCCGCCACCCGGCGCAGCCCGCCGTCCACCACCGCCAGCGAGCGTCTTACTAAAATATCGCCCTCGATCGAGCGCTCGTCGAACTCCTCCTCGTACGCGTCCTCCTCCTCGTAGCGGTAGTAGAGGCGGCTCACCGGCGCGTTCCGCCAGTCGACGATCGACAGCCCGTCGCCGTCATCCAGCAGCGTATGTTTGCCCACGAGCACGTCCCGCACCCGCCGCGTGTTCGCCTCCCGCAGCCGCAAGTGGCCGAAGTAGGGCGAGCGCGGGTCGATCGGCAGGTCGCGGCCTTGCCCGCGTGTACGGCTCAGCGCCGCGACTTGGTGCATCTGATCGATCAGCGACGCCAAGTCCTCCTCCTTCGCCTCCGCGATCGCGTCGCGCAGCTCGATCATCTGCGCGCCCAGGTCCTCGATCTGCTGGGGCGCCTGCTGGGCGTCGCGCGAGAGGCGGCCGAGCACGCGGCGCAAGATCTCGAGCTCCTCGTGCACGATCGGCAGCCCCTCACGCGGCAGCTCATCGAAGGCTTCGGGCACAATTTTTTGGTCAACAACGCCGTCGGACACGATCGCCTTGCATAGCAAAGCCCCGCCGCGCCGGCCAACCGCGAACGCCCCCGCACCGAAAAAACGAGCGACAAAAAAGAAGGGGCCGCACCCGCAGGTGCAGCCCCCTCGCTCTTCGACCCCGAGGGGTCGTCAGCTCACTCAGGCGGCGCGGCGACGGCGGCGCATGAAGCCCGCCAGGCCGAGGCCGAAGAGCGTGCCGAGCAGGCCGCGCGCCTTGCCCTCGACGCTCTCCTCGACCGCGCAGCCGCAGCCCTCGTCATCGACGCCGCCGGTGGCCGAGTCGGTGTCGGTGTCGGTGCCGGTATCGGTGGCGCCGCCCGTGCCGGCGCTGGTGCTGGTGCCCGCGCTGGTGCTGGTGCCCGCGCCCGTCGTCGTGCCGGGGCCGGTGGTCTCGCCGTCGGTATCGGTCGTCGGCCCGACGGTATCGGTCGACGGCCCGTCATCGCACATCGACGTATCGAACATGCAGGTGTCGGTGCACGCCAGCGTGCCGCCCACGAAGCCTTGGCTCTCGCAGGTCGCCCCGCCGAGGTTCGCGCCGTCGCACTGCTCACCGGGGTCGAGCGCCACGCCGTCGCACACCGGCGGCGGCACCTGGGTGCAGCCGCTGAGGTCGAACTGGCAGGTGTCGCTGCACGCGAGCGTGCCGCCGTCGTAGCCGAGGCTCTCGCAGGTCGCCCCGCCGAACTCCGCGCCGTCGCACTGCTCGCCCGGGTCGATCTCCTTGCCGTTGCAAGTGTTCGGGTCGAGCACGCAGTCGTAGCTGCCCTCGACGAGCTCGCAGATGTTGTTCTCCGGGCAGGTGTCCGGCTCGTTCGGGTTGCACTTGTCGTCCGGCTTGCTGGTGGTCGGCTCCGGCGCCACCGAGCAGTCGTTGAACTGGCAGCACGGGTCGAAGCCCTGGGTCTCCAGGATCTCCTTGAACGCCGCCTCGAGCTGCTCCTGCGTGTTCGCGTCGAAGTAGTCGAACTGGCCGCCGTTGCACATGTTGCCCGCGAAGGTCCCGCCGGAGCCCCAGCAGGCCATCTTCTTGAGCTGGAGGATCGCCGCGGGCGAGTCCAGGCCGTCGCCGAAGCCGATCACGTAGGTGATCACCTTCTTATTGAGGCCGGGGGTGTTGTAGATCGCCTGCAGCTCCGCCTGCACCTGCGCGTCGGTCGAGTACGTGTCGTACTGGCCGTCGGTCACCAGGATGTTCGCGTACACCGTGTCGGCGTTGGTCGGGAACTGCGCGTTCGGGTTGGTCGACGCGTCCTGGTGATAAGCGACCAGGTTGGTCTTGATGCGCTGGAGGCCGAGGTGCGTGTAGGTACCCGAGCCCGAGCAGAAGCCCGCGCCGGCGCACTTTGGCATGTGCGAGAGCGTCTGGTCGTCGAAGCCCGGCGGGTCTTCCACGCTGCCGTCCTTGAAGGTCCAGGTGATCGCCGGTCCGCCCCAGGGGTTGGTGCAGCCGGGCGCGGTGCAGGAGCTGTTCGGGTCGAGGGCCCAGTCGAAGTTGTCACGGCGACAGGGGCCGTAGTCGACGAGGATCTTCTGCTCGCCCGGCGCCGGCGTGTTGTGACCGAACACCGCGAGGCCGAGGTGGATGAGGTCCTCGGCGTCGTTCTTGCCCATGTTCACCTCGATGTCGAAGATCGAGTTGGCGCCGGCGAGGGCGGAGCGCGCCTGATCCCAGCCGGTCTCGCCCTCCTTGCCGAAGGCGCCCATGACGTTGAGCATCGACGACGACGCGTCGAGCAACACCATGAAGCGCGGCAGGCCCGGGGCACACTGCGGCACCTGGACGCTGTTCTTGATGTCCGTGAGCACGTCCGTGAGCGCGGTGACCAGCTCGACCGGGTTGGCGGCGAGGATCGCCTGCCCGGTGCCGCCGGCCATCGCGATCTTGTCGGACGCGTTCTTCGCGGCCACATCGCCTTGGTCGCCGAAGTAGACGAAGTAGGTCGGGACCTTGTCGTCGTTGAAGAGGGTGCCCGCCGTGAGCGCCGGGTCCTCGCTGGCCGGGGTCAGCGTCATCGTGCCGGGCTGCGAGGTCCACTTGCCGTCCGACATCGCGAGGATGCCGTAGAAGCGCCCGTCCATGTCGCTCGGGTGGTCAGCCTTGGACTGCGCGATCAGGCTCTTGGCCCGGTCGAGGGCGCCCTTGGTCCACGTGCCGATGCCGGTGACCATGCCGCCGCAGGGCGGCGGGATCGCGGCGAGGGTCGCTTGCACGTCGTCGCCAGCGCAGGGGTAGAACGCCTTGTCGTTCCCCTCGGTGTCGTACCACCAGGCGTCGACCGCTTGGCCGTCGGTGATCTTCGGGTCCGAGATGTCGCAGGCGATCGTCGAGCCGGGGTTGGCGCTGGGATCGTGGCCGAAGCGCATCAGCGCGAAGTTCGCGTTCTTGTCGAAGAACTCGTTGTCGGTCTGAAGCAGGTTGTCGATCGCCTCTTTGGCGGCGACCCAGCGGGTCTTGTCGTCGTCGCCGAACTTCTCATTCATCGACGACGAGTAGTCGAGGATGACGAGGATGTTCGGCTTGAGGAAGGTGCACTCTCCCTCTGACGGGCAATCCATGGGGTCGAGCGCCATCGCTGGCTGCTCGGAGTTCCCAAAGAACGCGAGCCCGAGGCCCGTAAGGAGGCCGGCCTGAACGCCGAGCCGCTTCCAAGATCCAATCAAGTTGAGTCGCTTCATCGCTCCGTAATCCTCGTGTCTAGGTTGGAAGATTCCACTCCGAAGGCGCTTGCATTCACTGCGCGGCACAGGAGCGTGCCTGCGCTTCGGGTGACCCCAGGTTTGTGCGACGGTACGCGACGTCTGGTCAGGGCGTCAACCAAGGCGCCCCTCCGCGGGCCTTCCATGAGCGCACGCTGCGAGCCGCAGGGCCGCGTGAAACAACGCACGCATCCCCCCGGTCTACCAGCCATCGACACCCCGCGAAGAAGCGCTCACGCCGGCTGCTCAGCGTCGTCGTCGCGGGTCTGATACAAGCCCGGAGAAGACGATGACCGCTCGCTCGCAGGACGCTCCCTCCTCTTGGCGCCGCTCGCCGCGCCTCGCGCTCTCTCTAGAGACTTGGAGTCCACGGCCGCGCCCTCGCGTCGCTCGCCAGCACGCGTCGTCCATCGCGATGAGCGCGCTCATCGCGGCCCTCGCGGCCCCTGCGTGTCGCCCCACCCCGGCCCGGCCCCCCGAGCTCGCGCCTGCGACCGCGACGGCCACCCAACCCCAACGGCCGACCCTCGCGATCGACGCGGCGCGCATGCTCGCGGACATCGAGCACCTCGCGAGCGACCGCTACCGCGGCCGCTACAGCCTCAGCCCCGAGCTGCGAGAGAGCGCCCGCTGGCTCGCCGACCGCTACACCGCGATCGGCGCCTCGGCGCTCGCGGAGGGCGGCTACGAGGCCCCCTTTCCGATCACCGTCGGCGTCCGCGAGCGCGCGCCGACGCGCCTCGCGATCGCTCGCGGCCGCCGCGCCTCAGAGATCTCTCCGAGCGAAAACGCGCCTGTCGCCCTCAGCGGCTCGGGCACCGTCCGCGCCGCCGCCGTCTTCGTCGGCTACGCCGCCAGGGCCGACGAGATCGCCGGAGTCGACGGCGCCCCCGCGATCCCCGGCCACGACGACCTCGCCGGCGTCGACCTCCGCGGCAAGATCGCCGTCCTCCTCCTCGAAGCCCCAGGCCGCCCCAACCTGCGCGACTTCTTCCGCCGCCTCCAACGCGAGCAGATCTCGTTCGAGGCCGCGATCGGCGGGCTCAAGGCCCGCGCCGACGTCGCCGGCATCACCGCATTACACGCTGACCTGCGCGGCAAGCTCGTCGCCCTCATCGAGCCCTTCATGCCGGGCGCGAAGCTCGACGATCTCTGGCCGCTGCCCGCCGATCCGCTCACCCTCGAGCTCGACCTCTCCGGCCTCTTCGGCACGCTCATGCGCGAGGCCGCCAAGATCAAGGGCCCACGCTTTGACATGCAAGCCGGTCAGCTCCGCGGCAAGCTCGCCCGCCTCGCCGAGGCCGGCGCCGTCGGAGCGGTCGTAGTCCGCGGCCCCCGCTCCTTCGTCGCCGCCGATGAGCGCGAGGCCGACGCCTTTGAGCCGATCGACCGCGTCCGGATCAACAAGGACGACCGCGCCGCCTTCCCCGTCGTCCAGCTCAAGTGGAAGACCGCCGACCGATCCCTCCGCGTCCGCGGCCAGACGATCTCGCAGCTACAAGCCGCGATCGACCGCGACCTGCGCCCGCGCTCCGCCCCGATCGACGGCCAGGAGATCGAGCTCCGCGCCGACCTCGAGGCGATCGACACCCCGGTCCCCAACGTGCTCGCGACCATCCGCGGCGGCGATCTCGCCGACCAGATCGTCGTCTTGGGCGCCCACTACGACCACATCGGCGCCGAGGACGAAGGCCAAGGCGGAGGCGACTGCAACGCCGCCACCATCAACGGCCAGCGCGACACGATCTGCAACGGCGCCGACGACAACGCCAGCGGCACCGCCATGGTCCTGGAGATCGCCCGCGCCCTGATCGCCAGCGGCTACAAGCCCCGCCGCACCCTCATTTTCACCCACTTCGCCGGCGAGGAGCTCGGCCTGCTCGGCTCGAAGGCGCTCGTCGAAGACCCGCCCTTTGAGCTCGCCAAGGTCACCGCGATGGTGAACCTCGACATGGTCGGTCGCCTCGGCCCCAAGGGCCTCGCGATCGGCGGGATCCACAGCTCCGACGACTGGATGCCCCTGCTCGACCAGCTCGGCGCCAACGGCATGAGCGTCCTCTACGAGGGCAGCGTCGCCTCCCGCAGCGACCACGCCAACTTCTACCGGCAGAAGATCCCCGTCCTGTTCTTCTTCACCGGCGTACACGCCGACTACCACCGCCCCGGCGACCACACCGACAAGATCAACAAAGTCGGACTTCAAACCATCGGCGAGCTCGTCGGCGAGCTCATCTTGACGCTCGCCGACGGCCACCCGATCGCCTACACCGAACCGACCGCCGGCCGCGGCCTCAGCGGCGGCCTCCCTGGCAGCGACCCCGACACTCTGATTAAGAGGGTCCGCGCGACCGCGCAGACGAGCCCATAGAGGTCCTCCGTGACGGATCTGAAGAACAAGCCGAAGAACGAGGCAGAGCCGCGGCTCGTCGAGCTGGAGGTCCACCCCGATCTCCTCCTCGACGAGGCCCAGCTCCGCGAGGCCTGCGCGCGCGCGTCTGGCCTGCCGCTCGCCGCGATCCGTCGCCTCGAGCTCCGACGCCGCGCCGTCGACGCGCGCCGCGGCCGCGTGCGAGTCCACCTCGAGGTCGCCCTCCATGCAGGCGAGCTGCGCCGCCAAGATGCGCCGCTACGACCCCTCGACCTACCTTCCATGAGCGGCCCGCCGCGCGTCCTCATCGTCGGCGCCGGCCCTGCCGGCCTCTTCTGCGCCTGGGGCCTCGCGCAGGCGGGGATCCGCGCGCTCGTGCTCGAGCGAGGCAAACCCGTCCGAGCCCGCCGCCACGACCTCGCCGGCCTCAGCCAGCGCGGCGAGCTCGACCCTGAGAGCAACTATTGCTACGGCGAAGGCGGCGCCGGCACCTTCTCGGACGGCAAGCTCTACACCCGCGCCAGCAAGCGCGGCCCGGTCGACGCCGTCCTGCGCGCGCTCGCCGGCTACGGCGCACCTCCTGAGATCCTCATCGATGCTCGCCCGCACATCGGCACCAACCGCCTCCCGCGCGTGATCACCAGCATGCGCGAGCACCTCGGGGCGGCCGGCGCCGAGCTGCGCTTCTCCGCCCGCGTCGATCGCCTCCTCCTCCGCGGCGGCCGCGCGGTCGGCGTCCACCTCGCCGACGGCGCGGTGATCGACGCCGAGGCCGTCGTGCTCGCCCCCGGACACTCCGCCCGCGACGTCCTCCGCTGGCTCGCCGCGGACGGCGTCGAGCTCGCGTTCAAGCCCTTCGCCATGGGCGTGCGCATCGAGCACCCGCAGCCGCAGATCGACGCCATGCAGTACGGCGCGCTCGCCGGTCACCCCGCCCTCGGCGCCGCCTCCTACCGCCTGGTCGAGCGGACAGGCGACGTCGGCGTCTTTTCTTTTTGCATGTGTCCTGGAGGACACATCGTCCCGGCCGCGACCGAGGCCGGCATGCAGGTCGTCAACGGCATGAGCCCGCACCACCACCGCGGCCGTTACGCCAACAGCGGCCTGGTCACCGAGGTCGGCCCCGCCCAGCTCGCCGCCGCCGGCCTCGACCCCAGCGATCCCATGTCGGGCCTGGTCTTTCAGGCAGATCTCGAGGCCCGCGCCTACCGAGCCGGCGGCGGCGGCTTCGTCGCGCCCGGCCAGACGCTCCGCGATCTCGTCGCCGGCCGCGCCCAAGCCGCGCTACCACCCACCAGCTACCACCGCGGCCTCACCCCCGCCCGCCTCGACCTCCTCCTCGGCCCCCTCGGGCCGCCGATACAGGCCGCGCTCGTCGCCCTCGGCCGCCGCATGCCCGGCTTCGTCAGCGACGGGGCCGTCGCCGTCGGCGTCGAGAGCCGCACCAGCTCCCCCGTGCGGATCGTCCGCGACCCACACACCCTCGAGGCCTCGCGCACCCCCGGCCTCTACCCTTGCGGTGAAGGCGGCGGCTTCGCCGGCGGCATCGTCTCGGCCGCCCTCGACGGCCTCCGCGTCGCCAGCGCCCTCGCCCAGCGCCTCCACGGCCAGACCGCCTGGATCGACCAGCTCAGCGCCTAAGCGCGCTTTTTTTTGAATCACGGGCGACGGCGCGCCCACCTCGACCGCCCACGCGCGCGGGCTCACGGCCGCGGCGTTTGCGTCGTCGCCCGCGGCCTGCGATAGCAAGGCCCATGCAGGACCTCCGCTGGCCGACCTACGCATCCCGCGAGATCACCCTTGAAGCCGCCACGCCGGACGGAGAGGGCGGCGCGATGCACCTCGTCGACACCGAGGGCAAGGTCTACCTCGACGCGGTGACAGGCGTCGGCTGCGCCCCGCTCGGCCACGCTCACCCCCTCTGGGTCGAGGCGATCCATCACCAGCTCCAGCGCCTCACCACCGCCGCCAACACCTTTTTTACGGGCCCGCAGCAGCGCCTCGCCGCCCGCCTCGCCGCCCTCTTCCCGATCGACGACGCCCGCACCTTTTTTTGTAACAGCGGCGCCGAGGCCACCGAAGCGGCGATCAAGCTCGTCCTAAAAGCCACCGGCCGCGACACCATCATCGCCTTCGACCGCGCCTTCCACGGCCGCACCCTCGGCGCCGTCGCCCTCACCGCCAACGCCCACTACCGCGAGCCCTACCTCCGTTGCACCGGCGAGGCCGGCCCCGAGCGCTTCGCCGAATTCCGGGTGCTCCGCCTCCCCTTCGGCGATCTCGACGCCGTACGCGCCGCCTTCGCCGCCCACCCCGAGCGGATCGCCGCCGTCTTCATCGAGCCCGTACAAGGCGAAGGCGGGATCTACCCGGCCACCCGCGACTTCCTCGTCGGCTTGCGCGAGCTCACCCGCGAGCGAGGCGCCCTGCTCGGCCTCGACGAGGTGCAAGCCGGATGCGGCCGCACCGGCGACTGGTCCTCTTGGACCACCCTCGTCGGCGACGCCCCAGAGCTCCGCCCCGACCTGATCTGGCTCGCCAAGGCGCTCGGCGGCGGCATGCCGATCGGCGCCTGCATCGCCACCGCAGAGATCGCCAAGTCGATGGGCTCTGGCACCCACGGCACCACCTTCGGCGGCAACCCGCTCGCCTGCGCCGCCGCCCTCGCTACGCTGCGGATCATGGAAGAAGAGGGCCTCTTGGCGCGCGCTCGCCAGCAGACGCCGCTCCTCCACAGGATCGCCGCCGAGGAGCCGATCGCCCGCGTCAAGGAGATCCGCGGCGTCGGCGCGATGATCGGGGTTCAGATCGGCGAGCCCGCCGAGCAAGCCGCCGCTCCGCTCGCGCGGCGCCTCATGGTCGAGCACCGCACCCTCGTCACGATCTGCGGCGGCCACACCGTCCGCCTGCTCCTCCCGTATCGCGCCGGTGAGCCCGAGCTGCGCGCGATCTGGTCCGCCCTCCGCGCGGTGCTCAGCGTCCCCGCCGCCTGAACCTTCAGCCGCGCAGGTGTCGGCGATCCATCCGCCGCCAGTGGACGAAGAAACAAAACACCGCGCCCGCGACGATCACGCCGCGCCACGGTGGCCGCTCTCGCCCGCGCGCCTGCTCGCGGCGCGCCCGCCACTTCCGCGCCCGCTCCTTGACCCACGGCTTGAACGGCGTCGTCGACGGACCCAGCCCGTGGCGCGCGCGGATCTCCGGCGGGAGCTGCCCGTGCGGCTCGTCCGCGCAGATCGCCGAAAAGACCACGCTCTCGCGCCCGCTCGCGCGCGCCAGCGCTAGCGGGTCGTAAGGCCCCGACCTCGCGACCTCCTCGGGGCTCGGGATCGGCGACGAGATCCGCACCAGCCGCACCTCACGCGGCGCCACGCCGCCGTGGCGCAGCTCCCAGTCGCGGCACACCCAGCGCGCGTGCCATTTTTGGTACCACGCCCCCGCGCCCCCCTCCGCGCCGACCACGCGCCGGTTGATCTTCCGCTGCCGCGTGTACCAGATCCACGGGATCGGTCGATTCTCTGGGTGATAAATGTCTGTGTTCAAATCAAACGTCTCGCCCGCGTGATCGATCACCAACACCCGCATCGACAGGTTCCGGCGCGGCGGGTTCGGCGCGAACATCTTCCATCCCTGGCTGGTCTGCGTGGTCCGCAGCCACCACTTAAACGGCTCCTGCGCGCGCGTACGCCAGGTCGACAGGCAGTCCTTCTCCGGGAGCAACCAGATCGCCACGCCCACCGCGTGGTAGATCACCAACGACCCCGCGAGCAGCCGCCCCAGCGGCCCGTACGCCCAAGGCACGCGCGGCCGACCGTTCGCCGGATCGATCACCGACAGCCGCACGCGCCCCCGCCGCCGCGCCTGCACATACGCGATCACGGCCAACCCCACGAACACGCCGATCCCTGTACGAACCCACGGGAACGGCCGGCTCAGCAGCGCCCCTGGCGCCGCCAACACCACCCCGAACGCCAGCGCCCCGATCGCGGCCACCAGCGCCCACACCGGCAGCGCCGCCGCGTCGCGATGCAGGTGCGGTAGCGACGGATCCTCCGCCGGAGTGATCGTCTCCGCGATCGCGACCTTGGGTCGGCGCCCCCCGCGTCGGCTCAGCAGCGAGCGCACCCGCGCCAACGCGCGCGCCACCTCGTCCCCCTCGAAGAACGCGATGTACCCCGCCATCGTCGCTGGCGTGAACCACCCGATGTTCATCAGCACCATCAAGTGCGCGTGGAACACCAGGCCGAGGCCGAGCCAGACTCGCCTGCCCATCAGCCACGGATAGATCCGCGGGTGGGACAACCAGCGCCAGCCGAACGCGATGATCGCCATCACCCCCAGCCAGATCCACGTCAACCACCGCTGCGCCTCGCCCAGCGACCACGAGCCCGCGGGTGTTTTTTCGGGCCAGTGCACCGGCAGCGCCACCCGCACGATCGCCAGCGCCAGCAGCCCCAGCAGCGCCCACAGCAGCCGCGCCGCGATCGCCTGCGCGCCCGACAAGCGCGGCCCCGCGTCGCGCCGTACGAAGCGGATCACCAGGCCCACCACCACCAACGGGAACAGCGCCTCCCACCAGTGGACCACGTGCGTCGCCACGCGGAAGAGGTTCGTGCCCAACATCGCGGAGATCCGCTGCGGCTCGAAGCGATAGAAGTGGTCGAGGTTCAGCGCGTAATAGAACGCGTCGCCTGCCGCCCACACCGCGCCGTTCTTCATCGCCCCGGTCGTGCAGTAGATCGCCGCGACCTGGAGGACGATCAGATGCCGCGGCCACGCCGGCACCAGCCTGTAGATCGCCTCGAGCGAGCCCGCGACGCCCGCCCCGCCGCCGGGGCCGCCCGGCTCGCTCAGCCGCCCCGCTGCCCGCAGCCGCCGGCAGCGCAGCCAGTTGTCGACGCTGTACGCCGCGTCGCAGCGCGACAGGCACAAGTAGAAGAGAAAGCAGCGGTAGACGTTCTCCGTGCCCTCCCAGAAGACCTGGTTGCGCAGGATGAGCGAGTGGAAGAGCAGCAGCGTCAGCCACTTGGTCCAGCGCGTCCCCCAGCCGACGATCAGCGCCAGACAAGCCAGCTCGAACGCCGCCAGGTGGATCCAGAACGCCGTCGGTGAGCTCCAAAAGAGCAGCGCCGAGAATTTCGGCCCCTTTAAAAATTCCAGCCACGCGCGCCCGTCGAAGAAGCCGTACGGCTCGCCGCCGACGCCCTCGCCGAAGCCCGCGAGCTGCGCGCTCGCGAACAGCTCCTGCGCCGCGTCGGTCAAGAAGAGCCCCTCGTCGGTGAACAGGTAGCCGAACAGCTCCCAGAGGCCGTTGATGTTGGCCATCGTCATCAGGCCGAACACCACCCGAAACAGCCCCAACGTCCGCGGGTCCTCGGCGCGCAGCCAGAGGCGGCGCCAGGTGTCGCGGTGGAGCACGAAGATCGACGCGAGCGTCGCCGCCGCCGCGAGCATCAACCAACCGAGCGTCGGCGACAGCGCGACCGCCGCGTCATTCGCGATCCGGTCGACCATCGCCGACGCCAGGGCGCACCCGATCATCGGGCTCAGGTGCCGCTCTTGTTGACCGAGCCCGGGTTACCGCCGGTGTTCGCCGAGACCGCACGAGCCGAGCGCGCCTCCGCGCGCGCCTTCGCGATCGTGCGCTTCGTCTTCTCGATCGACGGCTTCACGATCCCGCGGTTCTCGTGGCGGGTGTCCCACTTCTTCTTGCGGTCCTTCACCCACGGCTTGAAGTCCTTCTCGTCGGCGAGCGGGATCCCATGGCGCGCGAAGTGCTCGTTCGGCGCCTGCGCGGTGATCCCGGTCTTGCAGGTCTCGGTGTACTGGCGGCGCTCCTCGCCGCTCTTGA
Source organism: Nannocystis sp. (assembly GCA_016712315.1). GTDB lineage: Bacteria > Myxococcota_A > Polyangia > Nannocystales > Nannocystaceae > JADJRG01. Next base: position 1,515,599 of record JADJRG010000013.1, on the reverse strand, counting down.
CCAACAAGTCCTCGGGGACATACCAGCCCTTGCGCGTCACCTCCTCGGGGCTCGGGATGCGGTACGAGATCTTGAACAGCTCGACCTTCTTCGGCGCCTCGCCGCCGTGGGCCATCTGCCACATCCGACACAAGTAGCGCGCGTACCATTTTTGGTACCAATCGCCCTTGCCCGACTCGCCGCCGATGATGCGGCGGTTCATCTTGCGCATGCGGTCGTTCCAGATCCACGGGATCGGCTTGCGCTCGGGCGCGTACACGTCCGTGCGCATGTCCCACTTCTCGTCGTTCTGGTCGATCACCACCGCCCGCATCAGCACGTTGTGGCGCGGCGGGTTGGGCGCGAACATGCCCCACGACTGGTCGGTCGAGGTGTAGATCAGCCACTCGCGGAACACCGACTTCGCCTCGTTTCGCCAGTGCAGCACGTCCTTATCGGGCATCAGCCACACGGCGACCGCGGTGATGTGCCAGACGATCATGCCGCCGATCAGCACGCGCCCGCCCGGCCCGTACGCCCACGGCGCGCGCACGTGGTCCTTGCCTGGGTCGGTCAGCGGCAGCGTCGCCGCCGCCGGCGCGTCGGTCGCGGTCCAGCCGACGCCCAAGCTCGCGAGCGCGCGGTCGAACGCCGGCGCCAGCTTACGCAGCACGAAGACCCCGACCACCGCGATCAACACCGCCGCGCGGATCGCCGTCCAGCGCTCGCCGTTCAGCGACAGCAGCCAGCCCAGCGCCGCCAGCCCGCCCAGCAGCGCGAGCAAGCGAGGCACCAACATCTTCGAGCGCGCGTGCCCTTGCGCGTACGTGAAGACCACCAGCGTCCCGCCGATCCCCAGCGCCGTCCAGCCGAAGTGCCAGGACCCAGCCACCGCCACGAGGACGCCACCGAGCGCGACCGCCAGCAGCGCGAACATCAACCACTCGGGCAGCGCCTGCGCGTCGCGGAAGTGATGGGGCAGCGCCCGGTCCTCGGCCGGCAGCGGCGGCTCGCCGCGGCGCACGCCCTCTGGGATGAGGGGCACCCAGCGGGGCATCCGCTTGCCGAAGAAGCGCAGGATCTTCGCCGGGTCGTCGCCGTGCAGGTACACGAAGTACGTCGACATCATCACCGGCGGGAACATGCCGATGTTCATCATCACGTTCAGGTTGCCGTGGAACATCAAGCCCAGCGTCAACCACGTGCGGCGGCCCAGCACCCAGCGGCAGAACCACTCGCGGTCGACCTTGTAGCCCTTGCCGCGGATCTTCACCGTCACGCGGTTGTGGCCCAGCCACCACCAGAGCCCGCCCAACAGCCCGAGCAAGAGGGCCCAGCCGATGCCGAACCACACCTGGAACTCCGCGGTCGACAGCTTCAGCGCCATGCCTGGCACGTAGTGCACGGGCATCGCGATGATCGCGGTGGTGCCCGCGCCGACCCCGAAGAACAGCCACATCGCCCGCACCACCCACAGGCGCGCCGGCGACAGCGGCGGGAGCTGCTCGCGCATCGCCCAGCGGGCGATCTCGCCGAACACCAGCACGGGGAAGAGCGCCTCCCACCAGTGGGTCACCCAGGTAGCGAGCCGGAACATCGACATCCCGACCACCGCCGCCACCTGCTGCGGGTAGAAGCGATAGAAGTGGTCCATGTTGAGCGCGTAGTAGAGCGCGTCGCCCTTCGCCCACACCGCGCCGTTCTTGACCACGCCGGTGTAGCAGTACAGCGCGCCGAGGTTGACCACCGCGAGCCAGCGCGGCCACGCTGGGATCAGCCGATAGATCGCGGCCAAGCCCTTCGGGTGCGCCTCGGAGGGGGCGACGCCGGCGCCGTTCCCGGGCCCGCCGCGCTCGCTGAGCAGCCCTTGCTTGCGCAGCTTGCGGCAGCGCAGCCAGTTGTCGACGCTCCACGCTTGGCCGCTGCGCGCGACGATCAGATAGAAGAAGAACACGCGATAGACCAGCTCCGTGCCCTCCCAGAAGAGCTGGTTGCGCAGGAAGATCCCGTTCATCAGCACGAACGAGAGCACCCCCATCGTCCGAGTCTTCCAGCCGACCATAAAGGCCAGCGTGATCAGGTGGAAGATCGTCCACAGCGCCCACCACTGCGCCGGCGTGTCCCAGAAGAACAGCGGCGAGTACTTCGGGCCTTTGAGGTAGAGCAGCAGGCCGTGGACGTCGAAGAAGCCCTTCGGGTCGTTGCCGATCCCGTCGCCGTAGCCGGCGAATTGGCCGGCGGCGAAGACCTGGCGGGCGACGTCGCTGAAGAAGATGCCTTCATCCGTGAAGAGCATCTCGAAGTACTCCCACAGGTCATTGACGTTGCAGATGACCAGGAACGCGAAGACGATCCTGAAGAGCGCGATCGGCCGGGGATCCTCCATCGTCAGCCACAGGCGGCGCCAGCGCTCGCTCTGGACGATGAACATCACGAAGACGCTCACCGCGCAGGCGAGCATCACCCAGCCGATCGTCGGCGCGAGCGCGATCGCGTCCTCGTTGGGGATCCGGTCCTCGCGCAGGAGCGAGAGTGCAAAAGATGCGGCCTCGGCGAGCCCAAGCATAGGTTCGCAGTGTCGAAGAGCCGCTAAGGCGGCGCAAGCGCAAAGCCCGGGAAATTCCTTGATGGGCGCGTCGCGCGCGCGAAATTACTGCACCCTCATATGTGCGTAAGCGCGCGGCTTGACGTCGCTGCGAGGGAGCGGCCACCCTCCCCCGCCATGGCGATCCCTCGCGATGAAGTGCGGCTCTCGGGGTTCAACAACCTCACCAAGGTCGTCAGTTTTAACCTCTACGACTTCTTCGTCGCGCGGACCGAGGAGGAGCGTCGTCGCTACGTCGAGTGGATCGACGCCCAATTTTCAGCCCCGCGGATCACCCAGATCCTCCGTCAGATCGCCCGCATCATCGACGCCGAGGTGCTCTCGGTCAGCGCCCAAGACTACGATCCTCACGGCGCGAGCTCGCTGGTCCTGATGAGCGATCTCGGGCACACCGCGGTCAAGGAGGGCAACACCAGCGTCGCCGCGCACCTGACCAAGAGTCACCTTTGCGCGCACACCTACCCGGACTGGACCGATCCCAAGGGGATCTGCTCCTTCCGCGTCGACATCGACATCGCCACCTGCGGCACCATCGTCCCGCTGCGCGCGCTCGACTACATGTTCGAGAGCTTCGAGAACGACGTCGTCATCATCGACTACGTGGTCCGCGGCTTCACCCGCGACGCTGAGGGCAAGCGCGTCTACTTGGACCACTCGGTGCGCTCGATCCAGGACTTCATCGCCCCGCAGATCTTGGCCCAGTACCACTGCGAGGACCTCGTCCTGCAGAGCGAGAACATCTGGCAGACCAAGATGCGGCGCGCCCACCTCGACCCGAGCCAGTTCTTCTGGCCCGACGTCGACCCGGCCGCCCCCGAGAACCTCGTCGCGCTCGAGAACGTGCGCCGCGAGATGGTCGGGATCTTTTACGGGTGGCCGGTCTAAGACCTGCCCCTTCGGACAGGCACACGGGAGCGCCGGCTAGACCGCCGAGAACACCGCGTTGCGGCCGAGGCCGATCCGCTCGAGGCGGCCGAGCTTGACCAGCGCGTTCAGGTGGAAGCGCAGCACCTTCTTGTCGAGGCGCGAGTACTCGTGCAGGTCTTCAAAGGTCACCTCGCCGTTGCCCTCGATGAACGGCAAGATCTGGCGGCTCACCTCGTCGGTGCTGAGGCCGCCGTCCTCTGGCTCACGCGGGCGCGCCTTCATCTCCGCGTCGAGGTCACCCAGCTCGTCCTCCAAGATCCGCCGCTTGCGCCGCCGGCCCTCGCTCTGCTCGCCCGCCGGCTCGATCTCAGGCGGCGGCGCGAAGGCGTCGCGCAGGTCGGCGAGTGAGATCTTGGCGAATTGGCGCCAGAGCCCGCGCGCCTCGAGGAAGCGCACGAGATCGCCCAGGGTCACGGTCTCACGCCCCTTGAGGCCCTTCAGCGTCTCGAGCGCGCTCAGCCGCTCGAGCTCGCCATTCTCCGCGCGAAATACGGCGGTCGCGTCTTTACTGGTGGTGGCCAACAGGGTGCTCCCTCGCGGCGGCCATGATGAGGAGGAGGCGCCCGCGCGGCAAGGCCCGCACCGCTCCCCGCGGCCCTTCTTGGACATCCCGGGCCCCGGGGCCGACCTTCGCAATAGCTACTAAAACGAAACCACGGGGTCTGCGCACGTGGAGGAGATCTCCACGAAGCGGTCGCGAAGCAAATTGACTCCATGAGTGCTGCGTCACGCGTGAACAGCGCGCTGGGGATCTCTTGCGCCCGGGTGCTCACGGCGCCTCAGCCGCCGGCCGGCGTCTTGGCGTCAGGGGCGAATACGCCTGGTTGCGCGGGCGATCGCCACACCCCCTCAGAACGCCGTTATTCGCGCTGCGGCGCGCGTCGATGCGCTGTCTCTCTCTGTGGATAACCTGTGCACAAGTGAACCCGGCCCCGCGGCCGGTCGCTGGGGATTGCGCGCTCCGCGGGGGCGGCCGACGAGCTTGCACGCACCCTACATCTTGTGGTTTATAGGGCGCCCGCCCCCTAGATGCGGGGTACTTCTCCGGTCCTTGCTGCGCTTATTCCGGGGGGTACGTTTGGTCTTCCCCTGCTCGCGGCCGCCCTGCGCGGCTCCCCCCTGCCGCTCCACCTCACACCGCTGAAGAGCGCCCACGCGGCCCACGGCAGGGCCAGCCCGAGGCGATCGCGCCCACCCGGTGGCCTTCTTTTCAATAAGGAAGGCCCCCGCGACGCTCTCCTTTTCGCCCCCCGCCACCGATTCTTTTCTGGAGAAACCGATGAAGCTCGACCGCCTCTTCACCCGCGACACCCAGCGACCCTACGAAGGCCTCTCCTTTGAGCGCCGCGGGTCGAAGATCCAAAACCCTGACGGCAAGGTCGTCTTCGAGGTCAAGGACATCCAGATCCCCCAGGGCTGGTCGCAGGTCGCGGTCGACATCATGGCCCAAAAGTACTTCCGCAAGGCCGGCGTCCCGTCCCGCCTGCGGCGCGTCCCCGAGGAGGGCGTACCCGAGTGGTTGTGGCGCTCCGAGCCCGACGAGCAGGCCCTCGCCGCGCTCCCCCCCGCGGAGCGCACCTGCGGCGAGAGGGACAGCCGCCAGCTCTTCAACCGCCTCGCCGGCTGCTGGACCTACTGGGGCTGGAAGTACGGCTACTTCGCCGACGAGCCGTCCGCGCGCGCCTTTTTTGAGGAGCTCGTCACCACCATGGCGAGCCAGCGCGTCGCCCCCAACAGCCCGCAGTGGTTCAACACCGGCCTGCACTGGGCGTACGGGATCACCGGCCCGGCCCAAGGTCACAGCTACTGCGACGCCGTCACCGGCGAGCTCCACCTCAGCGACAACGCCTACGAGCGCCCGCAGCCGCACGCGTGCTTCATCCAGTCCGTCGGCGACGACCTCGTCGGCGGCAACGGCATCATGGATCTGTGGATCCGCGAGGCTCGCCTCTTCAAGTACGGCTCGGGCACCGGCACCAATTTCTCGGCGATCCGCGGCGAAGGTGAGCCCCTCTCCGGCGGCGGCCGCAGCAGCGGCCTCATGAGCTTCTTGCGGATCGGCGACCGCGCCGCCGGCGCGATCAAGTCCGGCGGCACCACCCGGCGCGCCGCCAAGATGGTCGTCCTCGACGTCGACCACCCTGACATCGAGGCCTTCGTCGAGTGGAAGGTCGTCGAGGAGCAGAAGGTCGCCGCCTTGGTCGCTGGTTCGCGCCTCTGCAACCGCCACCTCAACCGGGTCTTACGCGCCTGCGCGGCCGCCGGCCTCAGCGGCGACGAGCGCTTCGATCCGGCTCGCAACCGCGAGCTCCGCCTCGAGATCAAGGCGGCGCGCCGCGCCGAGATCCCTGAGAGCTACATCCAGCGCGCCCTCGGCCTCGCCCGTCAGGGCGCCGCTCGCATCGAGTTCACCGAGTACGACACCAACTGGGACAGCGAGGCCTACGGCACCGTCTCTGGCCAGAACTCCAACAACAGCGTCCGCCTCAGCGACGACTTCTTGCGCGCCGTCGAGGAGGACCGCCCCTGGGATCTGCTCCGCCGCGTCGACGGCAAGGTCCAGCGCACCATCCGCGCCCGCGACCTCTGGGACAAGATCGGCCACAGCGCCTGGGCCTGCGCCGACCCCGGCCTGCAGTTCGACACCACCATCAACGAGTGGCACACCTGCCCGAGCGACGGCCGGATCAACGCCTCCAACCCGTGCAGCGAGTACATGTTCCTCGACGACACGGCGTGCAACCTCGCCTCGATCAATCTGATCAAGTACATGGTCGAGGGCGGCCCCAGCGACGGCGACCTCGACATCGCCGCGCTCCGCCACACCTGCACCTTGTGGACGATGGTGCTCGAGATCTCGGTGCTCATGGCGCAGTTCCCGAGCCCTGAGATCGCCCTGCGCAGCTTCAAGTACCGCACCCTCGGCCTCGGCTACGCCAACCTCGGCACCTACTTCATGGTCCGCGGGATCGCCTACGACTCCGACGACGCGGTCGCGATCTGCGGCGGAGTCACCGCCCTCATGACCGCCGCCTGCTACGCCACCAGCGCCGAGCTCGCCCGCGAGCACGGCCCCTTCGCCGGCTACGCCGGCAACCGCGACGCGATGCTACGCGTCATCCGCAACCACCGCCGCGCCGCCTACGGCCGCCCTCGCGCCGAGTACGAGGGCCTCTCGATCGCCCCCCGCGGCATCGACCAGCACCAGTGCCCCAGCTACCTCTTGAGCGCCGCCCAGCAGGAGTGGGACCGCGCCTTGGCGCTCGGCGAGGCGCACGGCTACCGCAACGCGCAGGTCACGGTCATCGCCCCCACCGGCACGATCGGCCTGCTCATGGACTGCGACACCACCGGCATCGAGCCTGACTTCGCGCTCGTGAAGTTCAAGAAGCTCGCCGGCGGCGGATATTTTAAGATCATCAACTCCTCGGTGCCCGCCGCGCTGCGCCGGCTCGGCTACCGCGAGGCGGAGATCGACGCGATCATCGCCTACTGCAAGGGCGCCGGCACGCTCGTCGGCAGCCCGCGGATCGGCCACGACGAGCTGCGCGCCCGCGGCTTCAGCGACGCCCTGCTCAGCCGGATCGAGGCCGAGCTGCCCACCGCCTTTGAGATCGGCTTCGTCTTCAACCGCTACGTGCTCGGCGACGACTTTTGTAAGGGGGCGCTCGGCCTCAGCGACGCGCAGCTCGCCGATCCCACCTTCAGCATCCTCGCCGCGCTCGGCTTCAGCGCCGAGGACATCCAGCGCGCCAACGACTACGTCTGCGGCACCATGACCGTCGAGGGCGCCCCGCACCTGCGGCCCGAGCACCTCGCCATCTTCGACTGCGCCAACAAGTGCGGCCGCTACGGCAAGCGCTTCATCGCGCCGATGGCCCACGTCCGCATGATGGCCGCCGCGCAGCCCTTCCTCTCGGGCGCGATCTCCAAGACCATCAACATGCCCAGCGAGGCCACCGTCGAGGAGGTCAAGGCCGTCTACCTCGCCTCCTGGAAGTACGGGCTCAAGGCCAACGCCCTCTACCGCGACGGCTCCAAGCTCAGCCAGCCGCTCAGCGCCGCCACCTCCGCCGACGCCTCGGACGACGACGCCGACGAGCTCGCGGCCCCCAGCCAGCCGCAGGTGATCGAGCGGATCGTCGAGCGCCTGGTCGCCCGCGCCGTCGGCGAGCGTCGCACCATGCCTGGGCGCCGCAAGGGTTACACGCAGAAGGCGACGATCGGCGGCCACAAGGTCTACATCCACACCGGCGAGTACGAAGGCGGCGACCTCGGCGAGATCTTCATCGACATGCACAAGGAGGGCGCCGCCTTCCGCTCCTTGATGAACTGCTTCGCGATCGCGATCAGCCTCGGCCTCCAGTACGGCGTGCCCCTCGAGGAGTACGTCGAGGCCTTCGTCTTCACCCGCTTCGAGCCCAACGGCCCCGTCTCCGGTCACCCGCACATCAAGATGTCGACGAGCATCATCGACTACATCTTCCGCGAGCTCGCCGTCACCTACCTCGGCCGTTATGACCTCGCGCAAGTGCCCCCCGAGGACGGCCTCGCCCCCGACACGATCGGCGAGCCGAAGGCGGGCGCGGCCCCGGCCGTCACCGTCGATGATGGCGAGCTGATCGGCGAGCGCGTCGTCACCCCTGGCCCGCTCAAGCTGAGCAGCGCCCGCCCGCGCGGCGGCGCGGTCATGATCACCCGCAGCGCTCAGGCGAGCATCCAGGTCGAGGATCGCACCAGCCCCAGCGGCAACGGCAACGGCGGCGTACGAGTCGCCGCCGCCGTCGTCAGCGAGCAGATCCGGGTCGCGCGGATGCAGGGCTACGAGGGCGACGCGTGCTCCGCGTGCGGCTCCTTCACGATGGTCCGCAACGGCTCCTGCCTCAAGTGTGTCACCTGCGGCGGCACCAGCGGCTGCTCCTGATCACCCGCTGTCATGTCCTTTCGGGCATGTCCACGCCCTCCTCGCGCGCCTTGCGCGGGGGGGCCGGCCCCGGCGTCTGCGGGCGCAGGCGGCCCTCACCGCGGCGCTGCCTCACATCCCAGCGCCGCGGCCGCTGACACCGCGCACCTGTCCTACGAGTCCAAGCCGCGCTAAACCCAGCGCTATTGGACGCCGCCGCGATGACTCGACGCCTCGTCACCCAAAACGCCGTCCTCGCGCTCCTCTTCGTCGTGATCGCCGGCCTCGTCGCCGCCAACCTCGTCGCCTCCAAGCCGACCCCGAGCCGCGCCGAGCTCGCCCGGCCTGAGGTCAAGGTCACAGTGCTACGCGCCCGGCCCGGCCCGCAGCCGGTCGTCGTCGCGGCGATGGGAGAGGTCAAGGCGGCGCACGAGCTGGTCATTCAGCCGGAGGTGAGCGGCCGCGTCACGGAGCGCAGCGAACACCTGATCCCTGGCGGCATCGTCCGAGAGGGCGAGCTGCTCGTCCGCCTCGACGGGCGAGACATCGGCGCGGCGGTCGCCGCCCAACAAGCCGCGGTCGCCCAAGCCTCGCTCCAGCTCGCCGACGAGCGCAGCCGCAAGCAAGTCGCCGAGAGCGAGTGGGCCGGCCGCAGCGACGCCCTCGACGCTGAGGCCCGAGAGATCGCCCTGCGAGAGCCGCACATCCAGAGCGGCAAGGCCAGCCTCGGCTCCGCCCGCGCCCAGCTCGACAAGGCCCGCCGCGACCGCGGCCGCACCGTCGTGCGCGCCCCCTTCGACGCCGTCGTCAAGGACGTCAGCGCCGAACCTGGCCAAATAGCCACCCCACAGACCCGCCTCGCCACGCTCGTCAACGTCGATCGATATTGGGTCGAGGTCGCGGTCCCGGTCGCCAGCCTCGCCCACCTCGACATCCCTGGCGTCAACGTCACGGGTCTGCGCGGGGCGCCCGCCCAGATCACCCACGAGACGGGCCCCGGCCAGCGGATCTCCCGCGTCGGCTACATCGAGCGCCTGCTCAGCGGCGTCGACGGCCGCGGCCGCATGGCGCGCCTCTTAATCGCCGTCGAAGATCCGCTCGCGCTCGGCGTGGGCCCCGCCAACCGCCCCCTCCCCTTGCTGCTCGGCGCCTTCGTCCGCGTCGAGCTCGGCGGCCAAGCGATCGCCGACGCCGTCGCCCTCCCGCGCACCGCCCTCGTCGACGGCGCCGCGGTCTGGCTCGTCGTCGACGGCAAGCTCGCCCGCCGCGACGTCGCCGTCGTCTGGCGCGACCCCAGGCGCGTGCTCGTCCAGGGCCTGCGCGCCGGCGACGCCGTCATGCTCACCCCGCTCGCCACCCCGACCGAGGGCCTCGAGGTCCTCATCGAGGACGAGCTCGCCGAGCCCCCGGAGGATCGGGGCGCCCGGCCGCCCGAGAGCCTCGCGGTCGGCGGATAAGTTTCTTCATTCTTCGCTCATATGAGCTCAAACGATCTGCGGGGAGAGGAGCGTCGCCATGTCGGAGAGCGGGCACAAGACCATCAGCAGCGGGGCGATCGCCTGGATGGCGCACAACCCGGTCGCCGCCAACTTGATCATGCTGATGCTCATCATCGGCGGCGTCTTGATGCTCGGCCGCGTCCGCCAGGAGGTCTTCCCTGAGACCGAGCTCGACACCATCTCGATCTCCGTGCCGTACCCCGGCGCCAGCCCGGATGAGGTCGAGACCGGCATCATCCTCGCGATCGAGGAGGCCGTGCGCGGCGCCGACGGCGTCAAGCGGGTCACCAGCGTCGCCTCCGAGGGCATGGGGCGGGTCAACGTCGAGCTCACCATCGAGGCCGAGCCGACCAAGGCCTTGTCTGACATCAAGAGCGCCGTCGACCGCGTCACCTCGCTCCCGCGCGACGCCGAGCGCCCCACCGTCAGCCTGCTCACCAACCGCTCGGAGGTCATCTCGATCATCTTGTATGGCCAGCAGCCGCCGGCCGTCCTGCGCGAGCTCGCCGAGCGCGCCCGCGACCAGATCCTCACGGATCCAGGGATCACCCAGGTCGACCTCGCCGGCGCGCCCGCCAAAGAGATCGCGATCGAGATCGAGCAGGCCCAGCTCCGCACCTACGGCCTCACCCTCGAGGAGGTCGCCCAGAAGGTCACCCGAACCGCCCTCCAGCTCCCCGGAGGCGGCGTCAAGACCCCCAGCGGCGAGGTCCTGATCCGCACCGACGAGCGCCGCCAAGACGCCCTCGACTTCGGCGCCGTGCCCGTGATCACCGCCCCCAACGGCACCGAGATCACCGTCGGCGAGATCGGCCGCGTCGCCGCTACCTTCGCCGAGACCGACGAGTCCGCCACCTTCGAGGGCGAGCCCGCCGTCATGGTCCGCGTCTACCGCATGGGCGACCAGACCCCCGTCCAGGTCTCCGAGAAGGCGCGCGCGCAGATCGAGCGGGTGCGCCGCTGGCTGCCGCCCGGCGTCAAGGTAGCTGTCTGGAGGGACATGTCCGAGATCTACCGCCAGCGCATCGACCTCCTGATGCGCAACGCGATCTCCGGGCTGATCCTCGTCATGATCTCGCTCGGCCTCTTCCTCGAGATCCGCCTCGCCTTCTGGGTGACCATGGGGATCCCGATCTCCTTCCTGGGCGCGATCTTCCTGATGCCGGGGCTCGACGTCTCGGTGAACATGGTCAGCCTCTTCGCCTTCATCGTCACCCTCGGCATGGTCGTCGACGACGCCATCGTCGTCGGCGAGAACATCTTCGAGCGCCAGCAGCGCGGCCAAGACCTGCTCAGCGCGGCGATCGCCGGCGCCAAGGAGGTCGGCACCCCCGTCGTCTTCTCGATCGCCACCACCTGCGTCGCCTTCACCCCGCTCTTCTTCGTCCCTGGCTTCAGCGGCAAGCTCTTCCGCGTGATCCCGACCATCGTCATCGTGGTCCTGATCATCTCCCTCTTCGAGTCTCTCTTCATCCTGCCCGCCCACCTCGGCCACCTCAAGCGCACCAAGGAGGTCGGCCTCTACGCGGCCATCCACCGCCGCCAGCAGACGATCAGCCGAGGCCTCGAGAATTTTATCGAGCGCCGCTTCGGCCCGCTGCTCGCCCGCTGCCTCGACTATCGCTACGCCGTCTTCGCCGTCGGCGTCGCCCTGCTCATCGTCACCGCAGGCGTCGTCAGCGGCGGGCGCATCGGCTTCCGCTTCATGCCGAACATCGACGGCGACGTGATCACCGCCAGCGTCGAGCTCCCCTACGGCGCCGCCGTCGAGCGCACCGCCGCCGTGCAGCAGCGGATCTTGGGCGCCGCCCGCGAGACCATCGCCGAATTCGGCGGCGACAAGTACAAGCGCGGCCTCTACGCCCAGATCGGCGGCAAGCTCCCCAGCACCGGCCCCGGTCCCGCCGCCAGCGGCGTCACGGGCGGTCACAAGGCCACCGTCCAGGTCTACCTCGTCAGCCCTGACGATCGCGACTTTGACAGCACCGCCTTCGCCGCCCGCTGGCGCGAGAAGGTCGGCACCCTCGTCGAGGCCAAGAGCCTCAGCTTCTCCGCCAACATGGGCCCCAGCGCCGGCGCCCCGGTCGACATCGAGCTCAGCCACGCCGACACCGCCGTGCTCGACCGCGCCGCGGGCGACGTCGTCGCCGCCCTGAACGTCATCTCTGGCGTCTTCGACGTGCAGAACGGCGTCGACACCGGCAAGCCGCAGATCACCCTCACCCTCACCCCTGAGGCGATCGGCCTCGGCCTCAGCGCCAACGACGTCGCCCGCCAGGTCCGCGCCGCCTTCTTCGGCGCCGAGGCGTTGAGGCAGCAAGAGGGCCGCAACGAGGTCAAGGTCGTCGTCCGCCTCCCTGAGTCCGAGCGCCGCAGCGAGTACAACATTGAAGAGCTGATCCTCCGCACCCCGCAGGGCGGCGAGGTCCCCCTGCGCGAGGCCGCCGAGCTCCAGCGCGGCCGGAGCTGGCCCATGATCGAGCGCGCGGACGGTCGCCGGATCATCCACGTCACCGCCGACGTGCGCGAGGGCGCCAGCATCAGCCCCGGCGCCGTGCTCACGAAGCTCACCGACGAGCTGCTGATCGACCTCCCGGAGCGCTACCCCGGCCTCCAGTGGGGCCTCGGCGGCGCCAACCGAGAGCAGCAGGACAGCCTCGGCAGCCTCCAGACCGGCGCCAAGCTCGCCCTCATCGCCATCTACATGCTCTTGGCGATCCCCTTCCGCTCCTACACCCAGCCGCTCATCGTCATGATCGCGATCCCCTTCGGCGTCGTCGGCGCCCTCGGCGGTCACCTCTTGCTCGGCTACGACCTCAGCATGATCTCGATGATGGGGATCGTCGCCCTCAGCGGCGTCGTCGTCAACGACTCGCTCGTCCTCATCGACGCAGCCAACAGCTTCCGCGACGCCGGCGACCCGATCCCGCTCGCGATCTTCAACGCCGGCAAGCGCCGCTTCCGCCCGATCCTGCTCACCTCGCTCACCACCTTCTTCGGCCTGATGCCGATGATCCTCGAGACCAGCGTGCAGGCGCGGTTCTTGATCCCGATGGCGATCAGCCTCGGCTTCGGCGTGATGTTCGCGACCTTCATCACCCTGCTGATCATCCCTGCCCTCTACCTGATCTTCGACGACATCCGCCGGCGACCCAAGCTCGCCGCCTCGCTCGCGCTCGCCCTCGTCGGCCTCATCCTGCTCGCTCGCCTGCTCGCGTCCCTCCTCGCCGCGGCCTGAGCCGCCTCATCGCCGCCTCCGCCGCACGCGCGAAGGCGCGCGCCCACCGGCGCGGCCGCGGCGCGCGGTTCAACGATAGACTCGCCGCGTGAGCGACGATCCGCCGCCAGAGGCCCCTCTCGGCTCGGGGATCACGCCCCCGTCGACGACGGCCCTCGCGGACACCCTCTTCGCCGCGACCGGCGACCCACCCGACCCACCCGACGCGCCCGCGATCCTCGGCGACGAGGCGACCCTCTTCGCCGCCAGCGACGTCCGCGAGGAGGCGCTCACTCTGCCCCGAAGGACAGGTCTTCGCGAGGGCGAAGGACACCCCGCGAAGATCGGCCGCTACCTCGTCCAAGGTCGGCTCGGCGAGGGCGGCATGGGCGTCGTCTATGCCGCCTTCGATCCGCAGCTCGACCGCCGCGTCGCCGTCAAGCTCGTGCGCCCCGCCTATGGCGCCTCCGGCTCCGGCGACGACGCCAAGGCCCGCCTCCTGCGCGAGGCGCAAGCGCTCGCCCGGCTCCGTCACCCCAACATCGTCCAGGTCTACGAGGCCGGCGCCTTCGGCGAGCAGATCTACGTCGCCATGGAGCTGGTCGACGGCGTCACCCTGCGCAAGTGGCAGTTCGAGCACGCCCCCGGCTGGCGCGAGATCCTCCGCGTCTACCGCCTCGCCGGCGAGGGCCTCGCCGCCGCCCACCGCGCCGGCCTCACCCACCGCGACTTCAAGCCTGACAACGTGCTCGTCACCCCCAGCGGCGAGCCGCGCGTCCTCGACTTCGGCCTCGCCTACCGCCACGGCCACCCCAGCGCCGCGACCGCACGCGACCGGCCGGCGCCGATCCTTGACACCCACGTCACCATGACCGGCGCCGTCATCGGCACCCCCGCGTACATGTCCCCCGAGCAGCACCGCGGCGAGCCGGCCGACGCGCGCAGCGACATCTTCGCCTTCTGCGTCGCCCTCTACGAGGCGATCTATGGCGTCCGGCCGTTCGCGGGCGCCAACCTCGTCGAGATCTGCGCCAACGTCTTCACCGGCACCATCACCGAGCCGTCCACCTTCGTCACCGCGCCGCAGTGGCTGCGCCGCGCCGTCCTCCGCGGCCTGCGCGTCGACCCCGACGCTCGCTACCGCGACATGGGCGAGCTGCTCAGCGCCCTCGGCCGCGACCCCCGGCGCCTCCTCGGCTGGCTCATCGCCGCCGCCGTCGCGCTCGTCATCCTCGCCGCCTTCGTGCAAGCCCTCGACAGCGCCGCCGGTGAGCGCCGCCGCCAGGACCTCAGCGCCCGCCGCCGCGCGGACTTCGACGCCGATCGGATCGCCGACCTCGAGGCGCGCCTCGGCCGCGCCGAGCCTCGCTCTGCCGCCGCCGCCCGCGAAGCCCTCACCCTCGCTGACGCCGCCGACGCCGCCCGAGACGCCCCCGAGCGCGCCCTCTCGCTCCTCAGCCAGCTCCCGTACCCGAACGATCTCGCCCGCGCCCGCCTCCTCGCCCGCGACGCCGCCCAGCGCCGCCTCACCCTCCTGCGCCGCCTCGATCTCCCGTCTGCTCCAAAGGCCCTGTCCTTCGCGCCCTATCACAAGGTCATGCTGCTCAGCGACGAACGCGGCCGCGTGCTCGCCCTCGACGCCGACGGCCGCCAGCTCGCCCGCGCGGAGCTCCCCGCGCCGGCCCGCGCGCTCGCCCTCGCGCAGCCCGCGCCGTCGTCAGACCCCACCGCGCCGCTCAGCGGCCTGCGAGCCGCGCTCGCCCTCGATACGGGCGCGCTCGCCCTCTGGGAGCCCGCCGCCGGTCCGCCGCTCGTCGACGAAGCCGGGCTCGTCGAGCTCCGCGCCCGCGCCGTCGCGATCAGCCGCGACGGCCAGCGCCTCGCCGTCGGCGGCGAAGACGGCGCGATCCACGTCCGCCGCTGGGACGGCGCCCGCCTGCACACCTTCTCGAGCCACCGCGCCCCCGTGCTCGCCCTCGCCTTCGCCGCCGACGGCGACAGCCTCGCCTCCGCCAGCCGCGACGGCGAGGTGATTGTCTGGCGTTTATCGCAAAACACCCGCCGCGAGCTCGGTCCGCTCGGCGCCACCCCGCACGCCCTCACCCTCCACGACGACGCCCTCTACGTCACCACCAGCGCCGGCTCGGTGCGCCGCTGGCTGCTCGCTGATCTCCGACCAACCTGGCTCGATCACCTCCAAGGCGCGATCGACCTCCACTTCGGCGGCGCGCCGCGCATCACCGCCGCCCGCACCGCCGACGGTCGCGGGTGGATCGAACGCGGGCCCCGATACCGCCGCCGCTCGTTGCCTGTCGGCGCCCCGATCAGCGCGCTCGACCTCGATCCGAGCGGAGAGCGCCTGCTCATCGCCCGCCGCTCTGGCCCCGTCGAGCTCTACTCGACCGCGACCCCCTACAGCCAGATCCACCCGCTCGGCCCTGGTCGCGCGTCCGCGCTCACCTGGTCCCCCGACGGTGCGACCCTCGCGGCGGCCGCCAGCGACGGCCGGGTCGTCTTGCTCGACCCAGAGCGGGGCGAGCGGCGCCTCTTAAGCGGCGCCGAGCCGCCGCTACGCAGCCTCAGCTTCTCACCGGACGGCGACGCCCTCATCGCCGAGGTCAACCGCGGCGCGCTCGCCTACTGGCGCCTCGACGCCGCGAGCGAGCCCGCGTCGATCATCGCGACCGACACCCCCGCCAACAGCCGCTCACGGCCGATCTGGTGGACCGACGATCGCCTCCTCCGCGTCGCCTGCGTCGCCGCCTGCCAGCTCGACGCGATCGACCTCCGCGCCGTCAATGGCGCCACACACGCCCCGCTCGCCGAGCTCAGCGGCGGAGAGATCGGCCTCAGCGACGACGGCGGCTGGATCGTCGTCTTAGGCGAAGGCGCCGTCCCCTCGCTGCTCGAGCGCCGCGGCGAGCACGCCCTCCGCCGCCGCCCCGTCGCCCTCGATGACCTCGGCGACGGTGACGCGGTCGCCTACGCCTTCGTCGACGGCGGCCTCCGCCTCGCGGTCACGCGGCGCGGCGCCCGCGACCGCGGCGCGCTCGTCGTCTGGCACATCGACCTCGATCGAGGTCACGCGAGCCTGATCTTTGAGACAGATCTGGTCAGCGACATCAAGGCCGACCTCACCCGTCAGGTGCTCCACTGGCGCGACCGCAGCGGCGATCATTGCCTCTGGGACCTCGCCGGCCCGCCGCCGCGGCGCCTCCCGCGCCTGCTGGAGCGCGTCAACGGCCTCGCGATCGCCCGCCCGGCCGGCCGCGCCCTCCTGTGGGGTGCGCCCCTCGGCGAGGGCCAGCGCGAGCAGGCGATCCTCATCGATCTCAGCGGCGGCGCGGCGATCGAGCTCGAGCCGCGCGCGGAGCTGTGGGCGCTCGCGCCTACGGGCCAGATCGCCGGCGCCGCCGCCGAGCTCGGCCTCGTCGTCCTCACCGAGCCTGCCCCGCGACACCCCGAGGCCCTACGCACATGGCTCTTAGGGCAGGTCGCTCAAGACCCGGCCGCCCTCACCCCTTCGGCAGCGCCGCCTCCACCGCCTTCACCAGCTCCTCCGACATCGGCTCGGTAGGAGGCTCGAAGCGCGCGATCACCTTGCCCTCCGGGTCGACCAAGAATTTCGTGAAGTTCCAGCGCACCTCGCCCCGGATCCCCTCGGAGGTCTGCTCGCTCAGCGTCTTGTAGAGCGGCGCGATCTCGTCGCCGCGCGCGTGCACCTTCGCCATCATCGGAAAATCCACCGCGTACTTGCTCGTCACGAACTCGCGGATCTCCGCCGCGTCGCCGGGCTCTTGCCCGCCGAAGTCGTTGGACGGGAAGCCCAAGACCACCAAGCCGCGGTCCTTGTAGCGCCCGTACAGCTCTTGGAGCTGCGCGTAGTGCGGCGTGAAGCCGCACTCGGACGCCGTATTCACGATCAGCAGCGCCTTGCCGCGCAGCGAGCCCAGGTCGAGCGTGCTGCCGTCGAGCGCCTCTACCTTGTGGTCCACCACCACCCCGTTCACCGCCACGGGAGCCGCCACAGGGGCGGTCGCCGACGCCGACGCCGCCGGGGTCGACGGGACGGCCGCGGGAGCTGCGGCTGGCGGCGCCTGGTTACAAGCGCAGAGGAGCGGGAGCACGAGGAGCGAGCGAGCGAGGGTCATAAGACCCCTCATAGCGCGAAACTCCGCGCGTGTGGCTCCGCGGTCGCACCAACCGTCGCAGATCTCGCGCTCAGCCCAGCGTCAGTTGGCCTGGTTCATCGCGGAACGGGGCCAGCGCCGCCCGCACCAGCTCCCGCGCCTCACGCGGGAAGATCGCTCGATTTTGCACAAAGACCTCCCGGCTGAGCCCACGCAGCACCGGCGAGGCGTCGATCAAGCGCTCCGTGCGGCCGCCGGGCGACAGCACCGTCAGCGCCGCGTCGTCCGCGTACGCCTCGACCTCCACCCGGTCGATCGCCCCGTAGTACTCCGGCGGCAGGCCCGCCGCCGTCAGCGCCTCATCGAGCTGGGCCTTCGCCGCCCGCCCCTCGGCCTCGGGGTGCAGCCGCATGCTCTTCAAGAGCCGTCGATGACGTAGCCTTGAGGCCAGGTCCTGAAGGACTGGATCTGTAGCGCTAGTGAACGCCTCGATCGCCCCCTCGAAGGTGCGGTCGTCCATCGCCAAGTACTCGCCCGTGCTGAGCGCCTCGCCGCGCAGCGCCCTCGCCAGCAGCGGCGGCGTGCCCGTCACCGGCCCGAGCTCCACCAGCCTGCGGATCAGCGCGCGCAGGCAGATCTCCGCCGAGCGCACCGCCTTGTGCAGGTACACCTGTCGGTACATATAGAGCCGCGCCAAGAAGAACGCCTCGACCGCCGTCAGCCCCTTCTCCCCGTCGACCGCCAGGCTCGCCGCCTGCTCGCCCTCGGGCACGTGCAGCCGCAGCGACGCCAGCAGCCAGTCGAGGTCGAGCGCCCCGTAGCGCACCCCTGTCATGTACGAGTCGCGCAGCAGATAGTCGCAGCGGTCGACGTCGAAGGTCCCGGAGACCGCGCGGGCCAAGTGGCGGATCGGGCTCACCCCGTGGATCAACCGCTCGACCTTCGTCGGCATCGAACCATCGATCGTCGCCAGCACCTGATGCACCTCGCTCGCCGGGTCGAGCAAGATCTGCGAGGTCCACAGCTCGTGGCGCCGCGCCCCCGGGATCACCGCCTCAAAGGTGTGGCTGAAGGGCCCGTGCCCCAGGTCGTGCAGCAGCGCCGCGGCGAGCCCGACCATCGCGCTCTCTTCGTCGATCCGGTCATGCGCGGGCAGCTCCAACGCGAGCGCCCGCACCCGATCCAGGTAGCGCTTCATCACGTGCGCCGAGCCCACCGCGTGGGCGAAGCGCGAGTGTTCGCCGCCCGGATAGGCCAACGAGGCCAGGCCCAGCGCGCGGATCCGCCGGAGGCGCTGCACCTCCCGGCAATCGATCAACCGCACGACGATCGACTCCACCGGCCCGGTGAACGAGATCAGCCCATGCACCGGATCGCGGAGGATCATTCTTTTTTAACAACCATAGAAACGCGTCGGCCGAGCG
Organism: Nannocystis sp.; assembly: GCA_016712315.1. GTDB lineage: Bacteria > Myxococcota_A > Polyangia > Nannocystales > Nannocystaceae > JADJRG01. The sequence goes on along the minus strand of JADJRG010000013.1, from coordinate 1,496,915 downwards.
CGGCCCCTCGCCTAGAAGCGGGCGACGTAGCCGACGCCGAAGCCGTCGCGCGAGAAGGTCGGGGCCACGCCGGCGGTCTGCACCTTGAGCTTGCCCTTACCGCCGGACTGGTCCGGCGACCAGCCCTTCCACCGCTTGTAGCGCACCTGGTAGCCGATCCCGACCAGCAGCAGCAGCAGGCCCGCGGCGGTCACCGAAGCGCTCAACGGCACCACGAAGGCGCGCTGGTCCGAGTACTTGCAGCCCACGGTGCTCGCTGGCTCGGGGCAGTTGGTCAGCATCACCGACGCGACCGTACCGCCAGCGCCGACCGCGAACAGGGTCGCGCCGGCGATCGTCATGCCGAGGCCTTTTGCCGGCTTTCCGCCGATCTGCGGCTCGGGCGGGCGATCCGCGTACGGGTCAGGCGCCGGCTCGGGTGCAGGCGCTGGCTCGGGCTCGGGCTCGGGCTCAGCCTCCGCCTCGGGCTCAGGCTCAGGCTCAGGCTCGGCCTCAGGCGCGGGCTCGGCCTCAGGCGCGGGCTCGGCCACCGGCGCAGCCGTTGGAGCCGGAGCGGGAGCCGCCAAGGCCGCGTTCGTGGGGGCCACCGCCAAGGCTGCGGCGAGGAGGGAGGAGAGCATCCGACAGGGGATCTGCGTGGCTTGCATGCGAAGCGCTTCCGGGGTCACAGCGGACGTTTCGGCGCAGTATCATACGCAGCGCGCGGCTTCACAAGCACTTGTTGCGCCGCCCATGGGCCGGCCGTCGACCTACGAGCCCGCCGGCGCAGCCAGCCGCCATCGGCCCGGACAACCGCGCTAGAATCCCCGACGATGCCGATGCTCGCTGATATTGATGATCCCCCGCGCTCCAGGCTGCCCGGGATCCTCCTCGGCTTGCTCCTCGGTCTCCCGGTCGCTGGGGTCTGCGCCTGGCTCATCCTGCCCCCCCTGATCGGCGCCGTCGTCGGCAGCGCCGCCGATTTTGACAAGCGCCTCCGCCAGGAGGACCAATACATGAAGACCTTGTGCGACGAGGCCCTCGTGGTCGCCCGTGACGAGGCCTTGTGTACGTGCATCTGGGCGGTCGAATTCCCCAGCCTCGACTGCCACGCCCCCTTCCTCCGCTGGAGCCTCGATCGCCACCGCGAGAGCTGCGCTGACCCGGAGACGCGGCGCGGAGCGCTCAGCTTCTGCTCCTGCGTCGACGTCATCGCCGGCAAGGTCGACGAGGCCGAAGCAGCCGAGCCGGCCGGCGACGGTGCCCGGCAAGAGGCGCTCAAGCTCGAGGGCTGCTTCCGCCTCGACGACGCCCTCTTCCTGCCCCCCCTCGAGTCCCTCGCCCCTGCCTCCTGAGGGCATCAGGAGGGCATCAGGAGGCCCAGGGGCTTCTCCTCGAGCTGTCGTTCGCGGCCAACGCCGGGGTTAGCGAGAGCGCGCGCCTATGCTAGTTTGCCCGCGCCGTGGCCTACGTCGTCCTCGCCCGCAAATATCGGCCGCAGCGCTTCGCTGACCTCGTCGGCCAAGAGCACGTCACCCGCACCTTGGCCAACGCGATCGCCGGCGACCGCGTCCACCACGCCTACCTCTTCTGCGGCGCGCGCGGCCTCGGCAAGACCACCGCGGCCCGCCTGCTCGCCAAGTGTTTGGTCTGCGCCGAGGGCCCGACGATCGACCCTTGCAACGTCTGCAGCGAGTGCCTCGCGGTCACCGAGGGCCGCTCCGTCGACGTGATCGAGATCGACGGCGCCAGCAACAACCGCGTCGACGACGTGCGCAGCCTCCGCGAGCAGGTCCGGTACTTGCCGCAGTCGGCGCGGCGCAAGATCTACATCATCGACGAGGTGCACATGCTCACCGGCTCGGCGTTCAACGCCCTGCTCAAGACCCTCGAGGAACCGCCGCCGCACGTCACCTTTATTTTTGCGACCACCGAGGTCCACGCCTTACCGGCGACGATCCTCTCGCGCGTCTCTCGCTTCGACTTTCGGCGCCTCAGCGCCGCGGGCCTCGTCGGCCACTTGCAGAACATCCTCCGCCAAGAGGGCGCCTTCGTCGAAGAGGCCGGCCTCTACATGATCGCCCGCGCTGGCGACGGCTCCGTGCGCGACGCCCTCACCTTGCTCGACAAGGTGATCGCCTTCGCCGAGGACCCCGCCAAGATCAGCGCCGAAGAGGTCCGGGTCGTGCTCGGAGTGCCTGGACAAGTCGCCGTGCTCGCCCTCGCGCGCGCCGTGCTCGCCCGCGATCCCGCGGAGACCCTCGCCGTCTTCGACTCGATCGTCAGCACCGGCCAAGACCTCCAGCAGCTCGCCCTCGCGGTGCTCAAGCACCTCCGCGACCTCGTCGTCGTCAAGCTCTGCGGCGCCCGCGACGTCCTGCTCGACGCCTCGGAGATCGAGTACGAGCAGCTCGTAGAGCAAGCCGCCAGCCAGTCGCCGGCCGCGCTCGCGCAGCTCTTCGACCGCTTCGCCCGCACCGTCGACTCCTTGCCCCACACCCGGGTCCCGCGGCTGATCCTCGAGATGGGCCTCTTGGACCTGGTCCACCAAGGCCCCTTGATCCCCCTCGGCGACCTCGTCAGCCGCCTAGAGCAGATCTCCGCTGGAGCGCCACCAGCGCCCCGGGGATCTGCCTCCCGGGAGATCTCTCCCCGCCCTTCTTCTGCATCTTTTTCTCCTTCGCCTGCCCCGGCCGGGCGCGCCTACGCGCCCGAGTCGACGCGCGCCCCTGAGCCGGCCCGCGCGACTCCGCCCCAGCCGCCCTCGTTCCCATCCTCTTCTCCTTCTTCGTCAGCGAACAACCCCAGCGCCCGGCCGAGCCCGCGCGCCCCTGCCGCCAGCCCCTTCGCCCAGATCGTCCAGGAGAGCGGCATCCAGGTCGGCGATCCGCCCCCCGATCCGCCCGAGGACCCCGAACCCGCCCGCTTCTTCGATCAGGCCGTCGCCCCCCAGCCCCCGCCACGGTCACCCGAGCCGGGCCCCTCTGCGAGCGCCGCTCGGCCGCAGCCGGTCGTCGCCACGACCCCGCCGCAGCCGAGCCAACAGCGGCCGCCGCACGCCCCCGATGAGCCTGCCTACGGCGCGCACACACCACCGCCGACCCCAGCCCCGCCGGCGTGCCCAGGAGCGCCCCTACCGGCGCGGGCGGTCGAGATCGAGTGGGTGGGTCGCCCCCCCTTGGAGGTATGGGAGCGTTTGGTCGCCCGGATCCGCGAAGCCGACGAGACCCACCTCTGCGCCGCGCTCTCCGAGCTCGGCCTCGTCAGCCTCGGCGACGGCGAGATCCACGTCGCCTCCCCGCCGCAGAGCTTCAATCGTCATCAGATCAAGAGCCACCCGGAGCTCCGAGCCCGCGCGGAGGAGCTGATCCACACCCACCTCGGCGCGCGCTTTCAGCTCGTGCTGGTCGACGGCGAGCCCCATCTCCCTGAGCGGCCGAGCCTCAACCTGCTCGCGGAGCAGCGTGAGGAGCAGCGCCTCGCCCAGGCCCTCGCCGACGCCCGAGGGAACCCCAGCATCCAGGCCCTGATCAGCGCCTTTGATGCCGAGCTGCGCGGCGTCCAGCCCGCCTAGCGGCCCCTACAAACAGCGCCGCACCGGCGCGGGGCGCCTTGCGTTATCCTCTCGCGCATGAGCGACTTTGATCTCGGAGCCATGATGCGCCAGGCCCAGCTCCTGCGCGAGCAGATGGAGCACACCCAAAAGGCCCTGGAGGGCCAGACGGTCACCGGCACCGCCGCGTCGGGCAAGGTGAAGGTCGTCGTGACCGGCACCCAGCGGGTCCTCAGCGTCGAGATCGACCCGAGCGTGCTGAGCGAAGATCGCGAGATGATCCAAGACCTCATCGCGGCCGCGGTCAATATCGCGCTCGATCGCTCGCGCGAGCTCGCCAAGGATCGTATGGGCTCCCTGATGCCTCCGGGGCTCATGGGCCCTGGGGGGTTCCCGGGGCTGTGAGTCGCCCGGTCGACGCGAAGAACCCGCTACAACGCCTCGCCACGCTGCTCACTCGGCTCCCGGGGATCGGCGAGAAGAGCGCCCTACGGCTCGCGCTTTTTTTGGTGCGAGCCGACGGAGAGTACGTGCAGGCGTTGGGCGCGGCGATCTCCGCGATCCACGGACAATTGCGGCTGTGCTCGGTCTGTTGCGACATCTGCTCGGATGAAGTCTGCGAGCGCTGTCGAGATCCGCGGCGAGATCGTCGCCTCCTCTGCGTGCTCGCGCAGCCGCAGGATCGCATGGCGATCGAGCGAGCGGGCGTCTATCACGGCCTCTACCACGTCCTCCACGGCGTCCTCGATCCCCTCGCGGGGATCGGCCCTGGCGAGCTACGGATCGAGGAGCTGCTGCGCCGGCTCCGTGCAGATGAGGTCGAGGAGATCATCGTCGCGACCTCGCCCAACGTCGAAGGCGACGCGACCGCCCTCTACTTGGCGAAGCTCTTACGGCCGCTCGGGGTACGAGTCACGCGGATCGCCTCGGGGGTCGCCGTCGGAGGAGAGCTTGAGTACGCGGATATGAGCACATTATCGCGGGCGCTGAGCGACCGACGGGCGCTCTGATGCGCGGCGCGACCGAGGCATGTGCACACACGGGGTCTGTGCCGGGCGAGGCGGCTCGGTCGAACACGCCCGCGGTGAACGCCTCGCTCCCGTAGACTTGCCCGGGCGAGTTTGTTAGGGTTTTGACGCCGCGGACAGCCGTCCGCGCCCACCCGCCCGGCCTCAGGAGACCCTCCCTTGAACATGCTGAATCCCCAGCTCGTGATGTATGACGAGGAGCTCAAGCTGATCCAGACGATCGCGGAGCGGCTCCAGCAGGATTCACGCGCCAAGACGATCCTCCTCATCGACAAAAACGGCCAGCTCATCGCGGCCTCCGGCGACTCGAAGGAGCTCGACACGACCTCGCTGAGCTCGCTCGTCGCGGGCAACGTCGCGGCGACCGGCGGCATCGCCAAGCTGATCAAAGAGGAGGAGTTTTCAGGTCAGTTCCACGAGGGCAAGGGCATCTCGGTGCACATGAGCCTCGTCGGCCGGCGGATCATCCTGGTCGTGCTCTTCGACAAGAACACCACCCACGGCCTCGTCCGGCTCCGCGTCAAGAAGGCCACCGACGAGCTGACCAAGGTGTTCGACGACCTCGCGACCAAGGCCGCGTCGTCGACCGCGCCCGACGTCTTCGCCGAGATCACCGACGCTGACATCGACAACCTCTTCAACGACTAACGAGGCCGCGGATGTCATTCATCAATTACTCGTCCCGCGAGATCAACTGCAAGCTGGTCTATTACGGCCCCGGCCTGTGCGGCAAGACCACCAACCTCCAGTACATCTATAACAAGACCCGCCCCGAGGCGAAGGGCAAGATGATCTCGCTCGCCACGGAGACCGAGCGAACGCTCTTCTTCGACTTCCTGCCGCTGAGCCTCGGCGAGATCCGCGGCTTCAAGACCCGCTTCCACCTGTACACAGTGCCAGGTCAGGTCTTCTACGACGCGAGCCGCAAGCTGATCTTGAAGGGCGTCGACGGCGTCTGCTTCGTCGCCGACTCGCAGGTCGCCCGCTACGACGCCAACATCGAGAGCCTCGACAACCTCCGCGTCAACCTTCAGGAGCAGGGCTACGAGCTCGACAAGCTCCCGTACGTCGTGCAGTACAACAAGCGCGACATGCCTGAGGTCTCGTCGGTCGAGGAGCTGCGGCGCGAGCTGAACCCCACCGGAGTCCCTGACTTTGAGGGGGTCGCGCTCACCGGGGTCGGCGTCTTTGACACCCTCAAAGCGCTCGCCCGCCAAGTGCTCGCCGAGCTGCGCAAGGGAGCCTGAGCGTCGGCCGTCAGCGAACGCGGCTCATGTCCGCGCCAGCAGAGCCTCGCCTCTCCCTCGGCGGGCCGACGATCGCCCAGAACAACGTCTAGATCGTCCCATCGCGTGCTGCGTTCGGATTTTCTGGTTGGAGCGCCCCGTGCGCTGTGTATCATCGACTGCATCGGTCGGCCTTCGCTCCGCGCCGATCCCCAAACCCAGGGACCATAGCAATGGCGTCTGACGAATGGATCCAGGAATCGCTCGCGCGGGTCGAGGCACTCGACAACGAGCGCAGCAAGTTAGAGGAGGCGCTCGAGGAGGCCAGCGACGCCGCCACGATCGGCAAGCTCTCGAAGCGCCTCGACGCGCTCGAGGCTGAGTACAACAAGCTGGTCCAAGCGCTCGAGTCCGCGGCCGAAGATGGTGACGCCGACGACGCCGACGACGACGCGAGCGCCCCTTCGGAGGCCGAAGAGGAGGTCGACAACGACGCGCCCACCGGCCTCTTCTCGCGGGACGACATGGCCCGCATGGCCGCGGAGCACGCCAGCGCCGAGGCCGCCAAGGCCGCGGCGCCGAAGCCCGCGCCGGCCCCAGCCCCACCGCCCAAGAGGGCCCCGACCCCGGTGCCGACCCCGCAGGCGGCCCCACCTCAAGCCCCACCCGGCTTTCCCGCGCCCGCCATGGCCGCCCCCTTCGCCTCGCCATCGATGGGCGGTGAAGGCAGCCGCGCCTACAACAGCGGCGACCTGGAGGATGACGCACCCAAGAGCAAGGGCCCGATGATCGGCATCATCGCCGCGGCCGTGGTCGCGATCGCCGTCGTCGGCTACATCGTCTTCGGCGGCGGCGGCGGCGGCGGCGGCGAGGACTCCGGCGACCCCGCGCAAGGCCCCAAGAAGGTCATCGGCGGCGGCGTCGAGGTCCCGCCCGACACCCAAGGCCCCAAGGCTGCCAAGGGAGCCGACATCGACTCGGTCGCCGGGACGCAGTTCAAGGAGGGACAGCGCCCCAGCGCCGGCACCCGCCCCAGCGGCGGAACCTCGGGCTCCACCCCCGCCAAGAAGAAGCCCGACGAGAAGACCAAGATCGTCAACACCGACGATCCGCTCGCTGGCATCGACACCAAGTGAGCGTCGGCTCGGGAGAGCGACCTGACCCCACGATCAGGTCGCTCCTCGCCGCCCGCGCCCCTCAGAAGAGCTCTAGCGCCGCGGGAGCGCCCCAGCTCCGCCGCGCCTCCGGCGGCAGATCGCCGTAACGAGCCTGATACGCCGCGAGGAAGCGCCGCGTCGCCGCGTTGATATAGCCGCCGCCGCCCAGGCGCCCGAATTCCGGCTCATAGCGCGAGGCGATCGCCGCGAACGCCTCGTCACGCGCGTGCTTGGCGAGGATCGAAGCCGCCGCGACCGCCACGTGCGCGGACTCGCCCTGGTTCACCGCCAGCAGCCCTGGGTAGCGCGCGGCCAGCGGCCCGAAGAGGGCGGCGCCGTCACAAATAATCTGGTCTTCAGGACAGGCAGCGATCTCCACCAGCAGCGCCTCCGCGGTCGCGCGCTCGAGGTGGTTGAGCCGACCCTGGCGCGTGTGCGCGTCGATCACCTCCACGTCCACCAGCGCGGAGCGACACGCCAGCGCGTGCGCGGGGATCTCCGCGGCGAGCGCCGCCCGCCGCGCCTGCCCCCGCGCGTCCGCGCCGAAGCGCTTGGAGTCTTGCACCCCGAGGCGCAGCAGCGCCGCTGCCCCCGCCTCATCGACCGCGACCACCGCCAGCGCCATCGGCCCGAGGATCGGCCCCCGCCCCGCCTCATCGACCCCGATCGTCCGTCCGTTCATCCCCGCAGCTCCGCCACGGAGGCCAACAGCGACTCGACCCCGACCAGCGCCGTCGTCCGCAGCCGCAGCGCCTCCGCCCGCGGCCGCGTCGCCGCCTGCCGGTGCGCCTGCACCTGCGCCTGCCGCAGCGGCCGGTCGAGCGACGCGATGAATTTTTGCCAGGCGTCGGCCATCGGCACCAACGCCCCGCGCAGGCGCTCGCGCAGCGCCGCCTCGCCGCGGGTGATCGCCGCCCCGTGCTCGATCATCAGCCTGATGACAAAACCCGACGCCGCGAGCCCGTCGAGGTAGCCGCGCGCCCACGGCACCAAGTGGTGCCCGAGCACCTCGTAGAGGATCTCAAAGTCGCCCTCGCGCGACAGCTCGCCCAGCGCCGATTGCAGCGCCCGCAGCATCCCGTCGTGCACCACCGTGCCGAGGTACCACGCGTCCTGCGCGCTGAACTGGTCGCGGCTCACCCCTGCGCCCGTGCGGAGCAGGCCCAGCGCGAGACACTCACGCACCAGCAGATCGTCGAGGTCGAGCACCGCCCCGCGCAGCCGCTCTGCGAAGCCCGTCAAGCGCTGGAGGCTGCGCATCGTATCGAGCTGGTCGGAGCCCGCCGCGCCGTCCGCCGCCACCTCGAGCGCCGCCGCCGCCGCCGCGATCGCCTGATGCGCCCGCGTCAGCGCGTCGCTCAGCCGCCGCGCCGTCAGCGTCCGCTTGAGCTCACGCGCGTGGCGGAGGAAGTGCTGCTCGAGCGCCTCCTCGATCCCCGCGAACGGATCTTCGGCGCCCGCGGGCGCCTCCCCGGAGCGCACCGCCAACGCCAACGTCGAGCACGCCGGGACCACATCGACCAGCACCTCGCCGAGCTGCTCGCGCAGGTACTCGGCCAGCTCTGTCTGCTCCTCTGGATCGAGCGTATCGACCTTATTCAGCACCCCCAGCACCTGCCGGCCGTCGCCGCGCAGCCCGGCCAGCATGCCCGCCTCCGAGGCCGTGCTCCCGCGGGTCGCTGAGAACACCCAGATCACCGCGTCTGCCTCGTCGATGAACTCCCGCGCGACCCGCTCGTGGAACGCGTCGAGCGCGTTGAGGCCTGGCGTATCGACCACCGCCGCGTCGCCCATACGAGCCCCAGTCCGCTCGATCTCCACGTGGCGGATCCGGCTCGCCTCGACGTCATCGAGCCCGTGCAAGAACCCGTGGATCTGCTCACGCGCCAGCGTCGCGATCCGGTCGTCGCGGTAATAGATCCTCGCTCCGCCGGTCGGCCCGCGTCGGAACACGTTGATCGTCGTCGTCGTCGGCAGCACCCCCATCGGCGCGATCGGCTCGCCCAGCAGCGCGTTCACGAACGTGCTCTTGCCCGAGGAGAACTCGCCCATCACCGCGATCGTCAGCGGACGCGCCAGCCGCTCGCGCGCCGCGATCACCCCCGACAGCGCCTCTTGAGCGCGCGTCAGCGGCACGCCCAGCACGTGGGACGGCACGGCGGCCAGCACCGAGGTCGCCGCGCTGAGCAGATCCTCCAGGCGCGTCGACCGGGTCGGCCGCGCGATCTTCCCCAACAACGCCCGAGCCGGCCGCAGCTCTGGCGCCTCGGCCAGCGCCTCCACCAGGTGCTCTTGCGCCGGCTCCCACAGCTCCGCGTGCGCGCACAGCTCCGCGCTCGCCAGCGCCCGCTGCGAGCGCAGCGTCCGCAAGCGGACCACTGGGTCGCGCAGCGGCGACACCTCATCCGGCCCCCACGGCCCGCCGAGGTCTGGCTGCGCGCGGAAGCGCGGCGGCTGCGACGTCAAGAAATCCTCCGCTGCCGCCGCCTGATCGCCCTTGCGAAGGTGATGGCGCGCGCGCACCAGCCGCAGCTCCTCGGGCGCGCCGTCGGAGTCTCGTCCGAGCCGCCGCAGGATCACCGCGAGCCCCGTCTGCGAGAGCTGGTCCGCGCGCAGCATCGCGTGCGCGAGCTCGTGGATGAAGCCGCCTTGCTGCCCTGCGGGCGCCGCGTCCGCCGCCTTCACCAGCGCCCCCAGCACCGCCTCCACCGCGCCTTGCGGCGGCGCCCCCTCGCGCTGCCCCCACGCCGCCAGCTCCGCCAAGGCCCACAGCCGGCCGCGCTGCCAGTCCTCCGGCGCGACCTGCAAGTGCCGCAGCGCCCGCGCCAGCGTCGCCGGGTCGCCGCCGCGGCACAGCCCCACCCGGATCCGGAAGGCGTCCCAAGCTGGCTCATCGGGCAGGGTCGCGAGCACCGCCTCCGCCGCCTCGCCGTCGCCCTTCGCCGCGTACACCCGCGCGAGCAGCCCGCGCGCCAGCGCCTCAAGCGCCCGCGCGTCGCCGATCGGAGCGCCCTCGACCGCGCCTTCACCCGCCGGCTCGGGCTCGCTCGCTGCGCCCGCGAGCGGCGTCAACCACGCCAGCGCCTCATCGAGCTGATCCTCTGCCAGCAGGATCGCCGCGCCCTCGAGCAGCAGCCGCCGCGTGATCGAAGGGGCTGTCCCTTCGGGCATGCTCGCCCGCGCCTTGTACAGCTCCAGCACCGCCCGCTCGTTGCGGCCGCGGCTCGACTGCGCCAGCGTCGCCATGAAGTGCGCGTAGAAGCGCGCCTCCGCGCGCGCCCCTGTCGGCACCTCCTCGAGCGCCCGCTGCGCCCGCCGCAGGTCGTCGAGCGCCTTATCGGGCGCGAAGCGGGCGAGCTGGAGCGCCCCCTCGAGCAGCGGCGAGATCGCCGCGCGCTGGCGGAGCCGCGAATTCTGGCTCAGCGCCTCGACCAGCTCGCTCAGCGCCGCGGGCGGCCGCTGGTCGGCGATCGTCTCCGCCACCAGCGTCAGCCCCAGCGCGACCACCACCTGCGCCTCCTGCGGCAGCTCCTGCTGGAGCGCGCGTAAGCGCTCGCGGGCCGCCGAGAAGAGCCCGCGGCTGCGCAGCTCCTTCACCTCGACGAGCGCGGTCCGCAGCTCCTCGTTCGGGGTCGCCGCGCTCGCCGCCGCGCTCGCCGCCTCGCCGATCCTCGAGCCCAGGCGCCGCGCCCAACCGCCGAGCGCCGCGCCCATCGTACGGATCGCCGACACCGCCGCCTCCGCCCCGTCGCCGCGCTCGTCGGCCTCCTCCTCGCCCTCCTGCGCCTCACGCTCCTGCGCCCCACGCTCCTGCGCCGCACGCTCCTGCGCCTCACGCTCCTGATCGCCGCTCATCGCTGCGCCTCCTCGCCCGCGTCTAAGCGCCGCGAAAGCGCCGTCAAGCGCCCCTCCAGCGCCTCGAGCCGCCGCTGCGCCGCCGAGCGCCGCTCCCCCAGCTCCGCCGCCTCACCCGCCGCCGGAGCCAGCGCTGAAGCGGCGCGGTCGAGCAGCGCGACGAGCTGCTCGCCGAGCTGGTTGTTCGCGAGCACCAAGTGCTCCTCGAGCGCCGTCACGTGCGCCTCGGTCGTCCGCTGCAGCGTCGCCTCGAGGTCCGCGAAGCTCGCGCTCAGCGCCCGCGGCAGCTCGCGGTGGGCCGCCACGCGCAGGTCATGCACCGCCTTCTCGCGGAGGATCATCGTCATCAGCGGCCCCGCGATCGCCACCAGCAGCCCCGCGACCGTGTTCCCGAAGTACATGATCGCGCTACCGACCACCGACACCGCCAGGCTCGACCCCTCGATCAACGTCGACGGCGGGTCCAAGTGGACCACGGGGCCGCGAAACCCGAGCAAGATCGTCGCCTGCGCCAGCCGCCGCCGCGCCTGATCGCCGTGAGTGTTCAGCGCCTCGCGGGTCAGCGCCTCGAGCTCCCCCCGCAGCCGCTCCACCTCGGCGATCGTGAAGTGCATCGTCGCGTCGCGGACCGCCGACGGCAGCACATCGACGATCGCCCGCAGATCCGAGCGCTCGAGGATCGCCAGCACCTCCGCTTGGAGCTCCCCGCGGAAGCCCTCGAGCCGCTCCCGCGACGCCTCTTGGATCCGACCCCGCTCCGCCGAGATCCGCCCGCGCAGCGCCTCCGTGTCGATCGTCTGCGCCGCCAACGCCGCGCGCACCGCCGCCAGCTCGTCCGCCAGCGCCTGCTCCTCCAGCCGCAGCGCCCGCGCCTGGATCGCCGCGCTGTGGCTGAGGAGCTGCGCCCCGCGGCGCAGGCTCGCGCGCGCCCGAGCGGGCAAGATCTCGCCGCTACGCCCCGCCAGGGCGACCAAGCGAGCCCGCAGCCGCCCCACCTCCAGCACCCCATACGAGTCGCTCTCCGGCTCGCGGAGCGCCCGCTTCGCGTCAGTCTGGAAGACCTCGAAGCGGTCCTCCAGCAGCGCCCCCAGCTCGCGCGCGAGGTGCTCGGTCAGCAGCGTACGCTCGCTCTCTGCCACCAGGTCGATCCGATTCAGCGCCACCAGCAAGTGCGCCCCGGAGCCCGCCCCGACCCCGCCGACCGCCACCAGCGCGTCGCGGACGAAGCCCAGCTCCGTGCGCGTCAGCGCCTGCGTCGCGTCGAGCACCAGCACCAGCACGTCCGCGCCCGGCAGCTCGCCGCGGCTCACCAGCCCGCGCAGGCGGTTGATGTCGTTCGCGCCTGGAGTATCGAGCAGCTCGAGGTTCGCCGGCAGCAGCTCGCCGACGTGGCGCGCCTCGAGCGCCCCTGCGGCCGCCTCTTTGCCGCGCGCCAGCGGGCCGAAGCGCTCGCGATCCAGCTCTCGCGCCCCTTCATCATCGATCAAGAAGTACCCCGAAGCGTCGCCCCGACGCACCCGCACCACCGCGCCGGTGGTCGGCGTCACCCCGGTCGGCAGCAGCGCCTGTCCCAGCAGCGCGTTGATCAGCGAGCTCTTCCCGTGCTTGATCTCGCCCAAGACCAGCACGCGCAGCATCGACTCACCGAGGCGGCGCGCCGAGTCAGCGAGGATCGAGCGCGCGGCCGAATGCAGGCCCAGCTCTTCGGCGATCGAAGCGAGCTCACGCGCTGCGGCTCCGAGGTCATTCGTAGTGATAGCGGCTCCCATGTGATCTGATCCTGGTCTCGGTGTGCGGACGACGGCGCCGACGCGCGCCTGGTCGCCCATTCCTCATCAATAGATGCGCAGGCGCTGGGTGAGGCGTTGATCGCAGCGGGCCAGCGGCCACGCGCTGTCGGGCACCCCCAGCGCCTCGTCGCTCACGGGGGCCGTCGGCGCCGCCCCCTCGGTCGCGCCCTCTGCCGCGGCCGCTGGCGCCGCCATCAGCACCGCGCTCAGCGGCGCCTCCGCCCCGGCGTCGGAGTCCATCGCCCTTCGCGCGCTGATCCGCGCGAACACGGCGCTCTCGGCGAATTCCGTGAGCGCGCGCTGCCGCGCCTCCAGCGGCGGGAACGCCGGCGACCACACAGGCGCGGCCGCGACCTCCGCCGCCAGGGCCGCCAGCGCGGGAGCGAGCGCCCCGACCGCCAGCAGGCCCGCGCGATCCGCCGAGAACGCCGCCACCCGCGACCACGGCGCGAGGAGCCGCCGGTAGAGGCCCAAACGACCGCGTCGATGTCCGACCAGGTGCGCGATAAAGAGCACCCCATGGCCGCACTGCAAGTGAGCCATACCGGCGCCGAGCATAAACGAGCGGGCCTCGGCGGGCGCCGCTGCGAGCCCCTCCGCGTTCAGCACCAGCCAATCGTCGCTGCTCCGCGGATCACCGAGGGGCGTCACCAACCCCCAGTCACGCAGCTCCGAGGAGGCCGTCAGCAGGCGGATCGCCGGCGGTGTGGCGTGGAGCAGGTGGCAGAGCGCGATCACCTCGTTGAGCAGCGGGATCTCCTCAGCCTGCTCCGGGTAGCGCAGCTCGCTCACCAGCAGCTCATCCGCGAGCTGGAACCACGCATGCTCGATGCTGCGCAGCCCCGCCTGGCCGAGCGCCGAGGTCGTCAACCAACGGATCCGCCGGGCGTCGACGCCATACGCGTAGGAGGAGCGCGCCATATCGCGTTCGTACGCGCGAAAGAGCCGGCGCTGCACATAGCTGCCGAGGTCGATAGAGGAGCTCACGGGCGCCAGTCTAGCCCAGATCTCCGGCCCGACGCCCGCGCTCGCGCCGAGAAGTGCCCGTGCGGGCCGGGGCGCGGCGAGCAGGCGCCGGCGCCTCCGCCTCGTCGCCGCGAAAATCAAACAAGCTTGCAGGGCTGCGCCGATCTGGGTATGCCGGCTTGCGAGTGTCTGCGGCCAGCCCCAAGCACGTCGAGCTCCCGCCCGTCGTCGTGCCACCTCATCTGTGGGCGCGCAGCGAGCGGCCGGTCGCCGGGCGCGCCATCCAGATCGCGATCCCAGGCGCCTTCGTGATCGCGGGGCTCGCCGCGCCGACGACCGCCGCGCGGATCGGCCTCATCACGAGCGCGTTGATCCTCGCTTTTTTAGTCCCTGGGCTGGTCCAGTACGCCCTCGAGGGGCTCGGCGCCAAGGTCACCGCCGCCCGCCGCTCGACCGCCGCCGAGCTCCGCCGCGGCCTGCGCGGCCGCCTCTTTGTCCGCCTCTTCGCCCCCGCCGCCTGGACCGCCTTACAAGAGGCTCAGCTCGCCCTCCGCCTCGGTGACGGTCAGACCGCCGCCAACGGCTACGCGGAGACGGCCCGCCTCTGCAAGCGCCCTGACGCGGTCATGTTGATCAGCGCGCAGGCGCACGCGCTCGTGGTCGCCGGGGATCGCAAGGCCGCCCGCGAATTCCTCGACAAGCTCGCCGCCGCCAAGCTCCTCGGCCCCCGCGATCAGCTCGACCTCGGGATCGTCATGCTGCTCGAGTCGCACAAGCGCAGCCGGCAGGCGATGGCTTACATCGAGGCCGCCCGCAAGACCATCGGCGACCACCCGCGAGTGATCGCCGCGATGGCGCTCGGCCTCCAGCGCGCGGAGCGGATCGACGAGGCCGCCGCCCTGCTCGAGCGCGCCCAGATCAGCCAGCAAGAGGAGCCCGACCCCCTCGTCGAGGAGCTGATCAACCGAGCGCGCCGCGACATGCGCCGCTACATCGAGGCCCAGCTCCGCCGCGAGCGCCGCGCCCGCTCGCGGCGCACCACCGTCGTCGTCACCAGCGAGCACGCCGTCAGCGAGGTCGTCTCAGGCGAGATCGCCTCGCGGGGGGACAGCGGGGCTGTCCCTCGGGCCAGCGACGCCGAGGAGCAGGCCGACATCAGCGCCGCGGTCGCCGACGCCCTCTCGGACAGCGAAGCGCTGCGCGCCCGCGGCTGGCTCGACCCCAGCAATTTCGCCGGAAAGGCCCCTGACGACGCCCAGCCCAAGGTCAAGATCGAGCTCCGCGATCCCTCCCTCGGCGCGCCGATCCGCCTCGAGAAGAGCTACTCCCTCAAACCAAAGCGCGAGCCGGTCAAGCGGCTCACGCCTGGCCCCGCCATCGACATCGACCTCGCCCTCGACGACGGCGGTGACGAAGACAGCGCCGGCGCCGAGGGCACCGAGGCCGAGGCGCCCGCGCAGAGCAGCGGCCACAGCCCGGCCCCAGGCGCCCTGCTCGCGCCGCCCGCGGACGCCAAGCCCGACAGCCTCACCGCCGCGATCAGCCAGATCGTCGCGCCCGCGCCCGCGCCCGCGCCCGCGCCCCCTCGCCCGCGCGTCACCCTCGTCGAGTCGATCGCCGACGCCATCAGCGCCCTCGGCCCTGCTGTCCAACCGGCCAGGTCCGGAGGCGACCCCTCGCCCGCCCCGGGCGCCCTCACCACGCCTGTCCAACCGGCCAGGTCCTCCGCGGACGGCGCGTCACCCGCCCCAGGCGCCTTGCGCGCGCCGCTCCCCTCGCGCTCCGCCGACAACGCGTCGCCGCCGCCCGGCGCCGTCACGCCGCCGCTCGAGGCCGACGCGCCGATGACGCTGCGCCGCTCTGGCCGCACCACCTTGATCACCGCCGCGGTGATCAACCCCGGCGATCGCCCGGCCGCGCGGACCTTCGCGGCGCCGCCCGGCAAGCCCGCGCCCGCCTCGCCCGCCTCGCCCGCCGCCTTCCAGCCGGCCGCCGGCAAGAAGCCCGACCCCAAGAAGTAGCCGCGCCCCGCTCCTGAGCGCGGGCTCGGGCGTCCTGTCCCAAGAGCCAGACGCTAGAGCGGGTCACTCGCCCGGGTCGTGCAGGTCGACCAGCTCCTCGCGCAGCTTCTCCAGCGCGTAGCGCATCCGGCTCTTCACCGTGTTCTCGGGGGCGCCGACCACCTCGCCGATCTCCTTAAACGACAGCCCGGAGAGCTGGCGCATGAAGAACACCTCGCGTTGGTCCTCTGGGAGCCGGTCGATCGCCGCGGCCAAGCGCGACTGCAAGGTCGGCCCCATCGCCGCGTCATCGACCCCGACCTGCACCTCCGCGGTCGTCTCCAGCATCGAGGCCCCCTCCTCGCCGTCGCGACCGCGGCGCGGCGAGTCCAGCGACACCGTGCGCCTGAACTTCGCGCGCCGGCTCTCATCCACGCAGATATTCCGGGCGATCGTGTAGATCCACGTCGAGAAGCGCGCCGTCTGCTCGTAGCGCCCCTTCGCCCGGATCACCCGGACGAAGACGTCTTGCAGCAGCTCCTCCGCGCGGCTCTGGTTGCCGACGCTGCGCAGCAAAAAATTAAAGAGCCCGCGGCGATGTCGACTCACCAGCACCTCAAACGCCCGCGCGTCGCCGTGGCGGAAGCTCGCCATCAGCGCCTCATCGCTCGGGGAGGGGGCCTCAGGGCGCCCGTTGGTGCTGGCCTCGTCCATCCGCTCTGGCTCGCCGCGCTGCGCCTCGGCGGGGCTTGAGTGTGCCCGCTGCGACCGAGCGCGCGCAAGCGTTCGCCGGCCCCTCGTTGCCGGCGCTCAACGGATCTGGCGACGAGGCTGGTCCGACGGACAAAAGACCCCGCTGCGTCCCCCGTGGACGAACCCGCGCAGCGCCTGCCCACAGCGCGGACACGGCTCCCCTTCGCGGCCATACACCTTCAGGTCGTCCTGACCCCGCCCCACCTCTCCCGTCACGTTACGAAAGTCCTTCAGCGTCGTCCCGCCGCTCGCGATCCCCTGGTTCAGCACGCGTTGTAGCGCCTCGGCCAGCCGCGCCCACGCGCTCGCGCGCAGCGCTCGCGCCGGCGTCAGCGGGTGCAACCCCGCCAAGAACAGCGCCTCCACCGCATAAATATTGCCGACACCTGCGACCGCGCGCTGATCGAGCAGCGCGTCCCGCAGGCAGCGCTCGCTCGCCCCCAGACGCGCCGCCAGCAGCGCCCCGTCGAAGCCTGCGTCGAGCGGCTCAGGCCCTAGCCCCGCCAACGGCGGCTGCCCCTTCAGCGTCGCCGCCGCGCCGACCAAGAAGCCGCCGAAGCGCCGAGGGTCGACGAATCGCAGCTCGCGGTCGTCCTCGAGTCGCAGCACGAAGTGCGTGTGTTTGACCCGCGGATCGCTGGGGCGCGCGACGCCGAAGCGCCCGCTCATGCCCAAGTGCACGAGCAGCCCCAGCGCCTCGCCCGCCGCGTCCATCTCCCACAGCAAATACTTCCCGCGCCGCCCCACCGCGCCTGGCCGCGCCCCGATCAGCGCCGCCAGATCCCCGCTCATCCGCAGCGCGTGCTCGCTGCGCCACACCGCGGCGATCGGCGCCGAGATCCTCGCCGCCATCAACCCGCGCCGCACCGACTCGACCTCAGGCAGCTCCGGCATCGTCCTCCTCGCGCGCCCGCTGGAGCGCCGCGAATTGCTCCGGGCCGAGCTGCTCCGGCCGGATCCGCGGGTCGACGCCGGCGCGAGCGCACCAGCTCAGGATCGCCTCGCGGCTCGCCAGCGGCGACAGCGTATTTTGCAAGACCTTGCGTCGCTGTTGGAACGCCACCTGCACCAGCCGGCGCAGCCCCTCCTCATCGCCGACCGCGCCGCGCGGCGCCGAGCGAGGGTCCAGGCGCAGCACCGTCGAATCGACCCTCGGCCGCGGCACAAAGCACGATCGCGGCGCCTGGCACACCACCTGGATCGCCCGCACCCGCGACAACATCACCGTCACGCCGCCGTAGTCGCGGCCGCCTGGCGAAGCGCACAGCCGCTCCGCCACCTCGCGCTGCACCATGATCACCCACGGCCCCGTCACCGCGTGGAAGCGCAGCAGCGCGAACAGCAGCGGCCCCGTCAGCTGGTAGGGCAGGTTGCCGACGATCGACGGCGGCGAGCCCGCGCCGATCGCCGCCGCCGCGTAGTCGAAGCGCACCGCGTCCGCCTCGTGCAGCGTGAACCCTGGCCTGGTCCCCAGCTCGGCCCGCAGCACCGCGCACAGATCGCGGTCGCGCTCGATCGCCCACACCTCCGCGCCGGTCGCCAGCAGCGGGTCCGTGAGCGTGCCTAGGCCCGCGCCGATCTCCACCACCCGTCGCCCGGGCGCCGCCTCGCTGGCCCGCACGATCGCCCTGTGGATCGCCGGCTCGTGCAAAAAATTTTGCCCCCACGAGTGGCGGGCGGCCAACCCATAGCGGCGGAGCAGCTCAGGAGGGGAGTCGATCATGGCAACAGCACCCGCGGATCATCGATCGCCTTGCTCGTATGCACGAAGACGGACGGGGCGGCCCCGGCGACGATCCTCGCCGCCGCCGCCCCACCGATCATCGCCGCGTTGTCGCCGCAGTAGCGCAGCGGCGGCGCGCAGAAAACAAAACCATCCTCCTCGGCCGCCGCCGCCATAGCCGCGCGCAGGCCCCGATTCGCCGACACCCCGCCGACGACATGCACCCGTCCGAGCCCCAGCCGAGCGCGGGCCCGCCGCGCCTTCGCGACCAGCACATCGACCACCGCCGCCTGAAACGACGCGCACAGGTCTGCGAGCTCCTGGCGCGAGCGCGGCGCCCCGCGCGTCTCCAAGTGCACGAGCACCGCCGTCTTCAGCCCGGAGAACGAGAACTCCAGGCTGGTCGGGTCGCCGAGCATCGACCGCGGAAAGCTCAGCGCCCGCGGGTCGCCCTCCGCGGCCAGCGCGTCGATCGCCGGCCCGCCCGGGTATGGCAGCCCGATCATCTTCGCCACCTTGTCAAACGCCTCGCCCACCGCGTCGTCACGGGTCGCGCCGATCAGCCGATAGCGGCCCACCCTCGTCACCTCGCACAGCTCGGTGTGACCGCCCGAGACCAGCAGCGCCAGGTGCGGCTCGAGCTCGCGGGCCGCCAGCGCGTCGTCCCCCAACATGGCCGAAAAGACATGTCCTTCCATATGGTGGACCCCGAACAGCGGCAGCCCGGTCGCGGCCGCCAGGCCGCGCGCCGCCTGCACCCCGATCAGCAGCGCTCCGACCAGACCTGGCCCTTCGGTCACGGCGATCGCGTCGAACCCCGAGAGCGCGCCGCAGCCGGCCTGGGCCAGCGCCTCCTCGATCACCGGCACGATCGCCCCCAAGTGGTGCCGGCTCGCCAGCTCCGGCACGATCCCCCCGAAGGCCGCGTGCACGCTCACCTGAGAGGCCACCACGCTCGAGCGCACCCACCCGCCCTCGACCACCGCCGCCGCGGTCTCATCACACGACGACTCGATCGCCAGGATCCGCGGCCCCCGATCCGTCGCGCGCCCTTCACCGCTAGTTTCGCGCAATAACAGAGGGACCTCGCTCACCGTCAACTCGCCCTACGGTCGTCGGCGACCGGCGAGGCTGCGTACCGCGCCTCAGCCGCGACTTCAAGCGCGTCCCCGAGCGCCGTCGAACCACGCCCGCTTTGGCGTCCTATTTTTTTTGCCTTCTTGCGTTTTATGCGTGCGCGCGCGCAGGCCCCTCACGGCCCGCTCGTCGGTTTCACGCGGCGGAGCGCGAGCAAGCGTCGGCGCACGGAGGCCGCGTATTGCCCCTTCGGGGTCAGCTCCAGGTAGCGCTCATACGCCGCCACCGCCGCGGGGATCGCCGCCCGCTCCTCCTCCACTACCCCCAACGTCAACCACGCGTCCGCCAGCCCCGCGTCCGCGGCGATCGCCGCCTGGGCCGCGTCATGGGCCCGCGCGGGCTCGCCTTGGTCCAGCCAGATCTTCGCCCGCAGCACCAACGCAGGCGCGCACCTCGGGTCACGAGCCAGCGCTCGCGCGACCTCGAGGCTCGCCTCGCCGATCTTCGCGCTTTTATAGAGAGCCTCCGCCTCTCCCACGATCTTGAGCGCCGCCGCCTGCTCCGCCGCCGCCCGCTCCGCCGCGACCCGCGCCCCCTCCGCAGAGGCTTCAGCCCCGGATCCAGCGGCGCCCTGGGGACGCACCGCCGTCGTCGTCGCCGCCTCCGTCGTCGTCGGTGAGTGCACCCCTGCGGGCGGCTTGACCGCCGCCTCGGGGTCGCCGCCGACGAGCCGGACAGCGACGAACCAAGCCGCCATCACCACCCCGCCGATCACCAACAGGATCCGCCCGCTCGGCAGCGCCCGCTCAGGCGCCGGGACCGGCACGGGCAGCCGACCTGCACCTTCGGCAATGTCCTTTGGGCCCGCCTGCGAGCGCCCCACGAGCACCTCCGCGAGCGCGTTGAGGCGGCCCATATCCTCCGCGCTTGCGGGCACCAACGGCCCATCCTCTGG
This sequence comes from Nannocystis sp., assembly GCA_016712315.1. Classification (GTDB taxonomy): domain Bacteria; phylum Myxococcota_A; class Polyangia; order Nannocystales; family Nannocystaceae; genus JADJRG01. The sequence continues at coordinate 1,476,853 of JADJRG010000013.1, read as the reverse complement.
ATCGTCCGCGCCCCAACCCATAAGCCCTCGCGCGCTCGGGGCTGCGGCGTCTGCCCCCACCTGCGCCGACCCGCCCGCCGGCCCTTGCATCGGCCGCTCCGTCTGCCCCCGCCGCGGCTCCGAAGGATCGCCCGCGAACCGAGCGATCCGCCGCCGACGCGAGGCGCTCGTCACCGACAACTCCCCAGCCGCGCTGCTCCCAGTCGGGCTCTCGTCGCGGCTACGAGCGATCATCTGCACCGGCTCGGGGGTCGAGTCCCGGCGCCACTCCACCCGGTGCACCAAGATCCGCGGCAGCCCGAGCCGCTGCGTGAACGCCTGCTCGTCCGCCCCGCCTTGTGCGGACGCCTGAACCACCAGCGCACCGCCCACGATCCCGCGATCGCCCGGGTGAATTTCGCGCGAATCCACCCGCCCCCTCGCTGCCCGATACTTTTTTCGGCCTTCTTCCGCGGATCCTGATCGCGAGGTGAGCTCGGGGCTCGCCGGCTGGACCGGCTCGGGTCGCTTCACCGCCGTGAAGGGGAACCTCGCCCCTGGGGCGCTCTTCGTCGATGAGGCGCGGAGAGGCGCCGGCAGCCCCCCGCCCGGGACGGGGGACTTCGCCGGAGCGAACACCGGAGCGCCAACCCGACCGAGCGGCGCTGGTTTCTCTGCGACCAAGCTGCTGAGCACGCTCGCGCTCGACCCCGGAGGAGATCTCTCGACGACCGCGACCGCGACCGCCTCCGCGACCGCCTCCGTAATCGCCGGGCTCACCACCGACGAGGCCTGCGTCACCGTCGGCTCGTGCGAGTGGTCCTCAGGGATCCCCGAGACCAGCTCCATCTCCTCATCCGGCGCCCCTCCTTCAAACGAAGGGAACGGCTGCGGCAGCGGCGGCAGCTCCCCGAACCCCTCCTCCTCCGCGCCGAGCATGGCGCCTCGGTCAACCGAGCTCGCCGCCGCGGCGCTGTCCGCGACGATCAGCAGCCCAGCGCTGTAGAGGTTGCGCAGCACCTCGAGCGTCAGCAGCGGGTCTTGACCGCTCTGCTCGATCACCTCCTCGATCGTTCGTCGGCCGTCAAAGCGCTGGATCAAGGCGATCTGCTCCGCCGGCAGATCGCTGCGCTGCGCGCCCAGCACCTCGCGGTCGACCCGCAGCGCCGACGACATCGCCGGCATTTCTGCACAAAGGCGGATCCACTCGTCGATCCGCCGGAGCCCCTCCGCCACCAGCCCGCTGGTTGAGGCCTCGATCACCTTCGCCTGCGCCACCGGCCGGTCGGTCAGCTCAAAGCTCCCGTCCTCGACCGCGATCAAGCGCAGCACCGCCTCTTCTCCGACGAACTCGCCGAACTCGCCGTCGACGACCTCCCCCTCGCGCAGCCAGAGGGTCGCCGCGCGCCGCGAGGTCTCCACCTCTAGCACCCCCGTCATCCGGCGCCTCTCTGCCAAGCAGAGCAGATCCACCGCCGTCACGTCGCGCAGCGACCCTGCGAGCGAAGAGCGAGCGCCGTCGCTGAACGCCGCGATCCGCCGTCGCCACAGCACTTGTTGCACCCGCTCTGTCACCTCACGGAGCAGCACTGGCTCCCGGATCGTCGCATCAGCCCAACTGCTCGCCTGCGCCTCGTCCCCCGCGTCCCCGAGCAGCAGAACGAGCGCGACATGCGCCGCATCCGGACGACCCCGCAACACCCGCGCGAGGTGTTCTCCGTCCGTCGATTGGAAGGCGAACGCCGAAACGATCACATCGGGGAGCGAGTGTTGCAGGAACCACAGCGCCTGCTGTGGCTCGCCTGCGACTGTGACTCGATAGCCAGCCCGCCGTAGCCCGACCTCAAGGAGACGTCGGCGACGGGCCACCGCGTCGACGATCAGCAGGCTCGCCATGGTCATCCGCGGCCCACGACCCTCCTGCGCAGCCAGGCGCCTCGATCCCATCGTCTTCGAGCCACCCCGTCCATCTGCCGCTCTCTGGAGGACCATACCAACCCGCTCTTCACCGGAGCAAGAGACCCATCCCGTCGCGCCCTCGCCACTCTCGGCTCGATCGCCTAACCTCCGCCGAACAACATCCGCGGCTCTCCCCGCTCCTCTCCATCTGCGCCTCCGCCCCTGAAAAAACCGTGGACCCAACCCTGGACCCACCTCTCAGGCTTCGGGACACCCCGATCACCCTCGCCCTGATCGGCCTCTGCGCCGCGCTCTTCACGATCAGCGTCATCCTCACCCTCCGGGACAGCTCGGAGCCCTGGTCCGAAGTCCTACTCACGAGCCTATGGAGCCTCGACCCCGACTCAGGCGTCCTACCGCGGCTCGGCGCGTTGGAGCTCACCCGAGTCTGGCTAGACCACGAATGGTGGCGTCTTCTCACCGCGGCGTTCCTCCACGGCTCATGGCTACACCTCCTGCTCAACCTCAGCGCGCTGTGGAGCGTCGGGACCTGGGTTGAGCGTGGCCTCGGCGGAGCCCGAACCTTCTTCCTCTTCGTTCTCTCCGCGTTCGCGGCCTCACTCGCCTCGCTCCTCTGGTGCGAGGCAGCCCTCGTTGTTGGCGCATCTGGCGGCATCTTGGGCCTCGCCGGCGCCTTGTGGCTGCTTCGTCGCCGCGCCCCCCCCGCGATCCGCGCGCGGATCGCCGACGTCTCGGCCACCAACCTCGGCCTCCTCATCCTGCTCTGCCTCCTGCTCGGCCTGATCGTCCCGCTCATCGCGCAAGCAGGTCACCTCGGCGGTCTTCTTGGTGGCCTGCTCCTCGCCGCGCTCCTCCTCCTCCCACGCCCTTGGAGCCCCCTCCTCGCCGCGCTCTCGTTCGTCCTCGCCCTCGGCCTCGCGCAACTCGCGAGCGCCCCGATCTCGAGGCCCAACTATCACCTCTTCCTCGCCTTTCGCCACCTCGACGACGGCGCAAGCGCCCTGGCGCTCCTTCATTTCGAAGAGGCCCTACGCCGCCAACCCGAAGCCCCCGAGCTGGCCAACGCTGTCGCTTACCAACTCGCCCTCGCCGGCCAGCACCTCGATCGCGCCGACACCCTCGTGGACCAGGCCCTCGCAGCCCAGCCCAACAACGCCGATTATCTCGACACCAAGGGATGGATCGCCTGTCGCCGCGGTGACAGCGAGCACGGCCTGTTCTGGCTCCAACGGGCCCGCGAAAACGCGACGACCCTGTCCGACGAGATCCGCGACCACCTGGAGACCTGCGAGGCCGTCGCCACGGGCGATGTTTCACGTGGAACCTCCGAACCGTAGCCGCACGGTGATCGACAGTTTGCGACTGGCAGCCGGTCCACCGGGAGTTGTGCTGAGGCGGGCTGAGGTGGGCGCCGGGCTGAGGCGGGCCTGCCGGGCCTGCCGGGCTGAGGCGGCCCTGCCGGGCCTGCCGGGCCTGCCGGGCTGAGGCGGCCCTGCCGGGCCTGCCGGGCTGAGGCGGCCCTGCCGGGCCTGCCGGGCTGAGGCGGCCCTGCCGGGCCTGCCGGGCTGAGGCGGCCTGGGGGGCGGCGGCGACGGGTCCCTCGCAGGCGCGGCGCCTCCCCCATGCCTCCGTCCTCGGCCGCTTGAGGCTCAAGACCCCCGCTCGATCAGCAGACCACAACAGCCACGGGCGGCCTGCGGGCGGCAGCCATGGGGGACCCCCTCCGCTGGCGTCCCATCGCCGCCGCCCCCCAGGCTCGGATGCTGAGGTGGGTACGAAACTTCTCGCTCGGCTGCTCAAGCCATTGAGTCGCTCGCCCTGCCTCGGTCCAGCAGATCCTCCTCGACTCTCACCACCTCTCCGCCACCCCGGCCCACGACTACCTCTCCGACGCCGCCACCCCCGCCCTCTACCACCCGACCCGCCACCCCCGCCCACTACTACACCGGCGCCACCGCCACCCGACCCGCCGCCGCCACCCCGGCCCACTACCACCCGACCCGACCCGCCCCTCTCACCTCCGCGCGAGGACGGAATTACGGGGGGAGACTGCCACCCCGGCCCACCTCAACCTCTGCCTGCCCTCTCACGCGCTCACACCTCAGCCTTCGAGCCTGGGGGGCGGCGGCGATGGGACGCCAGCGGAGGGGGTCCCCCATGGCTGCCGCCCACAGGCCGCCGGTAGCCTTCGCCGGTCGAGCCCTCCAGCGCGGTTTTTCGCGCCACGAGCGGCCGAGGACGGAGGCATGGGGGAGGCGCCGCGCCTGCGAGGGACCCATCGCCGCCGTCCCCCAGGCCCGCCTCAGCCCTTCGTGCCGCCCCCCTTCGTGCCACCCCAGCAGCCCCGCCTCTCACGCGCTCACACCTCAGCCTCCGAGCCTGGGGGGCGGCGGCGATGGGACGCCAGCGGAGGGGGTCCCCCATGACTGCCGCCCACAGGCCGCCGGTAGCCTTCGCCGGTCGAACCGTCCAGCGCGGTCTTTGCGCCCCGAGCGGCCGAGGACGGAGGCATGGGGGAGGCGCCGCGCCTGCGAGGGACCCATCGCCGCCGTCCCCCAGGCCCGCCGCAGCCCTTCGTGTCGCCCCCCTTCGTGCCACCCTGCGTGCCACCCCCAGCAGCCCCGCCTCTCACGCGCCCCCACCAGGCGGCAGGCGCCGCGCCTGCGAGGACTCCATCGCCGCCGTCCCCAGGCCCGCCTCAGCCCTTCGTGCCGCCCGTTCCACGTGGAACATCATGTCCTGCGATCGCCCTCACTGACCACAAGTCAGAATCCATACGACCCGATGAACTGACTCCGAGTGGATTTTCACTCCCTGGGTGAAGGTGCAAAAACACAAACCCCTCGGCCCCGACCCACTCCGCTCCGACCCTCAGCCAACGCTCCGGCGCAAAAAGCGCCCGCGCGCTCGCAAACCGGAACACGCCGCAAGGCGCCCCCCGCTCGCGCCGGTCGGCGTGCCACCCGCCCTCATCGAGCCGCCCCCTCAGCACCTCCCCCTGCCCGCTCACACGCGCCAACCCCACTTCCAGAAAGCCCGCCCTTCGATCCCGCGGCTCGATCAGCGTGATCACCACGGGAGCCTGCGAAGCGACCACCAACCCGGGAAACCCTGCCCCGGAGCCCACGTCCAGCCAGCGATCCCCCGGGTTCATCCCAAGCGACCGAGCCAGCGCCACCACCTGCAAGCCTTCCACCACATGCGCCGCGATCCCCCCCAGATCCTGCGCCCCGCTCAGGTTCATCGACCGCCCGTAGTGCAGCCACAACCCCGCCAGCGCCCCCAATTTTTGCCAATCCACCGCATCGACAGCCACCCCGAGCGCCTCCAAGCGCGGCGTCACCAGCCGCCGTAGCTCTTGCTCTTGCGTCATCGTTGTCCCCGTCATCGTTGTCGCCGTCATCTGCGTCCCTCGCGTCCTCGTTGCCAATCCGCGGCGCGTCGAGTCTACTCTGCCCGTGCCAGACCTCCTTGAGCAGCGCCTCACTGCTCGCTTGGCGGACTTGAGGAGCGCGGGCCTCGGGCGCGACATCCCCCCGATCTCCGCCCGCGAAGGCCTCCGATATCGCCTCAACGGCCGCCCTGTCGTCAGTTTTTGCAGCAACGACTACCTCGGCCTCGCCTCCGCCTCCTGGTCAGGCGAACTCACGAGCGCCGCGCTCGGCGCAGGCGCCTCTCGCCTCGTCTGCGGAGAGTTCCCCGAGCACCATCACCTCGAGCGTCGCCTCGCCGAGCTCGCCGGCAGCGAAGACGCCGTCCTCTTCCCCAGCGCCTTTCAGCTCAACCTCGGCGCTCTCCCGGCCCTCATCGCCGCGGACGACCGAGTGTTCAGCGATCGCCTCAACCACGCCAGCCTCATCGACGGTCTGCGCCTCGCTGAACCTCGCCCCCAGATCCTCCCGCACCTCGCCTCGCCGCCGGCCTCCTCCCAACCCACCTGGTGGGTCACCGAGTCGACCTTCAGCATGGATGGCGACGGCCCCGCGCCCGCCGATCTCCGCGCACACCTCCACGGCGGCGGCCTCCTCTACCTCGACGAAGCCCACTCCTTCGCCCTCTACCCTGGCGCCGCCTCGCTCTCGCGCCACCTCGGCATCCGCCCAACCGTACTCGTCGGCGCCCTCGGCAAGGCGATCGGCTGCGCAGGGGCCGTGCTCGCCGCCTCAGCGATCGTCTGCCGGTGGATCCGCGCCCGTTGTCGCAGCTTCGTCTTCAGCACCGGCCTCGCCCCGATCCTCGCGCGGGCGATCGAACACCAGCTCGACCGCGCCTGCGGAGACGAAGGCGACGCCCGCCGAGATCGCCTCTGGCGCAACATCGCCCACCTCACCGCCCGCCTCGGCCTCACCCGCCCGACGCCAACCCCGATCTTCCCCATCCTCGTCCGCGACAACCACCGCGCCCTCGCGATCAGCGCCGAGCTCCAGGAGCGCGGCTGGCACATCCAGGCGATCCGCCCGCCCACCGTCCCTGAAGGCACCGCGCGCCTTCGCCTCACCGTCAGCGCTGCTCATGAGGCCGATGACATCGACGCGATGGCCGACGACCTGCTCACCCTCCTACGGCGCCACGGACACCAGCTCGGCGCCTAATCCTCGCGCGCACCTACAACGCGCGGATCTGCGCGTGATAGCGTCGACGCGATGCCGCGCCCCGCCCCGACGATCCTCCTCTCTGCCCTCACCCTCGCCTGCAGCGGCGCCGAAGCCGAGACCGAATCGACCACCATCGTCGCCACCGCGACGACGACTGGCTCAACGACCCTCGGCCCCAGCAGCGGCGAAACGACCGGCGGCTCCAGCACCCAAGGCACCACCGCCGCCGCGAGCGACATCGACCTCCTCCTCGAGTCGCTCACCTGGAGCCCACCCGACCCGCAGATCGGCGACCCGATCACCTTCACCGTCCGCGTGCGCAACCTCGGCTCCGCCGTCGCCCCCGCCGCCGCGATCGCGTTTGAGATCGACGGAGCCCCCGCCCCAGAGCTCCTCGCCGAGGTCGCCGCGCTCGGCCCAAGCGGCGTCACCGACGTCCAGGCCACGAGCACCTGGATCCCTACCGAGGCTGGCAGCCGCACGATCACCGCGATCATCGATCCTCAAGGCCTCCTCGCCGACGCCGACCTCGGCAACAACCGCCGCGACGAGCCGCTCGTCATCACCGCGCCGACGGGGGCGTGCCGCACGGTCACCGCCTGGAGCGCCAGCGAGCCCTTCGCCGACGACGCTCACGTCTCCCACCCGCTCCCCTCCTTCGCCAGCGGCGGCTGGTACTACGTCCATACCAAGACCCAAGGCGGCGCCGACGATCGCCGCCTCTACGCCGCCAAGCCCGGCCCTGACGGCGTGCTCGGCCCCTGGCAGCAGGCCTCGGCGGATCACGGCGGCGGCCCCCACGGCTTCACCGCCGTCGACGTCGCCGGCGACGCCTATCACTTCCGCAACGGCCACATCGCCCGCTACGTCCTCAGCGACGGCGTCATGCAGGGCGACGTCGTGCTCGTCGAGGACGACGTCGAGACCGCCTTTGGCGGCAACAAATACGTCTGGGACAGCGCCGTCTACGCCCAGCTCAGCGGCGGCCAGCGCTGGCTCATCCACCTCGGCGGCTTCTCCTTCGCCGGTTATCAGTACCGCCCCGACATCTACCGCAGCGCCGTCCCCGTGCAGCCCGCCTTCACCGACGCGGCCTTCGATCACCCGAGCCAGCGCCCCGGCAGGGCCGCTTTTTACGGCCCCAGCGCCGCCGCGCACGGCTACCTCTACACCGGAGAGGGCGACGGACCCCGCCTCTGGCGCGCCACTGTGAACGCGGACGGATCGTTCGCCGATCCAGGAGACCCGTGGCAGCAGCAGGCCGACCTACCCAGCGGCAGCGGCAACCAGCGCGGCGAGCTCTTCGTCGCTGGCGCCACCCTCTTCACCGTCCGGGGCGCCCGAGTCTTCCGCGCCGATCTCGACGAAGGCGGCGAGCTCTCCTCCTGGATCGAGCTCCCTACCTTGCCTGAAGACCAGGTCGACATCAACTGGGGCGACGGCCACCTCGAAGGCGCCGCCAACGGCCAGATCGGCGCTCACATCTACCTCACGGGCCCCAAGCGGGTCTTCTTCGCCCGCTTGGAGCCCGCCGTCTGCGCTACTTGAACGTCTCGCGCAGGTACGCGAGCAGATCGGCGACCTCTTGGTCCGAGAGCTTGGAGCGGAACTCCGGCATCGCAGCCTCGCCCTCGAGCACGATCGACACGATCTCCTCATCACCCTGCCCCGGCACCATCGCGACCAATGACGGGAAGCTCCCGCCGCCGGCCCCGTCGGCCCCGTGGCACACCTTGCACTGCGCGTCATAGACGGTCGCGCCGCTGGCCACCACGCCGTTCAGGGCGAGGATCGCGTCGACGTCATCACCCCCGTCCTCGCCGGCGCAGCCAGTGAGGTTCAGAGTGGCGAAGGAGGCGAGGAAGAGGAGTGCTGTGCAGAACCGCGTCATCAGGCGGCCACAGTATCTAGCCTCACCAGCCAGGGGAAGCCCCACCGGCGCCGCCGCGCCCGCGCGAAAGAGCACTCCCCACCCCACGGGCCAAACCCGGCCATTGCCGCCCCTTTTGTTGTCCCCGGCCCGCGCCAAGGACTACCTTTCGCATCTATGCGCCCTACAGCCTACGCCTCCACGCTCGTCCTCCTCGCCCTCGCCTTCAGCGGCTGCGTCGTCATCGACGACAAGGCCACCGAGAGCGACGCGACCTCCTCCACCGGGGACAGCACCACCGACGACACGACCACCTCCTCCACGGGCAGCACCTCCGTCGACGTCACCACCGCCGCCCCCACAAGCACCAGCAGTACGACCGCCGAGACGACCACCGACGGCACCACCGACGGCACCACCACCGCCGCCGACGGACCCGGCTTTGATCCCGAGGACGCCGGCGTCCAGGCCTGCGCCCCCGTCATCGCCGCCGACCCCTACGAGCTCCAAGGCGTCGACATCAAAGGCGACAGCATCTTCTTCGCGGTCGCCTACGCCGGCGGCTGCCAGCCGCACGACTTCGGCCTCTGCTGGGACGGCGTCTTCGCCGAATCTCAGCCGGTCCAAGTCGACCTCGAGCTCGGCCACGACGCCAACCAGGACGCCTGCGACGCCTATCCCATGGAGGAGATCATCCGCGACCTCACCCCCCTCAAGCAGGCGTGGATCGACGCCTACCAGCAGCAGAGCGGCTCGATCACGATCCACGTCGGCGGCGCCACCCTCCTCTATCAGTTCTAGCGGACACCACGCTCAGCCGCCGACGGCCGCGCGCAGGCGCTATCATCTCGCCGCATGAGCGACCTCCGCGACAAGACCCTCTTTATCACTGGCGCCAGCCGCGGCATCGGCCTCGCGATCGCCCTTCGGGCCGCGCGAGACGGCGCCAACGTCGTCATCGCCGCCAAGACCGCCGACCCGCACCCCAAGCTGCCGGGCACGATCTACACCGCCGCCGACGAGATCCGCGCCGCAGGGGGCCGCGCCTTACCGCTCGTCGTCGACATCCGTTATGAGGATCAAGTCGCCGCCGCCGTCGAGCAGGCCGTCGCCGCCTTCGGCGGCCTCGACATCCTCGTCAACAACGCCAGCGCGATCAGCCTCACCGGCACCCTCTACACCCCGCCCAAGCGCTACGATCTGATGAACCAGATCAACGCCCGCGGCACCTACGTCTGCTCCCACTACTGCCTGCCGCACCTGCTCAAGGCCGCAAACCCGCACATCCTCAACCTCTCGCCGCCGCTGAGCATGGACCCCAAGTGGTTCAAGAACCACGTCGCCTACACCATGGCCAAGTACGGCATGAGCATGTGCGTGCTCGGCATGGCCGCCGAGTTTGAGGGGCAAGTCGGCGTCAACGCCCTCTGGCCGCAGACCGCGATCGCCACCGCCGCGATGAGCATGATAGGCGGCCCGCAGGCGCTCGCCGCCTGTCGCAAGCCCGAGATCATGGGCGACGCGGCCCACTGGATCCTCACCCAGCCGCAGGCCGCCTGCTCCGGCAACTTCTTCATCGACGAGGACCTGCTGCGCCGCCAGGGCGTCACCGACTTCGAGCCCTACGCGGTCCAGCCCGGCGCCGCCCTCATCAAGGACTTCTTCCTCGACTAGCCGCCGCGGACCCACGCGCTACATCAGGACGCCCTCCGCGTTCACTGTCGGCACCGCGGGCAGGTCCTGCTCGCCCGCGCGTTGGCGGATGTTCACCTCGATCATCGTCGAGAGCTGGCTCAGCGGCAGCCCGTTCCAGAAGGTCGTGAACGGGTCCTCCAAGACCCGCCCCGCCTCCGAGATCAGCGCGAACGACATACCTACCAGCACGTTGATCGGGATCATCCCCCAGCCCAGCTCATCCGCCATCGACAGCGGAAACAGCGCCCCATACGCCATGATCAGCCGCTCCGCGATGAACGAGTACCCGCGCGGCAGCGGCGTCTTCTTGATGCGCTCGCAGCCCCCTTGGATGTCCAACAATTTCGCGAGCGACGCATCAAACGATTGGAGGCGCAGCCCGTCCAGCTCGCCCCGATCGGCCGCAGCGGCCAGCGCCGCCGCTTGTTGATGCAGCAGCGCGTGCGCCGGGTTGGACTCGCCGCGCAGCCCCTCCCGCGCCTCCGCGCTCAGCAGCGCCCGCACCCGCGCGTCCTCCCACGGATCCTCGCCGCGCAGCGAGCAGCGCAGCACGTGCACATACCCCGCGTGTCGCACGATCAACGCCCGCGCCAGCGCTGAGTCGCGCAGGTACACCAGCGCCTGGCTCGAGAAGTGCCGGCTCGTATTCACCAACAGCCCCCACAGCTTGCGCCCCTCCCACCAGCGGTCGTACGCCGAATTCGCGCGAAACGAGATGAAGATGCTGATCGCCGCGCCGACCACCAGCACCGGCGTCGTCGGGATCAACACGTCATGGATCGAGTAGAGCTTATGCGCCGCCGTCACCGCCGCCGCCGCCGCCGCGAAGAACAGCGCCTTACGCCACTGCCACACAAAGATCCGGAGCACCGAGCCCCGCGTCGTGACCATCATGCGCGCGACGGTAGCAGACGAGGCGCCGCGCACGGCTCCGGGTCCGTCTTCGAGCGCGCGGGCGCGGGCGCGCTGCTATCTTCCGCCGCATGGCCGCTCACACCGCCCCGTCCGCCCCTCCCGCGCCGGTCGCCTCGCCCGCTGATCCGACCGGCGCACCTCGCTGGGCGCCGCCGAAGATCGTCCACGACCGCCCCTTCGAGCTCGTCACCGACATGACCCCGGCCGGCGGCCAGCCCCACGCCATCGACGAGCTCGTCGCCGGCCTCGAGCGAGGCGATCGCTACCAGCACCTCATGGGCATCACCGGCAGCGGCAAGACCTTCTCGATCGCCAACGTGATCGCCCGCGTCCAGCGGCCGACCCTGCTGCTCGCCCACAACAAGACCCTCGCGGCGCAGCTCTACAGCGAGCTCAAGGCGCTCTTCCCCCACAACGCGGTCGAGTACTTCGTCTCCTACTACGACTACTACCAGCCCGAGGCCTACATCCCCTCGACCGACACGTTTATTGAGAAGGACTCGCACATCAACGAGCAGATCGACCGCATGCGTCACGCCGCGACCTACGCGCTGCTCAGCCGCCGCGACGTGATCATCGTCGCCAGCGTCTCCTGCATCTACGGCATCGGCGCCGCCGAGGCGTACGTGAACATGGTCGCCAGCCTCGCCGTCGGCGACCGGCTCGAGCGCGACGTCTTCCTGCGTCGCCTCGTCGAGATGCAGTACAAGCGCAACGACATCGACTTCCACCGCGGCACCTTCCGCGTGCGCGGCGACGTCGTCGAGGTCTTCCCCGCCTACGAGGACGAGACCGCGGTGCGCGTCGAGTTCTTCGGCGACGAGGTCGAGGCGATCCGCGAGATCGACGCCTTACGCGGCGTCCCGCGCGGCGCCATGCAGCGCGTCGCGATCTTCCCCGCCAGCCACTACGTCACCCCCGCCGAGCAGCTCCATAAGGCGATCAACGGCATCAAAGAGGAGCTCGGCCCCCGCCTGGTCGAGCTCCGCGATCAGCTCAAGCTCGTCGAGGCGCAGCGCCTCGAGCAGCGCGCCATGTTTGACATCGAGATGCTCGAGGAGATCGGCTTCTGCTCGGGCGTCGAGAACTACTCCCGCCACCTCACCGGCCGCAGCGCGGGCGAGCCGCCGCCGACGCTGCTCGATTATTTTCCGGAGAACTTCCTCGTCGTCGTCGACGAGTCCCACCAAGCGATCCCGCAGATCGGCGCGATGTACAACGGCGACCGCAGCCGCAAGCTCACCCTCGTCGAGCACGGCTTTCGCCTCCCCTCCGCCCTCGACAACCGCCCGCTCCGCTTCGCCGAGTGGGAGGAGCGCGCCCGCCAGGTCATCTTTATGAGCGCCACCCCAGGCGAGTACGAGCTGCGCAAGACCGAGGGAGTGGTCGTCGAGCAGATCATCCGGCCCACCGGCCTGCTCGACCCTGAGATCGAGCTGCGCCCGATCGCCGGTCAGGTCGACGATCTCTTCGGCGAGATCCAGGCCCGCGTCGGCCGAGGCGAGCGCGTGCTCGTCACCACCTTGACCAAGCGGATGGCCGAAGACCTGACCGAGCACTACGCCGACCTCGGCGTCCGCGTCCGTTACCTGCACTCGGACGTCGAGACCCTCGAGCGCGTCGAGCTGCTCCGCGGCCTCCGCAGCGGCGCCTACGACGTGCTCGTCGGCATCAACCTCCTGCGCGAGGGCCTCGATCTGCCTGAGGTCAGCCTCGTCGCGATCCTCGACGCCGACAAGGAGGGGTTCTTGAGGGAGCGCCGCAGCCTCATCCAGACCTGCGGCCGCGCCGCCCGCAACCTCAACGGCCGCGTCATCATGTACGCCGATCGCGTCACCGACAGCATGCGCGCCTGCCTCGACGAGACCGCCCGCCGCCGCGCCGTACAGCAGGCCTACAACGAGGAGCACCGGATCACCCCGCGAAGCACCCACGCGCCGCTCTCGGGGCTCGAGCAGGAGGCCAAGCCCGCCAGCGCCAGCAAGCGCCGGGGCCGCCCTGAGCAGGCCCCGGTCGGCTTCAGCCCGGTCACCGACGAGCTCCTCCTACCCGCGGAGCTCAGCGCCCGAATCGCCGCGTTGCGCGCCGAGATGGGCGCGCTCGCCAAGGAGCTGCGCTACGAAGAGGCCGCGCGGATCCGCGATCGTTTACGTGTCCTCGAGGCCAGGCAGCTCGAGATGAGCGCCTGATGGTCGCGGGCCGCTGTCCTGAAAACTGGACACTCCTCCGCCGCAAACATGGGGTGCGCTTGTCCAGAATTCAGGACACTATCGGCCGATCAAAGCCCATGAGCGCTGTGGCATGCTCGCCCCATGATGCTTGATGGACTGACCACGCGAGGCGTCTTGGTGTCGGCGAAGGACCCCACCCGCACAGAAGGTGAGGAGCGCTACATGGCCGAGCTCGGGCGGAGGATCCGGATCCTCCGCGAGCGCCGCGACCTCACCCAGCAGCACCTCGCCCGCCTCGCCGGCATCGCCCCGGACATGGTCTCGCGGATCGAGAACGGCCACTACCGCAGCCCCGGTCTCCGCACCCTGCTGAGGATCGCCGACGGCCTCGACGTCCCCCTCTGCGAGCTCTTCCCCGACCCGAACGCGGATGAGCCGAGCGGCGCCCGCGGCCGCCTCCTCGCCCTCATCGACGCCCTCTCCCCTGATGAGCTGCAGCTCGCCACCCAGCTCATCTCGACCGTCATCGATCACAACCGGCCGCGCTGAGCGCGTACACGCGCGGCGGCGCTCGATGTCCCGGAGAACGGCTCAAAGCGGGTGCGCCCGGCAGGACTCGAACCTGCGACCCTCGGGTTCGAAGCCCGATGCTCTATCCAACTGAGCTACAAGCGCGCGCGGCGGAGCATACAACTTCGCGCCTCGGATCGCGACCCTCGAGTTCATCTGCGCGCGGGCCAGGAACTCGCCCCGTGCACCCGCCGGGATGACCTCTATACTGCTCCTCTATGATCCGTCCTCGCGCGCTCCGCCCTGCCATCGCTGGAATCGGCCTCCTCGTCCTCTGCGCCCTGATCGCGGCGGAGCATCACCAGCCGCGGAGCGGCCTCGGAGCCGAGCAGATCGCCCCCCAGGGTTTTTCTGAGGTGCAGGCGCTCGCCGGCGCTGACGCGACCGGCAGCTTGCTCCTCGATCTCGTCGAGCCTGCGGACGGGGAGGGCGGCAGCGAAGCCGAGCTCAGCGCTCTGCTCCGCTCCTTCGGGCTGCCCGCGGAGCCAGCGGGTTACTACAGCGAGGGTGAGCACCTCTACCGCGTCCACGGCGACGCCGATCAGCTCATCCGCCTCCAAGCGCAGCTCGCCACCCACCCGCTCGTCGAAGGCGTCGAGCCCGAGCTCGAGTACTCGTTGCTCGACACGGAGCAGCCCGCCGCGCGTCCTCGCGTCGACCCCAACGACCCCATGTTCCCGCTCCAGTGGCACATGGAGATGATCCGCGCCCCTGAGGCCTGGAGCGTCACCCGCGGCGCGGGCGTCATCGTCGCGGTGATTGACACCGGCGTCGCCTGGAAGAACGTCGACGGCGTCGCTCAGCAGGTCCCTGACCTCGCCGGCACCGCCTTCACCCAAGGCAAGAGCTTCGTGCCCGGCCTGCCCGACGGCCTCGACGACCACCTCCACGGCACCCACGTCGCCGGCACCATCGCCCAGACCACCAACAACGGCGTCGGCGTCGCGGGCGTCGCTTATGAAGCGACGATCATGCCGCTCAAGGTGCTCGGCGGCGACGGACGCGGCTCCGTCGCCGGGATCGCCAACGCGATCCGCTACGCCGCGGACAACGGCGCGCAGGTGATCAACATGAGCCTCGGCGGCCCCTTACCCTCGCGTGTGCTCGCCAAGGCGATCGAGTACGCCAACGAGCGCGGCGTCACCGTCGTCTGCGCCGCCGGCAACGAGTCCAAGTCGCGGATCGGCTACCCTGCCGCCAACGACGGCTCGATCGCCGTCGCCGCCGTCGATCTGCTCGGCGAGCGCACCTGGTACTCCAACTGGGGCGACAACCTCGACATCTCCGCCCCTGGCGGCGACACCCGCGCCGACAAGAACCGCGATGGTTACCCCGACGGGGTCCTGCAAAACACCATCAAGCTCCAGGATCCCCTCGCTGACCACTACATGTGGCTTCAGGGCACCTCGATGGCCTCGCCGCATGTCGCCGGCGCCGCCGCCCTCGTCGTCGCCCGTGGCGTCACCAACCCCTCTGAAGTCGAACGTGTCCTCAAGGACACGGCCGTCCACCCCAAGAAGGTCAAGTGGGACCGCGACTACGGCGCCGGCGTGATCGACACCGCCGCCGCGGTCGACGCCGTGACTGAGGGATACGCCGTCGAGCGCGGCGCCCTCGCCGGTCTCTTGGGCCTCGCGGGGATCGCCGGCCTCGGCGCGGGTGGTGCAGCGCTCGGCCTCACCGTCGCTGCCCGTCGCCGCCGTCAGCTCCGCCTGCTCGCGGGCGTCGGCGTCGGCGCGCTGCTCGCCGGTGGCCTCTTCGGCTGCGCCGCCCCGACCGCCCTCGGTCTCGCCTCCATGCTCGGTGGAGGCGCTTGGTTCGGCTCTCCGTGGCTCTTCTCCGCGCTGCTCCCCTTCCTCTTGGTCGCCGTCCTGCTCGGCGTCCGCCCTCTGCGCGGCCTGCTCACGGGCTTCGCCCTCGGCCACAGCGCCTTGCTCCTGCACGGCGCGATCGTCCTGCCCGCCCTGCTCACCGGCCTGCCCGGTGGCGCCCTCGTCGACCGCCTCTGGCTGCTCGCGAACGCCCTGCTCACCCTCTGGCTCGCTCGCCGCGTCGCCGCTCGCACCTAGTCTGTCCTTTGAGACAGATCCTCGCCGCCGAAGAGTCTTTCATGGCGTTCTAGTCCGCAAGTTTTCGCGGAGGAAGGAGAGGAGAGAGCCGCAGCGCTCGCTCCTCTTCTTCACGAAGCGAGGATCACTTGCCGATACAGAAGCGCGCGAAGATCCTAGCCAGCACCTCCTCGCCCACCGGCCCTGCCGCGCTCAGGCCGCGGATCTCGGCCAAGCGGCGCTCGGCCACCGCCAGTTGGAACGCGACGATCTCGAGCGGCGCCGCCGCCTCGAGCTCCCTCGCCGCGGTCGTCAAAGCGGCGACCGCCTCCGAAGCGCGCTCATAGTGCCGAGCCAGCCCGATCCACGGCTCCTCACCATCGCCGACGAACCACCTTCGGATCGCCTCGACCACGCCCTCGAGCCCATCCCCGGAGCTCGAGCACACGCCCAGCCACCCCGGCCGCGACTCTCCGAGGTCGCGCTTGTTCTCGACCTCGATCACCAGCCCGTGCAGCGCTGGCCGCTCACGCGCTGGCGGAGCGTCCGCCCCCTCCACCCAGATCACCACGTCTGCGGCGGCCACCTGCTCTCGCGAGCGCACGATCCCCGCCGCCTCCACGGGGTCCGCCTCCTCCGCGCGCAGCCCCGCCGTGTCGACAAGCACCGCCTCGTACTCGCCGATCGCCACCCGCGCCTCCACATAGTCACGCGTCGTCCCTGGGAGCGGCGCCACGATCGCCCGCTCGTGGCCCAGCAGCGCGTTAAACAACGAGCTCTTGCCCGCGTTCGGCGGCCCCGCCAAGACCACCCGCGCCGCCTCGCGCGCCCGCCTCCCCGACTCGAATCGGCGAAGCCACCCCCCCAGCTCCTCTAAAAAAACCAAAATCGTCACCTGCCACCGCGGCAGATCTTCCGCGATACGCTCCTCCTCTTCGGAGAAGTCCAAGTTCGCCTCGACCTCCGCGCGTAGCTCCCCGATCGCCTCACAGATCGCGTCGATCCGCCGACCTAGCTCCCCGGCGACGAGTCGCCGCGCCTGCGCCGCAGCGGCCGCCGTCTGCGCCCCGATCAGCGCCGCCAGCCCCTCCGCCTGCTCGAGCCCCAGCCTCCCGTGTTCAAACGCGCGGCGCGTGAACTCTCCCGGCCCAGCCGCCGTCGCACCTGCGGCCAGCAGCGCGGCCATCACCTCCTGCACATTGCCGCGGCCGCCGTGCACGTGCAGCTCGACCACATCCTCGCCAGTGAACGAGCGGGGCGCCGGCATCGACACCACCAGCGCGTCCTCCTGCGAGTTGGCGAGGATCAGCGAGCGTCGCAGCAGCCGACGCGGCGGCGGCAGCTCGCCCGCGATCACCTCTTTGGCGACCGCCTGCGCCGCCGGACCGCTCAGGCGCAGCACAGCCACACCGCCGTCCGGGGTGCCCGTCGCGATCCCGACGATCGTCGCCCGCACCGAGATTTAGGCGCGGGCCTCGTCGCCGGCCTTCGCCGAGCGATCGGGGAAGACCACCACATGTCGAAAGCGGCCCTCGCCCTCCGACTCTGTGCGCAGTCCGTCGATCTCGAGCAGCGCCATGTGGACCACGCGGCGCTCCATCGCGCTCATCGGCTCGAAGTGATACGGCTTCCCGGAGTCGAGCACCTTCGCGCCGACCCCTTGGGCCAGCTCTCGCAGCGCCTTCTCGCGGCGCGTGCGGTAGCCGCCGACATCGAGGGTGATGCGCATACGATCGTGGCCCTCGGCCTGCAGCACCCGAAGCGTCAGGTACTGGAGCGCGTCGAGGGTCGCGCCGTGCCGTCCGATCAACAGGCCGCCGTCATCTTCGGAGGTGTTGAGGTCGCAGTGGAGGCCATCCTCTTCGATGTCGATGTCGACCTCGACGTCGACGCCGAGCAGACCGAGGACAGACTCAAGGAACACGCGCACGACCGGTACGGCCTTCGCATACGACTCATCATGGGCTTCGCTCATCTCAAAGACCTCCGCTTCACGTCTTCGCCAGCGCCGTCTTCCCGGGCCGGGTCTGGATGACCGTCTGCACCAGGGAGAGCAAGATGTTGGCGAAGATATACACGCCCAGCCCAGAGGGCAGGAAGAGCATCATGACCGTGAAGACCACGGGCATCATCCACATCATCATCTTCGCCTGTTGATTGTCGACCGCGGGCGTCGGCTGCAGCTTGGTCTGCAGGAACATGAGCCCGCCGATCGCCAGCGGCATGATGAAGTAGGGGTCCTGGCGGGTGAGGTCTGGCAGCCACAAGAAGGACTCCCGGTACAGCTCGACCGCGGTCGCCAGCATCGCGTAGAGGGCGATCCAGATCGGCAGCTGCACGATCATCGGCAGGCAGCCAGCCAGGGGGCTCACCCCGGAGCGGGCGAAGAGCGCCTGCATCTCTTGCGCCTGCCGCATCTTGTCGTCCGCGTACTTCTTCTTGAGCGCCTCGATCTCCGGCTGGACCTCACGCATCCGCTTCATTGAGTTCATCTGGCGCAGGGTCAGCGGCAGAGTCACCAGCTTGACCACCACCGTGAGCAAGATGATCGCCACGCCCCAGATCCCAGTCAGCTCGTGGAACCAGCGGAGCAGCCGCAGCATCACTTTTCCGAGCCCCGAGGACAGACCGCCGAACCAACCCCAGTCGATCGCGTCCTCGAGCTTCGCCTCGGGCGAGGCGCTACGCAGCGTCTCCAGCTCCTTGGTGCCCATGAAGAGGTTGTACTCGTACGACCGCGCCTCTCCTGGGCCGAGGTTCACCGTCTTGGCCGCGAGATCCGCGATCAAGGCGTCTTGGTCCTCGCTCGCGCGGATCTCACACAAGACCCCGAGATCGCTGGGGATCAGCGCCGTGAGGAAGTACTTGGTGTCCAGGCCGAGCCAGCGGATCCCGCTCTTCACCCGCCCGGGGCCGTCTTCAACGTCGCTGAGGTCGAAGTCCTCGATCTCCTCGACCGTCGCGCAGAGGCCGCGGTGCACGTTGTACTGGCTCTTCTCCGCGCCCTCGCCGAGGCGCGAGCGGATCACGAGGCGGTGCGCCTGCGGCTGCGCCGACTTGTTGGTCACTTTGACCGAATAACGGCCCTCATAGCCCTCCAGCAGCACCAACGACGAAGTCACCTCGACCACGCCCGGGTCGGCGTAGCGCAGGCTCCACGAGCGCTGGTCAGCCTGCGCGAGCACCTCCCAGGGGGCGCTACGCGGCACCTTGAAGTCGGTCGCCTCGGCGTCGAAGGTCACCGCGAGCGAGGCACCCTCGCCGAGCTGCAACATATCGAGGCCACGGCCGTCGCTCTCGACGAATTGGGGGCTGAGCAGCTCGGCACGGCGCAAGATCCCGCCGACGTTCGTGACATCAAGCGCGAGCACTTGGTTCTGCAGCCGACCCTCGACGGGCTTCACCGCGCTGCTCGGCGCGGCCTCCTCGTCGGGCTGCGACTTCTTGGAGGGGCCTCGCTCCTCCCCACCTTCGGCGCCTTGGCCGGCGGGATCGCCCTTCGCCGCGGTCGGCTCAGGCGGCGGGGGCATGATCCAAGTGTTGTAAACGACCCAGATCAGGGTACAGATGGCGATCGCCACGAGGGTTCGGCGCTGACTATCCACGACTCAGCCATTCTCCATGTTGGAAGGGGCAGCGGGGCCGAAGCTGCTCAGAGCAGCCCGCGGCGACGGCGGCAGATCGACCCCGCCCGCGTGCCACGGGTGGCAGCGACCGAGACGACGGAGGGTCAACCATGAGCCTCTCAGAAAACCATGACCCGCCAGGCACGCGCACGCATAGGCCGAGCAGCTCGGATAGAAGCGACAGCACGGGCCGAGCAGCGGCGAGAGGAGGCGCTGATAGACCCGGATCAGGGCGATAGCCAGCCGCGTCATCGTCGTGCTCCTGCCGCTCGTTCGATCAGCGCTTCCATATCTTGCACAACCTCGGCGTAGCTGACCGCCGCAGCGCCCCGCTTCGCGACCCAAACCATGTCCCAGCCGCTCGGAAAGTCCAAGCGCTGGCGACGAAAAACCTCGCGGACGAGCCGCTTGATGCGGTTTCTCGTCACGGCCTTGCCGATCTTTCGGGTGACCGTGATACCGAGCCGCGTCGCCGGTGGGTCTGCGCTCGTCGCCGGCGGCTTGATCGGGCGAGCCGTCAAGAACACCAGAAAGGAGCGCAGGTGAACCTTCTTGCCTTGGTTTTGGACACCAAGGAACTCCCGGCGCTTTTTCAGGCGGAGGGCGGCCGGGAAGCCATGCGGCCGCATCGACCGCTACTTGCCGCCGGTCGTGACGGTCAGTTGCTTGCGTCCGCGGCGGCGACGCGCCGAGAGGACCTTGCGGCCGTTCTTCGTGGCCATACGCGCGCGAAAGCCGTGGGTGCGGGCGCGGCTCAAATTGTGGGGTTGGTAGGTGCGCTTCATCGCCAGCCTCTCTCCTCTTCCTTCTTATCTCTTCTTAGTAAGAGGACGGCGAGCCGGTGGGGCCGCATCCGCGCCTCAAATGGGCCGGATCGATACCAGGGTGACCATGCCCTGTCAACGCTAGGCCGGTCGCGGCGGTCGAGGGCTCCTGGGCGGCGCGGATCACGAGGTGCGCGCTTTGCGCTCCTCCCCTTCCCTCGCATCGGTCCCCGCTCGATCGCGCAAGTCGGCTCCGTGAGCCATTTTCCCGACTCTCAGCGTCGCAACATGGCTCGCCAACGGGGGATGCTGGATCGCATACCGGGAGCGGTCGATGGCGCTCGGAATTTGGCGATTTCGCTGGCGGGGCGGCGGCGAAGCGCGCGAACCCCGCACCTGTCAAGATCAAATTTATATAACCATTATAGACACTTACAACTTCGCTCGCGATCTCATCTTTCCACAACCCGACCCTTTAAGTACAACCCTCGGCCCCGGGTGCGCACGGACGCACCCGCTAGGCACGACACGGAGAAGTCGCGGCGTCGGCGCTGCAGGTCGTCCACACCCTGTGGACATCCTGTGAGCGGCGTCCGGTTTCTTTGCGTTTTTCTCATTGATCTCATGGAGATCGCGGTCGCCCTCGGCGACCGTAAGGCTGTGGACGAGGCCCTGCATGACCGACGTTTGGAGCGAGGCACTAGAAGGACTACAGCCGCGGCTAGGCGCCCAGACCTTTGATCTGTGGCTGCGCCCGCTCGCGCTCCGGCAGGTCGAGCGAGAGCGGGTTCATATCACTGCTCCGAACCGCTTTATGAAGGAGTGGTTCGAGACCCACTATCTCAACGTTGTCCGCGACGAGATCCGCGCGCGCACATCGCGCAACTACGACATCCAAGTCGAGGTCCACGAGGTCGAGGAGCCCGCCCCGGCTCCCGCGCTTCTCGCACCGACTGGAGCGATCTCCGTCACCGATCTCACCGCCACCGCCGCTTCTCCTACTTCCACCGCGACTGCGCCGCGCCACAGCTTTCCGCCGCCGCTGCTCAGCCCTCGCTACCGCTTCGACACATTTATCAAGGGCGCTGGCAACGAGCTCGCCGCCTCAGCCACCTGGGCGGCCGCGCATGAGCCAGGTCGCCGCTTCAACCCGCTCTTCATCTACGGCGGCGTCGGCCTCGGCAAGACCCACCTCCTCCACGCCCTCGGCCACCACATCCTCCGCGAGCGCCCACACCTCCGGATCGCCCTCCAGAGCTCCGAGCGCTTCATGAACGAGTTCATCAGCGCCGTCCGCTCCAACTCCTTTGATGAGTTCCGCCGCCGCTACCGCGAGGACTGCGACGTCCTCCTGATCGACGACATCCAGTTCATCGCGGGCCGCGACCGCACCATGGATGAGTTTTTTCACGTCTTCAACGCCCTCTACGAGGCAGGCAAACAGATCGTCGTCACCGCCGACAGGATCCCCGCCGACATGGCTGGCATGGAGGAGCGCCTCACCTCGCGCTTGAACTGGGGCTTGGTCACGGACATCAAGCCGCCTGACTTCGAGACCCGCGCCGCGATCATCCGCCAAAAGGCTGAAGAGGAGCGCATCGACCTCGACCCACGGATCGCCTCGCACATCGCCACCTTGGTCCGCACCAACGTCCGCGAGCTCGAGGGTGCTCTGGTGCGCGTGACCACCTTCGCGGCACTCAAGGGGCTGACGATCACCGAGGAGTTCGTCAACCAGATCCTCGGCGAACACTCGCCACCGAGCCGCGACGCGGTGATCACGATCGAGGCGGTTCAGAAGGCGGTCGCGGCGCACTTTTCAGTGCGGATCGCCGATCTCAAGGGCCCTCGGCGTCACAAGGGCATCGCGCGGCCGCGGATGATCGCCATGTACCTCTGCCGCCAGCTCACGAGCGCCAGCTTCCCCGAGCTCGGCCTTCGTTTCGGCGGCAAGGACCACTCGACGGTGATCAGCGCGTGCAAGCGGATCGAGGCGCTCCAGAGCGAGGAGCCCGAGGTGGGCGCAGCGCTCTCCGCCATCCGCGCTCAACTCGCGGTCCATGAGCCCAACTGACAGGCGCTACCGCTGGTGGCGGACATGATGGGAGCCAGGTCACAACGACTTGGCTCCCATTTTTCTTCGCCCGCAGGGCGCTCCACCCGACCCGCTCAACAACTCACAACCACCTGTGAACACCACTGGTGATAAGCTGCGCACCGCTGTTGAGCGGGTGAGGTTGGGGATGGCTCGCGCGCTCGTCCACAAAGCATCACCAGCCTCCATCGCAAATTCTCTCAACGATCACGGCGTCATCGTCGCTCCCACCAGCCGCCAACACCCAGATCACGATCAAGAAATTTAAAAAGAAATTTTTAAACCAAAGAACGATCTGATCTCTACGCTCAACACCTCTCCACGAACCGAAGCGAACCTCCGATGGAATTCGAGATCGACCAAGGCAAGTTCCTCTCCGCGCTCGCGCTCGCCCAGACAGTCGCTGACAAGCGGAGCACCATGCCCGTCCTGGCGAACGTCCTGATCAACGCCCACAAGGACGGTCACGTCGTCTTCAGCGCGACGGACATGATGATCTCCTTGACCGAGAGCGTCCCCGCGGAGGTCAAGAGCCCCGGCGCCCTCACCCTCGCCGTACGCAGCCTCTACGGCGTCACCCGGACCCTGCCAGACCGCCCGATCCGCGTTCGAGCGCTCGACAACCACTGGGCGCAGCTCACCGTCGGCCGCAACGAGTTCAAGCTCATGGGCACGGCGCACAGCGACTTCCCAGAGCTCCCTGATCCCAGCGGCCTCGAGTTCACCGCCGCGGTCGGCCACGCCCTCGCCGACCTGATCCAAAAGACCCAATTCAGCGTCTCGACCGACGACGCCCGCGTCAACCTCAACGGCGTGCTCTTCGAGTGCGACGGCGAGAGCGCGACGATGGTGTCGACCGACGGTCACCGCCTCACCAAGTACAGCGCGCCGTTCACCGGCCCCAAGCTCGCGAAGGGGATCATCATCCCGCGCAAGGGCATGGTCGAGATCCGCAAGGTCCTCGACCGGATCGACGGCCCCGTCGAGTTAGCCGTCGACGGCCAACACTTCTTCGTCCGCGCGGGCGCGCTGCTCCTCTCCGTCAAGCTCAACAACGTCACCTTCCCGCCGTACCAGCAGGTGATCCCGAGCTCGCACAAGCGCCGCGTCACGGCCCTGCGCGACGAGCTCCTCGGCGTGCTGCGTCGCGCGGAGGTGATGGCCCCGGAGAAGACCGCGACGGTCCGGCTCGAGATCGGTGACGGCAGCCTCAAGCTCACCGCGGACAACCCTGACCTCGGCGTCGCCCACCAAGAGATCGAGGTCGATTACGCTGGCGACACCCTCGTGGCGGGCTTCAACGCCCGCTACCTTATCGAGGTGCTCGAGGTCATTGACACGCCCAAGATCTACCTCGAATTCCAGAACGAGCTCGACCCCTGCGTGATCCGCCCCGTCGAGGGCCCTGACTTCCTCGGCGTCGTCATGCCGATGCGGATCTGAGCCGCGTCGGCTCCGGTACTCCCGTGCGGATCGAGCGCCTCAGCGTCCGCGACTTTCGCAACTTCGAAGCAGGGGAGCTCCAGCTAGGTCGCCGCTTCACCGTGCTCCACGGTGAGAACGGAGCCGGCAAGACGAACCTGCTCGAGGCGCTGTATCTCGTCAGCACCCTCCGCTCCTTCCGTGTCGCCGAGTTAGGGCCTCTCGTCCGCCAGGGCGCTGCTGAGGCGAGGGTGGAGCTTCAGGGTCATGATCCTCGCGTCGACCTCAGCTCGAACCTCGCCGTGCACCTGCTCCGCGGCGAACGCTCGGTGCGCCGCCTCGCCATCGCCGACGGCAAGGTCATCCGCGCGGCGCTCGACTTCTATGGGCGAGCGCGCGCGATCCTCTTCACCCCCGAGGATCTAGGGGTCCTGCGCGGCTCCCCTGGGGGGCGCCGAAACTTCCTCGATCGCGTGCTCTTCGCCCGCGAGCGCGCGCACATCGCCGACATCCAGAGCTACGAGAAGCTGCTGCGCTCGCGGAACCAGGTCTTGCGCGACCAGGGCACCAACAGCCCGAGTGAGCCGCTCCTCGAGACCTATGAAGCTGGCCTCGCGGCGACGGGTGCGCGGATCTGGACCCGCCGCGAGCGCCTCCTCGATCAGCTCCGCGCGACATTTATGGCGGTATTTTCGCAGATCCACGGCGCAGAGCGCCGCGCCAGCCTCGCGTATCTCACCCGCCTCAACGTCCCCGATGAAGCCGAGCGAGAGGGCGCGCTCTCAGACGAGCTCGCGCGACGTCGAAGAGATGATCTGATCCGCGGGATCACCACCGTAGGTCCTCACCGCGACGACCTAGAGATCCGCCTCGACGGCCATGACGTCGGCGAATTCGCCTCCCAGGGGCAGACCAGGGCCTTGATCCTCGCCTTCAAGATCGCCGAGCTGCGGGCCGCGCGTGACCTTTCTGGCGAGCCGCCGCTGCTCTTGCTCGACGACGTCTCGAGCGAGCTCGACCCGCAACGCAACGCTCAGCTCTTTCAGGCCCTCACGGAAGACGCGGGCCAGTGCGTGTTAACCACCACCGCCCCCGGCTACGTGCACCTCGGCGACGCGGCGGACACTGCCTATGTGGAAGTATCTGGTGGTACCCTGCGCGCTCTGCGATCACCCCTCTAGGGGCCCCTGCACGTCGAATTTCGCGGCATTCCGGCGATGACAGATCTTGGCGCCTGATCGCCACGCGTGGTAGTCTCCCGCCGCTCCTTGGGCGGCCTCGCGCGCGGCTCTTTGCCTCGCTGACGGCGCCCACGAGGGGACCGCGAAGCTCATGCCGAACACTGAAAAGCGCCCCTCTGATCCGGCCGTTTACAACGCAGAGTCCATCTCCGTCTTGGAGGGTCTCGAGGCCGTCCGCAAGCGCCCCGGCATGTACATCGGCGACACCAGCGACGGTTCCGGGCTGCACAAGATGGTGTTTGAGGTGATCGATAACTCGATCGACGAGTCTTTAGCCGGCCACTGCGACCAGATCGACGTGATCATCCACAACGACGGCTCCGTCTCGGTCGAGGACAACGGCCGCGGCATCCCTGTCGGGCCGATGGAGCACGCGGGCAAGTCCGTCGACGCCGCGATCGTCATCCTCACCGTCTTGCACGCGGGCGGCAAGTTCGACAACAGCTCCTACAAGGTCTCAGGCGGCCTCCACGGGGTCGGCGTCTCCGTCGTCAACGCCCTCAGCGACTGGCTCTTCCTCGAGATCTGGCGCGACGGCAAGGCCTACAGCGCCCGCTTCGAGCGCGGCGCGGTGGTCAAAGAGATCGAGCTGCTGGGCCCCAGCGATCGACGTGGCACCCGGATCACCTTCCACCCTGATCCGCTCGTCTTCGCGATCACCGAGATGGACTTTGAGATCCTGGCGCAGCGCTTCCGCGAGCTCAGCTACCTCAACGCGGGCGTCAAGATCACCCTCCGCGACCTCCGCACCGGCCGCGATCGCGCCTTCGACGGAGAAGGCGGCGTGACCAGCTTCGTCAAGCTGCTCGCGCAGAACAAGGCCTCGATCGGCGAGCTGATCCATATCTCTCGCGACATCGAGTTCGACTTCGAGGGCGAGCGCCACGTGCTCGGCGTACAAGTCGCCCTCCAGTGGACCGATGCGTACTCAGAGAACATCCTCTGCTTCACCAACAACATCTCTAACCGCGACGGCGGCACCCACCTCACCGGCCTCCGCACCGCGCTCACCAAGGTCGTCAACGCCTACGCCGCCGAGGGTAATTTCCTCAAGGGTCACAAGGGCACGCTCACCGGCGAGGACATCCGCGAGGGCCTCGTCGGGATCATCTCGATCAAACACCCTGACCCAAAGTTCAGCTCGCAGATCAAGGACAAGCTGGTCTCGGGTGAGGTCACCGTGCTCGTGTCGACCGTGGTCTCCGAGGAGCTAGGCCGCTTCTTCGAGGAGAACCCCAAGTCTGGCCGCCTGATGGTCGAGAAGGCGCTGCTCTCCGCGCGCGCGCGCGCCGCGGCCCGCAAGGCGCGCGAGACGATCACCCGCAAGGGGATCCTCGACGGCCTCTCCCTCCCCGGAAAGCTCGCCGACTGCCAGGAGAGGAACCCTGAGTTCGCGGAGCTGTTCTTGGTCGAGGGCGACTCAGCAGGCGGCTCCGCCAAGCAGGGTCGCGACCGCCGCACCCAGGCGATCCTGCCGCTGCGCGGCAAGATCCTCAACGTCGAGAAGGCCCGCCTCGATAAGATGCTCTCCAGCCAGGAGATCATCACCTTGATTACCGCGCTCGGCACCGGCGTCGGCGAGGACAACTATGAGATCGCGAAGCTCCGCTACCACACCATCGTGATCATGACGGACGCGGACGTCGACGGATCTCACATCCGCACGCTCCTGCTCACCTTCTTCTACCGCCACTTCCCCGAGATCATCGAGCGCGGCCACCTCTACATCGCACAGCCGCCGCTCTATAAGGTCAAGGCCGGCAAGAAGGAGGTCTATTTGAAGAACGAGGCGGCGCTGGACGCCTACGTGATCGACAACGCGATCGACGACGTAACCCTCGAGATCGGCGATCACGGGGTCAGCCGCGAGGTCCTCGCCGAGCTCGCCCGCCGCGGCCTCCGTTACCGCGCGATCTTGAGCAACATCGCTCGCAACCACCGCCCCGCGGTCATCGAGGCGATCGCGGATGACCTCGTACGCGAAGGCCTCGCGCCTCTGCTCGCTCGCCTCGACAACGCGGAGTCGGCGCGCACCTACGGCGAAGACTTCGCCCGGCGTGTGGAGGCAGCGATGGATCGCGCGCGAGTCACCGCCTCGATCATCGAAGACGCCGCCGACCCGAAGCGACGGGCGATCCGCCTGCAGATCCTCGCGGACGGCGTCACCCAGACCGAGCTCGTCGACGCCGAGCTGGTCACCGCGCCCGAGATCACCGAGCTCGTACGAGTCCGCGAGTACATCGCCTCCCTCGGCGGCTCCAACTCCACCTTCACCCTGCGCAAGGGTGACCAAGTCCTCCAGCCTCCGCGCCTCGTCGACCTCGTCGAGCACATCGGCGAGATCGGCCGCGCCGGCCTTCAGATCCAGCGCTACAAGGGCCTCGGCGAGATGAACCCAGAGCAGCTGTGGGAGACCACCATGGATCCGGCTCGCCGCGCGCTGCTCAAGGTGCGCGTCGGCGATCACGTCGAGGCCGACAACGTCTTCTCGGTGCTGATGGGCGACAACGTCGAGCCTCGGCGCGAGTTCATCACCCAAAACGCCCTCAACGCGCGCAACCTCGACGTCTGATCGAGGCCACCGGGGCTCCTCCTGGCTAGCCGGGCGCTTGGTCCCAGGCCAGCGCCTCGCCGCAGCGGAGCATCATCTTGCCGTGGTAGGGATTGTTGACGTCTCCCTTGCGCTGCACCCAGTACGCGCCCTTGTTGTTAAAGGCCATGGTGCAGTGGATGACCTCGAGGTCAGCTCGCTCGGCGGGGTTGGCCTTGAGGTACGTGATCAGCCCCATGCTCATTTTTTCAAAGGCGACCCGCGCGGTCTCAATATCTGTCGCGGGTAACCGGCCTGCGCCCGCGATCACCGCCGAGATCCCCGCCGCCTCCTGAAGCGGCTCCGAGGCCGTCACCACCCTCGCCGCGAGCTCAGGCAGCGCGTCGAGGCTGTCCTTCGCCAGCGTCTCTTGGATCGTGATGTAGGGATCGACGATCGACGTCGGCGTCGGCGTCGTGACCGCGGAGCTGCCCGGCGCTGGCGCTGCGGCGGGAGCGGGAGCGTCACCGCAGGCGGTCGCGATGACGGAGATGAGTGAGGTAAACGCGAGGATCCGCATCATCGAAGCTCGTCTTAGCACAAGCGCACGTCGCTCAGTTAGAGTCGCCCTGCGCTCGTCCGATGACCCTGCTCGTCCTCTTCGATCTAAGCGCCCAGCTCGCGCTCAGCGCGAGCGCGGCCGCTCCCCCCGCCGCGCCGACGGATCGCAGCGCCCAGCTCCACGAGGTCGCGGACGTCGAGCCACAGCCTCCACAGGAGGCCCCGCCGATGCCGATGATCGAGGAGCTCAGCGCCGGCGAGGGCGCGCTCTTCCCCGCCGCCTCGCGCAGCCGATCGGGGGCGGTGACGCTGGGCGGTGTCACGGATCGCGCCGCGGTGAGCGGCGGCGGCGTCGGCTTCTTCGATCCTGGTCGCCTCGGCGCCGACGGCCCCAGCGGCGGCGCTGTCCAGCTCCGTGGTTATTTGGGCGTCAATTTTATGGTCAGCGAGCGGACCAACACCAGCGCTCGAGACCCCGAGGGCGGCGGCTTCGAGCGCCTCAAGACCCTGCCCTTCTTCGGCGGCGGCGCGGCGAACCTCTTCTTCGGCGCGCCGATCTACGCGGACGTCGTCTATGCGCGGATCGCCTTTGAATTCTTGTCGATCCCACGCGCGCCCGCCGGCGCTGCTGACGTCGCGCCGGCCTGGTCGCCAGTCGTCTTGATGGAGTCCGCCGCGCTCGAGGTGAACCCGTTCACCTGGGCCGAGCGCAGCGGCCGCTGGCTGCGCGAAGGCTTCAAGATCACCGCGGGCGTCTTCATCGTGCCCTTCGGGGTCGAAGACGAAGAGCACGACGCGCCGGTCCGATGGTTCGTCACGAGGCCGCTAGCGATGAGCGTCGGCCGCGTCTACCCCGGCTCATGGATCGACCTCGGCGCGACGATCAAGTGGCGGCCGACCTTCGGGCAGGAGCGTCCGATCCGCCCGATCGAGCTCGATCTCGGCCTCATCAACGGCGATGCCTGCACCCAGACCCGCAGCGCCGATCTCCTCTATCGCTACCAGCCCGTCGGCCAGGTCGATGAGGTCTGCGAGCGCCGTCGGCGCGACGCCGAGTTCGCACGCGCGGACGGCTCGATCCTCGGGATCACCCCCGACAACAACGGCAACAAGTCCCTGCTCGCGCGGATCCAGATCAGGCCAGTGCCCGCGTTAAACCTGGGTGGCTCGTATATTTGGGGCAAACACCCCGAGAGCACCCTCAACGTCGTAGATCCGCGGGGAAAGACCTTTCCTGACGGCGCCCAAGCGCCGACGTGGCGGGCGGGCGCGCACCTCGATCTCAACCTCGACGAGCTGGTGAACAGCCGCATCCCGCTGCCTCATCTCCGCGCGGAGCTCGTATACGGCGTCGACGCGGCGACCGCTGCGGCCAAGTCCTCCGGGATCCTCGAGGATCGGCGCATGCTCGGCGGCTACGCTCAGATCGCGCAGCCGCTGTTTCGCCGCAAAAAGACCCGCCTACCTGGCCTCATCCTCCAGTATCGCTTCGACCACGCCGACCCGGATCTCGCGGTCCCACGCGCGTTGCCGGGCGGAGGGGCCGTAATTTCGGATTTTTCTGACAGCTATCGCTACGACGAGGCGATGCAGGCGCATGTGATCGGCCTGCGCCTGCCTGTGCTGCCTCGCTTCACCCTCAAAGCCGAGGTCGGGATCCTGCGTGAAGACGGCGGCCCGAAGAACCAGCTCTACAACGATTTCTTCACCTTCCAAGCGGTCGCAGACTTCTGAGCACCGCTCCCATAAAGGGCCTCACGAGCGCTCTCGGGTGAACATGACGAGATCGCTTGACGTCGCACCCACCCGTCGCCCTACGATAGCCGCGGTCATCGGTGTCGCCAGATGATGAAGCGCTCCTGCCAACTCTTCGCCTTGTCCATCGCGCTCCTCGCTGTCGGCCCGCAGCGCCCCGCGGGGGCGCACCTCGCGAAGTGGGGGAGCTGGGAGATCACCCATCGCAACCTGATGAAGCTCTTCCCCGACGCGGACCCGAACGCGTGGAGGATCAAGCGCTACACCTTCGCCGACGACGAGGTCGCGCTGCTCGAACGCGAGCTCGGCTTCGAGCTGTACCCCGAGGACAAGCTCCCAGAATTCTTCGTCGCGCAGGACCTCGCCGGCAATTTCTTGGGCGTCGCGATCTTCATCGATCCCCGGACCAAGCCGAAGATCCTCAACGGCGGCGTGCTCACCCTCGAGGTCGGCGTCGGCGTCAACGCTGAGGGTAAGATCAACCGGATCAAGGTCTACGACTACCGCGGCAACCTCGAGCTGACCCAGGATCGTTTCCTCGCGCAGCTCCAAGGGCGCACCCTCGGCTCCAATTTCTTGATGGGGAGGGACCACCTCGAGGCGGTCTCCGGCGAACCTGAAGAGAGCCAGCTCGTCGCGAACGCCGCGCGGGAGGCCTTGTTGTTGATGAAGGTCGCGCTCGGCCGCCGCTAGTCGCCAGGCGCGAAGTCGCCGAGTGGTGGTAGGGTGGTGACCTCATGGGCTCAATTCGCCCCAACCACCTCTGGCTCGCCTTGTCGCTCTCCTGCGGCTGTCTGCCGACCAACCCGATCGATGATACGGGAGCGACCAGCAGCCCCTCAAGCACCAGCACCAGCGACGAGAGCAGCGGCGAGCCTGAGGGAGGCCTCTTCGCCTGCGAGGGCGCGAGCGCGTGTACGTTCTTGATCGCCGCGCAGACCCTCGACGATCGCCTCGACGTCTACGAGCTCAGCGACACGCCGACGCTCCGTGGCCGCATCGGAGTCGATCTCAAGCCCGACCCGACCGGCCTGCAGATCGATGGTAACCTGCTCGATGAGCCATATGGCGTCGTGCTCGCCGATCAGGCCCTTCATGTGTTGGTCGGCCATTATCCAGCGACCGAGAGCGGCTCCCTGCTGACCTTTCCGCTCGCGTCCCTCGTCGCCGATGCGATCGGCGGCGTGATCCCTGCCAGCGCCTATTTTGACGGTGCGGGCGGCTTCACAGGCGGTGTGGGCGCGCTCCCGCTCGCCCAGCAAGAGGCGATCTTCGCGGTCCTGCACCCGAGCGGTCGACTCCTCGTCGGTGTCTTTGGCAACGATCTACGCGCGCTCGACTGGTCGAAGCCGGGGAAGCTCCTGATCGTGGAGCCCGCCGGGGGCGCTCTGGAGGGGCGGATCGGCGCCTTCGATCTCGGCGGACTCGACGTCCCATGCCTCGGCGCTTGGGGTCTGAGCGCCGTCGCTGGCAACCGCGTCGCGCTCGCGTGTGACGGCTCAGAGTCGGTCGCGCTGTTGAACCTGCCGAGCGGGCTCGGCGCGTCCGATCCGGCGAGCGAGGCCGCGGCGATCACCGGCTGCGGCGCAAAGCTGGCCTCTGGGTCAGCTTGGACGACGCGCTTCATCGCGCCCGACGGCAGCGGCGCAAAATTCCTCGCCGTCCAGTCGCAGATCCTCAACCCGCCGCGGCTCTGGACGATCGACAGCGCCTGCGCGGCGGTCCCCTCGGCGGCCGGCGTGGCGCCCGGCTTTGAGGAGCTGCGGGTGTTCAACGAGGTGCGCCTGTTGCGGGCGGCGAGCGGCGGCGAGCCGGCGTCTTGGCTGCTGGCCGCGAGCGACCCCATGGCCGGGGTCTATGTGATCCGCGGCGGCGCGTCGCCCAGCGTCTGCGGCCGCGTCGACGGCCTTGATTCGATCTTGAGCGCCGGCAACGCGCCCTATTCGCTCGCGATCGACGAAGAGGGCGCGCATGTGGCGATCGGCGCGGGTCCGCCGAACAACCCCGAGCTCGCCGAGGGCCGCGGTCAGATCCTCTGGGCGACGCTCGACACCACGAAGCTCTCGGAGTGCGCGGTCTCGGTGAGCTCTGTCATCGATCTCAACGCGGGACGCTTCGCCGCTGGCGCGCCGGAGACGTGGGTGCGCGCGCCGAACGTGCTAACCCTGGGTCGTCGCGGCGGTGGAGAAGGCGGGTGAAGGCGCGTCATCGGCTGCCGATCGTCGCGGGGCAGCGCTCGCACGGCGAGGAGGAGGAGGATCCGCTCGCGCTGCTCCGCGGCGGCGCCTTTGCCCGCGGCTTCGCCGTCGTCGTCGCGGCGATCGGCCTCGCCTGGATCGTCGGCGCCAAGGTTGAGGCGCGCCAGCCGGACGCGCAGGTGCTGGTGCACGCGGCGTTACTCGCCGCGCCGCCGCCGCTCTCCGTCGAGGAGCTGCCGCCCGCCAGCGGCGACGCGGGGATCTCGACCGATCGTTTCGGTCGCAAGCGGACCGCGAGCGGCGCCTTGGTGTTAGAAGAGGAGCGCGGCGGTGAGCGGGGTCGTGGCCTCACCGCGGCTCAAGAGGAGGCGCTCGCGGGCGGCGGATTCTTCGAGGTCGCGGCCTTTGATGACGTCTCGGTGGTTAAGCGCAAGGCGTACGTGCACTTGATGCCGGGGATCCCCAACGAGGCGTTCTTTGGCGCGTCAGTGTTGATCCTCCTGCTCTCCTTCGCGGTGTTTGAGCGGCGCGGCGAGCGTAGTGCAGGGAGGATGTCAGAGCCGCGGGGTTACTGGCGCCTTGACCTGACCCATTGGTCAGCCGTTAAAAGGGCGCTCAAGAGCCGCTGGCTTCAGCCGCTTGTCCAGGTCCCGGTGGTGATCGGCTTCCTCGCGGTGATCGTCTGCGGCCTCGTCGGCTCGCAGGAGCCTGGCCGCAACATCGCGCCGGTGCTCACGTGGAACATCTGGTGGATCGGCCTGATCTTCATGGTGCTCTTCTTCGGCAACCTGTGGTGCTTCATGTGCCCATGGACGGCCATCCCAGACTGGGTGATGCGCCGGAGCCTCGTGAAGGTGCGGCAGATCGCGGGCCTCCGGCGGAGGTACCCGCGCTTTCGCCTGTGGATGTGGCCAGCGATCGTGCTCTTCGCCTTCGTCACCTGGCTCGAGATCATCTTTGACGCGGCGAACCGGCCATGGTTGACCTCCGCGCTCGCGATCAGCATGGTCGCGTTGTCATGGCTCCTGCTGGTCGTCTATGAGCGTAAGGCGATGTGCAGGTACGTCTGCTTCGTCGGCCGGGTCTCGGGGCAGTACGCGATGATGGGTATGTTGGAGCTGCGCCGCCGCGACGACGCCGTGTGTAAGCGCTGCACCACGAAGGACTGCTTCCGCGGCAACGAGCGCGGCTACCCGTGCCCGACCCATGAGTTCATGGGGTCGATGAACGAGAACCAGTACTGCACGCTCTGCACCGAGTGCGTGAAGAGCTGCCCGCACGACAACATCGCGCTCAACCTGCGATCGAGCGGCGCGGACGTCCTGTACCCGCACCGCGCCAGGATCGATGAGGCGTACATGGCGCTGCTGGTCTTCATCGTCAGCGCCTTCCACGGGGCCGCGATGATCCCGCTGTGGATGGAGTGGGAGGACGCGCTGCGCGGCGGCCTCATCGACCTCCAAGTCGCGCTCCTCGGCGGCGATCTGCTGGGCTTCGGCGGCAGCCACGGCGGCACACTCACGTTCACCTTGATGATGATCGCCTGCGTCGTGTCACCGGGGCTCCTCTACCTGGGCCTCTGCTCGCTGATGCGCTGGGCGAGCGGTCGACGTGACGTCAGCGTGCGGCGCCTCTTCGTCCGCTTCAGCTACACGCTCCTGCCGATCGCGCTCTTTTATCACCTCGCGCACAACTCTGTGCACGTGTTCTGGGAGTGGTCCAAGCTGCGCCGTTTGATCTCGGATCCTCTGGGTTGGGGTCACGATCTCTTCGGCACGGCGCGCGCGCCGTTGACCGCGCTCTGGTCGCCCGAGACGATCTGGTACATCCAGGTGGGGCTGGTGATCGTCGGCCATGTGTATGGGATCTACGTCGCTCAGCGCGAAGCCGCGCGCGTCTATGGGGGTGATCGCCGAGCGAGCCTGCGCGTCCATTTGGTGATGATGGTCGGCATGGCGCTGATGAGCATGCTCAGCCTCTGGCTGCTCGCGCAGCCGATGTTCATGCGCACCGCGGACATCTAAGGCGCGCCGCGCCGCTCAGTTCAGGTATTTGATCTCAGCGACGGCGCCGTCGCGGATCATCAGCTCGATCTCGGAGGAGGTGCCGTCGCACTCGAGGTTGTTCGGCACGTAGCGCCCCGCCTTCGGCCCGCTCGTGCAGCGGATGAAGGTGTGGTAGCGGAGATCGCCGCGCTTCTGGGTGTCAGCGGGCGGCCCCCACGCCATAAAGGCGGCAAATTCCTTAAAACCGGGGCGGACTTCGCCGCTCTCTACCGCCTGCCGCTCGTCCGCCGAGAGCGCCGTCCACAGCGCCCACAGGCCCTTTTGCTCGAGGAAACCCTGACGCTCTGACTCGCGCAGCTTGAGGAACGCCTGCTGATCTGTCGCTGAGGGCAGGTTGTAATAGAACTGCCGGGTGAGCGGCGGCAGGCGCTCCGGGGTGGTCGCGCACCCGAGCAGGACCAGCGCCACGGCGGCGACGAGCCACCGCGCGTGGCTGAGGAGGGGGTGTGACCCACGGGGGCGAAGGCGCGGCATGGCGGCAATGATAGGGAAGAACCGCGGGCCTGCAAGAAGAGGGCAGATGCTCACGCTCGGCCGGTGCGGCGGCGGCGTGACCGCGGGCTCTGGCGAGGCTCCGCACTCGTGGGTGTGTGATCGCTCGCGTCCGTTGACTCAGTTCTGCGCACCGTGCTAGGCTCGTCGGTCTCTGGGGGTTGATACGTAATCCCCCTTGGAAGCAGTTCATGACTGATTTCGAGGTTGGCGAGAAGGCCGTCTACCCGGGCCATGGAGTCGCCGAAATTGTCGGGGTCGAGAGGCGCGAGATCTCCGGCTCGGCGATGGAGTTTTATGTGCTCCGCGTCCTCGAGAACGAGATGAAGGTGATGGTTCCCAAGCGGAACGCCGTCGCCGTCGGTTTGCGTCGCTTGGTCGGCGACGCCGAGATCAGCGAGGTCTTTGAGGTCCTCAACCGCCGGGGAGAGCGGATCTCGACGGCGACGTGGAACCGTCGTAGCCGTGAGTACCTCGAAAAGATCAAGACGGGCTCTCTGCCGGCGATCGCCACGGTGATGCGGGACCTTTGCATCCTCCGCACCGACAAGGACCTCTCCTTCGGCGAGCGCAAGATGTTGGAGACGGCGCGCACCTTGCTCGTCCAAGAGCTCGCCCTCGCGAAGGGGATCGGCGAGGGCGAGATGGCGCTCCAACTCGAGGCGCTCTTCACGAGCGTCGGCGCTTAACTTTAAGCGGCTGGTCAGATCGCGGGTGTTCGCTCGAGGATAGGGTCGTCGCTGGCGAGCAGCTCGAGGATGGTCGCGACGCCGAAGCCGGAGCCGCCCTCATCGGTGACGCCGTAGGGTTTCTTGACCATCGCCGGTCCGGCGATGTCGACGTGCAACCAGCGCTGGTCGCCGGCGAACTCTGAGAGGAAGAGCCCCGCGGTGATCGAGCCGCCCGCGCGATCTCCGGTGTTGCGCATGTCGGCGATCGGGCTCTTAAGCAGCTCCTTGAGGGCGCTCGGCAGCGGCAGGCGCCACATGTCCTCCCCGGCGCGTTGAGCCGCGTCGAGCCAGGCGCGCGTGAGCCCCTCGTCGGGGGACATGACGCCAGCGATGTGGGGACCGAGCGCGACGATGCACGCGCCGGTGAGGGTGGCGAGGTCGATGGTGAGGTCGGGCTCTAAGTGACCGGCGTAGACGAGCGCGTCGGCGAGGGTGAGGCGGCCCTCGGCGTCGGTGTTGTCGACCTCGACCGTCTTGCCGTTGGCGGCGCGGAGCACGTCGCCGAGGCGGTAGGAGGCGCCGCTCACCATGTTCTCGGTCGCAGCGACGATCGCGTGGATCTCCCACGGGAGCTGCAGCAGCGCGGCGCCCTCGAGCGCGGCGATCACCGCGGCCGCGCCGGCCATGTCCATCTTCATGCCCATCATCGCGTCGCTCGGCTTGAGCGAGAGGCCGCCGCTGTCAAAGGTGACCCCCTTGCCGATGAGACAGATCCGGCCGCGGGTCGGCGCGTCGTCCCGCGGCTTGTAGCGGAGGTGGATGAACTTGGGCGGCTCGGCGCTGCCGCGGGCGACCGCGAGGTAGAGGCCCATGCCGCGGCGCTCGCACTCGTCGCGTTCCAGGACCTCACACTCGAGCCCGAGCGCCGCGTGCGCGCGGGCCGACGACCTCGCGGTCTCGGCGAGGAAGCTCGGGGTCACCAGCTCTGCTGGTCCATTGACCAGGTCGCGCGCGCGCGCGATGCAAGCGGCGCCGACGCCGCCGCGTTCGGCTCCTTGCGACATGTCCTTAAAGTCAGAAAGTACCGAGAGCTCGACGAGGGCGGGTGAACGACGGCGCTCGGCGTCGAGGTAACGATCGTAGCTGTAGAGGCCGAGGTGGGCGCCCTCGACGACGAGAGCGCCGAGGCGCCGAGCGTCGGCTGGGGCGAGCGCGCCGCGGAGGTCGAGGATGAGGTGGGTCGCACCGACCGCGTTAGCCGCCTTCGCGGCGTCGTGGGCGAGCTTGCGGGTGGTCGCGGCGCTCGCGCTCTGCGCCCCGAGACCGATCAGGATGACGTGCTGGAGGTGACCTTCAAGAAGGCGGGTGAAGGCGAAGCGGTCGCCGGCATTCGCGCGAAAACGCGCGGCGACGGCGGCCGTGGCGACCGCGTCGCCGAAGCGTTGGGCGATCGTCGTGGGCTCCACGAGCCCGAGGACGAGCGCTTGGGCGGGAGCGGGAGCGGGTTCTTGAGCGGGCCAATGGGTCTTCAACATAGGAACCAGGAAGGCGCGTGAGACGCGCGAGTCAACGACGAGTCCGCCTTAATGATGCAAAATCCGGGACGCTGTGCCAAGTCGACGAGGCTTGGCGGGCTCGCGCGCGATTCGCACCGGCCGCCCAGAAAAGCAAGTGATTATCGGCTACGAGCGGTCAACTACCTAAAATGATCATGCACCTTCCTATAATTGAGTAAAAAAGATGTTAATTGGCGTTGACAGCGCACGCGCGGAGTAGGTAGCTTTTGTGCACCGTTGCCCCTAAAGGAGGGAGGAAACGATGCAAGACGACAACACCACGCCCGCCGCTGAGCAGACCGAGCCTGCCAAGCCGAAGCGCAAGACCGCCAAGAAGGCGGCCAAGAAGACCACCGCGAAGAAGACCCCCGCCAAGAAGGCGGCCAAAAAGGCGCCTGCCAAGAAGGCGGCCAAGAAGACCGCTAAGAAGGCGGCCAAGAAGGCGCCCGCCAAGAAGGCGGCCAAGAAGACCGCCAAGAAGGCGGCCAAGAAGACCGCCAAGAAGGCGGCCAAGAAGACCGCCAAGAAGGCGGCCAAGAAGGCGCCCGCCAAGAAGGCGGCCAAGAAGGCGCCTGCAAAGAAGGCGGCCAAGAAGGCGCCCGCAAAGAAGGCGGCCAAGAAGGCGCCCGCCAAGAAGGCGGCCAAGAAGGCGCCCGCAAAGAAGGCGGCCAAGAAGACCGCTAAGAAGACCACGAAGAAGGCCGCTGAGGCGCCGTCCGCCGCTTCTTAAGCGAGTTGGAGCCTCCAGGATCCGCCGTCGGTTTCACCGCGGCGGCTCTTTTTTTTGTGCTTGAGGCTCGAGGAGGCCTAGTTCCTGGGCCGAAATCGCGCTCCCGCGTTCAGGAGGCGAGGCCTTCGTCCCCCTCACCGATGACGTAAGCGGCGAACGCGCGGAGGTTCGCGTAGCCGTTGGGGCCTGCAAAGAGGATCACTGGCGCGTCCTCTTCGGGCGAGTTCTCCTCGACGCTCGCCAACAGACCTTCGGCCAGGATCGGCCGCAGCCGCGTGGTCGGGCCGGCGCCATCGACTCGCAGCCACCGCCGCTCGAGCGTCTTCGAGAAGGGACGGCCCGTGCCGTCAAATGCGGGGATGACGGTGGCGATGTCGAGTTCGCGGGCGATCGCCAAGGTCTCCGGCGGCTCCCACAACCCCTCAGCCTCCCAGATCAGCCCAAACGACTCGGCCGCGCGCGCCTCAACGAAGGCGTGGAGGCGGTCGCGGTGCGCCTTGCTCGGCGTGAAGCTGGCGGGGGTCCGCAGGATCAGATCGGTCGCGCCGAGGGCCTCGGCGCAGAGTTTTGTGATCGTCCAAGCCTCGCGCACCTCAGGCGTGTCTTGCAGCAGACCATAACGTCGCGGCTCGCCTGGCAGCGTGCGCGTGGCCATCCCCCGCAGGCCATCGCTAGGCCCGTGGCTGACCAAGTGCCAGACATACGGGATGATCTCGGCGTCGGGGTGGAGCTCATGGATGTGAGCCGCGAGCTTGCTCGCAGCGGCCGCGCGCGGCGGGTTGAGGAGCGTCGTGCGCAGGACCACGAGGTCGACGGGGTCGTCGGCTCGCGCGGCCCGCAGCGCCAGTTCGTCGTGCAAGACGACGCCGAGCTTGGGGAGCGGCATAAGGAGGCGAAGCTAGTGCGCTGGCGCTTCGTTGACAAGCGCTGAGCGCCGTGTGTTAAGAGCGACCGATATGCAGATCTTCATCGACACCGCTGATGTCCGCGAGATCCGTGAGGCCGCCGCGCTCGGGGTCCTCGACGGCGTCACCACCAACCCGACCTTGGTCGCCGCGGTCGGCAGGCCGATGCGCGAGGTGTTGTCCGAGATCTGCGAGATCGTGCCAGGGCCCGTCAGCGGCGAGGTGCTCGCGACGACGTATGAGGGGATGCTCGCCGAGGCGCTGGAGCTGGCGAAGATCGCCCCCAACATCGTCGTCAAGATCCCTCTCATCCGCGACGGGCTGCGGGTCGTCAAGGTGCTCACCAGCGAGGGGATCAAGACGAACGTCACCCTCTGCTTCTCGCCGATCCAAGCGATGCTCGCCGCGAAGGCAGGCGCGACGTACATCTCCCCCTTCGTCGGCCGCCTCGACGACGTCGGCCATGAGGGCATGGACGTGGTCGCGCAGATCGTCGAGATCTATAACAACTACGCCTTCGAGACCCAGGTGTTGGTCGCCTCTGTTCGCTCGCCGACCCACGTGCTACAGGCGCTGCGCATGGGCGCAGACGTCGCGACGATCCCGCTCAAAGTGATCGATCAGCTCATCAAGCATCCGCTCACGGACGTCGGCCTCGCGCGTTTCATCGCGGACGCGGCCAAGATCCCCAAGGCGACCTGACGCGGCCTGTAGGTCGATGCGCGGCGTCCGTCAGCACGTGAACCCGCTCGGCCTCGCGTTCATGCGGGTTCGGGCGCGGCCGATCGAGCGGCCGCGGCAGCTCGCGGCGGACGCTCAGGTCGACGTCGAGCTCGGCTGCGCGGACGCGGATTTCAGCTTCGAGCTCGCTCGCCTCCACCCCGAGCGGCTGGTGGTCGGGCTCGAAATCCGTGAAAAGGTCGTCGCGATGAACCGCGCGCGCGCGGCCGCGGAAGGGATCCCAAACCTGGTCTTTGGGTACGTCAACCTCAACGTCGACATGGACCAGGTCTTCGGCGAGGCGGCGGTCGATCGCTTCCACCTGCTCTTCCCTGATCCTTGGTTCAAGGAGCGGCACCACAAGCGGCGGGTCTTAGAGCCGTCGCTGTGTGAGGTGCTGCGCCGGCAGCTCCGTCCGGGCGGCGAGCTGCACTTCGCGAGCGACGTGTATGAAGTCGCGCTCGAGGCGATGGCGGTGCTCGAGGACCCAGCGATCGCGCACCTGGGGCTGCGCAACCTCGGCGCACCGTGGAGTTTTTGGCGGGGCGAGGCGCCCTTCGGCGCGGTCAGTCGGCGCGAGGTGATCACCCGCCGCCGCGGGCAGCGGGTGTGGCGGCTCCGTTATGTCCTGAGCTGAGCGGGATGGCGCGCGCGGGCGCATGAGCTTCTCCTCCGCGGCGCAGGCTGGGTCCGTTATCCTGCGCCGGTGCTCACCTCTCAGCTCGCGCTGGCGCTCGCCTTGGCAGGACCTGCTGGGTCGAGCGGTGAGGCAGCAGGCGAGGATCTGAGGCTCCCCGCGCCTGATCCGGCGGAGGAGCTCGGCGCGGCCCGTTCGCGCCTTCGTGGGCGGATCTTCACGCTCGGCGGGCGCGATCCGGTCGCCGGCGCGCGGGTGTTGGTGGGCGAGAGCGAGGTCGTGTTCACGGACACGGAGGGGCGCTTTGAGGTCATGCTCGCGCCAGGTCTCTACCCGCTGGTCCTCCGCGCCGACGGCCACGATGAGCTGCGCACGTCGGTGACGCTCGGCGCGCGGCAGGACGTGGAGTTTGAGTATCGCCTCGCGCCTGACCTTGAGGGCAGCCGCTATCGGACGATCGTCAAGCAAGAGCGCGAGATCGCGGTCTCGCAAACGACGCTGCGTGATGAGGAGATCCACGCTGTCCCGGGCAGCCGCGGCGATCCGTTTCGGGTGATCATGAGCTTGCCGGGGGCGGCGCCGGTCGCCGGCTTCCTGCCGTATGTGGTCGTGCGCGGCGCGGCGCCTGGCAACACCGGCTACTACCTCGACGGCGTTCGCGTGCCGATCCTCTTCCACGTCGCGGTCGGGCCGGCGGTCGTCCACCCGTACTTCATCGACTCGGTCGACTTCTACCCGAGCGGCGCGCCGGTGCGCCTCGGCCGCTACACAAGCGGGATCATCGAGGGTCGGACGCGGCCGGCGAGCCGTGACCGCGTCCGCGGCGAGTTCGACGTCCGCCTCACCGACGCGGGCGGCATCCTCGAGATCCCGATCAACCGGCCGAGGCTCACCGGGTGCGTCGAGGAGCGCAAGAGCAAATGTTCGAAGGGACAGGCGCGTGGTTCTTTGACCCTCGCCGGGCGCTACAGCTACACCGCGGCGGCGCTGACGCTGGTCCAGTCGAGCGCGAAGATCGCTTTTTGGGACTATCAGGCGCGCCTCGATCACCGCCTCGGAGCGCGCGGGAATTACACGCTCTTTGTCTTCGGCAGCTACGACGAGATCGGCGAGAAGGCGGCGCCGCAGCCGTTCCTCCGCTTCGAGTTCCATCGGGTCGTGAACCGCGTGCGCCAGCGGATCGGCGAGGATGGTTTCGTCGACTACACGGTCGCGTTCGGGCTGGATCGCTCCGGCGTCGCCGACACGCGCACGCTGGAGTGGTTGGTCTCGCCGCGGGTCGATCTGCGCCTGCCGCTGCGGCGCTCCAAGCGGGCGGTCTTCGGCCTCGGCGTCGATCAAGAGTTTCAGATCTTTCGCGTGGAGAGCGACATCGAGGATCCGTCAGCCGCAGACGCGACGGCGCTGATCCTCGGTGACCGCACCGTCTCAGCGACGGGCCTCTACGCCGAGCTGCTGTGGCAGCAGGGGCGGGTCGAGCTCCGGCCCGGCCTGCGGGCAGATCTGTACGTCCAAGACGGGCCCTCTGCGGTGCTACCCCAGGCGCGATCGGTGACGCACGCGTGGGGCTTTGATCCGCGCGTGCTCGTGCGAGAGCGCCTGAGCGACCGCTGGACGCTGCGGCAGAACGTCGGGCTCTACCACCAGCCGCCGAGCCTGCCGGTGCCGATCCCGGGGCTCGAGAGCTTCGGCTTCGAGCGCGGCCTCCAGCGCAACCTGCAAGGCAGCCTCGGCTACGAGCTTCGCCTGGGCGAGCAGGTGATCCTCACTCAGGACGCCTACCTCGGCCGCCTCTCCAACCTGCAGGACTACGACATCTCGGCGGCGGTGAGCGGCGACGTGACCGAGGTCGAAGACCTTGTGACGAAGGTGAAGGGCTGGGCGTATGGCCTCGAGACCATGCTGCGTTTGGCGCCGCGGATGCGCCTCTTCGGCTGGGCCGCGTACACGCTCTCGCGCTCGACCCGCGAGTTCCGGGTCGGCGGCAGCGCGCCCTCGAATTGGGATCAGCGCCACATCCTCAACCTGGTCCTTGGTTACCGCGTCGGCTCCAAGTGGAGCTTCGGCGGTCGCGTACACGTCCACTCCGGCAGGCCCTACACCGCGCAGATCGGCGATCAGAGCTTCGCCGACGCGCTCTCCAGCAACCGCAACAATCGGCGGCTGATGCCGTTCTTCCAGCTCGATCTGCGAATCGAACGCTCTTGGATCTTTAGGACATGGATGCTCCAGACGACCCTCGACGTGATCAACAGCACGTATGCGCAGGAGGTGCTCGCTTGCTTGCCTTCGGAGCAGCCCGCCACCGCGGCGCAAGTCTATGGGGCGCGCGGCTGCAACGCGCAGGCGCTGCGGTACATCTTGCCTTCGCTAGGTCTTCGTGGTGTATTTTAGGGACAGGCACGAGGGGACATGGCCCACATAAGTGGACTGGCCCTTGCGTCATGAACTTCACGCCATGATCGATTGGCCAGGTTGAGGAGATCGCTCGAATGAACGAAGTTGCCCAAGAAATCGGTCGTCGGATCCGGCAGTGGCGGCTCGCCACGCCGCCGCCGAAGACTCGTCGCAAGCGCCGCGGTGAGACAGGCTGGCGCCCGCACATGACCATCGAGGAGCTCGCGAAGTCGACGGGTCTCACGGTGACGACCGTCAACAAGCTCGAGCTCGGCTACAAGGCGCCTCGCATCGAGTCGCTGCTCCTCCTCGCGAACTCCTTCGGCTGCGATCCGACGGAGCTGCTGCCGAAGCAGAAGGCCGCCCGCTCGAGCGCCAAGACGGAGCTGCTCGAGGAGCTGCACACGGTCGCGAGTCACCTCTCGCCGAAGCAGCTGCGCGAGCTGATCCGCTACGCCCGCGAGGATGTCCCCGAGCGTTGAAGCGAGCGGGCGAAGGAGGCGCCGCGGCCAGGGAGCTGGCGCGGCGC
Organism: Nannocystis sp.; assembly: GCA_016712315.1. Lineage (GTDB taxonomy): Bacteria > Myxococcota_A > Polyangia > Nannocystales > Nannocystaceae > JADJRG01. Next base: position 1,434,195 of record JADJRG010000013.1, on the reverse strand, counting down.
CGTTTTTCTTGGGTGATGCTTCGTGTGGACAGCGTGTCGGCCAGGGCGCGGGACAACTGGCCATGATGTCGGCCAGCGCCGGCCGGTTCGCAGAAAAACCGTAGTGGTTTCGGTTGGCATGGTGGATGCAAAGATTTGGGCGCGAGGTCACCATGCACACCAGCCCAACGCACCACCGCTTCATCCGCCAGCTCGTCGACGCCGCCGTGGAGGGCCCCCTCTTGAACGCCCTCGTGGCGCTGAAGCGCGCCCGTGTGGAGCAGGACGCGCTGTTCGCGGCCGCGCGTGAGGGGTCGGTCACCCTTCGAATCGCAGCGCCCGAGCCGGCGACCCAGAGCGTCGCGGCCTAGCCGTGGCGCTGACGCCTACCTGCGACTACGACCGCCGAGATGTGCTCCTGTGGTCCTGTGCTGGACCTGCGGCGACCTCGAGGTCAAGATCAACGGTCATGTCGATCCTCCGCTCCTTGATCGCGCTCTCTTGCGGCGTCGGGCTCACGCTCGCAGCGCAGTCGCTCTTCAAGATCGGTGAGGCCGAGGCGGGCCGCGCTGAGATGACGCGCGACGGCTTCTCAGACGCGCTGACGACGGTGCTCGATCGCTATGTCGATCCTGTCGATCAAGGCCGCGTCCTCGCGTCCGCCCTTAAGCACGTGGTCAGCGGGCTCGATGAGCACAGCCACTACTTGACCGCGGCGGAGCGTAAGGCGCTGGGGCGGCGCGGCTTCGGCAGCACCGGTCTGATGGTTCGCCTGCATCGTCCGCGCCCCGGTGAGCGGCTGCCAGCGTGGATCGAGATCAGCGCGGTGCTACCTGGGACACCGGCGGCCAAGATGGGGCTGGAGGCAGGCGACCAGATCCTCAGCGTGAACGGCCAAGACGCGGCCCTGATGCTCTCGCAGGCGGAGGTCGAGGGGCTGCTCGCTGGGCCAGAGGGCGAGACGATCGAGCTCGCCGTGCAGCGTCGACGCGAGCCCGCTCCGGCGGCGCTCAAGATCACGCTGGGACGGCCAGAGGTGGCGCGCCTGGTCGAGGCGAATATGGTCGAGAGGGCAGGCAAGAAGCACGCGCACGTGATCATCCGCGCCTTCCGCGGCGGCGTCGGGGCTGAGGTGCAGCGCGTGCTCGCGGAGCTTCGGCGCGCGGCCGGCTCCGAGGGGCTCGCGGGGATTATCCTGGATGTGCGCGGGAACCCGGGCGGGGACGTGCAGGAGGCGGTCGCGGTCGCGGATCTTTTTATAAGCGAGGGAGTGCTCGTTCGGACGCGCGGCCGGGGCGGGCAGATCCTGCGTGAAGAGCTCGCTCATCGCGCGGGTACCGACGAGACGACGCGGCTGGTGGTGGTCCAGGACGCTCGTTCGGCCTCGGCCTCGGAGCTGCTGGCGATCGCGCTGCAGGACCACCGTCGCGCTCAGATCGTCGGCGAGCGCAGCTACGGCAAAGGGACCGTGCAGGACGTGATCGGGCTGCCCGACGGTTCGGTGCTGTCGTTGACGATCGCCCGCTACTTCTCGCCGCGCGACCACAGCGTCGACGGCAACGGCGTCGAGCCCGACATCCGGGTCTCAATCCCCAGCGCGGTCGCGGCGCGTGACCTACCAGAGATCGCGCTCGAGGCGGCGTTGCGCGGCCTCGCTGCAGCCGGAGCGCCGAGCCAGAGCCGCGGCTAGAGCGGGCGATCAGGCCGCGAGGATTCGGGTCGTGGCGCTCGCGGTGGTCGCAGCTTCGCGCTCACGGGGTTCTCGCGCGCCGCCGAGGGCCGCGACGTAGAGGGTCTCGCCGAGCACCTCCACCTGCCGAACTGAGAGGACGCGCTCACGGCCTCGCCGCCGGATGGTCGCGTTCGCGAGCCCTCGACCGATGATCGGCGTGACCGCAGCGAGCTGGATGAGATCGAGAGAGGTCGAGCTCTTGGAGACGAGCATGCCGTACTCGTCGACCAAGAGGACCGCGTCGAGGCCGCCGCGGAGCACCGCGTGATCAAAGGCCGCGATCAGCGCTGAAGCCGTGTCACCGTGACGCTGGCGTCGCCGCTCGACAGGCAGGCCAGGGCGTGGGAGCGGCGGCAGGCGAAGTGGGGTGCGAGAAGGTGTGGTGCTGGGCAAGATACGCTCCTAAAAACCGACACTGTAAGAGTACTGCCTACATGTATGACGCGTCCACTATCGGCCAACGGAGAATTTCGGGCGAAAATGAGCCGTGAAGCCTGAAGAACTGCTGGGAGTCGGCGTTCAATGATTGCCAGCGTCTCGAAAGACACAATTTGCGTCGTCTTCGAGGGTCTAGTTGGCGCGCAGATGAGCGAAAACCCGAGTACACTGCCGCCATGCTGGAGGACCCCTCGGAGGTCGAGCAGATCCGTCAGGCGCTCTTGCGCTATGCGGGCTGGGACCAGATCCCAGAAGATGTGATGACCGAGCTCTGCGTGAGCGCGGAAGTCATTGAGGTCAAGCGCAAACGCTCGGTGTTCCGGCGCGGTGAGCCCGGACCTGGGCTCTTCGTCGTCAAGACCGGAGAGTTCAAGCTCAGCCTGATCTCCTCGGAGGGGCGCGAGCAGATCCTCTATCTGGCCGAACCAGGGCGTCTGATCGGCGAGGGGTTCTTGCCAGCGGACGTCCAGTGCGCGGCCTCAGCCTTCGCGATGGCTGACTCGGAGGCGTGGCGTTTCGACACCGACTTCGTGATCAGCCTGACCGGGCGCTCGCAGCCGCTGGCGATGGCGCTGATGCGGCACATGGCGTTTCGCTCGAATCGGTTGATCGACCTCGTGCTCGATCTCTCGCTGCGCTCCGTGGAGCGCCGGCTGGCCTCGTTCCTGTTGACCCTGGCGACCCGCGCCGGCGCCGAGCAAGGCAAGCCCTGCGTGATCCCGCGGCAGCTGGATATGAACACGGTGGCGGCCAGATTGGGCACGGTGCGCGAGGAGATCTCGCGCGCGCTCAACCGGATGCAGCGCGACGGGATCTTGAGCCTGAGCCGCCAAGAGATCGTCGTCGTCGACCTGGCCGCCCTCGAGCGGATCACCTACGAGTGAGCGCTGGTCGGCCGAGCGGGTCTCTCTCTTGGAGGAGCGCCCCGATCGTCGCGGTCTTGCTCGCCTGCGAGGGCGCGGCGCCGGCCCCCGCGGTCGTCGGCCCGAAGCTGGTTCAAGAAGCAGCTTCGAGCGCCGCCGTCGTGGACGACGTCGCGGCGCCGACGGGGTGCGCGGATCACAGCTCGTTCGACGTGTCGAGCGCGCCGCCGCTGCCCGTGACGCCGTACACAGGGACCTTCGAGCAGGTGTGGGAGATCGTCCGGCTCAAGCACTTCGATCCGACCCTGGGCTGCCTCGATTGGCCGGCGCTGCGCCTCGAGTATGGGGCGCGCTTGGCGAGCGTCGAGGAGACGAGCGCGGCCTACGCGGCGATGAATGAGCTGCTAGGTCGCCTGGGGCAGAGCCACTTTCATGTGCTGCCCCCCGCAGCAGACTCGGGCGATGATGACCTGCCTCATGGAGCAGCTCGGGCTCCGCTGGCGCTGCGGTGGATCGAGGAGCAGATGATCGTCGTCGACGCCGCTGTCGGGGGGATCGCGAGCGGTGTGCCGCAGGGCGCGGCGCTGGTGAGCGTCGACGGGCGCGCGGTGAGCGAGCTGGTCGCTCGTACACGGGCGCGGACGAAGCGGACGAGCGAGCTCGCGTTTGAGCTGCGCCGGGCGGTCGACGGCTGGTTGTCCGGCGAGCCGGGGACGCAGCGGCGGATCCGCTACTTGGACCCGCGGCGGGGTGATCGTGAGCGCGAGGTGGCGGTCGCGTGCGCGTTGCCCCCCGGTGAGACGGTGTCGGTGGGCAATTTGCGCGACCTAGCGACGACCGTGGAGTGGCGGATGATCCGAGGTACGACCGTCGGTTATCTGGCGTTCAACTATTGGATGTTGCCGATGGTCCAGCGCGTAGAGGCGGGGATGAACGCGCTTCGTGACGCCGGTATGACGGCGCTTGTGCTCGATCTGCGGGGTAACCCTGGCGGCGTCGGCGCGATGTCGGTGCCGGTCGCGCGGCTGCTGCTGCGCGAGACAGGCAGCCTAGGGGTGCTGCATTTTCGCGACTTCAAACAAGAATTTCTGGTCGCTGGCTCGCCGACGGCGTTCGCTGGGCCGGTGGCGCTCTTGGTCGATGAGGGCACGGCGAGTACGTCGGAGATCTTCGCGACGGGGCTGCGGGATCTCGGACGCGTGCAGATCGTCGGCGGGCGGGCCTCGGCAGGGGCCGCGTTGCCCTCGCTGGTAGAGCGTCTAGAGGGCGGTGCTACCCTGCAATATGTGGTCGGCGACTATCACAGCTCCAAGGGCAGCGTCGCTGAGGGCGATGGGGTGGTCCCTGATGTCTTGGTCGTGGAGACCCGCGCAGACTTCGTCGCCGGCCGAGATCCGGCGCTTGAGGCGGCGATCCGCGCGGTCTCTGTTGTCTCTTCGCCTGGAGGGTGATCCTGTGCGCACCATGCTCGTCCACGCTCGTTTGTTCGCTGCGGTCGCTGTCGGTGTTGTGCTCGGCTGCGGCGCGCCCACCAGTGATACGCCGCCGCGAGAGGTGGCCCCGTCGGCGACAGCGACGCCAGCGACGCCGGTCGTCGCCGCGCCCGAGGGCTTGCCGGACGCCGAGGAGCTGCTCAGCGCGTCGGTGGCGGCGCTCGGCGGGGCGGAGAAGATCGAGGCGATCACGAGCTACTACTCCGAGTCCGAGATGAACGCGAGCAAGCTCGGCCTCTTTGGTACGGCGAAGACGTGGTGGCGCGCGGGCGATTTCTATACGGAGACGTCGATGCCTGGGGTGGGCTTGATGCGGCTCGGCGGGCTCGGCGGCGAAGTGTGGGGCGAGGACCCGATCAACGGGCTGCGCGCGCTCAGCGGCGTCGAGGCCGAGCAGGCGCGGTGGAGCGCGAGCCTCTGCCTCGCTCACGATTGGCGCCGCTACTTCGATCGCGCGGAGACGAAGGCGGTGGTCGAGCGTGATGGTCGTCGAGTCGCCGAGATCGAGCTCACCTCACGCGGGGGCGACCTGGTCACCTTGCGGATCGACCTCGAGTCGAAGGCGCCGGTCTCGCAGACGTTCAAGCAGGCGAACCCGCTCGGCGATATGCCCGTGACCGTCTCGTTCGGCGAGCTGCGCGAGGTCGCGGGGGTGAAGATCTCCTTCGAGCAGCAGGTCGACGCGGCGCTGACGCAGCTGTCGACGCGGATCACGAAGATCGAGGCGAACGTCGAGGTTAACCCAGAGATCTTCGCGATGCCGCGCGCGGGCGAGCGGCTGCACTTGCCCTTGCCGGACGAGCCGCCGGCGGTCGCGCCTGTCCCTTCAGACAGGCCGTGACGCGGACCAGGCGTACCCCTCAGCCGAGCTGCTGGGCGCAGTAGAGCTGCTCGCCGAGCTGGCGGATCAGCTCCAGTTGAGTCTCTAGCCAGTCGGTGTGCTCCTCCTCGGAGACGAGGATCGCGGCCAGTAGCTCGCGGGTCGCGCCGTCGTTGGCCTCGACGCAGGTGACGATCGCCTTGTTGAGCCGTTCGATCGCGGCGTACTCGAGCTGGAGGTCGAGCTCGAACTGCTCCTTGACGGTCTCGCCGACGTTGACCTTGCCGAGGCGCTGGAGGTTGGGGATCCCCTCGAGGAAGAGGATCCGCTCGATCAGGCGATCGGCGTGCTTCATCTCGTCGATCGACTCAGCGCGGATCTTGGCGGCTAGCTTGCCGTAGCCCCAGTTGGCGCACATCTTGGCGTGGATGAAGTACTGGTTGATCGCGGTCAGCTCCGCGGTCAGCACGTCGTTGAGTAGATCAATGATTTTGGGGTGGCCCTTCATCGCGCGGCAAGCTACCACGCGTCGACGCTCTCACCACCATCTGTCGGCCACGGCCGAGCACCTGGACTTGATTTCAAGTCTCAGCGTCAGCAGGGATCGGCGGGCTTCGACTGGTCGTGGTGCTCGTGCTGGGAGCCGCACGCGCCCTCGAGGAGCTGCCGGATCTGCCGGACGCAGGCGCCGCACGAGGTGCCCGCCTGGCATGACTGGCGGATCTGCTGGAGCGTGGTGTTGCCGCGGCGCGCCTCGTCGAGGATGGTGCGGCTCGAGACTCCCTTGCACAGACAGACGATCATGGCGGGGCTTTGACGATCGAAGGGTCGAAACTGCTACTGAAAATCATTTTCAGAGCAGGTTCGGAGCGTAGCTGAGGGCAGCGTGGCTGGCAAGAGGCGCTTGCGCCGCCGTGTGTGCGCAGGAGGCGCGACACGCTGTTGGCGGCCGTTAGGGGCGGGCGAGGCTCGCCGCGGGCAAGCTGGGCTCGCGCCGCTTGCCAGGCAGACGGGCGTTCGTCGCGGTTGAGGGGCCCCGCGGGGATACGGTCGCGCTGCGCTCACGAGGACGCGCGGACGCGAGCGTATTCGGGTCACTCGGAGCGGCGATGCGCGGGGGCGGCGAGATCCTCGCGGCCTCGCGCGCGCTCGGCGGCGTCGGCGCTCCGGGAGGATCAAAGGTCGGTGCCTCGACGTACTCGCCGAGGAGGCGATGCTTCATCTCCTCGAGGATCGGTGTGAGCCGGGCGCGGGTGCCTTGCATGAGGTCTTTGGCCTCATGCGTCTGGCCGATCCGGTCGATGTGCTCGGCGAAGGTGCGCCCGCCGAGCGGCACGGTGAACGAGCACCAGACCAGCGTGGAGACGAAGAAGAGGCTGATGAGGGTGCGGACGAAGCCGAGCACGGCCCGCGCAGGGTCGCTCATTCGCCCCGGAGGGCCAATTTTTTGGCCGTTCTCAGGGGAGCGGTCAGCGCTCGCTCTTGGAGTCGTCGCCGAGCCCTTGGGCGACGCGGGTGGCCTCTTGGATCGTGCGCGCGAGTACGGAGCGGATCCGGCCGTCTTCCATGGTGAGCAGGCCAGCGATGGTGCAGCCGGCGGGGGTGGTGACCTGATCCTTGAGGGCGGCCGGGTGGAGGCCGGTCTGCAAGACCATGCGGGCGGCGCCTTGGAAGACTTGAGCGGCGATCTGGAGGGCGACCGCTCGGGGTAGGCCCATCATCACGCCGCCGTCGGCGATCGACTCGAGCATGACGTACACGAAGGCGGGGCCGCTGCCGCCGAGGCCGGTCACGGCGTCGAGGTGCTTGTCCTCGAGCTCGATGCAGGCGCCGACGGTCTCGAAGATCCGCTGGGCGAGGGCGACGGCGGGATCTGCGACCGCCGGGCCGCGCGCGAGCACGGTCATGCCCTCGCCGATCAGGCAGGGGGTGTTGGGCATCGCCCGGATCAAGGCGCTCTCGGGCAACCACGCGCTGAGCTGCTGCAGGGTGACCCCAGCGGCGATGCTGATCACCAGCTTGCCCGCGAGGGCGCCGCGGATCGTCGGATCTGCGACGATCTTGGGGAGACGCTGAGGCTTGAGCGCGAGCAGCACGACGTCGGCGCCGTGACAGGCGGCGAGGTTGTTGGTGGTCGCGGTGACGCCGTGACGCTCGTGGAGGCGTGCGCCGACGCTCTGGCGGCGCACCGTCACGGTGACGCGCTCGGGGGCGACCTGGCCGGCTCGCAGCAGGCCGCTGACGATCGCCTCTCCCATCGTGCCGCAGCCGAGGATCGCGAGCCGCTCGGTGATCGAGGTCATGATGGTGGCCCTTACCACGGGGCCTCGACCGCCGTCACTCGGCGGCTTCAGGCTCGACGTAGGGCGCTGGCGGCCCCTGGAGGAGCTTTGGCGGGGGATCGGCGGCTGGCCAGGTGATCACGGCGTAGGTGGGCGGTACGGGCACGGTGGGCTCGTCCTCGCTGCGCAGGACGGCCGCAGCGGCCTCGGGAGCCCACGCGTCTTCGTCGGCGAGGCTCGCGAGCTCGGTGGGGGTGAGGCTCGGGATGCCGAGGGCGGAGAGGTCGCGGCCAGCTCCCTTGACCCGGGCGCGGATCCGCTGGAGGGAGTCGACCGTGAAGCGCGGCGGGCTCGGCGGCGAGCTCGCCCCCGTCGCGGCGGCGGTGAGCGGCGTCCGTTCGCCGAGGCCTCCGGCGTCGAGGTGCCCGCGCAAGGCGGCGGCGACCTTAAAAAAATCCTGACGGCTGAGGCGCTGGTTGAGCACGCAAAATTCCTCGCCGGAGAGGCCGACGCAGGCGATGCAGTGCGAGCAGTCGACGCAGGCGAGGCAGAGCACGAGGTGCTGGCTGCGCTCGCAGGCGTCGCAGTGCTCGAGCTGGGTGCTGTCACAGCAGCCGACGCAGGCGCGGCAGCGGGTGCAGCGCGCGCAGTCGTCGCAGTGTTCGCAGTAGGTGCACTCCTCGCAGCGGGCGCAGGCGGTGCAGAAGCGGCAGCGACGGCAGGCCTCGCAGGCCTCGCAGCGGAAGTTGTCGTCGAGGGCGCGGACTTGGCGCTGAGCGGCCCGGAACTCGCCGACGAGGCCTTCGAGGTGCGCGACGAGGGCGTCGAGGTCGCCAGCCATGAGGCAAGGGTGCCATGAAAAGCGGCGCGCGAGGGCGCAGGCGAGTGTATGCTCCCGCCGCTCATGGTTCGTGATCGCGCGCTCCTCCTGGCGCTTCTAGCGCTCGTCTCTGTCGCCTCCGGGTGCCGGTCGAAGATCGGCGGCGCGTGCAAGGTCAGCACGGATTGTTCGCTGCGTGGCGATCGGATCTGCGATCTCTCGTTCTTGGTCGACGAGCAAGGGCTGCCGAGCGCGGACGGCAAAGGCGAGTGTATCGTCGAGGGCTGCCGACCTGGCTCTTGTCCGACCGAGGCGGTGTGCGTGCAGGTCTACAGCACGGAGTTTTTGAGCGTCGCGTGCGATCCAGAGGCGGAGGGGCGCACCCGCGCGGACTGCGATCCTGACGAGATCTGCCTGCCGGAGGGTGTGTGCGCGGACGTCAACACGGCGCGGAATACGTGCCGGCGCGAGTGTACGAACGACTCGACGTGCCGCGACGGGTATGTCTGTCGGCCGACGGGTCGCGGCGGGGTCTATGTCGCGCGGGCGGCGGATCAGCCGCTCGAAGACGTTGAGACGACGATCTGCGTGCCAGCCCAGTGAGCCCGGCCGGCGGCTCGGACGTCGTGGCCCATGAGCAGGCCGCGCGGTGCGTGCGTCGGCGCGGCTTATCCCGAAATTATTCAGGAAAAGGAGAAGACGCGCTGGGCGGAGGGTTTGCTTTGAAGGACCTCGAACGCGGCCACAGTCGCCGCGTTGGAGAACAATCAACATGCGAAGCTACCTCCGTTCCCTCCTCTGCAGCAGCCTCCTCGCGGGGGCGCTCCTCACCTCGACCGCGGCCTCCGCGGCGCCTGAGCTGAGCGGGCAGATCAACCTCAACACGGCCAGTCAGGAGCAGCTCGAGCTGCTGCCGGGGGTCGGTCCGGCGATCGCCAAGAAGGTCGTCGACTACCGCGCGCAGAAGCCCTTCGAGGATCCGTCGCACCTGATGCGGATCAAGGGCATCGGCCGTAAAACCTTCGCCAAGCTCAAGCCCTACCTCGCGGTCAAGGGCGAGAGCACCCTCCATGAGGTCGAGGGCGGCGAGGAGACCAAGAAGTAACGCCGCGATCTGGCTCGCAGGGCCCGATCCCCGGCGTCTCTCTGGGGCCCGTGGAGGCGCATCCAAGCCCCTCCCGGGGTTCGGGCCCTGCACTTTTTGAGGGTCGTTGTGCGGTAGCTTCTCGGGGTGTCGGCCGCGACGATCTGGGAAACCGTTGGAAAATTTCTGCTAGTGGTGTGTCGGTTGTCGGGATCACGCTTGAGAGCGCCGTCCTGGTTCGTTGTCCCTCTGCTCGTGGTGTTGCTCGCGATCGCAGCCGGCTGCCGGAGCGTGCGGGCGCCGTATCCGCCGCTCTCGCCGCCGACCGCGCCGACGCTGCTCGCAGCGGCGACGCCGCCGCTGGAGGCGCTGCAGGTGTCGTCGGCGAAGATCCGCCTCAACCGGTCGATCGCCGGCAATCTGATGTTCATCGCCCAGCAGCCGCAGCGCTTCGTCGGGCAGATCCAGGTCTCGGGTAAAGAGCTGGTGTCGCTCGCCTTTCACGAGGAGGGGTACGCGCTCCGCTACGTCGCAGGCGGCGGGCTACCCGAGGGTTTTTATAGCGGTCCGCCTTCGGAGTGCGCGGTCGAGGAGCTGCTCGGGGTTCGCATGGCCGCAAAAGAGGTGATCGCGCTGGTGCTCGGTGGGGCGCCGCTGATCGCCGAGCCCCGTGAGCTGGTCGCTCAGGGTTGGGATCGGCGACGCGGTGAAGAGGTGATCCGCGTGCGTAACTCGGCCCACGAGGAGGAGCTACGCTTTCGCTGGTTGGGTGATCGCTGGTGGCCCTCGGGCGCGACCTTGTGGCTGCGCCGCGGCGATGGGGCGTCGACGTGGGTGTGGACGGTCGCGCACGAGGACCCGCATCCGGTGGGTTCGGCGACGTTACCCGGGAAGACGGTGATCACGCGGCCTGGGGAGCGTCGTCAGCAGCGCGTGACGATCTCCTACCGCGAGCAGAACCCAGCCCCGGAGCTCGGGGCGCCTCACCTCGATGATTGGGGTGAAGACGACGGCGGCTGGGAAGGGGAGGATGACGCGGGTGAGCCCGTGAAGGAGGCGCCGTCGCCACAGCGCCGGGAAGGCGCCCCGCGACCGCCCGCGATCCCGCCAGTGTTCCTGCTCAACGGGGATGGGCTGCCTTCGCGCGGGGATCTCTGCCGCGGGCGCTAGCGACGCCCTCGCTCCGGGAGCGCGCTAGACGAGGTGCAGGCCGGTCGCGGCGGTGTGGGCTCGCCCACGGACCCAGTCGGCGAGCGCGTTCAAGGCGGCGGCGCGCTCGCCAAAATTCGCGGTGAGGCGGGCGCACTCGTCGACGAGCGCGTCGACGCGGGCGATCGCTTGCGCGCGGAGCGAGCGTTGATCGTCGTCTAGGACGTCGTCGGCGTGCTGAAAGGCGATCCCAAAGAGAAGACCCCAGCGCTCTAGAGCGGCGATCTCGGGGGGTCCGGCGCCTGCGGCGAGCGCACCCATCGCACCGGCCGCGGCGTAGAGGCCGCCGGTCTTGAGCGCATGAACCCGCTCGAGCACGGGCAGCTCGAGGATGTCTTGGCCGAGCGCGAGATCCAGCGCTTGGCCGCCGACCATGCCGAAGATCCCGGCGTGACGGGCGAGGAGCCCGACTTGGGCGGCGATACGCTCGCCGCTGAGGCCAGGGTTGCCCCGCGCGAGCACCTCGAAGGCGAAGGTGAGGAGCGCGTCCCCGATGAGGATCGCGTTGGCCTCGCCGTATTTGACGTGCGCGGTCGGTAAGCCGCGTCGCTCGAGGTCGTTGTCCATCGCGGGTAGATCGTCGTGGACGAGCGAGTAGGCGTGGATCATCTCGAGGGCGCAGCAGGCGGGCAGGGCGGCCTCGAGCGCGCCCTCGGCGGCGAGGCACGCGGCGAGGGTGACCATCGGCCGGATCCGCTTGCCCCCCTGGAGCACGGCGTAACGCATGCCCTCCTTGAGCTGGCCTGGATCGTCGTCGACCGGCGGGAGGGCGCGGTCGAGGGCTTCGTCGACACGCAGCCGCTGCTCGGCGAAGAAGGAGGCGAGGTTAAAGCGCGTCGTCGTCATCATCATCTCCAGGCCGGTGAAAAGGGACCGCCTCATCGCGGTCGGCGAGCAGCACCTCGACTCGCTGCTCGAGCTCATCGAGCATCTTGCCCCCCTGGCGCGCGAGGCGGACGCCCTCTTCAAAGCGGGTGAGGGCCGCCTCGAGGGGCAGCTCGCCGGCTTCGAGCTCCTGGACGACGCGCTCCAAGTCGCGCAACACCCCGTCGATCGCGACGGGCTCGCTGGCCGGGGCGGCCGCGTCGCGGGGCTCTTTGGTGCTTGGGGTCTTGGCGCGTGGCATCGGGCGGCGGAGTATAGAGGGAGCGCTTTCGCGGCCGCAACGCTTGCCGCAGCCGCGCCTCCGCGATAGCTTGGCGGGGCGATGCAGGAGCGGCGGCAAGAGCCTGGCGTGGACGCCTTGATGGGTCAGTTTCACGCGTATTTGGCCAAAAATCAGCTCAAGACGACCCGACAGCGCGACCTGATCGCCCACAAATTCTTCGCGAGCGAGGGGCACATCAGCATCGAGGAGCTGCTGACTCGCAGCCGCGCGGAGAACCCCAAGATCGGCTACGCGACCGTGTATCGCACGCTCAAGCTGCTCACGGAGTGCGGGCTCGCGGCGCACCGTCGCTTCGGCGAGGGGCAGACGATGTACGAGACGGCGGGCGACACGGAGCACCACGATCACTTGATCTGCGTCGAGTGCGGCTACGTGCTCGAGTTCCACAACGATGACATCGAGCGCGAACAAGAGCGGGTGGCCCGCTCGTTCGGCTTTGATCTGGTGCGGCACCGCCTCGAGCTCTACGGGCTCTGCCCCAAGGCGCGAGGGATCAAGGGCGGTTCGTGCCCGAACGAGGCGGCGAGCGACGCCTAGGGGCCTGATGAGCGAGCTCGCCCAGCCGATCGCTGTCTTGCTCGCCGTCGCGGCGGCGGCCGGCTATCTGACCTATCGGGTGCTCCTGCGGCGGCGCGGCCAGTGCGGTGACTGCGGCCGCTGCGAGCGAGTTCGGGCCAGCGAGGGCGCGCCAGCGGTCGGCTCGTGCAAGGACGCGCGGGGGCTGCGCTCACCTGGCCTGAGGGTCATTCAGCGCTGATCCGCCGCGCTGGCGGAGGGTTTACCTGGTCGGAAGGACAGGCCGTCCGGCGGCGGCCTCGATCGCCCGCAGGATCGCCTCCGGGGTGCTGGGGAGCTGGAGCGAGGCGGCGGTCCGCGGCGGGCCAAAGGAGGCGATCGCGTCGCGGAGGGCGGTCATCACGCCGATCGCGAGCATGAACGGGGGCTCTCCGACCGCCTTGGAGCCGTGGATTACGCCGTCTTGGGGGGCGTCGCGCAAGAGCTCGACTCGAAAGTCGAGCGGGGCGTCGCCGACCGCGGGGATCTTGTAGGTCGAGGGGCCATGGGTGAGCAGGTGGCCGTCGCGGCTCCACAGCAGCTCTTCGCAGGTGAGCCACCCCTGGCCTTGCACAAAACCACCCTCGATCTGCCCGCGGTCGATGGTCGGCACGAGGGAGTCGCCGACGTCGTGGAGGATGTCGACGCGGAGGAGCCGGTGCTCGCCGGTGAGCGCGCAGAGCTCGACCTCGCAGACCGCGGCGCCGTAGGCGAAATAATAAAAAGGCTCGCCGCGGCCAGCGTCGCGGTCGTAGTGGATCCCAGGTGTGGCGTAGTAACCAGTGGCGGCGAGGGAGACGCGCTGGGCCCACGCGGCCTGGACGAGCTCGGCGAAGGGGATCGTGCGGCCGCTGCGGCGGTCGTGGACGGCGTTGTGTGCGAATTCGAGCGCGGCACCCGAGGCGTCGTCGAGGCCGAGGCGGGCGGCCGCGATCGGGCGCAGGCGCGCGCAGAGCTGCTCGCAGGCGGCTCGTACCGCGGCGCCGTTGAGATCGGAGCCGGTCGAGGCGGCGGTGGCGGAGGTGTTGGGGACCTTGTCGGTGGCGGTCGTCATGATCCGCACGCGCTCGACGGAGACGCCGAGCGCGTGGGCGGCGACCGCCAAGATCTTGGTGTGCAGGCCTTGGCCCATCTCGGTGCCGCCGTGGTTCACCTGCACGGTGCCGTCGGTGTAAAGCAGCACGAGCGCGCCGGCTTGGTTGAGCAGGCTGTTCGTGAACGAGATCCCGAACTTCACCGGCTGGACGGCGATGCCGCGGCGGACGAAGCGGGAGTTGTTGTTGAACGCGGCGATCTCGGCGCGGCGCTCGTCGTAGTCGGAGCTGCGCAGCAGATCGCACCAGATCCGCGGGAGGCGTACGTCCTTGAGGATCTGCCCATACGGGGTCGCGTCGCCGTCGCGATAAAAATTGCGCGCGCGCACGAGCGCTGGGTCGAGGCCGAGGCGCTCGGCGGCCTCGCTGATCGCGGCCTCGATGACGACCATGCCCTGCGGCCCGCCGAAGCCGCGGAAGGCGGTGTTGGAGGCGAGGTTGGTCTGCACGACGACGCCCTCGAAGTCGAGCTCGGGGATGAAGTAGGCGTTGTCGAGGTGGAACATCGCTCGATCGAGGATCGGCGCGGAGAGGTCGCGGCTCCAGCCCCCGTCGGCGAAGAGGCGCACCTTGGCGGCCAAGATCGCGCCGTCGTCGGCGAAGCCGAGCTCGTAGCGGGCGAGGAAGGGGTGACGCTTGCCGGTCATCACCATGTCCTGATCGCGGTTCAGCCAGACCTTGACTGGCCGATGGGTCAGCTTGGCGGCGAGCGCGGCCAGCACCGCGAAGGGGGCGGCCTGGGTCTCTTTGCCGCCGAAGCCGCCGCCCATACGCGGCGCCGTGACGACGACCTGATGACGGCCGACGCCGAGCACCTCCGCGACCAAGCTCTGGACCTCGGTTGGGTGCTGGGTCGATGAGTAGAGCTCGATGGCATCGCCTTCGCCGGGGATCGCGAGGGTGGCCTGAGTCTCGAGGTAGAAGTGGTCTTGCGCGCCAGTGCGGAGCTCTCCGGCGACCCGGAGGGGCGCGCGGGCGAGGGAAGCCTCGGGATCGCCGCGGCGCATGCGGTGGGGCGAGCAGAGGAATTTTTCGGCGGCGATGCCCTCGTCGATGGTGAGGATCGCGGGCCAGGCCTCGGTCTCGAGGACCAACACGCGGGCGGCGGCGCGGCAAGCGGCGAGGCTGTCGCCGACGATGAGCGCCATCAACTGGCCGACGGCGAGGATCTCGTCGATGACGAGCACCGGCTCGTCATGGACGACGGCGCCGATCCAGCGCGCGCCGGGGATGTCTTCTGGGAAGAGCACGGCGTGGACGCCCGGGGTCGCGAGCGCGGCGCTGCGGTCGCGCCGGAGCACCCTGCCGTGGGCGATCGGCGCGCCGATCGGCAGGCCGATGAGGGTGCCCGGCGGCGTCGGTAGATCGTCGACGTAACGGGCGGCGCCAGTGACGTGGCCGTGCGCGCTCTCATGGCGGGCGGGCTGATGGATCGTCATCGGGGCGCCTCCGCGTGGCTGAGGGCGATCGTCGAGGAGGGGTGTTGTGGGAGCCGTGGGCGCGGATCCTCGCGGGTCTCGTGGAAGAAGGCGCGGACGAGGTTATCGGCGACGGTGGCGCGGTACCATGCGGAGCCGCGGAGGTCGTCGATGGGCTGAAAGTCGCGGCGTAGCGCGGGGAGCGCGGCCTCGATATGCGCCTCGGTCCAGGGTTGACCGAGCAAGGCGGCCTCGAGGTGAGGCGCACGCGCGGGGATCGCCGCCATACCGCCGAACCCGGCGCGGATCGTCGCGACGCGGCCGTCGGGCGCCAGCTCGACGACGAGGGCGGCGGCGACGGTCGAGATGTCGAGCTCGCGGCGCTTGCTGACCTTGTAGGCGGAGGCGAGGGCGGCGGCCGGCAGCGGCGGGATCAGGACCGCGGTGAGCAGCTCGCCGGGCCTCAGGGCGGTCTTGCGGTAGCTGACGAAGAAGGCGCAAAGATCGAGCTCGCGGGCCCCGGCGGCGGAGCTGAGCTCGACGCGGGCGCCCAGGGCGAGCAGCGCCGGCGCGAGGTCGCCGATCGGCGAGGCGTTGCAGAGGTTGCCGCCGACGGTCGCGATGTTCTTGATCTGGCGCGAGGCGAAGTAGCGGAGCATCCGGTGGAGCGGTATTAAGCTGTCTGAAGAGGCAGCTTGTTCGAGGTCCGACAAGATCGTGGTCGCGCCGATCCGCCAGCCGCCGTCTGGTCGGCGCGTGACGCCGCGGAGCTGGGGGATCGCGGTGAGGGAGATCAGCGCGGGGAGCCGCTCGAAGCGCTTGGTCTTGAGCAGCGCGAGGTCGGTGCTGCCGCAGACGAGGCGCGCCTGCGGGTGGGCCTCCATCAACGGCCAGAGCTCATCGAGGGCGGTGGGCGCGGCGAAGATCTCTCCGTCATGATCGCGGAAGAAGCCGCGGCTGAGCGCGGGCGGCGCGGCGAGGCGGAGGCGGAATCGATCGTCGGGGCGGGCGCCGGCGATCGACGCGGTCGCCTCGCGGATCGGTCGATAGCCGGTGCACCGGCAGAGGTTGCCGCACATCTGGTCGTCGAGCTTCCACGGCTCGTCCAGGTCCTCGCGGTAGCAGGCCTCGAACATCGCCATGACGACGCCAGGGGTGCAGTAGCCGCACTGCGAGCCGAGCGCGGCGGCGAGGGCCTCTTGCACGGGGTGCCTCTCTGTCCCTTCAGACAGGCCCTCGACAGTGTAGACGCAGAGGCCTTGGATCGTCGGCAGGAGCACGAGGCAGGCGTTGACGGCGCGGTAGCGCGGGCCCTCGGGCGCGGCGGGGTCGAGGATTACGACGGTGCAGGCGCCGCAGTCGCCCTCCGCGCAGCCCTCCTTGGTGCCAGTGAGGCGGCGGTGGCCGCGGAGGTACTCGAGCAACGTCGTGGTCGGAGGGGCCTGGTGGTCCTCGACCAGACGATCGTTGAGGTAGAAGCGGATCGCTTGCATCGCCGACAATCGCCGGCAGCTTAACAGCGTCGCCCGCGGCTTGGCACGCCCGCGGGCTCACTTGAAGGCGTCAGGTTCGACGCGGAGGAGCTTGTATGGGGGCTCAGGCTTGACCCCCAAGATCTCGACCTGGTAGGCGTCGCCGTCGAGCACGTAGAGGGCGTCGTCGGCGATCGTCGCCATGGAGAGGCCGCGAGGCAGGCCGGCGGCGGAGGTCGACTCGCCGCGGGTGTAGCCCTCGCCGATGAATTGAACGCGCCGGACGCCGCCAGGGAAGACCACATACAAGTCGTCGCCGGAGAAGAGGAGGCCGTCGATGGCTGGGTAGCGGGTGTCGGTGGCGGCGGCGAGGCCGTCCCCCTCGACCGCGACCTCAAAGAGCGCGCGCGGGTTGACCAGCGGGATCGCGATGATGGCGGCGGGATCTGCCCTGGCGACCATGAGGTAGTCGCCGCTGGGGTCGACGGCCGCGCCGCGGAGGCCGCGGACCCCCGCGGCGGCGGGGCCGAGGCGAGAGTCCTCGATGAGGACCGATCCGCTCGAGTTCTCGATCCGGTAGATCGTCGGCTGGAGGCTGTCCGTCACCAACACGGCGCCGTCGGCGAGCAGCGCGACGTCCTCGCAGCGGGTCGCGACTTCGCCGTGATGTAACGAGCCGAGCGCGACCTCGTGGACGAGCCGAGCGTCCTCGAGATCGAAGGCGCGGACCCACGAGCGAGGGCCCGTGTGCGGCGACGCGGGCTCGAAGGCGCAGGTCCAGAGCAGGCGGCGGTCGACGTCCACTTGAGCGCCGGCGTAGGAGAGGGTGGGCTCCGCTGCGCGATGAAAGGAGTACTCGCGGCCGAGCGCGGTGACCATCGTGATCTCGCCGCTTCGCGCGGTGGTATAGAAGACCTGCTCCGCTCGATCGAAGGCGACGCCGCGGGGCACCGAGTCGCGGCTCTGCAGCGTGTAGACCGCTTGGAGCGGCACGTCGCAGGCGGTGAGCGTGAGCCCGAGGGCCACGAGGACGAGCGTTGAGCGTTTCATGAGGCTCCTGAGGCGACGCGCGGGCTGGCGCGGCGCTACGGCGCGCCGCGGATCGATGAGGCCAGCGAGGACATTCAAGGTGGATCGGTGTGGGCGGGCAGGGCAAGGCCTGAAGACGCCCGCTGAGGGGTCCCAGCGCGGTTCTGCGGGGTGTTCTCGAGCGGCCGCCGCCGTCGCTGTCACTTTCGCGCCGCTCGTCGCCCGCATGGTCAGCCAGCGCTCTACCAGCGCCGCGTGATCCGGCGCGGATCATCGGGCGCGGCGGCGCTACATGACGCTGGCGGTGAAGACGATCGCGCCGAGCAGCTCGCGGATCGATCCGTAGCGCGCGGCGGGATCGGTGCTCATGCCGCGCAGTAGGATCGCGCGCAGCCAGCCGGGCACGCGCGCGCCCGTCGGCGCCGGCCGGATGTGGCCCGCGAGCACTTCATCGGCGAGCGCGAAGATCGTCCGGCCGGCGAAGGGGCGCTCGCGGTAGAGGCCCTCATAGAGGGCGACACAGAACGAGAACTGATCCGCGCGGACGTCACAGGGGAGCCCCATGTGCTGCTCAGGGGCCATATAAGCGGGCGTGCCATAGACGACGCGGTCGCTGGCGCCGGTGTCCTCGGGGGCGCTCCACGCGGCGAGCTCGCCCGCGCGCTCGGGCGCGTGCAGAGGGCACGGCAGCGCGAGCCCGAAGTCGAGCACGCGCGCGCGGTGGTCGCGCCCGACGAGCACGTTCTCCGGCTTGAAGTCGCGGTGGACGATGCCGATGTCGTGAGCGGCCGCGAGCCCTCGACCCGCCTGCAAATACACCGAGACGACCTCGCGCCAGCTCCGCGTGGTCTGCTCGAGCCAGCGGCTCAGCGGCACGCCCTCGACGAGCTCCATGGCGATGAAGACGACCCGATGGGTAGCGCCGACCTCAAAGACCGGCACGACGTTGGGGTGAGCGAGCCTCGCCATCACCTGCGCCTCACGCTGGAGGCGCAGGCCCGTGTCATCGTGGCCGAGGGGCTCGACCAGATCACGCTCGACGACCTTGAGCGCGACGCGGCGGCCCAGCAGAGGATCGTGGGCGGCGTAGACCGTGCCCATGCGCCCTCGACCGAGCTCTTCGCCGACGATGTAGCGGCCCAACCGCGGCGGCTGCGTCGTCGTGGGCTCCTCGGGTTTGGCTCGGCGCGCCATGGCGAGGTGAAAGTAGCGCGGGAGGCGGTCGATGTCGTGGCCAGCCCGCGGGCCACCTGGCCCGTTCGTGGGCCGCAGCCGCGGCGTATCCGCGAGGAAGGGCGGCTGATCCCTAGCGCGCGGGGCTGGCTCGCCCTTTGCTACGTCGAGGGCGCGATGACGCCCGTGGAGCCGCTTCAACCAGTCGATTTCGCCTTCACCTGCGCGCAAGGGCCTCCTGGGGCTTGGCGAGTCGCCAGCTTTGACCTTCATGAGGCGTTGTCGGCGCCCTATCGGCTGGTGCTCGAGCTGCTTCGTGAGGATCAAGGCGAGAGCCTCGACGCGTTGCTCGGCGCGAGCTGTGCGCTCGGCCTCGAGCGCGCCGGTCACCGTCGGGTGGTCGCGGGGATCGTGCGCGCCTATACGGTGATCTCGGAGGAGGAGGGGCAGATCGGGGTGCGGGTGGAGGTCGGACCTGCGCTCGCGCTGCTCAGTCAAGGATCAGACAGCCGCATCTGGCAAGTGAAGAGCGTGCCCGAGCTGGTGCGGGAGATCGTCGAGGCGCCGCTGGCCGCATATGGCCGTGAGCTCCGTTTTGACCTCGATCTGGCCGACTACCCGCCGCGCGAGCACTGCGTGCAGCATCGTGAGAGCGATCTCGAGTTCATCACGCGGATCCTCGCGGAGGAGGGGATCTTCTTCCGCTTCGAGCATGACGACGCCGCGGAGCTGCTGATCCTTACCGATGATGTGAGCAGCTGCCCGTCGCTCGACTGCATGGGCGAGGAGGAGCTGCCCAGGGCGCTGCCGTTCATCGCGAAGTCGACGGCGAGCCGAGCGATGGAGGCGATCGAGGCGCTCTCGTACGAGCGCTCGCTGGCGTGTACGGCGGTGCGTCGGCGCACGTGGAGCTGGCGCAGCGCGAGCGAGCCCGCGTGTGAAGAGGAGCGTGAAGGCGCGGAGCGACGCGGTCACCCTCGGTTCATCTATGAGCACGCGGAGCACGCGGAGGATCTGCCTGGTCATCGCGCTCGACGCTCGCTCGAGCGCGAGAGCGCCAGCAGCGTGCGCTCGCGCGGGCGTAGCGACGCGATCGGGATCGCCGCGGGGAGGCACCTCGCGGTCTCAGGTCACCAGCGCGTGGGCGATCGGGGCCTGCTTGTCGTCGCCGTGACCACGCGTGGTGAGGCTCCAGACAGCCAGCTCGGCGCCGTGGAGGCGCTCGCGCCTCGGCTGATCGTGGACTTCGAGGCGCTGCCCAAGGGGATCCCCTTCCGCCCTCCTGTGCCGCCGAGGCCGCAGATGCGCTCGCAGACGGCGGTGGTGGTCGGCCCTCCCGGCGAGGAGATCCACACCGATGAGTTCGGCCGCGTGCAGGTGCGCTTCCATTGGGATCGAAGCGAGCCCGCCGACGCGCCCTCGTGCTGGCTCCGGGTGTCTCAGATCTCCGCGGGCGCGGGCTATGGGGCGCTCTTCTTGCCCCGTGTGGGCGCTGAGGTGATCATCGAATTTCTCGACGGTGATCCCGACCGGCCAGTCGTCACGGGGGCGCTCTTCAACGCCCACAATCGGCCGCCGTTCCCGCTCCCGGCGAAGAAGACCCGATCCGTGATCCGCTCGGATTCGTCGCCAGGTGGCGGCGGTTATAACGAGATCTCGTTTGAGGATCGCCGCGGCGGTGAGGTGCTGTCGATCCGCGCCGAGCGCGACCTCCGCGAGCGCGTCGGCAACAACCATGCTCGTCGCGTCGGCGGCGACACATCCGTGGAGATCGGGGGGAAGAAGATAGAAGGGATCGCGAGCAGCTCGATCCGGACCATCGGTGAGACGGAGCACGTGATCATCGAGCGCGGCGATCAGCTCCTCCAAGTGCTCGAGGGGAGCGCGAGCACTTCCGTCGCCGGCAATTGGACCTGCGAGGTGAGCGGTGACTATGCGAAGATGTCGATCGAGCGGGGCTCGTACGCGCTCACAGGCGCTGCGGGGGTCGAGGTCGAGAGCACCGAGGGCGGGATCTCGCTCACCGCGAAGAGCTGCCTGCTGACGCGATCATTCGACGGTCTGACGGCGATCTGGGGCGATCCTGGGGTGGAGCTGAAGAGCTCGCGCGGGTCCGTCGAGGTGAGCGCCTTCGAGAAGATCTCGATGCGGGCCGAGGTCGGGGGCGTCGAGATCGACACGTGCACGGACTTCGAGGTCACCTGCGCTCAAGGGGACATCAAGCTCTTCGCGCCGGGTGAGATCAAGATCGAGAGCCTCAGCGAGATCAACCTCGAGGCGCCAACGATCAATATCACCGCGTCAGAGTCGATCGTGCTCAAGGTGGGCGCGAGCGAGATCAGGATCTCTGCGGAGGGGATCGATGTGAAGGGCCCGACGATCTCGAGCACGGCGACGATGACCAACACGGTCGCCGGGAAGACCGTCCGGCTCAACTGAACGCGAGCAGCGCCTGAACCGCGAAGAGGGCGGTCACCGCGGCGATCACCGCCACGGGCAGCCGATCCTCGAGCGACGGCAAGGGCTCGGTGAGCAGCGAGCTGCCGCGGGGCCCCTGCCGGCCCCGACTCGTCCGACCCGTCCGACCTGTGCGGCCCGTCCGGCCCATCCAACCCAGCTCAGGCTCCATCGGCGTGTTGCTCCGTTCTCAACTACAAAATGAGGGATGCGAGTGAGATCAAAAAATGGATCGGGCCGAGGTGATCGGCAATGAGTGCAAATCGGCGATGAACATGGCGATAGAGACAGGTGATGATCGCGCTCATCGGTCGCGCGAGCCGGATCCCTCATGGTTGAGGGGCGCTGGCACGTTGAGCACGCACAGCGCGCGCGGCCGGACGGCGCTAGCGGATCGTCAGTGGGATGAGGCCGCGCAGGGCGAGCTCGGTGCGCGCGAGGTTGATGGCGACGAGCGCGGCGATCAGCGCCGCGCAGAGGAGGCGCGGGCGGGCGGGCAACCGGGCGTAGGCGAGGCCGAGGCCGATCGCGATGACCACGGTGAGGCCCGCGAGGCGGCGCGCGCCATACGCGGCGCCGCCGTCGGGGTCGCGAGCCATCGCGCAGAGCATGACCTGCGCAAGCACGACGAGCCCGAAGCCGCGGGCGATCGGTCGTTGTCGCGGGCTCATCGCTGGAGCGACGGCGAGGCCGAGGACCCCCAACGCGGCGAGCGGGGTCGCGGTGAAGAGGCCGTGCGGGCCGATGAGCACGGCGCCGAGCCCGGGGATCAGGTTGCTTGGGCGGAAGAAGCCGAGGCCCCAGCGGATCGGCCCGCGGGCGCTGCCCGGGTGCGCGAGGCCGAGGTAGATCAGCGGCAGCAGGGCGAAGGCGCCGACGAGGGCGATCCGCCCGGCGTCGAGGAGGCGACGAGCAGGATCGTGGAGGCGCTCTGTGAGCGGGAAGATCAGCCACAGCGCGGATTGCAGGCGCATGAGCAGGGCGATCGCGAGCGACAGGCCCGCCGTCCGCGGGGCCTCGGCGAGCAGCGACGCAGCGAGCCAGGCGATCGCGGCGGCCTCTGGGGCATGGGCGTAACCAGCCGGTCCGAGCGCGTAGAACGGCGCGACGAAGCCGAGGGTCGCCGCCAACGCGAGCGCGGTGATCGTCGCGGCGGAGAGATCGAGGGCGAGGCGCGCGCGCAGGCGCGTGAGGGCGGCCGCGCAGCCGGCGAAGCAGAGTCCGAGGCTGGCGGACGCTGGCGCCACGGCCAGCGGTCCTTCCCAGCGCGCGCTGAGGCCGAGGTTGTGGTGCAGCCAGAGGCCAGGGACCATCAGGAGCGCAGGCCCGAGCTCGCGCACCGGCAGGCGATACCCGTCCGACGCCGGGTCGCGGCCGAGGTGCCAACGATCGCCGATCACTTGGAGCTGGTTGGTGAGGTCGAGGTCGCCGTCGAAGGCGAGCGAGCGCGCTGCAGCGTAGGAGTAGTGGGCGTCGCCGATCAGGCCCGCGCGGCCTCCCTCTCGGGCGCTGGCGACCGTGAGATCGTAGGCGACGGCGGCGAGAGCGAGGGCGAGGGCGAGGGCCCGCGAGTGACGATCGAGCGCGGGCGGCTTCCCTCGTTGAGGGGGTGTGGCTGGCAAGGAGCGCTTCACCAGACGGGGTCGTCAGCGCTCGGTCAAGACCGGCCACCGCCAGCCGAGGCGGGCGAGCTGCGCCTCCAGCTCGCTGTCGGGGGCGTCGAGCGTCAGCAGAGCGCCGGTGAACGGGTGGATGAAGCGCAGCCGGGCCGCGTGCAGGAGGAGGCGCGCGCAGGCGAATTGCTCGCGGAAGAGGCGGTTGTGGCGGCCTTCGCCGTGGGTGGTGTCGCCGATGATCGGGTGGCGGAGGTGCGCACAATGGCGGCGGAGCTGGCGCCATCGGCCGGTGTGCGGCCGCAGCTCGAGCAGCGAGTAGCGGGCGCTCGAATATCGACCGACGGCGAAGGGGAGCTCGACCTGCGCGTGCCGCCAAAGCTCGGTGCGGGCGCTTCGCAGGGGGCTATCGGCGGTCTCTCCGTCACGCACTGGTGCGTCGATCTCGGCGCGTTCGGGCGCGTAACCACGCACCACGGCGAGGTAGCGCTTGTCGACCTCGTGCTCGACGAAGACGCAGGAGAGCCTGCGGGCGGCCTCGCTGCTGCGTCCGAGCACGATCACGCCGGAGGTCGGGCGGTCGAGGCGATGCACGGGGTACACCCAAGCGCCGATCTGATCGCGCAGGCGCTGGACGAGCGCCTCCTCGGAGCGACCGCCAGCGATCGCGGAGCGATGCACGAGCAGCCCTGCGGGCTTGGCGACCGCGACGTAGTGCTCGTCGATGTGGAGGATCTGCATGGCTGCCTTAGCCTGGCGCGCTCGCGAGGCCGAGCTCGCGAGCCCTCGCGAGGCGCAGCTCCGCGTAGTCACGGCGCCACTGCGGGCGGGCGTCGCCGCGCCACGCCTCGACGGGGATCTCACCGCTGGCGGCGAGGGCGCGGTGGAGAGCGAGCTCCGCGTCAGGTTCGCGAGAGAACGGGAAGGGGTTGCGCGGGCGTTCGTCGCGGAGGGTCGGGTAGGTGGCGTCATCGGCGGCGATCAGCGCCAGGAGCTCGGCGCCGCGCCGTTCCATGTAATTCAAAAAACCGCGGTCGTAGGGGCCGATGTGTTGGCGTAGGGGCGGGTCTCGGCGGATCCATTTCACCCAGTCGTAGCCGTAGGCGAAGTCGTGGACGTAGCGGAAACGGATCGACGTCTCGTGGCCGTAGAGATGGTGCAGACGGGCGATTTGGCCCGCGTGTGCGCGTATCCGCGCGGAGCCCGTGTCGGGATCTGTGCCGGTGGTCTGGCGGGCGAGCTCGGTCGCGAGCAGGTCAAAGTCCCAGAAGAGGTTGTGGGGGAAGCTGGTCGCGGAGGCGGAGGCGATCTCTGCGAGGCCCTCCGCGAGGGCGAGCGCGTGATCCTCGGGCAGCGCCGCGCTGGCGAGGCCATCGGCGCAGCGTTGCCAGACCTGTGCGAGCGAACGCGCGCGAACGCGCGTCGGGTCGAGGGTGGCTCGGGCGGGGCATGCCTTGTCGATCTGGGCGTCGACCTCGGCCAGCAGGTGGAGCGCTGCGGTCCGCGCGCTCATCCGAGGCTCCGATGGAGCCAGGCGCCGACGACGAGCGCGATCGCGAGCAGGATGCAGGCCGCGGCGACCCCGCGGTTCAGGGCCCCCTTAAACACACGAATCGCCGCGAGCTGATGGGTTCGCGCCGCCGGCGAGGCCGCCAAGATCTCGCGCAGCGCGACGATCAAGGCGAGCAGCGCTGGGAGGACCAGCCACGCGCCGAGCAGCGGGTCGAGGGCCCGCCCGGCGAGCGCCCAAAGGATCGCCCCGGCGGTGACGAGCCCGGGGGCCAGGGTCCGGCAAAAAGCGTTGCCGTGGAGGGTCACAAAGGTGGTCTTGCCGCCGCGGCGATCGCTGACTTCATCCGCGAGCCCCGAGGAGATCGCGGAGGCGAGCGCGAGCAGCATGAGCCCAGGCGCGACCAGCGCGAGCGGCCCCCAGACGAGCGCGCCGGCTTGCAGGTAGGCGTTGAAGGCCGGGAGCAAGGCGCCGACGCCGAGCATCTCCAAAAACTCGCCGCCGCCGCGGTAGTTGAGGCGCACGGGGCCGCACGAGTAGGCGAGGAAGCAGGCGAGGCAGGCGAGGCCGCCGAGGGCGAGGCCTGGCCTGCTCAGCCAGTCGGCGCCGAGGACGGCGATCGCCAGGCTCAAGATCGCCGCGCCGATCCCGGCCAAGAGCACCGCTTGGGCGCCGAGGACCCCGTCGGGGATGGTCTTGGGCGAGCACTCGACCGGGTAGAGCTGGCGCTTGAGGGCGTCGACGTCGCGGTCGGTGTAGTCGTTGAGGAGGACGATGGCGACGGCCAGCGCTGCGGCGTGGGCGAGGCCGAGGAGCAGCGCCCGGGGGTCCCAAGCGCCGAGCGCGGCGATCCCGAGCGCGTGGCCGAGCAGCGCCGGCGCGAGCAGCTTCGGCCAACCATCGAGCTTGAGCGCGAAGACCCACCGACGAGGCCACGGGAGGAGCGCGGGGTGCACGGCTGGCATGGTGCCCCAAAGCGGGCGAGGTCGCGACCGCGCCGCAGCGAGGCGCGCGCGTATGCCCTTGCGGGCGCCCCGCTGCGGGGCGTAGCGTCACCGGCGATGAAGTCGAGGGTCGTCTTGGGGCTTCAACGGAGCGGGCTCGCCGCGTTGGCGCTGATGCTCGGGTGTCGGCCGCGTGCGCCCGCGGAGCCGCCGGAGCCGGCCTCACCCGCTCTGGCAGCGGCGAATTCGACCGCCGGTCCATCGAAGGCCAAGGAGCCGGTCGCTGCGGTGATCCTGCTGCGGGGGGCGCGCGTAATGACCGCGACCGGGGAGATCTTCGAGCAGGCCGACCTCGTGGTCGAGGGCGATACGATCGCCGCGATCGGACCCGAGCTCACAGCGCCTGCCGGGGCGGCGATCGTCGATCTCCGCGGAAAAACCCTCACGCCCGGGATCATCGACACTCACTCGCACATGGGCGTGTATCCCGCCCCGGGTTTTGGGGCCCACAGCGACGGCAATGAGGCGGTTAGCCCGAACACCGCCTACGCGAGGGCCGCGGACGGCTATTGGCCGCAAGATCCGCAGCTCGAGCGGGCGCGAGCGGGCGGGATCACGGTCGCGCAGATCCTCCCCGGCTCGGCGAACCTCTTCGGCGGTCGCACCTTCACCGTGCGGCTGATCCCTGGCGCCCTGAGCGCCGCCGAAGCGCGCTTCCCGGGCGCGCCCGAGGGCCTGAAGATGGCTTGTGGGGAGAACCCAAAGCGGGTGTATGGCAACAAGAGCGGCCCCTCGACCCGGATGGGCAACGTCCACGGCTATCGTGACGCCTTCCAAAAGGCGGTCGAGTATCGGCGGAGCTGGACGAAGCACCACAAGGCGCTGGCCGCGTGGGAGCGCGGCGACAAGAAGGACGACAAGGGGCAGCCGCTGGAGTCGCCGGATCCGCCCGCCCATGACTTCGCCCTCGAGACGCTGGCGAAGGTCCTGAGCGGCGAGCTCTTGGTGCATAACCACTGCTATCGCGCGGACGAGATGCTGCTGATGCTCGACCTCGCGGACAGCTTCGGGTTCAAGATCCGCTCCTTCCACCACGCGGTCGAGGCCTACAAGATCGCCGACAAGCTCGCGCTCGCGGGCACGGCGGCGTCGATCTGGGCGGACTGGTGGGGCTTCAAGGCGGAGGCCTTTGACGGGATCCGCGAGAACGCAGCGATGCTCAGCGTCGCGGGCGCGCGGCCGATCATCCACTCGGACTCGCCGATCGGCATTCAACGGCTGAATCAAGAGGCCGCGAAGGCGATGTACGCCGGCCGCCACGCGGGCCTCACGATCACCGACGATGAGGCGCTGCGCTGGATCACCGCGAACCCCGCCTGGGCGCTCGGGATCGACGATCGCACGGGCACCCTCGAGGTCGGGAAGCTCGCGGACCTCGTGGTCTGGAGCGGCGACCCGTTTAGCGTCTACACCAAGGCGGAGCGGGTCTATATCGCCGGCGAGCTGGTCTTTCACCGCGGGGTCTACGAGCCCCGCTCTGACTTTGAGATCGGGCTGAGGCCGGGCGACGTCCGCGGCGAGGCGGAGGAGGCGCGCTGATGAGCGACTACGATCGATCGGGCCTCGGCCGCCGCTGCTTGCTCCGCGGCGGCGCTTCGCTGGCTCTTACGACAGGTCTTTTGGGTAATGTTTCAAAGGTCAGCGCGGCGGCGCCGCCCGCGACCCCGGCGATCGCGCTGGTCGGCGGAGAGCTGCACGTCGGCGACGGCGAGGTGATCAAGGGGGCCGTTGTCGTGCTCGAGGGCGAGCGCTTCGCCGTCGTCAGCGGTCCGGCTGGGCGCGCGCGGATCGCCGAGAGGGGCGCCCGAGTGGTCGACCTCGACGGCAAGATCCTGACCCCGGGCTTCATCGCCGCGGACACCCAGCTCGGCTTGATCGAGATCGAGATGGAGGCGACCACCCGCGATGACTCGCTCGCGGGCGCTGACCCGGTGCGCGCGGCCTACGACGCCGCGGCCGCGCTGCAGGTGGAGTCGAGCCTCTTGCAGATCCAGGCGATCGAGGGGATCACCAGCGCCGCGGTCGCGCCGAGCGGCGGGCTGATCGCCGGTCAGGTCGCCTGGATCGACCTCGTGCACGGCGATCGCTCGCAGATGCTCGTGCGGCCGCGCTTAGCGCTCGCGGGCAGCCTCGGCCAGGTGATCGGCGGCTCGCGAGCGGCGACGCTTTCACGCCTGCGGGAGCTGCTCGCGGACGCGCGCTTCTACCGCCAGCGCAAGGGCGCGCACGAGCGGGGCCAACTCCGTCAGCTCGCGGCGCACCCGCGCGACCTCGAGGCGCTGGCGCCGGTGCTCGAGCGGCGGGCGGTGCTGACGCTGAGCGCTCAGAGAGAGAGCGACATCCTCGCGGCGTTGGACCTCGCCCGCGAGGAGGGGCTGAGGATCGCGATCGTCGGCGGCGCGGAGGCGTGGAAGCTGGCGCCGCGGCTGGCAGAGGCGAAGGTGCCGGTGATCCTCCAGCCGAGCGAGAACCTCCCGGGTAGCCTCGATACCCTCAGCGCGCGGCTCGACAACGCGGCGCTCTTGGCGGCGGCGGGCGCGGAGGTGGTGATCGGGGTGCTCGGATCGCCGCACAACCTGCGAAATATCCGCCAGGAGGCGGGGATCGCGGTCGCCAACGGGCTCGAGTGGGAGCGGGCGCTGACGGCGGTCAGCTTGGGGGTCGCGCGCGCCTACGGGATGGACCAGACCCACGGCTCCGTGCGACCCGGCAAGGTCGCCAACGTGGTGGTCTGGGATCGAGATCCGTTTGAGCTGGCCGCAGCGCCGCAGCAGGTCTACATCCGGGGTCGCGCGATCCCGATGGTCTCGCGGCAGACCCTCCTGCGCGAGCGCTACCGCGACGTCGGCCGCGAGGCGCGCTGAGCCGCGGCCGGGAGGATCCGCTCAGCGCGGCGAAAAATACACGCGGCCGCGGTCGCGTGCTATCCGATCGAGAGGATGACCAGCGTCGACAATTCCCCGGTGTTCTCGTGGTTCCGCGATCACAACGGCCTCATCTACACCTCAGGTCACGCGGCGGTCGACGTCGAGACCCGGTTGATGGACCGCGGTGAGCTGATGCACGAGGCGCGGCTGACGTTGGAGAACCTACGGCGCACCCTCGAGTCCGCCGGCTCCTCGCTCTCCAAGGTGCTCAAGGTGACCGTCTATCTCACGGACATCAGCTACTACGCGGCGTTTAACCACCTCTACGCCCGCTACTTCCCCGGGCCGAGCGTGCCTGCGCGGACCTGCGTGGAGGTGTCGAAGCTGCCGTATGGCTTCAAGATCGAGATCGAGGCGATCGCCAGCGTCTGAGCGTGAGCGTCGGTCTTGAGTAAGAGGCCGACCGGCTGCGATCCGAGGATCACAGCCGGTCAGCCTCTTTTAGTCGCTCTTCTCTTGTGGAGGCGCCGGGAGTCGAACCCGGGTCCGAAGGCCATCAGGCGAGGCTTCTACGTGCGTATTCGGCATATTTGATCTTGGCGCCGAGCATGCCCACCGACAGGCCCTCTCGGAACCGATCTCCTTGATCTCGCTAGCGGGTCGGAGCGTCCCGTCAGCCAGCTCCCTGTGATAACACCCCGTCTCTTACTGAGAGCAGTCTGGGAGGGGGGCGTCGTCGCTTATTAGGCGGCGACGGCCATACGGCCGTAGTTGCTGTCGTTGGCAGCTGTGTTTTCCCGCTCGTTTTATCGCGGAGAACGAGATCCGCGGCACGCAACCATCACGTTCAGAACCCCCGTCGAAACCGTATCACCCCCGTGTCGTGGACCTGCGGGCCAGGGGAGCCCGCAGGAAGCTCCGAGGAGTATGGGGCGCCGCTGGGGGCGACGCAACCGAGCGCAAAGAGCGCCTCGCAACCGAGTCGCCTGCGGTTGCGCGGGCGAGCCGGTCACACCTACGATCGCCGGCCGTGACGCCGAGCGACGCCACTACGCAGGTCGTTGCGCCTCATTCGGCTCGGCGCGCCTATTTGGTCGTGCTCGCGGGCGATCGCATGGGCGAGATGTTCGGGCTCACCGCGGGGACCACCGCGATCGGTCGAGGCCTTCAAGTTGAGGTTAGGATCAACGACGAGGGGATCTCACGCACCCACGCGCTCATTGTTCAAGAGGGCGACGTCTTCTACCTCAGCGACGCGGGCTCGACCAACGGCACCTTCGTCGGCGGCGTGAAGATCGATCGCTACCCGCTGCTCGAGGGCGACAGGATCCAGCTCGGGGCGACGAGCGTGCTCAAGTTCACGTACCGCGATGATAACGAGGAGGACCTCCAGCGGCGCCTCTACGAGTCCGCCCTGCGCGATCGCCCGACCGGGCTCTTCAACAACAGCTACTTCCAGAGCCGCCTCGAGGGCGACGTTGCGGTGGCCTTGCGACAAGGTCGGCCGCTCGCGTTGGTGCTCTTCGGCGTCGATCGCCTCGATGAGCGCTGCGCGGAGCTCGGCGTGAGTAGCGGCGAGGGGCTGCTCCGCGAGCTCGGTCAGCGGGTCGCCGCGATCGTCCGCGAGGACGACGTGCTCGCTCGCTTCAGCCACGACCTGCTCGGGCTGCTGTGCCGCGGCGTCGACGCCATACGAGCCGAGCGCCCCGCCCGGAGGATCTTGCTCGCCGCCTCCTCTTCCCCGCTCGTGGTCGGCGGTCGCGCGGTCACTGTGACCCTCTCCCTCGGGGTCGCCGATCTCGCGCTGCTCCGCGAGCCGACGGCCGACGCGTTGCTGGCGGCGGCAGACGTCGCGACCGTGCAAGCGCGACGCGCTGGCGGTGAGAGGATCGTCCTCTACGACCCCGAGAATGAGGCCACACAGCACACTTGAGCGGCCTCGCGAGCCTTTTCGAGCGCCTCATGCGAGCGTCGTAGGGGTGAGTTCGCTCGGGGATCGCGTACACTCGGGGCTCTCCCGAGCGAGGGCGCGGCCTGGTTCGAGAAAGGCGAGAGCGTGATGAGCAGCGAGCCGAGCGAGTGCGAAGATCAGGGGGCGCGGCGACGCTTGCAGTCGGCGCCGGACGCGTCGATCCTCGGCGTCGTGCGGGCCCGAGCGGCCGGGCCCGCGCTGCTCATCGGCCTCACGCTCGCGGCGGGCGCGTGCCGCTCCGAGCTCGGAGCTCCACCGCCGCTCTTCACCGCCGCGGGCGAGGCAGGCGCGCCTGCGGGGGCGTCTCCGCCGCTCGCGCCGCCAGCGGTCGCGGAGCCGCACCGCGAGCTTTGGTTCGCCTCGGGGCCCGGGCGCGACGCGATCCTCGCGCGCGAGCGCAAGGACTTCGACCGCGCCGCTCAACTGCTCGACCAGCTCCTCAGCGAGCCTGGCCTCAGCGAAGATGATCGCGGCGCCGCGCTGCTCCTGCGCGGCCTCGATGAGGTCCGCGCAGGGCAGCACAGCGCCGCCGCGGGGCGCTTCGCCGCCGCTCGCGGGGCGCCCTCGCTGGTCGCGCTCGAGGGCCGGCTGCGGTTGTTGGAGGGGCAGGCGCTCCTCGACTCGGGTCAGGCTGGAGCTGCGCTTGAGGTCCTGTCCCAAGTGCCAGTCGAAGGCGCGCTCGCCGCGGGGGTCCTGCTGGCGGTCGCGGACGCGCGCCAGCGGACCTCTGATCGCGCCGGCGCGCGCGAGGGCTATGAGCGCTTCCTCGCGGACCACGGCGGCTCGCCGCGGCGCCACGAGGCCAAGGTCAAGCTCGCGCGGCTGCTCGCCGCGGGCTCGGATCCCACCGAGCTGCGGGGCGCCCTCGCGCTCTTTGAAGGGCTCGCGTTGGACGTCCCGCTCAGCGACTACGGCCAAGAGGCGAGCGCCGCGATCCCAGCCCTGGAGGCGCGAATCGGCGGTCAGCGTTCGTTCGTCGCGGAGCAGCAGGCGAGCCGCGAGCGCGCCCTCGCTCGCCTCCGCGAGCTGCTCGCGCGCGGCCGCTACGACGCGCTGCTCAAGGAGGTCGACTCCTTCCTCCGCGGCGCTCAGCTCGCCCGCGCCGATCGCTGCCAGGCGCTGTTTATCAAGGCCTCCGCGGTGTTCAAGCAGCGTCGCCGCGCCGAGGCGCGGCCGATCTACGAGGGGGCCGCCGCGGAGTGCAAGAAGGCCGGCGAGAGCGACACGGAGGTGCGCGCGCGCTATCAGGCGGGCCGCGGGCGCTACGCGGAGGGCAAGTACGAGCGGGCCGCGCGCGACTTTCAAGCGCTGGCGCGCGACTTCCCGAGCCACAGCTACGCTGACGACGCGATGGTGCTCGCGGGCGAGTCGTGGGCGGAGCTGGCGGAGCGCGAGCGCGAGCGCGAGGCGTATGAGCGCGCGCTGGAGATCGGGGGCGATATGGCCGCGGAGGCGCGTCGGCGCCTGATCGTCCGCGCCTTCGTCGACGAGCGCTTCGCCGACGCGGCGGGGCTCACGGACCAAGGGCTCCTCGACCACGGCCTCGAGCTGGGCGAGCGCGCCAAGCTCCACTATTACCGCGGTCGTGCGCTCCAACGCCTCGGCCGCGGCGACGAGGCGCTCACTGCTTGGGAGGAGGTTATACGGATCGCGCCGCTCTCTTATCCGGCGCTCCAGGCGCTCTCGCGGCTGCGCGACGCGGGCGAGGGGCCGCTGGCGCGAGGCCTCGCGCTCCTCGAGGAGCCGCGCGGCGCGCTAACGGAGCTGTCGCTCCCGCCTGTACCTGCGGCCGGTCGCGCGCGGATCCTCGCCAGCCTCGGCCTCGGGGAGGAGGCGCAGAGCGAGCTCCAAGACGCGGGGGTCGGCGGCTGGCCGGCGGCGTCAGTGCTCGCGCAGGCGGGGCTCTTTGCGGAGTCGCAGCGGCTGATCGGCGGCCTCGGCGGTGCGTGGAGGCAGAGCCCGCCGGTCGGCGAGCGCCGACGCCTCTGGGAGCTCGCGCACCCGCTCGCCTTCGAGGAGATCATCCGCGCTGGTGAGCCCGGCCATCAGGTCCCTCCGCTGCTCACGTTCGCGATCATGCAGACGGAGAGCCGCTTTGATCCCGGCGCGACCTCGTGGGCGGGCGCCCGCGGGTTGGTCCAGTTGATGCCGGGGACCGCGAAAGACCTGGCCCAAAAGTCAGGTATTTCAGACTACAGCCCCGCTCGTCTCTACGAGCCCGCGTTCAACCTCGACCTCGGGATGCGCTACCTCGGCCGATTGGTGCTCCGCTTCGGCGGGGATGAGGCGGCGGCGGCGCTGGCGATCCCGAGCTACAACGCGGGCGCCGGCGCGGTCGATCGCTGGATCACGAAGCTCGGTGATCGAGAGCTCGACCTGCTGATCGAGAGCATCCCCTTCGACGAGACCCGGAAGTACACGCAGTCGGTGCTCGAGCGCTGGTGGATCTATCGCTGGGTCTATGCCAGCCCAGAGGCGACCCCGGCGGAGCGCGTTCTCTACCTGCCGCTGGAGCTCCCTGCGAAGGGTAGCGCAGGCGGGGCGGCGGCTGGGTAGCCGGTTAGGTCATCCGCGGGCTCGGGAGCTGCTTCTTCGCGGGCTCCTCACCTCGCGCCGCGAGCGCGAGCTTGCGCTCCATGCTCCTAATTTTGGCGGTGAAGAACGCCTCGGCGCCCGCGTAGAGGCAGACGAAGGTCCAGACGGGCGCCATGTGGGTGATCCAAGCGAGGCTCCACACGGCAAAGACGATCGACGCGCGGCCGATGTCGCCGTTGAGGAGCTGGCCGGTGCCTGGGAGGAAGAGGCTGAGCAAGCCGGCGGTCGCTGGCAGCCGCGGCTCCTCTTCGTCGAAGGTGACGAGGGCGGTCTCTTGGTTCAGGCGGGCGAGCAGGCCGTGTTCGCCGAGCTCTTGCGCGGCCTCGCGGAACTCGGCCTCGAGCCCTTGCTTAACGGCAGGAGGTACGGTGAAGCGCCCGCCTGGGAGGTTGAGCAGGGTGCCGGCCATCCGCATCGCATCGATGGCGACGGCGACGTCCTGTCGCGGCAGCGCGAGCGCGTTCGCGGCGGACTCTACGGAGATCGCGTCGACCCGCGGATCAGCGAGAAGGCTGAGGAGCTGCGGCTGCAAGGTCGCGGTCGCGTGGGCGCTCGCCGGGCCGCTTTGCGCCGCGGAGTGGTCCCAGCCGACCGTCGACGCCGTCGGTTCGCTCACCGCCACGCCGTCACCCCCCTCGCGGGGATCTCGTGGGCCGCGCGCGCGGCGCCCTCGGAGCGGTCTGAGGCGGGACATACAAGCCTTAGGTTACACGATCAGGGCCACGCGGCGAGCGCTGCCACGGGGCTCGGGGGGGCGGGCCACGACATCGCTCGTCTGCTCATCGCGCGCTCACACGGGCACCGAGAAGTCGCGCAGGGCCTCGTTGAGGCTCGTGCGCTGGTCCGTGCTCGCCTTCCTTTGGCCGATGATCAACGCGCAGGCGAGCTGGTAGTCGCCGCTCGGGAAAGAGCGCGGCCGAGTCCCAGGGACGACCACCGAGCGCGCGGGCACGCGTCCTTTATAAGTCACGGGGGTCGGCCCCGTGACGTCGATGATCGGCGTCGAGGCGGTGAGCGTGACGTTCGCGCCGAGCACGACCTCGCGCTCCAGATGAACGCCCTCTACGATGATCGCGCGGGAGCCGATGAAGCACCCGTCTTCGATGATCACGGGGGCCATGCCCGGTGGCTCGAGGACACCGCCGATGCCGACACCGCCGGAGATGTGCACGTGGCGACCGACCTGCGCGCAGCTCCCCACCGTCGCCCAGGTGTCGACCATCGTTCCGCCGCCGATCCACGCGCCGATGTTGACGTACGAAGGCATGAGCACGGCCCCGGACTCGATAAAGGACCCGTACCGGGCAGTGGCCGGCGGTATGCAGCGGACGCCCGCGGCCGCCCAACCGCGCTTGAGGGGGATCTTGTCGAAGAACTCGAAGGGGCCAAGCTCGATCGTTTGGATCTCCTGGAGCGAGAAATAAAGCAGGATCGCCTGCTTCACCCACGGGTGGACCGTCCATGCCTCGCCCTCCGACTCCGGGGGGCTCGCGACCCGGAGCACGCCGCGGTCGAGGGCCGCGAGGACGGAGAAGACAGCCTCGCGGT
>JADJRG010000013.1:937500-1395000 GCA_016712315.1 Nannocystis sp. | reverse complement strand
GGATAACAGGCTTATCACGCCCAAGAGTTCACATCGACGGCGTGGTTTGGCACCTCGATGTCGGCTCATCGCATCCTGGGGCTGTAGTAGGTCCCAAGGGTTTGGCTGTTCGCCAATTAAAGCGGTACGCGAGCTGGGTTCAAAACGTCGTGAGACAGTTTGGTCCCTATCTGCCGTGGGCGCAGGAATCTTGAAGTGGATCTGTCCCTAGTACGAGAGGACCGGGATGGACAGACCCCTGGTGTTCCGGTTGTTTTGCCAGAGGCATTGCCGGGTAGCCATGTCTGGAATGGATAACCGCTGAAAGCATCTAAGCGGGAAGCCAACCACAAGATGAGGGTTCCCTGAAGGTCCGTCGGAGACTACGACGTAGATAGGCTGGGTGTAGAAGTGCGGCAACGCATGAAGCTAACCAGTACTAATCGACCGTTCGGCTTGGCCTGGTGCGCCGCCATCCTGGATCAGGGTGGGGTGGTCAAGCCCGAGGTTCTAAGCGACACCGACGCGCTCTCGCCCCTTTTCATCATTATCAATGAGAAGGGGGCGAGTAAAAGGCGCATCGTCGCCACTTGAGTGCTCGTTCAACAGGTTTCGATCAGATACGCGCGCCAGGCTCAGCCTCCTAAGGGCGAGAAGGCGCGCTCTGGAAGACGAAGAAGTTGTTTTGTCCAATCGGTTTTCCTGGTGATTATGGCGGAAGGGCCACACCCGATCCCATCCCGAACTCGGTCGTTAAGCTTTCCAGCGCCGATGGTACTGCAGGGGAGACTCTGTGGGAGAGTAGGACGTCGCCAGGGTTATGGCCCCCTCGAAAGAGGGGGCCTTTTTTATTGGTTGGATGGACTTTTCCCGATAGGGTTGAGTCTGCGAGTCCAGCGGCTCGCGGCGATGTTACTGGAGCCGCAGACGAAGGGCCTCGTAGAGGGACTCGCCTGTGGGGGCCGCGAGCAGTGCGTGGCGGCTGGGTGATGCGTGCAGCATCGCGGAGAGGCGGGCGAGCCAGGGGAGGTGGAGCTCTTGGTAGCGCAGACCCATCACCACCGCGATCTGGACGGGTTGGCCGTCTGGGGCGCCGAAATCGACGCCTTCGTGGCTGCGGCCGAAGAGCAAAAACGGGCTCTGGATCTGCTCAGGGTGGCGATGCAGAGTGTGGGGGAAAGCCACACCGTCGCCGACGGCGGTGGGGAGGACGTTTTCACGCTCGAGGAGCGCGCCGAGGAACCATGTGGGGTCTCGTACGAGGCCGAGCTGGTGCGCGTGTTGAGCGAACTCGCCGAGTACCTGAGCGCGATCTCTGCCTTGGAGATCAGGCAGGATATGGCTCGGTCCGAGGCACTGATCCAGCGTGAAGGAGGCGAGCTCTCCCGGATCGGGCCGTACGGGCGGGCCGCGGACGCCGAGCATCTGATCATCAAGCCAGGCGTCGATGACGCGCTGGCGGAAGCGCCATTGGTTGCCGATCCGCGCGCCAGGGAGTTGGCCCTGGCCGGCGAGCTTGAGCACCGTGCGCTCGTTGAGGCGCAGGTAGTCAGCGAGTTCACGGACGGTGAGGAGGCGATCGCTTTCGCTCATTTTGCTTCTGTTCTGGAGAAGTACCCGGTTTGACTTGCTCTGTCCATGGGAGTAGTAGAACTACCAAGAAGGGCGCCCGATTACGTGAACGTGCGTGGTGAGAGGCAGTCGGAGGAAGAACGCGCTGGGGTGTTGGCGGCGGTCGAGCATGCGGCTCACCTGCTGCCCGCGCAGGGGCCGATCTCCATCTTCGTCCACCACAACACCTTGCACGCGTTCGAAGGGGTGCCCTTTGAAGAGGCGGTGGTCCGCGGGGGTCAAGCGCTGGGTTGTGAGCCGTTCCTCAGCGAAGAGCGGTTTCACGCGGAGCTGTCGCGGGGGCGGATCTTGAGCGCAGATTTGCAGGCCGTGATCGCCGAGGACCTCGGGGCGACGGCGACGGCGCCCGTCGCGGGCCTCACGACCCGTCAGGCGCTGCGGCAGGCGATGGTGCAATTGGTGTTTATCGAGCCGGGCGAGCCGGAGCTGCGCTGGCTACTGGCCGAAACACGGGTGCTGGAGCACCTTCGGCGAGATCTGCCGCCGGAGCTGCGGCGAGGATTCCTCGACCGGGCACGGAGCGCCCTCGGGCGTGACCGCAGCCCGGCTGCCCTGGAGACAGGGATCGTTCAACGGCTGTGGACCGCTTGTTTGGGCGTCGCGCGAAAGGCGCCATCCGAGCACGTGGGGGCGTCATATCCGCTGCGATTGGGAGATCTCCTGCGGCTGGCGGCGGACGCAGGCCCGCAGGCCGACGCCGACCGGTTGGTGCAGCCGTTGCTCATCCGCCTCGCGGGTGCGTTCTTGGACCAAGGGATCGCGTACTGGGGGCTGGCTGCGCGGGAGGAGGGCTTTTTAGCCGCGTTCTCGGCGGTTTATGGCGAGTCCCGAGGGGGCGAGCGCTGGCGAGATGCGCTGGCCGCGGTGATCGCGGAGGAGAGTCGTCGCGGCGGTGATGCGGTCGATTCTGTGCTCCGCTCGTTGGCCGCGATGGGGGTGACGCCGGATGCCTATGAGCC
This sequence comes from Nannocystis sp., assembly GCA_016712315.1. Taxonomy (GTDB): domain Bacteria; phylum Myxococcota_A; class Polyangia; order Nannocystales; family Nannocystaceae; genus JADJRG01. Next base: position 1,392,430 of record JADJRG010000013.1, on the reverse strand, counting down.
GGTGATTACGGCTGAATTGCTGGCAATTCGCGGTTGGGCGGGCATGTTTCGGCAGATCGAGTCGAGGCCGGATCGGGTGCCTGTGCAGGCTCCACCAGCCCGTCTGATGGACTTCTTGGCGGCGTTGTTGTGCGCGGAGCGTGCGGCGCTGGCTGTGCTTGCGCGTGAGCACCTCGGCTTCGCGGGCGATCTTTCGGCGCTCCGTGGGTGGCTTATCCCCCAAATTCGTCCGCCGCCGCCGCCGAGTGAGGAAGCACGGGCTGCGGGGTTGTTTCAGGTGGCGCAGGCGCTGGGGATCGACGGTGCGGCGCTGGAGCGGTTGGATAGAGAGGAGTCGGCGGCCCTGCTCGGCGAGATCTCTTCCTTCTCTGGGGTCGAGCGCCGGCGGATCTTTCACCTCGCGTACGAGCGGCGGCAACGGGTGGAGGCGCTCGATGCGCTGGCGCAGCACGCTCGGCGACCGGCGCCGGGCATTGGCAGCGAATCGAGCTCGTTTCAGGCGGTCTTCTGCATCGATGACCGCGAAGAGTCGCTGCGCCGCCACCTGGAGGAGATCTCACCCGAGTGCGAGACCATCGGCTTCGCCGGGTTCTTTGGGGTGGCGATGTACTACCGCGGCGCCGAAGACGCGTATCCGACGCCGCTGTGCCCGATCGCGATCCGACCCACGCACGAGGTCGAAGAGGAGGTCGACGCCGACTTCGCCAGGCGCGCGGTGACGCGGGCGCGCGGGCGACGTCTGGTCGGTCGTTTGCGTCGCGGTTTTGAGGTGGGTACCCGGACCTTCGCGCGGGGCTCGCTGCTGACGGCGGCGTTTGGTCTGCTCGCCGTGGTCCCGCTGGTGTCGAGGGTGCTCTTTCCGCGGTTGACCGCGTCGCTGCGGCTACGAGGCGAGCGCTGGGTGCAGGCCCCGAGTCGCACCCACTTGGCGTTGTCGCGCAGGCCTGAGGTCACGCCGCAGCTCGGCGCGCACGCCGGGTATAGCCACGCAGAGATGGCAGGGATCGTCCGCGAGATGTTGACGCTCTGCGGCCTCGCGGGGCGCCTCTCGCCGCTGGTGTTGATCGTCGGGCATGGATCGAGCAGCCTCAACAACCCGCACGGCTCGGCCTATGAGTGCGGGGCTTGTGGCGGCGGTAAGGGCGGGCCGAACGCGCGGGCGTTCGCGCAGATGGCGAATGAACCGGCCGTGCGGGTGCTGCTGGCGGCGGAGGGGGTCGAGATCCCGAGCGGGACGTGGTTCGTCGGCGCGCTGCACAACACCTGCGATGACGCCGTAAAATACTTCGACGTCGAGCTGGTGCCCGACTCGCACAAGGAGCTCTTCGCGCGGGCGCGGCGGGCGATCGAGCTCGCTCGCGCCTACAACGCGCACGAGCGCTGCCGCCGCTTCGAGTCGGCGCCGCTGTGGTTGCCGCCGATGTTGGCGCTCGCGCACGTCGAGGCGCGCTCGCAAGACCTCGCGCAGGTGCGGGCGGAGCTCGGACACGCGACCAACGCGCTGGCGGTGGTCGGTCGGCGCGCGCGCACGCGCGGGCTCTTCTGCGACCGTCGGGCGTTCTTGATCTCGTACGATCCGACGCGCGACGATGACGGCGCGGTCCTGAGCCGGCTGCTCGCCGCGGTAGTGCCGGTGTGCGCGGGGATCAACCTCGAGTACTACTTCTCGCACGTCGACCCCGCGGGCTATGGCAGCGGCTCGAAGCTGCCGCACAACCTCGTCAGCTTGCTCGGGGTGATGAACGGCGGCTCGTCGGATCTGCGGACGGGGCTGCCGTGGCAGATGGTCGAGCTGCACGAGCCGGTGCGCCTTCTGATGGTGGTCGAGGCGCGCGTCGAGGTGGCGGAGCGGGTGCTCGCCGCGGATCCCTCGCTGCGGCGGCTGGTGGACCACCGATGGATCCAGCTCGCGATCCTCGATCCTGACGGGGCGGGGCTGTCCCTGCGGGTCGACGGGTCGTTTAAGAAGTATGTCCCTGAAAACATGGTCTTGGCGACATCCCCGAGCTCGTCGGCGTGGTATCGCGGGCGCCGCGACCACCTGCCGTTCGCGCAGATCACGGGGGGCGCGTGAGCTGGTCGCTGTTCGACGCGCTCGTGAAGGCGGCGCTGGGGCTGCCGGCGGCGCTGCTGTTCACGCTCGGCGCGGCGTCGCTGCTGTCGCGGCCGCTGACCGAGCGGCTCACCAGCGCGCTCGCGCGGGCGGTCTTCGGCCTGACGGCGCTAGCGCTGTTGATCGCGGCGGGGCTGTCTGTGCCGCTCGAGGCGCAGCATCACACGATCTCGCTGGGGCATTGGTTCGTCGCCGGCGCGACGTCCTTCGAGCTGCGGCTGCTGGCGGACCCGCTGTCGCTCACGTTCTCGACCTTGTGTGTCGTGCTGATCGGGGTCGTCGCGGTCTTCTCCGACCGTTACCTGCACCGCGAGCCCGGCTACAACCGCTACTTCGTGTCGCTCTGCCTGTTCTCGCTGGGGATCTTGCTGGTGGTGCTGGCGGGGAGCATCGAGGTGGTCTTCGCCGGCTGGGAGATGGTCGGGCTGTCGTCGGCGCTGTTGATCGCGTTCTTCCACGAGCGCCCGGCGCCGGTGCGCAACGGGCTCTGGACGCTGGCGGTCTACAGGACGACGGACCTCGGCTTGCTCGGCGCGGCGGTGCTGATCCATCACATCGCGCACACCGGCAACTTCGACGCGTTCCTCGGGGCCTCGTGGCCCGAGGGGCCGTCGCCGCTGTCGAGCGGTCAGGCGAGCGCGGTGGGGGCGCTGCTGCTCTTCGCGACGCTCGGCAAGGGCGCGCAGTTGCCCTTCTCGGGGTGGCTCGCGCGGGCGATGGAGGGGCCGACGCCGTCGAGCGCGATCTTCTACGGGGCGCTGAGCGTGCACGCGGGGGCGTTCCTGTTGCTGCGGATGGGGCCGGTGTTGGATCAGGCGCCGGCGGTCGCGGCGATGGCGGTGGTGTTCGGCCTCGGGACGGCGATCCACGCGACGATGGTCGGGCGGGCGCAGAGCGACATCAAGACGGCGCTGGCGTACGCGTCGCTGACGCAGGTAGGGATCATCTTGGTGGAGATCGGGCTCGGGCTGCGCTGGATCCCGCTGATCCACATGCTCGGCCACGCGAGCGTTCGCTCCCTCCAGCTGTTGCGCTCGCCGTCGCTGCTGCACGACTTCCAGCGCCTCGAGGTGGCGGTGGGCGGGCACTTGCCCCGCACCGGGAGATACCTCGAGCGGCTGCTCCCGCCGCGGGTCCGACGGCGACTCTACGCGGCGGCGCTGGCGCGCTGGCGCCTCGATGAGCTGCTGCTGCGCGTGATCACGCCGGCGCTCGGGCTCCTTCGCGCGCTCGATCGGCTCGAGCATCGCTGGTGCGCGTGGCTCGGCGGCCGCGCCGCGGACGGGTCGGAGGTGCGGCGTGACGGCTGAGCTGACGTTCCCGCTCTTGAGCTTGATGATCGCGGTGCCGCTGGTCGCGGCGCTGGCGACGGCGCTGGGCGGGACGCTGGTGACCAGGCGCGCGGCGATCGTCGCGGCGCTCATCGACGTCGGCCTGGCGATCGCGGCGCTGGTGGTTCACCTGGCAGATCCTTCGCTCGCGCTCGCGGATCCGCTGGATCCTCTCACATGGCTCTTTGGACACCCAGTGCTGCGCCTCGATCGCCTCTCGGCGCCGTTGCTGGTGTTCGCGGCGCTGATCTCGTTGGTCGCGGTGATGGTGGCGCCGCGGACGGCGCTGCGCGCGAGCCTGCTCCGCCGCAACCTCTTCGCCCAGGCGGTCCTCTTGGCGACCTTCGCCACCCGCGAGCCGGCGGTGATGGCGGCGATGTGGTGCTTGGGGGCGCTGCCGCCGCTGCTCGAGCTGCGCTCGGCGGGCGCGGCGGGGCGGCCGGCGCTGCGGGTGTTCGCGATTTATATGGGCGCGGGCGCGGCCGCGTTCATCGGCGGGGTGGCGCTGACGGGCGGGGAGCACGGGCTGTTGGCGTCGGTGCTCTTGGTGCTCGCGGTGATGATCCGCAAGGGGATCTTTCCGCTGCACTCGTGGATGCCCGAGCTCTTTGAGCACGCGCCGCTGGGGGTGTCGACGCTGTTCAACGCGCCGCAGGTGGGGGCCTATGTGGCGGCGACGCTGGTGATCCCGAGCGAGCCGGCGGCGGCGCTCGATGTGGTGGGGGTCGCGTCGATCATCACCGCGCTCTACGGCTCGGCGATGGCGCTGGTGCAGCGCGGCGCGCGGCGAGCGTACGGGTATATTTTTATGAGCCAGTCAGCGCTGGTGATGCTCGGCTTCGAGTGCTTGTCGGCGGAGGGCGTGACCGGGGCGCTGGCGTTTTGGCTGTCGAGCGGGGTCGCGCTGGCGGGGCTGGGGCTGGCGCTGTGGGTGCTCGAGGCGCGGCGCGGGGCCCTGCGGGTCGATCGGCTTCATGGGGGTTATGAGCGCACGCCGCTGCTCGCGACCATGTTCCTCGTCTTCGGCGTGGGTACGGTCGGTTTTCCGGGGACGTATGGCTTTGTCGGCCAGGAGATGCTGCTCGACGGGGCTGTGCATGTCTTCCCGGGGCTGAGCGTGGCGGTGGCGTTGGCGTCGGCGCTCGGCGGGCTGGCGGTGATGCGGATCTACTTCTCTCTGTTCACCGGCGCGCCAGCGCAGGGCGGGCTGACGCAGCGGCTGCACCGCCGCGAACGGCTCGGGTTCGCGCTGCTCGGGGCGGTGCTCTTGGTCTTTGGGATCTGGCCGAGGCCGGCCGTAGAGCTGCAGTCGGCGGTCGCGGCTGAGCTGCTGCGCGCGCGCGCGGTGGCGGTAGAGGGGCGGTAGCGGGGCGATCGCGGCGCGGTTGAGCGCGATTGCGCTCGGCCTCGAAGCATGAGACAAGGTGGCATGGCATGGCGTCACGTCGGCGGCCTCATCAGCGCCCTTCTTATCGGTACGAGCGCGGGCTGCTACAGCGGCGCTCCGGAGCAAGCAGAGGGGTCGGAGGGTCCTTCTTCGGGCGACTCTTCGGCCTCGGCGGGTGAGGGCGGGGACGTGGACAGCGGCGGGGACGCGGACAGCGGCGGCTCGATGGCAGAATTTGAGCCAGGATCGCCGGTGCTGCCGCGGCTCACGGAGGCCCAGTACCGCAATTCGATCGACGATCTGCTGGGGCCGGGGTTGCCGACGCCGGCGCTCGAGCCGGACACGAACCCGTACCTCTTCTTCAACATCGGCGCGGCGTCGACGACGCTCTCGGAGGTCGGCGCGCAGCGATATGAGGAGGCCGCGGACGTGATCTCCCGGGCGGTGTTTGATGACCCCGCTCGCCGGGCGTCGCTGGTCGGCTGCGCGCCTGAGGCGCCCGGCGACGCGTGTGTGGCTGGCTTCTTGGCCAGCTTCGGACGACGCGCTTATCGGCGACCGCTGACCGAGGAGGAGCTCGGGCGGTGGTTGATGATCGCGAGCGAGCTGGCGGACGGCGACGCTTGGCGCGGGCTCCAGCTCGCGGTGGCGGGGCTGCTCCAGTCGCCGCACTTCTTGTATCGCGTGGAGCTAGGCGAGCCGGACGCGGACGACCCAGATCTCCGCCGCTTCAACGGCTACGAGATGGCGAGCCGGCTGTCGTTCCTGCTGTGGAACACGACGCCCGACGCGCCGCTGCTCGAGGCCGCGGAGCGCGGCGATCTGCTCACCGACGCGGGGCTGCTGGCGGAGGCGCGGCGGCTGCTGGATGATCCGCGCGCGCGGCCGGCGATCCAGGGCTTCTTCTCCCAATTCCTCGACTTGGGCCGCCTCAGCGACATCCACCGTGATCCCGCGCTGTTCCCGCTGTTCACGCCGACGCTGCCGCGCTCGGCGCGGACGGAGATCGATCTGCTGGTGGAGGACCTCATCTACCGGCAGGGCGGCGACATCCGGGGGCTGTTCAGCAGCCGGCGCACCTTCGTGAACTCGGAGCTGGCGGCGTTGTACGGGGTCGACGCGCCTGGGGCGACGGCGATCACCTTCGTGCCGGTCGAGCTGCCCGCCGACGGCCCGCGCGCGGGCATGCTGACGCAGGCGGCGTTCTTGATGATGAACGCGCACGAGACCGAGACGTCGCCGACGCGCCGCGGCAAATATATCCGCGAGCGGGTGCTGTGTATGACCGTGCCGCCGCCGCCCGATGACGTGAGCACGGTGATCCCCGAGGACGGCGGCGAGGCGAAGACGCTGCGCGAGAAGCTCGAGCAGCACCGCGCGGATCCGACCTGCGCCGGCTGTCACGCCTTCATCGACCCGCCAGGGTACTTGTTCGAGGCGTTCGATGAGATCGGGGCGTTCCGCACCGAGAACCGCGCTGGTTATACGCTCGACGTCTCGGGCGACCTCGACGGGGTGCCGCTCGCCTCGGCGCGGGAGCTCGCGACGATGCTCGTCGACGACGTACGGGTCGGTCGTTGCATGATCACGCAGCTCCATCGCCACTCGAGCGGCCGCCTCGAGGCGACGACGGAGGTGCCGGCGTTGCGCGCGCTCGAGTCGGAGTTCGAGTCCTCTGGTTATCGCTTCCGCGAGCTGCTGCTCGCGTTCGTCACATCCGATCTGTTCCGCACCGTAGCCGCCCCGGAGGTCGAATAAATGATCCCGAATCGAAAAATTCCGCGCCGCACCTTGCTCCGTGGGGCGCTCGGCGGCGCCGCCGTCGGGCTCGCGTTGCCGCCGCTCGAGGCGATGTTCTCGACCCGCCAAGCGCGCGGCGAGGCGCCGAGCTCCGCGCCGATCTTTGGGGTCTTCTTCTGGGCGAACGGGACCTCGTGGCACGGCGGGCACGGGCAGACGCAGGGCCAGGGTGGTCACCCAGACCTGTGGACGCCGGCGGCGGTCGGCCCTGGGTACTCGCCGAGCGAGCTGCTCGCGCCGCTCGCGGCGCACCAGGTGAGCGTGGCGACGGGGCTCGAGCCGAAGACCGCGTGGCCGGATCTGCCGCCAGGGCAGAGCGACGGGCACATGCGCGGCTTCATGGTGGCGATGACCGGCGACCGGATCCGCCCAGAAGGCTTCGATCACCCGTCGCACACGTTGACCGCGCTGCGGCCGACGCTCGACCAGTACGTCGCCAAGCACCCGCAATTTTATGGCAACTACCCGACGCGCTTCCGCTCGTTGGTGATGGGCGCGAGCCCGATCCGCTTCCATGACTACGGGCACTGGAACGCGATCTCATACAACGGGCCGGACTCGCTGAACCTGCCGATCATGGACCCGGCGCAGCTCTACAGCATGCTCTTCGACGTGCCCGCGGACCTGGTGCAGGTGGGGCGGCGGGCGAAGCTGCTGGACGCGGTGCTGGGGGACGCGCAGAGCCTCCGCGCGCGGCTCGGCTCCGGTGATCGCCAGCGCCTCGACGCGCACCTGGATCACTTGAATGAGGTCCAGCGGCGCCTCGAGCTGACCTCAGGGACATGTGAAGAGGCGCTGGCTCCTCCCGCGGACACCAGCGATCTGCTCGTGAAGACAGAGATCATGGGGCAGCTCCTGGCGGTGGCGCTGCACTGCGACCTGACGCGGGTCTTCTCGTTCATGTTGACCTCGCCGGCGACCAACCACGTCTTCGGCAACCTGGGCGTCGGCAACGCGATGCACCAGATCTGTCATGACGGGCAGTGGGAGCAGGTCAGGGCGATCACGCTCTATCAGATGCAGTGCTTCGCGAAGCTGCTCGACCAGCTCGCGAGCTTCCAAGACCCGATGGGGAGCACGTTGGTCGATCGCTCGTGCATCTTCGGGGTGTCGGAGTACGGCGAGGGCTGGCAGCACAGCGTCGCGGAGATGCCGGTGGTGCTCGCGGGGGGGTGCAACGGCAACTTGGTCCGTGGTGTCCATGTGCGCGAGCAGGGCGGCAACATCTCCAAGGCGCACGTGACGATGCTGCGGGCGCTGGGGATCGACACTCCGAGCTTCGGCTGGAACGGCGGCGAGACCACGGAGCACCTGACCGGGATCCTCGCGTGAGGGGCTGATGCGCGGCGTCTACGGCGTTTTTCAGGCGTCGCTCCTGCTGGGCGCCGCGGCGGCCTGCTCGGTCGGCGAGGGGGACCCTAGCGGCGGGGGGATCTCGGCGGGCTTGGCGAGCGGGTCTGGCGAGTCGAGCGCGACCGAGGACGCGTCGACGGCGACGGTGAGCTCGGGGTCGACGGCGGAGTCGAGCGGAGCTGGAGCTGACTCTGGGGACATGAGCGATGGGTCATCGACCTCCGTGACCTCGACGACGGGGCCGCCGCCCGAGTGCGCGGACGGGCAGAGCCCGTGCGGGGTGCTCTGCGTCGATCTCGCCGGGGATCCCTCGAACTGCGGCGGCTGCGGGATCTCGTGCGTGATCACGAACGCTCAGGCGGCGTGCGTCGCGGGCGAGTGCGCGCTCGCGAGCTGCGACGCGGGCTTTGGCGACTGCGACCAAGCGCTAGAGAACGGCTGCGAGGAGCCGCTCGGGCAGGGGGCGTCGTGCGGTGAGGTGTGCAAGGAGGGCAAGGCGGAGCTGTGCAACCTGTTCGATGACAACTGCGACGGGGCCTGCGATGAGGGCGCGATCGGTGGTTGCCGGGTCGGCGTGCATCGCTCGAACAGCCCGACGCTCGGGCACTTCTATACGGTCGATCTCGGGGAGGCGCAGTCGGGAGATCTGAGCCTCGAGGCGGCTAATTTCTTCTACCTCTACGCCGACGCGGCGGCGGGGCTGACGCCCTTCCACCGCTGCGTGAAGGGCAACGGCAAGCGCTTCTATACGCAGAGCCCGAGCTGTGAGGGCGGCGGGACCCTCGAGGGGGTGATGGGGCAGATCGCGGCCGCGGAGCTGTGCGGGGCGATCCCGCTGTATCGCCTCTACAAGGGCGAGAATGGGGCGCATTTCTACACGACGAGCGCGATCGAGCGCGACAACGCGGAGTCGATGTTCGGCTTCAAGTACGAGTTCATCGCCGGATACGTGTGGCCGGCGCCGTGAGCCCGACGTGGGCGCGTGAGAATTAGTCGGGGTTAGAAGTGATAGTCGAGCTGGTAGGGCAGGCAGGCGAGGGCGTCGTTGTTCTCGACCTTGATCCAGACGGTCATGCTGTCGTCGAGGCCCTCGCAGTTGACGTACGGGGCGATCTTGCCCGCGCCGCAGCAGCCGTTCTGGCCCTGCGGGGCGGTGTCTTTGGCGCCCTGGAGGCATGAGATCGAGGTCCCGGTGGCTGTGCAGCGGGCGTAGACGCAGAGGCGGGCGTTGGCGGCGGCGGTGAGGGTGCGGGTCGGATCGACGACGTTGCCGAGCTTGTCGAGGCCGCCGTAGACGTACCAGTCGACGTCGGTGGGGCTGCTGAGGACGCCGCAGACGGTGCCTCCGTCGGCGTCATTGTCGGAGATCATACCGAGCTGGGTGGCCTCCGCCTGGCTGTCGTTGGGCTCCGGGCCGGGCTCGACGCACTCCGTATAGGCGGGGCAGCGCTGGCAGGATCCGTCGGCGTGGCAGTAGCTCTGCGCGTCGCAGGCGGTGTTGATAGGCAAAGGCGTCGCGGTCGGCGTGGCGCCGTCGCAGGCGTCTTCGGTGCACTCGAGGCCGTCGTTTGGTCGGTCGGTCTCGTCGGGGAGCAGCGTGATGGCGCCGTCGTCCTCGCAGATAGGGCGCTGGCAGTCGCGGCGCATGTTGAACGGCGGATCGCCGACGTCGATGACGCTGGAGTAGCCGCCGCCGCCGTCGCAGACGAGCGCGCGGCAGTCGCCATAGATGTCGTCGTCGCGGGCGCCGTCGGGCAGCGGGACGGCTCGGCAGACGTTGCCGGCGTCGCACTCGAGCTGCTCGCACGCCTCGGCGACGCACTGCGTGGTGCACTCTGGTTCGGTGGTCGTGGTGCCCGCGGCGGTCGCGGAGTCGCCGTCGTCGCCGCCGAAGCAGCCGGCGAGCGCGAGCACGAGCAGCGCGTAGGAATAGGACGTTCTGCGGCTTCGCATTGTCTACCCCGGATGTGACAGCGTAGCGAGCCGCGGGTGAGGGCGCGAGCGTCGGCGCTGCGTGGGTCGATCACTCCAGGCTGGCCTGTCTTGTCGGCTCGCGATATCGTCGGCCTTGATGACAGGCGCGACCAAGCTGACTCGCCGCGGCCTGCTCCGAGGGTTCGGCGCGGCGCCAGTGATCGCGAGCTGCGCAGGACCGAGCTCCGGCGAGGCGGCGGCCGAGGCGGTGTCGCCGGCGGACCCCCTCATCGACGCGGTGGCGATCGGGCCGGGGCTCGCGCCGCTCGATCTGCGGCTCAACGGCGCGGCGCGTACGGTGGAGGCGGCGCCGCAGGCGACGTTGCTGGCGCTGCTGCGGGATCAGCTCGCGATCACCGGGACGAAGGAGGTGTGCGATCGCGGGGCCTGCGGCGCCTGTAACGTGCTGATCGATGGTGAGGTGCGCAGCGCTTGTATGACGCTCGCTCATGACGTCGCTGGCCGCGAGGTGACGACGGTCGAGGGGTTGGCCACGAGCGGCGCGCCGAGCCCGCTGCAGCGCGCGTTCGTCGAGCTCGACGCGCTCCAGTGCGGCTATTGCACGTCGGGCATGCTGATCTCGTGCTCGGCGCTGCTGTCGCGGGCGCGGGGGCCGCTGTCGCGGGCGCAGATCCAGGGGGCGATCGCCGGCAACTTGTGCCGCTGCGGCTGCTACGAGCAGGTGATCGCGGCGACGCTGTCGGCGGCGGGGGAGCGGTCGGCGCTGTGATTCGGCGCGCGCTCTCGTCCTTGGAGGGAGTGCCTTAAGAGCATGTCGCAAGAGGAAGATAGTTTGACGAAGAACGTTCGGCTTCGCCTGGGCTTCGCAGACCAGCTCCGCGAGGTGACGGTCACGACGCCGAAGGACGAGCCGCGGCCGTGGGACGCAGACTCCGCGCTGACGGTGGTGGGGCAGCCGACGCCGCGGGTCGAGGGTTCTTTGAAGGCCTCGGGGGCGGCGGTTTATACGCATGACGTGCGCCTTCCGGGCATGCTGTACGCGGCGATCCTGCGCAGCCCGCACGCCTGCGCGACGCTGGAGCACCTCGACGTGGCGGCCGCGCTGGCGCAACCGGGGGTGGTGGCGGCGGTGCCGCTGGCGAAGGTCGGCGATCGCCTGCGCTTCGCTGGGCACGACGTGGCGGCGCTGGCGGCTCGCAGCAGGGATGAGGCGAGGGCGGCGCTGTCGGCGATCGCGGTGCGTTATCGGCCGGAGCCGTTCGTCGTCGATACGCTCGAGGCGATGCAGCCAGGCGCTCCGCAGGTGCACGCTGCGGCGGTGAGCGAGCGGCGCACTGAGGGTGATGAGCCGGGCGAAGCGAGCGGCGGGGCGGCGCGCGGGAACGTCCGCCTCGGCCCCTCGCAGAGCAAGGGCGACCATAAAAAGGGGCTGCGACAGGCGAAGGTGACGCACTCGGCGACCTATACGACGCAGGTGCACACCCACTCGGCGCTGGAGACCCACTCGCTGGTGGTGCGCTGGGAGGATCCGCGGCGGATGACGGTGTGGTGCTCGACGCAGGGGATCTTCTCGGTGCGGGACGAGATGGCGGAGATCTTCGGCCTCAAACCAGCGGACGTACGTGTGATCACGGAGCACCTGGGCGGCGGCTTCGGCGCGAAGTTCGGGGCCTCGGCGCCTGGGTCGCGGCTCGGCTATGCGGCGGGTGAGCTGGCTCGAAGAGCAGGTGCGCCGGTGAGCCTCTGCCTCGATCGCCGCGAGGAGCAGCTGTGCACGGGCAACCGACCAGACTCGATCCAACAGGTGACCTTGGGGGCAGGTGCGGACGGGGCGTTGACGGCGATCCACGTGGTCGCGCACGGCAGCGGGGGGATCGCGACCGGGGCAGGGGTGGGGCGCTCGGCCTTCGGGGTGTACTCGCGCTGCCCAAACATCAAAGTTGAGAGCCATGACGTCTTCACGAACGCGGGGCCGTCGACGGCGTTTCGCGCGCCAGGGCACCCTCAGGGGGCGTTCGCGATCGAGCTGGCGATCGACGAGCTGGCGCAGAAGATGGGGCGCGACCCGCTGGCGCTGCGGCTGGCCCACGTGGAGCACGCGGTGCGCCGCTATCAGCTCGAGCTGGGGCGAGAGCGCTTTCAGTGGGCGGCGCGGCGCGCGGAGGCGGAGGCGCGGCGGGCTCGTGGCGCGAGGATCCGCCACGGGGTCGGCGTCGCGTGCTCGATCTGGGGTGACTACGGGCGGGCGAAGGCCGCGGTGGTGACGGTGAGCGTCGGCCGTGACGGGGCGATCTTCGTCAGGAACGGGGCGCAAGACCTGGGGACGGGGATCCGTACGGTGCTCGGGCAGGTGGTCGCGGAGGTGCTCGGCCGGCCGCTGGCGGAGGTGACGGTGTTGATCGGGGACAGCGAGCTGGGGCCGTCGGTCGGCAGCGGGGGCTCGCAGACGACCTCGTCGGTGGCGCCCGCGGCCCGCAACGCGGCGGAGATGGTGCGCGCGCAGCTCGCGGAGCTGGCGGCGCGGCTGCTCGATCGGCCGATTTCAGAGCTGTCCTGGGGGACAGATGGGAGCGCGCGCGCGGGGCGGCGATCGTTGCCGTTTCGCGAGCTGTGCCAGAAGATCGAGGGGGAGGCGGTGGTCGCGAGCGCGACGCGGCCGAAGACCTACGGCGCGCACCCGATGCGCTACCCAGGCGGTGACAACTATCAGATCGCGGGGGTGCAGTTCGCCGCGGTGGAGCTCGACACGTGGACGGGGGAGCTGCGGGCGGCGGAGATCTTGGCGATCCATGAGTGCGGGCGGACGCATAACCCGCTGACGGCGCGCTCGCAGGTGCAGGGCGGGGTGCTGCTGGGGGTGAGCTACGCGCTGATGGAGGCGCGGGTGATCGACCGCCGCTTCGGCCAGGTGCTGAACCCGAATTTGGAGTCGTATAAGATCGCTGGGGCGCGCGACCTGCCGGCGATCGATGTCGTCTTCTGCGAGGTGCACACCGGCGCGAATAGCACCGGAGCGGTGGGGATCGGCGAGCCGGCGACGATCCCGACAGCGGCCTCGATCGCCTGCGCGGCGCTTCATGCGATCGGTAGGCCGGTGCGCTCGTTGCCGATCACGCCCGACCGGGTGCTCGCGGCGCTCGCGGGCCAGGACGGGGCGTAACGAGGCGTGAGGAGCGAAGGAGACGTATGCGACCGTTTAGCCTGATCCGCCCGACAACCCTCGCAGCCGCGCGCGCGCGAGCGCTCGCGGAGCCCCAGGCGCGACCCTTCCGCGCGGGCGGGATCGACCTGCTCGGTCTCATGAAAGAGGGCCTGCGGGCGCCCGCGGAGCTGATCGAGCTGCACGCGCTGAGCGCGACGGAGGGGGCGGAGATGCGGGCGCTGGCGGCGACGGAGGGGGGGCTTCGGGTGGGCGCGCTGGTGAGCTTGGCGGCGCTGGCGCGGGCGAAGGGGCTCCCGCCGTCGTTCGAGGCGCTGCGCGAGGCGGCGAGCTCGGCGGCGACGCCGGCGATCCGCGAGGCGGCGACGGTCGGCGGGAACCTGCTCCAAAGGCCACGTTGCTGGTACCTGCGGCACCCCGACCTGGAGTGCCTCAAGAGCGGCGGGGCGAGCTGCTTGGCCGAGGGCGGGGAGAACCGACTGCACGCGATCCTCGGCGGCGGCCCCTGTTACATCGTGCACCCGTCGACCTTGGCGGCCCCGCTGGTGGCGCTGGCGGCGACGGTGACGATCCTCGGCGGAGGCGGTCGACGGACGCTGCCGCTGGAGGAGCTGTTCGCGCCGCCGCGCGAGCGGATCGACGCGGAGCACCGGCTGGCCGCTGGGGAGCTGCTGTTGGCGCTCGAGCTGCCGGCGCCGGCGCCCGGGCTGCGCTCGGTGTACGAGGTCGCGAAGGAGAAGCTCTCCCACGACTGGCCGCTCGCGGAGGTCGCGCTGAGCGTGGTGGTTGAAGGTCAGACGATCCGCGGCGCGCGGGTGGTGCTCGGGCACGTCGCGCCGATCCCTTGGCGCGCGCTCGCGGTGGAGCAGGCGCTGGTCGGCCAGGTCGCGAGCGCGGAGCTGTTCGCGAGGGTCGCACCGCTGGCGAGCGTGGGCGCGCGGCCGCTGGCGCAGAACGGCTACAAGGTGGCGCTGACGCAGGGGCTGGTGCGCGCCGCGCTGCATCGGGCCTGTGATGTCCCGATCCCGGAGTGAACGATGCCCTTCTCCCTAAAAGTTCCCAAGACGAGATCGACCGACGGCGAGGCGCCGGTGTGCCGGCACCTCCGCACCAAGGGCATGCACGTGTACGGGCAAGACACCGGAGATGTCTTTCAGACCAGCCGGTCGAGCCACTACCACTGCTTGTGCACGCAGACGGTGACCGGCCCGGACCAGCGCCTCTGCGTCCCGGAGGCCTGTACACCGGCTCGCGGCTGCTTCGTCGCGCGCTGAGGGCGACTCAGCCGAGGTGGCGCAGCGGCCAGTGGATCTCGTGCTTGACGATCCGTCGACGCATCGCGTGCCTGGTGATCCCCAAGAGCTCCGCGGCGCCGCCGACCCCGCCGGTGAGGCGCAGCGCCTCTTCACATTGCAGGCGCTCGAGGTCGCGCAGGTTCAACAGTTTTTGGGTGCGGCCGCGCGTGGGGGTGATCTCGGCGAGGCGGTTGGGGTTGTTGAGCAGCAGGCGGAGGATGTTGCACAGGGCGAGCGGCGCCGCGGCTTCGCCGGCTTCGTAGCGCTGGATCTCGCGCGCCGGGGCGCCGATGAGATCGCCGGCCTGGCGGTGGGTGAGGCCGATCTTCTTGCGGATCTCGGCGAGCTCTGCGGCCTTGAACAAGCCCTTGGGGGGCCGCGCCGCGGTCTTGAGGGGCACTTTTTTGGCGGTCGACGCCGCGCCGATGAGGGCGTGAGAGTGGGGCATGGTGGTGTCGCCATGGGCAGCCTGCGCGACTTCGCGCGGGCAGTGGACGTCCTCGGAGTGACATCTTCGGTGCGCGAAGTCAAGCATCGCGCTCAGGCTCCGGCGCTTCGCCGTGTCGCTGCGAGCTCGCCGAGGAGGCGCTCGAGCGCCGCTCGACCTTGCCCGTCACCGACGCGGGTGAAATTGTTGCGCGCGATCTCCGAGGAGAGCTCCGGGTCCGACTGCACGGCGTGCGCGAGCATGGCGCGAAGATCCGGGGGAAGTCGCTCGATCTCGGCCCGAAAACGCGCCTCCGCGGCGATCTGGGCCTGCCGGCGGAGGTCGTCCATGAGGTCCGCGCGGATGCACTGGATCACTGGATCGGGGGTGCGTCGGATCCGGGGGACCAACGAGTCTTGGGTGAGCGGGCGTGAGAGATCGCCGCGAGGCTTGGGGTGGAAGCTGACCATGTAGTAACGCGGTCCACGACCGGCCGCGAGCAGCGCGGTGTAGGCGTCGCGCAGCGCCCGCAGGTGCTCCTCAAACACCTCGGCCTCGAGCCATGGGTGCCCCTCGGGGGTGAGGAAGGTGAGCAGGACGACCTCGACGTCAGGATGCTCGGCGCTGAGCTCGGCGAGGGCGTCAGCGCAGCGCTCTGGGCTCGGTTGAGGCGCGAGGAGGTCGAAGATGACGCGCCGGAGGCGGCCTGATTCCCGGCAGCGGCGCGCGAAGGGGCAGAGGTTCAGGCCCTCGATCACCTCGACGACGTAGCGGTCATGGGTCGCGAGGATCGCCGCGCGCTCGGCGTGTCGCTCGCCGTCATGATCGCCGTCGCGCTCGCCCGCGCTCGCCCGCGGCGTGTCGCCCTCGTCGCCCCCGTGGCTCACCGGGGCCAGTGTATCCTGGGCCGACATGCTCTCGTCAGCTTCGTCCATCTCCTCGTGGCGGCTCCTGACGTCCGGCGCGCTGGCGCTGGCGCTGTCGGGGGCGTGCGGTCGCCATGTGATCAAGGTCGAGGCCGACCCGGGCGGCGCGGTGCTCTTGGTCAACGGAGAGCCCTCGAAGGGGGATCGCTGGTCGACGAAGGACTCACTCGCCGATGTGTTGGCGACCTGGCCCGACGGGGTGCAGGTGCGGACGAAGGTGACGGTGCTCGGCGACGTGCTGATCCGGGTGCGCCGCGACGGCGATCCTAGCGGCCTGAAGGCGCCGATCCTCGCGGCGAGCGGGCCGCGCGGGATCGCGGTGATCGAGGGGCAGCCGGCGGTGAAAGGGGTCGGGGCGGCCGGCAGCGAGGGCGCGGATGACCCGTTCTTCGCGGCCGTGCGGGCGCTCTTCGCCGAGGCCCAACGCGCCTACGAGTTCGCCGACTACGACCTCGCGATCGCGAAATTCCAAGAGGCGTACTCGAAGGTGCGCGAGCGCGAGAGCGCCGAGACCGCGGGGGTGCTGAGCAACGTGCTCTTCAACATCGCCGTGGTCTATGAGAAGAGCTTCGAGCTGCACCCCGAGGTCGAGCGGCTGCGTAAGGCGAGGATCTTCTATCAGCAGTACGACGAGCGGATGGCGGCGCAGGTCGAGGGGTGGGCGGAGAACGCCGAGCGCGCTGAGCTGCTCGCCCGGATCGGGGCGCTCGAGGCCCGGATCGCGGGGCTGGACAAGGCGAAGTAGCGGCCGCGCTGAGCGGCGCTCAGCAGGCGGTGAACAGATGATCCGGGGCTAGCCAAAACGCCGGCGGCCTGCGACGATTCCGCGCCGATCCGCGCTGATTCGAGCGAGCACACGGATGTTTAAAAATCACCCCAAAGGCCTGCCTGTCCTGTTCTTCACCGAGATGTGGGAGCGCTTCGGCTTCTACTTGATGCTCGGGATCTTCGTCCTCTACATGACGGACTCCAACCCGGCGAAGTCGGGGCTGGGGATCGATGAGGCCAACGCCGCGGACATCTATGGGACGTACCTGGCGTTGGTGTACCTGACGCCGTTCGTCGGCGGCCTGCTCGCGGACCGGGTGCTCGGCTACCGCAGGTCGATCTTGATCGGCGGCGTGTTGATGGGCCTCGGCTACTTGGGGCTGGCGATCCCGATCGGCCAAGACGGCTCCATGACGCCGCTGTGGGCGTCGCTGCTGCTGATCATCATCGGCAACGGCTTCTTTAAGCCGAACATCTCGACGCTGGTGGGCAACCTGTACTCGACCGAGCAGTACCGCGCCCACAAGGACGCGGGCTTCAGCATCTTCTACATGGGGATCAACATCGGCGCGTTCGCTTGCAACTTCGTCGCCGCGTACCTGCGCAACACCTACGACTGGGGCTACGCGTTCGCGGCCGCGGGGATCGGGATGTTCATCGGGCTGGCGTGGTTCTTGTTAGGCCAAAAACACACGGTCGAGGCGGACGTGCTCCGGCCAGCGCGCGAGGGCGACGTACCGATCAGCAAGATCTTGGGCATGGTCTTCATCCCGGCGGCGATCTTCGGGGCGCTCGGGTGGTTCTTACCCGGGGTCTTCGGCCTCGAGAACTTCATCGGCTCGAAGTCCAACGACGCGTTCCTCTTCGCCTGCGTGCCGGTGACTTTTTATTACATCTCGCTGTGGGCGCGCGCGCCGAAGGACGAGAAGGGGCCGATCGGGGCGCTGCTGTCGATCATGGGCGTGGTCGTGGTGTTTTGGGCGGTGTTCCACCAAAACGGCTCGGCGCTGACGATCTGGGCGCGTGACTACACGAGCCGCGAGATCCCCGCGGCGGTGATCGGGCCGGCGCGGGCGCTAGGCATGGTCGAGGAGGTCGATCTGTCGGAGCGGCCGATCGAGAAGCGCGACCTCCACGGCGTGCCGCTGCTCGACGATAAGGGGCAAAAGATCACCTCGCTGGGTCCGGACCCGTACTTCGCGAATATGCCGAAGGAGCAGTGGCCGACCGAGAAGGCGCGCCCAGACGCGAAGGCGCCAGGGCTGAACCTGCTGTCGACGGAGCTTTTCCAGTCGATCAACCCGTTCTGCATCATCTGGGCGACGCCGCTGGTCGTCGGGGTGTTCGGGTGGCTGCGGCGGCGGCGGCGGGAGCCGTCGACGCCGGGCAAGATCTCGCTGGGGCTGCTGATCACGGGCCTGTCGACGCTGGTGATGGTCGGGGCGGTGTTCGCGGGGGACAACGGCGCGATGAAGATCTCGGGCTGGTGGCTGGTGTCTTCCTACATCGTGATCACCGTCGGTGAGCTGTGCCTGAGCCCGATGGGCTTGTCGTTGGTCTCGAAGCTGAGCCCGCCGCGGATCACCTCGCTGATGATGGGCGGGTGGTTCCTCTCGACGTCGATCGGCAACAAGCTCTCGGGGCTGCTCGCGGGCCTGTGGGGGACGTATGAGGACAAGTCGACGTTCTTCTTGATCAACTTCGGCGCCTGCGTGGTCGCGGCGGGGGCGATCTTCTTGATGCTGCCGCGCCTCAAGGCGGTGATGCGCCAGCACTTGGGCGAGCAGTAGGCCCCGCCGTGGTCGCACGCCCGCCGCCGAGCGCTGAGCTGATCGAGGCCGCCCTCGCCGCGTTCCCGGCGGTGGGGCGGCCCGCGCCAGGCGACGTGAAGATCCGAGCGCTCGCGGGCGGGCTGATCAACGAGACCTTTGAGGTCGAGGCGGGCGGTGCTCGGTATGTGCTCCAACGAGTCGCGCCGATCTTCGCGCCGGAGATCCACTACAACATCGTGATGGTGACCGAGCGACTGGCGGCGCGCGGGCTGGTGACGCCGCTGCTGCTGCGCGCGGACGACGGGCGGCCGTGGATCGACCTGGCTGACGGCGGGATCTGGCGGTTGATGAGCAAGATCGAGGGGCTCACCTTCCACGCAGCGCGCGGCCCGGCGCAGGCGCGGAGCGCGGGGGCGCTGGTCGCTCGTTTCCACGCGGCGCTGGCGGGCTTGGACGCCGCGTTTCAGGCGCAGCGGGCGGGGGTGCATGACACGGCGGCGCACCTCAAGACCCTCGAGGAGGCGCTGGTGTCCCACAAAAAACACCGGCTCTACGACGCGGTGGCTGAGCTAGCGGAGCGGATCGTCTCGGGGATCGAGGCGCTGCCGCCGCTCGCGGAGCTGCGCGTGTGGGTGACCCACGGCGACCTCAAGATCTCGAACCTGCTCTTCTCGCCAGGTTGTTCAGACGAGGCGATCTGCCTGGTCGACCTCGATACGGTCGGGCGGATGCCGCTGTGGCAAGAGCTGGGCGACGCGTGGCGCTCGTGGTGCAACCCCGCGGGTGAGGACGTGCGCGCGGCGTTCTTTGATGAGGCGCTGTTCGCGGCGTCGTGGGCCGGGTATGTGGGGGCGCAGGGGGTCGCGTTGACGGCTGAGGAGCGGCTGTCGCTGGTCGACGCGCCGACGCGGATCGCGCTCGAGCTGGCCGCGCGCTTCGCCGCAGACGCGCTGCGAGAGCGCTACTTCGGCTGGGATCACGGGCGCTTCGCCGCGGCCGGTGAGCACAACCTGCTGCGCGCGTACGGGCAAGCGTCGCTGGCTGAGGCCGCGACGCTCGGTCGAGATCGACGGGCTGCGTTGCTGCTCGCCGAGCCCGCCCGTTAGCCGCAGGGGAAGAGAGCGTCGAGGGTGAGCAGCGCCTCTTGGAGCTCGCTGACGGTCGGCGAGTCCTTCGGCCAGAGGGCCTTGAGCGGGGCCGCTTGAGCGGCGTCGCGTTGGTCGGCCTCGCGGTCGAGCACGGGGCCGGCGACCTGTAAAAATGCCCAGTGGGCGGCGGTCGCGGTGTTGTCGCAGCGGGCGGTGATCATCGCGGCGAGGCGCTCGCGGATGATGAGGGCGAAGCCTCGGTGCAGCGCTTGGTCGAGCTGCTCCCAGCCTTGGTTAAAGAGGGCTTGGCCGGCGGGGTCGATGTCGGCGAGGGTCGGGTAGGCGCCGCCTTCGCTGTAGAGGTCCCGCCAACAACGTACCGCGAGGATCCCGTCCCAGATCCGCGCGTGTGATTCGAAGCTGGCTTTGAGGATAGGCGAGGCGATCCCGAGGCCGCCGGCGAGGTCCTGGCCGCCGGTGTAGTAGGCCCACCCAGAGTCGCAGTCCTTGGCCTTGACGGTCGCGCAGGTGTTGGCCTCCTTGTAGACGGAGAGGTAGAGGAACCACAGCAGGCCGGCGTCGATGGTGGCGGCGAGGACTTGAGGGTCGCCGGTGCCCGCCTGACCCTTGGCGAAGGCGTCGACGACGAGCGGGGAGATCTTGGACGGGCCGATGCAGCGCTCCGGGTATTTTTTATAATTGCTCTCGAGCGTGCACTGCTTGTCGGGGTCGATTTGCGGGTCCCAGTCGGCCATCGGGATCTCGGGATAATGAAGATCTTCGCGGCGGACGAGGCGTGACTCGAGGCCCTCGGCGAGGACGTAGAGGTCGCGGGCCGCGGTGAAGTCCTCCGCGCTGGGGGTCACGTCGCCGCGCCAGAGGAGGTCAGCGATGTCCTCATACGCCTCGATACGGGCGACGGTGCCGGTGGCGGGCTCGATCAAGGCGTAGGTGCCCGCGTCAGAGATGCACGCGGGCCAGGCGTCATCGGCGGAGTTGTCGAGGCGTGGCTGGTAGTCGCCGGGCAAGGGGGCGCAGCCGTCGTCGGTGACCGGCGGGAGCTGGAGGCCTTCGCAGGCAGGATCGAGGGGCTCGCCGGTGGTCTCGGTGGTGGTGGCGGCGTCGGTGGTGGTGGCGCCGGTGGTGGTGTCGTCGGTGGCGGCGCTGTCCGTGGTCGCCGGATCGGGGCTGGGACAGGCGCTCAGCGCGAGGAGCAAGGTCGTGGCGGTGAGGGCGAGCGCGCGCGGGCTCGCGGAGGTCGGTCGGTAGGCCATGGGCTCCACTGTCGCCGGGGCGTGGGCGCTGCGACAATCGGGGTGCACCCTCCCGGCGTGTACGAGGGCTTCTAGGGGCGTACGAGCGGTCGTTGGGTGGATCCCCGCGCCGGCCGGCTCAGGCGTCGCCGTGGCCGCGCGGTGGGACGATCTCGAGCGACTCGGCGAGGCCGCGGCTGCGCGCGGCATCAATATAAAAATCGGCGGGTTGTCCGGGCGGGAGCTCGCCCGCCTCGCAGAGCGCCGCGAGGCGGCCGCGGAGCTCGCCGATGTGTTTTCCAGGAGGGAGCGCGAAGGCGACCATGAGGGCGTTGCCGAGGCCAGGCGGGAGCGGGGGGACCTTCGCGTCTTGCTCAGCGAGATCGGCGATCCGGCGCGCGAGCTCGCTGATCTGCGCGAGGCAGCGCTGCCGCTTGCCAGGCCGCTTGCTGGTCACGTCGGCGCGCGAGAGATCGAGGAGGTCTCGCAGCAGCGGGCCCATCTCGGCGGCGAAGCGGCGAACAGCGGCGTCGGTCCAGGTGCCGTCGTACTGGCCGGCGCGGAGGTGGTGGAGGATCAAGGCCTCGACGACGGCGCGCTCCTCCGCGGGGAAGCCGAGGCGCTGGGCTAAGCCGCGCCGAAACATGCGCACGCCCTCTTCAGCGTGCCCATGAAAGGTGACCTTGCCCTGACCCACGAAGCGCCGGGTCGTGACCTTGCCGATGTCATGGAGTACAGCGCCCCAACGGATCACCGGCCGCGGGACAGACTGCCGGACGACCGCCTTGGTGTGCTCCCAGACGTCCTTGTGTCGGCGCCCTGCCTCCTGTGAGAGGGCGACCGTGGCGGCGAGCTCGGGCATGAGGTGGTCGAGCAGGCCAGCGTCGAGCAGCCACTGCATGACAAGATCCGGGTGGCGGCCGCAAAACGCGGGGGTCAAGCGCGCATAGACCTGCTCGGGCGGGACGAGGGCGATCCGTGCGGCCTGTGCGCGAATCCGCGCGGTGAGATCAGGGCTGGGGAGCTCGCCGTGCTCGCCGAGCACCACCGCGGGCAGGAGCAGGGACGAGGGCTCGAGCAAGGGCTCAGAGACAGGCTCGGCCGCGGGGGTGGTGCTCACAAGTGACATCGCGGCGGATAATAGCAGCGACGCTCGCTCGCGTTGACAGGGCGACAGTCGCGGCCGCAGAGTCGCCACACCCGCGGCTCGCGGCGGCGCCTTCGCCTCGTGGGCTCGACCCGTGATAAGGTCCCTGAGGCACTCATGGCAGTCTCGCACTCCCCGCAGCTCGGCTACAACCACAACATCCCGCACCGGGGGCGGCTCTACCACGTGCAAACCGAAGACTCGGG
Source organism: Nannocystis sp. (assembly GCA_016712315.1). Lineage (GTDB taxonomy): Bacteria > Myxococcota_A > Polyangia > Nannocystales > Nannocystaceae > JADJRG01. The sequence continues at coordinate 1,370,469 of JADJRG010000013.1, read as the reverse complement.
GATCGCGCGGGCGCACATCTTCACGCACGTGTTCTTCGACGGCACGATCATCTCGAGCAACAAGGTCGAGTACAAAGACAAGCTCGAGGCTGAGCCGGAGGACCTCGACGGGATCATCATCGCGATGATGCAGGAGTCGCACAAGGCGATGATCCGGCAGCTCCGCGGCGGCGCCTTCGACGAGAAGATCGTCAAATTCGTCGGCGCTCACCCCGACGGCGCGGCGAAGCAGGAGCCGGCCGCAGCGGCGCCTCCGACCGCCGTCGACGCGAGCAAGCGGCCCGAACGACGCCCGCCGCCGCTGCCGCGGGAGGTCGAGCCGCAAGGGCCGCCGCTACAGGTCGGCGCGGCGAACTCCGGCAATAGTGACCCTGGCCTGAATCACCCGATCTTCTCTTCTCGTGAGGCCCAGGCGCAGGTGGCGGCGACCGCGGCCGGTCAAGGCGCGCAGCGGCCGAGCCGCGGTCCGAGCCGGGTCTCGCGCCGACCCGTCGGGGGGATCGGCGGCCAAGGTGTCTCCGCGGGTACGCCCGTGCCTCTCACGCAGCGACGTGACGTGATCGTCGGAAAATTTGCGAGCGAGCACCAGGCGCAGCTCGACGAGGAGATCCTCACGCTGCTCCGCGAGGATTGATCACGCGATGACCAAACAAGGGTCGGCACCGCGGCCGGACGAGGTCGACAGCGCCGTGGTCCTGTATGTGACCCGGTTTTGCGGCTATTGCTTCGCCGCCGAGCGCCACCTGCGGCGGTTGGGGGCGCCGTATGTCGCGATCGATGTGAGCTCCGATCCGACGGCGCGGCGGTGGTTGGTCGAGCTGACGGGCCAAACGACGGTGCCGCAGATCTTCATCCGCGGCCGCAGCATCGGCGGCTACTCCGATATGATCGCGCTGGATGAAGAAGGCGCGCTCGCGCCGCTGCTCGCCGGCTAGCGCGAGCGGCCGCCGCCGCCTCCACGAGATCCGCCGCCGCCGCCGCCACCGCCGGAGAAGCCGCCGCCGCCGCCGCGAGAGCCGCCGCCACCGCCGGAGGAAAATCCGCCGCCACCGCCGGAGGAGAATCCGCCGCCGCGAGAGCCGCCACCGCCGGAGGAGAAGCCGCCGAAGGAGCCGCGCGAGCCGCCAGAGGAGCCGGAGCCGGAGGAGAAGCCGCCGGAGCCCGAGGAGTAGCCGCCGGAGGAGCCGCGCGAGCCGCCGGAGGAGAAGCCGCCGGAGCCTGAGGAGTAGCCGCCGGAGGAGCCACGAGAGCCGCCGGAGCCATAGGCTGGGATCGAGGTGGTGTAGGTGCCTGCGGACGAGGGGCGGTAGCTCGGGCTGGGTGCGCCGCTACCGCTGGGGGCGGCCATCGGGCGCGCTCCCGCGGAGGGCGAAGCGCCCGGTGAAGGTGGCGGCGCTGACGAGCCCCCGTTCATCGTGTAGGCGCCAGGACGGTAGGTCGAAGAGGGGCGAGGGCTGCCACCTTGAGGCGGTGCAGCGGCGAAGGATCCTCCGTCGCCGCGCGGGCTCGCAGGACCCGCTTGCGGCCGCGGGGCAGCGCCGCCCGTGGGCGAGGCCGCGAGCGTGGAGGCGCCGTTGACCATACGTGTGCGCGGTTGGCCGGGTTGGCCGGCGCTGAGGCGACTCGGCGAAGCCGCCGACGCTCCGGCGCCGCGGCTGGCGCTGGGGCTGGCGGCGAGGGCTTGGCCCGGCGAACCACTGCGGCCGGCGTTGTTGCCCGGCGCTCCAGGGCCGCCTGGGTTGGCGCCCATCGAGCCGCGCCCAGGACCGCCCTGACTCGCCGCCATGGTGCCGCGCTGCTGGTCGTAGTTGGCGGGGGCGACTCCGTAGGCGTGGTAGCCGTAGCCGCCGACGCCGCCCCAGTACCAGCCGGGCCCGTAGAAGCCGACGCCGTAGGCGTAGGGCGACCACGGGTAGTAGTAGTTCCACGCGTAGACGAGGTGGACGGGCGGGCCCCAGTAGTAGCACCAGGTCGAGTAGTGGGGGCTGTAGTAGACGAAATTTCCGTGAATGTTGTAGTACCAACGACCGGACCACCACACGCGCGGGTAGGTCTCGACGGGCTCAGCGTAGCTGTGCACATAGGTGACGACCTGCACCTGCTCGCCCGAGCTCAGGCGCTCGTAGCCGATCAGGTCGGGGTTCTCCGCGCTCGCTTGGGCGACGATCTCTGTCTCGATGTAGACCTCTTGGTAGACCGCGGGCTGAGCGGCGACGCTCTGGCGCGGGAGATCTTCCGGGTAGGCGCTCTCGTCGCGTGCGCGACAGCCGACGAGGAGGCCGAGCGCGGCCGCGACGAGGGTGAGGGAGCGAAGGGGAGAGCGAGGAGTCATAAGGTGCACCACCATGACGCCGACGCGGCGCCACTAAGGAGTGTTCACGCCGTCGCTCGCGATGGCAACGTCAGAGCCGTGGACGTCCGCCGCAGCGGCGTGCGCGTGCGCGCGGTCACGGCCCGCGGTCAGGTCGTGCGAGGCGAATCGCCGATTGACGGCGTGACGCTCACTTCACTATCCTGCTCGCACCTAGATGGGTGAGGACGTTCACGTTCTTAAGTTCCTGACGGGCAAGTACAAGGGGGAAGAGTTCCCCTTGAGCCCCGAGCGGAGCAGCTATGTGGTCGGCCGCAGCAGCGAGGTCGACCTCGTGCTCGCGGATGACGCGGTCAGCCGTAAACACCTGCGCTTCTATTTCGAGCGCGGGCGGACCTGGCTCGGCGACTTGGGCTCGCAGAACGGGACCCTGGTCAACGGCAAGCCTGCGACGCGCCACTGCCTGCGCGCAGGCGATCGGATCGCGATCGGCTCGAGCTTGCTCTGCGTCGTGGCGGTGAAGCCGGGCGAGCTCAGCAGCACCACGAAGCGCGCAGGAGAGCGCAGCCGCGCCCGCTCCGGCGCGAAGGATGATTCGGCGAGCCGGTCGATGTCGGGCGCCCTGGACGAGATCCCGCTGGTGGACGTGCTCCAGTGGCTCGGCACCAGCCGGAAGACCGGTACGTTGATGGTCAAACGAACTGACGTCGCGAAGATCGGGCGGATCTATCTGCGCGACGGGTTCTTCTTCTACGCGACCATCGACGGGATCGCCGGCCTCGACCCCGAGAAGGCGATGATGCGGATGATGGGCTGGACCAAGGGGACCTTCGCCCTCGAGAACGGCGTCCCCGAGAACGTGCCCAAGGAGATCTCGACGACGCTCGAGCACGTGCTGATGGAGTCGGCGCGCCAAGAAGATGAGATCCAACACCTCGCCGAGCGCTCGCCGATCCCCGCTTATGGCGCGGAGCTCCGCTTGCTCAGCCCGAGCCCGGTCCGCTGGCGTGAGCTCCAGCCGCTCGAGATCGACATGATCCAAGACATCGCGGAGCGGCGGAGCTGGGCCCACATCCTCGACACGTACCCGGCCTCCGATCTGGCGCTGCACAAGGCGATCGTCGAGCTGCGGCGCCGCAAGCTGGTCGACTACTGAGCCGCGGTGACGCTCAGCGCCGCGGGCGCTCGTCGTCGGTTTGACCCTCGATCAAGAACTCGCGGGTCTTCGCGTAAAACGGCTGGGCGATGACCAGCGACGAGTGGCCGCCGGGCAAGACAAAATAATCCTCGGGGGCGACGCCTGGGATCCTCCCGGGGTCAGGGCAGAAGGCGTCGTGGGCGGCGTGGATCTGGCGCAGGCGGACTCCGGCCGGCGCTGGTGTGTCGAGCAGGTCGCGCAGGAAGCGGCTCTGCGGCAGAACCTGCCACACGGACGGGGAGACGAGGCCGACGGTCGCGACGCCCGCGAGCGAGAGCCAGGTGCCTCGCAGCGGCGCGCCGAGCATGACCATGCGGCGGATCGCCCGGCCAGCGGGCGTGAACTTGAGCGCGTGCAGGGCGACGAGGCCCCCCATGCTGAAGCCGACGATGTCGACTTGATCGACCTCGAGGCTGTCTGTGATCGAGGTGATGTGCCGCGCTAAGGTCTCGGCGCTTGCGGTGAGCGAGCCGAGCTGGAAGGTGCCGTGGTGGTAGGTGAAGACGGCCTGGCCGTCCGACTGAAAGCGACGAGCGAGCGGCATCATGGTGCCGCGGGTGCCGAGGAAGCCGTGGACGAGCACGATCGGCCGGCTGCCGCTGCGCACCCACGAAAAATCGCCAGCGACTCGGTTGCCGCGCAGCAGCTCGCGGGCGTAGCCGAGGCCGTGGGTGACCGTCTCGAGGGCGCCCTCGATGAGGCCTCGATCGCCGCCACGCGCCATTTTAGAGCCCCCCGCCGGGCTGGTTCGGATCGGCGCGAACGGGCGACGAGGGGCGAGCGCTGAGCGAGTCCGTGACCAAGGCGATCGAGAGTAGCAGGCGCGCGCGGCCCTCGCCGCAGGTACGTGCCCGTACGGCGGCTCTATGGGGCGCGGGAGGCGGCGGGGGCCTCAGGTAACATGCCGCGGAAGACGTGCTCGTCGGCGGCTGCGAGCGCGCGCAAGCGGCTGCGCGCTTCGCTGGCGAGGCGGGTGCCGGGGAACGCGAGGCTGGCCTGGTGGTAGTTGATGTCCGCGTTCTCGTGGTCGCCGAGCAGCTCGTAGGCCTGCGCGAGGTGGAAGAGGTAAAGGATCCTCGCGGGGTTGAGCTCGACGGCCTCGAGGCCGGGCTCGAGCAGCGGGATCGCCTCGCGCGCCCAGCCCATGCGGGCCATACAGAGGCCCTCGAGGGCGCCCCAGGCGCGGGCGACGGTCGCTTTGTAGGGCTCCGGGACGAAGGTGAGGCAACGATCTCGGTCCGCGCGGATCGCCGCGAGGCGGGCCTTGTCCGCGACCTCGGCGACGACGGCGAGCTCGTGCCGGCCGAAGGCGGTGAGCGCCTGGAGGTGCGGAGAGAGGCCGGCGTCATCGCTGGCGTAGAGGGCGCGGGCCTCGTCGAGGCGCCACTCGGCGACCAAGAGGGCGCCGAGCTGGGCGCGCGCGAGCCACCTCCGCTCGGGGCTGATGTCCTCGCCTGCGGCGGCGAGGGCGAGCTCTCGTCGCAGATCCGCCTCGATCCGGCGGTGGCTGCCGCTGGCGATCGCGTGGCGTAGCGACTCGGCGGCGAGTAAGGCGCGGCGTTGGCGATCCCTGCCGAAGATCCAGGCGCCGAAGCTGACGCCGAAGACCAAGGCCGCGAGCGCGGTGATCTCACCCGTGCACGCCGGCAGCGCAGAGAGGGCGATGAAGAGGGCTGGGCGTGCCATGGGCGGCCGACCTCGGCAGGATAGCGCGGCCGCGGACCCTCGGGCGCGATTCCCAAGCCGACGCGGCGGTGTTCCATTGGGGGATCGCGCGCCCCAGGTCCGCGCACGAAGGACGCCTCATGATCACCGTCGTCGCGCAGAGATGCGCGGCCACGCGCCGGCGTCGGGCGGCGGCGCACGTCGCTTGTCGCTGGCCGCGAGGTGGGGTAAGTCCCCCTGCGCTCTCGCCCCCAGGAAACGCCCACAAGTGAACCTCACGGACCTCGGCGATGAGCCTCCACGGCTGCTAAGACTGCGTTTAGAAGGGCCGATCGTCAGCCGCGTGCTCCGCCTCGGGAGCTGGGTGATGTTGGCGATGGTGACCCAGTTCTTGGTCAACGCCGCCGATACGTTCATGGTGGGACGGCTGCCCGACCGCGAGAGCGCGACCGCGGCGCAGGCGGCGCTGGGGCTCGGCATGCCGCTCTTTTGGGCGGTCGGCGGGTTCTTCTCGGCGGTCGCGTTCGGCACCCAAGCGCTGACCGCGCGACGCTACGCGGAGGGCAAACCAGAGGCGGCAGGCCAGGTGCTCTTCAACTCGCTGGTGGTCGCCGTGCTGGCGGGGACCTTCGGCATGGTGGTCGGCTACATCTTCACGCCCGACGCGGTGTCCTTCCTCGCGCAGGCGAGCCCGCGGCAGGCCGAGCTGGGGACCATGTACACGAAGCTGCGGATGCTCGGCGTCCCGGCGATGGTCCTGACCTTCAGCTACAAGGCGTTCTTCGACGGGATCGGCAAGACCTACGTCCACTTGTGGGCGGCGCTGTCGATGAACATCGTCAACATCGTCATCAACTACTTCTTGATCTTCGGCAATGAGGCGCTGGGGATCCCGAGCATGGGCCTCTATGGCGCGGGCCTGGCGTCGGCGTTGACGACCTACATCGGCGCGCTGGTGATGGTTCTCTATAGCCTTCGGCGCGAGCTGGCGGCGAAGTATCGGTTCTACCGGCTCTCCCACTTCAACCGCGCGATCACGGGCACGATCGTCCGGCTGATGGTCCCGTCCGGCTCGGCGACGGTGATCCTGATGGCGGGCTTCTTGCTGTTCATGCGCTTCGTCGGGCAGATCGACGCGATCGAGGGCGGGAACACCAACTCGGCGGCGACCAAGGCGATCATGGACACGGCGGCGCTGTGCTTCATGCCGCTCATCGCGTTCGGGACGGCGACGGCGACGGCGGTGAGCCAGAGCCTCGGCGCCGGCAAGCCGAACCTGGCGGCCCGCTACGGCTGGGAGTCGGTGCGCCTAGGGATCCTCGCGATGCTGGTGATCGGCTCGCTCTTCCTCGCGTTCCCGCACGAGATCCTCAGCGTCTGGTCGCCCAACGACCCGGCGGTCGCGGAGGCAGGCGCGAACTCGCTGCGCCTGATCGCCTCCGCGCTGCCGCTGATGGTCGTCGGCCTGGTGCTGTCGCAGGCGCTCTACGGCGCGGGCGCCAACACCTATGTGATGGTGGTCGAGGGGATCTTGCACTTCGGCGTGCTGGTGCCCCTGTCGTGGCTCCTGGGCCCCTATTTGGGCTATGGCATGGTCGGGGTGTGGGCGGCCGCGACGATCTATGTGAACTGCCTCGGGCTGGCGATGGGGCTCAAGTTCCTAGGCAAAGGCTGGCGGCACATCCGCCTGTGAGCGGCGGCGTCCAGGGCCGCGCGCGGGCGGCCAGACCAGCCGAGCCGGTTGACGGGGATCACTCGGCCCGCCGCGAGCTTCCCGCGGCCTCGGCGCTTCGTCTATAGTCGGCTGATGCGACCCTCCGTGGTTCTCTTGGCTTGCCCGCTCCTGCTCGCGCCCTCGCTCGCCGCGGCGCACCCGTACTCCCTGCCGCGTTTTATGGCTCAGCCGGAGGCCAGCGTCGATCCGTCGCTGCAGCCGACCAGCTCGAAGGCGCCGAAGTCGACGGACCGCCCTGAGGTCGCGCCGGAGCCGGAGCCGGAGCCGGAGCCCGAGGTGGCGCCGGAGCCGGAGCCGGCGCCGCTGCCAGAGAAGGGCCCAGAGGCGTTTAATCGCCACGGCTTCGGCGTGCGCGGCGGCATCACGATCGTGCCGACCTTCATCGTCAACAACTACGTCGCGACGATGACCAACGCGCTGTGCCGCGGCGACAAGCTGCCGACCGGGAAGCTGAGCGAGGGGCTGAACCGGGTCGAGGGCTGCAATTTTTATATCGGCGGCGAGTACATCTACCGGGCGTCCAAGGTCGTGGATATCGTCCCGAACATCGGCTACCAGCGGATCAAGGCGCCGGACGGGATCTGGCTCGACCGCGATGAGTGCCCGAACGGCGACGGCAGCGAGGGCTGCAAGTACGGGGCGGGCGACTACACGCAGGTCGATGTGTCGTTCCTGTTCATCGGCGTCGACTTCATGGCCCGCGGGACGATCGTCAAGACCCCCGAGTTCGCGTGGCAGCTCGGCGGCGGCGGCGGTATCGGCGTGGGCATCGTCCAGGGGATCGGCAAGGGGATCTTCCAGACGCCGCTGGGCCAGCCAGCAGGCAGCCCGAACGGCGCGACCTGCAACTCTTTCGGCGACTACGGCGACTTCACCCGCTGCACGCCGCACTGGTGGTCCGCGGACTCCGACGAGAACGACGGCCCGCCGCCTGCCTTCGGCGAGCTGCGCCTCGACAGCGCGAGCAACCCGAACGACGGCCGCTTCGCCGACTGTACGAAGGACCGCTGCAACGATAAGGACCTGGACGCGCTCGGCCGCAAGAAGAACCAAGACATGTGGCCGGCGATCCCGATCGTGAACCTCGCGGTGAGCACCCGCTTCCTGATCAAGGACACCTTCGGGATCAACATCCAAGGGCTGTGGAACACCGGCTTCTACTTCGGCGGCAGCCTCCAGTACTTCTTCGGCCCGAAGTGAGCGCGCGCCGACGCGGCGGTCGCTCCGGTGACTGGACGAGCGCCCGCGTCTTGACGATACTCCCCCGACCCGCGGGGGAGTGGCCGAGCGGTCTAAGGCAACGGACTTGAAATCCGTCGTATCCGAGAGGGTACCGTGGGTTCGAATCCCACCTCCTCCGTTCAAAGCGGCGGCGCCTGCGAAAGTGCGCCACCGCTTTTCCTTTTGCCGCCTCTGGCGAACAATGAGGCCAAGGTTCGGTAGATGCGGGTCTCTTTAAGTTCAAGAACCATCGTCCCTCGCGTTTTGGTCGTGGCGCTGACGCTGTCGCTCGGCTGTCGCACAAGCTCGGCGCCGGCGCCTCCGCCGCAAGAGCCGACGAGCGGCGGCGGGGGGCCGGAGGTCGCGGGCGAAGGTGGTGGCGCGGGCGGTGCGGGTGGTGCGGGTGGCGGTGATCCTGCGGAGGCGGGTGAGCTCGCGGGCGGTGCGGCCAGCGAGGGCGGTGAGCCTCGCGAGGGCGAGGGCGGCGAGGGCGGCGAGACGCCCGACGCGGTCGCAGTGACGCCCGGCGCACAAGCGACGACCGCGGCGCTCGAGCCGCTGCCTGCGCCGCTCGAGCCGCTGCCTGCGCCGCTCTTCGCGAACCCTGCAAATTCAAAGAAGAGCGACGCGCGCTGCGGTCAAGATCCAGGGGTCGGCGAGGCGGTGCGGCCCTTTAATTTAAAAACGCCCGAAGGACAGGAGCTGTCGCTCGCGAGCCTGCGCGGCAAGGTGGTGCTGCTGAACTTCTGGGGGACGTGGTGTAAGCCGTGCCTCGAGGAGCTGCCCGAGTTTGATCGGCTCTATCGCCGCTACCGCAAGCACGGGCTGGTGGTGGTGGCGGTCGCGACCGACAGCGACCCGGCGCCGGTGCAGGACTTCGCGAAATTGCGCAAGCTCGCGACCAAGCTAGTGATCGGCGGGGAGGCGCACGCCAACGCCTACAAGAGCCCGAACTTCCCGTTCACCTTCGTGGTCGACGCGAAGGGGGTGATCCGCGGCTCGTATCGCGGCTACAAGCCTGAGTGTATGAGCAAGCTCGAGGCCGACCTGCGCGCCGAGCTCGAGAAGCAGCGCCCGAAGAAGTAGCTTCCTTCGCAGGGTCGAAGAAAAGCAGGCTGTGGGGCGTGGGCGGGGGGTCCAGGCCCCGCACACGCGCCCACGGGAGCGGCGACCACCGACGCGCTCCACCTGCGCGTGCAGCATGCATGGTTCGGGTGATCTGTCGCAGATCATCACCGCGGCGGCGCCGGCGACGGCGCGATCAGGTCGCGGGGTGGAGGCGCGCGAGGCGCTCGAGCAGGCCGCGGGCGTAGCCGGTGACCTCCTCGCGGAGCTGGGCGGGCTCGATCGACTCGAGGCCGTCGGCGATGCCCAAGAGGCGGCGCGCGAACTCGCGGCAGGAGTGGTACGGCACCCGCCGCTCGAGCAATTCACCCTCGCTGATCCAGCGATCTTCTTGGCCAGGATCCCACTGCATCCGCGCGACCCAGCGGGCGACGCCGCCGCGGATCCGCAGCGTGGCGACCCCGGGGCGGTCGCTGTCGATCCCGAAGCCGGCGTCGCCGCTGCCCCAGAGGCTGTCTTTGCCGGGTACGGGCTCGCGGGGGCTCTCGCCGGGGAGGACGCGGGCGTGCACGATCTGGGCGACTCGGAAGGAGCGGGCGTCGTTGGTCGTGCGCGACCAGGCGCGCAGGTACATCGAACCATCGTGGATCCGCAGCTGCCAGGGCTCGAGGTCGTGGTCCTTGCGGGTGTTGGTCCAGGGGCTCTCGTAGGTGATCCGAACGACGCCGGCGCCGATCGCCGTGAGGAGCTTGGTGACCTGACGGTAGTCGACCTGCGAGCCGGTGGTCACCGTCGCGGTGACGCTGCGCGGCCGCACCTTGACGGCGTCGTGCTTGCCCTTGGGGCTGTCCTCGAGGGCGTCGTCCATCTGCTCGATCAGCCGCTTGACGCGGGCGCTCAGCTCCTCATCAGCGACAGGAGCGAGCAAGGCGGCGGCGAAGACGACGGCGGTGAGGTCCTCCGGGTCGGGGTCGGTGAGGGGCAGCGTGAACTTCGGGTCGAGCAGGCACCAGCGCTTAGAGCCGTGCTGGAACTCGAGCGGGGCGTCCCACTCCTCTCGCATGTACTTGAGCGCCCGCTGGGTGGTGACGAGGGCGACGCCGGCCTTGTGGGCGAGGGCCTCCTTGGTCACGCCTTCGGGGTTGTCGCGGAGGTGACGAAGGATGGTCCGGGCGGTCTGTTGGACGGTGCGCGAGGAGTCTTGCTTGGGGTCGACCACGAGTCGCTCCGCTGGGTGGACGGCATCCTACCCCGGATCTGCGGCCGTGGGGCGCGCCAGGCGGCGGTAGAGGGGTCTGGTCAGGCGATCGCGGCCGTGCGAACTTCGCGGCCATGCGGGTGATCCACGCCGCCGATCTCCACATCGATAGCCCGCTGCGTGGCCTCGGTCGGATCGAGGGGGCGCCGGTCGATCAGATCCGCCTGGCGACGCGGATGGCGTTTCGCCGGCTCATCGATCGCTGCTTGGACGAGTCGGCGGCGCTGCTGCTGCTCGCAGGGGACGTCTTCGACGGGGAGTGGCGAGACTTCAATACGGGGCTGTTCTTCGTGCGGGAGCTCAGCCGCCTCCGCGAGACGGGGGCGCGGGTGGTGATGATCCGCGGGAACCACGACGCAGACTCGGTGCTCTCGCGCAGCGTGCCGCTGCCCGACCACGTGACGACGCTGGCGGCGGATCTGGCCGAGACGGTGGTGTTTGAGGACCTGGGGGTGGCGGTGCACGGCCAGAGCTATGTGACCCGCTCGGTCGAGGAGAACCTCGCGCGGGCGTACCCGGCGCCGCTCTCGGGCTACTGCAACATCGGCCTGCTGCACACCAACGCGGTCGGCTCGGCCGATCACGGGAACTATGCGCCATGTACGGTGGGACAGCTCGTCGGACACGGCTATGACTACTGGGCGCTCGGCCACGTGCACCGCCGCGAGATCTTGAGCCGGGCGCCGTGGGTGGTCTACCCGGGCAACTTGCAGGGGCGCCACGCGAAGGAGACGGGGGCGAAGGGGTGCGCGGTGATCGAGCTCGAGGACGGCCAGATCTCCAGCGTCGAGCAGGTCGATATGGACGTGGTGCGCTGGGTGCACGTGACGGCGGCGGCCGACGCGACGGGGGACGCAGAGGCGCTGCTCGAGGAGGTGCGTCGGGGCCTGCAAGCCGCGCTGGCCGGGGCGGACGGGCGGCCGCTGCTGGCGCGGGTGACGATCGGCGGGAAGACGCCGCTGCACGACGCGCTGGCGGCCCACCCGGAGCCGTTTCAGGCGAAGATCAGGGCGATCGCGGCGGACCTCGGGGAGATCTGGCCGGAGAAGATCGGCTTCGCGACGGAGCTGCCGGGGGAGGCGGTCGATCTCGGCGAGCGGGTGGAGCTGGTGCGGGCGCTGCGGGCGGAGCTGCGGGCGCTGGAGGGCGACCCGGCGGCGCTGGGGCGGTACCTGGAGGGCCTGGCGCCGCTGGTGCAGGGGGCCGCGCTGCACCTGGAGGGCCGCCCCGATGACCCGGCGCGGGTGGCGAGGCTGCTGCCGGCGATCGAGTCGCTGCTGCTCAGCAAGCTGGGGGCGGCGCCGAGCGAGCCGGGTCGATGAGGATCGATCGGCTCAGCGTCGAGCGCTTCGGCCGCTTCGGGCGCCTCGACCTCGACCTGGGTCCCGGGTTGAACGTGCTGCACGGGCCCAACGAGGCCGGCAAGAGCACGCTGCTCGAGGCGATCCGCTCGCTCTTCTTCGGGATCGACGAGCGCACGCCCTACGCGTTTCGCTTCTCGTACCACGACATCGCGCTCCGAGCTGACCTTCAGGACAGCTCAGGACAACACCTGGAGATCACGCGGAAGAAGCGGCGCAAGGGCGCGCTGACGGGGACGCTGCGCTCCGAGGCGGGGGCGGTGGAGATCGATGAGGCGCGCTTCGCCGGGTACTTCGCGGGGGTGAGCGAGCACCTCTATGGGGCGATCTTCGGCTTCGACCTGGCGGACTTGCAGCGCGGCGCGGCGGTGCTCGAGGTCGCCGGGCTGGGGGAGCTGCTCGGCGGGGCGAGCCTGGGCGGCAGCGGCGAGGCGATCCGGCGGGCGGTGGCGGAGCTGCAAGGCGAGGCGGAGGGGCTGTTCAAGGCGCGGGGCAAGAACCCGGCGATCAATCGCACGCTGGAGCTGCTGCGCGACGCGCGGGAGCGCCTGCGCGACGCGACGCTGCAGCAGGGGCAGTACCAAGGGCTGGAGCAGCGGCGTAGCGGCACGTGCGAGGCGCTCGAGGCGGCGGAGCGGGCGCAGCGGCAGGCGAGCGCGCGGCTCGATCGGGTGCGCCGGCTGGCCGCGGCGGCGGATGATTTCGCGGAGCAGCAGGCGGTCGCCGCGGGGCTGGCGGCGCCGGCGAACCAGAGCCCGTTGACCAGCGCAGAGGCGGGGCGGGCGCGGGCGCTGGTCGCGGAGGTCGAGGCGCAGGCGCGGGCGGTGGCGGCGCTGGAGGAGGAGCGGGTGCGCCTGGTGACGCGCGCGGCGGGGTTGGCCGACGACCCAGGGCTGCGGGCCGAGGGGGGGGCGATCGAGGGGCTGCTGCGCCGCGTGGACGCGATCGCGCGCCTTCGCCGTGAGGTGCCCGCCGAGCGGGCGGCGGTTCTTCTAGAGCGCTCGCGGCTGGCGGCGGAGGCGGGGGCGCTGGGGCTCGAGACCGAGGGTGCGGGCGATGGCGCCGTCGATCCCGCCGCAGCGGGCGGGGCGGGTGAGGCCGATCGGGCGGCGCTGCGCGAGCGGCTGAGGGCGGCGGTCGAGCGCTGGCGCGGGGCGCGTGAGAAGGTGAGCCTGGCCTCTGGGACAGCCAGGCGAGAGGCGGCGGAGCTGGCTGCGGCGGCGGCGGCGGCCGCGGCGGCGGGTGAGCGGGCGGAGGAGGCGGGGGCGGCGGCGCTGCTGCTCGAGGTGGAGGCGGCGGCGGGGCAGCGGGCGGAGATGGAGGCGGCAGCGCTGGAGGCGCGGGGCTTCGCGGCGGAGGTGGAGGCGCTGCTGGCGGGCGTTGAGCCGCGGCCGGCGCCCGAGGGGTTGGCGGCGCTGCGGCTGCCGAGCGCCGAGGCGCTGATGGCGAGCTCGCAGGCGTCAGCGACGGCGGCGCAGGCGTCGCTGATGATGGCCGCCGAGGAGGAGCGGGTGACGGCGGCGCTGTCGCAGGTGAGCGCGGAGATCGAGGCGCTGACGGCGGCGCGGGCGCTGCCGAGCGGTGAGGCGCTGGCGGCGGCGCGGGCGGCCCGCGAGGCGGCGTTCGAGGCGCTGGAGGGGCGGCTGCGCGAGCGCGTGGCGATCAGCGAGATCGAGCGTTATGGGCTGCTTCGAGGCCTCGCGGCGGCGATCGTCGAGGCCGACGCGCTGGCCGATCGGCTGCTGGCTGAGGCCGACGCGGTGGTCGCGACGCGGACGCTGGAGGCGCGCGCGGCGGAGCTGCGAGCGCGCGCGGCGGCGCTGAAGGGGGAGAAGGAGGCCGCAGCGCGCGCGGCGGCGGCGGCGATGGCGAGCGCGGAGGCGCTGTGGGCGCCGTGCGGCCTCGCGCCGCCCAGGGAGGCGGGGCTGTGGCTGCGGGCGGTCTCGCGCGCGCAAGATCTGGCGCGCGCGCAGCAGCTCCGCGAGGCGCGCGTGGCGGAGCTTCGGCCGCGCCTCGCGGCGCTCGAGGCGCGTGCGCGCGGGCTGCTCGGTGGGACAGGTCTGTCGTGGGCAGGGATGGTCCGCGGCCTGCGCGAGCTCGAGCGAGCGCAGGAGGGTCGGCGGGTCCGGGAGGCGGCGGCGAAGGAGCGGGCCGCGGCGTTGACCGCGGCGACGGCGCTGGCGAAGGCCGGGTTGGCGGCGGCGCAGGCGGAGGAGTCGAGGCTCGCGGCGGAGGTGGCGGCGCTGCTACCGGCGTTCGGGCTGCCGGGCGAGCTCGATCCGCTGGCGGCGCTGCACCAGGTCGAGCGGCGGCGCGAGTACGACGCGCGCGCGGCCGCGCTGCGGGAGCGGGAGCGGGCGCTCGCGGGCCGCGAGGCGGAGCTGAGGGGCTTTGACGAGGAGGCGGCGGCGCTGCTGGGGCGCCTCCAGGTGAACGCGCTGGGGCGCGCGCCTGAGTCGGTGATCGAGGTGTTGGGCGGGCGGTGGCGGGGCTTGGAGGCGGCTGCGGTCGCGCGTGAGCACGCGCTGGCGGCAGCCGCCGCGAAAGAGGCGGACTCGGCGGCGGCGGCGGCGTCGCTGGCGGCGCGGCGCGAGGCGCTGCGCGCGTTGTTTGAGTCGGTGAAGGGGCGCTCGGCGAGCGGCGACGGCGCGGCGGGGAGCGGCGGCGACGCGCCGGGGTGGTCGTCGCGGGATGACGCGGCGCCAGGCGATGCCGCGGGCGGCGGCAGCGGCGCGGCCGGCGAGGAGGCAGGGAGCGCGGCCTGGCATGCGGTGGTCGCGACGCTGACGCGCTGGGCGGCGGCCGCGGGCGCGCGTGAGGAGCTGGAGGGGCGGGCGGTCGCGCTGGAGCGTCGCCTGGCGCGGACGCTGGGCGGCGGCGAGGGGCGCCGCGTGGATGAGGAAGAGCTGCGCCAAGGGACAGGTTCGCAGTGGCGGGAGGAGGAGGCGGCGCTGCGCCGCGAGCTGGAGCGCTCGGACCAACAGCGCGCCGGGCTCGCCGTGCAGAAGGGCAAGCTCGACCAAGAATTGGAGTCGCTCGGCAGCGATCGGGCGGCCCGGGTGAGCGCGGAGATGGAGTCGCTGGTGGCGGAGCTGACCGAGCAGGTCGACCGATATGTGCAGGTGCACGTGGCGCAGCGGATCCTCGAGCGGGTCACCGAGCGGCACGCACGGGAGCATCAGTCGGCGATCCTCGGCTACGCGTCGGAGCTGTGCGGGGCGATCACCGGCGGCCGCTACGTGCGGGTGGTACCGGAGCCCGAGGGCAAGACGCTCGCGCTCGTCGACGTCAACGGCGAGGCGCGCGCGCCCGCCGCGCTGTCCACAGGGACACGTGAGCAGCTCTTCTTGGCGCTGCGGCTGGCGTACGTGCTGGACTACTGCGACCGCGCAGAGCCGCTGCCGGTGGTGATGGATGATGTCCTGGTGAACTTCGACGCGGCGCGGGCGCAGGCGACGCTGGAGGCGCTGCGGCGCGTGGCCGGCTCGACCCAGGTGCTGCTCTTCACCTGCCATCGCCACTTGGTCGAGATGGCGGCGCAGGTCGCCCCAGAGGCGCCGATCCTGGAGATCCCTGGGGGGCTTTGATCTTTTTTGGCGCGCAGCGAGGGCGGCGCGCTCGGACCAATTCGCGCGAATCGGCGCTGTTTGGCGCCGATGACGGCGTTACTTCGGCGGCGGAGGCCCGCGTATGCAAGGGCGAGGCCGGGATCAGCGCTTGACGCCCCGCCGGTCCCTCACACTATCCTCTGTACGGTAGAGGTTCGCCGTGGAGCATTTTTTCCGATGAACACAGCCGACGACGACCCCGAAGGCAACGCGACGCTCCTGCCCGAGCCGTTTGAGGTCAACGCTGAGGTCGTTGAAAAAGCAGCCCTCGCCGCCCGCGCGGCGCTGCTCGCGGTCGCAAAACGCTTCAATCGGCCGATCTCTCGGCCAGTGCGCGCGGCCCCTTCGGTGACGCCGAGCCTTACAGGCAGCGACGGCCACGCAGAGCCGGCTCCTTAGCCGCGCAGCGGCACGATGAGATGAGGCGCCGGCCGCTGCGGTGTTCGCGGCGAGCGGCGCCTCGGTCGTTGGTGGCGAAGCGCGAGCGCGGGCGGCTCACGCCGGATCAGGCTTGGGGGTCTCCGGGCCGCTCTCGGGGAGCTCGGGCTTCTTGATGTACTCGGCGTCGACGTTGCCGGTGAGCGCCTCGAGGAAGGCGGTGAGGTCGCGGCGCTCGTCGTCGGTGATCGAGCCCTTGGCGACCTGGTACTCGACCATCACGTTGATCACGTCATCGAGCGTGGCGGCGGAGCCGTCGTGCAGGTAGGGCGCGGTCTTGACGATGTTGCGCAGGCCAGGGACCTTGAACGAGAACTTGTCGGCCTCGTTGTTGGTGAGCTTGAAGCGGCCCTCGTCGGCGGTGACGTAGGGCTTAATGGTGCCGAGCTTCTGGTACATGGTGCCGCCGACGCTGGGCCCGGCGTGGCAGTTGGTGCAGCCGGCGTCGATGAAGTACTGGAGCCCGCGCAGCGCCTCGGGGCTGAGCGCGGCCATGTTGCCGCCGAGGAAGTCGTCGAAGGGGCCTGGGGTGATCAGGCCGCGCTCAAAGGCGCCGATCGCCTTGCCGATGTTCTTAAAGGTGACCGGCTCCGCCTCACCGGGGAAGGCGGCGGCGAACATGTCCTTGTAGCCAGGGATCGAGCGCAAGGTCTTGACGGCGTGCTCCTCGCTCGGCACCGCCATCTCGACCGGGTTGAGGATCGGGCCGAGCGCCTGCTCCTCGACGTCCGCGGCGCGGCCGTCCCAGAACTGCACGAAGTGGGTGGCGGCGTTGTAGACGGTCGGCGAGTTGCGATCGCCGCGCTGGCCGCGGTGGCCGGGCGAGGTGGGCTCGCCGTCGACGCCGAAGCGGTCGAGCTGGTGGCAGGTGTTGCAGGAGATTTCCTGGTTCTTCGAGAGCCGGGTGTCGTAGTAGAGGGCGCGGCCGAGCGCGATCTTCTCTGGGGTCGCGGGGTTGGTCGCCGAGTCCGCGCGCGCGGGCAGCGGCGAGAAGAACTTCTTGGCGGCGTCGAGCACCTGGATCGCGGAGGGGCCGGCGGCCTTCTTGGGGGCCTTGGCGGCGGTCTTCGGCGCTGGCGCGGGGGCGGGCTCGTCCTTGCCGCACGCGCCGAAGGCGACGGCTGAGGCGAGGAGGAGGGCGCTGATGCTGCGTTGGTTGCTGGTGGTGCGGTCGTTGTGGCTCATCGTGACCTCGATCGAGTGCGGCGCCCAGGGCCTTGCCCGGCGGCATGCGCCCTGCGACGATACTCCACCGTGAATCCACTCGTCAGAATCGCCATCGCCGCGTCCTTGTGTCTGCTCACGGCCTCCTCTGGCTGCGGTGATGGTGAGGTCTCGATCGGCGGACGGCTGTGGATCGACGCGATGCCCGAGGGCCCGCGGGCGCCGATCGCCGCGTTCGTGGTGAGCCGGCCAGGAGAGGGTAAGGGCCGCTATGGATCCTTCTACCGGGGGTCGCTGCTCCGCGGCGGGCACGACGTCTTCGCGTGGAGCGAGGACAGCGACGATCCGTCGCAGGTGACGCTGCGGCTGCTTCAGGACGGGCGTGAGGTGGCGCTCCGGGTCGAGCGCTGCGAGCCGAGCCCGGGCTTTGATCACTGCGTCTCCCTCGAGGGCGACCCGCAAGGGGCGCGCCGCTACCAGTCGCGGCGGCGCTGGGGGGCGCCCGAGTCGGCTGGCTTTGAGGTCAGGTCCGTGCTGTCGGCCCTGGCGTCCGAGGACGCCGAGCTCGCCGCGCTGCTCGCTAACTTCGCCGACGAGCGCTGACGTGAGCGAGGTCCAGGCGCTCCTCGACCGGCTGGTCGCCCAGTTCGCGTCGCCCTACGACTTCCTGCGCGAGCTCGTGCAGAACTCGATGGACGCGGGCTCCGATCGGGTGGAGGTGGTGCTCGAGGCGCGGCCGACCGACGATGACGATGACACGCACGTGTACTCGCTCGAGCTGATGGACACCGGCTGCGGGATGGACGAGGCGATCGTCGACGGCGAGCTGACCCGGCTGTTCGCGTCGAGCAAGAGCGACGACCGGACGATGGCGGGCGGCTACGGGATCGGCTTCGTCAGCGTCTTCGCGTGGCAACCGGAGGCGGTGCTGGTGCAGACCGGGCGCGCCGGCGAGGCCTGGGAGGTGCTCTTCTTCCCCGACCGACGCTTCGAGAAGCGGGCGATCGAGGGGCCGTTTGAGGGGACGACGGTGACGCTGATCCGCCGCGGCCGGGCGAGCGAGGGGGCGATCTTCGCGGAGGCGATCCGCGACAGCCTGTGGCGCTGGTGCCGCTTCTGTAAGCTCGAGCTGACCTTCGAGGATCGCGCGCGCGGTGAGCCGCCAGAGCTGATCCAAGACAGCCCAGAGATGGCGCACGGCGAGCTGGCGTGGGCGGATACGGCGGGCGACGCGACCATCCACGTCGCCTTCGCGGCGCCGCCGCGGGTGATCCTGCTCCGCCGCGGGTTGGTGCTCGCGGAGGGTGACTTGGAGCTGCTGCCAGGGCTGGCGTCGACGCTGGGGCGGGCGCGCGAGCACCTCCAAATCTGGGCGGATTCTCCGGGGCTGCGGACGACGATGGCGCGCGATAAGGTGCTGACCGAGGGCGGGCTGGGGCCCGTCGAGGCGCGGGTCGCGGCGGCGATCGAGGGGCTGCGTCAGCGCCTCTGTGAGCTGATCGCGGCGGCGGCGGCGGCGAGTGAGCCGTGGGATCAGGCGCGCCACGGCCGCTACGCGTTCCTCCACGGGCACTTGGAGCGAGAACGCGCGGGCTTGGGGCCGGGGATCGGCGGAGTCGCGCTGCTCCGCGACCGCGCGGCGGCTCGGGCGATCAGCGGGGACGCGCTGGCGCAGGCGCTGGGTGGCCTGCCGCTGCTGTATGTCGGGGCCGCGCCGCTGCCCGCGGCGGACGAGGCGCTGCTGGCGGAGGCGCGCGCGGCCGGTTATCCGGTGATCGCCGGTGAGGCGCACGATCGCGGGTGGCTCGGCGGCTTCGCGGCGGCGATCGGCTGCCCGTTGATGCCGCTCAGCAGCGGGCTCGCGCGGGCGGAGTCGATCGAGCCGCTGTCGGCCGAGCTGGAGCTGCTGCGGGCGGCGGTGGAGGGGTCGCTGCGCCGCCTGAGCCGCGGGATCTTCGCCGAGGTCTCGCTCAAGATCGGGCGCTTCACCGGGGGCGGGAGCCCGCGGGCGCTGGTCAGCCGGGAGCTGGGTCGCTCCGGCGAGCTGGCGCTGGTGTTGGCGAGCGGTCCGCCCGCGCGCCGCGAGGCTTGTACGCTGTGGCTCGACCACGAGGAGCCGCTGCTGCGGGCCGCGGTGAAGGCGGCGACGGCGGCGCCGGCGGCCGCGGTGCTGGCGCTGGTGCTGGCGATCGCGAGCAGCGGCGGCGAGGTGTGCGACGCGGAGGCGGCGCTGGCGGCGATCTCGGCGGTGGCGACGGGAGGTGGCCGATGAGCGAGGGGCTGCTGCCCGCGGCGATCGCCGCGGCGGTGCGCGAACGCAGCCGCGTCGACGGCGGCGGCGGGGCCGAGTCCGCCGAGCTGCAGCGCTTCACCGTGGCTCGCACCGAGGCGCTGCTGCGCCTGCGAGAGGTGCCGCGCGGCGGGCCGTGGGAGTGGACGCAGGGGCTGCTGGCGGCGTCGCTGGCGGTGTCGCCGGTGATCCTGGCGCACGCCGGGGCGAGCACGGCGGGCGAGGAGCAGGCGGTGGAGCTGACCTTCACGACGCCTGGCGCGCCGCTGGAGCGGGTCGACCTGCGCGGCCTCGCGCTCGCGGGCCTCGATGAGGCGCCGACCCGCCTCGGCGAGCTGACGGTCGAGGAGGCGCTGGCGCGCTGGCGGGTGCTGGTCGGCGCGGCGGTGAATATGGGGCTGGCCCAAGGGCCATCTTTGATCGAGGTGATCACGGCCGGCGACGCGCGCGCCTATGAGCGCCGCGAGGCGGCCGCGGGCCAAGACCCGTACCGCGAGCGCAAGTCCGAGGCCCGCTGCGCGGCGGGGTCGTGGGTGGTGCGGGTGCGCTCGCCGCGGCCGAGCTTCGGCCGGCGCTTGGCTTCGTGGCTGGCGCTGAGCTCGGACGTGCTCGACCAGGTGGGGGCGTCGTGGAAGCGGGCGCAGCTGCAGCCGAACCCGGAGGACGACGTGCGGGCGGGGATCTCGCTGGCGCGGGCGCTGCCGGGTCAGCGCGTTCGGCTGGGTGATCACGCGGTGTGGGGGAGCGTGGCCGCGGCCGGCGGGCCGTGGCTGGTGCGCGACGGGGTGAAGCTGCTGGCGCTCGACAAGACGCTGCGCGAGGTCGGGATCGACCCGGCGACCTTCGTCGGCTGGATCGACTGCCCGCGGCTGCGGTTGACCGTCGATGGCGCGGGCGTCGCTCGTGACGGCGCGTTCGAGCTGCTGGTCGCGTGGCTGCACGACGCGCGCGCGCACACGTTCCCAGGGGCGAGCGGCAGCTCGCAGGTGATCTGGCCGGTGGAGCTGGAGGTGGTCCAGACCGCGTCGGGGCGGCCGGCTTCGATCACGGAGATCAGCCGGCGGATCACGGAGGGCCGCGACCTCCTGTACGAGTGGGCGCACCTGCGCGAGGCGGTGCCGGCGTCGGCGCAGGCGCGGGTGTTCTTGCTGTGGCCCTCCGAGCTGGCGGCGCTGAAGGCGCGCTTCGAGGAGCTGCGGGCGCTGCCGTATCGCAGCGTCGGCGAGGGCACGGCGTTCGCGCGGGTCGACCTGCGGCCCGCCCTCGAGGGCTCGTTGCCGGCGGTCGAGGTGCCGCTCGCGGAGCCGGAGCTGCTGCTCGGCGCGGAGCGGCTGCGGCTAGAGCTGCGGGCGCTGGTGCATAAGCAACCTTCGTCGATCGCGGGGGCGATCCTGCTGCTCGCGCATGATCGCGGGGTCGCGCAGAGCCGCGACGAGCGGCGGGTGATCCCAGGGGTGACGCTGCTGTGTACGCTCGTGAGCGAGGATCCGAGCGGCGGGGTGGCGATCGATGCGCTGCGCGGCGACCGGGCGGCGCTCGAGTCGATCTTCGAGCGGGTTCGGGTGGCCGCGCGCGCGCGCGAGGACGCGCTGTGGGCGGCGGCGCTGGCGGCGAGCTCGCCGTGGGAGCTGCCGTTCGTCCGCGCGAAGGTGGCGGAGAGCTCGGCGCTCTCGGTCGGCGTGGGCCTGCGGATCGTCGGCGGCGAGCTGACGCTGGCTTGGCGTGACGCGCCGATCTTGCGGCTGCCGATCGGCGCGACCCTGGGGGGCGAGCCGCGCTCGCTCGGGGACGCGCTGGTGATGCTGCGCGAGCAGGGCGGGGTGCTCTGCGGCGATGAGCGCCAGCGCTGGCGCTCGCTCGAGCCGGCGGACGCGGAGCAGCGCCTCTGGTTGCTCACCGCGCACGGCCGCGATCTGTGCGAGCGGGTGCTCGGGCGCGCGGCGCTGTGGAAGATGCCGGTCGCGGTGGAGTCGCTGCTGGGGCCGCGGCCGGCGGAGGCGCAGCGCCACCTGCTGCTCCGCGGCGAGTCGGTCGACGGGGCGCGGGCGCTGGCGGCGAAGGATCCGCGGGCGCGGGCGGCCTTGGTGGCCCACCTGCTGGTGGCGCGCTGCTTGGAGGCGCCGACGTACGGCCTCGAGGACGCGCCGCTGCTCCGCCGCTATGACCCGCGGGCGCTGAACCCGAGCCGGATGGTGAGCCTGCGCGAGGTGATGAGCGAGCGGCCGGCGCCAGGGCTGTGCTTGACCGAGACGGTGAGCCGCGAGCTCGTGGGCGTGGTGATCGAGGCGACGCTAGGGGAGGCGCGGCTGCTCCACCGCGCGCTGGGCCTCGCGCCGGCGATCAGCGGCGGCGCGTTGCTCCAAGAACATGTCCCAGGGGCCAGGACGGCGGTGCGGCGCCACGGCCACGACGCGCCGCCGCTGGTGAGCCTGCCGGTCGTGGATCCGCTGGCGGCGGGGTCGCTGCGGATCGAGCGCGCGATGGCGCCCGCGAAGATCGCGCTGTGGGCGGGCGGCCTGCACATCGATGATATCGCGCTGCCGGCGCCGCTCGACCTGGTCGGCGGCCGCCTGTGGTTGACCCGACAAGGGGTGAAGGTCGGCTCTTCGGCGCTGGCGGCGCGGCTGCGGGAGCTGGCGCGAGAGCTGGTTCGGCGCGCGCTGGCAGAGCGGCTCTTGCACCCGCCAGAGAGCGCGGAGGCGGAGGCGTCGGCGGCGCTGCTGAGCCGCTTGCGCGGGGCGCCGCGGGCGCTGGAGTGGATCGCGGACCTGCTGCCGGTCGACGAGGGGCCGCCGGGGCGGGCGCTGGCGCTCGGGCTGTCGCTGCAGCGCCAGCCGCTGCGGCGGGTGGTCGGCTTCGGGCAGGAGCGCTTGCAGCAGCTCCTGCGACAAGCGCTGGGGCGCGCGGTCGCGCTCGACGCGGCGATGTTGTCGTGGAAGGCGGCGCGGCTGCGCGTCGGCGAGGGGGAGCAGGCGATCTGGGAGGTGGAGATCGGTCGGCGCTCGGAGACGATCCAGCGGGCGCTGGCGCGTGAGGCGAGCTCGGCGGAGGTCTATGTGGCGGCGGTGCTGATCGCGGGGGCGACCTTGGCGCAGGCGCGAGAGCAGCGCCTGCGCGGGGCAGAGCCCGAGGACCTGGTGGTCGCCCTCTACCGCCTGCTCGCGCTGGCCTACGCGCAGGGGTAGGCGCTGGGCGCCTCGCCGAGTCGCGCTGGCCGCTACCGGCGGTCTATGCTGCGCGCACTATGCCGACCTTCCGCGTTGTCCACGAGATCCGCTGCGATGTTGACTCCTTCTGGCGGCTCTTCTTCGATAAGGAGTTCAACCTGCGCCTCTACAAGGACGCGCTCGGCTTCCCCGAGTTCGCGGTGCTCGACCAGCAAGAGACGGAGGCGTCGATCCGGCGGCGGTGCGCGGGCAAGCCGAAGGTGACGATGCCCGGGCCGGTGATGAAGCTGATGGGCGACAGCTTCGGCTACACCGAGGAGGGGACCTTTGATAAGGCGACCAAGATCTGGCGCTGGAAGGTCACGCCGAGCACCATGGCCGACAAGCTGCGGCAAGAGGGCACGCTGAAGGTCGAGGCGATCGGCGCGGACAAGGTGCGACGCACCGCCGAGCTGATCAACGAGGCGAAGGTGTTCGGGATCGGCGGGATGATCGAGAGCTCGGCGGAGAAGTCGCTGCGCGACGGCTGGGACAAGAGCGCGGTGTTTATGAACGAGTGGCTGAGCAAGCGCCCCTCGTAGCCTTTGAGGAACTTTGTAAAAATTAAATTTTAAAAATGCCGTCGCCGCCGATGAAGCGCAGCGACGGGGTGTCGAGCACGACGGTGGTGCCGGGCGGCACGGAGCGGGTGATCCAGACGTTGCCGCCGATGGTCGCGCCGCGGCCGATGACCGTGTCGCCGCCGAGGATGGTCGCGCCGGCGTAGACGGTGACGTCGTCTTCGATGGTCGGGTGGCGCTGCGCGGCGCGGTCGCAGCACTTCTGCGGCGCGACGGAGAGAGCGCCGAGGGTGACGCCCTGGTAGAGCTTGACGCGATCGCCGATGCGCGAGGTCTCGCCGATGACGACCCCGGTGCCGTGGTCGATGAAGAAGGAGCCGCCGATCTGCGCGCCCGGGTGGATGTCGATGCCGGTGCGGCTGTGCACGATCTCCGCCATCAGGCGGGGGATCAGCGGGACGCTGCGGGTGTAGAGGTAGTGGGCGATCCGGTGGACAGAGATCGCCGCGACGCCGGGATAGCTCATGATCACCTCGGAGGCCGAGCAGGCGGCTGGGTCGCCGCTGACGGCCGCCTGAACGTCGGTGTGGAGGACCTCGCGGATGCTGGGGATCTGCTGGAGGAGGGCCAGCGCCTCCTCGTGGGCGCGGCGCTCGTGGTCGATCGTCCGGCTCGCCTGGCCGCCCGTGTCGTGGCAATCGATCGTGAGGGTGCGAGCGATCACCCGCTCGAGGTGGCGGAGGATCCGCGCGCAGCGCTCGCCGACGAAGTAGCGCGAGGTGAGCTCGTCGAGCTGGTCGCCGCGGAAGTAGCCGGGGAAGATCAGGGCGATGAGATCATCGACGAGCTCGGCGACCTCGATCCGGGTCGGCAGGTTGGAGCCGTCGAGGTGGTTGATGTTGCCGTGGTCGGCGTAGGAGTCGAGGATCTCCTCGACGAGGCGGGCTAGCCGCATCTCCTTGTCATTCACGCGGACGACCATAGTGGAGCGGCGCAGGAGGCCGGTCGGCCGGCGTCGTGGTAAGGCTCACAGCTCCTCGCCGCGCGGTCGGGGGCGGCGATGCGCGGCCTTTTTGGGGCGCCCGCGGCCCGCGGGCTAAGGTGCTCGGCGCGTGTCGCCTCCGCTCCACATCGTCGTTCAGCAGCTCCTCTTGGGTCGCACCGAGGGGCTCCCCGCGCCGCAGCTCGCGGCCTTTATCGCCGGTTGGACCAGCCTGCTGGAGCTCGTCGAGCGCCCTGACATTTGCTTGCCCGACGCCCCTGAGGAGCTGCACGAGGGCATTCTCGCGCTCACGAGGGCGATTCGCCGGGCGCAGGAGGAGATCCTCGGCGACGAGGACGAGTGAGCTGGGTCGCACGGGCGGACTCATGGTGGATCCACCATGGACCAGCAGCCGTGAAGCTCGCTGCGCGATAGAGGTTTCGTTGTTTCGTTGGTTTCGTGGGGGCCTTAAGGCTGGGTAATTATTTGCGATCACCGGCCCGTCGAGAGCCAAGTTTTAAAAACAACAAAACACACTCTTCGCATGAAGTCGACATGTGCGCGGCTTCGAGCGCCTCCTCGTGGAGAGCCGTCGCGGATCGTGGGGCTTCACGTGGTGCTCAATCCTACCTATTGGCACATGTGGGCGCGCGTTGCGCAAAGCAACAAAACGATGATAGGTGGTCGATCCAAGGGTGGGGTCAGGTGACCAGGGGTCATCTTCTGGTGGCGTGATTTCGCGCAACGGAGGGTGCAAGCGGGCGAACTTGGAGATCTCCTCAGATGAGATCTCCCTCCCGCCATCACGCGCTGGTGGGCGATGAGGCGCTCGGATCCGCGCGTGCCTGCGCGCCAGCGATCACGAAAGCGCGCCAACGATCATGGTGCGGGCGGCAGCGATCGCGGAGAGCGCGCAAGCGATCGCGGTGGGTGCGCCAGCGATCGCGGGGAGCGCGCAAGCGATCATGGGGGCCTCGAGCGCGCTTCGGTCGGCGCCCGTCGACCGGCTGGCTCGCGACCGCGGTCCGCTGGTGGACGTCCTGGGGTCGGCGGACCCCCAAGTGAGTGAGACAGGCGCCTCTTCGGCGGCGCAGAGCTCGGTCCTAGCGCGCGCGTCCTCGCTCCAAAGACGCCCAGGTCGCGCTCACATCGCTCGGCGTGAGCTGCGCGGCGGGGCCCGTGGCGCGCGGGTGGCCATGGCGCGCGAGCGCGCTCACTACGGCGGGATCGTCCGCAGATCCGGCGCGGTCACGCGCTCGTACGCGGGCGATCCAGCGCCTGACGGGCGCGATCGCGGGCAATTACTGGCGCGGATCGTCCAGGTCGTCTGCCGAGTTCAAGCGCGAAAACGGCGAAAGCGCGAGGTGGGTGACCACCTCGCGCTCTCGCGGCCCAGCCGTGGGCAGGTTACTCGGCAGCAGCCGCGGCGACCGAGCCCTGAGTCTCAAGCGCCGGCGCAGCGCCCTTGCGGGGCCACTCGATGCGGTGCTTGATGATCCGGCGCTTGAGCGCGTGACGGGTGATTCCGAGCAGGCTGGCCGCTTCGACAATGCTGCCGGCGGCGGTGAGGGCTTCCTCGCAGAGGAGGCGTTCGGCTTCGTGGAGCTTGTAGCTTTCGAGGTGGAGGCGCATGCGAGCAGCATAGGCAAAGATCCCGGAGCGGCGGAAGACGAAAATGTATTCGGGCTTCACAAAAAATCCTCGACACAAACAAGGTTGCGCAAGTCACCGGAGAATAGTTTTGGTTGTTTTATGGAACCGGTGGATCCCTGCGACGATCGATCACACTCGTCCTACATGTGGTGCACAGTGGGATGTTTTGTCGCGGAGAATCCGGTGATCAGCGTTACACTGCCGCAGCAGGGCCTGAGCGCCATGGTGGATCCACCATGGCGAACTCGCGCACCGCGATCCCCTAGGTCGTTTCGTGCGGCCGGCGATGCCGGTCTCCGTGAATCCTCGCGCTAAGATTGGCAGCCCGCGTGACCGCAGCCCCCCGTAGCCCTGTCCACGTCCATGTGCTCGTCGTCGTCGAGGCCAGCCTCCAGGCGGCGGTGGAGCGTCGTTTGTCCCAGGAGGGCCACCGCGCGGTGAACGTCGGTGGCGCGAGAGAGGCGATCGAGCGGCTCCGCCGTGAGCCCTTCGACCTGGTCCTCTACGACCTCCACGCTTCGCCTGGCGACGGCGCGGAGCTGCTCCAGTGGCTCGGTAGCTACTACCCGTCGATCCCGGTGATCGTCCTGAGCGAGGCGGCGGGCCCCGATCGCCGCGGGCGCGGCAGCGACGGCACGGTGCGCTTCCTCGAGAAGCCCGTAGACCTCGAGCGGTTGGCCGCGCTGGTCACGGAGATCGGACCTCGCCGCGGCTTCTTCAGCAACGCGATCGAGCTCGAGTTCTTCGACTACGTGCAGATGATCGCGCTCACCGGCCGCGACAAGGCGGTCCTGGTGACCACGCGCGACGGGATCGGCTCGATCTGGTTCGAGCACGGCGATATCTCCCACGTGCAGTTCAAGGAGCACCGCGGCGAGCCGGCGTTCTACAAGCTGCTCGCGGTCGGCCAAGGCGTGTTCCGCGAGACGCTCTTCCGCTCGCCGCCCGCGCGCACCGTGCATCGCTCGAGCACCCACTTGCTGATGGAGGCGGCGCGCCTGCTCGACGAGGGGCTGCTCGGCGCCGATGACGTGCCCCCGGCGGAGCCTGAGCCCGAGCCGCCCGAGGAGGCCGAGGAGGAGGAGCAGCAGCAGCCAGAGGAGCCGCTCAGCGAGGCCGACGATTGGTCCGACGCGCACCCCGACGTCGACGTCGCCGCCGACGTCGCCGCGGCGGCGATGAGCATGCTCGATGATCTGGCGATGCCCACCGATGACGATGAGGCGTCGCTGCCGGCGGTCCCGGCCAAGCCGGCCCGTCCGGCGGCGGCCGCCGCGACGCAGCGGCCGCGACCCGCCTCCGCCGCGAGCCCGCGCGCGGAGGTCCCCGGCGACGGGGTGCCGATCGCTCGCCGCAAGGTGCAGACGCTCGAGAAGGTGGTCTCCAAGCCGCAGACCCAGCCGCTGCTGCTCGCGCAGCCGGCCGCCGCCCCGCCGAGCCGGCCGGCCCCGCGGGCGCAGCCGGTCAACGAGCCGTCGTCGACGACGCGGGCGCCGAAGAAGTCGTCCGGCGACGTGCTCGACGACCCCGAGACGCGCGAGGCGCTGCTCGGCCAGTTCTGGCAGTACGAGGGGGTCGACGGCGTCGCGATCATCTCGAGCACCGGAAAAGTGATCGCCGAGGACATGCGCAATAACAGCACCGCGGTGACGCTCGCGGGCTTCTATATGCGCGGCGCGGCGAGGATCGCCCGGATGCTCGGCTATAACGTCTTCGACGGGGTGATCGCCCGCTCGACCAACAGCCAGCAGTTGATCATGATCGGTATGGGCGCGACCTCGGCGGTCCTGTCGGTGGCGCCGACCAACGACCCCGACGCGATCCGCGACCAGATCATGGGTGTGGAGGGCGAGCGATGAACATCGACGCGGAGAACCGCCTCCTCAGCTTCCTCGGCGAGCTCAGCTCGATCCCAGGGGTGCGCGGCGCCCTGATCACCACCGACGACGGCGCGCTCTTCTCCGGCGACGGCGTCTTCAACCAGTCGATCGCGGCGGACCTGGCGCGTACGGTGCGGCGTATGGTCGTCGCCTCGGCGACCGTCGGCGCGCCGCTCGCGGAGCTGCTGATCAACTTCGGCCGCTCGCGGATGATGATCATCCCGCTGCGTGAGGAGTCGAACCTGGCGATCCTGCTCGACCGCGACAACGTGACCTCGACGGTGCGCTCGGTGGTGAAGCTGCAGCACGCGTCGATCAAGGCGCTGCTGCGCGCGGCCTCCCCAGACTCCGCCGAGAGCGGCGTGCACGGCCAGGTCACCAGCGAGCCCGAGGACGAGGTCGATCGGCTGATGCTCGGCGAGCTCGGGCCGGTGCTCCGCGACGTGCAAGGCACCTTCTCCGCCTACGCGGAGTCGATCGGCAAGGCGCAGGCCGAGTCGGCCGGGATGATGCGCGAGCAGATGCGTGAGTGGCTGCTCTGCTGCAACCCCTCCCCCTACACCTTCCCGCTGCTGATCGACGGGCTCGCGCAGCTCCTCGGCGATAACCTCGACCGCCGCGCGTCCTTCATGAACGACGTGCAGGCGGCGATGCGGCGCTCGAAGATCTGGGGCGCCAAGAGCCGCTGATTCGTCCCGCTCGCGCTTCAATTCTCCCGTCGACGGCCGGCCGCAGGCGGAGGTGTCGCAGCGATCCGCGGCGCCGCGCTAGAGTGGTCGCCGTGCTGGCTCGCCTGGCCGGGTTGATCGCCGCGACCGCGCTCGTCTGCGCGTCGGCGAGCGCGCGCGCGTCGGCGCCGGACGGCGCGGTCGCGCCTGAGCCCTCGCCGACCGAGGCCCAAGGAGACGCGGCGAAGGGCGAAGAGCCGCCGCGGCGAGGGCGACGCAGCGCCCCTCGGGTCGTCGATAAGCGGCAATACAAGAGCATCTTCGACCCGGCGAGCGGGGGGCGGCGGCGGGTGTATCGCCAGCATCGCTTCTTGCCGGTGATGATGGTGCTCAGCGATCCGGCGTATGGAGCGATCGTCGGGATCCGCCTGCGCTACGTGAACCGGCCCGCGGGCGCGTCGCTGAATCGGATCCAGCTCGACCTCGGCATGCGCCTGTCGACCCGGCTGATCCACGACCATGACCTGCGCCTCCAGCTCCGTGACCTGCTCGGGCGGGAGGAGCTGGTCGTGGTGAGGGCGACGGTCGACGGCGATCCGACGTTCCCGTACTTCGGCGTGGCCGATCGTCAGGATCGCCGCGGGGAGGACCTCCGCGCGGACCGCTACGCCGCCCGGGTCAGCACCTTCGCGGGCTCGCTGAGCTACGCGGAGCCGTTCTGGCGGCTCCCAGAGGCCGCAGCGCTGCCGCCGGGGCTGCTTCGATGGTTCGTCGGCGCCTACTTCGCCGTCGACCGGATCGACGCCCGCCCGGAGAGCTTGTTGGCGCAAGAGCGGCCGCAAGATCTGGGGCTGCACCGCCGCGGCCACGTGATCGGCGGCGTGCAGTGGGATCGGCGTGATAACGAGTATCAGCCGACCACTGGCGCGCTGCACGACGCGTCGTTGACGCTGGCCGGGCCGTGGATGGGGTCGTCGCTGACGTGGGCGCGCTTCAACGCGAGCTTGCGCTGGTATCGCCCCCTCTTCACGCCGACGCTGGTGATCGCGCAGATGTTCGCGATCGACGCGCTGATCGGCAAGCCGCCGCTGATCCCGATGGGCCAGATCGGCGGCCTGGAGCCGCAGGAGGCGCTGGGGAGCCGGTTCATGGGCCGGGGGATCTACCGGCTCAGGATGATCGGCGACACCAAGGCGGTGCTGCTCACCGAGCTGCGCTACCAGCCCTTCGAGGTGCCGCTGCTGCGGTGGACGTTGGGCCTCGGGGTGCGCGGCTTCGTCGACCTCGGCAAAGTGTTCCAGCGCAACGAGCCCTTGCACGCGGGGATCCAGGCGAGCCGGGGGGGCGGCTTCTTCTTGGTGTGGGACCGCTTCTTCGTGCTGCGCGTGGACGCCGGCTTCTCGCGCGAGGGCCACGGCGTGTACGTCGCCGGCGAGCACCCTTTTTGAGCGTGCGGCCGCGGCAATCCGTGCGGGGGCGCTCGGGCGCGCCGAAGACGTGTTACACCGAGGAGCGTGCTGCTCCGCGCTCGTGTGGCGCTCTTCAGCGCCTTCTCGCTCTCCGCGTGCACCGGGGACGACCCGCCGCCGAACGCTGGCCTGGCGGTCGATGACTTTTATCGGGTCGTCAGCGGCAAGACGTTGGTCGTCGAGGCTGACGCGGGCTTGCTCGCCAACGACGAGGGGGAGCCGACCGGGGTGATCAGCGCCATGCAGATCTCCGAGAAGCTCGGCACCGTGGTCGTGGAGCGCGACGGATCGTTCGCGTACGCGCCGCTGGCCGGCTATTGGGGGCTCGATACGTTCACGTATCGGATCGACGACGAGGAGCGCGGGCAGAGCGCCGCGAAGGTGAACTTGATGGTGATCCCGGTGACGCTGGGCCTCGGCGGGATCGCCGGGACCAGCCGCGGCTACGTGATCGATGGGGTCGCCGCGGCGGATCGTTTGGGGTCCCTCGTCGCTGGCCTTGGGGACATCAACGGCGACGGGGTCGACGATCTGGCGATCGGCGCGCCGCTGGCGGATGACGCGGGGCCGGACAGCGGCCGGGCGCTGATGGTCCTGGGCGGGTCAGCGCGGCCGAGCGCCTCGTCGGTGGCCGCGGGCGAGCACGGCTTCGTGATCAGCGGCCGGCGCGAGCGCGACCGGCTGGGCTCGTCGATCAGCGGCGCGGGCGACCTGAGCGGCGACGGCCTCGCGGAGCTGCTGGTGTGCGCGCCCCGGGCGGAGCTCGTCGACGCGATCAGCGACGACGTCGGGGTCTGTTACGTGGTCTTCGGCCGGCCAGAGTTCGGGGCTAGTCTGGAGCTCGGAGAGCTGGCGGCGGGCGGCGGTGGTTTCGCGATCCACGGCGAGGGCTGGCAGGCGCGAGCGGGGCTGGCGGCGGTCGGCGGCGTCGACGTGGACGGCGATGGCCGCGGCGATCTCGCGATCGGCGCGCCAGGATACAGCGAGGGCGGGCTGGATCGCGGGCGGGTCCACGTGGTGTTCGGGAGGAGCGGCGGTGAGGCGGTCGAGCTCGCAGATCTGGGCGCAGGCGGCGCGGGGGGATTCGTGATCGACGGCTTAGAGGAGTTCGAGTGGGCGGGCGCGGCGGTCGGCCTGATCGGCGACCTCAACGGCGACGGACGCGGCGAGGTGCTGGTCGGCGCGCCGTTCGCGACCGTGGATGAGCGCGACTACGCCGGCCGCGTGTACCTGGTCTATGGCCGCGCTGCGGGTGACGAGGCGGCGCCTGATGTGGTCTTTCGGTCAGGTTCGATGGGCGGCGGGCACACGGGCGCGGCGGCGACGGCGGTGGGCGACTTTAACGGCGACGGCGCGCCGGACTTCGCGATCGGAGCGCCGCAGGTGAAGCTGCAGCCGGGGCTGCGCGAGGGGCGGGTCTACGTGGTCTTCGGCGCGGCGTCGCTGCCGGCAGAGGTGGATCTGACGGCGCTGGCGGCGGACGGGCGCGGGCTGGTAATCGACGGCGAGGCGCAGCGATACGGGCAGTCAGGGCTGGTGATCGCGCCGGCGGGTGACCTCGACGGCGACGGCCGCGATGACCTGCTGCTGGGGGCGCCGACGGCCGATGTCGGGCAGCTGCGCGAGGCCGGGCGCGCGTATGTGGTGTTCGGCCGCGAGCAGCCTGGGGTGGTCTCGCTCGCGGATGTGGCGAGGGGCGAGGGTGGCTTCGCGATCGACGGCGAGTCGGAGGAGTCGCGCGCGGGCTGGTCCGTGGCGGCGCCCGGCGATATCAACGGCGATGACGTTCTGGATGTGATCGTCGGCGCGCCGAGCGCCGCGATCAACGGGGCGGAGAGCGGGCGCGCCTACGTGATCTACGGCTTCGGGCCGCCCCGAAGCCGCGCTCGTTGAGCAGGCGCGGCGCCTAGAACGCGGACTCGGGGATCTCCATCACCTCGAGGGTGCCGGCCTCGATCAGCTTGCGCGTGAGGGTGAGCCCAGGCAGGACGTTGCGCACCCAAAAGCGGGTGACGGCGAGCTTGCCGCGGTAGAAGTCGAGCTCGCTGTCGTTGGTGGAGCCGGCGGCGAGCAGGGCGGTGAGCTGGCGGTCGGCGACGATGGCCTGGCGGATGAGCAGCCAGCCGATCACGAGCTCGGCGGTGGCGGCGAGGATCCGGTTGCCTTGCAGGCCGACGTGGTAGAGCGACTCGGGGAGCTTGCCCATGATCGCGCCGTAGATCCCCTGGATCTCGCCGAGCGCGCGCGCCAGCGCCTCGTGCTCGATCGCGAGGGCGGGTACGGCGTCGAGCTCGAGGTGGCCGAGGGTGGCCTGGACCCGCTCCATCAGCTTGCGGAGGGTGCCGCCGCCGTCGCGCGCGACCTTGCGGAAGAAGAGGTCGAGCGCTTGGATGTGGGTGGTGCCCTCGTAGAGGGTGTCGATCTTCTGGTCGCGGATGTACTGCTCGAGCGGATAGTCCATGCAGTAGCCAGAGCCGCCGAAGACCTGCAGCGAGGTCGCGAGGAGCTCGTAGGCCTTGTCGGAGCAGTAGCCCTTGACCAGCGGGAGGAGGAGGTCGTTGAGGTGGTCGAGCTCCTTGGACTCGGCGGCGCCGTGGCCGCCGTGGATCTCGACCTGGTCCTGCACCCAGGCGGTGTAGAGGAAGAGCGCGCGCATGCCCTCGGCGTAGGCCTTCTGGGTGATGAGCATGCGGCGGACGTCGGGGTGCTCGATGATCCGCACGCGGGGGGCGCTCTTGTCGGTGGCCCGCAGGAGGTCGGGGCCCTGGACGCGCAGCTTGGCGTACTCGAGCGCGTTGAGGTAGGCGGTCGAGAGGGTGGCCATCGACTTGCAGCCGACGGCCATGCGCGCGTGCTCGATCACGTGGAACATCTGGCGGATGCCGTCGTGCACGCCGCCGACGAGGAGGCCGCGGGCCGGGCCGCGCTCGCCGAAGGTCATCTCGCAGGTGGCGGAGCCCTTGAGGCCCATCTTGTGCTCGATGTTGGTGCAGTAGGCGCCGTTGCGCTCGCCGAGGCTGCCGTCCTCGTTCACCCAGTACTTGGGGACGATGAACATCGACAGGCCCTTGGTGCCGGCGGCGTGGCCCTCAGGCCGGGCGAGCACGAGGTGGAGGATGTTGTCGACGCCGTTGAAGTCGCCGTTGGTGATGAAGCGCTTGACGCCCTCGATCTCCCAGACGTCGCCCTCGACGTGGCGCGCCTTGGTCCGGCCGGCGCCGACGTCAGAGCCGGCGTCGGGCTCGGTGAGGACCATCGAGCCGCCCCAGTGGTTGGCGAGCGCCGGGCCGACGAAGCGCTGGCGCTGCGCGTCGGTGCCGAGGTCGTCGATGATCCGCGAGATCACGGCGCCGAAGGCGTAGAAGGCGACGCAGGGGTTGGAGCCCGCGGTGAGCTCGAAGGTGGCCCAAAAGACAGACGGAGGGGCGCCGACGCCGTCGAGGCGCTCTGGCATCGCGAGCATGTGCCAGCCGCCCTCGAGCATGCTGCGCAGCGAGCGGGTGAGGCCGGGGGGGACGGTGACGGCGCCGCTCTCGGCGTCGAACTCGAGCGGGACGCGGTCAGTCTCGACGAAGGTGGGGGCGAGCTCGCGTTGGCAAAATTCCTCATAATTGGTGAGGGTCGCGCGCGCGGTCTCCTCGTCAAACCCAGCGAAGGGGCCGCGGCCGAGGGTGCTGCTGCCGATCTCCAGGACCTCGAAGAGGTTGAAGAAGATGTCGCGGAGGTTGCTCTTGTAGTGCGCGGTGGCGGCTGTGCTCATGCTGATCTCACAGGGTGGCTGGATTCTCGGCGTTTGAGCCCAGATTTTCAATCCGCGAGGCCGGCGAGCGCTCGGCGCTTTCGCGCGCTCGATCCGCGTTACACTCGCTCGTCGGCGACGCGGCGACGCGCCCCTAGGAGCCCTCATGTGCAGGATCTTCGGCTTTCGCTCCGTGATTCAGAGCCAGGTGCATCGCTCGTTGGTCAGCGCTGACAACGCGCTGATGATCCAAGGTGAGCGCCACCCCGACGGCTGGGGGGTCGCGTACTACGTGGCCGGCGCGCCGCACGTGGTGAAGAGCGCGTCCTCGGCGGTCGAGGACAACCTGTTCCGGCACGTGTCGGGGGTGGTGACCTCAGAGACGGTGCTGGCGCACCTGCGCAAGGCGACGCAAGGGGAGCTCTCGTCGATCAACACGCACCCGTTCCAGTACGGCCGCTGGGTGTTCGCCCATAACGGCAATATCGCCGGCTTCGGCGCGCTGCGCGGGGCGATCCTCGAGCGGATCCCGGCGGTGCTGCGGCGCTTCATCCTCGGGCGCACGGACAGCGAGGCGCTCTTCTATTTGATCCTCGGGAAGATGTCGCAGCGCCACGAGCTGCACCGCCACGGCTTCCCGCTCGCGTCGCTGATCGAGGCGACGCGGGAGGCGCTCGCGGAGGTGGTGGCGCTGGCGGGGCCGATCTGCACCGACACACATGCCCCTTCGGACAGCAACTTCTTGACCTTCGTGATCACCGACGGCCAGACGATGTTGGCGCACCAAGGCGGCAAGGAGCTGCACTGCAGCACGCACAAGCGGCGCTGCCCGGACCGCGAGACCTGCCCGAGCTACGCGGCCGAGTGCGAGGCGCGCTCACCGGCGGGCTTCGTCTCGCACTTGATCTTCTCGAGCGAGCCGCTGCAGGGCGACAACGTCTGGGAGCCGATGGCCGCGGGGGAGATGATCGGCGTCGACTGGCGGATGCAGATGGTTCGGAGCCCGGGCTGACAGGCCGGCGCCCCGGAGCGAGGGCGCCGCGCGTGCTCAGAAGGTGAAGTGCTGCGAGACGATCTCGTCGACTTCGACGGGCTTGTTGTTGTTGGTGTTGCTCTCGCGCGGACCAACGTTGGTGTTGGTGTTGGTGCTGGCGCTCGGCGCTGGAGGAGGTTCGCGCTTGACGACGGTCGGGACCGGAGCCCCGGCTGCATCCAGCTTCTCGGCGATGATGTCCTCCAAGTAGCCGCTGACGCTGAGCCCGTTGTCCTCGCAGTAGTCCTTGAGGCGCTGATAGGTGATGCCCTTGACCGAGATGCTCCGGCGGGTCTGTCGTTTCGCCATTGGTCTACTCCTCCCCGGCGGGGTCCGTCCCTTGCGTCTACGCCAAGCCGACCACGCACGCAAGTGCCATTCCATGAGGACCGGTCGCGCGTGCTTTGCGCGCGGGCGGATTCGCGCGCTCGAATCCGTTTAAATATATAGAATGTAAGGTGTTTTCGAGAATTGTGGGTGGCGCGCCAGGGTACGACCGGTCGACCGGCTCGGGCACCAGAATACAAAAATCGAGCCGATCTCAGAGATCTTAGAGATCTCTTTTGCGCGATCTCCCCAGCGCTTCCGGTACCACGGATGAGGACTTCGGCGCCTCGACCTTCACTCCACATGCGAGGGCTCAGCGCGTCGAGACCACAGACCTACCAAAAGCCAAGCGCCTCCAAAAGCCCGCCAAAGCCGCCGAAACGGATCTGTGGGGCGACGCGCTCCGCGTGAAGCCGGCGCTCTCTTGGCGTATGGTGACGTTAGGGCCGCAGAGCCATCACACGATGCGAGAGCTTGTTGAGGAGACCAAAGTGTTGGCCGCGAGCGGCACGCGCGGGGTCCCTCCCTCGGTAGAGGAAGGGCCGATCCGCCGCTGGATCGGCCGCTATGAGCTCCTCCAGCGGCTCGCCCGCGGCGGTATGGCGACGGTGTTCCTCGGCCGCGCGACCGGCAGCGCCGGCTTCGAGAAGCGGGTCGCGATCAAGGTGATCCACCCCTTCCTCGCGGACGATCCAGAGCTGATCGAGATGTTCCTCGATGAGGGCAGGATCGCCTCGCAGATCCACAGCCCCCACGTGGTCGCGATCCTCGACCTCGGCGAGGACCGCGGCGACTACTACATCGTGATGGAGCTGGTCGAGGGGACCACGCTGTCGGCGCTGCTGCGGGCGCTCCGCGGCGCAGGCGCTCGCCTGCCGCTGCCGCTGATCCTCCAGATCCTCGCGGACGCGTGCGAGGGCCTGCGCGCCGCCCACGAGCTGCGCGACCCAGCGGGGAACCTGTACGGGCTGATCCACCGCGATGTGACCCCGCAGAACCTGATGATCGACCGCGACGGCTGGGTGAAGCTCGCCGACTTCGGGATCATGAAGGCGAAGGGGCGGCGCAGCCACACCCGCGAGGGGCAGCTCCGCGGCAAGCTGCCCTATATGTCGCCGGAGCAGGCGCAGGCGCTGCCGCTCGCGCCCTCCAGCGACATCTTCGCGCTCGGGGTGATCTTGTGGGAGCTGTGCACCGGGGAGCGGCTCTTCGGCGCCGACCGCGAGGCGGAGATCCTCGCCCGCGTGATCGCCTGCCGGCGGCCGCCTCTGGCCGAGCTGCGCCCCGATCTGCCGCCCGAGATCGAGGCGCTGCTCGCGAACACCCTGACCAAAGAGCCAGGTGATCGCTTCCCCTCGGCGGAGGCGATGCTGGTCGAGCTGCGCCGCTTGCTGCGCCGCTTCGCCGGCGAGGAGGAGCCGCGCGGCGCCCTCGCGGCGCTGATCCGCGGGCACTTCGGCGCGCAAGAGAAATACCGCCACGCGGCGACCCAGGCGAGCGCTCCTGGGGGCTCGACGCCGGCGGTCGCCGCCGCGAGCGAGGAGCAGACGCGGCCGGAGCTGGTGGTACACGACACCATGCGTGACGCGGACGGCGCGCCGCGCCCCGGCCAGACGGGCCCAGCGCTGGTGACGCCGTCCGGGCGCCCCGGCGGCGCGGCCGCGGTCGGCGATGAGACGAAGCCCGATGCGCTCGCGGCAGCATCTGCGCCGGGCGGGGCGCCCTCGGCCGGGAGCGTTCTTTCTCGCGCGTCCGACGAGCTGACCACGCCGGGAGGCGGGCTAGCCGCTCTCAGCGGGTCGAGCGCGCGTTTGGCGACGCGAGCCGCCGAGCCGTCGCCCTTGGAGCGCGAGGACGAGAGGGCGCGGCGGCGGCGGCGGCGGCGGCCGTGGGCGCTGTGGTTGGGGCTGCCGCTGGTCGGGGCGATCGTCGGGGTGACCGCGCTGATCGCGGTGGGTGAGCTGCAAGGCGCGACGAGGGGCGAGGAGCCGCGCCGACCCTCGCAGCTCGCGACCGCCGCCGAGGCGCCGCGGCCAGAGGTCGTGGCCGCGCCGGTGGTCGACGAGGTCCGGTGGACGCTGAACACCGAGCCGCCTGGGGCGAGCGTGGCGATCTTGGGGCTGCCGCCGGAGCTGCAAGCGGAGGTCGAGCGGCGCCTCGCAGGCGCGGTGACGCCGGTGGAGGTGATGCTGCCGCGCAGCGATGAGCGCGCGCTCACGCTGGTGCTCCGCCTCGACGGCCATGAGGAGCGCAGCGAGGTGCTGCTGCCGCTGGCGAGCGAGAACCTCTATCGGCCGCTGCGGCCGCTCCCGTCGACGTCGCCGCCGGAGACGGAGGCGCCGACCCGGCGGCCGCCGCGGCTGACGAACCGCGCGACGCGGCCGGCGAAGGAGCCGCTGGGGGCGCTCGATCTGCGTGAGCCGACCTTCGAGAGCCCGCCCCGCCGCAAGCCGCACGAAGGTGAATGATGAGGCGCGAGGGCTCCGCGTGGTTCGCCGCCGCCGCCGCCGTGGCCATCGCCGTCGGCGGCGGGCCGGCGCGCGCGGTGGGCGTTCATGTCCTCCAAGACCTGGCTCAAGGAGAAGATGACCCCGACGCTCCGCCGGACGAGGCGACGCGGGCGCGGGCGCTCGAGATCTTCCGCGAGGGGCGCGCGCGCCTGGTCAGCCGCGACTACGCGGCGGCGGCCGCGGAGTTCCGCCGCTCGTACGAGGTGGCGCCGTCGATCGAGGCGCTGCACGCGGAGGCGCTGGCGTATGACCTCGCCGGCGACGCGCTGGCGGCGCTGCGCGTGTACGGCGAGTACCTCGAATTCGTCGACGCCGACGCCGAGCGCCAGGCAGAGGCGGAGCGGCGCTCGCGGGCGCTGCGCGCGCTGGTCGGCGAGCTGACGCTGGAGGTAGCGAACCCGGCCGAGCTGCGCGCGCTCCGGCTCGACGGCGAGGTGGTGGCGCTCGAGGACTTCCCGCGGCTGATGCTGCCGGGCGTGGTGACGCTCGAGCTGGAGGGCGCGGCGCCGAGCCAGCGCCGGAGCATCCGCGTCGAGCTGCGGGCCGGCGAGAATTCGGTGGTCGACTTCGCCGGTTTTCCGCCGCCGCCGGTCGTGGTGGCCCCGCCGCCGCGGGCGCCGCAGGTGACAGCGACAGCGCTGACTCCGCCGTCGCCGCGCGATCGGAGCCGCGCGCTGCGGAGCGCGACGTGGGGCGGGGTCGCGGCGACCAGCGGCGCGGGCGTGGCGGTGGCGATCTTGGGGGCGATGACGCTGCGCTCGCGCGACGCGTTCGTGGCGGGCTTGTGCCCGCCGGCCGAGGCAGGCGGGTGCGCGGCCGAGGCCAGCTATCCCGCCGCGGCGGAGGGCCGCTTCGAGCGCAGCAAGCTGGCGACGAACGTGATGATCGGCGCGACGGTGGGGCTCGCCGTGGTCACCCTCGGGCTCGCGCTCGCGCTCCGGGCGGAGCGGCGCCGGAACTCGCGGGTTGTCTGGCAAGATGGACCGCGCTGGAGCTTCTGAGCGGTGACGACGGGACGTACTTTCGCGGAGAGGAGGCTGCTGAGCGCGCTCGAGGGGCGGTTGGATCCGCTCGCGGCGCCGCTCGCGGATCCGGGGCCGCTGCGCTTCGCGGCGGTGTTGGGGGCGCTGCTGCCGGCGATCAACCCGGCGGAGGGTCCGCGGCTGCTGCTGATCGAGCGGGCGGGCGGGCTGCGTAAGCACGCGGGACAGCTCGCGCTGCCCGGCGGTAAGCCAGAGCCCCAAGACCTCGATCTCTTGGATACGGCGCTGCGGGAGTCCGAGGAGGAGGTCGGGCTCGCTCGCGGATCCCTGGAGGTGCTCGGCCGCCTGGCGCCGGTGCCGACGCCGACAGGTTTTATGATCGTGCCGTACGTCGCCCGGGTGCACGGGGCCTTCGAGGCGCGGCCTGAGCGCGGCGAGGTGTCGGCGGTGTTGACCCCGAGCTTGCTCGAGCTCAGCGACCCCGGGCGCTACCGCTTCGGCGGCCGCCACGCGTGGATGGGCCGGGAGTATGAGCTGCACGAGTTCTTGATCCATACGCCGCCGCTGTGGGGGGCGACCGCGCGGATCGTCTACGATCTGCTGTCGCGCCTCGAGATCGCGCCGCGACCGATGGCTGAAAAAGATGTCTGATAAGACAGGATCTGCGGGCGAGCTCAGCGCGGCCGCGCTCGAGCGGCTGCGCGCGCGCGCAGAGGGCCTGGGGCTGCTGCGGCTGGGCGCGGTCGGCCTCGACCACGCGGGCTTCGCGCCCGCGGTCGCGGCGTATGAGGCCTTTCTGAGGGGCGGGAAGGCGGGGGAGATGGCGTTCCTCGAGCGGACGCGGGCGGTCCGGGCGGACCCGTCGCTGATGCTCCCGGGGGCGCGCTCGCTGCTGGTCGCGTGCGTGCCCTACGCAGGAGAGGCGGGGCCGATCGCCCGCTACGCGCAGGGCCGCGACTATCACACGGAGCTGCACGGGCGCCTGCTCGCGCTGGCGGCGGCGCTGGCGGAGGAGGCGCCGGGGGCGGCTTCGATCGTTTGTGTCGATACGAAGCCGGTGCTCGAGCGCAGCGCGGCGTACCTGGCGGGGCTCGGCTTCTTGGGGAAGAACGGCTGCCTGATCGTGCCGGGGCTGGGCTCGTATGTGCTGATCGGGGCGCTGCTGACGACGGCGTCGCTGGCGGATGAGACAGGTCCTTGGAGACATGTCGATGCGTCGGCGATCCCTTGGGACTCTTGCGGGGAGTGCCGCCGCTGCCTGGAGGCGTGCCCGACGCAGGCGTTCGACGGGCCGGGGGCGCTCGACCCGCGGCGCTGCGTCTCGTACTTGACGATCGAGCACCGCGGGCCGATCTCGGCGACGCTGGCGGCGGGGATCGGCGAGCGGATCGCCGGCTGCGATGTGTGCCAGGAGGTGTGCCCGTACAACGCGAGCGCGGCGCGGCTGTCGCGGATCCCGGCGGGGGCGCTCTTGCCGCAGCTCCCGGGCGGGCCACGGCGGGTCTCGGCGCTCGAGTTGACGGGGATCGGCAACGCGCGCCACCGCGCGCTCGGCCGAGGGAGCGCGCTGCGGCGGATCCCGCGGCGCTCGCTGCGTCGCAACGCCCTGATCGCGCTGGGGAACCGGCCAGGCGCGCCGAGCGAGGAGGAGCGGCAGGCGCTGGCGCGCGGGCTGCTCGACGAGGATCCGCAGATCGTGTGGGCGGCGGCGTGGGCGGGGCGCCGCCGCGGGCTCGATGTAGCTGCGCTGCGGGCGGGCGGGGCCGGCTCCGCTTCGCCCGCGCGAGCCGCTGCGACCGACGGCGCCGATGAAGACCCGGACGACGAAGCTCCGCTATGATGCGGGGTGATGGGGTCTCGTTCTTGGGTCGCGGTCGTCCTCTTCGCCGCCGCTGGCGCGGCTTGTAGCAAGCCGAACCCGGCGTTCGTCGACAGCGACCCGAGCATCACCGCGGGCGAGACAACCGGTGACTCGACGACGACGAGCGAGTCGACGAGCGAGTCGAGCGCGACGACGAGCGAGTCGACAGGCGGCGAGTCAACCACCGAGGCCGCGTGGATGCCCGCGTGTGTGGAGCCCGACTATTGCCCGCCCTTCCTCAATGTCGCGAGCTTGTTGCCGCCCGAGATCAGCGCTCAATGTGTCGGTGAGACCCACTTCTATGTGCGCCGCCTCGGGCTGCCGCTAGAGGCGGAGGTCTTTTTGGAGGACAACCCGTGCACCGGCGCTCCGAGTGTCGTGGTGCCGATCGATCTTGTGGTCGGCGGCGTGCTCTCTCCGGGCCTCTGCTTTGAGATCTTCCACGAGGGCTACGATCGCGAGGGTAACTGTAGGACCCGCGCGGTGGTGGTCTTTAACGAAGGGAGCGAGGTCGCGGTCGCGCCGCCGAGGCTCGCCGCGGTGGTGACGAGCTTCGACCCCCCGCAGCAGCTCGAGGACTTGCGGCTGCGTCGCAGCCGGTCGAGCATGTGCGAGTGCGTCGACCTGTGCAGCGAGCCGGCCATCGGTTCTCCGCTCGAGTGGTGCTGCGGCGGTATGTCCGAGCAATTCGGGCTCGAGTTCACCTCCATGGGCCAGTCCGCGACGGTCGAGATGTCGTCGAATCCGCTCCCGATCTTCGACTACCGCGGCGCCCTCTACGACCTCTATATGACGCGTGCGCACGTCCCGTGCGGCCAGCCGATGACGGAGGATGTGTCGTGGGCGATGATCAGGAAGTGAGCGCGGCGAGGGGCCGGCCCGCGGGCGGGGTTTCGCGATAAGCTGTGGGCCTCGCGATGCCGACGCCGCCGACCACCAACGCGCCCCTCGATGAGGCAGATAAGGCCGTCGAGAACCTCGTCCGGTTGCTGGCGATCCTGCGCAGGCGCTGGCTGGTGGTGCTGACGACCACGGGGCTGGCGCTGGTCGGGGCCTTCGTCGCGATCGCGCTGCTGCAGCCGCGCTGGCGGGCGAGCGCGACGATCGTGCTGCACCTCTCCGGGCCGCAGGTGCTCGACAAAATGAAGGGGGTCGGCGAGGACGCCGAGGGCCGCTTGATGGCCTATAAAGAGTATTACCAGACGCAGCGCGAGATCATCGGCAGCCGGGTAATCGCGGAGCAGGCGCTGGCGGCGCTGGGGCTGGCGCAAGACCCGGTCTTCTTGGGGATCGACAGGATCCGCTCCGAGCCCGAGCGGCTGGCGAAGCAGGCGGAGATCGACCCGGTGGAGCGCCTGCGCGAGCTGACCTTTGTCGAAGAGGTGCGCGGCTCGCGGGTGCTCGAGGTGAGCGCGGACTATCCAGACCCGGAGATCGCGGCCGACGTCGCGAACGCGGTCGCCGACGCGTACCTGGCCTATGTGCAAGGTCGTCGCACCAACACCGGCGTCGAGGCGAAGAAGAACGTCTCCGCGGAGCGGGCGCAGGCGCTGGCGAGCCTGCAAGCGGCCGAGAAGAAGATGTCGGATTATAAGGAGTCGCACGGGATCTCGTCGATCTCGCTCTCCGACCGGCAGAACGAGATCACGGAGGCGGTGATCGCGACCAGCGCGCACCTCAAGCAAGCAGAGGCCGATCACTTCCGCGAGCAGGCGGCCTACGACGAGGCGCGCCGCCTGCAACGCGAGGGCAGCCTGGCGAGCGCGTCGCTGCTGCCGCAGTCGGAGCGGCGAATTTTTGAGGATATGCGGGTGGAGCAGCT
Organism: Nannocystis sp.; assembly: GCA_016712315.1. Classification (GTDB taxonomy): domain Bacteria; phylum Myxococcota_A; class Polyangia; order Nannocystales; family Nannocystaceae; genus JADJRG01. The sequence continues at coordinate 1,328,501 of JADJRG010000013.1, read as the reverse complement.
CACCGCGGAGCGCGAGGTGGAGCAGCTCTCTATCAAATACGGCGACAAGATGCCGGAGCTGCAGCAGGCGCGGCGGCGGCTGGCGCTGATCAACGGGCGGATCGAGCGCGAGAGCAAGGAGCTGCTCGAGTCGCTGAAGGCGCGCGCGAACGCGGCCCTGAAGACGAAGCAGCGGCTCGAGGCGTCGCTCGAGGTCGAGAAGAAGAAGGCGCTCGAGCTGTCGCTGCTGGAGCGCGACTACCGAGCGCTGGAGCGCGACGCGCGGACCGCGGGCGAGACCTATACGGTGGTGGCGCAGCGCGACGCGGAGATCGGGATGACCAACCGCACCGAGGCGGAGGGGGTGGAGATCCTCGATCGGGCGACTCGGCCGCGCGAGCCGGTGTTCCCGCCCAAGGGGCTGATCATCGCGATCGCGCTGGTCGGCGGGCTGGCGCTGGGGGCGATCTTCGCCCTGGGCGTGGACCTGCGGGACCACCGGATCCGCGGGCTCGTCGACCTCGAGCGGGCGCTGGCGTCGCTGGGTGTGCCGGTGCTGGCGCAGCTCCCGCTGCTGCCGGCGGACGCCCGCCTCGGGGTCGCGAACGCCCGCGCGCAGCGCCGCCAGCGCGACCTGCACGCGTTCCTCTACCCGCAGTCGCTGATGGCCGAGCGCTGCCGCGGGCTGCGGACGAGCCTGACCTTTGTGACAGGTTCTTCGCCGTGCCGGACGTTGATGGTGACCTCGCCGAACTCCTCGGAGGGCAAGAGCTCGACGGCGCTGAACCTGGCGATGAGCTTCTGTCAGGCGGGCAAGAAGGTGCTGCTGATCGACGCGGATATGCGGCGGCCTCGGCTGCACCAGGTCTTCGAGCCGCCGCTGGGGCGCGAGGAGCTGGGGCTGTCGAGCTTGCTGACCGGGGCGGCGGCGCTGGAGGCGTGCCTGCTGCGCGGCGGGGCCGACCAGCCAGAGGGCCTGGACGTGCTGCTGTGCGGGGCGATCCCCCAAAACCCGGCGGAGCTGCTGGACAGCCCGGCGGCGCGGCGGCTGCTCGGCGAGCTGCGTGAGCGCTATGAGGTGATCTTGATCGACTCGCCGCCGGTGCTGCCGGTGACGGACCCGCTGATCCTGGCGCGCTTGGCCGATGGGGTGCTGATCGTCGCGCGCTGCCAGTCGACCTCGCGGGCGGAGCTGCAGCGGGCGATCTCGACGCTGCGCCAGGGCGACACGAACCTGCTGGGGGTGGTGCTGAATGAGGTCGACCCGCGCAGCGAAGAGAGCGGGTATAGCGTCGGGTACTACGCTTATCGGGCGCGGGAGCCCGGCGCCGAGATCTCGTGATGCGCGCCTCGGCTGAGCCCGCGATACGCCCCTTGGAGGACGCTGCGGGTGGGCCGCCGCCGCCCGCGTCTCCTGGGAAGACCAAGCGGCGGGCGCGCGGGGCGGGCGCAGGGTGGCGGCCGTCGTGGGCGCGGGCGCTGCTGGCGGTGGTGGTGGTCGGGCCGCCGCTGGCGATCGGTGGGGTGCCGGCGTGGACGCTGCCAGCGTTCTTGGTGGCGCTCTCGCTGCTGTGGCTGCGCGTGTGCGCGCGCGCGAAGGAGGGCGTGCGGGTGCCCTGGGGCGCGCTGATCGGGGCGGCGGCGGCGGCGCTGACGCTGGCGCAGTGGCTGCCCTCGCCGCTGGCCTTGCGCGAGCTGCTGGCGCCTTCGTTGACGGGGTCGATCGCCGCGGCGCTCGCAGGCGCTGGGGTCGAGCCCTGGCCGAGCTTGTCACCTGTCCCCGCGGACACGGCCTTTGAGTCAGCTCGTCTGCTCGGGCTGACGACGCTCTTCGTCGCGGCGGCGCAGCTGTCGTGGCGGAGCAGCGCGGCGCTGGTGGCGGCGGCGGGGGCGGCGGTGGCGGTGGTGGGGCTGGTGCAGCGCACGCTGGGCGTGACGGCGATCTGGGGGGTCTATCGCCCCCAGGACGTGGATCCGGGCGGCAGCGCGGCGCTGCTGACGACGTTCGTCAATCCGAACCACCAGGCGGATCTCTTCCTGCTCACGTGCTTCGCCGGGGCAGGGCTGGCCCTCCATCACCGCGCGTGCGCGCGTGAGAGCGCGGAGGGGAAGCACCAGGAGCGGGCGCTGATGGCGGCGGGGGCGGCGATGGTGGCGGGTGCGGCGCTGATCTTGTCGCTGTCGCGGGGGGCGCTGGTCGCGTTCGCGCTGGCGCTGCCGCTGGCGCTGGCGCTGGCGTGGTCGTCGCGCGAGCAGCGGCGCTCGCGGCGGCGCGGGCGTTGGCGGGGGCGGCTGATCAGCGTGGGGATCTTCGGCGGCGTCGCGGCGGTGATCGCGGCCCGCGGGCGCGCGTTGGACGAGGTGCGCACGCTGATGAGCCCGGAGGTGGGCGTCGGCGGCAAGGCGCAGGCGATCGCCCAGGCGATGGATCTGCACGCGCTCTCGCCGGCGCTGGGGGTCGGCCGCGGCGCTTTTTTGGATCTGGCGCCGGCGCTCGGCGGAGGCGCGGTGACCCACACGCACATCGAGTCGGCGCCGGTGGCCCTGTGGGTCGAGTGGGGTTGGTTCGGCGCGGCGCTGGGGGCCGGGCTGGCGATCTGGTGGTTGATGGCGCTGCGGCAGGGGCGCGCGCTCGGGCGCACAGGGGCGCGTGAGATCGCGCTGTGCGGGCCGCTGGCGGTCGCGCTGCACAGCCTCGGGGACTTCAGCCTCGAGTTCTTGGGGGTGGCTGCGCCGCTGTGCGCGCTGTGTGGCGGGCTGGCGCCGGGCGATCGTCTGCGGCTGTCGGCGAGGGCCGCGGGGCTCGGCGGTGTGGCGCTGCTGGCGGCGGCGGCGGCGGTGGCGACGGCGGCGGCGCCGTACACGTGGACGCTGCGGGCGCAGGTCGACGCGGCGATCGCCGAAGGGGTCGATCCAGGGCCGGCGCTGCGGGCCCGGCCGCTCGACGCAGGGCTGCATCGGGCGCTCGCGAAGGTCGCGGGGGCGCGGGGTGAGGCGAGCCTCGCTCGCGCGCACGCGGAGGTGGCGGCGACGCGGGCGCCGAGCGAGCCAGAGGGCTGGCTGTTGGTCGCGGCGGCGGCGGCGACGCAGGGCGATCGACGCGCGGTGGAGGTGGCGCTGGGGCGCTCGTTGGCGGCTCTACGCGCGCCTCCTTCGCCGCAGCTCAGCCGCTATGTGCTGGCGTTGGCGGGCTCGCCGGAGGCGCTGGCGGCGCTGATGCCGGGCGAGCCGGCGGCGTGGGCGCGGGTGATCGACGGGCTCAGCGCGGTCGACCCGGCGGCGGCGTTGGAGGTCGCGATCGGTCGGCCTTCAGAGCCTGTCTCTTCGGACATCCCGGTGATCGAGCGACAAGCGGCGGCGGCGCTGCTGGCCGAGAGCCCGGCGCTGGCGATCCACTACGCGCGGCTGCTGGTGCGCGCCGACCCCGCGCGCGCAGGGAGCACGCTGCTGCTGGTGCGGGCGCTGCGGACCAGCGCTCACCCGCGTGAACAGGAGGTGGAGGCGGCGCTCGAGGCGGCGCTGGCGCAGGCGGCGCTGCGAGACCCAGCGGAGCGGGCGCTGCTCGAGGAGGCGCTGATCGCTGGGTGGATCGCGAGCGGCGATCCAGCGCGCCTCGCCCGCGCGCGCGCGTTGTTGCCGGCGCTGCAAGCCCGGCCGGGCGATCGCGCGGCGCTGCGGCGTCGACACGCGCTCGCGCGGGCGTTGCCAGCGCCATGAGAGAGGTGTGCATGACGCTGCGCGCTGGGTGCGTGAGATCGTCGGCGTGTGAGGCGCGCTCATGGGGATCGTGAGGGCGCGCGTGGCGTCGAGACCTGGGCAGAACTTCGGCCGCGGGGGTGCGTTGGTCGGCTAGTTCAGGCATCCTCAGTGAGGCGCTATGGCGGAGTTCAATCCTCTTAAGCTGCGGTTGCGCGAGATCGCCTTCATCCTCCTCGGTGTGGCGACGAGCGCTGGCCTCAGCGTGCTCTGGTTCGGCATGATCCCCGAGCTGCTCCATCGCAAGGAGATCGCTCGGGAGAGCCTCAGCGGCCTCGCCGCCGTGGTCACAGTCCCAGGTCTGCAGGTGACAGTGCTGCTGGCGGCGATCTTGCTGCTGGCGGCTGGGTCGGCGACGAGGATGACGACCGGCTCCGACCGCGCGACCTTGCTGCTCGCGGGCGGCTGCTTGCTCGCCTTCGGCGCGCTCGCGCTGACGGTGAATGTGCTCTTCGAGCCGCTGCTCGCGGCGCCTTGAGATCGTTTGAGATCGTACAGTCGACCGTTGATCAGGGGCGGTGACAGGTGGCGTTCCAGCCGGAGCCGCCGAGGTGCGCCCAGCCGTCCGGGCAGAGATCGCTCTCTTTGGCGAGCTGCTCGGGGTGGGTGTTGCCAAAGACGTCGCGGCCGACGCTGATCACCGCGCCGGGGGCGTTGTCCTGGCAGACGGCGGTCCAGCCGGTGCCGCCGAGGTGGGTCCAGCCGGCGGGGCAGAGGTCGGACTCGCCGGAAAGCTGCTCGGGGTGGGTGTTGCCGTCTTCGTCGCGGGCGAGGTAGGCGATCGCCGCGGTGTCGCCGGCCTTGTGGCAGACGGCGTCCCAACTGGCGCCGCCTAGGTGCACCCAGCCGCTCGGGCAGAGATCGCTCTCTTTGGCGAGCTGTTCGGGGTGTGTTTTGCCAAGAACGTCGCGGCTGACGTTGATGACGGCGCCGGGGGCGTTGTCCTGGCAGACGGCGGTCCAGCCGGTGCCGCCGAGGTGGGTCCAACCGGCGGGGCAGAGGTCGGACTCGCCGGAAAGCTGCTCGGGGTGGGTGTTGCCGTCCTGGTCGCGGGAGAGGTAGGCGATCGCCGCGGTGTCGCCGGCCTTGTGACAGACGGCGCTCCAGCCAGAGCCGCCGAGGTGGGTCCATCCGGCCGGGCAGAGCTGGGATTCGTTCAAGAGCTGTTCGGGGTGGGTGTTGCCAAAGACGTCGCGGCTGACGTTGATGACGGCGCCAGGGGCGCTGTCCTGACAGACGGCGGCCCAGCCAGCGCCGCCGAGGTGGGTCCAGCCGGCGGGGCAGAGGTCGGACTCCTTGGCGAGCTGTTCGGGGTGGGTGTTGCCGTCCTTGTCGCGGGTGATGTAGGCGATCGCGGGCGGATAGACGGGGCTGTCGCCGGTGGCGCTGTCGGTGGTGGCGCTGTCGGTGGTGGCGCTGTCGGTGGTGGCGCTGTCGCCGGTGGTCGCGGCGCCGCTGCTGCTGGTCGTACTGTTTGATCCCATACCATCGCTCTCGCCGCCGCCGCTGGTCGTCGCGGTCGCGGTCGGGTTGGCGGAGTCGCCGCTGGTCGGGTTGGCGGAGTCGCCGATGGTGCTGTCGCCGCCGTCATCGTCACCGGCGCAGGCGCAGAGCAGGGCGCATGTGGCGGCGATCAGGAGCGTGACTGGGTGGAGGTGGCGCATGGGCGCGGACACTAATCGTCCGCGTAGAGGCGCGCAACCGAGCGAAGCAGGGCGCGGCACGGCGAGCTACGAGAGAGGCGCGTAGGGGCCGGCGGAGGCGCTCTTGGGGGGACCGTCGTCGTCGTCGTCGTCGTCGCCGCTCGTCGGCTCGGCGGCGCGGCGCTCGCCGGCGGCGAGGAAGCGGTAGCCGACGCCGCGTAGGGTCTCGATGTAATTGGCGGCGGGGCCGAGCTTGCGGCGGAGGCGCTGGACGTGGGTGTCGACGGTGCGGGTGGTGACGTCGGCCTGGGTGCCCCAGACCTCGGCGAGCAGGGCGTCGCGGCTCTGGACGCGGCCTCGGCGGGTGATCAGCGCGCCGAGCAGGCGCAGCTCTAAGGCGGTGAGGAAGAGCGGGATGTCGTCGATCCAGGCGCGGTGACCCTCGATGTCGACGCGCAGGCGCTCGTGCACGAGCTCGCCGGCGCTGCGGGTCTCTGGGTTTTGACGGCGGAGCACGGCGCGTACGCGCAGCATCAGCTCGCGCACGCTGAAGGGCTTGGTCACGTAGTCGTCCACGCCGAGCTCGAAGGCGACGACGCGGTCGATCTCGTCGCTGCGGGCGGAGACCATGATGACGGGGACGGCGCGGGTGCGCTCGTCGAGGCGCATGCGCCGGCAGACCTCCGTGCCGGCGAAGCCTGGGAGCATGAGGTCGAGCAGGACCAGCTGGGGGACCTTGCCTTCGCTGAGCAGGCGCAGGGCGGTCGGTCCGTCCCCGGCGGCGAGCACGTGGTGACCCTCTCGCTCGAGGTTGTAGCGGACCGACTCGACCAGGTCGGGCTCGTCGTCGACGATGAGGATCGTGGCTGACATACGGATCGAGGGGGTGGAGCAGCAGGGAGGATCAGCCGCGGATCCGGTACGCGAGCAGCGTGAAGGTGCTCGTGGCCTCGTGCTCGAGCACGGTGGCGAGGATCCGCAGCTCGTGGGCGGCGCCTTGGTCGTCCAAGACCACCAGCACCGGGCTGCGGTGGAGGATCAGGCCGCCTCGGCGCTCCGGCGCGCGCGGACTCGTGATGGAGACGAGGCGGAGGGGGCGGCGGCCGTAGAGGCGGACCGCGCGGTCGCGCTCGTCTCGGCTCTCGCGCGACTGCATGTCCCACAACAAGTCGGCGCCCATCTGGTGGGCGCTGGGGCTGTTGGCGAGCAGGGCGAAGAGGCGGGTCTTGTAGTCGTGGGCGTCGACGATAAGGGCGTCGAGGGCCTGAGCGTCGCCGCGGGCGAGGCCGTCGACGATCGCCTCGCCGAGGGCGTGCAGGCTGGTCTGACCGCCCTTGAGAGGCTCGGGGCCGAGCTCGGGGTGGTTCGGGAGCTCGGCGGCGAGCTGGACGCTCTCGGAGGCGGTGGCGGGCGCGCCGGCGGGCGCGGGCGCGCTGGGGCCATGGATCGCGAGCGCTCCCGCGCCGCCGAGCGCGAGCACGAGCGCGGCGACGAGGGCGAGCTGAGCGGGGCGATCCATGGGTTGGTCCCTCGATCGGCGATCAGTTGGGGGCGTAGTTGGTCCAGCCCTGGGTGAAGTCGCTGGCTTCGTCTTTGACGGCGCCGATGAAGTCGCTGGGCTCGCCGGTGAAGTCCGCGGGCGGGCGGACGCCATTGAGCGCGGGAGAGCCGGCGGCGGGGACGATGTTGGGGGCGCCCCAGGCGGCGCTGCCGAGCTTGGGGTCGACGTCGAAGAGGTTGCCGCTGGCGGCGTCCTCGACGAAGCCTTGGAGGTCGAAGGTCGACGCCTCGGAGACGATGTAGAGGCCGGAGCCGCCGCGGTTGTTGCCGAAAAAGAGCGAGTTCTTGATCACGATCTCGCCGGTCGCGGCTTGATCCTCGGTCTGGGTCTCGGTGAGGTCGACCTGGGCGCCGTTGAAGTTGGTGATGATCATGTTATGAAACTCACCAGCGGCGCCCTCTTTGAGCTTGAGCGCGGCGCTCTTGGGGCTGTCGCCGCCGACCGCGGTGACGTTGGCGATCATCGGCGCGGTGCGAGGGGTCGCGTCGAGGTTGACGTCCTGGTTGCTGATCTCGAAGGCGTAGTTGCCGTCGGCGGGGTCTTGGTGGATGAAGATGTGCTGGAGCTTCCCCGAGAAGCCTTGGTCGATGTCGAGCGAGTCGTCGCCGATGCCGCTGGCGACCAGGTGCGAGGCGTCGAAGCCGCCGCCGAACATCTCGAAGCCGTCGTCGTCGCCCATGTGGGTCTGGACGTGGTCGACGACGGTGCCGCTGCCGCAGCCGTAGAAGGTGATCGCGTTGAGCTCATTGTCGGTGGTGAGCTCGAAGCCGGCGAACTCGACGCGCAGGTACTTGAGGGAGCCGCAGGAGGAGGTCGGGTCGTTGCCGCCGTACTTGACCTCGCCCTGGAAGCCTTCGGCGATGCCGGTGCCGCCGGCGAGGTTGATCGGGGCGTCGCCGAGGAGGACGAGGCCGCCCCAGTCGCCGCGGCTGCGGGCGCCGGGCGCCTGGCTGGAGGTGAGCACGATCGGCGCGTCCTCGGCGCCTTCGGCGATCAGCTTGGAGCCTTGGTTGATGACGAGGGCGGAGCCGCTCTTGCCGCGCACGGTGACGCCGGGCTCGATGGTGAGGGTGGCGTTGTTGTTGACAGTGACGATCGCGCCGAGCACGACGTCACAGCTCCAGGTGGTGTCTTCGGTGATGTCCGCGGTGACCTCGGCGCCGTCGACGCAGTCATCGGTGCCGTTGGTGGTGTTGGTGGTGTTGGTGTCGCTCTCGCCCTCGCCGCCGGTGCAGGCGCTGAGAGAGAGGGAGAGGGCGATGAGGGCGGCGGAGGCGATGTTCTTGGTCATGGTTCGACGATCCAGGATCGAGTTGGCCGATGGGACAGATCTCAAGAAAGACCCGCGGTCGCTGTTCATATACGGGGGGGTCGTGACGTCGGCTCCGCGGGGACGTGACTTTTTCGCGACACGATCGGCGCGCGCGCAGGGGTGTGGCTGTCACATGTCATAAGTCGTAGGTCAGACCGAGCACGAAGGTGACGCCCCGCAGGGTGTTGTAGGTGATCGCGCCCTCGTCGCCCTGGACGAAGCGGCGCCGCCAGTTGAGCATGTTGAAGGCGCTGCCGCTGAGGCTGAGGCCCTTGTAGACGCGCTGCTGGAGGGTGAGGTCGAGGCTGTGGACGGGCAGCTCGTAGATGTTGGGGGCGCCTTGGCCGCCGACGAAGGCGATCCGCTTGCCGAAGGTGTTGTAGAGCAGGCGCGCGGTGGTGCCGCTCTTCTCGCGGTCGTAGCTGAGGTAGGCGTTGACGACGTAGGGGGACTGGCCCTCGAGCGGCCGCGGCGGGCCCGAGTACGAGAAGGGGTCGCTGGGGTCGTAGGTGGGGAAGTCGACCTGCGAGTAGACGTACGCGAAGTTGGCGCCGAGGGAGAGCTCGCGCAGAGACTTGTGGACGAACTCCAGGCTCTTGCGCAGCTCGAGCTCGGCGCCGATGTTCTGGGCGCTGAGCGCGTTGCGGTAGCTCTGCACGGGGGTGGCGCGGGCGCCGATGACGCGCTCGATGGGGCCGTCGAAGCGCTTGTAAAAGGCGGAGAGGGCGACGACCTCGCCGGCGGAGGGGAACCACTCCCAGCGCAGGTCGGCGTTCCAGATCTTGGTGGTGCGCAGGCCGGCGTAGCCGGTGACGTCGAAGCCGCCGACGAAGTCGGTGAAGAGGAAGGGGGCGAGCTCGCGGAACTCGGGGCGAGCGACGGTCTTGGCGGCGCTGAGGCGGATGTTCATATCGCCGCGGATCCGCGGACCCGCGAGCGGGAAGATGAGGCTGGCGGCGGGTAAGACGCTGTTGTCGACGACGCGGGCGTTCTTCTCGGCGGGGATCGGCCGGCCGAAACGATCGAAGGGGCGTACGTCGATGGTGTTGGCCTCGACGCGGGCGCCGCCGACGACCCGCAGCCAGCGCACGATCGGCAGGTCGAGCATGGCGTAGCCGGCGAGCACGCGCTGGTTCCCGCGATAGCTGTCCTCGGCGCGGGTGAACTCCTTGAGGAAGAAGGGGGCGCCGCCAGGGCCGCCAGGGCCGCCGCCGATGGTGTCAGGGGTGAGGATCTCACCTGTGCCAATGGGCAGGCCGGTGGAGCCGACGGTCTGGTAATCGAAGGTGCGGGCGGTGAAGCTCCGGCGCTTGCCCTCGACCCAGCCGCCGAACTTGAGCTTGGAGTCGAGCTGGCGCCACTGCTTGAAGGGCAGGGTGAGGTCGAGGGCGCCGGTGGCGGTGTTGTCTTTGAGGTCGAAGAACTGGAATTTGCCGGACTCGCGCTGGTCGATGAGGTAGACGGCGCCGTCTTGCGGGCTCTCGAGGCAGGAGGACTGGCCGCTGGGATCGACGGGGGCGGAGCCGGGGACCAAACAGAAGAGGCTCTCGCGGAGCAGGGGGTCGGCGAGGCGGGCCTGGGCGAAGGAGCCGAACCAGTCGAGCTGGAGCGACTTCGCGCCGGGGAAGACGTGGCGGCCGCCGAGGCGGGTGAGCGCGATCGAGCGCATCTGATAACGGAGGCGGTTGTTGCGGACAATCGCTTCGCCGGAGGTGGCGCGGCTGTGGCCGTCGAGCTGGCGGGCCTCGACGTCGGCGTCGCGGGTGTAGAGGCCGGTCAAGCTGAGGCGGTGGTCGTCGCTGAGCTTCCACTTAAAGAGGCCGAGGGTCGACCAGGCGGTGTTGAGGGTGGTCTTGAGGCTCTTGTAGTCGACGCGGGCGATGGGGTCGATGGGCAGCTCGACGCCCGGCTGGAAGTCGCCGGCGACGCGGAAGATCCGGATGTCTTCGCGCAGGGTCTGTTGGCTGTTGGCATATTGCGCGGCGCCGAGGAAGCCCAGGCGGGTGCCCCAGGGCTTGACGGTGCCGCCGACGGTGACACCAGCGCCGAAATTGGGCATGCCGGTGTGGGGCCTGAGGGCGGTGCGGGTGGAGGGCATCGCCTCGCCGAAGCGCTCGATGTCGGCGGGGGTCCACACGCGATCGAGGCTGCCGGCGGGCTGCTGGGTGTGGTCGATGGGGTAGGCGGTGTTAAAGGAAGAGGGGAGCTGGCGGGCGAGGTTGCCGAAGGCGAGGCGATCGCCGGCGAAGCGATCGCCGATGAGGCCGGCGCGGCCGGTGGTGGCCGTGTTGGCGCCGAGGTTGGCCTTGACCTGGAGGGTGAACTCTTCGGGGACCTCGCGGCTCTCGAGCTGGGTGGAGCCGCCGGCGAAGTCGCCAGGGACGTCCGGGGTGAAGGTCTTTTGGATGTTGATCGCGCCGAGCGCGGTGGTGGGGAAGATGTCGAGGGGGACGGTGCGCAGGTTGGGGTCGGGGCTGGGGACGCGGGCGCCGTCGAAGAGGGTGTTGCCATAACGATGGCCGAGGCCGCGGATGAAGAGGAAGCGGCCGCCGACGACGGTGATGCCGACGATCCGCTGGGCGACCGCAGAGGTGGCGCCGCCGCCGGACTTTGAAAATTCGGCGCGGCTCATGATGTCGCGCGCGGAGGCGGACTTCTTGCGCTCGGCGAGCTTGCCGGCGGCGCTCTCTTTGTTGATCTCGGCCTGGACGACGACGGTCTGGGCCATGCCGGCGATCGGCTTCAGTTCGCGGTTTAAGTTGACGGCGTCGCCCTCGCTGACGGCGACGTTGGAGACAGTGACGCCTTCATACGCGTCGTACCAGATCTTGACTTGATAGGCGCCGGGCGGCAGCGGCAGCTCAAAATTGCCCTCAAAGTCGCTCTTGGTGCGGTACTCGTGGCCTTCGACGGAGATCAGGGCGCCGATGAGGGGCGAACCAGAGGTGGCGTCGAGGACGCGACCGCGGACGACGCCGGTGGGGCCCTTGACCTCGACCTTGGGGACCTCGAGCTCGCGCTTTAAAGCCTCGGGGTCCTCGGTGAGATCTTCAATACAAAAGCCGTCGTCGCAGGCCTCTTCGGGCGCGGGAGGTGTGGGAGCGGGGGCCGGGGCGGGGGCCGGGGCGGGCTCCGGTGCTCGCTCCGTCGGGGTGGGCGCGTCGCCGCCGAGCTCCTCGGGGCCGGCATAGTCGCGCGGGCCTGCGGCCCGGGCTGTGGTGGCAGAGAGCGCGATTGCGAGCGCCATCGCGTAGACCGGAGGGTCGACGCGGGCGCCGTGGCGACCGGTGTTTCGTGGATCGGACATGAGAGTGCCAGGGGTCGAGGGGCCCGCTAGTCCTCGAGCTTCTTGGTGAGCACGACGACGGGGTGCGCCTGGGCGGCGCGGGCGAGGTCGATCGCGCCGAGCACGGCGCCGTAGGCGGCGTCGTCGTGGGCGTCGAGGTAGAGGGCGTTGTCCGGCCGGGCGTTGAACATGCGGATCAGCTTCTCTTTGAGCTGATCGCGGGGCACGTCGACCTTGTTGATCTTGAGCTCGCCGCCCGCGTCGACCATGAGGACGAGGGGGACGTTGGGGTCGTTGACGGCGTCGAGCTGCTGCTCGACCGTGTCTTTGGGGGGGAGCCGCACCCAGAAGCTCTTGGAGAGCACGGGCGCGAGCACCATGAAGATGATGAGCAGCACGAGCACGACGTCGACCAGAGGGGTGACGTTCATCTCGGGCCTCACCCGCGGGCGCTTGCCGAAGCGGCCGCCGCCGCCGCCGAGATCCATAGCCATAGTTATGAAGAACCCTCCTCGGCGCTCCACGAGCGCTGGCCGGCGACGGCGAGGGCGACGCCCGCGTAGCCGATCTCTTGGACCTCCTTAAAGAAGCCGCGGACGGCGACGAAGCGGAGGCGGGCGTCGGCGCGGAGCAAGACCTTGCGCTTGGGGGCGCTCTGGTAGGCGCGGGTCAGGGCGGCGAGGGCGTCGGCGCGGCTGAGCTGGTTCTCTTCATAATAAAAGCGCTCCTGGTCGTCGATGGTGACGACGAGGGGCTCTTGCTGCTCGCCCGCGTCCTTGTCCGGGTGGAAGACGTTGACGAGCTCGATCGCCTTGCCCTCCTGCATGTTGGGGATGATCACCATAAAGATGATGAGGAGGACGAGCACGACGTCGACGAGGGGCGTGACGTTGATGTTGGGCTTCGGGCCTCTGCGGCCCTTGCCGGTCTCAAGCGTCGCGCCCATCGCCGCCCTCCAGGTGATCCAAGAGCTCGCCGGCGGCGTGCTGCATCATCATGTCGAGCTTGTCGAAGCCGCCGCTGAGGTGGTTAAAGAAGAGCACCGCGGCGATGGCGACGAAGAGGCCGACCGCGGTGACGATCAAGGCCTCGGCGATGCCGGCAGAGACGGCGCCGATGCCACCACCACCGGCGGCGGCGATCCCCTGGAAGGCGGTGATGATGCCGATGACGGTGCCGAAGAGGCCGATGAAGGGGGCGGTGGAGCCGACCGAGGCCAACAGGCCCATGCCGCGGCGCGCCTCTTGTCCGTACTCCTCCAGGCGACGGGCGAGCTCGCGACGGGTCGCCTCCCCCGCGCTGATGCCGGCGCCGCGGTGATCCAAGAAGGTGCCGAGGCCGACCTCGGTGAGCCGCGCGAGGGGGGTGCGGGGCATGCCGCGGGCGAGGTCACGCAGGGGGCCGTATTCGCGGGCCTCGAGCAAGGTGCGGGCCTTGCCGGCGAAGAGCGCGGACTCGCGCTTGATCCGCCCGAGCACCAAGAGGCGCTCGATGCTGATCGAGAGGCTGGCGACGCCCATGATCACGAGGGCGATCGCGACGAGGCGGGCCAAGAGGCCCATGCTCTCCCAAATTTCGATCAATGACAGTTCCATGGGGTTCGATCTCCTCTGATGCGGCGCTCAGCCGGCCTTCAACTTGAAAGGGATGGTGACGGGGATCCACACCGAGATCGCCTGGCCTTGATACATGCAGGGCGTGTACTTCCACGACTTGACGGCGGCGACGACGGCCTTGAGGAAGAGCTTGCTGGCGGCCTCTTGGGCCTCCTCGCCGGTGGCGTTGTTGGTCTTACGCAGGACCTTCATGCCCTTGACGGCGCCGTCGTTGGCGATGTGGAGCTTGATGACGATCTCGCCCTCGACGCCCTGATCGCGCAGATCTTTGGGGTAGTCGGGGGTCGCGTTGCCTGGATCGGGCTTGGGCGGGGTCGAGCGCTCGGGGCGGTCGATGGGGACGGTGGGGTCGATCTTCTCGACCTTGGGTTTGGGCTCTTTTTTGGGCTCGGGCTCTTTTTTGGGCTCGGGCTTCTTCTCCGGCTCAGGCCTCTTGTCAGGGGCCTTGCCCGCCCCTGCGCCGCCTTCGCCGGTGCCATAGGCCTTGTCGTCGCGGGCGCGGTCGGCCTCGGGCGGGGGCGCCTCGGGGGCCTTGTCGGGGACGAGCTTGGGCTGGGGTTTGGGCTTGGGGCGCTCGGCAGGCTTGGGCTGGGGCTCGGGCGGCGGGGGCGGCGCCTCTTCTTCAGGCTCAGGCTCGGGCTCAGGGGCCTCTTCGGCGACAAAATCCTTGAGCTCGGGTTCGAGCAGGACGTCGACCGACTGAACCTTCTGAAGATGAAGGTAGACGCCATATCCACCAGCGGCGAAGTAGATGCCGAGGGCGATCAGGATCGAGGCGCCACGTCGGCGCTCAATGACCGAGTCGCGGCGCGTTGTGTCGAATCCGCGGAACAGCATCCTCGGCGCGAAGGATGCGCGGAGCGCATTTCACCGGGGTAGCAAGTCTGTTCCAACTATGTGACATTGTCGCGCGAGGTGCGACGCGTCCGCACCCGGGGATCCTCGCTCCATGCGCACGCTCACGGTGAGTGGCCTCCGCGCGCAGATCGGCTCCAAAGCGCTGATCTGCGGCTTTTCTATGGATCTGTGGGGGCTCGATCGGGCGGGGGCTGTGGGGCTGATCGGGGCGTCTGGGGCGGGCAAGTCGCTGGTGCTGCGGGCGTTGGTCGGGCTGGCGCCGCCAGAGATCGAGGTCTCTGGGACGATGACGATCGACGGGCAGCCGTACGACCTGGCACGACCTGGCTCGCTGGCGCGGCTGCGCGGCGGTGTGCTCGCGTTGTTGTCACAATCGGCGGTTGAGAGCTTGGACCCGGTGCGTCGTCTGGGGGCGCAAGTGGCGGAGGTGCAGCGGCGATGGGCAGATCCGCGCACGCCCGAGGCGGCGCTCGTCGAGGTGGGGCTGGCGCCGCGCGTCGCCGACCTGCTGGCGCACCAGCTCAGCGGCGGTGAGGCGCAGCGGGCAGCGCTGGCGCTGGCGTTGGCGTGCTCCCCGGCGGTGATCTTGGCGGATGAACCAACCGCGTCGCTCGATCCGCCGCGGCAGCAGGAGATCTTGGCGCTGCTGGCGGGCCGCTGCGCGGAGCGAGGCATGGGGTTGGTGCTGGTGTCGCACGACCTGGCGATCGTCGCCGAGCGCTGCGCCCGCGCGGTGGTGCTGGAGCAGGGGGCGATCGTGGAAGAAGGGCCGGTGTGGACGCTGCTGCGCTCGCCGCAGCACCCGGCGACGGCGGCGCTGGCGAGGGCGGCTCAGCGGGCGGCGGCGGTGCGGTCATGAGCGCGGTCGGCGGCGAGGCGCGCGCGCTGCGGCTCGTGGCGCGAGGGCTGCGGGTGGCCGCGTTCAATGGCCCCAAAGACAGGTCGATGCGCGGGCGCTTTGTGGTCGATGGCGTCGACTTGGAGCTCGGCGCGGGGCGCTCGCTGGGGCTGGTGGGCGGCTCGGGCGCGGGGAAGTCGACGCTGGCGCGGGCGCTGGTGGGGCTGGAGCGGGGGCTGGCGGGGTCGCTGCGGCTCTGTGGGGGCCGCGAGGGCGCGGGCGGCGTGGAGCTGGTGGGGGCGCCTGCGAGGGCTTGGCGGGGGCTGCGGGCGGTCACGCAGCTCTGTTGGCAAGACCCGGCGCGAGCGCTGGATCCGCGGCTGACGGCGGGCGCGGCGATCGGCGAGGCGCGGGCGCTGGCGGGCCTGCCGCGGCTGCGCGGGGAGGAGCTGGCGGCGCTCTTAGAAGAAGTGCGGCTGGCGGAGGCGCTGCTCGGGCGGTTGCCTTCGGCGATGAGCGGGGGGCAACGTCAACGGGTGGCGCTGGCGCGGGCGCTGGCGGCAGAGCCCCAGGTGCTGATCGCGGATGAGGTGACGAGCGCGCTCGATCGACCGCTGGCGTTCGAGCTGGTCGATCTGCTGCGGGCGCGCGTGACGGGCGGTATGGGGCTGCTCTTCGTCACTCATGACCTGGCCCTCTTGCCAGGTCTGGTCGACAGGGTGATGGTGATGGTCGAGGGCAAGGTCGTCGAAGAAGGGGCGACCGCGGCGCTGCTGGCGGCGCCGCAGCAGCCGGCGACGCGGGCGCTGTGGGCGGCGCTCCCGCGGCTGGAGGGGCCCCGCGGCGCCGTTACGTGAGGGAGATCAGCGCGTCGACGAGGCGCTCCTCGTCCAAGAGCGGGGCGGCGCGGGGGGTGACGAGCTCGAGGTCGAGGACCTCGACGCCGAGCTCGTGCAGATCCGCGAGCTGATCGAGGCCGGCGTAGCGGCCGCGCTCGGCGTCGATGACGACGAAGTCGATGAAGCGGCGCGCAGGTAGATCGCCGGCGTCGGCGCGCAGGTGGGCGAGCAAGGCCTCGACCTGGCGGCGCAGCGACATGCCATAGAGCTCAGGGTCGTCGCCGAGGTTGGGGATGTAGAGCTTGGGGCAGCCGTTGTCGGCGATCGCCTGGCCGACGCCGCGAGGGAGCAGGCTGGCGACCACGCTGGTGTAGAAGGAGCCGATCGGATAGCAGATAATGTCAGCGCTCTGGATCAAGGCGCGGGTGCGCTCGTCGATCGCGGCGACGGCGGGCTCGTGGTGATCTTTGCTGCGGCTGAGGCTGAGGCGCTCGATCCGTGAGCGCAGCGGGGCGACCTCCTTGCCGGTGATCCGGTGCTGGCCGATCACGAGCTCGCCACCCTCGAGCTCGGCGACGAGGTGGAGATCGTCAGGGACGACGGCGCGGACGAGGCCGCGGACCTCGACGAGCTTGGAAAAAAGGAAGAGCACGGGCTCGATCCGCTGGCCGTGGTTGAGGTAGCCGCCGGCGAGGATGAGGTTGCCGATGCTGGCGCCCTGGAGGTCGAAGCCGCTGGGCATGGCGGCCTCGAAGAAGCCGAGGTAGTTGCAAATAATCTCGCCGAGCGGGGGCGGCACGCGGGCGACCAGCGGGTCGTCGCCGCGGACCATGTGGCGTAGGCGGGCGCGCAGCTCGCCCTGCGCGAGCTCGTCGCTGAAGCGGTACGAGAAGAGCTGGTAGACGGCGGGGTTGCCGTGCACCGACTCGTCGGCGAGCGCCATCATGCGGTTGCGTAGGTCGCCGACGGAGAGCATGCCGAAGGCGTCGCGCAGCTTGGCGGAGGAGCCGCCTGAGTCGAAGGGGGTGATCAGGTGGGTGCTGTTGTAGGTGAATCGCTTGAGCCGGCGGCTGACTCGACGCAGCGCCGAGCCGCCGCTGAAGAACAAGATGTTGGGGCCGAACTCAGGGAGGCGCTCGTGGCGGGCGAGGCGGACTGGATCGGGGATCCGAGCGGCTCGGCTGACTCGGATCACGAGAGCAGCTCGCTTGAGAAATCGACGGCGGCGGCGAAGTCGGCGCCGCCACTGAGCTCGTAGACGGGCACGTCGCCGAAGGCGGCGAGGTAGGCGGCTTCGTCGAGTTGGTTGGGATCTTCGCCGTCGACGGGCGTGTAGAAGAGGCCGGGGGACTTCATGACGGCGGCGAGCAGGTCGCGGCGCTCGTGTAAGGACGCGGGGCGGACCTGGGTGGGGCCGCCGCCGAAGCGCCAGGTGAGCACGAGCAGGCCGACGAGCTCGGCGGCGAGCTGGACGCGGCCAGGGCCGTAGGCGGCCTCGACGTCGACGTCGTACTTCTCCTCGACCTGCCAGAGCTGGGCGGGGGTGAGGGCTTCGAGCTCCCGGCGGCGATCTTCGGGGATTAGGCCGGCGAGGCGCGGGATGCTGAGCGCGGTGCCAGGGTTGATCCGCGGGAGCTTGGGTACGCCGAGGGCGGCGAGCGCCTGGTTCGGCTCTGCGCCGCCGCGGCGGATCAGGAGGCGGTCGTTGCTGAGGTAGTCGAAGGCGTCGCGCTCGAGGATGTGCAGGGCTAGGGTGGACTTGCCGCGGCCAGAGAGGCCGGCGATGGCGAGGCCGCGGCCGCGGCGGCTGACGCCGGCGGCGTGGCAGAGGGACCAGCCCTGCTGGAGGCGGCGCTCGATCAGCCGGTTGTTGACGAAATTGACGATCTGGTTGGGGTTTCTGCAACATGGCCCGATGGCCAGGTGCACGGCGTCGCTGATCAAGAAGGTGAGGCCGGTGCGCAGCTTGCGGATCAGGCGCCCGCCGTCCAGCTCGAGGGAGGACTCCTTAATCGAGTCCTTGCCGGGCTCGGGCGGGCGGACGACGAGCTGGCGCTCGAGCTCGGGGCTCAACGCCATGGGCGGTGACTCGAGGGCGAGGAGCTCGAGGTCGCCCGCGCCGGCGGGGGCGCTGGGGTCGTGAGGGTCGAGGAAGGGGCGGAAATAACCCAAGAGCTCGGCCAAGAGGGCGCGGGAGTCGCTGGCGAGGACGACGCGCGCGTCGCCGAGGCGGAGGGCGAGCTGGCCGACGAGGGGGTGGCGGGCGCGGAGTCGGTCGGCCAGCTCCGTGAAATTGTCTGTGTTCATACGATCCGCTCCAAGACGTAGGCGGCGTAGAGATCGGCGGCGTCGCGGCCGTGCGCGTCGAGCAGGCCGCGGAAGCCGCCGAAGGCGGAGACCTCGAAGACCTGCGGGCCCTCGGCGGTGAGGGCGACGTCGACGCAGGTGAAGTCGAGGCCGAAGGGGCGCTGGGCGACGCGCGCGAGCTCTAAGACGGCAGGATCGGGCTCGAAGGGGCGGTAGCGGCCGCCGTCGTGGATGGTGGTGTTCCAGGAGGTCTTGCTGGCCTCGCGGGCGTAGGTGGCGAGGTACTCGCCGCCGAGGAAGACGACGCCGAGGTCGCGGGTGAGCTCGGGGATCCGCCGCTGGAGGTAGAGGACGGGGTTGCCGGCGGCCTGGAAGGCGGCGAGCTCGGCGCGGGCCCGGGGGCCGGCGTGGATGAGGGTCATGCCGCGGGCTTTGGTCGAGAACAGCGGCTTGGCGACGGCGGTGCCGTAGCGCTCGACGGCGAGGGCGGCCTCGTCGAGGTCGGCGGTGATGGTGGTGGCGGGCATGGCGACGCCGGCGATCCGCAGGCTGACGGTGCAGGCGAGGCGGTCGAGCACGCGGATGACGCGCTCAGGATCTGAAAACACCGGGACGCCGCGGGCGCGGACGTAGCGGAGCAGCTCGAGGCGATCGAGGATGTCCGGCGAGTACTCGGGGCTGATCTTCTTAATGATCACGCCGTCGAGCTGGCAGAGATCGACGGCGCCGGCGCGGACTTGGCCGAGCTCGAGGTCGCAGACGACGCGGGCCATGTCGACGACCAGGCGATAGCCGGTGCGCGCGGCGACGGCGTCGGCGAGGCGCTCGGTAGACCATGCGCCAGGGGTGCCGACGATGGCGATCTTCTTTGCGTTCTTCTCCAACAAGCGTCCGCTCCTGGACGCCGCTCGCGGCGGCGCCCTGGGTCAGGAGACTAACACGTTGGCCGGCAGCTCGAAGGCGGACCAGTCGCCGAGCTCGACGCCGGGGCGGTGAGCGAGCAGCCGCTCGAGCAAGTAGCGGGCCCGGAGGTACATGGAGCGGGCGAAGCGATCGTCGAGGACGAAGCGGGTCGAGGTGGTGAAGGAGCGGATCATGCCGAGGGTGAGGCGGACCTCGAAGGTGGCGTCGCCCTCCTCTCGCGCGAAGTCACGGGCGAAGCCATAAAACGCCTGGATGACGGCGCTGAGGCGGCGGCGGTGGGCCTTGGCGAGCACCGGCAGGCGGAAGTTCGACACCATAAAGACGGAGACGTCTTGCACGTAGTCGGCGCGGCGCGAGCGGTGGAGGTCGATGAAGTGGAGGCGGCCGGTCTGCGGGTCGAAGATCACGTTGTCGACGTTGAAGTCGCCGTGGATGAAGGTCGAGAAGCGGGCGCCGACGGCGGCCTCGACGGCCTCCGCGCGGGTCAAGAGCTCGTCGAAGCTGGGGATCGAGAGGCCGCCGATCTCGCCGTCGTCGCTGCCGAAGTCAGGGTGGACGACGCGTACGTCGTCGAAGCGCTTGGCGATCTGGCGGACGAAGCCGGGGTTGACGTGCTCGTCCTTGCGGGTAGACCCCCAGATCTCGCGCAAGGCGCTGGTGAGGGCGCTGAGGGCGGTGTTCACCTCGGCGGTGTCGCCGTCGAGCAGGATCTCTTGCAAGGTCTTGCCGCGCAGGTACTCGAGCAGGAGCGAGGCGTGGTGCTCACCCTCCTGCCAGCCGAGCACCTTGGGGACGAGCGCGGGGTAGCGCTCCTGCCAAAAGGCGATGCCGTCGCGCTCGTCGATCATCTTGTCGAGGCTGCCCTCCTTGAAGAGCACGAGGTTGCCCTCGCCGCCGCTGCGGAGGTCGCGGACCTTGCCGATCCGACAGCCAGACTTGGTCTCGGCGATCGACTCGAGGCGGAGGCGCTCGCCCTCGCCTTCGCCGACGTCGAGGGTCTCCTCGAGCGCCCAGTACTGGTGGATCTTGAGGCGCTCGCGCAGCGCGAGGGAGATGATCGCCTCGCCGATGTTGAGCAGGGAGTCGCCCATTCGCTCGAGGTAGCGGGCGATGAAGAGCGTGGTGACGAGATCCTCGGTGCGCTCGCCGCCGAGGCGGAGCTCCTCCATGACGCGCTTGAAGCGCTCGGCGTAGAGCTTGTCGAGGGTGAACTCAGAGCGGCAGATCTTGAGCGCGCCGGCGACGTCGGAGGTGAAGAGCGCGTCCTCGATCCTCTCCATGCCAGAGAGCACCTCGGCGAAGCAGGGCTGGAGCTCGAAGCGCTGCAGCAGCGAGGTGTCCTTGATGTAGCGGTACTGGCCGAGGATGTTGACCGCGAAGTCGGCGATCCGCTCGAGGTTCGAGGTGACGGTGTCGACCGCCCGCGCGAGCTCGACGGTGCGCTCGTCTTGACCAGCCTCGCGGATCAGCGACAGACACTTGTCGTCGATGAAGCCGCGGAGGTTGTCGATGTAGTCGTCCTTGAGGTAGACGCCCTCGATCAGCTCGATCGCGCCAGACTCGAGCACCGATAAGGTCGAGTCGAGCTGCTTGGTCACCTCCAAGATCAGGAAGCGGAAATTCTCCTGGATCGGCCGCAAATTAGGCACCGCTACTTGCGCCTCTCGTCGGTCTTGATCACCAGCGAGCCGACGCTCGGGTCGCGCTCCTCTTCCTCTTCTTGCCAGTGGAGCCGGAGCGAGACCTTGACCGCGCCGCGCTTGCGGGCGGCCTTGACGTCGAACTTGAGCAGGCCGGCGGGCTCGAGGGAGATCCGCTGGCCGTCGTGGCGGAAGGTGAGGTTGCCGTTGGCGAACGCCTCAGCGAGCGCCGTTAAATACTTGGCGATCGAGTGGCGGTCCTCGAGGGACTCGTGGCGGAATTCGTCGTGGTCGTTGGCCATCGCAGGGAGCCTCACGGGGCGAGGCGCATCGGCCGAGACGGGGCGTCTGCGTCGGCTGGCTGGCTGGCTTCGGCGGCGCCTTCGCTCGCGTCGTCGTCGTCGTCGCCGCCTTCGCTCTCGCCCGAAGGCTCCGCGTCGTCCTCGTCTTCGCTGTCTTGGTCGCGCTCCTCTTCGGCGACGACCGGCGCCGGCTCGATCCGCAGGAGGCTCTCGAGATCCGCGGCGGGGTACTCGCGCCAGCTCAGCTCGAGCAGCAGCTTGCTCTTGTCGCGCTTCTGGGTGACCTCCAGCTCCATACCGAGGATGTCGCGGGGGCTGATGACGATCTCGCGCTCGCCGGTGGCGACCCGGACCGGCCCGGTCTTCAGGGCGTCCGAGAGCTTGGTGAGGTAGTAGATGGCCTGCTCGAGAGTGACGGCGGCTTCAAAGTGCAGCTCTTTCTTGGACATCGACGATCCTCCATCCATGGCAACCCATGGCGCCCGTGGCGGGCGGGCGTCGAGACTAGCGCAAGCGTGCGCCGGGCGCCAACACCGCGGGAGCGGCGCTAGAGGGCCCGCGCGCGCCGCTCAGGCGTCAGGACGCGCCAAGTGTGCGACCCTAGCCGTCATGTCCGGCGCCCCTAGCTCCGATCTCGAGGTCCTCCAGAGTCACACCCGCAGCAAGCTGATCGTGGTCGCGGCGATCGCTGCGGCGGCCGCGGGCGCGTGGTTCTACACCCGCGGGGGTCCGATCGGCCAGCCCGAGGACGGCGGCTCGGTGCTGATCGTGACCAGCGGCGAGTATCGCTACAGGCTGACGATGGAGGAGCTCGGGTTCAAGGTGTTGGAGGGCTCGTTCGCGGCGTTCGAGGCGAAGGCGCGCGAGGCGATGCCCGAGATGAAGGAGAGCGGCGCCGCGGCGGTGCTGCGGCTCGCCGACTACGGCGGCTACGCGTTCGTCGCGTTCGAGCGGCCGCAGACGCTGGACCTCAGCGGCCTCGCGGTCGAGGGCGGGACGCCGACCTTCACGCCCGAGCAGCGCTTCGCGGTCTTCTCGGCCGGCGACTACGCGTTCCCCCACCGCGTCACGGTCACGCAGCCGCGCTCGCCGCTGGTCCCAGGGGTCGACCTGGACCTGCTGACCGCGCTGTTCTCCCAAGACATCCTCCATCGGGCGCTGGACGAGGGCGATCCGCGCAAGGCGACGACCGAGGTGATGGTGCTGCGCAGCCGCCTCGAGCGGGCGATCGAGCGGCTGCGGACGATCGACGAGGCGGAGCGGACAGTGGCGAAGATCGAGGAGCGCTCGCGGGCGCTGCTGATCGACGCCGAGCGCGGGCCGGTGAAGCCGCTTCTTCTGGGAGATCTGCACGAGAGCATCCACCCGATCCCGCTGGCAGATGGTTCGATCCTGACGCCGAGCCGCGAGGCGCGCTTCCTCAGCCGCAACGGCCTCAGCGCGGAGCTGGAGCTCGATGAGACCTGGCGCTTCTTGTTCTATCCGCCGCACCAGACCTTCGACGCGGGGGCGCGGGGGCGCTGTGATTCGCTGCTCGGCGGGACGCTCGAGCAGCACCGACGACGGCCGCGGATCCGCGCGTCGGCGGCCGGCGACGCGCTGCTGATCCAGAGCGGCGACTCGATGACGCTGCACCGACTCGACGCAGAGCTGGGTCCGTGCCACTTCACCGCGCTCGGGGCGCTGCCGGGGCTGGCGCAGCGCGACGACGACCCAGGGACGCCGCACCGCTCGGGCTGGGTGGCGCGCTCACGGCAAGAGAGCAGCGCGCCGGCGGACGCGGTGCTCGAGCTGGTGCGCGCGGGCGACGAGCCGCCGCTGGATCTGATCCGCAGCGAGGCGATCGGGCTGGGGGCGGCGGTGTGGATCGATGAGGACCACGTGGCGGTGATCGCCCGCAGCCGCGCGCTGGTGGGCGGGCAGAGCGTGCTCTTGGCGAGCCGGCATCACCCAGGCTTGGCGCTCGAGATCGGGCCGCAGGTGATGAACGGCTCGTATGACGCCTATGAGGTCGCGGCGGCGCCGAGTCAGGGCGCCGCGCCGCGCTTGGTGATCAGCGCGGCGGGCCCGCACCTGCATCGCCTCTACCGCGTCGACCTGCCAGGGCCGCTGCCAGCGCTGTTCGCGGAGGCGCGGGCGGCGGCGCCGCAGGGGGCGGAGGAGCGCGACCTGACGGTCGTGGCGATCGATCCGGAGCGGCTGACAGCGACGGAGTTGACGCGCGAGGGGGCCGCTTCGGAGCCGGTGATCTCCCCCGACGGCTCGCTGGTGGCGTTCGCGGTGTCGCGGCTGGAGTACGAGCGCGACGCCGACGATGAGATCGCGGTGGTGAGGCTCGACGGCCAAGGCGAGCCGCGGGTGCTGACGCTCAACGGCCTGGATGACCACATGCCGCTCTTCACCTCGGACTCGCAGCGGGTGGTGTTTCGCACAAAATACCCGATCGACCGGACGACCTGGACGCTGACGACCGGGCGGGTCGTCGCGGCGGGCGAGCCCTGACGGGGGCGATCGAGGGTCGTGCGCGAACCCGAGCGCGGTCGAGGCGGCGTCAATTGCCTGCGCACCCGTGGTTCGTGTCCAATCGCGGGATGACGCGGAGCTACGGGTTGGCCTCGGTGAGCTGCTCGGTGTTGATGATCGCCTGCGCGGCTGATGACGGCGCGACCGCGACGGAGGGCTCGACGTCATCGTCGTCGACGTCGACGACGAGCGACGGCGGGACGAGCGACGGCGGGACGGGCGAGAGCGGGTCGACGACAGGGGCGACGACGGGAGCGACGACAGGGGCGACGACGGGAGCGACGACAGGGGCGACGACGGGGTCGACCGGGGATCCGACAGGCGACCCGCCAGGACCGGGCGGCACGGTGCCGGTGGGCGACGGTGACTTTTTTCTGTTGGGCGCAAACTACCCGTGGAAGAGCTATGGCGGCGACTTTGGCGGGAACGCGTGGGGGACCTACGGCGTGCACACAAAGGCGCCGGAGATCGGCGGCGAGCTGGCGGCGCTGCGCGGGGACGAGATGTATGTGGCGCGCTGGTTCGTGTTCACCGACGGGCGCGCGGGGATCAACTTTGACGGGCAGGGCTATCCGACAGGTCTCGAAGATCATGTCTTTAAAGACATGGACGAGGCGGTGGCGCTGGCGCAGGGCGCCGGGGTGTACTTGATCCCGGTGCTGCTCGACTTCCACTGGGCGTTCTGGGCGAAGAGCGAGGGCGGGGTGCAGATGGGCGGGCGCCGCGACACGCTCAGCGATCCGGCGAAGCGGGCGGCGCTGGTCGAGGCGGTGGTGGCGCCGCTGCTCGACCGCTACGCGGACACTCCCGCGATCTTGGCGTGGGAGATCATGAACGAGCCGGAGTGGGTGATCTCGGACCTCCCCGAGCCTTCCGTGAACGGGGAGGCGGACGCGCTCTCGTTGGCGGACTTTTACGCGTTCTCAGCGGCGGTTGCCGATGAGGTGCACGCGCGTACGAGCGCGTATGTGACGCTCGGCTCGGCGAGCCTGAAGTGGCACAAGGTGTGGACGCCTGAATTCGCGGCGACGCATCAGCTCCCGGTGATCGCGCTCGACTTCTATCAGGCGCACTACTACCCGTGGATGGACGGGCAATCTCTCCAAGATCACCCGGAGCTGGGGACGGTGGCGTTCTCGCCGCTGGTGCAGGACGCGGGGGCGCTCGGGCTCGATAGGCCGCTGGTGGTCGGTGAATTGGCGATGAGCAGCGACGCGGGCGCGACCCTGGATACGCTGGTGGCGAAGGGGTACGCGGGGGCCTGGCCGTGGAGCGTGAACGCGGACTTTTCGATCGACCGCGGCGGGGTGCGGGCGTGGGCGTGGGCGCGGCCCGAGCTGGTGAAGCTGCCGGCGCCTTGAGGCCTCTCTCGGTGCGCGGCGCGTTCAGCGTCGGCGGCGCGCCCGCACGAAGAAGAGCAGGGCGAGCAGGGCGAGGCCTCCTTGGCGGCTCGGCGCGCCACCGACCCGACAGCCGCGCTCCTTCGCGGCGGCGGTGTCGAGGCAGTCGCCCGCGGCGCACGAGGCGGGCAGGAGATCGACGCCGGTCTGCTCGCGTAGCCACGGTAGAGCGGCGTAGGGGGCGCCGTAGACGCCGTAGCCGGTGCCGCAGGGGAGCTGGCCGCGCGACGTGATCCCGACGAGGCGCCAGCCGCCGCCCGCGAGCTGCGCGAAGACAGGGCCGCCGGAGTCGCCGCCGCAGGTGTCCTTGCCCTCCGAGCCGGCGACGAACTCGAGGCCGTCGCCGGTGAGCCGCTGGAAGCTGGCTGTGGTCGCTCGCTTGAGCCCGTACTCGCTCATCTTGAGCGGCGCGTCCCCCTCGCTCGAGGTGTCGCGGGTGGCTCCGAAGCCGACGAGCGTGACCTGGACGCCAGGGCGCATCAGCTCGTCCCACTCGGCTTGATCGACGAGGGGAGGGATCAGCTCGACACCGGCGGCTTCGCCCTCGAGGGTGAGGTAGGCGAAGTCGAACGCGTCGGTGGTGCACTCCTCAGGGAGGCAGTAGTCGGGGTGCTGGGCGTAGTCGAGGCCGGCGGTGCGGCGGCCGGCGGTGGTGGCGTAGATCGAGTCGCCGAAGACGACGATGATCTCGGAAAAGTCCTCGGCGTCGTCGAAGCAGTGCGCGGCGGTGAGTACGGTCGTGGGATCGACGAGCACGCCGGTGCAGAGGTTGGCGTTGGCCTGAAAGCCAGGGCGGATCCCGAGGATCGCGACGACGCTGGTCCACTCAGTGAGCTCGGTGCGCTCTCCACCGATGATCGGCTGGGGTGGCGGCGTCGGCGCGGTGAGGCGGGGCGCAGCGAGGAGCGCGATGAGCGCGAGGAGCGACGGCCACGCCAGCATCAGGCCACGATAGCAGGCGCGGGCTCAGCTCGCAGGCGCGAGGGAGTCGACCATGGCGATGAAGGCGGCGTCCCAGAGGTCGAGGGTGGCGGCGGGCCCGACGGCCTTCAAAAAGAACGGGTCGCCGACGCCTTCGACGATCGCGGCGAGCATGCGCGAGTTGTCGGCGTTCTGCCGGTCACCCGCGCCGGGGGTGGTCTCGGCGGTGAGGGTGCCGCGGACGTCGAGCCGGGTGATCGTCAGCGGCGCGCGGGTCTGGGTGACGACGGTGGAGAGCTCGTCGATGCTCTTGCCCTCCGGCGCGGTGAATTGGCCCTTCCAACGGGCGATGTTGGCGTCGACGCCGCCGGCGCCGCCGGGGAAGCGATAGAGGACGAGGGCGGTGTCGCCGCCAGGGCCAGGCAGGACGAGCTCGGCGAGGCGCATCGCGCTGGCCGGCGGGCGGCTGGTCCACTCGACAGGGACGTTAAAGGAGAGGCCGGCGACGGACTCGGCCCGGACTTCGCCGGTGGGGGTGACTTCGCGCGGGTTCTGTGGGGGCCCGGCGGGGGCCGCCGCTGGCATCGGGGGCATCATCGGCGGCGCGCTGTTCGCCCCGATCGGCGGGTGATCGGCGGGCAGGCCGCCGTGGGCCATCGGCGGGCCGTCATGGGCCTGCGGCGGTCCCGCAGGCGTGGGCGTGGGCGTGGGCGCGGTGGCGCTCTTCACCGGCTCTCCGCCGCACGCGAGCGGGGTGATCGGGGCGAGCAGGGCGAGGGCGAGGAGCGGACGGAGCGGGCGCATTGGCACTGTTTATTAGTGCAAGCGCGGCGGCGGGGCAACTCTGCGCGCGAGCGGCGGGTTGGGCGTCTCGGCGCGGCGGGTTGGGCGTCGCGGCGCGGCGGGTTGGGCGTCGCGGCGCGGCGGGTTGGGCGTCGCGGCGCGGCGGGTGGGTGCGTTAGGATCGGCCGACCGTGATAGAGCTGGCGATCGCGGGGCTGCGGCTGGGGGTTCATGTGCTCGGCGGCGGCGTCTGGATCGGCGCGATGTTTTTCTCGGTGTTCGTGCTGCACCCGCGTGCGGAGGTGTTCTTCGCGGGCAAGCCGCAGTTCGAGGATCTCCTGTTCACGGTGGTCCAAGGGGCGCGATGGAAGGTGGTCGCGGGCGCGGCGGCGATCGCCACGAGCGGGGCGGCGCTGCTGTGGGAGCACCGCGCCGCGGGCCCGTGGTGGCTCGCCGTGGTCGCGGCGAAGATCGGCCTGCTGCTGCTGGTGATCGGCCTTTTTACATATGTCTCTTGGGTCTTGTGGCCGCGGCGTGTCTTCGCCGCGGAGGCGGAGCTGCCGGCGATCCGCGCGGTGTTCCGGCGGATCGGCGCCTTGATGATCGCCGCGAACGCGCTCAACGTCGGCCTCGGCGTGCTCGCTCGGCTGCTGCGCGCGGGCGCCTGAGGTGCGGGCGCTCAAGGGCAGCCTGGGCCGACGCAGGTGCAATTGGAGGAATTGCAGGTGATCGCGCACTGGCCCGGCAACGGGCACTCGACCTCACATGCCTCGACGGAGTTGCAGTTGACGCGGCACTCGGCGGCGTCGCTGCAGGCGACCCGGCAGGTCTCGACGCTGTTGCACGCGACGTCGCAGAGGCCGACGCCGTTGCAGTCGACCTCGCAGAGATCGTTGGAGTTGCACGAGGGCGCGCAGGAGGCGCCGAAGCAGCCGTAGGCGCAGCTCATGTCGCTGTCGCACTCGCAGTTGTCCTCGCAGGAGAGCTCGCCGGCGGTGGCGTCGCCGACCGGCGGCGCGGGGTTGCAGGCGAACAAGAAGGAGAGGAGCGCGAGCCTCGTCGACCTGGACATGCTGTGAGGATCACCCAAAAAACGCCGACGAGGGCGCTCACGGGCGCGTGAGGTGGTGCGCGCGCCGGAGCGTCAGCGCGGAGGGCTGCCGGGCGCCGAGGGGCGCGCGGCGACGCCCTCGTGGACGGCGTGGGTCGCGGCGTCGACCGCGGCGAGGATCCCTCGGGCGTGCTCGAGGAAGCGCTGTCCGGCGGGGAGGAGGCGCACTCCTTTGGGCGTGCGCTCGAAGAGGCGGGCGCCGAGCTCGTCCTCGAGGCCGCGGATCTGGCGGCTTAGCGGCGGCTGCGAGACGTGGAGCCGGCGGGCTGCGCGGGTGACGTGCTCCTCCTCCGCGACAGCGACGAAGTAGCGGATCTGCAAGAGACTCACGCGCCTAGGGTAGGGCGCGGGTCCGGCGGCTGACAAGCGCGAGATCAAAGAGGTATTAGCCGCGTCGGGGGTGGGTGGGCGATCGTTGGTCCGCGGTTCGGAGCTGGATCGGTCACGATGGCGCTCAAACTCTATTCATCGGCGGAGCGGGCGGGGATCTTGAGAGCGGCGCAGGCGGCGGCGGCGACGCTGGCGGCGATCGGGGAGCGCTTGGCGCCGGGGATCAGCACCGCGCAGATCGACCGCTGGGTGCGTGAAGAGACCGCGCGCCAGGGCGGAAGGCCGAGTCAGCTCGGGTATCACGGCTTCCCTGCGAGCGTGTGTACCAGCCGCAATGATGTGGTGTGCCACGGGATCCCCCGCGAGGACGAGCTGCTGGCCCCGGGCGACATCGTGAATGTCGACGTCACGACCGAGCTGGGGGGTTTTCATGGCGATACGTCGGCGACCTTCTGTATCGGCGACGTGGCGGCGCCGGCGCGGCGGCTGGTGGAGACGACGCGTGAGGCGTTGGCGGCTGGGATCGCGGCGGTGCGTCCAGGGGCGTTTGTGGGGGATATCGGCGCGGCGATCGCCCGGGTGGCGGCGCGGGAGGGCTTTGGGGTGGTCCGGGACTATTGCGGCCACGGGATCGGCCGCAGCATGCACGAGTCGCCGCAGATCTGCCACGTCGGTCGGCGCGGCGAGGGGCCGCGGCTGCGGGTCGGTATGGTGTTTACGATCGAGCCGATGCTGACGCTCGGCGAGCCGGCCTCGTGGGTCGATCGTGACGGTTGGACGGTGCGAACGGTCGACGGCCGCTGGAGCGCTCAGTTCGAGCACACGGTGGCGGTGGTCGAGGAGGGGGTCGCGGTGTTGAGCGTCACAGATAGTTCCACGAGCAGGTGCCAGCGTCGCAGCGATAGCCGTCAGCCTCTGGGCAGTCGCAGGTGCTGATGAATGGGAGCTCGCAGCGGAGCTCGCCTGCGAGCTCGACGAGGGCGAGGAAGTGGCTGGTGTCTGCGTCGAGCCGGGCGACCCAGTTCCGGGTGCAGCCGCAGCTGGTGCCGGTGAGCACTTGGCCGCACTGCTTGTCCTCTTCACAGCCGCGGATCTCGGCGACCTCGGCCCAGAAGGCGGCGAGCAGGGCGTCGCAGTCCTCGATCGCCCCGGTGGTGCCGGCGGTGGTGTCGGCGGTGGTGTCGGAGGAGGAGGTGTCGGAGGAGGTGGTGTCAGAGGAGGTGGCGTCGCTGGTCGTCCCGGCGCTGGAAGAAGTCGAGGCTTCGCTGCTGCCCGAGGTGCCAGCGTCCGAGGCGCCGCCGCTGCTGGTGCTGGCGCTGGTGCTCGCCTCGGAGGTCGAGCTGGTGCTCGCGTCGGTGGTCGAGGTGCCGCTGGCGCTTCCCTGCGAGTCGCTGGCGCCGTCGTCGCCGCTGCTGCACGCCGCGCTGGTGAGAGCGAGGACGAGGAGTCGTGATCGTTGTGTGGTCAAGCGCATGCCCGGAGGGCTACCGCAGATTGGGGCGGCGCGCTAGCTCGCCGGTCAGGTCGCCTTGGGCTCGAGCTTGTGGGAGTGGCCGCCTTCGTTGTCGGTAAATTCGGCGGTCCAGAGGTATTGGGCGCCGGCCTCGTCGGTGACGTCGCAGGTGACGACGGCGCCCTTGACGGCGACCCAGAGCTCGCCGTGGCAGTCGAGCTTGGCGACGGTGTGCCCGAGCTCGCGGATATTGTCGGCGATCTCTGGCTCGAGCTTGGCGACGGGGAAGGTGTGGTCGCGCGGGCTGGCGAGCGCGGTGCCGGCGTCGTCGACCATCTCGACGGTGAAGTGGACCTCGGCGCCGCTGACCACGGCGGTGCACTCGAAGGAGGTGCCCTTCTTGGTGCTCTGGCCGTCAGGACAGGTGATCTCCTCGGCCTTGATCGACTCCTTATCAAGGATGGTCTGGATGAGCTGCTCAGCCTTGTCGGCGTCGACCTTGTTGAAGAGGTCGCAGGCGAGCAGCGGGGCGAGCGCGAGCAGGGGGAGCAGGGTTCTGTGCATTCGTCGATTGTGCCGCGATCTGCAAGCGGTGACGAGCGGATGGTATGCGCATTGACGCGCGTCCCTTCGCGGATCTGCGCGCGGTCGGGCGACGCGCGCTCATTGCGGGTAGAACGACCGTCCGACGGGCGGGACGACGCGGGGTCGTATCAATGCACCAGAGCGGGACTGTGCATTAAGGGTCTTCATAACGACGTAAACGCATCGTCGGCGAGCGCAGGGTTAGAGGGCTGGGGGGAAGAGCTGCGTGTTGATCACCGGCTGGGTTGGGGCGTCGCCGACGAGCTGCCAGCCGTCGCCGAGGTCGATCTGGAGGTCGACGTCTTTGATCGCCTCGGTGCAGCGGACGAGGATCGCCTCGATCGGTAGATTACCGGCGGGGAAGGTGGCGCTGGGGGCGTCTTCGGTCTTGTCGGGCCAGGCGAAGCCTTGGACCTCGAGGAAGAGATCGCCCACGTTGCTGCTGCCGACCTTGTCGTCTAAAAAAGCCCAGACGGCGTCTTCGACGGAGTCGTCCTGCTCGCGCATCTTGAGGGCGCCGCCGGGGTGGGCGACGGTGCCGCTGTAGGTGACGAAAAAATTGAAGGTGTCGCTGAGGTCGGTGCCGCCGAGCTGGTCGAAGCCGTGCACGTCGTTGATCGAGAACTGGTTGTTGTTCGAGGGGTCAGTCCAGGTCTGGAGCTTGGCGCCGGCGACGACGTCGGTGGCGACGATATCGTCGCTCTTGCCGCGGGCGAAGTCGAGCAGGGTGATGTAGTCGAAGCCGCTGAAGCCGGAGTCGCAGAAGGCCTGGTCGACGGCGCCGCCGACCTTAAAGACGCGCACGGTGGCGGTGAGTCCGTCCTGGGGGGCGGGCCAGGGGCCCTCTTCGAACTCTTCGATGACGCCGTCGCGGGTGGTGCGGAGGCGCCGAGGATCGCCTTCGATCAGCTCGAGGGACCAGGTGTCCTGTCGGCCGTTTTCAGGGTGCACGGGCCAGCCGGGGGGCTGGATGACGGTGGTGTTAAAAAGATCGCCGTCGAGCTTGAAGGCGCGCATCTCGCGGACGCGGGCGGGGCCGTAGGGGTTTTGTAGCTCGCTCCAGAGGAAGGAGTCGGTGTCGAAGCGCAGCTCGTAGGCGCGGGTCTTGCCGCCGCGGGCCTGCTCGCCGTGCCAGACGCTGCCGCTCAGGTCACGTAATAGGTCGCCGACGCCGCCGCTGGTCGTGTCGCTGGTGGTG
Organism: Nannocystis sp.; assembly: GCA_016712315.1. Classification (GTDB taxonomy): domain Bacteria; phylum Myxococcota_A; class Polyangia; order Nannocystales; family Nannocystaceae; genus JADJRG01. The sequence goes on along the minus strand of JADJRG010000013.1, from coordinate 1,297,336 downwards.
GCGTCGGTGTCGGTCGTGTCGGTCGAGCCCTCGGTGTCCGTGTCGCTCTCGCTGGCGTCGCTGGTGCTGGTCGATGTGCCGGGTGAGGTGGTGCTGGTCGATGTGCCAGGTGAGGTGGTGCTGGTCGACGCGTCGGTGTCCGTGTCGGTGCCGCCGAGGTCGTCGCCCGCGCAGCCGGCGAGGGTGACGGCCGGCGCGAGCGCGAGCGCGGCGAGGGGGGCGCGGCGGCGGCGCTGGACGCCGAGCAGGATGAGGCCGCCGAGCATCAGCAGGCCGGGGGCGCGGGGCTGGGCGTCGCTGCGGCAGCCGCAGCCTTCGCCGTCGGGATCGTCGCCGCCGGCGGTGGCGCTGTCAGGGCCGGCGCTGGTGGCCTCGGCGCCGCTGGTGGCGCTGGTGTCAGACTCGCCGCTGTCAGACTCGCCGCCGGAGGCGTCAGAGCTGCTGTCACTGTCAGAGTCGCTGTCGTCGGGGGGCTCGGGCAGGCCGGGGACGACGGCGCCTTGGCAGGTCGCGGGGGCGCCGGCGAAGAGCGGCGGGAAGGCGCGGCTCAAGGAGCCTTGCGGGGTGTCGGCGTCGAGCAGCGCTTGGAGCTGGGTGAGCACGCAGAGGGCGACGCTGGGGAGCTCGGCGAAGGCGGCGAGGGAGCCGTCGTGGCACTCGATCGGCGCGTCTTCGTCGAGCTGGGCGGGGTAGTCGCCGCCGCCGTCGCGCACGGAGAGGGCGCCGCGGACATCGAGGCCGAGCGGGAAGATCTCGGGTTGGAGGTAGTCGCAGAGGCCGGCTTGCATCCACGCGGGGGTGTAGGAGGCGTCGAAGGAGGCGGGGCCGACGAGGGGATCTCCAGGGGCCGGTAGCACCGCGTCGTGGCTGGCGAAGGCGGCGGCGGTGACGTTGAAGGCGTGCGCGAAGAGGCCGCTGTCATAAAAATGATCGAGGGCGGTGCCCTCGAGATCAGGGTGGGCGGCGGCGGCGAGGCGGGCGTCGTACTCGGCGTAGACGGGCTCCTTCTGGGCGTCGATGGCGTCGATGAGCTGCTGGATGAAGACCTGCGCCTGGGCGATGAAGGCCTGCTGGATCGCGTCCTTGATCGGCTGGACGATCGGCTTAAAGACGGCCTCCAAGAGGGCGGCGAGGTCGACGTCGAGGCCGACGGACTGGAGGAGCGTGTCGAGCTCGATGATCCAGTCGGGGACGACGGCGTAGACGAGGGTGTCGTAGTCGATCGTGGTGATCGCGTCGGCCCAATCATTGAGCGGCGCGAAGTGCTCGGCGAGCTCGTCCTTGGTGACGCCGAAGGCGCCGTCCATCTCGTCGGGGGGTTGGTTGAGCGCGCCCGAGAGCTCCTCGACGGTCTCCATGTACGCGGGCAAGAAGAGGAAGAGCTCGGCGCGGAGCTCGTCGGTGATCTTCTCGAAGGCGGAGGGTAAGGGCTGGTCCTGCGCGTTGTAGCGGGGCGCGAGCAGGCCCGCGTAGGTGAAGTAGGTGGCGTAGAGCTGGGCGCAGGTGAGGGTGCACTCGGTCGTGTCGTCCTTGGTGCCGAGCTCGCCGTCGCCGCCGGGGCCGACCCCGAGCTCGGCGCCCTCGGGGGTGTTCGGGTCCTGCATCGCGGCGATCGCCTGCTCGAGCTCTTGCTGCTTGGCGTCGATGAGCGCCTCGACCGAGGCGAGGTAGATCGGCGAGAGCACGAGGTGGTCCGCGGGGGCGACGTCCATCGCGGCGACGATCGTGGGCAAGGAGGCGCCGGGGTTGTCGGCGACGACGGCGTCGTACTCCGCCTTGGCGTGGGCGCTCATCATCACCCACAGCTCGCTGCTCGGGTCGAGGTAGGTGCGCAGGACGAAGCCGACGGGGATCGTGTGCAGCAGCTTGGACGCGGCGAACCCGGCGGGATCGCCGGCGACCGCGGCCTCTTGGATCGCGGACTCGGCGAGGATGTGACGGACGACGTTGTCGAGGCCGTCGGCGCGGGCGCCGCTGATCGGCGTGAGGGTGAAGGTCTCGCCGGTCATGTAGTTGACGTAGTGGTGCGCGACCGCGTCGGTGGCCCCGTGGAGGAAGCAGCCGAGCGCGTAGGCCCGCTCCTCGCCGGTGAGGGCGGCCTGGTAGAGGAGCTCGCACTGCTCAAAGGGGCGCTGACCGAGCGCGTGCGAGGGGTCGGTCATGCCAGGGAAGACCATGTTATCGGGGCCGATCGCGCCGGCCCGCAGGGCGAGCGGGTTGTCGCGGATCGCCTCAAAATCCTCCTTGGAGAGCACGACGGACTCTTCGCTGAGCCGGAGCGGGATCGCCCCGTCGCCAGCGTCGACCAGCGCCTCGCGGACCTTGTTGGCGATCGCGATGTGCACCCGCGTCGAGAAGGCCAGCGCGTCGTCCGGCGCGAGGGCGAGGGTGAGGGCGAAGGCGGAGGCGAGGGCGGCGATGCGCATGTTCGCGCATGCTAACACGAGGCGACGAGAGGCCGCTACGAGGCGCCTTTGGTCGGCGTCGCCGGGCGCCCGCTCGCGCGGACGAGCGCCGCCGCGTGGCCGCGAGCCGCTCGCTGAAGACGCGCGGGGATCTCCCAAGCTGTCCCTTGAGCATGGTGCGTCACCGCGCGCCAATACGGCCAAGAGGCGCTGTTTCGCGCGTTTCTGCGCGGATCTGAGGTTTGAGCGAACGCGCCGTCTCCAGGTAGAGTCTGCTGGGCCGCGAGGGCGCGGCGAAGGGCTGATGATGCAGAGGTCTGAGCACTATCGACGATCCCTCGCGGTCGCGGCGACGATCGCCCTGGCTCTGACTGCCTGTCCGAGAGCGCAGGAGACTTCGATCCCCAGCGAGGAGGCGGCGGCGGCTGCGGAGGCCAAGGCGGCCGAGGAGGCGAGGGCGGCCGAGGCGGCCGAGGCGGCGGCGGCCGACGTGCCCGCGGGCCCGCAGCTCTCCTGGCGCGAGCGGGCCTTCCTCGACTACGAGTCCTTCAAGAAGTCCGATCCGATCCTCTACATGGAGGTGCGGACGGCGATCCCCGATGACGATGATCCGGAGGACCCGCGCTTCCAGGCGCTGGTGACTCGCGACCCGCGCGCGTCGGCGGTGCTGCTGACGCGGATCGCCTCGGCGAAGGAGCCTGATGAGGTGCGCGCGGCGCTGGCGAATCAACTGCCCTACACCCGCGGCGACTGGGGCGAAGGCGCGGCCGAGCTGATCCGCTTCGAACCCGAGGCGACGGTGCGCAGGCAGCTGATCGAGGCGATGCACTACGCGCCCGGCGAACACGCGGTGAACGGGCTGCGCCGCGGGCTGGTCGATGAGGAGCCCGAGCTGCGGGCGGAGGCGGCGAGGATCGCGTGCCTCGTGCCGGCGGCGAGCGCCCTCGAGGTCGACCTGGTGTCGCGGCTCTTTGAAGACTCCGACTGGGAGACCCGCGTCGAGGCGGCGCGGGCGCTCGGGCGGCTGAAGCTGGTCGGGGCGTACTCGGCGCTGATCGGCGCGCTCGACGATCGCGACGGCCGCGTGCGCCTCGCGGTGCTTGTGTCGCTCGACCAGATCGACCCGGAGCAGACGCGCGAGCACCCGCGCGTCGAGAAGGCGACCCGCGACCGCAGCGCGCAAGTTGCGGCCTTGGCGAAGCGCCTGCGCCGCGGCGCGCCGCCGACGAGCGCGCCGCGTGGGCCCGCACCTGTGCGCTCCGCGGGGCAGTGAGATCTCTCGACGTCAACGCGCCGCGCGGGCAGATCTTTCCGCGGCGACGAGCGACCATGCCCGGCAAACCGGGTATAACCCGCCTCCTCCATGGCGACCCCAAGCGAGAACCTGCTCTCGGCCGAGCGCTTCGGCCCGCGTTTTGCCGACTTCATCAGCCGCCTGGAGCGGCCGCTCATCTTCTTCGACACGGAGACCACCGGCACCGAGCCGCTGAGCGATCGGATCGTCGAGATCTCGCTGATCCGGGTGATGCCTCCGCCGGTCGGGGTCGAGGCGCCGCGGACCTGGCGGGTGAACCCAGGCGTGCGGATCCCGGTCGAGGCGAGCGAGATCCACGGGATCACCAACAACGACGTCTCGCACCACCCGACCTTCGCCGAGATCGCGGACGAGCTGCTGTCGCTGATGAGCGGCGCGGACCTGGCCGGCTTCAACGTCGGGCGCTTCGACGTCCGGGTGCTGCAAGCCGAGCTGGGCCGCGCGGGTAAGCAGCTCGACCTCTCGGCGGCGCGGGTGATCGACGCGCAGGTGATCTTCCACCAAAAAGAGCCGCGCACCCTCGGCGCCGCGCTGCGCTTCTACTGCGACCGCGAGCTCGAGGGGGCGCACGGCGCTGAGGCCGATACGGTGGCGACGCTCGAGGTCTTCGCCGGGCAGCTCGCTCGATACGAGGACCTGGCGCTCGACGTGGGGGCGCTGCACGCGGCCTCGAGCGCGCTGAGCAGCGGCTTCGTCGACCAGAGCCGTCGCTTCGCTTGGCGCGATAACGAGCCCGTCTTCAATTTCGGCAAGAACCGGGGCATGGCGCTGCGCTGGGCGGCGAGCGACCCGGTCGAGCGCCAATACCTGCGCTCGCTGCTGACCTCAAAGATGGACGAGGACGCGAAGCTGGTGATCCGAGACGCGCTGGCCGGCAAGATCCGGGCGCGCCGCGCTGCGACGGACGAGGGCTGAGCGGCGTCGATGTCGTCCCATCACGAGTGGCTCGCCGAGGCCCCGTTCACGCTGGCGCTGAGCGCCGGCTTCTTCGGCTTCTTCGCGCACACCGGGGTGCTGCTGGCGCTCGAGGAGGCGGGGCTGCGGCCGACTCGGGTGGTGGGGGTCTCGGCGGGGGCGCTGGCTGGCGGGCTGTGGGCGAGCGGGCTGGCCGCGAAGGAGCTGGCGCAGGAGCTGCTGGCGCTGCGCCGCGCTGACTTCTGGGACCCAGGGCTGCCGCTGGGCGGGCTGCTGCGCGGGGAGAGGTTCGCGCGCAAGCTGGCGAGCCTGACCGATGACCGCGGGGTGGGGTCGTTTGAGGCGTGTCCGACGCGCTTCGCGGCGGTGGTGCACGATCTGCTGCGGCGCCGGCCGGAGTCGATCGCGCGCGGTCGGCTAGCGCCGGCGATCCAGGCGTCATGTACGGTGCCGCTGATGTTCCGCCCGCGCCTCGACGGCCTCCGAGTGCTGGTCGACGGCGGCGTGAGCGACCGTTGGGGGCTGTGCGCGCTCACCAGCGCGGAGCGGGTGTTGATGCACGCGTTGCCCTCGTCGAGCGCGCACTCGCGGCTGCTGCCGGCGCAGCCGCTGCCAGCGCAGGCGGCGAAGCGGACGATGTTGGTGATCCCCGAGCTGCCGCGCGTGACCCCGTTCGCGCTCGAGATGGGGCCGGTCGCGCTCGGTCGCGCCTACGAGTACGCCTCGCGGTGGTTGGCGGCGCAGCGGCCGCGTTGACGTATGTGGGATAGACTGCGGGGCATGTCGATCGCCCTCTGGTGCCTCTTCTTCGCCGCGTTCCTCCATGTCGGCTCCAAGCTGCCCCTCGCGATCGCGCAGACCCGCGACGGCGGCCTCGATAACCGCAACCCCCGCGACCAACAGGCGCGGCTCACCGGCTGGGGGCGCCGCGCGAAGGCGGCGCATGAGAACCAGATCGAGAGCTTCCCGCTCTTCGCTGCAGGGGTGCTGGTGGCCACGTTGGTGGCGAAGGGCGGGGCCTCGATCGACCTGCTCGCGGGCGCGTACGTGGCGGCGCGGCTGGTCTACATCGGCCTGTATATCGGCGACGTCGCGCCGGCGCGCACGCTGGTCTGGTCGGTCAGGTACTTCGTGAGCCTCGCGCTGCTGACGAGCCCGGCTTGGGCGAGCTGAGGCGCGAAGGACAGGACGTAGAGGGCAGGGCGCAGAGGACAGGGCGCAGAGGACAGGGCGCGGAGGACAGATCCGTGATCTGCCCCCTGCGCGCGGCGCGGCTCACTTGCAGTTGGCGGCGTCCTTGAGGGCCTGCGCGCCCTCGCTGAGGTACGCGGCGGCGCTGGCGGACTCGTAGATCCCGAGCGCCTCCTTGATCAGATCGCACGCCTTACCGTTGTCGTTCTTGTAGCGCGAGACCGCGGCGAGGCCGACGGTGGCGCGACCGGCGATCACCTCGTTGCCGGGCTGGCCGGCGGCGAGCTTCTTGGCCTTATCAAAGGAGCCTGCGGCGGTGGTCAGCTCGCCGGGGTTGCTGATCTTGTCGTCGCCGTCGAAGGCCATGCTGATCTTGGTCTCGCCGTAGTAGGTGAGCGCGAGGGCGGCGTTGGGGCCCTGACCGTCGAGCTTGTAGGCCTCCTCGAAGGCGGCGGCGGCCTCCGGAAAGTGCTCGGTGCCGAGGTTGTAGGCGCCGATCGCGATCTTGGCGGCGACCTTGACCTCGGCGTCGCCGGTGCGCTCCGCCATCGCCAGGGCGTGCTCGGCGGGCTCGCGCGCGTTCTCGGCGACGTCGTGGGAGAGGGCGATCGCCAGCCACGCGGCGGTGAGGCCAGAGGCGCGGAGCTGCTCGCGCTCCTTGAGGTCGCCCAAGATCGGCTCCAAGGCGGCGATGGCGGCTGGGTTGTCGCCGACGATCACCTTGGCGCGCGACTCGGCGATCGCCGCGGGATCAGGCTCCTGCGGGACCGTGGGCGCCTCCGGCTCGCCCTTCACGGCGCCGCCGCTGTCGGCGGCGTCGTCACCGGGTTGGTCGGTCTCGCCCTGCTTCTTGCAGGCGGTGAAGGCGGTGAGCAGGGCGAGGCAGAGGAGGGTGCGGTTCATCAGGGGCTCTCTCTTGTTGGTTCTTGGTTTGGTTCTTGGCTCGGTCGTTGAGCCGCGGCGTCGTGGGGCCCTGGTTCGGGCGGCGGCGCGGCCTCGGGCGGCGATGGGCGCCGAAGGACGCGCACGTGGAGCTTACCGTCTACGCCGAGCGAGCCGTAGATCTGAGCGCTCGGGGCGTCGCCGACCGGCGCAGGCTCGGGATCGAAGCGGCCGATCACCTCGAGCTCGTCGCCGATGTAGAGGCTCACCCACTCGAGGTTGGGACCGACGTGCTCGCGTGGGGCGATCACTTGCGCCCCCTCGAGGCCCTCGAGCGAGGCCTGGCCGCTGGCGTCCCGAAGAAAGACGATCTCCGAGGCGACGGCCATGTCGCGGCGGCCGTCGGCGCGGTTGCGCCACACACACTCGCGGCCAGGCGCGCCGCCGAGGGTAGTGGCCGCGCCGCTGATGACACCACGGAGCATCACCAGGCCGGCGGGCGCGCGGGCGATCTCCGCGGCGGCGCCGCGCTCCTCAAAGCGCCGGACAGCGGCCATGAAGGCGGGATCGAGCGGTGAGGCGCTGCGGCCGCCGAAGCGGCGCGTGGCCGCGGCGCCGCCGAAGCGGGCGCGGCGGTTGCCGTACCACGCGACCGCGACGGCGAGCGGGATCAAGAGCGCGAGCAGCACCGCGAAGGGCGGGATCTGGGCGCTGAGCTCGAGGAGTTCGTCCATCGCGCGCTACCAGTAAGCCTCGACGAGGGTGAGGGTGAAGGCGAGATCGCTGCCCTCGCCGACTTGGGTCTTGCCTTCGACCAAGGAGCGGCCGCGCTCGCCCGGCTCGATCCGCGCGATCGGGGCGCCGCGCAGCCCTTGGCCGTCCGAGAAGCGCACCTCTGGCACGAGGTCGAGGAGCGGCACGCCGGCGCGGTTGTGCACGACGACCACCCATCGCACGCGGCCGAGCCAGATCTCCGGGCGCCCCTCGATGTCGAGCTGGACCGCGGGGTTGATGTCGTAGGCGCGGTTGGGGCGCGGGGTCATGCGCGGGACGAGGTGCATACGCGCGGCCAAGTAGTCCATGTGCACGAAGAACTCGCGGATCACGTTGAGCCCGAGCAGCCCCTCCGTTCGGTCGTTGGTGCAACCATCACAGACCGAGACGAGCAGGCCGCGCAGCGTGACGTCGCCGAGCCGCAGCGCCGGCAAATAGACCATCCGACTCTCGCGCGGGCCGCTGGCGGTGTTGAAGCTGAGGGTCGGCGCGTCGTCGCCGACGTGGACGCCGAGGCGCGCGGCGGTGGCCGAGGAGATGGTGGTGAACGAGGCGCCGGTGTCGAAGAGGTACGGCAGCCGGGCGCTGCCCGCCGGGCCAGTGAGCTCGACCTCGGCGACGATCGCGTTGCCCTCGGCCGAGAAGGGGACGGTGATCGCCCCAGGCGGGGTAGGCTCGCCGACCGGCGTCGGCGGGGGCTCAGGCGCCGAGGCGCGGCCGCGCGGGTCGACGAGGTCGGCGGTGTTGTGGCCGAGGGCGCTCAAGTAGCGGGTCCAGGTGTGTGAGTCGCCGACCTCGTCGACCACGAACCAGGCGCCGTGGCCGCGGAGCGCGGCGCCGATCAGATCGGGGACGAGCAAGGCGCCGACCAAGAGGCCGCCCGCGTTCCACAAGAGCAGCAACCAGGCCATGGTGGCGGCGACCCGTCGACCGCCGCCGCCGTGCTTCCAGAGCGCGAGCGCGAGCGGTACGCCGAAGGCGAGCGCGGCGGCGAGCGCCCAGATCGTCGCGGTCGATGAGGCTCCGCGCGCGGTCGCGCTCGCGCTGGCGAGCGCGCTGGTGATCCAGAGCGCGGCGACGACGACGATGACGCTCGCGAGGCTGATCAAGGACCAACCAACGACGGCGACGAGCAAGGCCGCGGCCGCGAGGAGCGACTTCATGCCGCCCCCGCCGACAGGGCCGCTTGGACGGGCTGCGCTCACGACCGCGAGATGGTAGCCCAATCTCGCACAGGGCGGGCGCGCGTCCTGGATCCCGGCCGCAAAACACGTACGATAGGTGGCGTAGATGGCTGAGCAGGCGCCCCCCTCGAAGATCGCTACGTTCGGCGTCCGCTTCGAGACCCAAGATCATTTTTTGGTCGAGTACACCGACCACCTGCGCCGCGGCGTGTTGATGCTCCCAGGCGCCTTGTCGCTGACGGCCGGCGCGCCGGTGCGGATCAAGCTGCACCTGCCGAACCGCGCGATCCTCTATCTGACCGGCGCGGTCAGCGAGAGCGCGGGCGAGGGCGAGGTCACGGCGACGCCGGTGCGCTTGGCGCCGTTCTCGGCCGAGCAGGAGCGGATCCTCGGGCTCTGCGTCGACGCGGTGATCGATGACGGCCAGGGCGCGGCGCCGCCGACCCCCGCCCGGCCGCTCGAGGTGCTCTTGGTCGAGGACTCAGACTCGATCCGCGCCGAGATCTACGAGGCGTTGACCCGCCGCGGGCTCAAGGTGCGGGTCGCTGAGAACGGACTCGTGGCGGTCTCCGCGGCCCTCAAGGAGGAGCCCGACGTGATCCTCACCGACGTCGAGATGCCGGTGATGGACGGCTGGACGCTGCTGCGGATGGCGCGCTCGCGGAAGAAGCTCGCGAACCTGCCGATCGTCTTCTTCACCTCGCTCAGCGACGAGCTCTCGCGCCTTCAGGGCTATCGTATGGGCGTCGACGACTATCTGGCGAAGCGCACGCCGCCCGACGAGATCATCGCGCGGCTGCAAGGCGTGGTCAGCCGCCGCGCCCAGCAGAGCGCGCTGGGCCCCGAGGCGAGCGGGCTGCGCGGCGACTTGCAGCACGTCGGCCTGGCGAGCGTGCTGTCGTTCCTCGAGGCGGAGAAGAAGACCGGCGACCTCAACCTCGAGCGTGACGGCGAGCGCGCGTCGCTGCGGCTCTTCCAAGGGGTCCTGCGCGACGTCCGACCGCTGACCCGCGGTCGCGCCGCGATCGACCGAGTGTTCGAGATCCTCGGCTGGCGCGCCGGCTCGTTCGAGTTCTCGGCGCTGCCGATCACCGCGGACATCGATCACGGCGCGCTGCCCCCGACCTCGGTGACGTACCTGCTGATCGAGCACGCGCGCCGCGAGGACGAGGCGAGCGAGCGCTCCCTGTAGGCCGCTCAGCGCCGCTAGAAGTCAGCGACGATCTCGCGGAGCCAGCCCTCGAGGGTCCCGGCGGTGTAGCTGTCGAGGCGCTTCACCCAGGCGATCGGGTCGATGTAGGGCTCTTCGGCTGTGATCGGCAAGGGGCAGGGGGGCGTCGGCCCCGGCGCGCTGAGGGCGGAGGCGCCTCGCTCCTCACAAAAGGCGCGCAGGCGGGCGAGGCGCTCCTCGATCGCGAGCTCGATGTTGACGATCGCCTCGTCGATGACGATCCGGCGGTGCGCGTGGGTCTCGGTGAGGGGGATCCGCGGCAGCCTCACTTCGCGGTACCACGCGCGCAGCGCCAGCAGCTCGGCGATGTAGCGGCGGTTGCGGCCGCGGCGTGGATCGACAGGGTCGAGGTAGTCAGGGTCGAGGACACGATCGACGGGCCGAGGGGCGCTGACGAGGAGGCGCTCGTCGTCGAGGTCCTGGCGGAGCACTTGGCCGGCGCCGACGACCGCGCCGAAGCCGACGCGGCGCGGGCCGACCATGCCGCCGCTGCCGCCCAGGAAGACCCGTTGCCCGCGCAGCAGGACGCCGCGCGGGACGTCGCCGCAGATCGAGGGGGTCGCCTTGTCGCCGTGCCGACCCCACGGCGTGTAATTAAAGTGAATGTAGCCGCTGCCGACCTCCGAGTGGTCGCGCCGCGAGGTGCCTCCAGCGACCAGCGCGTCGCAAAAATTGATGAGCGAGCCGAGGGTGACGAAGGCGAGCAAGATGGTGTGCTTGAGGCCGACGGCGTGAGCGGTGGAGGACTCCTCTTCCATCAAGGTGCCGGCGCGCAGGTGGGCGTCGGCGCTTAGCGCTGGCCCCACGGAGCAGGACAGCGCCCTCCGCAAAACCTCCGTCGATCCGCGCGCCCTCGCCGAGCACGGCGTCTCGTACGGTCACAGGGCCCTCGCGGCCGAGCTCCGCGCCCGGGCCGAGGAAGAGCCGCGGACCGCTGAGGCGAGCGCCTGGGTGGAGGATCGCGCCGGGGGAGATCCGCTCTAACTGCACGTCGTCGGCGATGTAGGTCTGGCGTGGATCGTGGATCACGACGCCGCGCGCGGCGAGGGCGGCGAGGCGCCGCCCGAGCTCCTCCGTGCGCCTGCGAAGCGCTGCTTCGGCCGTCTCCGCGCCCTCCATGATCGTCTGTATGGATACCACGATGGCGCAGCGGTGGTAGTCTGGCGCCCTGATGAATGAGACAGCCCCGCTCACCGAAGATGAGCTGCGTGACGCCGCAGCCGAGGCAGGGATCTCGCCCGCGGAGCTGCGGCAGGCGCTCGCGCGGCGCGAAGGCGAGGGGCTGCCGGCCCGCCGTGAACCCGCGACGATCGCCGCGACGAACGTGACGATGAGCGCGATGGAGGGGCGGGTCCCGCTGCCCCCGGCCGACGCGAACGAGGCGGTGCGCCTGGTGATCGAGCGACGCACCGGGCGTCGCGGGCACCGTCAAGGCGGCGGTCGGGTGGATATCGTCGATGACGAGCAAGGGGTGGTGTTCAAGGTGCAGAGCGAGGCCGATGGGGCCGGCGGGGCGCTGGTGCGGGTCGACGTCGAGGCGATGTCCGGCAACTTCGCGCTCGCGTCGCTGATGGTCGGGGCGCTGTCGCTCGGGCTGATCTCGCTGGGTTACTTGCTCTCGACGATGGTGCTGCTGCTCGGGGTGCTGGTCGGCGGGATCGGGGTGTTCGCGGTGCTGGGCAGCCGCCGCAAGGTGGAGCAGGCGCGGGCGCGCGGGCGGGCGATCGCGGGCGAGGCGCTGCTGGAGGCCGAGGAGGCGCCGCCGCCGCCTGGTACCCGCGCGCTGCCGCCGATGGGCCGGCAAGAGCCGTAGCTTGACCTCGCGCGGCCGCCCCAGCCACTCTCCCGAGGATGAGCGGCGAGCCCCGAGCGAAGACCAACTTCATCACCCCCGAGGGCCAAAAGAAGCTCAAGGCGGAGCTCGACCAGCTCTGGCGGGTGGAGCGGCCGCGGGTGACGAGCGAGGTCGCGGCCGCGGCGGCGCTCGGCGACCGCTCGGAGAACGCCGAGTACATCTATGGGAAGCGACGGCTGCGCGAGATCGACCGCCGCCTCGAGTTCTTGGCGAAACGCCTCGAGTCGCTCAAGGTCTTCGCGCCGCGGCGCGACCCCGACGGCAAGGTGCTCTTTGGCAACTGGGTGACCCTGGAGGACGAAGAGGGGGCGGAGATCTCGTACCGACTGGTCGGGCCGGACGAGTGGGACGCCGACGCGGGGCTGATCAGCGTGGACTCGCCGGTGGGGCGGGCGCTGCTGGGTAAACAAGAGGGCGATGAGGTGCTGGTCCGCCGCCCGCGCGGGGACGCGCTCTTCACGATCCTGGCGGTCGCCTGCGAGCGGCCGTAGCCGCGCAAGCGGCGCTGGGAGGCGCAGCGGCGCCGCTCTTTGGGTTTTTGCAATTATCGGCCGCCGAAAAGACCGATAAAGGAGAGCCTCGGGCGGAGCCGCGAAAAAAGTTCCGCCCGCTCCGGCGAGCGCGGCCCACAAGCGATGCAGAAGGTGAATGACACGCGCGCGCGGGAGAGCGCTCCCGACCTCGAGGGAGATCGCAAGCTGATGGAGCTGGTAGCCGCCAAGGACCCCAGGGCCCAACAGATCTTCGCGCTGCGGGTGCTTCCGCGGGTGCGTCGGGCGACCCGCGCGCTGCTCAGCAGCCCCGCTGACGCCGATGACGCGACCCAGCTCTGTATGATCGAGCTGCTGCGGGCGGCGCCCGGCTTTCGCGGGGAGGGGGCGATCGAGGCGTGGTCGGATCGAATCACCGCGCGTACGACGATGCGTCTGGCGCGCGAGCGAGGGCGCCGTAGCAGCAGGATCGACGGGGAGGCGGAGGCCGAGGGGTTGATCGACCCGGAGAGCCGCTCGCCGCCGCCGCTCGCGAGCGAGTCGTTGCCGCGTGACCTCCGCGAGTACCTGGCGGCGCTTACGGCCCGACGTGAGGCGCTGATCCTCCACCATGTGCTCGATCACTCGATCCCGGAGGTCGCCGAGCTCACGGGCGTCTCGCCGAACACCGTCAAAGACCGCCTGCTGGCCGCCCGCGAGGCGCTGCGACGGCTTATCCGCCGCGACTCGCTGATCAGCCCGTCGCGGCCGCGGAGGAGCGCATGAGCAGCGAGGAGCGCGGACTCGAGGCGCGGCGTGAGGAGCTGCGCTGGTCGGCGATCGTCGAGCGAGTCGCGCTCGGAGGGTCGATGTCGCCCGAAGAGGCGAGCTTCTGCCGTGAATTTGAGGCCGAGCGCGCGGCCTGGCAGGGGCTCATCGCGGGGCTCCGCGCGGGCGCAGCGGCGGGCGCGGCGGCGTCGGAGGCGGAGGACCTGGCGATCCTCGCGCGCGCTCAAGCGACGCTCTCAGGCGGGGCGCCTTCGGCTCGACAACCAGAAGCTTCGCCGTCGCTGGCGCGGCGTGGCTGGCGGTGGACGGGGGTCGCGGCGGCGGTAGGGTTGGCGGCCGCGGCCGGCCTGGTCGGGCTCTGGATCCAAGGGGCGGACGATCGCGGCGCTCCAGGTGCCGCTCCCTCGGCAGCGATCGCGCCACCGCCGACGGGCCGAGCCGCGAGGGCGCCGGCGCCGGAGCCAGCGCTGGCGCCGCGAGGGGCGACGCATCGACCTGTCCTCATCGCCATGTCCTCTGGAGAAGGTATATCATCGGCCGCAGGCGAGGCGCTGGCGGTCGGCGAGCGGGTGGCCGAGGGCGGGGTGATCGAGGCGCGCGGTGAGGCCTGTTTGGTGATGCACGGGCCGCTCGCGGTGGTCTGTGTCGACGCGGGGGGGCGCGCGCGGATCGACGCGGCCGCGGGCCCGAGCCGCCGGATCACGCTGGAGCGCGGCCGCTTGGTCGCCGCGCTGGATCCGCTGCCGAGCGGGCACACGTTCGTGGTCGCGAGCGCGGCGGGCGAGGCGCGCGCGGTGGGGACGATCTTCGCGGTGGAGGTCGGGGCGAGCGAGGTCGGCGTCGGCGTGCTTGAGGGGGTCGTCGAGGTGCGGAGCGCGAGCCGCCCGGCGCTGCGCCTGACCGCGTCGCAGCACGCGCAGCTCGGGCCTTGGACGGTGGGGGCGCTGCCGCCGTCGCTGGCGGCGTGGGCAGGGGCGAGGGCGCAGCTCGGGGCGCTCTGGCGGGAGGCGGAGGGCCTCGGCGCGCTGCTGTTCGCGGCCGGAGGCGCGGGGTCCTCCGCGTTGGATGGGATCATCCTGGCCCCTGGGACAGATGAAATCCTGGCGCTTAGCGGGGCCGCATACGCTGCGGGTCTCGCAGCCAGGTCGACGGGCGCGGTCGATCGCGGCGCTGGCGATCGCGGGCGAGCGCTCGGCGGTCGAGACCGGCGACGGGAGGGCCGCGCCGGCTCGCACAGGCCAGCTCGTGGCCGGAGGGGCGACGCTGGTCGAGCTGCGTGAGGCGGCCAGGGTCGCGCGCACCGCTGGCCGCTGGCAGGCCGCCGCGGACGCGTATGGCGAGCTGTTGGAGCGCTTCCCCGGGTCACCCGAGGCGCACAACGCCCGCGTCCAGCTCGGCGATCTCTTGCGCGTTCGGCTCGGCGATCCGGCGCGAGCGCTCGGCCATTATCAGGCGTATGTCGCCCGCGGCGGGCCGCTGGACGCGGAGGCCCGCTTCGGGGCGATCCTCTGCCTGCGGCGCCTCGGCGAGGAGGCCGCGGCGAGCCACGCGACGGAGGAATTTTTGGCGCGTTATCCGAACCACCTCGAGGCTGCCGAGCTGCGCGCGCCGTGAGCCCGCGGGGACCGGGTCCGCGGCGCGGTCTTGCTCCGCGCCGGCGCCGGCGAGGTGCGGTGTTGACGGCGCATCTGCGTTCCGAAATGATCGGCGCCGTCGGTAGAGACATGACCCCCGGCGCGGGTCGTGTCCGTGACGTGCAGAGGTGATCGATGACCAGCGATGGCCCGGAGACGACCGATCCCGACGACGAGACCGTCGCGGGTGAGGCCGTGCGGCTCGTCCGTGGGCGCGGCTTCGACGGCTATGAGCTGGTGCGACCGCTCGGGCGAGGGGGTATGGGGACGGTGTGGCTCGGCCACGACCGCCTGCTCGATCGGCCAGTCGCGCTCAAATTCCTCAACACGCAGGACGACCCCGATCCCCGCGGGTCGCGGCTGCTGGCGGAGGCGCGCGCGTTGGCGCGGGTGAGCCACCCGAACGTCGCTGCGGTCTATCGGGTCGGGGAGGCGGAGGGCCGGCCGTACATCGCCTACGAGTACCTCGACGGGCCGACGCTCGCGCGGGTCGCGAGGCCGATGCCCTGGCGGCAGGTGTTGGAGCTGGGGCTCGGGCTCGCCCGAGGGATCGCCGCGGCGCACCGCCACGGGGTGCTGCACCGCGACATCAAGCCGGCGAACATCGTCTTGACCGGCACCGGCGAGCCCAAGCTCATCGACTTCGGGATCGCCCAGATCTTTGAGGGAGAGCTCCGCTCGGTCGGCGAAGGGGTGTCGCTCAGCGATCACAGCCGTACGGACGCCTCCCTCGCCGGCACGCCCCTTTATATGGCGCCGGAGCGCTGGCAGGGGCAGCCGGCGAGCGAGAGCGCGGACCTGTACGCGCTGGGGCTCGTGCTCTACGAGCTGGTGGTCGGCGCGCTGCCGCACGGCGAGCTCGCGGGCGACGCGCTGCTCGTTCACCTCGCGACGCGCGAGGTGCCCCCGGTGACGGTCGCCGACGCGCCGGCGGCGTTCTGTGATCTGCTCGCGCGCCTCACCGCTTCGAGCCCGCGTGAGCGCTATGCGCGGGCGGAGGCGGTCGTCGACGCCTTCGAGGTGGTGCGCGCGCTCTACCGCTCGTTCGTCGATCGTGAGGGGCGGACGACGACGATCACGCCCGCTTGGTCGCCTCCTTCCAGCGCCTGCGCGAGCGGCGCGGCGCTCGGCCATCATTTTTATGAAAATCTTTTCATAAAACACCCAGAGGTTCGTCCGCTCTTCCCGGCCGACATGCGGGGGCAGCAGCACAAGCTCGAGGTGTCGATCGAGCTGGTGATCCGCCGGCTCGGCGCCCGCGACGAGCTGATCCCGCTGCTCGAGGACCTGGGCCGGCGCCACGGCGGCTACGGCGCGACGGCGGCGCACTTTGAGGCGGTCGGCGCGCAATTGCTCGAGTCCCTGGAGGCGCTGAGCGGCGACGCGTGGGACGGCGCGCTGCGGCGGGCGTGGGCGCACGCGTACGACCGTATCGCCCACGTGATGGTCCGCGGGCTGCAACGCGCGCAGATCCAGGAGGCGGCGACGCAGGACCTGGTCCCGCCGACGCAGTGGGACCTGCCGGTCGGGCCGCCGCTCACGCAGTATGCGCGGAGCGGCCGGCTGTCGATCGCCTACCAGGTGATCGGCGCGGCGCCGCTGGATCTGCTGGTGATCCCGGCGTTGGTCTCTCACCTCGACGTCGCGTGGGAGCACCCGGCGATGGCCTCGTTTCTGCGTCGCCTGTCCTCGTTCGCCCGCGTGATCGTGATCGACAAGCGCGGCACAGGGCTGAGCGACCGCGGCACCGACGCGCTCGCGCTCGACGACCAGGTCGCGGACATCGACGCCGTCTTGGACGCGGTAGGCGCCGATCGCGCGGCGGTGATGGGCTTCTCCGCCGGCTCGGCGCTGGCGGCGACGTATGCGGCGCTGCGGCCGGAGCGGGCGCGGGCGCTGATCCTCGACGGCGCTAGCCCCACCGTGATGATCAGCGCCACCAACCAGCACGGGCTCAGCCCAGGGCTCCACGAGTCGGTGTTGGCGCAGATCGGCGCCTCGTGGGGCGGGCCGCTGCTCCTCGATGACTTCGCGCCGTCCCTCGCCAGCGACCCGGCGCTCCGCGAGTGGTGGGCGCGATACCTGCGCACGGGCGCGAGCCCCGGCGCGGCGGAGGCGCTTTGGCGTTGGTTCGCGGAGATGGACCTGCGGGCGCTGCTGCCGGCGATCCGCGCGCCGACGCTGCTGCTGCATCGCCGTGAGGATCGCTTCGCGCCGATCGCGGGGGCGCGGGCCGCGGCGGGGCTGATCCCCGGCGCCCGCCTCGTCGAGCTCGCGGGGGATGCCCACCTGCCCTTCGTCGTGGGGCGCGACGCGGTGGTCGACGAGGTCCATCGCTTCCTCGGCGGCGCCTCCACCCAGCCGGCGGCGCCGCTCGACTCGCGCTTGGTCGCCGCGGTGGCGTTCGCGGCGGAGCCGGCGTCGTGGACGCTGCTGCGCGGGCTCTTTGGCCGCGCGTTCTCGGGGGTGCGGGTGCTCGCGCAAGATCCAGAGGAGTGCTGGGCGGAGCTGCCGAGCGCGACTGCGGCGCTGGCGTGCGCGGAGAAGGCGATCGCGGCGCTGGACCTGTTGGGCTTGCCGAGCTCGGCCGCCGTGTGCGCGGGCTTCACCCCGCTGGGCGGCGATTCGCGGCTCCGCGAGGGCGCGCGGGCCAGCGCGCGCGCGACGCCGACAGGCAAGATCTCGGTCGATTCGCTGGCTCGCGAGCTGCTCCGCGGCGGCTCAGAGCTCCGTGATGAGGCCGGGGTGCGCCGATTTCTCTGAGCAATCGCCTAGAGAGGCGCTCAACCCTGAAGTCTGCGCAAAATGAGCGGCTTGCGTTTGTCCGCGCGTCGCTGGTACTGTGGCCGCGCAGCGATGCAATTGGAGCGTATCATGAGAGATCAACACACAAATAATCAGCGGAGCTGGGCGATCGCCGCGCTCTGCGCCCTCTCGTCGGTCGCCTGCGGCGACAAATCCAAGAGCGAGGCGAAGGCGGCGGCGCAGATGGCCGGACAGTCGGCGAAGTCCGGGGTCGAGGCGGCCAGCGACGCGACCAAGGAGGCCGCCGACAAGACGAAGGCCGCCGCGGAGCACCTGCGGGAGGAGGCGCGCGAGGACGTGAAGGAGGTCAAAGAGAAGAGCGCCGACGCGCTCGAGAAGGCCGCCGAGAAGATCCGCGAGGAGTGAGGCGTCGCCCGCGCTGCGGCTATAAATGCGCAGAGTCGATCGTTTCGCCGAACCACCTGCGCTGGCGGCATCGGTCCTGCGCCTGCTAGATCATGGTCGCGAGGTCGGCGCTCTCTAGAGGGCGCCGACCACCGCGGAGATGACTCCGCGAGTACAACCGCAGGGAGCGATGATCATGACGACTGACAACTTCAAGAATAAGGCCGCCGAAGCAGCTGAGCAGGCGAAGCACGCCGCGAAAGAGGCCGCCGAGAAGCTCGGGAACCGCGCCGAAGAGGCGGGGACCAAGATCAAGCACGGCGCCAAGGAGACCGCTCACAAGGTCGAGAACAGGCTCGCCGAAGCGGCTGATTCGGCGAAGGACCTCGCCGGCCGCGCCGGTGAGAAGATCAAAGAGGGCTTCGACGCCGCCGGGAAGGCGGCCCGCGACGCAGGCGACCGCGTGAAGCACAGCTAGCGGCCGGCCCGCGGCGCGCGCGCGGTTCTTGCGCTGGTTTAATGATTCTCTTTATGATAATGTCCTGTCGCCAGTCGAGAACCGGCTCGCAGAAGGTGGATGAAGATATGCTTTGGACAATCGCTGCGGTGTTGGTCGTGCTGTGGGTGCTCGGGCTCGTGACCTCGTATACGGTCGGAGGATTTATTCATATCCTGCTCGTGCTCGCGGTCGTCGTGGTCCTGATCCGCGTGATTCAGGGCCGCAGGATCGACGGCTGACGAGCGCCTGATCTTGACGAGGCGGGCGTCGCCCGCGTGGGCGGAGGCTTCGGGTCTCCGCCTTTTTTTCGCCGCTGGGCGGCCGCGGGCGCCTATACTCGCGCGCACGATGGTTCACCCTTGGCACGACCTCCCCAACCCCGAGAATGGCGTCGACCGCGGCTTCAACGTGGTCATCGAGATCCCGAAGGGCTCGAAGGTCAAATACGAGCTGGACAAACCCTCTGGCATGCTGCGGGTCGATCGAGTGCTGTACAGCGCGGTCCATTATCCGGCGGATACGGCTTCTTGCCGCGCACCTACTGCGACGACGGCGACCCGCTGGACGTGCTGGTGCTCGGCAACGAGCCGGTGCAGCCGCTGTCGATCGTGCGCGCTCGGGCGATCGGGGTGATGCGGATGACCGACGGCGGCAAGCAGGACGACAAGATCATCGCGGTGCACGTGCACGACCCGGCCTTTGAGGATTATGTCGACCTCTCTCAGCTCCCCAAGCACACGTGGCGGGAGATCCAGCGCTTCTTTGAGGACTATAAGACGCTCGAGAATAAGAGCGTGACGGTCGACGCGATGCAGGGCGCGAAGGAGGCGATCGAGGTGGTGAAGGCGGGGATCCACCTGTACCAAGAGCAAGAGAACCGGCTACGCGGCTGGGTTTGACCGCGCATCATCCTCGTACGAGGGTGCGAGCGGCGCGGCGGTGTTGGACGAATTCGCGCAAGAGATGCGCGCGCTCGGTTGAAGACCCAGTGGTTTTGAGCGATGGTTCGCCATGCACACCAGCGCTCGGATTGTTCGCCTCTTCTCGCCTTCGCTCGCGGCTGCGGGCCTCGTGGTCGCTTGTAACGGCGATGACAGCAGCAGCGGCGGGTCGATGTCGGCGACGGCAGGGTTCACGTCGACGACGGAGGCGAGCGGCACCTCGACGGAGGCGTCGACCAGCGCTGGCAGCGAGTCCGAGGGGACGTCGACGTCGACGTCGACGATGGGGGCGAGCGAGTCGCAGGGGAGCACGGCGACCGACAGCGGGACGGACTCTGACACGACCGCGGGCGGCGGCTTCTGCGGCGATGACCCGCCCCCGGGCTTCGTCGGCGACTTCGACCCGGAGTGCAAGAACGAGGCGAAGGTGGGCACCTTCAACCCGGTGGTCGAGTGGAAGCGGGCGAGCTGGACGGTGAACCCAGGGTCGCGCAACGTGATGATGATGCCGATCGTCGCCTCGCTGAACGATGACGACAAGGACGGGGAGATCGACGACGCGGACGTGCCTGACATCATCCTGGTCACCGCGGACGCCGGCCAGGACGGGCCCGGCACGGTGCGGGCGCTCAGCGGCGACGGCTCGATCGAGCACTGGGACTTGATCGGCCAGCTCTGCGCGACCTCGGGGCTGGCGGCGGGGGACATCGACGGCGACGGCCTGGTCGAGATCGTCGGGATCACCGCAGACCTGCGGATCCGCGCCTTTGAGCACGACGGTGCGCTCAAGTGGACCAGCGCAGAGACGTTTTTGAGCGATCTTTCATTTTGTTACTCGACCCCGGCGATCGCCGACATGGACGCGGACGGCAAGCCCGAGGTGATCGTCGGCCGGGTGATTATGAACAGCGACGGCACCCTGAGGGCGAAGGGGCCTTCGGCACCGGGGCGGCGTCGTTCTCGAGCGTGTCCTTCGCCGCGGACGTCGACGGCGACGGGGTCCAAGAGGTGGTGGTCGGGAACGCGCTGTATCGGCCTGACGGCAGCGCGAAGTGGAACAACGGGCTCACGGACGGTTACCCCGCGATCGCCGACTTCGACGGCGATGATGCGCCGGAGATCGTGATCGCGGGCGGCGGGATCGTCCGCCTGCAAAACGCGGGCGGCGGGACGATCTGGAGCGTCACAAACCCAGGGCAGGCGGGCGGGCCGCCGACGATCGCCGACTTCGACGGCGACGGCGCGCCCGAGATCGGGGTCGCGGGCCGCACCGCGTACGTGGTCTTCGACGGCGACGGCGCGGTGCTGTGGCAGCAGCCGACGATCGACTTCTCATCGTCGGCGACCGGCTCGTCCGTCTATGACTTCGAAGGCGACGGGATCGCCGACGTGGTCTACGCGGATGAGGAGTTTTTATATGTGTTCGCGGGTAACGACGGCACGATCAAGCTGAAGTACGCGGAGCACAACAACGCGACGATCATCGAGTACCCGCTGATCCTCGACGTCGACGGCGACGGCGAGGTGGAGATCGTCGTGGTTCACTGGAATTATATGGGCGCCGAGACCGGCGTGACGGTGCTCGGTGACATGGATCAATCGTGGCGGCCAGGCCGGAAGATCTGGAATCAACACGCTTATTCGATCACCAATAACACCAACATGGCTTAGAACCGCGCTGCGCGTTTATCTGCGATAGATTGTGTCTTTTAGAGCGGGCCAATTTTGGCCTTGAGTTGGATCGAATTTGGATCGATTTTGAGCCCTGACGAGGAGGTGTCAGATGGAGGCGATCACGAACGCGATGGTGCGGGGGCTGCGGCCTCGCGGCCGGGTTTATGAGGTCACTTGCGGCCGGCTGGCTGGCTTCGCGGTGCGGGTGCTGCCGACCGGGAAGAAGGTGTTTTTGGTCCGGCATCGACGCGGAGGTCATGACAGCCGCGTGCGGATCGGACAGTGGGGGCCCGAGCTCTCCGCCGAACAGGCGCGACTCCAGGCGATGGCGATCTTGGCCGGCGGCCCGCCGGCAGGGCGCGACGATGAGGAGGATGAGCCGGCGAAGCCGCCGATGATCGCGAGCGTGGCGGCCGGGGTCGCGCCTCGATCTGCGCAAGCTCGCTCGCCGAAAAGGGCCGCAAACGAGCTTCTAAAACCCTCTCCGTCGCAGATCACGTTGCGCGACGTCGCCGAGCGGTTCCTCCGTGAACACGCGGGCCCTCACCTGAAGCCGGGGACGGCGCTGAACTACCGGCGCTGCCTCGAGCAGATCATCCTGCCTGCGCTGGGCGATCGTGCCTTCGACTCGATCACTCGCAGCGATGTGAAGTCGCTTTATGCAAAAAACCTGGAGCGCAGGTCAGCGGCGGACTGCATGATCTGCGTCATCGGCAGCCTCTATACCCGTGTCATCGACGATTGGGAGCTGGCGGATATGCGCAACCCGACGGCTGGGATCAAGCGGCGGAAGTCGCGGATGGTGGAGCGTTTCTTGTCGCCGGAGGAGCGCCGCCGCGTCGTCACGGAGATCCAGGCCGCCCTCAAGATCCCGCCGACCAACAAGGGGCACATCGAGCCCGTGAGCGCGTGGGCGCTGATGTTGTTGATGCTGACGGGCCACCGCCGCAACGAGATCCTGACGCTGACGTGGGAGATGATCGACTGGCAACACGCGTGTCTCAACTACCCGGACACGAAGACGGGCCAGCGGACGGCGCGTGTGTCGAGCGAGGTGATGACGCTGCTGCGGGAGATCCACGACAAGGCCGGCAACCCGCGCTTTGGCTTCGTGCTGCGCGGTCGAAACGGCGGCCGGCTGACGCGGATCAACGACACATGGGAGCGGATCCGCACCGCCGTCGGGCTGCCCGATGTGCGCCTGCATGACCTCCGCCACTCGTTCGCGAGCGACGCGTTGATGGCCGGGGTGCCGCTGGCGATCGTCGGCGAGATGCTCGGCCACAAGCAGCCGATGACGACGAAGCGCTACGCTCACCTGTCCGATCAGTCAGTACGTAGCGCGCTCGAGACAACCGCGAAGCGGATCACCGACGCGTGGCGCGACGCGCCCCCGCCCGCGAGCGAGGCGCCCTTCGTGCCGCTCACCGATCGTCAGTGGTCGAGGATCGCGCCGCTGGTGGCGGCCGAGAAGGCGCGGGGGGGGCCGCCCGTCGATCTGCGCGGGATCGTCGACGGGATCCGTTGGGTGCAGCAACGCAAGGCCCGCTGGCGCGAGGTACCAGCGCGCTTCGGGACGCCGACGACGTGCTGGCGGTGGTTCTCAAAATGGTCGGAGAGCGGGGTTTGGGGGGAGATCGCGGGGATCGTGGGGGCCGTGGGCGCGGGGGTGTAGTAGGATCCGAGCATGTCCACCACCGCCCGAGACCTCGCCGCCCGTGCGCTCGACCTCCCCGAAGCAGAGCGGCTCGCCTTGGCCTCCGAGTTGATCGACAGCGTTGAAGGGCCCGCTGATCCCGAGTGGGAGCGGGCGTGGATCGAGGAGCTTGCACGCCGGAAGGCGCGCGGGGCGGTGGATGCTCGGCCGTGGTCTGAGGTACGGGCGCGGATCCTCCAACGCCTGGGAAGCCCGTGACGCTCCCGCTCGTCATCCATCCAGATGTAGGCACCGAGATCGAGGAGGCGGCGGTGTGGTACGAGGCTCGCCGCGTCGGTCTCGGGATCGAGTTCATCGAGGCTGTTGACCGGGCGCTGTTTGATATCGCCGAGGCGCCCGGGCGGTCTCCGATCTGGTCCGCCCCGTGGCGGCGCGCGGTCCTGCGGCGGTTCCCGTTCGTCGTGTTCTACGAGGTCGATGACGCTCGGGTCGTCGTCATGGCGGTCGCCCACGCGAGGCGTCGGCCGGGGTACTGGGTCGCGAGACGGATGCCCGCAGAGCCCGGGTAGACGGCCGGACGTAGAGGTCGAGGTCCTCGATCGCCCCCTCGCTGCGCCAGCTCGACTTTGTGGCCCGCCTCCCCGGCCGCCTCAGCAAGTTCCCGGCCGCGGCCAGCCGGGCCTGCGCCTGCTCGCCCACATGTTGGGCGGCTCTTCGGGTCAACTAGGCGCCGCCTACGCCCGCACACGCGCGCGTTGGCGCGGTTGGCGAAGGCGCGCGTGACGGCCGCGCCTGCGCCAACCGCCACACCCGCGCCCACGTCAACGACCCCGCTCGATCCCCACGGCCCCCACAGCCTCGCCGCCTGCCTCCGCGAGCCCGACCCAAAGTCGAGCGTGCTCTACCTCAGCGCGGTCGCGCTCTTGCTCGCGCGATCGCGTGCATGTCGCTTTAGGTGTCGCTTCAGGTACTTCGGGCAGCCGCGTTGGGTATCGACGACAGCCGCGGGCGGTGTCTCGATCGCGGCTCGATCGGTGTCGCTTCGGGTTCCGCGGCGACTCGACAGAAGGGAGCGGATGTCGACTCGTCGTGGTGCAGGTGTGTCGGGTGCATCGGGTCTGTCGGGTCTGTCGGGTCTGTCGGGTGAAAATAAACGGGGCGGAGGAGCAGCGGGCTGACATGGAAGCCGGGCTGCTGTGGCTCGGCGGACACTGTCGCTTCTTCACGACACAACGCTGCCGCGGGGCAAGCTGGGGGTGTCGTTCGCGGCGCAGGGCAACATCGAGCCCGTGAGCGCGTGGGCGCTGATGTTGCTGATGCTGACGGGCCACCGCCGCAACGAGATCCTGACGCTGACGTGGGAGATGATCGACTGGCAACACGCGTGTCTCAACTACCCGGACACGAAGACGGGCCAGCGGACGGCGCGTGTTTCGAGCGAGGTGATGACGCTGCTGCGGGAGATCCACGACAAGGCCGGCAACCCGCGCTTTGGCTTCGTGCTGCGCGGTCGAAACGGCGGCCGGCTGACGCGGATCAACGACACATGGGAGCGGATCCGCACCGCCGTCGGGCTGCCCGATGTGCGCCTGCATGACCTCCGCCACTCGTTCGCGAGCGACGCGTTGATGGCCGGGGTGCCGCTGGCGATCGTCGGCGAGATGCTCGGCCACAAGCAGCCGATGACGACGAAGCGCTACGCTCACCTGTCCGATCAGTCAGTACGTAGCGCGCTCGAGACAACCGCGAAGCGGATCACCGACGCGTGGCGCGACGCGCCCCCGCCCGCGAGCGAGGCGCCCTTCGTGCCGCTCACCGATCGTCAGTGGTCGAGGATCGCGCCGCTGGTGGCGGCCGAGAAGGCGCGGGGGGGGCCGCCCGTCGATCTGCGCGGGATCGTCGACGGGATCCGCTGGGTGCAGCAACGCAAGGCGCGCCGCGGCGAGGCGGCGAGGTGAGCCACGCGGCGGCGGGCGGGCGCCGACTGGCCGTGCGGGCGGCGGGGCACCACGGGCCACACCGGCGGCCGCACAACGGGCCCCACGGATGGCCGCACCACGGGCTCGCCGACCTCCGTGGTCCCGCGCGCGCCCGGACATCAATGAAGGACGAGCTCAATCTCTTGGGTCCCCGGCTCCAGGGTGACAACAGTCTGCCCCACCGAGCCATCGGGGCATGTCAACTCTAGAGCGAGCGGCTCCCCCGCGGGCAGATCCACCATCATCACCTCCGCCCTCGACGTAGCCGCGACGAAGCAAGCTCCTCGCCGAAGCGTCGCCCAGCAGCCGACCAGGGATCGGTCAGCGTTGAGCCGTACGTTCGCCACGCGTTGAAGTGAGAGGCTGATGGATCGGCCTTCAGCGACGCCTTCATCGACGCGTATGCTGCCCATCGCGCGCCCATTCGTCGCCACGACGACGCCACCAAGCGGGACTCCTGCGAGCTCAAACCTTCCGCGGAGATCCGCGACGGTCACCTCGCCGCCCTGAGGGAACCGGACCCAACACACGCCCTCGACCATCGCCGGCAAGACGCGCACGCGCGCCCCAGGAGCCGCCGCCCCCACCTCATCGGTCACCTGACCCCAGACCCTATCCAAGGGTGGATCAAGCACCACGCTCAGTCGCTGCTCTACAGCCTCGACGTCGACCTCCAAGGCCGTCTCTACGTCCGCTGGGTCACGAGCGCGGAGGACCTCAAGTCGATACCGCCCGCGCTCGACCGGCGCGAACGTCACGGCCCCGGAGTCGTCCGAGAACGCGACCGCGGGTGGCGGCGCTGTGTCCAAACCAACACGCCGCAGCACCACCATGCGCCCGTTCGCCGCCGCCCCGTTCGCGTCGCGAAGCGAGCCGATGAGCCGCCCAAGCTCGCCCCCCGCGCGGAGGATCAGCGCCTGAGGTGACGGGATCGAGCGCTCCTCGATCACTCCAGCGCCGCCACCCACATCGAGTCGGGCGACGATCCGTCCCGGCTCCAAGCCTTCGAGAGAGCAGCGCCCCTCATCGTCGGTGATGCAAGGGCGGCGGATAATTCGGCCGTCATCACTGCTCCACTCCACATCGAGGCTCACCTGCACGAGCGGCAAATTTGCGCCGTCTACAGCCAGCACCGCGAGCACAGACCTCTCCCCGACATCCACGTCGATCTCCGTCTCTCCGTTCGCGACGGTGACGGGGCGCTCCACGTACAGCAGCATCGAACTTGTGGGCGGGCCGACGAGTTGGAGCACATGTTGCCCTGGGACGATCCCATCGACGACAAAGCTGCTGTCCTCTCCGGTGATCCCCTCGCGCCCGCCGACACGCGCTCTCACCCCAGCCCCGAGCGGCGCCCGTCCAGCACGGACCCGCCCGCGAAGGCTCCCCGCGGCTTGTAGATCGACCCCGATCCCGTTCACCTCCTCCGCGAGCCCGAGGTGAATCACCCGCTCGCTCACCCCGCGGAGCCCCGGCGCCGTCGCTTCGATCAAGTAGCTCCCCGGAGGGAGGCGGCCGAACACGAAGTCCGCCTCGCCCTCGATCGACGCCTCGTGGTCGCCAGAGCGGACCCTGACGGGCAACCCAAGCGCTGGCGCACCATTCAAGGTCACTCGGCCTCGAATACGCGAGGCGGGCATGAGCACCACCGTCCGACGACCTGGGCACAGGAGATCCACCTCCACGGGGATATAGTCGGGAGCACTCACGGTCACCAAGGGGGCGCCCCCAGGCGCGCTCTGGATCTCGTAGTCCCACCGACCATTCGGCGCGTCTTCCTGCGCACCTCCTGCGACGAGCACGGTCGCAGCCACCTCCCCCCCAAAGACATCCACGATGAGCAGCTCACACAGCGCAGGCGTAGGGAGCGCCGACGCACGCGCACGGAGAGGCTCGGCCTTCGCGACGAAGGCCGCGGGCCCAGGCGAAGCCGACCCGACGCGCGACGACTCAGCCTCCCCACACCCGCTACGAACGACCCCGGAAGCGCCGACCAAGGCCACCGCCGCGACGACCCACCGCCACCACCTCAGACCAGCCATCATCGTTCAGTTACAGGTAACGGAGATATAGCCGCCCGACCCGTCCTGCATCCCAATAAACCCGTTGGGGCATTCCAACGCCACCAGCGGGCTCGCGCACCCGGAGAGGATGTCCACCTGCGTGCACGTCCGCCCGCTCCCCCCGGTCACTGTAGCGCAACAGAACTTGGCCAGAGACCTGGGCAGCAGGTCGCCCGAGCTCTCACCGAATTCCTCAGCTACGCAGGCAAGTGACCCAGCAGAAGAGAAGAACATTCGTAGCTCCAGACGCTGTCACTAGCAGTGATCTGCGGCGCACGTCAATCACGACTCCTCGCGCTTACGAGGTTCAACCCAAAATTTGGTCCGGCGGTCGGGTACGGAGCTCTCGCGGCATCTGCGCAGGGGGGGCCGAGAGGCTGATTTCAGCGCCCTTTCGGGCCGTCCGAAGGTCGCCGCACAAGCCATTCGTGACATCACACACTGATGCCGCTCGAACGAGAGGACCCGCCAGTGCTCCCGAGCGTGTCTACAACCAGCGCCACAACCGGGGCGCTTCGGCGCTTCGATACCGCGCCGCGCGAACTCGGGTAACGATCGAGGGCGCGCCGACCTGGCTCACCCACGGCGCAGCCGTCGGCGTCGGCGCTCCCGGCTGTCAGGTGGGCGCCTGTCCGTCAGGCGGTGCCTATCGTGAGCCCTCCGGCGGATCGTCGCGAGACACCTTGCTCCAAGGTCCTCGTCGGGTCACCGAGGTCAAAGCCCCCGGCAGGTCACAACGATTCCGCGCCCCCCGAGGTCACAGCCCGCCGGCATGTCACGCCGATTCCGCGCCCGGAATCCATCCCGAGTTCCCGGCGAGTTCCCGCCGGAAGGCGCGAACGGAGCCGCCCTCCACGCGGGTGAGGACGGGCGCTCGGCAAGCCTCATCGTCGCGGATTCGACGCCGAATCAGATACGAACGCGCGTGGATTGAGATACGAATCGCTGTCGATTATGACGGGCATTTGTGCGCATGGCCCCCTCGCCAAGTCACCAGCGCGCCGCCAAAACTAAAAGATGTACGGATTTAACAATCCGGGGCTCGCCTGCGCGCCGCCAAACGTTTGATTCTCACGGACAAACCACGCCGGGGCTCACCTGCGCGCCGTGAAACATTCCATACAACATCGCCTGCGCGATCGTGTCATTCGTACGGATCCACGCGTCACGGCCGGGGTGGGCGATCTGCCCGAGCTCAACGAGCCACGAGCGCGCGGGTGGTGCGGGCCTGCGCCGCCCGGAGGGTGAGGTCGATGCCGGCGGGTGAGCGCGGAGAGAAACACGAGGCGGCAGCCCTACGCCCGAAAAGGCCCGTTGCGGTCGCCCGCCGCATCTGAGATCCCTGATGCTATGGAGGACGACCTCTCAGCGACGTCGAAGATCAAGGCGCTCCTCCTCCGGATCACGCGGAGGGTCCGCGCAGCGGAGCGGCTCGCGGCCGTAGGCAGACAGTTCATGCTCGGCCTGGACTGGATCTTGCGCGGGGCCTGGCTGGACAACGCCGTCCTCGGCTTCTCCGCCTCCGCGGGCCTCAGCGCGGACCCCCACCTCGGCCGCCTCACCCGCGTGAGGAGCATCGGCCCGGCGATCCCCACGATCGAGGTGTTCCTCCACGGCCCCCGCGGGCCGCCATAAACGTGTCTTTTGGGACATTTTAAGTGGTTCGCGTGAGCGCTCACAGCCGCGCCAGGCAACCAGATCACGAGGTCGGCAGCACGGCTCCTCGGGATCTGCGTCGCATCGTTGGTTTGCGCCGGCCCCCCTTTGTCCGTCAGCTCGGCGCCTGCCGCGACCACCCCGCCCCCGCGGGAGTTCCTCTTGTGGAGTCACGAGCCCGATCCGGCCAGAGAGGCGCCGCCGGGACGCCCGCCGCGCGCGGCCCCGACGTGGCGGCGCTGGTGGCTGGTGGTGCTCATGGCGGCGCTCGTCGTGGCGCCGGTTGTGGCGGTTGGTGTGGTCGCGCTCGTGGCGCGCGCTGCGATCGCCGCTGATCAAACCGCCCTTCCCGCCGCGATCGTTGACGCCGCGCCACATCACGGAGCGCATGGCGGCGGCGAGGCTGCTAGCTCGCAGGGTCGCGGCCCCTGGCGCAGCCCGATGGGCGCGGGGTGCGTGGCTCGCCGATGACGGCGACGGCGCGGGCGAGCAGATCGCGGAGGGCGATACGGAGGTCGAGGGCGCCGGGGTTGCGGGCGAGGTCGAGGACGCTCCAGACGACGCGGGAGTGGTCGCCGGCGGCTGCCTCGAGGGCGCCGACATAGCCGAGGAGCAGGCCGGGGGCGGGCCGCCCCCCCTCGCCACCTCGTTCTGGCCCTCAGCCTCCGCGCTCAGCGGTCACGCTCTTCACCCTGCACGGCTCCCCCGCCACCCTGGTCGCCCTGCTCGGGGGTCGGCGCGCGGTACCGCCGGATCCAGTCGCTGAACTGCTCGAGGAAGCTCTCGGGGCTGGGGAAGACGGCGATCTCGATCGGGCTCTCCCCGGGGCGGGTCTTGTTGAGCGAGATCCACACCCGCACGGCCTTACCCGTCGATGGCGAGGGCTCCACCTTGACGGCGAGCGCCGGCATGCAGATGTGCACCTCGCCGCGGCCGAAGGTGAGGGAGAGGTTGAGGTTGTTGGGCTCGCTCATATGGTTATGAAAAGCAAGCCGGCCGCCCGGGTCAACACCCCCGGACGGGCACGACCGCGCAAGTCGCCCCGCATCACGTCCAGACCAGGCTATACGCCGTCCCACGTTTGACGTTATGAAAATCACATGGCGTGGTCGCGCGTCGCGCTTGCTCGCGCACGGGTCGAACCAGAGCCCCTGTTGGCCATGAGCGATCACTCCCGCTGACGCCGGCCGGGGGGCCGTTTACCATCGAATAGTGGGGTGGGTGGCGGGCCCCCGCGGAGGTGGATCGTGGAGCGGGAGGTGAATGATGGGGCAGGAGAAGAAGGGGATGAGCTCCCGGGGTCCTTGAGGATCGGTCGACGGCTCCACTTCATGCGCGAGATCGTGCTAGGGTCCCTGCTCGAAGGCACAGAGCGGCGCTCATGGAGGATTCAATGAGCGTCAAGATCCGAGAGAGGGTTTACCCCGCGACCAACACCGTGACCTGGCAGGCTCCTATGATCTCCGGGGTCGTGTTGGCCCGAGCTGAACCCGTAGAACCACCAGCGTTTGAGGCGGGCAGTGAGGTCGGCTTCGCGAGCTGCGCTTCGATCAGGGGGCGAAGGCGGCGACCCAGGCGTCGCTACCGCCGGGGGCGGCAATGATCCCGACCGCGATGATCGTACCTGCCGGGGTGATCGCGACGCCGTAGCCGAAGTCGCTGCCGGCGTCGCTGTCGATGTCTTTGCCCCAAAGGAGGGCGCCGTTGCTGCTGTGTTTGCAGAGGCGAATGTTATCGTCGGCGTTCGCGCCCGTCCCGTCGCCGACGACAACGACGCTCTGATCGCGGGGATCGACGGCGATCCCTCGCCCGTTTCTCCCAGTACACGCGATGCTCGACCACTTGAGCGACATTCCATCGGGTGAGAGCCGACGGACGATCAACCTGTTATCGCCGTCGATGAAGGTGCCGCCGCTGATCAAGAGATCGCCGTTACTGGCGGCTGCTAGACCGATGATCGACCCGCCGCCGACATCTACGCCGTCGGCGTGATCTTGTTCGAGCTGCTCACCCGACGTGTACCGTTCCCCGGCACGAAGGTCCTCGAGGTGCTCAGCGCCCACGCCAGCCAGCAGGCCCCCTCCGTCACCGAGCGAGCGCCCGATCGTGGGATCTCCGACGATCTCGAGGCCCTGGTCGCCAGCGCTCTTGATAAAGATCCGGCCCGGCGTCCCCCGAGCGCCGACGCGTTCCGCCGAGCACTCGAGGTCGCGGCGGGACAGGTGGCCACCCCCGATAACGGCTACGAGCAAGCGAAGGCGAGCCTCACCGCCTGGCGTGACTGCGCCGATCATGAGGCCCTCGTGTACGCGCGCCACGCCGCGGAGCAGAGCTCCGTGTGGTCTCCGCTGGTGGATCTGATCGAGATCGCAACCGACGCCGCTGGCCCGGCGTGATCGGGGCCACGCCCGAGACCGCTTCAGTGCTCGACGTCGGAACATGCTCCCGGCGAGCCGTCGCACGCGCGCCCCTTGCCTAGCGCGCGCGAATCAGCGCATGCTCGCAACCGCGCCTACCGCTGCGCGTCCAGGAAATCTCCGCATGCGTCGACCCGCCCACGTCCTCCTCCTCGCCCTCGTGCCCGCCTGCTACGACCCGAGCGGGTACGAGACCCTGCTGGAGTACTACACGACCGAGGACAGCGACAGCGACAGCGACAGCGACAGCGGCAGCGACGACTCCGCCAACAGCAGCCCACCGATCAGCACCGTCACCACCGAACCGCCGCCGCACGGCTCCGACAGCGACAGCGACGCCTCCTCCGCTGGCTACACCGGCGACGACACCGAAGGCGCCCTACCAGCCCCGCAGATCATCGAGCACGAGTTCACCCCCGGGCCGGTCATCTTCAAAAACGGGCCGCTCACCGTCACGGTCACGGCTGAGGGGGCCGAAGGCGTGTCGATGCAGCTCGAAGATGGATCCGTGATTGAGCTCGCCGCCCTCGACCCCGACTTCGAGCAGGACCCCGTAATTTTTCAGGGCGAGCTCGCCGTCAACACCGGCCTCGCCAACGGCACGCAGATCCTGGGCCTCACCCGTGGCGCGGCGATCTCATCGGCGACACCATCACGACATACTACAAGATCGCCCTGCCGACGCCCGGCGCCGAGATCTTTTGGCAGGCCAACGACCTCATCGGCGGCGGGATCGTGAAGGCGCTCGGCGTACTGCCGAGCGGCGATCCCACGCCGACGGCGCGATCACTCTGCTGGCCTACCGGACAGGTGTCGGCGGAACCGAGTGGTGGCTCGGGCAACTCAGCTCGTGGGACGCCGGCGTAACCAACCGCGGCCTCGGCGGAAAGGACGAGCTCGCCCTCGCCCTCGGCGCCCATCCCTCCGGTTTGACCGCCGTTTGCGGCGCCGCTCCCAGCGGCCACGCCGACGCTTGGGACGCCGCAGCGTGGATCTATCGGCCGAACCAGTTCGGCGAAACGCGGACCTTCGACTACGTGGCCAAAAAGGACGACGAGGTGCCGCACAAGTTCACCGAGATCGTCCGCGACTGCGCGTTCGCGGGCGACACGTTCGTGATGGTCGGCGAAGCACACGGCAAACACGAGAATGACGACCAATCTCCCAAGCGAGATCGCCACTTCTTGCTGGAGTTCGATTTGGTCTCCAAGGCTCACAAGTGGAAGGTCGGCGGCATCGAGGGCACCACCCAGACCGGCGGCCGGGCGCTCGCAATCGACGACCAAGGGCGCTACATCACCGCGGGATTTTTCTGCGGCGATGACTGCGATCCGAAGGCGACCCTGCGTGTGCACGATCCGAAGGGCGGCGACGATTGGTTCGCGCCGATCGGAGATCTGCCGAGCCTGTCCTATGGGCCAGATGATATCGCCTGGAGCCCGGCCGGCTACGCCGTCGTCGTGATGGGCGGGGCCAAGGGCAACGAAGGCGCCTTCTGAGTGCGAGCGTTGAAGCCCGGATCAGCGGCGCCGCTGTGGACCTACAGCCGCGAGGACAACAAGAACTTCCACATGGCGATCGCCGTCGCGATCGGCGCCTTCGGCGAGGTGTACGCGGGCGGCCTCGGCAACAACGGCTATCCGGCGGTCGCCCACATCGGCGGTTGAGCCCGCGCTCAGCCCGGGATGAACTCGGCGCACGCCTCTGCGACCAGTTCGGTCGCGTCCTCGAACGCGCTCAGGTAGCCGAAGTCGCTGTTCGCGACCAGGTGGTACGGGAATTTTTTGACCAGCTCGCAGACTCGATCATACGGGGGGCACTTGGGATCGAGGATACTGACCATCACCACCGCCCCCGGATCACCGCCCTTGGCCGAGAGCACACGATCCGCCCAAAGATCCGGGTTGCCCTTCGAGTCGTAGTCGTAGCCGCCGATGAAGGTGACCATCAGCAACGCATCGTCACGGAGGAAGCCGGCGTTGCAGCCGCCCGGGGCGTTCATCTCTGGCTTCATCGCGGCGCTCAGCGCTTGACCCATCAGGTCGCGACCGCTGACGCCGAGCCTGGCGACGCAAGAGAAGGTCTCGGCGAGGTTCGGCTGCTCGTTGGTCAAGTAACGCCGGCCGCCCGCGATCTCGCACGGCTTGTTGCTGGCGCTCCCACCAGCGGCGAAGACGTTGCCGGCGCCGATCGTGCGATCGCAGTCGGTGACGAGGTGAAGCAGATCGCAAGGGTAGTCGGGGACCCCGCCACAGAAGCCCTGCATCTCGCAGTCGTTGTCGCAGGTGATCAGGCCCCACTCGGTGTCACCGTCGACGACCATGATGTGGTAGTCAAAATCCGAGAATTTCGCCTGGATGGTCGCGATACTGGCACGGAGGAATCACCAGCGCGCTGACGTACTGGCATGGATGATTCACCATGGCGCGCTCGCGCGCTCGGCGTCCCATCGTAGATCTTACCCCTGCGGCGTGATCGGGGCGAGCGGCGGCTCGCTGACATTCTGCGGTCGAGGATCATTTGTCGGAGCGGCGGCGGCGACGAGTGCCGCACGCAGAGTGTCCCGGAGGAGTTGTATCTCTTCGAGTCCCTCGCGTACCGCGGCCTCCAAGAGTGTCATGCGCTCCTCCGCCGCGGAAGTAGGCGCAGCGGGGCTGGAGGGTGCAGTCGGCGTCGCCGAGAGATTTCCTGCGGCCGTGGCCACGGGCGGCCGGGTTGAGCTGTAGCCTCTGGCGGGGGCGGCGGGCGCCTCCGGTGGGTCGGCAGCGGGGGCTTCGGGGGCGATGATAACGGGCGTCGCGGGCGCCTCCAGCGGGTCGGCTTCGGTGGCGGCAGCGTCGTCGCTGATGGTGCTCGCCACACTCATGGTCTCGTCGTCATCGACCTCGCCCGTCCGCGGGTCGTAGACGTTGCGCGTGGCGACGCCGCCATCGAGCGCGTTCTTTAAGTTGTACCCCTCGTCGAGGCCGGAGTGGAGGGCGACGAGGGAGAGGCGGGCGAGCAGGCCGACGATGACGTTGGAGGGGCCGCCGCTGTCGGGCTTGGCCGGCTCGGCGAGGATCCTCTCGATCTCGCGGACGTACTTGTCGTACTTCGCCTCTTGCAGCTCGTCCATGGCGACGGTGACGGTCTCGACGATCGGACGCGGGAGCTGGAGGCCGACCTCGGCGGCGGATCGAAACTCGCTCTTGCTAAAGATGATGGTGCGCAGGTCGTCCAGGTTGCGGAAGCCGGTGACGGCGCTGGCGGACTCGATCTTGAAGTCGCTGGTGAGGACGTCGCGCAGCTCGATCTTGATGAAGCGATCGATGAACTGCTCGGGGTCGTAGATCCCGGCGCTGTAGAAGGCGGTGGGGTCGATGAACTGGATCAGGTTGTAGAGCTCGAGCGGCGAATTCTTGGCGGGGGTTGCAGTGAGCAGGACGACCCCAGCGCCGCCGGTTTGACGACGGACCATGGCGGCGCGGAAGTCGAGCTGCCACGCGCGGTTCGATCCGTCGCCGCTCCCTCCCATGAACTTCGGGATGCCGCCGTCCTCGCGCGGCTGGGGGAGGTAGAGGTTTTTGAACGAGGCGGCCTCATCGACGACGAGCATGTCGATGCCGATCTCGTCCCAGGCGACGCCGGGGTCGTACTCCCAGCCGTCCGGGAGGGCGAGGATCTCTTCGACCCACGCCCTTGTGCCGTGCTCGAGCAAGGCGCGCTGGCGGTCGGTCATCTTGTCACGACCGCCCCGGGTCTTGTCTTGCTCCTCGAGTCTGCGGCGGCGAAGCGTCAGCGTGCGCTCAATGGCCTCGACCTGCTTGATGTAGGCCATCACGGGCTTGGTGTTGACCTTGGTGCGGGCGAGGGCCTCGTAGGTGAGGATGACGACGTCGAGCTGACCAGTCTGAAGGGCGATCCACTTCCGGGCGCGCTCTTCGGGCGACTCGGGCTCTGAGGTGATGAGGCCTTTGCGCGCGCCGCGGCCGATGATCTTGCGCTTGGAGCCGATGACCGCGACGCGGTAGTCGGGGAGCGTGCAGAGCGAGCAGGAGCTCACAGACAAGATGCTGGAAGTGCTCCACAGGGCCGGGATCGACCCCGCGCTGATCTACGCCTTTAAGAAGACCGGCCGCCTGATCACCGCGGATAACGCCAAGCACCTCCCCTCCGAGGCCATCGACGAGTGGAACGCCGCGATTGCCGAGTACAACACCGCCAACCTCCACGCATGATCTGTCCCGAAGGTAATTTTTAAAACCTACCCCAAAAGACATGCACTGCCGCGCTCCCCCGCCTCGCGATCGCGAGCTCCTGCTCTGCGCCCACGTGCGCGCGAAGCTCGTCGCACCCCGGCGCGCTCACGCCCTCGATGACGAAGGGGCGCGGCCTGCCGCCGTCTGCGACCCGAGGTGGACGGCGGATCGTCGCGCGCCCGTGCTCGTCGCCGGCCTCGTCGCGACCCCGAGGAGGACGGCTATCGTCGCGCTCGCGTGCTCGACGTCGCTCAGGGGGCCGTGATCGCCCCGCTCGATTTTGCCTGGAGTTTGCCTGGCGGGAGCCTCGGCGGAACACGTCGGGGCTTCCGGAGAAAGTGCCACCCCCGCCAGAACGCCCGAGTTCGTGGGATTGCAGCCGATCAGCGGGCTGGGGGCGTTCGGGTGGGGGTGAGGTCGGTCTGCGGACCAAATTCTGGGTTTGAACCTCTTAAGCGCGATCGTCGCCGGCCCGGCCCGCGCGGGGCGCTAGTCCCCGTGTGCGTCGGCACCCCGCGCAGAGGACCAGCGGCGTCTCGCCGGCGCCGGCGAGGGCGTCGAAGCAGAGGCGCTCGCCGAAGCTGCACCTCGCCGACGGTGACGCCAGGGTCGCGTACTCGGAGAGCTACGAGGCGCTCGTCGACGGCCTCCAGAGCGCGCTGTGGAAGCTCGGCGGCGTCCCGCGCCAGCTCTGCCTCGACAGCCGTCCGGCCCGCGAGTGATTCTCGCCGCTGGCGCGGCGGTAGGCGAGGAAGGCGTCCCGCGCCCGGGCGCGGGCCGACCCGGCGGCCGCGGCGTCGCCGGCCGCGGTCTCGATCTTGGCGAGCACGCCCCAGGTCTTCCAGGGCTCGGCCGCGTGGCCGAAGGGGGCCTTGCACTCGATCACGCGCCGGACCTCCGCCCAGGCCTCGGCCAGGCGAAACCGTCTGACCCCGGGACGCGGGAGTGATCCCGGCCGGTCGGCAATTCCCGGTTGCGCAGAACACCCGGTCGGGTACGCGACGCGGAACCTTCTTCGGTTGGTCCCGCGCGGGAGGCGGTCCGCGCAGCGGACCCTGCCGGGCTTAAGCGCGCGACCGCCAACGAGCCCTAAACTCTTTAGTAGCCTTGATCGATCAAGTAGTCAGCCAGCTTCTCAACGATGTTGGCAGCTTGGCCAGGTTGAGTTTTCTCATCATAGACGCCAACGAGGATGGCCTGGCGGGTCTTGACAGCGACGACACCACCAGAACCCTTCTTGCCGTAGACGGAGCGAGCATCGGCCCTGAAGGTAAAGTACTTGACGCCGGCAAGGAAGAGGCCGCCGGCACGAATGCCGCTGGGATCGGTGTAGGCAGCGAAGAGGGCAGCGGCCTCACTCACAGTCACATTGAATCCACTTGAGGCGGCCCTGCAGGTGCCATTGTGGCCGAAGATGGCGGCTTGCTTCAGACCAGCACCAACGAGGTTATTATCGACGTATGCTTGCCAGGACATTGTGTTCTCCGTGCATTGGGGGTTGAGGGTTTTGGTTTGGGTTTTCTTCCTGGGGTAGATCACGAGCGGGGCTGAGATCTCGCTCCGCTTCTCGAAGCGCGCCCGATGTTATCTGGAGACTCTTGAGACCGTCAAGTCCTTCGAGGAGCGCGCTTAAGGGGTTCAAAGCCCAAATTCGAGCCGGGCCCTGAGTATCCGGGAGCATGCGGGGGCCCGGCGCAAGTGCCGCACGTGCGGGCCTGGCGCCGGGCGGGTTCGTTCCGCCGTGCATTGGTGACCCAGCCTACCACTTCAGCGCGGCCTCGCGGTAGCTCGTCCGCTCGCGGACGCGCGGAGCCGACCGCGACGCCTCGGCGCGCGCCTACCCGAACAACCCAAGCTGCCCCGCGCGAGAGGAGCGCGGCGGCGCGCGAGCGCCGTGCACGAGCTCCGCGAGCGCCTGCGGGTCGCTGACGACCTCGACGATCTTCATCCGGCCGCCGCACTTCGAGCAGACCGTGACGTCGACCGCGAAGACCCGCGCGAGGAGCTTCGCCCAGCCGATCCTGCGTGGGCCCGGGGCCGCCTCGCGGTGCCCCTCTGGCAGGCCGGGCGCGAGACAGAGCGAGAGCTGCCCCGGCGCGGGCGGCTGCGGCGGCGACGGGATGACCCGCGCCCGCAGCCGATGGTGGCTGGCGAAGACGCCGTAGTAGCGCGTCATATGGAAGCGCGGCGGCGGCACCAGGGCGCAGAGGCGGCTGAGGAAGGTGTCGACCGTCATCTCCGCGAAGGCGGCGC
The DNA here is from genome assembly GCA_016712315.1 of Nannocystis sp. Taxonomy (GTDB): domain Bacteria; phylum Myxococcota_A; class Polyangia; order Nannocystales; family Nannocystaceae; genus JADJRG01. The sequence continues at coordinate 1,260,164 of JADJRG010000013.1, read as the reverse complement.
CCCTGCGCCAGGGCGCCTTGAAGTGGACCCGCACCCGGCCGTCGGCGGTCGCCTCGACAGCGTCGTGGGCGAAGGGCGGCCGGAGGAGGTAGCGGCAGACACGCTCCAGTCGCCCGCGGTCGCGGCCGTCGACCGTCGTGGCGGCGTGGAGGTGGAGCCCGTGGGCGGAGAGCGTCTGCGGCGGCGGCTCGGCGTCGGGCGCGAGCGCGGCGAGGTGCGGGCCGCGGAGCGAGCGCTGGACGCAGGCGGCGAGGGCGGGGTCGAGGTCGAGCTCGTCGTCGTCGTCGGCGGCGGCGGCGATGGCCTCACGCACGCGGGTGAGGACGGCGAGCATCCGCGCGCGGGTCGGCGGCGGCGCGGGCCGGAAGAGGAGCTCGCCCGCGCGCTCCTCGAAGGCGCCGTCGGTCACCAGGCAGTGGAGGTGGACGTAGAGGCCGAGGTCGCTGCGGAAGCGCTGGACCACGGCGACGACGCCGGCGTGGAGCGGCGCTGTCGAGGGGAGCTGGTGCTCGCGCTTGACCGCGCGGCGTATGTTCGGTCGCGCTCTCCAGGAGTTCGAAGCGCTGAGCATACGTCGCGCCACCCGAACCTTGCGTCATCTGGCCTAACCGCAGGTCGGCTTGACACCTGTCCCCCCCTCTGTCAGGGTAGTTGCAGTGATTCCACGGCGGCCCAAACTGGCCGCCGCAGCGACCCTTGGGGGCAGAGATGCGAACTGGTCGCCACTATCGGCTCGAGACCCAGGAGCGCGAGCAGGCGCAGGCATTTATCCAGCAGGTATTTGGTGATCTTCGCCTCGACCTCGTCGACAGCCAATTCGCCTTCGAGTGGCGGGTGGACGTTCTCGATCTCGGTCCGGTGATGGTCATGCCGACGGTCGTCTCGGGTGGGGTGCGGCTGGACGGCACGGCTAGCAACACGATCATCGGCCTGCAGTCGCGCGGCCAAGCGCGAGCGGGCGACGGTCGGGACGAAATCATGATCGCGCGCGACCGGGTGGCGGCGGTGTACTCGGCGGGGGCCCGCGCCGAGTGGGAATCCGACGGTGACTTGCAGTCCTCGGCGGTCATCTTTCAACCCGAGTTTCTGCGGCGCCAGCTCGAGCTGCTGACCGGGACGACCGTGCTGGCCTCGCCTCGCTTCTCGCTCGAACTGCCGACCGGGGATGGAGCAGGTGCAGGGATCGGGCGGATCTGCCAGTTCTTGCTCGCCGAGGTCCCCCGCGGCATCGAGCCGCTCGATCACCCAGTCGTGGTCGCGAGCTTGTGCGACACGCTCGCGCGCGCGCTGCTGGTCGGGCACGCCCACGACTTCTCGGACTTGCTCGCACGCGCGCCCAAGCAAGCCGACCCGAAGCTCGTGCGGCAGGTGGAGGAGTACGTGCGCGCCCACGCGAGCGGGCCGATCTCGCTCGGCGAGCTCGCGCTACTGACCGGGACCAGCCTGCAGGCGATCGAGGCGACCTTCAAGACCCAGCGCGGCACCACACTGTCCGCGTTCATCCGCAGCTCGAGGCTCGAGCACGCCCGCGAGGCGCTGCTCTCGGATCCCACGCTCACGCCGACGCGGGCCGTGTACGTAGCCGGGTTTCTGCAGCCCGAGCGCTTCGTCGCCGAGTACTTCCTCGCGTTCGGTGAGCACCCCGAGGAGACCTGGCGACGAGCGCGCCAGGGCCACGCGTACGTGCGATCGCCGGAGGTCCCGACGGTGTTCGTGATCTGCGACGAACCAAGGCGCTGCGCGAACCTGCATGCTTGGCTGCGCGCGGCTGGTCACGGCGTCGAGCTGTTCGACTCGGCCAGGGCGTTCGTGCGTGGGGATCACTCGATGCGGGCCGGCTGCGTGGTCCTCGATCTTTCGCTCGCCGATCATGCGCTGGTCGCCGAGCAAGCCCCGAGGTTGCCGCGCGTGTGTCTCGCGACCCCCGACGTCGCGATCGCGATCGCGGCGATGAAGCTGGGCGCGCACGATGTGCTGAGTTGTTCGTTCGAGTCGGCCGAGCTGCTCGGCGCCGTCGAGACGGCGCTCGGCCGCGACGCCGCACAGCGCCGCGTGGCCGCCGAGCGCGCGCAATGGAGCGCTCGCATGGCTTCGCTCTCGCCCCGCGAGCTCGAGGTGTGCGAGCGTGTCGCTCGCGGGCTGCTCAACAAGCAGGTCGCCGCCGAGCTGGGGATCAGCGAGGCCACCGTCAAGGTTCATCGTGCCCGAGGGATGGCCAAGCTCGGCGTCGGCTCGGCCGTCGAGCTGCTTCACGTACTCCGGTCGGAGCCCCAATCCCCCGCGCTGGATGTCCCTCCCCGCCCGTGAGCGGGCCGCCTTGGCGGCGGCATGCTCAGCGGGCATGGAGCGATTGCGTGGCTTGGGGGCTAGTTGCAGTCCCACCGGCCCTTGATCACCGCAGTGCAGGCGTCGTGCTCGGCCGGGGTGATCGCCAAAGCGCCCTCCTCACCGATGGAGAGGATATCCCAGCCACACGTCGGTTCCTCCCAGAGATCCCCGTCCGCGCTGCTGGAGAAGACGCGTAGCGTGTGGAGGTGGGGGCCGACGGCGCGGGAGGTGTAGCCGATGACACTATCGCCATCGTCGGTGCAGAAGATCGGCGGGGCCTGGAGGGCCTCGATCCAGACCGGCATCTCGCTGCACGGGCAGATCGCGACTTCCGGCTCGTCGCAGTTGGTGCCGGTCCAGCCCTCATTGCACTCGCACTGGTACGCGTTGATCAAGTCGGTACACGTGCCATTGGAGCAGGGATTCGACTCGCACTCGTCGATGTCGATCTCGCAGTTGGTCCCGGTCCAGCCGGCCGGGCACGCGCAGCTGTAGCCGTTCACGCCATCACTGCAGACTCCATCATTGAGGCAGGGCGCCGTCTCGCACTCGTCGATGTTGATCTCGCACGATTCACCGCCAAAGCCCGGCAGGCACGCGCAGGTGTAGTCGGCGATCCCGTCGACGCAGGTCGAGGCGTTCTCGCAGGAGTTGCCCACGCAATCGTCGATGTTCAGCTCGCAGTTGGCCCCGCTGAACCCGACCGAGCACTCGCAGGTGTAGCTGTTCGAGCCGTCGGTGCACTCGCCCTCGTTTTGGCAAGGATCGCCGGCGCACTCGTCGATGTCGATCTCGCAATTGTCCCCGCCAAAGCCTGCGTCGCAGGTGCAGGTGTATTCCGCGAGTCCATCGGTGCACACGCCGTTGAGGCAAGGCGCGTTCTCGCACTCGTCGATGTCGATCTCGCAATTGTCCCCGGTCCAGCCGGCCGCGCACGAGCAGCTGTAGTCGTTCACGCCGTCGGAGCACACGCCCCCGTTCTGGCAGGGCTCTCCCGAGCACTCGTCGACGTCGATCTCGCAGTCGGTGCCGCCGTAGCCGGCCGGACAGGCGCACTCGTAGCCGTCCTCGATGTTTGCACAGCTCCCGCCGTTTTGGCAGGGATCGGGATCGCACGCGTCCTCGACCGGCAGCGTGAAACAGACCTCGAGCGCGGGCCGATACTCCTCGGACCCGCCGTCGTTGCTGACGAAGATCGTCTTCTTGTTGCCCGCGGTCTCGAGCAGCACGCCATGGTTGGGCAGCTCACCCGTGAACCAGGCGCTGACCAGGCCCGTGAGGGTGACCGACTTGAGCGCGTTGGGGCTGTTGGGCATGATCACGCCCTCGACCCCCGGGGCGAACTGCTGATTGAAGCTCTGGAAGCTGACCGTAGACTCGGACCACGCGGCGGTCGCTCGGTGCACGTTGATCGGGTTTTGCCCGGCGGCGCCGTTGACGTAGAGCTGCAAGGTCGCGCTGTCGATCGCCGCCTCGGCCGGGATCGCCGACAGATCGAAGCGCAGCAGCGACTCATCTTTACCACCGACCCGGAGGAGGGGGTGATCACCGAAATTCTGGTGCTTGGGCGGATTGGAGATCATCGCATCGTCGAGGTCCGCACCGGAGATCGTGATGCACTCCGAGACCGGCGCGCTGCGAAGCTGAATCGAGCTGAAACCGCCGGTTGTCGCCTCATCAGGGTCGACCTGGCAGGCCGAGAGGGCGAGGGCGGTGAATGGCAGGCTGAACTTCAGGACTGCGATTCGGACACTGGAGGGGATGGGGTGGGACAATTGCTTGGTCATGGGAGCTCCGAGTTGCGAATTCGAGCCGGGAGCGCGTTTATGCGCGGACGCCGGTAAGTGTTCGCAATGCGACGCAACCTACTCGAATGACTGAGCGATACAATTAGACCTTGTGCTAACTTGACTTTGTGTGTGGATGGTGCTTGCGGTTCGACATCCGCAGATGGGCGATCCAGCGCGGCAAATCGTAGCGCTTAAGGGGTTCAAAGCCCAAATTCGAGCCGGGCCCTGAGTATCCGGGAGCATGCGGGGGCCCGGCGCAAGTGCCGCACGTGCGGGCCTGGCGCCGGGCGGGTTCGTTCCGCCGTGCATTGGTGACCCAGCCTACCACTTCAGCGCGGCCTCGCGGTAGCTCGTCCGCTCGCGGACGCGCGGAGCCGACCGCGACGCCTCGGCGCGCGCCTACCCGAACAACCCAAGCTGCCCCGCGCGAGAGGAGCGCGGCGGCGCGCGAGCGCCGTGCACGAGCTCCGCGAGCGCCTGCGGGTCGCTGACGACCTCGACGATCTTCATCCGGCCGCCGCACTTCGAGCAGACCGTGACGTCGACCGCGAAGACCCGCGCGAGGAGCTTCGCCCAGCCGATCCTGCGTGGGCCCGGGGCCGCCTCGCGGTGCCCCTCTGGCAGGCCGGGCGCGAGACAGAGCGAGAGCTGCCCCGGCGCGGGCGGCTGCGGCGGCGACGGGATGACCCGCGCCCGCAGCCGATGGTGGCTGGCGAAGACGCCGTAGTAGCGCGTCATATGGAAGCGCGGCGGCGGCACCAGGGCGCAGAGGCGGCTGAGGAAGGTGTCGACCGTCATCTCCGCGAAGGCGGCGCCCCTGCGCCAGGGCGCCTTGAAGTGGACCCGCACCCGGCCGTCGGCGGTCGCCTCGACAGCGTCGTGGGCGAAGGGCGGCCGGAGGAGGTAGCGGCAGACACGCTCCAGTCGCCCGCGGTCGCGGCCGTCGACCGTCGTGGCGGCGTGGAGGTGGAGCCCGTGGGCGGAGAGCGTCTGCGGCGGCGGCTCGGCGTCGGGCGCGAGCGCGGCGAGGTGCGGGCCGCGGAGCGAGCGCTGGACGCAGGCGGCGAGGGCGGGGTCGAGGTCGAGCTCGTCGTCGTCGTCGGCGGCGGCGGCGATGGCCTCACGCACGCGGGTGAGGACGGCGAGCATCCGCGCGCGGGTCGGCGGCGGCGCGGGCCGGAAGAGGAGCTCGCCCGCGCGCTCCTCGAAGGCGCCGTCGGTCACCAGGCAGTGGAGGTGGACGTAGAGGCCGAGGTCGCTGCGGAAGCGCTGGACCACGGCGACGACGCCGGCGTGGAGCGGCGCTGTCGAGGGGAGCTGGTGCTCGCGCTTGACCGCGCGGCGTATGTCCTGAAGAACAGATCGAGCGAGGCGGGCCGAGATGACACTGTCAGGCGAGCTGCGGTTCACGGCTCAGATCTCGAGACGCCGTGGCTCTCCGAGACCCAAGAGAGCACATCCGCGCGCCTCCAGGCAAGCCGCCCGGCCAGCTTCAACGGCTCCGGGAGGAGGCCGCGGCGCATCGCGTGACGCACGGCCTTCTCGCTGCGCCCGAGCAGTTCGGCGAGGTCAGGGACGTAGAGGATCCGCGGGAGATCTCCCCCTCCGTCGTCGCCGGCCTCCCGACCGGCCGTGAAGCCTCCGCGCCACCGTGCCCGCGACCCCATCTCCACCTCCACCCGGAAGCGGAAGGCCGGGCATCTTCGAGGCTAGCGAGCGGCCCGTGGGCCGTCAGCGGGAGTGTTCGCGCAGAACCGCGGAGGGCGTCTCGGACTCGGGGGGCGAGCGGATCACCATCGCACGTCTGGCTGGTCGAGCGCTCCGGCGCTCCGGCACCTCTTGCTGTTCTTCGGGCCAGGCGCGTTGGGCGGATCGACCTGTGGGTGGCGAAGGTGCTCACAGGCGGGCCACCTCGGCTGGTCCGCGGGCCAGGGTCTCGCACTCGCCGCGCGGGTTCGGCAGCAATCTCCGCGACCTGGTGAGCGACCGCGGGAGGCGGGGCGGATGCAGCGCCGCGCGCCATGCCCGCCTGCCTGCGCCCGGGCGTCTACGTCCCGCGCCAGACCCACGACTCCGACGCGGCCGTGCTCGTGCGCCGGCATCTGCCGGGCTTGCTCGCGCGCCTCGAAGAGGCCGGCCACGCGCTGCCGGAGTTCGTGAAGGCAGAGCTCGACGGGTTCGCGGGCTGCGGTGACTTCGAGAAGGGCTTCGTGCGGACGGCGTGCCGCACCTGCGGCGACGAGCTGCGGGTGCCCTTCGCGTGCAAGGGCCGCGGGTTCTGCCCGTCGTGCATGGGCCGGCGGATGGCCGAGGGCGCAGCGCTCTTGGTCGACCATGTGCTGCCCGCGGTCGGCGTTCGCCAGTGGGTCCTCTCGTTCGAGGGGCGCATGGCGGTGCGGCTGGGCTACGACCGGGCGCTCCTGGCGAGGGTCGCCGGGGCGTTCGCGCGGGCGCTGATCCACGACATGCGCTGGGAGGTGAAGGCGCGCCACGGCCTCGCATCGGTGCAGCCGCTGCACGCCGGGGTATTCACGGCGGTGCAGCGCTTCCGCAGTGACCTCGGCCTCTACGTGCATCTGCACTGCCTCGTCACGGATGGCGCCTTCGAGGAGGCTGGCGCCGACGTACGCTTCCTGCCTGCGCGGGCGCCGACGCAAAGGCGCATGACCGCGGTCGTGGCCGACGTCTGGGCCGCCCTGCTGCTCGTCGCGGCGCCGTGCTCGCGCAGGTCCACAAGGCCGTCGCCGCCGACGCCGAGGACGACGACCTCGACCTCGACCCGGCGCTCGCCGCCTGCGTGCAGCTCGCCCTCGCCGGCCCACACACCGCCGCGCCGCAGGAGCCCGCGGCCCGGCCGTCGTTAACGGTCTCCGCGTTCGGCATGCACCTGCACGCCGCGACCACCGTCGACGGTCGCGACCGCAAGCAGCTCGAAAGGCTCTGCCGGTACCTGTTGCGGCCGCCCTTCGCCCACGACGCCGTCAAGGCGCTGCCCGACGGCCGGGTGCGCGTGCTCTTCAAGGCTCCCTGGCGCAGCGGCGTCGCCCATGCCGACATGACCGCGGACAAGTTCCTCGCCCAGGTTCCGGGCCTGGCACCGGCGATGACGGCGGCGTTCATCGTCACGTTCGCCGCTTTCGCGCTCGCACTCGTGCTGCACCTGCGGGCGTGGCGCCAGGGTTGGCGATGAGCGTCATCGGCGTTCTCGGTGGTGTGCGATTTCGGACGACGGCCTCGTGCAGCGGCCCCCACCCTGGTCGAAATCGACGAGGCGCTGCCTGCGATCACGGGGTGGCCCCTCGTGGAAGCCGCCCAGCGCGCCGTCCACGACGCCATGCCCGACTACGGCTTCTGCAACGGCTTCGATCCTCCGCTGTTGGCGCTCGAGCAGGGGCGGGGCGCGTGCTGGCAGCGGGCCCTCGTCTTGCGCGCCCTGCTGCGCCGCCGCCACATCGAGGCGCGGGCTGTGCACGCCGGCAGCCACGAGAGGACGTAGGCCAACGACCCAGCGACAAACAGCCAGAGCCCTCGCCAACACGGTCGGTGGGTCGCAGCCGCGCGTCGGCCATATCGACGGGCCGCGGCGTTCTTCGAGGAGGCCGCCGTCGGGGTAGAGCGGCCGGGCGGCCGAGGGTCATCGGCGGGGGTGAGTCGGGCGCGGGGTGCGGGCCGGCGAGTGAGCGCTGAACGCAGGCGGCCAGCGCGGGGTCGAGGCGTACGGTCGGCCAGTCCACTGTCTAGCCGTCTTCGGAGTAGAAGCTCGGCTCTTCCGGGTTTAGGCTTCCGCGTCGCTCATCACCCGCCCACCATCGCGGCGCCGGAGGGGGCTGGTGGCGTCGCCGAGGCCGTCAAGTCGTTCGACGAGCCCGCGCTCTTCCAGCTCACGCTGTGTCGGGTCGGTTTATGCGCGTGATCTTGGGTCACGTTGGAAGCGGGTTTTAGGAGGGGTTTGGGGTTGCTTGGGGTGGTCGCGGCAGGCTCCCCTCCCCCCCGCCCCCCCGACACCCGACACCCCCGACACCCCCGACAGACCCGACACCCGACAGACCCGACACCCCCGACAGACCCGACAACCGACAGGCCCGACAGGCCCGACAGGCCCGACACCCGACACCCGACACACCCGACAGCCCCGCTACTGCTCCGAGGACGACCCCGAGTTCGCCCGACGTTTACCGCTCGGCGCGACGGCGGCGACCGGGAGTCGGTACGCGGGTGTCTCTTGAAGCAGCCGGAGATGCTCGGCGGCTCGCCGGTCGGTAACCGTGCGAAGCAACAGCGTCCACCGCCCTCGACTCGGCCGTTGCACGAGGCTCGTCTTGCCGTTGAGCGCGATCAGCCCCTTATATAATTCACGGGCGCCCAGCTCTTGCTCCCCGCTCAGCTCGGCGATCACTTGGTCGAGCTCTCGCGGCGTCCCGTGAAGATCCGCGATCGGCACCCCGATGATCCCGATCAGTCGCCTGATCAGCTCACCGATCACCCGCCGTGTCCCCGGGGTCGCCGCAACTCGTCCCGGGATCCGCTCGAGGCAGGTCTTCACCGCCGCCAAAATCTTCGGATCGAGCTCCTCGATCTGGTTGATCCTCGCGTACTCCTCGGCCAACTGCTGCTCCAACGCTCGCTCCGAATCATCCGCTCGTTGGCCGCGCTTTTCGTTCGATTTCGCCATCTTCGCCCCCCTACTTGGTCCAAGGTCCAACGGATGATCGTATCAGGATCGACAGGCGGCGGATCCTGGCCGAGATCAGGTCAACCCGCTCACGTTCGAGCCGTGACCTGTTCATCGCATCAAGGTCGCCTGCGGATCACCTGTACTCGACCCAGAGATGACTCGAGATCGACCTCCAACGCGCGTGTATGCCCCCTCGCGGCTCTTCCGGGTTTAGCGTGGCACCAAACCTGACCCTGGAGTCATGCCGTCGAGTTTGAGACCGCCGCAGTGGAAGAGGATCGCCGTCTTCAGGTTGTTCAGGTTGCGGTAGCCGCGGGCTTTGCGTTTGATCGTCTCGACGACCCCGTTGGTGCACTCAGCGACGGCGTTGGTGATCTTGTGGGAGTAGTAGTTCAGGATCCCGGTAATGTGCCGTTTGACCATCTGCGCCACCTTGACGACCGGGGCCAGTCGGCTGCGGATCGCCCAGTCGTTCCACGAGGTCCAGAACACTCGCGCCTTCTTCAGGCTCCCGCACCCCCACAGGCCGCGCAGGCTCTCTTTCAGCGCCCAGGCGCGCGCGGCCTTCAGGTTGGAGCGCTTCAGCTCCTCGAGGCGCGGCGCGTAGCGTTCTGGCAGCCGCTCCTCGGCGTAGCGGAGGATGTGCATCGTGTTCGCGAGCGAGCGATCCCCTTGGAGCATCAGCTCCTTGTGCTCCGCGCGGCGGACCTCGTCGACGGCCTTGTTCATCGCCTGCATCACGTGGAAACGATCGAAGACGATCTGCTTCTCAGGGTAGAGCAGGCTCTCCTCGGCGGCGGCGATGAAGGGCTTCGCCATGTCCATCGCCATCGCCTTGATCCGCACGAGCTGATGGGGTTCGAGCTGCTCAAAGAAGCTCCCCAGGGCCTTCTTCGAGCGCCCCTTGCGGATGTGTACGACCCGCTTACCGCGCAGATCGTAGACCAGCGTGAGGAAGCCGAGCCTCCGGCCGACCGACTTCTCGTCGACGCCGATCGCCTCGACATCGAGCTCGCCGCGCGCCGCGAGGCCCCGCTCGACCGCGCGCTCCATGATCTTGCTCGCCTCGTCCCAGGAGATCCGGAGCAGCCCTGCGCCGCCGCTCACGCTGGTCTGCTGCAGCACCCTCACCGCCAGCGCCTCAAACAAGAGCGTGAAGCGCGAGCTCGGCTCCGCCCACGGCACCTTCACCTGCCGTACGCCGTGATCTGGACACCGCACACGAGGCACCCGCGCCCGGATGAATGTCTGAAACTGGCAGCTATCGAGGTGCCTCCAGCTCCTCTCGTCCGCGTGATCATGCAGCCCGCACAGCTCACCACACTCCGGGCACGCCCACCGCAACCCCTGCTTGTGGGTCAGGAGAACTTCGATGCGGAGCGCCTCGGGATCCAGGTCCACAGAGGCGACCTTCCATGGGGTCTCGATCCCGAGGATCTGCCGGTAGAGGTCCGTGTCCTTCATGCGGATGAGTATGCGCGGTTACGCCCTCTGGCTGCAAGACCAGATTTCTTGCCACTGGAATTCCCGAAGAGCCCCCCTCGCGAGCTCGCGCGTATACACCACCTCCTCCCTCGGCTACGGTCAGACGATGGAGACCGTAGACCTCCTCGGCGCCGTGCGAGCATGGATCGATCGCCTCGGCCTCTCGACTGAAGACGCCGCGCGCCACGCTGCGATCGATCACCAGCAGCTCGAGCGCTTCCTCGACGCCTCGCCCCAAGGGGTCACCACAGGTGATCTGCTCCGCCTGCTCGCCGGCCTCGGCCTCGGCCTCGTCGGCGTCGATCCCCTCACCCCTCGGCGGCTCATCCAGCACCTCGAGCAGGCCCGCCTCCTGGCTTCGATCACACAGACGGAGCTGGCCCTACGATCGGATATCAACCGCCAGCACCTCAACAGCGTCTTCAGGGAACCCGACCCGAACCCGAGGCTCGACACCATCCTCAAGATCGCAGCGGCGCTCGAGGTTCCCTTGACGATCGAACAGCGCCGACACCTCGACCCACTCCCGCCCATCGTCAACACAGCGGAGCCCACGATCACGGCAGCGCCATCACCTACGCCACCTACGCCGCCAACGCCACCACCTACGCCACCTACGCCACCTACGCCACCTACGCCACCACCTACGCCACCTACGCCACCTACGCCACCACCTACGCCACCTACGCCACCACCTACGCCACCTACGCCACCTACGCCACCTACGCCACCAAAGGAAGCGCCCACTGCCTCCGAAGCTCGCCCTTCGTATCTCAAGCCCCTCACCGCTGAGATGCGCCGCATGGCGAACGGGATCGAGCAGCTCAACGAGCACAGTCGAGCACGCGAAAGCTCGCTCGTCGCGACGGTCCAAGAGAGGGACGAAGAGTTGGCCACCCAGAGGGCCGAGGCCAAGATCGCCGCGGAGAGGAACATCCTCAAAGCGACTCTCATCAGCGGAGGGGCCGCGGCGACCACCGCGACCGCCGCCGCGCTCTTGATCGATCACTTCGACGAAGACGACGATCAACACACCGCCGCGGCCCTCACGGGTGTCGGCAGCGCGCTCTTGCTCGGGGTGGGAGCGGCGTGTCAGCCGGGCTCGACGGGGCGTCAAGTGGCGATCGGCGTCGGCCTGGGCGGTCTCGCCGGCCTGCTCATCAATTGCTTTCGGGACAGCCCCAAGGCCAAACCTACGCCCGGGCGGCTCGGCCTCAAGGTTGAGCAGATCCACGACGCGCTCGACATCATCGGGGTTGAACCAAACTCCCCCGCTGAACGGGCCGGGATCGAGGTCGGCGACAAGATCCTCGCCGTTGACGGCCACCGCACCAACGCCGACCCCACCAAGGCGTCCTCGCGCCTCGCGGGGCCTGCTGGTCAAGAGGTCAAGCTCGAGCTCCGTCGCCCACGCACCTGGGAGCTACTCCGCCGAACCATCGTGCGCGAGGCATAGTGAGGTCCTTGATGGCGGCGCCGATCTTCATCGACTTCTACGAGCTGCTCGGCGTCGATCCTGACGCCGACATCGAGAAGATCCGCGCCGCCTACCGCGCGACGATCGCCGCGATCCACCCCGATCGTCCCAGCGCCACCGCCGAGGATCTCGAGAAAACCAAGATGCTCAACGTCGGCAAAGAGATCCTCCTTAACCCCGAAAAGCGCGCCCGCTACGACGAAGAGCGCCTAAAACGCCTGCGAGCCGACCCCAAGTCCGTCTCTGTCCCCACGCCGAGCTCGGGGATCTCCGTCGAAGCGTGCCTGCTCATCACCCTCGCCGCGATCGGCATCAGCCTCATCACCTCCCTGCTCGCCTCACGGCGCTCTCGACGTCGGATCATCGAGTGCTGAACCCCCTCGATCCCATCGAAGGCCCCGCGATCCGAACCCTTGTCCCCGCGCCCTCGCCGCCTGTGAGCAGCTCGCGCTCGCCGGCCCGCACGCGCTCCCACTGCAGGAGCCCGCGGCGCGGCCGTCGCTGACGTCGATCGCAGCCGTCGACCCGACGACGGCCACGCCGCCGATGTCGCGCGCACGCTCGGCTACCCGGTAGACGATCCACTTCGCCTTCCCCCGCCGACCGCGTCCACACGCTCAGCGTCGGCGCCCTCGGGCGCTACGACCTCGACGCGGCCTGAGCCGATCATCCCTGTGACAGTGGCCCGACCGGGGAAGGAGCAAAGAGGCGGGCGCGCCTTCAGCGCGGTGTGCCGAGCCCGTCGACACGGGCAGCGTCGGCGATCTGGATCTCGCCGCTCACCTGGGTCCCCGTGAACGAGACCCGCGCCCGCCCCGCCGCGGACACCGCCGGGCCGCTCGTCGCCGTCAGCGACCCGCCGCGCATGGTGACCACCGCGTCCTCGCGAGCGCGGATCCCCATGGGCGCTCGGATCGTGCAGTCGATCAGCACCACGTGGCAGTTGCCGGCGACATCGAGCGCCGGCCCGCTCTCGATCTCGAACGTGTAGTTCTGGAACGTCGATGTCGTGCCCCCGTTGCCCAGGCACTGCTCGGTCGTCCACACGCCATTGCACGACGCCAGCAGCCCAGCGAGTATCACGAGCATCACGGCCCTCATCCCGACAGTCTACTCAGAACGCCAGCCACAGTCTCCGGCCAGGCAAACTCCAGGTAAAATCGAGCGGGGCGATCGCGGCCCCCGGGGCGACATCGAGCACGCGAGCGCGACGATAGCCGTCCTCCTCGGGGTAGCGACGATGCCGGCATCCGAGGACCCCCGCCTTGGGCCACGCTGTGTCATCCGCACCAGTAGCGTGGACCTCGGACGCGATACACGCGAGCGCTTTCGCGTCCAGCGGGAGGACGCCGAGCGCTGGCGCAGGCTGGTTCCGCAGAACTACGCGCTGGAGTTCCGGATCAAGCCTCCGACGCGGTAGCGGCGCCAGCAGTGATCCTGGGCGGAAGGCGGCCACCCCCATACCACCCTTCCCCTGGGGGCATCACCGGCACCGTCTCCCCGGCAACGGCTGGCAACTGAGCACCCTGTCGGCAGGGGCCTGGCGCGTTGCCAAACCGTTGCCGGGAACGAGCCGTTTCGCGCGTTGCCCGCACCCGGGGGGCCGCGCGGGTGGCGGAGTGGGAGCGCTAAAACCCCCGCAGAACGCCGATCTGAGCCAAGAAGCGAGGGGGCTGCGGATCGGGGGCGGACTGCGGGGGAGGAGTAGGAGTGATTCGCGTCATCGCAGGCCTCGACGCCCTCCTGCACGTTGCCGTCGCCGCATTTGGCGCTGAGGCAGGTGCTGAGGCAGGCGTCCGTGTCGACCATGTTGCCGTCGTCGCACTCCTCTCCTGGGTGCATGATGCCGTCACCGCAGGTGGCGAGGGCGCACTGATCCGTGCAAAGAGGGTCCCGTGGGTCGTCGCAGGCCTCGCTAGGTCCGACGAAGCCGTCTCCGCAGGTGGCCCCCTTGCATCCATCGACGCAGGCGTCGTTGTTGGACTGGTTGGCGTCGTCGCACTCCTCGCCGGACTGGATATAGCCGTCGCCGCAGGTAGGGAGGGTGCAGGTGAGGGTGCAGGCGCCGCTGTTGTCGTTGTCGGCGCCGAGGTCGCAGGCCTCGTCTGGATCTTGGACGCCGTCGCCGCAGAACGGCTCTGGCTCTGGCTCTGGCTCTGGCTCTGGCTCCGGCTCCGGCTCGAGGGTGGTGGTGGGGGCTGTGCCCGCGGTCCCTGTGGTCTCCGGGGCGGCGGTGGAGGTGCTCTCGGCGGCCGTCGTGGACGTCGACGTGGAGGTCGTCTCAGCCTCGGTGGCCGAGGCCGCGGTGGTCGCGTCGTCGCCGCTGCAGGCGGCGACGAGGAGGGTGAGTAGGGTCGGGGTCGCGCGCGATCGTGACTTGAGTTTCATAACTTTACAAATCTCCGGGGAGATGGATCGAGGCCCGACCCATCAGACATGCGAACAGGAGCGAGCCGCGGGTCGTCGCGGCTCGCTCGTGGTGGACGGACGGGCGCCTCGCTACTGCGGGACGACGCCGGAGAGGCCGCTGCCGGTGAAGTCGGAGTAGGTGTAGTGGAGGTTGGGGACGACGAGCTGCTTCTTCTCTTGGGTGACTGGGTCCATCTGCCAGGTCCAGCCGCTATAATCGACGTACCAGAGCTTGCCCTTGCCGTCGAAGCCGACGCCGAGGGGCGTGCCGCATTGGGCGAACTTGTGGTGCTGCTTGATCGCGAGGCCCTTGCCGTCGATCTCGAGGACGCCGCAGCCAAAGGCGCCAGCGTTGTTGCTCGCGGCCCAGATCCCGCCCTTGCCGTCGGCGGCGATCCCGCGGTAGATGTGGCCGGCGGTTCCGGCGATCACGGACCATTGCTCGTTGATCGGATCGAAGTACGAGATCCCGCCGTGGCCCTGCCAGTTGGCGAACCATACCCGGCCCTCTTGATCGACGGTCATTCCATAGTGAGAGTCGGTGAAGGGCGAGTCCCAACGGGTGACCTCGAGGGTCTCGGCGTCGATCCGGATCGCCGCCTTGCTGAAGACGCCGGTGGTCCAGACGTTGCCCTCGGGGTCGATCGCGGCGCCGTAGGGCGAGTAGCTGCCGTAGAGGGGGAAGTTGGGGATGTCGGCGGTGGCCTCGATCTCACCGGTGTAGCTGTTGAGGCGGGCCATCCGCGCGTTGGTCGAGGTGACCATATAGCCGATCCAGACCTTCTCGCTCTCATACTTGCAGGTCTCGGTGTTCCACTTGGGGATCCCGAAGGCGGTGGCGCGTGGGCCCCACTGGTGGTTGTTGACGGTGACCTTGGTGGTCCAGAGGATGCACTCCTCTTGGGCGTATGGGAGGATCTGGGCCTTGTCCTTCGAGGTCTGGATGATCCCGTCGCCGTTCTTGTCGACGCAGTTCTCCTCGTTGGCGGCGATCTTGGTGACGCTGCCGGTGTCGCGGTTGGAGACGACGACGTAGCGGCCGTCGAGGCTGACGCTGGTGCGTGAGGGCGAGGAGGCGCCGCTCTGGACGGGGTCGGTGTAGTAGCGGGCGACCTCGGTCATGGTGGCGGCGTTGATCTTGGAGACGCTCCCCTGGTTGGTGTTGGCGATCCAGAGGAGATCGAAGACCTCGCCGCCGCCGCCGGGCTCGCAGGGCGGCGGTTCGCCGGTGTCGGTGTCGGTGTCTGGGCCGGTGTCAGTGTCAGTGTCAGTGTCAGTGTCTGTGTCTGTGCCCGTGCCGGTGTCGGTGTCGGTGCCCGTGCCCGTGCCGGTGTCGGTGTCAGAGTCGGTGGCGCTGACCTGACCGGTCGTGGTGGTGTCGTCGGTCGTGGGGGCGGTCGTGTCTGTCGGGTCACTGTCGCTCTCGGACTCGCCCCCTTGGGTGGTGGTGCCGCCCTGCGACTCGCTGTCCGTGCCGCCCGGCCCGGCGCTGGAGGAGGACGCGGTGGCGCTCCCGGCGGTGGTGGTGGCGGTGTCGCTCGCGCCGTCGCTGGTGGTGACGGTCGTGTCGTCGGTCGCGCTGGCCGAGGCGCCGTCGTCGCCGCTGCTGCATGCGATCACGAGCAGTGAGGATGAGAGGAGATACGCGAGCGGCTGCTTGGAAATGGGCATAACTATCCTGTTGTGTGGCCGATGAGGCGCGAGTTCGTGGCCTCTACCCCGGTATAAAGGACTGCGAGGCGAGAGCACCGCGAGTGTCTCATAAATCTCGCCGCTCCGCAGCCGCCTCGTGGGGCGCGACGCGGGGCGCTCGCGCCCGCGTCGCAGGGGAGACGCGACCGTAGAGCCCCCCTCTATCGCCGCTCCCGCGGCGCCCTCGGTGATGATGCCATCGGTCGGCCGGTCAGCCGGTCCAGGCGGCGCCGCTGGCCGCTCGTTGTCGGCTCAGGGGCGCCAACCGGGGGCGTTGTCGCCGAAACCGTCGGCGAGGAAGGCGTCGCCGGCGATGGACTGACCGAGGCGCGACTCGGTCGCGGCGGCTTGGTCAGAGAGGGCGCGGGTGAGGGCGTTGATGCTCTGCCCGCGCAGCAGGGCGCGGACCTGGGCGAGCGGATAGAAGGCGCTGTCGCTCCAATACAGCGGCCGGGTCGAGACGATGAGGTCGAGGTTGTCGGTGCTCTTGCCGTCGACCAAGGTGCGGAGCTCGTCGAGGTAGTGGCGGGTGGTGCAGCCAAAGAAGGACCAGAGCTGATAGCGCTGCGGATCAAAGCGCCGGGTGAGCAGATCGTTGGGCACTCCGCGGAGGATCTGGTTCATGTGCGGGTTGTAGCCGGGCTCGAGCTCGCCGACGAGGTGCTGGGGCGCGCCTACGCCGATGACAAAATTTTCGGCGGATGAGTCGATGTGGTCGAAGTCGGGGCCGGTGCCGTAGCGGGCGTGGCCGGAGTAGATCGTCACGGCGTCCTGGATGAGGCCGTCGGCGAAGCGCTCCTCCGCGGCCTCGGTGTGGCGTGAGACCAGGCGCAGGCGCATCGTCCCGACGCGCCCAGGGATCAATAAGGCGCGGGTGTAGGTGTGGACGGCCCCGGCGGCGCTGTCGCCGCTCTGCACGAACCCCTCGCCGTGCAGGGCCGCTCGGAGCTCGGTGAGCTCGCGTAGGTCGTTCTTGTCTTCGTCATAACCAACCGCGACGGTGACAGTGAGGATGCCGTCGCGGATCAGGCGGTTGTAGTCAGGATCACGGACCGCTTGGGCGTCGGGCGGAGGGGCGATCTGGTCGAGGACCATCAGGGTGAGCGGCGAGAGCTCGCCGCCCGGGCGGATCCCTTGCCAGCGCTGGAGCTGGCGGATCGCCTCGCGCGTCTCGTCGCCGAGGAAGCCGTCGGCGCCCCAGCGCGGCAAGGCGAAGAGGAGGTCGCGCAGGGCCGCCTGAATGCGCGCGACAGACTGACCGACGCGCGGCAGCGGGGCGGTTCCAGCGAGCACGCGGCGCAGCAAGGGGTCGTCGGCGAAGCGCGGGTGGGCGAGGGTGTGGCCGGGGATCGCTTCGATCCGCAGCAGAGAGGCGTCGAGCAGGGCGATCGTCGGGGCGTCGAGCACGGCGGCGCCGATGCGCCGGTGCAGCGCACGAAAGCTCAGCAGCGCGGCCTCGGTGGCGCGGCCGAAGATGCCGTCGGCTCCCCCTTGGAGGGCGTAGCCGAGGTCGAGCAGGCCGCGTTGGAGCGCCCGAGTGCCCTCTCCGCGGGCGCCGCGGGCGACGGTCGCTTCGCCCGCGGCGACGCGTGCGAGCTCAGGGTTCCCGGACAAGGCTTGCGATCGGAGGAGCGTTGGCATGGGGCGGACGCTAACGCGGATGCGCCGCGATCGGGCCGGCAACACCTGCGGGGGCGGGCTATGGCGCTGGCCGCGAGGAGCTGCGAGGGCGGGCTCGGCGCCTAGCGAGGCAGCTCGAACGCGCCGGTGACCGCGAGCACGGCGGCGAAGGTCTCGTTGGAGACGTCCGGCAGGTCGGCGATCTTGCGGCGGGCGCTCCAGAGCTGCATGACCTCAGCGCTGATGGCGAGGTGGTTGGTGAACCGCGCCTCGAGGCCGGCGTGCAGCTCGAAGCCGATCCGCGCGCTGATGTCGCTGTAAACGCCGTCCTGGCGGGTATAGCGCAGTCGCATGACGTCGAAGCCGAAGCCCAAGCCGGCGAAGGGGCGGAGGGGGAAGTCGCGGAAGAGGTAGTGGTTGCCGCCGAAGAAGAGCGGGACCGTGAGGACCTCGACCGCGGTCGCTTGTCCGGGCTCGTAGCTGGCGCCGGCGGGGGCGAAGGTGGCGGCGGACCTGTAAAAACCCGAGCGGAAGTAGCCGATCCAGCGGGGTTTGCGGCCGTGAGGGGCGCTGAAGTCCTGCCAGCGGAGGTCGATGCCGCGCACGGGTCCGCTGCCTGGCTGCATGTGATTGACCTCGATCCGGGCGGCGTCCGGTGAGAGCTCCTCACGCGGCCGCTCGGCGGCGAAGGCGAGGCCGAGCGTGACGCCGCCCCAGACCTGGTGGGGGCGCTCGCGCGGCCGATGGTGTGCGCCCTCGCGGGGGGTCGCGGCGGGGGTCGCGGCGGGGGTCGCGACCTGCGCGGGTGGATCGGCCCCGGCCCTACCTGGTGATAAAGACAGGCAGAGGGCGAGCGGGGGCGTGATCGCCCATAAATTGGAAAATTTGAGACAATTCACGGGAGCAGCGTCTCCTGCGCCGACTCTACCACCGGGAGGTGGCGGCGGCTCGGGCCGCGAGCGGGCAGATCTGGGCTGAGGCGCTCAGAGATCGAGCTGATAGGAGGCGGTGGGGGCGGCGCCGGGGCCGTGGGTCCAGCGGGCGTCGGGGCGCCAGGCGCCAGAGGGCTCCTCGCGGCGGCGGGTGTGTACGTGCAGGGTCGCGCCTCGGAGCTCGAGGAGCTGGTATTGGAGAGGGAAGCCGGGGACCCACTCGTGGGTGGGGGCGCCGAAGGTGCCGGCGCCGAGCAGGTCGAGGCGCCGACCCGCGGTCGACATGTCGTATCGATAGAGCTCGGTGAGGGGGCGGTGGATGTGGCCGTGTAAGGCGAAGCGGAAGCCGGCGGCGGCGAGGCGCTCAATGAAGCCGGTGTCGGGGATCTCCCTTAATGGATGGTGCCAGACGGCGATCTTGAGGCAATCGCGGTAGTCGCGCTCGCGCTCGATGCTGCGCAGGGCGCGGCCCAAGGCGACGGCGTTGATGTCCGCGCGCGCGGAAGTGATGGTCGATCCTCCACGATGAGTTGAGCCCGAGGATGAGCAGCCGTTGCCGCGAGAGATGGTGGAGGGTGGCCTGATAGTCAGGGTCCAGCGGGTAGGCCTCGTGACGGACTCGATAAAAGAACTCGGCGAAGGGCTCGAAGCGCTGGTTCAACTCGGCCCGCTCGGGGACCTCGATGATGGGGCCGTTGTCGATGAAGGCGCTTACGGTGAGCTCGCTGGCGCCGGGAAATTCGCCGCGGCGGTGGAGCTTGTAGGCGCGCTTGGAGTGCGGCCAGCTCTGGTCGTGGTTGCCTGGGACGATGATGAAGTCGGCGGGGCTGAGGCCGAAGTCGTCGCGCAGGTCGCTGAGAAATTGCGCGGCGGCGTCGAACTCGCCGCCGGCGGCGCGCTCGCTGATGTCGCCGGAGAGGACGACGGCGTCGAGGTGGTCGACGCGGAGCTCGCCGCGCAGGTCGCTGAGGATCTGGCTGTACCAAAGGACAGCTTGCTGAGGGTCGCCGAAGTGGAGGTCGGAGAGGTGGAGGATCCGGGCGCGGGGTCGCTCGCCCAGCGGGTCCGTGGCGGGCTCGTCGGGCGCGGTGGTGACGGGTTCGGCTCCGGTCGGGCGGCGGACTGGCGCGGGCGCGGGCTCGCGGGGCGAGGGGCCGCGCTCGGGGTGCCAGTCGAGGTCGGTGTGGCCGCTGTCGCGGGCGAGGGCGGGCCAGCTCAGGTGCTGGAGGAAGAAGTCGAGCTGGGGATCTTCGGCGCTGAGCACCCCGGCGTCGGGGTTGTAAAAGAGGAGCTCGCGCAGGCGCGCGGACTCGGCGAAGAGCTTCGTGAGGGCGCCGCCGAGCAGCCAGTCGAAGGCGGGCGCGAGGTCGGGGTAGCGGCTGCGCGCGGTGACGAGGGCGACGCTGCTCTCCGCGGAGGCGCCGAGCAGCCAGAGCAGGCATAAGGTGGCGCCGCGGGGGGGCGGGCACTGGTCGTGGCTGGCGAAGCTGCGGAGGGCGTCGTGGTACTTGAACTTGAGGCGGGCGTGGACGCGATCGAGCACGACGCCGTCGGGGCCGCGGACGACGACGCGGGGCTGCTCGGGGCGCTCGAGGACTCCGTCGAGCAGGGCGGCCTCGCGGCAGAGGAGCTGGGCGGTAAAAAAGCTGCCGCGGGCGGCCTGGACGAAGGCGCCTCGCCGCTCAAAGGTGAGGTTGCCGGCCTCTTCGCCGCGGCGGATCAAGGCGTCGATCTTGGCGTCGGGCTGCTTGGTCATGGTGATGACGACGAAGCGGCCGGCGAGATCCGGGAAGTCTTGGACGAGAGAGAGGCCGACGGGGTTGATGCCGATGATGACGAGCTTCGCGTCGATGTCGTCGTCGGCGACGAGCTTCATAAGATCGGCGACCTGGGCCTGTTGTGGGCGGGGCAGGCGGTGGAAGTCGTCGATGATGACGAGGCCGCGCAGGGCGCTGTGGCCGCGGGCGAGGAGCTCGCTGAGGGCTTGAACGTCGGCGTCGCTCTTGCTGCTCAGCCAGGTGACACTCGCGGGGTAGGCGGCGCCGAGGCGCTCGCTGAGGGCGTGGCGGACGGCGGTGGTCTTGCCGATGCCCGAGGGGCCGTCGACGACGAGGCCTTCCCCCATGAATCGAATCCGCGCGCTCAGCTCGGGGAGCTGGTCGGGGGCGACGAAGTTGATGTCCGGGGCGCCGGTGGTGCGGAAGATCTTGTCGATGCCGAGCGGCGGCGGGGCCGGTCGGGCTTGCGGGGTAGGCGGAGGTGCGGGGCGATCGGCGGAGAGATCGAGGGCGCGGGCGGTGGCGCGGTCTTTGGCGAGAGCTGCGGGATCTTCGGGCTCTTCGGGATCGACGTGATCGGCCTCAAAAGACAGGTATTCGTGATCACGCGGCGCGCCGGGCTCGGAGCGGCTGGAGCGCCGTTGGGGCGGAGCGACGGCGATCTCCCGGGAGGGGCTGGCCTGGGCCCTCTTGGCGAGGATCTCTCGGGTGGGGGCGCCGAGCAGCTGGCCGAGCGGGCCCTTGCTCGCGGCGGGCGGCTCGACGACGGCGCTGTGCAGGGCGCGATGGAGGCCGAGGGCGACCTCGGTCCAGGCGTCGCGGGGATCGGGCCATTGATCGACGGGCACGCCGCTCTCAGGGATGGGGGGGATCCGGCCGAGGTAGGTGGTCCTCCATGATGTTGTTTGAAGAAGGACTGGTTGGACGCGCAGCTCGCCGCGGCGGTGGCGGTCGATCACGCCGCGCAGCTCGGGGGCGTCGATGAGGCCGGCGGTGACGAGGGCCGCGCAGAGGGGCGCTTGGCCGCCAGGACGGGGCGCGATCTGCGGCCACTCAGGCGGCGAGATGATGTGCACGTCGAGGCTGATCCGCGCGTGATCCTCGAGGTGGGGGAGCAGCGACTTCGCGGCGTCGAGGCCGTCGGCGGCGCAGAGGAGGAAGATCGCGGGGCGATGGCCGGGCTGCGGTCGGCCGCGCTTGGGATCCTCCAGGTCGGGGAGGCCGAAGGCGGCGGCGATGGCGTGGATCTCGCGGCCGCGGCGCGGGCGCTCGTGGAGCAGGGCCTCGAAGAGCTGGCGATCGAGGTGACCCCGGCGGGAGAGCGCGCGGACGACGTCCGCGGTGAGCTCGTCGAGCGAGGCGCGGTCGCCAGGCAGGGCGGCGAGGAGCTGCTTGCCCTCGGGCAGGTAGATGTGGAGGAAGCGGCGGAGCTCGTCGGCGGTGAAGGCGTCGGTGAGGAAGCGGTGGAGCTGGGCTTCGGCGGCGCGCGAGGGGAGCGTCATGGGCGGGTGCGATAGTATGGCCTAAAAGACAGGTCGTGCGACGTCACTCGGGGATCGGGCAGACGAGCTCCGGCTCGTCCTGGTAGCGGGCGCAGCGCTCGTCTTCGCAGTTGAGCGAGGGGTGACACTTGGCCGCGACGCCGTCGCACGGCTCGCCCAGGGACGCGTACTCGACGCAGACAGCGTCGTAGCAGAAGGCGTAGGCGACGCAGTCGCCGGCGCCCATGGAGCAGAGCTCGCCCGGGAGGGCGCGCTTCTGGCAGCGAAGATCGACGCAGTAGGTGTCGCCGTCGAGGCAGCCCTCGTCGCCGTAGTCGGGGTCGCAGGGGTCGCCGTCGCGGGCGCGCTCGGTGCAGCGCCCGCCGGCGCCGCAGTAGGTGTCCGGCTCGCACTGGTCGGAGCCTTGGCAGGGGTCGCCGTTGCTGCCGCGTCGCTGGCAGGTGTTGGCGTCGCAGAAGCTGTCGCGGTCGCAGCGGCCGTGGCCGGCGCAGGAATAACCGGCCTCGGGGATCGCGGCGCAGCGCGGCTCGTCGCCCGCGAGCCAGCAAAAGGCGTCGCGCTCGCACTCGCTGTCGCGCGCGCAGGCCTCGCCGAGCGCGAGCGGGCCGGGGCGGTAACGACACTCTCCCGGGCAACACTCGCCGCTACAGCCGGGCGGGCGCCCGCAGACGGAGTTTTGGCCGACGCACTCGCCGGCGATCATGCAGGGCTCGTCGGGGGGGACGGCGCCGCTGAAGATCCCCGCGCAGGCGGCGTCGACGGCGTCGGTCTCTTCGCCGCGGCGGCACTTCAGCGCCCGGATCGCGCGCACGCAGCGGCTGGCCTGGGCGCCGTCGTAGTCGATACGCCCGGCGTCGATCGCGACGGTGAGGTAGGACTCCGCAGGCTCGCTGTAGGTGGCCTCCATGCAGGTGCTGATGTTCTTGTAGGTGCCGCACTCGACGGCGTGATCGCACCAGGCGCGGGCGATCCGCTCGTCGAGCTTTGGCGCGCACGCAGCCGGTGAGGCCGGCTGCGGCGACGAGGAGGAGCGTGGCGCCGAACGACGGAGAGCGGAGCATACGAGCGACTCTACGATCATCACGGCGCGGGCGCGAGGGCGCGGGCGAACCAGCGCGGCCGCCGAACCACGGCGCGACGCTAAAACGCGCGGCTCTTCGGTGGCCGTGGTCGCCGCGCTACTTGCGGCCGAAGTCTTGCGTCCAGTAGTGCTTATAGGTCGCGGTGGCGGCGTAGTAGTAGCCGACGCCGAGGTGCTTGAGGTTGGGGTTCATGATGTTGTTGCAGTGGCCGGTGCTGTTCATCCAGCCGTTGACGACGGCGAGGGCGGTGGTCTGGCCGGCGGCGATGTTCTCGGCGGCGGCGAGCCAGTTGGTGTAGCCGGCGAGCTGGATCCGCTGGACGAAGGTCGAGCCGTTCGAGCCGGTGTGGCTGAAGAAATTCTTCACGCCCATGTCCTTCGAGTGCTTGCGGGCGGCGCAGCGGAGCTGGGTGTTGGCGGTGAGGGTGGGCGCGGGCGGCTTGCTGACGCCGCCGCAGGTGGCGCCCGCGGCGCGGCGCTTGTTGACCTCGGTGATCACTTGGGTCTCGAGGGTGGCCCAGGTGGAGCTCCACGTGGTCACGTCGTCGCAGTAGGCGCGGCCTAGCGGGTCGTCTTGGTCGATCGCGAGATCGACGCTGTCGTCCGCGTCCTGCGCCGCTTCGGCGTCGTCATCGACGTCGAAGTCGACGATGAGGCTGCGGCCGATCACGCCGTCGGGGGTGGTCTCGATGACCTCGGCTCGTCACATGCGGCGAGGCCGGCGGCGATGAAGGCGATGCAGTAGGGGAGGAGGGTGGTCGTCTTGTGGCGCATGGTGTTCGTATTGGCGCCTGACTTCGTTGTATCGTCAAGGGGTGGCGGGCGCGGCGCGCAGGAGGGGGGCGTAGACCCCAGGGTGACGCCCTCGCGCGGGTGCAGAGCCGCTCAGTGGTGGTAGGGATCGAAGCGCTCGATCGAGATCCGGCGCGCGTTGAGCTGGTGCAGCTCGGCGGCGGTGTAGGCGTTAGGAGCGCCCCAGGGGGCGTTCTTGCGGATAAATTTGATAATTTTGCGGCGGGCCTCGGCGGCGGCTTGGTGGCGGATCCGGTCGAGGGCGATCGCGAGGTCGTCGGAGAGCGCGACCACGCGGGGTATACCCTCGAGGCATTGGTCCCACAGCTCGAAGAGCAGGGCGCGGCGATCGGCGAGCGGCCTCCAGGACTCGGCCCAGAGGGCGTCGAGCTCGTCGTCGAGGCGCGAGAGCTCGTAGGCGATGAGGTCGCGCTGGGCGGCGGCGGCGAGGCCGAGCCGCATCTCGAAGGTTTGCCGCATAAAATCCATGATCGCGCGGCGCGGGGCGAAGCGGCGGCCGAAGCTGCCGCCGACGCCGATAAACGGCGGCCTCATCGGCATCTCGAGGGCGCCCAGGGCGAGGGTTGAGAAGCCGAAGACGACGGGGGCGCCGTGCATGGCCATCCACTCTTGGGTGCTGCTGAGCTGCGGCTGCCACTTCTCAGGGCTGCGCAGGTAGTCCCAGAGATCTTCGACGACGACGCAGTTGAGGGCGCCGAGGCAGAGGCCGCCGCGCAGGGCCGGCGGCAGGCTGATGGTGACGCGCCCGTCAGGCTGGATCACCGCGTTGAAGCGGCCCTTCGGGTCGCTGTAGTCATAACCACCGCCTTCGCGCGGGCGCAGGGGGCTGACGAGGCGGTCGCGTTCGTCGCTCTGTTCGGCGATCTCGAGCACCTCGGCGGGCTCCAGGCGCGGCGCGGGGGCGAGGGCGAGGGCCGCGAGCACGACGCGAACGCTCATACAAGCGGGGTAGCAGGTCGCGGCGGCGCTGGCTAGCGAGGGGATCGCGCAGCGGTTGGCGACGCCGCGCAGTCCATGATCGCGCCGCCGCCCCGTGATCTCCATCGAGGAGCGCTCGGCGACTAGAGTGTCCCTCGCGACGACTTCGGGGTCAACTCACGATGAAGAAGTCGACGTAAGCGCTGGGGTATGGCGAGTAGCTGGGAGCCGGCCCGCAGATCCATTGCCGGACATTGTTCATTCCGCCAGTATAGGCGCTCTGCGGGAGTCGCCAGTAGCCCCCCTGGCTCGTGACTTTGTTCAAGTAGCTCTGAGCATTGCCCCAGTGCTCGTAGTGCATCATAAAGACGTCAGCCTCCCCAGGATCCCAGCCGCGGCCGAAGAGGCCGGCATGGGTCAAGTCGAAGCTGGCCTTGAGCTTGCCCGATCCGTCGCGGGGTTGGCCGACGTAGTGGCCATTGGACGCCTGCATGCAGTACCAGGGCAGATTGTAGAATTGCTGCCCGGCCGGGTGGAAGCACTTGATGGTGAAGATGTTGCGCGGACCGAGCTCGGTGTCGGTCGCGTCCATGGTGACGCCGTCGTCGCCCAGACCGAGCCACTTGACCCATGGCACGTGCACGCCTTCCCCAGTCCTTGCGTGGCGCAGCCGGATCGCGATGCGTGTGCCGTCGGGGAGGCTTGTGCGGTGCGGCCACCGGGTGAGCGTGGGGCCATCGGACCATTCGTAGAGACAGCGGACGTTGCTGCTGTTGGTCGGGCCTGCGCTGTAGAGCTTGGAACCCACGATCGCGGCGTCCGTCGACAGGCCCGGGCTGCCGAGCGAGGTCCATCCTCCGCCCGGCGAGTACCGCCGGACGTCCTGCTGGTTGCCCATGATGACAGCGATGAACGAGAGACCACCGCCCGTCAGGAAGAATGGAGCATCGCCGACCCTCGTCCACGCCAACGACGCGCCGTCGCGGCGATAGACCTCTGCGGAGTCGGCCTTGAGCGTGTAGATGTCCTGACCGCACGTCGCCAGATCCCTGGCCGGGCCGCCAATTTGCGCCCAGGAGCCTCCGTCCCAACGCCAGACCTGCTTCATGTCCGACGAGATGCCCACGACATAACCGGGGCCCGCCGCAAACATGTAGCCGGGCCCGCCGATCCGGGTCCACTGCCCGGGCGAGCCGTCGTAGCGATAGAGATCTCCGCTGGGCCTGTCGATGGAGTAGAGCGCAGAGCCGGACGCCAGAAGCCCGTTGGAGGGTCCACCAATCTGCGTCCAGGCGCTACCGTCCCAGCGCCGGATCTGGTTCATGTCGGGCGAGACGCCGGCGACGAAGCCGTTGCCGGCCACGTACCGCGCGTACGCGGGCCCGCCGATCTGCGTCCACTGCCCGGGGCTACCATCGTACCGGAGGAGGTTTCCAGTCGAGCTCTGGCGGGCGAAGAGCTGGCTGCCGCCGCTGATCGCCGAGTCGATGTTGTCACCAATTTGATCCATTCACCCATGTTGACTTGCCCCCGCGAGGAAGATCGCAAATTCGAGGCTTCCAGGGCCGATTCGCTCGTAGTCGCCCCTGCGGCGCCTCCTCGCGGGGGTCCCGGTCGCTCTATCCCACACGATCACGAACCTACACAACAAGGCCCGCAGATGAAAGATAATTCTGGATGGGCGATCTGACTCGGGCGCCGGGCGGGGGGGAGCGATGGCGGCGCGGTTTCAGAGGGCGGCGGAGGGCTGCCGCGGTGCGCCACAGAGCGGCCCGCGGGCTTGTTCCGCGGCCGATAATGCGCAGGCGCGATCGCCGCCCACAAGCTGAGAGAGACGATGACACCGGCCGGGGCGCGGGTCGTCGTCTCTCTCAGCTTGTAAGTTTGTGGGTTTGTGGGTTTGTGGGTTTGTGGGTTTGTGCCCTTTATAGATCAGTCGGCGAGGGTGAGATCGTCTTCGTCTTCGGTGGGGCAGGGCTCGGGGTCGCCGTCGTCGATCGCGAGGTCGGAGGGGCCCGCGGGGGTCGGAGCAGGGGCGCCTTCGGCGTCGTCGAGGGCGGCGAGGTCGAGGCCTAGCTCGCCAGGGTCGAAGCCGCCGGGGTCGATGGCGATCGGGCGCGGGGCGGCGCAAGGGACGGGGTCAACGCGGTCGCTGAGGTCGATCTCAGGGTCCGGCAAAGGATCTCCAGAGTCGTGGCCGTCGTCGTCACGGAGGGGCCGGTCCTCCTCGAGCGCGGCGCTGTCGAGCTCGTAGGCGGCGATGGCGTCGTCGTCGTCTGGATCGCAGGCGACGGCGAAGAGGAGGGTGCAGAGTAAAAGGGCGCGAGGGCGAATCGAAGAAAGCATGGTGGACTCCGCTGCTCCCCGAGAAAGCGAACCCCGTGCCTGTTGATTATTGACTAATAATTTCAAGGTATTATGCCCATCTCGGCGGCGCAGTGGCGAGTGCAGTGGCCACCTCGCGCGGGGGATCGTGTGGGGATCTGGCTAGTCACGTGGCCAGGCGGCTCGTGCGCGCCACGGATGTCCCCGGGGGCACCGCGGGCGAGGACCCATGGGACATCCGCGCCCGGCGGGGCCCGCGGCGCTCGCTCGATCCCGGCCGCTCGAATGATCTCCAGGACTTACGCGAGGGCCCGGCGCGGCCGCGGCGTTGCAATGTGGGGCGGTCACGATGCTCCGCTACCCCAAGACCACGACCGGGCTGCTCGCCGCCCTCTTCCTTTCCCCTGGCCTCGCTGCGGCCGAATCACCGTCGCCGTGGGCCGACTACAGCTCGTTTGTCTTTCCGCGCTCGGAGTCGGCGGGTGACCTCAACACCGACGGCCGGATCGACCGGGTCGTGGGTTACCCCGACTATGACGCGGGGCGCGGGATCGTCGCGGTGTTCATGCCGGGCGCGGACAAGTCCCACCCGAAGTACCACACCGCCAGCGGCACCACCCGCCAGGCGATCGATGACTACTTCAGCGCCGACCATGTGCGCCGCGTCGAGCTCCACATGTACAAGCTCGACGCGCACATCACGAACGTGCCGAACACGCGGCTCGGGAGCGCGGTCGCGGTCGCCGACTTCAACGGCGATGGGATCCACGACCTCGCGATCGGGATCCCCAACGCGGAGGTGCGCGCGGGCACCGGCCCGAACTTCGTCCCGCGCGGCGGCGCGGTCGCGGTGATCTGGGGTCAAGAGCTGACCAAGGGCGCCGGTACGGCGATGGTGATCACGGACGCCTACCCGGCGATCGGCGGGGTCGTCGAGTCCGATGATCGCTTCGGCAGCGCCCTCGCGGCCGGCGACGTCAACTGCGATGGGATCGCAGACCTGGTGATCGGCGTCCCACGTCAAGACCTCGGCACCCTCACCGACGTCGGCCAGGTGCACGTGCTCTACGGCGGCGCCGCCGCCTTCATGTCGGCGAGCTCCTTCAACCCTTCGAGCGCCGGGCTCAGCGGCGACGCGGGCGCCTACGATCACTTCGGCGCCGCGCTGGCGATCGGCCGCTGGAGCGCGCCGCAGCGGCGGGGCGCGGCGGAGTGCGACTCGCTGGCGATCGGCGTACCGGGCAAGGACGTCATCAACGCCGATCAAGAGCTGATGCAGGGCGCCGGCGCGGTCCACGTCCTCTACGCGCGGGCGCCTTCACCCGCGGTGCAGCCCGCCGGCGCCGCCGGTGAGCTGTTCATCACGCACAACGAGCTGCCCAGCGGCGACGCGTTCATCGGCGATCACCTCGGCGCGACGCTGGGGCGGGTCCGAAGCGGCGCGCGCGACAGCCTGTGGATCGGCGCGCCCCGAGACGCCCACCCCGACTGCAGCAGCGTCTACGGCGACCCCTTCGCCGACCCGCTGCAAGGTTCTGTCTATACCGTGCCGATCGGCGCGTCGGGGAAGCTCGACCCCAACACGAGCGATCGGGCTTGTATGCAGAGCCGCCCCGACGCGGGCGAGTCTGAGGCCGGCCGCTGGGTCGAGAAGGACGACTCGTACGGGCGGTGGTACCAATACGTCCCCGCCGCGCTCGACCCCGCGACCGCGGAGATCCTGGTGGTCGCGCACGGCACCAACGCGATCTGGCCGGAGTGGGACCAGCCGTACAACGTCGAGAGCTTGCCCTTCACCCCGGGCTTCGGCAACGCCGGGCGTTATAGCAAGTGGGAGGGGTGGGTGGCCGCCGCCGAGGCGAAGAACCTGATCCTCGTGGTCCCGCAGTTTGAGGAGTGGAATTTTGGCAACACCGGCGACGCGCCGCTGGGCGGCTATCGCGGCCTCCACGGCCGTGACATCCGCGCCGACCATTGGGTCATGAGCATCGTCGATCGCTACGCCCGCGGCGGGCTCGGCGGCGAGTCATTCTATGTGATCGGTCAGTCGGCGGGGGCACAGTTCACGAACCGCCTCCTGATGATGAACCCAGACCGCCTGCTCGGCGTCGCGATCCAGGCGCCGCAGTGGTACACGTTCCCGGGGGATCCGACCTGGGGCGCGAACTCCCTCAAGAACTGGCCAGCGGGCCTCCAGGAGGCGCACGTCAACGGCGAGGGTGAGTGGCAGAGCGTCTCCTACTTCCCGGACTTTGACCTGTTGGCGGAGTACGTCTATGGCGTCGATATCCACCTGATGATCGGCGAGCTCGACAATGACACGGGTCGACTGGACACCATGATCGACTACCGCCAGGCCATGGTCGAGACCTACCCGGGCCTGTCGATCGGCTCGTGTATGGTCGAGGGGGCGGGGCACGGCGGGGAGGCGCTCCACCGCCACTCGCTGCTCCAGCTCTTCCCCGACCTCGCGGCGCTCGAGCCGGAGATCTTCGGCGACCTGAGCTGCATGGTCTTCTAGCAGCCCGGGGCGACCAGGCGACGCCAGCGAGGGCCGGCGTCGATCGGGCGGGGCAGGCGGCTGTGGGCCGGGAGCAGGCGTAGACGGAGGCGCTCGGGGCGGAGGGTGAGGCGCAGCTTGGGGACGACCTCGTCGCCCTCGGGGAGCTCGGGCCAGTAGCGGGCGAGGAAGCGGGCGAGGAAGATCTTGATCTCGACGCGCGCGAGGTCGGCGCCAGGGCAGGCCCGGGGGCCGCTGCCGAAGGGGAGATAGGCCCAAGGGGAGGGGCTCGGGCCCCGCCAGCGCGAGGGGTCGAAGCGATGCGGATCCGGGAAGCAGCGGGCGAGGTGATGGGTGATGAGGTGGCTGAAGACGACCACCGCGCCCGCGGCGAGGGGGACGCCGCCGAGCTCCAGGGGCTGGAGGAGGCGGCGCGCGCCGTAGGCGGCGGTCGGCAAGACGCGTAGGGACTCCTTGATCACGGCGTCGAGCAGGGGGGCCGCCCAGAGGGCGTCGAAGCCGGGCTCAGGGCCGAGGGCGCGCAGCTCTTCGGCGAGCTCGGCGAGCACGGCCGGGTGCTGGGCGAGCAGCGCGAGGATCCAACATAAGGCCGCGTAGCCGGTCTCGTGGCCGGCGGTGAGCAGCGCGAAGAGGCGGCCGGTGAGGGCTTCACGCGGCGGCGCGCTGAGGTCGGTGATCAGGCCGTCCGCGGTCGACGAGGCGGCGAGGCGTCGGGCTTCGCGCTCAAAACGCTCGACGAGGTGAAGGGCGCGGCGGTAGGGGAAGCCGGGCAGGTCGATCGGCAGGAGGGCGGCGGACGGGTCGCCGAGCACGTCGAGGACCCGGGTGAGGAAGTCGCGCATCGCGGCGGCCTCGGCGGCGCGTGAGCGGTCGGCGGCGTCGACGCCGAAGACGATCCGGAGGATGACCTCGAGGGTGAAGGTCTGGAGGATCGCGGGCGCGTCGATCACGGCGCCGCGGGGCAGGGCGGCGACGTGCTGCTCGGCGATCGCGTCGATCGCGGCGACCCAGCGCTCGAGGCGGCGACGGTGCAGCGGCGGGCCGAGGACGCGGCGCTCCTCGCTGTGGCGCTCGCCGTGGACGCTGAAGAGGATGTGGTCGCGGATCCGCTCGACCGCGCTGCCCTCGGGGGCGGGGAAGAGCGCGAGGAAGGGGACCATGCGGTCGACGTCGGTCGAGAGGGCGCGGTTGTGCTCGGGCCCGAAGGCGAAGACCATCGCGCCGTTGCCCTCGGTGAGGCCGCCGAGCTCGCCGCAGCAGGCGTGCACGCGGTAGAGCGCGGCCAGCGGGTCGCGCATCAAGTCGACGAGGTTGCCGCGCCAGCCGACGAGGGGGCGCGCGGGCGGCCCCGGCAGATCGACGCGCGGCAGCGGGGCGCGGCCGAAGAAGGCGCGCTCGAGGAGGGTCGTCATTGGCTGTCCTTAGGGTCAGATCCAGGGCCAAGGGCGGCGGCGAGGGCCTCGCGGAGGGAGATCCACGCGGGAGCCGGCCAGCGGCGGCGAGGGTCGGTGACGATCGCCGGGCGGCCGAGGCCGCGGACGAGCGCCTCGCTCATGGTCCGTGAGAGGGGGGTGAGGGCGGCGAGGGTGAGGCTCGAGAGGCGTGGCGTCGCGAAGGGCATGCGGAGCTGGGGGAGGGCGCGGCCGAGCAGGTCGGCGCTGAGGGTGAGCAAGGCGCTCCACGGGACGACGTCGTCGCCGGCGAGCGCCCAGATCCCCGGGCGCGCGGGGCCGAGCGCGGCCTCGGCGAGCGCCGCGGTGGCGTCCCCGAGGGCGACCGGCTGGGTGAGCGCCTGGGCGCCCGCGGGCACGATCAGCACGGGCAGGCGGAGCGCGAGGGCGCGCACCATCTCGATCACGGCGCTGCCGCGGCCGATCACGACCGAGGCGCGCAGCTCGACCGTGGGGACACCGGCGCTGGCGAGGGCGCGGCCGGTCGCGTGGCGGCTGGCGGTGTGCGGGGCGGCCTCGTCGTCGGGGCCGAGCGCGCCGAGGTAGACGATCCTCTTCACGCCAGCGGCGGCGGCGTCCCGCGCGAAGGCGGCGGCGAGCGCGGGGTCGCGATCGGCGTAGTCGGGGCGATCGAGGGAGTGCACCAGCCAGAGGGCGACATCGACGCCCTCCAGGGCGCGGAGGCGGTCGGCGCGGCGGTTGAGGTCGGCGGCGACGGCGGCGATCGCTGCGCCCGCGCGGGCCGGCGGGCGGCGCGAGACGAGGCGGAGCTCGACGCGATCGCGAGCGGCGAGGTCCTCCGCCACCGCGCGGCCGATGAAGCCTGCGCCGGCGATGAGCACGCGGGGGCGCGCGGGCAGCTCAGCGCTTGGGGTCATAGATCCGGGCTGCGCCGCGGCCGAGCAGGCCGAGCGGGAGGAGCTTGGCGTAGGCCAGCATGGCGCGGTTGGCGAGGCCAGGGACCAGCTCAGGGGTCTTGTCGAGCAGGGCGGCGAGGGCCAACCGGGCGACGCGCTCGGGCTCCATGAGCAAACGCGAGACGATCGGCCGGCGGGCGAGGAGCTCGCCGATCGCCGTACCCTCGAGCATCTCGGTGGGCATGCCGCCCGGACAGACGAGCGTGAGGTGTACAGGGTCGTCCGCGCCGCCGCGCTCGAAGTAGAGGCTGCGGACAAAATTGATCAAGAAGGCCTTGGTGCCGCCATAGACCGCCTGCTGCGGGGTCGGCATGTAGCCGCCGGTGCTGGCGACGAAGAGCAGGCCGCCGCTGGCGCGGGCGTCGAAGACGGGGAGGAGGCGGCGGGCGATCGCGACCGGCGCGTGCACGTTGAGGGCGAGCAGGGCGTGGATCTGCTCCGGGTCCAGCGCGGCGAAGGGCCCGAAGCTGTGGCCGGCGGCGGCGAGGGCGGCGGCCTCGAGGGTGTGCGGCGGCGCGGCGGCGAAGAGCGCGTCGACGCCGCCCGGGCGCGCGAGGTCGACGGGCACGACAGCGGTGCGGGTGCCCCGCGGGTCGAGGCCGCGGGCGAGCTCCTCGAGGCGATCGCGGCGGCGGGCGGTGAGCACGAGGCAGGCGCGGTGGCGCTCCGCGAGCTCGATCGCGAGCGCGCGCCCGAGGCCCGAGGAGGCGCCGGTGACGAGGACCCAGCGGTCGGCGAGGGCGAGCGCCACGTCAGGTGAGGCTCCTCGCGAGGCGACGCCGCGCGGCGCGCAGCAGCGGCACCATCGTCGTGTCGGGCAGCTCGGGGAAGTCGAGGCCGGGCCGGCCGAGGGCCCGCAGGAGCGCGTCGGCGGCCCGCCTGCCGGAGAAGGCGGCGCCCTCCATCGACGCGTTGAGCTCGTGCCGGGTGAAGTCGCCGGCGATGTAAAAATTGGCCGCGCCGGTGGTGACGGCGGGGCGCAGGGCGTGGGCGCCTGGCACGGCGGCGAACATCGCGGCGCCGACGCGCTCGAGCGCGTAGGAGACGACCTCCGCGCCGCGGGCGCCCGGCCAGACCGAGACGAGATCGGCGACGATGTCGGCGACGATCGTCGCGTCAGGATCGTGGATCCGGCGATCGGAGCGGGTGATCACGAACTGGTAGGTCGAGCCGGCGCCGGGGACGAGGCCGCCGCGCCCGAGCAGCTTCATGTCGATGAAGTCGCGCATCGCGACGCCGGTGCACAGCGGCGCGCCCTCGGGGACCGGCGTGATCGGCCGGTCGAAGGTGACGATGAGCGAGAGCGCTGGGGTGGTGGTGAGCCCCATCATGGGCCCGAGGCCGGCCCGGTCGAGCAGGCGCTCGCCGCTGGCGGCGAGCAGGTGTTGCAGCGCTTGCACCGAGAGCGCCGAGATCAGGTGATCGCAGGGGATCGACTCGCGCCCGTCGGCGACCGGGGGCTCGCCGCTGGCGCTGTGCACCGGCCCTGCGGCGCGGCAGGGGGCGATCTCGACGTGGCTGACGCGGGGGGCTTGGGCGGCGTCGTCGAGGATCAGCCGGGTGACGGCGCTGCTGAGGCGGACCTCGCCGCCGAGCGCGGTGATCTCGCGGACGAGCGGGTCGATGAAGGCCTCGGCCATGGTCCCGCGGAAGAGCCCGACGTCGCCGGCGCGGCGGTGACGCATCAGGTACTTGAGCCACGAGATCACGGCGCGCGCGGCGGCGCGATCGACGGGCAGGAAGGTCGCGGCGTCGCCGGCGGCCTCGGCGAGCTCGAGCATAAAGTCGCGGCCGAGGCCCATCCGGTCGTGCCACTGCTTGTAGGTCTCGCCGTCGAGGGCGGCGAGGTCGGCTTGATCCATCGACGCGAGCAGCAGCGCGACACGGCCGAGGCGCAGGCGCGTACGCGGCGCGAGCGGCATCTCCCGCGCGGGCCGCAGCAGGTGGAAGGGCGGCTGGTAGGGCGAGAAGTACCAGGCCATCGGCGCGCGCCCGGCCCGCAGGTAGGTGTGCTTCTCGACCCAATGGAGACGATCGGCGACGCCGAGGCGCGCGAGCACTTGTTGGAGGTTGAGGTAGTGATCGGCGACGACGTGCAGGCCGGTGTCGACGGTCCTGCCCTGGTCGTCGCGCCAGGTCGACGTGCGCCCGCCGGCGATCGGCGCGGCCTCGAGGACGAGCGGGCGAAGGCCGCGTAGCGCGAGCTCCCAAGCGGCGACGAGGCCGGCGATCCCGGCGCCGAGGACGACGACCCGCGGGCTCATGCGCGGGCCTCCGGGTTGAGGCGGGCGGCTTGGCGACGGCGGCCCCATCCATAGACGAGGCGACGAGCGAGCGGCGGCTCGGGCAGGTACATCGAGGCGTGGATCAGGCGGACGGCGTGGGGGTGCTCCGCGATCAGGCGGGTGAGGCGATCGGCGACGCCCCAGACGCGGCCGCGCTGGCCGGCGCGCGCGAGCGCGACCTCGAAGAGCTCGTAGACGAAGCGGACGCTCGAGGCGACGACGACCTCGAAGTCGAGGCCGAGCTCGTTCAGGACGGCGCGGATCTCCCGGAGCGGCTGGCGCGCGAGCAGCGTGTAGCCCGAGAAGTAGACCAGGAAGTCGGCGATGAAGTCGGGGTCGCGCTCGAGCGCCCGCTGGAGGACCGAGATCGAGAGGCGCAGGTGCATCTGCTCGTCGGCGAGGTTGGCGGCGAGGCGGGCCTTGATCGGCGGGTCGAGGGTGACGGCGTGGAGGTGGTGGAGGAAGGCGTAGCCGAAGCCCTCCGAGAAGAGGCAGAAGAGCGAGGCGATGCTCGGCTTGTAGGGCAAGACGAAGAGGTCGCCGCGCCTCCACCCCTCCCACAGCTCGCGCTCGGCGGCGGTCGGCGGCGGGATCTCGTCGGCGCCGAGGCGCGCGAGCATCCAACGCACGTCCTCCAGGTGCTTGGCCTCGTCCGTGACCAGGCGGGGGGCGGCCTTGTCGAAGAGGTCGCTCTTCTCGACGTAGCGCGGGTCGGTCAAGAGCTCGAAGCCGGCGAGGGCGGCGGCCTCGGCGTGATAAAGGTAGGACAACATACGAATGTATGCGGCGCGGTGGCGGAAGGGGTCGCAGGGGGGCAACGGGCGCGCGAGGCGGGGCTCGGGGAGTGGGATGGCCATAGGACGCTCGGCCGTCGTCAGGTCGCGGCTGCGTCAGGGTAACGCAGCGGGCGACGACATCGGCGCGCGCGCAGGTGAGCGTGCTCGCGAGCTCGCGCGGGGTGCGGCGCTGACGCGCTCGGCGGCGCTCCGCTATCATCGCGAGCGATGGCGGCGGCGCGGCGGATAATTCAAGGGATCGTGGGCGCTTTGGCCGCCCTCGCGGGGTGCGGCGGCGACGACGCGGCGAGCTCGGCGACGGCGTCGACCACAGGCGTGACCGCGGGATCAAGCGATCCCTCGACGAGCGCCGACCCGTCCACGTCGACCATGACGACCGCCGCGGAGAGCAGCGCCACCGGCGACGCCGAGACGTCGACATCAACATCGACATCAACATCAACATCAACATCGACGGGCGGCGCTCCGGGCTACGGCTGCGACGCGCCGATCTTCGCCGATGACTTCGACGACGACGCGGTCGGCCCGTACGTCGACCTCGCCGACTGGAACGATCCGCCGTGGGACGACGGCGTCGACGAGGGCCGGGTCGAGATCATCGACGGCGCCGCGGCGTTCGCCGGGCGCTCCTTGCGGATCCACTACCCCGAGGGGGGCATCGGCACGAAGGAGGGCGGCGCTCAGTGGAAGGCGGCGCTCGGCGGCGACTACGAGGAGCTCTTCCTCGCCTACCGCGTCCGCTTCGCCCCCGGCTTCGACTTCGTGCTCGGCGGTAAGCTGCCCGGGCTGGTCGGCGGCAGCGCGCCGACCGGCTGCAGCGACGACACGAGCGGCTTCTCGGCGCGGTCGATGTGGCGAGTCGACGGCCTCGGCGTGCAGTACATGTACTATCCAGAGAAGATGAGCCCCTGCGGCGATGACTACGACTACGCCGCGGCAGGCGAGCCGGCGCGCTTCGAGCCGGGCGTGTGGCACACGGTCGAGCACCGCGTCGTGATGAACACGCCCGGAGAGCACGACGGGCGCGTCCAGGCCTGGCTCGACGGCGAGTTGGTGCTCGACGCGCCGGGCTTCCTCCTCCGCCCGGCAGAGGGCGACTTCGCGATCGATACGCTCTACTTCTCGACCTTCTTCGGCGGCAGCGGCGACGAGTGGGCGCCGACCAAGGACGAGACGGTCGACTTCGACGACTTCGTGGTGTGTGAGGCGCCGATCAGCCACTGAGGCCGCGGCTGAGGCTCGCTCCGCCGCGGCGAGGCGGAGGCGGCGGGACTCATCGTGGCGGGCCGCTCTCGCCGCGGGCGCGCTTGGTGCATTGGGCCTCGCCGGGGGCGCAGCGGAAGCGGACGTGGATATGGTGGGTGTGCTTGTCGCTGTGGATCACGGTGGCGCCGCGGGGTCGGATGAGGCGGTCGAGCACGGCGGGCTCGGCGCCGTGGCGCTCGGCGCCGGCCTTGAGCAGGGGCATTAAGGATCGATCGAGGAAGATCTTCTCGACGGCGCCGCCGTCGATGAGGGCGCTGATCAGCAGCCAGGCGGCCGGCCAGTCGACCTCATGCGATTCAGGGCGGCACCAGGTGTTGCCGCAATGAGGGGGGCAGCCGCTGCGGTAGACGCCGCCGAGGATCGGCAGCCAAATGTCGACATCTCGACCGGATTGATGGGAGACGTGCCGCCCATATCCTCCTCCCTCGGCGAGGCTGAGATCGGCGATCATGACGTCACCGTCGTAGGCGCTGCGCAGGCGGCGGATCGCGGCGTCGAGGGCCTGATAGGTGTGGGCGGAGGCGTAAGAGTGGGCGGGGCAGCGCGTCTTAAAGGTGGCGTCGCCGTGGACCTTGACGGAGCCGTGCACCCCGCCGCTTTGGGGTGCGCCTTCGGAGACAGCGTCCTCGGGGAGCTGGAGCTGGGCGTGGGGGTCGTCGGTGAGGCGCCTCTCCTGGCGCGGTACGATCAGGGCGAGGCGCTCGCCGACGGGGATCCCGCTCGCGGGGAGCTGGGTGCGCAGCTCGGCGGCGGCGGCGCCGTAGCGGTGGGCGATCGACTCGATCGTGTCGCCTTCACGGAAGGTGTGGACAATCGACTCACGCCGCCACAGCGGCGCGGTCGAGCAGATCTTGAGGATCGCGCCCGGGACGAGCTGGCCCTCACGCGTCATCGCGCCCGGGTTGCGTTCGCGCAGCTCTCCGCGCTCGACCCGGTAATAGGCCGCGAGCGCCTCGAGGGTGTCGAATGAGAGGATCTCGTGCTCAAGCTCCTTGCAGGGCGCACCGCGGGTCGCCGGCGTCTCCCGGGTCGTCGGGTCGATGGGGCCGGGTTGGGGTCGTTGCGGGGCGGTCGCGAGCTCGGGCGCGGCGGCAGAGGCGGGGAAGATCGGGCGAGCGAGGGCGGCGGCGACGAGGAGGCCGGGGAGGGCGCCCGCGAGCGTCCAGCGGGCGGTCTGTGCGCGACGATCGGCGCGGACGCTGTGATCCATGAGCTCGCGGAGGGGCTCGTCGAAGTCGATCCGCCGACGCAGGTCCGCGGCCCGCTCCAGGCGCTCGGCCCGGAGCAGGCCGGCTCGCGGGCGCCGGCGCTGGCTCCAGGCGCGCGCGTGTCGTTGGAGGTCCGCATAAAAGGCGCGGTCGATCTCGTCGTCGCTGGCGGCGCTGACCTGGGGGCGGTGGGTGATGCGCTCGCCGATCTTGCTGACGTCGAGCTGCGAGCGCCCGGCCAAGACCTCGATGAGGGAGCGGCCGAGCTCGATGCGATCGCCGTCCGCGAGCGCGGTCGGCTCGGTGCACCGGCGTCCGTTGATATAGGTGCCGTTGGCGGAGCCGCGGTCGATTAGCTCGAGGTTGCCGCGCCGCTCGTAGATTCGGCAGTGCTGGCCGGCGACGGTCGGGTCCTTGAAGACGAGGTCGGCGGCGCGGTCGCGGCCGATCCGCAGCTCGCGTCGCCGGAGCGTGACGTCCTCGGTCGAACCATCGGTCGCGATCCTTCGGGTGGTCCAGCCGGCCTCGCCGGTGCGGATCGAGAGGACCTGCTCGCGGCCGTCGTGGTCGATGATCCGCAGGAGGCGTACGCCCTGCGAAAAGCTGTCTCCCCAGTGCGTCATCGTGGCCTCCGGTCAACGGTCGGCGAGCAAGAGGGTGAAGCCGATGATGACAATAAGAATGCAGGTGATGTTGACGGCGGCGAGCGCCTTGGTGCGTCGGGGCCAAGGGCCGCGGAGGCGCCGCAGGAGGGCGGCGAGCAGCGCCCGCCGCCGCGAGGGCCGCCGCGGGGCTGTGGACGCGGCGCTGGCGCCGACCGGGTGGGCACCGCGGACGAAGATCGTCTCGCTGGGGTTGTGGCCGGCGCGCGGGCGCTCGCCGCTGAGGGTGTCGGTCTTGGGGAGGAATTCGGCGCCGATGTCCGCGGGGATCAGGGTGAGCGCGCCGCTGTCGGCCGACGGCGGGGGCGGGGGGAGCAGCACGGTCTGTCCGCTCGGCGGGCCGGGGCGGTCGGGCCTCGCGATGACCTGGGTGTGTGGGCTGGCCGGGGGTGGGGCGGCGCGCTGCGGTCCAGGTCGCTCGGCGGCGCTGCGAGGGCGGAGGCCGACCTGGGTTTGTGGATCGTGTGGATCTTGTGGATCGTGTGGTCTGGCAGGTCGCTCGGCGGCGCTGTGAGGGGGGCGGAGGCCGACCTGGGTTTGTGGGGCTTGTGCGAGTGAGGGCGGCGAGGCGGGTCGTGGGGTGGTCGGTGGGGTAGTCGGCGCGGCGCGGCGGCTCCAGAGCTGGGTGGAGCACTCATCGCTCGGCTCCTGGTCTTGGTCCTGGCGGAGAGGCTCCAGGATCTCGGCGATCTCGCCCGCCTGCGGGCGCTCGCGCCGCCGGTCTGCCTTGACCAAGAGGCGCTGGACGAGCCGCTCCAGCGCGGGTGGGAGCCCCTCGCGGCCGATCGGAGGCGGGGCGGCGCGGACGTGGTGATAGGCGATCTCGGCGGTTTTGCCGGCGAAGGGGCGTCGGCCGCTGAGCAGCTCAAAGAGGATTACGCCGAGGGCGTAGCAGTCTGAGGAAGGATCGAGGCTCTCGCCGAGGATCTGCTCGGGCGCTTGGTAGTCGACCGGGAGCCGATCGTGGACTTGGGTGGCGCTTTGGTCCTCGGCGCCCCGCAGCGCGTAGGCGCCGACGTCGAGCAGGTGCAGGCCGGCGCCAGGGTCGCCGGTGGCGCGGATGTTCGTGGGTTTGAGGCCGCCGTGGACGAGCCCGGCGCGGTGCAGCGCCGCGAGCGAGCGCGCGATCTTGCGCGTGATCTCGACGGCCTCGCCCCAGGGGACGGGTCCGCGGGGCAAGGGTGCGTGGGGGGAGAGCGGCATCGCGACGATCGCCGCGGGGCCGTCGCTGTGGACCTCGAGGATGGGGATCGCGTGGGCGCCAGGGACCGCGGCGGCTCGCTCGGCGAGGCGATGGAAGCGCGCCAGGCCGGCCGGGTCGACGCGGTGCGGCTGAAAGACCTTGAGCGCGCAGGGCTGGGCGCGGGCGAGGTGGGTCGCGTGATAGACGCGCGCGATCGGTCCGCGACCGAGCTGGGCCTCCAGCCGGTAGCCGACGAGCACAGTGCCGGGCGGTGATGGCGCGTCCATCGAGGGGCCTCTGGTGGGTGTGTGGGGTTATTCCTTGTCGAGCTTGCCGACCAGGGAGAGCTCGAAGGAGGCGCCCTCGTATTTGAGGTGGGGTTTGACGGTGAGGCCGCAGCGATACCAGCCGACCTGGCCGGGGACCTCCTCGACGGTGATCCGCGCGGCGGCGAGGGGTTTGCGGGAGCGGACGCTCGCGGGCGGATCCACCATGTCCGAGACGTATTGGCGGATCCACTCGCCCAACTCGCGCTCGAGGTCCGTGCGGCTCTTAAAGTTGCCGATCTGTTCGCGCTGGAGCACCTTGAGGTAGTGCGCGAGGCGGGTGATCACGAACATGTAGGGCAGGCGGGTGCCGAGGGTGTGGTTGACTTGGGCGGCCTGGCCCTCCGGGGTGCGCGCGAAGACCTTGGGGCGCTGGGCGGAGTTGGCCGAGAAGAAGGCGGCGTTGTTGCTGTCTTTGCGCGGGGTTAGGGCGATGAAGCCCTGCTCGGCCAGCTCGAACTCCTTGCGGTCGTCGATCGCCGCCTCGCAGGGGTTCTTGGTCTTGAGCTCGCCGCCTTGGTGGTACTGATGGAGCGGGAGGTTGAAGACGGCGCCGCCGCCTTGCGGGCCGATGATGTTGGGGCACCAACGATGCGCGGCGAAGGACTCGGCGATCTTGGCGGTGAGCGCGATCGAGGCGGGGCCCCAGAGGTAACGCTCGTGCTGGTCGATCACCTCCTCGCTGAAGTCGAAGTCGCGGACGCGGATCTCGCTCTCACGGCCGCCGTAGGGCGCGCGGAGGAGGAAGCGCGGCATGCAGAGGCCGACGTAGCGGGCGTCCTCGGAGTCGCGGAAGGCGTTCCAGCGGGCGTAGCGGGGGCTCTCGAAGGTGGCCTGGAGGTCCTTGAGCTGGGGGATCTCGGCGAAGGAGCCCTTGCCGAACATGTCGGGGTTGGTGTTGGTGATGAAGGGGGCGTGCGACATCGCGGCGATCGCGGCGCAGCCGCGCAGCAGCTCGACGTCGTCGGCGCCGGGGCCGAAGTCGTGGGTCGAGCAGATGACGCCGTAGGGGCGGCCGCCGAAGACCCCGAAGGCGCTCTTATATAAGGTGCGATAGAGGCCGGTGTGGGTGATCTCGGGGGCGTCGCGGAAGTCGGTGAGCAGGTCGACCTTGGTCGCGTTGACCAGCTCGAGGCGGATGTTCTCGCGGAAGTCGACCGCGTCGACGAGGTACTTCGCGCCGCGCCACGCGGTCTCGAGGCCCTTCACCTCGGGGGTGTGGAGGATCGCGTTGACCTGGGCGGTGAGGCGCTTGTCGATGTCCTCGATCAAGGCGTCGACCTTGCTCTTGGCGAGGCGCTGGCTGGCGCCTTCGCCAGGGGCGCGGAGCAGCTCGGTGAGCAGGCTGGAGAGGCCCCGCACGGTGGTGTCGCTGGCCGGATCGAGCTTGGCCTCCTCCAAGAGCTCGGTGAGCAGGGAGGGGCGCGGGGTGACGTTGAGGTCGTTCATGGGGGATCTCGTGGTCTTTGGGGCGGCGGTGAGGGTGTTTTTGCGGCTACTCGCCGCCCTCGCCTTGGTCGGTGAGGCCGAGCTCCTCCATCAGGCGCCGGCGCTTGTCGGGGTCCTTGAGGAGGGCCTGGATCTGGCGGGTGAAGCTGGGCACGTTGCCGAGGGGGCCCTTGAGGTGTTTGAGCGCGTCGCGCAGCTCGCGCAGCTCGCGCAGCTCGGGGACTTGCTCGACGATGCCTTCGGGGCGAAAGTCGCCGAGGTTCTTGAAGGTGAGGCTGGCGCTCATCTCGCCGCTGCCGACGAGGTGGTTCTCGACGCTGACCTCGGCCCCGAGGCCTTGCGCTGCCATAACGTCGTTAAATGTCTCCTTGTTGATGTCGATCGGCTCGCGATCTTCGATCGCGCGATCGTCCTCCTTGCCCGTGAAGTCGCCGACCATGAGGATGCGCAGCGGCAGCTCGACGTCCTCCTGCGCGCCGTCGGTGGCCGACTTGTAGCGGATGTTGACGCGCTCCTTGGGCGCGACCGAGACCTGTTTGTCATTAGCCATGTCTCAACCATATCGACGCCGCGCGGGCTCGTCTATCTGAAAATCGCAGGCGCCGCGGCGAATGGTGTTTGTTTGATAAAGATGTATGCGTTGATACAAAAAATGCACGAGTGGCACCAACCGCGGTTGGGATCACCAATGTGGTTTTTTCTAGCGATCGCGGATGAAGAGGAGCTAGGATGGACGGTATGGCTGAGACGGTACATCTGGAACTCAAGGCGAACGGCAACCCCATCTACGGCGAGAGCACCCAGCACGATCTTGGGCGCGAGAACTCGATCGAATGTCTGGTCTTTCGCGACAGCGTGCGCACCGCGCGGGAGCTGGGCACGCGCGCGGCGGTCGGCCGGCGGGTCCATGAGCCGATCGAGATCGTCAAACGGATCGACAAGGCGTCGCCGCTGCTTGCCAAGGCGCTGTGCAAGAACGAGAAGATCGAGGGGACCTTCAAGTTCTACCGGCCCCACCCCAACGGCGACGGCTCCACGGAGCAGTTCTTCACGATCGACCTGAGGGACGGCAGGATCGACGCGATCGAGCGCCACTCGCCCAACGCGATCGACCCGGCCTCGTCGAAGGCGCCGCCGCTGGAGACCGTACGCTTCGTGTACCACACGATCCGCTGGTCCTTCGTGCCGACCGGCGCGGAATATGAGGATAGCTGGAGTAAGTCCGACTCCTGAGCCTCGGCGGCGGTGACGCCGTCCGCTCCGCGCTGGCTGCTCCGTCCAGCGCGGGGGTGAGCGTTGTAATCGTGATGAGGTGCCCTTATGCGCGTCGATCCGAAGTCCCTCGTCAGCCGCCTCAACCCGGCGTGCACCTCGATGCTCGAGGAGGCGGTCTCGCGGGCGGCGAGCGGTCGCTACTACGAGATCGTACCAGAGCACCTGCTGGCCGCCTCGCTCGCGGTCGAGGACGCAGACTGCCGGGCGCTGCTCCACTACGCCGGCCAAGACGCGCGCCGCCTCGAGGAGCGGCTGCGACGGGCGCTAGAGCGGATGCGCACGGGCAACCAGGGGCGGCCCGTGTTCGCCGAGAGCGTGTTTCAGTGGCTGGAGGACGCGTGGGTGCTGGCCTCGCTGCACTTCGGAGCGAGCGAGCTGCGCAGCGGCCACTTGCTCTTGATGTTCGCGGCGCGAGGGCACCGCTATAGCGCGGAGTCGTACGCGGAGGTCGAGGCGCTGGGGCGCGAGCTGGAGGCGCTGAAGCGCGAGTTCGACGGCATCACCGCCGGTTCACGCGAGCTGACGCGGGCGGTGGCGGGCGGCGGCGCGGCCGACGCGGGCGCCGGGGCGATGGCGGGGGCAGGGCCGGGCGGCGAGGCGCTGCGGCGCTTCACCAGCTCGTATACGGAGAAGGCGCGGGCCGACACGATCGACCCGATCTTCGGCCGCTCCGGCGAGATCCGCCAATTGATCGAGATCCTGGCGCGGCGCCGCAAGAACAACCCGATCATCGTCGGTGAGCCGGGGGTCGGCAAGACGGCGCTGGTGGAGGGGCTGGCGCGGGCGATCGTCAGCGGCGAGGTGCCGAAGGCGCTGCGTGAGGTGGAGCTGCTGGAGCTGGATATGGGGCTGCTCCAGGCGGGGGCGGGGGTGCGTGGCGAGTTCGAAAAACGCCTCAAGGCGGTGATCGAGGAGGTGAGGGCGTCGCCGCGGCCGATCGTGCTGTTCATCGACGAGGCGCACACGATCGTCGGCAAAGACACCGACGCGGCGAACCTGCTCAAACCAGCGCTGGCGCGCGGGGAGCTGCGGACGATCGCGGCGACCACGTGGTCTGAGTACAAGCGCTACTTCGAAAAAGACGCGGCCTTCGCCCGGCGCTTCCAGCCGGTCAAGGTGGACGAGCCCAGCGAAGAGCAGGCGCTGACGATGCTGCGCGGGCTGCGGGCGACGTATGAGCAGACCCACGGGGTGACGATCCGCGAGGAGGCGCTGCGGGCGGCGGTAAGGCTGTCGCATCGGTATATCGCGGGGCGGCAGCTCCCGGATAAGGCGGTAGACCTGCTCGACACCGCGGCGACTCGGGTGCGGATCGAGCGCGAGGCGCGCCCCGCAGCCTTGGTCGCGGTGGAGGAGGAGGTCGCGGCGCTGGCTCGCGAGGCGGAGAACCTCACCCGGGAGGCGGCGGAGGGGGGCGCGGCAGAGACGGAGCGGCTGGCGGCCTTAGAGGCGCGCCAGGGGGCGGCCAAGGACCAGCTGGCGACGCTGACCGGGCGCTGGCAGGCGGAGCGTGAGGCGCTTTTGGCGGCCGAAGAGGCGCGCGCTTGTCTGCTCGCGGCGGGCGGGGCCAGCGGCGAGGGCGGAGCGGCGCTGCTGAGCGCGAAGCTGGCGGCGGACGCGCGGCTGCGCGCGCTCGGCGGGCCGGAGGGCGCGCAGGATCGGCTGATCCACGCGGAGGTCGATGAAGACGCGATCGCGCGGGTGGTCGAGACCTGGACGGGGATCCCGGTGGGCAAGATGCGCGGCGACGCGCTGGGGGCGCTGCTGGGGCTGGAGAGCGCCCTGGCGGCGCGGGTGCGCGGGCAGAGCGACGCGGTGCGGGTGGTCGCGGAGACCCTCAAGATCGCGGCGGCTGGGGTGCGTAACCCGAACACGCCGCTGGGGGTGCTGCTCTTTGTCGGCCCGAGCGGGGTCGGCAAGACGGAGACCGCGCTGGCCCTGGCGGAGCTGCTCTACGGCGGCGAGCGCTTTATGACAGTCGTCAACATGTCGGAATTTCAAGAGAAGCACTCGGTGTCGCGGCTGATCGGCTCGCCCCCAGGATATGTAGGCTACGGCGAGGGCGGGGTGTTGACCGAGGCGGTGCGGCAGCGGCCGTACTCGGTCGTGCTGCTCGATGAGTGCGAGAAGGCGGACTTGGAGGTGATGAACCTCTTCTATCAGGTGTTTGATAAGGGCTCGTTGGCGGACGGCGAGGGCCGGGTCGTCGACTTCAAGAACACGATCGTGATCCTGACGAGCAACCTGGCGACGGATCAGGTGATGCGGCTGGGGTCCAGCGGCGCGAGCGCCGAGCAGATCAGCGCGGCGATCCGGCCGAGCCTCAGCAAACACTTCAAGCCGGCGCTGCTGGCGCGGATGACGGTGGTGCCGTTCCTGCCGCTGCCGCCGGAGGTTTTGCGGGAGATCACCCGGCTGAAGGTCGGGGCGCTGGTCGGCCGCCTAGCGAGCAGCCACAAGATCCGCGCGGTGTTCACCGAGGCGCTGATCGAGAACATCGCGGCTCGTTGCTCAGAGCCGGAGACAGGGGCGCGGGACGTCGACCATATCCTGCGCTCGTCGTTGATGCCGGCGCTCAGCCAGCGCCTGCTCGAGGCGCTGGCCGCGGGCGCAGAGCCGAAGACGCTGGAGG
Organism: Nannocystis sp.; assembly: GCA_016712315.1. GTDB lineage: Bacteria > Myxococcota_A > Polyangia > Nannocystales > Nannocystaceae > JADJRG01. The sequence continues at coordinate 1,215,367 of JADJRG010000013.1, read as the reverse complement.
TCGATTGGGCGGGTGAGTGGGTGGTGTCGCTGGCTTGAGAGAGTTCAATCACGCCCGTGAATGGGATCGCGAGAGGGCTCTCCGGGGACCAAAATCACAGCAAGACTGGGAGCCATTGTTATGGATGAGTTGAATAGCGTCACCCCTGAGATCTCGTTAACCTCGCTGTTCGCCGCTCCGAGGGTGGTCCGTTTGGCGGCGACGCGGCGACGTGTCGCGCGGCTCCACCTCCACGTGCGCGCTGGCCCCGATCGCGGCGCAGAATTCACGCTCCGCTGCGAGTCGACCCGGCTGGTGCGTGGGGGCCGGAGCGCGATCAATGACGTGGTGCTCTCCGACATGGAGGTGAGCGGTACGCACTTCGAGCTGGTGCTGCTGCCGACCAGCGTGATGCTCCGCGACTTGGGGAGCGAGCGCGGTGTCTATGTCGGCGGCGCCCGGATCAAGGAGGCGTGGCTAGGCCCGGGGGCGATGTTCACTGCGGGGCAGACGGTGATCGAGCTGGTGTCGGTGGAGGCGGCTGACGTGCCGATCTCGTCGCATTCGCGCTTCGGCCCGCTCTTCGGCGATAGCCTGGTGATGCGCGAGGTCTTCTTGAGCCTCGAGCGCTGCGCGCAGAGCGAGGCGCCGGTGCTGATCTCAGGGGCGAGCGGGACGGGCAAGGGCTCGGTCGCGCGGGCGCTGCACGAGCGCTCGGCCCGCTCGCGCGGGCGACTTGTGACCGTCAATTGCAGCGAGGCGCGCCATGACCTGCTGGAGGCGCGGCTCTTCGGCTACGCGAAGGGCGCCTATCCGTGGGCGAAGGAGGGCGCGCCGGGCTGCTTTGAAGAGGCGAGCGAGGGCTCCGTGCTGCTGGAGGGGCCGGGTGGGCTGCCCGCGGTGATGCAGTCGCGGCTGCTGCGCGTGCTGAACGAGGGGCAGGTGCTGCGCGCCGGAGAACAGGCGCCCCGGCGGGCGCGCGCGCGGGTGTTCGCGGCGACCCGTCGCGATCTGCGTCGACTGGTCGCCGACGGGCTGCTGCGCGAGGAGCTCTACTCGCGGCTCGCGACCATGCAGGTGGCGCTGCCGACGCTCAAAGAGCGCGACGACGACGTGATCTTGCTGGCTGAGCGCTTCTTGCAGCGCCAGATCGACGCTCGTGGGGTGATGCGCTGCTTCAGCCCCGACGCGCTAGCGGCGCTGGTCGCTCATACGTGGCCAGGGAACCTGCGCGAGCTGGAGGACGCGATCGTCCGGGCGTATTACATGTCCGAGGAGCCGCTGATCAGCGGCGAGGAGCTCGGGCTGGACCCGTGGGGCGCGCCCGATGAGGTGGTGCCGCTGCGCGCGCGTGTGTTCGAGCGGACGCTGAAGGACGCCCGTGAAGAGGTGGAACGGATCTATCTGCGCCGCCTGCTGGCCGGCGAAGGGACGCAGTCGCGGAAGGCGCGGCGCGCCGGTTTGACCGAAGAGGGGCTGCGCCAGGCGCTCAAGCGCCTCGGGCTGCGCGAGTGAGTGAAGGGGTCGTCGTTCGCTCCGGCGGGGTCAGCGGAGCTCTTGGAGCAGGGTGTGGGCGCCGTGGGCGTCGAGCTGGGCGAGGCGGGCGATCGCCTCGCGGGCGCCGGTCGGGTCGCCGCCGCGGTGACGACAGCGCGCGAGGCCGCTGAGATAGCGGCGGGCGAGGGCGGGCTCCCAAAGATCGAGCTCGATGTGGCGGGCGCGCTCAGCGATCGCCAAAAACAAGGCGGCGGCGAGGGGGGCGTCGCCGATTTCCTCACACGCCTCGGCGAGCTGGAGCTGGCGGCGGAGGCGGAGGCGGACGGAGGCGCTGGCGTCGATGGCCGCTTGGGCTTCAACAAAGGCGGCGGCGCGGTCGTCGCCGCGTAGGCGCTCCAGCAGCTCGGCGGCGGCTGGGAGCTCGTCGTCGGCGCTCAACGCGGGGCCAGCGGACGAGCGTGGCAGGACGTCCTTGGTGATCCAGCGCTGGGTGGTCGGGTCGGCGAGGGGGGCGCCGTCGGCGTCGCGCAGGCTGAGCAGCGCGGGTAATCGGCGGAGCAGCGCGGCGAGCTCTGCGTGCACTTCGAGGCGGGCCGGGTGGTAGTCGGCGCCGAGGGCGGTGAGAGCGGCGGCGCTGTAGCGGTTGAGGTCGAGGCTGAGGCGATGGTTGCTGAGCAGGTTCTCGGCGCGGCTGAGGAGCGCCGGCCACTTGCCGGCGGCCAGCAACGAGCCCAGCTGCTCACGATCTCGCTCGCGCAGCCCCGGGAGCGAGGTGTTGCCGTCCGGACGCGCGCTGGGGGCCGCGCGTAGGTGCAGCCAGAGGCCGGCGCGGAGGAGGCGATAGGCGCGGGGATCCGCGGGCTGAGCCTCGCGCAGCGACCTCGCGGCGGCGCTGAGGGCCTTGCCGGTCTGCGTGAGAAATTCGTCGAGGGCGTTGAGATCGGCGGGGGCGGCGATGGGGGCGGCGACGGCCAGGGGTGCAGCCGCGGGCGGGTCTTGGGGTGGATGGGGCTGACTCGTGGGTTGGGGCTGTGTGGGCTGTTGTGGCGGCGCGGGCGGCGGCGGCGGTGTCGTGGGTTGTTCGGCGGGCGCGGGGCTCTGGTGGTCGGCGCGGAGCTGGCTGAGGCGCTCGCGCAGGGGGCGGGTGGCGGGGGCGTCGTCGCCGAGGCGCTCGCGTGTGACGAGGCCGAGGCGCTCCGCGGCGGCCTCGAGATCGTCGAGCTGAGCGAGCGTCATCGCGCCTGGCGGGGCTTCGCCCAGCCGCGCGTGCGCCTTCGAGACTAACCACTGCGCCGCGTCCTTGCGCGGCTTTGGGCGGCGAGGGTGGAGGTGCTCGCCGAAGGTGTGGAGCAGCTCGGCGAAGGCGGTGAGGCCGAGCGCGAGGCCGGTGTAGGGGCTGCGGTGGTCGGCGGCGAGGGCGAGCCAGGCGGCGATCTGGAGGTCCTTGGCGGAGCCGCGCAGGAGGCCGTCGGCGAGGCGCCAAGCCTTGTCCCAGTCGGCGGTGACGCCTGGGTCGAGGGCGGTGGAGCGGGCGATCTCTTCGCGGAGCTCGGCGAAGGCGGGCAGGCCGCGAGGATCGGCGCCGCAGGGCTCGGCGTCCGAGATCGGCGACAACCAGGGGCTGACTCGCTCGTGAAGGCCGGCCGCGCGGCTGGTCGCTGGGACCTGGGCGGGTGAGGCGGCGATCGGCGTCGATTCGCCCGGCAGAGGCGCCTGCGGCGGGGCCTGGGGCGAGGTGGTGGTGGCCGCGGGCAAAGCGGCGGGGAGCGTGAGCAGCAGCGACTCGAGGACGCTGAGCAGGCCGCGAAAGCCGGGGCTGCGGTCACCGAGGCGGTCGCGGCAGGCGCTCTGGAGGGCGATGAGGGCGCTCTGGAGGGCGAGCAGGGCGGCGGCGTCGGTCGCCGGGCGGGCGTCGAGGGCGGCCTTGGTGCGCTCGAGCAGCCACTCGATGGCGCCGGCGCGCGGGCCGACCTTGCTGGGGGTCATGCCGACGGGGTCGTGGCCGATGAGCTGGGCGAGGGCGGCGATCGCTTCGGCGAGGGCGCCCGCGCCGTGGCGCTCGAAGAGGGCGAGGGCGGCGTAGGCAGCGACGAGCAGGTCCTTGCCGACCACGCCGAGGAGGGCGGCGCAGTGCTGGAGGACCCGCTGCCAGTCGACGGCGCCGCCGGCCGGCGCGCTGAGCTTGCCGACCTCTTGGCGGAGCTCGAGGTAGCGCTCGTCGGCGGCGACTGCGGTGGGTTCGGCGATCGGGGCGAGGATCGCGGCGATCGTGGCGTTGCGCTCGCTCATGGGGCTGGCTCCTAGCCGCGGGACTCGCTGTTCGGCCGATCGAGGCGGCCGACGAGGGAGAGGGTGAAGGCGGCGCTGTTGTGGGTGAGGTGGGGTTGGAGCTCGAGGTGGCAGCGGTACCACCCGGCTTGGCCCTCGACGACCTCGACGCGGACGGCGGCGCGGCGGAACGGGCGACGGGCGCGCACCTCCCATTGGGCGTCGTCTTGATCCGAGACGTAGCCGCGCAGCCAGAGATCGAGCTCGCGCTCGAGGGCGCTGCGATCGAGCCAGGAGCCGACGCGCTCGCGCTGGACACACTTGAGGTAGTGGGCGAGGCGACAGATCAAGAAGACGTAGGGGAGCTGGGCGCCGAGGCGCTCGCTGACGGCGGCGGCGTCGCCTTCAGCCTCGAAGAGGCGGCGCGGCCGCCGCACGGAGGGGGCCGAGAGCGCGCAGGCGCGGCCGGTGCTGCGCTCAAAGACCAGCGGGATCAGGCCCTCGTCGGCGAGCGCTCGCTCGATCCTGTTGGTCATCTGCGCCTCGAGCGGGAGGCGCCGCCAGAGGCCGCGTAAGGTGGGCGGGTCGGCGCGGAGCTGGCTGGCGACGGCGGCGGCGCGCGAGCCGAGCACGTAGACGCACCAGCGGTGGCGCGCGAAGGAGGCGGCGGCGATCGCGACCATCTCCATCGCGGCTGGTCCCCAGAGCATGTCCTGATGTCCAGGTGCGTGCTCGCGGTAGCGTAGCGGCATGGAGGGGTCGGCGTCGACGTCGTAGGGCTCGCGGAGGAGGACACGAGGGAGGCAGAGGCCGACGTAGCGGGCGTCCTCGGCGTCGCGGAGGGCCTGCCAGAGGCGCATGCGCGGGCCCGCGAGGGCGGCGGCGGGGTCCGAGAGGCGCGGCAGGGCGGCGAAGCTGTCGAGGCCGAGCAGCGCCGGGCTGGCGTCGGCGAGCAGCGGGGCGTGGGCGATCGCGGCGACGGCGGCGCAGTAGCGGAGCAGGCCGAGATCTTCGGCGCCAGGGCCGAAGTCGTAGGCGGCGCAGAGGATCCCGTAGGGGCGTCCGCCGTAGACGCCGAACGCTTGGGCGTAGACGCGCTGGTAGAGGCCGGCGCGCGGGATCTCCGGGGCGGCGGAGAAGTCGTCGTAGAGCTCCTGCTTGGTGCAGGAGAGGAGCTCGATGAGGATCGACTCGTCGAAGTCGACGCGGTCGATGAGCCGCGCGAGGGCGCGCCAGTTGGCCTCGAGCGCGCGCACTTGGGGGTGGTGGAGGATCGCGTCGAGCTGGGCGCCGAGGCGGCGGTCGCAGTCGGCGATCAGGAGGTCGAGCAGGGCGTGATCGTGGGCCTCGGGGGCGGCCCTCGCGCCGCCGCGCAGGAGCAGGGCGAGGGCGCGGCGCAGCGCGGCGGGCGAGGGCGCGGGGGCTCCGCGGCGGAGCTGCGCCACGAGCTCTTCGACGAGGCTCATTGGGGATCCTCGGCGCCGCAGGCGAAGGGGCGGTCGACGAAGAGCGCGCTCGGCGGCCGGGCGAAGCCAGGGGCGCGGAAGGGGGCGAGGAAGGGGGCGAGGAAACGATCGCCGCCGAAGCCGTAGAAGACCGTGCCGCCGCGCGAGCGCGTGGGGTAGAGGCGGACGGTGGTGGTGCCATAGAGGTCGCGGGTGAAGGTCAGCAAGACGCTGCTGCCGTTGGGATCGAGCTTGGGCGCACCTTCGCCCTCAAAGAGCTGGAAGAGCGCGAATTCACGGGTCCGGGAGATGACGGCCGTCTTGGCGGTGGTGTTGTGTAGGGTGAGCGTGGCGTCGCTCCCCCCCTCGGCGGGCCAGTGGACCTCCTTTTTCCGGTGGGTCGAGCAGTCGTAGCTGTGGAGCGCCTTGCCGAGCGCGAGCTCGACCTTGTTGAGCTTGCGGTCGCAGGTCATGTCCATAAGAAAGTCGACGCTGGCGTCGCCTCCCTCGGGGAAGAGGGCGAGGCCGAGCTGATGGGCGTGGGCGAGCAGGTCGATGATCGCGGGGGCGAGGCGGCGGGGCGCCTCGAGGCCGAGCTCTTTGGCCTCGACGCGGTCGCCGTTCAAGATCACGAAGCTGCGCAGATTCTCGTCGCGGAAGCGGGCGATCGCGCCGTCTCGCGGGTGGAAGAGGTCGCGGACGGCGCTGAGCTGGGCGTGCTCGCGGGCCTCACGATCGAAGGGGTAGCGGGCGGCGGCGTCGCGGCGCAGCGGCAGGACGATCTGCTCGCACCACTCGCGGTTGAGGCTCTCGCCGATCGCGCCGTCGAGGACCAGCGCCAGCCCCTCGAGCGGGGGCAGCAGCAAGCGGCTGGTGTCGCCCTCCCAGCCGCGGAGGTTCGACCGCTTGAGGACGCCGTGGGTCTCGCGGATCGCCTCATCGAGGGCGCTCATCAGCTCGCCGAGGCGGGCGCTGTTCTCGTGCGCTTGCTCGACGAGCTGGTAGAGGCCCTCGAGCTGCTGGTGGTAACGATCGATGCCGAGCTTGACCTCGCCGGCGCCGCCCTGCGGCGGGTCCTTGGGGGCGATCGCGAGGTCGACCAGGGGCTTGAAGGCGGCGGCGAGCTTGAGGGCGTTGTCGCGGAGGCGCTCGGGCGTCGCGGGCTCGGTCCCTTCGGGGGGCGGCGCGGGGGGCGGGGCGCAGGTGATGTCTGGCAGGTCTTGGGTGTGAAAATGAATTTCCTTAAAGATCTTGGCGAGCGGCTTGTCTTCGAGGAGGGCGCGGTAGATCGCGCTCGCCTCGGGGAGGCTGTTGGGGCTGTCGAGGCGGAGGTCCACGTAGAAGCGCCGCCAGGCGGACTCGTAGCGATCGATGTAGATCCGGGCGAGCCGCGCGCAGCGCTCGCTGGTCTTGGGCTGGGTCTCGCGAGCGAGGACCCACGGCTGATCGTCGACGTCTGAGGCGAGCTCCTGGGCGGCGAGGCGCGAGAATTCGCGCCACCCGTCCTTGGTGAACGCGGCGGGGACCTCGAGCGCCTCGTGGCCGCGGACCCGGGCGGAGGTCGTCAAGTTGATCAGGGTGACCGGGCGCGCGTCGGTGATGGCGTTGATGAGGCGCTCGACGGTGGCGAGCTCGCTGTGCTCGCGGCGGAGCAGGGCCCGGGCCCGTTGGACCAGCGCGAGGTCGCGGGCGAGCGCGCGGGCGCCTCGGCTGCGCAGGCAGGCGTCGGTGGCGTCGGTGGCGGGGTCGTCTCGCTCGACGAGGGCGGCGTAGGTCTGGAGGATCGCGGCGGCGCGATCACCCCCGGTGGGCGCCCAGGTGGCCGTAAGATGGCTGATGAGCCATGTTTGTTGAGACACATCTCCCCACGGCGACGGCTCCCCCGTCGGCGACGGCTCTTCGAGGGAGAGGAGCAGGTAGAGGCGGAGGTGATCGAGGCCGGCGCTCCGCTCGCGCTTGGTCGGCACGCCGCCGCCGCTGTAGTCGCGGGTGAGGCGGTGGAGCTGCTCCTGCGAGCGCTCGGCGAGCGGGCGAAGGACGCCGCGGCAGACGGCGTCGCGGTAGCTGCGGAGCAGGACCGGCGCGACGATGTCGCTGCGGAAGAGGCCCCAGCCGTGGCCTGGAGGCGGCGACTCGGCGCGCCAGAGGTCGACGAGCTGATGGAGGGGCGCGAATTCGTCCGCAGCTCGGAGCTGGGCCTTGTCTCGGCGAGCGGGGCTGAGCGCGGCGACCGCGTGCTCGGCGGTGCGGACGAGCAGCTCGCGGTTGGCGGCGGCGGAGCGGGTCGCGGCGACGACGGCGAGCGCAGCGAGCGCGAGGGCGGCGGTCGCGGCGGCGAAGGTGAGGCCTTCCGCGCGGCGACGGGCCGCGGGGGTGCGCTCGCTGTAGACGGCGTCGCGCGGCAGCTCCGTGTCGAAGAGGGCGGCGATGAAGGCCACGGGGGGGCCGGCGGCGGGGGGATCGCTGGGCGCCGGGGCGGCGCCGCCGAGCTCGCGGGCGAGGCGATCGTAGAGGGGGTCTGGTCCGTGAACGGCCTGTCCTTCAGCGCAGGTGAAGTAGATCGCGCGTACAGGCAGAGGATCGCCGCCGAACGACGGGTCAGCGGCGAGGTGCGCCGCGAAGGCCGCGGCGCCGCGGCTGAGCTCGTGGAGGCGCTGCCAGAGGCTGTAGAGGCGAGACTGACGCTCGGGCGCGGCCTGCGCGCGCAGGGCGGCGATGTGACAGTGGCGGTCGAGCCAGGCGAGGGGGCCGCCTTGGGCGATGAAGCGGGCGCGCGCGGCGGCTTCGATGGTGTCGGCGGTCGCGCGGCGGCTGATCGTGACGCCAAAGGCGCGGCCGAGATCGATGTGCTCGCGGTCGCCGCAGAGGTCGTTGAAGCCGGGGATCTGGTCGAGCTTGGTGAGGATGAGGGTGAGCGGCGCTCGCACGCGGAGCTCGCGGCAGATCACGTCGACCGAGCGGCGCAGGGCGTCGCGCTCGGCGGCGGCCTCCGGGGCGGCAGCGGCGCTGCGTATGAGCAGGACGCCGGCGAGCGGCCGGTCGACGCGGGCGGCTCGCAGCGCGCGGAGCAGGCGCCGGAGCGCGGCGGCGGCGGCGGGTCGCTCGGGGTAGTCACTCGGCAGCTCGCAGAAGACGCCGGCGTTGGCGCTGAAGAAGCGCGGCTGGTCGGCGGCGCCGGGGGCGAGCTCGCGGGCGCCGGGGGCCGCGGCGAGCAGGCGCGACTTGCCGTGACCTGCTGTCCCAAGGACCATCCACCAGGGGCGGTCGGCGAGGCCGCGGGCGCGCAGCTCGCGGTCGGCGGCGCGCAGCTCGGGGAGGATGATGCCCAGGCGGCGCTTCATCTCGCGGTCCTCGCGGCGGCGCTGGCCGCGGAGGAGGCGACGCGCCTGCTTCGCCGGGTCTACGGGCTTCGCGGCGGCGGCCGCGCTCGGCCCGCGGATCCGCCGGATCAAGGCGACGATGGTGACGATGAGGGCCGCGAAGGCGCCGACGCCGAGCGCGACCTTGGCGATCATCGGGTCGAGCTTGAGATAATAAGAGACCGTGACGACCAGGCCGATGATCGCGGCGAGCGGCAGGAGGATGACGTAGAGCGGGCCCATGGTTCAGGTGAGGGTGCGATCGAGGATCTGCTGCAAGAAGTCGCGCAGGCCGCTCGCGTGGCGGCCGAGCTCGAGGCGGTAGGTGAGCAGCATGGCGCCGCTGAAGATCAGCGCGCTGAGGCCGAGCCACAGCGGCCAGCGGCGGAGCGGCGCGGGGTGAGGCCAGGGGACCGCCGCCGCGAGGGGAGGGCCGACGATCGGCTCCAGGCGCAGCTTGTCGGCGACGCGGGCGCGCATGGCCTCGTAGCCGCTGATGTCGTGGGCCTCGTATTTTCCGCGGATCCCGAGCGCGAGGCAGAGCGCGAAGAGCTCCAAGATCGCGCGCTCGACCTCGCTCGGGCGCGGCTCCTTCAAGGTCACGTCGAGCTCCTCGAAGAAGGTGTGGCCGGCCTTCCACGCCTTGAAATACTTCTGTTGAAGCAGCGACGGCTCGTTGGGCGGCGGCGGGGCGGAGTAGTCGCAGCGCGAGTCACGTCGCTGGGTGATCTCGTCGGCGGAGGCGATGAGGGCGAGGCGTACGCGCTGGACGTGGGCGGCCGTGAAGCCGGCGGTCCGCGCGTCTTCATCCCACTGGATCGAGTTGACGATGGCGCCCTCGATGCGGGCGCGGAGCGCGTGAGGGTCGACGCCGCCGGCCTCGACGGCGCGGCGCAAGAGGATGATGTGGGTGAGCGCGGGGGCGCAGCGCGAGCGGATCCACCGGGAAGGGTCCATCGATCAACCCTCGCGGCTGGGGATCCCCAACAGGCGCACCTTGACGCGCTGAGGGTCGTACGGGGGGCGCATAAAGATCGCGATCTTGCGCTCAGCGACCAGCTCCTCCCACAGCGGATCGGCGGTGTCGATGAGGAAGTAGACCTGCTTCGGCTGGATCGGCACCTCCGCGGGCGGGCGGAAGCTGGCGCGCAGCGGCACGCCGAGCGAGTTGAGGCGGACGATCGCGGAGATCCGCCTCCATGAGGCGATCTTGGTGATCTCGGGGATCTCGTTGGAGGCGACGACGAGGTCTCCTTCGACCTCGGCGACCATGACAAAGGTGGTGCAGTGGAGCAGGCGCTCGTCGCGGAGCTCGCCGACCCACGAGTTGCCCTGATAGGGGCGGAGGGGCACCTCAATAAAGGTGGGATCGAAGTCGCGGCTGAGCAGGCGGCGCAGCTCCGCGAAGAGCGGCGTGAAGGTCTCGGCGAGCGCGTCGTAGCGGAAGGCAGGGAGCGCCTCGGGGTCGCCCTCGCTCGAGACGGTGGTGAGGGCGCCCGCGAGCTGGACGAGCGCGTGGTAGACGGCGAGCGGCGCGGTGCGAGGCTCGTCCGAGCAGTGCCGCAGCCAGGCGAGGTTGCTGTCGAGCGCCTGGAGGAAGAGGGACTTGTCGAGCTCGCGGGTGGTGAGGTCGATCTTGGCGCGGCTCTGGGCGCGGCGCTCTTCGGTGAGCTTGCGGCGCTTGGTGACGGCGCGGCTCAGCACGTCTTGGAGCTCGGCGCAGAGGTTGGGCGCGGCCCCAAGGGCGAGGCAGGGGGGGATGTAGCTGTCGCTGAGGGCGAAGCCGCCGCCGAGGTCGCGGATGAGCTCGCCGATCTTCAAGGCGGCGAGGTCGTGCCGCGCTTCGCCCTCAAAGAGGAGGACGAGGGCGGGCTCGCTGACCTGGACCTCGCGCTCATTGCGCGCGGCGGTGAGGTCAAAGACGCGGCGGACGACGCCCCGGTAGCGGTGGGCGCCCGCGGCGTCGTCCGCCGCGTTGATCGGCGCGCAGTTGGCGATGCCCTCGCGCAGGAGCGGCAGGGCGAGGTAGACGCCGAGCGACTGGCCCTGGGCGGTGAAGTGGCCGGCGATCGGCCGGCTGGGCGGGCGCTGCGATGAATTGGCGTCGAAGGTGATCGGCGTGCCGTCCGGGAGCACGCCGCGAAAGGCGGCGAGCTGGAGGGTCCCTGCCTTGAGCGCGACGCCGTCGAAGGCGAGCGAGACGACCCCCCAAGGCGCTCGATCGAGGGCGCGCAGGCGCGCGTCGAGGTGCTGCTCGTGGTAGAGGTCCTGCTGCTGCATGTGCTGCGGGCACACGAGCATGCCTTCGCTCCAGAGAGGGCGGGTCGCTTGGGCGAGTGTCATCGGCGGTGGTCTCCTTGGCTGGTCGATCAGCGAGGGAAGGTGGGGCCGCGCGGCGCGGCGGGGCGAGCGACGCTGGGGGCGCTGGGGGCGCTGGGGGCGTTGGTGCTGGGTAGCGGCGGCGGGTTGGTGTCCAGCGCGGGCGGTAGGCTGCGGCGCTGGCGCTTCTTTCGCTTCTTCTTTTTCTTCTGAAGGTCAGCGACGGGGGCGCACTGGGCCTGGAACTGCCGCAGGTCGAAGCCGGCGGGCGGGAAGCTGCCGCCGCGCAGCTCTTGGTCGTCGAGGGCGAGGTAGACGCAGGGATCGGCGACGGGCTTGCGTCTGCGCTTGGGCCAGCGCTGGGCCGCGCAGACGCGCTTGTGGTGGTCGCTCGGGACTGGGTAGACCTGATACCAACCGTCGCCGTTGGGCTCGCGGTAGAGGCCGACGGTGACGAAGTGAGCGGCCTGAGGATCGATCTCGTAGCGCCACAGCTCGGGCTTGCCGGCGAAGACCTCGGCCTCGCGCATCCGCAAGGTGGCCTCGCCGAAGGGCTTGTCGCGCTCCTCATAGACCCGCTCAAACTCGAGGTCGTCGAGCTCCGCGCCGGCCTTGACCTCATAGAGGCGGAGGTTGAGGGCCCATGAGTCGCCACGATCGTCGGTGTTAAGACGATCCGAGGGGGCGGCGAGGACTTGCAGGGGGATCGGCTTGGAGGTGTCGCAGGGGCGAGGCTTGCAGCCGACGGCGAGCGCGGCGGCGAGGGTGAGGAGCAGGGCGAGGGCGGCGCGGATCATGGCGGGTCAGGAGGTGCGGGGGTCAGGCGAGGTGCTGCGGGTCGACGCCAGTGGGCTCGAGGGCGCCGCTGGTGGGGTTTGTGCGGAAGAGCTCGGCGAGCTCGCCGCGGGGGCGCAGCTCGGCGATCGCCGCGACGACGGCGCCGCCCTCTGCGCGGGCGCGCAGGCCGATGAGCAGATCGAGGGCGCTGGTGATCGCCGCGCGGGAGTGGCTCGCGTCGCGGCCGGCGCTGTGGCCGAGCAGGGCGCAGAGGCGCGAGATGGCGGCCTCGCCGCTGCTCGCGCGCAGGGTGGCGATCGTGCCGCCGCCGCGGTGACGGCCGAGGTCGATGAGGAAGGGGAGGTCGGCGGCGCCGAGCTCTTCGACGATCAACCAGTCGGCGCCGACGCGCTCGACGCAGCTCCAGAGGGCGCCTCGATCTTGATGACCGTCGAGGGTGAGGGCGAGCGCAGGCGGCCAGGTGGAGGCGCGCTGGAGGACCACGGCGGTGGCGGTCGGCGGGAGCTCGCGGCGGAGGGCGACCACGAGGGCGGTCGGGTCGACGTCCGCGTCGCCGTAGAGGAGCAGGCTGCGCGCGCGGGCGAGGCCGCCGCGGAGCAGGGCGGCGGCCGCGGGTGTGAGGGCGCGATCGCGTACGAGCTCATCGAGGCTGCGCGAGGCCTCCGCGGCCCGGTGGACGACGACGAGGGGGCCGCCAGGGGCGAGGGCAGGGGCGAAGGCGTGGAGGGCGGCGCCGTGGGCGAGCTGCCCTGTCGGGGTGTCGCCGAGGGGGCGGCCGGCCCACCGCTCGACGGCGGCGTAGACGGCCTCGACGCAGGAGAAGCGGAGCGGCGCGATCTCAGCGGCGGCGCCGCGGTAGACGGCGACGCTGTGGTCGCCGTGGACGATGAGGCGGGTGACGAGGGGGTCGTCCAAGAGGGCGCGGATCGGGTCGAGGCCGCACAGCTCGCGCGCGAGCCACTCGCCCCACAGCTCGCCCTCGGGGGGTTGGGTCGGCTGGGCGGCGAGGGCGCGCCTGGCGGCGCCTTGGGCGATCGCGAGGGAGGTGGGGGTGAGCTGCGGCGGTCGACCCCACGCGGCGCCGAAGTGGGCGGCGAGCTCGCGGTAGAGCCCGGACAAGGGGCTGCGAGCGCCTCCAGGCGCGGTGGTCTCGCGCGCGTCCGGGGCCGGCGGGGGCGCCTGGTGCGGCGGCAGCGGGGAGGAGCGCGGCGGCGGGTTGAAGGATTTTGAGATGTCCTTGAGGTCAGCTCGATCTGTGGGCGGCGGGGCGTCCTGGTCGAGCCCGAGATCGAAGTTCGGGAGATCATCGTCAAGAGGGGCGAGCTGGAGGGCGGGCCCCTGCGCTGGGAGCGAGGGCGTCGGCGGCGGCGGCGGCGTCGTCGTCGGGGTGTCGTCATCGGCCTCAGCGAGGGCGCAGCGGAGGGTGAAGATGTCGATCTCGACGGCGTCGCCGGCGGCGAGCTGGCGGGGCGCTCGCAGCATCTCGCCGTTGACGAAGGTGCCGTTGCGCGAGCGGTCGATGAGGGTGAGGCCGAGGTCGCTGACGATGAGCTGGGCGTGGAGCCCGGAGACGCGGTCGCTCGGCAGGACCACGTCGATCGGCCCGTCCGTCGCGAGCGGCGCTCGGCCGATGCGGATCATCGCCTTCTCGAAGCAGAGCGTGTCGACGAGCTCGCCGTCGCGGAGCAGCGTGACCCTAGTCGCGGTCATGGTCATGTCCTAAAACACCTTTTTTAAGAGACATGTCGATAGAGACAGGTCTCAAAGTACATTTTGATTGACCGATGGTTCTGAGTCGCGATAGCCCGTCGTGGTGACGATCACGGCGATGACGATGAAGGTGATGAGGACCTGCGCGGCGCTGGCGCTGGCGTCGTTGGCGCTCGGCGGCTGCCTCCGCCGGCTGGACTTGACCCCCGGGGAGCTGGAGCTGCTGCGCGACTCGGACCCCGAGCTGGCGGAGCTGCGCGTGCTGCCGCGGCGCAAGCTGCTCTCCTACTACCCGCAGCGCGACTACGAGAGCTCGATCGCGGTCACGCGCGCGAGCGTGCGGGTGCGCGGGGAGCGGCGGGCTGACGAGCGGATCGTCAGCCGGCGCACCACCGGGAAGATCGTCGCGGTCGAGGAGCTGAGCGGGATGCCGCTGCTGTGGGTCAACTTTGATGACAAGTGCACGACGAGCGCGAGGGAGTGCGCGCACGGCTTCGTGCTCACGGAGCTCGGGCGCTACTCGCTGGTCAGCGTGCCGGAGCGCGAGGGCTTCGCGGAGCCGCGGAACTACCGGCGCAACAAGCTGAAGCGCAACCGCCTGAAGCTGATGCGGCAGCGCTCGATGGTGGAGCTGAACGAGGTGCTCGGGGTGGCGCGGCGGGTGCGGCGCAAGGTGCTGACGGTCGACCTCCAGTACCGGGAGAACAAGTACCAAAAGACGAAGAAGACGCGGCGGCGGCTGAAGGGCGTGTGAGCGCGGGCGCTGCATCAGGGCGCCTCCACGGCGGACCAGAGCGACGGCTTCTCCGCCCAGAAGGCGCTCCGCTCCCAGCGGACGAGGCGCTGGTCGCGCTGCTCTTCTCGGGTCTCGCACTGCTCGGGCTCGGTGCGGGCGTCGCACTCGCGTACGGTGAGGGTCTCGTCGATCCGCAGGGTTGGCTCGCCGAAGCGGATCCGCCGGCGGATCTTGGTGCGGCGCACCCAGCCGTGCTTGAGCTCGTCGCGCCGCTCCTCGAGCGCGATGACCCGCGCGGGCCCGGCCCACTTCCCCTCGTAGAGGGCCACCTGCTGGAAGCGCCGCTCGACCAGGGGGAGGAGGTAGATGTGATGCTGGCAGCGATTCACCTGTCTATCAGGACAGATCTCACCGTCGGCGACCAGCAGCGCGCCGTCGTCGCCGAGGGGCTCGATGCGCAAGCGCGCGCGGGTGTGCGGGGCCCACAAGGTGCCGAGGCCGTAGATCTTGACGCCACGATCGACCCAGCGGGCGAGCGCGACCGGGCCGCGCGCGGTGCCGTCGTCATAGTGATCGATACGCGCCCAGACGAGGATGGAGCCCTCGGGGCCCTCCGCGAAGGTGAAGTCGCTCTCGCTGATGGGCCGGCGCGGCAGCGGCTCCGCGTGGAGGCGCGGGTCGACGCTCTGGAGCGCCTCGTCGGGCCAGCGGACGGTGATCGTCAGGCCGCCGCAGTCGTTCGGCTCGTCCGGCACGCTCATGGGCGCGCGCTTGGCCTGGGGGATCAACACTTGCAGCCAGAAGTCGAGCGGTAAGAGGCGGGTGTCGGCCTCGTCAGCTCGCTCGGAGCCGACGAGCTTCTCGCAGAGCGGCTCGTCGATCGGCGCGCAGCTGAGCGCCGCGGCGAGGGCGGCGGGCCCGCAGAGCGCGCCCAGGCGGGGCGAGTGGGTGATGAAATTCATGGGTGTGGACCTCGCCGGGTGGGCACGCCAGCGCGGGCCAGCGCGTCGCTGTAGGCCTGGCCGAGCGCGGCGCGGAAGGCGGGGGTGAGGTGGTCGTAGGTGTCACCGCGCAGAGAGGCGAAGCAGGCTTGGTAGTGGCGCCAGAGGGCGGCGGCGCGGGTCGGCCAGCGATCGCTCGCGCCGCGCTCGATCTCCGCGGGCGAGAGGGCGTCGACGAGCGCGCGCGCGGCGACGAGCGACGCGCTGACGTAACAGTGGAGGTGATCGGCGAGGGCGGCGAAGGCGCGCACGAGCTCCTCGCTGCGCCGCTCGCCGCTGTCGCGCCAGTCGAGGAGGTAACGAAGGACGTCCTCGGGGGTCTCGACGGCGGCGAGCGGGTCCGAGGGCTCCTGCCAGCGGCTGCCGAGCTCGGCGGCTTGGCTGCGGCGGACGTGCTGCAGCTCGAGGGTCGAGGCGGCGAAGACCCGGAGGACGTCGACGAGGCGGGCGAGGAAGCGGCGCGCCTCGTGATCGTCGCTCGGGGTGCGCATGCCGGGGAGCAGCTCGCTGGCGGCCTGAGCGAGGGCGGAGATCTCAGGCAGATCGGCGCCGCTTCGCTCGCCGCCGAGGCCGACGAGGTCGCGGCGCGGGAAGGTGCGCAAGAGCATGCGCTCGTCGTGCTCGCGCGACTCAGGGTCCGAGGCGGCGGCGCGGAGCTCTCGTACGGTGGCGAGCAGGGTGTCTTCCCAGGCGCGGCGTGAGCGCTCGAGCTGCTCGTGGAGGGGGCGCAGGCGCTGCACGCTGGCCTGGACCCGGGCGATCCGGGCGCTGATCTCCGGACCCCTGCTGTCCTCAGGCAGCACGGGCAGCTGGTCGTCGAGCTCGCCGCCGACGACCGCCGCCGTGCGCCGCGGACCAGCCGTGGCCGCCTCGTGCAGCCCCGCGAGGTCGGGGAGCTGATCGTCGTCGGCGGGCGGCGGAGGGCCGGCGAGCGCGCCGCCAGCGACGGCTTGGATCCGCAGCTCGAGCGTGCCGACGGTGACGGAGAGCTCGCCTCGCAAGGGGATCGAGGCGCCTTGAGGGAGCCGCTTGCCGGCGACCATGAGGCCGTTGCGGGCGCCGAGATCGACGAGGAGGAGCTCGCCGCCGGTGCCCTGGCGGATCTCGGCGTGCCAGGTCGAGATGAAGGGGAAGTCGAGGTGGACGTCGTTGGCGGGGCCGCGACCGAGGCGCACAGGGAAACGATCGATGCGGAGATGGCCGCGCTGGGCGCCCTTCTCGTGATCAATCACGAGGATCTGCACTGTGTCGGAGACCGGAGGCATCGCGGCGCGCTCGAGGGTCGAGACTAGTGGAGCATGCGGCTGCGGCGCACTACAAGGATTGTTGCGGGCGCTCAAGGAGATTTGCGTTGCGAGCGCGGGGGCGGTCGATTACCCAAGAGATCCTCGCTTGATGCGAACACACGATCCAGTTGGCGGCGGGAGGAGCACGATTGCGCCATTGCAAGACGATTTGGTGTTGTCGGGGCGTTGGAGGGTGGGCTAGGGTCACGATGGGGCTTCGGCGATGAGTCTTTTGGATCAACTCAAAAATAAGGCGCTGGCGGGTAATGAGGCGTTGTTCTCGCTGGAGGTCGATGGCGCGCCGGAGCTGACGCGGGTTGTGCGCTTCAGCGGGCATGAGTCGATGTCGGGGCTGTTTGAGTTCCAGATCGAGGCGGCGGGGCCGGAGATGGACCTGCGGTCGATCGTCGGCAAGAAGGCGCGGCTGATGATCGACGGGATCGACGCGCCGCGCTATGTCCATGGGATCGTCGCGCAGGTGGAGTACAGCGGCGCGACCAGCCGCTACACGCTGTACGAGCTGGTGCTGGTGCCGGCGCTGTGGCGGCTCCAGCACCGCGTGAGCTCGCGGGTGTTCCAGCACCAGACCACCGAGCAGGTGGTGACGGATGTCCTCAAAAAAGCCGGGCTCAAGAAGGCTGAGGCCAAGGACGAGAAGAAGGCGGGCGGGGGCGGGGACTTCTCCTTCTCGCTCGGCTCTAAGTACGAGCCGCGGAACTACTGCATCCAGTACAACGAGAGCGACCTGAGCTTCATCTCGCGGCTGCTCGAGGAGGACGGGATCTTTAGTTATGTGCGGTCGAGCGAGGGCGCGGGCTTGTTGGTGTTCGGCGACCAAGCAGACGCGTACACGGTGATCCCGGGCGCCCCTGTGCTGTTGTACAACGACCAGAGCGCCGTCCGGGGGCAGGAGCACGTGACGTCGGTGCGGCTGAGCGAGGAGGTGCGGCCAGGGAAGATCTCGCTGCGCGACTTTAACTTTCGCAAGCCGGACCAGGATATGGAGGTGCACGCGGACGCCGAGAACGACGTGGATCTGGAGATCTATGCGTACCCCGGGGAGTATCAAGAGCCGACGGAGGGGGCGGTGCACGAGGGCAAGTCGATGGCGAAGATCCGGCTCGAGGCGCTACAGGCGGAGAAGCGCCGGATCTCCGGCACAAGCGACTGTATGCGGCTGATCCCCGGGCACACCTTCGCGCTGGCGATGCACCCCCGCGCCGACGCGAACGGCGAGTACCTGGTCCTGCGAGTGGTGCACCACGGCACCCAGCCGCAGGTGCTCGACGAGGAGGGGCAAGGGGCGTTTCATTATGGCAATGAGTTCTTGGCGATCCCCAAGGGGACGCCCTACCGGCCGCCGCGGCGGACGAAGCGGCCGGTGGTGTCAGGGATCCAGTCGGCGACGGTGGTCGGCGCGGGCTCAGAAGAGGTGCACACGGATCAGGAGGGGCGGGTGATGGTGCAGTTCCACTGGGATCGCGACGGAAAGAAGGACGAGAAGAGCTCGTGCTGGGTGCGGGTGTCCCAAGGATGGGCCGGCAACGGCTGGGGCACGATGTTCCTGCCGCGCGTGGGGCATGAGGTGCTGGTGGACTTTATCGCAGGCGACCCGGACCGGCCGATCATTACAGGGCGGGTGTACCACGGTAAAAACGAGCTGCCCTATCCGCTGCCTGATGAGAAGACAAAAAGCACGATCAAGTCGAACTCGTCGCTCGGCGGCGGCGGGTTTAATGAGCTGCGCTTCGAGGATAAAAAAGGGGCGGAGGAGGTCTTCCTGCACGCGCAGAAGGACTGGAACACGACAATTTTGAACAATCACACGGAGAGCGTCGGCGCGAACCGGAGCTCGACGATCGGGGCGAACGAGACGATCACGGTAGGGGCGAGCCGAACGTCGACGATCTCGGCGGCAGAGACGATCACGGTGGGGGCGGCGCGGACGGTGAGCGTGGCGACGACCGACGCGACGACGGTAGGGGTGGAGCACACCGTGACGATGGGACCGCCGCCGCCTCCTCCTGCGCCCGAAAATATGTGTGTCGCGCCCGCGCCGCCCGGAGCGCCGGCCAAGATGACGATGCGGAGCTGCCTGTTCATCGAGTTGACGACGGGGCTGGCAACGGTGACCCTCGATCAGGGGAATATCAGCCTTAAGGCGGACGGTGACATCTCGATCGAGGCGGCGGGGGCGGTGAGGATCTCGGGCGCGACGGTGGATGTGGTCGGGGCCGGGGATGTGAAGATCAACGGGAAAATGATCAAGCTGAATTGCTGAGGTAGTATGAGCCCCGAGAACCGTAAATCCACGATAGTTGTAGAGGCGCTTAGCGGGGTGTCCATCGAGGTCCCCTCGAATTGGCGGAGAAGCGCGCTGGTGGTGCTGTCGACGGGCGAAGATGAGGCAGAGGCGGTCTCTGTCGCGATTCGCCGCGAGACGCTCGATCCGCGGGTGAAGCTGGCCTCATATGTTGATAATATGTTGGTTGAGCTGGCCCGCACAATCCCTGGCTTTTTGCTGCTCCATAGGAGCGAGCGGACGATTTCGGGGCATCCTGCGAGCGGGCTCACGTACGCGCTCACCCTGCGTGGTACCGATTTTGAACAAACGACTTTGAATGTGCTCGACCGGCCGGGCACGGTGCTCACCCTGATCGCCTCGGCGCCACAAGCCAGGATTTCGGCGCACCGGGAGCAGCTCGAGGCGATGATGGCGAGCGTCATGCTCGATAGTGGTGGTGGCGATGGCCGCTGATGCTCCCCGCGCCGCGAGGGTGGGCGACCCGTTTAAGCACTCATCCGCGCTGGTAGGGTTCGCGGTCGGTGCGATTGCTGCGGTCGTCGTGTGCGTGGTTGTGGTTGGTACTGGCGGGGCGGCGTTGGTAGTGGCAGCGGCGGCGGTAGGTGCTGTCGGTGCGGGTGCAGGCTGGGTCGCGGACAATGTGATCTCCGAGGAGCCTGTTCCAGGGATGCAGAGCGGCGTGCTAGAGAAGGGGACCGCAGATGTTTTGATCAATGGTCGGCCGGGGATCGCTATCTTCGACCAGGGGTTCTGCTTCATCCCGATCGCCTATGAGCACGGCCACAAGAGGGTGGTCGAGGGCAGTCAGACGGTTCGCTTCGGGTGTCGTCCTGCGACGAGGATGCGAGACTCGCTGATCTGTGACGCGAAGATCGCGAGCGGGTCGGACAATGTCCTGATTGGCGGGCCGCCGGTGCGGGTCAAGGGGACGAGGCGATCGTGGTTTGATGACGTCCTGGACTATGGGAGCGTCTTCTTGACGGCCCTAAGCTGCACGACCTGGCAAGGGTGTGTCCTGGTCGTAGCGTCTAGCGGTCTATCATATGTAATGAATAAATATGAGGCTCCTTCATGGCTGACGCTCGGGGCGGTCAAAGTTCTTCAATTTTTCTCGCCGCTCGGGGGTGTGCTTGGTGCGATGAGCGATGCGTCGGTATACTCCGCATTCTCCAACAAATATGAACCCTACTCGGCCCGAAAGGATGCGCAGATCACGCAATACAAGGAGACCGGTCAGCTTCCGAAGGGCCTCAAGAATCCTCCTACAAAGATCGATCCGTCTCCGTACTATAGTCATTATTTTGTCCCTCACAACAAACAGATGAAGCCTCCGGCGAAGCTCCCAAAGAATGTGCCTCTCGCGAATCACGCCGGCAAGCTCTTCGGCGCAGGGGTGGTGGTGGATGTCCTTAAGTTGTGGAGGGACGCGAGTAGAGACAGTGTGCTGGATGATCTCCTACGAGAGGGATTTACGTGTGATAACGACGACTGGCTTGAGCCGGCGTGATGGGCGGTTTGATGCACTGCGACGAGCGAGAGGATAAGATCAACCACTTCGAGGCGGCCGCCCACGGCTCGTGGCGGCGCCTCCAAGAGCTCGTGTGGGGTCCTCGGTGGGACCACACTCGCCTGTGTTTGGACTTTTCGGAGGGGTCGATGCACACCTTGGCGTCGTGGCTGCGCTTGGTGGCCGAAGAGCGCTCGATCGAGCGCCTTGAGGTGGCACTACGGTTGGCCGGGCAATACTTCGGTGAGGCGGTTCAGCAGCATACGGAGGCGCGGTGGGAGCTCGGTGAGGATGAGATGTTCGGGTTGGTCGTGCAACTACGTGGCGGCGAGGAGCGGCGGGTGTCTGTCGTTGCGTGGCTACGAGCCTGGGTTGATGCTTTCAACCGGGCGGACGGGTCGGACTCATTCGTCTGGATCGACGGCCTGCATCACGCGATCGACGGGGCGCTGCTGGAGGACCGAGAGAAATAACCCCGAAGTGGCGGTTATCCTCGTAGCCACGCCTAGGAGCCTTCAAGATGACGACTGTTGGAGAGATCCTCGATGAGTTTTTCTCGCCGTTCTCTTCGGAGCGGCTCTGGATTATGCCCTCATCTGACAACTACACACGAATCGTGCGGGAGTGGAGGCCGGTCATCGACGCGATGAGCCGGATCAAGGCGAAACTGCCGAAGAGTTGCGCTGTTTGGGAGGCGAGTTACAAGACGAAAGCGGCATGGGCGCCGACCATGTCAGACGCGCCGAAGCAGGGCGCCTATCGTGAATTTGTGGCGAGTCCGCCGGGGACCGATTATGTGACGTGCAGGGAGGCGTTTGTGGTCTATTGGCTCTCCAGAAGCGCGAAATTGGTTGTCAGCCCGGTGTTTCCTGTAATTCAGACGCAGAATCTGTACACGTGTTCGATCGGGTCGTTTAATATCTATACGACCGTGGATGCGATCGATTGCGCTGCGAAGACCGCGACGATGAATTACTGGATGTACAATTCCATGAGCAAAAGATCGTTCGGTAGATTCGCGGACCACCCGGTCTTCTCGATGAGCGGAATGGCGACGCAGTATATGTGGTGGAACTGGGCTGAATATGTGGAATGGAGTTCTGGGTTGGTGAGGACGAAGCTGAGTCCCATGGACAAGAATGGATGGAAGTGACTGTTGGGTGATGCAGGCCGCGCGCGGCGCAGGAGTTCTCCGCGGGGCCGTATTTTTTGCCGATACCGCCGCCGATCGTGCTCCAGACCTTGGACGTGTCGTACACCGCCGTAGCGGAGGTAGGCGGCCCAGAAGGTGGTCGAGCTCGGTCGTCGGGCGGTCACTCCGGCGAAGAACGTACGCTCGGCCTGAGCTCGCCGAACTTGCCGTCCTGCAGCAATACGCCGCGGGCCGCGAGCATGTCGACGAACTTGGGGCCATCGACCAACTTGAGGTTTGGCTCGCATTGGGCGGCCTGGACGGCGTGAGTCGAGAACTTTGAGGAGGTGACGCGGAGCGCCGGCCAGTGCCGCCGCCTGGGCGCGCGCTGGCGAGGAGGCGTCACGACGTGATCACTCGAGCACCTCCACAAGATCACCGACGCGAAGCGTGCCCAGGCCGCGCGCGATCAGGTTGACGCCGAAGGTGACGCCGCCGGGGCGGCGCCGGTAGGTGTTGAGCGTGCGCAGCGGCTCGCCGCGGGGATCGAGCTCGCCTCGCGCCGGATCGACGGTGGTGAGCACGCAGCGGAGACAGGGCTTCACGCACTCGAGCTCGAGCTCGCCGATCCGGACGCGGCGCCAGTCGTCCTCCGCGTGCGGTGTAGCGCCCTCGATGACGAGGTTGGGGCGGAAGCGCTGCATCGGCAGCGGCGCGGCGAGCCGCTCGTTGAGGCCGTCGAGCGAGGCCTGCGAGATCACGAGGAGCGGGTAGCCGTCGGCGAAGCTGACCTCATCGCCGCTGCGCGCGCGCTCCGGATCGACCGGGCGCGTCGACGTCGCGTCCATGTGCACGAGGCGGGCGGGGCGGCCGAGGAGGGCGGCGAGCCAGCGCGCGGCGTCGTCCCCGGCGTCAGCGGCGTCGACTTCGTCCCTCCAGACGATGACGGGGCGTCGCGGGGCGTCGGCGGTGGTCGGCGGGACGTCGAGCGGCGCGCGGTCGGGGGCCTCCAGGCGGAGTCCAGACTCGCTGGGGTGAGCGCGGAGGAGCACGAGGCGCGGCGCCTCGCGAGCGGTGATGAAGCGCCCGGCCTCATCGACGACCATCCAGCGCCGATCATGCAGGAGGCCGCGGGCCTCGACGATCGCGCTCGACCGCGCCGCCGCGGCGCATGACTTGACTGCATAGATGTAGAGGGCAGAGAGGCGCATGAGCTCGGGTGGCATCCGGCGGCACTGTGCCACAGGCGGACGCGCAGTCGCAGTCTCTCATTCTTCATAATTGTTTGGAGGGCTCGAGCGGCTGCGCGCTGGGCATGCGCGCTCCGCGCGACAATAGCCATAGATCTGCTCGATACATCGCCCTAGGATGCTGATGTGGCGCGTCTTCGCCGCCGCGGGATGAGGGAGGCATGGCGACGTTACACCCATTGGATCTACGGCACCCGATGTTGGACCCGCTGCACGGGCTCATCAAGCTCACGGAGGAGGAGCGCCAGATCGTCGATCATCCGCTCTTCCAGCGCATGCGCTCGATCCGGCAGAACGGCCACCTGCACCT
Organism: Nannocystis sp.; assembly: GCA_016712315.1. Classification (GTDB taxonomy): domain Bacteria; phylum Myxococcota_A; class Polyangia; order Nannocystales; family Nannocystaceae; genus JADJRG01. Next base: position 1,192,465 of record JADJRG010000013.1, on the reverse strand, counting down.
GGTCTTCCCCGGGGCCGTGCACACTCGATTTATCCACAGCATCGGCGCGCTCCACGTCGCCGACTCGGTCTTGCGCGCGCTGTGCGAGAACGCCGTCACCGACCGGGAAAAGGGCGTCGTCGTGGTCGAGGGGGCCCGGCCCGGGCAAGCTGTGCCGCCACCGAGCGGAGATCTGCTCAAGGAGCTCTTTCGGATCACCAGGATCGCCCTGCTCGTGCATGACCTCGGGCACGGCCCAGGATCGCACGGCTTCGATCCCTTCGCTCCGCGCGTCGGTCAGATCAGGCGGCTGCTCCGCGACGATTCGCGCCTGAGCGCGCTCAGGCCGCTTGAGGATCGTCTATGTAGTTATGATGGTAGGACCGACGACGATCAGGCGATCTCCCACGAGTCGATGTCGTGCCTGCTCTTCGCGAAGATCTGCGCGGATATAGGGCAGAAGTCCCAGGACGAGCTGGTCACCGCCGTCGCGGCGGCGCTGCTCGGGGTCGATGTCGAGCTGAGCGGCCGCTTGGAGCAGCTGCGCCCGTGGTTGCCTGTGATCCAAGGGCTCGCCAGCTCCGCCCCGATCGACGCCGACAGGATGGATTATATGGTCCGGGATAGCCGCGCGTGCGGCGTCACGTATGGGATCTTCGATCCGCATCGGATCCTCAAGACAGCGATCTGCTACCGTAACGACCACGACCGCTACAGCCTGGGTTGGAAGATCAGCGGGCTCCGGGCGATTGAGAACTTCGTCCAGGCGCGCTTCCAACTCTACGCCCAGATCTATTATCATAAGACGAATCAGGCGTTCTCCTTGATGCTGGGCGAGATCGGCGAGCACGCCAAGAGCGCCGGCCTCAGCCTCTTCTACCGCGCCGACGACCTCGACGCGGTGTGCGCGCGTTACCTCGCGATCAGCGACGAAGCCCGCTTCTTGGAGCTGCTCTGCGGCGCGAGCGAGGAGGAGCTGGGCCCGCCCACGCAGGCCGGAGTATTGGCGAAGATCCGCGCGCTCGCGGGGCGAATCCGTGATCGCGACCCGTGGACGCGGATCTTCGAGTCCACGCCCGAGTGGTCCGCGCAGGCCGCAGCCGGCGTCTTGAGGACCGGGGGGCTCGACGCGCACGTCCACCCCGACAAAAGAGGGGTGAAGGCGACCAAGGGGCTGGAGAAGGGCGCCCTGCTGCTCTCGCGAGAGGACGGGATCTACACAGCACAGGGCCGCGATACGCCGGAGAGGAGCTGGATCGAGGCGTCTGCGGTGCTCCGCGCGCTGCACGAGGAGCAAGAGCTCGATCGCCTGTATTACACCGGCGACAAGACCGGCGCGGAGTTCAACGCGGTCCAAGAGCTGTTGAGGCGCCAGATCCGCCGCCGGGCATAAGGACGAGCTCACGACCCGCACGGGCCGGCGGGTCGCGGGCGCGGAGGTGGAGCGCGGCTACACGCGGCGGCGGCGGCGGCGCGCGGCGAAGAGGAGGAGCATCAAGCCGGTGAGCGGGGCGGAGCCGCTGCGGTCGCTGGTGCAGGCGCAGCCGCTGTCTCCGTCCGCGCCGCCCGTGGCGCTGTCACTATCGGTGGCGCTCGCGGCGTCGGTGCCCCCGGCGCTGTCGGTGTTGGCGGTGGTCATGCCCGCGGTCCCGCCTGTGCCCGCGGTCGCGCCAGTGCCCGAGCCGCTGTCTCCGGTGCCATCAGAGGTGCCGGCGGTGCCGTCGGTGCCAGAGGTCTCGCCCGCAGAGGTGGACGCTGTGGCGCCGCTGGTGGCCCCGGTGGTGAGGCCGTCGGTGGTGGTGGCGTCGGTGGCGTCGGTCCCGCCCGTGGGCTCTGTGCCGCCGGTAGGGTCGGTGGTGGTGGTGGCGTCGGTGTCCGTGTCGCCGGTGTCGCCGGTGTCGCCGGTGTCGCCGGTGGTGCCTTCGTTGAGGTCACAGGCGTCGCCGATGCCGTCCTTGTCGCTGTCCGCTTGATCCGCGTTGGGGTCGTCGGCGCAGTTGTCACAGGCGTCGCCGACGCCGTCCTCGTCGGCGTCGAGCTGGCTCTGGTTGAGGTCGTCAGGGCAGTTGTCGGCCATACCGCAGATGCCGTCGTTGTCGGGATCCGTGGGGTCGACGAAGGGCTGACACGGCGGACCGTTGAAGCAGGCGATCCCTTTGACCCGCGTGGTGAGATCGTCAAAGTCGTCGTCACCGCCTTGGATCAGGTCCTCCCAGGCGAAGTAGTAGGTGCGCGGGTTGAGGACGCTCTCGTAGATGATCAGGTGGATGAAGGGGTTGTTCTGCTGGGCGTCGGGGTTCCACTTCACCTCGCTGAAGAAGATGTTGTAGATGCTGTTGGGCTGCTTGATGTCGGCGCAGGCGCCGGTGGCCTGGAAGAAGCCGACCTCGCCGCCCTTGTAGGCGGGGTCGGCCTTGATGGCGGCGATCTTGGTGACGCCGACGCCGTCGTTGCAGCTCAAGATCTGGTGGAGATCAGCGAGGGTGGGCTTCTGACCGGTGACGTTGTACCAACCGAAGGAGTTTTTGTAACCAGCGTTGCGCTGGAGGACCTCGAACTCGACCTCGCAGGCGGGCAAGAAGGTCTCGGGGACGACCTTGGCGTCGTTCAGGGCGCTGATCGGGTCGCCGAGGAGATTGAAGAGGTTCTGGAGGCTGGGGCCGACCGGGATGATCTTGTTGTTGGGCTGCTGGAGGGCGACGGCGTCGCTGGCGAGGGCGAGGGCGGCGAGGGCGGCGAGCCGCGCGGGCCAGCGGAGGTCGAGCTTGAGCTCGCGGTGCAAAGAGAATGAGCGGGGAGGTGGCGCCATTGGATCACTATCCCGGCGGCCGCGGGGCCAGACAAGGTCGCTCTGAGCAGGCTGGTGTACTCTGCCGACAGATGTCGCGCCAAAAACGCCCCCTCCTCCGCTCGTCGGCCTTGTCGCTGGTCACGCTGCTCTCTGCGATCGAGGCGCGCGCGGATGAGGGGCAGTGGATGCCAGAGCAGATCGAGCGGCTGGACCTGGCGGCGCTGCGGGCCGCGGGGCTGCGGCTCAGCGCGGCGGAGCTGTGGGACGGGCAGGGGGGCGGGCTGCTGCGGGCGGCGGTGAACCTGCGCGGCTGCTCGGCGTCGTTCATCTCGGAAAAAGGGCTGATCGCGACCAACCATCACTGCGCCTATGACGCGCTGCAGGCGCGCAGCGAGGTGGGGCGCGATCTGCTGCAAGATGGCTTTCTGGCCAGGAGCGCGGCGGACGAGGAGGAGGCGCCGGCGAAGAGCGTGCGGGTGGTGGAGGCGATCACGGACGTGACCGCGGCGGTGCTGGCGGCGGCGTCGAAGGCGACGGACGACCGCGGGCGCTACCGCGCGGTCTCGGAGATCACGCGGGAGCTGGCGAAGGCGTGCGACGAGGGCGGGGCGGGGCGGCGCTGCGAGGTGGTGAGCTTCTTCGGCGGCGGTCAGTACCGGCTGTTCCAGTACTTGGAGCTCTCGGACGTGCGGCTGGTGTACGCGCCTCCGTCGTCGATCGGGGAGTTCGGCGGGGAGGTGGATAACTGGATGTGGCCGCGCCATACGGGGGACTTCGCGCTGCTGCGCGCGTATGTGGGGCCGGACGGGTCGCCGCGGGCGTTTCACCCCGACAACGTGCCGTACCAGCCGCAGGCGTGGCTGAAGGTGGCGGCTGAGGGGGCGGGGCCGGGCGACTTCGTGGCGGTGCTGGGCTACCCAGGGAGCACGACGCGCTACTTGAGCTCGGATGGCCTGTCGCGCCTGGTCGATCAGACATGGCCGCAGAGGATAGATCTCTACGGCGAGTGGATCTCGATCTTGGAGGCGGCCGGGGCGCGTGACCCGGGGCTGGCGATCAAGGGAGCAGCGACCAAGAAGAGCCTCGCGAACCGCTACAAGAACGCGCAAGGGATGCTGGACGGGGTGGCGAGGATGGGGCTGCTGGCGCGACGGAGGGCGGAGGACGAGCGGCTGGCCGCGAGCGCGGGGGCGGCGGGGCGCGAGGCGTGGGCGGCGACGCTGGCGGAGCTGGCGGCGCTGGAGGCGGGGTCGACGCGGCGGGCGCGCAGCGGCTTCTTGCTGAACAGCGCGAGCGGCGGGCCGACGCTGCTGGCGGCGGCGGTGGAGCTGGTCCGCTGGTCACGGGAGCGGCAGCGGCCAGAGTCGGAGCGGGTGAACGGCTACCTGGATCGCGACGAGGGCAAGATCTGGGAGCGGATCGCGAGGCGGCTGCGCGACCACGACGCGGGGATGGAGGCGCAGATCTTGGCGGCGGTGCTGGTGCGCGCGGCTGCGCTGCCGGCGGAGGAGGCGGCGGCTGGGCTCGAGGCGCTGATCGCGGGCAAGACGCGGGGCGACCGGGTGGCGCTCGAGCAGGCGTCGCTGCGGCTGCTGCGCGGGACGAAGCTGGCGAGCAAGGCGGCGATGGAGGCGCTCTTTAAGGAGAACGATCCGGGGGTGATCGCGGGGCACCGTGACCCGCTGATCGTGGCGGCGCGGGCGCTGGTCGACGCGCTCGAGGAGGCCGAGGCGGTGAGCGAGGCGAACGCGGGGCGGCGCTTGGTGGTCGAGCCGCAGTACATCGAGATGCTGGCGACGGCGCGGCCAGGGCCGCTGTACCCGGACGCGAACGGGACGCTGCGGATCAGCGTGGCGAGCGTGCGCGGCTATAGCCCGCGCGACGGGCTGCAGGCGCTGCCGCAGACGACGCTGGCGGGGCAGCTCGCGAAGGTGACGGGGGCGACGCCGTTCGCGCTGCCGCCGCGGGTGCTGGCGGCGGCGCCGGGGGCGGCGAGCTCGCCGTGGGCGGACCCGGCGCTCGGCGATCTGCCGCTGTGCTTGCTCAGCGACGCGGATACGACGGGCGGGAACTCCGGGTCGGCGGTGATCAACGGCAAAGGGGAGCTGATCGGCCTGAACTTCGACCGGGTGTGGGAGAACATCGCGGGGGACGTGGCGTACAACCCGGCGCGCTCGCGCAACGTGATCGTCGACGTTCGCTACTTGTTATGGCTCTTAGACCAGGTTGAAGACGCGGGGGGGCTGCTGGAGGAGCTGGGGGTGGCGGGGCTGCGCGGCGGCGCGCCGCCGGGGCGGGGCGGCGAGGCGGCGGCGGCGGACGAGGGCGGGGCGGTGACGGTGGTGGCGCCGCTCAAGGAGCCGTCGACGACGCCGCCCGCGGCGAAGGGCTGTGACTGCTCTTCAGGCCAAGCTCCCGCGGGCGGCTGGCTGCTCGCCCTGCTGCTGGCGCTCCTCCGCAGGCGGCGCGCTCGCGGCTGAGCGGCGCGCCGCGGCCGGGACCGCGAGGCCGAGGGCGCTCAGTAATTTCTCGGTGACGCGGGGGACGCCGCCGTCAGGGCGCTCGCCGAGGGGGATCCAGCGGCGCTCGCGGGCGGGGCCGAGGGCGGGCCGCCGCGGCAGGTCGAGGCGGCAGGGCGAGAGCGTCCAGATCCTGTGGGTGAAGACGTGGCGGACGGCCTTTTTTGTCGGTGTTAAGACGAACTCGGCGAGGTCGAGGTCGAGCGCGTCGCGCAGGAGCTGCGGGCCCGAGGGGTTTTCACCTGTCTTTGGGACCAGAGGCAGACACCAGAGGCCGGCGAGCAGGCCGCCCGGGGGGCGACGCTCGAGGAGGAGGTGATCGCCGGCGATGATCGCGACGGCCCAGAGCTGGTGCTCTTCGCTGGCGGGGCGGCGGCGCGGCGCGGGCAGCTCGGCGACGAGGCCGCGGGCGTGGGCGCCGCAGTGCTGACGGGCGGGGCAGAGCAGGCAGCGCGGGGCGAGGGGCGTACAGACGGTGGCGCCGAGCTCCATGAGGGCTTGCGCGAGGATCCGGGGGGGGCCTGCGGCGAGGATCTCGGCGACGACGCGCCAATGATCGGGGGCGTCGGCGCCTTGTCTCTTGATGTCGGTGATCGCGAGCAGGCGCGTGAGCACGCGGGCGATGTTGCCGTCGACGAGCGGCTCGGGGCGGTCAAAGGCGATCGAGGCGATGGCGCCGGCGGTGTAGCGACCGACGCCGGGGATGGCGCGTAGATCGGCGGCGGCGGTCGGCAGGGCGCCGCCGAGCTCGCGCGCGACCCAGCGCGCCCCCGCGTGGAGCAGGCGGGCGCGGCGGTAGTAGCCGAGGCCGCTCCAGGCGGCGAGCACCTGATCTTCGTCGGCGGTGGCGAGGGCGCCGACCGTGGGGAAGCGGCGGAGGAAGTCGCCATAATAGGCGCGTACAGTGTCGACGCGGGTCTGTTGGAGCATGATCTCCGACACCCAGATCGCGTAAGGGTCGCGGCTGCGGCGCCACTCGAGGTCGCGGGCGTTCGCGGCGAACCACGGGACGAGGGCTTGGGCGAGGAGGCGCGCGAAATCGGTCACGGCGGGTTCATAGCCGATGGCTGGCGCCGCGGCGAGCGAGGCGCGTGGGCGCGCGGAGGGCGCTCGGCTCCTGCGCGGCCTCTTTTTTTTCGGCTCGCTTCGTGCCCTTCATAATTTTCACGAGAGCGCTCGGAGAGGAGCCGGGGCCGCGGGGGGGAAGATACGCTGGGGGTGGCGCGTCGGGCGATGGGCTACCGTTCGGCGGCGAAGCCTGATATCTCGCGTGACCTCCCGCGATCCGCCGCCGTCAGCTCCGCTCTCACCGCCGTCAGCTCTCCGTCAGAAAAAAGAGCCCGAAGCAAAAATGTTCCGCAAGCGTGACACACACATTCACTTCGTCGGGATCGGCGGGATCGGTATGAGCGGGATCGCCGAGGTGCTGGTGAACCTGGGCTACCCGGTGACGGGTACGGACCTGGCGGACACCGAGACGACGCGGCGGCTGCAAGCGCTCGGGGCGACGATCCACCGCGGGCACGGGGCCGAGATGCTAGGCGACGCGGATGTGGTGGTGATCTCTTCGGCGATCCGCGCGGACAACCCTGAGGTGCTGGCGGCGCGTCAGCGGAAGATCCCGGTGATCCCGCGGGCAGAGATGCTGGCCGAGCTGATGCGGCTGAAGCAAGGGGTGGCGATCGGCGGCTCGCACGGGAAGACGACGACGACCAGCCTGGTGGCGACGACGCTGCACGCGGCGGGCTGCGATCCGACGGTGGTGATCGGCGGCAAGCTGAACGCGCTGGGCTCGAACGCGCGGCTGGGCGCGGGCGAGGTGCTGGTCGCCGAGGCCGATGAGAGCGACGGCTCGTTCTTGATGTTGAGCCCGATCGTCTCGGTGATCACGAACATCGACGACGAGCACATGGACCACTACGGCTCGACGGCGCGGCTGCTCGAGGCGTTCGTCAGCTTCGCCGGCCGGGTGCCGTTCTACGGGCTGGCGGTGGTCTGTGTGGATGACCCGAAGGTTGCGTCGATCTTGCCGCTCTTGCACAAGCGGTACGTCACGTACGGCTTCGGCGATGGGGCGGACTATCAGGCCTACGATCTGCGCCACGACGGGCCTTCGACGCACTTCAAGGCGCGGGCGCACGGCGAGGAGCGGGGGGCGTTCTCGATCCTCATGCCGGGGGTGCACAACGTGCTGAACGCGCTCGCGACGATCGCGGTGGCGGACTTCTTCGGGGTCGAGCGCGAGACGACGCGGCGCTCGTTGGCGGGTTTTCATGGGGTGCAGCGGCGCTTCACGGTGCGCGCGGATCACGGCGGCGTGATGGTGGTGGATGACTACGGGCACCACCCGACGGAGCTGCGGGCGACGCTGGCGGGGGCGCGGGCGTCGTACCCGTCGCGGCGGTTGATCGGGGTGTTTCAGCCGCACCGCTACACGCGCACGCGCGACCACTTAGAAGAATTCGCGGCGGCCTTCGACGACGCGGACGTGGTGGTGTTGACGGAGATCTACGCGGCCGGCGAGGCGCCGATCGCGGGGGTGAGCCTCGATCGCCTGTACGAGCTGACGCGGGCGCGGCGGCCAGAGCGGCCGGTGCTGCGGGCGCCAGAGCTGGGCGAGCTGGCGCCGATGTTGGCGGCGATGGCCGCCCCGGGGGATATGATCCTGACCCTTGGAGCAGGTTCAATTACCAAGGTGAGCTTCGCTCTGGCGGCGCTCCTGCACGCGCCGGCGGCATGAGCGGATCGCGAGGAGAGCGGCTGCTGGCGGCCTTCGCCGGGCTGGATCTGCCCGAGGCGGCGCTGGAGCTGGCGGCGGACGAGCCGATGGCGCGGCACACGACGCTGCGGCTGGGCGGACCGGCGGACCTGTGGGCGCGACCGGCGGACACGCAGGCGCTGGGGCTGCTGCTGCGCAGGGCGTGGGCGCTGGGGGCGCCGGTGACGTTCGTCGGCGGGGGCTCGAACTTGTTGGTGCAGGACGGGGGGATCCGCGGGGTGGTGGTGAACTTGGGGCGCATGACGGCGGTGGAGCGGCCCGCGCCGGACGAGGCGCCCGGCGCGGTGGTGGTGGCGGCGGGGGCGAGCACGGGGAAGCTGCTGAAGGCGGCGACGGAGTGGGAGCTGGGCGGGTTGGAGTTCTTAGGGGGCGTGCCGGGCAGCGTGGGCGGGGGGCTCGTCATGAACGCGGGCACGTACCTGGGGGAATTCACGAGCGTCGTGGAGGAGGTGCGCAGCGTGCGGGTGGACGGCGCCGCGGTGCTCCGCGAGCACGCGGCGTGCGGGTTTCGTTATCGCGCGTCGGACCTGCCGGCGGATGAGGTGGTGGTCGGGGCGCGGCTGCGCCTGCGGGCGCGGCCGCGCGCGGAGATCGAGGCGGACGTGGCGGGGCTGCGGGCGCGCCGGCGCGAGCGCGAGCCGACGGGGGTGTTTAATAATGGGAGCACCTTCAAGAACCCGCCGGGGGACTACGCGGGGCGCTTGATCGAGGCGGCTGGCCTCAAGGGCAGGCGGATCGGCGGGGCGGTCGTGTCGCCGGTGCACGCGAACTGGCTGGTGGTCGAGCGCGGGAGCGGGTGCCGATCGGCGGAGCTGCTGGCGCTGATCGAGGCGGTCCGTGAGGCGGTGGCGGTGGCGCACGGGGTGCGGCTGGAGCTCGAGGTGAAGGTGATCGGCGAGGCGCGCTGAGGTGCGACCGCGGTCGGCGCAGCGAGGACCTTGCGGCGGCGCGGCGCGGCGGCTATGCAGCGCTCCATGAGTGAGCACCCGACGGACTTCCAAGGCTCGATCCCCGACGCGATCCGCGAGGCGGTGCTGGCGGCGATCCCCGGCGCTGAAGTGGAGGTGAGCGGCGGCGGCGGCCACTTCAGCATCGTCGTGACGTCGACGGCGTTCGCGGGCAAGGGGCGGGTGGACAGCCAACGGCTGGTGTACTCGGCGATCGCCCACTTGATGCGCGGCGACCGGGCCCCAGTGCACGCGGTGGACTCGCTGCGGACGTTGACGCCGTGAGCGCGACCCGCGACGCGGAGGCGCGAGGGCTCGGTCGGCTCGTCGCTCGAGTCCTCAACAATTGAGGCGAGTTGAGAGAGGGAGGGCCCGCTGCTCTACTTGATCGCCGCGTCGCTGGTGTGGGCGCTCTCGTTCGGGATCATCAAGACCTCGTTGGCGGGGCTGGAGCCGAGCTTCGTCGGCTGGGCGCGGCTGGCCTTGGCGCTGCTGGTGTTCGCGCCGCTGATCCGGGCGCGCGGGCTGGGCTGGCGGCTGGTGCTCGCGCTGCTGGCGATCGGGGCGGTCGAATATGGCCTGATGTACAGCTTCTATCTGGCGGCGTTCTCGCGGCTGGACGCGCACCACGTGGCGCTCTTTACGATCTTGACGCCGCTGTACGTGACGCTGTGGGCGGATCTGCGGGGGCGTCGGGTCGATTGGTTCGCGCTGGCGATGGCGGCGGTGGCGGTGGCAGGGGCGGCGGTGATCCGCTACGAGGGGCGGGAGGTGCGGGCGCTGATGATCGGCTTCGGGCTGGTGCAGGCGGCGAACCTCTGCTTCGCGATCGGGCAGGTGGAGTATCGACGGCTCCGGCGTGAGGGGGTGTTGCCGGCGGGGTCGGCGGACAAGCACCTGCAAGGGCTGCTCTTCACCGGCGGGCTGGCGGTGGCGACGGCGCATACGTCGGCGGTGAGCGGCTGGGGGCGGTCGATCGCGGCGATCGACCGCGAGGCCGCCGCGGCGCTGCTGTTCCTCGGGGTGGTGGCGTCGGGGCTGGGGTTCTTCGCGTGGAGCCGGGGCTCGGCGATGGTGAGCGCGGGGGCGCTGGCGACGCTGAACAATCTAAAAATTCCGCTGGCGGTGGCTGCCTCGTTGTGGGTCTTCGGGGAGAGCGGCGATCCGCGGCGGCTGTGGATCGGCGGCGGCTTGATGGTCGCGGCGACGGCGGCGGCGGAGCTGCGGGCGACGCGAGCGCGGGCCTCGCGGCCGCGTGAGCGGTTATGATCCGTCGGGCCGATGACTCAGCACGACGACGCGAGGACCGATCCCGATGAGGGGCTGACACCCTTAGACCGCTGGCTGGATGAGCCGACACGGCCGAGCGGGAGCTTCTTCCTGCACGTCAAGGGAGAGGCGACGAGGGGAGGGGTCAGCGGCCACGCGCTGGCCGAGTGGTGCGCGCGGATGCGTGATGAGGGGGATCGTGTGGTCCTGCTGACGGTGGCGCGGGGGGAGCCGCCCGAGGCGGTGGTGGCGCGCTTGGCTTCGGCGATCGAGGCGGAGATCCCTGGCTTTGAGGACAGGATGGCGCCGCCAGAGCGGCGCCTGCCGGAATTGCTGGGGCGGCTGGCGAAGCGGCACTTGGCGCCGCCGAGCCGGCGCTTGCTGCTGGTGATCGCGCGGCTGGAGCGGCTGCGGGCGCGCGATGCGGCGGATAACCCGCTGGCGCGGCTGCTGCCGCATACGCCGCCTCGTGGGGTGTTCTTGATCGCGGGCCTGGCTGAGGGCTCCGCTTGGGCGCGATGGTCCGTCGGGCCAGCGCGGGTGGCGTCCGCTCCGCTGCTGGTGCGCGCGGCGGCGGGCGATGGTCCCCTTGGCGAGGGTGATGTGTCTCTTGGGTCTGGTTGTTCGGCGGTCGATGCGGCGCTGGCGGCGCTCGATCGGCGGCGGCAGGGCGGCGGGTCGTGGGCGGAGATCTGGGCGGGGGCGCTCGGGTCGGTGCGCTCGCCGGCGGCGGGGCTGCACGAGGGTTGGGTCCGGGCGGCGCTGGCGGAGGCGTGCGCGGCGGCGCCGACGGCGTCTGAGGCGGATCGCGCGCGGGACCTGCTGTGCGCTTGGTCGGCGGCGGCGCCGGCGATCGTTCATGAGCCGGGGGCGCAGCGGGCGCTGCTGTACGACCGCCTGCTGGACCGTGGTTGGGCGCCGGGGGCGATCGCGGCGGCGCTCGACGCGGGGGAGGGGCGGCCTCGGCTGGCGCGCTGGCTGCCGCTGCCGAACCGCGATCGCGCGCTTCGGGTCCTCTTTGGACATGGCTCAAAGGTCATGTCAGTAGGGCTGTCCGAGGACGGGGAGACCTTGGCCTCGGGCGGCGAGGACGGGGCGGTGCTGCTGTGGTCGGTGAGGCACGAGCGGGTGACGCGGGCGCTGTGCGGACATACGGGGGCGGTGACGTCGCTGTGCTTCCTCCCGCGACAGGAGGGGCGCTTGGCCTCGGCGGGGGAGGACGGGCGGGTGCTCCTCTGGGATCTGGCGGCGGGCGCGGTGGTGTCGACGCTGGCAGGGCACGAGGGCGGGGTGGAGGCGATCGCGGTGACCGGCGATGAGACGGGGCTGCTGGCGGCGACGGACGGCGGCGCGCTGGTGCTGTGGGACCTGAGGACGGGGGCGCGGCGCTGGACGGCGGCGGCGAGCGAGGTGGGGCTGACGTCGTGCGCGCTGAGCGAGGACGGGCTGGTCGCGCTGAGCGGGTCGCATGACAAGGCGGTGAAGGTGTGGTCGATGATCGACGGGTCGCTGGTGCGGGTGATGGATGGGGCGCCGATGTACTCGGTGAGCGGGGTGGCGACCGCGGGAGGGGTGGTGGTCGCGAGCGCGTATGACAACTCGCTGCGCGTGGGGTCGCTGGCCGACGGGGCGGCGCTGGCGGTCCTCGACGGGCACGGGGGCTGGGTGAAAGGTGTGTCTCTTGAGACAGGTGGCCGGCGGGCGCTCTCGTGCTCGCGCGATAAGACGCTGCGGCTGTGGCGGGTCGACGGGGCGGGCGGTGAGGGCGAGGCGCGGGGAGCAGAGGAGACGTGTCTCTGGGGACATCAAGCGATGGTGAACGCGTGCGCGATCGCGCGAGGGGGGCGGCTGGCGGCGTCAGGGGCGGCAGACAGCAGCGTGCGGCTGTGGCGGCTGCCGGCCGCCGGCGAGGGCGTGGCGCCGCAGCTGGGGCACGAGGGCGCGATCCGGGCGTGCGTGTTCAGGGGGAACGGGGAGGTGCTGACGGCCTCGGAGGACTCGACGGCGCGGCTGTGGTCGACCACGAGCGGCGAGGAGCTGCGCCGCTTCGCGGCGCACCTGCACGGGGTGACTTCCTTGGCGCTGAGCGGCGATGGAGCGCGGCTGATCACGGGGTCGCTGGATCGGTCGATCCGGGTGTGGGAGATCGAGGACGCGGAGGCGGGGCCGAGGGCGCTCTACGGGCACACGCACGGGGTGAGCGCGCTGGCGCTGCGAGGAGACGGCGCGCTGCTGGCGTCAGGGTCGATCGATGGGTCGATGAAGGTGTGGCGGCTGAGGTCCAAGGAGGGGGAGGAGCTGCGCGGGTTGGGGGTGCACGAGGGCGGGGTGCATTGCTGTGTGTTCGATAGGACAGGTCGGCTCATCTCCGGCGGCCAGGACGGGATGATCCGGGTGTGGGACCCGGAGCAGGGGGTGGAGCTGATGACGCTGGCAGGGCACGAGGGGGCCGTGTTCGGGCTGACGCTGACCGGCGAGAGGCTGTTCAGCGCAGGGGCGGACGGGACGCTGCGGGCTTGGGATCTGCGGCGAGGGCGCGCACGTGGGGTGCTCCGCGGGCACGAAGGGGCGGTGTTCGGGTGCGCAGTGACCGAGGAGGGGCTGCTGCTGAGCGCAGGCGGAGACGGGTGGCTGCGGCTGTGGGACTGGGAGGCGACGCGGTGCTTGGCGAGTAACTGGGGGGCGTCCGGGCTGCGGTGCGTGACGACGCGGGCGGGACGCGCGTTGGTGGGCGATTCGGGCGGAGACTGGTGGATGGTAGGGGTTTGAGGGCGCTGCTTGGCGAAGAAGAACTACTTGAAGTAGACGGGGGTGTCTTGGCCGTCCGTGATGACGACGAGCACGATGGTGTCGGCTCGGACGGCGTCGTCGAGGCCGGACCAGACGGCGGCGATGACGTCAGCGTGTGGGTCCGCGTAGGCCATAACCACCAAGATCTGCTTCACCCAGGCGTCCTCCTCGACGACGTTCATCGAGCTGATGAGGATGTCGGCGAGCTTGCTCTTGAGGATCGCTGCGTCAGCCTCGGTGTACTCGTCCTCGGGCGGGAACTTGACGGCCCGGGTGACGCTGACGCCGACCTTGTGGCCGTCAATGTCGACGAGGATGTCTGTCTTCTTGCTGTTCGGCGGGTCGTAGAGGATCTCGGTCTCGGTCTTGACCAAGGTCGCGCCGTCGCAGCGCGATAAGACCTCAAAGGCGAAGGTCTCGCTGATGATCGAGGAGCCCCCTGCGTTGGGATCCGTGAGGATCTCAAGGCCGCCTGGGGTGAGCTGCGGGGCGTCCTCTGGGTCGTCGAAGGGGTCGTCGCCGAAGTCGAGCCGGAGCTCGAAGAGGGAAGGCGCAGGGCTGCTGAGCTGCTCGGCGAGCTGCCAGCACTCGCCCAAGATCTCGCCGAAGCCCGGTTCAGCGCCGGTGTCGCCGCTAGTGGTGGCGTCGGTGGTGGCGTCGGTGGTGGTAGTGGCGTCGGTGGTGGTGGTGGCGTCGGTGGTGGTGGTGGCGTCGGTGGTGGTGGTGGCGTCGGTGGTGGTGGTGGCGTCGGTGGCGGTGTCGGTGGCGGTGGTGGTGGCGTCGGTGGTGGTCGTTGTGGTGGTGGCGCTCGCGCCCGTGGCATCGCCGCTGCTGCTCTCGGCGGTGGAGGTGGTGGTGCTCGTCGCGCTGGCCTCGCTCGTGGCTTCGGTCGAGCCTTCGGTCTCTGCCGTGAGCTCGGGCGTGCAGGCGAGGACGAGGGCGAGGAGGGCGGAGGTGGAGGCGTGGAGGCGGGCCATGCTCGGGCCAGTATGAACAGCGCGCGCGGCGCTGACGAGCGCTCGGCGGCCTGCGAAAAGGCTGAGAAAAAAAAATTCTCTAACGAAGAAGATGGTCGGGGACGTGGGCTTGGAGCTCGGCGAGCCAGGCGTCAGCGGTGGCGTCGGTGGGGGCGCGCCAGTCGCCTCGGGGGGAGAGGGAGCCGCCGGAGCCGACCTTGGGGCCGCTGGGCATGCAGGTGCGCTTGAACTGGCTGGTCTGGAAGAAGCGGCGGAGGAAGACGGCGAGCCAGCGTTTGATCTCGGACAAGTCGTAGGCGCGTCGGCGGACGGCGGGGGTGCCGGGGGGCCAGGCGCCGCGGGAGAGGTCGCTCCAGGCGTGGTAGGCGAGGAAGGCGACCTTGCTGGGGCGCAGGCCGTAGCGGGTGATGTAATAGATGTTGAAGTCTTGGAGGTCGTAGGGGCCGATGGCGGCCTCGGTGCTCTGGACGGTGGCGGGCGCGCTGGGGCCTGCGCCGCTGGGGATAAGCTCGGGGGAGATCTCGGTGTCGAGGATCTGCGCGAGCACGGCGGCGGCCTCAGGGCCGACCTCGCCTGCGTCGATGGACCAGCGGATCAGGTATTGGATGAGGGTCTTGGGGACCGAGGCGTTGACGTTGTAGTGCGACATGTGATCGCCGACGCCGTAGGTGGACCAGCCGAGGGCGATCTCGGAGAGATCACCTGTCCCAAGGACCATGCCGCCGTGGTGGTTGGCGAGGCGGAAGAGGTGGGCGGTGCGCTGGCCGGCTTGCACGTTCTCAAAGGTGATGTCGTAGACGGGGGCGCCCTCGGCGTAGGGGTGGCCGAGGTCGCGGAGCATCTGCATGCAGGCGGGGCGGATGTCGATCTCGGCGGCGCTGACGCCGAGCGCGTTCATCAAGGCCCAGGCGCTGTGGCGGGTGCGGTCGCTGGTGGCGAAGCCAGGCATGGTGTAGGCGAGGATGTTGGTCCGCGGCAGGCCGAGCTGGTCGAGGGCGCGGGCGGCGACGAGCAGGGCTTGGGTGCTGTCGAGGCCGCCAGAGACGCCGATGACGATCCGTTCGATGTGGGCGGCGCGCAGGCGGGTGACGAGGCCCTGGACCTGAATCTTGTAGGCCTCGTAGCAGCGCTCGTCGCGGCGCTGAGGGTCGCCGGGGACGAAGGGGTAGCGCTCGACGCGGCGCAGCAGGTCGGTGACCGGCTGGGAGGGGGCGCCGAGCTCGAAGTCGACGGTGCGCAGGCGGCGGAGCTGGTCGCGGTGGCGGGCGATGGCGTCGCCGAAGGAGGTGAGGCGCAGGCGCTCTTGGATGAGGCGGTCGAGGTCGATGTCGGCGAGGATGAGCTGCTCGTCGGCGGCGAAGCGGCGCGAGGCGGCGAGCTCGTCGCCGTTCTCGTAGATCATGGCGTGGCCGTCCCAGGCGAGGTCGTGGGTGGACTCGCCGGCGCCAGCGGCGGTGTAGAGGTAGGCGGCGAGGCAGCGGGCGGAGTGGGCGGCGCAGAGGCGCTGGCGGTAGTCGGCCTTGCCGATGGTGATGTTGGAGGCGGAGAGGTTGCAGAGCACGGTGGCGCCGGCGAGGGCGCCGTAGGTGGTGGGCGGGATCGGGGCCCAGAGATCCTCGCAGAGCTCGACCGCGAGGGTGAGGTCCGGGCGGTCGCGCGCGCGGAAGAGGAGGTCGTCGCCGAAGGGGACGGTGTGGCCGAAGAGGCAGATCTCGCGCTCGACGGCCTCGTGGGCGCCGGCGAACTGGCGCTTCTCATAAAACTCGCGGTAGTTGGGGAGATAGCTCTTGGGGACGACGCCGAGGATCCGGCCGCGGTGGACGACGACGGCGCAATTAAAGAGGCGGCCGCCGAGCCGCAAGGGGAGGCCGACGACGGCGACGGTGAAGAGGTCGACGCTGGCCTCAAGGACAGCTTTTAAGGCGACCCCTAGGGCGGCGTCTAAAAGGACCTGCTGGTGGAAGAGGTCGTCGCAGGTGTAGGCGGTGAGGCCGAGCTCAGGGAAGACGGCGACGGCGGCGCCAGCGGCAGCGGCGCGGCGGAGGAGGTCGACGGTGCGGGCGCCATTAAAAGCTGGATCGGCGACGCGGAGGTGAGGGACGCAGACGGCGGCGCGGACGAGGCCGTGGCTGTAGATCGAGGCGAATTGTTCTGCGAGGAGGAGCGGCTGGGTCGCCATCGCCGGGGATTGTAGGCGGCCGCGGGGGATTGTTCACGAGCGGCGGGCCGCCCGGTCCATCGCTGGGGCGCTGGGGCGCTGGGGCGCTGGGGCGCTGGGGCGCTGGGGCGCCGGTGCGCCGGTGCGCGGCGAGCGTGCTCAGAAGCGACCGCCGAGGAAGAAGCCGGCGAGCTGTGCGCAGCCCAAAGCGCGCGGCGGCGGCGAAGCGGCGTGGAGCGGGACCTCGAGGCCGACGCGGTGGCGATCAGGGGGAGTCGTCGAGGATCCAGTCGACTTGGTGGGCTTCGGTGTGGTCGGGGGGCTCCCAGATCCGGGCCATACGATCGAGGACCTGCTCGGGTACGACGTCGGCGCGGGCGCGGTTTTGTTGGAGCAGGCGGCGGCGGGGGACCTCGAGGTAGACGATCCGCACGCGGGCGCCGTAGGCGGCGCATAAGTCGATGATCCGCTTCCGCATGTCGCGGCCGAGGTTGGTGGCGTTCCACACGAAGCCTTGGCCGCGGCGCAGGTGCTCTCGGGCGCGCTCGCGGGCGGCTTGGATGACGGCGCCTTGCGGGTCGGTGGGGGCGACGTCGAGGGCTTCGCGCAGGCCGTCGAGGCTGATCTCCGGGAGGTCGAGGTTGTGGCGGATCCAGTGGTCTTTGCCGGAGCCGGGCAGGCCAGACATGACGACGACCTCGCAGCGGGTGTCGTCGAAGGCGTGGTGGTGGGGGTCGCGGTGGGGGTCGCGGAAATAGAGGAAGCGGCTGTGATCGCTGGGAAATTGATAGGGGGTTTGGAGACATCCGTGCTCGGCGGCGAGCTCGGTGAAGAGGTCGATGTTGTCGAGCAGGCGCTGGAGATCGCGGCAGATCCGGCCGAGGGCGTCGGCGCGGGTGAGCAGGGCGAGGTGGTCGCAGCGGGCGGTCTGTGAGAGGGCGGCGAGGCGATGGGTCGGGTCGGGGGCGTCGATGAGGAAGAAGGGGAGCTGGTGGTAGCGGATGAGGGCGGCGATGGCCTCGCGGCGGCGCGGGTCGACGCCCTCACGCCACAGCATGGCGCGCACCATGCTGGCGCCGCGCGGGCTGTGGCCGGGTTGACGGATCTTGCCGTCTTCGATGGTGGTGCACACCGGCTTGGCGATGTCGTGGAGGAGCGCGGCGGCGAAGACGAGCTCGCGCTGCCCGGGAGCGAGGGCGCGCCAGGCCGGCAGGCCTACGAGGGCCTCGCAGACCATTTTTGTGTGGGTCCAGACGTCGCCTTCGCCGTGGTGCTCTGGATCTTGCGGACAGGCGGCCATGGGGGCGACCCACGGGGCGTCGAAGCTGGCCCAGTCGATCGCGGCGGCGTCCGCTGGGTCGGGGCATCTGTATGGGAATTTCATAAAAGTACACAGATCCTAATAAGTGTTAGCGAAGAGGTCGACGCCGGGGGCGAGCTGGTTGGGGATGATCGGGCGCTCTAACCAGTGGGAGCCAGAGTCGAGGATCGCGCTGAGGAAGGAGGCGCGCACCCACTTGAGGCGCTCGACGACGCGGCCGCACTCTTCGATCTTGATATAGAGCCCCTCCATGGCGTCGGCCTGGTCGGTCTCTTGAAGGGCGAGCTGGGGCGAGACCCCGGAGATGATGGCGAGCTCGCGCAGGCGATCCTGCCAGCGAGGGCTCTTGAAGAGGCTGGGGCCGATGAGCCCTGTGAGCTCGCGCAGGCGCTCACAGGGGCCCTCGCGTAGGACGGCGACGGGCACGATCGGCAGGCCGACGAGCAGGGCGCGGCGGCGGTCGGTGGCGAGGAACTCGCCGGTGTGCCGGTCGAGCACGTCGAACTCCATAAAATAGTGGGGGAGAAGGTCGTAGAAGCAGGTGTGTTTGGCGTAGAGCCACTCGCCGTACATGACATAACGATCGCCGAGGGCCATGTAAAAGGCCTCCGCGTGGGCGTTGGCCCACTGCTTAAAGAGGTCGAAGTGGCGCTCGCGGGGGCCGCCGACGAGGTAGTGGCCGCGGCTCTGGAGGAGGAGTCGGCCGTCCTCCGCGAAGGAGATCGCCGTGTTGGCGCCGTCGACCTTCTCCTCGATGACGAGGTGACGGCCGCGCAGGGCGACGAAGGGGACGACGCTGAGGTCGTGGTCGCCGCGCTGGAGGCGGGAGCCCTCGATGTGGCGGGTTCGTGGGTATTTGATCATGAGCGGGAGCATGAGCGCCTCCGGGCGCGCGGTGGCGCGCGGCGATCAGAGATCCGAGGAGTGGGCTGCCGTGGCGATAATGAGTAGACTACGGGCGGATCCGCGCGACTCGGCGGCGACGGACCGAGCGCTGGCGTGGCTCCGATCTGCCCCGTGTCGCGACGATAGGCCCCCCTCACCACCCCTGCGCTAGGTCCTGGCGTCGACGCAGCCGCGCGCGGCTGGGACACAAGACGAGCTATTGGGCGAGGCGGAGCATGGAGTCACCGATGGTCGGCGAGAATGCCCGAGTCGCCGGGGGCAGTCAAGCGGCGAGTGCAGGGGCGTCGACGCGCCGGCCGGCCGGTCGCGACGCAGGCGCATCGACGAACCCCCGGCGGGTCTTGCTCTCAAGAAGGTTGAGGGGCGCGGCGGCCGAGGGCGTTGGCGACGACGGCGGCGAGGTTCTCAGCCGCGCTTGGGTCGTCGGCGAGGCTGTAGCCGGGCTGTTGCATGGCGGGCGGGAGCATGGGGAGGAGCAGCTTGCTGAGGCGGGTCTCGACCGCTTCGGTGATCGCCCCGGTGAAGAAGCTGGCGAGCACGCCGGCGTCGGCGAGCGCGAGGAAGAAGGCGCCGCGGGCGAAGTCGTAGCGGAGGCCGCGGAGGTGGTAGTCGAGCACCGCGGGGCCGTCGATGTCGATGGGGGGATCGGTGGTGAGTTCGATGCCCTCGGCGCTGAAGGCGAGGGTGAAGCGCGCGGCCGGGGGGAGAGTGACGCGCACAGGGCCGCGCTCGAAGAGGACGCGGCGGCCGGCGTCGTCGGCGGGCACGCGGTCGAGCAGCTCGCCCAAGGGGGCGCCGCCGCTGGCCTTACTGAGCTGCTGGCGGATGACGGCCTCGAGGATCGCGTTCTCGAGCTGGCCGAGGCCGCCGACTTGGACCTCGCCAGAGCGCGGGTGATACCGGGCGGCGCTGACGCTGATCTCAAAGAAGAGGGCGGGCAGGGCGATCCAGAAGCCGCGCTCGCAGGCGATGTGCAGCTCCTCCTCGCTGGCGGTGACGACGATGACGGCGCCGCGATCGAGGGTGAGGATCGCCTCGCCGTAGCCAGGGATCGGCAGGTTGGCGAGGGTGATCTGCTCAGGGTGCGGGGCGGGCGGGGTGAGCGGCGGGAAGCGCCGGAGGCCGAGCGGGGCGAGGCGCTCAGGCACGTGAGGGCCGAGGAGGACGCGGACGAGGTGGCTGAGGATCGCCTCGGTGACGACGCTGACGCACTCCGACTCGTGGTAGTAGCGCTCGACGATGCCGCTGATCCGCAGGCCGATGGCGCCGTCTTCGAGCATGTAGCTGAGCTGGTGGAGGCGGACGTCAGGCAGCCAGGGGAGGCCGTCGACGGCGATGTGAAGGCCTTCGTCGCAGGTGAGCTCGAGGCGCTGGCGATCGAGGGCGACGCGGATCTGGGCGCCCGCGGGCAGGCTGAGCCGGAGGCGGCCGGCGGCGCCGGTGTCGACGCTTAGTAACAAGACGCGCGGAGCGCCGTCGTCCGGGTCGACCGGCCAGAGGTAGCCGCGGAGCCGCTGGAGGTGGTTTTTGACGAGCGCGAGGGCGAGGGTGGACTCGAGCTCGCCGAGGGCGGGCTCGCTGTGGACGCTGAGGGCGGGGGGATCGGTGAGGGTGAGGGTGAGCTCGTGGACGAGCACGAGGACGCCGAGATCGCGGAGGCGGAGGCGGAGGCCGCCTTCGATGTTGAGCGTGGCGGCGCCGGCGCTGTCGAGGGTGAGCAGGACACAATAGCTGCGGGCGAGGGCGAGCTCGAGGTGGCCGATCTGCGGGAGCTCGCGCTGCTCGAGGATCGGGCCGAGGAGCGGCGGCGGGGGCGGCGACGGCGGCGGGGCAGGGGGGATGAGGCGGAGGTCACGGGCGTCCGCGAGCCAGGGGGCGGCGAGGCGCTGCAAGAGGCGATCTGCCAAAACCTCGAGGAGCGGGCCGGCGGGGGGATCGGTGTGCAGCTCCAAAGGGCTGCTGCGCTGGGCGGACGCGGCGTCGGCGCCGCGCCAGCGATAGGTGAGGCCGTGGAGCTTGACGAGCTGCGGGGCCCCGGCGGGGTCGGTGAGCTGGAGGGTGAGGGCGGGGGCGATCCGCGCCTCGCTCTCGCCGTCGCGCTGAAAGAGCTCGACCTGGGCCGCCTCCGCGGCGTCGAGGCTGAGCTCGCGGCCGTCGTCGAGCGCCTTGTGAAAGATGCTCCAAGGGCCAGGTTCGAGGTGCGGCGCGCGGAGGAGCGCGCGGAGCTGCTCGGGCGGCTCCGGGAGGAGGAGCGCGTGGAGGAGCGCGCGGAGCGGCGCGGGTAGCTCTGGGAGGAGCAGCTCGCGGAGGACGAGGGCGAGGGCGGCGTCGGCGGTGTCGCCGAGGGGCGGCTGAAACTCGAGGGCGACGGGGCCCTCGCCGCGAGGCAGGCGGAGCTCGATGAAGCGGAGCTGGTCGAGCTTGGGGTGGGCGTCGGCCTGGAGAAAGAGGCCGCGCTCGGCGTGGATCCGCAGCTGGTGCGGGTCGAAGAGGATGTGGAGGGCGGCGTTCTCGGTCAGCGCGAGGGTGACGGTGGGCGGGTCGCTGGGGGGCGGGGTCGCGGGCGCGGCGTGGGCCGCGGCGAGGGCTTCGGCGTGGGTCTCGGGCGGGCCGAGCGCCTGCGCGGGGTCGACGGGGGGCTGGTCGGGGATCGGGATCGTGACGAGCTGCCAGGTGCCAGGGGCGGGCGCGGTGGCGCGCATGCTGTCGAGGAGGCGGTCGACGAGTGATCGTCGGCTCTGGGCGGTCGTGAGGGGCGCGGGCGTAGAGCTGCGCGAAGAGACAGGTC
Source organism: Nannocystis sp. (assembly GCA_016712315.1). Lineage (GTDB taxonomy): Bacteria > Myxococcota_A > Polyangia > Nannocystales > Nannocystaceae > JADJRG01. Next base: position 1,171,241 of record JADJRG010000013.1, on the reverse strand, counting down.
GATCGGCGGCCCGGGCGGAGGACGCGGCCGCGGTCGGGTCGGCGCGCGAGGCGGGCGGGCGCGCGGCGGTGATGAGCTGGCGGAGGTGGGCCAGGCGGGCGTCGTCCTCCCAGGGGTCGTAGCCGTCGGTGGCCATCACGGGCGGCAGGCGGCGGCGCAGCCAGCGCGTCAGGAAGAAGGCGGCGATGGGGAGGAGGAGGCGGCCGAGCAGGCCCGCGAGGCCACGCTCCGGCTCGAGCTCGACGCGCCGCTCCGCGAAGCAGTAACGGGCGGCGGTGAGGCCGAGGTGGAGGCCGACGAAGAAGAGCGCGAGGGGCCGGGTGACGGCGATCGAGAGGGCGCGGCGATCGAGGCGGAGCTGGAGCTCGGCTTGGGGGTCGATGCGGGCGGAGAAGCGGGCCCTAGGCCGGAATTTCCTGGATCTTTTGGGGAAGCGAGCTTGGAAGAGGACGCGGCGGCCGTGGCGGTCGAGGGTATGGCGCTCGAGCCAAGGATCCATGAGGCTGCGGCCAGGAGCGGCTTCGAGGCCGAATTCGCGGCAGAGGACGGCGGCGGCGAGCTCGGCGGCGCGGATGAGGCCAGGGCCTGCGCCGTCGGCGTCGAGGTCGAGCGTGCCGTGGTAGAGCTCGGCCTCGAGGCGGCGGACGGTGAGCGGCGGGAGGCCGCGGGCGCTGGTGAAGGTGAGGCCGCCGCTGAGGTGGGCGGTGAGGTGGTGGCGGTCGAGGGTGAGCCCTAAGGGGCCCCGGAGGAGGAGATCGGCCGAAAAATCGCCGAGAGGGCCGAGGGTCCAGACGCCGAGGTGCTGCTGGGGGCCGGCGGTGGTGCGGGCCGGGCGGTCTTCGGGAGGGGGCTGGCGGTACCCACCCGGGGGCTGGGCGCTCGGGCGTGTGTCGTGAGGGCTCGGCAAGGCGCTCATTATACATGGGCGACGCGCGGACTCGCCCGCGTACGAGCCGCTGGCGTGGTCTGAGGGCCTCGGCGCCGGCGCTAAGTGTGCGGGAGCGAGGAGAGACAGGGCGCCGCGTCGATGGCTGATGCGGGCGCAGGAGGGCCGCGGCGAGCAGGCCGCGCGTTGGCGGCGGCGACGATGTCTCGGCGCGGTGGCGGCAAGGTGAAGAATTCGCGCAGGTGGCCCTGAGGACGGGCCCTTTGTACAATCGGCGCCTTGCGTAGCTCGCCGGACCACCGACTCCCTCTGCCCGCCCTCGTGCCGCTCGTCGCTGGGGTGGCGGCGGCGCTGCTGGCGGTGCTGCTGCCGCAGATCCCGGCGCTGGCGGCGATCCTCGCGCTGATCACGGGCGGGGCGGGGTGGTTCATCGCGACGCGGGCCGAGGTGCTGGTCGACCGGCTCAGCGATGAGCGCCAAAGCCTGCAAGAGGGCCTGGAGAGCCGCAGCGAGCGGCAATTACAAGAGGCCGGCGGCAAGCTGCACGAGGCGCAGGCGCGGGCGCAGAGCGCGGAGGCGCGGGCGCAGAGCGCGGAGGCGCGGGCGCAGGCGGTGGAGGGGCAGACGCAGGGGTTGGTGGCGCGGCTCCAGGCGGCCGAGGCGGGCGCGCACGAGGCGGTGCAGCGGCTGCGCGCGGCCGAGGGGCAGCTCCACGAGGCGAAGGCGCAGCTCCGGGGGCTGCCGATGGGCGGCGAGCTGGAGCGGCTGCGTGGGGAGCTGGAGGGGGCGCGCCGGCAGGTGCGAGGGCTGGAGGCCGAGCTCGAGAAGGCGCTGGGGCAGCGCGAGTCGAGCTTCGCGCTGGAGATCGAGGTGAAGAGCCTGCAAGGGCGGCTGGCCGACGCAGTGAGCCAGCGCGACTCGGCGCTGCGCGACGCGGAGCAGCTCCGGCGCCTGGTGGACGAAGGGCTGCCGGCGGGCGGCCTGGAGAAGGAGGGCGAGGCGATCCTGAGCGAGCTGAGCGAGGGGTTCGCGGACACGGCGAAGGCGCTGGAGGAGACGTTCCAGGCGCTGACGACCATGAACGCGGGGCTGAAGGGGATCGCGTCGAGCGTGGAGAAGCTGGCGTCGAACGCGGAGGAGAGCTCGAGCTCGATCCTCGAGATGGCGGCGGCGAACGATGAGGTCGCGGAGAACATGCAAGGGCTGGCGGGCTCGGTGCAAGAGACGGCGACGTCGATCGAGCAGATGACGTTCTCGGTGAAGGAGGTCGCGAAGAACATCGAGGCGCTGTCGTCGACGGCCGAGGACACGTCGGCGGCGATGAACCAGATGGACATCTCGATCCAGCAGGTGGAGAGCAACGCGAACCAGACGGCGCAGCTCTCCGAAGAGGTGGTGTGGGCGGCCGAGGGCGGGGTCGACGCGATCAACCAAACGATCGAGGTGATCAACCTGATCAAGACGTTCTCGCACGACGCGGTGGGCGTGATCAGCCGCCTGGGCGAGCGGATCAGCGAGATCGGCAAGATCCTGAGCGTGATCGACGACGTGTCGGAGCAGACGAACCTGCTGGCGCTGAACGCGGCGATCATCGCGGCGCAGGCGGGCGAGCACGGCAAGGGCTTCGCGGTGGTCGCGGACGAGATCAAGGACCTGGCCGAACGGTCAGCGACCTCGACCAAGGAGATCGCCGAGATCATCAAGGCGGTGCAGCGCGAGAGCCGGAACGCGGTAGAGGCGGTGCAGCGCTCGTCGAAGGCGGTGGACGACGGCGTGCGGGTGAGCCACCAGGCGGAGGACGCGCTGAAGCGGATCTCCGACTCGGCGCGCCGATCGACGGGCATGGTGCGGGAGATCGCGCGGGCGGCGGTGGAGCAGACGCGGGGCTCGAAGCAGGTGACGGACGCGATCCACGTGGTGGCGACGACGGTGCAGCAGGTGGCGAGCGCGACCTCGGAGCAGGCCCGCGGCGCCGAGCAGATCATGCGCTCGGCGGAGCGGATGAAGACGATCACTCGCCACGTCGAGCGCTCGACGCAGGAGCAGACGCGCGGGTCGCGGCAGATCACTCGAGCGATCGAGGTCATCTCGGAGATGGTGGGCCAGCTCAGCGTGGCGCAGCGCTCACAAGCGCAAGGGGCCGACACGATCCTCGAGGGCCTCAAGTCGGTGCGCGAGGCGACGCAGTACCAGCACTCGCTGTTGCAGCAGCTCCCGAAGCGGCAGGCGCGGCGCTTGAAGGGCTGAGGCGCCCTCGATCTTCTTTTTGTTTCTTGTTCTCGCGATCGTTGAGGGGGCGCGAGGGCCGCTTGGCGCGCAGGTGCGCTGAGCGCGCTGCGCCCGGGCGGGGCGGCTCTCGCCGGGCGGGGCGGCGGCTGCTACTGTCTGCGGCGTGTTCGGCATGGGCCTCCTGGAGATCCTGATGGTCGGGATCGTCGTGCTGCTGCTGTTCTCCCCCAAGGAGCTGCCAGGCATGATCAAGAGCGTGGCGCGCTTGTACGGCAGCCTGCGGCGCACCGCTGAAGAATTCCGCGCGCAGGTGATGGAGAGCGAGGAGCTGCGCGAGCCGATCGATGAGATCCGCAGCGCCTTCCACGGCACCCGCGTCGAGCTGCAGAAGGCGCAGGCGATGGCGCGTCGCGAGCTGCAAAAGGCGCGGCTCGAGGCGCGCCTGGCCGAGCAACGGCTGGTTCAACTGGCGAATGAGAGCGCCGAGCCGCGGGTGAGCGCGGCGCCGCCCGGAGCGATGGGGGCGGCGTTGGCGGCGAAGGCCGCCGCGAGCGGGCATGAGACGCGCAGCGGGCATGACGAGCACGAAGGGCACGAGGCGCACAGCGGGCATGACGAGCACGAGCGGCACGAGGCGCACAGCGGGCATGACGAGCACGAGGGTCACGAGGCGCAGAGCGGGCACGACGACCATCAAGAACCCAAGGGCGGCGCCTTGGGCGCGGCGTAGCGGGCGAGGCTAGAGGAGCGACGATGGCCAGCGAAGTCGAGGGCAACGGCCGAGGCGGGCTCGCGGAGGGGCCGGAGGGCGATCAGCCGATGTCCTTTTGGGACCACTTGGGCGAGCTGCGCCGGCGGCTGGTGCGGAGCGCGTTGGCGGTGACCGTCGGCGTGGTGGTGTGCTTCAACTTCGCGCCGCAGCTGCGAGAATTCTTGGCCCAGCCGCTGCGCGAGGCGTGGGTGGCGGCCGGGATGAAGGGCGAGCCGCAGCTGCAAGTGCTGGCGATGCTCGACGCGTTCGTGACCGACCTGCGGGTGGCGATCGCGGCGGGGATCTTCCTGGCGACCCCGGTGATCTTCTTTCAGGTGTGGATGTTCATCTCGCCGGGGCTGTACCAGCGAGAGAAGCGCTTCGTGATCCCGTTCGTGGCGGCGAGCGTCGTCATGTTCGCGCTCGGCGCGGCGTTCTGTTACGTGATGGTGCTGCCGTGGACGATCCAGTGGCTGTTCAGCTACACGCAGTCGAGCGCGGCCGGTACGCCGGTGGTCTACAACCTGACCCTGAACGACTACATCCGCGATACGACCAAGATCTTGCTCGCGTTCGGGGCGGTCTTTGAGTTCCCGCTGCTGATCTCGTTCTTGGCGGCGACGGGGGTGCTCGACCACCGGACGCTGCTGCGTTATTGGAAGATCTCGGTGGTGGTGATCTTCATCATCGCGGCGTTCTTGACCCCGCCGGAGCCGGTCTCGCAGTTGATGATGGCGGCGCCGATGGTGGTGCTGTTCTTTATCAGCGTGGGGGTCGCGTACCTGCTGTCTCGGCCGCATCGGCGGGCGGCAGAGGCGCTCGAGAAGGCGCTGGCGGCCGAGCACGCGGTGGCGACGAGGGCGAGCCACGACCCTCCTGGGCTCTGAATTCGGCCCCTCTTGCGGATCTGCGGGTTTTGCGCGAGTCGCGGGATTGTCACCTCGAGTTCGCGCGGGGGCGCTTGAACGCGCGCGCGCGCGGCGGTAAGCGTGCCGCGCATGCCCACCTTTCCACAAGCCCGCTCTTTATGCCTGCTCTCGCTCTCGCTCGCCCTCGCGGCCTGTGGCGATGACGCCGCCACCACCGCAGTGACGGACGGGACCACCGAGACCAGCTCGTCCTCCAGCAGCTCGTCGTCGAGCTCGACCACCGGCGCCAGCACGAGCGCGACGAGCGGTGAGACGACGGCCGAGACGACGGGCTCGAGCTCCGGCGCGACGACGGACGTGACGACGACAGACGCGACGACGACAGACGCGACGACCACCGCAGGCGTCACCGAGGGGACGACGGACACGGACACGGACGCGACGACGACAGACGCGACGACGACGGACACGGACACGGACACGAGCACGACCGGCGATACGGACACCGATACAGACACGGACACGGACACCGGGGGCGCCGACGACGTGACGATCTACGCGATCCAGGACGGCACGATCCAAGCGGACGTGCTGGTGAGCGTGAAGGGCGTGATCGTCTCGGCAGTCGATGACTTTGGGATCTTCGTGCAGGAGCCGCCTGGCGGCGAGTACAGCGGGGTGTGGGTGTACACCAGCAAGATGGGGCCCGACATCACGATGCTGGCGATCGGCGATGAGGTCGACCTGACGGGGATGACCTTCGACCTGAGCGGGCTCACCGAGATCGACGCGAGCAAGGGCACGATCACGCCGACCGGCCAGAAGGGGCTGACGGTGACGCCGGAGCTGCTGCCGATCTCGACCTTCACCGACCCCGTGACGGCGGAGCCGTGGGAGGGGGTGCTGGTGCGGATCGAGGGGGCGCCGCTGGCGGTGGTCGGGACGCCAGGGTTCGATGAGTTCGTGGTCAGCGGGGCGGGCGACTCGATCTACGTCGATGAAATGGTCTACAACGTCATGAAGAGCCCGATCGACTTCCCCAACTTCGGGATCGGGGCGTCGTTCACGGCGATCCAAGGGCCGCTGAATTTTACGTTCGGCAACTTCAAGGTGGCGCCGCGGCTGAAGGCGGACCTCGAGGGCTATGTGGCCGGCGAGAAGACAGAGCTGACGCTCAGCGAGCTGAAGGCGGGCGAGCTGGTGGTCACGGAGGTCATGTACAACCCGCTCTGCGACAACGACGCCTGCGAGTGGATCGAGGTGCTGAACCAGGCGCCGCTGCCGGTCAACCTGAACGGGCTGATCATCCAGGATAACCAGGAGAACCCCGCGAGCCAGGGAAAGGTGGTGGTCGACCTGGTGGTGCCGGTCGGCGGCTACGCGTGGCTGGGGAAGGGGACGGTGCAGACCTGGCCTTATGTGCAGGCCGCCGACGCGCACACGGGGACCAAGCCGGACCTGGGGAACAGCGGCGACTACATCGTGGTGCGCAGCGCGGACGTGGTGCTCGATAAGACCGCGAGCTGGCCGAACAAGGGCGCGCCGGCGGCGGGGCTGTCGTGGCACCTCAAGCCCGGCCAGCTCGACGCGGTCGCCAACGACGACGCGGCGAATTGGTGCTACTCGACGACGGCCTTCGACGCGAATATGCCGCTCGAGCGCGGCACGCCGAAGGCGGTCAACGAGGTGGAGTGCGCGCCGATCTGAGCGGGCCCTCGCGCCCTGGGGCGCGCGTGACGTGAGGCCGAGCCCCGCCCGCCGCGGCGCGCTCGGCCTCGGCCGTGGTGGCGCCGCGGCCGGCGCTCGGTCTGTGATCAAAGTCAGCCGGGCGCGGGCCTCAGCGTGGCGCGCTCGCGCGCGTCGCCGCGCGTCGCCCGTGGTAGCTTCGCCGGCCAGCGAGGAGCCCCACGATGATTATCGGCGTGCCTAAGGAGATCAAGGATAACGAGTACCGCGTCGCGATGACCCCGGGTGGGGTCGCGGAGCTGATCGCCACCGGCCATCAGGTGCTGGTGGAGACGCGCGCGGGCGAGGGGTCGTCGTTCCCGGATGAGGCCTACGCGGCGGTCGGCGCGACGATCGTCGGCAGCGCGGCGGAGGCGTGGTCGGCGAACATGGTGGTGAAGGTGAAGGAGCCGCAGGCGGCCGAGTTCGGGTTTATGCGCCCAGACCTGGTGCTCTTCACGTACCTGCACTTGGCCGCCGAAGAGACGCTGACGCGGGCGATGGCGGCGTCGGGCGTGACGGGGATCGCCTACGAGACGGTGGAGCTGAGCAACGGCCAGCTGCCGCTGCTGACGCCGATGAGCGAGGTCGCCGGGCGGATGGCCACGCAGGTCGGGGCCTTCTATCTGGAGCGCAAGAACGGCGGCCGCGGCAAGCTGCTGGGCGGGGTGCCCGGGGTGCGGGCGGCGGACGTGATCGTGCTGGGCGGCGGGGTGGTCGGCACGCACGCGGCCCAGATCGCGCTGGGCATGGGGGCGAACGTGTCGATCATCGACCGTACGCTCGAGCGGCTGCGCTACTTGAGCGAGAACCTGCACGGGCGGCTGACGACGCTGGCGGCGAACACGTTGACGATCGCGGAGGCGGTGCGCCGCGCAGACCTGGTGATCGGGGCGATCTTGATCAAGGGGGCGAAGGCGCCGCGCTTGGTCACCCGCGAGATGGTGTCGACGATGAAGCCCGGCTCGGTGATCGTCGACGTGGCGGTCGACCAGGGCGGCTGCATCGAGACGACGCGGCCGACGACGCACTCGAACCCGACCTACGTGGTCGATGAGGTGGTGCACTACGGCGTGACCAATATGCCCGGCGCGGTGCCGCGGACGAGCACCTACGCGCTGAGCAACGCGACGCTGCCGTACGCGCTGCGCCTGGCGAGCTTGGGCGCGGAGGAGGCGATCCGCCGCGATCCCGGGCTGGCGCTGGGGGTGAACACGTACCGCGGCAAGATCACCTACGCGGCGGTCGCCGAGGCGTTCGGGCTCGAGTACACGCCGCTGAGCTCGCTGATCTGAGCCCGTGGATCGGAGCTCGGCGCCCGATCAGCGGGCGCCGAAGCGGACGTGGAAGTGATCACGATGGCCGCGGAAGTGGCGGATGAGGCCGCCTCCGTGGCCTTCGCCGCGCGGGTACTGTAAGAGGAGGTCGAGCTCCTGCTCGCTGACGCCGCGCTCGCGGGCGTGGTCGTAGAGGAGGCGCTGGATCTTGGTGTCGACGAAGATGACCCGGACGTGGCCGGTGCCGATGAAGGCGCGCAGCAGCGACCAGGTGCGCTCGAGATCGAGGTTGCTCGCGTCGGCGGCGCGGAAGCGTGGGTCGTCGGGGTCGGCGCCGCGGAGGACGTAGCCGACGTCGACGTCGCGACCTGAACGATGAGACAGGTGCGGCGGAAAATAGCCGCCGCCTCGGCGGCTGATGTCGCCGATCTTGACCTTGGGGCCGCCGCGGGCTTGGCGGGCGTAGGTGGTGATCGCGCGCTGGATCGCGGCGACGCTGGCGCGCTCTCCCCAGGCGTTGTCGGGCCGCTTTAAAAAATGATGGGGGCCAGGGCCGAGCTGGACGCCGCGGCGTAAGACGCCAGGATCATCGTCGTCAGGGGCCTCGCTCGCGGCCCCGGGTTGATCGACGAGGCGGACGCCGCTCTGGGGGAGGTCGAGGCGCTCGTGCTCGCCGGCGCGGCGGAGCTCGATCCAGCCGCGACCGACGGTGACGAGCTCGACGTCGGTGAAGAGGCTCTGACCCGGGTGTAGGGTGTAAAAAGCGCCGGTCTCGTCGTCGCGTAAGGTGGCGGTGGCGCGGGTGGGGTCGTCGTCGGCGAGGGTGGCGAGCAGGGTGAGCGGCAGCAGGGTGGGGGGGAGCTCGGGGCCAGCGTGGGTGTCGCCGTGGGTGTCGTCGTGGGCGGTGGCGTCGTGGGCGGTAGCGTCGTGGGCGGTGGCGTCGCCGTGGGTGGTGTCGTGAGCGGCGGTCGACGACGTGAGGTCGATTCGAGGCGGCTCGCCTTGGGACGGATCTCCAGCGCACGCGAGGCCGCTGAGGTGGAGCGCCGCGGTGAGCGCAAAGACGCGCGTGCGGGCGGCCGGGCTGCGAGGCGGAGACATCAGGGCGAGCTGCGTGCAAAGCGTAGACCGGACGCGGAGGCCCAGCGAGGCGCTGTGATCATCGACAAAACGCCAGCGCGCTGCGACGGATTGTCATGCCGCAGCGGCCGGCGACGACATCGCGGCGCAGGTCGAGGCTTGGCGCTCGAGAACGCGCGGCGCGCGGGCTGAGGTGGTTTGCAGGCCGCCCCGTCAGGGTGGGCCGGCGTAGCGGCCGTTGTAGAGCACGAACTGGGTGGTGGTGTCGTGGACGAAGAAGAGGAAGGGGCGGTCGAGTACGACGACTCGATCGGGCGGAGGCGGCCCCGTGCCCGTGCTCCACTCCTCTCCCGCGGTCGCCGCTGCGGCTTTGATGCCCTTCTCGTCGATCTCGACGGTGGCGCCGTGGAGGACCGAGCGTAGGGTGAAGAGCGGGCACATGAAGCCGAGAGGGTCGTAGTAGTCGAGCGTCTCGCTCTGGATCTTGACCACCGGGATCGTCAAGTCGACGTCGCTATGCACCGAGCTGGTGCGTACTGCCGCGAGCTCCGCGGGGGTCAAGGCCGCGGTGAAGGCGCCGAGATCGGCGTAGACGTCAGGCTTCGGGGTGACGAAGGTGACCGCGAGGCGGCCGCCGCGGAGCTGGAGCGTGAGGGCGTCGAAGCTGGAGCCCTCGTAGTAGGTGGCGGGTACGCTGGTCGAGCCGATCCCCGTGGCGTTCACGACCTGGCCGTCGTCGCGGGTGAAGGGGAGCGCTCCGCGGCCGCTGAGGCCGACTCGCCACGGCGCCTGCAAAAAGGAGGCGTTGACGTAGTAGGCGACGCTGTCTTGTTGGGGGTGATCGCTGGGTACGAAATTGGGGAGCAGGCCGGCGGACTCGGCCTCGATCACGCAGTTCATGACCTCTCGGATCGCGGCGAGCTTGTCGGCGCCTCCCTTGGTGACTTGATGGGTCTTGGCGCCGTAGAGCGGGGCGCCCATGGGTGGACCCTCGAGCGACCAGATCGAGGGGCGGAAGGAGACATCGACGCGATCTTCGCCGTCTTGCCCGACGGGCAGGCTGAGGCCCTCGAGCTCGCGGATGCTGGCGCCGAGGGTCTGGTGGACGGGATCTCCGAGCTCGGGGAAGCGCATGCGGGCGTGGATCTCGTCGCCGCATAGGCCACCCTGCCAGCGGGCGTAGCCGAGGCCGAGGGCGAAGGTCATGCTCGCGGGGGAGGCGGCGAGCGAGGGGTTCTGGGCGGGGTCGATGACGCGCAAAAGATCGAGCGCGAGCTCCCAGGTGGGCGCGCCCGCGGCGGCGATCCGCGCCTCGGTCGATTCGCCGGTGGGCGCGAGGCTGGGTCCCTCGATCCACTCGGCGAGCGCGGCCGCCGGCAGGGCGCGGCAGGCGGCGAGCTGCGGGTCGTCGTTGGTGTCAGTGCCGGCGGTGTCTGTGGCGGTCCCGGCGGTGTCTGTGGCGGTCCCGGCGGTGTCTGTGGCGGTCCCGGCGGTGTCTGTGGCGGTGCCAGCGGCGTCGTCGCCGCACGCGAGCAGGACGCATAAAAGCGCGGGTCCGGGGGAGCGTCGCATCGACGCAGGATGCCATCGATGCGGGCGCGCCGGTAGCCCGCGGGCGGGTCAGCCGTCGGCCTCGCGGCCAGTGTCGCGGCGCCTCCGTTGGCGGGCGGGCGGGACCATCTGGCGGAGCTGCCAGCCGTAGAGGAGCAGGCGCTCCTCGGCCCGAAGAACGCCCTCGCGCAGCTCGCCGAAGATCCACACGGCGGTGGCGAGGGTGGCGAGGCTGGTGAGCGCGAGGAAGGCGAGGGTGGGCCCTTGCTCGAGCTGGACGAGGCGCGAGCGCACGGTGAGCTCGCCGCCGCCGAAGCTGTAGCTGGCGCTGACGAGGCCGAGCAGCTCGAGCGCGAGGGGGATGAGGATCGCGAGCGCGCCGCCGACGAAGAGCCAGGCGCGCAGGCGACGGCCGAAGAGCAGCGCGAAGGCGCCGGTGTTGACGGCGATGAAGGCGGGGGTCGCGAAGAGCGGGCCGAAGAGGCCGGCCAAGGCGGCGAAGCCGAGGTTGCTGACCAATAAGACAGCCGCGATGAGACCGACCGAGGGGCGCTCCTGTCGGCTCACCCAGAAGGCGAGCGCCGCGGCGAGCGAGCAAAACATGTAGAAGAGGATGAGCGGCTCGATCCTGCGCACTCCCGCCCAGGCGAAGAAGGGGGCGTATAAAAACATGCTGACGTAGACGAAGCCGGCGAAGCGCGCGACGGTGCGCCAGTGACGGTCGCGTGAGCGGGCGAGCGAGCGGGCGACCTCGGGCGGGACGGCCCGCGGCGGCGCGGCGAGCAGGCCGAGCAGGGCGTCGACGGCGTCCTCGTTGCCAGGGTCGAGGGCGAGCGCCTGGCCGAGCTCGCGGATCGCGAGGCGGCGGCCCTCGAGGGCGTCGCCGCCGCCGCCGGGGGCGCGGGCCTCGTTGGCGCGGGCGATGTGCTCGCGCGCGAGCTCGCGTCGGCGCTCTTGGTCGCGCTCGCCGTCGAGGTAGCGCTCGATGCCGTCGTGCAGGGCGCGGGCGCTGCCCAGGCGCTCGCTGGGGTCGAGGGCGGTGGCCTTGACGCAGAGCTCCTCGAGGTGCGGGGAGAGCTCGGCGCCCGGGACCCGCCGGGAGGGGCGAGCGTCGGCGCCGTCGAGGGTGGAGCGGATCAGCCGCGAGGCGACGGTGTGATCGTGGAGGCGCTGCTCGGCGAGGATCTCAAAGAGGATCGCGCCGAGGCTGTAGAGATCGGCGGCGGCGCTGACGCCGTCGGCGCCGGCGATCTGCTCAGGCGCCATATATCCAGGGGTGCCGAGCAAGGTGCCGGGCAGGGTGGCGAGGGGGAAGGGCTCGTCGACGCCGCCCGCGCTGCCTTGAGCGATCTTGGCGACGCCCCAGTCGAGCACGTAGACCTCGCCGTAGTCGCCGAGCATGATGTTCCCAGGCTTGAGGTCGCGGTGGATGATGCCCCGGCGGTGGGCGAGGTCGACGGCGAGGCAGACGCTGGCCAGCGCGCTGAGCAGGCGGCGGCGGCTGTACTTGGCCCGAAAGCCAGGTCGATCGTAGCGCCTCCCCTCGAGGATCGCCTCGAGGGTGACGCCGTGGATCCTCTTCATGGTGAAGTAGAGGGCGCCGGTGGGATCGACGCCGAGCTCGTAGACCGGGATGATCGCGGGGTGCTCGAGCTGGCCTTGGACGGTGGCCTCGCGGAGGAAGCGGAGCCGCAGGCCCTCGTCGGCGTGGACCGCGGGGCTGAGGATCTTGATGGCGACGTCGCGGCCGATGAGGGCGTCGTGGTGGAGGACGACGCGGCCCATGCCGCCTTCGCCGAGCAGGCGGCCTTCGCGGTAGCGCGCGGCGAAGCCGGCGAAGCTGCGCAGGCGCGCGCGGAGGTCGTCGCCGTCGGTCGCGCCCTTGACCCCAGCGACGGCCCGCGGGGTGGTGAAGATCCGGTAGGGCTGCGAGCGCTCGCGGGTGTCCCCCATGCGTGAGAGTGTCTCAGAGGGCGATCGCGCGCGCCAGCGGGCCGGCGCCGCGGTGAGGGGCCCGGTTCTAAAAAGAAGACGAGCGCGCGGGCCGCTCGCGCGAGGCCGGCGCGCTTCGATCGTTGAGGGCGGAACTACTGCGGCAGGACGGTGTACACGCCGGCGCCCCACCAGGAGTGCGGGGTGTTCTTGAGCAGCGAGAAGCTGTTGTCGCCTGGATCGATGAGGACGATCGCGCCGTTGGAGTTGAAGGCGAAGATCTTGCCCTGCCAGCCGGCGAGGCCGTAGATCGTCGTGTACCCGGTGAGGGTGGCGAGGTCCTTGACGACGTTGCCGTTGAGCGGGTTAGCCTCGACGATCACGTTGCCAGTGTTGACGCCAGACTTGGTGGTCGCGCCGTAGGTGCCGACCCCTTGGATGGAGAAGACATCGCCCGCGGAGCCGTAGCCGGCGCCGTACTGGCCCATCTGGGTGAATTGGGCCTGGTTGCCGACCAGGGTGACCTTGTACCAGGCGCCGCTGATGGCGATCGCCACGAGGGTGTCGTCGTTGGGATCGAGGGTGCCTGGCGGGAGGAAGGTGAGGCCGTTCGCCGACTGCGGGATCGAGGCGAGGTGGTAGCACTGCGCGTTCGCGGGGTTGCAGACGAAGAGGTCGCCGAAGGTGATGCCGTAGAGCACGCCCCAGCGATCGAGGGCGACGTCGGTCATCGAGCCGGCGAACTTGTCGTACTTGAAGGCGCCGATCGAGGCGATGTCGTACGGAGCGGTGACGCCCATCGTAAAGAGGGCGCTCGAGGTGTGCGCGTAGACCTTGTTGCCTTCGGCCTTGCCGGGGAGGTTCTTGTCGTTCGGGAAGGGATCATCGGCGTCGGGGATGCCGTCCTCGTCAGAGTCGGTGCAGTAGATGCCGTCGTCGATCTTGCCGTTGCAGTCGTCGTCGACGCCGTTGCTGCAGATCTCGGCGCCGAGCTTCTCGTCGACCTTGCCGTCGCAATTGTCGTCGATGCCGTTGCCGCAGACGTCGTAGTCGAGCTTCTCGTCGATGTCGCCGTCGCAGTCGTCGTCGACGCCGTTGTCGCAGATCTCATCGACCGGGACGCAGTCCATGCCGGTGGTGGCGTCGGTGGTCGCGTCGGTGGTGGTGGTGGCGTCGGTGGTCGCGTCGGTGGTGGTGGTCGCGTCGCTGTCGGTGACGCCGGCGGTGGTGGTGGCGTCGGTCTCGGTGGCGTCGCTGGTCGATGTGGTGGTGGCGTCGCTGTCCGAGTCGGTGGCGCTGCCGCTGGCATCTGTGGTCGATGCGGTGGTGCCGGCGGTGGTGGTGGCGCCGGCGGTGGTGGTCGCTGTCGGATCGTCGGTGGTGCTCGGTCCGCCAGTGGTGGCGTCCGTGGCGGTGCTGGCGTCGTCGCCGGCGCAGGCGCCGAGGACGAGCAGGGCGAGGAGCCCGGGGGTGATCGAGGTGAAGCTAATGCGTGCCATGCAAAGAAGATCCTCCGCGGGGGATCGTAGCGGGCGCGCGCGCGGAATGATAGCAGCGCGCGGCTAGAGCCCGAGGCCGCGGTTGACGGCCTGGTCGGTGCGCTGGGCGCTGTCGATGATCGACTGGTAGATCGCGTCGCCGCTGCGCCCCTTCTCCCGCGCCGACTCGACGAGGCCGTCGAAGGTCGGGCCGTCGGGGTGGCCGTAGCGCTCGAGGTCGCGGGCGCGGAGCTGCTCGACCTCGGCTGGGTCGCTCATCATCGCCCTGGTGATGACGCGGGCCCGGCGGCGGAGCTCGTAGGCGCGGCGAGCCCTCGCCTCGATCGGCTCCCCAGCCGCCTTCGCGGCGGCGTCGCGCGCAGGGATGGTGCTCAGCTCCCGCAGATAGAGGGCCCGGATCTGGCGGTTCGACCAGGTGATGCCGGCCTCGCGTCGCGCTGCGACGTCCTCAAGGCTCGCGGGGAGCGTCTGTCCTTCGGCGAGCTCGCTCGCGCCGCCGCCGCGCTCGCCGAGGCAAGAGACAGGGCCGCCCGCGAGCAGCGAGGCGGCGAGGAGGAGGCGGAGGAGGGCGCTCATGCGGGGTTCACTCGGCGAGTTGGGTGACGCCGCCGCGGCGGAGCTGGGCGAGGCGGCGCTCGACCTGGAGGCGATCGGCGGGGTGGGGCTCGGGCAGCCCCAGGTAGGCGCCCCAGAGGGTGACAGCGCCGGAGCTGTGGCCGCGGGACTCTTGGTCGAGCGCCATCAGGTAGATCCGCTCGTGGAGGGGGAGGAGGGCGCTGAGCCCGTCGACGCCGCGGCCCTCGCGGCTCCGGTGGCCCGCGAGGGTGAGGTGCGCGGCCTCGGTGGCGCCGGCTCGGTCGAGCACGAGCGCCCAGATCAGCGCGGAGTGGATCTTGCCAGCGCTGTTGGCGTGGAGGTAGGCGCGGTGGGCGAGGCGCAACGACTCGCGGAGGTCGCCGTCGACGAGCCCCAGCAGGGCTTCGAGGCGGTCGAGGCGCCAGGTCTCGACCTCGGCGCGCTGGCGGGCGAGCGCGAGCTGGACGCGCGCGCCAGCGGCGTCGCCGAGGCCGTAGGCGGCGTAGGCGGCGAGATAGGCGTGCATGGGCGGCAGGGGGCTGGCGCGGCGCTGGCTCTCGGCGGCGGCGGCGGCGAGCAAGAGCCGCGCGCGCTGGCGGCTCTCAGCGAGGCGGAGGTGGAGCTCGGCGATCTGCTCGCTCAGCGCGCTGAGGCCGGAAAAATCGACGGACTGGGTGAGCTCGAGGCTGGCGGTGAGGGTGAGCACGGCCGGCGCGCCTGGGCAGGCGGCGGCGCGCTCGCGCCAGCGCTCGGGCTTGTTGTCTTGCTCGTTGGTGCCGCTGTCGCCGCTTAGGCGGCGCTCTGCGTCGCGATCGAGCTGCTGACAGCGGGTCCACGAGCGCGCTCCGCTGCGCGCCCACGGGGTATTCGGGGCGATCCCTGGATCGGCGAGGGGGGGCGCGAGGGCGATCCAGCCGGCGATGAGGGGCGCTGCGAGCGACAACTCGGTCACTATGCCCGAGTCGGCGGCCGCGGCGCAGGGCGGCGCGAGCGGCGGAAGAATGAGCGAAAATTTGGCGAGGATCGGGCGCCGTGAAAGATTCGCGCGGTGTCCGCGAAGAAGAGAAGCAGGCGCGCGCGCGCAGTGCCGGCTCCACAAGCCGCCGCGATGGCCCACGCGCGGTGGGCGGTCGAGCGTGTTCGCGGGGTGATCGGGCGCCTGCGGGCGCTGCGAGGGGCCGGTCTCGGTGGCGCTGCGGCGAGGGCGAAGACGCGCGCTGCGGGCGAGAAGATGGCGGACGTGGCGGCTCCGAGCGCGGCGGCGGGCGGCCCGGGCAGCGCGAAGCCAGGGCCGCGCTCAAGGGGCGAGCTGCGCGGCCGGGCGACGCAGGCGGCGAGGCGGCTGGCGCGCTGGGCCGCGGCGTCGCGTGTGGGGGCGCGGCGGATGGCCCGGGCGCTCGGGCCCGTGTTGACGCGGGGCCTCCGCGGGCTGGCGCTGGGGAGCCGCGGCCTGGCGCGGGCGTTGGTGCGCCAGCGGGCGCCGCTGATCGGGCTCCTGCACCGGCTGCTGTGGTGGGGTTCGTTGGCGCTGTTCGTGATCGGCGGGCGGATCGTCGCGGACCCGCACAGCGGCGGGACGCTGGCGGAGGCGCTGCCGCTCTTCGTCGGGGGTCTGGGCCTGTGCGCGACGGCGGCGTTCTTCGCCGCGTCGGCGCGGATCCGCTGGGCCTCGTTGGCGCTCGGGGCGAGCCACGCGGGGCTGGCGCTGCTGCTGTGGGCGGTGAGCGCGTAGCGGCGAGCGCAGAAGCTCGACGGTCGCCTCTTTTTCCCTTTCAATAATTTTTTTTAGATCGGATGAGGGCGCGTGGCGGCGATCGAGATCACTGCGAACCTGTGGATCCGCGAGGAGGAGCTGATCGAGCGCAGCACGCGGGCCTCAGGGCCCGGCGGGCAGCACGTCAACAAGACCTCGACGGCGGTGGAGCTGCGCTTTGATGTGCGTAGCTCGCCGTCGCTGTCCGAAGAGGTGAAGGCGCGGCTGGTGGCGCTGGCGGGCGGGCGGATGACGAAGGACGGGGTGCTGATCCTCTGCGCGGAGGGCTCGCGCTCGCAAGAGATGAACCGCCAAGAGGCGCGTGAGCGGCTGTTCGCGCTGCTGCGGGCGGCGGCGGTGCGGCCGCGGATCCGCAAGAAGACGCGGCCGAGCCGGGCGAGCAAGCTGCGGCGGCTGGCGAGTAAGTCGCACCGCTCGGCCGTGAAGTCGACGCGCGGGCGGCCCGACCCCTCCGCGTAGGTCAACTGTTGGCCTCGATGGCGGAGCGCAGCGCGGAGACGCTGGGGGTGCGGACGTAGACGACGCGGGTGTCCTCCGGGATGAGGCTCTTCACTTGGTCGCGCAGGGTGTGCGAGACCATGCTGACCATGACGACGACGAGGCCGATCTTGCCGATGCTGCGGCGCAGGCCGGCCGGCAGGCGCTGCTCGTAGTGCTCCATCGACCAGCCGAGCTTCTTGGCGACGTCGCGGTAGCGGCTGCTCATGCCGCCGTGGCCGCCGACGACGATCACCGTGTTCTCTGAGGGCGTGTTGTTGTTCGTGGACATGCCAAACCCTTGTGCAAGGCGCAGGCCAGGGCTGACGAGGCCCGTATGTCGCAGCCTACGCGGCAAAGCCCCGGATCTGACGGGGCGGCGCGGCCGGGTTTGTCAACGCTGACCCCAGGCGCGGCGCCAAAGTGGCACGCGAGGCGGAGGCGCGCGATAGTAGCGGCGATGAAGCTCTTTTACACACCGACCTCGCCGTTCGTCCGTAAGGTGCTGGTCGTCGCGCATGAGCTGGGGATCTCCGGGGAGATCGAGCTGACGTTCCTGCGGCCGACGCCGACGCAGGTCGACCCGACGCTGTCGCCGGTGAACCCGCTGTCGAAGATCCCGGCGCTGGTGCTGGAGGACGGCGAGGTGCTCTACGACTCGGCGGTGTTGTGCGAATTCCTCGACACGCGCGCCGGCGGCCGGTTGATCCCGCGGGCGGGGCCGCAGCGCTGGCGGACGCTGCGGGCGCAGGCGCTGTGCGATGGGATCCTCGAGGCGGGGGTCGCGGTGTTCTATGAGCGCCACCTGCGGCCGCAGGAGCTGCACTGGCAGCCATGGCTCGAAGGACAGCTACAAAAAGCGCGGGGCGGGCTCGACGCGCTCGAGGAGGCGGCGGCGGGCTTTGATCCGCTGCACGTGGGGCTCGATCAGATCTGCGCGGGCGTGACGGTGGGCTGGCTGGAGCTGCGCGGGCTGCTGGGCGACGTGCGCGCGGGTCGGCCGCGGCTGGCGGCCTGGTATGAGCGCTTCGCGGCGCGGCCGTCGATGGTGGCGACGGCGCCGCCGGTGTAGCTCAGCCGGCGCGCGCGCGGAGGCGGTCGTGCTGGTTGAGGCGGCCGATCCCGAGACGGAAGAGGAGCACGCCGAGCGCGGCCGGGGCGACGCCGAAGAGGATGGTGGCGATGACCAGCTCGGTGGGCATGGCGCCGCCAGCGTAGGCGGTGATCGCTGCGGCGATGATAAAGAGGGCGCCGGCGGTGACGATCAGGCCGCCGAGGAGCACGATCAGCCACCACAAGGGCGAGGCGGGGCGACCCGGCGGGGTGACGAGGGGGGCGAGGTCGGCGGCGATCGCAGGCGCCAGCGGCTCGCCGGTGAGCTCCCCCGCGAGCTGGAGGGCGCGCAGGCCGCGGGCGAGGCGCACCGCCCACACGACGGCGAAGATCAAGACAGTCGGGACGAGCAGGAGGAGGAAGAGGGTGAGGGCGCCCTCTTGGGCGCTCTCGCGGGCGGCGTTGATGGTCAGCAGGGGGGTGTTGTAGAGGCCGTGGATGACCATCGGCACCCACCAGGCGCGCCACAGCAGCGTCTTGGTGCGGGCCGGGGTGAAGTGGGCCTGGCCGACGTAGTAGCCCATGATCGCGCCCATGGTCGCGTGCGCGGGCACGGCGGTGATCGCCCGCATGAGGGCGACCTCCATGCCGCCGCTCATCACATAAAGGATGTTCTCGATGGTGGCGAAGCCGAGGGAGGCGGCGACGCCGTAGACGAGGCCGTCCATGGGCTCGTCGAAGGCGCTGTGGCGGCGGACGTAGAAGAGGAGGACGCACAGCTTGAACAGCTCCTCGGGGATCGCGGCGAGCACGAAGGCCTCGTAGGCGCCGCGGAGCAGAGGGGCCGCGCTGGCGCCGACGAGGCCGCTGAGCGGCATGGCGACGATGAGTACGGGGATCGCGGTCAAGACGCCGAGGACGAAGGTGGTCCAGACGACCCGCGCGGGCTCGGGGTAGGCGTCGCGCGAGCGGAAGTAGGCGAGCAGGAGCAGCGAGGGGGCGAGGGTCGCGAAGGTGAGTGTCTCGATGCCCACGGCGCCAGAATAACGGGGCAGGCGGGGCGAGGGGAGCTTCGTGCGGTCGTTAAGCCGCGCTCGAAATCGCTCATGAGCGGCGTCGGGCGCAGAGTCGCTCGCCCGTGATACGGTGCGCCATGATCTCTTTTCCCTCCCCAACTCATGTTTCGGTTGCAGGTGAGCCTTCGTGGTCCGCGCTGGCGCTTCGATGGAGCTGGGCGCTGGCGCTCGTCGTGGCTTGTAGCGGCGATGACCGCGGCGCGAGCGGCGAGACGGGGATGATCACGAGCGCGAGCGCGAGCGCGAGTAGCACGAGCACGAGCACGAGCACGAGCGCGAGCACGAGCGCGAGCGGCGGCGAGAGCGCGAGCGCGGGCTCGACCGATCCGAGCGGCGGCGAGAGCGAGAGCGCGGGGTCGTCGACGAGCGGCGGGGTGAAGCTCGACGTGGGCTTCGAGACCGGCGACCCGACAGGGGTGGATGAGGGCTGTAAGAAGGTCGACCTGCTCTTCATCATCGATGACTCAGGCTCGATGAGCGACCAGCAGGACAAGCTGACAGAGGCCTTCCCGAGCTTCATCCAGACGATCGATGACGAGCTGGTGCAGAAGAAGGGGATCGACTACCGGATCGGGGTGATGTCGACGGATATGGCGGGCACGGAGCAGTGTGTGTTCCTCGTCTGCGGGCAGGGCCACCGCGGGCGCCTCCAGCACGAGGCGGATCGCCTCAACTGTAACGACGTGCCGCAGGGGCGGTGGATCGAGGCGGGGCCGGTGGACCAGGTGGCGAAGCAGTTCCAGTGCGTCGCTTCGATGAACGGCGGCGAATTCAGCGAGATGCCGCTGGAGGCGCTGCGCGCGGGGCTGGTCGACCGCGTGGCCGACCAAGAGGCGTACAACGCGGGCTTCCTGCGGGAGGACGCGCTGCTGGTGATCATGATCATCACGGACGAGGACGACCAGTCGGTGAAGGAGGTGGCGCCGATGTGGGACGTGTTCCTCGGGCCAGGTACGCCGACGCCGGTGATCGAGTACCAGCAGCTCTTGGTCGCCCTGAAGGGCGGCGATAAGGATCGCTTCGTGGCGGTCGCGATCACCGGGCCGAAGGGCTCGAGCTGCGGCGGCGGCGGCGACGACCCGGTCGCGGTGAAGGCGCCGCGCGTGCACCAGTTCTTGGAGCTCAACACGCCGAACAGTTATTGGGGGAACATCTGCGACGAGGACTTCACGGCGCCGCTGGCGGCGGCGCTCGAGGTGATCAAGTCGTCCTGCGAGACCTTCCCGCCGGTGTGAGCCGCAGCGGCAGGCTCGTGGTATCACGGGCCGGCCATGACAGATTCCCTCGTCTTCTATCACAACCCGATGTCGCGCGGCCGGATCGTCCACTGGATGCTGGAGGAGCTGGGCGCGCCCTACGAGGGCGTCGTGCTCGACTTCACGAAGGGCGAGCACAAGGCGCCCGCGTACTTGGCGGTGAACCCGATGGGCAAGGTGCCGGCGATCGTGCACCGCGGGGTGGTGATCACCGAGACGCCGGCGATCTTGATGTACTTGGCGGACGCGTTCCCGCAGGCGGGGCTGGCGCCGGCGCTGGATGATCCGCGGCGAGGCGCGTATCTGCGGTGGTTCTTCTTCGCGGCGAGCTGCGTGGAGGCGGCGATGTTCGACCGGGCGATGAAGCGGGAGACGCCCGCCGAGCGGCGCGGGGCGCTAGGATATGGGAGCTATGAGGACACGTTCGCGGCGGTGGAGAAGGCGCTGACTCCGGGGCCGTTCTTGCTCGGTGAGGGGTTCACGGCGGCGGACCTGTACTTGGCGTCGCAGCTCGGCTTCGGGCTGCGCTTTCAGATGGTGGAGCCGTCGCCGGCGATCGTCGCGTACGTGGAGCGGGCGTACGCACGCCCGGCGCAGCAGCGCTTGCCCTCAGGCTGAGCGCGCTGGCCGGGCAGGCGGCGAGGCGGCCCTACTTGATGCAGAGGTCGCTGAGCACGGGCGACTCGTCGAGCATCTCGTCGGTGATGAGCAGGCGGGCGCGGATCTCGACGTAGCGGCCGACGACCGGCTGCACGGGGGCGCCGCCTTCGACGTCGACCCAGGGCTGGAGGGCGAGGGCATCCTCGGTGTCGGCGGCGCGGACCTGGAAGGTGATCGAGGTGCCGGCGGGGACCTTGCCTTCAGGCTCCTGGTTGAAGATCAGCTCGGTCCACGGGGTCGCGTCTTCGCCGCTGTCGTGGCTGACGGTCCACTCGCCCTTGGTGATCGAGATGTTCTGCGCGCCGAAGCCGGTGAAGTCGGTGTAGGTGTAGTTGAAGGGCTGAGAGCCGCTCTTGTGGGCGGTGCTGTAGGTGGTGACGGCGCCGGGGGGTTGGCCGACGGCGCCCGCGGCGACGCGGAAGGCGGCGCTGAAGCCGATGACGCGGGGGTCGTTGTCGTGGCCGATGGCGACGCCGTAGGAGTTAGAGACCTGGACAGAGCCGAGGATCGCGCCGTCGTTGGCGTACTTGTAGACGACGCCGTTGGCGCTGGCCCAGATCTGGCCGAAGCTGTCGACGGCGGTGCCGTTCATCGACGCGTTGCCGAACTGCTGGCAGTCGCCGCCCATGTCGAAGTCGCAGCGCTGGAGGCCTTGGCCGCCGAACCATGCGATGCCGTTCTGGTCGACGGCGATGCCGTAGTTGCCGGGGGCGTTCATGGTGACGATCGAGTCGTCGCCGAGGTCCATACGCATGACCGGGGCGCCGAGGGCGGAGGAGTAGAGGTAGTTGCCCCACAAAGAGAAGCCGTAGGGGGTGCTGGGCAGGTCGACCTCCTTGACGATCGCGGCGGGCGAGGCCTTGATGTCGATCTTGTAGGCCTTTTGGGTGCTGTAGGTGCCGACGTAGGCGAAGCCCTTGCCGTCGAGGGTGAGGGCGCGCGGGAGGGCGTCGACGGCGCCGACGGGGATGGTCCAGAGCAGGCACTCGTCCGCTTGACCGTAGTATTCGGTCGGGTCGTCGATGTCGATGATGCCGTCGTTGTTGGTGTCCTTGGTGGTCTCGATCATGCCGTTCTTGTTGCGGTCGACGCAGGAGCTGAGCTGGCCGGCGAGCTTCGAGAGGGAGCCCTGGCCGCCGAAGGCGCGGTTGGCGATGTAGGCGTCGCCGTCGAAGTCGACGATGATGCGCGAGGGGTAGGCGCCGGGGCCGACCGCGCAATTGGCGCAATCGGAAGTGAGGGTGGAGAGGTAGCGGCCGAGCTGCTTGCCGGTGACGGTGTCGAGCTTGAGGATGATGCCCTCGTCGGTCTGCGCGAGGAACATGTAGGGCATCGGCGCAGAGACGCCGTCGAGGGTGATCTGGAGCTGGTCGTTGTTGGGGTCGAGGTGGTTGAGGTTGTTCAGGGCGCCCTCGTCCCAGTCGGCGTCGTTGGTCCAGTACTTGCCGCCGTCGCAGGGGCCCGGCTCGACAGCGGTGTCAGAGTCGCTGTCGCTGTCAGTGTTAGTGTTAGAGTCACTGTCTGTATCGGGGCCGGTGGTGGTCGGGTTCGTTGTATTATCAGTGGTGCTGCCGGTGGCGGTTGGATCGACCGCGGTGGTGCTGGAGTCCGACTCCGAGCCAGAGCCTGCGGTGGTGCTGCTCTCGGTGCCGCCGCCGGTGGTGGTGGTGGTGGTGCCGGCGGTGGTGGTGCCGTCGGTGGTGGCGTCGCTGTCGGTCGCCGAGGCGACGTTGCAGTCTTCACCCTGCTGCCAGGCGAAGCCGTCGTCGAGGCAATTGCTGCCACAACCGGTGAGGGCGACGGTCGTGAGCGAGAGCGAGATAATAATTGGCCGGAACTGGGACATCGGTCGAAGGTATCAGAGCGAGGGAGATAGGAGGGTTTCCACTTGTTTGTGGCCGGGGATCCAGGGGAGGAGAATCCGTCCGGCCTGTCCGTTCGGGCGCAGTAGCGCGTAAAATAGGAGGCCGATGTCGCGATTCCTCCGCACCGAGTGAGCTCTTGTCTTCCAGAGAAAGCCCCGCCGAGATGCACTCGACCTTCCTTTTATGTGGATATCATCATAAGTGGATGACATAAAAACGGGGAATGTTGTTTTTGTGGTTCTAAATCTCGGGGATGAGGCGTAGTGTCGGGCTCGTGAGGTCGCTCGTTCGCGCGCTGCTGCTGCTCTTCGGGCTCGCAGGCTGTGAGGCCGGCGAGGGAGCTGCGGTCGTAGCGCTGGTCCCCGGGGGGCTCGGCGAAGGAAAGATGCCGGGGCCGGGTCGGCAGGCGCGGATGGCTGGCGACCCGGTCGCCGCGAACGCAGAGTGCGTCGGCTGCCACGTGGAGATCGCCGAAGAGTGGGCGGGATCGCTCCATCACGAGGCCTACACAGCGCGGGAGTTCCAGTCGGCGCTGCGCCGCGAGCCGATGGCCTTTTGCGAGGGGTGCCACGCGCCGGAGGCGGGCTCCGCGCGGCGAGAGCCGGCTTCGGCGGCGCTGGGGGTCGCGTGCGTGACCTGCCACGTGCCCGAGGGCGAGGCGGTGCTGTCGGCGCTGCCGCCCGAGGCGCCGATGCGGGCGCCCCACGCGGTGCGGCGGGATCCTCGCTTCGGCGGCCCGGCGGCGTGCGCGGGCTGTCATGAGTTTGAATTTCCGGGAATAGAAGGCGCCCAGAGGGGGGCGCCGCGCGAGTGGATGCAGACGACGATCCGGGAGCATCAGGCGTCGAGCCGGCGCGATACGAGCTGCGCGGGCTGTCATATGCCGGCGGCCTCGGGGTGGCGCTCGCACCGCTTCGCGGGCTCGCGCGACGCAGGTTGGCTGCGTGAGGTCGTGGTCGCCGAGGCGTCGCGGCCGAGCGAGGATCGGGCAATTATCCACATGTCCCTCAAGCCAGGGTCGATCGGCCATGCGCTGCCGACCGGCGATCTGCTGCGTCGCGTGCGGGTCGAGGTGCGGGTCGACGCGCCGGGCGGGCGGCGGCTGCGCCGCTACCTGGCGCGCCACTGGGAGGGCGCGCCAGGGGGCGCGGGGCGGACCGAGCGCGAGGACGATCGGCTCTACCCGGACGAGGAGGCGCGGGCGTTGGTGTTTCTTTTAGATCCGGCGGAGGCGGGGCTGCCGCTGCGCTGGTCGGTGTCTTACGAGCGGGTGGAGGGCTCGGCCGGGGGTGAGCAGGACGGGACGGTGGCAGGGGCGGTGTTGGTGGCCGAAGGGGCGCTGCCTGCGCTGGCCGGCGCGGCGCCGCTGGCGACCGTGGGCGCGGCGCCGAGGCGAGGGGCTGGCAGAGATCGGGTGCTTCAGTGATCCAATCGAGGAGGACGACATGACGCGAGTTCAACGGTTTTTTGGGGCGCTCTGGGCGCTGACCGCCTTGGCGGGCGGCTGCGGCGATGATCAGGACAAGGCGAGCAGCGAGGCGGCGACGAGCGGGGCGAGCGGGGCGGCTTCGGCGACGGCGACGACGAGCGGGGCGACGACGGCCGGGGCGACGACGGCCGGGGAGGGGTCGACCTCGAGCACGACCGCAGAGACGGCCCAGGGCTCGGGGTCGGAGACGAGCGGCTGTGAGGGGGCAGAGTGTCCGCTGTGGCCGAGCTATCCGCCGCCGTCGTGCGAGGATGGGCGAGCGTGCCCCGATCCGCGGTACACGTGCGCGACGGACCCGAAGAGCGAGGAGCGGGTGTGCCTCGTCGAATTTGAGTGGGATCTGCACGGCTGCGAGACGTTCATGCCGGCGTGTCCGAGCGGGTATAAATGTATCTTCGACCTGTACTCGTCGTATTCAATGTGTACGCCCGAGATCGAGGCGGCGCTCGATCCGGAGGCGCCGTGCAGCGTGGGGCTGTCGGTGTACCACGTGGAGGGCGCGCCGCTGGCGGGGCCCGATGACTGCGCGAGCGGCGTGCAGTGCCTAAGCGACCGCTGCGTGACCCACTGCGTCGGCGAGATGGACGAGCCGGTGTGCCCGCTGCCCGGCCACTACTGCTGGCAGGGGCGGATCGCGAACTTCTGCTGGGCTCCGTGCGACCCGCTGGCGCCCGACGCGTGCGCGGTCGATGAGGTCTGTGTGTCGGGGAGCGGACAGGCCTTCACCTGCGTGACCGACGCCTCGGGCGAAGCGGGGCACTATGGTGACTCCTGTGAATATGTGAATTCCTGCGACCCGGGGCTGGCCTGTTTGAGCGCCGAGTATGTGCCCGGCTGCGTAGGGTCGGGCTGCTGCTCGCCTTATTGCTCGCTCGCCGATCCACAATGCCCGGATCCAAAGATGGCGTGCATCCCATGGTTCGAGGAGGAGGTCCCCGTGGGCTACGAGGATCTGGGGGTGTGCGGCGCGGCGCCTTGAGCTCGATCAGGGCTCATCGGGGGCCTCGGCGGGGGCCTGGGCGGGGGCTTCGGCGGGGGGGCGCGACTTCTTGGCCTTGGGCGGGGGGGCGCTGGCGGCGGTGGGGAGGAGGTGGCCGAGGCTGAAGCGGCCGTCCGCGGCGAGGCCGTAGATCCGGACGGCGTCGTAGCCGCGGGCGGCGACCTCGGCGGGCAGATCGACGCTGACGCGGGTGAGGCCGCCCTTGGTCCTCTTGGCCTTGATGACCTGCTCCCACACGACCACGTCGCCGCCTTGGAGGAGCTGGAGCCGGTAGTCGTCGTTGTTGGCGAGGCTGAGATCGAGGCGGGGGTGGCTGACAGGGGCCGGGAAATCGACGCGTAGGCCCTCTTCTTTGGGGATCCGGTAGACGTTGTTGGCGTCCCAGGGGTGACCCTCGGCCTTGACCTCGTCGATGAGGTGGGCCGGCAGCGCGGTGTAGCGCGGGTCTTGGTAGAAGGGGACGTCGATGAGGTGGTCGAAGGCGCCGGTGTGCATGCCCCAGATCGCCGCCCAACGCTCGCCTGCGAAGAGCGGCCCGCTGGTGATCAGGCGGAGCTGACGGTTGTATTCGGCGAGGTCGCGATCGGCGAAGCGATCTTCGCCGCTCTCGAGGCTCTCGAGGTAGCCGGCGGGCAGGTGGCGGGTAAAATGGCCGATCCGCCAGCCCTTGCCGGCGAGCGCGGGCAGGCGGGCGATCAGCGGATCAGCGAGGCCGTAGACGTCGACGAGGCGGACGTCAGGGCCGACGCGCTGGCCGATCATGCCGATCCCGAGCATCGAATAGACCTTCTCGGGCTTGGCGGCCATGCGGCGGGCGTCGCTCAGCCACGGGTGGTGCGGCATCTTGCGGCCGCGCTGGTAGCGGACGAGGCCGGCGTGCTCGAAGTAAAAGAGGCGCTCGTCGGTGACGCCTCGGTCGATCCGCTCGCGGGGATCGCCCGCGGCGTCGACGTCGGCGCCGAAGGTGGGGTGGCCCGCGCCGAGGCCGAGCGCGAGCAGCAGCGCGCCGAGGAGCAGCGCGGCCTGGCGCGGCAGGCGGAGGTCGAGGTGGCCGAGCAGAGCGACGGCGAGGAAGACGGGGGCGGCGAAGAAGCGGCCGGCCATGAAGTCGCCGCCGATCTTGAGGATGTAGAGGCAATAGAGGGCGAGGCCGAGGGCGAGCGGGCGGAGGTGGCGGGCCCGGGCGACGAAGGGGGCGACGATCGCCGCGCCGATGAGGGCGAGGCTGAGGGGGTCGTGGCCGAGCTGGAAGAAGTAGTAGACGAAGCCTTGCTGGAGCAGATCTCCGGCAGGGATCTGGTGGGCGAGCTTGGCGTAGGCGGTGTTGGGGAAGAGGAAGCCGTAATAAACGAGCGAGAAGAGCTCCCAGGCGAAGAAGGGGAGCAGGCCGAGCAGGAGGGCGCGCACAGTGACCCGCCACGGGGCCGACCAGAGGGCGTAGGCGAGGGCGGGACCGACGAGCAGCAGGGCGTCGAGGCGGGTGATCAGCAGCAGCGCGGCGACGAGGGTGAGGTTGACGAGGCGGCCCGAGCCCGGCCGTCCATACAGGGCGACGAAGGCGGCGAGCAGGAGGTAGATGAGGGGGTTCTCGAGGCCGCTGGTCGAGTAGTCGACGAAGGAGCGGCAGAGCAGGAGGGCGAGCACGGCGAGTTGGGCGCCTTGGGCGCTCGGCAGGCCGCGGGCGAGCGCGCGTACGGCCGCGAAGGCGCAGACGATCGAGGTGACGATCGCGGTGAAATAGGGCTGATCCACCAGCGCGTTGACGCCGCTGAGCAGGAGCATCCAGAGCGGGTGGGTGTAGGCCTGGACCCGCTCAAAGGTGTTCCAGGTGAGGCCGTGGCCGCCTAAAAAATTCTCGACGGTGCGCAGGGTGATGAATGCGTCGTCGGAGGTCCAGGCGGTGCGGACGAGGATGAGCAGGTAGAGGGCGAGGAGCAGGCGGACGAGCAGGCGATCGGCGGCGATCGGGTCGAGGGTCGCGGCGGCGGTCGGCGTCGGGGTGGCCATGGCGCGAGGTGAGTCTAGTCGGCGGCGAAGGTCGTGGATACGGGGCGGTGGCGCGCGGGCGCGCGTCGCTCTACCATCGCGCCGGTGAAGCTGCACACGAAGATCTTGCTGGGGCTGCTGGTGGGCGGCGGGCTGGGGATCGCCGCGAACTTGGGGCTGGGCGGGGAGCACGAGGCGATCGCGGCGGCGAATCACTACGTGGCGGGTCCGATCGGGCAGATCTTCTTGAGAATGCTGTTTATGGTGGTGATGCCGCTGATCTTCGCGTCGGTGGCGCTGGGGGTGGCGAGCATCGGCGACGTGCGGCTGGTCGGCAGGATCGCGGCGAAGACGCTGGCGTACTTCTTCGCGACGACGGCGGCCGCGGCGGCGCTGGGGTTGGTGATCGTGCGGGTGGCCTCGCCCGGCTCGCTGATCTCGGTGGAGGTGCGCGAGCAGCTCTTGGCGGCGTTCTCCGGGGACGCGGCGACGAAGATCGAGGCGGCGCGGTCGGTGACCTTCGGGATCGAGACGCTGGTCAACATCGTCACGCGCAACCCGCTGCGCTCGGCGGTGGACTTTGACATGTTGGGGGTGATCTTCTTCTCGCTGGTGTTCGGCGCGGCGGTGACGCTGATCCGCCGCGACCGCGGCGAGGTGATGATCAACTTCCTGGCGGCGCTCAGCGACGTGGTGACGAAGATCGTCGAGATGGCGATGAAGCTGGCGCCGCTGGGGGTGGCCGGGCTGATCTTCGGGGTGACGTCGCGCTTCGGCTTCGCGCTGCTGGAGCCGCTGGGGGTGTTCGTGGTGGTGGTGCTGCTGGCGCTGGGGCTGCACGTGGCGGTGACGATGTCGCTGATCATCCGCTTCGCGATCAAGATGTCGCCGCTGGATTTCTTCGGGCGGATCAAGGCGTCGATCGTGACGGCGTTCTCGACCTCCTCGAGCTCGGCGACGCTGCCGACGAACATCGAGGTGGCGGAGAAGTGCCTGGGGATCCCGCCGAAGATCGCCGGCTTCGTGCTGCCGCTGGGCACGACGATGTGTATGAACGGTACGGCGCTCTTTGAGGGCGTGACGGTGATCTTCTTGTGTCAGGTGTTCGGGGTGGAGCTGTCGCTGGCGCAGATGCTGGTGGTGATGACGCTGTCGGTGATTACGGCGATCGGCGCGGCGGCGGTGCCGGGGGGGTCGATCCCGCTGCTGGTGGGGATCTTGGCGTTGTTCGGGGTGCCGCCGGAGGGGATCGCGATCATCTTGGGGGTCGACCGGATCCTCGATATGGCGCGCACGGCGGTGAATGTGATCGGTGACCACACGGCGGCGGCGTTGATCGCCAAATCCGAGGGGGTGTGGAGCCCGGCGATGTTGCCGGCTGATTATGGGCGTGAACCAGCGTCGATGGATGACAGCCCCGGCTGGCCCAAGGCGGATCCGGCGGCCAAGGACCAACTCTAAAAAAAAACTACGAGAGGCGGCGGAGGGAGCCCCAGGGGAAGGGGGCCCAGAAGGGGGTGGCGACGGCTTGGTCGGCGGGTTCGACGATGAACCACGCTTGGCCCGGGGCGGGCCGGAGGACCTGGAAATTCTGGGCGGGCATAAACCCCTGGCCGAGCAGCAGGGCGAGGCGGCCCTCGGGGCCGGCGGCGACGTCGAGGATCAGCACGGCGTGGCCGGGGCCGCCAGGGACGACAAAAAAGTCGCCGGGGCGGAGCTGCTCGCGCGGGATCTTCTGCGCTTGGCCGGCGAGCGAGCCGGTGTTGGCCCAGGCGAAGACGCTGTCGAGATAATCGCGCAGGGTGATGTGGTCGGCGCGGCGCGGCTTGCCGCGGCTCTGCCAAGAGAGCTGCTTGTCGCGGTAGACGAGGCGCTCGCCCTTCAAATAGCGCGAGAAGGGCAGCTCGAGGCCGGAGGCGCCGCGGTAGCTGTGGTCGCGGCGGCCGCGGGCGAAGGCCCACTCGGCGTGTAAGCGGATGATCGAGTCCGCGCACTGCTGGAGATCGGCGTCGCCGACGTCGATGGCGGCGACAGCGGCGAGGTTGGGGTGATCTTTATGAAGGATGGTCGCGCCGCGGTAGGAGAGCACGGGGGTGCCCGGGGCGGCGAGGGGGAGCTCGCGCAAAAACGCGCCAAATCCACCTTCCTCGAGCTCGACGCGCTGATAGCCAGGGGGCTCCGGGAAGCGGTGGTGGAGGTGGTGCGCGGGTAAAGGGTGGGGGCGGCTGCTGTCGCTCAGCCACGGATAATTTTTGATGAGGCGGTCGAGGTCGAGGGCCTGCTCGGCGCCTTTGGGCGGGCCCGCAGCGGCTTGAGCCGCGCTTTGGGTCGGGTCGGGCGCGGGCGCGGGCTCGGGCGTATGGGCGGGCTCAGGGGGAAGATCGGCGGGCTGAGGGGCGGGCGCGGCGTGGGTCTTCTCGACCGAGCAGCCGGGCTGCGCGAGGGTGAGGGCGAGGGCGAGCGGCGCGGCGACGGCCAGCGCGCGGGCGGTAGGGCGGTGGTGGTGGTGTCTCATGTTCGGGAGGGGCGGCGCGCCCTGGGCGGCGAGAGTGGCGGTATGATAGCCGGCGATGCGCGGGGCGGTCCTTTTTAATGGCAACGCTGAGACGGTGGACGCGCTGATCCAGGCGGCGGCGCCGCTGCTGCTGTCCTCCCGGCACGAGGACGCGGCGGTGGCTCGCTCGCGGCGGGTGCTGCTGGTGACGGCGGCGTGGGGCGAGGGCGAGCACGACGAGGGGCACGTGAAGCGGGCGCTGAATTCGATCGGCCTGCCGTCGCGCTTTGAAGGCGGGTACGACCGGGCGATCGCGAACTTGTCGCTGCTGCACGAGCTGCGGGGGGTGGCGCGGAGCTCGCCGCGGCTGATGGAGGCGTGGCAGGAGGGGCGGCGGGTGGCAGAGATGGCGCGGTCGTTCTATTTGGAGCACAACGCGCACTTGATCGATCTGTTCCGCCGGACGCTGGCGGCGGGGAGACGCGAGGACCCGGCGCTGACGGTGCCCCGTTTGGCAGCAGATCCGATCCACCACGGGTCGGGGCGCCGGCTGGTCCGCTATACGCTGTCCCAGCAGCTCCGACAGGCGCTGGCGACGCTGGAGGCGAATGACGACCACCTGGTCAATTTGCTCGATGAGATCGAGCGGCGGGCGTTCGACGCGGCGGGCTTGGCGTACGCGCCGGCGTGGCGGGAGGCGCGTGAGCGGCTCGAGCGGCGGATCTTGTCGGCGAACACGATCATGCTCTTTGGCGGGGGGCTGGACCCGCTGCTCGACGCGCTGCGCTTCTTCCGCCTGCGGGACGTGCTGGCCGAGGCGCTGCGGCGCGGGGCGCAGATCGTGGCGATGTCGGCGGGGGCGATGGTGCTGTGCGAGCGGGTGATTATTTATAATGACTTCTCCCAAAAACGCCGGGACTTCCAGCTCTATGACCGCGGGTTGGCGCTGGTCCGCGATCTCCAGCTATTTCCTCACTGTATGGAGCGGATCCAGACGGATGACCCGGACAACTTGGCGTATTTGGCGCGGCGGTTCCGCCACCACGCGTGCGTGGGCCTGAATCAGCGCTCGTTCTTGCTCTTCGAGCTGGGGCCGCACCGCGCGACCAGCGTGGGGCCCGAGGACTGTGTGTTCGTGTTCGACCCAGAGGGCCAGAAGCTCCGCTATCACAAGGGGGAGGTGGTGAAGGTGTGAGCGGGCCTGGCGCTCAGCGCTCTTCAGGTGGGGCGGTGAGCAGGCGCTGGAGGGCGAGGCGGCCGGCTTCGGCGTAGGCGTCGCTGTAGCGGGCGAGCAGGGGGCGGTCGCGGGCGATCGGGGCGAGTAGGGGGTCCTCGAGGGTCGACTCGTCGCCGGTGAGGTGGGCGAGGATCGCGGCCTCGAGCAGGCGTGGGTCGAGGGGGGGCTCTTCGGGGTCCCTCTTGGCCGTGGGTTTGTGCGGCGGCGCCTGGTGCTGGGCCTGAGGGAGACGAACAGCAGGGTCGCCGAGCAGGATGTAGGAGCTGAGCTCCTGGTGGATCAGCCAGGCGTGGGGATCGGGCGGGGAAGAGGAGGCGGCCTCGGGCTCGGTGACGGGTTGGCTGTGGCGTAAGAGGCGGAGGGCGCGGCCGAGGCGGGCGCCGCGGAGCAGGGCGCGGAGGAGCGGGTAGAGGCGCTTGACCCGGGTGGGCGAGGTGTAGGCCCAGGCGAGGTCGGCGGGGCCGAAGACCGCGAGGGGGCCGCGAGGGTTTTGTAGGGCGGCGAGGGCGAGGGCGGCGAGGAAGGGCGCGGCGCCGGGAGGAGGCGCGGCGGCGCGGATGGCGGCGTGGACTGCGGCGGCGGGCTCGCCTTGGGCGGCGAGCCAAGGCTCGTAGACGCTGCGCTGCGGGGTGGCGAGGGCGAAGCTGGTGTGCATCCACCAAAGACCGCCGGGCATGAAGGGGCGGTCGCGGAGGTCGCCGGCGCGGAGGGTGCCGGCGTGGCCGAAGCTCATGGCTCCTTGGCCGCGGCGCGAGGCGATGGGGTCGCGCCAGCCCGAACGCGGCGGGCCGTGGGCGCGGCCCGCGGTGAGCAGGAGGGCGCCAGGGAGCTCGGCGCCCTCTAAGAGGTCGTCGGCGCTGGGTTCGTCGGGGTCGCCGAGCTCGAGGATCTGGGCGCTGAGGCGGCCGCGGCGCTGGTCCTGGCGGGCGCGGGCGAGCAGGGGGGCGATGAGGCCGCGGTGGGCGATCTTGGTCGCGGGGCTGCCCTCGCGGACGGTGTGGAAGAGGACCGCCGGCGTGACGAGGGGCGGGGCGTGCTCCCAGGTGCAGAGCTTGAGCGCGTAGTCGCGGTAGGCGGCCTGCTCAGGGAAGACGAGGCGGCCGACGGCGTGGTCACGGGCGACGAGGGCGTGGGTGAGCGGGAGCGGGAGCTCGTGGAGATCGCCGAGGAGGAGCAGGTAGCGCGGCAGGAGCGGCTGGTGGGCGCTGTACCAGGCGTCGAAGAGGGCGAGGGGGGATGTTGTTGATACTGTCGATGCTGTGGATAGCTGCGACAATAGAGGGGGGGGCACGCGGAGGATCGGGGCGGGGCGGCCGAGCTGGGCCTCGCGGTGGGCGATCAGCGGGGCGAGCGCGGCGAGGATAGTGTCGAAGACCGGGTCTTCCGGGCAGAGGATCCCCCAGCCGCCTTCGACGAGGTCGTCGAGCAGGGGGTCGAGGCTCTGTGGCGAAGGAGTGATAGGGTTTATAGAATTATGAAAACAATCATCGGGGCTCGGGGGCGTAGGCGGCAGCGGCGCCGCGTGGATCGGCAGCGGATCGTCGGCGTAGGCGAGCAGGAGGTGGAGGCCAGGGTCGCTGACGGCGGGCTTCATCGGGCGGGCTCAGCGTCCTTTGAAGTCGGGGGGGCGTTTGGCGAAGAAGGCGGTCATGGCCTCGGCGAGATCCTCTGAGGCGAGCTGGGCGGCGTTCCAGGCGGCGACGTAGGCGAGGCCGTCGTCGACGCTCCTGTCGGCGCTGTAGTCCATCACGCGCTTGACGCCGCGGACGGTGAGGGGCGGGTTTTGGGCGATCTCCTCGGCGAGGGCGAGGGCGGCGGCGTAGAGCTGGCCTCGGTCTGGGTAGACGGCGCTGACGAGGCCGATGGCGGCGGCGCGGGCGGCGTCGATGTCTTTTCCGGTGAACGCGAGCTCGCGGGCGTGGCCCTGGCCGACGATCCGGGGGAGGCGCTGGAGGGTGCCGAGATCGGCGACGATGGCGATCTTGGTCTCGCGCACCGAGAAGCGGGCGTCGGCGCTGGCGAGGCGGAGGTCGCAGGCGGTGATGAGGTCGATGCCGCCGCCGATGCACCAGCCATGAATCGCGGCGATGACCGGGACAGGGCAGGCTTCGACGGCCGAGATCCCGCGCTGGAGGCGGCGGATGGTCCCGTGCAGGGTGAGCCGGGCTGCGGCGCCAGCGGCGGTCGAGAGGCCTTGGCCGAGCTCAGCGGCGGCGGCGGGTAGGTCGAGGCCGTAGGTGAAGTGGCGCGGGGCGGCGTCGAGGATGACGGCGCGGAGGTGGGGGTCTTCCGCGAGCTGTGAAAAAACTTCGTCCAGCTCGAGGAATACGCGCGGCCTCATGGTGGGCTCGACCAGGGTGACGGTGGTGATCGGCCCGCTCTGGGCGACTCGGAGGGTCTCGGGCGGCATGCTCGGGCCATGGTAGCCGAGTGGGCTGGCGGTGGGGCGGGCGAGTGCGCGCGACGCTCGGCGGGGCGGGTCTCTCGGGAGGCGCGCTCTGGGGTCGCTTCGCTCGCGGTCGCGCTCAGCTCGCGGTCGCGCCCTGGGCCGGCCTGGGGGCGGCCACGCGCCTACCTTTGGTGGTCTCGACGTCGTTGTTGCACTCGTCGCAGCGGGCTGCTTCGCCGCGCACCCGCAGGGCGGCGCCGATGCCGGAGAGGTAGAGCATGGTCAGCGGGATGAGCACCATGAACTCGGCGCCGATGAAGGGCAGGAGCGGGATGAAGGGCAGGCCGACGAAGAAGTAGATCCGCGCGACCTTGCGGAGCACCGGCTGCGGGTAGGTCGCGGTGACCTCGCGCTCGCATCGCCGACAGAAGTGGGTGTGCACCGGCTGATGGTGGCGCATTGTGGGGCCGACGGCGAGTGATTTTTCGCGGCGGAGCTCGGCTGAGGGGGACGCGCGCGGGCGCTCCAAAGCGGGCCAGGCGGCCGACCGAGGGCGCGCGGGCGCGTCGCAGCCGCGGCGCCCTGGAGATCGCTGAGTCTTCAGAGTAGAAGAGCGATGGAAAATCTAAAGAAATTATGAAAATCCTAGTAGGTGGCCGACTTGATAGACGAGCACGGCGGCGAGGTAGGCGAGCGCGGTCATGCTCACGAACATAAAGAGCGGCCAGCGCCAGGAGCGGGTCTCGCGGCGGACGACGGCGATCGTCGACATGCAGAGGCAGGCGTAGACGTAAAAGACCATGAGGGCGAGGGCGCTGAGCGGGGTGTAGCGGGGGGCTCCGTCGGGGTCGCGGGCGCCGCGTAGGGCCTCCCTTAAGGGGCGATCATCGTCGTCGGCGCCCTCGATCCCGTAGACGAGGCCGAGGGTGGAGACCATGACCTCACGGGCGGCGAAGGAGCCGAGGATGGCGATCCCGACGCGCCAATCTTGGCCCATGGGCTCGAGAATGGGCTCGATGGCGCGGCCGACGCGGCCGCCGATCGAGGTGACGATCGCGGCGTCGGGCTCGGGGGCGACTTGTTCGGTGGTGGCGGTGGCGCGTGCGTCGGGCTCGGGCGGCTTGGGGAAGGATAAGAGGGCCCATAACACGATCGTCATCGCTAAAATGACGGTGCCGGCCTCGCGGACGAAGTCGCCGGTGCGATCGTAGACCTGCAACAATGTGTTGCGCAGGCGCGGTAGGCGGTAGGGCGGCAGCTCGAGGACGAGCGGCGGGGTGGGGCTGCGCAGGATGGTGCGTTTATAGAGGGCGCCGATGGCGATCGCCGAGAAGGTCGAGAGGGCGTACATGCCGAGCAGGACGAGGCCGCCGAGGGTGAAGGGGCCGACGTCTCGGTCGCCTTCAAAGAAGGCGCTGATTAAAAGGACGTAGATCGGCAGGCGCGCGCTGCAGCTCATGTAGGGGATCATGAGGATGGTGACGAGGCGATCCTTAAACGACGAGATGGTGCGGGCGCCGAGGATCGCCGGGATCGCGCAGGCGTAGCCGCTGAGCAGCGGCACGAAGGCTTTGCCGTGCAGACCGACGCGGGCCATGAGACGGTCGATGAGGAAGGCGGCCCTCGCCATGTAGCCGGAGTCCTCGAGCAGGCCGAGGAGGAGGAAGAGCAGGGCGATCTGGGGGATGAAGACGAGGACGTTGCCGACGCCGGCGATGACGCCCTCGGTGAGCAGATCGGTGAAGAGGCCAGGTCCGAGGGTGTCTTTTGTCTGTCCTGAGAGCCAGGTGATGGCGAGCTCGATCTGCCCCATGAGCGGCTCGGCCCAGGCGAAGATCGAGGTGAAGAGCAGGGCCATGACGCCGACGAAGACGACGAGGCCGAGCACAGGGTGGGTGAGCAGGCGATCGATGCGCTCGGAGGTGCCCATGGCGGGGGCGCCTTCAAAGGTGTGCTCGGCGAGGCCGAGGCCGGCGAGGATCTGGTCGACTTCGCGGTAACGGGCGCACACGAGCTCGGCGGCGGCGGCGATGGCGAGGGGCTCGGCGATCCGCTCAGCGATCCGACGCTCGTCAGGGCCGAGGGCGAGCAGATCGAGGGTGCCTGCGGCGCGGGCTCCGAGGAGGGCGCGGGCCCGGGCAGGGTCGATCTCGGGGAGCTGCGCGAGGGCGCTGGCGAGCGGCTCTCCGGGATCGGGCGGGGCGAGCAGGCGCTGGCGGAGGGCGAGGGCAGGGGCGGCGGGCCCGGCTTCAAGGGCGCGCAGGGCGGCTTCGACCAGCTCGCTGAGTCCTTGTCCGGTGCGGCCGACGGTGGCGACGATCGGGACGCCGAGCAGGGCGCCGAGGCGGGTGGGGTCGATGTGGAGGCCAGCGGCGGCGGCGACGTCGACCATGTTGAGGGCGATCGCGAGGGGGCGGCCTTGCTCGAGCAGCTGGAGGGCGAGGTAGAGGTTGCGGCCGAGGTTGGCGGCGTCGAGGACGAGCAGGACGACGTCAGGCGGAGCGCCGACGCTGCCGGTGAGGGCGCGAAACGCGACGGCTTCGTCCTCGGCGACAGGGGTGAGGCTGTAGGTGCCAGGCAGGTCGAGCAGGGTGAGGAGGCGGCCGTGCGCGTGCTCAGGGCGGACGTGGCCCTCGCGTAGCTCGACGGTGACGCCGGCGTAATTGCCGACCTTGTGCCGAGCGCCGGTGAGGCCGTTAAAAATGCTGGTCTTGCCGACGTTGGGGTTGCCAGCGAGGGCGATCCTGACGGAGGACGATGGGCTCATGCGGGCTCGACTCCGATCCGCGCGGCTTCAGCGCGACGCAAGGAGATGTGGCCGCCGCGTACGCGGAGCTCGAGCGGGTCGCCGAAGGGGGCGCGCTTGACGATCCGCACGAGGGTGCCAGGGACAAATCCCATCTCGAGCAGGCGGAGGCGGAGGTTGTCTTGGCCCGTGACTTCAAGGACTCGGGCGGCTCGACCAGGGCTGAGCTCGGCGAGGGTGTGGCTCGGCATGCGCGGGCTAGAGTGCGGGGAGGGGTCGGGGTGGGTCAAGGTGGAGGCGCAGCTCCGCGCGCGGAGGGAGCCGTCGGGATGGTTTGGCGGTTTTTTTAGGGGAGAACTTGGGCGAAGCTGTGGGGGATGTCCGACGCGTCGTTGGTGGTGATCCTGGTGATCGTGGGGCCGCTGTTCTTCGTCGGGTTCTGGTCGGCGGTGTGCTGGCTGATCGCGACGATGAGCGGGTGGCGAGGGCTGGCGCGCCGCTTCGCGACGACCGAGCCAGCGCCGGGCTGGTCCGAGTGGACGACGGCGATGATGGGCTTGGCGTCGTATCGGCATACGCTGGCGATCGGGGCGGCGGTCGACGGGCTGGACCTGCGGGTGATGTCGCTGTTCCGCCCCGGGCACGCGCCGCTGCGGATCCCTTGGAGTCTGGTGGTGTTTGAAGGGACAGGTCTGTTCGGACAGGCGAAGGTGCGGCTGGGGGGGGCGCGAGGGGCGGTGCTGAGGGTGCCTGGGGCGCTGTGGCGGGAGATCGAGGGGAGGGTTCGTCACGCGCAGGAAAAGGGCGAGGCGCCGTAGGAGGCGCCTCGCCGGGTCGGTGAGCCCCTCGGGGAGAGGGGTGTCTCATCAAAACATCAGAGGAGAAGTTCTAGAGATCTTCGGGGCGGCCGAGGTCGGGTTTGCTGTAGTCGCAGACGCCGGTTTCGCCGAAGATCTGCTCGAGGGCGGCGATCTCGTCGGGGCTCCAGGTGAGGGCGCCGTAGGTGCCGTCAGCGAGGGCGGTGGTGAGTGGTTTGGTGGCGCACTTGAAGATGTCGCCGGAGATGTCTTCGCCGGCGACCATGCGCGAGTCGCTATAGACGGGGTAGAGGGCGGCGCAGGGGCCGTCGTCGTCGGGTTGGCTGGTGAGGGCGCCAGACCAGACGTCGGGGCCCTCGGCGGTGAGGCTGAGACCGGCGGCGTAGCAGCGATCGAGGGCGTCGGCGGGCTTCTTCTTGCTGTCGAGCCAGGCGGCGAGGGTGTCGAAGGCGAGGCCGACGGCGGGGTAGAAGTCGGCTCCTTCGGCGGAGATCGCCCAGATCAGGTGGTTGTCGGCGTCGCCCTTGGCCTCGAGCATGCGCTCGCGGATCGCGAAGGGCTGCTTGGCGTTGTGCATGTCGAGCTGGGGCTCGAGGTAGGGCATGATGGTGATGGTGGGGTGGTCGATGTCGCCGAGGAAGACGAGGCCGCGGTAGTAGGCCTCCTGGACGGCGCCGAGGTCGGCTTCGGTGCGGGGGGCGACGGAGAGGCCGAGGCTGGCGGTGCCGTTGCGGGCGCTCCAGACGTCGAAGTCCTGGGGATCTTGGGAGCCGAAGGGGAAACCCTCTTGGACCATGTCGTCAGGGGCGATGAATCCGCCGACCTTGGCGTTGAGGGCGATGAACTCTGACTTGCTGATCTGGCCGCTCAGGAGGGCGCTGAGGCCGTACTGCACGCCGACGTTGTCCCAGGTGCGGCGGGCGTAGCCCTTGTTTGACTTGGGGTCGACGCCGAAGATGGTGACGAGGTCGTCCCAGTAGGTCCAGGGGGTGTCGGCGAAGACGTCAGGCTGGTGGGTGAGGATCTGCTTGTAGCTGGCGGCGTTCGCGTCGACCCAGAGGGGGTTCATGGCGAGGGGGGTGAGGCCGCGCCAGCCTTCGATGCACTCGGAGGAGCCAGGGCCGGCGGAGGAGCCGGTGGGTTTGCCCTGCTCTAAAAAGTCCCAGTCGCTGCCCTGGAAGCCGTCGATGGCGTTGAGTCCCTCGATCTTGGCGCGCTTGGCCCAGGTGTGCCAGGTGGGGTTGGCGCCGTCGGTGACGTCAAAATAATGCTCGAGGAGCTCGCAGTCGCCGACGCGGATCGTCTGAGTGATCATGTCGGTGTAGCTGTGGGTGGGGACGAGGCCGTCGAGCAGCTCGGGGTGGTTTTGGGCGTAGATGAGCTGCTGGATGGCGCCGCCGGAGGCGCCGAGGCCGAATGTGTACTTGGGCGGGTAATACATGGCCTCGAATTGCTTCTTGACCATGACCGCGGTCTGGCCGGTTAGCTCGAGGTTGTAGGTGGTGTCGGTGACGGTGCCGGAGGAGTAGGCGATCGCGTAGCCCTGCTCGAGGAAGGGCTCAAAGAGGGGGCCGTCGCGCAGGGGCTGCTTGTAGGTTTCGGTGCGGAGGCGGTTGACGGCGAGGCCGCTGGCCTGCTGATAGCCGATGCCGACGCCGCCGCCGAACCAGAAGAGGAGGCGCTCGTTCCAGGCGCTGAGGTCGGGGATCGCGGGGTCGGTCTCCTCAGGGGCGATGACGGCGATGCCGTAGACGAAGCGGTTGATGGTGCCGCGCTCGTAGCGGACGACGTAGCGGCGGAGCTCGCCGTTCAGCTCGAGCTGGGCGACGTCGTCGGGCGGGTCGAGGGGGTCGTAAGGGAGCAGGCCGCCGCCCTCGGGCGGGACGATGGGCTTGTAAAAATAGTCGACGCGGGTCTTGGCGCCGCAGTCGCGGCTCCAGCCGAGGACTTCGTCGTTGTCGTCGACGATCGGCAGGCCTTCGGCGTCCTGGTTGTCGACCTCGGGCTGGCCGAGGCCGATGTCGGCGGTGCGGCAGGCGAAGGGGAACTGGCGCGGGTTGTCCTCGGCGATCGGGCCGACCTCGCCGACGTAGACGGGGAAGGGATCGATGTCGCCCTCGGAGTCAGAGTCGGAGTCGGAGTCAGTGCCGGCGTCGGTGGTCCCTTCGGTGGTGGTGCCGTCGGTGACGCCATCGGTGGTGGTGCCGTCGGTCGTGGCGGGATCGGTGGTGCCAGGGGTGGGGTCGGTGGAGGCGTCGCTCTCGGAGCTGGCGGTGGTGGTGCCGGCGGTGGTGCCGGCGGTGGTGCCGGCGGTGGCGCCGGCGGTGGCGCCGGCGGTGGTGCCGGCGGTGGTGGTGCCTTCAGTGTCAGAGTCGGTGCCAGTGGCGGTGGGATCGGCGGCGTCGTCGCCGTTACAGGCGAGCAGCGCGGTGAGGGTGAGGGTCGCGGCGAGTCGATGCGGGTTGAGGAGCATGAGCGGTCCTTCTTCTTCGTGGGCGAAGTGAGCGCGCGGCGGTGAGCGCGCGTCGACCGCTCATTTACGGCCGGGCGGCGCGTACTGTCAATTCCGCGCGTAGGCGGCGGCGCGTGCGCTTTGTGGCGTCGGCGCCGGCGAGACGGCCGCGGGGCGAGCGACGGCGCCGCGATCGGCGGGGATCGTCGGAGCCGATGAGATCGTGGCGGGCGCTCGCGGCGGGCGCTCGCCCCGCGGCGCGGCTCAGGGGCGCTCGACGCGGGCGAGCACGGCGGTGATGTTGTCGTTGCCGCCGGCGTCGTTGGCGGCGCGGACGAGGGCGGCGCAGGCCATGTCGAGGCTCTCGTGGCTGGCGATGATCTCGAGCATGACCTGGTCGCTGATCATGCCGCATAAGCCGTCGGAGCAGAGGAGGAAGAGGTCGCCGGTGCGGTACTCGTCAATAATCACGTCGACGGCGACCTGCTCGGCGAGGCCGAGGGCGCGGACGACGACGTTCTTCTGCGGGAAGTTGGCCATCTCCTCGGCGGTCAGCTCGCGCATGCGCATGTAGTCGTTGGCGAGCGAGTGATCCTCGGTGAGCATGCCGATCCGTTGGTCGCGGATCCGGTAGACGCGGCTGTCACCGA
The DNA here is from genome assembly GCA_016712315.1 of Nannocystis sp. GTDB lineage: Bacteria > Myxococcota_A > Polyangia > Nannocystales > Nannocystaceae > JADJRG01. The sequence goes on along the minus strand of JADJRG010000013.1, from coordinate 1,131,444 downwards.
CGTGGCCGGCGTAGAAGCGGCCCTGGCTGAAGTAGAGGGCGACGACGGTGCAGCCCATGCCCTTCTTGCCGGCGTCGGCGGTCGCGGCCTCGAAGATCCGCAGGTTGGCGAGCTTGATCCCCGAAGCCATGCGCTGGCGCTCGACGTCCATCACCGGCAGCTTGAGCGGCCAGGTGGGCGGGCTGGCGCGGGCGCTGTCGCGGTAGAACTCGTCGAGGGTCTCGACGGTGATCCGGCTGGCGACGTCACCCGCGGCGTGGCCGCCCATGCCGTCCGAGACGACCGTGAGGGCCATCTCGCTGGGGATGAGCAGGGAGTCCTCGTTGTGGGCGCGGACCTGGCCGATGTCCGTCTTGCCGGCGAAACGGATCCGGTGCGGGCCGACGGTGAAGCTGATGCTCATGTCGCTTGAACCTAGCAGGGGCGCCCCTCTCAGTGCTAGATCCCCCGACACACACATGGCGACCACAGCGCGACCACAGGCGGCGGAGCTCAGCAGGATCGGGCTGGGGCGGCTCGTGTTCGCGCTCCTCCGCCAGCGCTTCACCGGGATGGTGACGCTCCCCCAAGACGCCCAGTGCCCGACCCGCAGGACGATCTGGATCCGCAAGGGCATGCCGATCTTCACCGACTGGGAGAGCCCGCGGGACCGGCTCGGGGTGATCTTGGTCGAGGACGGTCTGCTTACGGCGGCGCGCTGCGGCCGCGCTCTGCATGAGCGCTCGCCGACGGAGCGCCTCGGCCAAGTGCTGCTCCGCCAAGGGCTGATCGACGCGCCGGCGCTGGGGCAGGCGCTGCGGACCCAGTGCGCGCGCAAGCTGGCGCAGTGCTTCGCGCTGCGCAAGGGCAGGGCGCGGATCATCGCGCACGATGACCTGTCGGAGATCAGCGGCGACCTGACCGCGCCGGTGAACGTGCTGGAGCTGGTGCTGGCGGGGGTGAGCGCCCACTACGATGAGGTGCGGGTGTTCACCGAGATGGGCGCGGCGGTGCAGGGGCCGCTGCGCGCGAGCGCGGCGGTGGCCCGCTATCGCGCGAACTTCTCGTTCCGTGAGGACGATGAGGTGATCCTCGGGGCGCTGCAGCGCGGCACCGACCTGCCGAGCTTGCTGCGGCTGCCGGCCTCGCCGACGCGGGTCGCCCAGATCGTCTATACGCTGTGGGCCTGCCAGATGCTGCGGGTCGGCAGCGAGGCGCTGCGGGCTTATGGGGCGCCGACGGGCTCGCAGGTGCGGGCGGTGGGGGGCGAGATCGACGCGGCGAGGCTGACCCCGAGCGCGCTGGCGGCGACGTTTATGTCGGAGCTGGGCGAGCTGGAGGCGAGGATCGCGGTGGGCGCGAGCGCGGCGGACCTGCTGGGGGTCGCCCCGGTCGCCCCCGCCGACGAGATCCGCGCGGCGTGGCGGCGAATGAGCGTCAAATTCCACCCGGACGCGCTGGCTCGCCAAGGGTTCAGCCACTTGGGTGAGCGGGCGATCGATGTGTTCTCGCGGCTGAGTGAGGCCCATCGGGCGCTGCTGAGCTGCGCCCTGCGCGGGCCGAGCACGAGCGAGAGCGGGGTGGTGCAGGCTCGTAAGCGCCGCCGCGCGACCGTGCGCTCGTGAGGGCCCGACTCATGCGGCCTCGCGGCGGTCGGGGCTCTGGGGCCCCAAGCGGTGGGGGGAGCGCTCTGCTTGGCTTGGCGAGGGCACCTCGTCTACTATCTCGCTCTCTCGCCGCGCCCGCGGGCGCTGCGCCAACCAAAGGCCAGGACAGGTACGGACGATGAAGTGGGTCGAAGTCAGGCACGATGGCGACGGAAACCGCGGCGCGGCCTATGTGAGCGAGGTGCCCGGCGGGTGCCTGGTTCGGACGGTGACGCACTTGATCCTGCACACGGGCCTCTATGTCTCGGAGGCGCTGGCCTTCGTGCCGAACACGCGGGTCGAGGACTTCCCGCCCAAGCCGAAGGACGAGGACACGTAGCTCGCGCGGCTGGGGGCCGACGTCGGCCCGGCGGCGCGGGCTAGAAGCGGCCGACCCAGAGCAGGCCGGCGCTGTTGGGGCTGGCGAGGGGGACGAGCGCCTGCTCGCGGCGGGCCTCGCGGTCGATCACGAGCAGGCCGATGCCGGTGAAGAGGGAGAGCGCGCCGACGCCGATGAGGGCGATGCTGGGGGCGAGGTAGTCGCGCTCGCTCCGCTCGCCGACGACGAGCAGGCCGACACCTGTACCGAGGGCCAGGCCGCCGACGACCGCGGCGCCGACGCCGGCGGCGCCCGCTCGACCGAGGCGACCGCGCGGGGGCGGAGGATCCTCCTCCTGGGTGATGACGGCGGTCGGCTCGGCGACGACCGGCTCGGCGACGACCGGCTCGACGGCCTCGCTGGCGACGACCTGCGGCGGCGGCTTGGCCTCGTGGATGACCGCAGAGGCTGTCTCTTTGACCAGGTCGGTGATCTGGACGAGCAGCTCGTCCTCGAGGCAGAGCTCGCACTTGCTGCGGCGGCGGCTGCCGGCGAGCTCCTCGTCGCCGCGGAAGCCGACGATGGTGGTCACGTAGCCGGAGCCGTCGGCGCCCGCGGCGACCACCAGCTCGACGACGTAGTCGCCGTTGACGGCGGTGATGATGCCGGCGCCTCGGAGCTCTTGCAGGCCGAGGGCCTCGATCCGGGCGACGAGGTCGGCGGAGATCCGGCCGCCGCCGAAGTCCGCGGTGGCGACGCGGAAGGCGGCGCGGACCTGCCTGGAGGCCGGCTGTTGGGCGGCTGGTCCGGCGGGCGAGGCGGCGGGCGCCGCGGCCGGGGCGAGGGCCAGCGCGAGCGCGACGCAGGTGGATGTCAAAGCGGTCAGCACTAGCTAGCGCCAAGCAAACTATGAACGCCGACGATCTGCAAGGACTGGCCGGCTGGCCAACAACGCGCGCGGCGCGGCGCTGCGCGCCCGTCCGCGTGTGCTCGCGTCGAGGCGGCGGCGCGCGCGGAGCGGTGATGGTGCGTCGCGGCTCATCGCGGCATCATCACGTGATGCTCCGCGCCGCCGCTCGCCGCCTCATCGCGCCGCTCGCCACGTGGGCGCTCGTGGCCGCGCCGGTCCCTTTCGCGCGGGCGAGCGAGCGACCGCCGCCGCCGCGCCTCATCGGCAGCGTCTCCGCGATCTTGGGTCCGCGCTCGCTCGGCGAGGAGATCTGCGTGCCGCGCGGCGGGTTTCAGGAGTGCGCGCGCGGCGGTCGCTTCTGGGGCGTCGGCGCCTCGGCGGAGCTGCGGCTGCAGGTGCATCGGCGCCTCTACGCGCACAGCCGCGGGCTGCTGCTGGGCAACGGCTACCGCGATCCGTCGGCGGTGCACCTCGGGATGGTCGGCGCGGGGATCGGCCTGGGCGCGTATGAGCGGCTCGGGTTCATCCGCGCGGAGTACCTGGCTCTTGGGACATTCGGACCGCCGACCTATCGGCCACCCTTCGGCGCGGCCGACGCGGCGACGGACCGGTACGGCCACCACGCGGGGATGATCAGCGGGGGCGGGCGGATCCCGGTGTCGGAGCGCCTGGCGATCGAGCTGTGGATCGGGATGATGTTCGGGCCGCGGGCGCGGCGGACGACCACCTCGCCGTCGGAGTTTAATGACCGGGTGCTGGTGTCCGCGGTGCTCGGGGCGGGGCTCTCGTTCGACGTGATCGGCGGGCGACCGGCGCGCGAGGGCGATCAGAGGCCCTCGAGGGGGCGATCTCCGTCGTCGCCGAAGTGATCGTCGTCGCCGCCGAGGGCGCGCAGGATCGACAAGAGGAGGCGGGCGTAGGGAGTGTCTGGCTCAAAAGACAGGTGGTTGCCAGGGGCGAAGGCGCCGCGGGCCTCGCCGGCGAGGAGCACGGGGAGGCCGCGGTGGGAGTGGGTGTTGCTCTCGGAGATCTCGCTGGAGAGGAGGACGGCGGCGCCGCTGAGGAGATCGTGCTCGCCGTCTTCGGCGTCGCGCAGGCGGCGGAGGAGGTCAGCGAAGCAGGATAGCTCCCAGGCCTCGACGCGGAGGAGGTCGCGGATCATGTCGGGGTCGCCGGCGTTGTGAGAGAGGTCGTGGTGGGCGTCCGCGACGCCGAGGAAGGGGTAGGTGCGCGCGCTGGCGGAGTTGCCGAGCATGAAGGTGACGGCGCGGGTGAGGTCGCAGCGGAGGGCGAGCACGATCAGCTCGTTGAGGCGGTGGACGTGCTCGGTGAGGTCGGTGTAGCTGGGATCGAAGGCGGCGGCGTCGTCGCAGCGCGGCGCCGGGGCCTGGGCGCGGCGCTCGAGCTGGCGGAGGGCGTCGAGGTAGTCGCTCAGGCGGTGACGATCGGCGGCGCCGAGCTCGGCGTGGAGGGCGGCGGCGTCGCCTCGAGCGTGGTCGAGCACGCTGCTGCGGAGGGCGCGACGGCGTGCTCGTTCGATCTGGGTGGCGTCAGGATCGTCGCCGGCGAGGAGCAGGTCGAAGACGAGGGCGGGGTCGGTGAGCTTGGGTAGCGGGGTGGTGGGGCCGGCCCAGGAGATGTTGCGCGAGTAGGCGCAGGCGAAGCCGTTGTCGCAGTCGCCGACGTGGCCGCCGCCGTCGACGCCGAGCTGGAGGGAGGGGAAGGCGAGCTGGTGCGCGTGCTCCTGGGCGAAGCGCTGGTCGAGGCTGATGCCGAGCTGCGGGGCGCTGTCGCTGCGGCGGGCGGTGGTGGCGGTGAGGAACGCCGCGGTGCCGGTGGCGTGGTGGCCAGCGCCGTCGATCTCGGCGGGGGCGTTGCTGAGGCCGCTGATCACGGAGACGCGGGCGGCGAGCTCGCCGAGGGGCGCGAGGGTGGGCGGGAGCTTTTTGTCGGGCTCGTCAGGGTCGGCGAGCAGGGGGCCGAGGGCGGCGGGGGTGAAGGCGCTGGCGACGACGCCGTTGGGCAGGTAGACGGCGATGAAACGAGGCGGGCGCGCAGGGATCGCGCCGCGGGCGGAGCGCCCCGGGGCGAAGGCCTCGAGGAAGGGGAGAGCGATCGTGGCGGCGGCGCTGGCGAGCAGGAGACGACGCCCGAAGCGGTGAGGGCGGGTCATGGGGTGTCCTCGGGGTCGGCCTCGGCGCGGCTTAAAAAAGGGTCGCTGGTGGCGATCAGGACGAAGAGCTCGCGGGCGCGGTAGTCGCGGTCCTCGAGCTGTTGGGTGATCGCGTCGGCGGCGGCGTGGTCGTCGGCGTCGAGGCCGCGGCCGAGCGCGTAGGTGAGCGCGCGCTCGACGACGCAGCGCGGGAAGGCGGGGTCGTCGGCGAGCAGCTCGGCGAGCTCCAAGGGATCCTGGAAGGTGAGCCCGGAGGGGAGGCGGCCGGCGGGGTCGATGAGGGCGCCGCCGTCGTGGCTGCGGTAGCGGCCGATCGCGTCGTAATTCTCGAGCGCGAGGCCGAGCGGATCGATGAGGGCGTGGCAGCTCGCGCAGGCGGGGTCCTCTTGGTGGGCGTTCAGGCGGTCGCGGGCGGGATCTGGCTCTTCAGGCAGGTTGGGGTTGACGCCGGGCGGGGGCGCGGCGACGGGGGCGCAGAGGATGTTCTGCGCGATCCAGGCGCCGCGCAGGGAGGGGGAGGTGCGGAAGGGGCGGGCGAGGGCGCTGAGCAGGGCGGCTTGGGTGAGCAGGCCGCGGCGAGCGGCGCCGCTGAGGTCGACGCGGACGTGGCCGCCGCCGCCGGGGTGCGGCACGCCGTAGAGCTCGGCGAGGCGGGGGTCAGCGTAGGTGTAGTCGGCGGTCAAGAGGCCGCGCAGGTCGCGGTCCTCGGCGATAAAGGAGGCGAAGAAGCGGGCGGCCTCTTCGCGCATCGCGTCGCGTAGGGGGGCGTCGAAGTCGGGGTAGAGTGATGTGTCCTTAAAGACATGATCGAGGGCGCGAAAGTGCAGCCACTGGCCGCCGAAGTCGTCGACGAGGGCGGCGGCGCGGGGGTCGCTGAGCATGCGCCGGACGTGGTGATCGAGGCGCTCGGGGCGCTCGAGATCGCCGGCGCCGGCGGCGGCGAGGAGGAGATCGTCGGGGGCGCTGCTCCAGATGAAGGCGGCGAGGCGGGCGGCGAGCTCGTGGCCGCTGAGGCGCTGGCGCTCGCCGATCGGGGCGCGGCGCTCGACGCGGTAGAGGAAGTAGGGCGAGGTGAAGATCGTGTGCAGGAGGTGGGCGATCGCGGCGTCGAAGTCGGCGCCGCTGGTGAGGGCGGCGTCGAAGCGGGCGAGCAGGTCTTCCTGCTCTTCGCGGCGGAGGGGGCGCCTCCAGGCGCGTGGGGCGAGGCGATCGAGGAGGGCGCGGGCGCAGGCGCGGGGGCCGAGCTGGGCAGGGTCGCAGGCGAGCAGGCTGGCGCGATGCGGGGCGCTCGGGTCGAGGGCGGCGGCGATCGTGTGGTCGTTGCTGCGCTCGATCAGCTCGAGGAGCAGGGGAGAGAGGGTGAGGCTGTCGCCGTTGTTGTCGAAGCCGTGGCGGGGGTCGTCGGCGGGGAGCTCGGCGGCGCGGGTCGGGACGACGCCGAGCAGGTCGCGGAGGGAGTTCGTATATTCCGCGCGGCTGAGGCGGTGCAGGCGGATCGGGCCGGGCTCCTCGGGTGTGCACGCGAGGAGCACGAGCGCGAGCGCTGCGCCGCGGGGCCTCAACGACGGCGCCTCCGCAGGCCGAGCAGGCCGAGGAGCAGCGCGAAGGCGGTGAGGCCGCGGTCCTGCGTGGTGGCGCAGCTACAGCCCTCTTTGACGGGGTTGATCATCTCGGATGTGTCGGTGTCGCCGGCGGTGGCGTCGGTGTCGCCGGCGGTGGCGTCGGTGTCGCCGGCGGTGGCGTCGGTGTCGCCGGCGGTGGCGTCGGTGTCGCCGGCGGTGGCGTCGGTGTCGCCGGTGGTCTCGCCGGTGGGGTCAGGCGCGGGCACGCCGACGTAGACGGTGATCGAGTCGTTCGCCGTGCCGACGTTGGTGGTCGCGAGGGCGACGATGGTGTGGATCCCCTCCTCGAGGACGATGTCGCTGAAGATACATTGGCCTTGGACCGCGCAGGTCGTGGGGTGCGGGGCTCCATCGACGGTGAGGCCGACGGACTCCACGAACTCCGAGGTGCCGTCGAAGGCCGAGGCGTAGACCTCGATCGTCGCTGGCGCGTCGAACTCGGCGTTGTCCGCTGGCGCGGTGATGTAGAGGGTGACGTCCGGCGGCGGGCCGGTGGTCTCGGCGGCGGCGATGGGGGCGAGGGCGAGGGTGGCGCTGGTGCTTAGAATTAGGGCTGTGACGACGCGGCGGAGCATCTGCGCAGGATAACAGGCCGCGCCCTCGGTAGTGCGGGCGCTTTGGCGCGGCGTGCGGGGGCGAACCTCGGGCGCTGCGATCGATTTGTGGCCGCTGCGGGAACTCTGGCGGTGAGGTCCTGTCAGGGGGCTATCAGGTCGCGTCGGTGTGGCGCGTGCGGTGAGTTATGCAGCGGCGGAGCTTCCTGTTCTTTGTCAAAGGTCTGGCGCTAGGAGTGGGCGGGGCGACGGGGTCGCGATGGGTGGTCGAGCGCTTCGGCCTCGCGGACGAGCCGCTCGGTGAGCGCTGCGTCGGCGAGGAGGCTCCAGTCGATGCTGTCGAGGTCGAGCCCGCGGCCGCCGAGCCGGAGTTATTTTTTGAGGAGATCGAGGGGCAGGTCGTGGTCGATGAGGGCGGCGCTGAGGTCGATCCGTCGGCCAGTGGGGCGCGGCTGCGGCTGATCTTGGTGATCCCCAGCGAGCGGGACGAGCGCTGGCGACGGGGCCGCGCGTTCGGTGAATTTCTCAACCATGGCGGCGATGAGGCGCTCGCGCGCTTGGCCTTGCTCGAGGTCTCTTGCGCGACGATCGCGGAGGTGAAGGCGCACACGAGCGAGCGGATCCGCAGCGAGCCGTGGATGATCCTGGTCGATGAGACAGTGACGCCCGCGCGGGTGACGGCGATCGATCCTCCGGGGCTGCAGAAGCTGGCGAGCGTGGAGTCGCACGGCCGCGCGTGGATGGAGGGTGAGGGCGAGGATGGACCGGTCAAGACCGAGCAGGTGATCGACCAGCGGATCGAGAAGATCGGCGCGGCGCTCGCGGCGGCGATCGACGCCGCGACGCTGACGCGGCTGGCGGCGCTCGAGGCGGCCTCGCTGAGCGGGCGGCTGGCGGTGGAGGCCAAGGCGGTGATCCGTGGGCCGCTGGAGCCGCGCCTCGACGTGGTGGCGGCCGCGCCGGCGACGCTGCTCGCTTCGACCTTGGCGGCGCCGCGCACGAAGGGCGCGGAGGCGTGGATGGAGCGGCACGAGGCGTACCTGACGGAGCAGCGTAAAGAGCTGTTCTTGCCGCGTCTGGCGGAGCTGGCGCGCGATCGGCTGGTGCGCTCACGGCCGCCCGAGGGGGCGCGCTGGGCGAACAGCGGGGGCTGCGGGGTGCGGGTGGAGGGGGATACACGGCCGGTGGCGATCGGCTGCGGGATGGGGCATGTGCCCGAGCGCAGCCGCCGCTTCCTCTCGTTCCTCAACGACCACGCGCGGGGCTTTTAGGGGCGTCCGGGAGATGGGGGCTTCGGCGATCGGGATCGGGTTCGTGCTCCAGCCAGAGCTGGAGTACCTGGACCTGTTGGCGCCGGTGTTCGGCGCGCTGGTGGACTACTTTGAGATCGCGCCGGAGACGACGTGGTGGGCGACGGAGGGGGGGGCGCTGCTCGCCAATGGGTTCTCTTCTGAGTTTTATGAAATTGGTCAGCGGTGGGCGCCGGCTGGGGCGCGGTCGAAGCCGTTCGTGGCGCATGGGGTGGGGCTGTCGCTCGGCAGCGCCGATCCGGGGGATCGCGCGCGGCAATTGCGGTGGCTGCGGCGCTTGGAGGAGGACCAGGGGCGCTTTGAGTTCCGCTGGCTCAGCGATCACTTGGCGGTGACGACGGCGGCCGGGGAGGCGCTCGCGCTGCCGCTGCCGCTGCTGCCGACGGCGGCGGCGGCGGCGCTGGTGCGCGGGCGTCTGCGGGAGCTGCAGGCGAGGGTGGTCCCGGACGTGGCCTTCGAGAATGCAGCGCACTACTTCTATTATGGCGACCCGCTGGCGGAGGCGGGGCTGATCGCGCAGATCTTGGCGCTGCCGCGCTCGCACGTGGTGCTCGATCTTTATAATGTGTGGATGATGGGCCAGAATATGGGCTTTGATCCGCGTGAGTTTTTGCGGCGGTTGGACCTGAGCCGGGTGATCGAGATCCACGTGGCAGGGGGGTCGTATAGTGATTTCGGGTGGCTACCCGAGGGGCGGCGGCTGCGGCTGGACAGCCACGATGAGGCGGTGCCCGAGCCGGTGTGGGCGCTGTTGGCGGAGGTGCTGCCCAGGTGCGTGAATTTGCGCGGAGTGACGCTCGAGCGCATGGAGGGGACCGTGCAGGGCGCGGACGTCGGGCCGATCGCGGGGGAGCTGCGGCGGCTGCGGCGGGCGGTGGAGGCGCTCGGATGAGCGAAGAGGACGAGGCGGCGGGGCTGTTGGAACTGCAGGCGCTGGAGCGCGGGCTGGCGGCGGCGCTGCGGGCGAGCGATCGAGCGGCGGGGCTGGCGAGCTTGGCGGCGACGCCGGGGCTCAGCGCGGCGGGGCGGGCGAGGGTCGATCCTTCGGGGATCTCGGCGGATGGGTTCGAGATGGCGGCGCTGCTGGTCGCGCGGCTGCGCTTCGAGCGGCTGATGCAGGGCTCCGAGGCGGCATCGCGGTGGTTTGATGCGGACCCGCCGGGCTTCGCCGCGGCGTTTCGGGCGTATCACGCGGCGACTCCGGCGAGCGGGCTCTTTCCGGCGGATGAGGCGGCGCTGTTCGCGGGGTTCCTCGCGCAGACGCGCGAGGACGGGGCATAAGTCTCAGCGCTTGGCGGTGACGGGGAAGAGCTGATCGACGCAGGGGGTGCCGAACATGCCGCCGAAGCAGGAGCACTGCTCGCCCTCAAAGTCGAGCTCGTAGGTGCCGCTCCAGGTGTTGGCGTCGGTAAATTCGCCGCTGACCTTAAAGGTCTCGGTGCAGCCGCCGGGGATCGCGGCGCTGTTGCTAAAGACGCCGTCGGGGCAGGTGGTCGCGGCGCCGGTCATGGTCTTGGGGTTGGAGGGTGAGGAGGCGATCGTGGCGCCGTCGCCCGTCAAGATGAAGGCGTTGATGTTGACGGCGACGAGCCCCTGGCAGCAGGTGTAGGCGATCGGCGCGCCCTGGACTTGATAGAGCCCGTCAGGGTCGCAGGGGGGCTGCTCCTCCTTGCAGTCGGCGTCGCAGCCGTCCCCGGGGGTGTTGTTGGCGTCGTCGCACTCTTCGCCGGGGTCGAGCTGGCCGTCGCCGCAGGCGGGGGGCGCTTCGGTGGTGGCGTCGGTGTCGGTGTCGGTGCCGGTCGTCGGGTCGGTCGTGGTGGTCGGATCGGTGGTCGAGGTGGTGGGGTCGGCGGTGGTCGTGGTGGGATCGGTGTCGGTGACGCTGACGCCGTCGCTGTCGCTCTCGCCGACGCTGCCGCTGCCCGTGGTCGAGCTGGTGGTCGCGTCGGTGGTGGGATCGGTGGTGCTGGTGTCGGTGGTCGAGGTGCCGGTGGTCGAGGTGGCGGTGTCGGTCGCGGACGTGGCGGCGTCGTCGTCGCCGCAGGCGGCGAGCAGGAGAGCGAGGCTCAACAGGAAGGGGGCGGCGCGGTCGTTGTGCGGCATTGTTCCTTCTTACTCAATCGACGTATGAGACGTGTTTGTCGCGGGGAGTTCAAGGGGGCTGGTGGAGGGGGCGTTAGGGGGCGCTCGGGGTCCATACGCAGCGAAAGCCCAGATCCGCGCGGCGGTCGCGGGGGGCCTGGGTGGCGCGGCTGCTGCTGCGCGTTTGGGCGTCGTCCTTGCTGTCGAAGCCGCCGCCGCGGATCACCCGCTCGCTGTCGTCGCCGCTGGCGGTCCACTCCCAGACGTTGCCGGCGAGGTCGGCGATCCGCCAGCGGCCGCGCCCCTTTTTAAAGGAGTCGACGGGGGCGGTGCTGCGGTGGCCGTCGCTGCGGGGGTAGAGGCCGCTCGCTTTGTCGCACTCCTTGCCGCAGGCGTTGAGCAGGCGGGCGTCGGGGTGATCCTCTCCCCAGGGGTAGGTGCGGCTCTGGTCGCCGCCGCGGGCGATCCACTCCCACTCGGCCTCGGTGGGCAAGCGGCCGCCCTGCGCGCGGCAGTAGGCGTCGGCTTGGTTCCACGCGACGCAGTTGACGGGGTGATCGCGGCGGCCGCGGTGGGTGGCGTTGCAGCGCTCGCTCTCGCGGCTGCGCTCGGCGTCGGTGATGCTCGGCCAAGAGACGGTGGAGGGGGCCTCGGAGCAGATGCTGTCGCCGACGCAGCCGCGGTACTCGGCGACGGTGACCTCGTGCTGGGCGACGCAGAGCGGGGCGACCTCGCCGCCTGCGCCCCAACCATCGCCGCTGTCGACGAATTGGCCGCCGGGGAATTCGACCGTGTCCGGGGGGCAGGGGCGGGCGCGGCGGCGCGGCGCGGCGGCTTCGCCGAGAGGGACGACCTCGAGGCGGAGCAGGGCGCCGCATTGATCGGGAGGGGCGTCGTCGTCGCCGCTGTGGCAGCTCCGGGGATCTCCGTCGCTGCGTAAGGCGCCGCGCTCACGGGCGGTGCGGCCGCCGGCGCCGGCTCCCCACGCCTCGGCGCCGACGCGGGCCTCGGCGCCGCGGCCGCTGCTGAGGGTGAAGGCGCCGACGGTGAGGCTGCGGACGAGGTGGGTGGCGCCTTCACAGGCGCCGGTGAGCTGGTGACGCGGCAGGCTCGCGGACGAGGACTCGTAGCCGCCGACGATGGTCATGGTGAGCTCGAGCGCGCCGTGGCTCTTGAGCTCGCCGACGAGCTGGGCGGCGCCGAGGGGGATCTTGGCGTAGAGCTCGTCTTCGTCCTTGAGGCTGGAGGACTCCTCTTTGCGCTGGACGGCGGCGTAGCGGTAGGCGCCAGGGGCGGCGCAGTCGCGGAGGACCTCCATCTCACAGCCTTCGTAGCGGACGACGACGATCTTGTCGCCGCGGCGGATCTGCTGCTCGAGGTTGGCGCGGTCGGCCGAGGGCCACTCGATGATCACGGGTCGGTCGCGGCTCTTGATGACGCCGCAGCGCGCTTGGCTGGGGGTGGCGAGGGGCGCGAGGCCGGTGTCCAGGCGATCGCGCCCGCAGGCAGAGGCGGCGAGCGCGAAGACGAGCGAGGTCGCGGCGGTGCGCATGGGCGGGAGCGTATCGCTTCGCGGATACGAGCGGAAGGTGGCGTCACTGAGAGGCAGCGCGGCGCGCTGGATGGGCGATACTCGGGCTCTGCTTCACAGAAGGACGCTCCGATGAAGATGAATAATTTCTGCCGCTCGCCGCTGTCGTTGTCGTCGTCGCTGTCGCTGTCGCTGTCGCTGCTCGCCGTCGCGTGCGCGGATGACGGAGGCGCCGGCGCCACCGAGTCGACGACCGACACGAGCGTGGCGACGACGAGCTCGACGATGGGCTCGACGAGCGGCGCGTCGATGACGACGGCGATGATGACGAGCGGCAGCGAGAGCGACGGCGTGACGACGTCGGCGAGCGCGGCGACGACGGACCCGTCGACGACGAGCGCGAGCGACCCGTCGACGAGCACGGACCCGACGGACACGGACCCGACGACGGACACGGACCCGACGACGGACACGGACCCGACGACGGACACCACGGGGGTCGAGCCCTGCGCCGAGGGCACGGTGATCTGCGAGGGAGACGTGAAGAAGACCTGCGACGGGATGGGCGGGTTCTCCGAGGAGCTGACGTGCGATGACGTGTGCGATCCGCAGCTCGGCTGCGTGCTGTGTATCCCGGGGTCGGGCAAGTGCGAGGGCGACGGGCTGGCGAAGATCTGCGATGATATGGGGGCCGGCTACATCGACGAGGTGTGCAACCCGGTGCAAGGGGTGATCTGCGACCCCGACGCGGGCAAGTGCGCGGGCGCGTGCGCGCCGAACAACCTCGGGACCTCATATATCGGCTGCGACTATTACCCGACGGTGACCCCGAACGTGGTCGGCAACGAGTTCCCGTTCGCGGTGGTGGTCTCGAACACGGGGGCAGAGAGCGCGCATATCACGATCACCCGCGGCCCGAACCCGGTGAAGGAGGCGGACGTGCCGGCCCAGAGCGTGCTGGTGATCGACCTGCCGTGGGTGAATGAGCTGAAGGGCGGCGGCGCGTCGAAGGTGGTGATCGACGGCGCGTATCGCCTGCAATCGACGCAGCCGATCACGCTGTATCAATATAACCCGCTCGACTACCAGAAGGGCAACAGCTTCTCCTACACCAACGACGCGTCGCTGATGGTGCCGGTGAACGCGTGGACGGGGGACTATTGGGTGGCGATCCGCAACACCCTGAACGGGCTGCCCGGGGTCTACGCGGTGGTCGCGAGCCAGGACGGGACGACCGTGAAGGTGACGCCGTCGGCGACGGGCAAGATCGTCAACGCGGGCGGCGGGATCGCGGCGAACGGGACCGGCCAGGTGACGCTCAGCGAGGGCGACGTGCTGATGGTGCTCTCCGGGGCCGGCGGCGGCGGCCCAGACGTCTCGGACCTGACGGGCACGCACGTCGAGGCGGACAAGCCAGTGCAAGTGATCAGCGCGCACCAATGCACGTATGTGCCGTGGAACGTGACCGCCTGCGACCACCTGGAGGAGTCGAACTTCCCCTACGAGACGCTGGCGAAGGAGTACCTCGTGACGACGCCGCTGGTGAAGGCGCTGAACCAAAACCCGTCGCTGAAGGCGCGGATGGTCCGCGTGATCGCGACCGAGGACGCGACGACGATCAGCTACGACCCGCCGCAAGCGGGGGCTCCGACGGCGCTGGCGAAGGCCGGCGACTACTTCGAGATCGCGGCGACGGACAAGGACTTTAAGGTCACGGCGAACTATAAGATCGTGGTGTCTGAGTATATGCAAGGGCAGCAGGCGGGCGGCAACGCGGGGGACCCGGCGATGACGATCGCGGTGCCGATCGAGCAGTATCGCCTCGACTACCTGTTCCACGCGCCGACGAATTATGAGAGCTCGTTCGTCAACATCACGGCGCCGATGGCGGCGAAGGTCAACGTCGACGGGGCGCCGATCCCCGCGCTCGCGGCGATCGGCGGGACTGGCTTCGGGGTGGCGCGGGTGCAGCTCTCCAACGCCGGCGACGGCAGCCATAAGATCGTCGGCGACCTGCCCTTCGGGGTGCAGGTGTATGGTTATGGGCAATATACGAGCTACTGGTACCCAGGCGGCCTGGACCTGAAGCTGATCCCGCAGTGACCCCCCTCCAGAGCGCCCCCGATCCCGCCGATCGGCCGCAATCCCCCAACAACGGGCGTTTCTGGAGATGGGGGCCGCGGCGGGACCGGCGAAGGCTCCGCCCCGGTGCAGCCCGGGGCGCCTCAGCGTGGCCCTGGTTTTGGCAAAAGTTTGGCAAAATCTGGCAGTGGGTCACGAAGTCTGGAGAAGGAGGAAGCTACCAAAACACACTTAAATCACATAGCTGAAACCTTCATTGCGACCTAGTGGGCTGAGAGGCCCACCCGGCCAAGGCTGGCCACCAGCCGGAACCGAGTGTTGCGCGGCGTCGGGTAACCGGCGGCGTGAAGCGTACACAGGGAGCGCGCGGGCCGTGTATGGAGCCCCGAAACTTTTGTCGTCGGGGAGGCCGACGCGGTTGCCAGCGCGGAAGGCGAGACCTCGGCGCCGAGATGGCCTGGCGCATGAGGCTCCCCCGGGGTCTGAGACCACGGCACGCGCGCGAGGGGTCGACCAGGAACGTGAGAGGCCCTGTCGTCTCCGCGGAAGAGCGGTAGGCGCTGGCGAGGGAGACCGAAGCACGCGCCGAAGGGCGGCAGGGAGTCGGAGCGCCTCATAGTACCGAGGAAGCGGGGGAACCTGCCCGATGGGACCCCGTGGAGGGAAGGGGGCGCCGAGTCAGAGAACCGAGCGAGGGAACGATGTCCCCTATCTGCCAACATCGAGTGAGACACGGACCCCCTGGAAATTGGTGTGCAGGGCGAGAACGTGAACGAGAGAGATGAACAAGGAAAACGCACAAAGTAACAGTGAGGATGAGCCGTCGAGCGGCGAGGCAGCGGGCCAGGATGACGTGGGAGGTCTTCTCCAAGGAGGTCTTGGAGAGACATCCGCTCCCCGCGCCGAGGATCGTCCGATCATCCATGCGCGCAGCGAAGCTCTGACTCGAGGAGCCGGATGCGGGAAATCCGCACGTCCGGATCTGTGGGGGGAGCGGGTGCGACGACGCCTACCCCGGCGACCAAGAACGCCGGCGGCTCTCGGGGTCCCGCATCCGCTCCTACCCGACAAATGCGCGGTGAGCGCTGACCCTGAGGTGTCTGACTCTGGACGCCGCGAGGACGTCTCGCGGCGACAGCGCGACGAGCGCGTCGTGGCCCAGCCGCCCTGAGCAGTGGGGCAGGAGAAGAAGGGGAGCATCGCCCCTCGCTCGCCTAACCTGAGACGGGGTCAGGCGAGCATGTACGATGTTGTGGCGTCGCGATCACCCGGGGGTGACCGGGAGGCAGCTGAACTCGACCTTGATCTCTGCGTCGAAGTCCTGTTGCACCGCGGCGCAGGTGTCCGGGCACAGATGAATCGTCTCGCCGGCGAGGTAGAAGAGCCCCGGGGCGCACTCGGTCGCGGTCGCTACCTGTGAGAACGACTCGGGGGCGTCCTGCTGGCCCATCGGGTAGTAGTTGACGGCGATCGTGCTCGGATCGAGGGTCTTGCCCTCGGGCGGGGGCGGGACCGGGAAGTCGCAGGTGATCTTGGCGCCCTTGATCATGCTGTCGGCGAGTGCCTGGAACACCTTGTCGTAGTTGTTCGTGTCGCACACCGGGAACCGGAGCCCGCCGGTCAGCTTGCTGAGCGCCTGGTGTCCGGTGCCCGGCTCCTCCGCCGTCGAGCATTTCCCGAGCTGGAACGGGGCCGACGGGGGGTACGGCTCACCGTTACCGGAAGCCGCGAGGCCGATCAGCGAATGGACGGTGTACTTGCGCTCCTCCGTCAGCGCGCCGAACTTCGACGGGCTCAGCGTGCGCAGGTGCTCGTCGAACCGCTCGGCGTAGGAGAGGTTGTAATCGTCGAACTGGTTGTCGGCGAAGCCGTCCCATTTGCCGTCGATGAAGCTGAGCGTGCAACCGACGTGGTCGTCCGAGACGATGATGAAGGCCTTGTGCGCATCCTTGCGCAGCCACTTCATCCAGCCGTACTGATCGAACTCGTCGTCGACGCCGATGCCCGTCTTGAGGATCTTGCACCACGCGTCGTCGCTGCCGATCATGGTGCTGTAGTGGCTGAAGGTCTCGGTGCTCCCCGGGTGACTCGGCGGGTTGACGCAGCCCCCCGGCGGGATCTCGCCGAGCGGGGCCTCGATGCAGATCGGGGCGTTGTAGCCGCCCTTGTAGTTGCCGTACTTGCTGACCACGACCATGGTGTAGTCGATGCCAGCGGTGCTCAGGATCGCCGCGAAGTGGTCGTTGATGTTGTCCTGGATCCCGGCGATCTCCGCCTTCATGCTGCTGGAGTTGTCGACGACGAGAATGACGTCGAGCGGCTGCTTCTCGATCGTGGCCGCGACCTCGACGGTGCCACAGGCGGAGGGGTTGACCGTGCAGGCGGCCGAGCACGCGCCGTCCGGGGCGTTGGCCGGGCCGTCGTCGCAGGCCTCGCCGGGGCCCTGCTCGCCATCGCCGCAGACGTTGGCGGTGCAGTCGAGCCGGCAAGCCTGTCCGGGGCCGTTGGCCGGGCCGTCGTCGCAGGCCTCGTCGCCGGCGACGACGCCGTCGCCGCAGACCGCCGGCGCGGGCGCGCCGGTGCTACCGCCCGAGCCGGCCTCGCCGTCGTCGAAGCCGCCTCCGGAGCTCACGGTCGCGTCACCGCCGGCGCCGGTCGAGAGGTTCCAGGAGTCGAAGCCGCCGCCGTCGCCGCGGCCACCGCCGGACGAATCGCTACAGGCGGCGATGAGGACGAGGGCCATGAACGGACGGAGGATCGATGAGTGGGAGGATCGCATTTCGGGTTCCTTTCGAGCGTCGCACGCTCGTACTGCTTGTTGGCGGTACCGCGAAGGATGCTGACGGCGATTGGTTCGGCTTGTCGTGACGAAGCAAATGCGGTCCACGACCGAGTGGTCCGAGAGGACCGAGGTGCCGATCGTCAAATTCGTCGACTGGCTCGGGAACGCCTGGCTGAAGACGATGCTGGTGCAGTGCGCTTGGTCGGCGATCAAGAGCGAGGGCTACCTACAGGCGCTCTTCCGCCGGATCCGCTCCCGGCAGGGGACGAAGAAGGCGATCGTCGCGGTCGCCGCGGCGATCCTCACCGCTGTCCACGGGATGCTCCGGGACGGAGCGCCGTACCGAGATCTCGGCACCGCCTACGTCGCCCAGGAGGGCCGCAAGAAGATCGCCGCGGGCCTCGCGCGACGGCTGCGCAGCCTGGGCTAGGAGGTCGAGATGCGACCGGCAG
Source organism: Nannocystis sp. (assembly GCA_016712315.1). Classification (GTDB taxonomy): domain Bacteria; phylum Myxococcota_A; class Polyangia; order Nannocystales; family Nannocystaceae; genus JADJRG01. The sequence continues at coordinate 1,114,002 of JADJRG010000013.1, read as the reverse complement.
CCTGACGCGTCACCGGGCGCCCGGCTCGCGCGAACGGGCACTGTTTCTTGAGAGAGGGTCACTGCCGAGGTAGGGATCACTGCGGACTGCGGAGGTCCCCGTTGTGTCGGGTCGAGCCGAACGCTGAACCCGTAGAACCACCGCGGTTCGGGTCGAGCTTAGGCCGGGGCTTGGGCCTTGGAGATCACGGGCGAAGCGTGGCGAGAGCCCCCGGCCGGAGGGCGACAATTTCCAGAATTCTGGGGTTCACGAGGGTAAGGGTGCCCATTCTGGGCGGAACAGCCAGCCCAGCGATCACCCGTGGAACTGTTTGGAAGACTCCATAGAGAACGAGCAGGAGACCCGCGGCGACTCGGCCAAGAATTGGAGAAGGCGGCGGGATCGGCTGGACACCGTCAGCCCTCATCCGTTGAAGATTTTTCGAACGCGACTTGTCATCTTTCGGGCCGTCAAGTCCTACGGGTCCATAGGGGATCACGGACATGATTATCAAGCGCTATACAACTCACGGAGACGTTGTTAGGTGTTTCAGCGATAGTGGCAAATATCAACTCGGCACCAGACTAATTGACGCTTTCAGAAATGAACCTGGATAAACCGCCAAATACGTCGGGATTAAGTCATCCTGGCAAATGAAGGAGCTAGAGATGCGTGCTCACATTAATGACGGCAGACTTTGTTCAATCGCGGTGTTGTGCGGACTCCTGGTGGCCGGGGCGTGCAGCGGCGAGGAGACGACTAACGATGCTTCGTCGAGCGACGAGGCGAGCACAAGCGGATCCGTAACGACCGTCAGCATGACGCCGACGACGGGAGAGACCGACGCGTCGTCCGCGGGCAGAACAACGGAGCCCGCAGCCAAACGGGCGCGGTTGACGCTGCAGGTCGTCGACGGCAACGGGCTGCCGATCGAGGCGGCGCAGGTGGAATTCGGCGGGGCGATGTCCGCCAGCGGTGTGGCGGGGCTGGTGGACCTACCGGTCGAGGACGAGGAGTTGGGGGCACGCCTGGTAATGCGTGTCTCGGCGAGCGGGCACACGACGTCGACGGCGGTGTTCGAGGGGATAGCCAGCAGCAGCGCCGAGTTGTTGCAGGTGGTAGTGTTGCACACGCTGGGCGAGCCGACCGTACTGCCGGCTGAGCAGGGCGGCGTGGCCGAGCAGGGCGGCGTGAAGGTCGAGATCCCGCCCGCGGCGTTCATCGACGCGCTGGGGTACCCGGTCAAAGGTGAGGTCGAGGTGACGCTGGTACCGCTCGACCCGACGAAGGCGGACGCGATGGCCGAGATGCCAGGTCCCCTGTCCGCGGTGCGCACGGACGAGAGCGCGGCGGAGCTCGAGCCAGTGATGATGGCGGAGATCAGCGCCTGGCAGGGCGGGCAGCGGCTGCAACTCGCGCCGGGGAAGAAGGTGAAGACGACCTTCGAGGTGCCGGTGGCGCTTCAGGCGACTCTCAGCGAGGGACAGCAAGTTCCCGGATGGTGGTTCGATGATGTCGGAGGGGTCTGGCGCGAAGATGGGGTCGGCACGATCGAGAAAAGGGACGGTATGCTGGTGTGGGTGATCGAGGTGGTACACTTCACCTGGTGGAACGCCGACAAACCTTGGAGGGAGAAGAACTGCTACGATGTGACCGTCCTCAGTGCGAAGGGTAATCATGTTATGAACATGCAGGTCACCGCCGCTGGGGTCGACTACCAGGGAAAGATGTCGAAGTTCACGCAGGGCGACGGGAAGACCTGCGTTGAGGGCAAACTCGGGGGCAAGGTTGCTCTTCAAGCAGGGTGGTGGCCGAAAATCCGGTCGGAGTCGCAGGTGCAAGGAAACCCCGGGGAGGCTGGCGACTGCGGGGGACAGGGGATGTGCGTCCCGGTGACGCTGATGCTGGAGGACGATTGTAGCCCCGGGATCCAGGAGGCCTGCTATTCCGGGCCGGAGAAGACAAAGGGAATCGGCATCTGCCAGGCGGGTGTGAAGACCATGCTCGGCGACTGCTCGTGGGGGCCGTGCGACGGGTCGCAGGTGCCGATAGCAGAGAAATGCGCGACCGTGGAGGTCGATGAAGACTGCGATGGAGACCCAGATAACGGGTGTGTCTGCACCCCCGGTGCGATGGAGGTCTGCAGTCACGCCAACCCCGAGATCGCAGACAAGCAGGACCTCAAGATCGGCGTGTGCCACGGGGGGATCCGCACGTGCGTCGCCGACGGCAAGAATTGGGGGTCATGTGAGGGCATGATGCCTCCGCAGAGTGTACCGACGCTTCCGGAAATCGAGGGAGTCGATAAAGCCGCGTGTGCGGACAGTTTCGACAACAACTGTAACGGCGCGGTCAACGAGGGCTGCGCGTGCGACAACGGTTTCAAACAAGAGTGCTATCAGGGTAACGCAGATGATACCGACCATGACCTCGCCATCTGCCAGAAGGGGATGCAGACGTGCAGCGGGGGCGAATGGAGTCCGTGTAAGGGACAGGTCCTGCCGCAGGTCGAGATGTGCGAGACGGACGAGGACGAGGACTGCGACGGGAACTCGGGATGCTGCGGAGACGGGGTGGTGTCGCCCGGGGAAGAGTGCGACGACGGAGGGCTGAGCGATGACGATGCCTGCTCGTCCACCTGCATGGTGCAGAAGGTGTTGCAGGTTACAGTTGGCTTTCAGCACGCTTGCGCGGTGCTAACCGGGGGGACGGTCAAGTGCTGGGGGGGAAACGATTACGGGCAGCTCGGGCTCGGGGATACGAGCAATCGAGGTGATGAGCCCGGAGAGATGGGGGCCGCGCTGCCTGCGGTAGACTTGGGCGATGGGGAGAGCGCGGTATTCATCACCGCGGGCGCCTTTCACACCTGCGTGAAACTCACCAGCGGAGGGGTAAAATGCTGGGGTTTCAACGGCAATGGCTCGCTCGGGCTGGGCTGCAAGGGTCATCGAGGTGACGAGCCGAAGGAGATGGGCAACAACTTGCCTACCACGGACATCGGTGTAAAATCCTCTGTAGCGGCATTGTCTGGAGGTCTTTTCACGACCTGCGTCCTGCTCGACAATGGCTCGGTCAAATGCTGGGGAGGCAACCAATCGGGAACTCTCGGACTTGGCGACACGAATAACCGAGGGGATGAACCCCTAGAGATGGGAGAGGCCCTCCCCGCGGTCGATCTCGGCGATCAAATCGTGGTATCCGACGTAACTGCGGGCTACAGCCATGCATGTGCAGTTTTTGGCGACGGAAGGGTCAAGTGTTGGGGGGATGGCATTTATTCCGGTAACGGCTTCGTCGGGGCGCTAGGCGATGAGCCAGGGGAGATGGGCAATTTTTTGCCCGCGACCGACTTTGGTAAGCCGGTTAGCGTTCAGCAGGTTCAAGCGAGCCACAGTCATACATGTGCCCTTCTTGCGGGAGGGGAGATAAGATGCTGGGGAAACGGGTCGCACGGTGCGCTTGGCACTGGCAGCATCGCCAATGTGGGCTACATCCCTGGTCAGAAGGTGCTGGTAGGCGTGGACTTGGGTGCAGGAGTAATGGCTAAGGACATTCATACTGGAACCAGTTGTTCATGCGCACTGACGACATCGTCGAATATTAAGTGCTGGGGAGCTAACGCATCAGGGATGCTCGGTCTCGGTGACACCCAAAATCGGGGCGATCAGCCAGGGGAATTAGGCGACTTGCTCCCTGTGGTGGACCTCGGCAAACAGGTTGAAGCTCTGGGTCATGGGTACGGCAATACATTCAATTGCGCATTGCTAAAAGACGGCTCGGTAAAGTGCTGGGGAAGAAATGACTACGGGCAACTCGGTCTGGGCGACACCCAGAACCGCGGCGATCAGCCCGGAGAGATGGGCGAGAAACTCCCCCGCGTCAAGCTGTTCTCGAAGGAGTGGTAGTGTGGGCGATCGCGCCACATGCGTGATTTTTCTCATGGATAAATGACGCGTATCGACGATTGCACGTCAGGTGGGGACTGCCTCCCCGGGCACGCCGTGTCAGGTCTTGCTTGCCCGCCACCAAGGGGGTGTCAGACACGCCTCCGCCCGAACTGCACTTGACGCCTGAGCTGTACTTGAAGATCATTCTCGCGCATCCGTCAGAGCAGAGCATCTCAGAACCACGAGGAAGACACAGTCATGAAGACGTTCGCGCGCGCAGCAGACCATCGTTCCTCAGGTGAGGCGACTCGACTCTGGGGGATGGATGGTCCTTCAGCGGAGGAGATTCAGGCAGCCTTCTCCGACAGACCCGAGTTGATGCGACCGCTCGCTCGGTGGTTGTTATCGGTAGTCGACCGGAAAGTCGTCTATGTTCTGCGTCCGATCGCGCAACAGAAGCGCCGAGACCTAGCCACGGTTCGCCAGGATCTCGTCCATGATGTCCTGCTCGAACTCCTACGTGACGGTGGCAAGATCCTTCGCCAATGGGATCCGGCTCGCGGGTGCTCCCTCTCCAGCTTCATCGGCATTGTTAGTCGCTGCTTCATCCATCACCGGTTCAAGCGGTTCAAGGGCAACCCATGGGCATCGGAGTTGTTGTCTGCTGAGGAGCTGATGGTTATGGTCGACGACGGCGTGTCGATGCGATCGACTCTCGCGGAAGACCTGGAGCATCGTCAGCATCTCGAACATCTTTATCAAATCCTCAATACGAAGCTGAGCCCTAGCGATCGGATACGCTTCGACAGAGTTTATGTTCAGCAGATGAGCCCCGCCGAAGTCGCAAGAGAGGAAGGGGTCTCCGAGAACGCGATCCACCAGTGGTCCTCGCGGACCATACGCAAAATCAGAGATCTCTTCGGCGAGACCGGGGGATGGAGGCAGAGTAAACATGCGTAATACACCGAAGTCACAGGAGCAAGCCTTCTCCGAGACGACAAAACAAGCCGCGGAGCTCGGGTCCTGGGCGCGCGCGAGGGTCCTCTACATTGAGGGGCCCCAGGAGGTGCATCCGTCACTTGACGCGGAGGTCGAAGACTCCTTGAGGAGTCTGGCGCAGCCACTGGCCGCGGAGCAAGCCGAGCAGATCCTCGAACGAGCGCTCGCGCAAGCGGCCGTTGTCCCGCCCGGCGGCGTGGCAAGTGCTCGCAGCGATGCCTCTGTCCTGTCGCTCGCTGCAGCGAGAGAACGCCGTTCCCACTGGGTCTGGCTCGGCGCATCGTTGACCGCGCTGGCCGGAGCCGCGGCGATCATACTGGCCATCGCTTCCGGTCCAGAAGGCTCCTCGGTGCCTTCGCCGTCGCTGACCTCGACCACGCCCCAAGATCTCCACTTCCAACTAGATGTTCATGGCGGGCATGCGGTAGTTCGTGGCCACGACGCATCCAGCGGCTCCGAATTTTTCCTCACCGATGGTGACCATCTCACTCTCACGATGACTCCGGTCGAGCGAGTTCGCACTGACCTGGAGATCCACATCTACGCCACACAGGACGGGCGCCAGCGTGACCTTCCCTGGGTTGTACGGATCGGCGATCCTGCGCTAGGGGACAGAGAAATCCAGGGCAACCTCGACGATCTAGGGCTTGGTACATGGCGCTTAAGTATCGAGGCTGTCGATTCGAGAAGCCGCTCTGTCCGCTGGCGCGGCGAGGCAATGCTACGGATCGAGCCGCGCGCGGCGGAGTGAGGCGATGGTAAATCCACTACTATATGTGCTTATCCGGGTCATCGCTGTCTTGCGCACGGGGGCGCACGAGATCTCCGACTCGAAGGGAGGCATCGTTAGCCTTAGTTGGACTGGCTGTACGGTCGAGCGCGTCGACCGCACCTGTCTAATGTCGCGAGGCAAGTCACTGGTGGTCTGGGCGCGGCACTCATCGCGCCCGCTCGACCCTCTGCTATGGGGAGGAGGTACAACCACCGCAGCCATCAATGCCGGATGTTGGGAGAAACTTGGTCTCGATCTGACCGGTGACATCGGAGAGGTCAAACTCGCGGCCGGCTTCGAGGACGGTGGCTGCTGGGCGAGGATCGAACCAAGTGAACAGACCCGGAAGATCATGCTGCGTTCTCGGGGACAGGAATTGTGGTCGCTGCCCCTTGCCCCCATGCTCTCACTCGATCCAGCGCTCGCTCAGGCCAAAGCCTTGATGAGCAGCGGCGACTTCGGAGAGGCTCTTGCCGTGCTTGAGGACGTCCTGTCAGACCACAATTCCGGCAAGACGGAGAGGGACCTCGCCGTGCTGGCGTCGGCCCGCGACCTGCGGCAGGAGGTGAACTATCGTTCAGGTGAGTTCCGGGCGGCGCTTGAGGACGCCGATATCGCGCGGACTCTCTTCCGACGCATCGGGTGGTCTTCACGGGTGTGCGACGTCACCTTCTCGCTCGCGTTTCGCCACCGTGATGGCCTACAGGACCCGGAGGCTATGGGCGAGGAGATCGCACGTGGAGCGACGTGCGCGCTCGTGTCATCCCGCTACGCGACAGACTGGCGGTACTACCGTGCAAAATACTTCGAAATGATCGGACAGTTGGGCGGCGCTTGGCAGCAGTTGGGCGGCGCTGGCGTCATGGCGAGCCGAGTCCAGGACCACGAGTTTGCGAGTTATGTCCTCGGCTTCGAGTACGCGCTCGCGGAGGCGATCGGCGAGGACGACGCCATGCCCTTGATCGAAGCGCAGATCGAAGACATCGTCGGTCGATATCGAGAAGAGCAGTTCTGCGGCCGGATGGCAATGTTGACGGAAGTCTCTTGGACCCGCCTCATGGCGCGGGAGCGCGGCCTGACGTCCGAGGATCCGCAACCTCGTCTTGAAGAGCTTTTCGCTGCGCGGTCAATGCCGGCGCAATGTAACGATGCTCGCAATCGTGACAACGCGGCCATCAATCTGGCGCTCTCCGATGTCCAGAACGGGAATTTCACTCGAGTTCGTGCTCTGTTGCGCGATGTCGATGCGGAACGGCTGGGACCGGAGTTAGCACTCTGGTATCATCTCATCCTTGTGCGGGCGGCGGTCGCAACCGAGGACGTCAAGCTGGCACGCCGACACCTCCCACCGCTTCGGGCCGCCGCCGAACGATGGACGGATATTCGTGCCATCTGGCGCGCCGAATATGCATCGGGCCAGGTCGCGCGCATGCTCGGAGAGCGGGCCGGCGCGATGCGTGCCTTCTCCCGTGCGGACGCGTTACGTGAGGATATCTTGCTCGACTTGACCCTGGGTACCGCACGGGCACGCGCCGATACGGTGTGGGATCGGGCGCCTCAGGCGCTCGTCGAGTTGCATCTCACAGCGCCAGCCCCGGATCTCCGTGCGGCGCTGACGATCGTGCGTCGAACGAGAACACGAGCGCTCGAGGTGCTACTAGCGAGGTCACGGATGTCCACGGCGCAACGCGAGGCAGTTCGCGAGGACGTCGTGGCGACACGCAGGGCGATCGAGGAGAGCGCGGCGAAGCGACGCAGCGTGATCGAGGAGAAACTTGAATTGGCGCATCGCCGCGAGCTGCGGCGAGCCTTGCGCGATCGACTGCACGAGGCGCTGGGCCAGGGGGCCCGCCACGCGCCGGGGAGCTCGCTGGCGCTGCACGAGCCTGACCACGGTGAACTCATGCTGGTGTACTATCCCATCGGGGCTCGCTGGGCCGGATTTGCGGATGACGGTGTGAACATTCGCGCGAACGTCTTCACGTTGCCTACGGACGAGGATGGGGATACGCAGTGGTCGGCGGCGCTCCTGGATCCGTTCGCCGACATGATCGCTCGCGCTCGCCAACTCCGCGTGATCGCCTCGGGCGAGGTTCTCGCCCGCGAGGTCCACGGTCTTCCCTTCCGCGGTCGTCCCTTGCTGACGCAGGTCCCCGTTGTCTACGCACTGGACCTCCCGGTCGGCTCCTCGGAGGAGCCGCGTGTACCGAGCAGGGCACTGCTTGTGCGGGCCAATCCTGGTCGCACACATGACATGCTGCCCTTGACCTATGTCAACGCTGAGGCGCGCCACGTGCTCGCGGCATGGGAACGTGCCGGGATCGAGGGGCGCGAACTCGCAGATGATCAGGCGACCCGCGAGCGAGTGCTCGCTGAGCTCGGGCAGGCTGATCTGTTCCACTTCGTCGGGCACGGCGCCACCCGAAAGGAGTTTCGTGGGTCGAAGGACCTGTGGGACACCGAACTACTGCTCGGCGAGGTGAGCAGCCTGTCGGTCGAGGACATCCTCGTCGCTGAGCCGTTCCGAGCCCCCCGAGGCGTCGTGCTTTCAGCCTGTCAGACTGCTTTGATCGAGCCTCGGGCGCGAAGTGGAGGTCTCGCAATCGGTCAATCCTTCCTTCTGCGGGGTTCGGCGTTCGTTATCGCTACCAGCCGCTCGATCGGGGATCAAGAAGCCCTCTTCTTCGTCAAAGAACTCTACGAACGTTCCGAGGGCGGCACGAAGCTGGCCGATCCCGCTACCCTGGCCGAGACCCAGGCCAGCCTGCTGGATGGCGAAGGCTGTGGCGAACGACCAACGGTTTGCGCGTACAGAATGTGGGTCCCATAACCGGGATGGTCATCCTCAGCCAATTCACCAGCAACGGCCCACAAAACACAGTTTATTATGTTGATTTTTTTCCGCGGCGACCTGTCATGTCTCCAGCCGTCGCGTCCAAGGGGTCTACAGAGGATCACGGAAATGATCATCAAGGGCCGTACTGTAAGTCTGCTTTCCTGCGCCGCAGCCGTTACGGGGTTGCTGTGCTGCGCAAGCTGCGGGAACAGCGGAGCGAACATCGAGGATTCCGCCAGCGCGTCCGCGGGTGCAACCTCGACGGGCGACTCGACAAGCGCGGCCGACACGGCGGAGCCGCCGGCAAAGATTCCCGACTGCGAGGGCAATGTCTATGTCGGCCGTCGCATCGACGACGGGACCTGCGGGGAGTTCGAGGGGTATCAGGGGAGTTGGCTCGGGACGTCTCTCGGAGCCGAGGGGGTCCTTGGGTCGTTCTGCGAGTACCGCTGGACGCCGGACGGTCAATCAAGTCCTGATCTGACGGCCCTGCCAGGGTCGGTCGATGGCGTGGAGAGCCTCGCTGAGCTGTGCCCGCGTGTGATCCCGCAGGGTGATTTCTTTGGCGCAGACATCACACTGCGGACGAAGATCTATGACGAGTTTTTGGCCAACATCGGAAAACCGCCGGCGCCGATGTTGGCCGGACCTGGGCTTGCGCCAGTCGACCTGCGGTTGATCGATACAATGCCCGACGGACTCCTCGAAAAGGGCCTTCTGCCGCGCTCGCAGCACGGGCTGACGCTGCACAAACTGGCCCGAAGCATCCTGTGCGTCGATGGCGACTGCCGTGCGAATGTGTACAATCACCTCGGCCTGCCCCGAATCCCGGAGTTGGGCGAAGATCGCGAGCGGGGCGGTTTCTTCGGCAGCTTCCTCGACCTCGCTCAGGGGATCAACGAGGGCGTGGAGCAGTGGAAGTATGGGACTCCTGGTGCGCGTCTGATCCTCGTACTTGCGCTAGGCTGGGAAGGTATCGACGAGTACGGCTTTGCTCCGCTCCAGGGCAAGTCGGTGCAGGAGATTGTGTCCGATCCTGAGATACCGGCGGATCTCCAGTTCGTGCTCGCGTCACTCGCTCGTGCGTCGTGCCACGGGGCGCTGTCCATCGCGGCGGCCGGCAACTCAGACGCTGAGCCCTGCGTTCAGACCGGGCCGGTCGGTCCTGGGTTTTTGGAGGCGATCCCGGCTCCTGACGCGGCGACGTGTGAGGTCCTCGGCTTCGATCACGCCGATGCGAAATGGCTCGGCGAGCGCCCGTTGGTGCTCGCCGCGACGCATGTCACTTCCGACGGTGGCGCACACGCGAACGCCCGACAGGGTGCCCAGGCTCCATTGGCGGCCCAGGGGGCGGCATTCGGCGCCGCGGATGACTCGAGCGCGATGTTGATCGGTAGCTCGGTCGCCGCGTTAACGGTCGGAGCGACGGCGGCATGGGTGTGGTCGTACTTTCCGGAGCTGACGCCGGCCGAGGTGCGCGCAATTATCTACGGCTCGGGGACCGGGCTGGGGACACCCGCCCAATTCCCGAACCTCGAGGAGTCCCGGCAGGTATCGATCTTGAGCGCACTTCGCGCCGCTTGCCTGGTGTCCGGGGGAGATTGCACGGATTTTCAGGTCTGGGCCGGGCCCCCCGGTCCAGACCCGACGATCGCTGCGTACGTGCAGGGCATGCTCGAGACGCCGATGCTTAACACGGTGGTGCTCGGCCCCGACTTCATGTCGAACTCGACGTCTCCCTCCGCGTGCGGCGACGAGATAACCATCTGGCCACAGACTGACCTGCCGCCGCTTCCCCCGCAACCGCTCCCTCCGTGGACCACCCCAGCGCCAGGCGAGACTGGGTGTAGCAAGTGTCCTGTCGGGATTCTCGCTGGCGGAAAGGGTCTCAAGGTCGGCCTCGCCTTCGTCCAGATGATGCCTTTCGTCGGCCCGATCTTCATCGACGTCCAGACCTCGACCGGCCTCCACCGCTTCGCAGTCGCGGTCGAGAAACTGATGTTCAATCCTGTTGATATCGTCGAGATCTTGCCTCCGAAAGATTGGGGCGAGATCCGGCGGGTCAGCCTCGGGTATGTGCTCGCGGGTTCCGACGGGAGCCAGATCTTCCGCTCGGAACCGCTGCTCAGCTACCCTCTCCCCTGCGATGGCCCGCCTCCGCTCTGCTATGCCCCCGTGGTCAGTGAGGCACAGGAGGGGGTCGGTGTGTGTCAGCCGGGGATCCCGAGTTGCTCCGCGAATGGCTGGACCTGTGGGGGTGGTGGCGTGCCGACGGCGGAGGATTGCTCGACGCCCGCGCTCGACGAGGACTGCGACGGCGATACCCAGCCTGCCCATTGCGTGTGCGTAGACGGCGATGCGGCGACCTGCGCATTTCCACCCGACATCGCCTGGAAGGCTGGGAAGGGCATCTGCGTCGAGACCGAACAGATGTGCATCGACGGGCAATGGGAGTCGTGCACGCTCAACCTGCCGGCTGCACAGGAAGATTGCGGCACCCCCGACGTCGACGAGAACTGCGACGGCGTGGTCGAGTGCGGCACCGGAGTGCTCAAGCTTGTCGCTGGCGATCTGCACACCTGCGCCCTGACGGACGATGGCGCGGTGCGCTGCTGGGGTCTCAACACGCAGGGGATCCTCGGCACCGGAAAGGGCAATTTCAGTGAAAAAGTGCCGCCGAAGGCCCCGATCAACCTCGGGCCTGGCAAGCGGGTCGTGGACATCCGGGCCAGCGTCGAGCGCACCTGCGCGCTCCTCGATACCCTCGATGTAATGTGTTGGGGCGAGGGCCTCGATGGAGGCCTTGGATACGGTGATAAGAACACTGTCGGCCTGGACAACGAGCCGGCGATTGCGGGCACGATTGATGTCGGTGGCAAGGTCTCCAAGTTGGCTGTGGGCTGGGGACACACCTGCGCGCTACGCGTGGACGGTCAGGTGCTCTGCTGGGGCCTCGGCAAGGCCGGCCGGCTCGGCTATGGCAACACGAACACGATCGGCGACGATGAGATCCCCGCGTCCGCCGGCACGCTCGGGTTGCCGGCCGGGATCGTCGACCTGGTGGCCGGCGGGAGCCACACTTGCGCCTTGTACGGCACCGGCGGGGTCAAGTGCTGGGGCTCCGGTGCATCGGGTCAGTTGGGATACGGCAACACGGAGGACATCGGCGACAACGAGACGCTCGAAAAACTTTCGGATGTGCCCGTCGGTGGCAAGGTCGTCGAGTTAACAGCCAACCTTGTCCACACCTGCGCTCGCCTCGATTCGGGCTTGATCCGTTGCTGGGGCGATAACGCGGGCGGCAAGCTCGGCTACGACCCCGCGAACTTGAAGATCGGCGACAACGAGACCCCCGCGAGCTTGCCGACGATCGACCTCGGCGTCCCGGCTCTCCAGATCACGGCGGGTCAAGACTTCACCTGCGCGCGTCTGGTCGGTGACACCGCCAAGTGCTGGGGTCTGAACAGCGACGGTCAGCTCGGGCAGGGCCACAAAGACCCGATCGTCAGCAATCTAGCCGACCTTCCGTCGATCGACCTCGGTGACGGGGTGGCAGTCACCGACATCAACGCCGGCTGGCGCCACGTCTGCGCGCGCACAAGCGGCAACACAGGCAAGTGCTGGGGCGACGGTGGGAGCTACCAGCTCGGCAACGGACTGTTGGTCGACGTCGGTGATAACCCCGGCGAATTGGCCGACGAGCCTGGAATCCAATTCCCGTGGAAAGAATGAGGAGACGCATCATGCAACCCCAACTTCGTGATGTCAAGATTCGTACAATGATGGCTCTTAGCGGCCTGCTGATGGTACAGGCGTGCAGCGACCCGACTGTGGGTATCTCCTCGTCGACAGGCGAGTCGAGCACCACAGGTGGAATGACGACCGGTGAGCTTACCTCGAGCGAGGGATCCAACTCGGGCGACGCGACCACGGGAGAACCGAATCCTGGCGTTCCGGCGCGTGTGACGCTGCAGGTCGTCGATGGCGACCGGCTGACTATCGAGGGGGCCCTGGTTGAGTTTAGCGGCGCCTCACACAACACCGGCGTTGACGGGCTGCTGGACCTGCCTGTCGGGGTTGACGAGCTCGCGACGCGCCTGGTCATGCGTGTCTCCGCAGGCGGGTACACGACCTCGACGGCAGTCTTTGACAAGGTTGCCAGCGGCGCGGAGCTGCTGCATGTCGTCGTGCTTCACGCGCTTGGCGAGCCGGTGGTGCTGCCCGCCGAATCGGGCGGCGTCGCCGAGCGCGCCGGAATCCGCGTCGAGCTGCCGCCCGACGCCTTCGTCGACGCCCACGGTCACCCCGTGCGGGGCAACGTCGAGGTGACGCTAGTGCCGCTCGATCCGACTCTCCCGGACGCGATGGCCGAGCTACCCGGGCCGCTTGCAGCCGTGCGCGCCGATGAGAGCGCAGCCGAGCTGGAGCCGGTGATGATGGCCGAGATCAGTGCTTGGCAGGATGGCCAGCGGCTCCAGCTCGCCCCGGGGAAAAAGGCCAGATTGACCTTCGCAGTGCCGACGGCGCTGCAATCGACCGTCAGCGCGGGTCAGTCGATCCCGGCGTGGTTCTTCGATCACGGACAGGGGCTCTGGCGCGAGGAGGGCGCAGGTACGATCGTGAGTGAGGACGGTAGGCTAGCATGGATCGTCGAGGTTGCTCACTTCACCTGGTGGAACGCCGACAAGCCGTGGATCGACAAGAACTGTTGGGATGTCACCGTGGTCAATCCCATGGGCAACCCGGTGATGAACATGCAGGTCACCGCAGCGGGGCTCGACTACCAGGGGACGATGTCTAAGTACACAAAGGCCGATGGACTCGCGTGTGTCGAGGCCAAGCGCGGCGGCTTGGTCGCGCTCAAGGCCGGGCTGTCACCGAATTTCCTCGCCGAAGTGCAGGTGCAAGGAGCCGTCGAGCAACCCGGCGCCTGCAATGGGCCGGGCGAATGCACTCCGGTGACGCTGATGCTGCCGGAGGCCGACTGCTACCCTGGCGAACAGGTGCTGTGCTACACGGGCCCAGAGAAGACCGCGGGGGTCGGGGCCTGCAAGCTAGGCGCGAAGACTCAGCTCGGCGACTGCTCGTGGAGCACGTGTGCCGGAGATGTACTGCCCACCGACGAGAAGTGCGCCGCCAACAACATCGACGAGGACTGCAACGGCGAACCCGACAATGGATGCCTCTGCGTACCGGGCGCGAAGGAGGCGTGCACGTATGTCGGCGATGATGGAATCAAGGCCAAACAGGAGAAGAAGATCGGCCTCTGCGTAGGCGGCGAGCGCGAGTGCGCCGGTGACGGCCAGAGCTGGGGTCCCTGCGAGGGCATGTACCCGTCCCAGGGTCAACCCATCCCAAATGAGATCTGCAATGACAGCCTGGATAACGACTGTGACTCACAAGTCGATGAAGAGTGCCAATGTGGCCAAAACGATCCGCCGAAGAAATGTTATCCGAGTAACCCAAAGGATCTTGAGAACGGAATCTGCAAACAAGGGGTGCAGACTTGCATCGGAGGATCGTGGGGTACATGTGAGGGATTCGTGAAACCAAAGGTCGAGCAGTGCGAAACAGAGGCGGACGAGGACTGCGACGGGAATTCGGGGTGCTGCGGGGACGGGATTGTGTCACTAGGGGAGGAGTGCGACGACGGGGACGAGAACGGAATCCACTCCTGCTCGGTGGAGTGCAAGAAGCGGAAGGTGCTCCAGGTCGTGGTGGGTCGCGTGCATGCATGTGCATTGCTCCCAGGAGGTAAGGTCAAGTGCTGGGGGTATAACAGGAATGGGGAGCTTGGCTTGGGAGACGACGAAGATCGCGGTGATGAGGCTGATGAGATGGGCGACAAGCTTCCGGAGGTGGACCTTGGTGCGAACGTGTCGGCGATCGCCCTAGCCGCGGGAGCCCACCACACCTGCGCGCTACTCGACGACGGCACTGTTAAGTGCTGGGGATATGCTAAGGACGGTGCGCTTGGCCTGGGTAATGCATCCCACCGAGGGGATGAACCAGACGAGATGGGCGACAAGCTCCCCGCAGTCGACCTCGGCGTGAAAGAGCCAGTAGTCGCGGTGACCGGGGGATGGCACTACTCATGCGCGGTCCTCGAGTCAGGACTGCTCAAGTGCTGGGGATTCAACGCGTATGGTATGCTCGGACTTGGCGATGCAACCAATCGCGGTGCTAAACCGGGAGACATGGGTGAGAAATTGCCGTTTGTTGAGCTGGGAAAAGGTGGGGAGAGCGCGAGGATCTCGACTGGCTGGTACAATTGTGCGTTATTCCAGAGCGGCCACGTCAAGTGCTGGGGACCGAACCAAAATGGGCAACTCGGTCTCGGGGACCCGAATCACCGCGGCGATGACCCCGACGAGATGGGGGACTATCTACCCTTTGTCCAGCTCGGAGCCGACGCCACGGTCATGAGCCTCGACGTCGGATGGGATCATTCCTGTGCGCTCCTGACCGACGGCCGGGTCAAGTGCTGGGGATGTAACTGGAGTGGCCAGCTCGGAATCGGCTCTGCGGAGAAGTTGGTGGGAGACAACCCAGGGGAGATGGGTGACTCTTTGCTTTCCGTAGACCTCGGCGCAGGCTTCGAGCCTATCAGCGTCAACGCCGGCGCGGATACTTCGTGTGCCCTATTGAAGGGCGGACTGGTCAAGTGCTGGGGGTACAACGCGTATGGGGAACTCGGCCTCGGCGATACGAATAATCGTGGCGATGGACCCGGTGAGATGGGAAACGACCTCCCCCTCGTCGAGCTCGGAGAGCCCGTAGCTGCTCTTGCGCACGGCGCGCCCGGTGACATGCAAGGAGGCTTCTTCCAGTGCGCCCTGCTTGAAAGCGGTGCCGTGAAGTGTTGGGGAGGCAATTCCTACGGCCAACTCGGGCTTGGTGACACCCAGCATCGTGGCGACCAACCGGGAGAAATGGGCGAGAACCTACCCAGGGTCAAGCTCTTCTCGAAGGAGTGGTAGGCCGGGGTTTGGACCTCAGAGATCACGGACGAAGCGCGGAGGGAACCCCCGTCCCTGTGTCAGGTCGCGCTATTTCCGTGATCTCGGGTCGCGCTCGAAGCGGGGTTTCGCTGGCGGGAGCGGGGGCGGGCTGTGTGGCTGACGATCCTCCTGAACCTCGCGCTCCCGGGGCTGCGCATGATGTGACCCAAAGGACATAGCCGATCGGACCTGTCGAGCCTGGCGCGATCCCACCCCAAGTGGCCGGACAAGGGGGGTAAGAGTCGGTCGATGGACCCGAACAAGCGTCGAGAGATCGCGATCTGGCGCCTGAACATCTGTGTCGGGTCGATCTGAAGTACCCGTCCGACGGACCGCGTCTCCCGGGCTGGGGGTCTCTGGGCTACAGAGCCTTTGGATGCTCACCGAGGGCGACAGCGCGGAAGATGTTGGCGACGAGGCGCCGCTGGGTCTCTGGTTGCTCACGCGTCTGCTGCCAGGAGGCGGGAGCTGTGTCGGGTCGATCTGAACCCGTAGAACCACCACCATTCTGGTCGTATCCGTCCGACCCACCGCGTAGTGCGGGGCTCTGGGAGGGGGTGTTAGGGGTTGGGGCAGGAGGACGAGACGAATGGACAGGAACGAAGAGAACGAGGGTGCAGAGGACACGAGGGCGGTGATGGTTTTGCCGCCGGATCCGGTGCGGCGGGGGTGCTTTGCGGTGCTTGTGCCGGGGAACATGAAGTTCGAGGTCGTGAGCTTAGCTGGCGGGTTTCGGCTGGATTTTCGGCCGATGACGCCGCATGAGCACCTGGCGAGCAAGCGCGAGCGGGGGGAGCTGTGAGGGGGAGAGGAGCGAAGCCGGGCTCCGAAGGGACGGAGCTGTGGCGGCCGCGCGTCGAGGGACTGGCCGCGAGCGGGAAGAGTACGAAGGCGTATGCCGCGGAGATCGGGGTCAACCCGCACACGCTGGCGGGGTGGCGGTGGAAGCTGCGGGTGCGCGGCCAAGCGCCCTCGCCGCGGACCGGCGGCGTGCCGCCTGCGACGAGGGCGGAGACGAGCTCCGTCGACGTGACGAGGGAGGTCGCCGCGGCGCTGGCGCAAGAGTCTGGCGTGATTGAGGCGGTCCTACACAACTTCCCTGTACCGCCGGCCCATGGGTGGATGTCCTTGTAATCGATCGATTCGCGCACTGGGATTGCCCCGAGAAAATGGACGCCGTGGTTATGCCGCCTGCTTCGCCACGGTCCGGGCGCACCGCGCGCTCGCCGGGCTCGCCCATCGACGCTCGCTTCATCACACCCCGGGCTCGCGCCCCTACGCGGGCGGCTCGCCGATGACCTTCAGCGGCTTGCCGACGGCCTCCGGGCGGCAATCCTGCGGGCTGTCCTTCACCACCGCGCTGTGCCACAGCGCGTCCGTCTTCAGCCACAGCCGCACGACCTCCGGCGAATGCCCGAGCTCCTCGATCGCGCGCCGCAGCAGGCGCATCCGCGTCTTGATCATGGGCCGCGTGATGTACATATGCGCGTGGGCGATCATCGGGTAATTGCGGACGTAGTGCGGCTCGCCGGGGGCGCCCGAGCACAGGAAGTTCTCGAGCCGGCGCGCCTGATCCCCGAGGTCGATGCCCTCGAACCACCGGCCCAGCCACGGATCCGCGGCCATATGCGCGTAAAAGCGCGTGATCACCGGGCGCAGGGCCTCGCGGCCGCCGATCGCCAGATACAGCTCCACATTATAGTCCATGGTGTTTCCCCTCCATCTCATCTCCGACGCGGACCGACGGGCGGCTCAGAGGCCCGGCACGAACACCAGGGCGCGCAGCGGCTCGGTGGTGGTGTCCCCTCTTTGTCGTTGGGAGAGAAGCCGTGGGCCCGTGAAGGGGTCGACTCCGCTGCCAAGGAGCGCGCTTTTGTGTAGCAATCAGGGCGCCAGGCCAGGCTCTTCGGGTCGGTGATGGTTGGCTGGGGGATGTCCTCGATGCGAACGCGGTAGGCGTTCAGATCGAGCAGTTCTGGCGCGACGGCGGCGACGGCGGCGCGGCAGCGGGCCTCGAGGGCGACGGGATCGGGGCCTTGGCCGCGGTACGGAGGGCCTTGGTTAGCCGCCATGGCGCCCCAGGAAGTCCGCGCTGAGCTCCACCCAGAGCGGGGTGCCGCCGGTAGCGCCTTGCGTGAAGGTGAGCACGATCTTGAGAAAGGGATCGGGGTCGGTGGCGTCGGCGCTGAGCAGGCTGGGGAAGGTGCTGCTGCTGTTGGCGGTGATGCTGACGAGCGGCGTGGTTTTTGTAAACTCCCTCGGATCGACCGGCGAAGGGTTGGTCCCGTAGGCCGCGAGCACGATCGTCTGGCTGCCGGTGAGGCCGGAGCCGGCGCTGCTGTGCAGGCGTAGCGAGAGCTGGACACGGGTGCACTGTACCACGCTGAGCGCGCGGTGGAGGGTCAACGTGTGGCTGGCGCTGCTGCCCAGCCAGGTGAAGTCAAATCGCTCCATCGTGAAGATCGGGGTGTAGATCGCGGACATGGGGTCTCCTTGAGGTTCCTTTGGTAAAGGGCGCTTTCGCGCTGTTCTGTGGATGGGTTAAGGGGCGTTTCGGACCGCGAGGAGCGCCGCTTCGGTCCCCTCGTGCAAGATCAGCCGCTCGCCGGGGAACACCTCCCAGTCGGCGATCCCCAGGGCCGCCCCAACGTGCCGAGGCGTGGCCGGCGGGCCGATCGAGAGCGCCTTGTCAGGGCTGATGAGTCCGCTGATCTGGAGCGTGATAATGGCGCGATAACGGGTGTTGTTGGTGTAGAATGCCATAAAGGGCTAGCTCAGGAGTCACGCAGCACGAGGACGACGCTGACCTCGACGAAAAAAGGGATCTGCGGGGTGCTGGTCTGGGTGGCGACGAGCCGGACCCGTAGGGCGGCCTGGAGGCCGGTGACTTCGCCGCTACGGAGCAGCGGCGGGGTGTGGGTGCTGTCGATGGTGACGCTGAGGAGGGGGGCTGCCCGTCGCGCCTCGATCGATAAACTCGGCGGGATCTTCGTCGCTTGGGAGGGTATGGTCGAGTTCGAGCACGACGCTCTGGCCGGAGCTCATCGACGACGCATGAAGGCGTATCAGGAGCTGTGCGCGGTAATAGGCGCTGACGTCGATCCCTGGGACGATCACCAGGGTCTGGCTGGCGGCGCCGGCCAGAAACGTGAAGTCAAAGCGGGTCATGGCGAGGAGCTGCTGTCGGGTCGATTTGCTACACATCGGGGCGACTCCTGGCGTATCCGCCGAAGGGCTGATCTGCAAAGTGAGATACTTGGGCAGTTTACCCCCCCCCCCTTTTTTTTTTGTCAACGGGGTGTTGTATTTTTTCTCGTTCTTTTTTTGGGTTCCCCCCGCGCCGCGCGAGCGCGGTCCCGGCGAGGGCGCCGCCGCGAGGGGGTGTCGGTGGTCAGCGGTCGCGAGGCGTCGCGGGTAGGGCGTAGGGCGCCCGCGTGACGAGCGCTGCTTCGACGCTCGCCAGAAATGAGCCACCTCTGCTCGTCAAAACCGCTCCAGGCGTGAAGGGCGCGCCGGTCGCCGGCGGTCCAGCGGGCCGATGCTCGCCTCGCGCGTGCGCGACGCTCGTATACGAAGGCGGCGCGAAGGCGGGGTCGTGTACGAGGGTCGTGCACGCGGCGTTGGTCGCGGAGGCGCGCCCGCGGCGGCGCGGACGGCCGAGGCTCGGAGATGAGATCGCCGCTGGCGGGGTTGCCGTCGTCAGCGCGTGGGCGCCTTCTTCCTAAACTTCCTGGCAAAACTCGACCGTCCCGCAGGAGCCGAGTCGTCCGGTGCCCGGATGGCGTTCTGGTCTGCGACGATCGTCTTGACCTGCGCCTCGAGATGGCGGAGCGCCTCGAGATCGCGCTGCAGCTCGGCGTTCTCAGCCTGCAAGCCAGTGAGGGCCTGCGCATGCCGCTGCGCCTGCTCCTCGAGCGCGGCCGTCGCGGACGTCGCGGCCTGCGCGTGGGCCGTCGCTTGCTGCTCCAGCTCGCCCAACCGGCCACGCAGCTCTGCGAGCGCCGCCCTCTCATCGGCGAGCTCGCGGTCGATCGCTGACCGCGCGGCGCGCTCGTCTACGAGCTGCTGTCGAAGCGCCTCGATCACCGAGGCGAAGGTGTCGCGCTGCCGGAGGACCTGCGCGAGCTGAGCCTCCACATCAGCGGCCCGTGGATCTACCGGAGCGGCGGTGGACGGCACCGGCCGCTGAAGGCGAGCGAAAAAATCAACTGTGCCGTCGGCGACACGACGAACAAGATCGTCGGGCAGATCCTGCTCCACTTCGAGCACTTCGGCGACCACGTTGGCGATGGCGCGGACGATCGTGCGCCCGGTGTTTTCCGAGATCGGCGCGAGCGCGGCGAGCAGGCGATGCTCGAAGGTGTACTCGGGCATCACGCGCGGCGATGGCGGCGGTGACGATGATGGCGATGGCGGCGGTGAAGGCGGCGGTAACGTCGACGTCGTGACCTGCGGCGACGTTCGGGGTCGCTCCCGCGGCATGTCGCGGTATCGGCCAAGGCGCGGAGGTCGAAGCGGTGGCGGCCAGCTCGCGCCGGCCGTCGGTGACGTATCGTCGGAGCGGGGGTGCGCGTCGATGGGCGTGGCCACCGGCGGCCCATCCGCGCCAGCGTCGAGCGCACCTTCGTGAGCGCGCGATCGACGACGCCCCCGACCCCGACAACGCGCATCATGATCGTGAGCTACGTCGGAAGATGCCGACGGTGATGCGGGCGCATCCTCGCCAGCATCGACCAGCGAGATCTCGAGCGCCAGCGCGCCCGCCAAGCGCATCACGACGTCGAGCCCGAGGGCTTCATGATCCGACTCCAACCGGCGCACGATCGCCGCGACACCGCGACCATGACCGGCGAGCAACGATCGCCACGTCGCGCTCTGGCGACGCCGCACCACATCAAGGGCCGCGACCACCTCGATCGCCGTACGAGCCCGCGTCGTCCCGATCATCGCCTCCATCCTCAACGGCGGCAGCAGCCGCATCACGGTGTTGAGCCGCGGCCTCCCGGAGCTCTCCGAGAGCAGCCGGCGGAGGTTGCTGGGCCGCATGCCCGCCGCGCGGGCCATCGCGGCCAGCGAGACCCCGCGTGAGCGCGCGCGGTCGCGGAGCTCCGCCATCCACGTCGAGACCTCCATGGTTCCATGGTAGCCGTCGACAGCGGGCGATTGGGCTCACCGCGCCTACCCGAGGCGGGCTCACGATGCGCGCCGATGATCGTCCACGCCGACCGATCATGATGCGCTCCGGCGCATCATGAGCTGCACGCCGTGATACGCATCATGAGCTGCATGCGCATCATGAGCTGCACCCGTGATGCGCCCCGCCGCGTCCGCGAGGGTCATGAACGCCCACCGCCCAGCGCGATCGACTTCGCCTCATCGTGAGCTACACGCCGTGGTGCGCATCATGAGCTGCATCCCGTGATGCGCCCCGCCGCATCATGAGCTGCATGCGCATCATGAGCTGCACGCGCATCATGAGCTGCATCCCGTGATGCGCCCCGCCGAATCATGAGCTGCATGCGCATCATGAGCTGCATGCCGTGATGCGCCCCGCCGCATCATGAGCTGCATGCGCATCATGAGCTGCATGCGCATCATGAGCTGCACGTCGTGATGCGCCTGGGCGAGCTCGCGCGGGTCATGATCGCCACCTCGTCATGCGCCCCGCCGATCACCCTCGCGCGTCACCATCGGCTACGATGATGCGATGGCACCTGCATCCGAGCCGGAGCGACGCTACCGCATCACCGTCTTCCGGCCCCATGGTTCGGCCGGCCAGCAGCGGACCGTCGCGCTGGACATCACCGCGCTCACCGCCGGCCAGCTCGATCAACTTCGCCCTCTCATCAGCGACTACCTCGGCCCCGGCTTCGTCGCCGCGGTCGACGGTGAGATCATCGCGCGCGGCCCCGCGGCCAGCGATCCGCAATCTGTACCGGCCATCAGCGCACCTCGCTACGACGACATCCTCGAACCCACGCGACGCCTCACCGAGCTCGCCATCCAACAGCACGAGTACTGCTACGCCGAGCTCCAACGGCTCCGGCGCGACTACGAGGAGGAGTTCGATCAAGAGCGGGCGATCCTGCGCACCCTCCGGCAACGCTGGCTCGAATGGGTCTGCAACGACAAGGCCCAGTCGCGAGCTCGTCCGCGGTCATCAGCGGCGACACCGGCGGCACCGTCGACGCCCCTTCGCCTGGTGTGCTCGCCCTCGTCGTCGCTGCCCCCGAACGCTTCTTCTCTGTCGCCATCGCCACCCTCCGCTCCACGATCCACCTCCGCGGGGGCCCGTCACAGGCCCCATGATTCGATGGTAGACGGTCCCCCGGCCGGCGTCAGCGGGAGTGATCGCTCATGGCCAACAGGGGCTCTGGTTCGACCAGTGCGCGAGCAAGCGCGACGCGCGACCACGCCATGTGATTTTCATAACGCTAACAGAAGGACGGCGTATAGCCTGGTCTAGGCGTGATACGGGGCGACTTGCGCGGCCGTGCCCGTCCGGTGGTGTTGACCCGGGCGGCCGGCTTGTTTTTCATAACCACATGAGCAAGCCCAACAACCTCAACCTCTCCCTCACCTTCGGCCGCGGCGAGGTGCACATCTGCATCCGGCGCTCGCCGTCAAGGTGGAGCCCTCGCCATCGACGGGTAAGGCCGTGCGGGTGTGGATCTCGCTCAACAAGGCCCGCCCCGGGGAGAGCCCGATCGAGATCGCCGTCTTCCCCAGCCCCGAGAGCTTCCTCGAGCAGTTCAGCGACTGGATCCGGCGGTACCGCGCGCCGACCCCCGAGCAGGGCGACCAGGGTGGCGGGGGAGCCGTGCAGGGTGAAGAGCGTGACCGCTGAGAGCAAGGCTCAGAGCGCGCTGTGCGGGCGCGGGGTGCAGATAGGGATCAGGCTCCGACAACAGGCTTGATGCTCGATCCCTTTTTTCAGCGATGTCTGCTCCGCCTCGCCCACCTCGCTGCCCGCGGCAAGCGGCGGAGCGCTGACGTCGCGCGGTTTATGCTTGATGTGGACGCGCGCGTCCTCGTGCTCGCGCGTGCGCTCTCCGATGGTACCTACCGCCCCGGCCTTGGGCGAGCCTTCCGCCTGCTCGATCCTAAACCCCGGCGGATCTACGCCCTCCCCTTCGTCGATCGCGTCGCCCAGCACGCCCTCATCGACGCCACGCTGCCGGCGATCGAGCGCCGCCTCGCCGACCAGACGTACGCCTGCCGGCCCGGCCGCGGCACCCACCGCGCGCTTCGCCGCGCCAGCGAGCTCGCACGCCATCGTCGCTTCGTCCTCCGGGTCGACGTCCAGCGCTTCTTCCCCAGCGTCGACCACGCGATCCTCCGCGCTCTCCTCGACCGCGTGACCCCGCCAGCGCTCCGCTGGCTCCGCGACGTCTTCCTCGACGCGCCGCTGCCGGATGGGGCGGTCGAGCCGGTCGCCTTCCACTTCCCGGGCGACGAGCTCTTCACGCCGCTGGGGCGCCCGCACGGCCTGCCGATCGGGTCGTTGACCTCGCAGATCTGGGCCAACCTCCACCTCGCGCCGCTCGACCACCTCCTCGCCGCTCACCTGGGGCTCGGCGGCTTCGTCCGCTACTGTGACGACATCCTCGTCTTCGATGATGACCCCGGGCGTCTGCGCGAGGCGATGGCGCGTTTGCACGGGCGCGCCGCGGAACTGCGTCTCCGCCTGCATCCAGACAAGACCCGGCTGCACCGGACGAGCGACCCGGTCTCGTTCATCGGCTTCGTCCTCCGCCGCCGTGGCGACGCGGTTAACATCCGCCTGCGTCACGACAACGTCCGCCGTATGCGTCGGCGTGTGGGCGTGCTCAAGGCCGAGTTCGCGGCTGGTGGCCTGCCGGTCGCCGAGGTCACCCAGCGCCTCCGCGCGTGGCTGGCCCACGCCGCTCACGGCCACACCCGCGCGCTGCTCGAGCGCGAGCATCAGGCGTGGGTGTTTCGGCGCGGCGAGCTCGGCGAGGCTGATGCTCTGGACGAGTAGCCGGGCGGGGTTCGGCGCGTGCGCGGGTTGGGGCGAGAAAAAAAATCCCGGCCCCCGGCCGACGAGGCGGCTCGGGTGCCGGGGGCCCTGGCCCTTGGGACAGGGACTCTTCGGCCCCGCGCGGGCCGGCTCTGCCGGCGAGGCGAGGGGGTCGGCACGCGAGGCCCGGGCGTAGGAGGTGGACCATGGTCAGCCACGCCCGCGGCGTCGGCGTCGACGCTGCGGCTCTGGGCCGCCTGACGGCTCCCCAGGGTGTTGTATCGCCCGGGGTCATGGTCTTGGCGCAACGAAACCCGTTGTCGTTGTTGCGGTTCGTCGGGTGATTGGAGTTGCGGCCCGAGGCCGAGAGGTTCTCGGCATTGTCGTTGTTCCAGCCGCCCCCGCGCAGCACGTCCTCTACGTCCGTGCCGGCCCGGGTGAGGGGCCGGCGGCGCCTGGATAGCGCGCGCGCTGGCTGCGTGTCCAGCCCCCTAGCTGGCGGCCGAGCGCTTCGCTCTCGCTGGCGAAGTAGCCGCGCTGGCGGGCCGTGAGCAGCCCGAGGCGCTCGGCGAGGCGCACCAGCACGCGCGCGCGGATGAGGCCGCGTGAGGCCGCGTGGAGGAGCCCGAGCTTGTCCCGGACGAAGCTGGCCTCGACGAGGGCGGCGTTGACGTCCAGGCAGGTCTCGACCAGCCGGTCGCCGACCGTGAACTTGTGGTCCCGCGGCATCTTCGCTGCCCGCTCCAGCGCCCACAGCGTGAGGTCCTCCATCCGCAGGGCGATGGCCGCCGGTTCGCCTGGGGCCTGGCCTCCGCGAATTGGTTCGCTCCGCTCGCTCCGCTCGCTCCTAGCCCCGGGGGCTGCGCCCCCGGACCCCCTCTCACCCTCCGGTGGGTCTTCCTGCTTGGAGGACATGGTTGGGTCAAGAGTTCCAGGGTTGAGGGTTTAGGGGAAGGGGCGCTTTGTTGTGAAATTTGTGTGAATGGCCTTACCGCGCGGTCCTGGCGCAACGAAACCCGCTGCCGAAGAGGCGGTCCGTCGGGCGATCGGAGCGGCGGCCCGAGGCCGAGAGGCTCTCGGCATTGACGTCGAACCAGCCGCCCCCGCGCCGCACGCGCCTTTCCCCGCTCGGTGAGGACGTCCACTCCCATACATTTCCCGACATGTCCTGCAGCCCATCCCGCGTATCACCCGCAGGGCTCATGGAGCCCACAGCCGATGTCCCGTCCTCCCCGCAGCCTGGTCCACGCTGGTCGAACATCACCGCCAGCCTGCACGTCGGTGCCGCGACTCCCCACGGGTACCTCCGTCCCTCCTCCCGCCCCCGCGCTGCCCACTCCCACTCCCACTCCGTCGGCAGCCTCTTACCCCGCGCCACGCAATGCGCCTTCGCCTCATCCCAGCTCACACAGTTCATCGGGTGCCTTCCTCGGTCGCTATGCTTGGCATTGCAATAATCGCTCTCCTTGTTCGCCTCCGTCGCCCTGTCCCCAAACGCCGCCACCGTCACCTCCGTGATGTCCATGCAGAAGCCACCGACCGTATGCCCGTCAAAACTCCCACCCTCGATGAACGCCATGCCACTTGGGCATCGATTTTCCACGGGTGGCCGGAGGTCAACGTCGACAATCATTTCAGGCCCCGCGGCCACCGGAATTACCTTCTCCTCAATTACGCACTCTCCCCCTTCCAACCGCTCCCCCTCGCGGCACTTCATGGCAACACACCGACTACCCTTTAGCTCCGTACCCTGCTTACAAACAATCGGCTTGCATTGCTCACCCACCCACCGCGTCCCCGATGGGCATGGCGACAGCGGCAGCGGAGGGGGGAGCGGCACGGGTACATCCGCTGCTGACGTACTATCTTCACCGCCGTTGTCCCCGCTGCCTTCCTTCGCCGTCGTATCCCCCGCGCCGCTTGTGCTCGTCTCGGCCTGTGACGTCGTACTGATTGACGCGTCATCTCGGGATGTCGTCGACTCTAAGAGAGCGTCCATATCGCCCCCCCCGTCTGGTAGCGTCACCAGCGCGAGTAACGCGACAACACACATCGCCAGGCCCGCAGTGACCTCTCTCCGCGCCATCTCTGCCCACTGGCGCGCAACCACCGCGACCACCGCCGCGCTCAAACCCACCACGACCACCGCGACCACCAGCCCCCGGAGTTGCGCCTCACTCACGCGACCACCGACCACTGACCACCCGATACCCGCCACCACCAAACCAGCCACGACCGCATATGGCCACGTCCGGGACAAGGCCTCGAGCGCGCCCGGGAAGCCGAGCTTGCCCAACGTCAAGCGTTCGCTCGCGCTGAGGTCGCCCAGGCGCCAGGGCAGGCGTACTTGCTCTTCGCTGGGTTTGGCTTCACGGTCGACGTACCCGGCCATCACATCTCGGATGCGCTCCTGGACGTCCCCCCCAGGCTTGTCGCCGCCATGCATCTCGTACAGCGCCTTCACCGCCTCCCGCGGGCGCTCCCAGAGGTCCAGCGCCGCCCTCTCCACCCGGACCAGCCGCCCTGGCGCGCTCTCTCGCCACCCCGAATCGTGCTTCGCCCACACATCCACCACGGCGTCATAGCGACCCCGCCAGTACGACAACGCCCGCGCGCGAACGCCCTCCCCGGGGAGCGTCGCACCCACCTTCGGCAACGGCTCCATTCGCTCGAGGTCTTGCAGCACCCGACCCCGCCGCGAAGCCGACCACTCGAGCTTACCAGTGGGCCCCGCGGCGACCTCCTGGAGCCCCTGGAGCGACCAGGGCGAGACATCGAGGCCTAGCTTCACACGTAGCCCATGAGCTTCATCTTCGCCGATCGTCCGCCCCGCGATCGCACAGGCGGCCTCCCACAGCCGGAGGTCTGGCCCGGCTTGCCCTCGCGGACTCGACCGCGCCCCAGCGAGGTGCGCGACGGCGTCCATGGGAGCGATCACCACAACGCCGTGGGGGACGAGTCGGGCCGCGAGATCGCCCGCGCTCTCGCCCATCGCGACGAACGCGAGGCCCTGCCACGAGGCCAGCTCGCGCATGAGATCTGCCGCTGCGCCGGTCGGCTCGGCGAGATCGCCGACGAGGTCCATGCCGTCGGTGAAGACCGCGATCCGCGTATAGCGATAAAGATCGCCGAGATGGTAGGGCCTGACACGACGGCCCTCGATCTCGAGGACGTCCGGGACGCCGTCGTAGTGAGCGCGATAGACCGGCAGATCCGCCGCTTGGAGCGCTCCTTCGATCTCGGCGACCAGTCGGAGCATGCCGTCGGCGTGCAGCGTTCGGCGATCGATCCAGAGCCAGACCCCGCGATACTCGTGGGCGTACTCGTAGCGCAACGCGACCACGCCGCCCTGCTCCGCCGTGGCCACGACGGTGCGCGTGACGTCCAGGCGATCGAGGAGCTCTTCGCTGCGGTAGCGCTCGATGCCCCAGACGAGCGCGCTCTCGTCGGCGCGATCGAGGAAGATCTGGCGCACCGCTGGGAGGTGCGGCGGACGTCGGCCCTCCGTGCCCTGACGCTTCGGCGGTGGAGGTAGCGGCGGCAGGCGGGGGCGCAAGAGCCGAGCCGTATAAAAACCCGCGGTCACACCGAGGGCCGCCAGGGCGAGCAGGGGGCGCCAGAAAGGGACAGGCTCGGGTTCGGGCTCGGGTTCGGGCTCGGGTTCGGGCTCGGGTTCGGGCTCGGGTTCGGGCTCGGGTTCGGGTTCGGGCTCGATGGCGTGCGTCAGTTTTTGGATCACCTCCACCACGAGCACGCCGCCACGATCGGAGTCTGCCTTCCACACGGCCACGAAGACGCCGCCTCCGCCGACGATCAAGACCCCGGCGAGCGCCCACAACCACTGCCGAGGCCTGTGCTCGACGGGCGTTCCGCTGCCCGCGCTGGCACCACTCCCCTCGGTTGCGCCGAGCCCCTTGGTGCCGCCATCGGTCGTAGGGGAGCGTACCCGCGGGAGTTGGCGCATCCACGCCGCAAACACCCGTTCGAAGCGCTCGCCTTGCTCGATCGACTTGGCAAAGATCGCCCGCAGCGCCCGCCGCACCTTGCGCGCGTCGGCCTCGTCTTTGTCGAGCATGCCGACGAACTCTCCGCTGTCGCGGCCGAGCAGGCCCATCGCCGCGAGCACATGCTCAGCGCGAACGCGCGCCGTGACGCCGACGTCGATCCTCTCGCTGCCCAGCCGCTCATAGAGACGATCGAGCTCCTCTCGCACGAGCAGGCCCTCTCTCACGCGAAGCGCTTGCAGTCGTCGGTGTCCTTGAGCAGGGCGCCGACGAGCGGGAGACGGCGCCCCTGGATCATCTCGCGGGTGACCCCGTGGGCTTCGAGCGCGGTCAGCCAGGTCAAGAACTCGGCGGTCGCCGGCTTCTTGCTCAGATCCTGGCCACGCACCTCCATAAAGCGCTGCTGCGCCGCCGCGAGGGTGTTGTCATCGAGTCGGCGCAGGTCGCCCGCGCGCCGCCGCACCTCGACCGCGCGGCGCAGCGTCTCCTCGCTGAACTCGACGTGGTGGAAGATGCAGCGGCGGAGGAACGCCTCCGGGAGCCGCTTCTCCGAGTTGCTGGTGATCACGACCACGGGCGGCGCGACCCCTTTCGGCCGCTCGACCTTCTCCCCGGTCTCCGGCACCTCAAACGTATACTGGTCGAGCTCACGGAGCAGGTCGTTGGGGAAGTCGCGCGGGGCCTTGTCGATCTCGTCGATCAGCAGCACCGCGGGCCTCGGAGCTCGCCGCGGAAGATCGCCGCGGAGGGCGTCGATGGCCGTCCACAGGGGCCCACGCCGGATGAAGCGGCGCTTGTCGATCTCGGCCCCGTCGCGCCCCTGCGCGGCGTGGAAGTAGGCGACGGTGTCGAAGGTGTAGAGCAGATCGCGCGCGCTGCTCTGCGACTTGACGTGGAAGACATAGGGCTGCCCCCACTCATTCGTGGTCGTGTTCGTCTCGAGCCCGAAGTAGTGGACCAAGTAGTAGGCGACCTGGCTCTTGCCCGTACCGGGCTCGCCCGTGAGGAGCAGCGGCGCGCCGACAGCGAGGGCGACGTTGATCGCGGCCGCGAGATCATCATCGACTTGGAACGCGGCGGCGCCGTGCCGGAGATCATGCAGATTTTCGGGGATCTGGCGCCGTAGGAGCAGCTCCGGTGAGGTGTCATCGGGGCGCTGGCGGCGAACGAGATCGAAGGGCGGCTGGTTCATGTGAAGGTCCTGGAGGATGTGGTGGACTTGCCCGGGAGCGGGGCGGTCGCGGCGAGGGAGGACCAGGCCACGCTCCGCTCGATCTCCTCGAGCCGCGTCACCGTCTTCTCATAGTTGCCGCCAGTCTCCGCGAAGATCGCGGACGCCGCCGGGACTACCAGGTCATTCGGACAGCTCGCGTGGTGATTGAGATAGTCGTGGAGGTCGTGGAGACTCAAGTCGCCCGCGGTCGGTAGGGTGATGAAGTCGGCGCTTTCGGAGATCAGTGTGCGGCCGATCGGCGCCTCGAGGAGCTCGCGCCCGAGGAAGTCGTGGATCGCCGCGCAGCCGCCGGGCGAAGCGACCGCGGTCACCAGCGAGAGGATCTTGACGGACGACGGACATTGAGCCGCGACATCGGCGCCGAAGGCGAGCCAGGTCTCGAGCAGCTCGGCCGTGACCGGCGCACCAGGGGAGCGCCCGATCTGCTGCCAGTCGATCCAGAGGACGCGGCGGGTCCCGCGGGCGAGTCCGCGTTGACGGGCGTCATCCTCGACAAAGCGGGCGAGCGCGCGTTCGAGGGTCTCGTCGTCGCGGCGATCGAGCAGCCCCTCTGACAGGTTCCGCTCGAGTCGGGTCCGCAGACGAGCGCCCGATGCCTTGTCCGGGAAGGGGAGCGATCGGTCGAGCAGGTGGAGGTCGCGGCCACGGAGGCGCTCCTGGACGTGCTGCAGGAGGATCGCGCCGAGCCGCTCGGGTCGCTGGTCCGGCGGCGCGGGCACGACCACCGAGAGCAGGCGCTGCGGCCCCCCGGCGAAGTCGACGAGCTTGTCGAAGAGCCGGGTGCGTTGGGCGCTGCGGTCGAGGCGGACGGGGACTTTGCGGGCGAAATCGACGGTCGGCGCGACCGAGGTCTTCCAGGTGCGGAAGCGGGTGCGCGTGAGCATCAGCGCCGCGCGCTCTCCCGCCCCCTCGCAGAGCGCTGCGTCGAGCGCCTCCACCGGCCCGAAGCCGCGACGAAGGAGCGCCTCCAACCAGGCGAGGCCGACGTCCATCACGTCGGCGCCGTCGGCAGCGGCGAGCGGTACAACAACGGCAGAGGGTCCTTCAAGGGGCGCGGAAGCGAGCGCCTGGAGCCCGCGGCCGAGGAGGTTCAAGAACACGACCTGCGCGCCGCCCAAACCCCGAACCAGCGCGTCGAGCCCGACCGGGTTGCTGCCGCCATACTCGCCGTCGAGCACGATCCGCGGCTCTTCATCGGTGATGAGCTGCGCCTTGCCGACGACATAGATTACCTCGGGTTGCCGGCGGTCCCGATAGATCTTGGCGATCTCGGCCTCCGTGCGGGCGATCAGGCGGTGCTCAGCGAGCCGGCCGCGCTCCGCGACAAGCGGCCAGATCCGGGCGAGGAGCTCGTCGAGCTCGCGGAGGTGGCGAGCGATATCGATCTCCGGCGCGACCGCGTGTGGGGCGATGACGAGGAGCGAGCACGACCCAGGGAGCCGCACATGCGCGTCCAGATCCAAGTCATCGGCCACCTCGAAGGTCCAGCCATCGTCCGCCAGGAGGCGCCCATCAAGCGCCGCGAGGGGCCAAGGCAAGCCACGGAGCCCGGGATCCTCGACGACAATTCGCGCTCGCACCGGCGCGTAGGCGGGCCGCAGGACAAGATCCTCGGCATCTTTCGGCCGCCCGAAGAGCCGCCGCAGCGCCCGCTGAAGGCCGGGATCGCTCTCATCGCCGAAGAGCAAGCGCCCCAGCGTCTCGCCCAGCGCTGCCGCCATGGCCGCCTTCGGCGCCCGGAGCCAGCCTGTCGCCTGGTGCAGTGCAGCCTGGACCCCCGCGACATCGAAGCTCGCCTCGGCCTTCGCCTCACCATGCACATGCAGGCCCCAGCGGATCACGTCGGCTCTCCGCTCGCCGCGGAGGACGATCTCGTGCCGCTTCTGCTCCGGTGGATACGGAGTCTCGCGGCGGCTCTTGATCAGCGAGGACTTCGCGCGCGGGCGCGGCGTGGTAGCCGGCTCGATCGCGCACCAGTGCTCGGCGACAGCCGCAATGGCCGCCTTCTTGCCCGGGCGCTCGGCCGCCAGGCGCGCGAAGAAGCCCGTATCGATCTGTCCACGGCTCTCAAGAGCCGTGAGCGCCCGTTCAGCCAGCGCCGCCAGGGGCCCCTCCTCCGGCAGTTCGGCGATGATGTTGGCATCTTCGCCAGAGCGCAGCCACCAACGCAGCTCCTGCGCCGTAAAGAGCTCGATGAAGAGCGCATGCAGGGCGGCCCGCGGTGTGGTCGGCTCCAGAGGCGGGCTCATAAACGCTCGCGATGGTCGCATGCCCCGCAATGGACGGCAAGCGCGCGGTACGCCAGGTGGACGCGAGCACGATAACGGCCACGAGCAAGCGAAGTCGAGCCTCACCGCCAGGCGTGGCCCTCGTGTACGCGCGCCATGCCGCGGAGCAGAGCTCCGTGTGGTCTCCGCTGGTGGATCTGATCGAGATCGCAACCGACGCCGCTGGCCCGGTGTGATCGCGGGGTTGGCGTCGTCCGCTGGCGCTCTTGGTCGAGAGTGCGACGAAGCAAGCTGGCGACGGCGCCGCGCGACGAGGGCTCAGGCGTCCGGGAATTCGGCCGCGAGCTGGTCAGCGAGGGCAACGAGGCGTGGATCGAGCGCGCCAGCTTGGAGGAGCTTGGTGAAGAGTGACGCAGCCCGGCGAAGCGATACGACGGCCGAGGCATTGGCTCCGGCGGAGCGTTGGGCTTTGCCGAGCTGAAAAAGCGCAACCGCGAGTTCGCGCTCGACCACGGCATTCGTGGGATCCTGAGCCTGGCAGGCAGCGCGGATCTCGACGGCGCGGGTGAGCCATTCGAGCGCCTCCGGAGGATCGACCTCGGCCATTTTCTCGCAAGAGAACGCGAGGTCGCGCTGCGCCTGCGCGGAGTGAAGGTCGGCCTTCGCCAAGTCCTCCGCGATGGCCAGGGAGCGGGCGAAGTGGTCGCGGGCGCGGGCCAGGTTGCCGGCCTGCACCTCGACCTCGCCGAGACTCAGGAGGGACACGGAGAGATCGCGCTGCGCCTGAGGATCGGCCTTCGCCAAGTTCTCCGCGATGGTGAGCGAGCGGGCGCTGAGATCGTGGGCGCGAGCTAGGTTGCCGGCCTGCACCTCGATATCCCCGAGATTGATAAGGGACGCGGAGAGGTCGCGCTGCGCTGGCGTGGAGTCCGGGTAGGCCTTCGCCAAGTCCTCCCGTGTGCTCGCCGAGGGCGAGGAGTTGGGCGGCGATGCCGGTGGGCACCGCGCTGATGCGGGGCTCGTGCGGGTTGTAGGCGAACACGTGGCGGGCCCAGGTGACCACCTCCGCGGCGAGCGCTTGGCTCTGGTCGGTGGCGAGGGCGTCGCGGGTGACCTGCTGGACGAGGCGGTGGATACGAACGCGGTCGCCGTCACGGTCGATGAGGGAGTAGCGCTGGAGCAGGGCGAGGGCGCCGCTGAGGGCGCGCTTGGAGGCTATGAGAGGACGGAGCGCCGCGGGGAGCAGGTTGGGCTCGTCGTGCAGGAGCGCGAGGGGGAAGCCGTCGGGGTCGAAGAAGGCGAGGAAGTCGAGCAGGGCGGCGGCGGCGGGGCCGTGGTCGGGGGCGCTGCGGACGGCCTCGATGCTGGGGCGCCAGGTGCGGGCGACCGTGCGACGGTGGGCGTCGACGGGGTCGCGGTGGAGGGGGTCGTGGGCGTCGCTGAGGGGGTCGTCAAAGAGGTCGAGGCCGTCGCTGCGCAGGATTGGGAGGTAGTCGGCGAAGGTATCGCGCGAGTTCTCGAGGTAGGCCGCGGCTTGCACGAGCGCGAGCGGCAGGTAGCCGAGCGTGCGCGCGACGTCGGCGGCGTGGCCGTCGTCGGGGCGACGGCTGCGATCGAGTAGGAGTTGGCGCGCGACGTCGGCGGGCAGGACGTTGATCTCGATCGGCGTTGCTGCGTCGTACCACGCAGCAACGCGCGAGGTGATGAGGACGTGGCCGGGGCCGAGTGTCGGCAGCAGGGGGCGCAACTGCTCGGGGTCGTCGGCATTGTCGATGACGAGCAGCCAGCGCGAGTGGTTGCGGAGGTAGGCGCCGGCGGCCTTGGCGGCTCGGTCGATATCGTCGTCGGTGGCGACGATGCCGAGGGCGCGAGCGAGCTCGGCGAGGTCGTTGTCGAGGCGGTGAGCGTAGGCCCACCAGCGGAGCTCGTAGTGGGCGGCGCGGGTGTGGGCGTACTCGAGCGCAATGCGGGTCTTGCCGACGCCGCCCAGGCCGGAGATCGCCTGGACCAGCGCGGTGGCGCCACCGCGCGCGAGGCCGGCGTCGATGAGAGCGAGCTCCTCCTCGCGGCCGGTGATCGTACGCGCGGGGGCGGGGATGTTGTCGACAGCGCGGTGAAGCTGGCCGAGCGCGGGCTTGGAGATCGCGGGCTGGTTCGTGAGGTGGCGGTAGAGGTCGTCGTACTCAGCGGGGAGGCGACGCCGCGACGCGCCGGCGACCTCGAGGGGGATGTCGCTGGGGGAGGCGCCCTCGAAGAGGATGGGGATGACCCGGGCCTGGCGGGCAGGCTCGCGGTAGAGCAGGTTACGGAGGTTCAGCCCCTCCCAGCGGACGCCGAGGCCCTTGCCGTCGACGAACTCGCGCTTCCAGCGCTGCAGGTAGGTGGTGGTGCAGACGATGAGGATGAAGTCGGCGCCCTCGATGCCGCTCGACATCCACGCGGGCCAACCCTCCGGCGGGTGTGGGTCGTAGAGGTCGAGCTGGGCGTCGACACCACCCGCGCGGAGCTGGTCCGCGAGCTCGAGCACGCGACATCGGTGAACGACGGCGGCCTCGCTGTGCGGGTCGGGCTCGTGACTCCACGAGATGAACACCCGCGGGGGCTGGGTGGTCGCGGCAGGCGTCGAGCCGAAGGACACGCCTGCGACGATAGTTCAGCCAACACCGACGTGGCGAGCGTGGCCGTCGCGAGCTGGTGGCGACCACGCCCAACACGCCCGACACGCCCGACACGCCCGACACGCCCGACACCCGACACCCGACACCCGACAGGCCCGACAGGCCCGACAGGCCCGACAGGCCCGACAGGCCCGACAGGCCCGACACCCGACACGCCCGACACACCTGACCGCGCCTCTACGACTCCGAGGACGACGTCGAGTTCGTGCGCCGCTTCGCGCTCGGTGCGACGGGGGCGACCGGGAGTCGGTACGAGGGCGTCTCTTGAAGGAGCTGGAGATGCTCGGCGGCTCGCCGGTCGGTGACCGTGCGAAGCAACAGCGTCCACCGACCTCGACTCGGCCGTTGCACGAGGCTCGTCTTGCCGTTGAGCGCGATCAGCCCCTTATATAAATCACGGGCGCCCAGCTCTTGCTCCCCGCTCAGCTCGGCGATCACTTGGTCGAGCTCTCGCGGCGTCCCGTGAAGATCCGCGATCGGCACCCCGATGATCCCGATCAGTCGCCTGATCAGCTCACCGATCACCCGCCGTGTCCCCGGGGTCGCCGCAACTCGTCCCGGGATCCGCTCGAGGCAGGTCTTCACCGCCGCCAAGATCTTCGGATCGAGCTCCTCGATCTGGTTGATCCTCGCGTACTCCTCGGCCAACTGCTGCTCCAACGCTCGCTCCGAATCATCCGCTCGTTGGCCGCGCTTTTCGTTCGATTTCGCCATCTTCGCCCCCCCTACTTGGTCCAAGGTCCAACGGATGATCGTATCAGGATCGACAGGCTGCGGATCCTGGCCGAGATCAGGTCAACCCGCTCACGTTCGAGCCGTGACCTGTTCATCGCATCAAGGTCGCCTGCGGATCACCTGTACTCGACCCAGAGATGACTCGAGATCGACCTCCAACGCGCGTGTATGCCCCCTCGCGAGCTCGCGCGTATACATCACCTCCTCCCTCGGCTACGGTCAGACGATGGAGACCGTAGACCTCCTCGGCGCCGTGCGAGCATGGATCGATCGCCTCGGCCTCTCGACTGAAGACGCCGCGCGCCACGCTGCGATCGATCACCAGCAGCTCGAGCGCTTCCTCGACGCCTCGCCCCAAGGGGTCACCACAGGTGATCTGCTCCGCCTGCTCGCCGGCCTCGGCCTCGGCCTCGTCGGCGTCGATCCCCTCACCCCTGTGCGGCTCATGCAGATCCTCGATCAAGCCCGCGTCGCCACATCCATTACACAGGTGGAGCTCGCCCGAAGATCGGAGATCAACCGCCAGCACCTCAACAGCGTCTTCAGGGATGCCGATCCGAACCCGAAGCTCGACACCATCCTCAAGATCGCAGCGGCGCTCGAGTATCCCTTGACGATCGAACAGCGCCGACACCTCGACCCACTCCCGCCTATCGTCAACACGGCGGAGCCCACGATCACGGCAGCGCCACCACCTACGCCACCTACGCCACCTACGCCGCCAACGCCACCTACGCCACCACCTACGCCACCTACGCCGCCACCAACGCCACCTAAGCCACCACCTACGCCACCACCTACGCCACCTACGCCACCACCTACGCCACCCAAGCCACCTACGCCACCCAAGCCACCTACGCCACCAAAGGAAGCGCCCACTGCCTCCGAAGCTCGCCCTTCGTATCTCCAGCCCCTCACCGCTGAGATGCGCCGCATGGCGAACGGGATCGAGCATCTCAACGAGCACAGTCGAGCACCCCACGCGAAAGCTCGCTCGTCGCGACGGTCCAAGAGAGGGACGAAGAGTTGGCCACCCAGAGGGCCGAGGCCAAGATCGCCGCGGAGAGGAACATCCTCAAAGCGACTCTCATCAGCGGAGGGGCCGCGGCGACCACCGCGACCGCCGCCGCGCTCTTGATCGATCACTTCGACGAAGACGACGATCAACACACCGCCGCGGCCCTCACGGGTGTCGGCAGCGCGCTCTTGCTCGGGGTGGGAGCGGCGTGTCAGCCGGGCTCGACGGGGCGTCAAGTGGCGATCGGCGTCGGCCTGGGCGGTCTCGCCGGCCTGCTCATCAATTGCTTTCGGGACAGCCCCAAGGCCAAACCTACGCCCGGGCGGCTCGGCCTCAAGGTTGAGCAGATCCACGACGCGCTCGACATCATCGGGGTTGAACCAAACTCCCCCGCTGAACGGGCCGGGATCGAGGTCGGCGACAAGATCCTCGCCGTCGACGGCCACCGCACCAACGCCGACCCCACCAAGGCGTCCTCGCGCCTCGCGGGGCCTGCTGGTCAAGAGGTCAAGCTCGAGCTCCGTCGCCCACGCACCTGGGAGCTACTCCGCCGAACCATCGTGCGCGAGGCATAGTGAGGTCCTTCATGGCGGCGCCGATCTTCATCGACTTCTACGAGCTGCTCGGCGTCGATCCTGACGCCGACATCGAGAAGATCCGCGCCGCCTACCGCGCGACGATCGCCGCGATCCACCCCGATCGTCCCAGCGCCACCGCCGAGGATCTCGAGAAAACCAAGATGCTCAACGTCGGCAAAGAGATCCTCCTTAACCCCGAAAAGCGCGCCCGCTACGACGAAGAGCGCCTAAAACGCCTGCGAGCCGACCCCAAGTCCGTCTCTGTCCCCACGCCGAGCTCGGGGATCTCCGTCGAAGCGTGCCTGCTCATCACCCTCGCCGCGATCGGCATCAGCCTCATCACCTCCCTGCTCGCCTCACGGCGCTCTCGACGTCGGATCATCGAGTGCTGAACCCCCTCGATCCCATCGAAGGCCCCGCGATCCGAACCCTTGTCCCCGCGCCCTCGCCGCCTGTGTGCAGCTCGCCCTCGACATCGAGACCACCATCCACAACCGCACGCTCTGCCTGATCCAGCTCGCCTCGGCCCAGGCGACCTACCTGCTTGACGCCCTAGAGCTCTCCGATCTGAGCCCGCTCGGCGACCTCCTCGGCGACCCCGAGGTCATCAAGGTCATCCACAACGCGACCTTCGAGCGCTCGGTGCTCCAGCGCTACGGCGTCCCGCTCACGGGCGTCGTCGACACCCTCCGGGTCTCGCGCAAGCTCCGCGGCAGCAAGATCGACGGCGGACACAGCCTCAAGGCGGTCTGCGCCCGCGAGCTCGCGATCGAGCTCGACAAGTCCGAGCAGGTCAGCGACTGGTCCCAGCGGCCGCTCAGCGAGCGCCAGGTCGCCTATGCGGCCATGGACGCCGAGGTGCTACTACGGCTCTACCAGCACTTCGGGCGGCCCGCCCCGGCAGAAGAGGCGAGCAACCTCTCACTCTGGGGGGAGTAGCCCCCAGGCCGCACCCCGGCGAGGGCCGGGTCAAAATCGTCCGGGAGCAGTCGTTCTTCCCGGGGCTGCGCTGTGTCGTCACGGCGCAGCAGCCCTGCCCCGCCCTGGGTCGCGATCGCGCGCATAAAAGAGCCCCAAGAGGAACGTGACACCTCGGCGGGTATTGTAGGTGATCGCGCCCTCCTCACCCTGGACAATACGATATGGCGTGTTGAGGACGTTATGAGCGCCAATGTACAAATAAAACCCGCGATAGAGGCGCTGCTGGACCACCAGATCCAGGTTGTGAACGGGCAGGACATAGGAGCTTGGCGAACCTTGCCCCCCGACAAGCGCGATTCGCTCGCCGACCGCGTTATAGACGACGCGGGGAGATGTCCCGAACCGCGCATTTATGTACGTCAGGTAGGCATTGACGACGTAGGGGGACTGGCCCTCGAGCGGCCGCGGCGGGCCCGAGTACGAGAAGAGGTCGGTGGGGTCGTAGGCGGGGAAGTCGACCTGCGAGTAGACGTAGGCGAAGTTGGCGCCGAGGGAGAGCTCGCGCAGAGACTTGTGGACGAACTCCAGGCTCTTGCGCAGCTCGAGCTCGGCGCCGATGTTCTGGGCGCTGAGCGCGTTGCGGTAGCTCTGCACGGGGGTGGCGCGGGCGCCGATGACGCGCTCGATGGGGCCGTCGAAGCGCTTGTAAAAGGCGGAGAGGGCGACGACCTCGTCAGCGGAGGGGAACCACTCCCAGCGCAGGTCGGCGTTCCAGATCTTGGTGGTGCGCAGGCCGGCGTAGCCGGTGACGTCGAAGCCGCCGACGAAGTCGGTGAAGAGGAAGGGGGCGAGCTCGCGGAACTCGGGGCGCGCGACCGTCTTGGCGGCGCTGAGGCGGATGTTCATGTCGCCGCGGATCCGCGGCCCGGCGAGCGGGAAGATCAGGCTGGCGGCCGGTAAGACGTTGTTGTCGACGACGCGGGCGTTCTTCTCGGCGGGGATCGGCCGACTAAAACGATCGAAGGGGCGCACGTCGATGGTGTTGGCCTCGACGCGGGCGCCGCCGACGACCCGCAGCCAGCGCACGATCGGCAGGTCGAGCATGGCGTAGCCGGCGAGCACGCGCTGGTCGCCGCGGTAGCTGTCGTCGGCGCGGGTGAACTCCTTGAGGAAGAAGGGGGCGCCGCCAGGGCCGCCAGGGCCGCCGCCGATGGTGTCAGGGGTGAGGATCTCACCTGTGCCAATGGGCAGGCCGGTGGAGCCGACGGTCTGATAATCAAAGGTGCGCGCGGCGAAGGTGCGGCGCTTGCCCTCGACCCAGCCGCCGAACTTGAGCTTGGAGTCGAGCTGGCGCCACTGCTTGAAGGGCAGGGTGAGGTCGAGGGAGCCGGTGGCGGTGTTGTCTTTGAGGTCGAAGAACTGGAATTTGCCGGACTCGCGCTGGTCGATGAGGTAGACGGCGCCGTCTTGCGGGCTCTCGAGGCAGGAGGACTGGCCGCTGGGATCGACGGGGGCGGAGCCGGGGACCAAACAGAAGAGGCTGTCGCGCAGCAGCGGGTCGGCGAGGCGGGCTTGCGCGAAGGAGCCGAACCAGTCGACCTGCAGCGACTTCGCGCCAGGGAAGACGTGGCGGCCGCCTAAGCGGGTGAGCGCGATCGAGCGCATCTGATAACGCAGGCGGTTGTTGCGGACGATCGCCTCGCCTGAGGTGGCGCGGCTGCGGCCGTCGAGCTGGCGGGCTTCGACGTCGGCGTCGCGGGTGTAGAGGCCGGTCAAGCTGAGGCGGTGGTCGTCGCTGAGCTTCCACTTGAAGAGGCCGAGGGTCGACCAGGCGGTGTTGAGGGTGGTCTTGAGGCTCTTGTAGTCGACGCGCGGGGTGGGGTCGACGGGCAGCTCGACGCCGGGCTGAAAGTCGCCAGCGACGCGGAAGATCCGGATGTCTTCGCGCAGGGTCTGCTGGCTGTTGGCATACTGCGCGGCGCCGAGGAAGCCCAGGCGGGTGCCCCAGGGCTTGACGGTGCCGCCGACGGTGAGGCCGGCGCCGAAGTTGGGCATGCCGGTGTGGGGGTTGAGGGCGGTGCGGGTGGAGGGCATCGCCTCGCCGAAGCGCTCGATGTCGGCGGGGGTCCACACACGATCGAGGCTGCCGGTGAGCTGCTGGGTGTAATCGATGGGATAGGCGGTGTTAAAGGAAGAGGGGAGTTGGCGGGCGAGGTTGCCGAAGGCGAGGTGATCTCCGACGAAGCGGTCGCCGATGAGGCCGGCGCGGCCAGTGGTGGCTGTGTTGGCGCCGATATAGATGTCCGTCTGGAAGAGGAATGTCGGGGGGGGATCGCGGCTCGCCAACCGAGACGACCCGCAGGGCTGGTCGCCTGGAGTATCAACCCACCAGGTGCGTGAGAGCTCGATGGACTCGATCGCGGACTGAGGGAGGACATCCGTGATGAACCTCGGGGCAGGGACCTCGACGCGAGGGATCCGCGCCCCGTCGAGGAAATGATCTCGGGCGCAATCGCCAAAGATCCGAACGAAACGATCGCGGCGCCACCCAAGATCGACGCCTGCGCCCCCCATCATCAAACCGGGGGCGACACCGGAGCGGAGGATCCCGGGTGGTTCTACCCGGATCAACGGCGGTGGTGGTGGTAGTGGTAGTGGTGGCGGCGGTGGAGGCGGTGGCGATGGCAAAGAGACACGAATTCTCATTAACATAGTCAGATCGACGATCTGGCCGGCCCCCACGCTGATGCGATTTACAACGACCGACTCGTGCGAATAGCTCTCGAATGATAGATCGTAAATCCCCGGAGCGACGTACAGCTCATAAAACCCGTCAATGTCCGCCTCTGCGGCCCGCCGACTGCACGTGCTCCCCTCTTCGCAGTCGACCAGGCTGGCTGAGATCTGGGCACCAAAGAGCCTGGTTCCATGTTCATCCAGGATCTTACCTGTGATGATCCCCGAGGGTCCTGGGGGCCGACGGTTTCGGAGCACCGGCCGGCCCGGATCTCGAGCGCAGGATCCGTCATCGCAGGCCCCGGCGCCATCGACTTCGATGGGCCCCTGGTAGTGCCGGTTCGGGTGATGACGGACCTCCGCACCCGCGTGACACATACCCAGCGGGCACAGAATCGCCCCGAGGGAACAAGCGGCTATCTCAAGGGTTTGACGCATCTCACCCCGATCTCTGCGCTCTCGGTCGTCGGTGGCACGAGTTGCTTCGCGCTGGTCAAGAGGTCGCGATTGTTCTCACCGGTGAAGCTCCCGCCGCGGACCTCGTATTCGGCACCCACCCCGGTGCTCGTCCACTCGGCGACGTTTCCGGCCAGGTCAAAGACGCCGTCCACCGAGCGCCCCCACTTGCGACGATTCGACCTCGACTTCGGACGACTCTCCACGCAGACCTTCGTGACAGCGTAGTCGCACGAAGGGAGCTCTTTATCTCCCCACGGATAGCGTCGGGCGGACTCGCGCCCCCGGGCTGCCCACTCCCACTGCCGCGCCGTAGGGAGGTCCTTCCCCTTCCATCGACAAAACTCTCTCGCATCATTCCAAGTGACACAATTGATCGGGCGTCCCTTGTCCTCTTCATCCGGACGAGAGGTACACCGCGTGCGAACGCTCTGCTCCTTGGGTTTGGCACATCGTCCTTTCGTGATGCATCGTTCATAGTCTCTTGCGGAAACTTCGTAAAGATCCATACAGAACGGCAGCACACTGTGGCCATCATATGATCCGCCCCGAATAAGCGCTGTCCCGCGCGGACACTCGTGGCACTCGCCGTCGCGGAGAATTCCGTTCTTACACTCGGTCTCACCGTCGTTCGGGCCCGGTGGAGCCTCATCGTCTTCGGAGGTCGTCGGCTCTGTCGTATCGTTACCGTCACTCGACGTGGCCTCGTTCGCACCCCCCTGCTCCTCCCTTCGCCCCGACTCGGGGGTCGAATCAACGACCAGCTCGATGGGCACCCGCTCGCGCCATTCCCGCGCGAGATCGTCGCCGACCCACGCTCCCACGGCGCCCCCGCCGGCGATCGAGACCACGAGCGTACGTCGTGACAGGCTGTAGAGCCCCACCGCGGTGAGGGCGACGCTCTCCTTGATCCGTCGCTCGTACAGAAAGATAAAGGCGACCGAGAGCAAGAAGAACCCCGCTGCGCCCGGCAGGACAAACTCCGGGGCTAAGAACTGTGCGAGGCCGAAGGAGACGCCCGTGAAGAAGACCGCTGCCATGCCGAGGCAGCAGATCGCATAAGGCCATTGCGGAGTCGCCCCGGGCGGGGGCGAGCGTAGGAGCGGCCGAGGGAGCCTTCGCCATGCGTCTCGGACTTCAGCGATCTCCGCGGCTAGCTGCGGTCGTGCCTCTCGAAGACGGCGAAAAAACTCGTCGCCGAGCCGGTCCTGTTCTTCGAGTATGCGGACCAGCCCCTCAACGAGCGCATTCAGGCTTGGGTTCCCCCCCGGGAGAGCGTGGATGACGTCCTCTTCGGGGCCAAGGCTCAGCCAGCGCCGAAGTTCGTCCTCGGCGGGGAAAGTCTTCTTCAGCAGGCGCTGAAGCGCTCGTCTTGCATCTCCACGTCGTGACGTCGTCATGGGTGAGCTACGCACCATCCGGTGCCCTTACGCCAGCGAGCATGCGCGATCCCAAGCGCTCCGATCAAGCCCTCCCGGACGCGTCGGCCACGCGCGCGGCGCGAGCGATTGCCCCGATGAGCAAAGGATCCGGCCCAGATCCATACAAACATGCGAGCCGGGTGAACAGCGGAGGACAGCAACAACAATGCGATGAGTACGTAGGTCGCGGTGGTCTATTTCGACGCTAGCACCGTCGTGGATGTCGAACGCGGCGACGAGCGACGGGTGGCTGATCTCCCGCATGCGCTCGACCCGCGGAGCGCCGCTAAGCTCCGCTTGTGTCAGGTCGCGCTTCGTCCGTGCTCTCTGAGGTCCAAACCCCGGCCTCAGCTTGGTGCGTCTGCCTGTTCAACGCGGGCGACCCAGCGGACAGCTTGGCGATCTGGGCCGCCAAGCGGGCGAGTATGGACGCCAACGCGGCGATTGACCTGCAACTGTTGTGTGGTGGCGGGATCGAGCCCACCAAGGCTCACCTGCGGAGCTACGCGACCCCCGAGGCGACCGCAGCGCTGCGGCGGATCGTCGAAGGTGAAGCGAGCGGAGAGCTCGAGGAGTTCTCGGTCAGCGCGTGGTCGACGGCCTGCACGGCGTACTACGGATGACAGCGGCAGGCCTCGAGCGGCCCCTGGCCCCCGCTACTTGCCGCACTTGCCGGTGAAGTCCTCGGGCGCGAGCCGAACCGGCACGGGCCCCCAGATCGTCGCCACGGCGTAACGTCCGTCGCCGAGCGCCGCGACCTCGGTCGGGGCGAGCACGCAGCCGACCACCCGCGGCGCGTCGGGGTCGAGCAGGAACCTCCCGGCGGCGACCGTCACCCGCGGCGCCGCCTCGAACTCGCCGAAGACTCTGTCGATATGGGGCGAGCCGTGACCGCAGCCCCTCAACGTGCCGTAATTCGGCTGATGGAGGTCATTCGCGGGGACATAGCCGATATAGACGAGGTCGCCCCCGCACGGCGCCGCGTACTCGACGAGCCGATATCCGCCCGTCGCGCGCGACGTGATCGCCACGACCGCATCGTGGATGTCGAGCGCGATCATCGACTTGCCGCCGGGTCGCGCCAGGAGCTCGGTGGCGCGCCTGGCCTGGTATCCGGGCCGCTCGTCCGCAGGGTGCTTGTCGGGCGTCATGGTCGTACCGAGGGCCTCCGCATCGATCCACCCGGACAGCGTCACCTTGTCCTCGCGGTACGCGACCCGCACCATCGCGCCCTCCCGGGCCGCCACGTCGACCCAGGCGCCGGGCTGCAATACCACGTGCCCGCGCCGCGGCGGGTCGCCGAACATGGCGCCGGGCGTCGGGCGCAGCGGCTCCGCGCGCACCAGCACCGGGCGCGCGTCCTGGCGCTCGACGTGAAGGAGCAGGCGGACGTCTCGATCGGAGGTGACCACCCGCGGCCGCTCGCCGTCCTCCACGACCTTCATGCGCCTGGCCGCCGGGAACGACGCCTGATCGCGCAGGCCGAGGTCGGGGCCGTCGGGGCGCAGGCGCACCGCTCCGCGTCGCGCCACCGCGATCCGGGTGCTCCCGCTGCCCCACCACGGGTCGGCCAGAGCGGCGGCGATCTCGTCGGTGTAACCCTCCACGACGATCGGAGGCACGATCGGAGGCGCGACTGAGGACGCGACCTGCACGGGCGGCGGCGCCGGACTCACAGCCGGGGGCTCGGCGGGTGTCACGGTGATCGCGGTCCGGGCGGGCGGCTGCGTCGACGCAGCTCCGGCCGCGCAGCCGATCGCAGCGACGCACGACCCGGCGAGGGCAAGCCCATGCATGCAGCGACGAGCCCACGAAGCGACCGCCGTCGCGGCCTGCGCCCCTGTCGCGTCCCTGATGATCGAGGCAGCGGCCGGCACGCATCGACGTGTACCACGCGGCCGCGCTCCGCGGACGCGCGCGCTCACTGGGGCGGCGAGGCCACCCCGGGCGCCAGCGCCACCGGCGGATACTCCATTCAGGACATGGTGGATTCACCATGGATGGCGTCGGGTTGGAGGAGGCTCCAATCGGGGGGGGGCGGCCGCGGGGCCGGCTTCCCAGCGGATCTTGTCGCCGGGCTGTTGCTCCGCGCGATCCCCATGTTCAGCCCTTCCCCACCTGCGGACCGCGCAGCGCCTCGAAGATCGCCTCCACCGCTGACGCCGGCGTGTGCCACAGCCGCCCCTTCCGGCGTGATCCCCCGGCCGCGCTCCCCGGATCGAGCAG
Organism: Nannocystis sp.; assembly: GCA_016712315.1. Taxonomy (GTDB): domain Bacteria; phylum Myxococcota_A; class Polyangia; order Nannocystales; family Nannocystaceae; genus JADJRG01. The sequence goes on along the minus strand of JADJRG010000013.1, from coordinate 1,070,312 downwards.
CAGCGACGCCGCCGCCCCCCCGCCGACCCCGACCGCGATCCTCGGCAGTTCCCGCGTAGTGCGGGGCTCTGGGAGGGGGTGTTAGGGGTTGGGGCACGCCCCTCGAACGAGAGGACCCACTGGCGAACGCCGACCGCGGGCAGCATGGTCGACCAAGAGCGCTGCGCCCTCGGCCATCCGCCGGCCCATGCACGACGGGCAGAACCCGCGGCCCTTGCACGCGAAGGTGCGCCGTGAAGCGCAGGAGGTACCGATGACCTAACAAAACGAAGTCATCCTCGCCCGGGTCGGGCCGGGTGCAGAAGGGGGCCGCGAACGCTGCCGAGACTGGAACGGCAGCCTGCAACAGCCGAGCGGTCTGAACTGCCCACAGAGGCGCGTCAAAAGACGGGCCCGAGGTGGGCTACCAAAGGTGTCATGGTGAAGCAAGCGCGGTTCCTGCGCAGTTGAAGTCGGCGATGGAAGCCTCTGTACGGAGCAAGAATCGCATCGTGCGAAAACGCAGCCTGAGCTCGGTCGCCGATTTACAGCGACTGGGTATGCCCGCCATGGGCATGCCGCCGCCCCGGTCCCGAAGGGGACGGCGGTCCGCGCTGCCAGGGGTACAGCCGACCACCTACAACACCGAGGGTTCCTCCTGTGAACACGGGAACCTCGAGCCGAGCGCCGGACCCGCGAAGTCCGGCAAGCCGCCAGGTCCGGCGATGTCTCGTCCGAGGGGCGGAGCCTCCGTAGTAGTCCGAGCACGGGAAAGCCGTGCACATGGCGAAGGGGGGCAGTGATGAGTACGGATTTGAAGCCGCCGGGGAAAGCCATGTATGTGGCGCCCAGACCCGATTGGGACTGGCTCCGGAGCGAGCAACGAAAACTGTACACGCGAAGCGAGCAACAAGTCGACTACGTCTTCTGCAAGCTGTGGGGTCTGATTACAGATCCCCGCAATCTGCGGATGGCCCTCGCCAGGGTCGCGGGCAACCGCGGCCGACGGACGGCAGGCGTGGACGGCATCACGGTGGGGAAGGTCACGAAGCGGGCCGAGGAGTTCATCGCAGCTTTGCGCTCAGAGCTTCGCTCTGGCGCATTCCGTCCCTCGCCGGTGCGGCGGGTCCTCATCCCGAAGATCGGGGCACCTGGGAAGTTTCGCCCCCTGGGCATTCCCACCGTGAAAGACAGGGTGGTTCAGGCAGCACTGAAGAACATCCTGGAGCCGATTTTCGAGGCGGATTTCTTTCCGGTCTCGTTCGGTTTCCGACCGGGTAAGTCAGTTCACGGGGCGCTGGAGTATCTGCGGATACTGCTGCGACCCAAAGACTACAAGAACGGCCAGGAACCGCGGCTCCCATATCAATGGGTCGTGGAGGGAGACATCAAGGGATGCTTCGACAACATCAGCCATCACGGCCTGACCGCACGGACCCGTGTCGCACCCTACCGGCTGGCTTCGGCCCGCCGGCCTCTCTTTGCGATTCATCATGGAGAGCCGGGTGCATAACGAAAGGTGCATGCCCGGTTCGGAGGGGGGCGCCCGGAGACCTGCCGGCGAAAGCCGGTAAGGCGCCGGGCGCCTACCCTACGGCACCCGCAGTTCATCGCCGCAGGTGCGGCACGCCGTCCGCACGAAGCCCTTCTCGAAGTCACCGCAGCCCGCGAAGCCGTCGAGTTCCGCCTTCACGAACTCCGGCAGCGCGTGCCCAGCCTCCTCGAGCCGCGCGAGGAAGCCCGGCAGATGCCGGCGCACGAGCACGGCCGCGTCGCACTCGTGGGTCTGGCGCGGGACGTAGACGCCCGGGCGCAGGCATGCGGGCATGGAGCGCGGCGCTGCATCCGCCCCGCCGCGCGGGGTCGCTCACCAGGTCGCGGTGATCGCTGCCGAACCCGCGCGCCGAGTGCGGGACCCTGGTCCGCGGACCAGCCAAGGTGGCCCGCCCGCGAGCACCTTCGCCACCACAGGTCGATCCGCCCAACGCGCCCAGTACCCGGCCGCCGGAACTGCCGCAGCGGCGCGCGCAGCGCACTGGCGGCAGCGGCGCTGAAAGATCTTGGATTCGCCGAGCCCGTCTCGCTGGGCGACGTGCCGGGCTCGTCGTCGGCGACGTCGTCGAGTTCGATGAGCATCCGGTCGGGGTGCTCCAAGATCATCTTGCGGGCGGCGATCAGGGCGCTCTTGAGGCCGGGGTCGAGGAAGGCGTCGAAGGACGCGCGGACGTAGGCGGCGACGAGGGAGTGACGGAGGAAGTAGCGCTGCCGCTGGATCACCCGGTCGAGGGCGGGCTTGATGTAGAAGTCGTAGATCGTGAAGAAGCACGCCTTGCCGCTGGCGTAGGCGGCCATGCTCACCCGGTCGAGCTGATCCAGTAGTAGTCGGGCTCGGGAGCGCTAAGGGACGGCGCGTTCGATCTCCGTGAGGAGCCCCTCGGCCGTAGACGAATGCCCGTCAATGTGCTGCTGCAGCTGTGTGAGACTCGCGTGCTCCTGGTTCAGCCATGTCTCTTCTGTCTTCCAGACACGAATCCGCTGGTCGAGAACGGCGCTTTCGCGAGTGAGGCGTCGGTCCTCTGAGTCGATTGACCACTCTCGGAGTCGAGCCGGCGACTCTCTGAAGCCAGCCACCCTTCAAGTTGGCGAAACTCGCGGATCTTTCGATCGCGTGCCGGTCCTGGCGGCATGCTGTTGATCTCGTCGACCATCCGCCGCGCGCGCTGCAACTCAGAATTGTAGTGCTGCACGTCGCGGTTGAAGCGCTGCGTTCTCTCTCGTAGCGCTTGGACTTGTTGGTTGAACGAGTCCATGGCGGCCTGGAGTTGCTGTCCATCCGCCTGCCAAGCCTCGAGGCGGCGGTTGAAGACTGGGGCCCTTCGCTCGAAATCCCGAGCCTTCTGGTAGAACAGCGCCACTTGTGTTCTCCTCACGGCCGACCCCCAGGCCCTCCGTGTTTTCCTCGTCCTCCTCGATCTGGATCTGGATCTGGATCTCGAGATCGTCCTCGCTCACGCTCTTCTTCACTTCCGTTAACTCGCTGGTCATCTCACTGCTCTGCTTCTCAGCCCCCTCGGTGGTTCAGGTGAACGCGACAACTTTGCTGACACTGGGGGAGAACGACAACGATCGCGCCACTTGGTCGGCGATGGATACCGCGACCTTTGAAGTGCTGGAGCGGATCCTGAGTCCTCTGGGCGCGCCACGCATCGAATACTGGCACGGTCCCCCAGACACCGGCGGGTGGCGTGCCGAGCGGCCCGGGGTCGACGCGCGGCGGGTCGATGCGCTCGTGCACGAGAGCTCCACGCTCGTGACGGCCAGCCACCCAGCCACCCAGCCACCCAGCCACCGAGGTCACAGTCGCCGGCAGGTCACGCCGATTCCGCGCTCTCACGGTCGCAGCCCGCGGGCCGGTCACGCCCCCCTCCCGGCTCCCCAAGGTCACAGCCCGCCGGCAGGTCACACCCCTCCAGCGTCACGAGCCCGGAAACACCCCTCCCGGCGTCACGAGGTCACAGCCCGGGGCGCCGGCGAGGTGATCACTCTGGCGGGGCTGCCGCAGGTGCTGTGGCCGACCCACTGCGTGCGAGGCTCGCGCGGGGCGGCGCTGGTGGAGGCGCTGGATCAGCGCCTTATCGCGGCGCTCTTCCCCAAGGGCTGCGACCCGGAGATCGACTCGTACAGCGGCTTCTTCGACAACGGCGGGCGCCGATCGACGGGGCTGGGCGAGTTCCTCCAGGCGCGCGGCGTCGACGAGGTGTTTGTGCTCGGGCTGGCGACCGACTATTGCGTCAAGTTCACGGCGCTCGACGCGGCGCGCTCGGGGTCGTTTGGCCTGAAGAAGGTGCGGCTGGTGGTCGACGGCTGCCGCGCGGTGGAGCTGCGGCCGGGCGACGGAGCGGCGGCGCTGGCGGCGATGTCGGCGGCGGGGGTGGAGCTGATCGACGCGGCGACGGCGCTGGCGCTGGCGCGCGGCGAGGGCTGAGCGGGCTCGCGATCGCGCGGCGACGACCGCGGCGGTGATCTGCGCGCGGCCGGATCGCTTCGGCCAGCCGCGGGAACAACAGAGACAGGGCGGGGAGGCGGCGGAGATGTGCAGCCGTTAACGCGCCTCCGCATATATTAGGCGCGTAACCGCGCGATTTAGGCCGCTCGCTGCGATCTCGACTGCACGAACATTGGTCCTCTATTCTATCCACATACGCGGAGATCGCCGCGATTTGGCGCGATGAGCCCGCGGTGATCCCACGATAAAGCTCGTCGACGCCGGGGGGCCCCGACCCTTGGCGCGTTGATTGCGTAGATCAATCCACACACCCAGGAGCCTCATGAACCAATCTGCACTCGCGGAGCTTCTCCGTGATCTCTACCCCGACAGCGATGAGGTGCGGCGCCTCGCTTTTACGATCGAACCTCGCCTGCACCACGCGCTCCCCGGCGAGCTCGCCAGCGCGGAGCGGGTGCGCCAGGACCTCGCCCGTATGGTGCTCGCGCACGGCCTCGGCCGGCGACTGCGCGCGCTGCTGCTGGAGCAGCGACCCCACTGGTTCGCGCGTATCGAGGCGTGGTGGCCCGAGGAGGGCGCCGCCGAGGGCCCCCCTGCGCCGGCGTTTACCTCGGCCGGGGCTTCGGGGGCGATCCACATCGAGGCCCCGGCCCGCGGCGAGCTCTGCCTGTTTCGCCTGATCGTCGAGCTGATCGGGCGCGGCGCGGGCGGCGAGGGCGAGGCGCAGCGTCTACGGGAGCGTCGCCGGCGCGGGCTGGTGCACGCGCCCTCGCTCACGCTGGCGCGGGTGCGCCACGGGCTGGTGCTGCGCGCCTTCCCGCAGCTGCTCTTGGCTCCGTATTATGAACAGTCCACCCGCGAGCTGGCGCTCAAGGTCGCCGCGGTGGCCCTCTATTGCCCCTTCGGCCGCACCTGCGCGGGCCCCAGGTTGCAGCTCCGGGTCGAGCCGCCTGGCCGCGACTCGGCCGCGACGGTCACGATTCACCCCAACGGCGCCTCCGAGCCGCAGCTGCGCCTGCGGGTGGAGGACCTCGAGCAGACCCAACCCGCCACCGCCTGGATCTGAGCTATGGAAGCGACAAAAAACACCACCACCACCACTCCTACGGTGCGCCGCAGCACCCCTCCGCCGCCTCGCGCCGCCCGCGCCGCGCAGCGCGCCTTCGCCACCGAAGACACCGCGGTGGCCCGGGTGCCGCGGCCCTCAGAGCGTACGATCGCCGCGGTGCAGGTCGAGCACCGCCTCTACCTCAATGAGAGCTGGTACCTGATGATCGACGACCAGGGGTACCTGACCGGCTCGCGCTGGGCGGAGGGCGCGCTGGGCTGCGTGATTCAGCTCCACGCCGACCGCGGCGGCAATAAGATGGCGCTCAAGATCCCGCGCCTGCTCGCCGACACGGTGCGCGAGAACGCCTTCATCGCCGAGCTGCTGGACCATGAGGAGGAGATCGTCCACTACGCCAACGTCGACGCCCCGCAGCCGAGCGGCCTGCTGCGCGTCCAGCTCGCCCACCGAAACCCGCTGCGCGGCCTGCGTCAGCTCGCCAACCAAGACGAGACGATCCGCGCGCAGCAGCACGAGGGGGTCATCTTCGTCGCGTTTGAGAAGGGGCGGCCGCCGCGCTTCTGCAACGTGCGCCGCGGCGAGGCCGGCCTCGAGCTGTATCCGCCAGGCGTCGCCCCGGAGCTCGGCGCCGCGCTCCAGGGGTATTGGGACGCGATCCGCCAGAGCAGCGCCCGCCTCGGCCTCGACCGCCCGTTTCAGCGCACGGTCTTTGTGCGGACGAGCAACGGCGCTGCGCCCGTGCTCGCGGGCGCGCTCGAGGAGCGGATCGACACGACCAGCGACCGCGGCACCTGGTACGCCGGCTTGCCCTCGATCATCTTCGACTGGGCGCGGGGCACCCTGCAAGAGGCGGTGACCCGCGGAGACAACGTGTGCGCCGCGGTCAACGCGTACTCGCCCGCCCGGCCGTGGGCGCTGCGCGACCACTACTCGATGCTGCTCATCATCCTGCGCGGGCTCGACGTGCTGCACTCGCGCGAGATCATCCACGGCGACCTGCGCCCGGCCAATATCATGTGTATGGGCGACTTCCGTAGCCCCGACACCTACGTGCTCGGCGACTATGGCGGGACCGTGCTCGGCCGCGCCTCGGTCGAGGATAGCCGCGCCAGCACCGGTCACACGGCCACCGGCCCCTCCGTCGGCAACCACCGCAGCAGCGTCTTCTACGGGCCCGAGCGCCGCTCGGGGATCGAGCGGGAGACGGCGGACACGGCGATCATCCTGCATGAGAGCGCCGGCTCGTTGCCCGAGTACTTCATCGTGCTGGGCTGGAAGGCCGAGCTGATCGGCGACGACGGGCGCCTACGCGCGGACATCCGCCGCGACCTGCACGACCGCTGGAGCGCGCTCTACCAGCGCAGCGACCCGCCCTACTCGGAGGAGCGCCTGCGCGCGGGCGACCGGATCCACCTGCGCGACTTCGTCTTTACGGTCATCGACAGCCAGCAGTCGCCGGACGGCCTCACGCTGCTGCGCTGTAGCACCCGCTTCGCCCGGGTGGTGCACGATCGCCTCGCGGTGATCGACCGCCAGCGCGGGATCCCCGACGGCGCGGTGATCAGCCTCGCTCGCTCGATCGAACTGCGAAAATGGACCGCGGCGACGGACCTCTACGGGGTCGGGGTGCTCGCGCTGTGGTCGATCTTTATGAGCAACGAGGAGAACCGCCGCGGGGCCGAGGGCGCCTCGGCGGGCGAGCTCGCGCGCTCGGTGGAGACCCGCCTGCAAGAGCTGGTCGAGCACCTGGCCAGCTTGTCGTCCTTTTATGATCTGTGGCCGATGATCGGCCGCTGCGCGCGCGCGCTGCACCAGATCACCCACCACCACCCGCTCGAGCTGATCGAGCGTATGCACCTGCCCGGCAGCGACACTAGGCTGGTCTACGCGGTCGAGGAGGTCGTGCACGTGCTCTCTTGCCTGCCGCACGGCCGCGAGCTGCTGCGCTGCTTCGACTTCAACGGCGCCCACTTTGTCCTCTTTGTCCACTTCGTCATGGCCTGCATCCACCGCCGTGTCTACGACCTGCCCGACGGCGACGGCGCCGAGGTCCCTGAGGCGCTGCTGCCCTTCTGCGTCGACCGCCACGAACCACCGCGCGCCGACGGCCCCGCCGCGCGCGCCCGCCACCACCTGCTGGGCCTGCTCGATCGCCTCGATATGCCCGCATTCTCGATCTTCGTCGATCTCCCCGGCGCCAGCAACGAGCAGGCGAACGACGAGCTGCACCGCACCAGCTCCGCCCTGATCGTCCACCGCCTGCGCAAGACGGAGGAGCGCTTCCAGCACGCCTGCAAGGAGCGCGATCGTGAGCTGCTGCTGCGCAGGCACTGCGAGGAGCAGCTCCGTGAGCTGCTGTCGCTGGCCAAGACCGCCAACGTCGCCGGCTGGCAGAACCCCCTCGCCCGCCTGCGCGCGCTGCGGGAGCTGCTGCAAGCGGCGGCCGACGCGTCGACTTAGGCGAGTAAGACCCCGCCGCGCCCATACAGCCGCGCGAGCCCGGCGCTCGCGTCGCTCGCCGCGGCGGTGTGCAGCGCCAGCGTAAACGCCCGCGGGATCGGGCTGCCGTCGGCCCATAACCCGTAGAGCGCGGCGGCGAAGGCCGGGGCGGCGCGGGCGTCGTCCAGCGGCCCGTCGAAGCCGATTGTATATGCGACGTGCTGCGACACCGCCGCGGCCATCGCCGCCGAGTCGCAGCAGAGGAACACCACCAGCTCGGGCGGCGCCTCCAAGCCGCGAAAGATCTCCGCCATCGACGCCGGACTCACCGCGCCGTCCGCGAAGACCACCTGCCCGCCGGGGCGCCCGTGCCCCCCGAAGTGGCCGATCGACGGGCGGCGCAGCGCGAGCGCCCGCACGGCCCCCAGATATGAGATCTGCGGCTCCAGCAGCACCGTCGGCCTCGGCGCCGGGGCGGCCGCGATCGCGTCCAACACGGCGCGCTGCTCTTGGACCAGGCGCAGCGGCGCGGCCTCGTCGGTGTCGGCGCACATCATCATAATGACCCGATCCGCGGGCGGCCGCGTAGCGCCCCTGATCTCGACGCCAAAGAGCCGCGCGGCCGCTTCGATCTGCGCGCCCGCCCCGGGTCGCGCCTCCAGCAGCGCGTCGAAGAGGCCACGATCGACCAATCCAAACGAGGTGAGCCGCTCGATCACCTTCCACTGGAAGGTCGCGGGCACCGCGTAGGCGGCCGGCGGCAGGCCCGACAAGAAGGGCGTGTCTACCGCGGGGTGTGCCCGCAGGCAGCGCAGCAGCTCCTCGTTGTCGCCGCCGAAGATCGCCGCAAAGAGCCTAGAGATCGCCGTCCGTTGGGTGTGGTCCATCGCCCCCTCTCTACCAGCCTCAGCCCGAGACCTCTACCTCGATCCGCGCGCCTGCCCACTCCTGCGCCGCTGAGCCCGGCTCAAACCACCCGGGGAGCGGCTCGGAGCGCCCCCGGATGCCACCCCGGGAGGCCAGCGGGTCGGCGTCGGCTCGCCAGGCGGGGATCGGATCGCTGTGCCAGCGCGTCAGATCGGAGGGCCCGTCCGCGACCACCAGTGCCAACCAGCAGCGCCCGTCCCCCCCCGAACTGGGCCTCGGCGCGGCCAGGGGCCACGGCAGCGGCACGCCGACCCGCGCTCCGTCGGGCCGCGTGCCGATCGTCAGCGGAGTCATGCAGGAGATCTCCGCCCCGCGGGGCCAGGAGCTCGATAACAGGGACACCGCGCCGCCGCCGCCGATCCAGAACACCCACACCCACAGCGAGCCCGCCTGCCCGTCGATCTTCTCGACCTCAAGGGTGATCAACTGCCCGATCGCCAGCCGCAGCTGCCCAGAGCCGGCGGTGTGCGCCGTCGCTGACGAGTCGTCGGCCGGCGTCACCGTCCAGCGCACCCCTTCGAGCAGCCGCGCCCCTGCTCCCCCGCGGAGCATCGCCATAAAACCATGCTCTGTGCGAAGGGCCCGGATCGACTCCGCCGCCCACAAGAGCGCGGCCTCGAGCGGCTGGGCCGCGCCGCTGCGTACAAACACACGCTCCCGCAGCAGCCCGCCGCCGCCGCGCCGCAGCTCGATGCAGCGCTGCTCCCCCGGCGCATCGGCGATCCGCAGCGCTACGGGTCCTTCGAGGCCGCTCTGTCCTTCTCCCGCCGCCGACACGTCGACGAGCCCCTCCAGCGAACGCTGGAGCGCTGTGATCAGCGCTTCACGCCCCGACTCGACGGCCACGAGCGCGCGCGCCCGCGGGGGCCCGCCTCGATCCGCCGCCGCAGCGAGGCTCAGCGTCGCCGTCGCCAGGCGCGGGTCCTCTGGAGAGATCGCGCCCTCGACGACCTCGACGCGCGACCACGCGGCCGACACCTCCACCGCTCGCACCGTACCCAGCGCGTGTTCGCCCCCGACCGTCGACCACACTTGTAAAAGATCAGCGGACTCCACCCCGCACATCGCCCCCAGATCGACCCATAGTTCCCCCTCACGCGCGGAGAAACCGCCCCATCGCCCCGCCGCCGCTTCGCCCTCCTGCCATACCAGCCGGCGACGTGGGCCGCGCAGCATCACTTGTTGCCGGGATCCCAACGCCGCCAGCGTACGAACCCGCCGAGCCAGGGTCGACCACGCCGTCGTTCGCCCTGCCAGCTCGGCCAACGCGCGCACCAACGCCGCAGTCATCACCCCGTGGATCTCGCCAATTTTAACAGGATCCTCCGCCTCGCCGAGCAGCCGCTGCGGCGACACAGCCCGCTCAAAGGCCGGCTCTGCGGGACCGCTGGCCACTAGCCGCAGCACACCGGGAGAGCACTCAGCGCCGAGCGCGCGGATCTGCGCGCTGCGCGAGAGCGCTTGGTAGTGCGACACAACGCCCGCCAGGCAGGGCGTCGCCGGCGAGAGCGTACGCACCGCGAGCCCCTGGGGCCCGCCGAGGCCCGTCCCCCGCACCACCGCCGCCGCGTGGCAACAGTCCATGATCACGCTCAGCCGCGCCCCGGCCGCCACGATCTCCTCAAAAAACACCTCCAGCTCCGCCGTCAGGATCCCCCTAAAATCCCCAACACCCCCCTCACGAAGATCTGTGGGCAGCAGGGTCGGCAGCAGGAGGGCGCCCTGGGGCGAGGGCAGCTCGACGCGCGCGCCGTGCCCCGAATAATAAAACACCACCTGCCCGCCGCGGGGCGCTCGTCGGGCCAATGAGCCCAGCGCCCCCAAGATCCCCGCGCGGGTCGCCGCGGCCTGCTCGACCCGCACACACTCAAAGCGCCGCGCCGCCAACGCCGCCGCCATCACGGCCACGTCCCCCGGCGGCCCCTTGAGGCCGTTCGGGGCGCTCACCAGCAGCGCGAGCTTCGGCGCCTGCTCCGCGTGGATCTCTCGCATCGGCGATCTCAGCGCGCCTAGACCGGCGGCTCGCCCTTGCCCGGCTTGGTGATCTTAATCTTCACGGTCGCCGCCCCGCTGGTCGCGGCGGCGCCTTGACGCGCCGCGATGATCGTCACCTCGCCTTGGTGATCGGTGACCGGCGAACGCGACACCCCGTCGACCTTCTTCCAGCGGCCAAAGAGCCCGCCCGCGCCCTCCCAGCCCACGTCCAGCGGCTCGCCCGGCGGGTCGGCGACCTCAAAGGCCGCGTATTCGTCAAAATCCCCCTCTGGGGGGAATTCGAGGGTCAGCGCGCCGTCGGCCAGCCGCGCCTCGCCCGAGGTGTCCAGCGTCAACACCCCAGACGCCACCCCCGCCCCGATCTCAAACACAGTCACGATGCTCCTCGTCGGCTCATTTTTCATCACACTCTTCATCGCACTCGCTCCTTTCAGGGCTCACAGCCCAAAATTTCGCTAATTCCGTCGATCTCCGCCAATTGGTCCTTGGGATCGGGCAACGACGCCGCGACCTCCGCCCGCAGGGCCTCGAGGGCCGCCCGGGTCGCCTCGCAGCCCTCCGGGGCCGGCGTTTGGCCCGACTGCGCCACGATCGCCAACAGCGCCGCCTGCGCGGCGAATTCAGCGTTATGGGTCGCCAGCGCGGTCTGCCGCGCGAGGCCCGCCTCTTTGAGCGCGGTCACCCAGTCTTCTTTGTTGATCGCGACCCCGGCCAATACCAGCCGCGCCTCGGTCTGCTGGGCCGGGGAACGCGCCCTATCGAGCACCATGTTCGCATAATGCACCGCGTCGTCGAGCCGGTCCTGGTCGTACAGATCGATCGCCAGCCCGGTCATGCCCTCCAGCAGCTCGCTATGCAACTCGCCGAAGATCCTCTGCTCACGGGCCAGCGCGTTCTCTGTCGCTTCGATCCCCTCTTTGATCTGGCCCGCCTTCGAGAGCGCCCGCCCGAGGTTGATCCCGATCGTCGCCCGCGTCACCGACTCATCATAGTTATTGTAATAGTAAGAGTCATCGTCGTCACGCGGCTCGCCGAGCTGCTCCAGGGCCTGACGGTGCAGCAAGGCGGCCTCGGCGTAGCCCCCGTCGCCTCCCTGGGCGAAGCGCGCCAACCCCCGCAGGTCCGTCAGCGTCGCGTCCAAGATCCGCCGCTCGTCGGCCGAGAGCTGGTCATGCACCCGCTCGAACCACGCCGTCGTCGATCCCAGCAGCGCCTCGGGCACCTCTCCCGCCAGCGCTAGCGCGCGTGTGCGCTCCATCATCACACGCAGCGTTAACACGTCGTCCTTGGTGCGCACGGCAGCGAATTCGGCCTGCTCCAACACCGCCACCAGCTCCGCGGACCGCGCCTCACCGCCGCGCTGCGGCAGATTTGCCAGGGCCAAGCCCGCCGTCGCCGCGATGTGATGCTCGCCCGCCTCCGTCGCCTCCGTGAGCGCCTCACGCAGCAGCCGCGCCGCGGTCGTCGTGTCGTCGTCGACGAGCTGCACCCGCCTCGCCTCGTCGATCTTCGCGCGTAGGCGTGCGCGTCGCTCGTCCGTGCTCGGCGACTCGACCCAGGTGCCGGCCCGCTCGCAGGCCTCGATCGACGGCCACGACGCCATGCGCAGGTTCGACCCCAGCGCCGCGCGCCGCGCCCCCAAGGGGATCTTAGCCAAGAGGCCCAGGTCGACGCCGACCACCCGCGCGCTCTCCTCCAGGCAGCGTTGACGCTCGCTCGGCTGCGCGCCGCGCCGCGCCGCCTCGGCGGGCACCACCACGGCCGTACACGCGTCCTGCCACGCGTCGGCCCAGCGCTCGCGGTAGCGCTGCGCCTTGGTGCGCAGGCGGAGGTCGTCGCTGGGCCCGTCGTCGACCGAGATCGCCGCCGCTAGCTCCTCGCCGCGCTGCACACACGCGAGCCGCGCCGACTCCCCCGGGTCGGGCCTCAGCAGCGCCCCCAGCGCCCCAGCGCCCGCCAGCGCGAGCGCCCCGCTGGCCCCCGCGGCCCAGCGCAGCATCCTCGAGCGCCACCCCTGCACGCGCTCCAGCGCCGCCCGCAGCGCCGCCATCGACGGGTGACGCTCCGCGCGGTCGCGCGCCAAGCCGCGCTGGAGCACGCCCCACAGCTCGCGCTGCGCTCGGCTGGTGATCGGCGGCGTGCGGGCGGGTGAATTGCGCAGCGACTCCAGCACCTCTTCGCGGGTCCTGCCCGAGCGCGGCAGGCGCCCAAACACCGCCTCGTAGATCACCACACACAGCCCGTAGACGTCGGTGCGCGCGTCCGCCAGGCCGCCGTCGGCCTGCTCCGGCGCCATGTAGTGCAGCGTGCCGACCAGCGCTCCGGTCGACGTCAGCCCCTCCTCGATCGAGCCTTGCGTCGTCGTCGTCGCCTGCTCGACCGCCTCTGGCCGCGCGCTCACCAGGCCGAAGTCGACGACGTACAAGCGCGGCCCGGCGGGTGAGGCCTCGACCATCAGGTTCTGGGGCTTCACGTCGCGATGAAACAGCCCCTCGCGGTGCGCCGCCTCCAGCCCGCGCGCCGCTTGGATCATCAGCGCCAAGATCTGCGAGAGATCTGGCCTCTGTTCTTTGAGCCAGGTGTCCAGCGAGGCCCCCTCGACCCGCTGCAGCGCCAAGTAGCGGGCCTCCTCGTAGCGGCCCATGTCGTAGACCTGGATGACGTGCTCGCTCTTGATCTGCGCCAGCGCCCGGCCCTCGCGCAGCAGCCGCTCCGCCTGCTCCGCCGCCATCCGCGGCTGCAACATCTTCAGCGCCACCCGCCGCTCGAGCCCGGGCTCGTGGGCCGCGAAGACGACGCTCATGCCGCCTTCGCCAAGGATGGAGTCCAACAAGAAGCGCCCCACCCGCGGCTGCAGCGGCGCCGGCAGCAGCCCCCTCGCCTCCATCGTCGTGAGGGTCCGCCATAGGCGCACGCCTTGGGCGAGCGTGCTCGCCGCCGCCTCTGGGCGCTCGAAGCGCGCCTCTGGCGAGGTCTCGGCGTCGGACGCGTCGTCTCCGGGCTGCATCACCGTTCAAGTCCCCGCGACCCGCCGCGGCGATCCGCCGATCGTAGGCCGCGTCGAATGCGTGAACTCACGGATCTTCGGGGTCCTCCTCAGGGTCCTCCTCAGCCGCCAGCCGCTCAAAGAACGCGCGCACGTGCGGCTGGTCCGCGAGGCCCAGCTCGTGCAGCGCGGCGATCGCCTCGTGCTCGGAGATCCGCAGCTCCCCGAGCGAGGCGCGTAGCCGCTTGATCCCCTTCTGCTTCCACCCCTTACAGGTGTTGAGGTTCTGATCGAGCGCCGCCGCGACCTCGTCGATGGTCAGCCCCCACAGCAGCAGCTCGATCACCGCCGAGTGCTCCGCCGGCAGCCCGTGCAGCGCCGCGAGCAGCCGGCGTAGCTGCTCATGCCCGCCTACCACCGACGACAGCCCCGGATTCGCCGCCTCCAGCAGGCTCAGCGGCGGCAGCTCCTCCTCCGGATGTCGCCCCTTCCAGCGGTACTTCTTGAGCAGCAGGTTGTGGACCACCCCGAAGAGGAAGGGCCGCAGCCGCCCTTGGGTGCAGCGCTGCGGCCGCTCGATGTAGACGATCAGCGCCTCTTGGGCGAGGTCCTCGGCCTCGGCCGGCAGGCGCCGCTTGATGTAGTTGCGCAGCGGCTCGAGGTAGCGCGCGACGATCGTCGCGCCCGCCGACCGATCCCCGCCGACGTAGCGCTCATGTAGCTCCTTGTCTGAGGTCGTCTCACCCATCAGCCGGGATCGTACGGCGATCGCGAGGAGATCGAAACCCGCCGCGCCGGGAACTCCACCCTTGCCAGCCATGAGGAGCACCGTGACGCCCCCCACCACTCTCCCACCCCGTCGCCCCCCTCCCGCGCAGCGCAGCGCGGTCCCCCCCGCGCGTGAGCTCGGCGCGCTCCCTACTCGCCCGCGCCCGGCTCCAGGCCCGGCGCCCGGCGTCGGCCCGGTCGCGCCGCGGCAGCCTGGACGACCTGACCTCGAGGACACGATCGTCGCCACCGGCGGCCCGCCGCCGCCCGCGGGGGCCCTGACGCGCGCGCCCCTCAGCGGGGTGCTGTGCGAGCGCTACCACATCCGCGGCCGCCTCGACGAGGGCGGCGAGGGCGTCGTCTACGACGCGTGGGATCAGCTCGAGCACCGCCCGCTCGCGCTGAAGGTGCGCAGCCGCCTGGTCGGTCACGACCACTTGCTGCTCAAGCGCGAGTACCAGGCGCTCAGCGCCGTGCGGCACGTGAACGTCGCGCGCGCCTTCGACTTCGTCGAGGACGTCGACCGCGGGCTCGCGTTCTTCACGATGGAGCTGGTGAGCGGCGTCGACTTCGTCGCGCACGCCCGCAGGCCGGCGCAGCGGCACGCCTGCCAGGCCGACCTCGGCCGCCTGCGCCGGATCACCCGCCAGGTCGCGCTGGGCCTCCAGGCGATCCACGGCGCCGGTAGGGCGCACCGCGACATCAAGCCCAGCAACATCCTGATCACCGACGACGAGCGCGCGGTGATCCTCGACTTCGGCCTCGCCGCCCGCCTCAGCGGCGACGACCAGCTCACCCTCCGGGTCCGCCGCGTCGAGGGAACGCCGCACTACATGGCCCCCGAGCAGCTCTGCGCCGACGCGCCGATCACGGCGGCCTGCGACTGCTACGCCCTCGGTGTGGTGCTCTATGAGGCTGTCACCGGCCGCTGGCCGCTGGACTCGCAGTCGCTCACCGAGCTGATCACGCTCAAGCGCTACCGCGCGCCCAAGCCCCCCTCGGCGCTGGTCCGCGGCCTCACGCGCGAGCTCGACGGCCTGATCGTCCGCCTGCTGGAGCGTGACCCCGGCGCGCGCGCGACCTTAAGCGACGTGCTCGCGTGGTGCGGCGAGGCGACGCACCCGAGCTTGGCGCCGCCGCTCACCCCGCGCGGGGCGTCGCGCAGCGAGTCGCCGCTGGCCTCCCACCGCCGGCCGCTGATCCAGCTCGCGGGCGCGCTGCGTCACCTCCGCCGCGGCGATCCGCGGACGGTGCTCTTCTATGGCCCGGCCGGCGCCGGCAAGTCGGGCCTGGTGCGCCGCGCGCTCTCGGCCTTCAGCTCCGTCGCCCCGCGGGCGCTGATCCTGAGCGGTCGCTGCAACCCGCGCGAGTCCGTGCCCTTCCGCGCGCTCGACGCGATCGTCGACGCGCTCGCGGCCTTCTTGATCACCTGCGCCGAGGAGGAGCGACAGGAGCTGCTCAGCGGCGGCTGCGCCCACCTCGCGCAGCTCTTCCCGGTGTTCGCGCGGGTGCCCGGGGTCGACCCGCCGCAGCCGCACTACGACCGCGGCGGGGCCGCACGTGATCGCGCCTTCGCCGAGCTGCGGGCGCTGCTCCAGCGCCTCGCGGCGGCCCGCCCGCTCGCGCTCTTCATCGACGACCTGCACCGCAGCGACCGCGACAGCCTGCGCCTCCTCGGCGCGCTCACGGCGCAGCCGTCGGCGCCGGCGATGTTGGTGATCGCGACCATGCGCTGCGGGGCTGAGGAGGCGCGTCAGCTCGCGTCCGGCCTGCGCGGCGCGCACGAGCTGCACGAGGTGCCGCTGCCCACCCCGGAGGAGGCGCGGCCGCTCGCCCTGGCTCGGCTGCGGGAGGCGGGCCGCGACGACCATGAGCTCGCGGCCGCGCTCGCGCAGGCCTGCGGCGGCGATGTACGGCTGATCTCACGGGTCGCCGAGATCGTCGCGCAGCGGGCCTATACGCCTGGCAATGGGCCGATCCGCCTGGCCGAACTGATCGCGCCGGCGGTCGCCGAGCTCGATCCGATGGCGCGCCGCCTGCTCGAGCTGATCGCGATCACGGAGGCGCCGGTGCCGGTGGACGTGCTCAGCCGCGCCGCCGACGCCCAGGCCAACACCCAGGCGAACACGCGCGCCCAGCTCGCCGCGCTCGGCGACCGCCGGCTGATCGAGCTCGAGGCCAACGCGGACGACCCGACGCAGGCGACCGCCGAGTGCATCTCGCCGGCGCTGCGGGCGGCGCTGCTCGACCTGATCCCGGCGCCGCGCCAGCAGGCGCACCACCGCGCGCTCGCGTCGGCGCACCACAGCTCCCCGCAGGGCGACGAGGAGACCTGCGCGCGCCACCTTATCGCCAGCGGGGATCGCCGCGGGGCCCGCGATCACGCCGCCGGCGCCGCCTTCATCGCCCACCAAGCGCTGGCCTTTGATCACGCCGCGCAGCTCTTTGAGCTCGCGCTCCTATGCGACCCGGAGAGCCGCGAGCTGCGGATCAAGCTCGCCGCCGCGCTCGCCGCCGCGGGTGAGCAGCACGACGCCGCGCTCCACTACTTGATCGCCGCGCGCAGCGCCGCCGGGCGCCGCCGTATGGAGCTGGCGACCACCGCGGCCGATCTTTTTTACCTCAGCGGCGATCACGAGCGCGGCGGCCGGGCCGCGGACGCCTTGCTCGCCGAGATGGGCGTGTCGCTCCCCGATGAGGCTGAGCCGCGCGAGCGGCTGCTCGATCGCTACGTCGCCCTGCTGCGCGGCCACCCGCTGCGCTTCTGCGCGCACACCCGCGCGCAGGTCGGCGGCGACTACCTCCAGCGCGTCGACACCCTCGTCGCGCTTGGCCGCCACCTGCTGGAGATCGATCCGCCCCGCGCCGCGCTGGTGCTGCTGCCCGCCGCGCTCGACGCGCTCTCGATCGGCGAGGCGCGGCTGATCTGCCAGAGCCTCGCGCTCTGCGCCGCCACCCTCACGGCGCTGGACGCTCCCCTCGCGCGGCGCTTGCTGGCGCGCGCCAGCGAGCTCGCGGCCGAGGCGGGTGATGAGCGCGGGGTCGGCCTCACGGCGCTGTGCCGCGCGCGCCTCGCCCTGCAAGACAACGACCCGCTCAGCGCGCTCAGCGAGCTGGCGATCGCCGAGGACGCGCTGCTCGCCTCCAAGATCGCCGATCGGTGGGAGCAGCGCGCGCTCACGCTGGCCCGCCTCGCCGCGCTCGACGCGCTCGGCGAGCTCGGCGAGCTGCGCGCGGCGGTGCGGGCGCTCCAGGGCGACCCGATCGCCGCCGCCGACCCCGAGCTGCGCCCCTGGATCACCCTCTATCAGGGCCTGCTCTTCATCGCCGACGACGAGCCCGAGCGCGCTGAGCTGCGCTCGGTCGCGGGCCTCGGCGAGCTGGCCGCCCGCGACCCTCGCCTCGCGCTGGCGCTCACCGCCCGCGTGGCCGCGCAGATCGACCTCTACCGCGAGCTCCCGCGTAAGGCGTGGAGCCGGGTGATCGGCCCCAAGGGGCACCTGCGGGCGAGCGCGCGGCGCGGGGCGGATCCGCGGGTCGGCGCCGCGTACTGGCGCCTGCTCGACGCCCGGATCGCGCTCGCGAACGTCGCCCTACGCGGGCGCGATCAGGCGCTCTACCGCGAGGTCTTCGAGGAGTCGTTGGGCCACCTGGACGCGCTCGCCGCCGCGGCCCCCGGGCACAGCGGCCTGCACGGCGAGATCGCCCTGCTGCGCGCCGGCTACGCGAGCGAGCGCGGGGCGCCGGCGCTGCCGCACTTGGTGCGCGCGGAGGCGCACTTCCTGAGCGCCGCGATGAGCACCGCCCGCGCGGTGGTCCAGATCTTCCTGGGCGAGCGCCGCGGCGATCGTGAGGGCGCGATGCTGGCCGCGAGCGCCCGCCAGCAGCTCCGCCGCCAGGGGGTCGCCGACCCCGATCGTTGGGCGCGCGCCTACGCCCCGGCGCTGTGCCGGGGGAGCAGCAGGGCCGACGGCGAGCGGGCGGCGTAGTCGCGGCCGCGGCGCCGCTCGGCGCGCGCGCTTGATCTCCCTGGAGTGTCTGTCTCGCGGTAGGCTCTGACCCGCCGCCGAGCGCAGCGGGGGCCGTCTGCGGCGCGGCGGAGCTGTACACCCGCGACGAGAGTTCAGCCAACGCGAACCTGGCGGGCATGGCCCTCCGACACCCAACACCCCAACACCCCAACACCCCAACACCCCAACACCCCCGACACCCCCAACACTCCCAACACCCCCAACACCCCCTACAGACCCCACAGACCCGACAACCGACAGGCCCGACAGGCCCGACACCCGACACCCGACACACCCGACAGCCCCGTTACTGCTCCGAGGACGACCCCGAGTTCGCCCGCCGCTTACCGCTCGGTGCGACGGCGGCGACCGGCAGTCGGTACGCGGGTGTCTCTTGAAGCAGCTGGAGATGCTCGGCGGCTCGCCGGTCGGTGACCGTGCGAAGCAGCAGCGTCCACCGGCCTCGACTCGGCCCTCGCACGAGGATCGTCTCGCCGTTGAGCGCGCTCAGCCCCTTATATAACTCGCGCGCGCCCAGCTCTTGCTCCCCGCTCAGCTCGGCGATCACTTGGTCGAGCTCTCGCGGCGTCCCGTGAAGATCCGCGATCGGCGCCCCGATGATCCCGATCAGTCGCCTGATCAGCTCAACGATCACCCGCCGGATCCCCGACGTCGCCTGGACTCGTCCTGGGATCCGCTCGAGGCAGATCCTCACCGCCTCCACGATCTTCGGATCGATCTCCTCGACTTCGCTGATCCTCGCGTACTGCTCGGCCAACTGCCGCTCCAACGCTCGCTCCGGATCGTCCGATCGTTGCCCGCGCTTCACGTTCGACTTCGCCATCTTCGCCTCCTACTTGGTCCAAGCTCCAACGGATCATCGTATCAGGATCGACAGGCGGCGGATCCTGGCCGACCGAAAGTCACCCCGCTCACGTTCGAGCCGTCACCTACGGATCGCCCCAGCTCGCCCCGCCGATCACCTGAACTCGACCCAGCGATGACTCGAGATCGCAGCAGCGGTCCGCCGCCCGCCGCGGCTGCCCGCCGCCCGCCGCACGGCCAGTCCGCGCCCCCGCGCCGCGTGGCCCACCTCGCCGCCTCGCCGCCGCGCCGCGCCGCGCCGCCCGCGTTGGCGCCGCGTGGCCGCCTGCTGACCTTCCCGCTGGCCACCTGGTCGACCAAGAGATGCCTAGCGCACAAGCACGGCCGCGCCGACGGCCAGGACGTATCCGTGCCACGCCCGTGCCAAATCCCGCGTACTCGGGCGGCCTCGTGCGCATAGTGCGCGAGAATAAAAAAGCCCCCGAGAGGGGGCTGGAAGGGCTCAGAGCGGCGGTTTGGGTTGTCTGTTGGGGTTGTGGGATCGGGTGGCAGAAGCTTGTCCGCCATACCACCGGAGGCGATCAGGGCCTCGAGACGAAAACGCCCGACCAAAGTACGGCCACGCAGGTCAGGCCCACGCGGCCGGAGCGGGTTCATCGAGGTGGCGCAACCCGGCGGCCGCGGCGGCGAGAGCGGGCTCCTCATACGACCCCCCGGCCGCCCCTGCGCCGCAGCCACACGATGAGCTGCCACAAAAAATCCTCGGCGTCCGGGAAGAGCGCGACCTCCACCGATTCGCCACCATCAGGCTCGCCCTGGCGCGTCCGCACCCGAACGACCCGCGAGCCCGTGGGGTCACCCTCGATGGCGACGCAGCCGGCGGGGAGCCGGAGACGGACCTCACCTTCCCTGGACGTGAACACAACGACGACGGCGCCATTCATATGGTTATGAAAATGTAGCCGGCTGGCTTGGTCAAGATCGTACACGGGGATCCGTCCTCTGATAATGTTATGAAAAGTCACATGGCCGCGCTCATTTGCGCCCCCATGGGTGTCGTGAGCAAAATTTCGCCCAGTGCGCGCGGGGGAGCGCCGGGCGAAGATCGCCGCTGACGCTCCCCTCCGCCGTTGGTACCCTCGATGCTGAAGGCTCTGGCCCGCAGGTGGGGGCGAGCTCCGAGATCGACGATCGACCGTAGGCTGCGGCTCGATTGTCCTGGCTGAGTGGCGGTGTGGACATGGGGGTTCGTAGGGGGGTAGGGAGCGAGATCAATGATCTGGGCGTCAACCAGGACCGAGGCCTTCCGGAGATCGTCTACGTCCCGGACCTAGCGCGATTGCTCCAGATCACCCCGAAGGCTGTCCGCCAGCGAGCGGCCCGCGGGCAGGTTCCGGCGCCGTTCCGGCTCGGAAAGGCGCTTGCCTGGACCCGCGAAGCTGTGCTCATCTGGCTGCGGGATTGCGTCCGGTCGACTCGACCAGTTGATATGAAAATCTCTCTTCGACCCTACGCCCACGACAAGACCCGCTGGCACGTCGACATCCGCCTCATGAACCCCTGTGATACCGAGCAAGAGATCCGCCGGCGCATGGTCGCCCCTGCGGGGCTGAGCGAAGCTCAGGCCCGCGCCTGGGGCGAGCGCCGGGTGCCGGATCTCCTCCGCGAGGTCATGGGAGGGGCGGCCGCCAACGTCACCAGCCACGATAAGGAGATCACCAACGCACATACCCAAAAACCCACGCGCATCACACCGAGCGCTGCGAGCTCGACGAACGCGCTCGCCATGCCGAGCGTCGCTCCGCGACGGTCCGAGATGACCCTCGCCGAGCTCTTCCGCGAGCGCTTCGAGCCCGAGCATGTCCACCTCCAGAAGGTCGGCACCCAGCAGAGCTACGACGTCACCTTCCGTATCCACATCCTCCCGCGCCTCGGACATCTACCGCTCGCGGTGATCGATGAGGACCAGCTCTCGAGCTTCCGCGCTGCGCTGCGACAGAGGCTCGGGGTTCGCACCGTCAACCTGGTGCTCACGCACCTGGCGAAGGCCCTGCGCTTCGCGCAGAAGATCAAGGTCCTCGAGACGAGTCCCCCGATCGAGAAGCTGCCGACGCCGCGAAGGCGGCCGAAGGAGGTCTATTCGAGCGAGGAGATCGAGGCGCTGCTGAAGACGGCAGCGAGCATGGACACGACCCGCGAGCTGATCTGCCTGCTCGCTCTCGACGCGGGGCTGCGGGTGTCGGAGATCTGCGCGCTAGAGTGGCGGGACGTCGACCTCGCGGCTGGCGCGCTCATCATCCAGCACAACGTCTTCGAGGGGCACAGCCAGACGCCGAAGGGGACGATCGGCCGGGTGGCGATGACCTCGGCGCTCCGCGACGCGCTCGAGCGGCACCGACGACACGAGTCGATCGGGCCGTTGGTCCTCTATCGCCGTAACCCACGGGCCGACAACCAGTGGCGGCCCTTCACCCGCGGCTCGATCAGCCAGCTCCTCAAGCGCCTCCAGGCGAAGGCGGGGATCCGGACCTCGGGGCCGCACCTGCTCCGGCACACTGCGTTGACGCGCCTCTCCGATCTGGGGGCGAGCGTCTACGTGATCCAGGCGGTCGCTCGTCACAGCGACCTCCAGACGACTCAGGCCTACCTCCACACCCAACAAGGGGCGCGGACGATCGAGGCGGCGCAGCTCCTCGATCGGGCCGCCCGTGGCAAAGCCGTGGCAAAACGGGAAGAAAGCCCCGGAACGGAGCTCTGAGGCATTTTTGGCCGGATTCTGGCCTTATACGAGCTACTGGTACCCAGGCGGCCTGGACCTGAAGCTGATCCCGCAGTGACCCCCCTCCAGAGCGCCCCCGATCCCGCCGATCGGCCGCAATCCCCCCAACAACGGGCGTTTCTGGAGATGGGGGTCGCGGCGGGACCGGCGAAGGCTCCGCCCCGGTGCAGCCCGGGGCGCCTCAGCGTGGCCCGGGTTTTGGACCGACGCGTCTTGTCCAATGCGCGATTTCGTGCGATGTGAGGCTCAGCTCGCAGGACGCTGATGGCCAAGACATCCCACAAACCCACACTGACTGCTCCTTTTTGGTCGACTCGCGGCGCTCGCTTCAGCGCCCGCCACCGACGGAGCTCGGCGTCGAGTGGCGCGTCGCCTTTAAGGATCAGATCACGGGCGCTGGAGCCGAGAGAGGCGCTTGATCGCGCTAGAGCGAACCGTCGCGGCTACCCGGCGAGCCGCACTAGATACACACCCGTGCGCTCTCCGTCGACCACCTGATATACGAGCACATCGGGCTCGATCGAGCCGAACACAGCCTGCCGTCCGGTGAAGTTGAAGACCGGCCCGTCGATCCGGCGCTCGTCCAGGGTCGCGGGATCGACGACGACGAGCTCGCCGATCCAGTCGGCATTGACACCAACCGGGGTGACGATACGACCGTCCGTGAGGGTGACGAAGGTCGGCGCGGCTCGGTGCGCCAGCAGCTCCTCCGGCGAGCCGTCGTAGCGGACGCGCCAGAGCCGGCCCGACTCGCGGGCGTCGAGGTTGGCGGCGGCGCCCTCGATGATCTCGAGCCGATCACCGCCCATCCGCGGGTACCCAGCGCGCGCGCTGATGAAGGTCTCGGCGCCGCTGTCGAGCTCGCGGAGCAGCCAGGGGCCGCTGAAGCTCCCGGCGACCAGCCAGCGCCCGTCGTCGACCTGTCGGACCGCCCAGCGTCCCGGCGGGATCGGGTGGATGTCGCCGTCGCTGAGATCGATCAGGACGTCGCCATCGAGGACGCCCGGACGGGCGATCCGGGCGAATTCGTCATCGAGATGGAGCCCCCATGGGCTGATCGCTCCGTGGCCGACCACAGTCTCGGCGGCGCTCTGGCGATCGCGGAGGATCACCGCCTCGTCGTCCGCGTCGCTCCTCCACAGCAGGTGATCGGCGGTCGCAGCGAAGTGTATGACTCCTTCGTCCTCGACGCTGATCTCCTGGTCCACGAGCGAGACCCGGCGGAGCACATGATCGTCGCCGAGGCCGAGCACCTCGTCGCCGAGCGTCACGGAGCGCCGGAGGGCCGAAAAGAGCTCGATCGCCGGCGAGAACCCGGGATCCGGGCCGTCGTCGTAGCGATGGTAGAGCAGGCGGTACGTCTCCTCACCGACCTCTTCGCGGAGTACCAGCCCCTCGTCGACGGTCCGTCGCCCTGGGCTGCACCCGCGGGGGAGGATCACCGTCGGCGCCGCGTCGCCGGTGACGTCGATGGACACCAAATCCTCCCCCTGGCACGCGAGCGGCGCATCTGGCCAGCGCTCCGTGGTGAAGAGCGACGCCGTCAGGTCATGGGCGACGATCCCTCGGTCCTCGCCGCAGAGGCCGACACGATAGGTCGTTGTGTGCTCGTGGGTCGGCCAGTTATCGCCGTACTCGGGCGCGGGCGTCCGCGGCTCTCGACCCGCCGTGATGTAGTACGCGTCGCCGATCCGACGGAGGGCGCCGTTGGCGAGCAGGCGCTCGTCCTCGTCGAGCGCGAGGAGCTTAAAAGGACCGACCTCGCCGCAGATCTCGCCGGTGTTGACCTCAAGCGCCGGGTCGTCGTCACCGCAGCCAGCCGCGAGGCAGGCGACGAAGGCGACCACGAGCGCGGGTGAAGCGATTGACGGAGCGCGCATCGCCCCCGATCATACACGCGGGCCATGCGCTCGACAAATCGAGGCGAATGCCGGGCTTGTCGGTCAAGCGGCTCGCAAGGTCTCTCGAGCCGATCTTCCTCGCTGAGCGCGACCACGGCCGAGAGCTCGCGCAGACGGTCAAGGTCGGGCTCGACGGTGCACGACGGCCGCGCGGTAAACACGGGTCTGGGCGCTCAGCCGTCGTAGCGGTAGCCGACGCCGTGCACGGTGCGGATGAGGGTGGGGTTTTGCGGGTCGCGCTCGATCTTCTTGCGCAGCTTGGCGATGTGTTGATCGATGGTGCGGCTGCTCGGGTAGTGATCGATCCCCCAACAGGCGGCGAAGATCCGGTCGCGGTCGAGCACGGCGCCGGGGTTGTCCGCGAAGAGGCGGAGGAGCTGGAGCTCGCGCAGGTTGAGCTCGATGACTTGCTCGCCCCGCTGCGCGCGCAGCTCGTCGGGCAGGACCTGGAGCTCGCCGAGGGCGAAGCCGTGGGGGCGGGCGCTGGGCTGGCGGCGGAGGCAGCGGCGGCTGATCGCGCGGATCCGGGCGAGGACCTCGTGGATGCCGAAGGGTTTATGAATGTAGTCGTCGGCGCCGAGCTCGAGGCCGATGACCTTGTCGATCTCCTCGCTCTTGGCGCTGAGGAAGAGGATCGGGATCTCAGGGTCCAACGCGCGTACGCTGCGGCAGACGTCATAGCCGCTGAGGCGCGGCATCATGACGTCGAGGATGATGAAGTCGGGGGTCTGGTCGCGGAAGGCGGCGAGGGCGCGCTCGCCGTCGCCCTCGCAGACGCAGGTGTAACCCTCGCGTACGAGCAGCTCGGCGAGGCCAGCGAGGATCTTGGGGTCGTCTTCGGCGATGAGGACTTTCATAACAATGGTCTAAGCTGGCGTGGAGGCGGCGAGGGCGGCGGGGGCGGTGGGGGCGGTGGGCAGGGTGAGCTGGAAGCAAGCGCCTCGGTCGCTGGCGAGCAGCTCGAGCTCGCCGCCGCTGGCGCGGGCGAGCTGGCGGGCGATGGTGAGGCCGATCCCGGTGCCGCTGACGCCCTCGTGGAGGTCGCTGCGGGCGCGGAAGAAGGGATCGAAGATCCGGCGGCGGTGGCGCGCGGCGACGCCTGGGCCGCGGTCGCGGACGCGCAGGCGGGTGTGTTTTGGGTCCTGCTCGAGCTCGAGCGCGGCGTGTTTGCCGGCGGCGGCGTACTTTTCGACGTTGCTGAGCAGGTTGGCGAGGATCTGGCCGATCGCGTCGTCGTCGGCGAGCACGGGGAGCGGGGCGGAGCCGGCGCGGTGGACCTCGATGCCGCGCTCGGCGTAGGCGGGGGCGAAGTGATCGACGGCGGCGTCGAGCAGGGGCCCTAGGTGAAGCGGGCGGGCCCGCGAGGCGAGGGGCCGGTCGCCGCGCGAGAAGGTGAGCACGTTGGCGATGAGGCGAGAGAGGCGCTGGCTCTCGCTGACGATCACGGCGGCGTGGGCCTCGGCGCGCTCGTCGACGCCGCTGAGCTCGTCGGCGAGCAGCTCGGCGTAGAGGCGGATGTTGGTGAGCGGGGTCTTGAGCTCGTGCGAGACTTGAGTGACGAAGGTGACGCGCTGGCGGGCGTCCCGCATGCTGCGGGTCCACTCGCGGTAGAAGAAGGCGGCGAGGCCGAGCAGGACCAAGGCGGCGGCGGTGAGGCCGATGGCGAGCAGCAGGCGGGAGGCGCCGAGGTTGACCGGGGCGTCGCTCTGCTGGGAAAAATATTGGATGCTCCAGGCTTCGAGCGGCGGCGGCAGGGGGAGGCGCGCGAGGGGAGCGGGGCGGTCGTGCTCGCCAGCCGGCTCCTTGAGGGAAGCGAGCTCGAATTCGCCCCAGGTGTAGATCGGGTCGCCGCGGGCGTCGGCGATGAGGATGAGGGTGTTTTGGCCGTCAGTCGCGGGTAAGGCGGCGATCAAGCGCTGGAGCAGGGCGGCGCGCTCGAGCTCGATGCCGGCGACGAGCCCGTCAGGGCGCCGGCGCCAAAAGATGAGGTGGAGGCCCTCCTCCCAGTACCAGGGGATCCAGCCCTGATCTCGGGCGCGGGCGAGCCCGGCGAGGGAGTCGGCGGCGGGCAGGTCGCGCTCCTGGGCCGGCGCTCGGTCCTTGGCTTGGGTTTGTGGCTGAGTCTGTGCTTGGGTTTGTTCTTGGGTTTGTTCTTGGGTTTGTGGCTGGGTTTGTGGCTGGGTCTGTGAGAGCTCGGCTGGGCCGGCGTGGACCAGCTCGGCGCTGGCCTGCCAGATCGCTCGGGTGCGCTCGACGAAGTCGCGCTCGTCTCGGCTGGCTTGGTCGTCGGGCGGCGGATGGAGGCGGCGGCCTTCTGGGTCGGCGAGGAAGATCTGGCGGATCAAGGGGCGGCCGCGCTGGAGGGCGCGTAAGGCGTCCGCGTCGCCGGCGCAGGCGTCGAGGTCGCGGATCAGCTCGAGCTCGATGGCGCCGATCATCTCGCGGATCGGCGCGCGGGAGTCGTCGAGGCGCTGCTCCATCAGCTCGCGGAGGTCGTGGCGGACGAGCGACTCCTCGTCGCGCAAGACCTTGAGGGCGAGCGCGCCGAGGAGCAGCAAGGGGCCGAGGACCAGCGCGACCAAGGCGAGGAGGAGGTGAGGACGCATCAGGGGCGAAGTGCGAGGGAGCCGAAGATGAAGGGCTGCAATTAATACTAGAAATCAATAAGACTGCTGGATGTCGAGCTCGTGCTGGCGCTTGCGCATGACCTTGCGGCGGCTGTTCCACGCCTCGTCGGTGAGCGAGGTGGCGTCGAGCTTGTTGTCCTTGGCCTGCTTGTTGAGGCGCTCGGAGCGGTAACGCGTGGCCGCCTCTTCGAGGTAGGCGGCGTTGTTGTCGAGCATGATCTGGGCGTCTTGGAGGGCGCCGCGGTCGCGCAGCTCGAGGGCGAGGCGGCTGCGGTCGTTGGCGATCGCCTCGGCTTGGGCGATCATGACGTCGGTGTTGACGGCGGCGTCGGCCTCGGTGACGGAGTCGGTGAAACGGACGGTGACGAGGCGACGGTCGCTCTCGCTGCGGCCCGAGAGCAGGTCGAGGTAGCTGGTGGTCACCGTGGCGAGGGTGCCCTGGTGGCCAGGTAGGCCGCCGTCGATCTCGACCTCGACGAGCACGAACTTCTCTTGGCCGCCGTAGACCTGGTTCTGGGTGTAGGTGATGGCGCCGCCGGTCATGGTGACCTCGCGGTTGAGGGCGCGGATCGGCCGTACACCCGGGGCGAAGTCGACGCGCACGAGCGCCGACTGGGCGACGACCGAGGTGAGGTCGCCGAGCTCCGAGGCGAAGATCCCGGACAGCTCGGCGGCGTGGGCGGCGTAGGCGTGGTTGCCGTCGCTGCGCAGGGCGAGCTGAGCCATGAGATCTTCGTTGTAGCCGAGGCCGAGGCCGATGGTGGTGATGGCGATCCCCTCCTTGGCGCAGGCGGCCCCGAGGCGGCCGAGGGCGTTGGGCGAGGCGGGGCCGACGTTGGCCTGGCCGTCGCTGAGCAGGATGACGCGGTTGACTTGGTTGCCGCGCAGGTAGCGGCGGACCTCGCCGATCCCCTTGGAGACGCCGGCGAAGAGGGCGGTGGAGCCAGACGCGTCGAGCCCGAGGATCGCGCTGGAGAGCCGGTGGCGGTCGGCGACGCGGGTGGTGGGCACGAGCACGCGCACGCCGCTGTCATAGGCGACGACGGAGACGAGATCGTCTGGCCTCAAACGATCGAGGAGGTGGAGCGCGGCGGTCTTGGCCTTGTCGAGCTTGTCGCCGGCCATCGAGCCCGACTTGTCGAGCACGATCGAGAGGTTGACAGGGGGGCGCTGCTCGGCGCCGGTGAGGGCGAGGCCCTGGAGGCCGATCTTGAGGACGATGGTGCTGGTGCGCCGGGCGAGCAAGACAGGGGTGCCCACGTCGGTGCGGACGGCGACGGCGGCGGCGAGGGCGTCGCTGGGGGCGAGGGCGAGGAGCGCGGCGAGGGCGAGGCTGGCGGCGCTGAGGCGCGCGGTGAGGCGGGTGAGGCGTTGCTTCGACATGGGTGAAGCATCCCAAGGCGGCTCGGCCGAGGTGTGATGAGGGGGTCAAAGGGTTGTAAAAAGTTTGTAGGGGCTAGACGGGGGGGTCTTCGGGGCCTTCGGGCTGGTCCGAAGGGGCGGGGTCGAGGCGCTTGCCGTCGTGCTCGCGCTCGCTCCGCTCTCGCTCGCGGCGGGCGGCCTGCTTCTCCGCCTTGGTGCGGCCTAAGCGGGCGCGGTTGGCCTCGGCGCGCTGCTCCTGCTCGCGCTTGGCCTTGGCCTTGCGGGCCTTGTTGAGGTTGAGGAGATCAGCCACGAGCGATCACACCGGCGGGCGAAGGGTCGGCAAGCCGAGGATCGGCTCGGGGGGCGGGCGCTTGGCCTTGGTCGCCGCTTGGTGGGCTTGGTGGGCGACGATGAGCTGACGCTGATGCTCGGTGAGGCGGGGGAGCAGGCGCTTGTTGGTGTCGTTGAGGGTGGCGAGCAGGGCGCGGGTGAGCGGGCGCCCCTGCGCGACGGCTGCGTAGAGATCGTCGAAGACGCGGGTCAGCTCGGGTTCGACCGCGTCGGTGAGCTCGGGCCGATCCGCGGCGGGGTGTTGGCTGCGGCGCTCGGGTTTAATGGCGTCGAGCGCGGCGCTTAGGCGCTCGGGCAGGCCGATGAAGGCGAGCGCGTCGGCGAGGATCCTCTCTGGCTCGGCGAGCACACGATCATAGGCGTAGAGGCGGGCGGGGTAGCGGCGGAGGGAGATGTCGCGGATGAGCGCGAAATTCTCCATCCACCACTCCATGACGGGCGGGAAGAAGGGGGGCTCCGGGGCGCCTGGGTCGCGGGCGAGCGCGGCGGCGCGCTCGAGGGCGTAGAGGCGGCGGACCGAGGCGTCGTACTCACGCCACTCGCGGACGTTGGCGAGCAGGTGGTGGATGTACGCGCGCTCGCTGCGGATGACGCCCGGGACGAAGACCTTCACGGCGTAGCCGTCGACGTGCTCGGGGAGGAAGTAGTCGCCGGTGACGGGGTGAGGGTTGGTCCGATAATAGATCCCCTCGCGCAGGATCGACTCGAAGAAGCCGCCCTCGTTGGCCTCGCGGATGGTGCGACCCCAACCCCGCGGGAAGGCGGCGCCGAGGATCGGGGCGCCCGCGGCGGCGAGCACCTGCATCCACATCGAGGTGCCGCTGCGTTTGGTGCCAGAGACGAAGATCATCGGGGGCGCCGGGCTAGGGCTCGTTGAAGTAGGTGGGGCAGGCCTTCTCGGCGTCCGCGAAGGCGGTGGCGCACTTGATCGGCTCAGCCTCGAATTCGGCGTAGAGCTCGCGGCAGGTGAGGCCAGAGAGGCAGGCGTAGGCCTCCTCCAAGGCGGCGCCGCAGGCAGGTCCGTCGATGTCGGCGCCTTCGGCGATGGTGCTGTCGCAGTAGTAGGCGATCTCGGCGGCGTAGTCGCTGTATCGGGGGTAACACTCGACCATCAGATCAGCGTAGGTGGCGCAGAGCTCGGAGGGCGGCGGGAAGTCGGGGCCCGTGGTGCTCGGATCGTCGGTGGTGCCAGAGGTGTTGGTGGTGAGGAAACCCGCCGAGGAGCTCGGATCGACGGTGCTCGCGGTGGTGCCCGCGGACGTGCTCCCGCTGTCGCTGGCGGCGCTGTCGTTGTCGCTCTCGCCGGGCTGCGTGGTCGCGCCGCTGCTCGCGCTCTCCGTGCCGGGGCTGGTGGTCTGGGTGTTGGTGTTGTTGTTGGTCGTGGTGTCGGTGTCGCCGCTGCCGCCGTCGTCGCCGTTGCAGCCGAGGGCGAGCTCGCCGAAGGAGAGCAGGAAGACCAAGCTGCGGAGCTGGGTGGTGTCCATCGCCGAACGGTATCACGACGCCGCGGGGCCGGGACGCGCAGGCAGGCGGACGGTGAAGGTGCTGCCGCGGCCGACCTCGCTGTCGACGCTCACGCGGCCGCCCATGTGCTCGCAGAGGCGCTGGGTGATCGCGAGGCCGAGGCCGGTGCCGCGGTAGCGCCTGCGGGTGCTCCGATCGCCGCGCTCGAAGGCGCCGAAGAGGCGGCTGAGGGCCTCGGGCGAGATGCCGACGCCGGTGTCCCGGACCTCAAAGACGAGCCAGTCGCGGCCGGCTTCGCGGCGGCGGCGGACGCTGAGGTGAATCGCGCCGCCTTCGGTGTACTTGGCGGCGTTGCTGAGGAGGTTGAGGAGGATCTGGCGGAGGCGGGTGCGGTCGCCGATGATCGCGCCGAGCTCGGGCTCCAGGTGGACCTCGAAGGTGTTGCCTTGGCGGGCGGCGAGGGGGAGCGCGGTCGCCCGGACCTCGGTGATCAGCTCCGTGACGTCGATCGGGGCGATCGAGAGGTCGAGGCGGCCGGCTTCGATCTTGGAGAGGTCGAGGATGTCGTCGATGAGGCCGAGCAGGTGATGCGCGGCGGCGAGCTGCTTGTTCAGGTCCTCGACGCGGCTGGCGTTGCCCTCCTCCTCGACCTCCTCGCGGATCAGCTCGCCGTAGCCGATGATCGCGTTGAGGGGGGTGCGCAGCTCGTGGCTCATGTTGGCGAGGAAGTCGCTCTTGGCCTCGCTGGCCTGCAACGCGGCGTCGCGGGCGAGGCGCAGCGCCTCCTCGGCGCGGATGTCGTCGCGGATGTCGCGGAGGATGACGACGGCGCGAGGGTCGTCGTGTTGGTCGATGGTGGCGATCGAGACCGCGACAGGGATCGTCTGATCTCCGACTTTTGCGCTGAGCCGGGCGGGCGCGGCGGGGGGGCTGCGCAAGAGGCGGTCGACCGCGGGGAGTCGGTCGGCGAGGCGGCCGTAGTCGCCGCTGTGCGCGTCACCCGCGGGGCCCGCTAAGTCGAGAAGGTCGATGGCGGCCTTGTTGGCGCTGATCAGCGCGCCGCCGGCGTCGACGGTGAGGATCGGGTCGGCGGCGAGCTCGATGATCGCGCGGGCGCGGGCCTCGCTGCGCGTGAGGTCGCGGCTGAGGCGGCGGGCGTCGCGGGCGCGGGCGCGGGCGACGGCGACCAGGCCGAGGCAGCCAGAGGCGAAGACGAGGGCGGCGAGGGCGGCGAGGTTGAGGCCGTCCCAGGCGTCTCCGAGCTCGGCGGAGATCGCGGCGTTCTCGCGGCGGAGCTCGCGACGGAGGGCGTCGACGGCGAGGTTGAGGCGATCTTCGCGGCGGGCGATCGCGCGGCCGAGCTGGTCGAGGGGGGTGACGAGCGCCGGGTTGGGATCGGCGGCGAGCAGGGCGGCGCGGAGATCGGCGTAGCGCTGTGATGTGGCCGAAGAGCCAGGATCTTCGCTGGCGGCGAGGTCGAGCGCGTCGAGCTCGCGCAGCCAGGTGATCCGCTCGGTGAGGCGCTGACGGCTGGCGCTGGTGGTCACCATGAGGTGCACACACCAGACGGCGAAGGCGACGGTGATGGCGACCAGGAGGGGGTAGGTGACGCTCGACGGGCGGCGCCGCGCTTCGCTTGCGGGGGACATCACGAGGGGCTACGCGGCGGTAGTTCACACCAATCGGCGGGCGCTGTCACGCGAGGAGGAGGGCGATACGCGCGGCGCGGCGGCGTCGCGCGTGTGTCTCGATCGCGGCGGATCTGCGCGGGATGCGGCGCGGCGGCCGCGGTGGAGCTATCAGCGGGCGAGGGCGCGTAAGAGGATTACGAGCAGGGTGAGGGCGGTGAGCGAGCCGAGGGCGACGAGGAGGATCTTGGCGACCGAGTAGGGGGCGGTGCCCGTGATAACCGCGGGGTCGTTGCCGTTGATGACGGCGCGGTAGAGCTTGTTTTTATAGCGATAGGCGAGCACGTAGGCGGGGAAGGCGAGTCGATCCGAGCGGAGGCTGGTGGGTAAGACAGCGACCGCGAGCTTGCGTTGGCGCTTGCCAGGGACCCACTCGCTCGCGTGGGCGCGGGCGACCCGCTCGAGCGCTTCGGCGATCGTCTGGCGGGCGGCGGAGCGCTGGACGTCGAAGCGCTCGATGAGCACGCCGTCCTGCGGCGGCGGCGGCGGGCCGGCGGCGGCGAGGTCGTAGCCGTCGGCGATCGCCCGGCACTCGACGTCGCTGAGGCCGCGTGAGGCGGGCACGAGCACGCGGCGGAGGGTGAGGGTGTCTTGGCCGGCGTGGGGGGCCCAATTGCTGCGCCGCGAGCCGACCTCAGAGTCGGCGCACCAACTGACGAGGATCTCCGCGTCGAAGACCCAGCCGACCCACCAGAGGGGCTTTAGGGAAGCGACGGTGGCGGCCGAGTGGAGGTCGGCGGGGCGGAAGAAGCCGAGGCCGCCGAGCCAGCGGCGGAGGCCCTGTTGGGCGGTGTCGGGGTCGACGCGCAGAGGGAGGTAGGCGCGGGCCTCTTCGATGGGATCTTCGGGGGCCTCGACGTGCATGACGGCGCCGCAGAAGGAGCACTTGGGCTCGCGCGCGCCTGCGTCGTAGGAGACGGCGGCGCCGCAGCCGTCGCAGCGGAGGACCTCGATGACAGGCGCGTCGTGGACGACGTGCTCGGTCGGGGTGGGCAGGCCGCAGACGGCGCAGCGGAGATCGGCGGCCTCGATGGGCGAGGCGCAGCGGCGACACGCGGCGCTGTCGCTCGTCGACGGTTGATCATCGGTGAGCAATTAAAAAATACCCTCCGAGCATGAGGCCGAGGAGCAGCACGGTGAGGCCGATGATCTTGGGCCACGAGCGCGGCGGGGCGCCCGCGACTTTGCCGGTCTGGCCGTTGACGAGCAGGCGGACGACCTGCTCGCCCTTCTTCTTAGAAGAAGTGAAGCGCACTGGGAGCACCCACACGGGCAAGAGCATGAGCTGCTGGTGCGGGCCGCGGAGGCTGGTAGAGACTTGGAGGCCGCGTTGCTTGTCCCCGGGCAGCATCGCGGCGATCCGCCGCTGGACGACGGCTATGGACTCGTCGACGGCGAGGCGTTGGCACTCCTCGGCGGCGCGTGAGGCCTCCTCGGCGATCCAGCCGGAGAGCAGGCGCGGGCTGTAGCGGTGGAGGGCGCGCAGGTCAAAGGGCTCGACCGCCTCGAGCTCGTCGTTGTGGATCCCGCGCGAGGCGGTGACGAGCACGTCGCTGATGTAGGCGCTGTACTTGCCATACAGCGTGCTCCACTCGGTCTCGGTGCGGGTCTTGGTGCGGCCCTTGGAGTCGGTGGTGGTGACGGTGTAGTTCTCGCCGATCTCGGCGCTGTACTCGGCGTCGGCGGCGGCGGAGAAGAGATAGGCGGGCACGTAGACGCCGCGGATCGCGGCGACTTCGGCCGCGCGGAAGGCTTCAGGGGCGAACCAGGCGCGCTTCACCCAGCGCCGCGCGGCCGCGAGGGCGGCGCTCTCGACGACGACGAAGGCGATCACGAAGAGCGGCTGAGGTCGGCTGGGATCGGGGGGGCGCTCGATCACCGCGGGCGAGGCGCAGTAGGGGCAGGCGGTGGCCTTGAGGTGCGCCTCGACCTGGCACGTGGAGCCGCAGGAGCCGCAGGCGAATTCGATCAGCGCGGACACGAGGAGACGCCATGGTGCCACAACGCGGCCCGCGCGCGACGGCGCGGCGGCGCGCGCCCGCTCCGCGCTCGCGCTCGCGCGAAGCGCTGAAGCATCGAAGGCGCAGGAGACCCTTCTTCTACAAGACCCAAAAAATAGCTACGCGGAGGGGTCGACGAGGCGGCCGATAAAGAGCAGGGCGCCGCTCTCGCGATCGCGGATCGCGAAGATGAAGGGGCGATCGGCGGCGACGCGGTGCACCTGGGGGAGCGAGCGGGTCATCACGACGCCGGTGGCTGCGGCGGCCTCGGTGCCTTCCTCTTGGACCTCGACGAAGGCGCTGTGCACGACCGCGGAGATGAAGAGGCCCGGGCGGCCGTTGATCGCCGAAAAATCGGCGCTCGGGTCGAAGGCTTGGACCATGCCGAGCGCGCGCAGCGGGGCGCTGAGCTCGAAGTCGGCCTCGACGCGGAAGCGCGGGAGCGAGAGGTCGACCTCGGCGGGGGCGAGCGCGACGAGCCACGGCGTGAGGCCGCCGCTGGCGAGGGCGGCTTCGGCGCGGGCGAGGCCGTCCTTCTCCTTGGGGACGATGAGGAGCATGGCGAGGCGATCGCCGACGTAAGGGAGCTCGACGACGTGGACGAGCGGATCCTGGGCGAAGGCGAAGCGGGCCTTTTGGCGCATCATGGGCGCCTGCACGGGGCCGCCGCTGAGGCGCTGGAAGGGCTCGTTCTTGGTCTGGGCGGGGTCGAAGCGGCGCGCCCACTGGCCCTTAAAATAGATGGCGTTGGTCAAGACGAGGGCGGTGCTGCCGTCGATGACGCCGGGCTTGATCAGCTCGGGGATCTTTTGGCGGGTCTGCTCGGCGACCCAGGTGTTGATGGTTTGTCGGGCGCCTTCGGCGTCGCCGCGGTAGTCGAGCTCGGCGAGGCCGGCGCCGTAGTAGGAGCGGGTGAGCTGGAGGAAGGTTTGCAAAAAACCCTCGCCGCGCTGGCCCCAGAGGCGGTTGGCGGTCGCGAGGACCTGCTCGCCGCTGACGGCGCCAGCGAGCGCGGCGCGCTGGGCGGCGTGGGCGCTGTGGACGCGATCGGCGGGGAGCTGGAGGTCGAGGGCGCTGGCCATCTGCGCGGCGGTGTCGCCGCGGGCGCCGGCGTAGGTCATCGCGAGGGCGCTGCGGACCGAGAGCGGCGAGAAGAAGATGTTCTTTGGGACAGACGCGGGCGGGGCGGCGCGGAGCTGGCCGTAGAGGGCGGCGGCGAAGCGCGCGCCTCCTTGGGTGAGGGCGGGCAGGTCGGCGCGGTCGCGATCGGTGGGCTGGTAGTCGACGTCGTTCACCTGGAGCTGCGCGGGGCCTTCGGGCGAGGGCGTGGCGGCGGGCGGGGCGGTCGGCGGGGCGGGCGGGCCGTCGGTCTGGGCGCCCGGCTGGCAGCCGAGCAGCGCGGCGGCGAGGGCCGGGAGGAGGACGGCGCGATCGTGCGAGCGTGGCATCGCGCGAGCGTAGTCCTCGCCGTGGACGCGAGGCAAGCGGCGAGGCGCGCCGGCGCGCTTGCCCGGGGTGATCGTTGGCTGGCACAGTGCGGTGTATGTCGAAACCACGAGCGAAGCTACTCACCTTGGCGGTCGCGGGCGCCCTCGGCCTGGCGGCGTGGAAGATCGCGTGTGTGTCCTGCGGCGGCGACGCAGAGGCGACGAGCGCCCGCCACCTCGAGAACCGGGCGTGGATCGAGCGGATGCCGCAGAGCGACCGGGACGTGGTGAATCACCTGCTGGTGCTGAATTCGCGGGACGGCCGCTATGGAGCAGCGGGCCGCTCGTCGGCGTGGCGGCACGTGCTCGAGATCTTCCGCTGGCAGCGCGAGGAGGACCGCTTGACGCTGGAGTTCCCGCAAGAGCGGGTGCGGGTCGAGTTCACCGCGCGGACGTGGGAGTGCGAGGATGAGGCGCCAGCGCCGTTCGAGCTGTGCCTGGAGCTGAGCCGGCAGGGGCGCTCGGTGCGTTTTTATAGCCGCCATGAGTGGGTGGTCGAGCCGCACGCGGCGATCTCGGCGCGGCGCGAGGCGATCGCCGAGGCGGGGCCAGAGGCCGCGGCGCCGCTCGTGCAGCGGGTGGTCGAGCTGTCGGCGCCGCCAGCGGCCGCGCAGGTCGAGCTGGCCGATGCCGATGAGGGCGCGGCGTGGGCGCTGCTGCGCGGTGAGTGAGGCGTTGGTCGAGGTGGAGCTGTACGGGCTGCCCCGGCTCTACGCAGGCGCCTCGCGGTGCTCGGTCGCGGCGGGCAGCCTGCGGGCGGTGCTGCGGGCGGTGCAGGCGGCGCTGCCAGGGCTGGGGCCGGCGATGATCGTCGACGGGGCGCCGACGGAGCACCTGCTGGTGGCGCTGGACGGACGCGAGATGTTGGTCGACTTGGACGCGGCGATCGGCGACGGCGCGGTGCTGGTGCTGGTGTCGGCGCAGGCGGGGGGCTGAGCGGCGATGGGGGTGTACGGAGCGCTGCTGCGGGTGCACTGCGCGGGCGACCGGGTGGAGGTGGCGCGGGCGCCGATCGAGCGGGAGGTGTTTCGGGCGTTCATCGGCGGGGTAGGTCTTGGGGCGTATCTGTTGTGGCGCTACGCGCCGCCGGGGGTCGACCCGCTGGACCCGGCGGCGCCGGTGATCCTGACGCTGAGCCCGCTGATCGGCACGCCGCTGACGACGACGGCGAAGATGGCGCTGATCTGCAAGAGCCCGCTGACCGGGCGGATCAGCGACGGGCTCTCGTCGTCGCGCTTCGCGCTGGCGCTGGCGCGCTTGGGGGTCGACGCGGTGGTGATCACGGGGCGCTTTGATCGGCTCTCGCGGCTGCACCTCGATGAGGCGCTGGAGGGGTGTCGTGTGGAGCCGTGCCCGGCGCTGGCGGGGGCCTCGCCGGCGGAGGTGGCGGCGCGGGTGGGGGCGCCGAACGTGGCGGCGATCGGGCTGGCGGGCGAGATGTTGGTCCGCTACGCGTCGCTGTCGAACGACGGGCGGCACGCGGGGCGCGGGGGGATCGGCGCGGCGCTCGGGGCGAAGCGGATCAAGGCGATCACGGTGCGCGGCGAGGCGAGCGCGACGCTGGCAGATCCCGCGGCGGTGATCGCCCGGGCGCGGGCGTTGGCGCAGCGGAGCTCGGGGGTGGCGACGGACAAGTATCGACGCTTGGGTACGGCGGCGAACCTCGAGACGTTTGACCGGCTAAAAATTCTGCCGGCGCTGAACTTCCAACAGGTGTCGATCGGCGGGGCGGCGGCGCGGCGGCTGTCACCGGAGGGTATGACGGCGGCGGCGGGGCACGTGCGGGAGTCTTGCGCGGGCTGCACGATCGGCTGTGATCATCGGTATGGCGGGGTGCGGGTGGAGTACGAGAGCTTGTTCGCGCTGGGGCCGCTGTGCGGGCTCGCAGACCCGAACCAAGTGATCGCGGCGGCGGCGGCGTGTGACCGCTTGGGGCTCGATACGATCTCGGCGGGCGGGACGCTGGCGTTCGCGATGGAGTGCGCGGAGAAGGGGCTGGTCGCCTGGCCGCTGCGCTTCGGCGATGACCTCGTGCCGTGGCTCGAGGCGATCGCGGGGCGGGTGGGCGTCGGCGATGAGATGGCCGAAGGGACACGTCGGTTGGCGGCGAGGATCGGCGGCGGCTCGCTCCGCTTCGCCTGCCAGGTGAAGGGGATGGAGCTGCCGGGGTACGATCCGCGGGCGATGCCGGCGATGGCGCTGGGCATGGCGGTGCAGTGCCGCGGGGCGGATCACAACCGCAGCGGCGCGTATCAGGTGGATCTGCGGCCGGGGGTCGATCGGCGGCGGCCTGCGCTGGAGGCGACGGTGGCGGGGGTGATCGCGGCGGAGGACCAGGCGGCGCTGCTGGACTCGTTGATCCTGTGCAAGTTTTTGCGCGGGGCGATCCCCGATCCGTGGGGCGAAGGCGCCGAGCTCTTAAACATGGTCGCGGGGCTGGGGGTCGACGGGGACGATCTGCGGGCGGCCGCGGCGAGGATCGCCGCGCTGCGCCGCCTCTACAACGAGCAAGAGGGGTGGACCGCGGCGGAGGAGACCTTGCCGGCGCGCTTTTTTGAGGAGCCGCTGGAGGACGGCGCGGTGGTGTCGCGGGCCGAGCTGGGGGCGATGATCGAGCGCTACTACGCCGCGCGCGGATGGTCCGGCGAGGGCGCGGTGGGGGCGGAGGGCCTCGCTCGCGTCGGGCTGACGCGCTGGCTGGCGCGCGATCACGGCTGCGCGCTCGGGACCTGACGCGCTTGCTGGTGATCGTGATGCGGTGGTATCCAGCCGCTCCTATGACCTCGACAATTGTCTCGCGCACCCTCCGCTCCTTCGCCGCCGCGGCGCTCAGCTTCGGCCTCGTCTTCGCGCTCACCGCGTGTGCCGGTGATGACGGCGGCGACACCGACACCGACACCGACACGAGCAGCAGCACGACCAGCCCCGGCAGCACCTCGGCGGGCTCGACGTCGGCGGGCTCGACGTCGGCGGGTACGGAGTCGACGGGCGACAGCGACAGCGACACCACGGCGACCACCACCGACACCGGCGGGGTGCCGACCTACGCGGAGATCCAGGCGATCTGGGACGGTAGCTGCGTCACCGGCTGCCACGCGGCCTCGGGGATCAAGGCGGACCTGTCACTCGAGTCAGGCGCTTCGTACGCCAACCTCGTCGGCAAGATGTCGATCCAGGTGACCCTCGACATCGTCGAGCCGGGTGACACCGAGAAGAGCTACCTGTGGCTCAAGCTCCAGGGCACGCACGCGAGCGTCGGCGGCTCGGGGGCGATGATGCCGCTCGGCAAGAAGCTGCCGGACGCGGAGCTGAACGCGGTCGAGGCGTGGATCGTCGGCGGCGCGGCGAACTAAGGCTCTTTACTGAGCGAGGCGCTCGTGAGGGAGGGTGTGGCCGCCGATGGCCGCACCCTCTCTTTGTTGGCCGGCCCGGCGGCTCGGCTGTGACCACGATCTGATCGCCGTGTATTGCCGCATACGCGCGCGTTTACGGCTGATCCCCGCGCTTGCGGATGATCTGTGCCCCTGGCAACCTGCGCACCTTCACTGCCCTTAGCGGCTACACAAGGATGAACCTGATGATGCTCCGTACCTTGACCCCTGCCTCGACCCTGGCTTGTTTGTTCGCGCTGGCGCTCGGCGCGTGCGCTGGCGACGACACCGGCGACACGGACACCGACACGTCGTCGTCGACGGACACGACGACGGCGAGCACGACCGACTCGACGACGTCGAGCACGACCGATACGACGACCGATACGACGACGACGACGACGACGAGCACCGACCCGACGACGAGCACCGATCCCTCGACGAGCGCGGGCACGGAGAGCGATTCGGACACGGACCCGAGCACGACGGACCCGACGACGACGACGGACTCGAGCACGACGGATCCGACGACGACGACGGACACGGACACGGACACGGACACGGACACGGGCGTCGTCGAGGGCCCGAGCTTCGAGGCGACGGTCTACCCGTTGATCATGAACCGCTGCGGCTGTCACATCAGCGGCGCGGGCGGCCTGGTGATGGCGAACGCGGGCTCGGCCTACGCGGCGCTGGTGGACGTGCCGGCGACGCAGCTCGGCTCGATGAACCGGGTCACGCCGGAGGACCTCGAGGAGAGCTACCTGTGGCACAAGATCAACGCGACCCACCTCGGCGTCGGCGGCAGCGGCACGATGATGCCGCCGGGCGGCAAGCTGATGGCTCCGGGCCTGAAGGTCTTCTCCGACTGGATCGAGGGCGGCGCGCAGCCGTGAGCGCGCGGGTGACCTGAACTTCAAGACAGGAGGTTCAGGAGCCTTCTCTTTCAAGAGAAAAAGAGCCGCCCGCGTCGTCGACGGGGCGGCTCTTTTCGTGTCTTGTCGTGTCTTGTCGTGTCTTGTCGTGTGGCGGCTCAGGCGAGGCGCTGGGAGACGACGTCCCAGTTGATGTTGGCGCAGAAGTCGTCGAGGTACTTGGGGCGGTCCGTGGGCTTGAGGTAGACGGTGAAGGCGTGCTCCCAGACGTCGAGCACGAGGATCGGGGTGGCGCCCGCCGGGTGGCCGATCTCGTGCTCGGTCACCCAGTGGTTCCAGATCTGGCCGCTGTGGGCGTCGAGGTAGGTGATCACCCAGCCGACGCCGGGGGCCTTGGCGGTGCCGAGCAGGTCGGCCTTCCAGGCGTCGACCGAGCCGAATTGCGCGGCGACGCGCTCGGCGAAGCGGCTGCCCTCGAGGGCGCCGCCGCCGGGGGCGAGGTTGTCGAAGTAGTACTCGTGCAGGCGCATGCCGTTCCACTCCCAGCCGGCGCGGCGCTTGAGCTCTTGGTAGCTGGAGTCGGCGTGCTGGCCGCTGTTGGCGAGGCCGGCGAGCTTGGCGAGGAGGGCGTTGGTGCGGTTGACGTAGCCCTGGTAGAGCTTGAGGTGGACCGCGATCTGCTCGTCGGTGATCCCGACGAGGCCCTTGATGTGGGAGTAGTCCTTGGCCGCGTAGACGGTGGGGGTGTAGCTCTGCGAGACGGACATTTTTACGTGAACTCCTGACGGCGCTCGTTTCGGCGCTTGTCGGTTGGAGGGCGCAGGGTAGCACCGGCCAGCGCCTCGGGGAGCCGGAACTGACGCAGGGTCATGGGGCGATCATGTCTTGACTCGGCCCGTGAACCAGTGCAGCCTCCGCCTCCCCTCTCCCCAGAGGCAACTAGCCATGGCTCAGGTCTGTCAGGTCACCGGAAAGCGCCCGCTCGCGGGCATGAACGTCTCCCACTCGCATATCCGCACCCACAAGCGGACCTGCCCTAACCTGCACCAGAAGCGCTTCTGGGTGGCGAGCGAGAACCGCTTCGTCAGCCTCAAGGTCAGCGCCGCGGGGATCCGCGTGATCGATAAGCGCGGGATCGAAGCGGTCGTCCGCGACCTGCGCGCGGCCGGCGTGAAGGTCTGAGCCGGCCTCGCTCCGCCTCTGAACCTCAACAGCGGAGCGGCCTCGTGGACGAGGCGCTTCGCTTTTTGTTGTCTCTCAAACGATCGCGACGATCGTCCTAGCTCGGACGAAGCTCGGCGCGCGCCGCGAAGGGCAGCAAGAGCAGCGCCGGGACGCAGGCGGCGCTGGCGAGGCCGAAGTAGGCGATCGGCCCGTGCGCCTCATACACGACGCCGCTGTAGGTGCCGCTGAGGCTCTGCGCGAGCGCGTAGAGGGCGGTGGCGAAGGCGAAGTGCGCGGCCTTGTGCTCGGGGTGGCAGCGCCGCATGATAAAGACCATCTGCGCGGCGGTCGCCATGCCGCCGAAGAGCTGCTCACAGACCAACACCGCGGCGACGCCGGCGTGCGAGGGGGCGTAGAGGGCGGCGAGCGCGGCGGGGGCGCCGAAGGCCTCGGCGAGGCCGATCGGCAGGCTGGCCTGGGCGAGCAGGAGGTAGAGGGGCTCGCTCGCGGCCATGACGACGGTGATCGGCACGAGCGCGCGGGTGAGGGTGACCTTGGAGATCCAGGCGCCGGCGATCACGGCGCCGACGATGCTGGCGATCGTGCCCGCGCCGTTGATCAGGCCGCGCGCGGCGGTGTCGACGCCGAGCTCGCGTAAGAGCACCTTCGACATGCTGAACATCAAGGCGTCGCCGAGCTTGTAGGTGACGATGAAGGCGAGCACCCAGGCGGCGCCAGGCTGGAGGAGGAAGCGGAGGTAGGCGCGCGCGACGTGACGGAGGCGGCCGCCGAGGTCGTGGGCGCGGGGGCGGGCCTCGCCGACGCCGCGCGGCAAGGTGAGGCGGTGGAGGAGCGCGAGGCCGCCGAGCATCGCCGCGGCGAGGCCGAAGGCGAGGGGCCAGCTCGCGCTGCCGCCGAGGTAGACGAGGCCGGATGAGCCGACCAGCATGGCCGCGCGGAAGGCGGCGACGCGGGCGCCCGAGAAGCGGGCCTGACGGGCCGGGTCGAGCGCGTCCATGTAGTAGCCGTCGCAGGCGATGTCGTGGGTGGCGCTGAGCGCCCCGATGACGACCAAGAGCGCCCAGATCGCCGCGGTCCCGCCGCTGAGTTGGGTCGGCGCGGCGAGCAGGGCGATGGCGCCGATCGCCGCGCCCATCAGCGCTTGGGTGGCGATCATCCAGCCGCGGAGCGTGCCGATGAGGTCGACGAGCGGGCTCCACAAGAACTTGAGCGTGCTGAGCAGGTGGAGCGCGGAGGTGTAGCCGACCTCGCGGGCGGGCAGGCCGAGGGCCGTGAAGAACTCGGCGGCGACCTGGTGGAGCAAGGACCAGGGCAGGCCCTCGGCGAAGTAGGTGCTCGCGGTCCAGACGGTCGGTGGGGCGCGGCCGGCTGGTGGGGTCGTAGGCACTGGGCGGCGAGAGTACCCGCGGGCGAGGGCGCGCCAAGTTTCTCGCGCGCCGGGGGCACGCGCTCGGCGCGCGGTTCGCCGGCGTGGCGCGGATCTAACGGCCGGCGCGGCGGCCGCGGCCGGCGCTCGGCGGCCGCGGCCTTTGGATCGTCGACCTTTGCGCGCACAATGACATGTCTCAAAAGACATATAAAGCAAGCGCTTGCATCTGCATTATCGCGCGCGCGCTCGGGCTCGCGCGGAATCGTGCGGCGCTCCGCGGTTGACCCGCTTGGGGCCTTCGATAGAATGCATGGCGATGGGCGGGAAACGCGCGAAGTCGCACGGTGGAGGCAATGCAGGCAAGATCTCGCGGGAGTGTGCGGCCTTCCGCCTGCGGGTGATCAACCGCGCGGTGAGCCGGATCTACGACGAGGCGCTGCGGCCCCACGGCCTGCGGATCGCCCAGCTCAACACGCTGACGCTGGTGGTCGAGAGCGGGGGGATCACCCCGCACGCCCTGTCGGCGCGTATGCACATGGACGCGTCGACGGTGAGCCGCAACGTCGAACGTATGTGCCACAACGGCTGGCTCGAGCTGGGTAGCCTCGACGACGCCCGGTCGCACGCGATCTACGCGACGGCCAAGGGGGCGCGGCTGCTGAAGGCGGCGACGCCGGCGTGGGAGCAGGCCCAGGCGGAGACCGAGGCGCTGCTCGGCGCGCAGGTGCTGAATTCGCTGTGGAAGGCGGTCGAGCGGATCGAAGACGAGGGCGAGGCGTGAGCGGTGCGGCGGCCGCCACGACGGGCTTGTAAGTTGTCGGCGACTTCTGCATCCTGGTGATACCTCGGTGCTCGCCTCGCCCGCCCACCTCGCGCTCGCCCTCGGCGTCCTCACCTCCGCGGCCCCCGCCGCGGCGATGTCGCCCAGCGAGCCCGCGAAGAGCCAGACCGAGGCGGATGCGGCGCTGCCCGCTGAGGACGCAGGCGACGCAGGCGACGCAGGCGACGCAGGCGACGCGGTGATCGTCCCCGACGTGAGCGCGAGGCAGCCGGTCGCTCGCGAGTACGGCCCGTTCTTCGAGCCCGAGCCGCCGTCGGATACGGCGTTCCCGAGCGGGCCGCGGCGGGGCGCCCCGCCGCGCTTCTCGCTCGGCGGCGGCGCCTTCTGCTTCGTCGAGGACGCGAATTGTCGGGCCGCGCTGCTCGCCTCAGCGGAGGTCGCGGCGGGCATGAACTTGATCTCGGGCGGCCGCGGCACAGACATGCCGATGAACTTCTTCGGCGTCCGCGGCGGCCTGACGATCCGCCCGGTCTCGCTGCTGCGCTCGCGCTGGCACCCGTGGGCGGTCGGGCTGATCGGCGGGTGGCACCGCAACACCGGCACGGTCGCGGTCGGCGGCTCGAGCGACGGCTCGGGGGTCGTCGACACGATCCAAAACGACGGGGTCCGCTTCGGCGTGGTGAACCAGCTCTGGCTGAGCCAGAAGCGAAACGCGCTGCACCTCGACTTCACGCTCGGGGCGGTGCGCTCGCGCGTGCTGAACAGCCAGAGCCGCTTCTTCGGCACGCACGCCGAGCTGGCGCTGGGCTTCGGCGGGTGGGGCTCGGTGTTCATCGCCGGCGACTTCCTCGACCAAGACCAGCGGCTGAGCCTCGGCCTGCGGGGTCACGCGCTCGCGGCGGCGCCGGTGGTCGCGCTGATCTTGCTCGGTATGCTCGCGGGAGGTGCGATGTGAGCCTCACGATCACGCTCGTCGCGGGGATCCTGGCTGCGCCCGCGCCGGCCGCAGTGAGGCCGGCGCCCGCGCCGGTGGAGCGCTCGGCTGAGGGGCCGATCGAGGGGCCCGCGGATCCGGCGCTGGGTCCCGCGATCCCGCCGCCGCCGCCGCCGGTCGATGAGGCCGCGACGTTGGTGATCGTCGGCGCAGACAGCGACGTGCCGCCGTACGCGGACGACGCCGACCGCGCGGCGCTTCGCCAGCGCTTTGGCCTCTCCGCCGCGGCCGAGGCGCCGCCGCCGCCGGTGCGTTGGCGCTGCTGGATCGCGGACCCGACCTGCGGCTTCAACGTCGAGGTCAACGCGACCAGCGCCTACGCGTACCGCCTCCGCCAAGGGAGCGTCTCCGATCCGACCGTGCTGAACTGGCACTCGGCGCGGGTGCAGTACGACCTGTGGCTGAACATCCCAGCGGCGGTCGAGACCCGCGGCGCTGCTCGGTATACGCGGCTGACGCTCGGTCCCAAGGGGGGCGTGATCGCCAGCGATGACCGCTCGTTTTGGGGGAACATCGGCGTCGCGTCGCGCTACTGGCTCGGGCGCGGCCGCTTCGCGCCGACGATCGAGTTCAGCGGGGCGCTGACCTTCGCGCTCTACGGGGCGAATCGGACGGACACAGGGACGACGTACCAGAGCCGC
Organism: Nannocystis sp.; assembly: GCA_016712315.1. Classification (GTDB taxonomy): domain Bacteria; phylum Myxococcota_A; class Polyangia; order Nannocystales; family Nannocystaceae; genus JADJRG01. The sequence goes on along the minus strand of JADJRG010000013.1, from coordinate 1,026,430 downwards.
CGCAGCCCGCTCGGCTTCACGGCCGACGTCGGCTTCGGCATCGGTGGCTTTGGGGCGCTGATCGTCGGCGGCCAATTCGACAGCCCGCTCGCGCGGACGGACATCAGCGACGCCTTTAAGATCGCCTCGTCGGGCATGTTCTTCGTGGGGTTCCGCGGGAACATCCTGTGGGGCGCTCCGGCCGTCGCGGCGGCGGGCACCCACGCGGCGGTGTTGCGGGCGGTCACGCCGCCCTAGCTCGCTGGCGGTCAGTGGGCGCGGGCGAGGAGCTGGCGGGCGCGATCGAGCTCGGCGTGGAGGTCAGGGTCGCGCTCTAACGCGGCCTCGGCGATCCGCAGGGAGCGCCCGAGGTCCTCGCGCGCGGCGGCGGTCTCACCGCGGCCGAGGTGGGCGGCGCCGCGGATCCGCAAGATCCAGGCGAGATCAGGCTCGCCGGGCGGGCCTTGCTCGCGGAAAATTATCTCGGCGCGGCTGAGCAGGGCGATCGCCTCGTCGTGCTCGGCGCGCTCGACGAGCAGGTTGGCGAGGCTGCCGGCGGTGCTCGCGATGTCCGGGTGGCGCGGGCCCAAGGCGCGCTCACGCAGCGCCAACGCCTCGCGGTACGCGGCCTCCGCGGCGTCGAGATCGCCGCGACGCTTGAAGGTGACGCCGAGGGCGTTCAGGGCGCTGGCGATCGCGACGGGGTCGGCGGGTTCGACGGCGCGGTAGATCGCGAGGGCGCCGCGGTGACGCTCGACCGCCCCCGCGTGGTCGCCTTGTTTGCGGGCGAGGACCCCGAGGTTGTGCAGGATGGTCGCGACCCGCGGGTGCACGGGGCCGAAGGCCGCTCGGCTGATCTCGAGGGCGCGCTCGTAGCTGCGGCGGGCGCCCTCGGGGTCGCCCTCGGCGAGCTGGAGGCCGGCGAGGTTGGTGAGCACCGCGGCGATCTCGGGGTGGCCCGGGCGGAGGTGGCGCTCGCGGAGGGCGAGGGCGCGCTCGTAGGCGCGGCGGGCCTCGGGCCGCTCTCCGAGGCGATCGTGGGCGGCGCCGAGGTTGTTCCAGGCGGCCGCGAGCTGGGGATCGCTCTCGGCGAGGTGACGCTCGCGCAGCTCGCAGACGGCGAGGCGCTCGGTCCGGGCGGTGAGCAGGTCGCCGCGGCTGATCGCGAGGTCGGCGAGGGCGGCGCGTAGGGTCGCCTCGTCGCGCGGGTCGCTGCTGTCGTGGCGGTGGGCGAGGTAGAGCCAGGGCTCGGGGTCCTCGGCGGGGGAGAGGGCGGAGATCTGGGCGGCGATGACGCTGGGCTGGCGGTGGCTGAGGCCGTCGGCGATCACGAGGCTGGCGCGGGCGTGGGGGTCGTCGAGGGAGAGCTCCACGAGGCCGCGTAGGCGCCAGATCTCGGCCAGGTGATCGTCGTCGTCGATCTGCTCGGCGATCGTCTGGAGGGCGGAGAGCTCGGCCTTGAGGGCGTCATAGCGGCCCTCCGCGGCGAGCTGCGCGGCGGCGCGGAGGCGGCGCTCGAGGGCGTCGTGGTGGAGCTGCTGGCGGAGCTCTGTGTGGGTGATGGGCGGCTCCGAGGGCGCGTGGGTGAGGGCGACGGCGCTGACGACGACGCTGAGGGCGACGCAGGCGGCGCTGAGCAGCCAGGTGGGGCGGCGAGCAGGGGGCTGCGCGAGCGCGGCGAGCAGGGCGGCCATCGACTCGGGGCGATGGGCGGGGGACTTGGCGAGGCCGCGCTGGCAGAGGCGGGCGAGCCAGCGGGGGGCGCCCGTGCGGGGCGGGGTGCGCGGGCGGCCCTCGAGGATCTGGCAGATCAGGCCCTCGCGGGTGGCCGCGTGGAAGGGGCGCTGGCGATAGAGGGCCTCGTAGAGGGTCACGCAGAACGAGTAGATGTCGGCGCGGACGTCGACGCGGCCGCCGGCGAGCACCTCGGGGGCGATGTAGGCGAGGGTGCCGATCATCGCGCCGGTGACGGTGATCTCGGCGGCGAGCGCTGGGGAGTCCTCGCGGTCCGCGAGCTCCGCGAGGTCTTCGGCCGTTGGGGGTCGCTGAAGATCAGGGTCGCTGTCCGCGGTGGTGTCGCCTTGGCGGACGAGGCCGAAGTCGATGAGGCGGGCGCGGCCGTCGTCGCCGATCAGGATGTTGCTGGGCTTGAGGTCGCGGTGGACGAGGCCGACGGCGTGGGCGGCGGCGAGGCCCTCGCCGACCTCGCCGAGGACGCGGACGACCTCGCGCCAGCTCCGCGGCTCGGCGGCGAGCCAGGCGTTGAGGGTGGCGCCGGCGATGTACTCCATCACCAAAAAGAGCTGCTCGCCGTGGACGTCGACGTCGTGGATCGGCACGACGTTGGGGTGCGAGAGGCGGGCGAGCCCTTGCGCTTCGCGCAGCAGGCGGAGGCGGCGGCGGTCGCGGCTGGCCGGGTTGGGCTCCGGGTGGAGCAGCTTGAGGGCGACCGCGCGCTGGAGCTTGGGGTCGTGGGCGAGGTAGACGACGCCCATGCCGCCCTCTCCCAAGGAGCGCTCGAGGGTGTAGCGGCCGATCCGGGCGGGGGGCGCGGCGCCGAAGAGGCGGCCGCGGAGGTCCTCTCGCAGGCCGCAGGCGCTGGCGCAGGCGCGGCTGCGGGCGCTCTCGCGGGTGAAGAGGGCGAGCAGCGGGTCGTTGTCGTCGGGGGCTGGCTCGGGCTCGGTGCGCCCTTGGTGGAGGTCGCTGGCGTCGGAGGAGGTCGGCGGCATGGGGGCAGCTCGCCCCTTGGTAGTGTCGCGAGCGGCAAAATGGATCGCGCGAAGGCGCGGCGCCGCTCACCGGGGCGTCAGGCGCGCGGGCCGCTCAGCTCAGGGGCTCGACGGCGATGAGGGGGTCACCAGCGGCGACGTCGGCGTCGTCTTGGACGAGCAGCGCGGTCACCCGGGCGGGGGTGGGCAGCTCGCCGCCGCCGTAGTGGATCCGCGTGAATGTTTTCATAACCTCCAAAAGTCCGATGACCTGGCCCTCGTGGACTTGATCGCCGACGCGGAGGAACGGCGGGCGTTCGGGGGAGGGGCGGCCGTAGAAGCGGCCGCTGCTGGGGGCGCGCTGGCTGAGGCCATGGCCGGCGGCGGCGGGGGCGGCGGCGGCGATGGCGGCGGCGACGGCGGCGGCGGCTTGGGGGGCGAGAATTAGCAAAAGATCGTCGTAGGCGACGGGGCGGCGCGAGAGGGGTTCGTGCGCCGGGTCGGGCGGGGCGACGATCCCGTGGGCGCCGGCGGGGCAGACGAGCTCGTAGAGGGCGCCGAGCTGCTCGATCTGGCCGATCACCGCGCCCTCGCGGAGCAGCGCGCCGGCGGCCGGTTGCCCGCGCCAGAGGCCGACGGCGGGGGCGTGCAGGGCGATCGTCCCGTCGCTTCGGGCGACGGCGCGGGCGCGGAGGACCTGGGCGTACTTTTGGGTTTGTGGGGAGGAGGGGTGCATCGCGGGCGCTTTGGTCTTGGTCGCGGATCGTGGATCGTGGATCTTGAGTCTCTAAAAAACGCCGCCGGTGAGCACTTGGAGGTCGTGCATCGACCAGATCCGGGGGTTCTTGATCCGCCGATAGCCGGTGCTTTGATAGGACATATCGACGAGGGCGCGCAAATAGGCGCGCAGCTCGCCGAGCTCGATGATCTCGTCGGTGTCCATCTGGCGGGCGGCGATGTAGGGATCCATGTCCTGCTCGATGCGGCGCTCGACCGCGCGCATGCCCTCGTGGATCGCTTGGCGCTCGGCGGGGTCTTGGCTGAGGATCTGGAAGTCGTCGCCCAATTTGGTGTTGTAGGTGGCGATCGCGAGGGTGCGGCCCTCCATGACGCTGAGGCGCGAGATGCAGGTGCTGAGCTGGACGACCGGGTCGTAGGGGAGGCCGGCCATCGCGTAGTAACCGGCGCCGGAGGCCTTGCGCAGGAGTACGGTGAACATCGGCACCTGATTGGTGCTGTTGGTATAAATGAGGCTGGAGCCGTAGGAGAGCAGGCCCTGGCGCTCAGCCTCGGCGCCGATGTCGAAGCCGGCGATGTCTTGCAGCCAGATCAGGGGGATCCCGTCGGCGTCGCAGGCGCGGGAGAAGGCGGAGATCTTGGCGATCCCGGCGCGGTAGAGGATCGAGCCTGGGCGGGGGGCGCCGCGGCGCTCAGGGTCGCCGACGAGGCCCTGGCGGTTGATGATAAAGCCAGCGTAGAGGCCGCCGAGGCGGCCGACCCCGCAGATCATCTCTTCGCCGAGCTGCGGCATGACCTCCCAAAAGAGGCTCTGGTCGCAGAGGCGGGCGAGGACTTGGTGGGCGTCGTAGGACTCGCGGTGATCGGGGGGGATGAGGCCGCAGAGCTCGTGGGTGGGGAAATTCGGCTCGATGTCGCCGGCGCCGGCGCGGTAGTAGCCGGCGGCGGAGCTGGGCAGGTCGCGGAGCTCGCGGCGGAGGCAGTCGATCAGGACCTCGTCGCTCGGGACTCGGACGTCGGCGCAGCCGCTCTGGTGGACGTGGACCTCGGGGCCGCCGATGTCGAGGCTGGTCATCTTGAGGCTCTTGGCGCCCTTGATCAGGGCGGCGCCGGCGATGACCATGTACGCCTGCTCGGTCATGTAGACCTTATCAGAGATGATCGGCATGTAGCCGCCGCCGGCGATGCAGTCGCCGAAGACGCCGGCGAGCTGGGGCACGCCAGCGGCCGAGAGCAGGCTGTTCATCTTAAAGATGTGGCCGGCGCCGGTCGCCCCGGGGAAGGTGCGCGACTGCTCAGGGAGGAAGAGGCCGGAGCAGTCGACGAGGTAGATGGTGGGCAGGCGCAGGCGCAGGGCCATCTGCTGCGCGCGCTCGATCTTCTCGGGGGTCTTGGGCCACCAGGAGCCGGAGGCGACGGTGTTGTCGTTGGCGATGACCATGCACCAGCGGCCCTCGACGCGGCAGAAGGCGGTGACCACGCCGGCGCCCGGGGAGCGCAGGTTGTCGCCGAAAATGACGCCGTCGTTGACGAAGGTGCCGACCTCGAAGGTGCGGGTGCCAGGGTCGATGAGGCGGGCGACCCGCTCGCGGGCGGTGAGCTTGCCCTTCTGGTGGACGCGGGCGATGTAGCGATCGCCCCACCCTAAAAAGATCTCGGCGCGGCGCTGGCGGAGGCGATCCTCGAGGCTGAGGAGGGCCTCTCGATGATCCGAAAAAGTGCGCGGGTCGGTGACGGCTTCGCGGGGCGACCCGATGGGGATGAGGGGTACGTGCGCCATGGTGCCTTGTGAAGAGCGGATGAGAGCAGACTAGGTGGACCAGCCGGGGATCTTGCGGGTGTCGTAGCGGTGCTCGCGGAAGGCGCGCGAGCGGAGGATCGTGAGGTGCATCGCGACGGTGGTCGGTACGCCCTCACAGACCATCGCCCCCAGGGCGTGGATCATGCGGTCGATGGCGGCGTCGCGGGTGGGGCCGCGGGCGATGACCTTGCAGATCAGGCTGTCGTAGTTGGGGGGGATCTCGTAGCCGGCGCTGACGTGGGTGTCGACGCGGAGCTCAGGATCGCCGGTGGGGACGTGCCAGCGGGTGATCACGCCGGGGGCGGGGCGGAAGTCGTCGCTGGGGTCCTCGGCGTTGATCCGGCACTCGATGGCGTGGCCTTGGAGGTGGACCTCTTGCTGGGAGAAGCGCAGGGGGTGGCCGGCGGCGACGTAGATCTGCTCGACTACGAGGTCGCGGCCGCTGCGCTGCTCGCTGACGCAGTGCTCGACCTGGAGGCGGGTGTTCATCTCCATAAATCGCAAGACGCCGCCCTCGTCGAGCAAGAACTCCATGGTGCCGGCGCCGACGTAGCCGATGCTGGCGGCGGCGCGCACGGCGGCGGCGAGGCAGCGCTCGCGCTCGGGCTCGGGGAGCACGGGCGAGGGGGACTCTTCGATTAATTTTTGGTGGCTCCGCTGGACGGTGCAGTCGCGCTCGCCGAGGTGGACGACGTCGCCGTAGCGATCGGCGAGGATCTGGATCTCGACGTGGCGGCCGCCTTCAATGAGGCGCTCGAGGTAGAGGCGATCGTCGCCGAAGGCGGCGCGCGCTTCTGCGCCGGCGTCGTTGTAGGCCTGGGCGACTTCGCTCGCGCTGCGGGCGATCCGCATGCCGCGGCCGCCGCCGCCGCTCTCGGCCTTGAGCAGCACGGGGTAGCCGATCTGATCGGCGACGGCCTGCGCGTGGTCGAGATCGCGGAGGATCCCGTCGCTGCCGGGGATCATGGTGAGGCCGGCGGCGCGCATGGCCTGCTTGGCGGGGGTCTTCTTGCCCATCAGGTGCATGACAGGCGGCGGCGGGCCGATGAAGGTGAGGCCGTGCGCGGCGCAGAGGGCGGCGAAGGCGGGGTTCTCGGACAAAAAACCCCAGCCAGGGTGGACGGCGGTGCAGCGGCTCTGGACGGCCGCTTGGACGAGCGATCTCGCGTCGAGGTAGCTGTGGCTGCTGCGGGCGGGGCCGATACAGACGGTCTCGCGGCCTTCGGTGTAGGCGGCGCCGCGGTCGGCGGTCGAGACCGCGAACACAGGGGTGATGCCGAGCGCGTCGCAGGCGCGGGCGATCCGCGCGGCGACTTCGCCTCGGTTGGCGATAAAGATCCGGTGAAAGAGCGGCGGGGGGCGACGTGAGCCGCGTGCGCTGTCCAGCATGCGGGGCGAGGCTAACACAGCCGCCCGGCGGCTCAGCCCGGATCCGGGCCCGCTTGGACAGGGCCGAGCACGCTGACGTACACTGGCCACGGAGCGGGTTTTTACGATGGTGGAGAAGGGCAAACAGGCGTCAGAGAGCCCCCCGTGGCCGCCAGAGATCGCCGAGGCCAGCGGCGGCGACGAGGCGGAGGCGAACACCAAGGGGCGGACGGTGCTGGGGCTGCCCAAACACTTCGTGGCCGCGGCGCGTGAGGCTGGTGGGCGCGGGGTCGGAGCTGCGCCGCCCGCCGGGCCGGCGGCGCCCTCGATGATCATCCCAGGGGCGAGGGTCTCGGCGCCCGGCGCCCCGGCGAGCGCGGGGCCGGCCAGCGGGCCGCGGGCGAGGCCCGCGCGGCGGACGACGCCAGACGCGAGCCCGACGGTGAGCGCGAGCGTGCGGCGAGCGACGCCCGCGGCGAGCCCGGCGGTCGGCCTGCCGAGCCCGGGCGCGCCCGCGGCGAGCGTCGGGAATTTCGGCGCGGAGGCGTGGTCGGTGGCGGCGAGCTCGGAGGATCCCCCCGAAGATCCGACGGACGTCGAGATCGTGACGGAGATGCCGGGCTATACGCCGACGCTGAAGGCGAGCGCGGCGGACCTGGCGAGTTTCGCGGCGCCGCAGCCGAGCCGGGCGTCTTCACCGGGGCGGTCGGCGGCGGCGCGGGCGCCAACGGCGGCGCAGGCTGAGGACCCGCTGCTGAGCACCGACCTGGCGCTGCGCGAGGAGAAGGAGGGCGAGGCGGCGGGGGCGAAGATCGCCGGGATCGGCATCAAGAAGGACCTGGCGGGCAAGGACGCGGACGCGGGGCGGGTGCGGCTGATCGCCGGGCGGCAGATCCCAGGGACGCGCTATCGCCTGCTCAAGTGGCTGGGTGAGGGCGGCATGGGCGTGGTGTACGAGGCCCAGCACATCGACATCGAGCGTAAGGTGGCGATGAAGATCCTGCGCCTGGATCTGAGCCAACACGCGGATACGGCGCGGATCTTCCGCGATGAGGCGCGGGCGGCGAATCGGGTCGGGTCGCGCAACATCGTGCAGATCCATGACTTCGGCGAGATGCCGGACGGGCGCCTGTACTTCTGCATGGAGCTGCTCTCCGGCTTCGACCTGACGGTGCGCCGCGATCAAGGGATCGACGCGGGTGAGCTGATCGGGGTGCTGCGGCAGGTGTGTAAGGGGCTCGGGGCGGCGCACGCGGCGGGGATCGTCCACCGCGACATCAAGCCGGAGAACATCCTGCTGGTCGAGGAGGACGGGCGCGCGGGCATGGTGAAGATCGTCGACTTCGGGGTGGCGACGATCTTGGGCGGCGAGGGCGGCAGCCAGATCGCCGGGACGCCGCAATATATGGCGCCCGAGCAGATCGCGGGCGGGGACTTCGACGGGCGCGTGGACATGTACGCGCTCGGCTGTACGGCGTACGAGATGATGGTGGGCCACCCGCCCTTCGACGGCGACAGCCTCGAGCAGGTGCTGATGGGGCACATCCAAGAGGCGCCTCGGCCGCCGCGAGAGGCGGCGCCGGATCGGAGCCTGCCGGTCGAGCTGGAGGCGGTGGTGATGCGTTGCCTGGCCAAAGAGCCAGGTGATCGCTACGCGGACATGGCGGACCTCGAGGCGGCGCTGTGCGAGGCGCAGGTCGCGGCGGGGCTGACGAGCGCGTGGGATGACCTGCCGCTGCCCGACGTGGCCCCCGAGCGGCGGGCGGCGATCGCCGCGCGGTGGGTGCGCCGCGATCGCGAGCTGGAGGCGCCGCGCAGGCGGTGGTTGTGGCCGCTCGTCGCGGGGTTGGCGGTGTTCATCTCGGTCGGCGTGACGCTGATGGTGGTGAACCGCGAGCCGACCGCGGCCGTGCTCAGCGAGGTCGACCGGGTGGCGACAGAGGCGCTGGAGGCGGCGGCGAGCGCTCGTTGGGTGATCTCGGATGATCCCCAGGAGGCGACGGCGCTGCAAAAAGTGACGGAGCTGGAGGCGCTGCGCGGGGAGCTGGAGGAGGCGGGCGACAGCCGCGCAGAGGCGCTGCGTGAGCAGTTCTCGACGACGTTGGTGTCGCTGGGCGACCAGCTCTGGGAGCGCGGCGAGGGGGTGCGCGACTTCGCGATTCACTATTACGAGTGGGCGCGGCTCTTCGACCCGACGCACCCGCGAGCGAATGAGCGCTCGGTGCTCTCCGAGGTGGAGCTGGCGACGATGCGCCGGCGGCTGATCGCCGGCGACTACCGCGAGAGCGACATCTCGTGGGCCGAGGTGGCGGCCGCGGCGGTGGAGCCGGATGCGGTGAAGAAAGAGGCGCTGGTGGTGAAGGCGACGAAGCGCCGCAAGATGTCGTCGGTGCAGCGGGCGGCGCTCGACGAGCAGCTCGCGGCGATCGGGGTCGACGAGGCGGTGCGCGCCTCCGCGCTGGGGGAGGCCCCGGCGGCGAAGACGCCGCCGCCGCCGCCGCCGCCGCCGAAGCCGGTCGATGCTCCGCCGGTGGAGGCCTTTGAGCCGGTGAGCGCAGGGAAGGCGGGCAAGAAGAGCGCGGCGCCGACCAAGGCGACCGTCGAGAAGCCGCCGGTGGAGGACGCGGACCTTGAGAAGGCGGCGCGTGACCCGGCGAAGGCGGCGGAGCTGAGCGGCGAGGGCAAGGCGGCGCTAAGCCGAGGAGATCGGCCGAAGGCGGAGACGCTGTTCCATCAGGCGCTGGCGAGCGACAGCCGCAACACCGAGGCGCTGATGGGGCTGAGCGACATCTACTTCGATCGCGGGACCACGCAAAAGGCGATCTCGTACGCGGAGAAGGCCGTGAAGATCGACCCGAATAATAAGGGCTTTCGGATCAAGCTCGGCGACGCGTTCTTCGCGGCGCTTCGCTACAACGACGCGCAGATTCACTATAAAAGGGCGGCGGAGCTGGGGGAGCCGCGGGCGGCTGGGCGCCTGGATAAGGTCAAGGCGAAGCTGGGCGACTAGCGCTGATGTTATGACAATCCTCCACGGATCGTCGGCGGTGCGACAGCGCGACGCGGCGCCGCCTCAGGCGGCGGGCTTGCCGAGGGGGCCGAGCACGCCGAGGCGGCCGAAGAGCTGGAGGCGCGGCGGCGGCAGGCCCTGGAGGGCGGCGGTGAGCTCGTCCTTGCGGAGGTAGATCTCCTCGCGGTGGCCGTCGCCGTGCTCGACTTTGAGCGAGAGCTCGTGACGGTTGGGGCTGCGACGATCGATCTCCTGCGCGAGCGGGGCGAGCAGGTCGACGAGCTTGTCGATCAGCGGGATCAGGAGGTCGTGCTCCAGCACGTCTTGGTCGGCGAGGCGCACCCAGAGGAGGCGACGGCGGCGGCCCTTGGCGGCGAGCTCGCGGAGCGCGGCGACGAGGCGGAGGAGCTGGGCGGTGTCCTGCGCGTCGGCGGCGTGGACCTCGTCGCCGGCGCCGAGCTTGATGATCTCGGCGACCGCGGGCTCTCCAGCGGGGCTCTGGACGCGGATCAGGACGCCCTCGTCGGCGTCGAGGCGGCGGCGCAGCGAGACCTCGGCGACCTCCTCGGTGAGCTCGACGCCGGCGATGATGTGATCGCTGAGGTCGACGCGCTCGGGGACCATGGCGCTGCGGAGGAAGCGCTTCTTCATGCCGATCTGGACGTTGATCGCGGCCTCGAGCTCGCCGACGCGGCGCGGGCGGCTCCACTCGGGGTCAGGGTCGAGCGCGAAGGCGGCCTCGATCTTGCTCGGGTGGGTGAGCACGACTGAGACGTCGACGGCCTCGAGGGTGCGGCGCATGGAGAAGGCGCGGGCGAGGACCTCGAGGGGGGCGTTGGTGAAGAAGGCGTTGAGGGTGACGGGCAGCTCGGCGCGCAGGCCGGCGATCTCGCGGCTGACGCGCTCTTTGTCCGCCTCGAGCAGGGCGAGCGAGCGGCTGCGGGTGCCGTCGTGCAGGCGGGCGGCGAATTCGTTGAGCTCGCGGGTGAGGGCGCCGATCGCCTGCGAGCCGCCGCGGCCGCGGGCGTCGATGTCGCCCTGCACGGCGGTGAAGTAGGCGGCGACCTCCTCGAGGCCGCGGTGGACGGCGGCGACGGCCTCGTCGAGGGCGCGGGTCTTGGTGGCGATCTCGGCGTGCAGGAGGGCGGCGCGGCCGCAGTGGACGATAAATCCACGCAGCACCTCGAGGAAGTTGTAGGCGCCAGGGAAGAGGCCAGAGTCACCGAAGAGGTAGCGGACGGTCATCGGACGGCCATCGGAGAGGGCACGGGACCATACGTCGCGGGGGCGCGGGGTGTCTATTTCTTGGCGATCAGGCGCCATGGGGCGTCTGCGCGCGAGAGAGCGGCTCTTCTGGGGAGGCGCGCCCGCTCGGCGCGCGGAGGGCTTGCGGTGGCTGGCGTGGTTCAGCATCCTTGCCGCCATGCGCCGCGCCCTGCCCCTGTTCGCCCTGTTCGCCCTGCTCGCCTGTGACCGCAACCCGCACGCGGGTCCGCAGCCGGTCGCCAATGATCCCGCGTTCGCGGGCCAGAAGACGACGGGGCCGGCGCCGGCGCGCGCTGCGGTCGACCCGGCCGCGGGGGCGTGCGCGCAGGCGTCGCTGGCGCTGCCTGCGGACGCGGTGATCGCGACGATCGACGGTACGCCGCTGACCTTCGCCGATCTCGGCGAGGGGGCCGCGCGGGCCGAGGCGGACGCGCTGCGTACGTACTGCCAGGCGGTGGCGACGGCGCGGCAAGACGCGCTCAACAACGCGATCGACAAGCAGTTGATCGAGCGGGCGGCGAAGGCCGCGGGTAGCCCGTCGATCGAGGCGTATATGCAGGCGAAGGTCGAGGCGGCGGGCGGGGAGCCGAGCGAGGAGGAGCTGCTGGCTTTCTATAACAAGCACGCGAGCCCGGAGGCGCCGCCCTTCGAGGCGGTGCGCCAGCAGGTGGTCGAGGCGATGGTCGAGGAGCGCACGCGCGGGACGATCGACGCGCTGGTGGCGGAGGCGCGTAAGGGGGCGACGATCAGCCAAAACCTGCCGGACGTGCGGCCGCCGCCGCTGGACCTGTCGATCACGGACGACCAGCCGTCGAAGGGCGACCCGGCGGGGGTGATCAGCGTGGTCGAGTTCTCGGACTTCGAGTGCCCGTACTGCTCGCGCGCGGCGGACACGCTGACAGGGCTGGTGGGCCGGTACCCCCAGAAGGTGCGCTTCGCGTTCCGCCACTTCCCGCTGTCGTTCCACCCGAACGCGCGGCCAGCGGCGGAGCACTCGGTGTGCGCGCAGGAGCAGGGCAAGTTCTGGGAGTTCCACGACCTGGTGTTCCGCAACCAGCGCGGGCTGTCGGGCGAGAAGCTGAGCGAGCTGGCCGCTGAGGCAGGTCTGGACCCGGCGAAGCTGAGCGAGTGCTTGGGCTCGGGCCGCGCGCGGGCGAAGGTCGACGCGGACTACGCGAAGGGCCTCGAGGTGGGGGTGCAGGGCACGCCGTCGTTCTACATCAACGGGCAGGCGTACGCGGGCAACCCGACGGTGGAGGCGATCGGCGCGGCGATCGACGCGGAGCTGGCGCGCGCGGGCTCGTGAGCGGGCCGCCTACTCGAAGCGCAAGGCCTCGATCGGGCGCAGGCGCGCGGCCTTGCGCGCCGGGAAGACGCCGAAGATGACGCCGACAGCGAGCGCGAAGGCGAAGGCGACGAGGGCGCCGTCGACCGGCGCGCTGAAGGGCAGCGCGAGCGCGGCGGCCAGCGCGTAGGCGAGGCCGAGGCCGATGACGACGCCGATCGCCCCGCCGAAGGCGGCGAGCACGACCGCCTCGAGGAGGAACTGCGCGAGGATGTCGCCGCCGCGGGCGCCGACGGCCATGCGGATCCCGATCTCGCGGGTGCGCTCGGTGACCGAGACCAACATGATGTTCATGATGCCGATGCCGCCGACGATCAAGGAGATCGCGGCGACGCTGGCGAGCAAGGTGGTGAGCACGCCGGTGACGGTGCTCATCAGGGTCTGGATCTCGCGCATGTCGCGGACGCTGAAGTCGTCGTCCTCGCCCTTCATGATCCGCCGCCGCTGCCGCATCAGCGCCTCGATCTGCGCCTTGGCCTCGTCGGTGCGCTCGTCGGAGGCGGCGGAGATCATGATCATCGCGACGTGATCGTCGCCGGTGATCCGCCGGACGAAGGTGGTGTAGGGCATGAAGGCGACGTCGTCCTGATCGGCGCCGAAGGTGGAGGTGCCCTTCTCGACCATGACGCCGACGACCTCGCAGGTGAGGTCGTGCAGGCGCAGCTCGGCGCCGAGCGGGTCTTGATCCAAGAAGAGCTCGCGGACGAGGGTCTGGCCGATGAGGCAGCGCTTGGCGCCCTGCTGGAGGTCGCTGTCGTCGAGCAGGCGGCCGCGGGCGACGCCCCACTCGCGGATCTCAAACCACGAGGGGGTGACGCCGTAGAGGTTGGTGCTGCGGCTGCGCTCGCCGACGACGATGTTGACCGAGCGGGTGTTGGAGGCGGCGGCGAGGCGGACGGCGTCGCACTCGGACTCGATCGCGGCGAGGTCGCGCTGGGTGAAGAGCGGGACGGCGAGGAAGGAGCCGCCGAAGGGCTGGCGTTGGTTACCACCTGGCATTAAGACCAGCATGTTGGAGCCCATGCTGGCGATCTCGCCGGTGACCTTGGCGGTGGCGCCGAGGCCGAGCGCCTGCATGAGGATCACGGCGGCGACGCCGATGACGACGCCGAGGGTGGTGAGCAGCGAGCGCATCTTGTTGCGCAAGAGGGCGCTGAAGGCGAGGGTGAGGGTGTCGCGTAGCCTCATGATGGGGGGCGCTCGTTGGCGGCGTCAGAGAGGATCCGGCCGTCGCGGAAGACGACGTGGCGGCGGGCGTGCGCGGCGATCTCGCGGTCGTGGGTGACCATGACGACGGTGAGGCCGAGCTCTTGGTTGAGGCGGGTGAGCAGGGCCATGATCTCGGCGCCGGTGCGGGAGTCGAGGTTGCCGGTGGGCTCGTCGGCGAGGATGACCTCGGGGCGGCTGACGAGCGCCCTGGCGATCGCGACGCGCTGCTGCTGACCGCCAGAGAGCTGGGTGGAGCGCGCGGACTCGCGACCGGCGAGGCCGACGAGGGCGAGCGCCTCGCGGGCGCGCTGGAGCCGCTCGCGGCGGGGCACGCCGGCGTAGATCAGCGGGAGCTCGACGTTGTCGATCGCGGATGTCCTTGAGAGCAGGTTAAAACCCTGAAAGATGAAGCCGAAGCGGCGGTTTCGCAGGGCGGCGAGCACGTCCGCGGGCAGCGCGCCGACGCTGACGCCCTCGATCCGGTACTCGCCGGCGGTGGGGGCGTCGAGGCAGCCGAGCATGTTCATCGCGGTCGACTTGCCGCAGCCAGAGGTGCCGAGGATCGCGACGAACTCGCCGCGCTGGATGGCGAGGTCGACGCCGCGCAGGGCGTGCACGGCGGCCTCGCCCTCGCCGTAGACCTTGGTGACGCCGCGCAGCTCGAGCAGCGGCGGGGCAGCGGCGGGCTCCGCGATCGCCTCAACCACCGCCGCCTCCGACGAGGCCGTAGTGGATCCGGCCCTCGGGGGTGAGGCCGATGAGGACCTCCAAACCCTCGGCGAGGCCGTCGCCTTCGACGGCGGTGAGGCGGCCGTCGCTGATGCCGACGCGCACGGGGTAGCGGCGGGGCAGGTCGCCCTCGAGGGTCCAGAGGGCGGGGCCGGCGCTGCTGGCGGTGACGGCGGCCTCGCCGCCGACCTCGACGGGCGGGGTGAAGCGCAGGGCGGCGTTGGGGGCGCGTAGGGCGTCGTCCGCGGCGGCGGTGTCGATCTTGACGGAGGCCGTCATGCCAGGCTTGAGCTTGAGCTCGGGGTTGTCGACCTCGAGCACGGCCTCGTAGGTGACGACGTTGGCGGTGAGGATCGGGGCGCGCCGGACCTCGGTGATGTGGGCATAAAAGAGCTCGCTGGGGTAGGCGTCGACGGTGAAGGTGGCGTGCTGACCGGCCTCGACTTGGCCGATCTCGGCCTCGTCGACGGCGGCGAGCAGGCGCATTTTTTTAAGATCTTGGGCGAGCAGGAAGAGCACGGGCGCTTGCAAGGCGGCGGCGACGGTCTGGCCGACGTCGACGCTGCGCGAGATGACGACGCCGTCGATCGGCGAGCGGATCACGGTGTTGTCGAGGTTGGTCTGGGCGAGCCGCTGGCCGGCGCTCTGGAGGGCGAGCTGGGCGCCGGCGGACTCGATCCGCACCTTCGCGAGCTCGACGGCGGAGCGGGCGTTGTCGAGGTTCTCTTGGCTCTCGGCGCCCTGGGCGGCGAGGCGCTCGATGCGGGCGAGGCGGCGCTCCGCGTCGCTGAGCTCGAGCTTGGCCTGCTTCTGCGCGGCCCGGGCGGCGCGGCGGCTGGCCGCGGATTGATCGACCTGGGCGCTGAGCGAGGCGGGGTCGATGCGGGCGAGGATCTGGCCCTTCTTCACGGGCGAGTTGTAGTCGACGAGGACCTCGGACAAGCGCCCGGAGATCTGGGCGCCGACCTCGACGGTGACGCGCGCGTCGAGGCGACCGACGGGCGAGATCTGGCGGATGATCGGGCCGCGGCTGAGCGGCGCGCTGCGGAAGCGCTGCTCCGGCGGCAGCGGTCGCGGGCGAAGGACGATCACGGCGGCGACGATCCCGGCGAGCAGCAGGGCGAGGCCGCTCCACAAGAAGATCCTGCGCCGTCGATGACGCACCGACTCGGCGGCGACGAGCGCGTTGAGGTCGTGGGGGGGAGACATCGGCGGCGAGAGTAGGCCCGGATCGGCGCGGCGGTGGCCGCAGAGGATGCGCGAGCGGGGGCTTTTGTGTGGTACTCAGCGGCGGATGCCGTCGCTTCTGACGTTCGCGATCGAGTCGGCTCGGGACGCGGGAGCGCTGCTGCTGGGGCGCTTTGAAGGGGCCTTGGCGGTGAGCACGAAGAGCTCGGCGATCGATCTGGTGACGGACGCGGACCAGGCGGCGGAGGCGTTGATCGTCGAGAAGATCCGCGAAACATTCCCCGAGCACGCGATCCTGGCGGAGGAGGGCGGCGCGAGCGGACCGGCGAGCGCGGCCGGCGAGCCGTCGCTGCGGTGGGTGATCGATCCGCTGGATGGCACGGTGAACTTCGCGCACGGGCTGCCGCACTTCTGCGTGTCGATCGCGGCGGTGGACGGCGAGGGGGCGCGGGTGGGGGTGATCCACGACCCGATCCGCGGCGAGACCTTCTTCGCGAGCCGCGGCGACGGTGCGTGGCTGGAGGGGCCGCGGGGGCCGCATCGCCGCCTCCAGGTGAGCGGCTGCGCGGCGCTGGGGCAGGCGCTGCTGGCGACGGGGTTCTCCTATCAACGGGCGACGACGCGCGAGGACAACCTGGCGGAGTTCAACGCGCTGCTGCCGTCGATCCAGGGGATCCGGCGGGCAGGCTCGGCGGCGCTGGACCTGGCGTACGTCGCGGCGGGGCGCCTGGATGGCTATTGGGAGGATCACCTCAAACCGTGGGACACGGCGGCGGGCGGGCTGCTGGTCCAAGAGGCAGGTGGTCTTTTAAAGGGGCTGGACGGTGGTCTGTGGGATCCGTGGCGCGCCGACGTGGTGGCGGCGGGGCCGCTGCTGCACGGGGCGCTGCTGGCGCGGTTGATGGCGGCGCGGGGAGCGCGAGATCGCGCGCGTGCGCTGGAGAGCCCGCAGGATAAGCGCTAGCGGGCGGGATCATCCTTTATCTTCATAGTTACTGCCATGATTCTTTGATGTTTAGAGGGGGGTGGCTCTTTGCGGATCTTGGTCTTTTCGCACTACTTCCCGCCGGAGGGGAACGCGCCGGCCTCGCGGATCCACGAGCTGGGGCGGCGCTGGGCGGCCGCGGGTCACCAGGTGACGGTGGTGACGGGGCCGCCGAGCGTGCCGGATGGGGTGGTGTATGAGGGGTACCGCAACGGCTTCGGCCGGGAGGTGATCGACGGGATCGAGGTGGTGCGGGTTTGGACGTACCTGGCGGCGAATCGGGGGACGCTGCGGCGTACGCTGAATTTTGTCTCGTATATGGTGACGGCGACGATCCGGGCGCTGGCGCTGGCGCGGCCGGACGTGGTGATCGCGACGAGCCCGCAATTCTTCTGCGGCTGGGCTGGTGTTTTTTTCTCCAAGATCGCGCGGCGGCCGCTGGTGCTGGAGATCCGCGACCTGTGGCCGGAGTCGATCGTGGCGGTGGGGGCGCTGCGGCCAGGGGCGACGCTGCGGGCGCTGGAGCGGCTGGAGCGCTGGATGTACGCGGCGGCGGACGCGGTGGTGACGGTGGGGGACGGCTACGCGGCGGGGCTGCGGGCGCGTGGGGTGGCAGCGGGGCGGTTGACGGTGATCCCGAACGGGGTGGACCGGGGGATCTTCGCGCCGCAGGCGGCAGATCCGCGGCTGCTGGCGCGCCATGGCCTCTCCGCGGAGAAGCAATTTGTCTGCGCGTATGTGGGGACCGTGGGGCTGGGCTGCGGGCTAGATGTGCTGCTGGGGGCGGCGGAGCGGCTGCGGGCGCGTGGGCGCGAGGATGTGGCGTTCTTGGTGGTCGGCGACGGGGCCGTGCGGGCGCAGCTCGAGGCGGAGGCGGCGGCGCGGGGGCTGGGGCGGTGGTTGGTGTTCGCGGGGCGCCAGCCGAAGTCGATGATCGCGGGGTATTTGGCGAGCGCGGGCTGCTGTTTGGTGCACCTGCAGCGGGTGGAGCTCTTTAAGAGCGTGCTGCCCTCCAAAGTCTTCGAGGCGATGGCGATGGCGCGACCGGTGGTGATGGGGGTGGAGGGCGAGGCGGCGGCGCTGGTCGATGAGGCAGGTTGTGGGATCAACGTGCGACCCGAAGACGCGGAGGCGGTGGTGGACGCGGTGCTGCGCCTGGCGGATGATCCGCGGCTGGCAGGGCGCCTGGGCGCGGCTGGGCGGGAATTTGTGCTGCGTCGGTATGATCGCGACCGGCTGGCTGCGGTGTACTTGGAGCTGCTGGCGCGGGTCGCTCGGGGTCGATGAGCAGCGGGGCGGGCGCGATCCCCCTCAACGTGGCCGACCTAGCCAAGCCCCGACCTCGGCGAGCGGCGCGGCGTAGGCCGGCCCGGCCGCGGCGTAGGCGTCGCGGGCGGTCTCGGCGAGGAGGCGAGCGCGCGCCCTGTCCGCGACGAGGCCGCGGTCGGCCAGGATCTGGGCGAGGAGGAAGGCGGTCTCGGCCCGGTCCTCGTGGGGGATGTCGGTGGCGATCCGCCGCGACCAGGCGGCCTCCGCCAGCTCCAAGGCCTCGCCGGTGGCGATCCCCTGGGCGCGTAGGGCCTTGGCGAGGTTGGTCCGCGAGAGGGCGATGTGGGGGTGTTCGGGGTCCAAGATCGCGAGCCGCAGGGCGAGCGCTCGCCGGTGCTCGACCTCGGCCTGCGCGTGCTTCCCCTGGGCCGCGAGGGCCTCGCCGAGGTTGTTGTAGGAGTACGCGAAGTGGGGGTGATCGGGCGGGAGGATCCTCGTCCTGAGGGCGAGGGCGGCCCGTTGCTGCTCCTCCGCCTCGGTGTAGCGGCCCTGCGCGAGCAGCATCAGCCCGAGGTTGCTGCGCGAGTTGGCGATGTTCGGATGGTCGGGTGATGAGGTCGCGAACCGCAGCGAGAGCACCGCCTCCTGCTCCGCTACGGCCTCCTCGTGCTTGCCTCCGGAGAAGAGGGCGGTGCTCAGGTTGTTGCGCGCGTTGATCGCCTCGGGGTGCTCCGGCCCGAGCGCCGCCGTCCGCAGCGCGAGCACCCGGCGCTGCTCGGCCTCGGCCTCCTCGTATTTGCCCTGGAATTGGAGGACGTTGGCGAGGTTGGTGCGGACCATGATGAGGGCCGGATCGGCGGGCTGCTCGAGGACGAGCGAGAGCGCGCGGCGCTGCTCGTCCTCGGCCTCGGTGTAGCGGCCCTGGGCCATCTTCAGCTTGCCGATCGTCGATCGGACCTTCGCCTCGGCGATCGGCTCAGGCCGCCGCCCGAGCAGCCCCCAGGCGAGATCGGCGTACGCGAGCCCCTCGGCGGGGCGACCGAGCTCGTCGCCGACGACCGAGGCGATGATGCAGGAGAGGTCGCGGGCGCGGGCCCACTCGCGCCCCGCGAGCGCCGCGTGGAGCGCCTCCTTGAGCGCTGCGGCGGCCTCTTCGGTGCGGCCGAGCCCGGCCAGCGACTGCCCGCGGATCCGCAGGACCTCGGCCTGTAGCGGCGCATAATCGGTCGCGTCGGCGGCCTCGCGGAGGCCTTCGCTGATCGTCAGCGCCTCTGTGTAGTGGCCCACCTGCAGCTTCGTCGCGGCGCGCGCGGCCTCGATCCGCGCGCTCTCGACCGCCGCGGCGACGCTGTCGTTCGGGCGCGGGATCTCCTGGACGAGCGCCTCAATGTCCGCGCAGCGGGCGAGCGGAGGGAGGCCGTCGACGGCCGTATGTGCGTTGGCCCAGGTCTGCTCGTCCGCCTGCGAGAGCTGGCCGACGACCGCCGCGAGCCCGACCTTCGCCTGATGGAGGCAGGCCATCCGTAGATCCATGACCTCCGTCGACTGCTCCCCGCGCACCGCGGTCGCCTGACAGGCCTCGGTGTGCTCCTGCACCCAGGCCTCGGCGTAGCCGCTCAACTGGGCCTGGGTGCGGGTCCAGGCGGTGTCAGCGTAGGCGAGCCCGGTCGCTCGGATCGCGCCGCGGATCCGCTCGGCCTGCGCCGCGTCCCAGACGCCGAGGAGCTGCGCTTGGGCGCCGGTGCACCGCGCGTCCGCGGGCAGGGCGGCCCACCACAGCGATCCCGCGAGGACGCAGGCGCCGACGCCGAGCGCGGCCTGTCTTCGGCGGCGGCCTTGGGCTTGGCCGAGGACCGCCAAGAGATCGTCCATCGCCGGCCATCGGCGGGTCCGATCGACCGAGAGGCCGCGGGTGAGCGCCCGGCGCACGTACGCGGGGATCGCCAGTCCCTTGGGCCAGGCGGCGGGGCTCGCCCCCTTGCTCCGGGCGTAGCTGTCGAGGTCATGGCCGGCGAAGGGGGGCGTCCCGGTCAAGGCCTCCCAGAGCGCGAGGCAGAAGGAGTACTGGTCGGCGCGCGCGTCGAGCTCCGCGCTGGTGTGCTGCTCCGGGGCCATGTAGCGCGGCGTGCCCATCACCGCGCCCGCTTGGGTCAGGACCGCCGACTGGGTGCTGCCGATCCCGATCGCGGTGAGGTGCGGGGCCTCCTGGCCCTCAAATTTGGCGAGGCCGAAGTCGGTCACCTTGACCCGACCGTCCTCCGTGACCAGCACGTTCGCGGGCTTAAAATCGCGGTGGAGCAGGTCCTTGGCGTGGGCCGCCGCCAGCCCGCGGCCGGCGGCGACGAAGGCGTCGATGATCTCGGTCCACGTCCGCGGCGCCTTCAGCCACTGCCGCAAGGTGCCGCCAGCGACGTACTCCATCACCACGATCACCCCAGAGGCGAGGCCGAGCTCGACGTCGTAGACGGCGACGACGTTCGGGTGCGAGAGCTTGGCCATCGCCCGCGCCTCGTGGATCATCCGCGCCTCGGAGGTCGCGTCGAGCACCCCCGCGCGGAGGAGCTTGATCGCGACCTCGCGCTGGAGCTTGGGATCGTAGGCCCGGAGGACCACGCCCATGCCGCCGCGGCCGAGCTCCTCGATCACCAAGTAGCGACCGAGCGATCCGCCCGGCGGCGGCGGCGCGCCGGCGACGACCGCGGCAGGTCCGTCCTCGACGCGGGTCGCCGCCACCGACGCCTCGGGCAGCGCCCTCGTGGTCTGCGACTCCGAGTCGGTCATGGCGCCCAGTATCGCCGACGAGGGCGGCCCGTGCCGACCCGTAACTAGGATCCTGAGAGCGATCTCTTAAAATAGAGGGCGGCCTCGCCGTCTTCGTAGTAGTCGTCGATCTGGCCGATGAGGGTCATGCCGGCGCGGAGGTTGAGGCGCTGGGCGGGTTGGTTGGAGAGGCGGGTGTGAGAGGCGATGGTGCGGTAGCCGAGCTGGTGGGCGAGCTCGACGACGCAGGCGCGGAGGTGGGCGGCGAGGCCGCCGCCGCGGGCGTGGGGCTGCGTGCAGGTCTCGACGACGTAGATCCGTCGCTGGCGCCGGTTGAGCTCGAGGACGGTGTAGCCGAGGAGGGCGGGGCCGCGGCGCAGCGCGAGCACGAGCGCGTGGGCGCGGGTGTAGAGGCGCCGGAGCTCCTTGGGGGTGAGGGCCTCGTCGCCGAATGTTTGGCGGCTGAGGGCGGCGATTTCGGGGAGATCGTCGATGCGGTGGAGGGAGAGCGCGGCGCCCACAGGGCACGTGAGCTGAGCCGCGAGCGCGGGGAGCTGGGCGGGGGCGACGCGGGCGAGGGGGGTGCGGTGAGGGGTGCTCAGGGGAGGTCGCCGATCTGCTGGATCGCGTCCGCGTCGCGCCAACGACCCTCCGCGTCGAGGCGCGGCAGGGCGGCGTAGGTGTCGGGGATCGCGCCAGCGAGGAGGAGGGGTTGATAAGCGGGTTCGTTGACGACCTTGCGCTTGGCGACCTCGATGCTGGGCGGATCGTCGAGGCCGGTGCGGCAGGTGGGGTCGAGGTGGGTGAGGGGAGAGCGCCGATCGATGAGGGCTTCGATGACCTTCAAATCGACGGCGACGCCGAGGCCTGGGTGAGGATCGGCGACGCGCCGGGTGGTGGATTGGGAGGTGAGGACGCCGCCGCGGACGACGAAGGTGTTGAAGAGGTTTAATTGGCCGCGCGCGTAGGTGCGGCAGAAGAGCGCCTGCTCGGGGCGGTGGGCGGCGACGGCGATCGGCCACAAGGCTTGGGCGAGGGCGTAATGGGCGCCTTCGCCCCAGCGCAGGGCGCCTTGCTCGAGGATGAAGTCGAGCTCGGCGGCGTCAGGGGGGCGGGTGGAGAGCTCGAAGTGAAAGCCGCGCTCGCTGGTGAAGTCGCGGAGGAGGCGGCGGGCTGCCTGTCTTCGGGTGCAGGTGAGTGATTCCAGGTAGGCGGCGAAGGTGTCGTAAAGGCGGGCGCGAGGGCTGCACACCCAGAGGAGCTGGGGCGCGGGTTCGTGCGGGGTTCGTGGATCACGGGCGCCCTGGGGGTCGAAGGTGTCGGTGAGGATCGTGGGGGCTTCGATCCCGTCCTCCGCGAAGGTGCTGAGGATCGTGGGGGCAGCGGCGAGCAGGTCGTCGATGGAAAAGGGCGCCCAGGGGTGGGAGATCGGGCCGGTGAGGGCCCAGGTGTAATTCCCGTCGTCGGCGAGAGGATCGCGGTAGAAGGCGAGGCCGCGGGTCGTGGTGAGGATCTGGAGATCGCTGGCGCCGCCGATCTGGGCCTGGTAGGCGCGCAGATAGGCGCCCCAGACGCGGGGATCAAGCTCGGCGACGGGGGCTTGGGGGGAGAAGCGGCCGCTTCGGGCCATCCACGCCACGTACTCGTGCGGGCTCTGGAGCATGGGTCAGCGGGCCCAGAGGAGGGCGAGCTCGAGCTCGATGGCGTGGAAGGGGCGGGCGCGTACCTTGGCGTCGCCGGTGAAGACGTCGAGCAGGCGGTAGGTGGGGCCGTCGAGCTCTAAGACCTCGAGGGTGCGCTGCTGAGGGTCGACGAGCCAGATGGTCTCGACGCGCTCGCGGAGGTAGACAGCGCGCTTGTCGCCGCGGTCGAGGGCGGCGGTGGAGGGGGAGAGGACCTCGCAGACCCAGTCGGGGGCGAGCTCGATGTAAGGGGCGTTGGGAGCCTCGAGGAGGCGGGTGCGGCGCCAGCCGGCGAGGTCCGGGACGAGCACGTCGCCGCCGAGGTGCAGCTCGGGCTCGTCGAGTATGAGCCAGCCGCCAGGGCCGCCGCGGCCCCGCTTAAAAGGGGGGCCGAGCTCTTCGCCGAGGGCCGCGGTGGCGAGGGCGTGGGGGACGGCTGGGCGCGGCTGGGCGTACAAGGTGCCGAGGATGATCTGACCGGTGATCCCGGCCGGTAAGGCGCAGAGATCGTCGTAGGTGGGGAGCTTGGCGGCGGCGGTCATGGGCGGATCGACGGTAGCACGGCGACGCTCCGCTGCCGCGCGGCGCGACCAGGCGCGCGGTGGGCGGCCTGGTCGCGGCGAGGGGCGCGGATCAGGCGCCGACGTTGAGCGAGGCGGCGGCGTCGTAGCCGCAGATCGAGCCCTTGTAGCTGACCGACACGCCAGCGGCGCTGGTGCTGACCGAGGCGTCCATCTCGACGACGCAGGCGCCCTCGACGTCGCCCTTCCAGGTGAGGTCGCCGCGGTAGCTGTAGTCGACGGAGGAGCCGGCGTCGCTGGTCGCGACCACGGCGCTGTAGTCGACGTCGCCGTCGATGGTCACGCCGCCGGCGTCGCAGCCCTTGAAGGTGGCGGCGTAGTCGAAGTCGACGCCGGTCGCGCCAGGGGCGGTGGAGACCTTGTAGGAGCCCTTGTAGTTGATCGAGCCGCCGCTGGCGCAGCTGTAGTCGAAGTCGACGTCGATGCTGAGTGGATCGGCGCGGAAGACGGGGACGTCGCTGGCGGGCGCTCCAGCGCTCTGGGCGCCGTTTGAGCCGCTCGACAGCTGAGCTTCGGTCTTGACCCAGCCGGCGCGAGCGTCCTCGGCGCTGCCGACGTCGCCGGCGCAGCCGCTCACACAGATCCCCAGGGTACCTACGATCGCTGCGATTGTTGTGCGCGTCATTTTTTTTATGAACTCCTTCGCCTTGATGAGGCGTGGCGAAGGTATCACAGGGGTGTAGGCGGCGGATCTGGAGCGATCGCGGGGTTGTGACGCTGCGCAAAGATCGCGGGAGGATCAGGGGCGGTCGCGGTCGAGGCGGGCGCGGGCGCTGGCCGCGAGCGCGCGGGCGCGGGCGCTGAGCGTCGTCTCATCTGTCTGATAAGACAGGTCAAAAGAGGACGCTCGGTCAGCGAGGCGCTCGGCGAGGCGCACGAGCGCGCTGCGGGACTCGGGCTGGCCTTGGAGCCGCGACTCGGCGGCGCGGAGGTGGGCGTCGGCGGCGGCGGGGTCGTCGGCTTGGGCGGCGAGCACGGCGAGGCCGAGGGCGGCTTGGGCGTCGAGCAGGGGGTCGCGGCCGCGGTGGCGCGTGAGGTGCTCGGTGAAGCGGTCGCGGGCGTGCTCGCGCTCGCCGCGGAGGAGGTGGACGAGGCCCTGGTTGAGGCGGACGCCGTGGGCGTAGCGGGAGCCGAGGGCGCCGAAGAGGGCCTCGGCGCGGCGATAGTGGGCGAGGGCGAGGGGGAGCTGATCTTGGGCGAGGGCGAGGTCGCCGAGGCCGCCGAGGGCGAAGGCGGCGGCCTTGCGATCGCCGACGGCTTCGGCGGCGTCGCGGGCGCGCTCGAAGCAGCGGCGGGCGTGCGGCCAGCGGCGGCGTTGCAGGGCGATCTCGGCGAGGTTGCCGAGGCAGCGCGGGAGCAGGACGTTGAGGCCGTGGGCTTCGCAGCGGGCGACGGCGTCCTCGAGGTGGCGCTCGGCTTCGCTGAGCTGGCCGAGGGCGCGTTGGCTGACGGCGAGGGCGAGGGCGGAGCGGGCGGCCTCTTCGTGATCGCCGGCGTCTTCGCAGCGGCGCAGGGACTCGAGCAAGGGGGGCAGGCTGGCCTCGAGTCGGCCGGCGAAGCGGTCTTGCAGGCCGCGGAAGCGCAGGGCCTCGCCGAGGAGGGCGGGGGCGTCGATCGTGCGGGCGTGGGCCTCGATCTCCGCGAGCTCGGCGAGCTGAGCGGGGCGATCGGCGCCGTCGCTGCGCATCCAGCGGAGCCAGAGGCGCTGCATGCGGGCGCGGAGGCGGCGAGGATCGGCGCCGGAGAGGTCGAGGCGGGCGACCAGGGCCTCGGCCTGGAGGAGGAGCTTCTCGGCGCGCTCGTAGCCGCCGGCGATCTGGAGGCGGTAACAGGCGCCGAGCAGGGGTTCGATCGCGGCCTCGAGATCGCCGGCGGCGATCCGGTGCTGGGCGATCCGCTCGGCGTGGAGGAGGGAGCGGGGGCCGTAGCGGCGCTCCAAGGTGAGGGCGCAGCGGCGATGGTGCCGGGGAGCGCGGCCGGCCTCGCGAGCGCGGCGCTCGAGGCTCTCGCGCAGCATGGCGTGGGCGAAGTGGAAGCCGGTGGGGGTGGCGATCGCGAGGCTCTGGCTGAGGAGGAGCTCGAGGGCGGCGTCGGCGTGCTCGCTAAGGCAGGCCGCGAGCCACTCGGCGCGGTCGATCTCTTGGCCGAGGCTGGCGGCGAGCTCGAGGGCTTCGGCGACGCCAGGGCGGGCGGCGTCGCCGGCGCTCGCGAGCAGGCGCTCGATCCGGCGGCTCCAGAGGGCGTGTACGTCGTCGGGCAGGTCGATGACGGCGCCCTCGCGGAGGACGAAGCCGGCGCCGCTGGCGAGGAGCAGGCCGCGCTCGACCCAGTCGCCGACGAGCTCGACGGCGAACATGGGGTTGCCCATGGTGCGGGCGGCGACGGCGCCGCCGAGCTCGCCGCCGAGGCCGAGCAGGCGCTCGCAGAGGACGCGGTGATCGGCGGTCGGGAGCTCGCCGATGTCGAGGGCTGAGGCGGCTGGGGCGGCGAGGAGCTGATCCAAGAGGCGGGCGGCGAAGCGGCGCTCGGCGAGCTGGTCGTCGCGGACAGTGAGGACAAAGAGGGCGGCGAGGGGCGGGGCGCGGCCGCTGAAGATGTGGCGGCAGAGGCCGAGCGCGTCGGCGCCCCACATGACGTCGTCGAGCCAGATCAGGAGCGGGCGAGGGCGGCTGAGCAGGGTGAGGGCGTCGGCGAGGGCGGCGTGGCGCTCGCGGTCGTCGCTGAAGCGCAGGCGCGGCCGCTCGTCGGGGTCGCGCTCGTCGTCGTCGTCGTCACCGCGGACGAGGGCGGCGAGGGCGGCGACGCGCTCGTGGAGGGCCTCTGGAGGGGCCTGCGGGTCGAGGCGGGCGACGACGCCTTGGAGGTGCGCGTCGAGGCCGCGGCCGCGCAGGCCGACGCAGCGGAGGTGGCGGGCGAGCATGCGCGCGAGGCCGTCGGCGGGGCCGCCGCGGGGGCTGTGGGTGGCGCGCAGGATCTCGGCGGCGCCGAGCTCGTGGGCGCGTACGGCGAGCCACTCGACGAGGCGCGACTTGCCGACGCCAGAGGGGCCGCGGAGGACCAGCGCGCGGGCTTGGCCGTGGGCGTGCACGCTGGCGAGCTCGTTCCACATGTGATCGCGCGCCTCGCCGCGGTCGACGAGCGGGATCGCGCGCAGGCCGAAGAGGCCGAGGCCGGCGCCAGGGAGGGCGCGCTGCTGCGCGGCGTAGGAGTAAAGATCGTCCTCGGGGCGCCTCCACTCGACCGGCCAGGGCGGGGGCGCGGCGGCGAGGGGGCGCGACGCGGCGGCGGGCCCGGCGGGGGTGGCGGCGCTCAGGCGATCGCTGGCCATGGTGGTGGCGGCGGCGAGCCCGAGGGTGGCCGAGCTGCGGGCAGGCAGGGCGGCGGTGGCGAGCTCGGGATCCGCGGGGGGATGCTCGCCGAGGCGGGCCTGGAGCGCCGGCCAGGTGATCGCCTCAGCGGGGGCGCGGTCGAGGGCGCGGAGGGCCCAGGCGGCGTCGGCGCAGCGGGCGAAGCGATCGGCGGGGTCTTTGGCGAGGAGGCGACATAACCAGTCCTCGAGGCCAGGTGGCGCGGCGAAGCGGGGGCGCAGCGGCGGCGGCGGCTCGTAGAGGTGGAGGCGGACGAGCTCGCCGAGATCGGCGGCGAGGAAGGGGAGGTGGCCGGCGCAGAGCTCCCACAACATGCAGCCGAGCGCGTAGAGATCGGTGCAGGGGCCGAAGTCGCGCCAGCGGCCGGCGAGCTGCTCAGGCGGCATGTAGGCGGGGGTGCCGGCGCTGACGGGCCCCTCCGCCTCACCGGCGTCGGTGGCGGCGGCGAGGGCGTGGGCGACGCCGAAGTCGGTGAGCTTGACGGTGAGGCGACCACCTGGCCCTTCGGCCAGGAGGACGTTCTGCGGCTTGACGTCGCAGTGGACAACGCCGTGGGCGTGGGCGTGGCCGAGGGCGCCGAGCAGGTCGTGCGCGAGCTGGCGGAGCAGGGGCCAGTCGATGACGGGGAGCAGGCGCTCGAGGTTGCCGTGGGGGAGCAGCTCCATCGCCAGGTAGGGGCTGCGGGCGATCAGGCGGCCGCCCGAGGCGACGGCGGCGCGCTCGTCGACCTCGCCGACGTCGTGTACGGTGACGATGCCGGGGTGGGCGAGGCTGGCGATCGCGCGGACCTCGCGGCGAAAGGCCGCCTGCGCGCCAGGCTCGCGCGACCAGGCGTGGCTGATGACCTTGACCGCGACCGGGGCGCCCGCGAGGCGGTGGGCGCCTTGCCAGACGACGCCCATACCGCCGGCGCCGATCGGCGCGGTGAGGTGGAAGGGGCCGAGCTCCAAGGCGCGCCCCCAGCCGCCCTCCGCGGGTCGCTCGTCTGCCTCGGCCCAGCCGGTCATGGTGGCCGAGTCTACACGAGCGGCGCAGGCGGCCGGGCTTGCTCCGCGGGCGGGCCTCGGCATAAAAACGAGGGCGACGAGGGGGCATCAGCGCGTGAGCACGGAGGATCGAGCGGGCGCTTCGACGGGGGCAGGGCCGGCCGCAGAGCCGGCGCTTGGCGCGGCGCATCAGTCGGTGTTGGTGGTGTCGTGGGGCGACTGCGATCCGGCGCAGATCGTGTTCTATCCGCGCTACTTCGAGTGGTTCGACCGCTCCGCGCACCTGCTCTTTCGGGCGATCGGGCTCGATCCGCGGGCGATGCAGGCGCGCTGGGGCGCGCTGGGGCTGTCGCTGGTCGACGCGCGCGCGAGCTTCCGCGGGCCGGCTCGTTATGGCGACACGGTCACGTTGGCGTGCGAGGTCGCGGCGATCGGCCGCAGCAGCGTGACCCTCGAGCACACGATCCGTCGCGGGGATGAGGTGCTGGTGGCGGGCCGAGAGGTGCGTGTGTGGCTGCAGGCGAGCGCCGAGGGGCCCGCGGGGCTCGTGGCGGCGGCGATCCCAGAGGACGCTCGGCGGCTGCTCGCGGTGTCCAGCTCCGCGGACAGCGGACAGCTGTAGGCCACGGCGAGCTGATGCGTTGACGACGGGACCCGCTCCAGGCCCGAGGCGGCGTCGCCTTGAGCCGGACGACGCTGTGGCATAGGATCGCGCACCTCGGAGCCCGATGTCGTCGCTAGCCCTACGCGCCACCCAACCTGGAGCCCAGACGCCTGACGAGGCCCGGTCTGCGTGGCGACTGTTCTGAGTTCCCCACCGGCTGACGCCGACCCGGGTGGATGAAAGTCGGCGAAGGACCGTGGGGCCCGAGAACGATGTTTTCTGGCCGACTTTCTTGAGAGTGGAGATGCGATTACGCTCAGGTCGTGACCACCCCATGACTCGCAAGAAGAACCCGAGCGCCGCCCTCGTTCGCTCCTCCGCGGCCGAATACCTGACCTTCGTCGCTGCGAGCGGCACGGGCGGCGTGGAGGCGGTCTACGCCGACGAGAACGTGTGGCTCAGCCAGAAGATGATGGCGCAGCTCTACGACGTGGAGGTGCCGACCATCAATTACCATCTGAAGAAGGTCTTCGAGGACAGCGAGCTCGAGGAGGGGGCAGTTCTTAGAACTTTTCGAATCACTGCCGCCGACGGCAAGACCTACGATACGAAGCACTACAACCTCTCGGCGATCATCGCCGTCGGGTACAAGGTCAACTCCGAGCGCGCGGTGCAGTTTCGCAAGTGGGCGACGCGCGTGGTCGAGGAGTTCACCATCAAGGGCTTCGCGATGGACGACGAGCGCCTCAAGCGCGGCGGCTCCGTCCTGAGCGACAAGTACTTCGAGGAGCAGCTCCAGCGCGTCCGCGAGATCCGGCTGTCGGAGCGCAAGTTCTACCAGAAGATCACCGACATCTACGCGACGTCGGTGGACTACGACGTGACCGCGCAGGCCACGAAGCGCTTCTTCGCGACGGTGCAGAACAAGCTGCACTGGGCCATCCACGGACAGACCGCAGCCGAGGTGATCGTCGATCGCGCGAACGCCACCAAGGAGCACATGGGGCTGCATACGTGGCTGGACGCGCCCCACGGCAAGATTCAGAGGTTCGACGTGGTGGTCGCTAAGAACTACCTGAACGAGTTGGAGCTCGCGCAGCTCTCGCGGCTGGTGAACGCCTACCTCGACGTCGCCGAGAGCATGGCGCTTCGCAAGATCCCCATGACCATGCAGGACTGGGAGACGCGCCTGAACCGGTTCCTCGACGCGACGGACCACGCGGTGCTCTCGGACGCCGGCAAGGTGACCGCCGAGATCGCCAAGGCGCACGCCGAGAGCGAGTTCGAGAGGTACCGCGTCCTGCAAGACCGCCTCTTCGAGAGCGACTTCGATCGGGTCGTGGCCGAGACCAAGCGGGACCCGCCGCGCAGGGGAAAGAAGCCATGACCCGGCCGCCTCAGACGGACGACGCGGGCGCCCTCGTGGCGCGCGAAGCGTCCGCGCCCGGGAGTCGAGGGGTGTCTACGTGGGTTCCTCGCCGGTGAGGGGCTCGCTGCGGGCGGCGATCCAGGCGGCGACCTTGGGCCAGATCTCTTTGGGACCCTTGCTGGAGGTGCTGAGGCCGATGTGGCCGACCGGGAAGCGCATGAGGGTCTTGTCGCTGCTGCCGACGAGATCATTCAAAATGGTGCTCGAGGGCGGGGGAGCGATGGTGTCTTTATCGGCGATGAGGTTGAGCAGGGGGCAGCGGATCTGGCTGAGCTGGACCTTGCGGCCGCCGACGACCATACGACCGTTACAAAAATTGTTCTCTTGATAACAATCCTTGATGTACTGCCGATACACCTCTCCGGGGAAGGGCACGTTGTCGGCGGCCCAACGCTCCATGGCGAGGAAGGTGGTGACGAAGTCGGCGTCGTCGATCTTCCGAAAGACATCGAGCCACTTGGTGATCCGCTGGATCGGCGCCATCATCGAGAAGCCGGACTCCATCAGGTCGATGGGGGCGCTGCCGTAGGCGTCGACCATGGCGTCGACGTTAAAAAATTCGGGGCGGGTCCAGGTGGTGAAGATCCCGCCCTCGTGGAAGTCGACGGGGGTGGCCTGGGCGACGAAATTGCGGATCCCCTGGGGGTGCAAGGCGGCGTAGGCGAGGGCCATGGTGCCGCCCATACAATAGCCATAGAGGGTGAGGTCGTCGGCGCCGCTGTGGCGTAAGGTCCAGCGGACGGCGCTGCCGATGAGGCCGCCCAAAAAATCCTCCCAGGTCATGTGATTCTCGACGTCGCCAGGGGTGCCCCAGTCGATGGCGTAGACGTCAAAGCCCTGGTCGCGCATGTGCTCGATGAGGGAGCGGCCGGGGAGGAAGTCGAGGATGTAATAGCGGTTGATCAGCGAATAGACGAAGAGGATCGGGGTGCGGTGGCGGCGGACGGCGGGGGCGAAGTGGATCAGCTTCATGGCGCCGCGCTGGTAAACGACGCGGTGCGGGGTGCTGTTGGTGGGCGGCTCGCCGATCCGGGCGGCGCGGCGGACGATCGGGGCGAGGTACGGATAGGGGCCGCCGGCGCGCTCACGGACGGCCTTGCCCCAGGCGCGGGAGATCTCGAGCTGGGCGGCGGCGGCCTCTTTGGCGCGGGCGGCGCGATCTTTGACGGCTTGGAAGGCGCTCATTGGCGGGGCTCCTCTCCCGCGGCGTGGGCGCGCTTCTCCATGCGCTCCAGCAGGGCGAGGGCGAGCTCGAGCTGGGAGTTGGTGACCTCGAGGCGGTCGTGTAGGGAGCGCACCTGGTAGCGGAGCTCGTTGACCTCGGAGACGGCGGGCAGGCGCATGAGGTGGAGGAGCTCCTCGGTGGCCTCGATCCCGCCGCGGCGGAGGTTGAAGCTGGCCTCAAGGCCACGTCCGGCGAAGCGCAGGTAACGCTCGTTGGTCGCGAGCTTGCCGAAGAGGGCGGTGGAGCGGCGCTCGAAGGCGGTGAAGAGCCTCCCCGGCGCGGTCTTCGGGTCGGTGAGGTGGCCGACCAGGCGGACGAGGCGGGTGAGCAGGTTGGGGGGCGCTTTGGCTTCGGCTTCACTCATGGTCATGGCGCTCGTGTGGGTCATGATGACGCTCCATCTCCGCTCAGCGGAGCTCACGCTTGAGGATCTTGCCGGCAGGCGAGAGCGGGAGCTGCCCTCGTAGCTCGACGAGCCTGGGGATCTTGTAGCGGGCGAGGTGGCCGCGGCAGTGCTCGAGCAGCTCCTCAGGGCTGGCTGATACGCCAGGTTGTAGGACCACATACGCCTTCCCGACCTCGCCCCAGCGGGCGTCGGGGATCGGCACGACGGCGCAGAGGGCGACGGCGGG
Source organism: Nannocystis sp. (assembly GCA_016712315.1). Taxonomy (GTDB): domain Bacteria; phylum Myxococcota_A; class Polyangia; order Nannocystales; family Nannocystaceae; genus JADJRG01. The sequence goes on along the minus strand of JADJRG010000013.1, from coordinate 995,568 downwards.
GTGGGCGTAGAGGACCCGCTCGATCTCGACGGGGTAGATGTTCTCGCCGCCGGAGATGAACATGTCCTTCTTGCGATCGACGATGTAAAAGAACCCGTCGGCGTCGACGCGGGCGAGGTCGCCGGTGTGGAACCACCCGTCGGCGTCGAAGGCGGCCGCCGTGGCGGCGGGATCTAAGAAGTAGCCGGAGCAGGCGCAGGGGCCCCGTAAGAGGAGCTCGCCGACCTGATCGGCGGGGGCGGGGTGACCGGCCTCGTCGACGATCTTGGCCTCGATAAAGTAGTTGGGCTTGCCGACGCTGCCGGCCTTGGTGAGCGCGTGCTCCGGGCTCATGGAGCAGACGCCGGGGCCGAACTCGGTCATGCCGAAGCCCTGCTTGAAGGCGACCTTGTGGGCGGCGTCGTAGGCCTCGATGATCGCGGCGGGCAGGGGCGCGCCGCCGCTGGTGAGGAAGCGGACGCTGGCGAAGCTGGTCTGCTTAAAGCGCGGCGACTCGAGCATCAGTTGAAACTGCGTGGGCACGCAGAAGAGGGCGCTGACCCGCTCGCGCTCGATGACCTCGAGCATGGCGTCGGCGCTCCACTTGCGCATGATCACGACGGCGCCGCCGAGGGTGAGCAGGGGGATCGTGTAGACGAAGAGGCCGCCGGTGTGGAACATCGGCGTGTGGGTGATCGTGACGTCGCCGCGGGCGAGCTCGTGGATCAGCGTGTTGAGGGTGTTGTAGGCGATCATCCGGTGGCTGATCTGGGCGGCCTTGGGGGCGCCGGTGGTGCCGCCGGTGAAGAGCAGACAGACGACGTCGGACTCGTTGACGTGGGGATCGGTGACGGGCTCGCCTGCGGTGGTGAGCAGGTCGCTGACAAAGGAGGCGCTGCCGTCGACGCCGTCGCCGCTGAGGTGGACCAAGGCGCCGGTGGGGGCGTCGTGGCCGCGTAGGTCGTGGATCACGCCGATGAGCTCGGGATCAAAGGCGAGCACGCGCGGCTGAATTTTCACAAGGACGTCGGCGAGCTCGCGCCAGTGGCTGCGCCAGTTGAGGGGGGCGAAGATCGCCCCGAGCTTGGCGCAGGCGAAGAAGAGGTCGAGGATCTCGACGCAGTTCATCGCGAGGACGGCGACGCGGTCGCCTCGGCCCACCCCAGCCGCGCGCAGCCACCGCGCGACCGCGTTCGCGCGCTGGTTCATCTGCGCGTAGGTGTAGCGGCCTGCGCTCGCGAGATCGACCACCGCGAGGTTGTCCGGCCAGTAACGTGCGCCTCTCTCCATCCAGTCGCCGATGTACATGCTCTTTGAAGAACTCCTTCAGGTCCTGGCGGCAGTTTAACCGGACGGGTCGCGTCGAACGACGGGGAGCATGGTAGGCGGGTGGCCTGGGTCGGGCAAGGAATTTTTGTGCGACGCACAATAAATCCGTGGGTCGCAGTGTTTGTTCGCGCGCGCTACGCGTGAATGCGGAGAGAGGGGCCACTCCGGGGCCCTGGGGCGGGAGCGAGAGGCGCGGGAGGGCCGGGCGGCCGCGCCTCATTTTTGCGTAATTTGAGCGAGAAGTGGCGCGTCGTTGTGCAGGTGCAGCATCCGCACAGGGGGGGCGGATCAGGTGAGGCCGGCGACGGTGCGCTTGAGATCTTCGAGCTCGCGGCGGAGCTGGGCGAGCTCGGCTTCGGTGCTGGGCGGCTCTTCGTCGGGGCTCGGGTCGGCGGCGGGGGCAGGCGGCGGGCTGGGCTCGCCGCGGCTGAAGAGGCGGCTGAGCAGGACGGGCGGGGCGAGGCTGAGGCCGACGAAGGGATCGAAGGGGAGCAGGCGGCCGCCGCTGCGCAGGCGGAGGTAGACCTCTAAGGCCCAGGTGACGTAGCGGCCAAAAAAGTCGGCGAGCGCGTCGTCTCGCATGCGGATGAGCTGCGCCAGCAGCGGCACGGGCAAGAGCTTGGCCGCGCCTCTCCCCTCCAAGATGATCTGCGCGAGGGTGGATTGGGTGAGGTCGTGGCCGGTCTTGGCGTCGATGACCTGGACGTCGATGCCGTCGCGGATCTGCCGCGCGAGCTCCTCGAGGGTGATGTAACGGCTCGCCTCGGTGTCGTAGAGGCGACGGTTGCCGTATTTTTTAATAAGAAGCACCCGAGCAGGCTTATCAGAGCGGGCGTAGCGGCGACAAGCGCCGTTTGTTGCGGTGCAAAATTGTGGCAACTGAAGGTGAGCGAGAGGCTCAGCGGCGTAGCCAGGCGACCAGCTCGACGTGGGGGGTCTGGGGCAAGGTGTCGTAGGCGCGCACCCGCTGGAGGTGGTAGCCGCGGGCGCAGAGCTCGGATAGGTCGCGGGCGAGGGCCGCAGGGCCGCAGCTCATGATGTGCAGGCGCGGGGGCGCGAGCGCGCCGAGCAGCTCGCACACCTCGTGGCCGAGGCCGGCGCGGGGCGGGTTGGCGATCACGAGCTCGGGGCGCCCCCGGGGGGCGCCCGCGAGCTGCTCCTTTAAAAAATCGGCGACCGGGAGGGGCGCGACGCCGAGGCGCTCGGCGCTCTCTGCGAACGACTCGCAGGGGATCACCGCGTGGAACCTGTGTTCGCGGCGCAGCAGCGCGGTGGTGACGCCGTCGCCGGCGTAGAGATCGAGGGCGAGCTGGCCGTGGAGCGGGGCGCCCGTGGGGTCGGCGATGAGGTCCTGGTAGGCGCGCTCGATGACGCGGGGGTTGGGCTGTAAAAAGCCCAGGGGGCCGATCTCTCGCGAATAATCGCCCCCGGCGAGCTGGGCGGTGAGCGTGGCTGCGCCGCGCAAGATCGTGACGGGGGCGGCGCCGCGGATCGCGTTGCTGGCGCTGGACTGGACGCTCCAGGCGATCCCGGCGGGGAGGTTGAGGGCGGCGGGCAAGAGATCGGCGGCGCGGCTGGGCGCGGCGGCGGTGATCAGGGTGAGGAGCACGCGCTGGCCGTCGCTCTTGAACCAGACGTAGCGGAGATCGCCGCGTCGACGGGCCTCGTCGTAGGGCTGGATGAAGAGGTCGTTGGCGGCGCGCTCGAGCTCGTCGGCGGCGGCGGTGATCGCGGGGTCCTCGATGAGGCAGCCGGACATGGCGGCGACCTCGTGGCCGCCGCGGACGTAGGAGCCGAGGCGCAGCGCCCCGGTGGCGCCGCCGACGACGCGCTTGCTCGAGCGGCGATAGCCGAACTCTCCGCCTGGCTCATAGACCAGGTCTTCTAGCTCCTGTCCGAAGAGGCGGCTGAGGGACTCGCGCTTCAACGATCGTTGGGCGGGCTCGCTGAGGGTCGACCAGGCGCAGCCGGTGCAGCGGCCGGCGGCGTCGCTGTGGGCGGGGCACGGCGGCGGGCGGCGGGCAGGGTGGGCGCGCAGGAGCTGGGCGAGGGCGGCGTGGGCGCGCGGGCGGTGGCGCTCGCGGTGGAGGATCGTCAGCTGGGCGAGCTCGCCAGGGTAGAGGCCGGGGGCGACGATCTCGAGGCCCTCGTGCGCGGCGAGGCCGTCGCCTTCGCGGCTGAGGCCGGTGATCTCGAGGGTGATGGGGTCGCCTTGGTGGAGGGTCATCGGGGCACCATGTCGAGCTGTCCTAAGAGATCAAAGTAGCCGGGGAAGGTCTTGTCGACGCAGCTCGGGGCGCGGATCGAGACCTGGCCGGCGAGGGAGAAGGCCATGGCCATGCGGTGATCGTTGTAGGTGTGGATCTCGAGCTCGCGCGCGTCGTGCTGCGCGGACGGGGCGCGCGCGGGCGGCTCGATGGTGAGGCCGTCGTCGTGCTCGACGACGACGGCGCCGAGGCGGCGCAGCTCGGTCGCGGCGGCGGCGAGGCGATCGCTCTCGTGGTGGCGGAGCAGGCCGACGCCGCGGATCCGGGTGGGGCCGCGGGCGTGCAGGGCGGTGACGGCGAGGGTGAGGGCCATGTCGGGCATGGCGCTGAGGTCGAGGTCGACGCCGCGTAAGGGGCCGCGGCCGCGCGCCCGCGTGGTGGTGGCGGTCTGCTCGACCTCGGCGCCCATGGCGGCCAAGACGTCGATGAAGCGGGCATCTCCCTGGAGGCTGGCGGCGCCGAGCTGGGGGATCGTGACGTCGCCGCCGTAGATCGCGGCCAAGGCCAAAAAATAGCTGGCGGAGGAGGCGTCGGGCTCGATGTCGAGGTCGACGGCGTGGAGGGGGGTGGGCTCGATGTGGATGACGCTGGGGTCGAGCCAGGCGCCGCTGCCGCCGAAGCGGCGCAGCAGGGCGAGGGTCATGTCGACGTAGGGTCTCGCGGGGGTGCCGGCCTCGAGCACGACGCGGGTGGGGGCGCGGGCGAGGGCGGCGGCGAAGATGAGGGCGGAGATGAATTGCGAGCTGGGCGGGCGGGCGAGGCGGTGCTCGCCGCCGACGAGGCCCGCGGCGGGGCCACAGATCCGCGCGGGTAGGTGACCAGGGGCGCCGAGGTCCTTGATCTCGGCGCCTTGTCGACGGAGCGCGATGAGGAGCTCGCGCATGGGCCGCTCGCGCATGCGCGGGCTGCCGTCGAGGACGGCGCACAGCGGCGAGGCGGCGAGGACGGCGCTGAGGAAGCGCGCGGCGGTGCCGGCGTCGCCGACGTGCAGCGGCCCCAGGGGGTCGCTGAGGCTGCGAGGGGCGCCGCCTAGGCCGATGATGGTGCGTCGATCTTCGGCGGGGCCCTGGTGGATGACGGCGCCGAGGCGCTCGAGGGCGCGGTGCATGACGACGGTGTCCTCGGAGTCGAGGGCGCCGCGGAGGGTCGTTGTGCCGCGTGCGAGGGCGGCGAGCAGGAGGGCGCGGTTGGTGAGGCTCTTGGAGCCGGGGATCGTGATGGTGCGCGTGAACGGCGCGGGCGGCCGGATCGTGATCGAGGGAGGCGCCATCGGCGGGCAGCTTACGCGCGGACGAGCGCGAGGCCTAGCCGCCGCGGCGTGCGTGCCCGGGCGGCGTTCGGACTATCATCGCGGGCGATGCCGAGGACCAAGCTCGCCTCCTTGTCGGTGCGGCTGCGCGGGCTGCTCGGGCGCGTGGAGGTGCGGCTGCTGCTGAGCGCCTGCATCATCGTCAGCCTGCTGCCGTACCCGTGGGTGGAGCGGCTCGACGGCGTGTTCTTGCTGGTGTTCGGGCTCGAGCTGGCTTGCCGGGGGCTGCTGCTCTTTCGCGGGGCGGAGCGCGGCGAGTGGCGGCTGCCGGCCGTGGGCGACGTGCTGCTGCTGCTGCTCGACCTGGCGGCGCTGATCTCGTTCCTGCCGCTCAGCGACGGCGAGGCGGCGTCGAACCGGTTCTTCCGGCTCTTCCGCTTGAGCCGGATGCTGCTGCTGCTCGGCTATTGGGCGCCGCTGGCGCGCGACGTGTGGACGGTGATGGCGCGGCGCGAGCGGGCGCGGCAGATCATGCTGATGGGCGCGGTGGTGCTGGCGCTGTCGTTCAGCGGGGCGGTGATCATCGAGCACATCGCGGATCAGTCGGCGGAGGGGGTCGACTTCGACGGCGACGGGCAATACTCGAGCAACGACCGCTCGTTCTTGGTGCTGCTGTGGTGGGCGTTTCGCCAGGTGCAAGACCCGGGGAACATGATCTCGTCGCCGTTCGAGGTGACGGCGATGGTGGTGAGCGTCGGGCTGACGGTGTTCGGGCTCTTCTTGGTGTCGTTCTTGATTGGCTTGGGCACCGACGTGGTGCGCGAGCTGATGGAGCTGTCGAGCCTGCGCGAGCCAGGGCTGCGCGGGCACACGGTGATCGTGCACATGAACCAGGCGAGCCAGCAGCTCCTCAGCGAGCTGACGCGCTATTACCAAAAATGGGTGCCAGAGGGGGGGCTGTCGCGGCGGTGGTTCGGGGAGCTGCTGCACAACACGCGGCGCGCGCGGGCGCGCCGCTATGTGGTGGTCGGGCGCGGCAATGAGCCGCCTGAATTCCTCCGCCGCGGGGAGCTGGCGAGCGTCGTCTACCGGCCGTGGACGAGCGACGACGCGGCGCTGCTGCGGCGCACGGACATGCAGCAGGCGCAGCGGGTGATGCTGCTCGCGGACCACAGCGCGCCCGACCCAGACGCGGAGACGCTGCAGATCTTGTTGACGATCGCGGAGGCGCAGCCGCGGAGCCCTCGCCCGCGCCGACCGCAGCTCTTGATCGCCGAGGTGGTGGACGAGGGGGCGATCCCGGCGGCGCGGGCGGCGATCGCCGGCAACCAGGCGCGGGCCTTCATCGTGCCGACCGAGCGGCTGATCGCGCTGTTCGTGGCGTGCGCGATCCGCCAGCGCGGCGGGGTGCGCCTGCTCGAGGCGCTGCTGGCGAGCGACGGCTATGACCTCTATACGTGCTTCTTCGACGTGCCAGGGCTGGCGTTCACCTGCGAGCGCTCGCTGATCGAGCCGCAGGCGCCGGCGGCGGCGATGGCGGCGCTGCTCCAGCGGGCTGATGGCCGGCCGATCATCCCGGTCGGGCTGCTGCTGCCAGGGGACGGGTTCAGCCACGCGGCGGCGGACGTGCGGGTGTGTATCAACCCGGGGGGCAGGGCGACCGCGGCGGCGGCGGTCACCCCGTATCGCGGCTTCGTCGCCTTGGCGCCGCACTTCGAGGCGGTGCGTGACTTCGCGGAGTCGCTGCGCGAGGCGGCGCCAGCGCCGCGGCCAGCGTCGGCGGAGGTGGCGGCGCCGCCGCTGATGCGCGCGCCGACGGCGGCGCCGCGGCGGTCGCTGCTGTGCGGGTTTCGTTCGGCGACGGTGAGCCTGTGTGAGGCGATCGTGATGGCCTCGCCGACGGCGGAGATCTTGGTGATGGTGGGCGACGTCGCGGCGCGCGCGGCGGCGCTCGATCACTTCGACGCGCACAGCAACTTGGTGAAGAGCGGGCGCCTGCCGGCCCGCCACGGGGTGTTTGAGGCGGTGGGCGAGGGGATCTTGGAGGTGCGGCGGGGGGAGGAGCGGCTGGGCACGATCCACGTGGCGATCGGCGACTTCACGTCGTCTCGCCAGTTGATGGCGCTGCCGCGCGGCTTCGGCGGGGTCGACGCGATCGACGTGGTGATCCTGCTGGCGAGCGAGCGGGAGCACTCAGACCCGGCGATCTCAAAGTCGTTGATGAAGCTGGAGGCGCTGCTGGGCGAGCGCGAGCGGCGGCCGCAGGTGCTGGCCGAGCTGGCCGACCCGGAGCTGGCGCGGCGGCTCCGTCAACACTACGAGCGCCGCGGCCGCGCGGACGTGCAGGTGATCTCGCTGCACTCGCTGCGCTCGTTGTTCCTGTTCCAAGCGGTGGTGGTGCCCAACTTCGACGCGGTGTACGCGGAGCTGCTGGGGCCGTGGGGGCAGTCGCTGCTGCGGATGGAGCCCGGGCGCGGGCCCGCGGGGCGCTGTACGTTCGAAGGGGTGGCGGCGCGGCAGCGGGCCGAGGGGGCGATCCTCGTGGCGATCGAGGTGCGCGGCGCCGACGGGACGATCGAGCTGTGCCTCGGCCGCGGGCCCGAAGGCGACGGCTGGTTCGAGTCCCACGCGCTGGTGGCGGCGTGGGTGATCGCCCGCGATGACGCGGCCCCGTCGTGAAATTCCTGCGAGCAGGTTCACGCGCGTGCTCGCGGCTCCAACCCGACCGCGATGAGCCTGTAAAAAACGTTGCCTACACAACTCTTTGTTCATGACCACTTGCGCGCCACCGGCGTGTGCATCAGTGGTACTCATGGTCCGACTCCCGATGGCGAACACAACGACGTCCATGCGCCAACTCCTCGAGCAGGAGCTCCCCCGCCTCCACGCCTTGGCCTATGACATGCTCGGAGACCGCGACGACGCCCTCAAAGCCGTGGGCGAGCTCGTCGATGACGCGGTCGCCCACGCGGCGATGATCCTCGGCGCGGCCAAGCCCGACGACGCGCTCCTCGGCCGCTTCGCGCGCGCGCTCGCCCCCGTGCAAGAGGACGTAGAGGGGCGCCGCACCACCCAGAGCTTCATGATCCTCGACACGATCCTCCGCTCCGATCTCACGCGAGAGCTCGACACCGAGGGCGTCGAGGTCAACATCCATGAGCTGCTGTGGGAGCTCAAGCGCACCTGCCTCACCCGCGTGATCGGCTGCCTGCCGCCGAGCATCAGGCTCTCTTTTATCCTCACCGATATGCTCGGCTACTCGCCCGCCGACGCGGCCGACCTGCTTGAGATCAAAGAGAGCGCGTACCGAGTCCGGCTCACGCGCGCGCGCAAGCGCCTCGATGACTACCTGCCGTCGCGCTGCGGCCACGTCGACCGCGAGAACGCGTGCTCCTGCGAGAGCCGCCTGGGGATCGCCTGGGAGGCGAAGTTCCTGCGACCTCCGCCGCACTCGCTCGACACACCCGCGCTGCCGCATAACCACGAGCCGCCGCGCCGCGATATGGCGGCCCTCTACCGCGGCCTGCCGCGGGTCGCGCTGACCCCCGCGCAGATCTCGACGCTGCTCGCCCGCGTACGCGCCTGAGGCGCCTCAGGCGGGCGCGTGGGGCGTCGCCTCCGCGGCGACGAGCTGGTCGAGCTCGTGCTCGTCGAGGGTCTCGCGCTCGAGCAGCGCCGCGGCGACCCGATCGAGGGTCGAGCGCTGGGCCCGCAGCGCGGCGAGGGCGTCTTGGTAGGCGCGATCGAGGAGGCCGCGCACCTCCTCGTCGATCTCGCGCGCGGTCTGCTCCGAGCAGTCGCGCTGGAGCGGCACGCCGAGGCCGCCGAGGTACTGCCCGCCGTCGCGCTGGCCGCAGCGGGCGAGGCCGAGCCGCTCGCTCATGCCGAGCACCGCGACCATCTGCCGGGCGAGCGCGGTGGCCCGCTCGAGGTCGTTCTCGGCGCCGCTGGAGGCCTCGCCGAAGACCAGCTGCTCGGCGGCGCGGCCGCCCATGAGACCCTTGAGGCGATCGATGAGGGCGCCGCGGGTGAGGATGAGCTGATCCTCGGCGGGGATCTGCAAGGTGTAGCCGAGCGCCGCTTGACCGCGCGGGATGATGCTGACCTTTCGGACAGGATCGGCGCCGTCGCAGGAGCGCGCGACCAAGGCGTGGCCGACCTCGTGGTAGGCGATCCGGCGGCGGTCCTGCTCGCGCAGGCGCCGGCTCTTGCGCTCAGGGCCGGCGATGACCTTTTCTACGGCGTCCTCGAGGTCGAGCTGGGTGATCGCGGCGCGGCCGCGGCGGGCGGCGAGCAAGGCGGCCTCGTTCATCGCGTTGGCGAGATCCGCGCCGGCGAAGCCAGGCGTGCGGCGGGCGATCTCGGCGAGATCCGCGCCCTCGGCGAGCGGCTTGCCTTGGGTGTGCACCCGCAAGATCGCGAGGCGACCCTCCATGTCCGGGGCGTCGAGCACGACCTGGCGATCGAAGCGGCCCGGCCGCAGGAGGGCGCGGTCGAGCACGTCCGGGCGGTTGGTCGCGGAGAGCAGGATGACGCCGCTGTTGGCGGCGAAGCCGTCCATCTCGACGAGGAGCTGGTTTAAGGTCTGCTCGCGCTCGTCGTTGACGGCGCCCATCTGGACGCCCCGCTGCCGCCCTACGGCGTCGAGCTCGTCGATAAAGATGATGCAGGGGGCGCTCTGGACGGCCTGCTCGAAGAGATCGCGGACGCGCGCGGCGCCGACGCCGACGAACATCTCGACGAAGTCCGAGCCGCTGAGCGAGAAGAAGGGGACCTGCGCCTCGCCAGCGACGGCGCGCGCGAGCAAGGTCTTGCCGGTGCCAGGCGGGCCGACGAGCAGGATGCCCTTGGGGATCTTGGCGCCGAGCGCGCGATAACGCGCTGGGTTCTTGAGGAAGTCGACGACCTCCATCAGCTCCTGTTTGGCCTCTTCACAGCCGGCGACGTCGGCGAAGGTGACGCCGCTCTCGGTGGCCGCGACCATCTTGGCCTTGGACTTGCCAAAGCTGAGCGCCTGGCCGGCGGCGGCGCCCATACGGCGCGAGAGCAGGGTCCAGAGGCCGAAGACGAGCGCGAGCGGGAGGAGCCAGACGAGGAGGACGCGGCCGAAGAGGGCGGGGGGCTCGCCGATGAAGTCGACGCCGTGGGCCTCGAGGGCCTCGACGAGCTTGGGATCGTCGACGCGCGCGGCCCGAAAGGCGAACTCCTGCGGGCCGTCGGCGGGCGGCTCCTTGAGGGCGACCTTGCCGCGCAGCTCCTCGGCGCCGAGGGTGAGCTCGGTGATCTCTCCAGCGGCGACGTGCGCCTTGAACTCGCTGTACGAGAGGGCGCGGACGCTGGCGGCAGGGCCGAGCTCCTGCCAGGCCCAGACCAAGGCGAAGAGCAGGATGAGCCACCAGGCGGAGGCCCACCGCGGGCGGCGCCTCGGGACGCCAGAGGGCTCGGGTCGGGGGTCGCTGGCGGTCGGCATGGCGGCGTGAGGATGAGCCGCGCGGCGAGGCGCCGCAAGGGCGCCGGCGCGGGCTCGCGCGGGGCGGGGACGATCCATTAGGATCCCGCGCGATGCACGAGGACCGAAGGTCGAGGGCCGCCCGGGTGGTGATCGCGAGCTGCCGCGCGCTGCCTGGGTGGGAGGTCGACGACCGGGCGCTCTACGCGGCGCTCGAGGGCCGCGGGGTCGCGCTGACGATCGCGGCGTGGGACGACGAGGCGATCGATTGGGCGCGCTTCGACGGCTGCCTGATCCGTACGACGTGGGACTATTCGGGCCGCCGCGAAGAATTTTGCCGGTGGGCCGCGGCGGTCGAGGCGCAGACGCGGCTCTTCAATTCGGCGGGCCTCGTCCGCTGGAACACGCATAAGCGCTACCTGCGGGACCTGGAGGCGGCGGGCGCGACGCTGGCGCCGACGCGGTGGCTGGCGCGGGCAGATGTGGTCGATGTGGCGGCGGTGATGGCGGCGGAGGGGTGGCCGCAGGGGCTGATCAAGCCGCTGGTCGGCGCGAGCTCGCGGGAGACGATCCGCTTCGACGCGGACGCGGCGGGGCTGCGCGCGGCGCAGGCGCACGTCGATCGGCTGCTCCCAGGCGAAGACCTGGCGATCCAGCGCTACTTGCCGAGCGTCGAGCGCGAGGGAGAATTCTCGATAATTTTGATCGACGGCGGCTTCAGCCACGGGGTGCGCAAGATCCCGGTGGCGGGGGACTTTCGCGTGCAAGACGACTTCGGGGCGCGTGATGAGCCGTGGAGCCCGCCGGCCGCGCTGATCGCGGAGGCGAGCGCGATGGTGGCGACGCTGGAGGGCGGGGGGCCGCCGCTGTACGCCCGCGTCGATCTGCTGCGGGACGACGCGGGCCGCTTCGTGCTCAACGAGCTGGAGGTGGTCGAGCCTTCGCTGTTCTTCCGCGGCCGCGCGGCGCCGGCAGAGCGGCTGGTGGACGCGCTGCTGCGGCGGCTCGCGGCCGCGGGCGCGGCTTGACCGGGCGGCGCGGCCGGGCTATGGGCGGCGGTGATGACGACGATCCGCGGGCGCTTCACGGCGATGATGACGACGATGACGATGATGACGCTCGCCGCGGCGCTCGGCGGGTGCGGGGAGGCGAAGGAGGCCGCGGCGGCGCCGGCGACGCTCGAGTCGCACTCGTGCGCGGTGAAGGTGGCGGCGAAGGCGTCGCCCGTGATCTACGAGGGGCGCGCGGAGGGGCCGGACCGGGAGAAGGTCGAGGAGGAGGCGTGGGCCGACGTGTGCGCGAAGCTGCCAGAGGCGCTGCGCGGGTCCTGCAAGGATGAGAGCAAGTGGTCGGTGAGCATCTCGGGGGGCTCGGCGAGCGCGGGCGGGCCGACGACCTTCTCCAAGACGATCACGCTGCAAGAGAAGGCCGAGGAGAGGGTGTTCTCCGGCGAGGCGGCGTCGCCGGCGTCGCTCGATGAGGCGTGCGCGGCGGCGACTTTGGCGGCGTGTAAGGCGGCAGGGGCCGAGGGCGACTGCGTGGCGGCGGGCCTGTTCGAGCCCCGCGGGCGCTCGAGCCAGACGACGCGTAAGACGGTCGCGGCGCCGCAGTGAGGGCGAATCGGTCGCGCGGTGAAGGGTGATATGGTCGGGCGAGATGCCTCGACTCCGCCGCGCTGTCCCCGTGCTCTTGGCCGCTTCGTTCGCTTGCAATGAGCCGCCAGGGTCGACGGCGACGGAGGGATCGACGGGCACGAGCGAGGGGACGACTGGCGCGAGTACGGGCGCGACCGCGACAGAGACGGCGGGTACGACGGCGGCGCCGTTCATCTGCGAGGCGACGCCGCTCACGCCGCTGGGAGAGGGTTTTTTTACCGACATCAGCGAGGTGAGCGGGATCCGAGCCGAGAATTTTGTCGCCAATCCGGAGACGCCGATCCCGATCAACGACCACAGCCGCTTGGCCTTCGCCGACCTGGACGGCGACGGCTTTGATGAGGTCATCGCGCACTCGCTGTACCCGAACCCGCAGGCGGGGGTGCCGTTTGAGCACCTGATCTTCCGCAGCCGCGGCGACGGCACCTTCGAGCACGTGAGCGAGGCGAGCGGGCTGCGGTGGGTGCAGGCGGGCTTCTTCGGCTTCGCGGACCTGGACAACGACGGCGACCAAGACGTGTTCGCGGGGCTGGATGTGGAGCTTCCAGGCGAGCACAACCGGATCTTCCTCAATGACGGGGCAGGGCGCTTCAGCGAGCTGCCGGCCGCGGGGGTGGAGGTGAGCCGTCGGGCGGCGAACGCGGCCTTCGGCGACTTCAACGGCGACGGCAACGTCGACATCTTCGTCGGCAACGGCCACACGTCGTTCGCGGTGGCCGACCAGCTCTTCTTCGGGGTGGGCGACGGGACCTTCGTCGACGTGACCGCGTCGTATATGCCCGGCGGGCCGGCGCAGCCGAGCAACGGCAGCGTCGCCTGTGATGTCGATGACGACGGCGACCTCGACGTGGTGGTGTCGACGTACGGGGTGAGCTCGTCGAACGGGCGCAATCACCTGTGGGAGAACGACGGGAGCGGGCGCTTTAAGGAGGTCGGGGTGGCGCGCGGCGTCGCGGCGCTGGCGACCGGGAATTATTTCTTGTCGTCGACGGGCTTTGGGGCGGACGCGGAGCCCGACAAAGACGCGGGAGAATTCGTGGGCTCGAACGGCTTCGGGATCCAGTGCGAGGACGTGAACGGGGACGGGCTGATGGATCTCTTCGTGGCGACGATCTCGCACCCGGTGAGCACGGACTACCTACGAAAGTGGTCGGACCCGACGCAGCTCTTGATCAACCAAGGACCGGCGAGCGGGTACTCGTTTAAGAACGAATTCTTGGCGCGGGGGCTGCCGTTCAACGAGGGCGACGTCGACGCGTCGATGGTGGACTTTGACAACGACGGGCGGATGGACCTGGGGCTCTCGCGCGATAAAAAATACGAGGGCAACTACTCGCAGGTGGACCAGCAGGCGTGGTTCGGGCTGATGCACCAAGGGACAGACGGCTCGTTCGCGCGGGTGGGGCCCTCTTCTGGGATCAACCAGGCGGGCGACCCGTGGAACCGGATGAAGGCGGCGCAGAACCACGCGTGGTCGGACATCGACGGCGACGGCGATCTGGACCTGCTGGTGGGCGGTCGCGATAACGGCGGCGGCGGGCGGCCGAATTTCTTGTTCCGCAACGAGATCGGCGCTTCGAACGGGTGGTTGGCGATCCGGCTGGAGGGCGACGGGGTGGCGGTGAACCGCGACGCGATCGGGGCGCGGGTCTCTCTTAAATGGAAGGCCACCGAGGGCGCGGTGCGGGTGATCGCGCGTGAGGTGAAGTCGGGGCGCGGGACCTACAATTCACACGATACGCGGGCGCTGCACTTCGGCCTCGGCGATCTGGGCTGTGAGTATGAGGTCGAGGTGCGCTGGCCCGATCGCAGCGTGGAGATCTTTGAAGCCGCCGACTTCCCGCCCGGCCACTATGTGCGGCTCGTGTACGGGGAGGGGCCGGTGATCGAGGCGAAGTAGCGGGTGTGTCGACGCTACCAGCCGGCGGGTAAGGCGACGCCGTTGCTGTGGTAGCTGCGGCGGTCGCCCTCGTAGCTGAGGCTGGTGGTCGCGAGCAGGAGCGCGAGGTGGCGGCCGTCGGGGGACTCGAAGACGAGGCCGCTGCTGAGGTCGTAGTCCCAGACGAAGGGGCGACGGCGGACGCCAGGCTCGACGACGAGGGCGGGGCCGCTGGGGCCGCTGAGGCGCAGCGTGTACGATGCACCTGGCTCTCCGGCCAGGTCGCGGCCGCCGTGTTGGACCTCGAGCTCGCTGGTGAGGCTGCGGCCGCCGCTGAGCTCGATGCGGTCGACGCGGGCGACGCCGCGGGTGGAGACCTGGGGGATCGGGCGGGTCGGGGTGGGAGGCGCGAGGGGGAGCCCGCCGAGGTGCTTGCTCAAAAAATCGGGGCGGCGGCGGTCCATCTCGGCGCGGAGATCGGGGGGATCACAGACGTCGGCCTCGGGGTCGCGGTGGCGCAGCTCGAGGCGGCCGCCCTCAACAAAGACGTCGCGGGCGGCGTCGACGACGGTGAGGGTGGCGACGCCTTCGCAGCGGGTGGCGCCGGGGCCGTGATACCAGGTCTCGAAGGCGTAGCGCTGGCCGTCGGCGGACCAGCCGTGGAACCAGAGGTCGTCGCGTTGCTGCGCGGCGTCGCCGGCCTGGAAGAAGGAGGCGGTGGCGGGCTCGGCGGGCTCTCGCGGGGCTGGGGTTGGCGCTGGCGCTGTGGTCGGCGTTGGGGTCGGCGCTGGGGCGGGGTTGGGCGGTGGCGGGGCGGCAGGAGCGGCGCAAGCGGCGGTGACGACGAGGAGCGCGAGGCTGAGGGCGAGCGGGTGGTTGTGGCGCACGGGCGCGATCTTTAGCACTGATCTCGAGGGCGCCGCCGCTGCAGCGAAGGCGACGCGGCGGCGGCGGGCGCGGTGATCACTGCGGGGCGGCGCTGACGAGGAGCCGGTAGCTGTCAGAACAGTTCAGGCAGTACCGGCGGGTCGCTTTGGGCACGATGACGTCGTAGGTGACGCCGTTCGCGAGCAGGGCGTCGCGGTGGCTGTCGAGCACGGTGACGCTCTCGCCGCCTCCGCTGACCCGGACGGAGACGCGGTGTGTGTCGACGCAGTCGAGGGGCTCGTCGCCGCAGGGGTTGGCGCACAGCGAGGCGTCTGCGCTGAGCGTGAGGGGCGTGGTGGTGCCGCCTCCGGGGCTGTCATAGTCGACGCCGATCATGTGGAGATGCTCCATCGCGGCGTCGTGGAGGATGAACCAGTGGCCGGGCTCGATGTGGTGGCCCTCGCTCCTCCAGCGGTATTGGAGGCGGACGGCGGCGTCTTGCTCGAGGGTGTGGGCGAAGTCTCCGGGGAGGTCGCTGAGGCTGAGCATGATCGGCAGATCGATCTTGTCGCCCTCGGTGCAGCGGAGGGCGACGTCGAGGGCGCCCGCGCCCGGGCTGAGCGCCTCGATGGTGCACTGGGCCTCGATCTTGAGGGTGACGTCGAAGGCCATCGGGTCGATCTCCTCCCACGCGCTGAAGTCGACGTAGAAGCCGCTCTTGACGCCGCTGGGCGCGACGCAGAGCGGGTCGATGTCGCCGGTGTCGGTGTCGGTGTCGGTGTCGGTGCCAGTGGTATCGGTGGTGGTTTCGGCGGTGGTCGCCGTGTCCGTGTCGGTGCTGGCGGTGGTGGTTGTGGCGGTGGTGGTGGTGGCGTCCGTGGTCGCGGTGGTGTCGGTGTCGGTGTCGCCCTTGTCGTCGCCGGCGCAGGCGGGGAGGGCGCTTGTGAGCAGGAGCGCGAGCGCGCAGTGGCGTGAGGTGATGTGACGGAGCATGGGCGGCACGAGGCAGGCGGCATGCCAGGTCTCAACGCGTGACGATCACATGCCATTGTCCGAGGTCCGCGAGGTCGTGGGTGTGGCGCGGGTGTCAGGGCGACGCCGCGGGTGTCAAGGGCGCGAAAGCGTGCGATCTTCGGCGCGATGCTGCCCGCTGAGATCTCGGGGAAGATCGTGGTGTTGACCGGAAAATTTAGCGAGGTCGATCGCGCGCAGGCCGAGGCGGCGCTTGGTCGGCTCGGCGCGACGATCGGCGCGAGCGTGACCAAGACGACGTCGATCCTGTTCGCGGGCGCACGGGCGGGCTCGAAGCTGGCGAAGGCGCGGCAGCTCGGGGTGACGATCTTGGATGAGGCGGCGCTCAAGGCGCTGCTGGCGGCGGCTCCAGCGGCTCCGGCGGCTCCGGCGGTTTCCGAGGCGGCTGCGGGCGTCGCGGGCGCGCCGACGCCGTCGCGGCCGGTGGAGGGGCTCTCTGGCAAGTCGGTGGCGCTGACGGGGACCTTTGTGCTGATGAAGCGGGCCGAGGCGCAGCGGCTGCTGCGTGAGGCGGGCGCGGCGGTGGGCGGCGGGGTGACGCGTTCGACGGAGCTGCTGGTGTACGGCGATGACGCGGGCTCGAAGCTCGACGACGCGGCGCGCCTGGGGGTGAAGACGATGAGCGAGGCGGAGCTGGTCGCGCTGCTGATCGCGGGCGGCGCGGCGGATCCGTTGCTCGCAGGGGCCGGGGAGAAGCTGGCCCAAAAGGCAGCTGCGAGGGCCGAAGAGGCGACCGAGATGACCAAGGTGGTCGCCGAGCTGAAGGCGTTCGTGCGGGCGCTGCGGGCCCGCAAGGACGTCCACGTGCGCCGCGCGGAGATCGGCAGGCGCGCGGGCAAGAGCAAGCTGGAGCAGCTCCGGGGGATCCGGGCGCCGCAGGAGATGATCGATCTGTACGCGGAGATGGACGGGATCCACGTCGAGTGGAGCTTCGTCGAGCCGACCGGCGGCGGCTGCATCCGGGTGCCGGCGGTGAGCCAATGGACGCGCTTCACCGGCGATGACTCGCACTACATGAACTTCGGTGAGGACGAGGAGGCGCTGCTCTTCGACGAGATCACGGCGGAGGGGAACACCTGGCTGGTGCGGTCGAAGACGGGCGAGAAGGGGAGCGGGCCGCGGCGGGCGTCGATCATCTTCGCGTCGGCGGCGGAGGGGTCGGATGGGGTGATCGCGGCGAACTCGCTCGCGGAGTACCTGCGCTCGGCGATGCAGAGCGGCTTCGTGTCGTATTGGCCGCGCTGCTTCCGGCCGTTGAGGAACGTCTCGTATGCCGAGCAAGAGGCGACGATCCGGCGCTTCCAGGCGACGCCGGCGGCGCCGGTGGCGATCACGCCGGGCGCGCGGGTCGAGTTTTTTTACTTCTCTGAGGGCGGGCGCGGCGAGGCGCTGGCGCTGTTCACCGCGTCGCCCTCCGCGAAGACCGAGCACAACGGGGCGGACTTCGTGCAGGTGCGCCTCGATGAGGGCACGCTCGCGTGGATCCCCAAGACGATGCTCAAGGTGTGCGCGCGGCGCGACGCGTACGAGCAGCTGCGTGAGCCGAGCTTCGACCTCGAGGCGGCGGCGGCGAAGGACCTGCGAGGGCTGTGTGACGCGCTGATCCGGGCGATCAACCCGCTGGCGCACTACTCGACCGCCGGGATCGGGGTGTTGCCCAGCAACGCGCGGCGGGCGGCGGGGCTGCTGTCGGCGCGGCCGCTGGCGGCGGCGCTGTCGGCGGTGGTGGGGCTGCTCGCGGCGATCTCGGCGGCGGGGCTCGATCTCTCGCAGACTCGCCTGCTCGTTGAGACAGGTGACGAGTTCTCGCCGGCGGAGCTGTCGCGGCTGCGCTGGCAGTACGAGCTGAAGGGGCTGCTGGCGGGGATGTTCGGGGGGGCGCTGATCTTGGTGCACCACGCGTCGGCGCGGGCTGGGGCGGCGCCAGCGGTGATGCTCGCGGCGGGGCTGCGGGCGTCGATCTCGGCGAAGCTGGCGGAGGTGGCGCCAGCGCTGGTCGCGGCTTGTTCGAGCGCAGAGGTGCTCAGCGCGCCGCGCTGGGACCACAGCAGCGTGGATGACGCGGCGGCGCTGGGGCTGGCGCCGGGCTCGATCGTGCTCTGCGGCTCGGGTTATTAGCGGCGACGAGACGCGCGGGCTGGCCCGGGGCCGCGCACAGGCGCGCGCGCCGGTGCGCGCCGTTGCGATCACAGGTTGAGCCGGCGCGGCGGTCTTGGTATGGAGTGGGCCGACCGCCCGTGTCCTACGCCTCGGCCGACAGCGAATTCACCCCTTCGGTCCGCGAACTCGCGCTCGAGGTCGCGGCGCTGCTGCGAGAGCTGGACCCGGCGGGCTGGCGCGATTCGATCGTCGCGAGCGCGCGGCTGCGCTTAGAGCGGGTGATGGCGCTGATGGAGCAGGCGCTCGCGCTCGCGGAGACGAGCGGGGCGGCGCTGGCGCTGCGAGAGCGCCTGACCGAGCTGGCGCGCTCGATCGAGGCGTATGCGCCGACGCTGGGGCTCGCAGGGGAGGGGCGCGACGCGTGGATGCGCCTGCGCGGGCAGCTCTTGCCCCGCTACGACGCGCTCGCGCGGTCGCTGCGGGAGCTCGAGGTGCACGTGCCGAGCCTGCGGCCGACGAACTACAAGCGCAACGTCTTCCATATGGCGTCGGCGCTGCTGTCGCTGTCGCTGATCTTCTTGCTGAGCCAGGCGGCGCTGCTGTGGGCGGCGGCGGGTTTTGCTGCGTGGGCGTGGAGCGCGGAGCTGTCGCGGCGGCGCTGGCCAGCGGTGAACCGGGCGCTGATGAAGATGCTGGGGCCGGTCGCGCACCCGCATGAGCACTGGCGGGTGAATTCGGCGACTTGGTACGCGACGGCGGTCGTGATCCTGGCGGCGACCGGCGATCCGCGGGTGCAGGTGAGCGGGGTGGTGATCTTGGGGGTGGCCGATCCGCTGGCGGCGATCGTCGGCCGTCGTTATGGCCGCCATAAGCTGATCCACGGGCGCAGCCTGGAGGGATCGTCGGCGTTCTTGGTGAGCGGGAGCGCGGCGGCGCTGGCGTCGTTGGCGCTGCTGGTCGGCGTGCCGATCGGGACGGCGGCGGCGGTGGCGATCGGGGCGGCGCTGCCCGCGACGATCGCAGAGCTGCTGAGCCGCCGCGTCGACGACAACCTGTCGATCCCGCTGTGCGCGGCCGCTGGGGCGTGGTTGACGCTGCAGCTGCTGGGCGGCTGAGGCGACGGCGATGGACGGCGGGTCAGGCGAGCGGCCCCTGGGCTTCGACGTAGCGCTTGGTGACCTGGTGGCGGTAGTCGAAGAGGCGCTCCAGGCGGCGACGGACGGCGGCGCCGCCGAAGAGCTGGCCGAGGCGGCCGAGGGGGAGGCGGTAGGTGATCGTGTCGATGAGGCGGGAGCCGGTGGGGGTGGGCTCGCAGCGGTGCTCGTGCCTCCAGCTGGCGAAGGGGCCGCGGCGCATCTCGTCGACGAAGAAATGACCTGGCTCATAGGCCACGTGCTCGGCCTCGATGAGCGTCGGGATCGGGCCGATGTAGACGCGGACGCGGGCGCGCGCGCCGACCTCGAGGGAGCTGGGGAGCTCTAGAATTTCGGCGCGCTCCCACGGCGGCTGGAGGAGGGCGAAGGCGTCGGGGCGCTCGTGGAAGGCCCAGAGGCGGGCGACCGGGGCGGTGAGGTCGAGGGTCTTTTCAAAGAAGAGCGGCGCGTCTGACATCGCGGCCAAGGTAGCTGGGATCTGGGATCTCGCCAGCGGGCTCGCTGGAGCGAGAGGATCGGCTAGTCGAAGGCGAGCCTGAGGTTATGACACTCCGTGGAGACCTCGAGGATCACCGCGTTCTCGATCTGCTCGCTGACCAACGCGTCGACGACCCCGTTCTCCGCGCAGTGCAGCGAGTACGGGGCTCCGATCGCCTTGCCGTTGGGGCCGAGCATGACGGTGTCCTTCTTCTTGAGCCTGTACCCTTGATCGGTCGGCTCGGCGGCGAAATAGGCGCAGTGCACGCTGAGCGACGAGACGCCGAAGGGCTCGAATTGGCCGGAGAAGCCGGCGACGAGGGCGCCTTGGGGGCAGACCTGCTCCCAGATCGGGTTGCCGGCGTTGCAGCAGCCGATGTAACCATCGACCGCCACGGCGGGGCCCGTGACGACCTGGAGGGCGTTGTTGAGGGAGATCGGGGCGCAGGAGGCCTTGACCTTGGTGACGTGCTCGTACATCGGGGTCGTGTAGCCGCCGAAGGCGGTCATAACCTGGCCCGGGGGACATGTAGGTTTGCTGAGGACGCCCTGCTGGTCGCCGGGGCCGAAGGACTGCGGTCGCTGCAGATCGGCGAGGATCACGCCGGTAGGCTCTTCGAGGGCGCAGCTGGCCGAGCAGCCGTCTTTGTCCGCGGAATTGCCGTCGTCGCAGCCTTCGCCGGGGTCCTTCTTGTTGTCGCCGCAGATCGGCTCGGGTTCGCCGGTGGTGGCGTCGGTGGTGGCGTCGGTGGTGGCGTCGGTCGCCTCCGTGACGCCGGCGGTGGGGTCGGTGGTGGCCGGTGAGGCGGTGGTCGTTGGTTGGCCCGATGTCTCGGCGGTCGTGGCTTGGCTGGTCGATGGCTCCGAGGTGGTGCTGGTGGGGCCAGAGCCGTCGCTGGTGGTTGAGTCGGTGGTGGTGGCGCTGTCTTCGGGGTCGAATTTGGGGTTGAGCTCGAGGACGCAGGCGGCGAGCAGCGTCGGGAGCGTCGAAATTATGAATAAAAATGTGCCAGTGAAGCGCATCGGATCACGGCACAGGCGCCGACGCGCCGCTTCAACGCGAAGGCGGCGGGCAGGGGTGATTGGCTCTACGGGGCGAGGGCGCTCGTCGCCGCCGCGCGGCCGATCATTGCAGGGCGTCGAGGTTGCGGAGCAGCTCGCCGATGTCGACGGGTGGCTCGCCGGGGGCCTCGGCGAGCTCGTCGCGGGCGAGGATCGCGTGGCCTCGTGCGGCTTGAAACTCGCCGAGGCGGATGTCGAGGGTGGCCGCGTAGAAGTAGCGGAGGCCGCGGCGCAGCGGCTCGGGTTCGCTGTCGATGCCGTCCAAGAGGGCGCCGCGGCAGAGCAGCGCGACGGGGGGCTCCGAGATGAGGATGACCAGCGACTCGAGCTCTTCAGAGGCCTTGCGGGCGGCTTCGGGGCTGAGCGGGCCGGCGCCGAGGATGGCGCCGAGATGGGCGGAGATCGCGGTGACGGCGGCTGGTTCACCCTCGGCGTCGAGCAAGAGGCGGGCGAGGGCGAGCAGGGCGGCGCTGTGCGCTGGCACGCGGGCGAGGGCGGCCTCGTAGGCGCTGCGGGCGGCGGCTTTGTCGGCGCGGGCGCTGGCGATCTCTCCCTGTAAAAAAGCGGTCTGGGCCTCTTGGTCTGGGTCTTTTTGGCGCTTGTAGGCGGCGAGGGCCTCGCGGGCGTAGGCGTCGGCCTGCTCTAAGGCGCGCTGCTCGAGGGCGACGACGGCGAGCAAGTAGAGCAGGGCGGGGTCGTCGAAGCCGGCCTCGCGGGCCTGTAAAAGAAAGGGGCGGGCGGCGGAGGCGGAGAACTCGGTCAACTGGATCCCTCCCCAGAGATAGGCGAGATCCGGGGTGAGGTGGCCCTCCGCGGCGAGCTGGGCGAGGTCGCCTTTGACGATCCCTTGGGCGAGGCGGGCGACCTGCTCGTTGGGCGCGCAGCGGCTGACGTAGGCGGTGACGCGGGCGCGGGCGATCCGCGCGTGCAGGGCGAGCGCGGGGACCTTGGCCTCGACGGCTTGATCGAGGGCGACCAAGAGGGGCTCGATCGCGAGGTCGGTGGGGGCGACCTTGGCGCCCTCCGTGAAGTCGATGGTGCGGCCTTGTACGGCCTCGACGCTCTCGGGGATCCGCCAGGCGACGCCGCGGATGCAGGTAGAAAAATAGAGGGCGGCGAGGTCGCCGCGGGCGGCGGCGATCCAGTCGCGGCCCTCAGAGTCGGCGAGCTGCGCGAGCGCGCGCTCGGCGGCGAGGGGTTTGCCCTTGCGTAGGTGATCGCGGGCGCGCTCGATGGCGGTGATGGTCGGCTTCGGCGCGTGGGTGCGGGCGACGTCGAGCAGCGGGGAGAGATCGCGCCACTGGGCCCAGTTGCCCATGGCGGCCGCTGCGCCTGCGCCAGCCTCGGGGGGGCGCGAGGCGCTGCCCTTGCACGCCGGTGTGACGCCGATCAGGGCGAGGAGCGCGAGCGCGAGCGCGAGGTGGCGCGTCGAAGGAGCGGCAGAGCGCATGGCGGGCAGCCTACGTCATGGCGCCATCCGGGACCAGGGCGTTCGGGCCTGTAAGCGGCGGCGGGGCGGCTGCGTTGGACTGCTGCGCGCCGAAGACCGACAGCGACGGTCCAACCGGCCCCAAGGACGACCATGCGACACGGCAACCACCTCTCCCTCGGCCTCCTCGTGACGACCCTCGCCGGCGCCTTCGCCTGCAACCCGCAGGTGGCCGCCGCCCATGAGCCGATCTCGGAGCGCCCGTACGATTACAACTACAACAACAATTATGTCTCTCAGGACATCTCGGTCGAGCTCGTGAGCCCGAGCGGCGGCTTGAGCAGCTACTGGCATCAAGGGGTGAGCTACGTCGAGGGGCGGATGGGCGAGCGCTACAACATCAGGCTGACCAACCACAGCGGGGCGCGGGTCGAGGCGGTGGTGACGGTGGACGGGCGCGACGTGCTCAGCGGCGACCTGGGCGACTACCGCAAGCACCGCGGCTATGTGCTGGGGCCGTACGCCAGCGTGACGATCGAGGGCTTCCGGCAGTCGCTCGACTATGTGGCGGCGTTCCGCTTCGCCGACGTGAGGAGCAGCTACTCGAGCCTGCGCGGGACGCCGCAGCACGTGGGGGTGATCGGAGTGGCGACGTTCAAGGAGCAGCAGGCGCGCCGCTGGGGGCGGGCGCCGCAGCCGGTGGCTCCGCCGCCTCGGCCCTACTACGAGCCCTACGGCGGGGCTCGTGACGAGCGCTCGCGGGGCGACGCGCCGGCCGCAGAGTCGGCGCCCCAGGCGTCGGCGCCGGCGCGTAAGAGCAGCGCGGATGAGAGCGTCGGCTACGGCGGCAGCGCCTCGTTCGCGCCGCCGCCCCGCGGCAACCGGCTGGGCACGGAGTACGGCGAGACGACGTACTCGTCGGTGCGCGAGGTGAGCTTCAAGCGCGACAACCCGCGCCGCCCCGACAGCGTGATCACGATGTACTACGACTCGCGCGAGGGGCTGCGCGCGCGCGGGGTGCCGGTCGACCCGCCGCCGCCGCCGGTCTACTACAACCCGCCTTACAACCCGCAGCCGTTCCCAGACTCGCGCTTCGCGCCGCCGCCGCCGCGCCGCTACTAGCGCTCGCCCGGGTCGGTTGGTTTGGCCGGGCGGTTGGCCTTCTCGTCGAGGCCGCTGACGCCGAGGCGGGCGGCGAGCACGCGGCTGACGTCGGCGAGGGCGCGGCCCTGGGAGGCGAGGCCGACGAGCGCGTGGAAGAGCAGGTCGGCGGCCTCGTGGTCGATCTTCGCGGGCTCGGCGAGGGCGAGCGCCTCGCCGAGTTCACCTGCCTCTTCGACCAGCTTCTCCAGGATCGCGGGCGGGCCGCGCTCGACCAAGGAGCGGACGTAGCTCTTGCCCTCGCGCTGGGTGGCGCCTTGGCCGGCGATCCTGGCGCGGATCACCGCCTCGACCTGATCGAGGGCGGCGAGGGCGGCGGGGCGCGGCGGGGGCGGCTGACAATCTGGCTCTTGGACCAGCTCGAGCGCGTCGCGATCGACGCGGCGGTAGAAGCAGGAGGGGGCGAGGGTGTGGCAGGTGGGGCCGCGGGGGAGAGCGCGGGCGAGCAGGGCGTCGCCGTCGCAGTCGACCCAGAGATCGGTGAGGTCGAGGGTGTTGCCGCTGGTCTCGCCCTTCTGCCACAAGCAGCGGCGGCTGCGGCTCCAGAAGGTGATCTTGCGGGTCGCCAAGGTGAGGGCGAGGGCCTCGCGGTTCATCATGCCGAGCATCAAGACTTGGCCGGCCTCGGCGTGCTGGACGACGACGGCGCAGAGGCCGTCGGCGTCGGGGCGGAGGGCGCTCCAGAGGCGGTCGAGCGGGTCGGCGTCGGCGGTTTCGGGCACGGTGGAGACGGTCAGCTGAGGGCGCGGGGGGGCTCGGGCGGGCGCACGGGCACGCCGTGGTCGGCGAGGTAGGCCTTCGCCTGGGCGATGGTGAAGAGCCCGAAGTGGAAGATCGAGGCGGCGAGGGCGGCGTCGGCGGCGCCTTGGTCGTCGGCGAGGCCCTCGCGCAGGTGCTCGAGGTTGCCGACGCCGCCGCTGGCGATCACGGGGATCGAGACGCGGCGGCTGATCTCGCGGGTGATCCAGAGGTCGTAGCCGTCGCGGGTGCCGTCGCGGTCCATGCTCGTTAAGAGGATCTCGCCGGCGCCGAGCTGGGCGGCTTGTTCACACCAGCGGATCGCCTCGAGGCCGGTAGAGCGCTGGCCGCCGTGAATGACGACCTCGTAGAGGGGTCCGCTGTCGCCTGTCTTTGCGGGCATACGACGGACGTCGACGGAGATGACGATCGCCTGCGAGCCGTAGAGATCGGCGAGGCGACGGATCAGCGGGGGGTTTTGTACGGCGGCGGAGTTGATCGCGACCTTGTCGGCGCCGGCGAGCATCAAGCGGCGGACGTCAGCCTCGCGACGGACGCCGCCGCCGACGGTGAGCGGGACGAAGATCTGGGCGGCGACGCGCTGGACGACCTCGAGGAAGGTGTCACGGCCCTCGGCGGTGGCGGTGATGTCGAGCAGGCAGAGCTCGTCGGCGCCTTGCGCGTCGTAGGCGCGGGCGGCCTCGATCGGGTCGCCGGAGTCGCGCAGGCCGGCGAAGTGCACGCCCTTGACGACGCGGCCGTCCTTGACGTCGAGGCAGGGGATGATCCGCCGCTTTAGCACCGCTGCATGGCCTCCTTGAAGGTGAAGGCGCCCTCGTAGAGGGCGCGGCCGAGGACGACGGCGGCGATCTCGGCGCGGCGTAAGGCGTCGAGATCGGCGAGGGTGCCGACGCCGCCGCTGGCGATCACGGGGATCGGGACCTGGCGCTGCAACGCGGCGGTGGCGGCGACGTTGGCGCCGACTTGGAGGCCGTCGCGGGCGACGTCGGTGTACAGGATCGCGGCGGCGCCCCACGCGTGGGCGTCGAGGGCGAGGGCCGCGGCGGTGACGTGGCTGCGCTCCTGCCAGCCGTCGATGGCGACGCGGCCGTCGCGGGCGTCGACGGCGATGATGACGCGGCCGGGGCAGCGCTCGCACAGCGCCATGGCCTCGGCGGGGGCGCGGACGGCCATGGTGCCGATGATCACGAGGTCGGCGCCGGCGTCGAGCACGGCGAGGGCGGCGCCCTGGGTGCGCACGCCGCCGCCGACCTCGACGAGTAGACCGTGGCGGTGGGCCTCGTCGATCATCGCGGCGACCCGGGTGAGCTGGCGGGGCTCGCCCGCGAATGCGCCGTCGAGGTCGACGATGTGCAGGCGGGCCGCGCCGGCGCTCGCGAAGGCGCGCACGAGGGCGAGGGGGTCGCTGTCGTAGACGGTGGCGCGCTCGCGGTCGCCCTCGGCGAGGCGGACGGCGACGCCGCCGAGCAGGTCGATCGCCGGGATGAGGATCACGCGCGCCCCCCGAGGATGAAGGAGCGGAGGAAGCGGAGGCCGGCGAGCTGGCTCTTTTCGGGGTGGAATTGGGCGCCGTAGACGCTGCCGCGGCGGACGGCGGCGGCGAGCTCGAGCTGGCCGTAACGGGCGGTCCACATCAGGTCGTCGGGCTGCTCGGGCGCGGCGTAGTAGCTGTGGGCGAAGTAGAAGTGCTCGCCGGTCGGTTGCACGTCGCTCCAGCCGATGTGGGGGACCTTGAGGGGGCGGCCGTCGACGCGTTGGTCGGCGGGGAGGCGGCGGACGACGCCAGGCAAGACGCCGAGGCCAGGGTGGCCGCCGTCCTCCTCGCTGCGGTCGAAGAGGAGCTGCATGCCGAGGCAGATGCCCAAGAATGGGTCGCCGCGCTCGATCACCATGCGGATCGCGGCCCCGAGGGCGCCCTCGACGAGGGCGTCGGTGCGGGCGCTAAAGGCAGATTGGCCGGGGAAGACGAGGGCGCGGGCGGCGGCGATTCGGTCGGGATCGCTGCTCTTGACCACCGTGGCGCCGACGTGGACGAGCGCGCGCTCCACGCTGTCCAGGTTGCCGAGGTGGGCGTCCACCAGGATGATCTCGCGGCGCATCCTCTTTGCTGTCTATCACAGCTCGCGCCGCTTTCCGAGCGCCCCGTGCTCGACTGTGCCAGCGGACCTGGCTATCAGTGCAGATCGGCAGGTGCGGCGGGTGGCTGCCCAGGGCCCGCGGCGGGGCCCTCGGGGGCCGCGGCGGCGGCCGTGGGGTCCTTCTCCAGGCGGGCGGAGGGGTCGTTGTCGAGGTAGAGCATGGTGTAGATCACCGCGACCGCGAGGATCATGAGGATCCCGAGCACCTGGAAGGGGAGCGCGACGAGCAGCCAGAAGTCAGCGCGGAGGAGCTTCTTGCGGCGGAGCTTGCGGGCGATCTTTTCATAAAGATCGGGCGGGGCCTGGACCTCGGGCAGATCCTTGACGAGCCGGAGCAGCGAGCGCAGCTCGTCGAGCTCGCGGCGCGCGTCCGGCGAGGAGGCGAGGGTCTCCTCAAATTCGCGGCTCTCGTCGGCGTCGAGCTCTTGATCGAGGTACGCGCTCATCAGCGATTCCGCGGTGGAGGTCTCGTTGTTGGCCATGCGCGCTCCTCTCAGCTTAGGTCGGATCGTCGGCGGGTTTCCAGCGCTCAGCGCAGATAGGGCGCCATTCGCTGCTTGAGGGCCATCCTGGCGCGGTGGAGGCGGGACTTGACGGTGCCCTCGGCGAGGCCGGTGATCCCCTGGATGTCTTGATAGGTGAGGCCCTCGATGTCGCGCAGGACGATCAAGAGGCGGTGCTCCTCGTCGAGCGCGGCGAGCTCGCGCTGGAGGGCGCGCTGCATCCGGTTGCCCTCGATCGCCTGCTCTGGGCCGGGGATCTGGCTCTGGATGCTGTGCAGCGCGCCGCCCTGGCCGGAGGGCATCTGCGCCTCGGGCTGCTCGTCGACGTCGAGGCGCGACTCGAAGTGGCGGCCCTTGAGGTACTTGATCCGGTTCTTGCAGGTGTTGCTGGCGATCCGGTAGAGCCAGGTGTAAAAGCGCCCGTCGCCGCGGTAGCTGCCGATCGCCTTGTAAACGGTGAGGAAGACGTCCTGGGCGAGATCTTCGGCCTCTTGGCGGTTGTTGATCATCCGTAAGATCAGGCCGAAGACGCGGTTCTGATAGGTGAGCACCAGCTCCTGAAACGCCCGCTCGTCGCCGGCGCGGATCCGCCGGACGAGCTGGCGGTCGCGGCGCTCTTGCTCCAATCGACGTAGCGCCTCAGCGTCGAGCGGGGCGCCGTCCGCAGGGGCAGCGGGCTCGGGGAGCTCGGCGGGGCTCGATCCCGCGGCTGCGTTCGCCTCTTCGCTCACGCTCGTCACTGTCACTCAGAGTGCCCCGGCCGGGCAAGGTTCCCGCGCGGGTGCGATGAGGCTCGCGGCGTGACGAGCGTCGACGCTGCGCCGGCGCCCCGCGCTATTGAACTTTTTTGTTTTTGAGCGCGGGGCCAGGGACCCGGCGCTCGCCGACTCGGCGGGTGAGCTGGATCCGGTCGAGGTGCTCGAGCAAGGGGACGACGTACTTGCGGGACAACCCCGACGCGGCCTTGAGCGCTTGTACGTCGATCTCGCCGCGGCGGGCGAGGTGGGCGGAGATCTGCTCGAGCAGCGCCTCGTAAGCCTCCGCGGCGAGGGAGATGTCCGGGGAGATCCTGACGAGGGCGCCGGCGCGCTGGAGCAGGGTGACGGCGCTCAAGATCTCGCGCGCGCTCTGGCCGGTAGGCGAACCTTCTTCGAGCTCTTTGAGCGTGGGCGGGGCGGCGCCTGCTCGGCGGTAGTGGGCGAGGATGAGGGCGAGCTCGGGGGGATAGGCGCCGGTGGCTCGGAGGTGGGCGGGGCGGGCGAGCTCGGCGGAGCTGTCGCTCACCCGTACGAGCTCGGCGCGAGCGATCGCGCGCTCGACGGCGGCGGCGGCGACTTCGGCGCTCGGGTGGCCGGGCAGGCTGGCCTCGACGGTGGCGCGGCCGAGCCCGAGCTGGAGGGGGTTGTCGCGGTGAAAGCGCTCGACGTGGGCGATCGCTCGCTCGGCGAGCTGGTCGAGGGTGGCGGCGTCGACCCAATGATCGGTGGACAAGGGGCGCAGGCGGCCGGCGTCGATCAGGAGCTGGACGTGCGGCTGCGGCTCGACGACGCCGGCGCGGCGCTCGAGCTCGGCGGCGCCGAGGCCGCGCGCGCCCGCGTCGGTGAGCAGGGCGCTGAGGCGGTCCGCGGGGGCTTGGCTGGCGAGGGCGCGGGCGACGGCGATCCAGCGCGCTCGCTGGCCGCGACCGAGGGTGGGCGCGGGGTCGAGGACGACGCCGCCGCCGATGGTGTCGCCGGCGGGATCTCCGGTGCTGTGGAGGCGGCGCAGGATCACCCGCTGGCCGTGCCAGAGCGGCAGCGGCGGGTCGAGGCGGGCGCGGACGAGGCCGCGCCCGCCGGGCGGGATCTGAAAAGGAGGGGGCGGTGAGCCGTGCGCTTGATCGGGCCTAAGGGGCATGTTGAAAGAGACATGTCCCGGAGGCTCTGCAGGGACCAACGGTCCGAGCGGGTCGAGGCGGGCGGCGCTGCTGGCGGCGCCGGCGCAGAGCTGGACGGCGGCGCCGCTGGCCCAGGTGGCGGCGTCGTGCGGGAGGTGATCGAGGAGGAGGTGGGCGACGGCGGCGCGGCTGACGCGGGCGCCTCGGCTGATCACGTCGCCTCGGCTGAGCTCGTCGATGTCGACGCCGGCGAGGTTGAGGGCGACGCGGGCGCCGGCGAGGGCCTCATCGGCGGCGCGCCCGCGGACCTGGAGGCCGCGCACGCGGAGCTCGCGGGGGGCGCGGTGAGGATCGACGGGGGTCCAGAGCAGGCTGGCCTCTCGGCCAGGTCGGACGGCGCCGCTGAGCAGCGCGCCGGTGACGACGGCGCCGTGACCCTTGATGACAAAGGCGCGATCGACGGCGAGGATGGGGCGGTCGCGGAGGGGGCGCGGCGGCAGGCGGGCGGCGAGGCGGCGGAGGGCGGCGCGCAGGTCGTCGAGGCCCTCGCCGCTGCGGGCGGAGCAGGGGAGGATCGGCGCCTCGGCGAGGGGGGTGCCGGCGAGGGCGGCGCGTACGTCGTCACGCGCGAGCCCCAGCGCCTCTGGGTCGCCGCCGAGGCGGTCGATCTTGGTGAGGGCGACGACGCCCGCGTGCACGCCGAGGAGCTCGAGCACGTGGAGGTGCTCGCGGGTCTGCGGCATCACGCCGTCTTCGGCGGAGACGACCAGGAGGAAGAGGTCGAAGCCGCCGGCGCCGGCGACCATGGTGCGGACCAGCGCCTCGTGGCCAGGGACGTCGACGACGCTGGCGTGCAGACCACCGCCGAGCTCCCAGGCGGCGAAGCCGAGCTCGATGGTGATGCCGCGGCGCTTCTCCTCAGGGAGACGATCAGTGTCGACGCCGGTGAGGGCGTGGACGAGGGCGGTCTTGCCGTGGTCGATGTGACCGGCGGTGCCGATGACGACGGAGCGCGGCTCTTTGGCCATGTCGCGCCCCGAAGACCCTCAGCCGCCGGCCTTGCTGCGGCCGCGGCGGGGGCGGCCGTCGTCGTCGCCTTCGATGTCGCTGTTGGCGGCGGCGAGGGGCGCAGGCGCGGCCGGGCTAGAGATCACGGGGCCGACGCCAGGGCGGACAATTCCGGATTTTGTCAGGATCTCGGCCTCGAGGCGGGCGCTGATCTCGGGGTGGTCGCGGAGGAAGGCCTTGGCGTTCTCGCGGCCTTGGCCGATCCGGTCGCCGCCGTAGGAGAGCCAGGCGCCGGACTTCTCGATGACGTTGGCGGTGACCCCCATGTCGACGAGGGTGCCCTCGCGGCTGACGCCCTCGCCGTAGGTGATGTCGAACTCGACCTCGCGGAACGGCGGGGCCATCTTGTTCTTGACGACCTTGACGCGGGTGCGGTTGCCGACGACCTCTTCGCCGTTCTTGATCGCGCCGATCCGGCGGATGTCGAGCCGCACCGAGGCGTAGAACTTGAGCGCGTTGCCGCCGGTGGTGGTCTCCGGGCTGCCGAACATGACGCCGATCTTCATGCGGAGCTGGTTGATGAAGATGACGAGGGTGCGGCTGCGCGCGACCGAGCCGGTGAGCTTGCGCAGCGCTTGGCTCATCAAGCGGGCCTGGAGGCCGACGTGAGAGTCGCCCATGTCACCCTCGAGCTCCGCCTTGGGGGTCAAGGCGGCGACCGAGTCGATGACGATCACGTCGAGGGCGCCGGAGCGGACGAGCATGTCGCAGATCTCGAGCGCTTGCTCGCCGAAGTCAGGCTGGCTGATCAGGAGGTCGTCGGTGCGCACGCCGATCTTGCGCGCGTAGCCGATGTCGAGCGCGTGCTCGGCGTCGATGAAGGCGCACACGCCCCCGCGCCGCTGCGCCTCGGCGATCACGTGCAAGGTCAAGGTGGTCTTGCCCGACGACTCGGGGCCGTAGATCTCGACGATGCGCCCGCGCGGGAGGCCGCCGATCCCGAGCGCGACGTCGAGCCCGAGCGAGCCGGTGGGGATCACGCTGACGTCGCCGAGCGGCATCTTGCCGTCCTTGGCGAGCCGCATGATCGAGCCCTTGCCAAATTGCTTCTCGATGGTCGCGAGCGCGAGGTCGATGGCGGTGTCGCGCTGGTTCTGAGGGGTGGGCGGGGGCGGTGTCGCTGCCATGGGGGCAGCACCCTAACAGCCCGCGCGCGAAGTCGCTACGCCGCGCTCGGGGCGCGTAACGCGGCGTCGCGCCGCTGATCAGCGGTCCAGCTCGAGGACGCGGCCGAGGCCGCGCTGGACGAGTCGATCCCAGACGAGGCGCAGCGCCCACATGGCGGCGCTGTGCTGGATGGTCGGGCGATCGCCGCGGAGGTGGAGGCGGCGGTGCGTCGTGCCAGCGGCGTCGGCGACCGCGAAGTCGACGGTGCCGACGGGCTTGTCGGGGCTCGCGCCGCCAGGGCCGGCGATCCCGGTGATCGCGACGGCGAGCTCGGCGTGGCCGGTGAAGGCGCGCAGGAGGCCCTCGGCCATCGCCCGCGCGGTCGCCTCCGAGACGGCCCCGTGCGCTGCGAGGGTGGCCTCGGGCACGCCGAGCAGGGCGGTCTTGATCGCGTTGTCGTAGGCGACGACGCCGCCGTGAAAATAGCTGGAGGAGCCGGCGGTGGCGGTGAGCAGGGCGGCGACCCTGCCGCCGGTGCACGACTCGGCGGCGGCGACGCGGAGGCCGTGTTCGGCGAGGGCGCGGCCGACCCGGACGGCGAGCTCGGCCTCGCCGATCCCGTAGAGGACGCCGCCGAGGCGCGCCTGGATCGGCGCGTCGAGCTCGCGTAAGGCGGCCTCAGCGGCGGCCGCGTCGCCAGCTTCGAGGGTTATAAAAACCTCGGGGGCGGCGACGCGGTAGTGGACGACGAGCTGGCGCAGCGCGCGGGTGCCCCGCGCGGCTGCGGCGATCGGCTCGATGTGGGCGGCGAGATCCGCCTCGCCGAGGCCGAGGGTGCGGTAGATCCGGCGGGCGCGCGGGCGCAGGCGTCCGGTCGCG
Organism: Nannocystis sp.; assembly: GCA_016712315.1. GTDB lineage: Bacteria > Myxococcota_A > Polyangia > Nannocystales > Nannocystaceae > JADJRG01. Next base: position 964,149 of record JADJRG010000013.1, on the reverse strand, counting down.
GCGAGGCGCGGCAGTACGACCTCAGCGAGCAGCGCCCGCATCTCACGCGGCACACCGGGTAGACAGATCACCTCACCGCGGCCGAGCGCGCAGGCGAAGCCGGGCGCCGAGCCGATCGGGTTGGCGAGCACGGCGGCGCCCTCGGGGAGATCGGCTTGGCGGAGCTGCGTGGCGTCGGCGCTGCGGCCTCGCGCGGCGAAGTAGGCGATCACCTGCGCCTCGGCCTCGGGGTGGCGGACCAGGGGGAGATCACACGCGGCGGCGACGGCCGCGGCCGTGAGATCGTCTGAGGTCGGCCCCAGTCCGCCGGTGACGATGCAGCGATCAACGACGCTGAGGGCGGCACGTAAGGCGCGGCTGATCGCGTCGATCTCGTCAGGGACCGAAAGCGCCCGCTCGACGACGACGCCGTGTTGACGCAGCGCTCGGGCGATCTCGGCGAGGTTGGTGTTGACGATGTCGCCGCTCAGGAGCTCGTCGCCGATGCTGAGGATCTCCGCGGTCAAGACCATGGCTCAAGGATCCTCTACCCTCGCGGCGGCGCCCACTGCGCGAATGCCGCTGGACGTCGCCCCGCAACATGTCCTTTCAGCCGCACGTGAGCTGCGCTAGGATGCCCCCTATTGTGCGAATCCGCTACGCTGCCAAGACCGACGTGGGCATGAAGCGCAGTCACAACGAGGACTACTTCTCGCTCATCGAGGACGAGAAGGTGTTCATCGTCGCGGACGGCATGGGCGGCCACGCGTCCGGTGAGGTGGCCAGCAAGATGGCCTCCGACGTGATGAACGAGTTCTATCAGCACTCGAAGGACATGGACGCGACGTGGCCCTTTCGCTACGACCCGAGCCTCTCCTACCCGGAGAACCGGATGGTCGCGGCGATCCGCCTGGCGAACCAACGGATCTTCGAGTCGGCGATGAAGAACCCGAACCTGCGCGGCATGGGCACGACGATGGTCGCGTGCATGTTCGTCGGCGATAACGCCTACGTCGCCCACGTCGGCGACTCGCGCTGCTATCGGGTCGCGAACGGCAAGATCTCGCAGCTCACGCGCGACCACTCGCTGCTCGAGGACTACAAAGACGCGCGCCCCGACATGAGCGAGGAGGAGGCGCGCAACTTCCCCCACAAGAACGTGATCACGCGCGCGCTCGGCATGCGCGACACCGTGGTCGTCGATATCAAAAAATTCGAGATCAACGACGGCGATCTCTTCGTGCTCTGCTCCGATGGCCTCAGCGGCATGCTCGAAGATCCGAGCATTCACTCGATCTGTAGCCAAGCGCCGAGCCTCGAGGCGGCGGTCGCCGACCTGATCGACCAGGCGAATCGCGCCGGCGGCAACGACAACATCACCGCGATGTTGGTGCAGTGTAACCTCTAATGTCCGCGCAACGCCCGCAGAACCGCCGTCGAGAGGCCCGCCACGCGGTCAACCTCGAGGTGGATTATGCGGCCGATAGCACGTTCCTGTACGCGTACATCACCGACATCTCGTCGATGGGGATCTTCATCCGCACGAGCGAGCCTTGCCCGCCTGGCACGCTGCTGCGCCTGCGCTTCACGCCGCCCGCGCGCGAGGGCGAGAAGAAGGGCGAGGCGCTGGAGCTGGGCGGCGAGGTGAAGTGGCAGAGCTCCGAGCCGGGGAACCCAGGCATGGGGGTCGAATTCCGGATCAAGGGCGAACGGACCCGCCGACGCTTGCTCGAGATGGTGCGGCAGATCGCGTACCTCAGCGGCGATGACGGCGCGACCGAGCCGTCGTAGCTCAGGTGAGCTCGATGTGGCCGACGGCCGCGTCGTTGGCCTCGGGAGCGACGAGTTCGCCGACCTCCGCGGCGAGCTCGCCGTGGGCGCGGAGATCTGCACACAGCGCCGGTGCGTCGGCGGCGTCGACGCAGAGCAGCAGGCCGCCGCTGGTCTGGGCGTCGGCGGCGAGCAAGAGGCGGTGGGGATCGCCGCTGTGATCGCGGAGCATCGGCCTCATGAACGCGAGGTTGGCGCGGGTGCCCCCAGGGACGACGCCGGCGGCGCAGTGCTCCAAGGCGCCAGGTAGGGCGGGTAACCGCGGGAGCTCGAGGCGCGCGGCGAGCCCGGAGCCGCGGAGCAGGTTGCGGAGGTGGCCGAGCAGGCCGTAGCCGGTGACGTCGGTGGCGGCGCTGACGCGCCATCGACGGGCGCACACGAGGGCGCCGGCGTTGAGGTGGGTCATGCTGGCGATGGCCGCGTCGAGCTGGGCGGCCGAGGCGACGCCGCCGCGGATCGCCGAGCCGAGGATCCCAGTGCCGAGCGCCTTGGTGAGGATGAGGCGCTGGCCGGCGCGGGCGCCTCGGTTGCTGAAGATCTCGGCGCGCTCGACCTCACCAGTGACGGCGAGGCCGTACTTGATCTCGGCGTCGCGGACGCTATGACCTCCGACGATCGCGACGCCCGCGCGGGCGCAGAGCTCGGCGGCGCCGCGCATGATCTCTCGCAAGATGGCGAGCGGCAGGCGATCGTCGGGGAAGAAGACGAGGGAGAGGGCGTAGAGGGGGCGGCCTCCCATCGCGTAGACGTCCGATAAGGCGTTGCAGGCCGCGATCGCGCCGAAGGTGGCGGGGTCGTCGACGATCGGCGTGATCACGTCGGTGGTGAGCACGAGGGCGCGATCGTCGTCGTCGCCGAAGCGCACGACCGCGGCGTCGTCCGCAAACTCGTTGCCGACGATCACGCCTCCCTCATGCGCGGGCGAGGGCTGCCCTTCCAGGACCTGGACCAGATCCGCGAGCCGCAGCTTGGCGGCTCAACCACCGCCGCGCGCGTAGGCGGTGAGGCGGTGCTCGGTGAGATCGGCGGGGCGCTCGTTCGACATGGCGCGCACAATAGCAATCTTCGCTCGCGCGGCTCGCTCGCGCTGCGGGCTCACGGCGGCGTCGACGGCGGCTCGGCGGGCGGGCTCGCGGGCGGCTCGGCGGGCGGGCTCGCGGGTGGCTCGGCGGGCGGGCCCGCGGGCGGTGGATCCCCGGCGGCAGGGGGGCTGGCTTCGCCTGCGGGAGGCGTCGCCTTGCCTGGGAGCTTGGCCTGGTTGAGCTGCTCGAGGGCGACGGAGGGGGGGACCTTGCCGCCTTGGCGGGCCTTCCACAATTCGTCGCGGCGGCGGCGAGACTCCTCCAGCTCCTCCGGGGTGCGGCGCAGCATCTTTCCAGACATCGCGGCGACTTGGTCGAGGATCAGCGTGGCCTGTGTTTTGGAGAATTTGGAGCGGAGGAGGACGCCACCGTCGTCGCGGGTGAGCTCGATCTGATCATAAAGGCCGCGGGCGAGGCCGCGGAAGAGGATCGGGACGCGGTCGTCGATGAACTTGGGGAGGAGGTCGCGCCACTCGCCCTCAAAGGTCAACGCGGCGGGGGCGTCCAGGAACTCCATCTTGACGACCAGCTCGGGCTCGGCGGCGGCCTCGGCCATCACTTCGATCGCGTCGGGGATGGTGAAGGGGGTCTTCACCATCTTGACGCTCGCGTGGATGTCCTTGAGCTGCATCTGGAGCCCGGCCTTGGGCTCGCGGGCGGCGAAGGTGCGGATCTTGGTGAGGTTGGCGACGAAGTTGCCCGCGGTCTTGCCCTTCTTTTGGTCAGGGCCGGTGAGGACTTGCGGCAAAAATTCCTCGCGCACGTAGACGGCGACCTTGTCGTCGAGGAAGACGAACCACCGCGGATCCCAGTCGCGCTTGCCAGGGTCGAGGGGGATCGGGTTACCCATGAGGTGACCGTCCCGCTCCTCCCAGGGGATCTTCTGGCCGCGCTCGGCGGCGGCGCGGTCGAGGCCGGCCTGCATCTCGGCGCGCGGTAGCTTGTACTCGACGGCGAGGAAGGTCTGGGTGAGGTCGCGGATGTCAGGGCTGGCGATCACGAGGTACTCGAAGTCGCGCAGCGCATGGAAGCCGCCGCCCTCAATAATAAAAATAAAGTCGGGGAGGGCCGCCATGATCTCGACGACGGAGTCGGCATACGAGAGGCCGGCGACTTTTTTCGCGGCGAGCAGCATAAAAAAATTGCTGTTCGCAGGGCCGAGGCTGTCGACGCGGGACTTCTTGTCGCCGAACTTTGGTTTCGGCTTTTCTGGCTCTGGCTCTGGCTCGGCGGCGCCGTCGCTGTCGGCCTCGGGCGGGAGCTCCGGAGGGACCTCGGGCGGGATCTCCGGGGGCGGCGGCTCGGGCGGCGGCTCGGGCTCCGGGGCGCCTTCGCCGAGCTGCTGGTCAGGGTCGATGAACTCGACCTCGGTGAGCTCGAACTCAAACTCGGGCAGCTCGATGTCGACGTTGAAGCCGCAGGTCGCGAAAGTGACCAGCGGCAGGCCGTGGACGACGGCAGAGCCGAGGACGGCGATCACGCTGCGGCGTAGGGGCTTCACGGGCGGCGCAAACATACCACCGTCAGCGCGCTGGGACAGCCGCAGCGGGCCGCGGGTGGCCTCGCGGGTGGCCTCGTGGGTCGATCGCGGCGCGGCGCTCAGGAGCCGTAGCGGGCGACGATCGCTCGCACTTGCTCGCGGAAGGTCGCTTCGTGGTGGCGGGCGAATTCTTTCCAGGTGCAGAAGGTGCGCGGATCTTCGACGCGATCGACGAAGAGCGCGCCGTCGAGGTGATCACACTCGTGCTGGTAGGTGCCGGCTGTGATGCCGCGGACGATCTGATCGATCGGCTCGCCGTGGCGATCCCAGGCGCGTACGCGCAGCTCCGCGTGGCGAGGCACGCGCCCGCGTAGGTCCGGCACGGACAGGCAGCCCTCGAAATTGACGAAGCGCTCCTCAGAGATCGGGGCGAGCACCGGGTTGACGAGGATCGTGAGCGGGATGTTGGGCTTGTAGGGGTAGCGCGGGTTGTCCTTGACCTCGATGACGCAGATCCGCAGCGAGCGGTGCACTTGCGGGGCGGCGAGGCCGGCTCCGGCGGCGTCGTGCATGGTCTCGATGAGGTCGTCGATGAAGCGCTGACACTCGGCGCCCAGCAGCTCGTCGCGGTCGACCGGGCGGGCGGGCTGGCGGAGGATGGGGTGGCCGATCTGGGCGATCTTGAGGAGCGTCATGGCGCGGTGATTGTGCCCGAAATCATCGCCGCAAAAAAAAGCGGGAGGGTCGGCGTACCGACCCTCCCGAGGGCTCGCAGCGGTGAGGCGCTCAGCCGCGGACGACGCGCGCCTTGAGGGCGACCTTGCCGTCCTTGAGGTAGACGGAGAACTGCACGTCCTTGACGTCGGGGCGCTTCATCAGCTCAGCGGTGTTGCCGCGCAGCTTGGTGGCGAACTTGTCGTAGGTGAGGCCCTCGGTGCTCTCCTGGTTCTCGACCTTGAACTTGACGAACTCCTCAAACACCTCTTGGTAGTAGGCCTCGCGGACGGCGTCGTCCTTGGGGGCCTCGGCGACCTGTGGGTCGGCGTCCGAGGTCATGAGGTTGCCGATGACGGTCTCGCGGGAGCGCAGCGGCTTGTTGGTCGCGGGCATGGTGTAAAAACCAGGGCCGCGGCCGCCGACGGCCTGGTGCGCCATGGTCGGCGCTTCATCGGGATCGGCCGGGGCGGGGGCTGGCGCCGGCTCCGCGCCGAGGGCCTGCTGCGCGCCGGTCCGGCCGGTCGGCACTCGCTTGTGACCGCGGGTGTTGCCGCCGCCGACGCGGCGATGGCTGCGCGTGCCGCCGGCGCCGTCACCCTCGGGAGGCATGTCGAGCTCGGCCGACTGGAGGGCCGCGCGTAGGGTCTCGTGATACGCGACGGCGGCCTGCGCGAGCTCGCCGATCGGGCCCGAGTAGGTGTCGTAAAAGAGCTGCTGCTGGGTGCCCTTGATCATCGCGCGGAACTCGTTGGTGAGCCGACGGATCGGCCCGGTGCCCTCGAGGGTCGGCAGGTAGAGCGCGAGCGAGAGGCTGACGAGCAGGAAGATGATGATCAGCGGCCAGTTGAGCCGGCTGGTCATACCGGCGGCGCGGGCGTCAGAGATCGCGCCGCCGAGGTCCTTCTGGCCGGCCGCGGCGGTGTTGGCGGAGAGCACGACGAGCATGGTGCCCTTCTCGCCTTGACCCGCGGGGCCCGGGATCCGACCGATCGCGCCGATCCGCGCGCTCAGGCCTTCACCGACGCTGTAGACCTCGCTGACGCCGTTCCTCGGGACGGACTTGCCGTGCTCCGTGGTGAGCGCTTCGACCTCCGCGCTGACCGGTTGATCGCCGATGAGGCCGCCGAGCACCTTGCCGTCGCGGACGATCCCGGCGGGGCTGTCCGTGCCGAGCACGCCTCGCACGAACGAGCCGGCGCCGAGGTTGAGCGGCATGAAGGCGACGAGGCGGCGCCCTTGGCTGTCGGCGCGCGTCACCTTGACCACCTGGACGGTGCCGCCGACGGTCGCCGAGAACTGGTCCTCTTGAGCGGCTTGCACGCCTTGGGCGAGGGCGGTGACCTCGGCGATCTGATCGGTGGCCCGGCCGGCGGAGGCGAGGATGGCTCCGCTGCCGCTGAGCAGGCCGATCGTCATCTCCGGGTAGTCGCTGAGCAGCTGCGCCATCGTCGCGTCGTAGAAGACCTGCTCTAGCGCGGGCGGCGGCGGCGGCGTCCCCTTCTCTTTGCCGGTCGGCGGCGGGGCTGGGTCCAAGGCGCGCTTGACGTCAGGATCCGCGAGGATCGCTGGCGCGCGGGAGACCGGCGACGCCTGGATCTCCGCCGCCAGCGCAGCGACGCCAGCCTTGGCGGTCGCTTGAATCGCGGCGCGGTCGGCGTCCGAGAAGCCAGAGGCGGTACCAAAGGACAACAGGAACATGCCAGCGAGGAACGCAGTCGCCAGGCATGCGAGGATCGCGGCCCAAATCTTGGTCAGCAGCACGGTTGCGACGAGTGTAGGTCGGCCCGGGCGGCGCTGGCAATTTCACAGCGTGTCGACGCTGCGGGTGATGTGCGTTTTCGAGCGGTCCTTCGGAGCGCGACGCGCAATACCGCGGCTCGGCGGCCGAACGTCGCGGACATGCCTTCGCTCTTGCTCGCGCTCGCCGTGGTCGTGGGGATCTCCCTCGGTACGCTCTCTCCGGGCGGCCACGGGCCGGTGGCCGGGTTCATCGCCGCGCTGGTGTCAGCGTCAGCGCTGCTCATTCGCCTCTTCGGCCGTGGTTTGGCTCCACGAGTTCATGCGCTGATGGCGCTGGTCGCGGTGCTCGCAGCGTCCTTCGCGTATGGGGTGGTAAGCGCTAAAACGAGCGGAGAGGAGGCGATCCTCGGCGATGGCGTGGTGGGGCTGCGCGTCGTCGGGGCGAGCTCGCCAGGGCCGTGGTGCGCGCTGGTGGTCGAGCCAGAGGGTAGGGAAGAGGGGGAGATCCGCTGGCGGCTGGACGCGGACCCCTCGCTTTGTCCGCGGGCGGCGGGAGATCTGCTGCTGGCGCCCGCTTCGGCGCTGCGGTTGGCGCTGGCGGCGCCCGAGATGCCGTGGGCCGACGAGCATGATCCGCGCAGCGGGGCCTCGGCGGCGTTTCGTGAGCTGCCGGTGGTGCCCGCAGGTCTGGGTGAGAGGGGGTATCTGCGCTGGGTCGCAGAGCTGCGGGAGTGGGGCTGGGCGGTGACCCGAGGCTGGCCGGAGGGCGGGTTGGTGGTCGCTTCGGTGCTCGGTATGCCCAAGGCCTTGCCCCCGGGCGAGCGTGAGGCGCTGCGCGAGGCGGGCCTCGGCCACCTCTTAGCGGTGAGCGGGCTGCATGTGGCGCTCGCGGGGGCGTTCGCGCAGGCGTGGCTGGGGCGGCTGGCGGCGGCGCTGGGCTGGAATTCGGGGTGGATCGCGGCGCTCGGGCTGCTTCCGGTGGCGCTGTACGTCGCGCTGACCGGTGGGGCGCCGTCGGCGATCCGGGCCGGGATCATGCTGGCGATCGCCGGCCTGGGGCGGGCCTTGGGGCGGCCAAACCACGGGCCGACGGTGTTGGCGAGCACGGCGGCGTTGATCTTGCTGGTGTGGCCGCGCTGGGCGGCAGATCCTGGGCTCCATCTGTCGCTGGCGGCGATGATCGCGTTGGTCCACCCGGACGCGCCCCGTGGGGTGCTGGCGCAGAGCTGGCGGGTGACCTGGACGACCCTGCCGGTGGCCCTGTGGCACTTTGAGAGCGCGGCGATCCTCGGCGTCGTGACCAACCTGGTGGCGCTGCCGGTGTTCACGCTGTGGGTGCTGCCGCTGGGTATGGTGGGGGCGTTGGCGTCGCCGTGGCTGGGGCCGGCTGGGCTGGAGCCGGCCGCCTGGGGTGGGGCGATCTTGCTCGATGTGGCGGCGCTCGCCGAGCGGGCGCCGCCGATCTCGCCTGGGGTGGTGGCGGGTCTGGCGCTGGTGTTGGTCGGCTGCGGGTTGATCCCGCGGCTGCGCGGCCGGTGGTCGCCGCCGTGGCTCGCTTGTGCGCTGGTGGTCGTGGTCGGCTGGCCCGGCCGGGGCGATTGGCAGGGGTTGGGGGGCGATTGGGTGGCTGTGGGCAGCAGCCGAGCGCCGACGTTGATCGTGGCGGGGTCGGCGCGCGGGGGCGGCGGGGTCTGCGTGCGGGAGCCGGGGATCTCTTCTGGGTGGTTGGTCGCGGTGCTGGATGTGCTCGGGGCGCCGGATGTGCTGGAGATCGAGGCGGGCACAGTGAGCGGGGGGCAGATCCAGCGGCTTCGGCGCTCGTTGGCCCGACGTGGGCGGATGGGCGGTCCGGCGGAGCGTTGTCAGTGGCCGGCCCGGCGAGACGCGCCCAAAGCAGCTATCAAGGCGTGTTTGGCGGCGTTTGGTGGGGACGTGGGGGTGGCCCGCGGCGGCGGCGGCGGCGATCCAGAGGCCGTAGAGTGCTGGGGGAAGGGCGGGTGGCGGCGCTTGGCGAGCGGCGCTCGGTGATGCCACAGTCGCGGCGACGACGATGAGCCGCGAGAGCACGCCCTTGCGCGAGATCACGCCCTACCTCCGGCAGACCGCAGGGCCAGGGGGCGAGAGGGTGGTCGCGTTACCGCTCGGCGAGCACTTGATCGGCCGCGAGGCGGGCGCGACGCTCCTCTTGGATCACCCCGACATCTCGCGGCGCCACGCGCTGCTGCGCGTGAGCGACGACGGGATCGAGGTCGAGGATCTGGGTAGCAAGAACGGGGTGATGATCGATGGGGAGCGCGTGGTCGGGCGGCGCGTGTTGACCCATGGGTCGGTCTTGCAGGTCGGAGGCGCGATTTTTGAGGCGTATCACCCGGGCGCTCTGGTGCTGCAGGCGCTGCGCCGCGCGGGGGAGTCGACGGTCACCCGCGGGGCTGACCGGGCGGCGTCGGCGGCGGAGGTGAGCCTGCGCCTGCCGCTGCTGGCGACCGCGCTGCTGCTCGGGGTCGTGATCGCGCTGCTGTGGAGGGGGCTGTGAGCGGTGCTGGCCGATTGGCCAGGTTGCCACGGGTGGACCACGTGCTGGCGGCCGCGCCGCTGGTCGCCTCGCCGGTGGCGCGGCGGATCAAGCGGGCGCTGGTGCAGGCCGAGGTGGCGCGGCTGCGCGAGCGCTCGCTCGCGGGGACGGCGGTGGCCTCGCCGGACGCCGCGGCGTTGGCGGAGTCGGTGCGGGCGCAGCTCGCGGCGCTGCTGACGCCGCGGCCGCGGCGGGTGATCAACGCGACCGGAGTGCTGCTGCACACGAACTTGGGGCGGGCGCCGCTGTCGGCCGCGGCGATCGCGGCGATGAGCGCGGCGGCGGGGTGTTGTGACCTCGAGCTGGAGCTCACGAGCGGCCGCCGTAGCTCCCGCCAGCGGCACCTCGTGGCGCTGTTAGAGCTGCTGCTGGGGGCGCCCGCGCTGGTGGTCAACAACGGGGCGGCGGCGCTGCTGCTCGCCTGCACGGCGCTGGGCGGGCCAGGTGGGGTGGTGATCTCCAGGGGACAGATGGTGGAGATCGGTGACGGCTTTCGGATCGCGGAGATGGCGGCGGCCGGGGGGACCCGGGTGTGGGAGGTCGGTAGCACCAACCGCACGCACTTGGCGGACTATGAGGCGGCGCTGCTCGGCCAGGCCCCGGGCATGACAGCGCCCGCCTCCGCGCTGCTGTGGGTGCATTTAAGCAATTTTCGGCAGGACGGTTTTGTCCACCAGGTGGCGTTGGCGTCGCTCGCAGGGCTGGCGAAGGCCCGCGGGGCGCCGCTGATCGCCGATCTTGGGTCGGGGTCGCTGGGCGGGGCGCCGGGGGCGGAGGAGCCGACGATCCATGACTACGTGGCGGCTGGCGCGGATCTGATCACGTGCAGCGGCGATAAGCTGCTGGGTGGGCCGCAGGCGGGGCTTATCGTCGGCGCGGCGGCGCTGGTCGAGCGCTGTCGTCGGCACCCGTTGGCCAGGGCGCTGCGCCCCGACAAGACGACGATCGCGGCGTTGCACGCGACCGCGGTCGCGCACGCGCTCGAGGGGCCGCCAGAGCTGCCGCTGCACCACCTCGCTGCGGCGAGCGTGGCGGGCCTCCGCGCTCGGGCTGGGGCGCTCGCGGCGGCGTTGGGGTGGCCGGAGTCGTGCGTACGGGCGACGACGGCGACGATCGGTGGTGGTTCGCTGCCGGGGGAGACGCTCGAGGGGGTGGGCTTGGTCGCGCCGGCCGGGGCCTCGCCCGATCGCCTGGCGGCGCGCTTGCGCTGCGGTGAGCCGCCGGTGATCGGGCGGGTGCATGAGGGAGCGCTGATCTTGGATCTGCGGTCGGTGCCCGCGGCAGAGGACGCGGCGCTGTTGGCGGCGCTGCGCGCGGCGCTCGGCGACGACGGCGCTGAGCGCCAGCGATGAGGATCAGGGGCGGCGGTGGTCCTGGGGGCCGTCGGTGCTCTCGACCTCGATGCCGTGGCGGCGCAGGTAGCTGAGGCCGTTCTCGCCGGCGTAGCCGCCTTCAACGACGATCACGCGGGCGATCCCGGCGTGGTGGATCAGCTTGGCGCAGAGCACACACGGCTCGCCGGTGACGATGATCCAGGCGCCTCTGGTGGCGACGCCGCTGGCGGCCGCGTTGCAGATGACGTTCATCTCGGCGTGGTGGCAGCCGATCTCCATGCGGGTGCCGCTGATGACGTGCTCTTGGTCGCGGAGGCAGATCTCGCCGCCGCATAGCTCGCCGCCGCCGCGAGGTCCGCCGTTGTAGCCGTCCATGAGGACGACGTTGCGCGTGGGGTCGAGGAGGAGGGCGCCGAACTTGCGGCGCGGGCAGTTGCTCGCGCGCGAGAGGGTGAGACACTGCTCGATCCGGATCGCGAGGTGCTTGGCCTTCATTGGGATCTTCGGGATCTGCTCGCGCCCGATGATGATCGGGGGCAGGGCGCGGCGGCAAGCTCAAAGACGCGGGGACGATCCGCGGTAGAGTGGGGCGGCGGGGCTATGGCGTCCTCTTGCCAGCGTGGGTTGATCCTGGGGTTCGCGGCGGCGTCGCCGCTGCTGATCGCGGCGGCGTGGAGCTGGTCGTGGACCTTGGCGCTGGCGATCGTCGGGCTGGTGCACGCGGCGGTGCTGCTGCCGGTGTTTATGCCGCGCTTAGGCTGGTTAGGGCCGGTGGTGACCCGCTTCGAGACCGAGAAGCCGGAGATCTGGCTGACGATCGATGACGGGCCCGACCCTGTGGATACGCCGATCTTCCTCGACTTGCTCGATCGCTACGCCGCTCGCGTGACTTTTTTTGTGAAAGGAGAGCTGGTAGTCCGCCACCCAGAGTGGGCAGCGGCGATGGCGGCGCGAGGCCATAGCGTCCAAAATCACACGCAGACGCACCCCGCAGGGTGGTTTTGGTGCTACGGCGCTGCGGCGCTGCGGCGCGAGCTGAGCGCGTGCAACGCGGCGGTGGCGCAGGCGACAGGGGCGACGCCGACGCTGTTTCGGGCGCCCGTGGGGATCAAGAGCCCGCTCTTGCACCCGCAGCTCGATCGCCTCGGCATGCGCTTGGTCGCGTGGAGCGTCCGCGGCTTCGACGGGGTGCGAGGCTTCGATCCAGAGCGGGTGGCCGGGCGGCTGCTCGCGAAGCTCGCTCCGGGGGCGATCTTCGTGATGCACCAAGGGATCCGCGACGACGCGGGCGAGCCGCTGAGCCCCCGCGGGCTCGAGCGGGTGCTGGAAGAGCTGCGAGCGCGGGGGTATTCGTGCACGATCCCGCCGCCCGAGGCGCTGCGTTAGCGGCTGTGATGGCCAGCACGCGCGGCCCTCGTTGTGGCGCGGGAAACTAGGGCGCTGTGGTTGACGCCCCGATGCGCGGTTGTTAGCGTCGCGCGCCCTCGATGCCTGCCCTGATGTACCCGCGATCGCGGTATCCCCGGCGCCTGCGCCTCGTCCCCGCCTTCGCCGCCCTCGCGGTCCTCTCTATCGCCGTCAGCGCGCACGCGCAGCCAGGGATGGGGATGGGCGGTATGCCGGGCGGCGGTATGGCTGGCGGTATGCCGGGCGGCGCCGGCCCCGGCGGTCCAGGCGGCAAGGACAAGAAGGAAGGCCCCGCGGAGGCGGCGCCGAAGGACAAACAAGCGCTGCTGCCGATCGACCCGGTGCCGGCGCAGCCGAAGGGGCTCCGGCGCCTCCAGATCTTCGAGATGCGCGGCTACATGCGTATGCGAGGCGACTATTTCCACCGCCTCGATATGGGCCTGGGGCAGCCTTCAGCGGCGTCGGGCGGGGATATCGACAATAAATTTTCTCCGCCGCCGTCGACGCAGTCGCAGACCGACGCGGAGGGCAACCCGGTGCTGCAAGGGGGGCTGCCGTACAACGACGCGCAGTGCTTCGGCTACCTGACCGAGCAGCGGGGCGTGAACCAAGCGAAGGCGCTGAAGCGCTGCAACCGGCGCAACGGGGCGGCGAGCGCCAACATGCGCCTGCGCCTCGAGCCGACGCTGCACATCACCGATACGGTGAAGGTGCACACGACGATCGATGTGCTGGACAACATCGTGCTCGGGTCGACGCCAGACTCGTTCCTCGGCGAGAACCCGTGGGCGCCGATCGACCTGTATACGCGCACGCAGATGCCGCCGAGCGACGGCCGGAATTCGTGGCAAGACAGCATCACGGTGAAGCGGGCGTGGGGTCATATCCGCTTCGGTTGGGGGCTCGACCTGAAATTCGGGCGGATGCCCCACCACTGGGGCATGGGCGTGGTCGCCAACGACGGCAACGGCTACCACCGCGGCGACGCGTCCGACATCGTGCGGATGTTGGATATGGACTTCGGCGACTCGATCGACTCGCTGCGCCTCGGCTACGACTTCGGCAAGGACCGCCGCCGCACGCACACGCTCGAGGCGAGCTGGGACTGGGCCGCGTCGGGGCCGACGACCTCGCAGCTCTTCGGGCCGAAGTGGGCGTCGGGGAACACGGTCGGCCAGGACTTCAGCGCGGAGAAGTTCGACAACGTGTACCAGTGGCGGATCTCGCTGCTGCGCCGCGACGACCCGAGCATGCTGCGCCGCAAGCTGTCGCTGGGGGAGCCGGTGTTCAACTACGGGGCGATCGCGTGGATCCGCTACCAGGCGCTCGACCGAGTGACCGGATCGCCCGGCCTCGGCGACGGCCTCGGCACGAACCCGACGTGGAGCGACGAGAGCCGCGACGACGGCCTCGGCCGCCAAGGCTCGGCGCTCGGCAACGGCGCGAGCGACAGCGTCGGCGACAGCGCGGCGCAAAACTACACGAACCTGCTGATCCAACGGCGCGCGCTGGTGATCACCCCAGACCTGTGGCTGCGGGTCAACTGGCGGACGTTGCGCGTGGAGATGGAGGCGGCTGGGGTGATCGGCCGCTTCAACGAGCGCGACCTGAGCCGCGGCCCGAGCGACGGCGTGGTGCTCGAGGACGTGTCGACGGCGGACCTTTCCAAGCAGTGGATGCTTCAGCTCGGCTACGCGCTCGAGTTCAAGTACGGGGTCTTTAAGGACCGCTTCCACATCGGCTTCGACCAGGGCTTCTCCTCCGGCGATGACACCAACGGGCCGAACAGTAACCCGCAAGATCCGCTGCGCACCGCGGGCAACAAGTACCTGTCGGGCTTCCGCTTCAACCCGGCGTATCAGCAGGACCTGCTGCTCTTCCGCGAGGTGATGGGCACGACCGCGAACGCGGCGTACTTCCGGCCTTGGGCGGCGTTCTACTTCCTCAACAACAACATGTCGGGGCGCCTCGACGTGCAGTACGCGCTCGCGCACCAGCGGCAAGCGACTTTTGGTGGCAAGTACTCGTGGGGCCTCGAGATCGACGCGGCGCTGCGCTACCACGACACGCGCGAGCCGATCTTCGTGCAGCTCCAGTACGGCGTGCTCTTCCCGTTCGGCGGCTTCGACCGGCCGCTGAACATCTACCAGACCGACTCCTACGTCCCGCTCAATGACGGCGACGCCAAGGCGGTGCAGACGGTGCAGGCGCAGGTGGGGATCCGCTTCTAACCGGCGCGATCGGTCCTATGGCGAAGGCGAAGAAGGCGGCCTCGCGCTGGGTGTGCCGGGCGTGTGAGGCGATCGTCGGCGGGTGGTACGGGCGCTGCCCGACCTGCGAGGCGTGGGGGTCGATCGAGGAGGAGACCGCGGCTGGACCGCCAGAGCGGGTGGTGCTGGGGTCGAACCCCAGCGCGGCGCCGCGGGTGATCGCGTCGACGACGGCGCAGACCGAGGTGGACCAGGCGCCGCGGCGGCCTTGCGGGCTGGCTGAGGTCGATCGTGTGCTCGGCGGCGGGCTGGTGCCAGGCTCGGTGGTGCTGCTGGGCGGACCCCCGGGGATCGGCAAGTCGACGCTGCTCTTACAGGCGAGCGCGGGGCTGGCCCGAAGGTCAGGTGTGGTGCTGTACGCGTCCGGCGAGGAGTCGGTGGCGCAGGTGGCGGGCCGCGCGGGCCGGCTGGGGGCGGCGCACCCGAACCTGCTGCTGTTGGCGGATACGCGGGTGGAGGCGATCATCGCGGCGGCGAACGAGCGGGCAGGGGGGCTGGCGGCGCTCTTCGTCGACTCGGTGCAGACGATCTACGCGGCCGACGCGGAGGGGCTGCCCGGAAATATTACGCAGATCCGCACGGTGATCGCGCAGCTCATCTCGTTCGCGAAGCAACACTCGGTGCCGGTGGTGGTGGTCGGCCATGTGACCAAGGACGGGCAGCTGGCGGGGCCTCGGCTGCTCGAGCACTTGGTCGACGCGGTGCTGTCTTTTGAAGGCGACGACGACCACGCGACGCGGCTGCTGCGGGCGACGAAGAACCGCTTCGGCTCGACGCAAGAGCTAGGGGTGTTCGAGATGCGCGGGAACGGGCTGCGCGAGATCGCGAACCCTTCCGAGGCGTTCTTGGCGGAGCGTCAGCAAGGGGCGGTGGGCTCGTGCATCACCGCGAGCATGGAAGGGTCGCGGCCGCTGCTGCTGGAGGTGCAGGCGCTGTTGGCGTCGTCGTTCGGCAACCCGCGGCGGACCTGCGTGGGGGTGGACCCGTCGCGGGTGGCGATGCTGCTGGCGGTGCTCGATCGCCACGGCGGGCAGTGCGTGCTCGACCAGGACGTCTTTATCAACGTGGTCGGCGGCGTGCGGCTGAGCGAGCCTGCGAGCGACCTGGCGGTGCTGTTGGCGATCGCCTCGAGCCACCAACGGAAGGCGCTGCCGGCAGGCCTGGTGGCGCTAGCGGAGGTCGGGCTGACGGGGGAGCTGCGGCAGGTGCCGCGCGCGGAGGCCCGAGTGGTCGAGGCGGGGCGGCTGGGGTTCTCGAAGGTCTTGATCGCGCCGGGGCCCAAAGGGGCGAGCAAGCTGCCGCGGCCGCAAGGGCTGGAGATCGTCTATGCGTCGACGATCTCCGAGGCGCTCAACCGCGTCTTCTTTTGAGAGAGAAAGATGGCCCTTAGACCAGGCCGAGGCCGTGGCGGTAGCGGCGGATCGTCGGGGCGCCGCGGGGGCCCTTTAAAAAGCTCTCGCGGGTGAGGTCCGTGAGGCCGTCGGGGTCGAGCTCGGAGAGCATCAAAACGACGCGCTCGGCGTCCATGTCGGTGATCTCGCGCAGCTCGTCGGCGTGCAGGCCGATCACCTGTAAAAAAAGGAGCGAACCAAAAGGGCCGTGGACTTTTCCGAGGGTGGGGTCGGGCACGCAGGCGATCGCGGTGAGCTGGGTCGGTAGATCAGGGACGAGCGGGCCGCCGAGATCGGCGCGGTGGCCGCTGTCAAAGCCGTCGCGGCTGAGCAAGACGTAGCGGCCGAGGGCCTGTAAAAAACGGACGCCCCAGGTCGGCGGCTGCTCCTCTTGATCGCGCTTGGGGACGCGCAGGGTGAGCTCGAAGCCGAAGCCGGAGATCTCGGGATCGTCGGATAGCTTCTCAAAGAGCTCGCTGAGGCCGTAGCCGACGTAATGCCAGTGGGCGGGCCGCCACTGCCCAGCGACGCGGGCGCGAGGGGCCTCGTAGACGGCGATCGCCGGGAGCGGGCTGAGGCTCTGCGGCTCAAAGGCGGTCTGGCTGGCGTACTGGTGCGGGAGCTGGCCTGGGTAGAGCTTCGCCAGGTGCGCGTCGATGAAGGCCCAGCCTGGAGCCTCGACCTCGTGATCATGACCGTGATCATGATCGTGATCGTTCTTCGGATGATCGTGCATCGGCGCTGGCGCTCAGAGAGACCGCTCAAACGCGCTCATGAAGGCGCAGAGCTCGTCGACGCCCTCCTCGGGGAAGGCGTTGTAGATCGAGGCGCGGCAGCCGCCGACGAGGCGGTGACCCTTGAGGCCGTCGAAGCCGGCGGCCTCGGCCTGCTTCAAGAAGCGCTTGGTGAGGGCGTCACGATCGGCCTCGGGGGCGCCGTCCAAGGTGAAGGTGACGTTCATGCTCGATCGGCTGCCAGGGCGGGCGTGGGCGCGGTAGAGGGCGCTGTGATCGAGGAGCTGGTAGAGCCTGTCGGCCTTGCGCTGGTTGCGGCGGGCGAGCTCCTCGAGGCCGCCGAGATCGCGCATCCACTCGAGCACGAGCTTGAGCACGAGCACGCCGAAGGTGTTGGGGGTGTTGTAGAGGCTGGGCTCTTTGGCGTGGGTGGCGTAGCGGAGGATGGTCGGGACAGGACCGACTGGCCTCTGGGACAGGAGATCCTTGCGGATGAAGACGAGGGTGACGCCGGAGGGGCCGAGGTTCTTCTGGGCGCCCGCGTAGCCGAGGGCGACGCGCTCAAAATCGAGGGGGCGTGAGCCGATGTGGCTGGAGCAGTCGATGACCAGCGGTGTGTCACCGGCGTCGGGGATCTCGGCCCACTCGGTGCCGAAGATGGTGTTGTTGGTGGTGATGTGGAGGTAGCTGGCGCCGGCGTAGGTGCCCGCAGCGGGGAGCGCGGGGATGTGATCGTGGCGCGGTCCAGAGCTGGCGATGACCTCGGTCGGGCCGAGCACGCGGCTCTCAGCGATCGCCTTGTCCGACCAGACGCCGGTGTCGATGTAGGCGGCGGGGCGATCGTCGCGGCGCAGGTTGTAAGGCACCATCGCGAACTGATGGCTGGCGCCGCCCTGTAAAAACAGGACCTGGTGGGTGCGCGGGATCTGGAGGACTTGGTGACAGAGCTCCTCGGCGCCCTTGGTGACGGCGTCGTAGGCGGCTGAGCGGTGCGAGATCTCGAGCAGCGAGAGGCCAACGCCGGGCGCGCTGGCGGCGTGACCATCGAGGCGGAGCTCGTGGATCGCCTCGGCGGCGCGTTGGAGCACCGACGCCGGCAAGATCGCAGGGCCCGCGGAGAAATTGCGGAGGACGGTGGCTCTTGGCAAAAGCTGCTCGGCGCTCATTTGCCGAAGCTAACCGGGCAGCGTTCGCGTGGGGAGGGGGACCGGGGGCGGTTTCTCACGTGCAGGCGGATCCGCGCGCCTATGTTGACGGCGGGAGGACGCGGCGTGGGTGCTTTGCGAGATCTTCGAGCTCGGCCAGGTGTTCGGCGTGCTCGGCGCTGTAGGCGGCCCCCTGGCGCGCAGCGAGCTCTTTTGGGGAGATCCCGGCGGCTCGGAGGGGCTCGACGCGGGCCTCGATGTCGGCGATGCGCTGGCGGTGGCGGGCCTCGACTCGCTCAAGCGCGAGCTCCTCGGGGCTGGTGAAGTGTCGATGGAGAGGGAGGCGCTCGGCGAGCAGGCCGAGGATCACCAGGCAGGGGAGGTAGATCAAAAAGAAGGCGACCGGCAGCGGCGGCTCGACGAGGGCGGCGATGAGGGCCGCGAGCGGTACGCCGAGGACGATGGCCGCGGCGAAGGCGACGCTGCGAGCTCGTGCGCGGGTGGTGAGCTCGGCCTTGTGACGGAGGGGGTTGACGATCGCCGCGGCGTCGGGCCGCTCGAGCGAGCGCTCGCTGCTCGAGTCGCGCGTTGCGGGTACGGGGAGGTTCGGGTGGGTCATCGCGTAGAGCGCCTAGGTGGAGGAGGTTGGAGCGCCCGATCGGAGGAGTACGTGCTCGTCGTGATCGTCCCAGGTCCAAGTGGTGTCCTTGTCGAAGCGGCTGGATCCGCCTTGCTTCGGTTGGTGGCGGAACGGCCAGAGCCGGACTTCGCCGTCGCTGCGGATCCTTCCGAGGGCGTAGCCTAAGATCCTGCTCTGATGGGCCGTGCCGTAGTGCTCGATGCCGAAGAGCGACGGGGCTTGGAAGTTCGCGCGTAGGCTCCCGCCGCCGCTCGAGACGCTGGATCCGGTAGGTACGTGCATGTGGCCAAAGAGACAGGCAGTGAAGCGCGCCGGATCGTGGATCATGCGCAAGTACTGCTCTTGATGGGTCGGCGACAGCCAAGACGGCGGGTGATGGTGCATCAAGAGGGCGCGGGGCGGGCCCCGTTTGGGGAAGATGTCGAGGTTGTACCCGCCTGGGACCGGCGGCAATGCGGCGTGAAACTGCTCGGTCGGCAAGGCGAGCGCGCCCTCCTCGACGTCTCGATCATGCTTCCACGCGCTGTTGAGGCCGACGATGATGAGCCGGAAGCGCTTCGGGTCGTCGAGGATCACGGTGAGGTCGCCGGGGAAGAAGGAGCGGTGCACTTCGACCCCGGGGGCCTCTCGTAGTGAAGGTAGTACCGCGCTCTCGAGCCAGCTCGTGTAACCGTGGAAGAGGTGGGCGAAGCGCCCCGGTTGTTGGGTCCCCCAGAAGTCTTCGCCCGGCTCGGCGTCGGCGTCGCTGGGGGTGCTCGGGCGGGTCAGATCGTGGTTGCCAGGGACCGGGATCACGAGCGGGCGATGCTTGGTCTCCCGCTCGAGCAGCGCCATGAGACGGTCGAGGAAGATGCCAAAGCCGTCGAACTGTTCGGCGGTGCCACGGTCGGTCAGGTCGCCGCTGATGAGGATCAGATCGATCGGCGCGCCGATCCGTGGGAGCCGCTTCAGGAGGTCTCGCTCAAAGTCATCGACGAGCTGGGTCCACTCGGCTCTGCCGCGGGTGCCGAAGTGGATGTCCGAGAGGTGCAGCCAGTGGTAGGCGGAGAGGGGTCGGCTCGGAGCGGTCTCCTGCGGGAGCGCTCGCGGAGAAGCTCCCGGTGGTAGCGCGTGAGCGCGGGTGAGGTTGACCCCCGAGAAGAAGCCGCCGCCACCGACGAAGGCCAGGAGGACCCACACGTACCCCGACGTGAGCGACCCTGTCGCGGCGGCGAAGACGACGAGGACGGCGACGGCGAGGCCGGTGACGACGAGCCCGGCGGCGAGGAGCCGTCTCATGACGTTGGTCGCGTCAGCGTCGTCGCCGAAGGAGCGCCACCAGCGAGCTGCTCCACAGGCCCCCCATCGCGGCCGCGAAGAGCGTGGAGACCTGGGCGACCCTGCCGTCTACTTGACCTGTCTTGTGGGCTAGCCAGGAGAAGGACCACGCGGCCAGGCCAGCAGCGCAGAGGTACATGACCCCCGTGAAGACGGCGACCCCTCCGTCGCTGAGCACGATCCTCGCGCGGCGTCGAGGGGAAGAGGGGGCCTGGGCCGAGTTCGTCACTTCGGCATCGTACTCGCGCCCCTTCCGCGGGCGCAAGCTCTCGGGCGGGCGCGCAGGCGCACGGACAATTTCGCGCGGCGCAGCGAGGCTCTCGGTGGTGCTCATCAGATCACCTGTCCCTTTGTTCTGGTTGCTACTGATGACGACGACACGCCGGAGGCCTCGCGGCAGGTGCCCTTGTCACAGGTGTACTTGCCGCCCACCTCGCAGGTGTGCACGCCCTTACACCAGACCCACTGGTTGAAGCAGGAGATGACGCCCTCGCAGGTGCTGTCGCGGAGCTCGCAGCGGCCGGTCTCGTCGCCGGCGTCGTCGTAGCAGTGGGCGAGGCGATCGCTCCAGCAGATCGCGGCGTTCGGGGCGCAGCCGTCGCGGCGGCAGGACCAGTTCGGCGCGCTGTCGATGAAGGCCGGGGCGCCGTCGTCACAGATGGGCGCGGTCTCGAGCGGCTCCGTCGCTTGCGGCGCCTGAGCCTGTAAGGTCAGCCAAACGAGGGTGCTTAGCATCGGCGAGGGTCCTCCAGGCGGCGGCCCGCCTCCAGCTTGCCGATCGGCCCCGGCCGCGCCCCGTTGCGCAGGCAGGGTCGAACAGCGGCGCAATCCGTTGCGCAAGTGAGCATGTGACCACGCCTAACGCGAGGTGTGTTGGTTGTCAACGGAAAAGGGTGGTTGTAGGTGCACGATCTGCCTGCAACATCAACCTCTCGGCCCAAGGAGCGTTGGGGGTCAGCGGCGGGGGCGGCGGCGGCGGCGGAGCAGGGGGAGCAGGGGGAGCAGGGCGACGAGCGAGGGGGCGGCGGTGGTTTGATTGCAGCTGCAACCATCGTCGTCGGCGCCGCCGAAGCCGGCGGTGGCGGCGTCGGTGTCTGTGTTGGCGCCGGTGTCGCCTGTAGAGGCGCTCGTGTCGGTCGCGCCGCCGGTGCCGCTGTTGGAGTCCGAGG
Source organism: Nannocystis sp. (assembly GCA_016712315.1). Classification (GTDB taxonomy): domain Bacteria; phylum Myxococcota_A; class Polyangia; order Nannocystales; family Nannocystaceae; genus JADJRG01. The sequence continues at coordinate 943,342 of JADJRG010000013.1, read as the reverse complement.
CGGAGCCGTCGCCGCTGTCGCTCTCGCCGCCTGAGCTGCCCTCAGGGACAGGCTCCGGGCGGTCGAAGAGGAGCTGCTCGGGGCCCATCGAGATCAGCTCCTTGAAGGCGGGTACGTCGATGGGGATCTCGATGCCGGCGACTTGGTACTCCTTTCCCAAGATCTCCATGATCAAGACGGGGTTGAGGACGATGGTCGGCGCCGTAAAAAGATCGCAGTGGAGGGTGGCGTCGATCGCGAAGGGATCAGGGAGCGGGCCGGGGCCAGGGTCGAGCGGCTTGGCCTCGCCCTCGTTCAGGATCGCGGCGAAGGAGGGCACAGGATCGACGGCGGTCGCCTCGATGCCGACGCAGGCGAGGGAGCCGGTGATGATAAAAAAGACGTCGATGTCGAGGTGGCCGTGGGCGACGAGGATGTCCGGCACGATGTCGACCGAGACGAAGGTGACGGCGTCGGTCTGATCCATGACCTCGAGGGGGCGATCGGTGTTGCCCGGCAGAAGGTAAGGGGTGAACGTCTCGGCGGAGATGACGGCGTAGTCGTAAGGGCCGATGATGTCGGACTCCCACTTGAGGCCGAGCACGTCAAAGCGGACCTTGGCGTCGAGCTCGACGCCGACGTCAAAGGCGAGCTCGCCGGCCTGCTCGTGGCCCTCGAAGTGGAGCTGCTCGCTCGGCCAGTCGTAGTGGCCGTCGCCTGCCATGTCGATCGCGACGGTGTTGCCGGCGTGCACGATCAGGCGGAGCTGGAGCGGGGCGTCGGCGGGGAACCAGTCGGTGTCGAAGGTGAAGTCGTCAAAGCCGAGCAGCTGCTTGTCGTACGAGGGGTCGAAGGGGTGCGTGTTCTCGTCCGCGCGGGCGACCACGGGCGTGAGCAAAAAGAGCGGGAGCGCGAGGCGGACGAGGCGTGGCATCGCGCGGATCATAGCCGCTCCGCGCGGTCGGGGACGCGGCGGCTGGGGGTCAGCGGCGATCGGAGCGGCGCGTCGGCGGCGCTGGAGGTGCGGCGCTGCGGGGGTCCTCGGGCCAGGCGTGGCGGGGGTAGCGGCGCATCAGGGCGCGGCGGAGGTCGGGGTAGTGCCTGTCCCAAAAGCCAGCGAGGTCGGTGGTGACCTGGAGGTCGCGGCCGCCCGGGGCGAGCAGGTGGAGGACGACGGGGACGCGGCCGTCGGCGAGGCTGGGGCCTTGGGCGGCGCCGAAGAAGTCCTGGAGGCGGGTGGCGAGCCAGGGCGGGCGGTCGAGCTCGTAGTGAATGGTGAGCTCGCGACCGCCAGGGAGGCGCAGGCGCGTGGGGGCCCAGCGGTGGAGAAGATCTCGCGGCTGGGTCTGAGCGGTGAGGTGGCCCAGGAGATCGCGCTGCCTCAGCTCGGCGAAGCTGCTGCAGCCGGCGCATAGCTCGGCCAGCGCGGCGCGGGCGCGGGCGTCGTCCAGGACGGGGAAGTCCGGGAGAAACCGCGCGATGAAGGCGGTGCGGGCGTGGAGCTGGGCGAGCGCCTCAGGGTCGGCGAAGCGGGCCGGACCGGCGGCGAGGGCGGCGTCGCGCAAGATCTTGGAGACGCGGTCGTCGGCCTCGGCGGGTGAAGGCCAGGCGTCGGTGGCCTCGAGGAGCAGGCCGAGGTAGCGCAGCTCGCTGCGGCGGGTGACGCGCTCGCGCCCGGGGTCGAAGGAGAGCAGATCTCGCTCTTCGAGGGCGCCTCGCCAGAGATCTTCTGAAAAAAGCCACTCGGGCTCGATCGCGGCGGCGCTGGTGACTTGGGGGCCGCCGAGGCCGCGGCCGCCTTGGCGCTCTTCGAGGGCGAGGGCGAGCACCCACGGCGCGCCGAGCACCGACGACGCCTCGGCGAGGCGGGCGGCGCCGCCTCCCGCGAGGGCGAGGGCTCGTTGGCCGCCCTCTTCGCGGACGTGGGCGACGCGATCGGGAAAGGCGAGGAGGAGGGCCTGACGCAAGGAGATCTCCGCGGCGTGGTCGCGCTGGCGGGCGCGTGGATCGGCGCGTACCAGGCGGCAGAGCTGGTCGCGCGCTTGGAGGGCCCCGCGGGCGGCGCCGGGGCTGAGGCCGAGCCTCTCGGCGGCGCCGAGGCCTTGGCGAGCGAGTACGTCGAGGTCGGCGAGATCGACCAAAAGATCCGCGTCGGCGGTGACTCTCGCGGGGCCGTGGCTGCGTCGCCGCAGGCTGCGCTCGCTGAGCAAGGCGGCGGCGCTGGCGCAGAGCTCGGGGATCTGCCGCCGTTCGCCCTCGAGCAAGAGGCGGGCGAGGCGCGGGTGTGTCGGGAAGCGCAGCATCTGGCGGCCGACCGGGCTGAGTAGGCCGGCGTCGTCGAGGGCGCCTAGGCGGGTGAGAAGCTGCTCGGCGGCGGCGAGCGCGGCGGGCGGCGGGGCCTCGAACCAGGGGAAGCTGTGCGGATCGGGGTGGCCGGCGGCGTGCAGGTCCAACAGGACGCTGGAGAGGTCGAGGCGGGCGATCTCGGGCGGGGTGAACTCGGGGCGGCGGTCGAGATCGTGCTGGGAGTAGAGGCGGAGGCAGCGACCAGGGCGGGTGCGGCCGGCGCGGCCAGCCCGCTGCGCGGCGGAGGCGCGGGAGATCCTGGAAATTTGTAGGGTGGCGATCCCGGACCAGGGATCGTGGGCGGCGATGCGGGCGAGGCCGCTGTCGATCACGGTGGTGACGCCGTCGATGGTGACCGAGGTCTCGGCGACGTTGGTGCTGAGGATCAGCTTGGGTTGCGCGGCGGGGCGGACGGCGCGATCTTGCTCGGTTGGGGGGAGATCTCCGTGGAGAGGCAGGACCAACACTCCGGCGTGGGCGGCGAGGCCGGCGCAGGCGGCGTGGGTGGCCTGGATCTCGCGGGCGCCGGGGAGGAAGACCAAGAGATCTCCGTCGAGGCCGGCGAGCACGCGGTCGTGGAAGGCTCGGAGCACTTGTGATGCGATCTCGCCGTCGCTGCTGACGTGGCTGATCTCGACGGGGAAGGCGCGGCCTTCGCTGACGACGCGCGGGGCGCCGAGGAAGTCGGCGATCGGCTGGCCGTCGAGGGTCGCGGACATGACGACGAGGCGGAGCTCAGGGCGAGGGCCGCGCTGGAGGTGACGGAGCAGGGCGAGCGCGAGATCTCCGTCGAGGTGGCGCTCGTGGAATTCGTCGAGGACCACGGCGGCGACGCCGCGGAGCTGAGGGTCGTCACGGAGGCGGCGGCTGAGCAGGCCTTCCGTCATAAAAGTGAGGCGGGTGCGGGCGGAGCGGCGCGACTCAAAGCGGACTTGATAGCCGATCCGCTCGCCTGGCTCCTCGCCGAGCAGATCGGCGACGCGCTGGGCCGCGAGACGCGCGGCGAGGCGACGAGGTTGGAGAACGAGGATCTCGCCGTCGTCGGCGAGGCCGGCGAGCAGGAGGGCGAGGGGGACGCGGGTGGTCTTTCCTGCGCCGGGCGGGGCCTCGATGACGAGCGAGGGGCCGTCGCTGAGGTGGGCGAGGATCGCGGGGAGCACCGCGTCGATCGGTAACGCGGGGCCGGGCAGATCCAAGGGCGCGACGAGCGGGAGGCGCACCGCGGGCGCTCTAGCACAGTTGATCCGCGCGGACGATGTGGGGTTGAATAGGTCTGCAAAGGATGCGCTTGATGGGAGTGAGCCGGTCGGCCGACAACCGCGGGCGCGTACGAGCGCGAAGGAGCGGAGCTGCGATGGAAGCGACACCACGGTGGTTGGTCGGGCTGGATCTGTTGCCGCAAAACACGGGTGTGCTGCGGTTCGGGGCGTGGTTGGGGCGCTGCCGGGGGGTGCATGTGGTCGAGACAGGGCTGCTTCGCTTCGTCGGCGAGGAGCTGTCGACGGTGCTGGAGGGGGCGCGGGCGTCGATGGAGCGCTTGCTGGCGGAGGCCGAGGCGAGGGCCGTGTTTGAGGGGCTGCAGGCGGTGGCGTCTGTGACGGCGGAGCGCGGGCTGATCGAGGCGGCGGCGCGCGAGCAGCCGACAGCGCTGGTGATCGGGCGTTGGTCGCGGCGGGGCGAGCGGGGGCTGGTACGGCTCGGGCGGGTCGCGCGCCGGATCCTTCGGGAGCTGCCGACGGCGGTGATCGTGACACCTCCCGATCTGCTCGCGTCGCAGATCGGCGCGGGGCCGATCCTCGTGGCGACGGACCTGAGCGAGGGCTCAGCGGCGGCGTACCGGTTCGCCGCGGCGTTGGCGGTAGAGCGGGGGCGTGGGGTCGTGATCGCGCACGTCGCGGCGCCGATCGAGCACGCGGCGATCTACACGCTGGATCGCGGCTGGGAGTCGCTGCGGGAGCAAGAGCAACGCCTCGTGCGGCTCGAGGTGGAGGCCTGGGTGGCCGCGCACGCGGCGGGGGCGAGCGCGGTGGAGATCCGCTATGGGGCGGTCGAGGAGCAGCTCTTGGCGCTGGCGGCGGCCCTCGACGCGCCGTTGATCGTGACGGGGTCGCGCCGGCTGTCGCTGGCGGAGCGGCTCTTCGGCTCGAGCTTGGCGAGCAGCTTGGCAGGGGTCGCGACCTGCCCGGTGGCGGTGGTGCCGCCGGCCTGAGATCGTTTTCTTCGACCGAGGCGAAACCGGCGGGTGATCGCCCGGGTCTATGTCGCGTCCATTGTGTGTGTGCAGGCCCGCCGCGAGGAGATCTCGCGGCGGGTTTTTATTTTTTATTTTTTATTTTTACTTCTTGCGGCGCTCGATGGTGATCTTGTTGATCTTCACATCATCGAGCGGGCGGCTGTCGATCGCGGGGGGCAGGGACTTGACCTTCACCTCGGAGATCTTGACCGGCACCTTCGGCTCGCACTGGCCGAAGACCGCGTGTTTGCCGTCGAGGTGCGGGGTCGCAGCGACGGTCACGAAGAACTGCGAGGAGCCGGTGTTCGGGCCGCGGTTGGCCATCGAGAGGATCCCGGCCTTGTTGTGGGTGAGCGAGGGGTCGAGCTCGTCGGCGATCAGGAAGCCGGGGAAGCCGGTGCCGGTGCCCTGGCGATCGCCGGTTTGGATCATGAAGCCGCGGATCACGCGGTGAAAGATGATCCCGTCGAAGAAGGGCTCGCTCTTCCACGCGTCCGCGGCCTTGTCCCAAAAGGGGCGCTTGCCGCGGGCGAGGCCGACGAAGGTGGCGACGGTCTTGGGGGCCTTGTCCTCAAAGAGCTCGCAGTTGAACTTGCCCATGGTGGTGTCGAAGATGGCCGTGAGCTTGCCGCCAGCGCGGTTGGCGAGCTTGGCGTCGCCATCAAAGGCCATCTCGAGGGTGAACTCGCCGTCGATGGGGTCGCCTTGGGCTTTGTTGTACTCAAAGAGCTGCTCGACGCTGAGGCCGCGCGGGGCGCTTTGGCCCTTGCGGAAGCCCGGCTTGGGTGGGGGCTCTGGGGGCTTGGCCTCGGGAGGTTTGACCTCTGGAGGCTTGGCCTCTGGAGGCTTGGCCTCGGGGGGCTTGGCCGCGGGGGTCGTCGCGGCAGCGGGCGTGGCCTCGGCTTCAGGCTTGGAGTCGGGTGCGCAAGCGGCGAGCCCGAGGCCGACGATGAGGGCAGGGAGGAGCTTGTGCGGGTCGGTTGTCATGGGCGCGGGCGTTCTCCCACGGCCACGCGGCGGCGACAAGGGCGGGGGGCTCAGCCGCGGGTGATCGTCACTTTGCGCAGCCGCGGGGGGTCGCTCGGGCGGGCCCGGACCTGGCGAGAGAGCTCGCGGACGACGTGGGGGCTGTCGCAGGCGCCGAAGAGGGTGTAGGCGCCGTTGAGGTGGCTGAGGGCCTCGGAGGTGATGAAGAACTGAGCGGCGCCGGAGTTCGGGGCGCCGGCGTTGGCGAGGGCGAGGGCGCCGGGGCGATCGAACTTCGCGCCGGGTGAGATCTCGTCT
>JADJRG010000013.1:0-932500 GCA_016712315.1 Nannocystis sp. | reverse complement strand
TGGCATGAGTAGCGATAAACAGGGTGAAAAACCCTGTCGCCGTAAACCCAAGGGTTCCTGGGTTAAGATCATCTTCCCAGGGTTAGTCGGCCCCTAAGGCGAGGCTGAAAAGCGTAGCTGATGGGAAGCAGGCGAATATTCCTGCACCACTACGGATCATTTCGTGAGGAGGGACGGAGGAGGATAACCGAGCCACCTAATGGATGGTGGTTCAAGCTAGTAGGCGGTGCGCGTAGGAGGCAATGGCCACAAACGCGCGCATAACGTCGAGAGGCGATGAGGACGGCCTTCGGGCTGATAACTCGGTGATTCCAAGCTTCCGAGAAAAGCTTCGCACGAGCTAATGGCTGTGGTGACCGTACCGGAAACCGACACAGGTGGGTGGGGTGAATATCCTAAGGCGCTTGAGAGAACTCGGGTTAAGGAACTCGGCAAATTGACACCGTAACTTCGGGAGAAGGTGTGCCCTTTGGGGTGAAAGACGAACGTCTGGAGCTCTGGGGGGTTGCAGAGAATAGGGGGGTAGCGACTGTTTATCAAAAACACAGGGCTCTGCGAAGTCGCAAGACGACGTATAGGGCCTGACGCCTGCCCGGTGCCGGAAGGTTAACAGGAGATGTCAGCGCAAGCAAAGCATCGAATCGAAGCCCCGGTAAACGGCGGCCGTAACTATAACGGTCCTAAGGTAGCGAAATTCCTTGGCGGGTAAGTTCCGTCCTGCACGAATGGCGTAACGACTTCCCCACTGTCTCGACCCGGGACTCAGCGAAATTGAAATCGGGGTGAAGATGCCCCGTACCCGCGGCAAGACGGAAAGACCCCGTGAACCTTTACTGCAGCTTGGCATTGGCTTTTGGGCTTGTCTGTGTAGGATAGGTGGGAGGCTGTGAAGTGGGGACGCTAGTTCTCATGGAGCCAACGTTGAAATACCACCCTGATGAGTCTGAAAGCCTAACCGTGGCCCGTAAGCCGGGCCCGAGACACTGCCTGGTGGGTAGTTTGACTGGGGCGGTCACCTCCGAAAGAGTAACGGAGGCGCGCAAAAGGTTCCCTCAGGCTGATTGGAAACCAGCCGTAGAGTGTAAAAGCATAAGGGAGCTTGACTGCGACTCATACAAGAGGAGCAGGGACGAAAGTCGGCTTTAGTGATCCGGTGGTTCTGTATGGAAGGGCCATCGCTCAACGGATAAAAGGTACTCCGGGGATAACAGGCTTATCACGCCCAAGAGTTCACATCGACGGCGTGGTTTGGCACCTCGATGTCGGCTCATCGCATCCTGGGGCTGTAGTAGGTCCCAAGGGTTTGGCTGTTCGCCAATTAAAGCGGTACGCGAGCTGGGTTCAAAACGTCGTGAGACAGTTTGGTCCCTATCTGCCGTGGGCGCAGGAATCTTGAAGTGGATCTGTCCCTAGTACGAGAGGACCGGGATGGACAGACCCCTGGTGTTCCGGTTGTTTTGCCAGAGGCATTGCCGGGTAGCCATGTCTGGAATGGATAACCGCTGAAAGCATCTAAGCGGGAAGCCAACCACAAGATGAGGGTTCCCTGAAGGTCCGTCGGAGACTACGACGTAGATAGGCTGGGTGTAGAAGTGCGGCAACGCATGAAGCTAACCAGTACTAATCGACCGTTCGGCTTGGCCTGGTGCGCCGCCATCCTGGATCAGGGTGAGGTGGTCAGGCCCGAGGTTCTAAGCGACACCGACGCGCTCTCGCGCTTCTCCTCTCTTGTAGAAGAGGATGAAGAGGCGAGTAAAAGGCGCCTCGTCGCCACTTGAGTGCTCGTTCAATAGGTTTCGATCAGATACGCGCGCCAGGCTCAGCCTCCTAAGGGCGAGAAGGCGCGCTCTGGAAGACGAAGAAGTTGTTTTGTCCAATCGGTTTTCCTGGTGATTATGGCGGAAGGGCCACACCCGATCCCATCCCGAACTCGGTCGTTAAGCTTTCCAGCGCCGATGGTACTGCAGGGGAGACTCTGTGGGAGAGTAGGACGTCGCCAGGGTTATGGCCCCCTCGAAAGAGGGGGCCTTTTTTTATTGGTTCACCTTGGGTTGTGCACGCGCATCCTCACCCGATGATCTCCCCGTTGAGGGGTGGTACGGTCGTGGTGTGGACCTCGTCGAGGCGCGAGAGCTGGACTGCCGTGGGCTTAACTGTCCGATGCCGATCGTTCGGCTCAGCCAGTTGGCCCGAAAGCTCCCCGTTGGCGCGAGGATCAGGATCACGGCGGACGATCCGGCGTTTCGCGCCGATCTAGAGGCTTGGGTGCGGCGCCTCGGGCACACGATCGTGCAGGTGGGCGATGAGGCCGGCGGCGCGGTCGTCGCGGTGGTGGAGACGCGATGAAGTCGGTCGAGGGGTCGTCCGAGGTGAACGACGCGGCGCTTCGCGCGTGGCTGGAGCCGTGGATCGATGCTCGCGTCGCGGCCAAGGTGAATGAGTTGAAGGCGGAGCTGCGGGCTGAGCTTCGGGACGAAGAACGGCGCCAAGAGGCGACGTCGTCGGCGACGCTCGGTGAGCACGCGAGCATCTTGGTCTTCAGCGGCGACGTCGATCGGCTGCTGTCGGCGTTTATCGTCGCCAACGGGGCGGTGGCGATGGGCCTCGAGGTGTCGATGTACTTCACCTTCTGGGGGTTAACCGCGCTGAAGAAGGAGCGGCGCTTCACCGGCAAGAGCGCCGCTCAGCGGCTGCTCACGGCGATGTTGCCGCGTGATGCGGCCCACGCCGGTCCTTCCAGGTTTAACTTCCTCGGCCTCGGCCGGCGGATGCTGCAAGGCATGATGCGAGCGAATCGGGTCGAGTCGCTGCCGGACCTGGTCTCGCTGGCCCGCGAGCAAGGTGTGCGCCTGGTCGCTTGTCAGATGGCGATGGGGGTGATGGGGATCTCGAAGGAGGAGCTGATCGAGGGCCTGGAATTCGGCGGAGCAGTGACCTACTTGGGCGACGCGGCTCGCTCCAAGGTGACGCTCTTCATCTGAGGTGTCGTGACGCCAGGATCTGACGACGACGAGTTGGCGCGGCTGAGAGTGACGGTCGCTCAGCTCGCGCGGCAGGCCGCCGCGTTGGCGGACGCGAACGCGGCGGCCGCGGAGCTGATGAGCGAGCTCGATGCGGCCCGGATGGTCGAGGCGGCGCTGCTCCGCCGCGCGGAGGAGATGGAGGTGCAACAAGCGATCGACAGGGTGCTGCTGGCGTGCTCTTCGCCAGAGGAGCTCGCCGCGGCGACCCTGCGCGCGCTCGTCGACGCGGCGCCCCTCAGCTTGGCCGCAGATGCGGCGTTCTACGCGGTCGAATCAGGGTCGCTGAAGGTGATGGCGACGGTGGGGTCGATCGACGCGGTGGCGCAGCGCCGGGCGGCCTGCGCGGCGACGCTGGCGGATGAGCGCTCGACGGGCGCTTGCTCGGAGTCCGGCGAGGTCGTGGTGGTGCTGCGAACGCGCGGGCTCCGGCTCGGCTGTCTATGCCTGCGCGGCCGCGCGGGGGCGGCGTGGCGGGAGCGCTGGCTAGGGCTGCTGTGCTCGTTCGGGGCTCAGATCGGCGGCACGTTGGAGCGCCTGCGGATCGCCGCTCAGAACGAGGAGCTGATCGCGGCGCTCGAGGTCGCCCGCGACCGCGCCCTCGACGCGAGCCGGGCCAAGGATCGCTTCTTGGCGACGATGAGCCACGAGCTGCGGACGCCGTTGAACGCGATCTTGGGGTACAGCGAGCTGCTGCTGGAAGAGGCGGATGAGCTGCGGTCGGAGGGCTCGGCTCGTGACCTGCGCCGGATCCTGGGCGCCGGCCGACACTTGCTGGGGCTGATCGATGATCTGCTCGACTTGGCGAAGATCGAGGTCGATATGATCGAGCTGAGCTGCACGGCGGTGGCGGTCGCGGCGCTGCTCGAGGAGATCGGGGCTATGGTCGCGCCGTGGGTCGAGGCCAGCGGTAACTCGTTGACGATCGTGTGTGCGCCGGCGGTCGGCGTGGCTTGGGTGGACGAGACCCGGCTGCGTCAGGTGCTCCTGAACCTGCTCAGTAACGCCTGCAAATTTACGCACGGGGGGGCGATCACGGTGAGCGCCGCGCGCGCCGCTGAGGCCGACGCGGTCGTCTTTGTCGTGGCGGACGAGGGGATCGGCATGAGTGAGTCGATGGTCAGCGCGATGTTCGAGCCGTTTGTTCAGGGCGATACGAGCTCGACGCGGCGCTACGGCGGGAGCGGGCTCGGGCTGACGATCTGCCAGCGCTTCGTCGCGATGATGGGCGGGGTGATCCACGTCTCGTCGGCGCTGGGGCGAGGCACGACGTTCGAGGTCCGACTGCCGGCGCGAGCGCCCGGGCCGCGCTGAAGGGGCGGAGGCTTCCCTCTCTCGAGCGAGCGAGGCACACTCTGCGCCGAGACGATGAGCTGGCTGGCGAGCGGGGCGGATGGTTTTTTACCGATCGGGGACGATCGGATCCGCCTGCTCCGCGACGGCGAAGAGGCGTATCCGGCGATGCTGGCGGCGATCGCGGCGGCGCGTGAGGAGATCGTGCTCGAGATGTACTGGATCGCCTCGGATGAGGTCGGCGAGCGCTTCCGGCGGGCCCTGACCGCGCGCGCGGCCGCGGGCGTGAAGGTGCGGGTGATCTACGACTCGCTCGGCAGCTACGGGCTGCCGAGCTATTGGTGGGCGCCGCTGCTCGCGGCCGGCGGCGAGGTGATCGAGTTCGGGCCGATCGCGCCGTGGCGCGGTCGCTTTCGCCTCGGTCGGGTGCGATTTCGCGATCACCGCAAGGTGATGGTGGTCGATGGCAAGATCGGCTTCACCGGCGGCCTGAACCTCGCGTTGCCGTGGCTGCCGATCGCGGAGGGCGGGGCTGGTTGGCGCGATGACGCGGTCGAGCTGCGGGGGCCGGCCGCTGCCCAGCTGCGCTCGCTCTTCTATGACACCTGGTGGCGCTGCGGCGGTCCTTCGCTGCCGTATGAGTCGAGCGGCGCTCGACCGAACCCGGCGAGCCGGGTCTTCGTGCTCGCGAATATGGTGTACGGACGCCCAGACCGGACGATCCGACGGGCCTACTTGGTGGCGCTGCAGCGCGCGCGCAGGACGGTGGACATCGCGAGCGCCTACTTCTTGCCGGGGCCGATCTTCTTGCACGCGCTGCGGACGGCGCGGCGCCGCGGGGTGCGAGTGCGTGTGCTGGTGCCGGCGCGGTCGGACGTGTTCTTGGTCGACCTGGCGCTGCGTGACCTGGTGCGCACGCTGCTGAACGACAAGATCGAGGTGTACGCCTACGAGGGCGGGGTGCTGCACAGCAAGACGGCGATCGTCGATCGCCGCTTCGTGACGGTCGGCTCGCACAACCTCGACGCGCTGTCGTGGCACTTCAACCTCGAGAGCAACGTGGTGATCGACGAGCCGGCGTTCGCGCGGGTGGTGACCAGCTCCTTCGATCGCGACGTCGCGCGCTCGCGGCCGGTCACGGCGGAGTTCTTCGGAAAACTGTCGCCGTGGGCTCGCACCCTCGCGTGGTTGGCGGCGCGCCTGCGGGCGCTGCTCTAAGGGCCAGGTCGGCGCGGCGACCCTCACGCGGGCGCGGAGCTCCTGGGAGGAGGAGCAGACAAAACAAAAAACAAAAAAAGAGCGCCCGCGGGCTCGGGTGAGCTGCGCGGGCGTCGGTGAGGCGGCGGGGCGCCGAGCGGTCTAGTCAGCGAGGTGCCAGGTCTGGGTGCGGAAGAAGGGGCCGAGGTAGCCGCGGACCTGCAAGGTCTTGCCGTCCTTGCCCATCCAGATCTTGGCGCGGTAGGTCTTGTTCTTCTTCGGGTCGAAGATCGAGCCGCCGGACCACTCGTCGCCGTCTTGCTCGAGGCCCCAGAGGATCGTCATGCCTTGGATCCGCTTGTTCTTCCGGTCGCCGTCGCACTGGTCACAGATCGCGTCGGGATCGGTGAGCACGCGCTCGATGCGGCCGTAGAGCTTGTTGCCGACCTTGACGATCTGGACGATCGACTTGGCTTGGCCGGTCTCGTCGTCGATGGTCTTCCACTTGTGGCCGTCGGGGGTGTCCGCCGCGAAGGCGAGGCTGCTGACCAGCATCGTCGCGGCCATCGCCGCCGCGCAGAAGAAACGCCGAAGGGGGCTCGCCGAACTGTGGGTCTGTCCATGAAGTTGCATGGGGCTCAAAACTCCTTGCTCGCGCTCGCGAGGCGGCTACGCCGCGCAGCACGGTCAATTCAATCGCATGATTCGACGGCTTCGCCAAGGCGGAAGTTGGGCGCAGAGATCGTGTAGACTCCCGCCCGCTGTGGCTCCAGATGTCGTCATCGTCGGCGATCCGAGCGCTTCGGAGGGGCTCCGTCAGGCGGTGTCTCGGCTCGGCTATCGCGCCGAGGTGGTCGACGTTGATTCGTCCTGGTGGGCGACGCAGGGCGCGGCGCCGCCTTTGCTGCTGGTCGTGCTGGCGAGCGCGCAGGCGCGGCGCTTCCTCTCTGCCTCTAGCGCGGTGATGAGCGCCCTCGCGCCCCGCCCGCCGGTGGTCGTCTTCGGCGAATTGGGCGCTGAGATCCGGGATCTGGCGGAGCTGCTGGAGCTCGGCGCCGATCGGCTGCTGAGCGCGCCGCTGCAGGTCGACGAGCTGCGGGCGCTGCTCGGCGAGCTGCTCGGGCCGGCGAGCCGCGCGGAGCCACGGAGCAGCGGCGGGCAGGCGAGCTGGGGCGAGGTCGAGGAGGCGGCGCCGGTGGATCCGATGCTGGCGCAGCTCAAGCGGACGCTGGCGAGCCTCGCGCCCGCTGCGGAGGACGATGAGGTCGATCTGCGGGCGATGGGGCTGACGGCGATGGCAGCGCCGGGTGAGGGCGCCGCGGCGGCAGCGCTCGACTTGAGCGCGCTCGAGGCGGTGACCCGTGAGCTCGTGCGGCCGAGCGCGCCGCCGCAGTCGACCGTGCGCCTAGAGAGCAGCGTCGACGCGGCGGCCGAGCAGCGCACCGCGGTGGTGGAGCCGCAGACGCGAGGCCGCGGGGGGCGGCCGTCGCGCTCGATCGCGGGCGATGAGGCGGCGACTCGCGGCGAGGAGGGGGCGGCGACGCGGCTGTGGAGGGCCCACCGCGAGCGCTTCAGCGGGCTCATGAAGCTGTCTTTTGAGGCAGATTCGCTGGAGCTGTGGATGATCGCCGGGGAGCCGCGCTTCGCCGCGAGCAGCCGGGCAGAGGACGACCTGATCGTCGCCTTGCACGCGCGCGGGCTCTTGACCTCGTGGCAGCTCGCCCAGGCGCAGCGGCTGGGGATCCGCGGGACGTTGATCGGCGGGGAAGCGCTGGTCAGCGCGGGCTGGGTGCGGCCGCAGGAGCTGGCGCCGGCGATGGCGGCGCAGCTCGCGGACGTGATCACGGCGACGTTCGCGTGGCCTCGCGCGTCGGCGCTGCTGCGCGTCGACGCGCCGCCTCCCGGCGACGTCGCGCTGGTCGGCGGGGTCTTGGGGCTGATCGTCGGCGGGATCGCGCTGGAATTAGAGCCGGACGAGCTGTGGGGGCGGCTGGGGGCGCGCAGCCGGCGACCGCGCTGGATCGGCGCGGAGGCGGCTGCGGCGCGCTTCGGCGCGGGGGCGGTGGAGGCCGTGGTCGACGCGGCGACGCTGAATTTGTTGGACGGCCGACGATCGTTGGCGGCGGTCGAAGAGGAGGGTTTCGCGGCGTTGGCGTCGATCTGCGGGCTGCACACGATCGGCGCGGTCGAGCTCTTGGAGCCGCCCTCCGGGCCTGAGCTCGACCCGGCGGCGCTGGTGCGGGCGCGGCTGAGCGAGCGCTTGGCGCTGGCGGGCGTGAGTGATGACGCGCATCATCGCCTCCTCGGCGTGGCCCCAGGAGCGAGGCGCGGGGCGATCCGCCGGGCTCGACGGGCGCTGCTCGCGAGCTTCTCAGCGCCGCTGCTGGAGGCGGCGCTGGTAGAGACCTTCGCCGCGGAGCTGGCGGCCCTGCGGGCGGCGATCGACGCGGCGGCGGCGGCGTTGCTCGCCGAGCCGAGGGGTTGATGGAGCGACGATGAGCACGAGCAAGAGGAAATTTCGCGCCGCGTTTATGGGCTCTCCCGAGTTCTCGCTGCCGTGTCTGCGCGCGACCGCGGCGGCGACGGAGCTGTGCGTGGTGGTCTCGCAGCCGGATAAGCCGGCGGGGCGCGGCCGCCAGGTGATCGCGCCGGCGGTGAAGGTGGCGGCGGAGGCGATGGGCGTGCCGGTGATCCAGCCGACGAAGATGCGCGACGGCGCGGTCGCGGCGCAGTTGGCGGCGCTGTCGCTCGATCTGGTGGTGGTGGTCGCGTACGGGCGGATCTTGCCGCCGGCGATCCTGGCGGCGCCGCGGCTCGGCTGCATCAACGTGCACGCGTCGCTGCTGCCGCGGTGGCGAGGCGCTGCGCCGATTCAGCGGGCGATCTTGGCGGGCGATACGGCGACAGGGGTGGCGATTATGCGGATGGAGGAGGGGCTCGACACCGGGCCGGTGTATCGGACGCAGACGACGACGATCGGGGCGGAGGAGACGAGCGGCGCGCTGTTCGAGCGCTTGGCGACGCTCGGCGGCGGGCTGCTGGCGGAGTTCCTCGCCGTGTTCTTGGATGATCCTGCGGCGGCGGCCCCGGTGGCGCAGGAGGAGGCGCTCGCGACCTACGCGCCGATGCTGCGCAAGGAGGAGGGGCGCGTGGCGTGGTCGCGGCCTTGGTCGGCGCTGGTCGACCACGTGCGGGGTATGGACCCGTGGCCGAGCGCGAGCACGGAGCGGGGGGGCGAGGCGCTGAAGCTGTTCGCGGCGCGACGATCAGGGCGCGAGCGCGGGTCGGCCGCGCCGGGGACGGTGCTGGCGGTCGATCGTGAGGGCCTGCACGTCGCCTGCGGCGACGGGGCGCTGTGCGTGGCGGAGGTGCAGCCGGCGGGCAAGCGGCGGATGCCAGCGAGCGCGTACGCCGCGGGGCGGCCGTTCACCGTCGGGGAGCGCCTGGGCGGCGCGGCGGCGGCTCCGGGTGAGTGAGGCGCGGAGACGCTCGATGTGTGGTGGCTGTCCGAGGGGACAGGTCGCAGGCGCGCGCGGGTCAGAGATCGAGGCCGAGGCCAGGGTGCCAGAGCGGGCGGTCGCCGCGGCGGCGATCCATGGCGGCGACGAGGTGGAGGGCGCGCAGGCCGGCGCTGATGCAGGCGAGCTCGGCCGCGTCCTTGGTGTCGGCGTCGATGAAGCGGTTGTCGACGCGGGTGGCGTAGATGGCGCATACGGCGCCGGCACGGAAATTCCCGACTGTCCCAAGGGTCAGGAGCACAGAGGCCTCCATCTCGAGGTTCTTGACGCCTTGGGCGGCGAGGCGCTCGACGATTTGCGGGTCGCGGGCGGGGAAGCCGGGGGCGCTGCGGCCCTGCGCGCCGTAGAAGCCGGGCGCCGTGGCGGTGATGCCGACGTGGTAGCCGGCGCCGGCCTCGTCGGCCGCTTGGGCGAGCGCGAGCACGACCTGAGGATCGGCGACCGCCGGGTAGCCAGGGTCGACGAAGTAGAGGCTGGCGTTCTCCATGCGCAACGCGCCTTGGCTGATCACGAGCTCGCCGAGGCGCATGCCGGGCTGGAGGCCGCCGGTGCTGCCGCAGCGGATCACGACGGGCGAGGGGGCGCACTGGCAGAGCTCGACGATCGCGATCTCGGTGCTGCCCGCGCCCATGCCGGTGCCGAGCACGGTGACGCGCAGGCCGCGGTGAACGCCGGTGAAGGCGACGTACTCGCGGTTGCGGCGCTCGAGCTCGACCTGGTCGAAGAGACCGGCGACGCGCTGGGCCCGGCTGGCGTCGCCGACGAGGATGATCGAGGAGGCGACCTCTCCGGGGGCGAGGTTGATGTGGTACTGGCGGCCTTCGGCGTCGGCGACGCGCTCGGCGGAGGAGATCGTTCCAATCATCGTTTCTTCACAGTTTCAGCGCGAGGGGGGCGCGGAGGCGTCAGACCGCGAGGCCGATCTGCGGGGCGAGATCGGGGGCGAGCATCGGCCTCGTGAGGCCGAGGAAGGCGCGGGTGCGCTCGTGTTGGGGGCGGTCGATGACCGCGGCGGGGGGGCCGTCCTCGATGATGGCGCCGCCGTGGAGCACGAGGACGCGGTCGCTGGCCTCGCGGGCGAAGCGCATCTCGTGGGTGACGATGAGCATGGTGAGGCCGTCGTCGGCGAGGCCGCGGAGGACGTCGAGGACCTCGCCGACGCGCTCAGGGTCGAGGGCGCTGGTGGGCTCGTCGAGGAGGAGGACCTCGGGGTCCATGGCGAGCGCGCGGGCGATCGCGACGCGCTGCTGCTCACCGCCCGACATCTCGTGGGGGTAGGCGCCTTCGCGGTGGGAGAGGCCGACGCGCGCCAAGAGCTGGCGGGCGCGGGCGGTGGCCTCGGCGAGCGGGGCGCCCTTGACGTAGACGGGGGCCTCGATGACGTTGCCGAGCGCGGTGCGGTGGGCGAAGAGGTTCCACTGCTGGAAGACCATGCCGACGCGGCCGCGGATCGCCGCGAGGGCGCGGGCGTTGGCGCGGCCGCGGCCCGGCCCGAGGCGCTCGCCGACGATCGCGATCTCGCCGCCGTCGAACTCCTCGAGGCCGTTGAGGCAGCGCAGCAGGGTGCTCTTGCCGCCGCCGGAGGGGCCGATGAGGCTGATGACCTGTCCTTTGGAGAAGGTGGCAGAGATCCCGGCGAGGATCGGCCGGTCGCCGTATGTCTTGGTCAGCTGCTTGACTTCGATGATCATGACCTCGCGAGCCTCCTCTCTAGCCGCCGCGCGAAGAGCGAGAGCGGGTAACTCATCACGAAATACAGCAGGGCGCAGAGCGCCCCGGGGATCAGCCAGGAGCGGACGTCGACGGCGACGATGGTCATGCGCTTGGTCAGCTCGACCACGGTGATCACGGAGACCAGCGAGGAGTCCTTGAGCAGCGCGATGAAGTCGTTGGTGACGGAGGGGAGGGCGATGCGGAAGGCCTGCGGGAGGACGACGCGGCGCAGGGCGAGCGGCGAGCGCATGCCGAGCGAGAGCGCGGCCTCCATCTGACCTCGCGGCACCGCTTGGATGCCGGCGCGGTAGACCTCGGCCTCGTAGGCGGCGTAGTTCATGCCGAGGCCGATGATCGCGGCGCTGAAGGCGTCGAGGCGGATGAGGTCGGCGAGGCCGTAATAGAGGACGTAGAGCTGGAGGAGGACGGGGGTGCCGCGGTAGAGCTCGACGTAGGCGGTGGCGAGGCCGCGGGCGACGGGGCCGCCGTAGAGGCGGGCGACCGCGAGGCCCATGCCGAGCGGGATCGCGAGGGCCATCGACAGGAGGCTGATGACGAGGGTGATCCCGGCGGCCTCGATGAAGATGACGACGTGGTGCCAGCGCAGGCCGCCGCTCTGGGTCGCCTCGCCGAGGAGGCGGCGCTGGTCGGCGTCGCTCCAGGCGCGCAGGCCGAGCTGACGGTCGTTCCAGATCTGCTCGCGGCGGAGGATCTGCTCGAGCGCGCCGTTCTCGATGAGCACGCCGAGGGCGCGGTCGAGGGCGTCGCGCAGGGCCTCGTCGCCGGGGCGGATCGCGATCGCATAGAAGCCGTCGCCGAGGTCGCCGACGACGCGGAGCTGGGGTTTGTCCTCGCCGTAGCGGCCGGCGATGATGTCGTCCATGAAGACGGCGTCGAGGCGGCCGGCGATGAGATCTTGGTAGGGCTCCTCTTGGCCCTCGTAGTAGACGGGCTCGATGCCCACGGCGAGGAGCAGGTCGGCGGTGAATGAGCTGGTGAGGGTGCCGACCCGCATGCCCTTGAGCTTGCTGAGGTCCGCTTCGATCCGCGGGTCGTCGCGGCGGGCCATGAGCCGCGTGGTGAAGATGTAGTAGGGCCGCGTGAAGAGGACCCTGCCCGCGCGGGCTGGGGTCACCTCGAGGCCGTTCATCACGATGTCGAAGGTCTCGCGCTCGAGCGAGGGGACCAGCGCGCTCCAGTCGTTCTGGACGAACTCCGGCGTGACGCCGAGCTCGGCGGCGAGGGCGGCGGCGAGGTCGACCTCGAACCCCTTGATCGCGCCGTCCTTGGCGGGATCCTCGTAGATGTACGGGGCGCCGCCTTGGAGGTCCGCGCCCCAGCGGAGCAGCCCGGCGGCCTCGACTTTGGACAAGGTGTCGCCGACAGGCCTCGACTGGTTGCACGCGAACAAGAGGAACGCCGTCACCAGGGCGAGGCAAGCGCGGAGCTGGTTCAAGATAGCGAGACACTTACCGCCCCAGGCATGGCCACGCAACAGTAAAGTGCGGCGCCGCGCTTGCTGGCCGTTCGGCCAGCATGTTATGGGCGGCGACTGTGACCCACTACGCCTCGGGCCCCGTCCTCGCTTCGATGACGTCTCTCTGCGCCGCGCTCGCGGTGATGACGGCGGCGCCGGTGATGGCGGCGCCAGCGGAGGCGCCGGTGGAGGAGCCGCTTGAGGTGAGCCCGACGGCCTCGGCGCCGGCCGGCGCGCCGGAGATCGCCCCCGCGGCGGCGAGCGCCGGGGAGACGCCCGCGGCGGCGAGCCCGACGGCGACGCCGACGGAGACGACGCCAGCGGCGCCGGCGACGACAGCGGCGCCGACTGCCGCGCCGGAGGAGGAGCAGGCGGGCGCGGCGGAGCCGCAGGCGAAGATCGACTTCCACGGGGCGCTCGAGGCCTACTACGCCTACAACTTCAACCGGCCGAGCAACGGGATCACGAACTGGCGTTGGTATGACTACCAACACAACCTGCTCGGCCTGCAAGGGCTGTGGTTCGCGACCGAGTGGAGCTTGGGGCCGGTGACCGGGCACTTCCAGCTCCAATTCGGGGCGCTGGCGGAGCTTTTTTGGGGGGTCGAGCGGGACGTCGAGCAGGACCTGCTGTGGCGGCTGCTGCAAGAGGCGACGATGGAGTGGAAGACGCCGTGGCGGCGGCTCTCGCTCGAGGGCGGGCTCTTTAATGTGCCATTCGGGCCCGAGTACAACATCGTCTCGAAGAACTGGAACTGGTCGGGCTCGAACCTGTTCGCGCTGATGCCGTACCAGATCGCCGGCTTCCGCCTGAACCTGGACATCGGTCGCGGCTGGATCGGCCGCCTCGGCGTGTACAACGGCTGGGATCGGATCGTCCGCGATAACAACCGGGCGAAGTCGGTGATGGGGGCGATCGAGTGGACCGACCCGGACGACGAGGAGAACTACTTCGTCGCGGAGTATATGGTCGGCGACGAGCGCGACCGCGACGACGAGCGCGGACGGGCGCCTCGCCACGTCTTCGACGTGTACGGGCAGTGGCACGTGGCGCGGCCGCTGTCGCTGCGGGCGCACACGTTCTCGGCGATCGAGAGCGGCAAGCAGGCGGGCGACGGCTGGCTGGGCGGGGCGCTGTACGT
This sequence comes from Nannocystis sp., assembly GCA_016712315.1. Lineage (GTDB taxonomy): Bacteria > Myxococcota_A > Polyangia > Nannocystales > Nannocystaceae > JADJRG01. Next base: position 919,141 of record JADJRG010000013.1, on the reverse strand, counting down.
GAAGGTGGACGCGACCGAGTGGCTGGCGCTGGTCGGCCGCGGGGACTTCGTGTACGCGATGGCCCGCACCGAGAACTTGTTGTACTCGGACTTCCTCGATGATCCGGTGACGACGACGCGGCTCGGCGCGGGGACCTTTACGCTCGACATCCACCCGCTCGGCAACGTGTCCCTGCGCCTGGAGGCGCGCCACGATCGGGCGTCGTTCCCCCTCTTTTATAAGGGCGCGGTGCCGCTGGCGGACCCGATGGATCCGCTCTCGTACGTGCCGATCGCGCGCACGCAGACGACGCTGCTGGCGGGTATGACGACGTGGTTCTGACGCGCGTGAGCTGTCTGAAGGGTCAGGTGAGCGCGACGCCCAAGAGCTCGGCGGCGGCGGCGTGGCCGCCGCGCAGGGCCTCGTCGCGGGGGCTCTGCTGCCATCGATCGCGGGCGCGCGGGTCGGCGCCGCGGGCCAGCAGCAGCGCGATCGCGGCGCTGTGGCCCTCCGCGGCGGCGAGGTGGAGCGGGGTGCGGCGGTCGTAGTCGCCGCTGCTCGGATCGGCGCCCGCGTCGAGTAAGAGGCCGATGCCGGTGAGGTCGCCGGCGACGGCGAGGCCGCAGAGCTGGATCGACGCGTCGGCGCCGAGCGTGGCGCCTTGCCTGCGTAGGGCCATGACGACGGGGTGATGGCGCTGGCGGACGGCGTCTTGCAGCGGGGTGCCGCCCCATCGATCCGGGGGGTCGACCTTGGCGCCGCGGGCGAGCAAGAACTCGACGGCGCCGAGGTGGCCCTCCGACGCGGCCAGGTGGAGGGGCGTGCGACCGTCGTAGTCGGCGGCGTCGACCTCGGCGCCGCTGGCGAGCATTCGCTCGAGCGCGGTGGTGTCGCCGAGCCCGGCGGCGGAGCACATCAGGACGGGCAAGAGGGCGCGCTCGACCTCGACGCGGGAGACGCTCTCTCCGGCCTCCGCGAGGGCGCGGGCGACCGAGGCGATGAAGACCCGCTCGCGGAAGGAGAAGCGGGTCTGGGTGGCGGTCGTGGTGAGCTCGCCGCGCAGGTTGGTCTGCATGAGGCGGGCGACCTCGGCGCGCGGCAGGCCTTGGCTGAGCAGCCAGGCGAGCTTGGTGAGGGCTGCCTCTGGGGTCATGTCCGCGCCGCCGATCACGCCGACCTCGGCGAGCGCGGCGCCGGTGGCGTAGTCGGTGGTGACGGCGCCGCGCTGACATTGGGTGACGTTGACGATCACGACGCCGCGATCGGTGCCGGCGCGCAAGGCGTCGAGGAAGTCGGCGCGGTGGTCGGGGGCGTTGCCGGCGCCGAAGCTCTCGAGCACGAGCCCCTCGGTGGGCGGGCGCAGCACGTTGGTGATCATCTCCGCGGAGATCCCAGGGAAGAGGCGGAGCGCGGCGACGGCCTGGTGGGTGATCGGGTTGACGCGGAAGGGGCGGGTCGGCGGCGCGAGGATCCGATCCCATTCGACCTTGACCTCGATGCCGACCTCGACCAGCGGCGGGGCGTTGCCTGAGGCGAACGCGGCGAGCCCCGAGGCGTCGGTCTTCTGGGTGCGGTTGCCCCGCATCAGGCGGTTGTCGAAGTAGAGGCAGACCTCGGGGATCTCGTAGTGGCCGGCGATGGTGAGGGCGCCGAGCACGTTGCCGATCGCGTCGCTGCGCGCCTCGGCGAGCGGGATCTGCGAGCCGGTGAGGATCACCGTCTTGCCGAGGTTCTCGAGCATGAACGACAGCGCCGAGGCGGTGTAGGCCATCGTGTCGGTGCCGTGCAGGACGATGAAGGCGTCGTAGGCGTCGTAGTGGCGCTCGACGTCGCGGGCGATCTTCACCCAGTCATCGAGGCCCATATTCGACGAGTCGAGCAGGGGCGCGTACTCGAGGATGTCGTAGCGGACGCGCCGGCCGTAGCGCGAGATCGGGGTGGTGTGCGCCGGCATCGTCCGGTCGTGGAATGGCGGCATCGCGGCGAGCAGCTCGCTGAGGAAGCCGGGCGCGGGGGCGTAGCCGCGCGGGGTGTCCTTCATGCCGATGGTGCCGCCGGTGTAGATGATCAAGACGCGGTTGGTGGTGCTCATGAGGGCGCGCGGCCGCGACGGTAGCAGGCGGCGGAGGGGGTCGCTAGCGCGCGCAGGGGTGGTCTTCAGGCGATCACGAGCGCTGAGTCGTCGCCGTCGCTGCTGAGGGCGAGGCGCGGGAGCTCGGCGCGGAGCTGCGCGCCGCGGCCGGGCGCGGAGGTGATGGTGATGGCGCCGCCCAAGAGCTCGACGCGCTCGCGGATCCCCAAGAGCCCGCGGCTGCGCGCGCCGACGGCGCTGGGATCGAAGCCGCGGCCGTCGTCGGCGATCTCGAGGTGGACGGCGCGCTCGTCGACGCTGGCGCGCAGGGTGACCTGGCGCGCGGCGGCGTGGCGGACGACGTTGGTGAGCGCCTCTTGGCAGATCCGATAGATGGCGCTCTCGAGGGCGGGGCCGAGGCCGCGCGGCGGGAGCTGGATGTCGGCCTCGAGCCGGACCGTGCCGTCTTCGAGGAGATCGTCGCAGAGGCGCCCCAAGGCGGCGACGAGGCCGACGTCGTCGAGGATCGCGGGGCCGAGCAGGACGACGGCGCGGCGGATCTCCTCGAGGGTGGCGTCGGTGATGGTGAGGGCGCGCTCGGCGAGGCGGATCAGCTCGGGCGGGCGCTCGGCGCCCTGGATGATCAGTTGGAGGTGGATCCGGATCGCGGTGAGCGCTTGGCCGGCGGAGTCGTGGAGCTCGCGGGCGATGACGCGGCGCTCGGCCTCTTGCAGGGCGATCGCGCGGGCGGCGACCTGGCGGAGGGCGTCGTAGGCGGCGCTGAGCTCGGCGGAGCGGGCGGCGACTTGCCCCTCGAGGCTGACGCCTCGCTCGGCGAGGGCCTCGCGGGCGCGGGCGAGGTGATCGACGAGGCCGCCGATGCGCGCCTCGGCGCGGGCGATCGCGCGCACCGGCAGCCAGTAGACGAGCAGCGCGAGCAGCAGCGCGAGCGGGCCGGCGCCGGCGAAGAGGCGGAGCGCGCCGGTGATCGCGGGCGCCGGATCGACGGCGACCCAGACGTCGGCGACCGGATCTCCGTGGAGCACCAGCGGCGCGGCGGCCCAGAGCGCGCCGTCGGGCGGGGGGAGGCCCTGGCCGATCCCTTGGGGGGCGCCGTCGCGATCGACGACGGCGATCGCGGCGACTCCGCGGGGATCGGCGACGGCGCGGACGTGATCGAGGAGCTTGACCGAGGTGTAACGCCAGAGGATCGGCCGCTCCTCGACCTCGCGGCGGATCACGTCGGCGATCTGGGCCGCGGCGCCGGCCGCCTGGGTGCGAAGCGACTCAAAGGTCAGGTAGAGATAGGCGAGCGGGGCGACGCTCGCGATCACGAGGGCGAGCAGCGCGGCGATCGGCAGCATGCGCGCGGCGAGGTAGCGGCGCAGGTCGAGCGGCGAGCGGGGGCTCATGGGGCCTCCTGCCGGCGCGCGGCGGGCTGGTAGCCGGCGCGGCGGATGATCGCTTGGCCGTCGCTCGAGGCGACGAAGTCGATGAACTCGGCGGCGAGGCCGACGGGCGCCTCAGGGCTGACGAAGGCGAGCTGCTTGGTGAAGGGGTACCGGGCGGCCTGCAGGCTGTCTTCGACGGGGGCGACGCCGTCGACGCGGAGCAGCTTGAGCGCGAGCGCTTGGGTCTGGGTGGCGCTGACGTCGAAGAGGCCGATCGCGCCAGGGGTGCTGGCGAGGGCCTCGTGCATGGCCCTGTCGTTGTAGAGGACGCGCCAGCGGGCGGCCCGGTAGGCCTCGTCGTTGGCGGCCTCGAAGCCGGGGACGGCGGCGGCGACGGCGAGGTGGCCGGAGTCGCCGCGCTCGCGCTGGAGGACGATGATCGGCTGGCCGTCGCGCCAGGTGCGGCGGCGACCGGCGTAGATCTCGACCAGCTCCTCGGCGCGGAGCTCGTCGTCGGCGACGCCGAGGTTGACGGCGACGGCGACGGCGACGCGGGCGTAGGGGAGGACGACGAGGCCGAGCTCGTCCTCGACGGGGCGGAGGGGGCGCGAGATGAGGCCGAGGTCGATGACGCGATCGCGGGCGGCGGCGATCCCTCCGGTCGAGCCGATGCTCTCAAAGACGAGGACGCGGCGCGCTGGGTGGCGGCGGACGAAGGCCTCGGCGAGCTCGCGGGTGAGGGGGAGGTTCGAGCCGCTGCCGGCGAGGCGCAGCGGGGCGTCGGGGCTCGCGTCGGCGGGGGGGGCGAAGGGATCGGCGAGCTCGGTCGCGGCGGCGCGGGCGGACCAGGGCGGCGGTCGGTTTAAGGGGGCGAGGATCCACGCCGCGGCGAGGATCACGAGGGCCGCGACGACGAGCACGACGGCCCAGAGGGCGGCGACGTGGGCGAGGTGGGCGCTGGGGCGCTCGGTCTTCATGATCGGGCGAGGCGCCGCTCGCTGGCGCCGCCGACGAGAGGATCAGAGGCACTGGTAGAGATCGTCAAATTCCGCCTCGCAGCCGATCACGACGGGGCGGTCGTCGTCCGTACACTCGAAGGTGGGCGCGCCGCCGATGCACGAGAGCATCTTGTTATAAATCAGCCCGCAGGCGTCCTGGGCGTCCTGGCAGCCGCTGACGCAGGCGGCCTGGTCGGGGGGGCCGTTGCCGCACTTGGCCTCGAGGACGGCGGGGCAGACATCGTCGCACGAGAGGCACTCCTCGGGGAAGACCTCGAGGTTGGTCCACTGGCCGCCGGAGCAGGCGAGGATGTTGCAGAAGGCGCAGGGATCTTCGCAAGGCGGGCCGCAAAATTGGCCCTCTTCGGCGCAGGGATCGCCCTCTTGGGGGAGGTTGCCCTCGTCGCAGGGGACGGGGATGACGCCGGTGTCGGTGTCGGTGTCGGTGTCGGTGTCGGTGTCGGCGGTGGTGCTGGTAGTGCTGGTGGTGCTGGTGGTGGTCTCGGTCGCGCTGTCGGTGGTCGCGTCTTCGGTGGTCTGGGTACCGGTCATCGTGTCGCTGGCGGCGGTGGTGGTGCCGCTGGCGCCGTCGTCGCCGTTGCAGGCGAGCCCGGGGGCGCAGAGGGCGAAGAGGGCGAGGAGCGCGGGGCGACGGAGGATGGAAGTCATGGCAAAAGTGTATCGATCAGCCTCAGAGGGGGCGAGCGGGCGCTTGCTTCGACCTCGCGGATCACCAATCATCGGCGCGCTGATGCGCTCGCTCCGGAGAATTTTTCGGGCAGATCCGCTCGTGACCTTCGCGCTGGTGGGGGCGCTGATCTTCGCGATCGACCGCCGGCTGGCGGGCTCGGAGGGGGGGTCGATCGTGGTCGATGCCGCGTGGGCCGCGGCGATCGAGGCGTCGCTGGCGCGAGGGCGGGCGGCGCCGCCTGAGCCGAAGGTCGTGGCGGCGGCGATCCATGAGGCGGCCGACGAGGAGCGGCTGGTGCGTGAGGCGCTGGCGCTGGGGCTGGACCGCGGCGACGTGATCGTGCGGCGGCGGCTGGCTCAAAAGATGCGCTTCTTGCTCGAAGATCGCGGCGCTGAGGCGGTGGGCGACGCGGCGCTGTTGGAGCGGTTGGCGGCGCGGCCGGAGCGGTATGAGCGGCCGGCGCTGATCGCGATCACGCAGGTGTTCGTCGACGCCGGGCGGCACGCGGACGCCGAGGCGCGGGCGATCTCCTTGAAGAGGGCGCTGGAGGGCGGGGCCGTGGCGATCGGTCTGGGTGACCCTTGGCCGCACGGGCAGCAGATCGGGCTGCGCGCGGTGGGAGCGCTCGATGGGCTCTTTGGTGATGGCTTCGGCGCAGCGGCGGCGGGCGCAGAGATCGGCGCGTGGCAGGCGCTGCGCTCGCCGTACGGCTGGCATGTGGTGCGGGTCGATGCGTATGAGGCGGCCCGGCCGGCGACGCTCGAGGAGGCGCGGGCGCGGCTGCTCGCGGAGGCGCAGGCGGAGGCGCGGGCGGCGGCGCAGGCGGCGGCGATGGCGGCGCTGCGCGCCCGTTATCCGCTGACGCTGGCGGAGGGGCTGCGCCCCGGGCTAGCGGCGGCGCTGGCAGAGGGGCCGTGAGCGGGCGATGCTCGGGGTGAGGTGGGCGGCGCTGGGGTTGGGGTCGGCGGTGTGGTTGGCCGCGGCGGGGGCGCGTGGGCATGAATTTCGGCCGGCGCTGCTGACGATCACGGCGGCGGAGGACGGGGCGGTGGCGGCGCTGTTGATGGGCGCTGGGTCGCCTGGCCTCGGGGAGGGGATCACGCTGGAGCTGCCGGCGCAGTGCTCGATCGCGCGCGACGCCGCGGCCGACGGCGCGGGGATGCGTTGGTCGGGGCGCTGCGCGGCGCCTGGCTTGGTCGGCGCGATCGCGATCGAGGGGCTGCCGGCGGAGGTCGACGTGGTGGTAGAGCTGCGTCGGCCGCAGGCGCCGCCCCAGACGCTGGTGCTGCGCGGCGGGTCGCTGCGCGGGTGGGTCGGCGAGGGGGCGCGGACGGGGCTGTGGGGGTACATGTGGCTGGGGGTGGCGCACATCGTCGGCGGCGCCGATCACCTGCTCTTCGTCGCGGGCCTCGTACTGATGTCTTTTGGGTCAGGTATGTGGTGGTCGCGGCGGGCGGGGCTGGGGCTGCTGGCGACGCTGACGGCGTTCACGGCGGCGCACAGCTTGACCCTGGCGGCGGCGGCGCTCGGCTGGGTGACAGTGCGTTCGGCGCCGGTGGAGGCGTGCATCGCGCTGTCGATCGTGGCGCTGGCGCGGGCGCTGGTGCGAGGCAGGGCGGGCGCGGCGGTGGAGTGGCGCTTCGCGTTCGGCTGCGGGCTGCTGCACGGGCTCGGCTTCGCCGGGGCGCTGGCGGCGGTGGGGCTGCCGGAGGGGGCGCTCGTGCCGGCGCTTTTGGCCTTTAATTGCGGGGTGGAGCTCGGTCAGGTGGCCGCGGCGGCGGCGCTGGCGGCGGCGCTGTGGGGGCTGTGGCGGGTGCTTGGCGGGGACGGCGCGGGTCGGATCACGAGGGCGGTGGGCTACGGGATCGGGGCGGTCGCGATGGCATGGTTCTTCGAGCGCGTGGCGGCGCTCGGCTCGCCTTGAGGGCGCAGATCGCCGTAGGGTGTTTTGGGTCATGTCGAAACGTTCAGGTGCGGGTCGTGCATCGGTCTCGTCGTCGTGGGCGCGGTGGATCGCGCTGTGGGGGTTGTTGTTGGCGGTCGTCGCTGCGGTGACGCTGCGCCTGTCGCCGCCGCCGCTGCCGACGTCGGGCGCGGCGCTGTCGCCCTCGGGGATCCGGGCGCGTGAGCGCTTGGCGGCGCTGCTGGGCGATCAGGCGCCGCACCCGACGGGCTCGCCGGCGAACCGTGCGGTGCGCGCGCGGATGGTCGCGGCGCTGTCCGAGCTGGGGATCGAGGCGGAGGTGCAGGAGGCGACGGCGTGCGGGCGGCGGACGGCGAGCTGCGGGCGCGTGGAGAACGTCATCGCGAGGATCCGCGGGACCGGCGGGGCCGCGCGCGGGGCGGTGCTGGTGTCGGCGCACTACGACTCGGTGGCGGCGGGCCCCGGCGCCGGGGACGACGGGGCGGGGGTGGCGACGCTGCTCGAGCTGGCGAGGATCTTCGCAGAGGCGCCGCCGGTGGGTCGCGACCTGATCCTGCTGTGGGTCGACGGCGAGGAGGACGGGCTGCTCGGGGCGGAGGCGTTCGTGGCGGCGCATCGGTGGGCGCCCGAGGTGGCGGTCGCGCTGAACATCGACGCGGGCGGGAACTATGGGGTGGCGACGTTCACGCGGGCGAGCCGGGGCAACGCGCGGGCGATCGCGGCGATCGCGGCCGCGGTGCCCCGGCCGCACGCGGCCTCGTTGACGACGGCGGCGTATCGTTTGACCCCATACGACACGGACTTCAGCGCGTATGACCGCGCGGGGATCGTGACGCTGGACCTCGGGATCGGCGAGGACAAGGCGCCGTATCACACGCCGCTCGATCGGGTAGAGGCGCTGGACCTGCCGTCGCTGCATCACTTGGTGGAGACGGCGTACGCGGCGACGACGGCGCTGGCGGCGCTAGAGAGCGTCGGCGAGGCGGGCGAGGAGCGGGTGTACTTGGATCTGCTGGGGTGGACGCTGTGGACCTGCCCCTCGGGGCTGATCCCGTGGCTCGGGGTGCTGTGCGCGCTGGTGTGGGCGGCGATCGTGGCGGGGCTGTGGCGCGCGGGTAGTTTGAAAAGGAACGAATTCAGCCGATTGATGGTTGGGTGGCCGCTGCTGGTGGGCGCGCCGGTCGCGGCGGCGGCGGCGCTGGCGTGGTCGTTGGCGTGGGCGGTCGGGGCTGAGGCGGCGGGGCAGGCGACGCCGTGGATCCCGCGGGTGACGCTGTGGGCGACGGTGTTGGCGGTGAGCGGGGCGGCGGCGCGGCGCTTGGCGGCGGGATCGGAGGAGGACGCGGCGGCCCCGGGCGTGACGATGTGGGCGGCGACGTGGAGCTGGTTGGTCGTGATCGCGGCGGTGGTGGCGGTGCTGAGCCCAGACGCGGCGGTGGGGATCCTGCCGGTGGTGGTGGTGCAGCTCGGGGTGTATGGGATCGTGCGGGCGCTTCGCTGGCGCGGGCCGCTGCCGCTGTGGTGGTTGGTGCTCGGCGGGGCGCTGCTGCCGGCGGCGCTGTGGTCGCAGGCGGCGCTGCGCTTGGAGCTGATCTTCGGCCTGGGAGGGGCGGGGGCGGCGGCGGCGGCGCTGCCGTTGGCGCTGGCGCTGAGCGCGTTGGCGCCGCTGGTGTGGGCGGCGCGAGGCGCGAGCGGGCGGCCGCGTCGGTGGCGCGCGGTGACCAGGAACATAGCTCTTGGGACATGTGCTTTGGGCGCGGCGGCGACGCTGTTCACGCCCGCGGCGTCGCCGACTCGGCCGCGTCGGCTGAACGTCGTGCACCACTACGATCACGAGGTTGAGCGCGGGCGGTGGTTGATCGCGGACGGGCCTGGGGGGCTGCCGGCGGCGATGCGCGCGGCCTTGGAGGGGGGCGCTACGAAAATTGAGGGGCCGGCGGCGGCGTTTGAGTGGTCGGCGGAGGAGGATCGGAGCTGGATCGCGGCGGCGCCGGCGACCGGGTCCGCGGCGCCGGAGCTCTCGCTGGTGAGCGAGCACCGCGGCGACTTCGGCCGGCTGCTGCGGCTGCGGCTGCGCTCACCTCGCGGGGCGCGCTCGGCGGTGTTGGTGATCCCGCGGGCGGCGAGGGTGCGCGCGTTCGCGGTGGATGGGGCGACGGCGCCGCGTTATCCAGAGGCGCGCCGCCGCGATCACCCGGAGCACGAGCTGTATCGGGTCGTCGGCTTGCCGCCGGCGGGGATCGAGGTGGCGCTGATGGTGGCGGCCGAGGAGCCGATCACGATCACGGTGATCGATACGCTCGACGGGCTGCCGGCGGAGGGCGGCGCGCAGGCGCTCGTCGACGCGCGGCCCGCGGATCGCTCGCAGTCGCACGCGGGGGATCGGAGCCTGGTCTCGCGGGCTGCTGTGCTGTGAGCGGGTCGCGTTCGTCGATGGAGAGCGCCGCGTGGGTCGTGCGAGCTGTTTGGGCGGCCCTTCAAAAGAGGGATCTGGGCTAGACCCGACCGCGGGGCTGTGTTACGAGGGGCACGAGTGGCCGACCGGGGCGGCGCCGTCGCCCGATGCCCCGGTCCGCGCGAGCCCTCGTGCTCCGCCCCTCAGCCGTCAGGCGCTGAGGTCACGAGCGGGCGAGGGCGCGGCTTGGGGCAGCGTTGGGCGCCCTCGCGGCCCCATGTCGACATCGCTCCAGGGAACGATCGTGTCCAATCTCGAGGCCCTCCTCCCGCTCTTCGAGCCCGATAACCTCTCGAAAATCGCCAGCAAACGGGCCTTCGCCGCCGGCAAGGAGCTGTTTGAGGCGGGCCGCGCGCACGACCTGGTCTTCGACGGCGTGACGCTGCGCGGCAAGGTGCTCGGCTCGCATGTGCAGCCGCACGCGGTGAGCATCAAGGCGGCGGACGGGGCGCCGCAGGCGCAGTGCACGTGCCCGACGGCGACGGACGGGTGGGAGCGCTTCTGTCACCACGCGGTGGCGCTGGCGTTGACCTTTCGCAAGCAGTACCAGCAGGGCGCGGCGATCGCTCGCGCGCACAACCCGTGGGTCGACGCGCTCACCGAGGGTGACGCGGCGAGCCGGCGGCGCTATCAGATCGAGCACCGCAAGGGGCACTGGCAGGTGTCGGTGTTCCAAGGCGGGGCGGCGGCGCTGAGCGGGGCGCGGCGGCGGCAAGGGCTGTCGCCGGCGGACCGGACGATCCAGAGCTACCTGGACCAAGAGATCGAGGAGACCGAGGACGGCGCGCACGTCGTCGATGATCTGGCGCTGGCGGGGCTGCTGTACTTCGCGCGGCTCTCGTCGGTGAGCCTGAAGGGGGTGGGGCGGCTGTGTTTTGTGACCGAGCCGCTGTCGCTGCGGATCCGCGCGGAGCCGCGGCCGGAGTCGGGGGCGATCGATCTGCACGCGTTCCTCGAGCACCCGAGCAGCGGCCGCGCCTTCGAGGTGAGCGCGGGCAGGGTGATCGCGGGGGCGCCGACGTGGTTCTTGGTGCCAGAGACCGCGGAGCTGTTCTTGGTGCCAGAGACGCCGCCGTGGGTGCTGGAGGAGGTGGCGAAGCAGCCGCGGATCGTCATGGACGCGCGGCTGAGCGCGGAGCAGATGGACGCGCTCTCAGAGCAGCTCCAAGGGGCAGGTGTGCCGCGCGGCGACCTCTTCGCGCTGGCCTCGGACTCGCGCAAGATCGACCAGATCATCGCGACGATCGAGGGCGACGCGAACAAGATCAAGGTGCAGCTCGCGGCGCGCTATCAGAACGTGACGCTGGGGGTGGGCGGGGTCGACCCTGAGTCGCCGCGGTACAGCCTCAGCGTCGGCGGGCAGTCGCTGTCGTTCTACCGCGAGCTGGAGGCGGAGGCGGCGGCGCGCAAGGTGCTGACGGGGCTGGGGCTGAAGTGGGTCGCGGACGAGGCGGCGTTCGTGGCGACCGGCGACGCGGCGGTGGAATTTATGATCGTGGGGATCCCGCTGCTGCCGGAGGCGTGGGACCGGCGGGTGCCCGCGCTGCCGAAGATCCGCTCGAAGTCGCCGTCGCCGAAGATCTCGGTGCGCAGCCGCGAGGGCTCGGTGCTCGACATCGACGCGGTGGTCGACGTGGAGGGCGAGGAGGACCTGATCTCGCTGCGCGACCTGCTGCGCTGGCTGCACGAGGGCCGCCGCTGGGTGACGCTGGCGGACGGCTCGGTGGCGAAGCTGGACCCGGCGATCTTGCAGCCGATCGCGGAGGCGGCGGGGGCGATCGACTTCGATAAGGCGGGGCACGCGGAGATCTCGACGCTGGAGCTGGGCACGCTGGGGCGCTTGCTCGGGGCGGTGACCACGGCGGACGTGGCCAAAGAGGTGCGCGCGCTGATGGCGAACATGACCGGCGAGCGCGGCTCGAAGGCGCCGAAGAAGGCGAAGGCGCTGACGGCGAAGCTGCGCGAGTACCAGCGCTCCGGCTTCGCGTGGCTGTGGCAGCTCCACCAGAACAACATGACGGGGATCCTGGCCGACGACATGGGCCTGGGGAAGACGGTGCAGGCGCTGGCGCTGCTGACGAAGGCGAAGGAGGAGGAGGGGCAGGCGCCGACGTTGATCGTGTGCCCGACCTCAGTGCTGTCGGTGTGGAAGCAGGAGGTGCAAAAATGGGCGCCGACGCTGTCGGTGTTGACGTGGCACGGGCCGGAGCGCGGCGAGAGCCGGCGGCTGCTGAAGAAGAGCGACATCGTGGTGACCTCGTACGCGCTGCTGCGGCGCGACATCGACGAGCTCTCGTTGATCGAGTTCCGCTACGTGATCTTGGACGAGGCCCAGTACATCAAGAACTGGGCGACGAGCACGGCGAAGTCGGCGCGGCAGCTCAAGGCGGCGCATCGGCTGGCGCTGAGCGGCACGCCGGTGGAGAACCACCTCGCGGATCTGTGGGCGATCTTCGACTTCTTGGCGCCGGGCTTCTTAGGGAAGCTGTCGGACTTCCAAAAGACGTATGTGCGGCCGATCGAGGACGGGGACCCGAAGACGCTGGAGGCGCTGCGGGCGCGGATCAGGCCGTTCGTGATGCGGCGGCGCAAAGAGGACGTGGCGACCGAGCTGCCGCCGAAGACCGAGCAGACGCTGTATGTGCAGCTCGGCAAGGCGCAGCTGGGGCTCTACAACAGGATCCTGAAGTCGGCGCGGGAGGAGATCTTGGGGAGGATCGGCGACGTGGGCCTCGAGAAGTCGCAGATGACGATCTTGGCGGCGCTGACGCGGCTGCGCCAGATCTGCTGCGACCCGCACCTGCTCGGCTTGCCCGACTCGTCGGCGCTGCCCGGCTCGGCCAAGCTGGAGGCGTTTAAGGAGCTGATCGCCGACGCGGTCGGCTCAGGCTCGAAGGTGCTGGTGTTCTCTCAATTCGTCGAGATGCAAAAGATCATCGGCGAGGCGCTGACCGAGCTGAAGATCGAGTACCTGTGGCTGCACGGCGGCACCAAGAACCGCGAGGAGCTGGTGCAGAGCTTCCAGTCGAAGGGGGGGCCGCCGGTGTTCTTGATCTCGCTCAAGGCGGGCGGCTCGGGGATCACGCTGACCGAGGCTGATACGGTGATCCACTACGATCCGTGGTGGAACCCGGCGGTGGAGGACCAGGCGACCGACCGCGCGCACCGGATCGGCCAAGACAAGCCGGTGAACGTGTATCGGCTGGTCTGCGAGGATACGGTCGAGCAAAAGATGGTCGAGCTGGGCTCGCGCAAGCGTGAGGTGGCAGAGAGCGCGCTCGGCCGCGACGTGACGGCGGGCAAGAAGCTGACGATGGAGGACGTCGAGGCGCTGCTGGCGACGCCGACGGTGAGCAACGATCTTTTTTAGGGCCTTGAAGGCTGAGAGGCTTTCAGGGCGTGGAGGCGCGGGCTATGTTCGCGCGTGATGAACAGGGGTCGGCCGTTTCGTGTGCTCGGGGTGCAACAGATCGCCGTGGGAGGGCCCGATAAGGCGGCGCTGCGCGGGCTGTGGGGGGATCTGTTGGGGCTGACGATCACCGGGTCCTTTCGCAGCGAGCGCGAGAACGTGGACGAGGAGATCGCGGTGGCGGGCGTCGGGCCGCTGGCGGTCGAGGTCGACCTGATGCAGCCGATCGATCCGGCGGGGCGGCCGAGGGTGCATGAGCCGGCGCTGAACCACGTGGGGCTGTGGATCGATGACCTGCGGGCCGCGGTGAGCTGGCTCGAAGGACAGGGCGTTCGGTTCACGCCGGGGGGGATCCGCGTCGGCGCGGGCGGGCACGAGGTGTGTTTTATCCACCCCAAAGGGAGCGAGGCGGCGCCGCGAGGGGGCGAAGGGGTGCTGATCGAGCTGGTGCAGGCGCCGGTGGCGGTGATCGCGGCGTTTGCGGCGCTGGCGAGCGGGCGGTGATGCGCGAGGCGGGCGAGGCGGGCGCGCCGACGATCAGCGCGGCGGCGGCGCTGGGCGGGGTGGCGCTGCTGATCGTGCTGGTGCACCTGCCGATGCTCAGCTTCGGCTTCGTGTCCGACGACGGCTGGACGATCACGGCGAACGGTTTTTTAAGGCAGCCGGCAGATCTGTGGATCTTGTTCACGCCTGAGGCGGCGGCGCGGCGCGTACCAGACGCGTTTCGGCCGACGCTGGTGCTTTGGGATCTGCTGACGTACCAGCTCTTCGGGCTGGCGGCGGGGTGGCACCACGCGCTGTCGATCGCGACGCACGTGGGGGTCGCGTGGGCGGGGCAGGCGTGGCTGGGGGCGATGGGCGCGCCGCTGCGGCTGCGCGCGGCGACGATGGCGATCTTCGGGCTGCTGGCGGTGCACGCGGAGGCGGTGGCGGTGATCTCGTTCCGCGAGGACCTGCTGGCGGCCGGGCTGGGCCTCGCGGGGGCGCTGCTGGCGAGCAGGTGGCTGCGCGCTCCAGCCCGGGGAGGCGGCTGCGGCGCGCGTGCGCGCGTTTTTGTTCTTTTAAGAACGATCTCCGTGGGGCTGTTGATCGCCCTGGCTTGCGGGGCGAAGGCGAGCGCGGCGACGCTGCCGCTGCTCTGGTGGTTGGCGGAGGCGCTGGCGCCGTGGTCGCGGCGGCGGCCGCTCGGGCAGCGGGCGGCGTGGATGGCGGCGATGTGGGTCGGTGTGGCGCTGTGGATCGCCCACACGGTCGCGCTGCACGGCTCGCTCAGCCCCTACGGCGCGGAGGGCAACTTGCGGCTGTTCGTGAGCCGGGCGGGGCTGGGGCCGGTGCTGGCGATGTCGACGCAGATCCACCTCGGCTATGTGCAGCAGATGCTGATCCCGTGGGGGCTGCGGCCCGAGTATGTCGACGCGGGGGCGTCGTGGGCCGCTCCGGCGACGCTGCTGGCGAGCGCGGCGCTGCTGGCGTCGCTTCTTTATGGGCTGTGGTGCGGGTGGTCTGGGCGGCGGCCGCTGGTGTGCCTGGCGATCGTGGGGGCGTTCGTGATGGCGCTGCCGACGAGCAACCTCGCGGCGATGCCGAACATGCGGGCGGATCGTTTTTTGTATTTTCCGAGCTTTCCGGTGTGCGTCGGGCTGGCGGGGCTGCTGCTGGCGGCGGGCCTGCGGTTCGCTCGGCGCTTGGGCGGCGCTGGGGAGGGCGCGGGGCGGGCGCGCTGGTCTTGGGCGTTGGCGCCGATCGTCGCCTTCGTGGTGATGCAGGGGGCGGTGCTCCAGGCTCAGGCGCAGATCTATAAGAGCAACGCGGCGCTGTGGAGCAGCGCCGCGCTGCTGGTCCCAGGGTCGGCGCGGGCGCAGGCGCTGGCGGGTGAGGTGCTGCTGGCGGCGCTCGATCCGGCGGAGGTGGGGAGCTTGGAGCACCAACGGACGCTGGCGACGGTGCGCGCGCGCTGTCGTAGCGCGATGGCGCTCGATCCGCTGGATGAGCTGGCGCACCTGTGCTTCGCGCGCTTGGCGATCGCCGAGCAGGCGTGGGGACGGGCGCAATTGCACCTCGAACGGGCGCTGGCGCTCAGCCCAGATCGGAACCACCGGATCTTGGCGGCGCTGGCGCAAGTCGCGTTGGATGCGCCGGGGAGCTCCGAGCAGCGGCGAGAGGCGGCGCTCGCGGCGATCTCGCGGGCGTTGCGCGAGTATCCGTATGCGGTCGAGGTGTGGGCGGTGGCGGGGCGGATCTTCCATCGCCTGGGTGATCCAGCGCTGGCGAGCGAGCACTACGCGCGCGCTTACGAGCTGGCGCCGGAGCGCTGGGAGACGACGCTGTGGACCGCCGAGCTGGCGCTTGATGTCGGTCTCTGGCGGGTGGCGGCGGCGCTGCTGGCGGCGCGCGCGGAGATCGCAGAGTCCGCGCCTGGCGTGCATCGCGCGGCGCTGGAGGGGCGACTTCGAGATAGTGCGCGCCTTTTTCCCTAAAAACCTGTTAGGGTCGCGCCTCAACCGGAGCCGCCCGCCAATGAACCGCAAGTTCTTCTCCCTGGTGCTTCTGGCCGCGATGGCGATCGCTGTCGGCGGCATGGCCTGCGCGCAAGTCACGAAGTCGATCGACGACGCCGACGAGACCGACAGCGGCACCTGAGCCGCGGCTCGGGTCGTCGCGCCGGGGCTCGCGGGTGAGCGCCCCACCTCTGTCACAAAGCGACAAAAAGATCGCTGGCGAGCACAGGCACGTAGGGCGGCCGAGCGCCGCTGTCGAGCTGGCAAAAAGAGGCGCATCCGCACGCGTCGATCCGTAGGCCTCGCTCGCGGACGAGCCGCCCGGTCCCGTCGTGGAGCGCGGTGTGGGCGAGGCGTGGGAGCTGCTCACGATCGCCATAGGTGCGGCGGATCGCCAGCGCGAGGCCAGGATCGAGCGCTTGACGGAGACCTTCGGCGCGCGCCGGGGTGAGGCGGCCGACGCTGAGGTGGACCTGCCAAAGATCGGCGGCGCGGATGTGGTGGAGCAGCGGCGTAAGCTGCGCGGGCTGGTCGTGTAGGCCGGCGATGAGAGGGCCGAGGTGCACGCCGACGCCGACGCCCCGCCAGGCGAGGTGCTGGGCGTGGAGGAGCAAGGTGGCCGCGGAGTCGGCGCTGGGGCCCAAGAGCGCGCGTTGCAGCTCCGGGCGGTGGTGCGCGAGCTCGAGCACGAGGGTGAGGCCGTGCGCCAAGGCCTCGTCGGCGAAGCCGCGGGGGAGGGCGATGGCGCTGCGGAGCAGGACGCGGCGGCCGTGCGCGTGCAGCCAGCGGAGCGCGGGCCGCGCCCAGGTGAGGTCTTCCCGGCGGGTGAGTCGGAGGGTGACGGTGGTCGGCCGGAGGCCGGCGGCTTCGGCCTCTCCGAGCAGGCTGGCGAGGCCGAGCTCGGGGGCGTCCCGATCGCCCGGGGGCGACGCCGCGCCGCCGACGAGCACGGAGTGGCCGTCGCAAGCGAGGGAGCGTTGGTGCACCTGAAGACCGTGACCCATGTTCAGCCTGATTGTTTGAGCAGTATTTTTGACTCGCTTCGACGCCTGCGTCAACGTGGGGGATGGTTGACGCAGGATTTGCTGGAGGCTGCGTTTTTGCACGGCGTCATGCCCCCACCACGGGATTTGTGATAGAGCAGGCGCGCCCACGCATGGCCAGCAGCAACGAAGGTTCGAAATTGGCGCTGCCGATCCGCGAGATCGACCCAGACGCCCTCAAGGTGGTCCGCAAGCTGCTCGCCAACGGTCATGAGGCGTACTTGGTCGGCGGCTGCGTCCGCGATCTCTATCTGCGCCGGCGGCCGAAGGACTTCGACGTCGCGACCAGCGCGACCCCCGAGGCGATCCGTCGGGCGTTCCGCAACTCGCGGATCATCGGCCGGCGCTTCCGCCTCGCGCATGTGTACTTCGGCTCGAAGATCATCGAGACCAGCACGTTCAGGACGACGCCGATCACCAGCGATGAAGACCCGCTGATCACCCACGACAACGAGTGGGGGAGCGCGCTCGACGACGCCCGTCGCCGCGACTTCACGATCAACGGGCTCTTTTATGACGTCGATCGCGAGACCATCGTCGACTACGTGGACGGGCTCCCAGACCTCGCGCGCGGGGTGATCCGGACCATCGGCGACCCGCTGCTGCGCTTCCAAGAGGACCCGGTGCGGATGATCCGGGCGGTCAAATTCGCGGCTCGCCTGGACTTCACGGTCGAGCCGGCGACCTGGCAGGCGCTGCTCGATACGGTCGGCGACATCCAAAAGTGCTCGCGCGCCCGGGTGCTCGAGGAGATCTTCAAGCTGATGCGCGGCGGGGCGTCGCGGCGCTCGTTCGAGCTGATGCTCGAGGCGCGGCTGCTCGGGCACATCATGCCGAGCTTGCTCGAGGTGTTCAGCAAACGCACCGCGGTGGGCCTGGTGCGCAGCGGCCAGATCCCGGCAGAGCGGCCGCTGCCGCGCGCGTACGGGCCCTCACGGCTGTTTTGGGACTTCCTCGGGGCGCTCGATGAATTCGTGATCGAGACCCAGCAGATCGCGTCGAACGGGGTGCTGCTGGCGGTGTTGATGGCGCCGCTGGTCGACGATGAGTGGTTGACCTCGTCGCGCCAAGACCTCGATCGCAAGATCGATGACCTGATGGAGGCGATGTGCGGGCCGCTCGGCGTGGCCCGCCGCGATCGCGAGCTGGCCCGCCAGATCTTGATGGCCCACCCGCGTATGGTCGACTCCTCGCAGCGCCGCAGTAAGCGCCGGCCGTCGCTGATCGAGCGCCAGTACTTCCATGACGCGCTGGTGTTCCTGGGCGTCGCCGTGAAGGCGCGCGGCCACGGCGGCAGCGAGTTCGAGGTGTGGCAGCGCCTCGCGTCGCGAGCGACCGCGGTCGTGCAAGAGGATGATGAGCCGAGCAAGCGGCGCAAGCGGCGACGCGGCGGCCGGCCGAGCCGCTCCGGCGGCCACAAGCGCGCGCGCTCCGAGCCGGCCTCCGCGGGCTGAGCGGCGCTCCACCCGACGATCGGACGATCGGCTGCGTCTATGCGCTCGCGGACCCCGAACGAGGAAGAGCTGCTGCTCCGCGGCACCCGCGATCACTACGAGGACGCGGCGCTCTATGACTTCGAGTATGAGGACCGCGGCGTGGATATCGTCTGGTATCGCCGCCTCGCCGCGCGCCTGGGCGTGAAGCAGCGGATCCTCGAGCTAGGCGCGGGCACCGGCAGGATCACGGTGCCGCTGCTCGAGGCGGGCCACGTGGTCACGGCGCTCGATAAGATGCCGCCGATGCTCGAGCTGCTGCAGGCGAAGGCGGCGGCGAGCCCGAGCTTCGGCGCCCAGCTCGCGGTGGTGGTCGGCGATATGACCGCGCTGCCGCTGGCTGACGGCGCCTTTGATCTGGTGATCGCGCCCTTTAACGCGCTCCAGCACTTGTACAGCTACCGCGAGCTGCTGGCCTGCTTCTGCGAGGCCCGGCGGGTGTTGGCGCCAGGCGGCACGTTCGCGTTCGATGTGCTGCTGCCGGACTTGGATTGGTTGACGTGGGACCCGGACGAGCGCCACGCGGTGACGCACTTCAAGCACCCGACGACGGGGGAGCCGCTGGTGTACTCGACGAACCACACCTACGACGCCGAGACGCAGGTGTGCCACGTGCGGATCTATTACGACGACGCGCCGCGGCGGGGGCGCGCGTTCAAGCCGCCGCCGAAGCCGCGCCGCTTGGTCCACCTGGCGCACCGGCAGATCTTCCCTGAGGAGATCAGGGCCCTGATCGCGGCGGCGGGGCTCGAGCTCGAGGAGCTGAGCGGGGATTTTTCAGGGATGCGCCTGCGTACAGGGGTTCAATCGCAGGTGGTGCGGGCGCGGCGTCCGCTGGGGTGAATCGTCGCGGCGCCGCGCTGTCAGTTGACGCGGCCGAGCGCGCGCACTACACCCCTGGATGGCAAGAGGCCCCCGCGGATGACCGAGCTGCCAGCGCCCCGCCCCGTCGATCCGTTGCGGCTGCTGCTCTCGCTCGGCGCGGCGATCGTCTCGATCACGCTGATCTTCGCGGCGGTCGGCTACTTGTTTCGCGAGCCGCTGTTGGCCTTCGCGCGGTGGTTCGTCGGTGAGCTCGGCGGCGTGGGCGTGGCGCTCGGCTTCTTCATCCCGGACGCGTTCACGGTGCCGCTCCCCAACGACGCCTTCTCGGCGCTGGGGCTCGCGGGCGGGCTGCCATTTGTCGAGGTGGTGGCGTGGAGCACCGGCGGCAGCTTGGCGGGCGGCTCGGTGGGCTTCTTGATCGGCCGGCGGCTGTCCTTGACGGGCTGGTACAAGCGCGTGATGGCGGATCGGGGGGCGCAGGTGAAGGTGCTGATCGAGCGCCACGGCAGCGTCGGGATCGCGCTGGCCGCGCTGACGCCGCTGCCGTATTCGCTCGCCTCGTGGGCCGCCGGGACGAGCAGCCTCTCCTATCTGCGCTTCCTGCTGATCTCGGCGCCGTTCCGGGCGCTGCGCGTGGGCTCGGTGCTGTGGCTGATCAACGTCGGGCTGTGGGCGATCCAGCCCTAGCAGCCCGATTCGCGCTCCGTGGGCCGACGGCCCGGGGTGCGCTACCTTGGACGGGTGTTTGATCGGCTCCTCCGCCACTGCTCTCTGGCCGCGCTGGTCGGCGCGGCCGCCCTCGCCGGTCCGACACCTGCCCTCGCGGACAGTTTAATCGTCGACCCGCAGATCAACAGCGAGCGCGGCTATTCGCCCGTCGAGGAGCTCTCGTACGAGTGGATCGTCGAGGGCATGGTCGGTATGCGCGCGGACCTGCGGATCCGAGTGGCGCTGCATAACACGAGCGCGCGGGCGCAGGACGCGGTGCTGAGCCTCGCGCTGCCGCGGGGCGCGGAGCTGCACGGGCTGCGGGTGGCGCGCGGCGGCGCCTGGTCGAACGGGAAGATGACAGATCTGGTCGATGAGCCAGGTCGGCGCGACCCGGGGGCGATCTTCGCGCGGTGGC
Source organism: Nannocystis sp. (assembly GCA_016712315.1). Taxonomy (GTDB): domain Bacteria; phylum Myxococcota_A; class Polyangia; order Nannocystales; family Nannocystaceae; genus JADJRG01. Next base: position 899,237 of record JADJRG010000013.1, on the reverse strand, counting down.
TGCCGCCGGCGGAGCTCGGGGACCTGCCAGGCGCCGAGGTGGTCGCGTTCAGCCTCGACCCAGGATCGACGACGCAGATCGAGGTGCGAGCGCTGGTGCCGCCGGCGATGCGCGGCGATCGCTGGGAGCTGGTCGCGCCAGAGCGGGGTGAGTCGCCGCTCGGTCTGGTCCGTGACCGCCGGGTGATGGTGGCGCGAGAGGGCGAGGCGGCGCGCTTCTGGGTCGACGGCGGGGCGAACGATGGCGCGCCGTTCGTGCTCACGAAGGCGAGCGAGCGGGTGACGGTTGGTTGGCCCGTGACGCAGCCGCAGGCGCGCGCGGGGGCGCGGCTGAGCGCGCACATGGAGGCGCAGCGCGGCCGCGGCGGCGAGGCGGGTGATTTTCGCCTGTACCTGCGCCTGGCGGCGAGCGAGCCGGTGCGCCCTGATCACGTGATCGCGGTGATCGATCGCTCGCGGAGCACCGCCCCGGAGATGCACCGGGAGATCGTCGCGGCGTTGTCGGCGCTCTTCGACGCGCTGCCCGCGGAGACGACCTTCGACGCGATCTCCTTCGCGCGGCGGCCGCGAGCGCTGATGACGGCGACCAGGCCGCCCTCGGTGCGCGATGAGGCGGCGCGGCGTCAGTTAGCGATCGAGCTCGACGCGGGGACGCGCGAGCAAGGGACGGACTTGGCGGGGGCGCTGGCGCTGGCGGGCGAGCGGCTGCGGACGAGCGGCGCGCGGCGGCCGGTGATCTTGGTCTTTTCAGACGGGATGCTGCCGGCGTCGATCCCACCGCAAGCGGTCGAGGCGGCGCTGGCGGGGGTGCTGGGCGGGCGGAAGGCGAGCTGGCCCGAGGTGATCTTCGTCGTGGATGAGCCGATGTTGGCCCGCCGGGGGCTGCGTCCGGATCATCCGGTGGCGGCGATGGCGGCGGCGTTGGGCGCGAGGATCAGCCTCGAGACGGTGGCGCAGCGCGGACAAGAGGCGCGTGAGCTGCTCGCGGCGCCGCGGGTGCTCAGCGATCTGGCGATCGACCTGCCGCGGGGGGCGACGCTGACGACGGCGGCGCCGAGCGGGCTGATCGCCGGGAACGTGGTGGCGCTGGAGGGCCGCTTCGAGGGCTCACGGCCGCCGCGGGTGCGGGTGCGGGGGCGTCAAGGGGCGCGGAAGATCGCGGTGGCGCCGACGGTCGCGGAGCTGTCGCCGCCGCCGAGCGCGTGGGTGGCGTCGGTCGGCGCGGCGAGCGTCGAGGCGCTGGCGAGCGACGGCTACGCGGCGCCGCCGTGGTTGACGCGCTACCACCAACGCCTCGCGCGCCTGTCGATCATGTGGGCAGGCCGCGGCGGGCAGCTCGATCGCGGGCACTTGGACGAGCGGATCTTCCGCCGCTACTTGCTGACGAGGGTCTTCCCGCGGGCGCGGGCCTGCTACAACGCGGCGTTGACGCGCGACCAGACCTTGAGCGGCCGGGTGAGCTTTGAGATCGAGGTCGGCAAGGGAGAGGTGATGCACGCGATGATCGCGAGCCAGAGCATGAGCCGCAGCGATCCGATCTTCGAGGCGTGCATTCTCGAGGCGGCGTGGGCGCTCGAGGTGCCCGCGGGGCAGCTCGATGAGGCGACCTATCGCCTCGGCTATCCGGTCGCCTTCAACGCGCCCGCTGGCGGTAAGCCGCCCGTGGATGGCGATCCGTTGGGGGCCGGCACGGTCGAGCTGCTGCTGAGCGCGCCGGCCCCGGAGCCGCGCGCGGAGCCCTCGCGGCGCGCGCCGGCGCGCGAGCGCTAAAGAACCACTCAGCGGGCCGCGTCGCAGCGGCGGCGCTTGGGGGCGAGCTTGCCGCAGCGGGTGTAATCGACGCCGTAGGCGGTGGTCGCCATGATCGCGCCGACGAGGCCGAGCGCGCCGACGGCGATGGTGGCGTTGTTGAGGCCGGCGCCGCGGTCGTTGAGCTCGTCGAGGCGAGCGCGCGAGAGGCCGTCGCCCTCGAAGCCGCTGATCACCTTGCCTTCGGTGACCCGGGCGGTGGTGCCGAGGGCGAGCGCGGCGCCGCCGCCGACCGCGGCGAGGATGACACCTGTCCAAAAGACCAGCTCCGTGGGGCCCCGCGCGGCGCGCGGCGCCTCGTCCGCGGGGGGGGCGCCGCGCTCGGCGGCTTCAGACTCGAAGCTGGTGCGGGCGGCGAGCACCGGCGCGAAGCCGAGGCGGGCGTCGGTGAGGCGCGCGCTGGGCTGTTGGAGGGCGCAGGCGGTCGAGAGCGCGGCGCAGGCGGCGAGGAGGGGGGCGCGGCGCGTGGACGGGGCGGTGTTCATCCGGTGGTCCCTGTGTCGGTGGTGTCGCCGGTGTCGCCGGTGGTGCCGCCGCCGAGCGGCAGGCAGAGGCCGCTGAGGCAGATCTGTCCGGTGGGACAGGGTACAGCGTCGTCGTCGTCGCAGCGCTGGCCGCAGATCCCCGGGCGCTCCTGCGGCAACATCGCCAGGTCCGCCTCCATCCCGCTGAACAGCTCGAACGAGGTGAAGTCGAGGCAGCGGTGCGGCGGCGAGCAGGACTCGACCTCGCCGGCGGCGTCGCAGAGGTTGCTGCATGTGCCGTTGAAGCAGGTCGCGCCGGCCTGCTCGGCCGGGCAGGCGCTGCTCTGCGTCAGGAGGTCGAGGAGGCTGCCGGCGCACGGGTACTGGCAGAGCCCGCTGATGCAGCGCTCGACGTAGGGGTTGTTGTCGGCGTCGAGCACCGGGTCGCCGTTGGCGTCGACGAGGGCGAGGCACTCGTCGTCAGCCTCACACTCGAATCGAAAGGCCGGCGGCGGGGTCCGCTCGCGGAAGCAGCCGAGGGTGAGGCCCGCGGCGACGACGAGGAGAGAGAGGCAGAGGCGTGGCGAAGAGGCGAACATGCAGGGCGAGAGGGGCTATATAGCAGCGGGGCGGCCGCGGCGGGGAGTCAGGACGGAGTTCGGGCGCTCGCGACGAAATCGCGCGCATGCCGCTGGGTCCGGCACCTTGGGACCCCGCGGCCAGCGCCGAGGTTCCCGCGCTTGCGGGCGCTCCTTCGGCGTGTTAAACGCCCCGCCAACACCAATCCACATGCCCCAGGAGGCCGTCGTGGCGTCGCCGCATCGGGAGACCGAGGGTGTTTCGACGGCTAAGGATCGGGGCAGCGGCACAACGCCAACGGAGAATCATGACCGACCACGAGACCCAAGAGTCCCTCGAGCTCAGCGAGGGCCAGCGCATCATCACCGTTCGTCAGCTCCTCGAGGCTGGCGTGCACTTCGGCCACCGCACCGAGCGCTGGAACCCAGCGATGAAGCCGTACATCTACGGCGCCCGCGGCGGGATCCACATCATCGACCTCCAGCAGACCGCCGCGCTCTTCCGCCGCGCCTTCACCTTCATCCGCGGGGTCGCGTCGGAGGGCAAGCCGATCCTCTTCGTCGGCACCAAGAAGCAGGCGCAGGACGTGCTGGTCGCTGAGGCGACGCGCGCGAACCAGTACTACGTGTGCAGCCGCTGGCTCGGCGGCACGCTCACCAACTGGCTGACGATCCGCCAGTCGGTGGAGAAGCTGCGCAACATCGAGCGGATGGCCAGTGACGGCACCTACGCGCAGATCACGAAGAAAGAGGCGCTGATGCTCGAGCGCAAGCGCGCCAAGCTCGAGCGCAACATCGGCGGCGTCAAGGACATGCCCAAGCTCCCGGGCGCGCTGCTGGTCGTCGATCCGGTGAAGGAGCACATCGCGGTGACCGAGGCGAACCGCCTCGGGATCCCGGTGGTCGCGGTCGCGGACACCAACGCCGATCCGGCGCTGATCCAGTACGTGATCCCCGGTAACGACGACGCGATCCGCTCGATCAAGCTCTTCTGCAACCGCCTCGCCGACGCGTGCATCGAGGGCAACCGCCTCAGCCGCTCGCGCGGTAACCACGAGGGCGGCGAGCAGGAGACGGCGGAGACGATCCGCGTGACCACCGGCGGCGACGGCCCGCGCGTCGAGATCGTCTCGCGCCGCACCCAACTGCCCGCGCCTGAGGCCGCCGCGTCGCCCGACCAAGAGGCCGCTGTCGCCGATCCAGAGGAGAACTAGACCATGTCGACCAAGATCAGCGCTGACGAGATCAAGAGCCTGCGCGAGCGCACCGGCGCCGGGCTCATGGACTGCAAGAAGGCCCTCGCCGAGACCGACGGGGACATGGACAAGGCGATCGAGTTCCTCCGCAAGAAGGGGCTCGCGGCGGCCGCGAAGAAGGCCGGCCGGGCGGCGACCGAGGGGCTGGTCCTCTCGTACATCCACCCGAACAACCGGGTCGGCGTGCTGCTCGAGGTCAACTGCGAGACCGACTTCGTCGCGGCGACCGAGGACTTCAAGTCGTTCTGCGCGGACATCGCGATGCAGATCGCGGCGATGAACCCGCAGGTGGTCAGCCGCGACGAGGCCGACACCTCGCAGGTCGACAACGAGCGCCGGATCCTCCGCGAGAAGGCGCTCGCCGAGGGCAAGCCGGAGAAGATCGTCGACAAGATCGTCGACGGGCAGATCAACAAGTACTACTCGGACATCTGCTTGCTCGAGCAGAAGTTCGTCAAAGACGACAAGAAGTCGATCGAGCAGCTCTTGCAGGAGCTGGTCGCGCGGATCGGCGAGAACGTGAAGATCCGCCGCTTCGCCCGCTACGAGCTGGGCGAGGGGCTGGAGAAGAAGTCGCAGGACTTCGCCGCTGAGGTCGCCGCGCAAGTCAACGCGGCGGGCTGAGACGGATGAGAGGGCGGGATCTCCCCGCCCTCTCCGTTTGTGCGAGACGAGCGGAGGACACAGTGCAGCACCGGCCGGTTTATAAGCGGATCCTCCTCAAGCTCTCCGGCGAGGCGCTGCAAGGGGCGCAAGGGTATGGGGTCGACGCCTTGGTGCTACGCACGATCGCGGCCGAGATCGGCGACCTGATCGCGCTCGGCGTCGAGGTCGCGGTGGTGATCGGCGGGGGCAACATCTTCCGCGGCATGCAGGCGGCGGCGACCGGGATGGACCGGGCGAGCGCGGACTACATGGGCATGCTGGCGACGGTGATGAATTCGCTCGCGCTGCAGGACGCGCTCGAGCAGCGCGGCGTCTTCACCCGGGTGCTCTCGGCGATCGAGATGAAGGAGATCGCCGAGCCGTACATCCGCCGCCGCGCGACCCGCCACCTCGAGAAGGGGCGCGTGGTGATCTTCGCGGCGGGCACCGGCAACCCGTACTTCACGACCGACACGGCGGCGGCGCTGCGGGCGATGGAGGTGCAGGCGGACGTGCTGCTGAAGGCGACCAAGGTCGACGGGGTCTACGACCGCGATCCGACCCTCGACGCGGCGGCGGTGCGCTTCACTCGCCTGGACTACTTCGAGGTGCTGGCGCGCGGCCTCAACGTGATGGACGCGACCGCGATCTCGCTGTGCAAAGAGAACAGCCTGCCGATCGTGGTCTTCGATATGCTGACGCGGGACAACATCCGGCGGGTCGTCTGCGGCGAGCAGATCGGCACGCTGGTCGCCCCAGAGGGCCTCGCGCGGCCGACCTCGATCGGCTGATGTTGTGGCTTGGTGGACTCCAAGAGAGAGGATCGGACGATGCAGGATGAGGCGCTAGAACTCGCAACCGAGAGCATGAACGAGGCGATCGAGCGCCTCCGCACCAGTATGTCGCGGGTGCGGGCCGGCCGGGCGAACCCGGCGGTGCTCGACGGCGTGCGCGTCGACAGCTACGGCGCGTCGGTGCCGCTGAACCAGGTGGCGACCGTGAGCGTCGCCGACGCGCGGCTGCTGGTGGTCAAGCCCTACGACCGCAACTCGCTGCAAGCGATCGAGAAGGCGATCGGCAGCGCTGGGCTGGGCCTGAACCCGAACAACGACGGCGTGGTGCTGCGTCTGCCGATCCCGCCGCTCACGGAGGAGCGCCGGCGCGCGCTGGTCAAGCAGATTAAGGAGCTCGCCGAGGACGCGAAGGTCGCCTGCCGACAGGCCCGCCGCGAGGCGAATGAGCTCCTCAAGGAGGCGGAGAAGAAGAAGGAACTCTCCGAGGACGCGCTGAAGAAGGCGCTGGAGAAGGTGCAAGAGGCGACCGACCGCTACATCAAGTCGGTCGATGAGATCTTCGCCAAAAAAGAGGCCGAGATCATGGACGTTTGAGCGACGCGCGCTCAGGCGACCACGCGGAGCACAGGCTTGGTCGCGGCGGCGTGCTCCCACTCGGGGCGCTCGGCGATGAGGCGCCTGCGGGTGAGCTCGATGTACTCGGGGTCGAGGTCGACGCCGGTGTACGAGTGGCCGAGGCGGACGGCGGCGACGCCGGTGGTGCCGCTGCCGTTGAACGGATCGAGCACGGCGCTGCCCGGCGGGCATGAGGCGAGCAGGATCCGCTCGAGCAGCGTGAGGGGCTTCTGGGTGGGGTGGCGGCCGTGGGCCTTTTCGGACTTGCCGGGCGCGGTCATCCGCCAGACTGTCTTCATCTGGGTGCCGCCGTTGGCCTGCCGCATCTTGTTGTACTCGAAGTGATGCTTGCTCTTGCGGTCGCGCGCGGCCCAGAGGATCGACTCGGTGGCGTGGGTGAAGTAGCGGCAAGAGAGGTTGGGCGGCGGGTTGGGCTTCTCCCAGACGATCTCGTTGAGCTGCTTGAAGCCGAGCTGCTGCATCGCGTAGCCGACGCTGTAGATCACGTGGCCGGTGCCCGAGACCCAGATGGTGCCGTTGGGCCTTAAGAGGCGCTGACAGGCGGCGAGCCAGGCGCGGTTGAATTCGTGGTTCTGCTCGACGCCTTGGCTGCGATCCCAGGCGCCCTTGTCGACGCTGGTGCGCTTGCCCGCGCGGCAGGTCATGCCGCCGTTGGAGAGGAAGTAGGGCGGGTCGGCGAAGATCACGTCGACGGAGGCGGCCGGGAGCGCGCCTAAGACGGTGAGCGCGTCGCCCAAGAAGAGCCGCGCGCGGCCCTCGGGGGCGCTCCAGGCGGGCGTCATCGGCGCTGCTTCGGGGGTCGGCGTGGTCGCCTTGGTGGGCGCCGTGGTGACAGCCTGGGCCGAGTCCTGCATGCCGGCAGCTTCCACGGCGAGGGCGATCACACAAAGTTTTCGCCGGCCGAGCCCGGCGGTCCGCGTGTGTGATGGTTTCTTGCTCGACGATCGCGGCTCGGTTATTCCCGGCGGTCGCGAGCGCGCTCGCCGAGCCGCGGGCGAGGTGGGTTAGGATCGGCGCCGGTATGGCGGAGTCGCAGGAGCAGCAGCAAGGCCTCCATGGGACGATCCTCGTGGTCGACGACGAGCGCAATATTCGACGCGCGCTGCGGATGGTGCTCGAGGGTGAGGGGTCGACGGTGCTCGACGCGGGCAGCGCAGAGGAGGCGCTGGCGCTGCTGATGCGGCGCGGCTGCGGCGGGCTGCCGGGCTCCGAGGCGGGGGCGCCGGAGATCGACGTGATGATCGCGGATGTGCTGCTGCCGGGGATCTCGGGGCTTGATCTGCTCGATCGCCTGCGTGAGCTCGGCGGCGGGACGCTGGCGCTGCCGGTGCTGCTTATCTCGGGCCACGCGACCGTCTCCGACGCGGTGCGGGCGACCCGGCTCGGCGCGTTCGACTTCTTTGAGAAGCCGCTGGTGCGCGATCGCGTGGTCGTGGGCGTGCGCAACGCGCTGCGGCACGCGCGGGCGGAGCGGGAGCTGCGGCGGCTGCGTGGGGCGCTGCGCGGCGAGATCATCGGCGAGAGCGCGGCGTGTCGGGCGCTGTTCCGGCAGATCGAAAAGATCGGGCCGACGAAGGCGCGGGTGCTGATCGAGGGGGAGAGCGGGACCGGCAAGGAGCTGGTGGCGCGGGCGATCCACCAGGCGAGCGATCGGGCGGAGCGGGCCTTTATCAAGGTGAATTGCGCCGCGATCCCGCGGGAGCTGATCGAGAGCGAGCTGTTCGGGCACGAGCGCGGCGCGTTCACCGGCGCGACGGCGCAGAAGCGCGGGCTCTTCGAGGTGGCCGACGGCGGGACGATCTTCCTCGATGAGATCGGCGATATGGATCTGGGCGCCCAGGCGAAGGTGCTGCGGGTGCTGCAGAGCGGCGAGCTGACGCGGGTGGGCGGCGAGCGGCCGATCAAGGTGGACGTGCGGGTGGTCGCGGCGACGCACCGCAATTTGCGCGAGCTGGTGGCGGTGAATGAGTTCCGCGAGGACCTCTATTTTCGCTTGGCGGTGGTGCCGGTGGTGGTGCCGCCGCTGCGCGAGCGCGTCGGCGACGTGGAGCTGCTGTGCCGCTACTACTTAGATCAGTCGTGCCGCGAGAACGGGATCAGCGCGAAGCGCTTCAGCGAGGAGGCGCTGGCGCTGCTCTCGGGCTACTCGTGGCCGGGCAACGTGCGCGAGCTGCGTAACCTGATGGAGCGGCTGGCGATCCTCGCGGACGGGGACATCGGCGTGGAGGACCTGCCGGAGGAGCTGCGCGAGGGCGAGGAGGCCTCGGCGAGCGCGGCGGCGGAGACGCTGGTGAGCTTCGCGGAGGGGGCGGTGCCGGCGGGGGTGTCGTTAAAGGTGTTCCGCGAGGCGGTGGAGCGGGCGTTTATCCGTCAGCGCCTCGGCGAGCACGGGTGGAACGTCTCGCGCACGGCGGAGGCGCTGGGGGTCGAGCGCACGCACTTGCACAAGCGGATGAAGCTGCTCGGGATCGCGCGCGGGGCGTGAGAGCGCGCGCGATCCCGGAAGAAGATGGCTCTTCAGTCAGGTGTGAAGCCGCCGGCTCAGGGGCCCTTGTTGCTGGCGCCGAAGGTGGCGACGCAGCCGGGGGTCCAGGCGCCACCTGGCCCATCAGGCAGGCGGCAGAAGGACTGCGCGGCCTGGTCTTGACCGTAGGTGGCGGCGTCGACGACGGTGAGCTCGGCGTCGAAGAGGCGGACGGTGTCGCCGCCCGCGCCGAGGCCGAAGGGGTGCTCGAGCGCGCCGACGCCCTTGGGGAGGACGAGGAAGGCGCCCGGGGCGAGGGTGGTGCCGGGCGGGAAGAGCAGCTCCTCGGCGTCGAGCTCGGGATCGTAGGGGTCGGCGAGGTCGTCGGTGAGGATCCAGCCGGAGATGTCGACGGCGGCGGGGCCGGCGTTGTAGAGCTCGATCTCGTCGTCGCCGGCGGAGCTGAGCTCGTTGAGGACCAGCTTGGAGGCGGTGGTGCAGGCGTTGGTGTCGAAGGTGCAAGCGTCGGTGCACGCGAGCTGGCCGCCGTCGAAGCCGAGGGTGGCGCAGGTCGCGTCGTCGAGCTGGTCGCCGTCGCAGGGCTCGCCCTCATCGAGCACGCCGTCGCCGCAGGTCGGCTGGGGGGCTTCGCCGGGCTTGTTGGCGGCGCCGGGGGTTTGTAAGCAGCTCTGCCAGGGGCCCTCGCCGTCGGGTACGCGGCAGTAGGAGATCGCGGCGGCGGCGCCCTCGAAGGTGACGACGTCGACGGCGATGCCGCCCGCGTCGAGCAAGGTGAGGGTCTCGGGGTTGGAGCTGGAGACGCCGAACGGTAGGCCGGTGCTCTCGGTGATCACGAGGTGCTCGCCGGGGCCGAGGAAGGTGCGTGGGGCGAAGATGAGGGTCTTGTCGTCGGGGAGGAGGGGCTCGTCGGAGAGGCGCCAACCGCTGAGATCGGCCGCGGCGCCGCCGACGTTGACGAGCTCGATGAGGTCGCCCATGCCGGCGTAGGGGCCTTCGCTCGCGCCCTTGGCGAGGATCTCGTTGAGTCGGACGAGGGGAGCGGCGGCGTCGACGTCGCAGGCGGAGACGTCGAAGGCGGCGCAGCTCGGGGCGCAGGCGAGCTGGCCGCCGGTGTAGGGGGCGCCGAGGCCGACGCAGGTCTGGCCGCCGAGCTGATCGCCGTCGCAGAGCTCGCCTGGGTCGAGGACGCCGTCGCCGCAGGGGTCGCCGCCGCTGGTCGAGGAGGATGATGCTGAGGTGGCGGTCGATGTGCCGCCGCTGGTCGTGGCGGCGCCGCTGGTCTCGCCGCCGGTGCTGGTGCTGGCCTGGGTGGTGTCGTCGTCGCCGTAGGTGGCGCTGCCGTCGGTGGCCTCGTTGGCCATGCTACAGGCGGTGAGGGCGAGGGTGAGGGCGAGGGGTGCGAGGGATCGCGTGGAGTTCATGGAGATGTCCTTTAGGTCAGATTGATCGGGGAGGGCGCGCCTTCTTGATCAAAAGGCTCGGGCCGAGGCCTTGGGCCTCGAGCTGGAGGAGGAAGCGGTGGGTGTCGGCGGCCTGCGGGGCGCCCGGGACCGGGCCGGCGGCGGCGCCGTAGCCCTCGTGCTGGTAGCCGGCGTAGAGGCGGAGGCGACGGCGGCGCCGCCAGGTGTAGCCGAAGAGGTCAGAGAAGAGGCCGACGCTGGAGATCTGGACGGTGCTGTCGGCGAGCGCGAGGTCCTGGCGGACTCGGTCATACTTGCCGTACACGCCGAGGTAAGGGGCCCACGCGTAGGCGCTGAGCCAGGCGCCGAGGCTGCGGGCGGTGCGGTCGCCTTGCTCGCGCACGCCGAGCGCCTCGACGAACTCGAAGCCGGCGTAGGCCCACGGGCTGGCGAAGGTGAGCGCGGCGGCGCCGCGGTGGGCCCTGGCGGCGCCGAGGCCGTAAGAGCCGTCGCGGTAGAGGCCGTGGACGGCGAGCGCGATCAGGCCCTTGGGGTGTCGCTTTCGCCATGGCCTTACGGTCAGGAGCGCGGTGGTGTTCTTTCCGCGGTTGAGCTCCTCTTGGGCGCGGCCCTCGCCGTTGGTGAGGGCGAGGTCGAGCTCGACGAGGCCGCCCCAGCCGCTGGCGGTGAGCGAGGCGCCGAGGTCGGCGCGGTCGAAGAGGACGAGGCGGTCGGAGCTGAGGGGGTCGACGCCGCGGGTGTCGTAGCCTTTTTCGAGCTGCTCGATCCAGCGCTCGGCGATCTGGCCGGCGCGCACGCCGAGGGTGATCGGGCCGAGGTGGACGGCGGCGTGGCCGTAGGCTTGGGCGACGCGGACGATCATGGAGTCGCCGTCGATGCCGATCAGGCTCTGCGGGCCGGCGCTGCGGATCGCCTCGAGGCGGAGGATGACGCCGGCGTCGAGGCGGCGGTGCGGGCGGGCCCAGAGGGCGGTGCCGAGCTCGGCGCGGTCGAGCGCGAATTCGCTAAAACGCCGGCCGGCGAGCGAGCGGAGGCGGTATCCGGCGAAGAGCTCGGCGTCGACGGTGACGCACAGATCCGGGGCGGCCTCGGCGAGGTTGCAGAGCGGGGCGATCGGCCAGTTGTTCGGGAGGGCGACGTCGGGATCGAGGTGCAGGGCCTCGCGGGCGAGGGCGCGGCGACGCCACGGCTCCTTGTCGGCGTCGACCTCGACGGCATGGACGAGGGGCGCGGGGTCGGTGAGGGGTCGTTCGGTCTCGGGCTCGCGGGTGGTCGCGGCCTCGGACGCGAACCTGGGGTCGAGTAGCGCCCTCACCCCTGGGTCTTCTTCGGTGGTCGAGACGGCTGGGCCCGCGAGGGGCTCCGTGGGCTCGGCGGGCGTAGCGGGGGCGTCGGGGGCGTCGGGGGCTTCTGCTGCGGGCGCGGCGAGGAGGAGCGTCAGCGCGAAGAGAGAGGGGATGGCCATGAGGTGCTCGGTGCGCGATCAACAGACAGACAAGGGCGATGAAAGAAGAATGTCTCAAAAGACAGGTCGTTCAGCGGGCGAAGTAGCCGAGGCGGGGGCCGTGGTCGGCGAGCAGCGCGTCGAGGTGGGCGTAGTCTTGGTCGAGCACGGGGGCGTAAGCGGCGACGAAGTCGACGGTCTCTCTTAAAAAACCCTCGGGGTCGGCGGCGATGGCGGCGGCGATCGCGGGGGCGGCGGGGCGGCCGTCGTGCTTGGGTGCGCGGGCGTGGCTGCGGGCGAGCAGCACGCCCGCCCAGCGGGTGAGCTCAGCGACGTCGCCGGCGCTGAAGCGGCCGTCGGCGAGGCGCTCGGCGATCCGCGCGAGATCGAGGCCGCGCTGGTACTTGGTGCGCTCGCGGACGCGGAAGCGCAGGCCTCCAGCGTGGCCGACGCCGAAGAGAGGATCGACGGCGGGGCCGCTCTGGAGGGCGCGCTGGAGGGTCAGGGTGCGTTGGCCGTTGTCGGTGAAGCGAGGGCGGGCGGCCTCATCCATGCCAGGCACGAGCATCGGATCGAAGATCTGCTTGAGCTCGAGGATCTGGTCGTCATCGACCTCGGCAGTGGGGCCCTCGATGAGCACGTAGTAGCGACGGACAGGGTAGCTGGCGACGCCAGCGCCGAGGCGGCGGGCGACGCCCTTGATCGCGAGTTGCTCCTCCTGATGGGGGAGCGGCGCGGCGAGCGTGGCGGGGTAGCTGCGCATGACTTGGCCGATGATCCAGCGATCGTCGGCGCTGGTCGGGGCGAGCGCGTCCTCGTGGATCTGCTGCTCGTAGGCGCCGCCGCGCCAGACTCGCGACGGCTCGACCTCACCGTACTGGAAGCGGCGGACGTCCGTCTCGAGCTCAGGATCACGCTCCAGGGCCGTGTAGTCGGCCAGCTCTTCGCGGGCGCCGCCGTCCTCGTCGGCTTTTTTGAAGAGGTCGCGGAGGATCGTGTCGGTGGCCAGATCTGGCTCATCAGACAGGATCGGGGCGGGCGGGGCGCCGTCGGCGAGCCGGGCGATCTCCTCGGTGTAGCCGCGCAGGGCGGCGAGCACGGCGGCGCCTTGAGCGGCCTCGTCGAGGTCGGAGGCGCTGCGGGCGAGGACCCGGCCGGCGACGGCGATCGAGAGGGCGAGGCGGCGGACGTCGTAGTGGTAGGGGCCGTAGGTGGCGGCGTCGAAGTCGTTGAACTCGAGCACCAAGGGGCCTTCGGCGGGGCGGTAGGTGCCGATGTTCTCGAGGTGGGGATCGCCGACGAGGGCGACGTCGGCGGCCTCAGCGGGGAGGTAGGCGGTGGGCAGGTAGCCGGGGGCGCCGGCTTGGGCGAGGTCGCGGGCGTATTGGCCGACGCTGCCGCGGAAGTAGGCGTACGGATCGCTGGCCATCGCGGCGAGCTTGCCGCCGGTGAGCTCTGGCTCGGTCTCGAGGAAGACTTGGTTGTCGAGCACGAGGGTGGTGTGCAGCCAGCTCCGCCGGGCGGCGGCCTCGTCAGGGTCACAGGCGCCGAGCAGGGCGGCGGCGCTGAGCAGTCCGAGGTGAGCGCGGGTCGGGTGGGGGAGGGCGATGGGCACCGCCGCGCATGATCGGGGGTGCATGTGACAGCGCGGTGAATTTCGCGCGTCGAGTTCGGGACGCCGCGAGCGCCGGCTCACATGTCCAGCGCGGCGAGCTCAGGCGCGGTAGGGATCGCTCGGGCTGACGCCGAGGCGGCTCTCGAGGAGCTCGAGCTCGTAGGCCATGGCGGCGACCCGTGAGTAGGTGGCGCGCACCTGCTCGACGGCGAAGGGCTCGAAGGGGCGGGCGCGCTTGGCCTGGTGGAAGGCGACGTCCAAGCTGCTCAAGGTCTGCTCGAAGCGATCGAAGGTGCAGCCGATGTCATCGAGGCGGACCCGCTCGCGCTCGTCGAGGCCCTCGCGCGAGCGCAGACACTGGGTCGCGGCGGACCAGGCGTTCAGGACGGCCATGCGGTAGCGATAGTCGCGGACGACGCCGAGGGGGACGTCCGGGTCGAGGATGAGGACGGCGCCGATCGAGCGCGCGGCGTCGATCATGCGCGCGCGGGCGGCGTGGGCCTCTTCGATCAGGTGGCTGAGGCCGAGGCTCAAGTGACCTGGTAAGGCGAGGGGGCCCGGCCGGGCGGGGAGCTGGCGCCGCAGGCGGGTGTAGCGGAGCAGGCCGCGCACGCTGAGGCAGGCGCGGACGCTGCCGTAGCAGACCAGGAAGAGGAAGACGATCCACGACACGGTGGGCGCGGCCAGTATGGCAGAATCGGCGGGCTGCGAGCAGGGCGGCGCGGCAGGCGGTCGCGGGCCTCGGCGGGCGCGCCGCGATCGGCTGGGCGCGCCGACCCGGCGCTGACGCGGGTATAGTCGCGGCCGATGTCTGCTCCGCAGAATGACTCCTTCTTGCTCGCTTGCCGCGGCGCGCGGCCGGCTCGGACGCCGATCTGGTTGATGCGACAGGCGGGCCGTTATCTGCCCGAGTACCGGGCGATCCGCGCGAAGGTCTCGTTCGAGGAGCTGTGCCGGAGCCCCGAGCTGTGCGCGGAGGTGACGCTGCAGCCGGTCGACATCCTCGGGGTCGACGCGGCGATCTTGTTCTCCGACATCTTGGTGGTGTTGGACGCGCTGGGGGTCGACGTCGTGTTCGATCCGAGCCCGCGGATCGCGGCGCCGGTGCGGAGCGCGGCCGACATCTCGCGGCTGCGCTGGGGTGATCCGCGGCAAGAGGTGGGGTACGTGATGGACGCGGTGCGGGCTTGTAAGCGCGCGCTGGCCGATCGGGTGCCGCTGATCGGCTTCTGCGGGGCGCCGTTCACGACCCTGAGCTACTTGGTGGAGGGGCAGACGAGCCGCGAGTTCGAGCACATCAAGGGGCTGATCTTCCGCGAGCCGGCGCTGTTCGGCGGGCTGATGGAGTCGATGACGACGCTGCTCATCGACTACTTGCGCGCGCAGGTCGAGGCGGGCGTGGACGCGGTGCAGATCTTCGACTCGTGGGCGGGGGCGCTGGGGCCGGCGGACTTCCGCGTGCACGTGCTGCCGCACCTGCGCCGCTTGGTCGAGGAGGTGCGCGGGGCGGGGGCGCCGGTGATCTTGTTCGTCCGCGGCAACGCGAACCTGCTGGCCGACGCGGCGACGATCCCGGCGGACGTGATCGGGATCGACTGGACGATCGATCTACAGGCGGCGATCGCGACGGTCGGGCCAGAGCGCGTGGTGCAGGGCAACCTCGATCCGATGGCGCTGCTCGGCCCGGCCGCGCTGGTGGAGCGGCGCGCGCGTGAGATCGTGGCGGCGGGTCGAGCGGCGCGCGCGCACATCTTTAATTTGGGCCACGGGATCTCGCGCCACACGGACCCGGGGATCGCGAAGCTGCTGGTCGACGTGGTGCACGACGCATGAGCAGGGTGTGCCCGCCGCGGGTGAGGGCGCGCGTTTCCGCGCTGATCGTCGCGGCGGTGAGCTGTACGCCGACGGCGCCGCCGCGGCCGCCCGCGCCCGCGAACGCCGAAGCTGAGGGCGAGGCGGCGCTGCCGGACCCGGTGGCCGCGCCGACCAACCGCGCGCGCGGTGACGTGTTGGCGCTGACGATCCCGCGGGCGGACGGCAGCGGCCTCGAGCTGCGCGCGCTCGCGGGCAGGGCGGTGCTGCTCGAGCTGTCAGGGTCATGGGCGGAGAGCTGGCCCGCGCGCGACGAGCTGCACGCGGCGCTGCTGGCGGAGTTCCGCGGGGAGCTGGTGATCGTGGTGGTGGTGATGGACCCGGAGCGGGAGGCGCTGAGCGCTGCGTCGCCGCGGCGCGGGGTGGAGCTGGCTTGGGATCCGCAGGGAGCGCTCGCGGCGCAGCTCCAGGTGGCGGCGCTGCCGGCGGCGCTGATCCTCGACCGCGAGGGCAGGCTCGTCGACGCGCTCGCGGGCGCCAGCGCGGGCGCGCCGCAGCGCGTCCGCGATGCGTTATCCTCCGCGGTCAGGCCGCGTTGATGGCGGCTCCTATGTTCGACGCCGTCGTGGATTTCTTAGAGCTTCCGGCCTCGCGGGCGATGATCACGCTCGTCGTCGCGGTCGTGGTGGCGTTCCTCGGCGAGCGCCTGCTCACCCGCGTCTTCGGGAGGCTGGCGGCGCGCACCGAGACGACGCTGGACGACCTACTGGTGGCGTCGATGCGCCGGCCGCTCTTCTATACGGTGATCCTGATCGGCGCGCGTTGGGCGATGAACATCGTCACGCTGAGCGAGGGCTGGGAGCGCCTGCTGATCTCGATCCTCGAGACGCTGGCCGCGATCATCTGGGCCGGCGCGCTCATCCGGATCGGCACGGCGGTGCTCCATACGATGAGCTCCCACGCCTCGCCTACCTCGGTGGTGCAGGCGCGTACGCTGCCGATCTTCGACATCCTGCTGAAGGTGGTGATCTTCGCGGGGGCGATCTACGCGATCATGCTCGCGTGGCAGGTCGATATCACCGCGTGGTTGGCCTCGGCGGGGGTGGTGGGCATCGCGGTGGGTTTTGCGGCGCGCGACTCGCTGGCGAACCTCTTCGCCGGGATCTTCATCATCGCCGACGCGCCGTACAAGCTCGGCGACTACATCCAGTTCGAGGACGGGCTGCGCGGGCGAGTCACTGACATCGGGATCCGCTCGACGAGGATCCTGACGCGCGACGACATCGAGATCAACATCCCGAACTCGATCATCGGTAACGCGAAGGTGGTCAATGAGACAGGTGGTCCGTACACGCGGCAGCGGATCGGCGTGCCGGTGTCGATCGCCTACGGGAGCGACGTCGATCGGGCTAGCGCGGTGCTGCTGTCGACGACGGTGGGCGCCGCGAATATCTCCACGGCGCCGGCGCCGTTGGTCTTCTTCCGCGGCTTCGGCGACTCGGGGCTCGAGTTCTCGGTGATGGTGTGGCTCGAGGACCCGGCGCTGAAGGACATCGTCGTGAGCGATATGAATTTTCGCATCTACAAGGCGCTAAAGGCTGCGAAGATCGAGATCCCGTACTCGAAGCACGACGTCTTCGTGAAGGAGCTGCCGGCGGGGTTGGGGCGGCTGCTGGCCGCAGCCGCGGCGACAGAGGCGACGGCGCTCGCCCAGAGCGATGACGCGTCGCCGCCTCCCGGGTAGGCGGGGCGCGGGCGAGCGTGTTTAGAGGATCGTCAGGTGGTCGCTCGTGATCTCAGGATCGCGGGCCCGGGCGCCGACCTCAAAATGGCCGCCGAAGGGGCTGTGGAGGCGCTCAGGGGCGCTCCAGCCGCGGAGGCCGCGGCGCTCGACGAGGAGCTCGATGGCGCCGACCTCGGTGTTGGCGCAGTACGCGGGCGCTCCGTCAGGGTCGGCGTAGGTGGCGAGGACCATGTCCTCGGGGCGGGCCCGGAATTCGCCGCGCAGGCGGTGGCGCGGGCCGGTCGCGGCGAAGCGGTAGCTGCCGGTGCTGAGGTGGCCGCTGGTGAAGGGGAGGTGGTGGAACTGGTTAAAAAAGATCGGCTCGCCGTCGAGGGTGAGGGTGAGCACGGTGAGCGGGGGGAGGAGCAGGCCGGCGCGCTGGAGGTGAACGGTGAGCGACTCGAAGACGGCGCGCGGGCGCCCTTCAAAGGTGTTGCAGCGGCCCCAGGCCCACAGGTGGGCGTGGCGGCGGCCCCAGAGGTGGGTCTGGCCGCCGGGCTCGCCCTGGAGGAGGAGCCGATGGCCGTCGAGCTCGATCTCGCCGGTGATCGCGACGTCATGGTTGGGTGAGAGCACGGTGGTCTCGCCGAGGCCGCCTCGCCTGTACATAAGGCCAGGTAGGTGGTGGCGGGTGCGCAGGCCGGGCGGCCAGCGCAGCTCCCAGCGGGCGCGGTGGCCGTAGCCCTCGAGGGCGCCCGCGGCGCTGTGATGGGTGAGGCGGGCGTCGCCGAGCTGGAGCGCGAAGGGGGCGTCGCTGCTGCGCATGGCGGCGATCGGGCGGCGCTCATTGAGCGCGAAGTTGCGGGTCGGATCGCGCTGGTCAAAGAAGGCGAACCAGAGCTGGGCGTAGGGCTCGCCGTGGCCTGCCTCGGGGGACTCGAGCGTGTAGCGGATCCAGAACCCAGCGCGGCGCTCGCGGTGGTTGACGGTGAGGTACCAGACCTCGTAGTGGCCGCGGGCTCGGCCGTCCCAGCGCCGGTGGTTGTCAGCTTCGGTGGCGGCGGGCTCGGCCCGGAGCGGGGTGCTCATGGTCGCGATGATGCCAGGGCGCGAGGGCGCGCGCGCCTGGGTTCGGCCTGGGCGCGCGGTCGCGTCGGCGGAGGCCACGGCGGCCGAGCGGATGAACAAGTGTGTTGTCGCTCGTCGGCGCTTCGGCATACGATGATCCAATGCGTAATCTCAGCGCCTCAGGTGTCTTGTGGGTCGGTGTTGGCGTGATGGCGCTCGTCGGCTGTGTCGGCGACGACACGGGCTCGGGCGGGACCACGACCGGGGCGGCGACAATTACGACGGCGCAGGCGACGAGCTCGACCAGCGCGGCGACGGACCCGTCGACCAGCGCAGACTCGACCAGCGCCGGCTCGATGAGCGCGGGCGAGTCGACGACGGCGGAGTCGACCGGCGTCGCCACGGACAGCGACGCGACCACGAGCGGGGCGACGGACGCGACCACAGACGCGACGACGAGCGGCGGGGTGCTGCCGTGTATGGCGGGTGAATGTCCGGATGGACAGTTCTGTGACGCGGTGAGCGAGCAGTGCGCGCCCGGCTGTGACGGCGATGAGGACTGTATGGCGCCGACCGTGTGCGACGTGAGCACCAACACCTGCCAGGGCTGCGTGATCGACGGTAACTGCGCGCTGGGGACGATCTGCGCGGGAGGGAGCTGCGTGCCAGGCTGCAACGACCAGCAGCCGTGCCAAGACGGGCTCGCCTGCTGCGGCGGGGACTGCGTGGATCTCATGAGCAGCCTCGATCACTGCGGCGGCTGCGACGCGGCCTGCGGCGGCCTTCCGAACGCGGAGCCGCTGTGCTCGGGCGCGTGCGTGCTGGGGCCGTGCAAGCCCGGGTATAGCGACTGCGACAAGGATCAAGGCAACGGCTGCGAGGTCAAGGGCGCGTGCTCGTGCGAGCCGGGGACGAAGATCGAGTGCTTCACGGGCGACGCGGAGGCGAAGAACGTCGGGATCTGCAAGGCGGGGGAGGCGACCTGCAACGCGCAAGGCACCGACTACGGGCCCTGCGTCGGCGAGCTGCTGCCGAAGCCGACGGATCTGTGCTCGAACGGCCTGGACGACAACTGCAACGGGGTCGTCGATGAGGACCCAGACGCGGACAAGGACGGCTGGACGGTGTGCAACGGCGACTGCTGCGACTCGCCAGGGCTCGCGTGTAACACGCCAGAGCTGGTGAACCCGGGGGCGTTTGAGTTCGGCGGGAACAACGTCGACGACGACTGCGACGGCAACAAGGACAACGTGGTGAGCCTGTGCGACGCGGGGCTGGCGAGCAACTCGGCGAGCGCGCTGGACTACGCGCGGGCGATCGACCTGTGCCAGTTCACGACCGAGAACCCGCCGCTGAGCCAGAAGAAGTGGGGGGTGATCTCAGGGGCGTTGACGTTGGCGGACGGGGCGGGCGCGCCGAGCGCGAACGCGCGGTCGATCCGGCCGCTCTTCGGCGGGAATAATCCGCCGAAGATGGGGCAGCGCCTGGCGGTGCTGTCTTCAGGGCACGCGGCGGCGACGGGGCAGACGAACCCGGCGTTCGCGGCGTTTCAGGAGGGGGTGAACACGGGCACGGTGAGCGCGGCGCCGGCGGACTGGTTGGCGCTGAACGGGGGCAACTTCCCGAACGCGCCCGGTTGCCCGGGCGCGGCCGGTAACACGGCGTTTAACCCGGTGCAGCTCAAGCTGCGGGTGCGGGTGCCGACCAACGCGAAGTCGTTCTCCGCGAAAATGTTCTTCTACTCGGCGGAGTACCCGGAGTACGTGTGCACGGCGTTCAACGACCTCTTCGTGACGCTGGTGGACTCGCAGGGGGCAGGCAACCCGCCGGACAAGAACATCGCGGTGTACAAGCAGGGCAACCTGACCTGGCCGGTCGGCGTGAACCTGGTGAAGAGCGCGCCGGGGCTGTTCACGCAGTGCCAGAACGGGACGATCGGCCAGTGCGGCGCGCCGAGCACGTATAACGGCTGCCAGTCGACCTTGCAGGTGATCGGCACCGGCTTCGACGTCAACGCCTCCGCGTGCGGGCACTTCGGCCACTCCGGCGGCGGCACGGGGTGGTTGACGATGTCCGGCAACGTGAAGGGCGGCGAGACGATGGAGATCCGCTTCACCATCTGGGACACCGGCGATCAATTCTGGGACTCGGTGGTGCTGCTCGACGACTGGCAGTGGTCGGTGCAGGCGGCGCAGCCGGGGGTGCAGCCGGGCTGACGTAGATGTCCTTGGGGCCAGATAAAAATGGCCTGGAGGACATCCTAGCCGGCGAGGTGCGCGGCGATCTGACGGGCGATCAGGTCGCCCTCCTCTCGATCGAGGCCGCGTGAGGGCCAGGTGACGCCGAGCCCTTGGCCGGCGCTCGGCTTGGGGATGATGTGGAAGTGGACGTGGAAGACCGCCTGGTGGGCGCTGGGGCCGTTGTTCTGGAGGACGTTGTAGGCGCTGGCGCCGGTGACGGCGAGCACGGCGCGGCAGAGGCGGGGGAGCACGCGACCGATCGCGGCGGCGCTGTCGTCGTCGAGCTGGTCGAGGGTGACGGCGGGCCGCTTGGGGATCACCAGGGTGTGCCCGAGGCTCAACGGGTTGACGTCGAGGAAGGCGAGCACGTGGTCGTCCTCGTAGATTCGGTGGCAGGGCAGCTCGCCCCGGAGGATCTTGCCAAAGACCGTGTCAGCCATGCGGCGGAGCTTATCGCAGGGGCGCGGCGGCGGCGACGCCGTTGGAGTAGGCTGACGTCGATGTCGACGCAGTGGCAGCCAGGGCAGCTCCTCTTTGTTGGGTTCCAGGGGACGACGGTGCCAAGGTCGCTGGCCCGCTGGATCGCCGCCGGTAAGGTGGGCGGGGTGATCCTGTTTAAGAGGAATTTTGTGGAGGGCGAGCCAGGGCAAGCGCGCCGGCTCTGCGCCGCGTTGCACGCGTGCGCGCCGGCGGACGCGCCGCTGCTGATCGCGATCGATCAGGAGGGCGGGCGGGTGCAGCGGCTGCGGGCGCCGTGGACGTCGTGGCCGCCGATGCGGCAGGTGGGCGCGGTGAACGATCTCGAGGGGACGGCGGCGCTCGGGCGGGCGCTGGCGGTCGAGCTGCGCGCGCTGGGGATCGGCCTGAACTTCGCGCCGGTGGTGGATGTCGACACCAACCCGGCGAACCCGGTGATCGGCGATCGCTCGTTCGGTCGGACGCCCGCGCTGGTGGCGGCGCACGCGGCGGCGCTGATCTCGGGGATGCAAGGGGGCGGGGTGGCGGCGTGCGCGAAGCACTTCCCCGGCCACGGCGACACGACCAGCGATAGCCACCTCGAGCTGCCGCGCCTCGATCACGATCTGGAGCGGCTGCGGGCGATCGAGATGGCGCCGTTCGTGGCGGCGGCGCGGTGTGGGGTGGCGAGCGTGATGACGGCGCACGTGCTCTTCCCTCGCCTGGATCGAGCGCGGCCCGCGACGCTGTCGCCGCCGATCATGGCGCTGCTGCGCGAGGAGATCGGCTACGACGGGGCGGTGTTCTCCGACGACCTGGAGATGAAGGCGGTGGCCGATCATTTCTCGGTGCGCGATCGGGCGCTGGGTCCGCTCGAGGCGGGCTGTGACGCCCTGCTGGTGTGCAGCCAAGCGGACCTGGCAGAGGAGACGATCCGGCTGCTCGAGCGAGCGCCGGATCGGCTGCTGGAGGCGCCGCTGCGCCGGATCGGCGCGTTGAAGTCGAGCTATGCGCGGGCGCCAGAGGGCGCGCTGCGCGATGAAGAGGGGGCGGCAGAGGCGGCGGAGGGGCCGCCTTATCCGGCGCACGCGGTGTTGGCCGCGCGGTTGGGTGGCGCGCGCTGATCAGCGCGCGCGCGCCGCGACGCCGCTTATTCCTCGCCGGCGCCCTCGGTCTTGTCGCCTTCGCCCTCGGTCTTGTCGCCTTCGCCCTTGGCGTCGGTCTTGTGGCCGCCGCAGCCGTTCGCGCCGCCGCAGGACTTCTCTCCCGCCGCTGCGCCGCCGCCTCCGGGGGCCTCGGTGCTGTCTTTCTTGCACGCGGTCAGCGAGAAGGCGGCGGTGCCGAGGACGGCGAGGGTGGCTGCGATGTGCTTGAGGTCGGCCATGGGTCTCCTGAGATCGTTGTCCCGCACAGGGGGAGGTGTTGCGGCGCCAGAAGCGGCGCTAGGGCGGAACGTAACACGGCCACGGGGCGCGCGATTGTGGTCGTGTTGGTCGCGCGCGGCCGCGAGCGCCGGCTGCGCGGTCGCGCGGGTGCGCCGCCCGGGGCGCGCGTGTGGTCCACGGGCGACACTTGTGGCGCCTCGGCGCTCACGTGGACATCGCAGCGACGGTTCACGTATCGTCGGCGATGTTGGCCTTAGGAATGACCATGACTCGACCACTCTCTGCCATGAGCGGGGCGCTCCGCTTCGCGACGCTGCTCCTCGTCGGTTGTACGTTCAACGCAGGCGGCCTCGGCGCCGACGGCAGCGACAGCGCGACGACGCTCGACTCGACGTCGAATACGTCGCCGAACACGACGAGCACCACCGACCCGTCAGGCACGGAGACCGACGGCGGGCCGGTTTGTGGCGACGGCAAGGTCGACAAGGAGAGCGGAGAGGAGTGCGACAACGGCCAGTTCAACGACGACACCAAGTTCTGTACGAGCTCGTGCAAGCTCGCGACCTGCGGCGACGGGATCAAGAACGGCTCCGAGTCGTGCGACTTCAACGACCCGAACACGCCCGAGTGCACGATGGGCTGCAAGCTCGCGTCGTGCGGGAACGGGGTCGTTGACGCGGGCGAGCAGTGTGACGACGGGAACATGAGCAACGAGGACGCTTGCCTGGATTCGTGCTTAGACGCGAGCTGCGGCGACAGCTTCGTCCATGATGGCGTCGAGGAGTGCGACGACGGCAACCAGAGCAACACGGACGCGTGCGTCGAGGGGTGCAAGCTCGCGACCTGCGGTGATGGTTATGTGCAAGAGGGGGTCGAGGTCTGCGACGACGCTAACACCGTCAACAACGACGAGTGCCCGAACTCCTGCGCGAGCGCGAGCTGCGGCGACGGACAGCTCGACGCGGGGGAGGAGTGCGACGACGGGAATACGATCGACACCGACGTGTGCACGAACCAGTGCAAGGACGCGGTGTGCGGCGACGGCAAGGTGTTGGAGGGCGTGGAGGAGTGCGACGACGGCAACGACGTGAACACCGACGGGTGCACGAACATGTGTGATCTCGCGAAGTGCGGCGACGGCTTCGCGCAGCCCGGTGAAGAGTGCGACGACGGCAACATGGTCAACACCGACACGTGCACGAACACGTGCAAGAACGCGGTGTGCGGCGACGGGTTCAAGCAGGGCGCGGAGCAGTGCGACGACGGCAACATGGTCAACACCGATACGTGCACGAACACGTGCATGAGCGCGTCGTGCGGCGACGGCTTCAAGCAGGGCGCGGAGGAGTGCGACGACGGCAACATGGACAACGCTGACGCCTGCGTGATGGGCTGCAAGAGCGCGAAGTGCGGCGATGGTTTTATCTGGACCAAGGCGGGCGGGATGGAGCAGTGCGACGGCGAGATGGGCCTCAAGGCGAATACGGTGTGCACGATGAACACCTGTCAGCTCCAGTGTGAGCCGCAGTCGATGTCCGAGGCGTGGGGCAACTGCGACGGGAACATCGTGAGCAACGGCTGCGAGGCCGACCTGAAGGTCGACGAAAAGTGCGGCGAGTGCATGAAGATGTGCATGCCGAACGAGGACTGCACGTGGAACTCGATGGATAAATGGATCTGCATCCAGTGAGCCGCGCGATCCCGTCGCTTGCGCGGGGGCGTCGGTCGCGCCACGATCAGCGGGTACGATGATGAGCTTAGAGATTCGAACGTTCATCGCGGCCGCGGTCGCGCTCTCCTCCGCGTCCGTGGCGGCGGCGCCGTCGTTGAAGGACCAGGGGCCGCCGCCGCAGCAGATCCACAACGGGACCGACGCGGCGAGCTGTCAGTTCCCGGCGACGGTGGGCATGCTCGACCTCAGCTCGGATGGGCTCTTCTGCACCGGCTCGCTGGTGCACCCGCAGGTGGTGCTCTTCGCCGCGCACTGCATGGACCCGAACACTTCATGGGCGACGCCGGGCTCGGTGATGTTCGGCGAGGACGCCGACGCGCCGGTGCGTGTGGTGCCGGTGAGCTCGTGTGAGGTCCACCCGGGGTGGGAGTCGGACGGGGTCGACCTGGCGGTCTGTGTCCTAAAAGAGGCGGTCACCGAGGTGCCGATCGTGCCGCTGCTGATGGGCTGCGAGGTGGAGCAGCTTCAGCCTGGCGTCGAGGTGACGGTCGCGGGGTTCGGCGCGAGCAACGCCGCGTGGAACGACGGCGACGTGATCACCAGCGGCGCCGGGATCAAGCGCTATACGGCGCAGACGGTGACCGTCGTCGATGTCGGGACGAACGACGTGGTGATGGTCGGCGAGCAGACCGGCGCGTGTTTTGGCGACTCCGGCGGGCCCTCGTTCTTGCGCCTGCAAGACGGCTCGTGGCGGGTGTTCGGCGCGGGCTCGACGCTGCACCCGGACGCGCCCTACGACGATGAGCTGTGCGACTACGGGACCGTCTACGACCTGTATTGGCGGGAGATGCCGTGGTTCGAGCAGGTGACGGGGATCGACGTCACGCCGTGTCATAGCGCAGACGGGGTGTGGGAGCCGGGGCCGGGCTGCGGCGGCTTCCCCCTCAGCCCCGACGTGGGCGACGGCGTCTGGAGTCAGGCGTGCGTGACGCCGTCGATCTCGGGCTACTCGTCGAGCTGCGGGGCGCCCTTTAGTGAGGGGCCGTGGGTGCCGCCGGATCCGCCGCCGCCGCCAGACCCGCCGCCGCCGCCAGACCCGCCGCCGCCGGATCCGCCACCGCCGGATCCGCCGCCGCCGGATCCGCCGCCGCCAGACCCGCCACCGCCGGATCCGCCGCCGGATCCGCCGCCGCCGGATCCGCCGCCGCCGCCGCCGAACCCAGACTCGGACGCCGACTCGGGCGACGATACCAGCGAGGTCGGCGGGCTCGATGAGAACGATCTGCGCGATCGCGGTTGTGCCTGTTCTTCGGGACAGAACGGTGGCGGGGCGCCGCTGTGGGCCTTGGTGTTGGCGCCGCTGCTGCGTCGGCGCCGGCGGGGGCGTGAGAGCGCCGCGTCGCGGGGGTTTTGCGCAAAATGAGCGGGTCAGCGCCGAGGGCGTGACCGCGGCGGTGATCCGAGGTAGCTTCGCGGCGATGACCGCCAGCAGCAGCTCCTTCGCCCGGATCTTGGTGCCGATCGACTTCGCCTCGGCCAGCGACGAGCAGATCGCCGCCGGGCACGCGATCCTGATCGACGGCCAACATATCGACGTCGCGCCCGCGTCGGAGCGGGCGCTGGCGCTGGCGGCGAGCCTCGCGCGCCTCAGCGGGGGCGTCGTCCACCTGCTGCACGTGACGCCGCAGCTCAACTACAACACGCTCTACGCGGGGGCGTCGCGCAACATCGGCCTCAGCGGCGAGGTGATCAACGAGGTGCACCGGGCCGCCCATGAGACCTCGGTGCAGGCGCTGAGGGTGCTGGCGCAGCGGAGCTGTCCCGACGTGCATGTCGTGTTTGAGGCGCGGCCTGGGGTGGCGCTCTACGCGATCCTCGAGGAGGCGGAGGCGATCGGCGCAGATCTGATCGTGCTGGCGGCGAGCGGCCGGAGCCGAGTCGCGCGCTTCTTCGTGGGCTCGACGGCGGATCGGGTGATCCGCCAGGCGCCTTGCCCGGTGGTGGTGATCCCGGCGACGCCGCCGGCGTGAGCTCAGAGGCTGGGGAAGATCCCGAAGATAAAGACGGTGAGCAGCGCCGCGGCGACGCCGCCCCAGACGAGGCCGTTGACGAGGGGGTGGCGATCGCCGCTGTGGCGCATGCCGAGGCCGATGGCGAGGCCGCTCACCCAGACGATGCTGATCCGTACGAGCATGGTCTCGGAGAGCTGGTTGAAGAACGCGGTGTAGATGACGCCGGCGCCGAGCAAGGAGGCGCCGGCGAGGGCGCTGCCGGCGGCGTGCCACGGCCCCGCGGCGGCGCTCACCGGGGCGAGGGCGGTCGTCGACGCGGGGGCGAGGGCTGGCGGCGCGGGGCCCTCGAGCAGGGCGAGCGCCTCATCGGCGCTGGCGATCCGCTGGCCGACGATCGGCTCGAGCATCGCGGAGAGGGCGCGGCGCAGGCCGGGGGAGAGGGTGGGAGCGGCGCGGTCGAGGTCGATCTTGCCGGTGGCCTCGGTGATCGGGAGCTGATCAGGCTCGGTGTGGGTGAGCGCGACCACCATGGTGACGGCGAGCGCGTAGAGATCGGAGGCGGGGCGCGCTCGGCCCATGAGCTGCTCGAGCGGCATGTAGCCGAAGGTGCCGACGGTGGTCGAGCCGCCTTTGTCGCTGGTCGGACGATCTTGAGTGGCGCCGAAGTCGACGAGGGTGGGCCGCTGATCCGCGCCGACGATGATGTTGCCGGGGTGGATGTCGCGGTGGATCACCGGGGGGTGGCGGCCGTGCAGGTATTGAAGGACGCGGAGCAGGCCGCGCAGCAGGGCGGCGGCGCCGGCGTCATCGAGGCGGCCGCGGTCGGCGATCATCTGCCGGAGGGAGCGGCCCTCGATGTAGTCCTGGACGAGGATCCAGCGGGGTTGGACGCCGGTAGGGAGCTGGTCGATCGACGAGACGACGGCCTCGCCGTCGCTGAGGAAGCGCTCGTGCACGCGCGGGATCTGCGGGTGCATGAGCCCCTCCAGGACCTTGCCCTCGCGCTCGAAGAGCTCGAGCGCCTTCCAATCGGCCATACGATCGAGCGCGAGGATCTTGAGCGCGACGCGGTGGCCATCGGCGCCGCGCCGCGCCAGCCAGGTCGCGCCGAATCCTCCTTCGCCGAGCAGGCGCTCTAGTCGGTACTCGCCAGCGCGGCCGCGGACGTGTCGACCGGGCTGAAGCGCGCTCTCCGGGCTCAGCGGGGCCCCCGACGGCGGCGCCAGGCGAAGAGCGGGGCGCTGAGCAGCCACCAGCCGGTCGCCGTGCCGGTCGCGCAGGCGCAGCCGCCGTCGTCGGCGCCGGCGGTGTCGCTGTCGCCGTCGCTCGCGGTGGCCGCGTCGGCGGCGGTGTCGCTGGTGCCGGCGCTGTCAGAGTCGCTGGTGCCGGCGCTGTCGCCGGTGGTCTCGCCGGTGGTCTCGCCGGCGGGAAGGCCGCCGACGTGCACGGTGATCCGATCCTGGACGATATGGTCGGCCTGATCCTCGATCTCGGTGACGATCTCGTAGGAGCCCTCGGGCACGCCGACGAGCTGGAAGGCGCGGGCGCGGCTGTAGTCGTAGACCTCGCCCAAGAGCTCGCCCTCGGTGTAGACCATCATCTTCCAGCCATAACCACCATAGTCGTCCCAGACGTCGACGGTGACGACGATGTTCTCGCCGAGCTCGTAGTTCGCGCCGTCCGCGGGGGCGGTGATGGTGATCGTCGGCTCGACGATGTCAGGGCCGGCGGGGGCGTAGATCGCCGAAATTTGGGCGCTGTCGTTCTGCAGCTCGCCGACGCCGCAGTGGCACTTGTTGACGCCCGTGCAGGCGACGCCTTGGTCGGCGGCGACGAAGATCTGGGCGCAGTCAGCCCCGAAGATCATGTCGGCGCCGCCGCTGGTGTTGTAACCATAGGCCATGATCCGATCCTTGCCGTAGGTGTGGCCGAGACCGTAGGTGTGGCCGACCTCTTGGCCGATGATGTTGGCTTGGACGGCCGCTGACTGCAGGTTGGTGAAGGAGTAACAGACGTTGCGCATGCCCACGTCCTCGCAGTCCGCCGAGGGCGCGACCCCGCCGGAGGGGCCGGCGGTGGTGTCCTTGTAGGAGCCGCCGACCATGGCCATGACGTAGGGGATCGTCTTGTGGGGTCGCTCGAGGTAAGCGACGCGGATCGCCCACGGCGCGAAGTCGGCTTGTACGGCCTGGGCGATCGCGTGGGCGCGCTCTTCACCGCCGCCGAAGACCGGGTAGGTGTGGTTGCTGAGCGCGAGCGACGAGTAGTTCTCGGCCGAGTTCTCGCCGTTGCCGTTCATGAGCACGCCGCCGAGGTAGTTGAGATAGATGGTGCCGCGGCGCGGGTACTCGCCGCCGGGCGGCCATTTGCCCTGGTAGATGCCGGGGGGGACTTGGTCGGGGAAGTCGCAGATCTCGTCGATGAGGGCGCGTTGGGTGTCCGTGGGGGCCGTGAGCTCCCCTTGGTCGACGGGGATCGTGCGGACCTGCGCGCCAGCGGCGACCGCCTCAGGGATCACCTGCGAGCCGCGCTGCACCCACCCAGGCGGTAGCGAGGGGGTGTGGTTCGGGTCGGGGCTGTGGTCGGGCTCCGACTCGAGCATGTATCGGTCGAGCTGGTCGATGGTGAGCGGTTGAGGAGGCGGCGGCGCGGCCCGGCGCGCGGCGACCGCGGCCGGGCTTAGATCGAGGCGCTCCGGGCCGCTTGGGATCACCTGATAGGGGTTGGGGATGAAGGTCGGACCAGGATCCGCGCCGGCGAGCGAGGGCGCGGTGAGGACGAAAAACCCACAAAGACTCCGAATCAGAGATGCGCGGCGCACCTGACGAGAGTAACCGAGTCGGTTACCAGGCGAGATCGCAAAAAAATCAGAGGTGCGCGGCGCGATTGCGCTCAGCGCGGCGGGCCATGGTCGTGATCTTCGTGTCCGTGCGCACCGTGGGTGCGCCCGTGATCGTGCCTATGGTCGTGCCCGCCTGTGGACCACAGCTTGCCGAGGAAGATGCGCGGGGTCTGGCGGATGAAGGAGGCGAGCAAGAGGCCGGCGACGGCGAGCAGGGCTAGCTCCTCGGGCCAGCTCGCGGCGTCGTGGGCGTGCTGGTGAGCGCGCCCTGTCAGCCAGGGTTTGACGAGGGCGGCGAGCAAGAGGGCGAGCAGCAGCCAGGGGCCGAAGCGATCGATGAGGGTCACACATGCGAGGCGCAGGCCGCGGGCGAGCCGGGCGGGCCAGCGCGGCGGTGTGCCTTCGGGGTCGACGGCCGGGAGCGCGCTGGCGATCAGCGCCGCGGCGAATAAGATGACCAAAAGGACAGGTGCGGCGGCTCGGCTGAGCTCGAGGAAGGTCTCAAAGACCGCGTCGGCGCCGCCGTGGTCGTGGCCGTGGTCGCTGGCTAAGGTCGCGGCGAGCAGGCTGAGGCCGGCGAGGCCGCCGAGGGCGCTGGCGACCCGCGCGCGCGGGCTGCTCGGGTCAGGCGCCTCGACGCGGTGGGCGACGACGTGGAGGAGCAGGCCGCCGATCAGCGCCTGAAAGAGGCCGACCCAGCTCGGGTCGAGCAGCTCGAGGCTGCGGGCGGCGAGCAGGTAGCCGGCGACGGTGGCCGCGGCGATGAGCGCGAGCACGAGGGCGGCCCTCAGGGCGCCGCCGAGGGGGTTCATCAGCCACCAGATCGAGACGGCGACGGGGAGCTGGTGGGCGATGAGGGCGATCTCGACGCCGTGGCCGGTGGCGCCGCCGACGTGCGCGCCGGCGAGCGCGAGGCCGTCCGTGAAGGCGTGCAGGGCCATGCCGAGGATCGCGATCGCGAGGGCGGCGCGGTGAGTCCCCTGGCTGCTGCGGCGCAGCGGGCCTTCCGCGATGGAGGGGGCGAGCAGGCCGAGCACGAGCGCGAGCAGGGCGGGCGGGCCCGCGAGCCCGAGCGCGCCCGGCAGGATCTCGACGACGACGAGGCCCGCGACCGCGACCAAGACGAAGCTGTCTAAGGCGGCCATGGTGACCCGCTCGCGCTGCGCGACGCGATGGATCACCGGGCCGAGCAGCAGCGCGGCGACGCTCAGCGCGAGCGCGATGTGGCCGTGCAGCGGTCCTTCGGTGGGCAAGGGGCTCGGCAAGGGCGGCGGAATATAGCTCGCCGCGCGCGCCCGCGCTGGGACAAGAGTGGGGCGTGCGCGCCGATCTTCGTGGGCGCCCCGGAGGCTGCGGGGGTCAACTCTCTGAAGAACGACGGCGCGAGCGGGCCTCCGCTGTGGTGCCCGCGCGCTCCGTCGCTCCGGCGGTCGACGAGGGCCGACCTGGCTCTTGGAACATGTGGTCGACTAGAAGGCGACGCCGCCGCCGACGAGGAAGTCGAAGCGGGCGGCGACGTAGGCGCCGCAGCCGGGCACGCCAGGGCCGCAGTAGTAGGAGCCCGGGCCCATGTGCAGATCAAAGCTGGGGGTCTGCACCCAGACCAGCCAGCGCTGCGCGAGCATCAGCTTGACGGCGACCCCGAACTGGAGATCGACGGCGTGGTAGTTGGCGCCGCCGTAGCCGTAGTAGTTGTTCCAATAATAATAATTCCAGTGCGAGAGGTGGTAGCCGAGCGAGACGTGCGGCGAGACCAGCAGCGCGAGGCCCTTGACCACCTGGATGTCGTAGGTGAAGCGCGGGGCGATGTTGAAGCCGAAGTAGCCGCCCGCGAACTCTTGCTGGGTGAGGATGCCGAGCGCCGGGCCGTGCCACTTGCCGGTCAAGTGGAACATGAACTCTTGGTGCATCTTGAAGGCGCCGCCGTAGCCGCCGCCCCAGCCGCAGCTCCGCGGGTTCCCAGGCGTGCCGCAGTTGTTGTAGGCGTAGCTGCCGCCGATCCGCGAGGAGGGGCCGAAGCCGAAATTGAACTGCTTGGTGCGTTGGTTCTCAGGCGGCGGCTTGAGCACCGCGGGGATCGCGGCCTGGGCTTCGTTGCTGATCATCGCTCCTGCAAAGAGGACGGCGCCGAGGGCGAGGCTCTGGCGGAGACGTCGACGACGAAGCGGGGCGAGGGAGGATCGGGTCGTGGCAGTCATGGTTGGTTGGACAGCGATTTGGCGAGCGTAATCCAAGTCGCGGGGGCTGAGAACGCATCGACTGCACGGATCGGCTGGGGTGCGGCGCCCCCGCCGCTGGTGCTCCTGGGGTCCAGGTCCGCGTAGCTCAGGCGCGCATCGCGACGAAGAGGCGGCCGAGCTCGTGCAGCTCGAGCAGGCCGGTGGGCGGCGGCTCGCGGCGCGGTAAGGCCCAGATCGGCAGGTCAGGGTAGGCCTCGGCGATCGTCTGGGCGGCGGCGAGGCTCTGCTCTCCTTCCGCGCGTAGGCCCGCATAGGCGTCGGCGAGCGCTAGCAGCGCCGGTTCGACGGCCTCTCCCGGGAGTTGTGCGGCGAGCGCGGGCCGCAGCAGCGCGGCCGCAGGGAGCGGCGGGGAGGGCGGCATGATGCGGTTGAGGACGACCCCGTCGAGGCGGAGGGCGCGTTCGCGCAAGACGCCGAGGAAGCGCAGCGCTTCGCGCACCGAGAACGGTGAGGCGACTGTGGTGAGGATCACGCCGGTGACCGGCGAGGTGAGCAGCGCTTGAAAGTCGCCCGCGCGGCTGCGGTAGGCCTCGAGGACCTCGGCGAAGTCGCGGAGGAAGGCGCCGAGGTCCTGCAAAAAATCGCCGCCGCCGATGGTGCTCAAGGTGCGCAGCACGAGGCCGTTGCCGATGCCGAGGAGCTTGCCGCCGAGCTTGCCTCCGCCGGTGAGCAGGCGGATCGCGGGGTTCTGCACGAGCTCGTGGATCCGCTCCGGCGCGGCGAGGAAGTCGAGCGCGTTGGCGGTGGGCGGGGTGTCGAGGACGATCAAGTCGTAGCGGCCCTCGGCGTGCAAGAGCTGGAGCTGGGCGATCGCGGCGTACTCGAGCGCGCCGCCGAGGCCCTCGGTGGTGGCTTGGTAGATCGGGTTGTCGAGGATCGCCCGCGCGGCCGCCGGCGACGGCGCGTAGGCGCGGACGAGGCGATCGAAGACGACGCGGCCGTCGAGCAAGAGGGCGTGCAAGGAGCCGCCGCCGCCGCGCAGCTCGGGTGAGTCGACGACGAGCTCGTCGCCGGGGCGGGCGCTGCCGGACTCAAAGCCGAGCGCCTGGGCGAGCCGACGCGAGGGGTCGATGGTGACGACCAAGACGCGTCGACCGCGTGCGGCGGCGGCGAGGGCGAGGGTCGCAGCGGTGGTGGTCTTACCGACGCCGCCAGGGCCGACGCAGAGGACGATCTGACGCGGGGATCGAGCGTGCGCGAGGGGATCGGGCGTGGACGGCGTGGCGTGCATGGCTTAGTCTCCCGACCCATCGTGGCAGGTCATCACTTTGAAATTCGGGTCGGCGAGCGGGAGCACTCGGTGAGCGTCGCCGCCTCGCGTGAGGCGGAGGGCGCGGTGGAGGTGGTGGTCGACGGGGAGCGGATGACAGTGCTGAAGACCGCGGGTGGGGCGATGATCGTGCGCCGCGTCGGCTCGAACCAGCACGTGTGCGTGACCCTCGACGGGCAGGCGTGGCCGGCCTCGGCGCAGATCCCCGGGCACAGCGCGACGGTGGCGATCGAGACCGCGCAGGCGGCGGCGCTGCGGGCGGCGCTGCGGGCGGGCGCCCGCAATAACAACGGGGCAGAGCGGGTCGTCGCGCCGATGCCTGGGCGGATCGTGCGGGTGGCGGTGGCGGTCGGTGACCTGGTCGAGCGCGGCGCGCCGCTGGTGATCGTCGAGGCGATGAAGATGGAGAACGAGCTGTATGCGGGCGGCCCAGGTCGAGTGACGTCGATCGCGGTGAGCCAAGGCGCGACGGTCGAGGCGGGGCAGCTCTTGTGCGAGATCTCGGCGAACACGGCCGAGGAGCCCGCTCCGTAGCGGCGTCGTCGAGGGGTAGGCAGGCATCGTCAGCCGGCGGCGGCGCCCTCGAGGATCGCCTGGATGTCCCCGAGGCCAGCGAGGCCGGGCCAACGCCAGGGCAAGGTGAGCACAGGGGGCGGCGCGCGGCCGGCCCCGCGCTCGTCGGCGAGCCAGGCGGCGAGGCTCTCGTCTTGGCGGACGCGCTGCTGGGCGACCGCGGCGATGGTCGCGAAGACGGGGGCGACGAGGCCCTCGGGGTCGAGCCCCGCGGCGGGCGGGCGCAGCGCGGGCAGCCCGGCGGGCCAGAGGCCGTTGATGATCATCGCGCCGAGGTCGACGCGCAGCTCGCCCCTGAGGTGCGCGGCGAGCTCGCCGAGCTCGGTGAGCGGCCATCGATCCGGGAGGCCGACGAGCACCGCTTGGATCTTCGCGGGGTCCTCCATGTCGGCGCGGATCAGCGTGGCCTCGCGGCTGAGCGGGCCGGAGGGGATCGTGCGCAAAATGGTCTGTGGGACGCCGAGGGTGTAGCGGAGGTGGCCCGTGGCGGGGCCGTCGAAGATCACTGCGTCGTAGGCGCGGGCGCGGCAGGCCTCGTGCCAGAGCTTGCCGAGCACCGCGAAGTCGTCGAGGCCAGGGATCGTGCGCAGGAGGCGGCGCATGATCTTGTTGTCGAAGACGGCGCCGGAGAGGCGGTCGCTCTTCATGATGAGGGCGCCGTACTCGCGGATGCACACCTGCGGGACGACCCGCTGGATCGACAGGCCAGGGTGGATCTGCTCCGGCGTGTCGCCGAGCTGGGGGGCGCCGAGCATCCAAGCGAGGCGATCGTCGTGGCCGAGCGTGGCGATGAGCACGCGGCGGCCTCGGCGCGCGAGGGCGAGCCCGAGCATGGCCGCGACGGCGGTGCGACCGACGCCGCCTTTGCCGCTGACGATCAGCATGCGCCGCCGCGCGAGCTCGTCCAGGACCGCTGCTGGGGTCGCGGGGGGCGCCATGAGGGGGTGGAGCCTGGCATAGCTTGCGCGCGCTCGCCAGCGCAGCGAGGGCCGATGGGGGGGCACTCCCAGCGCTCCTCCAGGCCGTGGCGCGCCGATGCCGACCGTCTGGCCTTGACCAGATGTGACGCCGTGGCAATCCTTCGCCCGATCGCGGTCGCGGACTCTTCGCGCCGTCTGCGCTGTCCCCGACCGAAACGAGCGCCCTGTGGCCGTCGAGATCAAGAGTAAAGCGGATATCGAGAAGATGCGCGCGACCTGCCGGCTGGCGGCGAGCGTGCTCGAGTACATCGAGCCCTTCGTGAAGCCGGGAGTGACCACCGATGAGCTCGATCGGCTCTGCCACGACTTCATCGTCAAGGCCGGGGCGTACCCGTCGCCGCTGAACTACAAGGGCTTTCCGCGGTCGATCTGTACGTCCGTGAACGAGGTGGTGTGCCACGGGATCCCGGGCGAGCGGGCGCTGAACGCGGGCGACATTATCAATATCGACGTCACGACGACGCTGGACGGCTTCTTTGGCGACTGCTCGGAGATGTTCGTGGTCGGCGGTGAGGCGACGCCCGCGGCGAAGAAGCTGATCGACGTGACGCGCGAGAGCTTGTGGCTGGGGATCGCGGAGGTCGGGCCGAACAAGCGGATCGGCGACATCGGCGCGGCGATCGTCGAATTCGCGGGCAAGAAGCACGGCTACGGGGTGGTCGACGCGTTCTGCGGCCACGGGATCGGCCGGCAGTTTCACATGGCGCCGCAGGTCTCGCACGTCGGCCGCCGCGGCAACGGCCTGCGCATGAAGCCAGGGATGACCTTTACGATCGAGCCGATGATCAACGAGGGCACGCACGAGTGCGAGATCTTGAGCGACGGCTGGACGGCGATCACCCGCGACGGCCGCCTCAGCGCCCAGGTGGAGCACACGATCTTGGTGACAGAGGGCGGCTACGAGGTGCTGACGATGCGGCCGGGGGCGTGGCGGCCGCTGTGAGGGCGGGGCTCGGCGGGTGGCTCATGGCGTCGTTGGGCAGAGGCTCGGCCGGGTGCTGTGACCAGGTCTGTCAGAGGTGGCGCTTAGGGTGCTCGCATGAGCCCAGGCGCCTCCCCTCAAGATCTCCTCCGGTCGCTCGTTTGTGAGCACGGCAACGCGCTGCTGCGCGTCGACTCGCCTGAAATGGAGGCGGCGGTCGCGGCGGAGGCGACGCTGCGGGCGGCGCGGCAGGCGACGCGGGTGATCTATGCGGTCGCGGCGGAGGAGCGGGTGGGGGCCGCGGCTGCGATGCTGACCCTTCGGACAGGAGGTCTGCGGCTCCGGGTCGCCGGCGAGGTGATCGACGAGGCCGAGCGGCTGAGCCTCGCGCGCGCGGACTTCGACGTGCTGGTGTGCTCGGTGCGCGGGCTCGGCGCGCTGCTCAGCGCGGCGCCGCGGCTGGCCGATGCGGTGGGGCTGGTGGTGATCGAGGCGGTGGATCGCGCGCTGGATGAGGACGGCGCGCCGTGGGATCTGGCGTTGACGCTGCTGCGCTTGGCAGAGCTGCCGCCGCGGATCTGCGGGACGGCGCGCGGCGATCTCGGGGCGGCGGCGATGGGATCGCTGCGTCGGTGGTTGGGGGTACGAGGCGCGTCCGGCCGCGTCGAGGTGCAGCTCGAATTGGCGGCGCCCGCGGCGGCGACTCCGCCCCCGCTCGGGCCGATCGTGCTGGCGCTGCTGCGCAGCCGGCCGATGAGCGATGAAGGCGAGCTGCGGCGCCGGGTGCTGACGAGCCTCGCCGGCTTCGTGACCTACGAGGTGCTCGGGGCGGGGGCGAAGGCGCGCTTTACGGCGGTCTTGGCGGGTATTTTGGCGGATCTGGTGGCCGCCGGGTCGCTGCGGCGCGCGCGTGATGGTGGCTATGTGCTGGGCTCGCCGAGCCGACTCGGGCGGCTGTCACCGACGGCTCCATCGTCGTCGCCGGCGCCACGGCGGCTGCGGGGGCGGCCGCCGACGATGGCGCGGGCATGCCAGGGGGTGCTGGCGCTGGGTTGAGGGGCGGCCGCGAGGGGTTTTGAGGTAGTGTCCAAGGCGTGGACGCGCCGGTGCATGGGGTCGGCCTCGGCCTGCGCGGCGCCTTCTTAGCGGAGGTCGCGGCCGGCGCGGCCGCGAGCGCGGTCGCGTTCTTTGAGGTGTCGCCAGAGAACTATATGCGCCGCGGCGGGGCCTCGCAGCGGCACCTCGAGGCGGTGGCGAGCGAGGCGCCGATCCTCAGCCACGGGTTGGCGATGTCGCTCGGCGGGGTCGATCCCTTTGATCCGGCGTTCTTTCGCGATCTTCGGGCGTTCTTGGCGCGTCACCCGTGGCCTTGGTACTCCGACCACCTGTGCTGGTCGCGACACAAAGGGATCGAGCTGCATGACCTGCTGCCGCTGCCGTTCACCGAGGCGACGGCGCGGCGGGTGGCGGATCGGCTGCGCGAGGCCGAGGACCGCCTAGGGCGGCGGATGCTGATCGAAAACATCAGCTACTACGCGCCGCTCGGCGGGCAGATGACAGAGGTGGAGTTCATCGGGCGGGTGCTCGATCTGAGCGGCTGCGGGCTGCTCTTGGACGTGAACAACGTCTTCGTCAACGCGCAGAACCTCGGCTTCGACGCGCTCGAGTGGTTGAAGCAGGCGCCGCTGGATCGGGTGGTGCAGCTCCACGTCGCGGGCCACGAGCCGTGGGATGACGCGACGCTGATCGACACGCACGGGGCGTCGGTGCGCGGCGAGGTGGAGGCGCTGCTGGCGTGGACGATCGAGCGTGTGGGGCCGCTGCCGGTGCTGCTCGAGCGCGACCACAAGATCCCGCGGTTGCCCGAGCTGCTCGCCGAGGTCGCGCGTCTCCAGGAGATCTATGACGCCGCGCTGCGGCGCTACTACACGCGCGAGCGCGAGGCGTCGATATGAGCGAGGACGGGCGGATCTTCGACGCGTTCGTGGCGGCGCTGTGTGACCCGAGCGCGCCGGCGCGAATGCGTGGCGATCTGAGCGGGTTTATTGGCGAATTTGGGGTCTCGGGGGAGGACGCGGCGGCGATCGTCGAAGGCGGCGCGAGGCGCCTGTTGATGTACCGGACGATGGTGCAGGGGCGGGTGAGCGCGCTGATCGCTGAGTTCATCCCGCAGACGGTCGCGCGCCTCGGTCAGGTCCGCTACGAGGCGGACGTGAGGAAATTTTGGGCGGGTGGGGGCTCGCGTGGCGTCGATCTGATCGAGGTCGCGGCCCTCTTCATCGACGCGGTCGCGCCGCGCTGGCTCGTTGATCCGGCGATCCCCGCGTACTTGGTCGAGCTGGCGCGTTATGAGCTGGCGCTGTGCCAGGTGCGCACCAGCGCGGAGGGCGGCGAGCCGGCGAGCGGCGCGGCGCTGGCGTTGGCTCGGCCGCTGCGCTTCGACGGTGCGCTGCGGCTGCTGCGCGGCAGCTATGCGGTGCACCGCTGCGTGTGCGCGGGCGGGGAGGCGCATGAACCAGCGCTGGCGGCGACGTCGCTGCTGATCTATCGCGATCGCGAGGGGTCGATGGCGCGCACGCTGGAGCTGAGCGAACGGGCAGGCGAGGTGGTCGCGCGGCTGCTGGCGGGTGAGGCGATGGAGGCGGCGCTTCGCGGCGGTGCGGCGGCGGCGGGCGAGGCGCTGAGCGACGAGATGTTGGCGTCCATGGCGGCGCTGCTCGCGGATCTGAGCGAGCGTCGGATCGTGTTGGGGGCAGAGGTGATCGGCCTAGACTGAGCGGTGAGGGGACGTCGATGAGCTTTCCAGACCATTTCTCACCGGCCGCTGAGGAGTATGCGCGATTTCGACCTCTCTATCCGGCGACGATCTTCGATCAGCTCTCGGCGCTCGCGCCGGCTCGTGAGCGCTGCTGGGACGTCGCGACCGGCAGCGGCCAGGCGGCGGTGGCGCTGGCCGAGCGCTTCAACGCGGTGATCGCGACGGACGCGAGCGCCGCGCAGCTCGCTCAGGCCGTTCGCCACCCGCGGGTCGAGTATCGGGTCGAGCAGGCCGAGCGCAGCTCGCTCGCCGAGGGGAGCGTCGACCTGATCGCGATCGCGGCGGCGCTTCATTGGTTTGATTTGGAACCATTTTATCGAGAGGTGCGACGCGTGGGCCGTGTGGGGTCGATCTTCGCGGCGTGGTCCTATGGGACGACGATGAGGATCTCGCCAGAGATCGATCGTCTGGTGGGGCGCTACGTCGGCGAGCACCTCGCGCCCTACTGGCCGCCTGAGTTCAAGCGCGTGCAGGCGGAGTACCGCGAGCTCTCGTTCCCGTTCGAGGAGCTCGCGCTTGCGGGTCCGCTAGAGATCAGAGCGGAGTGGACGCTGGCGCAGCTGCTCGGGGCGATGAGCACGTGGTCCGCGGCGACGCGCTTCCGCGCGGCGACAGGCGTCGCGGCGATCGCTGCGTATCGGTCGTCGTTGGCCGCGGCGTGGGGGCCGCCTGAGGCCCGACGATCGGTGTCGATCCCGATCTTCGCGCGGGTCGGCCGGCTCTGAGTGGCGGAGCGGCTCAACGCTTGAGGCGATCGAGGAGGCCCTTCTTGGGCGCGGGCTTCTTGGGCTTCCTTTTCTTCTTCTTCGCCAGCGGCGCGAGCTTCTTGCGGGTCTTCTCGAGGAGCTTTGGTAGAGCCGCGCAGGCGGCGATCTCCTCAGGGGCCGCGCCAGGGACCGTACGTGGGGCGTCGGTGTCGACGACCGTCTCGTAGTAGGCGGCGTCGGGGGCGGCGAGGATCTCCATCAAGGACGCGGTCAACGCCTCGCACGGGCGAGGTGCCTCGCGGTGCTGCTCGACGTCGCGGATGAGGTTGAGCGGATGGTCGACCGCGGCAGCGAGCTCTGGATCGGCGGCGAGCGCCTGCAAGGCGCGTCGACGGGCGCCGTAGCTGAGCACTTGATCGATGTCGTTGACGAAGGCGAGCAGGTGCGCGTGACCAGCCGGACCGAGCGCGAGGGCGAGATCAACGGCGTCGGCGCGGAGCTCGGGGTGGCCGATCAAGAGGTCGACTTGGCTGAGATAGTCAGGATCTTGGGCGAGCTCGGGGGCGCGCCGCAGGGCCTCTTGCAGGCTCGCGAGGGCGGCGGTGATGTCCGCGTCGCGAAGGCGCCGCAGCCAGCCATCGCGCCACAGCAGCTCCGGGGCTTCAGGGGTTCGTCCGCGGAGGTGCCCGAGCGATTCGGCGGCGGCGACGAGCTCGCCTGCGTGGAGCAGCCGATCGAGCTCTGCCAGCTCCTGTGGGGTCGCGTGGAGCACTGGCGGCGGCTCGGCGGGGGGAGGCTCGGGCTCAGGAATTTTGGACTGGGCCGGCGGCGTCTCGGGGGGAGCTGGCTCGGGGAGATCCGCGCCGCTGAGCACGATAGAGACGATGACGAGGGCGATCACGAGCAAGACGCCGCCGCCGAGCAACCACGGGCGCAGGCTGCGCCGATCGGCGATCAGCTCAAAGGTGGTGAGCGGGCGCGGGCGTACGCCCTCGGGCAAGGTCTCGTGGTAGGCGCCGGGCGGCATCATCGCGGCGACGACGCGGGTGGCGTCCACGGTCTTGCTGCCGCGCCCAGAGAGGCTCTTGCGATAACCTTCGAGGATCTTGCGGACCGTGGTGGCGTCAGGGAAGCGCTGATCTCGCTGCTTGGCGAGCAGGCGAGAGACGATCGCCGCGAGGTCGGCCGGCACGCTGGCGGGCAGCGGCGGCGGCTCCTGGCTGACTTGCATGCGGATCACCGCGACCGGATCCTCGCTGTAGAACGGGAGCTTCCCAGAGAGCATCAGGTAGAGCAGGATCCCTGCGGCGTAGAGATCCGCGCGGCCGTCGACCTCGACGCCGAGGCACTGCTCAGGGCTCATGTAGAGGGGGGTGCCAAAGACTAGCCCTGCGCGGGTCATCGCCTCACCCGCGCCCTCGCCGGCGACGATCTTGGCGATCCCGAAGTCGACCAGCTTGAGGACCTCGTTGCCGTCGGCGTCGCGGGTGACGAAGACGTTCTGCGGCTTGAGGTCGCGGTGGACGACGCCCTTGGCGTGGGCGTGCTCGAGGCCGGCGATCACTTGGATGAAGAGGCCGATCGCCCGCGGGACCTCGAGCGGGCCGCGGACGAGGTCATGCAGCTCGATGCCCTCGAGCAGCTGCATCACCATGTACTTGGTGCCGTCGTCGGTCGTGCCGAACTCGGTCACTTGGATGCAGTTGACGTGATCGAGGCGGGCGGCGCTCTGGGCCTCGCGCTCGAAGCGGCGGGCGATCTCTGGGTCGCGGGTGACGTCGGGGTGCAGCACCTTGACCGCGAAGTCGCGGCGCAGGTGGAGGTGAAAGCCGCGGTAGACGGCCCCCATGCCGCCTTCACCGATCAGCGCGTCGATGCGATAGCGTCCGGCGATGATCGTGCCGATCAACGCCTCCGTGGACGCCGCTTGGGCCTGACCGCTCATGCCCCGGGACCCCCCGCTGCACTCTCACAAACGCGTCGCATCGCTATCCGCTCAGCCGCCGCGCGGCCACCCGCAGTCTATCCCGGAACGATCACGAGGCGCCCGCGGTAGGAGCGGCGCGCTTGGTGATCGTGGAGCGTAGGCGCTCATCACGTCCGCTGGCTTGGCGTGACGCTCGGGCACATGTCGGCGCGATCGCGGGGGGCGGGGCCTCCGCGTGCGGTTCTGAGCCGCCTCGAGGCGGCGCTGGCGCGCGGTGCCGCTCAGATGGCGAGCGTCGCGATGAGGTCGTTGACCTCAGCCTGGGTGATCCGGGCCATACGGAGCTCTCCTGGCGAAGCTGTCCCATCGGTCAGGATGATCTTGCCGTCGATCGCGGGGGCCTGGCCCTCATGCCGGCCCTCGAGCAAGAGATCGCTCTCCTCGCTCACACCGTCGATCAAGACTGGGATGACCCGGCCGAGCATGGCCTCGTGCTTGCGCAGGCGGATCTCCTCCTGGAGCTCCATGAGCGCGAGGCGGCGCTCCTCCGCGAGCTCAGGCTCAACGCGCCCAGGTAGCAGCGCGGCGGGGGTGCCCTCCTCGCGGGACCACGGGAAGACGCCGAGGTGGTCGACCTCGCCCTCGGCGATGAAGTCGTAGAGGCGCTGAAATGACTGGTCAGTCTCGCCAGGGTGGCCGACGAGCATGGTCGTGCGCAGGAAGATGTGGTTCGGCTGCGCGCGCAGGCGCTCCACGAGGTCGCGCACGACCCGCTCGGTGTAGCCGCGGCGCATACGCTTCAAGACCTCGGTGTCGACGTGCTGGAGGGGGACGTCGAGGTACGAGGCGACGCGCGGGTGGGCGCTGAGGCGCTCGATGAGGCCGTCGGTGACGGTGGTCGGGAAGGCGTAGTGGAGGCGGATCCAGCGCAGATCGTCGATCTCGCCGAGGGCGTCGAGCAGCGCCTCGAAGCTGGGACGATCGGGGAGGTCGGTGCCGTAGGTGGTGAGATCTTGGGCGACCAGGCAGATCTCGCGGGTACCGGCGGCGACGAGGGCCGCGGTCTCGGCGACGAGGCTCTCGATCGTGCGGCTGCGCTGCGGCCCGCGCAGCTTGGGGATGATGCAGAAGGCGCAGGGGCGGTCGCAGCCCTCGCTGATCTTGACGTAGGCGCTGTGGCGCGCGCCGGTCACTTGGCGCACGGTGGTGTGGTCGTAGAGGTAGGAGCGCTTGGAGAGCGGCGTGACGCCCATGCGCGCGGCGCCGCCGGCGAGCACGCGCTCGAGGCCGAGCATGTCCGCCGAGCCGAGGAAGTTGTCGACCTCGGGCATCTCCTTGGCGAGCTCGTCGGGGTAACGCTGGCTGAGGCAGCCCGCGACGACCAGGCGCTTGCCCGCGCCGCTCGCCTTCACCTGCGCGAGCTCGAGGATGGTCTCGATCGACTCTTCTTTCGCCTCCTCGATGAAGCCGCAGGTGTTGACGACCAAGGTGTCGGCGTCCTCGGCGCGGTCGACCAGGACGTGGCCGCGATCGCGCACGACCCCGAGCATGACCTCAGTATCAACCTGGTTCTTCGGACAGCCGAGGGAGACGAAGTAGACCTTGTGGGGCGCGGGCTCGCTCATAGGAGGTCGGCGGAAGAGACCACGTACGGCGGAGACGGTCAACCAAGCCGGTGCGCGGGCGCGCGGCCGCGGATGTCGGCGAGGAGCGCGGCGGGCAGCTCCCCGGCGCGCTGCAGGCCGCGCATATGCAGGATCGGTAGGGCGCCGAGCTCGGCGATCGTGCGCCCGTCGATGGTGTCGAGGTACTTGCGGGGCTCGTACACGCGGAGCTCGCGAGCGGGCCGATCGAGGCGATCCAGGAGGTCGAGCAGCGCGTCGAGGCTGTTCATCTTCATGTAAGGGCAGGTCGCGCAGCCTCCGGCGGTCGAGCATCCTTCGCCGCCAGCGACCCCTGGGACGACCGGCAGCGCGTGATCATCGGTGATCGCGATCGCCTCGCTGGCGGCGGGGAAGATGATCTCGACGGAGATCTGCGGGTGCTCGCGCAAGACGCCGCGGATCTGGTGGACGATCGCGGTGACCATACCAGCCTCGGTGCCGAGCACGAAGCGGAGCTCCGTCGGCGTCGAGGCGGCGGCGGCCTCGCGGATCTTGGCGGTGATGAAGCCGAGGATGTCCGAGGTCGAGCCGACGACGCCCCGTCCGGCGTCGCGGCGCCGCAGCGCCAGCGCGAACATCTCCCCGGGGACCTCGAGGTGGGCGGTGATGTGAGCGTCTTGGTAGTCGCGCTCGATCTGCTC
Source organism: Nannocystis sp. (assembly GCA_016712315.1). Taxonomy (GTDB): domain Bacteria; phylum Myxococcota_A; class Polyangia; order Nannocystales; family Nannocystaceae; genus JADJRG01. The sequence goes on along the minus strand of JADJRG010000013.1, from coordinate 857,139 downwards.
GACGACGGCGGCGCCGAACATGTGGTGGACGACGCAGGTGCCTTGCTCGAAGTGGTGAAAGCGCTCGATCAGGCGCAGCAGAGAGGCCCGGTCGTGGGCGGGGTGCAGGCGCGCGATCGCGGCGTCGTCGAGCTCGCCCAGGCCGCGGAAGAGGGCGAGCAGGTTGCGGCCCATGTACGTGTCGGGGCCGAACCAGACGTGGAGATCGGGGTCCTGCGCGGCCGCTTGGAGCACCGTCTGGATCACGTTGGAGGAGGTGCAGGTGATCGTCGGCACCAGCGCGTGCGCGTACGCTTTGGTCCGCAGGCTGGTGTTGATGTAGACGACGTGGAGCGAGCGCGGCGTCGCGGCGGCGCGGCGGAGATAGGCGGCGTAGGCGTCGGACTCCGCGGACTCGGCGAGCGAGCAGCCGATCGGCGCGGCCGCGACGCGGTACACCGGGACGTCGGCGAAGCCTGAGGCGTCGAGCATCGCCCGGACGTTCTCAGACATGAAGTCGACGCCGAGGACGATGATCGTGCGCGCGCCGCTCCGGGCCATCTCGACCGCGCGGTCGGCCATCACCAGGGAGTCGGAGATGTGGATGTGCGGCCAGTCGCAGGCGTAGAGGACGCCTTGGAGCTCTGGATCCATGTAGAAGTGGGCGACGACCCCGGCCTCGCGCGCGGCGAGGTGAGCACGCAGGCTCGCGACGGTCGCGGGATCAGGATCGAGGAACGCCGCTTGGGCGGCAGCGAAGCCGCCTCGGGCGCGGATCTCTGCGCCCTGCAAGAGGAGCGAGGGGAAGGCGGACATCGGGCGGGAGGCTAGCAGGCAGCGGGCTGATGGGCCACGAACGGTCTACTTCGCCGGCATCTTCTTGCAGGCGCCGCCGGCCTTCGCGAAGCCTGCGGCGCGCAGCTCTCGCCCGGTGGGTCCGTCGCCGAGGGCGATCCGTGCGTGCACGCCGTGGCCCTCGCCGAGCACGTCGCGGAGGTAGGCCTCGTACTGGAAGGTGTCGGAGTGCTCGGGTGTGTGGCACTCGAGGCAGACCTCGACCGGCGAGGCGCGGCGGATCGCGTTCGCGCGCCCGAGCACGGTCGGCTCCTGGACGTGCAGGCTGGCGGGGCCGTGGCACTGCTCGCACTGGATGTCGCGCAGGTGCTCGTTCTCGACCACCTCAGAGCCCCCAGGGCGACGGAATCCGGTGACGTGGCAGCCGACGCAGCTCAGGTCGTACTGTTTATTGTCGTCGACGAGCGTGGCGAAGGCGCGCGCGTGGCGGGTGGTCCTCCAGAAGGTCACGGCCTCCTCGTGGCAGGCCTCGCACTCGTCGACGCCGACGAAGCCGGGCTCTCCGTCGGCCGGCGGCTGCGGGATGATCCCAGCGAAGCGCTGCATGTTCTGCTCGGCGACCCAGGCGTCATAGCGGCGCAAGGAGGCGATCGCGGCGTCGTCGACCGGTAGCTTGCAGGTGACCTTTACCTGATCGAAGGTCACCGCGACCGGCTCAGTGGGCTCATCGGGGCCCTCGAGCGAGCCCTGAATCGTCGCGCGCTCCTCCTCGAGGCGGCGAATGAAGGAGGGGTCGGCCGAGGGATCAGCCTTGAATTTGTCGAGTCGAGCTTGTACTCGCGTCAACTCAGCCTCTCGGCTCGCGCGGGGCGGCCTCAACGCCCACTGCGCAGGCGACGGCACGCCCTTGGGGTGGAGCTTGCGGTCGATCGAGAGGCGCAGATGGGTGAGCGTTTGGGCCTGCTCTCCCGGCTCGAGGATCCACGTGTCGCCGATCCGCGCGGCTGGGGAGCCGAGCCTCGTGCGGTCGACGCCTTCGACGACGCCGACGATCACGACGTCGATGCCGGGCAGCGCGCGGGCGAGGGCTTCGGCGCGCGGGCGCTTGCCGTGGAGCATCACGACGACGAGATCCGCGCCAGCGCCGCGCATAGCGACCAGTTCACGGGTGAGCGCCGGCTCGAGCGGCTCGAGCGGGCCTAGGCGCTCTCCCGCGAGCTCGGGGTCGATGGCGGAGGTGACCGCGATTTTTACAGCGTCGATCTCGAGGAGCCGGTGCTTGGGGAGCCCGAGCGCCGGGCCAGCGTTGACGACGGTCCGCGGCAGCGGCCAACGAGCGAGCGCGGCCGAGCCCTGAGCCGAAGAGAGATCGGTCGGCCCGAGGCCGGAGACGAGGCGATCCCCGAGGACAGAGAAGCGTCGGTGGAGCAGATCCGCCCGCGCCTCCGCCTGCGACCATGAGGCCTCATCCGTCGGCGCCTCGGCGGCTGCAGGGTCGGGGAACAAGAAGGAGCCTGGCTCAAGGACCAGGCGCTCGGCGGCGGTCGAGCGCGCCTCGATATAGCCGAATGCGTAGCCGAGCCCGCCGAGCGGCTCGGTGGTGCACCCACACGGGGCGATCGTCCCGAGCACGCGGCCGAAGGCGAAGAGATCGATGGTCGCTCGGGCGGTGGCAGGGGTCGCCGCGGAGTTCGGCGCCTTGCCGGTGGGATCGATGCGGCCGCAGGCGCCGATGGTCGTCAAGAGGGCCGCAAGGAGCGTTAGGGCGCTGAGGGAATGAGCGCGATAGGCGCGGATGTCAGGATGAGTGCGAAATCGCATGGGCGAGGGCGTTTGTGTCCGTGAGGCGGTCAGGCCTGTCGACGAGCATGCCCGACCTCTGCTCGCGCCGTCGAGTCCCGCCCAGAGTGCACCGACGCCTTGACCCGCGCGGGCTTGATCGCTAGCCTCTCGCCCCTTCGCTACGCTGGTCGTGTCCGCGCAGCGCTGAACCACCGACCTCTGAAGGCGCGACCGCGCCCAGGCCCCTCAGGAACCACTATGGCCGTCAAGATCAGGCTCGCCCGCATGGGCTCGAAGAAGAAACCCTACTACCGTATCGTCGCTGCGGACGCTCGAAGCCCGCGCGATGGTCGCTTCCTGGAGCGCCTTGGGACCTACGATCCGGCGGCCGAGAAGGTCGTCCTCGACTCGCCCCGTCTCGCCTACTGGCGTGGTGTGGGTGCGCAGCCGACGTCGACCGTGCTCCGGCTGCTGCGCCGAGCTGAAGCTCCCGCGCAAGTCTGAGCGCTTGCGCTGCGGCGCCGCGAGGTGCCCGCCGCTTTTGCCGCAAAAGCCGGCGTATGAAATGCTCATGCCGGGTCGCCTCCGTGACCCACCGCTCTCGCTCTTCACGCTCACCCGGAGGCAACGATGTCATCTGCTGGCCAAATTTCTCTGAAAGAACTCATCGAGTACCTAGCGCGAGCCTTGGTAGACCAACCGGACGAGGTCCACGTCTCGGAGATCTCAGGCGAACAGACCGTCGTGCTCGAGCTTCGGGTCGCCAAGGAAGATCTCGGCAAGGTGATCGGGAAGCAAGGGCGCACCGTCAAGGCGATGCGTTCGTTGCTGAGCGCCGCTTCCGCGAAGCTGCGCAAGCGGGCTGAGCTGGAGATCCTCGAGTAGGCCCGATGACGAGTAAGCCGACGCTCGCGGTCGCCAGCGTAGTCGCTGCCCACGGGATCCGCGGCGCGGTGAAGGTCCACCTGCATGACCCAGAATCCGAGAGCCTAGCTCTTGGTCGTACGGTTCAACTCGGCGCAGACGGGCGCTACGCCAAGATCATCGAGAGTTCGCGCGTTCCCGGGAAGAATATCGTGCGCCTGCAGCTCTCCGGCGTGGGCGATCGCGATCAAGCCGAGGCGCTCCGGGGCGTCGAACTCCACGTCGAACGCGCTTCGCTGCCCCCCCTCGCGGAGGACGAATTCTACCTCGAGGACGCGATCGGCCTCGCCGTCGAGCGCGCCGGCGCCTCGCCGTCCCTGGGCGTCGTCGTCGGCTTGACCAGCAACGGCGTGCAGGATCTCTTCGAAGTGGAGTGGAGCGGCGCGGACGGCCACATCCATGAGTGGCTGTTACCGGTGTTGCCGCAGTTCATCGAGGACATCGACGAGCGACGCCTCCTCGTGCGCCTGCCGATCGGGCTCTTGCCCGCCGCGCTCGAGCTCGACGAGGCGCCGTGACCGGCCCGACGTTTGAGGTTTTTAGCCTCTTCCCGGCGGCGATCTCGTCGTTCTTGGAGTTCGGGTTGATCGGCAGGGCGCTCAGTGAAGGGCGCGTTGCGGTCCACTGCACCGACTTCCGGGAGTTCACCAGCGATCGCCACCGCACCGTCGATGACGCGCCCTACGGTGGTGGTGCTGGCATGGTGATGAAGATCGAGCCCGTGGTCGCGGCGATGGAGGCCGTGGAGGCGGCGCGTGGGCCGATGCACCGCATCCTTGTCACGCCCTCAGCGCCGCGTTTCGATCAGCGCGCCGCCGAACGGCTGGCTAGCTTACCGCGGATAGGCGTCCTTTGTGGTCGTTACGAGGGGATCGACGATCGCGTGCGAGAGGCCTACGTGGACGAGTGCATCTCACTCGGTGATTTCGTGCTTAATGGCGGCGAAGTCGCCGCGCTTGCGATCATCGAGGCGGTCGCGCGGCTCAGCGATGGAGTGCTGGGGAACCCCGAGTCGGCGGTGGGGGAGAGCTTCGCGGCGGTGTCTCGAGGTCCGTGGCTGGAGCACCCGCACTACACCCGACCTCCGGATTTTCGCGGACTGCGGGTGCCTGATGTGCTGCTCCGAGGAGATCACCTGGAGATCTCACGATGGAGGGCTATCAAGGCGTGTCAGCGGACCTGGCAGATCCGCCCCGAACTCCGTGGGACCAGGGTCCTAGGCGCGTCCCGCCCGTTGCTCCTCGCTTTGGACTTCCGTGGCGCCGGGGAGATCTCGCAGAAAGATCTGGCTGTACAGGCGGCCCGCCTCGGCCTCCCGGTGCTCACTCTCGGGCCGGGGTCACCGTTGCGAGATCTCAAAGCGCTGCGACGCTCTGTTCGTCGGGAATTTTGTGGTCCAACTCCGCAGATCCTAGGGCTGTCGGCGCTTGAGACCGCGCCCGAGATCCTTACGCAGGCGGGAGAAGTGCTGGATCGGCTGGAGATCCTGGCAGGAGATCAGCCTGACGGTAGTTCAGGGCCGCTCGTGTTGCTCCTCCCTTGCGGAGGGAAGATCGACCCGGATGTGGATGCGTGCTACGCGCCATCGAAGACGCAGGCGGAAGAGGCTGGAATAGAGCTTGCGTCTTCGCTCGGGATGATCGAATCTTCGCAGCCTTGGCCGCCAGGCGGGGTCGTGTACCTTGCGGCGGCCGCGCTGGCCCACCTCCGAGGCGCTCCCGTGGGCCCCAAGCGCGTCAACCTCTGATCGCCATCGCGAAGAGCATGTCCATGAGCCACCGCTCCCCGATCATCGCATCCATCGAGAATTCTTACGACCGCAAGGACATCCCCGAGTTCCGTCCGGGCGACACCATCCGTGTCCACGCTCGGATCTCTGAGGGTGGTAAGGAGCGTATCCAGGTCTTTCAGGGCCTGTGCATCCGTCGTCGCATGAACGGCGCGCGCAGCACCTTCACGGTTCGCAAGGTCTCCCACGGGATCGGTGTCGAGCGCGTGTGGCCGGTGAACTCGCCTCGCGTCGCGAAGATTGAGCTGCTCAGTCGCGGTCGCGTGCGCCGTGCCAAGCTGTACTATCTCCGCGATCTCAGCGGCAACGCAGCGCGGATCCGCGAGAAGATCGGCGAGTACGCGACCAAGAACGATGTCGAGCCGACTGAGAGCGACGCGTAGATGCGTCGTGCTGGCGCCTCGTCCACGCGGGAGCGTGGCTTGGCAGCCGAGGAAGAGGCCGTGCGATTCTTGGAGTCGCGCGGCCTCGTCGTTTGCCAGCGCAATGTCCACGCCGGTGGCGCCGAGCTCGACATCATCGCCGAGCTAAGGCCGATCAGGGAGGCTGATCCCTTGACGATCGTGATCGTCGAGGTGCGCAGCCGTGAAGCCGAGGATTGCGGCTCGCCACTTGAGACCGTCGATCGCCGCAAGCGGGCGCAGATCAGGCGCGGTGCGACCGCCTGGCTGGTCGAGCGCGGACTGTGGGAGCGGGTCGCCGTCCGCTTCGATGTGATCGGTATAGTGCTGCAAGGCGAAGCCCCGCGGATCCAATGGATCCCCGGGGCTTTTGAGGCGGATGACGCCTGAGCCAGGCGCTACAGCGGAGCGGGCATCTCGGTGTCGCACATGATCTTGCCGCTCATGCAGTCGGTCGCCAGCGCGTCCGCAGAAGCCTCGGACAGGTCGTCAGCGCAGACGCAGAGCTTCTCGCAGCAGAATTCACCGAGCTGCTGGATGATCGCGCACTTGAAGCCGAGCTCGCAGGAGCTGTCCTCGAACAGGATCTTGTCGGTGATTCCGCCGTCTTCGCAGTCAGCGTCGGACTCACAGCGCCGAGAGCACATCGAGCGGGTGAGCACGTAGGTGAGGGAGAGCTGACACTTGCCGCTCACACATGAGAAGCGGTCCTTGCCGTCGGTGTTACCGGCGTTGCAATCGGGGTCCGCAGCGCAGGAGGCGGCCGGCGCCTTCGCTTCATCCGCGTAGATGCAGAGGAGATCGTTGCAGCTGAGCGCTGGAAAGGTGACCAACTTGCTCGCTGGCGGCTCAACGCTGCCGTGGTTGCAAGGCGCTCCGATGTCCCCTTTGGGGCAGGCGCTGAGAAGCGGCACCAGGAGGCAGGTACCCAGGACTTTGACGGCGGTGCGGAAGAGAAGGGGCATGCGGTTCGCTGGCATGAGAGTGTCGCCTGGTGGGAGCAGAAGCCGTGACACAGGCCGATGGTGACGGCTTCGATGCCGCCACGATCGGACGAGTGACCGAGCCGCATCGTACACTGACGGCCTCTAGGGTCAAGCGGCATCACGGCTGGGCGGCGTCGCGCGGGCGCACAGAGGCTTCAGAGCGCATGAGCATCGAGCCCGAGCATGCGCGGTCGATAATGGCTCACGGCCGCGCCGGTAACAAAAGTCACGGATCGCGCGTGGCCGCGGAGCCATGCGTCGCAGATCGAGCTCCGGCGCCCGGCGTTCTCACGGCCGCTCATGCGAGCGAGTATGCCCACGGTTTTGCGCCGAGGATCCAAGGAGCCGTCTGCGTCGCTCGAGTCAGCGCGAGATCTCGCGCCTCGGGCTCGTCGGATCGGTTTGGCGGCGGCTCTTGCGGCTGCACATGAGCCGCTGGTAATGTCCGGGACCTCCATGAGGGCTACGCGCCAGGTCGGGTCTACTTCGTCAATCGCAGCGCGCTGGCCGGCGCGTGAGGTCGGCGAGCATGGTCCCGTAACGGCCAAGCCGGCTCTGAGAGATCTCGCAAAACGCCCTACCCTCTCTGTCGAGGACGCAGCGACCGCATGAAAACGCTCAGACGACTCTCCTCTCTCGTCCCCATCACACTCTGCGTGGCGCTCTCAGCCTCGGCGGGGTCGTCGTTCGCGGCGCCGCCACCGCCGAGTGGTGGCCCGCTGCCGCCTCCCTCGGGGGGAGTCCCTCCGCCATCCGGCTCAGTCGGGCCCACGGGAGGTCCTGCGACGGGGGCTCTGAAGGAGGCCGAGGATCAGTACAAGGCGGAGAAATTCGAGGCCTCCGCGAAGATCTTTCAGGCTGTGGCCAGCGGTAAGACCCCCGGGGACGCCAAACGAGCGCAATTTTGGCTCGGTAAGGCGCTCTACAAGCTGGAGTTCTTCGCGGCCTCGTTCAGCGTCTTCAACGAGATCGTCAACGCCGGTCCGAGCCACCCCTACCACAAGCTCTCGCTCCCGTGGCTGGCGTCCCTCTCGAAAGAGCTCCCGGAGGGAGCGGGGGTGCTCGAGCAGGTGGGTAAGTACAAGCCGGCTGACCTCGAGGACAGCGCCTTCGACGATGTTCGCGACGAGCTCTACTACTTGCTCGGCCGCTTCTTCTACCAGCGCGGCGACTTAGGCCAGGCGATCGAGCTACTCAGCCGCGTCCCGGAGAAGGGCGAGTACTACATCCCGGCGCAGTTCTTCCTCGGCGTCGCCGAGACGCGCGAGTATCACGGCAAAGAGGCCGTTGAGGCGTACAAGAACGTCCTCCGAAAGAACATCCAGCTGCGCGAGGCCGCCGAGAAGGACAAGAAGCGTAAGAAGAAGGACTCGAAGAAGAAGAAGGGCAAGGGCGCTGCGACGGAGGACCTCAGCTACGAAGAGGAGATGCAGCGCTTTGAAGAGCGCGCCAACCTCGCCCTCGGCTACATCTTCTACCAGGTCGGCAAGTTCGAGACGGCGATCAAGTACTACGACAAGATCCCGCTCGAGTCGCCCTACTGGCTCGACTCGATCCTCGCCAGCGCGTGGTCGGAGTTCCGCTTGGTCGAGGTGGAGCCAGAGCAGGCGAACCTCCACTACCAGAGGACCCTCGGCTACATCCACACGCTCAACGCACCCTTCTTCTACGACTACCTCTACCCGGAGTCGGTCATCCTCAAGGCCGTGACCTACTACTTCAACTGCCGCTACGGCCCAGCGAAGCGCGCGGTTGAGGAGTTCAACCGCCGTTACCCGAAGACCCGCGATGACCTGAAGGCGCTCCTGGCGAAGGCGCCAGAGGACTTCGCGCTCTACGAGCTCAGCGTCAAGATCCGGTCCGGTGCGTCAGGGCTCGATCCCTTCGTCGAGGAGGTGGCGAGCAAGTCGCTCCAGGACAAGACCGTCGAGAAGTCGTACGCATACGTGACCGAGCTCGAGCGAGAGACAGAGGTCTTCGAGGCCATGAGCGGCGACTTCAAGTCGAGCGATGTTGGCAAGCGGATCAGCGAAGACATCGACACGGCGCTGTCGCAGGCGAAGGAGTCGACGGGAGCGCTGGCTCGTCAGCGCCTCACCCAGCAGATCAACGAGATCAACGGCCTCGAGCGCGAGGCGATCAAGATCGAGTATGAGATCCTTAACCGGATCAAGGCTGGCGGCGAGGGGGCTCCGACGGAGCGCCGGCCGCAGAAGCCGGCGATCGACTCCGAGCACGAGATCTACAACTACAACGGTGAGTACTGGAAAGACGAGCTCGGTTACTACAACTACAAGGTCACGAGCCTCTGCAAAGAGGAGTGATCGACGCAGGAACGGGGGCCAACGCGCGGCCCCCGTTCGCATGCGGAGCCCAGTCCAGCACTGGTCGGCAAGAGAGGTAAAGGGTCCATGAACACGTCGAAGAGCAACCGCAAGTTTCGCAGCCCGAGGATCGTGACCAGCATCGCTCTCCTCTCGTTCCTCACGGGTGGCGCAGAGATCGCCAACGCCGAGGAGGCCAAGGAGGGGCAGAAGAGCGTCCGTTACGACCGGCCGTCGAGCAAGGTCAAGACGAAGGAGACGCTCGACACCAAGTTCAAGGAGGAGAAGGAGCGCCAAGATAAGGAGGCCGGCCGCAAGACCGTGATGATGGCGGGCACCGCGTTCGCTAAGAAGCGCGAGGCGGTCGCCCAGCAGATCGCTGATCAACAGATCGATCAGCTCACGCGGCTGCTCAAGGCGACAGACCCCTCCGATCCTGAGTACGCCGATCTCCTCTTTCGCCTGGCCGACCACTTCCTCGAGAAGAAGGCTTATTTCGAGAACCAGTCCGGCGCGCTGTACGAAGAGATCTATCAGGCCGAGGAGAAGGGCGACAAGGCGAAGATCCAGCAACTCACGGCGAAGCAGAAGGAGTTCGACAAGAAGTCGAAGGAAGCCAGCGAGCAGGCGGTTCGCCTCTACAAGGCGCTGACTTCGTCACCCGCGCTCGCCAAGTACAAGCGCATCGATGAGGCCCTCTACTTCTACGCGTTCGAGCTCGGCAACCTCGGGCGCGAGCAAGAGATGAAGGACGCCTACGTCCAGCTGATCCAGAACTACCCGAACAGCCAGTACATCCCGAACGCCTACCTCAGCTTCGCGGACTACTACTTCGGCAAGGGGCAGATCGGCGACGCGCTCCGGCTCTACGAGAAGGTCATCACCTTCAAGGACAGCCCCGTCTACGCCTACGCGCTCTACAAGATGGCTTGGTGCCACCTGAACCCCGTCGGCAGCGCAGAGCCTCGCTACGACCTCAGCCTTCAGTATTTCGTGAACACGGTGAACGCGACCCTCGAGGGGAAGGCCGGTAGCGAGGGCAACGCGAAGCAGCTCCGCCGGGACGCACGCCGCGATATGGTCCAGGCCTACACTCAGGTGGGCAAGCCGTCGAAGGCGTGGGAGTTCTTCCAGAAGATCGGTGACGGTCCGAAGGAAGACGAGAACATGTCTCGGAAGATGATGGAGCTGCTCGCGGTCCGCTACTTCGGACAGGGCTTCTACACGGAGTCCACCTTCATCTACAAGCAGCTCCAAGAGATCTATCCGACCGACGCGCAGACCTGCGAGTGGCAGGGCCGGATCGTGATCAACGCGCTCGCCACCGACAACAAGGAGGTTCAGTGGCAGGAGACCTCGCGCCTCGGTGAGTTCTGGGAGAAGTTCCGCGACAGCGACTTCAAGAAGGCGGTCAAGCGTAAGTGCCGTGACGAGACGCTCGACACGATGAAGCAGATGGCGACCGTGTGGCACGACGAGGCGGAGAAGACGAAGCTCGAGTCGACCTACGACCTCGCAGAGCGGGCCTACGCGGGGTTCCTCAAGACCTTCCCCAAGGACAAGGACGCCTACGAGATCCAGCTCTACTACGCCGAGCTGCTGTGGGCGCGCGCCGGGACGCTGTACGCCAACAAGGCGACGAAGGAGGCGGGTCTCAAGAAGTTCCGGCTCGCACACGAGGAGTTCGTCAAGGTCCTGGAGCTGAACCCCGAGGGCAAGTACACCCAAGACGCCGCCTTCGCGCAGATGTTGGCGATGAAGAACGCCCTCGAGTACGACGAGACCGGCGGTCAAGGTAAGGCGTGCAAGACCAACTCTGAGGGTCTCTGCGTCTACGACGAGAAGGAGAAGAAGAAGAAGACCAAGAAGGGCAAGGACGCCACGACCGACGTGTCTTCAGAGTACCCAGAGTCGGAGTACACCGAGGACGAGAAGGCGATGCTCATGGCGTACGACCTCTACGCCAAGTACGTGAAGAACAAGGACGATCCTGAGCTGCCGAAGATCATGTACCACCGGGCGAAGCTCATGATGATGCACAACCGGTTCAAGGAGGCGCGGCCGCTGACCGAGGAGATCGTCACGAAGTTCGACGGCAGCATCTATGCTGCGTGGTGTTCGGAGATGTTGTTGGACATGCTGACGATCAGTTGGACGTCCAAGGACAACAGCCCGGAGCAGACCATCAAGGCGTCGGACGAGCTCGAGACCTGGTCCAAGAAGCTCATGGGCATGAAGGTCTACAAGCACGAAGAGGCCGACGAGCTCCGCAAGGCGATCCCGACGCTGCTCGCTGGCATCGGCTGGAAGAAGGGCATGGCCTACCTCGACGCCGGCCGCGCGGGCGATCCAGACGGCTACCGGATGTGCGCGGAGCAGTTCATCGCCATTCACAACGAGTACGGCGAGACCCATGACAAGGCTGACACGCTCATCTGGAACGCCGCCCAGTGCTACGAGGCAGCCTTTCTCTTGGGACAGGCAGTTCGCTTCCGGAGGATCTTGTTAGAGAAGTATCCGACGAGCACGCACGCGAAGCCCACGCTCCAGTATCTCGGCGGGAACTACCAGGCGATCGCGATGTACGACAAGGCCGCGGAGCGGTACGAGGAGTACGCCGACAAGTACATCAAGGAGTCCGACGCGCCGACGGCGCTGCAGAACGCCTACCTCTTCCGCCTCGGCCTCGGCCAGATGGACAAGGCGGACGCGAACATCAACAAGTACGAGGGACTCTACAAGAAGAGCAACCCCGAGAAGGCCGCGCTGATCTACTGGTCGCGTCAAGACATCCTCAAGACCGACGAAGAGCGGCTCAAGCACGCGACCGAGTACCTGAAGCTCTACGGCAAGAACGGAGGCGCGGATCGCCGCATGGTCGCTGAGGCGACGATCGGGCAGATCCTCTGGCGTCAGTCGTGCGAGAAGGGACTCCTCTACGACTCCTGTATGTCCGTCCAGCGCAAGGTCGCGGTCGCTGGCGAGCGCGCTCGTCAGCGGGCCGCAGAGCTCAAGCGGAAGGCCAAGAAGGCACAGGAGAAGAAGGACAGCGGCAAGAAAAAGGTCGAGATCCCCAAGTACTGCGGGAACCCGACCCAGGGCGTGGTCACTGTCTATCCGCGCAACAAGAAGCGCGCAGATGAGGCGCAGAAGTACTTTGACACGGTGATCAAGACCGCGAGGTCGAGCAAGATCTCGATCCCCGAGGATGATCGCCGTCGCGCGGAGGACTTCCGGAACGCGGTCGCGATGGCGCAGGTCTACGCGGCGGATCGGTCCTACGAGGAGTATCTGCTGGTTGATATGCCGGGGAACCTCAACTTCAACGTCGAGGAGTGGAAGAAGGACTCTGGGTTCCCGAAGTGGGAGAAGGAGTACAAGGAGCAGGTCGCGAAGGCCGAGGACTCGAAGAAGCGCTTCGGTGAATTCATGACCAAGAAGATGGCGATGGGGCAGAAGCTGCACGCCGAGTACGACCAGGTGGTCGCTGCTAAGCAGAGCCCCTACTGGATGCTCGCCGCGGCTGCTCGTTCAGCTATGGTCTCGAAGAACTTCGCTGAGCAGCTCTATCGCGCCGAGGTCCCCACGTCGTTTAAGAGCGAGGAGGAGGCCTACGCCTACTGCGACGCGCTCGGTGACTACGCCGGACCGATCGAGGAGGATTCAAAGACGAAGTTCACGTACTGCCTCGAGCGCTCGACGCAGTTCCAGTTCTTCAACGAGTTCTCGCGCCTGTGCGAGGACGAGCTGCAGCAGGCAGACGCCGACAAGTTCCCGTCGACGAACGAGCTCTTCGGGACCTCGATCTACACGAGCAGCCGCCCCGATCGCGTGGACGTGCAGCTCGACCTTGAGGGCGAGAAGCGCAAGGTCGATCCGGCGGCGAAACCCAAGGCCGAGGAGAAGCCGGCCGAAGGTGGCGAGTCCAACTGAGCGTCGCAGGCAAGAAAAGGAGACAACGACATGCAACACGTCACCAAGATCTTGAGCATCGCGCTCTTCTCGCTCGCTCTGGTCGCTTGTAAGGACAAGGGAGGGACACAGACCCCGGATGGCGGCGGCAGTGTGTCTGCCGGCGGCGGGGGCTCCGGAGCTGCTGCGGGTGATCCTGCGGCGGCTTCGGTCGAGGCCAAGGCGGATTTTCAGAAGGCGGTCGGCAAGTACAACGCCGCCAAAGCGGATGGTTCGCTCAGCGACGCAGAGTGTGAGGCCGTGGCCGCAGAGTTCAACCGGGTCTACAAGGCGCACGGGAACCAGATGGCGCTCGCGGAGTTCAACGCGGGAGCGGTCTGGGATGAATGTGGAAAGACGGACAAGTCGGAGGCGATCTACAACAACCTGATCCGCAACGTTCCGAAGTTCGACCTCGCCTACAACAACCTCGGGGTGATCTATTGGAAGAAGGGGCAGAACGACAAGGCGCTCGAGCTCTTTAACAAGGGCGTCGAGGCGAACAAACTCCAGGCTCGCGCTGCCCGCAACAACGTCGCCGGACTCACCCGGAACCGCTACATCAAGACGCTCGACGTCAACGCCTTTGCGGAGGCCGAGCGTTCGATCCAGGGCGTCCTGGCGCTCGATTCCGGGAACCAAGCGGCTTACGAGAACCTGGCTCGGATCTACTACGACCGCGGGATCCGTAAGGACCAGTCCTACCTCGTCTTGGCGAACCTGGTCATCAATCAGGCTCAGCGAGTTCTCAGAGAGGCTGGGCGTGAGAGCGCCGATATTTATAACGTCTCTGGTCTGCTCCTGATGCAGCGCAATAACCAGGTCGACGCGCTCAAGGCCTTCAAGGAGGCGGTGCGTGTCGAGCCGAAGCATATTGAGGCCAACCTCAACATCGCTTTCATCTCGATCCGCTTCCGTGACTACGAGAGCGCCGAGAAGAGCCTCAAGATCGCTCTGACGGACGCGGCGCAGAAGCGCAACATCGAGGCGTGGATCGCCTTGGGCGTCGCCCAGCGCGGTTTGAAGCAGTTCAAGGAGGCTGAGGAGTCGTACAAGGAGGCGTCGAAGATCGATCCTAAAGATCCTCGGCCCGCCTACAACCTCGGTATCCTGAACCAGGAGCACCTGGCGACGACCAGCGACGTCGATGAGGAGGGGACGAAGAAGTTCTTCAACATCGCGAAGGGTCACTACAACAAGTTCTTGGAGCTCGCCGGCGCCAATGCCGAGTACAAGCAGCGTGTGCTCGACGTGAAGGACCGGCTCGTCACCATCGACGAGACGTTTGAGAACTTCAAGGTGATGAAGGAGATGGAGAAGAAGGCGAAGGAGCTCGAAGAGCTCCAGAAGAAGCAGGACGAGGAGGAGCGTAAGCGCCTGCTCGAGCTCGAGCGCCAGGCGATGGAGGCCGAGGCCGCCGCTCAGTAGTCGCGCACCCACCGCATGAGAGGACGTCCGAGTTCGCTCGAGGCGTCCTCTCTTCGTTGGTCGTGACGTGATCCGGCGTCACGACGCGGTTTACAAGCCCTTGGCAGAACGCTAGGATGAGGCCCAAGATCGTATGCGCACCGCAATTCTGACCTCCATCACTGTCTACCTCCTCTCTTTCTCCGCCAGCGCGTTTGGTCCGGCGAGCGACCAGGACGCGGACACGGCGGCACGAGGAGGCGGCGGTGGCGGCGGCGCGACCGTCTATGACTTTGATGACGATAACGTCGATGGCGAGGTCCTGTCCCCAGAGGGCGCGAATATCGCTTCTCGCGCAGGCGCGAAGCACGCGAGCCTGATCACCATTCGGCCGCACTTCATCCCTGAGTTGATCAAGATGGCAAACGACGTCTGATCTGTGAGTGTGAACGCACGCGCCTAGGTTTCGCGCCGAGTTCAAATTTTTTTGGAACTCTCTCGCCGACCGGCTGTCTTCACGTCCAGACCCGCTGGACCAAGGACCCAAGCCCATGTCCACTACGACCCTCGAAATCAAGATCTTCTACGGCGACCAGCTCGTCGACACCAAGACCCTCGCTCAAGACGTCATCAAGATCGGCAAGCTGAAGAGCAGCCATCTCTGCCTGGATGACGAGTCGGTGGCGCGCATGCACGCGGTCATCGAGGTGTCCGGGGAGGACGTGCGGATCATCGACCTCGGCTCGAGCTCGGGCACCGTGCTGAACGGCCAACGGATCGACAAGAACGCGGCGCTCAGCGACGGCGATGTGCTCGAGTTCGGGGCGTATCGGCTCGAGGTCGGCTTCGTCGCGGAGCAGGCGGCCGCCGCTCCAGAGGCGGCGGGTGTGGCGGCGCCGATGATGGCGGCGGCGGCAGCGGCAGCGGCGGCGCCGGTGATGATGGCGCGCCCGCCGATCCAGATCGACGCGAGCGAGTTCGAGGTGCAGAACGGCTCGCGGGTGGCCGAGGTCGTGGCGATGTACGGGACCACGGTGCTCGACGTGCAGCACGTCGGCCAGCTCAAGAACCGCAAGAGCCAGGGGCCGCTGTGGCTGGCGATCGGCGGCGCGGCGATCCTCGGCGGGATCGCGCTCTTCGGCATGGAGGCGTCGGAGGACTGGGGCGGCTACAAGGACAAGATCATCGAGGCGCAGGCGAGCGGCGGCGTGATGCCCCAAAAGCCAGGTAATGGCCTCGGCGGCGTGGGGATCGCGCTCGCGCTGCTGGGCCTGATCCCCTTCGGGATCGGGATGATGCGGATGGGGGACTTCGCGCCGCGCGACTACACGATCGGCGAGGGTCACGACGCGACCTTCCACGTGCCGCCCGCGGGGCTGCCGAGCCCGTCGGGTTTCCCGCTGGTGCGCGGATCGGACGCGGAGTTCGCCCTGAACTTCACGCAAGGGATGACCGGCGAGGTGACCCTCGACGGCCAGACGATCGCGCTGAGCCAGCTGGTCGCGAGCGGCCGCGCCGCCGCGGCGGGCTCGCACTACACCTTCCCGCTGCCGCCAGGGTCGAGCTGTCGGGTGACGTACCAGGACGTGACCTTCTATGTGAATTCGGTCGCGCCAGGGGCCGTGATCGCCGGCAGCAGCGAGACGGATAAGCCGTTCTGGTTCTACAACGCGGGCTCGCTGGCGGTGATCGGCTCGCTGATCGTGCTCTCCCAGATGGTGCCGAGCGAGGCGCAGGAGCTGAGCATGGACGAGCTCATGGAGGACAACCGCTTCGTCGGCTACCTCAACCAGCCCGATAAGCCGCCGGAGGAGGAGCCGCCGCCGCCCGAAGACATGGAGAATTCGGACGATGAGGCGGGCGGCAGCGGGCAGCGCCACAAGGGCGAGGAGGGCAAGATGGGTAAGCCCACCTCGAAGAGCAAGTCGGGCCTGTACGCGATGAAGGGCCCGAAGGACGCGATCCCGCAGATGGCCCGCAACTTCGATCCTGAGATGGCCGCGCGGCAAGCGGGCATCCTCGGGGTGATGAGCGCGCAGAGCGGCCACTTCTTGGCCTCGCCGTACGGCGGCGCGTTCGCGGTCGGCAACGACGACGGCGACGTGTGGGGCGGCCTCACCGGGACGGAGGTCGGCGAGGCGTTCGGCGTCGGCGGCCTCGGCCTTGTCGGCACCGGCCGCGGCGGCGGCGGCACCGGCGAGGGCACGATCGGTCTCGGGAACACGGGCCTGATCGGCAAGGGCGGCGGCGGCGGCACCGGCTCCGGCTACGGCCGCGGCGCAGGCGCTGGCTTCGGCGGCCGCGGCAGCCGGGTGCCGACGGTGCGCCAGGCGAAGGCCGAGGTGCAAGGCGCGCTCGACAAGGACATCATCCGCCGGATCGTGCGCGCGCACATCAACGAGGTGCGCCACTGCTACAACCAGGGCCTCGCGAAGGACCCGAACCTGAAGGGCCGCGTGGCGATCCAGTTCACCATCGGCGGCGGCGGCAACGTGCCGTCCGCGGTGGTCGCCGACTCGGACATCAAGGACTCGTCGGTCTCGAACTGCATCGCCCAAGCGGTGCGCCGCTGGAAGTTCCCCAAGCCGCAAGGCGGCGGCTCGGTGATCGTGACCTACCCCTTCGTGCTCGAGCCAGGCTGAGCGCGGCGGCGCTCAGCGGTGAGCGCGTCGATCAAGAGGCCGAGGATCCGGACACGCCGGGCCCTCGGCCGTTTTTTGTTTGGTCGACGCTCCAATCCGCGTGAGATCCCAGGGAGGCTGCTTGTCACCAGGTCAACCCCCCGATATAGTGCCCCTGGCCTCGTGCCTGGAAGGACTTCGCGATGCGTCGCAATCTCGTCGTGGCAGCGCTCCTCGTCTCGGTCACCCTCATCGCTCCGGCGTGCAAGCTCACCAGCCGGAACCGGGTGCAATCGATCAAGCTGATGAACGAGGGCATCGAGTTCTCAAAAAAGAACAACGTCTCTGCGGCCGAGAAGGCGCTTCAGGACGCGATCAAGACTGATTCGAGCCATGCCGCGGCACATCACGCGCTCGGGGTGGTCTATCGCAAGCAGTCGAAGTGGGTCGACGCAGAGAAGGCGTTCCTGGGCGCGATCGAGAACATGAAGGACGAGCCGAATGGCAAGTACTGGTACGACCTTGGCGCCGTCCAGGCGGCGCAAGGCGAGGCCGACGGTGTCACCGCCTCGGAGCGCGAGTCGAAGTTCGGAGCGGCGGTTACCTCGTTCCAGGAGGCGCTGAAGCTCAACCCGCGCCTCTACAAGGCCAATTTCCGGATGGGCACGCTCTTCGAGAAGCTCGATCAGCCGGAGAAGGCTGACGCTGAGTTCCGCAAGACGATTGAACTCAAGCCGACGTACAGCCCTGCGTTCGTCGAGCTCGGGAACATGTACATCGACTACGGCTTCGCGAACGTGGCGATGGTGATCCTCAAGACAGGCAGCGAGGTCAACGACAAGGACGCGCGCATGTGGAACGGCCTCGGCCGCGCCTACCTGTCGTTGAACCAGCCGAAGGAGGCGATCGACGCCTTCTCGAAGGCGAAGGCGATCGACCCCGATATGGTCGACGCGCTCTACGGCCTGGGCATGGCGCACGCCGAGCTCCGCCAGCGGAACGAAGCGCGCGACAACTTGAACCTCTTCTTGCAGAAGGCCGGTGGTGACACGCCACCGCATGTCGTAAAGGCCGCTCAAGACACCCTTCAGCGCATGAACGACGTGCTCTGAAGTGGCCAGGTTGCCAGATCTCAAGGTCCACGCGGTTACGCGCCGCGAGGTGTTGCGCGCTCGGAGGCTGCGTAACGACGCGCTGGGTTCGCTGCGTTGATGCAGCGACCTGGCGCGTGGTATATCCGCTTCCTCCGAGCGCAGGGAATTCCGCAAGTTAGCTCGACGTACAGGGTCCCCGATGGAACTTTCGAAGCGCATCAAGACAAGACTCAGCGAGGCCACAGACTGGAACGCGGTGTTGGACCAACTGGAGTCCGAGGCCGTCGCCGCTGGCGACGGAGCCGCACAGTCCAAGGCGCTCTTCGATCTCGGACGCGTGCTCGAGGGTGTCGTCCTCGATCGTGCTCGAGCGATGCAGTGCTTCCAGAAGGCCTTTAAGCTGGACCAGAAAAACCTCCTCGCTCTGCAGCACGCACGCGAGATCTACCAGCGGATGGCCCATCTGGAGATGGTGACGCGGCTGATGGGGCTTGAGTTGCGCGCGAACCGCGACCCCGCGCGCGCGGCGGAGCTCAACCACCAGTATGGGCGAGCGCTGCTCAACCTGCGGCAGGTCGATCAAGCTCGGCCCTATCTCGAGGTCGCGGCGAGCGCCGACAGTCACAACGACGACTACCAGGATCGCTTCCAGGAGACCCTCTACGACCGTGGTAACTGGCAGTTTGCCCTCCAGAATATCTTCAACCAGCTCGCAGTGCTGACGGGACAGGCCGACCCTCTCGGCGCGGACGTAGCCAAGCGTGGTCCGCAGCTCGCGACGCTCTACGTGAAGGCTGCCCGGATCCTCCAGCAGGAGGCTGCCGATGATCAGCGCCTGTTGCCGTTGTTGTTCAAGGCGCTCGATGCGAGCCCACAGCACGCAGAGGCGGGTTACGTCGCGGAGGTCTTGCTCGCTGCGGGTGGTCACCTGCAGCACATCCAGAAGCTCCAGGATCGTCGTGTCAGCCTCGTCGATGGTCCCGCGGAGAAGATCCTTCTGCTGCGCACCTTCGCTACGGTCTGGCAGGTACGCCTGAACAACGTCGAGATGGCGGCCTACTTCTACCGCCAAGCGCTGGAGCTGACGTATTCGTTGGGAGGGGCGACGCTCCTTGATGAGCGCTCTTTCCCGTGGCATGTGGGCGCCTTCCATCTCCTCTATCTTCAGGCGCTTCAGCACCAAGCGACTGATACGCTGGTGGAGCTCGCGGGGCGCGGGCTCGCGGTTATCCCAGATGCACAGGACGCCGCGTTGGTCGCGCTTTACGCGGCGGACTTGGCGTGGCGCTTCGGCAATGATCTAGAGGCCGCGCGTCACCTCTTCAGTCAAGCGGGCTCCGTTCTTCCGGGCAGTCCGCTCGTCCATGCCTTTGTTGCGGCGACGGGTCCGTTGGCTGCGGTGTCGTCGTCCGCGGACAAGGCGCGTCAAGAAGCCGAGTCGAAGACACGTCAAGAGGCCGAGGCGAAGGCGCGTCGAGAGGCCGAGGCGAAGGCGCGTCAGGAGGCCGAGGCGAAGGCGCGTCAGGAGGCCGAGGCGAAGGCGCGTCAGGAGGCCGAGGCGAAGGCGCGTCAGGAGGCCGAGGCGAAGGCGCGTCAGGAGGCCGAGGCGAAGGCGCGTCAGGAGGCCGAGGTGAAGGCGCGCCAGGAGGCAGAGGCGCAGGCGCGCCAAGAGGCAGAGGCGAAGGCGCGTCAAGAGGCAGAGGCGAGTGCTCGGCGAGGTGCCGAGGTGCCGGCGGAGGCTCCGTCTCAAGAAGCGGAGCTATCAGCCGAAGAATCGACAGAACAGATCGAGGAGGAGGAGGCGGCTGCGGAGGAGCCGGTTGCGGAGTCACACGCAGCCGAGGTCGTGGCGGCGGAGCCAGCGTCGCAACCCACGGACTCAGAGGCGCGATCGGCTGTCGACGGCGAAGAGACCTACACCGGGGCCGAGCAGGCGATTATCGACGCGGCGCGGCAGGCCGAGTCGCAAGGGGGCTCACGCGCGTTCGATGCGTGGCGAGACGCCGCGAACAAGCTGCCGAACAAGCGCTTTCCCCGTCTTCGGCTGCGCGCGCTCTACTCCGAGGCGGGACGTTGGAGCAACGTCGCGGATCTCCTGAAGGAGGACATCAAGCTGCTCGACGATCACGATCCCGGCAAGCTCGCCGCCTACTGGGAGTTGGTCGGGATCTACGACGAGAGCCTCAGGCAGCCCGGCTTGGTCATCACGACCTTGGCCTCGCTAGAGAAACTGCTCGAGGATCTGGGCGATAACGCGTCGCTGCTCAAGGTCATCGAGACGCAGCAGGTGCACTTCGAGCGGATGAAGCGCTGGCCGGATCTGATCAGTAGGATCCGTCGCCGCGCGGAGCTCACCGAAGATCTCACGGCGCGCGCTCAGCTGAACCTTGAGGCGGGGAACCTGTTCCTCGACAAGTTCAACAACCAGGCAGAGGCGATCAAGAGCTTCGAGTCTGTCCTAGAGTCTGACGATCGCAACACTGAGGCGATCGCGAAGCTGAAGGATCTCTACTCCCGACGTCGTGACTGGGAGAAGATGGTCTTCATCCAGCAGAAGGAGCTCGCGCTCGTCGAAGACGCAACCCAGCGGCGTGATGGTCTCATGGAGATCGCGCGGACCGCGGTGACGAAGATCAAGAAGAACGCGCTCTCGATCGAGCTTTGGAGCGAGGTCATCAAGCTCGACGCGACCAACCATGAGGCGCTTGAACAGCTCGAGGGCTTGCTCGAGCGCGAGAAGGAGTGGGCGGAGCTCGCGAGGGTGTTGACCACCCTCACCTCCGTCGAGAAGGACGGGGCGAAGAAGGTTCAGCACCTGACCAAGCTAGGTCAGCTCTACGCCGACAAGGTCAACGACAACGCCGCCGCGATTCGGGCGTGGGAGCAACTGTACGAGCTCGAGCCTGAGAACCGGCGCGCGCAGGACGCCCTGAAGAAGCTCTACCTCGCCGAAGGTGCGCTCGACGCGTTGGAGGCGTTCTACGCGCGGCAGGAGAAGTGGGGCGAGTTCGTCCGCGTCCTCGAGCGCGAGTCGGAGACCGCCGAGGGGGCGAGTCGCACCGCGCTCTTGGTCAAGATCGCCGACCTGTATCACGGCCGCTTGGAGAAGCCCGATCGGGCGATGCGATCGCTCGAGAAGGCCCTGTCGTTCGACGAGAACAACCTCGGCGTGGCGGTGCGGCTGATCGACCTCTACGAGGAGGCCGCGGACGAGCGGAACATCGCGCAGCCGCTGCAGATCAAGCTGCGCCACACCGAGGAGCCTGTGCAGCGCCAGGTGCTCTTGCGGCGCCTCGCAGATCTCGCCGAGCGGATCTCAAGCGATCCATCGTTGGCCTTCTCCTACTACCGCGAGGCCTTCAAGGAGGACCATACCGCTGAGGATGTTCGTGTGCAGCTCGAGCGGCTCGCCGCCGCGACGGGGCTCTGGTCGGCGTTGGTCGAGTCGTTGGTCGCGGCGATCGAGAAGTACGGGCCAGAGACCCCGAGCATCCCGCTACGGCACTCGGTCGCGGCTGTCTATGAGACTCGCCTCGGCGACGCCGACGCTGCGCTCGCGGCGAATTTGGCGATCCTCGCGATCGACCCGGAGGAGGCTACCGCGCTCAACTCGCTCGAGCGGCTGTACGTGGCGCTCGGCCGCGAAGAGGAGCTCTTGGGTGTGCTTACGACCAAGCTCTCGCTCGCTCAAGACGACGCCGAACGACGAGCGATTCAGACGCGGATCGGCGAGCTGCGTGAGCAGCTCGGTGATGACGACGCGGCGATCAGCGCGTACGAGGCGGTACTGGCGCTCGGCGTCGAAGATCCTGCGGTGCTCGCGGCGCTCGATCGTATTTACCTCCGTCAGGAGCGCTGGCCGGAGCTGGCCGACATCATCCGCCGCGAGCTCGTGGCGCTGGATGACGGCGCTCAAGCTGTCCGCGCGGGTCTCCTCCTGCGTCTGGGGATCGTCCACCAGGACCGCCTCAATAAGGCCGAGACTGCGATTGATCTCTTCCGGCAGGTGCTGGAGATCGATGGGTTTGATGAGGACTCGCGGGCCCGACTCGAGGGATGGCTCGGTGACGACTCGCTCAAGACCACCGTCGCAGGGATCCTCTTGCCGGTCTACGAGCAGCTCGAGAGCTGGCCGCGGCAGGTCGAGTGCCTCGGGATTCAGCTCGCGGCCGAGGAGTCACCGTCCGCCCAGGTCGGGCTCCTTCTGCGTATCGGTTCGATCCTGGCGGGCCCGATGGGGGACGCGGCGAAGGCGTTTCAGGCGTACAGCCGGGCCTTCTCGATCGACCCGGAGAACAGCAGCGCTTGCGACGCGTTGGATCGCCTCGCGACCCTCGAGGGTCGCCACGCGGATCTCGCCGGGCTCTACGAGGAGGCCGTGAACGGCGATCTACCCTCGGACCTACTGCGTCGCCTGTTGATGCGGTTGGCTGAGATCTACGACGATCGTCTGGGCAGCCCCGAGAAGGCGACCGAGTACTACAAGCGAGCGCTCGACGTCGACCCTGACAATGTTGACGCGCTCGACGCGCTCGAGAAGCTCTACGGGCGCGCGCAGAACTGGGGCGACCTGCTCGAGGTCTATCGCAACAAGGTCGTGCTCAGCACGGATCTCGATCAGCGCCAACAGCTCCGCTTCCGGATCGCGCAGATCCTCGACAACATGCTTCAGAAGCCGAATGAGGCGATCTCGACCTATAACGAGATCCTCGGCGATGATCTCGAGAACGTCCGCGCGTTGGTCGCACTTGATCGCCTCTACGAGAACTTGTCCATGTGGGCTGAGCTCTCCGAGAACCTCGAGCGGCAGCTCACGCTGGCTCAAGACGCGGAGCAGGTCATCACCCTCAACCTGCGGCTCGGCGCGCTGCGGCTCGGTCAACTCGCACAGGCCAGTTTGGCGGCCGAGAATTACCGACGGGTGCTGGAGTTCGATCCGGCGAACGACGTCGCCCTCGCGGCGATGGAGACGCTGCTCGCGCACGAGGGCGAGCAGCTCGGTGTGGCGAAGATCCTCGAGCCGATCTATCGGACCACCAACCAGTGGCCCAAGCTGATTCAGTGCTACGAGATCATGGTGAAGCACTCGGAGGGCCCCTCCGAGCGGATCGCGCTGCTCCACCGGATCGCGGAGCTGCACGAGATCATCGGCGACGAGGAGGCCGCCTTCTCGGCGTTGGGTCGCGCGTTCAAGGTCGAGCCTTCAAACACTGACTCACAGTCGCGCCTCGAAGGGGTCGCCCGGCAGATGGGCGCCTTCAGCGGTCTGGTCGAGCTTTATGAGGAGGTGCTCCCAGACATCGTCGACGATGGCCTCGCGATCTCGCTCCTCTTCAAGGTCGCCCAGATCCACGAGGGGGTGCTCGACAACCCCGCGCAGGCGGCCGCCAGCTATGAGCGCGTCCTCGGCATCGACCCTGCCAGCTTCGCCGCGGTCGACGCGCTCATCGAGCTGCATCGTCGGACGAACAATTTCGACGCGCTCGTAGCCGCCGTGGTCCGCAAGTCCGACATGGTAGAGGGGATCGGGGATCGCAAGGCGCTGATCCTCTACGCCGCGAATGTGCGCGAGTCGGTGATGGAGAGCCCCGAGGGGGCGATCGAGCTCTACCAGATGGTGCTCTCGGTCGACGACGCGGACATGACCGCCTTGGACGCGCTCGAGAAGCTCTACACGCTGCTCGAGAACTGGGAGCGCCTGAAGGACATCTACGTCCGCAAGGTCGAGCTCGCGGGTGATCCAGAGGATCAGCGGCGGGTGCTGCACATCCTCGGCCAAGTCTACGAGCATCGCCTCAGCGATAAAGAGCTGGCGATCGAGACGTACGAGCGGATCCTCGGGCTCGAGTCCGGCGACGTCGACGCGATCCAAGCGCTCGACCGTCTCTATGGTCAGGTCGAGCGCTGGCCCGATCAACTCCAGATCCTGGAGCGGGCGGTCGAGGTGAGCCCGCAACGCGCCGAGCAGATCGAGCTCCGCCACCGGGTCGGTGCGCTGTGGGAGACCAAGCTCGCCGACATGCGGCGCGCGGTCGAGAGCTACCGAGACGTCCTAGGCTTCTCCGCAGATCACGCGCCGACGATCGCGGCGCTCGATAGGATCGTCCACGGTGAGAGCGAGGCGATGCTCGCTGCAGAGGTCCTGGCGCCCCTCTACGATCAACTCGCGGAGTGGGAGAAGCTGGTCGACATCTACGAAGTGATGGTCCGCCACACGGAGGATCCAGCGGCGAAGATCGAGCGCCTCCACCAGATCGCGGCGATCTATGAGCGTCAGCTCGCGCTCTACGATCGCGCCTTCGACGCCTTCGCGCGCGCCTTGGCGCTGGAGCCTACGCATGAGGCGACGATCAGCGAGCTAAGCCGCCTCGCCGGGGTGACCGGAGAGTGGGAGCGCCTCGCCGCGCTGCTCAGCGAGCAGGCTGATAACGTCCTCGATCCTTCGATCAAGGTCGACATGATCTTGCGGGTCGCGCGGATCCAAGAGCAGCAGCTCGGCGCCATCGAGGAGGCGATTAACCGCTTCCGGCAGGTGCGGGACCTCGACCCCGAGAACGAGATCGCGATCGCTGAGCTCGATCGGATCTTTACCTCGCTCGAGCGCTGGCCCGACCTGGTCGACAACCTTCGGGCTCAGATCGAGACCTCGGACGAGGAGAACGAGACGATCGAGCACCAATTCCGGATGGCGCAGGTCTATCAGATCAACATCGGCGACCTGCCGAAGGCGATCGAGGTCTACCGCGAGATCCTGAATATCAACCCGGATCATGGGGCGACGCTCGGCGCGCTCGAGCTGATCTTCGCCGAGGGCGAGCACCAGCAAGAGATCGCGGAGATCTTGGAGCCCCTCTACTACGCCGCCGAGCGCTGGGAGGCGTTGGTCAAGCTGAGCGAGGTCAAGCTCGCGGTCACCGCGGCGATGTCTGATCGTCTCGCGATCATCCAGAACGTCGCGGAGATCTGCGAGCGCCGCCTCGGTGACGCGGGCCAGGCGTACTTCTGGTGGTTGCGCGCCTACATGGATGACCCGCTGAACGAGACGGTCACCGAGGAGATGACGCGCCTCGCGGAGCTGACGCAAGAGTGGGCCTATATCGTCGACGTTGGCGAGCAGGTGCTGCAAGCCGGCGGCGCGTCGCCCGAGGTTCAACTGGCGATCTACAGCCGCTCGGCGCGCGTCTTGGACGTCCACCTGCAAGACGCTTCGCGCGCGATCGATGCCTACCGAAAGGTGCTCGAGCTACGCGCCGAGGACGTCGACGCGCTCGCGGCGCTCGACCGGATCTATACGCAGTCGTCGATGTGGGAGGAGCTCGCGGAGATCCTGGCGCGGCGCATCGAAGGGACGATGGATCAGGACCTCCTGATCGATCTGCACATGCGCTTGGCGTTCAGCCTCGATCGCTACCTCGCCCGCTACGAAGACGCGATCGCTGCGTACAACAAGGCGCTCGAGCTGGAGCCGAACAACCTCCGGGCGCTCGAGCAGCTCGAGGCGCTGTACCTCAGCCATCACCGCTGGCAGGAGCTGTTGGACACCTACCAGCGGATCTCGGACATCGCGAACACTGACGAGGATATGGCCGCCTGCTTCCAGCGCATGGCGAAGATCGCGTCGGAGTGCCTGAGCCGTGAGGGCGACGCGGTTGACCTCTGGGGTCGGGTGCTCGATCTGCGCGGAGAAGACGGGCTCGCGCTCGGTGAGCTGGCGATCCTGCATCAGCGCTCGGGTCGTTGGGAGGAGTACGCCGAGATCCTGGAGCGGCAGGTGTACGTCCTCAGCGCCGTGCGCGAGAAGGTCGCGGTCTATCAGTCGCTCGGTAAGACCTACCGCGAGAAGCTCCAGTCGGAGCGGAAGTCGATCGACTCGTGGCTGAGCGCGCTCGCGCTCGACGATCGCAACGTCCAGACGCTCTACGCGCTGCACGCGATCTACGAGCGCAACGAGTCTTGGGTCGAGCTCACTGACATCTTGCGCCGGCTGATCGCCGTCGGGCCGCGGGTGCTCGGCGCCGAGCAGGTGCGGGACCACTTCGCCCAGCTCGGTCGGATCGAGGGCGAATATCTGATGCAGACCGGCGCCGCGATCGACGCCTGGCTGAAGGTGCTCGAGCTCGACGGCGGGAATATGGAGGCGATGGCCGCGCTCGAGCAGCTCTACACGAACGAGGGCCGCTGGAAGGACGTCATCCGGGTCCTCGAGCGCAAGACCAAGGTGGTCGAGGACACGCTCTCGAAGATCGACGTGCTCATGCAGATCGCCGGGATCTGGGAGCAGCAGCTCAACGACAAGATGCAGGCGACCGGCGCGTACCTGGAGATCCTCGAGCTGGAGCCGTTGCACATGGCTGCCGGCGAGTCGCTCGAGAACATCTACAGGGAGACCGAGGACTGGGGCACGCTGACGGAGCTGCTGATCACCCGCGCGGAGATCTCTCCCGAGCCTCTGGTCAAGGTCGCGAGCCTACAGGGCGCGGCGAAGGTCTTCGAGGAGAAGATCGGTGACCTCGACAACGCCTTCGTCGTCCTGCAGGCCGCGTTCAACGTCGATTACTCGAACGAGGAGACGTCCCGCGAGCTCGAGCGGCTCGCGACGATCGCGAGCAAGTGGGGCGAGCTGCTGAACGAGTACAACGGGATCGTCACGCAGATCGCCGATCCGAAGGAGCAGTGCGAGCTCTGGGTGAAGATCGGTCGTTGGTACGGCGAGCACCTCGACCGGCCCGACTACGGGATCCAGGCGCTCAAGAAGGCGCTCGCGCTCAACGCGGGCAACGTCAACGCGCTCCGCGAGCTCGTGAACTTCTACCGTCGCGGCAACCAGTCGGTCGAGCTGGCGCAGACGTTGGAGCGCTTGGTGCCGCTCGAGCAGGACCTCGAGGTGCGGGCCAAGGTGCTGCAGAACCTCGCAGAGGTGCAAGAGGTCGGTCTTCGTGATGTGACCGCGTCGATCGCCAGCTACCGGCGCGTCCTCGAGGTCAACCCAGAGAGCATCATCGCCCTCGACGCGCTGGCTCGGCTCCACGAGAGCCAAGGTCAGGCGGAGGAGCTGGTCGAGGTGCTGCGGCGGCGCGCCGACCTGATGGACGACCCAGCGCGGGCGATCGCGCTGCGCAAGCGGATCGGCCAGGTCCAGGACACCGCGCTGCACAGCCCGGGCGCGGCGATCACCACCTACCGCGACATCCTGGCGATGGACGCGAGCGATCGCGACGCCCTGGTGGCTCTTGAGCGGCTCTACTTGGCCGGGAACGCGATCCCTGAGTACCTCGAGATCCTCGAGGCGCAGCTCGACGTGACCAATGACCACCACGAGCAGATCTCGATCTACGAGAAGATGGCGCGTGCGCTGGTCGAGCTCGCGGGTGACCCGCTGCGGGCGACTGAGGTGCTGGAGAAGGTGCTCCTCCTCGACGCGGGCCGCGCGCCGACCTACCGCCAGCTCGAGGAGCTGTACACCAAGCTCGAGAAGTGGAGCGAGCTCGTCGAGACATACCGGCGCCACGTCGACGCAGCGCCCGATCATCGGGCGAAGATCGAGCTGCTCCAGGCGATGGCCCAGGTCTACGAGAAGCAGATCCAGGACATCGACCGGGCGATCGAGACCCACAGCGAGATCCTGGAGCTCGACCCGAACCACTACGACTCAGCGCTTAAGCTGAGCCAACTTCAGGAGCGGATCGAGGACTGGCGCGCGGCGATCAAGACGCTCGAGCGGCTGGTGTCGCTGGCTCGCGACCCGGGCCAGCGAGTCGAGCACCTCACGCGCCTCGGCGAGGTGCTGCTGAACAAGCTCGGCGACGCAGGGCCCGCCGAGATGCGGCTGACCCAGGCGCTAGAGGTCGAGCCGGGCCACGTGCCCGCGCTCGTCGGTCTGGCGGAGCTGTACAAGTCGCGGCGCGACTGGCTCAAGGCGGCGCGTAACCTCGAGATGGCGGCGGAGTGCGCCCGTAACAAGCTCGAGAAGACCAACTACGCCGCTGAGGCGGGCTTCGTCTTCTACGAGGAGCTCGACGACCGGCCGCGGGCGACCGCGCTCTTCGCCAAGGTCCTCGATCTTGACCCCGAGCACGTGCGCAGCGGCAAGGTGCTGTCGCAGATCTACTTCGAGGACAAGAAGTTCGAGGCCGCCGATCCGATCTTTGACATGCTCACGCGTAAGGTCGAGACCCTGGAGCTCAGCGATCGCGATCAGCGCGACCTGTTCCTTCAGGCGGCGAAGGTCGCGCGGGCCGTGGGTAAGCCGGACAAGGCGCTCAAGCAGTACAAGCGGGCGTACGACATCGACTCGACGGACCGCGAGGTGCTCAGCGGCATGGCTGACCTGCACTTCGAGAAGCAGGACTGGGAGCGGGCGTTCAAGCTCTACCAAACGATCCTGGTGCAGCATCGCGACAGCCAAGCCCCGAAAGAGACCGTCCTCGTCTACTACCGCCTCGGCACCATCAAACGGCACCAGAACGAGGCGCGTAAGGCGCTGAACTACCTGGAGAAGGCGCTAGAGATCGATCCCCACGATCGTCCGACCCTCGAGGCGGTGATCGAGCTCCAGACGGCGGGTAGCGACTGGGAAGGGGTCATCCAGGCGAAGCGGGCGCTGCTCGACACGGTCGATGAGGCCGGCAAGTTCGAGCTCCAGAAGGAGATCGGCCGCCTCTACCTCGAGAAGCTGAACAACTGGCGCAAGTGCGCGCAGGCGTACCAAGCGGCGCTCGAGCTGCGGCCGACGGACTACCCGCTGCTGCAC
This sequence comes from Nannocystis sp., assembly GCA_016712315.1. GTDB lineage: Bacteria > Myxococcota_A > Polyangia > Nannocystales > Nannocystaceae > JADJRG01. Next base: position 828,336 of record JADJRG010000013.1, on the reverse strand, counting down.
ACGCTCCTCGACCTCTACACTCGCCAGAAGCAGTGGGAGGAGACCGTGCGTACGCTCGATCGGTTGATCTCGATCGAGTCCGACGCGGTCCGTCGGTCGCGCTACCACTACACCGCGGCGGTGGTGCTCCGCGACGAGGTCAACGCCCATGACGAAGCGATCGATCGCTTCAACATGGTCCTCGACGACGACCCGAGCTTCCTCAAGGCGTTCCAGGCGATCGACGCCATGGTCACCAAGAGCAAGGACTGGAAGGCGCTCGAGCGCTCCTACCGGAAGATGCTCAAGCGGCTGCCGCAGGGCGACGAGCAGCTCTCGCTCAAGATCACCCTGTGGAGCAACCTGGCGGAGATCTACCGGACCCGGCTCAAGGACTACAAGGCGGCGGTCGCGGCCTTCGAGGTCGCCAATCGTCTCGATCCAGAGAGCGTCGATCGCCACTACATGCTCGCCGAGCTGTACGAGCGCTTGCTCGAGGAGCACCCGAACGACTACGTCGCGCAGGCGGTCGAGCAGCACCAGATCCTGATCTCGCGTGAGCCCTTCCGCTACGAGAGCTACCACGCGCTCTTCAAGATCTATAACCGCTCGCAGCAGATGGATAAGGCCTTCTGCGTGGCTCGCACGCTGGTGTTCCTCAAGCAGGCCAACAAGGAGGAGCAGGCGGTCTACGATCGCTACCAGAGCCCCGACTTCGTGCAGGCGCGTCAGCGCCTCAGCGAAGAGGTGCTGCGTCGCCACGTCTTCCCGGCCGACGAGGACGCGTTCCTCACCGGCATCCTCGGGTTGATCGCGCCGGCGCTGGCGGCCTGGCAGGCGAAGCCGCTACCCCCCGCCTTCAAGCCCAGCGATCTGGTCGACGTGTCGGTCGATCCTCAGTTGGTCTCGCGGGTCGCGAAGTACGTGATGAACGTGCTCAACATCGGTCAGCCTGACGCGTTCCTCCGCCCTGAGGAGCCCGGCGACGTGACCGTGATGAATTGCGTCCGTGACGGCCGTCTGCGCCCGACCATGGTGATCTTCTCCAACCTCCTCAAGGGGAAGAACGAGCGTCACCTGACCTTCGCGCTGGGTCGGCACATGCTCGACCTGTACTTGCCGCACTACGCGTATGTCTGCCTCGACCGCTCGCCGCAGCGGCTGAAGCAGATCTTCATGACCTGCATGCACATCTGCGGCATGCCAGCAGGGGGTAACCCGGCGGAGCTGAACGCCTACGCGCGTGAGATCGTCGGGCGGCTGCCGGCCGGCGCGGTCGACCAGATGCGCAGCCTGATGCGTAAGTTCGTGGAGGCCGGCGGCTCGGCTGACGTGAAGAAGTGGGCGCAGGCGACCGAGATCGCCGGCTATCGCGTCGGGATGCTGCTCTGCAACGACATGGTCGTCTCGGCCCACATCATCTCGCAGGAGGCCGCGACCTTCGGCGCGACGATGACGCCGAAGGACAAGATCAAGGAGCTGGTCCTCTACAGCATCAGCGAGGACTACTTCAAGGCGCGCAAGAGCTTGGGGATGGCGGTCGCGTAGCCGGGCGCTGGCTCGAAGAAGAGAGGGCGGGGTCCGGCGGACCTCGCCCTCTTTTTGTGCCCGAGCGCGGGCACGGCCGCTCGGCGGCTTGACCAGCGGTTCATCTTTTAGAAGGTGGTGTGGTTGTCCGAGGAGCGCAGCGCGGTCATCTCGCGGATCCCGGTGACCGCGTAGACTTGCAGCGCGCCGGTCTTGCCCTTCACGGGGACGGGCTTGCGCGGCTCGACCAAGACGCTGTCGCCGACCAGCTCACGCGTCGAGTCGCTGATGATGATCTCGCCGGGGCGCGCGAGGCCGCACAGGCGCGACGCGACGTTCACGGCGTCGCCGATGACGGTGTACTGGAGCGTGCGCGACGAGCCGATCGCGCCGGCGATCACCGGCCCGGAGTTGATGCCGATGCCGATCCGGATCCTCTCGAGCCCCCGATCGGCGCGCAGGCGGTTGAACTCCTCGAGCGCGCGCATCATGTCGAGCGCGCAGCGGATGCTCCGCAGCGGCGCGTCGACGAGCTCGACCGGCGCCCCGAAGAGGCCGATGATCTCGTCCCCGACGTACTTGTCGAGGGTACCGCCGTGGTGGAAGAGCACGTCGACCATCACCTCAAAGTACTCGTTGAGGGTCGTGACCATCTCCTCCGGCGCGTGGCGCTCGCTCATCGAGGTGAAGCCGCGGATGTCCGCGAAGAGCATGGTGACCTCGCGGCGCGAGCCGCCTTGGTCGAGCGCGAGCTGGCCGCTGACGATCTGATCGACCAGGTTGGGCGAGAGCAGCCGCTGGAACTGCGCCCGCGTCGACGCCTCGTGCTCGATGTTCTTGGCGAGCCGCTGGTTCTCGATCGCGAGCGCCGCTTGCGTGGCGATCCCGGAGAAGAGGAGCAGGTCACGCTCAGTGAAGGCGCCGGTCGCGAGCATCGAGTCCATGTGCATCGCGCCGAGGAGCTGGTCGTTATTGACCAGCGGGACGCACATCGTCGAGCGGATCCCCTGCATGATGATGCTCTTGGCCGCCTTGAAGCGCTCATCGACGAGGGCGTCCGAGGAGAGCACGGCCCGCTTCTTGGTCTTCACCTCGTCGAGGATGCTCTTGGAGATCTTGATCTCTTCGTCGCGCTTCTGCCGGACGAAGCGCGGCTCGAGCTCGTCGGTGTCGGGGTTGTAAAGGAGGATGACGGCTCGATCGGCGCGGATCAGCTGGAAGGTCTCGTCGACGATCTTCTGCAGGAGCGAGTCGAGGTCGGTGCTCAGCGAGAGCTTCTGGGAGAGCTCGTGCGCGATCCGGAGCTTCTCGTAGTCGGCGCGGAGCGCCGTGAGATCGGTGATCTCGCTGGCGGGCAGGAAGCGCTGGCTCGCGGCGATGCTCGACTGGACCTGGCTCTGCACCTGGTCCGCCATCATCGTCACCTTGCGCAGCGGCGCCTTGTCCTGCGGGCGATCCTCGACGAAGCGGTAGGTGGTGTTGCCCAGCGAGATGTGGTCGCCAGACTTGAGGGCGCACTCGCTGACCCGCTCGCCGTTCACGTAGGTGCCGTTGAGGCTGCCTACGTCGCGGACGACGTAGAGGCCGTCGGGGCCGAGGGTCACTCGGCTGTGCTCCTTCGAGACGATGCGGTCGAGGACCTGGATCGAGTTGTCAGGGTGTCTCCCGAGCGTGTTGAACGAGGAGAGGACGTGCTCGACAGGGTGATCTCCGCCGATAAGGATGAGCTTGGCCACCATCGATGCTGGTTGATCGTAGGGGATCGGACGCCCCGGGATCAACCCGCGGGGTGGTGTAGTACCCGCGCGATGTGGCGTTCATTGGCGCCCCCTTCGTCGCTCATCGCACGCGGACCGCGGCGCGTTGTTGCGCGCATTAGAGCCACGTGACGCCGACCGCGGCGGCTCAGAGCACGCGGAGATGTGAGAGCTTGCAGTATCATGGCCAGGCGAGGCGGGCTCCTAGAGTGCACGATTTACCCGCATATGTGGCCCTAGAGCGGTGGGTCGCGGCCCGTCGGGTCGTCGTCGTCGGTGCGGCGGATCCCGCGGGCTGCGAGCGGCTGCTCAGCGCTGGGGCGCGCGAGATCCTCGTCGTCGGCGCCGGTGCACCTGCCGCTGGTGTGTCGATCCACCCGCCGACGTCTGCGCTGCCGCTCCGCGATCAGAGCGTCGATCTCGTCGTCGTCCTCCGAGGCGACGCGGGGGTCGATATAGCTGGTCTATCGGACATGATTGAAGAGTCAGATCGTGTGCTCCGCCCCGACGGGCTGCTCGCCCTCTGGGTCGCCCCGGCGGCGGCGGCGGCGGCGGCGGCGGCGGCGCGGGGCCGCTTCGCGGCGCTGTCGTGGGTCGCAGCGGTCCCGTGGTCGATGATGGCGATGACGCCGATCGGCGGCGACCCAGCGGCCCGTCGGGTGATCTTCTCGGAGGCGGCGGCGCCGTCGGCGGCGCCGCCGCTGCGCTACCTGTTGGTCGCGTCGCGCGGCGAGGCCGCCGTCGCCGATGAGTGCGTGCTGATGCCGCTCGCGGAGATAGAGGCGGCGGCGGCGCTCCGGGCCGCGCTCGCGAGCGCAGAGGCGGCGCGGGAGGCCGAGGGGGCGCTGGCCCGCAGGCTCGCGGAGATCGAGTCGGTGCGGGCGGTCGAGGGCGAGGGCGTCGAGGCGGTGCGGGCGGGCGCGGACATCGCCCGCGATCGCGATCGCCTGCGCGACGAGCTGGCCCGCAGGACCTCAGAGCTGGAATCGATCGAGGAGCGGGTGTGGCGCGCGGAGGAGGCGGCGCAGAAGGAGCGGATCGAGAACGTCCGCTTGGTCACCGAGGTCGATCGCCTGCGGGAGCAGCTCGAGCGCTCGCGTGGGGTCGAGCTCGAGCGGCTGCGCGAGCTCGAGGCCCAAGGGCAAGAGCTGCGCCGGCTGGAGCTCGCGCACGCCGACCACGCGAGCGCGGGCGGCGTGTCGCCAGCGCAGGTGGTGAGCGAGGGGCCTGAGCGCGGCGACTCCGCGGCGCTCAAAGAGATGGCCGCGCGCGAGCACGCGAGCGCGGAGCTGGCGCGGCGCCGGGAGCGTGAGCTGGTCGACGCGGCGGAGACGATCGCTCAGCTCCGCCGCTCCGTCGATGAATACGCGGCGGTCGCGGCGAACCTGCGCGGCGAGCTCGTGGTCGTTCAGGTAGAGGTCGAGCAGCTCCAAGCGACGGTCCCGGGGCTGCACCAGCAGCTCGCGGAGCTGCGGGCCAAGCTCCGTGGTCGCGATGAAGAGGCGGGCGCGCTCCAACAGAAGCTCGAGGCCGCGTCCGCGGAGCAGGAGCACCTGCGGCAGCGCCTGCGCGATCGGCTGCGCGAGCTCGAGGGGCTGCGCGGGCAGCAGGCGGCGTTGAGCGAGGAGGCGGTCGCGCTGCGCGTGGAGCTCGAGCTGTGTCGACAGGCCATGTCGCTCTATGAGGCGACGACGCGCGGGGACCAGCCGATCGAGGTGCTGCGCGCGGAGCTGGCGGCGCAGTCCCGCCGCTTCGCCGAAGAGCAGGGGCGCCTGGAGCTGCGCCTCCAGCAGACGCTCGCGGCCGAGGCGACGCGCTCGCGGCGAGCGCTGCTCGAGGCGAGCGTGCGCGCCGATGAGCAAGAGCACCTGCTCTACCGCCTGGACGGCTGTGAGCAGCGGATCTGGGAGATGAACGACGCCGCGGATCGCAACGCCGCGCGCGTCGCCGCGAGCCTCGCTCAGTACCAGAAGTTGCGCGAGCAGCTCGAGGATCTGGTGCATGAGCTCGAGATGACGCGGGGCCTGCTGGCGGACGCGGAGGCGCAGGTCATGGAGCTCGAGCGCGGCGTCGCGAGCGAGCGCGCGCGATCGAGCCGCCGCGGCGGCGAGCATGACGCGCAGGAGGGCGCGGCGACGCCGGTCGCGGCCGCGGCGGCGAGCGAGGAGGCGCCCGTGATCGCGGACGATCTCGCGGGCTCGCACGTGGGCGGCGGCTTCGAGCTCGATGAAGACCTGCTGCGGCTCACCGACGCGATCCTCGCGGGGGAGAGCGGCCTCGCGGCGCCCCACCTCGAGGTCGAGCGCTCGAGCGACGACTTCGACGCCGAGATGAACGCGCTGCTCGGCGACGACGCGGACGCGCTGAGCGTGCCTGTCGCGCGCGAGCCCGATGACGCCGACGTCGAGCTGCTCGCGGAGGTGGAGCTGGCGCTGTCGACCGCGAGGAAGGCCGCCGCGGCGGGGGAGCTGGCCGCTGCGGCGGCTCAGGAGCCGGCGCCGCTCGCGGACTCAGGGATCATCATCGAGATGATCGGCGACGACGAGGCGTGGCCCGATCAAGATGGTTTTGGGGTCACGCCGTCGGAGCTGACGCGCCTCGGTGAGCCTGCGCCGGCGATCGGAGACTTCGTCGACTTCGATCTCGACGTGGAGGACGAGGAGACGGTGGGGATCTCGGTGGAGGACGAGGACGAGCGGCCCGCGGAGGAGCTGTTGGAGGTGGGGATCTCGCTTGACGATGAAGACGCGGTGAACCCGCGGCGGACGGCTGCGCCGCTGGATCTGGGGGTGCCGCTCGACGACGAGGATCTCCTGGGGGCGAGCCTCGCTCCGAGGGCGCCGATAGAGCTGGGGATCATCCTCGAGGAGGAGGACGATCGGCGCGCAGACGAGGCTGGGGAGCTCGAGCTCGGGATCGCGCTCGACGACGACGACGATCTGTAGCGCTCGGCGATCGATTAGCGGGCCGGCTCGGCCGCCGTGATCGCGCCGGGGCGCGCGCGGGTGCCCGCGAGGTTGACGCTGCGCAGCTTGGGGTGACCGGCGAGGCGCGCGGCCCCCTCGGCGGTGATGACGGTGTCGGCGAGGTTGAGGCGCTCGAGCGCAGGCAGGCCGGCGAGCGTGACCATCGCGCCGTCGGTGATGAGGGTGGCGTCGAGGCGGAGCTCGCGGAGCCGCTGGAGGCCGGCGAGGTGGGCGACGCCGCCGTCGAGGAGGTCGGTGTGGTCGAGCTCCAAGACCTCGAGCGCGCGCAGGCCGGCGAGGTGGGCGAGGCCGCGGTGGGTGATCCTGGTGTGATGCAGGATCAAGCTCCGCAGGCCAGACATGCCGGCGAGCGCGGCGAGGCCTGCGTCGGAGATCTGGGTGCCGCCGAGGTCGAGGTGCTCGAGGTGGACGAGCTCGCGGAGCTGCGCGGCGACGTGGTCGTCGAGGACGGGGCAGCGCAGGGTGAGCCGGCGCAGGCCGGTGAGGGCGCCCAGGCCGCCGACGGTCGGATCGGCGAGCTCGTTGACGCGGAGGTCGAGCTCGCGCAGGCCTGCGACCCGCGCGAGCGCGGCGAAGCCCTGCGGGCCGATGTCGCGGTCGAGGACCGTCAGCGCCTCGAGGTTGGGGAGCTCGGCGAGGGCCTCGACGCCCGCGCCGGTGGCCTTGCTGGCGAGCAGCTCGACGCGGCGCAGGCCGCGGACGTGGCGGAGCGCGCGGAGGCCGACGTCGCCGAGGCCAGGGCAGGCGCAGGTGAAGGCGGTGATCGGCAGCTCGCGCAGGTAGAGGGGGCTGCTCTCGTTGAAGGTCGCGCCGCGGAGATCGAGGCGCTCGAGCTGGGCGAGGCCTTTGACCTGGTTGAGCGAGAAGTTGCCGATCTGGGTGTCGACCAAGGTGAGGGCGCGCAGGCGGCTCGCCTTGGCGACCGCGAGCATGGCCTTGTGGCCAGCCCAAGGGCCGATGAGATCGAGCTCGCGCAGGCTAGGGAGCAGGCCGGCGAGGGCGGCGAGCTCGGAGTCGGGGGCGAGCTCGCGGAGCACGAGGCGGCTGATCGGGGCGCCGCGCAGGTGGACGAGCGGCTCAGCGCCAGGGCGGACGCGGGTGAGTGTGAGCTCGCGCAGGCGCCCTAGCGCGAGGATCCGGCCGATGGTGACGCCGTCGAGGGGTAGATCGACGAGCTCGAGCGACTCGAGGCCGGCGAGGGCCTGTAGACCGCCGTGCACCGCGGCCTCACAGCCGGAGATCCGGAGGGCGCGCAGGCCCGGGAGGCGCCCGGCGAGGGCGAAGAGGTCGAGGCTGAGGCAGGGATCTTCGGCGGCTTCAGGGCCGCCTTCGGGGCCTGGCTGGCCGGCTGGATCGGGCTCGGAGAGGGCGAGGTCGAGGCGCTCTAGCCGTGTGAGATCGGGGTAGCGGTCGAGCTCGCGGGGGTGATGGATCTGGAGGGCTGGGCCTGGGTCGAGCGGAGGCGCGGGACCTTCGGCGTGGACCTCGGCGGCGGCCGCCTGGAGGGCCGCGCGGGCCCGCCTGAGCTGCGCGCCGCTGAGGGCTGCTTCGTCGGCGATCTCGCTGGCGCAGGCGAAGAGGGCGAGGGCGAAGGCGGCGCGGGTGAGATCGGAGAGTGGGGGCATCGAGGTCGGTGGGCGCTGGCGACAGTGTGCACCGGCTTGGCCCGCGGGTTTCACGGACATAGGGTGTGGGGGTCCAGGGCGAGCACGCGGGCGGCGTTGGCTGTCGTTGAAGCGGCGAGCTCGGCGAGGGCGACGCCGCGGGCGTCGGCGACGGCTTCGGCGATCTCGCGCAAAAAGGCGGGCTCGCACGCGGCGGGGCGCTGGCTGTAGGGGGTCTGGTCGGGGCTGTCGGTCTCGAGGAGGAGGCGATCTCTCGGGATCGCGCGGGCTACTTCGCGGGGGCGGCGGGCGCCGGGGCGGGTGAGGGCGCCGGCGAGGGCGATGTAGTGGCCGGCTCGGACGAGCTGATGCGCGAGCTCGGGGCTGCCGGAGAAGCTGTGCAGGATCGAAGGTGGGGTCGGGCGCGGCGAGCAGGCGCTCGGCCGTCACGGCGTGTGCGTCGACGCAGTGGAGCAGGAGCGGGAGGCCGTGGCGACGAGCGAGGTGGAGGTGGATGTCGAAGACGCGGAGCTGACGCGCTCGATCGACGGTCGCGCCGCGGCGGCCAAAATCGAGGCCACACTCGCCGATCGCGACCAAGCCGGGGGGCGCGAGGCCGAGCAGGTGCTCCAAGCGGGGGGCGATCTGGGCGTCGTTGGTGTCGGGGGTGTCGGCCAGGAGGCGCGGATGCACGCCTAGGCCAGTGTGAATGCACACGCCCGGGACCTCGCGGCGAAGGCGCTCGGCGAGCGCGAGCAGATCGAGCCAGGTCTCCGGGTTGACACCGGGGATCAGGATCGCGGCGATCCCGGCGCTCCTCGCCCGATCGACGGCGGATCGACGCGTCTCTGGGTCGCTGTAAGGGCCGAGGTCGAGGTGGGCGTGGGTGTCAAAGAGGCGCATCTGCGTCGGCTCGCGTCATTGACGCTCTGGGGGCCTTTATGTACAACACGCCCCGACGCCCGCAGCCGCGGGCTTTACGCGAAGAGTTCAAGGAAATCATGTCTCTTTCAAGAATTGAGCGCGTCCTCCGTCACGACGGGATCGTGGCGGTTCTCGACATGACCGCGGAGCAGGCGCAATCGGGCGAGTGCTCGTGGGTGGGCGAGGAGCGCTGGAAGGCGGTCGTTTTGGAGGCAGTGCGCCTCCGCGCGATCGCGGGTGAGTCGTCCGTCCGGGTGCTGGTCGGCGAGCATGCGGTCCTGGTCTCGGGCGATGAGAAGCGCATGGTGGGGGTGGTCTTCTTTAAGGGCCACCCGGTGGTGAAATCTGTGGTGCGTATGGTCCGGCAGTTGATGCGCGGCTCGACCCCCAGCGGCTCGGGGAGCGCCACTCCGGCGAGCGCCGGTCCGGCAAGCGGCTCGTAATCGCGCGTCGCGCGGCGGCTGCGATGGTGGACGTCAGCAGGCTCAAGGAGGCGCTCGAGGCGGCGGTCGGGGCCGAACGGGTGCTCGACTCGGCCGAAGACTTGGCGTTCTACGGGGCCGATCGTTGCCGCGGCGGCTGGCCCGTGCGGCCCTCGCTGGTGGTGTTCCCCAAGGACGTGGCCGAGATCCAGGCGGTGGTCCGCGCTTGTGCGGGCTGCGGCGCGGCGATCGTGCCCTCGGGCGGGCGTACGGGGCTGGCAGGCGCGGCGACCGCGACGGCAGGAGAGGTGGTGCTCTCGCTCGAGAGGATGCAGCGGATCGTCGCGATCGATCGGGCGGCGCGCACGCTGCGGGCCGAGGCGGGGGCGACGCTGCAAGCGGTGCAAGAGGCGGCGGCCGCGGCGGGGCTGATGTACCCGGTCGACTACGCGTCGAAGGGCTCAGCTCAGCTCGGCGGCAGCGTCGCGACCAACGCGGGCGGGGTGAAGGTGATCCGTTATGGCCTCACCCGCGAGTGGGTGCTCGGCCTGACGGTGGTGTTGGCCTCGGGTGAGGCGCTCACGCTCGGCGGCTCGCTCGTCAAGAACAACACCGGCTACGATCTGCGGCAGCTCTTCATCGGCTCGGAGGGGACGCTTGGGGTGATCGCGGAGGTGACGGTGCGGCTGTGCCAGCCCCCGGCGGACCTGGTGGTGGCGTTGGCGGCGGTCGCGGATGATTCGAGGGTGATGGAGCTGTTCGCGCGGATCCGCGCGGCGCCGCTCACGTTGACGGCTTTTGAGTGCTTCGATCACGGCTGCGTCGCGCATGTGACGGCCCACCGCGCCGCGAGCGGACAAGCCTTGGGCGCCCCGTTCGAGGCGCCGAGCGCTCGGTATGTGCTGGTCGAGGTGGAGGTGCCAGAGGCGGGCGAGGTGGCGGCGGAGCGGACGCGTGAGGCGCTGCTGGCGGCGCTCGGCGCGGCGCAGGAGGCGGGGGAGATCGAGGACGCGGCGCTGGCAGCGACGCCGGCGCAGGCGCGCGGGCTGTGGGCGCTGCGTGAGGAGATCAGCGAGTCGCTGCACCGCTTCACGCCGCACAAGGCGGACATCTCGCTGCCGGTGGCCGAGGTGGCGGCGTTCTTGGCGGCGTGGCGGGGCGAGGTGGCGGCGCGGCTGCCAGGGATCGAGGCGCTGTGCTTCGGTCATGTCGGCGACGGCAACTTGCACTTGAACTTGCTCCGACCGGCGGGGCTCGGGCTCGATGAATTTCTGGCGCGCTGCCACGGGTTTGAAGACCCTCTCTTCGCGCTTGTGCGGGCGCGTGGCGGGTCGATCTCGGCGGAGCACGGGGTGGGCCTGCTGAAGCGCGCGTTCCTGCACTACTCGCGCGGCCCGAGCGAGATCGCGGCGATGCGCGGGATCAAGGCGGTGCTCGATCCGGCGGGGCTGCTCAACCCGGGGAAGATCTTCGGGCCGCCGTGAGCCGCCCAGGCGCGCTCACGGGGCCGCTTCGCTGGGGATGACGCGGAGGCGGCGAGGCTCGGCGCCGCGCTGCACGAGCAGGTCGATCTGGGCGCCGACGCCGCGGAGCTGGGCGTGGTAGGCGAGCTCGGAGCCGCGGCCGATCGACTGGTCGTCGATCGCGAGGATGATGTCGTTTGGCTCGAGTCCGGCGCGCGCGCCAGGGCCGCCTGCTTCGACGGCGGTGACGCGTACGGCGGAGAGGCGGCCAGGGAAGACGTCCGGGCCGACGTCGTTGACGGTGAGGCCGAGGCGGGCGTGGCGGACGCGGCCGTAGGTCCAGACCTCTTCTAAAAATCGGCGGGCGATCGCCGCGGGGATCGCGAAGGCGAGGCCCTCTCCGTCGCTCCTCACGGCGGTGTTGAGGCCGAGGACTTGTCCAGTGAGGTCGACGAGCGGGCCGCCTGAGTTGCCGATGTTCACGGAGGCGTCGGTCTGGATGAAGCTCCAAAAACCATCGGCGCGGAGGCCGGGGGGGCGGCCGAGGTCGGTGTGGTCGCGGCCGAGGCCCGAGACGACGCCGACCGTGACGGTGTGGCCGAGGCCGTAAGGCTGGCCCATGGTCATCACCCACTCGCCCGGGGCGGCGGGGCGGTCGCGGAAGACGACGGGCTCGAGGCCGGCGACGGGGCTCTCGAGCTCGAGCAGCGCGAGGTCGAGGAGATCGTCGCTGGCGAGCACACGCGCGCGTACGCGGCTGCGGTTGGTCAGCTCGATGTCGACCTTGGCGGCGCCGGCGATGACGTGCTGGTTGGTGAGCACGTGGCCGCTGGTGCTGACGAGCATGCCGCTGCCGATCCCGCGGAGCACCCGGCCGTTCGTGTCCGCTTCGGCGCGCTCGTGGGTGGAGACGACGCTGACGACGGAGGGCCGCAGGCGCTCGGCGACGCTGACGAAGTCGGGGTAGGTGGCAGGCGCAGCGGCGGGCGCCTCGGAGCGCGTAGGCGTCGCAGGCAGGGCGCGACGGACCGCCGGGGCGACGCCTTCACCCTCTTCGATCGGGCGGCAAGCGACGAGCACGAGCAAGGGGAGGAGGAGCCGCGCGCGCCGCGAACGGACGCCCGCGAGGGAACCATCAAGCGTGGGCCCTTGAGGATTCACGCGCGCTCCGTCAACGAACGAGGCAGAGCGGCGGGGCGTCAGGCGTCGTCGTCGTCGTCGTCGTCGTCGTCGTCGTCGTCGTCGTCGTCGTCCTCATCGTCGTAGTCGTAGTCGTAGTCGTCCTCGTCCTCGCCCATGCCCAACGCTTCCGCGTTGTCAGCGAGATCGGGGAGGGCGCGGAGGTACTCGTCGTACTGCTCCTGGGTGACGAGGCCGCTCTGGATGTTGCGCTGGACCGTCCGCAGGTCCATCAAACGCTCGATGTGTCGCACTGCCATGGCGGGAGGGTTGTAGACCAGAGATGTGTGAGCGGGGAAGTGCGCGTTTGACGCTGGTGCAACCGGTGGATCTTCGATCGGGCGAGCTCGCCGCAGGGAATAGGAGCTCCGGCGGCGGGGTTGTCGGCGCCGACGCGATAGGGGGCCTTGCGCGGGCGTCACGGCGGCGCCAGTCTCACGCCTCAAAGTCGAGGGTGTGGGGTCCTCAATGGCGCCTCGTTGGTGCCGTTGCAGGCCCTCTCGGGCGCCACAGAAACACAGATCGAGGCGATCTCCCATGAGGTTGGCATGAGCGTTGGTTCGTACGACATCCGCATCATCAATGACTTGGTCGAGCGCGAGAGCAGCTTCGTCGAGCGCCTCTTCGCGGAGGTGCACAAGGTGGTGGTCGGCCAGGATGAGATGATCGAGCGGGTCTTTATGGGGCTGCTCTGCAACGGGCACGTGCTGCTCGAGGGGGCCCCGGGGCTGGCGAAGACGCTGACCGTGAGCACCCTGGCGCGCTGCCTGCGGCTGGACTTCAAGCGGGTGCAATTCACGCCCGACCTGCTCCCCTCGGACGTGCTGGGCACGGTGATCTACAACCACCAGAGCGGCGAGTTCACCAACAAGCGCGGGCCGGTGTTCACCAACCTGCTGCTGGCCGATGAGATCAACCGCGCGCCAGCGAAGGTGCAGAGCGCGCTGCTCGAGGCGATGGCGGAGCGGCAGGTGACGATCGGCGACGCGTCGTATCGGCTGCCAGAGCCGTTCCTGGTGCTGGCGACGATGAACCCGATCGAGCAAGAGGGGACCTACGCGCTGCCCGAGGCGCAGCTCGACCGCTTCATGTTCAAGATCAAGGTCGACTACCCGAGCTCCGAGGAGGAGATGACGATCATGGAGCGGATCGCCGCGGCGCCGCACGCGAGCAAGGTCGCGGTGGAGGCGGTGATCGGGCCGGAGGAGCTGGACTCGGCGCGCTCGGTGCTCGACCGGCTGATCGCTGAGAAGTCGGTGCGGCGCTATATCGTCGACGTGGTGACCTCGACGCGCACGCCGGCGGCCGCGGGGCTGGGGGCGCTGGCGCCCTTCATCGACTTCGGCGCGTCGCCGCGGGCGACGATCGCGCTGTTCCAGGCGGCGCGGGCGCACGCGTTCTTGCGCCACCGCGGGTACGTGAGCCCCGAGGACGTGAAGGCGGTCGCGCCCGACGTGTTGCGCCACCGGATCATCCTGAGCTACGAGGCTGAGGCCGAGGGGAAGACGGTCGAGCAGATCGTCCGCCAGATCCTCGAGCATGTGCAGGTGCCCTGACGAGGCGACGCGCGGCGATGGCGAGGCGATCCAAAGAGCAGGCGCGAGCAGCGGCGACCGACGCGGAGGCGGCGCGGGCGCAGACGACCGAGCTGCTGCGGGAGATCCGTCGGATCGAGATCCAGACCTCGCGGCTGGTCAACCAACACCTGGCCGGCTCGTACCAGTCGGTGTTCAAGGGGCAAGGGGTCGCGTTCTCGGAGGTGCGGGCGTACACGCCCGGCGACGACGTGCGGGCGATCGACTGGAACGTGACGGCGCGGACCGGCGAGCCGCACATCAAGCTCTTCACCGAGGAGCGCGAGGTGACGGTGATGCTGGTGGTCGATATGTCGGGGTCCCTGGACCTGGGCTCGCGCGGCCACGATAAGCGGCGCTTGGTCGCCCGGTTGGCGGCGACCTTCGCGTTCTCGGCGATCCGCAACAACGACCGGGTCGGGCTGATCGGCTTCACGGACCAGGTGGAGGTGTTCGTGCCGCCGCGCTCGGGCCGTAAGCACGTGCTGGCGGTGGTGCAGCGGGTGCTGACGCATGAGCCGCAGCGCCGCGGCACGCGGGTCGCGGCGGGGCTGGAGTACTTGGCCAAGCTGGCGCACGGGCACGCGGTGGCGGTGCTGATCTCCGACTTCGTGGACGCGCTGCCGAGCGAGGCGGCGCGCGCGGAGGAGGCGGCGGGGCTGGAGCGGGCGCTGAAGCTGGCGCGGCGGCGCCACGAGCTGGTGGCGATCCGCGTGGAGGACCCGCTGGAGCTGGAGCTGCCGGCGCTGGGGCTGGTGACGCTGGAGGACCTCGAGATGTTGGGGCTGAGCGGCGAGGTGATCGATCTGAGCCCGCGCCGGGCCGAGCGCCTGCGTCGGGCGGTCGGCGAGGAGCGGCTGCGCCTCGAGCGTTTATTGCAGAAGCTGCGGATCGAGATGATGAGCGTCCGCTGCGGCGATCGCTGGCAAGAGCCGCTGGTGTCGTTCTTCGCGCGGCGCTCGCGGAGGATGCGTCGATGAGGCGGCCCGCTCGAGCTCGGCGGGGGGCGCTGGCGGCGGGGCTGTGGCTGTGGCTCGGCGGCGCGGCCTCGGCGGCGCCCGCGGGCGCGTCGGCGGGGGACGAGGGGGCGGAGGAGGCTGGCGCCGAGGACATGGCCGCAGCGCCAGGTAGCTCGTCTCCGTCGAGCGACGCCTCCGCGCCGGTGGCGGTGACGACGCGGCTGACGCCGGATCCGTCGTCGATCGGCGACCTGCTGACGCTGGAGGTCAGCGCGGCGTACCCGAGCGGCTATCGGGTGAATTTGCCGATGGGGCTCGAGTTCGCGCCGCTTCACTTGGTCGGGGTGGAGGAGGAGGAGCCGGTCGCGACCGGGCAGGGCTCGCTGCGCAAGGTCTTCCGGGTGCAGCTCCAGCGCTTCGCGACGGGCGAGGCGCGGACGCCGGCGTTCCCGCTGACGTACGTGGGGCCGAAGGGGGAGGTGGAGACGGTTCGAGTGCCGGCGCACGCGTTCACGGTGCGCTCGCTGCTGGCGAACGAGGCGGACCCGCAGCGCCAAGGCGAGGACCCGCCGGTGTCGATCGAGTACCCGGCGGAGCGGGCGGAGCTGGTGATCTATGCGTCGGCGGTGGCGATGGCGGCGGGCTTCGTCGCGGCGCTGCTGTGGCGGCGTTGGCGTCGGCGGCTGCGCCCGGTGATCGGGCCGCCGCCGGTGCCGGCGCATGAGCAGGCGCTAGGGGCGCTGGCCGAGCTCGAGGGGCGCGGGCTGCTCGAGACGGGCCTGTTTGAGGACTACTACGTGCAACTGACGGAGATCACGAAGGGCTACTTGGAGGGGCGCTTCGGGGTGGAGGCGCTGGATCGGACGACGGAGGAGCTGCGCCGGGAATTGATCCGCAGCGGCGACCGGATCGCGCCGCTGCGCCCGAGCGAGGTGATCGCGTTCTTGCAGGGCTGCGACCTGGTCAAATTCGCCCGCTACGCGCCCGAGCTGGCGGCGGCGCGCGAGGACCTGGCGCGGGTGCGGGCGATCGTCGAGGAGACGCGGGCGGATCTGGCGCGGCCAGCGGCGGACGCGGGGGCGCCGGGGTCGTCGACGAAGCCGCCTGAAGGGGCAGGTCCCCCGGGCGCGGCGAGCGATATGGCTGATGAGACAGGTGAGATGAAGGCGCGCGCGGAGGCGGGGGAATGAGCCGGCTGGGCAGCGCGCTCCGCGTCTCTTCGGCGATTTTCGGCTTCGCGCTGCTGGGGCTGGCGGCGGCGGCGGCGCTGAGCCTCGGCTACGTGGCGGAGGGGCTGCGCTATGTGTCGCTGGCGCAGCCGCTGTGGCTGCTGGCGGGGCTGCTGCCGGCGGCGGCGGTGATCTGGCGGGCCTGGCGGGCGCCGCTGCCGGCGACCATGCGCTTCTCGCGGACGCGCGCGGCGGCGGCGCTGGGCGGGGGCTTCTGGGCGCGCCTCGTCCACCTGCCCGACGGGCTGCGGCTGGCGGCGGGGCTGCTGCTGGCGGTGGCGCTGGCGCGGCCGCTGTCGACGCGCCTCAGCGACCGCGTGGAGCATGAGGGGATCGACATCGTGGTGGCGATGGACCTCAGCGACTCGATGGAGGCGGACGACCTGTACCCGAGCCGCCTCGACGCGGCGAAGCAGGTGATCGATGAGTTCATCGCGCGGCGGCCCCGTGACCGCTTGGGGATCGTCGCGTTCGGGGCGCGGGCTTCGACGGTGGCGCCGCTGACGGCGGACCACGAGGTGCTGCGGCTGCTGGTCCGCAAGCTGGCGCTAGGCTCGATGGACGGGACGAGGACGGCGATCGGCGCGGGGATCGGGGTGGCGCTGAATCGCCTCAAAGAGTCCTCGGCCGAGAGCCAGGTGATTGTGCTGCTCACCGACGGGGTCCACAACGCGGAGGGGCTCGACCCCGACTCGGCGGCGCAGGAGGCGATGTCGCGCGGGGTGCGGATCTTTACGGTGCTGATCGGCCGGCACGCGGGGCAGAACATCGATCCGGGGCGGCTGGAGCGGATCGCGAGCTCGACGGGCGGGTTCGCGTATACGGCGGAGGATCGCGAGGCGCTGAGCTCGAGCTTCCAAGACCTGTTAGACAGGCTCGAGCGCTCGACGATCGAGGGCGAGGCGATCCGCGCGGAGCTCTTCGCGCTGCTGCTGTGGCCGGCGCTGGGGCTGCTGCTCTTGGACGTGCTGCTGCGCTCGACGCGGCTGCGGAGGTTCCCATGATCGGGGCGATGATCGGGGCGACGCTCGCGGGGGCGCTGCTGGGGGCGGTCGTCGATCTGGACGAGGTGGTGCTGGCGCGCGGCGAGCTGTGGTGGACGCTGCTGGCGGCGCCGCTGGTGCTGGCGGCGACGCTGTGGGCGCGCCGGCAGCGGCGACGGGCGCTGCGATCGCTGGGGGACCCGGGCATGGTGGCGCGCTTGGTGGCGAGCGTGCACCACGGGAACCGCCTGACGGGGGCGCTGCTGACGGCGACGGCGGCGCTGCTGATCGGCGTGGGGCTGATGCGGGTGCAGTACGGCGGGGTCGCGAAGATCACGCCGGCGAGCGGCTTGGACGTGGTGCTGGCCGTCGATTACAGCAAGTCGATGCTGGCGCGCGACGTGTACCCGTCGCGCAGCGAGCGCTTGGAGGCGGAGCTGCGCCGCTTCTTCGACCGCGCCGAGGCGCGCGGCGATCGGGTCGGGCTGGTGGTGTTCGCCGGGGCCGCGCGCGGGGTGCCGCTCACCGGCGATATGCGGCTGCTGAAGTTGTACCTGCAACGCACGGATCCGCGGACGGAGAACCCCGGGGGCACGGCGATCGGTAAGGCGCTGCGGCTGTCGCTGAATTACTTGATCGACGCGCGCCGCGGCGACGCGCGGGCGAGCGAGGGCGAGGTGATCGACGAGGCCGCGCCGGTGAGCGAGGCGGACCAGGTGATCATCGTGCTGACCGACGGCGAAGACACGACGTCGCGGCCGCAGGAGATGGCGGCGGAGGCGGCGAAGCTGGGGGTGCGGATCTATACGGTGGGGATCGGCTCGCGCTCCGGTGAGCCGATCCAGCGCTTCAATGAGGCGGGCGAGCCGGACGGGTACGTGACCGATGAGTCCGGCGACTATGTGATGACGCGGGTGGACGAGGAGCTGCTGCGCGGGCTGGCGAAGGCGACCGGCGGCGAGTACGTGCACGTGGCGCCGGAGCGCTTCGGGCTGGATGTGGTGGAGGGTTGGATGGCGGAGCTGTCACGGGCGCAGCGCGAAGACACGGTGGAGATCCACCGCGACGAGGGCTTCACGTTCGTGATCGCGCCGGCGCTGCTGCTGCTGTCGCTATCGCTGGCGCTGACAGAGCGGAGGAGGCGAGCATGATCTCGATCGGGGCGATCTTCGGGCGCGGCGCCGTCGGGCTGGTCGCCGCGGGGTGGCTGGCGCAGGCGCTGGCGAGCACGAACAGCGACGTCGACGCGGGGATCGCCGCGTACGAGGCGGGCGATCACGAGGCGGCTCTGGCGGCGTATGAGGCGGCGGTGGCGCTGCTCGGTGAACGCCCCGAGCTGCACTACAACCGCGGCCTGGCGCTGCTAGGCAAGGGCGACGTCGAGGCGGCGCGGCGGGCGTTTGAACACGGCACAGAGTCGGAATTTCTAAAAAACGTGCGGGCGAGCGCGGAGTACGAGCTGGGCAACCTCGACTTCGACGCGAAGTCGTGGGACGCGGCGATCGAGCGCTATACGTCCTGCCTCAAGCTCGACCCAGAGCACGCAGGCGCGAAGTGGAACCTCGAGCTGGCGCTGCTGCGCAAGGCGCAGGAAGAGGAGGAGAAGAAGAAGGAAGAGGACGAGCAGAAGAAGCAGGAAGAGGACGAGAAGAAGGACGAGCAAGAGAAGCAGGACGAGGACGAGAAGCAGGACGAGCAAGAGAAGCAGGACGAGGACGAGAAGAAGGACGAGCAAGAGAAGCAGGACGAGCAAGAGAAGCAGGACGAGCAGGAGAAGAAGGACGAGCAGGAGAAGAAGGACGAGCAAGAGAAGCAGGACGAGCAGGAGAAGAAGGGCGAGCAGGAGAAGCAGGGCGAGCAAGAGCAGCAGCAGCAGCAAGAGCAGCAGCAAGCGCCGCAGCCGCTGGAGCGCGCGGACCTCGACAAGGCGCTCGAGCAGCTCGACGCGGAGGATGAATTTGTGTTGGGGCGGCCGCTCGGCCGCCAAGCGCCGGTGGAGAAGGACTGGTGAGCATGGCGGCGATGGGGCGGCGGCGAGCGCTGGGTGTGTTGCTCGGGGGCGGGCTCGCTTGGGCGCTGCCGAGGGCGAGCGCGGCGGCTCCTCCGCCGAGCGGGCGGGTGAGCGTGGTGGCTCGCCTGGGCAGCCCGAGCGTCGAGGTGGGTGAGGCTGTCGAGTTGATGATCGAGGTGACCAGCTACGACGGCGAGGACACGCCGGACCCGACGCTGCCCGATCTGACGGCGATGGGGTTCGCGGTCGAGGGGCCGCGTACGACCTTCAATCAGCGCAGCTCGTGGATCAACGGGCGGGTGAGCTCGACGGTGTCGAAGGGCTGGGTCTATTATTTGATCCCGAGCAAGCCGGGGCGCTTTGAGCTGCCGGTGCAAGTGATGTGGGGCGGCAAGGCGGTGCGGGCGCCAGCGGTGCCGGTGGTGGAGGTGACCGGGGCGCCGACCCCAGCCGCGCCGGTGATCGCCGAGGCAGGGTCGCGGCCGACCGAGGCGCAAGGCGACGTGTTCGTGTGGGCTTCGGTCGATAAGGCGCGGGCGTTCGTCGGCGAGCCGATCGCGTATGAGCTCGAGATCTACGAGCGAGTGCGCTTCCAAAACATCCACCTGCGCGAGCTGCCTGGCTTCTTAGACTTCTGGAGCGAGGCGCTGCCGGAGGGCAAACAACGGGCCGAGGTGGTCGCTGGGGTGGCGTACCGGGTGCACCCGGGGATGCGGCGGGCGCTGTTCCCCCAGCGCGCGGGCGCGTTGACGATCTCCGCGGCGCAGGTGGGGGTGGGCGCGCGGCGGCGGGTGAGCGGGCAGGCGCTGCAGATCGAGGTGCTGCCGCTGCCAGCCGCGGGGCAGCCGCCGGGGTTCTCGCCGAACAACGTGGGTACGTTCACGATCGCGGCGAAGGTGGATCGCGCGGCGGTGAAGGTGGGCGAGCCGTTCACCTTGACGGTGATGATCCGCGGCGACGGTAACATCCGGACGATCGACCCGGGCGCGTGGCCAGAGCTGCCAGGCATGCGCCGCTACGACCCGAAGGTCGAGACGAAGGTGGTGGTGGGGGAGCGCTTCGGCGGGGAGCGTCGCTACGACTTCTTGGTGATCCCTGAGGTGGGCGGGGCGCTGACGATCCCCGCGTTTACGTTCGCGTACTTCGACCCCGCGAAGGAGCGCTACGAGGTGGCGTCGACGCCGACGTTGGCGATCGAGGTGGAGGGGCCGCCGGCGACCGTGAACGCGGGGGGCGCGAGGGAGCTGTCCGAAGAGGCAGGCGCTAGCGACGCGGCGCAAGGGGCGGCAGATGAGCTGTTGGCGCCGATCTTCGCGGGCGAGGGGCTGACCCGGGCCGCGGCGCGTGAGCCGTGGTTGACCTACGAGCGCTGGCAGGTCGGCATGGCGGCGGCGCCGGCGCTGGGGATCGCCGGCTGGGCGGCGGCGGGGCTGCATCGGCGCTACGGCGCGGACGCGGCGGGGCGGGCGCGGGCGGCCAAGCTGGCGCGTCAACGTGAGCTGGTGAGCCAGGCGGAGCGGGCGGTGAGCAGCGGCGATGGGTTCCACGGGGCGTTGGCTCAAGCGCTGCAGACGCTGGCGCTGGAGCGCGCTGGCGCGGCGGGTGAGGGGCTGCCGCGCCGCGGGCTCTTGGAGCTGCTGCGCCGCCGCGGCTGCGATCCGGTCGAGGTGACGCTGCTCGGGGATCTGCTCGACCGCTGCGACGCCGCGCGCTTCGGCGCGAACGCGGGGGAGAACGCCTCGGCGCGCCGTGAGGTGCTGGCGCAGGCGATGAAGCTGCTGCGCTCGTCGTCGCTGGCGCGCGGCGGAGGTGGGGGATGAGCGCGGCGCTCACGAGGGCGGCAGAGGGCGCGCGCGCGCGCGGCGGAGCGCTGCGGTGGCCGATCGTCGCGTCGCTGGTCGGCGCGCTGGTCGTGTACTTGGTCGGCGGGCAGGCGCGCGCTGATGTGGTCGATGAGACGTTCGCGCGGGGGAACGCGGCGGCGGCTCGCGGTGATTGGGCGGCCGCCGCGGCGAGCTATGAAGAGGCGGGGCGGCTGCTCCCAGGGCGCTCCGCGGCGCTCTCGTACAACTTGGGCACGGCGTACGCGCAGCTCGGCGAGCTGGGGCCGGCGACGCTGCACCTGCGACGGGCGCTCCAGCCCGCGGCGGAGCCGAGCGTCGAGATCGCCGAGGCCGCGCGCCGCAACTTGGGGCTGGTGCGCCAGCGGATGGAGGTCGCTGCGGCCGCGGAGGGGGCGCAGATCGATCGGCCCGAGGGCTGGTGGGAGCTGCTGTTGGCGGCGGTGCGAGCGCCTCTGTTCGGGTGGTTGGCGTTGCTGGCGGGTTGGTCGGCGTTGGCGGTGCTGGGGCTGCGGATGCGCGTGGCAGGCCGCGGTGGGGCGCTGACGGCGAGCAGCTTGGCCTCGGTGTTGGCGATCGTCTTCGTCGCGATCGGCGGGCTCCACGGGCTGTCGCTGCGCGGCGAGCAGGTGACGCCGCAGGCGATCGTGCTGCCGACGACGGCGGAGGTGCGTGAGGCGCCAGGTGCTCACCGCCGCCGCGCGTTCTTGGTGCAAGGCGGCAGCCGGGTGCGCGTGATCGCGAGGACCGCGGGGTGGAGCCAGATCCGCCTGGGCGGCGGGCTGGAGGGTTGGGTGCCGGAGGCGACGCTCGGGGCGCTCGCGGCGACGTCATCGCGCTGAGCCGCGGCGGCGGAAGGGGTCTACGCGGCGATGATGGGCGTTCGCGCCCGTGGGCCTGCACCAGGGAGCAGGTGGCGTCGCGCGGTCGTGGCCGCGGTCTGCGGGCCGCATGTGGGGCCTCGGACGACCGGTGCGCCGCTGTGATCCGTCGATCTCCGGCGCCGCGCGAGGCGCCCTCGCGGCGATCTTTTTTTGGCCGTGGCGTCGCTGTGGCGCGAGGGATAACCTGATGTGGTCGTGTTCGCCGTGCTCGCCACCAAGATCCGTGTGACTGGCAAGATCCAGGGCGCGACGGCTGCCGTGCTCGGCAAGGCCTACGAGGGGTTTCTGATCGCCGAGCCGACGGTGGGGCGGGGCATGGTGATCTTCCGGGACCCGAACGGCCGCCGGATGGTCACGACGACGGTGCGCCGGATCCTGACGACGCCGGAGCGCGGGCTGATCTACGTCGAGACGGAGAACAGCGTTTATCGGCTGGCTCTGCTCGATATCCTGCGCCAGTCGACGACGGCGACGGCGACCGGCTAGCGGCGGGGCTCAGGCGGCCTCGCGCGCCTGGTAGACGTGCACGCGCAGGTACTCGCCTTGGACGTGGCAGGGGGCGACGGGGTGATCGGGGCCTGGTCCGAGGGCCAGGGTCCGGGTCCAGCGGCCGCGCAGGCCGGCGACGGCGGCGTCGAGGTGGGCGCCGCTGATGTGGTGGGAACATGAACATACGACCAGGTAGCCGCGCGGGGCGACGCGCGGGGCGAGGTTGCTGAGGCAGGCGGCGAGGGCCCGGGTGGCGCGAGGGAGGTCGCGGGCGCTGCTGGCGATCTTGGGCGGGTCGACGACGATGACGCCGAAGGGGCCGGCGAGCTCGGGCTGATCGAGGGGGCCGAAGAGGTCGCCCTGGGCGAAGGTGAGGCGCTCGCTGACGCCGCAGCGGGCGGCGTTGCCCCGGGCGAAGTCGAGGGCCTTGGCGCTCTGGTCGAGGCCGATGGCGGTGACACCCGCGCGGGCGGCGTGGACGGCGAAGCCGCCGAGGTGGGTGCCGAGGTCGAGCAAGGGCCCGCCGTGGGCGGCGGCGAGCTGGGCGATCGTGCGCCGGTTCTCGCGCTGGTCGAAGTAGGCGCCGGTCTTCTGGCTCGGCGGCGCCGGGGCCTGAAAGGGGAGGCCGTGCTCGAGGAAACTGAGGCGGTGATCGGCGGCAGGCGGAGGATCGCCGAGCTGGATGAGGGGCTCGGGCGCGAACCCTTCGCGCTCGGCGGCGCTGGTGGGGGCGGTGACGTAGAGGGCGCCTCGGGCGCGAGGGCGCAGCCAAGCGACGATCTGCGGGGCGCGGGCGGCGATCGCGGCGGTGGTGATCTGGAGGACTCGATCGTCCCCGTAGCGATCGATGACGAGGCCGGGGACGCCGTCGCCTTCGCTGTTCACCTCGCGGAGGCCGGTGGTGGGTTGAGCGGCGAGGCCGAGGCTGTCGCGGGCCTCCAAGGCGGCGGCGAGGCGGCGCCCGAGCCAGTCGTCGGGCGGCGCCTCGCTGGAATAATTGACGAGGCGGACGGCGATCTCGGACTCGGGGGAGACGAGGCCCCAGCCGATCGCTTCGCCGCGGTGATCCGTGACGAGGGCGAGGGCGGCGGGATCCGGGGGCCCCCAGGTCTTGGCGATCTGGCGGCGGCGGATCCACGGGCCTTCGGTGACGGTGTGGCGGCCTTGATCGCGGCGTAGCTCGATGCGGAGGGGCACGGGCGGGATAGTAGCGGGCCTGGCTCGTTCTCGCGCGAGGGGGCGGCGGATTCGTCCGGCCATGAGCGGCCCAGGGCCCGCTATCATCCGCCAACCGATGACCGCCCCTACGGACCCCGATCGCGACACCCTCGAGGCGATGGACGCCGCCGCCGTCCAAGCCGCGTACACCAAGCTCTCGGCGGCCTCGCTCGAGGCGCTGATCCGCCGGGCGAACCGCGAGTATTGGGATGAGGACGCGGCGACCCTGCCCGACACGCTCTACGACCTGCTGGTGGAGCGGCTGCGTCGGCTGGATCCGGCGGCGGCGGTGCTAGAGGAGCTGGGGGCGAGCCGCGCTGCGGGGCCGACCTTGTCGACGGAGGAGGCGCTGCTGCTGCCGCCAGCGCAGCGCTTCGGGGCGGCGGTGCGCCACCAGCGGCCGATGCTGTCGCTGGACAAGTGTTATTCGGAGACGGACCTGAACGCGTGGGCGGCGAAGATCACGGGCGAGTTCGTGGTGATGCCGAAGATGGACGGGGTGGCGTGCTCGCTCCGGTACGACCGCAGCGGCGCGCTGGTGATGGCGGCGACCCGCGGCTCCGGCAGCGAGGGCGAGGACATCACGGTCAATGTCTTGGCGATCCCGGACGTGCCGAGCAAGATCGCGAGCGGCGGCCACGAGGTGGAGGTGCGCGGCGAGCTGTATATGCGCCTCTCGGAGTTCGCGCGCTTTAAGGGCGACTACTCGAACCCGCGGAACTTGACGGCGGGGTCGATCAAGCAGAAGGACCCGGCGAAGAGCCGCGCGAACCACCTGTCGTTCTTCCCGTACGACGTGAGCGGGCCGGAGCTGGCGGACGAGCGGGCGAAGTTCGCGTTCCTCGCGGCGGTGGGCTTCCGCGCGGGCGGCTTCGAATTTGTAAAAAACGGGGAGCTGCAGGCGGGGTTTGAGCGCTTCGCGCGGGCTCGTCCGACCTTGGACTATGAGATCGACGGGGTGGTGTTCCGCGCGTCGCTGGCGAGCGAGCACGCGCGGCTGGGGCTGACGGGGCACCACCCGCGCTTCGCGATCGCGTACAAATTTCAAGGGGACAGCGGCCACACCGATCTGCTGGACGTGATCTGGTCGGTGTCTCGCACGGGGACGATCACGCCGGTGGCGCTGCTCGACCCGATCGAGCTGTCAGGGGCGATGATCGGCCGCTCGAGCCTGCACAACCTGAACCGCTTCGAGGAGCTGAAGCTGACGCGCGGCTGCCGGGTCGAGGTGACGCGCCGCGGCGGGGTGATCCCGCAGGTCGAGCAGGTGATCGAGGCGGGCCCAGGCGGGCACCCGTTCCCGCTGCCGACGCAGTGCCCGGCGTGCGGGGGGCCGACGGCGCGGGTGAAGCGGCGCGACGGGGAGCTGCTGATGTGCGCGACGCCGAAGAGCTGCGTGCAGGCGCGGATGCGCGAGCTCGAGCACTTCGCGAAGGTCGTGGATATCCAGGGGTTCGGGCCGAAGGTGATCGAGCTGGCGGTCGACGCGGGGCTGCTGGCGTCGCCCGCCGACTTCTTTAAGCTGCGCGCGGGCGACCTGGCGGGGCTCGAGCGGATGGGCGATAAGAGCGCGCAGAACCTGGTGGACCAGGTGGAGGCGCACCGCGAGCTGGCGCTGCCGGTGTTCTTGCAGTCGCTGGGGATCGAGCACCTGGGAAAATCGAACGGCACGCTGCTGGCGCGCGAGCTGGGGACGCTGGAGCGGATCCGCGCGGCGAGCCGCGACGACCTGATCGGGCTCAAGGGGGTGAAGGACGCGATCGCGGACGCGATCGTCGACGGGCTGCGCGAGCGCGCGCCGCTGATCGACGCGCTGCTGGCAGAAGTGCGCCTGGTCGAAGGTGCAGCCGCGCTGCCGCCCGCGCCGCGCTCGGGTGAGCTGGCGGGCAAGAGCTTCTTGTTCACCGGGGGCCTGGTCGCGTGCTCGCGCGAGCGGGCGCAGGAGCGGGTGCGCGAGCTGGGCGGCGAGACGGCGAGCGGGGTGAGTAAGTCGCTTAATTATTTGGTGGTCGGCGGCGAGGAGGGCGGGAAGAAGTCGAGCAAGCAGAAGAAGGCGGAGTCGCTGATCGCCGCAGGGGCGCCGCTGGTGGTGCTCGATGAGGCGGGCTTCTTGGCGCTGGTGGGCGGGCTGGGCGAGGCGTGACGCGGGGGGGCGATCGCCTGAAGGCGGCGATCGGCGCCGACCGCCGCGCGTGCCCGATCTGCGGCTGGGTGGGGCTGCGCTTCAGCGCGTACGGGCGGGCGCAGCGGCGCGGCGACGCCCGCTGCCCGCGCTGCTCGTCGGCGGAGCGGCACCGGCTCGCGTATCGGCTGCTGGCGGCGAGGCTGGGGGCGCAGGCCTGTACGCTGCACGTCGCGCCGGAGCCGGCGCTGCGCGGGTGGCTGGAGGGGATCTCGAGGCGCTATGTGCCGATCGATCTGGATCGGCCAGGGACGATCGCGATGGACTTGACGGCGTTAACGTTGGCGGACGCGAGCTGCTCGCTGGTGTGGTGCAGCCACGTGCTCGAGCACATCCCCGACGATCGGCGGGCGATCGCCGAGATCGCGCGGGTGCTGGCGCCAGGCGGGGTGGCGGTGATCCAGGTGCCGATCGGCGGGCCGACGACGCTGGAGGACCCGGCGGTGGTGGACCCACGCGAGCGCGCTCGGTTGTATTGGCAGGAGGACCACGTGCGCCTCTACGGGCTCGACCTGGCCGAGCGCCTGGCGGCGGCGGGCTTGGCGGCGTCGCGGCTGTCGGTCGCGGATCTCGAGGCGTCGATGGTCGCGCGCGAGCGGCTGTCGATGCCCGGCTGCGACGACGTGTTCGTGTGCCGCCGAGCGCTTTGATGGGCGCCTGTCGATGAGGACAGGTGTGGCGGCGCTCAGAATCGCGCGCATCCGCGCGCTGTCGGCTTGTTAGGATGTGCCGCCTTGCCCGAGGTTTTCACGATCGACGAGGTGCTGCACGTCGGCGCGGTGCACTCGTTGTATAGGGCGACCGATCGACGTGACGGCCGCCGCGTGGTGCTCAAGTGCCTCGACGCCGATCACCGCAGCGAGGGCGAGGCGAGCCGGCTGCGACGCGAGTACGCGCTGCTGCGCGGGCTCGATCTGCGGGGGGTGGTGCGGGCGCTGGAGCTGCGTGAGGAGGGGGGCGAGCTGCGCCTGGTGCTCTCCGACTTCGGCGGGGAGACGCTGGCGGCGATGATCGAGCGGGAGGGCCGGCTGGCGCCAGGGCGAGGGCTCGAGATCGCGGCGCAGCTGGCGGAGATCCTCGGACAAGTGCACGCGCAGGGGGTGATCCACAAGGACATCAAGCCGCGCAACATCCTGGTCGATCAGGCAGGTCAGGTGCAGCTCATCGACTTCGGGATCGCGGCGAAGGTGACGCGCGAGGCGCCGTCTCTGGGCGCGCTCGGGGCGGTGCAGGGCACGCTCGCGTATATCTCGCCGGAGCAGACCGGGCGGATGAGCCGAGGGGTCGACCACCGCAGCGACCTGTACTCGCTCGGCGTGACGCTCTTCGAGCTCTTCGTCGGCCACCCGCCGTTCACCGCGGTCGACCCGGCGGCGCTGATCCACGCGCACATCGCCCGGCTGCCGCCAGAGCCGCGGGCGCTGGAGCCCGCGATCCCGCGGGCGCTGTCGGCGTTGATCCTTCGGCTGCTCGCGAAGGCGCCGGAGGAGCGCTACCGCGGCGCCTTCGGGGTCGCTCATGATCTCCGGCGCTTGGCGGCGGCGCTGGCGAGCGAGGAGGCGCCGGAGATGCCCTTGGGCGAGCGCGACCCGCCGCTGCTGCTGCAGATCTCGGAGAAGAAGCGCTACGGCCGCGACGCCGAGGCGGCGGCGGTGGCGGCGGCGATCGCGAGGGTGCGCGAGGGCGGGGCCGAGCTGGTGCTGATCCGCGGACCGGCGGGCGCAGGCAAGTCGACGCTGGTGAGCGACTTGCAGCGCAGCGCGGGCGAGTCGCGGCTGCTCTTCGCGGCCGGGAAGTGCGATCCGATGGGCCGCGACGCGCCCTATGCGTCGATCTGCGCGGCGTTCTCAGGGCTGCTGCGCGGGCTGCTCGCGGAGGGGCCAGAGGCGGCGGCGCGCTGGGGCTGGGCGATCGAGCGATCGCTCGGGGCGACGGCCGGGGCGCTGCTGCCGCTGCTGCCAGAGCTGGGCGAGCTGCTGCGCTCGCCGCCGCCGAGCGCGCCGAGCTTGACGCCAGAGGCGGCGCGCAACCGGCTGCACCGGGCGATGTTCTGCCTGGTGCGGGCGCTGGCGCGGCCAGGGGCGCCGCTGGTGCTCTTTTTGGAGGGGATCCACGAGGCGGATCGGGCGACGATCGAGCTGGTGATCGCGATGCTCGGCGAGCTCGGCAGCGAGGGGTTCTGCTGCGTGGGCTCTTGTCGCGATGCGGTCGCGGAGGGTTCGGCGCTGACCGAGGGGCTGCGGACGCTGGCGGGCTGGTGCAGGGTCACGACGATCACGCTGGGGCCGCTGCCGGCGGCGGCGATCGCGGAGATGATCGCCGACACGCTGGCGATCACGAGCGCGGAGGCGCTGCCGCTGGCGGAGGTGATCGCGGACAAGACCCACGGCTCTGCCTTCTTCGCGGCGGAGGTGCTGCGAGCGTTCGACCGCGCTGGGGTGATCCGCTTCGACGGGGCGCGCGGGGCTTGGACGATCGATCTGGCGGCGGCGATGGCCCACCCGGTGACGGAGAACGTCGCCGGGCTGCTGGTCGAGCGGCTGCGTACGCTGCCCGCGCCCGCCCGCGCGGCGCTAGAGCTGGCCTCGTGTGTGGGCGATTCATTCACGGTCGAGGCGATCGGCGCGGTCGAGGATGAGGCGCTGGCGGCGGGGCTGGCGGTCGCGGCGGCGGCGGGGCTGATCGAGGGCGGCGAGGTGATGCGCTTCGCGCACGATCGGGTGCGTGAGGCGATCTACGAGGCGATGGACGCGCCGACGCGGATCGGCCACCACCTGGCGCTCGGCCGGCGCTGGCGGGCGCGCGGCGGGTTCCTCGAGGACGACCGCCGCCTCTTCGCGATCACGGAGCAGCTAGGCCTGGCGCGGGCGGCGATCACCGACGCGGATGAGCGGCGCTCGCTGGCGATCCTGAGCTATGAGGCGGCGCAGCGGGCTCGAGCGAACGCGGCCTTCGCGGCGGCGATCCGGCTGGGTACGGCGTGCTTGGCGTGTTTGGGTCCGGACCCGTGGGCGAGCGACTACGACGCGGCGTTCAAGGCGTCGAAGCTGGTCGCGGAGTGCGAGATCGTCGACGGTGATCTGGCGGCGGGGGAGGTGATGATCGAGGCGCTGCTCGGGCGGGCGCGCGGCGCGGAGGATCAGGTGGAGGTGATCCTGGCGCGCCAGGCGATCCGCACGGCGCGACACCGACGGGATCTGGTGCTCGCGGGCGCGGCAGAGGCGAGCGCGCTGCTCGGCGAGGTGATGCCGACGACGGCGAGCACGGCGGGCATGATCTTCGCGATCATCAAGGCGCAGCGGGCGATCGGGCGGCGGACCCCAGAGGATCTGGTCGCGCTGCCGGCGATCGCTTCGCGCCGCGATCAGCTCTTGCTCGAGACCTTCGGCTCGGCGGCGAGCGCGTGCTTTGAGGGCGATACGAAGCTGCTGACGGTGATCTCGGCGCGGATGATCGCGTTGACGCTGCGCCACGGGATCTCCGCGTCGGCGGCGGTGTCGCTGGTGATCTACGGGATCGCGGCGGGCGCGCCTCGCCGCGATTACCCGCTCATGGGCAGCTACGGCCGCGCGGCGCTGAAGATGCTCGACCGCCTCGACGAACCGGTCGTGAAGGTGCTGGTGTGTTTTCTCTACAGCGGGATGGTGCAGCCGATGGTGCAGCCGTTCCGCGAGTGCATCGCCGACCTGCGCGAGGGGGTGCGGCGCGGGCTCGAGCTGGGCTCCAACCTGATGGCCGCGTATTGCTGGATGGCGCTCACCGGCCACTCGGTGGCTTCGGGGGTGAACCTCGAGGAGCTGCGCAGCGAATCGGCGGCGGCGATGGCCTTGCTCGAGAAGGCGAAGGTCGGCTCGGTGATCTACAACAGCCGCCTCGACCGCGGCTTCGTGCTGGCGCTGCTCGGCGAGAGCCGCGGGCCGGGGGATCTGTCGTACGAGGGCTTCGATGAGGCCGAGATCGCGGCGAAGATGGGCGGCGAGGTGGCGGCGGTGTCCCGCTATGTGTGGCTGTCGCACAGCATGATCGTGAACCTGGTGCTGGGGCGGCTGGAGGTCGCGCGGGCGCGGATCCGTGCGGCGGACCCGGGGGTGAAGGCGGTGTTTCGGCTCTTCCACAGCCTCTCGTACTACCTCGCGTACCGGGGGATCACGCTGGCGGCCTCGGCGGGCGAGCTGCGCTGGGATCAGCGGCTCCGACTGGCGAGGGAGCTGCGGGCGGCGATCCGCGAGCTGGAGAAGCCGAAGCAGAGCTGTCCGGGGAATTTTGCGGCGCTGCAGGCGCTGGTGGCCGCGGAGCTGGCGCGGATCAGCGGCGAGGCGGCGACGGCCGAGGCGTACGAGCGGGCGATCGCGGCGGCGCGGGAGCACGGGAACGTGCACGTGGAGGCGCTCGCGTGCGAGCGGGCGGGGCGCTACTACCTGGCGCGGGGGCTCAGCGAGGCGGCGCAGGCGTACCTGCTGCGGGCTCGGCGGGCGTATATGCGCTGGGGGGCGAAGGCGAAGGTGGCGCTGCTCGACGGCGAGTTCCGCGAGCTGGGGCAGCGGCGCGAGCGGGTGACGAGCGGGCCGGCGACGATCGCGGCGGTGTCGACGACGCTGACGGGGGGGGCGAGCAGCAGCGGGGCGAGCAGCGGCAGCTCGCGCTCGGATCATATGGTCGACATCGCGAGCGTGGTGAAGGCCGCGCAAGTGTTCGCGGCGGAGATCGATCTGGAGGCGCTCGCGGGCAAGATGATCAGGATCGTGGTCGAGAACGCGGGCGCGGAGCGCGGCGCGCTGCTGCTGAGCGAGGGCGCAGGGTTGGTTGGTTTTGCGGAGTATTCGACGCGCACCGACGCGCTGCGAGACCTGGGGCTGGCGCCGCTGGAGGAGCTGTCGGAGCTGCCAGGCGCGGTGATCCGGCGGGCGCTGCGGAGCGGCCAGGCGCTGGCGATCGAGGACGCGGCGGTCGACAGGGCGAGCGCGGAGGATACGTACGTGCGGCGCCGTCGCCTGCGCTCGCTGCTGGTCGCGCCGCTGGTGGTGCAGGGGCGGCGCGTGGGGGTGATCTACCTCGAGAATAATTTGGCGGCGGGGGTGTTCACGGCGGAGCGCCTCGAGGTGCTGCAGATCTTGGCGGTGCAGGCGGCGATCGCGGTCGAGCACGCGGGCTTCTTCCGCCGCTTGGACGCGGCGCGGGCGGCGGCGGAGGCGGCGAACGTGGCGAAGAGCCGCTTCCTGGCGAACATGAGCCACGAGCTGCGGACGCCGCTGAACGCGATCCTCGGCTACACCGAGCTGGTGCGCGAGGACGCGGAGGCGGCGGGGTTGACGTCCGTGGTGGAGGATCTGCGGCGGGTGTCCGAGGCGGGCGATCACTTGCTCGGGCTGATCGGCGAGATCTTGGACCTGACGAAGGTGGAGTCGGGGACCTCAGAGTTCACGCGCGAGGTGATCGTCGTCGACGCGCTGCTCGATGAGATCGAGGCGCTGGCGGCCGCGGAGATCGTGCGTGGGGGTAATCGATTGGCGCGCGAGCGGGCGGGCGAGCTGGGGACGATGCTGGGCGACCCGGTGCGGATCCGGCAGATCTTGCTCAACTTGCTCGGCAACGCGGCGAAGTTCACGGAGGGCGGGGTGATCACGCTGCGGGCGGCGCGTGAGGCGGCGACGCTGCGCTTCGAGGTGGAAGACACGGGGATCGGCATCAGCGAGGCGCAGATCGCGACGATCTTCGAGCCGTTCACGCAGGCCGACCCGAGCTCGACGCGCCGCTACGGCGGCGTGGGGCTGGGGTTGACCATCTGCCAGCGCCTCTGCGAGCAGATGGGGGGGTCGCTCGAGGCGCGCTCGACCGTGGGGCGCGGCTCGACCTTCGTGGTGCTGCTGCCCGTGAACCCAGCGAGCCGCGGGGCGAGCTGAGCGCCTCAGCCGTCGACGCGCTGGATGATGTGAAAGCCGAAGTCGGTCTCGACGACGGCGGAGATCGCCCCGGGCGCGAGGGCGAAGGCGGCGGCCTCGTAGGCGGGGGCGAACATGCCGCGGCCGACGAGGCCGAGGTCGCCGCCGCGCTCAGCGGAGCCGTCTTCGCTCTTGTCGCGGGCGATCGCCTCAAAATCCGCGGCGCCCTCGGCGAGCTCGAGGCGCAAGGCCTCGGCGAGCGCGAGCGCTTGGGCGCGGGTGCGCCTCAGCTTGGCGTCGGCGTTCTTGGCGCCCTTGTAGCGGATCAAGACGTGGCGGGTGTGGATCTTGTCGATCGGGCAGCGGCGGACGATCGCGTAGCCGAAGGGGGCGTCGAGCGGGGCGCTGATCCCGACGATCGGCAGGGCGAAGATCGGCTCCATCAGCGCCGCAAAACGCTCGGGCCAGGCGTCCTTGACGAAGGTGCCCATGCCGCCTCGTTTGGCGCGGGTGCGGGGATCATCGGACTCGGCGGCGGCGAGATCTTCGAAGGATTCGCCGGCGGTGAGGCGCGCGTGGAGCTCACCCGCGCGGGCGAGGGCGGCGTCTTTGTCGCGGCTGACGGAAGGATCGGCGTCGGCGGCGCCTTTGTAGGCGACGAGCAGGAGCTGGCCGCAGGCTTCGTTGGGATCGGCGGCGGGGCCGGGAGCGGGGGTCGGCTCAGGTGCGGGCGCCGGCTCGACCTTGGCGGCCTCCGGTGGGGGCGGAGGCGCAGCGGTGGGCGGAGGGGGCTCGCCGCCGGGGCACGCAGTGAGCAAGAAGAGCGCGAGGAGGCTGAGGCCGCGTGGCATGAGGGGGCGATGGTAACGCGGGCCGGCGGCGGTGGGCGGCGGCGGGGGGAGGATCGGGTTCGCGCGCCCGCACATTCCCGGGTATGGTGGCGGCCGTCATGCCGATGTTGCTCGCCTCGACGCTCGCGCTCGCGCTCGCGGCCCCGACCGGCGGCGCGGGCGAGGGCGGGCGCGGGCTCAGCGTGGTGCGGCGTGACCCGCGTCAGCCGGTGCTCGGGGTGGCGGCGTCGCTGCGGCTGGGGGTGCTGATCGGCAACGGGGCGGCGGTGATCCAGCCGCCGCTAGGCTTCGGCTTCGGGCTCGACGTCCGCTACCACGCGCTGGCGATCGGCGGGGCTCGCCTGGGCCTGGGCTTCCACGCGGGGCACGACCGCTTCGCGGATCGCCGCACGTTCACGGTCGCCGGCGAGGACGGGGAGCCGGTGGCGGTGGTCCGGCCGGTGCTGCTGAACCATACGGACATGTCCTTGGGGCCATCCTTGCAGATCCCGCTGCGGGTGCTCTTTTTAGAGCTCGGCGGCGGCGGCGGGCTGGCGGTGTCGAGCCTGCGGCGCGCGGTGTCGGCGGCGCCGCGCGAGGACGAGCAGACGGTCGGCTATGACCCGCTGATCCGCGGCGAGGCGGCGCTGGCGATCCCGATCGTGCGCGA
The DNA here is from genome assembly GCA_016712315.1 of Nannocystis sp. Taxonomy (GTDB): domain Bacteria; phylum Myxococcota_A; class Polyangia; order Nannocystales; family Nannocystaceae; genus JADJRG01. The sequence continues at coordinate 795,745 of JADJRG010000013.1, read as the reverse complement.
CCAAGGGCTGCGGATCGGCGCGGCGGTCCATAAAATTTTCTCTCGCAAGCGGATCGAGTTGGCGCCAGCGGAGACGCCGACGGCGGTCTTTGATCTGATCCTCGACGTGTCGATCGCCTACCAAGCTTGGTTCTAAACCGAGGAGCGCTGCGCCCATGCACCCGACGATCTCGCCCCTGCTCGCCCACCCGACCCGAAAGGCGCCCGCAGGGCCCGTGTGCGCGCTGGTGATGGACGGCGTGGGGCTCGGCGAGGGCGACTTCGGGGACGCGGTGGCGCGGGCGTATACGCCGACGCTGGACTGGTTGCGCGGGCTCGCTTCGGCGACCAGCTTGCTGGCGCACGGGACGGCGGTGGGGCTGCCGGGCGACGCGGACATGGGGAACTCGGAGGTGGGCCACAACGCGCTGGGATCAGGGCGTGTGGTCGACCAAGGGTCGAAGCTGGTGGGCGAGGCGATCGCCTCGGGGGCGCTCTTTCGCGGCGCTGTGTGGCGTGACCTGGTCGCTCGCGTGAAGACCTCCGGCGAGCCGCTGCACTTGTTGGGGCTGCTCTCCGACGGGAACGTGCACAGCCATATCGACCACCTCTTCGCCCTGCTGGAGCGAGCGGCCGAGGAGGGGGTGCGGCGGGTCCGGGTGCACGTGCTGACGGACGGGCGCGACGTGCCAGGGCGCTCGGCGCTGGGCTACATCGATCGTTTGGAGGGGCTGCTGGCGGCGCTGTCGGCGGACGGGCGCGACTACAAGATCGCGAGCGGCGGCGGGCGGATGCACGTGACGATGGACCGCTACGGCGCCGATTGGGGGATGGTGGCGCGCGGCTGGGCGCTGCACGTGCGCGGCGAGGGGCGGCGCTTCCGCAGCGCGCGTGAGGCGGTCGAGGCGCTGTACGCGGAGACGGGCGGCGATGATCAGTTCTTGCCGGGCTTCGTGATCGCGGACGCGTCAGGGCCGGTCGGGCCGATCCGCGACGGGTCGGCGGTGATCCTGTTTAATTTTCGCGGGGACCGGGCGCTCGAGATCTCGCGGGCCTTTGAGGACGAGGTGATCGCGGAGTTCGAGCGCGGGCCGCGGCCGGACGTGCTCTTCGCGGGCATGATGCAGTATGACGGCGACTTGCAGGTGCCTCGGCGCTTCTTGGTGGATCCGCCGGCGATCGCCGGGACGATGGGGGAGCTGTTGGCGGCGGCGGGGCGGCGCCAGCTCGCGATCTCGGAGACGCACAAGTTCGGGCACGTGACCTATTTTTGGAACGGCAACCGCAGCGGGGCCTTCGAGCCGCGGCTGGAGACGTACGTGGAGATCCCGTCCGACGCGGCGCCGCTCGAGCAGCGGCCGTGGATGAAGGCGGCGGAGATCACCGACCGGGTCCTCGCGGAGCTGGCGAGCGGGTACGACTTCATCCGTATGAACCTCGCGAACGGCGATATGGTCGGCCATACGGGCGATCTACGGGCGACGATCATGGCGGTGGAGGCGGTGGACCTGTGCCTCGCGCGGCTGGTGGCGGGGATCCGGCGGGCGAAGGGGGTGCTGGTGGTCACCGCGGATCACGGCAACGCCGACCAGATGTTCGACCGGCGCGGGGACGGCTCGTACCAGGCGCGCACCAGCCACAGCCTGAACCGGGTGCCGTTCGTGATCTTCGACCCGCAGGCGCGCGGCGACGGGCTCCGCTTGCAGACGCCGCCGCGCGCTGGCCTCGCGAACGTGGCGGCGACCTGCCTGGAGCTGCTGGGCTTCGCCACGCCCGAGGGCTACGAGCCGAGCCTGCTGGCGCCGCGCACGAGCCGCGAGGGCGTTCCCGTGGGCGCTGCTCTTTGCTAGTGTGCGCGCAGAGATCACCCGGAGAGCTCGATGTTCAACCTGCGTATGACCCCTTCCAAGGCCCCCTTGCTCGCACTCGCGCTCGCCGCCGCGTCCCTGACCCTGGGCGACGCCGCGTGCGCCAACAAGAGCGGCGGGGGCGGCCGCAGCGGTAAGAAGTCGGCCTACATGAAGTGGTACGAGTCGCCGAAGAGCGGCGCGGTGGAGGGCAATTTCATCAAGATCCCGAGCCTCGGCGTGTCGCAGGAGATCCCCGAGACCCGCTATGTCTTCAAGAACTGCTTCGAGCCGCCGCACACGCCCGAGAACGACGAGAAGTGGATCCCGGTGATCCGCTGCGCGACCAGCCAGCAGGGCGGCGGCGACGAGTTCGCGCAGGGCGGCGGCGAGTCGGAGGAGATCGCGATGACCTTTTATCTCGCGAAGAAGGAGCGGCCGATCGACGAGCGCGCGGTCTCCTACTACCGCAACGCGCTGCGCGAGCAGGGGCTCAAGGTCGAGGACATCTCGTTCAACGACAACTACTTCAACAAGAAGGGCATGTACTTCAAGCTGCAGATCGTCGACGAGAACGAGACGCCGCTGCGTGAGATCGTCCGCTTCGTCTTCCCCTACGAGGACGTGCTCTTCATCGCCAACATGGAGTACCCGTTCGGCGACACGCGCTCGGTGCACCGCGATTGGGAGGCGATCATGTGGTACTTCAACGTGACGCCGCCCGTGACCAAGTGAGCGGGCGACGACGCGCCGATCGAGGTGGTTGAAGTGAGAGAGAGGCCCCCGCGTCGGGCCTCTCTCTCGTCGACGCGCCGCCGCGGGCTCAGGCGAGGGCCGGTTGGTGACTGGCGCGGCGGCGCGCGAGGCGGTCGGCGATGAACTGAATGACGACGCCCGCGGCGATCCCGAGCAAGAGATCTTCGGCGAGGGTGACGATCACGACGGTCATGAAGGCCACGAAGTGGCCGACGCCGTGCTTGTAGGCGGCCACGAAGTGGCGCGGGTGCGCGAGGCGGGCGCCGGTGAGCACGAGCATGGCGGCGAGGGCGGTCCGCGGGATCATGTGGATGAGACCCGGGGCGAGGGCGACGAAGCCGAGCAGGAAGAGGCCGTGGAAGAGGTTGGCCCAGCGGGTGCGCGCGCCCGCGCTGATGTTGGCGGAGGAGCGGACGATCTCAGAGATCATGGGCAGGCCGCCGATCATGCCGGCGACGAGGTTGCCGACGCCTACGGCGATGAGGTCGCGGCGTTGATCGGAGCGGCGCTGAAACGGGTCGAGGCTGTCGATCGCCTTGGCGCTGGCCATCGACTCGATCGCGCCGACCGCGGCGATCACGAGCGCCCACTTGAGGGTCACCCACTGGCCGATCTTCGAGAAGTCCGGGGCGGAGATGGTGGCGACGATGCTGTCGATCTGGCTGACCAAGAGGCCAGGTCCGAGGCGGTACTCGACGCCCGCGAACAGGTAGATGTGCTCGTGGTCGAGGTCAAAATAGACGCCGAGCGGGATCGCGACGGCGAGCGCGAGCAGGGGGGCGGGGATCGTCCGCAGGCGGGCGTTACGCAGGCGCGGCCAGACGACGAGGATGAGCAGGCAGAGGCCGCCGATGAGGGTGATCTCTGGGTTCTCGTGGAGGGCGCTGCTGGGGAGCTCGGCGAGCTGCCCGAGGGGGGTCTTGGCGAGCGGATCGAGGCCGAAGAGCACGTGGAGCTGCTTGGCGGCGATGATCACGCCGATCGCGGCGAGCATGCCGTGGACAGCGCTGGCCGGGAACTTGTCGGCGAGGGCGCCCGCGCGCAGCAGCCCAGCGACGACCTGGAGGCCGCCCGCGAGCACGATCGCGGCGAGGGTGAGCTGGTAGGCGGTGAAGGCGTCGACGCCCGCGCCGAGCTCCTCCAAGGCGGCGAGTATGATGACGATGAGGCCGGCCGCGGGGCCCTTGATGGTCAGCCGCGAGCCCATGAGCGGGGTGACGACCAGGCCGCTGACGATCGCGGTGAGCAGGCCGGCGACGGCCGGGAATCCGCTGGCCATGGCGATGCCGAGGCACAGCGGCAGGGCGATTAAGAAGACCAAGAAACCCGCGACGACGTCGCTGCGCAGGGTCTCGAGGTTGAGGAAGGCGCGGAGGCCGTCCGGCGGGAGCGGGGCTGGGTTCGTTGTTTGTCGTGACCGAGTGGCTTCAGGGGCGTGGTCGCCGGAATTCATGGAAATTCTCCGATCGGAGGGCGCACGCGACCGTCACAGCCGCGTCGCTCTCGCTCGCGCCCGTGCCGTCTTTGGCGTGCTGTAGGTTGGTTGAGAGGTCAGGAGGTGACCATCGGCGCGCTGGGGCGGCGACGATCGAGGGGGCGTCCGCGGGGCTCTAGGCGCGCGCGGGCGGGCCGCGCGCGCGCCGCTGGAGGGCGCGGCGCTGCGTGTGGGTCGCGCCGGTGTCGGCGTGGCGCGCGAGGCGGCGAGCGCTGAGGACCAAGCGGAGGTGGTGCGGCGGCGTGAGCGGGTGCTCGAGCAGCGGTGCAGGCGGGGTGTCTTTTTCGGGCTCGACCTTGGGGTCGGAGCGCTCCTCGCTGGCGTCGATCTCCGCGGGGATCGGCGCCGGCAGGGCGATGCTGGCGATCAGGCAGGCGAGGGCGCTGAGGCGAATGACATGGCGGAGCTGCCTCGCGAACGCGAGGGCTCGCGCCAGCATCAGCAGCCAGACGGCGTCCACGCGCTGACGCTACTCTCGCGCTAGAAAGAGTCAAGGGGCCGCCGCTGCGGGCGTGAGCGCGGATCTGCGGCGGTGGACGCCGCGCGGGTCCATGCGGTGCGCCGCGCGCGTGGCGATCGCTCGCCGAGGATCGAAGAAGAGGTGAAGAGCGAGAAATTATTGCGGGTAGAAGCACTGGATCGAGGTGTCGATCCGGAAGTTGGACTGGTCGGTGTGCCGCTCGGCGTGGAAGATGTCCATCGTGTAGGTGCCGCCCACCTCGATGCCGAGGAAGCCGGCCATCGCGTCGAGGTCGACGGTCTGGCTCAGCGGCGGGTGGAGGCCGCCGAGGTCGATGGCGAGCTTGCCGTTAATGAAGGTCCAGAGATCGTCGTCGCCGGTGAAGGTGAAGAGCTCGCCGCCCTTGTAGGTGAAGGTGGCGTGGATCTCGCTGGTGAAGTGGAAGTTGGCAAAATTGCCCTCGTTGCCGAAGCCCTGGTCGTTGATCGGGAAGAAGTTCGGGTCGTTGAAGGTGAAGACGCCGGGCTGCGACTCGGTGAGCGGGAGCTCGAAGACGAAGGGTTGGTTGATCCCGGGGGTGTCGTTGTACCAGTGCGCGAATTGAGCGGGGCCGGTGGTCTGCGAGGTGCCGCCGGGGTGGGCGTAGGCGGGCTTCTTGTCGGGGCCGAGGAGCTGCTTGACGAGCCCCGTGGTGGCGTTGTCGCCGGTAAAGGTCTCGAAGTCGGGGTGAGCGCTCGAGAAGTCGCGGATGACGACCCCGAGCTGGGTCTTGCAATTCTCTTCGCCGCCGCTGGTGCTGTCGCCGGTCGTGCCGGTGGTGGTGGTGGTGGTGGGATCGGTGGTGGTGGTGGTGGGATCGTCGGTGGTGGCGTCGCTGGCGCTGTCAGACTCGCTGACGCCTGCGCTGGTGCTGGTGCCGCTGGCAGATTCGGTGCCGGCGTCGCCGCTGGTCGAGTCAGAGTCGGAGTCGGTGCCCGCGCTGTCGCTGTCCGTGAGGGTGCCAGGCGGTAAGCCGGTGTTGAGGCTGCCCATCGAGGCGCTGAGGCCGGCGGTCGCGCTGGTGCCGCTGTCTCCGGCGCAGGCGCTGAGGGCGGAGGCGAGCGCGAGGAGGCGCGCGAAGGTGAGAGCCGCGGGTCGAGTCGCCATCACACCATGCAACTAACCGATCGCGGGAGATCGGGCAATCTCCGGCGCGCGTTTCTCAAGCGACCAGGCCGCGTTCGCGCGAGGAGGCGCCAACGGCGCGCGCGCTTATTTGCAGATGTCGCCGGGGCCGTCGGCGATGGTGACGCAGCGCTTGCCCGCGGGGCAGCCGCCGTCAGGGGCGCGGCGGTCGCACGGGATCGCGCAGGTGTGAAACATGGGGCCGTTGGGGCCGGCGATCCCGTAGTAGGAGATGCAACGTTCTCCGGGCCCGCAGGTGGCTTCGCCGCAGCGCTCTCCGGCGCCCGGGTTGGGCTCGCCGCCGCCGCTTTGGGCGCCTCCAGCGGCGGGTAAGGTCGCGCCGTCGGTGGTGTACCAGGCGCAGGCGCCGGCGACGCAGCCGCAGGCGGCGCTGGCCGGGAGCTGGAGATCGAGCACCTCGCAGGTGCTCATGAGCGGCTCCGCGGCGCAGGTCTCGCTAGAGCAGCCTGAGCGCTGGCACTGGTCGTCGCGCTGGCAGGCGTTGGCGGCCTCGGGAGCCTCGAGGCGGGCGTAGAAGGGGTGGCTGGTGGGGACCAAGAGGGCGCGCGTGGAGCCGCTGCCCGCGCCCGCGCCGCCCCCTTCGCTAAGATCGGGGCTCTTGGAGTCTTTGCCGCCGGTGCAGGCGAGCAGGGGGGCGAGTAGGGCGAGGACGCGAAGGTCAGCGAGTGCGCGGCGCATGGGTGCGCATGCTAGCAGGGGACGATGTGAACAAGCACGCGCGCGGGTTCGGGGGCGCCCTGGAGCTCGAGGCCTGGGTGGCGCGAGCGTGAGGCGCGAGCTCGACGAGCGCTCAGGCGGGCTCGCAGAAGCGGGCGAGGATGGTCTTGGAGCCGACCCCGGGGAACCGTAGGGTGAGCTTGAGGTGCTCGCCCACGCCGTCCCAGCCGAGCAGCTCGCCCTCGCCGAAGCTGCGGTGTTTGACGCGCATACCGATGTAGAGCGGGACGCCTTCGTCGGCGGCGGGCGGGCTTCGGTGGCCGCCGCGGGCGCGGGCGGGGCCTTCATCGCTGACAAAGGCGTCGTCGTAGGTGATGTCGCTGTCCCAGGTGGGATCTTTGGCGGCGGCGGCGACGGGGCGGGCCCGCGGGGTGTGCTCGTAGGCGGGGAAGCTGGCGGGGCTGCGGGTGGCCGCGGGGCCGCGGGCGGCCTGCGGGGGCTGCTGTTGGTGGAGGTGCGCGGCGGGCATCTCGCGGAGGAAGCGCGAGCGCTCGCCGAGCTGCGTTTGGCCGTAGAGGCGGCGCTGGCGGGCCCAGGTGATGATGAGGCGGCGACGCGCGCGGGTGACGGCGACGTAGGCGAGGCGGCGCTCCTCCTCCATTTGCTCGGGGTCGTCGAGCACGCGGGCGTGGGGGAAGACGCGCTCCTCCATGCCGGTGAGGTAGACGTGATCGAACTCGAGGCCCTTGGCGCTGTGGATCGTCATGAGGGTGACGGTGCCGCCTCGATCTTCGGTGGGGCTGTCGGCGTTGCCGTCGAGGGCGACAGTCTCGAGGTAGTCCGCGAGGGTCATTTCGGGGTTGTCCTCGGCGAAGGTGGCGAGGGAGCCGACGAACTCTTGCACGTTCTCGAGGCGGTCGCGCGCCTCTTCGCTGGGATCCTTGGCGAGCATGTCGCGGTAGCCGGTGGCTGCGAGGATCGCCTCGGCGACCTGGTCGAGGCGTTGGCCTTCGGTCTGAGCGCGGAGATCGTCGATGAGGGCGACGAAGCCGGCGATCTGGCGGCAGGCGCGGGCGGCGAGGCCGATCGTGGGGGCGTCCAAGAGCGCGTCGCTGAGGCTGATCTGGCGCTGGGTCGCGTGCTCTTGCACCCGGCTCATCGTGGTGTCGCCGATCTGGCGCGGCGGGACGTTGATGATCCGCTGGAGGTCGACGTCGCTGGCGGGGTTGATCAAGAGGCGGAGATACGACAAGAGATCTTTGATCTCTCGGCGCTCGAGGAAGCGCAGGCCGCCGTACATGGCATAACGCACGCCGTCGTGGCGGAGCACCTCCTCGATGATTCGCGACTGGGCGTGGGTGCGGTAAAAAACGGCGATCTGCGGGGGCGCGGCGTCGTGGTCGCTGGCGAGGTCGCGCTGGATCGCGCGGACGACGGCGCGGGCCTCCTCGACCTCATCGTTGAGGGCGACGATCTGGACTGGGTCGCCGTCGCCGAGCTCTGAGAAGAGCGCCTTGCCGAAGCGGCCGCTGTTGCGCCGGATCAGGCCGTTGGCGCAGCCGAGGATGTGGTTGGTGCTGCGGTAATTCTGCTCGAGGCGGATGACCTCGGCGTTCGGGTGGCGCTTGGGGAAGCCGAGGATCTGGGCGACGTCGGCGCCGCGCCAGCCGTAGATCGATTGGTCGTCGTCGCCGACGACGCAGAGCTCGGCCCGCTCGCCGAGCAGCTCGATCAGGGCGGCTTGTACAGGGTTGGTGTCTTGGTACTCGTCGACGACGATGTGGGTGAAGCGGCGGCGCAGGCGAGCGACAGGGTCCTGCTCGGCGACGATGGCGCGGTCGCCGAGCCGGCTCTGGAGGTCGGCGAAGGCGAGGCCGAGCTGGCTGTCCGATGAGCCAGGTGATACGGGCGCCGCGCGCAGGGCGCCGTGGAGGGCGCGGAGCTGCTGGGCGATGGGGCCGACGAGCTCGGGCTCGGGGGCGGCGACGGGGGGCGGCGGCGGCTCGGGCTCGGGCAGGGTGTCGGGGCGCAGCCGCGCGCCTGACCCTTCGAGCAGGTTGACGGTGAGCACCAAGAGATCGCCAAAATCGGCGGCGTCGGCGGCGCGGACGAGGCGCTGGTAGAGGCGGGCGGCGGACTCGATGACGGGGCCGAGGGGGGCCTCGATCTTGAGGCGGCGGGCGATGCCCTCGGCGGCGCCTCCCTGGTTCTTGGAGCGGTCGAGGTAGGTGAGCACGGCCTGCGGGGTGGCGAGCTCGGGGGAGATCTGGAGGTCGCGGAGCGCGCGCTTCATCACGCTGAGCTGATCGCTGGTGTCGTAGATCGTAAAATTGCGGGAGAGGCCGACTGGTTCGCCCCAGCGGCGGAGGATCCGCGCGCAGATCGAGTGGAAGGTGCCGACCCAGAGCTCCTTCAAAAGATCGTCGCGCTCGGGGCAGAGGGCGGCGATCCGCTCGCGCATCTCGGCGGCGGCCTTGTTGGTGAATGTGACGGCGAGGATCCGCCAGGCGGGCACGCCCTCGCGTAAGAGGGCGGCGACGCGGTGGGTGATCACGCGGGTCTTGCCGGTGCCGGCGCCCGCGAGCACGAGCAGCGGGCCGCCGCGGTGGCGAACAGCGGCTTCTTGGGCCGGGTTGAGGCGCACGCGGCCGCTTGATACCACGCTGGCGCGGCCGCGGTCACTCGCGCGGGAGCATGCAGAAGCTGACGCGGGTGGCGCTCATCTCGATGGTGGCGTCGCGGCGCAGGCGGGCGGTGCCTTCGCCGTCGAGGGTGGTGTCCTCATAGCGGATCTTGCCGATCCGGAGGTTGTGAAGCACGACGCTGAAGCCGAGCTGCGGCGGGCCGATCGTCAAGGTGGCGGTGCGCTGGCTGGTGGCGCCAGGGGAGAGGCGGTCGGCCCAGAGGATGAAGCCGCGGGCCTTGCTCTCCGGGAGGGTGACGATCAGCGGGGTGGCGACGAGCGGGCGGGCCCGGGTGAGCGCCCCGGCGGGGCCGACGGCGATGGCTTGCGCGACGGTGAGGGCCTCGTAGCGGCGGATGTTGGAGCACTCCTCGGCCAAGCCGTCGATCTCGAGCTGTGGCTCGCTCGTGAGGGCAGGTCGCCGCCGCTCGAGCACCGCAGGGGCGATGGGAGGGCCGCGTGGGACGCTCTGGCGGGTGGCGCTGGGGCTGAACTTGAGGGCGAGCTTGGGCTGGCCAGGGCGCCGCACGTCGAGCACGGGGACGGTGAGGGCGGTGACGACGGCGCCGCTGAAGTGCATCTGGCTGAGGCGGCCGCCGTCGGCGTCGACGAGGGCGATGACGCCGTCTTCGCCGCGCAGCGGCTCAGAGAAGGAGCCGAGCAGCCAGCGGAAGAACGCGGGCGGCATCGCGAGGTCGGTGGTGGCGGCGAGCTCGTCGCGACGGCTGCGTAGACGACCGGTGGGGCCGGTCTCGATGTCGCCGCAGGCGGCCCGGCCGGAGAGGTCCGCGAGCCAGCCGGCGTAGTCGCCGCCGAGCTCGAGGAGGTACTTGTTGCCGAGCTCGCTCCGCTTCGCCGTGTGACCCGCCATCGCCGCCCAGCCACGATATCACGCAGGCGCGTGTCTGGGAGAGGCCGCCGCGGCAGGCTCCGCGGCTCAGCGGACGCCGCTGGGCAGGGAGCCGCTGGCAGAGGCGCTCGGTTGAGAGCGGCCTGGGTCGCTGTCGGCGGGGCCGCTGAACGAGCGGGACGCGTCGCTGTCGCTCGCGCCGGGGAGCGAGTCGCTGGCGTCGGCGGGGTAGGGGAGGTTGCCGCTGATCATCGAGTCGGCGGCTTCGCCGCCGTGCGCGGGGATCTTCATGGTGAAGACGGAGCCCTTGCCGTACTCGCTGTGCACGCTGATCTCACCGCCCATCATCTGGCAGAGGCGGCGGCTGATGACGAGGCCGAGGCCGGTGCCCTCGAACTTGCGGTTGGTGTCGGCGTCGGCGCGGCTGAAGGGGGTGAAGATCCCGGCCATCACCTGCGGGGTCATGCCGATCCCGGTGTCCGCGACCTGAAAGATCGCCCAGACGGCGCCCTGGTGGTCGCCCTCGACGCGCACGTTGAGGCGGATCTGGCCGTTCTCGGTGAACTTGTTGGCGTTGCTCAGCAGGTTGAAGAGGGACTGGCGGAGGCGGGTCCGATCCGCGCGCAGGGCGGCGTGGTGCACGCTCTCCTCGAGGTCGGCGAGCATGACGTTGCCCTTGCGCGCCGCGAGCGGGTGGAGCATCGCCGAGACGTCGCGCACGAGCGAGCCGACGGCGAAGGTCTCCCACTTCAGCTCGACCCGGCCGGCCTCGATCTTCGAGAGGTCGAGGATGTCGTTGATGATGTTCAAGAGGTGCGAGCCGGCCTGGTGGATCTTGTCGAGGTCGGCCTGCGACTCGGGCAGGTTGTGATCCGTGAGCTCCTCGCCGATCAGCTCGGAGTAGCCGAGGATCGCGTTGAGCGGGGTGCGCAGCTCGTGGCTCATGTCGGCGAGGAAGGCGCTCTTGGCCTCGTTGGCGTCGTCCGCGGCGCGGCGCGCCTCGATGAGGTGGCTGTTGACGAGCTGCAGCTCGTCGTTGGACTGCCGCAGGCCCTCCTCGGCGCGCACGGCCGCGCGGTGGAAGAAGACGAGGTTCAAGAGGGTGAGCGTGAAGGTGGTGGCCACCAGCGCGCCGTAGATCCAGCCGCGGCTGAGCCCGTCGCCCGCGAGGGTGCGCGCGGTGAGGGCGTAGTCCGTGGCCTCGAGCAGGCCGTAGGCGGCGATCATCACGGCGATGCCGGCGGCCATCTGCCAGCGCTGGCGCGGCTCGAAGCAGAGGAACGGGAAGCCGATCCCGGGGAAGAGGACGAGCTGAAAGCCGAAGTCAGGGCCGAAGCGCGAGGCGAAGACCGCCCCAGCGGCCGCGTAGAGGGTGAAGAAGGCGAGCCGCGCGACGGTGTTGAGGCCGAGCGCGTTGAGGCCGATGCAGACGAGGAAGCCGAGGACGAAGGGGGCGGCGAGCAGGCCCTCGTCGTAGAGGCCGAGCGCGAGGAAGTAGGTGACGTAGCCGGCGCACGCGGTGGCGACCGCGAGGGCGAGCTGGTTGGTGAGTACGACCCGCTTGCTCAGGCCGTGCGGCATACCGGGCGAGACCCCGAGCGCGCTGAGCTGGCCGAAAAATGTCCTGTCGCGCTGCAAATCGTGCTCGCTGGCCGCGGATTCTAGGATATCCCCCGGGTCTTGCCCAGGTACGGCGCCCGCGCCGGTCGCGCGCTGACGTGCGAGTGCGCTCGCCCGGCCCGCGGGGGCGCTAGTCGAGCATGTTGAGCAGGTCTTGGTAGCGCAGGGTGCTCTGCGACCAACGATGGTTGCCGTGGATCCACGCGCGGACGCCGTGGAGGTAGTCGCGTAGGTCGGCGTCGAGCGGCACGCCGAGCGCGGGCAGGTCGGCGGCGAGGCGCTCGAAGCCGGCGATCTCGACGTTGTGCATGTCGACGGCGATCGCCATCGCCTCGGCGAGCGAGCAGCCGCGCTCGCTCCGCAGCGCCAAGACGAGGTTGTTGGGGTTGCCCTCGAGGATCTCCTTCGCCAAGGAGTAGAGATCGTTGACCCAACAGATGCAGTTGTTGGCCATCGCCACGAGCTGGCAGAAGGCCGGGTGCTGGCGCACTCGCTCGGCGAGCTGGAGGTCTTCGACCAGCTCGATCAGGTGGAACGCGGTGAAGACGGCGCCGGCGTGCTGACGCAGCTGCACGTAGGTCGAGACCGGAGGGGCGACCCCACGGACCCGATTTAAGGCCTCCCACTCGTTGGCCCGGAAGTGGGCGCGGACGTCGACGATGAAGCGGGCGAGCCACTCGTCGCTGCCCCAGCGCAGGAGCTCGCCGCGCAGCTCGGCGAGGCTGCGCGTGAGCGGGCTGTCGTGCGCGGCGAGCGGCGCCCCGGCGAGCACCGCGAGCATCCGATCATGATGGACGGCGAGCTGATCCGGGGTGGTGATCCCGCTCTCGGGCTTGCGGTCGCACAGGAGATCGTCGTGGAAGAAGAGCCACGTGCACCACTTGGCGGCGAGCACGAACTCCTCGCGCGGGCAGCGAGGGTAGGTGAAGGCGGCGAGCAGATCGAAGCGGACCTGGCGCAGTCGGTCGATGATGGTCGGGCCCGCGAGCTGGTGGCGCCGCGCCCACTCGACCAGCTCCTCGAGCAGCGCCGACTCGTGGTTGTTGCGCCGCAGCGGCGCCTCGATGGTCGCGTCGCTGCCGTCGAGGGCGCTGATGATCCGATGAAATGAGGAGCTGGCTGGATCGGGGAGCGAGGAGCTCCGCGGGAGGAGGAGGCGCAGCTCCCCGACGATCTCATCCTTGCTCGGCATCATGTTGACTTGTGCCACTGACATCGCAGGTGACCTCTCGCGTCGGGAGGTCGAGCGCTCCAGCTCAGAGGCTACCCTGTGACCCGCGGCTCAGCCCCCCAGGGGCTACCAATATCAGCGCGCGTCCGCCTCGACAAGCGCAGCGGCCCGTCAGAGGGCAGCTACGCTGTAGATATCTGCGCCGCGTAAGGGCCCTACAGCGCGTGCGATCGAGGCGCTGTGATACCCTCCCGCCTCACTTGAGCAGGCAACGAAGCGCCGCGTCGACGCTCACACGTCGGCGGATCATCCTCAGCCTGTGGCTAATTGCCACGGCGTCCCTCGTCGCCGTCGTCGGTGCGCGTGGGTGGGATACGGCGAACGACGAGGTGGAAGGTCTGCTCCCCTTCGGCGATCGTTCGCCTACCGACGAGGTGTGGGTGCTGCTGCGCTCGCGTGGGGTGGATGACGTTGAGGTCGGAGCGGAAGGAGGCGCGGGCGCCTCGGCGGAGGAGCCCGCGCGGGCGCTGCTCGCCGCGGCTGAGGCGGCGCGGGCGGCGTTGGCGGCGGGCTGGTCGCCGCTCGCGCCGCCGGCCCAAGAGGCGAGCGGCTGGCTCGACGCGCACCTGCTCTATCTGCTGCCGAGCGGCTCGGACACGGAGCTGGCGGCGCGGCTCTCGGCCCCGTCGATCGAGGCGGCGGCGCTGGGGATCCGCGGGCGCCTGCTCAGCCCGCTCTTCGTCGCCAGCGGCGAGGACCCGCGCCGCGATCCGCTGGGCCTGCGCGAGCTGCTCGGCGCCCGCGCGGCGGCGCTGGGGCTGCGCGATGAGGCCGCGCAGGACCGTGACTCCGCGGACGCGACGCCGAGCGGCGACCTGCTGGCCGGCGACGGCGAGAGCCTGGTGCTGGAGGCGCGCGGCGCGGGCGCGTCGGTGGTCGCGTCGGTCGAGGCTTCGATCGTGGACCCGCGGGTGAGCGTCGCCGCGGCGGGGCCGGCGATCCAACGGGCGAGCGCGGCGAGGATCACCGGCGAGGGGCTGCGCGGCCTGCCGATCACGGCGCTGGCGCTGCTGGTGGTGGTGCTGGCGCTGGGGCTGCGATCGGTGCGGGCGGTGCTGGGGCTCTGCGCGTGCCTGCTCAGCGGCTTGGCGGTCGGTCTGGCGGTCGGCGGGCCCCCCGACCTGTTGGGCCTGCCGCTCTTGATCTTGGCGCTCGGCTTCGGCTGCGAGGGGATGTTGCACCTCCAACGGATCGCCGCGCACGGCTGGGCGGCGCCGCTGATCTTGGCGCTGGCGCTCGCGCCGGCCGCGTTCGCGCCGTACCCGGCGTGGCAGGCGTGGGCGTGGCTGTGGGCGGCGATCTCGGCGGCGATCTTCGCGTCGATGCGCTTCGCCCTGCCGGCGGCGCTGACGGCGGATGACGGGTGGATCCGCGCGGGCGGGGCGGGGCTGTCTCTACGACCATGGCCGCTCGTCTCTGTCCTCTTGGCCGGGTCGTTGATCGCGGGCGGGGCGGCGGTGTTCCCGGGGCTGCGGGCGCTGCCGGCCGCGCCGCTGGCGATCGGCGATCCGGCGCTGGCGGAGGCGGAGGCGGAGCTGCGCGCGAGCTTCTTCGACCCGGACGGGGTGTGGCGCGCACGACATGTCGGCGCGAGCCCGGCCGCGGCGCTCGAGGCGGCGGCGGCGGCGTCGTCTGCGTTGGTCGGGCGCTATCGACGGGTGGACCTGCCGGGGGCCTTCGTGCTGACCTCCTCGGCGATCGAGGCGAGGGCGGCGCAGCTCCAGGCGCTCGAGGTGGGGAGCCGGATCGTGGCGCTCAAGGAGTCGCTACGGGCGGCGGGGCTGCGGCCGAGCGCTTTCGGCGAGCTGCTGCGCGGGGTCGCGATCGAGGCGCCGCCGGCCGTGGAGGTGGCGCTGGCGGGGCCGCTTGGGCCGTGGTTCGCGGCGCGGTTGGGCGCGGAGGGCGACGAGGCGCGGATCCGCTCGCGGGTCTTTGTCGACGCGGGCGAGTCGGCGGACGCGGCGGACGTGGCGGCGCTGGGGCTGCGCGGGCCGTGCGCGGCGAGCGAGCGCGATCGGGCGAGCTTTAACGATCGGCTGGGGCTCTACGCGGCGCTGAACCTGTGGCTCGGCGCGCTGATCGTCTGGCTGGCGACGCGCAGCCTGGCGAGCGCGCTGGCGGCGGCGTTGACGTCGCTGGCGTGTATGTGCGGGGTGGCGCTGATCTTGGGGGCGCTTGGGCGCGGGATCGGGCCGACGCTGCTGCCCGCGCTGCTGCTGGTCGGCGCGGGCGGGATGATCGCGGGCGGCCGCGCTTGCCGGGCGATGGAGTCGCGCGAGCCGCTGCTGGTGCGCGGGCTGCTGCTGACGAGCACCTGCCAGGTGGCGGCAGGGCTGGCGCTGTGGACCAGCGCCTCGCCGCTGTGGCGGGAGATCGGCGCGGTGGCGGCGATCGGCTCGACGTTGGCGCCGCTGCTGGCGGTGCTGGTGACGCCGGGGCTGCACGCGGCGCTCCTCCGGCTGCTCCGCGAGGTAGGGCCGGCGCGATGAGGATCAGCCGGCGCGGGCTGCTGGTGGGCGCCTCGGCGCAGGCGATCAGCGCGGCGCTGGTCGGCTCGGCGGCGGCGGCGGCGGGGCGGCCGATCGACCGGCGGATCGCGCTGTGGCGCTCGTTCGCGGAGAAGAGCCAGCGGCTGGTGGCGGCGACGGTGACGACGCGGCTGTCATCGCTCTACGCCGATGACAAGCCGCGGGTGAGCCGGGGGGCGCTGCTCTTCGCGGCGCCCGATCGGCTGGTGCTGCGCGATGAAGACCCGGCGGGGGCGACGACGACGATCCTCGGCGATTCGTACGAGATCGCGGCGAATGATCCGCGGGCGGCGCGCGGGCCGGCGCCGTCGCGCCGCTCGCCGGCGCTGCGGTGGCTGGCGCGACACCTGATCGCCGCGTTCGCGCCCGGGGACGGCGAGGCGTTGACCGAAGAGGCCCGCTTGGCGCTGCCCCGCGGCGCCGGGATCGCGCTGGTGGTGCTGCCGCTGGTCGACTCGCCGGTGCGTCGGCTGGTGCGGTCGATGACGATCACGCTGGACTCGCTGGGCGGCGCGGTGCGGCGGATCGAGGTGCTGGAGACGCAGGGCGATCGGTGGATCGTCGAGCTGTCGGCGCACCAACAAGGGATCGAGGAGGCGGCGATGGCGGCGCTGTTCGAGGCGGCGAAGGGGCCTGTGCGACCGGATGTCGCATTGATCGGCGGGGAGCCGTAGGTAGCATGGCGGCGCATGCGAACCCGCTCCCGCGCCCTCCTTAGTTGTGCGACCTCGATGATCTTGATGACCGCGGCCGCGTGTACGGGCGGCGGCGGTGACACCGACTCCGAGACGGCTGGTGAGAGCAGCACGACGGACGGGGCGGAGGCGCGGGCGGTGGAGCTCCGCTTCGCGGCGGTGGTGGGGGCGCAGCCGTTCGCGTGCGGCAGCACGTACGGGGGGGTGGGCTCGCCGACGACGACGATCGCGGCGACCGACTTTCGCCTGTATGTGCACGATGTGGCGCTGGTCGGCGGCGGCGTGCGCTACCCGCTGACGCTGGACCAGAACCAGTGGCAGCTCGAGGACGTGGCGCTGCTGGACTTTGAAGACGCGAGCGGGGCGTGCATGGGCACGGCGGAGATGAACACCAAGATCACGGGGACGATCCCGGCGGGGGTGAGCGTGGACGCGGTGGAGTTCACGCTCGGGTTGCCGACGGCGAAGAACCACCTGGACAGCGCGACCGCGGCGAGCCCGTTGAACCTGGCGGCGATGTTCTGGAGCTGGACGAGCGGGTACAAGTACCTCAAGGTCGACGTGGTCGAGCAGACGAACGGGCTGCCGTTCTTCTTCCACCTGGGCGCGTCGCTGTGCTCGGAGGACGGGGCGGGCGGGTATAGTTGTATGTGGAACCACTTGGTGACGCCGCGGATCGAGGGCTTCGACGTGGACGCGGACAGCCTGGTGGTCGACCTCGCGGCGATGTTCGCGGGGACGGACTTGACGACGCCGAACGAGATGATGACGGACCCGGTGCCGGGTTGTATGTCGGGGGTGATGGATCCGCAGTGCCCGGCGCCCTTTGGCGCGCTCGGGTTGACGATCGGCAGCGACGTGACGGCGCCGGGCAGCCAGGTGGTGTTCCGGCGGCAGGCAGAGTGAGCCTCAGCGGCGCTTGTCGACCACGCGGAAGGTGATCCGCGCCTTGCCGGGTCCGAGGGGGCGGCGGGCGTCCATGGCGAGGCGCTGGCCGTGCTCGGCCTCGTGTCGGGCCTGATGCGCGGCGATCTGGGCGTTGAGATCGGCGTCGCTGGTGAAGACGAAGTCGTGGGTCTTCTTCTCGGGGCTCTTCTCGCTGCTCTTGGCCATCGACGCCTCGCGCGGGACGCTACGTCGGCGCGGGGGCGCAGGGCAAGCGGGCTCTATCGCTTCTTCTTCGTCGGGGTCGGGGAGGGGAGCGGGGCCGGGGGGATCAGCCAGCGGGTGCTGCGGATCTCGAAGGTGGTGACGAGCCCAGGCCGGGCGCTGTAGCCGAGGTTGATGTTGAAGTCGCCGCTGGTGAGCACGCCGAGCTGACCGGTGGGGTAGTGGCCGCGGATCTCGAGGCCCTGCTCGCGGCGGATCTGCTGGCGGAGCTGCTCCTCGAGGGCCTTCCAGTCGCCGCCGGAGCTTCGCGCGCGATCGACCCGCCAGGCGAGCGCTTGCGTGCGGATCGCGGCGGAGTGGTCGCAGTCGCCGAGAGTGTCGAAGAACTCCTCGAAGCCGGGGGCGCTGGCGGCGACGGCGAGGCGGATGAAGTCGCGCTGCTTGTCGTCCCTGGCGCCGTCGAAGGCGGACTTGAAGGCGGCCGAGGCGCCGTCGCCGTCGCCGAGGCGGAGGTAGAGGACGGCGGCGTTGCTGAGCAGGGAGATCCGCTCGTCGCCGCGGCGGCGCTGGAGGAGGTCGCTGTAGATCTCGAGGGCGGACCGGAGGGCGTCGCGGTCGCCGGCGAGGCCGCGGACGCCGTGGGCGAGGGCGCTGAGCTCGCGGGCCTCGTCGTGGTCGCGCAGGTCGGGGGGTAAGGAGGCGCGCAGGGCGTCGAGGCGGGCGGGGGCGTCGGCCGGCTCCCAGAGGAGGATGAGGTCGCGGCGGGCGCGGAGCTGGAGGAGCTGGTGGTTGATGCTGTCTTGATGGTCAGGTGGGATGGGGCGCTCGCTGAGGCGCTGGGCGAGCTTGGGATCTTCGGTCAAGAGGGAGAGGGCGAGGCCGAGGCGCCAGGCGTCGTCGACGTGGGGGGCGCGGCTGAGGAGGGCGTCGATCCGCGGGGGTAAGGTGCGGACGACCTGGTAGGCCTTCTTCTGGTCCTTCTTGGTGACGAAGTGAGGGAGCGCGGCGGCGATGACCTCGACGAGCTCGACGAGCACGGCGCCGCGCTCGGGCTCGAAGCGGGACCAGCCGCGGATGTCGGCGCGCAGGTCGGCGAAGAAGGGGGCGATGAGGTCGTCGAAGGCGGCCTTGTCGCCCTGCGCGAGCGCCCGCGGGAGCAGCTCGCTGAAGAGCTGGCCGCTGGCGAGGCCGATCGCGAGGGCGTAGGCGTCGCGGTCGTGGTTGGCGAGTGACCTGGCCTCTTGGACATGTTTTGCCGCGCCGAAGAGGTCGATGTCGCGGCTGATCAGCAGCTTGGCGAGGCCGGCGCGGGGGCGCGCGTCGCCAGGGTGGGCGCGGGTGAGCTCGCTGTAGAGGGCCTCGGCGTCGCTGAGGCGGCCGAGCAGGATGAGGTGGTGGCCGCGGTCGAGCTGATCGTCGAGGGCGGCGGCGCCGGTGAGCTCGAGGATGAGGGCGGCGCTGGCGGCGGCGTCGTCGATCGCGCGGCGGCGGTCTCGCTCCTCGGCGAGGGCCTCGGGGCCGGGCCCTTGGGGGGTGGCGTCGAGGGCGGCGCGGGCCTCTTCGGCGCAGGGGAGGTCGAGGGCTTGCAGGCAGCGGTGGACGAGGGCGGCGCGGTGGGCTCGGGTGGGCTCGGGGATCCGCGCGAGGCGCTGGCGGGTGATCTGGAGGGCGGCGAGGTGGTCTTGGCGCTGGGTTGCGTCGTCGGCGAGGCGGCCGAGCACGGCAGGGATCGACGGGTGGGTGGGGTGGTCGCGGAGGAGGCGGGCGGCGGCGCGGCGTCGCGCAGGGCCGGCGCGGACGACGGCGTCGCGGAGCAGGGCGCCGATGTCGCGGGCCTGCTCTTGGTCCTTGAGCAGCCCCGCTCCGCCGGCGACGCCGACGAAGGTGTCCAAGACCTGGCGGAAGAAGCCCTGCTCGTGGCTCCACATTCTTTGGTCGAGGACGGCGTAGGAGCGCTCGAGCAAGGCGAGCAGCTCGGGGTCCGGGGCGGCGCCGGCGAGCAGGGCGTTCTCCGCGAGATAGAGGGCGCTGGCGAGGTCGAGCAGGGCGCTGGCGGTGAAGGCGTTGTTTTGGGCGGAGGCCGCCTGCCAGCTGGTGTAGGCGTAGCTCGCGCGCGCCTGGAGCTCGCTGGGATCGGCGCCGGCGGCGGCGCTGCGCAGGGGATCGGCGAGCCAAGGGGGCAGGAGGGTGGAGAGGGGCGGGACGTCTCCGGGGTCGATGGCGTCGGCGAGGGCGAGCAGCTCAGGGTCGCGAGGCGGGGCTGGCTTCACCGCGGGGGCGGGCTGCGCGGCGGGCTCGGGAGGGGCCGGGGCGGCGGCGGGGCGACAGGCGAGGAGCAGCGGCGCGAGCAGGGCGAGGAGGGGGCGTCGGGGCTGGCGCATCGCCGCGATTGTACGCGGGGGCGCGGCGGTCGTGAGGACATGGTCTTTGTTCATACGATCTTGGGCGCGGGGGTCCGCGGAGGGTCGGCGGCCGACGTGGCGATCTCGCGCGCCCCTAGGACGCGCGCGCTGAAGCGGCTATGATCGCGCGATGATCCGCCGCCGCCGCCTGCTCCTCGCGCTGCTGCTCGGCTGCTGCGCGCCGCGGGCGGAGATCGTCGATTACTGCGTCGACAACCCGGGCGAGTGCGCGCCCTGTACGGCGGACGATCAGTGCTCCTTCACCGGCAACCCTTGCCTCGACGCGGTGTATTGCGCGCGCGAGGGGACGGCGATCGCCGTCGCCGATCTCGGCTGCTCGGCGGCGCTCGAGCGCCGCTGGCCGGAGGACGAGGCGTGCGTGTGCGCGGCGCAGCGCTGCGAGAGCGCGGAGTGAGCGGCGCCGCCACGAGATGTCCCTTGGGACATATCGGTGAGCGCTAGCGGGCGGGCGAGGGGGGCTAGGCGCGGCAGGTCGCGGCTAGAGGTGCTCGTCGGGGGCGCTGTAGTCGACGATGAGGTCGCGCATGGCGCGGTGTTGGAGGGCGATCCAGGCGGGGGTGCGGGCGATCTTGTGGATCCGTAGCTCGTCGAGCAGGCCGCGCCAGAAGCGATCGTTGTTGGCGTCGTCGAGGCTGACGCCGTTGAGGTTGCCGATCGCGGGGTAGGTGGGGTCGCTGCGCAGGGTGGCGCCCGCGAGCGGTTGCTCGGCGGCTTGTTGACCGTCGATGAAGACGCGGAGCAGGCCGCTGGCGCTCGACCAGGTGAGGGCGACGTAGAACCAGGTGTTCTCAGGGACAGGTACACCGCCGTCGAGCTCGATCGCGTCGCCGACGTCGGTGCCGAGGCGGACGTAGGGGCGCTCGTTGGACTCGTCGCCGCCGCCGTCGTGCATGCCGATCGCGAAGACGTGCTGGGCGACGGTGGTGCTCGGCGACTGGCAGAGGATCCGCATCTCGCCGCGCTGCGCCTGGAGCGCCCACGCCTCGAGGGTGATCGCGTCCCAGCCGGCGGTGCTGAGCGGCTCTTGGTGGTCGAGGCCGATGAAGTCGCCGGCGCCGTCGTCCTTGCCGGTGAAGCGGAGCGCGAAGCCGCGGTCGCCGGGCTCGCGTTGGGCGTCGGTGATCCCGCCGCGGGCGCGGCCGTGGTGCAGGCCTGTGGAGTCGCGTACGAGCGGCTCGAGGGCGCCCTCGTCGAGGGGATCCGAGAGGTGGTAGACGGCGGCGAAGCTGTCCGACCAGACATCTGAGGCGGCGGCCAGCGGGGAGGCTTCGCCGCACCAGTACAGGTAGAGGTCGAGCTGGCCGGGCGGCAGGGCCGGGAGCTTGATCCAGAGGTTGGCGTCCTCGGGGTCCCAGCGCTCGATCTCATGGTCGAGCTCGGTGAGGTGGTCGGCCGCGATGACGCGCAGGTCGGCGCCGCCTGGCGACGCGCTCGCGAGATCGAAGCGCTCCGGCGTGAGCCGCACCATGACGGGGAGCTCGACGAGCGCCTCCTCGGTGTGGTTCGTGACGGTGAGGCGGCGGCGGCACGCCCAGCGTCGGTCCCACCAGGGTTCGTCGTCGCCGACGTCGTCGCTCTCGCCGCCGCTGGCGCTGTCGCTGGTGTCGCTGGTGTCGCTGGTGTCGCTGGCGGAGGAGGTCGAGGAGGTCGTGGCGCCGCCTTGGAAGGCGGGGTTGTCGACCAGGCAGCCGGATCCGTGCGCGAGGACGAGCGCGAGGGTGAGGCGGCGCATAGCACCGGACAGGGTAACACCAGGGGTGCGGTCGATCGGCGCAGGTCGCTGGTGAGGGCTGCCCTGGGCCTCGCGCGCGGCCGTGCGGGCGAGTACGATCCTGCTCGTGCGAGACGAAGCGAGGTGGCCCGCGAGGGCGCGACGGAGCGGCGGGGCGTTGGCGCTGGCGCTGGCGCTGGCGCAGACGTGCGGCTGTCCGGGCGACGAGCCGCCCCCGGAGGCGGAGCCGTGGGTGTGGGAGCTGCCGGTGGGCTTCCCAGAGCCCTTCGTGCCGCCAGAGAACCCGATGAGCGCGGCGAAGGTGGCGTTGGGTCGGCACCTTTTTTATGAAAAGAGACTGTCGGTGAATGAGTCGAGCTCGTGCGGGAGCTGCCACGAGCAGGCGCGGGGCTTCGCCGACGGCGAGGCGACGCCGGTGGGGGCGACGGGCGACGCGGTGCCGCGTAATTCGATGGCGCTGGTGAACATCGCGTATATGCCGACCTATACGTGGGTGAACCCGACGCTGCTCACGTTAGAGGCGCAGGCGTTGGTGCCGCTGTTCGGCGAGCACCCGCTGGAGCTGGGGGTGACCGGCCACGAGGAGGAGATCCTGGGCCGGCTGCGCGCCGATCCCCGGTATGTGGAGATGTTCGCGGCGGCCTTCCCGGCGGCCGAGGAGCCGCTCAATTTTGATAACGTGGTCTTCGCGCTGGCCTCGTTCGAGCGGACGATGATCTCGGGGAACTCTGATTATGACAAGTATGTCTACGGGGGGGACGCCGAGGCGCTCTCCGCGGGCGCGAAGCGGGGCATGGCGCTGTTCTTCTCCGAGCGGCTGGAGTGCTATCACTGCCACGGCGGGATCAACATGACCGCGGCGTTCTTCGGCGCGAATTCGACGCAGCGCGAGCAGGCGTTTTTTAATACGGGGCTCTATAACATCGACGGCGCGGGCGCCTACCCGCCGGCGAGCGCGGGCCTGGTGGAGTTCACGGGCAGAGAGGCGGATAGGGGGCGCTTTCGCGCGCCGAGCCTGCGCAACATCGCGGTCACCGGGCCGTATATGCACGATGGCAGCGTGGCGACGCTCGAGGAGGTGATCGCGATCTACGCGGCGGGGGGGCGTGAGGTGAAGGATGGGCCGTACGCGGGCGACGGGCGCGCGAACCCCTATAAAGACCCGCTGGTCCTGGGGTTCACGCTGTCGCCGGAGGAGGAGCTGGACCTGCTCGAGTTCCTGGAGAGCCTGACTGACGAGGTCTTCTTGACCGATCCGCTGCTGGGGCCGCCGGGCTAGCGGCCGCTCAGAAGGCGCCGCCGAGGCCGACGCCGGCGTAGGTGGGGGCGAGGATCGGCTGGAGGGAGACGCGGGGGTAGCTGGCGCGCCCCTTGCGTAGGCCGGCGCCGTAGCCGAGCAGGCCGGCGCCGGCGGCGGCGGTGGCTTGCATGGTCTCGATCCCGGCGAGGTAGATCGACCAGCGGCGGAGGAAGCACTCGCCGTCGGCCTGGCAGGTGATCGCGCCGTTGAGGTCGGTGAAGGCGTAGACGCGGACGCCGAGGTAGCCGATGACGCCGGTGGTGAGCATGGCGATGCCGGCCGCGAGGGCGCCGCCGCCGCTGCGATCCTGGCCGCCTCGGTGAGCGGCGCGATAAGCGTCGTTGATGCCGCGCTTGCTGCCGCCGACGCCGAGCAAGACGGCGCTGGCGATGTTGCTCAGCGGCGCGAGCCCGGTGAAGAGGATGAAGCTGCCGGCGCGGTTGACCCCGCAGCTCAGTTGCGCCTCCTCGCCGCTCTGGATGAGGGCGTTACGGCAGGTGGAGTTGAGGATGACGATCCGGCCGACGTTGGCGATGAGGCCGACGCCGCCCGCGGCGGCTCCAGCGATCAAGAGGGCGCTGCCGCGTGAGGGCTCGGGCGGGGTGGCGGCGGGCGGGGTCGCGAGGTCGGGCGCGTCCTCGAGCAGGGGGCCCTCGATCTCGGGGGCGGCGGCCTCCTCGCCGCTGGCTTCATCGCCGATGGCGCCGTCCTCGGGCGGCGCCGGTGGTTCGGCGCGGAGGAGGAGCGGGAGGGTGAGCAGCAGCGCGGCGAGGTGCATGTCGAACACGGTAGTGGGCGGCGTCGAGGGGCGTCAACTGGCGCCTCGTCGTCGGGTGTCGGCGCGCTTCACCCTCACGCGAGGGCACGCCAGCGCGAGGGCGCGCTGGGGCGCGCTGAGGCGCGCTCGGACAGGCGAGGACACGGCGATCAGGGCGCGTCAGGAGGTGAGTGGGAGGCTGTAGAGGCGGAGCAGTGCGTCGTCGCCGGGGAGGTGGAGGTGGCGCTCTAGGCTCATGCCGAGGGCCTCCAAGAGGCGGCAGGAGCGGTGGTTGTCGTCGGTGGTGATCGCGAGGAGCCGGGGGAGGTGGCGGGCGCTTCGGGCCCACTCGATGGTCGCGGCCGCGGCCTCAAAGGCGAAGCCGTGGCCGCGGCCTTCAGGAAGGAAGGCGAAGCCGAGGTCAGGGGCGTCGAGGGTCTTTCGCTGCCAGATCCCACAGATCCCGAGCGGGCGAGCGGCCGGGAGCGGCGCTTCGGCGCGCAGGCGCTCGACCGCCCAGGGGCCGAAGCCGTGCGACTCGTAGCTGGCCCAAGGGCCATCTTCGAGGTAGCAGAGGGCGCGATCACGGTCGCGTACGTCGCGGTCGCCGATGTGCCGGATGAACTCTGGATCGTTTAAGAGCTCGACGATGAAGTCGACGTCGCCGTGGACCAAGGGGCGGAGGCGGAGGCGCTCGGTGTGGAGGATCGGCGGGGCGGTCACGACGGGGGAGTCTGCCGCGGTGAGCGGCGAGCTGTCACTCGAGGATGATCTTGAGGTAGGGGGGGCCGTTTTGGGTGGTCGCGCCGCGGTAGAAGAGGCCGTCGCCGCCGGTGGGTCGCAGGGCGAGGTGGAGCGGCTCTCCGGCCTTGATGATGGAGAGTTGATCGGCTGGGATGGACCACTGCACCCATTGGTTGACGGAGTGCCCCCCCAGATCGGCGACGAGTTTGGTGTCGGCCATCGGGGGGGCCTGCGCGAGGTCGGCCTCGTTGAAGGGCTCGGCGCGCCAGAGCTCGCCTGTCGTGGGTTTTGGGAAGCTGATGTCGGCGGCGCGCACGAAGAGGGCGGCGGACGTGACGGTGAGGCCGGCGAAGGCGTCGGGGATCGGAAAGATGAAGTAGCTCTCTGCGCGTCGACCCTGGCCGTCCAAGCTGTTGACGGCGTTGTCGATCTGGATGAGGCCGGTGAGCGAGGGTCCGTTCTGTTGGTCCGCGTTTGCCTCGCAGACCTGCGGCGGGCCGTGGCCGGCGTTCTGGTTGGCGAAGAAGACGCAGGCGACCAGCGTGGGGGTGAGGATATATTCGCCGGGATCGGCGCCGGTGGTGGAGGGGTCGGTGGTCGCCCCATCGGTGGTGGAGGGGTCGGTGGTCGCCCCATCGGTGGTGGTCGGGCCGGTGGTCTCGGTCGTGCCGCTCCCCGTGACTCCGCTGCTGCCAGTGCCCTGCGTGGTGGCGCCCTCGCTGTCGTCGCCGCTGGTGGTGGCGACGCTCGTGTCGTCGCCGGTGGGGCCGCCGGTGGTGTCGCCGCTGCTGAGCGTCGTCGCGGCGGCGTCGTCGCTCTCGCCGTCGTTGTAGCTCGGGTTGGTGACCAAGCAGGCGCTTACGAGCGCGGCGACGGTGCCGACGGTGATCAAGGCGCGGTTGGTCGTGGCGGTGCTCATGGACGCAACAATGCGGTGAATGGTCCGCGAAGGCCAGCGCGGGGCAATTTGTGCGCTTTTTTCGGGTTTATCGGCGGAGGTGCTGGCGGAGCAGCTCGGCGAGCTGCTCCGGGGCGTCGATCGGGAGGAAGTGGGCGCCCGCGGGGATCATGGCGAGCCGAGCGCTCGGGAGGGCGCCGAGGCGGCGGGCGTGCTCGATCGGGATGTAGGGATCGTCGCAGCCGTGGATGATGAGCGTGGGCGCGGTGAGACCGCGGAGGATCGCGGGGTAGTCGCAAAAAACCTCGGCGGGGCGGCCCCACCAGAGGTTCTTACGCAGGGCGCGCTTGCCCGCGGCGCCGGCGTACGGGCCGACCATGGCGGCGCGCAGGCGCGGGGTGAGGCGGGAGGGATCGTGGAGGCCGCGGCGCAGGGCGACCTGAAACAAGAGACCTGTCCCAAGCGCTAGGAGCGCGGGGCCGAGCAGGGGCAGGCGGATGAGGCGGACGATCGCGGGCTCGCGGAAGTCGGGGTAGACCGGGGCGCTGATCAGGGCGAGGCGGTCGATGGTGGCGGCGTAGTCGCGCATGACGTCGACGGCGACGGAGGCGCCGAGATCGTGGGCGACGAGGTCCACGCGCGGGAGCCCGAGGTGGGCGCGCAAGGCGTCGAGGGCCGCCGCTTGGTCGCGGTGATGGACGCGGCGCGCTGGGCGCTCAGAGCCGCCATAACCCAAAAGATCAGGGACGATGGCGCGGACCTGCGGGCCTAAGGCGGTGAGGGTCGGGAACCACAGCTCCTTGGCCGTGGGCAGGCCGTGGAGAAAGAGCGCGGGCGTGCCGTCTCCGCCGCTGTCGACGTAGCAAAGCTCGCCCTGCGGGGTGGGGCAGCGCCGGGGCGGCCAGGACCATGGATCGTGGGCGATGGGGTTCATGGTGGGAGGGAGCAGGAGCTGGGGCTCAAGGGGCGGCGGTGTAGAGGGCGGCGAGGGGGACGTCGTCGAGCTCGATGAGGGCGGCGGGGGCGGTGTGGCCGAGCGCGCTCCATTGGGCGAGCTCGTAGCTGAGGGTGTGGCGCTCGTAAAAATGGAGGGCGGCGCGGGCGCGGGCGGTGGGCGCAGGCGTGAGGCCGGCGGGCCAGCGGCCCTCGCGGGCGTATTGCTGGCGGGCGAGCTCGTGGAGGTCGTGGAGGTCGATGGGGCCGGGTGGGAGGTCGCTGAGCGCGAAGCCGTCGACGGCGTGGCCCCAGAAGCCGCGGAGCAGGCCGCGCTCGGCGGCGCCGCGGGCCCCGCCGAGCAGAGGGGCGTAGGTGGAGAGCTGATAGGGGTGGGCGTGGAGGGTGGACCAGAGGGCGGGGCCTAGGAGGATGACGAGCGCGAGGGCGGGGAGGAGGCGGCGGGCTCGGCCCGGGTCGGGGAGGGGGAGGTGGCGCCATAAGGCGCCCCAGGCGGCGGCGGCGGCGAGGGCGAGGAAAGGATAGGCGGTCAGCCAATGTTTGGTGCCGCCGAAGATCGGGACGCTGGGGTGGGCGATGATCAAAAGAGGGGTGAGGGCGAAGAGGGCGAACAAGAGGCCGTCGTGGCGCGCTACACCGGCGAGCGGGGCGCCCCAGCGGCGTTGTCGCGCGATGGGGGCGCTGGCGGGCTGATCGCGCGCGTTGACCCTCTGTAGACG
This sequence comes from Nannocystis sp., assembly GCA_016712315.1. GTDB lineage: Bacteria > Myxococcota_A > Polyangia > Nannocystales > Nannocystaceae > JADJRG01. The sequence goes on along the minus strand of JADJRG010000013.1, from coordinate 769,122 downwards.
AAGGGCGGCGAGGTCGCGGCGGAGGCCGAGGACGAGGCCGGCGAGGGCGAGCAGGAGGAGGGCGCTGGGCACGGTGGCCCAGGTGAGGACGAAGGGGTAGGCGATCGGTAGGGGGGGGCGGTTGTAATTCACGCCGAAATATTCGGTGTTGTAATAGCTGTGGTCGGCGTGGAAGGCGAAGTATTCGGCGAGGCGCGGGAGCGGGTCGCTCCATAACCAGGGCCAGAGGCAATAGACGGTGAGGGGGGCGAGGAGGGCGACGCTGAGCAGCCAGAGCGGGGCCCAGAGGCGGCGAGGGCGCGGCTTTGGGGCGGTGATCAGGCAAATTGCATAATGGGCGACGAGCAGCGGGGCGATGAAGAGGGCGTTGTGCTTGATGGCGATCGCGAGGCCGAGCGCGGGGCCGAGGGCGAGGCCCCAGGCGGGGGCGACGAGGGCGCGGCGGTAGGTGAGAACGACCGCGAGGGTGGCGCACGAGACGGGGACGTCGAAGCAGTGCAGGCCGGCGTGGAACCACACGCGCGGGAGCGCGATGAACCAGCCGGCGGCGAGCAGGCCGGCGAGCAGGCCGCCGCCGAGGGCCGCGCCGGCGATGAAGAGCAGGGCGACGGCGAGGCCGGCGAGGAGCTGGGCGGGTAGACGCATGGCGGCGCCCTCGGGCAGCAAGGGGAGCAGGCCCGCGGGGGCGGGCTCGACCGGTGGGTTTGTGGGTCCTCCCGGCTCGGCGCGGCTCGGTGGGGTTGTTGAGGGGTTTGTGGGCGCCGGCGCGGCGGCGAGCAGGCGGGCGCTGAGGCCGGCGAGCAGCTTCATCAGGGGGGGGTGCTCGTTGTTGACGGCGAAGGCGCGGTCGCGAGCGGGTGCGTCGAGGACGGAGGTGGGGCGTCGGAGGGCCCATGCGGCCCACGCGGCGTAAGAGCGGGAGGCGACGAAGTAGATCCCCTCGTCGCGGACGTAGCCGACGCGTTGGTGGCCGGTGACGAGCAGGAGCGCGACGAGCAGGCCGAGCAGGGCGCCGCAGAGGGGGGCGCGGGCTGCGGCGGATTTTTGGGGGGCGATGCGCATGGATCGGGGATTAAGAGGCGAAGGCGCGGAGCTCGAGGCAGGCGCGGTGGCGGGGGGTCTGGCGGTAGCCGGTGGGGCCGTGGGTGCCGGTGGTGGCAGGCTCGAGCTCGAGCTCGACTTCGTGGCGGCCGGGCGGGGTGCGGGCGGTGAACAGGGAGGCGGTCCAACCTTGGGCGTCGGTGAAGAGCAGGCTGGGGTAGTCGGCGCCGTCGATGCGCAGGGTGAGGCGGATCGGGGAGTCGGAGCGGATCCGCGCGTTGAAGTCGCTGAAGCCGAGGTGGCCGCGCAGGTGGTCGCCGAGCTGGGCGTTTTTTATGGAAATTCGCAGCTGGGCGTCGTCGTCGAGGTCGAGGCAGAGGGCGCGGCGCGGGCGGTAGTCGATCTCGACGGTGGTGAGCAGCAGCTCGCCGGACTTGCAGCGCCAGGCGTCGCCGCGGCGGCGGCAGGGGCCGTGGCGGTCGTGGACGTGGAGGCGGCGATCGGCGTGGAGCCAGTCCTCGAGGAGACGGGGCGGGTTTGTGGGGGTGAGTGTGGTGAGGGTGAGGCCGGGGGAGAGGGCGCGGCGGTCGGTGACCGGCGGCAGCGGCGCGGGGCCCCACTCGCGGCGCAGCTCGGGGGTCCATGGATCATCGCGGCGGCGGCTGAGGACGTGAAATCGCGGTAGGCCGTAGAGATCGGGGGGGGCGAGCGAGTCCCAGGCGCGCAGGCGGGGGAGCTCGAGGCGGGCGCGGGGGCTGAGCCAAGGATCGGCGAGGAAGACGGGGTCGTCGGGGCTGAGGGCGGCGAGCTGCTCGCGCGCGCTCGACCAGTCGGCGGGGGTGAGGGTGGTGCGATACGCGGCGGCGGCGGCTAGCCACTCGCACACGGCGAGCAGGAAGAGGAGGAGGGCGAAGGCGCAGGCGGCGCGGCGGCGGGCCCGCGGAGGGCGCGGGAGGGCGTTGTTGGCCGAGCGAGGGTCGTCGGCGGGCGGCGTCATGGGGCGCTCCGCGGGCGTGGGGCGAGCTCGAGGTCGAAGCCGAGCCGTGGCGGGGCTTGACCGGTGGTGGTGAGGGTGACGCGCAGGTCGAGCTGGGCCGGGTCGTCGGATCGATCCCGCGAGTCGCGGGTGGGGAGGTCGAGGGGCTGCTTTCCGGGGCGGTGGGGCAGCGGGGCGCTGTAGAGGGGGCGCCAGGGGGCGTCGCTCTGGTGGGGACGGGCGGCGATCTCGAGGTGGTGCTGGCCGCGGGGCTTCTCTTTGGCGTCGTCGTCGTCGAGGGCGATCCAGCCGCGCAGGCGGTCTGGGGCGGAGATTTGCGGGAATTCGATGATGGCGGGGGCGCCGGCGCGGGGGTGGAGGAGGATGGCGGGCTGGATCCACATGTCGGCCTTGAGTGGACCCGGGCGCAAGCGCTCGCCGGGGCCGTGGATAGTGGCTCGGCCGCGGCTCAACCAGGAGGACGCGAGGTGGCGCTCGGACGCGGCGGCGTCGCTGTAGCGCAGCGCTATCAATGTTATGACAACCGCGAGGGCGAGGGTGAGGAGCGGGAGGGGGAGCAGGCGGCGGGCGAGGGCGCGCAGGCGAGCGTGCGGGCCGCGGCCGCGGAGCAGGGGGAGGAGGGCGAGCAGGGCGCTGAGGCTGAGCAGGGCGGCGAGCCGGTCCGAGACGGTCGATGTTCTGTAATTGAGGGAAAATTCGCCGTCTCGGGCGGGGGCGGCGATGAGGGTGGGTTCGGTGCCGTCGTCGCCGCCGGCCTTGCCGCCGCGCAGGGCGCCCGCGCGGCGCTGGGCTGGGGTGGCCTCGGGGTGGGTCGGCGGCGAGGGGAGCGCGGGGAGCTCGATCCAGGGGATCGGCTGAGCGGCGGCGGTGAGGGCCCCTTGTGGCGAGAAACTGAGCTGCCAGCGGGGGTAGCCGGCGACCGGGAAGATGAGGCGGGTGTCGGGGCCGGCGCCGGTGACCCGGAGGTGGCGCCCGTCGGCTCGGAGGAGCTCGAGGGCGCCGGGGCCTTCGAGCCAGGGGCCAGGCAGGGGCGGGCTCCGCTCGAAGACGTGGAAGGGGCCGAAGCTGATGCGCGGAGGCGGGCCGCGGCGGCGCGGGCGGAGGGTGACCAGGTAACGGACGCCGAGGCGGTCGAGCAGGGCGGGATCGGCGGACTCTGGTTTATGCACAAAATTGTCGCCGGGGGTGAAGCCAATCTTGTACGTGGGGGCGCCGGTGGTGAGGGGCGAGTCCATGAACCAATGGGCGTTGCGGTGCGCCTCAAAGGCGATCCGGCGGCCGGGCTCGTCGATCTGGCGCTGGCGTAGCCACTCGAGGAGGTCGCTGTAATGCAGGTCGCGGCCTTGGTGGTCGGGGAAGCGAGCGAGGGGGGGCTGGCCGACCTTGTGGGTGAGGGCGGCCCCGTGGGCGCCGCGGACGGCGCTGACGACGAGGAGCAGGCCGGCGCTGAGCAGGGTGAGCAGCAGGGGGACGCGGATGTGGGCGCGCAGGCGGCCGCGGTAGAGCCGCAGCGCGGCGGCGCGCAGGCCCCAGGCGCCGACGCCGGCGAGCAGGAAGAGGCCAGGTTTGGCGGCGGCGAGCAGGCGCTGGTACTGGACGTGACCAAAACCAGCGCTGAGGTGGTCGAGGCGCAGCCACCAGTAGAGGTCGCTGCTGCTGAGCAGCCACTGTCCTAAGGACCAGGCGGCGATGAGGCGCAGCAGCGGGCCGCCGCGCAGGGCGATGAGCAGGCCGAGGGCGGCGGCGGCGCCCACCGCGGGCGGCATGTTCTGGGCCCATTGGCCGTGGGCGGCCATGTCGGCGAGGTGGGCGAGGGGGAGGTGGAGCCAGCCGTAGCTGGTCATCCAGGCGCGATGCTCGAGCATCGGGAACAACCACCAGGCGGCGAGGGCGACGGCGAGGGCCAGGGCGGCGGCGAGGTCGACGAGGGTGACGGCGAGGCCGGCCGCGAGCGGCTGGCGGGGTTGATCGCCGGAGGGATCGTGGGCTTGTGGGTGTGTGGCCTGGGGCTCGCGGGCGAAGATCGGCAGGGCGGCGAGGGCGGCGAGGGCGAGGCCGAGCATGGCCATGGGGTGGGCGAGCAGGGCGCCGGCGCCCGCGAGCGCCGCGAAGGCGAGGTGTCGATGGATCTTTTTGGTATTATTATTATTATTATTATTATTATTAACAATATTAACAATATCAATATTGCTGTAACTCTGAGGAGAGGTCAGGCGGAGCTGGGCGGCCTCGGCGATCGCGAGGAGCATGAGGGTGGTGGCGAGGGTCTGTGGCCATACTCCATACAAAATGGTGTAGGTCCAGCCTCCTTCGCGATAGGCGCCGGCGTCGAGGAGGACCAGCAGGGCGCCGAGCAGGCCGGGGATAGTGCCGAGGCGGAGGGCGCGGCCGAGGTGGAGCAGGGCCCATCCTTGGCTGAGGAAGACGAGGCTCAACATCCAGGCGTAAGCGGCCCCGAGGCCGCCAGCGCGGCCGGTGACGGCGTGGATCAGGAGGGTGAGCAGATCGCCGAGGACGGGGTAGAGCTCGCCGATCGGCGCGCCGAAGAACCACAGGTCGCTCCAGCCGCGGGGCTGGCCGTCGCTGAGGATCTGTTGATATTGCCAGATCCGGGCGAGGTGGACGGTGTGATCGGCGGAGAGCGGCGGGCGGCCGAGGGGGATCGGCCAGAGTAAAAAGAGGCCGACGAGGGTGACGAGGACGAAGGCGAGCTGGCCAGCGGTGGGGCGGCGCGTGGGCAGGAGGCGACGCGGCATGAGGCACCGCTAACGGCGCGGGGCGCCGAGCAGGACGGTCCACGGGAGGGGGCGCCGACGCTCGATGGAGTGGAGGTAAGGGGCGGTGAGCCGGTGGAATTGCCGGCGGCTGAAGTGCTGGAGGTGGCCAGGGGTGTTGCCAAGGTCGCGGAGGTAGCGGCCGCGGGCGAGGTTGAGGGCGCGCCAGATCGGCTCCCACGGGACGCTGAGCAGGATGTGGCGATCGGCGACGCGACAGAGCTCGGCGAGGGCCTGGGCGGGGCGCTCGAGGTGCTCGAGGACCTCACAACAGACGACGAGGTCAAAGGCGCGATCAGGGAAGGGCAAGGCGTAGATCGAGGCGGGCTGGAATTCGATCGCGGGCGGCAGGCCGGGGGCGCGGGCGTCGAGCAGGTCGGTGGCGACGAAGCGGGCGGGCGGCGCGGCGGCGCGGTAGAGGGCGGCGGCGAGGTGGCCCTCTCCACAGCCGACCTCGAGCACAGTGCTGGGGGCGGCTCGGCGGTAGAGATCGGTGACGGCGCGGAAGAAACCGGCCATGAGGGCGCGGACGAGCGGGTTTCGCGCGCTGTATTTGTCGTAGACGTTGCCGACGATCACGCCGTCTTGGTGTCGTGGGTTCATGCGCGCGGGATCCAGGGGCGTGGGGCGGTGGTGGGGCGCGGTCATGGGGCGCGCTCGTCGGCCCCGGGTTCGTTCGGGCGCCATGTGGCGGCGGCGGTGCGGCGTACGCCAGCGACGGCGACGGGCAGGCCACGGGCGCGTAAGGCGTCGGCGTGTTCGCCGTCGGCGAGGCGGAGGCGGGTGAGCACCTCTTCGCTGATCCGGCGGTTGGCAGCGATGAGATCGCCCAATAAGGCCATCAAGGCGATGAGGAAGGCGAGCACGACGGCGCCGACGCCGACGAGCAAAGACTCGGTGTGGCCGCTCTCGTAGGGGTAACGGTCGATGTAAAAATAGACGAAGCGGGCGCCGAGCAGGAGGCCGAGCAGGAGGAGGAGGAGGGCCAAGGCGCCGAAGGTCTGGAGCGGCCAATAGGTGGCGTGGGCGCGGAGGATGACGATGACGCTGCGCCGCACGTAGGTGCTGACGCTGCGGAAGAGGCGCGAGGGCCGGGTGGTGGGGTTGGTGACGATCGGCAGATCTTCGAGGACGAGGCCGGCGTCGCCCGCTTGAATGATGGTCTCGAGGGTGTAGGTGAAGCGGTTGTGGACAAAGAGGCTGGCGGCGGCGCGGCGGCTGAGGGCGCGCAGTCCGCTGGTGGCGTCGGTGACAGCGGTGCCCGAGGCGCGGCGGACGACGCTCGAGCCCCAGCGTTGGAGGCAGCGCTTGAGCGGCGAGAAGTGGGCGATGGTGTCGGTCCGGCGATCGCCGATGACGATGTCGGCCCGCCCGGCGAGGATGGGGGCGCAGAGGCGGGGGATCTCGGCGCCAGGGTATTGATTGTCGGCGTCGGTGTTGACGATGAGATCGGCGCCGAGGCGGATGCAGGCGTCTACTCCGGCGGCGTAGGCCGCGGCGAGGCCGCGGTGGCGAGCGAAGCGGAGGATGTGATGGACTCCGAGCTCCTCAGCCCGCTCCGCGGTGCCGTCGGTGCTGCCGTCGTCGATGACGAGGACTTCAATGGCCGTGATCCCGGGGATCTGGCGCGGGAGAGCGGCGAGGGTGAGGGCTAGGTGCTCGCGCTCGTTGAGGCAAGGGATCTGGATGATCAGCTTCACGGGCGGTGGGGGCGCTTGTACCACTTGTGCGCTGGCGCGTCGACGCGCGTCGGGAGGGCGCAGGGACGGCGGCGGCTGGCAGCGGCGGCGACGGGCCTCTGCTGGCGCGGGGGCCCGCGGGCCGGTGGCGCTTCATGCGGCGATGATGCAATGATGACGCGGGGAGGAGGCGGTATGTCGGAGGCTGAGGCGCCAGGGATTCAGCTGCTGCTGTGCGACGCCGGCGATCGGGCGCCGGCGCTGGAGGACGGGCTCGATGCGGCGTCGCTGCGGTCGGCGCAGGCGCCGGCTCGGGGGCCTCGGGGCAAAGATTCGATGCACCTGGAGGCGCTGGACCGAGACCCGAACGACCTCGAGGCGCAGCGCTGGGCGGTGATCGCCCCGGAGGGGGCGGCGGGGGAGGCGGCGCTGCGGGCGATCGAGGCGCTGATCGCCCACCGCGGGGCGCAGCAAGGCGCGGATCCTTTTATTTATCGCGTGCCGGCGGGTATGGACGCGGCGGCCGCGCTGTCGTGGAAGAACGACGTGCTGCGGAGCGAAGAGGTGCCGCTCGACGAGCGCCCGCGTTATGTGTTGATCTTGGGGGACCTGGCGGAGGTGTCGCTCGAGCTGCAGCACGTGCTGGCGAACGGCTCGTTCGTCGGCCGCCTCCACTGCCCGACGCCGCCAGGATACCGCGCCTACGCCGAGAAGGTGGTCGCGCGCGAGCAGGCGCCGGCGAGCGCGCGGTCGCGTTCGCTGTTCTATACGGCGCAGGACGGGACCGCGGCGGTGGGGGTGGGCTATCGCCATTTGATCGAGCCGTGTATGCGTATGCAGGGCGATCTGGTGATCCGCGGCAAGCTGGTAGCGGAGGCGCCGAGCGAGATCCCTTATAGCGAGTGGGGGCCGGATGAGCTGCTGGCGGAGGTCGGGGTCGACGCGCCGTCGCTGCTCTGCTCGGTGAGCCACGGGCTCGGGGCGCCGCGGCGCGGCTGGCGGAGCCCGGCGCACCAGCGGGCGCTGCAAGGGGCGCTGGCGATCGGCGCGGATGAGCCGCTGTCGGCCGATATGGTGCGTGAGTCGGCTTTCTTGCCCGGTGGGGTGTGGTTCTGCGTCGCTTGTTATGGCGCGGGTACGCCGCCAGAGAGCGCATACCACTCGTGGCTAGCGCTGCTGGCGGCGGGTGGGAAGGGGAAGGCGCAGCTCGATGGGGTGCTGCGCTCGCTGCCAAGTCAAGGGGACGCGCCGTTCGTGGCGGCGCTGCCGCAGGCGCTGCTGGCGAACCCGCAGGGGCCGCTGGCGGTGATCGGCCATATGGATCTGGCGTGGACGTACGGCTTCACCGACCCGGAGAGCAAGCAGAGCCGGGCCTCGCGGATGCTGGCGACGCAGCGGGCGATCTTGGCGGGGAGCCGAGTCGGGGTCGGCCTCGACGCGCTGATGCACGCGTATCGCGAGACGAACGACGATCTGATGGCGCGCTACCAGCTCCAGCGCGACGCGGTCGCCCGCGGACAGGAAGACCCGGTGCCGCCGCGACAGCTCGGTGAGTTGTGGATGCAGCGCAATGATCTGCGCGGTTATGTGCTGCTGGGGGATCCGGCGGCGCGGCTGGGGATCGTGCCCGGGCGGCCGGTCGCGCAGGCTGAGGCCGCCGAGATCGAGGCGCGCCGGCGGGCCGCGAAGGCGCCGCGCAGCCCCGCGCAAGTGGTATCGAGCGCGCCGCCGCCGCCAGTGACCGAGGCCGCATCGTTCGCCGCGAGCCCGCCGGAGTCCACCGCGAAGATCGCGCCTGATGTCGTTATGACATCGCCGCCGCCGCCGCCAGCCACGCCGACACCACCACCAACGATCCACGCCGAGCCAGCGCCGCCGCGACAGCGCCCACCACAGCACCCGCAGGCTGCTCCGCCGCAGGGCCCGCCGTTGCCGCGGCCGATGGGCGCGGCGCCCGCGTCAGCGATGGTGCGCCCGCGGGCGATCGAGAACCACGAGGTGGCGCTGCGCGAGCGGGCGGTGCTGGCGATGCTGCGCGGCGATGAGGCGCCCCGTAGCGTGGCGATCCGCTTCGGGTTGCCTTTGGAGGAGATCTTTTATTGGCTCGATGTGTATCGCGAAGGGGGGAGGCGAGCGCTCTCCGGGTGAGAGGTGGGTTGACTCGGCGACGCCCTCGCCGAGGGCGCGATCGACGACTCCTCCGCCGAGATCGATGAGGGGAGGGAGCAGATCGCCGGGGTCGTCGCCGTGGGTGCCGGCCGAGGTGAGGGCGAGGGCGAGGCGGGGGCGAAGGGGCGCAGGAGCTGGGCGAGGTAGCCGCGGGGCCACGGGTCCGCGAGGCCGAGGGGGTAGGTCTCGGGGCCAGGTTGGGGGCGGTGATAGGTGCCGAAGATGTGGTCGAGGTAAGGGGCGAGGTTGGCGAAATTGTGGCGGGTGGGGGCGACGCGGGCGTGGTGCCAATGATGAAGCTCAGGCGCGCCGAAGAGGTGACGGAGCGGGCCGAGGGGGAGCCGGACGTTGGCGTGGATCAAGATGGCCCATAAGCCGCGCGCGACGATCACCCCGCCGATCGCCTCGCCAGGCAGACCGAGGAGGATCGCGGGCAGGTTGACGCATAGCTGCGTGAAAAATCCGTCGAGGGGGTGCTCGCGGTGCGCGGCTAACCAATCGAGGTGGTGGGCGCTGTGGTGGACGGCGTGGAACCTCCACAAAATTTCATAATTGTGACAGGCGCGGTGGAACCAATAGGTGATGAGATCGCCGAGGACGAGGCCGAGCACGAGGCGGAGGGGGAGCGGGAGCGCTCGGACTTCGCCTACAAGGAGCTCGGGGAGGTAGGGGGCGAGCTGCCGATAAAGCGCGGTGAGGGCGAGCGCGGCGAGGCCGGCGAAGACGAGGCGCTGGCCGAGGAAGAAGAAGAGGTCGATGTGCAGCTCAGGCCGGAAGATCGGCTGCTGCGGGCGCGCAGGGAAGGCCCGCTCGAGCGGGCCAAAGAGCAGAGCGAGCACGGCGAGGGCGAGAGCGGCTGCGAGGAGCTGATCGAGCATAAACGCGCTCGTGTGGATCAGGTGGGGGGCGGAGGAATGGGCTTGGGAATGGGCTTGGGCTTGGGCTTGGGCTCTGGCTTGGGCTTGGGCTTGGGCGCCGGCTCGGGGTTGACAGGGCTGGGATCAATCCACGGTCCTCCAGACTTGGAGGCCGGGAAGAAGACGGGCTCCGGCGGGGGCTCCGGCGGCAGGGCGAGCGCGGGCGGCGGGTCGCTGGGGGCCTGGGCCTGCGGGTCGGCGGCTACCGTCTGCTCTGTGGGCGGCGGCGGGCCCTGGGGGGCTGGCGCCGGCGCGGGGAGCTGCGGGGCTTCGGCGTTGTCACTGCACCCTGGACCGGCCCGGAGCACGAGCACGACGGCGATGATGAGCGAGGAGGTGAGGCTGAGGGCCTGGGCCCAGGTGGAGGACATCCGAAGAGGATGGCAAAGGCGCGGGGGTTTGTCGTGGGGTGTCGCGAAGGGGCGGGGCAGGGGCGGTTTCGGTGTAGGCTCGCGGCCGCCGAGCCGGCGCTGCTCTCTCCACAGAGTCAAAAAAGTCGAAACAGTCAGAAAAGTCAGGAGAGTAAGAAGATGACGATCGTGATGAAATTTGGCGGGTCGTCGGTGGCGGACCGCGGGCAGATCGAAAAAGTGGCGGCGATCGTGCGCGAGCAGGCGCACCGCCGGCCGGTGGTGGTGTCGTCGGCGCACAAGGGGATCACCGACGGGCTGGTGCGGGCGGCCCGGGCGGCGGCCGCGGGCGAGCAGGCGGACGAGGTGATCGCGGCGCAGGTGGCGATCGCGGGCTCGCTCGGCTGCGACCCAGGGCTGCTCGAGCCGTTCTTAAAGGAGATCCGCGACCTGCTGCGCGGGATCGGGCTGGTCAAGGAGCTGAGCGCGCGCTCGCTCGACTACATCTCGAGCTTCGGCGAACGCATGGCGGTGCGGGTGATCGCCGACTTCATGCGGCGCAGCGGGCTGCCGGCTCAGGCACATGACGTCTGGGACCTGGGCTTCGTGACAGATAGCAACTTCAACCGGGCGTGGCCGCTGCCGGGCTACGAGGCGGCGATGCAGGCGCGCTTCGCGGCGCTGCCGACGGGGGTGATCCCGGTGGTGACGGGCTTCGTCGGGAAGAACGCGGCAGGCGAGATCACGACGGTGGGCCGCAACGGCAGCGACCTGACGGCGACGCTGATCGGCGCGGCCCTAGGGGCGGAGGAGGTGCAGATCTGGAGCGACACCGACGGGGTGATGACGGCCGATCCGCGGGTGGTCGCGGGGGCGCGCAATATCCCGGCGATGCGCTTCGATGAGGCGGCTGAGCTGGCCTACTTCGGCAGCAGGGTGCTGCACCCGTCGACGCTGCTGCCAGCGATCGCGCAAAAGATCCCCGTGCGGGTGATGAACACGAACCGGCCCCATCACCCCGGGACGGTGATCACGAGCGACGCGAAGGCCGGACGACGGGTGACGTCGATCGCGTACAAAGAGCGGCAGACGGTGCTCACGCTGCGATCGACGCGGATGTTCGAGCAAGCAGGGTTTCTGTCCGAGGTGTTCGCAGCAGCGGCGCGGCACGGGGTGGTGGTCGATCTGATCGCGACCTCCGAGGTGAGCGTGTCGTTCACGACCCATGACGCCGCGGCGCTAGCAGCCGCGGCGCGCGAGCTGGCGGCGCTGGGTGAGGTGGAGGTGCGCGAGGGGCGATCGATCCTGGCGGTGGTCGGGCGCGAGCTGGGGCGCTCTCGGGGGATCGGGGCGGAGATCTTGGAGGCGATCGCGGCCGCAGGCGTGAACGTGGAGATGGTGAGCTCAGCGATGGGGAGCATCAACCTGTCGATGGTGATCGCCGACGAAGACGTGCCGCGAGCGGTGCCAGCGCTGCATCGGGTGCTGTTTGAGGCGGAGGAGAGGTGATAGGCTCCCCGGCGGTGAGCGCCTTCGCCCACGCCGTGATCTGGGATCTGGACGAGGGGGCTTAGGGGGCGGGGAGCAGCTCGGCTGCGCGGAGGAGGGCGGCGACGGCGAGCAGCGGGAGGCCGATGATCCCTGAAAAATCCTCGCCCTCGATCTTTGTGAAGAGCTTGATCCCGGCGTCTTCGATCCGGTAGGCGCCGGCGCAGTCGAGGGGGCGGTGGCGCTCGACGTAGGCGCGGGCCTCGGCGGCGCCGAAGGGGCGCATGGTGAGGGCGTGGCGATCGAGGGCCTCGCGCCGCGCTCCGGTGGGGGCGTGGAGGAGGACGACGCCGGTGATGAGGTGATGGGTGCGGCCAGCGAGGCGGAGGAGCTGGGCGACGGCGGTGTCTGAATCACCTGGCTTATGGAGCAGCTTCGGAGGATCCTCGTCGAGCACGGCGAGCTGGTCGGCGGCGAGGATCCATGCGCTCGGGTAGGCGCTCACGAGGCTGTGGGCCTTGCCTCGGGCGAGGTGCAGGGCGTACTCGGCCGGGCCGAGCGCGGGGAAGAGCCGCTCCTCGTCGGCTCGCTCGTCAAAGTCGGGCGCGGCGACCTCAAAGGGGAGCTCTAGGCGGGTGAGCAGCTCGCGTCGGTAGGGCGAGGTGGAGGCGAGGATCAGCGCGGGCGAGGTCGGCATGCGCGGTGTTTGGAGCACGCGCGGGGCGGCCGGTCAACGCAGGGCGCGCGGAGGACAGCGCCGTCAAAAAGAAAAAAGAAAAAGAAGAAAAAGAAGCTAACGCTCGGTGTCGACGGCGAGGTCGCCGGAGGCCGCGGCGGTGACGACGATGGTGCCCTCCCAGCCGGTGCCGTAGATCGCCTTGGAGATCGTGCGGCGCTCGAAGACCTCCTTGCGCTCGTCCTTCCAGGCGCCCTTGAGGCCGACCCAGGCCTCGATCGGGGCCTCGCGCCAGCCAGTGACGCCGGTCTTGGGGTGAGCGAGGTGCTCCAAGGCGACGAGGTTGGGGTGGCCGTACTTGCGGGCGGTCCAGTCGTGGACGCGGTCGTAGGGGCCCATCGAGATGACGGCGAGCTTGGGGCTCATGGCGGCCATCTGATAATGAATGGTGGCGTTCTTGGAGCCGTGGTGGCCGACCTGGTAGATGTCGACGTCGAAGATCGCGGGGTTGTCCTTGTACTTGCTAAAAAGCCGGGAGATCCCGACGAGCTCGAGGTCGCCGGTGAAGAGGGCGGAGGACCTCCCATAATCGACGCGCAGGACGATGCTGTGGTTGTTAGGATCGTGGCCGTAGGACTCGAGCTCCTCCGTGACGGCGCCCCAAAGGACGGTGATCCGTGGATCGACGCGCGAGGCCTCACAGGCGCCGATGGGATCGATGAGGGGGCCGGTGAGGCCGTCCTGGCCGAGGATCTGGCTGGCGAGGATGTCCTGATGGGCGACCTCAGGGTGCGCCGCGAGCCACTCGTGGAGGCGCGCTTGCTGCTCAGGTCCAGGATCGTTGGCGTGCTCCGCCTCGGTCTTGCCGTCGTCGATGACGGCGCGGACGGTGTAACGCTCGAGGACGCTGACGACCGAGCGCATGTGATCGATGTGCGGGTGCGTGACGACGAAGAGATCGAGGGTGCGGCCCAGATCAGGGCGGCGCTCAAAGAAGGCGTCAAGATAGGTGAGCAGGGCCTTGTCGCTGTCAAAGCTAGGGTTCTGCTCCCCCCCTGCGTCGATGAGCACCGCTCCGCACGGGAACTCGAGGAGGGTGGCGTCGCCTTGGCCGACGTCGATGAAGTGGTACCGCATGGCGTCACCAAAATCGGCGCCGCTGCGCTGCGGGGAGAGGAGCGCCGCGGCGCGGGTGCTGGCGTAGAGGTGCGGCGGGAGGGCGTCCGACTCGAGCGGCGGGGCGACAGCGTCGCGGGATCCTCCGCAGGCGGCGAGGACGAGGACGAGGGCCGGCGTGAGGGCCAACTCGAAGGATCGTCGCTGGCGCCGCGAGGGGTGCACGACCCACGGTATCAGGGCCGATGCTCGCTTGCGTGACAAACTTGCAACATCGCGCGTGGTGTGCGTGCCGTGGTGCAAGATCTCGGCTGGGGTGGGGGCGTGAGGCGGGCCTGGGGGGCGGGGGCGGGCCTGGGGGGCGGCGGCGATGGGTCCCTCGCAGGCGCGGCGCCCCCCCCATGCCTCCGTCCTCGGCCGCTTGTGGGCAGGAAGACCCCGCGGGAGAGGTCGTCCGCGTAGGCGATCGGCGGCCTGTGGGCGGCAGTCATGGGGGACCCCCTCCGCTGGCGTCCCATCGCCGCCGCCCCCCAGGCTCGGAGGCTGAGGTGGGAGTGGCGTGAGCAGGGCTGAAGCAGAGGGTTGAAGCAGAGGGTTGAAGCAGGAGGGCTGGTAGGATCTTCCAATGGGGCAGGCGGCGATCGTCGTGAAGAAGATGCGGGCGAAGTATGTGGCGCTGGGGCTGGTAGGGCTGGTGGTCGGCTATTTGGGGCTGTGGCCGGTCGACGCGGCGCCGGCGGCGTGGACGCCGACGCCGGCTTCAGCGAGCGAGGTGCACGCGCTGAATGAGCGGCTGGCGGGGCACTCGACTCTGCATCCGGGGCTGGTAGGGGCAGAGGCGGTGACGTTTGATCGCGAGGGGCGGATCGTGACGGGGCTGCTGGATGGGTCGATCATGCGCTTCGCACCGGATGGGAGCGGGGCGCCAGAGAAGATCGCGGATACAGGCGGGCGGCCGCTGGGGCTGCGCTACGACGCCGAGGGGGCGCTGATCGTGGCGGACGCGCGGCGCGGGCTGGTCGAGGTGGGGCGCGAGGGGGCGGTGCGCGTGCTGGCTGATGCTCACGACGGGGTGCCGATCCGCTTCGCGGACGACCTGGCGATCGCTCGCGACGGGACGATCTACTTCTCGGACGCGTCGTCGGTGCGCTCCGTGGAGGCGTGGCGGGTGGAGGTGATCGAGCACCGCGCGAACGGAAGATTGTTGGTGTACGAACCATCGACGCGGACGACGCGGCTGCTGCTGGGCGACCTGCACTTCGCGAACGGGGTGGCGCTGGGGCGCGATGAGGCGTCGGTGGTGGTGACGGAGCTGAGCGAGTACCGGGTGCGGCGGGTGTGGTTGACCGGGCCGCGCGCAGGGGCGGTGGAGGCGCTCTGCGAGGGGCTGCCAGGGTTCCCCGACAACATCACGTGGTCGGCGGAGCGCGGGGTGTTTTGGGTGGCGCTGGGGTCGCCTCGCAACCCGCTGGTGGACGGGCTGGCAGGCTGGCCAGGGCTGCGGCGGGCGGTGCTGCGGCTGCCGGAGGCGCTGCAGCCGGCGCCGGAGCGGCACGGGTGGGTGATCGCGATCGATGAGGCAGGGGCGGTGGTCCATGACCTGCAATTCCGCGATGAGAGGGCGTATTCGCCGGTCTCTAGCGTGGTGGAGCGCGATGGGTGGCTGTTCTTGGGGAGCTTCGCGGGCGCGGGGATCGCGAAGGTGCGGGCGCCAGGCTGAGAAGGAGGCGATGAGCGCTTGCGCGCGTGCGCGATTGTGGGCGATCCTCGCGCGGGAACGCTCATGGTCGCCAGAATCGCCGCTCCGTATCGTTGGTCGCTCGGGTTCGCTCTGCCGCTGCTGGCGCTCGCTTGTGCGAGCGAGGAGGGGCGCGGCGTGGGGACTTCGCTGTCAGGGGGCGGACAAGGGGGGCTCAGCGGGGTGACCTCGGCTTCGATGTCAGCGACGGACTCGGACGGCAGCTCGGGCTCCGATAGCAGCGGCGAGGACACCGCAGGCGACGCCGCGTCGGGCGACGCCTCCTCGGGCGGGGGCACGAGCGGGGCGAGCGGGGCGAGCGGGGCGACAGGGACGAGCGGGGGGGACCCGAACGGGCTGCCGAACAGCGCGGAGTGCTCAGAGGACGCGCAGTGCATGAGCGGCAAGTGCTACAAAAATCCGATCCCGATCGGGGATCTGCCGCCAGGGGTGTGCTCGGTGTGCAAGGACGGGGCGGACTGTGCGGCGCTGGGGCTGGGGATCTCGTGCACGCTGGACCCGGGGCTGATGCAGGCGACGTGCGTCGACGGCGGGGTAGGATCGTTCTGTGAGTCGCAGGCGTCGTGCAAGGCGGGGCTCTTCTGTGAGCCGCTGGTCGCGGGGGCGGAGGGGCTGCTGCCGATGGTGTGCGGGATCTGCCGGACCGACGCGGACTGCGCGGGGGGCCGCCGCTGTACGCCGAGCATCGACGTCGAAAATTACTCGGGGCACAAATTCTGCGCGCTGCCAGGGGCGCTGATGAACGACGCGCTGTGCCCGATGAACGACGGCGACGCGCTGTGCGCCTCGGGCCACTGCGAGCTCGCCGACCTGGGCGGGCTGTTAGAGGTGGCGATCTGCGGCGAGTGCGCGGCGAACAGCGACTGTCCGGGAGGACAGACGTGTATGGCCGGCTCGTGGGTGGACGGGCCGGTCGGCTCGCGCTGCGGGTGAGGGGGCGAGCTCGTCAGGCGGCGTCGAGGCCCATGCGGTAGAGCTGGGCGTAGGCGCCGCCGCGGGCGAGGAGCTGGTCGTGGGTGCCTTGTTCGATGATCTGGCCGGCGTCCATGACGAGGATCTTGTCGGCGCGGCGGACAGTGCTGAGGCGGTGGGCGATCACCAAGACGGAGCGGCCGCGCAGCAGGGCCTCGATCGCGCGCTGGACCTTATGCTCGGTGACGCTGTCGACGCTGGCGGTGGCCTCGTCGAGGATGAGGAAGGTGGGCGCGCGGGCGGCGACGCGGGCGAAGGCGAGGAGCTGCGCCTCGCCAGCGGAGAGGGCGCGGCCGCGCTCGCCGACCTGAAACTCGAGGCCTCCTCGCTCGTCGACGAGGGCCTCGGCTTGCACGGCGCGGAGGGCGGCGCGCAGGGCCTCGGGGTCGCCGCTGAGCTCGGGCTCGCCGAGGGCGACGTTGAAGGCGACGTCCTCGGCGAAGAGGAAGATGTCCTGCTGGACCAGGAGGGCGTGGCGGCGGAGGGCGTCAGGGCTGAGGGTGGAGAGCTCGTGAGTCTGTCCATCAGGACAGGTGAGCTGGACGCTGCCTTGATAGCCGTCATAGGCGCGGGTGAGCACGCGCCCGAGGCTGGTCTTGCCCGAGCCGGTGCGGCCGACGACGGCGACGACCTCGCCCGGGGCGACGTCGAGGTCGATGCCCTTGAGAATCTCGGGGCCGTCTTGGCGGTAGCGGAAGCGGAGGCCGCGGACGCGCAGGCCGCCGGTCCAGGTGTGCAGAGGATCAGGGGCGCCTTCGGGGAGGCGCGGCTCGGCGGGCTCGTCGAGCAGGCCGTAGACGCGGTCGAGGGCGGCGAGGGCGCGCTGGACGGTGGCGAGCTTCCCCGAAAACTCGCGGATCGGCACGAAGACGCGCTGGAGGTAGTCGATGAAGGCGAAGAGCAGGCCGAGGGTGAGGCCCGAGCCGTCGACGACGCCAGGGGCGCCGAAGTAGATGAGCAGGGCGATGCAGAGCGCGGAGATGCCGTCGATGAGGGAGAAGAGGAGGGCGTCGTAGATGTTGGCGGTCTTGGTGGTGCGCAGATATCGCCCGCCGAGGCGCTCAAACTCGGCGACCGCGGCGCGCTGACGGCCGAAGAGCTGGAGGACGGTGGCGCCGGCGAGCTGCTCGGTGAGGTAGCCGCCTTGGACCGCTTGGGCCTTGCGCACCTCGAGCTGGAGGGCGCGCAGGCGGGCGGAGAAGACGCGGACGAGGATCCAGATCAGCGGGGCGACGGCGAGGGAGATGAGGGTGAGGCGGGCGTCGAGGTAGAACATCGCGCCGAGGACGACGAGGATCATCACGACGTCGGTGAGGATCGTGAAGACGCCGAAGGCGAGGGTCTCCGATAAGGCCTCGATGTCGGTGGTGCTGCGCGCGAGCAGGGCGCCGAGGGGGTTCTTGTCGAAGAAGCGGGCGGGCAGGCGGAGGACGTGGCGGAAGACGGCGCGCCGGAGGTCGTTGATGGTGACGTGGCCGACCCGCTGGAGGGCGTAGACCTGGACGGCCTGGGAGATGAACTCGAGGACGACCGCGAGGAGGAAGAGGAGGGCGGTGACGCGTAAGGTGTGGACGTCGCGGGCGGGGATGTCGACGTCGACGGCGTGCTTGAGGAGGAGCGGCCGGACGACGGTCATGCCGGCGACGACGGGGATCATGAGCAGGCCGAGGAGCAGCCAGCGCCGGTGGTCGCGCACGTACACCCAGAAGCGCCGGAGCAGGTAGAGGCCGCCGCGCTCGTCTTTTGAGCTGTCCTTGGGGTCAGTCATGGTCGCCCTCGGCGCCTTGGTGATCGTGGGTGCGGGCGTAGACGCCGCCCGCGGCGATGAGGGCGTCGTGGGTGCCGCGCTCGACGACGCGCCCCGCCTCGAGGACGAGGATCTCGTCGGCGTGCTCGAGCACGCTGGTGCGGTGCGAGACGATCACGGTGGTAGGCGCGGTGGTGGGCTCGGTGGCGTCGCCGGCGAGGCGGCCGCGGAGGCCGCGGATCGCGGCGACGAGGCGGGCTTCGGTGCCTTGATCGACGGCGGAGAGGATGTCGTCGAGGATCAGCAGGGGCGGGGCGCGGTAGAGGGCGCGGGCGAGGGCGACGCGCTGGCGCTGGCCGCCGGAGAGCATGACGCCGCGCTCGCCGACGACGGTGGCGAGGCCGTCAGGGAGGGCGCGGAGGTCGTCCTCGAGGCAGGCGGCGTCGAGGACGCGGGTGAGCTGAGGGTCATCGACCTCGGCCCAGTCGTCGGCGCCCTCGCGGGCGGCTTCGCCGTCGGCGCCGCGGACGTGGCCGCTGCGCTCGCCGCGCAGGCGGATGTTGTCGCGTAAGGTGGTGGAGAAGAGGAAGGGATCCTGCGGGACGACGGCGAGGCCGGCGCGGAGGCGGTCTTGGTCGAGGGCGAGCACGTCGTGGCCGTCGACGCGCACAGCGCCCGGTGGGGGGTCGTAGACGCGGGTGAGAAGGTTGATGAGGGTGGTCTTGCCGGCGCCGGTGCGGCCGAAGATCCCGAGGGTGCGGCCTGGGCCGAGGTCGACGGAGATGTCTGAAAGGACAGGCGCGTCGGCGCCGGGGTAGGTGAAGCTGAGGCGGCGGAGCTCGAGCGCCGGCGGGGCTCGGAGGGCGTAGTCGTCGGTGGCGGGGGGGACGCCGGTGGGCGTGTCGAGGACCTGGTCGACGCGGGTGAGCGAGACGAGGCCGCGCGAGACGGTGGTGAGCACCCAGGCGACGGCGGTGAGCAGGCCGACGAGGGAGACGAGCAGGGCGGTGAAGGTGGCGAGGGCGCCGATCTTGAGCTCGCCGGCGATCACTCGATCGCCGCCGATCCAGAGGATGATCGCGGCGCCGATGAGGCCGGTGAAGGAGAGCAGCGGGAGGGCGAAGGCGCGCAGGCGCGAGAGGTGGAGGAGGACGGCGAGGTAGGCGTCGCTGCGCTCGTCGAAGCGGCGGATCATCGCGGCCTCGGCGGCGTGGGCGCGCACGGTGGCGATCCCGCTGTAGGTCTCGAGGATGCGATCCGAGACGCCCGCGAGGAGCTCGAGGGAGCGGCGGATCAGGCCGTAGAAGGCGCTGACGACCCGCTGCATGTAGATCGCGCCGAGCAGCACGGGGGTGAGGCACCAGACGGTGAGCACAGGATCGGTGCTCCACATCTGCGCCAGGTGCATGGGGATCGCGACGATGACGTTGAAGACCTGGAGGCCGGCGAAGCCGATCAAGAGGCGGACGGAGGAGATGTCGTTGATGGCGACGCTGACGAGCTCGCCGAGCTTACGCGTGGCGTAGAAGGGGCGCTGGAGGGCGAGCAGGTGGCGGAAGAGGTCGATCGCGAGGCGCAGCTCGACCTCGCGGCCAGGGTTAAAAAAGAGGATCCGCGAGGCGGTGCGGGCGACGACGACGATGACGGCCCAGAGGATCAGCTCGAGGGCGATCGATTGGCCCGCGGCGGCGGCGAGCGGGCCGGCTTCGCCGAGCACGTCGAGGGCCTGGCCGATCAGCGCCGGCACCCGCACGACCGCGTAATTGGTGAGCAGGAGCGCCACCAGGCCGAGGGCGTAGTGCGGGAGGTTGCGGGCGGCGTAGCGCCGGAGGAAGCGGAGGAGGCTCTTCAACCCGGAAAAATCTCCAAGGGGCGCCGAGGGGGCGAGACGGCGTTTAAGCAGGCGCGCGTGAAAACCGGAAGTGAAAAAAGAAAGGCCGGACTGGTCTCCCAGCCCGGCCTCGCTTCGCGACGAGGAGCTTACTCCGCGTCGGCTTCCTCGCCCTCACCCTCCTTGGGGGTCTCGGCGGGGGTCTCGGTGGGGGTCGTCTCGGTGGGGGCGGCGGTGTCGGGGGCGACGGTCTCGGGGGTGCCGCCCTTGTCCTTGCAGCCAACGGTGGTCAGGGAAAGAGCGCCGAACAGCGCGACGATGATGCCAGTCTTCATGGTGGTCTCCTGCTTCCCCACACGGGGGGTTGTTGCTGTCCCCTTGTGGGGGGTGGACGCCAACGTGACGCCCAGGGTTGCTGGAAGCGGGATACCTCAGATCGCCGGTGAATTCCAGAGATCAACGTGAAGCGCGGTGCGCGCCCGCAGCCTCTGGGGGCCTGAGACCTCAGATCTCGGCCCCTAAGGGGCACTTTCGCGGGCGGCGAGGGTCACTTCTTCTTGCCCTTCTCCTCGTCAGTGGGCTTGTAGAACTTGTTGACCACCAGATCTTCGTCCTTCTCGATGTCGTCGAGGGCGGCGGCGAGCTTGCCGAGATCGTCGCGTAGCTGGGTGACTACCTCCTCAAAGCGCGGCTGGCTGGCGCTGTCGGGGCCGAGCTCGGCGCGTAGGTCGTCCCAGACGCGGACGAGGTTGATCAGCATCTCGTTGGTCTTGCCGCCGCGGACGTTCTCCTCGCTCAAGGTGCGCTGGGTCTTGCCCGGCTCCTTCGCCTTCTCCGCGAACTTGCCCATCCACTTGTCAAAGGCCTTCTGGGGGTCCTTGGCGGCGGCGACCTTGGGGGCCTCCTTGGCGAGCTCGTCGACGAGGACGAGGAAGCGGGCGTGGTAGGCGCGGAACTCCTTGAGGCGGGTCTTGACGTACTCGCGCTCGCCCTTCTCCATCTCGGCGGCGACCTTGGCCGCCTGCTCGGCGGGGTCGATGAAGCCGGCCTTGCGGCGCGCCTCAGCGAGCTCCTCGGGGCTCATGGCCGGCTCGGCGGCGGTCTTCAGCTCGCTGGTCTTCTTGGAGGCGGGGCCGATCTGCTCCTCGATCGACTTGCGCTCGCCGCCGTCGCAGGCGATCAGGGAGAGGGTTGCGATGGTGAGGATGGTTCGTTTGTTCATCATGGGACAGATCCCTCCGGCTCAGGCTGCTCGCGCGCACTGTATCACGAGGCCGCTGCTAGACTGCACGCCGAATGTCGGCGTCGGCGATGCTGCTCGAGGTGACCAGGGCGCTGGTCGAGGTGCTCGAAGGGACACGCGCGGGCCCGGCGGCGCTGGCGACGGTGATCGGCCGCTCCGGCTCGGCGCCGCAGGTGGTGGGGGCGAGGCTGCTGCTCTTGCCCGAAGGTCAGGCGATCGGTACGGTCGGCGGCGGGGCGATCGAGGCGCAGGCGCTGGCGGCTTGCCGCGAGTGCCTGCGCGACGGGGCCTGGCGGCGGATCGAGGCCCACTTGGTCCGCGACCTGGGCATGTGCTGCGGCGGCTCGATGGAGGTGTTTGTGGAGCTTGTACAGGCTGAGGAGCGGCTCTTCTTGATCGGCGCAGGGCACGTGGCGCAGGCGATCGCGCCGGTGGCCCGCGGGGTGGGCCTCCAGGTGACGGTGGTCGATGACCGCGAGGAGCTGCTCGAGCACCCGGCGTTCGCGGCGGCGTGCCGGCGCGCGTATGACGTCGATGAGCTGGCGGCGGCGATCCCGACGCTGGGGCCGCGAGACTCCGTGGTGATCGTCAGCCGCGACCACCAGCGCGATGAGGTGGCGCTGGGGCACCTGCTCCAGCGGCCATATCACTACCTCGGCATGATCGGCTCGCGCCGGAAGGTGCACACGATCGTGGCTCGGGTGCTGCGCCGGGAGGCGGCGCTCGGGCGCCCTGCCCCCGACCTGTCGCGGCTGCGCGCGCCCGTGGGCCTGGCGCTGGGCGGCAGGACTCCGGCGGAGATCGCGATCTCGGTGGTCGCGGAGCTGATCGCGGCGCGCCACGGCGGCTCCGGGGAGCCGATGAGCGTGGTCGCCGAGGCGGCCGCGCGCGCGCGCTCGGAGCCCGAGGCGGTCTAGGCGGCTCAGGCGGCTCAGGTGGCTCAGGCGGCTCAGTAGGGCGAGGCGCGGGTGATGGCCGGCTGGTACACTGCCCGGCGATGTCGACACCCCGCTCGCTCCTCCTCTCGGCCGCGGCCGCGTGCCTGCTCCTCTCGCCAGGTTGCACGAAGGCGAAGAAGAACTCGACGGTGCCGGTGGTCGACGACGACGCCGGGGCGGCGCCTAGCGGCGGCGGCGCGGTCATCGGCGTGGTCGCGCCGCCGCCGGCGAAGGAGATGGGGCCGCGGGTGCACCTGCGCGCGAGCGCGCGTGAGCTGAGCGACGTCTTTCTGTTGATCCGCCAGGCGACGGCGGCGTGGATGCCCGACGGGCCGATCGATGTGCCGGCGCAGGCGCAGGCGATGCTGCTGCAGCTCGGCTACGGGCCGGGGATGTGGTCGAACATCGAGTGGAGCGGGGTGATGGCGGTGGACGCTCGCGTGCCGCTGGAGGGCCCTGCGGGCGATTTGGGGCTGTTCGGGACGATCGCGGCGCGCTCGGCGAGGGCGATCCTCGACGGCGTGCCGGAGGGGCAGCGGCCGCAGCCGCTGGGCTCCGGGCTGTGGGAGCTGGTTCAAGAGGATCAACGGGTGCTCTTTCGTGAGCAGGCCGCGGCGCTCGAATTCGCGCTGAACGCGGGGGACCTCGACCGGGCGGCCGAGCTGGTGGCCGAGGGGCGCACGGGCTGGCGGCTGCAAGGGGTGGGCGATGAGCTGCCGCCGGGGCTGATCAACCCGGCGGATCTGGTCGACCTGCCGCCGCAGAGCCCGCTGATGCGCCAACTCCAGGCGGTGAGCCAAGGGTTGACGCAGCTGCGGGTGGACGTGGACCTGGGCTCGCAGCGGGATCTGATGCTGCGGGCGGCCGCGCTGGCGCCGTTCGAGAAGCTGGGGCTGGAGCCGCTGGGGGCGCCGAGCCTGCGGCCAGGGGCGCTTGAGGCGGCGCTGCCTGCCGGGGCGGCGGGGGTGGTGGTGATGCCGTGGGGGTCGCCCGCGCCGCTGCACACGATCCTCGATAAGAACGTGCCGATCGAGCAGGTGCCGGCGCCCTTCGACGCGATGGCGCGCACGGTGGTCGGCGGGGTGCATACGCTGCTCGACCAGGTGCAGGGTGAGGTGGCGCTGGCGGTGTACGTGACGCCAGGCGACAAGCTGACGCTGCTGGTGGCGGCGAGCGTGCGCGACCCGGCGGCGGCGAAGGAGGCGCTGCGCGGGCTGCAAGGGGCGGGGATCCAGGCGTTGGAGGCGTTCGGGGCGCTGGCCGGCGGCAAGGACGCGGCCTTCAAAATCACGCTGAAGGCCGACGGGGCGTCGTTCTCCGGCGGCAAGCTGGACCTGCTGACGCTGGCGCTGCCCAAAAATATGGCGAGCGCCGCCGATGAGGTGGCGTACTTGATGAGCCCGAAGAAGGAGCTGGAGATGGTGAGCGGGGCAGCGTCAGGGGTGGCGCTGCTGGCGATCGGCGGCGGCGCGCGTGACCTGCTCGGGCGGGCAGGTAAGGCGACGTTGGCCGGTGAGGGCGGGCTGGCGCTGGCGCGCGCGGCCTCCGAGGGGTGCCACTTCTGCGTCAGCCTGGACCCGATCTTGATGGTGCGGGCGGCGACGCTGGTGAACCGCGAGGCGGAGGGGCCCGCGGCGAAGGAGCAGGCGAAGCTGCTGAGCGAGCTGGCGCGGGTGCCGAGCCTCGGCGGGATCGGGGTGGGGATCCAGCTCTCTGTTGGGCGTGGCAGCCTGGCCTTCGGCGTGCCGCGCTCGTTGATGATGCCGGCCCCGGCGGCGGCGGCGCAGGTGCGCGGGCTGGTCGACAGGTTGACAGACCCGATCTTCGAGGGGCGCCCCGAGTAGGCCGTTTCAACAGGGCAAAAAGTTCGTGGTAGAGAGGGCGGATGTCCCGCCTGCTGGTGAGCATCCATGACGTGACGCCCCGCCACGGCGAGCGGCTGCGACGGATCGCAGATCTGCTGGCGAAGTACGGGCTCGGCGGGCGCTATACGGCGCTCGTGGTGCCCAATTTCTGGCGCGAGTGGCCGCTGGCGGATCACCCAGACTTTGTCGCCTGGCTGCGAGGACAGGTGGAAGAAGGGGTGGAGCCGGTGCTGCACGGCTACTACCACCGCGATGAGCAGCCGCAGCGCTCGGCGTGGGATCGCCTGCGCGGACGGACGCTGACGGCGGGCGAGGGGGAATTCTTGAGCTTGCCGTACGAGGTGGCGCGGGCGCGGATCGTCGCGGGGCGGCGGCTGGTGGAGGACCTGGTGGGCGCGTCGGTGACCGGCTTCGTCGCCCCTGCCTGGCTTTATGGCCAGGCGACACGCGACGCGCTGCGCGACCTGGCCTTCGCGCACGCGGAGGACCACTGGCAGGTGTGGTCGCCCAGCACCGGGCGGCGGCTGGTGGGCGGGCCGGTGGTGGCGTACGCGAGCCGCGACCGGCTGCGGGTCGCCGGATCGCTGCTGTGGTCGCGGGCGAGCGGGCCGCTGCTGCGGCGCCTGCCAGTGCTTCGGCTGGCGATCCACCCGCACGATCTGGACGTGCCGGCGCTAGAGAAGGAGCTGGAGCGGCGCTTGGCGGGGCTGATGCAGGACCGGACGCCGATCCTCTATAGCGACCTGGTGAGCCCGGCGCTGATCAGCGCGGCGGACTCCTGGGCTGGTTGAGGGCGGCGTCGATGGCCTCGGGCAGGGCCTGAGAGAGGGGGGGCAGGGCGGCGGCGAGGTCGACGCTGCAGAACCCTCCGGCGGCGAGGCGGCGGCAGAAGGCGGGGAGCTGGGCGGCGGCGCGCGGCAGGGCGGCGGCGAGGGCGACGCCTGCCTCTTGGGCCATGTGGGCGTTGAGGCGCTGCTCGTGGTCGCCAGGGGCGTAGACGGCGAGGATCGGGATCCTTAAAAAAATACACTCGGCGAGCAGGTTGGAGCCGGCGGTGGCGAGGACCGCGGGGGCGCGGGCGAGGGCGGTGAGGAATTCTGGGCGGTCGAAGGGGCGGGCTTCGACGCCAGGGATCGGGCGGCGTAAGCGGCCGAAGCAGCGGACAGCGAGGCCCTGCCGGGCGGCTTCTTCTAAGAGATCTTCGCCTTCGCCGTCGCGCAGGTAGGCGACCCAGGGGCCTGTAGGCGGGCCCTGAGGGGTAGGACCGGGGAGCTGCGGCGGATCGGGGCGGGCGACCCAGGTGCCAGGCTGGCGGGGGGTGATCGGTAAAAAATGGACGGCGACGGCGAAGCGGGCGCCTCGGCTGGTGGCCCAGCCGACGGCGCGCTCAGACCAGAGGGCGCGCCGCGGTAGGCCCGGCGGAACGGCGCAGCGGAGGAAGACTTGATCGTGGCCGAGGCTGATGAGCGGGAGGTGGAGGCGGCGAGCGGCGTGGACGGAGGGGGCGTCGCCGTCGCTGAGGACGAGCTGGATCTGGCGCTCGCGGAGCTGGTGGAGGGCCTCAGGGAGGCGGCGGGCGAAGACGCGCATGGCCCCAAGGCCAGGCGGTAGCGGGTCGGCCGGGATGATCCCTGCGGGGTCGAGAAGGTCGAGGGCGTCGCCGCCGGCGAAGACGGTGACGCGGTGGCCGAGCCCCCGCAGGCGCGGGAGCACGGTCGCCGCCCGGCTGGCGTGGCCGCGACCGCGGCCGTGCACGAAGTAGGCGATCTCTGCCACGCGGCTGCGGGTCTCCGAGACAAGAGACTAACGAGACGAGACTAGCCGGCGCCGTGGGTGCAGCGGGGGAGGCCGATGCTGCCGCGAGGGGTAGAGTCGTGGATCATGGCCTCGCGCATGCGGGCGCGCGAGCGCTCGATGATCCGGTCGTAGTGGCCCCACAGGACCTCTTGGGCGCGCTGGTGGGTGCATGACTCGGCGTAGGCGCGGCCAGTGAGGCCCATCTGGGCGCGCACCGTGGGGCGGGCGAGGAGCTCGCGGACGGCCTCGGTCCAGCGGGGGAGGTCGAGGGCGGGCAACACCCAGCCGGTCTCGTTGTGGCGGACGATCTCGCCAGGGCCGCCCTCGTCGGCGACCAGCGCGGGTACGCCGGAGGCGAGCGACTCGAGGACGACGTTGCCGAAGGTGTCGGTGGTGGAGGGGAAGACGAAGAGATCGGCGGAGGCGAAGGCGCGGGCGAGCTCGGCTCCCTTGAGGTAGCCGGTGAAGGCGACGGGCAGGCCGGCGAGCTCGCGCTTCATCTCGGGCAACCAGGGGCCGTCGCCGACGATCGCGAGCTCGACCTGCTCGCCGGCCTCGATGAGCTGGCGGAAGAGCTGGGCGAGGAAAGGGACGCTCTTCTCGACGGAGACGCGGCCGACGTACAAGAGGGTGCCCTGGCCGCGGAGGCCGTAGGCGCGCCAAAATTCGGGGTCGCGCATGCGGGGGTGGAAGAAGTCAGCGTCGACGCCGCGGGGGATGACGTGGATCTTCTCCTGGCGGACGCCTTGCCGCGCGATCAGCTCGCCGGCGGCGTGGCTGGGCACGAGCACCTTCTCGACGGCGTTGTAGAACATACGGGCGTAGGCGCGGACGATCCGCTCGATGGTGGGATCGCGGAGGATCATCGCGGTGTAGTCGGCGACGTTGGTGTGGTATTGGCCGACGATCGGGATGCCGAGGATGTAACAGGCGAGCATCGCGACGACGCCGATCGGGCCGGGTGAGGAGACCTGGACGAGGTCGATCTCGTGAGCGTCGAGCCAGCGGACGAGGTCGACGAGGCTGGGCCAGCCGAGGATGATCTCGCCGCCGTCGATGGTCAGGGGGAAGTTGCCGAGGGTGGCGAAGCGGGCGATCCAGGGGGCGTCCGGCTCGGGCGGGACCTTGCCGGTCTCGACGCCGCAGAGGTGGACGCTCTTGCCGCTCCTCCGCATCTCTCGGACGATCCGCCGCAGGCCGAGGCTGACGCCGTTGAACTCGTCGATGGTGTCCGAGAAGATCGCGACGTTGCGCGGGCGCTCGATCGGGGCGCTGAGCTCGAGCCAGCTATAAAACGCGTCGGCGCGGCGGCGCTCGCCGTAAAAGAAGCGGTAGCCGAAGTAGTAGGGGATGTTGAAGAGGGTGAGGCGGAGCAGGGTCGGGATCTCGTCGATCAAGACCTCGGGGTCGAAGCTGCGGACGCCCGCGCGCACCTGATCGAAGCTGGCCCGAAAGGCGCGCAGCAAGGACTTGTTGATGAGGTCGTAGATCTCGTCGTGGATCTCGGGGCGGTGGCCCTCGTCGAGCACGCGCTGGGGGGTGACGAGGCGCTCCGCCTCCGCGAAGGTCTCGAGGGCGGCGGGGATGAGGCGCTGGAGGACGGGCGGGAGCTCGCTGGGATCCTCGGGCAGCTCTTGGGTCTTGATGGTCTCGATCAGCTTCACCATGGTCTGGTTGGAGCTGTTCTTGTGGGTCTTGCGGAGGTAGTTGACGGCGCCGATATAGGCGGTGTGCGCGTAGCTGCGGCCGGTCTTCTCGAAGCCTTGGACGGCGGCGCGGTCGTCATCGACGGCGGCGCGCAGGCCGGCGAAGGTGGGGTCGCCGTCGTACTCGATGAAGGCGCGGGCCATGGTGACGCCGGAGTGATCGTCGGAGCCGCCGGTGATCCGCCAGCCGCGCTCCAAGCAGGCGGGGGCGATGTCGTACTCGTTGGCCCAGCGCTCGAAGGTGGCCGTGGGGGCCCGGCCGATCAGGTCGCGCAGGAGCTGCTCGTGGCTGGGATCCTTCTGGCCGTTGATCACCTCGATGGTCGGGAAGAGGAGCAGCGACTTGCGGAGGATCTCTGGCCCTAAGCGCAGGTTGACCGAAGAGAGCGGGTGCGCGAGGGAGTGGAAGATCGACTGCTGGCGGAGGTAGGCGGCGAGCTCGTAGACGTTGTAGCGGAGGCGCTGGAGCTCGCGGTGCTGGGCCTCGTCGATCCCGTAGGCGAGCACGTGGACGATGCAGCCGTTCTCAGGGAAGCGCGCCGAGACCTCCTCCGAGAGGAAGACGTGGGGGCCGAGGTGGGCGATCTCGAGGCAGCCGTCGATCGAGTCGTGATCGGTGATCGTCACCGCGGTCATGCCGCGCGCGAGCAGGCGGTCGTGCAGCTCCTTCGGGTCGGTGTAGCACTCGTGCACCTCCATCGAGTTGAGGAGCATCGGCTTCATCGTGCCGCTGTGGCGCGAGTGGACGTGTAGATCGATGCGCTGCCGAGTTGCGGGGCTAAGGGGCGGCGTGGTCACGGTGATCTCCAAGATCGAGGGCCCTTCGTAATTTTTTCTTAGGGAAAAAGGCCCGGACGGGGCTGAATTGCCACGTTTGATCGGCGTTTGGCGAACAAAGAGCGCGCAAAGAACGTGACCAGAGGTCACATTTTTGTCACGACGTGACCCGTGTCACGAATGGCGGCTGTTGGCGCACCTGGGCCCGTGAAACGACGTTCGCACCGGGGCGCGCGCGCGCGCTGGCTCGGCGCTGCTCAAAAAAGGTCGGCGAGGTTGATCGCGACGCCGAAGATCCCGAGACACATCTCGTCGAGGGTCTCTTCGCCGAGGTAGACGTCGACGGGGGCGCCCAAGCCCTGCTCGGCCAGCGCTTGCACGACGTAGGGGTTGCTCATCGAATTGTTGTAGGTGCAGCGCATGACGATCTCGTCGCCCGCGCGGACGACGGGGGCCTCGGCGAGCGGGGCGTCGTAGACGTAGGCGCGCTGCCAATTGAAGTTCCAATTAGGGGTGTGGACGAAGCACTCAGACTCGGGCTCGCCAGGCTGGGGGGCGGCGCGGCGGATCCCGGCGACCATGTCGGTGCCGACGTAGTGGAGGTGGGTGCCGGCGGACCAGACGCGGAGGTCCGGGATGTCGTCCAGGCGGATCGACATCGACTCGGTGTGGTCGACCGCGCCGGCGGGGATCTTGAACTGCGGCGAGCCGCTGTCCCCCGGGCCAGGTAAGAGGCCCGCGCCGCTGTTGTGGGCGTTGCCGATGAGCGCGAGCAGGGCGAGGTTGGCGGGGATGCTGGGGTGGTAGCGGAGCTCGACGGCGCTGCTGTCATCGACCTCCTCGGCGCCGGTCGGGTGGTAGTGCATGTTCATGATGATCCGCGCGCCGGCGGGGATCCGGAAGGCGGTGTCAGGCGGGGTGTTGAAGGCGGGCATGCCGGGGGCCCAGGCGCCGATGAGGCTGGCGTTGCCGACGCCGGGGCCGCCGAAGCACGGGTAGGAGCCGTCAGGGCCGATGAGATCGGCGGACTGAGCGTCCTCGTCGACGTAGACGAGCACGTGGTGGACGATCTTGGGGTTGCCGGCGCTGATCTGGAGGCCGTCGACCCAGGCGTCGGCGTCGAGGCCTGGGTCGATCGAGAAGCAGAGGAACTTGTCGCCGTTGCCCGAGACGGTGACAGGGGTGGGGATGGTGAGGCGGATGTCTGGGTCGACGAGGTCGAGCTGCGGCGGCTGCGGGAGCGGGGCGGCGGTCGCAGGATCCCCCTCGGGGGCGCCTGCGTCGGCCCAGGCGCGCAAGAGCCCGGCCTGCTCGTCGCTGAGGCGGAGGTCGTCGATCCAGCCGTGGCGGGGCTGACACTCCGGGGTGTCGGTGGCGAGGAAGGGGGGCATGGCGCCGCGCTCGACCGAGTCGGCGAGCAGCAGCGCCCAGGGCGCGGACTCCTCGTAGGTGGTGAGCGAGAAGGGGGCGATGCCGCTGTCACGATGACAACCAGAGCAGCTCTCCGCGACGATCGGGGCGATCTGCTGGTGCCAGGTGGGGGCCGCGTCGACGCCGCTGTCGCTCTCCGAGCCGTCGGTGGTGGCTGCGTCAGTGGTGTCGGTCGCGGCGCCGCTGTCACTTTCGGTGGCGGTGGCGCTGGCGCTGGCGCTCGCGACCTCTTCCTTGCCGCAGGCGGCGGCGATGAGCAGCGAGGTGCCGAGGAGGGCGAGGGCGCGCGTCGAGGTGCAGACCATCGCTGGACGCTACGAGATCGCCAGGCGCCCGGCAACATCGACGCCCGCGCGGGCCCGCCTCTACAGGCTCACGCGGGCGCAGCTGCGCGTGTTCGCGCGACGAGGCGCTCAGAGCTGGCCGCAGTCGGCGATCGCGACGGGCTTGGAGGGGGCGCCGTTGCGGGTGCCGACCGCCTCCATCGCCTTCACGACGTCGAGACCCTCGACGACCTTGCCGAAGACGACGTGCTTGCCGTCGAGCCACGGGCACGCGACGGTGGTGATGAAGAACTGCGAGCCGTTGGTGCCAGGGCCGGCGTTGGCCATCGACAGCAGGCCGGGCTCGGTGTGCGTGAGCTTGAAATTCTCGTCGGCGAACTTGGCGCCGTAGATGGAGACCCCGCCGGTGCCGTTGCGGTTGGTGAAATCGCCGCCCTGACACATGAAGCCGGGGATGATCCGGTGGAAGGGGCAGCCGCGGTACTTGGGGGCCTCGCCGTTCTGGCCGGCCGCGAGGACGCGGAAATTCTCGGCGGTGCGAGGCACGACGTCAGCGAAGAGCTCGAAGACGATGCGGCCCGCGGGCTCGTTGCCGATAGAGATGTCGAAATAGACGCGTGGGTTCGCCATGGGCGGGGGCATACCGCTGGTGATGGCGGTGACGCAAGGAGGAAGGGCGGGCTACTCGGGGGCGGTGACGGTGACGAGGCCGAGGATCCAGGTGTTCTGGCCGTGGTTGTGCAAGTGGAGGCGCACGGGCGCGCCCTGAGGGTATTTTTGGGGGATGGTGGCGCTCTCGATGCGGACGGCGGCGGGGCCGGGGATCTCGATCAGATCCTCCCAGATGAGATCGCCGCCGATCAGGAGGGCGATGTGGGCCTGGGCGGGCGCGGCGGCGGTGAGGTCGTAGTGGCGCAGGCTGAGCGCGAGCTGGGAGCCGGCGGCGATCTCGACGAGGGCGGGCTGGGTGAGATCGGCGTAGTCGCAAAAATTGGTGTCGACCTCGAGCTCGCCGAGCTCCTCGTACCAGCCAGCGATCCCGCACTCGAGCGGATCAGGGCGGTGCGTGGCGAGGGGATCGTCGTCGGCTCGGGCGGTCGACCAGAGGGCGTGGTCGACGAGGCGTTGGGGCTCGGGTGGCTCGCCAGAGCCGGCGGTGGGCTCGGTGGGGTCGGCTGTCTCGGCGGTCGCGCCGGTGTCGGCGCCGTCGCCGGCGCAGGCGATCACGAGCAAGGACGCGGCGAGGCCGGCGATCACCTGCGCGCGGCGCTGTTCGGGTGGCATCGGTCGATGGTGACACAAGGGGCGGCCCGCGGCGCGCGCGCCTTCGCGCGGTGCGCTACTCCTCGGGCGGCGGGGGGGCGTTGACCTCGTAGACGAGCCAGGGATGACCCCAGGAGCGGAAGCCCTTGATGGTCTGCTTCTTCTGCCAGTCGTAGCTGCTGAGGCCCGAGCTGTGGAGCGCGAGCAGGTCGATGTTCTGCTGCCAGCCGATGATGGTGTGGATCTTGTTGTCGCGGATGTATTGGAGCATGCGCCGACGCTTGAGGGCGCGGAAGGCGGCGGCGTTGACGACCCCGTCGAGGTTGATGACGTCGAGGTGGGTGGCGTAGTAGGCGAGGGCGCCGCTCTGAGGGGCGCCGATCCGCGCGCCCGCGGGGAGGTGCTTGCGGGCCCAGAGGCCGAGGTTGCGGTAGCCGAGGCGGGCGTTGGGGCCCTTGCGGAGCAGCGCGTCGACGCCGGGTAAGGTGATGGTGGCGGCGGCAGCGGTGGCGAGGGCGAGGCCGAAGAGCGTGAGCTGGAGGCGCGGGCGGCCAGGGAGGGCGCGTAGGAGGAGCTCTAAGGCGACGCCGAGCGCGACGAAGGCGACGAGGGTGAGGGGCGCGAGGTAGCGGCCGAAGTACCAGGGGCAGAAGATGTAAAAGGTGTAGGCGAGGAAGAGGCTGAGGCCGAAGAGCAAGGGGAGGCCGAGATCGGCGAGGGCGTCGCGCAGCGGGGCGAGGGCGGGGCGATCGCGGCGGAGGGCGGCGGTGAGCGCGAGGAGGAGCGCGAGGGCGAGGGCGATCAGGGCAGCGCGACCGAGGTGGGCGAGCGCGCCCTCGAGCGCGTCGACGGCGGCGTCGAGCATGCCGCGGTAGTGCGGCCACATGCGGCGGCGGTCGACCCCGACGAGCGACAAGAAGCGCACGGCCTGGCCGCTGATCGGGTACCAACGCTGGGTGTAGTAGAGCGAATAGAGGAGCCAGGGGGCGAAGCCGAGAGCGACGCCGAGGGCGAGAGAGACATTGCCCAAGAGCCAGGTTCCGCAGAGGTAGGCGCGACCGCGGTGACGACCTCGCCAGAGCAGGAGCAGCGAGCAGAGGGCGAAGTAGACGCCGACCATCAAGAGGTCGATCCGGGCGAGGGCGCCGAGGCCGATCACCAGGCCGAGCAGGACGAGGCGCGACGGCGGGGCGTGGCCGAGGCGCCATCGATCGGCGCAGCTCCAGATCAGGGCGAAGAAGAAGATCGCGAGGCTGGTCTCGAGGCCATTCAAGGCGGTGGCGAGGACGGCGGGGTGGATCGCCCAGAGCAGGCCGAAGAAGAGGGCAGCGCGGGTGTAGCCCTGGCGGTGGAGCAGGAGGACGACGACGATCAGCGCGCCGAGGTCGGCGGCGGCGCCGAGCGCGAGGCCCTGCTTGGCGAGGTGATCGAGGCCTTCGACGGTCTGCAGCGCCTGCGGGCCGCGGAGGGCGGCAGGGATGGCCATCAGCCAGACGTAGAGGGGCTGAAAGCCGTTGGTGTAGTCGTCGCCGAAGAGGGGGCCGAGGCCGAGGCCGATGTTCTTGGCGATGTGGAGGGAGATATAGGCGTCGTCGGGGACGGTGCGGCCGTCGAGGGCGGCGAGCGGGCGGGCGGTGATCGCGGCGCGTAGGGCGGCGGCGAGCAGGACGAGCAGCGCGAAGGCGGCCTGAAAGGTGCGATCAGGCGCGGTCGACTCGGGCGCGCGCGGCGGCTTCGGGGTCATTCGGCGGGCGATGGTACTCGAGACGGGCTACTCGGCGGTGAGCTCGACGCGGCCGGCCCGCGCGAGCTCCAGGGCGATCACGCGGCCAGGGGAGACGTCGAGCAGGGCGCGGGCGAGGTGGAGGTGGGGGCCGGTGACGGGGTGATCGTCGACGCTGAGGAGGAGATCGCCGGGGGCGAGGCCGGCGCGGGCTGCAGGTGACCCGGGGCGGATCGCGCCGAGGGTGTGGGCCGCTTGGCCGCGGTGATCGCCTTGACCGCTGAGGCTGAGGCCGAGCTGGCCGGCGGGCTCAAAGGCGCCGCGGCGGCGCTGGGCGATGGTGATCGGCGGGACCGAGACGACGTCGCTGTCGCCGCTGATCTGCAGCTTGGTGGAGATCGGGGCGTAGGCGCCGCGGAGCTCGGAGGCGCTGATCAGGACGGAGATCGAGCCGGCGCTGATCGGCGGCGACTCGAAGCGGCCTTCGGCGTCGGTGATGAGCGCGGCGGTCGGGGCGCCGGCGACCCCTTCGCGCTCGGGGACGAGCTTGACGACGACGCCAGCGGCGGGGGCTTGGGCGTCGAGGTCGAGGATCTGGCCGCGGACGCGGACCTTGGCGAGCAGGGCGACGTCGACGCCGCGACGGGCGGCGCCGGGCTCCAATTCGAGCGTGAGCCGCTGGGCGCCCTCGGGGGCGTCGACGGTGAGCTCGTAGCGGCCGCAAGGGAGGGCGGGCATGGACCACTGTCCGCCTGTCCTAAAAAACAGATCACGGCGGAAGAAGCCGGCGTCGGCGGCGCTGAGCTCGACGGCGAAGCGCTCGGGGGGGGCGCCGCGGAGGCGGACGACGCCGGCGAGGGCGCAGGCGCCGCGCAGGCGGAGGGTCTTGTCGCGGGTCTGGGCGGTGACGCCGGTGAGCAGCGCCTCGGCGCCGTCGCCGCGGGTGGCGCGCAGGGTGTAACGCGCGGCGGGCAGCTCCCGCGAGAACGTGTAGGCGCCGGCGGCGTCGCTGAGGGCGAGCTCCGCGACGCCGCCGGGCTGACGGGCGGCGGCGCGGATGGCCTTGGGGTCAGCGCTGTGCTCGAGGGTGGCGGTGACGAGGGCGCCTTGGACGGGGGCGCCGCCGGGATCGAGGACGACGCCGCTGAGCTGGACGGTGGGGTCGTCGACGGTGAGATCGGCGGTGGTGACGGCGTTCGCGGCGATGGTGACCGATCGGCCAGGTCCCCCCTCCGCGGCGTCCGCGGCGTCCGCGGGGCCGGCGGCGAGGGCGAGGGGCTGGCCGCGGCGGCGGGCGCTGAGGGTGTGTCGGCCGAGGGGGGCGCGATCGAAGCGGTAGCCGCCGTCATCGGCGCTGTGCGCGGTGAGGTCGGGGTGATCGGGGCTGTGGAGGGTGACGACGAGGCCGGCGAGGCCGCGGCCTTCAGGGTCCAAGAGCCGGCCGCGGAGCTGGCCAGCCGGGGGGAGCTGGATCGTGACGTCGCTCAGGTCGTCGCCAGGCGGGAGGAGGAGCTCGGTGGGGCGATCGGGGAGAGGGCCGGGGCCGGTGAGGCGGAGCAGGTGCTCTCCGGGGCGCAGGCCCGCGAGCTCGAAGCGGCCGTCTTCGTCGGTCTGGGCGCTGGCGGCGCTGGCGCCGGCGTCGCTGTCAGAGTCACTGACCCAAAGGCCAGGTGCGGGGCGGCCGCGGGCGTCGACGACGCGGCCGCGGACGCTGAGGCCGGCGGTGAGGCGCCAGCGGAGGTCCGTCTGGGTCTGGTCGACGAGCAGGGGCTCGTTGATCAAGGGGACGGCGCCGGGGCAGGCGACGGAGAGGCGGTATGGGCCGGGCAGGACGCCGCGCAGGCGGGCGGCGCCGTCGGCGTCGATGGTGGCGCCGCGGGGGGCGCCGGGGCCCTCGGGCTCGAGGACGACATGTCCTTTGGTGCAGGCTCCTCGGCCCTCGACGGTGGCGACTCCGACGAGCAGGTGGGCAGGGTGAGCGCGGATCTCGAGGGGATCGGAGCCTTGGCCGACCCCGAGGTTGACTTGGGCGTCGGCGAGGCCATACGCCTCGTCGGCGATGACCTCGGCCTTGTACGGGCCGGGAGGGAGGCCGCCGACGCGGAAGCGGCCGTGCTCGTCGGTGGTGGTGTCGCCGCGTTGGGTCATAAAAAGACCGTCGGCGGCGGAGATGATGACGCGGGCGCCGGCGATCGCGGCGCCGCTCTCCGCGTTGACGGCGCGGCCGCGGAGGACGGCCTCGGGCAGGAGGATGAGCTCAAAGGTGCGGCCAGGGGCGACGCCGAGCGCTTCGCCGTCGGTGTAGCCGTCGGCGCGCGCGCGTACGGTGGTCTCGGGGCCCGGTGGGACCCAGAGGAGGAAGCGGCCGTCGGCGTCGGTGCGGGCGTGGGCGGGGCCGCTGCTGACGTGGGCGCCTTCAATGGCGGCGCCGCCGAGCTCGCGGACGCTGCCGCGCAGCGGGGCGCCTCCCGGGCGGAGGGTGAGGTCGATGTCGCGGCGCTCCTGGCCAGCGGCGAGGGTGAGCAGGTCGAGGCGGGCGGGGCCTTCGCCGACGCTCCAGGTGGCGGGGAGAAAATTGGCGGCGCTGGCGACGATCCGCTGCGGGACGGCGAGCAGGCCGGCGAGCTGATAGCTGCCGTCGTCGGCGCTGCTGGTGCAGGTGGGGAAGCGGCGGAGATCGTCGGCGAGCTCGCTGGTGGCGAGGGCGCAGACCGTGGCGCCGGCGATGGGAGCGTCGTCGGCGCCGCGGACGCGGCCGCGGACGCCGCCAGCGCCGAGGCGGCGGGTGAGGGGATCTTCGCGGCCTGGGAGCCCCTGCGCCGGCTCGGTGGGCGCGGCGGGGCCGAGGGCGGCGGGGCCAGGGGCGACGGGCTCGCCGGTGAAAAAGAGCCAGGCGAGCCCGCCGAGGGCCACCAAGAGGACGACTGAGACCCCGACGCCGCGCGCGACTGACATCGCGGGGGAGCATGGCACGCGCGCCGGCCGGCGTTCAATCGCTCGCGCGCTCGGCCGCGCGCCGGGCGCGACCTGAAAAAACAAGCAAGGAACTGTTCTATGGTGCGGCGTGCTCGTGGAGCTGCCAGCACTGAGTGAGCGGCCGACGGTGGTGATCGAGGCGCCGCGCTTCTCGACGGTGAAGCGGCGCAGCGACGGGACGATCGACTTCGTGTCGCCGCTGCCTTGCCCTTATAATTATGGGTCGATCCCAGGGACGATCAGCGGCGACGGCGATCCGCTGGACGCGGTGGTGATGGGGCGTCGCCTGGCTTATGGGACAGTGGTGCGGTCGATGCCGGTCGTGGGGGTGATCGACTTCATCGACGGGGGGAAGGCGGACCCGAAGGTGATCGTCGCGGCGCGGCCGCTGTCGGCCCGGGAGCGCTGGGGGTTGGAGAATTTCTTTCGGGTGTACGCGCTGGGGAAGCGCGCGCTCGCGCGCGCTCGCGGCGAGGACCCGGCGACGCGCTTCGCGGGGTGGCTGCGCGGCTAGGTAGTCGTTAGGATCGCCGGGTGACGACGACGGCGCGGACGCTCGTGATCATCGGGGCTGGTTTTGCGGGCCTGTGTATGGCCATCAAGCTGAAGGCGGCGGGGATCGACGACTTCGTGGTGCTGGAGGCGGGCGCGGGGGTCGGCGGGACGTGGCGCGATAACACGTACCCGGGCTGCGCCTGCGACGTTCCTTCGCACTTGTACTCGTTCTCGTTCGAGCGGCGGGCGGCGTGGAGCCGCAAGTACTCGGGGCAGGCGGAGATCTTGGAGTACCTGGAGCGCTGCGCGGACAAGTACCGGCTGCGGCCGCACCTGCGCCTCAATACGCGGGCGGAGGCGCTGCGTTGGGACGCGGCGGCGGGGCGCTGGTGGGTGCGGACGAGCGAGGGGGTGGAGTTGTCGGCGAGGATCGTGGTGGCGGGGGTGGGCGGGCTGCGGGTGCCTGAGATCCCGACCATCCCAGGGCGAGAGCGCTTCTCGGGGGCGACGTTCCACTCGGCGCGCTGGGACCATGGGTACGCGCTGGCGGGCAAGCGGGTGGCGGTGATCGGCACGGGGGCGAGCGCGATCCAGTTCGTGCCGCAGATCGCGGACAAGGTGGCGCAACTGTCGCTGTTCCAACGAACCCCGCCGTGGATCTTGCCGAAGCCGGATCGGGCGTTCACAGGCGTGGAGAAGCGGATCTTCGCGGCGGCGCCGGGGATCGAGCGGGTCTACAGGGCGTCGATCTACGCGCAGATGGAGGCGACGGCGCTCGGGTTCTTGCGCTTCCCGAAGATCCTCAAGGCGGCGGAGTGGTTGGCGCGTCGGCACATCGCGGCGCAGATCGAGGACCCGGCGCTGCGGGCGGCGGTGACGCCGAGCTTCGCGATCGGCTGCAAACGGATCTTGATCAGCAATGACTACTATCCGGCGCTGACCCGGCCGAACGTGGAGGTCGTGACAGATCCGGTGGCGTCGATCGAGGAGGCGGCGGTGGTGACGCGCAGCGGGCGGCGGGTGGCGGTCGACGCGATTATTTATGGGACGGGCTTCGCGGTGCGGGACTTCTTAGCGCCGATGACGGTGGTGGGGCGCGATGGGCAGGAATTGAGGGAGGCGTGGCGCGGCGGGGCGGAGGCGTTTTATGGGCTGGCGGTGGCGGGGTTTCCGAATTTTTTTATGATCGTGGGGCCAAATACAGGGCTCGGGCATAACTCGATGGTGGTGATGATCGAGGCGCAGGTGCGGTATATCCGCCGATGCGTGCAGCGGATCTTGAAGGAGGGGCTGACGGCGCTAGAGGTGCTGCCGGCGCGGCAGCGGGCCTTTAATGAGGGGCTGCGGGGGCGGATGCGGCGGACGGTGTGGAAGAGCGGGTGCCAGAGCTGGTACCTGGATGATCAAGGGGAGAACTATACGCTGTGGCCTGGCTATACGTGGGAGTTCGTGCTGCGGACCCGCCGGCCGCGCGCGGCGGACTTCGCGGCGGCGTGAGCGCGGGCCCTTTGTTGTTATGAAAAATCTAGCCGTCGAGCTGGCGGTGGTCGATCTTGGCGGCGGTGTGCGGCTCGCCGCGGTCGCTGAGGCAGAGGACCTCGATGTGGGCGAGGCCGGTGGGCAGGCCGAAGACGCGGTGGGTGATGAGGCGCGCGGCCTCGGCGCGGCACTTGGGGATCGGCTGGCCGCCTTCGCCGACGGCGGCGACGTGGGCCTGGATCGCGCCTTCAGGGGTGAGCTCGAGGTGGAAGAGGAACTCCTTGTCGTCCCCGGTGACGGTGACGCTGAGGCGGCGATCGGCGTCGCGGTGGACGCGGAGCTGGACGAGGCGCGACGCGATCGGGCCGAGGGGCTTGCGGCGGTCGTGCTCGCTGGTGTTGACCCAACGCAGGCGCACGTGGTCGATCCGGGTGTGGGTGGGGTCCGGCCAGGCGTCCAAGGCGAGGTCGAAGTGGGGTTTGCCGAAATCCCGCTTGATCCGGACGACCTCGACGCCAGGGCGATCTTCAGGGTCGCCCGCGGGCTGGGGGGCGGTGATGAGGCCGAGCAGGAGGGCGAGGGCGGCGGGGGCGTTCACGCGGACGCGACTGTAACAGGCGATGATGAGGGCGGGTGAGCGGGATGGGGTGAGGTCCTCCGCGCGGTAGAGCCCTCTCCGTTCGATCAGGCGGTGGATCTCGGAGTCGAGGGTCAGGGGCGGGAGAGGCGGAGCTCGACGCGGGTGTGGAGGCTGCGGGCGTCGGGGCCGGCGGCGGCGGGCTCGCGGTCGAAGCTGACCTCGGCCCGCAGGCCGCGGAGGTGGTTCATGAGGCGCTCGATGGGGGAGCCGGCGTGGGGGAGCTCGCGGAAGATCGGCTCGATGCGGGTGCCGATGGCTGGATCGGCGGCGCCGGTGGGGGTGAGGCGGAGCTCGCTGGCGCCGCGGCTGCTGGTGGGGGCGGCGCCGAGGTAGGCGAGGCTGAGGCGGCCGAGGGCGCCAGGGCCGCGGACCTCGGGGGCGCCGCGCAGGACGATCTCGGCGGCCCGGTCGGCGCTGGGCTGGACGGCGTTGGCCTGGCCTTGGAGGGCCCACATGGCGGCTGTCCAGAGGGACATGTCACGGTCGGCGCTGGCGTCGATGACGAAGCTGGCGGCGCCGTCCTTGTCGGCGCGGGGGAGCTGGTCCGCGAGGGCGCGGTCGATCTGGCGCTCGAGCACGGCGGGATCGAGGGCGAGGAGGATGGAGGAGCCGGTCTGGACGTAGTGGAGACCGACGGCCTGGGCGACGGCGCGGTCGCGCAGGAGGGGGGCGGTGTCGGTGATGCCGACGCGGACGATCGGCAGGTCGCGGTAGCGGCGCAGCTCCCCCCACTCGACCATGCCCGGGGCGACCTCGTTGACGAGGGCGCGGATCCCCGAGAGGGTGGCGACGAGGGCGGCGGGGTTCTTGACGGCGGCTCCGGCGTAGATCGGGAACTTTCCGATCCGCTTCCATAACTCGACGTCCTCGAGCTCACGGTCGACGAGGCGCGGGGAGGCGAGCTGGACGGCGTCGTCGAACCATGAATAGAGCTCTAAGAGGGCGCTGCGATCGTCGACGCCGAGCATCACCCAGTCGCCGAGCCAGCCGATGCTGACGTCGCTCTTGCCGGCGCTGCTGCGGAGCAGGCCGTCGAAGTCGCGGCGGGTGCGGCTGTCGGCGCCGACGCCCCAGACGGCGACGAGGCCGCGATCCTGGGCGCTGACGTGGATCCGGGCGTCGCCGACGATCTCGGAGAGCTCGCGGTAGTCGGTGGCGGAGATGAGGGGGAGGACGCGGAGGTCGATGAGGGCGCGCTCGCGGTCGCCCTCGTCGACGAGGTCGAGGCGGAGGGCGACCGGATCAATAAAGGCCTTCCAGTAGGCCTGGTAGGTGTCGACGAAGCGCTGGTAGGCGGCGCGCTCTTCGTCGGTGACGGCGGTGACGGGGGGGAGATCGAGGATAGGGGTGAGGAAGTCGGGGCTGCCCCAGCTCGACCAGGTGACGCGGAGCGGCGGCGAGAGGCCGGGGCCGACCTTGGGGAGCTCGAAGCGGATCGCTTCGCCGGACTCGTGGCGGAGCTCGGCCTTGTCGAGCAGGCCCGCGCCGTGGAGGGCGCTGAGATCGGCGGGGCTGCGGCCGTGCAGCCAGCCGTAGAGGAGGGCGGCGTAGCCAGGGGTGAGCAGCTCGGCGAGGGCGAGCTCGCGGCGGGCGGCCTGGATCTTCTGCGCGGGGCCGACGGCGGCGGCGATGAAGCGATCGCTGAGGAAGGCGAAGACGTGGTGCTGGCCGGGGTCGCGGGCCAACATGTATTTGAGGTCAGGTTCGTCGGCGAGGCGGGGGGCGGCGCCGGTGAGGGCGTCGAGCACGCGCTCGATCGCGCGGGGGCTGTTGCTGACGACGGCGACGTCGCCGACGCGGGCGCGGTGCTGGCGGAGGTGGCCGTGGGCGTCGCTGGTAATTTTAATAGTTGTGCCGGCGTACTCGCGGGTCTGCTGGCTGACCTTGTCGCCGCGCGCGTCGAGTGGTTCGGCGCGCTGGGCGACTTGGCGGTCGAGCTCGGTGTCGAAGAAGGCGGGCTCGCGCACCTGGAAGAGCACGGTGAGGTCGCTGCCCTGGCGGATGTACGGATCGGAGCCGACGAGGGCGATCTGGCCGACGACGGCGGGGCCGAGGATCCGCGCGAGCTCGCTGCGGACGAGGCCGAGCTGGGCCTGGTAGGTCTCGGCGAGGCGGCGATCTTCGGGGTTCTGTTGGAGGATGTGGGCGACGGGGGTGATCCAGGCGTCGGCCTCGTCGAGGAGGCGATAGAAGCGGGGGATCCCGTCGACGCGGGCGTACCAAAAGTCGGCGGGGGCGGCGGCGGCGAGCGGCTCAGGGGCGCCGGCGCCAGGCTGGGGGAGCTGGGCCTGCATGGCGGGGAAGGGGTGGTCGTCGAGGGCGGGGCCGCGCAGCTCGGCGATCGGGGTGGTCCGGGGCTGGGCGGCGTGGCGCAGGCGGAGGCCGCGATCGTGCTGGAGCGCCTCTTGGACGGAGAGCACGCCGGAGGTGGTCTCCATGAGGCGGCTCAGCTCGGTGCGCGGGGGGCGGGTCTGGAGCTCGAAGGGGCGGCTGTCCTTCGAGACAGGTTGAGCCTTCGGGGCGAAGGCGGTCTGGAGGCGGCCGGCGGCGAAGCGATCCCAGGGGTGTTTGGGGGCGCTCTGGCCGCGGTCGAGCCAGAGCTCTTGCTCGAGCGCCTCGGCGAGGGCGAAGGCCCAACGACGGGTGAGATCAGGATCGACGGCGGGCGCGGCGCCTTCGGCGAGGGCCTCGAAGGGGTGACGCACCCACTCGCGGCGGCCCTCGGTCCAGCGCACGCCGTAGAGCGCGCCGCGGAGGCTCTTGCTGGCGCTGGCCACGGCTGTCGGGCGGCGGAGCAGGAGGCCGACGGCGTCGGCGCCAGGGGGAGTGGTGATGGCGGCGACTTCACCTGGGTGCTCGCCTTCGCCCTCGAGCTCGATGTGGAGGCGATCCCAGTCGATGCCGGTCTCGTCGCTCTGGAGGGGCAGGCGCAGCTCGACGAGGTTGAAGCCCGCGGCGTCTTGGCGGGCGATCACGGGGCCGCTGAGGGGGCGGCCCGCGGCGGGGGCGCGGGCGC
The DNA here is from genome assembly GCA_016712315.1 of Nannocystis sp. Taxonomy (GTDB): domain Bacteria; phylum Myxococcota_A; class Polyangia; order Nannocystales; family Nannocystaceae; genus JADJRG01. The sequence continues at coordinate 727,973 of JADJRG010000013.1, read as the reverse complement.
CGAGGCGGAGGGCGGGCAGCGGCGGATCGATGGCAGGCGGCGGCGCCGTGGGGGCGGCCTCGGCGGGGTTCTGGGCGCCGCCGGGCGGGGGTGGGTCGCTCTTGCAGGCGAGCGCTCCGGCGAGGGTGAGCGCGAAGAGGGGCGCGAGGGCGACGGCGCGGCGGGGGCGAGGCATCGCGGCAGTGTATCGGCGATCCGGGCGGCGGTGGCGCGCCTGCGAGGGGATGGGGGCGCGCGCCCCCAGCGATGGGTGCGGAGCGCTGCTGCTATAGGTTGGGGGTGATGGCCGGCGCGATGGGTCGTGTGAGTGTCGGGCTGGGCGTCGGCGCGCTGGCGTCGGCGCTGGGGTTCGGGTGCGGCGGTGACTCGGGGGCGAGCGGGGGCGAGGGCGCGACGAGCAGCGGGGGGATCCTGAGCGCGAGCGCAGGGAGCGAGGGATCGGGCGAGGTGAGCGGCGGGAGCGGCGGGAGCGAGAGCGAGGGGAGCGAGCTCGGAGAGACTTTTTGCGGCGATCTGGACGTGTCGATCGTGATCGACCCGGCGGCGCGGGTGCTGGACGCGGCGAGCCGCGAGGCGCTGATCGGGCTGCTCGACCAGCTGGTCTGGAAGACAGACGCGACGGTGCGGGTGGTGCTCGGCGCCGGGACTGAGGCGCCGCCGCCGAGCGGCTGCCTCGAGGGGCTGGCGGCGGCCCAGGGGCGGGTGCTGACGTACGGGGCGGGCGGGACGGTGTCGCCCGGGGCGTACGGGGCGATGTGGTGCCTGCTGGGCGAGCTGGTGACCTATCAGAGCGACTTTGATAAGGGCGACCAGCTCTTCGCGGGGCTGCTGTACCCGCTGCTCGGGCAAGGGTCCGCGGCGAATTGGCCGACGCCGGGGGCGACGGGGCTGGCGCTGCTGATCGGGGCGACGGACGATCAGCAAAACACCATGAGCGCGCGGCCAGGTATGGCGAGCGAGGCGTTCCTGCGGCTGGCCGCAGGGGGCGACCGACGGCGCGCGGCGGCGTTCACCTACGGGGACGAGGCCGACGAGCTGGAGCTGTTCGCGCTGTCTTTCGGGACAGCAGAAGGGAGCCGGTCGCGCTACTACGACGCGGCAGAGGCGCCGTTCGGGCAGGCGCTGAAGGAGTGGCAGGCGCAGGCGATCGGCGCCTGTGATGACTTCGATCAGGAGGCGTCGCTGGCGGAGCCGGCGGGCTGCGAGCGGATCGACGTGCTCTTCGTGATCGACGGCTCGGGCAGCATGACCGAGGAGCAGGCGGCGCTGGCGGGCGGCGGGGGCGAGCCGGCGGTGTTCGCCGAGTTCACCGACGCGCTGGCGGCGGAGCTGACTTCAGTCGAGGATTTCCACGTCGGGGTGGTGTCGACGGAGCTCGGGTCGACGCGGCTGCACACCCACCGCTATGAGCCGAAGCAGGCGCCGACGCCGGAGAACGCGTGCGCGCTCGCGGAGCAGACGCGGTGGATCGTGGGGCCGACGCCGGGGCTGGCGGGGTCGTTCGCGTGCTTGGGGGCGACGCGCTCGGGGGTGGATGAGTTCACCGCGCTGAACGCCGCGCAGGCGCTGCACGACCCGGCGAACGCGGGGTTCTTGCGCGACGACTCGCTGGTGTTTGTGGTGATGATCAGCGACGAGGACACGCAGGACGCGTCCAAGGCGACGCAGGTGGCGATCCGCCAGCAGATCTTGGCGGCGGTGGGGGACGAGCTGCGGCGCTTGGTGGTGCTGGGGATCGTCGGGGATCAGGGGATCTACGAGGCGCCGAAGACGCTGTGCAACGGGCCCTACGGGACAGCGGCGCCGGGGCGGCGGATCTCGTCGATCGTCCGCTCGTTCCGCGAGCGCGGGCTCTTACACGATCTGTGCGCAGGGTCGATGGCGGCGACCTTCAAGGCGGCGCTGGGCGAGGTGGTGAGCGCCTGTGAGGCGTTGAACCCGGTGCCGTGAGCAGGCGCGGAGGCGAGCGCCCCGGCGAGGCGGCGCTGGTGGGGGATCAGCGGCGGCGGCGGGCGTGCAGGCGGAGCAAGGACTCGGCGCCGAGCACGATGAGGGCGAGCAGCAGGAGCGGGCGCCAGCGCGGGCGCTGGGCGCGGGCGAGGGCGGCGTCTGGGTGGCGATCGGGGGCGAGCAGGGGGCGCGGTGTGGTGTCGCTCTCGCGTGGGTCGATGTTGACGGTGAAGGTGCGCGGCGCCTCGCCAGGCTGGCCGAGGACCTGGTAGTGGCCGGGCTGGTAGGTGTCGGCGTAGCGCCAGCCGTCGGCGTGCGGGAGGAGGGGGCGGCTGTGGCCGCTGGGGGTGAGCACGCTGAGGGGGCCGGGCAGGTCGGCGGTCCAGGGCTCGCCGACGAGGAGCTGGCGATCGCCCGCGCTGACGCGGTGCGCGGCGAGGTAGGTGACGGTCTGGGTGACGAGCGGGACAAAACCTGGCCTTAAAGGCAGGTCGGACCAGTCACGGTCGATGGTGGTGGTGAGCAGGGCGACGCGGCCGCGGCCGTGCTCGCGGGTGATCAGGAGGGGCGCGCCGCTCTGGAAGCTGAGGGCGACGGCGCTGAGGCGGGTGAGGTCGGGCTCGAGGAGGTAGAGGCGGCGGGCGCGGGCGCCGGCGAGGCCGAGATCGCGGGTCTGCTCGCCGCCAGCGGCGAGGTCGCGGAAGATCGGGTGGCTGAGCTCGGCCGGGGCGACGCCTTCGCCGCTGGCCTCGGCGCGGCCAGGGAGAGAGCCGGCCAAGACCGGCTCGCGCAGGGCGAGCGGCAAGAGATCGCGGAACACGCGCTCGTAGGCGGCGGCGTCGACGCGCTCGCCGACGGTGATCCAGAGGCCCATGCCGGCGCGCACGCGCCCGGCGATCGCGGCGGCGACGTCGGCGGCGGGGGCGGGGACGTTGGCGAGCACGAGCACGTCGACGCCCTCGAGGAGGGCGGGGCCGCGGCGCAGCTCGCCCTCGAGCTGGTCGGGGGCGAGGGCGCGCTGGACGGCGCGGGGGCGCTGCTCCGGCGCGGCGAGGGCGGCGCTGAGGAAGTAGAGCTCGTCACGGGCGCGCTGCTCGCTGGGGTCGCCGTTGATCAACAGGACCTTAAGGTCAGCTCCTTGGTCGAGCCAGAGGGCGCGGCGGTCGTCGCTGGGTAGGGGATCGTCGGCGAGCTCGAGCTCGAGGCTGAGGGGGAGAGGACCGGCCTCGGCGAGGACGTGGAGGAGCTCGATCTCGGCCTCTTCGCCGCTGAGCACGGCGAGCTCGGCGCGGGCGATCTCGCGGCCGCGGGCGCGCAGGAGGACGGCGACGCGGCGCTCCTGCGGGGGCGTGTGGGCGCCGTAGTGGCGGATCCTCGCGCGGATCCGCAGGGCGCGGGGATCGAGCTCGGGGGCTGGCTCGTAGGTGACCGCGGTGACGCCGAGGTGAGGGGGCGAGCTGGGGAGCTCGGCGAGCGGGGCGCCGTCGACGGGGAGGAGGACGAGCGGTAGCTCGGCGGGGCCAGCGCTCGGCAGGCCCGCGAGGCCGCCTTCGGTGCGATCGCCGACGGCGTAGAGGACGCGCGGCCGGTCGGCCTGCGCCGGGGCGAGGGCGGCGGCGACCGGGAGGGCGTCGATGAGCGGCCAGGCGCCAGGGCGGGGGCCTTCGGCGGCGAGCTGGGCGAGCACGGCGCGGACTGGGCCGTGATCGGCGCTGAGATCCAGGCGCGGTACGGCGGGATCGTTGCTGGCGAGGGCGACCCTGCTGCCCGGCGGGAGGGCGTCCAGGAGGCGTAGACAGGCGCGCTCGGCGGCCTCCAAGCGGGTCTCACCGTCGATCCGCAGGCCCATGCTGCGGGAGGCGTCGAGCAGGATCACGGCGTCGTGCGGGGCGCCTAAGACGTAGAGATCGGCGTCGTGGTCGCTGACCGGGCGGGCGGCGGCGAGGGCGATGAGGGCGAGCAGGAGGAGGCGGAGGGCGAGCAGGAGGCGGTCGCGGAGGCGCTGGCGCGGATCGAGGACTTCATCGCCCTCGCGGAGGAAGCGGAGCGCGGCGAAGTGGATCACGCGCGGGGTCGGCCTGCCGCGCCGGTGCGCGAGCAAGGGCAGGGCGAGGCCGATCAAGGCGATCAGCGCGAGGGGAGCGAGCAGGGTCATCGGGATCTTCTGTGGTTGAGTCGCTCAAAAAACGGGCTCGCTCAGGGCAGCGGGTGCTCCTGAAAAAATTTCCACATCTCTTGGTTGGCGGAGATGTCGGTGTTGGCGGGGATGAAGGGGCAGAAGCTCTGGCCGGGCCAGCAGTGGCCCATGGGATCGATGGTGCAGAGGGTGACGGTGACGCCATCTTCACAGTCGTCAAAGGTCTCGCAGGTGGCGGCCCCTTTTTGGAAGGTCTGGACGGGCTCGCCGACGCAGCCGTTACGCTCGGCCCACGCCAAGAAGGTGGCGGGGGCGCCGAGGAAGAGGCCGCCGTTGTAAGAGACGAGGGTGTCGAGGGTGCCGTTGAAGGCCATGATCGGGACCGGGCGCGCGGGGAGGCAGGGCTCGGTGACCAGGACGGCGGAGACGGGGGCGAAGGCGGCGAAGAGATCGTTGGCCGCGCAGGCGAGGCGGTTGGTCATAAAACCACCGTTGGACATGCCCGTGGCGAAGATCCGGCGCTCGTCGACGCAGGTGATGGCTTGGATCTCAGCGACGAGGGCGCGGGCGAAGCCGACGTCGTCGACGCCCGCGCTCTGGGCGCCGCCGCAGCACTCTCCGGCGTTCCAGGAGCTCATGTGTCCTTCGGGATAGGCGAGGAGAAACCCCTCGGCGTCGGCGAGGGGGGTCATGCCCGAGAAGAACGCCTGCTGGCCGGCGTTGGAGGTGAGGCCGTGGAAATTGACGACCAAGGGGGTGGGGGCGCCAGGGTCGTAGCTGGGGGGGACGTGGAGGTTGAAGCTGCGGGCCATGCCGTCGTGGGTGAGCTGGATGGTGTGATCGCCGGGGCCGAGGCCGCCCCCGGGGCAGGCGGGCGGCGGGGCGGTCTCGCCTTCGCTCTCGCCGCGGCTGTCGCTGCCGCTGCTGGGGTCGGTGGGGTCGGCGGTCGTCGCGGGGCCGGTGGTCCCGGTGGAGGCGGTCGAAGAGGTCGAAGCGGGTGTTGTGGTCGCGACGGGGGTCGTCGCGACGGCGTCGGTGTCGGTGCTGGCGGTCGTCGCGGTGGTCTCTTCGGCGCCGGTGCAGGCGAGCAGCGGCGCGGCGGCGCTCACGAGCCGCGCGAGGCGCAGGAGGTGGGGGCTGAGGGGCTCGTTGGCGCCGCGTCGAGGCTTCCGCATGGGGGCCAGGATACCCGGGCCGGGCGGCGGCGCGGTGGGCTTTGTGCCCGGGCCCGGCGGCGGCGAGGTGGTGCTACAAGGGTCGCATGAAGAAGGATCCTCGAGCGACGCGCCGCGCCCTCCTGTTGTCTCTGTCGTCGGCGCTGTGGGCGGCCTCGACGGTCGCTTGTGACAGCGGCGGCGCGAAGGTGGAGACGGCGGCCGCGCCGGTGGTCGCGGCTGAGGCGCCGGTTGCGGCCCCGGAGGTAAAAAAGGCGGAGAAAGATCCGCTCGTGGAGCCGGGGGCGACCGCGGCGATCGGGCGGCCCGCGCCGGACTTCACGCTGCCGACGGCGGACGGCCAGGCGGTGACGCTGTCGGCGCTGCGCGGCAAGCGGGTGGTGCTCGAGTGGTTCAACCCGGAGTGCCCGTTCGTCAAGAAGGCGCACGACGACGGGCCGCTGAAGGACCTGGCGGCGAGGAGCGCGGCGGCGGGGATCGTGTGGTTGGCGATCAACAGCGGGGCGCCGGGGAAGCAAGGGCACGGCGCGGAGCTGAACCAAAAGGCAGGTGCGGCGTGGGGGCTGACGCACCCGATCTTGCTGGATGAGAGCGGCGCGGTCGGCCAGGCGTACGGGGCGAGCAATACGCCGCACGTGTACGTGATCGACGAGGCGGGGGCGCTGGTGTACCGCGGGGCGCTCGACAACGCGCCGATGGGTGAGCCCGACGGCGGGGCGAGGATCGCCTACCTGGAGGACGCGCTGGCGGCGCTGGCGGGCGGCGTGGCGGTCGCGATCCCGGAGACGCGGGCGTGGGGGTGCTCGGTGAAGTACGCGAAGAAGTAGGCGCGTCGGGCGCTCAGGGGGCCATGTACGCGAGCTGGAGCTCGCCGCCGGCGCCGTTGATCGGGAGCACGCTCGGGCAGCCGTCGTGGGCAGGGGCGTTCCACCCGCAGATGCCGCCGACGGTCACGTTCCACTCCTGAGTGCCGCCGAAGGACCCGCTGCCGTTCGTCGTGCCGCCGACGCACCACTGTTTGACCAAACTGAAGGGGGTGTCGCGCAGATCGACGTTGGCGCTGGCGCTGCCGGCGCAGACGACCGCGGCGCCGTAGGCGACCTTCTTCACCTGTTTGTTGGTGTCGTAGACCGCGAAGCCGAAGTCGCTGGTGAAGGTCGCGTCGGCGGTGTCGACGATCCAGGTGGCGGGCTCGATGCGGAGCCGCTGATACTGAGTGCTGCGCAGGGAGCCGTTGACGTAGTTCGCGATGTTTTGGAGGTCGCCTTGTTTGGGCAGGGTGAGGTACTCGCGCGGGGCGCCCGCCATGTCGTGGCACCAGACGGGCCAGGGTTTGGCAGGTTCACCGTCGACGTAGAGCTGATAGGCGCCGTCGCCGGCGGCAGGGACGATCGCCTTGAGCTCGGCGCAGGTCTGCGGGAAGGCGCAGGTGTAGTCGCCCAGGAGGTTCTGGCAGACCCCGGCGTCGCAGGGGTTGTTCGGGCACTCGTCGATGTCGACGCAGGCGTCGTCTTGCCAGGAGAAGCCGGGGGCGCAGACGCAGGTGGCGTCGCCGTCGAGGAGCTCGCAGGTGGCGTCAGGACCGCACTCGATCCGCTCACAAAGTTGATCGGCGGCGGTCGCGGCGGAGGTGGCTGTGTCGGTCGTGTCGGTCGTGTCGGTCGTGCTAGCCGTGTCAGTCGCGTCGGTCGCGCTGGCGGTCGTGCTAGCGGTCGCGCTAGCGGTCGCGCTAGCGGTCGCGCCGCTGTCGCTGTCGCTGCCCGCGGTGGCGGCCGTGTCGGTCTCGTCCGCGCTGGTCGTGAGCAGGGTGAGCTCGCCCTGCGGGGGCGCTCCGCCGTCGCTGGCCGCGCTGGCCTCAAAGTCGGGGTTCTGGACCAGACACGCCGTCGAGAGCGTCGCGAAGATCCACCATGCGCTCCTACGAACCACTCAACACCTCGCGTCGCGCGACCATAGCGCGGATCGAGCGCGCGGGGAGGCCGGCTCGCGGGCAGGTGCGCCGCGGTCGCGAGCGCCTCGGGCTGACGTGGGCGCGTATTCGCCGGAGAGGTCGCGGCGGGTGAGTTCGGCGGGTGTGAGCCGCGGACGTGATGGCCTTTGCCGGCGGAGGCGGGGTACTGTGGGCCGATGAGGACGCGGATGACCCGAAGACAGGCGGCGGTGGGGCTCGTGAGCGCGCTGGTGGCCGGCTGCGGTGACAGCGGCGGGGACGGCAGCGGCTCGCTGAGCGCGACCGGAGGGTTCACGACGGGGGCTTCGACGGAGGACGCTTCGACCACGGCGGAGCCGACGGGGGCGTCGACGAGCGGGTCGAGCGCTGGGTCGACGGCGACCGATCCGAGCGAGAGCGCAGGTACGGAGTCGAGCGGATCTTCAGCGACGGGGGCGGGCTGCGCGGGCTGCGTCGAGCCGAACCAGGCGTGCGTGGCGGATCAATGCGTGAGCTCGTGCCAGGGGCGAGCGCCGGACCCCTGCGGGGCCGGGGAGGTGTGCGACGTGATCAGCGGCGAGTGCAAGGCGCTCGGCTCGGACTGCACGCTGGCCGGGCCGAGCGAGGCCTGCGGTGAGATGTCCTGTGGGCCAGGTTCGGTGTGCGACGGGCTCGGCGAGTGCTTGGCGATCGCGCCGTGCAGCGCGGTGGTGTGTACGTCGGAGGGGGCCTGCTGGGGGGATCTCTGCGGGTGTGAGCGGCCGCCTTCGTGCGACGACCCGGCGATCGAGCTGATCAACGGGCCCTTCTCGGCGGACATCTCGGGGATCGACTTCGCGGACGACTGTACGGCGTGGGCGGTGACGCTGAGCGGCGGGCAGGAGTTCTTGCGCAAGCTGACGCCGGCGGGGGCGCTGGACTCGTGGGGCGGGATCAACGACTACGACCAAGGTGAGGTGCGGGTGCTGCGGGAGCTGACGATCCCGCAGGCGAAGGCGCGGCCGCCGGTGACGGGCGAGCCGCCGCCGCCAGCGATGGTCGAGGGGCTGGGGGAGGTGGCGCTGACGTATGTGTGCTGTCCGAGCTGCGGGAGCTGCGCGAATAACCCGAGCGCGCGGGGGGTGGCCCATTTGGTCGAAGACGACCTGAATATGCCGCTGCCGATCGTGATCTTCGCCGAGCCGACCCAAGGCGTCGGGCCCTTCCTAAACATGTGGATGGACGCGGGGCCGCAGGGGCTGACGTGGGGGGAGGACCGGGTGCTGTATGTCGGTAATGCGCAGGGTAACGGCGACTGGAGCCGCGCGGACCTGGCGATGGGCACGGTCGACCAGCTCTATTCATTCGAGGCGCGGGTGACCGCCGCGACCGCGGTGAGCCCGGTGCATATCGCGGTGGCGGTGCTCGGCGGGCAGATCTATCGCTTCAACACGGCGACGAAGGAGGCGACCCCGGTGATCGACCTGATGAGCGACGTGACCAGCCTCAGCCACGATAAATTCAGCGGGCGCGTGTATGTGGGCCTCGCGGACCTGTCGGTGGTGTCGATCCACCCGTTCTCGGGGGAGGTGGAGGACTTTGGGGTGATGCCAGGTAAAGGCCGGGTCGCGGTGAGCCCGAGCGGGGACCTGTGGTTCACGCCGATTAAATATATCAACGTGCTGCCGCTGGAGCGTTGGCCGCTGCCGAGCTCGCTGTGAGGGGGTCCGCGGGCGGCGCAGGCGCTCGCTCGCTCGCGCGGATGAGCGGCGGTAGAATAGCGGGATGCGGATCCGCGCTGCTGTCCTGTCGACGCTCTCGTTGTTGCCGATCATCGCGCTCCACGGCTGCGTGAGCACGTACGGGTGTGACCCCGACGACGAGGACTTTGAGCTCGACGCGCCGCTGACGGCGGAGGAGGTCGATACGCTGGTGGAGGCGAGCTACAGCGCGATGGACTGGGCGTCGCTGACCTGTGACTTCGTGTGCGAGCAGGTGTACGCGCAGCAGCGCGGATGGACGGCGACGACGGTGACGAGCTGCGAGCTGGTGCTGCCGGAGAAGGAGGACACGGCCGGCGCGGCGGGGAGGATCACCTGCGCCGGGCGCGGGCTCGAGTACTACTGCGAGGGCAGGCGACCGCTGGATCACGTCGAGGCGGGCGACGAAGGGTGCGCTGATCCGCTGGGTCGCTACTTCGCGGCGGCGGCGTATCTGGAGGCGTCGTCCGTGGCGGCGTTCGAGGAGCTGGCGGCGTGGCTGCGCGCCAACGCGGCGCCGCAGGAGCTGGTGGCGCGCTGCGAGGCGGCGGCGGCGGAGGAGCGGCTGCATACGCGGTGGATGACGCGGCTGGCGCGGCAGCGGGGTGCGTCGCCGCCGAGCTGCGCGCGCGGCGAGGCGCGGGCGGCGACGGCGCTCGAGGTGGCGCGCCACAACGCGGTCGAGGGCTGCGTGTTCGAGTGCGCCGCGGCGATGATGGCGGCGGCGCGCGGCAGGCTCGCCGAGGGGCGGGCGATGCGGCAGATCTTCGCGCGGATCGCCGCGGATGAGGCGCGGCACGGCGAGCTGGCGTGGGATCTTCATACATGGCTCCTGGGACAGCTCGATCGCGACCAGGCGGCGGAGGTGGCGGCGCTGCGCGCTGCGGCGCTGGCGGGGCTGCCGGCGCGGGCGGCCGCGGCGTGGAGGGAGGCGCCAGGATCGCTCGGCCAGATGGCGGCGGCGGACGTCGAGGCGCTGGCAGGGCGCTTCGCGGCGCTGCTGGCGGCCGCTTGAGCGGGTGATCACGCGGGCCGCTGCGGGTATGCTCGGCGTGATGAGCGGGCAGGTGCGGGCAGAGCTGCGGCTGATGGGGCGGGCGTTCGGGCGGGCGTTCGGGGCGACGGTGCTGGCGGTGGGGGCGCTGTACGCGGTGATCGTGGGGCTGAGCGAGGCGGACCCGTCGGCGCCGAGCAAGCTGCTGCTGGTGCCGGCGGCGTTCTTGTACGGGGCGTTCGTGGGGCTGTGGCCGGCGCTGCTGGTGGGCGGGCTGCGCTTGTCGTGGGTGTTGGTGGGGGCGTGGACGGTGGTGCCGCTGGTGCTGGTGCCGACGGCCGCCGCGCTGGGGCTGTGGGCGGGCGGCGACCTGATCGCTGCGCTCGCGCAGGAGATCCCGCGGGCGGCGGCGGCGGCGAGCGCGGACCACGAGTGGCTGGTGATCGGCGCGGGCCGGCTGGCGCACGCGGGGCCGATCGCGATCGTCGTGCTGCTGCCGCTGCTGCTCATCGACCTCGGGGCGATCGCGCTCAGCCCGGGGGTGCTCTGGGCGCTGCTCTTGCCGGCGGCGCTGACGGCGGGGATCGTGGCGGTGGCGGTCGCTCCTGCGCTGCTGCTCTCGGCGCTGGTGCTGCTGCGCGCCTACGTGGTGCGGCTGCGCAGGCGGGTCGCGGCGCGCCGCGAGGGCCGCGCGGAGGGGTGAGCGGCGGCCGCGCGGCGCGAGCGAGGGCCGCGCGTGGTGGCCGCTGAAGTCTGATAAAACCGTCGGATGACGGACAAACGCAGCGATGAGCCCGCGCCCGGGCGCCCGGGAGCGACAAACCCGTGGGCTGATGGGCGGCGTCCGCTCGAGGACATGGTGATCGATGAGCCGCCGCCCGCGACGATCTCGGCGGGGGACGTGATCGGGCGGGCGCTGGCGGTGCTGAGCGGCAACTTCTTCGCGTTCTTCGCGATCACGGCGATCTGCTTCGTCCCAGGGCTGCTGTGGACGGCGTACGTGGGGGCGCTGGTGGTCGGCGTGCTCGACGGGCTGGTGCCGTCCTTCGTGTCGGCGGCGCTGATGGTGGGCGGTATGGTGGTTTCGTGGCTGATGTGCTCGTTCGTCAGCCAAGCGGTGATGATCGGCACGACGGTCGAGTCGATGGCGCAGCGCTCCGGGGCGCTGAGCAGCGCGTTTATGCTGGGGATCTGGCGGCTCCCGCAGGTGATCGCGGTGTCGCTCGCGGCCGCGATGGCGCCGCTGGTGATCCTGGCGCTCGCGATCGGCGGGCTTGTGCTGTTCAAGGTGTCGTCGCCGCTGCTGGCCGTCGCGATGGTGACGGGCGGGATCATGGGCGCGGGGGCGGTGGCTTGCGCGCTCTTCGTGGCGGTGCCGGCGGTGGTGGTCGAGCGGGTGTCCGTGGCCCAGGCGCTGGACCGGAGCTGGACGTTGACGCGCGGGAGCAGGATCCCGATCTTCGCGGCGCTGTTCGTGGTGGCGATCGCGCAGGCGGTGATCACCGGGCTCGCGAAGGCGGCGATGCCGTTCGAGATGGGCAAGATCGCGGTCGACCTGCTGCTGAGCCTCCTCTCCGGGGCGTTCGGGGCGACGCTCGGGGCGGTCACGTATGTGCGCCTGCGCGAGACCTCCGAGCAGGTGCACGCGAGCAGGCTGCTCGAGGGCCTGGCGCTGCTGCGAAAGGGGCGCTGAGGGCCGAGGGCGGCGCATGAGGCTGCGCGGCGCGCAAATTCGCCCGGTGCGCCGCGGCCTGAGGCGAGCGAGGATGTACGGAGATGACGGCAGACGACGCGCTCACGCGGCGCTCTGAGGCGGTCGCCGACGCCGACGCCGACGCCGACGTGACGCGCGTCGAGGCGAGCGCGAGCCCGTCGAGAGCGGAGGGGCTGAGCGCGTCGTTGATGCCGGGGGCGCTGATCGGGCGCTTCGTGGTGGTCGGCGGGCTGGGCCAGGGCGGCATGGCGGTGGTGGTCCAGGCCTACGACCCAGAGCTGGATCGCAAGGTGGCGATCAAGGTGATGCGCGGGGAGGTGTTCGGCGAGCGCGGCTCGCTGGGGCAGGCGCGGATGCTGCGCGAGGCGCAGGCGCTGGCGAAGCTGTCGCACCCGAACATCGTGCAGTGCTTCGAGGTGGGTAAGGTGGGCGGGGGGGTGTTCATCGCGATGGAGCTGATCCGCGGGGTGAACCTTAGGACATGGCTGAAGGAGAAGCCGCGAGGGTGGCGCGAGGTGGCGCGGGTCTTCGCGCAGGCGGGCGAGGGGCTGGCGGCGGCGCACGCGGCGGGGATCGTGCACAGGGACGTGAAGCCGGACAACCTGCTGGTCGGCGAGGACGGGCGGGTGCGGGTGCTGGACTTCGGGCTGGCGCGGCCCGAGGGCGGCGAGGCGGCGCCCGGGCCGGCGGCGGCGGCGCAGACGTCGAGCCAAGAGGTGACGCTGACCGAGGTGGGCTCGCTGGTCGGTACGCCCGCGTATATGGCGCCGGAGCAGCAGCTCGGGCAAGAGGCGGACGCTCGCTCGGACGTGTTCGGCCTCTGCGTGAGCTTGTATGAGGCGCTGTACGGGCATCGACCGTTCCGCGGAATTAGCTCCGATGAGGTGCGGCGGCGGGTGGTGCTCGGGCAGATCGAGGCGCCGCCGCGCGGCGTGAAGGTGCCGGCGTGGCTGCACGCGGTGGTCCGGCGGGGGCTGGCGCGCGAGCCGGCGGAGCGCTACCCGTCGATGCAGGCGCTGCTGGCGGAGCTGACGCGGGACCGCGTGACGACGCGGCGGCGCTGGGGCCTGGGCGCGGCGTTCGTCGGGCTGGGGCTCGGCTGGGCGGGCACGGCGGCGCTGTCAGGCGGTGCGGCGGCGCGCTGCGACGCGGCGGCGGCGGCGATGATCGGGGTGTGGGATCCCGCGCGCAGGGAGGCGGTGCAGGCGGCGATGATCGGCTCCGATGTGGCCTTCGCGGGGGCGACGTGGACGCGGGTGGAGGCGGCGCTGGACGCGTACGCGGGGTCGTGGGTCGACGAGGCGCGCGGTCTGTGTCTGGCCGAAGAGGCAGGTGATCCGGCGGTCGACGAGCGCGGCGAGCTGTGCCTGGCGCGGCGGCGCGAGGAGCTGCGGGCGCTCGTCGATGTGCTCGCGGAGGGCAGCGCGGAGGCGATCGAGCACGCGCTGCAGGCGGTGAGGCACATGCCGCCGACGAGCTCGTGCCACGACGCGGCGGCGCTGGCGGCGGACACGGCGGCGCCGCCGCGGCCAGAGGACTTGATCGCGGTGACGGCGCTGCGCGAGCGGCTGACCCGGGTGCAGGCGGCGGAGTGGGCGGGCCGTTATTCATCTGTCCTTGAGGACAGTAAAGTGATCGCGCGCGAGGCGGCGGCGCTCGCCTACGCGCCGCTGCTGGCGGAGGCGCTGCTGCGGCGGGCGACGCTGCTGACGCGCGCGGGCGAGTACGCGGCGGCGGAGGAGGCGCTGGTCGACGCGTACGCCGCGGCGGAGGCGGCGGGGCAGGAGCTGCTGCGCGCGGAGGTGCTGGTGCTGCGCCTGGAGCTGGTGGGTTTCTTAATGGCGAAGCCGGCGGAGGTGCGGGCGTGGATCCCAGCGGTGAGCGCGCTCGTGCGGCGGATCCGCCCAGAGAGCGCGCTCGAGGGGCGGCTGCTGGCGAACATCGGCCTGGTGGAGGCGGCGGCAGGGCGCTTGGTCGAGGCGGAGGTGCAGCAGCGGCTGGCGCTCGAGCTGGCGGAGCGCACCCTCGCCGCGGACGACCCCGAGCGGGTGAACGCGCTCTTCCAGCTCGGGCGGACGCTGTATCGCAGCGGCGGGAGGGACGCGCTGACGGTGCTCGAGGAGGCGCGTGTGCTGGCCGAGCAGATCCTCGGGCCGGAGCACCCGGCGCTGGTGCCGATCTACCTCAACGTGGCGAACGCGTGGGGCGGCCGCGATCGCGAGAAGCTGATCGGCTACTACCGCAAGTCGCTGGCGCTGGCCGAGAAGGTGCTGGGGCCGCGGCACCCGATGGTCGCGTCGGCGCTGGGGAACATCGCGAACACGCAGATGTACGACAATAGGGTCGATGAGGCGGTGCCGAACTACCGCCGGGCCGTCGAGATCCATCGGGCGACGCTGGGTGAGTCCCACCCGACGACGGCGATCAATATGTGCAACCTCGCGGAGGGGCTGAAGGTCGCGGGCGAGCTGGCGGAGGCGCGAGAGTGGTACACGCGCGCGCAAGAGGTCTTCGAGCGGGCGCACCGCGAGCCGCACCCAGAGACGTCGCTGGCGATCGGCGGCTTGGGCGAGACGATGGAGGCCGAGGGGCGCTGGGAGGAGGCGCGGGTGCTCTATCACCGCGCGGTCGAGCTGAGCCTGAGCGGGCCAGGCAAGCCGCCGTACTTCGCGTTTGAGTGGCTGCGGCGCGAGCGGGCGGCGCAGATGGCCCTTGGGCGATTCGCCGACGCGGCGGCGACGAGCGGGCGCTTGATCGCCCTGGCGGAGGGGCAACGCGGGCCGCCAGTGATCAGCGGCTATCGGCTGCTGCGGGCGCAGGCGCTGGCGAGCGCCGGTGACGGTGAGGCGGCGGTCGCGGAGGCCGAGGGGGCGATCGCGGCGCTGCGCGGGGTGGCGGGCGGAGAGGGGGTGATCGCCGAGATCGAGGCGTGGCTGGCGGAGCAGGCGGCGCGGCCTACCGCGGCGCGGCGGGGCGGATGAGGCCGGCGTAGGTCGCGGCGGCGAGCAGCCAGGCGGCGGCGAAGGTCCACAAGAAGGATTGATCGAGCAGGCCGGCGTAGAGCGACTCCTTGGCGAAGGCGCTGGCGAGGAAGGCGAGCGCCTTGCTGAGCCCAGCGGCGGCGGCGAGGCCCCACACCCACGCGAGCGCCCCTCCGCCCATCTGCCGGGTGAGCGCGGCGAGGGCGAAGGAGAGGCCGCCGACGAGCGCGCTCGAGGCGACGCTGATGACTCGAAAGGCGAGGATGCCAGGATCGGCGGGTTGGTCGCCGCTCCAGAGCTGATCCTGGATGACGATCTGGACCACCGGCAAGAGCGCGAGCGCGGCGATGATCAGCCAGGCGCGGCGGCGGAGGTAGAGACCGAGCCCCAAGGAGGCGAGCGCGCGGAGGGTGATGAGCAAGGCGCCGGCGATCAGGAGATCGGCGAGCACGTACAGGTAGCGCAGCGCCTGGAGATAGATGAAGTGCAGCGCCGGGTCGGCGCTGATGAAGTCGGGGATGCTGTGAAAGTAGAGGGTGGCGAGCCGGAGCTCGGCGATCAGGCGGGCCGTGAGGCCGACGGCGATCCAGGTCCACGGCCGACGGGCCTCATCCCCAGCGCCGAGGCGGGCGCGGACGGCGAGGACGGCGAGGAGCACGACGGCTGTGGCGCCGAGGGTGGCGAGGAAGAGGCTGAGGCGGGCCGCGCGTGGATCTTCGGCGGCGACGGCGTAGGTGAGCGCGGCGATGAGGCCGAGCAGCCAGAGTCCGAGGATGATCGCGCGGGCGCTCATGCCAGCTCGGCTACGCTACCGCGGAAACTGCGGGGTCGGCTGCGTGGGGGTGGCGGGCGCGCACGCTCGTCGGCGCGCGCTCGTGTGTGTGTGCGCGCGCGCGCGCGAGCGGACGGGTGAAGAGGGCTGGTCTGGGGTCGTGGGCGGCTGATAGCGTCGGTCACGGATGATCTCGAACGAGAGCGCCGTGGCCGCGCGGAGCGGGCTCCGCGGCCGCGTCGCGCGCCTGCTCGCGGTGCCGACCTTCGCCGATCTGGAGAAGGATCGGGTCGCTCGGATTCTGACGAATATTCTGCGGGTGGCGCTGACCTTGATCGTCGCGGTCGCGGCGGCGCAGATCGTGGTGGCCGGGCCGTCGGCGGGCATGCTCAGCCTGCTGGTCGCGTGGCTGTGGATGGCGGGCCTCTACGCGCTGCTGCGGCGCGGCTACGTGCAGGCGGCGGCGCTGCTGCTGCTGCTGAACCTGCTCTTGCTGGTGAACGCGCCGTCGATCGGCTTCGGGGGGATCTACTCGCCGTCGATCGGCGGCAACTTGCTGATCATCTTGATGGCGACGGTGACCGTGAGCACCGCGCTGGTGGCGCTGGTCAGCGCGCTGACGATCGCGGCGATGAGCGGGGTGTACTACGTGCATGTGCACGGGCTGGCGGAGGCGCTGGCGATCCCGAAGACGCCGCTGACGCCAGAGATCGCGCTGATGACCCACGTGGTCCACATCGTCGCCGCGGGGTATTTCTTATATCTGGCGATCCACAGCTTGCAGGAGGCGCTGGCGCGGGCGCGCCGCGAGGAGCAGCGAGCGGCGGCGTTGCTCGATGAGATGGCGCTGGCGCGGCAGGCGGCGGAGTCGGCGAACCTGGCGAAGAGCCGCTTCTTGGCGAATATGAGCCACGAGCTGCGGACGCCGCTGAACGCGGTGCTGGGGTACGCGGAGATGCTGCTCGAGGAGAGCGATCCGCGGACGACGCTGGCGGAGGTGGGCGCGGACCTGCAAAAGATCCACGGGGCAGGCGTGCACCTCCAGCGGCTGATCGGCGAGATCCTTGACTTGTCGAAGATCGAGGCGGGGCGGATGCAGCTCGAGGCGGCGCCGGTGGCGATCGATGAGGTGGTGGCGGAGGTGGTGGCGGCGATCGGGCCGCTGCTGGCGGAGAACCGCGATCGCCTCGAGGTGACGGTGGAGCCGGGGCTGTCGGTGATCGGCGATCGGAGCCGGATCTACCAGGTCGTGCTGAATATCGCGGCGAACGCGGTGAAGTTCACGACCGACGGGGTGGTGACGCTGAGCGCGGCGCGCGAGGAGGCGGCGCCGGGGGTGCTCGTGACGGTGCGCGACACGGGGATCGGGATCGCGAAGGATCAGCTCCCGCTGATCTTTGAGCGCTTCCACCAGGCGGACGACTCGGCGACGCGGCGGCACGGCGGCACGGGGCTGGGGCTGGCGATCGCGGCGGCGTTCGCGGAGATGATGGGGGGCTCGATCACGGCGGAGAGCGAGCTGGGGGTCGGCTCGACGTTCTGCTTCTTCTTGCCGGCGTCGCCGCCCGCTCCGCCTCCGCCGCCGGCTTGATGAGCGATCAGCCGGGGTCGAGGGCCTCGACGCGGGCGATCGCGCGGAGGGCGGCGCTGAGGTCAGGATCGCCGCCTACGGCCACCCAGGCCCATCCAGGGGCGCCTCGCTCAAAATCGAGCCAGCGCTGGCACCAGGCTTGAAGCTGCTCGGGGCTCTGGCTGAGCATGGCGCGGGCGTCGCGGGCGAGGGCGCCGGTGAGCTGGCTGTCGCGGACGCTGAGGTCGAGGGCGTCGCTCCAGAGGGCGGTCCAGTCCTCGCCCGTGATGCTGGCTTGGACCATCCGAGCGCCCAACCACAGCTCAGCGGCTTGGGCGAGGCGCTGACGGTTGGGGCGCTCGCGCACGAGCTCTAGATAGGTGTCGAGGGCGCGGACGAGGCGGCGGATCCGCGGGTCGGCGATCGCCTCGGGGGCGGGCGAGGTGGCCTCTGGAGGCTCGCCAGCGGCCTCTTCGGCCTCGGGGGTGGCCTTGCCTTGGCCGCGCTGGAGCGGGAGGCGGACGACGAAGAGGGCGCGGTCGCCGACGATGGTGAGGCGGGCGTCGAGGTCCTCTTGTAAGAGGCGCTGGGCGAGGCGGGCGAGGCCGCGCTGCTGGGCGTCGGGGGTGGGGATGATCCGGGCGAAGTAGAGGGCGCCGCCGGCCTTGTCGGGGGCCGCCTGGAGGACGCGCAGAGGGGCGGCCTTGGGGCCGCGCAGGAGGTGGTCGGGAGGGGCTGGCCCGACGGACATGTCCTTAGGGCGGATCCTGGCGAGGGCGCCCTGCTCGCCGGGCTCTGGGTCGCGGCGGAGGGCGCTGGCGAGCCGATCGAGGGCGCTCTGGTCGGCGTCGCGGCTGCGCCAGGCGCTGATGAGGCGCGCGAGCGCGGGCGCGTCGCTGGGGCGGCCTGAGTGGACGACGATGAGGACGCGCGAAGGGTCGAGCAGGGCCTGCCAGGCGGCGCCGAGGGCGGCTGGGGTGAGGGCGCGGAGGGCCTCGGCGTCGAGGCGCTCGGCGGCGGCCGGTACGCCGGTGAGGCCGCTGACGAGGGCGCTGAGGGCGAACGACTCTGGGGTGAGCGGCGGGAGGTTGGCGGCGACGAGCTCGCGCGCGCGCTCGAGCAGGGCGCGCGGCTCGGCGAGCGCGAGCGCGCGCGCGAGGCCAGAGAAGGCCGCGCCTTGCTCGCTGTCGCGGCCGTGGAGGGCCACCTCGAGGCGATCGACCCGGGCGCTGACCTCGACCTCGATGTCGCTGCGCTGGAGGAGGCGGCGGAGCTCGAGGGCGAGCGCCTCGGCGGCGACGGCGGCGGCGCCAGGGGCGGCGCGGAGGTGGTGGGTGGGCAAGATGAGGCGGACGTGCAGGGCGAGGGCGCCGTCTTCGGTGAGCCAGTGGACGTGGGCGTCGTTGGCGAGCACGAGCCGCTCTGGGGGCCGCCACGGGGGCGCGAGGGCCTCCAGGGCCTCCGTCTCGGGGGGGACGTCGTCGTCGATCGGGGCCTCTGGAGGCGGCTGATCCTTGCGCTTACAACCAACCGGCGGCGCGGCGACGAGGGCGCCGAGCAGCAGCGCGAGCGCGGGGCGGGTCAGCCGAGCGCGAAGCGTGGAGGCAGACGCGAGACGCGCGAGCTGTCTCATGGGGCAGCTCCTGGGATCGGCTTGCCGCCGGCGGGTCTGGCGTCGGGGTCGCGGGTCTTGTTCGGGGCGGCGGGGCGGACGAGCACGACGGCCTCGCCGATCTCGAGGCCCCCGGGGAAGGCGGCGGCGCTCGCCTCGAGCTCGCCGGTCGCGGTGAGCGCGTCGAGGGTGGTGGCCGGCGCGGCGGCGGGGTCGGGCTCGATCGCGGCGGCGAGCTGGCGGGCGAGGCCGAGCGGGGTGCGGCGCTCGAAGCGGCGATCGTCGGCGGCGGCGGCGAGCTGGGCGTTGAGCAGGGGGGCGTCGGCGCCGCGCAGGCGCTCCAGGCGGAGGGCGACGGCGGCGACGGGGTCGTCGACGCCGACGGCCTGGACGAGCATGGCGCCGCGGCGCGGGTCGGGGTCGATCGCGCAGGAGATCTTGAGGCGGCGATCTTCGGGGTCGACGCGGCGCTGGCGGGCTAAGGCGCGGCAGATCGCGTGGGCTCGCAGGCTGGCCGCTGGGGCAGGTGGGATCGGCCAGGCGAGCAGAGGGGCGCGTTGGGGGCCGACTTCGGCGATCTCAGGGGTCAGGCGCGGGGCCGAGGCGGCGGCGAGCGGGCGGGCAGGCAGGCGGCGCGGCGCAGGCGGCAGGTCGGCGAAGAGCGGCTCGATCAAGGCGAGCACCTCCTGCGGCGGCGTGGGGGCGACGACGACCAGGGTGGCGCGGGCGTAGTCGAGCTTGGCGCGCATCAACGAGGCGACGGCGCCTTCGTTGAGGGCGCGCAGCGGGTCGGTGACGGCGCGGTCGTTGTGGGCGAGCGCGGGCTGGCGGTGGACGGCGGCGAGGGCCTCAGGGCGGAGCAGGGAGGCGCGCGGGGGGTCGCTGGTGGCCCAGGCGAGGGAGGTCTTCCAGGCGCTCGCGGTGGTCCTGGAGGCGCGTAGGCGCATGGACTCGATGGTGAGGACCTCAGCGAGGCGGGAGACCGGGAGTACGCTCTCGTAGCGGATCTGGCCGAGGCCGACGGCCATGGTGGCGACGCCGCCGCCGCCGTGCACGGTCTCGACGCCTTCGCCGGGGCGGAGCACGTAGTTGCCCTGGAGCGCGTGGAAGGCGAGCGCGTGGACGAGGCCGGGCAGCTCCGGCGGATCGTCCTCGGCGCCGCTCTCGATCGCGAGGATGACGGCGGCGACCGGCAGGGTGGCGTCGCGGGCGATCCGCAGGCGCAGGCCGCAGGGGAGGAGGAGGTCGAGGGCTTGATCGCGGCTGAGCTGGGCGCTTGAGGCGGGGTCGCTGGGGGGCGCTGGTGGCTCGGTCACGGGCGCTGGGCGCGGATCGACGGCGGTCGGCGGCGGCGGCTCGCTGGTGGGCGCGGGCGTGGGCGCTTCTGCGGGGGCGGGCGGCTGCGCGGCGGCAGGCGCAGCGCCGCCCGCGAGGGCGAGGGCGAGCGCCCACGCGGGGAGCGAGCGGCGCGCAGGGCGGGTCAGCGGAGCCTCGCTCTCATGCGCTGCACCGCTTGATCGATGAGTTCGATGGGATCGATGGGATCGCACCGATGGACTCCGCGTCGCTTAGGCATGTCCCCTCGCTAGACAAGCAGTATCAGAGCGGTAGAGGAAGAGACTAGAGAGACTTGAAGAGATCGCGGCCGGGGTAGTGGGCGTCGTCGCCGAGCTGCTCGGCGATCCGGAGGAGTTGGTTGTACTTTTCTACGCGGTCAGAGCGGGAGGCGGAGCCGGTCTTGATCTGGCCGGCTTCGGCGCCGACGGCGAGGTCGGCGATGAAGGTGTCGCTGGTCTCGCCGCTGCGGTGGGAGATCACGCAGCGGTAGCGGGCGCGCTGGGCGAGCTGGATCGCCTCGAGGGTCTCCGTGAGGGTGCCGATCTGGTTGACCTTGACCAAGAGGGCGTTGGCGATGCCGCGCTCGATGCCCTTGCGCAGGCGGACGGGGTTGGTGACGAAGAGATCGTCGCCGACGATCTGCATCTTGGCGCCGAGCTTGGCGGTGAGGGCGGCCCAGCCGTCCCAGTCGTCCTCGTCCATGCCGTCTTCGATCGAGACGAGCGGGTAGCGGGCGCTGAGATCGGCGTAGAGCTCGACGAGGGCGCCAGGCTCGAGGACGCGGCCGCCCTCGCCGGCGAGCACGTAGACGCCCTTCTCTTTGTTAAAGAACTCGGAGGCGGCGACGTCGAGGGCGAGGCTGACCTGCTCGCCGGGGCGGTAGCCGGCGGCCTCGATGGCGCGGGTGAGGGTGGCCAGCGCTTCGGCGTTGCTGGCCATGTCGGGGGCGAAGCCGCCCTCGTCGCCGACGGCGGTGACCTTGCCCTGCTCTTTGAGGATCTTTTTGAGGGTGTGGAAGATCTCGACGCCGGCGCGTAGCGCCTCGGCGAAGCTGTCGAAGCCGTGCGGGACGATCATCGACTCCTGGAAGTCGAGGTTGTTGTCGGCGTGCGCGCCGCCGTTGACGAGGTTCATCATCGGCACGGGTAAGGTGCGGCTGAGGGGGCCGCCGAGGTAGCGGAAGAGGGGCAGGTCGACGTCGAGGGCGCCGGCGCGGGCGGCGGCGAGGCTGACGCCGAGGATCGCGTTGGCGCCGAGGTTGGCCTTGGTCTTGCTGCCGTCGGCGGCGATGAGGGCGCGATCGATGGCGAGCTGGTCGGTGGCGTCGACGCCGACGGTGGCCTCGGCGAGCTCGCTGAGGACGTTGTCGACGGCCTTGAGCACGCCCTTGCCGCCGTAGCGGGCCTTGTCGCCGTCGCGCAGCTCGTGGGCCTCGTGCTCGCCGGTGCTGGCGCCGGAGGGGATCGCGGCGCGGCCGACGTTGCCGTACTCGGTGTGAACCTCGACCTCGACGGTGGGGTTGCCCCGGGAGTCGAGGATCTCGCGCGCTGTGACGTGGACGACGGTGCTCATGCGGGGGGAGCGTAACCCCGCCCGGGCGGCGCCGACAATCTCCCCGGGGCCCCGCGATGGGTCGCGTGAGGCGTTGACCGCGCGCCCGACCGCTCGCTACTGTGCCCGCGACTCGCGAGCAATTCCTCCCGCGTCGCGGGAGCACAAGGCCGATCGGGCCGCGGAGGGTTCTTTACAAGATGGATCGCAGCCTCGTCCTTGAGTATGTGCGTGTGACCGAAGCCGCGGCGATCGCGGCGTCTTCGATGATCGGCCGCGGCGAGTGCGACGGCGCCGACCAGCGCGCGGTGACGGCGATGCGCGACGCGTTCGAGCGGGTGCGCGCGCGCGGGACGATCGTGATCGGCGAGGGCGAGCGTGACGAGGCGCCGATGCTGTACATCGGCGAGAAGGTGGGGCCGGAGCGGGAGGATCTGCCGGAGGTGGACATCGCGGTCGATCCGCTCGAGGGCACCAACCTGTGCGCGACCGGCGGGCCGGGGTCGATCGCGGTGCTGGCGGTGGCCAAGCGCGGCGACCTGCTGGCGGCGCCCGACACGTACATGTACAAGGTCGCGACCGGGCCGGAGGGGCGGGGGCGGGTGTCGCTGTCGCAGACGCCGACGGAGAACCTGCGGGCGCTGGCGGCGGCGAAGGGGCGGCGGCCGGACGAGATGACGGTGGTGGTGCTGGACCGGCCGCGGCACGCGGGGCTGATCCAAGAGCTGCGGGCGGCGGGGGCGCGGCTGATGTTGATCACGGACGGCGACGTGGCGCCGGCGGTGGCGACCTGCATCCCGACGAGCGGGATCGACATGGTCTATGGGACAGGTGGTGCGCCGGAGGGGGTGCTGTCGGCGTCGGCGATGGTGGCGCTGGGCGGCGAATTCCAGGGGCAGCTGCGCTTCCGCAACGAGCACGAGCGCGAGCGGGCGAGCGCGATGGGCATGCGCGACCCAGACGCGGTGCTGAGCATCGGCGACCTGGTGCGCGGCGACGTGATCTTCGTGGCCTCGGGGGTGACGTCAGGGCCGCTGCTGAAGGGGGTGCGCCGGATCGGCGATCACCTGCATATCCACACGCTGGCGCTGCGCTCGCACACGGGGACGATCCGCTTCATCGAGACGCAGGTGGACGCGCGGCGCTTCCCCTACCAATACGTCGGCAAGTGAGCGCGATGTCGGAGCGGTCGTTTCGCTTCACGCACGCGATCACGCGGCGGCCGAGCAGCAGCGCGGCGCTGGGGCTGCGCGCGGTGGACACGGGGGCGCCCGACCTGGCGCTGATGCGCCGGCACCACGCGGAGTACGTGGCGGCGCTGCGGTCGACGGGGGCGACGGTGATCGAGCTGGAGGCGCTGGAAGAATTCCCGGACTGCGTGTTCGTCGAGGATACGGCGCTGTGCCTGCCCGAGGGGGCGGTGGTGCTGCGGCCCGGGGCGCCGTCGCGGCGGGGGGAGGCGGCGGCGATGGCGGGGCACCTGCGCGCGCTCTATGAGGAGGTGCTGACGATCGAGGGGCCGGGGACGATCGACGGCGGCGACGTGCTGGTGACGGAGCGCGAGATCCTGGTCGGAAGGTCAGGTCGTACGGACGCGGCGGGGATCGCGGCGCTGGCGGCGGCGGTGGGGCGGTGGGGGTATGCGGTGCGGACTGTCATAACGCCGGGAGAGGTGCTGCACCTCAAGACCGACTGCTCGCTGCTGGACAGCGAGACGATCCTGGCGACGCCGCGGCTGGCAGGGCTGGGGATCTTCGCCGACTACCGGGTGATCCTGACAGCGCCCGGGGAGGAGGCGGCGGCGAACAGCGCGCGTTTTAATGATCTGGTGCTGATGCCAGCGGGTTTTATAAGGACAGCGGCGCGGGTGGCGGCCGCGGGCTTCGCGGTGCGGCTGATCGGCAACAGCGAGTGCGCGAAGCTGGACGGGGGCATGTCGTGCCTGTCGCTGCGCTTCTCGCCGCCGCAGGCGCGGGCGGGTGAGGGTGGGCATGCGATTTCACTACAGCCGCCGTAGAACACTGCGTTTACGTGCCCAGATTTTTGAGCTAGGGTCACTCGCATGAGCGCAGCTGAGCAGGACTTCGCCTCCGCCGCGATGCGTCACATCCGTGATGCGGAGGCCCTACTGCAGAGCTCGCGAGACCAAGCCTGGCATCTCGCGGGCTTCGCCCACGAGTGCGCACGCAAGGCGTGCATTGAAGACGGGTGGGTGCCGAAGGTGCTCGGCCACGATTTCTCGAACGCCAGCGACCGAGTGGTGGACTTCGCCATCGCGCTCGATGCGCGCGTGGGGCGCTTCCCGGTGCGGGCGTGGACCTCGCGGGCTCCGATTGTCGCCGTCTGGCACCCGAATCACCGGTATGAGCGGACGGGGACAGCCGCTCATAAGGCAGGGCGCGATGTCGACGAGCTCGTCAGCCAGGGGCGTGAGGCCGTGGATGAGTGTATCCTCGCTCTATTCCTCAATGGCGCGCTCAAAGAGGAGTCGCTCCGATGATGACCTTCGATCGGGTGCTGCATGAGTTGATTCGAGTCTGCAGCGATGGTGATCTGCGGGCGATCGACGACGCGATCGCGCGATACGCGGTCGTGCGTGATGTGCGAGGTCGCGTCCGTCTCGTCGTCGAGCAGCGCAACTCCAAACAAAAGCTGCCGCTCGACGACCTTGAGCGCGCGCTTCGCGCCGCGCTCGGGGACTGGTTCGTCGGTCCGGTCGTCTCGGACGCCGCGCGTACCGACCTGCAGCACCTCGCTCGGAAGGTCCTCGAGCTCGCGAAGCACAAGTGGCCGATCGGCTGGCCGATCTCTCTCCCGAACGTGCTGGGCGGGCAGGAGACCCCTCTTGATGTGCGCGGGCGATGGAGCGGGATCGAGCGGACGATCGGCAAGGAGGCGTGGCTGACGGAGGAGCCGCCGAAGCCGCCATGGCCGCTGGAGACCGGGAAGACCCCGCCGATCGTCACATTTCACTCGTTCAAGGGAGGGGTCGGCCGCACGACGCTGGTCGGTGTGTATGCGATCCGGCTGGCGAGCCGCGAGGCCCGCAGGCGCGTGGCCATCGTCGACCTCGACCTTGAAGCGCCGGGGGTCGGCGACTTGTTTGGAGTCCGAACGGAGCGAGGCACGCTGGACGTGATCGTGGATTACATCGCCACCGGGGTGCTGAACTTCGACGGCGCCTCGGCCATCGCTCAGGTCGACCCGTCGATCGATCCGTATATTACGGTGTTTCCGGCGGGCCGCATCGACGCCGCATACGTGCAGAAGCTCGCGCGGCTCGACTTCTCGTCGGCCGAGCCCGGGGCGACCAACCCGGTAGGTTCGGCGCTGAGCGCCATGCTCGAGCGCATGAAAGCTGAAGGGAGGTTTGACGTGATCCTCCTCGACTCGCGTGCCGGCCTCCATGATATCGCCGGTATGTCCGTTCACGGGCTCGCCCACGTCGACGTCTTGGTCTTCCGCGGGACAACGCAGAATTTCGCGGGCCTCGAGCAGACGCTCCGGACCCTTGGCCGCGGTAAACGAGCCGGGCTCGTGCTAGTGGAGACGCTGTTGCCCGCCGACGAAAAGTCTGCTCTTTACAAGAGCCGCCAGGATCGGACCCGCGAGCGCGTATACGACCTGATGTGCGAGTACACCTATGACAACGACTCGCCGCCACAATTGACCGATAAGGGTGAACCCCACGAGGTCGTCTCTGTACGACGGCGAGACTGGCTCGACGGCATCGATTCACTCGCGGGTCGGGTGAATGAGGTCCTGAGGGACTCGGAGTTCACGGAGCTCGCCGCCCGAGTCGATGAGAAGTGCCGTCTTGAGGTCGAGCCGGACGTGGCGGACGACGACGAGGAGCCAGCATGACCGCACCCAGAAGTCTAGAAGCGAGCGACCGGTCCGATCGGCTGAGAGATCTCTCAGCGCTGAGGTCGGATGATGATGACGCCGTAGCTCAGGATCCCAAGTGGTTCTTGCCCTCCGAGGCGCATGCGCGCGCGATCCGCCCCGAGACCTTGGTCGTGCGTGGGGGGCGTGGCGCGGGCAAATCCGCGCTGTTCCACTTCCTCGGCCACATTCAGAGGCAGCCGGAGCTCGGCGCGTCTCTGGGCGGTGGTTTCCCCTCGCAGGTCTTATGGTACGAGGGCTACAGCAGCTCCATCGAGCACCCACCCCTCGATGTGGTCGGTGATTTCGCCGAGAAGGCCGATGACGACTCGCGGCGCTTCTTCTGGTTCGGGTGGCTCTGTCGACGCCTCGCCCAAGTGACTGACGAGCCGCTGCCTACAGGAGCGTTCGCCGACATATGCGCGCGGGTGGGTTCGGACTGGGATCTCCGCGGTCTCGCCGACGTCACGGGGCGTGAGCTCGGTCGGCTCAGCGCGTGGATGGACAAGTTGGAGCGCACCCGCTCGGGGCCGATCGTGATCACCTACGACGGACTGGACCGGATCAAGAGCTCCTCAAGCGCGAGGCGCACCATGACGGCGAGTCTGCTCGCGATGTGGCTCTCGCTGGCTGACCGGTACCGTCAGATCCGCCCGAAGATCTTCGTGCGTGAGGATCTCTTTCAGGCCTCGCTCGCGGCCTTTCCGGACGCGAGTAAGCTGGAGGCGCGCTCGGTCTCCCTCGAGTGGCGGGTGGAGGACCTGTACCGCGTGCTGATCAAGCATATGGGCAACACCTCGGATGGGCTGAGGATGTGGATCGAGTCGAGCGCGCGCGGGATCCCGCTTGAGAACGGCGGACCGCTCGGTTGGACGCCCCCCGCGGCGCTGCCCGAGACTGGCAAGGTGTCGCAGAAGGGGTTTGTCGATCACCTGGTGGGCGAGCAGATGGGCAGCGGTGACAAGAAGGGGCTGACCTATCGCTGGATCCCTAATCGCCTTCAAGACGCGCATGCTCGGGCCGTGCCGCGCTCGATCCTGAGCCTCGTGCGTAACGCGGCCCGCTGGGCGATCCAGCACGGCCCCATGGCGCAGAACCTCCGCCTCCTCTCCCCGGTCGAGCTGGGATCGGCGCTGGAGGTCACATCCAAGCGCCGAGCTGCCGAGCTGCGTGAAGAATTCCCCGTCGTCGCGCGGCTGGAGCATCTGCGCGGCATGGCAGTGATGCTCGAGCGCAGGGTCGCGGTCGCGAGTCTGAGCCGAGAGCCCAAGGAGGACGATGAGTATGGCGTCGACGGCGAGAAGGTGCTCCGCACCCTGATCGAGCTCGGCGCGATGAGCGAGCGCTCCGATGGGCGCATCGACGTGCCGGATATCTACCGCTACGGGTTTGGGATCCTGCGAAAGGGCGGGGTGAAGCGGTCGCGATGAGGGGTTAGGGGCCCCAGACCAAGCAGTAGGCGGCGTCGAGGCCGGGCAGGGCGAGGGCGGCGCAGAGCTGGGCGTAGAGGGCGTCGTCGATCATGGCCTGGCCGGGGGGGCCGCACTCGATCTGGCCTTGGGGGCAGGAGAATTGCTCGCCTGGGCTGGGGACGCACGGCAGGGCGGGCGCGGCGGCCTCGATCGCGGCCTCTTGATCGGGGGCGGCGCAGATCGTGACTCGGTCGCAGAAGGCGCCGAGGCCCCAACCATCCGCGGCGATGCCGTTTCCCAGGAACTGGTTGTCTCGG
Source organism: Nannocystis sp. (assembly GCA_016712315.1). Classification (GTDB taxonomy): domain Bacteria; phylum Myxococcota_A; class Polyangia; order Nannocystales; family Nannocystaceae; genus JADJRG01. Next base: position 700,896 of record JADJRG010000013.1, on the reverse strand, counting down.
CAGGATTCGCCGGCGCCGGTGGTGTCGGTGGTGTCGGTGGCGCTGGCGGTCGTTGTCGACTCGGATCCCGTGGTGGTGTCCGATGCGCCGCTCGTGTCCGTGCTCGTGTCCGTGCTCGTGTCCGTGCTCGTGCTCGTGTCCGTGCTCGTGCTCGTGCTCGTGCTCGTGCTCGTGCTCGTGGAGCTGCTGCTCGTGGCCGTGTCGCTGTTGGTGGTCGGGCCGCTGTCGCCGGCGCAGGCGAAGAGGGTGAGGCACGCGGTGGCGAGCGCGGCGGGGATGAAGGGGTGGCGCATGGGCTCGGCAGAGCAGAGCACAAACGCGAGCGGGCGTCACTTCGTGGCGCGCGGGGAGGGTGGCCGGGCCGGGCTGGGGCTTGACGCGGGGAGTAATGTGCGAAATCGTCCTGCTCGTGACCGCGCGTCTCTCCCCAAAATCCTCCCCGATCGTGCTCCCGCTGGCGCTGGTGATCGCCTGCGCTGACCCGGCAGGGGAGGGCGCGTTGAGCGCGGGTTCGGGGATCGGCTCGGGGATCACGGGGGCGTCGATCAGCGGCGGGAGCGTCGGTGACGGGGGCGATAGTGACAGTGAAGGTGAAAGTGACAGTGATAGCGGCGGTGGGGGGGAGAGTGACAGCGATAGCTCGGGCGGCGGCGGGCCTGGCGGGGATGCGAGCAGCGGGGGCGAGCCGAGCTCGTCGAGCGGCGAGCCGACGGGCGGAGGATCGGGCGACGAGCCGATGGCGGATCCTTGCGCGGCGATCGCGGCGCACCCGAGCTGGGAGCTGTGCGCGAGCGGGGAGGGGACGTGTACGGCTGTCTTTTCGGACAGCGCCGGCTGCGCGGCGGTGTGCGCGGCGGCGGGCATGAGCTGCGCGCAGGTGTTCGAGGATCTGGACGGGCTCTGCGCGCCGGACCTGAACCGCCCGGAGCTGGCGTGCGCGCCGGGCAGCGGGCACAAGTCGGACTATTGCGTGTGTACGGCCGGCGGGGAGGGCTGCGAGCCGAGCTGCGAGGGCGCGAGCTGCGGGCCGGACGGCTGCGGGGGGGTGTGCGGGAGCTGCCCTGGAGGACAGATCTGTAACGGCGGCGCGTGCTTCCCGGCGCCGGACCCGGAGAGCGTGATGGCGTTCCCAGGGGCGGAGGGGGAGGGCATGCGCTGCGTGGGCGGCCGCGGCGGCGACGTGTATCACGTGACGACGCTGGCAGACAGCGGCGCGGGTTCGCTGCGGGCGGGGGTGAGCGGCAGCGGGGCGCGGACGATCGTGTTCGATGTGGCGGGGATCATCACGCTGAATTCGCCGCTGGTGATCTCACGCAGCGAGCTGACCATCGCCGGGCAGAGCGCGCCGGGCGGGGGGATCGTGATCCGGGGCTACCAGACCGAGGTGAAGGCGAACGACGTGGTGATCCGCCACGTGCGCTTCCGCGCCGGCGACCCGAAGAAGAAGAAGAGCAAGGACGGCAGCGGCTTCACCGAGGACAGCCTGACGCTGCAAGGGTCGTGCATCATCGTCGACCACGTGTCGGCGTCGTGGGGGATCGACGAGTCGCTGAGCGGGGGGTCGAGCTTTGAAGACGTGACGGTGCAGTACTCGATCATCGCCGAGGGGCTGCGCAAGACCTGCCTCTTTCACGGCGAGTACGACTGCTCGCACCCGGGGCACAGCATGGGCAGCCTGTTTAAGCCGAAGACGGGGGACTCGAACCTGTCGATCCACCACAGCCTGTTTTTTAGCAATAATAACCGCAACCCGGCGATCGGGGCCTATGAGAGCGGCCAGAGCCAGCGCGCAGATCTGCGCAATAACGTGATCTATAATTGCCCGAGCCCGGGCTACGTGAGCGGGCAGACGAAGAAGCTGGAGCTGAACTACGTGGGTAATTATCTGATCTTCGGGCCGTCGAATACGAGCAGTACGCACATGTTCCAGGGCGAGGCGGCGAGCAAGCTGCATATCTTCCAAAAGGGGAACCTGCGCGACCTGAACAAGAACGGCGCCTTTGACGGCAAAGACGACGGCTGGGCGGCGATCAAGGGGACGTACACGCAGGCGAGCGAGTTCTCGATGCGGCCGGTGACGACGCACTCGGCGAAGGAGGCGCTGGAGCTGGTGCTGGCGGGCGCTGGGGCGCTGCCGTGGGCGCGGGATTCGGTCGATCTGCGGATCATCAAGGCGTTGAAGGAGGGTAAGGGGGCGATCATCGACTCGCAGGATGATGTTGGCGGCTGGGGCACGATCGACGCGGGCCAGAAGATCCAAGACTCGGACGGCGACGGGATGAGCGACGTGTGGGAGCTGGCGCGCGGGCTGGACCCGAATTTTGCGGGCGATCGCAACGGCGATGACGACCTCGACGGGTACACGAACCTCGAAGAGTACCTGGACGCGCGCGCGAACCCGTGAGGCCGTCGACGGCGCGGGGACGATCAGCGGGCGACGACGCGCGCGCTGTAGAGCTCCCAGTTGGCGCCGCTGAGGCGGTTGGAGCAGAAGATCAGCTCGCATCCGTCTCCGCTGAGGGTCGGCTCGCCGTCGAAGACCGTAGGGTCGTTGATCACCGGGGCGGGGACGGGCGCGCCGAAGGGTTGATCGGGCTCGTCGCGGACCGCCCACCAGATGTCGCTGGTGCCGGCTCGGTTGGAGGCGAAGAAGATGAGCCGCTCGTCGGGGGTGAGGAAGGGGCTCGCGTCGTTGCTGCCCGGAGACGCGACGCCCTCGACCGGCGCCGGCGCGCTCCACACGAGCCCCGGCCCCACGAGCTCGGAGACGAGCAGCTGCGAGCCGGTGTTGTTCTGGGTGTTGAAGTAGAGGCGGGTGGCGTGATTCGCGGCGTGGAGGTCGAATTCGTTCCTGATCGAGTTGAGCACCTCGTCGTGGACCAGCGCGCCGAAGGGCTCGTCGACCGTCGTCCGTGTGCCGAACCAGATGTCGTGGCCGCCGAGGCCGCCGGGGCGATCGCTGGTGAGGGCGATGGCGAGCTCGTCATCGCTGAAGACCACCTGTAGCTCGTTGTACTGGCTGTTGAGGCCTAAGTCGTCGGCGAGGGTAGGCGCCCCCCAAGGCGCGCCGAGGCCCTCGCGGGCGCTGAGGTAGAGGTCGTGGTTGCCGCCGCGCTTGGACGAGAAGATCAAGCGGAGGTCGCCGGCGAGCAGCCGTGGGTCGCTCTCCTGGGCGGTCGAGCCGAGGACCGCGAGCTGAACCGGCGGCGTCAGGGTCCAGCCGTCGAAAGGGAGGCCGCAGAGGAGGGGCCCGGCGGAGCCGGTGGTCGCGCCGGTCTCGTCCTCCGTGGTGGCGGCGGTGGTGGCGGTGGTGGCGGTTGATGTCGTCGATGTCGTCGATGTCGTCGATGTGGTCGAGGAGGAGGTGCTCTCGCCTTCGGTGGTGGCGGCGGCGCTGGTGGCGGTGGTCGTGGCCTCGGCGGTCGTGGAGGCGGCGCCGCTGTCGCTGGTGACCTCGAGGTCGACGAAGCAGGCGGACGCGAGGGCGAGCGCGAGGGCGAGCGCGAGGGCGGAGCGGAGCACGTCACCACACTACCATCGCCGGGCGATCGCCTCGACGTCGCGCGAAGGTCGGGGGTCAGCGGCGCGAGGGCGCGGGGTCGCGCGAGGCGCCGGGCTTGGCGGGGTGGTCGAGCTCGGCGAGCAAGGCGTCGAGCTCGGCGAGCTCTCTGCGGTAGTAGCGGGGGTAACGGCGCCAAAATTCTGCGGCGGCCTGGGCGAGCTCGCGGGCGCGAGCCCGATCGCCGTCGGTGGCGACGAGGGCGCGGGCCTCGGTGAAGTCGAGGCCCGCGGCGGTGTCGCGGTCCATACTCGCCAACGCGCGGGCGCGTGTGACCAGCTCCAGCGCTTCGCGCGGGCGTCGATCGAGGAGGCGAGCCCGCGCGAGCGTGGGGTAGACGTGCCGGTGCGGGCTGGTGGGCTCGACTGGCGCGGCGATCGCAGCGGCGAGCAGGCGGTCGGCGAGGGCGCGCGCGGCGTCGAGATCGTCGTCGTCGAGGAGGAAGTCCAGGTATCGCGCCTCCGCGAGGAGCACGTCGGCGTGGTCCGGTCCGAAGAGCTTGCGGCGGAGCTCTAGGCCGGTCTCGAGGTAGCGGCGGGCCTCCACGAGGTTGCCGGCGCGGGCCTCGGCGGTGCCGGTCGTGAGGTAGGAGGTCGCGGTCATGTCGTGCTGCTCGCCGCTGGTGCGCCGCAGGTGCGCCAAGGCGCGGCGGTACTCGATGAGCGCGCGATCGTAGTCGTCCAGCTCCTCGAGGACGGTGGCGAGGTTGTTGAGGGCGGCGCCGATGTGGGGGTGATCGGGGTCGATCTGCTCGAAGCGCTCGAGCGCGGCGCGGTAGAGGCGCTCGGCCTCGGCGTGATCCTTGCGTTGGCTGGCGGCGCGGGCGAGGTTGAAGTAGGAGTAGCCGATCTTCGGGTACTGAGGCCCGAGCTCTTGCTCCCAGATCGCGAGGGCGCGCTCGATGTGCTCGACGGCGGCGTCGATGTCGGTCGCGATGAGGGCGCCGCCGAGGTTGTTGTGCAGGTCGGCGAGCTTTAGCGAGTCCGCGCCGAAGATGCGCTCGCCGAGCTGGATCGCCGCCTCAGACTCGCGGCGGGCGCGGGGTCGATCCTCGACGGAGCGGGCGAGCACGGCGCGGGCCTCGAGGAGGTTGAATTGGGCGACCTCGTCGGCGCCGACCCGCTCGAGGATCGCGTCGGCGCGGCGATCGGCGCGTCTGGCCTCGTCGAAGGCGCTGCGGGCCTTGACGAGGAAGATGATCCACTTGGGCCAGATCGCGGCGAGGCGGCGGGCGTCGCCGATCGCCTCGGCCTCGGTCAGCGCGTCGAGGAAGTGCGCCTCCGCTTGATCCGCGCGCCCCCGGTGGAGGTTGGCCTCGGCGGCGAGGGCGGCGGCTTCAGCGAGGAGCGGTCGGTAGCCGAGCGCGCGAGCCTCGGGGACGATCGCTTCGATCGCCGCGAGCTCGGGGTCCGCGAAGGTGGCGCGGAAGCGGACGCTGGCGGCGGCGAGGCGGCGTCGGAGCTGGTCGACGGCGGGCGCGAGCTGGTCGCTGGGTGGGGCTGGACCCTCGAGGGCGCGCAGCACCGCGGCGGCGGAGCAGTCGTGGGCGGGCGGTAGCGAGGCGGTGAGCTCGCCGATCCGCGCGATGATCTCGGCGTCGGCGTCGGCGAGCAGCTCGACGATCACCTCGAGGCGGGCGCGCTGCTGATCGAAGCAGGCGTCGCGGCGGGTCCGCAGGGCGTCGGCGAAGTCGCCTCGCTCGCGGGCGTCGAGGCAGGCTCGGTCGCGGGCCTCCGACCACTCGCGGGTCCAGGCGTCGAGGCGGGCGGCGACGCGCGACCAGGCGTCGTCGCGGTAGCTGAGGCCGCTGGTCGCGAAGGCCTGAGCGCCGGCGTCGCGCGCCTGCGGGGACCAGACGGCGGCGATCAGCGCGGCGCTGCTGTCGCAGCGATCCACCTCGTCGCGGGTATGGAGGCCGAAGGCGAGGGCGGCGAGCCCGAGGGCGAGGGCGACGCCGCCGGCGATGAAGAGGCGGCGGCGCGTGGGGGCGGCGAGGGCGGCGTCGAGCTCGGCGAGCAGCGCGTCCATCGTCGGGTGGCGATCCTGTGGATCGCGAGCGAGGCCGCGGAGGAGCACGCGGCGCAGCGCCCGCGGGACCTTGGAGCCGCGCGGGGCCTCGCGGATCCGGCCCTCCAACACCTCGGCGGCGACGCGGACGACGCTGTCTCCGGCGAAGGGGCGCTCGCCATAGAGATGCTCGTAGAGGGCGACGCAGAAGGCGAAGATGTCGGTGCGCGCGTCGGTGGCGGCGCCGAGGTGCTGCTCGGGGGCCATGTAGGCGGGGGTCCCCATGAGCGCGCCGGTCATCGTCAACTTGCTGTGGTTGGAGGCGCTCGGGACGAGGGAGTCGGTGGGGCTCGCCTCGGCGGCGGCGAGGGCGAGGCCGAAGTCGACGACGCGGACGCGGCCGTCTGGATCGACCATGACGTTGTCAGGCTTAAAGTCGCGGTGGACCAGGCCGGCGCGGTGGGCGGCGGCGAGGCCTTGGCCGGCGGCGCGGTAGAGGCGGAGGATCGCGGCGGCGTCCAGGCGCTCGGCGGCGACGGTGGCGGTGAGGGTGGCGCCAGCGATGAACTCCATCGCGATGAAGACGCGGCCGTCGTGGGTGCCGACGTCGTGGACGGCGACGACGTTGGGGTGCGAGAGGCGGGCGAGCGCCTGCGCCTCGCGGAGCAGCCGCTCGTGCGCGCGGGCGCTGCCGCTGCGGCCGCGGAGGAGCACCTTGAGGGCGACCTTGCGATCGAGCTCGGGGTCGTAGGCGGCGTAGACGACGCCCATGCCGCCCTCGCCGAGCGCGCCGAGCACGATGTAGCGGCCGATCTTGGCGGCGGCCTCGTGCGCGCCGGTGGCGGGTCCCGGCGCGCGCTCGTCGGCGGCGGCGATCGTCTCCGCGACGCTCTGCGCTTCGGTGACTGTCTCCAAGGCCAGGATCCAGCGGACGGTTTACCGCAGCCGCGGCGTCGACGGAAGGCTGACGGCGGCCCGGCGCGGGAGCGCGCGCGAGGGGGCGCGGGAGCGCGCGCTGGCGCTCGTGGGCGAGGTGAGGCGGCGCGGGCTGGCGCGTCGGGCCGGTCCCTACGTGGGCCGCGCGAGCGCCTCGAGCCTGGTGAGCCAGGTGTCGAAGTGGGGGCAGCGGCCGCGGATCGCCGCGAGGCCGATGTCGAGGGCGAGCAGCGGGCCGTCGATGCGCTTCTTGAAGGAAGGGGCGAGCTCCTGGATGTGTCTCGACGGGCCCTTGTCGGTGTTGATCGCCTCGGGCTCGCCGCCATAGCGGGAGAGCAGCTCGGTCACGCGTTTAGGGTCGACTTCGATGTTCTGAGCGAGCGAGTTCGGCTCGGCGAAGAGGAGAGCCTCGAACTCGTGCCGCTGGAAGTACGGGATGAAGCGGTCGGCGGCGCTGGGGAGTCGGCGAGCGATCTCAGCGTGGAGGTGCTCGGCGAGGAGCGAGACAGCCGCGGCGGAGGGTTGGGCGCGGGCCTCTTCATAACCGGGCCAGTCGGAGCGGAGGCCGTAGTAGTCGAACATGGTCGTGCAGTAGATCTCCGCGCGTTGCTTGAGGGTCGCGAGGATGTCTGTGCGGGCCGCAGGAAAGCTGTTGCCGCCCTTGTGGCCGGGCTTACCGACGAGCCTTGGGACCGCGAAGACGCCGTGATGCCCGAGGTGGGGGGCGAGCAGCTCGCGGACAAAGGTCTGCTCGGTCTGGCCTTCGACGATGATATGAAGGTCAACCATCGGCGGCTTCTTCGCGCTGGGGCCCGGCTGCGATGACGTCCTTCTCCCATAACTCGCCGAGGGTGTAGTCGGTGAGCCACTCGTGGAGCTGCGCGGTGTTCAGCCGAGTGAGCGTGGTCTCCGCGTCGCGTCGGGCCGCGACGATGATGTCCTCGGGGGTGAAGTGGTTGAGGAGCGTCGAGGACTGGGTGGCGATGATGACTTGTTTGGGGAACGTGTTGACCAGCTCGGCGAGCAGCGAGAGCGCGTAGGGGTGCAGGCCCAGCTCCGGCTCGTCGAGGATGAGCAGCTCGGGCGGGTCAGGCTGGAGGAGCGCGGTGGTGAGGCAGATGAAGCGGAGCGTGCCGTCCGAGATCTGGCTGGGGTGGAAGGGGTAGTCGCTGCCAGGCTGGCGCCACTCGAGGAGGACGGATGTGTCACCGTTCGCCTCCTTGGCGGGACGTAGGAGGAATTCATGGAAGAAGGGCGCGGCGAGGCGGACGGTGCGGGTGATCCGCTCGAAGACGGCGGGGTGGTCGTCGCGCAGGTGGAGGAGGAACGGCGCGAGGTTGCGGGCGTCGTCGCGCAGGCGTTGGTTGTCGCGGGTGGTCTCGGGGCCGCGGACGCCGGCCATCGCGCTGGTGTCATGGAAGTGATAGACGCGCCAGCTCTTGAGCGAGGCGTCGATCCAGTCGGCGATCCCAGGGTCTTGCGGGGTGCAGTGGCGATGTAGTTGTGATTCGGTGTGGCCGCGGCCGAAGATGGGCGTGTAGTGGGTCGACCACGAGCGGTAGGTGCCGCCCTCGTGGCCGAAGATCAGGGTGTGATCGGCGGTCGGCTTGAGGGTGAAGTTATAGGCGTTGTCGCCGAACTCGAAGGATGCCTTGAGCTCGGGGGTGGCCTTGGCGCCGAGGTAGAGGAGCCGATCCGCGCCGCCGCGGGTGCGCACTCCAGCTTGGAGGTCGCCGCGGACGAGCTCGCCGAGCAGCCGGAAGATGTCGATGAAGTTGCTCTTGCCAGAGCCGTTGGCGCCGATCAGGACGTTGACCTGGCGAAGCAGAAGGTCGAGGGCGCGGAAGGAGCGAAAGCCCGCGACCTTCACCCGGTCGAGGCGCTTCGGGGTCGCCGAGGGCACGTGGGCAGGGTGCCAGAGTGGGTGATCACGAGCAAGGCGCCGGGCCTGAGGGCGCGGGCGCTCAGGTGGGGCGGTGGAGGCCGCACTCCTTCTTGTTGACGTTCTCCCACCACCAGCGGCCGTCGCGCTCGTGTTGGCCGGGCAGGATCGGGCGGGTGCACGGCTCGCAGCCGATGCTGACCATGCCGCGCGCGTGCAAGGGGTTGTAGGGGAGCCCGAGGGCCTCGATCTCGGCCCACACCTCGGCGCTGGTGGTTTGGTAGAGGGGGCTGAACTTTAAGACAGGTTGATCGTGCTTGCCGCGGAACACCGGGTCGGGCTCGACGGGGGCGAGGGCGGCGCGGGTGCCGGGGCTCTGGTCGCGGCGCTGGCCGGTGATCCAGGCGCGGCGGCCGGCGAGGTGGCGGCGCAGCGGCTCGACCTTGCGGATCGCGCAGCACTCGGCGTGGCCGTCCTCGTAGAAGGAAAAGAGGCCCTTGGCGCGGACGAGCTGCTCGACGGCGGCGGCGTCGGGGAAGGCGAACTCGACGCGGATCTGGTAGCGCTCGGCGACGACCTGGAAGTAGCGGTAGGTCTCGGGGTGCAGGCGGCCAGTGTCGAGGCTGAGCACCTGGAAGGGGTGGCCGCTGGTCGCGGCGTACTCGAGCAAGAGCACGTCCTCGGCGCCGCTGAAGGAGATCACGAGCTCGTCGCCGTAGCGCTCGAGGGCGCGTTGGACGGCTCGCCTCGGGGAGAGAGCGGAAAACTCGGCTTCGAGCAGAGAAATATCGCCGGTCACGGCAGCATTCTGCGCGGCTTGGCCTGAGATGACCAGTCTGCTGGTCTCTAAAACTGCGGTTATCTGCCGTTTTTAAAACGCGATTCCGGCGCTTTGGCGAACGAGAGGGGCTCATTCACCGAGGCGCCGACGTCGGCAGAGGAGGGGAGGAGACGAGGGCTAGTCGCGGACGACCGGGTAGGTGTTGAGGGCGGCGGGGCGGCCGGCGACGGCGCACATGTCGGTGATCCGCTCGCCGAAGAAGAGATCGTCGCCGACGACCGCGACGATGTCGTACTCCTCGGGGCACTCGCCGATGGGCTTGGCGACGCCGATGCAGCCGGTCTGGGTGACGTCCTGGGGGACGTCGACCTGCCATGAGCCGGCGCCGCAGCCGGAGCTGTCAAAAAGATCGGCGGCGCCTTGGAGGCGCGCGGTCCAGACGTTGGTGGTGAAGCCGAAGTCGCCCTCGGTGGCGGTCAAGACGGTCTGCGAGAGGGCGCCGAGGGTGTAGGGGCCGTCGATCTCGAAGTCGAAGAAGGGGGTGCTGCACTCCGGGTCGGCGAAGATCACGCCCTTGAGGTTCCAGGTGGTGGCGGTGAGGGTGAAGTCGCGGGTGAGGTAGTTGGTGCCGCCCATGCCGTCTGGATAGGACTCGCAGCCAGCGCTGACCCAGCGGCCGACGAGATCGGCGGGCTGGAGGGGGGTCTCGCCGGTGCTCTCGGTGTCCGTGGTGTCAGTCGCGCCGGTGGTGGTGGCGTCGGTGGTGGTGTCGGTCGCGCTGGCGCCGTCGTCGCCGCTGCAGGCGGGCAGGCCCGCGGTCATGCAGGCCAAAAGGGCGGCGCAGGTGAGCTTGGTGGCGGTGCGGGGGCGGTTGTGCTTGCTGGTGCTGATCATCGTCGTCGCTCCTGGCGCTCGATGGCGCCGCTCCTCGTTGTTTACGGGGGAGCGTCGATGAGGGGTACTGAGGGTTCTTTGTTCGACCTATGAGCTGGGATCATCGATCATGGGGGCGCGTACGCGCGCGGCGGCGGCGGCGAACGAGCAGGAGCGTGAGCGCCCAGGCGCCGACGGTGGACGAGGACAGGGACGATGAGGCGTGGCAGCCGCAGCCGGGGTCCTCCGCCGCGGCGCTGGTGGTGGCGCTGTCGGTGGCGGCGGGCTCGCTGTCGGTGGGCTCGCTGGCGTTGGTGGCGCTCTCGTCGGCGGCGGCGGTGGACGTGGACGTGGGGCTGTCGGTGGTGTCGGAGTCGGCGCTGTCGCCCGTGGAGGAGCCGTCGCCGGAGGTGGTCTCAGGGTCGGGGACCTGGGGGCAGGCGGGGTCGGGGTCGCCGAAGAGGCACTGGCGATCGTCGACGAGGAAGACGGCGGCGCCTGACCCTTGGACCAGGATCGGCCGCGGCGGCAAGGGCGTGCCCTCGGGCAAGGCGGCGAGCGCGGCGTCGGCGATCGGGGCGGCGTCGGCGGGGGTGAAGCGCCAGGCGGCGAGGGCGCCCTCGCCGACGGGGCGGCGAAAACCCTGGTCTAAGAGCCAGATCGACGCGTCGCCCTCGGCGGTCACGAAGGCCGGGGGGGCGTCGATGACGGGGCCGACAGGGGCGGCGGCGAGGGCGAGGTCGCTGACCTTCATGAGGTCATAAAAGATCGAGTGGCGCCAGGCGTCGAGGGTGGCGGGGTTGGCGATGTGGCGCCGCACACCCGTGACGATCGGCAGGGGCGGGCAGGCGTAGGCGGCGGGTGAGGCGCTGAGGTCTTGGTTGGGGTCGCCGCTGATGTCGATGCCGTAGGCGTAGACCGGGTGGCTCTGGCCGTCGAGGCGGCTGAGGGGGAGCGCGGCGGAGAAGCTGTGGCCGCAGGCTTGGCCGCGGCAGCCGGGGGGGCTGAGGCCGGCGGTGAGGGCGAGGCCGACGGCGCCAGGATCGCCGGCGGGCCCGTCGAAGTAGAGGTGGACGTCGATGACGGCGTCGGGGGCGTCAGGGTCGACGGACCAGCCCGAGACGCCGTCGCAGGCGGCGATCACCTCGCCGATCGGGCCGGCGGCGCGGGCGTCGGTCGAGGCGAGGGCGACGGTCGTGGTGAGAGCGACTAGACCCAAGAGACAGGTCAAGGCGGCGGGGCGGCGCGAGGGTTCGCTTCGGTGGGGCACGGGGGGCACGGGCGCGGCCAGCGGGCGCGGTCGGTCGAAGCCTGGCTGAAGAGACAGGCGGTGGTTCAGAGGACGACGCCGTCGATCGGGGCGACGCCGTCGTCGCCGAAGATCGCGCCGCCGGCGCCGAAGGCGCCTTGGACGCCGTAGGCTTGCAGCAGGCTGACGTGCAGGTTGGTGAGCGGGGGCGGGCTCTCCGGGGGGAAGGAGAGCCGGCGGCCGTCGGCGGCGATCACTCCGGCGCCGCCGAAGAGGATCGGGCAGTTGTGGGCGTGGTCGTGGCTGCTGCCCTCGCCCATGCTGGGGATCGCGAGCACGATGGTCTCGTCGAGCATGGTGGCGCCTTCGCTGCCGGGGGTGTTTTTTAAGATCGTGAGCAGGGCGCCGAGCTGCGAGGTCTGCCACGTCTCGACCTTCTCGAGGCGATCTTTGGCGCTCTGATCGCCGTAGTGCGAGAGCGCGTGGTGGCCGCCGGGCGCGCTCAAAAAGTCGTGGGAGCGGCCGCTGAGGCCGAACTCGATCATGAAGCTGAGGAAGCGGGTCTGGTCGCAGAGGAAGGCGAGGCGGATCAGCTCGTGGAAGGCGGCGACGCGGCCGGGGTAATCGAGGCCGGGCACGGGCGGGACGGGCTCGGCGGCGCACTCGGCGGCGCTGCCGTCGAGGCTGCGCTCGAGGTCGCGGAGGGCGTCGAAGTAGTCCTCTAAGGTCTTCTTGTCGGCGTTGCCGAGGGTGCTTTGGAGGGCGCGGGCGTCGTCGCGTACGGCGTCGATGACGGACTGTTTGGTGACGCGGCGCAGGGCGGCGGCGTCGCCTTCGAGGCCGTCGACGCCGCCGCCGAAGAGGCGCTCAAAGGCGGCGCGAGGGTCGATGGTGGCGACGAGGGGGGCGGCGGGGCCGGTCCAGGAGATGCTCTGGGTGTAGGCGCAGGAGGAGCCGCCGACGTCGCAGGGGCCAGGCTCGCCGGCGCTCCACTGGAGCGAGGCGAAGCGGGTGGCGGGGGCGAGCTGTTGGACGAGGAGCTGGTCGAGGGAGACGTTGTTCTCGATCTTGCCGCCGGCGACGGTGGAGATCGTTGAGCCGGTCATGACGGTGCCGGTGCCCATCGCGTGGGCGGCGCCGGGGCTGTTGATCGCGGCGTTGTTAGAGAGATTATGAAAGGCCAAGGTCTGGCCGGCGAAGGGCTGGAGGGCGGCGGCCTGCGCGGGAAAGGTGAGGGCGCCGTTGGGGCCGGTGGGCACCCACCACTCGGGGCGGCGGCCGTTGGGGAAGTAGTAGACGAGCAGGCGGGGCGGCGGGGCGGCGGCGCGGGCGGTCCTCGCGGAAAAAAGCTCGAGGGCGGGTAGGGCGAGGCAGGCGGCCCCGGCTCCGAGCAAGAGGCGACGGCGGGTGGTGCGGTGTGGCATCGGCGTTACTCTGCTTGGTCGAGGGGCGCGGGGCCGCGAAAGCTGGGGGTGTGCACGAGGGCGTCGATGAGCTGAGGCAGGGTGTAGGCCTCGGCGCGGGCGGTGAGCGCGAGCTGGCGCAGCGGTAGGGCGTCGTGGGGGCCCCATGGGCGGCCAGCCGCGTAGGTGAAGAGGGTGCGGGTGAAGCACTCGACGAAGACGTCGCTGTCGGCGAAGAGCTGGGAGAGCTCGTGGGCGCCGTTGAAGGTGCTGCCGTCGGGGAGCTCGCCGAGGTTGTCGAGCTCTGGGTCGAGGACGGGCTGGGCGACGCCGTTGTACTCCTCAAAGCCGATGCCGAGCACGTCGAGCAGGGCGTGGCAGCCGGCGCAGGCGGGGTCAGAGCGGTGCATCTCGAGGGCCTCGCGCACGGAGTCGGCGCCGCCGAGGTCGGGGGGCTCAAAGACGACGCCCGGGGGCGGCGGAGGGATCGGGGTGCAGAGCAGCCGCTCGGAGGCCCAGCGGCCGCGGCGGATCGGCGAGGAGTGGTCGGCGTCGGAGGTGGCGGTGAGCCAGGCGCCGAGGGCGAGCAGGCCGCGGCGCTCGGGGCCCTCGGCGGGCACGCGCAGCAGGGGGCCGGCGGAGCCGACGGGGGGCAGGCCGTAGTGGGCGGCGAGGGGGTCGTTGCGGTAGGCGAAGTCGGGGTGGATCAAGGAGGCGACGGGGAGCTCGTTCTGTAAAAAATCGCCGAAGAAGAGCTTGGACTCGGCGATCATCGCGGCCCGCACCTCGCCGCTCCAGCCGGGGTAGACGGCGGGGTTGGGGCTGTAGGCGGCGAGGTGGCGGGTGGCGAGCCACTGCTCGGCGAAGCCGTCGAGCAGGGCCTGGGCCTTGGGATCGGCGAGCATAAACTCGACGGCCTCGCGGAGGCCCTCGTCGGTGGCGAGGCGGCCCTCGGCGGCCATCGCGAAGAGGCGATCGTCGGGCATCGAGCTCCAGAGGAAGTAGGAGAGGCGGCTGGCGAGCACGTAGTCGTCCAGCCAGCCGTCGCCGTCTTGGTCCTCGGTGGTGCGGGCGCGGTAGAAGAACTTGGGGCTGAGGAGGACGCCGCGCATGACCAGGCGCAGGGCCTCGTCTGGGCCCTCGCCGTGGCCGCGGAGCTGCGCGAAGAGGGCGAGCAGATCGGCCCGCTCGTCGTCGTCGAGGGGGCGCCGCCAGGCGCGGGCGGCGAAGCCTGTGAGGATCTCGCCGTAGCAGGCGAGGTCGCCCTCGCCCTCGGGCTCGCAGGTGTAGATCCGCGCGCGACCTGGCCCAGAGGTCATCTCGATCGAGCGCACGCTGAGGCCGGCGACGAAGATGTTGTTGAAGTCGTTCTGGGCGGGCAGGTTGACGTAGTTGGTCGGCAGCACCGTGATGGTGTGGGCGCCGGCGGTGAGGGCGATCGGCTGGACGTGCGGCGCTGGGATCGCGGCGCTGCCCTGGGCGGCGAAGGGCGGGAGGTCGACGCCGTTGACGCTCAGGCGGGCCTGGGGGGCCGGCGCGGCGCCGCCGAACATCATGCCGGCGTAGAGGACGATCTCGGCCTCGGTGTAGCTGGGGACGGTGACCTGGACGGTGAGGGGCTGGCCGCTGAGGGCCCAGAGATCGCCGACGCGGTAGCCGCCGGGGACGTCGAGGCCGTCGCCGGCGAAGTCGGCGCGGAAGGCGGGTTGGTCGTCTAAGGCGTCGGCGATGACGGCGCGGGCGGCCCCGTCGTAGGCGTCGATGAGGCTGGAGGAGACGCGGAGCTGCGCGGCCATGTTGTCGAAGCCGTTGGCCTCAGGGTCGGGGCCGAAGGCGTCGGCGGGGCGCAGGGCGGTGCCGAGCAGGTCGCGCAGGGTGTTGTTGTACTCGAGGCGGTTGAGGCGGTGCATCGGCGACCACGCGACCACGGGGGCGGCGCCGTCGGTGTCGGTGTCGGTGTCGGTGTCGCCGTCGCTGGCCCCGCCGCTCGCCTCCGCGCTCGCGCCGGTGGTGGGCTCTGTCTCTTGGGGCAGGTTGCCGCTGTAGCAGCCAGCGGCGCCGATGAGGAGCAGCGAGGCGACCCGCGGGCCGTGGATGGACCTGACGCGCATGAGGTCATGGTAGTGGGCAGAAATGCGCGTGTCTACGGAGAGGAGCGCTCGCGGGCGTGGGGGATCGGCGGCGCGCAGGCGTCCCCCGAGGGGCGCTACGGGGTACGATGGGCCGATGACGATCGAAGACATGAGAAATCGAGGGCGTGCTTGTCGAGGTAGTCGCGGCGGGGGCTTCGCCTTGGTCGCGTGGGCGTGCGCGGCCGCGGTGGGCTGTAGCGGCGACTCGGGCGGCGACGACGGGACGAGCACAGGGTCCACGACGATCGGGACGAACTCCGGGACGAGCGTCGGCACGAGCGTCGGCACGAGCGTGGGCTCGACCAGCGACACGGACGCGACCGGGACCGCGAGCGGGAGCGAGAGCGATACGGCGACGACGACCGCCGGCACGACCTCCGCGGCCACGGATACGGACCCGGGCACGACGACGGACGGGGTGACGATGGGCACGACGGACGCGTCGACGAGCGACAGCGACAGCGACAGCACCACGGAGGAGCCGCCGCCGCCGGTGCTGAAGTGCTCGGCGGACCTCAAAAAGGTGCTGAACGAGCAGGGGCAGATCGTGGAGACCTGTGATCCCGAGGAGGGCTGCTTCGACGGCGCGTGCATCGCCGCGTGTGAGGCGGTCGCGAACGTGCAAGGGTCGATCGGCTGCGACTTCTGGGCGCCGACGCCGCCGTTCGTCTTTAACGGCAACGCGGGGGCGTCGCAGCGCGGGCCCTGCTTCGCGGTGTTCTTGGCGAACACGTGGGACAAGGCGGCGCAGATCACGATCGAGCGCGGCGGGCAGCAGTTCAACGTGAACCAGTACGCGCGGATCCCCAAGGGGATCAAGCCGAACCAGAGCTACGACCCGCTGCCGCCCGAGGGGCTGCCGCCGGATCAGGTGGCGATCTTGTTCCTGTCTCATCGGCCAGGTGTGGCGAACGGGACCTCGCTCGAGTGCCCGTTCCCGCCGGCGGTGCTCGAGGACACCGCGGTGCCCGGCGCGGGCAAGGGGGCGGCGTTCCGGGTGAAGACGGACGTGCCGGTGCGGGCCTACGACATCCTCCCGTACGGCGGCGCGACCAGCTACCTGCCGAGCGCGACGCTGCTCTTCCCGAACGCGTCGTGGGGGACGAACTTCGTCGCGGTGGCGCCGGCGCTGGGCTCGCAGTCGGACGGGCGCTTCGCGCTGATCGTCGCGCGGGAGGACAACACGACGGTGAAGGTGGCGCCGAAGAGCGCGTTCCCGGGGGGCGGCGGGATCGCGCCGGCGCCGGCGAACGAGAGCACGGAGTACACGCTGAACGCGGGCGAGATCATCCAGTGGAGCGGGCTCAACCACCCGATGGACCCGACCTCGGCGATCTTCGAGTCGGACAAGCCGATCGGCCTGTGGACGGGCAACAAGTACATGCGGATCGGCTCGATGACCTCGCCTGGCGGCGGCGGCGGCGACTCGGCGCACCAGCAGATCCCGCACGTGAAGGCGCTCGGCTATGAGTACGTGGGCGCGAGCGTGGTGACGCGCCTGCAGAGCCTCCAGCTCGAGAGCGTGCCGTATCGGATCGTCGGCGCGGTCGACGGCACGCAGCTCACGTGGGACCCGAAGCCCAACGGGGTGCCCGACGTGATCAACGCCGGGCAGGTGGTCGACTTCGAGACGACGTCGCTGTTCGTCGTGTCGGCGCAGGACGACGAGCACCCGTTCGCGTTCACGCAGTATATGGCGGGCACGCAGGGGAACTTTAGGCCAGGTTGCAGCGGCAACCCGAACACCCCGTGCGGGCTCGGCGACGAGGAGTGGGTGTCGCTGCTGGCGCCGCAGCAGTTCCAGACGCGTTACGCGTTCTTCTCCGACCCGACCTACCCGACGACCAACTTGGTGCTGACGCGGGTGAAGGGGCAAGACGACCTCTTCGCGGACGTGACGATCGAGTGCCTCGGCGCGGTGAGCGGCTGGATGCCGGTCGGCAGCAGCGGCAAGTACGAGGTCGCCCACGTCGACCTCACGCGCGGCGGCGTGAAGGCGATGGGCTCGACCTGCGACACGAGCAGCCACCTCGCCGAGAGCGAGAAGACCTTCGGCATCGTGGTGTGGGGGACCGACACGTACTCGTCGTACGGGTACCCAGGGGGCGGCGACCTGGGGTCGATCAACGACGTGTTCGTGCCCGTGCCGCAGTGAGGTCCGGTCAGCCAGAGACGGGCGCAATGAGCCCATAAAGAGGGCGAGCCCCGGAGAGTGACTCTCGCGGGGCTCGCCTGGTCTTCGTCGTCGCGCTGGTCGGCGCTCGTCTAGAAGAGCCTGAGGTCGTGCTCGGGCTTTAAGGGGAAGCGCTTGTCGATCGCTCCGTCGGTCATGCCGAGCAGGTCGCGGAGGTTGCGGTGGACGTGCTCGGGGCGGATCCGCACGCCGCCCTCGGCGGGCTCCAAGGTCTTGGGATCGATGCTGATCGCCGAGTGCCACTCGTCGGTGAGGCCGAGGGTGCGGCCGCCCTCGAAGCCGGGCAGGCCGGAGACGACGATCATCGACGAGATCGGCCAGTGATCCTTGCCCATGTTGGCGTTGTAGCCGGTGTTGTTGCCATACCTCGGCGTGCGGCCGAAGTCGGAGGTGATGAGCATGACGGTGCGGTGGGCGAGGCCGGCCTCGTCGACCTTGGCCCAGAGCATGTTGACGAGGTTGAGCAGCGCGGCCATCGCGTTCCGGTGCGCGGCGTTGTGGTTGCTGTGGGTGTCGAAGCCGCCGCGGGCGAAGTTGGCGGCGATGCCGACGCCGGCGCGGTAGGCGGCGACGGCGAGCTCGACGCGGGCTTGATCGCCTTGGCCGTTGAGGGTGGGCAGCAGCTCTTCGAGGCGCTGGAGCTGGTCGCTGCCGAGGCGGGCGGCGAGCAGGGTGTCCATGCTCTGCTTGATCTTCGGGAGCCCGGCCTTCTCGGCGAGCGCCTCCGCGCGCTTGCGGCGGGCGAGGTCGATGAGCGAGCGGGCCTTCTCGCTGTGATAGAGCGGCGACTTGGCGTCGTCCGGGCTGACACGACCGGGGTAGATGATCCCGGCGAGGCGGGCGCGATCGACCTGGCGGGTCGGCGCGACGAGACCGCCGGTCTCTTCATAACCACCGAAGGAGAGGAAGGAGATCGGCAGGTGCGGCGCCTGGTACCCAGCGACCATGGCGGCGAGGTTGGGGTGGCCCTCGCCGAGGCGGCCGCTGGCCATGTTGCGGCGGCCGGCGTCGTGGTTGTTGGACTGCACGTCGACGCCGTTGAGCACGACCATGCGGTGGGCGTTGGTCTCGAAGAAGGTCGCCCACTCGGGGCCGACGTTGGCGTAGCGGATCCCGCCGATCGTCTTGATGTCGTTGTTGAACGACGTGTTGACCGGCGACCCCTTGGGATCGCAGAGCATGGTCGGATCCCAGCCGCCGGCCGCCTGGACCTGGACGAAGAAGGGGCCGTTGTCGTCGTCCATGCCGCCCTCGGCGCTGGCCTTGGAGCTGACGACGCAGAGGCCCGCGGCGCTCGCGAATTTGAAGAAGTCTCGACGGTTCATCGCATGTACCTCTCTATTCTTGCTCGTAGAGGGTCTGGGTCTACTCGTAGAGGAATTGGTAGTCGCCCAGGAGATAGGTGAGCACGGCCATCCACGCGCGGACCTTGTAGTCGGGGTCGTCGATGACGCCGCCTTCAATGGCCTCGCCGTTGATCGGGTTGACGGTGCCTTGGCAGGCGACCGGCAGCTCGGGCGGGTAGTCGCCGCTCTCCAGGCCGCTGCGGCCGTCCTCGAGCACGACGGTGAAGAGCTGAAGGGTGCGCTCGAGCTCGGGATCGCCGGCCTCGAGGCGCTCGCCCAAGAGGCGCGCGTGCAGGTGTTGGATGTTCTGCCGGACGCGGGTCTTGCCGACGCCGCTGGTGTCATCGTCGAGCTCGACGAAGGGGAAGAGCAGGCGCTCGGCGGCGGGGCGGCTGAACTCGGGCGCGGTGGCGCGACAAGCGACCTCGTTGGCCATACGCTCGGCGATGTTGTTCATCACGCCGTTGAGCTCCTTGAGGCGGGTGGTCGTGTTGAGGGAGTCGATGCCGCCGTAGAAGAACTTGTAGTTGGCGTCCGCCGCGAGCGCGGAGGTGTCGCCGCGCAGCCAGGGGAAGCCGACGGCGGCGACGATCTTGCGATCGAGCAGCTCAGGGCTGAGCGAGCGCGAAGAGCCCATCGGGGCGAGGGAGACCCGGCGCTCCTCGCTGAGCTCGCCGTTGTAGTCGACCGCGCGGAACCACGGGGTCTTGACCAGCTCCTTGATCAAGACGCGGAGGTCGTGGTTCGACTCGTTGAAGGCGGTGGCGATCTTCTTGAAGGAGTAGTCCTGGGCGTCGAAGGCGCGGACCTTGGCGAGGTAGTTGTGGTCGCTGGCGTCGAGGGGCTGACGCAGCGGGGCCTCGCCGGTGAGGCCTTGATAGAGGGTGTAGACGACCGACATCGCGAAGCCCTCGTCCGCGACCAGGCGCTCGGCGAGCCAAGGGAGCGCGCGGCTCTGGGCCTCGCTGTCGATGACCTCGTCGGCGTAGCCGGGCGGGACCATGTCGCCGAACCACTGCGAGTCGGGGCGGTACCAGCCCTCGTAGCTGTAGTTGCGGAAGGCGCCCGCGACGGGGTCGATGTAGTGGTGGCAGACGTTGCAGTTGGCGTCGAAGAGGGTGGGGTTGGTGCCCTGTACGTCGTCGATGTCGATCGCGCGGGCGGCGAGCTGCTGCACGTCGACCCCGAGGAAGAAGTCGAAGGCGAAGCGGGCGCGGGCGCGGGCGCGGTTGGTGGGGGTGTCGGGGTAGCGCGCGAGGAAGGCGTTGCTGGTGAGGATGCCGGCCTCGGGGATCTCCTCAAAGTCGTAGGGGATGAACTCGTTCGGGTCCGCGGGGTCCTCGAAGCCGAGCTCGGCGGGGTCGAGGCCGTACACCTGCGCGGAGAAGGGGTTGATCATGGTGTAGTCGGCGCTGAGGATCTCCGAGAAGGGGGCGCCGGGCTCGCGCAGCACGTGCTCGATCAGGTTGAGGGGCTCGCGCGCGACCGCCTCGTTGGCCCAGCGGCGCCGCTGCGCGTCGTTGGCGAAGATCGTCGCCTTGGCGGGGGCGAGCTTGGGATCGAGGAGGTCGAGCGCGCGCCGACCAGGGAGGTAGGCGTCGGTGAGCAGGCGATCGTTGTAGATCGACTTGATCCGCTCATAGAAGGCGTCCTCGTAGAGGAGGATGTTGAGGGCGAGATCGAGGCCGAGCTCGCCCTCTTGCGCGACCAAGGCGAGCTCCTCGGGGGTGGGCAGGCGGTCGGCGAGCAGCAAGGCGGCCTTGCGCAAGGTCTGGGCGTCATCGAGCTGGACGATGCCTTGGAAGTAGGCCTCGACCTCCTTGTTGACCGCGCAGTGGATCGGCTCGCCGAAGAGCTCGATCATCCGCTGGATGGCCTTGTAGTCGGGGCTGTCGATCTCGAAGCGCACGCCGCCGCCGTGCTCGACGCCGTCGAGGGTGGGCTTGCGCAGGACCAACGGCTTGCCGTCGATCTCGAGGCGGGCGATGTTGGCCAGGGTGTTGTAGTTGGCCTCGAGGTAGCCGGGGTAGTCGTCGCCGCGGAGGATGAAGTCCGTGTCCTTGGCCGCGCCCTTGTCGTTATGACAGGCGTAACACTTGGCCTGGAGCACCGGGCGGAAGACCTCGTCGCGGAAGAAGGTGCGGGTGTCGACGCACTCTCCGGGGCCGTCGAGCGGGGCGGGCTGGTCGGGGCCTGGGCCGCTGTCGTCGCCGCCGCTGCCCTCGCTGCCCTCGCTGCCCTCGCTGTCGCCGTCCGCCTGGATATAGCCGGAGTAGCAGCCGCTGAGCGTGATAGCCACCAAGAGGGCCGCTGCGGGGGTCCACGGCGGGGTTCGTCGGTCTGGGTGCTGCGTGATCTGCATCGTCACAAACTCCTCGATCCGCGGATCGGGCATTCGCAGTGAGTCGGGCGGGGCCTGCGCGGGGGCAGCGGCCTCGACCATCTTCGCGCATGCTATGGAATGGGTCCGCAGGTCGCAAGCGAAATCGAGCGCGACGAGGCGATAAGTTTCGTGCTGTGACGATCCTGAAATGGCGCGGCTGTTGGCTTTGAAGCGTTCTGCGCGGAGACGTCGCTGTGATTGGTGTGATTAATATGTGAACTGTATTACTTGAATGATGCTGCTTGAAATCGCGCGTTGACGCGGGCGGAAGATCGCGCTGCGACATGGGCGAGGCGGTGCGGGAACTCTCGCGGGGGCGCGGCGTCCTGGGCAGCATGACCCGTGCAACGTCGATCCCCCGTGCTCGCTCAAAGTGGCCGATCTCTACCGCCTGTGGCCTCGGTGGCCTGGCGGCGCTCTCGCTGGTGATGCTCTTCGCGGACGCGCCGCCGCCGGCGATCTCCGCGCCAGAGGAGGACGCTGAGGTAGAAGTAGAAGAGGAGGCGCTCGTCGCGGCGCTGGCCGATGATGAGGCGGGCGGCGGTGGCACGCGGCACCGCGGTGAAGAGGGCAAGATGGGCGCGCCAAGCTCGAAGAGCGGCTTGTACGCGCTGAAGGGGCCGAGGGAGGCGGCGATCCTGGAGGTGATGCGCGCGGACTCGGGGCACTTCTTGGCGAGCCCGTACGGCGGAGCGTTCGCGGTCGGCACCGATGACGCCGACGTGTGGGGCGGGCTGGTCGGTACGGAGGTGGGCGAGTCGTATGGCGTCGGCGGGCTCGGGCTGGTCGGCACGGGGCGCGGCGGCGGCGTGGGTATAGGTGGCCGCCGCGGGGGCGAGCGCGCGGGCTCGTACGACGCGGGCTTGCAGCCGATGACGCTGACGGTGGGTACGGTGGATGACAACGCGGATCTGGCGGGCTTTCAGGAGGCGCTCCGCGGCCGCTTCGGCCTGCCGTCGGGGCTGCAGGAGATGAGCCCGCTGGCGCCTCGCCACGTCGATGCGCCGCGCGCCCTCGACATCGCGCTGGTGATCGATACGACCGGCAGCATGGGCGATGAGCTGGAGTACTTAAAAGTAGAGCTGCGCGAGATCGCCCGCGAGGTGGAGGCGGAGTTCCCGGGGGTGGACCAGCGCTGGGCGTTGATCGCGTACCGCGATGAGGGCGATGACTATGTCACCCGCACCTTCGACTTCTCTCCGGGGATCCGGCGCTTCTCCAAGGCGCTCGGGGCGCAGAGCGCGGGCGGCGGCGGGGACTACCCGGAGGCGCTGGACAAGGCGCTGGAGGCGAGCGCAGAGCTCTCCTGGCGTAAGGGACAGGAGACGGCGAGGGTGGTGTTCTTGGTGGCGGACGCGCCAGCGCACGCGGAGTCGCGCGCGGGCTTCGGCGCGGCGGTGCGCGAGCATCGGCGCGACCGCACCGCGATCTACTCGGTGGCCGGCAGCGGGGTCGGCGGCGAGGCGGAGGCGCAGCTGCGGGTCGCGGCGAAGGTGACGGGCGGGCAGTACATCTTCCTCACCGATCACTCAGGGGTGGGCGGCCACCACGAGGCGCCGAAGGTCGCGCAGTACTCGGTCGAGAGCCTGCATGAGGCGATGACGCGGATGATCCGCGGGGAGCTGGGCGGCGGCTTCGCGCGGAAGAAGGGCGCGCCGCTCGTCGAGGTGAGGTCTGAGCCGGAGCTGGTCGAGGAGCCAGCTCTCGCGCCGGTCGACGTGGTGGCGCCAGCGCTGGCGCTCGAGGACGAGGCGTGCTGTGAGGCGCTGGAGCCGGCGCCGGTGGAGCGCAGCCTGTGGGAGGAGCTGCGGCTGCGCCTCATGGCGCACCTGGTCTTCGCGGGCGCGGCGGGGCTGCTCTTCCTCGCGGGGATCGGCGCGGACACGCTGCTGCGTCGGCGCCGCGCCTGAGCGGCGATCAGGCGGCGGGGTGCGGCGCTGCGGGCTCGACCTCGCCGCGCCGGTTGACGAGCACCGCGAAGACGGCGCCGGTGCCGAACATGATGAGGCTGTAGATCGCAGGGGCGACGCTCATGACGGCGTCGCCGAGGATGGTGCTGGTGATCAAGAGGGCGGTGGTGCCGTTTTGGATCCCGACCTCGATGCCGATGGTGACCGACTGGCGGCGGCTGAGCGCGAAGACCTTGGCGCCGAAGTAGCCGACGGCGAGGGCGAGCACGTTGAGGGTGAGGGCGGCGAGGCCGACCTGGGCGAAGAAGTCCGGGAGCTTCTCCCAGTTCTGCCGCATGATCCCGGCGATGATCAGCCCGAGGAAGAGGATCGAGAGGACCTTGACGGGCTGCTCGCTGCGGGCGGCGAAGCGCGGCGCCTTGGCCCGGATGAGCATGCCGAGGGCGATCGGCACGACCGTGATCGCGAGGAGCTGAAGGATCGTCTCGCCGACCGGTAAGGCGACCGCCTTGTCGCTGCCGATCATGACGCGCATGATCGGCGCGAGCAGCAGCGGCAAGGTGAAGGGGCTGAGCAGGGAGACGATCGCGGTCAAGGTGACGGAGAGGGCGACGTCGCCGCGGGCGAGGAAGGCGATCATGTTGGAGGTGACGCCGCCGGGCGAGAGCGCGAGCACCAAGAGGCCGACGCCGAGCGCGCCGGTCATGCCGAAGAGCGTGACGACGGCGAGGCCGAGCAGCGGCAGGGCGAGCATCTGCAGGGCGATGCCGATCGCGACGGCCTTGGGGAGCTTGACCACCCGCCGGAAGTCCTCCAGCTGGAGCGAGAGCCCCATCCCCCACATGATGATGAAGAGAGAGACAGGGAGGATGACCTTGCTCAGAAATGTGGCTTCCATCGCAATAACCGCTCCAGCGGGCGCTCAGGATAGCTGCTTTGGCGGCGCGGTCTTCACGAGAAATCGCCGCGGCGAGGCAGAGGTCAGCGCGCGCGGTTACGCGCTCGCTCCGCGGGCTGGCCGAGCAGCCAGGTCCGACGCGCCCGTCAATTTGCGACGCGCTTGACGCTGAGCTGGTACGAGTTGCAGGTCTTGTCGCTCTTGGTCCGGAAGACCCGCACGTAGACCTTGTTGGGCCAGGCGACGGTGTTGCTGTACTTGGCCGAATTGGGGTCCTGCGGGGTGTCGATGAACCACCACTCCTTGGCCGGCGGGGCGCCCGCGCCGAAGGCGGTCGCGATCCCCTGGCTGAAGGCTTGGGTCCCGCAGGCGCGGTAGACCTCGAAGCGGTAGTCGTCGCCGTCGTTCTTGGCGAACGTGACCTGGATGATCCCGGCGAAGGGGCGCTTGCCGACGGCCATCTGCTCGGGGAACTCGATCGTGTACCAGTCCTCGGCGCCGGCGCCGACGCCGTTGTCGATCAAGGGGATCACGCCGACCGCGACGTCCATGGCGGTCGCGCCTTCAGCGAGGGTGGCGATCAGGCCGGCGGCGCCGTCGCCGCACTCGTCGAGGCTCTTGCTGCGGAGGGTGCCGGCGCACTCGCAGCCGTCGCCGAGCTCGCCGTTGATGTCATAAAATTGGGCGGCGCAGCTCGCGATCTTGCAGCCGTCGACGCCGGCCATCGGCGGCTCGCAGGACCAGCCGCCGACGTTGGGCGGGTCGCCTGAGGTGGGGCACATCTGGTCGGCGGGCAAGGGGTCGATCTCGCCGGCGCAGTTCTCGGCCAGGCCGTTGCACAGCTCGACGGAGTCGTCGAGGCCGACGGCGTTGTTGTCGTCGTCGCAGTCGGGGCCCTGCTTGTTCTCGTCGTACTGGTCGCAGCCGGCCCAGACGTCGTCCGCGTCGCCGTCCTTGCAGTCCTGGCAGGCGGCCTCGGTGTAGTTGTTAAAGTCGTTGTCGTTGCAGTCAGGGCCGAGCGCGCAGCCCTCGCCGTAGCCGTCGCCGTCGTTGTCGATGCAGCCGCCCTCGGTCTCGGTGGTCGGGCCCGTGCTGGTCGCGCCGCTGGTGCTGCCCGCGCTGGTGCCGGTGCCGGTGCCGCCGCCGCTGGTGCCGGCGGCGGTGGTGGTGCCGCCCTCGGTGAGATCGTCGGTGTCGGTGGCGCTGTTGGTGAGGTTGCCGGCGCTGAGGCCCGAGCCGCTCTCTTCAGGGACCGACGCGCACCCGGCGATGGCGAGAGCGAGGGCGAAGGCGTGGGGCGTGGGGCTTCGTTGCAGCATCAGGGGACCTCGGCGGCGCCGCCATCGTACACCCCGGCGGCGCCGCTTGGCGAACCTCCGCGCGCTTGCCGAGCGCGCGCGCCTCTCGTAGCCTGCGCGGCGATGTCCGCAGAGCGCTGCGATCTCTTGGTCCTCGGCGGCGGCCCGGCGGGGTCGACGGTGGCCGCGATGGCGGCGCGGGCGGGCCTGGAGGTGGCGCTGCTCGAGGCGGATCAGCACCCGCGGGCGCACGTGGGCGAGAGCTTGCTGCCAGGGATCATCCCGATCCTCGAGGCGATCGGCGCGCTGGAGGCGGTGGAGGCGGCGGGGTTCGGGCGAAAGAGCGGGACGACGCACTTCCAGTGGGGGACCACGCCGGAGTGGGACCTGTTCTTCAGAGACACAGACTTGTATGAGCACGCGTGGCTGGTCGAGCGCGGGCGCTTCGACGCGATCCTGTTGGACGCGGCGCGACGGGCGGGGGCGCGGGTGATCGAGCTGGCGGCCGCGAAGGCGCCGATCTGGGAGGACGGGCGCTTGGTGGGGGTGTCGTGGCGGGCGCGGGGCGAGGAGGCGCCGCGCGAGCTGCGGGCCCGCTTCGTGGTGGACGCGACCGGGCAGGCGTCGTTCCTGGCGCGCCACTTGGGGCTGCGCGAGCGGCTGCCAGGGCTGCAGCACCAGGCGGCGTGGGCCCACTGGGAGGGGGCGGGGCGCCTGCCGCCGCCGCGGGAGCACCAGGCGGTGTTCGTGGCGGAGGCGCGGTGTTGGTTGTGGTTGTTCCCGCTGTCGATCGATCGGGCGTCGGTGGGGGTGATCAGCTTGGACTCGGCGCCGGTCGGGGAGGCGGAGTACGAGCGGGCGATCCGCGAGAGCGGGCGCCTGTCGGCGATCTTGGGCGAAGACGCGCGACGGGTGACGCCGGTGCGCAGCCAACGCGACTGGAGCTACGAGGTGCGGGCGGTGTGCGGGCCCGGCTGGCTGCTCTGCGGCGACGCCTCGGGGTTCATCGATCCGGTGCTGTCGACGGGGGTGTTCTTGGCGATGCACGCGGCGTACCTGGCCGGCGGGCTGCTGAGCCGGGTGCTCAGCGGGACCCTGGCAGAGGCGGCGGCGCTGGCAGAGTACCAGTCGCGCCACCGCGAGCTCTTCGGCGACTTGCTGCGGATGGTGCGGTTCTATTACCAACAGAACCTCGCCCGTGAGGACTACTTTTGGGAGTCGAAGCGGATCTTGATGAACGAAGAGACGGCGCTGCGCCCGCAGAAGGCGTTCTTGGTGCTGACCTCGGGGCTGGTGAAGAACTTGGCGCTGGACGACGTTCAGGCGGCGCAGGCGGCCCGGCGAGGCGGCGAGGCGGGGCCCGAAGGGGGCGATCTGGCGACGCACGATCCGGATCATTTGGGGTTCATCTGCGTGCAGCTCCGCCACCTCCGCGCGGACGGGGAGGCGCCGGCGCTCTTCTTTCTAATTGAGGGGCTGCGACCGGCCGAGCCGGCGCTGTTCCGGACGCGACACTGGCAGATCAATTGCCTGGCGCCGCGCTACGGGAACGACCCGATCCGGCAGCCGCGCCTGGCGGCGCCGCTGCGGGCGCTCGCCGCGACGATCCGGCGCCTCGATGATCGCGAGGGGTCGCTGGCAGAATTTTGGCGGCGCGCGCGGGTCGAGCTGGCGGCGGCGGCGGCGAGCTTGGCGCCGGAGCTCGAGGTCGTGCGCATCTTTGGCGAGTGAGGGATCGCGATGACGACGACGGTTGGCTGGCAGAGCGGGGGGATCGTGCGAGCGGCGCGGCGCCCGGACGGCTGGGTGAGCCGCGGTAGCCTGCCCGATGGGCCAGGTGACCGTGAGGACCTGTGGCCGGGCGCGGGCGAGGATCTGTGCTACCTGAGCGGGGAGTGGCGGATCTTCCAGCGCCTCGACGGCCACCGCTGGTCGCTGGATGACCTGGCGACGGCGTGGTTCGCGATCGAGCACGCGCCGGCGCGGGTGGAGCGGGCGCTGGACCTCGGCTGCGGGATCGGCTCGGTGCTGATGATGATCGCGTGGTCGCTGCCGCAGGCGCGGGTCACGGGGGTGGAGGCGCAGTCGATCAGCGTCGGGCTGGCGCGCCGTTCGCTGGCGTACAACGGGGCAGCCGGGCGCTGTGAGGTGCTCTTCGGCGATCTCCGCGACCCAGAGATCCTGGCTGATCGGTCAGGTTTTGACCTGATCACAGGGACACCGCCGTACCTGCCGATCGGCGCGGGCACGGCGTCTTCGCGGCCGCAGCGGGGGCCCTGCTGCTTCGAGACGCGCGGGGGGATCGAGGCGTATTGCGCGGCGGCTGCGCGGGTGTTGGCGCCGCACGGGCGCTTCGTCGCGTGTGAGGGCGGGAACCCGCCAGCGCGCACGCTGGCGGCGGCGGCGGCGGCGGGGCTGCGGGTGCTGGCGTGGCGCGAGGTGATCCCGCGCGAGGGCAAGCCGCCGCTGTTCGGCCTCTACGCGTTCGCCCGCGCGGACGGGGGCGCGGCGAAGGACCCGCCGGCCGCGGGACCGCCGCTGCTGATCCGCGACGCGGCAGGGCGACGCACGAACGAGTGCGCGCTGATGCGCGAGGCGATGGGGGTGCCGCCGTGAGGCGCGAGGCTCGTGGCAGCGAGCGGCGCGCGCGGACGACTATTGGGGGATGAGGGTGAGGTCGAGGCCGCCGGGGTACCAGTAGGAGCCGTAGTCGAGGACGCCGTAGACGCTGATCCCAGCCTCTTTGTCGGAGACGAGGACGTGGTTGCCGTCGCCGGCGTTGGAGAGCTTGACGTGGGCGAAGGAGAAGCCGGTGCCGGGGATCACGATGAAGCCGCTGACAGGAGCGTCATCGACGGTGACGACGGCGCCGTCAGGGGCGATGACGTCGACGTAGTTGGCGGACCAGGTGGGCGGGGCGTGGAAGAGGTAGTTCTTGCGGTACTGGTCGATCGCGACGCTCATGAGCATGGCGGGGTCGCTGGTGCCGAAGCCGGAGCCTTGGCCGACCATGTACTGGGCGACGGCGATCTTCTTGTCCGCGCTGACCTTGAAGGCGGCGGTGGTCTTGGCGATCTCCAAGAAGTCGCCGGCCTTGGCGAGGGTGGTCGGGGCGGGCTGCGGGGGGGTGTAGGTGATGGTCGTGTTGTCCTCGCTGGCGATCACGCGGACCATCTGCGCCTTGGCGAGCTGGTCGTTGGGGACCTGCGCGGGCGGGACGACGAGGTAGTCCTTGGCGAGGGTCTCGAGCGGGAACATCGACTCCTCGAGGTGATCGCAGGCGGAGTCGCTGAGGGGCACGTTGGTGCAGGGGTGGCCGGCGATCAGCGCGACGGGCTTGTCTGCGAGCACGATGGTGCCGGTGAGGTCACCGCCGGTGGCGGAGCGGACGAGCAGGACGTCGCTGGCGCCGAGGGTGACCTCGCCGGTGCCGTCGGCGGCGACGCCGGCGCCCGCGGCGACCTTGTTGCCGGTCTTGGAGGGCTGGAAGGTGACCTTGGTCTGGTCCTGGCTGGCGATCACGGCGAAGTAACCTGGCCGATTGACCAGGTCCCAGTGCTGCCAGGCGGCGACCAGGTAGGTGCCGGTCCAGGCGTTGAAGGGGACGAGCAAGGAGGCGTCGTTGGTGACGGTCGCGGCGAGGGGGTTGTATTGGTAGACGGTGACCGGCTGGTCGGAGCGGAGGCGGTAGGCGCCGTCGACGACCATCTTGGTGGCGCCGTCCATGACGCTGAGATCGTTCACCCAGGGGAGCGGGATGGTCTTGATGCTCTGCGCGGGGACGGTGTCGGTGGCGATGTCGTTGGCGCCGCGGGTGATGGTGACGGTGGCCGGCGAGGCGGAGGTGTTGGAGACGGCGATCGCGAAGATGTGCGGGTTCTGCTGGTAGCCGGGGAACTGCGGGGTGACGGTGGGGTAGTAGTCGCAGCCGATGTAGCTCAGGCCGAGCAGCTCCTTGGCGCAGGGGCCGACGCATTTTCCAGCGTCCGGGTCGCAGCTCAGGCCCATGAGGCCGTCGCAGGTCTCATAGGGGACCCAGGCGTCGGCGCCCTGGTTGCAGAGCTGGGACTCTCCCTCGTCGCACTTGAAGGTGCCAGGGACGCAGAAGACGCAGCCGACGCCCTCTTGGCAGGCGTCTTGGCAGGCGTCGACGTCGCTGTAGCCGCCTTGGCCGTCGCAGGTCTTGGCCTCGCCGTCCTCGCAGACGATCTGTCCTTCAGGGCAGAGCTCGCCGGTGGTGGCGTCGGTGGTGGCGTCGGTGGTGGCGTCGCTGGTGGTGGCGTCGGTGGTGCCGGCGCTGGTGGTGCCGGCGCTGGTGGTGCCGGCGCTGGTGGTGCTGACGTCGGTGGTGGAGCTGGTGCTGGTGCCGTCGCTCTCAGAGCCGGCGCTGGTGCTGGCGGTGGTGCCCGCGGTGGTGGTGCCCGCGGTGGTCGTCGCGCCGACGGTGGTGGTGGCGGTGTCGGAGGCGCTGTCATCACCGCCGGTGCAGGCGACAGCGAGGCTGAGGTAGATCAAGGTGGAGCTGCGATAATTCATGGTGGTTGGCTATCATCCCCCATCTCCTGGGCGCGAGCGGCTCGCCTCCGGTTCTCGTCGCGCGGGCCGTGCGAAAACGCTCAGTTGCCTCCGCGGGCGGTTTTTCCGCCCAAAACGATCGGATATTTCGCGCGGCCTGGCGCGGCGCGGTTGTGGCACCCTCTCGCGATGACGCGCAGCTTCGTACTCTCGCTCCCCCTCTGTTCGATCTTCGCCCTCGCCGGGCTCGCAGCGTGTAGCGGTGATGACGGGGCCGGCGAAGGCTCGGCGAGCGGCGGCGACTCCTCGAGCTCTTCGGAGGCGAGCACGAGCGCGAGCAGCGGCGGCGAGACGACGACGAGCACGAGCGGCGCGACGAGCAGCAGCAGCGACGCGACGACGACGGACGCGACGACGGCGACGACGGACGCGACGACGACGACGGCGACGACGGACGCGACGACGACGACGGACGCGACGACGACGGACGCGACGACGACAGACGGTACGACGACGGACGATACGACCACCGGCGGGGTGGACCTGTACCCGCCCGACCAGGACGGGCCGTGCACCTACGCGGAGATCAAGGCGACGGTGAAGAGCGCGAAGACGGGGAACAACGTGCCGGTGCGGGCGCTGTACCCGACGTCAGGGCCGTATGAGGCGCCGTTCCCGGTGGTGACGGTGGCGCACGGCTTTCAGCTCCCGGCGAGCCAGTATGACAAGTACGTGGAGCGCCTGGCGAGCTTCTGCTACGTGGCGATCAACGTCGACTTCCCGGCGGGGTTCATCGCCAACCACGTGAAGAACGCGCAAGACATCGTCGCGGCGATCGACTGGGCGGCGGCGGAGCCGACGCTGAAGGCGATCGCGGACACGACGCTGGTCGGCGCGACCGGCCACTCGCTGGGCGGTAAGGTGTCGGTGCTGGCGGCGGTGCAAGACCCGCGGATCAAGGCGTCGATCACCCTCGATCCGGTCGACGCGGCGACCAACTGCAACCAGAACGACTGCCCCGACGTGAGCAAGATGCTGCCGCTGCCGATCCCGCTGGGCTTCCTCGGCGAGACGCTGGACGGGGACGGGTTTATGGCCTGCGCGCCCGCGGCGGACAACTACCAGACCTTCTATACGCCAGCGTCGCCGCCGGCGCTCGAGGTGACGGTGCTGGGCGCGAACCACATGAGCTTCCTCGACGACGTGTCGAAGTGCGGGATCACCTGCGCGTTCTGTAAGGCGGCGTCGGCCGACAACGCGGCGGTGAACGCCCTCTCGCGCGCCTTCGTGGCGGCGTTCTATCAGCGCCACCTGCGGGGCGAGGTGGCGTACGACGCGTGGCTGACAGGGGCGGAGGCGCAGGCGGCCTATGTCGACACGAAGCAGGTGACGATCAAGTCGAAGTGAGCGCGGCGGCCTTTTTTTTAAGGTATCGTCCCGGCGATGACGAGCGAAAATGCACGATCCCCGCGGGCGCTGGCGCTTACTGGTGTGACCCAGTCGGCGCTCGCGCAGCTCCTCGCGGTGGAGCACTGGCTGGCCAGCGGCGGCCGCGACGACGCGCTGCTGGTGCCCGAGCGCGACTTCTCGGTGGAGGTGGGGGCCGTCGCGGCGGCGGAGGCGGCGGCCGGCGGGCGGCTCAGCGATGACGCGCTCGCGCTCTTCGCGGCGGGCTCGGCGACGCTGACCCGCGAGTACCAGTTGACGATGGCGATGGTCGGAGATCATACGGCGCAGGCGCGGGCGGCCGGGGCCCCGCGCTCGCTGCTGGCGATCGGCCGCGCTGAGCCGGAGCTGTTCCTGTGCGTGCAGGCGGCGGCGACCGCGAGCGAGCGGACGCGCTTGTTCTTCTTCAGCCCAGGCGCGTCGCCGTCGCGTGAGGCGATCGAGGGCTTCCTCGGCGGGGTGATCGAGCAGGCGCTCGACGATCTAGAGCTGAGCGAGGGGCAGTGGCGGCGGATCCGGGGGGATGAATTCGGCGCGGCGTTTATGCCGCGCCTGGTGATCGGCGCGGGGCCGATCCAAGGCGCCGACGCGCTGCCGCGGGTGACGCACGCGAAATTCGGCGAGGGCGTGGTGCTGCGCGAGCTGAGCGACGGCGGCGAGGCGAAGCTGGAGATCGACTTCGGCGCGGCCGGGCGGAAGATCCTGCTGGCTCGGTTTGTGCGCGCGGTCGATAAGGCGAGCTAGCCCGAAGGACAGCGAACCGCGATATCGCGCGATCACGCCGGACCGCCGAGGGATAACGACGTCCGCGGGGAGAGTGCGCGTCGAGGCGCGCTCTCGCGCCCGCGCTCGCTTCCTCGCCGAAGCGAGCGCGCCCGCCTGCGCGGGGTTCACTGGGGGACGAAGCAGTTGATGGAGGTGTCGATCCGGAAGTTGCTGCCGCTCTCGCAGCGCTCGGCGTGGAAGACGTCGAGCGCGTACATGTTGCCCGGGGTGAGGCCGAGGGTGTCGAGGTTGATCGAGCCGTTGACTTGAGGGTGCAGGCCGCCGAGGTCGATGGCGAGCTTGCCATCAATAAAGACCCAGACGTCGTCATCACCGGTGAAGGTGAAGGTCTGGCCCTGCTCGTAGAGGAAGTTGGTGTGGATCTCGGTGGTGAAGGAGCCGTTGCGATCCGGGAAGGTTTGGTTCGCCCAATTAGGGGTGACGTTGTTACCAAAACCCAGGTCGGTGAGCGGATAGAAGGAGTTGCTGGAGAAGCTCCAGATCCCGGGCATGATCTCCATCAGCTCGACCTCGCCCTGGATCTCGACGTTGACGTCGGCGACGTTGTTGTACCACTGGCTGAACGACTGGGCGCTGGTGATCTGGGGGTTGGTGCCGCTCCAATTGCCTGGCGGGGCCGGCGGGTTGGGGTTGTAGACCGGCTTGTTGTCGTTGCCGAGGGTCGGCAGGACCAGGCCAGGCCGGGCGATGTTGCCGCTCATGTGGCAGCCGAAGTCGACGTGCAGGGGCTTGTGATCGCGGTAGGTGACCGGCAAATTGCCGCACTCGACCATCTGACCGGTAGTGCCAGTGTCGGTGTCGGTGTCCGTGTCCGTGTCCGTGTCCGTGCTGGTGCCGTCGGTGTCGGTGGCGGTGGCGCCAGTGTCCGTGTCCGTGTCGCTGTCCGTCGTGCTGTCGCTGTCAGTGGCGCTATCGGTGGTCGAGCTGTCGGTCGCGGCGGTGGTGCTGGTGCCCGTGATCGTGACGCCCGTGTCGTCGGTGGTCGATGAGCCGCTCTCGGTGCCGCTGTCGGTGCCGCCTTGGGTCTCGGTGCCGCTCTGGGTGCCGCCTTGTGTGCCGCTGGTGGTCGCGCCGCTGGTCGATGTGGCGGTGTCGGTGTCGGTGTCGGTGGCCTGGGTGTCCGAGCCGCCGCTGCCGCCGTCGTCGCCGCCGCTGCACGCGGGCGCGGCGACCAGCGCGGCGCCTAACATCGAGATAATCCATGAGGCCTGAGAGGAGCTACGCATCGGGCCAGGCTAGCGGATCTGGCGCAGACTTCCTATGTGCATTGCTGCGCAGCGGTAGATCCGCTCTGTGCATTCACGCGCCCGGACGACGGAGCTGCGGCCAAAAGAGCGCGTGGTGGGCGCGAAAGATGTCGATCAGCGCGCGGGCGCGCTCGCTTGGCGGCGGATCGGCGGGCGCCTGGGCTCCGGCGAGCACCTCGGCGCAGGCGCGCGCGCTGGCGACGAGGGCGGGGATGTCGTAGCCGCCCTCGAGGAAGAGGGCGAGGCGGCCGCCGGCGTGGCGATCGGCGAGCTCGCGGACGAGGCCGGTGAGGGCCGCGTAGCCGCGCTCGCTCAGCTCGAGGCCGCCGAGGGGGTCGTCGCGGTGGCCGTCGAAGCCGGCAGAGACGAGGATGAGGTCAGGCCGGAAGGCGTCGGCGACAGGGACCAAGAGGGCGCGGTAGTAGGCGAGCAGGTCGCCGTCGCCGGCGCCGGCAGGCAGGGGCAGGTTGAGGGTGTAGCCGCGGGCGTCGCCGCCGCCGACGCGATCGAGCTCGCCGGTGCCGGGGTAGAGGGGGCTCTGGTGGCTGTCGAAGACGAGGGTGTCTCGGCGATCCCAAAAGATGTCTTCGGTGCCGTTGCCGTGGTGGACGTCCCAGTCGACGATGAGCACGCGCTGGGCGCCGTGGACGGCGCGGGCGTGCTCGGCGGCGATCGCGAGGTTGTTGAGGAGGCAAAAACCCATCATGCGCGCGCGCTTGGCGTGGTGGCCGGGGGGGCGGACGAGCACGAAGGCGCGGCGCGGCGCAGGGGCGGGGCCGTAGAGGGCGTCGATCGCGGCGATGCCGGCGCCTGCGGCGAGTCGGGCGAGATCAGCGCTGTCGGGGCAGATGACGGTGTCGCTGGCGATCGCGCGGCGCTGGCCGCGGAGGTCTTCGAGGGCGGCGAGGTGGGCGGGGGTGTGCACGCGCAGGATCGCCTCGTCGGCGGCGGGCGCGTGGATCTGGCGTTGCAGCGCGGCGTGGGCGATCGGCGCGGCGGCGAAGGCGTCGAGCAGGGCGGCGAGGCGGACGGGTGACTCGGGGTGATCGGCGCCAGGATCGTGGGCGAGCAGCCGCGGGTCGCTGAGGAGGAGGAGCTCGTCGGCCATGCGTGGGAGCATAGCGCGGGGCGGCGGCGCGGCGGGCTCAGGGATCGAGGATGAGGTCGACGGCGAGGAGTCGCGCCTTGGACGGCGCCAACGAAGCGCCCGTCGTCAGGGCTCGGCGATGAAGTCGACGGTGAGGCCGCTGGCGGGCAGGCGGACGGCGAGGCAGGTGCGCGGCGACGGGGCGCCGATGGCGAGCCAGCCGGCCGCGGGCTCGACCTCCCAGGCGAGGGTGTCGGCGCCGAGGACCGCGAAGCGCGCGCCCGCGGCGGTGTGCACGCGGTGGCCGCCCGGGCAGCGGCTGATCGCGGCGCCGGCCGGGAAATAGAAGCGGGCGGTGGCCGGGATCGCGGGGTCGGAGACGGCGTCGCTGCAGCGCAGGCGGCCGCCCGTCCACTCGAGCACGCGGCGGTGACGGGCGGGCCACTGGTAGCCGCGCACCTCGCCGATCAGGCGGTTCGGCTCGGTGGCGCCGCGCTGGACGACGGCGCGTCCGCCGATCCTGTGGCTGGCCCAAAGTTCATGTTGATCGGGATCGTCAGGGCCGAGGGTGACGGTGCTGTGGGCGCGGGTGCCGCGGCAATAGGCGCGCTCAGGGCCCTCTTGGTAGGTGCCGACGCCGGCGTCGACGAGCACGCGCTCGCGGCCGAGGCTGAGCTCAAAGGCGAGCGCGTCGGCGTGGATGTGGCCGACTTGATGGTCGAGGCCGACGCCGCCCGCGTTCCACAGGATGGTCCAAGGGCCCCACTCGCGGCGGAAGAGGCCGGTCGCGGGGGCGTCGGCGTCGCCGGCGAGGGGGCGGCGGCCGAAGCGGTGGAGCAGGCCGGTGGGGGTGACTGGGGCGCGGCGCTGGCTGTCACCCCAGAGGGCGACGTCACCGTCGGGGTGGGTGAAGGCGGGCAAGACCTCGAGCATGCGCGCGAGGGCGTCGCTGAGGGCGACGGCGCCGGCGGGCTCGCCGTGGGGGCGGAGGGCGAGGGCGGCGCAGACGCCAGCGAGCTGCTCCGCGAGCAAGCAGTGATACGTGGGGGTGCGCTCGCGGTGGCCGCCGTCGTCGGCGATCTGGAGGCGGACCTCGTGGACGAGGGCAGATAACCACCGATCGGCGAGGCGCAGCGGCAGCGGGCCGTCGAGGGTGAGGCCGGCGGTGACGAGCGCGCACAGGTCCGTGAAGAGGTGGTTGCCGCCGAGGCGGCGCTCGAGGTGGGACTCGAGGTGGGCGAGCTGAGCGGCGAGCGAGCCGAGCAGCCAGCGGCGCTGGTTGCCGCCCAGCAGGCCTTGATGACGCGCGAGCCAGGCGATCCAGTGGAGGATCCGCATGGCGGTGGGGTAGGGCTCCCAGCCGACGCCGCGGGGGTGGTTGTCGATCCAGCCGAGCAGGAGGGCGCGGATGACCAGGGGATCGGCGGTCGGGTGGTTGATCCAGCCGTGGTAGTGCAGGGTGTATAACCAGAGCGGATCTGCTCGCTCTGGTTGCCAGCCGCTCTGTTGCGGATCATGCGGGGCGCCGCCGAAGAGGGCGACGCGCTGGCCTCCGTCGATTGGTTCACCCTCGGGGGAGGGCGGCTCCCAGGCGCCGTCAATGGTGAGGCCGGTGCAGCCATGGACGGCCGCCTCCGCGGGCTGTTGGGCCGGACCGACGAGGCGGTGCACGGCCTGATGCATCGCCTGCCTCGGGCTCAGGTGGCGGATCGTCCGCAACAACGTCAGCGGGCTGACCATAAGACGAGGCGGTGAAGAGGCGATGAGGCTCGCGGGCGCAGGACGAGCGCCGCTGGCGCGAGGATGGCACATCGCACGCTCGCTGCGAAGTGAGCGGCGAGGATGAGCGGAGCCGCGCGCGCCCCCTCGTCGATGCCGGCGCGTCGCGGCTCAAGACGGGGCGATCGGGGCGGCGAGCAGGCCGACGGTGTCGAGCACGCGGGGGGCGAGGAAGAGCTCGCGCGGGAGGCGGCGAAAGGCGCGGTGAGCGACGAGGATGACGGCGATGTCGGCGGCGGCGAGCGCCTCGTGCGGGTCGTGGAGCGCGTGACCTTCGATGGGGGAGCGGCTGAGGTGCGGCTCGACGAGCAAGAGCTCGAGCCCTGGGGCCTCGGCGAGGGCGCGGGCGATCGCGAGGGCGGGGCTCTCGCGCAGATCGTCGATGTCAGGCTTGTAGCTGAGGCCGAGCAGAGCGACGCGGGGGCGGCCACGATGGCTCTGGGCGAGGCGGTGGACCTCGGCGATGACGTGGCCGGGGCGCGCGTCGTTGACGGCGCGCGCGGCCTGGATCAAGGCGCTGTGGGCCGGGGCGCTGGCGACGATGAACCAGGGATCGACGGCGATGCAGTGGCCGCCGACGCCCGGGCCGGGCCGGAGGATCTGGACGCGAGGGTGGCGGTTGGCGAGGGCGATGAGCTCCCAGATGTCGACGTGGAGGTGGCCGGCGATCGCCGCGAGCTCGTTGGCGAAGGCGATGTTGACGTCGCGGAAGGCGTTCTCGGCGAGCTTGCAGAGCTCAGCGGTCTCGGCGCTGGTGCGGAGCAGCTCGCCGCGGACGAAGCGCTCGTAGAAGGCGGCGCAGCGGGCGGTGCAGGCGTCGGTGAGGCCGCCGATGACGCGGGGGTTGTCGACGACCTCGCGGATGACCGCGCCAGGGAGCACGCGCTCGGGGGCGTGGGCGATAAAAATGTCGACGCCAGGGGTGAAGCCGCGCGCGCGGACGCGCTCGCCGATGACGGCGCGGGTGGTGCCGGGCGGGACGGTGGACTCGAGGACGACCAGGTCGCCGGGGCGGAGGACCCCGAGCAAGGCCTCGGCGGCGGCGGCGACGTGATCGAGGCCGGGGGCGCGGCCCGGGCCGAGGGGCGTGGGCACGCAGATGAGGTGGGCGCGCGCGGGCTGCGGGGTCAGGTGGGCGCGTAAGGTGCCCGCGGCGACGGCGGCGCGGACGAGGGCGTCGAGCTCGGGCTCGACGATGTGGATCGCGCCCGCGTTGATGGTGTCGACGATCTCGGGGCGGAGATCGACGCCGGCGACCCGCTGGCCCGCGGTGGCGAGCACGGCGGCGGTGGGCAGGCCGACGTAGCCGAGGCCGATGACGCTGACCTCAAAGGGGTGAGCGGCGTCAGCGTCAGATCGTGGGTGTTCCACCGCGGCGATGCTATAGGCAGGTCGTGGGGCAGTCCACCAGGCCGCGGATCTCGATCGTCTACGGGACGCGGCCGGAGGTGATCAAGCTGGCGCCGGTGATCCGAGCGGCGCGCGCCTACGACGACTGGGAGGTGCAGGTGCTGTGCAGCGGCCAACACCGCGAGCTGGCGGCGTCGGCGGCGAAGGAGCAGGAGGTGGCGGCGGCGGTGGAGCTGAGCGTGATGCGCGAGGGGCAGAGCTTGACGGCGTTGACGGCTCGCCTGCTGGCGGCGCTCGAACCCGCGCTGGCGCGCTTTGAGCCGGATTGGCTGGTGGTGCAGGGTGATACGGCGACGGCGACGGCGGCGGCGATGGCGGGGGCGTATCGGCGCGTCGAGGTGGCGCACGTGGAGGCGGGGCTGCGCACGGGGGACCGGGCGGCGCCGTTCCCCGAGGAGCTGAACCGGCTGGTGATCGGGCGCTTGGCGTCGCTGCACTTGGCGCCGACGCCAGGCGCGGCGGCGGCGCTGCGAGGCGAGGGGGTGGCGGCGGGGGCGATCGTGGTGACCGGCAATACGGTGGTGGACGCGATGCGCTGGCAGCTCGCGCGGCTGCCCGAGGACGGGGCGCCGCCGGCGGGGGCAGGGCTGGAGGCGCTGGCGGAGCGGGCGCGCTCGCGCCGCTTGATCCTGGTGACTGGGCACCGGCGCGAGAGCTTTGACGGGGGGCTCGAGGCGGTGTGCGAGGGCGTGGCGGCGCTGGCGAGGGCGCACCCAGGGGTGGACTTTGTGTACCCGGTGCACCCGAACCCGGCGGTGCAGGCGGCGGTGGGCGGGCTGCTCGGCGGGCTCGAGAACGTGCGGTTGACGGCGCCGGTGGGCTATGCGGCGGCTCTCTGGCTCTTGAGACAGGCATATTTCGTGATCACCGACTCGGGCGGGCTGCAAGAGGAGGCGCCCGAGCTGGGCAAGCCGGCGCTGGTGACCCGGGCGTCGACGGAGCGGCCAGAGGCGCTGGCGCGCGGGTTCGCCCGCTTGGTCGGGTATGATCGCGAGCTGTTGGTGATGGCCGCAAATACATGGCTTGAAGACCAGGTCGCTTACGCGGCCGCGTGCGCCGATCAGAACCCGTTCGGCGACGGGCTGGCGGCGGCGCGGGTGGTGGCGGCGCTGCGGGGGCGGCTCGGTCTGGCGGCGGCGGAGGCGCCTCCGTGGCCGTGATCGGGGCGATCGTCGACCTCGCGGCGGATCCGTCGGTGATCTGGCTGGGAGGGGCGCTGGCGCTGCTGCTCGTGGCGGTGATGACGCCGGCGGCGGCGCGCGGGTGGCGGGCGCTGGGACGCACGGACGAGGAGGTGAGCCTGCGTAAGGTGCACGTCGGCGAGGTTCCGCGGGTGGGCGGGCTGGTGGTGCTGGTCGGCTTCGGCGCGGTGATGCTGCTGGGGCTGGCGGGCACGACGGAGCTGTCGGCGACGCACGAGCTGTTCTCGGTGACGCCGCTGACGGGGGTGCTGGTGGGGGCGCTGATCTGCGGGCTGTGCGGGCTGTACGACGATCTGGTGGGCATGCGGGCGCGCTGGAAGCTGCTGCTCCAGGCGGCGGCCGCGGCGGTGGCGGTGGGCTTTGGGGCGCGCTGGGGGGCGCTGGAGGGGCTGCTCGGGCCAGAGCTGCTGTGGGCGACGCAAGGGCTGACGGCGGCGTTCTTGGTGGCCGGGGTGAACGCGATCAACCTGATGGACGGGCTGGACGGGCTCGCGGGGGGGATCGTGGCGCAGGGCTTCTTGGTGATCCTGCTGGCGTCGGTGCTGCACGGCTCGGCGGCGCTGGCGGTGGGCTGGATCGCGGCGGCGGCGCTGGGGGCGGTGCTGGGCTTCTTGCTGCACAACCGACACCCAGCGCGGGTGTTTTTGGGGGACTGCGGGGCGTACTTCTTGGGCTTCTTGCTGACGGCGCTGGCGCTGTTCATCGAGCCGGTGCGCGAGCGGGTGGCGATCGTGCGGCTGTCGATCCCGCTGCTGGTGCTGGCGCTGCCGCTGATCGATATGGGGCTGGCGGTGCTGCGCCGGTCGCTGCGAGGGCAGCCGATCTTTTCAGGCGACTGCGATCATATCCATCACCGGCTTCTGGCGCGCGGGATCGAGCACGGGCGGGTGGTGTGGATGTTGTGGGCGACCTCGGCGGTGTTCGCGGGGCTGGCCTACTTAAACGTGCTGGGGGTGGGCGGCTGGTGGACGCTGACCGGGGCGCTGGCGGCGACGCTGGGGGTGGCGATCCTGCTCGGCTACCACAACCTGCTGCGGCGGCTGCCGGCGTTCACGGGCGGCGGGACGGTGACGATCCGCGACCGCCGCCGCGAGATGATGACGATGCTGGCGGCGATCGACTCGCTGGCCGCCCTGACAGGTGAGAGCGGGCCGGCGCGGTGGCGTCGGCTGGCGCCGACGCTGGCGCCGATCGTGGCGCGGCTGGGGGTGCCAGGCTTCGAGATCCGCGCGGGCGGGGAGGTGATCGCGCGCGAGGGCGAGGACGCGGCGGCGTGGGGGTGGCTGTCGCTGCGGCTGCCAGGGGCCGAGGGGGCGGAGCTGCGGCTGGCGCTGGCGGCCCGGCTGCCTGAGCTGCAGCAGTCGCAGATGGTGCTGATCGAGCGGGTGGTGGCGCTGCTGGCCGGGCAAGCGGCAGGGGCGCGCCGACAGGCGCCAGAGCGCGGGGCGGCGAGCGGCGGAGGATAAGCGGGCGAGCCGGCGCAAAGAGAGACCGGAAAATAGAAGGAAAAAAAGAGGCGCCCAGGGCCGGGAGGGCGCCTGGGCGACGGATCCCCGAGGCGGGGTCAGGTCAGCGCGGGTCAGGTGAGGGCGGCGCTGAGGCCCGGGTCGCGGGGGCGGAGGCCGGCGAGGTCGAGGGTGATGTCTGGCTTTTGGGCCAGGTCGGCGCCGAGGCGGGCTTGGGCGGCCTCGATGCGGCGCAGCAGCTCCTCTTGGTACTCGGCGACGCGCTCGCGGACGCGCTTCTGCTTGTCGAAGGTGCGGCGCAGCTCCTGCTGGTAGCGCTTCAAGAAGTAGCCGATGGTCTCGACGCGGATCTTGATCGACCCGGTGGGCTTGTTCTCGTCGATGTCCTTGAACGAGAAGTAGGGGGTGCCGCTGCTCTCGACGACCTCCTCGATCACCGTGTAGATCGGCGCGTCGTGGCCGCACTTGAAGCTCGAGAGCTCGAGGGCGACGAGGTTGGGGTGGCGCGCGGTGAACTTGGCGGCCCAGACCTTTTGGTTGGTGTTCTCCGAATAACTGTTCTTCCACACGTCGGAGATGTCGTAGGGGTCGCGGATGAAGCCGGCGTCGATGTCGGCCTGGAAGAGCGGGCGACAGATGTCCTCGTCGATCGGCAAGGACTGGACGGTGAAGATCGGGTAGCCGAGCTTCTGCAGCTCGTCGGGGATCTCGTGGTTCATGCCGGGGTCGTTGTGGTACGGGCGGGCGAGCAGGACGATGCCGATCCGCTGCTCGCGCTCGAGCTGCTCCAAGATCGCGCGGCCGCGGCGGCGCAGCTCGACGTAGAAGCGCTCCTGGCAGCGGTTGGCCTCGTCGATCGCGTCGCTGTTCTCCTGCTCGCTGAGGCCGAAGATGTCCTTGAAGTAGTGGAACATCTCGCGCTTGCACAGCTTGGGCTCGGCCATGTGCACAAAAGGCACGACCAGCTTGATGCCCTTGGCGGCGAAGACGTCGCCCTCCTTGATGAAGGCGGCCTTGGTGGTGTCGGCGGAGCCGACGACGGTGGGGCAGGCGCGCGAGCCGACGTTGCCGGTGAGCCAGGTCTCCATCGAGTCGACCTGCGGGAAGACGATGAGGTCGAGCGGGCGCTTCTTGTGCTTGTGCTCGAGGAGGTTGTGCATGTGGGCGATGCACACCTTGCTGGGGAAGCAGGGGTCGATCGCGCCGCGCTTGGCGCCCTCCTTGTAGAGCTCCTCGGAGGTGTAGTCGCTGTAGACGAGGTTCTTCGGGGGGACGCCGAGGGCCTCGAAGTAGGCGGAGAAGAAGGGGTTCTGCGAGTACTGGTTGAGCACGCGCGGGATGCCGATCCGCATGGTGGCGCGCTTCTTCATCAGCTCGACGCGGCGCTGGGCGGCGACCACCCGATCCTTGGCGGGGGCGGCGACGTCGCGCAGGGTGGCGGCGAGGGGGAGCTTGTCGGCGAGCTTGTCGACCTTGTCGGCGGTCTTGGCGAGCAGGTCGACGACCTTGGGGTCGCGGTTGATCCGCTTCAGCCAGCCGTCGACCTTGCCCTGGTGCTGGGCGAGCGCGGGCGGGAGGTCGATGTGCTCGCTGATGCCGAGGCCGACCTCGTCGATCGACTCGGCGACGATCGTCGGGTTCTGCGCGTCCCACACGTCCTTGGCGGAGGAGGCGGCGAGGTTGGGGAAGTCCTTCTTGATCCGGTCCAGGCCCGACTTGATCTTCTTCATCGAGTCGATGTCCTCGACCTCGCCCTTCTCGCAGGTGGCGATGATCAGGCGCTTGGTCGCGACGGCTTGCTCCGGGGCCTCCTCCTTCTTGCGGATCTTGAGGAGCTGGCCGGTGGCCATGCGCTCCTCGGCCTCCTTCGCGGCGATCTCGAGGTCGACGTCGATGAAGGTGCGCAGGCACTTGTTCTTACAAAAGTAGCAGCGGGTCGACTCGTCGCGCTTCTGGCTGAAGGCGATGGTGTCGATCTTGTCGAGGCCGATCCAGCCGGTGCGGTGGCCGAGGTCGCGGTACATGCGGCGGACCTCGAGGGCGGCGCCGATCGCCCCAGACTCGCCGCAGTGCTTGTGGACGATCACGTCGGCCTGGATGCCCTTGGCGGTGAAGCGCTCCTGAATGAAGTCGACCTGCGACTTGACGGCCGCCATGTTGTGCTGGGTGCCGCCCTGGAGGACGAAGCGGGTGCCGAGCTTGGCGAGGTTGGGGATCTGGCTGACGTAGAGCCAGATGTTCTTGGGGAGCACGTTGGCGAGGCCGGCCATGATCTCCTCCGGCGCCCAACCCTGGCGCTGGAAGTCGACGATGTCGGACTGCATAAAGACGGCGCAGCCGTAGCCGAAGGTGGGCATCGCTTGGGCGGCGAAGGCGAGCTTGGCGTAGTCGCGGACGTCGTGGCCGAAGCCGACGGCGGTGCTCTGGAGGAAGTAGCCGTTGCCGGCCGAGCACTGGGTGTTGAGCTTGAAGTCCTTCACCTTGCCGTTCTTCAAGATGATGATCTTGATGTCCTGGCCGCCGACGTCGCAGACGACGTCGACGTCGTCGTAGAAGTGGAGGGCGCTCTCGCAGTGGGCGACGGTCTCGACGATCGCGGCGTCGGCGCGGAGCACGTCCCGGAGGATGTCCTTGGCGTAGCCGGTGGTGCCGACGCCGAGGATCTCGAGGGTGCAGCCGGAGTCCTCGACCTGCTGGCGGAGGTCGGCCAAGAGCTCCTTGGTGTCGACGATCGGGTTGCCCTTGGAGAGCTGGTAGACCTTGCGCTGGATCTCCCCGCCTTCGCTGAGCAGCACGGCCTTGG
The DNA here is from genome assembly GCA_016712315.1 of Nannocystis sp. Classification (GTDB taxonomy): domain Bacteria; phylum Myxococcota_A; class Polyangia; order Nannocystales; family Nannocystaceae; genus JADJRG01. Next base: position 658,304 of record JADJRG010000013.1, on the reverse strand, counting down.
AGGAGGTGCTGCCGCCGTCGATGCCGATGAAGGCGCGGACGACGGTGCCGGGGGCGAACTCGATCGGCTCGAAGCGCTCCGGCTTGTAGTCGCTGAGGAACTGCTCGAGCTCCTCTGGGGTCTTGGCGAGGCCGTGGCCGCCGGCCTTCTTCTTCTCCATGAGGCGGCCCTCGGTGAGGTACCACTCGAGCTTGCCGGTGCCGACGTAGGCGCCGATGTGATCGTCTTCGCTGCGGCCGAACTCGATCGCGCCGATCGCCGCGAAGTACTGGGCGTTGTTTGGGACGATGATCAGATCGGCGGGGTCGTCGCAGGGCGGGAGCTCGACGCCGCGCTCGGCCCAGATCGGCGGGATGTTGGCCTTCCAGCACTCGACCATGCCCTTGATGTAGGTGTTGGGGCCGCCGAGCAGGAGCACGTAGGGCATCAAGGTGTGGCCGCGGGTCAACACCGAGAGGTTCTGCTGGATGATCGACTCGAAGAGAGAGGCCATCAGCTCGTCCGGCGGGACGCCGAGCTTCTGGAGGCCGTTGACGTCGGTCTCGGCGAAGACGCCGCACTTGCCGGCGACGGGGTGGAGCTTGTGGCCGAAGTAGCCGAGGTTGCACAGCTCCTCGGCGGGGATCTTGAGCTTGGCGTTGATCTTGTCGATGACCGCGCCGGTGCCGCCGGCGCACTTGTCGTTCATCGAGGGGATCTTCTTCTTGCGGCCGGTCTCTGGGTCCTCCTTGAAGACGATGATCTTGGCGTCCTGGCCGCCGAGCTCGATCACGGAGTTGACCTCGGGGTGCAGCTTCTCGACCGCGAGCGAGACGGCGTTGACCTCCTGCACGAACTTGGCGCCGATCCAGCGGCCGACGTTGGAGCCGCCTGAGCCGGTGATGAAGACGCGGGCGTTGCCGGCGCGGAAGCCGGGGACGTCGGACTCCATCTGTTTGAGCATCAACAAGGCGCGCTGCGCCTGCTTCGAGTCGTGGCGCTGGTAGTCCTTCCAGACGATCTCGTCGGTGTCCGCGTCGCGGATGACCGCCTTCACTGTGGTCGAGCCGAGGTCAAAACCGACGATGTACTTGCTGGATGTCATGGGGCGCTCCTTAGCGGGCAGGGCAGGGCTGCGGCCGGGGGAGAGCCCCGGCGTTCAAGGGGTGCTGTCGCGGCGCTACTGGGCCGCGACGGCGATCTGGCCGGGCTTGATGCCCTCTTTGCGCATACGCTCGGCGAGGTGGATCGCGAAGTGAGCGGCGGTGCCGACGACCCGCGGGGTGACGCGCGGGAAGTGGTAGGTGGGGCGCCTTAGCTCGGGGTTCTGATCGACGTAGGCGCGCAGCTCCGCGAGGCTGTACTCGAGGCCGTCCATGACCTCGGCGAACTCGCGCTTGGCGCGGGCCTTGGCCTCGCCGAGCGCCATCTGCACGCGGCTGTGGGCGTTGATCTCGCCCTCGCCGGAGGTCTCGATCGGCAGGAAGATCATGTCCTTGAAGCGGTTGACCACGGCCGACTGGGCGCCGTCCGACTGGGTGCTGGGCATGCAGCCGAAGGGCTTGAGGCTGAGCACCATGTGGGCGAGGTACTTGGTCGAGTAGTAGATGTTCTTGGCGACCTCGAGGTGGCCTTCGCCGCCCTCAGAGCGGGTGTGGTAGAACTCGTGGGCGATCCGCTCGAGCTCCTCCATGTCGACGATCTCGTGGGCGATGTGGCCGAGGGCGTCGACCATGCGCTTGTACTCGCGGCGGAAGAGCTTGTCGGCGACGCCGATGACGGCGCCCTTCTTGAGGCGCGCGGCCTCGAGCTTGGCCCGCTTTCCGAGCTCGTACCACTTGTACTCCTCCGAGCCCTCGATCAGGCCCTGGCGGTCGTTGGTCTTGATCTTGGTCTGCCAGAGCAGGTAGGCGAGCCAGGTGGCGATCGGCTCGGAGATGACCTCCGCGCCCTCCGCGTTGAGGAAGCGGAACATGTTGAAGTTGCCGTCGCCCTCGGTGGTCTGCGCCCAGAACTCGCCGGTGATCTTGACGATCGGCTTGGGCTGGAGGCGGTCGACCTCGACCTGGTCGAGGCGGTCGCGCACGTGGTGCAGCGGCTCGGTGAGGTCGGACGTGGTGAGCAGGTCGAGGAACTTGACGAGCTTCTCGGTGACGTCGAAGGCGCCCTCGCTGCGGCCCTTGATCGCGTCGGCGGCGAGGCCGCTGAGCTGCGCGGGCTTGCGGCTCTTGAAGACGCGGTACATGTACTCGAGCGACTCCGCCATCGCCTCGTCGGTGGCGCCAGGCTTGACCTCGTAGGCGCGGATGGCGTGGCCGACCTCGCTCAGGATGTCGCCGCAGTTGATCGCGCTGACCATGCCCATGAAGAAGTCCATGTCCATCTTCAGGCCGGCCTCGACGTCGCCCTGCTGGAGCCCGCCCTTCTGCTGGAAGAGGAGCACGCGGAAGCCCTCGAAGCCGGAGTTGCGGAGCGCGAGCCGGTACTCCGCCTCGTACATGCCGAAGCGGCAGGGGCCGCAGGCGCCGGCGGTGAGGAAGACGTAATTGTCGATGATCTGCTGGACGCTGAGGCCCTTGTCGTCGCGCAGGTGCTGGAGGTACTGGACCAGGTTGCCGACGGTGAAGTAGGTCGGGTTGCACTGGCCGTTGTTGCCGTACTCCTTGCCGAGCTGGAAGGCGTTGACGTTGGGGGTCGGCACGACCTCGGTGAGGTAGCCGAGGCTCTCAAACATGCCCTTGAGCAGGTGCTCGTGGCGGAAGGTGAAGCCGCCGAAGAGCAGGGTGGTGTGGGCGCGCTGCGGGGCGGTGAAGGCGTGCTCGACGGGCTTCTTGAATTGCGCGTTGACGTTGATCCCGGCGAACGAGACGCCCTCCTCAGCGGCGATCTGACGCTCCGCGTCGTGGAGCAGCGACTGAACCTGCGGCTGCTGGGCGATCTTAAGGAGGGAGGAGCGGTGTTCTGTGGTCATGGCCATGGGGGTCAACCTCGCGGGAGAGTTTCGCTGACGCGCGTGTCACTGACAACAGTGTCAGTCAAATCTTGGCCGTTGTACGCCCGCGTACAGGGCTCCGCAAGCGGGAAATTCACCGGCTGTGGGCAGCCTCACATGCGCGAAGGTGCGCGTGTCAGAGGCGATCCGGGCCGGCGAGCGGGAGGTGCACGGTGAAGACGGAGCCTCGTCCGGGGGCGCTCACGAGGGTGAGCTCGCCGCCGAGGAGGCGGGCGTGCTCCGCCGCGATCGCGAGGCCGAGGCCAGTGCCGCCGCGGCCCTGCGCGGCCTGGACGAAGGGCCGAAAGAGGCGCTCTTGATCGGCGCGGGCGATGCCAATGCCGGTGTCGGCGATCGAGATGGAGATGTGTTGGTCGCGGGGGGCTGCGGCGAGGGTGACGCGGCCTTCTTCGGTGAACTTGGCGGCGTTGCTGAGGAGGTTGAGGAGGATCTGCCGGAGCTTCTGCGCGTCGCTGCGGAGCGGCGGGAGCGCACACCAGGCGCAGATCAGCTCGTTGCCGCGCTGCTGGACGAGGCCGCGTACGGTGTCGGCGACCTCCGCGAGCAGCTCATTAGGGTCGATCTGCGCGACGAAGAGCTCCATCTTGCCGGCCTCGATCTTGGAGAGGTCGAGGACGTCGTTGATCAAGGCGAGCAGGTGGCGGGCGGCGCCGTAGATCCGCCCGAGATCGGCGTCGACGCGCGGCCAGTCGTCGCTCGCCTGCTCCTCGCGGATCAGCTCGGTGTAGCCGAGGATCGCGTTGAGCGGGGTGCGCAGCTCGTGGCTCATGTTGGCGAGGAAGGCGCCTTTGGCCCGGTTCGCCTCGCGCGCCTCTTCCTCGGCGCGGCGGCGGATCTCGACCTCGAGGGCGAGCTCCGCGGTGCGCTCGTCGACGCGGCGCTCGAGCTCGCGCATGGCGCCGGCGGCGGCCGCCTCGGCGCGCTTGCGGGCGGAGATCTCTTGGGCGTAGATCCGGGTGAGCTGGAACTCGGCGATCTGGTGGATCCCGAGCTCGAACCAGGTCTCGCCGCTCTGGAGCTCGCGGGTGAGGTGGGCGCCATGATCGCTCGAGGTGCGGACGAGCAGGCGATCGAGCTCGTTGAGGATCGTGGCGAGGTAGCCCGGCTCGTCGAGGGCCTCCGCGGCGGCGTTCATGTAGGTGATCGCGCCGCCGCGGTCGAGCTCGAGGATCGGGTTGGGATCAAGCTCGGGGAAAGAGGCGAGCTGGGTGAGCTCCTCCTCCTCGCGGCGGCGCTCGCTGTGATCTTCGGCGAGCAGGCCGTGCCAGAGGGCGCCTCGGGGGTCGCGCCAGCGGCTGATCCGGAGCTGAAGTCGCCGCGCCTCTCCGCGATCGTCGCGCAGCAGCAGCTCGATCTCGTGGGTCTTGGGGTCGAATAGGCCGCGGAGGAGCGCGCCTTCAGCGGGGCCTCCAGCTTCGACGAGGAGCTCGGCGAAGAGGCGACCGCGTAGCTCGGACGGGTCAGCGGCGAGGAGGCGGCCAGCGGCGTCGTTGCACTCCTCAAGCAGTCCGCGCTCGTCGAGGATGAAGATCGCCTCGCCGCAGCGGTGAGCCCAGTCGGCGAAGAGGTTCGGCCGCGTCGGCGCTAGGCGGGCCACGTGAACGACGCTAGCAGACGCCGGCGAAGTGGGGCTAGGCGCGCCCTCGCGCGGCGCCGCTTGCGGCCCGAGCGATGACTGTCGCATCATGATCGGCGCGAGTTGATGTCAGGGTCGTTTGTCCTCGAGCGCGGGTCCGCGCCGCCACCCATGGTCCGCCTCGTGCTCGGCGCGGACCTCGATGAAGCCGCGAAGGACGCGCTGACGGCGGCGGTCGAGGCGGCGATCTCGGCGCAGCCGACGACCGTGCTGGTCGAGATGAGCGCGATCACGGCGTACGACCCGCGCCTGCGAGGGCTGCTGCTGGCGCTTCAGCGCGTGATCTCGGCGCACCGCGGGCGCGCGGTGTATGTGGCCGATCGGCCGCGGATCCGCGGGCTCGCGCTGTGGGTGATCCACATGGCAGAGGACAAAGAGGCGAAGATCGTCGGCAACGTGGCCGCCGCGGTGGAGTGGCTGCGCGGCTCGGAGGAGCGGGTTGCGGCGGCGGAGCGCGGGACCTTCGCGGCGCTAGCGCGGCTCTCCGGGGCGCAGGGAGGGGACCCGCGATGAGCAGGAGCCGCTCGACAGGGCTGTCGCTGCGCGAGCGCTGGGCGTTGGCGGCGCTCGATAGGGTCAGCGCGCTGTACCTGGGCTTTCGGCCGCCGGTGAACGATGAGGCGATCCGCAGCCTCGGCGTGCGCGGCTATATGCGCTGGTCGATGACCACGGGCAAGGTGATGAAGGCGCTCGCGACGGCGCTGGGCGAGGCGGAGGCGCAGTTCGTGATCGGCTTCGCGGGGCTGTGGCTGGGCTGCGGCTACTGCGGGGCGGGCCACGTGCACGCGGGCAACTTGCTCGTGTTCCGCGATCGTGGGGCGTTGACGCCGCTCTCGGACGCGGCGCTGCGGGAGCTCTACGAGACGCCCGACGAGGCGGCGGCGGCGAAGATCGCGGCGCTGCTGAGCGACCCGAGCTACGCGCGGCTTCGCGGGCTCTTGCTGCGGCTGTACGCGCTGCGCGGGGGCGCGCGGCCGGATCAGCCGGAGGACGCGGCGCTGGCGGCGGCGCTGTCGTGCTGGGAGTGGGTGACCGAGTGCACGATCGTGGCGGGGTTGGAGATGCCGCTCGAGGCGGTGCCGCCGCTGACGCCGCTCTTCAAAGACAAGGCGCTGCGCGAGCGCTACGCGGCGGCGCGCGCGGCCGCGGAGGGGTGAGGCGGCGCAAATTTTTTTGATCTTTTGTCGTCGACGCCGTCGGCCGGTTGCGTAGGCTGCCGCTATGTTCGAACGCGGCGATGATCGTGGTCCAGGGCGTCCCTGCCGACGAAGGCGGCTCCCGGGGCTCCTGGGGGGCTTGGGGGTCGTTTGGGCGGCGTCGGTAGGGTGCTCGGGGGACGACGGCCCCCAGGAGTGCCTGGAGGCGGTGATCTTTGACATCGATGAGACGCTGACGATCGACGACGAGGAGTGGGAGACGCAGAAGAAGGACGGGACCTACGATCCGATCGCGCGCGAGGCCGCAGCGGCGCTGGTGAACGCGTACGCGGAGCGCGGGTACGTCGTGGTGTACCTGACGGCGCGGGCGAAGACGTGGGTGCTAGGCGGCACCGGCGAGGGCTCGCCGGCGGCGACCGAGCGCTGGCTGGTCGAGCACGGGTTCCCGCGGGACCCGGCGCGGACCCGCTTGATCATGTCCGAGATGGTAGTGCCGGGCGACGCGGCGCGGACGTACAAGCGAGAGGCGCTGGAGGCGCTGCTGGCGGAGGGGCTGTCCCTTGAGGCAGCTTATGGGAACGCGGTGACGGACGTCGGGGCGTTCGAGGACGTGATGATCCCGAAGTCGGTGACGTTTATCATCGGCGAGTTCGCGGGCTCGGCGGGGACGGTGGCGATCGCGGGCGAGAGCTGGCTGCCGCACGTGGAGGCGTATGTGCCAGGCGTGATGGCCGCCTGCGCGCCTTAGGGAGCAAAGGAGGCCAGGGTCGCGTCGGCGATGATCTGGGCGAGGGTGGCGAGGGTGGCGTGGCCCTCTTCAGCGGTGGCGGCGGCTGGATCGCCGCAGTAGGCGCGGTCCATGCCGCACTCGAGGAAGCCGACGGCGCCGGCGCGGATCCGCTCGTGTAAGGGGACCTGGTGCGGGGGGAGAGCGCGGGCGATCGGCCGGCGGACCAGCTCCGGGCGGAGCGCGAGCACCAGGCTGGTCTCGTACTGGCCCGCGTGACAGGAGCCGCTCTGAAACTCAGGCGTGAGGCGAGCGGCGTGCTCGCGCCGGGTCTTGTCAGGGAAGACCAAGGGCTGGCCGTGAGCGGCCTCGAAGGCGCGGGCGACGCGGCGCAGCGAGGTGATGTGGCCAGGCTCGAGGTGAGCGCTGAGCAAAACGAGGCGATCGAAGCCGAGGGCGGACGCGCCGGCGAGCACAGCCAAGAGCTGCGCCTCGGCGACCTCGGCGGGGATGGTGAGGGTGCCGGCGAAGCCTTGGGCCCACTCGGTGACCGCGTAGTGGGTGGTGGGCAGGACGACGGCCTCGACGCCGCGGCGGGCGAGCTCGGCGGCGCCGGCCTCGGCCATGCCCTCGGAGATGATGCTGTCGGTGGCGAGCGGGAGGTGCGGGCCGTGGGCTTCGGCGCTGCCTACCGGTAAGAGCGCGACCTTGCGGCGCCCGAGCGCGAGGATCGCCTCGATCTCGGGGTAGGTGCGCTCGGCGAGGCGGTGCCAGGAGGCCGGGGTGGTGGGCTCATTCATGGTCTGAAGCGGGGGTGAGGCTCAGCTCGGCGGCGAGGCGACGGAGCTCGGCGCGGCGGATCTTGCCGGTCTCGGTGCGCGGTAAGGCGTCGATAAATTCGAGCCGGCGCGGGGCCTTGAAGGCGGCGAGGTGGCGGCGGGTGTGGGCGATGATCGCGTCGGCGAGCTCCGGCGCGGGGGCGTAGCCGTCGCTGAGCTCGACGAAGGCGCAGGCCTTCTCGAGGCCGGCCGCGTCGCGGACGCCGACGACGCCGGCCTCGCGCACGGCTGGATGTCCCAAGAGACAGTTCTCGACCTCGACGGGCGAGACGTAGACGCCGGAGCACTTGAGCATGTCGTCGCCGCGGCCGCAGAACCAAAAATAGCCGTCGGCGTCGACGTAAAATTTGTCGCTACCGCGGACGGAGTCGCCCCAGAAGGTGGCGCGGCTCTGGTCGCGCATGCGCCAGTAACCTGCGCCGGCGGAGGGGCCGGTGATCACGAGGGTGCCGATCTCGCCGGCGGGGACGGTGGCGCCGTCGTCGTCGATGAGGCGGTAGCTGTAGCCATCGACGAGGCGGCCGAGAGAGCCCTCCTTGACGTCGCCTGGGCGGTTGGTGATGTAGACGTGGAACATCTCGGCGGAGCCGATGCCGTCGTAGATCTCGACGCCGGTGGCCTGCTTCCAGGCGCGGTAGAGGCTGCCGGGTAAGGCCTCGCCGGCGCTGATGAGGGCGCGCAGCGGGGCGAGATCGTGGCGGCGTAGCGCAGGATCGGCGCTGAGGCTCTCGACCATCTTGGCGATGGTGGTGGGGACGGTGACGAAGTGGGTGGCGCGGTGACGCGCGAGCAGCTCGAAGTAGTCGGCGGGGGCGACGCGCTCAGGGATCAGCACGCAGGCGCCGCCGACGCTGAACGGGAAGAGCATGTTGGAGGCGAGCGAGTAGCCAAAAAAGAGCTTGGGGGCGGAGAGGGTGACGTCGCCGGCGCGCTGGCCGAGGGTGCGGTGGGCGTAGGCGACGGCGTTCCAGACGAAGTCGTGGTGCATGTGGACCACGCACTTGGGCTTCCCAGTGGAGCCGGAGGAGGAGAGCCAGGTGGAAAAATCGTCGCGGTAGGTCGGCTCGGTGCGGGCGTGGTCGGGCTGGCGGGCGAGCGCTTCGGTCCAGTCGATGGTGCCTTGGGGCGCTGGTGCGCCGCCGCGATCGACGACGATGACGAGCGGCGGATAGGGGGCGCCCCGCCAGATCGGCTCGAAGCGCGGGTACACCTCGGCGTCGATGATGACGGCGCGAGGGCGCGCGTACTCGAGGTAGTAGGCGTAATCCTCGGCGGTGAGCCAGGTGTTGGTGGGCACGGCGACGCAGCCGGCGCGCAAGATCCCAAAATATGCGGCGGCGAATTCGGGGGTGTCGAGGAGGAGAAGCTGGACGCGGTCCTCGATGCGCAGGCCGAGCTCGCGGAGCAGGTTGGTGACGCGGCAAGAGTCGGCGACGAGCTGACGGTAGGAGATCTGCTGGTCGCGGTAGTAGATCGCGGTGTGCTCGCCGCGGCCCTCGGCGAGGCGGGCGTCGAGGAACCACTCGGCCATGTTGAGGCGGTCGGGGACGGTGATCGGCGGCGAGGGCGAGGACACGGCCCGGCGAACGTTCCACAGGTGACTACTGTTCGCAACCACCGACCGAAGCGGTAGATTGGCGGCGGTGGAGCGGGTCTATCCGGCGCTAATTTTCGACGTCGAGCGCGACTCGTTCGTGGTGTGGGTCCGCTGGGTGTCGCTGGAGGCGCCGCCCTCGCCGGAGGTGCCGCCCGCGCAGGGGATCCGGGTGGAGCTGCTGCTGAACCGCAACACGGTGCTGGGGCCGACGATCGTGTACCGCCGCGACCTGAGCGCGCCGGTGTACCTGCGGGCGCAGCGGATCCGGGTCGCGCAGGCGCTGGAGGGGGCGCAGCGGCGCGGGTTCTGTGACGTGAACCTGGTGATCCACGGCTCGATCGCGAACGCGCCCTTCGCGGCGCTGTATCACCTGCGCGACTACGACGGGGCGGCGATCGACACCAAGACGATCGAGGGTACGCCGCTCTTGCAGCTCCAGCCGTCGACGCCGGCAGATCGCTGGCAGGTGGCCGCGCAGGCGAACCTGCGCGTGCGGGTGGAGCTCCGCGGGCAGCCGCGGCACCGGCTGCTGGTGATCCGCTAGCTCTTCTTGCCGCCCATCAACATCTCCTTCATGCCGGGGATGTCGCCGAGCTTGGGCATGAGGATGATCTCGATGCGGCGGTTGAGCGCGCGGCCCTCTTCGGTGCCGTTGTCGGAGACCGGGTCGAACTCGCCGAAGCCGGCGGGGGCGATGTGCACGGGGTCCATGCCCTGCTCGACCATGTAGCGCACGACCTCGATCGCGCGGGAGGTGCTGAGCTCCCAGTTGCTCTTAAAGCGGGCGGTCTTGATCGGGATGTTGTCGGTGTGACCGGCGACCAAGAACTCGCGATCGCCGACGGTCTTGAGGGCGACGGAGAGGTCGGTGAGCGCCTGCTGGCCCTCACCCTTGAGCTCGGTCTTGCCGGAGTCGAAGAGGATCGCGCTGGCGAGCTTGACCACGAGCATGCCCTTGCGGAACTCGACCTGGATGGTGCCGGCGTCGACGAGCGACTTGAGGCGGCCGAAGAGGTCCTTGTAGACTTGGAGCTCGGCGAGGCGCTTGGCCTTCTCTTTGCGCAGCTCCTCGAGCTCTTGGGCGGTCATGCCGGCCTTGCGCGCGAGGTCGTCGATCTGGCTCTCGAGCTGCTTGATCGAGCCCTCGAGCTCGGCGATCTTGGCTTGGAGGCTCTGGTTCTCGCTCTGGAGCTGCTTGTTCTTCGCCTTCTCGGCGTCGAGCGCTTGCTCGGTGGCGCTGAGCTTCTTGTTGGCCTCATCGAGGGCGGCCTCGAGCTCCTTGCGCTTGCAGCCAGAGAGGAGGACGGCGGGGATCAGGAGGGCGAGGAGTGCGCGTCGCATGCGCCGCAAGGGTACACCAACTCGGCGAGTTTTTTTACTTGGCGGCAGATCTCCCTAGGATGCCCGGGGAGGGGCTCTGCGCCCCGGTTTTGTCATGTCCCGCGGTCGAACCTCGAACACAGTCAAGCCCTCAACGGGCACTCATTTCCGCCCCTGGGGAGAGTTCGTGGGGGTGGTGCTGCTGGCGCTGGCGCTGCTCCTGATCGGCGGTTTGGCCTCGTACCAGGTCGGCGAAGGGACGCTGATGGGGCCCGCAGGGCGGGCGATCGCGGCGGCGTTCTATGCGGTCTTCGGGATGGCGGCGTATTTGATCGCGCTGGGGATCGGCGGGCTGGCGATCACGGCGCTGCGCGGGCGCGAGCTCGAGCTGAAGGTGATGGAGTCGGTCGGCTTCATCGCGGCGACGGCGGCGGGCTGTGTGCTGCTCCATGTGAGCTTTCCAGAGTATCGGATCGAGGGCGCGACGGCGGGCGGGCTCGCGGGGGAGCTGATCGGCGAGCTCTGCCTCGGGCTCTTTGATGTGGTCGGGACGTACGTGGTGGCGATCGCGACGCTGGTGCTGGGGCTGATCGCCTCGACGCCGCTGTCGGGTGATCACGTGGTCGCCCTCTTGCGGTGGCTGGCCCGCGGCGCGCGGGCGGTAGGGCTCTACGCCTGGGGGCTGGTGGTCGGGGTGATCCAGGCGATCCGCTCGCCCGGCGCGGCCGCGGCGAGCGCGGAGCGACCAGAGCCGGCGGAGGAGGCCGAGGAGGAGGACGGCGAAGAAGAGGTTGATGATGAGGAGGTGGACGAGGAGGGGGAGAGCGACGAAGAGGACGAAGAGGGCGACGAGGACGAGGAAGACGAGGCGGACGAGGAGGAGGGGGTCGTCGATGGGGACGAGTCGGAGGAGGACGGGTCGGTGGTGATCCACCCGAAGCGGGGGCGTCGCAGCAAGGTCGACGCGCCGAGCCGCGGGCGTGGGGCGCCGGAGATCGTCGGAGATCCGACGAATGAGGCGGTCGCGGCGACGACGGCGAGCAAGCCGCGGCGTAACCGTCGACGCGCGGGGGCGCCAGAGATCGTCGAGCGGTCGGTCGCAGAGGCGCCGACCGGGGCGCCGACCGAGGCCAGCGCGGAGGAGGTGGCGGAAGAGGCGGCCTGCGCCGCGCCGACGCGCCGCGGCAAGCGTCCTCCGCCGCGTCCAGAGGAGCTGGCGGCGAACGGCGCGGTCTCGCCCGCAGCGGTGAGCGCGCCTGCCTCGGTGTCGGCGGCGGTGAGCGCGGTCGTGAGCGCGCCGGGGCCGACGATCGCCCCGCGCCCAGAGCCGCCGCCGGTGGCGCGTACGCCGTCGATCCCGGGGATCGTGCGGCTGACGAGCGGGCCGTATCAACTGCCGCCGACGAAGCTCTTCGAGGCGCCGCACACCGACCCCGTGGAGGTCGATAAGAGCTTCGTGCTCGAGCAGGCGGAGCGGATCGAGAAGGCGCTGGCGCAGTTCAAGATCCGCGGGCAAGTGACGAAGATCCACCCGGGGCCGGTGATCACTCGCTACGAGTTCAAGCCAGAGCCAGGGGTGAAGCTGTCGAAGATCGAGAGCTTAGAGAACGACCTGGCGATGGCGTTGGAGGCGATCCGGATCCGGATCTTGGCGCCGATCCCCGGCAAGGCGACGGTGGGCTTCGAGGTGCCGAACAAGATCCGCGAGATGGTGACGCTGAAGGAGATCTTGGAGAGCGACTACTTCGAGGCGGGCCGCTCGGCGAAGCTGCCGCTGGCGCTCGGCAAGAATATTACGGGCAAGGCAGTGTCGATCGACCTCGCCAAGGCGCCGCACTTGTTGGTGGCGGGCGCGACGGGCTCGGGCAAGTCGGTGGGGGTGAACAGCATGATCTCGTCGCTGCTCTACGCGTGCACGCCGGAGGAGGTGCGGATGATCATGATCGACCCGAAGATGCTCGAGCTGAGCGTCTACAAGGACATCCCGCACCTGCTGCTGCCGGTGATCACGGACCCCGAGCAGGCGAACCTGGCGCTGCGTTGGGCGGTCGATGAGATGGAGCGGCGCTACGCGGTGCTCAGCGACGCGCAGGTGCGCGACATCGGCGGCTATAACAAAAAATTGCCGCAGCTCTTGCAGGAGTGGGAGGCGGAGCGGCGGGCGCTCGAGGAGGCGGCCGACGACGCGCGGCAGGCGGCGAACGAGGAGGGCGAGGAGGCGCTGGCCGGCTCGCTGCTGCCAGGCTTCGCCTTCGACCGCGAGGGCAACCAGATCGACCTCTTCGCGGGCAGCGCGGTGGTCGGCGAGAAGCCGGAGCGGATGCCGTACATCGTGATCATCATCGATGAGTTCGCGGACCTGATGATGGTGGCGAGCAAGGAGGTGGAGGCGAGCGTGGCGCGGATCGCCGCGAAGGCGCGGGCGGCGGGGATCCACCTGATCGTGGCGACGCAGCGGCCGAGCGTCGACGTGATCACGGGGACCATTAAAAATAACTTCCCGTCGCGGATCGCGTTCCAGGTGACCAGCGACATCGACTCGCGGACGATCCTCGACGCGAAGGGGGCGAAGCAGCTCTTGGGTATGGGCGACATGCTGCACATGGACCGCGGCGGCATGCCGGAGCGGGTGCACGGCTGCTTCGTCTCGGAGGATGAGATCCTCAAGGTGGTGGAGTTCATCAAGAAGCAGGCGCGGCCGGTGTACAACCGATCGATCACGGCGAAGCGCGATGAGGAGGGGCAGATCGTCGAGGAGGATCGCCGCGCCGACCCGCTCTACGATAAGGCGGTGCAGATCGTCGCGGAGACCCGCAAGGTGAGCACGAGCATGATCCAGCGGCGGCTGAACGTCGGCTACAACCGCGCGGCGAAGATGGTGGAGATGATGGAGGAGGAGGGGGTGATCGGGCCGGCGCGCGGCACGGCGCCCCGGGAGGTGCTGGTGTCCGCGGCCTAACCTCTGCGCGAACCCCGCGGGGCTCGCGGGCGCCGATGTGGCGCTCTGTGGCCGCTAGCGGTCGATCTGGGCGCTCATGGCCGCGGCGCCTGGCGAGGGCTCACGGGGGGCTTACAATGCGCCGGTGAATCGCCCCGGGAGCGCGGCCGTCCCAGCGCCCACGTTTCCCCGACAGAAGTAGTGACGCCATGGAAAGCCTCTCGGTCTACCTCCTCTCCCTCCTCCTCTCCTCCCCCGCTGCGGCCGCGTCGCCCGCGGTCGCCCCCGCCGCCGCGACCAGCGAGGCGCCGGCGGCCGCGCCCGGCAAGCAGGTCAGCGCCTCGGCGGTGCTCGCGAGCGTGCAAGCGTTCTACGACGGCACCACCGAGATGCAGGCGGACTTCAAGCAGACCTACGTGCACCCGGTGTATGGCACGCGCACGGTGACGACCGGCGAGATGAAGCTGCGCAAGCCAGGCATGATGGTGTGGGACTACGCGGGTGAGGGTGACCCTGATTTTTATGTGGACGGCGAGAAGCTGTGGGTGGTCGAGCACGACACGCGGCAGGTGGTGAGCCAGAAGGTGAGCGGGAACTCGAGCCTCGACGGGGCGGTGAAGTTCCTCTTCGGCGGGCAGAAGCTGGTGAAGGAGTTCAAGGTGCGGCTGGCGACCGCGGAGCTGACGACCCGCTACGGGAGCGCCGGCCACACGGTGGTCGAGCTGAAGCCGAAGGAGAAGAGCCCGCACTACAAGACGATCTTGCTGGTCGTCGACGATCAGAGCGGCCGCGTCGACTCGTTCGTGGTGCGCAACCAAGACAACAGCATCAATCACTTCGAGCTCGCGAAGATCGCCCTCAACCCGGGCTTCCGCGCCGACCTCTTCAAGTACAAGGTGCCGAAGGGGTACGTCGAGACCCGCGAGTGATCGGTTGGCGATCGGGTTGAGGAGCTGAGGGCTCGGCGGGTGACCGCCGGGCCCTCGGTCGTTGGATCTCAGGTTGGCGCGCTGTCGTGCGCCCTGATACCGTCGCCGCCTCTCAGGGGATCTGCGAATGAATTTTCCGACGGCTCTTTGTTTGAAGTCTCTCTTGTTCAGGTTTGGCGGCGCGGCGGCGCTGATGGCGATGCTCCCGGGGTGCTCCGGGGATGACTCGGCGACCTCCGCGACGACGGGTGAGTCGACTGAGACGACGACCTCGGGGTCGACGACGGCCGCTTCGACGACGACGGACGCCTCGACGACGGACGCCTCGACGACGGCGACCAGCGAGACGACCGGGCCCGATACGGCGGCGAACGGCGAGGGGTGCTCGCTCAACGACGACTGCGCGTCGTCGGCCTGCGTGAAGTTCACGGACTTCGAGGAGGGGAGCTGCGAGGCGGGGCCTGACGGGGGGAACACGCGGATCACCGGGACGGTGTTCGACTTCGTGAGCGGGGCGACGGTCGCGGGCGCGGAGTTGAAGGTGGTGGCGGCGCTGTCGGCCCTGCAGAACCCGGCGGAGGCGACGGCGCTGGTCTCGGGGACGAGCGGCGCCGACGGGAAGATCGATGTGACCTCGACGGAGCCGATCTCGGCGGGGATCGGGATCGTCGGGGTGATCAGCGGCGCGGATCTGTACTTGGCGGCGACCGGTCTGGCGAGCCCGGTGATGGGATCGTCCTACGGGCCGCTGAACGCGATCCACGACGTCTGGGCGATGCCGGCGGCGGGCCTCCAGGCGTGGAGCGACCTGCTGGTGACGGACCCGGAGATGGCCGCGTACGTGCCGTTGGGTGAGAAGGGCGGGGTGGTCGGTCGGGTGCGCAGGCGCGGCACCGGGGCGCCGGTGGTGGGTGCAAAGGTGGTCCCAGAGACAGGTACGACGAGCGCGCTGATCCGCTACCTTGGCGACGGCGGCGACGTGTTCGAGGGCGAGGTGACGGGGGCGAGCGGGACCTTCGTGCTGGTGAACCCCGGGCTCGCGGAGCGGTTCACGGTGGAGATCGACGGGGCGATTCAGGAGGGGACGGTGGGATCAGCGGGCAGCGCGAAGATGGGCGCGGTCTTTATGCTGATCTTAAATGTCGACTGATCACAGCCAGGTGCGCGTGGTGGTGTCCCAGCGCCGCCACGCGCCGTCGAAGTCGCGGTAGAGCTCGCGCTGGCCGGCGTTGACGCGGAAGCGGAGGCGCTCAAACTTGGCGCTGAGCTCGTCCTCGCGGCCGGCGTAGTCGGTCTTGGCCTCTTCGTTGGCGATCGCGTGCATGGTGGCGGTGAGGGCGGCGCCGTCGAGCTCGACGCTGACGAAGCCGTTGCGGGTGACGTCGGCGTGGGCGATGTGGGGGTTGGTGTCGAGGCCGATGAGCAGGTCGCGGATGTTGCGGGCGAGATCGACGGCGCCGGGCACGTTCATGAGGGTCGGGTCGGCGACGGCGAGGCGCTCGAGGATCGGGCCGAAGGTGGTGGAGGTGACCGAGGAGGTGACGAACTCGACGACACGCGCGCCTGGATCGTCGGACGGGGCGGCGAAGCCGGCGAAGAAGGCGTGGATGTCGCCGGTGATGACGACGAGGTTGTCGACGCCGGCGAGGCTTTTTAAGAGAGAGTCGCGGCGGCTGGGTTGGCCGTCCCAGGCGTCGGCGCCGAGGTAGAACTGATGGGCGAAGGCGGGGGGCAGCGGTAAGGGGCTGAGGTCGATCCGGGTGGGCATGAGCAGGTACTCGTTGCCCCAGATCTTCCAGGTGCGGTCGGAGGTGGTGAGGGCGCCGAGGAACCATGACTCTTGATCGGGGCCCATGGCGACCTCGGCGGCGCCTGCGTCGGCGGCGTAGCGGACCTTCGAGTAGAGGTCGTAGGTGTCCTTGATGACGAGGTAGCGGGCGCCGAAGGAGCTGTAGTAGCTGGTCTTGCCTAAGTGGATGAAGGCGAGGCCGCGCTCCATGCCGGCTTGGGCGGCGTCGTCGAGCAGAGGGGGCTGATCGCCGGGGAGCTCGCCGAGCAGGGCGTTGACGGTCGCGGCGTCGAGGTGGCCGGTGATCTTGGCGGGGTCGTAGCCGAGGGCGTCGGCGCCGGCGCGTAGGGCGCCTTGGTAGACGCCGCCGGCGTAGGTGTCGACGTCAAAATAGGGGGCGGCGGCGTCGGGGAGCTGGCCGAGGGCGGCGAGCAGGGCGGGCTGGTCGAGGGCGAGGGCGGCCGGAAAGGCGTCCTCGGGGATGAGGTGGTCGCTGCGGTAGGTGCGTAGGTCGGTGAGTACGAGGTGGAGGTGGCGGCCGTAGGTGAAGTCGCGGTGGATCCGTAGGTCGCCGGGGAAGTCGGCGGCCGGGTCGTAGCGGAAGTCGTCGGGGCCGCCGGTGTCGCCGGGGTAGTCGACGGGCATAAACTCGAACCAGGCTTGGTTGGCGGCCTTGCGCCGGTCGACGTCGCGCTCGTCGACGCGGCCGCTTTGATACGTGCCGGTGGCGCCGTGGCTGTCGTTGGAGAACTCGTGGTCGTCCCAGATCGCGAGCATGGGCAGGCGCTCGTGCACGGCCTGCAGGGCGGGATCTGTGCGGTAGATCTGGTAGAGCTGGCGGTAGTTGTCGAGGCTGCGGGCGGCGTAATACTCGCCAGGTTGGCCCTGGTTGAAGGCGATCGCCCCGGCTTGGTCGTCGAAGTCGACGCGGCGGCCGTCGGCGTCCTGGAACTCGGGGTTGGTGGTGGTCTCGTAGATGTAGTCGCCGAGGTGGACGAAGAAGTCGAGCTGCTGGCGGAGCAGCTCGCGGTAGACGTTGTAGTGGCGGCCGCTGTAGTCCTGACAGGAGACGTAGGCGAAGCGCACGGGCTGGTCGGCGTCTTCAGCGGGGGCTGTGCGGGTCTGGCCGGCGCGGCTGGCCCATCGCACACCTTGGTGGGGGTAGAGGAAGCGATAGAAGTAGGTGGTGGCGGGGTCGAGGCCGCGCACCTTGACCTTGACGCAGCCGCCATAGGCGGGCTCGGCGGTGACGACGAGGTGATCGCCGCCGTCGAGGGCGAGGAGGTCGGTGAATTGTTCGTCGGTGGCGAGCTGGAGGTGGAGCTCGTGGGGCTCGGCGAGGGGATGATCGGGGTCGTCTAGGCGGGTCCAGAGGATCACGCTGTCGGGGCGAGGATCGCCGGAGGCGAGGGACTGGGGGAAGAAGCGCTCGCCGGGCTCGATCGGGCCGAGATCATCGCCTTCGTTGTTGCAGGCGCCACCGAGCAGGGCGGCGGAGGCGGTGGTCAGGAGGGCGCGGAGGAAGGTGCGGCGTTGTTGCATGGCGTCGGCTCGGGGGGCGCGGGGCTCGGAGCTCGGAGCAGGCGCCGCATTTGGTCGGAGCTGAAACTATCAGCGAGGAGCGACTAGGTCTGGCGAGCGGCGATCTTCGCCCAGGCGTCTTTGAGGGTGATCGTGCGGTTGAGGCGGACGGCGCCGGGGGCGCTGTCGAGATCGGCGCAGAAGTAGCCGAGGCGCTCGAGCTGGACGCTGTGGCCGGGCAGAAGCTGGGCGAGGCTGGGCTCGAGCTTGCACCCGCGGAGGCGCTCGACGGAGCGGGGGTTGAGCGTCGATAAGAAGTCGTCGGCGGCGTTGGGATCTTCAGCGACGAAGAGGCGGTCGTAGAGGTTGACGTGGGCGTCGACGGCGGCCTTTGCGTCGACCCAGTGGATGGTTCCCTTGACCTTGCGACCGTCTGGAGGGTTCTTCTTAAAGGTCTCGGGGTCCCAGGTGCAGCGCAGCTCGGTGACCTCGCCGCTGGCGTCCTTGACGACGCCGACGCAGCGGATCAAGGCGGCGTAGCGGAGCCTGACCTCTTGGCCAGGCGCGAGGCGGAAGAACTTCTTCGGGGGATCCTCCATAAAGTCGTCGCGCTCGATGTAGATCTCGCGGCTGAGCGGGAGGGGGCGCGCGCCGAAGCTGGGGTCCTCGGGGTGGTAGGGGGCGTCGATAGTGACTTGGAAGTCATCCGGGAGGTTCTCGAGGGTGACCTTGAGGGGGCGCAGGACGCCCATGACGCGCCGGGTGCTGGCGTTCAACTCCTCGCGGATGTGGTGCTCGAGCAGGCTGACGTCGACGTTGCCGTCGCGGCGGGCGACGCCGATCCGCTCGCAGAAGGCGCGGATGGCGGCGGCCGGGACGCCGCGGCGGCGCAGGCCGGCGATCGTCGGCATGCGGGGGTCGTCCCAGCCGTCGACGTGCGACTCGCGGACGAGGCGCTGCAGCTTGCGCTTGGAGAGCACGGTGTAGGTGAGGTTGAGGCGCGCGAACTCGGTCTGGTGGGGGCGCGGCTCGGCGACCCCGATCGCGTCGAGGAACCAGTCGTAGAGGGGGCGGTGGTTCTGGAACTCGAGGGTGCAGATCGAGTGGGTGATCCCCTCGATGGCGTCCGACTGGCCGTGGGCCCAGTCGTACATCGGGTAGATCGGCCAGGCGTCGCCGGTGCGGTGGTGGTGCGCCCGGCGGATCCGGTACATGAGCGGGTCGCGCAGCTTGACGTCCTTGGAGCTCATGTCGATCCTGGCCCGAAGGACATGTTGACCGTCCTCGAACTCGCCGGCGCGCATGCGCTGGAAGAGGTCGAGGTTCTCCTCGACGCTGCGGTCGCGGTAGGGGCTGGGGCGGCCCTCCGCGTGGAAGTTGCCGCGGCCCTCGCGCAGCTCCTCGAGGCTCTGGCTGTCGACGTAGGCCTTGCCCTCGCGGATGAGCTGAAGCGCCCACTGGTAGAGCTGCTCGAAGTAGTCGGAGGCGTAGCGGACCGGGCCGCTCCACTGGTAACCGAGCCACTGGACGTCGCGCTGGATCGACTCGACGTACTCGGTGTCCTCGGTGGTGGGGTTGGTGTCGTCGAAGCGGAGGTTGCAGCCGCCCTGCGGGGCGAGCGCGGCGAGGCCGAAATTGAGCGCGATCGACTTGGCGTGGCCGATGTGGAGGTAGCCGTTGGGCTCGGGCGGGAAGCGGGTGAGCACGGGGGCGTCAGGGCGCTGACGCAGGCGCTCTTCCACCATGTCGCGGATAAAATTGGGCGGGCCGTCGTCGCCGCGGGTCGGATCATGCGCTTCGGTGGTCATAACGGGCGCGCGGAATCTAGCAGAGGCGCGGTCGCGGCTGCTACCTTGCGGCGGGAGATGACGCGGCCTGGGCTCATCACGCCGCCGCCTGAGGCGATCGCGGGGGCGACGGCGGCGGCGATCGGGGCGCCGCAGGCGGCGCTGCGCTGGCGGTGGTTGGGCGCGCGTGAGGGGCCGACCTCGCTGTGGTGGGTGGACGGCGGGGCGGCCGCGGTGGTGGTGAAGGTGTTCTGGCGCGGCCGTGGCTTCGTTCAGGAGCGGGCGGCCTTGCTCGGGCTGCGGGCGGCGCTGGGGCGGTGGCTGCCGGAGCTGGTGGCGGTGATCGAGGGGCCGATCCCAGCGCTGGTGCTGGGGGCGGTCGTAGGGGCGCGGCCTGGGCGCGAGGACGACGCGGCGGCGAGGGGGGCGCACTTCGAGGCGGGGCGGATGGTGCGGGCGCTGGCCGAGGTGGAGATCGACGCGGCGGCGGATCCGGTGCCGCTGGGCGCGGCGATCGCGGCGCGCGCGGCGGCGGCGCTCGAGCGGGCGCGTGGGCGGGTCGCGCCGGAGCTGCTGGCGGCGGCGGGGCGGCGCTTGGATCCGGGGCGGATCGCGGCGGCCTTCTCAGGGGCGGGCGGCGGGGCGCGGCGGGTGATGGCGCACCGCGACCTGTGGGAAGGAAACTGGCTCTTCGACCAGGTGAGCGGGCGGCTGTGGGTGATCGACTGGGAGCACGCGCGGCCCGACGCGGCGATGTGCGATCGGGCGCGGCTGGCGGCGGGGGCGTGGGCGCGCGCGCCGCGGCTGAGGGCGGCGTTTGAGGCGGGCTTCGGGGCGAAGACGAGCGAGCTCGAGGAGGCGCAGCTCGAGGTGTTGGTGGGGCTGCACGCGCTGGCGACGTTGGCGTGGGCGGGGCGGCATCCGCACGCGCCGGCGCTGGGGGCGGACGCGCGCAGGGTGCTCCTGGCGCCGTGAAGGGGCGCGTCTTTGTGAGCGCTGGCTCCGCGTCGACGGGGGCTCGCGGGGGCTCGCGGGCGGTTGCGCGCGGCGCTTTGAAAGAAGGTCCGCGGCTGTGGATCTTCTTGGGATCGGGATAGTCTTGGGGCCGCTGGGCCGCTCTATGTCTCGCTCTATGTCTCGCTCGATGATCCGCTCCCGTTCGCTCCCCTTGCTCGCCGCGCTGGTGATGGTGCTGCTGCCGAAGATCGGGGCAGCGGCGCCGCTGACGCCGGAGGCGGTGCCTGAGCCGCTGCGGCCGTGGATCGGCTGGGTGCTGCACGACGTGGAGCAGGTCGCGTGCCCCTATGTCCAGGGGTCGACGGAGGAGCGGCGCTGTATGTGGCCGTCGCTGCTGAAGCTGACGGTGGGTGAGCAGGGCGGGTCGTTCGAGCAGGTGTGGAAGGTGCACGAGCGCGGCTGGGCGCCGCTGCCAGGGGAGGGCAAGCGCTGGCCGCAGTCGGTGACGATCGACGGGGCGCCGGCGGTGGTCTCCGAGCAGCAGGGCGCGCCTGGGGTGATGCTGGAGCCGGGGGTGCGGGCGGTGAAGGGGGAGTTCTTGTGGGACTCGCTGCCCGAGCAGCTCAAGGTGCCGGCCGAGACCGGGCTGCTGGAGCTGGTGCTGAACGAGAAGAAGGTGACGGCGCCGCAGCGCGACGCGAGCGGGGTGCTGTGGCTGCACCGCCGGGCGCAAGAGGGGGCCGAGGCGAACCGGCTGGACTTGGTGGTGAACCGACGGATCAGCGACACGATCCCGATGGTGGTGACGACGAAGATCGAGGTGCAGGCGGCCGGCAAGAACCGCGAGGTGGTGCTGGGCAAGGCGCTGCTGACGGGCTTCGTGCCGATGTCGGTGAGCAGCGATCTGCCGGTCCGGCTCGAGCCGGACGGGCGGCTGCGGGCGCAGGTGCGGCCCGGTCGCTGGGAGATCACGGTCGAGGGGCACTACGACGGGGCGATCACGGCGCTGCCGCTGGAGGCGAGCGAGGGGCCGTGGGCGAGCGAGGAGATCTGGGTGTTCGAGGCGCACCCCGAGCTGCGGCGGGTCGAGGTGAGCGGGGTGGTGACCGTGGACCCGCAGCAGACCCGGCTGCCCGACCCGTGGAAGTCGCTGCCGGCGTATCAGGTGCAGCCTGGGGCGATGATGGTGCTGAGCGAGAGCCAGCGCGGTGAGGTGGACCGCGGGGCGGACCGGCTCAAGCTGTCGCGGCAGTGGTGGCTGGACTACGACGGCAAAGGAGTGACGATCCAGGACCGCTTGTCGGGGGAGATCCGGCAGGGCTCGCGGCTGGCGATGAACGGGCCGGCTCGGCTGGGACGAGTGAGCGACGGGGCGAATAACCTGTTCATCACGTACATCGAGGGGCCCGAGAAGCCGGGGGTGGAGCTGCGCGATCGCGACCTGTCGATCGAGGCGGAGAGCCGGGTGCCGATGTCGCAAGAGCTGTCGGCGGTCGACTGGGACCAAGACTTCCACGCGGTCTCGGGGACCTTCCACTTGCCGCCAGGGTGGCGCCTGCTGCACGTGAGCGGGGTGGACGACGTGGGGGAGAGCTGGCTGTCGCGCTGGGATCTGCTCGAGATCTTCTTGGTGCTGGTGATCTCGATCGCGGTGGCGCGGATGTATGGGCTGCTGTGGGGGCTGCTGGCGCTGATCACGATGGCGCTGGTGTTCCCAGAGTGGATGGCGCCGCGGACGGTGTGGCTGTTCGTGCTGGCCGGCGAGGGGCTGCTGCGGGTGCTGCCCGCGGGGCGGCTGCGCGGGTTCGCTCGGCTCTACAGGTTGGCGACGCTGGTGACCTTGGCCGGGGTGGTGGTGTCGTTCGCGGTGCAGCAGGTGCGGCAAGGGCTGTACCCGGCGCTGGAGCGGCGCAGCGAGCGCGAGGACTTCGGCGGGCTGTTCTTCTTGGGGATGGCGCGCGACTCCGCGCCTGCGTGGGACCAGAACGTTTTGGCCGAGCCGCAGGCGGCGGCCATGGACTTCGAGCAGGAGGAGTACCGCGAGGAGGGGTCCATGGGCGCGCCAGAGGAGGCGCCGTCGGACGGGCGGAGCTACGGCTCGAAGAGCAAGAGCGGGCTGTACGCGATGAAGGGGCCGAAGGACGAGCTCCAGGCGCAGCGGGTGCAGCAGCTCCGCGAGTACGACGCGAGCACGGTGGTGCAGACAGGCCCAGGGGTGCCTTCGTGGCGCTGGCGGTCGGTGAACCTGGGCTGGAGCGGGCCGGTGGAGCGCGGGCAGCGGCTGCGGCTGTATCTGTTGTCGCCGCCGGTGAATTTGGTGCTGGGGCTGCTGCGGGTGCTCTTTGTGGGGGTGCTGACGCTGGTGGCCTTCGGCGTGCTGGGGCGGCGGCGGCCGACCGCGGCGAGCGCAGGGGCGAAGGCGGGGGCGATGACGGCGTTGCTGGCGCTGCTGGGGTTTGGGGCGCCGCTGCTGGCTCCTAATACGGCGCAGGCGGAGGTGCCCTCGCAGTCGGTCCTGGATGAGCTGCGCGGGCGGCTGATCGAGGCGCCAGAGTGCCTGCCCGAGTGCGTGACGATCCCTCGGCTGCGGCTGACGGTGACGCCAGAGATGGTGCGGATGGTGCTGGAGGTGCACGCGGGCGCGGACGTGGCGATGCCGCTGCCAGGGAGCGCGGAGCAGTGGTCGCCGACGATGGTGTCGATCGACGACTTGGGCGCCGAGGCGAGCCGCCACGGGCTGGCGCGGGCGAGCGGCGGCGGGCTGTGGCTGGAGATGCCGGCGGGCCGCCATGACGTGGTGCTCGAGGGGCCGCTGGCGACCCGCGAGACGGTGCAGCTGTCGTTCCCGCTGCGGCCGTATCGGGTGGAGGCGACGGCGAGCGGCTGGACGATCGACGGGCTGCATGAGGACGGCGTGAGCGATCGCGACCTCCAGCTCACGCGGGTGCACTCGGAGGAGGGCGGCAGCGATTCGCTCGAGATCGGGCCGCTGCCGCCGTTCGTGCGGGTCGAGCGCTCGTTGATGCTGGGGCTGACGTGGGAGGTGTCGACGCGGGTGGTCCGGATGACGCCGCCAGGCGCGGCGGTGGTGCTGACGGTGCCGCTGCTGCCCGGGGAGTCGGTGACGACCGCGGAGCTGCGGGTCGACGACGGCAAGGCGCAGGTGAACATGGGGCCTGAGGTGCTGGAGGCGGGCTGGAGCTCGGTGCTCGAGGTGACCGACGTGATCTCGTTGACCGCGGCGGAGCGGCAGCCGTGGGTGGAGCTGTGGCGGCTCGAGGTGGGGCCGGTGTGGCACGTGGAGACCTCGGGGATCCCGGTGATCCGGCGCGGCAGCGGGGGGCTGCGGGAGTGGCAGCCGTGGCCGGGTGAGTCGGTGGCGCTGACGATCGGCCGCCCGCGCGGGATCGACGGGCAGACGTTGACGATCGATAACGCGCACGTGCGCCTGCAGCCAGGCATGCGGGCGACCGACGCGACGCTGGAGATGCAGCTCCGATCGAGCCGCGGCGGGCACCATGACGTGCTGATCCCCGCAGGCGCGGTGCTGCAGACGGTGTCGATCAACGGGCGCGAGCAGCCGATCGGGCAAGACGGGCAGAATGTGCGGCTTCCGGTGGTCCCGGGGGTGCAATCAGTGAGCCTGAGCTGGCGCGAGCCGGTGCTGCTGGGCGAGCGCTTCACGGCGCCGGTGGTGCAGCTCGGCGGGGCCGCGGTGAACGTGTCGGTGACGATCGATATGCCGCGAGACCGCTGGATCCTGTGGGTGAACGGGCCGCGGATGGGCCCGGCGGTGCTCTTTTGGAGCTACATCTTCATGCTCGTGCTGGTGTCGCTGGCGCTGGGGCAGATCCGTTGGACACCGCTGCGCACCCACCAGTGGTTCTTGCTCGGCATCGGGCTGTCGCCGCTGCCGGTGCCGGCGGCGATGACGGTGATCGGTTGGCTGCTGTTTATGGGCTGGCGAGCGCGCACTCCGGCGCTCTCGCCCGGGTGGTTCAACCTGCGCCAGCTCTTCGCGGTCGGCTGGGCGTTCGTGGCGATGGGTGCGCTGATCGGGGCGATCACGGCGGGGCTGCTGGGCCAGCCCGATATGCAGATCGAGGGCAATGGGTCGTATGGGCAGCACCTGTGCTGGTTCCAAGACCGGACCGAGGGCGGAGTCGCGCAGCCTTGGGCGGTCTCGGTGTCGATCTGGTGGTACCGCGGGGCGATGCTGCTGTGGGCGCTGTGGCTGGCGCAAGCGCTGCTTCGCTGGCTCCCGTGGGCCTGGCGGAGCTTCTCAGGGGGCGGGTACTGGAAGAAGATCCCGATCCATTGGTCGTATCACGTGCGCCCAGGGGACGAGGAGCGCGGGCATGAGGTCGTCGCTCCGGTGCGTGGTTCGAGCGGTAGCGTGGCCGGGGCGCCGACGAGCGGGCCGGCGCAGCCCGGGGAGCCATGGTTGGCGGCTCCCGTGAGCGTGGGGGTGCGGCCTGAGTCGCCAGCGCCAGCCGCGGCTCCGGCTCCGGCTCCGGCTCCAGCCGCGGCTCCGGCTCCGGCCGCGGCTCCAGCGAAGGGGGCCGCCGCGGCGGCTGAGGCGAAGGCTGGGTTCACGCCGCCGCACCTGCGGAAGCGGCAAGGGCCGCCGCCCCCGGCGCCGAAAGGTACGGTGATCCCGCAGCGGATCAGCACGCGCGCCGGGGAGGGCGAGGAGGAGGAGACGTAGGGCGGCGCGCGGAAGCATGTCGCGCGGTTGCGCGGCGCCTGCGCGACGGGATCGATCGGGGCGGGCTCTGACGCGGGCTTTGTGTGTCTCTTGAGACATGTCGCAGGAGGCATCGGCGCGCGCTGACAGCCGCCGGGCGATCGGCGATAGTTCAGCGATGCCGAGCTGTTCACGCGCTCTCGTCCGCTCGATCGCGCTCGCGTTGATCGCCGCTTGTGATCCCGCCGCCCCGAAGGCGGAGGAGCCGGCTGCGCCGGCAGGGAGGGCGCCGGCGAGCGAGGCCGCGCCCGCGCCCGCGCCGAGGGAGGCGCCGAGCGCCGCTTCGGCGCCTGTGGTCGCGCAGACGGAGGCGCGGGCCGAGGCGCCCGCGGCGGCGGCGTGTGAGCTCCACGAGCCGGGGTCAGCGCAGGCGACGGCGATCTCGCGGGTCGTCTCGCCGCAGACGGCGTCGCGGCGCTACCGGCCGATGTTGCTCGATCAGGCGCCGGCGAAGGCGTCGATCCAGCCGGGTGAGTATCTCTGCAAGATCTCGCGCGAGTACAAGCTGCGGCCGTGCTCGGTGACGATCGACGCGGCGGGCCACACGATCTTGCAGGCGCCGCTGGGGCTGATCGCGATCGAAGGGGTGCTTTATGACGAGGGCGACGAGCTGCGCTTCGACGGCTGGCCGATGGAGCCGCGCCCCTTCGGCTGCTTCTCGTGCGATGAGCGCTGTACGATCGACCCGTCCTCATGCGTGTGCACGGAGCTGCCGGCGGCGGCCTCGGCTCACTGCGTCGCCCAGCCGATCAACTTCTCGCTGACGCGCAGCAAGGCGGGCTGGAAGGGGTCGCTGCGCTGGGGGAGCTACTACAGCCGCTATGAAGGGGCGCCGCCGGGGCGGCGGCAAGTCGGCTATGAGATCGAGCCGTTGACGATGGTCGTCGAGCTGCGTCGACCGTGACAGGTCGAGCGCGGTGAGGTGGACCTCTGCGCGCCTCGCTGCGTGGGGAAAATTTGGTCGAATTCGGGTTAATGGGCGGATCTGGGCGCGTTAAGGCCTCGGCATCTGAGCGCTGGAGTCGCGGTACAGTCGAGGTTGTGGGGGCGGTCGTTGGCGAGTGATGAGCCAGTGAAGGACGTGGCGGCGCTGACGGCGGAGGTCGCGGCGCTGCGGGCGGCCCTCGACGAGTCACGGCGCCGCGAGGCCCGGCTGCGCAGCTTCGTCGATCACAGCGCCGACGCGTTCATCGCCCACGACATGCAGGGGCGGTTCATCGACCTGAACGAGGCGCTCGCGCGCTCGCTCGGCTATACGCGCGAGCAGCTGCTCGCCATGTACGTGTACGACGTCGAGATGACGGTGAAGCCCGGACAAGTCGCGGGGATCTGGAGCCGGATGACGCCGGGGGTGCCGGTGACGATCGAGGGTCGGCATCGCCGCGCCGATGGGGTCGAGGTGCCGGTGGAGGTGCGGATCGGCCTCTACGGCGAGGGCGAGGGGCGGATGGCGATGGCGATCTGCCGCGACATCACCGAGCGCAAGCGGGTGGAGCGGGCGCTGCGCGAGCTGAACGCGGAGCTCGGCGCGGCCCGCGATCAGGCGCTCGCGGCGAGCGCGGCGAAGAGCGGCTTCCTGGCGAACATGAGCCACGAGCTGCGGACGCCGCTGAACGCGATCATCGGCTACACGGAGCTGCTGGCCGAGGACGCGACGGCGCCGGAGGTGCGCGCGGACCTGGGGAAGATCCAGGGGGCGGCGCTGCACTTGTTGGGGGTGATCAACGACATCCTCGACCTCTCGAAGATCGAGGCGAATAAGCTCGAGCTCTCGGTCGAGGAATTCTCGGTCGAGGGCTTGATCGAGGGGGTGATGGACGTCGCTCGGCCGCTCGCGGAGGCGCGCCGTAACGCGCTGGTGGTCGAGCTCGGCGAGGGGCTGGGGGTCGCCCGCAGCGACCCGGTGCGGCTGCGGCAGGCGCTGGTGAACTTGCTCAGCAACGCCTGCAAGTTCACGGAGGACGGGGCGATCACGCTGCGCGCGTCCGCGGCGCTGGTGGAGGGGGCGCGGTGGCTGTCGTTCGCCGTGCAAGACACGGGGATCGGGATCCCCGAGGAGCGCCTCGCGGCGATCTGGGAGGCGTTCACTCAAGCTGACTCTTCGACCAGCCGACGCTACGGCGGCACAGGGCTGGGCTTGACCTTGACGCGCCGCTTCTGCCGGCTGCTCCAGGGCGACGTGAGCGTGGTGAGCGCGGCGGGGGCGGGCTCGACGTTCACGATCCTGGTGCCGGCGGAGATCGAGGGGATCGAGGGCAGAGAGGCGGCGGTGACCCGCGGGGGCGAGGAGGTGCTTTCCGTCGCCTCGGCGCCGCCGGCCGAGCGCGGTGATCTGGGCGACGCGCCGGTGGTGCTGGTGATCGACGATGATCCGGCTGTGCACGAGCTGATCGCGCGGCTGCTGATCCGCGAGGGGATCCGCGCGCGCTCGGCGTACGACGGCAAGGAGGGGCTGGCGCTGGCGCTGGCGTATCGACCGGCGGTGATCTTGCTCGACCTGCTGCTGCCTAGCGCGGACGGCTGGGACGTGCTGGCGGCGATCAAGTCGGAGCCGAGCCTGGCGGGCGTGCCGGTGGCGCTGTGCTCGGTGCTGCACGAGCAGGGGCGGGCGCTGTCGCTCGGGATCAGCGACTACTTGTTAAAGCCGATCCGCCGCGAGGCGCTGCTGGAGGTGCTGCGGCGGCACCGGGTCGGGCCAGGTGTCGCGCTGGTGGTGGATGACGACGCGGACGTGCGCGAGGTGCTGCGGCGGACGCTGGAGGGCGCAGGCTGGACGGTGCTGGCGGCGGCGGACGGGCGCGAAGCGCTGGCGGTGCTGGCGTCGGCGCGCGCGGTCGACGTGATCGTGCTCGACTTGATGATGCCGGAGATTGACGGCTTCGCGGTGGTGGCGGCGCTGCGCGCAGATCCTCGGTGGTCGTCGACCCCGGTGATCGTGTCGACGGCGATGACGCTGGATGAGGCGGAGCGCCGCTACCTGTCCGACCGGGTGCAGGCGATCTACCGCAAAGGTTCGATGCCGCTGTCGACGCTGGCGCGTGAGGTGGCGACGCTGGCGCGGCGCGCTCCGCCGATGACGGCGCGGCCGTGAATCGCGGCGCGGCCCGCGTCGAGCTGGACGATCTCGAGCGTGACGGCGCGCTCGCCTCGGAGCAGCGACGCGGCGGTCGCGCGGGGCGCCAGCGGCGCGCTTGCGAGGAGCCGCGCGAGGCCGTACAAGCCCGTGCTCTCTCTCCATGGATCTCAGCGCTCTCAATCAACCACAGCGGGAGGCGGTGCTCTGCGTGGACGGGCCGCTGCTGGTGCTCGCGGGCGCAGGCTCGGGCAAGACGCGGGTGATCACGCACAGGATCGTCCACCTGCTCGAGCGCGGCGCGGCGCCGGGGGCGATCGTCGCGCTGTCGTTCACCAACAAGGCGGCCGACGAGATGCGCGAGCGCCTGCACAAGATGATCGGCAAGGCGGCGGACGAGCTGGTCCTCGGGACATTCCACAGCGTCGGCGTGCGGATGATGCGGGAGACGCCGGAGGGCTTCGGGGTGCCGAAGCGCTTCGGGATCTTGGACCAGGGGGACCAGTACGGGCTGGTGCGGACGATGCTGCGCGACCACGGGCACCACGGGCCAGGAGCGGAGCGACGCTACGACCTGGGGGCGATCGTCCAGCGGATCTCGCTGTGGAAGAACGAGTTCGTGTCGCCCGAAGAGGCGGCCGACCCGCGGCGGCAAGAGAGCGAGTACGACCAGGTGGCGGCGGAGCTGTACCCGGCCTACGAGGAGCGGCTCGGGGCGCTGGGCGCGGTCGACTTCGATGACTTGGTGTGCAGGATCGCCCACCGCTTGGCGGCCGACGCGGCGCTGTGCGCGTTCTGGCGCGATCGCTTCCACTACCTGCTGGTCGACGAGTACCAAGACACGAACCGGGCGCAGCTCGAGGTGGTGCGCCGCCTCGCGGGGCCGCGCGAGAACCTCTGCGTGGTCGGCGATGACGACCAGGCGATCTACGGCTGGCGCGGCGCGAAGGTGGCGAACATCCTCGGCTTCGACCTGTACTTCCCGCGGGCTCGGGTGATCAAGCTCGAGCAGAACTATCGCTCGCTGCCGCCGATCTTGGCCTGCGCGAACGGGGTGATCGTCAACAACAAGGGGCGCCACGATAAGCGGCTGATCCCGCAGCGGCGCGGCGGCGAGCCGGTGACGGTGGTGGTCGCCGAGGACGGGGAGCAGGAGGCGCGATGGGTGGCGGGGAAGATCCGCAAGCTGGTGGTCGATGAGGCGCGGCGGCCCGAAGAGGTCGCGGTGCTGTACCGCTCGGCCAAGCAGGCGGAGGTGATCGAGGAGCTGCTGCAAGAGCACGGGATCGCGTACCGGATCCTCGGCGGTCAGGCGTTCTATGACCGCAAACAGGTGAAGGATGTGCTCGCGTATATGCGGGTGCTGGTGACCCCGCGCGACGACCTCAGCGTGCGCAGGGCGCTGGACGTGCCGTCCCGCGGGGTGGGCAGCAAGACGCTGGCCCGCCTCGACTCGTTCGCGCAGGCGCGCGGGCTGTCGCTGCTGGAGGCGGTGCACCGCGCGCGCGAGCTGCCAGAGCTGGGCGCGCGGCAGATCACGGCGCTCGAGGGTTTTTCAGAGCTGGTGCGCCGAGGACAGGCGATCCACCACAGCGGCGGCTCGGCGGTGGGGGCGCTGCGATCGATGATCACGGCCTGCGGGCTGCGCGACGCGGTGGCGCACGACGCGAGCTCGGCGGAGCAGGCGTCGCAAAAATGGGCGGCGGTAGAGGGCCTGTTCGGCGGCCTCGAGCGCTTCGAGCAGCGCGCGCGAGATCGAGGCGAGCGGCCGCGCTGGAGCGACTACTTCGGCACGCTGGATAAGGAGCGGGAGGAGGAGGGGGACCAGGCGACAGGCAAGGTGACGCTGACGACGCTGCACAGCGCGAAGGGGCTGGAGTGGCCGATCGTGTTCATCCTCGGCTGTGAGGAGGGGACGATGCCGCATAAACGGGTGGCCGCGCCGCGGATCAGCGACGCGATCGCCGGCGACATCGAGGAGGAGCGGCGGCTGTTTTATGTAGGGATCACGCGGGCTCAAGACCGCCTGTTCTTGACCCGCGCCGACGCGCGAGTCGAGCGGGGACAGCCGCAAAAACGCCTGCCGAGCCGCTTCCTGGCGGAATTGCCGGCGGCGCACTTCACCGTGTACGAGGTCGCGAAGCGCGAGGCGCTGACGACCGAGGCGCTAGAGTCGATGGCGGACGCGCTGCTGGCCCGGCTGGCGACGCCTGGCTGAGGCTCGGAGGTCCCACAATCGGGGATGGTGAGGCGGGGATCGGCGCGGGGATCCCGCGCGGATGCGCGAGATCGGAGGGGGTCGGCATGTGGGCCAGGGGAGGGCGGCGGAACCCTGTTGCAATCAGCCCCCGGCTAGCGCCAGCATGATGGCGCGTGTCGGCTGAGCACGACCATGAAGGCGGGGGCGATCCGCTGGCGGATCGACGGGGGCTCGTCGAGGGGGCGGGGCGCAGCGAGGACGATCTCTTCGCGGGCTCGCTGATCGATGAGGACGAGCGGACGAGCAGCGACGGCGAGGTCGTGAGCCCCGCCGAGGACGGCGAGTACTTGGACGATGCCTTCGCCGAGGGGCTGCTCGACGATGACGTCGCGGCAGAGGCGGCCGCGCCGAGGGGTGCCCCAGAGGCGGCCGAGGAGGCGCCGGTTCGGTCGAGCGCGGCGCAGTTCCGCCACGACCTGCGGACTCCGTTCAACCTGATCATCGGCTACAGCGAGATGTTGATCGAGGACGCGCAGGAGGAGGGCGATGACTTCCTGATCGCCAACCTCCAGCGGATCTTGGCCGACGCGCAGTCGCTGCTGGCGTTGGTCGATGAGATCCTCGACCCGTCGTCGCACGGGCCCAGCCAAGAGCGCCTGAACCGAGATCTGCTGTTCCCGCTCTCGCACCTGCTGAACCACGTCGAGCGGCTCTACCAGCAGTGCGAGCAGGGCGACCGCGGCGAGCTGCTGTCCGATATCGACAGGATCCTGAAGGCGGTGCGCCGCTTGGACCAGCTCGTGGCGACCGGGCACGTGAGCCTGGCGGCGGAGCGAGCCCGCTCCGACCCGGAGTATAAGTCGGCGCGTCAAGGCTCATCGCACAGCGGGGCGCACGGCGAGGCGGTCGTGCTGGCGCCGAAGACCTCGCCGGTGCAGCTCGGTAAGACCGAGACCGGGAAGATCTTGGTGGTCGACGATAACGAGTCGAACCGCAACATGCTCTCGCGACGGCTCGAGCGCCAAGGCCACACGACGAAGCTGGCAGAGAACGGCCGCCGCGCGCTGGAGATGCTGCGCCAGGAGGACTTCGATCTGATCCTGCTGGACGTGATGATGCCGGAGATGGACGGCTACGAGGTGCTCGCGCAGCTGCACGCGGACGACAAGCTGCGCGGGCTGCCGGTGATCATGATCTCCGCGCTGGACCAGCTCGATACGGTGGTCCGCTGCATCGAGCTCGGCGCGGAGGACTACCTGCCAAAACCCTTCAACCCGGTGGTGCTGCGCGCGCGGATCGGGGCGTGCCTCGAGAAGAAGCGGCTGCGCGACCGCGAGCGGGCGTACATCAAGAAGCTGCGCTACGAGCAGGAGCGCTCGGACCAGCTGCTGCTGAACATCCTGCCGCGGCCGATCGCGATCCGCCTCAAGGAAGGACAGCGGCAGATCGCGGACTTCTTCCCCGACGTGACGGTGATGTTCTGCGACATCGTCGGCTTCACGCAGATGTCCGAGCGCCTGCCGCCCGGCGAGCTGGTGGCGATGCTGAACAAGATCTTCTCGCTCTTCGACCTGCTCGCCGAGAAGCACGGGCTCGAGAAGATCAAGACGATCGGCGACGAGTATATGGCGGCCTCCGGCCTGCCGATGCCCCGCAAGGACCACGCCGAGGCGGTCGCGGAGATGGCGCTGGATATGCTGGCGGTGATGGACCGCTTTAACGCGAAGAACAACAGCGCGGTGCGGATCCGGGTGGGGATCCACTGCGGTCCAGTGACCGCTGGGGTGATCGGGACCAAGAAATTCGCGTACGACCTGTGGGGCGATACGGTGAACCTGGCGAGCCGAATGGAGTCGCACGGGGTCGCGAACGCGATCCAAGTGACGGAGTCGACGTACAAGCGCCTGCGCTACCGCTTCATGTTCCAGCGCCGCGGGACGATCCACGTGAAGGGCAAGGGGGCGTTGGCGACGTACTTCTTGGTCGGGCGACGACCGGCCGGCAAGGTGGAGAGCCACGACGTCGATGACGCGCCGCTGGCCCCGCCGATCGAGGCCGAGGAGTAGCGGCTCCGTCGCTCCGCCCGGCTTAGGGCGGGCGGGCGCGTTGAGCGGCTCGTCGCGGCGCGGCGCGGCGGGTGGGCGCTCGCGATTTCGCGCGGTACCGGTTATGGTCGCGGTGGGGAGCGGTAACGCGCCCCCGCCCAGGAGGGGCCGCGATGATGACCGGACGATCTTTTCTCAGGACGACGACGAGGCGCAAGGCGAGGGGCGCTTGCATGGCGTCGGCCCTGGCGGTGAGCGGGTGCTATTCGGAGGAGGGGCTCGAGGAGCTGATCGAGGCGGGGGCGCAGTACGCGAGCTCGTCGTCGACGAGCTCTTCGGGGGGCGAGGGGAGCGGGCCGTTCAGCACGGTGACGACGGCCGCGCCGATGAGCAGCGGCGGGGGCGGCGCGGGGAGCGGCGGGGCCGGGGCGCCGGATGAGCTGCCAGGAGAGGACCCGCCGCCGACAATTTCGGCGCTGTCGATCTCGCCGCTGGCGGTGACGGCAGCGGGGCCGCTGACGGCGACCGTGACGCACAGCGCGGATGTCGTGGCGGTGGAGCTGTGGCGCGGTGAGGCGCCTTGGGATCCCTTGAGCTTGAAGAAGCTAGGAGAGACGCCGCCGACGTCGGCGACGACGACGACGATGACGACGCAGATCACGAACGCCCCCGGCGAGGTGGGAGTGTTTGGTTTCTTCGTGATCGTGCGCGATGGAGGCGGGCTGAGCGGCAGCTCGGAGGTGATCACGGTGAGCGTGGATCTGCCGGCGAGCGGGAGCGTGGCGTGGGAGGCGGCGCCGACGCCGGCGCCGGCGCTGCTGGCGGCGGGGCTGGCGGTGCGCGGCCGCGGCGGTGTGACTTTTGCCGGCGGGTTGGCGGTGGCGACGGACAAGATCGATGAAGGCGCGGCGACGATCACGAAATTCGGGAGCAGTGGGCTGTCCTCATGGACAGGTGAGCCGGCGACGCTGGTCGATGGGTCGTTGGTGTCGGCGATCGCGGCGGACACGCTCAGCGAGGACGTGATCGCGAGCGGCTACACGACGCCGACCGACTGGACGCTGCGACGGCCGTGGGCGCGGCGGGTGCGCGCGGACGGGACGCCGCTGGGGACGCTGTGGCTCGGGAACACGGGCGAGCAGGTGGAGGCGTCGACGGTGTTGGCCGATGGCCGGGTGGTGCTGGTGGGCTCGAAGGTGCAAAACCCCAAAAAGATCCAGGACGCGCAGGTGTGGATCCTTCCGGGAGATCTCTCGTCGGGGGTGCCGGTGTCGCTGAGCTGGGAGCACCCGGCGGTGGGGGCAGAGGATCCGCCGCGGGATGAAGCGTTCGCGGTGGCGCTCAGCGGGAGCGGGGACATTGTGGTCGCTGGCGAGACGCACGCGTGGAAAGAAGGCCCGAAACCGTATTTTATGCCGCGCGCGTTTGTCCTGCGGCTGAGCCCAGGTGGCGCGCTGCTGTCGTCGTGGGTGGCGGACGCTACGCTGGGTGAGCACAGCGGCGCGCGTGGTGTGAGCATCGACCCGAAGGAGGGCGGGATCTTGCTCGCGGGTTGGTCGCAGATCGTCAAGGGAGCGGCGACGGCGCCGATGCTGGCTCGTTTGAGCGACGATGGCTTGATCGTGGACTCTTGGTACGATTACGCCGGCGTGAGCGCTGACAGCTCGGCGATCGGGCTGGAGCGCTCGCCCTCGGGGCAACTAGTGGCGGGCTTTACTCGCTTTGAGGATGGGCGGCTCGGCCTGGAGATCCGGGGGGCGAGCGCCGGTTGGATGCTGATCGACGAGCCGCAGTGGCGCTATACGTTCTCAGACGCGCTGAACGAGGGGGCGCGGCTCAGCGACCTGTCGATCGACGAGAGCGGCTTTGTGCACTTCGCGGGGTGGGGATCGATCGAGGTGAACGACAAGATCACGTACCGGGCGATCGCGGGTAAGCTGCATCCCTGAAGATCGCGTGGAAGGCGGTCGCCCGAATTGCGGGCTATTCCGGCGGATCGGGCTCGCAGAGCGCGAGGGCTGCCTTCGCGGCTTGCCAGAAGCCGGCGGTGTAGTCGGCCTGGCACAGCGGGATGACGAGAGAGTGCGGGAAGTAGTCGATGAACTCTTGAACCGGTAGGAGCCACGCGGTCGGACAGTAGCTGGAATTGTCGTCGGGGTGACCGTAATTAATGCCGAGCGCGAAGACGGCCTTGGGGTCCCAGTCTTTGGCGAACATCACCTTTTGATACCAAAAATAGGGGTTGTAGGGGCTAACATCTCCACCCGTCGATATCTGCGCGAAGAAGAGAAGGGCGTCTTGGCGGATAAACCCTTCATTGCAGCCTCCCGCGCCGTTGAGCTCGGTAATCGATGGATCAAGCATGTCGATCATGGTCATGGCTGGAACGTGGGGAAGTTGATTGTACGCGCCGACCTGCGCGATGCACTGAAAGACCTCCTTGAGGTCGGGATCGCCGGCCTTGAGGTAGCGGCGGCCGGCGGGCATGGGACAGGGTCTATTGCTGGCGCCTTTGCCGGCTGGAAAGACCACACCGGCGCCCAAGGCGCCGTCACAGGCGGTGACGAGGCTGGAGCCGTTGGCCCAGCAGGGGTAGAGAGGATCCTCCGTGGGAATGCAGCCGAAGTCATTGGGGCACGCCGCCTTCGTGATGCATTTTGAGGCGCCCCAGTACCCGCCGTCGTTTGGGACGACGATGATGTGATAATCGAAGCCCTCAAAGACGGTCGTGATGGCGTCGATGAAGCCCGGGAGGCTCTTGAGGAGCGCGGCCTGGTACTTGGCCATGTACTCTCCTCGGCCGAGGATGAAGACAAAATCGACCTTTTTGGCGGTGCACCAAGCAGGGCCTACAGGGGCCGGCTCGGGCCCTTCGGCGAGGTCCCAGCGGGGCGGGGCCTCGGTGGTGAGATCGGTGGCGCTGGTGGCGCTGGTTTGGGCGCCTGCGTCGGTGGTGTCGGTGGTGTGTGCTTCGGTGGTAGTGGCGGCGGTCGCGGCAGAGGACGAAGAACCGGCGCCAGCCGAGAGCCAGGTGCCGCCTTCAGCGCCGCAGGCGGCGAGGCTGAGGGCGAAGAGTTGAGAGCGGGGGCGAGCGGCGGGCACGGAGAGGAGCGTATCCGAGCGCGCTCGCGCGCGCAAACGCGCGGCGAAGGCGTGCTCGGGCGGAGGGCGGCGCTCGTCGACAGGTCCTTTCATGAAGAGGATCGTCGCGTCGGATCCATCGCCGAGATCCATCGCCGGATCGGCCTGGAGATCCCTCGACCAACCCTCAAACGTACGCTCGATGCTCTCCTCGCCGAGCGCGTGATCTGCGCCGATGGTGAGCGCCGTTGGCGCACGTACCTGCTCGCTGCCCGTTCTATCGATCACGATCCGCCGGCCGATCGATAGGCGTGGGACGATGGTTTTTTAAGTGTTTGTAATTAAAGAGATTCTATCGCGCACGGTCGTCTCGATGATCGATAGAAACGCGGACGGCGATCGATAGAACCGGTGGCGGTGATCGCGCGGCGGCGCGGGGTCAGGGGTTGTGGGTCGTGGGTGGGCCGGCGGGCAGGAGGGCGTGGACGGCGGCGAGCCACTGGTTGCGCGAGATCGGCTTGCGCAGGGAGGTCGTGCGCGGGAACGCGGCCGCGCGCTCGTGCTCGTCGCTGAAGGTGAGCAGGAGGACGGGGACCTGAGCGGTGAGGGGGCGCTGGCGGAGCTCGCGGAGCACGCCCCAGCCGTCTCGTCCGGGCAGCAAGATGTCGAGCACGATGAGATCAGGGCGGCTCTCGCAGGCGAGCTGGACGCCTCGCTCGCTGTCGCTGGTCCAGATCACGCTGAGGTCGAGCCCGGCGGAGAAGCGCTCGAGCAGCTCGTAGGTGGCGTCGTCGTGGTCGATCACGAGGACGGTGCGACGATCGCCGCGGAGCAGCGACTCCAAGCGCTGCTGCGGTCGCGCGCTCTGGGGGACCATGTTGTCGCCTACCCAGGTGCGCCCCAGGTGGCGCGGCAGCCGGACGACGAAGGCTGCGCCGCCGCCGCGGGCGCGGTGCACAGAGATATCGCCGCCCATGAGCTGGCAGAGGTGACGGGTGAGGCTGAGCCCGAGGCCGGCGCCGGTGACCAAGGAGGCGTGCTCCTTGAGGCGCTCGAAGGGGCGGAAGATCGTGGGGATCGCGGCAGGGTCGACGCCCGGGCCGTGGTCTTCGACCTCAAGGACGATGTCGTCGCCGTCGGCGCGGGCCCGCAAGGTGATCGGGCCCTGCGGCGCGAACTTGATCGCGTTGGTGAGCAGGTTGAGGAGGATCTGTTCGAGTCGGCGACGATCGAGGGTGACGTCGAGCTCGGGATCGTCGAGCTCGATGTGCAGCGACTGGTCGGGGTTGAGGGCGGGCCGGAGGGCCTCGTGGAGCTGGCCTAGGAGCCCGCGCAGGGGGTGACGCTCGAGGGTGAGGCGGATCATGCCGGCCTCGATCCGCGAGAGATCAAGGACGTCGTCGATGAGGCTGAGCAGGTGGCCCGCGGCGCCGCGGACGCGCCGGAGATCCTGAGTGGTGTCGCCCCCTGCGGCGAGCTCCGGGTCCTCGAGGAGCAGCTCGGTGTAGCCGATGATCGAGTTGAGCGGGGTGCGCAGCTCATGGCTCATGTTGGCGAGGAACTGGCTCTTGCTCTGGCTGGCCTCGATCGCGCGGTCGCGGGCCTCGATGTTGCGGAGGAGCTGCTCCTCGGCGAGCTTGCGGCGGGTGATGTCGGTGATGACGCCGAGCAGGCCGAGGGCGCCGTCCGGGAGGATGAGCGGGATCTTGCCGGTGAGGATCCAGCGGAGGACGCCATCGGCGCCGGTGAAAGCCTCCTCGTTGTAGACCGGACGCTCGCCGAGAAAGACCTCTTCGTCGACGCGCCAGAAGACCTCGGCCTGCTCGGCGGGGAAGATGTCGTAGTCGGAGCGGCCGAGCAGGGCGCCTCGCTCGACCCCGAGGAGCTGCCAAAAGGCGCTGTTGCCGAGGATCCAGCGGTGCGCGCGGTCCTTGACGAAGACGGGGTTGGGGAGCAGATCGAGGAGCTGCGCGGCGAGCTGGCCGAGCTCGGGGCGCGGGAGATCGAGGCGCCCTCGAGCGGGCGGCTGGGCCGTCCGCGGGGTGAGCACGAGGACCATGATGTCTGTACAAATTAGCTCGATGTCCCACGGCTCTCCGTCGATCTGCACCTGATGGGCGCCGCGCTCGGCGCTGCGTAGGCTGTCGAGCGAGGCGCGTAGGCGCTGGCGATCAGGCTCGGCGAAGAGGTCGAGGAGATCCTGACCGAGCTGGAACGGGGTGCCTTGGCGCTCGGCGAGGCGGACGAGCGCGGGGCTGGCCCACAAGAGGGGCAGCTCCAACGAGCCCTCCGTCGGCAGCGCGCAGACGGCGGTGAGTGGGCGCTCGGTGATCCGGTCCTTGTCCATAACAGCGAGCGGGGGCCTAACGCCGGATTGTACGACGGCGGCGCTCGGCGCCGCGGAGAGAAAATAAGCGCGCCTGCGGCCGATAATGTCAGCGCCGCGGTGATGTCCGCAGGGCGAGATGGCGCGCCGACTCAGCGCCGGGTGCGCTCGATGGGGCGCTC
Source organism: Nannocystis sp. (assembly GCA_016712315.1). Classification (GTDB taxonomy): domain Bacteria; phylum Myxococcota_A; class Polyangia; order Nannocystales; family Nannocystaceae; genus JADJRG01. The sequence continues at coordinate 620,461 of JADJRG010000013.1, read as the reverse complement.
CGTCGGGTCGGTCGGCGGTCGCTCTCTCTCGGCGCGGAGGAAGGAGACCTGCATACGGAGCGGGCCGAGGGGTTCGACGTGGTGGGTGAGCGCGGGGGGGATGAGCTGGGCGCCGCTCGCTTCGATCACGCGGTCGATGGCGAGGGCTGGCATCACGAAGCGGAGGCGGCCGGCGAGGACGTCGACGCGGCCCCAGACGCCGACGGCGGTGCGATGATCGCGGCGTAACCCGGCGGGTAGGGTTGTTTGGTCGAAGACGTCGGTGCTGCGGTAGACGTGGGCGTCCTCCGGGAGCTCGAGGCGGGCGCAGCGCTCGCACTCGATGGCGGCGCCGATCTTCTGCGCCCTCGCGGCTGGGTCGGTGATCCACGGGTAGGCGGCGAGCGGCGGGCGGTGACGGATGTGCCGGCGATGGCCGCAGTCGAGGTGCGCGACCCAGTCACCTTCATCGTCGGCGGTGAAGGCGAGGATCGTGCGCGCGATGGGAGTGACCTGGCCTGAAGGACTGGTCATGCGCGGGCCCCGCGACGACGACCGAGGCCGAGGACGAGCAGGAGCAGGCCGACGGCGGTAGGGCCGGTAGAAGAGGGGGCGCCGCCGCGGCAGGCGCAGCCGCTGGGATCGTCGGCGCCGCCGCTGGTGTCGCTGCTCGAGGCGGCGGCGGTGGTGGTGTCGGCGGTGGTGGTGTCGGCGGTGGTGGCGTCGGCGGTGGTGGCGTCGGCGGTGGTGGCGTCGGCGGTGGTGCTCCCGCCGGTGGTCTCCTCGACGGTCGCGCACGGGCCCCCTGGGTAGAGATCGTCGTCGGTCCAGGTGGGCTCGACGGGGAGGAAGGGGGCGCGGGCGTCGACGCGCATGCGACAGGGGAGGCAGAGCGGCGGCGAGGCGGGGCCGACGTTGCCGGCGAAGTCGACGGTGTCGACGCGGAAGCAGGCGGCCTCCGCGAGCGGCGCGCCCATCAGCTCGGCCTCGACGCCGCTGACGGCGATGGTCATGTCGGCGGCGACGGCGAGGCGCGAGGGTAAGACGGCGCCGTCGCCTACGACGCTGAGGCGGTGGATGTTGTAGGACTCTCCAGGGGCAGGGAGCGGGGCAGAGACCCGAAAATAGCGGGTGAAGTCGCTGGGCGACATGCAGGAGCCGACGCCGGGATCGGTGGTGGGGTAGGCGTAGATGTCGACGCTGAAGGCGGCGATCGGGGCGGGTGGGGTGAGATCGGGGGCCGTGGCGGTGAAGGTGATCGACCGCGGCTCGCACGGGTCGGGCTCAGGACAGAAGTCGCCCTCGAGGATGACCTCTTGGCCAGGTTGCGGCTGCGGCTCGATACGCACGAAGACGCCGTTGATCCACGGGAGGGGGGGCTGCTCGACCAAGACGGCGGGGGCTCCGTCGACGGTGACGGTGACGGCGTCGAGGGCGATATAATAACCCTCGAGCAAGACGGCGGCGTTGGCGGGGTGCTCGGCGCCGTCGTCGGGGATCGAGCCGAAGAGGCCAGGCATGGGCGGCTGGCAGGCGCGCGCGGGGCCCTCGGCGGCGATGTAGAGGGCGGCGGCGGTGAGGGCGGTCGTGACGGTGACGCAGGCGGTGCGGGCGCGCATGCGAGGGACCTTGGCAGATCGAGGGGGCAGTGGTCGCGCAATAGTTACCTGGGAGGCGGCGATCCCTGGGATGACCGACGCGAGCGCATGCGCATCGAGAGAGGTCCGCGGAGAGTTGATCCTAAGCGTACGAATCGGCGTCGTCGTCGTCGTCGATCGGATCGTCGTTGAGCGCAAGCCCCCTCTGTCCTCAAGCTCGGCGAGAGGGTGCGCGCCAAGCGGCGGCGGCGGCGCTCACTCGAACTCGTAGTCGGGGATGACGAGGTTGGCGTGAGCGATCGGGCGCTCGCCGGGCCTTAGCGCGATCTCGCCCAGGTAGGCGAGCGTGAGGGTGTCGCCGTCGAGGTGGCCGGTGAAGCTGGCGAAGGGGGCGAAAGGCTGGACGCCGCGGCCGCTCCAGGCGGAGGAGCGCACCGCGGTGCTGCCTCGCTCGACGTGGAAGGTGAAGGCGGCGCCGACCCGCTCGTAGCGCCCGGCGACGGTGTTGAACTCGGTCCGCCAGTCGCGCTGGTGGGGGTTGTCGGCGAGGATCTGGACGATCATCTCGTAGGTCGTCGTGGCCTCGTCGAGGATTAAGGTGTAGCGGCCGAAGCTCGTCACGCTGGACGGGTCGCGGATGACGTTGTTGTAGATGGTCACGGGGCTCCTGGCTCAGGGGAGGGCGCGGGGGTGGGGGCCGCGGAGGTCGACGCGGAGGAGGCGGCCGGCTCGGGTGAGCTCGAGGTGGCGGGTTTGGGGGTCGCCGGCGACGGCCCCGGTGTAGTCGGGGGGTAAGAGGGCGAGGGCGAGGGCGAGCTTGGCCTCTAGATCGGCGCGGCGCTTGGCGAGGACGAGGAGGGGGCTCCGCTGGGGCTCTGGTAAGAGGCGCGGGGCGAGCGGGAGGGCGGCGACGAGGCACAATATGAGATCGAGGGCCTCTTCGCCGCCGAGGCGGTGGAGGTGATCGCGGATGACGGCGAGGGTGGCGCGGACCTCGGGGGAATCGGGGGTCCTCTGAGATAGGCTTATGAAAATTCTCTCGACGGCGACGTCGAGGTGGCGCTCGCCAGGAGGGGCGCCCTCGGCGGGGCTGCCGGACCACCAGGTGTGACGGGTCCAGACGAGGTCGTCGGTGCGGCCGCTGTGGCTGACCCAGAGGCGGCCGAGGTGGCCAGGAGCGTCTCCTGGGGCGAATTCGGCGCGGGGGCCGTTAGGGCGGGTCGGCGCTTGTTCGGTGGTTTGTGGGCGAGGATCGAGGGCGGCGGCGAGCCAGCGCAGGGCGAGCTCGGGCTGCCATAACGTGGGATCGGCGTCGGGGGTGGTGTCGTGGATGTGCCATAAACGCGCGCGCTCCGGGCCGACGAGGCGGCCGAGGGCGAGGCGGATGAGGCGGAGGAGGTCAGGCAGGGCGTGCCCCTCGAGGTGACGACAAAATCCACTGGCGCCAGGGGTGCGATCGTAAAAACAGAGGACGGGGGCGCCTTCGAGCTCGATGAGGTCGACGGCGAGCAGGTCGCCGGCGGAGCGCAGGGCGCAGGGTAAGAGCATGCGGGCGGCGGCGCAGAGGGGGGCGGCGGCGGCTCGGGTGAGCTGTAGGTGCAATGAGCCGCCGTCGCCGAGCTGGCCGCGGATGAGGCAGATGTCGGTGCCGTAGGTGGCGGTGGGCGGGCGATCGAAGCGGCGGTGCTCGAGCAGGCGGGGGCCGGGGCCGATCCGGCGGACGCCGAGCACGCTCTCTTGGAGCTCGGCGCGGAGGAAGGCGACGCTGAGGCGCTCGCCGCCGAGCTGGCGCTCGGACCAGTCGATGGGTTCGTGGAGGTGGAGCTGGAGGCGGCGATCGAGGGTGGTTCGTGCAGGGGTGACGATCGGCTCGGCGAGGATCTGGCGGTCGCCGCCGTCGAGGACGAGGTAGCGGCCGCGGGGGTGGAGGAAGATCCGCCCGGGCGGGTAGACGACGCGGGCGATCGCAGACTCGATACGGAGGAGGGGCTCCGCCGTGCCAGCGTCGACGACGGGGAGGCAGGCGCTGGCCTCGGTGACGCACTCGGCGATGATCGGCTGGCCGAGGGCGACCTCGTGGCCGGCGCGGATCAAGGTGCGCTCGACGAGCTCGTCGGTGCGTGGATCGAGGTGTACGGACTGGCGATGGGTGACCTTGCCGGCGAGGCTGAGATCGGCGATGACCTCATCGACGAAGGCGGCGCCGAGGCGCTCGCGTAGACAGCTCAGATCTTGCTCGCGGCCGAGGGCGCGGTCGAGGTGGCGCTGGCGGACGATCCGGGGCTCACCGAGGGGGACGGCGGCGGGTAACGCGGCGATGAGGGGGCGAGCGGGGGCGTCCTCGGCCTCTTCGTGCAAGACCATCTCTTCGTCGCCAGGGGGGGCGAGCACGAGCAGGACGGGGCCGGCGCCGCGGCGCCATCCGGCGTGGCTGAGGCGCTCGGCTTCGCGGTGGACCTCGGGGTAGGTGCCTTCAATCAAGATGACGAGGGCGTCGGCGGGGTCTTGTTGGTAAAAGCGGTGGCCTCCGCCCATCTCAAAGTCGGCGCGCTGGATCTCGCGGTGGGGATCTCCGGCGAGGCGGAGGTGCCAGCCGAGCTCGGCAGACTCGCAGGCGGCGGCGAGCTCGTGTAACGGGAGGTCGTCGCCGCTGCTGTCGACGAGGTCGCGGCGGCGGAGGAGGTGGCGCTCTAAGGTGGGGGCGCGATCGTCGGCGAAGGTGCGCAAGGGGGCGGCGAGCACGTGGCGGGCCCAGGTCTCGAGGCCGCTGGCGCCGGCGCTGGCGGTGGCGAGCAAGACGACGGGGTAGGAGGCGGCGTGTAAGGTGGCTTGCAAGGCCCAGAGGCGCCTCATGGCCATTTGGAGGTGGATCTCGGCGACGCCGAAGAAGGCGTCGAGGTCGTCGGCGATGACGAGGCCGAGGCGGGCGAGGAAGTCGTCGGTGCGGCGGTTGCAGAGGATCTCGGCCTCAAATGCTTCGAGGTCGGCGACGATGATGGCAGGGGTGCGGCCGGCGAGCAGGGGGGCGGCGAGGTCTTCGCCGGCGACGGCGACTTGCACGTTCCAGCGGGCAGAGGAGCGGACGAGGGCGTCGCCGAGGCGGGCGTGCCAGCGGCGGGCGGCGAGGCGGCTGCGCACGAGCACGAGGGAGGTGGCGCCGCGGTCGAGGAAGACGTGCAAGGCGGCGAGCAAGGTGAGGGTGGTGCGGCCCGAGCCTTCGCCGCCGAGTACGAGGGCGTGAGGGGTGTCGGTGGTGGTCGTTGTGATGGGGGAGCGGACGCTGTGCTCTTCCAAGGTGGTGACGTCGGCGGAAAGAGCGGATCCGCGCAGGCTCCACAAAGAGGCGAGGTGGGCCAAGACGGCGGCTTGGTGGGCCCAGGGGCGGCTGTTGCCGCAAAGATCTGCGAAAATTTCGCGGACTAAGGGGGTGATGGCGGGGGGGAAGTCGACGCGGGCGCCGGCGAAGGCGGGGCGGCGCTCGAGGGGGTCGAGCACGAGGCCGGGGTGGGCGTGCTCGAGGGCGGCGCGGAGGCGCGCGAGGGGGGCGGAGGGCGCGGTGGGGTCTGTGGCGGGGTCGGCTTCGGGGCCGAGCTCTTTGGTGTCTGTGGCCGCGACAGGGGCCTTGGCCTCGGTGACGAGGTGCATGGCGGTGACCCAGAGCAGCAGGCCCGCGACGACCCAGGCGCCAGGAGGCGGGCCAGCGAGGCCGGGGGCGTCGAAGGTGATCCCGGCGAGGCTGTGGATCGGGACGAGGATGGCGATGAGCAGGGCGAGGGGGCGGCGGAAGCGGTGGTCGGCGCGGCGAACGGTGGAGGCGCCCACCCAGCGGAAGAACCACGGGAGGGCGTCTTTCGGGGCGGTCCAGGGGAGCTGGGCGGCGCCGCTGAACCAGCGCAGGCCGAGCTCACAGACCCATAACAAGAAGAACCATAAGGGGACGTGGACGAGCAGGGCGAGCGCGGGGGCGCGGCTCAAGGGGAGGAAGGCGGAGAGGATGGGGTCGCCGAGCAGCTTCCACTCGAACCACCCGACGCCGTCCCAGCGCTCGGCAGGGAACCAGGAGGGGCGATCGACGAGGTTGATTAATAAAAGGTCGAGGAGCAGGGCGAAGAGGTAGACGCCGATCAGGATCAGGGCGGCGGCGACCCAGGTGGGGCCGGGGGCGTGGGAAGGCGGGCGGATCCGCGCGCGGATCCAGCGGACGAGGAAGACGACGACGGCGAGGGCGAGCAGGATGAGGATCAGCGTCGCGCTGCCGAGCCCGACGAGTTTTTTGACGAGCGGGTCGAGGCCCTCTTGGGCGAGGGCGGCGGGGTCGAAGCCTTGGGGGAGATCGGTGAGAGAGGGGGCGATCATCGCGGGTCCTCCCCTCGGACGATCCGCGGGGGCGGGGGCAGATCGCTCTTTGTAACTTTAGCGGCGGCGGGGTGGGGCGGGGGCTGTGTGGTGAATTGGTTATGAATAGTCTGATCGGGGGCGGCGGGGACGCGGAGGGAGGCGACGGCGTCTTGGTGAATGCCGCTGGCGAGCAATACATAATAGGCGCGGTCGGCCTCGGCGCCGCGGCGGGCGGGCACGGGGGTGCGGTCGTCGCCGATCCGGGCTTGAATGAGGTCGTGGCCGCCGGGGGGGAGAAGAGCGTCGCCGCGGAGGAGGTGGCGGATCCCGCTGCGGTCGAGGTCCTCGTGGCCGCTGAAGTTGAGGGCGCCTCGTAAGGTGCGCCACTGGCGGCGGAGGAAGGCGGCGAGGTGCTCGGCGGTGGCTTCGGCGCGGCGGGCGTCGGCGAAGGGATCCCAGGTGGCGATGGGGGCGGCGTGGCGGGCGGCGGCGCTGGTTAAGAGCGCCAGGTCGGCGAAGGGCAGCTCTTCGCGCCAACGGCCGCTTCGATAACGATCGGCGAGGGTGGCGAGCACGTCGGAGATCCGGGCGCCCTGGCCGCTGGGGTCGAGGGCGGCCTCGAGCTCGGCGGCGCCGCGGGGGCCGATCAGGGACTCGATCAGCGCCTCGTCGGGGCGGCCGAGCAGGCCGCTGAGGTCGTCGCGGCCTTCACCGTCGCGGACGCCGAGGCGGCGCTGCTGCTCGCGGAGATCGGCCTGGGCGCGGCGGGCGGCCTTGTCCATGAGGAGCAGGCGCTCGCTGTCGGCGTCGAGGGCGGCGCGGATCGCCAATAAGACCTCGACGCGGGCGATCGCGCGGGAGAGGCGGAGGCGGCTGGAGAAATAGTCGAAGAGGGAGCCTCGGCGGCCGTAGATGGTGGCCTCGGCGGCGAGGGCGAGATCCTTTAAGGAGCGGTCGATCTGCAGCTGGGCGCGGCTGAGGTGATAGCCGAAGACCCCGCCGATGAGCGCGAGGGCGAGGAGGAAGGCGCTGAGCTGGGGGTGATCGCGGAGGAGGAAGGCGAGGGCGCCGCTCTGGAGGCCGAGGGTGAGGGCGATGAGGCGAAAGAGGGGGGGGAGGAAGAGGAGGAAGGCGCTGAAGAAGAGGGCGGCCCAGAGGGCGAGGGCGGCGACCTCGGGCTTGTGACGGGCAGCGTCGAGCGCGGCGGCGTGGGCGGCCCGGAGCTCGTCGAAGCTGGGGGCTCTCGCGGGGGTGATGGCGTCGCGCTCAGCGATCGCGCGCTCGAGCTGCTCCCCGAAGGCGCGTGAGAGCTTGGCGGCGAGCTCTTCCGTCTGGCGGAAGGCGGCGGGCGAGGGGGCGCTCCACAAGGACTCGTCGAGGCGCTCGCGGAGCTGGCGGAGCAGGCGATCGCGCCAGGCTTCGACGGCGGCGCGATCGCGGGCGACGACGTCGTCGAAGCGGCGGCGCTGGAGCAGGCGCCAGGTCTCTTGGATCTCGAGCATGCGGGCGTGGATCCAGCCCTGGGGGGGATCGCCGGGGGCGGCGGGGGTGAGCAGAGAGGGATCGCCGGGGTCGGGGCCGAGGCGCTCTAATAAGACGGCGCCTTCGTGCCACCAAGGGATCGTGGGCTCGCGCGCGACGGCGGGGGCGTAGCGCTGGAGGACGGCGTGCACGTCCTTGTCGGCGTCGTCGATCTGGCTGAGGGCGCGGGCTTCGAGCTCCTCGAGGGCGTCGAGGGCGGCGAGATCGGTGTCGACCCGCGGGGCCTCGCGGACCGCGGCGAGCACCTCGAGGGCGATCCGGTGGGCGCCGTAGGCGGCGAGGCGGGCGCGCGGCAGCTCGGCGACGGCGCAGACGAAGGTGGCGAGGGGCTCGTTCGGATCGTCGCCGTAGACGATCTGCTGGAGGATCTCGAGGTCGCCGCTGTAGAGGAGGAGGCTGGCGAAGTTGCGCAGGCACTGGCGCAGCTCGCCCTCGGCGAGGATGCTGCGCTCGGCGACGTCTTCTAAGAGGTAGAGCTGGGGGATCGCGCGGGCCTCGGGCGGGGCGGCGGCGATCTTGGTGAGCAGATCGACGACGGTGGCGGCGATCTGGGCGCCCTGCGGGTGCGCGGGCGGGTGCGGCATGGTGAGGATCGGTAAGATCGCGGCGCCTCGGGCGGCGCCCACCCGGTAGGACTCGAAGATGGGGCCGAGCTGGCTGAGCAGGAGGTGCTCTATGGCCTTGAGGACAGGTAAGAGGTGGCCCCGGACGGCGGGCTCGCCGAGGTCGGCGAAGACGAGGATGTGCAGGCGGGTGAGGCCGGAGTCGTCGGCGAGCTCGCGGGCGGCGACGACGCGGCGGTGCTGGAGGACGGCGCGGACGGCGGCGAGCGCGTCGGCGGCGGCGGCTTGGGGATCGAAGCGATCTGGCTGGTTCGACAGGTCCTGGAGGACATAGCGGAGGTCATCGGCCTCGGCGGGCTGACCGGCGAGGCGCAGCGCCTCGCCGCGCTCATCGGCGAGGCGGCGGGCGACGTCAGCGCCGAAGCGGCCGAGGCCGACGAGGACCGTCGGCACGTCGAGCGCCTGCGCTGGCCGAGGCTGGGTCACGTGCGCTTAGGCTCACTTGACGAGGGCGGTGAGGAGTCGGCGGGCGGCCCGGAGATCCTGGTACTCGGCCTCCTCGCTGGGGCTGCGTTTGCCCTGGAGCTCGAGGTCCTCGCCGCGCTCGGCGAGGCGACGAGCGGCGTCGCGCACGGTCTGGACGAGCGCCGGGTCGCGGTCGAGGCGGCGGGCGTCGTCGAAGAGGGGGGCGACGAGGTTGTCGTAGACGGTGGGGAAGCGCTCCTCGAAGGTGAGCATGACGTCGGCGGCGGCGAGCAGGGCGGGGGCGAGCGGTAAGGTGCGATCGGCCCTGACCCGAAGGACATAATTGTCGCCCTCGCGCTCGATGAGGCCGCGGCCGAGGCCGAGGGTGAGGGCGACGAGGGAGCGCTGACGGGCGGCGTCTTGGGCCTCGAGCTGGCGGCGGCGATCCTCGGGGTCGAGGTCAGGCAGGGCCTCCCAGTTGCGGTCGATGTGCAGCGGCCAGGCCTTGTCGCTGCGCGCCTGGAAGCGGCGGTAGGACTCCAACATGTCCTCGTTGATGTGGGGGAAGCAATAAGGAGGGACGCCGAGGATCGACCGATAAAAGACGATCCGGTGGGGCACGGCCCAGTCGACGGTGGCGGCGTCGTCGCCAGCGGTGGCCTCGTTAAAGGCCTCGGCGAAGGGGCCCTGGCGCAGGCTGTCGTGCAGGCCGACGAGGAGCATGTTGGGGTGCTTGATGCCGACGCGCAGCTCGGCGTTGTAGCGGGAGAGGGGCTGGGCCTTGGCGAGCACGGCCTCGATCTTGCGGCGCGCGTAGAGGCGGACGCGGTCGCTCTTCCACTGCTCGGAGGCGCGGAGGGGGCGCTGGGTGAGGGCGTCGGCTGGATCTTTGCTCTGGGAGTCGCCGTAGAGGCCGTAGTAGGCGGCTTCGAGGGCGAGGGCGTCGTCGATGCGCAGGCCGTGGCGACGGGCTGGATCGGCGGCCTTGGGGTCGCCGGTGATCTCGGCGCTGAGCATGCGCTTGGCGGTGACGATGAGGCCGTCGACGATCTCGGCGACGATCTCGCGGGCGGTGCGGCGCAGCGGCTGGCCGCGCTCGTCGAAGCGGGGCTTCATGGCGTCGCGGACGGTGGCGAGCAGGGCGGCGGGATCGGTGAGCTCGGGGCGGCCCTCGATCTGATCGGTGTAGTACCAGCTCCAAAAACGGACGCGGCCGGAGGGGTGCTGGAGGAGCTCGACGTCGAGGGCGTAGTCGTTGGCCTCGGAGCGGACGCCGAGGGCGCCGCCGTCCCACTCGAAGCGGCGGGCCTTCTCCTCGAGCTCGCTGGCGAGCTGACCGGCGCTGCCCTCGATGGCGCGGTAGCTCTCGCGCAGGGCGTCGGCGGCGCGGCCGAGCGCGACGAGCAGCTCGTAGAGGGCGCCCTTGAGCAGGCCGGCGCGGATCTTGTCGACGTAGTCGTTGAAGGTGGCGACGGCGCGGTCGCGGGCGGCCTCGAAGTCCTTGTCCTTGCGGGTGATGAGCTTGTCCCAGCCGCCGTGGGTGCGCTTGATCTCGGCGGCGAGGGCGTCCATCTCGCCCTTGATCCGGCCGCCGTCACCGAGGTCGGCTTCGCCGCGCAGGCGCTGGACTTGGCCGGCGAGCTCGTCGAGGGCGGTCGAGCTGAGGGGGGCGCCGGTGGACTCGCGCAGGTGGATGAGCGCGAGGCGCTGCTCGTAGGGGCCGAGCTCGGCGGCGCCGTCAGGGCCGGCTTGGGCGAGGAACTTGCCCCACCAGTCCCCGGTGTCGATGCTGTCCCGAAGGCCAGCGAGCAGCGAATTGACGGCGTCGCGGGCCTCGGCGAGCTGGCGGGTGAGGGAGGCGAGGGTGGTGGCGGGGGTCCAGGAGCCGTCGAGGATGCGATCGGCGGAGATCTCGCGGATCGGGGCGGCGCCGTCGCGGAGCTGATCTTCGACCGCGGTGAGGGCGGCGGCGAGCTTGCCCTCGACGAGCTTGGGGAGGGCGGCGGCGCGCCTCCAGGGGCCGTCGTCTTGATCTTGCGCGCCGAGCAGGCGGATCTTGGCGATGAAGGCGTCGTCGATGCGGCGGCGCTGGGCGTCGGGGCTCAGGCGCTCGAGGGCGGCGCGGTCGACGGCGAAGCGGCGGAATTGCTCGCGCTGGGCCTCGGAGACGAGGGCGGGGTCGTCGAGCAGGAGGTAGCGGCGGACGGCGGTGGCGGCGTAGCGGCGGGCGCAGTACTCGAGCAGGTCGTACTTGGGCAGGACCATGACGGCGGAGCCGACGGTCCCGTAGAAGGCGGTATAACCCTCGCCGCGCTCGTAGAGGGCGTCGGGGAAGAGGCGGCGGCTCTCTTTGGTGTAGTTGTCATAATCTGCCTGCTGCTCGCCCAAGATCGGCGAGAAAATTTGCAGGTAGGTGGAGTCGGCGAGGGCGGCGCCGACGTCGTCGAGGCTGAAATTCTGCGGGCGATCGACCATGTAGACGAGGTCGTAGGGGCGCCGGGTGATCTGCGTGCGGTGCTTGTTGCGGGGGTCGTAGTGGAAGGGCAGCTCCTTGGGGGCGTTGGGGCCCTGGGTGTCGAGCTTCATGAGGTGCTCGAGCTCCTTGAGGGCGGCGTAGCCGTTGGCGTAGACGCCGTCGCGGTTGGCGCCGACGACCTGCTCGAAGGCCTCGGGCAGGATCGCGAAGCCGACCAGACGGGTCGACGGGTCGGCGACGACGTCGCGGGCGAGGTACGCGAAGGGCAAGAACGCGCCCGAGCCGGTGCCGCCGGCGACGGAGAAGTAGACGAAGATCTGCAGGGGCGCGCCGGTGTGGCGCATGCCGTGGTCGTGGCTGCGCATGCTGCTGAGCAAGGCGCCGAGCTTCTGGGTGAGGTCGCCGACCTCGACGGCGCGGTAGAAGGAGAGGCGGCTCTCGATGCGGATCTGGCCGGCGCCGGCGCCGCTCTCCTTGCGGAAGCGGTAGTCCGGGTGCACCCACTGGGTGAAGTAGGTGTCGGGATCGGCGAAGCCCTCGCCGCGGCGGTGCGAGCTGTAGGCGACCTTGTCGAAGTCGGAGATCAGGACGGTCTCGTCGATGCGGCCGTAGTCGCCGCTGCCCTTGCGCAGGCGGGCGAGGTCGGCGTCGTTGGTGTCGATCGCGATGAAGCGGATCAGGCCCCGATAGAGATGATCGAAGTCCTCGTGGGCTTGCAGGCGCTTGGCGATCCGGCCGATGGCCTTGCCTCCCGAGCCGCCGAGGCCGACGAAGAGGGTGGGGGTGAGCTCTCCCGGCATGATCCTGATTGGCATGGTGGGTCTCCGTTGCGCCGCTCAGCGGCGGATCATCAAGTACAAATTGCCCTCGCGGCGGAGGATGAGGCGGGCGTTCACGGGGTGCTCGCCTGGCTCTAAGGGCTGCCAGCCGCGGGACTCGCTAAAATGCTCGGTGTCGCCGCCGCTGACGATGAGCACGAGGCCGCCGCCAGGGCGGGCCTCGGCGCGGGCGGTGGGCGACATGCGGCGTAGAGACGGTAGAGGGGCCTTGGCGCCGCCGAGGTGGAGGGCGGCGGGGCGGTAGAAGCCGCGCTTGGTCTCGGCGAAGCGATCGATGGTGAGCCAGCCCTCGTCGCCCTCGCGCAGCTTGCCGAGCGCGTTGTGGGTCTCGGCGTAGGCGAGCACGATGCCCGGCGTGAACTTGGCAGGGCTGACGAAGCCGCGGATCAGCCAGATGAGGGCCAAGAAGGCGAGCGCGGCGAGGCCCCAGCGGAGGATCTTGCGGCCAGGACACACCCAGAAGCTGGGGGCGCTGACGACGATCTCGAGGGGGACCCGGAGGGCAGGGCCGCCGGCCTCGGCGCGCAGGAGCAGGGCGGCGTTGTAGGTGCGGGCCTCGCAGCACTCGCCGGCGAGCACGCGGAGCTCGATGGGAGCCGTGCCGCCGAGAGGCGCCTGGAGGCGGGTGCTGGCGGCGACAGGCTGGAGCTCGAGATCCGCGCTGAGGCCGTCGGTGAGGGGCTCGATGACGACGGCGCCGGCGACCGGCGAGGGGACCTGGACGGTGAGGACGCGCTCGTCGCCGCCTTGGATCTCGAGGCGCTGCGGGGTGAGGGCGGCGTAGCGGAGCAGGCCGCGGATCGGCAAGGTGTAGGGGCTGAGGGCGGCGGCGGCGGGGCCAGTAGGCGTGACCTGGAGGGTCATGCGGACGGGTAAGGGCTGGCCGCCGTGCTCGCTGACGGCCGGGCAGAAGGCGGCGGCGCCGACGTCGAGCTGGATGCTGAGGGGATCTTGGAGCTCGAGGGTGGGGCTGCGCGGGGCGCAGGTGAGGCAGTCGCGGACGGCGGCGTCGCCTTCGATGATGCAGGTGAGATCGGCGGCGGCGCCGGCCGGGAAGGCGCCGCGGCCGCTCAGCGAGAGCGACTCGCGGGTGCTCTTGGGCAGATCGCCGAGGTCGAGCTCGTGGAGCGGGGTGGGATCGCCGGCGCGGGTGAGCGCTTGTATCCCAAAGGACATGGCCGCAAAGCCACGCCGCGTGAGCACCGGGCGGGCGAGGGCGCCGCCGCGGGCGCGGAAGGTGCGCTCGTGGCGGCCTCCCTCGGGGGCCGGGCCGAGCTGGGCGTTGAAGGTGCCGTCTTCGCCCGGCTGCATGGCGGAGGCGCGGGCGCAAGCGGGGTCTTCGCAGAGCTCGAGGTCGAAGGCGAAGGAGTCGCCAGGGGTGATCGTCTCGCGGGCGTCGCCGACGAGGCGGGCCCAGGCGCAGGCGGGCTGGCCGGCGCGGACGGGGCGCTCTTGGGTCCAGGGGAGCGGCGGCGGGGCGCCGCAAGGGGCGATGACGCCCTCGACGACGAGCTCGCCGTAGCTGGGCAGGACGAGCACGTCGACGCCAGGGGTCGCGGCGCTGGCGGCGTAGGGCGCGGCGCGGGGCGACTCGACGGCGGCCCTCAGGCTCCAGCCGTGGTCGCGGCTGCGAAAGGTCGGAGATCCGACGATCGGGGCGGCGGAGCCGGCCTGTTGGCGGACGAGGGCGATCCGATCGGCGCCGGCCTCGGCGATCGCGAGCACGCGGACGCGGCGGGCCCCGGCGAAGGTGCGCTCGAGGCCAGGTCGGCCGCCGCCGTCGAGGCGCAGGCCGCGGCTGAAGGAGATGACCTCGGCGAAGGCGCGGAGGAGGCTGCGAGCGTCGAAGGAGATCCGGTTGTCGCCGCTCCAGCCGGTGAGCGCGCCGTAGCGGACGAGCTCGGCGTCGAGGCGCTCGCGGCCGTCGTGGGTGAGCAGGACGAAGCGAAAGCGCCCCTCCTGGTGGGCGCGCAGGCCGGCGAGCCAGCGCTCGGCGGGCAGGACGGCGCCGCCGTTGCAGGCGCCGTCCGTGAGCAAGAGCAGGGTCTGAGGGGCTCCGGCGCTGGCGTTGGCGTCGAGGAAGGCGCGGGCGCGCTCGAGGGCGGCGCTGCACGGGGTGTTGCCGCGGTGCGCGGTGAGGCGGGTGAGGCGATCGCTGGTGAGTACGAGGCTGGCCTCGGGGCCATCTCGGCCAGGGAGCAGCTCGCTGGGCGCGACGAAGCGGGGCGTGTCACCCGCGGCGAGCTCGTTGAGGCCGATGAGGGCGATCTGGTCGCTCTCCTCGAGGCCGCCGGCGATCGCGGCGGCGGCCATGACGACCAGCCGGCGCGGGTCGTTTTGGTCCATGCTGCCGGAGTCGTCGATGATGACGAGGTACTGACCCCAGGTGTCCGCGCGGGCGCTGGTCGGCAGCAGCAGGCCGAGTAAGAGGCAGAGGAGGTGGAGGGCGCGCAGGCGTCCGCCGCCGCGACGGCGTGGCCGCGCGGCGGGGCGGGCGCGAGAGGCCGAGCGCTGGAGGCCGGTGAGCATGCCGAAGGGCCTTGAGGTTCCGATCATTTGCGGGGGGCCGCAAGGCCAGATCACGCCGGATGAGGCGATCCGGCGGGGCGCTCATGATCGCTGCGGGGCGCGGAGGTGGCGCGCGCCCGCGCGGGGTCGTCCTCGCGGCGGTCCGGCGCGGGCGCGCGGACAGGAGCACAAATTACTCGCCGATGATCTTGATGAGGGCGCGTTTGGGGCGGCGGCCGTCGAATTCGGCGTAAAAGATCTGCTCCCAGGGGCCGAGGTCGAGGGCTCCTTCGGTGATCGCGACGACGACCTCGCGCCCCATGATCTGGCGCTTGATGTGCGCGTCGCCGTTGTCTTCGCCGGTGCGGTTGTGGCGGTAGGCGCTGGTGGGGGCGTGCGGGGCGAGGCGCTCGAGGAAGTCGTCGTAGTCCTGGATGAGGCCTGGCTCGTCGTCGTTGATGTAGACGCTGGCGGTGATGTGCATCGCCGAGACTAAGCAGAGGCCGTCGCGTACGCGGCTCTTGGTGACCGCTTCGGCGACCTGATCGGTGATGTTGAGGTAGGCGCGGCGGGTCTCAGTGTTGAACCACAGCTCTTGGCGAAACGAGCGCATACAGGAGGTTGTCGCCGAGGCGGTCCGGTCGCGTCCAGCGGCCCGCGCCCGGGCTCAGCCGCCGCGCTCGTTCAACCAGGAGCGGACGCGGGCGAGATCGCGGGCGCCTGCGCTGCCGGCTTCGGTCAGCTCAGACTCGGCGCGCTGGGCGAGCTGGCGGGCTCGCGCTGGATCTCCGGCTTGGTCGTGGTAGCGGGCGAGGGCGAAGCGGGCGCGGCCGCGGAGGTCGGGGCGGGAGGCGGCCGCTTCGTGGAGATCGAGCGCGCGGCGGCAGGGGCGGAGCGCCCGCGTGAGCTCACCCTGGGCGAGGGAGGTCTCGCATAAAGAGAGGGCGCTGGCGGCGACCTTGGGGTGATCGGCGCCGTAGGCCTGCTCGAGCAGCCCTTGGGCCTGTTGGGCGTAAAGAATGGCCTCCTCGGCGCGGCGGGCGGCCCTGAGGGCCTCGGCGAGGTCGAGCAAGACGCGGGCGAGGCGGGGGCCAGCGGCGGGATCGTGGAGCCCTCCCGCGCGCTCGCGGGCGCTCTGGAGGCGGACCAAGGCGGCCTCGTGGTTGCCAGCGGCCGCCTCGGCGCGGCCGAGGTCGCAGAGGGCGACGACCTCGCGGCGGCGATCCCCGAGGCGGCGTACGGCGGCGGTGAGGCGCGGCGCGAGCAGGGAGGCCTCTTCGTGGCGGTAGAGCTGAACGCCGAGCACTCGCACGAGCGCGGAGAGGGCGTCGACGGCGATCTCGTCGTGGTGGCTCGCCTCCGCGTGCCAGAGCGCCTCCTTGAGGCTCTGCTCGGCGGCGTCGTGGAGGCCCATCGCGTCTTCGAGGGCGCCTCGCAGGGCGAGCGCCTCGGCGCGGACCGGGAGGTGCTCGTGCTCGGCGGCGGCGGCGGCGATCCGTTGGGCGCCCGCGAGGGCTTCCGTCTCTTGGTTGAGCCAGGAGAGCGCGCGGACCTCGTCGAGCTGCTCGCGCAGCTGCTGGCCGAGCTCTTGGAGGGCGGGATCGACGGATTCATCGACGCGGGGGCGCAGGCTGCTGGGATCGGCGCATGGGGGTAGACCGGCGAGGGTGAGCACGGCGGGGGTGGCGGCCTTGAGGATGGCAGGGGTGGGCTCGCTGAGGCGATCGAGGAGGGCGCGCGTGGCGCTGAGTTGGCGATCGAGGCAGGCGCTCTGCAGGCGGATGAAGTCGGCGGTGCGGGCGCCTTGGTAGCGGCTGAGGACGCAGAGGTCTTGCTTGGAGCGCCTCCACGCGCGGCTGAGGTCGCTGAGGTGGCCGTCGACGCGCTCCCACACGGCAGCGGCGGGCGCCTGGTCCGCGGCGAGGAAGCGGGCGCGCAAGGCCTGGCGGCGAGCGTCGTCGTAGGTGTCGTCGACCGTGGCGAGCTCGGCATAGCAGGCGGCGGCGTCGGGGAGGCGGTCACGGCCAGGTTTCGCGAGGGTCAGGGTGATGGCGATGGCGATGGCGATCGCTCCGCCGATGCCGATGACGCCGAGCCAGGCGCGGGGCCGTACGGGGTCGTCGGAGAGGTCGGCGAGGAGGGCGTCAACCGACGGGTATCGCGAGCCAGGGGCGACCGCGAGGCCGCGGAGGAGGATCCGCCGGAGCCACGCGGGGACGCCGCTGCCGCTCGGCTCTTCGGCGATCTCTCCGCCGATGACAGACTTGCGGACGCGCGCGACGGTGTCGCCGACGAAGGGGCGCTTGCCATAGAGGCCCTCGTAGAGGGCGACGCAGAAGGAAAATTGATCGGTGCGGGCGTCGACTTGGAGGTTGAGGTACTGCTCGGGCGCCATGTAGGCGGGGGTGCCGGCGAGGCCGCCTGTGCGGGTGAGCTGGAGGTCGAAGACGGAGGAGCTGTTGGATGAGAGCGACTTGATCGCCTCGGCGAAGGTGTCAGGGCGGTTGGGGCGGCCGTTGTCCGAGCGGGCGAGGCCGAAGTCGACGACGCGGACGCGGCCGTCGTGGCCGATGAGGACGTTGTCTGGCTTGAAATCGCGGTGGACGATCCCGGCCTTGTGGGCGGCAGCGAGGCCGCGGCCGGCCTGGATGAAGACGGCGAGCACGTCCTTCCAGTCGCGCGTCTCGGTGACGGTGCCGTCGCCTTGCTCCTCGGGCTCGCGGAGCCAGCGGGTGAGCGTGACCCCCTTGACGAACTCCATCGCGATGAAGACTTGCTCGTCGACGGTGCCGACCTCGAAGATCGCGACGACGTTGGGGTGCGAGAGCTTGGCCAGCGCCTTGGCCTCGCGGAGCAGCCGGGCGCGGGCGGTCGCGTTGGTGCTGGCCTTGCCCTTGGCGTGCAGGACCTTGACGGCGACCCGGCGATCGAGCTCGGGATCGTACGCGGCGTAGACGACGCCCATGCCGCCGGAGCCGAGGCGCTGCAAGACCGTGAAGCGGCCGACTTGGATGGGTACGCCGTCGGCGGTGGTGCGCGGCTCCGATTCGCCTGAGGTGCGGTCGTCGGCGGCGCCGCGCGGCTCTTCGGCGCTGAGCGACTGGATCGGTACGGGTGGGGTGCGCTCTAAACTAGCTTCGAGGGCGGCGGCGTTGACTCGCGGGTCGGCCAGGGCGCGCGCGTTCGCGCTGCTAAGGGCACCATCGGCCTCAACGCGGGCTGATGCCCCGCTCGGGCCGCTGTCGCCGCTCGGGTTCACGGGCGCATCCTAGCCCAGAACAGCGTGCGGCCGCCTCGCTCAAAAATGCGCGCGAACAGGCAAAATTGGGAAGGGGCGCCCCGCGCTGATGCGCGCGGGACGCCCCTCGATGCTCGACTCAGGTCTCTCAGGCCGGTCCGTTGGCGCCGCGATCCTTGCCTGCGCCGCGCTTACCGCGCTTGCCGCCGTGCTTGCCGTGGTCGCCTCCGAGGGCGCGCAGGCCCTTGGTCGCGACCGCGTCGGCGAGCTTGGCGCGCTGCTCAGGGGTGAGCTGGGCGAGCACATCGACCAGCATCGCGGCTTTGCGCTCGGCCTTGGCGTCGTGGAGCGGCTTCATCGCGGCCGCGAAGCGCTCGAGGTCGGCGGCGCTGAAGTTGGCGCCGCGGAAGGCGTCTGCGAGGGCGGTGGCGGCGGCCTCGCGGGCGACGCGGTGGCCCTCACGGTCGGCTTCGCCAGCGGCGCGCTGGTCCTTCATCGCGGCCTTGAAGGCGGCGCGCTGCTCGTCGGTGCATTCGGCGATCTCGCAGATCTTCTGGAGCTTGCCGTGCTTTCCCTTGCCGGCGTGCTCGCCCTTGCCGGCGTGCTTGCCGCCCTCTTTGCCGTGCTTGCCGTGCTTGCCGTGCTTGCCGCCCTTGCCGAAGAGCTGAGGGCCATCGGCGAGCATGGTGTCGGCGAGGGTCGCGCGCTGGGCGGGCTCAAGGGCGCCGTGGAGGGCGACCAAGAGCGCGGCCGGCGGGTGGCGCTCGGCGGGGCGGCTGGCCAGAAGATCTGCGGTGGTGAGCGAGCCCGCGCGGATCTTGTCGGCGAGGGCTGGGTCGCCTTGCGCGGCGTCGCGCTCGCCGCGCTTGTGATCGGGGCGATGCTCGGCGAAGATCGACTCGATGTTGGCGCGCTGCTCGTCGGTGCAAGCGACCTGCTCGCAGATGCGCTGGTCTGGGGTCTTCCAGGCCTTGTGGGGGCGCTCGCCGGCGTCCTCTGCGTCGATCTGGTCGGCGGCGGCGCGCTCCTCGGGGGTGACGGGCTCGCCGTCGCAAGCGGTGAAGAGGAGGGCGAGGGGGAGGGTGATGATCGCGATCCAGCGGGTCATGGCTTCCTTCTTTCGTGTCGGCGAAGCGCCGGACTCAGACAGCTTGGCGGGCAGTGGTGAAGCTCCGGCTTGGCCCGCGTAAAGCGCTCGCAAAGATGGTTGTGTTTTTTGTGATCGAAGTGAGGTCAGCCGAGGGGCGGTTGTAGGCGGGCGGCGCCGCGCAGGCGCTTGAGCTGGCGCTCGATCTTCTGCGCCTCGCCGCGCTCCTGATAGGGGCCAAAGACGGCGCCGATCCGCCATGGACGGCCTGGGCGGGTCGCTTTGGCGCCGCCGGGCCGCTCGCCGTTGTGCTGGGCGAGGCGACGCTCGAGATCAAGGGTGATCCCGACGTAGGTGCGGGCGCCGTCGCGGGCGAGCAGGACGTAGACCGTCCAGGGCAAGGGCGGACGATCGCCGGCTGCGGCGGGGAGGTCAAGCTCGCGCAGCGAGGAGCGGTTGCGCGTGACTCATGCGCGGTGGCGCGCTCGTAGGGGGTTTCTACGTGCGTTTTCTCGATGATGGGGCGCTGGATTGACCGTGGAGCCGGGGTTTTCCCTGGTATCTGTAGAAAGATGAGTTCACGACGCCTCCCAATTTCGACCTTCGTCATCGCCACCGCCGCTCTTGTGGTCGGGTGTAGCGCTGGCGACGACGGCGCTAGCGCCACAGACACCAGCTCGTCGACGACCTCGCAGCCGACGACCTCTGCCTCGACCAGCGCGGGCTCGACCTCGACGACCTCGGCTGGGACCGCCGGGGAGAGCGACAGCGAGGCTGGGACGGCGAGCGAGACCGCGACGAGCTCGACGACCGATCCGACGACGACGACGACGGACGCGAGCACGACCGACGCGACGGCGGCCTCGGTGACCGATAGTGACACCGACGCGACGACGACGACGGACGCGACGACGACAGACGCGAGCACGACAGACGCGACGACCGGGACGACCGGTATGGTCGAGCCGTGTGAGCCCGGCGACGGCATGGGTATGGGCGACGTCGAGAACAGCTTCCTCTGGGTGGCGAACTCGGATCAGGGGACGATCTCGAAGGTCAATACGCAGACGGTGCAGGAGCTGGCGCGCTACCGCAGCGGGGCGCTCGGCGCGGGGTACGCGGATAATCCGTCGCGGACAGCGGTGAGCCTGGACGGCCGCTTCGTCGCGGTCGCGAACCGCTCCTCGGGCCGGGTGACGGCGATCGCGGCGCTGAAGGAGGACTGCAAGGACAACAACAACAACGGGATGATCGACACCTCGCAGAACCCGGGCGACGTGCGCCAGTGGGACCAAGACGAGTGCAAGGCGTGGAGCGTGGTGCTGCCGGTGAAGCCGAATGACATCGGCGCTGGGCCGCGCGGGATGACCTGGACGCCGGGCGAGTGGGACGTGGACTCGTGCTCGTTCCCCAACCCGAAGCTGTGGGTCGGCTACATCGCGCAAGGCCAGAACCAGGCGGTGTCGATGGCGCGGATCAACGGGAACACGGGCGTGGTCGAGGAGACCGTGACGATCCCGTCGTGGGTGTACGGGTGGACGAACTACGGGCCCTACGGGGCGGCGCTAGATAAGGACTACAACGTGTGGACGACGGGCCTGCGCGGGGAGGTCCTGCGGATCAACGCGCTCGAGAACCCGATCACGGTCGACCGCTGGAACCCGCCGGGGAACCTGCAGTTCTACGGGATGACCGTCGACCCCGACGGGGAGCCGTGGTTCGGCGGCTGCTCTGGCCCGGTCTCGACCTTCAACCCGATGACCCAGCAGTTCACGGCGGTCGCCGGGACCAACGCGTGCTACCGCGGGCTGGCGGCCGATAAGAACGGCTCGGTGTGGGTGGCCTCGAACGGGCCGTGCGGGGTGGTGCAGATCGACCACAAGACGAACACGCTGATCCAATTCCACAACCTGAACCCCTGCTCGACGCCGGTGGGCGTGAGCGTCGATGAGGAGGGCTATGTGTGGGTGGTCGATGAGTACCAGGGGGCGTGGAAGATCGACGCGGTGAACCCGGCGAACAAGCAATTCTTGCCGATCGCGAACGATCACTACACGTACTCCGATATGACCGGCGGCCAGCTCAAGAGCGTGGTGCTGCCGCAGTAGTCGCCCGAGTGAGGGCGGGCTGAGGGCTCGGGCGCGGCGGCGCTCGGGCCTTCGCTGTCTTTTGGGCTAGGAGCGGATCAGCGGGGGGTGAGCGGGTGCTCGTGTACGGGGAGGCGCTCGCGGGCGCAGTCTGGCGCCTCGGCGCTGCAGCGGGCGCGTAGGCCAGGGGCTCCGTCGGCGGGGCGGTGGTCGAGGTAGGCGGCGAATGCGGCCTCAGCGTCGGAGGCGTGGAGGTCGCGGAGGGCGAGGGCCTGGACTCGGAGGAGATCGGGGTCGCGCGGGGAGAGGCGTAGGCCAGCCTGGGCGGCTTGTAGGGCGCGGGCGCAGAGCTCTGGGGTGGCGCCGGCAGAGCCCCAAGCGACGGCGGCGGTGGACCAGGCGCGCGGATCGAGGGGGCTTTGGGCGGCGCCTCGGGCGAGGTGCGGGGCGGCTCGCTCCCAGCGCCAGACGGCGGCGAGGGCGAGGCCGCGTAAGGAGGCGGCCGCGGGGTGATCCGGGAGGAGCGCGGCGACGCGATCCGCGAGCTGGAGGGCTTCATCGACGCGGCCTTGCGCGGCGGCGACCTCGGCGAGGGCGGCGAGCACGAGGGCCTCGTCGAAGGGGGCGCTCGCGACAGCGCCGGGGAGCGCGGCGTCGAGGGCGCTCTTGGCGAGGCCGAGGCGCTCTTGGAGCTCGCCCTGCAGGCCGAGGCCGAGCTCGTAGAGGCGCTCCCAGGTGGGGCGCTGCGCAGTGACGGCTGCGCCAGGGCCGAGCTCGATCGACGCTGTGGCTATGGTCGTGGGCGGCGGGGCGGCGCAGGGATCGAGGCGGGCTCCGCTGAGCGCGGCGGTGGCGCGGAGGAAGGCGCGACCCGTGGGGGTGCGTGCCTGTTCGCAGGTGGT
Organism: Nannocystis sp.; assembly: GCA_016712315.1. Classification (GTDB taxonomy): domain Bacteria; phylum Myxococcota_A; class Polyangia; order Nannocystales; family Nannocystaceae; genus JADJRG01. The sequence continues at coordinate 598,839 of JADJRG010000013.1, read as the reverse complement.
GGCCGCGAGCTCGGGGAGGCGGCTGCGGTGGATGAGTTGAGTGGCGACGCGCAGCGGGAAGGCGGCGGGGGGGAGATCGGCGGGGAGGTCGAAGCCTACGCGGATGACGGCGGCTTCACGGGCGCCGAGGGTGTGATCATAGGCGGCGACGCGTAGGTCCTCGACCTCGCGGGCGTCGCGGGGGCGGCCGTCTTCGCCGACGACGGCCGCGCGGAGGCGATGCGGGGCGGCGCTGTGGGCGAGGGGGCGGCCGTCGGCGCGGGTGATGGTGACCTCGAGGCGCGTGTCTTGGGCGTCGCGGGTGCCGCCAGGGAAGCGGTGGCCGACGCCGCGGTTGCGCAGGACGAGGTCGAGCACGATCCGCTCGCCAGGGGTGAGCGTGGCTGTCTCTGCGGGCAGGTCTCTGCGGCCATCCGGGTGGGTGAGGGCGGCGACGTCGAGGGTGACGACGTCGCCGAGGAAGCGCTGGGTTCGGGCGAGGGCGGCAGGATCGCGGCGGATCTGGGCGAGCCAAGTGTGGCCGCCGAGGAAGCGATGCGAGGCGATGGCGCCTTGCTTCGCGGCGAGGTCGCCGAGCGGGGCGGGCTCGCGCTGCATGTGACAGTCGATGCAGCGCTTGGACTCGAGGGGCGCGTCGAGGCGGCGACGGCTGCCACCATGGGGTGAGGCGTGCCATGGGGCGAGGTCGTCGGTGCCGGCGAAGTGGAAGGGGTGGCCGGTGGACTCGTCGAGGAAGGCGCGGTGGCAGGAGCCGCACAGCTCGCCGCTGCGGAGCGCAGGGCGGGCGACGAGGGCGCGGTGGCGGGCGACGCTGGCGGCGTCGCGGGGATCCGGGAGCGCGAGATCGGCGTCGGCGAGGCGGTAGGAGCCGTTGCCGTCGTAGGTGGCGTGGTCGATGCCGTGGCAGGTGCGGCAGGTGACGCCGACGTGGGCGCGGGGGTCGAGGGGATCGATGGGGTGATCGATGGCGCCGTCGACGAGCAGGGCGGGGTCGTGGCAGCCGGCGCAGAAGCGGCTGCGCTCGGCGCCGAGGCGCTCGCGGAAGCGATCGACGCTGGCTCGGTAGATCGGGTTGTTAAAGGAGGCGAAGTGATGGGCGCTGGCGCTCCACTGGGCGGCCGCGTCGGGGTGGCATCGGGCGCAGGTGTCGGAGTCGGCGAGCTGCGCGCCGGTGGGGCCGGTGGGGGCGACGCGGGTGAGGGAAGGGGCGAATTCGCCCGGTTGGGCGGGGAGGAGGGCAGGAGGAGGTGCGGCAGGAGGGAGCGCGGCGGGTCGTGGGTCTGGGGCGGTGGAGGGCGCGGGGCGATCCGGTTGGAGATCGAGGGGCGGGGCGCCGGTGGTGCAGGCGCTAAGGGCGAGAGAGAAGAGCGCGGGGGCGAGCTTGAGCGCGGGCGGCTGGAGAGGCGCTCGGGGCATGCGGGCGACGATACTCGAAGGTCGGGGGGCGGTCGAGGGGCCCGAGGTCGCCCCGGAATATGTGTGGTCAGGTGATGGCGATGAGCTTCGGCGGGGCTCCGGGTGCATGGATTCGGCGGTCCCGCGCGGGACCACCGACAGAGGCTGCATTGTCGAGCTCGTGGGGCGCCAACGCGGACGAGGCGCTCGGCGGCGGCGCTCTTGCTCGTCGCTCGGGCCCTGGCATTGCTGATAGGCTCGGATCAGTTGATGCGAATCGTCGGGATCTGGCACGTGGCGCGTTCGGCTCGGACGTCGAGCTCCTTGGCGGCGATCTCGACGCGCGGCGCGGCGAAGCGGAGCCGCTCAGGGGCCTCCAACGTGAGGCTGGGCGCGGCTGTGCGCAGGACGGCGCCAGCGGGGGTGAGGTGAAGCTCGATCTCGGGGAGGCCGGCGGCGACGCGGACGATGAGGCGGTCTTCCTGCGGGTGGACGATGACCTCGGCGCCCGAGGCGGTGCGGGCGCTCAAGGAAGGCGGTGGGAGGGGCGGCGCGGTGAGGAGGGTGAGGGAGGGGCCTCGACGCTTTGGGTGGTGGTGTGCGGACATGACGAGGGGTGCTCGGCCATGGCCGCGTGACCGTTGCAGCGCGCACGATTTTCCTCGCCAGCCGCGCAGGGAAGCGGTCGCCGGAGCGGCTAAGATCCCGAGATGCACGCCGGTCATGGAGATCCGATCGCTGTCACAAGGACGAGCGGGCCCAGCGCGCCAGCGACGGGGACAAGCGGCGTGGCGCTGGAGGAGACGCGGGTGAGCGTGTTGAAGGCGGAGGCGCCAGGGGGAGCGCTGAGCGCGGCGCTGGGGCGGGGCGCGGTGATCGGGCGGTATGTCGTGCTCGACCGACTCGGGGCGGGGGCGATGGGGGTGGTCTATTTGGCGATCGACCCGGAGCTGGATCGCAAGGTCGCGCTCAAGCTGCTCAAACACGCGCTCGATGAGCCGTTTGGGTCGATGAGCGAGGGCGCTCGGACGCGCATGATCCGCGAGGCCCAGGCGCTGGCGAAGTTGAGCCACCCGAACGTGGTGGCGATCTACGACGTGGGCGCGCGCGGCGATGAGGTGTGGATCGCGATGGAGTTCGTCGAGGGCGAGACGCTGCGCGAGTGGCTGAGGGCGCGACGACGCGGCTGGTCTGAGGTGCTAGCCCTGATGGAGCAGGTGGGCCGCGGTATGGCCGCAGCCCACGCGGCGGGGCTGGTGCACCGTGATATGAAACCAGACAATGTGATGATCGATCGAGAAGGGCGCGCTCGGGTGATGGACTTCGGGCTGGCTCGCGCCGACGCAGGGCCGTCGGAGGCGGTCGCCGCGGGCGGCGGGGCGTTGTCGATCGAGGTGACCACGGCGGGGGCGATCATCGGGACGCCCGCTTATATGGCGCCTGAGCAGCTCATGGGGCGCGCGGCAGGGGCATCGGCGGATCTCTTCGCGCTGTGTGTGACCTTCTGGGAGGCGCTCTACGGGGCGCGTCCGTTCGCTGGCGGGTCGATCGAGGAGCTGCGGATCCACGTGTCGACAGGGCGGGTGCTGCGGCCCAGGAGGGGAGGCGGCGCTCCTCGTTGGCTCGAGAAGGTGCTGACGAGAGGACTGGCGGCGGAGCCGACGCAGCGCTGGCCGAGCGTGGCGGCGATGCTGGACGCTCTAGAGCGGCAAAAGCAGCGACGGAAGGGGCTGCGAGCGCTCGGACTTGTGGGGTTTGTTGTGGGTTTGGGGATCACGGGTGTGACGATCGACGAGGCGGCGACGCGGCGGTTGATCGCGAGCTGTGAGGCGGAGGGGCGGGTGATCGATGAGGTCTTGAATGAGGGGGCGAGGGCGCAGATCGAGCGGGCGTTCCTGGCGACAGGCAAGCCGGGGGCGGCGGTCATCTTTGAAAAGACGGCGCCGTGGTTGGAGCGCTGGGCGCGCTCGTGGGCGGCTGCGGCGACCGAGGTGTGCGTAGCGTCGACGGTGGAGCGGCGCTGGGATCATGAGACGGCGGGGCGGGCGCGTGAGTGCTTGGAGGAGGGGCGGGCGTCGTTTGAGGCGCTCGTGGCGGAGCTGGCGGTCGCTGACGCGATCACGCTGGTGCGGGCGACTGGGGCGGCGGCGGGGGTCCCTCCGGCGGATGGGTGCGTCGAGCCAGTGCGGCTGCGGGAGCGACCGATGACGCCGCCAGCGCAGCAGGCGCAGGTGCGGGCGCTGCGAGCGGCGCTGGCGAAGGTGCGCTCGCAGCGGGTCTCAGGGCACTTCGCCGAGGCGCTCACGGCGGCGGAGGCGGCCCTCGCCGAGGCGAAGGCGCTGGGCTCGCCGCTGATGATCGCGGCGGCAGAGCTGGAGGTGGGGCTGAGTGAGAAGGAAGAGGGCGCCTACGTGAAGGCAGAGGCGAGCCTGCTTCGGGCGCTGGCGGCGGCGCGTGAGGCTCAGGCGCCCCGGATCGCCCTGATGAGCATGATGCAGCTGGTGTGGGTGGTGGGGGATCGTGAGTCTCGCTTCGCGGAGGGCGTGGTGTGGGCAGAGGCGGCGCGTACGTTGCTGACGCTACAGCTCGGGTCGCAGCGGCTCGACCAAGCGGAGCTGGAGAACAACCTGGCGCAGGTGTATCTGGCGCGACGTTCGCTCGCGGAGGCGCTGGCCCTGCAGGAGCGCGCGCTCGCGGGGTGGCGCGAGGAATTTGGACCCGATCACCCGACGGTGGCGCAGGGGCTGAACAACCTGGGGAACGTCCGTCGAGCGATGGGGGACTTCGCTGGGTCGATCCGGCTGCATAAGGAGGCGCTGGCGAGCCGGGTGGCTGCGTTCGGCGAGATGCACCCGCTGGTCGCTGGCAGCCTGAGCAACTTGGCGCTCGCGACGGGCGGCGCGGGCGACTTGGAGGGGCGGATCGCCCTGGACACGCGGGCGCTTGAGATCCGGGAGGCGCTATTGTCGGCCGATCACCCGGCGATCGCCGAGAGCCTCAATAACCTGGGGGGGGCCTTCCTTAGCCTCGATAAGGCTGAGACGGCCGAGCCGCTCTATGCGCGGGCGCTGGCGATTACGGAGTCGGCGCCGCCGGAGCGCCGCCAGCCGCGCTTCGTCGCGACGCTGCTCTATAACATCGCGCTGATCCGCGCGAAGCGGCTCGACCTGGAGGGGGCGGCGGCGATGTTTGAACGCTCTCGTGCGACCTTTGAAGCGGCGCTCGGGCCAGAGCATCTCGACTTGACGTATCCGATGAATGGACTGATGGAGCTCGCCGTGAATAGGGCCGACTACGCGCAGGCGCTGGCGTTGGCGCAGCAGATCCTGGCGCTGCGTGAGGCGGGGTTGGGGGCGGGGCACCCGGAGGTGGCAGACGCGCTGCTCGGGCGGGCGACGGTCCGGCTGGCGATGGGCGCGGGCGAGGAGGCGGCCGCGGACGCGGCGCGGGCGCTGGCGATCGATGAGGCCGTGGGTGGGCCGATGGACCGTCGTCTGGTCGAGCCGCTGATAGCGCTGGGCGAGGCGCTGCTGGCGGCGAAGCGGCCGGCGGAGGCGATCCCGCCGCTGGAGCGGGCGCTGGCCCTCGATGACGGATCCGAACATTATGCAATAAATGCGGCGAAGGCGCGATTCTCGCTGGCGAAGGCGCTGTGGGAGGCCGGTGGGGACCGCGCGCGCGCGCGCTCGCTGGCCGCTGCGGCGCGTGAGCGGCTACGAGGGCGGCCTGAGGCGGCGAAGACGCTGTCGGCGGTGGAGGTGTGGGTCGCGGCGCACCAGCGGTGAGCGGCGTATTCGTGCGTTGATCGGCCGCTGAGCCGGCGATAGCCTCAGCCATGGGAGACAGATCGATGACGGCATACGGCAACATGTTTCAGGGGCGGTCGCGTGTGTGGGCTGTGTTGGCGGTCGTGGCGGCCGGGTGCAGCGGCGATGACACCGGCGGTACCAGCTTCACGACAGCGAGCAGCGCGAGCTCGACTACGACCACCACCAGCGGGGCGACGCTGGAGACGACAGAGTCCGGGGAGAGCTCGACGACGACCTCGGCGGTGAGCGATACGCTGCCGACGACCACGGTCGATCCACCGATGGGCGTCTGCGGCGACGGGGTGACCGACGAGGGGGAGCAGTGCGACGAGGGCGAGAATAACGCCGACGACGGCGCATGCACCGCGACGTGCGCGCTCGCGAGCTGCGGCGATGGCCTCGTCCAGGCCGGCGTCGAGGCCTGCGATGACGGCCGGAGCAACGGCGATGACGCCGCCTGTACGTCCTCTTGCCAGGTGGCAGCCTGCGGCGACGGGCTGACGCTGGCGGGCGTCGAAGAGTGCGATGACGGCAATAGCGATAATAGCGACGCCTGCCTCGACTCGTGCGCGCTCGCGAGCTGCGGCGATGGCTTGGTGCATGTGGGCGTCGAGGCCTGCGACGACGGCAACGATGATGACCTCGACGCGTGCTCGAACTCGTGCGCGCTCGCGAGCTGCGGCGATGGGGTCAAGCAGGTGAGCGAGGAGTGTGACGACGGCAATCAAGACGAGACAGACGTGTGCACCAACGCGTGCCTCGACGCCAAGTGCGGGGATATGGTCGTTCAGGCGGGGGTTGAGGAGTGTGACGACGCGAACGATGTGGATACGGACGCGTGCACGAACACGTGTGAGGACGCGGCGTGCGGCGATGGGATCGTGCAGATGGGGGTGGAGGAGTGCGACGACGGTAATATGGTCAACACGGACGCCTGCCTGAACGCTTGTAAGGCGGCGAAGTGCGGCGATGGGATCGTGCAGATGGGGGTCGAAGAGTGTGATGATGGGAATATGGTGAATAACGACGGCTGCTCGAATATGTGCACCAAGGGGCCGTCTTGCGGGACCTTGGTGACGACGTGGAACGGCTGGAGCTACTATAAGGTGACGGTGAACGGGACGATGATCGACGCGAACGTGCGCGCTGCCTGCGAGGCCTGCGGCCTCAAGGTGCCGTGTCAGGCGCTCGACGGCTGCACCTACAACGACAACATCTGCCTCCAGACGAGCAACGAGACGTCGTGCGGGAACCCGATGCAGGGGCTCGCGAACCTGCTCTGCAGCGCGAACCCGTCGAGCTGCCCGTCGCTCTATAATACGTATCAGTATATGGGGCTCAAGTGGGTGAACACCAGCGCCTGCGGGGCGAAGGCCGGGCAGTGGTGCGTGCAGGGATCCGCGTATAGCAATGAGCAGGGGCTGTGCGTGCTGCCGAAGTGAGCGGTAGGGGGCGCCGGTCCAGGTGGTCGTCGTGACTCGCCTGGCCAGCGCTTCGTCGTGGCTGACGAGGAGGATCGCGCCGGGGTAGGCGCGCCTCTCGCGTGGCGCCTGAGAGCGTTGTGCGCCGAAAAACGTGAGTGATCACACGGTCTAATTCTCCCAAGGGAGCCCATGCAGACCCGGTAGAAGTCAGATCGCCGGCGTGCGGATCTAGGGTGCGGGCATGATCGAGTCGCGCGACTATATCCTCGCTGTCATCGAGCGCGTAGCGCAGGCGCTGGCCGCGTTGCTCGCGGATACCGCGCGCGTAGCCGGCGACGAGGACGAGGACCCCGAGATGGAGCGCGCCCTCGACGACCTGCTCGCGGGCCTCGACGCCCACGCCTATCGCCTCGACCCTGCGACCCTGATGCAGCTCCTGCGAGATGACGAGCGGGCGCTCGCCTTCGCGGTGCTTCAGCTCCGAAAGGGCCTACGTCAGCGCGAGTACGAGAGCGGATCGGCGCGGATCCGCTGCGCGTATGGCCTGCTCCTGCTGCTGGCTTCTCGTCCGGGGCGCGTGCAAGCGGCCGCGCAGCCGCTCGTACGCGCCCTCGCGGCGCTGCTGGATTTGAAGGCGCCTATTGCAGGCAGATGACCTTGTTGATCTGGTCGCCGCTCATGTCTGAATAGGTGTAGGGGGAGTTCAGCCCGATACCGCCCCTGTCCGCCGCTCCCAAGCTCGTCGGACGAGCTTTCGCCCTTCGCCGAACCAAAGCACCCCGCTGGCTGCCGCCACACACACGCCCCACTGGCCGGCTGACAGCGGCGCGGTGCCGAAGGCGAGGTTGAGGAAGGGCAGGTGGACGACAGCGACCTGCAGCGCTGCGGACAACGCCACAGCGGCCCACAGCCAGTGGTTCGTGAACGCCGAGTGGAACGCAGATGCGGTCGCCGAGCGCGCGTTGAAGCAGTTAAAGAGCTGCGTCAGCACCAGCACCGTGAAGGCGGCGGTGCGCGCTCGCACGAGGCTGTGCGGGCCGGCGCCCAGCCAGGCGTCCACGGGCTCGATCAGCCCGCCGGGTAAGAACAGGTCCAGCGTCAGCAGGGTGAGCGCTGCCATCACGAGGCCGGTTTCGGCCACATTCACCGCCATGCGGGCGTCGAGGATGCGCTGGCTGCGCTGGCGCGGCTTTCGGGCCATGACGTCGTCCGCGATCGGGTCCACCCCCATCGCCAGCGCGGGCCCGGTGTCGGTGACCAGGTTGATCCACAGGATCTGCGTCGCCAGCAGCGGCAGCACCACCGCGCCCGATCCGGTCGCCTTCAGGCCGAGGACGCTGGCCCCTACCACGCCGGCGAACACCGTCAGCACCTCGGCCAGGTTCGAGGACAACAGGTAGCGCAGGAACTTGCGGATGTTGTCGAGCACGCCGCGCCCCTCACGCACCGCCAGCACGATGGTGGCGAAGTGATCGTCGGCCAGGATCATGCGGGCCGCCTCCTTGGTCACCTCGGTGCCCGTCACGCCCATCGCCACGCCGATATCGGCGGCCTTCAGCGCCGGGGCGTCGTTGACGCCGTCGCCGGTCATCGCCACCACGAGGCCGCTGCCTTGCAGCGCGCGCACGATCTGTAGCTTGTGCCTGGGCGCGACGCGGGCGAACACCGAGGTCTGGAGCGCGGCCGCGGTGAATGCGGCGGCGTCCAGCTGGTCGAGCTCGATGCCCGTGAGCACCGACGCGCCGGCATCGACGATCCCGAGAACGGCCGCGATGCGCGCAGCGGTCCGCGGGTGGTCGCCGGTGATCATGATGACGCGGATGCCGGCTTCGCGGGCCTGGGCGATCGCCACGGCCGCCTCCGCGCGCGGCGGGTCGATGATGCCCACGGTGCCGAGGTACTCAAGATCCTGCTCCAACGCGGCCGCCAGCGCCGCATCGGCCGGGATCTGCGCGTCGGATGCCAGCGTGCGGCGCGCCACGGCCAGCGTGCGCAGCGCGTCACCGGTCATCGCCGCCACGTCGGCGAGCACCTGCGCGTGCGAGGCGGCGTCGAGCGCCACCGTGGCCGCGCCCCGGCGGGCGTGGGTGCAACGTGCCAGCAGCACGTCGGGCGCGCCCTTGGTGAAGAGCACGTGCGCGTCGTCGTCGGCGTGGTCGACGACGAGCACCGACATCATCTTGCGCTGCGAGGTGAAGGGGATCTCGCCGATCCGCTCGAAGCGCTCCGTCCACGCGGGCGCAGGCTCGCCTGGGGTCCCCACGGCCAGCTTGCGCTCTGCGACGAGAAACGCGGCATCGGTCGGATCGCCCTGGATGCCCCAAGCGCCGTTGTCATCCCGCTGTAGTTGGGCGTTGCCGGCGAGGCTGCCGCCGCGTAGCACGGCCTGCAACTCCATACGCAGCGGGCCTACGGGCAATTCAGCGCCGGCCTGCTCGGCGCGCCCCTCGGGGGCGTAGCCCACGCCGGTGATGTCGCTGCGCCCAGAGGCCGTGCTCACCCCTCGCACGGTCATCTCCCCGCGCGTCAGCGTGCCGGTCTTGTCCGACGCGATCACGGACGCCGAGCCGAGCGTCTCCACCGAGGCCAGCTTCTTGACGATGGCGTGGTGGCGCGCCATGCGGCGCACGCCCATCGCCAGCACCACCGACAGGATCGCCGGCAGGCCCTCGGGCACGGCGGCCACGGCCAGCGACACCCCCAGCAGCAGCACCCTGACGACATCGGACGCGCCCTCGATGTCGGATGTGAGCAGGATCGTGGCGACCACGACGGCGGCGATCGCCAGGGCAGCGACGCCTAGCACCTTTCCCAGGTGCGCGATCTCGACCTGGAGCGGCGTCGGCGCATCGGGCGTGGTATCCAGCAGCGTGGCGATCCCGCCGATCTCGGTCCGCATGCCGGTGGCGGTGACAATGGCGTGTCCGCTGCCCTGCGCCACCGCGGTCCCCTTAAACACCATGTTCAGCCGGTCACCCAGCGCCGCGACCGCGGGCAGCCGCGCCGGATCCTTCAGCACCGCCTCGCTCTCGCCGGTCAACGGCGCCTCCAACAGCTTCAAAGCTGCGGTCTGTGTGAGGCGCGCGTCGGCGCCCACGGCGTCGCCTTCGGCGAGCACCAGCAGGTCGCCCTGGACGAGCTGCGCGCTGGGCACCCGGGCCACAGCGCCGTCGCGCAGCACGGCCGACGTCGCGGCGGTCATCTTCGCCAAGGCCGCCACCGCCTGCGCCGCCTTGGCCTCCTGAAGCCAGCCGAGCAGCGCATTCAGCAGCACCACGAACACGATGACGATCGCATCCAGCGGCCAACCCGACGCGCCAGGTTGGCCGCGGCCTTCGAACCACCAGGCGGCCAAGGCCACGGCCGCGGCCGCAGCCAGCAGGTAGACCAGAGGGTCTCGCAGCTGCGCCAGTGCGCTGCGCCACAGCGGCACGGGGGGCACCGCGCGTAGCTCGTTGGGGCCGTCCGCACGCAGCCGGTTGGCCGCTTCTTCGGCGCCGAGGCCGCGCTCTAGGTCGGTGCCGAGCGCCAGGGCCAGGGCGGTGATGTCGAGCAGCGACGGGTCGTCCGCCGGCGCGGATCTCTGCGGTCGCACCGCGATCACGGTGGGGGTGTGATCCTCAATTATGAAAGATCTGCGCGGCAAAGAGGATCCGTGACCCTCGAAGAGGGAGAGGTAAGAGGTCCAAGTCGGCCCTCCATATCATGCATTGTCGGCGACCGTGGACCGGCGCACTCTTTTCGGTCCGCGAGCCCCTCATCGACCCGCTTGCTGGGCCGCCTCCGCAGGATCTGGCGCGATCCTCGCCGGGGTCGATGCTCCGCGAGGAGAATGGAATCAACGCACCTCCACAGCAGAACATTTTGCGGTGCTCCTGATCAATTGAGCAAATCACCGAAAAGAGTGCGTCGGTCCACGGCCACTGGATCATGCATGATATGGAGAGCGGCTTGAACCTCTTATCCTCCTTGCCGCGCAGATCTTTGAGGACAGGGGCCGCGGCCCGATCACCGATCGACATCGATCCCGACGAAGCGCCTCTCCAGGCCGATCTCTTCAGCGTCAGCCAGCTCGAGCGGCACGCGCGGGCGCTCGCGGTCGGGCGCGAGCCCACGCCGTCGAGGGAGAGGCCCGCAGATCGGCTGCTACCCCGCCTCGACGCCAATGAGCGCGCCCTGGCTGCAGCGTATGTGATGGTCACCGAGGCGGTGCAACGAGGCCGGCGTGTCACCCCCGCGGCGGAGTGGTTCGTCGACAACTTCCACCTCATCGAGGAGCAGATCCGGACCGCGCGCAGGCACCTGCCGCGGGTCTACAGCCGCGAGCTGCCGCGGATCCGCGCGGAGCCGGCCTCGATCGTGCCCCGCGTCTACGACCTCATCCTTGAGTTCATCTCGCACTCGCACGGGCGCCTCGACGTCACCGGCCTGCGGGCCTTCGTCGCCTCCTATCAGGAGGTGCAGCAGCTCCGTCTCGGCGAGCTCTGGGCGATCCCGATCATGCTTCGCCTGGCGCTGCTCGAGAACCTGCGCCGCGTGGTCGGCAGCGTGACCCGCGGCCGTCGCGAGCGCGAGGCCGCCGACACCTGGGTCGAGCGAATGACCGAGGTCGCCGCGAGCGCGCCGGGCGAGGTCGTCCTCGTCCTGGCCGAGATGGTCGAGGCCGGCCCGCCGCGCAGCATCTCCTTCTTGGCCGAGCTGGCGAGCCGCCTCCAGCGCCTGGGCCCGGGCCTCGACTTGCCCATGACCTGGCTCGAGCAGCGCCTCGCCGAGCGCGGCCTCTCGGTCGATCAGGTCTTTCAGTTGGCGAGCCAGAGCCAAGCCATCGACCAGGTGGCGGTGAGCAACAGCATCGGCAGCCTCCGCCTGCTCGACGCGACCGACTGGCGCGCCTTCGTCGAGGCGAGCAGCCTGGTCGAGGAGCGGCTCGCCGAGGATCCCGCCGGCGTCTATTCGGCGATGGACTTCGCCACCCGCGACCGCTATCGCCACGTCGTCGAGGCGATCGCGAGGCGCGGCGCTCTCAGCGAGGCGGGGGTCGCCGAGGCCGCGGTGACGCTCGCGCGCGCGGGCGAGGAGCGCCGCGCCCACGTCGGCTACTTCCTGGTCGACGCCGGCCGCGTCGCGCTCGAGCGAGCGACAGGGGCGAGTCGGACGCCGCGTCTCCTCCTGCGGCGATTCGCTCGCCGATTCCGCCTACCCCTCTATATCGGCGCGGTCCTCGGCCTGAATGTGGCCGCGACCTGGGGACTCGCGGCGGCGGCCCACGCGCGCGGCCTCGGCGGCTGGGCGCTGGTCGCGGCGGTGCTCCTGCTGGCGGTCTCTACCAGCCAACTCGCGACCGCGATTGTGCAGTGGGCGGCGACCTTGCTGGCGAGCCCATCGCTCCTCCCGCGCCTCGACTTCTCGGCCGGGATCCCCGCCGAGAACAACACGGTCGTCGCGGTGCCGACGCTGCTCTGCGAGAGCGCCGAGATCGACGGCCTGCTCGACTCTCTCGAGGTCCGCTACCTCGCGAACCGCGATCTACACCTCTCCTTCGCCCTGCTCAGCGACCTGCGCGACGCCCCACGCGAACATATGGACGGCGACGACGCCCTCCTCGCGCGGGCGCGTGACGGCGTCCAGGCGCTGAACGCCAGGTATCGCGCGGCCGGGCGCCCAGCGCCCTTTTACCTCTTCCACCGCGCCCGCCGCTGGAACCCGCGCGAGGGGGTTTGGATGGGCTGGGAGCGCAAGCGCGGCAAGCTCGAGCAATTCAACGAGGCGCTGCGCGGGGCGACGGGCGCGTTCTCCACCATTGTCGGCGAGGCCCGCCGCCTAAGCGCCGTCAAGTACGTGATCTGCCTCGACTCGGACACCCAGCTCCCGCGCGGCGCCGCCCGCGAGCTCGTCGGCATCATGGCGCATCCCCTCAATCGGCCGCGCTTCGACCCGCGCCTCGGCCGGGTCGTCGAGGGCTACGCGATCCTCCAGCCGCGCGTCGCGATCACGATGCTCAGCGCCCGCCGCTCCGGCTTCGCCCGCCTCTTCGCCGGCGAGCCAGGCATCGACCCCTACACCCGCGCGGTCTCCGACGTCTACCAGGACGTCTTCGACGAGGGTTCCTTCGTCGGCAAGGGTATCTACGACGTCGACGCCTTCCAGCGGGCGATCGGCGGCAAGCTCCCCGAGAACCGGATCCTCAGCCATGATCTGCTCGAGGGCGCGTACGCGCGCTCGGGGCTGGTCAGCGACGTCCTGCTCTTTGAGGACTATCCGGCGGCCTACTCGGTCGAGGTGAGCCGTCGTCACCGCTGGACCCGCGGCGACTGGCAGCTCCTCGCCTGGCTCGGCCATCGTGTGCCCACCAGCGGCCCCGCGCGCCGGGTGACCAACCCGATCTCGCTGCTCTCGCGGTGGAAGATCGCCGACAACCTCCGGCGCAGCCTGGTGCCCCTCGCGCTCCTCGCGCTCCTCGTGCTCGGCTGGGTGAGGGCCGGATTCGCCGGGCCGGTGACGGCGGTCGTGCTCGTGATCCTCGTGGTGCCTGGCCTGCTCAGCGCAGCGACCGGGATCCTGCGGCGACCCGTCGACCTCTCGCGGCGCGACTATCTCCGCGATCTCGGCGCCTCCCAGGCGATCGCGCTCGCGCGCGAGGCGTTCGCGCTGGTGTGCCTGCCGCATGACGCCCGGGTCAGCGCCAGCGCGATCATTCGGGCCGCCGCGCGCGTATTCTTCACCGGTCGTAGGTGCCTCGAGTGGCGCACCGCCAGCGACGCGGAGCGCGGCGCCCGCTATGGCCTGGCCCCCGCCTATCGGTTGATGTCAGTCGCGCCGCTCGCCGCGGTCGTGGTCGCCGTCGGGCTCTTCTTCGGGCAGCCCGGCGCGCTGCCCTTCGCCGCGCCGCTCTTGCTCGCGTGGGCGCTCGCGCCGGCGGTGGTCTGGTGGCTGAGCCGGCCGACGCTGGCAGGGCAGGCGCCGCCGCTCGCCGCCGCCGACCAGCTCTTCCTCCGCCGGGTCGCGCGACGGACCTGGCGCTTCTTCGAGGCCTTTGTCGGCCCCGCCGACAATCACCTGCCGCCGGACAACTACCAGGTGGATCCGCCCCAAGGCGTCGCCCATCGGACGTCGCCCACCAACATCGGCCTCGCCTTGACCGCCAACCTCGCGGCCTATGACTTCGGCTACGTCGAGGCCGGCGAGCTGCTCGAGCGGAGCGCGCGGACGATGGCGACGATGGAGCGCCTCGAGCGCTATCGCGGTCACTTTTACAATTGGTACGACACCCGCACGCTCGAGCCGCTGCGGCCGACCTACATCTCGACCGTCGACAGCGGCAACCTGACCGGGCACCTGCGGACCCTGGTCGCCGGTCTCGGCGAGCTCGAGGGCGGCGCGATCTTCCGCGCGTCGAGCCTCGCCGGACTGGCCGACACCCTCGCCGTGCTCATCGAGGTCGGGCCCGAGGTCGATGCATTGCAGGGCGCGCTGGGCCGGCTGCGGAGCGCGCTCGTGACCCCGCCGTCCACGCTCTCGGCGGCGCGGACCGTGCTCGAGCGCCTGCGCGTGGAGAGCCGCGCAGCGGTCGCCTTCGCCGAGCTCCAGGCCCAGGACGAAGCAGTCGCCTGGGCCCGCCTCTTCGCGGCCCAGATCGCGGCGATGCTCGCCGAGCTCGAGCTGCTCGCGCCCTGGATCTGGCTCCCCGACGCGCCGGAATCGACCGAGCCCGCCGCGGCGCTCGCGGGCCTCGACGTGATCCCGACGCTGCGCGGGCTCGCCGCGCTGGGCGAGCGCGTCCTGCCCGCCAGCCACCAGGCGCTGGCGGTCGATGGCGCCCCGCAGGACGCCTCTTCGGGCGAGCTGGAGCGCTGCGTCCGTCTCGGGGCGAGCCGCGCCAGCGCCCGACTCGCCGAGATCCAGCGGCTGAGGGCCGCCGCCGCCGCCCTCGCCGAGATCGAGGTCGAGTTCCTCTACGACCGCGAGCGGCACCTGCTCGCGATCGGCTACAACGTCGCCGACCACCGACGCGACGCCGGCTTCTACGACCTGCTCGCCTCCGAGGCCCGCCTCGCGAGCTTCGTCGCGATCGCCGACGGCAAGCTGCCGCCGGAGCACTGGTTCCGCCTCGGGCGCTCGCTCACCACCACCGGCGGCGGATCTGCGCTGCTCTCCTGGAGCGGCTCGATGTTCGAGTACCTGATGCCGCTGCTGCTGATGCCGACCTATCGCGGCACCCTGCTCGACGAGACCTGCCGCTCGGTGGTCGAGCGGCAGATCGAGTACGGGCGCGAGCGGGGGGTGCCTTGGGGCGTCTCCGAGTCCGGCTATATCAAGACCGACGCCCAATTGAACTATCAATATAGGGCCTTTGGTGTGCCCGGCCTCGGCTTCAAGCGCGGCCTCGCCGCCGACCTGGTGATCGCGCCCTACGCCAGCGCGATGGCGCTGATGATCGCGCCGAGGCGGGCCTGCGAGAACCTGCGACGACTCGAGCTCGCGGGCCTGCTCGGCCCCTATGGCTTCTATGAGGCCATCGACTACACGCCCGCACGCCTGCCTCGCGGCGAGCAGAGCGTCACGGTCGCCTCGTACATGGCTCATCACCAGGGTATGGCGTTCCTCTCGCTCGTGTACCTGCTCGAGGAGCGGCCGATGCAGCGCCGATTCGCCGCCGACCCGGCGTTTCGCGCGACCGACCTGCTCTTGCAGGAGCGAGTGCCGCGCACCTCCGCGATCTACCCCCACCCCGCCGAGGTCTCGGCCGCCGCCGAGGTGCTCGCGCCCGAGGCCGACCTCCGCGTCTTCACCACCGCGAACACCCCGTCGCCCGAGGTGCAGCTGCTCTCCAACGGCACCTATCACGTCATGGTCACCAACGCGGGCGGCGGGTACAGCCGCTGGCGCGACCTCGCGGTCACCCGCTGGCGCGAGGATCCGACCTGCGACGGCTGGGGCGGCTTCTGCTACCTCCGCGACGTCGACACCGGCGACTTCTGGTCCACGACCCATCAGCCGTCGCGGGTGACGGCCGAGAGCTACGAGGCGATCTTCTCCCAGGGGCGCGCCGAATTTCGCCGTCACGACCGCGAGATCGAGACCCACGTCGAGATCTGCGTCTCGCCCGAGGACGACGTTGAGCTCCGCCGCGTGTGCCTCACCAACCGCGGCGCCGCCCCACGAACCATCGAGCTCACGAGCTTCGCAGAGATCGTCCTGGCGAAGGCGGCCGCCGATACGAGCCACCCCGCGTTCTCCAACCTCTTCGTCGAGACCGAGCTGCTGCGCGACCGCCAGGCGATCCTCTGCACCAGGCGGCCGCGCTCCGGGAGCGAGGCGCAGGCGTGGGTCCTCCACCTGATGACAGTGCAAGGGCGGCTCGCCGGGGCGCCGTCGTATGAGACCGGGCGCGCCGAATTTCTCGGTCGCGGCCGCTCGGTCGGCGATCCCCAGGCGATGCATCGACCGACGCTCAGCGGCAGCGAGGGCGCCGTGCTCGACCCGGTGGTGGCGATCCGCAGCGCCGTCGCCCTCGATCCCGACGAGACGGCGTGTATCGACATCGTCACCGGCGTCGCCGAGACCCGGGCGGGCGCCCTCGCGCTGATCGACAAGTACAGCGATCGCCACGCCGGCGAGCGCGCGCTCGAGCTCTCGTGGACCCACAGTCAGGTGCTGCTCCGCCGCCTCGACGCCAGCGCCGCCGACACCCGCCTCTATCAGCGCCTCGCCAGCCACATCCTCTACTCGAGCCCGGCCCTGCGCGCGCCGCCGAGCGTGCTCGCCCGTAACCAATGCGGACAGTCGTCCCTCTGGGCCTATGGGATCTCGGGCGACCTGCCGATCGCGCTCCTACGGATCGGCGACCGTCGCCACCTCGAGCTCGCGCGCCATATGGTCCAGGCCCACGCCTACTTCCGGCTCAAGGGCCTCGCCGTCGACCTCCTGATCTGGAACGATGACCCCTCGGGCTACCGACAAGCGCTCCACGAGGAGCTGCTCGGCCTCGTGACGGCCCTCTCGGAGGCCGACCTGCTCGACCGCCCCGGCGGCGTCTTCGTCCGCCGCACCGACGAGATCGCCGAGGAGGACAAGGTGCTCCAGCAGACCGTCGCGCGGCTGATCATCAGCGACACCGCGGGCTCCCTCGACGAGCAGCTCGGTCGCCTCCCTCCGCCCGAGGTCAAGGTCCCGGAGCTGGTCACCCGGGAGCGCCGGGCCCCGCTCGCGCCGGTCCACGAGCAATCGCTCGACCGCGCCGACCTTCGGTCCTGGAACGGCCGCGGCGGCTTCACCCCGGACGGCCGCGAATATGTCATAACTACCAGCCGCGAGGCCCAGACGCCGGCGCCCTGGGTCAACGTGCTCGCCAACCCCCACTTCGGCGCCGTCGTCAGCGAGAGCGGGGCAGCGTACACCTGGTGCGAGAATGCGCATAGTTACCGGCTCACGCCTTGGTCCAACGATCCGGTCAGCGACGCCAGCGGCGAGGCGCTCTTCCTCCGCGACGAGCATGACGGCCGCTTCTGGTCGCCGACGCCCGCGCCCGCGCCCGGACGCGGCGGGTACACCACCCGTCACGGCTTCGGCTACAGCGTCTTTGAGCACCAAGAGGACGGCGTCGTCACCGAGCTGCAGACCTTCGTCGCCACGGATGCGCCGCTGAAATTCTTGCTCCTCAAATTGACGAACAACTCCGGTCGGGCCCGTCGGCTCTCGTTGACCGGGATCTTCGAGCTGGTCCTCGGCGAGGGCCGGGCCGCCACGATCCCCACGATCGTCACCGAGGTCGACCTGCGGAGCGGCGCGCTCCTGGCCCGCAACGCCTACGCCAGCGAGTTCCCCCGCCGCGTCGCCTTCCTCGATTGCAGCGAGGAGCGGCGCACGCTCAGCGGCGACCGGATCGAGTGCATCGGCCGCAACGGCGAGCTCTCCCGGCCCGCGTGTATGCGCAAGGCCCGGCTCTCCGGGCGGGTCGGCGCGGGGCTCGATCCCTGCCTGGCGATGCAGGTGATGATCGACCTCGAAGACGGCCAAGTGCGCGAGATCGCGCTGACCTTCGGCTCGGGGATCGATCTCAGCGACGCGCGCACGCTCATCCACCGCTTCCGCGGGGTCGAGCAGGCCCACACCGCGCTCGCCGGCGTATGGGCGCAGTGGAACCGGACCCTCAGCGCGGTGCAGGTCCAGACCCCAGACGAGGCGTTGAACCTGCTCGCCAACGGCTGGCTGCTCTACCAGGTCGTGGCCGCGCGTATGTGGGGTCGCAGCGGCTTCTATCAGTCCGGCGGCGCCTTCGGCTTCCGTGATCAGCTCCAGGACGCGATGGCCCTGGTCCACGCCGAACCCGCGCTGCTGCGCCAGCAGATCCTGCGATCGGCCGCCCGACAGTTCCGCGAGGGCGACGTCCAGCACTGGTGGCACCCGCCCTTCGGTCGAGGGGTCCGTACCCGGATCTCCGACGATTACCTCTGGCTCCCCTACGCGGTCTGCCGCTATATCACCAGCATCGGCGAGCGCGGCCTGCTCGACGAGCGCGCCCCCTACCTCGAGGGGCGACCGGTCAAGGCCGACGAGGAGAGCTACTACGACCTCCCGCTGCGCTCTGAGGAGACCGGCACCGTCTATGAGCACTGCGTGCGGGCGATCGAGAACGGCCTGCGCTTCGGCGCTCACGGCCTCCCGCTCATCGGCAGCGGCGACTGGAACGACGGCATGAACCTGGTCGGCGAGCGCGGAGAGGGCGAGAGCGTCTGGCTCGCGTTCTTCCTGCACGACGTCCTGGTGCGCTTCGCCCCGGTCGCCTCGGCCCGGGGCGATGACGCCTTCGCCGACCGCTGCTCGGCCGCCGCTGCGGCCCTGAGCGCGGCGATCGACGCGGAGGGCTGGGACGGCGCCTGGTATCGCCGCGCCTACTTCGACAGCGGCGAGCCGCTCGGCTCGGCGTGCAACGACGAGTGCCAGATCGACTCCCTGCCCCAGAGCTGGGCGGTGCTCTCCGGCGCCGGCGATCCAGGGCGCGCCCGCCAGGCAATGACCGCCCTCGACGCCCGCCTAGTCGATCGAGAGCTCGGCCTCATTCAACTCTTCGACCCGCCCTTCGACCGCTCCGAGCAGAACCCCGGCTACGTCAAGGGCTACCTCCCCGGGGTCCGCGAGAACGGCGCGCAATACACCCACGCCGCGATCTGGGCGGTGATGGCCTTCGCCGCGCTCGGCGAGGTCGCCCGCGCCTGGGAGCTCTTCCGCCTGATCAGCCCGGTGCACCACGGCGAGAGCGCGGCGGCGATCGCCCGCTACAAGGTCGAGCCTTACGTGGTCGCGGCCGATGTGTACACCAATTCGCAGCACGCCGGTCGCGGCGGCTGGACCTGGTACACCGGCTCCGCCGCGTGGATGTACCGCCTCCAGGTCGAGTCGCTCCTGGGCCTCCACCTCGAGGTCGATCACCTGCGCCTGGATCCGCTCTTGCCGGCCGGCTGGGGCTCCTTCTCGGTCGATTACCGCTACCATCAGACCACCTATCACATTGAGATCCAGGGGCCGACCGGCGGCGGCCGCGGCGTCCATCGCCTGGTCTGCGACGGGGTGGAGCTGCCGGGGCAGCGGATCCCGCTCGTCGACGATCGGGCCGAGCACCGCGCGGAGGTCTGGCTCGACGACCACCCCCCAGTCGTCCCCATCGCCGGTGCCCGCGGTGGCTTCGACGCGGAGGGTGGTCGCGGGGTGGAGCGGGGCGGGGGTGAGGAGCAGGCGGTGGGACTCGTGGAGCTGTGACTCGATGGCGCGCAGGTCGAGCGGCGGGTCGCCCAAGACCTTCGCCCTGCCGCCGCACCTGCACCTCCTCCGGGGGTCCAATGTGTGCGTAAACGCTCGTTTTGTGCCCCGTGGGCGACCGTTGCGCAAGAAAATTGTTGTTTTCTTCCGTTAGTCAGATCACAAGGGAAGAATCTTGAGCTTGAACGACGAGTTGAGCGAGCGCGCGGGTGTTTTTGTCGCTGTCGGTCGAGGTGAGGCGGGGTACCGGGCCTTCCGGCCGCGGCCATTGCCGCCGGAGCCGGGGCTCTCGCTCGGGGGAGGGCTGCTCGGGCTCTTCGGGCGGGCGACGGCGGCGGTCGGGCGCTTGGATGGGGTGTCGGCGCGGCTCCGCCACCCGGACGCGTTCCTGTGGACCTACGTGCGGAAGGAGGCGGTGCTCTCCAGCCAGATCGAGGGCACGCAGTCGTCGCTGACGGACTTGCTGCTGCACGAGAGCTCGCAGGCGCCTGGGGTGCCGACCGACGACGTGCAGGAGGTGTCGAGCTACGTCCGGGCGATGATGACGGGGCTCGATCTGCTCCGAACGCGGCTGCCGCTGAGCTTGCGGCTGATCCGAGAGATCCACGCGGAGCTGGTGCGGGGGACCCGCGGCGCGGACAAGACGCCCGGGGAGTTCCGGCGCTCGCAGAACTGGATCGGCGGGAGCCGGCCTGGTAACGCGCGCTACGTGCCGCCGCCGCCGGAGGAGATGCTGCCCGCGCTCGATAACCTCGAGAAGTTCTTGCACGATCCCGATGTACCGCCGCTGATCAAGGCCGGCCTGGCGCACGCTCAATTTGAGACGATCCACCCGTTTCTGGACGGCAACGGGCGGGTAGGGCGGCTGCTGATCACGATGATCTTGATCCACGAGCAGGTGCTCAGCGCGCCGATGCTCTACATGAGCCTCCACTTCAAGCGGCACCACCAAGAGTACTACGAGCGCCTCCAGCGGATCCGCACCCACGGGGACTGGGAGGGGTGGATGGACTACTTCCTCGATGGGGTCGCGACCGTGGCGGTTGGAGCGACCGCGACGATCGATCGGCTCGACGCCCTGCTCGTGGAGCATCGCGCGCTGCTCGCCGGACGGTCAGGGTCGATCTATCAAGCGGCGGCCGCCCAGAGCAACCTGGAGGTGTTCGACGCGGTGTGCCGGCGACTGGCAGTGACCGCCACGCAGGTGGCGAGTGAGACGGGGATCAGCGCGACGACGGCGCGGCGGGTGCTGAAAGAGATGGAGGCGCGAGGCATGCTCCGGGAGGTCTCCGGACGGACACGGGGGCAGGTGTTCCTGTACCAACCATTCGTGGATCTGCTGGACGACGGGCTCTGAGCCCCCGGTGGCCGCGAGCTCGCGCCGGGCAGCCGCTACGCCTGGGTAGACGCCCGGAGCACCGGCAACGGTCGTTTTCATAATCTCGTCCGAGTGAGCGACTCAGTTGCGCTCGCGTAGCGCGCGTGGACTGGTGGAGGCCGACGCGCCGGCCTCGATCGGCTGCGAGAGGACGATCTCGCGGCCTGCGCGGGCGCCTTCGGCGTAGGCCTCGTTGCGCTGGGCGCCGCTGCGGTGGATGGTGGCGAGCCTGGGGTGGCGCCGGGCGAAGTAGGTGCGCAGGCCGGCGGTCGGTACCCATACGATCCCCTGCTCCTTGAAGTCGGCGCTCTGGGCCGCGAGTTTGGCCTCGAAGCCGCGCATCACCCCGGCGAGGTAGGCCTGCCGATCGAGGTTGGAGCTGCGCCCAGTCTCCTGGCGGTAGGCGTCCCAGAGGCGCTCGGCGGTGCCGCTGAGGAAGGCGTGTACGTGCTCGGCCATGGCGAGGTTGGGGGCGCGCCCGCAGATCTCGAGCACGCTGCCCCGCTTGCCTTCGAGGGGGCGGTAGACGGGGATCCAGACGCTCTCGACGAAGAAGTAGCGGGTGAGGATGGAGGCGAGGCGGCGATCGTGCTCGAGGATCCTCCCGGAGGGGCGGCCGAGGTGGCGAAAGCCGTAGTCCCGGCGGGCGTCGGCGCGCGGCTGGGCGCGGTCGACCTCGATGTTGAACTTCAGCATGAGCCGGCGGGCGGTCATCGCGGCGGTCTCGGCCTCGTGTTGGTTCGGGCTCTGGGCGAGCGCGAGCAGCTTGTGGATCCGGGCGATGATCCGACCGGTGGGATCGTCGGCGGGGCTCGGGTCGGCGCGCTCGGCCGGATCGCTGGTGGCGTGGCCGTCGATCCCGAGGCGGGCGCAGATCCGACGAAAGGCCGGCCCGTGGGGATCCTCGGCGATGCGGAGGCGCTCGTCGACGTACTGGTGGGCGATCTCGTGCTTGAGGACCTCGATGACCTCGACCCAAGGCCGCTCAAGGACGAGCGGCCGCGAGATCTCGAGGCGACGGAGCTCGCGGTGCCAGCGGCCGAGGCAAGCGCGGCCCTCCGAGAGCTGGAAGACCGGGAGCTGTAGGGTGTCGTCGAGGTAGGTGTCGTTGATCGCCGCCCACTCGCAGATCAGGCGATGCAAGAGCTTGGCCTCGAGCTCGGCGCTGAGCTCGGCGGCGGCTTGAGAAGGTCGCGGGGGCACGCGGCGAGGGTAGCGATTTCGCTCCAGGGCGCAAGCGCCGAGCCGAGAGCGGCGCTACGGGTTGGTCCGCTTTCTGACCACCAGCGCCTGCGGGGTCGCCGCTCAGCGCACCTGGACGGCCTCTCCGGTGATCGTCCAGGTGGTCGTCGTGACTCGCCTGGCCAGCGCTTCGTCGTGGCTGACGAGGAGGATCGCGCCGGGGTAGTCGCGCAGGGCGGCCTCGAGGCGCTCGATCGCCAGGAGGTCGAGGTGGTTGGTCGGCTCGTCGAGCACGAGCGCCCAGGCGCCGCGGGCGAGGCCGCGGGCGAGCAGCAGCTTGCGCGCCTCGCCAGGGGAGGGGCAGGGCGAGGCGAGCAGGGCGCCGGGATCGACCCCCAGCGCGTCGACGCGGGTGAGCACCCTGCCGCGCTCGTCGGCGTCGGCGCGGCGGAGCTCCTCCAATAGTTGGATGCATGTCTTTTGAGACATGTCTTGCGGGATCTCCAAGATCCGCTCGCGCGGGCAGCGGGCGCCGCGGAGGAGCGCGCGGAGGAGCGTGCTCTTGCCGGCGCCGCTTCGGCCGGCCAGGTGGACGCGCGCGTCGTTGGCGAGCGCGAGGCGGACGGGGCCGAGCAGGCGGCGCGGGCCGGCGCGCAGCTCGGGTAGGTCGAGGACGAGGAGGTGGGGCGTGCGGGCGCGGGCGCCGGTGATGACGACGCCGGCGCCGCGGTCGCGGTCGTGGCTGGTGACGGCCAGAGCGGCGGCGCTTCGCTGCAGCTCCCCGCGTACGAGGTGCACGTGGCGGCCGACCTTGTGCTCGGCTTTGGCGGCGCGATAGTCGGCCGAGAGGCCGCTCTGGTCGTGGTCGTGGCGGTCCTTCATCCGCCGGCCGGCGCTGCGTTGGAGCTCGGCGGCGGCCCTGTCGCGGCGGAGATCGCCGAGTCGGCGCGTCAAGGCGCGGTGTTCATCCTGGAGCGCGGCGCGCTCCGCGTTGCTGGCGGCGCGCGCGGACTCCCACGCCGAGCGGGCGGCGCTATACGGGCCGGGCCAGCGCTGCAGCTCCCCGCGGTGGATCCGCAGGGTGCTGGTGGTGAGGTGGTCGAGCAACGCGCGATCGTGGGAGATGAGCAGGCCGATCCCCGTGAAGCGACGGAGGGCGGCGAGGAGCTGGGCGTTGGCCTCGGCGTCGAGGTGGTTGGTCGGCTCGTCGAGCAGCAGCACGTCGGGCTCGGCGGCCAGCGCCGCGAAGATCTGCCAGCGCTTACGCTCGCCCGGCGAGAGCGAGGGCCAGCGCGCGAGCTGCGGAGGATCGAGGCCGAGGAGGCCGAGGAGGCGGCGGGACGGGCCCGGAGCCGCGGCGAGGCGCCCTAGCTCGGGGCTGTGTTCTTCCACGCCTTGAGGACATGTCACAACAGACAGCTCGGGCGGGTCGTAGACGACGCGGCCGCTGGCGGGCGCGAGCGCGCGGCTGAGCAGGCGTAGGAGCGTGGTCTTGCCGGCGCCGTTGGGGCCGACGAGGCCGGTCCAGCCGGGCGTGAGGTGCAGATCGATCGCGGCGAGCGACCAGGTGTTCGCGTAGGGGGACGCGAGGCCGTGGGTGCGTAGGCTGGGCATGAGCCCTCCCGAGTTCACAGGGCCGCGAGGCGGCGCAGGTCGAACGCTCGCGCCCGCGTCGACGCGCGCGCCGGAGGGGCGAGCGCAGCGGCTGGCGCGAAGGACAGGGAGTTCAGCGCTCGCAGCTCATGCGTGGCCGCGGGGCTCGCGGCAGCCGGTTTGTGCCACGGGATCGGCGGTCAGCGCAAGTGCGGGTGATCGCGCGCGCTCCGGGTGATCGCGCGCGCTCCGGGTGATCGCGCGCGCTCCGGGTGATCACTCGGGGGGATCGGTGAGGGCAGACTCTTCGATCTGCCAGCGCTCAAAGACCGGCGGGGCGCGGTCGAGCTCGACGAGGAAGCGGCTGGGGCGGAGGAGGTGGCTGGGGCCGTCGCGGGCCTCTTCGAGCATGGCGTAACAAAGATAGAGCTCGTCGGCGGCGCGGGTGGTGGCGACGTAGAAGAGGCGGCGCTCCTCCTCTTCGTCGCGGGGGAGGCGGAGGGACTGGGCCATGGGGAAGCGGCCGTCGCTGAGCCATAGGACGAAGGCGACGGGCCACTCGAGGCCCTTGGCCTGGTGAATGGTGGAGAGCACGAGCATGTCGTCGGGGTCGCCGGCGGCGAGCACGTTCTCGGCGCTGAGGCCTTGGATCAGCGAGAGTTCGCTGAGGAATTCGTCGACTTCGGGGTAGCGCTCGGCGTAGGCGGCGAGCTGCTCCAAGTCCTCTTTGCGCGCGGCGGCGTTGGGGAAGGCGCGGTCGGCGTACTCCGAATAATGATCGGCGACGATCTGGCGGATGAGGGCGCCTGGGCTGGCCTTGGCGGGGTCGTCGAGGGCGGTCCACAGCTCGACGAGGCGGCTGAGGGCGCCCTTGCCGCGGCCGCGGGCGCTGGCCTCGTGGTGCTGCAAGATCTGGACGCTGCGCAGGCCCGGCGGGGCGTCGGCGAGCGCCTGGGCGAGTTTTTCGGCGGTCTGGGCGCCGATCCCCGGCCATAGACGGAGCAGCCGCACCCAGGCGAGCGCGTCATGGGGGTTCTGACGGGCCCTCAGGAAGGCGACGACGTCTTTAATATGGGCCTGCTCGAAGAAGCGCAGGCCGGAGCGGACGCTGAAGGGGATCTGGCGGCGGGTGAGCTCGACCTGGAGCTCTAAGCTGTGGCTGTGGTTGCGGTATAAGACCGCGATCTTGCGCAGGGGGAGGTCTTGCTCGTGGTGGAGCTCTAGGACGCGCTGGGCGACGAATTCGGCCTGCTGGTAGACGTCGCGCAGGGGGATGACGGCGGGGCGCACGCCCGCGGGCTTGACGGCGCGCAGCTCCTTGGGGTGCTGGTCGCGGTTGTGGGCGATGCTGCGGTTGGCGAGGGCGAGGATCTCGGGGGTGGAGCGGTAATTGGTGGTGAGCTTCAAGACGGTCGCGTGGGGGTGGCGATCGGTGAAGCGGCTGATCTGGGCGAAGTCGGCGCCGCGGAAGCTGTAGATCGATTGGGCGTCGTCGCCGACGCAGATGAGGGAGCGGTGCGCGGCGGCCATGGCGTCGCAGAGGGCGCCCTGTAAGGCGTTGATGTCCTGGTACTCGTCGACCAAGACGTGGTCGTAGGCGGCGCGGAGCTGGTCGGCGACGGCGTGGTGGCTGGGATCGAGGAGCAGATCGTGCCAGTGGGTGAGCAGGTCGTCGAAGTCGCACAAATTCATGGCGCGCTTGCGCTCGGCGTAGCCGCGGGCGACCTGCTCCATCAACACTGTCTGGTCGAGCAGGCGTAGGGCGTGCTCCTCGACGACCTGCAAGAAGCTGCGGCGGGTGCCGGCGGCGAGGGAGATCAGGCCGGCGAGGACCTTGGCGGTGGGGAAGCGGCGGGCGCTGAGTTTCTCGATGCCGAGCTCGGCGATGACGCTGCTGAGGAGGCTGCGGGCGTCTTCGGGGTCGAGGATGCCGAAGCTGGGGCTGAGGCCGAGGGCCTCGCCGTGGCGCCTCAAAATTCGGTTGCCGATGTGGTGGAAGGTGCCAGCCGAGGCGCGGCGCATGTCGATGCCGAGCAGCTCCTGGACGCGCTCGGTCATCTCGCGGGCGGCGCGGTTGGTGAAGGTGACGAGCAGGATCCTGTCCGGCGGGGCGCCGGCGGCGACGAGGCGGGCGACGCGATAGGTGAGGGTGCGGGTCTTGCCGGTGCCCGCGCCGGCGAGCACGAGGTACTCACCGGGCGGGGCCTCGACGACGGCGAGCTGCTGCGGGTTGAGATCCTTGGTGAGGTCGATGCTCTGTCGCCGCGGCGCTGTGGCCTTGAGGACATATTTCATAACGAAATACTCATAGCTTCTCGCGGATGAAGGCGAAGATCTGGTCCTCCATGTGGATCCGGTCCTCGCGGCGCCGGGGCATGTGGCGCTCGTCGGGGAAGAGGAGGAGCTGGTAGGCCTTGCGGGCGCGGATCATGGCGTTGATCAGGCGGGCGCTGTGGCGGAAGTGGACGTTCTCGTCGATGAGGCCGTGGACGAGCAGGAGGTGGCCGGTGATGCCGTCGACGTGGGCGAGCACGGAGGAGCGCTCGTAGGCCGCGGGGTCGTCGGCGGGCAGGCCCATGTAACGCTCCGTATAGTGCGTGTCGTAGCCGTCCCAGTGGGTGACGGGGGCGCCGGCGATCGCGACCTTAAAGGTCTCAGGGGCGCGGGCGAGGGCCATGGCGGCGGCGTATCCGCCATAGCTCCAGCCGTAGATGCCCACGCGGGCGGGATCGCTCAGGCCCTGGGCGACGAGCCAGCGCACGCCGTCGACTTGGTCCTGGATCTCGAGGTCGCCGAGGTTATGACGTATCGCGCCCTCAAAGGCGAGGCCGCGGCGGGCGGAGCCGCGGCCGTCGAGCTTGAAGACGAGGTAGCCCTGCGAGGCGAGGAATTGGGCGCGCATGTCGACGCGTAGGCCCCACTCGCGGGTGACGCGCTGGGCGTGGGGGCCGCCGTAGACGGAGACGAGGGTGGGGTAGGGCCCGGGGCCGGCGCCGGCGGGGGGGCGATAGAGGGCGCCGTGCAGCAGGGCGCCGTCGCGGCTGGGCAGGGTGACCAGCTCGGGGGTGACCATGGGGAGCTGGCCGAGGCGGGGATCGTCGGGCACGGGGATCGCGGTGAGGGCGGCGCCGTCGGCGAGCTCGCGGACGGTGAGCGCAGGCGGCCGCTGCGGGTCGCTGAAGACGTCGACGAAGCGGCGGTGACCGTTGTCGAGGGCGACGCTGTGGGCGCCGGCCGTGCGGGTGAGGCGGCGCGGCTCGCCGCCGGCGAGGGGGACGGCGTAGAGGTGGCGCTCGAGCGGGCTCTCGCGGCCGGCGACGAAGTAGACGAGGCCGGCCTCCTCGTCGACGCTGACGAGGTTGTCCACAGGCCATGTCCCTTGGGTCAGCTGGCGGAGGAGCCGGCCGTCGCGGTCGTAGAGGTAGAGGTGGTGAAACCCGTCGCGCTCGGCGGCCCAGATGAAGCCGCCCGCGGCGTCGCCTTCGGTCGACTCGAGGGGGCGAAGGTCGCGGTGGAGGTTGATCCAGACGTCGGAGGTCTCGCGGAGCAGCTCCTGAGGGCGGCCGCTGCGGAGGTCGAAGCGGACGAGGCGGAGGACGCTCTGCTTGCGATCTTGCAGCTCGGCGAGCAGGTCGCCCTGGGGGGTCCAGTGGACGCGGGCGAGGTACTCGGCGCCTTCGAGGTCCATCCAGACGGTGCGGCCGCCCGCGCGCGGGACGACGCCGAGGCGGACGCGGGCGTTGGCTTGGCCGGCGAAGGGGTAGGCGTGGTCCTCCTGCGCCTCGGGGCCGACCTGATCTTTGCCTTGATGGACGATCCGGTAGGCGGGGATGTGGGTCTCGTCGACTTGGGTGTAGGCGAGGTAGGCGGCGTCGTGGCTCCACCAATAGCCCTCGCTGCGGGCCATCTCTTCTTGGGCGATGTACTCGGCGAGGCCGTGGGTGCGGCCGCTGCCGCGGGCGCCGCTGGTGAGCTGCTTGGGGTTGCCGCCGGCGACGGGGACGACGTAGAGCTCGGCGTCCTGGACGTAGGCGACCCACTGGCCGTCGCGGCTGAGGCGAGGGTCGAGGGCTGGGGCGGCGCTGGGGGCGACGAGCTCGCGGAGCTGAGCGCGGCCCGGGGTGGGGTCGTCGATGATGTAGATCGCGCCGGTGAGGGGGACGAGGATCCGCGGCTCTGCGGCGCTGTGGTGGGTCCAGGCGTAGCGGGTGATCCCGAGGTTACGGGCGCGGGCGCGCTCGCGGCGGAGCTTCTCCTCGGGGGAGAGGTTGTCCTCGGTCTCGCCGCCGCCCGGCGCGGCGAGCAGGAGCTGCTCCTGGCCGGTGTCGGGATCGAAGAGGTAGAGCTGCTGGGTGAGGCTGCGATCAGGGCTGCGAAGGTATGTGATCCGACGATCGTCGGGGCTCCAGCGGATCGCCGAGGGGGCGAGGGTGCCGGGCAGCGGGTACTCGGCGATGGCCTCGGTGGTGAGGGCGGGGCGATCGTCGGCGGGCGGCTGGGGGGCCGGAGGGGCCGCTTGTTCGGGGACTTCTGGGGTCATGGGCTGCTCGGCGGCCGCCGGCGGGGGCGGCTGAGGCTCAGGTTCGCAGGCGAAGAGGAGGAGGGCGGCGAGCGTCGCGGTCGCGCGGGGCCAGGCGTGGAGGGCCGCCATCGTCTCTGTCTTCGCAGGAGGCATCGCGGGGGATGATCGCAGCGTCTCGCCCAGGCTGCAAACTCGCGGCGTCCGGCTTGCGGGGCGGGCGGAGATCGGCGATCGTCCCGCCCACATGGCGTCCCTCGTCGAGATCTTGACTAACGCGGAGACCCGCCCCCGGGTGGTGCGGGCGTGTAATGAGCTGATCGCGGCCGAGGTCGCGGCGAAGGGCGGGCTCGCGGGGATCGCGGTCAAGGGCGCGTACCGGCTGGTGCAGGCGATCAAGCCGGCGATGGTGTCGGAGGTGGTGGATAAGCTGCTGCCAGAATTCGCCGCGGCGCTGGAGCCGTTCTTCGCGGCGAGCGCGGCCGCGGCGGGCGATCAGCCGCGCTCGCGGGCGTTCGCGGAGCTGCTGGTGGCGCAGCGCGGGCCGGTCTCCGAGGCGCTGCTCTCCGTGACCGACAGCAGGGCGGCGAAGGCGAGCGGGCCGCTGCAGAAGACCTACGCGAAGCTGCGTGGGAGCGCGCAAGAGCACGTCGACGCGGCGGTGCCGGGGCTGGCTCGGACGATCTCGCCGTTTGTTTGAGGGCTCACGCGGCCGGCGCCCGGGCTAGGTGAGGCTCACGCGGCTGGCGCTTCGCCCCCGGCGCGGCCTGTCCTTTGTGAGAGGGCGCGGGTAGATTGCGGGCCATGACCTTCAGGACACGTCCCATCCTCCGCTTCATCGCCTCGTGCGCGCTCGCGCTGACGCTGCTCGGCTGCGGCTACAAGAACGCGATGAAGGACGGCGACGCGGCGATGGCGTCGCAGCGCTATGAGGACGCGCTGGGGTACTACCAGCGGGCGCTGGCGCTGAAGCCGGACTCGGCGGAGGCGCGGGCGAAGGTGACCCAGGCGCAGGAGCAGGCGGTGAAGGTGCGGGTCGCCGCGGGCGAGGCGAAGCTGGCGAGCCGCGATCTGTACGGGGCGGTGAGCGACGCGGCGGCGGCGGTGGCGATCTTGCCGGAGAGCCAGGCGGTGCGCGGGCTGGTCGACGCGGTGGTAGCGGCGGTGATCGACGGGGTGGGGCGGCTGAGCGAGTCGGGGGTGCACGCGGAGGCGCGGGCGCTGGCAGAGGCGGCGATCACGGGGCTGCCGGCCGAGAGCGGGCGGCTGAGCGAGGCGCGCAAGGCGGCGGCGGAGCGCTGGGCGGCGGCGCTGACGGCGGGCGCGGGCGCAGCGGAGGCGGCGGGGCGGCCAGCGGACGCGCTCTTGCAGCGGGCGATGATCGCGGAGCTGGCAGCGATCACGGGCGACGGCGAGGCGGTGAGCGCGCGCGATCGCTCGTTGGCTGCTTTAAAGGACAGGTCGATGTTCCGCGTGGCGCAGGCGCCTAGCCGCGACGCGACGGCCTCGGCGGTGGCGGCGCGGCTGGCGGCGGTCGACTCGGCGCGCTGGCTGGAGGTGTTGGCGCCCGGGCCGATCCCGGCGACGGCGACGGCGACGCTGGCGTTCTCGCTGGCGGCGCCGCGCTTCGCGACCGACAAGCGGACGCGCAGCGAGTCGGCGCGCTATCAATCGGGCACGCAGCAGGTGGCGAACCCGTTCTATAAGTCGGCGCAGGACAAGGTGCTCGACCAAGAGCGGCGGGTGACGGACGCGGAGAAGGAGGTGTCGAAGCAGCAGGCGTACGTCGAGCAGTACCGCAAGGACGTGGCGAAGGAGGGGCCGAGCCCGAACACGTCGACAGGGGCGGAGCAGAACCTCTACAACGCGGAGAACCGGCTGGAGGCGGCGAACCGCAGGCTGCTGGATGAGCGCAATCAATTGCAGCAGCGCCGCGATGAGCTACAGCGGACGCCGCAGACCAAGGAGGAGCCGGTGTACACGACGGCGCAGTACACGGTGACGACGCACGTGATGACGGCGAGCTCGCGGCTGAGCGGGTCGATCACGCCGAAGAGCGGGGCGAAGATCGAGCTGGGGTCGGAGCTGTCGACGCAGGCGCAAGACGACGCGCACGACGGGCTACCCGCGGCGAACGTGGCGGCGGATCCGCTGAACCTGCCGCCGAAGAGCGAGCTGGAGGGGAAGCTGGTGGCGGCGGCAGAGGCGGAGCTGATGGCGCGGGTGGCGGCGGCGTTTGAGGCGCACCGCCAGGCGCTGCGCGCGGGCGGCGGCGGTGAGGACGAGTCGGTGGAGAAGACGGCGCTGTTCTTGTTGATGGACGCGCGCAGCGAGGACGCGGCGGCGGACGAGCTGATCTGGAAGGCGCGCGGGATCCCAGGGGCGAGCGCGCTGCTGCGGGGGGCGCAGGGGAAGTAGCGCGGCCAGCGTGGGGCGCGCTGCGCGGGCGAGAGACCCTGTCTTTAGAGCCAGATCGTCGCGCCGAGGCGGAGCGTGAAGGGCGGGCCGGCGAGGGTGTGCAGGGCCGGTAGGGCGGAGCGTGGGGCGCTCTTGTCCTGCCACGAGGCGAAGTTGTAGGTGCCCTCGGCCCAGCGGGAATTGAACAAATTGTCGATCGCGAGGTCGAGCTGGAGGTGGCCGTGGCGGTAGGAGGCGCTGAGGTCGACGAGGGCGAGGGCGCCGGCGACCGCGCCATAGGGGAGGGGGCGCGGGCCGAGCACGGTGAGGCGGGCGGCGCCGCTGAGGCCGGAGCGGTGGGTGGCGACGCCGCCGAGGGTGGCGAGCAGAGGCGGGGCGTTGGGCACGGGCGCGCCGGAGTCGACGAAGCGCGCCGAGACGAGGGTGAGGCCGCCGCGCAGCTCGAACCAGTCGCGGGGGCGGACGCGGAGGTCGAGCTCGCCGCCGATCCGGCGGGTTCGGTGCTGCTCGAGGTTGACGCCCGAGACGTGGTCGTAGAGGAGCTCGCGGGCGATCCAGGTGCCGAAGAGGGCGAGGCCGGCGCTGAGGCGGCGGCGCTCGCGGCGGGCGCCGAGCTCGAGGGCGTCGCTGGAGGTGACGCGGGGATCACCGCCGCGGTAGCGGGCGGACGCGCCCGGCAGCTCCTGAAGATTCGTTGGAGATGGGATGATCGAGCGGGCCTCGGGGGCGCGTAGGCCGCGGCCGAGGCTGGAGAAGATGTGCCAGGCGGGGCTCAGGCGGGCGCGCAAGAGGAGGCGCGGTGAGGCGGCGGTGAGGGCGAGGCGTGAGGGCGAGGCGGTCGGGTCTTGGCGATCGTGGACTTGATAGGCGAAGAGATCGAGGCGGGCGCCAGCCTCGGCGGTGAGCCAGGGGCTGAGCTGCTGGCGAAGCCCGACAAAGGCGCCGAGCTGGTGCTGGTCGATGTCGAGGTCCCAGCGGCGAGCGACGACGCGGTGGTCTTCGTCGACGGCGGCCTCGCTCTGGGTGATCCGCTCGCCGATCCAAGCTGCCCCAAAGAGCAGGACGGTGCGCTCGCTGAGGGGGCGATCGTAGGTGAGGCGGTAGCCGCCGCCGAAGATCCGGTGGCGCTGGCGGCGTCGATCGCCGCGCTCGGGATCGAGGAGGTAGCCGGAGAAGTCCTCGATGAGGCTGAGCTGGCGGGCTTGGGCGTAGAGGTGGTGGTCGAGGGCGCCCACGCGCCGTTGGCGGTGGCGGAGCACGAGCAGGCCGCGGACGGAGGCGCCGCCGGTGTCGCTGCGCAAGGCGCCGAGGCGATCGATGCGGCCGGCCTCGATGTCGTCGACGCGCAGGGCGCCAGGGGCGCCGAAGTCGGCGGCGTAGGCGGATCCGGTGAGATCGAGGGCGCCGAGCTGGGGGCTGTCGTGGAGGGTGGTGCGGCCGATGGCGGTGATCCGGCGGGCCCTTCGGCCGGCGGCGAAGCCAGGATCGTGCATGGCCTCGAGGCCAGCGAAGGAGCGGCGGCGGCGAGCGGCGGGCGCGAAGACGGCGAGCAGGCGGTGGCGGCCGAAGGCGCTGAGCTGATAGCCGAGGCGGGCGCCGCGCTGCGCCTCGTCGACGCCGAGCTCGAGGTCGATGGCGCCGGCGGTCGCGAAGTTGCCGTCGCGGAGATCGAAGGGGCCCTTGCGGGCGTGGATCCGCCGGACAAGCTCGGGGATCACGAAGTTCATGTCGACGTAGCCGTGGCCGTGGATGTTGGAGGACTCGTTGAGGACCACGCCGTCGACCGAGACGGCGACGTCGGTGCCGTGGGCGGCGTCGAAGCCGCGGAGGAAGATCTGCTGGCCTTTGCCCTCGGCGCCGTGCTGGATCGCCCAGACGCCAGGGACGAGGCGGAGCAGGTCGTCGGCGCTGCGGCGTCGCGGCGCGGTGGTGATCACGTCGGCCTCGACGCGCTCCTCGCTGGCGGTCTTGGCGGGGCGCTGCTGGACGATGACGGAGCGGTGCGTGGGGCGTGGGTCGTGGGCGTGGGTCGTGCCGGCGGCGAGGGCGAGGGCGAAGGCGCAGGCGAGGGCGCAGGCGCGAGCGAAGCCGCGCAGAGGGCCTCTGAGGGCGCTCTGGGGGGTCCTTGGGCGGCGCTGCGGGTGAAGGTCCGCCACGGGGGAGCTTTAGGCGGGGGTCTCGCAGTGACCTTCGCCGTCGACGTGGCCGAGGGTGGCGACCTGCGCGGCGATAAAGGACCACAGGTCGCTGATGTCGCGGGAGCCGACCTGGTAGCGGGCTTGGCCGCTGATGTCGACGGCGCGCAGCTCGGCCTCGGTGATCACGAGGTCGGCGTCGGCGTCGGCGCTGGCGATCAGATCGAAGGCGACGTTGGGCTCGCTCGACTCGAGGTCGTCGTAAAAAAGATGGTCGGCGTGGATGGTGAGCTCGGCGCTGTCGCTGCCGCCCGCGGGGAGCTCGCGGCCGAGCTCGCAGGGGTCGTAGCGGGTGTCGGTGTCGAAGGCCCAGGCGAAGGTGTAGGTGACGCCGGCCTTGGTGGCGGCGCCGCGGACATAGACGGCGTGGCCTCGGGCGAGCTCGGCGAGCTGCGGATCGGCGAGGGTAGCGGTCGCGCTGGTGTTGGCGGCGATGCGGTAGGAGAGGGCGCTGAGCCGGCCGGCGTCGCGCTGGATCTCGCCGAGGCTGCGGCCTTCGCCGCCGCTGGCGGGGGCGAGGTCGACGATGTGCCAGCCTGGCAGCGGGGCGCCGTCGATCGAGACGTCGCCGACGACGACGAGGAAGGCGTCAAAGGTGACGCTCCAGCCGTCGACGAAGGCGTCCGCGGGGATGCCCTCTTCGATAAACTCTTCGCCGTAGACGCGGACGTCGACGACGCCAAGGCCGCCGCAGGCGGGCAGAGCGAGGGCTGCGAGGAGGAGGGGGGTGAGCATGGTTCGCGGCGCGGTGATTCGCATAGAGTCCTAGGGTCGCGGCTGCACGCGGTAAAAGTCGTGGCTCTGGGTGGCGCGGACGAGGCGGTTGTAGGCGTCGTCGCCGGGCAGGAGCTCGAGCTGGGGTTGGTCAGCGCTGAGCTCGATGCCGTCGAAGAGGGTGGCGCCGTCAGGCAGGCGGGTGAGGAGCTGGAGCCCGAGGGTTGCGGTGGTGGCGGCGTCGACCTCTAGCTCGAAGGGGGCGCCGATCAAGGCGCGGCCGTCGTCTTGGTCGAGCAGGGCGTGAAAGTTAAAGGTTAAACCATCGACGGTGACGGCGCCGGCGAGCTCGAGGGTGTGGCCGATGAGGGGATCGCCGGGGGGGAGGCCGTCGGCCTCGGCGGCGCGGATGAAGGTGAAGTCGGCGCCGTTATAGTCGCCGACGGTGAGCTCGGCGTCGCCGAGCTTGACGCCGTCGCCGCCGCACCAGTCGACGATGAAGCGGCCCGGCAGCTCGCCGATCACCTCGCCGCCGGCGGCGTGGCCGGGGTGCGCCCAGGCGTCGCTGAGCAGGGCGCGGCGCAGGCGGCTGATCAGGGCGCTTCGATCGTGGAACTCGCCGCTGGTGGTGAGCACGAGGTCGGCGATCGCGGCGCGGCAGGTGGTGAGCTCGACGGTGAGGCCGCGGTCGTTGGTGAGGGGGACGATCCCCGCGCCGTCGCTGAGCACCGCGAGCTCCACCCGCGGCGCGGGGCTGGGCGCGCAGGCGAGGAGGAGCGCGCCGGCCGCGGCGGTGAGGATGTGCGGGATCGAAGGAGGATCGGCGAGCATGCTGGCTGGAGGAGCATCCGAGAGGAGGGGGTGCGCGGGCAAGTCAGTACGTCCGCCCCGGGGCGGCGGATCGTTTGTGTCGCGGTGAACCATCACCGCTCGGGCGGCGTACCTGTGCGACGAGACGCATGATCACGCTCACCCTCGATTCGGCGGCGGTCCGGCGTATAGTGGCCCCGCGGATGAGCAGCGGACGAGCGAAGGTCGCGGCGCGGTCGCGCACGAGCGATGCGGAGCTGGTAGCGGCGATGGCCTGCGGGGACCGGGACGCGCTCGCGGCGCTCTATGATCGCTACGCGGGGCTGCTGCTGGCGACGGCGGCGCGGATCGTCGGGCCGAGCGGGGCCGAGGATCTGGTGCATGACGTGCTGGTCGAGGCTTGGCAGCGCGCCGCTGGTTATGAGGAGGCGCGCGGCTCGGTGCGTACGTGGCTGCTGCTGCGCCTGCGCTCGCGGGCGCTCGATCTGTGTCGACGCGAGCATCGGCGCCCGTGGGAGCCGCTGTCGCCGCAGGGGGATCGTGTGGCGGAGGGTGAGGGGTACGGCGCGCAAGACCCTCTGAGCCGCGTCGAGCAGGCGCGGGCGCGCGCGGCGATCTCGCGGCTGTCGCCGAGCCAGCGGCAGATCGTCGAGCTGGCGTACTTCGGCGGGCTGACGATGGTGGAGATCGCGGAGGCGCTGGGGATCCCGATCGGCACGGTGAAGTCGCGCAGCTCGGCGGCGCTGAGCCGGCTGCGAGCGGCGCTGTGCGGGCCTGGGGGTGAGCGATGAGCGGCGAGGAGGAGCTTGAGCTGGAGGCGCTGGAGGCGCTGGCGCTGGCGCTGCCGCGGCCGGCGCCGCGATCAGAACTTTGGGACAGGTTGATCGCGAGCGTGAGCGCGGCGGAGGGGCGCTTCGCGCCATTCGTCGACCGCTTGGCGGCGATGATCGATGTCGACGCGGCGCGGGCGGCGGCGCTGCTCGGGTCGATCGCGGCGCCGGAGGGGTGGAGCCCGGCGCTGGGGCCCGGGATCGCGTTGATGCACCTCGAGGGCGGCGCGGCGGTCGCTGGCGCGGACGTCGGTTTTGTCCGCGTCGAGGCCGGCGGGGCCTTCCCGCGGCACCGCCACCTCGGCGGCGAGCAGGTGCTGATCCTGCAAGGATCGCTGGTCGAGGAGGACGGGTCGATCGCTGGCGCGGGCGCGGTGATCTCGATGAGTCCGCAGACCACCCACGCGTTCGTCGCAGGGCCTGAGCAGGCGCTGATCTACGCGGTGGTGGTCTACGGGGTCGAGCTCTTCGCTGAGGCTTGAGCGCGCGGCCTACGGGAGGACGCAGACGCCGCCGCCGCCGGGGCTGGCGTGCGGGCAGTGGAGGGCGGGGTCGCCGAGCGCGGCGGTGGCGTGGTAGGTGCGGCAGCCGATGGTGTCGCCCGCGACGTCGGCCTCGCTGCCCTGGTACCACGCGCCGCAGGCGCTGAGGCAGGCCGCGTCGTCCGCGTAGACGTTGTTGTCGTCCTTGCAGTTGCCAAAATAGACGGTGCAGTAGTTGGCGCAGTCCGGGGCGCCTTGGTCGATGCAGACGCCGCCGCCGTTTTTGCCGGCGTGCGGACAGTGGACGACGGGGTCGTCAGTCTTGGCGACGGTGGCGTGGTAGATCCGGCAGCCGAGGCTGTCGTTCGCGGTGTCCGCGGGGGCGCCGAGCGGCCACTGCTCGCACTGCGCGACGCACGAGGCCTGGTTGTCGAACTCTTTGAAGTCGGCGCAGGCGTCGAGGTAGATCGTGCAGAAGCTCTCGCAGCTCTGCTCGGTGACGCCGGTGGTCGAGTCGTCGGTGGTCGACGAGGTGGTCTCTGAGGCGGTGGTGCTGGTGGTGCTGGTGGTGCTGGTGGTGCTGCTCGTCGAGTCGTCGGTGGTGCCCTCGGTGGTCGCCTCGGTGGTGGAGGTGCTCGTGGAGGTGCTCGTGGAGGTGTCGGTCGCGGTGCCGCTGTCGTCACCAGCGCAGCCGGCGAGGGAGAGAGAAAAGACCAAGAAGGATGTGGTAATGCGCATCATTATGGGATGTCCCTTGGGGCAGAGATGGGGTCGCGCACGCGGACGCGTGGCTGCCCGTAAGATACGTCATCCGGCCCGCCCGCGGATCGATTCTGTGGGGCGGCGCGCTCATGAGCCTGCGCGCGCGCTCACATGGGCGATCCAGCGGCCACCGAGTGGCGTACAGTGTCGG
Organism: Nannocystis sp.; assembly: GCA_016712315.1. Taxonomy (GTDB): domain Bacteria; phylum Myxococcota_A; class Polyangia; order Nannocystales; family Nannocystaceae; genus JADJRG01. The sequence goes on along the minus strand of JADJRG010000013.1, from coordinate 562,421 downwards.
CACCTCGGGCGCTCCTCGTCCGCCTCGACTTTTAAAGGACAACCGTATGCAATTTCGAGCAGCATCTGTGGCCTTCGGCTTAGCCGTCGCCATCTCATCCATCGCCGCCGTGGGGATCGTCACCGCCGCCGATCACGTCGACTCGCCTGCGACGAAGGCCGACACCGCCGCTGACATCACCGACGTCTACTCCTGGCACACCGACAACGGCACGTTGGTCGCGGTGATCAACTACTCGGGGCTGCTCGAGGCGGGCGCCGCGCCGGTGTACGACGACAAGGTCGTGTACGGGCTGCACATCGACAACGACGGCGATAACGCCGCCGATAAGACGATCTGGGTCCGTTTTGGCAAGAACAGCGAGGGCGCGTGGGGCGTGCAGGTCGTCGATCTGCCGGGCAACGACACCCCGGTGGTCGGGCCGGTCGCGACGGTGCTGGACGCAGGGCTGGGGCAGAAGGTCTACGCGGGGCTGCGCGATGATCCCTTCTTCTTCGATCTCCAAGGCTACCAAGAGACGCTGATGACCGGGACGATCAGCTTCGACTCGAAGCGCGACACGTTCAAGATGACCAACGTCATGTCGATCGTGCTCGAGATCAGCCTCGACGGGATCTCCGGCGGCTCCAATAACCTGCAAGTCTGGGCGAGCACCCGCCGCTGAGCGGAGAGGTAGGAGACACCATGCGCACGATCATCTCTTCCATTTCAGCGATCACGATCATCCTCTCCCTCGCCGCCTGCACGGCCGGTGACGACGGCGGCTCGGCGACCGATACGACGACGACGACGCCGACGACGAGCACTACCGCCGTGGACACCGAGACGACGGGCACGACCGATTCGACGACGGACCCGACGACCTCGACGACGGACCCGACGACGACGACGACGACCGACACCGACACGGGCGTCGAGGATCCTTATGTCTTCGACGACGTCGACCCGATGTCGCTCGCGCAGGTCGACCGGATGGGTATGCCGGCGATCAACACGGTCGTGATCACGTCGAAGGACGACTACAACAAGGCGACGCCGGCCGACGACGCGAACGGCGACTTCGTGCCCGAGATCGGCGCGAACGTCACGGCGCTGCACGCGGCCCTCGACGACGACTTCATGGGCCTGGGGCTGACCCCGTGCGCCGTCGATACCTGCATCGCTCAGGCGGCGCCGCTGGTGGTGCCCGATACGCTCAAGATCAACACGGCCGCGGACGCCGGCTTCCCGAACGGGCGTATGCTCGCGGACCAGGTGATCGACATCACGCTGGCGGTGGTGTTCTTGGACCTCTCGGTGCCGGGGCAGACCGCGGCCACGCTCGCGGGCGTGCCGGTGAACCCGCCCGAGAACGACAAGGCGTTCTCCGCGGCCTTCCCGTACCTCGCGGATCCGCACTAGTGCGCGCGGCGACGATCGCCTCGGTCGCGCGCCCCAGTCGCCGCTGCGTCGCCCTCTCGGTCGGCGTGGCGGCGCTCTTGTTCGTCGCGATGGCCTGCGGGCGCTCGACCCCGCCTGCGACGCCCAAGAAAGAGGAGGGCGCGGCGGCGGTCGTGAGCGCGGCGGCGCCTGCGGTGGCGCCTGCGGTGGCCGCCGAGGAGCAGGCGGCGAGCGTGTCGACCTACGCGGCGGAGCTGGCGGCGCTCGATGCGGCGATCGCGGCGACCCGCGGGCGAGCGGCGCAGAGCCCCGAGGACTGGCTGGTGCGTGAGCGCCTCGCGGATCGCTTCTTGGAGCGGGCGCGGCTGAGCGGCTCGTATGACGACTACACGGCGGCGGAGGAGGCGCTGGCGGAGGCGTTCACGATCGCGGCGCCCGGGGCGGGGCCGTTCATGACGCGAGCGCGCCTGAACTTCGCGCTGCACCGCAATGATCGGATCGAGGCCGACCTCGACGCGCTCGCGAAGAAAGTGATGATGAACGACCGCGAGCGGGCGGCGTTGATCGGCCTGCGCGCGGACCTGGCGCTGCAGCGGGGCGAGCTCGCGGCGGCGATCGAGGGCTTTGAGGAGGCGGCGGCGATCGAGCGGACGACCACGGCGGTGAGCAGGTTGGCGCTGGCTCGCTGGCGTAGCGGCGACCTCGAGGGGGCGGACGCCTTGTATGCGGAGGCGCTGGTCGGCGCGGGTTCGCCGATGAACGCGGCGTGGACTCACTTGATGCGCGGGCTGCTCGACCTCGAGCGCGGGCATTTGGAGGCGGCGCTGGCCCACTACCGCGAGGGCGAGGCGCACCTCGTCGGGTGGTGGTTGATCGATGAGCACGTGGCCGAGGCGCTGCGCGGGCTGGGACAAGTCGATGAGGCGCGGGCGCGCTACGAGGAGATCGTCGCGCGCACGCAGAACCCAGAATTTATGGACGCGCTGGCGGAGATCGCCGAGGAGCGCGGCGACGCGGCGACGGCGGCGCGCTGGTACACGGCGGCGAGGGCGGGCCATGAGCGCCTGTTGGCGCGGTACCCCGAGGCGGCGGCGGGGCACGCGCTAGGGCACTTCTTGGCGCGGGGTGACGCCCCGGCGCGCGCGCTCGAGCTGGCGGCGATGAACTATGCGCAGCGGCCGAACCCGGAGGCGGCGCGGCTGCTGGCCGAGGCGCAGGCGGCGGCGGGCGCTCAGGCGGGGGCCTCGGCGGCGACGGGGCGTCGTTGATCCGGCGTCGCTTAGCTGGCGTCGTCGAGCCGATCCGCCTGTCTTAGGGGCTAGGTCGGTACTTGCTCGCGCTGGGCTGCTGCTGCTTGCCCATGATCTCGCCCTCGAGCACATCGACGGGGATCGGTGGTTGGAGCTCAAAATAAAACCCGCGATCGTCGAGGGCGAGGGGGAAGGCGCGGCGCTTGTGGCGGAGCGTCCGGCGGACGGTCGCGGCGGCGGGGCCGCGGGCGCTGTAGCCGTGGTGCTGGAGGAGGAAGGCGGTGAGGCGGAGGATGTGGTGGTTGTAGAGGCGGTGGCAGCCGTGGCTCTGGCCGAGCAGGATCGAGCGGTAGTTGACGGCGCCGTGGGTGCGGATGCCGTTGTCGTAGAGGACAGGCTGGCCGTCGCGCTCGAGCTCGCGGTGGTGGATCAACATGGCCATGCCGTAGGCGGAGCGGTAGCTGGGGCCGAGCAGGTCGCTCTTGAGCTCCCAGGCGCCGGCGCGGTAGCGGATGAGCTCGGCGTCGGGGGTGCTCTTGGGTGGGTACCAGACGGGGGCGACGACGAGGTCGCGCCAGATCCTCGGGCCGACGTCGGAGCCCTTGTAGGCGACGACGATCCGGCCGCTCTTCAGCTTCTCCTCCTGCTAGCCGCCGACAGTGGTGGGCCAGCGGATCAGCGCGACCTCCTCGCCTGGGCCGCTGCTGGCGTAGAGGATGAGCACGGCGCGGCGCTCCGGGCGGCGGTGGCGGCTCTTGTGCTCGTACCAGATCTGGCCGCGGTCGATCTCGGCGCGCAGCTCCAGGGGGCGGGCGTAGTAGGCGGGCGGCGCGGGCAGGGCGACGGCGAAGCGCGGCGGCGGCTTCGAGCCTTCGAAGTGGCGGTGGATGAAGGCCTGAGCGCCCGCAAAGTCGGTCCAGCCGAAGGCGCGGGCGGCGGCCTCGGTGGCCGGCGAGATCCGATCGGGGGCGCCGCCCGGCAAGGGCGGGTAGACGCCCTGATATTGGAGCGCGGGCCCGTCGAGGGTGCGGCCGAGCACGGTGCCCCACTCGCCGCGCGCGGAGCCGTCTTCGATGAGGCCCGCGGCGTCGGTGACCCGCTGACGGAGGGCGCGGAGGGCGAGGCGGAGGTCTTGCTCGCGGCTGGCGCGGAGGAGTGCGGCCTTGGTCTCGGCGTCGAGCTCGCCCGAGGCGACGATGACGTGGCGGCGCTGGTAGGCGCGGAGGGCGGTCGATGTGGCGACGTCGAAGGCGCCGGTGGCGGCCTTCGGCGGCAGCAGGCGATCACAGACGAGGTGGGCCTGGAGGGCGTCGATGGCGGCTTGGAGGGCCTCGGCGCGCTCGAAGCGGGCGACGAGGGCGGCGTTGGCGCGGCTGTGCGCGGCGAGGGCGGCGCGATCGGCGAGTTTGAGGCGCTTGAGGGCGCCGCCGACGAGGGCTCGTTGCTTGGTGAGATCGGCCTGGCGGGCGCGGGCGCGGTCACGCGTTTCGCGGCGGATCGGCGGCTGCGCGGCGACCAAGGGGGCGTCGTCGAGGGCCTCGTGGCAGCGATGACGGGCTTCATCATCGAGCTCGGTGTGGATGAGCGAGAAGGTGGGGGTGATGCCGAAGAGCTCGAGGTAACGATCCTCCGCGGCGAGCGGATCGTCGCCGAAGCGGCCGTTGGCGAGCTCGATGTAGACCTCGCGGTAGGCGGGCGGGGCGGCGCCGACGTCGCGCGCGGCGCCGTCTAAGGCGTAAGGCGCCCAGTCGTCGCGGAGATCGAGGATGGTGAGGCCGGCGGCGATCGCCTCGGCGGGGCAGAGCTGGCGCTGGAGGCGGCCGGCGGCGTAGACGTGGACGGGGTCGTCGCAGGCGAGCGCGGGCTGGAGAGCGACCTTGAGGATGAGGAGGAGCGCGGTGAGTGCTGGCATGAGGCTCGATGGCGCGTGGCCGGGTGATCACGGCGGGCGAGGTCGCCCGGAGCCTTCGCCGACGGGACACGGGAGCCGCGGCTCAGTCGCGCGGTGGCGGCGGGCGATCTGGGCCGCGTAGCTGGACGACCGCGCCGGCGAGGCCGAGGAGGAGCCAGGCGGCGATAAGAGCGAGAGTAGAGCACAGGGCGGGGCGAGCGGAGCGAGGGGGCCTGCGCCAATTGTGCGGGCCCGCGGCGCGGGCGCGCCGGTGGCAGCGGTGAGATGTCTTGAAAGACATGTCGTCCGTCGCGGCAAAGGCGGAAAGTTAGAGCGACTCAGCGGCAGTAGGGGCGGCGAGGGTGGGGCTGGCGGATCCAGGCGCGGCGGCGATCGAGGAAGTCGATCACGTCTTGGTGCATCGGCCCGGCCTTGGCGCGGGCCTCTTCGTGGGTGGTGAGCTTGGGACGGGCGCTCGCGCGGCGCGCGGCGGCCTTGACGGGGGCGAGGCCGAGCGCGGCGAGGCGCTCGCGTTGCCAGGGGTAGATGGGGTCGAGCTCGGTGCAGCCGGCGGCGATGTCGTCGGCGGCGCAGAAGAAGCGGATGTGGAGGTGATCGTCGTGCGGGAAGCCGGGCTGGCAGGTGACGGCGGCGAAGCGCTCGCGCAGCTCGGGGGCGGCGCCGGCTCGTTCGGCCTCAGCGAGTAAGAGGCCGCGGATGTGCTCGACGACGAAGATCCGCTGGAGATCGTCGCCTGCGGCGTGGAGCAGCGCCTCGACGAAGGCCCAGGTGCGGACGAGGTCGATGCGCACGGGTTGATCATCGGTAGGATCGAGCAGATCTCCGTAATCGGCGCCTTGTCCGGCAGGATCGAGGGGGATCGCCTTGCTGGGGATCGGCGCGCCGTCAGCGCCGAGCAGGTAGAAGAGGACGTCGACGTCGCGGCCGGCCTGATGGGAGCCGTGGCCGGCGATCGGGCCGCCTTCGGGGAGGCTGAGCTCGCCGATAGTCGCGAGGCCGCCAGGGTGGGCGGTGTGGACGGCGGCGGCGGCGCGGAGCAGGGCGGCGACGAGCTCGACGGTGCCGTGGCGGCCGTTTTTTCCGGGTTGGAAGCGAAAGCCAGGGCCGCGGAGGGGGAGGGCGACGCCGCCGCGGAGCTGGCCGTCGGCGGGGCTGCCGATCGAGGCGGTGGCCGCGGGGCCGAGGGCGAGCAGGGCCTCGATCTCGCGCCGTTGTTGGCGCTCTTCGAGGGCTTCGGGGGCCTCGGGCGGCTCTGGGGGCGTCGGCGGCGGGGAGGGCGGAGAGGGTCGGCTTGCGGGTGTCGCTGCGTCCGCGTCGATCGGCTCGCCCGTGGGGGTGTGGGGGGCGCCGCAGGCATGGAGGAGGAGGAGGAGGGCGAAGCGGGTGAGGCGGGTGAGGCAGGCGCGGGAGCGAGGGTGCGCAGATCCGCGCGTGTCGATGGGCGTATTCGCGCTCGATGACGGCGGGGCAGACACCAGCGCAGGCTGCTTCGACCGGGTCGACGGCGCAAGAAATGGGCGGCCGTCGCACGCGGGCGACGGCCGAGGGGCTGGCTTGCGTACAAAGAGGAGGCGCGCCGACGCGCGGTCGCCGTTGTCGGCGCGGGGGCGGGGCCGTACGCTGGGCCCGTAACAGATGGTTAGGCGGCGCCCCCCCACCGCGAAGACGAACCTGCGCCTGAACCGGGTGATCCAGAGCCCGGTGACGGGGCTGCGCTACAAGTTGGGGCCGCCGCTGGGTGAGGGAGGGTTCGGGCGGGCGTATCGAGCGGTCGAGCTGAGCCGGCTCAATCACCCGGTGCGCGACGTGTGCCTGAAGGCGACGACGGATCAGGCGAGCTGGCACCGCGAGGCGTACTTCGGCGAGCTGTTCCAGCAGAGCCGACGGGTGATCAGGCTCTATGACTCGTTCCCGCTGGTGCTGAAGCAAGGCGCAGGGCCGAGCACGATCTTGTACTGCCTGGTGCTGGAGCTGGCGGACGGCGGGACGATCGCGGACTACCTCGAGAAGACGCGGACGCCGTGGACCGAGGCGCGGGCGCGCCGGGAGATCATCGCGCTGCTGAAGCTGCTCGACCAGCTCCACGGCGGCGGCGCGACGCACCGCGACATCACGCCGATGAACATCTTCGTGACCGCGAGCGGGACGCTGAAGCTGGGTGACTTCGGGATCGCGCGCCATGAGGTGGCGGGGCATCGGCCGGCGGCGGAGGAGTTCAACCCGGCGTTCGTCACCCGCGGCCACCTGGCAGAGGTGCACCGCCACTGGCTGGCGGTCGATGACGTGTTCCAGATGGGGCAGCTCCTGGCGATGCTGCTGCGCGGCAACGCCGAGCATAAGGTGAGCATCGCGAACGTGAACCAACTGCCGTGCGACGAGCGGCTGCGCGCGATCATCAAGCGGGCGATCGGGCCGCGTAGCCGCCGCTATAGCGACGCGTTCGAGATGCTGGAGGCGCTCGAGGGCAGCGATGAGCCGCTGCCGGGCAAGATCGCGTCGCTGGCGGGCAAGACGGTCGCGTTCACCGGGCCGCTGTCGATCAAGCGCTTCGACGCCGAGGTGATGGTGCTGCAGGCCGGCGGCGAGGTGTCGCAGAAGGTGAACCGCAAGGTGGACGTGCTGGTGCAGGGCGGCCGCACCCGCAAGTACAAGAGCGGGCGCAAGGGGCTGAAGCTGCTGGACGCGCAGCGCTTGATCGAGCAGGGCCACGCGCTGATGATCATCGGCGACAAAGAGTTCCGGCGGCTGGCGCGGCAGGCGGGCTAGCTCTTCGGACAGGTGAGTGCGGCCCCGGGTTAATGCGCGCGAGCGCGCGGGGTTGTGGTATGCCCAGGGCGAAGGGGGCGCGAGGTCGCGCCTGTGCCGGTGTTGTATGAGCTTGAAGAAGATCCTGGTGGGTGTGGTCGCCGTCGTCGGCGTGGCGGTCGTCGGGGTGCTGATCGCCGCCTCGGCGCGGCCCGATACGATCCATGTCGAGCGCAGCTTGACGATCGCGGCGGCGCCGGCGGCGATCTATCCGCAGATCGTCGATCTCAAGCGCTTCGCCGCGTGGAGCCCGTGGTCGGAGCTGGATCCGGGGCAGAAGACGGAGTTCTCGGACCCACCGGCGGGCGTCGGCGCGACGTACGCGTGGGCAGGTAACGATCAGGTCGGCGTCGGTAGCATGAAGATCACCAGCGCGGAGGAGCCGAAGAGCGTGGTGATGCGGCTGGTCTTCACCGCGCCGTGGCAGTCGGAGGCGGACGTCGGCTTCTATCTGGCGCCTGACGGGGGCGGCACGGCGGTGCGGTGGACGTACGACCAGGCGGCTGGTTTTGGCGACAAGGTGTTCGGGGTGTTCATGGATATGGACGCGATGCTCGGCCCTGACTACGAGAAGGGGCTGCGCAGCCTGGCGGCGAAGGTGACGGCCAAGTAGATCGGCGCCCTTGCGCGGGGGCGCGCCGGCTCTTTATGCTGGGTCTATGCCTCGCTCCCGCTCGCCCCGCGTCGTCGGCCTCGCGCTCTGCTTCGGCCTCATCGGTTGCTACACCGGCGGCGCGCCGCAAGGCGAGGAGACCGCGTCGACGGGTGAGGCGTCGACGGGTGAGGCGTCGACGGGTGAGGCGTCGACCGGCGACGGGAGCGGCAGCGGCGACGAGAGCGGCGACGTCTCGACCAGCGCCGCCGACACGGGCGTCGACGCGGACTCGGACGACACGACGACGACGGGCGATCCGACGACATCGACCACGGAGGAGCCGACGACGACGACGGACGATCCTTCGACGACGAGCACGACCGGCGAGCCGGAGGGTTACTGCGCGCCGACGGCGGATTGGCAGGCGGGGTGGTCAGCGCTCGAGGACGAGGTAGTGACGATCGCCAACCAGCGCCGGGCAGAGGGCGCGAATTGCGGGAGCGAGGGGAGCTTCGGGCCAGCGGGGCCGCTGAAGATGGACCCGCTGCTGCGCTGCGCGGCGCGGATGCACAGCAAAGATATGGTCGACCGTGACTTCTTCAGCCACGACAACCCGGACGGCGAATCTCCCTGGGATCGGATCGCGAAGACCGGCTATGGCGGCTACAGCGGGGCGGGCGAGAACATCGCGGCGGGCTCGGCGACGGCGGCGGCCGTGATCGATCAGTGGATGAACAGCGACGGCCACTGCGCGAACATCATGAACCCGGCGTTCAACTGGATCGGCGTCGGCTACTACCCAGGCGGTGGTTATGGCCACTACTGGACGCAGGTGTTCACGCAGAAGTAAGGGCGGCTCAGTCGAGGGGCTTGCCCAAGACCCATCCGTCGCCGCAGCGGACCAGCGGGACGTGGCCGCGCTCGACCTGATCGCCGAGCTGGATCTCGGCGGCGTACCACTCGCCGTTGTCGCCGGGGCGCAGGTCGAGGGTGATGCCGCTGTCGGTGGTGGCGGCGATCAGCCACTCGGGGAGCACGTCATCGTAGGCGATCAGCTCGAAGGAGAAGGCGCGGGCGAGCTCTTCATAGGCGAGTACGGCGGCGGGGGCGTCGCCGCGGGCGTGGGCGGCCTTGAAGGCGGCGAGCTGATCGTTGAGGTGCGCGGCGAGGGCGTCTTTCTCGAGGCCGCAGCGGCGATCGACGACGAGGGCTTCACCGCCGAGCAGGGCGCGTAAGGCGTCGCGGCCGCCCTCCGTGGAGAGGGTGATCGCCTCGCCGTGCGGGCGCCAGCGGCCGCGTCGACCCTCGCGCGCGAAGGCGATCGCGACGATCTCGTCGTCGACGAAGCCGCCGCCCTCGAGCATCGGCCAGACGATCGCGGCGCGGAGATCACCGAGCTCGACCTCGGCGGCGATGCCGACGGTTTTTCCGGGAAAACGCGCCTCGACGCGCTCGCGGGGGAGATCGCGGGTGGCGGGCGTGACCGCGGCGGGATCGATCGGCTCGGCGTCGGCGCAGGCGTGGGCGGTCAAGGCGCTGAGCAGGAGCGCGCCGGTGGTGCGCAGGCGCGCGCGTCGGCCGCGGCTCATGGACGGACCTCAGGATCGAAGATCGCGAGCTCATCCAGGCCCTTGCGGGTGAGCGCCGGGACGCGCGCGTCGGCGGCGGGGTAGCCGATCGGGAAGAGGATCGCGGGGCGCTCATGATCAGGGCGGCCGAGCAGCTCGCTGAGGAAACCCATGGGGCTGGGCGTGTGGGTGAGCGTGGCGAGGCCCATGTTGTGGAGCGCGGCGATGAAGAGGCCGCAGGCGATGCCGACGCTCTCTTTGACGTAGTAATTTTTGATGACCTGGCCGGCGGGGCCGAGGGCGTGGCGCTCCTCGAAGACGACGACGATCCAGGGCACGAGCTCGAGGTAGGGCTTGCGCCAGTCGGTGCCGATGGGGCGCAGGGCTGCGCGCCACTCGTCGCTCATGCGGGTCTCATAGGTGACGCGCTCCTCGTGCTCGGCGGCCTCGCGGATCGATCGTTTGAGGCGAGGGTCGCTGACGGCGACGAAGCGCCAGGGCTGGCGGTGGGCGCCCGAGGGGGCGCTGCCGGCGGTGCGGATCGCGGCCTCGATGAGGGCCCGCGGGACAGGATCGGGGCTGAAGTCGCGGACGCTGCGGCGCTCGGCCATCAGCGCCTCGAAGTCGCGCGCTCGCGCGACGCTCTCCGCGAGCGGGCGGCGCGGCGGCGCGTAGGGGATCATCTCCGGGTCTCGGTCGACTTCCATGAGGGCGCCAGCGTAGCAGCGCGCGGCTCAGTCGCGGTTGAGGCCGAAGCCGCGGATCAGGTTGTAGATGTGGGAGCGGGCGAGGTCGAGGCGGCGGGCGGCGCGGGCGACGTTCCAGTCGCACTCGTCGAGGATGGTCTCGAGGTAGGTGCGCTGGAAGCGGCCGACCGCGGCCTGCCAGCTCAGCTCGCGCTCGTCGTGGGCGGCGCTGGCGGGGAAGAGGTGGCCGCGGTCGATCGCGTGGGCGCCGGCGCTGGCGGCGAGGGTGGTGGCGGCCTCGACGACGTTGGCGAGCTGGCGGACGTTGCCGGGCCAGGTGTGCACCGCGAGCGCGGCGAGGGCCGAGGGGGTCCACTCGAGCGGCGCGAGCCGGTGACGCTCGCAGGCGAGCTCGCAGAAGTGCTGGGCGAGCAGCGCGATGTCGTCGCGGCGCTCGTTGAGGTTGGGGACGACGATCGGCAGGACTTGGACGCGGTAGCGGAGGTCGGCGCGAAAGTGCCCGGCGCCGCTGAGGGCGTCGAGGTCGACGGCGGTGGTGGTGAGCAGGCGGACGTCGGCGGTCTTGGCCGGTGAGCCGTCGACCGGCTGGTATACGCCGGTGTCGAGGAAGTTGAGGAGCTTGCCCTGGGTGGTGAGCGGCAGCTCGTCGATGGCGTTGAGCAGCAAGGTGCCGTCGTCGGCCAGGGCGAGGGCGCCGGGGCGGAGCTCATCGCCGAAGAGCTCCTGCTCGAGCCGCTCCGCGGGGGCGGCGACGCAGCTCACGGTGACTAAGGGGTGGTGTCGCCGCGGGCTGTTGCGGTGGAGCACCTCGGCGACGAGGCCCTTGCCGGCGCCGGTGGGGCCCTGGATCAGCACGGTGATGTCGAGCGGGGCGACCGAGGAGAGGGTGGCGAGCACGCGGGCGAGCGCGTCGGAGCGGCCGACGAGGGCGCTGGCGTCGATCCGCTTGCGGAAGGGCGCGGTGGGGTCGCGGCGCTGGCGGGTCTGATGGCGGCGCAGGGCGTCGATCGCGACGGGCCCGAGGTGGCGGGCGAACGCGGCGGCGCGCTCGCGATCGGCGGGTGAGAAGCTGAGATCGCCGGTGCGCCCTTGCAGGTAGAGCACGCCGACGGGGACCGGGTCGCCGATCGGCGCGCACAAGACCGCGCAGATCTGGTTGAGGCGGACGCTCTCGAGCTCGGCGAAGCGGGCGTCGAGGATCGCGGAGGCGGTCTCGATGATCTCGCCTGAGGCGAGCGCTTGGGCGATGATCTTGCTGGAGATCTGGGCGCGTACGGCGGAGAGCTGGTCCTCGGAGAAGCCGCTGGCCCGCCACCAGCGGGGGAGCTCGCCGCCGTCTTCGGGGCTGTGGAGCTCGATGTAGCCGCGCTCGGCGCCCGAGGTCTCGACGAGCAGCCGGAGGGCGTCGTCGAGGAAGGGCCCGAGCTCGGCGTGCTGCCGGAGCTCGAGGAGTTGGAGGTAGAGGTCTCGCTCTCGCTCGAGGTTGCGGATGTCGCCCTGCGCCATCGTCCGCGACGCTAACACATGGGAGGCTGGGTAGACCCTGTGCATGGTGCGCGCGATGGTGATGTCTGCGCGGTCCTAGGAGCGCGCCCCTTGGCCGCCACCGGCGAGCCAGATCGCGGCGTCGCGGCGCAGGGTGGTCGTGCTGTCGATCCCGAGCTTGTGCTTGATGCTGGCCTGGTGGGCCTCGACGGTCTTGACGCTGATGTGCAGCGCCTCGGCGATGTCGCGCGTCCGCATGCCCCGGCCGATCAGCTCGTAGACCTCGAGCTCGCGATCGCTGAGGCAGGCGAGGGTGGACTCGCGGTCGCGCTCGCGGCCGCGGACGAGGGTTTGGAGCATCTTGTTGGCGATCTCCTCGCTCACCGCCATCTCGCCGCGCAGCACCCGCCGGAGCGCGCCCAAGAGCGCGCTCGCCGGCGCGTCCTTCATCACGTAGCCGCCCGCGCCGGCGCGCAGCGAGCGCTCGGCGAAGAGCGCCTCGTCGTGCATCGAGACGACGAGCAGCCGCAGCTCGGGGTAGAGCGCCCGCAGGCGCTTGATCAGCTCGATGCCGCCGACCCCCGGGAGCGAGATGTCGGTGATCGCGAGGTCAGGGCGCAGGCGCTGGGCGGCGTCGAGCGCGCTGGCGCTGTCGACGGCCTCGCCGCAGACCTCGAGGTCCTCCTCGCCCTGGAGGAGCTGTCCGAGGCCGAAGCGGAAGACCGGGTGATCATCGATGATGAGGATCCTGGGCCTTCTGGGGGGCTCTCTGGCGCTGCTCATGCGTCCTCGCTCGCCTCAGTGAGCCCGCCGATCCGGCAGCTCAGGGTGGTCCCGCGGGGGGTCGAGGTGATCGTGAGCTCGCCGCCGATCAGGCGGGCGCGGTGCTGCATGGTGAGCAGGCCGAGGCCGCGGTGGCGGGCGCCGGTGTCGAAGCCGCAGCCGTCGTCGCGGACCGTCAAGAGCGCGCCGTCGAGCTCGATGTGGAGGGCGCGGGCGCGGCCGTGGCGGGCGGCGTTGGCGGCGGCCTCTTGGGCGATCCGGTAGATGTGCGCGGCTGTCTCTTGAGTCATCTCAAGGGCGGGGCGCGTGACGACGCAGGTGCAGCTCACCCGGTAGAGCGCGCTGGTGAGCTTCGCGAGGTCGGCGAGGCAGGCCTCGAGGCCTTGATCCTCGATCGCCCGGGGGAGCAAGGTGCGGGCGAGCTGGCGCGACTCGGCGAGCGCGCCGTCGAGGATCGGCAGGGCAGGCTCGAGCGCGGCGAGCTCGAGCTGTCCGCCGCGGCGGGCTCGCCGCAGGGCGGTGTCAAGGAGCAGACGCAGGCCGGCGAGGTGCTGGCAGAGGCCGTCGTGGATGTCGCGGCCGATCCGCTCGCGCTCGTGGGTGGCGATGTCGGTGACGGCGCTCTCGCGGGCCGCGAGCGCGAGCAAGGCGTCGCGCAGGCGCTCGCGGGTGGCGTCGAGGCGGGCGAGCGCGGGGCGGAAGATCAGCAGCGCCTCGAGCAGCAGGGTGAGGAGCGTGAGCAGGACCAGGCCGCGCTCGATCTGCCCGAGCTGCTCGGTGCGCTGGTTCGCCTCTTGGTCGAGGCCGGCGACCAGACCCTCCATCTTCGCGAGGAAGGCGGGCTCGTGGGCGAGGATCGTGCGCACGGCCGCGAGCAGGGCGGGGTCGTCCCCCGCGCTCTGGCCCGCGCTGGCCGCGTCGGCGGCGGCGGTGAGGGCGTGGGCGGCGCTGAGGATCGCCGCGAAGTCGCCATCCAGGTCGGCGAAGCGGCCTCGGGTCGAGGGGCTGTTGACGCCGGCCAGCCGCGAGCCAGCGGCGCGGGTCTGGAGGCGCTGGTGGGCGTCGCTCCACTCGGCGGCGACGGCGGCGAGCTCGTGGGCGAGCTCGCGCTTGCTCGCCCGGTCCGGCGCGACCTGGACGGCGAGCGCGAGCTTGCTGAGCTTCTGGCTGAGCATACGCTGACGGCCAGCGACGTTGATCAGGTGGGCGTCGGAGCGCTGGCTGGCGAGGACGACCTGGACGATGGCGAGGCCGGCGCAGACGAGGGCGGCGATCAGGGCGAGGGCGAGGATGTAGCCGCGGCGGAGCCGACGGGCGTGCCTGGCCTCGAGCTCGAGGAGCCCTTCGATCGCGCCGAGGGTCGCGTCGGGCTGGTGGTGTTCGAGCATTCTCAAGCGAGAGACCTATCACGGATCCGTGAGCTCGAAATGTCCTGAATAGTGGACATCGAGCCGTCGATGCTGGTACTGTGGAGGCTACAATCAGCCGCTGCGCCCGCGGGCCGCGGAGAGGTCTGCCCAAATAGGGGGACCGCTGATGGGGCGTGGGGCGCTCCGCTGACCCGAGGATCGTGTTTTCTCCGATTGCTGAGGGAGGTTGCTCCCGTCTAGTAATGCGGAGACAGGCGCGGCTGCGGCCGGCCTGAGCGCCGATTGTCACGAGTCAGTGACGTCGGGGACACACGATTTACACGGGAAAGGCGCACATCAAAATGCCCATCATGGCTGAGTATATTTGGGTCGACGGCACCTCGCCGAGCAAGCGCTTGCGCTCCAAGACGCGGATCCTGCCGACGGGCGTGTTAGAGCCGTCGGACAGGCTGGCCGAGGGGGCCGAGATCGACCTCCGGGTGTTCCCAGAGTGGGGGGCGGACGGATCCTCGACCAATCAGGCGACCGGCAAGGACTCGGACATCATTATCCGCGCGGTGCGGGCCCAGCCCGATCCGCTGCGCAGGGGCCACTATCTGGTCCTCTGTGAGGTCTTTAACGGCGATGGTACGCCGCACAGCACCAACACGCGCCACCACCTCCGCAAGGTGCTGGAGGCGGGCGGGGACGCTGTGGACTCGCTGTGGGGGTTTGAGCAGGAGTACACGTTTATGGGCCGCGCAGGGCGGCCGCTCGGCTTCCCGGCGAACGGCTTCCCTGAGCCGCAGGGCCCGTATTATTGCGCGGTCGGGGCGGAGAATATCAGCGGACGGCCGGTGTATGAGCGCTTTATGGCGGCGGCGATCGACGCGCACCTGGCGATCTCGGGCACCAACTGGGAGGTGATGCCCGGCCAGGCAGAGTTCCAGATCGGCGCCGTGGGGCCGCTGATCGCCTCAGACCACATCTGGCTGGCGCGCTGGCTGCTCCAGCGGATCGCCGAGGACTACGACGTGGTGGTCACGCTGGACGCCAAGCCAGCGCCGGGCGACTGGAACGGCGCGGGCATGCACACGAACTTCTCCACGAAGGAGATGCGCGAGCCCGGCGGCATGAAGGCGATCCTGCGCGCTTGCGACAAGATCGGCGAGCGCCGGCAAGAGCACCTCGACGTCTACGGCTACGGCTACGAGAACCGGCTGACGGGCGCGCACGAGACCTGCTCGTTCCGCGAGTTCCGCTACGGGGTCGCCGACCGGACGTCGAGCATCAGGATCCCGCGCAGCGTCGCGGAGCAGGGCCACGGCTACCTCGAGGACCGCCGCCCGAACGCGAACGCGGATCCTTATGAAATCGCGGCGCGGATCCTCAAGACGGTCTGCGACATCGAGCTGTGAGCGCCTCGCCGGGGCGGCCGACGACGGCGCGCCCCGGCTCAATTCGCTGAACGAAGACGGTCGTCCACCCTTTCGCTCCCGCGTCGCCCTCGATGTCTGCCCTCCGCCCACTCCCCCAACGCGCCGCCCTGTTCACCTGCGGGGTCGCGCTCTGCCTGGCGCCCGGGGTCGCGGCGGCGGGTGAGCCCCACGTCGACACGGGCACGACGGCGTGGATGTTGACGTCGACGGCGATGGTGCTGCTGATGGTCCCCGGCCTGGCGATGTTCTACGGCGGCCTGGTCCGCACGAAGAACGTGCTGGGGACGATGATGCACAGCTTCACGGCGATGGCGCTGATCGGGGTGATGTGGACGATCTGCGGCTACGCGATGTGCTTCGGCGGGTCGATCGGCGGGGTGATCGGTTGGAGCTGGGACAAGTTCATGCTCCAGGGGATCGACACGGCGATCATGGGCGAGGGGGTGAACGCGATCCCCGAGTACGTGTACGCGATGTTCCAAGGGAAGTTCGCGATCATCGCGCCGGCGCTGATCGCTGGGGCCTTCGCCGAGCGGGTGAAATTCTTGGGTTATTGCGTGTTCATCACGCTGTGGAGCCTGCTGATCTACAACCCGCTCGCGCACATCATCTGGGGCGGCGGGTTCTTGACAGGCGAGGCGATCGACTTCGCGGGCGGGGCGGTGATCCACGTGTCAGCGGGGGTCGCGGGGCTGGTGGCGGCGCTGACGCTGGGCGCCCGGGAGGGGTACCCGCGCACGGCGATGCACCCGAGCTCGATGGTGCTGACGCTGATGGGGGCGGGGCTGTTGTGGGTGGGGTGGTTCGGGTTCAACGCGGGCTCGGCGGTGTCGAGCAGCCTGAAGACGGCGCAGGCGCTGACGGTGACGCAGATCGCGGCGGCGAGCGGGGCGCTCGCGTGGATCACGATCGAGGCGCTGCACCACCGCAAGGCGACGAGCCTGGGCATGGTGTCGGGGATCTTGGCGGGGCTGGTGGCGATCACGCCCGCGGCCGGCGACGTGCTCCCAGCCGGGGCGCTGCTGCTCGGCGCGGCGGCGTCGCTGGCCTGTTATTTGGCGATTATGACGAAAAATCGCCTGGGTTATGACGATACGCTGGACGTGTTCGGGATCCACGGGGTGGCGGGGATCATCGGCGCGCTGGGCCTGACCTTCCTGCTGCGCGAGGTGCCGGCGATCGGCGTGCTCGGCCAGCTCTGGGCGCAGACGAAGGGGGTGCTGGTGTGCGGGCTGTACAGCGGGATCGGCACCTTCTTGCTGATCAAGCTGGTGGACCGCGTCGTCGGGCTGCGGACGACGCGCTCGGAGGAGCGCGCGGGCCTCGACCAAGCCCTGCACGGTGAGCACGGCTACGGGCTGCTGAACCTCAACTGAGCGGGAGCGACTCTCTATCTATGCGCCTCATCATCGCCGCGATCCCCGTCGACAAGCTGGATGACGTGCGTAAGGCGCTGCTGGCGATCGACGTCGGCCACATGACCGTGGCGCGGGCGACCGGGCACGGGCGCTACAGCCGGCGTACGAGCGAGGACACGGCGCTGTACCGCGGGGTCGAGCACGTGCCGGACCTGTCGCCGATGGCGCGGGTGGAGATCGCGGCGCTGCGGGAGCACGTCGACGCGACGATCGAGGCGATCTCGCGGGCGTGCAGCCAGAGCAGCGGGAGCGAGCAGGGGATCATCTTTGTGCTGCCGATCGAGGCGTGCGTGCGGGTGCCCTCGGGCGAGCGCGGGCGCGAGGCGCTAGGCGAACCGACGTAGTGCGCGGCCGTGTGGCCGGGAACGGAGCGATCATGAGCGAGAACCATACGAATCAGCCGGAGAAGAAGAGCAAGGCGCGGACGAACCCCCAGGCGCCGGCCGCGGGTGCGGCTAAGATCGCGGCCGTGAGCACCAGCGAAGGAGCGGCGCCGTCGGCCGAGCGCGACGCGCGGGAGTACCGGCTCTTTATGAGCCTCGACCTCGACAACTCGGGGGCGATCCTCCGCGAGGACATCGAGCAGGCGTTCATCAGCGAGGGGATCAACCTCGACGACTACCGGCTGCGCGAGACGGCGCAGGCGCTGCGGCGGATCCCTCGGGGCACGCCGATCGACTACGAGACCTTTTGCGCGATCATCCGCCCGTCGATCCTGTTGGTCGAGCGCACGCTCCAAGGGAACGTGATCATCCGCGACTTCGAGGGCTTCTGCGGGGACATCCAGCGCCTCTACGACGCGGTCTTGCCGAACACCAGCGGCCGGGTCGCGCAGTACATCCCGCAGCTCGCGCGGGTCGATCCGGAGCAGCTCGCTGTGGCGGTGTGCACGATCGACGGCCAACGCTTCGCGGTCGGCGACGCGGGCGTCGATTTTTGTGTGCAGTCGTGCTGCAAGCCGATCAACTACTGCGCGGCGCTGGAGCTGCGCGGCGAGGCGTTCGTCCACGCGCACGTGGGCCGCGAGCCGAGCGGGCGCTCGTTCAACGAGATCGCCCTCAACGACGCCGGCAAGCCGCACAACCCGCTGATCAACGCGGGCGCGATCATGTGCTCGGCGCTGCTGCGCCAGCCAGACGAGGTGTACCTGGCGGATCGCTTCGACCACATCATGGCGCAGTGGCAGGCGTTGACCGGCGGCGAGCGGGCGAAGTTCAACAACGCGGTGTACTTGTCGGAGAAGACGACGGCGGACCGCAACTTCGCGCTCGCCTACTTCATGCGCGAGAACAAGGCGTTCCCGCCGGGCACCGACCTCGAGGAGACGCTCGAGTTCTACTTCCAGTGCTGCTCGATCGAGGTGAACGCGGCGCAGATGGCGACGGTCGCGGCGACCCTGGCGAACGGCGGGATCTGCCCGACCAGCGGCGAGCGGGTGTTCAGCACCAAGACGGTGCAGAACTGCCTCTCGCTGATGTACTCGTGCGGCATGTACGACTTCTCCGGCGAGTTCGCGTTCGCGATCGGCCTGCCGGCGAAGTCCGGGGTGGGCGGCGCCTTGATGATCGTGGTGCCGAACGTGATGGGGATCTGCACGTGGTCGCCGCGCCTCGACAAGATGGGCAACTCCGGCCGCGGGATCGACTTTTGTAAGCGGCTGGTCGAGGCCTTCAACTTCCACAACTACGACACGCTCACCGGGCACACCTCCAAGAAGGACCCGCGGATCTCGCGGGTGCAGGCGAAGGCGGAGAGCGTGAACGAGCTGATCTGGGCGGCGAGCAAGGGCGACGTCGGCGCGATCCAGCGGATGGACGTGCGCGGGATCCCGCTCGACGGCGCCGACTACGACGGCCGCACCGCGCTGCACCTGGCGGCGGCGGAGGGTCGGCATCGCTTAGTCGCCTGGCTCTTAGAGCATGGCGTAAGCGCCAGTCCGCGCGATCGCTGGGGCAACACCCCGCTGGACGACGCGCACCAGCAGCGCCACCCCGCGGTGATCGCGGCGCTGGAGCGGGTGGGGGCGGTGCGCGGCGACTCGGTGGCGCCGCTGACGGTGGAGCCGCCGGTGCCCGACGCGGTGCAGGCGACCCAAAAAGAGTCGGAGATGATCAACGAGCTGATCTGGGCGGCGAGCATGGGCGAGCTGCGGGCGATCCAGCGGATGATCGCGCGCGGGGCGGACCTGGAGGGCGCGGACTACGACCGCCGCACGCCGCTGCACCTGGCGGCGGCGGAGGGGCACGTGGCGATCGTGAAGTTCTTGATCGACCAACGGGTAGGCCTGAGCCCGCGCGATCGCTGGGGCTTCTGCCCGCTCGACGACGCGACCCGCCACGACCACCCGGCGGTGGCGGCGCTGCTGCGCGAGCACGGGGGGCTGTCCGGGGCGACGCTGGTGTAGCGGCGCTGCGGGGCGCTTGCTGACGCTCTGTGCTTAAGGCCAGCCGAGGCCGGCGTGCTTGAGGCGGATCGCGTAGACGGAGGTGCGGGCGGTGATAAAGAGGGTCTTGCCGTCGTCGCCGCCGAAGGCGACGTTGGCGGCGATCTCGGGGACGGGGATGGTGCCGAGGTGATCGCCCTCGCGGGTGATCACCCAAACACCACCTGGCCCGGTGGCCAGGAGATCGCCGAGGTGATCGACGGCGATCCCGTCGGGCACGCCGTCGCCTGGGGCGTCCATGTCGAGGAAGATCTGGTCCTGGCTGAGATCGCCTTGCTCGTCGACGGCGAAGGCGCGGAGGTGTTTTTTGGCGGAGTCGGCGACGTAGAGGGTGGACTCATCGGGTGAGAGCACGACGCCGTTGGGGCGCTCGAAGTCGTCGACGAGCAGGTGGAGCTGGCCGCGTGGATCGACGCGGAAGACGCCCTGGTAGGGGAGCTCTTGCTGATCGGGCTGGATCCCGTAGGGGGGGTCGGTGAAAAAAATCGCGCCGTCGCTGCGGACGACGAGGTCGTTGGGGCTGTTGAGCTTCTTGCCCTCAAAATTGTCGACGACGGTGACGACGGTGTCGCCCTCGGTGCGGGAGAGGCGGCGGTTTAAGTGCTCGCAGGCGAGCAGGCGACCCTCTTGGTCGAAGATGAGGCCGTTGGAGCGGCCGCTGGGCTTGCGGAACTCAGAGACGCCTTCGCCGTTCTTCCAGCGGAAGATCGTGTCGGCGGGGATGTCGGAGTAGAGGAGGACGCCCTGCTGAGGGTCCCAGACGGGGCCTTCAGTAAAAATGTGGCCGCCGGCGATCAGCTCGACCTCGCCGTCGATGACTTCTTCCAGAGAGGCGGGCGGCGGGGGTAGGCCGCCGGTGGTGGTGTCGTCGGTGGTGGTGGCGTCGGTGGTGGTGGCGTCGGTGGTGCTCGTTGAGCTGGTGCTCGTCGAGGAGGAGGAGGTGCTCTCGCCGCTGGTCGATGTGGTGGTGCTGCTGCTCGTGGAATCAGTGGAGGTGGAGGCGGTCGTCTCGGTGTCACCCGTGGTGGTGGCGCTGGTGCTGCTGTCGTCGCCCGCGCAGGCGGCAGCGAGCAGCAGGAGGAGAGCGGCGGTGAGGGCGGGGTCGCGGTTGCTTCGGCGCACGGCGCGAGAGTACAGCAAGGCGCGAGAGCGCGCATGGCCAGGCTGCCGCGGCTGCGGGTTATTCGGGGGTCTTGGTCTCTTCGGCTTCGGCGTCGGCGAGGCGCTTCTTGGCGTCGCGGGCGCCGAAGAGGCCGATATGGGTCTTGAAGCCTTCGACCTGGAAGACGCGGATGAAGTCGGCCATCGAGAAGGCTGAGGCGCGCTTCAGGAGGTCGCGGGTGTAGCCGGTGATCGGGCCGAGGTCCTTGCCGACACCCTCGAGGTTGGCGCTGAATTTTTTGAGGTCGGCGGTGGCGGCGCGGGTGTTCTCGAGAATTTCGCCGATCTCGGCGACGCGGCGATCGTCGAGGGTCTGGCTGAGGCGCTGGCTGGTCTTTTCGAGCTCTTCGAGGGCCTTGTCGGCGCGGTCGATGAGGCGGGGGAGGTCGGCGCGGGCCTTGCCCGCGAGGGCGTCGAGGTTGCCGATGATCCGGGGGATCCTCGGATCATTTAATAAGGCGGAGCTGCTCTGGATCGCGGCGCCGATCGCCTCGCGGTTGTCCTCGAGCAGACCCGCGGTGGCGGCGGTGATCCGGCCGATGTTGCTGACGATCACCCGCATCTCTTCGCCGGGGAGGTCGAGCTCGCCGTCGAGGAATTCGGTGCCGGCGTCGAGGCGCTTCACCATGCGGACGACGAGGGGATACAGCGACTCTTCGCTCTCGACGACGGTGCGGGCGAGGTTGGTGACGTCGCCGATGTCGATGGGCCGGCGGGCGCAGGCGAGCTCGGCGCCAGGGGCGACCTTGGGGCCGCTGGTGGCGCGGCCTTGATCGAGCTGGAGGTACTTCTCACCGAGCAGGCTCTTGGGCCAGGGCTGCACGCAGTCGCCGCTGTAGAGGGGGACCTCAGGGTCGATCTTGAGCTCGAGCAGCGCCTTGTTGTCGACGAGGCGGATCTTGGTGATCGTGCCGACGGGCACGCCGGCGATCTTGACGGCGTTGCCGACGACGAGGCCGCCGGCGTCCTCGAGGCGGACGCTGTAGGCGGCGCCGCGGCCGCCGAGTACGCCGAGCTGGAGGGCGAGCGCGGCGAGCAGGCCGAGCGAGACGACCACAAAGAGGGCGAGGGCGATGAAGTTGCGGCGCATGGGAGGCGGTTAAAGGACCCGGATCGGGCCCTCGGTGGAGCGCTCGAAGAACTGGCGCAGGGCCGGTTGACCTTCGGCGAAGACGTCGGCCGCGGGGCCGTAGGTGACGAGCTTGCCGCTGGCGAGCAGGCCGATGGTGTCGGCGATCTTCTTGGCCTCGGCGGTGTCGTGGCTGATGACGATGAAGGTCATGCCGAGGGTGCGGTGGAGCTCGAGGATCAGCTCGTCGAGGGTGGCAGACATGACAGGATCGAGGCCGGAGCTGGGCTCGTCGCAGAGGACGATGTCCGGCTCCAAGGCGATCGCGCGGGCGAAGGCGACGCGCTTGCGCATGCCGCCCGAGAGCTCGCTGGGGGCCTTGCGCTCGACGCCCGAGAGGCCGACGCGGCGGAGCTTGTCGGCGACCTTGGCCCGGATCTGCGCCTCGCTGAGATCGGTGTGCATGCGCATGGGGAAGGCGACGTTGTCGCCGACGTCCATGTCGTCGAAGAGGGCGCCGTCCTGGAAGAGCATGCCGAAGCGGCGACGCAGGGCGAAGAGGCGGGCGCGGTCGCGGGGGCGCGACTCGTCGAGGGCGGCGACGTCTTCGCCGTAGACGAGCACGCGGCCGGCGTCAGGGCGCAGCAGGCCGACGAGGCAGCGCAGGAGCACCGACTTGCCGGTGCCGGAGGGGCCGAGCATCACCATGATCGAGCCGTGACGGACGGTGAGCGAGACGTCGTCGAGGACCTTGTTGGCGCCGAAGGCCTTGCTCACGCCGTCGAGCTCGATCGCGGGCGCGGTGATGGGCTCAGGCATAGAGGATGGCCGAGAGGATCATGTTGAGGACGATGCAGACGACGGTGGAGTGGACGATCGCGCGGTTGGTGGCGACGCCGACGCCGGCTGCTCCCTCTTGCTTGGCGGCACGGTAGCCATGATAGCAGGCGATGATCGCGACCAACCAGCCGAAGGCGACGCCCTTGCCGACGCCGACGGCGAGGTCCTGCCAGCGGATGATCTCGCGGAGCTGGGCGCTGAAGGTGCCTTGATCGACGCCTAGCTGGACGACGGCGGCGAAGTAGCTGGCGCTGAGGCCGACGACGTCAGCGTAGGCGCAGAGCAGCGGCATGGTGAAGACGACGGCCCAGAGGCGGGGGGCGACGAGGTAACGCATGGGGTCGATCCCCATCACCGAGAGCGCCTCGATCTGCTCGGAGATCTGCATGTTGGCGAGGCTGGCGGCCAGGTTGGCGCCAATTCGCGCGCCGCAGACGATCGCGGCCATCACCGGGAAGAGCTCGCGTACGCCGCCGATCCCGCAAAAGAGGCCGAGGAACTCTTGGCCGCCCATGCGTACGAACGCGCCGTATCCCTGGACGGCGAGGCTCATGCCGGCGAAGAAGATCAAGAGGGTGAGCAGGGCGACGCTGCCGACGCCGGCGTCGACGGCGTGGCGGAGGAATTGCTCGGCGGGGGGCAGGCGGCTGAACTGAGCGACGAGGGCGTGACGGACGAACCAAACGAAGCTCACGTCACACCCCCAACCACAGCAAGAGCAGGGAGATGAAGTAGTCGATCACCAAGATCATGATGATGGTGGTGACGACGGTGCTGTTGGCGGCGCGGCCGACCCCAGCGGCGCCGCCGACGGTGCGCAGGCCCGCGAAGCCGGCGATGAGGCCGATGGCGCCGCCGAAGAGGGTGCACTTGGCGAGGCCGATCCAGAGGTCGGTGACGGTGACCTGCGAGTAGAGGTTGTCGACGAAGGCGCCGTGATCGACGCGGGCGAGCACGACGGCGAAGAACCAGCCGCTGACGAGGCCGAGCGCGGTGGTGAGCACGTTGAGCAGCGGGGCGATGATGAGGCAGGCGATGAAGCCGGGGACGACGACGTAGCGCAGCGGGTCGACGGACATGACGGCGAGCGCGTCGATCTGGCCGCGTACCTTCATGGTGCCGATCCGGGCGGCGATCGACGAGCCGGCTTGGGCGGCGACCATCACCGAGGCGAGCGCGGGGCTGTATTGGCGGAAGATCGCGGTGGCGAGCATCGACGACAAGAGGCCCTCGACGCCGAACATGCGGAAGACGCCGACGCCTTGCAGGGCGATGACGGCGCCGACCGGGGCGACGGCGAGGCCGACAGGGATGAGGCAGCGCCGCATCAAGATGTCCATGGTCCGCAGGGTCTCGAGCCAAAAATGCGGGCCCGTAACCAAGCAGCGGAGGACCGCGGCGAAGAAGTCGAGGAAGGCGAGGGTGGCCTCAAGGGGCCCGCGCCGCTGGCTCATGCGGGGGCTCGTGGGCCGAGAGGGAGCGGGGGGGCTTCGCTGTGGTGACGCTCGAGATCGAGGAGCCAGCGCTTGCGGGCGAGGCCGCCGCCGAAGCCGGTGAGGGAGCCGTCGCCGCCGATGACGCGGTGGCAGGGGATGACGAGCGGCAGGGGGTTCTTGCCGTTGGCTTGGCCGATCGCGCGCACAGACTTGGGGGCGCCGAGGGCGGCGGCCTGTTGGCCGTAGCTGCGGGTCTGGCCGTAGGGGATCTGGCAGAGCTCGGCCCAGGCGCGGCGCTGAAAGTCGGTGCCGAGGGGGCGCAGCGGCAGCCCTAGGGCGCGCCGTTGGCCGCGGAGGTACTCGGAGAAGTGGTCGAGGGCGCGCTCTAGGGCGCGACGGGCGGTCTCGCC
Source organism: Nannocystis sp. (assembly GCA_016712315.1). GTDB lineage: Bacteria > Myxococcota_A > Polyangia > Nannocystales > Nannocystaceae > JADJRG01. Next base: position 538,371 of record JADJRG010000013.1, on the reverse strand, counting down.
CAGGTCGGCGGTGAAGGCGGTCCGATGTCTTGTGGCGTGGGCGCGCACGGCGCGATCGCCGTCGCCGGGGCCGCCGAGGCCGACGGCGACCAGGAGGCCGTCCGCGTCGCAGGCGAGCACCAGCGGGAACTCCGAAGACGGGAGGTTCGCGCTCACCCATCGCTCCTCTGCTGGACGACGCATGCGGTGGCGAAACCGTAACATCTTTTGCCGGGGGCAGGCGGGCGAGCAGGCGGAGCGGGCGGGGCGATCCGACAAGCGGGCGGAGGATCCAAATTTGTTGCGAATTTTTGCAAAAATTGCCGCGAATTTGACGGCTGAAGCGCCACCATTCACCCTGCCGAGGGTGGCTCGTTCCCTCGTTAAAACCCACCGCAGGCCGCTCCTGGCCGGCGCGGTGGCGATGCTGGTGGTCGGCTGCGGACCGCTCGGCGGGTGCAGCAGCGGCAAGGCGAGCGCGCCGCTGGCGACGGCGCCGCGGCCGGAGGAGGGGCACGAGCGACCGGAAGAGGGGGGCGAATCCGCTCCTCGCGAGGCGAGCGCCGCGGCGACGCCGCTGCCGCCGGTGATCACGCTGAGCGAGGAGGCAGCGCTGGCGCGGATCGCCGCGCAGAAGGCGGTGTTGGGGCGCGAGGCGCATTTTGGCGAGTACGCGCGGGAGCTGCCGCTGATCGGCGCGGGCGGGGGCGCGCTGGAGGGCTTGCCCGGCTCAGCGGGCGGCGAGGGCGCGGAGGCGGCGACGCCGGCGATCCCGGGGGATCTGTTGGGGTTGTTTGTGCCGATCGAGGGCGCGGAGCCGGCGCTGGAGCCGTTCTATGGGGCGCTGCGGCGGCTGCGTCGCGGTGAGGATCCGGACGGCAAGGTGAGGATCTTGCTGTACGGGGCGTCGCACACGGCGGCCGATATCTATCCGACGTACCTGCGCTCGTACTTGGGTGAGCGCTTCGGCGACGGCGGCCTGGGCTTCGTCGCGCTGGCGAAGACGAACCGCTACTACCGCCTGCTGGCGTGGGAGCTCGAGACCTCGAAGGGGTGGAAGACGGAGCACGCGCAGCGCAAAGGTTCGCGTGAGGACGGGCTCTTCGGGCTGCTGGGCGCGAGCGCCTCGGCCTCGAAGGCGCGCGACGTGACGCGGGTGAAGCCGACAGGCAAGCCGCCAGAGGCGCCGCACAAGACGCGCTATGAGCTGTTCTTTCTCAAGCAGCCGGGCGGCGGCAAGTTCTCGGTGAAGATCGACGGCGAGGAGGCGGGCACGGTCGATACGAAGGCGAAGGCGATCGGGCCGGGCTACTTCGCCAAGACGATCGACGGGGGGCCGCACGAGGTGGAGCTGCGGCCGCTGGGGAAGGGCGAGGTGCGGGTGTTCGGCATGACGGTGGAGAACGACGCGCCCGGGGTGGTGGTCGATACGCTGGGGATCAACGGGACGCGGGCGGCGAACCACCTGAAGTGGGACGAGGCGCTGTGGACCGACCAGATCCGCAGGCGGGCGCCGGACCTGTATGTGCTGGCCTATGGGACCAACGAGGCGCTCGACGAGGACCAGCCGATCGCGGCGTACAAGGGAGATCTGCGGCGGGTGCTCGATCGCTTCGCGCGGGCGGCTCCGACGGCGAGCTGCCTGCTGGTGGGGCCGGGGGACTTCCCGATCAAGACGGAGGGGGGCTACGTGCCGCGGCCGCGGACGGCCGCGCTGGTGGCGGCGCAGCGTGAGGTGGCGCTGGAGAAGGGCTGCGCGTTTTGGGACGCGCTGGCGTTTATGGGCGGCGAGGGGTCGATGGCGCTGTGGGCCCGCGCTGAGCCGGCGATGGGCCGGCCGGATCACATCCACTTGAGCCGTCGCGGCTATGTGCGGATGGGCATGGCGATCACCGACGCGCTGATGCAGGGCTTCGAGGAGGCGGCGGGGGGCGCCGACGAGGCGGCGCTGGCGAGGAGTCTGCCCCAAAAGACAGGTCAAGGGGAGGCGACGGGCGCGGCGCCGACCTCCCCGTGAGCGGCTGAGGCGCCTTGACCTGAGGGCAGGGGCAGGCGACTCTCCGGCGCCTTACCGATGAAGCAAGGTCGAGCCGAAGACATCGTTCGTGAGCTGCTCTCTGGCGCGGGGATCACCGTGGGAGGTCCCGAGCCGTGGGACATCCAGGTCCATGATCCGCGCTTCTACGAGCGCCTGCTGCGGCAGGCGTCGATGGGGCTGGGTGAGTCGTACATGGACGGCTGGTGGGATGTGCCGGCGCTCGAGGAGTTCATCGACCGGATCGTGCGGGCGAACTTTAAGCACGTGATCCAAGGCGACTGGCGGCGCTGGGGGCTGCCGCTGCGGGCGCTGCTGCTGAACCTCCAGAGCCGCTCGCGCGCGTACGAGGTCGCCCAGGTGCACTACGACCTCGGCAACGATCTGTACCAGCGCATGCTCGACAAGCGCATGGTCTATACCTGCGGCTACTGGCGCGAGGCGAAGACGCTCGAGGAGGCGCAAGAGGCGAAGCTGGACCTGATCTGCCGCAAGGTGGGGCTACAGCCGGGTATGAAGGTCCTCGACCTCGGCTGCGGCTGGGGCGGCTTCGCGGCGTTCGCGGCGGAGCGCTACGGCTGCCAGGTGCGCGGGGTGTCCGTGTCGAAGGAGCAGGTGGCGCTGGCGAAGGAGATGTGGAAGGGGCTGTCGGTAGAATTCATTCTGGGCGACTACCGCGACATGACGGGCAGCTACGACGCGGTGGTGTCGATCGGCATGGCGGAGCACATCGGCTACAAGAACCACCGGACGATGATGGAGGTGATCCATCGCTGCCTGAAGCCGGAGGGGGTGGCGCTGGTGCACACGATCGCGAACAACGTGAGCCGCCGCCACGGGATCCCGTTCATTGAAAAGTACATCTTCCCGAACGCGTGCGCGCCCTCGCTCGCGCAGCTCGGTAAGGCGATCGAGGGGCTCTTCGTGCTCGAAGACCTCCACAACCTCGGCGCGGACTACTATCACACGCTGATGGCGTGGTGGCGCAACTTCGACGCGGCGTGGCCTGAGCTGCGCAGCGCCCGCTACGACGATCGCTTCTATAAGATGTGGAAGTTCTACCTGCTGGCGGCGGCTGGGGCGTCGAGGTGCCGCGACGGGCAGCTCTTCCACTTGGTGCTGACCCGCACCGGGCGGGTGCAGCCCGACTGCCGCAAGAGCTGAGCGCCGCGCTCGCGCTCGTTATCGCGGGTGCGGTGGGGGCGATGAGCGACAGGTCAGGCGGGCCGGTAGGGCTGCTAGAGTCCGCCTCGCGCCGATCTTTAGCGGCGCGAGGAGATCGTGATGCAAGCGAAAAAAGTCGGTGTGCTCGGGTCTGGTGACGTCGGAAAGGTCCTCGCGGCGGGCTTCAAGCGCCACGGCTACGAGGTGATGATCGGCAGCCGCTCCGGCGATAAGCTGGCCGATTGGTCAGCCGCGAACGGGATCGCCGAAGGTACGATGCAGGCGGCGGCGGCGTTCGGGGAGATCGTGGTGCTGGCGGTCGGCGGCGGGGTCGCGGCGGACGCGGTGGGGCTGGCTGGCGAGGCGCTCGCGGGCAAGGTGGTGATCGACGCGTGCAACCCGATCGGCGGGCCGCCGGTCGACGGCGTGCTGCAATTTTTTACAGGCCCGAACGAGTCGCTGATGGAGCGGCTGCAAGCGCTGGCGCCGACGGCCCGCTTCGTGAAGTCGTTCTCGTGCGTGGGCAACGCGCTGATGGTGAACCCGAGCCTGCCCGGCGGGCGGCCGACGATGTTCATCTGCGGCGACGACAAGGACGCGAAGGCGACGGTGCAGGGGATCCTCGAGCTCTTCGGTTGGGACTCGGAGGATATGGGCGGGGTGAAGTCGGCGCGGGCGATCGAGCCGCTTTGCCAGCTCTGGTGCATCTCGGGGTTCCTGCACAACTCGTGGGGCCACGCGTTTAAGCTGCTGAAGCCGTAGGCTGCGCGGTCCCGCGCCGCGGATCGTCTTGATGGTCCGCGGCTCTGCTCTGCTAGAATCGGGCATGTTCAACGCTTTGGGGCCATTGGGGGCCGTCTTTTTGTGCCTGAGCGCGGCCTCGCTCGGCGCTTGTAACGGCGGGAGCACTGAAACCGAGGGGGAGACCAGCGGGGTCTGTGAGGATCTCTTCTCGGGCGGGCGGCCCGCGTCCGAGGATCAAGTGCCGGTGGTCCTCCGCAACACCACAGGCGCAGGGATCTGGGTCCGCTATAGCTACCCGCGCAGCGGGGATAACCTCCACCAGGTGATCCAGATCGTGCCGGCGGGCGGCGCCGTTTCCCTCGTCACGGCGCCGACGGCGTGCGACTTCCCCTGCACCTCCTACAAAAGCACCTGCGAGGTGTCCTGTACGGATAATGGCCCGGAGCTGTGGCCGCTCTACATCGCGCCAGGTGGCGTGTACGAGACCTCGTGGAGCGGTCAACACTTCCCGCGGATGCCGCTCCCCTCCGAGTGCGCGAGCTGCCAAGGCTCCCCCTTGTGTGGGCGCTGGGCGGACGCCGCGGCCGGCGAGTACGAGGCGCGGATCGACTACGGCCCAGCGGGCGCGTGCGCCGAGTGCACCTGCACCCCCAACGAGCAGGGTTGGTGCTTCCCGGACGGCCCCGCGAGTGAGTCGCTCGGGGAGATGGTGACGCTCAGCGCGCCCTTCACGTTCCCCGGCGCCGCGGTCGAGCTGGTGATCGCGGAGTAGGCGCGTCGGGTCAGCGCCGCTTCGCGAGCCAGCGCTCTAGGGCGGCGAGCTCGGACTCGCCGCCAGGGGCGCTGTGGAGCTCGACGCGGGCCTGGAGGGCGAGAGCGCGGGCGCGCTCGCGATCGCGGCCGGCCTTCTTCGGCGCGTCCCATAAGGCGTGCGCGAGGGTGATCCGGGCGGCGGCGGCGTCGAGCGTGGCGGCGGCGCCGCGGGCGTCGATCGAGGCGACGGCGCGGGCAGCGATGGGGATGGCCTCCTCGTGGCGCCCCATCTCGAGGAGGGCCCGCGCGAGGGATTGCAGGGGTTCTTCGAGGCTGGGGTGCTCGGGGCCTTGGGCTCGTTCGATGATCTCGATCGCGCGGCGAAAGCGAGGCAGCGCGGCGGCGCGGCGGCCGGCGGCGTGGTCGGCGGTGCCGAGGTTGACGAGCACGCCGACGAGGTCAGGGTGGTCAGGGCCGCGTGTGGCCTCGAGGATGATGAGGGCGCGCGCGAGGTGTGTACGGGCGCGATCAAAGGCGCCGAGGCCGAGCTCCGCGCCGCCGAGGTTGGTGAGGCTGTTGCCGACTTCGGGGTGGTCGGGGCCGAAGGCTCGCTCGCGCAGGGCGAGGGCGCGGAGGTGGAGGTCGCGGGCGCCGGCGAGATCGCCGGTGGCCTGGTGGGCGATCGCGAGGTTGCTGAGGCTGGCGGCGACCTCGGGGTGCTCGGGGCCGAGGGTCGCCTCGCGGATCGCGAGGGCGCGCGCGTGCAGGCCGCGGACCTGATCCATGGCGCCCATGAGGAGGTGAATGTTGGCGAGGTTGGTGAGGATCACCGCGAGGTCGGGGTGCTCGGGGCCGAGGGCCCGCTCAGTCACCTCGGCGGCGCGCTGCTGGAGGGCGAGGGCGCCGGGGTAGTCGCCCATGCGCCGGAGCACGAGGCCGTGGACGGTCAAGGCGCGGGCGACGTCGCTGTGGTCGGGGCCGAGCACGGCCTCGCGGATCGCCAAGGAGCGCTCGATGGCGGCGAGCGCCGCGGGGTAGGCGGCGAGGTTCATCTCGGTGAGGGCGATGTTCTGGAGGGTAGAGGCGATGTGGAGGTGGTCGGGTCCGAGGTGACGCTCTTGGATGGCGAGGGCGCGGCGCTGGAGCTCCTTCGCGCCGGCGAGATCGCCGGTCAAGGCGCGGACGACGGCGAGGCCGAGGTGGTGCGAGGCGGTGCGCAGGCCCGGCTCGGGCTCCAGGGCGTGGATCGCCAGCTCGGCGAGGCGGGCCCAGCGGCGGCCGTCGTCGAAGCGGGCGAGGCGCTGGCCTACGAGGGTGATGAGGGCGGTGGTGGCGTCGGCGGCGAGGCCGAGGGCGCCGGCTCGCATGGCGGCGAAGCCGGCCTCCTCGAGGTCAAGCGCGGCGTCGGCGAAGCCGCCGAGGCGATCAGTGGTGAGGCCGATCCGCAGGTGGGCGGCGGCGACGAGGGGGGGCCACTCGATAGTTTGTGCTCGTACGAGCGCTTCGCGGGCGAGCTCGACGGCCTCGGCGAACTTGCCGGCGGCGTGGAGGTTGCCGCTGCGGGCGAGCAGGCCGCGGATCGCTCGCGCCTCGTCGCGGGTGTCGGGCGGAGGGAGCCCGAGGCGGGCGAGGGCGGCGCGCTCGGCGCAGGCGATCGGGTCGAGGCCAGCGGCGGCGGGCACGGCCTTCTGGATCAGGGCGCGATCGACGACGGCGAGCTCGGCGATGAACGACTCGAGCTCGACGCGCCGCTCTTCGAGGCACCAGAGGGCGCGGTCGTAGGTGTCCGCGGTGGCGGCGGGGTCGTCGTCGCTGCGCTCGTGGTCGAGGCAGGCGTCGGCGCGGGCGCGCCTCCAGGCGAGGGCGTGGCGGTCGAGGGCTTGGACGACGCGATCCGCGTCCGCGGCGGCGTTCGGCAGCTGGGTGGCGGTGAAAGACGCTCGTAACCGCGCGCGCGCGTCGTCGCTCCATACGGGGTCGAGCTCGTCGGCGGCGCGCTCGCAGGCGTCGGCGCGGGCGGCGAGCTGGGCGCGGTAGAGGCCCCAGCCGGCGAAGGCGACGAGGGCGAGCAGGAGCGCGGCTGCGGCGGCGACGCGCAGGCGGGCGAGGGCGAGGCCGCGCTCGATGTGCGCGAGCAAGGCGGCCATGGTGGGCCAGCGGCGGGCGGGGTCGACGATGAGGCCGCGGTAGACGGCGCGACGCAGCCAGCGCGGGACTCGGGCGCGCGGCGGCTCGCGGATCTTGCCGCGGGTGATGTTGGCGGCGAGCTCGCGGAGATCCGCGCCTGCGAAGGGACGGGCGCCGTAGAGGGCCTCAAAGAGGGCGACGCAGAAGGCGAATTGATCGGCGGGGGCGCCGACGTCGGGGCTGCCGAGCACCTGCTCCGGCGCCATGTAGGCCGGCGTGCCGAGCACGGCGCCGACGGCGGTGAGCGTGGAGGAGGTCAGGTGGTCGTTGGCGGGGGTCGCTTCGGCGGTGATGTCGGCGCGGTCGATGGTGCGGGCGAGGCCGAAGTCCATGACTCGGACGCGGCCATCGTCGCTGAGCATGACGTTGTCGGGCTTAAAATCGCGGTGGACGAGGCCGGCGCCGTGGGCGGCGGCGAGGCCACGACCTGCCTCGAGGTAGATGGCGAGCGCTTCACGCCAGGTGCGGGGGGCGGCGGAGCGCCAGCGGCGGAGGGTGACGCCACGGACGAACTCCATGGAGATGTAGATCTGGCCGTCGTACTCGCCGACCTCGTAGACTTGGACGACGTTCGGGTGCGAGACGCGGGCGAGGGCTTGCGCCTCGCGGAGCATGCGGGCGCGGCCTGCGGTGCCGGCGTCCCCCGCCGCGTGGAGGAGCTTGAGCGCGACCTTGCGATCGAGCTTGTCGTCGTAGGCGGCGTAGACGACGCCCATCGCGCCGCGGCCGAGCGCGCCGAGGACGGTGTAGTGGGCGATCTGGAGGGGATGCGGCGCGGCCGAGGCGGGCGCGGGGCTGGGCGGAGACGCGGCGGCGGCGTCTCGGCGGGTCGGCTCGGTGTCGTCATCGGTCGATCCGGCGGCCACCTCGGCATGGTCTGCGATGCAGGCGAGGAAGGCAACGGTCGCGGCCGCGCGCGGGGCTCGTCAGCCGTCGGTAGGGTCGAAGCGCTCGGTGCACTGGCCGGCCATGCAGGGGTACATGCCGCAGCAGGCCTGGGTGTCGGCGCAGGTCCAGAAGGCGCTGTCGTCGAAGGGGGAGGAGCACTGGGGGTAGCAGCGCAGCTCGTCGCAGCCGGGCTCGTCCATGACCTGGTCGCAGGGCTTGCTCAAACAAAACTGTCCTTTAGGACACTCACTTGTGGCCTTGCAGGCAGGTGGAATCGGCGCTCCAGTGGTCTCGGTGGAGGTCGTGCTGGTCGAGGTTGAGGTCGCGGTGGTGTCCGTGGTGGTGTCGGTTGTCGAGGTCGAGGTCGAGGTCGAGGTGGCGGAGGCGTCGGTGGTGGCGGCGCCGTCGTCGCCCTTGTTGCAGGCGAGCGCGAGGAGGAGGGCGATGGCGAGGCGTGTGGCGGGCATTTTTTTGGCGGATCCGAGCGAGGCCAGCGGCGCGCCTAGAAGCGCCCGGACAGGGTGAGCCCGCCGGCGCTGGGCGTGAAGGATGGGGTGAGCGCGAGGCGGTCCGCGCGGGGCTGGCGGCTGTACACCACCGCGCCGACGACGATCCCCGCGGCGCCGATCGCCATCAGGCCGCCGCCGAGCCCGCCCGCGAGCAGGTTGGCGCGTTGGCCGTTCTGTACGGTGATCTGGCGGGCCTGCTCGAGGGTCACGCAGGCGGCGCTGGCGTCGCCGTCGCCGCAGCCGCGCGCCGCGGCGTCGACCAAGATCCGCTCCTGCTGCTGCTGGAAGCCCTGCCCTTTGAGCGCGAAGACGATCACGCTCGCGACGCCGCCCGCAAAGACGAGCCCGCTCGCGGTCATCACCGCGGCGCCCGCGCGGCGATCCTCACGGGCGGGCGTCGCCTCGAGCGGCAACTGGCAGCGCTCCGGCGCGGCGAGCATGGCGCTCGAGGGCGCGGCGGGCTGGACGGGCTCGGGCTGGGCGAGCGCGGCGAGCTTCGCGTCGAGCTGGGCGATCAAGCGAGGCACGTTCTCCGCCTGTTGGAGCTCGGGATCCTTGATCAGCTCTTGCGCGTAGTTGGTCAGGACGGCGCGGGCTCGCCGTAGATCCTCGGGATCTTGCGTCAGCTCGTAGCGGCGCATGGTCGCGAGGCCGACGTTGTAGAGCAGCGCCGGCAGGCCCGAGCGCGTGTACGCGGCCTCGAAGAGCTCCACCGCGAGGCGAAAGTCGCCGAGCCAATACGCCTGCTCTCCGGCGTTATAGAGCGCCTCAGCGCTGTCCAGCTCGCTCTCAGGTGTCGCCGCTGGATCAGGCTCGCCGACCGCCACCGGGGCCGACACCTGGCGGCTCGAGGTGGGGCTCGGTGCCGCGAGCGCGGGCGCCGGCCAAACCAACGTCGCCGCTGTCAGATGTGCCAATGCACGTCGTCGCGCCATCGATCGACGGTATCACAGGGGCGCGAGGCGGGCCGCGTTGGGCTACACTGCGGCGAGCGCGCATGGACCCGCAGCGATCGCACGAGGCTCCCACCGGCCGCTACCAAGCCGGTGACCAAGAAGAGGCCGAGCCGGAGGCGCTCGCGGGGCGGGTGCTGTCTGATCGTTACCGGCTCATCAAGCAGCTCGGCGTCGGCGGTATGGCCGCGGTGTATCGGGCGGAGCAGGTGACGATCGGCAAGCTCTTCGCGGTCAAGGTGATGCACGCGGGCCAGCTCCAGCACCCCGAGGCCGCTGAGCGCTTCCTGCGTGAGGCGCGGGCGGTCTCCAAGATCCGCCACGAGCACGTGATCGAGGTCGTCGACTTCGGCCGCGCCGCCGAGGGCCCCTACATGGTGATGGAGCTGCTCGAGGGCGAGGATCTCTGCGCTCGCCTCCAGCGCGAGCGCAGGCTCCCGTGGCCGCGCGCGCGCAAGATCGCGCTGGACATCGCCGGCGCGCTCGCGGTCGCCCACGCGGCGGGGATCGTGCACCGCGATCTCAAGCCCGAGAATTGCTTCTTGATCGAGCGCGGCGGCGATCGCGATTTCGTAAAAGTGCTCGACTTTGGGATCGCCAAGGTGCGCAGCGCGACGCTCGACGGGCGGGCGCTCACCGAGGCCGGCATGGTCTTTGGGACACCCGCGTATATGTCGCCCGAGCAGGCCGAGGGCCTCGAGGTCGACGCCCGCAGCGACATCTACGCGCTCGGCGTCGTGCTCTTCGAGGCGCTCACCGGGCGCCCGCCCTTCGTCGCCGACTCGCCGATGGGCCTCTTGAAGCAGCACATGTTCGACGCGCCGCCGTCGCCGCGGCGCCTCGCGCCGGACGCCGAGATCCCCGCGGACGCCGAGGCGGTGGTCCTCAAGGCCCTGCAGAAGGACCCCGCGCTGCGCTTCCAGACGATGGACGAGCTGGCCGAGGCGATCGCCGCGGTCGGCAGCGGCGCCGCGCCGGTGCAGGTGATCGCGGAGGAGCGCGCCGCTCCGTCCTTCATCGGGCGCGCGATGGCGTTCGCGGACGAGCCGCCGCCGACGCCCACGGGGCGGCGCTTCGGCCTCTGGGCGGGCCTGGCTGCGCTCGCGTGTGTGCTCTTGCTCGTCGCGATCGCGGCGCGGCTCGCCCCTGATCGATCGCCGCCGTCGCCGCCGCCGCTCGCGCTCGCGCCCGCGCCCGCGCTCGCTCCCGCGCCCGCGCCCGAGCCGCCCCAGCTCGCGGCCACCGTGACGATCGAGCTGAAGATCACGCCCGCCGCGCGCGTGGTCGATCGCGCGGGCGGGCAGCTCCTCGGCCGCAGCGACGAGCCCGGCGGCCTCTCGCTCCCCCGCGACGGCGCGCCGCGGGAGCTGCTGCTGCTCGCCGACGGCTACGAGGACGAGCTGTTGGTGCTCACTCCCGATCGCGACCGAACGATCGAACGCGCCCTGAGGCGCAAGAAGAGGCGCCCGGCCGGCAAGAGCTCGAGCGGCCCCGGCGACGTCTCGCTCGAGCCGGTCAACCCCTTCCAGAAGAAGAAGACGAGCACAAAATAGGCGCGGCGGCGGTACTATCGCGATCACGATGCGCTGGTCGTTCGCCTTGATCGTGCTCGCCCTCGCGGCGCCCGCGTGTTTCCTCGAGCTGCCCGATCTGCCGGTCGACTCCGCCACGAGCAGCAGCTCCGAGGCGACGAGCAGCGACGGCGCGACCACGGGCTCGGACGCGAGCGCTGACCCGGCCACCAGCGAGAGCGCCGGGTCGACGACCAGCGGCGACGCCGACACGACGGGCGAGACGACCACGGCGGGGCCGCCAGCGCCGGAGGGCCTCTTCGCGTGCGAGGCCGCGGAGCCGTGCGCGGCGTGGACCCTGCCCGACTGCGCCGGCGCGTGCACCCTCGACGCGGCGGGGAGCTGCGTGCTCGACCAACTGCGGCTCCGCGACGCGGTGAGCTTGCGGACGCGCGCCTGCGCCGGCCCGTGCGCCGTCGAGGTGCTGCTGGTGCGCGGCCAAGGCACCGCGGAGCTGCGGCGTCAACGCGCCGACCTGGGGCCCGATGAGGTGCTCGTCAACTACCAGCCGCCGATGCTCTGTGAGCTGCGCCCGCCGGAGTTCTTCGCCGCGTGCTTGGAGGCCTTCACCGCCGAGTGCGCTGACCCGGCGCAGTGGACCGACGGGTGTGTGGCCGCGCCCGCGGGCGCCTGCCTCTGATCGCGGCTCGCGGCTCGACCGTCTTCAGGCCCGCGCTACCGCTCGCGCTGGCCGAGGTTGGCGTGCAGCACGGTGCCGTTCAGGACGGGGTGATCCGCCGCCATCTCGAGGACCGCGGCGACCTCGTCGGGCTCGATCAGCCGGCCCTCGCCGGTCATGGATCGGAGGGCCGCCAAGACCTCCGGATCGCCGCCCACTCGCTGCTGGACCATCTCCGTGTCGGTGACGCCTGGACAGACGCAGACGGTGTGGACCCCGCGGCCGAGGAGGTCCTGGCAGGTGGCGCGCATCATGCCCACCACGGCGTGCTTCGACACGACATACGAGAACGCGCCCGCCACCGCCTTCTCTGACAGGGTGGAGCCGACGTACACGATCGAGGAGCCGCGCCGCATCTGCGGGATAAGCAGGCGGTTCAGGGCGGCAGGCGCTTGGAGGCTGACCGCGAGGGCGCGGCCGAAGGCGGCGGCGTCGACCGCTTGGGCGCTGTCCGCGACCATCACCGCGGCGTTGTGGATCAGGACGACGCGATCGGCCGCGGCCGCGGCGGTGACCAGCGGCGCCTCGATCGCCAGCTCGAAGCCGGGCCGCGCGAGGTCGACGGTGCGCTGGTGGACGCCCGCGAGCGGACATGGTGAACGGGACAGGTTGATGACCTCCGCCCCGCGCCGGAGGAACCGACGCGCCGTGGCTAGGCCGATCCCGCGGCTCGCGCCGGTGATGACGAGCAGCTCGCTCATGACGCGGCCCTTCTCCAGCGCGCGACGCCGACCTGGCCCGGTCCCGAGGAGACCTTGACGGTGAGCGCGTGGATCGCTCCGAAGTGGAGCAGCTCGCCGTCGTCGATCAAGCGGTCGAGCAAGTAGCGCGCGAGCTCCTCCACGGTGATGTTGCGGATCGGCAGGACCAACACGTCGCCGCGGAGGAACGGGATCCGCTCGCCGCCGAAGTCGGCGTAGATCAGCGCCCCCTCCTCGCGCAACGTGAGGTGAGGCGAGCGGCCGGGCAGCAGGAAGTACTCGTTGAGGCCGGCGCACAGGTCGAACAGGACGCGCTTGAGGTCGCGGTAGTCGCCCATCATGCCGTTGTCGTCGATCTCGCCGGTGATCCGCGCCTGGACCGTGAAATTGTGGCCGTGCAGGCGTTCGCGCCGGTCCGCGGAGAAGATCGTGAAGTGACCCGCCGAGAACTTCATCGCCTCCTTGAAGAGCTCGATGGTGGTCAACTCGCTCGACATCGGCGCCTCGGCTGGTCGCTCGCGCCCGAGCCACCGCGGCTGCACGGTAGGGCGCGCGTAGGGGGCTGTCAATCGCCCCCGGCGGCGCCTCAGGTCGCTGCGGTCACGCGACGGCGCAGCAGCAGCAGCAGCCCCGCCACCCAGGGCGCGGCCCACAGGGCGGCCCACAGGGCGGCCCACGGCGCTTGCCCGTTCAGCGCCGCGAACATGCCCTGCACCCCCCAGTGCGGCGCGAAGGGCGTCAGCAGCCACGCCCAGCCGCCCAGGTCCATGAAGCCGACCACCGGCGCGCTGACCAGCACGAGCATCAGCCCCTTCATCGCGGCCATCGCCGCCAATTGATTCGACGCGGCCGCCCCGATCACCAGCCCGAAGAGCCAGGTGATCGGCACGATCCCCAGCGCCGCCAGCGCGATCGACCCCAGCGGCGCCGCCGCGCCGATCGCCACCCACGCCGCCGCCACCCCCAACGTCATCGCCAGCGCCCCGCTCACCGCCAGCTTCGCGATCACGTACTCGCGAAAGCGCAGCGGCGTCACCGACATCGCCGACATCGCCCCGCTCTCCCGCTCCTCGACGATCCCGAGCCCCATCGCCGAGCCCACCAGCACCACCGCCGCGTACAGCAGCAGCGACAGGCCGATCGCCCGGATCGGCGGCCGGGGCGGCCCATCACCGCCGCCCTGCGTCGCCGCCTCGCTCCTCGCGGCCGCCATCGTCGACGCGACGACCGCAGGCGCTTCATCGCCCTCCAGCAGCAGCGCCAGCGCCCCATGCTCGTCGACCATCAGCCCTGGCGCGTCGTCCTGCTCGAGCACCCTCGCCCGCAGCGCCGCCTCGTCCGCGCACAGCTCCACCCGCCCCGCCGCCTCGAGGCGCTCGATCAACGCCGCCGGCGCCCCCTCCAGCACCGCGAAGCGCGGCTGTGTCCCCTCTACGAGGGGCAAGAAGAGCCGCGCCGCGCCGGCCAGCAGCAGCGAGCCCGCGAGCACGTAGGTGGTCACCTGATCGCGCCGCGCTACCTTCAGGTCCTTGCTCGCGATCGCCGAGATCGCCGCCCATGCGCGCCTCATCACGCCACCTCCTGCATCACGCGCCGCGCCGTCAGCCACCACGCCAGCGCCGCCGTGATCACCAGGCCGACGCCGCTGATCCACAAGAAACCGGGCAGCACCCCCGCGCGGCCGCCCGGCCCGAGCAGCTCGCACAGGGCGAAGAACGCCTGATACGTCGGCAGCGCGCGGATCCACGACATGCCCTCGGTGGCGAAGGCGGGCGCCACGTACGCCGGCACCGCCGCGCTCAGCACCATCGACGCGACCGCGGCCGGGTAGAAGAACGACGACAGCCCGCGAAACGGCGCCGCCAGGGCGATCCCTCCGAGCGTACAGGTCGCCGACCCGAGGCTGACCACCCCCATCACCCCCGCGATCGCGCCGATCGACGCCCCCGCGGGCGGCACGATCACCAGCACCAGCGCGGTGTACAGCAGCGCCATCAGCAGGTTCACCAGCACCTTCGAGGTCACGTACAGCCCCGCTCCGCCGGGGCTCACGCGGTACGCCGCCAGCGTCCGCAGCGCCTTCTCTTGCAGCAGCATCACCCCGCCGAAGAAGAACCCGACGACCAGCACATCCAGACAGATCACCGCCGGCACCAGCCGCGCCTGCAGCGTCATCGCCTGCGCCTGGGGCCGCAGGGTGGTCAAGCGGCCGCCCTCCGCCGCCCACGCCGCCGCCAGCTCCTCCAGCTCGTGGGCGCCGCCCAGCTCCGCCGGCGCGAAGATCCGCACCGCCCCCGCCATCACCGCCCCTAGCGCGAGCGTCACCGCGAAGAGCCGCCCCCGCCAGGCGAGCCGCAGGTCTAACCAGAGCAGCGACCAAAGCGCCGCCGCCCTCATGTCAGCGCCCTCCCTGTCACCTTTAAAAACACCTGCTCGAGCGTCGCCTCGAGCGAGTGGAGCGTCTCGATCCCCGGCGAACGCAGCGCCTCGGCCAGCCGCGCCTGCTCCTCCGGCGCCTCCAGCCCGAACACCTCCTGCGTCAGCCGCCCGTCGATCCGCCGCTCCACCCGCACCGCCCGCTCGCCGAAGCGCAGCTTCAGCGCCCGCGGGCTCGCCATCGCCGCGATCGACCCGTCGTGCAGGAACGCGACCGTGTCGCAGAGCTGATCGGCCAGCGTCATGTCGTGCGTCGTCAGGATGACGGTCACCCCGCTGGCCGCCCGGTCCCTGATCATCTGCTTCACCAGCTCGGCCGTCGCAGGATCCAGCCCCGACGTCGGCTCGTCCAAGAACAGCAGCGACGGCCGGTGGATCAGCGAGCGCAAGAACACCAGCCGCTGCTTCATGCCCTTCGAGTACTCGCCCGCCGGCTGATCTGCCGCCGCCCCGAGCCCCAGCGCCGCCAGCAGCGCCGCCGGGTCGTCGTGCTCGCGGTCGTACAGGCCGAGCAAGCAGGTCAGGTTCTCCCGCCCGCTCAGCCGGGGGAACAGGTTCGGCTGCTCGAACGAGACCCCTACGTCGGCGAAGAACTCGCGCCCGAGCGCCGCCAGCGGCCGCCCGCCGTAGCGGATCGCGCCGACCTGCAGCGGCAGCAGCTTGATCATCACCTTCTGCAGCGTGCTCTTGCCCGCCCCGCTCGGCCCCAGCACCCCGAAGATCGACCCCTTCGGCGCCGAGAACGACACATCCTGCACCGTCGCCCGCGCCGCCCCGTGATAGCTAAAAGTCAGCCCTTCGACCTCGATCATGCGCAGATCCGCTCCGATGTGACTTACCAGTCACATGACTTACGAGTCATAGTCCAGAACTCGGCCGCCGGCAAGCCCGCGCTGGCGCGGCCGAGCGCGCGCGGTCGAGCCCTAGGCGCCGCCCTCGTCCTCGACTACACTCGGCCCCACGGGATGCGAGCGCGCCGCCTCACCCTCACCCTCAACCTCCGCTGCTTCGAGCGCCTCGGTCTCGAGCACACGCGCGCCCCCGACGGCTCGGGTGAGGGCGCCGCGCTTCGACGCGCGAGCCGCCGCGGGTGAGATGGTGGCGCGCGCGCTGGATGACCAGGCAGGGAGGCGCGCTGGGTCGGTCGGCCTGATCGACGAGACCCAAGCCTCAGAGATCGATGCGCCAGGCGCGGCGGCCGCGGCGTTGGAGCTCGACCGAACGCTGGCGTCGGAGGTCGCGCCGGCGGAGGGCGTCGCGCGCGGCTCGGTGGTGTCGCCGCGGCTCGGCCGCTACGTGGTGCTGGAGGCGCTCGGGGAGGGCGGGATGGGGATCGTCTACGCCGCCTACGACCCGGAGCTCGACCGCCGCGTGGCGATCAAGCTGCTGCGGGCGGGGCACGACGACCCCGAGGCGCGGCTGCGGCTGCTGCGCGAGGCGCAGGCGATGGCGCGGCTCTCGCACCCGAACGTGGTCGCGATCTACGACGTCGGGACCTTCGACGGCCAGGTGTTTATGGCGCTGGAGCTGGTCCGCGGGCGGAGCGTCGGCGATTGGCTCAAAGTGGCCAAGAGGACATGGCCCGAGGTGCTGGAGATCCTCGTCGCGGCCGGCCGCGGGCTCGCCGCGGCGCACGCGGTCGGTCTGGTGCACCGCGACTTTAAGCCGGACAACGTGCTGATCGCCGACGACGGCGCGGTGAAGGTGATGGACTTCGGCCTCGCGCGCGCGGAGGCGGGGCGGGGCGAGGCGAGCGGGCTGAGTGATCCACATGAGGGCAGGACGCTCGACCTCGAGCTCACCCGCGCCGGCGCGCGTATGGGTACGCCGGCGTTTATGGCGCCTGAGCAGCACTTGGGCGGCGCCGTCGACGCTAGGACGGACGTCTTCGCCTTCTGCGTCGCGCTCTACCTCGGGGTGTATGGCGACTACCCGTTCCCGACGGACTCGTGGGCGAGCTTGCAGGCGGCGGTGCTCGACGGGGCGGTCCGCGCCCCCCCTGTCGGCGTGAAGGCGCCGCAGTGGCTGGAGCGGGCGCTGCGCCGCGGCCTCCAGCTCCGCCCAGAGGACCGCTGGCAGAGCATGGGGGCGCTGCTGGAGGAGCTGACGCGGGAGCGGGGGCGAAGGCGCCGTCGGCTGGCCCTCGGGGGCTTGGCGGTGGCGGCGACGCTGGGGCTGCTCTCGCTGCGCGGCGAGGACGAGGGCGCGCGGATCTGCGGCGGGGCGGCGGCAGAGATCGCGGCGACGTGGGGCGAGGAGCAGCGGGCCGCGGTCGATGCGGCCCTCCGAGCGACCGGCGCGAGCTTCGCCGGACAGACGGCGATCCGCTCGCTCGCGGCGCTCGACGCGTACGCCGACGGGTGGGTCGCGGCGCGCGCCGCGGCGTGTTGGGCCCATCAGCGCCGCGAGCTCTCTGAGGAGCTGTACGACCTCGAGCTCGCGTGCCTCAGCCGGCGGCAGCGCGAGATGGCCGCCCGCGTGGCGGTGCTCGCGGCGGCCGACGCAGAGGTCGCGCAAGAGGCGGTGAGGGCGGTCTCGTCGCTGCCTGAGCTGGACTCGTGCAGCGACCCCGCGCGGCTCCGGGCGCCTTATGAGCCGCCGGCGGCGGCGGCGCGCGAGCTGGTGGAGGCGCTCGGGGCGCAGCTCGCGGCGGCGCGCGCTCAAGGCGAAGGCGGTCGCCCGCGCCGCGGCTACGAGCTGGCGACGGCGGCGTCGGCGGCGGCGGAGGCGCTCGGGTATGCGCCGATCTTGGCGGAGGCGCTGGTCACTCAGGGGTCGTTAGAGGTGCTCACGGGCGCGTATACGGCGGCTGAGGTGTCGCTGGGCCGAGCCTGGTGGACCGCGCTAGGGGCGCGCCACGACGAGGCCGCGGCGACGGCGGCGGTCGCGTTGATCGCGGTGGTCGGGCGCCGCCTCGGTCGCGCGGAGGAGGGCGTGGTGTGGGCGCGCCACGCGGAGGCGATGTTGACCCGCCGCGGCGCCCTGGACCGCTTGCAGGCGCTCCGCCTCGAGAACCTGGCGGCGCTGCACCAGGGTCAGGCGCGCTACGCCGAGGCGCTGCGCGACCTCGACGAGGCGAGCGACGTGTACCGCCGCTTGCTGCCGCCAGCGCACCCGACCTTCGCGGAGCTGGCGGCGAAGCGCGGCGACGCGCTGCGCGGGCTGGGGCGCGCGGAGGAGGCGCTGGTGGAGCTCGAGGCGGCGCGTTCGGCCCTCGAGGCGGCGTACGGCGCCGATCACCCGCGGGTCGCGGCGACGCTGAACAACTTGGGGGCGGCTTACACGGCGGCGGGCGAGCTGGGGCCGGCGAAGTCGGCGCTGGAGCGGGCGTTGGTGATCGAAGAGGCGGCGCTAGGCGCGGAGCACCCAGACGTCGCGGCGACGCTCAACAACTTGGCGATCGTGCTGATGAAGCGGGCAGAGGTCGACGCGGCGGAGGTGGCGCTCGATCGCGCGATCGCGATCCGCGGGCGCGAGGCCGCTGACCCAGCGCTCTCCGACGCGCTGCTCAACCGCGGCAGCTTGCGCTTGCAGCGCGGGCAGCGCGAGCTGGCGCTGGTCGACTACGAGCGCGCGCTCGCCAACGACCTCGCGATCTTCGGCGAGCAGCACCCGAACGTCGCGATCACGCGCAACAACCTCGGCTTCTTGTTGTGGACGGCGGGCCGCTCGCAGGACGCGAAGCGCGAGCTGGAGGCGGCGCTGGTCGGCATGGAGGGGGCGCTCGGAGCCGAGCACCCGCTGCTCGCGGCGCCGCTGCTCGGGCTGGCGCAGGTGGCCCTCGACCTCGGCGACGCCGCGGGCGCGCTGCTCCGCTTGGAGCGCGCGGAGGCGGTCGTCTCGGGGTGGTCGGCGGGTGAGATGGCGCGCCTCGAGTTCGCGCGGGCGCGGGCGCGCTGGGAGCTGAGCGGCGGCGCGGCGGCGGCCCTCGCGGGCGCGGCGGCGTTGGCGGCGTATCACGCGATCGAGGCGGCCGGGGAGCCGCTGGCAGATTCGGCGCGTTGGTCGCGCGCTTGGCTGGTCCGGCGCGGGCTGCTCGCGGATTGATCCGCGGCTATCCGATCTGTTTATGCCTCCCATAAACGGGCCCGTCGATCCGATAGCCGCGTCGGCGCGGCTATATGGTCCGTATGCGAATGAATCACTTCATCGTCTCGGTCGCGGCCGCGCTCTCGCTCCTCTCCTCCGCTGGTTGTGAGGAGCAGGGGCCCGCGCCCGTCGACGCCCAATTTGTGCTGCGTGTAGATGACTCGATCTTCCTCGGTGTGGTGGTGAGCGAGGGCGAGGTCGAGGCGTATCCGTGCGACGGCGATGAGACCTCGGCGAGCGTCGGCGCGTGGCTGCGCGGGGCGCATACGGACGGGGTCTTCGACATCGAGCACGAAGCAGGCGGGCTGCGGTTGGTCGGCTCGTTCACCGAGGACACGCTCGACGCGACCTTGACGCTGAAGGACGGGCGGTCCTTCGAGATCAGCGGCGCCGCCGGGCTGCTCGAGGACGACGGCCTGTACTGGGCGGTCGCGGGGGACTATGAGGGCGGTTGGGTGGTGAAAGACGGCGAGGTGCGCGGCGCGGTGATCCATCGGCCTACCAGCACCCTCTCGGGCGGCGGCAGCTTCAGCACCTCGCTCGAGCCGTTGATGGTCGGCGGGGTGACGCTGCAGCCGCAGCTCCTGCTGGCCCCGAGCTCCTGACGACGCGCGCTCAGCCCGGCTTGGTGTCGCAGAGGAGCGGCGCGCCGAGGGCGACGTTGTTGTCCTCGACGCACTCGAAGATCTGGCCGTTGCCGTCGCCGAGGTCGTCGACGGTGACCTCGGGGGCGATGTCAGCGAGATCGGCGGCGGGGACGGCGAAGACGAGCGCTTGGCTGGTGGTCGCGGGCGGGATCGGGTCCTTGGTGGTGAGGGTGGCGAGCACAGGGCCGCCCTCGCCCGCCCGCAAGGTGACAGAGATGCCGGCCGGCGCCTCGATGTTGCCGGCGTTGCGGACCCGCGCGGCGACGTAGGCGGTGGCCTCACAGGTGTCAGCGCAGGCGCTCAAGACCTCGGCGAGCAGGTCGATGTAGTCGCCTGGCGGCAGGCCGACGTCGCCCGAGCGGAAGTTGTTGTACTTGGGCCAATTGAGCTGCGGCGACTTGGGGATCTGGCCGAGATCGCCGACGTTGGTGATCGAGTAAGCGTGTTGATTCCAGATCTTGCGGCCCGGCGGCCAGGACTTGTCGGCGTCGCCGTAGACGGTGACGGCGCCGATCTGTTGGTTGGCGCTGTGGTGGCCGAGCACGATCTCGACCTGGCCGTCGTTGTCGACGTCCGCGACGACGGGGTACTCGAGGATGGTGCCGCTCTTGTGGGCGTCGGAGGTGAACTTGACGCTGCCGTCGAGGCCCGAGAAGAAGCGGATCCGCTGCTCGTCGGCGAAGAGGACCTCGGGGTAGCCGTCCATCTCGAAGTCGAAGAGGCTGGGGCCGGCGGCGCCGCTGCCGTCGGTGATCGCGGCGGTCCAAATGACGGCGCCGCCCCACTCCATGGCGACGAGGGTGTTCTGGGCGGCGAAGACGATCTCAGGGACGCCGTCGCCGTCGAGATCGTCGATCGCCGGCGGGCTCATGTTGCCAGGGTAGCTGAGGGGGCCCCACACCTGGACGCCGTCGCTCTCCATGCCAGCGACGGTCTGGCCGGTGACCTTGACGATCTCGCCCTTGCCGTCGAGGTCGAAGTCGGCGATCGCGACCATGCCGTCGAGGCCGCCGTTCTGCCAGACGATGAGGCCGTCGACGTCGTAGGCGGCGTTGCCGGTGACGAGCTCGAGCTGGCCGTCGCCGTCGAGGTCGGCGGGCACGGACATGGCGCCGTAGCTGGCGGTGCCGCCCTTACCGAGGGTGCCCTTGGCGATCAGCTTCCCTTGATAGTCGATGATCAAACGAGCGACGAGCACCTCAGCGAAGCCGTCGCCGTCCATGTCGGCGATGGCCGGGAAGTTGTAGCCGCTGCTGGCGAAGTCGGGGAGGGCGAGGCCGCCGAGGCACCACTTGAGGGCGCCGGTCTGGCCGTTGAGCGCGCACACAGAGTTGGTGCCCGCGGTGACGACCTCGGGCCAGCCGTCGCCGTCGAGGTCGCCGAGGGCGATGCCGTTGCCGGGGCCGCCGTAGGCGCCGTTGGCGGTCCAGACGGGGCCGCTGCCGTCGCCCCGCAGGGCGATGACGTTGCTGCCTTGATAGATCAGGATGACCGGCAGGTCGCTGGGGTCGATCGCGCCGGAGCTGTTGGTGTCGACGATCTGACCGACCGCGGCGGGGCCAGCGAAGGAGGTGGCGCCGTAGATCCACTCGATCTGCGGGTTGAAGCCGCCCATCTGCAGCTCGATCTCGCAGGACTCGTTGAGCGGGACGGCCTGCGGGTCGAAGCTGGGCTCGGGATCACAGGCGGGAGGGTCGCCGGTGGTGGTGTCGGTGGTGGTGTCGGTGGTGGTGTCGGTGGTGCCTGCGGTGGTGGGATCGGTGCTGCTCGAGGTGGTGGCGGCGCTGGTGCTGGTGGTCTCGCCGGCGGTGGTGGAGGTGCCGGTCTCGCCGTCGGTGGCGCTGCCGCCGTCGGTGGTGCCGGTCGCGGAGGCGCTGCCGCTGTTGGTGGTGGAGCCGGCGGTCGCGGTGGGATCCAGGGTGGAGGCCTCGGTCTCGCTGGCGGAGTCGCTGGTCGCGAGGTCGTCGCCGCAAGCGACCACAAGCGTGAGGAGGAGGAGCGGTGCGCTG
The DNA here is from genome assembly GCA_016712315.1 of Nannocystis sp. Taxonomy (GTDB): domain Bacteria; phylum Myxococcota_A; class Polyangia; order Nannocystales; family Nannocystaceae; genus JADJRG01. The sequence continues at coordinate 517,027 of JADJRG010000013.1, read as the reverse complement.
CGCATGCGCGGAGGCTATCACGGCGAGCGGCCGCAGGCGTGACGCTCCGCGGGGCGGTCGGCTTTATTTGTTGGATGTAGAACAAAATTGGGAGAGCCGTCGGCGATGGCGGCCGAGCGGCGGGCCAAGCGGCCGGTGGGCAGGCGGGCCAGTGGGCCGGGCGGTGGGGGCGCTGGACTTCGCGCCCTGAGCGCGACCACCAGGGCGCGATGACCCGGCGCCGCGGGTGAGGTCGCGGGCCCACGGTCACGTGGTGAAGGGCGCGCGGGCGGCGGGCTCGAGGTGGTGGAAGACGAGGTCAGCGTAGAGGGGTCTCGCCGTCGTTGTCGAGCGGGCGCGTCGGGGCGGTTAAAAGCGGAGGGTGAGGGTGAGGCCGCCGCCGCGGGGGGTGAGGTAGGGGGCTGGCCTGAAGGTCAGGTCGGTGGCGCGGGCGCGCTTGTAGTCGCGGTGGATCCGCAGGCCGCGGCGGAGGAGGAAGGCGCTGGCGACGCCCATGGGGGCGGCGAAGAAGAAGCTGAGGCCGGCAGAGACGAGCTGGTTGACGACAGGGTCGCCAGTGAAGCTGCGGCACACGGGGTCGTCGATGACGAGGCCTTGCTCGTCGATGGGGAGATCGTCGCAGTAGGCGCGCAGCTCGCGGGCTCGGTGCACGCCGACGGCGCCGAAGGTGATGAGAGTGGCGGAGGTGGCGGCGGTGACCCCAGCGAGGGTGAACTCGAGGACGCCGCGCTCTCGGCCGCCGCGGGAGAGGTCGCGCGAGCCCTCGGGCAGGGGCTCTCCTTGCTCCGGCGTGATCACAGGCGGGCCGCCTGCGGCGCACGCGAGGCAATGCACGAGCAGGAGCGAGAGCGCGCGCGTCGGCGCGAGAGGGAGAGGGCCAGGCAGAGGGGCGAGTCTATACAGGTTCGAGGGCGCCGTCAGCGGCGTGGGCGCGCTGGCGGCCGCTGGTCGCGGAGGTGAGGCGCCGGAGCTAGCCTTAGGGACAGTTCATGGAGGTGACGTTCTGACCGGTCACCGGCACGCCGTCGCCGGGCACGTCCGCGAAGGCGACCGGCAGCGACTGACAGAAGCCCCAGCCGCAATTCTCTTGGCGTTGGACGTGGGCGTGTCGGCCGGTGGACCAACCAGTTGAGCCGACGAGCCCGACCTGCGCCCCGCGCGGCACGAACTCCCCGAGGCCGACGCTGAGGCCGCTGAGGTGGACATAGGTCGAGGTGGTCCCGTCGCCGTGAAGGAGGGTCACGAGGTTCTCCTTGCCCCCGCACTCCTGGCCGCCGCCGTTGTAGCAAGGGTCGCCGGGCATCGTCTGGAAGAGCGCGGTCTGGACCACACCGTCGGCGATCGCGACCAGCGGCGCTCCGAGCGCGAGGCCGAAGTCAAAGCCGTAGGCCGAGGTCCCGTAGTGGCTGAACCCGCCGTTGTTGCCCTGAGTGACCAGGGCCGAGCTCCCGCACTCGATCGGGAGCCAGAACGAGCCCGGCGGCTGGAGCTCTGGCGCCTCATCGAGGGTGCACTCGACGAGCCCGCCCCAGACGTAGCCGTCGCCTTCGCTGGAGCTGATCTGGTACCAGAGCGCGAGGCCATCGATCGCTTCACCCTGGACCTCCGCGATCACGTCGACGATCGCTCCTTTGCCGAGCGTCCCCACGGGGGAGTGCGTCGCCGAAGGATCGGGGCGGATGTTCAGGACCTGGCCGCTGTCGACGATCACCCGGACACGGGGGCACTCGTCGAGGTCTGCGCGGGTGTCCTCCGTGACGTCGCTGCTGGTCTGCGTGAGCGCGCTCGTCGTCTCGGACCCAGAGGTCGCCGACCCAGCCTCGCCGGTCGAGGTCCCGACAGCGGTGCTGCCTGCCTCGCTCAACGACGCCTCGCTCGTCGCGCCCGCGCTGCTGCCCTCGCTCGACGTCGCGCTGTCGCTCACCGCCGCGCCTTCGTCGGCCACGCAGGCGCTCAGCGACGCGAGCAGAGCCGCGAGGAGGTGGGTGAGGGAGGGGCGAAATCGCGAGCTCATGAGCCCTTGTATCCGCGAGCGCGCGCGCCTTCAAGCGCTACGGCGTGCGCTCCCGGAGCTGCTCCGGCCCGGTGACGGCGCTCAGCGGGGCTGGCCGCGCATAAAAAAGAGGTAGGCGGCGCCTGAGGCGAAGACGCCGGAGAACCAGGCGCCCTGGGCGAGGAAGGCGAGGGCGGGGACGAGGTAGCCGAGGCCGACGACGATGAGGCCGATCGTCACGGCCGCGAGGGCGCGCAGGTTGAAGCCGCGGGCGTAGCTGTAGCGGCCGTGGGGCTCGTAGAGGTCGGGGAGGTCGAGGCGGCCGCGGCGGAGCAGCCAATAATCCGCGATAAGCACGCCGCCGACGGCGCCGAGCAGGCCGGAGTAGGAGACGAGCCAGCCGATATAGACGCTGAGGAGCAGCCACGGGCAGAGCAGGACGCCGACGAGGGCGGCGATGAGGCCGCCGACGCGGAAGCTGACGCGCCCAGGGAAGGCGTTGGCGAGGCTGTTGGCGGGGCCGACGATGTTGGCGGCGATGTTGGTGGAGAGGGTGGCGATCGCGAGGGTGAACATCGCGACGACCGCGATGAGCGGCGAGCCAGCGTCGCCGGCGATCCGGGTGACGAGCGCGACAGGATCCCAGATCGCGTGGCCGTAGAGGATGACGGTGGCGGCGGTGACGACGACGCCGATGAACGAAAAAAGGACCATGGTGGTCGGTAGGCCGAGCACTTGACCCATCACCTGCTCGCGCTGGTCGCGGCTGTAGCGGGTGAAGTCGGGGATGTTGAGGGAGAGGGTCGCCCAGAACCCGACCATGGCCGTAAGGCCAGGTAAAAAGACGCCGACGATCCAGTCGAGGCCGCTGGGGCCGCTGGCGGCGGCGAGCAGCTCGCTCGAGCGACCCAGGACCTGGAACAAGCCGCCGCCGGCGCGCACGGCCCAGCCGAGGAGGACGAGGCCGACGACGATCAAGAACGGGGCGGCGAGCTTCTCCATCCACTTGATCGCGTCGGTGCCGCGCCAGACGAAGTAGACGTTGATCGCCCAGAACACGATGAACGTGACCCACGAGGAGGGGGTCAAACCGAGCAGCGGGGCGCCGCCAGCGAGGGCGGGCCAGGCGGGCCAGAGCAGGGTGATGATCGCGGAGATGGCCTCGCCGCCGATGTAGGTCTGGATCCCGAACCACCCGCAGGCGACGAGCGCGCGGGTGAGGCTGGGGATATGAGCGCCTCGCACGCCGAACGCGGCCCGGGCGAAGACGGGGAAGGAGACGCCGTAGCGGGTGCCCGCGTGGCCGTTGAGGATCATCGGCGCGAGCACGAGCAGGTTGCCGAGCAAGATCGCGGCCATCGCTTGCCACCAATTCATGCCGCTGCGGATCAGGTCGCCCGCGAGCATGTAGGTGGGGATGCAGACGCTCATGCCGACCCAGAGGGCGGCGAGGTCCCAGCGGCTCCACGTGCGCTCGGCGATCGGCGTGGGCGCGAGGCTGGGGCTGTAGAGGGCGCGATCGCGGGGCTCGTGGGCGAGCTCGACGAGGCCGGTGAGCGCGTTATCAGCGGCGGTGCGGTCGTTCATGGGCTGCCTAGGGGCGGGCGATCAGCGGGCGAATGGGCGACTGTGGCGGATGGTGGGTGACTTCGCTCGCGCCGTCAACGAAGTCCCGGGTTGCCAGCCTTGTCGGTTTCCTCCAGCCTTGGAGGTGCTGATGCAGACTCCAGATTTTGTGAGCTCCTTGCGAGCGATCCTCGCTCGAAAATCCCACCGGACGGAGCAGGCCTTGGCGTCAGGGCGGGCGCCGCGGGAGCTGCTCACGTGGCTGTTCGAGCAGGAATTCATCGTCTGGGTGCGTGATACGGCGATCTTCCTCGGGCGGGCGTACGTGGAGTGCCCGACGGCCGCGACCCGGGCGGCGCTGGCGGCGATGATCTACGAGGCAGAGACGGGGGCGCTGGTGCTGGGTGAGCCGCATCAGACGCGCTGGTTGGCGACCGCGGCGGCGCTGGCGATCCCTCTTGGGCGCTTCCAGTCGGTGACGCCGCTGCATGAGTCGGCGCGGCTGCGGGCGTACCTCGATGAGGCGACGATGGAGGAGGGCTGGGAGGTGGCGCTGGTGATCGCGTCGATCTTCACGATCGACACAGGGCTGGGGCGCGGGGTGAAGAGCCCGCAGATGCACCCGCTGGCGCTGCACTACGGGCTGGCGACGGCGGACGCGGCGGCGGCGCTGGCGCTTTGTGAGGTGCGCTCCGCTCACTTGGCGAAGGCGTGGACCTTGGCGGCGACGCTGCCGGAGGAGTCGCACGCGCGGGTGCTGGCGGCCGCAGAAGAGGCGCTCGACCGCTGGCTGGACTATCGCGAGGCGCTGGCGAGGGCGTGCGGGATGTCGCCGCCGAGCGTGCCCGCGGTCTAGCCGCGTCGACGGAGCACGCCGAGCAGCTCGTGGCCGGCGCGTTGGGGGATCGAGCCCTCTGCGAGGAGGAGGCGCTCGACCTCAAAGTCGGGCTGGAAGCGGCGCAGCAGCTCGTCCTCGTCGACGGTGTAGGGGGGGCCTCCAGGGCGTCCGTGGGCGTAAAAGAGGGCGATGAGGCGGCCGCCTGGACGGAGGGCGTCGGCGATGGCGCGTACGTAGTCGCCGCGGCGGGTCGGCTCGATCGCGCAGAAGCAGGTGTGCTCGAGGACGAGATCAAAGGCGGGCGGGCGGCCGCGGAGGTCGAAGAGGTCGCCGACTTGGAAGTCGACGTGGAGGTGCGGCTCGTCGCGAGCGAGCAGGGCGCGGGCGTCCGTGATCGCGGCGGGGGCGAGGTCGATGGCGGTGACCTGCGCGCCTAAGCGGGCGAGCAGGCGGGCCTCGTGGCCGCGGCCGCAGCCGACGACGAGGGCGTCTTGGCCGCGGGGAGGATCGGCCTCGAGATACGCGGCGAGCGGGGGCGCGGGCTGGCCGAGCTCCCAGCGATCGCCGCCGCTGGCGTACAGCTCTTGCCAAAATTCAGGGTCGGAGGGGCTGCGGGGATCCATGGGAGCGATCTTCGGCGGGAGGGTCGTGCTGCGATGAAGCGGCGCCGCTACTCGGCGCGGCGGAGGCGGTCGAGCTTTTCCGTGAATTCGCGGGCTTCGCGGCCGCTGAGGCCCGCGAATTCGAGGGCCTCTTGGTCGCCAGCGCCGCCGAGTAAGCGGCGGAGGGCGCGGGCTTCGAGGCGGCTGAGATGAAAGGCGCCGCGGCGGTAGTCCTCAAAAGCTTCCCAGGCGAGGGGGACCCAGGCGCGGGTGAACTCGGCCATGCGCTCGGCGAAGGCGCGGATCTCGAGCTGGGCGTGCGGGCCTTGGCGGAGGTCGAGGAAGTGGAGGAGGTTGTGGAGGTCGATCTTCCAGATCCACTGGGTGTAGAGCGAGACCGGCAGGACGGTGCGGGCGAGCTCGCGGGCGATCCCGAGGGGGCCGGCGAGGCGCTCGTAGGCGGCGTAGGACTCCTCCTGGCCGGCGCGTAGGAGCTGGAGGACCTCGGCGCGGAGCTGCGGGCCAGGGTCGAGCTCGTCGCGGCCTTGCTTGTTGTCGCGCGACTGGAGGCTGATGTGCTCGAGAGCGGGCGTGTAGAACTCGTCAGGGGCCTCGCTGTAGCGCAGCGACATCTCGTTGACGTTGGCGGTGCGGTGGCGGATCCACTGGCGGGCGACGAAGATCGGCATCTTGCAGCGGAATTTGACCTCACACATCTCAAACGGGGTGGTGTGGCGGTGCCTCATCAGGTAACGGAGCAGGCCGCGCTCGTCGTGCAGCCGTCGGGTGCTCGGGCCGTAGCTGACGCGGGCTGCCTGGACGATGTCGAGGTCGTTGCCCATGTAGTCGACGGGCTGGACAAAACCAAGGTCGAGGGCGCGGAGCTCCTGGCCGAGCAGCGCCTCGGCGCCGGGGGCGATCGTGCGGGCGGTGGGGTGGGTGGTCCGAGACACCGGCGGAGGGTACGTGATCGGCGTTATCATCACCACGGCATGCGCGAGCAGCGACACGGGACCAGCTCGGCGACGGTGGTGGCGATGGTGTTGGCCTCCATCGTCATCCACCTGCTGCTCCGGCCGATCGGCGACCAGGTGCTGCGCCTCGGCGGCGACGCGCCGCCGCTGCCGTCGCTCGGCGGCGGGGTGATGGAGGTGACGCTGCAGGAGGACCCGGAGGCGGAGCCGCGGCGTGAGAGCGATCCGCCAGGGCGACTGGTGAAGCTGGATCGAGTGCCAGAGGAGCGGGCGCCGAAGGAGAGCGACCGGGTGTCTGAATTCGACTCGCGGACCGCGAAGGAGACGCGAGCGCCCAAACAACGGCCCGAAGACGGGCGGTCGGCGCCTGCCCCAGGGATGTTGGGCCGGGCGGATTCGAGCGAGGCGCGGGCGCGCGCGGAGGCGCAGGCGAGCGGAGGGGCGCGGTCGCGGGAGATCCCGGAAGGCGCGGGCGAGGACGCCCTCGGGGGGCGCGACGACGCGCGCGGCAGGGTCGGCGAGGGCGCAGGGGCGGCGCAGCGGGCCGCTGAGGGCGAGCAGAAGGAGGAGGCGGCGGCGAAGGCGGCGCTGCTGCGGGGGAACCCCGATCAGCTGCGGTCGCTGTTCGGCCAGCCAGGGTCGATGGACGATCTGCAAGGGGTGGAGGAGGCGGGGGAGACGGTGCTGAACAGCAAGCGCTGGAAGTACTCGTCGTTCTTCAACCGGGTGCGCGACGCGGTGGCGTACCACTGGCACCCCGAGGTGCGGCACGCGGCGCGTGACCCCGAGGGGCGGATCTACGGCACGACGACGCGGGTGACGCGGCTGCTGATCCGGCTGTACCCGGACGGATCGCTGAGCGGGGTGCGGGTGGACCGCTCGTCGGACGTGGATTTTTTGGATGAGGAGGCGCTGCGGGCGGTGCGGGCGGCGCAGCCGTTCAGCAACCCGCCGGAGGGGCTGGTCGACCCGGCGACTGGTTTTATCGAGTTCGGCTTCGCGTTCGTGTTCGAGATCGGCGAGTCGCCGCGGATCCACCGCTACCGCCGCTGAGGGCGCGGGATGAGGCGGGCGGTGCGTCGCTGGTAGTCGCGATAGCCGGGGTATTTCTTGGCGGTGATCGACTCGGTGAAGGGCGTGGATCCGAGGAAGAGGAGGTGGAGGAGGAGGGCGCCGAGGATCGGCCAGCCGAGCAGATCGCCGCTGGCAGCGACCGCGAAGCCATAAAAAACCCACCAGAGGGCGATCTCGCAGAAAAAATTGGGGTGGCGGCTGTAGCGGAAGAGGCCGGTGGTGCAGAAGGGCGGGTCAAGGCGCTGACCACGGGCGGCGGCGGCGGCCTTGTGTTGATGAAAATCCCACTGCTGCTGATCGGCGAGGGTCTCGCCGGCGAGGAAGAAGAGGAAGAGGGCGGCGAGCAGGAGATCGTGCGGGCCGAGGGCGCCTCCCCGCTGCTGCCAGGCGATATGCATGGGGGCGATGAGCAGGTAGAGGATGAGGTTCTGATACGCGGCGATGAAGACGGCGTTGAAGACCCGAAACAGCCGCGGGCCGAGGATCTGGCGGACAACGGCCCAACGATAGTCCTCGTCGCGCGGGTTGTAGCCGCCCTTGCGGGCGAAATTAAAGGTGAGCCGGGCGCCCCAGAGCAGGCAGAGCAAGGCCATGAGATCGAGGCGGGGATCCGCGAAGTCCGCGGCGGCGGCGATGGTGAGGGCGTAGATCGGCGGCGCGATCGACCAGGCTCGATCGACCCACGAGTAGTTGCGGGTGAGCACGGAGAGCAACCAACAGGCGAAGGTGATGGCGCCGACGAGGGGGAGCAGGGCGAAGTAGGGGGCGTCCATGCGGCGGTACGGTAGCGGGTCTGGGCCCGATGAGAAGTGCCTCGGAGGCTTTGTGCGCGGCCGCTCGTGCGCGGGGAAGAGGGCGATGGTGCGGGGGCGATGGTGTGGGGTCTGTGGTGGCGGGGCGCGGGGCTGGATCGCCCCCTCTCGCGCTCTCGGGCTGATATCTGCGCGGTGAAGACCATGAGATCGTCGGCGACTCAGTGGGGCTTTACAGCGGCGCGCGGATATGCCAGTTGGTGGCCGCCTATGACGCTCTACCGCTCCGCTGCCTCCGCGCTCCTGCTCGTCGCTGTCTCCGCCTGCTCGCCCAAGACCGAGGCGACGACGCCGCCGCCTGTGACGGCGCCCGCGGTCGAGGCGCCGGCCGAGCCCGAGGTCGTTTGTAATTATCTGGTGCTGATCGACGCGGGCAGCAGCGGCTCGCGCGCGCTCACCTATCAGATCACGGCGGCGGAGGGCGGCGCGGCGCCGACGATCGCGCAGCGCGGCGACGCGAAGGTAGAGCCGGGGTTGGCGAGCTTTAAGGAGGATCCGGCGAAGGCGGCGGCGTCGATCGAGGAGCTGCTGAAGAAGGATGGGAGCGCGCTGGCGACGCTGCCCGCGGCCTGCCACGCGAAGACGCCGGTGGCGCTGATGGCGACCGCGGGTATGCGCCTGCTCGAGGGCGAGGCGGGCGGCGAGGCCGCGGCGCTGCGGATCTATGACGCGGTGTCGGCCCAGGTGAAGAGCGCCGGCCTGGACCTGCGCTTCGCGGGCACGATCAGCGGCTCGCAAGAGGCGGTCTATGGGTGGCTCTCGGCGAACTACGCGCTGGGGCGCCTCGCCGGCGAGCAGACGGTGGGATCGCTGGATCTGGGGGGCGCTTCGGCTCAGATCGCGTTCGCGGCGGGCGAGGCGGGGGCGGGGACGACCGCGGTGAAGGTCGGCGACAAGTCCTTCAACGTGTACGCGCAGTCGTACCTGGGCTACGGGCAAGACGTGGCGCGCGAGTACCTGGCGGTCGACGCCTGCTACAACAAGGGGCTGCGCAAAGGGACAGGTAAGTACGCGGCGTGCGCCAAGACGCTGACGGCGGTGGTCAAGCCGAAGTCGTGCGAGGCGAGCGGCTGCGGCCTAGCGGCGCCGAACAACGACAAGAAGCCGGGGGTGGCGCAGCCGGCGATCCCGGCGGGGATGAAGTTCTACGCGGTCAGCAACTTCTACTGGGCGCGTAATTTTTATGGGCTGCCCGAGGACGCGACGCTGGCGCAGCTGCGCGAGGCGGCGGGCGGGCCGAAGGGGAGCGCCGGCTTCTGCGCGACGCCGTGGAAGACGGCGACGGAGCAGCGCCAAGACACGCCCGAGAAATTCCTCGAGGGGTATTGCTTCGCGGCGGGGTGGATCGACGCGCTGCTGACGACGATGGGCTTCGCGGCGGACTCGCAGCAGCTCGTGTGGACGAACAACTTCGGCGAGGCCGAGGCGGGCTGGGCGCTGGGCGCGGCGCTGTGCTCGGTGACGGGCTGCTTGTCGGCGAAGTAGCTCGTCTCGTCAGGCTTCAGCCGCCGAGGCGGCGGGCGAGCTGGTCCTCGTAGAGCGAGGCGGGGATCAGCGGGCCGCGCTGGTCTCCGGGGCCCTCGACCCAGTCCTCGGGGGCGGTGCCGGCGGCGTCGGCGGGGCCGAGGCCGGCCTCGATCGTGAGGGTGGGGGCGGGGCCGATCACGTAGCCGTGCCCGAAGTTGCGCGAGCGGATCAGGCCGTTGCCAAAGCTGTTCCAAAGGACAGTCTCGGTGGCGGCGTGGCCGGCGCCGCTGCTGTAGTCGCCGCGGTTGACGGCGCCCCAGCCGTCGTCGAGGCGGCTCTGGTCGATGAGGTTGGCGGTGGCGAGGCTGTGGTGGAACTCCGAGAGGCCGACGAGGCCGAGGTCGGTCTTGTCGAGGGCGACGGCGACGCCGCCCTTGCTGTGGATCCGCAGCCAGACGATCCCGGTCGCGCCGAAGCCCCAGTTCTGGATAAAATTGTGGCGGCCTGCCTCGCCGATCGCGTCGCGGATCAGGACCTCGGAGCTCTGGCGGACCTCAAAGAGGTAGCCGTTGCCGCCGCCGCCGCGGTGCTGAGCGAAGCCGAGGTGGGCGTCGGCGATGGTGACGCGCTTGGACCGGAGCACGTTGATCCCGCTGGACTGGAGGTGGCGGCCGGCGCCGAGGCCCTCCTTGGGGGCCCCAGGGGAGGGGTAGGAGGCGACGCCGCGGATCCAGGCGTCGACGACGCCGTCGAGCTCGAGCACATGAACCTGGTCTTGGGACCAGGCGTCCGCCCACAGGGTGGCGTCGGCGAGGCCGAGGTCTTGCACGCCGACCTCGCGTAAGGCGCCGCTGACGCGCCGGACGCTGGGCTCGTCGCGCAGCTTGGCTGGATAGCGGATCGGGACGTCGAGGGTGACGCGGACGCCGCCCGGGATCGGGTCGACGGCGACGACGGTGCGCCAGAAGAAGGGCTGCCAGGTGCCGTTAAAGGCCTTCCAGGTGCCGGTCATGGCGTGCTCGTCGATGAAAGGATCGGTGATCTTCCAGCCGAGCACGACGTCATCGCCTGGGGCGAGCTGGGGATCTTCGGGGAGGTCGACCGTGCGCTGGCGCTGCGCTGCGTCGGCGATGAGCGGGCGATCGGGGCCGTAGGCGAGCGCGCCGCGGAAGGTGAGGTGACTTTTAAAGGACATGCCGGCCGAGCTGGTGAACCACAAGCGGGAGAGCTCGGGGCCTTCGCCGCGCAGGACGACCTTGGAGGCCTCGACGAGCAGGGGGGCGTCGACGCGGTAGAGACCGGCGGGGAGGTGGACGATCGCTCCGCCGGCGAGGGCGGCGGCGTCCAAGGCGGCTTGCAGGGCGGGGCCGGCGTCGCTCTGCCCGCTGGGGTCGGCGCCGTGATCGGCGACGGCGTCGATGATCGTGTCCGGCAGATCGACGCCGAGGGGAGACTCGCCGTTGTGGTAGCCGGCGTACGAAAAGTCGTGGAGGAAGCGGCCGTCCGGGCGCTCGTCGGCGGGATCCCAGCCTTCGGGGTAGAGCTCGCTGCGCCAGCCGAGGACGCCGGTGTCAGTGTCAGTGTCAGTGTCAGTGTCAGTATCGGTGTCAGTATCCGCGCTCGTGCCCGTGCTGGTGTCCGTGGCCGCGGTGGCGCTGAGGTCGGTCGTGGCGGTGGTCGTCGCGCTCGCGTCTGTGGTCGTGGTGGTCTCGCTGGTGGCGACTGTCGCGGCGCTCGTCGCGGCGCTCGTCGAGCTGGCATCGGTGGCGGTGGCGGCGTCGTCCCCGGCGCAGGCGAGGTTGAAGGCGAAGAGGCCGCAGAGGGCGATGCGCTGGCGGGACATGACGGGAGTCTCGCACGGTCCAGGGGTCGGCCCGACGGCCCTCAGTCGCAGGGCTCTTGGGAGGCGCAGTTGGTGGCGTCGGCGCAGAGGAGCTGGCTGAGGTCGGGGGAGAAGCGGTAGCGGGTGTCGAAGGGGTAGTCGGTGCAGTCCATGGCGCTCTCGCCGTCGGCGTCGATGGCCTTGTGCGCGGAGGCGCCGAGGAACTCGACGCCGCCGCCCGCGAGCACGGTGACGGCGCCGCGGGGGCCGTGGGAGTTGACCTTGTTGTCGCTCTTGACGGCGATGACGAAGGTGGCCGCGTCGAGCTCGCCGTCGCTGACGTCGACCCGGCCGACGACGGAGACCTTGGGGCCGCCGCCGCTGATCGAGCCGGGGGCGTAGGAGGAGAGCCAGCCGCCCTTACCCTCGAGGTCGCTGCCGCCGCCGACGATCGTGTAGACGACGTAGGCGTAGGGGCCGCCGTCCCAGGTGACCCCGTGGGCGCGGCCGTCGGGGCCGTCGTCCTCGTGGGAGCGGCACCAGATCGGCTGACCGGCGTCGAAGCGCGCGACCACGGGGTCTTGGTTGTTGCCGCTGACTTGATCGAAGCCGACGTAGATCGTAGCGGCGCCGACGGTGACGTGCGGTAGGGCGGCGAAGGCGGCCTCGTCAGCGCCGCACTCGGCCGCGGCGGCGCCCTCGGAGTAGTCGCTGATCCAACCTTCTGCGGCGGGGCCAGGCGGCGGTGAGCCGGTGGCGCCCGCGGTCGAGCCGTCATCTCCGCTGCAGGCGAGGAGGAGGAGGAGGAGCGAGCGCGTGGCCGCGCGGGCTGCGGTGAGCGTCGAGGGCATGCGCGTATCGTAGGATCGATCACCGCGCGCGATGGACGATCGCGGCGCGCGGAGCCGATCGCGCGTCGTGTGACTGTGCCTAGGTGACTCGGGTCGATGCGCCAGTGATGGCGTGGACGGGACGCGGGCCGCGGCCCTATCATTGCCCCGTGAAGCGCGCTTACGCGACCTTCCGCTTGCCGGATGGGACCTGTCGCTCGCTCGCCGCAGGAGACATCGTGGGCCGGCTGTGGAGCGCTGCGCTGCAGATCGATGACCCGCGGGTCTCCGAGGGGCACGCGATGGTCAGCCTGCGTGGCGGCGATCTGTGGCTGCTGGCGCTGCGTCGGCGGCTCTCGATCGAGGGTCGGAGCGTCGCGGAGCTGCGCCTGGCGGTCGGCCAGCGGATCGCGCTGGCGCAGGCGCTGGAGGTCGTGGTCGAGGAGGTGGCGCTGCCGGAGCAAGCGCTGGCGATCGAGGGCCCCGAGCTGCCGGCGACGATGCTGCCAGGCGTGTGCTCGTTGCAGGTGCGGCCGCATATCCAGCTCTTCGCGCGCTATGAGCCGGCGGCGCCGTGCCAGATCTGGGACACCTATGACGGCTGGCGCCGCGCTCACGACGGCCGGACGACGCCGCTGGTGGCGGGCGATACGTGGGAGGTGGACGGCGCTCAATTCCGTGCGTTGGTGATGCCGGTCGGCGGTGCGGGGCTGTCGCCTACGCGCGTGACCGGCGGGATCGACCCGCCGCTGCGGATCGTGACCGCGTGGGATACGGCGCAGGTGCAGGCCGGGGACGCGCCTCCGGTCACTTTCGCGGGGGTGCACGCGCGGATCCTCTCCGAGCTGGCGAGCCTCGGCGGGCCCGCGGGCTGGGAGATCGTCGCGCGGGAGGTGTGGCCGGACGAGGAGGACGCGTGGGTGCTGCGGCGGCGCTGGGACGTGAACCTGGGGCGGCTGCGCGCGCGGCTGCGCGAGGGGGGGATCCGCCGGGACCTGGTGCGGGCGGCCGGGACCGGGCAGGTGGAGCTGGTGCTGCACCACGACGATCTGCTCGAGGATCGCTCCTGAGCGGCTTCGATGACCTGCTGAGCGGAGCGCCAGGCGCCGCGAGTGAGGTCGAGCTCGGCCCAGATGCGCCCGAGTCGCCGGCAGAAGGACCGACGCGCGACCGCTATACGCGGATCGGCCTGCTCGGCGTCGGCGGTATGGGCCGGGTGTACTTGGCCCGCGATGACCGGCTCGGTCGTATGGTCGCGCTGAAGGAGGCGCACGACGATCGGCTCGCTCAGCGCCTCGGGCAGGAGGTGCGGGTCACCGCGGGGCTCGAGCACCCAGGGATCGTGACGGTGTACGACGAGAGCCGCGGCGCCGACGGTCGGCTGTTCTATACGATGCGGCTGATGCGCGGTCGCCCGCTCTCGCGGGTGATGGCGGAGTGCGGCTCGCTGAGCGAGCGCCTCGGGCTGCTCCGCCACTACCTCGACGCCTGCAACGCGATCGCCTACGCGCACGCGCAGGGGGTGATCCACCGCGATCTGAAGCCGGAGAACATCATGCTCGGGGCCTTCGGCGAGACGCAGGTGGTCGATTGGGGGCTGGCGCGGCGGATCAAGCGCGGCGGAGCAAGCGCGGCCGAGGGGGCGACGGAGGGGGACGCAGCGACGACGCGGGCGGGGGCGATCCTGGGGACGCCGGCGTATATGAGCCCGGAGCAGGCGCGCGGTGAGCCGGCGGACTGCCGCTCAGACGTCTGGGGGCTCGGCGCGGTGCTGCTCGAGCTGCTCACAGGTCAGCCGCCGCGCGGCGAACAATGGGCGCTGGCCGAGCAGGCGCTCGCGCGCGAGGTCCCGCCAGAGCTCGCGGCGATCGTGGCGCGGGCGCTGGCCGTCGACACGCGCGCTCGCTACGCCGACGCCGCCGCGCTGGCGGCCGACGTCGCGGCGTACCTCGGCGGGCGCCGCGTCGCCGCGCACCACTACACCTCGCTGGAGATCGCGCTGCGCTTCGCGCGGGCGTGGCGCGGCCCGCTGCTGGTCGCGGCGGCGGCGCTGCTGGTGATCACTGGCTTGTTGGTGATCGGTACGCTGAACTTAAGGACAGAGAGAGACCGCGCGCTGGTCGCCGAGGACGAGGCGCGCGCGGCCCTGATGGTCTCCGACCAGAGCCTCGCGTCGGCGCTGCTGGCCCAGGCGCGCGCGGCCGATGATCGGGGCGACCAGGTGGCGAAGGAGGTGATCGCCGGCCACGCGCTGCGCTTGGTCGACTCGCCCGAGGGGCGCGGGCTGATCGCAGGGGCGCGGGCGAGCGCTCGGCCGACGCGCCTGGCGACCGCGGCGATCCCCGACTGCTACCCGCTCGTCGCGCTGGCGGTCGACGATCTCGTGTGCGCAGAGGACCGGACGCTGCGGCGGCTGGTCGGGGGGATCGAGCGCTGGCGGGTCGAGCTGGCCAGGCCGATCAAGGAGCTCCGGGTCGAAGAGGGGCAGGTGTGGGCGATCGGCTCCGGCTACAAGATGTCGACCCACTCGCTCGCGACCGGCGCGGCCGACGAGGGGCCGTGGGGGCTCTTCGACTACAACGTCGGCGCGGCGTGGCCGTTCAGGCGCTCGTCCTCGGCGGCCCAACCGCCGATCGCGGCGGGCTGCGGCAGGAGCCACGTCGTCGGCCTGTCGGGGCTGGTAGACGGCAACTATGCGCTGCTCTGCGACGACGGCGCGGTCGGGCGCGCCTCCGGGTCGGCGCTGCCGGCGCTCGCGCGTGCCTTTGATCCGGCCGACTTCGTGAGCTTCACGCACCTCCAGCTCTCGCCGGACGCGCGGCGCGTGGTCGTCGCCGGCACGAAGGGGCGCGTGGCGGTCTATGAGCTGGAGAGCGGCGAGAGCTGGTGGCTCGCGCCGAGCCACACGGGCGCCGTGCGCAGGATCTCGATCGCGCCCGGCAGCGACCGGCTCGCGCTCGTGCGGGAGCGCGGCGGCGTCGAGGTGTATCAGCTGCCCGATCTGCGGCCGCTGGGGGCTATCCCGGCGGGGAACGTGCGGGACGCGCGGCTCTTCAGCGACGGCAGCGTGTTGGTGGCGAGCGCCAGCGCGGTCACCCATTGGGCGCTGCCCGCGGCGCCGCGGCCAGGGATCTTCGCCGATGAACACGGGCTCTCCGGGGCGGTGTTCTCGCCGGACGGCCGCTCGCTGGTGACGACCCACGGTGAGGGGCGAGCGCTGCTGTGGGACGTCGAGACGGGGGCGCGACTACATGACCTTCAGGTCAGCTCGGGGACGGTGAAGGGGAGCGCGTTCCTCGGGGGGGGCGAGCGCTTCGCGGTGGTCGACGCAGGGACCAGCCCGGTGGGGCCGCAGGTGTTCGACGTGGCGACGGGGGCGCGGGTGTGGAGCGCGCCTGAGCCGCTGATCACGGCCTGGCAGCGGGTCCGCGACGAGGGCCCGGAGGGGCCGCAAATGTTGATCGCGCGGCGCATCGTCAGCCTCGGTGGCGACCTGCTGGTGTTCGCTCCGTACGGCCACGGGGTGCTCGCCGCCCGGGTGGACTCGGGCGCGGACGTGCCGCTGCACGGCTGCCCGGAGGTGGAGTTTCAAGACCTCGCGAGCGCGCCCGGCGGGCGCTACGCGGCGCTGGTCTCCGTCGATGGGGCGGTGATGATCGTCGATCGTGAGCCGTCGCTGCGCTGCCGGGCAGCGGCCGCGCCGCCGGGCGCCAACGCGGCCGACGTCGCGGCGGACGGCGAGACCATCGTGGTCGGCGGTAGCCGCTTCCTGGCGATCTCCGGGCCCGCGGGGCTGCGCTGGAGCGTGCCTCACCCAGGCGCGTGGCCGCTTGATGTGGCGCTGTCGCCGGACGGGCGCTTGGTGGCGAGCGCCGGGCCCGACAACGCGGCTCGGCTGTGGGACGCCGGCTCAGGGGCGCTCCGCGCGATCTTGACCGGTCACGACGCGCGCGTCGCTAGCGTCGAGTTCAGCCCCGACGGCGGCGCGCTGGTCACCGCGAGCTGGGACGGTACGGCGCGGCTGTGGGACGTCGCGACCCTCGACATGCCCGTAGAGGCGCTCGTGCGCGCGGCAGAGGCCACGTGGGGGCTGGCGCTGGCCGACGCGCTCGGTGATTGAGCGACGGGTCGACTAGCCGGCGAGCTGGTGCGGCGGCGAGTGCGACGTGAGCGCGGCGCTGGAGAGGGCGGGAGGGACGGTCATGGCGGCGGTGAAGATCTCGCTGACGTCGCCGGTGTAGTCGTCCTCGAGCTTGAAATAATGGCCGCCGCGGCCGTGCGACCAGCTGACGATGAAGCGCGGATCGTCGACGAGGGCGGGCGCCTTGGCGGCGAACTCGAGGAAGATCGGGTCGTACGCCGGCACCGCGCCGCGCGAGAAGCCCGAGACGTAGAAGCAGATCCGCTCGACCACGGCGGAGCGCCAGCCGTAGGTGAAGGCGATGCAGCCGGCCTGGGCGGCGTGCCGCACGGCGAGGCGCGAGGGGGCCGGAAAGCCGAGGCGCTCACAGGCGCGGGCGAGCACGTCGTGGGCGGGCGGGCGGAAGTAGAGGTTGATCGAGTCGCGGAGGTAGTCGGTGCCGACGATGGTGACCGCGTCGAGGCCGAGCTCTTCCAGAAGCCCGAGGCTGGGGGCGAAGCCAGGCGGCATCGCGAGGCGCGCGCCGAGATCGACGGGCCTCCAGGCGCGGTCGAGGAATTGCCAGATCTTCGCGAGGCCGCGGTCGGCCTCGAAGTCGACGCCGTAGCCGAGCGCGCCAAAACGCTGACGGACGTCGAGCAGCCAACGATGGGTGGGGTCGTCGCGCTCGGACAGCTCGCCGCTGGCGTAGGCGAGGTCGAGGGGGTGCTCGCCGCTCACGAGGTCGAGGTAGCGAAAACAGAGCTGGCGCTGGCCGAGCGGCTTGGAGGTGGTGCGGAGCTGGACAGAGGTGCCGAGCAGGCCGTCGCGGAAGGTGTCGAGGACGCGCGCGACGTCGCCCGCCGAGAGAGAAGCGCCGGTGATCCGGGCGGCTAGCGCTAGATCCGCGTGGAGCCGATCGAGGGTTCGCGAGGCTGGGAGCATGGACCGATTAAACGGGATCGAGCATTTTCGCTCAAGAGCGAAAATGAACGCGTCTGCGCCTGCATGCCTCGGAAGGGGTCTTTTAGGGCAAATAACGCGCGTGTCTGCGGCTGTGCGCCGCGCGGGTGGGTTTGTGATCGCGGCCCTCGGATCAGCCACCGTTAGGTGCAGCCGGGAGCGTGAAGTAGAACACGCTGCCTTCACCGAGTGTGCTGGTGAGCCCGATCTGGCTGTCGAGGCGATCTGCGATCCGCTTGACGATCGAGAGGCCTAGGCCGTGGCCTTCCGCGCGCACGCCCTCGAGGCGCGTGAACTCTGAGAAGACCTTGCCTTGCTCGGCGGCCGAGATCCCCGCGCCGTTGTCGCGGACCCAGAAGCGCACGGTGTCGCCTTCGACGTCGGCGCCGAGGTGCACGACCGGCGGGCGGCCCCCGTACTTGAGCGCGTTGCTGATGTAGTTGGCCCAGATCTCCTCGATCCAGGCGGCGTGGCCGATCCCGCTCGGCCAGCGCTCGGGGCGGTGGATGGTCGCGCCGTACTCGCGGATCACCCCGTCGAGGCGGCGCAGCGCGTCGTCGACGACCTCGGACATGTCGACGGGGACGAGCTTGACGTCGCCCTTGCGCACGCTCGCGAGGAGGAGCAGCTCGTTGACGATCCGGACGGTCTGGTTGCCGGTCTGCTCGATGCGACCGAGCACGTCGGCGAGCTCGTCCGCGTCGATCTCGCGGAGGTCGTCGAGGAGGTAGCGGGCGTAGCCGCCGATCGTGCCGAGCGGGTTCTTGAGGTCGTGCGCGACGGTGCGGGCGAAGGCGTCGAGCTCGAGGTTGCTGGCGACCAAGGAGTCGTTGGCGGCCCGCAGCTCGGCGGTCCGCTGCTCGACCTTGCGCTCGAGGTTGGCGAAGAGATCCGAGTTCTCGAGGGCGACGGCGATCTGGCCGGCGAGGGTGCGCAGGAAGGCGAGGCGGGCCTCGTGGAAGACGCCGTCGCCGACCGAGCTCTCGAGGTAGAGGATGCCGACGAGGCGCGCCTGGTTGACCAGCGGCATGCACAAGGCGGAGCGGACGCGGCCGGCGCGGAGGTACGGATCGTCGCCGATCGGGCCGGCCGCGCCGCGGTGGTCGACGACGACGGTCTCGCGGGTGCGCGCGACGTAGCGGAGGACGGCCAGCGGCGCCTGCGTCGCGGCGGTCGGCGCGTCCCGCTCGATCGTCATGCCCTCGCCGGTGATCCGGCCGTCGACCATGCGGACCCACGCGCCCTCGCGCTCCTGACAGAGCAGCCCTCGATCCGCGCCGGCGGCGGTCATGAGCACGCGGATCAAGGTGTCGAGCAGGCGATCGAGGACGATCTCGCTGGCGATCGCCTGCGAGGCCCGGAGCACGCTGCTGAGATCGAGGGAGCTGTCGAGCGCGACGGTCGCGTGCACGGTGAGGTTGCGGCTGCTCTGGCCGGGCGCCTTGGGCCGGACGAGCTGCGGGTGCGCGGCCTCCAGCGCCTCCGCCTTGCCGGTCGCGCCCCAGCGCAGGTAGGCGCGGTGGGCCCGCTGGAGGAAGTAGGTCGCGAGCGCCTCGCCGCCGATGCCCGCGTAGAAGCGCTGCGCGGCCTCGCAGGCGAGCGCTTCGTCGCGGATGTAGCGGTTCTGGGCGGCGCCGGCGATCGCCGCGTCGTAGAGGGCCCGCGCGGCGCCCTCGCGGCCCTCGACGCGGGCGAGCTCGGCCTCGACGAGCAGCGGCATGTGGCCGTAGTTGTGCGGCGCGGCGGCGGCCCAGCGGCGCAGCGCCTTGAGATCGGCGCGCGCCCGCCTCAGCGAGGCGTGGCGCTCAGGGCCGCGCAGGCGCGGCGCGTCGGCGAGGATGATCAGCGCGTCGAGGAGGCGAGACTCGCAGCCAGGCGGGAACCCGGGCAGATCCTCGAGGTGCTCAGGGATCCGATCGACGCTGGCGCGGGCCGCGGCGAGGTCGCCGAAGATGAAGGCGATGGCGGCGCGCTGGTTGCAAATCTCGACGATCGCGCGCTTGTCGAGGAGCCGGTAGCTCTCGGCGAGGCTGGCGTGGACGTCGAAGCCAGGGCCGACGAGGTCGAGCGGATCGGCGGCCTCGCCGCGGAGGCTGCGGACGGCCTGGAGATAGAGGCCGCAGAGCTCGTCGGCGCGGCCCTCGCCGAGCGGACGGAGGGCGGTGACCATCCGCTCGAGGTCGACGGCGAGCTCGCTGAGGTCGTTGGCGGCGCGGATCCGGAAGTACGAGCGGAGGTAGCCGCAGTGCGAGGCGAACTCGAGATCGCCGACCTCGAGGCCGGCCTTGTAGCCCTGATAGAGGCGGTCCGCGCAGACCTCGAGGTGCTGGCTCCACTGGAGGACGAAGGCGCCGAGCGCGAAGAGGGTCTTCGACTTGAAGGGCCGGGTCATCGGCAGGTCGAGCATGGCCTCACAGACAGGCACCAAGGCGGTGCCGGCGACGGCGTCGCCGAGGGCGCCGGTGAGGATGATCCCGTAGCAGCTGTAGGCGAAGCCGGACGCCGGGGTGTTGCCGCTGCGCACCGTGAGCCGGACCATCTCCATCGCGATCAGCAGGAACGAGTTGGCGGCGCCGCGGTAGGCGGCGGAGATGACGTTGGCCATCACCTCGGCGCGGGCGCGGACCCGCGGGTCGCTCGCCTCTGGCAGCGCGGCGAGGCCGGAGAGGTCGGTGAAGGCGAGCGCGAGCTTGGTGCGCAGCACCGCGGCGATGACGTGGAACTTGCTCGGCGAGGCGGGCATGTGGACGCCGAGCTCTCGCAGGGCGGCGACCGCCATCTGGACGGCGCGGGTGAGCTCGAGCTGGAGGGTCTTGGCCTGGATCAGGACCTCCTGCGCGCGGACTCGGCGGAGCGGATCGTCGGTGCGCCGAAGGATCGCTTCGACGATGGCGCTCATCGCCGCGAAGTCGCGGACCATGCAGGCGGACTCGGCGGCGCCGAGGTTGAGGGCGTAGGCGAGCTCAGGGGCGCGCGCCCAGCCGTCGTCGCCGAGCAGCTCGGCGCCGATCTTGAAGTAGCTGTAGGCGGCGGCGAAGGCGGAGGCGTCCTTGGCTCGCTCGGCGGCGCGGAGGTCGAGGCGGGCGAGCTGATCGCGCTCGGCCTGGTCGGTGATGAGGTGGCGGCCGAGGTTGAGGTGGCCGACGATCTCGAAGACCTGGGCGCTGAGCGCCTCGAGCGGGGCGTCGGCGAGGAGGTGGCGGCCGACGCGGAGGTGGAGCGCCGGCAGCTCAGCGGCCGGGGTGAGGTCGTAGGCCGCCTGCTGGACGCGGTCGTGGGCGAAGCGGAGGTGGCAGTCGGGCGCGGCGGCGGCGTCGTCGAGGTCGAGGTTGAGCAGCGCGAGCGCCTGACCCTCGGCGGCGACGAGGCCGGCCTCCAGCGACCGCCAGAGCGCGCGCGTGGCGGCGGCCACGGGGATCGTGGCGGTGTGGAGCAGGGCGCGCAGCTCGAAGTGAGCGCCGAGCACGGCGGCGACGGTGAGCACGCCGCGGGCGTCTTCGTCGAGCGCCTGGAGCCGCTCCGACATCAGCTCGGCGACGTTGTCCGTGATGTTGAGGCCGCGGATCCGCCCGAGATCCCAGCCCCAGCGGCCGCTGCGCGGGTCGAGCGCGATGAGCTCGTCGTCGTAGAGACGGCGCAGGAATTCACCGATGAAGAACGGGTTGCCGTCGGTCTTGTCGCGGACGAGCTCGGCGAGCGCTCGCGCGTCGTCGTCGTCGCGGTCGAGGGCGTCCCGGAGGAGCGCGGCGAGGTCACCAGGGCGCAGCGGCGCGAGCACGAGCTCGGTGAAGCGGATGCCGCGCCGCCGGAGGCGATCAAACGCGCTGAGGAGGAGGTGCGAGGCGTCGACCTCGTTGCTGCGGTGGGCGCCGATCAGCAGCATGTGGCCGGCGGTCGGCGAGGCGACGAGCACCTCGAGGAGCTCGAGGGTGGCGTGGTCGGCCCACTGGAGGTCGTCGAGGAAGAGGACGAGCGGGTGCTGCTGCTTGGTGAAGACCTGGATGAACCCCTGGAAGGTCAGCTTGAAGCGGTTCTGGGCGTCCTCTGGGCGGAGCTCGGGGACCTCAGGCTGGGGGCCGATGATGAGGGCGATCTCGGGGATGACGCGGACCAGCACCTCGCCGTTGACGCCGATCGCGGCGAGGATCCGGCGCTTCCACTCGGCGACGCGCTCCGGCGGATCGGCGAGGAGGAGGCGGACGAGCGCGCGGAAGGCCTGGAAGAGGGAGGCGTAGGGGATGTTGCGGTTGAACTGATCGAACTTGCCGGCGATGAAGAAGCCGTGGCGCTGGGTGATCGGCCGGTAGAGCTCGCGGACCAGCGCTGACTTGCCGATCCCAGGGTAGCCCGAGATCATCGCGACCTCGCAGGCGCCAGCGCTGACCCGATCAAAGGCGCTGAGGAGCTCGCCGAGCTCGCGCTCGCGGCCGTAGAGGGTCTCGGGGATGTGGAAGCGGCGGCTCTGATCGGCCTCGCCGAGGCGAGGCAGCTCGATCGGGGCGCCGGCTCGGGTGAGCTCGCGGCAGCGCTCGAGGTCGTGGAGGAGCCCCTCCGCGGTCTGGTAGCGCTCCTCGGCGTTCTTGGCGAGCAGGTGGAGGATGATCCGCGAGACCGCCGGCGGTAGCCCCGGCCGGAGCTCGTGCGGCGGCCGCGGGAGCACGGCGATGTGGGCGTAGACGAGCTCGACGGGGTCCTCGCTGGTGAAGGGGAGCTGGCCGACGAGGAGCTGATAGAGGGTGACGCCGAGGGCGTAGAGATCAGCGCGGTGATCGATGACGCGGTTGACCCTGCCGGTCTGCTCCGGAGCGATGTAGGCGAGCGTGCCCTGGATCGTCGAGGTGCCGGTGAAGCCGGCGCTCTGGCGCGGTAGCAGGGTCGAGGCGCTGAAGTCGATGACCTCGACCGCGCCGGTCTCGGCGTTCAGGACGATGTTGGCGGGGTTGATGTCGCGGTGGACGACGCCAGCCTGATGCAAGCGGGCGACGGCGGCGGCGATCTTGGCCGCGATCGCGAGAAAATCGGCGAGCGGGAGCTCACCGGCGAGGCCGAGTCGATCGAGCGAGGTGCCGCCTGCGTCGTCGGTCAGCATCACCCAGCGGCCGTCGATGCGCTCGAACCGGCAGATCTCCGCGTGCGGGCGCAGCCGCCGGGTGATCTCGAATTCCTGACGGAAGGCGGCGAGGCGCGCCGCGGTCGGGTACTCCTCGGCGAGGTGCTTGATGATCACTCGGTGACCGTCGCTGGCCCGCGCGCCGCGGAGCACGAACGCGTTCGCGCTCTCGTGCAGGGTCTCGAGGGTCGTGAAGCCGGGGATGAGCATCGCTACGGCGCGTCAGCTGCATCGTACCTGAGGGGACCCGCCGAGCGCCTGCTAAGCCGGTCGCGGGGCTGAGTACCGAGGCTCGTAGCCGCCCAGTCCGGTCGCTTCGGTGAGGCGCGCGCTCCTGCGCAGTCCGCGTCGGCGATGTCAAGGCGTCGACGGCCTCGCGCGTAAATGAGCGACGTCGGCCCGCTCGCGCTCGCTCAAGAGGCGGCGAGCGCGACGGGGATCGGGGTCTTGGCGGGCTCGCCGGCGACCTCGCGGACCAGCCGCGGGACCATGTAGCCGGGCAGGCGGCGGATCAACGCTTGGACGAGCTGCACCGCCTCAGGCTCGGGCACCTCGAAGTGGGCGGCGCCGCGGACTCGATCGAGGAGGTGGAGGTAGTAGGGGACGACGCCGCGCTCGACGAGGCGCTCGCAGAGCTGGACGAGCGCGCCCTCGCGGTCGTTGACGCCGCGGAGGAGGACGCTCTGGGCGAACAAGAGGAGGCCTGCGCCGCGCAGGCGGCTGAGCGCGGCGTCGACGCCGGGGATGTCGAGCTCGTCGGCGTGGTTGACGTGCAAGACCATTACAACGGGGGCGAAGCGCGGGCCGCTGAGGAGCCTCAGGAGCGGGTCGTCGACGCGATCAGGGGCGACGGTGGGGAAGCGGGTGTGGACGCGGAGGCGCCGGAGGTGCGGGATCTCAGCGAGATCGGCGACCATGCGGGCGAGCGCGTGGTTGCTGAGCGACAGCGGATCTCCGCCGCTGAGCAGGACCTCGTGGATCGTCGGATCGCCGCGGAGGGCGCTGACGACTTGATCCCAGTGGTTGGTCGCGCTCGCGGCGGCGTAGGGGTACTCGCGGCGGAAGCAGTAGCGACAGTGCACCGGGCAGGCGGCGGAGGCGATGACGAGGGCGCGGCCGCGGTACTTGTGGAGCAGCCCAGGGGCGCGCTGCGCCTGGAGATCTCCGACGGGGTCGCTCCTGTAGAGGTCCGCGTGAGGACCTGGCTCTTCGACCAGCTCGTCAGCGCTCGGCATGAACTGGCGGAGCAGAGGGTCGTCCGGGGCGGCGCCGACGAGCCGCTCGGCGAGGGCCGGCGAGATCTTGAGGGGGAAGCGCTGCGCGGCGGCCTCGACCGCGGGTCGGTCGACGAGCGGGAGGCGCAGGCGGGCGCGGAGCTCGGCTGGATCGGTGAGGGCGCGAGGCATCGGGGGCTCGCCTCGGGTCACGAGGGCTTGTCTTCGCCCGCGGTCGGCGCGCGCTGATCGAGGTAGGCGAGGAAGCTGGGGCCGAGCCGCCACTGCTTGGCGCCGGCGGGCGTGAGGATGCCAGCGTGTTTCCAGCGCTCGATCAGATCCTTGGCGACTCGGGGGTCGGAGACCAGGGGGGTGAGGTCGTCGAGGGTGAGGGTGGTCGCGTGAGAGAGGGGACGGGCGGCCCCGAGGGCCTGGAGGGCGCGCTCGTGAGGGACGTTGAGGGGCTCGACGAGGCGGAAGGAGCGCGACTTGGGGGGGTGCCAGACCAGGCCGCCGCCCTCGAGTTCGGTGAGGGCGGCCTTGACCCGGTCGAAGGGTTCGCCGAGGCGGCGCGCGAGCTTGTCGATCGAGCACTGGCCGCTGGCGCGGCGGAGCGCGACGAGGTAGCGGCGCCCAGCAGGCTTGAGGCCGTAGGGTCCGTAGGCGCTGAGCCACGCCTGGGTCTCCGGGTCGTAGAGCGAGCGGGTGCTGAGGCGGACGATGAAGGTGTCGGCGAACTCCTCGAACTCAGGCTCATGGAGCTCGACCTGGCGCATCGAGCCGAAGATCCGCGGGATCCCTTCGCCCTGATCGCGGGTCCAGCCGAGGTCGCGGAGGACCCGCATCATGACCGGGTTGCGGGCGCGGTGGACGCCGCGTTGTTGGGCGAGGTCTTTGAGGGTGATCGTGTCGGGGAGGCGGCCAGGGCTCTTGAACTCGACCCGGTCGGGGTAGAGGAGCACCTCGACGGCCTGGCCGACGATCGCGTAGTTGCGGTGGACGACCGCGTTCACCAGGCATTCGTCGACTGCTTCGCGGGGGAGGAGCTGACCGACGGCGAAGAGGGTGTCGCCGCGGGCCTCACGCTCGAGGTCGAGGTGGAGGGCGGCGCTGGCGTCGGTGAGGACGCGGAGGATCGGGCCGAGGACGTCGCGCTCGCGGGTGTTGAGGTCGCGGCCGAAGCCGGGCGCCTGGCCGAGGACGTGGCGGACACGGAGGCGGTTGTTGGGGTGCCAACGGAGGGGCTCGCGGGCGAAGAGGAGGAGGGCGGCCCGGCGGAGGGTGATCGCTCCGTTGCGCTGCTCGATGAGGTTCCAGTAGCGGAGGAGGGCGGCCTCGTCGAAGGCCTGGAGGGGGGCGTTGGCGGCGGCGAGGGCGGCGCGGATCAGCTCCCAGTCGAGGTCCGAGATGCTGGCCCCAGGGACAGGCTCTGCCTCGTAGGCTTGATCGCCGGAGATGTGGGCGCGGCGGCGCTCGATGAAGGCCGGGGGGACGGGGACCGAGGCGGCCTTCTGCCGGATCAGGCAGCGGCCATCGGCGGTGACGACAGGGGCGCCGCCGGTGGGCTCGACCCGGAAGAGGAGGATGCGCTGGCCCTGGAGCTCGAGCTCGGCGACGCGGACGGAGGGCTCGGCGCCGTCGTCCGCGCGGAGCTGCTGGCGCCAGCTCTTGAGGTAGTCGAGGTGCGCCCCGGTGTGGGGGATCCCCGTGACGCTGCCGTTGTCCTCGACGCCGATCAGGAGGTCGCCGCCGTCCGCGTTGGCGAAGGCGACGAGGGTCTTGCCGATGTCGGCGGCGATCTCCTTGGGGTCGCGAGGGGCGCGGCCCTCGGGGCGGTAGTCCCAGGCGGTCTTGAACTCGACGTAGTAGGACTCGCCAGAGCACGCGAGGTTGTTGGCGATCGCCCGCAGGTCGTCGAGGGGCGAGCCCATCGGCGGCGAATGGTAGTCGGGTGAGGTGGCGCCGACAAGGCGGGCCCGGGCGAGCCGCGCGCCCGCTGAGGCGCTCGAGCGTGTTGGCGCCGGGAAGGGCACGTTACTGGACGGCGATGCGTGCCCGCTCAGAGGCGGGTGAGCTCGCCCTCGAGGTGTGGGCGGCCGCCTCGCTCGGGTTGGAGGCTGAACCACTGGGTCGCGGGGTCGGCGGCGCGGGCGACGAAGATGACCTCGCCAGGGAGGAAGAGGGGGCTGCGGAAGCGCGCGTCGACGCGGATCGGGGGCTGGAGCGCGCGCTCGCCGAGGGCGGCGAGGCAGCGGGCGAGCGACCACATGCCGTGGACGATCGGCCGCGGGAAGCCGAACCACCGCGAGGTGAGGGCGTGGAGGTGGATCGGGTCGAAATTACGCGAGACGCAGGCGTAGCGGCGTCCGGTGTCGGCGGGGATCGTCCAGCGCTCGCCCTCGAGCGGCGGCGAGGCGACGAGCGGCGGCCTCGGCGGCGGCGCTGGGAGGTGCGGGGCGCGGTAGAGGGCGGTGGTGGTGCTGCGCCAAAGGACAGGTTCGTGCGGGCCCTGGCGGACCTCGGTGGTGAGGTCGAGCTCGCGGCCGCGGGGGTGCTCGCGTTGGGCGTCGAGGCGGCAGTAGAGGTGGAGGGTGGCGTCGGCGGCGAGGGGGCGGGTCTGGATGATCGTCTCGCGGAGGTGGATGAGACCGAGCGGCGGCGCGGGGAAGCCGGGGGCGGTGACGAGGTGGAGGTGGAGAGGGGTGGCGATCGCGTAGGGCCAGGTTGGGGGGAGGACGGCGGGATCGTGGGCTTCGTAGCCGCAGAGGGCGCGGAACTGGGCGAGGCGGGCGGGCGCGGGCGGGAAGGCGGCGTAGGCGAAGGGGCGCGGGAGCTGGCCGGCGGCGGCAGGGCGGCGCTGGGCGCTGGCGCGGGCGAGGCGGGCGGCGCAGACGAGCAGCGAGGGCATCTGCGGGGCGGCCTCGCGGGTGTATTTCTCCGGCATCAAGGTGGAGGATCGAGGGGGCGGAGGCGCGCGGTCAAGCGCGGATCTGCGTGCTGGAGCGGGCGAGGATCGGCGCGCCTGTGTGGGCGAGGGCGCGCCGCTCGGTTATGGTCGCGGCGATGTCCGCCGCCGATGAGCTGCCGATCCCTGTGCCGCCTGATCGTGACCCGCCGGAGCTGACGCGGGGGCCGCTGGGGCTCGGGGTGATCTTGGGGATCATCTTCGGTGCGTCGTCGATCTACTTGACGCTGAAGGTGGGGCTGACAGTGTCGGCGTCGATCCCGGTGGCGGTGCTGGCGATCACGCTGCTGCGGGCGCTGTCGCGGGCGTTCGGCTCGCGGCGGGCGAACATCCTCGAGAACAACATGGTGCAGACGGCGGGCTCCGGCGGCGAGTCGATCGCCTTCGGGGTCGGGGTGACGATGCCGGCGCTGATGATCCTCGGCTACGACATGGACCTCGGCCGGGTGATGCTGGTGGCGGTGCTGGGGTCGGTGCTGGGGATCTTGCTGTTCTCGCCGATGCGCCGGCCGATGATGGCGGACCCGGCGCTGACGTTCCCAGAGGGCACGGCGTGCGCGGAGGTGCTGAAGGTCGGGGAGACGGGGGGATCGAGCGCGAAGACGGTGTTCGGGGGCTTCTTCGTGGGGCTCTTTTACAAGCTGCTGATGGCGGGCGCGCACCTGTGGCGCGAGGTGCCGACGAAGGTGTTTGGCAAGGCGTTCCCGGGGGCCTCGGTGGCGGCTGAGATCTCGCCGGAGCTGCTGGGCGTGGGCTTCATCGTGGGGCTGCGGGTCGGCGGGATCATGCTGGGCGGCGGGGTGCTGTCGTATTTGGTGCTGATCCCGATGATCAAGTTCTTCGGCGGCGCGGGCGACGGGGTGGTGTTCCCGGGGGTGAAGCCGATCGCGGCGATGGATATCGATGAGATCCGCAACGCGTACGTGCTGTACATCGGGGCAGGTGCAGTGGCGGCGGGCGGGATCATCAGCATGGCGCGGAGCATGCCGACGATCGTGTCGTCGCTGCGCGCGGGGCTGCGATCGATCGGCGCGCCGAAGGCGACGGAGGCGGCGCCGCGGACGGAGCGCGAGCTGTCGATGAAGGTGGTGATGCTGGGGGCGCTGGGGGTGGTGGTGGCGATCTCGCTGTCGCCGTACTTCCCGGTGGGGGCGCTGGGGGCCGTGTTGATGACGCTGTTCGCGTTCTTGTTCGTGACGGTGTCAGGCAGGCTGACGGGGGAGATCGGGTCGAGCTCGAACCCGATCTCAGGGATGACGGTGGCGACGCTGCTGATGACGTGCCTGATCTTCTTGGCGGTCGGCTTCGTCGGGCCGGAGCACCGGCTGGGGGCGCTGACGATCGCGGGGGTGGTGTGCGTGGCGGCGAGCGTGGGCGGGGCGACGGCGCAGGTGCTGAAGACGGGGCAGCTGGTGGGGGCGACGCCGCGGCGGCAGCAGCTCGGCATGCTGCTGGGCTCAGTGACCTCGGCGCTGGTGATCGGCTCGACGCTGCTGCTGCTGAACAGCGCGAGCACGGTGTATACGCTGAAGCACGAGGCGGCGGGGCTGCCGGCGCCGAGCGCCGAATTCGGGCCGCCGGAGCCGCTGCGCGGGCCGGAGTCGCTGGTCGACGGGGGCTCGTACCGGGTGCTGCAGCTGCCGAAGCCGGCGCCGGGGATCCCGGCGGGCAAGTACCTGGTCGATGAGACAGATACGATCAAATACCTGGTGGACCCGGGGATCAACGGGCGGATCAAGGCGCGCGACGACGGCACGCCGGTGGTCAAGTACGACGCGCCGAAGGCGAGCCTGATGGCGCTGATCACCGACGGGATCCTGACGCAGCAGCTCCCGTGGGTGCTGGTGATCTTGGGGGTGATGATCGCGGCGGTGCTCGAGCTGGCGGGGGTGTCGTCGCTGCCGTTCGCCGTGGGGGTGTACCTGCCGCTGGCGGCGTCGGCGCCGATCTTCTGCGGCGGTGTGGTCCGGTATTGGGCGGATCGTCGGCGTAAGCGCGCGCGGGCGGCCGCCGGGCTGGCGGCAGAGAGCGATCTGGAGGCAGAGTCGAGCCCGGGGGTGTTGATGTCCTCCGGGCTGATCGCGGGCGGGGCGATCGCGGGGATCGGGCTGGCGCTGCTGGCGTTGGCGCCGGCGCTGCAGCAGGCGATCAACCTGGGCGGGCGCGGCTGGGAGCTGGAGGACGGCGCCTCGGTGATCCCCTTCGTCGCGCTGCTGCTGCTGCTCGCGCGGGTGGCCGCGCGGCGCTGATCGGCGCCGCGCGGATGTTCGTCGGTTTTGTTATGATAATTCTGGCCCTGGTGGGCAGGGGCGGGCGGCGCGGGTGGGTGCTGGCGTCCGCATGAGCCGATCATCGCGTGTCCACAATGTCCGCCTCGGGTCTGTGAAGACCTGTGAGAGGGGGCGTCTACGTCCCCCAACGGCGCGCCGGCTCCGCGGGTGCAGGCGGGCTGGCGACCCCCGCAGCGCTGCGTTACGCTCGCGCGACTTCGCCACCGACGATGAAGCAGACACTTGCGAGCAGCTGGGGCTTCTTCAAGCGAGCCCTCGACCGTTGGGAGCAGACCGCGGCGGTGGTGCCGAGCTCGCGGTTCTTGAGCCGCGCGCTCACGCGGCACGCCGAGCTGCGGCGCGCGGCGGTGGTGGTCGAGCTGGGCGCCGGCACGGGGAACGTGACCCGCGCGATCTTGCGCGAGATGCGGGCGGACTCGCGCCTGATCGCGATCGAGATCGACGCCTCGTTGGCCGAGCAGGTGCGCGCGACGCTCGTCGATCCGCGGCTCGAGGTGATCTGCGGCAGCGCGGCCGATCTGCCGCAGATCCTCGCGGCCGCGGGGGTGCGCTCGCCGGTCGACGTGGTGATCTCCGGGCTCGGCATGAGCATGCTGGCGCCGGCTGTGCGTGAGGCGGTGGTCGACGGGGTGCGCTCCGTGCTCGCCGACGCGGGGATCTTCGTGCTCTTCGGCTATGTGCACGCGCGCGCGCTGGTGTGGAGCCGACGAGGCGGCTTCTCCCGCTTCAACGTCCGCGGCTTCTTGGCGGAGCGCTTCGGCTCGCTCGAGCGCGAGGTGATCACGCTGAACTTGCCGCCAGCGGCGGTCTACACCTGCCGCCGCTCCCTTCGCGCGAGCCCCCCGCCGGCGGCTGGCTCGGCGGCCGCCGGGTGACGTCGGCGCTGCGTCGCTCGCTTGTGCGCGCGAGGGGCGATAGTATGCGCGAGCGATGGGGCGCAGCGACGGCGAGCGGGGCGCGTGGGGCTGGCGGCTCGCCGCGCTGGCGCTGGCGGCGGGGCACGTGGGGGCGCTGGGGGTGTTCGTCGAGCCGGCGCTGTGGTGGGCAGGGGAGCCGCTGCCAGGCGTGGACTACCAGACGCACGCGGCGCAGGCGTGGCGGGTGGTGGAGGGGCTAGAGGGCTGGGGGAAGAGCTGGGTGTATGACCCGCAGATCCTGGCGGGTGGTATCGAGGGGGCGATCTTCGACGCGGATAACAAAGGGTGGGAGCTGTGGACCTTCGTGGGGGCGCGGCTCGGGCTGAGCCGCGCGGGCGCGTTTAATAGCTTCGCGCTGGTGGCCCATTTGGCGGGTCCATGGGTGATCTACGGGAGCGCGCGGCTGTGGGGGCTGACCCGCGGGGCGGCGCTGGCGGCCGCTTGGATGGCGGCCGGGCTGTGGTGGCTGGACTCGTGGCTGCACTGGTGTTGGTGGGTGGGTATGGTGGCGTACGCGACGGCGGCGTACCTGGCGACGCTGCCGCTGGCGCTGTTCTTTCGATTTATGGAGGATCGGCGCGGTTGGCAGGCGATCGGCGCGGGGGCGAGCCTGGGGTTGTGCCACTTGATCCACCCCTATTCGTTCTTCATCCTGGGGCCGCCGATGCTGTGGTTATACCTGCGGTCGTGGCGGCGGCTGCGCTGGCAGGAGCACGCGGCGGTCGGCGGGATCGTGGCGGCCACGATCGCGGTGAATTGGTATTGGTTGGCGGTGGCGCTGTCCTTTTGGCGCTACGTGCTGGACTCGGGGTATTATGGGCAATCGACGCTGACGACGCTGGCCGCGGACCTGGCGGAGTGGGTGATCGACCCGGCGACGACGGGGCAGATCGGGGCGCGGACGAGCGCGCGCTGGGTGACGATGGCGGCGGCGATCGCGGGGATGATCGCCTGGCGACGCGCAGCAGACCGGCGGTGGGCGCCGCTGGCGATCGGGCTGGGGTGGTTGGCGGGGCTGGCGTACCTGGGCGGGTATTGGCGGGTGAGCGGGCAGATCCAACCATATCGACACGTGGCGCCGATGGTGATGCTGGCGACGATCCCGGCGGCGGCGTGGTTGTCGACGATCGTCTCCAGCGAGGGGCCGCGGCCGTGGCAGGGCTGGCCGCGCTCGGCGAGGGTGGCGCTGGGGCTCTTGGCGATCCCGGCAGGCCAGCAGCTGGTGGCGACGGGGGGCTATTATGTGGCGACGCTGCTGCCCGCGCAGACGCCGCTGCCGCTGCGCCAGGGCTCGCTGGTGCGGGCGAATGGCCACCTCTGGACGCCAGACTATCGATTGACGGCGCTCGACCCAGAGACGCGGGCGTTGGTGGCCTGGGTGCGGGCGCGGGAGGGCGAGGAGCGGCGGTTCTGGGTGGAGCTGGGGCACTTGGGGGAGATGCTGGCGTGGTCGACGAAGGCGGGGATCCTGGGGGGGTTCGTGCTGCGTAATGAGGCGCACGCGGCGGCGAACCTGCTGCGCCGCTTCCCGAAGGGGCCGGCGCCGCCGGGGCTGCTGGTGCGCTTCTTGGAGGACTATGCGGTGGGTTGGATCATCGTGACGCCGGACGCGCCTTGGTTGGCGCAGGAGCCGCGGCTGCGCCGCGGGCCGGTGTTCGGCGGGCATGTGGTGTATGAGGTGCTGGCGCCGACGGGGCTGGTGGCGGCGGGCGGCGGGGCGGCGCGCGGGCGGATCAACGAGATCACGGTGGCGGGAGCGGACCCGGGGGCCGACCTGCTGCTGCGTTTCCACTGGCTCGAGACGCTGGTGTGCAGGCCCGAGTGCGCGGTCGAGCGCTGGACGATCGAGGGGGATCCGGTCGACTTTATTAAGATCCCGGCGCCGCACCCGGCGGAGCTGACGATCGTGAATTCGTACGAGGTGCAGCGATGAGCGGCGTGTCGACGCCCCGGGCGGCGCTGCGGATCGTGCGGGACGTGGCGGTGTTCCGGCTGCGGCGCCTGGAGATGGCGAATTTGGCGGGCGCGGCGGCGGTGGCGGCGGCGGTGGGGCTGCCAGGGCCGGAGATCGCGGGGCGGCTGGGGTTCGGGGCGCTGTTAAATTTGTTGGTGTATTTGAACAATGATTATATGGACGTCGACGCGGATCTGGCGTCGACGACGCGGGCTCCGGCGATGACGCGATTCTTGGCCGAACACCGGGGGGCGGCGGCGCTGGCGCAGGTGGGGCTGCTGGGGCTGCTGGTGGTGATCGCGGGCCTGTGGCGGCCTTCGTTGCTGGTCCCGCTGATCGCGGGCGGGGGGATCTGTTGGGCGTACTCGGCGCGGCTGAAGCGGCTCCCCGGGCTCGATGTGGCGGCGATGGTGGCGTGGGGGGTGGCGATGTCGCTGGTGGGGGCGCCGCTGGCGGAGCCGCTGGCGTGGGCGTTGGTGCTGCAATTGGGGCTGTTCTCGGGGGTGTTTGAGGCGATCCAGGTGCTGCGGGACCGGCAGGAGGACGCGGCGGCGGGGGTGCGGACGACGGCGGTGGCGCTGGGAGAGCGGCGCACACAGGGGCTGATCCGCGGGCTGCTGGCGGCGAGCGGGCTGTATGCGTGTTTGGTGATCCACCCGGCGGCAGGGGCGCCGGCGCTGCTGGCGATGGCGTTGCCGCTGGAGGTGCGGGCGATCCCGCGCTACTGGACGCAGGTGCGGGCGGCGCTGGGCCTGACGCTGCTCGGCGAGGCTGGGTTCGTGGCGATCTACGGGGAGACGGCGGGGCTGCTGCTGCGCGTGGGGCGTGGGGTGGTGGGTTGATGACGCGGCGGCTGGGGGCGGCGATCGGGGCGCTGGCGCTGATCCACGTCGGGCTGTGCTGGTATACGTTCCCGGCGGCGGTGGTGCTGGGCGCGGGGCCGATCGGGCTGCCGGACCACCAGACGCACTTCCACCACGTGACGGTGCTTATAGAGCTTTATGAAAAAAGTGGGCGGCTCTGGGGATATGACCCGGGGATGTTGGCAGGGTACCCGGTGGGGCTGTTCTTCGACGTGGACAATAAGGCGTGCTTCTGGTGGGTGCTGGGGCTTACTCGGCTCGGTGTGCCGCTGGCGGCGGCCTATAACCTGTTCTCGGTGGCCTCGTCGCTGCTGGCGCCGCTGTCGATGGCCTGGGCGGCGCGGCTGCTGCAGTACTCGCCGGCGGCGGTGGCGGCGGCGGCGGGGCTGGGGTCGGCGCTGTGGTTCTTCGACGGGACGCTGCGCTTCTTCTGGTCAGGGGGGATGGTGTCCTTCGCGACAGCTTCACACCTGGTGGTGGTGGTGGTGGCGCTTATGGCGCGGATGCTCGCGGGCGAGCGGCCGTGGCGGTATTTTTGGGGGTTGGTGGCGCTGCTGCCGCTGGCGCTGCTGGTGCACGCGTGGGCGTTCGTGGCGCTGGTGGTGCCGCTGACAGGGCTTTATGGGCGGGCGGCGCGGCGCGGTGGTTTGGGCGCCTTGGGGCATGTACGGGTGTGGGCGGCGGCGGCGGCGGGGCTGGTGGTGAATTGGTACTGGCTCGGGCCGGCGCTGGCGCGGCTCTCGTGGCTCACGCCGTCGTCGGAGGTGGGGCAGGCGACGCCGCGGCACTTGTTGGGGGACCTGGTGGAGGTGCTGGTGAGCCCGGTGGATACGGGGTTCACCGAGCCTCGGACGACGCTGCGGGCGCTGGTGGTGGTGATGGCGGTGTGGATGATCGTGCGCTGGCGGCGGGCGGGCGACCGGCGGGCGGCGGCGGCGGGGTTGACGATGGGGTGGCTGTGGGGGCTGACCTACCTGGGCTCGCTGCTGCCGCTGATCGCGATGACGGAGCCGTATCGCTTCGCGGCGCCGGCGACGCTGGCGGCGGGGCTGTTCGCGGCGCCTTGGTTGGTGGACTGGGAGCGCGGGCTCGGCGCGGCGCTGCGGGCGATCCCGCGTGAGGCGCGCGCGGCGGTGGCGCTGCTGGGGTTGGTGGCGCTGCCCCAAGCGGCGCGGACGGTGCTTTCAACGGTCCCGGAGCTGGCGGCGCCGCTGCGGAAAGAGGTGGTGCTGGACGCGTCCGGGGCGGCGACGGCGAGCGCTCCGCCGACGATGCGGCTGCCCGCGCTGCCGAAGGAGTGGCCGACGATCGCGCGGTGGTTGGACGAGGCGCCAGGCGAGGGGCGGGTGCTGGTGGGGATCTGGCCGCTGGGGGAGTACTTGGCGGGCGCGGGGCGGCGCGGGGTGATCGGGGGTTTCCCTGATCGCCGGTCGATCCACGAGGCGGCGAATATCTTCAGGATGCGGCCGGAGGAGCCCCGCGGGCGCGGCGACGCGTTCAGCCGCTACTTGGAGGATTATGCGATCGAGTACGTGGTGCTGGCTCCGCCCGCGCTGTCGGCGATCGAGCAGCGGCGGGACTTGTTAGAGATCGCGCGGGCGGTGGGGCCTTATCGAATCTACAAGGTCCGACGGCCGGTGAGCCTGGTGGCGCGCGGCTCCGGCGAGGTGCGGGCGGGGCTGAATACGATCGCGGTGACGGACGCGCGGCCAGAGGCGGGCTCAGAGGCGATGGTGCTGCGCTTTCACTTCATGGAGTCGCTGGTGTGCGCGCCAGCGTGCTCGCTCTCGCGCGAGCCGCTGGCGCTCGATCCTGCGGGGTTTATCCGGGTGAGCGGGGCGCCGCGGCTGCCTGCGCGCTTCGTGATCGAGCAGCAGTATGACGGATCCGCGCGGCGGGAATGAGCGGCCGCGGCGGGGCGTCGAGGGGCGATGGGCTGGTCGATCGTCGCGTGGTGGTTGGTGTTGCTTGGTCAGACAGGCGCGGCCGAGGGGCCTGTAGAGGCGGCCGGAGGGCGCAGCGACGCGGGGGCGAGGCTCGCGGCGGTGGTCGATGACGCGTCGACCGCGGGGCTGACGAACGGTAAACACTACTACGCGTCGAACGAGCGCGACCTGCACTTGTTCGAGCCGACCGTGCGAGGGCTCGGCGGGGCGCTGGTGGCGGTGGCGGCAGATCCAGGCTACGTGCTGGCAGGGTGGATGAGGGCGAGCTTGGTGGTGTTCGTGGACCTGGACCCGGAGATCGTGGCGCTCCATTCGGTCTATGCGGCGCTGTTCGCCGCCTCAGCGACGCCTGAGGCGTTCCTGGGGCTCTGGGCCGATGCGGGGCGGGAGCGGGCTGTGGCGGTGATCTCAGGGGCGGCGCCGGCGGGGGAGGTGGCGCGGTCGGTGGCGGTGTTCTTGGCGGCGCAGCCGGAGATCTCGCGGCGCTTTGCTGATCTGGGGCGGCGAATGGCGGCGAGTAAGACGCGGTGGTTCGGGGATGACCAAGCGCTCTTCGATCATGTGCGCGGGTTGGTGACGACAGGGCAGGTGGTGGTTAAGAGGGCAGACTTGACGCGAGAGGGGGCCGCGCTGGCGATCGGGGAGGGGCTGACAGCGAGCGGTGAGGCGGTAGGGGCGCTGTATCTGTCGAATATTGAGCAGTACTTTATGTATAATACGGGGTTCCGGGCGGTAGTCGGGGCGCTGCCGTTCTCAGCCGAAGGGGTGGCGCTGCGGACGCTGCCGGGGCGCCCTGCGGGGTTTGAATATATCGCGCAAAATGGGCGGGAATTGCAGGGGCGGCTGGGGGATCGGCGGGTTCGATCGGTGTATCGGCTGCGGGGGTTCTCGAAGCGGGAGGATCCGGGGGCCTTTCTGCAGGGGCGGTCGCTTTTTTGGATCCGTGGTGAGGGGGCGGGTGAGGGGGGGCCTCGCGTGGGCCAGGGGGGCGGCGGCTGAGGCCAGGGTGAGGGATCTCGTGGAGGCAGTCCGGGTTAGGGGGGCGGGAGGCGGAAGCCGTCGGCGCGGAGCTGGGCGCGGAGGTCGGGGTCTTGGAGCTCTCTTAAAAATTGGGCGACGGCGGGGCGGTGGAGGCGGCCCTGGGGGATGAGCAGATCAAAGGACTCTTCGGCGAGGGGCCAGAAATCGAGGCCCTCGGCGACGTTGGCGATCGCGAGGCCCCAATCGGCTCGGCCCTGGCGGACGCAGGCGGCGACGCCTTGATGCGAGCGCGCTTCGTGATGATACCCGCGCGGGCGTGGGTTGGTGGGATCGGCCGCGAGCAGGCGATCGAGGAGGACTCGGGTGCCGCTGCCGCGGTTGCGGTTGACCATGATCAGATCAGGGCGGCTGAGCTCGGGAGGGAGGCGGAGCTCTCGCCCCGGGGGCGCGAGAGGGCGGTGGGCGGGGCCGAGGGCGGCGAGGCGGGGATCGCCAGGGCGAGCGAGGATCCCCTGGATCCGCTGATAGCCAGGGACCAAGACGCAATTGTCGGGGACAAAGGGGGCGTTGTAGCGGCCAGTCTCATCACAGAGGTGGATCGGGGCGATGTCGCAGAGGCCGCGCTCGGCGGCGAGCAGGCCGGCTTGGGAGCCCTGGGCGATGAGGCGTATGTGGACTCCTTGGGCGTGCAGGCGATCGGCGAGGCGCTCGAGGCCGGTGCAGTGGCTGCCGAGGAGGAGAAGATCAGGGGTGAAGGCGGGGCCTAGGCGGGTGATCTCGACGCGCTCGGCCTCGCCCAGGCGCTCCTGCTGCTGATCGACGGCGAAGAAGCCGTCGGCGCGGGCGAAGGCGGTGACCGAGCCAGAGCCCTTGCCGATCGGGAGGGCGATCGGCGGATCTTTGTGCGGATCGAGGGGGGCTAAGAGCTGAATGAGGTGATACTCGCGGCGGCCTCGCTCCGAGCGGATGGCGTGAGGGAGGCTGGCCTGGAGGGGGTGATGAGGCTGGGGCGGCGCGCCGGCGAGCGCGCGGAGGAGCGGGGCGACGAACTCGTGGAATGTAAATAAGGCGGAGGTGGGGAAGCCGGGGAGGATGGCGATCGGGGTGAGCGGGGCGGGGGCGGCGTGAGAGGGAGAGGGCGGCGGACGGGCGGTGGCGGCGAGGCAGAGGGGTTTTCCTGGCTTGAGGGCGACGCCGTGGACGAGGACGGGGGACTGGGTGGGGGTGGGGCCAGGGAGCTCGCTGAGGGCGCGGACGCTGAGATCTCCGGCGCCTTTGCTGGTGCCTCCAGAGAGGAGGAGGAGGTCGGCGTCTTGGAGGGCGAGGGCGAGGGCGCGGCGCAATTCTAAAAGATCATCGGGGATGATGCCGTAGGTCTGGACGTCGGCGCCGAGGTCGCGGCAGGTGGCGGCGAGCAGCTCCTGGTTGCAGTCGTGGATCTTGGCGTGGGGGCGGGGCGCGCCCGGCGGGACGAGCTCGTCTCCGGTGGAGAGGATGGCGACTCGTGGGCGCGGGTGGACGTGGGCGTGGGTGAGGCCGAGGGCGGCTAAGACGCCGATCTCGCGCGGACCGAGGCGATCTCCCGGGCGCAGCATGACCTCGCCGCGGGTGATGTCGGCGCCGGCGAAGCTGATCATGGCTCCTGGAGTGGTGGATCTCTTTATGAAAATGAAATCGGGATCGTCGGGGTCGGGGTCGGTGTCCTCGACCATGACCACGGCGTCGGCGCCGCGCGGCATGGCCCCGCCGGTGGCGATCGGGGCGGCGTGACCGGGGGTGACCTCCTGGTCTGAGGCGACGCCGCAATGAATGGTGCGGGTGAGGCGACGTAGGCGCTGGGGCCGGCGCTCGCTGGCGCCATAGGTGTCGGCGGCGAGCACGGCGAAGCCGTCGACGTTGGCCCGATCGAAGCCGGGGACGTCGAGGGGGGCGGCGACGGCGACGGCGAGGCGACGACCCAAGAGCTCGGCGAGGGCGCAGGGCTCCGGGGGGCGCGGGGCCGGCTTCACCGCCGACCACCAGCGCTGGTGGGCCTCCTCGGGGCTGACGACGGTGAGGAATTGCGCTTGATCGTCGGTCATGAGGGGGGCGCCCTAGGATGCATCGTCCTTCTAAAATAAATAGACCTGGACTCGGGCGCCGGCCGGGTGCCCCTCGCTGTCAGGGGGGACGTTGACGACGCCGTCGGCGTAGACGACGGAGGAGAGCAGGCTGGCGCCGGCGGTCTCCAGGGGGTAGACGGCGGCTTGGGGGCCTTGTCCGCGGATCTGGACGCGGACGAAGTCCGTGCGGCCGATCTTGGAGACGAGCTTACGGGCGAGCGGGAGGCAGAGCGTGGGGTGCGGCCAGGTCCAGGGATCGGGGCGGGCGCCGAGGGCTCGGAGGTAAGGGCCGACAAAATACTCGTAGGCGCATAGGGCGCTGACGGGGTTGCCGGGGAGGAGGAAGACGAGGCGACCGTCCGGTAAGGCGCCGAGGGCGGTGGGGCTGGCGGGACGGATGGCGACGCCATGCACCCAGAGGTGGCCGCGCTCGCGCAGGAGCAGCGGCATGAGGTCGTGCTGGCCGACGCTGGTGGCGCCGGTGACGAGCAGGAGGTCGGGCGGGTCGGGGCGCTGGGGATCGAGGAGGCGATCGAGGGCGCTCTTGAGGGGATCGGCGCCGTCTCGGGCGATGATCGCGGGCAGGGGCTCGGCGTGGTCGCGGCGGGCGAGGTGGCTGAGGGTGAGTGCGTTGCTGTCGACGATCTGATAGGGGCCAGGGGCGCTGCCGGGGGCGATGAGCTCGTCGCCGGTGCTGAGCAGGGCGAGGCGTGGGCGACGAATGACGCTGGCGTGGGCGAGGCCGAGGGAGGCGAGCAGGCCGGCGTCTTGGGGGCGGAGGAGGCGGCCGGCGCGGAGGATGAGGGCGCCTCGGGCGATGTCTTCGCCGATCTGGCCGATGTGGCGGGCAGGGGCGACGGGGCCGAGGACGAGCAGGTGGCGGCCTCCAGGGCGCTCGCTGGCGAGCTCGGCCTGTAAGACGGCGTCGGCGCCGGGGGGGATGGGGGCGCCGGTGGAGACGCGGACGGCTTGGCCTGGCTGAAGGACCAGGTTCGAGGGGCGCGCGGGCTGGCTGTCGCCGATGATCTCGAGGGGGATGGGGCCCTGCTCGCTGGCTGCGAAGGTGTCCTCGCCGCGGACGGCGTAACCATCGACGGCGGCGCGGGCGAAGCCGGGCACGTCGATGGGGGCGTGCACGTCGACGGCGAGGATCCTGCCGGGGGTTTGGTCGAGCGGGATCGTCTCGGCGGGGAGCGGGGCGGCGTGGGCGCGGATCCGCCCTTGCACGTCGGCGACGGGGGTGCGGCTGCGAAATCCGCGCATTCGGACGTCGTCGTGGGGCTCCATGACGGGCAGGCTCAGGCTCGATCGCGCAGGCTGGGGCGGCGCGCGGGGATCGCGGCGAGCAGGCCGGGGAAGTTGCGGAAGAGGGAGAGCGCAGGGGTGAGGGCGACCTGGCCGAGGCCGCAGATGCTGGTCTGCGCCATGGTGGCGTCGAGGTCGTGGAGGAGGTCGAGGCTGGCTCTTGGGTCAGGTGATTGGCCGCCGTGGAGCTCGTCGAGGAGCTGGACGGCCTTCTCGGAGCCGACGCGGCAGGGCACGCACTTGCCACAAGACTCGCTGCGGAAGAAGCGGGTGAGGTTGATGCCGAGGGCGAGCAGGTCGCGGCCCTCGGCGACGACGATGACGGCGCCTGAGCCGAGGGTGGAGCCGGCGCGGCGGAGGTGCTCGAAGTCGAGGGGGGTGTCGGCGCGCTCGGCCGGGAGGAAGGCGGAGGAGGCGCCGCCAGGGAGGAGGGCGAGCAGCGGCTTGCCGCCGGCGACGCCGCCGGCGAGGTCGATGAGCTCGCCGAGGGTGGTGCCCATGGGGACCTCAAAGACGCCAGGGGCGGCGACGTCGCCGCTGATCCCGACGAACTTGAGGCCGTGGCAGCCGCGTACGCCCTGGTCCTTCCACCAGGCGGCGCCGCGAGCGGCGATGGCGGCGGCGATGGCGAGGGTCTCGACGTTGTTGATCAAGGTGGGGCGGCCGAAGAGGCCGGCGGTGCCCGGAAACGGGGGCTTGTTGCGGGGCTCGCCGCGGCGATCTTCGAGGGCCTCGAGCAGGGCGGTCTCTTCACCCATGATGTATCCGCCAGGGGAGACGAAGATCTCGAGCTCGATCCCGAGGGCCTGGGCGAGGGGCGCGGCTCGCTCGAGCTCGAGGGCGAGCTGGCGGCGCTCTGGCTCGTACTCGTGGCGGATGTAGACGATCCCGCGCTGGGCGCGGATGGCGAGGGCGGCGAGCAGGATGCCCTCCCAGACGAGGTGCGGGAGGGCGCGGAGGAGCTCGCGATCCTTAAAAGTGCCGGGCTCGCTCTCGTCGGCGTTGCAGATGACGAACTTCTCGCCGCGACCCTCAGGGCCGGCGCCGCGGACAAAACCCCACTTGGTGGCGGTGGGGAAGCCGGCGCCGCCCATGCCCCGAAGGCCAGCTTCACGGAGCTCGGCGATCAAGGCCTCGGCGGCGCGGTCGGGGTCGGCGGCGGCGGCGAGGCGGCGGAGGGCGCCGTAGCGCTGGTCTTGGGACGGGTAGGGATCGAGGCGGTAATTCGTCGCAGGCGCGGGCGGCGGCTCGGGGGGCTCGGAGAGGGCTCGGAGGGCCGTCTGGGGGCCTTGGACGGGGTGCTGGTGGTGGACGAGGGCGGCGGGGGCGCGGTCGCAGCGGCCGAGGCAGGAGACCTCGTGGACCTCGACGGACTCGCCGGTGCGGGCCTGATGCTCGGCGGCGCCGGCGCGGAGCCGCGCGAGCGCCTCAGGGCCCGCAGCGAGGGCGCAGCTCAGGTCGCGGCAGGCCTGAATGGTGTGCGCTGGCGGCGGGGTGCGGCGGTAGTGAGGGTAGAAGGAGGCGACGCCTTCGATGCGATGGAGGGGCTCGCCGAGGCGGCGGGCGAGCTCGCGGAGGTCGTCGCCGTCGAGCCAGCCGCGTCGGTCCATGAGCTCGTTGAGGTGGGCGATGATGCTCGGCGGTCGAACTCGCATGGCGAGGTGATGCTACCAGGCGCGGACGCGCGGGGGGACCAGGGGGGCGATCGCGCGAGGCGCGGGGGTCGTCCCGGCGCAGGCATTTCGCTACGCGGCGCGGCTCGGTGTCTATCATGCGCGGCGTGGGCAGCCGGGCTCTGTGGGTCGTCGTGTGCGCGTCGGTGTGGATCGCCTGCGGGCCGGCGCCGACGGCCGATCCCAGGCGCTGTACGCCGGCGCCCGGGACCACGGGGTCGCCGGCGACGATCGAGGAGGCGGTGGCGCTCGCCAACGGGCTGCCGTTCCCGGTGACCGCGGAGTGCTTCGTCGAGGCGCTCGATCGGCCGCTGGGGTTGGAGGCGACGAAGAGCCGGCTCAGCTTGCAGAAGGCGGAGGGCGAGCGCAGCCCGCGGGTGTTCCTGTGGAGCGCGGACTCGCTGGTGATCTCGATCGTGCTGGACGGGCCGGCGCGTGACCTGGTCGAGTTCGGGCAATTCGTGGGGGCGCAGCGGACGGTCAAGGGGGAGCTCGAGTTCCCGCTGGTGGCGCCGGTGTCGATGGCGACGGCGCTGGCGCGGGTGCGTAACCCAGAGCACCCGCGGATCACCCGCTGCTTCGTCTGCCACGAGCGCGAGGAGGACGAGCCGAGCGCGCCGGGGGGGCGCTCGTCGCTCGCCTTGCGCCCGCGTACGTCGAGCTTGGTGGAGCTCGCGTCGCTGCGCGTGGAGCACGAGCGCTGCGATCGCGCGGCCGAGGCGGCGCGCTGCCGCTGGCTCGACGCGATCTTCGGCCACGGGCCGGTCGAGCGCCGGCCGTTCGACCCAACGCTCGGGGTGATGTAGCGGCGAGCAGCCCGTTGGCGAGCTCCACCGCCGGCTGCTAGGCGAGGGGCGGGCGGCCGCGGCGGCGGAGGTCCTGCACGAGGGCGAAGAGCACGACGACGACGGTGAGCGGGAGGGCGAACCAAAAGACGGCGTCGCTGAAGAGCTCGGCGCTCTCGCTCTTCTGCGAGGTGAGCACCAAAAAGACGGTGTAGATGACGTAGTAGGCGACGAAGAAGGCGCCCTCGGCGCGCGAGACGACGCTGCCGGTGATGAAGGAGGGCAGGCAGGCGAAGGCGACGGCGAGCATGACGGGGATGTCGAACCGGATCGCCTCGGCGGCGACGGGGACGCCCTGCGGGGAGATCGCGGCGGTGGCGCCGAGCACCAAGAGCAGGTTCAGGATGTTGGAGCCGACGACGTTGCCGACGGCGATGTCCCGCTCGCCCTTGGCGGCGGCGATCACCGAGGTGGCGAGCTCGGGCAGGCTGGTGCCGGCGGCGATGATGGTGAGGCCGATGATCAGGTCGCTGACGCCGAGC
The DNA here is from genome assembly GCA_016712315.1 of Nannocystis sp. GTDB lineage: Bacteria > Myxococcota_A > Polyangia > Nannocystales > Nannocystaceae > JADJRG01. The sequence goes on along the minus strand of JADJRG010000013.1, from coordinate 475,318 downwards.
AGGCGCGCGAAGGTGGTGGCGCCGTCGATCAACCAGCGCGAGCCGAAGACGAGCATGACGAGGCCGACGACGATGAAGAGGAGCTGGATCGGCAGGCGGCGGAGATAGGGCGGGGTGGGATCGACGTCGGCGGCGGCGGTGGGGCTCTTGCGGGAGACCCGGACGAGCAGGCCGATGTAGATGAGGGCGCCGAGGATCAAGCCGAAGCCGTCGAGCATGCTGACCACGCCGTCGCGGGCGAGCAGGTAGGCGGCGACGCTGGCGAGGATCATCACCGGGACGTCGAGGCGGATGAGCTGGCGCTGGACGATCAAGGGGGCGACGAGGGCGGTGACGCCGAGGATCCCGAGCACGTTAAAAATGTTGGAGCCGACGACGTTGCCGATGGCGACGTCGGTCTCGCCGCGCAAGGCGGAGGTGAAGGAGACGGCGATCTCGGGGGCGCTGGTGCCGAGCGAGACGACGGTGAGGCCGATGATCAGCGGAGAGATCCCAAAGCGTACGGCGATCGCCGAGGCGCCGCGGACCATCACGTCCGCGCCGACGAGGAGGAGCGCGAGGCCGACGATGAAGAGGACGACTGTGAGGACCGACATGGCGCTGAGGCGAGGATCCTACGCGAACGACGGCGCGGGCACGAGGGCGCCGCTGGCTCGTTTCAGCCCGCGGCGTCGTCCCCTCGGCGGTTCGCTCTCGCGCGCTTCGTCGCGGCGGCGGCGGCGCGGATCGGCGCGTGGGAGCGCTGCTAGCCAGGGGGGTTGGGGTTGATCTTGCCGGTGCCGGTGCCGCCGAGGTAGGCGTAGCTGTCCCAGTCGTCGTAGCCGACGATGACGACGCCGAAGCGCGAGTCGCCGCCGTCGAGGACGTGGACGCCGTCAGGGATCGGCACGCGGCCGACCTCGTAGGCGCCGCCAGCGACGGGCAGGAAGGCGCTGTCGGCGACGGGGGCGCCGTCGATGGTGATCTGCGCGCCAGCAGGGCGGGTGAGCACGGCGATGTCGTTCACCCAGGTGCCAGGGACGAGGACGACGTAGCGGGGGAGGAATTGCTCGATCGGGCTGAGCTGGACCATCGCCGGGTCGCCGGTGAGGTTGAAGGGCGAGGGCATGTTCTCGGAGCCGGTCATGTAGTTGAAGACGCCGATCGGCTTGGAGGCGGTGACCTGGAAGTCGCCGGCGGCGCCGGGCGAGCCGCCGACGTACATCTCGAGCATCTGGCCGCGGTTTAAGGTGAGCTGGGTCTGGTTGATGCCGGTGACGCCTGGGTCGGCGGCGATGTTGATCTCGGTGGCGTCCTCGGAGGCGTAGATCTGCCACAAGGAGGTCTCAGGGCTGCCGGCGTTGCGCACGGGCATACGCGCGGCGATGAAGTTGGAGCCCCACTGGCGGAGGCCGGCGATCTGCTCCTCCATGTGATCGCAGCAGCAGGTGCTGGCGGGGATGAGCGCGCACTCCTGGCCGGAGAAGACGGCGACGGGGTAGTTGCTGACGACCTTGGTGCCGGTCATCGAGGTGGCGAGGCTGGCGACGGCGACGCTGAGCACGTCGCCCTCTTGCAGGTTGACGGTGAAGGGGACGCCAGGGGTGCCGGCGGGCACGCCGTTGCCGGCGGCGGTGGCGGGGCCAGGGGTGACCTTGACCTCAGTGCCGTCGGCGGTGGCGATGATGGTGGCGTAGCCGTGCTGGAAGGTGTTGCTGTTGTCCATCATCGAGGTCCAGCCGACGACGTCGTTGATGGTGTCGAGGGCGGGCACCGGGTAGAGCATGGAGGCGTCGGAGAGGTAGGAGGAGGCGCCGTCGACGGGGTTGAACTGGTAGGCGACGACGGGGGTGTCGGCGGTGATCCGATAGGCGCCGCCGGGGAGGACCATGCTGTCGTCGGTGTTGCGCGCAGGGAGCGGGAAGGTGGCGAGCTGGAGGGCGGCGATCGGCTGCGGGCCGGCGATCGGCTGCCAGACGCCGCCGTTCTTGACCTCGACGGTGACGGTGGCGACGCCCTCGAGCTGGACGTTGGCGACAGCGACCGCGTACGGGCCGCCCTCGGCGAGGTCGTGGGAGTCCATGTCGACGGCGAAGAAGCGGCAGCCGACGGTGCTGACGCCAGCGAGCGCCTCTTCGCAGGTGGTGGGGATCGCGGGGGGCGCGGGCTCCTCGGGGTCGTCGCCGCTGTCGGGGCTGTCGAGGTCGAACTTGGGGGGCGGATCGTCGGCGCTGGTCTCGCCGCTGGCGCCGCTGTCGGTGGCGCTGTCGGTGGCGGAGGCGGAGGCGCTGGCGCCGCTGGTGGTGCCGGTGTTGCCGGCGGTGTTGCCGGTGCCGGCGGTGATGCCGGTGAGGCCGGTGAGGCCGGTGGTGCTGTCATCCTGTTCGCCGCCAGAGCACGCGAGGCCGATGCAGGTGAGCAGCGCGGCGGTGGAGCGGGCAGACCCGCGAGGGCGGCGGAGGGACAGTTGCATAGCCACGATTATTAGCGCGAGAAGGCGCGGCTGGGGAGCGAGGGGTTGCAGGTGCACGCGTCGGTCGGCGGCGTGGGGTGATGCAGACTTCACATGCGAGGGGTGAAATCGCGCGGTTCGTGTCGCCTCTGGCCCCCAGAGCTGGGGATCCCCTATGCTGGCGGTTGACGCTCGAAGCGGAGATGTGATGCCAAGGAGCCGACCCGCGCAGATCCCCGAGAGTGGCCTTCAATCGCGAGCGCTCGGCGAGGCGACGCCGCTGGCGGAGGTGCGCGCGGGCCGGCGAGTGATGGCTCGCGGCGAGCGCGGCCCGGCGGTGGCGGCGGTGCAGCGGGCGATGGCCCGGCTCGGCATGCTGGGCGGCGTCGACGGGGCCTTCGGTCGCGCGACCGAGCGGGCGCTGCAGCGGCTGCAGCGGCTGCATGAGCTGACGGCGAGCGGGCGCCTCGACGCGGCGACGTTGGCGCTGATCGACGGGGCGGTGGCGGCGCTCGAGGCGGCGCCGCGGCGCTTGCCGGTGGGCAGCCCGCGGGCGCTGCTGACCGCGCTGGGGCACCTGCACGTGGCGCGGCGCGGCGCGGCGGCGTACCGCGAGGCGATGACGATCTGGCCGGATGACCAGCCGATCTGGCCGCTGCTGACGACCCGCTCGGCTCGCGAGGAGATGGTGCGCTGGTTGGTCGGCGCGGACGACACGGAGGCGCGCGAGTACGCGTCGTTCAGCAACCTGTGCACGGGCTTCGCCGCGCAGCTCTATCTGCGCCTCAGCGGCCGCGCGCGCGTCGACGCGGCCGCCAGCGCGAACCTGCGCGGGCTCGCGAAGATCGACCCGACGCCGGCGCCGCCGAAGCTGCGGGTGCCGCTGTTCATCGCGATCAACCGCGGACACGCGTTCAACGCGTTCTTGGTCGATGAGGCGGCGCCCCATACGATCGGCTCCTACCTGCTCTTCGAGCCGCAGAACGACGGCTTCGTGGCGCCGCGGAGCGCGGCGTGGTCGCACTACGTCGAGCGCTTCGGGGTGAGCCTGGTCGACTTGACGGGCTTCGACAGCGGCGGGGTGTATGACCTGCGGCCGGTGCGTGAATTCGCGCTGTCCGGCAGCGGGTCGATCGTGCAGGCGTCTCGGCGCGAGGTGGTGAACCTCTTGCGCGATCTGGCGATCGTCGAGGCGGGCGCGGCGGACTATGAGTTCTACGTCAACCGGCCAGAGCGGCCGGGCTTCGCGGCGTTTATCCGGCATCAAGCGGCGAAGGTGTGGGGGCTCGACGACGACGGGCTGGTCGAGGCGGGGCGGCTGGCGATCGGCCGGGCCTTCCGCGCGCGCCCCGACGCCGAGCCCGAGGTGATGAGCGCGCGGCGCTTCGCAGACCTGCTCGGTCGGCCAGACCTGTTGCCGATCCTACAGATGGCCTAAAGGTCAGGTGATCGCGGGCGCGGCGTCGCCGCTGACGGTGAGGGCGGCGCCGGAGCGGCTGACCTCGTTCTCGTCGGGGGCGGCCTCGTACCAGGGCAGGCCGGCGTCGGCGCTGTGCTGCAGCTCGGCGATGATCTGGGCGCCGAGGAGGATGATCACGGCGGCGATCTCGAAGGTGAGCAGGACGATCACGACGGTGGTGAGCGAGCCGTAGATGACGTCGACGATCGAGACCGAGGTGAAGTACCAGGTCAAGACCCGCCGCACGAGCTCCCACATGGCGGCGGCGCAGATCCCTCCGACGAGCGCCCGGCGGGTGTGGACGGCGATGGCCGGCATGAGCCGGTAGATCAAGGTGAAGAGGAGGGCCTGGCCGATGACGCCGCTGACGTAGAGGATGCCGTCGAGCAGGGCGCTCTCGGTGAGGCCGATGCGGTGGCCGCCCGCGCCCGGCAAGGCGTCGATGAGCGTGACGAAGGCGGTGAGCACGACCAAGGCGACGCCGAGCAGGGCGATGTGAAGGTAGGGGAGCAGCGCGGCGATCCAGAAGCGCCGACGCACGGGCAAGCGGCGGTGCTCGAAGATCACGGCCAAGGCGTCGCCGAGCATGCGGAAGGCGAGCGAGGCGAAGAAGATCAGCACGAGCAGGCCGACGCCGCCGATCACCTGCCGCTGCGCGAGGAAGCGCTCGACCTCGGCGACGACCCCCTCCGCCTGGCCAGGGATGACCATGGCGAGCTCGCTGCGGAGGATCGCGACGAGCTGGCCAGGGTCGAAGAGCTGCGAGAGGGCGACCAGCAGCACCGCGGCGAGCGGGACCAGCGAGATGAGGGCGTTGTAGGCGATGCCGCCGGCGAGCAGGAGCCCCTTGTGCTTGGAGAAGTTCGCGAGGACGCGGGCGAGCAGGCCCGCGATCCGGCGGAGTAGGGTCGGCATGGCGCGGCTACCATGCCAACTCTTCGGCCAAAATGCGCGCGGCGGCGGCGGCGCACGCCGGCGAGGTCGTGCGGGCGGATCGGCGATCGCTCACGCCGCGCGGCGCCCGCCGCGCCTGGCCGCGCGTCTGCCTTCGGAGGTCCTCCGCGCGGCGGGGCGGGGCGGCGCGGCGAGGACGCAGCGGGGAGGGATCATTCATGAGAGACATGTTTGAAGAGACATGTTGTGAATTCGCGCGATCCCACGCGGGCGCGCGGGCGCGCGGCGCGTTGTTGACGTAGAGACAGGCGAGGGATCGTGGATCTACAATCACCGCCGCTAGCGAGGGACGTGATGGCTAAAGCGGCGATAACTGACGAAATTCACGGGAAATATTGCCTCGTCACCGGCGCTGGGACCAGCCTCGGCCGGGAGATCGGGCGGAGCTTGGCGCGCCTCGGCGGCCACGTGATCTTGACCTCGCACGACTTCGGGCTGGCCGAAGACGCGCGCTCGTCGATCGTCTCGCAGCAGCCGAGCGCGCAGGCGCTGGCGATGACGCTCGACCTGAGCAAGCGGATGTCGATCAACGAGTTCGGCGAGATGCTGCACGAGCGGGTGCCGCAGCTCGACGTCTGGGTGAACGTGGTGAACCGATCCTCGCGGACGAAGATCGAGTCGGAGCTGGGCTTCGAGATCACGTGGACGATGAACGTGCTCGGCCCGTATATCCTGCTGCGCCGCCTGCAAGACCTGCTCAAGGCGGCGGCGCCGTCGCGGATCATCAACGTGGTCTCGCCGTTCGCCGGCGGCCTGAATTTCGACGACCCCGACTTCGATACGCACGCGTACAACGGGATCAAGGCGTACCGCGCGTCCATGCAGGCGGCCCGGCTGCTCAGCTACGCCGCCGGGGCGCAGATGGCGATCCACGGGGTGACGGTGAACGCGGCGGTGCCAGGGACCGTGCGCGGCGATCCGGGCGCCGGCATAGTCTCAGGCATGTTCGCGCGCAGCCCCGAGCAGGCGGCCGATACGCCGACGTGGATGGCCGTGAGCCCGGCGGTGCAAGGGGTGACCGGCAAGCTGTTCATGGAGCGCGAGCAGGTGAAGTGTAAATTCCGCGACCCGGCGGCGATGCAGCAGCTCTGGGAGCTGCTGGAGCGGCAGGCGAACCGCTAGTACTTGCTGACGTCGACGGAGAAGACGTAGCGGCGGCCGGCGAACTCGCTGGCCGACCAGAGGGCGCCCTCCTTGCGGGAGTACATGAGGTCCTCAGGGCCGATCACCCAGCCGTAGGACTGGCTACGCTCGCCCGCGGTGGTCCGGTAGAGGAGCCCCCAGTTGCCGTCCTGGGCGCTGGCGCTGAGGTACCAGGTGCGGCCGACCGAGACGGCGCCTTGCACGTCGCTCTCTTGGGCGAAGTAGACCTCCGAGGGCTGGGCGACGCCCGCGTCGGTGAGGGCGAGGCGCTCGCCGTCGAGGTCCCAACGGATCAGCTTGCCGGCGACGTCGGCGTCGTGGAATTCGCCGGTGACCAAGGAGGGCGGCGGGGCGGTGCGATCGACGGCGATGAACGAGTAACGGTGCCAGCACGAGCTGTCCGGCTGGAAGTAGGCGCCGACCTGCGGGAGCGCGTAGCGGTGGCCGTAGGCGCGGTACTCGCCGGTGCCTGGGTCGCGGCCGACCTCGTCGGCGAGGCTGTCGAGCTTGATGAGGCGCTCGGTGTCGAAGACCCGCATGCCGCGCATGGTGTCGACGGCGTAGAGGTAGCGGCCGACCCAGGCGATCCCGCCGACGTGGATCCGCAGCGGCCGGAGCTGCGGGACGCCACCCTCGAGGAAGGGCTCGACGAGGAGCGCGTGGGTGTACTTGACCTGGCCGGCGGCGAGATCGTTGATGTCGACGAAGGAGACGCGGGAGCCCTTGTCGACGCCTGGGCGATCGCTGTTCTCGGGCTTGTGATACCAAGCGACCGCGACGACGCGGCGACCGGCGAGGCGCTCGTCCTCGTAGGCGTCGGCGGAGCCGCTGACGCCTTGCGGCATCCACGAGCGATCGCCGTGGTCGAAGGCGTCCCAGCCGAAGGCCTCGAGCATCAGCTCCAAGCGCTCGAGCTCCTTGTGATCGTCCTTCATCGGCACGCCCTGGTGATCGAGGTCTTTGAGCAAGGCGGCCGCGTCGACGATCTCGACGTCGGCGGCGAGGGCGTCGAGGGTGGCGCCGCTGCTCTCCCAGATCTGCTGGTCGATGAGGCTGAACTGACAGATCGCGCCGGCGACGAGGCCGCCGTGGCGGGTGAGCTGGTCGTCGTTGGTGCCGGGGCAGCTCGCGGGCTTGTCGGCCTCGCAGAGGGCTAGGCGCTCTTGGAGGCTGAGCGGCGGGTCGGCGTCCCTGCGCTCCTCGATCGGCGCGCTGCCGTCGTCGGCGGAGCAGCCGGCGGAGAAGAGGCCCTGCGCGGCGGCGACGCCGGCGAGGCCGACGATCGCGGCGATGAGGAGGGTCTGGGTGGCGCTGCGCTTCATGGGGCCTCGTCCTGGATCTCAGGGGAATCTAAGCGCGCTGAGGGCAGGTATCATCGCGCGAGTTTTGCGGGCGTTTGTCCTCACTCATTCGCGAGGCCGACCGCGAAGATGTAGCGGCGACCGGCGAACTCGCTGAGCGACCAGAGCCGCTGGTCGCGGCGCGAGAACATGACGTCTTCAGGGCCGATCACCCAGCCGCTGGCGACGCTGGGCGCGCCGCGGTCGGCGCGGTAGAGGCGGCCCCAGGCGCCGTCCTGGCCGCTCGAGGAGATGTACCAGGCGCCGTTGACCGACACGGCGCCTTGCATGTCGCTCTCTTGGGCGTGGAAGACCTGGCTGGGGTGGGTGATGCCGGGGCCCGGGCCGGTGGCTGCGAGGCGATCGCCGTCGAGATCCCAGCGCATCAGCTTGCCGGCGATGTCGTCGTCGCGGAACTCGCCGGTGACCAGCGAAGGCGGGCTCGAGGTGTGGTCCGCGGCGACGAAGGAGAAGCGGTGCCAGCAGCTCTGGTCGGTGAGGAAGTAGGCGCCTACCTGGGGGAGCGCGTAGCGGTGGCCGTAGGCGCGGTAACGATCGGTGTCCGGGTCGTAGCCGAAGGCGTCGTCTTGGCTGTCGAGCGCGAAGATCCGCGCGGTGTCGAAGACGCGCAGGCCGCGGGTGGTGTCGGCGACGTAGAGATAGCGGCCGACCCAGGCGATCCCGCCGGCGTGGATCCGGACGGGGCGCAGATCAGGGCGCGCGCCGCCTTCGTCGACGACGTCGGCGAGCACGACGTGGGTGTAGCGGATGTCCGCGGGATCCGTGACGTCGACGAAGGAGATCCGGGCGACCTCGTGGCGGTCGCCGAGGCCGCTAGCCTTGGCGTTGTGGTACCAGCTCACGGCGATCACGCTGCGGCCGGCGATCCGCTCGTCGGCGGCCGCGTCGGCGGCGCCGCTGATGCCTTGGGGCATCCAGGTCTTGTCTTGGTGGTCGAAGGCGTCCCAGCCGTAGGCGCGGTCGAGGCGCTCTAAGCGGGCGAGCTCGGGGTGATCGTTGGCGACGACGACGCCTTGATGATCGAGGTCCTTGAGGAGATCGGCGACGCCGACGACGGGCAGGTGTTGGCCGAGGCGATCGATGTTGGCGCCCTTGCTCGCCCACTGCTGCTGATCCGCGAGCTCGAACTGGCAGATCGCGCCGTCGATGAGGCCGCCGTGGCGGGTCATGCGGCTGTCATCGCTGTTCGGGCAGGCGCTGGGCTTGTTCTCCTCGCAGAACAGCAGGCGCTCCTCGAGGGTCGGCGGGGCCTCGCCCTGGGCGACCTCGTAGCCGGGATCGGCGAAGCCGCCGGTGAGGTCGAGATCCGAGCTGCAGGCGCTGACGCCGAGCAGCGCGAGGGCGATGAGCCGAGGCTGCGGTCGTTGAAGCATGCATCCAGGCTAAGGCGGCGGTGAGGGGTCACAAGTCAGCGAGAGGGGGCGGCGCGCGCGCAGAGTGTGCGGTGTGGCGTCGATGTCGCGCGCGGCGAAGACGCCTGAGCCGGCCGATCGGCGCGTGATCACGGGGCCTTCGCGAGATGGACGGCGAGCTGGGCGGCGAGCTCGGCGTTGGCCTCGAGCAGGGCGAGGTTGGCCGCGACGCTGCGGCCGCCGGTCGCGGCCTCGAGGGCGCCGAGGAGGAACGGGGTGAGGGCGGCGCCGTGGATCTGCTGGGCGCGGGCGCGCTCGACGGCGGCCAGGGTCGCGGCCTCGAGGGCGGCGTCGTCGAGGGCGTGCTCTTCGGCGATAGGGTTGGCGAGCAGGACGCCGCCAGGCTGACCGAGGGCGCCCCAGCGGAGGCGGCAGAGGGCGGCGACTCGCTCGAGATCGTCGACGCGAGGGAGCTTGAGGTCGTCGGCGCCGCGGCTGTAGAAGCGGGGCATTCGCGCGCTGCGCCAGCCGAGCACGGGCACGCCGAGCGCCTCGAGGGCCTCGAGGGTGGCGGGTAGATCGAGGATCGACTTGGCGCCGGCGCTGACGACGACGCAGGGGGTGCGGGCGAGCTCGAGCAGATCGCCAGAGACGTCGAGGCGGCGCTGCCAGCCGCGGTGGACGCCGCCGATCCCGCCGGTGGCGAAGGCGCGGATCCCGGCGAGGCGGGCGGCGACGAGGGTGGCGCTGACGGTCGTGCCGCCGTCGACCCGCTCGGTGAGGGCGAGGGCGAGGTCGCGCGCGGCGAGCTTGCGGGCCGCGGGCGCGGCGGCGAGGCGCGCGAGCTGGGCGGCATCGAGGCCGACGCAGAGGTGGCCGTCCAAGGCGGCGATGACGGCCGGGGCGGCGCCAGCGCGGCGGACGGCGGCGCTCATGCGCGTGATCGCGTCGAGGTGGTGGGGGTGCGGGAGGCCGTGGGTGAGCACGGCGGTCTCGAGGGCGACGACGGGCCGACCGGCGGCGAGCTCGTCGCGGAGCTCTGGGTGGATCGTGAGCATGGCGGCGCGCGCGAGGCTACACCGCGCGCGAGGTGGCGTGAGGTTACCCGAGGTGCGGCCCGCGGCGGTTTACCTGCGGGGGCCCGCTGGCATAGGCTCACGCCCAGCCGATTATGGACACGCCGACCGTGAAGAAGTCGCGCTACGACCTCAGCGCCCTCGACCGCCTGCCAAACCTGACCCCCGAGCGCCTGCGCCTCGCGTACCGCGAGATGTGTATGGCCCGCAGCCACGTCGAGCGGGTCGTGCAGGAGTGCGCGAAGGGGACGATCAAGTTCTCGATCTGGGGGTCGGGTGAGGAGGTCCACGGGGCGGCGCAGGCGCTGGCCTACGACGAGGTGGTGAACCCGGCGGCGTTCGGGATCTGCGGGCACTACCGCTCGGCGGGGCTGCTGTCGACGTGGTGCCGGCTGCGCGGATATGAGGACTTTCACCTCGACCATATGCGCCAGCAGCTCTCGCGGGTGACCGACCCGTGGAGCGGCGGCCGGCAGATGACGGCGCACTTCAACGACGTGGCCCGCAACATCCTGCCGGTGCAGAGCGCGCTGGGCATGCAGCTCGGCAAGTCGGTGGGCTACGCGTTCGGGATGCGCCGCGCGGGTCATGACGACGGCATGGTGGTGACGGTGATCGGCGACGGGTCGACGGCCGAGAGCGACCTGCACGAGGGCATGCACGGGGCGTCGATCTTGCGGCTGCCGATGCTGGTGGTGGTGACGGATAACAACGTGGCGATCTCGGTGGATCCGCGCGATGGGCGGGGGATCCGCGACTTCGAGGCGTACGCGCGGGCGTTCGACTTCCGCTTCTTCACCTGCGACGGCAACGACTTCATCGAGGTGTACGAGACGGCGCGGGCGGCGGCGAGCTACTGCGTGCAGGAGCAGCGGCCGGCGATGATGTGGGTGCGCGAGCTGTCGCGCCTGAACAACCACTCGTCGGCGGCGGACTTCACGTTCGAGTTCGACTCGAACGACCCGCTGATCGGCTTCGGCGAGGCGCTGGTGGCCCGCGGGATCTGCCGGCCGGAGGAGATCCTCCGCCGCAACGGGATCACGGAGGGCAAGGACTACTTCCGCCGCCATGATCTGGGGGAGATCGGCGCGGCGGCGGACGCTTATATCCTGGAGACGATGGCGATCGCGGGGGCGGAGCCGGAGCCGGATCCGGGGTCGATCTACGAGCACATCCGCGCGCCCTTCCCCGCGGCGGTCGAGGCGCCCGCCGAGGGGCGGCAGACGGCGATCTCGCTGAACGGGGCGATCCGCGCGGCGATGCAGGCGATCCTGGCGGCGAACCCGATGACCTGGCTTTATGGTCAGGATATCGGCAAGAAGGGCGGGGTGATGCAGGCGACCCGCGGGCTGTGGGAGCGCTTCCCCGAGCAGGTGCGCGACGCGCCGATCAACGAGCCGCTGATCGTCGGCGCGGCGGTGGGTTTTGCGCTGCACAAGGGGGCGACGGCGATCCCGGAGATCCAGTTCTCGGACTACAGCCTGAACACGCTGCACTGGCTGGTGCTCCTGGGGAACATGCTGTGGACCTCAGGAGGGACGACCTCGGCGAACGTGATCCTGCGGCTGCCGGTGGAGCCGCTGCACGGCGGGGCGGTGTACCACTCGATGTGTATGGAGGGCTTTTATGGGTCGATCCCGGGGCTGACGATCGTCGCGCCGACGACCTCCCGCGACGTGTACGGGCTGCTGCGCAGCGCGGCGGAGTACGCGGGGCCGGTGCTGTTCTTCGAGTCGAAGGGGCTGTATCGCATGACCCTGGGGGACGCGTTCCCGGGCGAGCCGACGGACCCGAAGGAGATCGCGGCGCTGAAGCGGAGCATCGGCTTTCAGGGGCACATCCCGGCGCTGCCCGACGACTTCCGGGTGCCGCTGGGCAAGGCGGCGCTGCGCCGGCAGGGGCGCGACGTGACGGTGGTGACGTGGGGGCGCTGCACGCTCTTCGTGGCGGAGGCGGCGGAGAAGCTGGCGGCGGAGGGGATCGAGTGCGAGGTGCTGGATCTGCGGACGATCGTGCCGCCCGATCTGGAGGCGGTGCTGGCGAGCGTGCGCCGGACCGGGCGGCTGCTGGTGGTCCACGAGGACCGGGTGTTCGCGAGCATCGGCCGGGAGATCCAAGGGGCGGTGGTGGAGGCGACGGCGGGCGAGGGGGTGATCACGCAGGTGCTCGGCCAGGCGCCGGTGCCGGGGATCCCGCAGAATGTCCGGCTCGAGGACGAGATCGTGGTCAGCCCCGAAAAAGTGGTCGCGGCGGTGAGGTCGGTGGTGGCGGCGCGGCGGCCTCGCGACGCCGGCGCGCCGACGCGTGGAGAGGCGCGCGTGCTGTGGACGCCGAACCGCTACTTCGTCGCGTGAGCGGCGGGCCCGGGGAGGGTCGGCGATCATGAGCGCGGCGCCGCCGACCTGCGATGTGCTGGTGCTGGGGGCGAGCTTCGCCGGGATCGAGGTGCTGCATCAGCTCCGGGCGCTCGCGGCGGGTCGCTCGTTGTCGGTGACCATCGTCGACCGGCAGGCGCAGCACCCCTATATCCCGCTGCTGCACGAGCGGCTGGTCGATCGGCTGACCGAGGGGGAGTCGGTGCTGCCGACGGCCCGCTGGCTGGCGGCGGATCCGCGGGTGCGCTTCGTGTGCGGGGAGATCGTCGGCTTCGAACCGGCGGCGCGTGCGGTGCGGTTGGCCTCGGGGGAGCTGCTGGTGGGGCGCTTCGTGGTGGTGGCGCTGGGGTCGACGGTGTCGCCGCCGCCGGGGCTGCGCGGGGGCGAGCGGGCGCTGCGCTGCAAATTCGAGGAGGAGCACGCGCGGCTGCGGGCGGCGCTCGAGGCGGCGCTGCGGGCGGAGGGGCCGCAGGCGTCGATCGTGGTGGTCGGCGGCGGGATCACGGGGGTGGAGATGGCGGGGGAGCTGGCCCACCTGCGAAAAAAGCGACCGGAGGGCTGGCAGGCGCCGGCGGTGACGCTCGTGCACGGGCGGGCGCGGCTCTTAGAAAAGATGTCTCCAAGGGCAGGTCGTCGGACCGCCGACTATCTGCGGGGGCAAGGGGTGGCGCTGCGGCTGGGGGCGCGGCTGCTCGAGATCGAGGAGGACGCGGTGACGGTGCGCGCGGGCGAGGCGGCGGAGCGGCTGCCGGCCGCGCTGGTGATCTGGGCGGGCGGGCTGCGGCCGAGCGCGGCGCTGGCGGGGCTGGGGCTGCCTCAGACGGCGGAGGGGTGGCTGGCGGTGGCGCCGACGCTGCAATGCCTCGAGCAGGGGAAGGTGCGCTGGCCGGCGATCTTCGCCTGCGGGGACGCGGCGCGGGTGATCGGCGGCGAGGGGGAGTGGCCGACGATGCAGCGGGCGATCGAGTGCCTGTGGCAGGCGAAGGTGGTGGCGCGCAACGTGGCGCGGCTGGCGAGCGCGCCGAGCGGCGAGGACCCGGCGAGCACGCCGCTGCTGCCGCACTCGCTGCGCCGCGACTTTTTTCATGGGATCAGCCTGGGGGGGCGCTCGTTGGTGGTCTATGGCGGGCTGGTGATCGACGCGCCTCGGCTGAATACGTGGTTCCGGCGCTTCTTGATGCGGCGCTATTTGGCCCGCTATCGGCCGCGATCAGGCGCGTGAGCGCGGGCCCCTGACACGGCGGGCGCCGTAGGGCGTGCGGGGCAGGGCGTGATTGTCAGGGCGTTCTCCTCGGGGGTCGATCGTGGGGGGGGCGGATTTGAATAATTCTAAAATTCGCTTGTGATCTCCGTGGAGAAGGTCGTGTGGCACAAGCGATGCTCTATGCCGGGTCACGAGGCTTACCATGATGAACTTCAAGCGACTGCTCTCCTCTTCCCTGCTCCTGCCCGTCCTCTCGACCGCCGCTGGCTGCGATCTGATCCAGGAGCCAGATCCGACGCCGCTCGAGGGCGGGGGCTGCGTCGAGGAGGTCACGGTGTTGGCCGGGATCGACGAGGTGAGCTCGCTCGGCTTCTCGGCCGCGCAGGTGCTCGATGTGGCGGTCGGCGCCCATATGAGCGCGATGGAGTGGGGCGAGGGGCTGGCGGACGGCGGCGTGACGGTGAAGTTCGGGCCCGAGTCGGGCGCGGCGCAGCTCGCGGTGACCGTGGAGTACGCGGGCGGTGAGGTTCGTTATGTGAAGTCGACGCCGGAGGAGGGCGGCTGGGACGGCGGGTACGCTGACTGCAGCGATCGCCTCGAGGTGGACGCGTCGGTGAGCGTGAAGAGCTCGGGCGGGGCGCTGGATGAGTCGTTCGTGGCGGCGCTGCGGGCGTCGACGCCGCGGATCGCGACGCTGAAGCAGGTGATCGAGCACGAGGCGCTGGGCGGCAGCTTGGCGCTGACGACGGTGGCGCCGGCGGAGGCCTCGGTGGGGGCGGTGAACGTGGACCTGGGCTTCACCGAGGACGGGCTCTTCGGCGGGGCTTGGTCGCAGGTGGAGGTGGTGATGGGCGAGGTCGTGGGAGCGACGTGGATGAGCTACGCGCGCTGGCCTGGCTTCGACTCGCCTTGTGAGTCGTTCGAGGCGCCGCTGGCGCTGAACAGCGCGGCGGCGGGCTTCAGCGGGGCCGATATGCTGGCGCTGGTGGCCAGCGCGGGGCCGCTCGAGATCCAGTGGCAAGGGGCGCCGAGCTCGAGCCTGGCGCTGACGCTGGTGCACGACGGCGCGGCGGTGTGCGCGAGCCATGAGGGCGAAGGCGCAGGGGCGCTGCGCTTGGGGGCGATCGCCAGCGTGATGACCGGCGACGGCCGGTGGATGGGCTCGTTCCCGGTGCAGGTGAGCGGCGAGCCGGGCGCGCAGGGGGAGCTGCTGCGGGTGAACTTTGGCCGCTACGCGCCCTACGGGTCGTACGTGCCGGCGAGCGAGTTCGAGGCGACGTTCGGGCTACAAGGGGTGGACCTGAGCGGCTTCGACGCGGGCTCGATCGGCTTCGATGGGGTGGCGGAGCCGATCGAGGGCGGCGCGACGGTGAGCGGGGCGCTGGTGGTGCTCGGGGTGAACGAGCACTCGTGCCCGGCCGACGCGAACGGCTGCGAGGGCAACGAGTACAAGGAGCTCGAGGACGCGATCTGGGGGTCGATCTGAGCGGGCTCGAGCGGGCTTGATCGATCAGCGGTGACGCGGGCGGGGCGCGCGATCGGGAGATCGGGGCGCCTCGCCCGTCTCGCCCGGCGAGCCCTTGACGGCGAGCGGCGCGCGCGTGGATGATTTCGCGCGGTGGAGGGCGATCGGCTGTGACTGCGATGACGGCGCCTCGGCGGCTCGTGGGGGCCGCTCTTGTGGCGCTGTCTCTTGGGACAGGCGCTCGGGCGCGGGCGCAGCCGCCGGCGGAGGGGCGGTCGCTGCTGCGGGACCTGGACCACCCGACGACGGTGATCGCGGGGGAGGCGGACGGGGCGTCGACGGTGATGAACCCGGCGGCGCTGGGGGCGCTGCGCGGGCTGAACGGGGTGATCGAGGCGGTTTTTTATGATCCGGCGAGCAGGCTGCGCGGCTCAGGGGTCGGGGCGTTCCTCGGGGCGCCTGTCGGGCTGCGCGCGCTGGGGCGGCGAGGGCCCCCGCTCTTGACGCTGGGAGGCGGGTACCAGTGGTTGATGCGCGGGGCGCCGAGCTGGAGCGCGGGCGGCGGCGCCCCCGCGGCGCTGGATCAACCTTTTCATAAGGTGACGCTGGCGCTGGGGCTGCCGCTGGAGCGCTGGGCGCCTGGGCTGAGCGTGGGGATCTCGGTGCACCGGCTGTGGTCGCTGCATAACTGGGGCGCCGAGGGGCTGAGCCAGGTGGACGTGGCGGCGCTGTGGCGGGCGGATCGGGCGGTGGGGCTGGGCTTGGTGGTGCGAGGGCTGAATACGCCGCGCTCGCTGAGCCCCGCGGGGGCGCGGGTGTTTCAGCCGCTAGAGCTCGACCCAGAGGTGGCGCTGCGGCCGATCCGCGGGCGAGCGACCCTGGAGCTGGGGCTGGGCGGGAGGATCGCGGCGGTGACCTCCGATCGCGGGGCGGTGCGGCCGCTGCTGTGGCAGCCGCGGGCGCGGATCCGGGCGGCTCGGCGCGGGCTGGGGGTGTTCGCGGAGGCGGAGATGCTGCGGGCGGTGAGCGCGGAGGCGCGGGCGATGGGGCCGTGGCGGCTGCGCTGGAGCGCCGGCCTGACGCTCGACTTCGGCCACTTCGGGGCGAGCTCGGGGGTGGTCGGCGGGGCCGGGGCGGACGGCGGGGCGCTGCGGCTGCGCTTCTCGGAGGAGCGCTACGCGGGGGCGCTGCAGCGGCCCGCGCCGCGGGTGGTGACGCGCTTGGCGTTGGCGGAGCTGCGCGGCGAGCGGGGGCTTGTGCGGCTGATGGAGGCGATCGAGGGGCTGCCGGCGGACGCGGCGGTGCTGGTCGAGACGGCGGGGCTGGGGCTGGGGTGGGCGCAGCTCGAGGAGGCCCGTGAGGCGCTGGCGCGGCTACAGGCGGGCGGCGGGGCGGTGGCGGTGTACCTGAGCGGGGGCGGGCTCGGGGCGTATTACCTGGCCTCTGGGGCAGATCTTGTGATCGCGCACCCGCAGCGGCGGCTGTCGATCGTGGGGGTGCGGGCGGAGGTCTTTTATTTTCAGGAGCTGCTGGAGCGGCTGGGGGCGCGCGGGGAATTTTTGCGGATCGCGGAGTTCAAGGGCCGGCCAGAGCAGGTGGAGCGCGCGGCGCCCTCGGCGGCGGTGGCGGCGCAGCAGGCGCTGCTGCTCGGCGATCTGCGGGAGGCGGTGGTGGGGGCGATCAGCGCGGGTCGCAGGGCGCGCTTTGAGGCGGTGCTGGGGTGGATCGACGCGGCGCCGCTGGCGCCCGAGGAGGCGCGGCGGCTGGGCGCGGTCGACGCGCTGGCCTTCCCGGACGAGCTGGAGGCGGCGCTGGCAGGGCGCTGGGGGCGGCAGGTTCGATTGGTGACGCCGAAGACGCGGCCGGCGCATGAGGGGGCGCTGGGGCGCGGGCCGGCGCTGGCGGTGCTGCACGTGGAGGGGGTGCTGCGCGAGGGGGAGAGCTTCGAGGTGCCGCTGGTGGGGCAGAAGATCGCGGGCTCGAAGACGCTGTGCGCGGCGATCTCGCGGCTGCGGGAGGACCGACGGGTGAAGGCCGTGGTGGTGCGGATCAGCAGCGTGGGCGGCTCGGTGGCGGCGGCGGCGGCGATCACGAGGGAGCTGCAGCGGACCGCGGCGGTGAAGCCGGTGGTGGTGTCGATGGGAGAGGTCGCGGCGAGCGGGGGCTACTTCATCGCGACGGCGGGCTCGGTGATCTTCGCGGACGCGCTGACGAAGACGGGGAGCATCGGGGTGTTTCGGGCGAAATTCGACCTGTCAGGGCTGCTCGCGCGGCTGGGGATCGGCGTGGACGCGCGCGGGTTCGGCCAGAACGCGGGGATCGGGGCGTGGACGCGCGGGTATACGCCGGAGGAGCGGGCGGCGGCGCTGGCGGGGATCGAGGCGAGCTATGCGCTCTTCGTCGAGGCGGTGGGCGCGGCGCGAGGTATGAGCGCGGTCGAGGTCGACGCGGTGGCGCGCGGCCGGGTGTGGGGCGGGGCGCGGGCGCTGCGGCTGGGGCTGGTGGATCGCGACGGGGGGCTCTTCGAGGCGATGGCGTACGCGCGCGCGGCGGCGGGGCTGACGGCGGACGCGGGGGTGATCCACGCGCCCGAGCGGCCCGGGCTGGTGGGCTCGCTGCGGGCGCTCGGGGGGCTGCGGCCCGGGCTGGCGAGCGGCGAGGCGAGCGGCGAGGCGGGCGCGTTGGCCTCGATGCTGTCTCTTGGTTCAGGTGCGATGCAGCAGGCGCTGGCGGCGCTGCCGGCGAGCCTGTGGATGGGCGACGACGAGGAGCTGGCGCTGGCGAGCGAGTCGATCACGCTGAGCCAGTGAGCCGGCGATCCGGCGATCAGCGGGGACGCGGGGGTAGGCCGCTGACGCGATCGCGGGTGGGCACGAGGGCCGCGCTGGGCTCGCCGGCGTGGCCGCTGAGGCGCGCGAGGGTCCCCTCCAAGCGCTCGATGAGCTGGCGCTCCTCGTGGAGCTGTGGGTCGCCGCTCTGGCGGAAGACGCCGGCGAGGGCGTGCACGAGCTGGTAGGCGCCCTCTTGATCGTTGCGCTCGTGGTGGAGGGCGGTGGCCTTGGCGAGGGTGGTGGCTTGGTCGACGAGCAGGCGGCCGCGGCGGAGGCCGACGCTGGCGCTGGCGGGCGCGCCCTGGGTGATCGCGAGGGTCTGGGCGCGAGCTTGGCCGCCCCGCTCGTGATAGCGGAGGCCGACGCTGGCGATCTGTGACTTGTCCTTGAGGACAGGTTCTGGGAGGTTAGGGGCGCCGTCGGCGGCGAAGGCGAGGTAGATCGCGCCCTTCTTGCGGCTGAGGAAGATCGTCTCGACGGCGAGCTCGATGGCGCCGTCTTCGCGCCACTTGAGGGCCTTGCCGGGGATCCCGTAGACGCCGGCGATCTTGAGGCCCTTGGCGGGGGTGACGGTGAGGTGGAGGTCGTAGGCGAGCTCGGTGACCATGGTGTCGAAGTCCTCTTGGAAGACTTTTTTCATGCGGTCGTGGTCCGAGAAGAAGAAGAGGTTGCCGCCGCGCACTGAGGCGATCTCGGCGGCGAGCTCGGCGCCGAATTGGACGCCGACGCCGATGGTGGTCATGCCGACGCCGGCCTTGGAGGCGGCGCGGGCCATGCCCATAAACGACTCGGCGTCGGTGCGGCCGACGTTGGGGCGCTCGTCGGTGAAGAGCATGACGCGGGCGCCGCCGCCGAGGCGACGGGCGTGCTCGCGGGCGAGATCGAAGCCGACGCGCAGGCCCTCTTCCATGGCGGTGGAGCCGGCGCTCTCGATCCGCGCGATCTGGGCGGCGAGGGCGCGGCGATCGCGGACGGCCGTGGGCTGGAGGTAGACGTGGGCCCGGTCGCCATAAAGGACGATGGAGAGGTGATCGTCGGGGCCGAGCAGCTCGAGCGCGTGGGTGAGGCTCTGCTTGACCAGCTCCAGCGGCGCGCCAGACATCGAGCCGGACTTGTCGATGACGGCGACGAGGTGCATGGGGGCGCGCCGGAAGGTGGTCGGGTCGATCCCCGAGCTGAAGCCGAGCTGCGCGAGCGCGCGGACTTCTGGCTGAACAAGCAGGGTCGAAGGGACAGCTTCAGCGGCGACGCAGAGGAGCTGCGGACAGGGCGGGCCGGCGCGCAGGGGGAGGTCGTGCTCGGAGAAGAGGCCCTCGGGGGTGAGCACGTTGGGGTGGGGGACCTCGCCGGCGAGGGCGCGGCTGCGGAAGAAGGTGATGTCCTGGGCGCCGCCAGGGGTCGCGCCCATCTCAGGGGCGGCGGCGATCGGCGCGAACTCGGCGTCGAAGCTGTAGGCGCGGGCAGGGCGTCTGCGCTCGTCCTCAGGGGCGTCGGCGCGGGCGGCGAGGCCGATAAGCAGGAGCGGGGCGGCGAGCAGGAGGCGGAGGGGGCGTGGCATGAGCAGCGGTGCACGCGCGAGCCGCGGCGGCGGTCTGGGATCCGGTGGAGGTCGCGGCTCGATCCGCGAGCGGCGGCGCCTCACGCGGACCCTTGGGATCGATCGCGGGGGTGGTGCGTTGGCGGGGCGCCCCCAGGTGCGCGTGGGGGCCGGGTCGCGCTAGAAGAAGGGCGCGGTGAGCTTGTTTTGGGAGATCGATGCGCCAGGGCGCGGGCCGCGGGTGGTGATGATCCACGGCTTCAGCCAGACGCGGGCTTGTTGGGGGCCGCTGGCCGCGGCGCTGGCGCAGGAGCACGAGGTGGTGCGGGTGGACGCTCCCGGGCATGGGCGCTCGGCCGGGGAAGATACGGCGTCGCTGGGGCGCGGGGCGGCGCTGGTGGCGGCGCTCGGCGGGCCGGCGTTCTATGTGGGCTACAGCATGGGGGCGCGGCTGTGCTTGCACGTGGCGCTGGCGCGGCCCGAGCTGGTGCGCGGGCTGGTGCTGATCAGCGGGACGCCGGGGATCGAGGACCCGAAGGCGCGGGCAGAGCGGGCGGCCGCCGATGAGGCGCTGGCGGCGAAGATCGAGGCGCGCGGGGTCGAAGAATTTTTACAAGAATGGCTGCGGCTGCCGATCTTCGCGGGGCTGCCGGCGGCGGCGGCGTTTCGTGAGGCGCGCGCCGAGAGCCGGGCCGCCGGGCTGGCGGCGAGCCTGCGCTGCGCGGGCACGGGCCGACAGGCGCCGCTGTGGGCGCAGCTAGGGTCGCTGACGGCGCCGACGCTGTGCGTGGTGGGCGAGCAGGACGAGAAGTTTTTAGGGATCGGGCGGGCGATGGTGGGGGCGATCGGCGCGGCGGCGCGGCTTGAGGTGATCGCTGGGGCGGGGCACGCGGCGCACCTCGAGGATCCTGCGGCGGCTTCGTCGGTGATCACGCGGTGGCTGCGTGAGCGCTGGGATCGCGGCGACTCGGGCTGAGCGTGGGCGCCGGCGCGTTCGCGCCTCGGCGGCGCAGCTCTTGCGATCGCTCGGGCGGCCGGAGATCGGGTAGCTTGCCGCGGTGCTCCGCTGCCTCATTGTCATGGGGGGAATCATCGCTTCGCTGCTGGCCTCGACGCCGCCGACGCTGGCGCGCGCCGCGAGCCCGAGCGCGAGCCAGGGCGCCCAGGGGCAGGCCGAGGTGCTCGAGATCTTCACGCGCGAGGGTTGCCCGCGCTGCGCGGACGCGGCGGTGTTCGTCGCGGCGTTGGAGGCGCGACGGCCGGGCCTCAAGGTGGTGTGGCTGGATGTGGCGGAGCCGGCGGCGCGCGAGCGCCTGACCGCGCTGGCGGCGGCGAACGGGATCGACGCGCTGGGGGTGCCAGCGTTCGCGGTGGGGGAGGCGCTGCTGATCGGCTTTGATGGGGACGGGGCGCGGATCGAGGCGCTGCTGGCGGCGCCGGCAGGGGGCGAGGTGGAGGGGCGATGCTCGCTGAGCGATGAGGGCGGCTGCGCAGAGCCGGGCGAGGCAGGGGCGGCGGGCGAGGCAGGCGAGGCGGCGGACTCCGTCGCGCTGCCGGTGTTCGGGGTGGTGTCTGCGGGGGCGATGGGCTTGCCGCTCTTCACGCTGGCGCTGGGGCTGGTCGACGGCTTCAACCCGTGCGCGATGTGGGTGCTGCTCTTCTTGATGTCGGTGCTGGCGGGGCTGGGCAGCCGGCGGAAGATGTTGATGATCGGCGGGACCTTCGTGGTGGTCAGCGGGCTGGTCTACTTCGCGTTCATGGCGGCGTGGCTGAACGTGTTCCTGCTGATCGGCGCGTCGCGGGCGGTGCAGGTGGGGCTGGGGATCGTGGCGGTGGTCGTGAGCTCGATCCATATCAAGGACTACTTCGCGCCGGGTAAGGGGCCGTCGCTGAGCATCCCGGCGGCGGTGAAGCCGACGATCTACGCGCGGGTGCGCGGGATCATGCGGGCAGAGGCGCCCGCGGTGGCGATCGCGGGGGCAGCGGCGCTGGCGGTGCTGGTGAATTGGGTCGAGCTGCTGTGCACAGCCGGGCTGCCGGCGATCTACACGCAGGTGCTGGCGGCCCACGGCCTGGCGAGCTGGCAACGCTACGCCTATCTGGCGCTCTATAACCTGGCCTATATGTTCGATGACGCGGTGATGGTGGGGATCGCGGTGGCGACGCTGAGCCGCGAGAAGCTGCAGGAGCGGGCAGGGCGCCAGCTCAAGCTGCTGAGCGGGCTGGTGATGCTGGGGCTGGGGCTGGCGCTGATCTTCGCGCCGTCGCTGCTGACCGGCTGAGGGTCAGCGGGCGGCGCGTTGACCTCGCTTTTGCTTCTTTGGATCGGTGCGAGGCTGCGGGGTCGCGGTGGCGGCGTAGGCGGCGCGCGCTCGGCTGGCGAGCTGCCTGAGGGCGGGGGCGAGGGGAGAGCGGCGGCGCCAGATGAGGGCGAGGGTGCGCTGCGGGGCGGGGGCGGCGAAGCGGCGGATCAAGAGGTCGGCTCGTTTGGCCTCGGTGGCGACGGCGAGCTCCGGGAGCAAGGTGACGCCGCCTCCGCCCGCGACCATCTGCGCGAGGGTCGACAGGCTGGTCGCGCGGAACTCGAGCTCGTGGGCGCGGGTGTGGGCGCAGAAGGTGAGCGCCTGCTCGCGCAGGCAGTGGCCTTCGTCGAGGAGGAGGAGGTCGACGTCGCTGAGCTCGGCGGCCCGGACAGGCGCGGACCTGAGGCCGAGGGGGTGGCCGAGGGGGGTGGCGAGCACGAAGAGATCCGCGCCGATCCGCTCGAGGTCGACGTCGCCGAGCTCGGCCTCGAGGGCGACGATCGCGGCGTCGAGGGCGCCAGCTTCGAGGGCGCGGCGGAGCGCCTCGGTCTTGTCCTCGATCCAGATGACGGAGAGCTGCGGATAGGCGGCCCGCAGCGCCGGCGCGACGCGCGGGAGGAGGTAGGGGGAGATCGTCGGGATGACGCCGATCCGGAGGGCTCCGGCGAGGGGATCGCTGGCGCGGCGGGCGAGACCGACGAGGTCGTCGGCGTCGCGGAGGATGAGCCGGGCGCGCTCGATGAGCTCGCGACCGGCGGCGGTGGCGAGCACGCGGCGGCGGTCTCGCTCGAAGAGGCGGACGCCGAGGCCCTGCTCGAGCTGGGCGAGCTGGGCGCTGAGCGACGGCTGGGAGACGTGGCAGCGCTCGGCGGCCTTGCTGAAGCTGAGCGCGTCGGCGACGGCGACGGCGTACTGGAGCTGCCGGAGGGTGAAGACGTAGGGGCCGAGGCTCATAGGCTATGACTATCACAATCATCGAAACGATGTGTTTGACCAATGTTCGGACGTGGCGCATCGTCCCCCCATGACCACAGCGACAAAGTGCCCTTTTCATCCGACGCCCGGCGCCGGGACCTCGAACCGCGACTGGTGGCCGGAGCAGCTCGACCTGAAGGTGCTGCACCAACACTCGGCGCTGTCGGATCCGATGGGCGGCGCGTTCAACTACGGCGAGGCCTTTCTGGGCCTCGACTTGGCGGCGGTGAGGCGCGATCTGCTGGCGTTGATGACCGACTCGCAGCCGTGGTGGCCGGCGGACTTCGGCCACTACGGGCCGCTCTTCGTGCGGATGGCGTGGCACAGCGCCGGCACCTACCGGATCAGCGACGGCCGCGGCGGCGGCGGCAGCGGCAACCAGCGCTTCGCGCCGCTGAGCAGCTGGCCCGATAACGCCAACCTCGACAAGGCGCGCCGGCTGCTGTGGCCGATCAAGAAGAAGTACGGGCGCGCGCTCTCGTGGGCCGACCTGATGATCTTGGCGGGTAACGTCGCGTTGGAGTCGATGGGGCTCGAGACCTTCGGCTTCGCCGGCGGGCGCGAGGACGTCTGGGAGCCGGAAGAGGACGTCTATTGGGGGGCGGAGAAGAAGTGGCTCGACGACCAGCGCTACTCGGGCGACCGCGAGCTGGAGGGTCCGCTCGCGGCGGTGCAGATGGGGCTGATCTACGTCAACCCAGAGGGACCGAACGGGAACCCCGACCCGGTCGCGGCGGCGCGGGACATCCGCGAGACCTTCCTGCGGATGGCGATGGACGACGAGGAGACGGTCGCGCTGATCGCCGGCGGGCACACGTTCGGCAAGGCGCACGGGGCGGGCCCGGCGTCGCACGTGGGGCCTGAGCCGGAGGCGGCGGGGATCGAGGAGCAGGGGCTCGGCTGGAAGAATTCGCTGGGCTCAGGCAAGGGGGCCGACACGATCACGGGGGGGCCCGAGGTGACGTGGACGCGGACGCCGACGCGGTGGAGCCATGACTTCTTCGCGCACCTCTTCGGCTACGAGTGGGAGCTGACGCAGAGCCCGGCGGGGGCGAAGCAGTGGGTGGCGAAGGGGGCCGAGGCGACGATCCCCGACGCGCACGATCCGACGAAGAAGCACCGGCCGACGATGCTGACGACGGACCTGTCGCTCCGCTTCGACCCGATCTACGAGGGGATCTCGCGGCGCTTCTACGAGCACCCAGAGGAGTTCGCGCGGGCCTTCGCGCGCGCGTGGTTCAAGCTGACGCACCGCGATATGGGGCCGCGCTCGCGCTACCTCGGGCCCGAGGTGCCGCGCGAGGAATTGATCTGGCAAGACCCGGTCCCGCCGGTCGACCACCCGCTGGTGGGGGCGCCGGAGATCGCGGCGCTGAAGGCGTCGATCGCGGCCTCGGGGCTGTCGATCGCGGAGCTGGTGGCGACGGCGTGGGCGTCCGCGTCGACGTTCCGCGGCTCCGATAAGCGCGGCGGGGCGAACGGGGCGCGGGTGCGCCTGGCGCCGCAGCGGGGCTGGGAGGTGAACGAGCCGGCGCAGCTAGGGCGTGTCCTGGGAGCGCTGGAGGCGATCCAAGCGGAGTTCAACCAGGCGCGGCCGGGCGGGACGAGGGTGTCGCTGGCGGATCTGATCGTCCTGGGCGGCTGCGTGGGGATCGAGCTGGCGGCGGCGCGGGCGGGGCACGCGGTGAAGGTGCCCTTTCAGCCAGGTCGTACGGACGCGACGGCGGCGCAGACCGACGCGGCGTCGTTCGCGGTGCTCGAGCCGGTCGCGGACGGCTTTCGCGGCTGGGTGAGGGCAGGGGTGCGGACGCCGGCGGAGCGGCTGCTGATCGAGCGCGCGCAGCTCTTGACGCTGACGGCGCCGGAGTTGACGGTGCTGCTCGGCGGTATGCGGGCGCTGAACGCGAACGTCGGGCGCTCGCCGCACGGGGTGCTGACGCGCCGCCCGGAGACGCTGAGCAACGACTTCTTCGTCAACCTGCTCGATATGAGCACGGAGTGGAAGGCGATCGGCGACGGCCAAGAGCTGTTCGAGGGGCGTGATCGGCTGACCGGCGCGCGCAGGTGGAGCGGGACGCGGGTCGACCTGGTCTTTGGCTCTCACGCGCAGCTCCGCGCGATCGCCGAGGTCTACGCGAGCGAGGACGCGCAGGAGAAGTTCTTGACCGACTTCATCGCGGCCTGGGACAAGGTGATGAACCTCGACCGCTTCGACCTGGCGCGCTGACCATCGCAGGCGGCGCAGGCCGACGGGGCCTCGGCTCGTCGGCCTGCGCTCCTGGAGACTAAGGGGCCTCGCGGGCGTGGAGGGCGGCGGCGGCGCGGTCGGTGTGGTGGTGGAGGGCGCTGGGGTAGACGCCAAAGAAGAGGAGGAGGAGGGCGCAGAGGAGGGCGAGCGGGCGGAGCGGGCGGGCGTGCGGGGCGGGCTCGGCGAGGGGCGACGCGCGCGGGTCGGGATCGAAGAGGGCGTGGAGGTGGCGTAGCCAGGCGAGGGCGAGCGGGATCGCGCCGAGTAGGGCGAGCGCGGTGAGCAGGCGGAGGACGAGGTTGGTGTCGAGCAGGAGGACGGCGAGCAGGTCGAGGCGGGCGGTGAAGAGGAGCGTGGGCGGGGCGCCGAGCAGGGCGAGGATGAGGGCGGCGACGGTGAGGCCGAGCCAGGGATCGCGGCGGACGAGGCCGCGGAGGGCGAGGGCGCCGCTGCCCGGGGGAGGCTCGCCGCCGGCGCAGAGGGCGGCGTGCAGGCCGAGGACGGCGAGGGCGTGGGCGACGGCGAGGGTGAGCAGGGCAGAGAGGACGTGCTGGCCGCTCTGGAGGCCCCACTCGTGGTGATCGACGACGGTGAGGGCGCGGCCGCCGTAGGCGCCGGCGTGGGCGAAAAAATTGGCGGCGGCGGTGAGGCCGAGCAAGAACCAGCCCGCGAGGGCGGTGGCGGTGGCGGCGAGCAGGCCGCGGAGCTCGCGCTGGCGGAGGGCAGCGTGGGCGCTGGTGAGGAGCGTGAGGCCGGCGAGCAGGGCGGCCGCGGTGGACCAGCCATAGGGGGCGTGGAGCTGGCGCGGGACGTGGAAGACGCCGACAAAGAGGCGGACGAGGGCGACCAGGGCGGCGAAGCGGAGCGCGGGCTCGATGAGCAGGGCGACAGGCCGCGGGGCGCCTTCGGCGACGCTGAGGGCGGCGCGGGCGAAGGGGGCGACGCCGAGGCGGGCGAGCAGGCCCGCGAAGGTGAGGAGCAGGCCCGGGATAAACAGGGCGGCGGGGGCCATGGCCGTGACCGCGCGGGTCCGCGCTTGTTCGGCGAGCTGGGGGGGGATCGGGACGCCGCTCTGGAGGAGATCGACGGCGGCTTGGGCAGGGCTGGCGCCCCATCGGGTGAAGACGGCGCTGACGCGGCCGCCTAGCTCGCTGAGATCGGTGGTGCCGGTGGCGCCGAAGAGGAGGGCGACGCCGAAGAGGAGCAGGCCGCTGATGATCGCCTGACCAAAGAGCCAGCTCCAGGCGGCCCGGCGTGAGCGCGGGTCGACGGCGAGCAGGGCGCCGAGGCCGAGGGCGGCGATCTCAAGGCCGGCGACGAGGGGGAGGAGGGCGCCGGCGTGGACGACGAGCAGCAGCGCGGCGGTGATGAGGCAGTAGAGGGCGACGTGAGGGCCGCGGCGCGGGCCGCCAGGGTCGAGGAGGAGGGCGACGAGCAGCGCGCCGAGCAGGACGAGGGCGGCGAGATCGGCGAGGGGATCGACGCGCAGGCCGCCGGTGAGGCGGAGGAGGGCGGGCCGCTGCGGATCGGCGAGGGCGGCGAGGGCGGCCGCGAACGCGAAGAGCGCGCCGAGCAGGGCGAGCGGGCGGTGCAGGTGCCAGGAGGCGCGGAGGCCAGGGGCGAGGCCGAGGGCGAGCTCGCTGCGGGCGAGCGCGACGAGCAGCAAGGACCACATGCCGAGGATCAGCAGGGGGGCGAGGTTGGCTAGGACGGCGAGTTCGGGGGCGGAGGGCATGCCGGGAGGGTCGGAGGTCAGAGGGAGGTTCAGTGGGCAGACCGCCAGCCGATCGACCTTGGCGGGTCTGAGGTCAGGGGGGGAGGGTCAGAGGGGAGACCTGTGTGGCGCCCGCCAGCCGATCGACCTTGGTCTGAGGTCAGGGGGGAGGTCGGAGGTCAGGGGTGGTGTCGAGGGGTGGCGAGGGGCGCCCGGGCGCGCACTCGGGGGGGATGAGGAGGCGGCGAGGACGCTCGGCGGGGCTGTGCTCGGCGGCGCAGCGGGTGGCGGTGAGGCGGCGGACGGCGGCGGTCGCGGCGGCGCCGAGGGGGGTGGCGAGGGGGGCCGGGTGGAGGCCAAAGAGGAGGATGAGCAGGGCGAGGGCGAGGTGGAGAGGGCGAGCGAGCGCGCTGACGGGGTGGTCGGCGAGGGGGGATGGGGCGCGTTGGCGGGGCCGAGAGAGGAGGTGGGCGGTGAGCACGAGGGCGAGCAGGGCGACCAAGAGGACGAGGCGGGTGTTTGTGCGCGATAATGAGCCCGCGCCGAAGCCGCTGATCAGGACCAAGACGAGGCCAGGTGCGAGAGCGAGCCCGGCGATGGCTGCTCGGGTGAGGGTCGAGGATGCGGTCGGGGTCGTGAGGCGGTGGGCGAGGGCGAGGCCGGCGCCGTACGTGAGGAGCAGGGCGCCGCTTAGACCCTCGGCGGTGGCGGTGAGCAGGCCGATGAGGGCGAGGGCGGCGGCCGGGTGGGTGAGGTGGAGGGGGCGGCGGTGGGGATCGGGGTCGCCGAGGGCGGCGAGCAGGCCGATGAGCAGGCCGGCGAGGGCGAGCAGGTTGAGGTGAGGGGCGGCGGCGGCGGCGGCGACGGGGGCGAGGGTGACGGCGTGCAGGAGGATGAGCAGGCCGACCGGGCGGACGGCGCCGAGGAGGATGAGGGCGGCGGCAGGTTCGCCGCCCTCGCCGGCTTGGCGCCACCAGCCATGGACCGGCCAAAGGCCGAGGATCAGCCAAGCAGCGGCGGCGAGGAGCGCGAACACGAGCGCCTCGAGCGGCGGGGGCAGGGCGATGGCGCTGAGATCGTGGAGGGCGAAGCTCCAAGCGCCTTCGGCGGCGTCGTGGTGGGCGAGGGCGAGGAGCAGGACGGCGAGGGTGAGGGCGGCGGCGCCGAGGTGCAGGGGTACAAAGAGGCCGGCGGGGCGCTCTCGGCCGGCGAGCAGGAGGGCGAGCAGGGGGAGGAGGGCGGCGGCGGCGGCGAAGAGGCCCAGATCCGCGGCGAGGAGGAGGAGGGAGAGGTGCGCCTGGGCGAGCAGAAGGGCGGGCAGGCGGGCGCGGGCGGCGAGGAGGAGGGCGGCAGGGGTGAGCAGGGCGAGCAGGAGGAGGAGGGGGGCGGTGAGCGGGTCGAGGCGGAGGTGGAGATCGAGGCCGAGGTGGGGGATCCAGGGGTGGCGGAGCGGGGAGGGCGGGGCGCGGAGGAGGTCGAGCAGCAGGCCAAGGGTGAGGGCGGCGGCGGCGAGCGCGAGGGCACGGGCGAGCCGCGGGCGGCCGGCGCGGAGGGGGAGCGCGAGCGCGAGGGCCGCGGTGAGCGGGAGCGCGCAGAGGAGGAGGAGAGGGTCCACGGTTCGTTGCCTCGGGTGCGCGGGGCAGGCTACTCGATGCGGAGCGGCGGGGGGTCGGCGGTGTGGCGCGCGGCGGCGGCGTCGGCGGCGGCGCGGTCGGCGTCGTCGAGGGGCAAAGGTGCGGGTTGGCGGGCGCGTTTTGGCGCGCGGAGCTGAGGATCGAGGCCGCCGAGGTCGATGGGGTGGACCGCGCTGGGGCCGAGGGTGGTGGCCGCGGGATCGCAGTAGACGCTGCCGAGTACGAGCAGGGCGCCGCCGAGGACCGCGAGGGCCGTGCCAGGGCGGGCGGCAGGCAGGCCGCCGGCGAGCCAGAGGCGATCGGCGAGGGCGCCGTGGGCAGCGGCGAGCGCAGGCTCGAGGGCGGTCGCGCTGAGGCGGGGGAGCAGGGCGAAGACGGCGCGGACAGGGGCGAAGACGGCGCGGACAGGGGCGAGGAGGGCGCGGACAGGGGCGAGGAGGGCGGGGATCGGGGGCGGGCCTGGTGGTGCGTCGGCGGGGGTGGGGTCGTTTGGGGTGGGCAGCGCGTGGAGGCGGCGGCTGATGCGAGGGGAGGTGAGGCCGAGGAGGGCGGCTGCGAGGGCGACGAGGGCGGCGTAGCCGGCGGCGGCGGGGGCGAGCTGGACCGGCTGGAGGGCGCGGGCGAGCCCGGCAGGGGCGCGGAGGTGCTGCCAGAGCGGCGTGAGCTCCGGCGGGACGAGGGCGGCGACCCACGAGAGGTCGGGGAGGGCGAAGAGCCCGGCGAAGGCGGCGGTGAAGCCGAGCAGTCCCGCAAAAAGGGCGGCGGTGGGGCCGGTGAGGCGGGCTTCGGGGTCGGCTTGGTGGAGTCGGGTGAGGGCGGGGTCGGCTTGTTGGGGTCGGGTGAGGGCGGCGGCGAGGGTGATGAGGGTGAACAGGAGGAGCGGGGTGAGGAGGAGCCGCCCAGGGCTCGCCCAGGCGAGGGCCAGCAGGACGGTGTGGGCCGGGAGCAGGGCGAGCAGGAGGACGGGCGCGAGGCGGCGGCGGTGCGCGGCGGGCAGGCCTGGGTAGGTGGCGAGGGCGAAGGCGTGGATGAAGAGCAGGGCGAGGGCCGTACCCCAGGCGCCGAGGGCGAGGGCGAGGACGACGAAAGGGGCGGCGAGGCCGACGGCCGGGGCGAGGGGGAGGGTTCGGAGGAGTCGAGCGAGGAGGAGGAGGGCGCTGAGCGCGGCGGCGAGCGGCCACAGGAGCGGGTGGGCGAGGGCGAGCAAGGGGTGGAGGCGGAGGGCGAGATCGAGGGCGACCAGGAGCGAAAAGGCGCCGAGAGGGGCGTAGGGCTCGGGGGTCGCGAGGTCGCGGTCGAGGGGGGTCGCGAGGCCGCGGCCGAGGGTCGCGAAATCGCGGTCGAGGGGGGTCGCGAGGCCGCGGTCGGGGGTCGCGAGGTCGCGGTCGAGGGGGGTCGCGAGGCCGCGGCCGAGGAGGGCGAGCACGAGGCCGAGGGCGGCGAAGGTGGCGAGATCGAGGGCGAGCAGGTGGGCCCCGGTGAAGGCGCGACCCCCCGCGAGCGCGGCGCTGCGGTGGATGAGATCGAGGGTGAGACCGCCCGCGCCCGCGAGCGCGGCGGTCAAGGTGAGCCAGAGGCCGAGCTCGCCGAGGGCGCCGAGGAGGCGGCGCGACGAGGCTGGGCGCGCGGTGAGCAGGCCGAGCAACGACCAGGCGGCGAGGCTGAGCAGGAGGGAGGCGCTGAGCAGGCTGAGCAGGGCGAGGGCGAGGCCGAGGAGGAGCTGCGCCGCGGCCGTCGAGGTGGCGAGGCCGGCGGTGTGGGCCGGGTCCAGCGGGCTCGCAGCGGCGGCAGGGAGGGGCTGCCCTGGCGTTGGCGGGCCGGCGGCGGCGTGGGGCGGGTCCAGCGGGCTCGCAGCGGCGGCAGGGAGGAGGGGCTGCTCTGGCGCTGGCGGGCCGGCGGCGCGGGTGCGCTGCGGCGGGCGGAGGTAGGGGAGGAGGAGGAGGAGGGTGAGGAGGAGGAGGACGACGACGAGGGCGCCGCTGTGGGGGTCGAGGAGGAGATCGAGGCGGAGCTCGGTGGTGGAGCCGACTCGTAGCCAGTGAAGCAGGGGCGCTTGCAGGCGCTTGCCGGGGAGCTGGCCGAGGGCGTCATAGGCGGCGAGGGCGAGCTGGCCGGCGAGCACGAGGGCGGCGAGGGCGGCGAGGGCGCTCAGGCGCGGGGCGCGAGGGCGGAGGTGCCGCAGCAGCAGGCCGGCGAGCGCGGGCAGGCCGAAGATCCCCAGAAAAATGGCGAGGAGGGGGGGGGCGGAGAGTGCGGACGGGGCGTCCATGAGCTGCTCAGGTGCGGGCGGGAGCTGGAGGCGCTAGATCGGCTGGCCTAAGAGACAGAGAGTAGTGTCCTGAGGGACAGCGAAGGAGGCGCTGAAGGACAGAGCGTGCTGGCTCAAAAGACAGAGCGTGGGAGGGCCGGCTGATGGCGACAAGAGCGGCGCTTAGGGGCCAGGGCGGCGCGTCGGTAGGAGGTGGAGCGCGAGCGGGGCGGTGATCGCGAGCTGGGTGAGCGCGAGGGCGGCGGTGACGAGGGCGAAGGCGTGGCCGTCGTGGAGGGCCCAGATCCGGGCGGCGGTGACGAGGGCGAGGTGCGCGCCGAGGAAGATGAGCTGGAGGGCGAGCAGGCGCTGGAGACGTGGCCGCAGGAGCAGGGCGCCGGCGAGGCCGACGAGGAGCAGCCCGGTGGCGAGGTAGAAGGCGTGGGTGACGGGGATCATCGGCGGGCTCCGTCGCCTGCGCCGAGCAGGGCGAGGCCGCCGACCGCGGCGACCAAGACGAGGAGGACGACGGCGATCAGGGCGCCGAGGTGCGGGTCCGCGAGGGCGCTGGTGAGGGCGCTCAGGCCGCCAAAACCAGCGCTTGGGGCGAGCTCTTGGCCAGGCCAGGCGTGCTGGCGCGCCCAGGTGCCGGTCAAAACCCACGCGAGGGCGGCCACGGCGAGGAGCGGGAGCGCCCGGGCGTAGGTGGCGCGGGTACGACGAAGGCGGCGAGGGGCGGCGGCGGGCGGCGGGCTGAGGGGGGCGGAGGCCGGCGGGGGGGCGAGGGAGGGGGCGGCGGCGGTCGGCGGGGCGGTGAGGGGGGCGAGGGCGGCGGCCTCGGCGTGGCCGGCGATGACGGCGAGGTAGGCGGCGGCGGCGGCGAAGAAGAGGAGCGAGAGCAGGGCGATGGTGGGGGCGATGAGCTGGTGCTCAATCACGACGAGGGCGCCCAGGGTGAGCCCGAACCACCGCAGGGCCGCCTGGGGCCTCGTGCGGGTGAGGGCGAGCAGGGCGCCGAGCAGGGCGAGGGCGGCGGCGGCGTAAAAGACGAGGAGTTGCGGGCTCATCGCTCAAAGACCTCGGGCGCGGCGCTTCTTAGCGCTTCCAAAAGAAAGATCGGGCTCAGCGGCGGGGGCGGCGGCTGGTGAGGTCGTAGATCATGCAGATCGCGTCGTCGGCGGCGAGGAAGTTGGGGCTGCGGCGGAGCACGGGATCGACGGCGGAGAGGGCGGTGGAGACGAAGCCGAGCTTGGAGCCGAAGAAGTCGGCGGCGCCGCTGGTGAGCAGGACGATCGCGCGGGCGTCGAGGACCCGGGCGCGGCGGATCACCGTGTCCGCGAGCATCCACCCGAGGCCCTCGCCGCGGCGCTCGGGGGCGACGGCGAGGTTGAAGAGGAGGGCTTGGTCGCCGCTGACTTGTAAGCCGACGCAGCCGGCGATCTGGCCGTCGGGGTCGCGGATGACGACGACCTCGGTCTGGTCGTCGGGGTGGATCCGCGGGAGGCTGTAGGCGTCGCAGATCCGGTGCACCGCGGGCAGGTCCGACTCGCGCGCGAAGACGACCGCGTCGCCGAAGCCGCGGAGCAGGCGCTCGCCGAGGCCGCCAAAGGCGCCGCTGGTGAGGATGAGGACGACGTCGCCAGGGCCGGCGGCGGCGAGCACGGCGTCGGTGAGGGCGTCGACGCTGTCGTAGGCGGCGGCTTCGACGCCGGCGGCGCTGATCGTGCGGGCGAGCGCGGCGGGGTCGAGGCGATCCGCCTCGGGGACCTTCTCGGGGGCGAAGAGCGGGCCGATGTACACGCGGCTGGCCGCCTGGAAGCTCTCGGCATAACCCTCCTGGAAGACGGCGCGGCGCGAGGAGGCGCTGCGCGGCTCAAAACAGACGTGGAGGGCGTTGTCGCGGTAGCGCCGGCGGATCGCGGTGACGGTGACGCGGACGGCGGTGGGGTGGTGGGCGAAGTCGGTGATGACGCGGACGCCAGCGGCGAGGCCGAGCAGCTCCTGGCGGCGGACGACGCCGCGGAAGCGGCGGATCGCGTCGCGGATCAGCTCGACGTCGAGGCCTTCGAGGCGGGCGAGGGCGATCGCGGCGAGCAGGTTGGCGACGTTGTGCTCGCCGATCTGGCTGGTCGAGAAGGCGCCGAGCGGCGCCCCGCGCTCCCAGACCTCAAAGTCGGTGCGGTGGCCGCGGCGGTCGAGCAGGCGGCCGACGTAGGTGGCGGCGCCAGCGGCAGGATCGGCGTCCTCCGGGAGCAGGCGGTAGGTGTGGACCTGGCAGGCGGCGGCGTCGGTTACCTCCATGGCGCGGGGGTCGCCCGCGTGGACGATGAGGTCGCCGCTGGCGGGGATTAACGCGACGAAGCGGCGAAAGGCGGCCTGGACGGCGGCGAGATCGGCGAAGATGTCGGCGTGGTCGTACTCGACGCTGGTGAGGATCGCCCGCTGCGGCTGGTAATGGAGGAATTTGGAGCCTTTATCAAAAAAGGCGGTG
Source organism: Nannocystis sp. (assembly GCA_016712315.1). GTDB lineage: Bacteria > Myxococcota_A > Polyangia > Nannocystales > Nannocystaceae > JADJRG01. The sequence continues at coordinate 442,517 of JADJRG010000013.1, read as the reverse complement.
TCGTACTCGTCGCCCTCGAGGACGATCGCGTCGCCAGCGCCGAGGTGGCTGCCGACGCCGAAATTTAAGGGGACGCCGCCGATCAAGAAGCTGGGATCGCGGCCGGCGTAGCGGAGGATCCAGGCGCAGATCGAGGTGGTGGTGGTCTTGCCGTGGGTGCCGGCGACGACGAGGGCGCGGCGGCCAGGGAGGAGCAGCTCGGCGAGCAGGGAGGGGAAGCTGTCGAGGGGGATCTGGCGGGCCTTGGCGGCCTGGACCTCGACGTGGTCGGCGCCGCAGATGTTGCCGACGACGACGCGATCCGGGCCCCAGTCGAGGTTGTCGGCGCTGTAGCCGAGCAGCACCGGGACGCCAGCGTCGCTGAGCTGGGTAGACATCGGCGGATAGAGCGCGAGATCCGAGCCGCGCACGTCGTGGCCGGCGCGTCTTAAAAGACCCGCGAGCGCACCCATGCCGGTGCCGCCGATACCAATAAAATGGACCCGCAAGGCGCGGAAGGATGGACCTCGGGGCCCCCTGGGTCAAGCGCGTCGGGCGGGTGCACGGGCGCGAGGAGGCGGTGTAGATTCCCCCGTACATGCTCGACCTCAAGGCGAAGCTGGCGGCCGCAGGGCTGGTCACGAAGGAGGAGATCGCGGCGCAGGAGCGGCGATCCAAGGAGGCGAAGGCGCCGAAGGGCGCGAAGCCGGCGAAGGGCCAGGACCAAGGCGCGACGAAGGCGCCGCCGCGGCGCTCTGGGCTGGATCTGCGGGCGCTGGAGGGGGCGAACAAGGGGGCGCGTTATGAGGCGATCCGCCGAGCGGTCGACGCGCAGCGGCTGGACAGCGCGGGGCCGATCCCGAGCGCGGCGGCGGAGCCCTTTCACTTGACGACCCAGACCGGCGCGCTGGCGCGGGTGTACGTCGAGGCGGCGGCGAAGGCGGCGATCAGCGACGGGAGCGCGGGGATCGTCGGATACATGTCGAACCACGGGCTCGCGTACGCGGTGGTGCCGCGGGGGTTGGCGCTGGAGATCGGCGGGCTCTTCCCGCTGTGGCTGCGGGTGCTGAGCGGGCACGACGGGGCGGGGGCGATCGAGGCGCGTGAGGCGGCGGCGCCTGCGGGCGGGTCTGCGGAGGCGGGCGAGAGCGGGCCTCTAGGGCCTGAGGCGGAGGGATGAAGGGCGCTCGGTTTTTTTTGCGAGGCGGCTGTTCACAGGCCGGCGATCTGTGTTATCCACCCAGCCCGCCGCGCCCCAAAAGAGCGCGGACGCACCGACACGGCGGCTGTAGCTCAGTTGGTAGTAGCGCTCGGTTGTGGTCCGAGAGGTCATGGGTTCGAGCCCCATTAGCCGCCCCAAAGCGCCCCGCTCGCCCTCGTGGGCTGGTGGGGCGCGCCCGCCTTGCCCAAGGACAGGGATGAGCCCGCGGTCGCAAGGCTCGCTGCTGGTGGCGATCGTGGTGATCGCGGGGGCGCTCCAGGTGGCCGCAGGGGTCGCGCTCGGCTTGGCCTCGCAGGACGACCTGGCGCGCGCCGCCTCGTTCGGGTCGACCGCGGCGATCCTGGGGGTGGCAGGGTCGTTGGCGTTGTGCGCGGTGGCGTGGCTGCTGCGCGGGGTGATGGGCTGGGTGGTCGGGGCGCTGGGCACGAGCGCCTCGTTGATCACGGCGCTGCTCTACAGCTCGCCGCTGGCGCTGATCTATTTTGGGGAATTCATCCTCCACCACTTCTTGACGCTGCTCTCGGCGGTGATCGCGGCGACGGTGGTGCAGGGCTGGGCGCTAGCGCCGGAGCTGGAGCGGCTGCGGGCGGCGCCGGCGCTGGTCGGGGGCGCGGCGGTGGTGGCGTTGGTCGGGGCGCATGTGGGCGGGCTGTGGCCGTTGGAGCTGGGGTGGGTGCACCAGGCGGGGAGCGCGGGCCTGCTGGCGGCGGTGGCGCTAGGTCTGGGCCTCCTCTGGCGGTCGCTCGGGGCGCAGGCGCGGGCCGTGGCGGTGGTGGCGGCGCTGCCGGCGGCGACGCGGCTGGCGCTGGAGCTCGGCGGTGGCGCCTCCTTCGCTCAATTTTTTACGGAGCCGACGGCGGGGCTGCTGAGCGGGGCGATCGCGGCGGGCGGCGTCGGGCTCTTTGTCCTGTGTCGGCCGCGGATCGACCGCTGGGCGCGGGTGTTCGCGGTGATCAGCAGCGCGACGGCGGTCCACTGGCTCTTCCGGGTGTATGAGGGCTCGTTCGTGCTGCTGGAGCCGCGCCTCGGCGGGCTGCTGCGCTCGGTGTTCGGCTTTCACCTGCCGTTCCCGACCCACGCGCCCGGTTGGGCGGTGTTGGCGGTGTTGGCGGGGCTCTTTGGGGCGGGCGCGGCGGTGTTGATCGCGCTGATCTCGTCGACGCAGCGGGCGCGCGGGGCGGCGCTGGCGCTGGTGGTGACGGCCGGGCTCGGGCTGACGACCCCGCAGGTGACGCTGATGCACTTCGCCGGGCTGCTGGCGCTGCTGGCGGCGCTGCGGGCAGAGCTGGGGGTCGAGGTCGATGGCGTGGCGGCGGCGGCGGCCTCGGTCGGGCCGCCTGCGCCGATCGAGGGGATCTTCGGCGAGCTGGCGGAGCGGCTGGAGATGGCGGCGCCGCTGCTGCTGGAGCAGCCCGCGGAGAGCGTGGTGGCGCTGCGCGGCGAGCTGGGGCGGGTGGCCGTGGATCTGCGGGCGCGCTCGGTCGACGGCGCGCGCTGGACGGTGCTGCTGCGGGTGGGGCTGCTGGGGCGCGGGGCGCCGATCGCCGAGGTGCTGCCCGATCCGCAGGGCGGGGCGCCGAGGCTGCGGGGTGAGACATGGGCGCTCGGCGAGGCGGCGGCGGCGGTGATGGAGGCGCTCTCGGCGTTCCCGGCGGCGCACGGGCGCTTCTGGTCGGCGGGCTGTGAGGTGGCGCTGGGGGCCGCGCAGGCGCGGCTGAGCGGGGCGAGCTTGGAGGCGCTGGTGCGCTCGCTGGCGCGCGCGGTGGGGCAGGGACGTTAGGCAGGCGGCGAGGGCTTGTGCGCAGGCGCGCGTTTGGATAGCTTTTTTGGGTGTCGAATTCGCTCACTCGTCGTCGTCTGCTCCAGGTCGCTTCTGCTCTTACGGCTCAGGCCGCGGTCGGCTGTACGCCCGCTGAAGGTGAGGGCGGCGGTCGGCGGGTGATCGTGCTCGGTGCGGGGCTGGCGGGGCTATCGGCGGCGTACGAGCTGGATAAGGAGGGGTACGAGGTGACGGTGCTGGAGGGGCAGCTCCGGGTCGGCGGGCGGGTGTTGACCTCGCGGGCGCCGTACGAGGACGGCCACGCGGCGGAGCTCGGGGCGGTGCGGATCGCGGACGTGCACGAGCGCGTGCTGGCGTATGTCGCCGAGCTGGGGCTGGAGCTGGAGGCGTGGCAGGGCGGCGATTCGCTCTATTTTATCGACGGTCAGCGCTTTATGCATGAAGAGGGGGCGCCGTGGCCGGTGGCCGGGCTGACGCCGTATGAGGCGGAGCACGGGCTCGATCTGTGGTCGGAGTATATCGCCGGGGCCTTTGATGAATTCGGCGACCCTCGCGACGGCAGCTTCCCCAAGGCGGGGGTGATCGATCGCTATGACCCCGTGGTCTATACAGACTTCTTGCGGGGGCGCGGGGCGAGCGAGGCGTGGCTGCGCCTCTACGAGTCGGACAACGGCAGCGAGATCTCGACGATCGGCGCGCTGGCGTGGATGGCGGCGGAGGTCGCCGATAAGGCGTGGGACCAGACATTTCATATCAAGGGCGGGAACGACCGGCTGCCGGAGGCGCTGGCGGCGGCGCTCGGCGCGGAGAAGGTGTGGTTGGGCGCGAAGGCGGTGAAGATCGAGCACGACGCCGCCGGCGCGACGGTGACGTTCGAGCGCGACGGGGCGACCGAGACGCTGCGCGGCGACCACGTGGTGGTGGCGATCCCGTTCCCGCCGCTGCGTAAGGTGACGATCTCGCCGCCCTTCCCGGAGGATAAGACGCGGGCGATCCAGGAGCTTTTTATGATGAACGCAGGCCGCGGGTATATACAGACGAAGCGGCGGTTCTGGCAGGATGAGGGGATCGGCGGGCTGAAGATCGCGAAGACAGACACCGCGGTCGAGCGGGTCTGGGACCTGAGCCCGTTTATGCCGGGGGAGAAGGGGCTGATCTGTACATATACGCAGAATCACAAGGCCGACGCGTATTGCGACCTCCCGGTCGAGGCGCGGCAGGCCTACACGATCGACGCGGTGAAGGCGTTCTTCCCGGAGATCGAGGGCGAGCTGGTGGCCTTCGAGCACTACTGCTGGCGCGAGGACCCGTGGGCCGGCGGGGCGTGGACGGACATCCTCCCGGGGCAGTGGTGGATCGTCGCGGTGACGCGGCGCGCCGAGGGGCGCGTGCACTTCGCCGGCGAGCACACCTCGGCGTGGGCCGGATGGATGCAAGGGGCGATCGAGTCGGGGCAGCGCGCGGCCGCGGAGATTATGAGCGACCAGGCAGGATAAGGGGGATCAGGCGCCAGGTCAATCCGCGATCGCCGGCAGGGCCCGGCGTGCGCTTTGTGATCGGTGTAATTGGTCAATGATCAGAGGGTGTTGGGGCCGCGCCTGTGAATAGTGGGCGGCGCTGTGTTGATCCGCCAGCGCCGCGCAGTGTACCCTGCGATCGCCAATTCTCTGATGAATCGAGGAAATGATGGATCGTACAGTGTTGCCAGAGGCCCTCCGGCCGTTTACTGACTTTGTGATCGCCGCGGTCGGCGCTCTGCTGATCTTCACGGTGGGCTGGCTGGTCTCGAAGTGGCTGCACCGGCTGCTGCTGCGGGTCGCGCTCGCGCGCCAGCTCGACCGCTCGCTGGCGATGTTCTTGGCGGCGCTCGCGCAGTACGCGGTGCTGGTGGCGGTGGTGATCGCGGCGCTGGGGCGGGTCGGCGTGGAGACGACGAGCGTGGTCGCGCTCTTCGCTTCGGCGGGCCTGGCGGTCGGTCTGGCGCTGCAGGGCAGCTTGGCGAACTTCGCGAGCGGGGTGCTGCTGCTGCTGTTTCGGCCGATGGTGATCGGCGATACGGTCACCGCGGGCGGCCACTCCGGCAAGGTGGAGGAGATCGGGCTGTTCGCGACCAACCTGCTGAGCCCGGCGAACGAGCTGATCGTGATCCCGAACGGGCAGGTGACCGGCGGGTCGATCATCAACCACACGGCGCGCGGGACCCGGCGGGCGGCGATCGAGATCGGGGTCGCGTATGGCGCGTCGATCGAGGCGGTGAGCGCGGCGCTGATGCTCGCGGCGGCGCGCACGGGGCGGGTGCTGAAGGACCCAGCCCCGCGGGTGATCATGAGCGGCTTCGGCGCGAGCTCGCTCGACTTCGTGGTGCACGCGTGGTCGACCGTGGACGACTTCTTGGCGATGCAAGACGAGCTGCGCCGCGCGATCTACGAGGCGCTGAGCGCGGCGAATATCGAGATCCCGTTCCCGCAGTTGGTGGTACACAAGGCCGCGTAGGCGCCCCCATGACCAGCACGACGTTCACGATCCCCGCCCCCGACGGCCACCAGACCTTTGTGCGACTGTGGGCGCCCGCGGAGCGGCCGCGCGGGGTGATCGTGATCTGTCACGGGCTGGCGGAGCACGGGGGCCGCTATGACCGCTTCGCCGCGGCGCTGGTGGCCGCGGGCTTCGCGGCGCTGGCCCACGACCACCGCGGGCACGGGCACAGCTCGCCAGAGGCGGAGCACGGCTTCTTCGCGGCGAATAACGGCTGGCAGCGGGTGCTGGATGACCTCTCGCGGGTGGTCGAGGCGGCGCGTCAGCGCTTCCCCGGCGCCCCGGTGCTGCTCTTCGGCCACAGCATGGGCTCTGGGGTGGTGACGACCTGGCTGCAAGGGCGCTCGGATGAGGTGGCGGCGGCGATGTTGTCGGCGCCGGCGGGTAAGGTCGGGCCGCTGCTGCACGCGGGCAAGCTGGCGGCGCAGGTGGAGAAGCGGCGGCTGGGGGCGCGGGGGCGCTCGAAGCTGCTCAACCAGATGGCGTTTGGCGCCTATAACGCGGCGTTTAAGCCGAGTCGCACCGACTTCGACTGGCTCTCCAAGGATCCGACGGAGGTGGACAAGTACGTCGCCGATCCGTGGTGCGGGTTCATCCCTTCGGCGCAGCTGTGGATCGACCTGCTGGGGGCGCAGCAGGCGGCGCAAGACCCGGCGGCGTTGGCGCGGATCCGCAGGGATCTGCCGATCTTGGTGATCGCGGGCGGGCGCGATCCGGTGGGCGGTTCGGGGGGCAAGCAGGTGCGGCAGTGGCTCGAGATGGCGCGTCGGGTGGGGCTGGCGATCGAGGACCGCTTCTGGCCCGAGGCGCGGCACGAGCTGCTGAACGAGGTCGAGCGCGAGGACGTGACGGCGACGGTGATCGCGTGGATCGAGCGCCACGTGCCAGGGCTCGCGGCGAAGGCGGAGTAGGCGCGCAGCAGCGGCGGGGCTCGGCGCCCGGGTGAGGACGAAATTTGCTTCGGCGGGCCCTTGAGGCTAAGCCGACCGTCTGTGTCGGCGACGGTGACACGCGCACGCGCGCTGGCTGCTTGGTTGGTGCTGGCGCTCTTGGCGCCGGTGTCGGCGGAGGGGGCGAGCGACGCGCCGCGGCCGCTCGTCCATGAGGTGCGGGCGGGCGAGAACTTGTCGGCGATCGCGCGGGCGCACGGCTGCTCGCTCGTGGAGCTGCGGGCGGCGAACCGGCTGCGTGAAGGTTCGGTGATCTACCGGGGGCAGCGGCTAAAAATTCCGGAGTGCAAGGGCTCGCGGCATGTGGCGGCGGATCTCGGGGGGAGCGGCGCGGGCGGGTCGACGCGAGGGGCAGCGAAAGGCGCGAATGCGCGCGAGCAGCCGGCGAGCCGCGCGTTGGGCGCGGGGGCGGCGGGGGCGAGCTCCAGCGAGAGCGAGAGGATCCGCCATAAGGTGCAGCGCGGGGAGAGCCTGGCCCGCGTGGCGAAGATCTACGGGATCTCGACCGCGGAGCTGCGTCAACAGAACCGGCTCCGCGGCGACACGATCCACCCGGGCATGGACCTGTGGATCCCGCGCGGGGGACGCGGGGGCGCGGGCCGCTTTGAGGCGCCGATCGTGCGCGGTCAGAGCGTCGGCCGCCCCAACCACGGCAAGCTGGTGAACGGCGTGCAGATGCCGGCGGGTAAGGGCTACTACCTGCGGCGCAGCGCGCGCGCGTGGGCGGCGGAGCACACGGTCGCCTATGTGCGCCACGCGATCGAGGTGACGCGGCAGCGGCACCCGCGGCTGCACAAGCTGGCGATCGGCGACCTGTCCCGTGAGTCAGGTGGGGCGCTGCCGGGGCACCGCTCCCACCAGTCGGGGCGCGACGTCGACTTGGGGCTCTTTTATAAGAAGAAGCCGAGCGAGTACCCGAGGGTGTTCGTGCCGGCGGGGCCGCGCTCGATGAACGTGGCGGCGACGTGGACGCTGGTAGAGGCGCTGCTGGCGACGCGCAGCTCGCCGGGGGGGGTGGAGCACCTCTTCCTCGACTACGAGCTGCAGCGGCTGCTCTACGAGCACGCGCGGCGCCAAGGGGCGAGCGCGGAGTCGCTGGCGGAGCTGTTCCAGTACCCGCACGGCCGAGAGAAGGGCGGGACGGTGATCCAGCACGTGCCGGCGCACCACGACCACATCCACGCGCGCTTCAAGTGCCCGGCCGGCGATCCTGGCTGTCTCTGAGGACAGCTTCTTTCAAAAATGAGGTAGGTCGCTCAGCGCGCCTCGCGGGCGAGCTCGGCGGCGAAGAAGGGGGCGTGGCGGGCGAGCTCGGCCATGTACGGGCGGATGTCGTCGCGGGCGCCGATCGAGAGGCGGTGGTAGGGCTGGACGTGCTCCTCAGGGACGTAGCGGAAGGTGAAGTTGATCCGGCGCGCCCGAAAATTCTCGATCTCGGGGGGGAAGCTGTGGCCGCCGCGGCTGTCGACGCGCTGGACGCGGTGGAAGGTGCGCTCCTTATAAAAAGCGCCGCCGAAGAGCTCGAGGGAGCTGTCCGCTAACCACCGCTCGAGGACGACCTCGCCCTGCTGGCCAGGGCGCCGCGAGGTGACGAATTGGATCAAGGCGCGCTCGCCGAGGGAGAGCGAGGCGACGGGGCCGGGCTCAAAGTCGCGGTGCTCGCCGACGCGGGCGCTGTCCACCCAGCGCTGGCCGTCCCAGCGCTCGCCGTAATAATTGATGAGGCAGGTGTTGAGCTGCCACGCGGCGGGGCGCTCGGCCTCGTGGTAGCGGGCGCGCGCGAGGGCCTCGACGCGCGTGACGATCCGGCGCAGCACCGGGGGGAAAGGCTCGGCGCGGACGCAGCGATCCAGGAGGCCGTGCGGGGGGCGGTAGTAGTCGAGGCAGGCGAACTGCCAGTTGCCGAGCCAGTAGACGGGGCGGAGCAATGGGCGGCTGGGTTGACCCGGCGGCGGCGGGTGGTTGGCGGCGTAGCGCTGCTCCCAGATCGGGTGCAAGGTGGCGAGCCACTCGAGGATCGCGGCGCGCTCGTCGGCGCTGATGTACGCGGGGTGATAGTAGTGGCCAGGCGGCAGCCGGCGAGGGTGCGGCGCGGAGGGCCGGAGGAGAGGGCGCTGCTGCGGCACGGCGCGGCAGTATATCGATCGCCGGGCGCCGGGTGAGCGCTGACGCTGCGTCAGCCTGAAGAGGGCGGATGGGGCGGGCGCGACCCTGGTAAGCTCGCTGCGTGGTCGCGGGGGTCGACGTGAGCGCTGAGAGCGGCGATGTGGCGGCCGCGGCGCCGCCGCGTCGGGCGCGCTGGGCGGAGCAGCTGCTGGGGATCTTCGTGCTCTATCACGCGGCCGCGGTGGTGATGATGTCGATCCCCGATCCGGGCGCAGGCATGGTGCGCTCGGCGTGGCGTGACCCGACGGTGCAGCACGAGTTTCGGGTGTGGGCGGCGACGCTGAGCTCGGTGGGGGCGGGCGAGGTGACGCCGGCGGCGCTCGAGGAGCGGCTGTGGGCCTTCGCGGTGGGCTTTGTGGGCTGGCGCTCGGCGATCGTGCGGCCGTTCGATCTCTACGGCGATGTGGTGGGGGTGCGGCAGCCGTGGCGGATGTTCGTGGCGCCGCACCGCTTCCCGACGCTGCTGGTGGTGGAGCTGGAGGAGGCGGGGGTGTGGCGGCCGATCTATGTCGATCGATCGGCGGAATTCACCTGGCGCGAGGGACAGTTCTCGCACGACCGGATGCGGGCGGCGATCTTCCGCTACGGCTGGCCGCGCTACCGGCGCTCGTATGAGCAGCTCGCGGGGTGGATCGCGGGGCAGGCGGCGGTCGACTTTCCAGCGGCGACGCGGGCGCGGGTGCTGATGATCAAGCGCCGGACGCCGACGCCGGAGGAGGTGCGGGCGGGCAAGCGGCCGCGGGAGGAGCGGCAGCAGGCGATCGTGTTGACGCTCGACGAGCTGGAGGCGCGGCGGCGATGAGGCGGCTCGTCGGGCTGTGGGAGCGCTGGCTGGAGGTGCTGCGGCGGCGTGAGCCGGGGGAGGCGCTGGCGCTGTTTCGGATCATCACGGGCTTGTCGCTGCTGCTGAACCTGCTGCCGGCGATCCGGCTGGGGCTGGTGCGGGTGCTGTGGATGGACGTCTCGTCCGGCGGCTATCGCGGGCTGGACGGGGCGGGCTCGTGGTTGGTGCGGGCGCTGGGCGGGCCGACGCCCGAGGTGGTGGGCGGGCTGGTGGCGGCGACGTTGGCGGCGGGGCTGCTGGTGATGATCGGGCTGGGCGGGCGCTGGCCGGCGCTGGTGGCGGGGCAAGGGATGTTGGCGATCTCGATGATCAACAACGACGCGAAGGGCAGCTATGACGCGCTGCTCTGCGACTCGCTGTGGATCTTGTTCCTGGCGGGCGGGACGGCGACGCTGTCGCTCGACTGTCGGCGACGCTGCGGGCGCTGGTGGGCGCCATCGTCGGTGGCGGCGTGGCCGCGTTACCTGGCGATCCTACAGATCGCGGCGGTGTACGGGTCGACGGGGCTGCATAAGGTGTCGGCGTTCTGGACGCCGATGGGCGGGTACTCGGCGCTTTATTACATCTTGCAGCAGCCGACGTGGCACCGCTGGGAGATGAGCGCGCTGGCGTGGGTGTTCCCGCTGACGCAGGCGGCGACGGCGGTGACGTGGTGTTGGGAGGTGTTCTGGCCGCTGCTGCCGCTGCAGATGATCCTGCGGGCGAAGGCGGGGGCGCCAGGGCGGCTGCGGCTGCTGCTGACCCGCTGGGATCTGCGCTGGCCGTTCCTCGGCTTCGGGGTGGCGATGCACGTGTCGATCTTCGCGCTGATGGAGGTGGGGCCGTTCTCGTGGATCACGCTGGCGTACTACCCGTGCCTGCTCCGCTCGGCGGAGCTGCGGGCGATCGGGCGGCGGCTCCGCGGCTGGCGATCAGGGCGGTCCGTGGCTGTCGCTTAGGACAGGTCGATGGCCGGACGAGAGAGCGAAAAAAAGAGGGCGCTCAGCGGAGCAGCTTGATCGCGGCGAAGCCGCCGATCAGGAGGACGGCGCCGAGGATCGTGGCGACGTTAAAATAACGATCGATGAGCTCCTTGGCGCGGCGCCCGGCGAGGCCGATGACGAGGGCGACGAGGAAGAAGCGGCCGCCGCGGCCGAGCAGGCTGGCGAGCAGGAAGGGCTGGAGGTCGATCTTGGCGACGCCGGCGGCGACGGTGAAGACTTTGTAGGGGATCGGGGTGAAGGCGGCGGCGAAGACGGCCTCGGCGCCGTGCTCTTGATAGGTCTGGGTGACGCGCTCGAAGTTGGCGACGCTGATGATCTTGCCGAGCAAGAGCGGCTCGAAGGTGGACCACAAGGCGAAGCCGATGTAGTAGCCGAACAGGCCGCCGAGCACGGAGCCGACGGTGCAGACCGCGGCAAAATAGTAGGCGCGGGTGGGGCGGGCGAGGGCGAGGGCGATTAAGAGGATGTCGGGGGGCAGCGGGAAGAAGCTGGACTCGGCGAAGGCGAGGACGAAGAGCGCGGGGATCCCATAAGGGGTGTCCGCCCAGCCGAGCACCCAGTCATAAAGGCGACGGATCGGGTTGTTGGTGCGCTTGGGCGAGGCCTGGTCAGACACGGGCGCAAGCTAGCACGATCGCGGCGGCGATCAGGGCGCGGCGTCGGCCTCCGCGAGGGCGGCGGCGTACTCCTCGGGGGTGTTGCAGGTGCGGAGGACGCGAGGATCAGGGAGCTGATCGGCGGGCAACCAGGCGCTGTGGAGGCGCTCAAAGAGGGCGAGGGGGCGGCGTTGGCCGGCGGCGAGCAGGGCGCGGGCGATCGGCAGGGCTGGGGCGATCTGGAGGAGGCTGGCGAGGGGGTGGGCGCGTCGACGCTCGGGGCTCGTGGCCCTGGGATCGTGCGCGGGGGGATCGACGGGGAGGACGGCCTCGAGGGTGGGATCAGCGCTGAGGCGATCGTAGAGGTGGGTGAGGTGGGCGTCGCTCAAAAAAATGTTGTCGCAGGCGCTGAGGTAGGCGAGCTCGGCGTGGGGCGCGAGGGCGCGGAGGCCGACGTCGATGCCGACGAGCGGGCCGCCGCGCTGCTCTGCGGGGGGATCGTCGACGCGGTGGACGCCGGGCGGGAGCGCGGGGAGCTGCTGGCCGGGGGCGCCGACGACGACGACGGCGACGCAGCGCCGCTGGAAGAGGTGGATGAGGTGGAGGAGCAGCGGGCGGCCTCGCCACTCGAGCTGCTCCTTGGGGCGACCCATTCGGGAAGAGAGGCCGCCGGCGAGCAGGACGGCGCCGAGGCGCGGGGAGGTCGGCGGGGTGTGCATGGGCGGGAGGGCGTCTCGCGCCGTTTATACCGCGGGCAGGGCGGGGGCGGTGAAGACGCTTGAAATCGCGCGCGAGCAGGGATAGAGAGGAGAGATGATCGTGCGCGCTCGGCGGAGGATGATGAGGGTGTCCCTCGGGACAGGTCTGATGGCGGCGGCGCTGACAGGCTGTTACGAGGGCGGGGCGATGAGCTCGCTCGATGGGACGGGCTCCGGGTCGACGGCGGGCGAGGTGAGCGGGGAGGGGAGCAGCGGCAGCGGCGGGGAGGGGAGCAGCAGCAGCGGCGGGGAGGGGAGCAGCAGCAGCGGCGCGAGCGGCGAGAGCGGCGGCGTGGAGCCGACGAGCACGAGCACGGGCACGAGCACGGGCGCGACGACGGAGGCGACGACGACGGCGGCGACGACTGAGGCGGCGACGACGGAGGGGTCGACCTCGGAGGGGGCGCTGGATGAGTGCCCGCGGGTGCGCGTGGAGGTCGGCGGCGGGGAGGTGCTGAACGTGCGGCCGACGCCTTCGACGGCGCAGGAGCCGGTGGGCACGCTGCCGAACGGGGCGATCGTCGATGTGCTGGGGCTGGTGACGGGGGAGTCGATCGAGGGCAATGATGCGTGGTTTGAGATCGACGGCGAGGGGCTGGTGGGCTTCGTATGGTCGGGGTTGGTGGCGTGCACGCTGGAGGAGCCGCCCGAGCTGCAGCCGCCGACAGGGTTCTGGCTGCCGCTCGCCTGCGGCATGTCGGCGACGGTGAGCCAGGGGAATTTCGGCGATTTTAGCCACCAAGGGACCTCGAAGTACGCGTTCGACTTCTCGTTGGGGACGGGCACGCCGCTGGTGGCGATCGCGGACGGGGTGGTGCACTTCGTGTACGACAAGACCAAGCCCGGCGACCCCTGCTACAACGGCGGCGGCCAAGAGTGCAGCGGCAAGGCGAACGTGGTGGTGCTGCTGCATGGGGACGAGACGACGTCCATCTACGCGCACCTGAGCTCGGTGGGGGTGAGCGTGGGTGAATTCGTGCCGCGCGGCGCGAGCGTGGGGCTCTCCGGGTCGACGGGCTGGTCGACGGGCCGGCACGCGCACGTGGCGAGGCAAGAGAAGTGCGCGTGGGGGTTCTGCCAGTCGATCGCGGTGGCGTTCTCGGATGTGCCAGGGGACGGGGTGCCGAAGACGGGGAACGTGGTGAAGTCGATGAATTGCCCCTAGCGCGGGCGTGGGCGCGCAGGCAGGGCGTGGCGGGGAGCACAGGGCGGCGCGGCGGGCGTGCGGGCGGCTTGGTAGGTCGACCCTCCGGGGGTATCTTGTCGGGGTGAGATCGCGGCCCCTGGCCGCGTGTGGGGTCACCAGACCCCAACGTCGATGTGTGGCGCGTGAAGACCCGCGGAGCGAAGATAGTATGTCGACAAACAATATTCGGTCACCCCTCTCCTCTCTCTCCCCCAAGACGAGCGCGGCGGCGGCGGCGCTGAGCTTGTGCCTGTGCCTGCCGAACGCGGGCTGTCTGGCGCTGCTGGGCGGCGGCGACGCGGACTTCATCGAGGATGAAGACGTGCGCCTGGCGGTGCCAGCGGCGGTGAGCCAGCGAGCGGGCGATCCAGACCTGATCGTCGGCGACCTCTATCGGGTGGTGACGGCGACGATCGAGGACACGAACGGCTGGGTGACCAGCAGCGTGGAGGGGATCGCGTCGATCTACCGCTTCCTCGACCGCCGCCGCGAGACGTCGCGCGACGGGAGCTGGCGGGTGTACGGGCCGCACCCCGACGACGACGGGCGCGACCTGGCGTGGCTGGTGAAGATCGATGAGCCCGCCGGGGTGAAGACCTTCGAGTTCTACGTGGGGCCGCGCTCGGCGAGCGGACAAGCGGAGATGGACCTGTTCGTGGAAGGGTCGCTGAAGGTCGAGGGCGATGTGCGTAGCGGCGGCTATAACCTGCACTTCGACGCGATCGAGGCGCACCCGGCGATCAAGGCGGAGGAGGACTCGCAGTTCACGTTCGCAGGGTCGATCATGGTGAGCTTCGAGCGCGATACGGCGACCGAGGCGAAGTCGATCGACGTCGACTTCATCGGCTTCTCGGCGCACTACGACGGCTTCCTCGACGAAGACTCGTTCAGCAGCGATGAGTCGTATAACTTCAAACAAAACGCCGACGGCAGCGGCGACTTCCACCTGGCGCTGATGGGTCCGTGGGATGACCACGGCTGGAGCGGGCCGGAGAACGAGCGGCTGGCGCTGGATATGGCGTGGACGCCAGAGGGCGCGGGGCGGGCGCGCGGGCAGATCCTCGAGGTGGATGGGGTCGGCGACCTCAAGCACGGGGACCTGGTGATCGATGAGTGCTTTAAGCCAGAGGGCTTCGTGGCCTGGCGGATGCTGTCTGCGGCGTATCAGGTGGAGGCGCCTGAGTACGGGATGGGCGAGGAGGCGGCTTGCGCGCTGGGGGCGGAGGCGGTGGGGAAGTAGGGGCGAGCCCTGGGTGGGGGCTGGGGCGAGCCCTGGGTGGGGGCGGCGGTGGGTCCCTCGCTGGCGCGGCGCCCCCCCCACGATTTCGGCCAGTCATCGGGGTGGGCTGAGAGTCGCGCGAGGCGGCGAGGCCTTCGAGCGTTGTCGTGCGATGACCAGCCGAGAATCGCGGGGGACCCCCTCCGCTGGCGTCCCACCGCCGCCCCCACCCAGGGCCCGAGGGCTGAGGTGGGAGTGGGGGGCCGAGGGCTGAGGTGGGAGTGGGGGGCCGGAGGGTTGGGCCGATGGCTGAGGTGGGAGTGGGGGGCCGGAGGGTTGGGCCGATGGCTGAGGTGGGAGTGGGGGGCCGGAGGGTTGGGCCGAGGGCTGAGGTGGGAGTGGGGGGCCGGAGGGTTGGGCCGAGGGCGGAGGGTTGGGGGGCCGAGGGCGGGCGGTTAGGGGGCGGCGTTGGCGGCGGCTTGGAGGGTCTTGGGGTGGGTGGGGCCGAGGGTGGCTTCGAAGATGGTGGCGGCGCGGGCGCTGTAGGCCTTGGCTTGGTCGGCGCTGCCGGCGGCTTGGGCGAGCTGGGCGAGGCCGGTGAGGGCTTCGGCGTGCTGCGGGATCGGCCTTCCTTCACGCTCGCCGAGGGCGTTGGCTCGCTCTAGCTCGGTGGCGGCGGTCTCGCGATCGCCCATGCGGAGGTGCGTGAGTCCTAGGCCGGTGAGCGGGCTGATCAGGTAGATGTTGTCGCGGCTGTAGGAGGCCTCCATTAAGGTGAGGGCGCGGGTGAAGCTGCGGAGGGCGGCTTGGTCGTCTCCGAGGCCGAAGGCGGCCTCACCGCTGCTGCTGATCGGGTGCGCGAGCAGGGGATGATCAGGGCCGAAGGTGTCGCTTAAGAGGCGCTCGGCTTCGTGGAGGCTGACGGCGGCGCGCTGATAGTCGCCTTGATCGAGCTGCATGCAGCCGATGTTGTTGTGGGTGATCGCGAGCAGATGATCGGTCGCGAGGCTCGGGCCGCTCCGCGTGAGCAGCTCCAGGGTGCGCTGGTAGCTGGCGGCAGCGGCGGTGTCGTCGCCGCGGAGATCGTGGACGGCGCCGAGGTTGTTGTGCATGAGGGCGGCGAGGTGAGGCTCGCCCGCCCGGTCGACGAGGGCGGCGGCGTACGGGGCCTCGGCGAGGGCCTCGGGGAAGCGAGCGAGCTCGGCGCCGAGGACGAAGAGGCGGCGGGCAGCGGCCTCGGCGGCGATGAGGTGCTGGTCGCTGCGGATCGCGGCGGCGAGGGCGAGGGCGAGGGAGCGCTCAGCGTCCTCGGGGCGGCTGGTGGCGAGCTCTAAGGTGCCCTTGAGCAGGGCGGCCTCGGCGTCGAGGGGGGGATAGTCGAGGGCGGCGATGTCGGACTCGATGGCGACGGTGAGGGCGAGCCCCTCCTGGTAATGACCGAGGCTCTCCAGCGCCGAGGCGAGGGCGAGGCGCTGACGCGCGGCCTCAACGGCGGCCGCAGCGGCAGGATCTTCAGGGGGGGGGACGGCGGCGAGGAGGCGCTGGACGTCCTCGCAGCTGTCGACGCGTGGGAGGGCCGCCGCGGCCTGGACGGCGTTCTCGGCGGCGTCTCGGTCGGCTCGCTCGAGGGCGTCGACGAGGGCGCGCATGCGGGCGCGACGCTGGCCGAGGCAGGCCATGCGGAGGTCGAGGATCCTGTCGCTCTCGGTCTTGTTGGTGTTGCTCTCGCAGGCGACGACGGCGCTGCCGGTCCAGGCGGCGGCGTAGGCGTCGAGGCGGGCTTCGACTCGATCGGCGGCGGCGAGGGCGAAGGGGGCGGGGATGGCGGTGATGGCGGCGCGTACGGCGGCCCGACGTGGAGGATCCCAGACGCCGTCGAGGCCGGCCTCGGCGCTGGCCTGGCAGCGCTGAGGGCCGCTGAGCTGGGAGGAGGTGATGGCGAAGCTGATCGCCGCGGTGGCGCCGATGAGCCCGGCGAGGCCGAGGACGCGGAGGCGAGCGCGGACGGGGTCGTGCTCGAGGGCGCGGACGAGCGACTCCATGTCAGGCCAGCGCTGCTCGGGCGCGAGGGCGAGGCCGCGGGCGAGGGCGCGGAAGATCCGCCGCGGTACAGGTGTGTCCGGCGGCGGGGGCGGGACCTCGTCGGCCTTGAGCTTGGCCTGGAGGCCGACGAGGGTGGGCGCGTCGAAGGGGCGGGCGCCGTAGAGGGCCTCGTAGAGGGTGACGCAGAAGGAGAAGAGATCGGAGCGAGGGCCGACAGGGGCGCTGAAGTGCTGCTCCGGGGCCATGTAGGCGGGGGTGCCGACGATGGCGCGGGGGGCGGCGGCGCCGCTAGGGATCGGGCCGGTGACCGGGGCGGCGGTGGCGAGCAGGGCGTCGTCGGTGGTGGTCTGGGTGGGGTCGATCACCGAGGCTGTCCCAATGACCAGGTCGTCGCCGCCGGTCGCGGCCTCGAGCTCGGTCTGGACGAGGCCGAAGTCGAGGACGCGGGCGCGGCCGTCGGCGCCGACGAGGACGTTCTCGGGCTTGAAGTCGCGGTGGACGAGGCCGGCGGCGTGGGCGGCGGCGAGGCCTCGACCGGCGTCGCAGAAGACGCGGAGGACCTGCCTCCAGGGCCGACGTGTGGCCTTGAGCCAGCTCCTCAAGGTGACGCCGTCGATCAGCTCCATGGCGAGGTAGAAGCGATCGCCGTGGTCGCCGACCTGGAAGACTTGGACGACGTAGGGGCTGGAGAGGCGCGCCATCGCCTGGGCCTCGCGGACCATGCGGGTGCGCACCTGCGGGCGATTTAAGAGGTGGCGGTGGACGAGCTTGAGCGCGACCTTGCGATCAAGGGCGACGTCGTAGCCGGCGTAGACGACGCCCATCGCGCCCTCCCCGAGCTTGCGGAGGACGACAAAAGGGCCGATCGCGGTCGGGTCACCGGCGTCGATCACTGGGCGGCTCTACGGCCCTTCGCCGATGGGCTTGCCGCTCTCGATGAGCCCGCCGGAGCTGAAGGGCTCGCCGCAGAGGGGTAACGCGCAGGGCGGCGATGCGCCGGGGATGCGGGTGTTGTTCGGGTTGAAGCAGGTGGCGCCGTCCGGGCCCCACTCGGCCTCGACGGCGTACTGGGCGCCTTCAGCGGCGAGCTGGACGCCGACGAGGTCGAGCAGGTGCACAGGGGTGCCCTCGAGGGTGAAGGAGACGCCGTCGCCGCAGTAGTCGGCGCGGACGAGGCGGGTGCAGGCCTGGTGGAGATCGGTGAAGGCGATGTCGTCGGCGTCGGCCTGCCAGGGGCGATAGCCGAACTCGACGCACTTGGCGAGCGCGCCGTCGCGGCAGGCGAAGGTGATGAGGCCGCTGATGTCGTCGCCGACGCGGGCGGCGGTGAGCGGATCCCAGACGTTGCCGAGCAGGAGAGCCTCGGTCCGGGCGCCGCCGCTGGTCTCGCAGAGGGGCCTCCACGAGCCGTTGCCGTCCTTGATGTCGAGGTCGTAGAGCCAGACGTCGGCGCCGGGGGCGAGCGGCTGCGCGGACTTGAAGCGGACGCGCTTCTTCTTGCCCTTCTTGCCCTCGCTGAGCTTGTACTGGATCTCGGTGCCGACGATCTGCTCGCCCGAGAGGAGCGCGCCCTTGGAGGTGAGGGCCCGCAGCTCGCCGCCGACCAGCCAGGTGGCGATGACGACGCCGGACTTCGGCGGCTTGATCTCGGAGATCTCGATGAAGTCACCCTCGTCGCCGACGAGCACGTCGGAGTTCATGCGGAAGCCGTTCATGCGGAAGCCGTTGAGCTCCCAGGAGTTCATGCGGAAGCCGTTGAGCTGGAGCTCGCGCAGGCCGCCATCGCCTGTCTCTTCGGCTAGGTCACCACAGGCGACGACGCCCGTGAGCGCCAGCGTGAGCCCGATGATGGTCCGGATCGTTTGAGTGTACCTACGCATGCTCCACCCCCCTCGCCTACTCCACCAAGGTAGCCGAGGCCGCGTGAGACGTCCACGGAGGTGCTCAGGCGACCTCAGCGCACATCGTGTCCGCCGCGGCCGTCGGTGCGTCGATGGCGGAGATGTGACACGCGGTCGGGCCCCGGCGATCACGAGGAGCGCGGGCGCGCGTCGCCGCGGTGGGTGTGCGCTCCGCGGGTGGGATATGCTCCGCGGGTGAGCGCCCGTACGCTAGGCCCCGACGATCTGAACGTGCCTCGGCCGATCTATGTGGTCTGGGAGACCACGCTGCGCTGCGATCACGCGTGCGCGCACTGCGGCTCGCGCGCGGGGCCAGAGGCGCGGCCTGATGAATTGAGCACGGCGGAATTGTTGGAGGTCGCGGACGCGGTGATCCGGCTGGGGGCGCGCGAGGTGACGTTGATCGGCGGCGAGGCGTACCTGCGCGGCGACTGCGGCGAGCTGATCGAGCACCTGACGCGCGGGGGGATCCGGGTGACGATGCAGACGGGGGGGCGCGGGCTGACGCGCGGGCGCACAGAGCGGCTGCGCGCGGCGGGGCTGGCGGCGGTGGGGGTGTCGGTGGACGGGCTCGAGGAGAGCCACGACCTGCTGCGGGACTCGCCTGGGAGCTGGCGCTCGGCGATGGCGGCGATCGCGAACGCGCGCGAGCAAGGGATGACGGTGACCTCGAACACGCAGATCAATCGTCTCAACAAGGACGAGCTGCGGGAGACAGCGGCGGCGCTGCGGGCGGCGGGGGTGGCGGTGTGGCGGGCTCAATTGACGGCGCCGATGGGCCGCGCGGCGGACCGACCGGAGATGCTGCTCGAGCCTTATATGATCTTAGAAGTGATCGACACGCTGGCGGAGATCCAGCGCTGGGCGCTGGCGGAGGCGCGGCGTGAGGGGCTGGACCCGGGGCGGGCGTTCCACGTGCGGCTGGGGAATAACGTCGGCTACTACGGGCCGCATGAGCTGCTGCTGCGCTCGCGGCCAGGTCAAGGGGAGGCGCACTGGCAGGGCTGCTCGGCGGGGAAATTTGTGATGGGGATCGAGTCGGATGGGACGATCAAAGGGTGCCCGTCGCTGCCGACGGGGCCGTACACCGGCGGCAACGTGCGCGACGCGGAGCTCTCGCAAATTTGGGCGGAGGCGGAGGCGATCACGTTCGCTCGCACGCGCGGAGTGAGCGAGCTGTGGGGCTTTTGTAAGAGCTGCTACTACGCGGAGGTGTGCCGCGGCGGCTGCTCGTTCACCGCCCACAGCGCGCTGGGGCGCCGCGGGAACATGCCGTTCTGCTACTACCGGGCGAACAAGCTGCGCCGCGAGGGGCTGCGCGAGCGGCTGGTGAAGAAGGTGGCGGCGCCGGGAGATCCGTATGACTTCGGACGGTTTGAGATCGTGGTGGAGCCGTGGTCGGATCTTCCCGAGGAGCGGGCGCCGACGGCGGGCGGGCGGCGTCGGCTGCCGGTGATCGCGTGAGCTCGCGGGCTCAGTTGGTGTCGGGGACGCCGTAGTCGGGCTCGGGGCCGCTGTCTGTGGTGTCTGTGGTGTCTGTGGTGCCGGTGGTGCCGGTGGTGCCGGTGGTGCCGGTGGTCTCGGGGACGCCGTACTCGGGCTCAAAGCTGGTAGGCACGCCGTACTCGGGCTCGCTGGTGGTGCCTTCGGTGGTCATCGCGGTGGTGGCGGTGCCGCTGGCGTCGGTGGTGGCGGCGTCGGTGGCGGCGTCGGTGGTGTCGACGGTGGTGCTGTCAGAGTCGGTGACGGGCACGCCGTATTCGGGCTCAGGATCCTTGCCGCCGCTGCAGCTCGCGAGGGTGAGGCCGAGCAAGATCGCGGCGGCGGCGCGGGCGATGCCGCCGTCGGTGCTGCCGAGCACGGCGCCGCAGTGAGGACAGGTCGACTCGCCCGAGCGGACGTGCTCCTGGCAGGCAGGACAAGCGATGAGGCGGGTGGATGGCAGCA
The DNA here is from genome assembly GCA_016712315.1 of Nannocystis sp. GTDB lineage: Bacteria > Myxococcota_A > Polyangia > Nannocystales > Nannocystaceae > JADJRG01. The sequence goes on along the minus strand of JADJRG010000013.1, from coordinate 422,408 downwards.
GCGACGGCATGGCTCGACTATCGGAGCATGGGGGCTTGGGGGCTGTCAATCGACCACGCGCGGCCGCATAAATGATCCGGGTGGACGCGTGGATCTGCGCGCGCGCCTGACCGGGCTTCTCTGAAAGGAGGGCGGCTCAGGTGGCGCCGTGGGCGATCTCGTACATGGCGATCCAGCGGCTGATCTGCTTGCGATCGCGGCCGTAGGCGCGGGCGGTGGCGGTGAGGTTCCAGTCGTGGGCGATCAAGGCGGCGAGCAGCTCGCTGCGGCTCGGGCGCGGGCGCAGCTCGGGGGGGACGAGGCCGGCGGCAGGCGACGCGGCGGGCTCGCCGTGCTCGGCGCGCTCATCGACCTGTCCGATGAGCCAGGATGGGAGATCGTCGCGGCCGATCACCCGCGTCCCCGCGAGGTGGGCGAGCTCGTGGATGAGGCGGTGCAGGCCGCGGAGGTTGTCGGGCCAGCGGTGGCAGAGGATATGCGCGGCGGCGGCAGGGGCGAGATCGAGGGCCGGTAAGGGGGGGCGGGCACGATCTTGGGACCACGCGGCGGCGAGGCGCGCGAGCCAGGGGAGGATGTCGACGCGGCGACGGGCGATCGGCGGGAGAGCGAGCTCCCATAAGGCGAGGCGGGCGTAGAGGTCGCGGCGGAAGGCGCCGGCTTCGACGGCGCGGGCGAGCTCGCGGTTGGTAGCAGCGATGATCCGGACGTCGATGTGTTGGTGCGCGGTGGTGCCGAGCGGCAAGACCTCGCCGCTCTCGAGCGCGCGCAGCAGCTTGGGCTGGAGATCGAGGGGGAGCTCGCCGATCTCGTCGAGGAAGAGGGTGCCTCCTTCGGCGGCGCGGAAGAGGCCGACCTGCGCGGCGGTGGCGCCGGTGAAGGCGCCGCGCTGGTGGCCGAAGAGCTGGCTCTCGATCAGGTGAGGGGATAAGGCGGCGCAGTTGAGGGTGACGAGGGGGCCGCGGCGGCCGCTGAGGCGGTGCAGCTCGGCGGCGCTGCGCTCCTTGCCGCTGCCGCTCTCGCCGATCAAGAGCACGGGGGAGGGATCGGCGGCGGCGCGGGCGATGGCTGCCCTAAAAGACAGGATCGAGAGGGCGTCGCCAGGGATCGCGCGGCGGTCGACGGCGGGGCCGTCCTCGACGGGGCCGTGCTGGCGCTCGTAGACGGCGAGCACGTCGCCGAGGCGGAGCACGGCGTTGTCGTCGAGGGCGCGCGGCAGCTCGGCGAGCGGGCGGCCGTGCAGGGCGGAGCCGTTGCGTGAGCCGAGGTCGCGGACGAGGTGGCGAGCCGCGGCAGGATCCCAGCGGAGCTCGAGGTGGCGCCGCGAGATGGTGCGGTGGGGGATCGCGACCTCAGCGTCGTGCTCGGCGAGCCTGCCGAGGATCCGCGGGGTGGTGTCTAGAAGGATCGTCTTGGCGGCGACCGACGGCGAAAAGTGGGCGTCTGGCGGGTAGACGAGGGTGAGCCGCGCGTGGGTGACGCGGGCTTGGGCGTGCTCGGTGAACTCGCCTGAGGCGGTCTCGGCGGGGATCGAGGGCAAGGTGGGATTGTCGCAAATACGGCGGTTAGACGCGCTGTCTCGGTGACAGAGGGGAGGGGGATGGTGTGTTATCGCGCGCTTCTGCGGTCGACCCGCGCGTGAGCGCGGCGCGGTCCCGAGCGACGGGTGTCCGGGACGAGTGTCCCGGGACAAGTGTCCCGGCGCGAGATCGGGCGCGGCCGGCGGGCTTGTCGCCCAGAGGGGGTTCGAGGCCCCGATGCGGCGCATGCGCGCTCACGCGCGCGGGGTGTGATGCGGGCAAGACCGCGCGCGCGCGGCCGATGGTTTTGATCTTATTCAGCTATTTCCGCGGGCCTGTCACCTGCAACTATCTCTGCTGTCCCCCCCGACACCCCGGAGCCTGCCATGCGTACGTTCACCCTCTTCTCTTCTCTCTTCGCGTTGACCCTGACCCTCGCCAGCGGCTGTGATGAGGCCGCTTCAGGCTTCGCCAGCGACGAGGCGATCGCCTTCCGGCCGTTCTCGTGCACCTGGTGCACGACGTTTGGCAACGGGCCGATCGTCAACAATTCTTCGCTCTCGTGGATCGTGCCGGGCGGGACCACCCCGAGCGGCCTCAAGGTGCAGCACGTCCAGGTGGGCATGAAGCAGTACACGCTGGGGGTGAACACCGAGACCGAGCGCTTCACCGGCCGTGACCTGAACAACCCCGCTGACCGGGTCGACGGCGCGGCCCTGGTCGGCGCGAAGATCGTGCTCGAGCTGATGAACAGCGGCGGCGCGCAGGTGCTGCTGACGATCACCGACTACGACGAAGAGATCGCCTCGTGGTCGGAAACCGGCGCGCCCGTGACCGCCTACCGCGCGACCTACATGACCCACTCCAAGGGCGGCTCGGTGGTGACGCCGCTGTGCCCGAGCGCGAGCCCGGAGAACCAGTGGTTCGTGTTGATCGCGGGCGAGCGCTACGACGAGTCGAGCCACGCGGCGATCCCCGACGGCTCAGGTGTGACGATCGCGTGCGTCGGTGAGGCGGCGGCGAAGATGAAGATGCTCGACTACCACCCGCAGGGGGCGCGCGGGGCGTCGCTGGCGCAGCGGCAGTCGACGCTGTACATGTTGACGGCGGACTACTGCGGGAGCGGGACCAGCAACACGATCTCAGGCAAACACGTGGCCTGGGAGAACGCGGATGGGACGGCCCCTCCGCCCTATGACGCGACCGATCTCGAGGCGATCTGGGGGCCCAGCGGCGCGCTCTGCATCCACAAGCCGCGGCACGTGTCGCTGGACGAGGTGCTGGATCAGTGCGCGATCCCGCTGTGTGATGACGACTCGATCCCGCCGGGCGCGGAGTGGCGGACCAGCTTGGCGGAGTGAAGAAGCGATGCACTCGAACACCTCAGCGGCGCTCGGTACGGAAGATACGGCGATCTCGCGCGAAGAGCCGCGGCCGGAGCCGCGGCGGGCGCTCGGCTTCGCCGATACGCAGGCGAGCGGCGAGGGGTCGCTGGTCCGCGGGCCGACGCTGCGCAGCGGTGAACCAGCGCGAGCGGTCGCGATCCCGGCGCGGATCGGCCGCTACTTGGTCATCAAGACGCTGGGGCAGGGCGGCATGGGGGTGGTCGTCGAGGCCTACGATCCAGAGCTCGATCGCAGGGTCGCGCTGAAGCTGCTGCGCTCGGGCAAGCTGCACGCGGACGCGCAGGCGCGGCTGCTGCGGGAGGCGCAGGCGATGGCGCGGCTCTCCCACCCGAACGTGGTCCAGATCTACGACGTGGGTATGGCCGAGGAGCAGCTCTACATCGCGATGGAGCTGGTGCGCGGGCGGACGCTCGCGCGGTGGTTAGAGGAGTCGCGGCGGAGCTGGCGGGAGATCCAGGCGCGCTTCGTCGACGCGGCGCGCGGCCTCGCGGCGGCGCACGCGGCGGGGCTGGTGCACCGGGACTTCAAGCCCGAGAACGTGCTGCTCGGCGACGACGGGCGGGTGCGGGTGGCCGACTTCGGGCTGGCGCGCGAGGACCGAGAGGCGCTGGCCGACGGCGACGCGGCGGAGGTGAACCCAGGCGGCCGCGGGCTGCTGGTGGATACGTTGACGGCGACGGGGGTGCTGATGGGCACGCCGGTGTATATGTCGCCCGAGCAGCACAGCGGCGCCCCCGCGGGGCCGGCGAGCGACATCTTCTCGTTCTCGGTGGCCCTGTTCGAGGCGCTGCACGGGGTGCGGCCCTTCGGCGGGGAGACGATGCCAGAGCTGGCGCGGAACGTGATCGCGGGGGCGATCGTGCCGGTTCGGCGGGATCGTGAGGTGCCGGGGTGGCTGGAGCCGGTGCTGCGGCGCGGGCTGGCGGCGCGGCCCGAGGACCGCTTCCCGAGCTTCGACGCGCTGCTGGTGCAGCTCGATCGCGACCCGGCGGCGACGCGGCGGAGGTGGTTGGGGCTGGGCGGGCTGGCGGTGGCGGCCGGCGTGGCAGGGTTCTCGGCGCAGGCGGCCCGGGGTGGGGCGATCTGTACGAGCGGCGACGAGGCGATCGCGGAGGTGTGGAACGAGGCGGCTGAGGTGGCGATGCGCGGGCGTCTTGCGGGCGCTCCGGGGGGGGCGCGCGCGGACGTCGAGGCGCGGGTGATCGGCGGGGTCGCGGCGTACGCGGGCGAGTGGGCGGCGATGCGGCGCGAGTCGTGCCTGGCGAATCAGTCAGGTGACCGTTCGGACATGTTGATGGAGGCGCAGAGCCGTTGCTTGGAGGTGCGTCGGCAGGCGCTCAGCGGGGCGATCGAGGTGATCACGGGGGGCGACGCGGCGGCGCTCGCGGACGCGGCGGTGATCGTGGCGAGGCTGCCGCCGCTGGCGACGTGCGCGGACGCGGCGGCGCTGCTGGCGGAGGTGCCGCCGCCAGAGGACGCGGCGGCGAAGGTCGAGGTGGAGGCGCAGCGGCATCGGCTGGCGCGCGCGCGGGTGCTGGCGGACGCGGGCGCGGTGGAGGAGGCGCTCGCGGCGGTGATCGAGGCGGAGGCGCGGGGGGAGTCGCTCGGGTACAAGCCGCTGGTCGCGGAGGCGGCGCTGGCGCGGGGGCGTCTCGAGCTGGAGAGCGGTCATATCGTCGCAGCCGACGTGTCGCTGAGCCGGGCGCATGTGATCGCGACGGCGGCGCGCGCGGACGCGGTGGCGGCGGAGGCCGAGCTGCGGCGGCTCTACGGGATCGGCGTCGGCCTGGGGCGCGCGAAGGAGGCGCTCGCAGAGGAGGCGCGGGCGTCGGCGCTGGTCGAGCGTTTGGGGGGGCGCGGGGACCTGAAGGTCCTGCTCGAGAACAACGTGGGCGTGGTCCATCTGATGGAGGGCGAGGTGACGAAGGCGCGTGAGCGCTTCGCGGCGGCGTTGACGGGGGCGGAGGGCGATCGACGAGTGAACCCGATCGACCTGGCGACGGGGCCGATGACCAACCTGGCGCTGCTCAGCGAAGATCCGCAGGAGCGTGATCGACTGATGGGGCGGGCGCGCGGGCTGCTCGAAGAGACAGTCGGGCCGACGCACGCGCTGATGCTGTGGCATGACGTGACGTGGGCCTACTACACCGCGGATGTGGCGGCGGCGCGCGACCGCGCCGGCGGCGCGTGTGAGGGGCTGCTGGCCCAGCGCGAGGCGAGTTATATGCGCTGCGGCGAGTGCTTCAACCTGCTCGGGCACCTCGAGGACGCGCTGGGGGGCGCGGCGGCGGCGGCGGCGGCGATGACAGGGGCGGAGCGCTGCTTCGAGGGGACGATCGCGGCGGGCGACGCGGAGATGGCGGCGGCGCAGCGCAGCTTGGCGAAGGGGCTGGGGCTGGTCTGGAGGGGCGAGGCGGCGGCGGGGCTGGCGGGGCTGGAGGTGTCCGAGGCGCAATGGCGGCCCGAGGCAGAGACGTGGTGGGTGACGCCGTGGTGGGCGGAGCTGCGGATCGGGCAAGGGCGGGCGCTGGCGTCGCTGGGGCGCGAAGCCGAGGCGATGACGGCGCTGGATGAGGCGATCCGGCGGCTGGAGGCGTATGTGGCGGCGGGGCGAGATCTGCGGGCGTTGCCGCGGGTGCTGTTGACGCGGGCGCGGGCGCTGCGGGCGCAGGGATGAGGAGGGGGCGCCTCGTAGGGGCCCCGAAGCGGCGCTCGCGGTAGGGCGCGCGGGCGCGGCGCGGGACGCAGGGGGCGGCGATCGGATGCTGTCCGTTGGGACAGGTCTGTGCGCCGGCTCAGCGGGCGCCGAAGGGGCTGTGCTGGCGGCGCCGCGGGAGGCGGACGGTGAAGCGGCTGCCCTTGCCAGGCTCGCTCTCGACGCCGATCTCGCCGCCCATGGCGTGCACGAGGCGGCGGGAGATCGCGAGGCCGAGGCCGGTGCCGCCGTGACGGCGGGTGGTAGACATGTCGGCCTGATAAAACTCCTCGAAGAGGCGGGCGAGCTGGGCCGGGCTCATGCCGATGCCGGTGTCGGCGACCTCGAAGCAGAGGGTGTCGCCGCTGGGGCCTTCGGTGCGGACGCTGAGGGTGATCGCGCCGTCCTCGGTGAACTTGGCGGCGTTGTTGAGGAGGTTGAGGAGCACCTGCCAGAGGCGCATCGGGTCGGCGACCATCTCGCCGATCGCGGGCGGACAGGTGTGGAGGAGGCGGTTGCGGTTGCGCGCGACCAAGGGGCTGACGGTGGCGAGGATCTCGTCGATGACGTCGCGGACGGGGAAGGCGCGATCGACGAGCTCGAGCTTGCCGGCCTCGATCTTGGAGAGGTCGAGGACGTCGCTGATGAGGCCGAGCAGGTGGGTGCCCGCGCCGTGGATCCGCTCGAGGTCGGCGCGCATAGTCTCGGCGTCGCGCTCCTCGAGCTCCTCTTGCAGCAGCTCGGCGTAGCCGAGGATCGCGTTGAGGGGGGTGCGCAGCTCGTGGCTCATGTTGGCGAGGAAGGCGCTCTTAGCCTGGTTGGCGCCGAGCGCCTGGTCGCGGGCTTGGGTGAGCGCCTCGGTGGTGCGGGCGATCTCGATGGCGATCGCGAGCTGGCTGGCGACGGCTTGGAGGATCTGGGCGTCGCGCCGGGTGAAGAGGCCGGCGGCGACGCGGTTGTCGAGGTAGACGACGCCGACGAGGCGATCGCGGAGGATCAAAGGGGCGGCGACGATGCTGCGGAGGTCCTGGGCGATGACGCTCTCCGAGCCGAGCACGGCGCCCTCCTCGGTGCCGGTGACGACGATCGGCTCGCCGCTCTGGCGCACTTGATCGACGACGGTGCGGCTGAAGCCGCCTTCGCTGACGAGATCTTGGCCGGCGGCGTCGCGGCCGGCGGCGACGCGCAGGCCGCCGTCCTCGCCGACGAGGAGGAGGTAGGCGCGCTCCGCGTTGAGGATCCGGGTGAGCACGCCGAGGGCGATCTCGGCGAGCTCGCGCGGGCTGGCGGCGGCGGCGGCGGCGAGGCTGACCTCGAGCAGGGCGTCGAAGTGGCGGAGCTGACGGACGTTGAGGACGCCGTGCACGCTCGAGGAGGGGAGGGAGGAGGAGGAGAAGGCGGGGCTGCCGCCGCCGCTGCCGTGCTCGAAGAGGCGAATCCAGGCGTGGCCGCGCCGGCCGAGGGTGGCGAGCACGCGGCCGACTGGGGCGTCGGGGCGGAGGTCGGCGCGGATCCAGCGAGCGCGGTGGACGAAGCCGTGCTCCTCGGCGAGGTCGACGGCGATCCGGGCCTCCTCCGCGGCGGTGTCGGGGTTCTGGAGGCTGGCGTAGATGTGGGCGCGGAGGCGGGCGGCGTGGAAGCGGGCGGCGGGGATGATGTGCTCGCGGGCGAGGTGATCGGCGCGGCTGAGGTGCCCGAGCGCCTCGTCGGGCGCGCCCGCCTGCCAGCGCGACCAGGCGTCGAAGATGTCGAGGTAGGCGCCGTCGATCGGGCCGCGGGCGAGGTGGCGGAGCTCGGCGATCGCGCGGCTGAGGCCGGCGCTGCGGGCCGGGCGCTCGTCGACCTCGAGGCCGAGCCACTGGACGAGGCGGGCGAGGGCGAGGTTGAGGAAGGCGATGTTGAGGTGTGGCGGGGAGACCTTGGGGCCGATCCCGCGCTGCTCGGCGATCGCGAGGGCGTGGTCGAGCGGGGCGCCGAGCTCCGCGCGCTCCGCGTGGTAAAAAGCGCGATGACCGGCGTAGAGGGTCCAATTGGCGCGGTTGATCGAGGTGCGCTCGAGGGCGGCGTGGAAGCGGCCGAGGGCGACGTTGGCTTGCTCGTCGCGGCCTACCATGACGAGGCCGGCGCCGAAGACGCCGCCGAGCAGGGCCATCAGCGGGTGGCCGCGCGCTGGGTCGCTGAGATCGTCGTCGAGGCGGGCGAGGCTCTCGTCGAGCACCGCCTTGATCTCGCGGGTCTGGCCGCGGGCGATCAGGTGCGGGAGGAAGGTGCCGTTGACGATGCCGAAGAGCCAGGTGGTGAGCCACTCGCCGTGGCGCTCGCGCACCGCGAGGTAGCTGGCGTGGGCCTCGCGGGGGCGGCCGTCGAGGTCGTTGAGGAAGGCGCGGTAGTAGAGCGTGTGAGCGACGGCGAGGGGGTTGTTGATCCGCGCGGCGACCTCCTCGGCCCAGCCGAGCGCGCGCCAGGCGGCGGCGCGGCGGCCGAGGATCAGCAGGGCGACCGCGGCGCCGATGGCGCTCTGGCTGAAGGCGTAGCTGGGGCCGAGCGCGTGCGCGTAGAAGAAGCTGCGGATCGTCGACTGGAAGAGCTCGACCCGCCGGCGGTGGAACTCCATGTAGGCGAGCAGGTTGAGGCTCTGGTAGAGGCTGTAGATGAGGAGCAGGCGCTCGCGCTGGGCCGGCGGCGCGCGGCCGAAGCCGCGGCCGAGCCGCACGGCGACGGTCGCGTACAGCAAGAAGGCGAGCGTCCGTAGGAGCTCCAACGGGCTGGCCTTGGGGTAAGGCGCGCCGATCGCCTCGAAGGCGGCGACGAGCGCGCTCTGAGCGGCCTGGAGGTCGGAGGCCTGGAAGTGCGCGTCGGCGAGGGCGTTCCACAGGCGGGCGCGGGCGAGGGGGGCGTCGATGCGCTCGAGCGCCGCGGCGTAGTGCTCCAGGGCCTCCGAGAGGCGGCCGAGGCGCACCGAGACGTCGCCCATGCGCTCGAGGTGGCTGGCGCTGACGAGGAGGCGGCCGGCGCGGGCGGCCTCGAGGGCGGCGCTCAAGTAGTGCAGGGCGTCGCGATCGGCGAAGTCGCGGACGGCGAGCTCGCCGACGCGGGCGCAGACGTCGAGGACGCGCTTGTGATCGACGCCGCGGTAGCCGGCGAGGGTGTGGCGGGCGAGCTCGTACGGGCCGACCTGTCCTTCGGGCTGGGTGACCATCCAGTCGGCGATCCGGCGGTGACGATCCGCTTGGGCCTCGCGGTCGAGGTCGGTGATGAGGATGTTGCGGAAGCGATCGTGGGTGAAGTGGAGGCCGCCGCCGCGGTCGCTCTCGATGATGTTGGCGCGGATCGCCTCGTGGATCGCGTCGCCGACGGCGACCCGCTCGCCGCCGAGCACGGCGATCAGGCCGGCGAGGGTGAAGCGCTCGCCCCAGACCGCGGCGGTGGCGAGCAGGCGCCGGGCGTCGCGGCTGAGCGTGTCGAGCCGCAGCGTGCCCATGGTGAGGATCTCGCGCGGGAGATCGAGGCGGCGGAGCGCGTCGAGATCGACGGCCCAGCCGCCCCAGGTGGGGTAGAGGGCGCCGGCCTCGAGCAGCGCGAGCATGTACTCGATGACGATCAGCGGGGCGCCTTCGCTGCGGCGTACGAGCGCCTCGACGAGCTCGGGGGGGATCCGCTCGCTGGCGAGCACGGCGGCGATCAGCTCGCGGATCTCGGGCAGGCCGAGCGGGCGCGGGGTGATGTGGGCGGCCCCGAGGGCGCGCGCGCCGTCGTCGAGGAGCGCCTCCTCGCCGCCGCGCGGGCGCTGCGCGAGGATCAGGAGCAGCGGCAGGCGGGCGAGGCGACGGAGGAGGCGGCGGAGCACCTGCTGGCTGCCGGCGTCGAGCGCGTGGGCAGCGTCGATGAGCAGGGCGGTGGGCTGGTGCGAGACGAGCGCGGCGAGGAAGCCGGCGAGGAGCTCGTAGAGCTGCTCGCTCTCCTCGACGGCGGCGCCGGCTTGCACCTGGCCGCCGAGCCAGGTGGCGAGGGCGGGCGCGAGGGCGAAGAGCGGCGCGGGGATCGGGCCGAGCGCGGCCCGGTAGCGCTCGCGCTCCTGCTCTTGGAGGCTGACAGGGAGGCGGCGGAGGCGGGCGGCGAGGCCCTCGAGGAGCTCGTGCAGGGCGGCGAAGGGGCGCTCCTCTTCGATCCGCGCGGTCGCCCAGAGCACCTTGGCGCCGCCGGCGGCGAGGCGGGCGAGCAGCTCCATGGTCAGGCGGGTCTTGCCGATCCCGCTGGTGCCCTCGACGATCGCGAGGCGGCCCGCGCCGCGGCTCGCGTCGCCCCAGAGGCCGCTGAGCAGCGCGAGCTCGTCGCTGCGCCCGACGATCGGGGTGGTGACGTCGAGGGTGAGGGCGACGTCGCTGAGGCCGAGCTCGACGCCGGCGCCGAGGACCAGCGACGCGTCGAGGTCGGCGACCCGCCGGAGATCGGCGCTGAGGGCGGCGCCGGTCTGGTAGCGGTCGTCTGGGTCCTTGGCGAGGAGCTTGCGGATGATCGCGGCGAGCGCGGGGCTGGCGGCCGGGGCGAAGGCGCGTGGATCCGGGACCGCGGCGCTGGCGTGGAGGTGCAGGAGCTCGCCGACGTCGTCGGCGATGTAAGGCGGGCGGCCGGTGAGCGCCTCAAAGAGCACCGCGCCGAGGGCGTAGAGGTCGGAGCGGCCGTCGATCGGTCGGGCGAGCATGCCGCCCTGCTCCGGGGCGGCGTACAAGAAGGTGCCGACGGCCTCGCGGCGGAGGATCTCGCCCTGGTCGCGGTAGGCGAAGCCGAAGTCGATGAGGCGAGGCTGGCCGGCGACGTCGAAGAGGATGTTGGCGGGCTTGAGATCGCGGTGGACGATGTGGTTGCGGTGGATCGCGTCGAGGGTGTCGGCGAGGACGACGCCGATGCGGATGACGTCTGGCTCGCTCAGCGGGCCGCGATCGAGGCGGCGGCTGAGCGGCCCGCCGGCGAGGTGCTCCATGACGATGTACGGGACGCCCTCGGCGCGGCCGACGTGGAAGACCCGCGGGATCGCGACCTTGCCGAGGCGGGCGAGGTGGGCGGCCTCACGGAAGAAGCGGGCGACGATCGAGGCGGTGACTGGGCCGTGGGCGGTGTCGTAGACCTTGACCGCGACGGGTTGACCGCCGCGCTGGCCGAGGAAGACGAGGCTGGCGGCGCCGCGCCCGATCGGCTCGGTGAGCTGGACGCCAGGGATCGAGATCGCGAAGGACACGGGGGGCCGAGGGGTCCCCGAGCCTAGCCCGGATCGCTGGGTCGGTCACCCGACGGAATGCGTCGAGGAGCGCGCTCTCTGGCGGCTGAGCGCGGGCTTCATGTGTGTTGTATCGCGGCGCAGATTCGGCGGGTCGGCGGAATCTTCGCGAGTTCGCGCGCCCGGAGGCCGCAGCGCGTGTATGTCCGATGAGACAGGTCAAAGGGCGGACGGCCAGCGCGCGGGACGCTGGCCGGCTGGCGGGTCGACGCGGGCGGGGGCGGGCCGATGATCGCTGGGTTTTTTTCGCGCACAAGCGATGCAGTGAGCGCGGCCATGCTCGCACGTGCATATTCAGCGACGATCGTCGGGGTCTCTGGCTCGGTGGTGACGGTGGAGGCCGACGTCGGCCTCGGCTTGCCTGGGTTGACGCTGGTCGGCCGGGCCAGCGGGGGCCTGCAAGAGGCGCGCGAGCGGGTCCGGAGCGCCCTTAGCCACTGCGGACACTCGATCCCGCCGCGCAAACAGATCGTCAACTTGGCGCCCGCAGATGAGCGTAAGGAGAGCCCTGGGGTCGATCTGGGGGTGGCCGCGGCGCTGCTGGGCGGGCATGGGGTGATCCCGCCGACGGCGCTGTCAGAGATCCTGTTTTGGGGCGAGCTGGGGCTCGATGGCTCGGTTCGTTCGGCGTCGGGCACGCTGGTGGTCGCCGATTGCGCGCGTGGGCGGGGCTTTCGCAAGCTGGCGATCGCGGCGAGCAGCGCGGCGGAGGCGGCGCTGCTGCCCGGGCTTGAGGTGATCCCCGTGAGCGAGCTGGGGGAGCTGGTCGCGCATCTACGAGGTGAGCGAGCGATCTCGCCGCAGGCGGTGATCGCGGGGGGCATCGCCGCGAATTCGGGAGAAGAGGGGCCGGATATGGCCGATATCCGCGGGCTGGTGCTGGCCCGTCGGGCGATCGAGGCGATGGCGGCAGGGGGGCATAACTTGCTGCTGCACGGCCCGCCAGGGGTCGGCAAGACGATGCTAGCGCGGCGGGCGGCGGCGTTGTTCCCGCCGCTGGAGACGGAGGCCGCGCTGACGGTGACGAAGATCCACGGGGTCGCGGGGCGACACGCGGGCGAGGGGCTGATCCGGCGCCCGCCGTTTCGTTCGCCGCACCACACGGTGAGCGTGGCCGGGCTGCTGGGCGGCGGCTCGCCGCCGCGGCCAGGCGAGGTGAGCTTGGCGCACCACGGGCTGCTCTTCCTCGATGAGCTGCCGGAGTTCTCGCGGGCGTGCCTGGAGGGGCTGAGGGAGCCGCTGGAGGACGGGGAGGTGCACTTGGTCCGGGCCTCGGGGGCGCTGCGCTTCCCCGCGCGCTTCCAACTGATGGCGGCGATGAACCCGTGCCCGTGCGGGTACTTGGGGCACCCCGAGCGCGCCTGCGTGGACTCACCAGCGGCGGTGCAGCGGTATCAGCAGCGGCTGTCGGGGCCGCTGCTCGATCGGATCGATCTGATCGTGCCGGTGCTGGCGGCGACGGCCGAGGAGCTGAACAAGCGGGGCGCGGGTGAGTCGTCGGCGACGCTTCGGGCGAGGATCCTGCGGGCGCGTGAGCGGCAGCGGCGGCGGCTGGCGGGTACGCCGTGGTCGTGCAACGCGGAGATCCCAGCCAGCGGGGGGGCGATGGAGCGGCTGATCCCGCTGAGCCCCGGCGCAGAGCGGCTCTTGGGCGATCTGGCGGCGAGGCGGCTGCTCAGCCCGCGCGCGCAGCACCGCCTGCGCCGCTTGGCGGCGACGCTGGCGGACCTCGGCGAGGAGGACCGCGCGGATCACTCGCCGATCGGCGAGCGGGCGCTGGCGGAGGCGGCGCACCTGCGGCGCTTGCCCGAGCACGCGAGCCCGGGGTAGCGGCGAGGATCGGCGGTCACAGGATCGGCGCGTCGGTGGCCCGCAGCGCGCCGTCGTTGGCAGGGCACGAGCCGCGCCAGGCAGCTATGTCTCGGCGGGGGGGCGATGGCCCATGACGAGCACCCGGCGGCCGCCCTCGAAGAGGATCCCCACCTTGGTCGCGTCGAGGACGTCGACGACGAAGCCGATCCCGAAGCTGGGGTGCTCGATGACCTCGCCGAGCGCGAAGCTCTGGCGCATCGAGTAAGGGCGGGCCGAGGCGAGGTCGGCGTCGGCGAGGTGCTTGTTGTAGTCGCGGGCCTTGGCGGCGGTGGCCTCTTTGGAGGGGCCTTTGGTGGCTCGCGCGGTGCGGCGCGGGGGCGCCTTCTTGCGGGCGGGCGCGGGGGCCTTGGCGGGGGCTTCCACCTCGGTGGGCTTGGAGCCGGCGGGTTTGGCGTCGGCGGTGGCGGCGGCGACCGCCTTCGTGGCGGCGGCTGCGGCGAGGGCGCGGCGCTGCACGTCACCGAGCTCGCCGGGGCGAGGCGGGGGCTTCACGGCCTTGGGGGCGCGGTAGTTGTGCTGGCCGCCGCAGCTCGTGCACTCGACACGCTTGGGCGTCTCGCCGTCCGAGGCTAAGGCGACGATTACGTGGGTGACGTCGAGGCGGCACTTGGTGCACCAGGCGTCGACATCTTGTCCTACTCGGTAAGGCATGCAGGTCCTCGGGGCGGGGACAATAGTCCAGAGGGGCGAGCGCGAGCAATCGATGGTTGTGTGGTCAGCACTCGCCGACTTTGCGCCCGGGGTCGCGTCTGCTTCCGCGCGAGGCGCTGGGGCGGCGGCGGCGGCGGCGGCGCGGGAGGCGGGGGCGGATCAGGCGTCGGTGATCGTCGGCGGTAGGGGGTGGCGGCCGAGCAGGGCTTCGGCGGCGCTGAGCTCTCGGTCGAGGGCGGCGGCGAGCTCGCGACCTTCGGCGTCGATGAGCGGGGTGAGCGCGGCGAGGGCGCGGCGGTTGAACGCGAGGCCGATCGGCGAGCCCTTCTCACGGTTGAGCAGGACGGAGGAGCGGAGCAGGCCGAGCGCTTCGCGGAGCTCGCCGCGGCTGGCTAAGAGATCGGCGAAGGCGGCGGTGGTGCGGGCGAGGCCGACGAGGTCGCCGAGCTCGCGTTGGAGGCCGAGGGCGGCGCTGAGGCGCTCACCGGCGCGCTCGTGCCGGCCCTTGCGCAGCTCGAGGCGCGCCATGGTCTCCCAGACGCGCGCGAGCTCGTGCTGGTCGCCCAGCTCGCGGAAGGTGCGCTCGGCGATCAGGGCGTGGTCGAGCCCGAGGGTCATGGCGTCGCCCTCACGGCCAGGGCGGAGGCGGGCGGAGAGGGGGAGGCGGGCGAGCAGGTGGTGGGTCTCGGCGAGCTCGCGGCGGGCGCCTCGGTCGTCGCGGGCGCGCCCCTCGAAGATCCCGCGCGATTGCATCAAGAGGTGGGTGGCGCGCACGGGGTCGCCGAGGCGGATGTACACCTCCGCCTGGTTGTTGAGCAGGGTGGCGGCGCCGAGCGAGTCGCCGGCTTGGAGGAGGCGGTGGGTGGCGCCCTCGAGCTCGGCGAGGGCTCGTTCGAGGGCGCGCAGGTCGCCGCGGTCGTGGCCGATCCCGGCGATCAGGAGGCTGATCTCGGCGTGGAGCTGGGCGGGGGCGTCGGCGGGGAGCGCCTGCTTGGCGGCGTCGGCGGTGGCGAGGGCGTCGTCGAGGCGGAAGGGGCCCTCGGCGCCGATCGAGCGCCACTGCATGCGGCCGCGCTCGAGCAAGGCTTCGGCGCGGAGGCGCTGGCGCGGCGGCGTGGGCGGGAGGGCGTCGAGGTGGGCGAGGGCGCGCGCGGCGTGGGCGAGCGCTTGGCCGCTCGCGCCGCTGGCCGCCGCTTGCCTCGCGGCCTCGACGAAGCCGGCGGCGGCGGCGTCCTCGTCGCCAGCGGCGCTGAGGTGGTCGGCGGCGCGGGCGACGTCGCTCTGCGGGCGCCGCCGCCGCCGAGAGGTGGGGTGGGCGTCAGCGGCGTCAGCGGCGTCGGCGGCGAGGGCGCCGCCAGCGGCGGCGGGATGGGCCGGCGGCGAGCGGTCCGCGGTGGTCACCGGGCTGGCCGCAGAGACAGGTCGGGAGGGCGGGCGCCGGGGGCCTGAGGATCGCCGATCTGCGGGCGCGGGCGTGGGGCTGGCGGAAGGGGCGGGTGATGGCGGACGGCGCGCCGGTGGCTCGTCCTCGCGGCTGGCGGAAGGGACAGGTGACAGAGGTGCGGCGTGTCGCGCCGGTGGCTCGTCCTCGCGGCTGGCGGCGGGGACAGGTGACTCAGGCGCCCCCGCGCTCGGGGCGCGATCAGCGGCGGCGGCGGGCTGGGCGAAGACCTCGACGAAGGGCTCGATCTCGAGGGGATCGACCTCGGCCGCGTGGAGGCCGGGCGCGGCGGCGGCGGGCTCGGCGGGCGGGGTCGGGCGCGCGGCGGCGTCGCGGGTGAGCAGGGCGGCGAGGCCGCGGTGCCACTCGGCGGCGAGGGAAGGTAAGGTGGTGGCGCGGAGCTGCTCGGCGAGGGCGACGGGCAGGGCGACGCGGCCGTCCCCGCGATCTTCGAGGACGACGCCGCGATCGGCGGCGATCTGGAGGCCGGTGAGCGCGGCCGTCCGCGACAGCTCGAGCAGCGCGGCGACGAGGTCGATCTCGAAGCTGAGGCCGATCAACGCGCCGGCCCGCAGGATCTGGGTGACGTCGGCGGGGAGCTCGCGCCACGCGAGGGCGGGCGGCGGCTGGACCGGGCGACGTAGGTCGTGGACCGCTTGTTCGCCGCCGAGCCGACGGAGCGTCGCCAAGAGCTCGGCGGCGGGGCCCTCGGGCGGCTGATCGGCGAAGACGATGAGGAGCGGGGCGCGTAACCAGCCAGGGCGGAGGGCGATGGTGCGCAGGCTGTGGAGGGTGTTGGGATCGGCGGCCTCGACGGCCTCAAGAATGAGGAGCGGAGGGCGTCCAGGGCCGTCGGCGAGGCGGTTGGCGGCCTCGACGAGGGTGTCTGCGGCGGGCGGCGGGGCCTCGCCGAGGAGGCGGCGCCGCAGGCCGCCGACGAGGCGCTCTCGGGCGAGCTGGGCGAGGGGTGGGTCGCCCAGGAGATCTCCGATCCGCTCGCTGAGCTCGACCAACGGGCCGAGGGTGCTCAGGGGGCCGTCGCAGCGCGCTCGCAAGGGCCTGCGCTGGTCCGGTAAGGAAGGGAGAGGCCCGACGACGGCGGTGATCTGTCCGGCTTCGATCCGTCGCCAAATTCGCTCGCTCGGCTGGTCCGTGGTCATGGTCTGGCTCCGAGGCGATCTTTGACACGCATCGGCGGGCGCTGTCACGGGGTCGATCGCGGCGGCAGAGGGAAGATTTTGCCGCGGGCGGGCGGGGGCGGCTTACAATCCGCGGCCATGCGTATCCTCCGCGATCGAGTCGCTGTCGTCACCGGCGCTGCCAGCGGGATCGGCCGCGCCACCGCTATCGCCCTCGCCGAGCGCGGGGCAGCGTTGGCCCTCGCAGACGTCGATGAGGTGGGGCTGCAAGGGGTGGCCCGCCAGATCGAGGCGCTGGGCCGGCGCGTGAGCACGCACGTGGTGGACGTGGCGGACCGCGGACGGATGGAGGCGTTCGTCGACGAGGTGATCGCGGCGCACGGGCGGGTCGAGATCGTGGTGAACAACGCGGGCGTGTCGGTGACCGCGCCGCTGGAGGAGCACAGCTTCGAGGACTTCGAGTGGCTGGTCGGGATCAACTTTTGGGGGGTGGTGTACGGCTGCAAGCTGTTCCTGCCGCACCTGAAGGCGGCCGGTGAGGGGCATATCGTCAATATCTCGAGCATGTTCGGGCTGATCGGGCTGCCGACGCAGTCGTCCTACTGCGCGACAAAATTCGCGGTGCGCGGCTTCAGCGAGTCGATCCGGATGGAGCTGGCGCCGCTGAAGATCGGCGTGACGTCGGTGCACCCGGGGGGGATCAGCACGAACATCGTCAAGAACTCGCGCTTCATCGAGGAGCGGCCGGGCCAGCGCGATCGTGTGGCTCGCTTCTTCGCGAAGAAGGCGATGCCGCCGGAGCGCTGCGCGGCGAAGATCATCCGCGGGATCGAGAACAACTCGGCGCGCGTGCTGGTGGCCCCGGAGACGTACCTGACGGATCTGTCGAAGCGAATCGCGCCGACCTGGACGAACCAGATCGTCGGGCCGCTGCGGCGGCGGCTGGGGATCTGAGCGGGGCTCTTCACCCGGGAGGGCCCGCGGCCGCGCGCCGGTGCTCCGCCGGGGTGCTGCCGGTCCACCGCTTGAACGCCCGGTGGAAGGCGGTCACGTCGAGGAAGCCGAGCAGGAAGGCGACCTCGCCGATCGAGATCCGCGGATCGGCCAGGTAGCGGCGGGCGAGGTCGTGTCGGAGATCGGCGAGGAGCTGGGCGAAGCTCGTGCCCTCGCCCTTGAGCTTGCGCTGGAGGCTGCGCGCGCTCATGTGGAGCTTCGCCGCGACCGCGGCCACGACCGGCTCTCGCTCGGGCAGCTCGTCCGCCATGCGCCGCTTCACCGCGTCCAGGAGGGGACGACCCTGGGGGAGCCCCGACAGGAGCTCGCCGAGCTGTCGGTCCAGCAGCGCTAGGAGCCGGGCTTCGGCGTGGCGCTGCGGTCGCTGCAGGAGCGCGCGATCGAGCACCAGCTCGTCGCGAGGGCAGCCGTAGCGCACGGGCGCGCGGAAGACCCGCTCCTGCTCGCTCACGCGGGCGGGGCGGGCGTGCCTGAAGCGGACCTCGTGGGGCGCGAAGTCCTCGCCGACGCCGAGGCGCGCCTGGAAGACCACCAGCGCCAGCATGCCCTCCACGGGCTGTCGCGGGCCGATCCGCTCGGGGGTGTGCCCGTGGACCAGCCGCGCCGCGTCGCCTTCTTCCACGAGCGAGAGGTAGACGCCCTCGTGGAGCAGGCGGATATAGCGCCCCATCAGCCGAAGGAGCTCGCCCAGGGTCGCGCTGCTCCGCGCCGCGAAGGAGAGCACGTCGAAGTGATCGGGCGGGGAGCGGGTCGCCCACTCGGCGAGGTGGAGGCCGAAGTCGTGGTCGCCGGTGAGCCGCACGGCCTCGTCCCAGAGCCGGATCTCCTGCGCACGGGGGACGTAGGCGTCGGCCGCGAGGAGCTGCGACGGGTCCAGCCCGGCGGCGCGGAGGAGCTCCGGCGGCGGCACCCCGACGCTCGCCGCGTACGCGACGACCGCCAAGATCGTCTTGACCGGACAGTCGCCGTCCATCGCGGTCGAAGCTACGGAGCGCTGGCGCGATCGGTCAATGCTTTTGGCGCGCTCGGCAAGAAGGGGCGAGGTGGGCCCGGCTAGTCTGGATCGCCATGCTGCGACGCTACGCTATAACGAGCATCCTCTTCGCGCTGACGGCCTGCAAGGGCGCGGGGTCGCCCACGACGCCGACCGCGACGGTGGCGGAGGTCCTCGACCAGCGCGGCGGGCTCGCGCTCGCGGACGAGGGGTGGGGCGACGGGGCGACCAAGATCGTCTACCTCGAGCAGGGGTGGGGCCCGGTCGAGACGCTCTGGTACTACTTCGCCGACCAAGGCTCGGGGTTTATGCCCTACGACACGCTCGTGCACCTGGAGCAGCCCGGGAGCGAGGCGCCGCTGATCCTCCCCGAGAACATGGCGCGCTTCCGCTTCCTCGCCCAGCGGCGGACCCCGAACAACCCCGACGCGCTGCCGGTGGGCATGGTGCGCCACGAGGACAGGGTCGGCCTCACCTGCGCGGCGTGCCACACGGCGCAGATCAATTACCGGGGCACGGCCATGCGGATCGACGGCGCGCCGAGCCTGTCCGACTTCTTCGGCTTCTTCCCGGAGGTGGTCGCGGCGATCGAGGCCACCCTCGCGGACGAGCAGAAGCTCGCGCGCTTCGCCGCCAAGGCGGAGCGCGGCGGGGACGCGGCCTCTCGCCTCGCGGCGGCGCGGGCGAGCCTGAACGACACGCTCGGATGGTTCACGAGCTACCTCGCCGCCAACCGATCGAGCACGGTGGAGGGCTTCGCCCGGATGGACGCGGTCGGCCGGATCATCAACCAGGTCATCCGCTTCACCAGCGACCCGAAGTACAGCCTGGAGCCCGACGCGCCGACGAACTTCCCGCACGTCTGGGACGCGCCGCGGAGCGACTACGTGCAGTGGCCGGGGTTCTCGCCGAACTGGGGCGCGGGCTCGCTCGGCCGCAACGCCGGCGAGGTGGTCGGTACCTTCGGACAGGTCCAAGTGAAGCACTACGAGACCAAGGAGGAGGCGAAGCGGGGGTACCCGTCGTCGGTCCAGGGGATGGCGCTGGTCCGGATGGAGGAGGCCCTCCGCGCGCTCCGGTCGCCGCTGTGGCCCGAGGAGATCCTGCCTCCCCTCGATCGCGCGCTCGCCTCCCGCGGCGCGGCTCTTTACAAGGCGCAGTGCCAGACGTGCCACGCGCTCATCGACCGAGCGGATCCCCGCCGCCGCGTCACGGCCATGATCACGGGGATCGACGTGGTCGGGACCGACCCGCAGGCGGTCAAGAACTTGGTCGCCGCCCGCGCGCCGACCGGGGTGCTCGAGGGGGCGATCAACACGAAGACCGGGGAGAGGTACGGCGCCGAGGCGTCCGCGCTCGCCCTGCTCGCCAACGTGGTCACGGGCGCTCTCTCCGCTCAGCCGGCGGCGGCGGCGGCGGCGATCGTCAACGCGAAGGTCCATGGGATCGAGGAGACGGCGAAGCAGGGGGACCACCGCGCGGCCACGGCCGCGGACCCGACCGCCGATCTCCTCTCCTACAAGGCGCGCCCCCTCAACGGGATCTGGGCGACCGCCCCGTTCCTCCACAACGGCTCGGTCCCGACGCTCTACGACCTGCTCCTGCCGCCGGCGGCGCGTCCGAAGCGGTTCACGCTCGGTCGGCGTGAGTTCGACCCGAAGAAGGTTGGGTACGTGAGCGACGGCGAGGTGCCCTTCGTCGTCGACACCTCCGTGACCGGCAACGGCAACGGCGGGCACGAGTACGGCGTGACGCTCGCGGAGGACGACCGGTGGGCCCTCGTCGAGTACCTGAAGACGCTCTGATCCCATACTGCTTGCTGCCCCGCTCCGCAGGTCGCTGGCGAGATCATGAACGACGACTGGACCCGCAGCCGTGAGCGCTCGGCCTTCGCCGCCCTCGTGGCGGTGCTCGTGGCGCCCGTCGTCGCTCAGGGTCTGTGGCGTCCGATGGTGCATGTGTTCGGGCCAGCGGGGGACGCGGCTTCGATCACGGGCGCCGCCGCGGCGATCAGCCTCGCCGTCGTGCTCGTGCGCCGCCTCCGCTGGGGTCGATCGGACATGCTGTCTTTTGGGTCAGGTGTTTTGGTCGCGGTCGGCGCGACCGTCGGCCTGGCGCTGGGGCTCGCCGGCCTGGTGACGCTGCTGAGCGTGGCGGCGGCCGCGGGGTTGCTGGCGGAGCGGCTCTTCCCGACGATCCCGCCCTCTCTCGACGGCTTGGGGCGTCGCTACAAGGCCCTGACGTCGCTCTACGTGCTGGCGGCGCTCTGGTCGCTGGTCTCGGTCGCGCGGGTGAGCGTCTTTATGGGCGACCCGACGCGGGTCGAGCACCAGGTGCTGCCGAGCGAGGAATTTTTAGAGACCCACAGCTGCCTCACGGCCTATGTGCGCGCCGACGCGCTGAGCCGGGCGAGGGTCGATAATTTGTACGATCCGCGGTGGTGGCGCGGCAGCCAGGGCTTCGCGCCCCGCCCCGCAGGCGCCGCGGATCCGTACCGCCCGTTCAACCTCGACTACTACGCCTATCCGCCGCCGTTCCTGCTGGCCATGGCGCCGCTCGCCCCGCTGGACGGAGACTTCATGGCGCAGCGCGCCCTGTGGTTCGGGCTCAACGGGCTGCTGCTGGCCGCAGGTCTGTGGATCCTGGCCCGGTGGATCGAGGGGCCGAACGCTCACCGGGTGCTGCTGCTGGCCCCCATCTTCTTCGCCAGCCTCCCCGTGCTCGCCACGCTGCAGGTCGGCAACTTCCAGGTCGCGGTGGTGGTGCTCTCCGTCCTCGCGATGGTGGCCTTTCACGAGCGACGCGAGGCGACGGGCGGGGCGCTGCTCGCGTTCACGATCCTGTCCAAGATCTCCCCCGGGGTGCTGGGCGTGGTCTTGCTCGCCAAGCGTCGCTGGCGCAGCGCCGCCTGGTCCGCGGGCTTCGGGGCGCTCTTGCTGGCCCTGTCGGTCGTGACCCTCGGCGTGGACCCGCTCGCGTCGTTCTTCACGTACACGCTCCCGCGCCTCGGCTCGGGCGAGGTGTTCGCGTTTATGGACGACGACCCGTTCAGCGTCATCACGAACATGTCGCCCTTCGGGCTGCCGTTCAAGCTCCAGCTGATCGGCCTCGATGTCGGCGATCCGTGGATCCTCGCGCGCCGGCTCGGCCGCGGATACTCCGTCGTGCTGGTCGCTCTGGCGGTGTCCGCCGCGCTGCGCAGATCTGGAGATCGCCGCACCCAGGCCGTGACGTGGATGTCTCTGCTCGTCCTGGCCGCCCTGCAGAGCCCGTTCGCCCCCGGGTACACGTTGATGGCCCTCCTCTGGGCGCTCACCCTGCTCGCGGTGGAGGTGGGTACGCTCCGCGCGGGCGTCGCCCTCGTGCTGCTTTGGCTCGGGCTCGTCGTCGTGGTGCCCTGGTCCGACCTGTCGCTGTTCGCCGCCCACAGCGCCCTCCAGTCGGCCCTCGCCGTGGCTGTGCCCGTTTGGTTGATCCTCCGGCCGCGGCGACCGGACCCGAACGACAAAACGCCGTCTACGGGGTCGTAGACGGCGCTCTGAGGGCGCGCGCGGCAGGGTTCGAACCTGCGACCTTCGGCTCCGGAGGCCGACGCTCTATCCAGCTGAGCTACGCGCGCGAGGGGGGGAGACATAGCCAAGGTGGGCGGCGCTTGCAAGCGCGAACGAGCCCGATCTGTCGCGCGCGTTGGCCGCCCTCGCGCTGTGTGTCCGCGGGCGGGCGCTTCGGCGGCTTAGCGGCTCTTTTGGCGGGTCTTGTAGGTGAGCCGCGGGCGGAAGGTGGCGACGATCTGGCAGAGCCCGGCGTCGACGAGGTCGCCGATGATCGCGTCGATCTTCTTGTAGGCCTCGGGCGCCTCTTCGTAGAGGAGGTCGCGATCTTCACAGATGACGCGGCCCCCGAGGGCGGTGCGTTGGAGATCGCCCTGGCGGTAGCGCGCTTGTAGACGGGCCTTGGTGTCGCTGCGCTTCCACTTGCGACCCGCGCCGTGGGCGAGCGACCAGGCGGCGTCCGCGGTGTGAGCGGCGGGCTGGACGAGGTAGGTGAGCGCCCCGCGGGAGCCGGGGATGACGACGAGGCCGCGATCGGCGGGGGCGGCGCCCTTGCGGTGCAACCAGCGATCGTCGGCGCGGTCGGGGCTGGGGAGGACGGCGTTGTGCACGGCGTCGAGGGCGAGGGTGAGCTCGGCGCCGAGGGCCTCGGCGACGCGCTGGGCGATGAGGGCGCGGTTGAGGGTGGCCCAGGCGACGGCGTGGTCGTGGTCGCGGAGGTAGGCGCGGGCCTCGTCGCTGGCGCTGGGCAGGCCGGCGGCGGCGTGACGATCGACGTGGCGGCGCAAGATAGACTCGCCGAGGCCGCGGGAGCCGCTGTGTACGAGGAGGAGGAGGCGATCCGCGGGGATCTCGAGGCTGTCCCAAAGCTCAGGGAGATCGACGGTCGCGACCTCTTGCAGCTCAGCGAAGTGGTTGCCGCCGCCGATGGTGCCGAGCGAGCGATCGTGCGGGGTGGGCGCGAGCGCTGCGGCGCTTAAGGCGGCGGGGATGTCACCCTGCCAAGGGCCGTCGAGGTCGAGGCGATCGGCGAGGCGATCGAGCTTGACCTTGCGCTGCTGGAGATCGGTGGACCATAAGGACATGCCGCAGCCGACGTCGTTGCCGACGAGGTAGGGGTAGATCCAGCCGGCGGTGAGGAAGGCGGCGCCGATCGGGGTGCCCTTGCCCGGGTGAAGATCAGGCATGCCGATCGCGGCGAGCATGCCGGGTAGGGTGGCGGTGCGCCCGAGCTGCTGGACGGCTTCACCTTCGATCCAGGTCTTGGCCGAGGCGATGACTCGGACCGTGGGACCGGCGGACATGGGGCGAGTATGCCAGATGCGCCGGGTGGGGCGACTTTGTTCGCGCTGTCGCGCCGGCGTCCGGCGGCCCCCGGGCTGGTCTGCGCGTCGCTGGCCGTCGGTGCCCAATTTTTTAGAAGAAGAGAAGCGGCAGATCTGTGTGACGATGATCCCTGGTGGGAGGTGATCATGTTGTTGTCACGAGGTCTTGCTCGGCGCTCTTCTCTTGAAAAATTGGTCGCGCTTGGTGCGGCGGCGGCGGCCTCTTCGTTGGCGTGTGCGGGCGATGACGGCGCGACGACGACGACGATGACGACGACGATGACGGCGACGTCGATGAGCGGATCCTCGACCGAGGCGGCGACCAGCGCGGGCTCGACCACGAGCGACAGCTCGAGCTCGGTGGGGACGACCGGCGACCCGACGGGCGAGAGCAGCGAGGGGACGAGCGGTGAGACGACGAGCGGCGTGACGACCGAGGCGACCGCGGTCGATACGGACACGAGCGACACGGACACGAGCGGTACGACGACGACGAGCGATAGTGACAGTGATAGCGACAGCGACAGCGACAGCAACACGACGGACGTGGCGTGTATGGACGTGCTGCCGGTGCCGGCGGGTGACGAGCTGATCCTCGCGGCGGAGTATGTCGGGACATACGTGCCGTATGACCTCGGGGCGGTGCCGGCGCCCGGCGGCAAGGTGCTGCCGCGGCTCGGGGGCCTGGTGATCGCGCCGGGCGATCCGTCGACGATGCTGGTGATCGGCCCCTCCGAGGTGCCTGGGGCAGAATTGCACAAAATCGGGGTGGAGCGGGGCCCTTGCGGGCATATCATCGGCTTCGTCGGCGAGGCCGAGAAGGTGCTGACGGCGCCCTACCTGGACTTGATGGCGAACGGGCCGAAGGGGGTGGTGTTTATCTCCCACTACCCGACGAAGCAGCTCTCTCAATATATCCCGGGGGCGCAGGCGCTGGCGGGGACGCATATGCTGGCGCCGCTGGGGGTGAATCAGTCGCCAGGCGGCCTCAATTTTGTGCCGCCCGGCTACCCAGACGAGGGCATGCTGCGGGTGATGGGTTTTCCCACGAACCACGCGGAGCCGGGCACGTGGAGCCGCTCGACGATCTCGTGGAACGGGACGCATTACAACATCGGCGCGCTGACGAAGACGGTCGATATCCCGAACGGGCCGGGCGGGTTCGCGTATATCCCGGCGGGCTCGCCGCTGTTCCCCGAGCAGCGGATTATGGTCACAGAGTGGCTGTCGCAGCCGCAGAGCGTCGCGACCTACGCGGTCGACGCGGCGGGCGACCCGATCCCGGCGACCCGGAAGCTCTTCATCGAGAGCTTCGTCAAGCCTTGGGGGTCCTACTTCGAGCCCGAGACGGGGGACTATATGTTCCTGCAGTGGGAGGCGCAGCCGGACCACATCTATATCGTGCAAGGGTTCGTGCCGCCGCCGCTGCTGCCGGGGTGAGCGCTAACTAAACACGGCCGGTCCGGCGGGCGAGCAGCTTTTGCTTGTTCTTGGCGCCTCGGCGCTCGAGGGCGGGGCGGAGCAGCTTGGCGAGGCGCGGCGAGAGATAACCCAGGGTGGCGAGCTTGCCGGACGGGTAGGGGATGTCTCGGTCGAGGGCGGTGGCGGGGTTATGAATGCAGCGGAGGGCGAGCTCGGCGACTTGATCGGCGTCGACCATGGGCTGGGAGAAGGTGAGGTCGGTGGCGTGCTCGAGCTCGTCGCCAAAAAAACCAGTGTCGACGGGGCCGGGGTTGACGTTGGCGATCCGTAGGCCGCGGCGGGCGAGCTCTTCGGCGGCGGCGAGGGCCCAGAAGCGCAGGCCCGCCTTGGTGCCGCTGTAGACGGCGGCGCCCGGGACGCCGAGCTTGCCGGCGAGGCTGGCGATGTTGACGATGACGCCGCCCGCGCTCATGTGCTCGGCGGCGGCGCGGGTGAGCACGATGGGGGCGCTCAGGTTGACGCGGACCATCTCTTCGAGGCGCTGCGGGTCGTGGCGGAGCATCTCGCCGCGGTAATGGAGGCCGGCGTTGTTGACGAGCACGTCGAGGCGGCGGTGGCGGGCGAGGATCTGGGCAGGGAGCTGGGCGAGGGCGGCGAGATCGCCGACGTCGAGGGGCCACGGGTGGGCTCGTTCGCCGAGCTCGGCGGCGGCGCGTCCGAGGCGCTCTCGGTCGCGGGCGACCAAAACGACGTGGGCGCCTGCGCCGATGAGGCGGCGGGCGATGGCGAGGCCGATCCCGGCGGAGGCGCCGGTGATCAGCGCGACCTTATCGTGGAGCTCCATGGCGCGAGGGTAGTCGAGTTCGCGCGCACGCGGGCGGCGGCTCAGTCGGGCGCGGCGCCGTGGTCGCGCAGCCAGGTGAGGATCTCTTCGACGCGCTCGGGGGGGGCTCCGGTGACCCTGTGCTGGTCGGCGAGGGCGCGGCGCGCGAATTCGAGGGCGCGAGGGGGGTCGCTGGCCGCGAGGGCGCGGGCGGCGAGCAGGCCGATGCTGGCCGATGGGACAGGTGGATGGCTGTGGCGCTCGAGCAGCCGGAGGGCGCGCTCGGCGGCGGCGGCGGCGTCGCTGTCGCGGCCTTCGGCGAGGGCGAGCTCGGCGCTGACATGGAGGGGCTCGATGAGGGCCCAGTGATCCGTGTTGATCGCGGAGATCTCGCGCTCGACCCGGTCGAGGGCGGCGGCGGCGGCGGCCCGATCTCCGAGGTGGAGCAGGGCGCGGGCGCGGCCGGCTTCGGCGCTCGCGCGGTTGGTCGCGTGCATCAACGACTGGGCCCGGACGGCGAAGGAGGCGTCAAAGGCGAGCTTGGCGTCTTGGTAGCGGCCGAGCGCGTTGTACAGGTCCCCGCGGGCGGCGTGGAGGAAGCTGTCCTCCGGGCCTGGCTCCGCGCTCGGCTTGGCGCGGATCAGCGCGGCCTCATCGAGCAGCGCCTCGGCGTCTTGGTAGCGGCCGCGCTGCACCAGCGCGGCGGCGCTGGTGAGGGAGGCCCATAAGGTCTCCATGTGTGCCTCGCCGAAGAGGGCGCGGGCGAGGGCGCGGGCCTCTTCGGCGAGGGCTGACGCGGCGAGCAGGTCGCCCCGGTGGAGGTGGAACTTGCTCTGCGGGATGATCGCCTTGAGGTAGACCGGGTGGCGATCGCCGAAGGCCGCGCGGGCGTGCGCGACGCTCTCCTCGAAGAGGGTGGCGGCCTCCTCGGGGCGTCCTTGGGACATGCGCGCGTTGGCGAGCATGGCCTTGTAGAGGCCGAGCTTGGGGTCGCCTTCGCCGACGCGCTCGGAGTAGCGGGCGAGGGCGCGCTCAAAATTGGCGGAGGTGCAGTCGATGTCGCCGTGGAACTCGCAGACCTGGCCGATGTTGACGAGGATGAGGGTGGCGAGGCGCTCGCCTTGGCCCTCCGGCAGCGACTCGGCGATCGAGAGGGCGTGGCCGAGCACGCGGCGGGCCTCGTCGTAGCGGCCGGCGTAGAGATCGAGGATGGCGAGGCCGCGGTGGAGGTTGACGTCGGCCTGGCTGGTGCGGCCGTAGCGCTCGAGGACCGCCTTGACGTGCTCGGCCCGGAGCTGCGCCTCGGTGCCTCGGCCGTCTCGGGCGATGAGGAAGACGAGCCAGGCGCCCGCGTCGGCGGCGACGCTGTCGTGGCGCACGGCGTCGGCGGTGAGGAAGGCGTCGGCGAGGGTGGCCTCGGCCTCGCGGGTCTGGTCGAGGGCCATGTAATTCACGGCGAGCTCGAGCAGGGCCTCGGCGACCAAGGGGCGGTAGCTGAGGGTGCGGGCGGCGCGGACGATGCCCTCGGCGCGGTCGCGTACGGCGAGGGCGTGGCCGGCTTCGCGGCGCATGCGGACGTCGAGGAGCTGCTGGCGGGTGGCCTCGACGGCCTCGGCGGTCTTCTGATCGGGGGGCGGCGCGTAGCTCTTGCTCAGCGCGTCGGCGTCGCCGCAGGTGCTGAGGGGGGGGAGGCCGAGGAGGATCTCCGGGGTCTGCTGGACGACGGTGGCGTCGGCGGCGGTGAGCACGTCGACCATGGCCTCGACCTCGCGCAGACGGCCGTCGAGGCACGACATCTGGCGGTCGTAGAGCTCGGCGGAGCTCTCGCCGCGGTGGTGGGCCTCGCAGGCGCCGGCGTAGAGCTGCGCCCAGGCGGCGGTGTAGGCGCCTAAGCGGCGCTCGATCTGCGCCCAGCTCTGCTCGGCGTAGGCGTAGCCGGTGGCGCTCAGGGCGGCGTGGACGGCCCGTCGCTGCGGCTCGGACCAGACCTGGGCGAGCCGCTGGTCGGCGCCTCGGCAGACTTCATCGCCGGACCAGGGCTGCCAGGCGCCGAGGGCTGCGGCGCTGAGGGTGACGGCGACGGCGGCGCCCGCGTACCAGCGGCGGCGCCCAGCAGGGTCGTCGGCGAGGGCCTCGGCGAGCGTTTGCATGGACGGCCAACGCTCGCTGGGCTTGACGGCGAGGCCGCGGAGGAGGACGCGGCGCAGCCAGGTCGGGACCTTGGCGCCGCGGGGGGGCTCACGGACGTCGCCCTGGCAGATCGCGAGGATGAGCGCGTTGAGGTCGTCGCCGGCGAAGGGGCGCTCGCCGTAGAGGCCCTCGTAGAGGGAGACGCAGAAGGAGAATTGGTCGCTGCGGGCGTCAGCGCCGACGCCCGCGCACTGCTCCGGGGACATATAGGCGGGGGTGCCCATGATCGTGCCAGCGGCGGTGAGGGTGTGCGCGGCGGTGCGGGCGGCAGGGTCGATGGGGCCGCCCCCCGTGGTGGCGGCCGCGGCGCCGTGCGGGTGATCGTCGCTGGTGGGGTTGTGGCTGTCTTCGCCGCGCATGCGGGCGAGGCCGAAGTCGAGCAGGATGACGCGGCCGCGGGCGTCGATGAGCATGTTCTCGGGCTTGACGTCGCGGTGGACGAGGCCGACCTCGTGGGCGGCGGCGAGGCCCTGGGCGGCCTGACGGTAGACGGCGAGCAGGGCGCGCCACGGCCGGCTCTGGCGGTGAGACCACTCGTCGACGGTGATCCCCTCGACGAACTCCATGGCCATAAAGACCTGGCCGTCGTACTCGCCGACCTCGTAGACGTGGACGATGTTGGGGTGAGAGAGGCGGGCGAGGGCTTGGGCTTCGCGGAGGATCCGGGCGCGACCCTGGCTGCCGCTGCGATCGGCGTGGAGGAGCTTGATCGCGACCTTGCGATCGAGCTCCTCGTCGTAGGCGCTGTAGACGACGCCCATGCCGCCCGCGCCGATCCGACGGATGATGACGAAGCGGCCGATCCGGGTGGGTTCGTCGCCGGAGCGGCCGGCTGGCCGGTCGCCGGCGGAGGGCGGGTCGTCGACGAGCCGGGGGCGCTCGGTGGTCCGCTGTCCACGGGTCGCGGTGGCAGGGCGCTGGAGCTTGACGGTCGGCTCGACCGCGCGCAAAGGGACCGCGGCGGCGAGGGGGCCGCTCGTCGGGGCTTCAGTGTCAGGGGTGATGGGCATGTCGCCTCGGTCCGCCCGCGTGGGTGGGCGGAGGCTTGGACCGCGAAAGCGGGGCGGTGGTTGCACGGGGCGGTGGGCGACGATCGCGGCCGGCGGGCTGAGGCAAGAGGCGCGATCCGCGTGAAGGGAGGGCGCCGGCGGGTACCGCGCCCTCGAGACCAAGCTCGACGATGGTTTCGCTTATGTACAGATCCAGCCGTTGTCGAAGGAGCAGGCGGCGACGTTGATCAATCGGTGGTTCTGTGAGGCTATCGTCGCCCGCTCAGATTGAAGCGCAGCCGCAACTCCAGCCCCAAACCCAGCTCGACCCCGCCGACCCGAAACACCGCCACATCCGCGCCGCCATCCGTGCTCGGCGCCGAAAGCCGCGCCGCCCGCAGCCCACCATCGAGCACCCCTGCGTAGCCGATCTCTCCAACGAAGCCCAGGCGGAGTCGGCGCGACGAGCCGAGCGGCAGCTGCAGCGCGGGCGCCACCCGCAGCCCCGCGCTGAGCGCCGAGCTCGGCGCCTCATCCGAGCCCTCTAGCACCGCGGCGCGCTCGCCCATCGAGCGCACCGACCACCCCTCGATCCCCACAAACCCGGCGAGATCAACGCCGAAGAGGCCTCGCTCCAGCCCATAACCTGCCCAAAAAGACACCCTCACCCGAGCCAGCGAAAGCTCGCCCGCCGCCCGCCGCAGCAGCCGCAGATCGACGCCAAAGATCGCTCCCAAGGGCGAACGAGCGCCGATCCCCAGCGCTGCGCCGCCTCCGAGCAGCGCTCCGCTCTCGCGCGGCGGCCCGACCCCTATCAGCGCGAGCCCGCCGACCCGCGGCGAGATCGACCATGGAGCCGCACCTGTCACCGGAGTGCTCACAGCCTCTGGTCGAGGCGCCGCCGCCGCTGGTGGTGGCGGCGGCGACGGGTGCGCCTCGAGTGGCTGGTCCGAGGGACCCGGGGGCTCCTCCGTCGTCGGATCGAGCGACTCGAGCGTCACGGCCTCCCGATCGGGCGCGACACGATCCTCCGAGATCGCCGCAATCAAGTTCGCCAGCGTCGACGCGACCGCCCGAGCCCCCTGCGCCGAGTCTGCTTCGACGACCCGGTCGTACGCGCGCCCATCGCTCAAGATCACCGACACGGCGAACCCCACCGGGCTGCGTTCCACGATCACCAGCGTCCACGCCTCCGCCCGCGACCACTGCTCTCCTTCACCTTCAAAGTCGACGATCGACGCCTGTGGCCGGCGCAGCCCCAGCTCCGCCTTCAGCGCCTCTGGCGCGATCGCCCGCGATCGTAGGACGACGCGCTCGCCCGTAGGAGGCGGCTCTGCGCTGAGCGCGCTGACCCAGCTCAACGAGAAGAATGCGGAGAGAAGCAGCGCCCGCACCGCGGCCATATACCCCATGGGATCTCAGGCGTCACTCCGCCCCTGCGTCCTCGCTCGGCGTCGTGTCCTCGCCCGCGTCCTCCCCCGACTCGCTCTCGTGCTCCTCCGAGCTAGAGCCGCTCTCGGCGTCGCTCACCTCGCTCTCGCTCGACGAGCCCGCGGAGGTCGAGGAAGTACACGCCTCCCCCCGCTTACACCCCGGCGCGATCAGATAGTCCACCACGCAGCCGCTGGTCATCAGCAGCGCCGTCATCACCACCACCACAGATCTACATAAGCGGCTCATGGCGCCTCCGCTGCGTGCCCGTCGAGCCACCGCTCCGCCTGCCGACGATACACCCCTGTCGGGCGCTGCTCGAGGTAACGAAGCCAGCACACAGTCGCTCCTGCGCCTGCGCGACGGCAGAGTCCCGCGCTCGCGTCGTCCGCGTGAGGCCCCCGCGGATATCGCTCGAGATACTCCCGCCACAGCGCCTCTTCACCGGGCTGGTCGCCGCGCTCGCGGACCAGCACGAAGAGATCCCCGTAGGCCAAGTGCGTCCAGCGGCCGCTGCGATCCCGGCGGATGATCTCGCGAAATAACGCCTCTGCGCCCTGCCGGTCGCCTTCGCGCCAGCGCAGCTGCGCCGCCTCATCGAGCGCGATCAGCGGGTCTATCGCCGCATCAAACTCGCTCAGCTGCGGCGCTGGCCGCCGCGTCGGCTTCGTCGAGCGGCGCTCCTCCTTCCGCGATTGATCTGTCTCATGAGACACAAAAGTCGTGCCTGGATCCGGATCGATCGATGCCCCCGTCGAACCATCCGAAGCGTCTCGATCCGCGCTCGTCGCCGCCGCAGGTGGCCCCGTACGCACCGCCGCTGCTGGCTCCGCCGCCATTACCCGCGCGCGCACCGACGCCCCTCGAGCACCCTCGAGCACCCGCGCCATCATGCCTCCATCGACCTGAGGGCTGAAGCGCGCTGATCCTCCTGGATCCGCGCCGAGTACCACCAGCAGCGCCGCCGCCGCCGCGACGCTCACACCTGCGATCGCCCGCCACCACCGACGCGCCGGCTTCGCCGTCAGCAGCGCCGGGATCCCTGCTAACCGCCGCTCCGCAGCCGCAGCTTCGCCGTTCGCCCGCACATCCTCGATAAACGCCTCGAGCTCTGGGTCGGCCGCGGGCGCAGCCCCGCGCGCGCCCGCCAGCGATACCACCGACGCCAGCGCAGCCGCCTCCTCGACCATGGTCCTCGGCACCGTCTCCGGGTCGCCACGATGCGCCCGCAGCACCGCCTCATAGAAATTCCCGCGGCGGATCGGCCGCGCCTCGACGCCGCCGCGCACCTCCGAGAGCAACCCTGCGAGGGTCGGATCGTCTTCAACATCGTGTCTGTGCTCTGTCATCACGCACCCTGCCGCGGGCTTAACCATCCCAAACGCTCCAGCTCCGCGCGCACCCGCGCCCGCGCGCGCGTCGCCCTCACCGCCACATTACCCTCCGAGATCCCCAGTTGCGCGGCGATCTCCCGCGCTGGCATGCCCTGCAGATCCCGCAGCACAAAGATCTCACGGAGCCCCGCCGGCATCCCCTCCAGGATCGTATACAGCACCTTCGCGCGGGTCTTTTGCAGGTTCACGCGCTCGGGCGCGCCGTCGGCCTGCGGCTCGACCGCCTGCATATTTTCCATCCGCCCGTGCGCCGTCCGGGTGTTCCGCTGCCAGCGCCACTGCTCGCGCACGACATTGATCGCGATCCCCCCGAGCCAGGTCGAGAAGCTCGACTGACCGCGGAAGGAGGCGATCGAGGTCATCGCCTTGGCAAAGGTCTCTTGGGTCAGATCTTCGGCCAAGTCATCGTCACCGGTGAGGAAGCGGACATGGCGAAACACCCCGTCAAAGTGCTCCTGGTAGAGTCGAGACCAAGCCTGGACGTCCGCTGCCTGCGCACGCTCGACGAGCAACGCGTGAATCGCCGCCGCAGGCCGGGCCTCCGGCGGCGCAGTCTCTGTCGCTATCGAGCGCACTTTGACCAACGATACGATCTCCTCGTCGACTAATTGTCGTCGTCCTCGCCGTCGTCGTCCTCACCGTCGTCGTCGTCGCCGTCGTCGTCCTCGCCGTCGTCGTCGTCATCCTCGCCGTCGTCGTCGTCGCCGTCCTCGTCGTCGTCGCCGTCCTCGCCGTCGTCGTCGTCGCCGTCCTCGCCGTCCTCGCCGTCGCCGTCGCCGTCGCCGTCCTCGCCGTCCTCGCCGTCCTCATTCTCGTCCTCGTCCTCGCTCTCGTCCTCGCTCTCGTCCTCGCTCTCGTCCTCGCTCTCGTCCTCCTCTTCTGCCTGGTCATCGCCGGAGCGGTTGTGGATCCCGTCGACCCCATCACAGCCGGCGAGGCCGAAGAGGCTCAGGGGGAGGAGCAAGGACAAGCGGAGCAGTTTGATCGTGCGGAACATAGTTGGATCCCTTCGTGTAGGAGGCCGTCGTCTCGGCCAACGTCTGTGAGGGACCCGAGCCGTCCAGACCTTACAGATCCTCGCCGCCAAGATCCTGGCCACGATCTCTCAGGGCGAAGCCCCCGGCGACGCCCATCGTGGCGCTGCGCAAATTCGCGCACGCACGCGGTATACTCGAGCGGCTGCGACATCGGCCCGCGCGCGCTCAAGATCAGCGGCTCGATGAACTGCGCGAGCAGGGCCTTCAACGCCGACAGACCACACGTGCGGCGACGGAAGCGGGTTTATGCGCGCAGTGGGGCAAATGGGCGAGGTCGCTGACCCGCATATCCGCCCCAGCGATCCCCACTTACGTCGATCTTTTAGCGATTCGGTCCTTTGACCGCCCTTCCGGTGGCGTCGGTCGGCGCGACCGTGCAGAGCTTGGGCGCGCCCGATGGGGGGCCGGTATGTGCAGCGGCCAACGAGCCGTAGATCTCTGTTCTTTGGGTAGATTTCATAAATTTCTAAAGTAAGGGTGGTCGAGGCCAACAGGAAGGCGCTGATCGGCGCGTGAAAGGTGTATGGAGAGAGGTAGGGCTGTTCGGGGCGGTCGATGTGTGAGTTCGCGCGCCGCTTTGGCCCTGGGAGAGTGGCTAGAATTAGGTGACCATGCGGCAGATGCGTGGATCCTCGATGCGCGGCGTCGGCGCGGACCTCCGCGCGGGCGCGGTCGTGTTCTTGGTGGCGTTGCCGCTGTGCCTGGGGATCGCGACCGCCTCCGGCGCGCCGCCCTTCGCTGGCCTGGTCGCGGGGATCGTCGGGGGGATCGTCGTCGGCTTCGCGAGCGCTTCGCCGCTCAGCGTCGCGGGGCCGGCGGCGGGGCTGACGGTGATCACGCTCGACGGGATCGAGGCGCTGGGCTTTCGCGGCTTCCTCACCGCGACGCTGCTCGCCGGGCTCATGCAGATCGCGATGGGGGCGCTGCGCCTGGGGGTGCTGGCGCACTTCGTCCCGAACGCGGTGATCCGCGGCATGCTGGCGGCGATCGGCTTGATCTTGGTGCTGAAGCAGATCCCGCACGCGGTCGGCTATGACCGCGACTTTGAGGGCGACTTCGGCTTCGCCCAGTTCGACGGGCGTAACACCTTCTCCGAGCTGGTGTACTCGCTCGAGGTGGTGCAGCCGGGGGCGATCGTGGCGGCGCTCGCGGCCGGCCTCGCGTACCTGCTGTGGCGCGACTACGCGCGCGTGCGCCTCGGCGCGGCCTTGCCGCCCGCGCTGGTCGCTGTGGTCTTTGGGACAGCCGCGGCGGCGCTGCTCGCGGGCGGGCCGATGGCGCTCAGCGACGCGCACCTGGTCGCGATCCCGCGCGCGCGCGAGGGCCTCGCCTCGCTGTGGGTGCCGCCCGAGCTGGCGGCGCTGCTCTCGCCGAAGGTGTGGATGACGGCGGGCGTGCTGGCGATCGTCGCGAGCGTCGAGTCGCTGCTCTGCGTCGAGGCGATCGATCGCCTCGACCCGCAGCACCGGCCGACGCCGACCAACCGCGAGCTGAAGGCGCAAGGGCTCGGTAACCTCTTCGCCGGGGCGCTCGGCGGGCTGCCGGTGACCGCGGTGATCGTGCGCTCCTCCGCGAACTTGCAGGCGGGCGCGCGCAGCCGCTTCGCCGCGATCTTCCACGGGGCGCTGCTCGCGGCCGCGGTGCTGCTCTTCGCGGGCCTGCTGAACAAGATCCCGCTGGCGTCGTTGGCGGTGGTCTTGATCGTGGTCGGCGCCAAGCTGACGCCTCCGTCGCTGTACCGCGAGATGTGGGCGAAGGGCTGGGCGCAGTTCGCGCCGTTCATCGCGACGGTGATCTTCATCCTGCTCAGCGACCTGCTGACGGGCACGTTGCTGGGGCTGCTGGTCGGGATCTACTTCGTGATCCGCAGCAACTACCACTCGGCGCTGGTGGTCTCGAGCGAGGGCGACTGCCGCTACGTGCGCTTCACCCAGAGCGTCAGCTTCCTCAACAAGGGGCGGCTCAAGCAGGTGCTCGAGGAGGTGCCCGCCGGCGGCCGGCTGATCCTCGACGGGACCCGCGCGCACTTCATCGATAACGACATCCTCGAGGAGCTCCGCGACTTCCAAGGGCTCGCGCGGGCCCGCGAGATCATCGTCGAGCTCAAGCTCCCGCCGATCGCCGCCGAGGCGCTGGAGCGCAGCAGGGAGCGCGGCTGAGGCGGCGAAGAGAAGGAGCGTGGAGCGTGCGCGAGAGCGACAAGCTGTTGATGGCGAATAAGGCGTGGGCGCGCGAGCGGGTGGCGGTCGATCCGAACTTCTTCGGGCGCCTCAAGGACCAGCAGCGCCCCGGGTTCCTGTGGATCGGCTGCTCGGACAGCCGGGTGCCGGCCAACGAGATCACGGGCACCGCCCCCGGCGAGGTCTTCGTCCACCGCAACATCGCCAACCTGGTCGTGCCGACCGACCTCAACCTGCTCAGCGTCGTTCAGTACGCGGTCGACGTGCTGGAGGTCGAGCACGTGATCGTCTGCGGGCACGACAACTGCGGCGGGATCAAGGCGGCGATGACCCCGCGCTCGTACGGCCCGCTCAACAAGTGGCTGCGCAACATCAAGGACACGTACCACGCGAACCGCGCCGAGATCGAGGCGGCGCCGCCGCAGGAGCGGATCACTCGCCTCAGCCAGATCAGCATCCGCGAGCAGGTGCACAACCTGACCAAGACGTCGGTGATCCAACGATCGTGGTACCTTCACGATCGCCCGTGGCTGCACGGCTGGAGCTACTCGCTCAACGACGGGATCTTGCACGAGCTGATCTCGGTGGCGCCGCGGATGCCGATCGACCCGATCTACCAGTTCGACTTCTCCGGCGAGCCTTGAGCGCGCTCCCGGCGGTCCGCGGCGTCAGTGGAGGTAAGGGAGCGTCTTGGGGCAGGCGGCGGGTAGGGCGCCCAAGGTGAAGCGCCCCGGCGTGGCCGACGGCTCGAAGCCGGTCCTCGCGAAGATCTCGAGCTCGCCTGAGGCGGCCAGCCAGCGGAAGTCGACGGCGCGCTCGGTGCGGGTCACCGGGGCCTCGCTTGGCTCGTCGTCGAGCATCGGGCCGGTGGAGTCGACCGCCGAATTGAGGAACGCGCCGAGCCAGCGCGGCGCGGCGCCGTCGAGGCCGACCACGGCGATGATCGTGCGCTCGGTGTCCTCGGTGGCGTTGTCGCCGTAGTCGCCGTCGGTGTGTTGCCACTTCATCTTGAGGAGCAGCTCGGGGCGGCCGCCGGGGACCAGGTCCTCGGCGGTCATCGACTCGACCCAGAAGCTCTCGCCGATGTAGCTGACGCCGGGGTTGTACTCCTCGCCGAGCGCGAGGGTGTACCACTGCTCGTCGAAGAGGACGGCGAGGTGGCGCTCCGTGATCGCGCCGCCGCTCGCTAGCCAGCGCTCGACGCCGAAGCTGGTCGCTTGGATCCCGCCGCCGACGTCGAGGGTGATCAGGGTCGCGGTCTCGCCGCCGTACTTGGTGCCGGCGGCGTCGACGGCGACCTCGGTGGTGGTGGTCTCGTGCTCGAGGCAGCGGCTCTCGGAGAAGGTCTCGGGGTCGGCGGGGAGCTCGGCGATGAAGGCCGCGCAGAGGTCGAAGGGGGGGCGGCTGGTATAGGTGACGACGTCGCACTCGTGGGCGGCCGGGGCCGCGCCCGCCGACTCGAGCGCGGTGAGGCGGGCGGCGACGGTGTCGTTGGGGCGCAGGGTCAAGGAGCGCTGGTAGGCGAGCGCGGCCTCGT
Source organism: Nannocystis sp. (assembly GCA_016712315.1). Classification (GTDB taxonomy): domain Bacteria; phylum Myxococcota_A; class Polyangia; order Nannocystales; family Nannocystaceae; genus JADJRG01. Next base: position 386,525 of record JADJRG010000013.1, on the reverse strand, counting down.
CCTTCTCGCCGCGGTCCTCGTGGATCCTCCCCAGGTTGTACAGCGCCGCCCCGCGCGTGCGCTCCTGCGTCGCGGCGGTGATCGCTTGGCGGGTCGCCCGCTCCGCCTTCGCGAGATCGCCGCTGAGGTAGAGCGCCCACCCGAGCTCGGCTAAGGCGGAGGCGTGGTTCGGGTCGATCGTTAAGGCGGCCTCGAGCGCCTTGATCCCCTCCGGGAATTTTTTCGCCTTCACCGCCTTGCGGCCGGCGGCGAGGTGATCGCGGAACTGGGTCGCTTGCGCCTTCGCGGCGGCGCTGTCGAAGCGAGCGAGGGCCTTGTCCTTGGCGGCCTGCGGCGGCCCAGGCGGCGCGGTGATCGGCCGAGCGGGCGCCTTCGCGGCGGTGTTGGTCGCGACGGCGGGCTGCGGCGGCCCAGGCGCGGCGGCGGGCTCAGGCTTCGGCTCGCCGCAGGCGCTGAGGGCGATTACGACGGCGGCGAGCAGGGTGGAGGGATTGAGGGTCGGCACGGCGGTAGTATCTCCGACTTTGGACCTACGATCTCCGCGCGGTCATGCGCCAGAGAGGAGCGCCTTCACGCGCGGCGGCGCTCGGCGGCGTGGTTCGGCCCAAGAGCCGCCGATATCATGACGATCGTCTTCGAGGGGGGTCGTGTGGGTATGAGGATGAGACTGATCAGCGGGGTCGTCAGCGTGGGGGTGGTGCTCGGCGCGGCGGCGCAGCCCGGGGTCGCGGCGGCGGCGCAGGTGGTGACCACAGACTGCAATTTCGACTTCAAGGAGACCTTTAATAAGGGAGACGCGGTCTGCGTCACCGGCGACGTCGACATCGTTCCGCCGGGGAAGATCCTCCCGGAGGCGCGCTTTCACGTGATCCCGGTCGATCACCCGAACCCGTTCGCGGACGTGAGCGGCGGGGTCAACCTGATCCAAGGGACAGGCTTTGGCGGGGCGTTCTATGACCAGTTCATCTGGCTGCCGGAGCTGAAGGCGGGCAAGTGGGAGATCGTGCTGGATCACCACCCCTACGGCACCTGGACGGGCACGGACCTGCGCACGGGGCACGCCTTCACCGTGAGCGACGCGCCGACGGTGTTCTCGGTCGACCCGGCGGCGATCAAGGCGGCGGCGGCGATCGGCGTCGAGCAGGCCAAGGCGATGAAGCGCCTCGTCTTGTATCTGACCGTGCTCGACACGCTGAGCACGGCGGCGGACTGGACGCTCGCCTTCGGGCCGATCGGCGGGCTCGTGGGGCTCGCGGTCGGCGGGGTCTGCTACGCGACCGGCACTGACTGTCCGACATCCTACAACTCAGCGGTGATCACGATCGGCACGAAGATCATCGGCGGCCACGCGGAGTCGCTGCAGGACCACTATCAGGGGATCGTCGATGACCCGCCGGACCCGAACTTTGGGGTGGTGGTGGCCCTGAATTTTGGCGAGTCGATCGGCAAGGGCGCGCCTCACACCGCGCTCGCGGGCCAGGAGATCCCGACCCGGCAGACGGCGGCGGCGGCGGCGATGATCATCCAGGTCGGCGCCTACGAGGCGCTGGTGCCGAGCCTGGAGAAGCTGCAAGGCGCGCAGATCGCCAAGAGCAACCTGGGGATGTTGATCCAGGCCGAGAAGGTGAAGAGCTACGCGCAGCTCGCGATCAGCGGGGGCGATCGGATGGTCGCGGAGCTGACCGCGCTCGAGGCCTTCTTAAACAGCAAGGGCACCTTAAACAGCGGGATCGCGGCGGCGGAGGTGCAGGCGAACATCGACGCGCTCGCGGAGGGCGGGCTGGTCGGTGAGGAGCGCGATCAGGTGTACTCGTTCGGCTACACGGACGCGCAGATCGACGCCGGGATCGCGCTGCTCACGGCGACGCCGCTGCCGCCGACGCTCCACTACGGCGCGCTTATCGATGAGGCGAGGGCGTCCTTCGTGGCGGTGAAGCCGGCGCTCCTGGACCTGGTCGCTCAGACAGACAAGATGATCGCCGAGAACACGCCGCTGGTGGTCCGCGTCGCGCCGAAGGCGAGCGTCGCGGCGGCGGCGCCGGGCGCGGTCGGCCAGGCGATGAGCCTCAGCGCGGACGCCACGCACTTCGACGCGGGCGCGGTGCTGACGTATCGCTGGGACACGGACATGGACGGGGTGTTTGACGATGGGCTCGGCAAGTCGATCATGTTCACGCCGGGCGCCCCGGGGCCGCTGGTGGTCAGCGTCGAGGTGAAGGACAACGCGGACCGCCGCGACGTGGCGCACCGGGTGATCGAGGTCGAGGTCGGCAATCACCCGCCCGAGATCACGGCGCTCTCGCCGGTGGAGGTGAGCCCGTTCGCGGCGCTCAACGAGGCGATGAGCTTCACGGTGGAGGCGGTGGATCCCGACGGCGACCCGCTGATCTTCACGTGGCGGGTCGACGGGGTCGTGCAAGGGCAGGGCGCCGACTTCGCGTTCACGATGCCGGACGAGGCGCCGCATAAGGTGCTGGTGACGGTCGCCGACGACGATCCCTACAGCCCGGACGCGAGCGCGCTGCGGATCGTCCGCGCGAGCAAGTGGGAGCCCGGCGGCGGCGTCGGTACCGACACAGACACAGACACAGGCACAGATTCAGACACGGACACAGACACGAGCGGCGGCACGGACGGGGCGACCAGCGCGAGCGGCGGGGAGACCAGCGGGGGCGCCTCCGGTGACACGGACGGGAGCAGCGGGAGCAGCGGGACTGACGGCGGGAGCGGCGGTACGGCCGGCAGCGGGGGCTCGACGGGCAGCGGGGGCTCGGCGGGCTCCGCAGGCTCGGCGGGCACCGGCGGCGCCACCGACTCGGAGGCTACGAGCGCGACCGACAGCGCAGGGGGGGACAATGACGCCGCGGGCTGCGCTTGCGCGCAGTCGCCCGACACCGAGGCCCCGTGGTTCGGCTTGGGCGCGCTCGGTCTGCTGCTGCTTCGCCGTCGCGGGCGCGCTCGCGGCTCCGCTTGAGCCGCGGCCGACGGCGGTCAAGAGCGCAGCAGGAGCGCAGCACGCGGGTGAACTTGTTTTCATAACAAATATGCCCGCGGCGCGCGAGCAGGGATCAGAAGAGCGAGGGCGGGGCGATGACCTGGCCGCCGTCGACGACGAGCACGGCGCCGTGAATGTACGCGGCGGCGCGGGAGCGGAGGAAGACGGCGGCGTCGGCGATCTCGGCGACGGTGCCGAAGCGGCGGAGGGGGATCTGGGCGCGCATGCGCTCGCCGACGTCGCCAGGGGCGAGGCGCCGCATGCCCTCCGTGTCGCCGATCGGGCCGGGGGCGATGGCGTTGACGCGGATCCCGAGGGGGCCCCACTCGACGGCCAAGGTGCGGGTGAGGGCGTCGAGGCCGGCCTTGGCGGCGGAGGCGTGGAGCTGGAGGGGAGTGCCGTGGTGGTGGAGGGTGGCAGAGATGTTGAGGACGAGGGCGTCGTCGGCGGCCTGGAGGGCGTCGAAGGCGGCCTTGCAGGCGGTGAAGGCGCCGATGAGGTCGATCTCGAGGACGGTGCGCAGGCCGTTGGCGGAGAGGCCGACGGCCGGGGCGAGGAAGTTACCAGCGGCGCCGTTGACGAGCGTGTCGAGGCGGCCGAAGCGGCCCAGGGTCTGCTGGACGGCGTCGGCGACGGCGTCAGGCTGGCGGACGTCGGCGGCGACGCCGAGGACTTGACCTCCGGTGCTGAGGCTGAGCTCGGCGGCGGCGGCCTGGAGGACGTCCGGGCGGCGGCCGACGAGGGTGACGCAGGCGCCGTGTCGGAGGTAGGCCTCGGCGATCCCGCGGCAGATGCCAGTGCCGCCGCCGGTGATGAGAGCGACGTGTCCGTGGAGGATGTCCGCTTGAAAGACGCTCACGCGGTCGAGGATAGAGGATCGTGGGGGCGCTGTCGCTTGGCGCGGTCTCGCGCGCCTGGTAGAACCGCGACAAATGCCTGAAGTCAAGCGCCACAAGCCAGGGACCTTCTGCTGGACCGACCTGACGACCTCGGATCTGGAGGGGGCGAGGGTCTTTTATTCGGAGCTCTTTAACTGGGGCCTGCGCGAGTCGGAGAGCTCCGACCACACCTACACGATGATGCAGGCGGGCGGGGTCGACGTGGTGGGCATGGGGCAGCCGCCGGAGCTGCACGGCCCGCCGGCGTGGCTCTGTATGATCAGCGTCGCGGACGTGGACGCGGCGGCGGCGAAGGTGCGCGAGGCGGGCGGCGTGGTGCACGAGGGGCCGTTCGCGGTGGATGACGCGGGGCGGATGGCGGTGTGTGCGGACCCGAGCGGGGCGACCTTCGGGCTGTGGGAGGCGGGGATCCACCAAGGCGCCGGCCGCGTGAACGAGCCGAGCACGCCGTGCTGGTATGAGCTGGCGAGCCGTGACACGGCCGCCTCGGCGGCGTTTTTTAAGGAGGTGCTGGGCTGGGAGGCGCAGAGCGGGCCGATGGGCGGGGCGGTGTATACGACCTTCTTGCGCGGGCCCGCGCCGGTGGCAGGCATGCTGGCGATGACGGAGGAGTGGGGGGACGCGCCCTCACACTGGATGGTCTACTTTCAGGTGGCGAGCTGCGAGGAGACGGCGCAGCGGGCAGCGAGCTTGGGCGGTGAGGTGTGCGTGCCGCCGACGGAGATCGCAGGGGTGGGTCGCTTCGCGGTGATCACAGACCCGCAAGGGGCGGTCTTTTCGATCATGCAGATGCATCGATGAGGCCGCGCGCGAGCGCGCTTCGGCTCGCGGGTTGACAGACGGTGAGGCTCGGGGGGATTTTGGGCCCATGCGGCAGCACCTCCGTGTCTCCCTCCTCGCGCTCGTCACCGCGCTCTCCTCTGGGCTCTGCCTCGGCCTCGCGTGTAAGAGCGGCGGCAGCAGCTCGCCCGGCGACGTGCGCAGCGTGGAGGGCCCGAGCTACTGCCCGCGCTCGTCGGTGCCGCGCAAGGGGGCGTCGTGCCCGCGCGGGAACTCGGACTTCTGCGTGTACCGGACGAGCGGCGGGGACTTCGCCTGCGTGTGCGGCGGCGGCACGTGGTCGTGCGCGGCGAAGTGAGCTAGGGGTGCTCGCGCAGCCAGCGGTTCATGTAGGCGGCGGAGCCGTCCCAGCCGCCGCGCATCTCCTTCTCGGAGGTGCCTTCGATCATGCCGCCGAGGCCGAAGACCTTGGCCTCGAGCTCGATGTCGGCGATCCGCCTGCACTTGCCCTCGCCGGCGGGCTCGACGCGGACGACGCCCTCCATGCGCATCTTGTCGGCCATGGCGCTGGGGCGCATCTTCCAGCGCCATTTTTGTGCGGCGCTGTCGAAGGTGCCCTCCTCTTCGTAGCCGAAGCGATCGCCGATCAGCTTGGCGATCGGGCCGGGCAGCTCGACCTTGGGCGCGCCCTTGACGCGGCGGCGGAGGTTGGGCTGCTCGGTCTGCTCGAGGATGACAAAGTCGTTGAAGTGGAGGCCCTCGAGGTAGAGCGAGCGGTTGAAGTCTTTGTCGAAGAAGACCTCCCAGAAGCGCTCGGGGGTGCAGTGGATCTCGTGGGTGAGGGTGAACTTCTTCATGGCAGCGCGGGCCTTAGCACGGGCGGAGCGCCAGCAAAAGGGGTCAGCGGCCGCCGGCGTGGCCGCGGGCGGCGCTGGCGGCCAGTTGATCGCAGCGGGTGTTCTCTGGGTGCCCAGCGTGGCCGCGCACCCAGTGAACGCTGACGCGGTGCGGGCGGAGCAGGCGATCGAGCTCGAGCCAGAGATCCTGGTTCTTCACCGGATCGCCCTCCGCCGTGCGCCAGCTCCGCCTCCTCCAGCTCGGCATCCACTTGCTGAGGCCGTCGAGCACGTAGCGCGAGTCGGAGTAGAGCTCGAGGGTGAGCGGCAGCCGCAAGACGCGGAGGCCGGCGATGACGGCCATCATCTCCATGCGGTTGTTGGTGGTGTGCGGCTCTCCCCCCGACCCCTCGAGGGCGCGGCCGCTGGCGGGGTGCTTTAAGATAAACGCCCAGCCGCCGGGGCCTGGGTTGCCCTTGCAGGCGCCGTCGGTGAAGAGGCGCATGAACTCGAGCGGCGGCGGCGCTGCGTCGGTCATCGCGGTCGCCGAGGGTCAGCCCTTCAAGAGGGCCCAACGGGCCAATTCGCGCAAGGTGGGGGCCTTGCCGTAGGCGAGGATGCCGACGCGGAAGATCCGGCCAGCGGCGACGACGACGAGCAAGGCGGTGAGGGCGGTGAGCATGAGGCCGAGCGCGGGCTGCCACATCGGGACGGCGCCGGTGACGGCGAGGCGCATGGGCATGATCAAGGGGGTGACCATCGGGAACAACGAGAGGCCGGTGGCGAGCTGGCCGAGGGGCTCGGCGACGACCTCGCTCCAGACGAAGAGCGGGGCCATGATCACGAGCATGGCCGGGAGCATGAGGTTCTGGCTCTCCTTGAGGTCATTCACCGCGGCGCCGATGGCGACGAAGATCGCGCCGTAGAGCAGCACCGCGACGGCGACATAGGCGACGACCCAGGCGATGAGGGCGGGGGCGAGCAGGCCGAGCAGGCCGTAGTGCTGGGCGAGCCCGCCGGCGGCGAGGAGGTAGACGACGAGCACGGTGAGCGAGGCGAGCACGTAGCCGAGCAGCTTGCCGAGCATGAGATCAAAGGGGGCGACGGAGCCGAGCAAGACCTCGGCGATCCGCTGCTGCTTCTCCTCGATGACGGCCTGGAGGGCGGGCTGGGCGGTGAGCAGGATCGCGTTGAAGAGGAGGAAGAGGAGGGCGAGCGGGGCGAACTCGGCGGCGATCGCCTGGGCGGCGTCGGTGCGCTGGAGCTGGCCGTCGGCGCCGCGGCTGAGCAGGCCGCTGCCCTCAAAGACGACCGGCGCGAGGGCGCGCTCGATCGCGGGCTCGGCGATGCCGGCGGCGAGCAGGCGCCGCTGAAGCACCCGCTGGCGGGCGGTCTGCTCGAGCCAGCGGCGCAGCTCGCTGAAGGCGAGGCTCTCGGCGTGGTAGGCGATCATGGTCGATGGGCCAGGTGGCTCCGCCTCGAGGATCCGGGCGCCGATCTCGACGAAGGCGGCGAGCTCGCCGCCGCGGATCCGGGCGGAGAGGGCGAGGCGGAGCTCGTCGTCGAGATCGGCGGGGTCGCCGCGGACGACGGTGAAGCGGGAGCGCCCGCGCTCGTCGCCGTCGGGAGCGGCGGCGCCTTCGGCCCCGCGGGCGGCGGCCGCGGCCTCGAGGCCGTCGATGAGGGCGCCGCTGTGATCAAAGACGACGACGGTCTTGTCCTCGGAGGCGCCGCGGCGGGCGAGCCAGGTCTGGACGGCGACGCTGCCGACGATCAGCGCCGGCATCAAGAGCACGGCGAGCAGGAAGCTCCTCGTGCGGACGGTCGCGAGGTACTCGCGGCGGGCGATGACTGCGATCTTGCGGAGGTGGCGGTCTCGGTGCATCGACGTGGCTAAGGTGCCCGGTGAGGCGGCTTATGCGGCGTCCGCTGGGGCGGCGGGGCCGGCGATCCGTAAAAAGATGTCGTGGAGGGAGGGCTCGGCGATCTCGAAGTGGTCGACGCGGGTGAGCCCGATCAAGGCGCGGAGGAGCTGCTGCGGGTCGGCGCCGTCGTGCAGGCGCAGCTCCTTGTAGGCGGCGTAGTCGGCGACGGCGGCGACCCCGGGTAGGCCGCTGAGATCGAGCCGAGGATCGCCGAGGCGGACGCGGATGGTGTCGCGGCCGTAGCGCTGGCGGAGCTCCGCAGGGGCGCCGTCGAGGACCTTGCGGCCGCGGTAGATCATCATGAGGCGATCGCAGAGGCGCTCGGCCGCGGCCATGTCGTGGGTGGAGAAGAGCACGGTGGCGCCGCGGCGCCGCAGCTCCAACATGGCGTCCTTGAGGACCCCTTGGTTGACAGGGTCGAGGCCGCTGAACGGCTCGTCGAGGATGGCGAGCTGGGGGCGGTGGACGACGGCGGCGACGAACTGGACCTTCTGCGCCATGCCCTTGGAGAGCGCTTCGACGGGGCGATCAGCCCAGCTCGCGAGGCCGAGGCGCTCTAACCAGGCGAGGATCTCCGCGTCAGGGCGGCGTAGACCCTTGAGCTCGGCGTGGAAGCGGAGGAGCTCGCGGACGCGCATCTTGCGGTAGAGGCCGCGCTCCTCCGGCAGGTAGCCGACGCGGTCGTCGGCGGCGCGGCCTTGATCGCGGCCGAAGACGACGACGCGGCCGCGATCGGGGTGGATGATGCGGAGGATCATGCGCGCGGTGGTGGTCTTGCCGCTGCCGTTGGGGCCGATGAAGCCGTAGATCGCGCCGCCAGGGACCTCGAGATCGAGGGCGTCGACGGCGAGGTGGTCGCCGAAGCGCTTGCTCACGCCTTCCATGAGGATCACGGGCTCGGCCATGCGGCCCGTGGGATAACACGCGGGCGCGGCGGTGTCCGCTCAGCGCTGCGCGCGGAGGGCGTCGAGGGCGCTCAGGAGGGTGCTGGGGTTGAACGGCTTCTGTAAAAAAGCGGTGCGCGGGGCGTCGATGAGGCGGGCGTCGAGGGCCTCGCGGCTGAAGCCGCTGGTGAGCAGGACGCGCAGCTCCGGGTCGTGCTCGCGGATCTGGCTGAGGACCTCTTGGCCGCCGAGCCGCGGCATGGTGAGATCGAGGATGACGGCGGTGAGCTCGCCCCGCCGCGCGTGAAAGACCGCGACCGCGTCGACGCCGTCCTCGGCCTCGAGGACGCGGTAGCCGGCTCGATCGAGGATCCGGCGGGTGACGCCGCGGACGATCGCCTCGTCGTCGGCGACGAGCACGAGGCCAGCGGCGGGGCGGCGCTCCAGGGGCAGCGGCGGGGGCGGGCGCGGGCGTGGGGCCGCGTCGGTGAGCGGGAGGTAGACGGTGAGGGCGCTGCCGCGGCCAGGCTCGCTGTCGACCTGGATCGCGCCGCGGTGCCCGGCGACGATGCCGAGCACGACCGCGAGCCCGAGGCCGCGACCGTCCACCTTGGTCGTAAAGAACGGGTCGAAGAGGCGGGCGCGGGCGTCTTCGCTGATGCCGTGGCCGCGGTCGCGGACGCAGAGGGCGAGGTGCGGGCCAGGGGTGAGGCGCTCGCCGAGGATCAGCCGCGAGGGATCTTCAGGGAGCGCCGCGTGGGCGCGCAGCTCGAGCTCGATCTCGCCGGTGGCGCCGGTGTGCGCCTCCGCGGCGTTCTGGACGAGGTTGATGACGACGCGGCGGAGCTGGGCGGGATCTCCGTCGACGACCGGTAAGGCCGGCGAGGGGCTCGGGGGGCCGCGGACGACGATCGTGATCCGCGGGCCGAGGCGCCGCTCGAGCGCTGGGATGAGCTCGCGGACGAGCTCGTCGAGGCGCAGCGGCTCGGACTTGAAGGTGGCCTTGCCAGAGTAGGCGAGCATCTCCTGGGCGAGCTCGGCGGCCTGGTTGGCGGCGCCCTGGATGTCCTCGAGCAGGGGCACGAGCGGCGAATCCTTCGGGAGATCTTGCAGGCAGAGGCCGGCGTTGCCGAGGATCCCGACGAGCAGGTTGTTGAAGTCGTGCGCGACCCCTCCGGCCAAGATCCCGAGGCTCTCGAGCTTGCGCGCTCGCTCGAGCTGATCTTCGAGGCGGCGGCTGCGGGCGCGCTCGAGCTGAAATTCGTGCGCCTCGAGGGCGATCCCGGCGAAGTCCGCGAAGGTGCCGGCGAGGGTCTGCTCGAGCGCGCTCCAGAGCCGCCGCGGGCCGCAGTGCTCGTGGCAGACGACGCCGACCATGCGGCCCCGGACGCGGATCGGGGCGTCGATCATCGAGGTGATCCCGAGCGGGCGCAGGTAGTCGTCGACGATCTCGAGCAGGCGCGGGTCGCTGTAGGTGTCGTCGCTGACGATCGCGCGGGCCCCCTCGAGCGCGTCAAAATAGGCGGGCAGGTCGCTGGCGCGCATCTGGGCGCCGTCGCTGTGAGCGCCGGTGGCGGCGTCATAGAGGTCGAGGCACTCGAGGCTCTTCTGCGCCTCGTCGAAGCGCCAGACGCCGGCGCGCGCGACGTGCAGGAGCTTGCACGAGACCTCCGTGAGCCGCCTCAGGCCGGCCCGAAGGTCGCTGCGGGGGCCGCCGATCTCCGCGGCGAGCTCGGCGAGGACCCGCATCTGCACGCGCATGAGCTGGTGCTCGAGCGCGCCTTCAGGGCCATCTCCGGTCTCAGCCATCGCGGACGGCGAGTCTACCAGCCGTGATTCATGGGGGACCAGGCGCCGGCACAAAACAGGCGCCAAAACAAAACAGACGCCAGGTGGCGTCTGTCGAGGTGGAGCGGGAAACGGGGTTCGAACCCGCGACATTCAGCTTGGGAAGCTGACACTCTACCAACTGAGTTATTCCCGCGGCTCGGCTCCCTTAACATGAGCCGCGGCCGAGGTGCAAGAGCGCCCCAAACGCAGCTCGCCCCGCTGTATAGTCGGGCGGTGAGCGTGGACCCGGAGGGGGAGATCGGCGCCCGGAAGGCGGCGCTGCGGCGGCTGCTGCTGGCGCGTCGGGTCAGCCTGAGCGGGCCCGAGATCGCCCGGCGCTCAGGGGCGCTGACCGAGCTGCTGGGCGAACATCGGCTGTGGCGGGAGGCGCGGGGGATCGCCGCGTTTGTGGGGGTGCGCGGGGAGCCAGATACGCGGGCGCTGCTGGTTCGGGCGCTGGCGGAGGGTAAACGGCTGGTGCTGCCGCGGGTGCTGCGCGACTCCGGGCGCTTGTCGTTCGTGGCGGTGGAGGACCTGGCGACGCTGCGGAGCGGCCAACCAGGGCGCTTCGGGCTGATCGAGCCGCCGCAGCGGGCGGGGGAGCTGGCGGCAGGGTCGCCCGGCGCGGCGCTCGGGGTGGACTTGGTGCTGGTCCCAGGCCTGGGCTTCGATCGCCGCGGCGGACGCTTGGGCTTCGGCAAGGGGTACTACGATCGGGCGCTGGCGCCGCTGCGCGACGAGCGGCTGCCGGCGCGCGTCGGCGTGTGTTTTGGGGAATTCTTGGCGCCCGCGGAGGCGCCGCTGATCCCCTGCGCGGAGCATGACGTGCCGGTGCAGTGGGTCGTGACCGAGCTCGAGGTGGCTCGCTGCGGCCTCGCCGGCGCCGCCGGATCGTAGGCGCTCTCGCAGGCGGCTCAACGGAGGCCCTGGGCGGCGCGGCAGGTCTTTGTATAAAGGTCGCGGAAGAGGTTGTTCGGGTCGGTGCGGGCCTTGACGGCGTCGTAGTTGGGCTTGTTCCACAGGCTCCAGAACTCGGCCTCGCTGTAGAAGTTGTGGGAGATGAGGGTCTTGATCCCGCCGATCTCGGCGAGCTTCTCCTCCATGAGGCGGTGGTAGTTGCGGCCGTCCCGCTTGTCCATGCCGTAGATCGCGAGGTCGACGAAGAGCTGGTCCTTCATGCCTTGGTACCAACGATCGGCGATCCACTCGTAGTCGCGGACGCGGCGGTACGGGACGCACCAGAGGGGGAAGTAGCCGAACTCGCGCTCATACCAGCGCATGAACTCGGGGACCTTGGAGAGGGGGACGAAGACGTCGAGGGTGACGGGGGGGTTGTCGCGGCGGAGCAGCCAGTTCATACGCTCGGCGAGCCGCAGGACGCGGGAGGAGTTGAGGTACCAGCCGAGCAAGGCGCGGAGGATCGGCGCGCGCGGGCGGACGTTGGTGACGCCGCGGTCGTAGCGGAAGAAGTAGTCGGCGGCGCGCATGTAGTCCTCGCGGCGCTCGCGGGTGCTCTCGTAGTAGATCTTGTACCAGTCGTAGCTGCTGGTGTAGGGGGCCTCGTCGACGAACTCGCCGAGGGAGAGCACGCACTCGCTGGACGCGTGGATGATGCCGTCCATGAAGTCGACGTCTTGGCGCGCGAAGCGGCCGGCGATCGCGGCCATGTAGGCGTCGATCGAGGGGTACTTCTCATAGGTGAGCTTGACGAATGGTTTCGCGGGGATCAGCCGGAAGGTGAGGCGGCTGAGCACGCCGAGGGTGCCGAAGGCGCCGTGGACCATCTGGAAGATCAAGGCGTGCTCGTTCTCCGGGGTGCAGACCAGGACCTCGCCGGTGGCGGTGATGAGCTCGTACTCGAGGCAGGTGTCGTGGAAGCCGCCGTAGCGGAAGCTCATCGACTCGATCGAGCAGCCAGAGACGGCGCCGCCGATGGTGATGGTCTTGAGCTCGGGCACGACGATCGGGACGAGGCCGTGACGGAGGGTGGCGGCGACGAGATCGACGAAGGTGACGCCGGCCTCGGCGACGCAGATCTTCTTGATGGGGTCGATCTCGAGGATCTCGCAGAAGTCGCTGATGTCGATCTTGGGGTCGCTCCGGCGGAGATCGCCGCGCTTGGGGACCATGTGCGAGACCGCGCGCTTGCGCAGCGAGACCGGCTCAGGGCCGCGGCGCTGGCGGAGCTGCTCAGCGACGCGTGTGACCTTCTCAGCGTGGCGCGTCTGGCCGCCCTCCGCGACGCGCTGACGGGCCGCGGCCCTGCGACCCGGGGCCAAGGCGCGGAGGGCAGAGAGGGCGGCGCGTGCGGCGGAGAAGGGCGGGCCTCGGTCGTGCATCGCGGCGAGAGTGGCAGCAGGCTGACCGTAGGGCTAGGTTCTTTTTTCCGAGGAGCCGCAGATCGGCGCGTGGACGCGCGTCGCGGCGGGCCGGTGATCCTTGCGCGACGCAGAGCAAAACGTGCGGACGATCGGCGGCGACGGGGCGCCTATCTTCGTCGTGGGAGATTCCCAGAGGAGGAGACGCGACCATGGTGAAGCTCAGCGGGCTCGTATTTGTCAAACACGGCCGGGTCGGCACGCGCAGCGAGGGGCCGGACTATTTCCTGCAGACGGCGAACGACGTGCTGCTGCTGCGCTATCAGCCGCGGATGCCCTTCCAGCCAGATTACCACCTCGAGTTCTACGGCCGCCGGATGGTCGAGCTCGAGGGGGAGATGCTGGACAAGGAGACGGTGCAGGTGTCGTCGATCCAGGCGATCAACGCGTCGGCGATCCCGCAGATGGCGCCGTCGCTGGGCGCGCCCTTCGAGGTGCGCCGCGGCGAGACGGTGCGGCTGAGCGACGCGGCGATGGAGGTCGAATTCCTGATGGTGGAGAGCGACTCGCGCTGCCCGACCGGGGCGGTTTGTGTGTGGCAGGGGGAGGTGGTGATCATCGCGCGCGTCGCCGCGGCGGGCTCGCCGGGCGAGAAGGTGCGGCTGACGCTGCGCGCAGGGGCGCCTGAGATGGGCAGCGCGGAGGTGCTGGGCTACCGGGTGACGGTGACGGATGTGCAGCCGCACCCGGTGCTCGGGCAAGACCCGCCGGAGCAGGGCGCGTACGTCGCGACGATGATCCTGCACGCGCTGCGCTGAGCGGCGCGCTCATCCGACTCGGTAGTTATGGGCGAGGCGGACGTACTTGGCGGCGAGCTGGCGGTGCCGCTCCTCGTCCTCGGCGCTGAGGGGGCGGACGATCTTGGCGGGGAAGCCGAGGACGAGCGAGCGAGGCGGGATGATCGTGCCAGCGGTGACGAGGGCGCCCGCTCCGACGACCGAGCCGGCGCCGATGACGGCGCCGTCGAGGATGGTCGCTTGGATCCCGATGAGCGTGGCGTCGCCGACGGTCGCGCCGTGGACGACGGCGCGGTGGCCGATCACCACGTCTTCGCCGATCACGACCCCGTCGCGGTCGCCGAGGTGGACCACGGCGCCGTCTTGGAGGTTGCTGCGCGCGCCGACGACGATGCGGTTGACGTCGCCCCGGAGGACGCAGCCGTACCAGACGCTGACATCATCGGCGAGCGCGACGTCGCCGATGATGGCGGCGCCAGCGGCGATCCGCGCGCGGGCGCCGATGGTCGGGGCTCGCCCGAGGTAGCGCTCCAGGATCGCGCCCGGGAAGCGCTCACGCAGCGCGCTGAGGTGCTCCTCGAGGGCGGCCGCTCCCGCCGGCGGCGCGTTCACGATGACGACCGAGTCGACGACGGTACGCGAGGTCATGCGCGTACAATAACCTAGCCCCTCGATCAGCCGCTGGGCTTGCCAGCGCCGCCAGCGATCGCGTAAAAACCCCCTGTGGCAACGACGCGTCCCAAGACCGCGACAAAGACCCCCGCTGCCGCGCGTACGCGCGCGCCGGCGGCCGCGAAGAAGAAGACCGCCAAGAAGGCGGTAAAGGCGGCAAAACCAGCGAAGGCGGCGCCAGCGAAGCCAGCGAAGGCGGCGAAGCCAGCGAAGGCGGCGAAGCCAGCGAAGGCGGCGAAGGCGGCGAAGCCAGCGAAGGCGGCGAAGGCGGCGAAGGCGGCGAAGCCAGCGAAGGCGGCGAAGCCAGCGAAGGCGGCGAAGCCAGCGAAGGCGGCGAAGCCAGCGAAGGCGGCGAAGCCAGCGAAGGCGGCGAAGCCAGCGAAGGCGGCGAAGCCAGCGAAGGCGGCGAAGCCAGTGAAGGCGACAGCGAAGGCGACAGCGAAGCCAGTGAAGGCGACAGCGAAGCCAGTGAAGGCGACAGTGAAGCCAGTGAAGGCGGCGCAAGACAAGGTGACAACGGTGGTGAAGGCGGTGAAGCTGGCGACGGCAGAGAAGGCGGCGAAGCCCGAGAAGGCGGCGAAGCCCGAGAAGGCGGCGAAGCCCGAGAAGGCGGCGAAGCCCGAGATGGCGGCGAAGCCTGAGAAGGCGGCGAAGCCCGAGAAGGCGGCGAAGCCTGAGAAGGCGGCGAAGCCCGAGAAGGCGGCGAAGCCCGAGAAGGCGGCGAAGCCCGAGAAGGCGGCGGGGCCTGAGAAGGCGGCGAAGCCCGAGAAGGCGGCGAAGCCCGAGGGCGGTGAGCCAGCGAAGGCGGCCAAGCCGGCGAAGGTGGCGGCCAAGCCCGCGGCGAAGAAGCCGATGAAGCGGCCCGGAGCGCCTTCTCCGCTCGATCTCGGCGGTACGAGCCGGATCCCCCCGGCGGATCGCCCCAAGCCGCCGCGGCCGAAGTCGCCGATCCTCGAGGCGCTCGAGGAGGATTATACGGAGCCGGCGATCGACGCGCCTGCGGCGCTCTCCGCAGACTCGGCGCGATCGGTGATCGATCGGATCCGCCAGGCCGCGCACTTCGGCGACGACAGCCTCGACGAGCTGCCGCGCTTGCTCGCGCAGATCGAGGGCGTGAAGGACCCGGCGATCCTGCCGGAGCTGCTCAACCTCTTCGAGGACAATGACCCGTATGGGATCTATTGGAACATCCTCTACGTCCTCGAAAATTTCCCCGACGAGCACTACCTCGGCTCGTTGTTGGCGGCCCTGCCAGCGCTCTACGCGCGCGCGCCGGTGTGGGCGATCACCTGCCTGCTGCGGGTCCTGAACACGCGCGGCGATCCAGACGATTGCACGCTGACCTTCGAGCGGATCGTCAAGGACGCGAGCCCAGACCTGCTCGAGCTGGTGGTCGAGATCCTGAGGACGATGCTCAGCGATCCAGACGAAGATCTCGATGACGCGCAGATCTCCTCGGCAGAGCTGATGTTGACCTCGCTCAGCGGCGCACGCGCGGCCGCGGCGGGCGCCACGGTCGCCCCCGCGCGCGAGACCGCGCCCGCAGCGGCACCGGAGAGCGCCTCGGATCAGGGACAGGGAACCGATAACTCATGATCCTCGTCGAACCGCTGTCCGCCGAGCGGTGCAGCGTTCAGGTCCCGGAGGAGGCGATCTGCTCGCCTGTCTCTCATGAGGAGGCGGAGGCGATCCACCTCGCGCCGCAGCGGCGGGCCGTCGACGCGCTCACGCGTGGCCTGGCGGAGCGCGCCCCCGGCTTCAACGTGGCCGTGGTCGGGCGCCGCGGCTCCGGGCGGACCTCGACGGCGGTGACGCTGGCGCGGGCAGAGGCGCAGCGGCGCCCTTCGCCGCGCGACTTGGTGCTGCTGCCGAACCTGCGCTGGCCGCTGGAGCCGCTGCCCGCGTTCTTGCCGACAGGCCGCGGCCCGGCGTTCCTCCGGGCGATGGAGGAGCTGCACGCGCGCTTAGAGGCGGTGATCCACGAGATCCTCGACGGTCGCGTGCGCGGGCGCCTCCAGGTGGAGATCCACCGCGAACAGAGCGCCAGCGAGCGGCAGGTGCACGAGCAGCTCAGCCAGTTGGCGAAGGCGGAGGGGCTCGCGCTGATCTCGAGCGATGACGGCTTCGACTTCGTGCCGCTCGATGAAGACGATGAGGCGAGCGAGGGCGACGCGCCGCGCTCCCCGGGCGACTCCGACGCGGATGAAGAGCGCCCGAATCAGCAGCGCTATGTCGCCGCGCTCGAGCGGCTGCGACCTCACGTGGAGGAGATGCAGCGGCAGCTCACGCTGGTCGAGAGCGAGAGCGCCGGGCGGATGCTCCAGCGCCAGCGCGAGGCGCTGCGGCGCGAGCTGGCGGAGTGCTTCGGGGCGATCGCCGTGGAGGCGCTGCCGAGCGAGGAGGTGCGCGGCTTCGTCGCCCAGCTCCGGGAGCACTTGGTGCAGCTCTTCCAGCTCGAGAGCGCGCTGAGCTTGCCGCTGGTGAGCGTGCAGATCCCGCGCGGGATGGTGATCCCGACGCTGCTGGTGACCTCGGCGGAGGGCGCCTCGGCGCCGATCGTGCAGGCGCGCAACGTCAGCTTGGCGGCGCTGTTCGGGCGCACAGCGGCCGGGCCGAACGAGGCGCGGTACCCGGAGCCGGGGACCTTCTTGGCGGGCGATCTGCACCGCGCGAACGGTGGTTTCTTAATTATCGACGCCGACGCGCTGATCAAGCGCGAGCGGGTGTACGAGCACCTGAAGGGGTGCTTGCTGGCGCGGGCGATCCAGCCGCACGAGGAGAGCGATGAGGGCAACGCGATGCGGATCCACCCGATCGCGCTGGACCTGAAGCTGGTGCTGGTGGCCGACCCGGAGCTGATCTCGCAGCTCCAAGAGCTGGACCCAGAGTTCGGGCGACTGTTCAAGATCCGCGCGGAGTTCGCGGACGATATGAGCCTCGAGGAGGCGCTGCGGGTGTACCCGGGGGTGACGACGTGGCTGGCTCGCCACCGCGGCCTGCCGCTCTGCGACCGCTCCGCGCTGCGCGAGCTGATCGCCTACGGCGCCCGCGTCGCCGACGACCAGGAGCGGATGACGACGAACGTCGGCCAGCTCAGCGATCTGATCGCTGAGGCAGCGGCGACGTCGGCGGCGACAGAGACGATCAGCGCGGTGGAGATCCATCGAGCCCTAGAGGTGATGCAGGCGCGCCACGGGCAGCTCCGCGAGCGGCTGGTGCACCTGTACCGCACCGGGGCGCTGCGGGTGGAGCTGACCGGGGCGCACATCGGCCAGGTGAACGGGCTGGCGGTGGTCTCAGACGGCTTTCAATCGGTGGGGCGTCCGTGCCGCGTGACGGCGGTGACCTACGCGGGCAGCGAGGGGACGCTGAACATCGACCGCGAGGTGGAGATGTCAGGGCCGATCCACTCGAAGGGGGTGCTGATCCTGAGCGGCTACCTGTACGACCGCTTCGCGCGGACGTACCCGATCGCGTTCGGGGCGTCGGTGGTGTTCGAGCAGACGTACTCGCCGATCGACGGCGACAGCGCGTCGACGGCGGAGCTGTTCGCGATCCTCTCGAGCCTGGCCCAAGTGCCAGCTCGCCAAGACATCGGGATCACCGGCAGCGTCGACCAGCGCGGCCGGATCCTGCCGGTCGGCGCGGTGAACGAGAAGATCGAGGGGTTCTTTGATCTGTGCGTCGCGAGCGGCCTGACCGGCACGCAAGGGGTGATGATCCCGCACACCAACGTGCGCAACTTGATCCTGCGCGAGGACGTGGTCGCGGCGATCGCGGCGGGGCGCTTCTTCGTGTGGCCGATCGCGACGGTTGAGGAGGGGGTTGAGTTGTTGATGGGGGTGCCCGCGGGCGCGAACTTGGTCGCCCATGACGAGGTGGATCATGAGTCGCGCGACGCGGACCGCTTCCCCAGCGAGACGGTGTACGGGCGGATCGAGCGGCGCCTGCGGCACCTGCGAGGGGCGCAGCAGGGGCCGAGCGGCCGCCGACCGACCTGAGCCGCTCACCGACCCGCGAGGTCGCGGAGGAGGCGGAGCTGGCGGGCCTTGGTGGCGAGGAAGAGGTCGAGCACGCTCTCTTGTCGGCCGCGGACGAGGCGGCCGAGCAGCCCCGTGATCCGGGCGGGGCGGCGGGCGAAGGCGAGGGCGAAGAAGCTGCTCAAGACGGCGAGCTGGAGGGCGAAGAGGGCGCGCGGGCCGAGGTGCTGGTTGTAGCTGCGCAGGCCGCCCGCAGAGCGCAGCAAGGAGCCGTAATAATAGGAGTCGTCGAGGTGGATCTGGCCGGCGGCGCGCAGCCGCTGGTACTCCTCGCTGCCAGGGTACGGGGCGAAGACGATGACGGCGAGGGTGTGGCAGCCGTCGAGGGCGAGGCGGAGGGCGAGGCGCCAGGTGTCGAGGAGGTCGCGGGGGGACTCGCTCGGCAGGCCGATGATGAGGCTCGCGTGGGTGGTCATGCCGGCGTCGACGGCGGCGCGCAGCGAGGCGCGTAGGGCCTCGAGATCGACCCTCTTCTTGATCCGCCGCAAGGTCTCGGGTGAGCCGCTCTCGGGGGCGTAACAAAAATTGCGGACACCCGCGGCGTAGAGGGCGGCGGCGGCCTCGGCGTCGACGGCCTCGGAGCGGGTGCCAGAGGGGAGCTGGAGGGTGATCTGGAGGCCTCGGGCGCGGACCGCGTCGGCGAGGGCGAGCATCCACGGCTTGGTCAACATCGCGGTCAAGTCGCTGAGGTCGACGTTTGTGACCGCGTAACGCTCGACGAGCTCGGCGATCTCATCGACGACGTCGGCGGGGTCGCGGCGGACGTAGCGGGTGCCCCACATGGTGGGTGAGGAGCAGAAGGTGCACTGGTACGGGCAGCCGCGGCTGGTGAGCACCGGCATGGAGCGGCCTCGATCGACGCCGCTGCCGTGGCCGCGCGCGAGGTAGGCGGCGACCGGGAAGAGGTGCCAGGCGGGGCGGGGTAGGCGATCGATGAGCTGCGAGGAGATCCGCGCGGCCGGCGGGGTGCGGGTCGGCTGACCGTGCGGGCCGCGGTAGGCGAGGCCAGGGAGCGCGGCTGTGGGCTCTCCAGCGGCGAGGGCGCGGAGCAGGCCGGTGAAGGTGGCCTCCCCTTCGCCGAGCACGCAGAGGTCGAGGGCGGGGCAGCTCTCTAAAATTTCGTCCCAGAAGGCGGTGGGGGTCTCGCCGCCGGCGACGATGAGGGCGCGGGGGGCGTGCGCCCTCAGGAGGTGGAGGAGCTCGCGGCAGAGCGGCCACTGGTGGAGGAACATGAGGGAGACGCCGATGACGTCGGCGGCTGGATCGACGCGGGCGACGATCTGCGCGAGGGTGAGGCCTTGGAGCAGCACGTCGCCGGCGCCGGTGCTGTAGGTGTGGTAGGCGTCGAGGGCCTCACCTGTCCCATCGACCACGTTGAGCTCGAGCGGGAGGTGTTCGGCGCTGGCGGCGAGGAGCGCGCCGGCGAGGTAGGCGAGGCCGAGCGGCGGGATCGCGCCGTAGTAGCTGAGGCTGCGCGGGGCGGTGATCGTGGGCAGGTGGACCAGGGCCACCCGTAGCGCCGCGGCTCGCCTTCGCTCGATCACGCGATCGGTCTTACACCAGCGGGCGCGGGGGCGCACGGCGGCGCGGATCAGGCGGCTTCGAGGGCGGCCCTCAAGGCGTCGAGGTGATCGGGGCCGTCGATGAGGCCGCCGTGGGCGGGCACGACCAGGGCGGGGCTGTCACGCCCTAACTCGGCGAGGGCCCAGGCCTTGAAGGCGGCCTTGTCGCGGAGGAAGAGGCGCTTGAAGAAGGGGTTGACCATGAGGCGCGGGCGAAAGCCCATGAGCCAGAAGAAGAGGCCCGTGGGGCCGGGCGGCAGGCTGCGCAGGTTGACGAGGCCGTCGGTGACGAACCAGGCGGCGCCGGCGGCGATCTGCACGGCGACCCAGGTCTCGCCTTGTGTGGCCATAGGCGGGGAGAAGAGGCGGATCGCCGGCGGTAGGGCGGCCTCGAGGAGGCTGAGGTCGTGGATCTCGAGGGCGGGCAGGCGACGGCGGAGGCGCGTGAGCGCGCGCGGGTGGGCGACGATCTGGGCGTCGGGGTAGCGCTGTTGCCAAGCGGTGAGGCCGAAGCTGTGAAAATGGTTGGGCGCGAGCAAAAAACGCGGGGCGCCCCAGGCCGCGAGGGTTCGCCAGCGCGCGTCGCTGATCGGCGCGCCAGGGCTGATGATCAAGAGCTCGCCGCCGCCCATGCCGATGACGCCCATGCGCGCGCGCTGCGGGCCGTAGAGGGCGCCAGCGAAGGGCAAGGAGGGGTCGTAGATCTCCCAAGGTAGGTCGTCGCGGCGGTCGCTCATCGCGGCGAAGCTACCGCGTCGCAGGGGTGATAGGGTGGCGGGATGCAGATCCAAAAATCTCGAGCGGTCGCTGGGTTGGTCGGGGTCGCTGTGGCGGCGGCGCTGGCGTGCAGCGCGACCAGCCCCGACGGGGGCGGCGCGACGAAGACGACGCAGCCGGTAGAGGCGCAGCCGGTGGAGGCGAAGCCGGTGGAGGCGAAGCCGGTGGAGGCGAAGCTGGATCCCGAGGTGAAGCCGGTGGAGCCGAAGCCTGAGCCGCGGCCAGAGATGCCGATGCCGGCGACCTGAGCGGGCCGATGGCGGTGGCAGGTCGGCCGGGGTGGCTGCGTTCACCTCGCTTTGATCTCTCGTTGATCGTCGGGGTGCTGGCGCTCGCGCTGGTGATGGGCGGGGCGGCGTGGGCGCGGCCGGAGCTGTTCGGGGCGCTGCTGCTGGTGGACCTGTGGCTCTTGGCGTATCCGCACGTCGCGGCGACCTTCTTGAAGATCTCGCTGACGCGGGAGGATCGTCGGCGCTGGCGCTTCTTGATGATCGGCCTGCCGCCGCTGGTGCTCTTAGGGACAGGCGGCCTGGCGTGGGCCGGCGGGGCGACGGCGCTGTTCACCGCGTATTACTTCTGGCAGAGCTGGCACTACACGCGGCAGAGCTACGGGATCGCGCGGGCGTACGGGTGGGCGAGCGGCGGCGCGGATCGGTGGGCGGAGGTGGTGGTCTATACATTCCCGCTGTGGGGGCTGCTGAGCCGCGCTCACGCGGCGCCCGCGGAGTTCTATGGGGCGGCGATCGTGTGGCCGCCGGTGCCCGGCTGGGCGGTGTGGATCGCGGCGACGGCGGCGATGGGGGCGCTCTTCGGCTGGGGGGCGCGGCGGCTGCGAGCGCACGCGCGAGGCGACCATCGCGGCGGTCCAGCGGGCTTGTTTGTGCTCTCCCACGTGCTCATCACGGCGGTCGCGTATCTGTGGATCGAGGAGATCACGTACGGGTGGTTCTTCCTCAATATCTGGCACAATGCCCAATATTCGCTGTTCCTGTGGGCGAATCAGGCGCGACGCTTCGCGGGCGCCCAGGGGCCTGAGCGGCGGCTGGCGGCGCGTGTGTTCGCGGCGGAGCGCTTTGGGCTCTACGCGGGGCTCTGTTTGATCGTCGGCGGCGGGTTTTATGGGGCGCTGGGCGCCGGGGTGGCGTTGATCCCGGCGATCGGGCTGCCGACGCTGCTGATCGTGCATTTGTCGGTCAACTTCCACCACTACCTGATCGACGCGGCGATCTGGCGGCCGCGGCCTGCGTCGGCCACGGGCACGGCGGCGCTCGGGTGAGCGCGGTCGAACGAGGGATCGCGCGATGCGTTGGCCGTGCGGCGCCTCCGGGATCGAGATCGACGCGGCGCCTGGTAAAGTGCGGCCTCTGTGGCCCGCTCCGCGCTCGCGCTCGTAATCGCCTCCCTCTTCGCGGCGGCGACGCCTTCGCAGGCGTGGGCGCGGCGGCCGCGGGCGGCTCCGGCGGCGGCGGCGGCCCCGGCGGTCCGCTACCGGCTCGCGATCCCAGATCCGGCGAGCCAATACGTGGAGATCGAGATGGTCGTCGAGGGCGCGCGCGGGGTGACGGCAGGGGTGGCGATGCCGGCGTGGACGCCGGGGTCCTACGTGATCCGCGACCACGCGCGGCGGATCTTCGATCTGCGGGCAGAGGACCTGGAGGGGCGGCCGCTGACGCTGGGACGCGGCGACAAGCAGACGTGGCTGGTGAGCCACGGGGGGCGGCCTTTCCGGGTGCGCTATCGGCTCTTCGCGGACGAGATGAGCGTGCGGACGAATCATGTCGATGATCGGCACGCGTCATTGGTCGGACCTGCGACTTTCTTGTACGTGGTCGGCGAGCTAGAGCGGGCGGCGGAGGTGACGATCGCGCTGCCGCCAGGGTGGCGGGCGTTCTCGGCGCTGCCGCAGCGGGACGTCGGGGCCGCGGAGGTGCGCCTCGCCGCGGCTTCGTATGACGCGCTGGCGGACGCGCCGATCGAGCTGGGGGCGCCGGAGCTGCGGCGCTTCCAGGTCGAGGGCAAGACGATCGAGCTGGTGATGACGGCGCCTGCCGGCCACAACGCGGAGCTGGATCGTCTGAGCGCGGAGCTCGAGCGGATCGTCCGGGCCTTCGCGGCGATGATGGGCGCGCTGCCGTTCAGCCGCTATGTGTTCTTGGTGCACGCGGCGGCGACCAACGGGGGCGGGCTGGAGCACGCGGACTCGAGCTCGTTGCAGGTGCGCCGCGACCAGTTCGCCGAGGATCGCGGCTATGAGGGCTTCGCCCACCTGGCAGCGCACGAGTTCTTCCACCTGTGGAACGTGAAGCGGATCCGCGATCAGGCGCTGACGCCCTACGACTACGCGCGCGAGGGCTACACGCGGCTGCTGTGGTTCCACGAGGGGTTCACGGAGACGCTGGAGAACCTGGCGCTGGTGCGGGCGGGGATCACGGCGCCGGCGCAGCACCTACGCGAGCTGGCGGAGGGGTGGACGGCGTATCGTCGGCGGCCAGGGCGCGGGGTCGCGCCGATCGGCGAGCACAGCTATGACGCCTGGATCAAGGGGTATAAGCCGGCGGCGAACCACGGGGCGGTGATGGTCTCGTACTACGAGAAGGGCGGGCTGATCGGCGCTTGCCTCGACCTCGAGCTGCGGCTGCGGGCGGCGTCGCGGGGGCAGAGAGGGGGGCTGGACGGGCTCTTTCGCCGGCTGATGCGCAGCCACGGGGCGAGCGGGCGGGGGATCACGCAGGCGGCGATCGTCGCGGCCGCGAGCGCGGAGGCGGGCGAGGACATGTCGGACTTCTTTGAGCGATACGTCGACGGCACCGAGGAGCTGCCGCTGCCGGCGCTGATGGCGAAGGTCGGCGTGCGGGTGACGCTCAGCTCGCCGTGGGAGGGCGAGGCGGCGGGGCTGAAGGAGCGGCGGGCGCGGGCGTGGGCGGGGCTGCGTACGAGCGATCTTAAGGTCATGGACATCGAGCCAGGTTCACCTGCCAGCGCGGCAGGTCTGATGTACGGCGACGAGGTGGTGGCGGTCGCGGGCCGGCGGGTGCGCGGCGATCAGGGGCTGCGCGAGCACCTCGCGGATCACCCGGTGGGGGCGGCGGTCGAGCTGACGCTGTTCCGCGGCGACCGGCTGGAGCGGCGTCGGCTGACGCTGGCCGAGGATCCCCACAAGACCTATCGCTTTGAGCTGGCGCCGCGCGAGGAGCTGGGGCCGACGGTGCTGGCGCTGCGCGACGCGTGGCTCGCGGGCCCGCCCGCCGCGAAGGCGCCGGCCGGCGAGTAGGGGGCGGCGCGCGCGCGTTGGCCGATGGCAGGAGACGCTCGACTCCGCGCCTGCGACTTCGGGTCGCGTGGGCGAGCGTTGGTGAGCGATGCGGGCTTGATGAGCCGCTGTGCGGGCGCGTCGACCGGTGGTCGCGCCCTCGCTGATTTTGCCGCGTTAGGGGCGTCCAGAGGGGCCTGGAGGCGCGCGGGGGTCTGCTTGACCGTGGCAGAGGGATCGCGTAGGCCCATCAAGTGCGCCGTGTATTTTTAGGCCCCTCGCTCGCGCTCCTCTTCGCTTTGGCTGCTCCGTCGAGCGCGGGGGCGTTTGTACCGTCGGCCGCGCATCGCGCTCGGCCGGCGATGGAGGTGGCGCAAGGGCCAGCGCCGCGGGCGGCTCGTGAGCTCGTGCCGCTGGCGCCGACGGCGGGGGCGCGGCGGGCGTTGGCTCGCTTCGTCGCGGCGCACGGGGGCGTGCATGTGCTCTGGGACGCGGCGACGGGGGTGCCCGCGCAGATGGTGCTGCGTGGGGCGCCGGCGGCCTCAGACGCGCTCGCGGCGGCGCGAGGTCACTTGGCGGAGCACGTCGATCTGCTGGCGCCGGGGTGTACGGCGTCGGACTTCGAGCTGGTCGGGGATGATCAGAGCGGCGAGCTCCGCAGCCTCGGGTTCGCGCAGCGCAGCCGCGGTCGGGCGGTGCTGGGCGGGCAGGTGTCGTTTCGCTACGTGAAGGGGCGGCTGGTGGCGATCGCGTCGCAGGCGCTGCCGTGCGCGGCGGCGGTGCCGGCCAGCGCGGGGCCGATCGCGGCGGGTGAGGCGCAGCAGCGCGCGCTGGCGTGGTTGGCGAGGGACGGGATGAGCGGGCTGGCGCCGCGCGGTGACGTGAGCGCGCCGGCGTTGTTGCCGCGGATCGGCGAGCGCGGGGTGTTGGCGGTCGATGAGGTGGTGGCGGTGGTGGTCGATGTGGCGAGCCCGCGGTCGCGCTTCCGGGTCTTCGTGGACGCGACGAGCGGGGCCCCGATCGCCCGCGAGCAGCTCCTCAGCTTCGCGTTCGAGGCGCGCTACGACGTGCCGCTGCGCCGGCCGACGGACGCGCGGCTGCTGCGACCAGCGGCGTTCATCGGCTTCGTGGTCGGCGGGGTCTCGAAGCTCAGCGACCTGTTGGGGGTGGTCGAGCTGGACGCGCCGGCGGCGGCGGTGGCGACGGTCGACAGCCCGGCGGTGCGGATCTTGGATGAGGCTGGTCCTACGGCCAGCTTGGCCTTCGACGCGACGCCGGGGCAGGTGGTCACGTGGAGCGCGGCCGACGATGAGCTGGTGGACGCGCAGATCACGACGGCGATCTCGGCGGGGATCGTCAAGCGGCGGGTGCAGGCGATCGCCGGGCAGCTCCCCTGGCTCGCGGGCCAGCTCGTCGCGACGGTGAACATCGACGATGTGTGCAACGCCTTCTCGGACGGCGACACGATCAACTTCTTCCGCAGCGGGCCGTGCGAGAACACGGGGCGGCTGCCAGACGTGGTGTATCACGAGTTCGGGCACTCGATCCATACGCAGGCGCTCATCCCGGGGGTCGGCGCGTTTAATGTCTCGCTGAGCGAGGGGATCTCGGACTACCTCTCGGCGACGATCACCGACGACTCGGCGGTCGGCCGGGGGTTCTTTTATGATAATGAGCCGATCCGCGAGCTCGACCCGCTCGGCTACGAGTGGCGCTGGCCCGAGGACAAAGGGGAGGTGCACGACGAGGGGCGGATCATCGGCGGCGCGCTGTGGGACCTGCGTAAGGCGCTCATCCAAAAATTGGGGCCGGTGGCCGGGGTCGAGCGCACGGACCGGTTGTGGTACGAGTCGATCCGCCGGGCGGTGGATATTCCGTCGATGTTCATCGAGACGCTGGTCGCCGACGATGACAACGGGGACCTCAATGATGGCACGCCGAACGCCTGCGAGATCGCGAAGGCCTACGAGGTGCACGGGCTGCGGCCGATCACCCTGGGCGCGCCCGAATTGACGCTGTTGCCCGCCGATCCCTCTGGGACGCCGGTGCTCCTGAATTTCCAGGCGTTCCTGCCGCAGTGCGGGCTGCCGCCGATCAACGCGACCCTCGAGTGGCGGCTGCGCGGCGGCGGCGGTATGGCGGGCTCAGCGGCGATGGCGTCGACGGAGGGCGGGCTGTTGGCGTATATCCCGCCGTTCCCGGACGACAGCGTGATTCAATACAAGGTGAACTTGGAGGCGGGCTCGCTGGTCCAGAGCCTGCCGCAGAACCCCGTCGATCCGTGGTATGAGCATTATGTGGGGCCGGTGACCCCGCTCTATTGTACGAGCTTCGACGGCGGCGATCCGGCGGGTGAGGGCTGGAGCTACAACGGGGCGTGGGCGTGGGGCGCGCCCGAGGGCGGCTTGGATCCGGAGGGCGCGTACTCAGGCGCGCGGGTGCTGGGGGTCGGCCTGGGCGGTGAGGGGCTGTATTCGCCGTTCGATGAGGCGGCCGCGACGAGCCCGGCGATCGACACCGGCGGCTTCAAGCGCGTGCGCTTGCAGTATCGGCGCTGGCTCACCGTCGAGGACGCCTTCTACGATCAGGCGACGATCTCGGCCGATGGGGCGGGGCTGTGGCAGAACTTCGCGGGGTCGGACGACTTTAGTAGCTCGAACCACCACATCGACGAGGAGTGGCGCTTCCACGACGTGGACATCAGCGAGCAGGCGGCGGACGGGCAGGTGAGCGTCCGCTTCGCGATCCAGAGCGACGGGGGGCTGGAGCTCGGTGGTTGGAACATCGACGAGCTGTGTGTGGTCGGGGTGCTCGGCAGCGACGAGCCGCTGTGCGGCGACGGGGTGCTCGATCCGTTGGAGGGGTGCGACGACGGGGCGTCGAACAGCGACAGCGCGCCCGACGCCTGCCGCACCGACTGCACGCGGCCGCGCTGCGGCGACGGCGTGGTCGACAGCGCGGAGGCCTGTGACGACGGCGACGTGATCAGCGGCGACGGCTGCTCGGAGTTCTGCCGCGACGAAGGAGGCTCCGGCGGCGAGTCGACGACGTCGTCGGGATCGAGCTCGGGGGGCGAGACCGACACGGAGACGGCGGGCCAGGGATCGGACCTGACCGACCGCGGCTGCGTGTGTACGGCCGACGCCGAGGGGCCTGGGCGCGCCTCGTGGGTGATGCTCAGCGCGCTGGCGCTCGGTCTACGCCGGCGTCGGCGCGGTTGAGCGCGGCGCGCTCGCGTCGACGAAGCTCCGCGCGGTGTGGAGGCACACTTGACGCCTCGTGAGATCTTCGCGCGCGCGGCTGAGAAAGCGATAGCGAGATCGGGCGAGGCGTGGCAGTCTGCCGCCACAAAATCCGTCCAGAGCGGCCTTCAGGCGCCCTTCTGCACTTCACCCTCACTTGCGCCTGTTGAGAGCTGCGAGAAGTTTGCAAAAGATGTCCGCGATTCGTGCCGCGATCTCCGGGATCGGCGCTTGGGTGCCGGAAGATCGCCTGACCAACGCCGATCTCGAGGCTATGGTGGCGACCTCGGCGGAGTGGATCGTCAGCCGCACCGGGATCCACGAGCGGAGGATCTTGCGGGAACCGGGCTGTGGCGCCTCGTATATGGCGATCAAGGCGGTGGAGGAGCTGCTAGGGCGGGCGCAGATCTCGGCGCTTGAGGTCGACGGGCTGATCGTCACGACGGTCACGCCTGACCATAAATTTCCGAGCACGGCGAGCTTGGTCTGCGGCGCGCTCGGCCTCGGGCGGGCCTTCGCGTTCGACCTCAACGCGACCTGCTCGGGCTTTTTATACGCGCTCGAGGTGGGGCGGCGCTTCATCGAGAGCGGCGCGTATCGGCGGATCATCGTGGTCTCGTCGGAGATGATGTCGTCGATCACCGACTACCGCGATCGCTCGTCGTGCATCCTCTTCGGCGACGGCGCGGCGGCGGTGCTGCTCGAGCCGTCGCGGCGCTTCGGGATCGAGGACATCATGCTCGGCTGCGACGGCGCGGGCGCGAAGAACATCATCGTCCGCGGCGGCGGCTCCGCGCTGCCGCTGACCGCGGAGAACCTGGACGAGGGGCTCCAGTACTTCTGGCAGGACGGTACGGTGGTGTTCAAGCACGCGGTGCAGAGCATGGAGGCGGCGTGCGCGGGGATCTTGGCGCGCAACAACCTCGGCGCCGATGACGTGCGCTGGGCGGTGGCGCACCAGGCGAACCTGCGGATCATCACGAGCGTGGCGCAGCGGCTGAAGCTGCCGCCAGAGAAGATGCTCGAGAACGTGCAGACGCGCGGGAACACCTCCTCGGCGTCGGTGCCGCTCTGCCTCTACGATCACCGCGAGGCGCTGGCGCCGGGCGACAGGGTGCTGCTGACGGCCTTCGGCTCGGGCTACACGTGGGGCAGCGCGCTGCTGACGTGGGGCGCGGACCTGCCGCCCGACAGGGCGTGAGCGCCGCCGGGCGGCCGCGCGGCGGCGCTCCGCGTCACTGCGGGATCGCGGTGACGCAGTCGGTGAGCGGCCCGGCGAGGCCGCTCCAGCCGTTGTAGCCGGTCTGGAGCATGAGGTTGGGGCCGGTGATCAGCGCGGGCGAGCTCGAGAAGTTTTGCAGGTTGATCTGGTAGAGCACGGCGTTCTGGTTGAGCACGTAGAGGCGCGCCTGGCTGTCGTTGAAGAGCGGGCCGCCGAGGGCGTGCACGCCCCAGGTGCCCGAGGTGTTGGCGAGGTTCATGCCCGTGCCGGTGGTGTAGTCGAGGCGCCAGAGCACGGCGCTGTCGATCGCGAAGCCGAGCTTGTCGTTGACCTCGTTGTTGATGATGCCAGGGGACATGTCATCGATGTCGGCGACCGAGGCCTTCTCGAGGTCGGTGATGACCTCGTAGCTGAGGTCACCCTTGAGGTACTCGCCGGTGAAGCGGAGGAGGCGGTTGCCGGCCGCGCTCGAGACGTCGACGCCGGTGTCCATGAGGTAGACGCGGCCGTCACAGTCGGTGTAGAGCGCCTCGATCCGCGGCGGCGGCTGGCCCTTGTCGGCCTTGATGTTGCCGAGGTACTTCGCCATCGCCGGGGTGTTCTCGGTGATCGGCGGCTTCTCAATGTAGTAGATCTGGGTGCCTTGCGCGGACTCGCGGGAGCCGAGCAGCGCGCCGCCGTCGATCACGGTGATGCCGTTCTGGCCGTGGTAGAGGGGGACCTCAGGGACGAGGGTGTTGTGGACGAGCTTGTCGACGGTGCCGTCGACCGGGTCGAGGCGGATGTAGACCAGCGCCTTGTCGACGGAGTACCAGAGGATCGGCTCGTCGAGGAGCGGGTTGGGCTCGTCGCCGGTGGTGTTGTCGCCGGTGGTGTTGTCGCCGGTGGTGCCGTCGGTGGTGCCGTCGGTGGTGGTGGCGTCGGTGTCGCTGTCGCCGGTGGTCTGGGTGTCGCTGTCGCCGGTGGCCTGGGTGTCGCTATCGGTGACGCCGTCGGTGGCGGTCGCGTTGGTGTCGGTCGCGGCGGTGTCGGAGGCCGAGTCTGTCGCCGCGGTGCTCGCGGTGGTCGAGGTGGTCGCTGTGGCGGAGCTGTCGCTCTCGCTGCCGCTGCCGCCGGCGGTGGTGGTGCCGCCAGCGGTGGTGGTCGCGTCGGTGTCGGCCTTCGTCTCCGCGTCGGTGGTCGAGCTGTCGCCGGTGGTGGCGCTGTCGCTGCCTCCGCCAGCGTCATCGCCGCAGCCGGCGAGCGCGAGAGGAGCGGTGAATAGGGCGGCGATCGTCAGGTGATGGCAGATCCGAGGCGTCATCCGATCGAGTATAGGGCGGCCGTTTGGCCGGAGTGCTCGACCGAGGTGACGCGGCGCAGGCGCTCAGCGCGGAGCCGCGAGCGCGCCTGAGCGCGCGAGGATCAGTCCTCGTTGGCGGCGACGCGCATGAGCAGCTCGTCGAGGGTGGGACGATCACTCCAAGCGTCGACGCGCCGCGGCGCGCGCGACCAGCCGATGCCGAGGCCGTAGGAGTAGCGGTTGAGGCCGTGGATCGCGAACGTGAGCTCCAGGTAGGTCGAGAAGGAGCACCAGTCGCTGGAGTCCATGTCGGCGCCGTGATCGGTGGAGACGACCATGACAGGATCTGGCCCGAGGACCAGGTCACCGTGGTTGTACTTGGAGAAATTGTCGACGCAGACGGCGCCGACCGTCGGCGCGGGGTCGAGGGCGGCGCCGAAGAGGAGCTTCTGGTGCTCCCCGTCGATCTCGTTGACGTGGAAGTCAGCCTGCCAGGCCGGGGAGATGGCGTCGGCGACCGACAAGAGGTTGATGCAGCCGGGCGGCTGGCCGTAGTCGGGGTGCTCGAAGGGGGCGGTGCGGCGGTAGTCGCGGCCGCGTAGGCCCCACTCGAGGAAGACGCCGTCTTGGCCGCGGTAGAATTCCCGGAGGTCGGCCGGTATGGCGCAGCCGATCGTCGCCTCGGCGGCGCGGATCGCCTCCTCGCTGGCGGGGGGGTTCACGATGGCCTGGTAGATCTCGACCTGCGGGTGGGCCCGGAGGGCGGCGACCAGCGCGTCGAAGCGGGCTCGGAAGGGGGCAGGAGCGCTCATTGGCGGGCGAGGATGGCGGCCTTGGCGGTGGCGGTCAAGGCCGATGGCTCGGTGATCGACTGCGCGCCGCCCGCTTGTCGTGATAATCAGGGGATCGGCGATGGAGTCGATCACCCCCTGGCTCGGCACGAAGGCGCCTCGTCCCAGCGATGAGGTGGCCGCCGCGGCGCTCGAGGTGCTGGCCAACGGCGGCGAGCAGAGCCGGCGCCAGCTCTTCCGCTGGCTCGAGCGGATCGACGTGCACGAGCTGGCGCCGCTGCGCCGCCGGCTCGTGGAGGGGCTCCAGGTGGAGCTGCGACACCAGGTGGATGACGAGGGGCACGCGGGCTCGTGGACGCGCTCGTGGCAGGTCTCGGCGCTGGTGGTGTGCGCGGGCGAGGACCCGGAGGCGCGCCGGCTCATCGATCACTTCTCGGACCGCGCGCGCGAGCCGAACCGCTGGGTCCGCTTCTGGGCGCTGGCGACCGCGGCGGGGCGGCCAGAGCACGCAGGTTGGCTGGTGAGCAGGGCGCGGGCGCTGGCCGCCGACGCCCTGGAGGCGCCGCTGCTGCGCTGCTTGGCGTGGGCGCTGCTGGCGGAGCGCGAGGGCGATCGGGCGGCCCAACAGGCGCTGCTCTGGTGCCTCAGGCTCGACGGTGCGGCTGCCCCAGCGGCGGCGGCTCCGCTGACCCAGGGCGTCACCGCGCAGGCGGCGGCGCTGCGGGCGCTGCGGGTGGTGGCCCTGCCCGAGGCGTTCGACGCGGTGCAGGCGCTGGTCGACGACTGCGCGTTCGCGCCGCACACCTTCGACGCGATCTGGGTGATGGGGAAGTTCCACGGGCCGGCGCGCGCGGCCGAGGCCTCGCACACGCTCGCGCGCTTCGTGGTGACGCACCGGCGTCGGCGTGAATTTCAAGGGATGGTCGGCTTCGCGCTGCGGGCGATCGGCGCGCTAGGGATCCCGCAGACGGAGCTGCTGCTGGCGGAGCTCGAGAGCGCGAGCGCGGGGGTGATCGTCGAGGCGGCGCAGGCGCTCGAGCTGCTGCTCGGGGCCGAGCGAGCGGTCGAGCGGCTGGTCGATATCTCGGTGGAGCGCCAAGACGCCGACCCGGCGCTCGGCAACGCGCTGCGCTGCATGCAGCGGGCGGCGGTGATCGACGCGCTCGACCGCAGCCTGCGCTGCGGGGTGAGCCGCCGCGAGGAGGCGGCGCGGCGGCTGCTGATCGAGCTGGGCGGGACGGTGGCGGTCGATCGGGCGCAGGCGCGACGGCAAGACCTCGAGGTGCGGAGGCAGGTGGTCGCGGAGCTCGACGTGCGGCAGCGCAACCACGTGAAGTGGATCGCGTTCGGCGACGGCGCTGCGACCTGGATCTCGGTGGGCATGTGGATCGCGGTGTTCGGGCTCGGCCTCGGGGGGGTGATCTTCGGCATGGTGCTGGTCTCGCGCGAGGGCCTGGCGGCGTGGCAGGGCTGGGCGATGTCGGCGGGCGGCGGGCTCTTCTCGATCCTCGGCAAGCTGGGCTTCAACGGGCGCATGGTCGAGACCGCGGGGGCGCGGGCGGCTGCGCGTCTGGCGGTCTTCACCGGCTATCAGCGGCGCCTCCAGCAGATCGATCTGCTGCTCGCGCAGCGCTTCATCGACGGGGTGGCGCTGACGATCGCCGAGCTGGAGACGCTCGGAGGGCTGATCGGGGCGGCGCAGCGCGACGTGCAGCGCGGCTTGATGTCGCTGATCCCGGCGGAGCGCGAGGGGCCGACGAGCGCGGCGCCCACGAGCGAAGAGCGGCCGCCTGGCGCCTGAGATCCCGCGCGAATAATGTTCGTCGGCGAGCCGCGGCGGAGTGGTGTAGCCTCGCGCGCGATGTACCGAAATATCGTCGCCGCCCTCGATGGCTCGACCCGCTCGCCGGCTGTGCTCGCGAAGGCGCTCGAGCTGGCCCGCCTCTCCGGCGGTAAGGTCCACCTCTGCCGCGCGATGTCGATCCCGATCGATCTGCCGGCCCTCACGTGGGCGCTGCGCGGCGAGGATCTCGGGGCGTTCCTGCTGGATCACGGGCAACAAGAGCTGCGCCTCACCGCCCAGCAGGCGGCCGGATTGGCGCCAGAGGGCACGATCGCGGGCGTGCACTGCCGCCTCGGTAAGCCGTGGTCGGTGATCTGCGAGGTCGCGGCGGAGCAAGGCGCGGACCTGATCATCTTGGGGAGCCACGGCTTCGACGGGATCGATCACCTGATCGGCACCAACGCGGCGAGGGTGGTGGACCGCGCGGGGTGCTCGGTGCTGGTGGTCCGCTGATGGGCGACCCGATCGAGATGAGGATCCAGCGCGCCGCGCTGCGCCAGAAGCTGATGAGCGCGGAGGCGGCGGCGCGGCTGATCCGCGACGGCGACGTGCTGGCGACCAGCGGCTTCACCAAGGCGGGCGAGCCGAAGGCGACGCTCGCGGCGCTCGCCCGCCGCTTCGCCGCGGAGTCGCCCGAGGCGAGGATTACGCTCTACTCGGGCGCGTCGCTGTCCGACGAGGTGGAGGGGCCGCTGGCGCCGTTCATCAGCCGCCGCGGGCCGTATATGTCGAACAGCCGCTCGCGGGCGTTGATCCACGCCGGCAAGATGGACTACGCGGACGCGCACCTGTCTCACTTCGCGCGCGGGCTTATGTATGGGTTCTACGGGGAGATCGACGTCGCGATCGTCGAGGTCTCACGGATCCGCGAGGACGGGAGCGTCGTGTTGACCTCGTCGGTGGGGATCTCCGCGGAGGCGCTGGTGAAGGCGCGCCGGGTGATCCTCGAGGTGAACACGGCGATGCCGGACTACACGGGCTTCCATGACATCGTGCTGCCGCCGACGCCGCCGACGATCGGCTGGCCGATCCCGATCACCGGGGTGAACGACCGCGTGGGGCTGCCGTACGTGAGCTTCGACCCGGCGAAGGTGGTGGCGATCGTCGAGTCGACGACGCCAGACTATCCGGTCGAGTTCAAGCCGGTGGCGACGATCCACAAGCAGATCGCCGGGCACGTGATCGACTTCATCAGCGAGTGCAGCGACCGCTTCGGCTGGGCGCACTGGACGCCGCCGCTGCAGTCGGGCGCGGGCAACATCGCGAACGCGGTGATCGGCGAGCTGCACCGGGCGCCCTTCGCCCGCCTGAACTTCTTCACAGAGGTGTTTCAGGAGGGCATGGTGCGGCTGTGCTTGGACGAGCCTGAGCGCTTCGCGGGGGTCTCCGCGACCGCGTTCTCGCTGGCGGATACGCGCCCCGAGCGGGTCGAGGCGCTGCTGAGGGCGCTGCGCGGCAAGGTGGCGCTGCGGCCGATGTGGATGTCGAACTCGCCGGAGATCATCTCGCGGCTCTTCGTGATCGCGATGAACACGCCGCTCGAGGTCGACATCTACGGGCACGTGAATTCGACCCACGTCGACGGCGCGCGGATCGTCAACGGCCTCGGCGGCAGCGGCGACTTCTTCCGCAACGCGTACGTCTCGATCGTGCACACGCCGTCGACGAGGCGCCTGCGCGACGGCCGGACGATCTCGTGCGTGCTGCCGGCGGTGAGCCACGTGGATCACACCGAGCACGACATCATGTGCGTGGTGACCGAGCACGGGTCGGCGATTAACCTGGCCCAAAGGACAGCGAGGCAGCGCGCGGAGGCGATCATCTCGCGCTGCGCGCACCCGTACTTCCGGCCGATCCTGCGCGACTATGTGCGGATCTCCGGCGGCGGCGACGAGCCGCGGATGCTCGGGCGCGATCACCAGGAGCGATGGCTCCAAGAGTACGACGCGCTGTGCGCGGCGTTCCCCGCGGATGAGGCGGCGAGCGACGCGGGCTGAGAGCGCGCCGCAGGGTCAGCCGCGGAAGACGTAGAGGGCCGGCGGGTGCTCGTCGTCGCCTGGATCCTCGAGGAACCAGATCGCCCCGGCGCCTAACCAGTCCTGGATCAGCGCCTCGCCGTCGATGTAGGGGATGACCCAGCTCGGCACCCCCTGCGCCTCTAACGCGAGCTCGAGGTACTCGCCCTCGTCCTCGAAGGCGCCGAAGAATTGATCGAGCGCGACCCGGACGTGACGTGCCTCGCCGCGGAAGTGCTCGCGCAGGAGATCGAGCACGCGCGGCGGCGCCTCGAGCAGCTCGAGCGCCTCGAGCGCCTCGAGATCGACGTCCCCAGCGTCGTCTCCCTCGCTGTCGTCGATGTCGTCGTCGCTGTCGTCGTCGATGTCGATCTCGAAGTCGATCTCGACCGCCATGCTCGATGGCGGCGCGGGCTCAGGGTCAGGCTCAGGCTCGGGCGCAGCCGCAGCTTCGGGCTCGGCGCTCGTCGCCTCCGCCACGAGCGGCGGCTCCGCGAGCGGTGGCTCGGCGGCGGCGTCGGCGGGCGCTTGCAAGGCCGCGCTGACCAGGTCAGAGAGCGGTTGCGCCCCTCCCCACGGCGGAGGCGGGGGCAACGATGAAGGGAACTCGGCGGTGTTTTCGGCGGGTGGCACGCGGAGGTCTCCACACGGACCGTACATTTTCGCGCGTCAATATGCCAGCCTCAAATGCACGAGCGCGACGACAGGCGGAGGTCCCGGAGAAATTGCCGCTCATGTAATCTTCGCTACGCGAAAGACAGAGGACCCTGTGCAGCAAGACCCAAAATTCACGTTTGATCGCTTCTTGCCGCTGATCGACCCCGACTCGTTCTCGGACCCGGCTTTCTATCAAGAGCTCGAGAAGATCGGCTACCGCCAGGTGCTGCTCGGCGGCACCGGCTCCGCCGGGTTGATCGATACGGTGCGGGGGATCAAGGCGAACACGGGCCTGACCGTCGCTCTCTACCCCGCCGGCCCCGATGCGGTGTGCCCGGCGGACGTCGTGATCATGCCCGACGTGATGAACAGCAACTCGCACTTCGCGCGCCCCTTCGGCTCCGGCTCGGTCGCGACGGCGATGAATATCTTCCGGCAAGATCTCAATTTTGTGTCGGTCGCCTACATCATCATGGGCAACTCGACCGCGCGCTGGTATTTCGACGCCTTCTTGCTGCCGTCGACCAAGATCTTGCTGGGTTATGCCAACTACGCCCGGATGGTCGGCTACCGCTTCCTCGCGCTCGACTACGAGGACCCGGCGCTGAGCATCGACCGCGGGCTGCTGCAGGCGCTGCGCCGGATCGATGGGCTCCACCTGGTGATCTCCGACGAGTTCTCGCCCGAGAGCGCCGCGGACGCGCTCGACCACGGCGCGCACACCGTGATCACCCCGTCCGATATCTTTGAAGACGCCGCGGACCCGCTGGCGCTGGCCGCCGAGTACTACGAGCGCCTCCTGAAGACCCCGTGAGCCCGCACCAGAGCAGCGTCGAGCGCAGCAGGATGAGCCCCGGTGACTCGATCACCGGGGCGACCGCGGTGCGCTTGCTCGCGCGGCCCGATCAGCAGCGGAACTTCGACGTGCCCGTGCCGCCCCCCGAGCGGATCTTGTGGACGTTCTTCGGGGCGATCGGGATCGGCTCGACGGCGGCGGCGGTGGGGGCCTACTACGTCACGCTCGCGGTGGCGCGCTTCCCACCCGAGGCGCTCGCGTTCTTCGTCGCGGCGCTGAGCGCCTCGGTGGGGCTCTCGATCGTGGCGATGTACGCGGTGCATCGGCGCTCCAGCGATCAGCTCCGGGCGTGGTTGGCCCACCAGAGCGGTCACCTGGCGCTGCCGGCGTGGTACCAGGCGCTGAACTATTCGATCCGGATCTCGATCGCGGTCGGCGTGGCGGCGGTCGTGATCTCCGCGGTGGTCGCGGTGAGCACCGCGCTCTACGCCGAGAGCGCGCTGCTCGGCCTGCACATCGCGGTCGGCGGCCTGCTCGCGGCGATCCTCGACTCGATCTTCGCGTGGCTGTTCACCGACCACAGCATGCGCCCGATCCTCCAAGCGGTGGCGGCGAAGAACCCGATGCTGCCGGTGTCAGGGGCTGGGATCGTCAGCCTGGGGCTGGGCACGAAGATGGCGATCGTGATCGTCGGCGTGTCCGTAGTCGGCTCGGTGGTCGTCGGCACGCTGGCGTTCCGCGGGGCGGCGGCGGCGGTGGAGAGCGGCCGGATCGAGGGGCTCGCGCTCGAGATCTTCGGGGTGACGCTGGCTGGCCTAGTGGTCAGCCTCAGCGGCTGCCTGCTGGTCGCGCGCCAGGTGACGGGCCCGCTCGAGGAGCTGACGACGATGCTCGCGGAGCTGATCCCAGAGCGCTACTCGACGCGGGCGCTGCCGATCGACAGCGACGAGGCCGGGCAGCTCATGGCGGCGGTGAACCACATGCTCGGCGGCCTGGAGGAGCGCGAATTTATCAAGGACGCGTTCAGCCGCTATGTGACCCGCCAGGTCCGCGACGCGGTGCTGCAGGGGGGGATCAACCTGGGCGGCGAGCTGCTCGACGTGACGATCTTGATGTCAGACATCTTCGACTTCACGCCGATGACCGAGCGCTTGACGCCGCGGCAGCTCGTGAAGCTGCTGAACCGCTACTTCGGGGAGATGGTCGAGGAGTGCCTCGAGCACGGCGGGCTGATCGATAAATTTATCGGCGACGCGATCATGGTGGTCTTCGGCGCGCCGGTGCGGCTGCCCCCAGAGGTGTCGGCGCTGCGGGCGGCGAGGGCGGCGCTGGGGATGAAGCGCCGGCTCGCGGCGCTGAACGAGGCGCTGGTGGCCGAGGGCATGCCAGCGCTGCGCACCGGCACGGGGGTGCACAGCGGCGAGGCGATCGCGGGCAACATCGGCGCGGTGCAGCGCCTCGACTACACGGTGATCGGCGACTCGGTGAACTTGACGGCGCGGATCGAGTCCGCGACCCGCACGGTGAACCACGACCTGCTGATCTCCGAGCAGACGCGGGCGCTGCTCGGTGACTGGGCGATCGTGGGCGAGATGCTCGAGGTCCAGCTCAAGGGCAAGTCGGCGCCGACGCGGATCTTCCCGCTGCTCGGGCTGCGCGAGGACAAGCTGCGCGACCCGCCGCCGCTCGACGGATCGGGCGCGAGCTAGGGCGCGCGCTCGCTGCTCGGGTTTGATGACGCGAGACCGGCGCGAAGCGCGAGTAAGGCGGCGCAAATCGCACCACGTCACGACAAATGATCATAGCGCTGGGCGCGGGCGATCCCGGCGAGCCGGGGGCGAGTACTCGGGCTCGGGCCAGAGAGGTGGCGAGGAGCATGGCGCCGTGTTGCCTGCGGAGATCGTGTGTTGGGTGAGCGCGCGCGCGCGTCGCCACGCGCGCTATTGGCGCCCGATGAGGAGGGGGCCTGTGATATAGCTCGCCTGGCCGGGAACATGTCAGGCGAGACGGCAGAGTGGTTGATCGGTCAGGTGCTCGAGGGGCGCTTTCGTGTGGAGCGTCTGCTCGGCGAGGGCGGCATGGGGCGCGTGTACGCGGCCGAGGAGCTGCGGCTCCGTCGACGCTGCGCGCTGAAGGTGCTGCTGCCAGAGGTCGCTGAGGACCCGGCGGGGGTGGAGCGCTTCCTCCGCGAGGCGCAGGCGATCGCGCAGCTCCACCACGACAGCATCGTCGATATCTATCACCTGGGCGAGGACCAAGCGCTGGGGGTTGTCTTCTTCGCGATGGAGCTGCTCGAGGGGGAGGACCTGGAGGGGCGGCTCGAGGCGCGCGCGCAGCGGCCGATCTCGTGGGCGCTGGTGTGCCAGTGGGGGGTGCAGATCGCCGGGGCGATGGCGGTCGTCCACGCGAGCGGGCTGGTCCACCGCGATCTGAAGCCCTCGAACGTGTTCTTGATCCGTCGCCGCGACGGCCGCGAGCAGGTGAAACTGCTCGACTTTGGGATCGCGAAGGTCGTCAGCTATGCGGCGGGCGCCGAGGAGATCGGCGGGGCGAAGACGATCCAGCAGGCGGCGTTGACGTCGACGGGGGCGGCGATCGGGACGCCCTATTACATGTCGCCGGAGCAGATCTTGGGCGAGCGTGTCGACCCGCGTACAGACATCTATTCGCTGGGGGTGGTTCTGTACGAGGCGCTGGCGGGCCGGCTGCCCTTCGTCGGTGAGCCGATGCAGGTGGCGATGCAGCACTGTAACGTCGAGGCGCCGTCGCTGTCGTCGCTCGGGCTCGCGTGGGAGGTCCCGGTCGAGCTCGAGCTGCTCGTGATGAAGATGCTGGCGAAGGACGCGGTGAGCCGGCCGCAGACGATGGACGAGGTCGAGGCGGCGTTGGCGGGGATGTTGCCCGCAGATGGGCCTGGAGTGGTGACGATGCGGGCGGCAGAGGCCGGGCCGAGGCCTTCGCCGAGCATGTCGCCGACGTTGGTGTTTCACGGCGCGAGCCTGGCGCGAGCGCCACGCGCCGCGGCTCGCTTGCCCGCCGCGCGAGCTCGCGAAGGCGCGCGGCGGTGGGTGCTCCCGCTGGTGGCCTCGGGGGTGCTCGCGCTGGTGTTGGTGGTCGTGACGCTGGTCCGCGGCGACAACGGCGCCCCGCAGGCGCCCAGCGAGGGGGTGACGCGCCAGGCGCCGCCGTCGGGCGAGCCGACGCCGATCGCGCCGGTGGCGGCGGTGAGCGCGAGCGCCGAGGATCCGGCAGGAGGATCGACGGGAGGATCGACGGGAGGATCGACGGGAGGATCGACAGATGGATCGACAGATGGATCGACGGCCGAGGCGGCCCCCGCAGCGCCGACGAAGCGGCCGACGAAGGGGGCCGATCGGACGACCGATCCGCTGAAATTGATCGCGGCGGCGGCGGCGGCGTGTCGACGCCGACACCAAGCGGTGGGCGGGCCGAAGGTCGTCGTTGACTACGCGATCGGCAGCGATGGGGCGGTGACCCGCGCGGCGCCGACGATCCAAGGCAGCCTCGGTGAGTGCCTCGCCGCGGCGGTGAAGAAGGCCTCGTTCCCGCCCGGCCTCAAGCTCGGGCAGAAGATCGAGCTGTAGTGGCGAGACATCGCTGCTTCATCCACGGCGGGCTGTCGCTGATGACCGCGGCCTGCTTCAACCCGACGGGGCAGACTGACTCGGACTCGACCTCGGTGGGGTCGACGGTGACGAGCGGGCCGATGACGTCGACGGCGACGAGCTCGGCGGAGACGACGACGACGAGCACGACGAGCGCGACGAGCGCGACGAGCGCGACGAGCGAGGCGACGACGGCGGGGACGAGCGAGTCGACGACGGCGGGGACGACCGGGGCGCCGGCGAGCTGCTCGGAGGCGCTGATCCCCGACGACTACTGCGCGGCGATCGACCCGCAGGCGGCGATCTGCGACGTCGAGGCGGGGCAATGTGTGCAGTGCGTGGCGACGGAGGACTGCGGGGGTGAGGGCGTCTGTGATGTCGACGCGCGCGTGTGTGTGGAGTGCGTCGGGGACGCTGATTGCGCCCTGGAGGCCGCTCCTGCGTGCGATCTGGGGACCCAGAGCTGCGGCTGTACGGAGCACGAGCAGTGCCCAGATACGGCCTGCGCGATCGATCTCGGGCTTTGCTTCCCGAAGGAGCAGACGGCGGTCGTGTACTCACGGGCGTCGGAGGACCCTTCGTGTTCAGATTTCTTGGCTTGTAGCGTGTTCGAGCCGTGCTGCTCGATCGCGGCCGCGCTGGCGAAGGGCGCGGCGATGGGGAAGAGCCACGTGGTGATCCGCGTGGCGCCGGGGGAGGGCGGGCTCGCGGATCCGGGGCTGGCGCTGAACGACCAGGCGATCGGCAAGAGCGTGGCGATCCTGGGGGAGGACGCGCCGCTGGTGGAGCGCAGCAGCGGCGCGCCGGTCATCTACGTGAACGTCGCGGCGACGAAGGCGTATATCGCGGGGCTGCGGCTGCGCGCGGGGGACGGGGCGCCGGGGGCGGGGGTGAGCTGCATCGGCGCGGCCGCTTGGCTGGATGATGTGATCGTCGAGGCGCTGCCCTCCGGGACGGCGTTCTTTGCGAGCGTGTGCGCGATGAGGCTGCGGCGGAGCGCCGGTCGCGGGGTCAAGCGCGGGATCTGGGCGAGCCAAGGCGGGAGCGTGACCGCGGTGAACACGACGGTCGCCTCGGTGAGTGAGTTCGCGGTGAGAGCGGAGGGCGGCGGGTCTGTGGCGCTGGTGTTCTCGACGATCACAGAGCGCACGGGGGCGCCGGGGCGGCTGCTCTCGTGCGTCGGGGCTGGGTCGACGATCAGCGCGCGGAACTCGGCGCTGCTGGCGGGGCCCGAGGTGGGCTCCAACGCGTGCGTGCCCGCGACCGCGAGCGACTCGGTGGTCACCGATCCGCTGCTCGCCGCGCGCTCGGTGGTGGTGGTGCAGGACATCCAGGTGCCGTCGCTCTTCGTGAATTGGATGGGCGATGATCTGCACGTGAAGCCGGGCGCCGCGCCGCTCAGCGAGGTGGCGGTGCGGGCGGCGGGCGATCCGACGACCGACCTCGACAGGGAGCCGCGGCCGCTGGCGATCGGCGCGCTGGACTGGGCTGGCGCGGATCGGCCGTGACAGAGGAGAAGGAGCGCGCCGCAGCGGGGCTCACGGCGGTCGGGCCCGAGGCGTACGCGGTGATCGAGGCTGGCGCTCGATCGCCTCACGGAGCCCTTCCAAAACATCTGGCGTAAAGGACAGGTAGATCGACGTCACCGTCCAATCGGTCGCTCGAGGACCGGCGGCGTAGGTGTCTCCTTGGCGGGGCAGTTGTACTCGACGGTGAGGTCGGCACCTCGTTGGAAGGCGGCGCAGGCGTCGCCGCAGAGGCGGATCTCGGAGCGATCTTGTTTGGCGAAGATCCAGCCGGCGCCGTCGCAGGTGGCCTGTTGAAGGACGGCCATGTCGTTGACGAGGACTTGCACGGCGTCGTCGGGGCCGGGCACAGGATCCAGGGCGAACTGGCAGCCGTTGAACGGGCTGACGAGCTGGGTGAGGAGCTCGAGCAGCTCGTTCTCGTCGGTGGCGTTGTAAAAGAAGGGGAACCCGCCGGGGCTGGGATGGCCGCCCGCGACGGCGAGGGCCGCGAGCTCTTCGAAGGTGTTGATGCTGTCGGGCTCCCCGTCAGGGGCCTTTGGGGAGAATTCGTCCTTGATGTCGATGCCGACGACGATGACGCCGACGCCGGACTGACCGACGAGATCGATGACCTGAGGATCGTAGGTCTCAAAGAGCTTGTTGACGTTGAGCGGATTCTCCGCCTCGGGGGAGCAGTTGGCGGCGCCGTCCGTGATGAAGATGATGAGCTTAGGGCCTTCGCCGGGGAGCTGCTTGAGGTGGGTGATGGCGGAGGTGAGCACCTTACGGGCGGGGGTGCCGCCAGCGACCTCGGTGTCGGGGGCCGGGAGCGCGATGAGGACCCCGATCTCGTTCATGGGGCCGACGGGGGCCTCAGGGACGTCCTCGACCAGGCAGGCGGAGGCGTCGAGCGCCGCGGTCGCCTGATTCGAGGGGTAGAGCTGGAGCCCGAGCGCGACGCCGGGTGGGTGGAAGTTGGCGATGATGTTGATGAGCGACTCGAGGACGTTATAGAGGCTGCGCCATCGGGTGATGGCCGGGGTGTTCGGGTCGTCGTCGCTGTCCCACAGAGTGAGCATCGAGCCGGACTTGTCGGCGACCAGGAGTATCGCGGGGCGCTCGAGGCCGCTGCTCAGCTGCGGCGAGCTGCAGGTGT
Organism: Nannocystis sp.; assembly: GCA_016712315.1. Lineage (GTDB taxonomy): Bacteria > Myxococcota_A > Polyangia > Nannocystales > Nannocystaceae > JADJRG01. Next base: position 344,822 of record JADJRG010000013.1, on the reverse strand, counting down.
CGGGCGTTGGCTCGCACACGCCGTCGACGCAGGTGAAGCCGGGGGCGCAGTCGATCAGGCGGCAGCCGTCTTGATCGGTGGTGCTCTCACCGGTGGCGGTGCCGTCCGTGGTGGTGGTGGTGGTGGTGGTGGTGGCGGTGGCGGTGGCGCTGCCGGCGGTGTCGGTGGTGGTGGTGGCGTCGGTCGTGTCGGTGGCAGTCGCGGTGGCCGTGCCGGTCTGGTCGGGTGGGTCACCGTTGCAGGCGAAGAGGAGCGCGAGGGCGCTGAGAGCGGCGGCTGCGGGCTTCATGCCACGAGCATCGCCCGCTGAGGGGCAGAGGGGGCGCGCACGTGGCCTCGGCGGTGTGATGCAACGCGCGGCCGGCTGGCCGGAAGGGGCGAGTTCGCGGCACCGCGGCCACGTGCAGGGTGAGGAACGCCTTGAGGCGCGCCTGTCGCCGACTTCATGGGTGAAGGGCGAGTCCTCGAGGCTCGTTGGTCGGTGTGTGTGTCGCTGCCAGTCAGGACCACGGCGCTACGGAGGAGGCGCGAGGGCGCGAGTTGACGGGGTTGGGCGCGGGTGCGAGGGTCGCTGCGAGGGCGGGTCTTGTGGGGGCGGTGGTGAGCTCAGAAGGCGCGAGCAGGCTGTCGAGCGTCGAGGCGACGACGATCGATGGACCACACGATGACTCCTCACCCGCGTCCGCAGGCAGAGCGGCTCTGACAGGCCGGGTCGGCCGCTACCTGCCGCTGCGCAAGCTGGGCGAGGGCGCGATGGGGGAGGTGATGCTGGCGTATGACGACCAGCTCGACCGCCGCGTGGCGCTCAAGATCGTGCGAGCCCGCGGCCAACGAGCCGGCGATGTCTACGCCCGTATGCTGCGAGAAGCGCAAGGGCTCGCCCGCCTCTCCCACCCGAACGTGGTGCAGGTCTATGAAGCAGGCGACTTGGACGGGGAGGTCTACCTGGCGATGGAGTATGTCGAAGGCGAGACCCTTCGTACATGGTCTAAGAGCCAGGAGCGGCCGTGGCGTGAGGTGCTGCAGCGCTGCGTCGAGGCGGGCCGAGGGCTGCAGGCGGCGCACGAGGCGGGGCTGGTGCACCGGGACTTTAAGCCCTACAAACCCACCAACCCCACCAGAACGCCCATCAGCCCGCTGATCGGCTGCAATCCCACGAATTCGGGCGTTCTGGCGGGGTTGAGTTTTTTCTAGAAGAGCCGGCTTTCGTCGTCGTCGCTCCCGGCCAGGCAAAACCTAGGCATAATCGAGCGGGGCGATCATGGGCCAGGAGCAGGCTGCGGGGCAGGTGTGCTTGCCGTGGTTCGAGCCAGGGCGTGGACTCGCGCACTTCAGACGCCTCCGCCTAATGACTCAGGTGATCTTTTCTCCACCGCACCATCCGGATGATCAGATCTCCGGGCATGGGTCTGGAGAGCGGAAACTGCACCGACCCCTTCGCGAACTTGTACGGCGCGAGCTCACCGGCGAACGCCTCTATCGTTGTCGGATGTGGGTAGAATCCGATGTGTCGGGCGTATCCGGCGATCATGATCTGCTGCTCGCGCTTGCCGCCCTTCACCAACGTGAAGGCAGGGATGTCGTAGTTGAACAGCTGCTCTGCATCGGGAGCCGCTTCGAGGATATACCCTCTGACGCGCTCAAGCGCCGCCGACACGCCCGGCGACTGACCAGCGATATATTCGTCTACGCTCGAGTACTTCTTTGCTTCAGCCATGTTCGGCATCGCCTCTTCCGCTCGATTGAGGTCACGGTACCATGTCATCAGCTCGGCGTAAAGCGAACTACACAGGAAAGGCGAATTGCCTGCCATTGAGCCCCAGGACCGCAAAGCGACCGCGGGAAGCCCCGTGGCACTTTCAACTCCGAATTGCGCGGGCGAGGCCGGCCGAGTGTTTTCGGACGGGAATGAGCACCACTTGGATGGCCTAGCGGTGATCGTGCTGCTCGGCTCAGATCCCGTTTCGCGCTCTGGGTGACGAGAAGACCGGTGCGCAATGGCGCTGATCCCGGAAGAATACCTGATCCGAGGGTTCACATCGCCGACCCGCGAGCCAAAAACACCGCCGAGCTCGCGTCCGTGGTCGCCCGCCCGGCCGCAGGTTCGAGGATGAACACGAGCGCGTGGACGAGCGCCACCACGAGCGCCGCTGCGGCGGCGGACCAGCGGATCGCCAGGAACGCCAGCGGCGGGGGATCCTCGCCTACGCGTTCTTGGCGAACACCCAGCCCACGCGCGGCCGGCCGCAGGACGAGCACCGCTTCCAGATGAGCAGCTCCGAAGAGATCGGTCAGGCGCGGTCGGCGACGGCCCGCAGCACGTATTCGCTACAGGCGCGCCCTTGCACCGCGCGAACACTCGCCTAGCCATCCGAGGCGACGGCGGCGAGACTGACTCGGGCATGCGTCGCAGGGGACCGCAGATCCAGGTGATCGGCGTCAAGGCGCCGCTCGGCTGCAGAGCCGAGTGCGATCGACAAGGCCGCCTCCACGTCCGCCCGATCGACAGCGAGGACGACCCGACCCTCCGCGAATTCGGGAGCCCCGAGATCGCGGCGGACCTCGGCTGCGCCTTCAAGCTCGCGTACGCCCACGGCCTCTCGCACCTCGTGCTCAGGCACCTGGGCTCACGCCTCCCCGTCGGCCTCAGCTTCCTCCGCGAGTTCTCCCTCGCCATGCACAACCACTGGGTCCTCGCGTACCGCTCCTCGGGCGCCTTCCCCGGCGGACCTCCGGACGGCGTCGTGGACGCGTGGGCGGCCCTCGGCCGTGACGTGCCTGGCCTCGAGACCATCTCGCCCGGCGAGCTCCGCGACCATTGGAGGGGCATGGTCAAATGCATGCGCGACACCCTCATCCCCAATAAGATAAGCATCGTCGACTACCTCATGCAGTACGACGATTGGTGGGAGAACGTCGGCGCGCCGATCTTGTTCTTGGCTGAGAGCGCCGAGGACACAGAGCGCCCCTTCTGCCTCACGTCCGGCTTCATCAACGGCATGAACACCGTCCGTGCGAACATCAGCATCGCCCCCCTCTCGGTGCCTATCCTCGGGGAGAGCCGCGTCCCCGGGATCGGGCGCCACCTCTACGGGATCATGAGGCGCGCCGCTCAGCGCAGCGCCGTACTCCGGCGGCTCCTCGACTCGCAGGCGATCTATCGACCTTGCCTCCTCATCCCCCGGGACGCGCACGCGTTCGTCGGTGACGTCTCCCTCATCGAGGAGGCGGGGATCCGCGTGTCGCTCCCACGCGGGTGGCGGGAGATGCGACCGGCCGCCCTCAAGGCTCGGACGAGCGTCGGTGTTGGCGCTCCGACGTCGATCGGCGGCCAGCCGCTACTCGACCTGAAGACCGCGTTCGTGGTCGGCGAGGACGAGCTCACCGAGTCCGAGTATCGCCGCGTGGTGCGCGAGAGCGTCAACGGGCTGGTCCGCATCCGGGATCGCTGGGTGATGGTCGATCAGGCCCGGATCACGGCGGCTCATCAGCGCTGGCGCAAGACCGAAGAGCTGCGAGGGCGCGGCGGGGTCTCGTATCGAGAGGCCCTCGATCTCACCGAGAAGACCAGGGCCGCCGCCTGCGCCGACGAGGTCCAGGGCGGCGATCTGGCGGAGGAGTTCGTGGTCGGGTCGTGGCTCCGTGACGCGCTCTCGGCGATCCAGCGCCACGATCTCCGCCGCGAGTTCAGCCCGGGCGTCCACCTGCGCGGGCAGCTCCGCGGCTACCAGCGGCAGGGCGTCGCGTGGCTCTCGCTCCTCGCCGAGGTCGGCGCTGGCGCTTGCCTCGCCGACGACATGGGCCTCGGCAAGAGCTACCAGGTGATCGCCTTGCTGGTGGCGCTGAAGGCTCGCGGGGCCGAAGGGCCGCACCTCGTGGTCGCCCCGGCCTCTCTCCTCGTCAACTGGCGCGAGGAGTTCACGAAGTGGTCGCCGACGCTCGGGGTGAGGATCGTCCACGGATCGACCGAGGGCGACGATGCCGCGGAGTCGGACGTCGTCCTGACCAGCTACGGCACCCTCATGAGGCGGCCGGCCCTCCAGGAGAGGCCCTGGGGGATCGCCGTACTCGACGAGGCGCAGGTGATCAAGAACCCGAAGGCGAAGCTGACGCGCGTGGTCAAGCGGCTGCGCGCGCGTGCTCGGATCTGCCTGACCGGGACGCCCGTCGAGAATCACCTCGACGATCTCTGGTCGATCATGGACTTCCTCAACCCCGGCCTCCTCGGCGGCCATGATCACTTCCGAGAGTGGTGCCGGACGATGCTGAAGGGCGAGGACCGACTCGCGCCCCTTCGACGGTTGGTGCGCCCCTTCATCCTCCGGCGGCTGAAGACCGACCCCGACATCGCCCCCGAGCTGCCGCCGAAGGTCGAAGTGCCGGTCTACTGCGGCCTGACGGCCCTCCAGGCCGATCTCTACGCCGCCGCCTACAACAGCATCCGAGTGCGCCTCGCGGCCAGCGAGGGTCTCGCTCGGCATGGGCTCGCCTTCACGCTCCTGACGCGGCTCAAGCAGGTCTGCAACCACCCGGCGCAGTACCTCGAAGACCGCGACTACGATCCCTACAGCAGCGGGAAGTTCGTGGTCTTGACGCACCTCGCCCGGACGCTCGCGGAGCGCGGCGAGAAGGCCCTCGTCTTCACGCAGTACCAGGAGATCACCGCCCCCCTCGCCGCCCACCTCGAGCGGGCCTTCGGGCGCCCCGGGCTCGTCCTGGACGGCACGACCCCGGTGCGGCGGCGGCAGGAGATCGTCGCCGACTTCCAGCGCGAGGTGGGCCCTCCGTTCGTCGTGATGACCTACAAGGTGGGCGGGACCGGCTTCAACTTGACCGCGGCCTGCAACGTGATCCACTTCGACCGCTGGTACAACCCCGCGGTCGAGAACCAGGCGAGCGATCGGGCGTATCGAATCGGCCAGACCAAGGGCGTCGTCGTCCACAAGTTCATCTGCCGCGGCACCCTGGAGGAGCGGATCGAGCAGCTCCTCCAGCACAAGAAGGCGATCGCAGCCGACGCCCTCGGCAGCGACGACGACGAGGGTCCGGTGCGGATCGGCGAGCTCAGCCCCGACGAGATCCTCACGCTGGCGGCGCTCGACCTCGCCAGAGCCGCCGAAGGCGCGACCCCACCACGACCCTCGACACCTGGGGTCGAGGGCAGGGGGGGCGGGTAGAGGAGCGCGTCGCCGCGAGCCGTGCCCCTTCCAGGCCGGCGCCGCGGGGTTCACCTCATTTCCTGAGCCGATCGTCGGCGACAAGCTGCGCGGCAAGCCCGAGAAGTTCGCCGATCACTACACCCAAGCCGCGCTCTTCTACAACAGCCAGACCGCGGTCGAAAAGGCGCACATCGCCGGCGGTTTCCGCTTCGAGCTCAGCAAACTCACCGTACCGGCGATCCGCGAGCGTATGGTGTCTTCGCTGGTCAACGTGTCCGCGGAGCTCGCCGCCGCCGTCGCCGCGGGCCTCGGCATCGCCGTGCCCAAGGCCATGCCCAAGGCGCTAGCGACCTGCGCGACCCCGAGCTCACCACCTCTCCAGCGCTCTCCTTGACCGCCCTACCCGGCGACGGAGGCATCCGGACGCGCCGCGTCGCCATCCTCGTCGCCGACGGCGTAGACGGCGACGCCGTCGCCGTGGCGTGCTCCGCCCTGACCACGGCGGGGGCCGAGGTGCACCTCATCGCGCCGCGGCTCGGGGCGGTCAAGGCCAGCGTTGGCGCCGCCGTCGCAGCCACGGGCACGCTGGAGAACTCCCCATCCGTCCTCTTCGACGGCCTCGTGCTACCAGACGGCGCGGACGGGGTAGAGCGGCTGCGCGGGCTGGTCGAAGTGATGGACTTTATCTCGAACCAGTACCGGCACGGCAAGACCATCCTCGCGCTCGGAGCCGGGGGCGCGCTGCTCGGGCGCGCCGGGATCGACGCCACGCTCCAAGACGGGCACAAGGACCCGGGCATCCTCATCGCCGACGCCGGGGCCGGAGGCGCGGTCGAGGCCTTCATCGCCGCCCTCGCGAAGCACCGCCACCCCCAGCGCGAGGCCGCCGCGACCGCCAAGCGCGCCGACCTGCCTGCCGTGTAGATCAACCAGGTGCTCGCGCGCGGGCTCAAGCTCGCGCGCGGGCTCGACGGAGCACGACGTATCCCCGAGCGCGACGACCGGGGGCGTGCGACCTTCACTGCGCCAAGTACACGTCCACCCGCGGCGGCCAGCCCGAGCTGCGCGTGATCACATCCGCCCGCCCGTCCCCGTTCACGCGATCTCGCCGCACAAGACGGCCCGGCCGCCCTCCACCGCCGCCTCCAGCCTCCAGCGCCTCCTTGATCGAGATCCACCGCTATCAGAGCTGAGGGCGCCTGCCATGCCGACGATCCCACTGCTAGTTTACCCGCTCGATGGCGAAGCTTTTCGCAGGTGTCACGAGAACTCCCGTCTCGGGGTCCTTCACCCAGCCGATCCATAAAGTGTATAGACCCGTTGGAAGGTCCAACGTAATACCACCTGGAACGGAGAGCGACTCTGGAAGGTCCCGCCACTGAAAAAAGCCCCACCCTCGAAGTTCCGCCCAGGACTGGAGCACGGGCTCTGGCGGACTTACCAAAAGGTCATCCGTGATGTCGCTTGACAAGCAAGCCTGGAGAATCGCGTACGAGTACGAGGTCGTCCCTAATTCAATTCGGTATTGTCCCTTAGCTAAATCAAATCGATAACCGCGCCATAGTTCCTCACTATGCCCGAGATACTGACCCAGATCGACACGCCGGAAGTCAACACCAGAGCCACAGGAGAGAGAGGGCTGGCCCATGGCTCGGATCCCATTCCAAGGAAGTTCGCTTGCATAGGCGCCGCAGGAGAACGGACCCTTCCCTGCGTAGACCCTATGCATCGCGCCTGCATACTCGGTTTCAAGGTCGGAAAGAGACATGCCAAAGAGACTCTCCAGGACGCTAACAACCTCTTCCTTACCCATGTCCTCATCCAGACGATCATAGAGTTCGACAACCCGATCGACACCAAAGTACTCCATCATCCACGCCGCCAGGTGTCCAGTTGATTCATACGCGGAGTAACTCAGCGGAGCATCTGTGGTGCCGACCTCAATAATACTCCCCAGATCTACCCCTTGACTCCGGAGCACCTTCCCTGACAGGGCCTCAGCGAGTCCTTCTTTGATGAATTGCGGCCCGGATAGTCCCGAACTCGCAGCCACAGCGTGCACGATCTCATGTGGGAGATACTGCCAATTCGAGTAAATGATGCCCTCCTTGTAACAGCCCTTATAGGGATCGCATTTATGCGATGCTCTCTCCGTCCACAGAGTCGGAATGCAATCCTCGGGTGGTGGAACACCGAGTATTGAGGCGACCCAGTCTACCTGGGCATCGAGGAGCGCAATATTGGCTTCGCACATCGCTTCCGAGAATCCGGAACCAAGACACAAGTAGCGAGAGGTCACCTCCACGTCAAACGGAACGGACGGGTCCGTTTCAGGGACGCACGCTAGGAGCAAAAAGAATGCACCCAAACTTGCGGGGCCACGTGGGTATTTAAGTCGATGGGTCATTGGTGCATGTTGAGCGTGATGTAGGATGTAGGGGGAGTTCTCGGCGCCGGACCTGATCGTGACGCTACGGCGTGAGTGCCCGCCGGAGCGGTATGCGCTGGTGGGGCGGGTGCGTAACATCGGGGAGGCGTCGGCGCCTCCTGGGGTGCCTGTGTATTTCTACGAGGGGATCCGGAGATGGGGGGGACGCTGCTGGACCAAGGGGTGACGGTGAAGACGCTGTACCCGGCGGAGGCCGAGGACGTAGCGCTGCCGCTGCCGGACGCGCCGGAGTCGGTGCTGGATGGCACGTCGACGATCTGGGTGGTGGTGGACGGCAGCGGAGCATAGACCACCCGCGACGGCTCACCAAGTCACCGAGATCACTGCCGAACCCGCGCGCGACAGGTCGTCGCCCCGGCCCGCGAGCGGGGCCGCGGGACGCCCGCTAAGGGGCAGCTGCGGCCCGTCTGGACCCGGCACGCCACGACGGGGCGTGACGGCCTGCGGCGCGGTCTCGCGCTGCCCAGCCGCCCAGCCGTCGCTGGGAGCTCCCGCGTCCACGGGCGGCCCCGAGGACGACAGCCGCTGGCCGTGCTGGCCCCCGTCAAGATGCGGATCCAGGGGGCGCTGGAGCTGACGGGCGAGCGCAGCCGGCGGTGAGGTGGCCCTGATACTCAGGGTGCGCGCGTTATACGCGCCCGGGAAATTCCGCCCGACGCGCGCGCGCGCTCGCTCGCGGTACCATCCGCGCGCACCGTGCAGCAAAACTTCGAGGCTCTGGTCCCAAGCGCTCGCGCGCCGACGCTATCGGAGGCGCTGGCCGAGCTCGCGGTTCAAGGCGACGCCGAGCGCGGCGCGGTCTTCACCCGCCCCGAGGTCGTCGACGCGATCTTGACCCTCGCCGGCTACACCGAGGATCGGCCCCTCCATCAGCTCCGCCTGCTCGAGCCCTCCCTCGGCGCTGGCGAGTTCTTCCTCCGCGCCCTCGACCGCCTCCTCGCCGCGTATCGCCGGTGCGGCGGCGCCCCCTCGGGAGCCCTCGACGCGCTGCGACCCGCCCTGCGCGGCGTCGAGATCCACCCCGCTTCGCTAGCCCGAGCACGCGACGCCGCGCGCCTTCGCCTCATCACCTGGGGCGCCCGCCCGCGCGTCGCCGACGCCCTCTGCGACGCCTGGCTGCGCGCCGACGACTTCCTGCTCGCCCCGATCGACGGCGGCTTCGACGTCATCGTCGGCAACCCGCCCTACGTCCGCCAGGAGCGGATCCCAGCGCCGCTGCTCGCCGAGTACCGTCGGCGATACAGCACCATCTACGATCGCGCCGATCTCTACGTACCCTTCTTCGAGCGCGGCCTCCGTCTGCTGCTCGATAACGGCCGCCTCGCCTTTATCTGCGCCAACCGTTGGATGAAGAACAAGTACGGCAAGCCCCTGCGAGCGATGCTCGCCCACGGCTTTCACGTCGAGCACGCGATCGACATGGAGGGGACGGACGCCTTCCACACCGAGGTGATGGCCTACACCTCGATCACGGTGATCCGCCGCGGCGAGGGCCGCGAGCTCCGGATCGCGCGGCGGCCCGAGGTCAGCGCCGCGTCGCTCGATCGCCTCGTCACCGCGATGCTCAGTGACACGCCGACCCGCGATCCTCGGGTCTCCGTGCTCCACGGTGCGACCGCCAGCGACGCCCCCTGGATCCTCGAGGATACTGGCCCGCTCGCCCTGCTGCGCCGCCTCGAGCAGGATCTCCCCACCGTCGAGCAGGCTGGCCTCAAGTTCGGGATCGGCGTCGCCTCCGGGGCCGATAAAATTTTCGTCGGTGACTACGAGTCGCTCCCCGTCGAGGACGAGCGCAAGGTGCCGCTCGTGATGGCTCCTGACCTCGAGGACGGTCTGATCCGCTGGCGCAAGAAGGGCATCGTCAACCCCTTCGAGCCCGACGGCTCCCTCGCCGCTCTCGCTCGTTACCCCCGCTTCGCCGCCTACCTGCGAGGGCACCAGGAGCGGCTCGCTGCCCGTTATGTCGCCAAGCGGAGCGGCGACGGCTGGTACCGGACGATCGACCGGATCGACCCGCAGCTCACCCGCACGCCCAAGCTCCTGATCCCCGACATCAAGGGCCAGGCGACCGTCGTCTATGACGAGGGCCGCTACTACCCTCACCACAACCTCTACTACGTCGCCCAAGGCCCCGCCGCCGGACATGACCCCGAGGACACCTGGGATCTACGCGCCCTCGCCACCGTCCTGCGCTCGGCGATCGCCGTGCTCTTCGTCGCCTCGTACTGCGTCAAGATGTCGGGCGGCTTCCTCCGCTTCCAGGCGCAGTACCTCCGTCGGATCCGGATCCCGCGCTGGCGCGACCTCACCCCCGCCCAGCGCGAGGCGCTGCTCGCGACGCCGGCGACCGACCTCCCCGCGATCGATCGCGCCGTCTTCAACGCCTACCGCCTCGCCCCCGCCGAGATCGCCGCAGCGACCGCGGCCGCGGCCGCCGCGAGGGTCGGCCGCAAGTCATGACCCGGAGTCTGTTGCCCGATGACTTCGACGAGCGCTGTCAGAGCGCTGTGAAGCGCTTCTGGAGCGCACGCGCATCCGAAGCGAAGGGCGCGCGTGATCGGCTCCGTAGCACGCACGATCGATGCGTCGACCGCGCATCCGGCAGCTCGCCCGCGGGAGGATGTCCCACACCACGCCCTGCGCCGCGGTAAAGGGGTTTAAGACTGAGAATTCGAGGAAGGCCCGGACTCGATCGCGTTGCTGCTCGCCCGACGAAGAGATCTCTCCCAAGCATGATGTGTGTTGTAACGCGAAAAATCTGCGCGGCGGCCTTCGGACGGCCTGACCCCCTCGCGCCCACGACCGCGCCACCCCCCGCCGAGCGCGGGCTCCGCCGCAGCTCACCGGGCCGCTCCGTACTCACCTTCGCAACCAGATTCCCGCGTTGAACCGCTTAAGCGCCAAGCGCGCAAAAACGAACGAAACTTCATTTGCGGGACGCTCGGAGGCGCGCACGGGGTTGCGACATCCGAAGGCGAGGTAGGTGGAGTAGGCGGCGAGGGCGGGGTCAAGTGGTGTAGAAGGAAAACATGAGCCTTCAAGATGTGCGACGGCGTCTCCCGATCGTGGATGCGCTGCCGAAGCCGCGGACGCGGGCGATCCCGCTGGTGCCGCCGGGGGAGATGCCGCGGCCGCGGCTGGCGGTCTGGGAATTTACGCTGGCGTGCGACCAAAAATGCCTGCACTGCGGGCCGCGCGCCGGTCACCGACGGCAGGACGAGCTGAGCACGGAGGAGGCGCTGGCGCTCGTGGATGAGTTGGCGGCGGCGGGGGTGGGAGAGGTCGTGCTGATCGGCGGAGAGGCGTACCTCCGCAATGACTTCATCCTGGTGATCCGGGCGATCCGGGCGGCAGGCATGGACGCGACGATGACTACGGGCGGCTATAACCTGACGCCGGAGCGGGCGGAGGCGATGGTCGAGGCGGGGATCACGAGCGTGTCGGTGTCCATCGACGGGCTCGAGGCGAGCCACGATCTGGTGCGGGCGGTGCCGCAGAGCTGGCAGCGGGCGTTCGCGGCGCTGCGTCACCTGCGGGCCGCGGGGTCGAAGATAGCGGTCAATACGCAGATTAACGCGTATACACGGACGGAGCTCGAGGAGCTGCTCGTGCTGATCGCGGCCGAGGGGGTGCATTCGTGGCAGCTCCAACTGACGGTGCCGCACGGTAACGCGGCGGATCACCCGGAGTTGATCGTTCAGCCGTATATGTTCCTCGAGCTCTTCGATGCGCTCGATCGGGTGCTGCGGCGGGCGGCGGCCCTGAAGGTGCGGATCTGGCCGGCCAATAGCTTGGGGTATTTTGGGCCCTTGGAGCAGCGGCTGCGCGGGCATCTGAAGCGACGGACGGGGCATTATGACGGCTGTGATGCGGGGTCGGCGGCGCTCGGGATCGAGAGCGACGGGACGATCAAGAGCTGCCCGAGCCTGGGAGGACCGACGAATATCGGGGGGTCGATCCGAGAGCGCTCGCTGTGGGAGATCTGGACGCAGGCGCGAGAATTCCGCGAGCTTCGGGAGCGCACCGTCGAGGATCTGTGGGGCTATTGCCGTGAGTGTTATTATGGTCCGACCTGCCTCGGCGGCTGTACGGCGGTGTCAGAGCCGCTGCTGGGGCGGCCCGGGAATAACCCCTACTGCCACCATCGCGCGCTCGAGCTCGATCGTATGGGGCTGCGTGAACGGGTCGAGATGGTGCGGGCGGCGCCAGCGACGGGCTTCGGGACGGGGCTCTTTCAGCTGGTGCGTGAGCCGAAGGACCCGGCTGGGCGCGCGACGACGGCGCCTGTGATCGAGGGGCCGCGGGTGTCGCGAGCGGTAGAAGGGCGGGGGCCGGGGCGCGCTGTGTCGCTGGACGAGTAGAGCGCTGGCTCAGTCGGTGTCGGTGGTGTCGTCGGTGTCGCCGTCGGTGGTGGTGCCGTCGGTGGTGGTGCCGTCGGTGGTGTCGCCGTCGGTGGTGGCGTCGGTGGTATCGTCCGCGGTGGTGACCTCGGTGGTCTCGGTGGTGGTGAAGGTGGTGGTGGTCCAGCCCTCGGTGTCCCAACTGTCGCTGGGGCCGGCGTAGTACGAGACGGCAGCGTTGTCGCCGTCGCTCGGGTTGGTGACGAGCGAGGTCGAGGCGGTGGGATCGACGGTGGTTGAGTAGGAGGTGGACTCGCCGGCGCTGGTGTCCTTGCCGTCGGTGCAGGCGAGGCCGGACGCCAAAGCGAGGGCGAGGCCGAAGGCGGCGACGTCACGGCAGGCGTTCGTGAAGGAGGCGCTGCAGAACGGACAGGCGCGCTCGTCGGAGCGGATGTGGCGGGCGCAGAAGGTACAAGGCTTCATCGGCATCTGGACCCTAGGATGACCGAAGCTCGCCATCCGTCGCAAGCGGCGAGTCACCGTCCAGCGGGCTCCGGCGCCGACCTGCACTTCCTGCCGGCGCGGGGCTCATGCGCGCGGTCTAGCTCGAGCTCGGCGCGGCCGGGTGGCCGAGTCGGCGTCGAGGGGTTTGAACTGGGAATTCGAGGAAGGCCCGGCGTCCTGATCCTTGGTCGGCAGGGCACGCGACGAGGCGCGCCAACGCGCCGCCCGAGCTCTTACACTCGGCCTGGGACGCCGCAGACATGATGGCTCACTCGAATCTCCTCACCCCGCTCGCGCTCTTGGTCGTCGTCGTCGCCGCGGCGAGCTGTGGTGACGCCAGGAGCGGCGCGACCGAGCCCTCGGCGGCGCCTGCCCGCGCGCCCGAGGCCGCGACAGCCGAGGCTGCGGCGCCCGAGCCCGCGGAGGGGCCTGATCCGTCCGCTCCGGCCCAGGTCGTCGCGATCGGCGGCGGTATCCGGGCGATCTGCGTCGTCGTCGACGACGGCCGCGTGCGCTGCGTCGGCGACGACGTGCACGAGAGCTCGCCGACCACCGCCAACGTCGATCTCGGCGTGGGGGATCGTCGGGTCGTCGAGGTCGCCCTGCTCGAGTGGGATCTCTGCGCTCGAAGGTTCGACGGCGGGGTCGTCTGTCGGACCAGCGTCGAGGCGACGAACGAGCCGCTGGCCGAGCTCGGCGCCGCGGCGACCTCGATCGAGGGCGGCATGAACCACGCGTGCGCGCTCCTGAGCGACCGCCGCGTCGCTTGCTGGGGGCACGGCCAGCTCGGCCAGCTCGGCGACGGGCGCGGCAAGGACAGCGCCGCGGCCGTCGTCGTCGCCGGCCTCGACGACGCGATCGCCCTCGCCCTCGGGTGGGATCACAGCTGCGCCCTGCGCTCCAGCGGCGAGGTCGTCTGCTGGGGCGCGAACGAGCTCGGCCAGCTCGGAGGCCCCGGCGGCGCCCGGCGGCGCCCGCAGGCGGTCCCCGGGATCGCCGACGCGACGGCGATCGCCTCGAGCATGCGGTCCAAGCAGACCTGCGCGCTGCGGCGCTCGGGCGCGGTCAGCTGCTGGGGCTCGTGGGGGATGGAGTCAGAGATCCGCCCGGCGCGCCTCGGCAAGGGCCCGATCGACCTGCCGCCGCTCGCCGACGTGGTCGAGGTCGCGGTAAACACCTGGATGATCTGCGGGCGCCAGGCCAGCGGCGCGGTCCACTGCTGGGACCTCGCGCCCGAGTACGCCGAGACCAGCAAGGGCCCGGTCTACGGCCCGCCCGCGCCGATCTTCCCTGGTGAAGCGGCTATCGGCCTGACCAGCAGCGCCTTCGCGGTGCACCTCCTCCGCGCCGACATGACCATCCTGATCCACGGCGAGCTCGTCCGCGGCCGCGAGCCGCTCGTGCGCATCGATCCTCTCCTTGCCCTGCCCGTCGCGGCAGCGCCGGCAGGTCCGTGAATAGAAGCGGGGCGGATGGCACCCGTTCGTGCAAGCCTCGGGGCTCAGGACGTCGAGCTCGCGGGTGCTGAGCCGGCGCTCGAGATCGGCGACGACGAGGCCGTGGTCGGAAGGCTCAAGATGCCCCTGATGCCGCGCTCGAGGCGGGATAAGGTCGAGCAGGCGCTCTATGCGAGCGCAGGCGGCGGGCTGCTCGGCAAACAGACGGCCGGCGTGCTCACGCAACAAGGAGAACACCGCGACGCCAACCAATTCGCCACAGAGCACGCTAATGTCCGAGAGCCAGGGCGGAAGACGCACGATCTGTCGCAGCATAAAGCAGCCTACGGCGGGGGGCGGGCGCCAGCGGTGCACTAGGCCGAGGGTGCGCAGCAGCTCCTCCAACAGGCGGGCGTGATAGTGCTCCTGCACGTCGACCTCGCCGCGAAGGCGCGCGCAGGCAACGGCTCAGGCAACGCGCAGGCAACGGCGGTACCCCCCCGCTAAGCTGCGGAATTCACCACTTTTGGCGCCATCTGAGACTCTAAGCCCGACGCGAGTCACCCCCGCCCTCAGAAGCCCCCACAGCCCGAAACGCCGTGGATCTGCCAAACTCGGGGCTTCTGAGGGAAGGGTGCTCGAGCCCTGGACGTCTATCGTGGGCCCTCGAGGCCCAAACGTGGCCCAAAATTTCGGCGCGACTTCTAACCCGAAGCACGAGCAGTGGGCGAGGGCGGCGGCGTGCTGCTGGAGGCTCAGGCGACGGGCCAGGAGCGGGTGGCCGACGAGCCGCCTGGAGTGTCGCGGAATACCCGGTTGACGCGAGCTCACGCGCCGCGAGCACCGAGCGCTGCTCGCGGTGGCTTCACCCGACCTTGTTGGTGATGGCCTCGTGGCTCCGTCGTGAGCCGAGCGGCCCCGACTTCGACCCCGACGCGATCGAGCGTGTGCGCATCGAGTCCATCTGATCATGCGCCTGCTCCTCGACACCGGCGTACTCGCGCGGGCGAGCAGGGCGACGAGCCGGGGGTCGATGCTGTCGATGGTTTGATGGCCCCGATCTCACAAAACCTCGGCTGGGTGGCGGTCTCGGATGTGTCGATCTCGGGCTCGACGGTGGTCGTCCCCCAACACGACCCGAATAACGCGAGCTGGGTGCTGAACGCGCCCAATCACTTCGAGGGGGAGAAGACGGCGCTGTCGGCGACGATCGTGCACGATGGCTTTCTGCTGGGTGACTTCGGCTGGGGTCACTTGGCGATCGTGACCCGCGGAACTAACCTCGAGCCGTCGCTGCAGCTCCTCGGTTTTAACTCGTGGATCAAGACCGCGTTCTTCTGGGGAGAGACCTTGAGCCAATTGGGCACGCTCCCTAAGGGGCAGCCCGGGCCCGAGCTGAGCGCGCTCACTCGCGGGCGTGGTCCGACGATCTGGGCGAAGGGCTCGTGCACGAACAAGCTCCAGCCCTGCATCATCTTCGAGAACTACAGCCGGCACCACTTCCCCGAAAAGGACGTCCTGGTCGGGCCGCAGATCCCGCTGCCGATCCACAGCGGGCCCTTCCAGGTGTGGGTCGAGGTGTATGATCATGATATGAGGGTGCGGGTCTCGCAGGGGGGGGCGATCAAGGTGGATACGAGCTGCTGGGCGCTGACCGGCGGCGATCACCGCTGCGGTAAGCAGGTCGGGGACGGGCCCGTCGGCGACGCGCTCTTCGGGTTTATTATGCAAGGGCCGCTCAAGAACTTCGCGAGCCGCCGGGTGGGCGTGCAGAACGCAAGGGTCCAGGCCTTGAGGATGAAGGACTGGGACAACGACTGCCCCGGCTGCATCGAGCCCTAGGCGGGTCGGCGAGACGCAGCCGGGTGAGCGTCTCAGCCTTCGGGGTCCACCTGCACGCGGCGAGCGATCTGGGCTATGCTGACGCCGCGCTCGTCGGGGCGTGGAGGTCATCGTGGAGCAGCGTTCCATCCTCGTCACAGGCGGCGGCCGCGGTCTCGGCCGCGGGCTCGTCGAGCGCCTCGCCCGCGGCGGCCACCGCGTGCTCTTCACCGTGCGCACCGTCGCCGCCGGCGACGACACGGTGGCCGCGCTCCGCGGCGTGCACCCCGCCGCGGAGCTCGTCCCCATCGTCGTCGATCTCAGCGTCCTCGCCGACGTCGCCCGCCTGGGGGAGACGCTCACCGAGCAGGGGATCGCCCTCGATGTTTTGTTTCATAATGCAGGCATATTGCAGCAGAGCCCCGTCCGCCTCGTGACTCAGGAGGGCCGCGAGCAGACCCTCGCGGTCAACGTGCTCGCTCCGCTGGTGCTCACGCGGGCGCTGTGGCCGGCGCTGCGGCGCGGGACTCGCCCCCGCGTCGTCACCGTGTCATCGCGCCTCCACCTCGAGAATGCGCGAGGTGGGCCGCCGTCGTTCGACTTCGACGATCCTGGGCTCGAGCGGGGCTACACGGCCGATCGGGCCTACAAGAACTCGAAGCTGGCCCTCCTGTGGTTCACCTTCGCGCTGGCCCGCCGCGCCGGCCGCGATGTGACCGTCAACGGGGTCTGCCCGGGCTTTGTGCCGACGACGGCGGCGGCGTCGACGACCGGGCTCATGCGCCTCGTCATGCGTCACATCATGCCGCATATGCCATTTGCGACGCGCATCGAGGACGCCGTCGCGTCGCTGGCGTTCATGGCCTGTGATACGGCCCTCGACGGCGTGACAGGCGCCTTCTACGCCGATCAACGTCCGCTCGCGGCGAGCGCCGCGGCCCAGGACGTCGGGCTGCAGGAGCGCTTCTGGACCCTCGCCGCGCAGCTCGCGGGATGCCCCCCTGACTGGGCCGGCTGACGAGCTGCCAGCCGGGAGCGGGACCGATCGAGCTGGACGTTTATCGGCAGGGATCGCGGCCGCGCTGGTATAGAGTCGCGTATGCGACCGATCGTCATCCGCGCTGGCCTCGTCATCGACGGCACCCAAGCCCCCGCTCGTGCGGCCGACGTGCTCCTCCGAGACGGCCTCGTCTCCGCGATCAGCCCTCACCTGCACGCCCCCGAGGACGCCGAGATCGTCGAAGCCGCCGGCTGCTGGGTGCTCCCTGGCTTCATCGACAACCACACCCACTATGACGCCGAGGTCGCGCTCGCCCCCCACTTGGGCGAGAGCGTCCGCCACGGCGTCACCACCGTCTTCCTCGGCTCCTGCTCGATCTCGTTCGTCGCCGCCGACGCCGACGACTGCTCTGATCTCTTCACCCGCGTCGAAGGTGTGCCTCGCGAGCACGTCCTGCCGCTCCTCCGGGAGATCAAGACCTGGCGCGATCCCGCCGGCTGGCGCGACTGGATCGACCGCCACCCGCTCGGCGCCAACGTCGCCGCCTACCTCGGCCACTCGGACATCCGCGCCGCCACCATGGGCCTCTCTGCCGCCGTTGATCCACGCGCACGCCCCAGCTCGGGCGCCCTCGCCGCCATGGAGCGCTTGCTCGAGCAGGCCCTCGACTGCGGCCTGCTCGGCCTCTCGGAGATGACCAACCCCTGGGACCGCCTCGACGGCGACCGCGAGTGGTCCAAATCGCTCCCCTCCAGCTACGCCCGCGCCCCCGAGCGCCGCCGCCTCCACGCCGTCCTTCGGCGCCGCGGCGCGATCCACCAGACAGCCCCCAACCTGGTCACGCGCGTCAACGTCCTCCGCATGGTGCTCGAGAGCGGCGGCTTCGGCGTCCGCGCGCCGCTGCGAACCACCCTCATCTCCATGATGGACCTCAAGGCCGACAGCTACATCTACGGCCTCACCCACGCCCTCGCGTTCATCACCAACCGCGTCTTTGGCGGCGACCTCCGCTGGCAGAGCCCCCCAGTCCCTTTTGACCTCTACTACGACGGCATGGACTCGGTGCTCTTTGAAGAGTTCCCCGCTGGCCAGGCGATCCGCGACCTCGCCCGCGATCTGGAGCGGCGCCGCGCCCTCCTCCGCGACCCGACCTGGCGCCGCGCCTTCCGCCGCGAGCTCCGCAAGCGCCTCGCTCCCCGCGTATGGCACCGCGACCTCAGCGACGCCGTCATCCTCGCCTGCCCCGACCCCGCCGTCGTCGGCCGCTCTTTCACTCAAGTCGCCGAAGCTCGCGGTCAAGACCCCGCCAGCGCCTTCATCGACCTGCTCACCGAGCACGACAGCGCCCTCCGCTGGCACACCTGCCTCGCCAATCACCGCCCCGAGGTCCTCGCGCGGATTATGAACGACCCAGGCACTCTCATCGGCTTCTCGGACGCCGGCGCCCACCTCCGCAGCATGGCTTTTTATAATTTCCCGCTACGTATGCTCAAGCGAGTGCTCGACGCCGAACGATCGGGGCGCCCGATCATGACCCTGGAGCGCGCGGTTCACCGCCTCACCGGCGAGCAAGCCGCTTGGTTCGGCCTCGACGTCGGCGTGCTCGCCGAGGGCCGCCGCGCCGATCTCGCCGTCATCGATCCGACCCGCCTCGACGAGCGCGTCGAGCAGATCCACCTCGCCCCTTTCCCGGAGCTCGGCGGCCTCGAGCGCTGCGTCAACCGCGGCGACGCCGCCCGCCACGTCTATGTCGGCGGCGTCGAGGTCGCCCGCGACGGCGAACCTCTCCTGCGCCGAGGCGCCCGCCGCTGCGGCACCTTCCTCGCGGCGCGCCGGGGGGCAGACGCGTCGGTGGGGGTTCATGGGGATGGCTGCTGAGAGCGGCCGCTCGATCCGTCGACGTCCGTGTACTTCAAGGAGGTCTGCGGGGTGACGTCGAAGTGGGTTATTCTCGCGCGCGTGACAATCATGCCGAACACCTTTCCAATCGACGAAGCACGCCCCGCGCCGGAGGGCATGCTCGACGCGTGCCGCGCCGACGTCCCCGAGGCCGTGGTGCAGCTCTGGCAGGAGCACGGGTTATCGTCGTTCGGCGAGGGGCGCCTACAGCTCGTGGACCCGCGGGCCTTCCGGGACACACTCGCCCGGTGGGTCCCCATCCCCGCCACCCGCCCGGGGCGCGTCTACACCCCCTTGTTGCTCACAGGCTTCGGCGAGCTCATCTACGTGCGCCGCTTGGGCTCAGCGGACCGGGTGCCAGAGGAGAACGAGCCCTTCGACATTCAGCTCCTCGATCCCCACTACGGCAGGATCGGCTTTATGAGTTGGACCCTCGAAGACGCGCTCGCAGCGCTCGATCCGGCAGGAGAAGGCCGCACGGACATCTTCGGCATGAGCCCGAGCTTCCGGCCTGCGCTGTTCCCGCAGGCCCTCAAGGTCCACGGCAAGCTCGCGGCGGGCGAGGCGTTCCACTTCGCGCCGGCCCTCGCGCTCGGGGGCGCTGAGACGATCGAGAACGTCGCCAAGGGCGACGCCCTGGTGCACCTCGAGCTGCTCCTGTCGCTAAGAACGTAAGCGTAGCCGCACACGAGACCGACGCCGTCCTCGATGTTGCGATCGTGGGCGCGCTCGGTGAAGTTGGCGCTGGCGGCGAGTCTGCATGCCAGAACAATGGCTCACCCCGTGCGCGGGAGATGGCTGCTGCACGTCATACTGCGACGTTCGTGCGCCCAATGCTTGCGCGTTGGCAAGCCAGGGGGCTGAGTGTGTGGCGTTTATCGCCAAAGGATTCGATGTGCCGGAGGGTATGGAGCACGTCGGCTTCTGCGGGGTGCCATAGAGGAACCTCGTAGACCGCTGCCAAGCGGCGTTAACGTTCGAGGAACTCGGTGATGAGGCGGGTGACTTCGGGGGTGCGCTCGAAGAGCAGGACCCCATCGCAGCTCTCGCTGCGGAGTAGCTCCATACGTGGACGCTGGCGATCCTCCAACGCGGGTGAGCCTCCTCGAGCCCCGGTCACGGCGCGGTCAGGGCGGCGCCTCGAAGCAGTAGATCGGCAGCTCGCTATCGCACTGGATCGCGCAGTGGGTGGTCCAGCCCGCGCCGTTCGCGGTGAAGCGGCCGGCCCGCCCCTTCAGCGCCGGATCCGCGCTCGAGAAGCCCTCGCACGTGTCGTTCTCCGCGGTCCCGTCGTTGCTCGTCCCGGTCCACACGAGGCTCTCCGCGCTGCACCCCCCCGCCGCCGCCAGTTCCACCCCGCTCGCGTAGCGATTGAGCCCACGCTCGTGGATCGTGCCGATGAGCCCCTCGATCCCGACCGCCAGGAGCGGTTGATCCGGCCCCGGCAGCACGTACGCGCGCGTGTGCGGGGCGAAGCGGAAGACCGGCGCCTGCGTGTTGTTCGGGCTGAGCCACGCCATGTACGTACCGCCGAGCCCCGCCGCCGCCGCCTCCATCTGGCAGAGCGCGTCCGCCGTCGCCAGCGGACCGACCGCGCCCGTCACCTTCGCCTCGGTGACGAAGGCATAGAGCGGCGGCGGCTCGACCGCACACGTAGGGTCGCAACCGTCACCCGCCACGTCGTTGCCGTCGTCGCAGCCCTCGTCGTCGTCGACGTGGCCATCGCCGCACACTGGGGCCGCCGTGGTCCCGCTCGCGTCGCCGCTCGTGCTCGACGACCCCTCCGAGATCCCGTGGCTCGTCTCCCCCGAGCTCGCGATCGGATCGTCGACGAAGCACCCGGCGGTGAACGCGAGGAGGACGGATACGCCGCGGAGCACGTCCCCATTGGAACACGAGCCCGGGCGCCGCCGCAAGGAGCCCCCCCGAGGTTGCTTGTCCGAAAAATTGCGCATGAGATCGCCGGGCTTGGGTGTCCTGCGGGTGGGCGATGGGGCGCAACCGCCTGCTCGCCACCACGCTCCCTGGCGACGGCCTCCGACGGCGGTGTCGATGGCGCCGGCGCTGGGCGGAGCCGGGCAGGCGTCGGCGGCGGTGTTGGTCGTGAACGCTTGACAGGGGAGGCGGCAGGCGGCAGGAGCCGGGTGATGTACGATCACATTTCACTCGGCGTCGCTGATCTCGAGCGCGCTGGCGCTTTTTACGACGCCTGCCTCGCGCCCCTCGGTCTGGTGCGGTTGTGGCGGCAGCCGCGGATCGCTACCACCCAGCGCTACGTGCACCTGGCCGGAGAGACAGCCGCGATCGAGGCCGCCGCCTTCTGGCGCGCGACCCCCGAGACCGCGGGATCCAGGGCCCAAACCAGGCCCAAATTGGTCACCCGCCACGAGTAGGGGCTCAGGGGCCAGTAGACGCGCAAAGGGCTAGTTTAAGCCCGACAACGTGATGATCGGCCGTGATGGGCGGGTTCGGGTGCTGGACTTCGGGCTGGTGCGGGCGGAGCAGGAGCCGGCGAGCGGGGACCGGGTGCTGGCGGTGGGTCGCTCTTCGTTGTCGACAAATACTCTGGAGAGCGAGCTGACGGCGGCGCACTCGCTGATCGGGACGCCGGCGTATATGTCGCCCGAGCAGCACCTGCGCGAGACGGCGGACGGGCGGGCCGATCTGTTCGCGTTCTGCGTGACGACGTATGAGCTGCTCTTCGGGGTGCGACCGTTCGCCGGCAAAGACCAAGGAGAGATCATGCGGGCGGTGCTGCAGCGGCGGGTGACGCCGCCGACGCGCGGGCGTGAGGTGCCCGCTCGGATCCGTAAGGCGCTGATGAAGGGGCTCGAGGTGACCCCAGAGGCGCGTTGGCCGTCGATGGCCGCGCTGCTGGCGGCGCTCGAGCTCGACCCTTGGGCGGTTTGGCGTCGGCGGGCGGCGATCGGGGGGACGGCTGCGGCGGCGGTCATCGCCGTGGGGGCGCTGAGCGGCTGGTTGGTGCAGCGCGAGCTCGAGGCTTGCCAAGGGGGCGCCGCTGAGCTGGGAGGGGTGTGGGACGACGCGGCGCGGGCCGCCGTGCGCGCGAGCTTGCTCGCGACGGGGATCCCGTACGCGAGCGCGGCGGCGGAGCGGGCGAGCCGCGATCTCGACTCGTACCGCGCCGATTGGTTGACGATGCATGAGCAGGCTTGCCTCAGCCATCGTCGCGGCGAGCGCTCGGGGGAGCTGTTGGATCTGCAGATGTCGTGCTTGGCGCAGCGACGGCAGGAGCTGGCGGCGCTGGTGGGGCTCCTCCAAGACGCGGACGCAGCGGTGGTCGAGGAGGCGAGCTCGGCGGTCGGGGCGCTGCCGCGGGTCGCCGCGTGCGAGGATCTGGAGTACCTCAAGGCGCGGCTGCGGCCCCCCGATGACCCTTCGATCGCGGCCGAGGTGGCGGCGCTGCGCGGCGGCTTGGCGGAGGTGCGGGCGCTCGAACGGGCAGGGCGCCACGAGGCGGGGCAGGAGCGGGTGGCGGCGCTAGCAGAGGCCGCCGCTCGGATCGCGTATGCGCCGCTGTTGGTGGAGGTGACGCTGACGCGCGGGCGCTTGCTCGCGAGCAAGGGCGAGTACGCGCCCGCGGAGGTGGCGCTCGAAGAGGCGTACTTCGAGGCGCGGGCGTTGGGACATGACGCGGCGGCGATCGAGGCGGCGCTGCTCTCCGTGACGGTGGTGAGCGCGGGTCGTAGCGACTTCACCGCCGCAGATCGGTGGGTGCGGGTCGCCGACGCGGAGATCCGACACGGGGGAGCGCCGCTGCAAGAGGCAGAGCTGCTCGCCGCGGCGGCGGGCGCGTCGGTGCTGCGCGGCGACTACGAGGGGGCGCGTGAGCGCTTCTCGCGGGCGATCGCGGCGCGTGAGCGGATCTTTTCTGGGGAGGAGCACGCGAGCCTGGTCGAGCTGCGGGTCGGTATGGCGGCGGCGCTGTTCAAGCTGGGCCGGATCGATGAGGCGCGAGAGAGCCTCGAGAAGGCGCGCGCGGCGGCGCTGAGCGCGTTCGGGCCGGGGCACCCGCAACTAGGCCTAGTGCTGAGCAGGATCGGGCTGCTGGCGACCAGGGAGCGCCGCTTCGCGGAGGCGGCGGCGGCGCTCGACGCGTCGCTGGCGATCTTCGAGGCGTCGATGGGCGAGATGCACCCGCGGGTGCTGGAGGTGCTGTCTCAGCGCGGTGAGCTGGCGATCCGTGAGCGAGACTTCGCGCGGGCGATCGTCGAGCTGCGGCGGGCGGTGCGGATCGGTGAGGCGCTGCTGGGGGCCGAGCACGCGAGCGTGGCGGCGTTCTTGAGCTCGCTCGCGGTGGCGCTGCATAAACGTGGGGCGTCCGAGGAGGCGCTGGCGGCGCTGGCGCGGGCGGTGGCGATCGGTGAGGCGAAGCTGGGGCTTGAGCACCCGAATACGGCGATCTTCCGCGCGAACTACGGTGAGATGTTGAACGAGGTGGGGCGCTTCGCAGAGGCGAAGGAGCCGCTGTCGGCGGGGTTGGCGGCGCTGACGCGGGCGCTGGGGGAGTCGCGGCCGGAGCTGGCGCCGATCCATCGCGAGCTGGCGCGCTCGCTGCTCGGGCTCGGTGAGGCGGCGCAGGCGCTCGGCTACGCGCGGCGGGCGGTAGAGCTGGCTCAGGCGGGCACGCACAGCGAGCCGGAGGAGGAGGCGCTGATGCTCTTCGTGCTGGCGCAGGCGATCGTGGCGAGCGGCGGCGATGATGATGAGGCGCGGGCGCTGGCCGAGGAGGCGCGGCGGCTCTTTGTCCGCGAGCCGCTGTTGTCGCCGACGAAGGCGGCGGAGATCGAGCGGTGGCTGCGAGCCCGCGGCGAGGTGAGCGAGTCGGCCCGCTAGACGGCCTCGATCGCGCCGGGATCGAGCTCCACCGCCCAGACCTCGCCGATCCCCTTCGCCATCACCTGGCGGGCCGTACCGGCCTGCGCCAGCTCTGGCGCGCCGACCAGGGACTCGGCGCGGGTCAGCACTCGCCCCGGCGCCGCCGCCGACTGGAGCCGCGCCGCGAGGTTCACCGGCTCGCCGATCACGGTGTACTCCATCCGGCTCGCCGACCCGAGGTTGCCCTGGATCAGCGATCCTGAGCTCACACCGACGCGGATCGCCACCGGTTCGCCCCCTTGCGCGACGATCACCGCGTTGCACGCCGGTAGGGCTCGCTGCATCGCCAACCCGCAGCGCACGGCGGCGGCCCCCAGCTCGGTGAGCGTCCGCGGCGCCTCGACCGCGACGAAGACCACCATGATTCCGTCGCCCATCCGCTTGTCGACGATCCCTCCGTGCGCGGCGATCACGGCGTCCATCGCCTCGAAGTAGAGGTTCAGGTGCTCGACCACCGCCTCGGCGTTCGCCTCGGCGAAGCGGGAGGTGAAGCCGACGATGTCGGCGAAGAGCACGGCGCCGTCGCAGCGATGGCCTCCGAGCGCGAGCTCGCGCTCGGGATCGAGCTCGAGCGCCCGTAGCGCGTTCGCCGGCAGGTAGCTGGCCGTCTTGCGCTGGGCGAGCAGCGCCCGTCGGTGCTCGACGAAGCCCGCCTTCTGCTGGGCGATGATGCCGGCGATCTGGGCGCGGAGGAGCCCGGCGATCCGCGCCAGCGCGGCCTCTGGGGCCGGCGCAGCGCCCTCGTCGTAGCGCACCGTGTAGATACACGAGGCCTGGCCCGGGTCGCGGTGGCGGCAGCGCGGGTGCTCGATCGTCGCCATCGGCATGCCCCAGATCTCTGGGATCTTCTCGAAGTGGCCGTACCGGCTCCAGCACGCCGCGGGGCGGGTCTCAAAGGCCGTCGACTCGGTGACCTCGATCCGCGACCAACCATCCCCGCGGTCGACCAAGCGCCCTCGGCTGATCTGATTCGTCGACGCGTAGAGCCGCTCGAGATCGGCGAAGTAGACCGAGGGCCGCTCCATCGCCCAGATCTGCAGCCACGCTGCGCTGCCGACCGAGCCGTCCGCGAAGCGCCACGACGCCCGCCGCCAGTGCTGCCAAAACGGGTGCTCGTGCGGCGGCGGCCCGGGGAGCCCGAGCACGGCCGCCAGGGCGTCGGCGAAGCGGGCGTGGAAGGTGATGGAGGCCCAACGATCGGGGGTCTCGAGGTACTCGCGTGAGAGCCCGGCCGCCTCGATCGCCTCTGCGACCCGCGCCGGCCCGAGGCGTTGGTCGAACTCGACCAGCACGCCGGCCGATAGGGCGTTCCACAAGTGTGGCTCGGTCAGCGTGGGGTCAAAGGCGCGACGGCCGCTCTTACGCATCCTCGTGCGAGGGTAGCTCAGCCTGCATGCGCTGGGACGCTGGCGATCACGGCGAGCGGCGACGAGCGGCGGCGAGCGTGGGCTCGCCCGGACGACGGGGCTACACTCGGCGATATGACTGCGATTCGATGGCTTCTGCTTGGTGGTGCGCTCGCGATCGTCGCGGCGCCGTCGCAGGTTTACGCGTGCGGGGTGCCCGGCGCGGAGCTGAGATCGACGATGCCGTCCTCGGACTCGAGCTACCCGAGCAACGCGGCGCTGCTCTTCTGGGGCTACGATATCAGCCTCGCGGGGGTGTCGGTGACGATCGACGGCGAAGCTGCGGCGCTGGCGCCGGCGCCCTTCGCCGACAGCTGGGCGACGCTGGCGGCTGTGGTCGAGCCTGCGCCGGCGCCTGGGCAGGTGGTGGTGCTCAGCGGCGATTTTTGTCTGGGCGGCGGCTGCGAACATACGCTGTCGTACACGGCGAGCGCGGCGGATCTGGTCGCGCCGATCCCGGACCCTGCGGGCTCGTTCTTCGCGGTCTTCGACCACGGTGACGTCCAATCGAGCGGCGGCGACTGCCTCGTAGATCATGACTTGACGATCTATGTGCACGTCGCCCTCGATGAGGCGGCTCCCGGGTCCGCTCCTGGGCTGACGCGCGCGAGCGCGGGCAGCGTCAGCGGCGGGTCGTTCGGGGGAAGGGTCCCGATCCCGCTCGTGGTGTCCCAACTCGGGGGGAAGGATCCGACGTCGCTCTGCTTCACGGTCGAGGCGCTGGACCTCGCGGGCAACGCCGCCCCGGCCTTTGAGCTCTGTAACGCCTGCTATTACCGGGCGGACGACGCGCCCAATGATGGCTACACGATCATCCCGGAGCCCGAGTGGGGCGCGATGGATCTGGCCCCGGGAGGGGCGTGCGCGGCGGCCGGTGAGACGACGGGTGATACGGGTGATACGGGTGATACGGGCAGTACGGGCGATTCGAGCGCGAGCAGCGTCGACTCCGCGACAGACGGGGGGCAAGACGACGATAAAGGCTGCGCGTGCGCCGTGACGGGCGGCGAAGGGCCGTCTTCGGCGCTCTGGCTGCTCGGGGTGATGCTGCTGCTGCGTCGGCGCCGCGCGGCCCTGAGAGCGTAGCCGTAAGGCGCGCGAGCAGCGGCTGGCGGGCGCGGGCCGGTGATATCCTCCGCGCCGATGGTGCAGCTCCGATCCTCTCCGCGCGTGAGCGCGCTCCTGGCGCTTGGCTCGATCTCTTTGTCCGGCGCGGAGGTCGTCGCTGCGCCGTGGGTGGACGTGACGGCGCAGACGATCGGGGTGACTGGGGAGTGGTCGAATAAGGTCGAGCTGGCGGACATCGACGGCGACGGGCGCGTGGATCTGCTCTTCGCGAACGGCCGCGGCTACGCGAGCGACGGCGGGCCCGAGCGAAACCGGGTGTTCCTGAACCAAGGGGCAGGTGAATCCTTCCTCGAGGTGAGCGAGGCGGTGATGGGCGCGGCGGATCGGACGCGGGTGATCAAGGCGCGCGACGTCGACGGCGACGGGGTGGTCGATCTCTTCGTCGGCAACACGTGGCAGACGCAGAGCCGCCTGCTGCTGGGGCAGGGCGGCGGGGGCTTTCAAGAGGTGACGGCGACGCACCTGCCGCAGCGGCTGGCGAGCGTGGGGGACGCGGAGCTCGGTGACGTCGACGGTGACGGCGACCTCGATCTAGTGTTGGCCGACTGGGGTGCGGGCGATCCCTCAAAGAATGAGGGCGGGCGGCTGCTGCTGTGGTTGAACGAGGGCGGGGTGTTTGTGGAGGAGGCGCTCCCGGGGGCGCTGGTGCGCTGGTCGTGGGAGCTAGAGCTGGTGGACGTCGACGGCGACCTCGCGCTCGACGTGCTCGCGTCGTGTAAGTCGTGCGCGGGCTCGTCGCTGCTGCTCGGGGACGGCGCCGGGGGCTTTGTCGACGCGTCGACGATGCTGCCGCAATTCTCGAACAACTATGACTTTGAGGCGATGGACCTGACAGGGGACGGGTTCGTCGAGCTGATCACGATCAATGATAAGTCGCCGGGCACGCGCGAGCACGTGCTCTCGTGGCAGCCGGGGCAGGGGTTCGTGGACGTGACCGAGGCGCTGCTGCCAGAGCCGCAGAACCTGGCGGGGGACGACAATATGGCGGTGTTCCTCGACGTGGACTCGGATGGCGACGCGGACGTGCTCATCGCGGGGCTGGCGGGCTCGCAGGATCGACTGCTGCTCAACGACGGCGCAGGAGGCCTCACCGCGCAGGTGGGGGTGTTCGAGCCGGCGATGAGCCCGGGTACGCTGGGGATCGCGGTCGCGGATCTGAACGGCGACGGGCGCCTCGATGTGGTGATGGCCGAAGGTGAGCTGGCCGAGCCCGATAAGGTGTACTTCGGCGAAGATGTCCCGGTGGATGGCCGACCGCCGCTGGTGGTCGATCGGGGCGCGGCGCCGGGGGCGAGCGCGGGCGAGTTTGTGATCACGGGGCAGGTGCACGACCGCAAGACGCCGGTGATGCCGCACGACTTTCAAGCGGTGGAGGTGGAGGTGGTGCTGCTCGCGGACTCGTCGATGAGCGCGGCGCCGATGCGCTGGGTCGGGGGGGACTTGTGGCGGGCGGCGGTGGCGGTGACGGGCGCGAGCTCCGCGCGGATCTGCGCGACGGATGCGGCCGGGAACCGCGCGTGTACGGCGCCGCGGGCGCTCGGTGAGCCAGAGGGCGAGACCACGAGCGGCGGCGAGGGCTCGACGGGGGACGAGCCGACCAGCGGCGGCGAGGCGACGCTAGCGACAGGCGACGGCGCGACCGCGACCGCGGGTGATGGCGACGGCGATGGCGATGGCGATGGCGGGTGCGGCTGTCGATCGACGACGCGGGGGTCGCCGCTGGGGGCTCTTGGGCTCGTGGGACTCGTGGGGCTCGTGGGTTGGTGGAGGGATCAGCGGCGGCGGCGGCGGCCGAGCAGCGCGAGCAGGCCGAAGAGGGCGAGCGGGTCGTGGGTTTGAAGGTCGAGGGCGCAACGGGCGCAGCCGCTCGTGGGTTTGGGCTCGGGCGGGGGCGGCTGGAGCGGGCCGGAGGGGAGCGGCCGGGGGGCGGCGGTGAGCTCGAGCTCGGGGATCGATTGGGCGACGTAGCTCTCTAGGCGGGCGTCGCGGGCGACGAAGGCGAGATCGGTGGCGATCGCGGGGCGGGTGTCTTGGTTCACACCTGCGGGCGGGCCGCCCCAGATCCCGCGCCTGGGCTGGGCGCAGGCGATGGGGCCGGTCCAGGGGTGGCGGATGATGTAGCGCGCCTGGAAATTGTTCTCCCCATACGAAGCGGGGCGGGCGCCTTGCTCGAGCTTGCCGTCCTCGGCCTGCATCTCGCGGCCGCCGATGATCGGTGGCGCTGCCTGAAAGACCAGGTCCTCGCCGAGGCTGGCGCGGTCGTAGCGGGCGTGCAGGCGGGTGAGCACGAACTCGCTGGGCATCTGCCAGGCGAGCTCGGAGGGGACGTTGCCGCCGCGGAGGGCGCGCTCGTAGGTGGGCAGGACGTCGGCGCCGAGGGTGGCGAGCTCGCCGGCGTTTAAGGGCTCTTGCGGGCAGGGATCGCAGGAGCCGGCGGACCAGGCGTATTCGGTGACGACAGCGCCGGGGGTGCGGGCGCTGACGCGATCGAAGAGGGCGGCG
Organism: Nannocystis sp.; assembly: GCA_016712315.1. Lineage (GTDB taxonomy): Bacteria > Myxococcota_A > Polyangia > Nannocystales > Nannocystaceae > JADJRG01. The sequence continues at coordinate 316,279 of JADJRG010000013.1, read as the reverse complement.
TAGAAGGGGCCGAAGGCGCGGCGGGTGGCGTCGTTGACCTCGATGTTGGTGGGGATCGCGACGTTGGGGTAGTTGGCGGCCTCGTAGCGGACGCCGCGGGCGAGGATGTGGACCAAGAGGTCCTGGACGCCGCTGGAATTGATGAGGCCGAGGCGGACGGGGAGGGCGAAGGTGGGGGTGTCGTAGTGGAAGCGCAGGGGGGAGAGCTGGGCTTGGTCGCCGACGAAGCGGACCTTGCGGGCGTCGACCCGGGCGACGAAGAACTTCATGCCGGCTTGGACATAGGGGCGCAGCACGGGCTCGGCGCCGGCGGGAATTTTGTAATTGTTCTGGCGTAACCACGTGTCGAGGCCGGCGGCGTCGCGGGCGCCGAGCACGACGATCTGGTACTCGCCGACCTCAAACTTGGCCTCGATGGTGACTCCGAGGTCGCGGCTGCTCTTGCGCGCCATGCCGCCGTCGTCGGCCATGGCGGCGCCCTCGGCGGAGAACATGCGCTCCTCCTCGTACATCGGCTGGCAGGGGTCCTGCTCCCAGTACTCGACGAGGCGCGGGGCGGCGAGCTGGTCGACGCGATCGAAGATCGCGGGCGGTAAGGTCTTGACGTCCTTCTCTTGCAGGACGACGGGGACCGGCACGACCATCGCGAAGTCCTGCGGGGGGCCCTGGTAGTTGTTCTGCATGCTGAGGACGGTGCGGGTGCCGTCGCGCATGAGCACCACCATGGTGGCGTTGTTGTAGAGCTTGGCGTCGGCGCCGCTGACGTAGAAGCCGCAAAAAGCGTCGGCGGCGGCGGGCGCGGCGGCGAGGCCGAGGGCGACGAGCAGGGGGGCGAGCAGGCGGAGGCGCGGGAGAGGGCGGTGCATGGCGGCTGGCGGGCAGGATCACAGGATCGAAAGGTCAGGTCAACGTCGACGAGGGGGCGGGGGGCCGCGGCGATCCGCGCCGGCGTCGAGGTCGAGGGCGTGCTCGACGCTTCGTCTTGGTCGACGCGCTCGTGGCGACGGCGCGAGGTAAGTGGATAACAACCGGTCGGCCCCGCGCGGCGAGGTGGTTGTGGATGTCCTCTGAGACAGCCGTGGAGCCCCGCTGCGACGCGCGCATAATCTCCCGCTGACCCCGATGAAAGCTCCGCGTAGGATGGCGGCCCTCGGACGAAGCAGAGATGTCATTCATGAATGTCTCAGCGCGTCGTCCGTGGCTCGAGCCGTGCTTCGATGTCCTCGAGATCTTTCGCGGATTTCGCCCTGAATGGGCGCCTGAGACGGGCACCGATCTGCTCACTTGGACCGCCGAGGATGAGGGGCGAGAGGGCGCGGGGATCCGGATCGCGCTGCTCGACGGGGACGCTTTATGCGCGGATCCGGAGCTGTCGGGGGCCTCGGTGATCCGCGAGGACTTTACGGGTGACGGAGGTGACTCGGCGGCGGCGCAGGAGCACGCGACGCGCGATCTCAAGCTGTTGGTGGGGCAGGGGCGCGCGCGGGTTCGTGGGATCGTGCCGCGCGCCGAGCTGCTGCACGCCCGCGTGCTCACGGAGGAGGGAGGAGAGGGCCGCGCCGTGGCGGCGGCGATCCGCTGGGCGCGGGCGCAGCGGGCGGCGATCGTCGCGTTACCGCTGGGGATGGAGGATTGGAGCGAGCAGATCGCGGGTGAGATCGACCGAGGCCTGGCGGCGGGCATGTGCTTCATCGCGGCGGCAGGCAACGGGGCGCCGCGACCGATCGACTTCCCAGCGCGACACCCGGGGGTGCTCGCGGTCGGCGGCGCGGATCAGCGAGGGGCGCTGCTGCCCTCGTGTTGTCGGTCGCCGCGCTTAGATGTGATCGCGCCGGGCTATGCTGCTCCGGAGGCGGGGCTCCTGGGCCGTGGATCGTCGGTGGCGTGCGTGCTCGCGGCCGGATTGCTGGCGCTGCGGCGGGGTCGCTGCGCGCGGTAGGTGAGGCGCGGGCGGCGCGCCACGACGTGGTTTTAGGACTGTGGACTATAGATTATGTAAATAACTGACAGGGATATGATCGATCAAATCAAATCAAATCAAATCAAATCACGATTGAGGAAGAGGAGGACACAGAGATGTCAGAGGCGGTCATCAGTCATAATCCAATAATTGTCGATCCTGAGCTGCTCGTGTTGGGGCGCAGGGTCGCGGCGGAGCTGATCTTGGGCGCGGAGAAGGCGGCCGCGCACCTCGCGGATCCGGGGGCGTTCCCGATCCCCGCGGGCGCGGCGCTGGAGGGGCTCTTCCTCGAGCGCTTGCGGGCGATGCCGGCAGAGCGGCAGAAGAAGGCCGGCGCGAAGGCGATCGAGCTCCTCCGCGGGCCCGCGAGCGCGCGCGCGGGGCTGCTCGGGGACCTGGCCGATCTAGACGTGCGCGCGGCGAAGTCGGTGAGCGAGCTGGTGAGCGCTCGTAAGGCGCCCGCGCTGCGGCTGACGGCGCAGAAGGTCGCGCAGGCGTTCGCTCCTGGCAAGATCCCGGCGCCGGCCGCGGCCAAGAAGCTGCGGCCGCGTGACGCGGGGGAGTGGCTGGAGCTGCGGCTGCACCACGTGAAGTGCGTCGATGAGACCGACGGGTTTATGGGCTCCGAGGCTGGCAGCGATGAGATCAAGGTGGGGGTGCTGCTCGTCGACGCGATCCAGCGGGCGGTGAAGAGCCCCATCCATGACCTGGGCAGCTACGCCGCTGACGGGGCGGAGCGGGCGTATGGGCCGCCGATGGTGCTCGGCGGCTGGGATCTTCGGGTGGGGTTTTATTGGCCGCGGACGGTCTCCGCGGTGGTGTATTTGAGCGAGGTCGACAACGGCGGCTTCCCCGAGTGGATGCAGAAGGTCTTTGACTTCGCGAAGAGCAAGGTCGTGTCGGCGGTGTCGACGGCGATCGGGGCGGCGATCGGCGGGATCCTCGGCATGGGGGTCGGCGCGCTGATCGGCGCGCTGGTCGGTTGGGCGATCGGCGAGCTGATCGGGGCGCTGAAGACGTGGTGGGAGGATGATGTGTTCCCGCCCGTGAACGTGACGGTCAACTTTGACGCGGCGGACGCGTCGTTCGGCGGCAAGACGACGAGCGCGCCGTTCGCGATGCCCTTTGAAGGTCATGGCGGGCACTATGTGTTGACCGCGGACCTGCGGATCACCGGGCGGCCGGGGTCTGAGGTGAGCCCGAGCCTGATCACGGGGCCGATCGATGATCTGGTGACCGACATCGCGGGGGTCGCTTGCGGGCTCACGGTCGAGGCGGCGTCGCCGACGACGATCATCGACCCCATCACGAAGCAGAGGGTCACGCTGCCCGCGGCGAAGACCTCGGTCGAGCGGCCGCTGGTGTTCGCGCTGGGGGCGGCGGACGGGAGCATGATGGTGCGTGACCTTCATAGCAGCGCCAGCGGCCAGTGGGTGTCGATCGGCGGCGGGTTCCGCTCGGGTCCGGCGGTCGCGTTGACGGGGCCGACGCGGCCGGTGGTGTTCGCGCGCGGCTTGGATGACGCGATCTGGCACGCGTGGCGGGACGCTCACGGCGCGCCGTGGTCGGGCTGGCACTCGCTGGGCGGGGTGGTCACGTCGGCGCCGGCGGCGACGATGTCGGGCGGCTACCTGCGGGTCGCGGCGCGCGGCGCGGATCTGGCGATCTACCACAAGTGGTACGATAACGGCTGGTCAGAGTGGCACTCGATCGGCGGGGTCTCGAGCTCGGCGCCGGCGATGGTGCACGCGGGCGGGCGCTTGGTCGTCTTCTGCCGGGGGACCGACGGAGCGGTTTATCATAAATGGCACGACGGCAAGTGGTCAGACTGGCACTCGCTCGGCGGGGTCTCGACCTCGGCGCCGGCGGTGATGGTCTCCGCGGAGGGGCGCCTGGTGGTCTACTGCCGCGGGGTCGACGGGGCGATCTATCATAAGTGGTATGATAACGGGTGGTCGAACTGGCACTCGCTCGGGGGGAGCGCGCACTCCGCCCCCGCGGTGATGATGGGCCCCAATCAGCAAGGCTATGTGTTCATGCGCGGCGCCGACGGGGCGATCCACGAGCGCCACTACGCGGGCGGCTGGACGCCGTGGGCGCCGCTCGGCGTGCCCTGAGCGGCGAGGCCGATGAGGGAGCAGGGGGCGCCGCTTCGATCGAGGGGTCGAGGCGGCGCCTTCGTCGGTGGCGTGGGCGGGGCGGATCGCGGTAGACAACGCCGCGCAGGCTCCTTTACGCTCGCGCGCAGACGTGGTCGACGCAGCGAAAGGCACAGAGACGGGCGCGAGCGGCGGCGCAGCGAGCCTCGGCGGGGGCGGGCCGCTGGCAGATCCGCGGGGGCGGCCGATCCGGCGGGGGGCGTACCCAGAGCTGACGTGGACGGCGCTGATCGTCGGCTACCTGCTGGGGTCGCTGATCTGCGTGGCGATGGGCTACGCGTCGCTGATCTTGGGCTTCTCGATCGAGGGCTCGGAGCTGGCGGCGATCCTCGGCTGGGCGATCCTGCGGGGGCTGCTGCGCCGCAGCAGCATCGTCGAGAACAACATCAACCAGACGATCGCCTCGGCGGTGAACGGGGCGTCGGCGGGCATGATGTTCTCGGTGCCGGCGCTCTTTATCTTGGACGCGCGCTTCCCCGGGGCCGGGGACTTCTCGCCGGTGTTGATGGTGCTGGCGTGCATCACCGGCGGGATCTTGGGGCTGGCGTTCGTGATCCCGCTGCGCAAGCAGATGATCGACTTCAACCGGCTGGCGTACCCCGGCGGGATCGCGGTGGCGACGGTGCTGCGATCGTCGAGCTCGGGCGCGGGCAAGGCGCTGATCCTGCTGGCGGGGGCGCTGGCGTCGGGGCTGGTGCACGTGGCGGTGGGCCACTACGTGCCCTCTGAGACATGGTCGCTGGGGCAGGCGATCGGCGCGCCGGAGTACCTGAACTTGGTCTTCTATCTGTCCTTGCTGACCGTAGGGACAGGCTTCTTGTCGGGCCGGGGCGGGCTGTTCTTCGGGCTGGGCGGGTTCATCTGCTACTTCGCGCTGGCGCCGCTGCTGGCGCAGCTCGGGGCGAGCGACGCGCAGGCGCTGCTGGCCGAGGGGCCGACGGCGCTGCGCGAGGGGCTGTTCCGGCCGCTGGGGATCGGGATCTTGATCGGCGCGGCGGTGGGCGGGATCTTGGCGGCGTTCCCGCTGATCCGCTCGGCGATCCGGTCGATGCAGGAGGCGTCGCAGAGCAAGGCGCAGGGGGCGACGGCGGACGAGCTGCCGATCCGGGCGCTGTATGTGGCGGTGGTCCTGGGGGCGCTGGCGCTGGCGGTGATCGCGGCGCTTTCGGTGCCGGAGATGACGCTGCTGCACGCGGGCGGCATGGCGCTGCTGGGGACGCTGTGGATCTGGGCGGCGGGGGTGATCGTGTCCGAGTGCTTGGGGCGGACCAACTGGTCGCCGCTCTCCGGCATGACGCTGATCGCGGTGACGCTGCTGATCTTGGTCAGCTCGGGGCTGGGCGGGACGGCGTCGGTGGTGTCGTCGGTGATGGTCGGGGCGGCGATCTGCGTGGCGATCGCGATGGCCGGCGACATGATGCTGGACCTGAAGTCGGGGTACCTGGTCGGCGCTTCGCCGCGTAAGCAGCAGATCGCGCAGATGGCGGCGACGTGGCTGGGGCCGATCTTGGTGATGGGGCTGATCTATGTGCTGCACGAGTCGTACACGATGGGCTCGGCGCGGCTGCCGGCGCCGCAAGCGACGGCGCTGGCGAGCGTGATCGAGGGGATCATCGGCGGCGACGTGCCGGCGTTCCGCTACGCGGCAGGGGCGGGGATCGGCGGGCTGATGGCGCTGAGCGGGCTCGGCGGGATCGGGGTGCTGATCGGGCTCGGCTTCTATATGCCGTTCCACATCGTGATGACCTACACGACCGGCTGCGGGCTGCGGATGTTGATCGAGCGGACGCGAGGCCGGGAATTCGTCGAAAATATCGGGGTGCCGGCGGCGACCGGGCTGATCGTCGGCGAGGCGCTGGTGGGGGTCGGTAAGGCGATGATCGCGGTGTTCGGAGGCGGCCAGTGACGACGTTGGGCCACGTCTTGTTGTGGGTCGGGGTGCTCGCGGCTTCGTTCGTCAGCGTGCGTGAGGCGGGCTCGATCGCCTGGCCGTGGTTCGCGGGCTCGCTGGTGATCGGGCTGGTCGGGGTGGCGCTGCTGCGGGTGAACGCGCGGGCGGCCGCGGGGCAGAGGCACCGGATCGCCGAGGACGTGGCGACGATGCGGGCGGCGCTGACAGGGGCGTTGGCCGGGGTGGCGCCGCTGCGGGCGGCGGGTGAGTCGGTGGAGGTGTATCGGGTGAAGGATCGCCTCGACAGCGAGGTGCAGCCGCTGCTGCTGCGCTTCGCGGACGCGCGTGCGTCGATGATCCCGGCGTTCGGCATGATGGCGTACGCGGAGGTGATGAGCCGCTTCGCCGCGGGCGAGCGGATCCTCAATCGGGCGTGGTCCGCCTCCGCCGATGGGTACCTCGATGAGGTGGTGGCCTGCTTGGCGCGTGGTGAGGCGGAGCTGACTGCGGCGCAGGCGTTGTTCCTCCGCTTCGTGGAGGACCGGCGGGCTGAGCGCGGCGAGGCCGAGGGCGCGAGCCGGCCCGCTTGATCCGCACGAGAACAAGGAGGCGTCGTTTAAGGGGGGCCGTAGCCATGCCTGTCACGACTCGTCCCCAGATCCCGATGTTGACCTTGCCCGAGCTCTTCGACCGCTTCCTCGAGGCGCGGAGCGGGGCGCTGACCCCGCGGGCGTTCCGCGCGTACAACGAGCTGCTCGACCTGCTCGGCGATTACCTGCGGGTGCGCAAGGTGGTCGGGATCCCCTGCGACCCGGCGTTTTTTGTCAAAGAGCGGCTGGCGCCGGGGGACGTGCCTGGCCAACGACATCGCGAGCAGCGGGCGGCGATCGACGGGTTCATCGAGCTGCTGGATGATTTTTGTGAGCGCCACTTGATGGGGCTCTTGGGGGCCGATGAGCGAGATCGCGCGCGGCGGGGGGAGGCCATGGTGCGCGAATTGGCGCGGTGGCTGCGGACGACCCGGCTGGCGCCGCCTGCACAGACGCCGCGGCGCTCGCAGGTGGCGCTGGTGCGCGATCGCGCGCGGCCCCGCAGCGCGGCGACAGGGCGAGCTGCGCAGGGCGGGGCGATCCCGCGCGCGGCCTCGTCGCGGAGCACAGGCGCTCGCCCACCCTTGGCCAGCTAGGCGCTCGCGAAGAGCCGGCGGCCGCGGATGTACGTGGCCGCCGCTTGGTGGGCGTCGGCCCGGAAGAGGAGGGCGTCGAGCCAGCTCGGCTGCGGTAGGGCCGGGTCGAGCGCCAAGGCGACGAGATCGGCCTCATAACCGACCTCGAGGGCGCCGACTCGGGCGCCGAGGCCGAGGGCGAGGGCGCCGCCGCGGGTGGCGAGCCAGAGCAGGTGCTCGGGTGGGACCGGGGTGCCGACGAGTAATGAGGCGTCGTAGGCGCGGGCGGCGACGTGCGGGAGCGAGAAGGTGCGGCCGGCGCCGATGTCGCTGCCGAGGCCGACGCGGATCCCGCGGCGAAGGGGGGCGTGGAGCTTCATGCAGCCGCTGCCGAGGAAGAAATTGGAGTCAGGGCAGTGGGCGACGGCGGCGCGGTGCGCGGCGAGGCGATCCCAGGCGGGGTCGCTGAGGTGGATGCAGTGGGCGAAGAGGGCGCGCGGGCCGCAGAGGCCGTGGTCTTCGTAGACGCCGAGGTAGTCGCGGGCGGCCGGGAAGGCCTCGGCGGTGGCGAGCAGCTCGGCGGGGTTCTCCGCCAAGTGGGTCTGGATGGCGAGCTGGTGGCGGTCGGCGAGCTGGCCGGCGGCGCGCAGCAGGGCGGGGGTGCAGCTCAAGGCGAAGCGCGGGGTGACGCAAAAGGCGAGGCGGCCGTGATCGTGGCCGTGCCAGCGCTCGATGAGGCGCTCGCAGGCGTCGATCGCGGGGGCGGCGGCGAGCAGGTTCTCCGCCGGGGCGCCTCGATCCATGAGGGTGAGGCCGGCGAGGGCGCGGAGGCCGCTGACGGCGAGGGCGGCGAAGAGGATCTCCGTCGCCTGCGGGTGGCTGGAGCTGTAGATCGCGGCGGCGGTGGTGCCGTGGGCGAGCAGGGTGCGGCAGAATTCGGCGGCGACGATGCTGGCGTACGTGGAGTCGGCGAAGCGGGCCTCTTCGGGGAAGACGGTGGCTTCGAGCCAGTCGAGCAGGGGGCCGCTGGCGCTGCCGCGGACGCGGAGCTGCGGGAAGTGGACGTGGGTGTCGACGAAGCCAGGGAGCAGGGCGGCGCCGGGGTGGGTGACCGGGACGGGGCAGCCGGGCTCGGCGGGGTAAATCTTTGAAATGATGCCGTCTTGGTCGAGCTCGAGGACGCCGTCGCTGAGCCAGGCGCCGCCAGGCCGATCGAGGGCGGGGCGCCAGATCCGGCCGCGTAAGGCGCGGAGCGGCGGTTCGCTGCGCAGGTGAGACATGCGACGCACGAGGCTGCCGGGATTTGCCGAGGACGACAACCCCGAGGAGGGGTTGATCTCGCGCGGGGGCTGGGCGCGGACGATCTCGCGCGTACGCAGCCCTGACCGGACGGCCGGCCGATCCGGTATTGTGGGCGACATATCGCCGCGACATCGCCACTGCTGACCGTACCTTGGCTGGCCGCGCTGCCGCAGGCGCTCGTGCGTGCGCTCGGCCCGGTGTCGGCGCCCGCGTCGCTGCGCGCGGTGGTCGCGGCGGCGCCTTCGCCGGTGACGGTGGATCTGACGCTGCCGGCGACCCTCGGCCAGGTGTCGGCGGTGGGCGGGCAGCTCGTCAAGCTGCTGGCGACGAGCGCGTGCTGGCGACCCGGTGAGGTGCAGGTAGGGGAAGCGCTGCGCCTGGAGTGCGCGGCGGCGGGGCGGCGAGTCGCGCTGGTGGTCGACGGGCACGAAGCGGCCGAGGCGCTGGTGGCGAGGCTCTTTTGTGGGCTCTTCTCGGAGATGGAGGTCTTCGAGCTCGGGCGGCGCTTCGCGGCGGCCAACGCTCGCCTGGCGGCGCTCGGGGTGCTGACGCAGCACATGCTGGCGGCGCCCGATGTCGACGCGGCCTCGTTTATGTTGCTCACCGGCCTCACCGCGGGGGACGGGCTGGGCATGAACCGGGCGGCGCTGTTCCGCTACGATGAGATCCGGCGGCGCTTCGTCGGCGCGCGCGGGGTGGGGCCTGCGAGCTTGGCAGAGGCGCATCAGATCTGGGAGAACCTCGAGCGCGAGGGCAACCCGTTGGAGCTGGTGCTCGCCGGTAACCCGCGGCGCGGGCCGGAGGGCGGCTTTCAGGCGCTGGTGTACGGGGCGGAGGTGGTGCTCGGCGAGGGCGACGACGAGATCGCGCTCGCCTGCGCGAGCCGAGGCCCGCTGCTCTTCGAGGGGCCGGCGCAGAGCCCAGCGCTGGCGCGGCTGGGGGCGACAGGGCCGTTCTTCGTGGGGGTGCTGCAGCCTCGTGACCGGCCGCTGGCGCTGATCTTCGCGGACAATTTGTTCAGCAGGGCGCCGATCAGCGCCGACCTGATGGCGGCGGCGGCGACGTTCCTGAGCCAGTCGGCGCTGGTGTGGGACAACGTCGCGCTGCTGCGGCACGTCGAGCGCTTGGCCCGCTACGACAGCTTGACGGGGCTGTTCAACCGCCGCGAGTTCGAGGCGCGGATGGCGGTCGAGGAGACCCGCTGTATGCGCTCTCGCCGCCCTTGTGCGCTGCTGCTCATCGATCTCGATAACTTCAAGCAGGTGAACGACGAGGGCGGTCACGCCGCCGGCGACGCGGTGCTGCGCGAGCTGGGCGAGCTGCTGCGGCAGACGCTGCGCGGGCACGACCTGATCGGGCGCTTCGGCGGCGATGAGTTCACGGTGCTGTTGGTCGAGACGCCGGCGTCGGAGGTGACGCTGGTGCTGCGGCGGATCGGCAAGTTGGCGTGGGAGCGGGGGATCGCGATGAGCATCGGCGTAGCTTCGTTCCCCAGCGACTGCGAGGTGCCTTCGGGGCTGTTCGCGCTCGCCGACAAGAACCTGTACGCGGCGAAGGAGGCGGGGCGCTCACGCGCGTGCGTGGGGGCGGCGCGCGTGATGGTGCAGCTAGGGGGCGCGGAGCCGCGCGACGAGGGGTGAGGACGCGGGCGCGGGTCGGGTCAGGGCTGCGGCGGCGGGGCGGGTTTCCAGTGCGGCAGCCCGCGGAGGATCACGACGAGCTGGTCGAGCAGCTCGGGTTTGCCCTGGAGATCCAGGTTGGCGCCCATCGCCGGGCTGAGGCCGTGGGGTAGTCCTCCCTCGAGGATGATCTTTTTGATGTGCTCGTCGGCGGCCTCTCGCTGCCATTTTCGCTCGTGGAAGTCGCGTGGGCGCGGCTCGACCCCGGGCGGTCCGCCTGCGCCATATTGGCCGTGACAGGCGGCGCAGCGGGTGTCCCAGAGGACCTTCGCCTTGGCCGCGAGGGTGGGGTCGACGCGGAGCTCGCCGGGCTCGTCGACGTAGCCGATCTCATCGTCGCCCGCGACCGGCGGGGTCGGCTGTGGAGCGGCAGGGACCGGGGCGGGTACCGGGGCGGGGACAGGGGCGGGGACCTTCACGTCGGCGCTGAGATCTCCGCCGTCACAGGCGAGGATCGCGATGACGAGGCCGAACAGGGCGGTCTTGGCGGTGGCGATCACCCCTGGATGCTGGGCGATCGACCACCGTGAGGCAAGAAACGTGGGGGCGGCGCTGACGCCCGCTGGGGTAGAGACCCCCCGGCTGACATTCTTGCGCTGGCGAGGGGGCCCCGGGTAAGCTGCCGGCGAGCGTCGCGCGTCCTTGATGTTGACCGCATTTACCAGCTCCCTCGGATACGACCGACGGCGCCCGCTTCGGTCGTTGGAGGGGTCGTGCTGAAGACCGTCAAGGTGCCGCCTCAGTTCGAGGCGATCTTCGAACAAGCTCAGGAGCACGTCGCGAAGTTCTTCTCAGAGCGGCGCGATATCCCCGAAAAGGGGACGATCGAGATCTTCGGGCAGCGCTACATGCTGGTCCGAGCGAGCTCGATGTCGGTCGAGTTCTTCGAGATGGTGCAGAAGCTGTACGCCGACAAGGGCGAGGTCGAGGCGCTGGGGGTCGCTCGCTCGCTGCTCTTCGATATCGCGCACGCGATGGCGCTGGCCGACGCGCGCTCGTTCGCGGAGCGGATGAACCTGGTCGACCCGATCGCGAAGCTGTCGGCCGGGCCGGTGCAGGTCGCGCACTCAGGCTTCGCCTTCGTCGACATCTCGGCGGAGAGCCGGCCCTCGCCTGACGAGAATTTTTACCTGCTCTACGACCACCCGTACTCGTTCGAGTCTGACTCCTGGATCGCGGCGGGGAAACGCACGGACTTCCCCGTGTGCGTGATGAACGCGGGCTACGCGTCGGGGTGGTGCGAGGAGAGCTTCGGGGTGCCGCTGGTGTCGACCGAGCTGCTCTGCCGCGCGAAGGGCGACGAGCACTGCCGCTTCATCATGGCCCACCCGTCGCGGATCGAGGGCTTCATCGCCGACTACCTGCGGGCGCAGCCGTCGCTGGCCAAGCACGTCACCCGCTACGAGATCCCGGGCTTCTTCTCGCGGAAAAAATTCGAGGACGAGCTGGCGGCCCGCGAGGAGCAGTACCGCGGGATCTTCGAGGCCTCGGCCAACGCGCTGCTGATCCTCGATGATGAGGGGCAGATCGTGCACGCGAACCCGGCCGCTTCGGCGCTCTTCTCGCGCTCGCAGGCCGAGCTGATGGGGGCGCCGATCCAGCGCTTGATCAGCGAGGACGGCTTCTTCGCGGGCTTCCGCGGGCGGGTGCTGGAGCACGGCCACTACCACGCGGAGCTGGTGGGTGTGGACGCGGGCGGCCGCCGCTATGAGCTGGAGGTCCGCGGCTCGCGCTTCCGCTACCAGAAACGCGACCTGCTGCTGGCGGTGATCGACGACATCACCGTGCGTAAAGACGCCCAGATGGCGCTGCGGCGGGCGAAGGAGCAGCTCGAGGCGCGGGTGGCCGAACGTACGCGCGAGCTCGAGGGGCTGAACAAGAAGCTGCACCGGGTGAACGAAGACCTGCGGACGGCGCGCGACCACGCGATCGACGCGAACCGGGCGAAGAGCGCGTTCTTGGCGAATATGAGCCACGAGCTGCGGACGCCGCTGAACGCGATCATCGGCTACAGCGAGCTGCTGCAAGAGGACAGCGAGCGCCCGCAGGCGGAGCGCCAGGACCTCGGGCGGATCCGCTCGTCTGCGCTCCACCTGCTCGAGCTGATCAACGACGTGCTCGATGTCTCCAAGATCGAGGCCGGCAAGATGGAGCTCTACGTCGAGAGCTTCGACGCGAAGGCGCTGCTCGAGGACGCGGTCGCGACCGTGGAGACGCTGGCGGCGCGCAACAAGAACACGCTCTCGCTCGAGTTCATCGGCGAGCAGCGCGAGGCCTCGGGCGATCGTACGAAGGTGCGGCAGATCCTCTACAACCTGCTCAGCAACGCCTGTAAGTTCACCCACGAGGGCAAGATCCACCTGTCCGCGTGGATCTCCGAGGGGGACGACGGCCGCGACTGGTTGACCTTTATGATCGCCGACACAGGGATCGGGATCTCGCACGACAAGCTGGAGGTGCTGTTCCAACCCTTCCGCCAGGCCGATGAGTCGACGACGCGCAAGTACGGCGGCACAGGCCTGGGGCTGGCGATCACGCGGGCGTTCTGCGAGCTGATGGGCGGTCGTGTGCGGGCAGAGTCGGTGCTCGGGCGCGGGTCGACGTTCACCGCGATGATCCCGCGCTACGTGGCGGCGAGGCCTGGCGCGACCCCCACCGCGGAGCCGTGATGGCGCGCTCGGCGACGACGTGCGAGCCTGCATGGCGATGAACGCCGAGCTGAGCAGCGCCGCCACACTGCCGTCGATCCCGGTGCGACGGCGCGAGATCTTCGGCTGGGCGATGTATGACTTTGCCAACTCTAGCTACACGACGGTGGTGATCTCGCTGGTGTACTCGGGGTTCTTCACCTCGCAGATCGTGCCGGCTGGCTCCGAGCTGCGGGACACATATTGGTCGATCGCGATGGTCTGCTCGACGCTGCTGGCGCTGGTGCTGTCGCCGCTCGTGGGGGTGCTCTGCGACTATGGCGGCCACAAGAAGCGCTACTTGGCGGCGGCGACGATCACCTGCGCGCTCGCGACGGCGGCGCTGTACTTCGCGGCGCCAGGCGAGGTGTGGCTGGCGATCGCGCTGCTGACGGCGTCGAACTGCGCGTACATGATCGGCGAGGCGTTCTGTGGGTCGTTCTTGACGGATCTGGCGACGAAGAAGACGATGGGGGTGATCTCCGGGCTTGGTTGGGGGTTGGGGTATTTTGGCGGGCTGGCGAGCCTGCTGGTGGTGCAGGCGGCGATCACCGCGGATCCAGGGCAAGACCTGGCGGGGTACGTCGCCCAGAACCAAGCGTCGATGGTGATGATCGGGCTGTTCTATGCGGCCGCGGCGCTGCCGACCTTCGTGCTGGTGCGTGAGCGCTCAAGGCCGGCCCCAGGCTTCGAGGACGCGCCGCTGCGCCGGCTGATCGGCGTCGCCGCCACTGAGCTGAAGAACACGTACGCGCTGGTGCGCCGCTTCCCGACGCTGTTTCGCTTCCTGCTGGCGTTCATGGTCTACACGGCGGGGCTGGAGGTGGTGATCAAATTTATCGGGATCTACGCGACGGGGGAGCTGTCGATGAGCACCGGCGATCTGATCTCGATGTTCTTGATCTTGCAGGTCTCAGCGGCGATCGGGGCGCTCGCGTTCGGGTTCTTGGAGACGCGGCTGGGCGCGAAGCGGACGGTGGGTTTGACGATCGTGTGGTGGATCGTGGGGATCTTGGCGATGTTCTTCATCCACCAGCTGGCGGCGATCTTCGCGGCTGATGTGGTGAGCGTGTTTTTTGTGATCGCGCTGATCGCCGGCGCTGGGATCGGGTCGATCCAGAGCTCGTCGCGCACGGTGGTCGGGCTGCTGGCGCCGCCAGGGCGCTCCGCGCAGGTGTTCGGGTTTTGGGGGATGTTTATGCGCCTCGCGGTGATCTTGGCGATGACCTTCGGTCCGGTGGCAGACGCGCTCGACTCGCGGCGCTTGGCGTTGCTGCTGGTGCTGGGGTTCTTTGTGGTCGGCGGGTTGATGTTGAGCAGGGTGCCGATCGATGAGGCGATCGCGGAGGGGCGCGCGGCAGAGGGGTGAGGGTCAGAAGGCGACTTGGAAGCAGTAGATGCGGGCGGAGCCGGAGCAGACCATGGGGGCGAAGTTGGTCCAGTTGGGGTCGGTTTTCGTGGTGGCGCCGATGCGGCCATTGAGCTTGAAGTCGCTGGAGGACCAGGCGCTGCAGTGGGCGTCTTGTGAGGCTGGGTCGCCTTGGGGAGTGGTGTTGGTCCAGACGGAGGAGGAGCCGACGTTTTGGGCGGCCTCGTCGGTGTCGATGGGTAGGAGGAGGGGGCCTTGGGTGAGGGAAGTCCAGCTTTGGGCGAGGGTGGCGCCGTTTGTGAGGACGAAGGGGCGGGGAGAGGCCTGAGGGAGTAGGAAGCGTGAGGAAGGGCCCTGGGAGGCGTCGGAGAGCCAGGCCATGTAGGCGCCGGAGAGGCCAGCGGAGGCGGCGAGGAGCTGGCAGTGGGCGTCGGCGAGGGGTAGGCCTTGGAGGTCTTGGAGGGGAGGGAGCTTGCCTGGGAAGATGGCGCTGGAGACGAAGACGGTGAGGGGGAGGAGGGAGCAGTCTTGGCAGCCTGCGGCGGGGTCCGGGTCGTCGCAGGCTTCGGCGGCGTCCCAGAGGAGGCCGTCGCCGCAGAAGGCGAGGCGGCAAGAGGCGGTGCAGGCGGCGTTGTCGGCGTTTTTTTGGCCGTCGTCGCACTCTTCGACGGAGGAGAGGAGGAGGCCGTCGCCGCAGACATTAAGGAGGCAAGAGGCGGTGCAGGCGGCGTTGTCGGCGTTGTTTTGGCCGTCGTCGCACTCTTCGCCGGGGTCTTGGACGCCGTCGCCGCAGAAGGGGGCTGCGGTGGTGGTGGAAGTGGAGGAGGAGGTGGTGGTGGTGGGAGAAGAGGTGGAGGCGGTGGTCTCGGAGGCGGTGGTGTCGGTGGTGGTGGTGGTGGTGGTGTCGGTGTCGGCGGGCTGGGCGGGGTGACAGGCGAGCAGGAGAAGGGCGAGAGGGCGGGCTTGGGGGCGGGGGCGGGGGCGGGTGAGGGGGTTGGTCATGGGGAGGGGTGAGGGTCAGAAGGCGACTTGGAAGCAGTAGATGCGGGCGGAGTTGGAGCACTGGGACGGGGCGAAGTTGGTCCAGTTGGGGTCGGTTTCGGTGGCGGCGCCGATGCGGCCATTGAGCTTGAAGTCGCTGGAGGACCAGGCGCTGCAGTGGGCGTCTTGTGAGGCTGGGTCGCCTTGGGGAGTGGTGTTGGTCCAGACGGAGGAGGAGCCGACGTTTTGGGCGGCCTCGTCGGTGTCGATGGGTAGGAGGAGGGGGCCTTGGGTGAGGGAAGTCCAGCTTTGGGCGAGGGTGGCGCCGTTTGTGAGGACGAAGGGGCGGGGAGAGGCCTGAGGGAGTAGGAAGCGTGAGGAAGGGCCCTGGGAGGCGTCGGAGAGCCAGGCCATGTAGGCGCCGGAGAGGCCAGCGGAGGCGGCGAGGAGCTGGCAGTGGGCGTCGGCGAGGGGTAGGCCTTGGAGGTCTTGGAGGGGAGGGAGCTTGCCCTTGAATTCGGCGCTGGAGACGAAGACGGTGAGGGGGAGGAGGGAGCAGTCTTGGCAGCCTGCGGCGGGGTCCGGGTCGTCGCAGGCTTCGGCGGCGTCCCAGAGGAGGCCGTCGCCGCAGAAGGCGAGGCGGCAAGAGGCGGTGCAGGCGGCGTTGTCGGCGTTTTTTTGGCCGTCGTCGCACTCTTCGACGGAGGTGAGGAGGAGGCCGTCGCCGCAGACGTTGAGGAAGCAGGAGGCGGTGCAGGCGGCGTTGTCGGCGTTTTTTTGGCCGTCGTCGCACTCTTCGACGGAGGAGAGGAGGAGGCCGTCGCCGCAGACGTTGAGGAAGCAGGAGGCGGTGCAGGTGGCGTTGTCGGCGTTGTTTTGGCCGTCGTCGCACTCTTCGCCGGGGTCTTGGACGCCGTCGCCGCAGAAGGGGGCTGCGGTGGTGGTGGAAGTGGAGGAGGTGGAGGAGGTAGGAGAAGAGGTGGAGGCGGTGGTCTCGGTGGCGGTGGTGTCGGTGGTGGTGGTGGTGGTGGTGTCGGTGTCGGCGGGCTGGGCGGGGTGACAGGCGAGCAGGAGAAGGGCGAGAGGGCGGGCTTGGGGGCGGGGGCGGGAGCGGGTGAGGGGGTTGGTCATGGGGAGGGGTGAGGGTCAGAAGGCGACTTGGAAGCAGTAGATGCGGGCGGAGCCGGAGCAGACCATGGGGGCGAAGTTGGTCCAGTTGGGGTCGGTTTCGGTGGTGCCGCCGATGCGGCCGCTGACACCGATGTTGCTGGAGGACCAGGCGCTGCAGTGGGCGTCTTGTGAGGCTGGGTCGCCTTGGGGAGTGGTGTTGGTCCAGACGGAGGAGGAGCCGACGTTTTGGGCGGCCTCGTCGGTGTCGATGGGTAGGAGGAGGGGGCCTTGGGTGAGGGAAGTCCAGCTTTGGGCGAGGGTGGCGCCGTTTGTGAGGACGAAGGGGCGGGGAGAGGCCTGAGGGAGTAGGAAGCGTGAGGAAGGGCCCTGGGAGGCGTCGGAGAGCCAGGCCATGTAGGCGCCGGAGAGGCCAGCGGAGGCGGCGAGGAGCTGGCAGTGGGCGTCGGCGAGGGGTAGGCCTTGGAGGTCTTGGAGGGGAGGGAGCTTGCCTGGGAAGATGGCGCTGGAGACGAAGACGGTGAGGGGGGGAGGAGGGAGCAGTCTTGGCAGCCTGCGGCGGGGTCCGGGTCGTCGCAGGCTTCGGCGGCGTCCCAGAGGAGGCCGTCGCCGCAGAAGGCGAGGCGGCAAGAGGCGGTGCAGGCGGCGTTGTCGGCGTTGTTTTGGCCGTCGTCGCACTCTTCGACGGAGGTGAGGAGGAGGCCGTCGCCGCAGACGTTGAGGAAGCAGGAGGCGGTGCAGGCGGCGTTGTCGGCGTTTTTTTGGCCGTCGTCGCACTCTTCGACGGAGGAGAGGAGGAGGCCGTCGCCGCAGACATTAAGGAGGCAAGAGGCGGTGCAGGCGGCGTTGTCGGCGTTGTTTTGGCCGTCGTCGCACTCTTCGCCGGGGTCTTGGACGCCGTCGCCGCAGAAGGGGGCTGCGGTGGTGGTGGAAGTGGAGGAGGAGGTGGTGGTGGTGGGAGAAGAGGTGGAGGCGGTGGTCTCGGAGGCGGTGGTGTCGGTGGTGGTGGTGGTGGTGGTGTCGGTGTCGGCGGGCTGGGCGGGGTGACAGGCGAGCAGGAGAAGGGCGAGAGGGCGGGCTTGGGGGCGGGGGCGGGGGCGGGTGAGGGGGTTGGTCATGGGGAGGGGTGAGGGTCAGAAGGCGACTTGGAAGCAGTAGATGCGGGCGGAGTTGGAGCACTGGGACGGGGCGAAGTTGGTCCAGTTGGGGTCGGTTTCGGTGGTGCCGCCGATGCGGCCGCTGACACCGATGTTGCTGGAGGACCAGGCGCTGCAGTGGGCGTCTTGTGAGGCTGGGTCGCCTTGGGGAGTGGTGTTGGTCCAGACGGAGGAGGAGCCGACGTTTTGGGCGGCCTCGTCGGTGTCGATGGGTAGGAGGAGGGGGCCTTGGGTGAGGGAAGTCCAGCTTTGGGCGAGGGTGGCGCCGTTTGTGAGGACGAAGGGGCGGGGAGAGGCCTGAGGGAGTAGGAAGCGTGAGGAAGGGCCCTGGGAGGCGTCGGAGAGCCAGGCCATGTAGGCGCCGGAGAGGCCAGCGGAGGCGGCGAGGAGCTGGCAGTGGGCGTCGGCGAGGGGTAGGCCTTGGAGGTCTTGGAGGGGAGGGAGCTTGCCCTTGATCCGGCGCTGGAGACGAAGACGGTGAGGGGGAGGAGGGAGCAGTCTTGGCAGCCTGCGGCGGGGTCCGGGTCGTCGCAGGCTTCGGCGGCGTCCCAGAGGAGGCCGTCGCCGCAGAAGGCGAGGCGGCAAGAGGCGGTGCAGGCGGCGTTGTCGGCGTTTTTTTGGCCGTCGTCGCACTCTTCGACGGAGGTGAGGAGGAGGCCGTCGCCGCAGACGTTGAGGAAGCAGGAGGCGGTGCAGGCGGCGTTGTCGGCGTTTTTTGGGCCGTCGTCGCACTCTTCGACGGAGGTGAGGAGGAGGCCGTCGCCGCAGACATTAAGGAGGCAAGAGGCGGTGCAGGCGGCGTTGTCGGCGTTTTTTTGGCCGTCGTCGCACTCTTCGCCGGGGTCTTGGACGCCGTCGCCGCAGAAGGGGGCTGCGGTGGTGGTGGAAGTGGAGGAGGTGGAGGAGGTAGGAGAAGAGGTGGAGGCGGTGGTCTCGGTGGCGGTGGTGTCGGTGGTGGTGGTGTCGGTGGTGGTGGTCCAGTCGGTCAGGCACACCTCGTCCCGGCTGCCTGGCTCGGGGCAGTCGTTCTTGCAGCCCGTGGCGGCCGCGATGGCGATCGCGGCGAGCAGCCGTGGGGTGGTGTAGGGGGAGGAAGAGTGAAGGGTGCTCATGGGACTCTCCTGGAGGGCTGATGCGTGGTGTGTGTGGGTTGGTGGCCGCGTTGGGCGCGGGCCCGTTTTTGGAGGATCTTTCGGGTCGCGAGGGCGATGAGGGCAGCGCTTCCCATGCCCACGCCGGCGCCGATGAGGCTGGCCGCTGCGATCCGCTGGTTGTGGCGTAAGCGAAGCTGATCGCCGCTGACGCCCGGAGAGAGCTGCTGGTAGAGGGTCGCGTCGGCGCCGAGGCCGGCGAGCGTGAGCAGGCCGCCGAGGCCGAACTCGGCCCACAGGGCGCGATCGCGGGCGTCAGCGGCGATGGTCGTGGCGACGATCCCGGCGCCGAGGCCGCTGGAGGCGAAGGCGAAACCGACGGCGCTGCGCTTGGTGTGGCGCAGTAGGCCGTTGACCTCGGTGGGGCGCTCGGACGCGCTGATCTCGTCGAGCCTCGGCAGGCCGTCGCGTAGATCGCGGTGGGCGGGCAGGCCGAGGCTGAGGCCGGTGACGAGCAGGATGAGGCCCGTGGCGCCTGTGCTGACGGCGAGCGGCAGCTTGGCCTCCGCTTGTGGATCGCGCACCAGGGTGAAGTGGAGGTGCGTGGGCGCGGCCGTGAGGGCGATCTGAGCGGTGTGGGGTTGATAGCCGCGGGCGCGCAGGTGGAGCTCCCAGGCGCCCGGGGTGAGGTTCCAGGTGTGCTGAGGGTCCTTGATGGTGAGGGCGGGCGGTGGGCTGGTTGGACCGACGGTCCAACGAAGATCGATGCCGCGGGCGAGGGCGCGCTGCGGCGCGAACGAGAGGGTGAGCTGGGTGAATTGAGGGGGCTGAGGGAAGGTGATCTGGCGCGGAGTCGCGCGGGCGGGATCGGCTGGCAGCGGGTCGATCGTGAAGGTGATGGCCGCGATGAGGCCGTCGGGGCCGAGCAGACGGGCGTGCCAGGGGCCGGGCGTGAGGCGCAGGTGGGGCGCGGTGCCAGCCTGGCTGCTCCACGGGAGAACGAGCGGGTCGAGCGTGGTGGCGGCGTCGCGACGGACTTCGACGTGGGTGGGTGCGGCTTGGGTAGGGACCGACGCGGGCTCGAGCAGGAACTCGACGGGTAGGGTGCGCTGCGCGGCCGCGTCGAGCCGGAGGAGGAGATCGCCCTGGTCGGTCGGGGTGATCGAGGTGGCGAGATCGAGGTAGCGCTGGAGGTATAAATGAGCCCAGGGCTCATGGCCCGCGCCGGCGGCTTCAAACGCGATCCCGGCGTTCACCAGGGCGCGGAGATCGCCGGTCTCGCGCCAGAGGGCCTCCAAGACGCGGGCCGCTTCGAGATAGCGGCCGGCTTCGTAGTGCTCCTTGGCCGCGGCGTTCGCCTGTTCTATCGCAGAGATGGGCGGCGCGGCGGCGCCCTCGCGGATCGGTGCGGCGGCGAGAGCGATCGCCAGGAGGGCTGGGATGAGGCGTTGCATGAGCGTGGGGCGCGGGGAAGTCTGCGCTGAGGAAGGATAGTTTTGATGGATGGGTGTGGGTCGACGCACGATCAGGATCCGTTGCATGAAGGAGTGTGCGAGGACGCACTTCATTGGGGGCGCGCGTGCAGCGCAGTGGGTGAGAAATCGTAGGTCAAAGGTCAAAGGTCTCGCGCAGCACGAGCGGTTCGTGGCCAGGGGCCTTGGGGAAGCGTAGGGACTCGACTTGAGCCTTGACGCAGGCGGCGCCGCGGCTGAGGTCGCCCAAAAGATCGACAGTCGCGGCGCCGTGGTCGAGATCGATGGTGAGCTGGACGCGCACGGGGCTCGGGATCTGTCGCTTGCAGGCGCTGACGATCTTGGGTTTGCTGTTGTTGAGGCGCTGGCGTACAGCCGCCTCTGGCGGCTGCTTGGGGCGCGGATCGGCGCGGCTCGCGGGGCGCTTGGCCGGTGAGGCGGAGGGCGGCACCGGCACCGAGGGGGCAGGGGCGGGGTCCGGGAGTTGGGGCGCGAGGGTCGTGGGGTCTGGAGCAGGGGCGCGCGGGAGGAGCATCTCGGTGGGCGGTGCGGAAGGCGGTGCGGAAGGCGCTGGCGGGGGGGTGTTCGTGGCGACCGGAGTGGGCGCGCGGAGCGGGGGCGCGCTCGGCGCGGGGAGCTCGAGCAGGTCGCTCGCGTCACCGGCGCGCGCGGGGGCGTCGCGTAGGGCGGGGTGGCTGAAGACTTGAAGCAGCATGAACGTGAGGGCGGCGGTGCTCAGGCCCAAACACGCGGCTGCGAGGCGGAGGAGGTGCTCGGTGGACCGGCCGCGCGGTGCGGTAGCGGTGGTGATGGTGGGCGGCGGGCGCAGGGAGCGTCGACGGATCAGCTCCTCGAGGGCGTGGCGGAGCTCGGTGGCGCTGCGGTAGCGATCGTCGGGGTGTTTGGCCAGCAGCCGGAGGATGAGGTGGTCGATCTCGGGGGGGATCGCGGCGGTCGGGGCGCGTAGGCTGGGGCGGATCGGCTGCTGCTCGACGTGCATGCGCAGGACCTCCCAGCTCGCCTTGCCGCTGAACGGGGTGGTGCCGGTGACCAGCCGATACAAGAGGACGCCGACGGCGTAGAGGTCGATGCTGGGGCCCTTGGCGGAGCCTTGGATCTGCTCGGGGGCCATGTACTCGGGGGTGCCTGGGGTGCCCTGAGAGTCGCGGGTGCGCGGCATCTCTTGGTCCGGGACTTGGTAGTGGATCTTGGCGATCCCGAGGTCGAGCAGCTTGACCTGCAGCTCGGGGCCGCTGATGTGGCCGCCGACGAGGAAGACGTTGCCGGGCTTGACGTCGCGGTGAACGATCTGGTGCTGGTGGGCGACCTCGAGCGCTTTGACGACCTCGAGGGTGAGGGGGAGCGCCCACGTCCACGGCACGGGGCCCGGGTGCTGGTGAAGGCGCTCGGCGAGGGAGGCGCCGTGCAGGTGCTCCATGACGAAGAAGAGGACGCCTTCGGCGGTGAGGCCGTGGTCGGTGACGTCGACCAGCAGGCGGTGGCGCAGCCGGGCGGCCGCCCTCGCCTCCTGGATGAAGCGCAGGCGGTACTCCTCGCGGGCGGCGTAGCGGGGGCTGAGGATCTTGATCGCGACTTGTTTGTCGAGGCGGCGATCGAGCGCCTCGTAGACCGTCGCGAAGCCCCCGCGGCCGATCTGGTGGCGGAGCTCGTAGCGACCGAGCAGGGTCTGGCCGGAGATGTCGCTGGACATGGGGCTACATCAGGCCGCGGTGGCAGTGATAGGTGCCATCAGCGCGGGCTTGGCAGGTGCCGACGGCGCAGGGGCAGTCTTCTGGGCAGCGGTGGCAGTCCTCGGCTGAGGAAGAGCGCTGACAGACGCCGTCGCCGCAGGTGGGGCCGCTGGCGGGCGGGGTCGGCGGTGTTTCGGGGGCGGTGATGGTCGGGTCTGTGTCGTTCTCTGCGGCCGGGGTTGGTGCGCTGGCGCGCGGGCTCTTGGGCCTCTGGGGGCGGCGGTCGCCGCAAAAGGGGTGTCGAGCTCGGCCTCGAGCTGGTCGATCTTGCGCTGGAGCGCCTCGAAGTCGCCGGGTTGGAGGGCGCCGACGTGGGCGAAGCGGCGCTCGCGGTGGCAGTCGAGCAGCACCCAGATCGGCAGGCCTTCGCCGGTGATCGCCTGATCGCGGCGCAGGGCCTCGGCGAGGGCGTTGGCGCGGACTTCGGCCAAAAAGGCGTCGGCGGCGGGCATCGCGTCGGCGAAGCGGCGGTGGGCTTCGATCGGGTCGATGGTGTCTTGGCTGAGCACCGAGACGAAGCGGACGCGCTGATCCCAGGTGTCACTATTTTTTAAAAACATGTCCCGCAGACCGGGCAGCTCGCGCTTGCAGGGCTCACACCAGGTCGCCCAGGCGTTGAGTACGGTCACGTGGGGTGTATTCCTGGCGAGGGCTCGGCCTAGTTTTATGAAACTCGGTGGCGCGGGCGGGCGGACTTGTTCCAGCTCGAGATCGAGGAGGTTGCGGACGCTGATCCCGCGGGAGAGCTCGCTGGGCAGGATCGCGGCAGGGGCAGGGGGGTCGTCGCCGGTGGTCGTGGTGTGGGGCGGGGCCCTCGGGTCGGCGTCGGCGTCGGCGTCCGGCGGGTGAACGGGGGGAGGCGGGTCGCGCCCGACGTCCGAGAGCTTGAAGAGGGAAGCGAGGCTGACCGCGAGCAGGAGCAGGGTCGGGGCGCCGCGGGTGAGCCACTTGGGGAAGACCCGGGCCTCGCCGAGGGTCTCCTCCTCGGGCGGGTCGCTTGACGATGGTGCAGGAGCGGCGGGCGGGGCGGCGCCGGGGCGGATGGCCTCGTGGATCGCGACGGCGAGGGAGGTCGCGTTGCTGGTCCGGCTGGCGCCTGGGGTGTCGGGGGCGCTGTCTGAGGGCGGCGGGGTGGCGTCGGGCATGCGGCCTCCTGGGCGGGTCTATGGCGCTTTGGGGCTGTCGCCGCTGGGGAGAGCGCAGGTGATCGGGACGATGACGACGACTTGGTTGACGATCTCTCGCCAGGCTCGTTGGTCTTTGCTGCTGAGCTGGCTGTAGGCGTCGAGGGCGCGGGCGAAGGCGCTGTCGGCGAGCTCACTCCAGGTGATCCGGCGGTTGCGGTAGTTTTTATAGAAAATCTCGGGGTCGAGGGCCCTCGAGGCGCCGAGGTTGACGGGCTTGATCTTGGCGGAGAGGGCGGAGATCGCGGCGGGGGCGTCGCCGAGGCGCTCGATCAGGCGCTTGGCCTCGTGGGCGCGCAGCCGCGCGTATTGGTAGTTGCTCTCGATCTCACTGGCGCTGCGGGCGCCGCCGCTGGCGCGGGCGACCAAGAGGATGAGGTTGGCCTGCTGGAGCGCCCTACGGGTGTCGGCCTCGCCTAGGCGGCTGAGGTAGTGCTCCTCGACCTCCTTGGGCGGCCACTCGCGGCCGGCGCCGCGCGGTGGTTTGCCGCTCTCGAAGTGGATCGTGACGGTGTCGGGGAATTCTGCGAGGAGCTGGTCGAAGGCCTCCGAGCTGAGCAGGTAGTCCTCGATCTTGCTCTCAGGACAGGTGAAGTAGTCGCCGGCGCATTGCACGGCGAGCCCGGCGAGCAGGCGCTGGATCTCGGGCTTCTCGCAGGCGGCGGCGGCGAGCGGCGGCGGCGCGCAGGCGTGGTCGGTGCAGCGCATCGGCGCGGCGCACTGGCACTCGGCGTCGGCGAGCTCGCAGGCGTCACCGGGTCCGCACTGCGGCAAGGGACCGCCGCTGGGGGCGTTGATGCAATAACCATCGTGGCAGAGGCGACCGCCTTCGCAGTCGGCTTCGTCGCTGCACCGCGGCAGGGTGGGGGCGACGCGGGCGTCGAGCCAGGCGCCGAAGTGCTCGGCGGCGGTCCACAAGACCAGGCCGAGGGTGAGGCCGGCGATGATGGTGATCGCGAGCAGGTGGCGCAGCGCGCGTAGATCCTCGGTGAGGGGGTGGGAGTCCGGGGCGCTCGGGCGGGTGGCGAGGGGCTTGGCCCAGCTCTCGCTGCTCCCCGGCAAGAGGTGAGGGGCGGGGTCTTGCATGGTCAGATCGCAGGGGTGAGGGGCTCGGAGCGGGCGAAGGCCTCGGCCTCGCGCAGGTGAACGTCGAGATCCCCCAGCTGTCGGCGGCCGATGATCTTGAATTTGCGGGGCCGGGGGCGCCGGAGCGGTCGAAGAAGGTGAAGACGGCGGAGGGGGTGGTGAGGCCGTTGTGCAGGGCGTACTCGGCGTGCTCGCGGATCGCCGGCAGGCGCTCGCCGCCCTCAATGCAGGTGAAGAAGGGGTGGGCGAGCGCCTTGGGGTCACTCATGTCGGTGGGCAGCCCCGGCAGGCCGGCGGCGCGGGCGGCCTCGGCGAGGCGAGGCAGGGTGAAGTAGGGGCTGGATCCGTCCTGGAGGGCGAAGAGGGGGCCCAGCAGGCGGACGCCGGCGCCGGGCACGAGGGAGTCGGCGCAGAGCACCGCCTGGGCGGCGCGGCAGGAGTCGTTGCGCTCGGCGGCGAGGTTGCTCTTGGCCGCTCCGGGCACGCAGTCGCCGGCGCGGGTGTAGAAATAGAAGGCGAGCTGGAGGTCAGCGCGGCCGGCGATCTGGCTGCGCCAGCTCGTGAGCTCGTCGCGGCAGTGGGGGCAGGCGAGGTCGAGGAAGAGGGCGATCTCGACGCGAGGGCGCTGGGCGTTGAGGTCGCGGAGCGGGGTCTCGGGGAGCTCGCCGCGGACCAGGCAGCGTTGGCTGGGGGTGAAGGCCTCGTTCATCCGGTAGCCGAGCATCTGCAGCGAGACCGCGGCCATCCACGCGGTGAGGGCGATGTGCACGCCGGGGCTGCCGAGGAAGCGGCGGCTGACCAGGGCGCGCAGGCTGGCGCGGTAGCCCTCGCTGTGGAGGAGCGAGGCGCCGAGCGCGACCAGGAGGGTGAGGCCGTAGGTGATGAAACAAAAGCGACAGAAGCTGCCGAGGACGGCGACGGCGTAGGCGGCGAGGCCGAGGATCACGAGCAGCCCAGCGCCCGCGAAGAGCAGGAGCAGGGGGCGGGCGAGCTCGGTGGTGCGGGCGGGGCGCCAGAGCAGGCTGAGGCCGAGGCAGAGCACGACGCCGAAATAGGCGGTCGCGAAGATCGAGATCGGCGCGCCGAAGAGGGTCGCTGGGCCGCTGGTGAGCACGCGGGAGCACTCCCCGTCACAGGCGGCGAGCAGCGCGAAATCGCACCTGGACGCGGCGCCCAGCCGGACCAGCGTGAGAAACACCGAGAGCAGGAGGCCGGGGACGGCTGCGGCGCTGACGATGAATGCACCGAGCGCGAGCGGATGGCGACGACGAGGCGGCAAACCTTGCATTCTGACCGCGGGCGAGAGTATGACGCGGAATGGGGGCGTGTGTAAAGCTCGCTACAATCAAGATCGCTCAGTAATTTGCGTGAATCACATTACTGTTTGTGCGAGACCTGTAATCTAGGCGCAGTCGCGGCTACGATTTGAGGCGGATCCACAGGTGGCTGATCTCGATCGCGGCGGCGGGTGCGGGGCGGGAATGCGAGGAGCGGGCGCGAAAGACAGGGGCGGCGGCGGGCTCAGGGGCCAGCTCTTCGCCGGTCCAGGCGGGATCGGCGGCGGCGGCTTCGGCGATCCAGGCGTTGATCTGCGGCAGCCAGCGGGCGGGATCGTCGCTCTGAATGTAGGCGATGAGTATGGCGTGGGTGTGGGCGGAGCCGTGCAGGCCGAGCTTGAAGCGTTGAATGCCGCCGCCGGGGCGGGCCCCAGTGGTGACGTATTCGCGGGGGTCGCGGCGGCCGCCGCTGGGCGTGGGCAGTCGCTTGCACTCGATAGGCAGCAGGAGGTCGAATTTTGTGAAGCGGCGGCCGGCGACGTAGATGGGCTGGGCGCTGGGCTGGGCGGCGAGGTCGATGGTGCGGCTAGGGCGGGCTGGATCGGGGCGCTCGGTCTGGAAATGAATGATGTCGAGGTGGGCGCGGGCCGCGGCGTTTAACGAGGCGGCGAGCTGGGCGGTGAGCTCGCGCTCGCTGGCGGCGGCGGGGCGCTCGGGGTCGTCGCGCCAGCTCGGCAGGTGGGCGGCGATGAAGTCGATGATCCCGCGCAGAAACGCGCCCGGTCGGTGCACTCCGGGGCGGAGCGCGCCGACGCCAGGGGTGCTCGTGGGGGTGTCGGCGAGCATCGGGGTCAGCTAGAGGCCTTGAGCGTGCAGCTCGGCGAGGGTCTCGTCGGCGTCGCGCAGGGCGATGGAGGGGAGCCAGTAGCGGCGGCGATCGGGCTTGAGGAGCAGGATGGCGCGGCCGTCGAAGATCCGGGCGATCCGGCGGAGGCGGAGGGCGGGGCCTGGGTCACCTTGGAGGAGCTGGAGCACGCGCTGGTGGAGCTGGTCGGCGTCCGCCCATTCGGCCTCGCCCGGGCCGAAGAGGAAGGGCTGGCAGATCGCGCCTGACCAGCGCTGGTGGGCGAGGGGGCGCAGGCCAGGGTAGATGGTGGCGACTTGGCGAGTGAAGGCCTCGTTGAAGGCGCCTAGGGTGGGATCGTCGCAGACGGCGTAGGCGCGGGACTTCTCGCCCAGGCGGATGAGGTCGCGGTAGGTGTCGACGATGTCGTCGGCGACGAGGCGCTCGTTGGGGCTGAGATCGAGGGCGCCGGAGGGGGGATAGGGGAGCGCTTCGATGTCGGCCTGCATGATCGCGGTGGCCTTTTGGATCTTGCGGCTGGTGGCGGCGACGTAGGCCTGGAGCACCCGCGACTCGCGCTTGAAATAGCGATCGAGGCGGCGGAGCTCGGGCAGGTCGGCGCGTGGGGCGGCGATCCCGACGACTTGATCGGGGTAGGTGAGGTACGCCTCGGTCTCGAGGTGGTGGGGGAGATCGGCGTGGAGGCGGACCAGCAGCATCGGCGGAGTGAAGCGCGCTGGGGCGCGTGGGCGCTCGATCGGGCCGTCGGGGACGAGGCTGAGCTGGGCCTCGTCGAGGCCCGCGGGGGTGAGGGCGGTGGAGGGGAGGTAGCGGGCGCCAACAAGGTGCTCGGCGGGTAGGCTCTTGCTTAAGCGCCGCCGCGGATGAAGCCCTGGCCGAGCTGCCATTCGCGGCTATGTGCATACTGGGACAGCGTGCGCAGCGCGCGGAGGCGGGCGACGAGATCGACGACGCGGCCGCCGCCGAGCAGGTCGCCGCGCCAGACCGAGTCGTCCTCGCGGATCTGGGCGCGGGGCAGCCAGTGGAGGTCGTAATAGTCGAGATCGAAGCCCTGCTCGGCGACGACGCGGCCGCTGCGGCGGAAGGTGGCGTGCAGGACGGGGCGGTCGGGTGCGGGGGGCTGGGCCTCGATCACCAGGGCGAGGACCTTGGTGTCGGCGGCGCCGAAGAGGCCGCGGATCGAGGTGAGGTCGAGCACCTCGCGGACGTCCCAGGAGTCGAAGAGGCGGCGGCGGAAGGGCGCGGCGCCGAGGTTGTACAAAATGTTGTACTGCTGGAGCATGCAGAGCAGGCCGCCGGGGCGCAGCAGCTCCAAGCTCTCGTGGAGGAAGAGGTAAGCGACCTGCTTGTCGGGGAGCTTGCCGGCGAGCTGCTGGTAGCGCTCGTAGCTGGCGAGGGCGCCCGGGGTGGCGAGTTTGGACTCGAAGGGGGGGTTGCCGATGATGACGCCGATGTCGTCGCCGAGGGCGCCGGACCGCTTGGCGTCGAAGAAGCAGGAGGTGTGGAGGGTGCGCCCGCCGAGCTTGGGGAAGAGCTTGGTGGCGGCGCGCAGGGTGGGGGCGTCGAGGGCCTCGCAGAGGGCGAGGCAGAGGCTGAAGGCGGTCAATTCGACGGCGTCAGGGTTGAGGTCGACGCCGCGGATCCGGCGGAGCAGGGCGCGGAGGGTCTCGGCGCTGGGGTGGGCCCAGGCGTTGCGGGCGCGCCAGTGCAGGATCAGGCGCTTGTAGGCGAGGGCGAGGAAGACGCCGGAGCCGCAGGAGGGGTCGAGGATGGCCTCGCCGGCGGCTTCGAGGCGGTCGAGGCGGGCGGCGCCGAGGGCCTCGTCGAGCATGAGGCGGACCAGGAACGGGGGGGTGTAGACGGCGCTGCGATCGGCGCGGACGAAGTGCTGGTAGACGTGGCTGATCAGCTCGACGGGGAGGTCGCGGAAGGAGTAGAGGCGCCAGAGCGAGAGCTGGCCGCCGGCGCTGGTGCGGCCCTCGACGAGCTCGGCGAAGCGGGCGAGCTGCCGGCTGGCGATCAGCTTGGCCTGCTCGTCTTCGCTCATGGAAAAGACGTCGCCGTTGAAGCGGCGCTCGAGGTCGGTGAGCAGGCGGACGAGGCCGGGGCCGTCGGCGAGGACCTCGAAGAAGCGGGCGGCGCCGGGGGTGCACTGGCCGAAGAGCTGGGGGTCGAGCACGCCGCGATCTTCGAGGTAGGCGATGAGCAGGGAGAGGACGAGCAGGCGGCGGCGTAGGCGCTCCGGCAGGAGGCGCGACTGGTCGAGGGCGGCGTCGAGCTCGGCGATCGCTTGGACCAATTGGCGGGCGGCGCCTCGGTCGGCGGAGAGCAGGGCGGCGCAGCGCTCAGGGTCGTCCCAGAGGGCGCCGCTGTAGAGCTGCTCCGGGTCCCACCAGGGGGCGGCGGTGGCGAGGTCGAGGGTGGTCAGCAGGTCGAGGGTGTCGAAGGCGTGGTAGCGGGGGCGGCCGTCCTCGCCGATGAAGTCGGGGCGGTGGGCGCAGCGGAGGAGGTCGACGCGGGCGCGCCGCTTGCGGAGGATGAGCGGCACGCCGCCCCAGCTCCAGAGGCGGCGGTGGAGCTCGGCGAAGGCGTCGTCGCCGAGCGGATCGTCGATGAAGATCAGCGCCTCGGCGGCGGCGGGCTGGGCCTCCGTGGCGGCGCGGAAGAAGACGTAGTCGGCGCCGTAGGCGGCGGCGCGCTCGAGGACGGCGATCTGCTCGGGGGCGAGATCGCTCCTGTCAGCGCCGACGGCCGCGATCAGCCCCGGGACCAGGCTCCCGCCTCCCGCTGGGGCGCTCGGCTTGGCCAGCGCCCGCAGCCACGTCGTTCGCTGCTGCATGGGGCCCGCGTCGGCACTTAGCCGAGGAGGGGCGGCGAGACCTAATTTTTGGTCTTTTTGGCGCGATCCGGCGCGTGAGCGCGGCGCGGCGGGCGAGCGCGTGGACGGCACGGCCGGTGAGAGTGCAGTCGGTGTTCTCGCCGCAATTTTGAATAAAAATGAGGGCTTGTTGCTGGCTTGAGCGGGGGTGGTCCGCGGGCGGGCCGCGGGGGTGGTCTGCGGGCGGGCCGCGTGGCTGATCGGCTTGGCTCAGCCGCAGCAGGCGGTCCAGCAGCAGGAGCCGTCGTCTTGCCCGCAATTGGCGCCGCCGTTAGTCCAGGCGCAGTCGCACTGGTCCATCTGCTCTTGGGTGCAGGAGCCGCCGCCGCCGCCGCAGGTGGCGATCTCGCCGAGGATGCCGCGGTCGATGCCGGAGATCGCCACCAGTTCAGGCGGGCAGTGGACCTCTTGATAACGGAGGTTGGGGTTGTCGGCGGCCTGGTACCAGTCGACGTACCAGACGCAGCCGGCGGCGAGCTCGGCGAGCTCCGGGGCGGCGAAGACGGCGGCGCAGCGGCCGAGCACGCACTGCTTCTGGGAAGAATGATCGCCGGGGTGCTGCTGCTGGCACTGTGTCATAAAGCCACCATAGGTGGCGCCGAGCTCGGAGGTCTGCACGCCCCATTGATAGGTGCAGGCGTCAAAGAGGCCGACGCCGCCGCCCGGGGTCAAGATGTCAAATTGGCCGCCGCCGACGTCGTAGCCGATGTTGGTGGCCTGGACGACCATGGTCTTGCCCTTGAGGGCGTTGGAGCCGGGATCCTGGGCGTTGTAGTGGCCAGCGCCGGTGAACTCGAGCTGGTAGCAGCGGCCGCAGATGTCGCCTTGGGCTGGCACGGCGGCGAAGCCGTAGGCGAGGGTGTCGCTGATCGCCCAAGGGTTATTGCTATAGCAGGTGAAGGCGCTGCCCTCATCGAGGGACTGACAGGAGGACGGGGTGTCGTAGGCGGCGCCGAGGCTCTGGTCGGACTTGTCGCAGCTCGTGATCGGGTCTGTCTCAGGGTGCACGTTGCCAAGCCAGCCGCAGTGGGCCTTGCAACAGTCCCAATAACGGGTGGCGTAGCCGTCGCAGGCGCTGTCGTCGAGGGGCGGGAGCTCGCCGCCGGTGGTGGAGCCGGTGGTTGTGGAGCTGGTGGTTGTGGAGCTGGTGGTTGTGGAGCCGGAGGTTGTGGCGCCGGAGGTCGAGGTTGTGGCGCTGGTGGTTGTGGTCTCGGGGCCGCTGCTCTCGCTGGTGGTCGATGCGGTCGTGGTCGTGGGAGCGCTCGTGCTGCCGCCTTCGGTCTCGACACCGCCTCCGGGACCCGCGCAGGCGGCGAGCAAGGCGGTGAGCAGGGCGATGGGGGCGCGGAGGAGGGGCTCCATGGGGATGCATCGTGACACATTCACCGGGCGGTCGGGCGGTCGACGCGGGGCTCGTCGCAGATGGCGCTGTCGATCTGTCAGCCGTGTGAGGCACGGCACTGGACGCGCGCTCAGCCGCAGGGCATGCTGCCCCGGTGTCTACGAACGTGATCTACGGCGGACGCGACCCGGCAGATCTGCCCGCGTACACCCTCCGGGAGGCGGCGCAGCTCGTAGGGATCTCAGCCTCGACGCTGCGCGCGTGGACCCGAAGCGGGAGCGGCCTGATCGTCGGTGCTGCGCCGAGTTTCCTGTCGTTCACGAACGTCGTGGAGGCGCACGTGCTGGTGGGCCTCCGTCGACACCATGGGGTCAGGGTCGAGCGGATTCGGGCCGCGCTGCGCTATGTGAGCGAGAGACTCGGCGTCGCTCATCCGCTGGCACGCGAGCGATTTCGTACCGACGGCGCGGATCTCTTCGTGGATGGCCTCAGCCGCGAGCACTCTCGCACGAGCGGTATGGCGCTCGCGCGAGAGCGCCCCGCCGAGCTGGTGAACGCGAGCCTTGGCGGACAGCTCGCGATCCGTGATGTGCTCGAGGCGCAGCTTCGGCGGGTCGAGTACGAGCACGACCGGGCGATCCGCCTCTTCCCGCTGCATCGCGAGGGGGCGCCACGGTTCGTGGTGGTCGATCCGCGCCTCGCCTTCGGGCGACCGGTGCTGGTCGGCACGGCAGTGCCGATCCAAGACATCGCCGCCCGCTTCCACGGCGGTGAGGACGTGAAGGCGCTGGCGGCCGACTATGACGTGGAGCCCGCGAGGATCGAAGAGGCTTTGCGCGCCTCTTGAGCGCGCGCAGGGCGCTCAGCGGCCTGAGTAGGATCGCTGCAGTGACGAAGCGAGCGAGATCCGAAGGTGAAGAGACGCGGTCTCCGGGCGGCCCGGCGGTCTACTTTATCGATGAGTGCCTCGGCAGACACCGGGTCGCGGAGGGCTTGCGGCGCGTACTCGGCGTCAATGAGGTGATTGAGACTGTGCCCCAGGGGACGCCCGACGAGGAGTGGCTGGTGAGGGCGGGGGAAGGCGAGTGGATCTGCTTTTCGAAGGATCGACGGATGCGTCATCGGCCCAATGAGCTCGCGGCGATCAAGAGGGCGAAGATCGGACTGATTACCGTGGGCGAAGCGAACGCGGAGGCGCACTCAGCGCTGATCGCGCGCTCGATTCCGTTGATCCGGCGCGCGCGATACTCCTTAAAGCGGCCCTTTGTTGCTCGTTTGGAGCCGTCTGGGGAGCTTCGGGTGCTGTGTAATGATGGCGAGATGCTCAAATCGCCGCGGCTGATCAAGCCGAAGCCGAGCGAGCGTTAGGTGCTGAGTCGGCGAGCGTGGGGGCGGGTTTGTGTGGGGCGAGGCGCGCGGCTTCGCGCTCGCGGGCGAGGCTGTAGAGGACGGGCACGGTGAGCAGGGTGAGCAGGGCCATGGAGATCCCGCCGACGACGGGGATCGCCATGGGGATCATGAGGTCGGCGCCGCGGCCGCGGGAGGTGAGCACGGGGAGCAGGGCGATGAGGGTGGTGGCGGTGGTCATGAGGCAGGGGCGGACGCGGCGCTCAGCGGCGTCGATGACGAGGGCGCGGATCTCGGCGCGTGTGTGTACTTCGGCGCCGCGGAATTTTTGGCCGAGGTAGGTGGCCATGATCACGCCGTTGTCGGTGTCGACGCCGAAGAGGGCGAGCATGCCGACCCAGACGGCGACGGTGACGCGGAGCTCGTGGACCTGGAAGATCTCGCGGAGGTCGAAGCCGAGCGGGCTGACGGCGAGGAACCACTCCTGGCCAAAGAGCCAGATCAGAAAAAAACCGCCGGAGGCGGACAGCAAGGAGCCGGAGAAGACGATGAGGGTGGTCCCGACGCGGCGGAGCTGGAGGATCATCAGGATGAAGGTGATGGCGAGGGCGAGGGGGACGAGGAGGAGCAGGCGTTGGTTGGCCCGCTGTTGATCCTCGTAGGAGCCGGCGAAGCGGTAGGAGACGCCCTCGGGCAGGGTGAGCTCGCCGTCGCTGAGGAGCCCGTCGAGGCGCGACTGGACGGCCTGGGCGGCCTCGACCTCGCCGAAACCTTCGGCGGGGTCGAAGGTGACGTAGCCGGTCAAGAAGGTGTCCTCGGCGCGGATCATCTGGGGGCCGCGGACGTAGCGGATCTGAGCGAGCAGGCCGAGGGGGAGCTGCTCGCCGCCCGGCGCGGGGACGAGGATCCTCTCCAAGGCGTCGAGGCTGTCCCGCTCCTCGCGCATGTAACGGACGCGGACGGCGTAGCGCTCGCGGCCCTCGACGGTGCGGGTGAGGGGTTCGCCGCCGATCGCGATCTGGAGGACGTCCTGGACGTCGACGACGCTGAGGCCGTGGCGGGCGAGGGCGGGGCGATCGAGCTCGATCTCGAGGTAGGGCTTGCCGACGATCCGATCGGCGACGACGGTGGCAGGATCGACCTGCGGGAGGCTCTTTTGATCCTTTAAAAGGGCCTCGAGCTGGAGGCCGAAGGCCTCGATCGTGGGCAGGTCCGGGCCGCGTACCTTGATCCCGACGGCGGCGCGCATGCCGGTGGCGAGCATGACGAGGCGGGTCTTGATCGGCATCAGCTTGGGGGCGCCGGTGACGCCGGGGACTTGCCCGGCGCGGGCGATCTCGCGCCAGATGTCGTCGGGGCGGCGGATCTCGGGGCGCCACTGGCGATAGGGGCGGCCGTCCGGGTCGGGGATCAGCTCGCCTTGGGGGTCACGGACGTGCTCGTCTAGAGTGTCGTCATAACGAAATGTTAAGAGCTCGCCGTCCGGGCCGCGGCGGTGCTCCGGGGCGTAGTCGACGAGCACCTCGAACATGGAGATCGGCGCGGGATCGAGGGGGCTCTCGACCTGGCCGAGCTTGCCGACGACGGCGGTGACCTCGGGGATCGCGGCGATCGCGGCGTCCATGTCGCTGAGCATCGCGAGCGCCTCGCCGATGCTCGCGTGCGGGGTGGTGGTCGGCATGAAGAGGAAGGTGCCCTCGTCGAAGACGGGCATCAGCTCGCTGCGCAGGCCAGGGAAGGCGTGACGGAGGGCCGCGAGGGGGGCGCTGTCGCGCACCTGGCCGGGGAGCCAGGTGGTGAGCCCGCCGACGCCGAGCCAAGAGGCGGCGCCGACGAGCACGACGAGGAGGTTGAGGGCGAGGTAGGGGGCCTTGTAGGCGAGGCAGAGGGCGAGCAGGGGGCGGTAGAAGCGCTGGAAGAGGAGGAAGGTGAGGGTGAGCGGGACGACGAGGAGGAGGACGAAGAGGAGGTTGTCCAGGAGCGAGTGACCTGGCCCAAGAGGCATCCAGAAACGGACGAGCTGGTCGAGGATGACGCCGGCGATCACGAGGTTGGCGGCGGCGGGCGCGGCGGCGCGCAGGCGCGGCGGCAGGGCGGGGGCGGCGAGGCGGAGCAGGGCGACGGCGACGACGGGGAGGCCGAAATTGGGGCGGCCAGCGGCGGTGAGGGCGACGCCGACGCCGAAGAGGGCGAGGTCGAAGAAGGCGCGGCGATCGAGGCGCAGGGGGCCAGCGGCGGGGGCGGCGCGGCGGCGGAGCAGGAGGTGGGCGAGCGGCGGTAAGGCGACGAGGGCGACCAGGAAGGCGGCGCCTAAGGCGAAGGTCTTGGTCCAGGCGAGGGGGGCGAAGAGCTTGCCCTCGGCGCCGGTGAGGCCGAAGATCGGCAGGAAGGCGAGCACGGTGGTGGTGATCGAGGTGACCACGGCGGCCGCGACCTCGCCGCTGGCGCGGCTGACGACCTGGGCCCGATCGGCGCCCTCGGGGGCCTCGTCGAGGCGTTGGACGATGTTCTCGCAAAAAACGATGCCGACGTCGACCATGGTGCCGATGGCGATGGCGATCCCGCCTAAGGCCATGACGTTGGCGTCGACGCCGAAGCGCTTCATCAGGACGAAGGTGGTGAGCACGCCGAGCGGCAGGACCATCGACACCAAGAGGGAGGCGCGGAGGTGGCGGAGGATGATGAGGATGACGGCGACGGTGATGAGGAGCTGCTGGATCAGCGCCTGCGAGAGGGTGCTGAGGGTCTCGTGGATCAGGCGGGTGCGGTCGTAGAAGGGGACGACGGTGACTTGGGCGCTGCGGCCGTCGACCTGCCGGCGCGGCAGGCCAGGGGCGATCTCGGCGATCCGGGCGCGGACTCGATCGATGACGGCGAGCGGCGACTCGCCATAACGGACGACGACGACGCCGCCGACGACCTCGGCGCCGCCGAGATCGAGGGCGCCTCGGCGCAAGGCAGGGCCGAAGCCGACGCGGGCGACGTCGCGCACGCGGATCGGGGTGTGGTCGCGGGCGCTGATGACGACTTGCTCGAGATCTTCCGGGGCGCGGATGAAGCCGAGGCCGCGGATCATGTACTCGACGCGGTTGATCTCGAGGGTGCGGGCGCCGACGTCGAGGTTGGCGCGGCGGACGGCGTCGGCGACCTGCCCGAGGTCGACGCCGGCGGCGAGCATGGCCTGGGGATCGACGTCGACTTGGTACTCGCGGACATGTCCGCCGACGCTGGCGACCTCGGCGACGCCAGGGACGCCTTGCAAGGCGAAGCGCACGGTCCAGTCCTGGACGGCGCGCAGCTCGTCGAGGGCGAAGGCGCCAGGGACGACGTCGCCGCGCTCGTCGAGGGGCTGGAGGGTGTACCAAAAGACCTGGCCGAGGGCGGTGGCGTCGGGGCCGAGCGCGGGGGTGACGCCGTCCGGCAAGGTGTCACCGGCGAGCGAGGCGAGCTTCTCGAGGATCCGCGCGCGCGACCAGTAGAAGTCGACGTCGTCGTCGAAGATCAGGTAGATGCTGGCGAAGCCGAACATCGAGATCGAGCGGACGGCGCGCACGCCGGGCACGCCGACGAGGGCGGTGGTGAGGGGGTAGGCGATCTGGTCCTCGACGTCGCGGGGGGAGCGGCCGGGCCAGGGGACGTAGACGATCTGTTGGTTCTCGCCGGTGTCAGGTAAGGCGTCGACGGCGATCGGGTCGCGCGGGAGCTGTCCTAAGCGCCAGTCGAAGGGGGCGTAGACCAGGCCGGCGACGACGACGACGACGGCGACGAGCAGGACGACGAGGCGGTTCTGGATGAAGAGGGCGATGAGGGCGGCCCAGCGGCGCTCGCCAGGATCGAGCTGGAGCTCGGGCTCAGTGGGCATGGGGCGCCTCCACGGGCGCGCCGCCGCCGAGGCGCTCGCCGCTCAATAAGGTCGCTCGAAACTCGCCGCAGCGGAGCATGGCGGCGCCGTAGTAGGGGTTGGCGAGGGGCTCGTCGCGCTGCACCCAGGCGGCGCCCTTGGAGTCGAAGGCCATCGGGCAATAAGCGACGCGTAGGGGCTCCGGCATGGGGTTGCCGAAGACGGTGAGCAGGCGCTCTTGGGCGGCGCTGAGGTCCTCGAAGGCGCTGCGGAGGGCGGGGGTGTCGCTGGCGCTGGCGGCCTTGCGGGCGTGGCCGCTGAGCTGCGAGGCGAGCGCCTGCCAGGCGTCGCGGGCGGCGCGGGGGCCGGGGGGTTTGAGGTCGTTGACGAGCTCGGCGAGCTGCGTGAGATCGGCGCGGGCGAGCTCGGGCTGGTCGGCGGCGAGGTGGCGCTGGGCGTCGAGGTAGCCGGCGACGACGGGGCGAAGGGCCTCGCTGAGCTCGCGCGGGATGGCGATCGGCGGGGCGGCGGCGTCGCGCTCGCGATCGTCGGGGCGCGTCATCATGCTCTGGCCGCCGGCGAGCTGGAGATCGGCGTCGAGCACGAAGGCGCCGCGGGTGACCACGCGCTCGCCCTCCGCGAGGCCGGCGAGCACGGGGTAGAAGGGGCCGGAGCGCTGGCCGAGGCGCACCTCGCGGAGCTCGTAGGTGGGGCGCTCGGCGCCGGGGACCTCGACGTAGACGATCGCGCGGCGGCCGGTGAACAGCGGGGCGCTGCTGGGGATGACGAGCGCGGGGGCGGCCTCGACGTCGCCGCGGATCAGCGCCTCGGCGAACATGCCAGGGCGGAGCTGGCCGCCTTGGCTGCGCACCTCGATGCGGACGCGGGCGGTGCGGGTGCGGTGATCGACGACAGGATCGACGAAGGCGACGCGGCCGACGAGCGGCTCGTCGGGCAAGGACTCGACGACGATGACGGCCTCTTGGCCGACGCGTAGGTGGGGGAGGTCGGGCTCGTAGGCCTCGATCTGCACCCAGACGCGCGCGAGATCGGCGACGCTGAAGAGGGCCTGGCCGGGCTCGATCGAGTCGCCCTCTTCGACGAGGCGCTCGATGACGGTGCCGGCGTAGGCGGCGCGGATCTCGACGGTGCGCGGGGCCTCGCCTTGGGCCTCGATGCGCGTCAGCTCGTCGTCAGGGACGCCGAGCAGGCGGAGGCGCTCGCGGGCGGCGCCCTGGGCGGCGGCGGCGAGGGCGGCGACGGAGCCGCCGCCGCCGCCCAGGCGCTTGATCTGCTCGCCCGCCTGGATCAGCTCGCGGGTGGCGGCGTAGAGCTCGGGGCTGTAGAGGGTGGCGATCACTTGGCCGCGGCGGATGACCGAGCCGGTGACGCGCACGCGCAGGCGCTCGATCCGGCCGCCGGTCCAGGCGGTGACGGAGCGGAGGCTAGACTCGTCATAATCGACGCGGCCGAGCAGGCGCAGCTCGCTGCGCGGCTCGGTGCGGACGACGGGCGAGGTCTGGAGGAGGGCGAGGGCGCGGGCGCTGGGGCTGAGGGCGCTGGGGCCGACGGGGGTGGAGCCGGCGCCGCCTTGGGGATCGATGGGGATCAGATCCATGCCGCAGATCGGGCAGGTGCCAGGGGCGCGCATGCGGATCTGAGGGTCCATGGAGCAGGTCCAGATCACCTCGGCGGGGGCGGCCTCGGTCGCGGCGGTGCGCGCGGGGTTCGGGGCCGGAGCGGCGCAGAATTGCACCGAGACGGCGCCGAGCGCGAAAGCGAGAATGAGGGCGGCGGCGCGGCCGAGGCGGCGCGAGAGGGGCGTGGGGGCCGCGGAGGGGTCGGGGTCGGGCGCGGGAGGGGCGGCGTCGGCGGCGGGCGCGACGGCTTCGGGCGGGGTGGTTGGATCTGGCCCTTGAGTCATATCATTCGATCGTTTGAGCTGCGACGGGTCGGCCGACGATCCGCTCGAGCTCGGCCCAGGCGAGGGCGTGGTCGACGCGGGCTTGCAGGTGCGCGGCCTCGAGGTCGATGAGGTCGCGCTCGAGGAGGAGGAGGTCGGAGAGGGCGGCGCGGCCGACCTGGTAGGAGCTCTGGAGGGCGGCGCGGGCGGTCTCGGCCTGCGGGGCGAGGGCGCCGGTGTAGAGGCGGATCCGGCGGGCGCTGTCTTCGATGTCCGAAAGGACAGCCTCGAGATCGGCGGCGGCGCGGTCGCGGGCGGCGCGGGCCTCGGCGGCCTCGGCGGCGCCTTCGGCCTCGGCCTGGCGGATCGCGGCGCGGTAGGCGGCGCCCCAGATCGGGATCTTGAGGCTGGTCTGGAGCATGAACATGTCGCGGCCGGCGTGCGGGTGCGTGGGATCGCGGGCGGGGCCGATCTGCGTCCAGTCGAAGCCGAGGCCGAGGCTGGGGTAGCGATCGGCGCCGGCGGCCCGGGCTCGCTCGGCGCCAGCGCGGGCGAGCAGCTCGCGGCCGTTGACCTCGGGGTGGGCCGCGAGGGCGCGATGGAGCTGCTCCTGCGGCTCGCTGGGGCTGCGCGGCGGCGGGGGATCGTCGGTGGTGAGCAGGAGCGGAGGGGCGGCGCCGCCGATCGCCCGGCGGAGCTCCGCGACGGCGGCGCGCTCGCGTGGATCGAAGGCGAAGAGCTCGTCTTCGCTGCGGGAGATCTGGAGGTCGACCTGGGCGAGCGCGCCGAGGCCGGCGTCGCCGGTGGTGACGCGGATCCGCACGAGCTCGCCGACGGAGCGGAGGATCTCGAGCTGCGCGCGCTGGAGCTCGCGGGCGCGGCGGAGCTGCCAGAGCCGCCAATAGGCGCGGGCGACGACGGCGGCGAGCTCGAGCGCGTGGGCCTCGAAGCGGCGCTGCGCGGCGGCGGCGGCGAGCTCCTCGGCGCGGCTGGCGGCGCGGATCTTGGTGGGCCAAGGGAACATCTGCATGACGCCGACGCGGTGGCGCTGCGGGCCCATAGGCGTGTCCATGCCGCCGATGAACCACGTGTACGAGAGGGTCGGCTCGTCGAGGCGGCGGGCCGTCGCGGGGCCGTAGGTGGCCGCCCGCCACTGCTCAAAGGTGGCGCGCAAGGCGGGGCTGTGGGCGAAGGCGTGGCTGAGGTAGGCGCGCAGGCTGCCGTCGAGGGCGAGGGGGACGGGCGACTCGGCGTCGGTCAAGCGCGGCGCGCTCGGAGCGGACGCGGGGCGGAGCGCGCGCTCGACCTCGAGCAGATCGCGGTCGACTCGCGAGGGGGCGCTGGCACAAGCGGCGAGCGCGAGCAGGCCGAGCGCGAGCGCGCCGCGGACGCGCGGGCGTCGGTGTGGTGGGGACCGCACTGCGCGTGTGTATCACGCCGCGGCGCGGCCGCGCAGAGCGAGGGCGCGCCGCGGCGGCGGATCGACGGGCTCGCGGGAGATCGGTAGTGTGGTTTGTAATGGGCGAGAGTCGGCTGACGTGGGCGGTGCACAGGCGGTCGTGGGGGCGCGGTGAGGCGGCGCGGATCCTCGGTGTGGCGGTCGAGGAGGCCTGTCAGCGCTGCTTCCCGCGGGCGGCCGGCTATGTGACCTCACGGGCGGGGTTGGCGGGCATGATCGAGGGGGTGCGGGTGTCGATCCGCAAGGGGAGCTTCGTCGCGGTGGTGTCGGCGCAGGCGGTGCTGGAGGCGGAGGTGCAGGCGGGGCGCGGCCGGGGCTGCGCGATCCGGCTGGTGGCGGCGGCGCGGCACGACGCGGGGGGGAGCCAGTGGCGGGCGGCGGCGCGGACGACCTTGATCGCGGCGGCGGCGACGGCTGCGTTCGTCGCGACGGCGGCGCTGCTGAGCTCGTATGGCTTTTGGGGCTACTGCAGGCTGGCGCTGTTGATGAGCTTCCTGATCATGATGACGCCGGCGGTCGCGTGGTTGACGGCGCTGCGGCGCGAGGCGGCGCTCACCTCGGCGGGCCAGAACGACCTGGCCGATTGGCCAGCTCTTCCGCCCGCCGAAGATCTCGAGCGCTGGCAGGCGCTGCTGGGGCGCGTGGGCGACCCGGCGGCGCTGCTGGCGGACGAGGGCGACCCGTTCCGCGGGCGGGCGTGAGCGCGGGCGCCGGTCAGTCGACCTCGAAGCGGAAGGTGGCGTTCATGCTGGGGCCGTCGAAGGCGGGGAAGCGGTGGTCGTGCACCGCCTTGCGGACGCACGGGATGACGCCAGGGGCCCCCAACGACGCGGGGGCGCTCGCGGAGACGCCCTCGACGCGGCCGCTGCCGGCGATCGTCGCCTTGATGGTGATGGTGCCGCTGCCGAGCGCGGCGCCGCGGGCGATCGCGTCGCGGACGCAGCCCTGAAAGCGGGGGGTGAGGCGGCGGAGCTGGGCGTCGAGGACCTCGGCGCTGAGGCGCTCGCTGCCGGCGTTCATGTCGAGGGTCTTGCTGGCGGCCTCGCTGTAGGCGGGGATCGAGCGATCGTCGATGATGGCGGGGGCTGCGTCCTGGACGGGGCCTTGGTCGCTAGCCTCGGCGTCGGCGCTGGGATCCGCGGCGCCTCCGCCGGCCTTGCGCTTGCTGCGACGCTTCGATCGGCGGGTGTCGGCGGTCGGCTCGGGATCAGGCTGGGCGAGCTCGCAGCGCTCGGCTTCGCAGACGGTGCCTTCGCCGCAGCGACCCGCGCAGGGATCAGCGCTCGGCGCGTCAGCTCCGGCGGTCGCCTCGCGGTGGAGGAAGAACCAGGCGCCTGCCCAGAGGGAAGATGCGAGCAGCGCGCCCACGAAGAAGGATCTCGACACGCATGGAAAATCCTCGCGCGGGGGCGCGCTGTCAAGCCGCGCCGGCGTGTCGGCCGGTTGGTTTGCCGGTAAGCTGGGCGGGTGGCTGAGGTGCCTGCTTCATCGGGCGTGGGGCTCGACCTGACGTCGATCACCGGCGGGGAGCTGCTCTTCGCCGGGCGATATCGGGTCGAGGGGCTGCTCGGGCGCGGGGGCATGGGGGCGGTGTACAGGGCGCTGGATGTGCTGGTGGGCGACCGCGTGGCGCTGAAGATCTTGGACGCGGGGGTGGACGCGGCGCACCTCGAGCTGTTCCGCAGCGAGGTGCGGCTGGCGCGGCGGATCAGCCACCCGAACATCGCGCGTACGCACGATATGGGCGAGCACCGCGGGGTGCCGTACCTGACGATGGAGCTGGTGGAGGGGCGGACGCTGCAACAACTGCTGCGCGAGCAGCCTGGGGGGCTCTCGCCGCGCGATGCGGCGCAGATCTTGGTGGGCGTGTGCGAGGGGCTGGCGGCGGCGCACGCGGCGGGGGTGGTCCACCGCGACCTCAAGCCGGCGAACATCATGATCGAAGACGAAGGGCGGGTGGTGCTGACAGACTTCGGGATCGCGCGGCGGATCGACGAGGTGGGCGGGTCACAGGCGATCTTGGGGACGCCGCTCTATATGGCGCCGGAGCAGCTCGAGGGGCGCGCGCCGGACGCTCGCGTCGATCTCTACGCGGCGGGGCTGGTGCTCTTCGAGGCGCTGACCGGGGAGCTGCCGTTCGTCGGTGAGAGCGCGGTGGCGGTCGCGTTGGCGCGGCTGTCGACGCCGCCGCGCGACATCCTGTCTTTAAAGCCAGATCTTCCGGAGCCGCTGGTGCAGGCGGTTCGCGGCTGCTTGGCGGCGGACCCGGGGCGCCGGCCGGAGAGCGCGGGTCGGCTGGCGGGGCGGCTGGCGGCGTGGTTGGCGGCGGCGGGAGAGACGCTCGACGCAGGGCCGGCGGCGGCGGCCTCGGCGGGTCGGCCTCGCTTCGGCGATGAGGCGACGCAGAGGGCGGTGAGCGGGCTGCTCGCGCCGAAATTGGCGGTGCTGCCGATCCGCGCGCAAGGGGCGCCTGAGCTGGGGTACCTGGGGGAGGTCGTGAGCGAGGGGCTGATCGACGCCCTGGCGCGCACGGGAGGGCTGACGATCCTCGGCAGCGGGGCGACGGCGGCGTACCGCGAGCGCCGCGATCCGCGGGTCGTCGGCGAGGATCTGGGGGTGGCGCTGGTGGTCGACGCGGCGCTGCTGGTGGCGCCGACTCAGCTCAAGCTGCAAGCGCGCCTGGTGGAGGTGACGAGCGGGGTGCAGCTGTGGAGCGAGCGCCTCGACGCTCGTTATGAGGACGATCCGATCGCGGCCGCCGAGGCGCTGTGGCAGCGCCTCGCCGAGGCGCTGCGGGTCGAGCTGATCTTGCACGCACACCGCGGTGAGGCGGGTCCCGAGGCGCTCGCGATGGTCCGGCGGGCGCGCCGGAAGATCGCGGGCGGGCACTACCTCGGCCCGGACGGCGCGCTCGAGCTGCTGGAGGAGTCGCTGCGCGCGGCGCCGCTGTTCGTGCCAGCGCTGGCGCTGCACGCGGTCGTCAGCGCGCGCTCGTGGTTCTTCGTGAGCCGAGCGAGCGGCGATCGCGACTGGGAGGCGTTCGCGCGGGCGTCGGTGGCTCGCGCCGTGGAGCGCGCGCCGACGCTGGCGGAGACAGAATTCGCGCGCGGGCTGCTGGCGGTGCAGACTGGGGAGTGGCAAGCGGCCGCGCGGGCGTTCGTACGGGCGCTGGGGCTGGCGCCCGCGTACGCGCACGCGCACGAGTACTTGTCGCAGCTCCAGCTCGAGGCGGGGAACCTCGAGGAGGGGACCGCGCGGGCGCGGCTGGCGGCGGCGCTCGAGCCGAGCCTGCTGCCGGCGCTGGTGCACGTCGCGCGGGTGCACGCGCTGCGCGGCGAGCTCGTGGAGTTCGCGGGGGTGATCGCGCAGCTCCAGCGGCAGCCGCACTTCCAGTTTATGGCGCTCGTGGCGCGGGCGCGGGTCGGCGGGTGGTACGGCGATCACGCGGCGGTGCGTGAGGCCTTCGAGCGCGCGCAGGGGCTGACGGCGCCGGGGCAATTCGGGGTGATCTCGTTCATCGCGCGCGGGTACCTGGGGCTGGCCGAGCGCGCGGAGCTGGTCGCGTCGGCGCGGCGGATCCTCGACGCGGGCCCGAGCCCGCGGCTGTATACGACGTCCTGCCAGGTGTGCGCGGAGATCATGGCGGCGCGGGGCTTCCTCGAGGAGGCGCTGGACATGCTCGAGCTGGCGTGCGAGGCGCGGCTGATCGACATCGACTGGTTGGACCACTGCCCGCCGCTGGCGCGGCTGCGCGAGCACCCGCGCCTGCTCGCGGTGCGCCGACAGGTGACGGCGCGGGTGGAGGTGATGTGGATCGTGTGATCGTGGACGCGCTGATCGGGCTGGCTCGCGCGCCGCTCGGCGGGGTGCATCGACCGCGCCCGACCTGCGATCTCTTTCCAAAGCGCGTGACGGTGATGGGCCACCGCGGAGCGGCTGGGTTGGCGCCGGAGAACACGATGGCGGCGTTTCGCGCGGCGGCGGCGCTGGGGGTGCCCTTTGAGTTGGACGTGCGCCAGGCTCGATGCGGCGGGCTGATCGTGTTCCACGACGAGACGCTGGCGCGGCTGACGGGGGCGAGCGGGCGGCCCGAGGAGCGGTCGCTGGCGGAGCTGCGGCGACTCGACGCTGGCGCGCACTTCTCGGGGCGCTCGTGGGTCTTCACCGGCGAGGTGATCCCGAGCTTCGACGAGGTGCTGGCGGCGTTCGGCGATCAAGTCGCGATCAACGTGGAGATCAAGGCGGGCCGCGGCGTCGATCCGCGGCCGCTGACGGCGGCGGTGGTGGCGACGATCCGTCGCTTCGGGCTCGCGCGATCGGTGCTGATCACGTCGTTTCATCCGTACGTGCTGGCGGCGGCGCGCGCTCATGCGCCGGAGATCCGCCGCGGGCAGATCTTCGGCTCGTTCGCGGGCGCGGGGCTGCGGTGGCACGAGCGGGCGCTGCTGCGCAGCCTGGCCTGGAATCACCGCGCGCTGCCCGACGTGCTCTCGGTCGAGCACTCGCTGATCACGGCGCGGTCCCTCAAAAAAATGCGGGGGCGCGGGTATCGGGTGTTCGCGTGGACGGTGAATGATCCGGCGGAGATCGAGCGACTCGTGGCGCTGGGGGTCGACGGGATCATCTCGGACCGGCCAGATCTGGTGCTAGCGGCGACAGGGCGGTGACGCGGCGCTGAGCGGGGCTGGGCGAAGTGCAGCGGCGGCGGCAGCGCTCGTACACGTCGAGTAGAAGCGC
The DNA here is from genome assembly GCA_016712315.1 of Nannocystis sp. Classification (GTDB taxonomy): domain Bacteria; phylum Myxococcota_A; class Polyangia; order Nannocystales; family Nannocystaceae; genus JADJRG01. The sequence continues at coordinate 272,568 of JADJRG010000013.1, read as the reverse complement.
GCGCAGAAGGGGACGTTGACGCTTAAAAAATGAAGAGGCGCGGGGCCAGCGGCCGCGCGCCTCTCGCGGGGGCTCAGCGGGTGAGCGCTACTTCTTCTCGCCGCCGCCGCACTTCTCGAGCGCCTCCATGGTGTCGGCCTTGAGCACGCACTCGACCTCGGCCTTGGTGCCCTTCTCGACGCACTCTTTGATCATCTCCGGCTTCATGCCCTCGAGCATGCCCTTGGCGAGCTCGGCCGCGGCCGCGTCTTGGCCCTTCGAGGTCAGCTCGATGACCTTGTCCGCGAACTTCTTACAGTCGTCCTCGGAGGGCTTGCCGCCGCAGGCGCCGAGCGTGAGGGAGGCGACGAAGCCAGTGAGGATGAGGGAGGCGTAGAACTTGCGCATGTTGGGTCCTTCTTCCGGGGGCAGATCGTTGGTGTCGCTCACCCCGAATGCCGGGCAGGCTAGCGGGTTGTCAGAGCGGCGACAACGCCAAATTTCGCCACCTGTGGCGGCTGGAGTTCATGCAGGGGGTGCGCCGAGCGCCTGGCGATGAGGGCAGGGCCGTGATCTCAAGGCCTTCTCGGCGGATGACGCGGGGCGCGTGCGCCAGGGAGCGCGGCCGTGGGGCCGCTTACACCGGCTCGTCGGGGCGGAGGAAGGGGTAGCGGAAGTCGCGGAGCGGCACGAAATTCTCCTTGATCGTGCGCGGCGACATCCAGCGGTAGAGGTTGAGGATGCTGCCCGCCTTGTCGTTGGTGCCGCTGGCCCGGCTGCCGCCGAAGGGCTGCTGGCCGACGACCGCGCCGGTGGGCTTGTCGTTGATATAAAAATTGCCGGCGGCGAAGCGCAGGCGCTCGCAGGCGGCGCGGACGGCGGCGCGGTCCTCGGCGAAGATCGCCCCGGTGAGCGCGTATTCGGCGCCTTGGTCGCAGATCTGGAGGGTCCGCTCGAAGTGGGCGTCGTCGTAGATGTACACGGTCAAGACGGGGCCGAAGAGCTCCTCGCGCATGGTGCGGTAGCCAGGGTCGGAGACGACGATGACGGCGGGGTGGACGAAGAAGCCGTCCCTGTCGTCGCAGGCGCCGCCGAGCACCTCGACCACCGCGCCGCCGATCTCGGCGCGCGCCTCGGCGATCGCGCCGCTCTGCTTGCGGTAGCTGGCGGCGTCGATCACGGCGCCCATGAAATTGGAGAAGTCGCAGACGTCGCCGACCCGCAGCGCGCTGAGGCCGTCGGCGAGGCGCTGACGCAGCTCGGGCCACAACGAGGCGGGCACGTAGGCGCGCGAGGCGGCGGAGCACTTCTGACCCTGGTACTCGAAGGCGCCGCGGAGCAGGTTGAAGGCGAGCGACTCCACGTCGGCGCTGGGGTGGGCGAAGACGAAGTCCTTCCCGCCTGTCTCTCCGACCAGGCGCGGGTAGGCGCGGTAACGCTCGATGTTCTGGCCGATCGTCCGCCACATGGCCTTGAAGACAGGGGTCGAGCCGGTGAAGTGCACGCCGGCGAGGTCAGGATCGGCGAGCGCTGGGTCGCCGACGGCGGCGCCGGAGCCGGGCAGGAAGTTGATGACGCCCGGGGGCAGGCCGGCGCGGGTGAGCAGCTCCATGAGCACGGCGCCGGAGCGGACGGAGGTCGACGCGGGCTTCCAGATCACGGTGTTACCGCACAGCGCGGGCGCGGCGGTGAGGTTGCCGGCGATCGAGGTGAAGTTGAAGGGCGAGACGGCGAAGACGTAGCCGTCGAGCGGGCGGTGATCGAGGCGGTTCCACACGCCCTCGGCGGAGATCGGCTGCTCGGCGAGCGCGCGGGCGTAGAAGGCGACGTTGAAGCGGAAGAAGTCGATGAGCTCGCAGGCGGCGTCGATCTCCGCCTGGTGCGCGGTCTTCGACTGGCCGAGCATGGTCGAGGCGTTCACGCGATCGCGGTACTCGCCCTGCAAGAGGGACGCGGCGCGGAGGAAGATCGAGGCGCGCTCCTCCCACGGGAGGGCGGCCCAGGCGGGCTTGGCGGCCTTGGCGGCGGCGATCGCCGACTGCACCTCGGCGACGCCGGCTTGATGGAAATGGCCGAGGGTGCGCGAACGATCGTGGGGGATCACGAGGGGCGAGGTCTTGCCGGTGTAGACCGCGCGGCCGTCGATCCAGAGGGGGACCTCGACCTCTTCGGCGAGCTGGCGGGCGAGCTCGGCCTTGAGCGAGGCGCGCTCCGGGGAGCCGGGGCTGTAGGCGCGTACCGGCTCGTTCACCGGCGGGGGGACGTTAAAAATGCCGTTCGTCAAGGTGCTTCTTCCGCGGATGCGGGCGCTCTTGTACCTGGTTCAACGCGGCGCTGCCAACCCGCGGGCGGCGACGACGACGGGCGAGCAGCGCCAGCGCGAGCAGGCAGAGGGAGGCCGGGGCGGGCAGAGGATCGTCGGCGATGGCGCAGCCGCGGGCGCTGGGCGGCGGCTGGGCGGCGGGCGCAGGCGGCGGCTCGATGCGCCGCGGCTCGCGATCTTGGCGGGGCGCTTCGACGGCGGCGCGCGCGCGTGCAGGCCCCAAGACCGCGAGGTCTTCATCGGCGCCGCTGATCCGTCGGGTGCGTGAGCAGAGAAAGTCGGCTAACTCGCCGCGCTGGCCGCGAGCGGCGTAGACGAGGTAACTGCCGCCGATCTCGAAGCTGCGGCCGCAAGCGGCGGAGGAGCTGGGCGTGGTGAGCACGACGACGTCAGGGAGCTCGCCCTTCCACACGCGCTGCAGCTCGAGCTCGTAGCGGAGCTCGCCGCCGAAGGCCGTGTCCTCGGGCGCGACCGCGCTGAGGCTGAGCACACGGCCCTCAAAGACCGCGTCAGCGTGGGCGAGCGCGAGCGCGGGCGGCTCAGGCGGCATACACGAGCAGGCGCGCGCGGTGTGAGGATCCACCCACACAAACCACGCGAGCAGACCCGCGATCACGCGCCCGTACGGTTGCCCGCGCATGCTCACCACGCTAACAACACGCGCCGGTCGCAGACAAGTGCGCGGCGCCTCGCGTCGCTTCATCGGCGCGCCACCCGCCTCGCGCTGGCCCCTCGGGCGAAATTTAAAGAACACTATGCTCACCGTCTCTGAAGTCACGAAGTCCTACGGCGGCAAGGTCCTCTTCGACAACGTTACGACGTCCTTCGACCCGGGTCGCCGCTACGGCCTGACCGGGGCGAACGGCGCCGGAAAGTCGACGTTTATGAAGATCCTCGCGGGGATCCTCGACCCCGACAACGGCTCGATCTCGCGGCCGCCGCGCAGCCGCCTCAGCGTGCTGCACCAGGACCACTACCGCCACGAGGACGACCGGATCCGCGACGTGGTGATCATGGGCAATCGCCGCCTGTGGGACGCGCTGGTCGAGAAGGAGGGGCTGCTGGCGAGCGGCGAGATGGACGACGAGGTGGGCATGCGCCTCGGGGACATCGAGTCGACGATCGCCGAAGAGGACGGCTACGAGGCGGAGGTCGAGGCGGAGCGGCTGCTGCAAGGGCTGGGGATCCCGGCGGCGCTGCACGAGGAGCCGCTGAAGGCGCTGAGCGGCGGCATGCGCCTGCGGGTGCTGCTGGCGCAGGCGCTCTTCGGCAGCCCGGATATCCTCCTGCTCGACGAGCCGACCAACCACCTCGACCTCGAGTCGATCCACTGGCTCGAGCGCTTCTTGCTCGACTTCAAGGGCGTGCTGATCGTGATCTCGCACGATCGCCACTTCCTGAACGAAGTGTGCACCCACACCGCCGACGTCGACTTCGAGAACATCATCGTCTACCCCGGCGGCTACGACGAGATGATGAAGCAGAAGATCCAGTGGCGGATCTCGGCGGAGAAGGGCAACGCGAGCAAGCAGAAGAAGATCTCGGAGCTGCGCGAGTTCATCCAGCGCTTCGGCGCGAACGCGAAGAAGGCGAGCCAGGCGCAGTCGCGGCGCCGCGCGATCGCGAAGATCGAGCTGGTCGACCTCAAGCGCTCGAACATCCAGCGGCCGTTCATCCGCTTCGAGCCGAAGGTGCAGAGCGGGAAGCTGGTGCTGACGGTCGACCGCCTGAACAAGGGCTTCGAGCACCCTGTCCTCAAGGACATCTCGATCACGCTCACCCGCGGCGACAAGGTCGCGGTGATCGGCCCTAACGGGATCGGCAAGAGCACGCTGCTGAAGTGCCTCGCGGGGGTGTACCAGCCCGACCGCGGCAAGATCATGCTCGGCCACGAGGTCTCCTGCGGGTACATGCCGCAGGACCACGAGGACGTGATCACCAAGACCACCGGGATGACGGCGTTTCAGTGGCTGTACCAGTGGAACCCGAAGGCGACGGTGGAGGAGATCCGGGGGCTGCTGGGGCGCATGCTCTTCCCCTCGGAGGACGCCGATAAGCCGGTCGCGGCGCTGAGCGGCGGCGAGACGGTGCGCCTCTTGTTGGCCAAGCTGACGCTCACCGGCGATAACCTGCTGCTGCTCGACGAGCCGACCAACCACCTGGACCTGGAGTCGATCCGCGCGCTCACAGAGGCGCTGCAGCGCTTCGAGGGGACGCTGCTGATCGTCTCGCACGACCACGCGCTGATCACCGAGGTGGCGACCCACGTGCTCGAGCTGAAGGGGGAGAAGGGCTTCGACCTCTTCCCCGGGAACTATGAGGAGTACCTCGATAAGACCGGCGGCTAGCGGCTAGGGGAGCCAGGCGAGCGGGTCGTCGATCGCGGTGGGCTTGAACTTGGCGCGCCGCTGGCACGCGATCGCCTTGCGGGCGTCCGCGACCAGCTCGGGGGGGATCCGCAGGCGTTGACCGCCGCCGCCGTCGAGCCGGATCCCGCCGGTGAGCAGGTCGCGGCGGACGACCTTGATGCCGTCGAAGTTGAGGCGCTGGGCGGCGCCGCGGCGGCTGACCTCGACGATCGCCGCGTCGGTGACCAAGATCGAGCGCCGACCGGCGAGCTCACGCACGATCACGACGGCGACCGGCGAGAAGAGCGCGGCGAGCGGCGGCCACAGCGACTCCCACGGCTCGAGCCAGAACTCCGGGGCGAAGGCGGTGACGAGGAGCGCGACGGTGAGGCAGATCGCGGCGACGGCGAAGACTGGCCGTAAAGACAGCTCAGTCTTGGAGCCCCACCAGACCAGCGGCTCGCCGCCGCGGAGGTGCAGCGCGAGCTCCAGCGGCAGGGTGCCCGGAGAAGGGGGCGCGCCGGGCGCGAATGTGCGCGGGGCGTAGGGGGCCTCGGCCGCGCGCTCGCGCTCGGGTGGGTCGCCCTTGCCGCCCTCGATCATGCGCAGCGCCATCAGCGGGTCGCTCCTGAGGGGGGCTCGGCCCGCGCAGATCGGGCGCGGAGCATGTGGTCGCAGAGGACGAGCGCGGCCATCGCTTCGACCATCGGCACCGCCCGCGGGAGCACGCAAGGATCGTGGCGGCCGCGCGCTTGAACGGTGACCTCGCGGCGGTCGCGGGTGACGGTGTCTTGCGGGCGAAAGAGCGTGGCGACCGGCTTGAAGGCGACGGCGAGGCGGAGGGTCTCTCCGTTGGAGATCCCGCCCTGGACGCCGCCAGAGTGGTTGGTCCGTGTTCGTACGGTCCCGTCGTCACGGTCGATGTAGAACGGATCGTTGTGCTCGGAGCCGCGCATGCGGGCGGCCGCGAAGCCGTCGCCGAGCTCGAAGGCGCGGCTCGCGGGCAAGCTCATCATGGCGGCGGCGAGCTCGGCGCTGAGCTTGCCGAAGACCGGGGCGCCCCAGCCGGCAGGCACGCGGCGGGCGACGCAGCGGATGACGCCGCCGACGGTGTCTCCTTGAGCGCGGGCGGCGTCGATCGCGGCGATCATCGCGGCCGCGGCCTGAGGGTCGGGGCAGCGGACGGGGGAGCTGTCGACGGCGGCGCGGGTGACGGACTCGGCGTCGACGTCGGCGTCGACGTCGGCGACGGCGGCGACCCAGGCGACGATCTCGACCCCGGCGAGGGCGGCGAGCAGATCCTCGGCGAGCGCGCCCGCGGCGACCCGGGCGACGGTCTCGCGCGCGGAGGCTCGACCGCCGCCTGCTTCGGCGCGCAGGCCGTAGCGGGCCTCGTAGGTGTAGTCGGCGTGGGAGGGGCGGTAGAGCTCGGCGAGCTCGTCGTAGTGCTCGCCGCGGGCGTCGTCGTTGGTGAAGAGGAGCGCGATCGGGGTGCCGAGGGTGAGGCCGCGCTGCGGGTGGACGCCGCTGAGCACGCGCAGCTCGTCCGGCTCCTGCCGCGGCGAGCTGAGCTTGCCCTGGCCGGGGCGGCGGCGCGCGAGCTGGGCGCGGATCCTGTCCCAAGGGAAAGCATGTCCCGAAGGACAGCCGTCGATGACGGCGCCGACGCCCGCGCCGTGCGACTCGCCGAAGGTGGTGACGCGGAAGAGCGCGCCGAAGCTGTTGCTCATGCGCTCCCGTCGAGGAAGGCGAGCACGCGGGCGCGCCACGGCGTGGGCGCCTCGATCGCGACGGTGTGGCCGGCGCCTGGCACGATCTCGCGCTCGGCGTGGGGGGTGAAGGCGAGCGCGAGCGCCTCGAGATCGGCGGCGGGGGCGAGGCGGTCGTGCTCGCCGCAGAGCAGGAGGGTGGGCGCGCGGATCTGCGCGGCGAGGGCGAGCGGCGCGAAGGCGGGGCCGGCGACGTCGTCCATGGTCTGCTCGAAGAGGGCGCGGATCCCGGCGTAGCTGTTGCGCTGGACGGTCGCCTCGACGAAGGCGGGCAGCATGGCCTCGTGGCGGCTGAGGTAGTCGGCCCCGAGGGTGTCAGCGAGGCTGATCCAGGCGAGCGCGTTGAGATCGCCGGTCTGGAGGGCCGCCCGCCAGCCGCGGACGATCACCCGGCCGAGCGCGCCGCGGCCGGCGCTGACGCCAGAGACGACGAGGCGGCGCACGCGGTCTGGGTGGGCCGCGGCGATCGCGAGGGCGAGGCGCCCGCCGAACGAGAAGCCGCAGAGATCGACGGGGCCGGGGATCGCGAGCGCGTCCAGAAGCGCGCAGAAGTCGGCGATATGCCGCGCCGGCGAGGCGTCGCGGAGGTCGAGCTCGCTGTGCCCCTGGCCGCGGGCCTCGTAGGCGATGACCTCACGCCCCTGCGCGAAGCTGCGGAGGTGGGCGCTCCAGGAGGCCAAGGTCTGGGTCATGCCGCCGAGGATCACCAGCGGCGGGCCGATCGGGGCGCTCGCGGGGGGGCGGCGATCGAGGCGGATCCGGCCGACACCGCCAGGGGCCCCGGGGTCGGGGATCGTCACCAGCTGGGACACAGGGCATGAGTATCAGCCCCCGCCGAGGCCGCCAAGGCCAGGCTGGGGCGATCGGCGCGCTCGCTCGCCTTGACAGCGGCGCTGAGGTGCCCCATGCGGGCGCCTCAGCGCCGCTCGCGCACCTCAGCGCCTCGGCGACGCCGCGTCCCGCTCAGGGCATCACGAAGGTGAAGGAGCCCTGCGAGAACATGGTCGTCGTGACATGTACTTTGTAACATTGCCCGCTGACCAGCGCAGCAGGCCCCGGGGCCGCGCCGCCGACCGCCATGGTGATGTCGACGGCGGCCGGCGGCACCTCGCCGTAGGTCACGGGCCCGACGAAGCCGTCCGGGAAGGCCTCGAGCTGGAGCGCCCAGTAGGTCGCGCCGCCGGTCACGGGCGCGCCTGGCCCCGCGGGGGGCTGCGCCGCGGGGTCGATCACGTAGAGGCCGAGCGCCTGCGCGTCTCCCCAGGAGATCAGCGGGGTGGGCCCGTCCAGCGCGACGTCGACGGGGAGCTCGCCGGCGGGCCCCTGCGCGCACTCGTCGGCGCTCGGCCGGCTGAGGCGCCAGGCGATCCCCGCCTCGACGAAGCCAGGGCCCGAGATCGTCAGCAGCCCCTCGGCGTAGTCGCCGACGCCGTCGTCGTCGAGGTCGACGAGCGCGCCCTGAAAGCCGGTCGTGTCGGCGAAGCTCGGGCCGATCGGCACCGGCAGCGGCGGGCTGACCACCACCGCGCCGTCGACGCTCGCGAGCCGCGAGAGCGCGAGGCCTTGGGAGTAGTCGAGGGCGAGGGCGGCGCCGCTCGGCGTCTCGGTGGCGGTCAGCGGGGTGAGCGTCGGTAGGATCGTGTCGCGGTCGAACTTCCCGGTGCCAGGGTTGGCGAGCGGCATGTCGACGGTCCACACGTACTCGCCCGCGAGCCGCAGCGACGGCGGGTTCGCGGTCGTGAAGGTCAGCTCGGTCGGCGCGGGCGCGGCGGGATCGGCGGCCCAGAGCGCGCGCTCGTCGAAGCCCTCGAGCGCGGGGTCGACGCGGATCGTGTGCAGGGCCCCCGGCGCGAGCGATTCGACTGGCTCAAGGGACATGTGGCGGCCGTCGGCGTCCAAGACCCGGTTGACCGCGACCTCGGCGCCGTCCGGCCCGAGCAGCGAGACCCGCGCGAGGTTCGTCGGGTCGGCCCAGATCGGCGCGGAGAAGGTGAGCTGGAGGGCGGCCTCGCGCGACACGGAGGCGGCGCCCGGGCGGGGCTCCGCGGCCAGCACGAAGAGGTCGCGGGCGGTCAGTTCCTTCAAGAAGCGGACCAGCGCGGCGCTGTCCTCGTCCGCCAGCGCGGGGCCGCCGAAGGCGGTGAGGACCTGCTCCACCGCGCTCTCCAGGGTGCGCGCGCCGCCGAGCTTCAGCCACACGCCGAGGCGATAGCTGCCGATCAGCCCGGGCACGTCGGTCACGCCCTCGGTCACGCCGCTGGGGATCAGCGCCCTGCTGGTGGTCAGCGGCAGCGGGTGGCAGACGGCGCAGCCCGCCTCGCCCTCGAAGAGCTGCTTGCCCCGCTGCGCCTCCTCTGAGAGCGCGCCGTCGCGCCGGGTCAGCCCGTTGGCCGGCGGCGGCGGCATCAGCGAGGCGAGGTAGGCGGAGAGGGCCTGGTGCTCGGCCGAGGTCGGCCGGACGCCGACGTTGGTGTTCACCGTGAAGGCGTAGTTGTCGACGCTCGACAAGTAGCCGTCCCACCCGAGCGGATAGGTGCCCTCCAGCCAGAAGAAGGGGCGGCTGACCTTTCGGCCAGCGAAGGGCCCGGCGTTCCACACGAGGGTGTCGCTGAGGCCGTCGGCGTGGCAGGAGTTGCACGACCAGGTGTCGGCGTAGAGCCGGCCGGCGCCGGTGAAGTAGCGCTGGCCGGCGGCGACGAGCTCGGGGCGGCGATCGATCGTCGTGGTCACCTCTCCGGCCGCTGCGGCGCCGGAGATCTTGGTCACGAGCGTCGCCTGGGCGCCGTGCGTGAAGAGATCGTCGCCGGCGGCGACGAGGGCGCGAGGCCGCCCAGGCGTGGCCACCCGCGCGACCTCGGCGAGCGTGAGGGGGTCGAGGCCGACGGTCAGGTCCGAGCCCTCCGCCGCGACCCAGAGGGTCGTGCCGGCCAGCGCGAGGCCGTGCAGCGACACCGCGGCGCCGCCGCTGCCCGGCTGGCGACCTAGATCAGCGGCCGCCAGCGGCGCGCCGGTCTTGGCGTCGAGGCGGGCGACCTCGTGGAAGAAGTTCGGCGCGTTCACGTCGCCGAGGCTCGCCTCGGTGTCGTTGCGGGTGCGGCTGACGTAGAGGATCTCGCCCGCGGGGTCGAGGAGCAGGCCGGTGATGGTGGTGCCGACGTCGAGCCAGACGTCGGCGGGCTCGAGGCTGGCGGTGTCGATCACCATGAGGTCGCGCTCCTCCTCCATGGGGTCGCTCTCGTAGGGGAAGCGCGAGGGCATGCCGGAGCGGTGGCTCGCGACGTAGAGGGTGGCGTCGTCGGCGCTGAGCGCGAGCGCCAGCGGGTCGGCGACGGCGTCGACGCGGGCGCGTCGGGTCCGCGTCGCGAGGTCGATCACCGCGATCGCGGCCTCGCTCTTGAGGGAGACATAGGCGGTCGCGCCGTCGCTGCTGACGACGACGTCGGCGGGCTCATCACCGGTCCAGATCGCGTCGAGCACGCGACCGCTGGCGCGGTCGACCAGGGCGAGGGTGTCGCTGCCTCGTTGGGCGACCACCGCGAAGTCCATGCCCTCACGCCAGGCGATCGCGACGGGCCAAGAGCCGACCGGGTGCTCGCCTAAGACTGTGAGCGTGCTCGGGTCGATCCGCGTGATCGTCGTGGTCTGGACGTTCGCGACCCACAGCTCGTCGCCGACGAGCGCCGCGGAGCGCGACGGGTAGTAGTTCAGGTTGGTAAAGGGCCGCGCCGCCGCCTCGACGACCGTCAACGAGAGCTCTCCGGCGTCGGCCCCCGCGTCCTCGATCTCGGCCAAGGTGAAGTCCCAGCGGCCGGGTGTGGTCGGCGTCAGCCGCCAGAGCCCGTCTGCGCCCTTGATGATCGGCTCCTCGCTGCCGTCCGGCCGCGCGCTGACGGTCCAGCGGACCGCGTCGCAGCGCTTATCGTCGGCGATCTTCGGCAGGTAGAAGGTCTCTCCGGCGACGAAGCGGGCGGTCGATTGCTCCTCGAAGCGCTCAGCGACGCACAGCTCGGTGGTCGCTGGATCGGCGCCGCAGCCGGCGAGGGCGGCGGCGATGAGCGGAGCTGTGAGGGCGGAGGAGCTGGTGAGCAGGCGGCGGCGCGGCATCGACCTGACTTGTGCCACGGATCGCCGGAGGTCACACCCCCATAAGAGCCTGACAGGGGCGGCGCCAGGGGGCATGACGGCGTTGTCGTGCGTCGGCGCGGGTCCTTGGGTGCACATTTGGTGATCTTTGAATATTTTGTTGGCACTCATGTTGAGTGTCAGCTCGGCATGGCTTGCATCTCCTATCGTCCCTCTCTTACCCCCTCCATCTTCGCGCTGCTCGTCGCGCTGCCTGTCACCTCCGGCTGTTCGACCTACGAGACCGAGGCAGAGACCGACAGCGGCCAGTCCGCGTCGGACTCGGTGAGCGAGAGCGGTACGAGCGGCGCGAGCGGAGAGACCGGCAGCGGCGGCTCGGGGACCACCGGCGCGGCCTCGGGGGACGGCGGGTGGGACAGCGCGGGCGGCGGTGACGGCGGCGATCCCAGCGCCGGAGAGGACAGCGGCGAGGAGCCGGAGCCCGTGGATCCGGGGCAGCTCACCGCGGGCGAGTGGCGCGACCTCGACCATTGGTCGTTCTGGGGCGAGCTGATGGCGAAGCAGGAGTGGGCCGCCCTTCAGGACATGTGGCGGCTGTTCACGCTCCAGCGCTACGCGGTGGTGGTCGAGGCGGGCGCGGGCGGCCACGTCGCCGACGCCGAGGTGGTGCTCTTGGACGCGTCGCAGGAGGCGGTCTGGGAGGCGCGCACCGACGTGCGTGGCCGCGCGGAGCTGTTCGCGGGCGCGTTCGGCGGCGCGGCGGCGGGGCCCTACACGATCGCGGTGAGCGCGGGCGAGGCCTCGGCGACGCTCGAGGCGCCGCAGCTCTTCGTGGGTGACCCGAACGTCATCAAGCTCGAGGGGGCGCCGAGCCCGAGCCCGACGCTCGACCTGATGTTCATGATCAATACGACGACGGGCCGCTACGAGCCCGTTAACGCGGGTTTGGGGCGATCGTTGCCGGCGTTGCCAAAGCGTTGCCAAAACCGCCGGCTGCCGTCGCTCGGTCGAGCAGGTTCGCGGCCTCGCGAGAGAGGCCGGTCTGCTGGGTGTGCAAGTAGACCTGCGTGGTCTGTAGGTGCGCGTGTCGGGCGACCGACTGGACCACGTAGACGCTCGCCCCCAGGTTGGCGAGGCGCGTCAGCGCGGTGTGGCGCAGCAGGTGCGGCCCTGCTTTTTTGAGGCCGAGCTCCGCCTGGATACGACCGAGCATCGTCCAGATGGTCGAGGGCGTGTGAGGAGTCGCCGTGGGGGTCGTGGCTCTTCTTGAGTTCGTGCGCCGGTAGACCACCAGGGGCCCGTGGTTCGCTTCGAGGCGGTGAGCTTCGAGCGCCTCACGGAGCGCGCGCGTCAGCGCGAGCTTGCCGATCGTGCCCTTCGGCGTCTGGACCACCCCCTCGTAGACGCTGCGCTGGATGAGCACCGTGCCCTCCTTGAGGTCGATGTCGCGCCACTCGAGCGCGCAGATCTCGGACACCCGCAGCCCCGCGTCGAGCGCGAGCAGCAGGATGACCAGCGCGTCCGTGCCATGTCGGCGCGCCACCGCCATCATCGCGGCGATCTGCTCCTCCGAGTACACCTCCTTGGGCCGCCTGCGCGGCTCGGGCAGGCGCTCGAAGATCGGCACCGTCTCGATCGCCCGCATCTTGCGGGCGAAGCGGAGCATCAACGCCACCTTGGAGAGGACGATGTTGCTCGTGCTCGCCGCCAGCTTCTTGCGGAGCCCGGCGCGGAACGCCGAGATCCGATCGTCGTCGATCGCGACCAGCGGCAGATCGCCGAGCATGGGGCCGATATAGAGCGCCCACGCCTTCCGGTAGTAGTCGCGCGTGGCGGGCTTGAGCAGCTCCACATGTTCGGGTTCAAAGCGCGTCTTGTAGAATTTGTCGAGCGTCATCGGTCGTGAGCCCGGCCTCTCCACCTCCTTCCTTGGAGCCCACTTCGTTGGAGCTCCTACGTTGTTCGGCGCCTAGCCTCGACCTTCGCCCCCTCCCCGACCAGCTCGCGCAGCAGCGCCGCGACCTGACGCTCGCCCCAGGTGCGGGCTTGCTTCTGGTCATGTCCGCCCGGCGCGACCATGCGCCGACGGATCTCGGTCTGAGGCTGAGAGGGGTTCATGAGGCGGATGTCGATCTGCCAGCGGTTCTTGTCTTTCGCGTAGGGACGCAGGGTGATCTTCACGTCGACCGTTCCTGCCGCCCGACCGCTATCCCGCAGCCATGCAAGCACGACTTCGCGCGTCCACGCAAGCGCGCGCCCGAGCTTCACCGGCGGCGGAACGAGCCCGCGGGCCGCTCTGTGTCGCACCGCCTTCTCCGAGATCCGAAGGAGCTCCGCCAGGTCGGGCACATAGAGCACCGCCGGCAACGCCTCCGCCTCCGCCCGGCTGTCCACCGCCTCCCTCCGAACCCGCGCCACCATCGCTCCCCCCCGCCCGGCGCCCAAGTGAGGCCCCAGCTTTGGAGACTAAACGGCCTGGAAACCGGCGTCAGCGGGAGAGTTCGCCCAGGGATCTATCGCGCGGGGCGCTTCGAATCCACACGTCGCGCGCATGACGCGGTGAGCGCGATCGGATCGCGTGACTTTCATAACGTTGGATATGGATGGCGGCGTATCGCGCCGATCTCGACGCCGTGGGGCCGGTTGCGCGGTCGCGGCCATCCGGTGGTGTTGACCCGGGCGGCCGGCTTGTTTTTCATAACTATATGAACGAGCCCAACAACATCTCCCTCTCCCTCACCTTCGGCCGCGGCGAGGTGCACATCTGCATGCCGGCCCTCGCCATCAAGGTGGAGCCCTCGCCATCGACGGGTAAGGCCGTGCGGGTGTGGATCTCGCTCAACAAGACCCGCCCCGGGGAGAGCCCGATCGAGATCGCGCTCTTCCCCAGCCCCGAGAGCTTCCTCGAGCAGTTCAGCGACTGGCTCCGGCGGTACCGCGCGCCGACCCCAGAGCGGGCCGACCAGGGCGGAGAGGTGGAGCCGTGAAGATCGTCGTCGGAGCGGCCGGGCATGCCGTCATCGTATTGGTGTGCTAAGCGGCGGGACGGCGCTGGAGCGATGAGGTCTAGCGAGCTGGCCCGCACGGAACCGGCGGTAGCTCCCTCCAGGAGCCCCGTGTAGGCGAGAACGATGCCCGTGATGGCTCGGAGGTTACAGGTGGCACTTTAACCTCTTGGCGATCTCCGACGCGAGCTGATCCATCTTTGCGAGGTCATTCTCGCGTTGCGCGGCCTCGAACTGCGCTTGGAGCTCACGTCCCTGCTTCAGGTTTTTCTGTTGCTCGCGTAGCACGGCCTGAAACTCGCTCCGGCTCAGCCTGCTCAGCAGGTCATCGGAGTCGTCGGAGTCGAAGATGCTCGCGGCGCTGATGGGCGAGACGTCGTCGGGGATGTTGCTCGCCGCGTTGGGGGTGGGCTCGTCGGATTCGATCTCGTTGGCGAGGATGCTCGCCGCGCTGATGGGCGAGACGTCGGTCGCCTCGGTGGTGCTCGCCGCCGCGATAGTGAGCGCCGGGCTGACGGTCGGGACGTCGGCGGGCGCAGCCGTGGTGGTGGGCTCGCCGACGTCGACCTCGTCGGTGGTGCTTGACGCGCTGATGGGCGAGACGTGGTCGGAGTCGACTTCGTCGGTGGTGCTCGCCGCGCTCGTGGGCGAGACGTCGGTCGCCTCGATGGCGGGCTCTTCGGTGATGATGGTCGCGGGCTCGTCGGAGTCGACCTCGGCGGCGACGGTGCTCGCCGCCTCGGTGGTGCTCGCCGCCTCGGTGGCGCTCGCTGCCTCGGTGGTGCTCGCCGCGTCAGTGGGGCTCGCCGCCTCGGTGGTGCTCGCCGTGTCGGCGGGATCGGTGGCGCTCGCTGCCTCGGTGGTGCTCGCCGCGTCAGTGGGGCTCGCCGCCTCGGTGGTGCTCGCCGTGTCGGCGGGCTCGGTGGCGGTCGCCGCGGTGGTGCTCGTTGCGCTGACGGTTGGCATGTCGGCGGGCGCGGTGGTGGCGGGCTCGGTCTCGTTGGTGATGACGAGCTCGGTGATGCGGTCGGCGCTGGTCGGTGTGACCTTCGGCGTCGGTGATGATGTTGGCGGCGTCGTCGGCTGCGCCGAGTGATTTCTTAACCCGCTGGCCATCAACGAGAGAAGCTCGGAGATCTGTCGCCGGTTGGCCTCGTCCTCGCGCCGCCGGTTGGCCTCGAGCTTGTGGGCAAGGAGGAGGCGTTCCAGAGTCTTGTTCACTTGGGCGATCTGCTCACGGAGATCCTGCACCAGGGCCTCGAGCGCGAGCAATCGCTCCTCGAATTCGCGGTCGTGCGCTACTCGCTCCTGCTCCTGCACGGGCGGATGAGCTTGCGGGGGCGAAGGCGCGGCGGGTCGCCAGCCCGTAGCACGCGCGAGGAACTCCTCGCCGGAGACGAGCTCGCCAGTGTCCTCGAGCCGTAGGTAACCGGGCGGGACGCCGGCGTATGTCGGCGGCGGCGGCGACGGTGAGGCGGCGTGGCCATACGCGGCATAACCCCCATACGCCGGGCCGTATCCGGGCGACGGAGCTCCGGCGGTTTGCTGGCCGGGGTGGCCGGGGTAGCCGGGGTGGCTGGGGTGGCCGTAGGCGGCATAACCCCCATACGCCGGGTCGTACCCGGGCGACGGATGTCCGGCGGTTTGCTGGCCGGGGTGGCCGGCGAAACCGTGCGGAGAGTTCGCGGCGAAGGCGGCTGCCTGTTGTTGTTGCTGCTGCTGCTGCTGCTGCTGCTGCTGCTGCTGCTGCTGCTGCTGTTGCTGCTGCTGCTGTTGCTGCGCCATCCGCAAGAGATCGAGCTGGTCAGCTTGAGGCGGCTGGGTCGGGCCTGTGTGGGGCGCGTTCGCGGGGCCAGGCTGCGCCGGACCCGCTGGCCCTGGCGCAGGTCCGGCGGATGGAGCCGCCGGTGTTCCGTCGTCCAAAATGGATCCGAAAATTTCTTGGAGGCTCGGGATGTGGAGGCCGGCGGTCGCGCAGGTCTCGGCGAAGGTCAACCTCCGGCCGATCCGCGCCTCCGTCTGTTTGATCTCCGTGGACTTCTCATACAAGCTGGCCACGGTCAGGACGCCGCACTGAATCAGCGGGAGCCACGGCTTGATCGCGATCACCCATGGGTTGTTCGCGAGGGGGTTTAAGGCTTCTTCTTTGGGGCTCTCTGCGGTCATTTCGCGCCTCCGTGTTGTAAGCGCCGCACACCGACGACGGGGATCTTTTAGTGATAAGGCTTTCTTGTGACCCGCGCCTCGGTTGGCGTGGTGGCGGTCTGTGCGGCGGTCTGGGCGGCGGCTTGTCCGAAGTTGTGGGCGACGATCGCACGCGCCAGCATGTCGACGTCGCCGAGGCTCTTCTGGCTCGCGGCTCTCGCCCGGGCGAGCTCCTCTGTGAAGCGCTTCGTCTGCTCGAGCACGAGGATCCCGAACGCCTGGCTGAGCTCGTTCATGTCGGCGGCTTGAGTGACCGCGAGTCTTCGGACGTCACCGAGCACCTCGATCATCAAGCTCATGACGTCTCGGAGCTGTCCCACGGGCAAGGTTGCTGATGGCGGTGGAAGCGACCCCCCTGCGAGCTCCTGCACCAAGAGCCCTTGAGCTTGGAGGCCCGCAAGTGTCGCCTCGTCCGCCTCCACCACCCTGCCGTTAATCAGAACCCGCCGCATCCACGCACCGTCCTCCGGCAAGAAGCCGTCAGCTCAGGGGTACGCGAGCTCTCTCGCGAGGTGCAACGAATAATTTCGCCCCTGTCGCAGGCTCGAATGCGTGTTTATGACGATGTCGCGCGTGCGGGTTGGTGGCCGTGATCGCGCGATCGGAGCGTGGTCATCGGCGCGTGCGTTGCTGCGCGGGCAGCCGTGGGGCGAGTCTGTGGCGCTGATCGGGGCTGTTCTGGCGGATCGGGGCAGCGACCCGGCGCGCTGGGGGTTGGTCGCGCACGAGAGCCTCTCAATGCGCGGTTGAGAGCCTCTCGATGCGCGGCGGTTTGTTGGTCGATTGGTCGCGGTGTCCTTCGAGTTAGTCAGGGTAAACAACGTTCTTGCGGCATTGGGCTCGCGTCGTTCTGGTTTGGGCTGGGTGGTCTGAGGGCTAGGTCGATGGCCCGCTGGCGTTTGGGTGTAGGGGCCCGTGTCGTGGGGTTCGTGGCCCCCCAGGTTACCGCTTGCGCGAGCTGGGGTCCGCCGTAGTAACCTCGATCCTCTTTAGGGAGGCTGCGATGGACGGCGATCGTTGGTGGGGGCAGTTGGTCGGGGAGTACGCGGCGCATCTGGCGGGCGAGGACCTGGCGTCGGGGGGTCGTGTGGTGGCGCGTACACACGCGGGCGAGCTCTGCACTTTCGGCCGCTACGAGAGGTCGTACGCGGTGCTCCTGCGCGAGAAAGAGTTCGTCACGCCCCTTGCGGCGGGGTCGCGGCGCGCCGTGGACGAGGCCCTCCTCTTCTTCCAACAGGGCAACAACGCCGCGGCTGTGCCTGTACCTGTCGTGACCGAGGCGGGCGTGAAGCGGTTCTTTAGGCTGGTGGGAGGGGCCGTCCTTGTCGGTGTGGCGACGCTGTCAACGGGCGCCATCTTGTGCGCCTGTCAGGGCGATCAACTGGTGTTTGTCCGCGCACAGGACGACCCGTTCGGGCAGATGGACGCGGTGAGCTTCGGTAAGCCCGGCTCCTTGCATGACCTGAACTTCGACTCGGTCAGACACCTGGGCGTGGGGATCCCTGGGACACGAGGCGGGAACGGGCGAGGGCGCGGGCGCGGGCGGACGGCGCCAGCGGGACCACGATCCGAGTCGCAGAAGACGCAGGCCGCGGGCGAGCCGCTGCGTCTGCCCGCGAGCCTCAGCGCTGAGTACGATCGAATTCTCGCCCGAGAGCGGCTGGCGCCAGAGGACAAGGCGCGAGTATCGAGCGCGCTGCGTGGGTGCTTTGAGGCGCTGCTGCGGCGGGCGAAGAAGGCGAAGGTGAAGGAGGAGCACCGCTCCCGCGGAGGACAAGCGCTGCCGACGGTGACGCGGCTGCTGTGCGAGCTGGCGCTGCGAGGAGCCGAGGACTTGGTGGGGCTTACGGGTAGGATCTTAAAGAAGCTCCAAGAGGTTGCCGGCGAGCTGAAATTGAGGATCTCCCCGCGGACGCTGTCCCACGCGCTGCAACTGCTGCTGGCGACGAAGACGTGCCTGATGGTGCGCGAGGGCCATACGTGGACGATCCGCCTCGAAGAGCTTAGCGACCCGTGGTCGCAGCTCCATCGCGAATTTTTAAAAGAGACACCCCGCGCCTGTCGGCCCGCGCGCGCGGCCGAGGCGACGGCGGCGCTTAAGCGGAGGCGACGGTCGATGAGGTGAGGGAGCACGAAGAGGGCGCGGCGGATGCGGCGGATGCGGCGGATGCGGCGGCCGCGGTCGACTCCGACGCGACCAACAGCGAGGCGAGCACCATGACCCACGAAGAGGGCGCGGCGGATGCGGCGGATGCGGCGGATGCGGCGGATGCGGCGGATGCGGCGGCCGCGGTCGACTCCGACGCGACCAACAGCGAGGCGAGCACCATGACCCACGAAGAGGGCGCGGCGGATGCAGCGGATGCGGCGGATGCGGCGGCCGCGGTCGACTCCGACGCGACCAACAGCGAGGCGAGCACCATCAGCGACGACGCTGCCGCCACCGAAGCCGACCCGCTGGAGGCGCCCGCGACGCCCGTTATCATCGCCCCCGAAACCCCCGCTGCCGACCCACCGGAGGCGCCCGCCGCCCCCGCCAGAGGCTACAGCTCAACCCGGCCGCCCGTGGCCACGACCGCAGGAAATCTCTCGGCGACGCCGACTGCACCCTCCAGCCCCGCTGCGCCTACTTCCGCGGCGGAGGAGCGCATGACACTCTTGCGCGAAGAGGTACTACTCCTCCGGGACGATGTGCGAGCGGCGGCACGGACGGCGAAGGGGTTGCGGCGGCGTTCGGTCGATCGTCGCCGCCGCCGCCGCCGCTCCGGTAAATGATCCTCGACCGCAGAATGTCAGCGAGCCGCCGCTCGGCCCGTTCACGCCGCATGGGCAAGACCTACGACGAGGCGCCGTGTGCAGGGTCAAGGGCGGCGGCGAGTGAGCGTCAACGATCTGGTATCCCCGCGCCGAGGGGAGGTGCCTACACCGCCGGCGTGCGCGCCCACGCGGCGACGGCCATGTCCGCGAACCACGGCGCGCCGACGCGGTCGCGCTCAGCGCTGAGGCGGGCGGCGAGCGTGTCGAGATCGATCACCTCCGCCGGGATCCCCGCCTCGACGAGCCGCGGCACGACGAAGCGGATCCGATCGACCAGCGAGTCGGGCTGACCAGGCGACGCCACGTCCACGTCGGCGCGCATCACAGGCGGAGGCAGGCCCGCCTCGCGGAACACCCGCGGGAGCTCGCGCCCGAAGGTCCACGACGCCGACTCGAACTCGAGCATCCGCACCATCCACCCGAGCACCGTGTCGTGCAGCGGCAGCGCCGTCGGCGTGGGGTCCAGTACAAAACCCTGGCACCACGCGAGGCCGCCGGGACGCAGGTGCGCCGCGGCGCGCGCGAGCGCAGCGGCCGGGCGTTGTAAGTACATCAACACGCGCCGCTCGACGACCACGTCGAAGGTGCCGAGGTCGTCGGGCAGCGGACCGTCGAGATCGACCTCACGCGCGCTGTACGGCCGCCCCGCCAGCCGCTCGCGCGCCATCGTGAGGAACGGCCCGCTGCGATCGAGCCCGACGACATCTCCGGTCGGGCCGACGAGGTCGAGGACGAGTGCGGCGACCGACCCGGGGCCTGTGCCGAGATCGAGCACGCGCTGACCGGGGCCCACCCCCGCCTCGATCAGCCACCGTCGCGTCACCTGCTGTCCTTCTTCGTAGTTCACCCGCGTCCTTGCGCGGCAGTGTCGCACGCGCGCGGCCGACGCGAATGAGGCCTCATCCGTCGCCATCTCACACGCGTGGGTCCGGGCCGACGGTGACTCCTCGTGGCCCGCAGCCGGTCGGCGGGCTACCAGGCGACGAAGGCGTGGTCGCGGCCAGCGGGCCGGCGGCTGCACGGCGTTGATCTCAGCTCACAAAAGTTTCAACTGACATGACCTTCTGGTCATCTCGACGGCGATCAGCGCGAACACATCGCCGCGGCGGCGCTCACCGCTGCCCACGACCTCGACAGCGACGCCGCAGCCTTGTACGCTGACGCCATCTTCGCCCGCCTCGGCGACCTCACCCGCACCGCCTTGGAGCAGCTCATGCAGACCGGACGCTACGAGTACCAGAGTGACTTCGCCCGCGAGTACTACGCCAAGGGCCGCGCTGAGGGCGAAGCCAAGGGCCGCGCCGAGGGCGAGGCCAAGGCCATCCTCCAGATCCTCGAGCTGCAGGGCCTCACCATCCCCGACGACGCGCGCCAACAGATCTTCGGCTGCAGCGATGGCGAGCGCCTCGACACCTGGCTCCGCCGCGCCCTCGGCGCCAAGAGCCTCGCCGACGTCTTCGCCGACTGAAGAGACGAGATGGCCGCGCCATGGGGTGGACTCCAGGAGTTGCGTGCCGTTGGCGAGGCCGGTGTTGACGGCGAGCTCTCCTTGAAAAACAACGGGATCGGGCGGTAAGCCGTTCTGGGCAGATCCAGGCTGAGCGACCCCTGGTCGCCTGCCCCGACCCCGGCCAGCGGTCGTCGAGTGCGACCTCGAGGAGCTGCTGCGCGGCGGCATCCGCGGCGCCCTCTCCGCCGCGCTCGAGCTGCTCGGCGCCGAACCCCTCGCCCGCCTCCCCGACGCCGACCCCGCCCGCGCTCGCTGGCGCCTGCCCGCCTTCGACCGCCGCGCTGGCGCCGACCCGACCTGGGCCGCCACCCTCGACACCCTCCGCGCGCCCAGGCGCCGCGACCAGAAGCCTTGGGAGTGGCGCCGCGAGGCCCCCATCCGCCCCGTCGTCTTCCGCGACCCTCGCAGCCTCGACGGCGAGGCTCGACGCGGATGAAGTTCCTCGGCCACTCGACTAAACAGATCGGCGCCGACGAGTCGCCGCCGCTGCTGGTCGCGGTCGAGTACCAGCCCCTCCGAGGCGAGCCCGAGCGCCTCGAGACCAACGTCGGGACCGACGCGGGTCCGCAGCGGTGGCGCTGGCGCGACTACCTCTTCACCATCGAGGCGTACGCCTACGACGCGTGGATGGAGCTGTCGGCCGGGGCGGCCGGATCCGCCGTAGGGCGCTTCATCGCGCCGGTGCGGTTGCGCTGGCGGAGGAGGGATCGACCCCGCCCCGTACCGTCCCCCGTGTCCGCACCGGCAGGCGCCGGGCGGGGGGGGAGCGATGGCGGTGCGGTTTCGGAGGGACGGTGGCCTCGCCCAAGCTGAGCCCCTACTGAGGGGTAGGAGTGCAGACGGGGATGATGTCGTCGCCGGGGAACAAGGTGCAGACGGCGCCGCGGAACTCGGATTGAAAGAGCTCGCGGCTGATGCCGCCGATCCGCAGCTTTTGGAGGGATGGCGCGAGTTTGGCGAGGTTCTGCTCGAGACGCTGGGTGGTGACGCCGAGCTCGGCGGCGGCGCGCGGCAGGTCGACGTTGGCCTCGAAGGCGAGAGCGCGGGTGACGATCGGCTCGCCGTCGGTGAGGGGGATGCCGAGCTCGTTGAGGGCGCCTTGAAAGAACGCGCTGTCTTTGGCTTGGAGGAGGTCGAGCTCGTTGCTCGGGCGGTAGAGGGCTTCGATGAGCTTGCGCTCGGCCTGGTCCTGGAATAAGTCCTTGTTGTCCTGATAAAAGGGGCGAAGATCGTCCTGTTTGGGGATGATGCCGGCCTCGTGGCAGGACATGCAGGAGATCGCGTTCTTGACGATCGAGTCGCGCTGCTTGGGGTCTTTGACGACCTGCGTGGGGGCCTCGGTGATCCGGTCGCCGATGGCGTCGATCAGCATGTACGCTTGCAGGCCGTTGGGCAGGTTGAAGATGATCTCGCCGCCGTCGGCCTCGAAGTCGATGGGGTGGGCAAAGATGTCGGCGAAGCCGGTGTTTTCGAGGAAGTCGTAGCTGCGCCAGTAGGCCAGTGAGCCCGAGGCGGGGACCCGGCGGCGCTCGATGATGCGGTTCCAGTCGGAGACGCCGGAGTTCTCAAAGCCGGCGCGGATGACGTCGCCGATCGTGAAGGCGGGGTCTTCGGCGTCATCGGGGTCCGGGACACCGAGGCGCTCCTCGAGCTCTTCGATGGTCTCTGGGATACCGAGGATCTGATAATAGAGGTCGCCGCGGGTGGTGACTTGTAGAAAGGCGTCGAAGGGCTGGAAGGGGACGAGCGTGGTGGTGTCCTGCTTGAGGTCGTTGATGAACTCGCCCTGGAACTCGATCGCGAAGGGGTTTTGCGCGACGGTGGCCTCCCAGATGTCGATGACGTCGCCGGACTCAGGGTCCGGCTCCCAGCCGTAGTCGCGCAGGTCCAGGCGGAGCACGGTCTTTTGGTCGGGGTCGACGACGACGAGGGGCATGATAAAAGGTTCGGTGGAGAGGCTGTTGACCAGCTTGTTGGCGGCGTGGATGACGCGGTCGAGCTGCTCGGGGCAGTAGCCGACGTTGTAGAGGTGAGTGAGAGTGAGATAGCGGATGAATGGTTTGTCGGCGGCGTCGATCTCTAAGAGGTCGGCGCCCATCTTTTTGACCTGGGCGTCGGGGGTGAGGTGGGCGTTGTCGGTGCATGATCCGGCCGCCGGAGGCGAGAGGGCGCCCTTCTCGATCCACTCGCGCACTAGTGCGATCTCCTCATCGCTGACGGTGAGGCCGGAGGAGGGCGGTGGCATGGGGTTGGAGGTGCTGATGAGCCGGAGGTAGATCGGTGAGGCGTCGGGTTGTCCGGGGATCACCTTGCCTCGGCTGATGAGCGAGGGGAGGTCGGTGATGTTGTTGAGCCCGCCCGCGTTGCCGACGCCGTGGCAGCCAGCGCATTTTTCAGCGAACAGGGCCTCGACGCGTCGGCCGAGGTCGTCTTCGTCGAGGTTGGGTGGGGGGTCGGGGTCGGAGGTCGGGTCGCCTTCAGGGTCGACGCCGGGGCCGTGTTCAGGGGGCGTGCGATCGTCTTCGCCGAGGTCGGCCCCTTCGGCGCAGCCGGCGAAGGCGGCGATGATCACGAGACTGAGGGGGATCGTGGGGGCGTTTTGAAACATGGCTTCTCTCCTGTGGGTTTGTTCTCGTGGGAACGAGGTATTAGAGGCCGGTGCAGACGGGGATGACGTCGTCGCCGGGCAGCAGGGCGCAGACGGCGCCGCGGAATTCGGACTGGAAGAGCTCGCGGCTGATGGCGCCGATCCGCAGCTTTTGCAGCGATGGCGCGAGTTTGGCGAGGTTTTGGTCGAGGCGCTGGGTGGTGACGCCGAGCTCGGAAGCGGCGCGGGGCAGGTCGACGCCGGCCTCAAAGGCGAGGGAGAGGGTGACGATCGGCTCGCCGTCGGTGAGGGGGATGCCGAGCTCGTTCAGGGCGCCTTGAAAGACCGCGCTGTCCTTGGCTTGGAGGGGGTCGAGCTCGTTGCTCGGGCGGTAGAGGGCTTCGATCAGCTTGCGCTCGGCCTGGTCCTGGAATAAGTCCTTGTTGTCCTGATAGAAGGGGCGGAGATCGTCCTGTTTGGGGATGATGCCGGCCTCGTGGCAGGACATGCAGGAGATCGCGTTCTTGACGATCGAGTCGCGCTGCTTGGGGTCCTTGACGACCTGCGTGGGGGCCTCGGAGATCCGGCCGCCGAACTCGTCGATGACCATGTAGGCTTGCAGGCCGTTGGGCAGGTTAAAGATGATCTCGCCGCCCGCGTCCTCGAAGTCGATGGGGTGGGCGAAGATGTCGGCGAAGCCGGTGTTGTCGATGAAGTCGTAGCTGCGCCAGTAGGCCTGCGAGCTGGAGGCGGGGATCCGGCGGCGCTCGATGACGCGGTTCCAGTCGGAGACGCCAGAGTCCTCAAATCCGGCGCGGATGACGTCGCCGATCTTGAGCGCGGGGTCTGCGGGGTCAGGGACGCCGAGGCGGTCCTCCAGCTCCTCGACGGTCTGGGGAAACTGAAGAATGTCATAATACAGGTCGCCGCGGGTGGTGATCTGTAGAAAGGCGTCGAAGGGCTGGAAGGGGACGAGGGTGGTGGTGCGTAGCTTGAGGTCGTCGATGAACTCGCCCTGAAACTCGACCGCGAAGGGGTTTTGGGCGACGGTCGCCTCCCAGATGTCGCTGGCGCCGCCGGACTCAGGGGCCTGCTGCCAGCCGTAGTCGCGCAGGTCGAGGCGGAGCAGGGTCTTGTGGTCCTGATCGACGACGACGAGGGGCCTGATAAAGGGCTCGGTGGAGAGGCTGTTGACCAGCTTGTTGGCGGCGTGGATGATGCGGCCGAGCTGGTCGGGGCAGTAGCCGGCGTTGTAGAGGTGGGTGAGCGTGAGGTAGCGGATGAATGGTTGGTCGGCCGAGTCGATCTGAAAGAGGTCGGTGCCCATTTTCTTGATCTGGTCATCGGGAGTGAGGTGGGGGTTGTCGGTGCACGAGCCCTTGGGCGGTGGGGGTGGCGGCTCGGCGGCGCCAGTGTCGGCGGAGTCGGAGCCGGTGTCGGTGGATCCGGTGGTGTTGGCGGTGTCGGCGGCGTCGGTGGTGTCGGTGGTCGCGGTCGCGGTGTCGGTCGACTCGTCTTCGCTGACGCGGGTGCCGTCGTCTTTGCTGCAGGCGCCGAGGCCGACGCCGAGCATGATGAGGAGGAGGGAGGGGCAGACGTTGGGGTGGCGGGGCATGGTTGAGCTGATATTGCAGTAGGCATTCCGTTGGGTTGGTTGTTGAGATCATTGTTCTTTTTGGGATCGTTGGGGATGGAGGGACCCCAACGGTTGTTGGGTGTTGGTCTACGATCGTTGGGTTCTGGAATCGTCTTGGGTTGGGATCGTTGGGGGCGCTCGCGGGAACTATTGGTGAAATCTCTTGGTCGAGGGTTGGTCGAGGGGTTGCAGTCGCTCGGTGCAGGCCGATGGCCGAGGAGGTCTCGATGATGATGACGAACACGCGCTTGGATGCGATGGAGGAGCTGGACGAGCTGCCGACGATGGCCTTCGGGTCGCCGCGGACGGTGGCATACAATTTTGATAGTTATAAGGAGGAGCGCGAGGTCGATGCGATCGACGAGCTGCCGACGGTGGCCCTGGGGTCGCCGCGGACGGTGGTCGCGACGGTGGCGCGCGAGGTGGGGGTGAAGGACGAGGTAGAAGAGGAGGAGGGGGCGACGGTGGCGTTGCTGCGTGACCCGGCGATCAAGCGGTCGCCGCTGGAGATGGCGAGGGCGGAGAAGGAGGCGGAGCGCCAGGTGGAGCGTGGGGTGGAGGCGATGAACGCTGGGGCGCTGGGGCTCGCCCGACAGGAGATCTCGGGGGCGATGGCGCTGCGTCGACGGGTGTACGGGGAGGACGGGGCGTGGCAGGCGCGGGCGCTCTTTTTGTTGGCGGCGGTGGCCTGCCGTGAGGGGACGTTTGGGGAGGCGGAGTGGTTGGTCGAGGACGCGAAGGCGCGGCTCGAGCAGCGCCTCGGGGTGATGGACCCGCGGGTCGCGGTCGCTTTGCATAATGCGGGGCTGATCGCGGGTCGGCGGGGTGAACGGGCGCGCGGGCGCGCGCTCTTGGAGGAGGCGCTGCTGCGTAAGGTCGCGGCGCTGGGCTGGGAGCATGTGAGCGTGGCGCGCACGCAGGTGGCGCTCGGCGACGCGGCGCTGCGTGGTGATGAGATCGGGGAGGCGATCCAGTGCTTCGCGGCGGCGCGCCAGACCTTCGAGGCGTGTGAAGGGCCGATGAGCAGCGGCCTGGCGGGGGCGCTGATGGGGCTGGGACGGGCGCAGATGCGGCGCGGGGCGATTATGGAGGCGTCGTTCGCGTTCGAGCGGGCGCTGCGGATCCGGGAGGCGACGCCGTGCTCGCCAACGGCGCTGGCGGCGTCTCGTTTTTTCTTAGGGATGACCATGGCAGGCAGCGCGCCCGATGAGGCGTGTGCGCTGGTGATCGCGGCGGTCGAGGAGTACCAGGCTTCGCCGGAGTGTCGGCCGCGTAACCTCGAGGTGATGCGGGCGTGGTTGGGCCTCCAGGCGGTCCATACGATCCGAAGGGCAGGGTGAACCGTGGGGCACGGGAAGCGCGCATTCAGGGGCTGGGCGTCCTCTGCGGTCTTTTTGTTCGGGCTGCCGCTTTGTGCGGGGGCCCTGGCGGGGGCTCCGATCGAGAGCCGCGCGCAGAGCCGCAAGGAGCCGCCGCCGCCGCCGAGCGAGGGGAAGAGCAAGAAGGGGCCACCGCCTCCTCCACCGCCGAGCGAGGGGAAGAGCAAGAAGGGGCCGCCGCCGCCGCCGCCCGCGGGCGGCGGGAGAGGGCAAGCGCCGCCGCCGCCGCCGCCGCCGCCTCCTGCTCGGGTCGGATCCGAAGAGCGTGGGCCGCTCCGGCCAGAGATCGAGGGCGCGGGGGCGGCGTGGTCGGTGGAGAGCGGAGCGACGCAGGAGGCCGTGCGAGGCCGTGAGGGCGGGGCTGCGCGTGGTCCAGGGCGGGGGGCGGCGGCGGCGGCAGGAGGGGCGTTTGTGGTGGCTTTGGGGGCACAGGTGGGGGCTTTGGTGGCCCTTCGTCGGGATTGTGTGGGGCCTCTCGGCGCGTCAGGTGGGCTGGATGAGGGGAGCTTGGCGGCGTGTGTGACGGGTAACCCGGCGAGTATCGGGCTGGGTGCGTTGACGGCGGCGGCGCTGGGGTCGACGGTGGTGTTGTCAGGGGTGGCTGGGCGGCGCTGGCGGCGGCCAGTGGGGGTGGATCTGTCGTGGCGCGAGCGGCGGCGGGTGGTGGCAGCGTCGTTGATCAGCGCGGGGGCGATGTCGCTGGTCGCGGCGACGTTGGCGTCGCGTACGTACAACTGTGAGAGTGCGGGCTGCTTCGAGAACGCACGGATCTTGGAGGCGCTGGGGCGCAGCGCAGGGGTGGCGATGCTCAGCGGTGGGGTCGGGCTGAACGGGTGGGTGATGGGGAGAGGACGGGCTTATGCGCGGCTCTCGGGGACGCTGGGCGCGCGCGGGGTCAGTGGATCTGTGGCGGTCTATTTCTGAAGACTTATTTGTATTATAAAATACATCAAGTTCATCCGTTTCGTGCTAGCGAATTTTTATAGATCTGGGGAGGGAAAGATGTTCTCCTCGCGGAGGTTTCAAGGGCGATGACTCAAGCGAAGTTCGATCCGCAGCGGCGGCTCTTTGGGGCGTTTGTGGTGGCGTTCTTCGCGCTCCCGGGGTTGGTCTTCAGCGCGGCGCTGACGGCGCTGAAGTTCAAGGTCGCGTTTACCTGCGAAGACCACGTGATCAACCGCTGCGGTGACTCGTGCAGCCGGGCGCTACTGGACGTGTGGTCGACGGTGGGGGTGTTGGGGGTCGAGCTGCCGATCACGGTCTTCTCGGGGTCCTTCTTCGCGGTGCACTTGGCGCTGGCGGGGGCGCTGTTGTTGGCGCCGAGGCTCTTTGGGGCGGCGACGCGGGGGGTACACTTGGCGCTGGGGTGGGCCGGGCTCTTGGCGTCGGCGGCGCTGCTCGTCTACTCGATCGCGCGTTTTGGTGAGCTGTGTATGCTCTGCGCGGTGCTCTATGTGGCGGTGCTGGGGGTGTTTCAGGGGGCGTGGCTGATGGGTGAGGGCGGGCCGCTGCGGCTGCGGGGCGGCGGGCGCGTCGGCTGGCTGGTGCTTTGCGTGGCCTTGGCCTTTGGTTCGGCGCTGACGGGCGTGCAGTTTCGGGTGTATCGCCGAGCGGCGGCGGCGGCAGACCACGAGATCCCGCTGCTCGAGTGTTGGCGCCAAGCCGACGGGTCGTGGCCGGAGTCGCGGCTGGTGCGGCCCGCTGCGCCGGTGGGTAAATTGCCACGGGCGCTGGTGGCGCTGTTTGTCGATCTGGCGTGTGCGCACTGTCGCGCCGAGGTGGCGATGTGGCGCGCCCTGCTCGAGGAGCCCGAGTTTCGCGGGGTCGTCGAGCTGAGGGTGTACCACTTGCCGCTGAGCGCGGCGGGCGAGAACAACGGGGCGCGGGAGGCGGCGATGGCGCTCAACTGCTTGGCGGCCGCGGCGCCCGCGGCGGCGCCCGGGTGGGCGCTCGATGCGGCAGACGCGCTGTTCGCGCTGCAAGAGGGCAAGAGCCCATATTTTGACAAAACTTCGTTGGCCAAAGTGGCTGGGCGTTTTGGGGTGACGGAGTTGGCGCTGGGGGGCTGTATGGATCGGCGCGACGCCAAGGGGCGGATCGAGCGCGATATCATGTTCGCGCAGCGTCACGGGATCGTCGGGCCGCCAGCGGCCCTGCTAGGGGTAGCGAGGGCCGGGCGGATCGAGAGCCACGTGATCCCCGGGGGGCGCGCGAGGGGGACGATCGCGGGGTTCCTGCGGCAGGCCTTGAAGGAGGAGACACCATGAACGAACGCGAGCAGGAGGCGCTTGGCCGCCATTTGATCTTGAGCCTGATGACGGCGGTGTTGATGACCGGGCTGTTGATCTTCGTCTTGAAGCTCTTCTATACGCCGGTGTCGGCCCACGCGGGGCAGTGCAAGAGCTCCGGCGAGTGCAAGGCGGGGGAGGAGTGTGTCGAGGGGCTGTGCGAGCGGCTGTACTGCTCCGTCGGCGAGCCTTGTACGATGAGCTGCGATTGTCCTGAGCCGAACACGTGCGCGGGAGAGCCGGGGAAAGAGCGCTGTACGCCGCCGCCGCCGCCCGCGCCGACCTGTACGGAGCCGCAGACCGCAGAATTGATCCGTCAGTTACGTGCGGTCCACGCGGACTGCCTCAAGAAGACCGGCGGCAAGGACGCGGCCTCTTGTGAGCCGAAGGACTTGGAGCACTTCTACCGCGCACATCGGGACGCGGAGCGGCTTTTTAAGGAGTCGAAGAGCGGCGTCTTGGTGGTCTTTATGTTCCCCACCGGGAAGCCTGAGGAGCGTGATCGGCAGAAGCCATGGGTGAAGGAGGCGTTGCCCGCGTATATCGAGCAGGTTCGAGCTCTCGGGTTGGTGACGACCCTGCGCGAGGCGAGCTCGGTGGTGATGTTGGCGCGTGCGACACCTTCGAAGGACCAGAACGCGGACGCGAAGTACGCGAGTTCGCGGCTGTGGTTTGCGATGGAGGCGCTGGGAGGGGCGCTCGATTCGTCGCTCAACGACGCGGGGATCCTGGCGAAGATCATGCAATTCCCGGTTGGATCGTCGCAGCTGCTCGAGGCCAAAGACCTGGGGGATTACACGCGAGTGCGCTGGGTCGTCGCGCCAGAGGACAAGAAGAAGCTCGAGCGAGCGCTCAAGGGGTCGACCGACAAGACGTGGTTGAAGGACGCGCTCAACCGCTCGGTGTTCTTCTTTGGGCTCTCTTGCGCGCTGCCCGAGGCCGAGGCGCTGCCCGAGGCCGAGGCGCTGCCAGAGAGGGAGGGGTAGGACGGTATGTCGGAGCCGTCCGGGGAGGTCGATCGCGGGCGAGGGCTGATCTTCGGCGGCGCCGTGGCGATGCTGCTGCTGTCCGGGGTGGCGGTGTGGGCTTTTGTCGGGGAGGGGGAGGTGCAAGGGGGTGGAGAGTCGGTCGCGACCGTGCAGGCGATGGGAGGGGGAACGGCAGGTGAAGGGGGCGGCGGTGAGTTGCCCGCGGCGGGGGCGGGGGTGGTGACGCTGGGGGCGAAGCAGGCGCCTTCGCTCGGAGATCTCTCCTTTGAGGCCTGCGATCCACAGTGCCGGAGGGTGCATCTTAAGGAGCTGACATCGACGGAGGCGCTGTTGGTGGTGAACGTGTGGGCGACCTGGTGTGAGCCTTGTCTGCGGGAGATGGCGCTATTTCGCGAGGTTGAGGGGTGGGGCGAGACGATCCGCTTTGTGCCGATCGAGCTGGTCGCGGCGCGTGATGATCAGCGTTACGAAGCGGCGGTGGCGGCGATGCCTCCGACGCTCTTGCGCTTAAACGACTATACGTCGGGGGGGATCGTCGCGCGGGCGCTGCGTGAGAAGGAGGTATTTAAGGAAGGGCAGGGAGGAGGGGTGCCGCAGACGCTGATCCTCGACTGTGAAGGGCGGGCGAGGGTGATCTATCCGCGTGAGATCCTCGAGGTGGAGGCGCTTCGGGGTCAGATCGCGGCCGTGGCGGCAGAGATGCCAGCGTGCGCGGCGCGGCGGCAGGAGCGGGAGCGGGCGGCGGCGGCGGCGCGTGAGGTGGCAGCGAAGGCGGCGGCGGCGGCAGCAGCGGAGTCGGTGGCACATCAGAAGAAGAACAGCTCGGTGAAGGACGCGAAGAAGTGTCGACCTCGCTGCAAGGCGGGGCTGAGGTGTAAGGAGATCGCGGGGGGGCGATTTAAATGTGTGTGACGTATGCGGGTGCGAGTGCGGGGCCACGGGCCCAAACTATGGACGTTATGAATCACTCTATCATCACAAGAACTGACAAAAAGGCGGAATTGAAGGCGCGCGGCGGTCGCGCGCGATTGAGGATTTTGGGGGTGATCTGCCTCTGTGTGTGGGCGCTGCTGCTCGGGGCTGCGGAGGTCGGGGCGACGAGCCCGGCGACCCCTCCGGCGACCCCCCCCGAGAGGACGTTGAGCGGAAAAAAAGGAGCTCAAGAGGTGAAGGCGGCGAAGGTGGCCGTGCGGCTCTATCGCGACGAGCGCTACTCGGCGGCGGCGCGGGCGTATGAGGCGCTGTGGCGGGATTATGAGCGGAGTGAGTACTTGGTGTGGGCGGCGACGATCCGGGATATGGTGGGCGACTACGCGGAGGCGCACGCGCACCTGCTGCTGGGGCTGACGCCGCCAGAGGAGGGGGCGCCGGCGATTCTGAGGGGGAAGGAGGCGGCGGCGGCGCGTGCGCAGATCGAGGATCTCTGCGCTGTGGCGGCGAAGGTAGATGTGGAGGCGCGTGGTTCAGCGTTGATGGCGCTTTCGCTCCAACAGGAGGGGGAGCCCGCGGTGGAGGTGGCGCCCGCGGCGCTGCGAGGGACGGCGAACTCGCCGCTGCGGTTGTGTGTGCAGCCGGGGCTCTGGCGGTGGACCGCGCAGGTGGTAGACGGCGCGGGGGTGCAGCAGGAGGAGTCTTTTGAAGTGGTTGTGGCCGCAGGGGCGGTGCTGAGGCTGTCGGTGGGGGCTACGACGCCGGCGGCTGCGGAGGTGACGGACGGCGGGGCGGAGGAGATCACAAAGCCGACCGTGGATCGCGACGTTTCGACGGTTGAAGGGCTCGAATCGGAGGTTCCAGCGCCTGCACCCGAGGTCGGCGGCGCTCGTAAGCAGGATGGACTGCGTGGGCTGAGGTGGGGGTTGGGGATCTCCGCGCTGGTGCTGGCAGGGGCGGGCGCGGGGGTGTTGGGCGGGGCTTTGAGCAACTATTATGTCGAGGATGGGTTATATAGTGATTATGGGACTTGGGATGGAAACAAGCGGACGCTGCGCAGCGCTATCGTGACGAATGTATTGGTACAAGAGTTGGGGTCCGGGTTGATTGGGGGTGCTGTGGGGTTGGCTGGTTCTGCGTTGACGACTTCGGTGAGCCGGGGGCGGAGGTGGGGGGCTGTGGAGATGGTGACGGGTGGGGTGTTGCTGGCAGGTGGGGTTGCGTGGGAGTTAATGTTGTGGAAGAAGGAGCGGCAGGGGTGGTGCGTGTACGCGACTAATAAAGACGAAAGTAACGTTCAAGGCTGCGATCATTCATTAAAGACAACTGACGACCATAAGTATCTAGACAACGTGCAGCCGCAGTTACTCGTGGCCTCGGCGGCGATCGGTGTAGGCGCGGGGTTGGTGTTGGGTGGGCTCGTGAAGCTGGTGGTGCACAGGCGGCAGGAGCCACGACTTGAGGTGGCGGGGGGGCGCGGGATGGCGCTTCGGTTGCGGTTCTAGTCGGCCTGGTAGGCGCTGGAGGGTGGTCCTCCGGGTCTTGGGTCGGTTGACGAATAGAGCTCTGTTCGGAGAGCGGAAATGCAAGGGGTGTTATGGAGAATTTTCGGGGATATCACGATCAAGGAGTGAGATGGTTCGTGTCGTCGCTGGCGCTGCTCCTGGTGGGCTGTGAGTACCGTTATGCACGTGAGAGCCTCTCGAGTGCGCAGCAGGAGGAGGATGGTTCGGGGGAGGGAGTGTCCTCGACCGGAGGTGAGGGCGGTACAACGGGGACGATGACGGGGGATGGGCCGGGGACGGCGACGGGAACGACTACTGATGAGGCGACGGGGGCGGATGGGACGACGTATGGGATGACGACGGCGGGGACGACCACGGATGGGATGACGACGGCGGGGACGACTACCGATGCGACGACCACCGATGGAACCACCACCGATGGAACCACCACCGGAGAGGAGCTTTGTGGGAACGGTGTTGTGGATGTGGGTGAGGAGTGTGATGGGGATGGGTGGGGGGATCAGTGTGTTGACTGCGAGCTTCAATGGTTCTATGTGTTCGCGTCGAGTGTTGCGTATCAGGGGAATCTCGGGGGAGTGGCGGGGGCGGATGAGAAGTGCCAGAAGTTGGCGGAGGCGGCCAAGTTGAAAGGGACGTACTTGGCATGGATTGCGGACGGGACAAAGAAGAGTTCACCGGCGCTGCGGTTTGGGTTTAAACCCGAGGATACACGTGAATTTAAGCTGGTCTCTGGGGATACCATCGCGTCAAATTGGGCTGCGCTGCTGGCGAACTCGCCGGTGATACCGATCGATGTGACTGAGAAGAAAGAGCCGTTGGATGTAACGACTGGGTTCCGAAATGCTTGGAGCGGGATCAGTAGCAATGGCGTCGCTATCGAAGGCGCCAAAACGTGCTCTTTTTGGACAGCCTCGAAGCACAATGGGAGGGTTGGGCGCATCTGGAGAGAGACGACGTATGGAGGCACGGACTGCACCGACGGTGCAGAATGGTCAGATTGCTATGATTTCCAGTGTTCGTTCTTGGCGCGGCTCTACTGTTTCCAGGTGGCGCCTGCGGGGGGTTAATGTCTGCGTTTTTGGTGGGCTTCGATGATGCGCATCAGGTCGAGGGAGAGGGTACCGGTGAGTAGAGAGCTGCGTGAGTAGCTCGTCTCTGTCGAGCTGGCGCCGCGGAGGTTGAGGCAGAGGGCGCTGGAGAGCCCGCAGAGGGTGAGGGAGCCGCCGAGCAGCTCGGGGCCTTGGTGTTGGGAGTTGCTGGCGACGATCATGCCTGGCTCGAAGGCGAGGTGCGCGCTGAACCAGCGGGGGTGAAACTCGTAGCCGAGGCGGAACTGAGGGGTGATGACGACGGAGTGGCGATTTCTTCTGTTGTCTTCGGTATAAAAATAGGTGTGGATCGCGGTGTTGAGGCCGACGAGGAGTTTGCGCTTCGCCCCGAGGCGGAGGCGTAGACCCGCGCTGAGGCCGAGGGCGAAGAGGGCGCTAGAGCAGTCTTGTTTGGCCTCGCCGTTCTTGGTGGCGCATAGGTTGTTGAGGCCGACGCCGAGCTCGGGGGTGAGGCTGAGCAGCTCGACGGTCCTTTTTTCGCGTGGTGGTGGAGGTGGTGGCGGGCATGGTGGTTCGGGTGGCGGTGGCGGTGGTGTGACGGCGCGTAGGCGCGCTTCGAGCGCCGTAGCCTGGTCTTTCAGGGAATCGATGATGGATCGCCAGGCTTCGGGGTCGTCGTTGCCGAGAGCCTGGGCGCGGTCTTTGGCGAGGTTGGTGAGGGTGAGGGCGCGGCGGAGCTGATCTGCATTGTTCAAGGCGCGGCTCAAGGCGAGCTGGTGCGCTTTGGACCATGTATCGAAGATCACCTCATAGTCGGCCCGTTCGGTCACACGCTCGAGGGCGTAGCCGCAGAGCTCGACGGCATCGAGAGCCTGGTCCGCGGTCGCCTCGTTGGCGAACGGATCTGCGGGATCTCGGGGGGGGTCAGCGCCAGGGGGGATGAGATCGTCGTGCAGGTAGGTGCAGGCGTCCCAGTAGGCCTTGGTGACCTTGCGCTCTTGAGGAGAAGGGGCGGTGGGTGCGAGGGAGAGGGCGATGGCGATGGCGATGGCGAGGTGCATGCAAGTTAAGGTCGTTTGAGCTTGCGTGTGACGCGGAGCTGCTGTTTTGGGAGATCGGCGGCGTCGGCGAAGATATTCGTTTTTAAGAAGATCTTCTCGACGCAGCGGTCGACTTCCGCGAGGCGGGATTCTCCAGTGTTGGCTTGTACGTTGGTGACCGTGCCGTTCGCGGCGAGGTCAAGGTCGATCGTGACGTCGACCTCAGGATCCCAGACGGAGGGGATCAGCTTCGCACAGTCTCTTAGGCTTGGACGGCCGGCGTAATAGCTAGCGGACTTCTTAGGAGCGGGATTGGGCGCAGGGGGGGGCGGGTCATCTTTAACTTTTTCTGGCGTTGGTTCTGGTTCTGGCGTCGGTTCTGGTGTCGGTTCCGGCGTCGGTTCTGGTGTCGGTTCCAGCGTCGGTTCTGGCGGCTCGATGCGCGTCGGCGTGTTGGTCGTGATGCCGGGATCGATGGGCGGAGTTGGGTGGTTGGGTAGAGGGGGCGTTTCTGTGGCTCCGGGGCGCATGCGAGGGTCGACGAAGCCGAGCAGGAGGAGCGAGGTGCCGATGATGAGGGGCCAGGAGAGCAGCTTCATCGCGGAGAGCCAGGCGCGCTGTGGGCCGCTCAGGGATGAGGTGGGGCCGTAGGTGAAAGAGGAAGGGGGAGGTTGAGTGGGTGGTTGAGGTTGAGGTTGAGAGGCGGTGATGTGAACTTCTTGGGAGGGGAGGTCGGCGTTGGGCGGGGTAGAGTGGTACGACGTGTCCGCAGGTTGTGGTTCGGAGGCGAGGCCGTTGCTCGGGGGGGGGCGGTGGTCGCTCTCGCGGGGGCGGTTTGGTACGTCACTCGTGGGGGGTGGGGTCTTGATGACCGGATGGAACTTTTTCCCGGGTTGGGGGGGCGGGGATCGCTCGGTGATAGGGGCTGGCTTCCAGGCGGGTGTGGACTTGAACTCAGGGGGGTTTTGCCCGATGTGCGGGTTGTTGGGGTTGGAGATGGCAGCGAGCTCCTCAGCGAGGTGGTTTTGCAGCTCGAGGCCGAGCTCCGCGACGGTGGCGGGGCGGTGTGCGGGATCGAGGTCGATGCTGCGGGTTACGAGCTGGCTGAGTCGCGTAGGTTGATCGCAGAGAGAGCCCTTGCTCGGGCGATAGCCGGCGAGCATCTCGAAGAGGATGACGCCGATCGCGTAGAGGTCGGCGAGGAAGTAGCCGGCGGCGGAGTCGACGCCGCGGTGCAGCTCGGGCGCCATGTACTCGGGGGTGCCCATGAGCTGGCTGTGGAGGGTGATCGGGGCGGTGTCGCGGACGAGCTTGGCGATCCCGAGGTCGACGATCTTGACGAGGGGGGCGCTGCGGCGGGCGCGTAGGCCGGGCAGGACGAGGAGGATGTTCTCTGGCTTGAGATCGCGGTGGGCGATGCCGTGTTCGTGGGCGACGGCGATCCCGTCGCAGAGCTGGGCGGCGATGTCGAGGGCCACACGTCGCGGGAGGGCGCCGTGTTCCTTGAGATAGGTGCGCAGCGAGGGGCCGTCGATGTACTCCATGACGAAGTAGTGGCGGCCCTGGTCGCAGCCGGCCTGGGTGACGCTGACGAGGTGGCCGTCGGGGTCGTGGAGCCGGGCGGCGAGCTGGGTCTCTTTAATAAAGCGGCGGATCTCATCCTCGCGCACGTGCTCGGGCTTCTGGTGGTGCTCAGGGCGTAGCAGCTTGACGGCGACCTTTTTCCCGAAGAGCCTCTCGTCTTGGTCCTCGGCGAGCCAGACCTCGGCGAAGCCGCCGCGGCCGAGCCGGCGCAGGAGCCGGTAGCGGCCGTCAATGAGGGTTGCGGTGAGGTCTTGCGGGGTCATGGTTTTTTCCTGTCCTTGGGGCCATACTCGTCGGGGAGCAGCTTGTAGAACTTGTTGCGCAGGCCCTGCTCGGTGAGGTCGGCGTGTTGGGTCCAGTCGCGCCAGCCGCCGCCGCGGGCGCGGAGGTGGCGGAGGTAGAGGCGCTCGAAGTCTTGGACGGCTTCGAGCATGGGGCGGGCGAGCAGGGCTTGGATGGAGTCGTTGGATTCGGGGGAGGGTGGCGGCGGCGGCGGCGGCGCGGCGGCGCGCCAGGGGTCGAGATCGAGGTCGTGGGCGTCGATGGTCGGACCTTCGACGAATTCGGCGGCGCGGGTGAGCACCGTCCAGAGCTCGCGGACGTTGCCGGGCCAGCGGTGGCGGAGGAGGTGGTTCTCCGCTTCGTCGCTGAGGCGCTTGCGGGCGGTGTGACGCTCCTCGGCGTGGCGAGCGAGGAGGTGCGCAGCGAGCGGGAGGATGTCTGATGGGCGGCTGCGGAGGGGTGGGATGGTGACGCCGATGCCCGCGAGGCGGAAGTAGAGATCTTCGCGGAAGGCGCGGTCAGCGATCATGTCGCGGAGGTCGCGGTGGGTCGCGGCGATCACCCGGACGTCGACGCGCCGCGTTTTGGTGGTACCGACGGGTTGGACCTCGCCCTCTTGAAGCACGCGGAGGAGCTTGGCTTGGAGTCCGAGGGGGAGCTCACCGATCTCGTCGAGGAAGAGGGTGCCGTGGTCGGCGGAGACAAAGTAGCCCGGGGCGCTCTCTTTAGCGTCGGTGAAGGCGCCGCGGATGTGGCCAAAGAGCTGGGCTTCGGCGAGGTGCGGGGGGATCGCGGCGCAGTTGAGGGTGACGTAGGGGCCAGCGGCGCGGGTGGAGTGGTCGTGGAGTGCGCGGGCGAGCAGCTCCTTGCCGGTGCCAGTCTCGCCGTGGATGAGGGCGGATAGGCTCATGCGGGCGTAACGCTCGCACTTGGCAAAAAGCTCGCGCATCACGGGGCTCTCGCCATAAAGGCCGCCGAAGCGGGCTCTGGCGGAGAGCTGGACGGTCACAGGATCGGCGCCGACGAGCTCGATGACACTGGCGCCGACGCGGAAGCAGGCGCCTGGCTCGAGCCAGGCCTCTTTGATCCGCGCGGCGCCGAGATGGACGCCGTTGCGGCTGCCGAGGTCGCGGAGGAGGACTCCGCCCGCGCTGTCGATGGTGAGATCGAAGTGGACGCCGCTGACGTGCTCATCGGCGAGCACGAGCTCGTTGATCGGGCTCGGGCTGCGGCCGCCGCGGACGGTGTCGCTCTGAAAGACGAGCTCCTGGCCGAGGTGCGGGCCCTCGATGAAGCGGAGGCGGAGCTGGCCGATCCGCTCGATGGTCGGGATGATCTGGCGGGTGATGGCCTCCGGTGGGTCGTGTGGGTCGGGGGTGGGCTCCGTGTGGTCCGTGGTCATTGGGGCTCCTCGGGGGGTTCAACACAACGGAGTTCCCGGCACCGGCCGATGGATGACTCTGCGAGGGAGTCTACAGCCGTGCGGACGATCACGTCAACGATGACGTCGCTTATTGCGCGGGGCGCATTTCTGGGGTTATGCCGTTTGATGTTTGTGTATCGCAGGATACAAATGGTGAAAGCGGGGCATGTCCTCCTGTGTGGAGGGATGTGGTTAGTCCTCGGGCTCTGAGTCTTGATCAAAAAACTCAAGAGATGTCGGCTTCTTCGTGGTATCGAGGACGCGCTCTCGTCGCATCCTCCATTAGAACCCAGAATCTACGAGACTCAATGAAAAGAACCGCTAGCGTCAATCGCTTCGCCGTCGCCATGTTCGTTCTGGTGTTTTGCACGATGTTGCTGAACGCGATCTTGGGCCAGCACCTCTGGCGACACGTCGCCCCCTGGCTCTCCTCTAGACCGGGCGTCGCCGAGCTGCTTCAGGGCACAAGTGGGCTCCTGTTGCTCGTCGTCGTCTTCTGGTGGGGGTTCAGGCTGAAGGGCCGTATGCGCGAGAAGATCGATGAGTACGGCGTGACGATGACTGAGGTCCCCGATGGACACCACGTGGAGGTCTTCCGGCCAGTTCTTGTCGAACCTCAGGTGTCGTTGACGTCGAGCGGGGTGGTCATCGCCGACCTGGGCCTCAGCAGCGACGAGGGGCCGGATGTGCGACGTGAGCTGCTCCGCGCGGTGGAGAAGGCGACGTCCAGCCCCCACGCGTCAGTGTACTTGGCGCAGCATCAGGGGAGTATCGAGGGACTCTTCGCGCCGGCCGAACCGCAGGTCGTGGAGGTCGCGAGCGCGGTCCTATGGGTCGTCCATGCTGCTGGTCTCGGCGACTGGCTCGACGACCCGGCGCGGCTCCAGGAGCTGCTGCGCCGGCTTCATCGTCTGGTGGGGCAGGAGCCACCGATCCACCAGGTGGCCTATCTTGTCGATCACACCTCGAAGCAGGCGCACCTCTTGGCCGATCTACTGCGCGGCCTCGGGGTCGCGACGCGGTCTCCCGAGGCGGATGGATCGGTGCTGGCAGAGGTCCACCGGCCGGACGGGGTCGTGATCTCGGCGCTCCTTGGCCGGCCGCTCGGGGCCGCGAACGCCGCGGTGGACCCGTATCCGCGCACCGTGAACGAAGAGAAGGACGCGGCCGAGTCGCTCGAGGAACGCGATCGGCTGCGGCAGATCGAGGAGCACGAGCGCGTATTCCTCGCAAAGCGCTTCGCGGCGGTGGTCGGCGACCGGCGCAAGAAAGAGGCTCTGTCCCGCGCGCCGCGCTTGAATCGCCTCCTGCTCGAGGTCGCGGGAGAGGGCGCAGACGCGGCCTGGAAGGCGCTCAACACAGAGTTGCTCCGCCGGGAATACCCGCTGCTCCTGATGGCGGACCCGCGTACGGGTGGGGTCGCCCCGCGCGCCTGGCCCGGTGGGGCGATGGCGATCCCCGCGTATCCCGATCTCGTCTCTCTGGAGTGGACCGTCCAAGGCTTGAAGATCCCGCCAACGAGCTTCGGGGTCGCACGGATGACGCCGCGCGCGCTGTTCGAGTGGGCGGCGAAGATCGGGGTGGCGGTGGCGATCAACGTGTACGTAGACCGCTCAACACCGAGTGGGATTGCCCCGAAAAAGTGGACACCGTGGTTATGCCGCCTGCTTCGCCGCTGTCCCGGCGTAGAAGCTCTCCTCGAAGGCGACCGGGGTTGAGTATCCGATCGTCGAGTGGCGACGCTGGCGGTTATAGAACACTTCGATCCACTCCGCAATCGTCGTCTTCGCGGTCGCTCGCGAGAGGAAGATCGTCCGGTGGACCATCTCCGTCTTGAGCGTGCTGTTGAAGCTCTCGGCGACGGCGTTGTCCCAGCACTCGCCCTTGCGGCTCATGCTGCACTCGATGCCCGCCGCGCGCAGGGCCTCACGGTAGTCGTTTGCGGCGTACTGAGAGCCCCGGTCCGAGTGGAAGATGAGCCCATCCTCCGACGGCTCACGATGCCCCAGGGCGGCCCTCAGCGCGTCATGGACCAGCTCGGCGCGCATGTGGTCGGCCATCGACCAGCCGACGACGCGGCGCGAGAAGAGGTCGATGATCACCGCCAGGTAGAGCCAGCCCTCGAGGGTCCAAACGTACGTGATATCGGCCACCCAGACCTTGTCGGGCTTGTCGACGGTGAAGTTGCGAGCGAGGACGTTGTCGGCCACGGGGTGCTTGTGGTTCGAGTCGGTGGTATTCCTGAATTTTCGCTTTCGGCGGCCGTAGATGCCGCAAAAGGGCGTCACCTGGCTCAGCGTGATCTCGTCCTTGTTGGTCCACTCGAGGACCACCCACTTGCCGGCGTAGTCCGACAGCTTGGCGGTCTTGCCGTCGGCGGTCTTCACCTCGAAGGCCGGTCA
Source organism: Nannocystis sp. (assembly GCA_016712315.1). Lineage (GTDB taxonomy): Bacteria > Myxococcota_A > Polyangia > Nannocystales > Nannocystaceae > JADJRG01. The sequence goes on along the minus strand of JADJRG010000013.1, from coordinate 233,414 downwards.
CAGCAAACATCGACAGCAACAGGCTCTTCATCGCGGGCTCCAGGCAGGGGTAAGCGTGAACGTTGAGGGCTCGGACGGCTTCGCGGTCTACCGACCCTCAACGCGTCAGATGCTCTTCGACGATGGCGAGGGTCAAGGTCTGCGGCAAGATCCGCGGCTCGCCGCCACCCTTCGGGTAGTAGACGTAGAGCGGCACCGAATTGCGCCCGAACGCCGCCAGCGCCTCGGTGATGACGGCGTCCTCGTTGGTCCAGTCGGCCTCCATGGTGAGCACGCCGTGTTTCTCAAAGAGCGCGTGGCCCTCGGCGGTGGCGAGGACGGCCTTCTTGTTGACCTGGCAGGTGATGCACCACTTGGCCGTGAAGTCGACAAACACCGGCTGGCCGCGCTTGCGCGCCGCCTCGATGGCCACCGGATCGAACGCGCCAAACATCGGCGCAGCACCCGGGCGCGCCGACGTCGTCGCCATCGCCGCCGCGTGTGGCGCTTCTTGCGCCTGCGTGACGCCATAGCCGCTGCCGACGAGGCCCACGACGGCCACCGCCCAGCCGGCGATCGGCATCAGCCGCTCGCCCTGTTTGCCGAGCCACAGCGCGAACGCGACAACAAACAGACCCAGCGCCAGCCACAGCCAGCCGTCGCTGCCGGTCTGAGCACCCAGGACCCAGCCGAGCCACAGGACCGTGAGCAAGAGCGGGAACGCGAAGAACTGCTTGAGGCGCTCCATCCAGCGACCGGGGCGCGGCACCTTGGCGACGAGCTTGGGCGACAGTGCCAAGAGCACAAACGGCGACGCCAACCCCGCGCCCAAGGCGATGAAGATCGACATCGCCGCCCACGCCGGCAGCACCGCCGTGGCCCCGAGCGCCGTGCCCATGAACGGCCCCGTGCAGGGCGCCGCCACAAACACCGACAGCACGCCGGTGGAAAACGCGGACGTCACCTTGGCGTTGCCGGCCAGGTTCATCGCGAAGAAGCCCATCTCGAAGAAGCCCAGGAAGTTCAGCGCCATCGTGAAGAACAACACCGCCAGGCCAAACACGATCACCGGCGACTGCAGCTGAAAGCCCCAGCCCACGCGCGAGCCCAAGGCGCCGAGCACAACGACGACGGCGCCCAGGGCGGCGAAGGTGGTGATGACGCCGGCGGTGTAGGCGAGGGCGTCTTTCATGCGCCCGCCGCTCTCGGTCTGCGCAAACGACATGAACTTGATCGACAGCACCGGCAGCACGCAGGGCATCAGGTTCAGGATCACGCCCCCCAAAAACGCCGACGCCAACAGCACCCACAAGGGCGGCAGCTCGGGCGTGGTCGGCTTCTGCGGCACCGACAGCGCCGGCGCCGGCGTGGGCATCGACAGCGACGCCACCATCGCCGTGGCGTGCGCGACGGGGACGCTGCCCTCGAAGGCGCGCGGGCCGTCTTTCAGCAGCAGCGCGAACGTCGACGGCACCTTGGAGCCCGGCGCCCGCGTGAAGGACACGACGGCGCCCGCTGCGGTGCTCTCGACGCGCGGCGCCGCCGCCTGCACCACCTCGACGTCGACAGGAAAGACCTCGGGCACGGGCTTATCGCTCGGGCCCTTCAGGCTCACGCGCAAGAGCGTGCCCTCGTCGGTGACGCCCGCCACCTGCCACGGCGTCGACGCCGCCAGCGGCTGCGGCAGCTGCGCGTGGAACTTTCGCACCGTGGCCTGCGTCTTTGGGTCCCATGACGAGGCCCCGGCCTGCGTCGGCCGCTGAAACGACAGCGTCGCGAAGCCCGGGACGCACTCCTCAGCGGCGCACACGAGCCACTCGACCTTGGCCTCGACCTCGAGGGTGTCGCCGGCGATGTCGGTCACGGGCAACAGCAGCGCGAAGGCGCCGTCGTAGCCGAAGTTCGTCAGCGGCCCGGCGGGGATGCGCACCGGCGGCGGCCACTGCGCCTCGCCGACGCTGCCGCCCTGCACCGTCAGCGCCACCTTGGGCGCCGTGCCGGAGTCGCCGGGGTTCTTCCAGTAGAAGTGCCAGCCGGCCTCGGGCTCAAACAGCACGCCGATATGCTCGACGGCCTTGCCGCTGTCGCCGAAAGCCTGCGGCACGAGCCACGAGACCCGGGCGTGTGGCGCCGCCACGGTCTCCGGCGCCTGCGCGGACTGGGCCGACGCCGAGGCCGCCACCAGGCCGAGCGCCCACAGCGCCGTCAGCGCCGCCAACGGAGACACGCGCGAATGACGACGACAAGGATGCTGGCTCATGAACAAAGGACCTCGGAGCGGGCGGGCTGCGGTCGCGCCGCAAAAACGCCTCAGGGCAGTGTACGATTCCGCCTCGGTCGAGGTGACCAGATCTACCGACCTACACCCGGTCGGTGTCGGCCCGCGACGGCGGCACGAAGGCCTCCGGCAGCTCGTCGCGGTCCACCTCGCGGTGCAACACGGCCCGCGGCAAAGAGCCGGTGAGCTCCGCCAGCCGATCGTTGACCCGGCGCAGCAGCTCCCGCTTCCTGGCGTACGGCAGAAACGCGCTCTTGAAGCCCTGCACGACGACGATCTTCAGCTCTTCCAGCGTAAAGCCCAGGTGCTCGTGAGCGAGCCACAGCTCGTTGGTGACCGTGGTGTCGGTGATGACGCGGTTGTCGGTGCACAGGCTGACGCGCACGCCGACGTCGAAGAACAGCCGCAGCGGGTGCCGCGACACGTCGTCGATAGTCCTCGAGCGGAGAGATCAGCGGCCACCAGGTGGCGAGTTCACCATAGAATTGGTTCATCGTGGGCTCCTCCTGTACGTGGACCCTCGTTTCGGGGGCTGCAGCCATCGTGGCAGAAGCAACGGCGACCTACAACCGGGGGCCTTCGCAGCGAATCGGGTCGGGACCACCACAGAGCACCTCGATACCGGCGGTGGCGAGGCGGTCCCGTCGGCGATGATGAACGGGCTCGCCGGTCTCTGCCGGGCGCTGATGGGGAGCTTCGCGATCCCGCTCGCACAGGTGACCGCCCACCGCAAGGTAGACGTCGGCCTGACGGCGTGCCCTGGCCGTCACTTTGATCTCGACGACCTCCGGCGACGGATCGAGGCCGGGTAGGGGAGCCAAGGGGGGCGCAGGGGACGAAGAGGTGGGCGGCTCTGCCTGCGTGATCTGGGCCTGATCGAGCCCCGCGGCGACGCCGAGCACCCGACATCGTCGGCGGATCGCCCGCTCTACCCGCCCCTTCGTTTTCCCCAGCCGCGAGCCCTGTCTACCCCAGCTCGCCGATCCCCGCGTACACCCCGCCAGGGGCTCTCCCGTGCCGGTGATTCATTGGCGGATCTTTCTGTAAGCACCGAAGGATGATCAGACGATCAGTGCGCCCGCCAGCCGCTGCTCGTCGGCGAAATTCTTCGGATCTAGACCGGCGTTGACACTAGTCGAAGGTCTCGAGGCGCGGGAGCGGTGCGCGCTGGTGGGCGCTCTTCGGCAGCCGCTCGGGAGCGGTTGCGCGTGTCCGGCGTCTGGCGTAGCGTGTACGTCATGACAGCCCACACTCAGCGGCTCTTGGATGAAGCGCTCGCGCTCCCACAGGACGAACGCGAGGCGCTCGTAGAGGCGCTGTGCGTGAGCTTGCAGGATCCGCCCGCGGTGTTGCGGCCGTCATGGGAGAAGGCGGTACAGGAGCGGCTCGCGGAGCTCGCCCAAGGGCGCTCGGAGCTGGTCCCCTGGGCGGAGGTCGAGGCGAGGCTGCGGCGGACGATCGCGCGCGAATGAACAAGCTGGCCTTCCACCGCGAGGCGCTCGAGGAGCTCGACGCGGCCGTCGAGTGGTATGAGCGCAGATCCGTCGGTGCGGGTGCGCGGCTCATTGGTGAGGTCGTCGAGCTCGTCGCGCTCCTTGGCGAGCTGCCCCGAAGCGGCTCCCCTGCTCCAGGCTTCGACCCCAGCTTCGACGTCCGGATGTCGCCGCTGCGGCGCTTCCCTTTCATCGTAGTGACGGCAAGCGTCGCCGATCAGCGCGCTGTCGTCGCAGTGGCGCACACGCGGCGCGAACCAGGCTACTGGTCGCGACGGATCAGGTAGTCCGCGGCCGGTGAGGAGTGAGAGGACAGAGATGAACCCAGTGCTCGTGACCTGGCTAGCGACGCGAGGTGATCCCTTCGAGCGCACGAAGAGCGGCGGTCCATTCCGCGAGACGTCCGGTGGAGTGGTTCCCGGGCCGATGCTCGCGCTGCTCACCGATCCGGCGTCACCGTATGCCAACCGCATCAGCGATGTCGTCGTTTTACGGCAGGGGGGTGCGGAGGCTGGGAGTCACGAGCGGGTGTACGAGGAGCTCGTAACTGCCTTGCGAGAGCGCGCCCCAGCGGTTCGACTTCATCCGCAGGTTTGGGACCACGATGACCCGACCGATCACGCCGCCATCTACGAGTTCCTACGGATGCTACTGCCACGGCTTCGGCTCCGATGCGACATGGTGGGCTCGCTGCACCTCCTGTGCGAGCGAGTGGGGGCTGCGATCGTGCGGGGGTTGCGGAGCCCGCTACCGAGCGCTGGCGCTAAGCGTAGCGCTTAACCTCGAACAGGCAGCTTTCAGCGTCACCGATGTCGAGTGGCCCGACAAGGTGCTCGGACGAGATGTATGGGCGCTGCCGTGTCGATCCGCTCCGCGGCAGTTTCGGTGTCCGTGCTGCCGGAAGTGCGGGCAGGGGAGCTGCAGTCGGTGCCTGGAGCGAGGGGGCGTTCGGACAGGCCAAAGTTGAGCGTGGTGAGGGTTTAAGGTGGGCTTGTACGTCGCGGCATCATCGCTCGATGATGCGCGCGCGTTGCCAAGGTGTTGCCAAAAACATGGTCCGTCGCGGTCCGTCGTGGTCCGATCGGGTCCTTCACTCTCTCCCTCAAAACGCCCGAATTCGCTGGGATAGCGGCCGGTTGGCGTGGTGAGGGAGTTTTTCGAGAGAGAGCGAGGGCGGTTCATGATCGATACGACCGGCTCGATGAGCGACGAGCTGTCGTACCTCCAGGCGGAGGTGGCGGACGTGATCCACGACGTGCGCGAGAAGGTCGGGCAGAGCGTGAAGATCCGTCTGTCGGTGAACTTCTACCGCGACCACGGCGACGCGTACGTGGTCCGCAAATTCCCGTTCACCGAAGACATCGACGCGGCGATCGCGGACCTAGGGGCGCAGTCAGCCGACGGGGGCGGTGACTTCCCGGAGGCGGTGGTCGAGGCGCTCGACGCGGCGGTCTTTGAGAGCGAATGGAGCGCCTCGGCGCGCTCGCGGCTCTGCTTCTTGGTCCTGGACGCGCCGCCGCACGCGGAGGAGGACGGGATCGGGTCGATGCAGGTGAGCCTCGAGGCGGCGGCGAAGCTCGGGATCCGCGTGATCCCGGTCGCGGCGAGCGGCGTCGATAAGAGCACGGAGTTCTTCCTGCGTATGGCCGATATCCTGACCGGCGGGACCTACGTGTTCCTGACCAGCCACAGCGGGATCGGCGGCGAGCACATCGAGCCGACGATCGGCGAGTACCAGGTGGAGCTGCTGAACGCGCTGCTGTCGCGGCTGATCGTGCAGTCGCTGCAGGACGGGTGAGCCGGCGGTTGACCCTGAGCCTGCCTGCGCCCCTCACCAGTCTCGAGCGGGATCGGCCTCGGCCACGTCCTCGCAGATCGGGTTAACTCTCGAAGACTTCGTCGCGGGTGGTCGCCGTGAGGGCACGATCGGCCCATGACTCGATCTGCGCGAGCTCGGTGCAGCTCAGGACGCGGTCGCGGTCGTGCTCAGAGATGGCGATGCCCCGGCGCTCGAGGATGTGCAGCAGGAGGGACGCCTCGCCTTCGGCCTTGCCTTCGGTGAAGAACTTGAGGGCGAAGTCGCTCTGATACTGGTAGTTCGGGGTGGACATCAGCTTCTCCAGTAGCGCGCGGGCGACGGGTTCGAGGTGGTGTAGGACGAGGTCAGCGTAGAGGGTCTCGTGGTCGTTGTCGAGGCCGCTGAGGGCGGCGAAGGCGGCGAGGGCGAGCGGCTCGGCGTCGGGCTCGTGGCCGTGGGCGAGGGCGGAGAGTACGGTGAGCTCGGGCGCGCGGCGGGCGTCGTCGAGGTCGGTGATCCGCGGGATCGAACTGTCTCTCAGGACAGATAATGCGCAGCAGCATGGTCGGGTCGGCGCGGATGAGGGTGATCAGCGCCTCATGGGTGACTTTGGGCATGGAGGGCGGAGTGTAGCGCGGGATCGCGCGCTTGAAAGACCAGCGGGCTACGATGCTGAACGCGCTGCTGTCGCGGCTGATCGTGCAGTCGCTGCAGGACGGGTGAGCCGGCGGTTGATCCTGAGCCTGCCTGCGCCCCTCACCAGTCTCGAGCGAGGCGATGGGCAGGGCCGCGAGCAGACCGTGATGGCGGCTAGCCTTGGCCGGGGTCCCCGCCCTCACCCGCGCTGCAGGCCGCCGCGCAGCAGACGTGGGTGCCGGGGTAGCCGGCGCAGTTGGTGGTCACGTAGACCGCGCCCCTGCCGGGGACATAGCCGCAGTAGCAGATCGTCGTCAGCTCCTTCTCGGTCGCCCCGCCGCAGCCCTCACCCTCCACCGCCTCGTCGTCACAGATCGCGAGCTCCGCGACCGGCGTCGGCCCATCCTCCTCACCACCATCGACGATGTGCTCGGCGATCACCTCGACCACCTGCGTGTGGCCGCTTCGGGTCGAAACTTCCGCCTCATCGCATCCCCCCGCGAGGGACGCGCAGGCGACGGCGACGACGGCGAAGGTGGAGCGGAGGAGGGACTGGATGATGTGGGTCTTGTTCATGCCTCCCGGTAGAGCAATCCGCGTACTCACTCGGATCCACGAATTGCCGTGTATTTTCACGGACGCGTCGCCGCCATCGCAGCCCGCCCGTGACGTTCGTCCCGGACACCCTCGCCGGATGAAGCTCCAGAGACGCCGCACCCTCTGGAACACTCACGCCCGTGGCCGACGAAGACACCGACGCCCCGACGCTCCTCGACCACCTCATGCGTCACCGCGCCCGCGGCGGCGATGTCGCGCATGTCATGACCCTCGTCGGCGTCGTCGGCCTCCTCCTGATCGCTCCCAGCGCCCTCTCGCTGCTCACGCAGCCCTGGCACCTCGACGCCGCCTCCCCCACCGCCCTCAGCGCTGGCGGCGAGTGCAGCGGCGCCAGCGGCGCCAGCTACACCATCGACATCGACGGCCGCACCCACACCTGCCGCGGCGGCCTCAGCAAGTGCCCCAGCCGCGAGCCTGTTGCGGTCGCCTACGACCCTTTGGACCCCGCCGCCTGCCGCGTCGCCGCCCACGTCGATCGCCTCAGCCCCTACGAGCGCGTGCTCGTCGCCCTCGCCGCCCTCTTCGCCTTCACCTGCATCGCTGGCGGCACCTACCTGCTCAGCGAGCGCCGCCATCGCGCCGAGATCGCCGACGGCGCCGCCACCGCAAGCCCGATCCGCCGCCGCCTGCGCCGCCTCAGCGTCGCCGCGCTCATCCTCCTCCCCCTCACCTCCCTCACCGCCTTCGCCTTCATCGCCGCCCTGATCGCCGCCACGAGGTGAGAGAGCGCGCGACTGTGGCCTCGAAGATCGCCGCTGGCGGGCCTCGAAGAGCGCCACAGCCCGCCTGACGCGCTGTCGACCACGGAAGCCGCCGATCATCGCCGCCTGGAGGCGACTGTTCCGGCCCCGAGCAGCGGAGCACAGATCGCGCGGGCCTCCTCGTAGACCCGGCCGTGCATGCGCAGCCGCTCGCAGCCGCTCCGGGTCAGCTCGCTCGGGTGCACGGGCCAATCGATGGACCCGTCGCCCCGGACGAGGCCGATCCGCTCCCGGCTCAGGAGCTCGCCGCGCTCGACGTCCCATTCGCGGAGCGTTCCCCCGCTCAACGTCGTCAGGCGTGCGCCGTCGGCGGAGAACCAGAGCCGACGGACGGTGTCGTCGTGACCGTCGAGATCCCGCAGGAGCTCGTAGGTCTCGCCGTGCAGGATCCGGACGACGCGATCGCTGATGAGGGCGATGCGGGCCCCGTCGGGCGAGAAGAGCCCGATCCCTGTCCTCGGGTTCTGATCGTCAGGCTCGTAGCGGCCGAGGAGACGGCAGGTGTCAGGCTCCCAAACATAAGCGCCCAGGCTGTCGTGTGTCACCATCAGGCGAGCGCTGTCCGGCGAGAAGGCGAGTTCTCGTAGGGTGCCTCGGCCCTTGTTGCAGGTCGCGACGAGCGTATAGGTCTCGGCGTCCCAGATGCGCACGCTTTCCTCCTGGCTGGAGGTCGTCGCGATCCGGTCGCCGTCCGGCGAGCACCTCACGTATCGCGGCTCTGCTGCGCCTAATTTATCGAGCGCGGCGAGCAGCGCTCCCGTGCGCGGGTCCCAGATCCGGACGACGTGATCCTCCCCGACGCTCGCGAAGCGTCGACCCCCCTGCGCGAAGCACCACTGGGTGTCGGCGAACCCTGGGGACTCCACGCGAGCGCCGGACTCGACCTCGATCATCGCGCCAGACGAGCCGCTCGCGGCGTGGAGGAGGGCCCCATCCGGCGAGTAGGAGAGCTTCCACGCGCCCGGAGCCGGCAGGGTCGCTCGCGGGGCGCCTGTGAGAGCATCCCAGAGGTGAATCTCGCCGTCGCTGAGGGTGGCGACATGCTGCCCGTCGGGGGCGAAGGTGGCCCCGTCAGCGTCACCCAGGGCGGCCACGAGTCGAACGCCCTCCGTCTGCCAAAGGCGCGCCTGGCGGCTGCGGTCGACGGTCACGAGGTGCGCGCCGTCGGGGGAGAAGTCCGCGGCCTTGACGTCGCGCTCGGGGCCTTCGCGCACCGCGAACCTCGGGTAGAAGAGCTCCCAGACGCGCGCCGTCGTGTCGACGCCAGCGGTAGCGACCTGGCGGCCATCCGGCGAGAACGCGATCCCCCAGACGTCCGCTTGGTGCCCGACCAAGCGCTCGACCTGCGCGCCGCTCTCGAGATCCCAAACCACGACCGAACCGTCGTAGCTGCTCGTCACGAGCTGCTCGCCGTCGGGCGAGTAGGCGAGGGCCGAGATGCCGGCGCCATGACCTCCCTGGAGCTCGCGGACGAGCGCGCCGCTCTCGGGATCGAAGACGCGGGCGCTGCGACTCCAGCCGTTCGTCACCAGGCGCGCGCCCCCCGGCGCGTAGCGGAGGTCGATCAAGCGCTGGCCATCCCCCTCGAGGACCGCGACGAGCGCGCCCGTGGCGACATCCCAGGTCCGCGCGTCGTGGTCTTCGCTCGCGGTCGCGAGGCGGGCGCCGTCTGGCGAGAACTCGAGCGCGTTGATCGGGCCGCTGTGGCCGACGAGCGTCGCCAGCAGCGCCCCCGTCGTCGGGTCCCAGAGCCGGGCGGTGGCGTCGCGGCCCGCGGTCGCGACCCGCGCGCCGTCGGGGGCGAAGGCGACGTCGATGATCCCGTCCGCGCGGTGGCCCTCGAGCGCGACGAGGGGCGCTCCGGTGGCGGCGTCGCAGATCCTCGCGGCGCGATCGAGGCCCGCGGTCGCGAGCCGCCGACCGTCTGGCGAGAACGCGAGCTGGACGATCGTCGCCGTGTGACCCTCGCAGCGAGCGATCGCCTCGCCGGTCGCGGCGTCCCAGATCCGGGCGACGCGATCTGCACCGGCGGCGGCCACGCGCGCGCCGTCGGGTGAGAAGGCGACCGCGACGAGCTTCGCCTCGCTGCCGGTGAGCACGGCCACCGGCGCGCCGGCGTTGACGTCCCAGATCCGGGCGGTCCCGTCGTAGCCCGCGGTCACGATGCGCTCGCCGTCCGGCGCGTAGGCGATCCCCGTGAGATAGTCCGAGTGGCCCTCGAGGACGCGCTCATCGGTGATGATGACCGTATCGTGGGCGAGGACCTGCTCGAGGCCCTCGAGCGCCTCTCGGGGGACGTCGGTCCACGAGTGGGCGTAGGCGCCGACCGCCTGGACGCCGAGGAGGAGCGCCTCCGCCTCCAGGTTCTCTGGGATGAGCGCTTTCGCCCGAAGGCCGCGTTGGACGCTCAAGAGCCGGGTCTGGGCGGCGAGCTGCTCGCGCAGCGCGGCGTTCTTCTCGTCGATCTCGCCGGCCTGCTCGGCGATCACCGACTCGCTCTGACCGATCCGGATCACGAGGGTCACGATCCCCCAGGCGCTGAGAACCATGGCCAAGGCGAGCCCGGCTCTGACCAAGAGTCGGCGTCGCCGCGCCGCCGGGTCGGCCGCGAGCGCGTCGAGCAGCGCCTCCATCGATCCGAAGCGGGCCTCGGGCTCGCGGGCGAGGCCGCGCAGGACGACCGCTCGCACCCAGCCGGGGACGACGGTGCCGCGCGGCGCCTCGCGGATCGCCTCGGTCCGGAGCGCCTCGGTGAGCGCGGCGATGGTGTCGCCGGCGAAGGGGCGCTCGCCATAGAGCGCCTCGTAGAGGGCGACGCAGAAGCTGAACTGATCGCTGCGGGCGTCGACGTCTCGGGCCTCGAATTGCTCGAGAGACATGTACGCCGGCGTGCCGATGATCGCCCCGACCTGCGTCAGGCCGCTGAGCACGGGAGCACCAGGCGTCGTCACCTCGCCCGCCCCGCCGCCGGCGGTCACCTCGCCCACGTCGCCGCGGGCGAGGCCGAAGTCCATGACACGCACCCGCCCGTCCGCGCTCAGCATCACGTTCTCGGGCTTGAAGTCGCGGTGGACGAGGCCCGCGTCATGGGCCGCCGCGAGGCCGCGCCCGGCTTGCATAAAGACGTCCAGGACCTCACGCCACGGCCTCGCCCGGAGGACCCGCTCTGGCTCCGCGCCCGGGCGCCGCCCGGTGGCGGTAGGCAGCGCCGGGGCCGCCGCCATCCACGACCCGAGCGTCTGCCCCGCGACATACTCCATCGCCACGAAGAGGCGGTCCTTGTGGACACCGACGTCGTGGACGGAGACGACGTTCAGGTGGTTGAGCCTCCCTAGCGCCTGCGCCTCGCGCTGGAGCCGCTTGCGAGACGCAGCGACGTCGCCGCCGTGGTGCTTGAGCAGCTTGAGCGCGACCTTTCGATCGAGCTCGGGGTCGTAGGCGGCGTAGACGATCCCCATCGCCCCAGCGCCGAGCTGGGAGATGAGCAGGTACCGACCGATCGCATGGCCACGGACCGGGGGGGCGGCGCCCTCGACCTCAGGGGCCGCACCGTCGCCGTCCATGAGCGTCGCGCCGATGATGGAGTCGTTGGAGAGCGCTCCCATGCCCGGTGACGATCATACGCGGTCTCAGTCGAGAACATAGGCGCAGGTCTAACGCGAGAATCAGGCCCCAGGGGCCGAGTACGTCATCCACCTTGATGTTGACGGGGCATGCAGACCCAGCCGGGAAGAGCGCCGCCTGCAGCGCGCCCGAGGCGCTTCGCTTGCCCGCGAGCCGATCGCCGTCGCCAACCTGCGCTTCGGCGCGCCGATCTCGAGCGTAGGTCACAGCGCCGCGAGCGTACAAGAGCTCGCCGCCGCCGCCCTGGAGCGCCTCTCATGACGATCCCATCCCGCACCCGACCGCTGCCGGCCCACGAGTACATCCGCGCCGGTATGTGCGCCTTCTTCCGCCCCCCGACGCGCACACCCGAGACCTCACTCGCTGAGATCGACGTCGCCCCCCCGCGACCCTGCGACACCTCGTTGACGGCGCCGCGTGGCCGACGTCTTAGGATGCGATATGACCCCAACGATCGACCTCACCGCTGTCCGTAAGGCGTTCCTCGAGCGCCACAACGCCTACCGCGCGACCCACCACAGCCCCGCCCTCGCCCAAAAGGCGACGCTCGACGCGACCGCGCAGAGCTGGGCGGAGCACCTCGCCTCCATCGACGATCTCGCGCATAGCCGGACGAGGGGCGTGGGCGAGAACCTCTACCTCAGCGCCGACGTCACGACCGACGCGCTCGACCCAGACGCCCTCGCCAAGAACGCCGTCAAGGCCTGGTACGATGAGGTCGTGGCGTACAACTACGCCACCGGCCGCAGCACCGACGTGACGGGCCACTTCACCCAGGTGGTCTGGAAGAGCACCACCCACCTCGGCACCGGCTGCGTCATCACAACCAGGCCCCATCGCGATGGCGTCTTCGTCGGCATCTATGTCGTCTGCCAATACTCGCCGCCTGGGAACATGAATCGCGCCTACCTCACCAACGTGCTCAAGCCGTAGCCGGCGCTCGCTCGAGCGGGCGCGCGTACGCCCGCGCCGCAGCTCACCCCGCCCCGGCTGGTCACTCGCCCGAAGCGGCGCATGATCACGCGCATGGGCCGCCTCGCCACCCCTCCGACCGCCCACAGGGCCCGCTGGAGGCCGTCGACGAGCGACTCGGAGGTCTCCGAGTAGGCGACGCTCGCCCACGTCCACGGTTGGGGCGCGCGTGGGTGTTCCCGCCGCTGCGCGGCTACTCGTCGTAGCTGACCAGCAGGGTGCGCAGCGCGGGGGCGCCGGGGGCGTCGGGTTTGTCGGTGAGTCGTTCGTGTAGGCGGGCGCGCAGCAGGGGGAGCAGGGGCTCGAGCTTGTCGAGCGCTTCGGTGTCGCCCGCGAGCGCGCGGTCGATATGGACGTCGAGCTCGGCGCGTTGCGGCGGGGTGAGCGCGGCCGCGAGGGCGGCGTGTGTGACGACAGCGCCGGCCGGGAGCTCGACGGTGAGCTGATCCCGCAGGCGCACCCGGGTGGCCGTCGGGCAGTACAGCACGTCGAGGCGGCCGAGGTGGTGGTCGCGCCCCGGCGTGAGCCGCTCGCGCGCGCCTTGGCGGTAGCGCAGCGCTGGGGTGTTGAAGCTGGCGGTGATGCCGACCTGGTCCCAAGGACCGATCTGCGTGGCGGCGAGCTGCGCGCGCGCGGCGGCCTCGAAGCCGTCGGGCAGCTCCAGCGCGGACCAGCCGGGCGGAGGCGCGGACTTCTTGAGCCAGGCGCGTTGGCTGATCGGGCCCAGCGTGGCGGCGGTGACGATGAGGGCCGCGACGACGCGGTGGTGGCGCGCCAAGCGGCCGTAGAGCTGCGCGCGCGCGCGCAGCTCGCCGGGGAGACGCTCGGCGACACGCCAGAGGTGGGCCGCGAAGGCGGCGTCGAAGAGGGCGGCCCGCTCGGCGGCGTCGAGCAGGTGTTGGAGCTGATCTGGCGAGCTGCGGCCGAGGCCGCGCGCGACGTAACGCGCGAGCTCTTGTTCGAAGCTCTGGATCGATGGGGTGTCGAGCTCGCTGCGGCGCACGAGCGGGCCGACGTCGGGCGCGGAGTCGCCGCTCTCCCAGGCCACCAGGCTCGGTACGACCTGGGCTCTCCAGGGGCCGAGCGGCTCGATCCACGCGCCGTAGCCGCGCAGGCCGCGCTCGTCCAGGCTGGACGGCCAGGTGCGGGCGATCGTGGGGGCCTCCGGGGCGGTGTCGATGGCGGCGGCGGGCTGGGGCTGGTCGGTCTCGCGCGGGGGGGCTTCGTGTGGGTCGCGCGGCATGGCGCAGGCGCCGAGCACGGCGAGGCCGATGGCGGCGGCGGTGACGGCGTGACGTGTGGTGGCCGAGGCGAAGCCGCCTTGGGCGGCGCGTGGGGCGAGGGCGCGGCGGCTCAGGGTGATGAGCCGCGGGGGCACGAGGTCGATGAGCTTGGGCCGAGGCCGGGCGGCGGCGCCGAAGGAGGCCTCGGCGATACGAACGCCGCTGCGGGTCTGAAGCCAGCACTCTGCGGCGTCGGCGGCGGCAGGATCGTGGCCGTGGCCGCCGCCGCGGAAGCGGGCGAAGCCGTCGCGCCAGATCAGGCGCAGCGGGGTGCGGCGGACGTTGCCCTCGCTCTCGCGGGTGTCGGTGGTGGTGCACGGCATGACCTCACCGGTGGGGCCGACCACCATCGAGATCCTGCCGGCGCCGCAGGCGAAGGGGCGATCGCGGTAGAAGGGGTCGTCGGCGCTTAGCGCTGCCCCACTCGTTGCAGAGCTCGACAGGGAAGCGGGCGCGTCGGCTGCGGGCGAAGGCGGCGAGGCGGCGTAGCTGAGCGGGGCGCGGGACTAGGTCGAGCTGGGCGCGGCCCGCGGGGGCGACGAGGTGCAGCCCCCAAGAGTGCGCGCCCGAGCGCGCGACGAGGTCGAACATGTCGGCGATGTGGTCGGCGTTGTGGCGGGTGACGGTGGTGCCGAGCACGACCTCGCGGCAGCCGGCCTCGACCAAGATCGCGACGGCCTCGAGGGCGGCCTTGTGGCTGCCGAGCTTGCCGCGCAGGCGGTCGTGCAGCTCGTGATCGCCGTCGAGGCTGATCGCGGCGAGGGCCGGCGGGTGGCGGCGCAGCAGCTCGCGGTGCTTGTGGATGTGGCCGCCGTGGGTGTGCATGGCCCACTCCAGGCCGCGGGCGACGGCGTGTTCGATGAGGCCCTCGATGTCGCGGCGCAGCCATAGCTCGCCGCCCGCGAGCACGAGCAGCGGGCAGCCCATGTCGGCGGTCGCGTCGATCACGAGGCTGCGCGCCTCCTCGGTGGAGAGCTCGCCGTGGGCCTTGTGTCCAGCCTCGGCGTAGCAGTGCTCGCAGCGGAGGTCGCAGGCGCGCGTGACCATCCACTGCACGGCGGCGGGTGGGCGCGCGGAGCCGAGCGCGTGCAGCAGGCGGTGCTCGGTCTCCCAGATCGCCGCGTCGGGGCGCAGCTCACGGGGCACTCGTGCGGCGATGCGGGTGGCGATGCCCATGATCCGCGACTCTAACAGCTCGTGGGGCGCTGCGCTGGGCGCGAGCGACGGGGGACGTGCGTGTGATCGATCTGAGCCGCACGACACGCGCTTCTACACGATCGCCACGCAGGCGGCGGCGCAAGCGGCCCGGAGCGGCCACGGCAAGTTTGCCCAGGAGAGTCGCGATCTCGTGGATCATCTGCTCGAGGCCGTCGCGCGCTTCGAGGCCGACTTCGACGCGTACGAACTACTTCAGCGAGCACCCGCAGCGGATGCTCGGTTGGTTCGACTCACCCATGGGCTGATCGGCCGAGGTGTCTCGATCGAGCACATCGATGACCAGCACGGATCCGTCGGTGTGCTCGATCGTGAGCGTCATGCAGCGGAGCCCCAACAGCGCGCTCGCTTCGCGGAGCTGGTAACACTCCACGAGCAAGCTCGTCCACCAAGCGTTCATGCCGTGCGAAACCGTATCGTCACTTGACTCGACGTCATCGCTTGACTCGTGGAGGTGATCGGACGCGCGGTGACCCGCAGGGGGGAGTCCTGAGCGGTTCGACCGGCTCGTTCCAGAGCTTGGCGATCGAAGAGCACGGTCGTACGTTTCGTCTCGGGGTCGACGATGATCCGTCCCCCGAGCGAGAGCGCAGCCGCGGCTGCGTCGCGGATCGAGGCGCCGGGCGCCTCGGCCTCGGCCTCGCGCGTCTCGCGAGGCGCTGACGAGCCGCTGGTCGTCTCCGTTCTCGTCGATCGGAGCGCCATCTCCGGCGGTGCGTCGCCGACGCGTGCGACCGTCGAGAGCTCGACCTTCGCCGTGATCTCGCCTTGGTCGACGATGAGGTGCATCTCTTGGATGCGGTGGAGCAGCCCCGCGATCTGGTCACGCTGTTCCCGAACCAAGAGCGACTCGATCGCCGCACGAGCAGCGGTGACGTCATTCACAGAGAGGGGCACGGGTTCGCTGACCGCCCGTGAGTCGACCCGTGGCGCGGAGGAGAGCTCCGCGAGCGCGAGCTCCTGCGCGGAGCTGAGCCTCATGCCCGGCTCCAGGCGAGCCCCGAAGATCCGCGCCTCCCGATCACGGACCAGCTCCGCGCCGATGAAGCGGGCCTTGAAGGCTGCGTCGCTCATCGCGAGCGCCTCTACGAGCTCGAGGCGGCGCTGGATCTGGTGCTGCTGGGCGTTGAGGACCGCGTCGAAGGTCTCGCAGAGGAGCTGCCCGACGAACTCCGCGAACCCTAGCCCGACGTCTCTGAGTTCATCCACGTCGTCACCTAAGCGGCGAGTAGTCGGTCTTGAAGCGGATCAAGACCCTGCCGAAGATGTCGACCCGCGTGCCACTGGTGTCGCGCTGGTAGCTCTTGGCGGTGTTGACGGTGACCATCCTCTGTCTGTTTCTTCGCGCGGAGAAGCCAAGAATCCCGCTCAGCGCTGCGGCCGAGTTCGTGGTCCTGGTCGTGCTCTCGGTCTCGGTCCTCGTTTCGGAGGTCTCCCAGGTCGAGAAGGTCACACGCGTCTCGATCTCCCCCTCGGTGACGACCAGCCGCAACATTCCCTGGCGCACCATCATC
Organism: Nannocystis sp.; assembly: GCA_016712315.1. Lineage (GTDB taxonomy): Bacteria > Myxococcota_A > Polyangia > Nannocystales > Nannocystaceae > JADJRG01. Next base: position 217,243 of record JADJRG010000013.1, on the reverse strand, counting down.
TGGAGCATACTGTACTTGTTGGCGCAGATGAGCGAGGCGATGGCGTTGTGGATGTTGGCGTAGGTTGGCGTCCCCGTCGTCACCGCCGTCAGGGCGGTGGTCGTGGCGGCCGACCCGCTACCCGTTAGACTTCCGATGAGCGCCTGGGCGGCTGGCCTCAGCGCCCCGATGAGCGTGGCCCACCAGGGGCCGTTGTTGTTGATGTCGGTGTCGGCTGGGACCTGGCTGCCGTCCGCCGGGTCAAGCGCTTCCACCGGGTGAGCCTCACTTCCAGTAGCAGGCTCTGGCAGAGTGTAGTGCGAGACGAAGTCCGCGATCTCCTCAAACGTCACGTTGCCCTGCGTGTTGTTGATGTAGGCCGAGATGCTCTGTGACAGGACCTGTACCAAGTCGCCGTAGGCTTGCATCTGCTGGACGTGCTGCTCTACCAGCCCGTTGAACACACCACTGATCAGTTCTGTTGTGAACTCGACGAAAGGGATCTCTCCGAAACGAGCGGCCGCGTCTACTGCGTAGTTGTCTGACATTTGCTCTCCCCGTTGCTCCCATGGTGCCATCGACGACGACGTCTTGGCTCGCGCAGACTCTGCGCCTGCTGTCGCCAGGCGCAGGACGATCGTCGAGGTCGCCCGCCTCACTCCGCGCGCTTGACGTCCAGCGCCTCAGCGCGATCGCGATGGGTATACGCGACCCGGACGCGCGGGGTTCTCGCCCGTGGGCCGCGCCCATCAGCCCTGGGCCGCGCCGCATGTGCCGCTGCAATTGTTGCCGAAGAGACCGGTCCGGCCGCAGGTGCCGAGGGTGGTCGCCGAGCCGCCCGTCGCGCAGGTGACGCCGACGGTGCCGCCCGGGCCCGGGTTGGTCTGGACGCAGTAGCAGCGGGCGAAGGGGCGGAGCGGGCTCGGGTCGTCGCCGCCACTGACCCGGTACGAGACAAACCATGCCGCGGTCGTGTTGATCATGTCCTCGCCGACGACGATCTCGGGGCCCCCGAGCTCGAGGGCGACGAGCTCCTCGCCTTGGAGGGAGGTGACGGTCGAGAGGAGCGCGGGGGCCTTCCAGGGGCCGAGGCCGAAGTAGCCCTCGTCGATGTGGGGGATGTAGAGCGTCGGCTTGACCTCGAGCCCGTCGAGGTCGAAGCCGTCGATGAGGGTCGCCGCGCGGGCAGCATCGTCGTCGCTGCCGCCGCGCTCGATGACGCCGATCTTGATCCGGTCGCTGAGGCTGAGGTCGAGCTCCGCCAAGGTCGCCGCGAATTCGCTGAGGCTGACCTCGTACTCGCCCTCCTCCGCGGCGGCGAGGACGCTCTCGTGGGCGAGGGCGGCGAAGTCGGGGTCGGTCGCGACCGCGCTGAGGCCGTCACGTAAGAGCTCGAGATCGCTGCGGAGGGGGTCCTCATCCAGTTCGTCGTGAGAGTTCCCCTCCAGACTCCGGGAGACCGAAGCTCCCTTGGGCACCAAGCCCGTGCGCCAGCATGGTCCCCGGAGTCGAATCTGTCCTCGAGATCAGCGAGGAGACGAATCGGTCACACCTACAGGCGCTCGACCACGATGCTGGAGGTCAAGTCATTGAAGCCGCGAATCGACTGCGCATCCGAAGTGAGCACCTTGGTCGCCCCACCGAAGTTTGCGTGCTGATAGAGCGTCACCCTCCAGCCATTGGGAACCCTGACCGAGCTGATCACGTCGTTGCCGATGACGAGGGAGCCGATGTTGTAGCGCCCGGCGGACAGAGTCTGACTGCGCCCTGCGAAGCCGATGTGCTCGTAGACGATCGGTCGAGCGGTCTCCTCGACCAGGATGCTCGACGTCTTGTCATTGAAGTCGGGCAGCGACCGCGCGTCCGCAACCAGCGCCTTCGAAGCCCCCTTGAAGCCAGAGTCCAGATAGAGCGTGACCCGCCAACCCTGCGGCACCTTGACCGAGCTGACCACGTCGTTTCCGAGGGTGATCTGAGTGACATCGTAGCGGCCGGCCGTGAGGTCCTGGCGTTTTCCGCCAAACTCGATGTGCTCGAAGATCGCGGGGCGGGACCGCGAAGCCTCGGCCTCCAGGCCCGACTTCACCACGCCCTCACTCGCCCTGCCGCTCGGCATATCCGTGCTCATGTAGCGAACGGTGCAGTCCACGTCGACCTCGCCCTCGCCGCTCTTGAACTTGAACTGATAGGACCCCTCGTTCTCGATCGTTTTCGTCTTGAGGCCGACCTCGTCCCAGGCCGCGGCGAGACCGAACGCATCATTATCGTACTCCCTGAGGTGGCACGAAATGTCGAACGGGAAGTTCAGCTGCGTGACCCAATGCTGATTGATCATATAGTTCCCTCCCGATGCGACTTCGGCCTTGTCGAAGAGCGTGAACGACTGGCCATCACTGAAGGCAACCTCCAGCTTCCAATCGCCCGACCCGGCCTCACAGTCATCGATGACATGCATACGAGAAAAATAAACAACAATCGACATCTTGTACCTCCGTTGACTATCCGTTGGAATGACGCAGGGCGCTAGCTAACCTTCCGCCTCCGCTCTTCTTCTCTATCACAGGCGGGTGTCGCAGGTGTGCGCACTCTTTGCGAACGTCGGGGACGCCGACGTTCGCGACTGCGAATGAGGGCCATCGGCGAAGGCTATCAGACCTTATGCGCGCACCCCACCCCCTGCGTCCACAATTCCTGATATGGAACCCCCGTGGTCCCCCCGGTGTGGTCGCGAGCGCTCGGTTAGGAGCCGTCCGGCCTACGAGGTACTGCGCGAGGGCGCGCGCGCGATCGCGGCCCCCGGAGCGACGTCGAGGCCGGCGACGAGCACGCAAGCGCGACAATCCTCCGTCCACCTGAGGAGGCACGCGGGCTCGCGGCGGAGAGGCTGCTCGGGCTCTGCCTCGGCCCCGAGTGGCACCTTGGTACCGCTACCACACAGCGCCGCCGCCGCCGCACGCTAGAGCGACCCTTCGCGTGTCTGCGTCGGGCATGAGCCGACCGAGCTGCGACCAGAACTCCTCGCCGTGCTCGGGCACAACCAGGTGCACCACCTCATGCGCCACGACGTAGTCCACCAGCCGCGTCGGCAACTGCACCACCCGCCAGTTGAACCGCAGGTTCCCCTTCGCGTCGCAGCTCCCCCACCGCTTCTTCTGGTCCCGGATCATCACGGCGCGCGGCTGCACGCCGACCTTCTCGGCCCACACCGCGACCCACCCCGGCAGCTTCTCCGCCGCCCGCGCGCGGTACCACGCGACGAGCAGGCCCCGCACGACGCCCGGACGCTCCGCCGCGGATGTCCCCCGCGGCAGCGTGACCTCGAGGTGTGCGGCGACGAGCTTCACGCTGGCTTCGGCGCCGGCCTCGGCGCCGGCCGTCACGCGCAGCCGGTGATTGACCCGCGCCCTCCGTGTCACCAATTCTACGAAGGCGATGACACGGTGACGACGTGGGGGCGCTTCCCGCGGCGACGTGGATCCGCGGAGCCCGCGCTCCTCCGCTCGCGGATCAGCATTCCACGGCGCGAGGCGGGTGCGCTCGAGCGATCTTGACAGTTGCGGACCAGCGCCACCGCAGACGTAACCTCTGCTCATGTCGAGGACGAAGCTGTGGTTGTTGTGGTCCATCGCTGCTCCGAGCGTCGCCTGCACACAAGGTGATGACTCCACGTCGGCCTCGGAGGGCACCAGCCAGGGCGTGAGTGTGACCACCAGCGCGACCGAGGACGCGACCACCAGCGGCACCACGGGCCCGAGCACCAGCTCGACCACGGACCCGGGAGAGACCACCGGCGAGCCCGTCGATCCGCCGCCGGAGCCGTCGGGAAACGCCCTCGATCAGAACACCCTGTTTATGTGCGTCGGCGCGCCCGCCCTCCCGCCCGCCGACCTGCGGCTGCTCGACGGCCGCGAGTGGTACCGCGGCGTCGGCAGCGACGCCAAGTCTCAGCTCCGCAACGTCCCGCTCTACCCGCTCCCGAACCACCGCTACTCGAGCTACGGCGACGGCGACAATATCGATCCCAGCGTCCTCTCCTTCTACCTCGACGTCGTCAACAACGCCGGCGTCTCCTGGACGATCGGCAAGTACAACGCGGGCGCGCTGCGCACTGTCCACGAGGATCCCGAGACCCAGTGCTTCCTCAAGGACGTCGCGCCGTCGGCCGAGTGCACCCGCTACTTCGCCCGGCGCTTCCTCGAGCGCGGCGCCATCTTCCGCCCGGCGAGCGACGATCAGGTCGACGCGCTCGTCATGCTCGCCCAGGCCGAGCTCGACGAAGAGGTCGACGTCAGCGCGCGCTCCGCCACGATCCGCACGATCGCCAGCGCCGCCTGGATGACCTCTGGCGCGCTCTTCCGGCCCGAGATGGGCGCCGGGCAGCCGGACGAGCACGGCCGCCTCCGCCTCAGCGACTGGGAGCTCGCGCAAGCGATCGCCCACGCCCTCTCGCGCGCGCCCGCCGGCGCCCCGAGCGTCAAGCTCGCCGGCGGCGGCAGCGTCTACAGCCCCGGCACCGTCGACGGCGACCTCCCAGAATTCCTGGGCGCCGCCGAGAGCGGCGAGATCAAAGATCCAGAGGTCGTCGCCGCGCTCGTCCGCAAGTACATCGGCGGCCTCGACGAGGAGCGCTTCGACGCCCGCCTCGACCCGGGATATCACGAGAACCGCGGCGAGTACTGGATGGCCGCCGGCGTGGTCGCGTTCTTCCGCGAGTGGCTCGACTACGGCTACCTCGCCGAGCTCTCGCCCAAGGTCGAGGTGTCGGCCACCTCGCAGTGGTCGGGTAGCACCGTCGAGCTCAGCTACCACAACACGATCAACGGCTCGAAGGGCCGCGAGAACACCCTCATCACCCAGCTCGACGACATGATCGCTCGGATCCTCACGGCCGACACAAACGTCTTCACCGAGCTGCTCACCTCGCGGATGTTCTACACGCCGGCCACGGCCGGATATCAACAGGGCGAGTCCTCGATCTACAAGTCGACCGCCGAGATGAACCGGGTCTACAACGTCCAGCAGGTCACACCGCAGACCCGCGAGGCCCGTTGGATCGAGCTCCCCGCGCAGGAGCGCGCCGGCGTGCTCACCCACCCCGCGTGGCTCGCGGCGCACGCGCTCGCCTTCGAGAACGACCCGAACCTCGTCCACCGCGGCAAGTGGATCCGCGAAGAGCTGCTCTGCCAAGACATCCCGCCGCTGCCGCTCAACGTCGACGCGATGCTCTCCGAGGAGTCACAGCAGCAGTCGGCGCGCCAGCGGATCTCCGAGCAGCTCGACGCCAAGCCCGAGTGCGCCGCCTGCCACCAGTACATGAACCCGCTCGGCTACCCCTTCGAGATCTACAACCACGCCGGCTTCGTGAGGATCGAAGATCACGGCGCCGCGCCTGACGGCTCGAGCCTGCTCGTCGACATGCCCTCCCCCGAGCTCAACGGCCCGATTACCAGCGCGGTCGACCTCAGCCAACGGCTCGGCGCCTCCCCTTACGCCAAGCGCTGCTTCATCCGCCAGACCTTCCGCTACTTCGCCGGCCGTGAGGAGCGGATGTACGACGCCTGCACCCTCGCCGCCATGGAGGAGGCGTACGACGCGAGCGGTGGCTCGTTCACCGAGCTCCTGATCGCCCTCTTTAACAGCGACAGCTTTCAGTATCGGACCCCCCAGTGAGCCGCCCTTGAAGGAGCCACCTATGATCACCCGTCGTCGCCTCCTCACCAGCTCCGCCCTGCTCGCGGGCGGCGCCCTGCTCGCCGGCCCATTCACCAGCCGCCGCGGCCACGCCGCCGACAGCTACCCGCGCCGCGTCGTCATCTTTATCGAAGGCAACGGCGTCCGCCCCGAGTGCGTCCTCGATCCCTTGACCCGCCAGACGCTCGAGTCGATCGCCGGCAAGCCGATCGCGAGCAACCGCGACTACGGCCACACCGAGCCGGTGATCACCACCAACGCCCCGCTCGCCGAAGCCCGCTCGCTCGGCGCCCTGGCGGCGCAAGGGCAGGAGCTCTCGCTCGTCGAGCGCTCAGCGCTGGTGCTCGGCCTCTCCGCGACCCAAGTCGGCGGCGGGCACTCGAGCAATTTTGGGGCACTCAGCGCGTCCAAGGCGCTCGGTGGCGCACCGTCCGCGACGATCGACGCGATCCTCGCGGCGATCCCTGAGGTGCGCGCCATGACCCCCTTCGACGCGCTCCGCGTCGGCGCCGCGACCTCCACCACCCCCTTCAACTACCGCTCGTGCGCCTTCGCCAAGGGCAAACCGGCGCCGATACTCATCCAGCCAGCGGCCACCTTCTCCAACTACTTCGGCGCGGTCGCCTCGGGCGTCGCCGCCGACTCCTACCTCCAGCGCAAGCGCCACCTCGAGTACGCCCTCGAGGACGTCGACCGCGAGCTCAAGGCGTTCAGCGGCTCGTCCAAGGGCCACGCCAAGCTCTCCGGCTACTACGAGTCGATCGCGCAGATGCTCGATCGTCACGAGCAGCTCATCGCGATGAAGGGCGCCCTACTCGCGGTCAAGCCGACTGAGCCTGGCGAGCTCGACCCCGATCCGTACCTCACCGTCGATCCATTGGAAGCGCTCGTCCTGCAGACCGAGATCGCCGCCGCCGCCCTGCTCGCCGGGCTCACGAACGTCGCGGTGATCTCGATCGGCTCTGGCGACGGCTACTGGGGCAACGAGTACCCGAGCCTCGCGGCGCTCTACCCTGGCAAGGCGGTGATCGGCGGCCACGACCTCCGGCACAGCGGCAGCCCCGACGCCCTCAACGTCCTCCACGAGGTCACCAGCATCGGCGTCGGCCAGCTCGCGCGGATCGCCCGGGCCCTCGCAGATCGCCCCGAGCCGGGCGGCACCATGCTCGACAACACCATCCTGCTCTACATCTCCGACAACGGCGAGAAGCACCACTCGAACGCCGAGGAGTGGGCGACCCTGCTCGTCGGCGGCGACAACCTGGGCTTTAAGACAGACGGACGTAGCGTCGCCTACCCGAGGAGCGGCCAGCCCAACAACCGCCAGACCTCCAACCTCTTCAACACCCTGCTCCACAGCGTCGGCGCGCCCACCGACGACTTCGGCCACCTCGGCGCGGAGCAGACCCGGGTCGCCAAGGGCCCGCTCGCCGAGCTCTGGGGTTGAGCGCCGCGGGTCCAGGGGATCGCCGGCACCTTCAAGGCCGACAAGATCTCGCCTGTCAGCCTGCCGGCGGCATCCACTCCTGCGAGCTTCTCCAGCCGCGCCGCGCCCGGCGCGACGAGCCCGGGCGGGACCGCGCGAGGCGTCGCTCACCCGGGGATGATCGGATCCTCATCATCAGGCTGGATGCAGGTCGAGAGGTCGAAGAGCATGAAGACCAGCGCCTTCTCTTGGGGGGAGAGCTCGGTCGTCGTGCAACCCTCAGGGAACGGCGCGCCGACCTGATCGCCGGAGGAGACGTGGATGTCAGAGAAGACGATCCGGCCGCAGAGCTGCTCGTTCGGGGCCCCAAGGGGCGTGTTGAAGGAGAAGTACTGGACCGCGTCGAGGCTCGGGATGTAGAGCCAGCGCTGGACCAGCTCAGGATCGATCGACTCGACCGAGAGCTGAGCGGCGTAGAGGACGATCTCGGCGAGGTTCATCGAGCCGCCGACGAAGAGGAGCCACTTCGCCAGCGCCTCGCCCTTGGGGAAGGATGTGTCGACGGCCCCGTCGATCGTCGCCGCGGGATCCGGGAGAAACTCGAAGGAGGCGACCGTAGGGAAGGGATCAGGGCCCTTGCGCAGCCAGTAGTTGTGGATGTGCGAGGCGAAGAGGCGGCCGCCGAGGTCCGCGTAGGCCTGGATCGCCTGCGCCGCGGCGAACGACTTGTTGCCCTCGTCGAGCGTACCTTCGCAGGCGAGGAGGAGGAGGTCATAGGGTTTGAGGGTCTCTAGGAGGTTCCAGAGCGCGGTCGCCTGGGGGAAGGCGGCGCCGCCGTTGAGCTGTTGGCTGTATTTATTGGCGCCGCCGAGCCCAGAGTAGAGGTGGATCCGGCCGTTCCCTTCGGGGTTGGTGAATTCCGCGTCGTCGACGCCGATCTTACGCAGGAGGCACTCGAGGGGATCGGCCGCGCCCGTGGTGATCGCGATCCGCGGCAGGTCGCCCTCGCCTTGGTTTCGCGGGAGACGGGTCAGGTCGGGGTCGTCTACCAGGTTGTCTATGCATTCACTCACCGTCGGGATCGTCACCTGGCGCCGCCACTTGCCCGCCTGGATCACGAGCGGGACGTCGTCGCCGACTGGTACGTCCTCGAGGATAAATTTGCCTTCGGTGTCGGTGATCGCGGCGACCAAGGGCTCGCCGGGGAGCTCGTCGGTGCACGCCGAGCAGGTCGCGCCGTCGACGAGGGGGCCGGGGACGGCGTTGGGGACGAAGACGACGATGTTGTAGAGCGGCAGCACGCCCGCGGGATCGTAGACTGTGCCGCTGAGGGTGGTCTTCTGGTCACCTGGGCACTCGACCTGCAGGCACTCGAGGTTGACGCAGGGCTCGCCGGTGGTCGTCGACCCGTCGGTGGTGGTCTCGCCGGCGCTCGTCGTCGTGGTCTCGCTGGCGCTCGTCGTCGCGCTCGCGCTCGCGTCGCTGGTCGAGCTCGTGTCGTCGGTGCTCGTGCTCGTGGTCGCGGTCGTGGTCGTGAACGAGGAGGTCAGGCCGGTCCCGTCGGTCGGGTTGGTGGTGGCGCTGGTCTCGCCACCACCGTTGCAGCCGACGATCCACGCGAGTGTGAGGGCCGAGATGCGCTTCATCCGCGGAGCATACACCAGGGGCGCGCGCCGAACGCCCACGAGACGATCTCCATGTGTCTTTGGTGTAGACTCGGCCGCTCCACGCACGAGAAGGGCCAGAGAAGACGATGATCCTACGCCACGGACTCAGCCACCAATCCACCGCGGGCCTCGCCCTCCTCGCCGTCGCGATCGCCTGTAACGGCGGTGAGGCGGCCTCGGCGAGCGCGTCCGAGACGCAGGGATCGGGCTTCACCACCACCGTCGGCGCGAGCTCGACCTCGGACGGCACCGACAGCGAGACCGCGACCTCCGGCGGCGAGGGCATGAGCGCGAGCGACTCGACGACCAGCGACTCGACGACCACGACGACCGGCGGCGAGACGTCGACCACCACCTCGACGAGCGAGGTCACGGTGACGTCGACGACCACAGGGGAGCGCTGCGATCCGATCGACGACATCTGCTGTCTCGAAGAGGGGGACATCCCGCCGCACGCCCTCCTCGACACCTTCCTCGCCGCCTATCCCCCGGCCAACATGCCGAAGAGCGTCGCCGAGGTCCAGTCGTTCGAGCCCGTCGCCGACGGCCACGCGATGGCCTGGTCTGACGAGAATGTCGGCAACGAGCTCGTCGACGCGAACAACGGCGGCGTGATCGAGGCGAACATCGAGGCCGGCCGGACGATCTCGAGGATGGCGGCCGAGGCCGCGCTCCCCCCCGGCTCGGTCATCCTCGACGTCCGCGACGATCCTGTGATCATCGAGGACCTCGGGACGCCTGCGCCCTGTATCGGCGTCGGCTGGGCCTGGGGCTCGATCCTCTTCGAGGCTGAGGACACGTCGATCGGCGAGCTCGTCTACCTATACGTCGGCTTCTGCTCCGCCGGCGACGTCGAGGCGTTCTTCTACTCGGACCAGGCGGTCGAGATCTGCGCGCCGACGCCGGGCTGATTCGCGCGCTGCTCGTCGCTCGCGCAGCGCCCCTCGCCAACCTCGCCGTGGCCGAGCACGTACACGCCTTCCTCAGCGGCACCGCCGAGCGCCTCTGGGACGCCCGCGCGGTGCGTGATGCCGGGGGCGGCCTCGGCGCGGGTGACTTCGCGGGGGTCCTGCATGGGGTGGGGAGAGGGCAGTGGACGGCCTCACGGCGCGCACGCCTCTTCGGGCGGATGGCCCGCGAAGAAGGCGGACATGCCCCCTACGGTGCTGTCGACCCGATTCTGGCAGGACCCGTGGGCTTTGGGGTCGAACCATGGGGTCTGCGCGGAATCCTGGCCGGAGCACACGGCCATCATCGTGCCCTGGACGTCGAACTCGTTGATCTCGCCCTGGCAGGCGAGCCAGCCGATGAAGTAGCCGGCGAGGCAGTCGGCGCTGAGCTCCAGGTAGATGGTCCAGGGGGATGAGAGTCCATGGATCGCCTGGACGTTGTGGCCGGCCTCGTGGGCGAGGAGCCACGCGGGGGCGAGGAGGGACCCCCCGGCGGTCGCCTGGAGATCGGCGAGCTTGTTGGGGTCGAAATAGATGTAGCCGAAGGCCTGGTTGAGCGTCGACGATGCCCCCGCGTTGCCGAGGCAATAGGGGCCCAGAGGATTGTCGGCGCCGCAGACGCACGCGACCAGGTCGCTCCCCCAGAACTCGTTGATGTCGCTCATCAGGGCGAGGGTGACGGGGCCGGGCGCTCCGCACTGGAAGGGGGAGGGCCCGAAGGGGGCCATGCCGAGCGGGCGATTGGGGCAGGTCGGCATACAGTCGAAGGCGCACGCCTCTCCCGGGGCGCAGAGGCCGTCGCCGCATACCGGGCCGCCGCCGCAGTCGTCCGGGCACTCCTCGCCGGGGGAGCAGACGTCGTCGCCGCAGGTGGGTGTGTCGTCGCCGGGCGGATAGCGGCAGATCCCTGCCTGGCACACCAACACGCCCGAGCAGGCGTCCCCGGCGGCGCAGGGGCAGTTGGCGAGCCCGGGGGAGCATTCGATGCACTTGTCGGAGATCGGGCTGCAGAAGTTCCCCTCACCGCAATCGCTGTCGCTGCGACAGCCCTGGACGCACTCGTCGCGCTCGCAGATGAGGCCGCTGCGGCAGTCCTCGTCGAGCCGACACCCTTGCTCGCATTCGTCGGTGATACTGTCGCAGATCGCGCCCTCGGGGCAGTCGGCGTCGACGACGCATTCGTCGTCGTCGTCCTGGCAGGCGGGCTGGAGGGCGAGGCCGGCGGCGAGGGGCGCCGCGAGCGCGATGGCTGCGCGGAGGCGTCGGGCGATGAGGAGCTTCATGAGGGGCGGTCGTTGGCTTCGAGTTGACGGCGCGACGGCGCGCCGAGGCGGAGGTGCGTGTTTGAGCGCGAACCCCCGCCGCGGTCGACCGACGCCTTGACCGTAGGGCGCGGCGCGTAGGCGTCAAAGCGAAGATTCTGCAGGGAGTGCGTGGAATCGACCGTGGCGCGCGGAGAGAGGCGACGAAATGCGCGCGCCCCTCGGCCGAGGGGCGCGCTCGCTCGGTTGGGGTCAGACGCGGGCGACGATCGCCTCGGTCGCTGGTCCGAAAAAGGGCAGGATCCAGGCGGTCACCCACCGCGCCAGCATCGGCGAGAGCACCTCTGGCGCATGGACCAGGGCGGGGGGGACGCACATGAGAAGACCGTGGGTCGAGATCAGCAATGGGGACATGGGTTCACCTGGGTTGAGGACGGAGGTGGCCGGCAGATGGACTGTCCCTTGGGTCAGGTCGATGAGCGGCGGCGTAGCCGCGCGTCTTGAGGGCGATTCACTCCATGGCGAGGGCTTGTCGCGCCGCCGGCGATCAGCGTAGATGGCGGGATGAAGAGTGGGACACGGGTTGGGTGGATCGTAGGGGTTGGGACTATTATCGCGCTCTCAAGCGGCTGCGGCGGCGGCTGCGAGGACGGCGATCTGTCGGAGGAGTGCGTCGGGGCGTCGGCGACCGAGTCGAGCACGAGCACGTCGACGAGCACGAGCACGACGTCTTCGTCGAGCGAGTCGACGAGCACGAGCACGAGCACGACGACGATCGGCGGCTCCGAGAGCGACAGCGAGAGCGACTCGGGGACGCCGACGAGCTTCTGTAAGGACGCAGACATGGACGGGCAAGGCGACCCGAACGACTGCATCCCGGCGGACGGCGACGCGCCGCCAGGCTACGTGCCGAACGCCGACGACTGCGATGACACCGACGCGAACACCCACGTGGGGGCGGCGGAGCTGGAGGACCCGGCGGCGTGTATGACGGACGCGGACGGGGACGGCTGGGGCGAGACGAATCCGAAGCCGGGGGTGACGCCAGGGACCGATTGCGATGACAAGAACGAGTTCGCGTTCCCAGGGGCGGCGGAGCTGGAGGACGCGGCCGCGTGTATGGAGGACGCGGACAACGACGGCTGGGGTGACGCGGCGCCGCCGGCTGGGGTGACCCCAGGGACAGATTGTAAGGACGACGACGTGAGCACCTATCCGGGCGCGGGGGAGCTGGAGGACGCGTCGGCGTGCATGACCGACGCAGACGACGACGGCTTCGGGGACGTCGATCCGGCGCCGGGGGCGACGCCGGGGAGCGACTGCGACGACGCGAGCCCGACGACGTTTCCCGGGGCGGCGCCGAAGGACGACCCCACGGCGTGTATGAAGGACGACGACGAGGACGACTTCGGCGACGTGAAACCGCCCGCGGGCGTGACGCCGGGGACGGACTGCGACGACACGAACGAGTTCACGTACCCAGGGGCGGCGTTTGAGGAGTCGCTGGAGGCGTGCAAACGCGACGTGGACGGCGACGGCTACGGCGACGACTCGCCGCCGGACGGGGTGACGCCAGGGATCGACTGCAACGACACGGATCCGCAGACCTTCGAGATGTGCGCCGACTGCGAGCCGAACGAGAAGTTCTGCGCGGGGGCGGTGCTGAACGTGTGCAACCAGAGCGGCAACGGCTCGAAGATCGTCGAGGAGTGCGCGTTCGGCTGCGACGACGTGAATAAGGTCTGCTACGAGGAGCTGACGGTCGACGCGGGGCCGTCGCTGTGCATCGATCCGGGCGGCACGGCGCAGCTCAACGCCGACGCGGAGGGGGGCGACGGCGCGTATATGTACTCATGGACGCCGCCGATGACGCTGGATGATCCGATGGGCCAATCGCCGACGGCGCAGCCGTCGATCGCGACGACGTACACGGTCGAGGTGACCGACGGCCAAGGCTCGATGGCGAGCGACTCGGTGTCGGTGTTCATCAAGAACCAGACGCTGGCGCTGAGCGACGTGGAGTGCAAGATCAGGAACTTCAAGTGGGCGGCGGGTCAGCCCGCGCCGAACTGGGTGTGGAACGCGAACCTGGTGGAGCTGTGCCAGAACGCGAACTCCGGCGGTACGGCGCGCTTCTGCGGCTGGCCGCTCAATAACGCGAACATCCAGGGCAAGTTCCAGGTGAAGACGACGGGCGACGACGACTACATCGGCTTCTTCTGGGGGGTGCAGCCCTTCGACGTGCTGACCGAGGAGCCGCGGCAGTTCTACTTCTTGTCGTGGAAGCAGGGCAACCAGGTGCCGTTCTGCGGGGCGAACACCGGGCAGGCGGGGCTGCTGGTCAAGCGCGTCGACATCAAGGACCCGGTGAACGCGCCGATGACCTGCCAAGACCTGCACGCGGCGGTCGACACGCCGAACTCGGTGGTGTTGGCGACGCCAGGCAACTGGACGACCCAAGGCTGGCTCGACAACATCCAGTACGTCTTCGACCTGACGCACACGCCGAAGGAGTTCACGGTGCGGATCCGCCGCGCGGACAACAACCAGGTGATCGCGGAGCGCAACTTCGAGGACGACACCTTCCCGAGCGGACAGGTCGGCTTCTACTCGTACTCGCAGGCTGCGTCGTGCTTCAGCGGGTTCAAGTCGAGCTGCCTGTGAGCTGAGGGGCGCCGCGCTCGTCGTCGACCTCGCGCGTCATCTCGACCATGGTCGGGCGGAAGCCGAGGCCGGCGAAGAGGCGGCGCGCGGCGTCTTTGGCTCCTCTCCAGCGAGCACGGGCGCGCTCCGCCGCTTGGCCAGATCACGCCGCAGGGGCAAGACCTACGAGCGCCGTGGAGCACGCGGGGCGCTGACGCTGGCGCCCCGCCCCCGCCCAAGAAAGAGTAGGCTCCCACCCATGGCGCCACGGATCCGGCTCCTCCTCGCCTTCGGGCTCGCGCTCGCCTGCCAGCCGACGCAGGGCGAGACGACGTCGTTCGCGTCGGTGCCGACGACGGCGCCTCCTCCTCCTGGATCAGACTCCAGCGCGGCGGACACGAGCGGCGGCAGCGACGGGGGGCGTCGCAAGGGAGCACGACCGCGGCGAGCGGCGCGAGCTCGACTGAAGATCCGAGCGCGGGCACCGGCGACACGACGCTGCTCTACGACGTCGGCCCCGACACCGACACCGCCACCGGCAGCGACACGAAGCCGGCGGGGTGCGAGGGCAAGATCGACCTGCTCTTTGTCCTGTCGCGCGCCGCTTCGATGAAGAGCAGACAAGAGATGCTACTCGCGGCGTTCCCCGGCTTCATCGCCACCATCCAGGCGAAATTCGCGGATTTTGACTACCACATCATGGTCGTCGACGGTGACACCGAGTGGGGCCTGATCACCTGTGACCTGGCTTGCGCGATGGAGGGCTTCTGTGGCGGGGTCCCGGACTACCCTTGCGATCTGCTTCACCTCGTCACCGACTGCGACCGCACGATCGGCGCCTAAGCAACGTCTTCGCCGCTGGTGGGAACGCGAGCAACAAGCCGTGCCAGATCGCGGGCGGGCGGCGTTACCTGACCACCGAGCAGCCGAACCTCGCCGAGACCTTCTCCTGCGTCGCCAGGCTCGGCGTCAGCGGTCGCGATCTGATGGGCCAAGCGCTCAGCGCCGCGATGAAGCCGGAGATGAACGCCCCGGGCGGCTGCAACGCCGGCTTCCTCCGTGACGATGCGTTGCTGATGGTCACCTTCATCGGCGGCTACGACTACGACTCGAAGGGCAATCCGGAGCTGTGGGCGGATCGTGTGCTCGAGGCCAAGGGCGGTGATCCCGGCGCGGTGGTGATGCTGAGCATCCTCAACCCCGACTGTCCGGCGCCCGATCGGATCTGCGAGCTAGTCAAGAAGTTCCCGTACCATCAGGTGTCGGATCTCGACTTGGACTTCGGGGAAGCGTTCGCGACCGCGACCGATCTGGTCGAGGTTGCCTGTGCCGAGTTCATCCCCGGCTGAGCGCGGGCTCAGCCGCCGATGTAGGCGACCGCCGGATAGCCGTTGTTGCCGAGGCCGCCCGCATACACCTCGCCGAAGGCGCCGATCGCGACGGCGATCGCCATGTGGAAGTTCTTGTTGTCCTCGCGGCTGTAGGTCCACAGCGGCGCCGCTGATCCGGGCTTCAACGCTCGCACCCAGAAGGCGCCTTCGTCGCCCTTGGCGCCGCCCATCACGACGACGGCATAACCGGCCGGGCTCCAGGCGATATCATGGGGCCCATAGGACAGACTCGGAAGATCACCGATCGACGCGAACCAATCGTCGCCACCCTTCGGATCGTGGACGCGCAGGGTCGCCTTCGGATCGCAGTCATCGCCGCAGATAAATCCCGCGGTGATGTAGCGCCCTTGCTCGTCGATCGTGAGCGCCCGGCCGCCGGTCTGGGCGGATCCCTCGATGCCGCCGACCTTCCACTTGTGAGCCTGGGAGAGCAAGTCGAACTCGAGGAAGAAGTGGCGATCTCGCCTAATATTCTTCGCCTCTTCATGTTCTCCGTTCGCTTCCCCGACCATCACGAGGGTGTCGCCCGCGAACGCGCAGTCGCGGACGATCTCGGTGAACTTGTTGGGCACCTCGTCATCCTTTTTGGCCACGTAGTCGAAGGTCCGCGCTTCGCCGAACTGGTTCGGCCGATAGATCCACGCGGCGGCGTCCCAAGCGTCGGGGTGGCCGCTGGGAGCGGCGCCGCAGACGGCGATCAAACCGGAGGGGTGGGCGCCGAGGGCGAGGGCGAGCTCGTCCTTTCCGCCGAGGCCGCGGGGGGTTACGCCGGCGTCCCACGAGCTGAGTCGCCCGAGCCACCACTCGGTTCCGCCGACACCTGTCCGGTAGGCCAGCAGAGTGATCGCGCCGTCGGCGTCGATCTTCATGTCGATCGGCGCGCAGGTGAGCCCGGGCAGTACGTCTCGAAGGGCCGTGTTCCACCCGCCTGGATCTCGACGGCGCAGGTAGCAGCGGCTCTCGTTGTCCTGCGTGTACTGGCCAAACTCGATGGGATCGCCGCTCGGCAGTACGCCGAGCGCCTTCACGATCCCGCCGCCGATGAGGTCGTTGGCCTGCCAAAAGATCTCGGCGCCGGGCGTCGGCAGGGCGATCTTGTAGGATGTCGTGATGGTGTCGCCGACGAGATCGCCGCGCCACGGGGTGAGCCCCAGGATCTGCGTGCCGTTGGCGAGGCCGGTGTTGACGGCGAGCTCGCCCTGAAAAATTACGGGGTCCTGATCGTGCTCGAAGTCGGGGTCGAGGGCGGCGAGCTCAATCACGGATCCATCTTCGAGCTGCATCGATACGCCTTTGGCCCCCTCGGCCGTGACCGTGACGGTGAGCGGCCCATTTTTAAAGATGACCGGCCCGGGGGTGAGCTCGTGCTCGATGATCTGCGGGGCTGGTAGGGCGCCTTCGGTGTCGTCGCCGGTGTCGCCGGCGGAGGAGGCGTCGCTGTCGCTGTCGGAGCCGTGCGGCGGCGGTTCGGTCGTGACGGTGCTGATCGGTGGGCTGCTGTTGGCGGAGTCGTCGCTGGCGCTGTCGCTGTCGCTGTCGCTGTCCTCGGTCGTGTAGTACTCCAGCAGGGTCTCGTACCCGCTCGGGTCGTAGCAGGCGGGCACAAGGGCGAGGAGGAGGACGTGGGCGGGTCGACGCATGAGGATGTTCCCTGGACGCGCAGCGGTAGGCGCGGTTGCGAGCATGCGCAGATTCGCGCGCGCTAGGCAAGGGGCGCGCGTGCGACGGCTCGCCGGGAGCAGGTCCCGCTTCAGCGGGTTCAAGTCGAGCTGCCTGTGAGCTGAGGGGCGCCGCGCTCGTCGTCGACCTCGCGCGTCATCTCGACCATGGTCGGGCGGAAGCCGAGGCCGGCGAAGAGGCGGCGCGCGGCGTCGTTGTGGTGGGCTGTCCAGAGGACCAGGCGAGGGGCGCCGCGCTGCTCCAGCCAGGCGGCGGCGGCGGCGAGCAGGCGCTTCGCGACGCCCTGGCCGCGCGCCGGCGGCTCGACGAGGAGGTCGTGGATGAAGCCGGCGGGGTCGCGCAGCTCCTTCCAGGAGGCGGGCTCGAGGCCGGCGTAGACGTAGCCGAGGACCGCGTCGCCGCGCGCCGCGACGTAGATGACGCTGCCGGCCTGGTCGAGCTGGTCGCCGAGGAAGCGGGCGTAGCCGGCCTCGATGTCGCCGGTGGGGGCGATGAAGCGCCGCGCGTCGAAGCGGTGGTGGGCGCGCACCAGCTCGGCGCCGAGGCGGCCGAGCGCGGCGAGGTCGGCGGGTTCGGCGAGGCGGATGACGATTTCGGCGGTCACGGGGCGCAGCCTAGCAGGGCCAGCTAGCCGGCGATGCGGCCCTCTTTGCGGAGCTCGTGGCGGATCGCCTGGGTGAGATCGGCCTGGGTGATCGGGCGCTCTCCTTCGGCGATCGCGGCGAGGCTGACGCGGCGGATGACGTTCATGATCGAGGCCCCCGTGAGCTCGTGGCCGCGGGCGAGGGCGCCGACGTCGACGTCGGGGGCGAGGCGGGCCTTGGCGGAGAAGCCCCGCGTCCACAGCGCGAGCCGCTCTGGCGGCCTCGGGACGGGGAAATAGACGGTCGACTCGAAGCGGCGGGCGAAGGCGTCGTCGAGGTTGTCGGGGAGGTTGGAGGCGAGGATCGTGAGGCCGTCGAAGCCTTCGATCCGCTGGAGCAGATAGGCGACCTCCTGGTTGGCGTAGCGATCGTGGGCGTCGCTGGTGGCGCTGCGCCGGCCGAATAAGGCGTCGGCTTCGTCGAAGAAGAGCAGCCAGCGGCGCTGCTGGGCGCGGTCGAAGACGCGGGAGAGGTTCTTCTCGGTCTCGCCGATGTACTTGGAGACGACCAAGGAGAGGTCGACGCGGTGGACCTCGCGGCCGGCGAGCTTGCCGACGAGCGCGGCGCTGAGGGTCTTGCCGGTGCCGGGCGGGCCGTAAAAGAGGGCGCGGTGGCCAGGGCGCAGGCGGCTCGCCATGCCCCAGTCGCGCATGAGGGTGTCGCCGTGGGTGATAAATGTCTGGAGCTCTTGGAGCTGGCGGAGGGTGCTAGGCGGGAGGATGAGGTCGTCCCAGGTCATGGCGGTGTCGATGCGCTGGGCCGGGAACTCTGGGTCGTGCGCGGGTGGGGGGATCTGCCCGGTGAGGAGGAGGCTGAGCTGATCGGGGGCGATCCGCAGCGGGACCTTGAGCGGCGACCAGGCGCGCGGCGCGGGGGCGAGGCGGAGGATGTCGCGGCGCAGCAGGGGTTGATCAGGCCCTAAGAGGCGAGCGACGGCGGCGCGGGCGGCGAGGGAGCCGCCGTCGAGGATGAAGGCGAGGGTCTCGCCGGTGGGCTCGAAGTCGTCGTCGACGCGGACGCCGCCGAACTCGGTGAAGCGGCGGTCAAAGGTGGCGTTCTTGACGGAGAAGACGTCGAGGAGCTGGGGGCGGAGGTGCGGGACGAGGGTGAGGATCAGCGCGAGGCGCTCGACGAGCTCCAACGGGCGCTCGCGCAGCAGGGTGGCGTAGGCGGAGGAGGCGTCGCTAGGCTCAGGCGGGGGCAGCTCGGCGAGGGTGAGTGGGGCCCCCGCTCGCGGCTCGCGGGCGAAGTAGGCGGTGAAGCGGAGGTCGAGGACGCGGGCGAACCACTCGAGCTCACGCTCGAGATCGGCGAGGTGGGGCTCGCTCATGCCCACTCCACGCGCAAGGGGTCAGGCATCCACGGCAGCTTCACCCACGACCAGGCCCAGGGGAAGCGCGCGAGCACGAGGTCGTGGGCGCGGCCCTCGACCTGGAGGGACCAGGCGCCGTCGCGGGTGCAGAGGGCGGCGGGGCGCCGGAGAAAGGCGTCGCGGAAGGCGGCGACGGGCATGTCGCGGAGGATCGTCGCGTGGGCGATGACGGCGGCGAGGAGGCGCTCGCACTCGTCGATCTGAGGGGCGGCGAGCGGCCCCTCGAGCGTGAAGCTGGCGGCGGGCGCGCGGCCGACGAGGAGCTTGGCGAGCGGGAGGGTGTACTCGGGGGGATCAGGATCTCCGCGGGCGAGCTGCGCGAGCAGGGCGATCGCCTGCATGACCGCGGGCTCGTCGTTGAAGCGCTGCGGGTCGTCCAGGAGGCAGACGCGCTGAAAAAATCGGCCGAGGAAGGGCCAGAGGATCACGAGGCCGGCGTCTTCGACGTAGAGCTCGTCCAGGCGGGCGCGCGGCGGGGCGCGCGAGGGCGGCGCTGGGCGCGGCGCGCGTGGGTCGAGGTGCGGGCGGAGCGAGGGCGAGGGCGCGGGTGGATCGGGGGGGCGGCGAGCGGGGGTATCGGGCCCTTCGGCGCGTGATCGGGGGGATGGTTCATCGTGGGTTTGTGGGTTTGTGGGTGGGGGCGCGGTGGGGTCGAGATCGCGAGTGGCGGTAACTTCGCGCTTTTTGGTGGCTGCGGGTGCGAGCGCGGTTGGTTCGAGATCGCGCGGGGAGGCCTCTTGTGTGGGTTTGTGGGTTTGTGGGTTTGTGGGCGCGGGCGCGGTTTGTTCGAGATCGGGCGGTCGGCGATCGTGGCGCGGGTCGAGCTGGGCGGGGTCGAGGTCGAGGGGGCGTGGATCGTCGGTCGAGACGGGCGCGCGAGGGTCCGGGTCGGTGGGGGCGCTTCGCTCGAGAGAGGGGGCTGGTTCGGTGCGCTCGGGGGCTGGGTCGCGCTCGGCGAGGGCGGCGGTGAGCGCTCTGTGCAGCTCGGGCGGGAGATCGGGGTGAGGATCGGGGGCGGTGGGTCGCCAGCCGCGCAGGTCGGCGAGCTCCTGCACGATCACGCGCAGGGCCGGGGCGGGCGCGAGGGTGGGGTGGAGGAGGGCGGTGAGCGCGGCCAGGCGGAGGCGGAGGCGGCGACGTGGACCGGCCTGCGGGGCGGCGTCGAGCTGGTGGGTGAGGATCTGGAGGGCCGCGCGCAGGCCGACGCGGGCGGTCGGCCAGCGCAGGTCGATGAGGGCGTCGAGGGCGGCGTCGTCGAGGTGGCGGGCGAGGCGGGCGCGGGCGGTGGGATCGTCGCGTCGATCGCGGAGCAGGGCGAGCAGGGCGGCGGGGGCTTCGCGGCGCAGGGTGGCGACGGCAGCGGCGATCGGGTCGCCGCGGCTGGCGTTGGCCCACCACGGGAGGTAACCAGCGGCGGCGAAGGTGGCGAGCAGCTCGAGGGCGGCGTCGCTCGTGGGATCACCGCGGCGCTCGGCGAGGGCGCGCCTCAGAGCAGCGCGTAAGGCGGCCTCGAGCGCGCGGAGCAGGTCGTCCTCGAAGTCGGGGAGGCAAAGAGCGCCGAGGTCGAGCTCGAGGCGGTCGAGGCGATCGAGGCGGTCGGGGCCGCTGTGCTCGCTGAAGATGCGGTCGAGCAAGGGGGCGAGCCGTCGCTCGTGCAGACGGCTGGTCCGCTCGATCAAGGCGGCGGCGAGATCGGCGTCGTCGACGCGCAGATCGACCTCTAGGAGGTTGACGCGGTGGTCGGTCATGGCTCAGCCGGAGGGCGTCACGGGGACGGTGATCGCGAGGCTGCGCTCGACGGTGAGGGCGCCGGGGTCGACGCGGGTGAGGTGCAGACGGAGCAGCGCCGGCGGGGCGAGCGGGCCGGTGTGGAGCGCGAGGGGGCCGTCGACGCCGGCGGCCTCGGCGAGCAGGGTGTCGCCGAGGAGGAGGCGGTAGCGCTCGCCCTGGCGGCTGCTGGGGATCACGACCGTGGCGGCGCCGCCGGGGGCGACGCTCGCGGGCTCGATGAGGAATTCAGGGGCGGGATCGATGGTCGCGCGTGAGGTGAGCTCGCAGCCGAGGCCGGTGACGGCTCTGCGGGCGTGCACGCGGAGGACGGCGCCGAAGGGCAGCGGCGCGGCGTCGATGAGGGGGAGCGGCGGTGGCTCGTGCGCGGGCGGGCGGGCGTCGAGGTGGGCGTGGGAGGGGTCGCGGGCGAGGGCGAGGTCGACCTCGACGCGGAGCAGATCGATGCCTTTGTTGCTGCGCGGGTCGAGGTCGTCGCGCTTGTGGAAGTAGGCGGGCAGGCCGATCGCGGCGTCATCGCGGAGCTGGTGAAGCTGGTAAAAGACGCCGGGCTGGCCGCCGCGGAGCAGGATGGGGCCGATCGCGCCGGCTTCGTTGAGGGTGAGGTGCAGCGAGAGGCGAGGGTCGGGGTCGGGCTGGACGAGCAGCGCGAGCGTGGGGTCGAGCTGGACGATCGAGATGATGTTGCCCACGTCGCTGGCGCGCCGACGGTGGCTCTTGTAGGCATGGATGACCAGCAGGGAGTCCTCTCCGGGCGCGGGCAGGGGGATATCGAGGGGGCCGCCGACGCCTTGGCGGGCCTCACCGAGCGGCAGGAGCTCCGCCCAGGGGATGGTGGCGGGCCGCAGGACGCGGATTGGCGGGCCGTCGTCTGGCGCGAGATCGAGGGTGGGGGCGCCTTGGGGGTCGTCGAAGAGAAATTCGGCGTCGCGGATCGGCCGCCGCCAGACGCGGTAGTGGACGCTCTGTTGGCTGTCGTGCAGGCGCAGGCTGGGCGCGGCGGCGTGGGGGAGGATCGCGGCGGGGAGCAGCTCGGCGGTGACGGCTGGGTTGGCCTCGATCCGCAGCGAGAGGACGGCGTCGAGGAGCGCGCTGCGCAGCTCGGGCTGATCCGGGTCGCCGACGGCCTTGCTGCCGTGGACGCGCAGATCGAGGTCCTCGTAGAGCGGGACGGTGTGCAGGACGATCGCGCCGGAGGTGCCGACGACGGGGGCGCGCGAGAGGACGCGGGCGTGATCGGCGGCGTCGAGGAGCTGGTAGGTGACGCCCTCCTGGCTGGCGAGCAGCTCGACCTCGACGACGGCGCCGTAGGGGGCGACGCGCGGATCGGCGGGGCTGGGGGCGTCGACGCTGCGGTCGAGCAGGGGGAGGCCGCGGAGGTCGGCGACGAGGGCGGGATCGACGCCGAGGACGACGCTTACCTGGCCGTGCAGCCAGGCTTGACGAGGTGGCCGGGCCTCGCCGGGATCTCCGCGCTTCTCGGCGAGGATCCGGTAGCTGGTGTCCTCGAGGCCAGGAGGGGCGCGCAGCTCGATGGTCCCGCCGGTGCCCTCGAGCTCGATCGGGCGGCCGCCCTGGCTGATCGCGGCGCCGCTGCGGCGGTCGCGTAGGCTGTAGATCACGCCGCGCTGGCTGAGGCCGATCGTGATCACGGCGGCGGCGCCAGGGGCGACGGTGAGGTGAGGCGGGAGGGGGAGGTCGCGCAGCGGGTAGGTGCGGCCGAACCCCAAGAGGTCGATGACGCGATCGCGGGCGTCTCGGAGGGGGATGTGGAGCTGCTCGGGGGCGGCGCCTAGCGTGCAGGCTGGCGGCTCGGTAGGCGCGGTGGGCGGCGCGGAAGGCGGCCCAGGCGGCGTCGAAGTCGCTCCAGTGGGCGCCGGTGTGGTCGTCGCCGAACCAGTGGAGGTGGGGGCGGAGGTGGGCGGGGGTCTCGGCGAGGATCGTTTGGGCGACCATCTGCTCGAAGGCGCCGCCGGGCTGATCGCCGGGCAGCGCCTCGAAGACGTAGCTGACCTGGAAGGACCAGGGGTCGGGCTCGTGGACGCCAGCGAGCAGCGGGACGCGGGGATCGGCGTCGTCGCCGATCTGGCGGGCGTCCTCGGGGATCGGGCGCAGCAGCAGGTGCTCGACGATGTGGAGGCGGGGGCGCTCGCCGAGGCCGAGCCGGAGGCGGAGACGCTGGGCGAGACCGGAGCGCTCTTGGTCGTCGCCGAAGATGTCGTGGCCCGAGCCGCGGGCGCGGCTGAGCCGGGGGTAGTCGCGCAAGAAGGCCTGGCGATCGGCGACGAGGTCGGCGTCGCTGCGGCGAGGCGAGCCGCTGTCGCCGACGTGAGCGTGATCGCCGAGGTGCTCGGCGTATCGCGCGAGCAGGTGGGCGAGGAAGCGGCTACGGCGCGCGCTGGCGTCGTCGCCGGGCTCGACGGCGCCGGCGAGCCAAGCGCGATGGACGCGGGGAGCGTGGCGCAGGAGCTCGTCGACGCGCAGGCGGGGGTCGTCGATCGGCTGGGCGAAGTAGGTGCGCAGGGGCGCCTCCTCGGGGGAGAGGAGCCGATGGGCGTTGGCGAGCTGGGCGAACTGGTTCGCGAGGAGCTGATCGAAGAGGTGGAGATAGGCGGCGAGCTGGCGGGCCTGGGCTCGACGTTCGACGGGGGCGCGGTCGGGCAGGCCGAGGGCGCCGACGCCGTAGGCGGCGGGGAATTGGTGGAGGATCGACCGGTAGTGGGCGAGCTGGCGGTCGCGGCCGCGGGGGGGCGGCTGGCCGTGGGGGGCGTCGCTGCGGCGATGCGCGTGGGCGGCGAGGCGACGGGCGGCGAGGCGGGCTTGGAGCTCGGCGGGGTCGACCCGCACAGGCAGGCCGGCGCGCAGGAGGCAGAGCTCGGAGCTGGTGGCGAGGGTGGGGACCTGACCGGCGGGGATCTCGAGCAGCCAGCGCTCGCGCGGGGCGGCGGCGGCGGTGGCGAGGGCGAGCGAACGGACGGCGCGGACGGCGGGCACGTTCATGATCGCGTGGATCAGATCGGAGGCGCGGACGGCGGCGCGCAGCGGCGGCAGCTCGCCGAGCACGAAGCCGTGGTCGAGGTAGGGGCCGGTGTAGAGCTCGTCCTGGCTGCGGCCTTGGTCGGCGGCGTCGCCGCGGCTGGTGAAGCGGACAGGAGGGGCGAGGTAGGCCTCGATCTGCTCGATGATCTCGGCCAAGACGTCGGCGGGCTGATCGATCGGGCCGACCTCGATCTTGGCCTGGATCCACACCTCGTGGGAGGTGAGCAGGGCGAGCTGGTAGTCCTCACCGAGGCCGCGGCGGCGGTGGAGGCTGGCGGCGGCGCAGGTGAGCGCTTGCTCGGCGGAGAGGCGATCGCTGGTCTGGAGGAGGACGTGGTGGAGGCCGGCGAGCTGGACGGGCTGCGCGGTGGGGTCGCCGGGGTCGCGCTGGAGGTGGAGCTCGTCGCTGCCCTGGAGGTGATAGAACGGCGGCGAGGGGGCGCGGAGGGGCTCGACCCAGGCGTTGGCGACGCCTTCGATGTCGAGGAGCTGGCGGCGCAGGTCAGCCTGGGTGACAGGGGCGCAGGTGAGGATCTCCGCGGGGCCAGGCAGGGCGACCGCGGGGTCGCTGCCGGCGATGAGGTCGGCGACGGGGTGGTTGATGCGATAGCCGAGGTCGGTGATCGCATAACACAATTGCTCGAGGATGGTGATCCCGGGGTCGTGGGCGTTGAAGTCGGTCCATTGGGCGCCGGCGAGGCGTTCGAGGAGGCGCAGGCCGCGCTCGCGCAGCCCGGCGTAGTCCATCGCCAGGTGCTCGAGCGGGCCAGTCGGCAGGGTAGTGGAGGTGCTCATCGCGGGCTCCGTGCTGCGCCTCGGCTACGCGCCGAAGACGCCGTGGGAGTTGTAATAGAAATAGGGGCCCTGGCCGTTGACGTTCCTGTAGATCTGGAAGCGGTCGTGCTCGGTGGCGAAGCGCGCGACGATCTGGGCGCCGCACTTGATCAGGAGGGCGGTCGCGGTGGCCTCGAGCGACCACGCGCCGACGCGCAGGCTGCCGGTGATGGTCGCGTCGCCGTGGACGGTGAGCGGGCTGTGGATCTCGGCGCTCTTCCAGTCGGCGCCGAAGTTGAGGACCAGCGCGTCTTTGTTGTCGACGAGGGCGCGGCCGGGGGCGCCGCGGCGGCCGGAGTGGCCAAAAAAGAGGTCGGCGGCGCGGATCGTCGCGACGCCTTGCTCGGACACGTCGAGCTTGTTCAGCGCGCCGTGGACGGTCAATGCGCCGTTGACCTGGAGGCCGCTCGTCGTGACGCCGCCGCTCACCGTGAGGTCGCCGCCCACTGCGATGCCGCCGCGCCGGACGGCGAGCGGTGTGCCGCCCGCGCTGGTCGCGAAGTGGAAGGAGTCGTCCTCGCGGAGGCCGACGTCCCACCAGATCTTGTTCGGTTGGCTCATGCCGTAGCGGATCGAGGCGCGCTTCTCCTCGGCGATCCATGGGATGTGCGCGTTATGCATCATGATCCCGGCGCCGCCGCCCGCGCCGATGGTGACGTGTTGGTTGCCGTTGCCCCAGGCGGCGTTGGCGGTGACGACGAGGCGATCCCAGCCGCCGCCGCTGCCGGCGACGCGGACCTCGAGGGGGCCGGCGGGATCGGCGTCGCCGAGGCCGATCCCGAGGGCGCGGGCGCTGATCCGGTTCTTAAGGTGGAGGTTGCCTTGGTCGGTGTTGAAGGTGGCGGCGACGTCCTTCGCGCCCAGGTCGCGGATGTACAAGGTATCGTCGACGGTGAGGTAGACTTGGCCGTCGGTGTGGCGATAGAGGGCGCCGTCGGCGTCGATGTGGGCGACGCTGCCTTGGAAGTTGAGGCCGGCGGGGGCGTTGACGGCGCCCTTGGCGTGCACGGCGCCTTCGACGGTGAGGGCGCCGTTTACGGTGAGGGGGCTGTGGATCGCGGCGCTCTTCCAGTCGGCGCCGAAGTTGAAGACGAGGGCGTCGCCGCTGTCGACGAGGGCGCGTCCGGGGGCGCCGCGGCGGCCGGAGTGGCCGAATGCGAGGTCGTGGGCGCGGATGGTGGCGCTGCCCTGCTCGCGGGTGTCGAGCTTGTTTTGGGCGCCGTCGACGACGAGATCGCCCTGGACTCGTAACGTGGGGGCGCCTTGGCCGCCTTGGAGGTGGAGGGTGTTGTTGTCGGTGGCGATGAGGCGCAGGCCGTAGTCGGGGCTGTCGAGTTGACCCTGGGTGAAGTCGATGTGGGGGGTGCCGCCAGGGTTGCGGGCGACCAGCTCGACGCCGGCGTTGAACGCGAGCACTTTGAGGCGGTGATAGCCGTCGCCCTCGATCCGGAGATCGCCGCCGGAGACGGTCAGGCGGTCGCTCGGGGCGTTGGTGCCGACACCGAGGTTGCCGGTGCTCGGGTCGATGTAGAGGCGGGCCCGGCCGGCGCCGTCGCTGACGCCGAAGCCGGGGCGGGCGCTCGCGGGGTCGCCAGGGTCCTGCGCGGGGGCGAGGCTGATCTGCCAGTCGGGGTTGGCGGCGGGGTAGGTGCTGTAGAAGCGGAGCGCGCGCCGCTGATCGCCAGGGGCGGCGACGACGCTGAGGGGCTCGCCGGGGAGCTTAAAGACGCCGTCCTCGGCCTGGTTGAGCTGCGCGTCGACGAGGTCGCTGAAGTTGCCCTCGGTGGGGATCGCGTTCTTGACGAAGTAAGCCTTGAGCTGCTTGCGGTTCTTGGTGGTGATCGCCATAACACTCCTCGCGGGCTCAACTGATTATGAAATCGAGCTCGACCTTGAGATAGTTGATACCTGTGAACGAAGTCTGCTGATAATCCTGCGCCGAGATGATGTCGATGTGGTGCTCGCGGGCGGCGACGAGCGCCTGATCCGGGCGCTCGGCGGCGACGTGGTAGTCCTCGTCGGTCGGCGGCAGGGCGGTGAAGTCGACGCCGTTGTCGCTGCGGGCGAGCCGCAGCTCGGCGACGTAGTCGACGTAGTCGCGGCGATCGACGAAGTCGAGGATGCTGCTGGCGTAGATCCTGCCGCCGATGGTCAGCTCGGCGCCCTCGTCGTAGGCCCAGGGGGAGAGGAAGCGGCTGAGGTCCTCGCTGAGCCGCTTCTGGGCGTGGCGTGGGTCCTGGCCGGGCATGAAGCGGACGCCGAGGCGCACCGCGACGGCGACGTAGCTGGGGTTGCGGACGCGGACGCGGGCGGCGGCGGGGGCGAGGGCGGCGAGGTAGGCCTGGATCTCGGCGAGCAGGTCGGCGGGGGCCCGCGGCGCGTAGGCGTCGGAGGGGAGCCGCTGGCGGATGTCGGGGATGACGATGATCTCGACCTCGCCAGGCGCGCCGACAGGCAAGCAGCTCGCCTTGTAGATCCCGGGGAAGCGCTGCAGCACCAGGCGCTCGTAGTCCCAAGGGGTGAGGGCGCGCTGCTTGTGGCGCAGGCGCTCGCTGACGCGGGTGTAGAAGCGCTCCGGGGCCTCAGCGGGGGCGCCGCCGAAGGAGGTGTAGGGCTGCTCGACGGCGGCGACCCGCGGGTCAGGGACGAGCAGGCGATCGATGCTGCGGACGGGCAGCGGTCGGGCGTCGTGCTCGGGGGCGTCCTCGCGCGGGTCGAAGCGGACGGTGACGGCTTGGGCGCGGATCTCGACGGTGTCACAGACGCCGTCGGCGTGGTCGGCGACCGCGGCCCGCAGCCAGTAGCGCCCGGCGGGCAGGCGGGTGCTGGCGGCGACGGCGGGCAGATCGAGCTCGATGATGCCGGAGTTGAGGAGGCCGCGGGTCGAGTCGTGGAGGAGGTGGCCGGCGAGGGGGCGCCAGCGGTCGCCGTCGAGGACCGACCACTCGACGGGCGCGGCGCGGTCGGCCACGGCGGTGCCCTCGGCGACGACGAAGAGCAGGGCCAGGCGCTGAGGAGGGTCGAGGTCGCGAAGGCCGATGTAGAGCTCGCCAGCGGCGTCGTAGCGGGGCAGCAGGCGCGGGTCGGCGGGGTCGATCGGGCTGACGCCGAAGGGGTGGACGTGGAGCAGGCGGTCGGCGTGATCGCCAGCGGCGCCGGGGTGGAGCTCGATCGAGGCGCGATAGGCGGCGGTGATCCGCTGGATCGTCGGGGTGTAGGGCGGGTCGAGCGCGAAGGCCTGGGCGGCGTTGGGGTCGACGGCGCCGCGGGCGAGGCCGATGGCGAGCTCCCTCGCCCCCCGCGCGGCGAGCACGGGATAGGCGCCGTGGCCGAAGTCGTTCGGGGTGAGCTCGCATTGGAAATAACGATCGGCGCGGCGAATGTCGCCGGCGAGCGGGAGCTCGTCGCGCCGCGTGTAGCGATAGCCCGGGCTGATCGCGGCGATCGTCCCGGGGATGTCGGGGAGCAGGGCGCTGCGCTCGGCGGCGGTGCGGGCGGCGGGCTCGGGGCCCTCGGTGAAGAGGTCGATGTCGGCGAGGGGGAAGGCGAGGCCGCGATCGAGGAGGCTGACCCGGGCCTTGAAGTCGCTGGCGGCGGCGATCCCGGGGTAGTTGCGGTAATTGTCGCGCAGGCTGCTCGGCAGGCCCATCCAGGTGAGATCGAGGCGGAGACGGTCGAGGCGGGGCCCGACCAGCTCGGGGTGGCTGAGGTACAAGCGGGCGCCGACGGCGGGGCTGCGACCGAATGGTTCGAAGGGGCGGCGCGGGTCGAGGGGGCGATCCTCGTGCTGGAGGCGCAGGTCGACGAGGCCTTCGACCTCGACGCGCAGGTGGACGGCGGCGAGCACGAGCGGCTCGAAGGGGGCGAGGTTGGTGGTCCACTCGCGGGCGCTGGCGTCCCAGCGCGGGCGCAGGGTGAGGCGCAAGGTCGGCCATCGGTCGGCGCTGCCAGGGAGCGGGGCGAGGGGGCCGAGCTCGGGGCCAGCGACGAGCTGGAGGCGCAGGCCGGGGCGATCCTCGCTCAGCGCGCGCGGCTCGGCCAAGAGGCTCCAATAGTCGTCGCCGGGGCGGCCGGTGGCGAGGCGGGCGCCGGCCAGCGGCAGCTCGATCCATCCGGTCGCGCTGCTGACCTCGACGCAGAGGGCGGCGTGCAGGGCGGCGCGCAGGCTGCTGTCGCTGAGCAGCTCAGGGAGGAGGGCGAGATCGCGCAGGAAGGCGGGTTGGTCGAGGTCGCGCAGGCCGAGGGTGAGGGTGAGGGTGCGCTGGCCTTGTGAGAGCGCGAGCGAGGGGGAGCAGAGGGCGAAGCCGAGGGGCGCGGCGGGCGGGTGAGCCTCGCTGGCGCGGGCGGGCCGACCGAAGGTCCTCCAGCGCGGCGACGCGGGGTCCTCGGCGCGCGCGGCGGGGTCCTCGAGGGCGTGCAGGCCCCGCCATTCGATCTTGCGGGCGACGGGCTCCGGGGCGCCGGTGATGCGGCGCTGGGCGAGCTCGAGCGATCGTTCGACGTCGGACCAGGTGAAGCGCCGGGGCGCGGCGGGGTCGAGGAGCTGCGCGCGAAAGCCGTCGAGCAGGGCTTGTTGGCCAGGATCGAGGTGGGGCGCGAGCTGGGCGCGAGCGGCCTCCCAAGGCAGCGACCCGCCCGGTTGGCCGAGGGCGGCGCCGACGACGGCGTCGAAGGCGGGCAGGTCGCTTCGGTCGCCTCGGACGGCGGCGAGGGCGGCGCGTCGGGCCGCGTGGTGGCGCTCCTGGTGGGCGTCGGTGAGCAGGGCGTCGAGCTCTCGCCAGGCGCGCTCGCTGCGGGTCGCGACGGCGGCGGCGCAGGCGGCGAGGCGGGTGAGGCGCTCGGCGCTCATCGCGAAGTGGGCCTCGAGCGCGCGGATCATGGCCTCGTAGGAGTCGATGTCGACGGCGCCCCACGGCCACGGCGGCGGCCAGGCGGCGCCGAGCGCCCGCGCGAGGTTGGCGGTGAAGTCGGTCGCTTCGCTGGCGCCGAGCTCCCAGGCGAGCAGGCCCCGCTGGCGGGCGCCGAGGCGGGCGAGGATGCGGTTGATCTCGGCCCACTCGGCGTCGATCCGCCGCTTGATCGCCATGAGCGCGGCGAAATTTTCGTAGCCGACGGCGGCGAGGTGGCGGTCGATGTAGGCGCGCACCTCGGGGACGGCGCGGCGCTTGTACAGGTCGTCGAGGTCGTCGACCTGGGCGAGGCCGTCGGCGGCGAAGTCGAGGGGGCCGACGACGCGCTTGAGGTTGGCGGCGAGGTCGCGCGGGTCGGCGGGGCCTTGGACGCCGAGCAGGCGGTTGATCTCGGCCCACTCGGCGTCGGCGTCGGCGTCGGCGCGGCGACGCACCAGCGCCATGAGGGCGCGGAGCTCGTGATGCTCGAGGAAGAGGCGCTCGCGGGCGAAGTCGAGGGCGACGGGGAGGCCGAGCACGAGGCCTCGGTCGACGGGGAGGCCGCGCCACAGCGGCACCGGATCGCCGGGCCGCGGGGCGCCGAGGGCGATCCGGAGGGCGCCGTCGAAGGCCTCGTCGGGGCTGAGGCCGCGGTCCTCGCGGACGCCTGAGATCGCGGTGACGCGGCGGTGGACATGCACCGACCGGAGGGCGTCGACGCGGGCCCGATTGACCAAGAGCTCGCGCTCGGTGCGGTAGATCCGCGCGGCGCCGCCGCTGTCGCGGCCGGCCTGGAGCGCGGTGCCAGCGGGCACGCGCAGCTCGGCGACCCCAGCGGCGAGGCGGAAGACGACGCTCGCGCGGTCCGGTGTGGCCGGCTCGGGGCGCATCTGGAGGATGTCGCGGTAGTAGTGATCGAGGTGCCTGCCGGTGAGGCCGTTGAGCTGCTCGCGGGCGTGGCCGAGCAGCCCCAGGAAGGTGAGCAGCAGGGCGAAGTGGGGGCGGCCGAGCCAGCGCGCTCGATCGCCGTCGAAGCGCGCGGGGTCCTGCATGTACGCGACGACGTCGGCGAGGGTGATGTCGTCGCGGCGGGCGAAGGGGGCCCAGGTGCCGGCGTCGCGCAGCTCGCCGTCGTCCGCGCTGAAGAAGCGGAGCTGCTCGGCGAGCGCTCGCACAAAGGCGAGCAGGTCGGCGTGGCCGTGCTCGTCGATCGCGACGCTCGCGGGCGAGAGCTCCGGGAGCGCTCGGCCGCGCTGGCTGGCGCCGTCGCGGCCTTCGAGGTGTAGGGAGGTGGAGCGTCGTGACACGATCAGGCCCCGCGAAGCTTGGTGTTCGTGGTGATAAAGAAGCCCTCGCCGGCGTAGTGCAGCGTGGCGTCGGGGATCGGCGAGCCAGGGCCCTTGGGCGGCTGCATGGCTGGGCTCTGGACGACGAAGCGGGCGGTGAATCTGCCGCCGACGAGGAGCGCGCGCGCGCCGCCGGTGGCGGGCCTCTGAGCCCGCTGATCCGCGGCGAGGGCGGCGATCTCGAGGGCGCCGACGCCAGGGATCGAGTGCTTCGAGGTGGTGTAGAGGCAGCCGCCGACCGACACGCTGGCCTCGTCGCCGAGCACGCAGAGGCGCTGGCCGCCGAGGGTGGCCGGGCCGCTGGCGCGCAGGGTGCCGGGCTGGACGAGCACGGTCGCCTCGCCGAAGCTCGCGAGGAAGTGGGCCTGGTCGCCGTCGATCAGCAGGTAATCGGCCATGGGTCAGAGTCCGGGGCTGACGGCCTCGTTGAGGTAGAAGGGGAAGACCATGTTGAAGCGGGAGTTGGTGCCGAGGACGACGTAGTCGAGGCGGAGCTCGAGCAGGCCGGCGTCGCCGCGGCTCTGGCTGACCTCGAGGTCACGCAGGGCGATCCGCGGCTCGTGGCGGAGGATCGCGTCGCTGATCATCGCGGTGATCCGGTTGACCAGCGCTTGATCGACCTCCTCGAAGAGCAGCTCGTCGAGGGCGCAGCCGAAGGACTCCTGCATCGGTCGCTCGCCGAGGCGGGTGGCCAGCAGGATCTCGATCGACTGGTGGATGTCGTCGACGCCAGAGACCAGCGCGAGCTCGGCCCCGCCCGCGGCGAAGGCCGGCGGGAAGCTCCACCCGACGCCGAGGAAGGAGCTCGGCCGGGGCTGTGAGCCGCTCATTCGCCGCGCTCCGGGCCGCCAGCCTGGGCCCGCTCCGCCGCGCTGAGCTGGGCGCGGGCCTGCTCCTGGATCCGCGCGATGAGCTGGAAGACGCGGGCGAAGGGGAGCTGGCCGAGGGCCTCGAGGATGAGGTTGGTGTCGTCGATGGAGAGCTGTAGGTCGATCTTGTTCATGGTTCCTCCCGTGAGTTCATTGAATGTCGACGCCTGTCCCTTTGATCACCACCTTGCCGGTGGCTTCGATCGAGAGGTCGCTGGCGCTGGAGATCGCGATCCCGCGCGAGTCCATGGTGATGGTGTTGCCGTGCTGGTCGGTGATCGTGACCGCCTCGGCGTCGTCGTCGATGACGACGCGGTTGCCGGCAGGGGTGGAGATCGTCAGCGCGATCTTTTTGTCGTCGACGCCGATCTTCACGCCAGCGCGGCTGACGAAGGCGCGCCGGTCGTTGCCGTCGCTGGGCTGCGCGTCGTCCGGCGGCCGCCTGGCCCCGCCGAAGAGGGAGCCGAGGACGACGGCCTGGCGCGGGTCGCCGCCGAGGAAGCCGACGACGACCTCGTCTCCTGGCTCGGGCCAGGTGCAGTCGCCGCGCCCGTCGCCGGCGTCCGGGCGGGCCACGCGGGCCCACACAGGGTCGTGCCCGGGCAGCCGCACGCGCAGGCGGAAGTCGCCGTCGGGGTCGCGATCGAAGGCGTCGATGACGCCGATCTGGAGCTGCGTGGCGGGCGGGAGCAGGCCGCCGGCGGGCGGGTCGGCGATGTCAGGGCGACGCGCGAACCACTCGGGGGAGAGGCCGATCTGGAGCTCGGTCCACCAGCCGTCGGCGTCGACGCGATGGATCACGCCGCCGACCAAGAGCGCGCCGTTGAAGCGCTCGCCGACGCCGTCCAGCTCGACGTGATCGAAGGGCCTCAGCGCCGCGTCACCGGCGACCACCAGGCGGCCGCGTAGCAGCGCGAGGCGGCTGCGGGCGAGGCGGGCGTCGGCCCAGGCCTTGAGCTCGACCTCGCCGAGCGAGGCGGGCATCAGGAGGGTGTAGCTGTCGCCGCCGAGCTTGGCGGCGAGGGCGTCGACGTCGAGGTTGCCGGCGGCGATCCGCAGCGGGGCGCCGGCGGCGGGCGCGGCGGGGGCGACCTTGGCGGGGTCCCAGGCGGTGCTGGTGACGGCGCCCCACTGGCCGGCGCCGTCGAGCTCGAGGCTGAACTCGGCGATCTCGGAGCGGCCGTAGGTGTAGCGGGCCTTGACGGGCTCGGCGGTGACCATCGCCCGCGCGGAGACCTCGCCGTCGTCGACGATCACGAGCAGGCCGTTGACGTCGGCGCGGGCGAGCAGGAAGTCCCAGTCGCTGGCGTTGTGCTGGACGAGCTGGCGGTGGGTGACGGCGCAGCGGTCGATGGCGCCGCGCCTGAGCTTCGCGCCGCGGATCAAGGCGCTGATGACCTCGTCGTCGCGCTGGTCGCGGTAGACGGCGCTGCGGCGCGCGCGGGTCAGCGCGATGGCGGCGTCCTTGAGCTCGACGCGCAGCTCCGAGGCGTCGTCGCGGGCCTCGACGGTGTGGCGGACGACGAGCCCGGCGAAGATCTGCTGGTCAGGGTCGTCGCCGTAGCGCAGGAGGATCTGCACGCGCTTGCCCAGGGCGAAGAGCTCGGCGTCGCTGAGGCTGAACTCGCCGGCGGCGACGCTGCCGTCGATGAGGACCAGGCTGGCCTCGGGGATCCGGTCGACCTGCCTGCGCACCTCGATCGACAGCAGCTCGATCTCCGGCGGCATCACCCTGCCCTCGCTCTTGATCGTGGCCGTGAAGGGCTTCACCGTGAGGCTCCCTCCGGGCGGTCGAAGGGGGGGAAGAAGAGCTCTTGGCCGGCGCGGAGGTCGCGGAGGTCGTCGAGGCCGTTGACCTGCGCGACCCGCAGGTAGTGGGCGGCGGAGCCGTAGATCTGCTGACACAGCAGCGGCAAGGTGTCGCCCTCGCGGACGACGACGCGGTGGGTCAGGTCGGGGGAGGAGAGCCGCAGCTTCTGGGCGTTCTTCGTGGGGTCGAGGGCCTGGATGAACGTGGCCGTGACCTCGGCGCGCAGCGGCGAGCCGTCGCGATCGAAGGCGGTGTACTGGATCTCCGCGGACTTCAGCCGACACTCGAAGCCGTCGGCCCCGAGCACGCCCTTGTTCCAGCGCAGCCGCAGGTAGGCGGTCTCGTGCGAGACGCTCTGGACGTCGTAACAGAGCGAGAGGAAGGCCTTGATCCAGGCGGCGACGGTGGGGACCGGGCGCACGAGCTGGACGCCGAAGTAGCCGACGTTGGTGCCGTCAAAGACGAGCTTGACCTCGAGCTCTTCGGCGGCGCTGTGCGACCAGCGGGTCTGCGCGCCGTGGGTCGAGATCCCCTTCTTGCCGTGAAACGCGACCTCGTGGCGGGTCGACAGGGTCTCGGGGTTGTACATCACCTCGAGGGTGTTGCCGCCGTGGATCCCGCCGGCGAGCGGCTTGGTCCGCTGGATGTCCGTGTAGGACTCGATGGTCAGCTTGGCGAGCTTGAACAGGTTTCCCAGCGCCATGGTTCGTGCCTCCGGCTCAACGCTCGCTCGCCCGCCGGAGCTCGCGCAGGACCTCGCGCACGCAGGCGGCGACGAGCGCGTCGTGGTCAGGCGCGGGGGCCGGCTGCGCGGGCGGCGGCGCGGTCGGCGTTGGGGCGCCGCTGGGGAGGGTGAGGGGCGCCGGGGCCGCGGGGCGGGCCTCGACGACGGCGCGGATGAGGAGCTGGCGGATCTCGATGGTCATGGTCAGATCCGGAGCGCTTGCATGCGGGTGTAGGCGAGCTCCAACGTGTCGATCAGGAGGTGCTCGTCGTTCGCGTCGAGGTCGGCGGTCGCCCAGCGCACCGGGTAGGCCTTGAGGAAGAGCCAGGCGGCGAGGGGCAGGAGGCGCTCGCTTAGCAGGGTGACGATCACGTTGCTCGGGGCGAACTTGAAGAGGCTCATCGCCGCGTTGAATTCGAGGTTGAGCGGCGAGCCGACGACGAAGCCGCGCTCGAGCACGAGGTTGGTGTAGCTGACCCGCGTGGGCAGGCGGTGGGAGTAGAGGTTCTGGCCGCCCTCGACCACGGTGGTCGTGTCGATGGCGGCGGAGAGGCCGGAGACGCGCTGGAAGCGGACGTCGATCGGGTTGGGGACGGCGCCGCCGGCGAGGAAGAACACGGCGAAGCGGAAGCCGAGGGCCGGGCCGATCTGGGGGTCGAGGTTGAGCGGAGGGATGGGAAAACTCATAGGAGCGGCTCAGAGGTGGACGATCGAGATCCCGGCGGCCATGACCTCGAGGCTGTCGATGGCGACCTCGTTGGTGCGCGCGTCGAAGCTCGGTCCGGTGAGCTTGACGGCGAAGGCGCGGGTGATCCGCCAGGCGAGCGCGGGCCTGCCGCTGGCGTCGCAGAGGTCGATCTGGAGGACTCGCGGCTTGCGATCCTCGAGCCAGTCGTAGAGGGCGCGCGCGCCGAGGGTGCTGCCGCGCTCGAGGGTCACCGGCACATACTTGTCGACGCGATACTTGGCGAGCAGCTCGCCCTCGACGCAGCTGAGGCCGTGCCGATAGGTGACGTACTGGTGCTCCCGCTGGAGGCCCGAGACCCGGGCGAAGCTCATCGCCTTCGCGTCGAGCAGCACCCGGAAATTGTAGGCGGCGAGCGGGTAGCTCGCGCGCTGCTCGAGCAGGGAGTCGGCCACGTGGATCAGGACTCCTCGATCGTGATGTAGTCGGCCTTCAGCTCCATGGTCTCGATCGCGACGTCGTTGGAGTTGGCGTCGAAGGTCGGGGCGTCGAGCTTGACCGGGAAGGCGTTGCCGATCTTCCAGGAGATCACCGCCTCGCCCTTCTCGTCGCAGAGGCGGACGTAGACGTCCTTCTTCTCGATCTGGTTGATCTGCACGGTGCGGATCCAGGCGTAGAGGTGCTTGACGCTGGTCTTGCGGACGATGCCCCGCTTCAGGGTGATCGTCGGCGCGACCGGTTGAGCCGGCATGATCATCATGTCCGGCCCCGGCGCGCCGCGGGCGGTCGGGCTCACGAGGTAGGTGGTGGTCTCGTAGGCGATGCTGAGCCCAGAGACCTCCGAGAACGCCACCGCCTCGCCGCCGATCTCGACGCGGTAGTTGTATACTGGGAGCGGGTAATCGGTCTTGATGGATTCCGTAGAGACTGCCACTTGATTCGCCCTCGGTTGGTTATTGTGTTATGAAATCTTGCCGGCGGGGCGCTAGGCCTCGACCAGCTTGTGCGCGAAGCGCAGGATGATGAACTCGGCCGGCCGTACGGCCGCGATCGCGATCTCGACGATCATCCGCCCCTCGAGCACGTCCTGCGGGCTCATGGTCTTGCCGAGGCCGACGTTGACGTAGTAGGCCGCCTCAGGGGTCGAGCCTTGCAGCGCGCCCTGCTCCCACAGGCCGTAGAGGTAGCTCTCGAGCATGCCCTTGACCTTGAGCCAGGTGGTCGCGTCGTTGGGCTCGAACACGGCGAAGGCGGTCGCCTTGCGCGCCGACTCCTCGATCATCAGGAAGAGGCGGCGGATCGAGACGTAGCGCCACTCGTTGTCGTTGCCGGCGAGGGTGCGCGCGCCCCACACCAGCGTGCCCTTGCCCGGGAAGGCCCGGATCGCGTTGATCGACTTGCCAGAGCTCGGATCGACGTTGAGGCCGTCCTGCTCCTCGTGGGTGATCTGCACGGTAGGGCCGACGACGGCGCTGAGGCTGACGTTGGCCGGCGCCTTCCAGACGCCGCGCTCGCGGTCGGTGCGGGCGTAGACCCCGGCGATGGCGGCGCTCGGCGGGAGGATCACCCGCTGCCCTTCGAGCTGCTTCTTGATCCGGTTGTAGCGGCCGGTGTTGGTGGTGGCGATCGCGGCGAGGGTCGTCTGCTGGTCGCCCTCGCTGAGGGTGACCTGCTGCTCGTCATAACGGTGCGTCAGCGAGGTGATCAGGTAGGGGTGGTAGGCGGCGGCGTAGGCGAGGTCCGCGGTGCCGATGTTGTCGCGGAAGGCGGCGACGTCGCCGCCTTGGACGTCGAGGATGGCGAAGCGGTCGCCGAGCTTCTTGCACAGCGCGAGGATCTGCTGGCACACCGCGTGGTAGTCGGGCGCGGCGAGGTCGATCAGGCCGGGCGCGACGATCAGGGTCGGCTCGTCCTCACGCTCGAGCGCGGCGAGCCCGCTCAGGTAGCGCTCGGCGCTCGCGGGGGCGCTGTCGTCGCCGATCGAGGCCACGTAGCAGCGCCCGCCGCCGTTGCGGAAGTAGAGGCTGATCGCGTAGTGGAGCTTGCTCGCCGGGAGCGTCGGCCCGCTGGGGCTGAGCCGGTCGTCGGCGTCGACCGTGAAGGGGGTCGGGCGGGCCTTGCCGAAGCGCAGCTCGTACTCAAGGAGGGTGCTGATCTGCGCGATCTCGACGCCGTCCGGCGCGCCCTTCTCGGTGAAGCCGATGAACGCGGGGATCGCCGTCGCGACCTCTGCCACCGAGGGCGGCAGGGTCGAGAGCTCTTCTACGTAGACTCCAGGGGTGTGATACGTGGGCATGGTGCTCGCTTCGGGTCAGTGCTCAATGACGCGGGACAGGGTGTCGCTGGGCTCCTAGGTGAGCCCGACCTTGAGGGTTGATGACTGTGGAGGACGGGGCCGGGGCCTCACGCGCGCCTCCGCAGGGTGTGCTCCGCCTCGGTGATGACGGGCGCCTCGGTCGGCCGGCGGTCGCGGAGGGCGACGAGCTTGATGCGGTAGAGGAGGGAGGGGTGGTGGGTGGTCCGCAGGGCGCTCCAGATCTCGTTCTGCTCGGCGAAGCCGAGGGTGACGAGCTCGAGGATCAGCCGCTCGACGCCCTCGGGGAGCGCAGGGGCGGTCGCGGGCTCGAAGACGCGGGTCGACTGCAGGTGCTCGACGATCAGCGAGAGGTGCTGCCAGGCGGACTCGTACTTCTTAAAGCGCGCGACGAAGAGGACATAAAGGATCAGGCGGATGTCGGGCTGGATCCGCTGTCGCGACCCGTCCTCGGCTTGGCGGCTGTGGAGGTCGGCGGCTCGGAGGGTGCGCTCCTCCTCAATGTTGATGAGCAGCGCGGTGACCGCGTTCATCTGAAAGCTGATCGGATCGAGCTTGTCGCCGTCGAGGAAGACGACCTTGTCGCCGGCGGCGTCGTCCTGCGAGCCGTCCAGCCGGACGCGCAATTGCTCGTCGAGGTGTCGTCGCAGGAACGTCAGCGTCTCAGCCAGCATTGACTCTAACCGCGAGGAGGTGCACCCCTCGACTCCATGACGCCGACCACGTTATCACCGGCGGAAACGCCGCGTCAAACGCCTTCCTCGGGCTGTCGCACCCGCGGGCGTCGATCTGCGCGGCTGGAACTACTGTCACACTCGCGCGTCGAATGCTTATGGCACACTCGCGCGGCGCGATCGTCGGAGGGCGCCCAAGCCCCGCGGCTCGCCGCCTGCGGTCGTGAGCGTCTCGGCCTCGGCGGGGCCGCGTTGTTGATCAGCGAATCCAGATGATCGGGTCCTTGAGGACGTTCCAACCGACGCAGCCGACGTGGATCGACGGGTAGTTGGCGACCGCGGCGACGCCGATGGTGCTCTGGGTGACCAGCGCCGCGCCGCTCAGGCCCGGCGGGTTGGCTTGACCAGCGTTGAAGTGCGGGTTTCCATAAACACGCGGGACGACGTTGGGGCCGTCGACGACGACGAACTGCTGGATCCGGTGGCAATTGGCGGGGTTGGGGTAGTCGACCCCGCTCCAGGTCCAACCGGTCTCAGCGGGCGTCGCGAGGCCCTCAGCCTCATAGTTGTTGAGATACGGGCTGTTGTAGGGCTTGACGCTGTACGTCGCGTTCGGCTTGTTGTCGAGGACCCAAAAGCGCGTGTCCTCTGAGAGGCCGACTTGGGTGTGCGGGACGCTGTAGTTGAGCTTGTCGAGCGCGGTGAGGTGGACGAGGGAGATCCAACCACCTCCGTCGACCGTCATGTCGCAATAAACATCAAACGGCATGCCTGGGCCGTCCTTGTCGGGGTCGATGGCGTAGATACCGTCGAGGCTGCCGGGCAGGGCCTGCTTGACCTGCTTGCAGGTCTGCGGGATGCCACAGAGGCCGCCATTACAGGCGCCGCTGCCGCAGTCCGCGTCCGCGGTGCACTTGGCTCCGAGGCCGCAGCCCTCACAGGTGGGGCCGCCACAGTCGACGTCAGCTTCGGCGCCGCTCTTGATCCCATCGTCGCAGGCGGGCGCGGCGCAGAGCACGGTGCAGGCGTCGCTGTTGTCGGTGTTACCGTCGTCGCAGAGCTCGACGCCGGCTTGGACCTGGCCGTCGCCGCAGGTCGCGTTGACGCAGGTGTCGAGGCAGGCGTCGGTGTTGTCTTGGTTGCCGTTCTCAGAAATCGCCGGTAGCTAGCGTCTCATGCCAGATCTACGGGCGATCGATCTCTCATGCCGCTCCGTTGCCGTCGGTATCGGGAGCGGTAAGCGCCGCGACGGCCTGGGCCGCGAGCGCGCTTTGCTTCAGGTGCACGTAGTAGCGCATCGTCGTCGACAAGTTCGCGTGCCGCGCGAGGGCCTGCAGCGCGTAAGGGCTCACGCCCTTGTGCGCGAGCAGGGTCAGCACGCTGTGGCGGATCCGATGCGGACCGTAGACGGACAGACCCGCGCGCTTCTGGGCGTGGCGCACCCGCATGCCCAGGGTGCCCTCTTGCACGTGTGTTTTTTGGGCTCTTCTAACATGTTCGTGGATCCAGGATGGACCCCAAGGATGTGTTCTGCCGCGTGAAATCTCGGTTGTCTGGCAAACAGGTCGTGGCTGCGTTCGCGCACATCTCTTGGGGCCAGTTTTTACTGGCACAAGGGCCGCGCGGGATCGAGCATCTGGGCGTGCGCATCACCACGTTTCTACGACGCCTTTTGGGAATGGAGCAGGTCCGTGTCCTCGGTGCTGAGTTCGAGGAGGACAGGCTTGTCATCGACGTCGCGCCGAGCTGGACGAAGGGCCGCTGCTCGACCTGCGGGGCCACGGGGCCGATCCGTGATCAGAGGGTGCGTCGGTGGCGGCACCTCGACGTCGGGGGGGTCGAGTGCGAGCTGCGTTACTCGATCCGCCGCGTCGAGTGTTCGTCGTGCGGCGTCAAGGTCGAGCAGGTTCCCTGGGCGGAGCACGACACGGGCTTCACGAAGGGCTTCGAGGACTTGATCGCTTTGATGGCCCAAAAGACAGATAAAACGACCGTCGCGCGGCTCTTGCGGATCGCCTGGCTGACGGTCGGCCGCGTGATCGAGCGGGTGGTCAAGCGCTACGGAGGAGACCCCAGCGAGCGCCTCCGCGGGCTCCGTCGGATCGGCATCGATGAGCTCTCTTACCGCAAGCACCACCGCTACGTCACCGTCGTCGTCGACCTCGACACACGCCGCGTGGTCTGGGTCGCCGAGGGCAAGGACGCCGCCGCGCTCGACGGCTTCTTCGAGGCCCTGGGGCCCGCTGGGACGGCTGCGCTGAAGGTCGCGTCGATCGACATGTCGGGAGCCTTCAAGAAGGCGCTGCGCGAGCGGGCGCCCCACGTCCGCGTCGTCTTCGATCGCTTCCACGTCCAGCGCTTGGTACACGACGCGCTCGACGAGATCCGCCGCGGTATGGTCGCTGAACTCCGCGACCCCGCCGAGAAGCGCGCCCTCAAGGGGACCCGCTTCGCGCTCCAGCGCTCGCCCTGGAAGCTCGCCGCCGCGCCTCGCAACAAGCTCACAGAGCTCGAGAAGGAGAACCAGCCGCTCTACCGCGCCTACCTTATGAAGGAGTCCCTCGCGGCGATCTTCGACACCGCATCTCCAGAGTC
Organism: Nannocystis sp.; assembly: GCA_016712315.1. Taxonomy (GTDB): domain Bacteria; phylum Myxococcota_A; class Polyangia; order Nannocystales; family Nannocystaceae; genus JADJRG01. The sequence goes on along the minus strand of JADJRG010000013.1, from coordinate 176,971 downwards.
GATCCACAGCGACCTCACAGGCTGGCTGCGCTGGGTCGAGGCCGAAGGCTTGCCCCCGCTTGTCAAGGCCGCTGAGACGATCGCTGCGCACTTCGACGGGATCACCGCCTACATCACTGTCGGCGTCACCAACGCGATCACCGAAGGCTTCAACCGCAAAGCCCGCGTCGTCACCTCCCGCGCCTACGGCTTCAAACGTCTCTCCAGCTTCGCCGCTATGCTGCTGCTCTGCTGTGGCGGTCTCTCCATTCCTTGGCCTCATGTGATGCCTCTTTAACCCATGAATGTGTTAGGAGAGCCGTTTTTTGCACGTGGAAGATGCTGTGAGCGCTGAAGCGCCCATCCGGCACGAACACGAAGTCGCCCCGCGGCGTGTAGCCGCGCAGCGCTTCGGCGAGCCGCGGCGAGAGGGTGATCTCGCCGTCTTCGCCCTTCGCGGTGTCTTGCAGCCGGCCCCGCGACACGTTGCGACGGATCACCATCGTGCGCTCCTCGAGGCTGATGTCTCTCCACATGAGTCCTGCGCATTCGCCGATCCGCAGCGCGGCGTCGGCGAGCAGCAGGAAGAGCACGCGCTCCTCGGTGTTGCGCGCGCTCGCGACCAACGCCTCGAGGTCTTCGCGCGAATACACGTCGACCTTGGCGCGCCGCTGCTTCGGCCAGGTGATCTGGGGCAGCTCGTGCCCCTTGGGCAACGCGCCCTCGCTGCGCGCGTGCCGTAGCGCGACGCGCACGGCCTCGCAGGTCTGGCGGGTGTAGCCCTGAGACAAAGCTCTCTCCTGCCTCATGTGCGTGCGGAGCTGCGTGAGCGCCTTCTCGTCGATCTGGTCGAGTCGAAGGGCGCCGAGCAGCGGGCGGATGTTCGCCCACACGGTTTCATAATGAACACGCGTCGAGTACTTGAGCTCGGCGACGTGGCTGGACTCGAAGACGGCCCAGTACTCCGTGAGGGTCTTGATCGGGGGTGGGGTTGGTTTCGCGTCGTGGTCGGTAGCACCTCGTTTCTGCGCGCGGACATCGGCCGGTTGGCAGAGCGCGCGGAAGAGCTTGAGCGCCTCCGCGCGCCCCCACTCCACCGCCGCGGCCGCGTCCATGCCGGCCGGCGCGACGACGCGACGACGGATCGGCTTGGCGGGATCGAGCGGGTGAGTGAGGTTGATGTCGACATGCTGGCGGGTTCGATCTTTGAAATATGGGCGGGTAGAGACTTCCAAGGCTGGACTCGTTTCCGCCCCCTCGCTTCTTGACGTGGTGACGATACGAGATCGCGCGGCGCGAAGGCAAGCGCGCCGACGCCGCAGGGCGCTCGTAGCCGCGCTCGTGGCCCTCTTCGTAGCCGCGTTCGTGGCCCTCTTCGTAGCCGCACTCGTGGCCCTCGCCGTGGCCCTCTTCGTGGCCACACTCGTGGCCCTCGCTGTGGCCCTCTTCGTGGCCACACTCGTGGCCCTCGCTGTGGCCCTCTTCGTGGCCACACTCGTGGCCCTCGCTGTGGCCCTCTTCGTGGCCACACTCGTGGCCCTCGCCGTGGCCCTCGCCGTGGCCCTCTTCGTGGCCACACTCGTGGCCCCCGCCGTGGCCCCCGCGGTGGCCCTCGCTGTGCGCCTGACACTTGCTGCCTGACGCGTAGGCGGCGGTCGCCTGACAGCAATCGCCACGGCGGCGCGTCGCCGCTGACGGCCAGCCGTCATCGCCTGCGCCGTCGCCTGCACGTGACGATCACGCGACCCGACCGCCGCCCGCCACGCCGCCCGGCGACCACCTCGGTGCACGGCGCCGGCACGCTCACCGCGGTGCCGACCGACTGCCCGCTTGCCGCCATGCAGGCACACACCCGATGCAGGCGCGAACTCCGGGCCTCCATTGCTCGCCGGCCAACATCTCGGGCCGCCGCCCAACATCCGTCGCCCAACCTCCGTCGGCCAACGCCCCGGGGCCGCCGGCCGACAGGCCAACACCCCGCCGGGCCGCCGGTCAACATCTCGGGCCGCCGGCTAACACCCCGCCCGGCAGCCTCCGGCCACCTCCACCGGCCAACACCCCGCCGGCCAACCGGCCGCGCCCCCGATCAGCGCCGCCGATTCTATCAAGAGGCCGTGCTCGCCGCTCAGATCGATCACCCGCACGAAGCTCGTCTCCGCCCTCGTCGCAGGCGGCGCGCCGCCGGTCCGCGGCGAGGTCGCTTGGCCGCGCACCCGCAGCTTCCACCGCCACCCCGCCAGCGTGCGGGTGATCGTCTACGCGCCGCTGGTCGCCAAGACCGACCCGGCGCTCGTCGGCGCGATGCTCGATCACGCCCTCGCGGCCGCCGGCGCGCCGCCTGACCTCATCGTCGACGATGCGCGGGCGATGCTCCTCCGCGCCGCCCGCGGGCTCCCGCGGCTCATCAGCCACCTCCTCCGGCTCGCCCTCGTCCTCGCCGACGAGCGGGAGCAGCCGAGGATCGACGCGTCGATCATGAACTCGGCGATCATCCTGCTGCACCTCGAGCCACACAGCCCACCCCCGCTCCCGCCAGCAAAACCCCGCTTCGAGCGCGACCCAAGATCACGGAAATAGCGCGACCTGACACAGTCGTGCGGCTCCGCTCGCATGTCTTCCGCAGGATCATGGCGGGTCAGGGTCGATGCGGCTGGATCCCGTCCAGCCCGTGGGCCAGGCCGCGCAGAGCGCCGCGCGGGTTCAGCAGCGATCTCCGCGACTTGGTGAGCGACCGCGAGCGGCGGGGCGGATGCAGCGCCGTGCTCCACGCCCGCATGCCTGCGCCCGGGCGTCCACCACCGGCGCTGAAACCGCCCCGCGCAGGGGCGAAACAAACCCTTGCAGGAGGAAGTCCGCGCTGGTACGGTGCGACGGCATGCGGGATTCCTCCTTACCAAGTGAGAGTGCGGGCTCGGCTCGGTTCGGCTCGGCTCGGCTCGGCTCGGCTCCTTATAGCAACAACCGTACAAGGGGGTCATTCCGTGCGCTAAGTGTTGCCCACGTCATCATAGTCGCAGGCGCGCTTGCACACGGGTGCCGCGCGCCGATAGACGAAGAGGCTCCTGGGCCCGTGCATGAACGCTCGCAGGAGGAATTCGACGAGGGCGGGGTCATTCCCGACTTCGCCGACGCGCCGCCGATCACCGTCGACTGGATCCTAGAAGATCCCGACGCGATAGCCCAAATCGCGCTCCAGGTGCCGTACGTTCACGCGCGGATCACCTCAACCGCTCCCGCGCCGGCCATCGTCTCTGGTGTATGGACTGTCGAGCACGCCGGCGAAGCCAGCCGCGTCGCGCTCCAACCATTTTCGCTAGAAGCCGGCGCGACCCGCGACGTAACCTTGGATCTCGCCGACCATTGCGACCTCCAAGAGAAAGGTTCTGCTCCAGGTGCCGTCTGGTTGAGCCTGCTGGCGGATAGCTCTGGTCACCTATTCCTTCAGGAGGGTGAGGGTGAGTCGATCCCTACAGCCGGCTGGATCCACCCAGGTACCGAGTCGTTGCGCTTTTGGGTCGGTGGCGATTCCGTACACATGATCCAAAACAGGGCCCTCTCGCGGGCCCAGGTCGACGGGACCCTCGACGACGACACGCTGCTCCAGCACGTCTACCCGGCGTTGAGCCCTGAAGATCTCGTGGATCTGCAAGCTGGTGAGATCGTCGAGGTGGTCCAATGGGTCCCCCCCAGCGAAGAAGAGCAGGGCATGCTGGACACGCTCGCGGAACTCATGAAGGGCGAGGGAGCCTGACCATGCACAAGATCCGCGCTCTCCCAGGCCATCGCGCTCAGTATCGTCGACTCTGCGCGCTTGCACTGCCCGTCGCTCTCCTGGTCGCCGCTCCTCGTCTCGCCCTCGCCGCGCCGCACGAGCTGTGCCTGCGCTGGCGGGCGGGTCGACGCGATCGACCGCACCACCGGCACGCTCGCCGAAACCAGGGCGCTCCAATGGCCCGCGCGCGGCGCCCGAGTCCGTGTCTCTCACACGAACGGGATGATCATCACCACCGGTCGGACCAACGCCTCGGACGCCTGCTTCACCTTCCAAGTATTCGGTCTCCCAGGCGATCCAACGCCCCCCACCGTCTACCGCAACGTACGTGTCTACTACGACACGCGAGGTGGCACCCCGAGTCAGGGAGAGACTGACGGACGCGTCCAAGTGCGCGGATTTTTCACCCAGCCTGAGGATAACAACAACACCGATGTGAGCATTCTAATCCAGAACGTCGGGTTTCAGTTCCACTTCGATGGCACCTACCGGGCCACTGTTGATGTCGGCAGCGGCGTCGCACCGATGTCCATCTCGATGGCATCTGTCTCGCATACCCTCAATCGGGTAGATACGGCACTGATCGCGAATAAACCAGCGGCGCCGCCTTTGCTGAAGGTGATCCTGCAGAATTGTCAGTATTCTCCAACTTCCAACTGGTCATGCATGGATGTGAATGCGGGTAAGCTCTGGCTCACGCCCGATGCTCAGAATGGTTCAACCGGTCGGAAATTTGTTTCTGGACATGAGGCCGGTCACTGGCTTGACTATCACTGGGGGACAACTGGCACCTTCGCGAGCACGGGCGGTGGGACCTCAAACTACCAGTTCTCGGCAGGTAGCCAGCAAGCCCTGGCCCAGACTTGTCGATTCACCTGGAGCGGCAACGGCGGGCAAGGGATCTACGCCCATGCGATGCGCTCCCAGGAATATCAGCATGCTGCGGTCCGGGAGGCATTTGCTCATTTCATGGCACTCTTCTCCTTCAACGTCGCATCGTCATCATCGACCTCAAACCCGCAATTCCTGTACTACAAGACTCAGAGCCCAGGGCTGGTGGACGGGGACTATCCGGCCAATGACATCTATTACGGGACGAGCTCACTTACCTCGTCGGGCATCGCCACTCCGCACTCGTTCCTCGATTCACTGCAAGGCTGTAACTGTACAGTGCTCGGCAACTGTGACGGCACGTCGACGCAGATGCAATGGATGCGGGCGTACTGGTGGTATCTCTTTCGCGACGAACCAGGTGGTCCCAAGCCGTCCTTGACCGAGTTCTTTGGCCAGATACAGGCGTCTTCTAAGACGAACAGTGGCGTGTCCTGTCACACATCTGTCGATCGTTGCTACGGCGCCGTCGTGGGGGCGATCCCTCCTGCATATTCGGCGCGATGGCAAAACGTGGGTACGATCATGGGGCTCGCGAGCGACGAACCTTGAAAGGATACCTATGCCTCGGCCATCATGTATTATCATCGCCGTCATTATCAGCTCGTTCGCCGCTTGCTCTGGGACCAACACAGACGACACAAAAACAACAGGTTCGAGTGATGCTCAGATGTCGGAGGGCGCATCATCTACTGGCGAAGGCACATCCCATCTCAGCACCGACACCAGCACTAACGCAAGTGAGACTACGACTGGAGATGCGACTCATCTGGGAACAGGTGAAGAGAGCTCGATGAGCACTTCCGAGTCGACGACCGATGACTCGACAGATACTGAGGATATAAGCCCCTTCAAGGTGGGCATAGCCCTGAAGAGCTTATGTTCCCCAGATCCGACGGTGCTCTGCGGAGTGACATTGGAAGACATGTTGGTGTGTTGGGGGGATACTGACTATCCATCGTTCCAGGCTCCGGCTGGGCCGGTGAAGAGTGTAAGCCCGAACTGTTTCATGGCCGTGCTCGCCAATGGTGAGTTGCATCGGCTAAGAAATTTCCCCTCTCTGCCGATCTCCCTCCCCTCAGGCCCATTCGTGCTCGCTGGGGGCGACTATCCCTACGGATGTGCGATGGCGGCGAACAACGAGGTGAAGTGCTGGGTCGCGGAGGGGTATTCGGCGCTCGAGGAGCCGCCGTCTGGTCCGTATATCTCCCTTGATGACGCCCGCGAAGGCAATTGCCAGATGTGTGGGCTTCGAGGCGATGGAGCGCTGCAATGTTGGAAGAAACCGGTTGCAGGCGACTGGGAAAGCGCCTGCGGCGGACGCAGTTGGAGCCCCATCGCCACGGGGCCATTTAGTCGACTCCTAGGGAGCACGTTCCACTCGATCGAGATGATGAACAACCTGGGTCAGCTCGTCTGGTTTGATCCTGTCCTCGGGGGATCCGTGTACATCGCTCCTCTCTTCGAATCAGGGGGCTTCGTGGAGGCGCGGCTCTTGGTCGGCCTGAGGCAGAGTGGTGAACTCTTGTTTTACGAAAACGGAGTGAGTGAGGGTGTACCCGTTATCGACGGGACTTTCACCGCGTTCCAAGGCGATAAGGACGGCGGCTGCGCGATCCGGCAGGCGGACTCGCGCGTGGTCTGCTGGGGCGAGGGTGAGCACGGACAGTTTGACCCGCCGACTGAGTGAGATTTGGATGCGGCTCGTGACCTGGCAGGACCGCCCGTCGATGCGAAAACGGAGGACGAACGCACGTCCGCCCGCGGCCTGCCACTCCGGCTCCGACAGGCCGACGCGCGGCCGCCCTACCACTTGCCGCCCGAGCGCGGTGCAGCCCCCGCGCCCGGCATCTACCGCAGCACGATCGAGCATCAAGCCTGTTGTCGGAGCCTGATCCCAATCTGCACCCCGCGCCCGCACAGCGCGCTTGCATCACGGGTGCAACTCCGCGCGCCGACCGTCGCCGAGTCCCTCGGTACAGTCGCATCGCGCGGACCAACGGCCCGGGGGTCGCCGACCAATACCCCCCCCTGGCCAACACGCGGGCCCACCGCCCGGCCCTTCGGCATCATCGCGCCGCGCGGGCCAACGGCCCTGCGCCCCGACCTACAGCTCCGCGGGCTGGACATGGAGCCCAGCAACCTGCGCCGGCTGCTTCGGGGACCGTGATGCGGCGGCTGCCGCAGTTGGGGATGGCCATGATCGCCAGCCGAGCCGCCACCTCGACCGGCGGCCCGCCGAGCTCGGCGACGTGACTGGACTCGAAGACGGCCCAGTACTCTGTGAGGGTCTTGATCGGGGGTGGGGTTGGTTTCGCATCGTGGTCGGTAGCATCTCGTTTCTGCGCGCGGACATCGGCCGGTTGGCAGAGCGCGCGGAAGAGCTTGAGCGCCTCCGCGCGCCCCCACTCCACCGCCGCGGCCGCGTCCATGCCGGCCGGCGCGACGACGCGACGACGGACCGGCTTGGCGGGATCGAGCGGGTGAGTGAGGTTGATGTCGACATGCTGGCGGGTTCGATCTTTGAAATATGGGCGGGTAGAGACTTCCAAGGCTGGACTCGTTTCCGCCCCCTCGCTTCTTGACGTGGTGACGATACGAGATCGCGCGGCGCGAAGGCAAGCGCGCCGACGCCGCAGGGCGCTCGTAGCCGCGCTCGTAGCCGCGCTCGTAGCCCTCTTCGTAGCCGCACTCGTGGCCCCCTTCATGGCCCTCTTCGTAGCCGCACTCGTGGCCCTCGCCGTGGCCCTCTTCGTGGCCACACTCGTGGCCCTCTTCGTGGCCCTCTTCGTAGCCGCACTCGTGGCCCTCGCTGTGGCCCTCTTCGTGGCCACACTCGTGGCCCTCGCCGTGGCCCTCTTCGTGGCCACACTTGTGGCCCTCGCCGTGGCCCTCTTCGTGGCCACACTCGTGGCCCTCGCCGTGGCCCTCGCCGTGGCCCTCTTCGTGGCCACACTCGTGGCCCCCTTCGTGGCCACACTCGTGGCCCCCGCCGTGGCCCCCGCGATGGCCACCTTCGTAGCCGCACTCGTGGCCCTCGCCGTGGCCCTCGCTGTGCGCCTGACACTTGCTGCCTGACGCGTAGGCGGCGGTCGCCTGACAGCAATCGCCACGGCGGCGCGTCGCCGCTGACGGCCAGCCGTCGCCGCCTGCGCCGTCGCCTGCACGTGACGATCACGCGTCCCGACCGCCGCCCGCCACGCCGCCCGGCGACCACCTCGGTGCACGGCGCCGGCACGCTCACCGCGGTGCCGACCGACTGCCCGCTTGCCGCCATGCAGGCACGCACCCGATGCAGGCGCGAACTCCAGGCCTCCACTGCTCGCCGGCCAACATCTCGGGCCGCCGCCCAACACGCCGCCCGGCAGCCTCCGGCCACCTCCACCGGCCAACACCCCGCCGGCCAACCTCGGGCCGCCGGTCAACATCTCGGGCCGCCAGTCAACATCTCGGGCCGCCGCCCAACACCCCCAGGAGCCGATCAACACCCGGGGCAGCCGGCCAACACCCCGCCGGCCAACACCTCGGGCCGCCGACCAACACCGTGGGTAGCCGGCCAACACCGTGGGCGGCCAACATCGCTGGCAACCGGCCAACACCGCGGGCCGCCGCCGTCCAACACCCCCTGGCCGCCGGCCAACATCCGTCGGCCAACCTCCGTCGGCCAACGCCCCGGGGCCGCTGGCCGACAGGCCAACACCCCGCCGGGCCGCCGGTCAACACCTCGCCGGCCGCCGGCTAACACCCCGCCGGCCGCCGGCTGACACCCCGCCGGCCGCCGGCTAACACCCCGCCGGCCGCCGGCTAACACCCCGGGCTGCCGGCCAACACCGTGTGCCGCCGGCCAACACCCATGGCCCCGGGCCGCCGGACAGCACCCGCCGGCCAACGCCTCGGGGCCGCGGGCCAACAGGCCAACACCCAACACCCCGGGCAGTACCGGGCAGCCGGGTACCACCTGGCCGCCGTCTCCGCGCGATACCTGGCGCTCCGGCCGACATCCCCACCAGGCGGGCAGCCGGCCGGGGGCGGGCCAACACCCAGTGTCGAGGGCCAACACCCCCGGCATCCAGCCAACATGCCCGGAAGCGAGCCCCCTCCGCGCGGGGGAGGGGCGCAATCGTTGCAATTTCATAACTTGACAATGCCGGCCGGCCTGCTTGATTTTCATAACCAATGGTCGACCCCGCCCGCATCCTCATCTTCACTACCAGCCGTGGTCAGCTTCGGCTCCGGCTCCCCGCGGCCTGCGTCGCCATCGAGGACGACCCCAAGCACTCGCGGGTCATTCGGGCGGAGACGCGCCTGCGAGAGTCTGATGGCGGAGAGTCGGTCGAGGTCGTGCTCTTCCCGGCCGCTGATGACTTCCTGTGGCAGCTCATCGGTTGGCTGCGTCGACGGGACGCCGCGTGTGTACGGAGGGGCGCGTGAGTTCCAACTCGATCGCCCTGCACCCGCGCGGCCCTGACCTGCGCGGCCGCACGCTGTACGACCGCTTCCGCCTCGACGCCCTCATCGCCCCCGGCGGCATGGCCGATATCTACGAGGCGCTCGATCTCCGCCTGCGCCGCCGCGTCGCGATCAAGGCGCTGCACCCCGAACACGGCCGCGCCCCCGATCAGCGCCGCCGATTTTTTCAAGAGGCCGTGCTCGCCGCCCAGATCGATCACCCGCACGTGATCCCGATCTTCGATCATGGCGAAGAGCCCGCCACGTCCGGCGGTGAGCCGGTGCTCTTCCTGGTAATGCCCCTTCTACAAGGCGTCACGCTGCGCCAGCGGCTCCTCGAGCCGGCGATGCCGATCGCCGACGCCCTGAGCCTCACGATCCAGATCCTCGACGGCCTCGCCGAGATCCACAAGCTCGGCGCCGTGCATCGTGACCTCAAACCCGAGAACTGTCTCATCGTTCAGCGTCACGGCCGCGATCACCTCATCCTGCTCGACCTCGGCCTCGCGAAGATCCACACCGGCCCGCTGCTCTCCATCGCGCCCTCCTCGGCCCCTGGCGTCCTGATCGGCACGCTCGCTTACGTCTCCCCCGAGCAGGCGCGCGAGCAGCCGCTCACTCCGGCCGCCGACATCTACGCCGTCGGCGTGATCTTGTTCGAGCTGCTCACCCGACGTGTACCGTTCCCCGGCACGAAGGTCCTCGAGGTGCTCAGCGCCCACGCCAGTGAGCAGGCCCCCTCCGTCACAGAGCGAGCGCCCGATCGTGGGATCTCCGACGATCTCGAGGCCCTGGTCGCCAGCGCCCTTGATAAAGATCCGGCCCGGCGCCCCGCGAGCGCCGACGCGTTCCGCCGTGCACTCGAGGTCGCGGCGGAGCAGGTGGCCACCCCTGATAACGGCTACGAGCAAGCGAAGGCGAGCCTCACCGCCTGGCGCGACTGCGCCGACCATGAGGCCCTCGTGTACGCGCGCCACGCCGCGGAGCAGAGCTCCGTGTGGTCTCCGCTGGTGGAGCTGATCGAGATCGCAACCGATGCCGCTGGCCCGGCGTGATCGCGGGGGTGGCGTCGTCCGCTGGCGCTCTTGGTAGGCGTCGAGCCAAGGGACACGCCCGCGACGATAATTCCGCCAACGCCGATCTGGGCAGCCTGACCGTCGTGAGCTGGTGGCAATCACGCCCGATAGGCCCGACACGCCCGACACCCGACACCCGACACACCCGACACGCCCGACACGCCCGACACCCGACACGCCCGACACGCCCGACACGCCCGACACGCCCGACACCCGACACGCCCGACACGCCCGACCGCGCCTCTCCAGGTGGCCGACCGCAAGCACAGGTCGTACGTCCTAGGTCGCCGCCTGCCGACCGCCGACAGCCGACCGCTCGTTGGACAGCCGATGCGGCGGGCGTCGGGTGAGCGCGATGGAGGGGTGTGTCCGGCCCGCGGGCTCGTGACGCTGGAGGGGTGTGACCTGCCGGCGGGCTGTGACCTTGGGGAGCAGGGAGGGGGCGTGACCGGCCCGCGGGCTGCGACCGTGAGAGCGCGGAATCGACGTGACCTGCCGGCGGCTGTGACCTCGGGGGCTGGGTTGCTGGGTGGCTGGGTGGCTGGCCGTCACGAGTGCGCCAGTGCGCCCTCCGAGCGAGTTCACGCGCCGCCCGAGCGGGTTCGCGCGGGGGGGATCCCGGATCAGTGTTGAATCGGTGACCAATCAGCGATGATTCGGCGCTGATTCGGTGATCGACGGTCCGGCAGCGAGCCCCCGGCGTCGAGCAGATCGGCGCCGCGTTCGGGCGAATCCGCTCGGACGGCGCCCTGGCGCGCTCGGACGGCGCCCTGGCGCGCTCGGGAAGGCCGCCGAGCCAGCCACCCAGCCACCCAGCCACCCAGCCACCAGCCACCCACCCAGCCACCCAACACGCGGGCCCACCGCCCGGCCCTTCGGCATCATCGCCGCGCGGGCCAACGGCTCTGCGCCCCGACCTACAGCTCCGCGGGCTGGACATGGAGCCCAGCAACCTGCGCCGGCTGCTTCGGGGACCGTGATGCGGCGGCTGCCGCAGTTGGGGATGGCCATGATCGCCAGCCGAGCCGCCACCTCGACCGGCGGCCCGCCGAGCTCGAGGAGGCCGCGTACGGGACCGGCGGCGACAGCCTACGTTTGGCCCCGTGAATTCGAACGAGCGTGCGGCTGAGCGCGCCTACCTTTGTTCGCTGGCCGAGCCGTCGCCGCCGGTCCCGTCTTCCCGCCGCTTCAGCGCATCTCGCACGACGCCAGCCAGGTAGCGGAGCGCGTCCTCGGGTTGGGCCTTGTCGTTGCAGACCCATTCGAGCCAGCGTTGCCGGAGGGTGCGCAGGATCGCCCGCTCTTGGTCGAACTCCTCCTCGTAGTCGCGCCGGAGCCGTTGGAGCTCAGCGTAGCAGTACTCGTGCTGTTGGATGGCGAGCTCGGTGAGGCGTCGCGTGGGTTCGAGGATGTCGTCGTAGCGAGGTGCGCTGATGGCCGGTACAGATTGCGGATCGCTGGACGCGGGGCCGCGCGCGATGATCTCACCGTCGACCGCGGCGACGAAGCCGGGGCCGAGGTAGTCGCTGATGAGAGGGCGAAGTTGATCGAGCTGGCCGGCGGTGAGCGCGGTGATGTCCAGCGCCACGGTCCGCTGCTGGCCGGCCGAACCATGGGGCCGGAAGACCGTGATGCGGTAGCGTCGCTCCGGCTCGGATGCAGGTGCCATCGCATCATCGTAGCCGATGGCGACGCGCGAGGGTGATCGGCGGGGCGCATCACGAGGTGGCGATCATGACCCGCGCGAGCTCGCCCAGGCGCATCACGACGTGCAGCTCATGATGCGCATGCAGCTCATGATGCGCATGCAGCTCATGATGCGGCGGGGCGCATCACGACGTGCAGCTCATGATGCGCGTGCAGCTCATGATGCGGCGGGGCGCATCACGGGATGCAGCTCATGATGCGCGTGTAGCGTGCAGCTCATGATGCGCATGCAGCTCATGATGCGGCGGGGCGCATCACGGGATGCAGCTCATGATGCGCACCGAAGTCGATCGCGCTGGGCGGTGGGCGTTCATGGCCCCTCGCGGACGCGGCGGGGCGCATCACGGATGCAGCTCATGATGCGCGTGCAGCTGGATCGCATCATGATCGGTCGGCGTGGACGATCATCGGCGCGCATCGTGAGCCCGCTTCCGGTAGGCGCGGTGAGCCCAATCGCCCGCTGTCGACGGCTACCATGGAACCATGGAGGTTTCGACGTGGATGGCGGAGCTCCGCGACCGCGCGCGCTCACGCGGGGTCTCGCTGGCCGCGATGGCCCGCGCGGCGGGCATGCGGCCCAGCAACCTCCGCCGGCTGCTCTCGGAGAGCTCCGGGAGGCCGCGGCTCAACACCGTGATGCGGCTGCTGCCGCCGTTGAGGATGGAGGCGATGATCGGGACGACGCGGGCTCGTACGGCGATCGAGGTGGTCGCGGCTCTTGATGTGGTGCGGCGTCGCCAGGGCGCGACGTGGCGATCGTTGCTCGGTCATGGTCGCGGTGTCGCGGCGATCGTGCGCCGGCTAGAGTCGGATCATGAAGCCCTCGGGCTCGACGTCGTGATGCGCTTGGCGGGCGCGCTGGCGCTCGAGATCTCGCTGGTCGATGCCGGCGATGATGCGCCCGCCTCACCGTCGGCATCTTCCGACGTAGCTCACGATCATGATGCGCGTCGTCGGGGTCGGGGGCGTCGTCGATCGCGCGCTCACGAAGGTGCGCTCGACGCTGGCACTGATGGGCCGCCAGTGGCCACGCCCATCGACGCGCACCCCCGCTCCGACGATGCGTCACCGACGGCCGGCGCCAGCTGGCCGCCACCGCTTCGACCTCCGCGCCTCGGCCGATACCGCGACATGCCGCGGGAGCGACCCCGAACGTCGCCGCAGGTCACGACGTCGACGTTACCGCCGCCTTCACCTCCGCCATCATCGTCTCCGCCGCCATCGCCGCGCGTGATGCCCGAGTACACCTTCGAGCATCGCCTGCTCGCCGCGCTCGCGCCGATCTCGGAAAACGCCTGGCGCACGATCGTCCGCGCCATCGCCAACGTGGTCGCCGAAGTGCTCGAAGTGGAGCAGGATCTGCCCGACGATCTTGTTCGTCGTGTCGCCGACGGCACAGTTGATTTTTTCGCTCTCCTTCAGCGGCGGGCGACGTCCACCGCCGCTCCGGTAGATCCACGGGCCGCTGATGTAGAGGCTCAGCTCGCGCAGGTCCTCCGGCAGCGCGACACCTTCGCCTCGGTGATCGAGGGGCTTCGACAGCAGCTCGTAGACGAGCGCGCCGCGCGGTCAGCGATCGACCGCGAGCTCGCCGATGAGAGGGCGGCGCTCGCAGAGCTGCGTGGCCGGTTGGGCGAGCTGGAGCAGCAAGCGACGGCCCACGCGCAGGCCGCGACGTCTGCGACGGCCGCGCTCGAGGAGCAGGCGCAGCGACACGCGCAGGCCCTCGCGGGCTTGCAGGCTGAGAACGCCGAGCTGCAGCGCGATCTCGAGGCGCTCCGCCATCTCGAGGCGCAGGTCAAGACGATCGTCGCAGACCAGAACGCCATCCGGGCACCGGACGACTCGGCTTCTGTGGGACGGTCGAGTTTTGCCAGGAAATTTAGGAAGAAGGCGCCCACGCGCTGACGACGGCAACCCCGCCAGCGGCGATCTCATCTCCGAGCCTCGGCCGTCCGCGCCGCCGCGGGCGCGCCTCCGCGACCAACGCCGCGTGCACGACCCTCGTACACGACCCCGCCTTCGCGCCGCCTTCATATACGAGCGTCGCGCACGCGCGAGGCGAGCATCGGCCCGCTGGACCGCCGGCGACCGGCGCGCTCTTCACGCCTGGAGCGGTTTTGACGAGCAGAGGTGGCTCATTTCTGGCGAGCGTCGAAGCAGCGCTCGTCACGCGGGCGCCCTACGCCCTACCCGCGACGCCTCGCGACCGCTGACCACCCCTCGCGGCGGCGTCCTCGCCGGGACCGCGCTCGCGCGGCGCGGGGGGAACCCAAAAAAAGAACGAGAAAAAATACAACACCCCGTTGACAAAAAAAAAGGGGGGGGGGTACACTGCCCAAGTGTCTCACTTTGCAGATCAGCCCTTCGGCGGATACGCCAGGAGTCGCCCCGATGTGTAGCAAATCTACCCGACAGCAGCTCCTCGCCATGACCCGCTTTGACTTCACGTTTCTGGCCGGCGCCGCCAGCCAGACCCTGGTGATCGTCCCAGGGATCGACGTCAGCGCCTATTACCGCGCACAGCTCCTCATACGCCTTCATGCGTCGTCGATGAGCTCTGGCCAGAGCGTCGTGCTCGAACTCGACCATACCCTCCCAAGCGACGAAGATCCCGCCGAGTTTATCGATCGAGGCGCGACGGGCAGCCCCCTCCTCAGCGTCACCATCGACAGCACCCACACCCCGCCGCTGCTCCGTAGCGGCGAAGTCACCGGCCTCCAGGCCGCCCTACGGGTCCGGCTCGTCGCCACCCAGACCAGCACCCCGCAGATCCCTTTTTTCGTCGAGATCAGCGTCGTCCTCGTGCTGCGCGACTCCTGAGCTAGCTTTTCATGGCATTCTACACCAACAACACCCGCTATCGCGCCATTGTCACGCTCCAGATCAGCGGACTCATCAGCCCTGACAAGGCGCTCTCGATCGGCCCGCCGGCCACGCCTCGGCACGTTGGGGCGGCCCTGGGGATCGCTGACTGGGAGGTGCCTCCCGGCGAGCGGCTAATCTTGCACGAGGGGACCGAAGCGGCGCTCCTCGCGGTCCGAAACGCCCCTTAACCCATCCCATCCACAGCACAGCGCGAAAACGCCCTTTACCAAAGGAACCTCAAGGAGACCCCATGTCCGCGATCTACACCCCGATCTTCACGATGGAGCGATTTGACTTCACCTGGCTGGGCAGCAGCGCCAGCCACACGTTAACCCTCCACCGCGCGCTCAGCGTGGTACAGTGCACCCGTGTCCAGCTCTCGCTACGCCTGCACAGCAGCGCCGGCTCTGGCCTCACCGGCAGCCAGGCGATCGTGCTCGCGGCCTACGGGACCAACCCCTCGCCGGTCGATCCGAGGGAGTTTACAAAAACCACGCCGCTCGTCAGCATCACCGCCAACAGCAGCAGCACCTTCCCCAGCCTGCTCAGCGCCGACGCCACCGACCCCGATCCCTTTCTCAAGATCGTGCTCACCTTCACGCAAGGCGCTACCGGCGGCACTCCGCTCTGGGTGGAGCTCAGCGCCGACTTCCTGGGGCGCCATGGCGGCTAACCAAGGCCCTCCGTACCGCGGCCAAGGCCCCGATCCCGTCGCCCTCGAGGCCCGCTGCCGCGCCGCCGTCGCCGCCGTCGCGCCAGAACTGCTCGATCTGAACGCCTACCGCGTTCGCATCGAGGACATCCCCCAGCCCATCATCACCGACCCGAAGAGCCTGGCCTGGCGCCCTGATTGCTACACAAAAGCGCGCTCCTTGGCGGCGGAGTCAAGTGGCCTACGCGGGCGCGGGTTTGTCCCGAACGATGAGGTGATCATCCCACCCGACCCTGCACGCCCAGGGCCCTTTCCAACGTGTGCTTCGGCTCCGACGCCGTTCTATCACGATGTGAATGGCGTACCAATCCATCTGATCGCCTACGCGCCCGGCTCCCAGGTCACTGCGAATCACTGCAACTCTGCGGCCAGTGACTGCCCGCTCGTTGTAATTTTTCACGCCAGACCGTTTATGGAGTCTATCGAGTCATACTACCTTCAATACGAAGCCCTCGGCCGCCACCTAGCCAGCTACGGATTTGTGGTTGTGTCAGTACAGTGGGGAGCGTCACCAAGCACGGAGGACCTCGCGGAGAGTGCGCTACTTCTAAAGGTACTTTTGGGCTGGATCACGAGCGGCGGCCTCGGGATCATGAAGATCTTGTCTGATAGCCTCGTCCTTCTCGGTCACAGCAATGGTGGTTATATCGTCGACCGATCAGCAACCCCCGCGGTCGTCAACAGCAGTGGCTTCAACCTTCGCGCGGTTGTGCTGATGTCACCGTCGGACGTGATCCAGACGAGCAACACCTATACAAATCCTCAGATCGATGCTTTGTTGGTGCTGCATGATGTTGGCGATCAAGATGAATCAGCGAATGGCGGTTTGAATCCCAAGCTCGGTGAAAAATCGGTCGGCACGGCTGTTCTGGCCTACGAATTGGCGGGGTTCACGAGTGGAGGCGACATCAATTCGACAAGGCCGATTCTTGCAAAGCATTTTGCATATGCTGAAGTCAACCAGGTTGAAGGGGGGGTAATCCCCGAGCAATGCCCGGAGCTATCCAATAAGCTCGGTTCTCACTATTATCAGAACTCGATGTTTGCTTCGAGTTATACAGTGGCGTTCTTGCAAAAATACGTTCGTCACATGACCAACTATGGAAGCTACATTAGGGAACAGCAGGCCATCCCCAGTATGGCGGGAGTAAACACGATCAACGGCACACTTCGTATCTGGCACATGCACTCAGAGCCGAGCGAGACGGTCCTTGTGGACTGGGCATCTCCGATGGCTGTCGCTGACGTTCAAGGAACCACCTCGTACCAGGAGAAGGTGTCCCTGCCATCGGCGGAATCACACGGCCTGAACCACGGCTGGGCGCTTCGTGTCGGATTTGTACGTGGTAACGAGTGTACTGTGTCGATCAAGGTGAACCTCGCAGCGATACCAAACCTCGAGAGTTACTCCTTACTCTCGCTCTCCGTGTGCCAAGCGGTGCGGTTGGGCAAGTCTCACCTGAGCGACATTGAGGGGGCGAGCGTCTCTTTGTCGAGCACAAAGAGCGGCAAGTACTATGCGGCAAAATTTGTTGATATTGGAGGGCCCCTGGTTTATCATGGATGTGACTTCGTGCGGCAAGTCGTCATCGATGAACGCGTCCTTCGGCTCTCCTTGGTCGGCGAGGCTGTCAGTATTCATGACGTCGACAATATCACCTTGAGGTTTGAGACCTTCGAAGATGTCGGCTCCGACGCGGTCCTGCTCCTTGGTAACATCAAACTTATTGGGAAGGGCCCCTAATGAAGACTCGCCAACAAGTCCTCCTCCTGGCTGTCTATCTCGTGATCTCGGGAAGTGGGTGTGGGAAACCAGATGACCCCAACAACAGCGCGACGTCCTCGACTTCCTCTTCGACGAGCGCTTCAACGGGTGGCGCGTCTTCCACATCCTGGAGTTCTTCGCCTACGGAGACGACCTGGATGATAACCTCGTCCGAAGCTACGAGCACGGACACTTGCGCGTCTTCCGAGTGTACGGGTGGTCCTGGACCCGGCGAGCAATGCGACATCTGGAAGCAAGATTGTCCAGAAGGTTACAAGTGCGGGCCGTACGACGAGGAAAATAGTGGATTTCCAGTCGATGAACGATGTGTCCCCCTCGATCCTGCTCCGAAGCAATATGGAGAACATTGTGAAATTCTTGGACCGGGATGGTTCGGAGACAATTGCGACGAGGGCCTCATGTGCTGGTGGGCCGAGGTTTCTGACCACGACCAGTGCAGTAAAGCCTGCGGCGTGTGCCGCCGCTATTGCAAGGGGTCTACCGGCGACCCCTTGTGCCCGCAGTCAAATGATTACTGCTATGTTATTCAATCCGGCGACTGGGGGTTGTGCATCGAGGCGTGCGATCCGCTCGCTCAGGACTGCGAACACCCGTTGGATGTCTGTGAGCTTGGCTGGTCGGCGATCGGTGTTTATTTTTATTGCGCACGGGATCGATCGGAACCGGAACCACATCCGATTGACGGCGATGCATGTATTTCTAACGACTGTGGGTCTGGACGGTTCTGCTTCCACCTGGAGGAGAAATGTACCTCCTTCTGCGACGTCAACGCTCCGAACACCTGCGAGCTTAAGGGGCAGGGGGCAGAGTGTGTCTCGTTTGTCTCGCAGGGATGGTCACCGACGCCGGGGATGGAGCATGTCGGCTACTGTAGCATACCGTAGTCAACTACTTCGGCCGGCACCCGGGCCCGCGGCGCCACTGCTCCGATCTCCGGCTCGCTCGCGAGGCCGCGCCCGCCCGGTCCTGGTTGCCGCCGTGTTGCCAGAATCGGGCCGTTTCGCGCGGTGCCCGCACAAGGGGGGCCGCGCGGGTGGCGGAGTGGGAGCGCAAAAACCCCCGCAGAACGCCGATCTGAGCCAAGAAGCGAGGGGGCTGCGGATCGGGGGCGGACTGCGGGGGAGGGTTGTGAGTTGTTGCCGTCGTCGCACTCCTCGCCGGGTTGGGGCTGGCCGTCGCCGCAGGAGGTGAGCTTGCAGGTGTTGGTGCACTCGTCGTCGTCGATCTGATTGCCGTCGTCGCACCCTTCGCCGGGGCCCTTGTCGCCGTCGCCGCAGATGTTGGCGGTGCAGTCGGCCTTGCACGGCTGGCCGGGGCCGTTGTCGCGGCCGGTGTCGCACTCCTCGACGCGGGCTTGGACGTGGCCATCGCCGCAGGTGGCGAGCTCACAGGCGAGGGTGCAGGCGGCGTCGTTGGCGTTGGCGTCGCCGTCGTCGCAGGACTCGCCGGGATCGACGTTGCCGTCGCCGCAGAAAGGAGGCGGGGGCGGGTCGATGGTGGTGGTGCCAGAGTCGGTGTCAGAGTCGCTCTCGGAGCCGCCGCCGAAGTCCAGGAAGACCATGGTCTCGCCCGTGGTCGGAGCTGTGGTGCCTGGGTCGGTGCTGGTGGAGAGACCGCTGGTGGTCGAGGTCGTCGTGTCGGTCGCCGACTGGCCGGGGTTGTCGCCGTTGCAGGCGAAGAGCAGGGCGGCCGGGAGCAGGCGCGCGAGAGATCGTGAGACCGATGGGGGGCGGGAGGGCATCTCGTGAGGATCGCCGCAGGCGCAGGGCGAAGGGGCGCGAGCGTCGGCGAGAGGGCGTGATGTGACGCCCAACCGGTGAGCCGGTCGGCCTCTCTCTGTTGGGATTATGCAAAGAACGAGCGATGAGCACCGGCGCGCCGATCGCGACGCGGACCGACGTTAAGGTCGGGGTGCACGCTGCTCAGGAGGCTCGAGGTCGCGCGGACCCTTGGCAGCGCGGTCGCGCTCGTTCTAAGATCCGGCCGTGATGGCTGATCGTAAGGAACCGGACGCCTTGGCTGCGAGCTCTCATGATGCTGGACGCGGCGGAGCGCTCGCGCGCGCGCTCGACTGGGGGGCGACCGGGGCGGTCGCGGGCGGCTTCCTGGCGGCGTTGGCGTCGTTTGAGGTGATCATGCGGGTGGCGGCGCTCGGCGGCGATGAGGCGCACCAAGCGGCGGCCTCGGGGATGGCGCGGGCGTGTAATCGGGCGGTGCGTCTGGCAGGGGCGCGCTTTCGCGCGACGGGGCTGGAGAACGTCGCTCCCGGGCAGAACTATGTGATCGTCTCCAATCACCAGTCGATGCTGGATATCACGATGGCCTCGGAGTTCTTGGCGGCGCTGCAGCCGCGGTATGTGTCCAAACGCGAGCTGGCGCGCGGATTTCCGGGGGTCTCTTATAACTTGCGCCGGGGAGGGTCGGCGCTGATCGACCGCAAAGATCCGGCGCAGGCGCACGCGGAGATCGCCCGGTTGGGGGCGAAGATCCGGGATGCCGGTTGGAGCGTGGTGATCTTCCCCGAAGGCACGCGCTCCAAGACGGGGGCGATGCGGCCGTTCCGCTCGGGCGGGCTGCGCACGCTCCTCCGCGAGGCCGGCCCGGTGCCGATCTTGCCGGTGACGACGAGCGGCGGCTCGCGGCTGTTCGCGCGCGAGCTCCGGCCGATCGTCCGTGGTGTGGAGCTGACCTTCCAGGTGCACGCGCCGGTCTCGGCGCCTGACCCGGAGGATCTCGAGGGGTTTGAGGCGTTCGTCGCGCGGCTGGCCGCGACGATCGGCGCGGCGCTGCCAGCGGCGGATCGCGACGCGCCTTCACCAGGGTAGGAGCGATCAGCCGAGGCGGGTCAAGAACCAGGCGACCATGCCGTCGTGCTTGGATGCGCCTTTGAGGCCGTGGCGGGTGCGCTCGGCGGGCGGGGTCTCGCCGTGGCCCTCGAGCTCTGGGTGCACGAGCGGCTGGACGGGCTCGCCCGAGAGCAGGCTGCGGAGCACACGCATGGCGTCGGTGGTCGTGAAGATGCCGCAGGGCTTGCCGTCGCGGGTGATCACGGCGCTGCCGAGGCGATCTCGCTCCATCTCCTCGATGACGATGAGCAGCGGGGTCTCGGCGGAGCATGAGAAGGGGACCGGCGCCATGACGCTCTCGACCTTGGCCTTGCGGGCGTCGAGCCCGCGGACGGCGCTCGCAGCGGCGATGTCGCGGGTGCTGAGCGCGCCGACCAAGGCGCCGCTCTCGTTGACCACCGGGAGGTGGCGGATGTTGCTCGTGTACATGCGGTCGAGCGCGTCGGCGAGGCTCATGCCGGTCTCGATGGTCGCGGGGACCTCGGTCATATACTCACCTACCGAGGGGGAACTTGGCTGATTCATGGCACCTCCGACCGAGATTGGAGCACCGACGACGACGATGCATGAGCGCAAATTTTGCCATTTTGCGGGCGGCAGGGGTCAAGGGGCGGGGTCAAGGGGCTCTTTTCCCGGGATCTGGAGATCTGCTCTGTTTCGCGCGGAGGGTGAGCGGCGCTGAGGTCGCCTCGGGACCGGCGAGCGGGGGCTCCCAGACGCGCTCGATGTAACGGAGGTTGGCGGCGGCCCGAGCGTGGGGCGGCAGCGACGCGGAGGCGAGTACGGCGGCGAGGCCGAGCGCGGCGCCGAGTACGATGGTGAGGGCGGCGCTCCGGCGGCGGTCGAGGGCGAGGAGCAGGGCGAGGCCGGCGAGCACGGTGGTGGGGATCGCGAGGCGGGCGATCGGGGTCGCGACCGCGGCGAAGAGCTGGAGAGGATCGTAGGCGCGGTAGCCGGCGCGCCAGAGCGGGAGCAAGACCTCGGCGACGGGGGCGTTCACGGCGTCGAGGTCGAAGTGGGGCCAGAGATCGGCGGCGAGCGCGTTCGCGGCGGTCGCGGCGGCGCCGAGGAATGAGATGACCCCAAGGACAGGTAAATGGCGGCCGCGGGCGGCGAGCAGCCAGGCGAGGCCGAGGGCGGCGCCGGGCATCACGGCGACGAGGTAGCGCGGGCCGACGCGCCAGCCGCCGGTGAAGGAGAGGCCGGCGGCGAGGGCGATGAAGAGCAGGAAGAGGGCGAGCAGGAGGGCGCGGTGGGGGCGGTGGAGAGGATCGCTGCGGGCGCCGAGGGCGAGGCCGAGCGCGCCTACGAGGGTGAGGGGGGCCCAGAAGAGCAGGCCGGCGCCCGGGGCGAGGATCTGCGCGTAGAAAGCGCCCCAGCGGGGGGCTCCGAGGCCGAGCAGCCCTTGCCCGTGGAGGGCGGCGAAGGTGGGGTCGAGCACGTGGTGGTAGCCGGTGTGCAGCGGGCCGCCGAAGGCGTGGGTGTGGTAAGCGGCGAGGGCGAGGATCGGAGCGAGGGCGCCGGCGAGCGCGGCGAGCGGGGCGCTGAAGGGGCTGCGTGTGGGCTTGGGGGCGTCGGTGGGTGCTGAGGTTTGGTGGCGCGTTGGACGGAGCGCGCGGGCGCTGCGGATGAGCAGCCAGGCAGCGATGGGGAGGGCCGCGAAGGCGGCGGTGTACTCGACGGTGACGGCGAGGGCGGTGAGCAGGCCGGCGAGGGCGGCGAGGGCGCTGCGGTTGGCGCGGACGCTGTCGATGAGGAGGATCGCGCCGACGGTGAGGGCGCAGGCGGCGAGCTGATGGCCGTAGAAGAGGTGCGCGTAGGCGGCGGCGGGGGTGGCCCAGACGTAAAAATAGAGGGCGACGGCGAGCGGGCGCGGGCCGAGCTGCGCGGCGAAGCGCCGCCACAAGAAGGCGACGAGCAGGAGGGTGGGGAGCGCCGCGCCGAGCAGGCGGGCCCACCAGGTGTAGAGGCGGAGGGTGGGCCGCGGGTGGAGGGCGCGGGTGAGCGCGAAGGCGGCGGCGGCGACGACGCTGGCCCCGGGGGGCTTGTTGGGGTAGATCCGGCCGCTCTCAGGGTCGCGGGCGATGTCTGGCCCTTGGGACAGGTTGTAGCGGGCGGCCACGCCGTCGATCGACCACTCGCCGCGCTCGGCGAGGGCGATCCCTTGGAGCAGGCGGGGGCGCTCGTTGGCGTTACGGGTCGCCTCGGCGTACGGGAACGCGGCGAGCAGGGTCAAGGTGAGGAGGAGGAGCAGCCAGCCGCCGCCGCGGACCCGGGCGCTCACGCGCGGTCGCCCTCGCCTCCGCTCGGCTGACTCTGGGGACAGGAGCGAGCGGTCACTCGGGGTCGCCCTTGCCGCCGCTCAGCGCCTTGTTGGCGCCGATCTTGGCCTTGAGCGCGGCGAGGGCGTCGTCGACGTCGCCGCCGCCTTCACCGGTGAGGCGGGCGAACTTGGCGTCGATCGCGGCCTCCTCGGCGCGGGCGCTCATGTCCTCGGCGGCGACCTCGTTGAGCGCCTCGAGCTGGGCGATCTTGTCCTCGATCTCGCCGAGGCGATCACCGGCGCGGCCGCCACCCGAGAGGCCGCCCGCGCTGAGGCCCTTCTTGTGGGCGCGGGCTTGGGCGATGAGGCTGCCGCGGCGCAGGTTGAGGGTCTTGTGTTTGGACTTGGCGGCGGCGATCCCGGACTTCATGTCCTCGATGAGCTGGCGGTGCTGGACGAGGGTCTCCTCGGTGGCGCGCTTCTCGGCGGCGATCTCGCCGCGGCGGAGCAGGGCGGCGCGGGCGAGGGCCTCGTCGCCGAGGCGTAGCGCCTGTTCGGCCCGTTTGCCCCAATCGGCCTCGCTCTTGGTGGCCTCGGCGAGCTTGCGATCCATGACCTTGGCGTCGACGACGGCTTGGTGGAGGTCGCGCTCGGCCTGCTTGATCTGGTCGGCGAGGTCGTCGAGCATCAGCGCGATCTCGTGGCCAGGATCGGAGACGGCCTCGACGGCGTCGTTGAGGGTGGCGGAGATCGCCCGCTTGAGGCGACCGAGGAGGCCGGGTCGTTCGGTCATAATAAAAAACGCCTGGCGCCGGCGCCGCGGCCCGCGCTCCCGGCAGTGTAGTCAAGGTCGGCCCGGCTGTCCCGCGGCCGACAACGCGCTTGCCGAGGCGGCGTCGATCGCCAACACTGGCGCCCCCACGAGGTGTGAATTGTCAGCGGCCTTCCCCAACCTCCTCGGCCACGCGCAAGCGCAGGAGATGCTCCTCAGGGCGCTCGCGAGGGGGCAGCTCCACCACGCGATCATGCTGGTGGGGCCGCGTGGGATCGGCAAGGCGACCCTCGCGCGGGCGCTCGCGTGCGCGCTGCTGTGCAACGTGGCGCCAGGGCTCGGCTGCGGGGAGAGCTCTTGTGGGATCTGCGCGCGGGTGCTGGCGGGCAATCACCCGGATGTCGATTGGCTGCTGCCCGAGGGGGCGGCGGGGCAGATCCCGATCGACGCGGCCCGGGCTTGCCACCTGCGCCAACAAAACGCGCCATATGAGGGGCGCTCGTATGTGATCGTGATCGACCCGGCGGACGCGCTGAACGAGGCGTCGGGCAACGCGCTGCTGAAGGCGATCGAGGAGCCGCGGCCAGGGGTGCACTTCGTGCTGCTGGCGACGAACATGCAGGCGGTGCTGCCGACGATCTTGAGCCGATCGCTGCCGATCCGCTTGGGGCGGCTCAGCGATGAAGAGGTGGGGGCGATCGTCAGAGCGAAGGCGCCGGAGCTGAGCGAGGAGCGGCGGCGGATGGCGGTGCTGCTGGCGGAGGGCTCGGCCGGGGTGGCGCTCGAGCTGGCGCTGGACCCGGCGTTGGACCGCTGCTTGGTGGTGCTGCGCGAGGCGATCCGGGCGGCCCTCGCGGGGCCTTCGGCGGTGTTCGCGGGCGAGCAAGGGCCGCTGTGGAGCGCGTTCTCGGCGGCGGTGCAGGCGCTGGCGGAGGCGGAGGCGGCGGCGGCAGCAGCGGCGGCGGAGGCGGCGGCGCAGACGACCGGCAAGAAGCGGCGACAGAGCGCGGAGAAGAGCAAGGACGAGAAGTCCGAGAAGAAACCCAAAGAGGCGCCGGTGCATCAGCGCTGGGTGGCGGGGCGGCTGGCGGAGCTGTGGACGCTGCACCTGCGCGAGCGCACGCGCGGGCGTGAGGGGCTGCCAGGCATGCCGCGGCTGGATCTGAGCGCGTCCGCGATCGTGCGGCAGATCGGCATCTTGCAGCGCTTCGTCGGGCGGGTGGAGCGCAACGCGAGCGTGCGGCTGCTGCTCGAGCAGACGCTGCTGGAGCTGGGTGAGGCGGCTTGAGGTCGCGGGGCTGGGGCGCTTCGGGCCCGCCGATCACGCTCGGCGCGGCGCTGCGTGACGCGGGGCTCGCGGAGACGCGGGCGCGCGACCTGGCGATCCGGCACTTGGCGGACGCGCTGCTGGCGGAGCTGGGTGGGGGCGATCGCTGGCGGATCGCCGAGCGGCACGCGCGGGGCGCGGAGGTGTTGGCGGCGCTGCGGCGCGCGTTGACCGGCGATCCTTCGCCGGTGATCCGCGGCTTCGCGGGGATCGGGCTGGGGCAGCTCGGCGACCCGGAGGCGCTGGTGCCGCTGCGGGAGATGCTGGCCGAAGAGACAGGTGAAGACGAGGGGGCGGTTTTTTTGCGGGAGTGCGGGGCGATCGGGCTGGCGCAGCTCGGCGCGGCGGCGCGGGAGGCGGTGGAGGGTGAACCTGCGCTTTGGGCCATCCGTCACGCGCTCGAGCACGCGCTGGGATCGCCGCGGCCAGAGCTGCGCTTCCAGGCGGCGCAGAGCTTGGTCGAGGTGAGCGGGGACGCGGCGGAGGGGCCGCTGCTGGCGGCGCTGGAGCTCGAGCTGCACCCGGAGGTGCGGCGGGGGCTGTGTGAGGCGTTGACGTCCGTGGCGCGGCCGGGGCCGGCGACGGTGGCGCGCTTGGAGGGGCTCTTGGGGTCCCCGGGGCTGGATCCGGCGACGGCGTTCGCCGCCGCGCTGGTGTTGACCGCCGCCGGTGCGGCGAGCGGGGGAGAGGTGCTGTTGGCAGCCGTGGCGGATGCGGAGCGGCGCGACCGGGCGCTGGAGGCGTTGGCGGCCCTGGGTGAGCGGGCCCCGGAGCGGGCCAGGGCGCCGCTGCATCGGCTGGCGACGAGCTGGCTGACGCCAGGGCCGACGAAGGTGCGGGCGGCCTACGCCCTGGCGAGGATCTGGCCGGCCGAGGGGTTGGCGATCTTGGAGCGGCTCGGGCAAAGCCGGCGGCCTAGCGTGCGGGAGGCGGTCGCGGACGCGCGGGCAGCGCTGGTGGCGCTCGCCGGAGAGAACAGGGGCACGCGGTGACTATGGTCGGCAACATCGACGCGTTGGCGGGTACGTGTCGATTCTTGGGGGGGAGATCGACATGTCGTCGGCGACATGTCGATGGTGTCGACAGCTCAACTCCGCGCGCTACACCGCCGCGGAGGCTTTGGCGTCGCGCTTGCGGGCGTTGTGGTCGAGCATACGCTTGCGCAGGCGCAGGCTCTTGGGGGTGACCTCGAGGAGCTCGTCGTCGTCGAGGTAGGCGAGGCTCTGCTCGAGGCTGAAGTTGATCGGCGGGGTGAGGTACACCTTCTCGTCGGTCGCGGTGGTGCGGATGTTGGTGAGCTTCTTGCCGATGTTGGGGTTGACGACGAGGTCGTTGTCGCGGCAGTGCTCGCCGATGATCATGCCGGCGTAGACGGCCACCTGCGGGCCGACAAAGAGGCTGCCGCGCTCTTGCAGGCGGCCGAGGGAGTAGAGGGTGGTCTCGCCGGCCTCGAGGGCGATGAGCACGCCGCGGGCGCGGGCCTTGCGTGGGCCGAGGTAGGCGCCGTAGTGATCGAAGGTGGCGGCCATGATGCCGGTGCCGCGGGTGTCGGTGAGCATCTCGGAGCGGTAGCCGATCAAGGAGCGGGTGGGGACCATAAACTCGACGCGGGTGCGGCCGTCGCCGGCGGTGTCCATGGCCCGCAGCTCGCCCATCTTCTGGCCCATTTTTTCGATGACGACGCCGGCGTAGGGGCTGTCGCAGAGGATGACGACGCGCTCAAAGGGCTCGCGCAGCTCGCCGCCCTCGCCGCGCTGGAGGATGACGCGCGGGCGCGAGACGCACATCTCATAGCCCTCGCGGCGCATGGTCTCGATGAGCACGCCGAGGTGGAGCTCGCCGCGGCCTGAGACCTCGAACTCCTCGGATTGCTCGGTGCTGGCGACCCGAAGCGCGACGTTGGAGCGGGCCTCGCGGGTGAGGCGCTCGGCGAGCTTGCGCGAGGTGACCCACTGGCCCTCGCGGCCGGCGAAGGGGCCGTCGTTGACGCGGATCCGGATCGCCATGGTCGGCGGGTCGACGTCGATCCGCGGGAAGATGGTCCGCTGCGCGGGGTCCTCGGTGGTGAGGCTGTCGCCGACGGTGAGCGACTCCATGCCGCTGATCGCGACGATGTCACCGGCCTCGGCGCGCTCGCGCTCGAAGCGGCGCAGGCCCTGAAAGCCGAGCAGCTTGCGGGCGCGGAACACCTCCATGACCTTGGGCGGGGCGGCCGGGTCGTCGCCGCTCTGGCGGACCAGGGCGATCCGATCGCCGACGTTCACCGCGCCGCTCTGGATCCGGCCGATCGCGACGAAGCCGAGGAAGGAGTCGTAGTCGAGGGTGGAGACCCAGAGCGCGAAGCCGGGGGCGTCGGCGATCTTGGGCCGCGGCGCGTGCTCGCAGATGAAGTCGAGGATCGCGGTCATGTCGCGGCGCTCGCCGGCCGGGTCCGACATGGCGAAGCGCTCGCGGGCCGAGCAGAAGATCACCGGGAAGTCGAGCTGCTCTTCGCTGGCGTCGAGGGCGGCGAGCAGATCAAAGGTGTCGTCGACGGTCTTGTGCGGCTCGCAGCCGGCGCGGTCGATCTTGTTGACGACGAGCAGGACGCGCAGGCCGGCCTTGATCGCCTTCTCCGTGACGAAGCGGGTCTGGGGCATCGGCCCCTCGAAGGCGTCGACGACCAGGAGCACGGCGTCGACCATGTTGAGCACGCGCTCGACCTCGCCGCCGAAGTCCGCGTGACCAGGGGTGTCGACGAGGTTGATCCGGATGCCCTTGTAGCTGAGGCTGGTCGGCTTGGAGGTGATGGTGATCCCGCGCTCTCGCTCGAGATCGTTGGAGTCCATGCCGCGCTCCGTGTTGGATTCGCTGCGCTCTAAGGCGCCTGCGGAGGCGAGGAGCGCGTCGACGAGGGTGGTCTTGCCGTGGTCGACGTGCGCGATGATTGCGAGGTTACGGATATCGGCGGTCATGAGGATGCGCCGCCTTCGCGGCCGCGGGAACTATCCCGATCGCCAGCCGCGATGCAAGCCCTCTGCCTGCGCGCACTCACACACGCGACGCTGCGCGTGAGGTGTGCGCGCCGTGCTGCTCACGCGGCGGCTTGAGCCTGGTTCTCTCCCTCTAGGTTGCCTGGCCCTGGCGGCGGCGGATCGTCGCGGCGCGTCGGCTGCTCACTCTGGGCGGGCGGGCCGACTGGGGCCGGGAGATCGGGGTCATCAGGGGGCGGGATGGTCGTCGCTTTGGTCCGCCGCAGGCGGAGGCGAGAGGTCGGAGGTCGCATGCGTCCGAGGGTAACTGAACGGATGCGCAGCTCAAGATCAAAATGCTGATCTGATGTTCAGTGATGTGCCCGCAGCAGGTAGGCTGAGCCTGGTATCGCGCGCATGCGCCCGCGCCGACGGTGAAGATCGGGCCGTCGTGCGCGCCTGCGCGCCTGGTCGGGCGCTTAGGGTGAGGGGCGCGCTTGATCTGAAGCAGATCAAGCGGCTCGTGCTCGGCAGATCTCGCGCGGCAGGTCGGCCGGTTGGCGGGCTACAGGTGCGAGTACTTGTCGGCGTACTCGAGCATCTGCGCGGAGAAGTCCTCCGGGTACTCGACCTTGACGTCGACGATCAGCTCGCCCTCGTAGACCGGGACCAGGCGCGGCTGGATGAAGCCGGAGTAGGGGGCGATGCCGAGGCGTTGGTAGCGCGCCAGGACCTCCTTGTGGAGCTCCGGGTCGACCTTGACGCCGTAGGTCTCGACCAGCTTGCGGCCGGCCTCGTAGTCGCCGGTCGACTTGATCCGCTGGATCTCGGCGAGCAGCTCGCCGAAGAGGACGCGCAGGGCGTCGTAGTCGTTGACTCTGAAGAACGTCTTGTCGCCGCGGCGCTCGCGGCTGATGACGTTGTCCTTGGCGCCGCGCTCGAAGACCCAGGCGGCGACGAGCTGGCGGTTGCGCATGTGCGACTCCTCGAGGTCCTCGCCAGGGGCGAGGCGGGCGAGCTGCACCAGCAGGGCGTTGCGGATGTAGCCGTCGTACTCGGCGCGGCCGACGTCGAGGCTGGGGATCACGCCTAGCTCGATGAGCTTGGGGTCGAGGGTGTAGTAGAGGGCGACGAGGTCGGCGCGGGCCTCCTCGAGGGCGCTGGCGTGGCTCTTGAGGGTCTCTTTGGGGGTGCCGACGCCGGGGTTGATCTGCCCAGAGGCGTGGCCGATCACCTCGTGCAGATCGGTGTGTAGGGCCCCGGCGAGGTCGCTGTAGGCGCGCGCTCGCTCGACCTCTTCGGGGGTGGCGGCGAACTCCTCCAAGACGCCGCTGCGGGTGCGGGCCTGGTCGTAGGCGGCGACGATGTTGCCGAGGTTGACGGACTTGGAGCCGTGCTCCTTGCGGATCCAGTCGGCGTTGGGGAGGTTGATCCCGATCGGGGTGCTGGGCGCGGCGTCGCCTGCCTCGACGATCACGGTGATCACCTTGGCGGTGATGCCGACGACGTCCTTCTTCTTAAAAGAATCGGCGATCGGCGAGTTGTCCTCGAACCACTGCGCCTGTGAGGCGACCTTGGCGATCCGCTCGGTGGCGACGAGATCCTTGAAGGAGACCACGGCCTCGTAGGTGGCGCGGTAGCCGAGGGGGTCGTCGTAGACCTCGATGAAGCCGTTGACGGCGTCCAGGCGCGAGTGCGTGTCGGCGACCCAGGCGATGTTGTAGTCGTCGAACTTCTTCAGGTCGCCGGTCTCGTAGTAGTCGATGAGGTGGAGGAGGGCGGTCCGCTGCTCGACGTTCTCGGCGACGAGGGCGGCGTCGCGCAGGGCGGCGACGATCCGCTCGATCGCGGGCGAGTACATGCCGCCGACCTTCCATGTCTTTTCGACCAGCTTGCCGCTCTCCTTGACGAGCTTGGAGTTGAGGCCGTGGGAGACAGGGCGGGGATCCTTGGGGTCGCTGAGCTTCTTATAAAAGGCCTCGACCTCGCGCTGGGTGACGCCCTCGTAGAAATTGACGGAGGAGGTGGCGATGAGGTCGACGCCGTCGGCGCGGTTGGTGCGCTTGGGATCGACGGCAGGATCGAAGAGGATGGGGGTGAGCTGGGCGATCAAGGCGTCGACGTCGCGCTCGGCGCTGAGGGGGAGCTTGGCGGGGTCGCTGCCGCGGATGAAGCGGGCGAGGTCTTCGGCGCTGAAGTCGGGGACGAGCTTGTTGCCCGAGTAGTGGTGGTGGATCCCGGTCGAGAACCACACCTGCTTGGTGAAGGTCTGGAAGGCGGCGAAGGCGGGGTCCTGGCGGTCGCCGCTGTAGCTGCGCCAGATCGCCTCGAGGGTGCGGCGGATGAGCAGGTTGTGGCGGTACTTCTGATCCCAGATGATGTCGCGGCCGGCGAGCGCGGCCTCGTAG
This sequence comes from Nannocystis sp., assembly GCA_016712315.1. Classification (GTDB taxonomy): domain Bacteria; phylum Myxococcota_A; class Polyangia; order Nannocystales; family Nannocystaceae; genus JADJRG01. Next base: position 147,164 of record JADJRG010000013.1, on the reverse strand, counting down.
AGGTGGTAGGCGAGGCGCTTCTGCGGGACGGTGAGATCCTCGAACCCAGGGACCTGGTAGCGGAGGACCTGGCAGTCCTTAAAGGTTTCGGTGATGACTTGAAATTCTGGTTTGCTGACCTCGACGGGCTCGACGGGCTCGACGGGCTCGACGGGCTGGGTCGGCTGGGGCGCCGGACGGGCCTTGGTGACCTTGGGGGCGGGCGCCGGGCCGCAGGCGACCAAGAGGGCGAGCAGGGTGGTGAGGGCGAGAGGGGTGCTGCGAGGGGCGCGCATGCGGGCGATGGTAGCCGGGCGCGGCGGCGCGCGGTTGGTTTTGTCGACGGCGGGCCGGCTCTGGTACACCGAGGGCGTGTCCGCATCGCCCTCGCCGAGCGCCCTCGATCTGTTGGACTTCATCGCGGCGAGCCCGACGCCCGAGCACTGCGCGGTGGAGGTCGCGCGGCGGCTAGAGCTCGCGGGCTTTCGATCGCTCGATGAGGGGGCGCGCTGGTCGTTGGCGGCGGGCGAGGGGGTGTATGTGCGGCGGCAAGGCAGCGTGGTGGCGCTGCGGATCGGGCAGGCGCCCGCGGCAGAGGCGGGGTTTCGGCTGCTGGGGGCGCACACGGACTCGCCGAACCTGCGCTTGAAGCCGAGCCCGGATCTGCGCGGCCACGGGCTGCTCCAGCTCGGCGTCGAGGCGTATGGCGGGCTGCTCGAGTACACGTGGCTGGACCGCGATCTGGGGCTGGCTGGGCCGGTGTTCGTGCGGGAGGCCGACGGCTCGATCGGCTCGCGGCTGGTGCACATCACGCGGCCGATCGTCCGGGTGGTGTCGCTGGCGATCCACCTCCAGCGAGATCTGCGCGAGACAGGCCTGAAGCTGAACCGACAGACCCACTTGGCGCCGATCTTGGGGATCGATCCGGGCGGCGAGGCGGACCCAGGCGGGGCGCTGCGCTGGCTGCTGGCGGGGGAGCTGGGGTGTGAGCCGCGGTCGATCGTGAGCTGGGATCTGTCGCTGTGTGATCTGGCGCGGCCCTGCCTGTGGGGGCGCGCTGAGGAGCTGATCGCGGCGCCTCGGCTGGATAACCAGGCGATGTGCCACGCGGCCCTGTCGGCGCTGCTGCAGGCGGGCGCTTCGTCGGCGACGCAGGTGATCTGTCTCTACGACCATGAAGAGGTGGGCAGCGGCTCGGCGACCGGGGCGGAGAGCTCGGCGGTGGAGGCGCTGCTGCGGCGAGTGGCGGAGCTCGAGGGGCCAGGGGCGTGCGCGGGCGGGCTGCCGCGGGCGCTCGCGCGATCGAGGACAATCTCGGCAGATATGGCGCACGCGGTGCACCCGAATTTCTCGGACAAGCACGACCCGCAGCACCAGCCGCGCCTCGGCTATGGGCCGGTGATCAAGTTCAATGTGCAGCAGCGCTACGCGACGACGGCGGAGGACGCGGCGATCTTCGCCGGGCTGTGCGAGGCGGAGGGGGTGGGCTTTCAGCGCTTCGTGAGCCGCGGGGATATGACCTGCGGGACGACGATCGGGCCGATCTCGGCGGCGCGGCTGGGGGTGCGTACGCTGGACGTGGGCAGCCCGATGTTGGCGATGCACTCGATCCGCGAGGTGGCGGCGGCGGCCGATGTGGCGCCGATGATCGCGGTGATGCGGCGCTTCTTGGCGACGCCTCGGCTCGCTTGAGAGGGCTCGAATCGCGGCGATGGCGGGCGGAGACGCGCGGTGGCGCGCGTGTGGGCGCTCGCGCGCGGAGAATGGCGAAAAATTTCGCGTCCCCTCGGCCTCAAAAGGAGTAAACAGGTTGCGGGTTTTACCCAACAACCAGGACCGAGCGAAAGGGAGCGATGATGAGCACGATTTACGAGCAGATCGGCGGCGAGCCGGCGATGTCAGCGGCGGTGGAGCTTTTTTATCGGAAGGTGCTGAGCGATGAGGTGATCGCGCGCTTCTTCGAGGGCGTGGATATGGAGCGCCAGATGGGCAAGCAGAAGGCGTTCCTGACGATGGTGACGGGCGGGCCGAACAACTACACGGGCCGCAATATGCGCGACGCGCACGCGCACTTGGTGAAGACCGGGCTCAGCGACGTGCACTTCGATCACGTGGTCAAGCACCTCGGCGACACGCTGCTGGAGCTGGGTGTGCCGGCGGAGCTGGTGGCCCAGGTGGGCGCAGCGGCCGAGTCGATGCGCGCGGACGTGCTGGACCGCTGAGCGACGAGGAGGCGATGACGATGAGCACGACGCCGCGGCTGCGCTACGAGGGGCGGGAGATCCCGATCGAGGAGGGAGAGACGGCGCTCTCGGCGTGCGCCCGCGCCGGGATCGTGATCCCGAGCTCGTGCCTGAGCGGGGCGTGTCAGTCGTGCCTGGTGCGGGCGCGCTCGGGGGAGATCCCGGCGGCGGCGCAGGTCGGGCTCGGGCCGGCGAAGAAGGCGCTCGGGTGCCTCCTGGCGTGCCTCTGCCGGCCTACGGGGGCGCTCGAGCTCGAGGCGTTAGACGCCTCGAGCGAGTACAAGGCGACGATCGCGGCGGTGGAGCGGCTGGCGCCGACGATCGTGCGGGTGCGCCTGCGGATGGATGATGAGATGTCCTATCGGCCAGGTCAGTTCGTGACGCTGCTGCGGGCGGACGGGCTGGCGCGGGCGTACTCGATCGCGTCGCTGCCGAGCGAGGCGACGATCGAGCTGCACGTGCGTGAGGTGCGTGGCGGGCAGATGAGCGGCTGGCTGGCTGACCCCGCGCGCGTGGGCGAGGCGGTGCGGCTGCGCGGGCCGGCAGGGGAGTGTTTCTTCACGAGCGAGGCGCTGAGCAGGCCGCTGGTGATGGTCGGGGTCGGGACAGGGCTGGCGCCGCTTTGGGGGATCGTGCGCGACGCGCTGGCGCAGGGGCACGCGGGGCCGATCACGCTGCTGCACGGGGCGCGGGTGATCGAGGATCTGTACCTGCGCGGGCCGCTGACGGCGTTGGCGCGGGCGCACCCGGGCCTGGACCTGCGGCTGTGCGCGCTGCACGGCGAAGGGGACGCGGAGGTGACGATCGGGGAGATCGACGCGCTGGCGAAGTCGACCGTGGCGGCGATGCCAGGGCGAGCTTCGGCGCGGGCGTTCGTGTGCGGCGACCCGGCGATGGTGGCGCGCCTCAAAAAGGGGCTGTTCTTGGCGGGGCTGTCGCTGCGGGAGATCGTGGGGGACGCGTTCGTCGAGGGGCCGCGGCCGGCGGCTGCTCTTTAGGGGCGGAGCCGGGTACTATCGCGGCGATGTCGCGGCCGTTGATGATCTCGATCCCGTTCTCGCACTTCTGTGAAAAGGCTCGGTGGGGGCTGGAGCGGGCGGGGATCGACTTCGAGGAGGAGGGGCACCTGCCGATCTTTCATGTGCGGGCGGTGCGGCGGATCGGCGGGGCGCGGTCAGTGCCGACGCTGCGCACCGCCGAGGGCGTGCTGAATGACTCGACGGAGATCTTGCTCTTCGCAGATCGCCGCGCGGCGGCCGAGCGCCGGCTGTACCCGACGGAGGAGGGGCCGCGTCGCGAGGTGCTGGAGCTCGAGGAGTGGTTTGACACCCGCTTGGGGCCAGATTCGCGCCGTTGGGTGTACTCGTTCGTGCTGCCGGATCGGTCGCTGTTGGCGGAGATCGCGGGGTACGGGGTGCCGGGCTGGGAGATGAAGCTGCTGATGTTGGGGCTACCGCTGGCGCGGGCGCTGATGCGTAAGGGGATGCGGATCTACCCGAAGCAGGTGGCGCGCTCGTTGGCGACGCTGCACGAGACCTTCGACAAGGTGGGCGAGCGCTTGGCGGACGGGCGTCGCTTCTTGGTCGGTGACCGGCTGACGGCGGCGGACATCACGTTCGCGTCGCTGGCCGCGCCAGTGTTGATGCCGCCTGAGTATCCGACGCCGATGCCGGCGATCGAGCGCTTTCCCGCGGCGATCCAGGCGGAGATCCGGTGGTTCCAGGAGCACCCGGCGGGGCGCTTCGCGCTGCGGCTCTACGCCGAGGAGCGGCGGCGGCGCTGATGAGGACGCGGCTGCGGCGGTGGTGGCCGCACGCGCGGGCGGCCTTCTTCATCTACCACGTGATGGCGGTGGTGATCCTTTCGTTGCCCTCGGCGGGGGCGCTGCAGAACCGGAGCACGTGGGTGACGCGCAACGCGACGGCGGACTTCGAGGCCTGGGCGGGGACGCTGCGGCGGCTGGGGGTTGATACGGACGGGCCGCGGCTGCGGGAGCGGCTGTGGGGGCTGGCCGGCGAGTGGGCGGCGATCCAGCGGGCGATCTCGCGGCCCTTCGCCGGCTACGCGGCGACGGTGGGGGCGGAGCAGGGGTGGATGATGTTCGCGACGCCGCAGCGGCACCCGGCGGAGCTGCATGTGGACCTGCTGGTGGTGAACGCGCGCGGGGAGGAGGAGTGGCGGCCGCTGTTTCGTCCGAGATCGGACGAGTTCGTGTGGATGCGCTGGCTCTTCGATCACAACCGGGTGCGTAAGCTGATGGGGCGCTTCGCCCGGGGGATGAACCGGCCGGTGTACGACTCGGTGGCGCGCTTCTGCGGGCGGCGAGCGCTGGCGGAGCACCCGGGGGCGAGGGCGGCGCGGGTGCGGCTGTATCGCTACGCGACGCTGCCGCCGGCGGCGGTGCGGGCAGGCGCGGCGACCCGGGGGGAGTACGAGGAGGAGCGGATCTTCCGCGCGGAGGAGGCCCGGTGAGAGCGACCTGTCCTGAAGAGCATGTTGATGTGAGGGGGGCGCAGCGGTGATCCGGCGCGCCTGGGCGGCGCTGGTGGCGGCGCTGTCGGTCCGCGAGGCGGCGTCGGGGCTGGCGCTGTTTCGGATCGCGGCGGGGGCGGTGACGCTGTACGCGATCGCGTCGATGGCGGTCGGCGGGATCGACGCGGCGCTGTGGGTGGACGCGGCGGAGGGGGGCATGTTGTCGCTGCCCGAGGGGCGGTGGTTGCTGCGGTGGATGGGCGGGCCGACCCAGGCGGCGATCACGAGGCTAGAGATCGCCGGGGTGCTGGCGGCGGCGGCGGTGATGGTGGGCGCGGGCGGGCGGGTGACGATGCTGCTGGCGGGGCAGCTCTATCTGGCGCTGAGCACGGCGAACCCGCGGGTGATGGGCGGCTACGACGCGCTGATCAGCGGGGCGCTGTGGCTGCTCTTCTTGAGCGGCTCGACGGCGAGCTGGTCGGTGGACGCGCGGCTGCGTACGGGGTCGTGGGCGCCGGCGGCGATGATCCCGGCGTGGCCGCGGTACTTGGCGATCTTCCAGCTCTTGGTCGTGTATGGGACGACTGGGGTGAACAAGCTGGGCTTCCCGTGGACGCCGGCGGGGGGCTTCTCGGCGTTATATTGGGTGTTCCAGGAGCCGACGTGGCGGCGCTTCGAGACCGGCTGGTGGGCGGCGTGGCTGTACCCGCTGACGCAGGTGGCGACGGCGATCACGTGGTTCTGGGAGATCGGGGCGCCGCTGCTCTTGGTGTTCTTCTATCTGCGCGCGACGGGCGAGCGGGGCGGTCGGCTGCGGGCGCTGTGTAGGCGCGTGGATCTGCGGGCGTGGTTCGCGGCGATCGGGGTGCTGCTGCACGTGGGGATCTTGGCGCTGCTGAACGTGGGGCCGTTCTCGTGGATCAGCCTCAGCTATTACTTGTGCCTGTGGAGCCCCGCGGAGGCGCCGTGGCGGGGCTGGGTGGCCCGCGCCGAGGGGCGCGGCGGATCAGCGGGGCCGCAGCTTGTAGCGGGTCTGGCCGCGGATCGCCATGAGGGTGCCGCCGATCAGCATGGCGAGGCCGACGCCGAGCGCGATGCCGCCAGGGCGCGCGAACGTGCGGGCGTCGATGCCGAGTAGGGTGCCGCCAGTGATCACGCCGACGCCGCCGTAGGAGGCGAGCAGGACGCCGCCGAAGAGCAGGCCGACGCGGCCAGGGCGCACCTCCGCGACGACGTCGCCCTTGAGGTGGTTGAGGTAGAAGGGGCGGCTGAGGGGGATCCGGTCGCCGCCGAAGTAGTAGGGGTAACCCTCGCGGGCGTCGATGAGCTGTCCGCAGGGGGACTGACAGACGGAGCGCAGGGCGAGGCCCGCGCGTACGGTCGTCGAGGAGCTGCTGAGGGTGAGCGGGCCGCTGCCAGGGGTGAGCAGGTGGACGGGGCGGCGGCCGCGTAGCTCGATGGTGAGGCGCGGTTGGCCTGTCCCCGGGAACATGTCCTCGGAGAGCGGTGCGGGGCGCGCGGGGGCGGCGGCGGCGGTCGGCGCGGGGGCGGCGCCGGCGAGGGAGGTGGACTCGACCTGGTCCCAAGGCAAGGTCTTGGGCGGCTCGTCGCCGGCCGGCTGGATCGTGACGGAGCGGCCGGGCTGGAGCTCGAGGATGGTGCCGCGGATGAGGCCGCCGTCGCGGAGGTGTACGGTGTCGAGCGGGGCGGGCTGGGCGTGGACCGGCGCGGCGATGAGGGCGGCGCTCACAAGAGACGCGGTGAGCCAGGGTGCGCGGGGCATCCGAGGCACGCTACGTGATCGCCGGTGAGGCGTCGATAGCGGCGCGCAGGGCGGCGGGGCGGATGCACGGGGACGCGCGGAGCCGCGACAGAGCGCGCAGGATCCGGTGTAGGATCGGCGCCAAGTTGCGACTGACGAAGCACTCCGACTACGCGCTGCGGGCGCTGATCTACGCGGCCTGCCACGAAGATCGGCTGGTGTCGACGGCGGAGATCTCGGCGGCGTTTGGGATCTCGGAGAATCACCTCGGCAAGATCGTGCACGCGCTCGGCCGCGCGGGGCTGCTGGAGGTGCGGCGAGGGCGCGGCGGCGGGGTGCGGCTGGCGCGGCCTGCTTCGGCGATCTCGGTGGGTGAGGTGGTGCGCTCGACGGAGCCTGACTTCGCGCTGGTGGAGTGCTTTGACCGCGAGCACGACACGTGCCCGATCACGCCGGCGTGCGCGCTGATCCCTCCGCTGCGCGCGGCGATGGCGGCGTTTATGGCGGCGTTGGACGGGTTCACGCTGGCCGACGTGGCCGGGCCGAATTCGCAGGCGAAGTACCGCCGGCTGCTGCGGGTGCTGCGCTGAGATCGCTGGTATAAGCTCGCGCGAGCGGGGGCTAGCGCCCCGTCGACGATCCGATGGTGAAGGCGAACGAGAGCACCCTGGCAGAGATCGCGGCGACAGCGGCGAGCTTTTACGATGAGGCGTCGGCGGGGTCGATCGTCGCGGCAGAGGCGATGGCGGCGAGGCACGACCCGGCGGCGCTGGCGAGGGCGCTGCCAGCGGCGGATCTGCTGGCGAAGCTGCGGGTGGATCCGCCGGCGATCGCGGCGTCGCTCTTGGTCGGCTCGGCGGGCGGGGGCGGGGCGCCGACGGAGGCGATCCGCGAGGGGCTCGGCGAGGAGGTGGCGGCGCTGGTCGACGGCGCGCGCAGGCTGATGTCGATGCGCTGGGACCGCCTCGACGGAGGGGCGGTCGAGAGCCTGCGCAAGATGTTCTTGGCGATCGCGGCGGACGTGCGGGTGGTGCTGTGCGCGCTGGCGCTGCGGCTGTGCGACCTGCGCGAGCTGCGGGGGCTGGGGGACGACGCGGCGGCGGCGGCGGAGCGGCGGCGAGTGGCGCGGGAGACGCTGGAGATCTACGCGCCGCTGGCGAACCGACTCGGGATCTTCTCGTTAAAGTGGGAGCTCGAGGACTTGTGCCTGCGGGAGCTGGAGCCGGAGATCTATAAACAGATCAGCCAAGGCTTGGCGACGACGCGGGAGCAGCGCGCAGGGCTGATCGACGAGGCGATCGCGACGATCCGCGCGAGCTTGGCCGAGGCCGGGATCTCGGCGAAGATCAGCGGCCGGCCGAAGCATATTTATAGCATCTACAAAAAGATGCAGCGCAAGCAGGTGGGGCTCGATGAGATCTATGACGCGAGCGCGGTGCGGGTGCTGGTCGATGAGGTGAGCCAGTGCTACGCGGCGCTGGGGATCGTGCACGGGCTGTGGACGCCGATCGCGGGCGAGTTCGACGACTATATCGCGCGGCCGAAGGGGAACGGCTACCAGTCGCTGCACACGGCGGTGGTGGGGCCCGGCAGGCGGTCGCTGGAGGTGCAGATCCGGACGCAGGAGATGCACCAGCTCGGGGAATTCGGGGTGGCGGCGCACTGGCGCTATAAAGAGAACCGCAAGGCGAATCGGCTGGCGGACGAGCGCTTTAATTGGCTGCGGCAATTGATGGAGTGGCAGAAGGAGGTCACGGATCCGCAGGACTTCGTCGAGTCGCTGAAGACGGACATCTTTCAGGATCAGGCGTATGTGTTCACGCCGACGGGGGACGTGATCGACCTGCCCGTGGGGGCGACGCCGGTGGACTTCGCGTATCGGGTGCACACGTCGGTGGGGCACCGCTGCCGAGGGGCGCTGGTGAACGGGCAGATCGTGCCGCTGGACCACAAGCTGCAGACGGGCGACCGGGTGGAGATCCTGACGCATAAGACGCAGCAGCCGAGCCGGGACTGGCTCAACCCTCAGGCGGGCTATGTTCATACAGGATCGGCGCGGCAGAAGATCCGCCACTGGTTCCGCCAACAAGGGCGCGAGACGGCGCTGGCGCAGGGGCGCGAGCTGCTCGAGCGCGAGCTGAAGCGGGCGAACCTCGAGCGCTTTAAAATTGAAGAGGTCGCGGCGATGGTCGAGGGCCGCAGCGTGGAGGAGCTGCTGGCGGCGGTCGGCTTCGGCGACACGACGAGCAGCGCGGTGGTGGCGAAGGTGCTCGATCGCGAGCGCGAGCGGGCGCGGCAGCAGCGGCTGGATGAGGAGGCGGCGAGCGTGTCGGCCGAGCCGGCGAAGCGGGCGCCGAAGCCGAAGGAGAAGGGCGCGGCGGCGGGGGTGAGCATCGGCGGAGTGAGCGATATCTTGAGCCACCCAGCGCGCTGCTGTACGCCGGTGCCCGGTGACCCGGTGATCGGTTATATCACCCGCGGGCGGGGAGTGGCGATTCACCGGAGGGACTGCCCCAACATCGTGTCGAGCCCGGAGCCGGAGCGGCTGATCGACGTGGACTGGGGGCACGCGCGCGGGCGCACGTACCCGGTGACCGTGATGGTGATCGGCCGCGACCGGCCGGGTATGATGCGCGACGTCTTGGCGGTGATCTCGGACTTCGGGATCAACCTGGGGGACGCGAACGTGACGACGAATAAGCGCGACGGGACGGCGCAGATCTCGGCGTCGCTCGAGGTGCAGAGCAACGAGCAATTGCTGAGGATCCTCAACAAGATCGAGCGCGTCCAGGATGTGCAGCGGGCGCGTCGACACTCGGAGTGAAGGACGATGACAGGGATTGGCGCGGGCGCGGATCGGATCGAGGTGGGGCTGCCGGCGGGTGCGCGGGCGATCCCGGAGCTGGACGGGCTGTGGGCGGCGCGCCCGGGGCGGCGCAGCGCGGAGGCGGTGGACCGCGGTGCGGCGTTTCATAAGGTCTTTAAAGAGGACGGGCCGGTGCGCGGGATCAGGACGATCGACCTGCTGCGCTTCCCCTACCCGGTGGCGTTCGCGTTCTGGCAGGCGGCGCCGACGCGCGCGCGCTGGCTGGTGATGCGCAACCGGATGCAGGTGATCGAGTTTGAGGGCTTTGACGGGGTGATCCGGACGATCCTGGTGAACCCGAGCGAGCACGACCTGTCGCTGAAGGCGCCCTTCTTCGCGCACGCGCGGGCGGAGCTGGTGAGCGCGGCGCCGGACTCGCTCGCGCGGGCGATCCCAGGGCCAGCGGCGCGGCTGCGGGCGATCGGGATCGATCCGGCGAAGATCGACTTTGTCACGTTTGATCACCTGCACGTGCAGGACCTGCGGCGCGGGCTGGTGGGTGAGGACGGGGCGCCGCCGCTGTACCCGAACGCGAAGCTGCTGGTGAACTATAGGGAGATCGAGTCGGTGCGGGCGATCCACCCGCTGCAGCGGCCTTGGTGGATCGAGGGGGCGCTGGAGGGGGTGCCGGCGGCGAAGATCGTGGCGCTGGAGGGGTCGGCGTGGCTGGGTAAGGGGCTGGCGCTGGCGTTTACGCCAGGACATACGCGCGGGAACCACTCGATCGTGTTTCATGCGCCAGGCCGAGGGGTGTTCGCGGTGTCGGAGAACGGGGTGTGCCCGGACTCGTACTTGCCCAGGGCGTCGCGGCTGCCGAACCTGCGCCACTATGCGGTGAGTTATGGGGCAGAGGTGGTGCTGAACGGGAACGCGCTGGAAGACACGATGGCGCAGTACGACTCGATGCTGCTGGAGCGGGCGATCGCGGACCGCGGGGACTGCGGGGGCGAGGTGCCGAACGTGTTTAATTCGTCGCCGTTCGTGCGCTCGCCGCTGGCGTGGGGCCTGGGGCCGACGTTCACGATCGCGTCGATCCACGGGGGCGCGCTGACGGCGGCGGCGGGGTGACGATGCTGCCGCGCCGCGTCATCGACTCGATCACCACGGCGGACGGCCGGCGCTTGGCGCTGGCGCAGCGCGGGGAGGCGTTCTTTTTGGAGATGGGCGGCGAGGAGCTGATGTCGAGCCAGAAACACGGGTCGGAGGAGGCGCTGGCGACAGAGGTGATCGGGCGGCTGCCGGCGGGGCTTGGGGGGGCGCCTCGGGTGTTGGTGGGCGGCCTCGGCATGGGGTTCACGCTGCGCGCGACGCTGGACGCGCTGGCGGGGCGGGCCTCGGCGAGGGTGGTGGTGGCAGAGGTGTTCGCGGCGGTGGTAGGCTGGAACCACGGGCCGCTGGCGGGGTTGGCGGGCGAGCCGCTGGTAGACGGACGGGTGGAGGTGCGGGTGGAGGACGTGGCGACGACGATCCGCGGGGGCGGCTTCGACGCGATCCTGCTGGACGTGGATAACGGGCCCGACGCGTTCACGCTGGCGTCCAATGAGGGGTTGTATACACCAGGAGGGCTGGCGCAGATCCGCGCGGCGCTGACGGCCGGCGGGGTGCTGGGGATCTGGTCGGCGTTCGACGATCAGGGCTTCGCGAGCCGCTTGGCGCGGGCAGGGCTGGCGGTGGAGGCGCTGCGGGTTCGACCGCGCGGCGGTAAGGGGCGGCGGCTGCATACGCTGTTTATTGGGCGTCGCGCGGGCTGAGGGGCGGGCCTGAGCGGCTGGCGTCCCTTGGCCGCCGCCGCCCCGCATGGGCGGCGCGGGCCGTTGGGTCTTTTTTGGGGTTCAGCCGGGGATCGTGCAGAAGGGGGCCTCGAGGATGAGCTCGTCGGCGGGGTCGACCTTGCACTCGGACTCCTTGGGCTTGGCGAAGATCCGCAGGGCGTCGACGCCTTCGGTGTTGACCTGGATGAGGATGGCGTCGGCGTACTCGCCAGGGGCGAGGATCTTGTCGAAGGGGACCTCTTGGTCGAGGGACTCGACGCCCATCTTGGTGACGAAGACCTGAATGGTGGCGCCAGCGGTGAGCGCGACGGCGCCGGCGTTGCCGACCTGGATCCAGACGTTGGCGAGGTCCTGGCCGCCGCACTCGTTGATGCACGAGTCCGGGGTGATGATCTTTAAGTCCGGGGCGGCGGTGCCGTTGTTCTCCGAGATGTCGCCGGAGCGGAAGTTGTTAAAGCTCTTCCAGTTCTGCGCGGCCTTGAGCGGGATGGTGCCGTCATCGTTGACGTTAGTGATGTGATAGGCGTGCTGGTTCCAAATTTTGCGGCCCGGGCGCCAGGACTTGTTCATATCGCCGACCACGGTGAGGCCGGTGTAATTGCCGTTGTAGGGCTCCGAGACGAAGGCGATCTCGACTTGGCCGTCGTTGTCGACGTCCGCGATGATGGGGTACTCGAGGCGGGTGCCGGAGTTGTGCTCGGTGAGCTTGAGCTTGGTGGCGCCGTCGTTGCCGGCGTAGACGTAGAGGTTGATCTCGTCGGCGTAGACGACCTCGGCGATCCCGTCGCCCTCGAAGTCGTAGACGGAGGAGCCGGTGATCCCAGAGGAGGCGTCTTGGGTGACGTTGGTCCACAGCACCACGCCGTCGCCCTCGAAGACGGAGTAGCGGCTGGCCCCGGCGACGCCGATCTCGGGCGCGCCGTCGCCGTCGAAGTCGGCGATAGTGGGCGGGCCGCCGATCCCTCCGGGGATCGCGACGCTCCAGAGCACGGCGCCGTCGCCGCTAGACTGGAGGCGGAGGGTGCCGTTGGAGACGACGACGATCTCGGGGGCTCCGTCGAGGTCGAAGTCGCCGACGGCGGGGTAACCGTCAGGCTGGCTGTTGAACCAGATCTGGCCGCCCTTGATGTCGTAGAGGGCGTTGCCGACGACGACCTCCTGCTGGCCGTCACCGTCGACGTCGACGGCGAAGCTCATGCTGGCGGAGCCGTTGGCGTGGGGGGCGGCGCCCATGCCGTGCGCGCCGGCGCCGATGAGCTGGCCCTGGTTGTTGAGGATCGCGCGGCCGGCGACGAGCTCGGGCTGGCCGTCGCCGTTCATGTCGGAGATCGCGACGGCGACCTCGTAGACGCCGACGTGCGGCTGGATCGAGGCGCTCTTCCACTTGAGCTCGCCGGTGTGCTCGAAGACGATGACCTCGCGGCTGGTGTTGGTGGTGATGAGCTCGACGACGCCGTCTCCGTCGATGTCGGCGGCGGCGATCGCTTTGTTGCGATCGAGGCCGACGCCGCCGATGTTGAGGATCTCCTTGGTGCCGTCGCCCGAGACGGCCCGGAGGGCGCCGACGTCGCCGCCGTAGGAGATGAAGACGATGTCGGGGGTGTCGGCGTCGTCGATCTTGCCGTCTTCGTTGTCGTCGCTGAGCTGGACGACGATCGGGGCGCTCGCGCCGTGCGGGCCAGGTGGGCCCATAAACATGGCCTTGTTCCATTCGATGACGGGGGTGAAGGTGCCGACGCTGGGCTCGTTCTTGCACTCGCTGTCGAACTCGCCGACGTAGCCCGAGGGCGGATCGTCGCCGCAGAAGCCGCTGCCGGTGGTGTTGGTGTCGGTGCCGGTGTCGGTGTCCGTCGCGGTGCCGCTGGCGCTGTCGGTGGCGCTGGTGGCGCTGGTGGTGCCAGTGTCAGACTCGCCGACGGTGCCCCCCGTGGTGGTGGCGCCGGCGGTGTCGGTGGCGCCCTCAGACTCGGCGGCGGTGGCGGCGGTGGTGGTGAACGCGGTGGTAGAGCCGGCTGTGTCGCCTTGGGTGCCGCCGCTGTCGCCGCTGCATCCGGCGGCGAGGAGCGGTGGTAGAGCGAGCGCGGCGAAGGTGAGGAGGCGGGGGCGGCGGGTGTTCACTGGGCGACGTTACTACGGTTCACGAGGGTGGGGTGGGCATCTTCGCGCGGCGATCATGGTCGTGCGGGTCAGTAGCACTCGAGGTCGCCGGGCTCGCAGGCGAGCACGACGAAGGTGTACTCGCCTGAAAACTCGTTGCCTTGGCCGTCGACGTAGGTGTCGACGGAGAAGAAGTAGGTGCCGGCGGGCAGGGTGCGGCTGACGAGGCGGTCGCCGCGGGCGAGGCAGCCGGCTTCGGTGGCGGTGTCGTCGAGCAGGTGGAGGTCGACGTCGACGCCAGGGTGATCGAGCACGACGGCGCGCAGCTCGGTGGGTTGGTCGAGCACGAGGCGGTAGATGTTCTCGGGGCCAGATTCGTCGGCGAGCGCGTCGCAGCCGCTGTAGACGTCGAAGTCGAGGCTGGGGGCGTCCGTGGTGCTGCGAGCGTCGGCGAAGGGGAGGCGGGGGATCTCGAGGGGGGCGTCGACGGTGCCCTCGCCTTGGAGGAAGTCGTGGGCTTCGCCGAGCACAGGGTGGCCGTCGACGAGGGCGGCGCGGAGGCGATCGAGGGCCGCGAGGGCGATGAGGTTGCGGACGTTGTAGCCGTACTGGAGGCCGTCAGGGGTGAGCTCGCAGGCGCCTTGAGGGGCGGCGCTTAGGTGCAGGCCGTCGCCAGAGACGCCGTAGTTTGGGAGGCCCTCCAAGGCGTGGTGGAGGTCGATGAAGGGGATGAGGCGGGCCTGGGCGAGGCCGCGGGCGACGGCGTTGTAGGTCTGCACCCAGAGGTCGGCGGCGGGGCTGTCCTGGCGGCGCGAGAGGCCGAAGACGACCGGGACGACGCCGCGGTCGATGAGGGTGTCGAGCAGGGCGCTCATGTTGCGGTAGTAGCCAGGCAGGGCGGCGGCGTAGGTGACGGCCATCTGCATGTCGTTGGCGCCGTAGTGGATGAGGGCGAGGCTGGGGCCGTCAGGGTGGATCGCGGCGTACTCTTGATCGAGGGGGGAAGGGTCGCCGGTGATCGCCCAGCCGGCGGTGCGGCCGACCTCGGCGGCGAGGGTTTTGCGATCAAAGGGGGTGCTGCCCGGGGCCTCGCCCGCGCGGAAGAAGTCGAGGGTGGGGCCGAGCGTGGGCTCGTAGAGGTCGAGATCAGGGGCGCCGGCGAAGCAGTGGAGGGTGTGCGGGCTGACGGTGCTGGAGGCGCCGACTTTTATAAAAAGATCGGCGGGGGCGGCGGGGGCGAGGGCGCGGATCGAGGCGAGGCTCTCTTGGACGAAGGGGGTGAGGGGGCTGTGGACGCGCCCTCCAGGGTAGAGCGGGGGGGTGTTTTGTTCGGGATCTTCGGGCGGATCGTCGGTGTCGGTGGTGGAGTCGGTGGCAGATCCGGTGGTGGAGTCGGTGGCAGAGTCGCTGTCGGTCGGCTCCTGAGCATCGGTGTCGGACTCGGAGCTGGTGGAGGTGGAGCCGCTCGGGTCCGGCGCGGTGGTGAGCGTGGTGGTGACGGCGGTGTCCGTGGCGGCGGCGGTGTCGGTGTCGGTGCCGCTCGGATCCGCGCAGGCGAGGTGCGGCGCGAGCGTGAGGGCGATCAGGAGCGAGGTCGGGCGCGAGAGCATGGGCTGGTCCTCGCGTGACCATACAATCTGGAGGCAGAGGGCGCAAAGTCGCGCGGGGCGATCGCGCTCAGAGCGGGACGCTCTCGCTCAGAGCGGGACGCCGCAGATGCCCACGTGGTCGTATCCGGGAGGGGCCACACCCTGCTCGAACCAGGGCAGACACTCCTGGGTGGCGCCAGGGCAGCTCGGATCCGTGAGGTCGCACCACGGGGTGCAGCAGCCGTTCGTCATGCAGCCCGGTACGTACTCCGGGCCCATGCAGATGAGGCCGGGGTCGCAGACATTGAGGTACTCGCAGGGGTCACCGTACTGGCCCTGTTCGCCCGATGCGTCGAGCGCGCAGATGAAGCCGTTGCCGCCCCAGAGGCACGTGTCCCCACTATCACAGTCCTGCGTCAGCGGATCGCAGCCGGGCAGGCAGAGGGTCAGCACCCCGCTCCCGCTGACATAACACATCGTGTTCGGCTCGGAGCACGAGTAGCTGTCCGGCGAGCCGTCGCAGAAGCCGATGCAGGTGCCCATCAGCGTCTGCCCGTCGACTTCCCAGCACATCGCGCCGGCTTCGCAGTCGTCGACGCCGCTGACCCCGTTCCCTTCGACGGTGCACGGTTCGCCGGGCTTGGCCGGGTTCGGGTCGAGCGGCGAGCATTTGTGCGCGTTCCACGACGAGCCGCCGTCGCTCGCCCATGGCATGCACTTGTAGCCTTCGGGGCAGTTGTTCTCCCAAATGTCACATTCGCGGGGGAGGCTGTCGGTGGCGGTGGTGCAGTCGAGGAACGTGCAGCCGGTCTCCGTGGTGGGCTGCTCGCTCGTGCTCGCTTGACCCGACGAGTTCGCTTGACTCGTGGTGGTGGTGCCGTCGCTGCTGCCGCCCGAGGTGGAGCTCATGCCCTCGGTCGCGGGGCCGGTCGTGGAGGTGCTGGTCAGCTGCGCGCCGTCATCGCCGCCGCAGGCGAGGACGAGGGTGAGCAGCGTGAGTCCGTGGCGCCAGAGAGCTGTGTTCATGGTGGTGGTCCTCGGTCGGTTGCTCCCGGGGGCGGAAGAACGACGCGAAGACAAACTACTATAAAAAACAAATCGAACACAAGCACCAAGCTGACAAAACTGCCGGGTCGCGCGAGGGCGTTCGCGCTCAGGGGCGGTGCTCGAGCAGGATGCCGACGTAGGGCGGGGCCTGGTTTAAGCTGCCGCCGACGGCGAAGCGGGGGCCGCCGTCGAAGCCGTGCACGGCGTGGAGGAGGAGGAAGGTGCCGCTTTGTTCGGGCTCGGGGGTCGATCCGCCGGGGGGTAAGGCGAGGATGGTGCCTTGGGCGCCGACGAGGGTGGCGTGGCCGGATCCGTCGACCCAGACGCCGTTGAGGCCGGGGTTTAAAAAAGTCTCGCCGGTCCAGGAGGCGCCGTCCCAGCGGGCGATGTGGGCGTTGGCGCGGCCGCCGACGGCGATGATCTCGGCGGACGAGCGGCCCCAGAGGCTGATCAGATCGATGGAGGATCCGCTGGGCTGCTCTTGCCATTGGGCGCCGTCCCAGCGGAGGGTGAGGCCGCCGTCCGCGACGATATGGACGTCGTCGGCGGCGCTGCCCCAGACTTTAAAGAGGCCGCGGCTGGTGGCTTGATATGGAGGTAGTTGTACAAAAGACCAGGCGGCGCCGTCCCAATGTAACAGCGTGGGGTCCTCGGTGGCTCCGTCGCCGCCGACCGCCCAAACGTCGCCTGGAGCGGCGCCCCAGATCCCCCACAACATGACCTCGACGCCGGTTTCGTGGCTGACCCAAAGGCCATCTTCGCGGCGCAGCGCGGCGCCGCGGTGGCCGACGACCCAGAGCTCGCCGCCGACGCCGGTGACCCAATTAAGGGCAGGGGTGCCCTCGGGGAGCGGAGATTCGGACCAGGTGAGGCCGTCGTGGACAAAGAGGATCCCGCGGCTGAGGTCAGGGCCGAGCTGGCCGCCGACGGCGTAGACTTCGTCGGGGTTGGGACCCCAGACGCTTAATAACGCGCCGTGCTCGACCCCGAGCTTTAACGCCGCGACCCACTCAGCGGCAGGAGCGCCGGTGGTCTCGGTGAGGGCGCCGGTGGAGGGGGTGGTGGTGGCGGCGGTTGTGGTCGTCTGGGTGGCGGCGGTGGCTTCGCTGGCTGCGTCGTCGGCGCGGGGACAGGCGACGAGCAGCAGGGGGAGGAGGTGGCGCGGGCGAGGGGTGATCATCGCCGGGCCGTTTGTTTGACTGGTGGGACGCCGCCGCGGCGCTTGATCTTGGCAGCGACGCGGAAGATGTCGGGGATGTTGCTGCGGCCGTCGTCGCGCTCCTCGAGCACGCCGATGCTGATCAGCGCCTGCAAAAGGGCGCGGCCGCGATCGGGGCTTGGGACGTTGAAGAGCTCGAGCGGCTGGAGGCTCTGGAGGTTGAGGATCGCCTCCAGGGTCTGGTTGCGCTTCCAGGCGTCTAGCAGCGCCTTCGGCGGGCAGGGGACCTCGAGGTCGGCGAGCGGCCTTAGGGCCTCGTCGATCCATGCATAGTCCTCTTTGAGTTGATCGACGCGGACGATCGAGGCCTCTTGGACGCCGATGCGGATGGCGTGGTGATCGATGGCGGTGGTGCTCGCCTCGGCGACGCTGTTCGCTGCCCGCTGGAGGGCGATCAGGAAGGAGCGAGGGCTGGTCTCACCAAAGGTGTCGGCGAGGTGGTTGTGGATCCATAGGTAGGTGCGGCCGCGGCGGTGGTTCGTGCCCATGTAGGGGCCCGCGAGGGTGGCGATGACGTCCTCTTGGATCGACTCGTCTTTGCGCAGCCCGGGCGGCATCTGACCTTCCGTTGCGTCGGGGCGGACGCTCCGGCCGTCGATGGCGCGCTTGAAGGCTTCGCGGACCTTCTCGTCATCATGAAACCATAGGCGGCGAAAGAGCAGGCCGTAGAGGTCGGGGCGGCGCCAGCGGAGCTCGACAGACTCGGCGCGCAGCTTGGAGGCGTCCGGGAAGTCAAAGAGGTGAGGATCGCGGGCTTGGTCGCTGCGCATCCAGATCTTGGCGCGTAGGGCTCGGTAGCCGCGGAGGTCCAAGGCGAAGCGCAGGACGCCGGCGCTGAGCGAGCGGATGGTCGGCCAGTCGGCGCCGAGGCGATCGAGGGCGTCAAAGACGAGGACGAAGCGGCGCTTGTCGGCGTGCAGGCGGGTGTCCGCGCGCCGCAGGCCGGCCTCGATGTCCTCGAGGTTGTCGCGCGCCCAAAGGAGCGTCTCGGTGAGCTTCGTCGGCGGGCTGAGCCCCGTAAGTTGGGGATCTAACGCTTGTAGGAGCACGCCGCGCCAGATCTGCGCCGGGGTGGCTTGAGCGCAGAGCGCCGTGAGGAGCTCCGGTGAGGGGGACTTGTCGCCTTCGCGCTTGCCAGCGGCCTCGTGGAAGCCGAGGGCGACGTCGGTGTGCTCGAGGCGGAGGCGTCGGTATTGGGTAGCGACGGCGCGGCGTGCTCGTGGATCGGCGAGCACCGCGGACCAGAAGCTCTTGCCGGCGCCGCGGTTGCCGATGACGAGGGCCCGCTCCGGATCAAGCGCACCTTCGTGGCCTTCAGGGGCGTAGAGCTCGTTGAGATCGGGCGGATCGGCGGCTTGGTGCGCGGCTGCTGGCGGGAGATCCCGCAGGGCTCGGCGGAGGATCTGGACGTCGGCGAGCCTGAGGTCTTTAGTCCGCGGGGGCATCGGTGAGGTTCACGCGCTCCTCGAGCGCGGCGAGGAAGGAGCCGAAGGTGCGGCTGTAGAGGGGCTGCGTGAGCACCTCCGGGGCGCTCAGTGGATCGAACTCGAAGTAGTTGGAGTCGCTTAGGATCCGCCAGCTCCGGTGTGGGGCCTCGACCTCGTCGAGGCTGAAGGAGAAGGCCTCGTCGCTCGGGTCTTCTGGAGCGGGGTCGTAGAAGCGGGCGCCCTGGAGGAGCGTGTAGGCGCGATCGTCAAAGGCGCGCGCGCGCTTGGGATCAGCGCTGGCCTTGGCGTGGACCATCTGGAGGCGATAGCGCCAGTCGTCGTCGCCGCTGGTCTCGGGGGCGAAGCGGGCGAGGTGGGCGAGCAGGAAGCGGTAGCCGTGGAAGGTCTGGGGGGTGTCGACGCCGAAGAGCAAGACCTCGGCGCCGAGGCCGAGGATCGCGGCGGCGGTGCTCTCGTGCAGGCCGGCGCGGGTGTCGATGAGGATGAGGTCGTAGCGGCGTCGCTCGGTGAGGGCGCGGATCAAGGCGCGGGTCTGCCCCAGGAAGCTCGCGGCGCCGTCCGGAGCGGGATCGTCGAGGTAGGCGCGGGCGATCTTGCCGAGCATGTTTTGAGGGTGCTGGAGGCTGCTCACCCCGGCGGCCGGCACGACGTGGATGAGGCCTCGATCGGTGGTATGGGGGGAGACGCCGAGCAAGTCGCCGTAGAAGGCGTCGTCGAGGGGGCGCAGGCCGTTCTCGATGTAGTAGTCGATCGCGCCGTAGCGAGGCGTACGATCTTCGGGGAGGAGCATGGTCCCGAGGCCGGGTGCTTCGAGGTCGAGATCGAGCGCGAGGACGTCGCGGCCGCGGGCGGCGAAGTGCGCGGCGGCGATGGCGAGCGCGGTGCTGCGGCCGACCCCGCCCTTGTGGCTGACGAAGGCGACGATCGGGGGGGCGCCCTCGAGGGCGCTCTGGGGGCTGGTCTGCCAGTCGCCCCCGACCAACCATCGCTCGATGAGGCGGACGTGACGGCCGCTCGAGAGGCGCTCCTGGTGGCCGCCTTCGGCGAGGGTGTCGTCGAAGAGCTCGCTCGGGGTCGCAAGGACAAGATCGTCGACGTAGGGGCCGAGCTGGCGCTTGACGGCTTCAGCGAGGTCGTGGAGGCGGCCTTGGCCGAGGCGCTCTCGGGGGCGTTCTCCTCGGAGGATCAAGGTGAGACGGCCGTTCGCGTCGCGGAGGAAGGCGTGCTCGGTGAGGGCCTGCGCGCCGAGCTGCTGCTCGACCTGCTCTGCGAAGCGCGGCAAGGCGTCGTCGTAGGCGCAGCTCATGAGGGGCCTTCCTTGAGCTTCGCGGCCCCGAGGGTTCGCCGGGCGTGCGTGAGCCAGCGCTTGTAGTGCTCCGCGGTGACGCTGCCGTCTGGGTGATAGCGTTGCCTGACCGCCCAGTCCTTGAAGAAGTCTGGGTCGTTCAAGAGGGTGCGCAGGCTCCTGTGCGCGGGGTCGCGGCCGTGCAGGAGCTTGACGGCGGTCTGGGCGAGCTCCGGGAGGTGAAGGTGCGGGGCGCTCTGGCCAGGGCGCAGGTTGGCGACAGCGTGTTTGAGACCGCACTCGGCGGCGAAGCCGAGCAGGTGGCAGGCGTTCTCCCAGCGTTCGTCTCGGGCGAGGTGCTCCGCGTCAGCGTAGTGGCGGCGGGCCGCTTGTTTGTAGTTCTCCTGCACGCGCGAGCAGGGTATCGGGGCGGGGGTTTTGTGGTCAAGGGCGAGGAACTTGGGGGGTCAGCGGCCAGCTCGGCTGCGGCGGAGGCGGAAGGCGGTGCGGACGTCGAAGTGTTTGATAAAAGAATGGTCGGTGCTGATCCCGAGCATGGCGCCGTCGGGGCGGATGAGCGTGGCGCCGCCGCCGGGGCCGGGGGCGCCCTCTAAGGCGCGGGTGTTGCAGTCGACGGAGACGTCGCACTCGAAGTTTAAGATCCCGCCGCGGAGGACCATGCGCTGGCCGCGGAGGATGTTGCGGTGGCCGTGGACGATCGCGAGGATCCCGGCGTCGTGCATGTCCTTGAGGCCAGCTTCGGTGAAGGGGCGATCGGCGGGGCGGTACTTGGTGCGGAAGGTGTTGCCGAAGGGGCCGTGGTAGAGGCCGAAGAGGTCGTCCCCCAGGAGGCGGCGGAACTCGTCGTTGAGGTGGTGGATTCCGCGCTCGCGGATCAGGCGGGCGATGACGTCGTCGACGCCGGCGTGGATGAAGAGCAGCGAGCCGTACTTGCGGCACAGCTTCATGCGCTCGAAGAACCAAAAGAACTCGCCGGCGGGGTCGAGGAAGAGCCAGCGGGCGGCCTCAAAGGCGGCGTAGACCATGCCGAGGGACATGTCGAGCTCGTCGCACTTGTCGACCAGCTCTTGGGTCTTCTCGCGGATCCGGGCGACCTCCTTCTCGATCTTGTCGGGGGCGATGAAGCCAGCGACGGCGCGCGGGAATTCGTCGTACCAGGTGTCGTCGTGGAAGAGCTTGGCGCGGACCTCAGCGTCGCTGGGGAAGTCGCGGCGGCCGGAGAAGGGGCCCTTCGAGGGATCGGCGGGGCCGGCGATGTAATGGTCGAAGATCTCGCGGAAGAGGGGGATCGACTTCTTGCCGAGGCGGACGAAGAGGTGGGCGTGGCGGGGGTCGCGAGCGCCGCCGTAGATGAGGCCGACGAGCATGCGCAGGTCGTGGTTGCCGGTCAGCAGCTCGACGTCGGCGCCGCGATCGATGAGGCGCCGCAGGGCGCGGAGCAGGCGGAGGTTGTCGGGGCCTTTGTCGATGCAGTCGCCGCCGATGACGAAGATCGCGCGCTTGCCCTCGGCGGTGATCTTAAAGTCGTCGTCGCCGGGGCCGGTGCGCTCGACGCCGCCGGTGGCGACGAGGGAGCGGAAGAAGGCGTCGGTGTCGGCGTGCATGTCGCATAAGAAATAAATGGGGCGCTCGGGCCACTCGATCATGCGACCCGCGGCGTAGGCGGCGAGCTCCTCGTGGGCGATGTCGTAGGCGTCGCCGGTCTTGTCGATCTGGAGGCGGGTGCGGTGACGGGGCCATCGCTCGAGCTCGGTGGGTAGGGCGCCGTCGATCCACTGGAGGCCGCGGTAGGTGGGCGCGAGCGATGGGTGCGGGTCGTAGGTCATCGGACGATCTTCGTGGGAGGTCGTCGCTCGCTCAGCCGGTGAAGGCGGCGCGGAGCACGGCCTCGATCTCGGCGGTGGTGCAGGGCTTGGGGTTGGTGCCGAGGGAGGGATCGCGGGTGGCGGCTTCGGCGAGGCTGGGGGCGAGGCCGGGGTGGAGGCCGGGGATCGCGGCCTCGGTGAGGGTGTGGGGGATCTGGAGGGCGGCGCGGAGCTCGAGGACCCAGGCGTAGACGCCGTCGAAGCCGGGCTGCGCGAGGCCGAGGTAGGCGGCGAGGCGATCCATGGCGGCGGCGATGACGGGGCGGTTGTGCTGCATGACGTAGGGGAGCAGGATCGCGTTGGCGAGGCCGTGGTGGATCCCGACGGTGGCGCCGAGCGGGTGGGCGATCGCGTGCACGAGGCCGAGGCCGCGCTGGAAGGCGGTGGCGCCCATGGTCGAGGCCATCATCATGTGGGTGCGCGCGACGGGGTCGTGCGGCTGGTGGAAGCAGGTGACGAGGTGCTGGGCGACCAGGCGCATGCCCTCCAAGGCGATCGCCTCGGCCATGGGGTGATAGCCGGGGGCGCAGTAGGCCTCGAAGCAGTGGACGAAGGCGTCGACGCCGGTGGCGGCGGTGACCGCCGGCGGTAGGCCGTAGGTGGTCTCGGGATCGGCGATCACGAGCGGGGGGAGCATACGCGGGTGGAAGATGATCTTCTTGGTGTGGTCGCGGGTGTCGGTGATGACGCTGGCGCGGCCGACCTCGGAGCCGGTGCCCGAGGTGGTGGGCAGGGCGATCATGGGGGCGATCTTGCTGGGATCGACGCGCAGCCAGTTGTCGCCGACGTCCTCGTAGTCGAAGACGGAGCCGGGGTGGTGGGCCATGAGGGCGACGCACTTGCCGGCGTCGAGGGCGGAGCCGCCGCCGAGGAGCACGCAGCCGTCGGCGCGGTGGGCGTGGTAGGCGGCGACGCCGGCGGTGACGTTGGCCTCGACGGGGTTGCCCTGGATGTCCGAAAAGACAGCTACGGCGAGGCCGGCGCGCTCGAGATCGGCGATCAGCTCGCGAGACCACGCGAGGGGGGCGATCCCCGGGTCGGTGATCACGAGCGGGCGCGAAATTTTGAATTCGGCGCAGGCGGCGGCGAGCTCGCGGCGGCGGCCGCAGCCGAGGCGGTAGAGGGTGGGGTAGTTAAAATTGGCGCGCGGGGCTTGGGCGTGCATATGCGGTGGTCCTTGGTCCAACGATCCCGGGGGATCTCAGATGATCTCGAAGTAGCGGGCGAGCTCCCAGTCGCTGACGTGGCGGCGATAGAGGCGATCTTCCCACTCGCGGGTGGCGACGAAGTGGTCGACGAAGACGTCGCCGAAGAGCTGGCGGGCGGCGGCGCTGTTTTTTAGGCGGGCGGCGGCCTCGGCGAGGTTGCCGGGCAGGGGTTGGCCGGCTTCGCCGCGGGCCTGGAGCTCGTAGGCGGAGCCGTGGATCGGGGGAGGGAGCTCCAGCTGGTGCTCGACGCCGTAGAGGCCGGCGGCTAAGGCGGCGGCGAGGGCGAGGTAGGGGTTGGCGTCGGCGGGTCCGACGCGGAATTCGCTGCGCTGGGCGTGCTGGCCGGGGATCACGCGGATCGCGGTGGTGCGGTTCTCGACGCCCCAGTTGGCGGCGAGCGGGGCCCACATGCCAGGGACGAGGCGGCGATAGTCGTTGATGGTCGGACAGACCATCGCGAGCAGCTCGGGCAAGAGGGCGACCTGGCCGGCGACGAAGTGGCGCATGAGCGGGCTCATGCCGTTCGGGTCCGCAGGGTCGTGGAAGGCGTTGACGCCGCCGCGGGCGAGGGAGATGTGGATGTGGCCGCTCTGGCCGGGCAGCTCAGGGTTCCACTTGGCCATGAAGGTGGCCATGAGGCCGCGCTGCTGGGCGAGCGCCTTGGTGTAGGTCTTGAAGAGGGCGGCGCGGTCGGCGGCCTGAGCGGCGGGGCAGTAGCGCAGGGCGGCCTCGAGCACGCCGGGGCCGGTCTCGGTGTGCAGGCCCTCGATCTCGACGTCCATGGCGGCGAAGGTGTCTTGCAGCTCGCGGTAGAGGTCGCTGTGGACGGCGGAGCGCAGCATGGAGTAGCCGAACATGCCGGGGGTGAAGGGCGTGAGGCCGCGGTAGCCCTTGGCGCGGGCGCTGTCGGGGGTCTCGCGGAAGAGGAAGAACTCGTACTCGAAGGCGGCGAGGGGGTCGTAGCCGAGGGCGCGGGTGCGCTCGATGACGCGGCCGAGCAGGGCGCGGGGGCAGGCGGCGGCGTAGTCGCCCGCAAATTGGCCGAGCCAGAGGGCGGTGTCGGGCTCCATGGGGAGGCGGCGGCCGCTGCTGAGGTCGAGGCGGACGGGGGCGTCGCGGTAGCCGGTGTGCCAGCCGGAGACGGCGGTGTTGTCGTAGAGCTGGTCGCCGGAGTCCCAGCCGAGCACGACGTCGCAGAAGCCGAGGCCGGCGGCGGCGGCGGCGAGGAATTTGTCGCGGCAGAGGTATTTGCCGCGCAGCACGCCGTCGACGTCGGTGACGGCGACCTTGAAGTAGCGGAGCCGCTCTCGCTCGATGTAGCGCTCGAGCTCGGCGATGTCGGCGGGGGCTTGGGTCATGGCTGATGGTTCCTGGTCTTTAAGACAGGCGGCTGCGCAGGTGGAAGCTCTTGGGCCGGGTGACCTGGTGGAAGCCGAGCGCGCCCAGGCTGACGCCGTGGCCGGAGTCCTTGATCCCGGTCCAGGCGAGGGCGGGGTCGAGGTAGTCGCAGCGGTTCTGGAAGACGGTGCCGGCGTCGAGGCGGGCGGCGAGGGCGAGGGCGCGGTCGTCGTCGGTGGTCCAGAGGGAGGCGGTGAGGCCGTAGTGGGAGTCGTTGGCGAGGGCGATCGCTTGGTCTTCGTCGTCGAAGGGCATGATACCGATGACGGGGCCGAAGCTCTCCTCGCGCATGAGCTCCATGGCGTGGTCGACGTTGTCGAAGGCGCGGGGGGGGAGGTAGCAGCCGCTGCGATCGTCGAAGGTGAAGCGGGCGTCGTCGCTGAGCTGGCGGGCGCCGCGGGCGCGGGCGTCGGCGACTTGGGCGCGGATCCGGTCGGCGGCGGCGCGGTTGACGACGGGGCCGAGGGTGGTGGTTGGATCGAGGGGATCGCCGACGACGTAGCGGTGCAGCTCGGCGACGAAGGCGTCGACGAAGGGCGCGTAGACGTCGCGGTGGACGTAGATCCGCTCGACGGCGCAGCAGGACTGGCCGCTGTTAAAAAAGGCGCCGTCGACGAGGTTGACGGCGGCGAGCTCGACCTGAGCGTCGGGGAGGACGATCGCGGGGTCCTTGCCGCCGAGCTCGAGGCCGACGCCGATGAAGTTGGACTGGGCGACGGCGCGGTAGACCTCGTGGCCGCCGCGCACAGAGCCGGTGAAGCTGACGTAGCCGAGGCGGCGGGTGTCGATGAGGCGAGCGATGGTGGGGTGATCGGCGTGCAGGGCGGTGACGATCCCCTCGGGGGCGCCGGCCTCGCGGAAGGCGCGCTCTAGCTGCTCGGCGACGAGGGCGGTCTGCGGGGCGTGTTTTAACAAGATCGCGTCGCCGGCGAGGAAGGCGGCGGCGAGGGCGTTGATCGGGACGAGCAGGGGGTAGTTCCAGGCGGCGATGAGCAGGACGACGCCGACGGGCTCGCGGCGGATGAAGCGCTTGATGCCGTCGGCGCCGTCGCTGATCACGTGGTCGGCGAGGGCGGCCTCGGCGATCTCGCAGAGGTAGCGGGCGCGGGCGCTGAAACCACCGTTGAACTCGCCGCGGGCGTAGGCGAGCGGCTTGCCCATCATGCGGGTGATCTGCTCGGCGTTGGCGTCGAGGCGGGCGCCGTAGCGATCGAGCGCGCGGAGGAGGATCGCGGCGCGCTCGGCGATGGTGGTCTGCTGAGCGAAGCTGCGCTGCGCGGCCTCGGCGCGGCCCAAGAGGGCGAGGGTGGCGTCGAGGTCGTGCTCGTCGTAGTTGTAGACGGGCTGGCCGTCGATGGGGCTGATGATCGCGGGCATCGGCGAGCAGGCTAGCCGGGATTCACAAAACGGTCACCTGGCGTGGACGGCGCGGGCACGCGCTCACGCGGGCGGAGCGGCGGCCTGCTCGCGCCGCAGGCTGGCGTCGAAGACGAAGGGGCCGAGGGGGACGACGGCGGCGACGAAGCCGAGGAAGAGGCGCCGAAGCGGCCAGTCGCGCTCGCTGGCGGCGTGCATGAGGGCGAGCAGGTAGAGCATGAAGAGGACGCCGTGCGCCCAGCCGATGTACTTGACGGCCTCGGGGCGGCCGGCGACGTACTTGAGCGGCATGGCGATGGTGAGCAGCAGGAGGAAGCTGGTGCCCTCGATGAGGCCGATCAGGCGGAGGCGGCCGAGCGCGGTCTGGAGCATGCGGGGCAGTATGCCCGAATCGCGCGGAGGCGCGGCTGAGGCGCCGAGGGTGAGCTTTGGTGTAGCCTCGTCGGCCGCGGGCGTGGCCCCGGTAGGAGAGCATGAGCGATGGAGAACCACGAGCACGGCGGCGTCGTCGAGAAGGATGAGTTTGTGGGGCTGCTGGCGGCGCTGCAGGGGCGCTTCGCGGGGTACGCGGCGGGGCCGCTGTTCTTCACCGCGGTGACGGGGCTGTGGGGGATCTTTTTAGAGAAGATCCCGGAGGGGCTGCGCCAGCACTACACGTGCAACGCGTGCCGGCGCTTCGTGGAGCGCTATGGCGGGCTGGTGGCGATCGATGAGGCGGGGCGGACGAGCTCGGCGATGTGGGGAGAGGACGCGCCGGCGGAGTTCAAGGAGGCGTTTCAGGCGATGGCGGCGGCGGTGAACGCGGCGGCGGTGCGGGGGGTGCTGGTGCCGGCGACGTTGACGCTGGGCACGGCCGCGTCGCCGCCGACGGCGGAGGGCAAGGTGTGGGAGCACATCTTCGTGACCGTGCCGCGGGCGCACTCGCACGCGCTGCTGAGCGCGGGGCAGGTGCAGGCGGAGCGAGCAGAGGACTGGCGGATGCTGTCGCGCGGGCTGGCGGAGTTCTCAGAGGATCTGGTGGCGCGCGCGCACGCGCTGCTCAGCTCGGGGGCGCTGTATCGCTCGGAGAAGTGCATCGGCGTGGCGACGTGGCTGCTGGGGCTGCATCAAGCGCTGGCGCGGGTGCAGGAGCCGCGGCGGCGCGGCGCGCTGGTGTGGCGGGCGGTGGCGACGGCCCCGGCTGGGTATGCACATATCCGCTCCGGGATGATCGGGACGCTGCTCGAGGACCTGCAAAGCGGGCTCGATAGCGCGGCGATCAAGCGCCGCTTCGATGAGAAGATGGCGCCCTCTCAATATATGCGCGCTCAGGTGGCGCCCGCGGCGGGTAATATCGCGCAGGCAGAGAAGGTGATCGCGGGGCTGAAGGCGAGCGGGGCGCTGGCGCGCCGCTACGCGCGCCTGGAGGACGTGCAGAGCTTCGTGTGGCGGCCGCGGGCGGCCCAGGGGCCCGCGCGGGAGGGGAGCGTGTTCGGCCACTTGACGGCGAAGGCGAGCCCCTCGGCGGGCAAGGTGGCGCTGCCGCAGCAGACGATGACGTGGGAGAAGTTCGCGCGGACGATGCTGCCCGAGGCGCTCTCGATCGAGGCGCAGGTGCCCGCGGGGCCGGAGCGCTTTGTGGCGCTGGTGACGGCGGTGGACGCGGCGGCGCCGCCGATCTTGCAGTGGGACGCGGAGGAGCGGCGCAACCCGGTGAGCTGGTACTACCACGCGGGGATCGACGCGGAGATGAAGCGCCGGGTGGAGGGCGCGGGCGGACGTTATGAAGGTGTCGATATTCGGGCGTCGCTGCTGTGGGACAACCGCAATGACCTGGATCTGCACGTCGCCACGCCGCGCGGCGAGCACATCTACTTCGGCAGCAAGCGCGCGTCCTGCGGCGGGTGGCTCGACGTCGATATGAACGTGCGCGGGGAGACGACGACGCCGGTGGAGAATATCCGCTGGGCGGCGGGCGCGGCGCCGCGCGGGCGCTATCGGGTGTTTGTCCAAAATTTCCGCTTTCACGAGCCGGCGAGGTACCCGACGCCGTATAAGGTGGAGATCGAGATCAGCGGCGAGGTGTTTCATTTCACCGGGATCATCTCGCCGCGGGGCGAGACGGGGGCGGCTTCAGACGTCACGGTGCTCGAGTTCGACTATGAGCCGGGTCAACGGCTGGCGCGGCGGCCTCACCAGGCGACGCCGCCGCCAGGTGGGACTGGCGCGTGGGGGGTGCGGGCGGGTTCGTGGGCGCGGGTGACAGGGATCGCTGCGTCGCCGAACCTGTGGGGCGAGCACCCGTTGACGCAGCACGGGCGGCACACGCTCTTCTTGCTCGACCAATGCCGCGACACGACGTCGGGGCGCGGGCGCGGCTTCTTCACCGAGACGCTGCGCAGCGAGCTGCGGCCGATCCGCGCGACGCTCGAGGCGTTTAATAGCAGCGCGGAGATCGCGGGGGCAGAGGAGGCGACGGCGTGCGGGCTGGGCATGACGGACCAACAGCCGTGGAACCTGACGCTGCGGGTGACGACGGCGCACTCGGTGGCGGTGGTGATGATCGACCGCTGGGACTAGACGACGGGGCTGGCGACGGGGGCGAGGGGGAAGGGGCCTTCGGCGGCGATCTGGACGTGGTCGCCGGGGGCGAGGGGGTGGACGCCCTCGGGGGTGCCGGTGAAGATGAGGTCGCCTGGCTTTAAGGTCATGCAGGCGCTGATGTAGGCGATGAGCGCGGGCAGGCCGAAGATCATGTCGGACAAGGGGGCGCGCTGGCAGCGGCGATCGCCGTGGGTGGCGGTGACGAAGACTTGATCGAGGGGGAGGACGCGGCCAGGCTCGGTGAGGCGGACGAAGGCGCTGATCGGGGCGAAGGTGTCGAAACCCTTGGCGCGGGTCCACTGCTTGTCGCTGCGCTGGAGGTCGCGGCAGGAGACGTCGTTGCCGAGCATGTAGCCGGCGACGTGCTGGAGGGCGTCGGCTTCGGCGACGCCGCGGGCGCTGCGGCCGATGACGACGACGAGCTCCGCCTCGAGGTCGATGCGCTGATAGCCGCGAGGGAGGACGATGGGCTGGCCGGCGAGGGTGAGGGCGCTGGGCGGCTTGAAGAAGAGGAGGGGCTCGGTGGGGACCTCGTTGCCGAGCTCGGCGGCGTGGGCGCGGAAGTTGCGACCTACGCCGATGATCTTGGAGGGGGTGAGGGGGAGGGCGAGGGCGTGATCGCCGAGGCGGCCGCGGAGCGCGGTCGGGCTGGCGGGGCCGCCCGCGCGCTGCCAGGGATCGGCGGCGGGATCGGCGAAGGGGTCGTCGATCTCCTCAAAAAGATCGTCGTCGGTGGGGGGGGGACCGGCGGTGAAGACGCGGACGGTGCGGTCGCGCTCGCCGCTGCGGAGGCGGCCGAGCCAGAGGGCGCTGGTGCTGTGCATCGGCCGCGAAGGTGGCGAAGATCCGCGGAAAAAACAAGGTCGGGCCGGGCCGGCGATGTGAGCCAGAGCGGAGGCGCCTCTTTTTTTGAGCGGGCGATGAACTTCAAATAAAAGATGAGCGAAAAAAAGTATGCTCCGTGGCCGCATGAGCTCGCTTATCCGACGCGCGCTGATCGGGGTGGTCCTGGGCGTGCTCGTGTACTTGGGGGCGGTGCTCTACGTCGACGCGGCGGCGATGGGGGCGGCGCTGGCGGAGTTCGACGGGCGCGCGGCGGCGGCGGCGTTGGGGCTGAGCGCGCTGAACTACTTGCTGCGCTTTTGGAAGTGGGAGCTGTGCCTGGGGTGGCTGAAGATCCGCGCGCCCGGGCCAGGGAACGCGCCGGGGCTGGGGATCGGGCGCTCGTTGGCGATCTACTTGGCGGGGCTGAGTATGTCGGTGACGCCGGGCAAGGTGGGCGAGGTGCTGCGCTCGGCGCTGCTGAAGAGCAGCGACGGGGTGCCGTTTAGTCGGACGGCGCCGGTGGTGATCGCGGATCGCTTGACCGACCTGGTGGCGCTGGTGGTGCTGAGCATGGTGGGGGTGATGCAGTTCCAAGAGTATCTGCCGGTGGTGGCGGTGACGCTGGCGCTGGTGATCGGCGGGGTGGTGGTGTTGGGGTCGCCTCGGCTGTGCCTCGGGCTGCTGCGCTGGCTGGAGCGGGCGCCGGTGATCGGCAAATTCGCGGCGAAGGCGGAGCTGCTGGTGGAGAGCTCGGCGGTGCTGCTGCGGCTGCGACACTTGGCGATCTTGTCGGCGCTGAGCGTGGTCGGCTGGGGGCTGGAGTGTGCGGGGTTTTGGCTGATCCTCCGCGGCTTCGCGGGGGTGGAGGCGTCGCTGGGGCTGTGTACGTTCCTCTGGTCGACGACGACGCTGATCGGGGCGCTGTCGTTCTTGCCCGGCGGGCTGGGGGCGACGGAGGGATCGCTGGCGGTGCTGGTGATCCGGCTGGCGAGCGGGGCGACGCAGGCGACGGCGCTGGCCTCGACGCTGCTGATCCGGCTGTGCACGCTGTGGTTCGGGGTGGCGGTGGGCGGGGTGTGTTTGGCGGGCCTGCTGCTGCGGCAGGGGCGGGGCGAGGGCGGCGCGAGCGGCGAGGGCGAGGGCGCGCAGGCGGTCCCTAGGTGACAGATCGCGGCGATCTGTGGTGACCTCGGGCGCAGCCATGAAGTACACGATCGAGGATGACTTCGACACGACGCCCGAGCGCTATTGGGCGATGTTCTTCGACGAGGGGTACAACGAGGGGCTCTTCGCGCGCCTGCGGATCGGCCGGCGGGTGCTGGAGATGCGGCGCGAGGGGGAGGGCGAGGCGCTGGTGATCTACCGGACGCAGGTGCTGACGCCGCAGCGAGAGGTGCCGGCGATCTTCGCGAAGTTTGTCAAAGGGGCGATCGCGTACACGGAGAAGAACGTGTTCAAGGCGCGTGAGGGGCGGATGGTGGCGGAGACGGTGCCGGGCTTCGCGGCCGATAAGGTGAAGACGCGGGGGGTGTACTCGGTGCGGGCGCTAGGGCCGGCGAAGGTGCGGCGGACGTGGGAGGGGGAGTGCTCGTGCTCGATCCCGTTCGTCGGGGGGAAGGTGGAGCAGACGATCGTCGATGAGGTGAAGGCGAGCTACGTCGAGACGACGACGTTCACGCGGCGCTGGCTGGTCGAGCACCCATGAGCGCGGTGAGCCGCTTCTGGCACCCGGTGCTGCGGGCGCGCGCGCTGGGGCGTGAGCCGGTGCAGGTGATGTTGGACGGGGAGAGGTACGCGCTGTGGCGCGGAGCAGAGGGGAGGATCGGGGCGCTGGTGGACCGCTGCCCGCACCGCTTCGCGCCGCTGTCGGGCGGTCATGTGCGGTCGGACGGGCGGCTGGTGTGCCCGTACCACGGCTGGCGCTTCGACCAGGCCGGGCGCGGCGAGAGCCCGTCGCAGCCGGAGCTGCGCCGCTGCGCCGCGCAGGCGATGCAGGCGGTGGAGCGCGACGGGGTGATCTGGCTCGCAGGACAGGAGGTGCCGATGGAGCGGCTGCCGCGGCTCGGCGCGCCAGGCTACGAGGCGGGCGGGGTGATGTTCCAGCGCTTCGCGGCGCCGCTGCACGTGGTGCTCGACAACTTCTCGGAGGACGAGCACACGCCGTGGGTGCACACGCGGCTGGGCTGGCGGGAGGAGGACGTGGGGACGATCGGGTTCGAGGCGGAGAATTTCCCCGATCGCACGGAGGTGCGCTACGAGGCGCGGCAGCGGCCTTCGGCGCTGGGCGGGTTCTTTGGGATCAAAAAAGGGGACCACTTCCACAACCGGTGGACGACGCTCTTCGATCCGGTGCGGTCGATCTATGAGATCCACTGGACAGACGCGAGCGGGGCGGTGACGCGGCCTGGGCGGCTGCTGGCGCCGATCTTTATGGTGCCGCTGGACGCGGGCTCGACGATGATGGTGGTGTTCATGTTCGTGCGGCTGGAGGGGGCGCTGCGGCGGCTGGGGTCGTTGGCGCGGCGGGCGGCGTTGATGTTGATCCAGCGGGAGATCCGCGACGACGCGCGCTTCGTGCCGGCGCTGGCCGAGACGCCGATGACGATGCAGGGGATGCGGCTGGGGCGCTTTGATAAGCCGCTGATCCACAACCGTCGGCTGCTGGCGCGGATCTATCGCGGCGTCGAGGAGTGAGCGGCGGCGCCGAGGGCGCCGGTAGCGGTCGGCGGTGAGCGCCGATCGAGGGGGCCGTTGACAGGTCGAGGAGGCGGATTAGCTTGCCGACCATTCGACGAGGCGGCCGGTTGAACGCGCGTGTGCGCGTCCGGGTCGCCCATCAAGGAGGTTGTGATGATCAGCTACTTCAGCGATCCGTATGACTCTATTCGTACTTTTGAGCTGCTGCGGCGGCGGATGAACCAGGCGCTGCGTGAGGCGAGCGCGGACGTGGCACCACGCGCGGCGAGCTGGCCGCGGGCGAGCCTGCGTGACGACGGAGCGGCGCTGGTGCTCGAGGCCGAGGTGCCAGGCATGACCGAGGCGGAGCTCGAGGTGAGCGCGACCCGCGAGAGCCTGACGATCAAGGGCGAGCGCAAGGAGGCGGCCCCAGAGGGGTCTTATTCGGCGCATCGCCGCGAGCGGGGGTTGATCAAGTTCGCGCGCAGCGTGGCGCTGCCGGTGAAGATCGAGGTGGACGGGGTGAGCGCGCGGGTGCGGGACGGGATCCTGACGGTGACGATGCCAAAGCACGCGGACGCGACGCCCCGGTCGATCACGGTGACGAGCGCCGCGAAGGCCGAGGCGAAGGCGTAGCGCCGAGGAGCAGCGCCTTGAACGATCACGAGAGACCAGGAAGGAGCACTTCAATGCACGAGCAAACAATTTCTAGGGCGACAGAGAACAACGCTGAGGTGAAGGGCGCCGACGCGACGCGCGATCGCCGAGCTGTGGCGCCTCCGGTCGATATCTTCGAGGACCAGGGCGGGTTCCTGGTGATCGCGGATCTGCCGGGGGTGAAGGCGGAGGACGTGGAGGTGCGCTTCGAAGAGGGCGAGCTGCGGCTGCGCGCGCGCAGGGCGCCGATCGCGGAGGCGGGCCTGATCGCGAACGAGCGGGTCGACGCGGACCTCGAGCGGTCGTTTAAGATCCCCGAGGACGTCGAGGCGGGGGAGATCGAGGCGGCGCTCAAGGACGGGGTGCTGCGGCTGAAGCTGCCGAAGTCGCGCCGCAATGAGCCGCGCCGGATCTCGGTGCACAGCGCGTGAGACCGCGGCGATGACGAGGCGCGCGGCGCGGAGGGGCGGCCCTTCGCGCCGCGCGCTGTTTTGCGCGCGCCTGATCGATCGGTAGATCGGCTACCATGCCGCACTCTGATGAGCTCGCTGCACGCCCCGATCGCCGCTGTGACTGTCTATCGCTCGGGCGCGCTGGTCGCCCGCTCGTCGGTTATCGCCGACGCGGGCGCGTGCCCGGAGGAGGTGGTGATCGACGATCTGCCGCTGAGCCTGGAGGACCGCAGCCTGCGGGCGCGGATCGAGGGGGGCGAGGGGCTGGTGGCGATCGACGTGGCGCTGAGCGTGGCGCTGGCGGCGGTGGACCCTTCGCTGCCCCCGGCCGAGAGCGAGGCGCTGCGGGCGGCGCGTCGGCGAGTGCTGGGGATCGAGGAGAAGATGAAGGGGCGGCTGCGGCAGGCGCAGCGCCTCGAGGTCGAGCTGGTGGCGGCGCGGCCGGAGGGGCGACGTGGCGCGGCGCCTCCGCCCGCGCCGTACACGGGCAGGGAGGCGATGGCGGCGGCGCGCGGGGCGGCGCTGGCGGCGATCGATCAGGATCTGGAGGGGATCCGCCGAGCGCTGCGCGAGGCGAAAGAGGCGCTCTCCGCGGAGATCGAGCGCGATCGCGCGGCGTCTTCGGCCCGGCAGGCGCGCTCGCATGAGCTGCGCAAGCGGGCGACGATCCGGCTGCGCGGGCAGGCGGGGCAAAGCGGGCCGCGGACGCTTGTCCTCGAGTACATGGTCCCTGGGGCACGTTGGTCACCTGCCTATACGGTCATGTTCGACCGAGCGATGGCGGCGGCGACGGTGTCGGTGCGGGCGGCGGTGGCGCAGCGCAGCGGCGAGGATTGGCGCGGGGTGCGGCTCACGCTGTCGACGGCGGACGCGCAGCGGTGGACGGAGCTGCCAGAGCTGCACAGCCTGCGGATCGGGCGGCGGCAGGCGAGCCCGGCGCGTAAGGGCTGGCGGGCGCCGCCAGAGGGCGCGGCGGGGCTCTATGCGGACTTTGATAAGTTCGCGGGCGGGGCGCCGCCGCCGGCCGAGCCGGAGCCGCTGCACTTGGAGGAAGACGAGTCGCTGTCGCTCGCGGAGGAGCTCGCGGCGGATGATGACGGCGACGGGGCGAGCGCGGTCGATGAGGGCGGGGCGCGCTGGCCGGAGCCCGAGCGGGCGAAGCGGGCGGCTGCGCCGATGAGCTACGCGATGGCGCCGCCCTCATCGAGCCGGCCACAGCCGGCGTCGCGGGGCTTCGGCGGGGCTCCTCCGCCAGCGATGGCGCCGATGGAGATGCCGCCAGGCGCGCCGCTGGCGTCGAAGTCGATGATGGCGCGATCTCGCGCGGCTCCGCCGCGTGGCGGGGCGATCGGCCAGGGCGGGTCGATGATGAAGGAGCGGCGGGAGGAGGCGCCAGCGATGGAGGCGGAGGAGCCGGGGGAGCTGCTGGCGTACGGCGATCTGCGGATGCCAGGGGTGAGCGCGAGCCGGCGCGGCGAGCTCTCGCGGGTGAGCGAGCTGGAGCGGCTGCGTGAGCTCGCGGCGAAGGCGAGCCCGGAGCGGCTGCGCGCGGTGAGCGGGGCGATCTCGGCGGCGATGAGCGCGGCGGGGAGCGCCGGCAGGGCGCTGCCGGCCCGCTACTCGGCGGTGGCGACGGTGGGCGGCTTTGACTACGTGTACGCGGCTGAGGGCGCGGTGGAGGTGCTGGCGGACGGTGAGTTCCACTCGATCCCGCTGTTCTCGCGGGCCGGGGGCGCGGAGCTGGTGTACGTGGCGGTGCCGCGCGAGGGCAGCGAGGTGTTTCGCGAGGTGCGGCTGAAGAACCCGATCGACGCGCCGCTGCTGGCTGGCCCGGCGGACATCTATGTGAGCGGCGACTATCTAATGACGTGTGACCTGCCGCTGGCGCCCGCGGGCGGGGAGCTGCGGCTGGGGCTGGGGGTGGAGCAGGCGGTGAAGGTGGCGCGGAACAGCCGCTTCAGCGAGGAGAGCGCGGGGCTGATGGGCGGGTCGCTGGTGCTGCGCCATCAGATCGTGGTGGAGGTGCAGAACCGGCTCGATCGGCCGATCTCGATCGAGCTGCGCGAGCGGCTGCCGACGCTGCGCGAGGGGGAGGACGAGATCCAGATCGAGCGCGGGCCGATCGAGCCGCCGTGGGAGGCGTATGAGCCGGAGGAGTACGCGCTGCGGGGGGGCTATCGCTGGTCGGCGAGGCTGGCGCCCGCGGGCGCGCAGACGTTCAAGGCGAGCTACGCGATCAAGATCTCGGCCAAGCGCGAGCTGGTCGGCGGCAACCGGCGGGAGGGCTGAGCGATGTCTTACGAGCGCGAGTCGATGTCAATCGAGGTGCCCGTCGATGAGGTGATCCTGCTGGAAGATCGCGCGCACGTGATCCGCCGCGGGAGCGTGGAGGTGCGGGCCGGGGCGACGCGGCTGGTGATCGCCGCGGTGGCGCCGGTGCTGGCGGACCGGACGCTGTGCGCGGCGCTGCGCGGGCCGAAGGGCGAGGTGACGGCGGCGGCGCGGATCGGCGACGTGCGGATCCGCCGGCGGCGCGTGACCTGTACGGAAGACCAGCCAGAGCAGCGGCGGGCGCGTGAGCACGCGCTGCGGGCGCTGGGCGATCGCAAGTGGGCGCTGGAGGTGCGGCGGCGGCGGGTCGATCAGGCGCTGACCGAGCTGGGGAGCCGGGCGTCGGCGACGATCGGCGACCTGGCGGTGGACGCCGGCTGGGGGCAGGTCGACGGCGAGGCGTGGTCGGCGGCGCTGGCGGCGATCCACGCGGCCGAGGAGGACGCGCGGGCGGAGCGCCTGGCGCTGAGCGAGGAGATCGGGGACGTCGAGGCGGAGATCAAGCGGCTCGAGGCCGAGATCGCGGCGACGCGGGAGACGCGCGACGAGATCGTGGCGGAGCTGATCGTCGAGATCGAGGCGGCGGCGGCGGGGCGGTACGCGCTGCAGATCGACTACCTGGTCCCAGGGGCCTGTTGGCGGCCGTACCACCGCGCGACGCTGCGGGCGCTGGCGGGCGGCGGGAGCGAGCTGCGCTTCGCGTGCGAGGGCTGCGTGTGGCAGGCGACGGGGGAGCGCTGGGATGACGTGCTGCTGACGTTCTCGACCGAGCGGCCGTCGCTGGGCAGCGCGCCGCCGCGGCTGGCGAGCGAGGTGCTGGCGGTGCAGCGCAGGAGCGAGGCGCTGGCGGTGGAGCTGCGCGACCAAGAGATCCAGACGGCGGGGCTGGGCGGGCAGGGGCGCGCGGCGCAGCGGCTGCCAGGGATCGATGACGGGGGCGAGGCGCTGCTGCTGCGCTCACCCGCGCGGGCGCGGATCCCGAGCGACGGGCGGCCGTATCGGGTGCCGCTCTTCGAGGTGACGGCGCCCGCGAGCGAGGAGCGGGTGCTGATGGCGGAGCTGGATCCGGCGGTGATCCTCAAGAGCACGCAGGTGAACACGGGGCAGCAGCCGATCCTGGCGGGGCCGGTGGATCTGGTGCGGGGCGGCGGTTTTGTCGGGCGGACGAGCGTGCTCTTTATCGCGCCGGGCGAGCGCTTCTCGCTGGGCTGGGGGCCCGACTCGGCGCTGCGGGCGATCCGGACGGTGGAGCAGTCGGTCGAGGAGAAGGCGGCGCTGTCGTCGTGGACGAGCGTGACGTCGACGGTGAAGATCAGGCTGTCCAACCTGGGCGCGGAGGCGCGGACGATCAAGGTGACAGAGCGGGTGCCGGTGTCCGAGGTGGAGAAGGTGAAGATCGAGGTGGAGCGGCTCAGGCCCGACGCGGAGGGGATGATCCGCTGGGAGGTGGCGCTGGCAGGGATGGGACGGCAGACGATCGAGCTGCGGTGGACGCTGCGTAAACACGGCGACGTGAGCGGGCTGTAGGGGCGCCGGGCTGGCGGGCGCCGCAGGTTCTGAGGTAGAAGCGCGCCGTGGCCGGAGATGTGCTGCCGCTGCTCTTGTCGCTGTTTGGGTTGGTGGCGGTCGGGCAGATCCTGAGGCTGACCGGGGCGGCGCCGCCTTCGGCCTCGGAGGCGCTGGGGCGGGTGCTGGTGCTGGTGACGCTGCCGGCGTGGATCGTGGTGATCTTGGCGGAGGCGCGCTTCGACGCGGCGCTGCTGCCGGCGCTGGCGGCGTGCGCGGTCGCGCTGGTGGCGGTGATGGGCTCGACGGTGCTGCTGATGCGGCGCGCCGGCGCGTCACGGCCGGCGCAAGGGGCGGCGGGCATGACGGCGGCGTTCTCCAATACGGCGTTCTTGGGGCTGCCGTTTGTGATCGCGATCTTTCCAGGGAGCGCGGGGGCGGCGACGGCGGCGGTGCTGATCGACTCGGCGATCACGACGCTGCTGCTGCTGACGCTGGGGGTGAGTTTTTCAAGCGCGATGGCGGCGGAGCAGGTGGGCCCGCGCGGGCCGCTAGGGCGGCGGCTGCTGCGAGGGTCGCTGGAGCTGGCGCGGCGACCGCTGGTGATCGCGGTGATCGTCGGGTTGGGGCTGGCTGTGGGGGGGATCCGGCTGCCGCAGGCGCTGGCGGGGCCGCTGACGCAGATCGGCGAGTCGACGCCGACGCTGGCGTTCTTGACGATCGGGCTGGGGCTGGATCTGGGGGCGCTGCGCGGGCAGGCGCGGCCGCTGGCGCTGATCAGCGCGCTGAAGCTGGGGGCGACGCCGACGCTGGCGGCGCTGGTGCTGCTGGCGCTCGATGTGCGGGGTGAGGTGGCGCAGGTGGCGGTGCTCCAGTCGGCGATGCCGACGGCGGTGGTGGCGGGGATCATCGCGGGTGAGGCGGGCTGTGATCGCGGGCTGAGCAGCGCCGCGCCGGTGGTGACGACGCTGCTGGCGATGGCGACGCTGCCGCTGGTGGTGATGGCGGCGCGGGCGATCGGGCTGTGAGGCGCGGCGACGATGGTTCAGTCGGCGGCGCAGGCGGCGAGGATCTGGGCGTAGACGGCGGGGTGGTTCTGGAGCTGGTGGTGGAGGACGCCGCCGTGGTGGTGGGTGTCGATCGGGAAGGCGTGACGCTCGCTGCTAGGGCCGCGCGCGCTCGGTACGCGGACGAGCAGATCGCCGATGAGCTGGCCGACGGGGTGCCGGGGATCGCGGGTGAGGGTGGCGGCGATGAAGTGGTAGGCGATGGGGTCGAGCAGGGGGATCTCGCGGATCGCGGGGGCCTGGAGGGCGTCGAGATCGCGGCCGAGCCAGTCTTCGTCGACGAGGCCGCCGCGGCTGAGGTCCTTGATGCCGGCGCTGCGGGCGGCGAGCAGGCGGGCGGGGATCGTGGTGCCGGGGGTGTCGATCGCGCCGAGGGCGGCGGTCATGAGGTGCCCGAGCTTGGCGAGCGGCGCGCCTCGGTGCGGGGAACCCAGGCAGAAGACTCGGCGCACGCGGGTGACCCAGTCGAGGCGATCGAGCGCGGCGTAGTGGCAGGCGCTGCGGACGACGAGGCCGCCCATGCTGTGGCCGATGAGGACGAGCTCGTCGACTCCGGCGGGATAGGCGTCGACGAGGCGCTGGAGCTTCTGCGCGAGGAGGCGGCCGTTTTGGGAGATGTGCCGGCCGCTGTTGTAGCGGAGGTAGAGCGCGGTGTAGCCGAGGTCGCGCGCGAGCATGGTGCCGAAGGTCGCGGCTGGATCTCCGTGATAGGCGGCGGATCCCAGGCACCAAGACCACTCGGTGGTGGCGAGGCCGTGCACGAAGATCGCGACCCTGGGGGTGGCCGCGGCGAGCTCGCGGAGGGGCGCCTCGGCGTCGAGATCGAGGTACACGTCGCCGTATCGGAGGGCCATGGTGAGGTCGAGGCCGTTGCCTCGGGCGTCGAGGGCGTCGCCGATCGCGCCGTTGACGAGGCCGAGGGCGGCGTCCGCCAGCCAGGGGGCGGTGCGGGTCGTGTCCGAGCGCATGGCGACGGGCGCCGGGGCGGCGCGCTCGATTCCGCGCGCGCGGGCGGTGGCGCCGTGGAGGTCGAGCCCGGCGTCCGTCGCCGCTTCGATGGCGCGGTTGATCCCGCGGAGCGTCCGCAAGACCCCGCGTGTGGCCCCGCGCCGCGCTTCGTCGACGCGGCGCGCTGGATCTGCGATTCGGTCCAGCGCGCCTAGCACGCGCATGACGGCGCGGGCGCTCGATTCGTGGCCCGCTTCGATCTCCTCGGTGGTGCGGTCGACGGCGTCGTGGAGCAGCGCCTTGAGTCCTCGCCAGCGCTGCACCCCGGGATGATAGCGGGGTCGCGCGCGCAGGTCACTTCGGCCAGGTGACGCGGCCCGGGCTCATTCCGCGGGCAGGGAGCGGAGCATCCACGCGGTCTGCTCGCGCGCCGTCAGGCGCCGCGTGAGGCCGGTCAACGGACGCGACCCGCGGCGGATCGCCGCCACTGCTGCCCAGCCGGCGGTCGCGGCGCGTCTTGCTTAGCCGCCGCAGTAGTCGACCCGCGGCCCAGCGCCGGCGACGATCGCCGCGACCAGCGCGTCGTCAGCCGGATCGGCGGTGTACTCGTAGAGCCCCGCCGGGTCGAAGACTTTTTCTGGCGACGACGCCGCGATCTTCGCCCCCTCGCGGGCCGAGTCGCCGACGCTGCGGACGAAGCCCTTGCCGTTCGACGCCCACTCGTTGACGACGGCCTCCTTGGACACGACGAGGTCGTTGCCGCCGCACGGGTTCGGGTCGGGGCAGTCGATGCAGAACTGGCCGGGGCGGGCGCGGTAGACGTTGCGCTCGCTGAGCATCTGCGCGCCGCCCAGGCTGCCCGCGCCGTACTCGTACCACTCGAAGTGGTAGTTGTTGAAGAAGTGCAGCCAGCCGTAGATGAACTGCGGCCCGCGCAGGGTGAGGCGATCGAGGAAGTTGTGGTGCAGGGTCACCCGCATGCCGGTCGCCGGCTTGCCGCTCCGGGTCTGCCACATCAGCATCGCCTTGTTGTGGTCGTGCAGGTGCGACCACGACAGGGTCACCCGCGACGCCCCCCGCAGGTCGAGGAGCCCGTCGCCGCCGCTGAAGAGGTCGACGTGGTGGATCCACACGTCGCGGGTGGTGTAACTAGCCGGATCGGCGCCGCCCTCGCCGATCAGCAGGAGCACGTCGCCCTCCTGCCCGCACATCGCCTCTTGGTCGTTCTTCAGGCGGATGTCGCTGATGATCACGTTGCGCGCGTCGCTGAGCCGGAGGTTGCCGTTGACGGTCACGTCGCGGCCGCGGCCGTCGATCGTCTTGTTCGAGCGCACCGAGATCCGGCGGCCGTCGCCGCTGATCTTGATCGTCCCTTCGACGGCGAAGGCGATCCAGTAGGGCTCGTCGCTCTCGAGCGCCGCCCGTAGCGACCCCTCGCCGCTGTCGGCGAGCGTCGTCACCAGGTACACCTTCGCCGGGTCGCCGCCGGTCGCCTGCGCCCCGAAGCCGACCCGCTCGGCCAGGAGGCTCGCCGCCGGGAACGGGTAGGCGTCGCACTCGCCGACGCAGGCGCCGGCCTGGCAGGTCGACCCCGCCTCGCAGCCGCCGCAGCTGCCGCCGCACCCGTCGCCGCCGCACGTCTTGCCCGCGCAGCTCGGCACGCACCCCTCGGGGTCGCTGACGCAGACGCAGTAGTCCGACTTGTGGCCGCTCGGCGGGTCGCAGCCGAGCGGCGGCCGGTCGAGGTCGGGCGCGCAGGCGCCGTCGAGGTCCTCGTACACCTCGGCGCAGGTCATGCCGACCGCGGCGCACATCGCCTGGCAGCCGGCTCCGTCGGTGAATACCCCCTCGCAGGTCCCCACGTCGCTGGCGCAGAGCTGCCAGCCCGGCGTCGCCGCGATCGCCCCACACTCGGCGGGCTCGCCGCCGCTGGTCCCGTTGGTCGTGGTGCTCCCGCTGGTCGCTGCGCCGCTGCTCCCGCCCGGGCCCGTGCTGGTCGCGCCGGTATCGCCGCTCGCGCTGGTCTCGCCGGTCTCGCCGCTCGACGAGGAGGTCGTCGCCGACGCGCCGGTGATCGACGCCGAGGCGCCGGTGATCGACGTGCCCGAGAAGCCGCCCCCCTCGGCCTCCTCGCCGCACCCCGCGGCGGCGAGCGCGAGCGCGGCGGCGACGCGGCGCAGGAGCGTCGGGTCGTAGCTGCGGCGAGGAGCGAGGCGGTGCTGCATGAAGCGCACAATCGCACACGTCACGCGCGAAGTCGAACGGCGCGCGGAGGCGCCGCTCGCCGCGCTGGGTTGACAAGATCAGCCGCGCCGCGGACCTTGGAGGCGATGTCTGCTGAAATTACAGCCAAGGTCCTCGCGCGGATGATGGAGAACAAGCCCTTCCGCACCCAGGTCGCCAGCGACCCCGACGCGGCCCTCGGGAGCCTCGACCTCACCGCCGAGGAGCGCGAGCTCTTGGTCGGCACCGCGCGGGAAGGCGTCGACAACCTCCTCCGGGGCGACGGCGGCGGCTCCGGGGAGAAGCTCGCTCGTTACCTCGGCGCGGCCCGCCTCGGCCTCAGCCGCGAGGTCCGCAACGACCTCAACAAGGCGGTCGTCGAGCGCCTCGCCCGCAAGGGCGGCTTGCCGATCGGCCACGCGATGTAGCCGCCCGCGCGGCGCCGGCGGGGCTCAGACCTTCGCCGGATCTGCGATCGACCCGCGCTCACAGGCAACCACCTCGAGCGTGGCGTCACCGTCGGCGATGAGCGCCGCGAGGCCCGTGATCGA
Organism: Nannocystis sp.; assembly: GCA_016712315.1. Classification (GTDB taxonomy): domain Bacteria; phylum Myxococcota_A; class Polyangia; order Nannocystales; family Nannocystaceae; genus JADJRG01. The sequence goes on along the minus strand of JADJRG010000013.1, from coordinate 105,697 downwards.
CCCCAGGAGGCCCGCCCGCGCCTCGTCGATCGCCGCCGCCGCGCGCCGCGGGTAGAGCGCTGGGGCGTAGCGCAGCTCGACCTCCACCCTGACTCTGCGCCCCTGCCCGCGGAGGGCGAAGCGCGGGGCGCCGACATCCTCGGCGAAGGCCGCCCAAGGGTAGGTGTGGTGGGCGACATCGGCGATCTCGGCGAGGATCTCGCCGACCTGCAGCGGCCCGACGTAGATCGGGCCCTCACTCCCCCGCGCGAGGGCGACGCTCGCCCGCCGCCGGCCGCGGAAGAAGAAGCCGCGATCGGCGAGCATGCAGGGGCCGGCGATCTCGACGATGTCGTCGGTCCAGTAGCGGAGGAGGAGCTGGATCTCGCTGAAGGGGCGCAGCTCGCTCAGCACCAGCACCGCGAAGCCGCGCTCGATCGGCTGGCCGCCCTCGGGATCCACGGTCTCCGCGACGATCGGCCGGTGATGGTGGTACGCGCCGCAGATCGGGCACGCGTGGGCCTCGCTCTGCTTGACCTCGCTGAGCCCGTAGATGTCCTGGTAGGTCGCGCCCCACTCCCTGCGGAGGCGGCGGCGCCACGGCGGCGGTTGGATCGAGCCGTAGCCGGTCATCGTCGCCACCCCGAGCGCGCCGCGATCGACCCCTTGCTGGCTGAGCCAGACGCTGAGGATCCGCAGGGCCGGCGAGAACGCGTCGATGTGATCGATGCGTCGGAGACCCGCGGGCGTCGACCAGCCGTCGACCAGGAGGCGCCGGATCTGCTCGTAGTGCCAGGGGACCAGGAGCGGGGCGAAGATCGTCGTGGGATCGCGGCTCGGCCGCTGGGCGCCGCCCTGGTCGTAGGGATGGATCACCAGGGTCGCGCGCCCCCGATCCTCAACCGGCGGGAGGGCGTCGCGCAGGGCGTCGAGCTCGCTCTGGAGGTGCCAACGCGGCCGGCCGATCGCGCCGGTCGTGCTCGCGGAGTAGGTGACGAGGTCCGGCCAGAGGCCGGGGACCGCGAAGCGCTCGGGGGCGGCCGCGTACTCCTCCGGGCGGATGAAGGGGAGGCGCGCGAGGTCGGCGAGAGAGGTCAGCGGCCCCGCGTACTCGGCCGCTCGTTCGCGGTAGTGAGGGATCCTCGCGGTCGCGTGGGCGAGGGACTCGCGGAGGCTGGGGAGCGGGTCGTCGAGCCAGAACAAAGCGGCCGACTTTATCACCGACGCCGGCTCACGTAGGCTGCCGTCGATGCGCGAGCCCGGCGACCGCCCTGACGACGACCTCCTGGCGCGCCTGGTCGGCGACGTGGATCGTTTTTTCGCCGAGCGCTGGCGGCGGCGCTTCACCGTGTTCCCGGGCGCCGGTCGCTTCCTCTTGCCGGCGATGCCGACGCTCGAGGAGGTCGATGCGCTGATCTCCGGCCCAGCGATCGACGAGGCCGCGGGTCGGCGCTTCGCCTCGTTCCCAGCCGCGGGCGTGGCGAGCTCGCGGCGCTGGCTCGGCGGGCCGCTGGCGACGCCGGCCGCCGATGAGGCGATCAACCTGCCAGAGGCCGAGCGCTGGCTACCGCGCCTCGCCCCCCTCGCGGGCGCGCTCGCCCGCCGCTTCGCCGCGCCCGCCAACCTCCAGCTCTTCCTCGCCCGCGCGGGCGCCGGCCTGCGGCCGCACAGCGACATCCACGACTCCTTCATCCTCCAGATCGCCGGCCGCAAGCGCTGGCAGGTCGAGGACGTCGACGCCGCCGCCCTACGGCCGCTCGGCAACGCCGGCGGCGCCTTTGGGGCGGCGGCCCGGACCATCGAGCTCGAGCCCGGGGATGTCCTCTACAAGCCCTCGCACGGCCTCCACGCGACCACGAGCCTGAGCCCGCGCACCCTCTCGCTGACCGCGTCGGTGGTCACCCTCAGCGCGGGTGAGGCGCTGCGTCGGTGGCTCGACGCGGCGACGGCGATCGACCCAGCCTGGTCGATCCAGCTCCCGCCCACCGCCGATGAGCTGGCCCGCCTCGCCGCGGCCCTGGCCGATCTCCCCGGCCTCCTCCCCGACGCCGTCGCCCTGGTCGCCGCCTGCCGCCCCCTCGACCCCGACGCGTGAGCGCCCGGCCGCCGTGTTAGCCTGCCGCGCCGTGCTGACCAGCGCTGACGCGTGGATCGACGCCCTAGGGCTCGCCCCCAACCCTGAGGGCGGCTTCTATCGGCTCCACCACGCCGGGCCGCCGCTCGCTGGCGCCGCGCGGCCGCTCATTACGATCATCTACTACCTGGTCCGCGCCGACGCGCCGCGCGCTCGCCTCCACCGCAGCCAGGCCGACGCGATCCACTACCACCACGTCGGCGGCGAGCTGCGGCTCCACACCCTCGACGACGCGGGCGCGCACGAGGTCCACGCGCTCGGCGCCGACGCGCCGCAGCGGGTGATCGCCGGCGGCCTCTGGAAGGCGATCGAGCTGGTCTCGGGGCCCTTCGCGCTGATCTCCGAGGCGGTGGTCCCCGGCTGGGTGCCGCGCGATCACGAGCGCGCCGGCGCCGCCCTGCTCGCTGGCCTGGCGCCGTCGAGCGCCGCCGCGCTCGCGCCCTTCGTCGGGGGTGCGCCGTGACCGACGAGGCCGCCGCGTTGATCGCCGCGCTCGACCTCCGGCCGCACCTCGAGGGCGGCTACTTCCGCGAGACCTGGGGCGCGGCCGCGACCGTCGCCGCCGCTGGCGGGCCGCGGCCGCTCGCCAACAGCATCTACTACCTCCTCACCCGCGACTCGCCGATCGGCGCCTTCCACCGCAACGCCGCCGACATCACCCACTTCTTCCACCGCGGCGGGCCGATCGTCTACAGCTTGATCTCCCCGGCCGGCGTGTGGCAGGAGCTCGTCCTCGGCCCTGATCTCGCCGCCGGTCAGCGCCTCGCCTTCACCTGCCCGGGCGGCTGGTGGAAGAGCTCGCGCCTGCCAGGCAGCGCCGCGCTCGGCCTGATCTCGGAGATCGTCGCGCCCGGCTTCGCTTACGCCGATCACACCCTCGCCGACCCGGCCCTCTTCGGCCGCCTCTTCCCAGAGCTCGCCGATCGCTGGGCCCCCTACGTCGGGGGCGGGTGATGAGCGAGGGCTCGGCGATCCTCGCGCGCGCGCGCGCCCGCATCCCCGGCGGCGTCTTCGGCCACCGCCGCTCGTTCGCCTTCGTCGACGGGGTGATGCGCGGCCTCCCCGAGCGCTACCCCCACTTCATCGCCCGCGCCCACGGCTGCCGGATCGTCGACGCCGACGGCGCCGAGTACATCGACCTCCTCTGCGGCTACGGGCCGATGATCAGCGGCTACGGGCGCGCCGAGGTCGACGCCGCCTTCGCCGCCCAGCAGGCCCGCGGCGTCGCCTACTCGCTGCCTTCGACGATCGAGGTCGAGCTCGCCGAGGCGCTGGTCGCCCGCACCCCTGGCAGCGCTTGGGCCGCCTTCTCGCTCTCCGGCACCGACAGCGTCGGCCTCGCCCTCGCGGTCGCCCGCGCCCACACCGGCCGCGAGGCGCTGGTGGTCGCCCACGGCGCGTGGCACGGCAACCACACAAGCATGGCCTTTGGGTCAGGTCGAATCGACGCCGATCGCCAGCGGACCCGCTGGATCCGCTGGGGCGACCCCGAAGAGGCGCGGGCGGCGCTCGAGCGCGAGCCGGTCGCCGCTCTGGTCCTCTGTCCCTACGACCAGCAAGTCGGCGCGCCCAACCACCTCCCGCCGCCCGGCTACTGGGCGGCGATCCGCCGGCACTGCGACGCCAGCGGCGCCCTCCTCGTCGTCGATGACGTGCGCTCGGGCCTGCGCCTCGACCCCCGCGGCTCGGCCGCCCACTTCGGGATCGACGCCGACCTGATCTGCCTCTCCAAGGCGCTGGCCAACGGCTACCCGGCGGCGGCGACGCTCGGCGGCGAGCGGCTGCGGGCCGCCGCGGAGGCGATCTTCGTCTCCGGGACCTTTTGGGGGTTCGCGCCGGCGCTCGCCGCCGCCCTCGCCAACCTCGAGCTCCTCGACGCCGCCGCCTGCCGGGTGATGGCCGCCCTCGGTCGTCGCCTCGGCGACGGCCTCGTCGCCCTCGCGGCCGCCCGCGGCGTCGGCCTGACGGTCAGCGGGCCGCCGGCGCTGCCGCTCCTCCGCTTCGCCGAGGACCCCGCCTTCGACCGCGGGTGCGCGCTCGCCGAAGGGCTCGCCCGCCGCGGCGTGCTGATCCACCCGACCCACAACCTCTTCCTCTCCCTGGCCCATCAACCAGGTGATATCGACGAGATCCTGGAGGCGGCCGAGGCCGCCCTCGACGAGCTCCTCGAGGCTGGGCGATGAGCGGGGCGGGCGAGGGCGCGGCCCGCCTCGTCGACCTCGCCCGGGCGGCGCTCGAGGGGGCGCGGGTGATCGCGGTCGGCATCGGCCCGGCGCCGATCCCCGGCCTCGAGCCGCTCGGGGCGGACGTGCGCGGCCGGATCGCCGTGATGCCGGCGGGCGCCGGGTCCAAGCCTGGCGACGACCCCCGCCTGCTCTGGCTCCGCGGCCGCGAGCGCGACATCTTCGCCCACGTCGTTCACGGCCTCGCGCGCGCCCTCGACGACGCCCGCGCCGAGGTCTCGGCCTTCCTCGACCGGGTCGACCCGCGCGCCGAGGCGACGGTGCTCGCCTATTTACCTGTCCCGGTGGACATCTTCGGTCGCCGCCGTGTCCTCGCCCAAGACGCCGCGCGCAGCCGCGCCCTCGAGGACAAGCGCTCACCCGCGCTCGCCGAGGCCCTCCCGGCGCCTCGTCGCCTCCGCCTCCCGTGGCCCTGCGACCCCGCCGGCTGGGAGGCGATCGCGGCCGAGCTCGGCGCGACGCGGCTGGTCGTCCAGGCGATGAGGCTCGCCGGCGGCGGCCTCGGCACCCGGATCGTCGACGGCTACGCCGAGGCAAAGGCCCACCTCGGCGAGCTCGAGGGCGAGCTGCAGGCGGCCGCCTTCCTCGCAGGCGACCCCTGCAACGTGATGGGCCTGGTGCCGATCGACGGCCCTACGATCGCCCTCCCCGCCAGCCTCCAAGTGATCGCCGAGGAGCGGCGCGGCCGCCCGGTGTACGCCGGTAACCGCCTCGACGAGCGCGACTTCACCGAGGGCGAGCGAGCGGCGATCGCCGAGGAGATCCGCGCCTTCGGCGAGCGCCTCCGCGGCCGCGGCTTCCACGGCCCTTTCGGCGTCGACTTCATCCGCGAGCCGGGCGGGCGGCGCTGCTACCACGACCTGAACCCGCGGATGAACGGCGCCGTCGGCCTGCTCGACGAGCTGGTGGGTGAGGCGCTCGCCGCCCCCTCGCCGCTCCTCCCGCTCCTCCTCGGCCGCGTTCACTTCACCCGCGATGAAGCGCGGCGGGTGGAGGTGGAGGTCGACGCAGCGCGGCGCGGCCGGCCGCGCTGGCGCCTCTTCCTCTCGACGCGGGCGCGCGAGCCCAGGAGCGTCGTGAGAGCGCCGCGAGCCGGCCTCTGGGCGATCGACCCCCCCACCCTCGGCGTCGCCTGGGTGGCGGCAGAGGGCCCGCTGGCGTCGGGGATCGGCCGCCTCCGCCCGGCGCTCGTCGCCGGGGCGCAGCTGCTCGCCGGCGATCGTGTGGTCGTCGGCGATCTCTCCTGCGGGCCCGAGCTCGGCCACGCCCTGCTCGCCTGCCACGGCCCCGCCGCGCCGGATCTGCTGGCGCGGGCGTTGATGCGGGCGGCGGAGGGGGCGTGAGCGGCGGGCGGCTCGAGGCCCTCGCCGCGGCCGCGTTCAACAGCGCCCGGCTGCCCGTCGAGGCGGTCACCTGCGACCTCTCGACCGACCTCCGGGAGCCCGCGCCAGGCCCGCTCGATCGGGATCCGCTGGCGGCCGTCGACGCGGCCCTACTCGAGCTGCTCGGCCCCTGCGCCTGGCTCGCTACCCCGCGCGGGCGCGTCGCCGAGGCCGCCCTCGCCGCCGCCCTCGTGCGCCCCGGCCAGGTGGTGCTGGCGAACGAGGTCTACGTCACCGGCGCCTGGTCGATCGCTCGCGAAGGCGGCTCGATCATCGAGATCGGCGGAGCGCTCGGTGAGGCCCGCGAGCGCGGCGTGCTCGAGGACCTGGACCTCGAGCGCGCCGCTCGGCACCTCGGCGGCGGGCAAGTCGCCTGCGTCTGGCTCACCACCCCGCGCGTGCTGCTCGGCCCGCGCGGCGGCGCGACCGTCGATCCGCGGGCGATCGCCGGGCTGGTCGCCCTCCGCGATCGCCTCGCCCCGGCCGCGCCGATCGTCGTCGACGCGACCAAGATCGGCGAGTGGGCCGCCCGCGCGGGCCTCCCCGGGCCGCCCGTCGCGGCGGTCACATGGCTCTTCAAACAGGTCGATCTCGTCGCCCTCTCAGCGCGCAAGGACGCTGGCGGGGCGCCGCTCGGCCTCCTCATCGCTCGCGACCCTGGCCGCCTCGCGGCCCTGCGCGGGCCCGCAGCGCGGATCCTCGGCGAGCGCCCCTACCTGCCCGCCGCCCCGCTCAGCGCCCTCGCCCGCGGCCTCCGACGGCTCGGCGAGGGCGCCGGGTCGGCCTGGCGCGAGCTCGACGCCCTCGCCCACGCGCTCCGCCGCGAGGGCGCGCCGGTCGCCGGCTGGGGCGGCGGCGCCCTCTTCCTCGACGCCGAGCGCGCGCTCCCGCGGGTGCCGCGGGCAGCGAACCCGGCGGCGACCCTGCTCGGCCTCCTGTACCTGCGCGCCGGGATCCGGGGGCTCGGCACCCCGGTCGACGCGCACGGACCGGCGATCGTCCGCCTCTCGCTCCGTGGACACCAAGACTGGCTTAGGGGACATCTCGGGGCGATCCTCGACGACGCCCGCACCTGGCCTTCGGGGCTAGTGGCCGACGGCCCGGCGCCCTCGCCCTTCCTCGACCCGCTGCGGCCGATCGACCCCGCGGCCTGGTCCTCCTGGCGAGAGGGCCGACCAGCGCCGGCCAGCGCCGGACCGGCGGCGCTCGGCGCCGACCCGGCCGCTGCTCTCCGCGCCGCCCTACGCCGCCGCCTCGCGATCGATCCTGCCGCCGTCGTCCAGCCTCTGCTCGGCCCCCGGCGGCGGCTCGCCGAGCTCTGGTCCCGCCTCGCCCGCCCGGACGCGCAGGTCGTCGGCGACCCTGCGCTCGCCCAACTCGCCGCCTCCTGGTGGCGGCCGCCCGGCGGCGCCCTCGGCGACCTCCGGATCGACCTCGCCGATCGCCCCGCGACCCCCCGCGAGCCCGACGAGCTCCGTGTCCTCGACCTGGGCCCGCCGAGGAGCTGGCCCGCCGCGCTCCCGCTGGCCGACGGCGCTGATCTCTGGCTTGTCGACGCGCTGGACGGCGGCGACGTCGGGGCGCTGATCCTCCGCCCCGGCTCTCCGCTCGCCCGACCGCTCGCCGAGGCGCTCCTCTTCACCGCTGGCGCACCGGCGAGCGGTGGGATCGACGACGAGGTGCTGGCGGCCCTCGCCGATGCCTGATCCGGCCGCGCGCCCGGCCGCGCGCGACCGGGGTTATTTCCTGTGGTTGAGCTCCTTGAGGTACGTGAAGATCGCGACCGCATACGCCCCCCACTTGTCGACCTCGAGCCGCTCCGTATGGCCCCGAAATTCGATCACGATCCCCGGCGCTCGGCCCTGCTCCCCCACCTTGTCGGTCTTCGTGCCCAGGCTACCCATACTCTCCAATTCGCGCTGAAAGGTCCTCCCCTGCTCCGTATCTTGACCCTTCCAGTAGCCCCCGGAGAGTTGGTCCTCGCCCGCGGCGATCCGCGTGATCCACTGGCCGACCGTCAACGACGGCTTGAATACGCCCTGCCCTCGCAGGATCCCGCCGACGAAGACCTTGCGTGTCGGCTTCAACCCAGGATTCGCCAGTTGGACCAGCCGGAAGAGCTGATTGGGGTCCTCCTTGAGCCATTTCTTCTCCCACTCGGGGAGCAGACTAAACATCTGAGCGAAGTCCGTGCGCGCGAGGAATAGGGTGGCTACTTTTGCGTACGCGAGCGGGGTCGAGTTAACGCCCATATGCACATAGCGGACGATCATGCTCAAGAGGCCCCTGAGGCGCGGGCTCAGGTCCATCAACCCAGGGATCCTGTCGAGCGACTCGATGATCGTGCTCGCAGCGGCGCCGCCCTTGATCTCGAACCGTCCTTTTTGGATGACCTCCGATGGCCTCTCTTTTCCCCCCTTCAGGTCCTTGAAGAAGTCATAGAGCCGATCGAAGCTGACTCCTCCGGTCGTCTGGGGAGCGGCCTCCATGTCTCGGGGTCCATGCCCCTTGACGCCTGGCTGGATCTCGACCGAGTCATCGGCGTGCTGTTTGGTGACCTCGCTGAGGAGGAAGGACTCGCGGTTCTTGAAGTTCAGCAGCTCCTTGCAGGTCGAGAGCAGCCTCGCGAACAGCTCGACGACGTCCTGCTCGTCCTTGGACTCGGGGATGGGCGGGTCGATCACCCACTCGAGCTCGGCCCCCAGCGGGGTGTTCGCGTCGTCGACCGTCATCTTGAAGCCGCCGTAGTCCTTGATCACCTGCCCCTTGTGGAACTTGTAGTGCTGTCGCCCTTTGGTCGGCGCGGCGATGCGGTTCTCGTTGTTCGTCACATACGAGGTCCTGGAGCTGTAGTTGGCCAAGTCCCGGGCCTTCTTGGGGGTCTTCGGGCTGCGTCTGAGTGTGATTTCGCCTAAAGAGCGCGTCGGCGCGGATTTCAAGCCGTCGACCTCGTGCTCCACCGCCACGTCCTCCCAATCCTCCTGCTTCGTCGGGTCGGGTGACTCCTTCCGGGTCGACACCGGCGTCTCTGGCGCCTTCGGCAGGCTGCGCACGAGCCCCCATCCGGTCTGGAACTCGAAGCCAAGCGCGCGCTGGACGCCGATCCCGCCCCCGCCCTGCGAGGCGACGAACGAGTCCAGGAGCGGCTCCGCCGACTCGCCGCGGACGACCGCGTCGGCGACCGCGTCCGCGTGCGCCTCGTAGCGATCGCCGGCCGCCCCCACGCCGCCCTCCAGCCGCACACCGGCGGCCTGCTGGATCACGTGGGCCGCCTCGTGGGCGGCGGTGTGCAGGCTCGTGGCGCCGCGAAAGGCGACCGCGGAGCCGAGCGTGTACGCCCGGGCGCCGATCGCCGCGGCGGCCGCGCCCGCTCGCGCGCTGGTGTGTGCGCGTACAAACGAGAGGTCATGACGACCAAAGGCCCGCTGCACCGCGTCGAGGTGCGGTAGCGGCCCGCCCGGCCCCTCGACGCCGCGCGCCGCGATCTCCCGGATCTGCGCGGCCGAAGCGCCCGGCGCTGGCGCCGACGCGGCCTCCGACTGGAGCTGCGCGTCGATGACGCCGACCCCATAACAACCTGGCCGAAGAGACACCCCACCGCGCCGCTGCGGCGGCGCTGAGGTCGGCCCTTGAGCCGCGTCCGATCGAGCTATCCGCATACCACCCGCCCCCTCCGAGATCCTACCTCGCCAGGTTCACACGTCAGCCCGCGGCGGGCAAGCCGAGCGGTCGAGCGCGCGGCGAGCGGGCTGGCCGGCCTCGGCGCGACGTTAGCAGCGGGAGTCGCGATCGCGCGGTCGCCTGGGGGCCACCGACTCTGCCGGCGCTCGCGCGTCCGCGGTAACGTGGCCCATGCGCTTACGATGGCTCACCCCGCAACCACTCGCGCTCCTCCTCGCCTGCGCTGGCGGAGACGACGGCGCCTCGACGAGCGCGACCTCGACCACCGACGCGGCGACCACCACCGGCACCGACGCGACTGATGTGAGCACCGCGACCACCACCACGACCTCGACCACCGACGCGAGCTCGACCACCACCGCGACGACGACCACCGGCGAGACGACCACCGGCGAGAGCAGCACCGGCGGAGTCGAAGGCTGCGCCGAGGCGCCGACCTTTGAGGACGGCAAGACTCCTGAGCAGATCCTCCACGTCGCCCCAGACGGCGTCGACGGCCCGCAGTGCGGCGCCGAAGCGAGCCCCTGCGCGACGATCGAGGGCGCCGCGGGCAAGGCCGCTGCGGGCGCCGCGATCCAGATCCACGAGGGCACCTACGCCGGCGATCAATACGTCTCCGACCTCGCTGGCAGCGTCGACGCGCCGATCTGGATCGGCGGCGCCCCGGGCGAGGCGCGGCCGATCCTCGACGGCGGCGGCGAGGGTCTGCACCTCACGCGGGTCCGCTACCTCGTCCTCCATGACCTCGAGGTCCGCGGCGCCACCGCGAACGGGGTCAACATCGACGACGGCGGCGACTACGACGACCCCGAGGCGACCCGTCACCTGGTGATCCGCGGCCTCCACATCCACCACATCGGCCAAGGCGGCAACCAAGACTGCCTCAAGCTCTCGGGCCTCGATGACTACGTGATCCGCGGCTCGGAGTTCGATCACTGCGGCGACGGCGGATCCGCCGTCGATCACGTCGGCTGCCACCACGGCCTCCTCCACGGCAATTTTTTCCACGACAACGGCGGCAACGCGGTGCAGAGCAAGGGCGGCAGCGACGACATCGAGATCCGCGGCAACCGGGTCGTCGACTCCGGCGCCCGCGCCTTCAACATGGGCGGCTCGACCGGCTTCGAGTTCTTCCGCCCGTCGCTGGTGATGAACTCGAGCAGCTTCGAGGCCCGCGACATCCGCGTGATCGCCAACACCATCGTCGGCAGCGACGCGCCGATCGCCTTCGTCGGCTGCGTCGACTGCCTGGTCGCCAACAACACGATCGTCGGCCCGCAGCGCTGGATCCTGCGGATCTTGCAGGAGACCACCTCGACCCCCGAGTACGAGTTCCTGCCGGCGAGCGCCGGCGCCTTCCGCAACAACGTCGTCGTCTTCGCCCGCGGCGAGCTCTCGACCTACGTCAACATCGGCGCGGACACGGCGCCCGAGACCTTCACCTTCGCGCACAACCTCTGGTACGCGACCGACGATCCCGGCCTCTCGAGCCCGGCGGGCGATCTGCCGGTCACCGAGGTCGGCGCGATCACAGGCCAGGATCCGCTGCTCGTCGACCTCGCGGGCGGCGACTTCCACCCGCAGGCAGGCTCGCCGGCGATCGCCGCGGGGCTCGCGGATCCGGCGGTCGTCGTCGACTTCGACGGGGTCTGTTACGGCGATCCGCCGAGCCTCGGCGCCTTTGAAGTGCGGTAGAGGGCCTGGCCGGCGTTCACGGAGGAGACGTGTCGTCGGCAGGATGTGCCCGCAGCGCCCCGAGCCCGCCTCAAGGCGTGAAGAGCGCCAGCCACGGGCTGCGCACCATCGTCGCGCTCATCATCGAGCCACCCATCCCGAGGACGCCGCGTGCGCAGGCTCATCCGTCCCCGTGAGCCGGGACGGAGGGTCCGGGGGACGACGGGGTGACGAGGGATCGATTGGCCGCGGCCGGCGACTAACTCCTCCCACCCAGCAAGGACCCACTCACGCATGATGACCATCGGCCAGGCATTTCACGAATTCCTCGGCGCCCTCGAGCTCCGCGAGAGCGAGCGCGACGAGGCCATCCGACAGCACACCAATCTCCGCGAGCAGCTCCAGAAGCGGATGGAGGTCGAGGCCAACTTCCTCTCCGGCTCCTACGCGAGGAAGACCGCGATCCGGCCCCTCAACGACATCGACGTCTTCCTGGTGCTCAAGCCGACGTCCGAGCTCAGCACCGCGTCGGCGCCGACGAAGGTCCTCGAGGCTGTGCAGGCGACCCTCGAGGCGATCTACCCCGGGAAGAGCGCTAAGCTCCAGTCGCGGTCGGTGAACATCGAGTTCTCGGGGACCGGGATCGCCTACGACGTGGTGCCAGCGTTCTCGGCGGGCGACGAGGTCTACAAGATCCCCGATCGCGACACACCGAAGTGGATCAACACGAACCCGAAGATCCACCGAGAGCTCTCGGTCGAGGCCAACGAGCGGGCCGGCGACAAGCTGAAGCCGCTGGTTAAGGCGGTGAAGCACGCGAACAACGTCCACGACGGCAGCGCCCGCTCGTTTCACCTCGAGGCGCTCTCCTGGAAGCTCTTGACGTCGCCGCCGGAGACCAACCTCGCCGGTCTGCGGATCCTCCTCGACGGCCTGGCGGCCCGGATCTGCGGCCCGTGCCCCGATCCGGCGGGGCTCGGCCCGGACATCCGGCCGTCGACCGCGAAGTGCAAGCAGGCCCAGGCGTGGCTGCAGAAGATGGCCGCCCTGGCGCAGGAGGCCGAGTCGCTCGCCGCGGACGGCCGCACCGGGGAGGCGCACGCGTGCCTGCGCGAGCTCTTCGGCAAGGTCTGGCCCGAGGAGGGCACGTCGAGGGGCAAGGCGCGCGGAGGCGCGGTGATCGTCGGCGCCGGCGCGGTGGACGACTCGAGCAGCCGGTTCGGGTAGGCCATGACCGCGACGACCTTATCCGAGCACCGCCTCCGGGCCGAGCGCGAGGCGATCGCGGAGCGCTACCGGACTGTCGTCCCGTTGAGCGCGGACCTCGAGGTGCCGATCTTCGAGGGGGCTATCGACGTCGACGGCGTCGACTATCAAGTCCGACTGATCCTGCCGCCGCGGTACCCGTCGATTCCCCCCGTCGTCGGTGAGATTGATGGGCCCGGCGGCCGGGTGGTGCGCCCCGAATGGAGCATGTACCGCTTCTCCGACGGGACGATCTGCCTCTTCCCGCACGGCAACGACTCCCAGACCTGGGGGCGCGATCGGCTCGCGGTCGAGGCGCTCGATCGCTTCGTGGAGCTCAAGCGATTGGAGATCGCGCAGGATCGAGGTCCACGGCGCGCGCTCTACCAGGCGGGGTGGCGTCTCGTGGTGCCACCGGGGATTGCCCGTGTGATGCTCTTGCCCGGATCCCACGGGACCATCCGGGTCCGGGCAGCGAGCACGGGGCGGGGCGACCGCTTCGTCGACGCGATCCGCTTCGATGCTCCTCAGATCCCGCCCGTCGAGATCGGGGCGAGCTCGCCGTGGATCGCGGCACTCACCGCCGAGCAGTGGATCCCCTGGGTGCATCACGCCTTCGACGGGCGGTCATGGGGAGAGATCGGGCGGACCGCGGACCACCTCGAGGAGGAGCTCCAGGCGGCCTTGCCGGAGGCGCATTGCCGGCGAATCCGAACGTCGGCGGCGATCGCCCTGGTGCGGGGGAGCGACCCGGCGGGGGCCGAGCCTGATCTCGCCCTCTTCGCCCGAGATCCGCAGCGAGTCGGCGTCCTCCACACGCCCGAGGTGGTCCTGGCCGCGCCCGAGGATCTCTTCTACCAGCGGGTCGATGGAGTGATGAACGATCGCGACGCGCTCGCCGAGGCGACGGTCGTCATGATCGGACTCGGCTCCCTGGGGAGCGCCGTCGCGCTGGCGCTCGCTCGGGCTGGGGTTCGGCACTTCGTCCTGGTCGACCCTGACGATCTCCGCATCGACAACGTGTGCCGCCACGTCGGGACGCTGCGAGATCTTGGGCGGCTCAAGGTCGAGGTGGTGGGGGACGCCATCACCTCGATCAACCCCCTCGCGGCGATCACGACGATCGCGAAGTGGTTCGCCTGGGACCTCCCGGGGATCGGCGCCGGCGTCGAGATCGATCGCCTCCTCGCCGAGACGTCGAAGACAATCCTGATCTCGACCTGCGCGGTCGGGAGGGTCGAGCAGCAGATTAACGAGCTCTCGGTCCGGCGAGGCGTCCCCGCGGTCTATGGCACGGCCCTGGGGGCGGCCGAGCACGCGCGTGTCTTCCGCGTGATCCCCGGCGAGACCCCCTGCTACGCGTGCATCATCGCCGCCCAGGACCGCGAGCCCGAGAGGCATCCGCGTTTCGCGATCGATGGCGTTCTCGCGGAGCTCCATGCGCCCTATGTGGATCCATCGCTCCCGGGCCTCGGCGTCGACATCACGATGATCGCCATGATCGCCGCCCGCGTCGCCCTCCAGACGGCCGCCCGCGTGGTCGAAGTCACGGCCGGGCTCGGTCCCGAGGATGACCACGTCCTGTGGACCAACCGCGGCGGCTGGGTCTTCGATCGTCCGCTCCAGGCGAGCGCCGAGCGGTTCTCGCGTGATCCCGCGTGCCCGGTATGCGGGAGTACTCCCGCGTGATCGAATCGCCGAGACCGACGACAGATCCAGGGCTATGGACATGACTCAAGCCTTCACTGACTTCCTCGCCGCCACCCGGCCGACGCCGGCCCAGCGAGACGCCGCGATCGCCGGCCACCGGGGCCTCCGCGAGCGCCTCCAGGCGGATCCCGACCTGAGCGGCCGGATCGTCGCCACCTTCCTGCAGGGGAGCTATCGCCGGGCCACGGCGCTGCGCCCCTCGGAGCGCGAGCCCCTCGACGTCGACGTCGTCGTCGTCACCGACCTCTCGCGGGAGCGGACGACCCCGGAGCAGGCGCTGCGCCTCTTCCGGCCATTCCTCCAGCGTCACTACCCGAACAAGTGGGCGACGCAGGGGCGGTCACTGGGGATCGAGCTCTCGTCCGTCGATCTCGATCTCGTGGTCACGTCGGCGCCGTCGCGCGCGGATCTCCTCCGCGTCGAGGAGCAGGCGACCGCGATCGACGAGGACCGGTCGCCGTCGCTCGCGGAGCTGGAGGCGTGGCGGATGGAGCCGCTCTACGTCCCCAACCGCGAGATCTCGCGCTGGGAGCCGACCCACCCGCTTGCCCAGATCGCCTGGACGCGGGCGAAGAACGCCAAGTGCAACGGCCACTACGTCGGCGTCGTGCGGGCGATCAAGTGGTGGCGACGCATCCAACCGTCGCTCCCCAAGCACCCGAAGAGCTACCCGCTGGAGCACCTCGTCGGCGACTGCTGCCCGGACGGGATCCGCAGCGTCGCAGAGGGGCTCGCGCGGACCTTCGAGGTCATGGTGACGCGCTATGAGCCGGCGGTAATGGTCGGCCGGCGGCCGGTCCTGCCCAATCACGGGGTGCCGCAGCAGGACGTCCTCGCCCGGGTGCCGACCGACGACTTCGTCGTGTTCATACACGCCGCCACCCAGGCCGCGAAGCGGGCCGAGGAGGCGCTCAAGGAGCGGGACCCCGGCGAGAGCGAGCGTCGCTGGCGCGAGCTCCTCGGCGGCAAGTTCTCGAGTTGACTCGGGCGAAGACCCTCAAGGACGACCACAGGAAACACGATCATGACCAAGACCGACCCCCTGAACATCCTCATCTACCTCGATCCATGGCTGGACAACCCGATCAGCGAGGTCCAGGTCCGCGAGCATATCGGCGGTGACGTCATCGTCCACGCGCTCCACGATCACGGGGTGAAGCCGACCCGCCTCCGCAACGACGGGATCGGGTGGGACGAGTGGATCGAGGGGGTGGAGTCGATGCTCCGCGCCTGCGAGGCCGACGTCGAGCGGGCGCCCGGCCGCGATCCCCACTACTTCGTCTGCGGCCGCGCGCCGCTGCCCCTCTTCGCGTATGTCGGGATCCGGCTCTCGAAGTGGGCCTCGAACGTGACCGTGATCAATCGGCGCGAAGCCGTCTGGGATCGGATCGACCTGACGACGGGGACCCCGGGGGAGGAGCCCTTCTTCCGGCCGGCCCAGCGCCTGGACGGGATCGAGGAGGAGGGCAAGATCGCCGTCTTCATCTCGACGGAGCACGAGATGGACCTGACGACGGTCCGGGCCTACATGCGGCGGTGCAAGGAGCCGATCGTCGGGGTGGTCGAGCTCCGCACCGACGGTCGCAGGTGGCTGACCGAGGCGAACGCGAACGCGGCGGCCGCCGAGATCACCGACGAGTTGCAGGGCTTGCGGCGCCACTACCCGCGGCACACGGGGCTCGTCGTCTTCGTCGCGGGGCCGGTCCAGCTCGCGCTGATGGTCGGGCGGGCGATCAACCCCCGGATCCACAAGTCCGTCGAGTTCCCGAACTTCGCCGGGCCCGACTATGTCTCCGCGGTCCGCTATCCCCCCAAGGAGGTGGTCCCGCGGATCCTCATCCTCACCGCCAATCCCAGCGACTGTCGCAATATCCGCGATAGCCAGGAGATCCGGGAGATCAAGCAGATGCTCCGCGGGACGCTTGCGGGGCAGATCGTCGAGCCCCTGGTCGAGACGTCGGTGACGCCCGAGAACTTCCTCTGGGCGATGAACCGGCACAAGCCCCACATCCTCCACATCAGCGCCCATGGCTCGATCGCCGGCGACATCGGCCTCGTACAGGAGGACGGTAAGCTGAGTACGGCGCCGATGGAGGGGATGAAGCGAGCGCTCGTCGCCGCCGGCAAGTCGGTGCGCCTGATCATCCTCAACGCCTGCTACTCGGCTGTCCTCGCCCGCGAGCTCGTGGGGCACTTCGACTACGTGATCGGGGTCGAGGACCCTCTCCTCACCCCGACGGCGATCGCCTTCGCCAAGGGCTTCTACGGCGCGCTCGGGGAGGGGAAGAACCTCGCTGAGGCGCTGGAGCAGGGGCGGGCCCTGGCGGCGCTGAAGAACCTCCGGGGGCCCGACCACATCCAGGGCTTCCCGCGCCCTGGCTTCGACCCGACCTCCTGGATCCCGTTCCCCGCGCGCAGCTCGATGCAGGGAGCGTGATCGATCGTCGCGGTGGCGCGACTGATCCTCAAGCGCGCCGCCGCGAGGGGCGGTTGTGACCGCCGACTCTTTCCCCCACCATCTCCCTGCCCATGGACACGCCAGAGAGACACAACACGAGCGCAGGGGATCACCGCTTCAGCGACGCCGCGCGGGCCCGTCTGCGCGCGGACGACTTCGCGGAGAAGCTCCGCGTGCGGCTCCTCGAGCGGGAGCTGCGCGCGGAGATGCTGGGGATGGCGGCTTCGCCGGTGAAGCTCGATCGTTGGGAGCTTCGCGCGGCGATCGACCAGGGGGCGATGGGAGCGGTCTTCCGCGCCTTCGATCCCACCCTTCGATGTGAGGTGGCGATCAAGCTCCTCATCTGCCCGGATGGCGCGGACCTCCAGGAGCGACGGTCGAGGATGGAGGGCGAGGCGCAGGCGATGGCTCAGCTCGGCCATCCCAATGTCCTGCGGGTCCAGAACTTCATCCCGGCGAGCACCGACGAGGAGGGGGGGGAGGTCCCGAGCTTCCTGGTGATGGACTTCGTGGCGGGGATGACGCTCCTCCAGTGGCAACGCGAGGCGCCGGCCGGTTGGCAGGGGATCGTAGAGAAGTACGCCCAGGTGGCCGCCGGGCTCGCCCACATCCACCAGAGCGGCCTCGTTCACCGCGACATCAAGCCGGCCAACGTCCTCGTGCGGCGCACTGGAGAGGCGCTGATCGGCGACTTCGGGCTCGTGCACGAGGCCGACCGGCAGACCGAGGGGGCGGAGGTCGGCGAGGACGGGCCGCTGACCGCGTCGGATCGACTCACCCAGAAGGGGGCGATCCTGGGGACGCTGGCGTACATGGCCCCCGAGCAGCTCCGCGAGGGCACGACCTCGGCGCGAAGCGATCAGTTCAGCTTCTTCGTCGCGCTCTACGAGGCTCTTTACGACCGGTTGCCCTTCGCAGGCGAGACGCGGTCCGACCTCCTCGAGGCGATGCTCCGCGATCGCGTCGTGATCGAGGGAGGGCCCCGGCGACCCCCTCGCTGGCTCCGAAGGCTCCTCCTGCGGGGGTTGGCGGTGGATCCTGCGGAGCGTCACGCGAGCATGGATCTGGTCGCGGGTGCGCTCAAAGCGGGGCTTCGACCGAAGGATCGCGGGAATTTGTGGACGACGGCCGGCGGCATGGTCGTCGGGGCAGCGATCTTCGCCGTCTTCGTGCGTGGGCAGGGGGATCCGTGTCAGGACGTCGGCCAGCTCGTCGAGTGGAGCCCGCCGCGACAGGCCGCGGCCCATGCCGGCTTCTTGACCTCTGGGATAGAGAGCGTCGGCGCCGAGGCGGCCTGGTTGCGCTTTCACGGCAGCGCCGACGGCTACGCGCGCTCCTGGGGATCCCTGAAGAGGAGCACGTGCGAGGTCCTCGAAGGCGGCCGCGAGGACGACCCAGGCGAGGCCGAGCTGGCGCTACAACGCGATGCCTGCCTCGACGATAGTGCGGCGCTCCTGGGGAAGTTTATGGAGCGCTACCGGCAGGCACGAGCCGGCGACGTGCTCTACAGCGAGAATGCGGCGTTCGAGCTCCAGGAGGGGCTCCGCCGCTGCGAGAGCGACGCACTCCGCCGCGTCGATCCGGCAGCTCTCGCGCGCAGGACCGAGGAGGCCCATGAGATGGTCCGGGATCGTCTCGCCAGCGCGTTTGTGCTCGAGATCGGCGGTGCGTACATGGAGGCCGCCGAGCTCGCCGAGGAGGCGCTGAGCGCAGCCAGGCGCCTCGGCGACCCTGGGATCGAGGCCCAGGCCGCCCTCCGGCTCGGGCGGATCCGATCGCTCCTCCGCGAGGAGGACAGCGCCGTCGACCTGCTCCACCACGCCTTCACGCTGGCGAACTCGATCGTCCGCGACGACGTCGCCGCGGACGCTATGATCGAGCTGGTCAAGGTGTTGGCCCTCGACACCGGCGATCTCCGTCGCGCGGCGGCGCTGGAGACGATGGCTGAGAGCTTCGTCGAGCGCCTCGGCGGCGAGGACCCTCGTCGGGAGGCGGCGGTCGCGGAGGCGCGGGGGATCCTGGCGCGAGAGCAAGGCCGACGTGATGACGCGATCGAGCTCCATCGCCGCGCCCTGGGGAAGCGCCGCAGTCGGCCCGAGACGCCGACGGAGGAGTATATCCGTTCGCATGTGAATCTCGCCAACGCGCTCACCGAGCCCGGGCACGACGACGACGCGCTCGCCGAGGCCCGGGAGCTCTACGAGCAGGCGATCGCCCGGGCCCTCGCGCTGGGCGAGTCGCACCCCATCACTGCCAATACTCGACGCGCGTACGCGGGCTTTCTCCGGGAGAATCTGGACTTCATCGCGGCCCAGCGAGAGGCCGAGGCCTCGCTCGCCGTAGTACAGCGCGTCTACAGCGCAGACTCCCGCGAGGCCGCCGACCTCCACGTGCTGCTGGGTACGCTGGCGGTTGAGGCGCTCGGCGACCAGGAGCCGGACGCGGCGGCGCTGGCCCCTGCGCGGGCGCACCTGGAGGCGGCCATCAAGCACTTTGAGGCGATGCGTCGGCCGGGCATCGTCGATAGCGAGCACATCCTCGCGCTCCACCTCTCGGCGGTGATTCATGGGCTCGAAGGTGAGAGCACCCGAGCGATCGCCGACTACGAGCGCGCGCTTGAGGTCCTCCGCTCCAGCGCCGACCACCAGGAGCTCCTCGCCGATACGCTCGGATATCTCGGCGAGCTCCTCGTTGACCTGCATCGCCCCGCCGAGGCCCTGCCCATGCTCCGCCAGGCCTGGGAAATCGTGACCCTGAGCTCGGCCGGGCACGACGAGAGCCACGCGGTCCTCGTCGCTGCGATGGCGGTGGCCCAGGCCGAGACCGGGGACCTACCGGGAGCGCGGCGCACGGCCCTGGACGCCGATGCGCTCGCCCGCGAGCTCGGCCTCGGCGATGACGACGGCATCCTTTCACAACTTGACCCCATTCTTAGTGCACCCCGAATCAAGGAAGAAAAGAGAGAGACAAGCCATGGCAGCCTATGAAATCAACGACGTCCCCCCAATCCTCCTCGACGCTGGCCACGACGGCGGCGGCGCCCTCGAGGTCCTCTACGAGTCCACCTCGCTCCAGGGGTACGACGACGAGCTCGACATCACCATCGACGACGAGGACTCGGGGATCCAGCTCCGCGTCGCCGACTTCACCGAGGGCGCCAACACCTACAACGTCTATGCCTGGAGCGTCGACGCCACCGGCGCCCTCACCGCCTGGAGCCGCGTCGGCTCGACCTCGCAGTCGGCGACCGTCCCGATCACGGCGCTCTCGGAGACCGTGGACTACATCGCCGATTTCGTCGTCCTCGACGAGCTGAGCGGCGACCCGGTGCCGACGCCCAGCACCGTGACGCAGGCGACCCAGGCCGGCGGGCGCTTGATCAAGGTCAAGATCCGCAAGGGGGACATCCGCCCGATCCCGCCGGTCCGGAGGAGCTAGCCGCGATGACGCCCGACGACGAGACGCTCGCGCGAGCGTGGGCCGCCGGCGACCTCGATGCCGGAGGAGCGCTGCTGAAGCGCCACACGGGCCTCTTGCACCGCTTCTTTCGCAACAAGGTCGCGATGGACGAGATCCGGGATCTCGTCCAAGAGGTCTTTGAGGGGTGCGTCAAGGGGATCTCGAAGTACCAGGGGAACGCCTCGTTCACCACGTATCTCCTCAAGGTCGCCAGGAACAGGCTCTACGACCACTATCGTCGGCGAGAGGTCCGGGTCCGCGGACTCGACGGCTTCGAGGCCGAGCAGGCCACGGTGGCCGAGCTCTACCCCGGGCTCTCGACGCTCTTCGCCGCCGGGGAGGAGCAGCGGCTGCTGATCATGGGCCTGCGCCGGCTCTCGGTCGAGGAGCAGGTCCTCCTCGAGTACTACTACTATGAGGGCCTCCGCGCGCCCGAGCTCGCGGCCCTCTACGCTGACCCCGAGGGGACGATCCGCAGCCGGCTGCGCCGGGCACGGGAGAACCTCGAGGTCCAGATCCGACGGTTGAAGGCGGATCCCCGGGTGATTGAGAGCACCGTCACCGACCTCGCCGGATGGGCGGCGAAGGTGCGGGCGCAGATGGACGGCGGGAGCTGACCACGAAGCGCGAGGAGGCTGTCACGGGAGGCAGCCTCCTCGCCGATCTTCACCTCGAGATCTTGATGTCCGCGTCGATGGACCGTATGGCTGTTCGAAATGAGAGAGCGACTAAATCTAGAGAATCTCCTCGGTCACCTCGTACGTTCGAGCCTGCCCACCCCATCCGTGGTCGAGCGGGCGGAGGCGAGAGCTAACCGCGTAGGGAAGGTCCTCCTTGCCGACAAGGACATGAGTGTCACCGGATATGAGCTCAGCGGATCGATCTCGAAGGAGACCGCCGTCGATCCGGTCTCTGACATCGATGTGGTGATCTATCTCGATCCCTATGGATGGCGTTCAACGCGGGGCGTGCTCTACGCCCCGTCCACCGTGCTCAAGGTGATCGAAGACCGGCTGAGCCATACGTACACGGTGCATATCCGCCGCGGTGATGTCCGAATCCGACGGCAGACGCACTCGGTCGGTGTGATCTATTCTGGAGCGCAGAGCCTCGACATCGACGTGGTCCCCGCGATCTGGGACGACGGATCGGGCGACCGCCTGGTGCGGATCCCCGAGCGGGGGACCGGTGATTGGATCCTCACCTCGGTCTACCGCCAGAAGCAGGCCCTCGACCGTCTGGATGCCCCAGGCAGGCCGTTGCGACGCGGCATTCGTGCGCTGAAGGTCTGGAGGAACAACCTGGAGGTCGACATCCACTCGTACGGCCTGGAGACGATCGTCATGGTTCTGGTCGCCGAGAACGTCGTGAGACGCTCGGTAGAGTCGATCGTCCTCGGCACCCTCGAGTGGCTCGCGGAGATCCCCGACGTTCGGGCGATCGGGTGCATGCTCTTCGATCACCGAGACGACGAACCCGGGCGCTACGCGGCCTGCGCGTTTGATCCCGCGGTCCCTGGGAACAACGTGCTCTCGTACCTCACCCATGCCGAGTGCAAGAGGATCGCCACCAGGGCGAGGAAGACCCTGCGACAGCTGACCGATGCGAAGGAGTGCCTGGCCGAAGGGGATCTCTCGGCAGCGCTGGAGGTGGTGGAGGAGGCCTTTGGCCTCGAGACGGGGCTGAGCATCTCCTAGCCATGAACCCACATCCCCGCGGCCGTGAGGAGTTGGTCTCCGGACGGTGCCAGCGGCATGATGTCGACGCCTTGGCGCGGGTCGTCGGCTGACAACCTTGGATATCCGGCATGGCC
This sequence comes from Nannocystis sp., assembly GCA_016712315.1. Lineage (GTDB taxonomy): Bacteria > Myxococcota_A > Polyangia > Nannocystales > Nannocystaceae > JADJRG01. The sequence continues at coordinate 83,919 of JADJRG010000013.1, read as the reverse complement.
AGTGGTCGGCGTTGGGGACCGACATCGCTCCTGTTGATCGACGAGGACCCGCAGACCGCCGTGCCGGTCGACGCGATCGTCGATCAGCCGGGGGCGACGCAGAAGGGGGCTTGGAGGAGGATCTCGTTGGCAGGATCGACGTTGCACTCGGCTTCGCCCGGCTTGGCGACGAGGCGGAGGCTCTCGAGATCGGTGGTGTCAATGACGATGGGGATCGCGGCGGCGAACTCGCCGGGCTGGAGCTGAATGTCGACGTTCTCGACCTTCAAGAGGCCTTCTTCGCCGTTGATGGTGCCGTAGACCTCGATCGTGACGCCGGCGGTGAGCGGCGCCGCGCCGACGTTGCCGAGCTGCACCCAGACGCTCGCTTCATCGGCGCCAGTGCACTCGCTGAGGCACGACTCCGGGGTGATCATCTGAAGGTCAGGGGCGGCGAGGCCGACGTTGGGCGAGATGTCGCCAGAGCGGAAGTTGTTGTGCTTGATCCAGTTGGGCTCGGGTTTCTTGGGGATCGCGCCGCTGTCGGTCACGTTCGTGATTCCGTCTACGCTGGCACGCAGATGGGTCTACGAGGCTGAATTCACGAGGTCGGGGCGAGAACGGGCCAGATCGCGACAAGATCGCGACAATTTTTCGAGACGAGGGGGAGATCGCGTCGTCGCGCCTGCGGCTCGCCGCGGGGGCTGAGGCCGGCGCGAGGCGGCGGTCCTCGGGCCGCCGGCCGCATGGCCGCCGCTACGGCCGTGTCACCCTCGTGTCGGCGCCACACCTGGCGGCTTGACGTTCTGGTAGGTGTTCCTACGTTCTTCGGCTATGAGCACTCGTCGGTGGATCGGGGAGCTGGAGTCGTGGTTGCGGCGCTCGAGAATGACCAAGGAGGAGCTGGCGGAGCGCTCGAAGCAAAAAAATGCGCACGTTCTCGACCTGTTCGATCAACCAGATCCGAATCCGACGCTTGGGAGCTATCTCGAGCTCGTCGACGCGGCAGGGGCGCGCCTCCACGGCGTCACAGCCAACGAACCGCGCGCGGTGATCGAGCGCCTGAAGGAGATCATGACCCGCGAGAAGGTCTTCACGGTCTCGGCGCTGGCGAGAGTCTCAGGACTGAACCGCTCTCAGCTCAGCAGCTTGCTCAACAGCAGCGATCCGAAGCCGTCGCTCCTCACGTTGCATCGCCTCGTCGTCGCGTTGGGCGCCGAGCAGGACTTTGTGCTCGTCGAGAAGATGAACGAAGTCGTCGTCCAGGCGGTCGCCGTCGGCGAGGCCGAGGTGGAGAGGGTGAGGCAGGAGGTGAAGGCCCGGCATCTTCGTGCCGTACCGAGCGCGACGTGGGCCACCGGCGCCGAGCACCGCGACCGCGAGGCCGAACGCGCGGCGGAGCAGGATGCCAGCGTCCAGGCGAAGCTGGCGGAGGTGGAGGCCCGAGTCGAGCAGCTTCAGCAGGCGAAAATCGCGCTGGAGAAGCAGCGCGACGACCTCGCGGCTAAAACCGCCAGGCTGGGGGGCATGAATACAAATCTCGAGCGGCTCCGTGCCGAAGACGCCGCTGAGATCGCGAGGTTGCTTGTCGCCAATCGCGACCTCGAGAAGCTCCACGAGGAGGACGTGGCCGAGATCAAGCGTTTGACCCGGCTCAACATCAGCCTTGAGCGTCACCATATCGCCGAGATCGAGAGATTGCGCGCCACGAAGGGCTGGGGTCTCGGCAAGAAGGTAACCTTCGGCGCCGGGTGTTTCGCCGCGGGTGTGGTGGTCGCGACGGCCGTCGGGCGTGCGCTCCGCCCGTCGAGGTGAGGGCCCGGCGCTCCGAAGCCGCAGGCGAACGCGCGCGCCGGATCGTGTCACTGACCGGGAAGCGAACGCGCTCGAGGATCGGCCTACTCCGCGCTGGCCGCTGAGCCGGCACGCCGCGCGCCTGCTGTTGTCTCCGAGCCGTTGACCGTTGACCGCGCATGCGGGCCCGCTCGGGCCGCGCGGCTGGAGCCTCGGCGGGAGGCGGATGTGTTGGCCGCGCGCGTGCGGGCCGTTGCTCCGCTCGGGCCGCGAGGCCGGATCCCCGGCGGCGGGGCGGATGTGTTGGCCGATACGAACTGTTGCGCCGCACGAATCAGGCGATGCGGGGTGTCGGCCGGTGCTCACGCTATTGCGCCGCGCGGAGTCGACGGTACGGGGTGTTGGCTCGTGCGCGAACTGTTGCGGCGATGGGTTGGGTGTTGGCCGGTGCACCGGTGCACGATCTCGGCGCGGAGTCGTACAGGCGGGGGTGTTGGCGGATGCAGGCGCGAACTCCGGGCCTCCACTGCTCGCCGGCCAACATCTCGGGCCGCCGGCCAACACCCCGCCCGGCAGCCACCGGCCACCTCCACCGGCCAACACCCCGCCGGCCAACCGCGGGCCGCCGGCCAACATCTCGGGCCGCCGCCCCCAGGAGCCGGTCAACACCCGGGGCAGCCGGCCAACACCCCGCCGGCCAACACCGTGGGTAGCCGGCCAACACCGTGGGCGGCCAACATCGCTGGCAACCGGCCCACACCGCGGGCCGCCGCCGGCCAACATCCGTCGGCCAACATCCGTCGGCCAACCTCCGTCGGCCAACGCCCAGGGGCCGCCGGCCGACAGGCCAACACCCCGCCGGGCCGCCGGCCAACACCCCCCCGGCCGCCGGCTAACACCCCGGGCAGCCGGCCAACACCGTGTGCCGCCGGCCAACACCCCCGGCCAACATCGCGGGCAAGCGGCCACACCCCCGGCCGCCGGCCGACAGGCCAACACCCCGCCGGGCCGCCGGTCAACACCCCGCCGGCCGCCGGCTAACACCCCGCCGGCCGCCGGCTAACACCACGCCGGCCGCCGGCTAACACCCAGCCGGCCGCCGGCTAACACCCCGGGCTGCCGGCCAACACCCCCGGGCGCCGGCCAACACCTCCGGGCCGCCGGACAACACCCTCCGGCCAACGCCTCGTGGCCGCGGGCCAACAGGCCAACACCCAACACCCCGGGCAGTACCGGGCCGCCGGGTACCGCCTGGCCGCCGTCTCCGCGCGATACCTGGCGCTCCGGCCAACACTCCCACCAGCCGGGTAGCCGGCCGGGGGCGGACCAACACCCAGGGTCGAGGGCCAACACCCCCGCATCCAGCCAACATGCCCGGAAGCGAGCCTCCGCGCGGGGGAGGGGCGCAATCGTTGCAATTTCATAACTTGACAATGCCGGGCGGCCTGCATGATTTTCATAACCAATGGTCATCCCCGCCCGCATCCGCATCCTCATCTTCACCACCAGCCGTGGTCAGCTTCGGCTCCGCCTGCCCGCTGCCTGCGTCGCCATCGAGGACGACCCCAGGGACTCGCGGGTCATTCGGGCGGAGACGCGCCTGCGAGAGTCCGATGGCGGAGAGTCGGTCGAGGTCGCGCTCTTCCCGGCCGCTGATGACTTCCTGTGGCAGCTCATCGGCTGGCTGCGTCGACGGGACGCCGCTTGTGCACGGAGGGGCGCGTGATGGCCGACGCGATCGCCCTGCACCCGCGCGGCCCTGACCTGCGCGGCCGCACGCTGTACGACCGCTTCCGCCTCGACGCCCTCATCGCCCCCGGCGGCATGGCCGATATCTACGAGGCGCTCGATCTCCGCCTGCGCCGCCGCGTCGCGATCAAAGCGCTGCACCCCGAACACGGCCGCGCACCCGATCAGCGCCGCCGATTCTTTCAAGAGGCCGTGCTCGCCGCTCAGATCGATCACCCGCACGTGATCCAGATCTTCGATCACGGCGAAGAGCCCGCCACGTCCGGCGGTGAGCCGGTGCTCTTCCTGGTAATGCCCCTTCTACAAGGCGTCACGCTCCGCCAGCGGCTCCTCGAGCCGGCGATGCCGATCGCCGACGCCCTGAGCCTCACGATCCAGCTCCTCGACGGCCTCGCCCAGATCCACAAGCTCGGCGCCGTGCATCGTGACCTCAAACCTGAGAACTGTCTCATCGTTCAGCGTCACGGCCGCGATCATCTCATCCTGCTCGACCTCGGCCTCGCAAAGATCCATACCGGCCCGCTGCTCTCCATCGCGCCCTCCTCGGCCCCTGGCGTCCTGATCGGCACGCTCGCTTACGTCTCCCCCGAGCAGGCGCGCGAGCAGCCGCTCACTCCAGCCGCCGACATCTACGCCGTCGGCGTGATCTTGTTCGAGCTGCTCACCCGGCGTGTACCGTTCCCCGGCACGAAGGTCCTCGAGGTGCTCAGCGCCCACGCCAGCGAGCTGGCCCCTTCTGTCACCGAGCGAGCGCCCGATCGTGGGATCTCCGACGATCTCGAGGCCCTGGTCGCCAGCGCCCTCCACAAGGATCCAGCCCAGCGCCCCGCGAGCGCCGATGCGTTCCGCCGGGCCCTCCAGGTCGCGGCGGGGCAGGTAGCCGCCTCCGACGACGGCTATGAGAACGCGAAGGCGAGCCTCACCGCCTGGCGCGCCTGCGCGGACCACGAGGCCCTCGTGTACGCGCGCCTTGCTGCGGCGCAGCACGCCGTATGGCGCCCGCTCGTGGAGTTGATCGAGATCGCAACCGACGCCGCTGGCCCAGCGTGATCGCGGGGGTGGCGTCGTCCGCTGGCGCTCCTGGTCGAGGGTGCGACGGAGCAAGCTGGCGACGGACCCTCGCGACGAGGGCTCAGGCGTCCGGGAATTCGGCCGCGAGCTGGTCGGCGAGGGCAACGAGGCGTGGATCGAGTGCGCCGATCCTAGCGCCCTGGTGATCATCGAGCGTCCAGCCCGAGACGCGCTGACGATCCTGATCCCGAAGGCCTGGCGCTACCAGACCTCTGACTACCGCGAATTTTCCAAGATCGAGATCCACCGCTATCAGAGCTGAGGACGCCTGCCATGCCGACGATCTCAAACCTCACCAGGATCACGCCCCCGAGCCCCAGGACCCCGCCACGGCGCCGTGAGAGCGCTCAGGAGGCCGCCCGGAGCGCCGTGCCGACGACACGGCCCCGGACGCCGTCCGGAGCCCTCGCGGGCCCGCCTCGGACCACGGAGGAGGCCGAGGGCGAGCGGGCCGCGGCGCCGCCCGATCCAGAGACCCGGGCGCGGCCCAGGCGGAGGACCTTCACGACCAAGTACAAGCGGAGGGTCGTCCTCGAGGCCTCGGCGATGAGCCCCGCCGAACGGGGCGCCTTGCTGCGACGCGAGGGTCTCTACGGCTCGCATTACACGGAGTGGCGCACGCAGCTCGCGGAGCTCGGCGAGCAGCGCCTCAGGGCTCTTGTCGACGTTCTCCTCGCTGTGGAGGAGATCGAGGACCTCCTGGCGCTCGTCAGGGCCCAGGGCGCGCGGCGAGGGGCGGCGCCTTCGAGGCGCGGTGGCGACGATCTCGGCGGTACCGATGATCTCGGCGGCGCCGAGGATCGCGGTGGCGCTGATGTTCGCGGTAGTGTCGATGCTCGCGGCGGCGCTGATGCTCGCGGCGGTGGCGATGCTGATGATCCCCCCGTCGATGAGCTCGGGGTTCATCAGCGCGGGGTTGGATCAGGGCCGCTATCTCTGCAGCGTCCGCACCGCGCGGCGGATCCTCGCCGCCGCGGGCGAGATCAAGGAGCGCCGCGCGCAGCGTACCCACCCGACCTACGCTCGCCCCGAGCTGATGGCGACCGGGCCTCGCCAGGTCTGGAGCTGGGACGTCGGTACCCCCAACGGCCCTCACCGTACTCACCCTCGCCCCAAAATTCCTACTTCAAAACTCTTAAGCGCGCGCGTGCGGGGTGCAGGCGAGCCTATTGACCGGCACGGGCTGCGGTGGTTCCATCGCCAGATGTCACGCTCGAAGGTGCGCACCGCTCATCCCTTGGTGGTCGGGCTCGGCTTGGTCGGCGCACTCGCGCTCGTCGGCTGCGAGGGCGGCTCTGGCGGCGGCGGCGAGAGCGCGTCGGCGACCACCGGCGAGGCGACGGCGAGCGTCGCGTCGACATCGGCGACCACCGGCGACGTGATCCCGACCAGCGGCGGGGCGGCGACGGGCACGAGCACCACCACCGACGAGACCGGGGCAGGCCCGACCAGCACGGGCGAGACCACCGGCGGCAGCGAGGCGAGCGGCTGCGATCAATCCGAGGCGCTCGGCGAGCGCCACATCGTCGCGCCGGGGAGCCACGCGGTCGGCGGCTTCGTCGTCGAGGTCGACGCCAACGGGCGGGTATCGGCGGCCCCGGCGGGCGAGCCCGGGCACGTGGTCCTGGCGGCGCCATCCTCGTCGCCGATGATCGAGGCGGCCCAGGTCACGCTCCATGTCGAGGATTCGCAGGGCTCGTTCGCGGTCGACGCCGAGGTGCTTGCGAAGTGCGCCCAGCCGACCCTCGAGCGCATCCTCCACGGCGGTGCGGCCGGCGACGAGGTGCTGGTGATCGAGGGCGCCTTTGCCGACACGGCGCCGGCGTGCGCCGACCTCCGTTATCGCCTCCGCTTCTGCCAGCCGGATCCCGGGCAGCTCTCCTTTCACCTCGACACCAGCGACCCGAGCTTCGACCGCCTGACCCTGCAGGTCGCAGCAGCCGCCGACGAGCGGGTGTTCGGCATGGGCGAGCAGTTCCCCCATGACACGTTGAACCTGAAGGGGCGAGTGATCCCGGTGCTCTCGCAGGAGGGCGGGGTCGGCCGCGGCCACGGCGCGATCTCGCCGGCGGTCAATGCCTTCTCGAAGGGCGCCGCCGGCTCGCAGGCGAGCACGTACTACGCCGCGCCCCACTTCCTGACCTCCGGCCTGCGCTCGCTCTTCCTCGAGGACGAGGCGTATGCGGAGTTCGACTTCAGCGCGCCGACCGTCGATCGCATCGACCTGTACGCGCCCGCGATGACCGGCCGCGCCCTGCACGGCGACCAGCCGCTCGAGCTGATCGAGCGCTTCACCGCCTTCGCCGGGCGGATGACCGGGCTGCCCGCGTGGACCGGCGAGGGGGCGATCGTCGCGCTTGCGCGGCCGCTCGACGAGTCGAAGGCGATCCTCGCCGACCTGCTCGAGCACGGCGCGGCGATCGCCGGGGTGTGGAACCAGACCTGGTCGGGCAAGAGCAAGACGTTCATCGGCGAGCAGGTGCTCTGGAACTGGGTGCAGAACCCGAAGGACCACCCCGGCTGGGCCGACTTCGTCGCCGACCTCGACGCCCAGGGGGTCCGCGTCCTCTGCTACGTCAACCCGATGCTCCGCGACGTGCCGCTGGAGTCCGAGCCGGTCCCCCGCGATCTGTACGACGAGGCGCTCGCCGGCGGCTACTTTGTCCGCGACGCCGAGGGTGAGCCGTACCTGCTGACGGTGACCGCCTTCGAGGTCGGCCTGCTCGACCTGGCCAACGACGCCGCGCGGGAGTGGATGAAAGCGGTGATCGCCGACGAGATGATCGCGAGCGCCGGCTGCTCGGGCTGGATGGCCGACTTCGCCGAGGCGCTCCCCTTCGACGCGGTGCTGAGCGACGGCCAGGACGGCGCGCACTGGCACAATCGCTACCCGGTCGAGTGGATCCGCCTCAACCGCGAGGCGATCGACGAGGCCGGGGTCGGCGACGAGATCCTGATCTTCAACCGCTCGGGCGGCACCCGCTCGCCGCGTCACGCGATGCTGCTCTGGGAGGGCGACCAGCTGACCACCTGGGACAAGTACGACGGCCTCGTGTCGGCGCTGCACGGGCTGATCGGCGGCGGCTTCTCCGGGATCGCCCTCAACCACTCCGACACCGGCGGCTACACCTCGCTGAGCTGGCTCGGTCTCGGCTACGACCGCGAGGCCGAGCAGCTCAAGCGCTGGACCGAGATGAACGCCTTCACCGCGCTCCTCCGCACCCACGAGGGCAACCAGCCGGGGCTCAACGCCCAGATCTACAGCGATGACGCGGCGATGGACCACTTCGCCCGCTTCTCGCGGGTCTACAAGGCGCTCGCCTTCTACCGCGCGACGCTGCACGCCGACGCCGCCGCCCGCGGCTGGCCGCTGGTCCGCCACCTCTGGTTGCACTACCCGGACGACCCGACGGCGGCGACGATCGACGACCAGTTCCTCCTCGGCTCGGAGATCCTGGTCGCGCCGATCAAGAACAAGTGCTTCACGTGGCCGCTCTGTCCTTACGACAAGGAGCTCTACCTCCCGGCCGGCGAGTGGGTGCACTTGTGGAGCGGCGAGGTCCACGGCGACGCGGCGAAGGGGGTGACGATCTCCGTCCCGGCGCCGATCGGCGAGCCGGCGGTCTTCTACCGCAAAGGCTCGCCGATCGCCGCGACGCTGGTCGCCAACCTGATCGCGCTTGGGATTGACGCCGCCGACCCGCCCTGAGAGGAGTGCCGGCCGTTCGCCGCCGGGCGCCCTTGCTGAAGCAGTGTCCAGTCGGTCCTACGATTCGCCGCGCGTGACGGACGCGCCCTATCCTCGACGGGACCGCAGGGTATCCTGGCGGGCCCTTTCGTTCGGAGCGCCGCACATGACCAGGTACATCCCGCGTGCTGAAGATCTTCGCTGTGACCGCCCGATCGGCCGTCGCCAGGTGCGGCGAAGGCCTGCGCTTCCTGTCCGCGCGGGCGCCGACACCGCAGCGCATGACGGCCGCGCTCGCGCAGGTCCACAAGGCCATCGCCGCCGACACCGACGCCGAGGACGACGACGACGCCCTGGACCTGGACCCCGCCCTCGCCGCGTGCGTGCAGCTCGCGCTCGCCGGCTGGCGCTGGCCGGTTTCTGATCTCCAGGTGATCGCTGGTTGGTACCAGGATGTGTAGCGCCGAGACGATGGCGCGGGCGGCCGGGCCGCGGCGGTCGAGATCCGCGCGAGCGCGGGCAGCGTGGAAGATCAAGAGCGAATGTGGCATGAGACTGTGCATGCGCCCCCGCTCCTCGCTGCTCCCCGGCCTCCTCTGTGTGCTGAGCTCCGCCTGCGCGCCGGACGAGGGCACGGTCGCCCCGGGCGACGACACCAGCAGCTCGAGCGCCACGGACCCCACCACCACCGACTCGACCCCCACGGACCCCACGGACCCCACCACCACCGAGGCCACGACCGGCGACGACGAGCCGGGCCTCGTCCTCTTTGGCGACGCCGACCGCGACGGCGTGCTCACCCCTGCTGACCTCGCGCTCGCGGCCACCCCGTGGCGCTGGGAGGGCCCGGGCGCGCTCGTGCTCGCCAACCTCGACGACGACGACGGCGACGGCCAGCGCGACGCGGACGACGAGCTCGTGAACGGGGCCGAGGACGCCGCCGACCTCGCGCGCCTGCGCGTCGTCGGCACCGCCCTGCCGCCCGACGTCGCGGTCACGCTCGCGTTCACGGGCGCGCACGCCGGGACCTGCGCCGCGGCCCTGCGGGTCCACGTGGGCGGGGAGGGCTGGTCGGCGCTCGCCGGGCCCGTGCAGCTCGGCGACGGCGCGCTCGAGCTCGGGCTCGAGGCCACGCGCTTCGCGGGCCCCGACTGGCCGGGCCTGTGCACGCTGACGGCCAGCGCCGCGGGTCTCACGGCCAGCACCGAGCTCCGGGTCGCGCCGTGGCTGATGCTCAGCAACGCCGCCGAGACCGGGCGCCTGTACGTCGCCACCGGCGCCTACGCGAACCATGGCTTCCTCGACGGGCTGTCCGCGGTGGCGACCGAGCTCACCGGCCTCGGCCGCGCGATCGAGGTCGTCACGCACCCGACGGCGCTCTGGCGCGACATGTGGATGCAGGACACGATGGAGATCGGCTACACGGAGATCCCCGGCCCCGGCGGCGCCCAGCGCATGCACGTGGTCCTGCGGGCCAACCGCGGCCCCAACGCCGACAAGTTCCCGCCGACGCTGCTCGCCCCCGGGGTCGGTGTCCTCGAGGTCGGTGATTTTCGCGGCCTCGGCGGCGGCGACGAGTGGGCCGACTGGTACGGCAACCTCGAGGTCAGCCCGCCCGTCCCCGGTTACCCGCTCGGCCGCGTCTACTACGGCCACAACAGCACCTCGAGCGTCAGTCTGCACCCGGCGGTCGTCGACTTCATCGCCGCCCAGGAGCTCCAGGAGCCCTTCGCCGTCGACACCTCCTGGCTCAGCATCAAGCACGTCGACGAGATCTTCAAAACTATACACCTGTCGTGAAACCGCCCTGCGCGGTCTTATACGCGACAACGTGCGCTTTGGAGCAGGTCCCATGGGCCGCTTGTTTGTCTCGAATTTGTCTCGAAGAATCTGGGGGTAGGAGGAGGGGTCATGATCAAGCGCCCGCGTCCGCTCCCGCGCTTGTGGAGCAAGCGGAACCGAGGGCGCCCACGAGCATCACGCTGCGCCAGCTCGCCGAGCGCTTTTTCTACGAGTCCACGTCGACGTCCGCCTCAAACCCGCCCGTCAGAGCCCGCGCGACAGCCCTCTCATCGCCGTCGCCGACAGCTCAGAGCGACGGGCGGATTCGCAAGCGGGACGGTGAAGGCCGCCTTCGAACCGTGGGCAGCGCCGATCAGGCTGCGGGGTGATCAGCGACGCCGGGCCGCGCACGCGCGCGGCCGGACGGCCTCGCTCCTCGTAGACGACGAGCGGCGGCACGCCGCGGCGATCACTCCTCCTCCTCCTCCTCTTCTTCAGGGACAAAACAATCAGCCCGACAGGTGTTCTCTAGGGCACATAGCGCCAAGCTGCGACACTCGAGCTCGACCATCTCGGGCAGGCAATCTTCTCCGCCGATCTTGCCCCGCAGCACGCAGCGCCGCCACTTCGACTTCTTGCACGCGCGCAGGGCGTCGCAGCACTGAGCGCGCACACACACGCCGCAAGGGCCGTCCCGCGACGACGCATCGCAGAGGTCCGGCTTCGGCGCGGGTTCGACCTCGGTCTCACTCGTGTCGGTGCTCGTGTCCAGCTCGTACGAGCTCGTCCCATCTGTCGTCGCCGCGTCTGTCGTCGTCGCGTCCGTCGTCGTGTCATCCGTCGTCGTATCTGTCGTCGTATCCGTCGTCGCCTCTGTCGTCGTGCTCTCCGTCGTCGCCCCGTCCCCCGCCGCGACGGATCTGCCAGCGCCGCGCGCGCCGAGCCGGCGACGCAGCCCCTCGACCTCGGTCTGCAGCGCCTCGGTGCGCTGCTCGGCGACCTCGATCCCCGCGACGGCGCCGACCCCCGCGCCCGCCCCCGCGCACACCGCCGCGGCCGTGGTCACCGCGACCGTGTTGGAGCTCGTATACGCGACGATCATCAGCGGCAGCGAGAGCAGCCACTTCTTGCCGCTCGGGCGGATTCGGATGTCATTGGCGAGCAGGCGCCAGCGGCCGCGCAGCAGCTCGCGAAAGGCGCCGAGATCCTCCTCTTTGACGCCTAGCACGATATGTAGGCCGTGCATCGGCAGCGCGGTCATACGCGCGAGCGCGTCGACGAAGCGCGAGACCTCGCCGGGGTCGCGCCCCTTGTCGAGCAGCGTCTCCAGGCGATAGAGCACGAGCAGCAGCGGGCGCTCCGAGCGGCGCTCCGCGCGACGCAGCGTCGCCTCGAGCGCGGCCATCGGCTTCATCGTCGGGTCCTCGGGCTCGATCTCTAGCTGGGTAGCGATCGCGTCGACGAGCTGCTGGACGGTCGGACCCTTCTTCTTGTCCCAGCGCTCGACGATCACCTCACGCACGTCGAGCGACTCGCGCAGACGCGGCAAGATCTCGTCGCGCACAAAGGCGTCGAGGCGGGTCGCCGTCGGCGAGTAGACCGTCGAGCAGCGATAGGCCGTGAGCTGGCCGACGAGGATCGTCGCCAACGCGGCGGGGTCGTTACGCCGCAGCGCGCGGCGGTCGATGGGCGCCTGCGCCGCGCTCATGGCTTCACCTCGGCGATCACGTCCGTGAGATCCGCGAGCCCGAGCTCCACCGCACGGACCGTACCGAGGCCGAAGAGCCCGCCCGCGCCGCGATCCCAGATCTCGCGCTCCGACGCCGCCGGATCGACGACGGCGACGCTGACCCGCGAGGGCGGCCGCTGATCGAGCAGCCAGCGCAGCAGCATGCGGTGGCGCCACTCGATCACCGAGATCCCGGCGCAGAGCAGCGGGTGTGAGCGCAGCCATCCGACGAACTGACACTCCCAGTCGGGCGGGAAGAGCTCGTGCATGTCCAACAGCCCCTGAATATGGTCGTCCTCGGTCAACTGCGGGCTCGTGAGCACAGGCTGCGCCTCCGGCGAGTAGCCGCCGTAGAGGCGCAGGATCATGAAGTCACGGCTGAGGTCGACGTCGGGCCGCGGATCCTCGTCCTCCTCCCACTCACGACGCCCCGCCGGTCGGACCAGCACGAGCCGCGGCTCGCCGCTCGCCGGCGCCGCCGGCTGGATCACGTAGATCGTCCGATCGGGGTGGCGCTCCGCGAGCGCGTGCTCGAGAAAGGGCAGCCAGAGCAGGGTCGTGTGCGCGCCGGGCCGCAAGACCTCGGTCAGCGCCTCGACGAAGGGCGGGATCGGCAGATCCACGGTCGTGCCCACCGTCTTTTGGAACAAGCGGCTGAGCTTGTTCTTGCCATAACGCAGGAAGAAGCGCTCCGCGAGGGCGCTGAGGCCGAGGGTGTTGAGGCCGGCCTCGCCGTGCTTGCTCAGCTCCGCGGTGAGGTCCTTGATCAGCTCGGCGTGGCCGGGGATCGCCCCGCCGCTGCCGCCTCCGAGCACCAGCGAGAAGGGCTCACGCAGCACCGTGAGCAGCACCGGATCGACGTCACCCGCGGCCACCCCCCGCGCGCCTGCGTCGGCGCGATCAGCCGGCGGCGCTTAAAGTCGAGCAGGCGAGGGTCCGCGCCCCGCAGATAGAGCACCGGCGAGAAGGCCTCCGCGCCCCGCTCGATGAAGGTCCGACGGGTCGCTTGCAGGCTAGCCGCGACGTCACCCACGCCGTCGCGGCTGCCCGTGAGCGTCCGGTAGAAGGTCGCGGAGAGGTCTCGTGCGACCTCCGCCTTGACCGGCCAGAGGTGGGCGACGACCGCGTCGGCCCCCGATCGCGCCAAGATCTCGGCGGCGCTCGCGAAGGCCCCCGGTCGGGCGCCGCTGCACGCCTCGAGCACGATCAAGCGCAGCTCGGCGCCGATCGACGTCTTCAGCTCCTGCGCGAGCGTCTCCGCGAGGATAAAGCTCGTCTCGCCGTCCGCGTCCTCCGCGAGGTAGAGGCAAGGGTTCTGGCGCTCGTCCGCGCCGCCGTGGCCGATCCAATGGATGACGTGCGGCTCCTCGACCCGGCGCAAGCGCTCGAAGAGGCGGGGCCCGATCGTCTCCGCGCCGACGATCGGCGGCAGCCATTGGATCGCGCCCTCCGCGATCGACTCGTGCAGCGCGCTCTTCAGCGAGGCGATCTTCTCCTCCTCGCCGAGCGGCGCGATCACCAGGATACGCGTGGCGTGGCGGATCTCGCGGGCCTCGTGGGGCTCGTTGGAGTTGACCCCGCGGCTGACCAAGAGATCGGGCAGGCACCCGACGAAGTCCCGCGCCGTCTCGGGCCGGCACATCGCCTCCCAGGGGAAGCGCTGCAGCTCAGGATCGCGGATCATCAGCCGCAGCAGCAGCCGCCGCCCCTTCGCCCGCGCGGCCTCGCCCTCGCGCACCACGAGGTCGCGGAGCTGATCGCGGAAGAGCGCGGCGTAGAGCTCACGGGCGTTGACGACGACGTGATCGGGCAGCTCCTGGCTCGACGCGACCGCCCGTCGAACGCCGCTGCCGAGCCCCGAGAGCCGGCCGAGGTTGATCGGCGCGAGATCGTAAGGGGCCACGCGCTCGCCGCGAGCGCCGCGCGCAGAGGCGAGCACCGCCTGATGATCACGCTCTATCTCGACCTCGATCCATGACATCGTCACCCTCCCCCCTCAGGCAGCTCGATCAGCGCGCCGTCGATGCCGACGAGGCGCAGCTCGATCCGTCGATTCTTGGCGCGACCGGCCTCGTCCTCGTTGCTCGCGATCGGACGCTCGCCGCCGTAGCCGACCGCGCGGAGCCGACCGGCGGCGATCCCCTCGGCGATGAGCGCCTTGCGGACCGCCGCCGCGCGCCGCCGCGAGAGCGCGCGGTTGAACTCGGGGTCGCCGTCGGCGTCGGTGTGCCCCTGGATCTCGAGCTTGAGCTCTGGGTACTCGGCGAGCACCTTCGCGGCGTCGACGATCGCGGGGCGCGAGCCCTCGGTGATCCGAGCGCTGAGGAAGCCGAAGCTGATCCCGCGGATCGTGCCCAAGATCCGCTCGAGATCGGGAGGCACACGATCTGGGCAGCCGTCGCCGTCTTCAAAGCCGTTGACGACCTCGGCCGCGTCGACGCAGCCGTCATGTAAGTCGTCGAGGCCGTCGCCGTCGCTGTCTGGGGCGATGCAGCCCTGATACTCGGGCACCCCCCCCTCGCCCGGGCAAGCGTCGACGCGCCCTTCTGGGATCTCGTACTGCTCGGGATCGTAGAAGCCGTCGCCGTCGCTGTCGCGCAGCGGCGGGCAGCCGTCGCGCGGAGCGAGGCCCGCCTCGTCTGGGCAACGATCGTCTTGATCGCGCAGGCCATCGCGGTCGCGGTCGGGGCAGCCCAGGAGGGAGACGACGCCGGCTTGTCGCGGGCACGCGTCCTCTCGCGGCGCCTTCTGCCCAGGATCAGGGACGCCGTCGCCGTCGGTGTCGAGGTAGGGCCGCGCGAGGGTGACGACGAGCGACGCCAGCAGCTCAGGGTGGAAGGTACGATCCGCCTCGACCGTATGCGCCGGGCCGACGTGCGCGCGCGCGTCGACGCGTACGCCCACCCACCGGCTGATCAAGACCTTCACGCCGCCGCCGAAGTGCAGCGACGGGTCAACGTCGCGGCCGAGGCCGCCGACCACGCCGAGGGCGCCGCCGCCGACCAACACGAAGGGGACAACGCTGAAGAGCGGGAGCTGGGCGACCAAGTGGCCGCGACCGCCGAGGATCGTCGCCGAGCCGCCGTCGACGATCCCGGCCCGCCCCACCGCGCCCTCTCCCTCGATCCCGACGAAGGAGAGCGGGTAGAAGCCGGCCCTCAGCACAAGATCGGCCGCGGCCGGCCGCAGCGGCCGCCACGGCGTCATGTAGTTGTAGAGCTCATGATCGGCGCTGGGCAGCAGGACGCCTGCCCCGACCCCGAGCTCGACGAGGCCGCGCCGCGGCCGGTATCGACGGATCCACGGGATCTCCGGCGCCTCGGGTACGGACCTGTCTTCAGAGACATCTACTGCGGGATCCGTCGCAGCAGCCGGCGCCGCCGCGAGACCGCCCATGAGCCCCGCAGCGAGCGCCCACGACGCGCCACGAGGGCCCCGTCGCCCCCCTCGTCGTAGGGACACTCCCTCCTCCCGCGTCGCCATCATAACCCCCACCACAACCACACAGACTCGAAATGGTAGCACATCGAGTGCGGATCGAGCGCGCTCGTTGCTGCTTCAATGAAGAGTCGATGGTCACGCGCCGAGTCATCGCGCTGAAATTTCGCGTGCTGCTGCGCGTGCCCTGGTGCGGGCGCTCATCACGATCCCGCGCGCCGTATCCCCTCACCGCCGCGGCGCGATGGACCGGCGCCTCACTCGTAGGGCACGAAGGGCGCCGACGACGGCAGCTCGTTGTCGCCGATGTGCGCGACGTGGCCGAGGCCGAGCTGGCCGTCGTCATTCTGGCCCCATCCGCGCAGCTGCATCCCGGCCAAGAACGCGAAGGCGTGGTTACTGCTCGCCCCGGCGAAGACCGCCAGGGCGGCGCCGCCGAGCTTCGCGTCCGCGGGCGGCATCTCGCCCGGACCGTCGCCGATGCTCTGCGTGCTGCCGATCCCGAGCTGCCCGCGGTGATTCCGGCCCCAGCAGCGGACAGTGCTGTCGTCGCTGCGGAGCGCGCAGGTGTGGAAGTTGCCGCTGGCGATGCTCTTGATGGTGCCGCCGAGGGCGACGTTGGCTGGGGGCATCTCGCCCGGCCCGTCGCCGATGCTCTGGGTGCTGCCGATCCCGAGCTGTCCGTAGTCATTCCGCCCCCAGCAACGGACGGCGCCGTCGTTCATTCGCGCGCAGGTATGGCCGTTGCCGCAGGAGATCTCGGCCACGGCGCCTCCGAGCGCGATGTCGGGGACCGGCAGCTCGCCCGGGTCGTCGCCGAGCGAGGCTGTGCTCCCGTTCCCGAGCTGACCGAAGCTCCCGTCACCCCAGCACCGCACCTTCCCCGCCGCCGAGCGCGCGCAGACGTGCCGGCCGCCCACGGACACCTGCACAGGCACGAAGCCGACCGGCGTCGCCGTGCTGGGCAGCTCGCCCGGGTCGTCACCGAGGTTGTTGGTGTGACCGAGGCCGAGCTGACCCGAGCCGTTGCTGCCCCAGCAGCGGAGCTCGCCGTCGGTCGTGATCGCACACATCGTGGCGCTCGGCGTGTCGTCTCCTCCGCCCGCGATCGAGATCACTTGCTTGCCGACCTTCGAGTCGCTCGGCGGCATCTCGCCCGGCCCGTCCCCGATGTCGTTGATGCTGTTGATCCCGAGCTGCCCATAGCCGTTTCCGCCCCAACAGCGAACGTCGCCAGTGTCTCGGAGCGCGCAGAAACCGCCCCGTGAGGCCGCGATATCGACCGAGATCCCGCCCAGGTCGATGTCCGGCGTCGGCAGCTCGCCGGGATCGTCACCCAGACTGTTCGCGTCGCCCGTGCCCAGCGCCCCAGCGTGGCCCCAGCAGCTGACCATCCCCGTCTTCAAGAGGACGCAGGAGCGCTGCAGTATGACCACCACCTTGCGCTTGACCGTGCAGTCGGGCTCGCAGCCGTCGCCCTCGACGTTGTTGCCGTCGTCGCACGTCTCGACGCCGACCTGGACGAGCCCGTCCCCGCACACGGCCGCTGTGCACCCGAGCGTGCACGCCCCTTCGTCCGCGTTGTTCACCCCCTTCTCAGAACTCGCCTGTAGCTCGCCTCTCAGGCCAGATCTACGGGCGATCGCTCTTCTCGTGCCGCCCCGTTGCCCTCGGCGTCGGGAGCGGTAAGCGCCGCCACGGCCTGGGCCGCGAGCGCGCTCTGTTTGAGGTGCACGTAGTACCTCATCGTCGTCGAGAGCTGCGCGTGCCGGGCGAGGGCCTGGAGCGCGTAAGGGCTCACGCCCTTGTGCGCGAGCAGAGTCAGCACGCTGTGGCGGATCCGGTGCGGGCCGTAGACGGGCAGGCCCGCGCGCTTCTGGGCGTTGCGCACTCGCATGGCGAGGGTTCCCTCTTGCACGTGGGGTTTTCGCGCACGAACGACGCTGTGCACGCTGAACCAGCCGTCGGGCATGAACACGAACTCGCCCCGCGGCCTGAAGCCGCGCAGCGCTTCGGCGAGCCGCGGAGAGAGTGTGACCTCGCCGTCCTCGCCCTTCGCCGTCTCTTGCAACCGACCCCGCGTCACGCAGCGACGGATCACCATCATGCGCGCCTCGAGGCGGATGTCCTTCCACATCAAGCCCGCGCACTCGCCGATCCGCAGCGCCGCATCGGCGAGCAGCAGGAAGAGCACGCGCTCCTCGGTGTTGCGCGCGCTCGCGACCAACACATCGAGGTCATCGCGCGAGTACACGTCGACCTTGGCGCGCCGCTGCTTCGGCCACGCGATCTGCGGCAGCTCGTGCCCCTTCGGCAGCGCACCCTCGCTCCGGGCGTGTCGTAGCGCGACACGCACCGCTTCGCAGGTCTGGCGGCTGTAGCCCTGAGACAAGCCCCTCTCCTGCCTCATGTGCGTGCGGAGCTGCGCGAGCGCCTTCTCGTCGACCTCGTCGAGTCGAAGGGCGCCCAGCAGCGGGCGGACGTTCGTCCACACGGTCTCATAGTAAACACGCGTCGAGTACTTGAGCTCGGCGACGTGACTGGCCTCGAAGATCGGCCAGAACTCCGCGAGGGTCTTGATCGGGGGTGGGGTTGGTTTCGCATCGTTCTGGGTTGCACCTCGTTTCTGCGCGCGAACATCGGCCGGCTGGCAGAGCGAACGGAAGAGCTTGAGCGCCTCCGCGCGCCCCCACTCCACCGCCGCGGCCGCGTCCATGCCGGCCGGCGCGACGACGCGACGACGGACCGGCTTGGACGGATCGAGCGGGTGAGTGAGGTTGATGTCGACATGCTGTCGGGTTCGATCTTTGAAATATGGGCGGGTGGTGACTTCCAATGCTGGACTCGTTTCCGCCCCCTTGCTTCTTGACGCGGTGACGATACGAGATCGCGCGGCGCGAAGGCAACCCCTCCCGCGCCCCGCGCGGGTCATTTATTTTCATAACTTGACCATGCCGGCCGGACTTTGTTTCATAACCATGTGAAGCACCCCGCCAACACCCTCACTATCACCACCGACAGCGGTCAGCTCCGCCTGCGGCTGCCCGCCGCGTGTGTGAGCGTCGAAGCTGACCACAAGGACACGCCGGTTGTTCGCGCCGAGACGCGCCTGAGCGGGCCGGATGGCGGCGAGTCGGTCGAGGTGGCGCTGTTCCCCACCGCCGATGACTTCTTGCGTCAGCTCCTCCGCTGGCTGCGTCGACGCGAGGCCGACGGCGTTCACACGGCCCGGGGTGGCGTATGACGCCGCTCTCGCCCCCTCGTCCGCCGGGTAGCGCCGCTTCGATCAACCCGCTCCACCCGCGTGGCCCCGACCTCCGCAGCCGTACCTTGCTCGACCGCTTTCGCCTCGACGCCCTCATCGCCCCCGGCGGCATGGCCGACATCTACGAGGCCCTCGATCTCCGCCTGCGTCGGCGCGTCGCGATCAAGGCGCTGCACCCCGAGCATGGCCGCTGGCCCGAGCAGCGCCGCAGATTTTATCAGGAGGCCTTCATCAGCGCCCAGATCGATCACCCGCACGTGGTTCCGATCTTGGATCACGGCGAGCAGCCGGCCGCACCCGGCGGCGAGCCCGTGCTCTTCCTCGTAATGCCTCTTCTTAAAGGGCTCACGCTGCGACAACGGATCCTCGCGGGCTCGATCTCGATCGCGGACGCCCTGCGCCTCACGATCCAGCTCCTCGACGGCCTCACCGCGATCCATCGCCTCGGCGTCGTGCATCGCGACCTCAAGCCCGAGAACTGTCTCATCGTCCAGCGCTACGGCCGCGATCACCTCGTGCTCTTGGATCTCGGCCTCGCGAAGATCCACGCCGGCCCGCTGATCTCGATCGCGCCGAGCTCGGCCCCCGGCGCGCTGATCGGCACGCTCGCGTATGTCTCGCCCGAGCAGGCCCGTGAGGAGCCGATCACCCCCGCCGCCGATCTCTACGCCGTCGGCGTGATCCTTTTTGAAATGCTCACGCGCAAGGTGCCCTTCCCCGGCGCGAACGTGCTGGAGGTGCTCAGCGCCCACGCCGCCAAGGTCGCGCCCTCGGTGAGCGACCAGGCGCCCCAGCGCGGGATCTCAAAAAACCTCGACGCCCTGATCGCGAGCGCCCTCTACAAGAATCCGGCGCAGCGCCCCGCCGACGCCGCGATTTTTCTAAAGGAGCTCGCGGGCGAGCTCGCGAGGATCGATCCTGGGGTCGATCCTGGGCTCGGTCTCTGCTGTCTCAAGAGCCATCATGGCGTGGAGGAGGCGGCGGCGAGCCTCACGGCTTGGCGTGACATGGATGACGAGGCGGCGCGTGTGCTCGCGGCGAGGGCCACATCAAAGAACCCGCAGTGGGAGCCGCTGGCGCTCTTGATCGAGTGCGCAGCCGAGCAGTCGAGCGACGGGCCATCACGTCGGTAGGCCGATCGATCACGAACTTGTAGGTGTGGGCGCTGCTGGTCAGGTCGTGCCGGCGATGATCCGCTTCGTCCGGCGCAGCTAGCCAGGACCGACTCCGACCCGCTCCGCAGGGACCTGCCGCCCAGCGGCGCCATCCCAGAAGACGTGGGTGTAGCAGCGACGGAGATCGGCGCGGGTGAGAGGGGGGACGGCGGCGAGCTCGGGCACGGCTCGCCGCGCCTCTTCGAGGCGGTAGTTCGGGATGCCAGGGTTGAGGTGGTGGACATGATGGAGGCCGATGCTGCCAGTGACCCAGCGCAGCAGCGGCCCCAGTCGTACGTAGCTCGAGCCATCGAGCGCGACGCGGGTGAAGGACCAGTCGCGGTCGTCCGCGTGCCAGGTGCGCTCAAAATTGTGCTGCACCCAGAAGAGGCTGGCGCCGAGCCCTCCCGCGATCCAGAGCGCGAGCAGGACGAGCAGCCAGCGACCGCCGAGCGCCGCGAAGCCGGCGAGGTGGAGCGCGAGGTGGCCGATGTTCGTGAGCAGGACGCCGCGTCGCATGCGCACTCGCCCATAGAAGGGCCAGCGGAAATTGGGTCGGAACTGAAAGTATCCGCCGCTCACCTTGCGCAGGATGAGCAGGCTGACCGCGCCGAGGAAGAAGACGCTGTGGGCGGAGATCTTGCGGGCGCGGAGGCGGGCCGCGTCGGGGCCCTCGCGCGCCTCCGCGGCGGTCATCGGGCTGTTCATGCGGTCGACGCCGCGGTGCGAGAGCTTGCCCTGGTGGTTGTGGTGCCAGGCGTGCTCGGTCTTCCAGGCCTCGTAGGAGACGCCGGTGAGGAACGAGAGGCAGGTGCCCGCGAGGTCGTTGACCCGCCTGCGCGTGAAGAGGCTCTGGTGGCCAGCGTCGTGCTGGAGGACGAAGAGGCGGATGATGGTGCCGACGAGCGCGAGGCTGGGGGCGAACACCCACGGCAGCGGGAGAGCGCCGATGAGCAGCAGGAGGGCGGCGTGACAGGCGAGGGTCGAGAGGAGCTGCCAGGACGCGATCGGGTCGCGAGCGCGGGCGAAGGCGCGGGTGTCTTGGAGGATCTCAGCGTCAGGGCGTCGATGGGTGGTGTCGCTCATGGGACCTCTGGTTCACCAGGCGAGCAGGGTCGGTCCGCTGGCGGCGAGGAGCACGAGGGCGGGCACGTAGACGGCCCAGGTGGCGAGGCCGACCCGCTGACGGGCGCGCCCCTGGAGGACCATCCGCACCGGGATGGTGGAGTCGCAGAGGCCGAGCAGGCTGACGCCCAGGGCGACCCGGAGGGCGTACTCCATGGGCATGGCTCCGCGTACGAGCTGCGCGAGGGCCATCCATAGTGACACCGCAGAGACGGCGATGTAGAGGCCGACGGGCCAGACGAGCCGCTTGGCGGCGAGGCCGCGGCGGACGGCGAGGAAGAGCAGGAGGCCGTAGGCGAGGGCGCCGGTGAGGATGAGCGCCTCGTCGACGGCGAGGCGCAGCCCCGCGGCGTGGCGGGCGATGTAGGCGCACTGGACGACTGCGAACATGGCGACGCCGACGACGAAGCGCCTCAGGACGCTGAAGAAGAGGTCGCCGAGGACGGTGAAGACGAAGGCGAGGCGGAGCAGGGTGAGCTCTCCCTCGCCCGGCGCGGGCCACCAGACGAGCAGCGCGAGCAGGACGACGGAGGCGAGCTTGAGCAGGCGGGCGGGGCGGTTCTCGTACTCGCCGGTGCGTCGGTACTGGCGCGCGTCGAGGGTGAGGTAGGCGACGTAGAGGATAAAGAGGGGGAGCAGCGCGAGCATCAGGCGCGAGCCTCACGCCCTGCGAGCACGCGGAGGAGATCCGCGCGGAAGAGGCGCGGGCGCAGGGCGGCAGGGACCCGCCCGTCGAGGGCGCGGTGGAAGGCCCGCAGCCGGTACCAGGGGACTTGATCGACGAGGTGGTGCTCGAAGTGGAAGACGGTGACGTAGAAGGGGAGGAGCCAGGGGCCGAGCCGGGTGGTGAGGGTGCGTGAGCGGAGCAGGAGCTCTTCGGCGGCGCCGACGTCGCCGCCGTGCTCGAGCGCGCCCTTGATCTGGTTGATCGCCGCGGCGACTTGCAGCGCCAAGACGAGGGCGAGGGCGACGCGGCCGAGGCCGGTGAGGGAGAGCGCCGCGATGAGCGCGGCCCAGAGCGCGAGGAAGAAGATCAGCACGGCCGGGCTGGTGCGCCCAGGGGCGCGCGCGCGGCCGCTCCCGTAGCGGTGGACGAGCGCGTAGCCGGGGATGAGCAGGAAGAGGGCGACGGTGCGGGCGAGGGCGCGGCCAGTGTCGATGTTGAAGCGCTGAGGATCGTCAGGCTCGAGCGGGCGGGCGTGGTGGACCTTGTGGCCGCGCTCCCAGTGGCGCCCGTAGTGGATCCCGAAGGGGACGGCGAGGAGCCAGCCGACGGCGCGGTTGAGGTTCGTGCGTCGCTCGCGGTCGGCGGCGACGAAGAACATGCCGTGGGAGGCCTCATGGACGCCGACCGCGAGGAGGAGAAAAAAGAGCGCGCCGAGGACGAGGCCGCCGAGGGGCACGCCGAGGTACCACGGCGCGAGCATCACGCCCCGGACCGCGGCGGCGACGAGCGAGAGATGGACGAGGAGGAAGCAGGCGTTGACGGCGTTGTGGCGCCACGCGGCGCCGGCGCGCCAGTGGAAGCGGCGGCCGACGCGGGCGCACTCCTCGGCCCAGCCGCGGCGGGCCGAGGGTTCATGGTCCGCCGCAGACTCGTCCTTCGTCGCTGGTGCGTGAGAGGGCGTGCGTCGCATCGTGTAGCCCGCAGGATTGAATCACGAGGGGGTGGGATCATCAAGATGATCCGCGGGCCTGGTTTGGGGCACAAGGCGGCAATGTGCGCCCCTGAACGCCTCGCTCCGCTGCTCGCCTCCGCGGCGCTGCTGTTGTCCGCTCCGCGGGCTTTGGCGGCGGGGCCGCAGCGGGTCGGGGTCGACCCCGTCGATCACCCGGAATTCGACCCGGCGGTTGCTGGCGCGGGCCTCGGGGGTGTCGCGGCCGTCGACCGGGTGGGACGAGCCGTCGCTGACCACGTCGAGGCGGGAGGGGTCGGCCCCGCGGCGGGCGAGCTCATCCTTGACGAGCTGGGCGCGGGCGCGGGCGCGGGCGCGACGGTCAGCCTCGCCGCGGCCCTCATGCGGGTCGGCGTGGCCGATCACGTGGAGGCGCAGCTCGGGGAAGTCACGGAGGATGCCGGCGACCTCGTCGAGGATGGGGCGCGACGCGGGGGCGAGGGGTCCCGGAGAACCTGTCCCGAAGTTCACGCCTCGGATCGGTCGCTGGCAGATGATGACCGGCAGGCGCGGCGGCTCCGGGCAGCCGTCGTGGTCGTCGACGCCGGGCTCGTCGGGGCACCGATCGTCGATATCGGGGAGCCCGTCGGTGTCGGCGTCAGCGAGGTGGGGTGGACTTCGGCGCTCGTCGGCGGCCGGGTGAGCGTATGCCTCGGGGGGCGGCGGAGCGGCGCGAGCGGGCTCGGCGGGGGGGATCGCGCCGGTGGGGGCGGCGGGGTGCGGCGCGCAGGCGAGGAGGAGCGGGAGGAGCCACGCGCCGGGGGGCGTGTCGAGGGGGAGCCGGGGAGCCGCGGGCATCGCCCGTCACTCTCGGGCACGGCGGCGAGGGCGTCAATCCGGGCGGCTTCGCTCCGACGCGCGACCGTGGGCATGCCCTCCACGCGGATCTCGCGGAGCCTGCTCGTCACGATGGGGGTGAGGGCGGCGGAAAACCATCCCTTTGTTCTGCACCCGACGACGACTTCGGCGGCTATCTGCGCGTGTTATCCGGCGCGGGTGATGGTGATCGAGCTGAGCCGCACGGCAGGAGGTGGCCGCTCCGCTACTGTGCCGCTGGCGCCGAGGACCTGGAAGAATGTACATGTCCGCTGGGACAGTCATTTGCCCGCCGAGCGCCTCGGAGGCAGGACCTGAGCAGGCCGCGGTTCGTGGACACCATCCTCCGCCATCGCGACGGCGAGCCGCACACTCGCCCTGCACCCCTACGGCGGCCCGCTCGGGGGCGCGAGGAGTTGTGATCTCGCGGACTTGGCCCGCGCGGCCCTGGTCGTGCGCGCAGCGATGCGCGCGCATCGGCCCGCGCATCGGCCCGCGCATCACGTGGGCGTCGCTGGTCGAAGAAGCCGCGAGCGAGCCCCGATGCCGCGATCCGCGTTCATGTATCATGGTCTCTCATGGTGGTATTTCCACGGTCGATCCGTCTCGTGTGCAACGCGCTCGCGCTCGCGCTCGTCGCGTGTGCATACCGCGAGCAGCCGGGCTCACCCGACGCGATCAGTCGCTATGGGTGGTCGCTGCATCTGCCGAACGACTGCACCCTGGTCGGCGAGGAGCGTGCCGGAGACGCGCTCGTGGGTCGGGCGTCGTGGACCTGCGGCGACGTGCTCGTCGAGCTTGACGCGACCCCCTTCGCCGACCCATTGCTCGTGGAGCCCGGCGCTGTCGAGCGGGGCTTCACCGGGTTCGACGCCGCCACGGACTGCCCGACGGGCGAGCCGGCTCGGCGCCCTCTACCGGCCCGCTCGCGGCTGGCGACCTACGTCGGAGGAGGATACGCCTTTCATCATGACGCGGCGGATCGGTCGGTGACCGTGACCGTCGTCTCGATGCGCCGCGCCGTCCCGTGCGCGAGCGCCTGGGCGATCTTCGCGAGCCTGGCGCCGAGCGGCCCGCGGCTGTCGGCCCCCGCGCGGCGGCTGCTCGCGCCGTCGCTCGTCTTCGATGTCCCCTGGGACAGGTGCCATCGACGCACCATCTTCTCCGACTACCCTGTCGAGGAGGAGCTCGAGTGCGGCGAGGTCATCGTACGCTGGTGGTCCAGGGGCGCACCACCCGGCCCCCACGCTCCCTCGCCGGTCCGGCGCTCGAGCCAGGACGACGCCCTCACCTGGGAGATCGAGCTCGCCGGCCTACACGTCGCCGTCGTCGCGCCCCAAACGGCGGCCCCGCAGGTCGAGCTGCTGCTGAAGAGCCTCCGCAGCCCGTGATTAGCGCGGTGACGCAGCGGCCCTGGGCATGGAGGTCGAGCGAGGGCTTCGAGAATACGCATGCGGCCGCCGGGTCAACTCTTTACGTGCGCTTGCGTGCCGCCCACTCGCGATGGACGAGATAGACGAGCGCGCCCATCGATCCTCCGGTCATTATCAAGACGACGTGGGGCCACCCGGGCAAACCGCGCGCCTTGGCGTCGTGCCACGCCCACATCGCAAAGAGCGCCAACATGAGCAGCAGATCGAGGAGCAGCTGCATGCCCCAGGGTTCGCTACCCGCCAACGTGATGAAGCCGAGGACACCATCGGTGAGCATGACGGTGAGCGTATAGGCGGTAAAGATGACAAGAGCCGTAATTGCCGCAAACAACCGCATGACGTGGCCTCAAGAGCCAACCTATCCGACTCGACCACGCGGGGCAAGCGGGAGCCACTGCGCGGTGACGACGGGGCGGGTGTCAGGGTCCGCGGATATCACCCGTGGATCGGTTGGGGCCTGGTGACCCCGCGACTTGCTCGGCGACTTGCTCGCGCTCGCGGCCGGGGGCGCTGGCCTTCGCCCCGGCCGGGTGCGCATGCGGGCGGCGCTCGCCCGATGGCGGTGCGCCTGGGCTACGACGCGCCGCTGCTGGCCGCCATCGCCGGGCGGCTGGCGCGGGCGGTGATGCAGGACATGCGGCACCGCGTGAAGCAGCAGCACGGCCTGGCGTCGGTCGCAGCCTTGCACGCGGGCGTGTTCACGGTCGTGCAGCGCTTCCGCAGCGACCTCGGCCTTTATGTTCACCTGCATTGCCTGGCCACCGACGGCGCATACGAGGAGCAGAACGACGGCGAACTGCGCTTCCTGGCCGCGCCGCCGCCGCCGCCGGAGCGCATGATGGCCGTGCTCGCGCAGGTCCACGAGGTCATCCGCGCCGCCGACGACGACCTCGACCTCGACCCCGCGCTGGCCGCCTGCGTGCAGCTTTCGCTCGCCGGCCCGCACCCCGCGCCCGGCTCACCGTCCGCGCCGCCGCCGATGACGCTCTCTGCCTTCGCGGTTAAGGGTTTTGAAGCAGGAATTTGGGGGCGAGGGTGAGTGCGGAGCGGTCCGGTCCGGCCGCTCAACTCCGCGAGGCGGTGATTACCCCGGCGTTGGCGAACCCGAGGATGTCGCGCCGACCGTCGCCGTTTAGGTCGGCGAGCATCCGCGGGTGACCGCCGAGCCAGCCTCCCGCGTTGGAACTGGCGCCGAACTGGCTCAGCACCTGCACCGGCTGCTGGAAGGTGCCGTCGCCGTTGTTGAGCGCGACCCACACGCCGTGCTCGCCGAAGCCGACGATGTCCGGCCGGCCGTCTCCGGTCAGGTCGGCGAGCGTCCTGATGTGTCGGGCGCTGGTCCACCCGCCGGCCTCGGATCTGGCACCGAAAAAACTCAGCACCTTCGTCGGTTCTCGAAACGTCCCGTCGCCCTGGTTGAGTGAGACCCAGACGCCGCCGTCGCCGAAGCCGATGATGTCGGCCCGGCCGTCGCCGGTCAGATCAGCGAGCATCCGCGGGTGACTGCTGCTCCAGCCAGGCGCGTGCGCCCAAAGTAGCTTCTATATCGACGGGGATGAGGTCGTCCTCTGTCCCCAGGCCTGCGCGCTCCTGCAGACGGACAAGGACGCGAAGATCGAGGTCTCCTTCACCTGCGAGCCGCTCAATCCGGGGTGAGCCGCCGAGCCGCCGAGCCGCCGAGCCGACGTCGCCGGGTGCTGGAGTCCAGCCGGTCCTCCGGTCGACCTCGCGCAGATCGAGCGTCGGCGGGAGGGCTCCCGTCGGGGTAGAATCGCCGGCGGAGGAGAGATATGCAACGGTCCTATCGATGCGCTTGGGGTGTCCTCGCCGGGACGCTCGCCTTCTCTATCGCCTTCGCTCCCGCCGAGGCCCGGGCGATCACCCACGCCCGCGATCTTGCGGCCTCGGAGTATCCCGCCGTCGGCGCCTTGCTCCTCAAGCGCGATGGGCCCGCGTGCGGCCACGAGGTGGTCTGTACCGGGACCCTCATCGCCCGGGACAAGGTGATCACCGCGGCCCACTGCGGGGCGATCTTCGGCGAGCCCCCGTCGGGGGAGTGGTTCTTCAGCCTCGAGCTGGAGCTCGGCCTCGGCGCGGACGCCTACCAAGCATGTCCGTCAGAGCAGGTCGATCCGGGATCCCTGCGACCGATCGCGGCCGGCGGCGCGCATCCGGACTTCGCCATCTTTCCTGCGGATCCCGCGACCGACTTCGACCAGCTCTTCGGCTGGGACGACATCGCGATCTGGACCCTCGACGCGCCGATCGACGACGTCGCCCCGGCCGCGCTCCTGCTGGGCGGCGGGCTCCTCGACGGCGATCCGCTCGACGGTGAGCTCGAGATGGTCGGCTATGGTCCAGACCTCATCGCCGGGCCTCGACGGCGGGCGGCGCTGACCTCGATCGTCGAGCTCGCGGCGAGCGAGCTGCGCTACGACGGAGCGGCCCAACGCTGCAAGGGCGACTCGGGCGGACCGACCTTCCTCCGCTCGCCGGCCCTCGCCGAGCCCGCCTTGGTCTCGCTGACCTCGCGGGTGTACGAGCTGAACATCGATGAGAGCCCCTGCGGGTCGATCATCGAGACCCGCGTCGACGCCCACGCCGGGTTCATCCGCGAGCGCGCGCCGGGGGTCCGGGAGGCGATGGCGGCGGACCCCGGAGGACCCGGAGGAGAGGAGAGCGATGGCGGGGTCGGCAGCGACGGCGGGGGCTGTCGGCTCGGCGCCGGCTCGGCGCCAGCGTGGGGATTGTGGACCCTGCTCGCGGGGCTCGGCCTCCTGCGACGGCGACGGGACGCGCCGGGCCGGCGCCGCGACGCGTGAGCTTGCGGCGACGCGTGATCTGCCGCCGAAGCTGCGGCTGCCAAGCGGATGCACGTGCAACAACCTGAAGAGTGGAGCTTGTCGCCGGCCTGGACCGCCGCGAAGAAGGTCCGCTGAAATGGGGCGGTTAAGGGTTTTGAAGCAGGAATTTGGGGGCGAGGGTGAGTGCGGAGCGGTCCGGTCCGGCCGCTCAACTCCGCGAGGCGGTGATTACCCCGGCGTTGGCGAACCCGAGGATGTCGCGCCGACCGTCGCCGTTTAGGTCGGCGAGCATCCGCGGGTGACCGCCGAGCCAGCCTCCCGCGTTGGAACTGGCGCCGAACTGGCTCAGCACCTGCACCGGCTGCTGGAAGGTGCCGTCGCCGTTGTTGAGCGCGACCCACACGCCGTGCTCGCCGAAGCCGACGATGTCCGGCCGGCCGTCTCCGGTCAGGTCGGCGAGCGTCCTGATGTGTCGGGCGCTGGTCCACCCGCCGGCCTCGGATCTGGCACCGAAAAAACTCAGCACCTTCGTCGGTTCTCGAAACGTCCCGTCGCCCTGGTTGAGTGAGACCCAGACGCCGCCGTCGCCGAAGCCGATGATGTCGGCCCGGCCGTCGCCGGTCAGATCAGCGAGCATCCGCGGGTGACTGCTGCTCCAGCCGGCGTTCTTCCCGAAGTTGCCGAGGACCTGCCTCGGCTTTCCGAACGTGCCGTTCCCGTTGTTGAGCGCGACGAAGACGCCCGCGTTGGCGAAGCCGACGATGTTCGTGCGGACCTGTTGCCGCAGTTGCGGCGACGAGCTGCGGGTGCCCTTCTCCTGCAAATCGCGCGGCTGCTGTCCCTCGTGCATGGGCCGGCGGATGGCCGAGGGGGCGGCGCACGGCCGCGTCGGAGTCGTGGGTCTGGCGCGGGACGTAGACGCCCGGGCGCAGGCAGGCGGGCATGGCGCGCGGCGCTGCATCCGCCCCGCCTCCCGCGGTCGCTCACCAGGTCGCGGAGATTGCTGCCGAACCCGCGCGGCGAGTGCGAGACCCTGGCCCGCGGACCAGCCGAGGTGGCCCGCCTGTGAGCACCTTCGCCACGGGGCCCGGCACGCGCGGCGAGCGGCGGTCTCGTCGGCGCTGTAGGCGACGGGCTCCTTGCGGGGGCGACGGGGGATCTGGATCTCGAGCGGAGGGCGGGCGAGGTGGCCGAGCTTGACGGCGCGGTGAAGGAGCGCCTTGAGGGTCTTCAGCACCTCGGCGGCGGAGCTGGGGGCGAGGTCGAGCAGGCGAGCTTTGAGGGCGACCAGGTCACGCTCGCCGAGGGCGTCGAGGCGACGGTCGCCGAGCAGGGGGAGGATGTGGACGCGGAGGTGAACGTCGTAGTTGCCACGCGCTGCCGGAGTTCGTGAAGGCAGAGCTCGACGGGTTCGCGGGCTGCGGTGACTTCGAGAAGGGCTTCGTGCGGACGGCGTGCCGCACCTGCGGCGACGAGCTGCGGGTGCCCTTCGCGTGCAAGGGCCGCGGGTTCTGCCCGTCGTGCATGGGCCGGCGGATGGCCGAGGGCGCAGCGCTCTTGGTCGACCATGTGCTGCCCGCGGTCGGCGTTCGCCAGTGGGTCCTCTCGTTCGAGGGGCGCATGGCGGTGCGGCTGGGCTACGACCGGGCGCTCCTGGCGAGGGTCGCCGGGGCGTTCGCGCGGGCGCTGCTCCACGACATGCGCTGGGAGGTGAAGGAGCGCCACGGCCTCGCATCGGTGCAGCCGCTGCACGCCGGGGTGTTCACGGCGGTGCAGCGCTTCCGCAGCGACCTCGGCCTCTACGTGCATCTGCACTGCCTCGTCACGGATGGCGCCTTCGAGGAGGCTGGCGCCGACGTACGCTTCCTGCCTGCGCGGGCGCCGACGCCAGGGCGCATGACCGCCGTGCTCGCGCAGGTCCACAAGGCCGTCGTCGCCGTCGCCGAGGACGACGACCTCGACATCGACCCGGCGCTCGCCGCCTGCGTGCAGCTCGCCCTCGCCGGCCCACACACCGCCGCGCCGCAGGAGCCCGCGGCCCGGCCGTCGTTGACGCTCTCCGCGTTCGGCATGCACCTGCACGCCGCGACCACCGTCGACGGTCGCGACCGCAAGCAGCTCGAGCGGCTCTGCCGCTACCTGCTGCGGCCGCCCTTCGCCCACGACGCCGTCAAGGCGCTGCCCGACGGCCGGGTGCGCGTGCTCTTCAAGGCTCCCTGGCGCAGCGGCGTCGCCCACGCCGACATGACCGCGGACAAGTTCCTCGCCCGCCTCTGCGCGCTCGTGCCGCCGCCGGGCTTCCACATGCTCCGCTACTACGGGGTGTTTGCGAGCCACCACCACCTGCGCGCTCGCATCGTCCCGGCCGCCGCCGCGCCGCCCGAGCTCCAGCTCGCGCTCGACCTCTCCGCCGCCGCGAACGACACCCGCTCGCCGACCGACGCCTCGCCCCGGCCACGCCGACTCGGCTGGGCGAAGCTCCTGGCCCGCGTCTTCGCCGTCGACGTCACGGTCTGTCGCAAGTGCGGCGGCCGCATGCGCGTCCTCGAGGTCGTCTCCGACCCCGACGACATCGCCCGCGTGCTCCACGGCGCCCGCGCTCCACCGCCCCGACCGCGCCCCGACCCTCCGGGCCAAGTCTTGTTGTTCGCCGGCTGACCGCGCGCTCCTCGCGTCGCGCCAGGCGGCCCCTTGCCGCTCGCCGGAGGAGGAGCTCGCTCCCGGGAAGCTTGGCGTGTGTTGTCACACGAATGACCTGTGCGGCAACCTTCGGACAGCCCGAACGGCGACGAAATCAGCCTCCCGGCCCCACTCCGCGCGGATGCCGCGAGAGCCCCGTACCCGACCGCCGGACCAAATTCTGGGTTTGAACCTCTTAAGCGCGCCGCGAGAGCCCCGTACCCGGCCGCCGGACCAAATTCTGGGTTTGAACCTCTTAAGCGCCTCGGCCCATACGAACCAGTCACGGTAGCGGTTGGCCGTGCCGGCGCGCGCCTCGACGAAGTAGGGATGCTCCGCAGAAGCGTGATTGGCCACATAGTCCATGATGACGCCGATACCGCGCGCCGCAGCCTCGGAAATCAGGCGATCGAAGTCGGCAAACGTACCGTAGGCGGGATCGATCGCACGGTAGTCGGTCGTGGAATATCCGTGGTCGCCGTCGGAATTGGCGGTAATCGGCATCAACCAGATGCCGCGCACGCCCAGCGTCTGCAGATAATCAAGCGTATCCGTGAGGCCCTTGAGATCGCCGGTTCCGTCGCCGTCACTGTCCTTCCAGGCGCGCACGAAGATCTCGATGAAGACCCCCCGATGCCAATGGGGGTCGAGGCCTGCAGCCGGGTCCGGGGTCGGCATCGTTTTGACGACGGCAGCGCAGGACGCGGTCAGCGTACACAGGGCAACGGCGCGGAGCCAGGGGATCATGGTGCGGCGGATCTCTTCTCGATGACGGGGGGGGAATGGGTTGCCCGACAACGTCCAGCGATGCAGGGGCAGCGCTTGGTATACGAACGAGGCTGTAGGCTGTCGCAGCTCCGCCAATCGAAATTCACGCTGGCATGGCCGATCCGCGCGGGGAGACGGCCTGGACGGAGATGTCTCGATGCGACAACGCCGAGGCTCCTGCGTCTCGAGTGCCGAGGGGCCGTCGAGAACACACAACCGCTGCGCGGGATGCCGCCGCACTTCCACCCGCTGCTCGGCCCCCTCGTCGGTATTCCCGATGACCACAACCTGCAGGCGATCTACGGCGCCCTCGAGGCGCTTCCTGACGATCCCCGGCGAATGAACCCCGACGACCTCTTCTAGAGGCCACGAACTCGCGCCTCATCGGCCACACAACAGGATAGTTATGCCCATTTCCAAGCAGTCGCTCGCGTATCTCCTCTCATCCTCGCTGCTCGCGATCGCATGCAGCAGCGGCGACGACGGCGCCTCGGCCAGCGCGACCGAAGACACCGCCGCCACCACCACTGACGGCGCGACCGACACCGCCACCACCACCGCCGGGAGCGCCACCGCGTCCTCCTCCAGCAGCGGGCCGGGCGGCACGGACAGCGAGTCCCAGGGCAGCACCAGCACCACCCAAGGGGGCGGGTCTGAGAGCGACAGCGACCCTACAGACACCGCCGGCCCCACGACCGACGACACCACCACCGGTCAGGTGAGCGCCACGGACTCTGACACCGACACAGGCACCGACACAGGCACAGGCACCGACACTGACACTAGCTCGGGCACCGACACTGACACTGACACTGACACCGACACCGACACTGACACCGACACCGGCGAGCCGCCGCCGCCCTGCGAGCCCGGCGGCGGCGGCGAGCTCTTCGACCTGCTCTGGATCGCCAACACCAACCAGGGGAGCGTCTCCAAGATCAACGCCGCCACCATGACCGAGGTCGCTCGTTACTACACCGACCCCGTCCAGAGCGGCGCCTCCTCGCCCTCACGCACCAGCGTCAGCCTCGACGGCCGCTACGTCGTCGTCTCCAACCGTGACACCGGCAGCGTCACCAAGATCGCCGCCAACGAGGAGAACTGCGTCGACAAGAACGGCGACGGGATCATCCAGACCTCGAAGGACAAGGCCCAGCTCCTCCCGTACGCCCAAGAGGAGTGCATCCTCTGGACCACCAAGGTCACCATCAACAACCATCAATGGGGCCCGCGCGCGACCGCCTTCGGGATCCCCAAGTGGAACATCGACACCTGCAAGTATGAGAGCGAGAAGATCTGGATCGGCTACATGGTCACCTCGACCAACGCGCGCATGGCCCGCCTCAACAGCTACACCGGCGAGATCGAGGCGACCGCTGACATCCCGAACTTCCCCCTCTACGGCAGCTACTCCCCCTACGGCGCCGCGATCGACCCCGAGGGCAACGTCTGGACCACCGGCGTCTTCAGCAAGGCGGCGATCCGGATCGACGCGGAGACCCTAGAGGTCACCCGCTGGGACTCGCCCTTCACGGACTCTCACTATGGAATGACCGTCGATCAAGAGGGTCGGGTGTGGTTCGCCAACTGGCAAGGCCACGGCGGGATCTCGTACTTTGATCCGATCAACGAGCAATGGTCGGTGATCGCTGGCACCGCCGGCCACATCTACCGCGGGATCGCCGCCGACGGCAAGGGCGGGATCTGGGCCGCGAGCAACAACGCCGGCGTCTTTGGCTGCGGCGTCCTGGAGATCGACGGCAAGGCCCTCGCGATCAAGAAGCACCACAAGTTCGCCCAATGCAGCACCCCGCTCGGCGTCGGCTTCGACGGCAAGGGCAAGCTCTGGTACGTCGATTACAGCGGCTGGACTTGGCAGATGGACCCGATCACCGAAGAGAAGAAGCAGCTCGTCGTCCCCAACCTCCACTACACCTACTCCGACTTCACCGGCAGCGGCCTCTCCGGGGTCGTCCCGCAGTAGCGAGGCGCCCGTGCGTCCACCGCGAGTGAGCCGCCGCGACGCGCGGCTCGCTCCTCTTCGTAGATCTATTTGAGCGGACCCGGATCCATCCACATTCAATCGTTTAGAACGAGTCCTGTTTATGAAGACAACATCCTCATCTCGCGCGACCTCGACCCTGCTCAGCTTCGCCCTCCTCGCCGCCTGCAGCGGCGACGACGCGACCACCGCGGCCTCGGCGACCGAGGCCGAGACGACCTCCACGTCGACGTCCGCGACCACCGGCGAAGGCACCACTGACCCCCTCGAGACCACCGGGACCGCGGGCACAGCCCCCACCACCACCATGGAGCCAGAGCCGGAGCCAGAGCCGGAGCCGGAGCCGGAGCCAGAGCCGTTCTGCGGCGACGGAGCGCAAGACCCTGACGAGGCGTGCGACCTAGGCGCTGACAACGACAACAGCGGCGCCTGCACCCTCGACTGCACCCTTCCCGCCTGCGGCGACGGCTATGTGCAATCTGGAGAAGAGTGCGACGACGCCAACAGCGACGACAGCGACGCCTGCGTCGATGGTTGCAAGCTCGCCGCCTGCGGCGACGGCTTCGTCGGCCCAGGCGAGGCCTGCGACGACCCACGAGACCCTCTTTGCACGGATCAGTGCGCCCTCGCCACCTGCGGCGACGGCATCCTCCACCCAGGCGAGCAGTGCGACGACGGCAACATGGTCGACACGGACGCCTGCCTCAGCACCTGTCTCAACGCCACCTGCGGCGACGGCAACGTGCAAGAGGGCGTCGAAGCCTGCGACGACGCGAATCAGTCCAACAACGACGGGTGCCTCGACACCTGCGCGCTCGCCGGCTGCGGCGATGGGTTCATCCACGAAGGCGTTGAGGGCTGTGATGACGCGAATATGATCAACACGGACGGATGCACCGAGAAGTGCACGGTCGCCCTCACCTGCAAGAGCGTGCTCGCCGACGCGCCAGGGGCCGTCAGCGACGTCTATCTCATCGACGCCGACGGCCCCGGCCCGGCCGAGCCGTTTAAGGCCTATTGTGACATGACCACCGCTGGCGGCGGCTGGACCCTCGTCGAGCGCTCCCCGCTCGCCCAGCCGATCGGCCGCGCGCTCTACAATGACATCCCCACCAACCCCACGGATCCGCAGAACGCCCGCCATCGCCTCGACAAGGCCGCGATGAGCCTCCTGCGGGGCGCCTCCTCCGACATGCGTATCGACTGCCGCGGCGGCGACTTCCTCCAGACCGCCGCGAGCAACCTCTTCAACGGCCAAGGGGGCCCCAACAACTGCAACAACTGGTCCCCGGTCGTCTACAAAGAGGCCCAGATCAAGGGCAAGGTCGTCATGAACAAGGCGATCTGCACCTGGCACGTCGGCAAGAGCGAGGGCTGCGCCGGCGCCTGGCACATCGACGAACACGCGCAGACCGGCTATTGCGGCCTGCCGAATTTCCCGTGGACAGGCGCCTCGATCACCAGCGGCTCCGCGGACACCTTCGCCACCGACCCTGGCACGCTCGACGGCGTCAACCCGGCCCACGACTGCCACAAGGCCGGCGCGGTCCGTTGGGTCATGCTCCGCTAGCTCGTCGGCCTACCACTCGCCTTGGCTGGGCATCGACGCCCACGGCTCACGCGGCGGCAGCGAACCGCCGCGTTGCAGCAGCTCGACGGAGATCTGGTCCGGTGAGCGCACGAACGCCATGTGGCCGTCGCGAGGCGGGCGCAGGATCGCCACACCGCCCGCCTGCAGGCGCTCGCACGTCGCGTAGATGTCATCGACCTCGAACGCCACATGGCCGAAATTGCGGCCGACCGAGTACGGCGCTCCCTCGTCCCAGTTGTGGGTCAGCTCGATCTCGGCCTCATCACCCTGCGCGCCGGAGCTCAAGTACACCAGCGTGAAGCGGCCGGCCGGAAAGTCACGCCGCCGCCGCAGCTCGAGGCCCAGCTTGGCGCAGAAGAAGTCGAGCGCGGCGTCGAGGTCGTAGACGCGGATCATCGTATGAAGGAAGCGCATGGCCGCCTTGGTAGCACAGATCCGCGCCGCGAATTCCCTGTGATCCGCCGCCTCGCTGCGCGACGCTGCTGTCTGATGGGCTGCAGGCGGGCATCTGACTGCAATCTCATCGGCGGCGCGGCGCGCCTGACGGTCGGTCGTCGCCGGCTGCGCCGCACCGATCGCACGACCCGACCACCACCCTGCGCACCGCCGGACGACCGCATGGCAGTAGCAAAGGGCGCTGGCGGTGATCGCCGGCGACCATGATCCCGCGGGCGGCCACCTCGGCTGGCCCGCGGGCCAGGGCGCCGCAGAGCGCCGCGCGGGTTCGGCAGCAATCTCCGCGACTTGGTGAGCGACCGCGCGCGGCGGGGCGGATGCAGCGCCGCGCTCCATGCCCGCCTGCCTGCGCCCGGGCGTCTACGTCCCGCGCCAGACCCACGACTCCGACGCGGCCATCCTCGTGCGCCGGCATCTGCCGGGCTTCCTCGCGCGCCTCGAAGAGGCCGGCCACGCGCTGCCGGAGTTCGTGAAGGCAGAGCTCGACGGGTTCGCGGGCTGCGGTGACTTCGAGAAGGGCTTCGTGCGGACGGCGTGCCGCACCTGCGGCGACGAGCTGCGGGTGCCCTTCGCGTGCAAGGGCCGCGGGTTCTGCCCGTCGTGCACGGGCCGGCGGATGGCCGAGGGCGCAGCGCTCTTGGTCGACCATGTGCTGCCCGCGGTCGGCGTTCGCCAGTGGGTCCTCTCGTTCGAGGGGCGCATGGCGGTGCGGCTGGGCTACGACCGGGCGCTCCTGGCGAGGGTCGCCGGGGCGTTCGCGCGGGCGCTGCTCCACGACATGCGCTGGGAGGTGAAGGAGCGCCACGGCCTCGCATCGGTGCAGCCGCTGCACGCCGGGGTGTTCACGGCGGTGCAGCGCTTCCGCAGCGACCTCGGCCTCTACGTGCATCTGCACTGCCTCGTCACGGATGGCGCCTTCGAGGAGGCTGGCGCCGACGTACGCTTCCTGCCTGCGCGGGCGCCGACGCCAGGGCGCATGACCGCCGTGCTCGCGCAGGTCCACAAGGCCGTCGTCGCCGTCGCCGAGGACGACGACCTCGACATCGACCCGGCGCTCGCCGCCTGCGTGCAGCTCGCCCTCGCCGGCCCACACACCGCCGCGCCGCAGGAGCCCGCGGCCCGGCCGTCGTTGACGCTCTCCGCGTTCGGCATGCACCTGCACGCCGCGACCACCGTCGACGGTCGCGACCGCAAGCAGCTCGAGCGGCTCTGCCGCTACCTGCTGCGGCCGCCCTTCGCCCACGACGCCGTCAAGGCGCTGCCCGACGGCCGGGTGCGCGTGCTCTTCAAGGCTCCCTGGCGCAGCGGCGTCGCCCACGCCGACATGACCGCGGACAAGTTCCTCGCCCGCCTCTGCGCGCTCGTGCCGCCTCCGGGCTTCCACATGCTCCGCTACTACGGGGTGTTTGCGAGCCACCACCACCTGCGCGCTCGCATCGTCCCGGCCGCCGCCGCGCCGCCCGAGCTCCAGCTCGCGCTCGACCTCTCCGCCGCCGCGAACGACACCCGCTCGCCGACCGACGCCTCGCCCCGGCCACGCCGGCTCGGTTGGGCGAAGCTCCTGGCCCGCGTCTTCGCCGTCGACGTCACGGTCTGTCGCAAGTGCGGCGGCCGCATGCGCGTCCTCGAGGTCGTCTCCGACCCCGACGACATCGCCCGCGTGCTCCACGGCGCCCGCGCTCCACCGCCCCGACCGCGCCCCGACCCTCCGGGCCAAGTCTTGTTGTTCGCCGGCTGACCGCGCGCTCCTCGCGTCGCGCCAGGCGGCCCCTTGGCGCTCGCCAGAGGCGGAGCTCGCTCCCGGGAAGCTTGGCGTGTGTTGTCACACGAATGACCTGTGCGGCAACCTTCGGACAGCCCGAACGGCGACGAAATCAGCCTCCCGGCCCCACTCCGCGCGGATGCCGCGAGAGCCCCGTACCCGACCGCCGGACCAAATTCTGGGTTTGAACCTCTTAAGCGCGAGCGCGCCGTCGCGGTCAAAGTCGGCGAGCACCGCGTCCGTGGGGGCGCCTGGGAGGGGCGTCGTCGCGACTTCGCGCAGGCACAGGCCGGCGCCGGCCTCGGCGCCGAGCACCGCCGGCAACGCTTGCTTCAGCGGGGTCCTGACCGTTGGAACACATGCACTTAAGGCCAGAGCCGCGAGCGCGGCGGCGGCGAGGGGGCGGAGGCGAGGCGGGGACATCGGGCTGCGAACGATCACGGCGAGGTTCCTCTTACACGACTTTCGGGCGGCTGATCGCGGCGCTGGGCGGGCGGGCGGGCGGGCGGGCGGGCGCGAGCCGGGAGGTGTGATGAGCGCCACTAAAACGAAAGGGGCTCGGCGGGTGGTCACTGCTGCACATGCATGGAAGAGCGCGATTGCGAGAGGCGGGCGCGATCGCGATACTTGCCCTGTGTGACCGGATCAAGCAGGATGGCGCCACGACGCGCCCTCGGCGCGCGCAACTTCAGTCAGACCAACGAGAATTATCCAACATGCTCACACTGACAGGAATCGCCTCGATCCTCGCCCTGACCCTCGCCGCCGAGGAGCCGCAGAGCGGCGCTGGCGCGGAGGGGTCGCTCTCCTTCTCCACCGACAAGGGCGCCGACGCTGACGGCAAGGCCAAGGGCAAGGGCAAGCCGGCCGATCAGAGCGGCACCCCGTGGATCAAGCGCTATCGGCCCGAGCGTATGATGATGGAGCTCGGCGTCTTCGGCGGCATCATGCTGCCCAGCAAGCAGCACGAGTTCTACGACCCGGTCAACCCGTGGCAGCCCTACGCGAAGATCGTGCCGGACGTCGGCCTGCGCTTCGGCTTCTACCCGCTTCGAGTCTTCGGGATCGAGGCTGAGGGCGCGGTGATGCCGGGCAAGACCGACGACGGCGTCGGCGCGACGCTGTTCGGCGCTCGCGGCTACCTGTTGGCCCAGCTCCCCTACCGGATCGCCCCGTTCGCGCTGGCCGGTATCGGGATGCTCGGCGGCTCGGGCGCGTCGCTCGGCACCGACATCGACCCGGTCCTGCACTTCGGCGGCGGCGTGAAGTTCTTCATCAACCGGCTGGTCGCCCTGCGCCTCGACGTGCGCAATAACGTCTCGGCGGCCCGCGGCCTCGCGAACGGCCGCACCAACAACCTCGAGTTCTTGCTCGGCCTCTCGATCACCCTCGGCCGCAAGAAGGGCGAGGAGAAGCCGCTGATCGACACCGACGGCGACGGCCTCTACGACCCGGGCCAGGGCCTGCGCAAGAGCGAAGAGGACAATTGCCCGAACGAGCCGGGGCCGCGCTCGAACCAAGGCTGCCCGCTGATCGACAGCGACGGCGACGGCCTCTGGGATCCGGGCCAAGGCGCGCCTACGAACGAAGAGGACAAGTGCCCGAACGAGCCGGGCCCGCGCGAGACGCAGGGCTGCCCGCTCAAGGACAGCGACGGCGACGGCCTCTACGACCCCGGCCAGGGCTTGCCCGAGGCGCAGGTCGACAAGTGCCCGAACGAGCCGGGCCCGCGCGAGCTGCAGGGCTGCCCGCCGAAGGACACCGACGGCGACGGCTTCTTCGACCCGGGCCAGGGCCTCACGCCCGAGGACAAGTGCCCCGCCGAGCCCGAGTCCTTCAACGGCTATCAGGACGGCGACGGCTGCCCAGACGAGGTCCCGGCGAACGTCAAGAAGTTCACCGGCGTGGTCAAGGGGATCAACTTCGACGTCGACAAGGACACCATCCGCCCGAATTCGAAGGGGACCCTCGACTCCGCGGTGAAGGTGCTGAAGGAGTTCGACGTGAAGATCGAGATCTCCGGCCACACCGACTCCGACGGCGCGGCGGACCACAACCGCGACCTCTCCAAGCGCCGCGCCGAGGCGGTCAAGAAGTACTTGGTCGACAACGGGATCGACGGGGGACGGATCACCACCGTCGGCTACGGCCCCGACAAGCCGATCGCGGACAACAAGACCAAGCGCGGCAAGGCGGAGAACCGGCGGATCGAGTTCCGCCTGCTCACCGGCGAGCTGAGCAAGTAAGCGCTCAGGCGCCGACGCTGCGCCGACATCGAAGAGCCGCGGGCCTCGCCTCGCGGCTCTTTTTTTTGGGGGTCAACGCGTCGTGGTCGCCGCGTCGCCGCGAGGACCGAAGCGCTCAGGCCCGGGCGCGCCGCTCGGCCCGCTGGAAGAGCAGGACGCCGACGAGCACCATCGCGCCGCCCGTGAGGGTGAGGGCGCCGAGGCGCTCGGCCTTGAAGACGAAGCCGAGGAGGAGGGCGATCGGCGGGGTGAGGATCGCGATCAGGGCCATCAAGGTGGCGCTGAGCCGGCGCAGCAGGGAGTAGTAGATCAAGAACGTGACCACCGAGCCGAAGACCGCGAGGTAGGCGATCGAGAGCAGCACCGGCGCGCTCAAGGGCAGGCCCGACGCCCACTCGCCGCGCAGGCCGGCGAGGGTGAACAAGACGGCGCTGCCGCAGAGCATGCCGACGCCCGAGAGGAAGGCGGCGGGGATCCTCGCTCCGTCGCGCTTGATCCAGATCTGCGGGAAACCTTGGATCAGCACCGAGGCGGTGATGATCGCGACGCCGAGCAGGCTGTCCGCGCCGAGCTCGCGGAGGCTGCCGCTGTAGAGGACGACCAGGCCGGCGATCCCGAGCGCGATCGAGGCGATCTTGCCGAAGGTGAGGCGATCCCCGAGGAAGAAGTGGGCGAGCACGGCGACCCAGAAGGGGAAGAAGCCGAAGGTGAGCGAGCCGAGGCCCGAGGGCACGTAGAGGCCGCCGACGTAGGTGCAGCCGTAGCCGAGGCCGAAGGAGAGGCCGCCGAGCTGCAGCGCGAGGCGCCAGGCGGCGCGGTCGCGGAAGATCTGCGGCGATCGCCGCAGGGCGAGGGGCACGAGGATCAGCGCGGCGATGAGGAAGCGGGTAGCCGCGCCGAGCAGCGGCGGCATGCCGGCGTCGAGGCCGATCTTGATGGCGAGCCAGGTCGAGCCCCAGATCAGGCAGAGGAGGATGTAGCCGATGACCGCCATGCCGCCTCTTCAGCCGCGGAGCATAGCCGCGCGCTTACGCGGCGACGGACGACCCTGCGCGCGTGCACCTCACTCCGCGATCGAGGGACCCTCGTGACGGCGATCACGGGCGAGGGCCCGCGCGAATCCGCTTCCGAGGCCTCGGTCGCCGTGGTAGAGCCTGAGGCTATGGCGGCTCTGGTGATCGGTATCGCAGGTGGGAGCGGCTCGGGCAAGACGACGATCGCGCGGAAGATCGCGGACGCGATCCCGGCCTCGGCGGTGACGATCCTCGAGCACGACGCGTACTACCGCGATCGCCCGGATCTCAGCTACGACGACCGCTGTCAGCTCAATTTCGATCACCCGGACTCGCTCGAGACGGGGCTCTTGGCCGAGCAGCTCAGCCAGCTCCGCCGCGGCTTGCCGGTGCAGGTGCCGATCTACGACTTCAAGAGCCACCGCCGCTTGCCCGAGCGCAGACACATGGCGCCGACGCCGATCATCATCGTCGAGGGGATCTTGGTGCTGGTGGATCCGCGGGTGCGCGAGCTGCTGGACGTGAAGGTCTTCGTCGATACGGATCCAGACATCCGCGCGTTCCGGCGGATCCGCCGCGATATCGAGCAGCGCGGTCGCACCTTCGATTCGGTGCGCGAGCAGTACTATCGCAGCGTCCGGCCGATGCACCTGCAATTCGTCGAGCCGTCGAAGCGCTCGGCGGACCTGATCATCCCCGAGGGCGGCGAGAACGGGGTCGCGCTGGACCTGATCGTCTCGAAGCTGCAGAGCGTGCTGACAGCGCCGCCCCGCAGCGTCCGCTTGGCCTGAGCGGCCTGCACCAACGCGCGCCAAAGAGTGGTATACCCGCGCCCCGCAGCAGCCCTGCAAGCAAAGGACGAACCACGCGATGGCTGAGAAGATCACGATGACCTCCGAGGGGCTCCACGTCCCCGACCACCCGATCATCCCCTTCATCGAGGGCGACGGCACGGGCCCGGACATCTGGGCCGCCTCGGTGCGGGTGCTCGACGCCGCGGTGGAGCACGCCTACGGTGGCGCCCGCAAGATCGCGTGGAGAGAGGTCCTCGCGGGCGAGAAGGCCTTCAATCAGACGGGCGAGTGGCTGCCTACCGCGACCCTCGATGCGTTCCGCGAGCTGCTGGTGGGGATCAAGGGGCCGCTGACGACGCCGGTGGGCGGCGGGATCCGCAGCCTCAACGTCGCGCTCCGCCAAGAGCTGGACCTGTACACCTGCCTGCGGCCGGTCCGCTACTTCGCGGGCGTGCCGAGCCCGGTGCGCCACCCCGAGCACACCGACATGGTGATCTTCCGCGAGAACACGGAGGATATCTACGCGGGGATCGAGTTCCAGGACGGCACCGCGGAGTGCGAGCTCTTTAAGAAATTGTTCGCCGAGCACTTCGCGGGGCGCTTCAAGAAGGTGCGCTTCCCCGCGAGCGCGAGCTTCGGGATCAAGCCGGTCTCGCGTGAGGGCACCGAGCGGCTGGTCCGCGCGGCGATCAACTACGCGATCGAGTACGGCCGCGACTCGGTGACCTTGGTGCACAAGGGCAACATCATGAAGTTCACGGAGGGCGGCTTCCGCGACTGGGGCTACGCGCTGGCGAAGTCCGAGTACGGCGCGGTGGACCTCGACGGCGGGCCGTGGCAGGTGATCGAGCGCGGCGGCAAGAAGATCGTGATCAAGGACGTGATCGCGGACGCGTTCCTCCAGCAGATCCTCACGCGCCCGGCCGAGTACTCGGTGATCGCGACGCTGAACCTCAACGGCGACTACATCTCGGACGCGCTCGCGGCCCAGGTCGGCGGC
Organism: Nannocystis sp.; assembly: GCA_016712315.1. Taxonomy (GTDB): domain Bacteria; phylum Myxococcota_A; class Polyangia; order Nannocystales; family Nannocystaceae; genus JADJRG01. Next base: position 42,105 of record JADJRG010000013.1, on the reverse strand, counting down.
ATCGGGATCGCCCCCGGCGGCAACATCAACTACACCAGCGGCCACGCGATCTTCGAGGCGACCCACGGCACGGCGCCGAAGTACGCCGGCCAAGATAAGGTGAACCCCGGCTCGGTGATCCTCTCCGGCGAGATGATGCTGCGCCACCTCGGCCCAAGGGGGCCCCAACAACTGCAACAACTGGTCCCCGGTCGTCTACAAAGAGGCCCAGATCAAGGGCAAGGTCGTCATGAACAAGGCGATCTGCACCTGGCACGTCGGCAAGAGCGAGGGCTGCGCCGGCGCCTGGCACATCGACGAACACGCGCAGACCGGCTATTGCGGCCTGCCGAATTTCCCGTGGACAGGCGCCTCGATCACCAGCGGCTCCGCGGACACCTTCGCCACCGACCCTGGCACGCTCGACGGCGTCAACCCGGCCCACGACTGCCACAAGGCCGGCGCGGTCCGTTGGGTCATGCTCCGCTAGCTCGTCGGCCTACCACTCGCCTTGGCTGGGCATCGACGCCCACGGCTCACGCGGCGGCAGCGAACCGCCGCGTTGCAGCAGCTCGACGGAGATCTGGTCCGGTGAGCGCACGAACGCCATGTGGCCGTCGCGAGGCGGGCGCAGGATCGCCACACCGCCCGCCTGCAGGCGCTCGCACGTCGCGTAGATGTCATCGACCTCGAACGCCACATGGCCGAAATTGCGGCCGACCGAGTACGGCGCTCCCTCGTCCCAGTTGTGGGTCAGCTCGATCTCGGCCTCATCACCCTGCGCGCCGGAGCTCAAGTACACCAGCGTGAAGCGGCCGGCCGGAAAGTCACGCCGCCGCCGCAGCTCGAGGCCCAGCTTGGCGCAGAAGAAGTCGAGCGCGGCGTCGAGGTCGTAGACGCGGATCATCGTATGAAGGAAGCGCATGGCCGCCTTGGTAGCACAGATCCGCGCCGCGAATTTCCTGTGATCCGCCGCCTCGCTGCGCGACGCTGCTGTCTGATGGGCTGCAGGCGGGCATCTGACTGCAATCTCATCGGCGGCGCGGCGCGCCTGACGGTCGGTCGTCGCCGGCTGCGCCGCACCGATCGCACGACCCGACCACCACCCTGCGCACCGCCGGACGACCGCATGGCAGTAGCAAAGGGCGCTGGCGGTGATCGCCGGCGACCATGATCCCGCGGGCGGCCACCTCGGCTGGCCCGCGGGCCAGGGCGCCGCAGAGCGCCGCGCGGGTTCGGCAGCAATCTCCGCGACTTGGTGAGCGACCGCGCGCGGCGGGGCGGATGCAGCGCCGCGCTCCATGCCCGCCTGCCTGCGCCCGGGCGTCTACGTCCCGCGCCAGACCCACGACTCCGACGCGGCCATCCTCGTGCGCCGGCATCTGCCGGGCTTCCTCGCGCGCCTCGAAGAGGCCGGCCACGCGCTGCCGGAGTTCGTGAAGGCAGAGCTCGACGGGTTCGCGGGCTGCGGTGACTTCGAGAAGGGCTTCGTGCGGACGGCGTGCCGCACCTGCGGCGACGAGCTGCGGGTGCCCTTCGCGTGCAAGGGCCGCGGGTTCTGCCCGTCGTGCATGGGCCGGCGGATGGCCGAGGGCGCAGCGCTCTTGGTCGACCATGTGCTGCCCGCGGTCGGCGTTCGCCAGTGGGTCCTCTCGTTCGAGGGGCGCATGGCGGTGCGGCTGGGCTACGACCGGGCGCTCCTGGCGAGGGTCGCCGGGGCGTTCGCGCGGGCGCTGCTCCACGACATGCGCTGGGAGGTGAAGGAGCGCCACGGCCTCGCATCGGTGCAGCCGCTGCACGCCGGGGTGTTCACGGCGGTGCAGCGCTTCCGCAGCGACCTCGGCCTCTACGTGCATCTGCACTGCCTCGTCACGGATGGCGCCTTCGAGGAGGCTGGCGCCGACGTACGCTTCCTGCCTGCGCGGGCGCCGACGCCAGGGCGCATGACCGCCGTGCTCGCGCAGGTCCACAAGGCCGTCGTCGCCGTCGCCGAGGACGACGACCTCGACATCGACCCGGCGCTCGCCGCCTGCGTGCAGCTCGCCCTCGCCGGCCCACACACCGCCGCGCCGCAGGAGCCCGCGGCCCGGCCGTCGTTGACGCTCTCCGCGTTCGGCATGCACCTGCACGCCGCGACCACCGTCGACGGTCGCGACCGCAAGCAGCTCGAGCGGCTCTGCCGCTACCTGCTGCGGCCGCCCTTCGCCCACGACGCCGTCAAGGCGCTGCCCGACGGCCGGGTGCGCGTGCTCTTCAAGGCTCCCTGGCGCAGCGGCGTCGCCCACGCCGACATGACCGCGGACAAGTTCCTCGCCCGCCTCTGCGCGCTCGTGCCGCCTCCGGGCTTCCACATGCTCCGCTACTACGGGGTGTTTGCGAGCCACCACCACCTGCGCGCTCGCATCGTCCCGGCCGCCGCCGCGCCGCCCGAGCTCCAGCTCGCGCTCGACCTCTCCGCCGCCGCGAACGACACCCGCTCGCCGACCGACGCCTCGCCCCGGCCACGCCGGCTCGGTTGGGCGAAGCTCCTGGCCCGCGTCTTCGCCGTCGACGTCACGGTCTGTCGCAAGTGCGGCGGCCGCATGCGCGTCCTCGAGGTCGTCTCCGACCCCGACGACATCGCCCGCGTGCTCCACGGCGCCCGCGCTCCACCGCCCCGACCGCGCCCCGACCCTCCGGGCCAAGTCTTGTTGTTCGCCGGCTGACCGCGCGCTCCTCGCGTCGCGCCAGGCGGCCCCTTGGCGCTCGCCAGAGGCGGAGCTCGCTCCCGGGAAGCTTGGCGTGTGTTGTCACACGAATGACCTGTGCGGCAACCTTCGGACAGCCCGAACGGCGACGAAATCAGCCTCCCGGCCCCACTCCGCGCGGATGCCGCGAGAGCCCCGTACCCGACCGCCGGACCAAATTCTGGGTTTGAACCTCTTAAGCGCGACGATCCCGCTCCAATTTGGCGACGGAGTGCCGGTCGAGATCGACGGGCTGACGCCCTGTACCCTAGCGAGCACCGAGCCCGGCGAGCTCGACCCGGGCGCGCCGATCGTGGTCCTGGTTCACGGCTGCAACGACTCGGCTGGACGCTTCACGACGTTGGCCGAGGTGTTCGAGGCCCACGACCAGCAGACTGTGTGCTTTACCTACGAGTCCCGCGACACCATCGATATCGGCGCTCGTCGGCTCGCGCGGGCGCTGGCCGCTCTCGAAGAGCGCGCCCCCGGCCAGCCGATCAGCGTGATCGGTCATAGCCAAGGCGGCCTTGTCTCGCGTCGGGCCTTGACCACGGCGCTCGATGGTGAGCCCGAGCTGCAGGCGGACTACGAGCTGGTGACCGTGTCCTCGCCCTTCGCCGGAATCCACGCCGCGCGCCACTGTGGGCTGCGGTGGCTGCACGGCCTCTCGCTCGGGATCACGCCGGCGATCTGCCGGGGGGTCGCGGGCCGCAACTGGGTCGAGATCCACAGCCGCGCAGCGCCGGTCCAGGACCCTGGAGCGCTGCGCGACGAAGTCCGCGACTACCTGCAGATTCGCACCGACGAGCGCGGCTCCTGTCGCCGCCATCGGCGCGACGGCGGCTGCGCCGAGGACGATTACGTGTTCAGCCTCGAGGAGCAGCGAAACCCCAAGTCGCTGACGACGGCCGCCCGGGGCCGCGAGGTCGAGGCCGGGCACGTCGGGATCGTCGGCGACGCCGGGGACATGCCGACCCAGCTGATCGAGCTGCTCCAGAGCGAGGGGATCATGAACCCGACGCCGCCAGCACAGCGCGAGGCCGTCGCCCGGCTGCTGCGGCGCCTCTACCTCGAGGATAGGGCGCCGCTCCCTGGCTCCGAGCTCGCGTCGACGGCACCGTAGGCCGCGCCCGAGCGGCGCGAGAAGATCGCGTAGTCGAGCTCTCGGCCGCTGGACAGGGCTCAGTCGGCGGCCTCGAGGACGGCGCGGAGACCTTCCACGAATCACAACACTGCCAGAGTTGGAGGTCGCGCCAAACACAGCCTCGAGCATCGGCCATGGCCCCGCCTCGCTCCCGTCGTCAAACGAGCCCACACCCTTGATAGTCATGGAGCCGCCGCGCTGGAGTGGTAAGCTGCATAACCAATGCATCGGGGACCGAACCCGCCCGGGCTAGATCCGCAGAGGAGGCGCATGCGCCGGGTCCCCGCACTCCCGGAGGCGCGTCGCTGGAAGCGGCGGTTCTGGACGGGGTCCCGCATCTCGTGAGCGTCATCGACACGTCACCGGCTGAGCGGGTCCTCGACCTCGGCGAGCGCGAGCGCGATCAGGTGTCGCTCGACGGACCCGAGTCGGCTACCGTAGGCGCATGCACGCGACGGACTTCTTGCGCATCGAACCGAGCGAGCGCGCCAAGGCGCTCGAGGCCTGGATCGCCGAGCAGCTCGACACCGCTCGGTACGCCGAGCAGCTCGTGGTCGAGCTAGGCGCCATGCAAGACCTGCCCTTCGAGCCTCACACCGGCAACGGCGACACCCAGCTGATCTGCTTGCTGGAAGCCGCAGGGATCCGCCATCCGCTCGCGTCGCTCGCCGAGGCGGGCTCACCGGCCACGCGCGCCGTGCTGCTCGCGTATGCGTCGACCTCGGCGTTGGTGACCGGCGATCTGGCGGACATCCCCTATACCCTCGCGCGTGAAGCGGTGCTGCTCGACGCGGGCTGCGAAGCCGCAGTGCAGGCGTTCGAGGACAGTCTGTATGGCTACACCGACGAGCTCTTCGACGACATGCTCGACTGGCAACTCGAGCGCCCCGAAGTGGCCGCGATGGCGCTCGCGGCCGCGCGCAAGGTCAGCGAGTCATGGTCGCCTGCGGACCAGCAGCGGCTCGCAGAATTCGAGCGGCTCATCGCCTAGGAGGCCACGCGGCGCGGGCGGCCTCGCCCATCGGAAGACCCGGCGCCCGGGCTCCTCGGAGTAGGGGCGAAGTCGCGCTCGTTGTCCTCGCGCATCTTCATGATCTCGACTCGGCAGAAGTCCGGGTCACCGCGGCCGCGCGGCCGCGAGCGTCCGGGCGCCACCTCGGCGAGGAACCGCGAGCAGGAGCGACACTTCCGGCGTACCCTACTCGTCGAGGCGACGGTGCATAAGGACACGTTGGCACAGTTCGGGACGGACGCGACGGTCGAGCTCGACGCCCGCACGCAGGAGGCGCTCGAGGATGGAGCGGTCGACTTCGAGGCGCATACCCGGCATGCCGGCCGGCCGGGGCCGACGCGACCTGGGCCGAGCCCCTCACACCTCCCCCGGGGGACCGAGGTCGGCCGCTATACCGTGCTCGAGCTCCTCGGCGCCGGCGGGATGGGCTCGGTCTATGCCGCCTATGATCCGCAGCTCGACCGACGCGTCGCGATCAAGCTCCTCCACTCGAGCGGAGCCTCGTCGGCACACTCTCGGTCGCGCCTCCTGCGGGAGGCCAAGGCGCTCGCCCAGATCGCCCACCCCAACGTCGTCACGATCCACGACGTCGGCACCTTCGGCGATCAGATCTACCTGGCGATGGAGCACGTCGCGGGGGGCGACCTCTTCGGATGGTTGACGACCGAGCGACCCTGGCAAGAGGTGCTCGCCGTCTTCATCGCCGCAGGCGAGGGCCTCGCGTCGGCCCACCGCGCAGGTCTCGTCCACCGCGACTTCAAGCCTGCGAACGTCTTGATCGGCGGCGACGGGCGGCCGCGGGTCACCGACTTCGGGCTGGTCCGCGTCGACGGTGAGCTGCCCGGCGAGGAGGGGGCGCAGGGCTCGGCGGGCCCTCCACTCGACCGAGCGCTCGACGCCGCCGATGCCTCGTGGTCCGAGCGGCTCACCCAGGACGGCGCGGTGATGGGCACCTTGCCCTTCATGTCGCTAGAGCAGCTCGAGGGACGTACGGTCGACGCGCGCACCGACATCTTCGCCTTCTGCGTCGCCCTCTACGAGGCGCTCTTCGGCGAACATCCCTACCCCGGGGACAACTGGGGCGAGCGCCTCGCAGCCATCAAGGAGGGCCGCATGCGGACGCCGCCGGCGAACGTCGGCGTGCCCAAGCGGCTGCGGGCGGCGCTGCGACGGGGGCTCGCCGCAGACGCTGAGGATCGGCCGCCGACGATGGAGGCGCTCCTCGCCGAGCTCCGCTACGATCCCGTCGCCCGCCGTCGACGCTGGATCCTGGGGGGGGTGCTCGGCGTCGCGGCGCTCTCGGTCGGCGCGGCGCTCACGCTCCTGACCGCGGGGCCGAGCGCGGGGGCGATCTGCGCCCAGGCGGGAGCTTCGGTCGACAGCCTCTGGGACAGGTCCAAGCGGGAGGCCCTCGCGCGCGGCCTCGTCGCGGTCGGCGGGGAGTCCATGCGCCCGCGGAGCGAGGCTGCGGCGGAGGCCCTCGATCATTGGGCCGAGCGCTGGCGAAAGGCGAGGATCGACGCGTGCATCGAGGCGGAGTCGCTCGCGCCTGCGCAGGTCGCCGAGCGCAACCTCTGCCTCGAGGAGGGGCTCCGGGAGTTTCGCAATACGCTGAAGATCCTCGGCGATGTCGACAGCTTCGGGGTCGCGAAGGCGCCGCTCCTCATCACCAACCTCGGAGACCCGAAGACCTGCCTCGCCAGCGACGCCAGCGAGCGCCTGCGCCTGCCCGCGGATCCTGCGCTGCGGCCAGCCGCGCTCGGGCTCCGCCAGCGCTTGGCGACGATCCGAGCGCTGCGGCTGGTCGGCAAGGCGATCGAGGAGCACGCCGAGGCCGAGGCCGCGCTCGTCGAGGCCGAGGCGCTCGCCTTCCCGCCGCTCTTGGCGGAGGCGCACTTGCTCCTCGGCGACGCCCATACCGGCGTTAGTCGCCTGGAGGAGGCGGAGGCGCAGCTGACCCAGGCCTTCACGATCGGCATCGCCAGCGCCGCCGATGAGGTCGCCTTCAGCGCGGCCAAGTCGCTCCTCTATGTCGTCGGCCACCGTCTGGCGCGCCGTCGCGAGGGCGACCTGTGGCGCGCCGCCGCCGAGGCCCTCGGCGCTCGCCTCGGTCGCAGCGACGAGCTCGATCTCATCGCCCGTTCGGGCTGGCACCTCTACCTCAACGGGGACTACGAGGCGGCGGAGGCGAGCTATCGCCGGGGTCTGGCGATCGCGCAGCGCGACCCGCAGCGCGACCCCTCCGAGGTCGCCCGGGTCCACAACGCCTACGGCGGGCTCCTCGAGGTCATCGGCCGCTACGACGAGGCCCTAGAGCAGCATTATCGGGCCCTGGAGCTGCGCCGTGAGGCCCACGGCGAGACCCATTCCTCGATCATGATCTCCCTGGGAAACATCGGCATCGTCGAGCTCCGCCTGGGGCGATACGAGGCTGCACTCGCCCGCAGCGACGAGCTGCTCGCGCTTCGCCGCGAGATATACGGCGATCGCGGACCGCGGGACCTGCGCGACGCCGAATGGCGAGCTCTTGCGCTCATGACGATGGGTCGCACCGCCGAGGTGGAGGCGATCCTCGGCGAGTTTGAAGGCTCGCTCGCGGACGGCGCTGACGTGGCGACGACGATGAGCTACCGCGCGCTCTCCAGCCGCTTCGCCGCGATGATGGGGGACGCGCGGCGGATCGACGAGACGCGCGCATGGTCACAGGCGGCCGCGGAGAACGCGGGGGGCAAGACCTCCTCGTCCATAGCGACGCCGCCAGAGGTGCAGGTCGACCTGAGCGCTGCGTTGGCTCAGGCGGCCTTCTACGGGGGCGACCTCACGGGCGCTCTGGAGATCACCGAGGAGGTGCTGGCGACGCAGGGCGGGCGGCTCGGCCCGGAGCACCCCCAGCAGGTCGAAGTGCTCCTGCTCCGCGCCCTGGTGTTGACCGAGGGACGATCCTTCGACGATGCGGGCGAGCTCCTCGATCGGGCGCAGCGGATCGCCGAGGTCAGCCTTGGGTCGGAGCATCCGATGTTGGGGTTGGTCCTCACCGCGCGCGCGCGCCTCGATCGTCTCGCGCGGCGCGGCGCTGAAAGGGCCGCCGCCGGAGGTGGCGAGAGCGTCGATCTCGAGCGCATCGTCCGGATCGACGGGGCGTCGACGAACCTGGAGCTCGAGCTCCGCCTCGCCCTTGAGCTCGCCCATCACCGCTGCGCTGAGGGGAACATGTCCGCGGCGCAGGAGCGGGCCGAGGCCGCGATCGCCGGGGCCGAGCGGGTCCCGGGGCTCGGGCGAGCGGTCATCGCCGAGGCCCAGCGCCTGCTCGCGGCGATGCCAGGCGCCTGCGCAACTTCGATTGCCCCGCACGCCCCCGGAGTCTGAAGAACGGGCAGGAGGATCTTGAGAATGATGGCTGGTATCGTACCGGGTCAATGGTGTGGACTACCCGGACGAGGACGAGCTCGCCTCCGGCAGCCGGATCCGGGCGGCCTGGACCCTCGCGGAGATGTTCGGCTACGCCGGCGTCCTCCGCTCGGTCAGCCAGGGGCAGGGGTCGTTCACGATGACGCCGGCGGGCGGTGGTCGAGCGCCACGCGGCGCGGCGGGCTCGCCCGTCGGAAGACTCCTCGGAGTCCGGGCGTCGGGTCATGTGCGTCATTATGCGAGCGAGCCGCCGGGCCTCGGCGGGCGGCCCCGCTCGTCGACATCGCCGCGGACTTGCGGCAGGATCGATCGAGTTGACGTTCTCCTGGAGTCGCGGGGGCGCGGAGGTCTGCCGCGGTGAGGGCGCGCTCTTCCGGGTCGCCGGCGTCCGCGAGACCGTCGCCCGCTTTCAGGCCGACGCCGAGGCCAACTGGATCCGCCGCCACCAGCCCGAGGTCTGGCGGGCGACCGCCAAGCACCTCCTCCTCTCGGGCTACCTCACCTACCGCCGGACCCGAGGCCCGCGGGGCGATCATCGGCTTCACCGAGAACCACACCCGCGCGCACATCTACCGGGCGCTCCTCGAGGGGCTGGTCTACGCCCTCCGCGCGGGCAAGGAGCGGACCGAGGCCCGGACCAAGGTGCCGATCCGCACCCTCCGGGTCGCCGGCGGCGGCTCGCGGAGCGAGGTGGCGATGCAGATCACGGCCGACGTCTTCGGTCAGGTCGTCGCGCGGCCGCAGATCGCCGAGGCTTCGGCGCTCGGGGCCGCGATCGTCGGCGCCGTCGGCCTCGGGATCCACGCCGACGTGCCGAGCGCGGTCAGGGCGATGACCCGCCCCGGGACCAGCTTTGAGCCGAACGCCGACGACCACCGGACCTACGACGCGCTCTTCCGCGAGGTCTACCAGCCGATGTACGGGCGCCTGGAGCCGCTCTACAAGCGGCTCCGGGCGATCACTGGCTACCCGCCCTGAGCGAGCGGCGCGCGCGGCTCACCTAGCCCCCGGGACAGAGGACCGTCAGCTCGCCGTCGTTCTCCTCGCAGCCGAACTCGAAGCAGGGCTCGCCCTCGAGGCAGCCACAGACCTGCTCCTTCGAGCAGGCCTCGGGGAGCTGCTTGCAGGTGTAGATGTCAGGGAGCGGGAAGACGTCGCTGACCTGGACCTCACAGTAGGTGGTGGCGACGTCGCAGAAGGAGGAGCCGCAGGCGAAGTAGCCGTCGGGCGGGAGGCAGCCGCCCTCGTTGTTGATGTCGACGCCCGCCGCCGCGGCGTAGCAGGTGTTCGAGTAGACCTCGCCGTCGCAGCCGCAGACCGGCGCGTAGACGTCATCGCAGGCGTCGGCGGTCGGCGCGCACGCGCCCTCGTCGGAGCGCGAGAGGCCGCAGGTGTTGCCGGTCCAGTCGCAGTACTCGCCGCGCCCGCAGGCGTCGGCGCCGCAGCTCCCGGGGCCGCCGGTCTCGACGCCGGTCGACGACGAGCCCGCGCTGGTCGACGGGTCGGAGGCGGCGCTGGTCGATGAGGTCATCGCCTCGGTCGTGGTGCCGGAGTCGCTGGTCGAGCTCCCGCTGGTCGAGGCGGTCGAGGTCGACGAGGCGCTCTCGCTGCCGGTAGAGGAGGACGAGGACGAGGACGACGCGCCTGTGTCGTCGTCAGGGCCGCCCGCGCAGCCGCCGAGGGCGAGCGCGAGGATCAGGGAGAGGGCGCGGGGAGGGGAGGAGGTGAAGCCAAGGTAGGGAAACATCGGCCGATGGTAGCTGGCCGATCGTCGGGCGCAAGCGCGCCTAGCCGTGTGGATGGGTGGGGGCGGGGAGCGACGCGCGCGCGCCCGCGCGGGTCAGGCGCGGGCGCGGGGTTCAGCGGCGAGGGAGACGCTCTCTGGGGCGCTTGCCGAGGACCTGCCTCGGCTTTCCGAACGTGCCGTTCCCGTTGTTGAGCGCGACGAAGACGCCCGCGTTGGCGAAGCCGACGATGTCTGGACGACGGTCGCCGGTCAGATCAGCGAGGCTCCGCGGGTGCTCGTCGAGTCGCCAGCCTCCTGCCTCGTAGCCGAACTCCTCGAGGACGAGCTTCGGCGGCTGGAACAGCCCCGCCCCGGTGTTGAGCGCGACCCAGACGCCACCGTCGCCGAAGCCGATAATGTCGGCCCGACCGTCGCCGGTCAGATCGACGAGCTCGCGGATGTGACCGTGGACCCGCCAACCGGCGTCCTGCCCGAAGTTGGGCAGGATCGGCTTCGGCGACGAGAACGCGCCCTTGCCGTCGTTGTACGACACCTTCACGCCCCAGTCGGCGAAGCCGACGATGTCCGGCCGGCCGTCGCCGGTCAGGTCGGCGAGCGTCCGCGGGTGCCCGATGGTGTCGATACCCGGCCCAGGCACGAAGAACGCTTGCTCGAGGATCAAGTCCATCGTGTCCGGGCCGCCCACCTCGAAGACGCGCCAGCCGCCGGCCTTGTAGCCGAAGTCGGGTACGACCAGGGTCGGGGCGCCGAACGTGCCGTCGCCCCGATTGAGCGAGACCTTGACGCCCGCGTCGGCGAAGCCGACGATGTCGGGTCGTCCGTCGCCGTTGATGTCGATGAGAAAGCGGGGATGGCGGTCGCTCCGCCATCCCGTCCGCCGCATCCCGGGGGCGGCCGACGGGCTCATCGCCTCCTATGCGCTCGATCAGTTCGTGCAGGCGGGTCAGTCCATCCCGGACCGCAGCGGCGGCGGACGCAACGGCGTCCTGCGTGGAACGACCGTCTGGGCGTTGAAGCCGGGCGCACTCCTGTAACGGAGTCGAGCTCACGCATCGCCTGGGCCGCGCGCGGCCAGGGTCTCGGCGTCGGCGCTGGCACGGCGCCCACGAGCACGAGCGACACCACGGCCGCCGCAGACACGACCGCCGCAAGCACCAGCGACGGCTCCACCACCGGCGCGGCCGGGTGCACCAAGAATGTGGTCGTGATGGTCGGGCAGGCCGCGCTCAACGGGGTGCTGGTGCTCTCGGCGATCGAGGAGCGGCGCCGGGGCGGTGCGGCGCGCGACGAGGCGATCCTGGGCGGGGCGGCGGCGCGGCTGCGGCCGGTGCTGATGACCGCGGCGCTGGCGGCCCTCGGCCTGCTGCCGGCCGCCTTCTCGCGCGCGATGGGGCCGAGACGCAGCGGCCGATCGCGGTGGTGATCGTCGGCGGCACGGTGTCGGCGGCGCTGCTGCCCTGATCGTGCTGCCGGTGATGTACAGCCGGGCGCTGCGCCGGCGCTTCACGCCCGGCGCGCGGTGAAGGTCAGTCCCAGCGGTCGATGAGGTCGGTCGCTACCGCGTTCGCGGTGGTGACCCGCAGGGGCAGGTTCCAGGGCTCCTGGTCGGTCATGCCGAGGCCGCAGGCCTCGGACCTTACGCTTGGGCGTGTGGACTGGCTTAGACCATCGGCGAGTACTTGTTGCACTTGCAACAATTGTCCTTCTTGGTGCTGTATCCGCAATCGTTGCAGAGGTATGCCGAGATCTTGGTATCCCCCAGCCACTTGTTGCACTTGCAACAATTGTCCTTCTTGGCGCCGTATCCGCAATCGTTGCAGAGGTGTGCAGGGATTTTGGTATCCCCCATCCACTTGTTGTCGGGCGCGCTGACCAGCGTGGTCAGCGCTGCCGCGGTCGGGGCGGTCGCCGGCGTCACCTCGGTCCAGGTCGCGCCGTCGAACTCCCACAGGTCCTGGCGCGGGCCGCCGGCGTCGGTGCCGCCCCACAAGACGAGGCGGTCGCGTGCTGCGTCGAACGCGAGGCGTCCACCAGCGCGTCCCGGCGGGGAGCTCGCGGGCGCGAGCTCGACCCAGGTCGCGCCATCCCAGCGCCAGGTGTCGGTGCGGATGGTCCCATCGTCGCCGCCAAAGAGGATCAGCCCGTTGCCGCCGCGAGCTGCCAGCGCGGAGTTGCCGCGCACTGGCGGCGAGGTCAGGGGCGACTCGACGACCCACGCGGCACCATCCCAGCTCCAGGTCGCAAGGCCACCGCCCTCGGGGCGGACCATCACCACCCGGTCGTTCGACGGATCCCAGGCCAGCGCGGGCACGCCGCCGCCAGCGGGCAACGGCGCTGCCGCCCGCCGCCAACCGACCGCGCCGCGCACCCACGTCGCGACGTTGTTCTCGCCGAGCAGCACGAACTCGCCGCGCGCCGCGTCGAAGGCGCCGTACGCTGACTGCCGGTGTGACGGCGTCATCGGTGCTGTGACTTCGTTCCACGCGGCGCCGTTCCAGCGGTAGGTGAGGCTCTCGGCGTCGAACCAGGTGCCGCCTTCGAGCAGCACGTCGGTGGTCCCCGGCACGGTGGCGCAGGTGGCCTGGCGCCGCGGCGTCGGCAACCGGCGCGCGGGCAGCTCGGTCCAGGTGGCGCCGTCCCAGGTCCAGACCTCGTCGAGGATCGTCGGTCCCGCCTGGCCACCGAGCAGCACCAGCTGGCCGAGGCCGGCGTCGGTGTACATGCATCCACCGCCGAGGCCGGTCGGGGTGGTCGCTGGGACCACCTGGCTCCAGGCAGTCCCGTCCCAGCGCCAGGTCTCGCCGAAGCCCGTGAGCATGACCAGATCGGTCGTCACGGGGTCATGGACCATCGCTCCGCCCGAGCCTGCGGCTGGTTTGGTGGCCGTGATCGCGATCGTCCAGGTCGAGCCGTTCCAGCGCCAGGTCTCGTCGGTGTTGGCCGGGCCAAACAGCACGAGCTCCGCGCGGATCGGGTCCCAAGCGCAGGCACCCAGGGAGCCCGCGCCGGGCCCGACGACGACACGCTCCTGCCAGGTGGTGCCGTCCCAGGCCCAGGTATCGGCCAGGCCGCCAGCGGCGCCGACGCCACCAAACACGATGACGCTGGTGCCGTCGAAGGCCAGGCAATGGCCGCTGCGCGCCGGCGGGCTGACCACTGGGCCGGCGATGCTCCAGGCGCCCGCGCTCCACACCCAGGTGTCGTTTCGGAGCTCGGGGCCGGGTCCGTAGCCGTTCGTCCCGCCGAAGTACACGAGCTCGCCGCGGCTTGGGGCGACGGCCAGCCTGCCTGTGATCCAGGTCGGGCTCGACGCCACCTGTGTCGTGGCACGCCAGCCGGGCGGCGGGGCCGCGTCGGGCGCGATCGCGGCGTCTAGCCCCGCCGCGTCGGCGCCTGGCGCATCGGCTTGCAGCACGCGGGCATCGCTGAGGCCGCTGCCGCCGCTGCCGCACGCGATCAAGAGCCCCGCGAAAAGACCGTAGCGACCAGACATCATCACCACGTCACGACCGTAGCGTATCCCCGGGCGTGTCGGCGATGACCGCGACCACGCGCCGCTTCCGCCGCCTCAGATCGCGCGGTATACGCAGGCCATGGCCGTACCCTCGTCGCTGACCCCGCGCCTCTACGACCCCACCGAAGAGCACGCGCTCTTGCGCGAGACCGTGCGCCAGCTCGCGCGCGGCGAGGTCGAGGCCCAGGCGATGGCGCACGACGAGAGCGGCACGCTCAACCGGCCGCTGCTCGCCAAGCTCGGCGAGCTCGGGCTGCTCGGCGTGACCATACCCGAGGCCGCCGGTGGCGCCGGGCTCGACGCGGTCGCATCCGTCATCGTCCACGAGGAGCTGGCCTACGCCGACCCTGGCTTCACGCTGGCCTACCTCGCGCACGCGCTCTTGTTCGTGAACAACTTCTACTACGCCGGCGCGCCGGCGCAGCACGCGCGGTACCTGCCCAAGACGCTCACCGGCGAGTGGGTCGGGGCGATGGGCATGAGCGAGCCGGCCGTCGGCACCGACGTCCTCGGCATGCAGACCGTGGCGCGCCGCGACGGCGACCACTACGTCATCGACGGCCGCAAGACCTTCATCACCAACGGCCCCGAGGCCGACGTCGCCTGCTTCTACGCCAAGCTCGACGACAAGATCACGACCTTCCTCGTCGAGCGCGGCACGCCGGGGTTCTCGACCAGCCCGAAGATCCCGAAGATGGGCATGCGCGCCTCGACGATGTGCGAGCTCATCTTCGAGGGCTGCCGGCTGCCGGCCGCGAACCTGCTCGGCCGCGAGGGCGGCGGCATCACCAACATGATGCGCAACCTCGAGATCGAGCGGCTGGGCCTCGCAGCGATGAGCCTCGGCATCGGCCAGCGCTGCCTCGACGTGATGGTCAGCTACGCGAGCGAGCGCCACGCGTTCGGCAAGCCGCTGCACGAGTTCGGCCAGATCCAGCGTTACATCGGCGAGAGCTACGCCAAGGTCGAGGCGATGCGGGCGCTGGTCTACGGCGTCGCCGCGACGGTGAGCCCGACCTCGCGCAACCGGCTCGGCACCGACGCCGCCAAGCTGTTCTGCGCGACCGCCGCCAAGGAGGTCGCCGACGCCGCGGTCCAGGTCCTCGGCGGCTGGGGCTACTGCACGGAGTACCGGGTCGAGCAGTTCCTGCGCGACGCCAAGCTCATCGAGATCGGCGGCGGCACCATCGAGGCGCACCAGAAGAACATCTGCCGCGACCTCACCCGCGGGTGAGCTCGGGCCCCGCGCTCACGCGATGCCGAGGCCGCCATCGACGGGCAGCTCGATGCCGGTGACGTAGGCTGCGCCCGGCCCCGCGAGGAACAACGCCGCCTGGGCGACCTCGTCGCCGGTGCCGAACCGGCGCAGCGGCACCTGCGCGGTCATCGACGCCTGGAACCCGGCGACCGCATCGGCGGGCAGGCCGAGCTTGCCGTAGATCGGGGTGTCGATCGGGCCCGGGCTCAGCGAGTTGACGCGGATGCCGCGCGGCGCGAGCTCGACGGCGAGCGACCGCACCAGCGCCGCCACCGCGCCCTTGGTCGCCGAGTAGATCGCGGCGTTGGGGACGCCCTTGCTGTCGACCACCGAGGTGGTGACGATGACGCTGGCGCCGGCGCGCAGCAGCGGCGAGAGCGCCTGCACGCCGAACACGACGCCCTTGACGTTGGTCGCCATCATGTCCTCGTAGAACGCCTCGTCGCCGGCCTCGATGGGCGCGAACCGAGCGACGCCGGCGTTGAGGAAGGCGACGTCGAGGCCGCCGAAGCGGGTCCGGATCTCGTCGGCGACCCGGGCGTGATCGGCGACGATCCGGCTGTCGGCCTTGAGCACCAGCGCCTGCTCCCCGAGCGCGGCGCGGGCGGCGGCGAGGTTGTCGGCGTTCTGGCCGGTGATGATGACGTGGGCGCCTTCGCGCTGGAACAGCAGGGCGGCGGCGAGGCCGATGCCGGTGCTGCCGCCGGTGATGAGGGCGACCTTGCCGGCCAGCGACGGAGCGGAGGAGGTGGACTTTGACATGATCTGGTGCCTTTCTGGAACAATCGGTCAATTACAGGGCGCGAACAACGACGTCGCCTGCTCGGGCCTGGATCAGCCCAGGATCGAGAGGGTGACGTCGACGATCTGGTGGAGGTAGGCCCGGTCGCGCCGGGCCTTGGCGGTCAAGTTGAGCCCGTAGAGGGCGTTGGTCAGGTAGCGGGCGAGGGCGGTGACGTCGTGCTGGCCACCGATCTCGCCGTCGGCGCGGGCCCGCTCGAGGCGAGCGGTGAAGCGGCGCTCCATCTGCTCGGTGTTGGCGCAGAACCGGCGTTCGACCTCGCGATCGTGCGGCGCACGCTCGGCCGCCGCACACACCATCATGCAGCTGCGCCCGTCGGGTTCGTCGGCCATCCAGTCGACGATCGCGGTGAACAGCGCGCGCAACCCCGGACGCAGCGGTTGCTCGTCGAGCAGGTGCCACGGCGTCGTGTTGCGCTCGCTGCGGTAGCGATCGAGGGCCAGCAGGTAGAGCGAGCGCTTGTCGCCGAAGGTGTCGTAGAGGCTCTGGCGGCCGATGCCGAGGGCCTCGACCAGGTCTGCCATCGACGTGCCGTCGTAGCCGCGATCCCAGAAGACCTCGATCGCGCGGTCGAGGACCGCGTCGCGTTCGAACTCCTTGGGCCGACCCATGACGGCACCATAGAGGTTCTGGACTGAGTTGTCAAGAACTGGCGTGCGCGCTCGCCCCGGCGACTCTCGGGCCCGGCGCTGTCGAACGGCGGGTAGGCTACCGCCATGGGTCGTCGCCTCGAGCGCAGCCTCGCCGTGCTCAACGGCGCCGTCGGCGACTACCTCGCGCGCACCGGCAACGGCCTGGCGACCCCGACGACCTTGGTGCGCGACGGCGCGATCGTCGACGGCGCGCCTGCGGGCGCCGGGCCGCGCCCGGTGGTCTTCGTGCACGGCCTGATGGGCACCGAGGCCGACTGGCGCGACCCCAGCGGTGATGACTTCGGCGCCGCGCTCGCGCGCGACCTCGGCGCGACGCCGCTCTACGTCCGCTACAACTCGGGCCGATCGATCGCGCTTAAGAGGTTCAAACCCAGAATTTGGTCGGCCGGTCGGGTACGGAGCTCTCGCGGCATCCGCGCAGGATGGGCATGGAAGGCCGATTTCTTCACCGTTTGGGCCGTCCCGGAGGTCGCCGCACCGTCGCCGGCACCGACTTCGCCCTGACCGAACTCGGTGTCGGTGTCGGGGCCGACATCGTAGAGCAGCATCGTGTCGCCGGTGCCCGCGCTCGGATCTTCGGTCGAGCTAACGACTTGGGCGAGCAGATGAAGGCTCGACTCTTGGCCTGAAATCGGCGAGCACGCGCAACACCGGCGAGGCTGTGCCGACCTCGCGGACATGACCACCGCTTCATCGTGTTTCAACGCATGCGCCATGCTCTCGCTCCCTCTCGTCGCGGGCCTCGCGTGTCACGAGCCTGTGCGCAGCCCGTCGCAAAGATGTCTATCTACAAGAACGGGGTGCGCTGGTGGGGGGAGCAGGGCAAGGCGACGCGGCTGATGGCCCCCTGCAATCGCCTGGTGATCGGGGCGGACGGAGACGCCAAGGGGCACTTCGCCGGCGCGATCTGCGAGGTTCGACTGTGGAGCGTCACGCGGACCGCGACCCAGATCAGGGAAAACATGGTCCGCCGCATCCCGGGGGCGGCCGACGGGCTCATCGCCTCCTATGCGCTCGATCAGTTCGTGCAGGCGGGTCAGTCCATCCCGGACCGCAGCGGCGGCGGACGCAACGGCGTCCTGCGTGGAACGACCGTCTGGGCGTTGAAGCCGGGCGCACTCCTGTAACGGAGTCGAGCTCACGCATCGCCTGGGCCGCGCGCGGCCAGGGTCTCGGCGTCGGCGCTGGCACGGCGCCCACGAGCACGAGCGACACCACGGCCGCCGCAGACACGACCGCCGCAAGCACCAGCGACGGCTCCACCACCGGCGCGGCCGGGTGCACCAAGAATGTGGTCGTGATGGTCGGGCAGGCCGCGCTCAACGGGGTGCTGGTGCTCTCGGCGATCGAGGAGCGGCGCCGGGGCGGTGCGGCGCGCGACGAGGCGATCCTGGGCGGGGCGGCGGCGCGGCTGCGGCCGGTGCTGATGACCGCGGCGCTGGCGGCCCTCGGCCTGCTGCCGGCCGCCTTCTCGCGCGCGATGGGGCCGAGACGCAGCGGCCGATCGCGGTGGTGATCGTCGGCGGCACGGTGTCGGCGGCGCTGCTGCCCTGATCGTGCTGCCGGTGATGTACAGCCGGGCGCTGCGCCGGCGCTTCACGCCCGGCGCACGGTGAAGGTCAGTCCCAGCGGTCGATGAGGTCGGTCGCTACCGCGTTCGCGGTGGTGACCCGCAGGGGCAGGTTCCAGGGCTCCTGGTCGGTCATGCCGAGGCCGCAGGCCTCGGACCTTACGCTTGGGCGTGTGGACTGGCTTAGACCATCGGCGAGTACTTGTTGCACTTGCAACAATTGTCCTTCTTGGTCCTGTATCCGCAATCGTTGCAGAGGTATGCCGAGATCTTGGTATCCCCCAGCCACTTGTTGCACTTGCAACAATTGTCCTTCTTGGCGCCGTATCCGCAATCGTTGCAGAGGTGTGCAGGGATTTTGGTATCCCCCATCCACTTGTTGCACTTGCAACAATTATCCCTCTTGTTGAGGTATCCACATTCATTACACAGTTTGGCAGGGTACCATGTCATGGTGAGTGTCACTTTCTTCGTGAGAACGTAGGGGTTGGAATTTTCCGCGGACCTCACTCCGCCTCAGCGCGTAGTTTGCAAGGTCACTTTCACGGTCCTTGAGACCCGGCGCAAGTACCACCATGTGCGGACCAGGCGCCGGGCGCGCTTAAGGGGTTCAAAGCCCAAATTCGAGCCGATCCCTGAGTATCCGGGAGCATGCGGGGACCCGGCGCGAGTGCCGCATGTGCGGGCCTGGCGCCGGGCGGGTTCGTTCCGCCGTGCATTGGTGACCCAGCCTACCACTTCAGCCCCGCTTCGCGGTAGCTCGTCCGCTCGCCGACGCGCGGAGCCGACCGCGACGCCTCGGCGCGCGCCTACCCGAACAACCCAAGCTGCCCCCCACAAGAGGAGCGCGGCGGCGCGCGTGCGCCGTGCACGAGCTCCGCGATCGCCTGCGGGTCGCTGACGACCTCCACGATCTTCATCCGGCCGCCGCACTTCGAGCAGACCGTGACGTCGACCGCGAAGACCCGCGCGAGGAGCTTCGCCCAGCCGATCCTGCGTGGCCCCCTGCTCGGCGACCGTCGCCTCGACGCCCTCGGCGAGCGTGACCTGGTCGCCCTCAAAGCTCGCCTGCTCGACCTCGCCCCCAGCTCCGCCGCCGAGGTGCTGAAGACCCTCAAGGCGCTCCTTCACCGCGCCGTCAAGCTCGGCCACCTCGCCCGCCCTCCGCTCGAGATCCAGATCCCCCGTCGCCCCCGCAAGGAGCCCGTCGCCTACAGCGCCGACGAGACCGCCGCTCGCCGCGCGTGCCGGGCCCCGTGGCGAAGGTGCTCGCGGGAAGGCCACCTCGGCTGGTCCGCGGGCCAGGGTCTCGCACTCGCCGCGCGGGTTCGGCAGCGATCACCGCGACCTGGTGAGCGACCGCGGGAGGCGGGGCGGATGCAGCGCCGCGCGCCATGCCCGCCTGCCTGCGCCCGGGCGTCTACGTCCCGCGCCAGACCCACGACTCCGACGCGGCCGTGCTCGTGCGCTTAAGCATCTGCCGGGCTTGCTCGCGCGCCTCGAAGAGGCCGGCCACGCGCTGCCGGAGTTCGTGAAGGCAGAGCTCGACGGGTTCGCGGGCTGCGGTGACTTCGAGAAGGGCTTCGTGCGGACGGCGTGCCGCACCTGCGGCGACGAGCTGCGGGTGCCCTTCGCGTGCAAGGGCCGCGGGTTCTGCCCGTCGTGCACGGGCCGGCGGATGGCCGAGGGCGCAGCGCTCTTGGTCGACCATGTGCTGCCCGCGGTCGGCGTTCGCCAGTGGGTCCTCTCGTTCGAGGGGCGCATGGCGGTGCGGCTGGGCTACGACCGGGCGCTCCTGGCGAGGGTCGCCGGGGCGTTCGCGCGGGCGCTGCTCCACGACATGCGCTGGGAGGTGAAGGAGCGCCACGGCCTCGCATCGGTGCAGCCGCTGCACGCCGGGGTGTTCACGGCGGTGCAGCGCTTCCGCAGCGACCTCGGCCTCTACGTGCATCTGCACTGCCTCGTCACGGATGGCGCCTTCGAGGAGGCTGGCGCCGACGTACGCTTCCTGCCTGCGCGGGCGCCGACGCCAGGGCGCATGACCGCCGTGCTCGCGCAGGTCCACAAGGCCGTCGTCGCCGTCGCCGAGGACGACGACCTCGACATCGACCCGGCGCTCGCCGCCTGCGTGCAGCTCGCCCTCGCCGGCCCACACACCGCCGCGCCGCAGGAGCCCGCGGCCCGGCCGTCGTTGACGCTCTCCGCGTTCGGCATGCACCTGCACGCCGCGACCACCGTCGACGGTCGCGACCGCAAGCAGCTCGAGCGGCTCTGCCGCTACCTGCTGCGGCCGCCCTTCGCCCACGACGCCGTCAAGGCGCTGCCCGACGGCCGGGTGCGCGTGCTCTTCAAGGCTCCCTGGCGCAGCGGCGTCGCCCACGCCGACATGACCGCGGACAAGTTCCTCGCCCGCCTCTGCGCGCTCGTGCCGCCTCCGGGCTTCCACATGCTCCGCTACTACGGGGTGTTTGCGAGCCACCACCACCTGCGCGCTCGCATCGTCCCGGCCGCCGCCGCGCCGCCCGAGCTCCAGCTCGCGCTCGACCTCTCCGCCGCCGCGAACGACACCCGCTCGCCGACCGACGCCTCGCCCCGGCCACGCCGGCTCGGTTGGGCGAAGCTCCTGGCCCGCGTCTTCGCCGTCGACGTCACGGTCTGTCGCAAGTGCGGCGGCCGCATGCGCGTCCTCGAGGTCGTCTCCGACCCCGACGACATCGCCCGCGTGCTCCACGGCGCCCGCGCTCCACCGCCCCGACCGCGCCCCGACCCTCCGGGCCAAGTCTTGTTGTTCGCCGGCTGACCGCGCGCTCCTCGCGTCGCGCCAGGCGGCCCCTTGCCGCTCGCCGGAGGAGGAGCTCGCTCCCGGGAAGCTTGGCGTGTGTTGTCACACGAATGACCTGTGCGGCAACCTTCGGACAGCCCGAACGGCGACGAAATCAGCCTCCCGGCCCCACTCCGCGCGGATGCCGCGAGAGCCCCGTACCCGACCGCCGGACCAAATTCTGGGTTTGAACCTCTTAAGCGCCGCCCAGATCCGAACCCCGCTCGCGGCTGCCGTCGTCTGTTCCGGTTCAATGAAGGCCGGGTTGAGGAGCGCGATTTTTTGCCTTGCTCCACCTGTTCACGGGTAGCTAAGATTGCGACTCTATTATGAATCCTACCGTCCATCATGGCTCATCTTCGCCACCTGACGATCTATCCACAGGAATCGTGGCTCGAATCAATCGAGACTTCATGGGGCCGCTGCGAGAGCTCCTCCGGGACATGTCGGCCGGGCGCTCGCGCCTCTTCCTCGGGCACTGGCTCGCGTCCGAGTACTTCGTTTCGCGCGAATTCCCGCGCTGGCTCGCGGGCCTGATGTTTCAGGTGTCCCGTCCAGAGCACCGGCACGTCATCGCCGAGAACATCTGGGACGAGCACGGAAACGGCGACTTCCAGCGGTCTCACTTCATGCAATGTAAGGCGATGGTGACCTCGTTGGGGGTGCCGATCTCGAAGGCGCCGCCCCCGTCGGCGGCGAGCTATATGGACGGGGTCCAGGGCATGGTGAGCGGAGGCCTGGTCCCGGCGCTGGCCGTGATCGGGGCCGGGAACGAGTACCTGATCCCCTTTGAGTATCAGAGCATCTGGCGGCACTTCGAGGCGACCGGCTGGACCTCCGCGGAGATGGGCGCGTTCTTCCGGTCCAACCTCATGGCCGACGCGACCCACATCGAACAGCTCAACGTGGTCCTTCACGCTGAGGTCCACAGCGCCGATCGCGTGGCTGCGTTCTTCGCCGCCGCCGACGTTGCCATCGCGCTCCGCCTCCGATTTTATCACGATCTGGTCGATGCCCTGCCGTGCTGAGCGGGGGGCGAGATCTCGCCGACGGTCTCACGTCCGGAGCTCGACCCGCCCATCGCCGGTGATCACGACCCGATCGCCGGTCCTGAGCAGTCGCGTGGCGCTGCCCGTCCCGACCACGCACGGCGTGCCGAACTCCCGGGCGAGGATGGCGGCATGCGAGAGCTGCCCCCCCTCATCGGTGATCACGCCGACACAACGCTGGAGCAGATCGATCATGTTGGGCTGGATCATCTGGGAGACGAGGATCGTGCCCTCGCCGGCCAGCTCCAGGGCCAGCTTGAGGAGGGCCGGCTCGTTGTTCGACAGCACGAGCACGCGCCCCTCGGCGCGCCCGGGGCACGCGGTGGCGCCACGCAGGGTCGTCCCGTCGCCGCCCCAACGGTGCACCGAACGGGCGATCTCCACGCCGCGCCGCGCCGCATCCGCCCCCTGACATCGCTCGACCGCGCCGTCCTCGCACCACCACAGGTAGGCCGCGCGCCGCTCGCTGAGCGCGCCGACGTCGACGCGCCTGCCGTCGTAGATCAACGCCTCGATGTCGCCCACGAGGTACCCGTCCAGCACGTCGATTCGCTCCACTCCCGAGCGGCGGCAGACCTCCGTGAGGAACGGGATCATATAGAGATCCGCCCCCGCCCACCCGCGCTTCATGTGCATGCGGCTCTGCGACACCGCGTGGACGACGGCGACGGCGGGCCGGAGGTGGGGAAATCGCCGGAGAAGGTCCTCCTGCCGGGCTTCCAGCGCGCGACGGCGAAGCTCGGGATCCGCGCGGACGGCCGGGTCCTCGCTCCGGCGCAGCCGCAGCAGCCCGAGCACGGCCTCGTAGGTGTGATGATTGACAGTCAGCCACGGGAAGCGATGCGCGTGGTCCAGGAGCTCCGCGTCCGAGGGCGCTCCCGCGGCGTTGAGCGCCGTCCAGTGGACCCGCTCGACCTCGGTGAGATCGGGCTCCGGCGCGCTGATCAGGGCCAGCAGGTTGCCCTCGTCGGGGACAGATCGCCCGATATGTGCGATCAGGGCGGCGGTGTGCCAGTCCTCGCTGAGCAGGTAATACTGCAGGCTCGCGGCGACGACCGACCGGACCCGCTCGAAGAGCGCGCCGAGCCGCCGCCGGTCCATCCGCCCATAATCCGTGCGCCGCGAGTCCATGTCGCGAAAGAGCGCATTCTGCTCGCGGCGGATCGCCTCCATTCGCCGCAGTTCGTGGTCCATGAACGCTTCCAGGTGGTAGGCGGCGGCCTTGGCGTCGGCGGCCTGGATCTCGGCCAGGGGCGCGAACATGCTCGTCCTTTCGCCGTCGCGGAAATAGACGAATCGTCGCTGGTTGGCCCACAAGCATCCGCTGCTCTGGCCTCTGGCCGCGACGCCAAGGTCCATCTGCCACAACGCCAGCACATCCTCCCATACGAACTGCAGCGGACAGGGCGCGCGAGCGGCCGCGTCGGCCACGCTGGTCGCGCCGGTGATCGGCCGCGCCTGCAGGAGGTGCAGGTGGTCGTCGAGGTCGTAGGCCCACTCGATATCCACCGGATGCCCGAGCTCCGACTCGATGGCGACAGCAGCCGCGGCGACCTCGAAGATCTGCGGATCCTGTAGCTTTTGCGCCCCGACCAGCGCGTCGGAGACGGCGACGACCTGCTCGCCGCGGCGGACATGGGTCTGGCGGCTGAGCTCTCGCCGCGCGATCCGCCACGGCTGGCGGCTCACCACGTATCGATCGGGGGTGACCTCGCCGGACACCAGCAGATCGCCGGGGCCGCGCACGCACTCGAGGACCACGCCGTCGCAGTCGTCGGTCGGGGCGCGCGAGAACGAGACCCCCGAGAGGCGAGCGTCGACGAGGCGCTGGACGATCACGGCCGGCGACGCCGCCAGCGCTGCGCGCCCGCCGGCGTAGCTGACGGCGGTCGCGGCGGCGGCGGAGCGCCAGCAGGCGACCACCCGGTCGAGCAGCACGCCCCGGTCGACCGGCAAGAAGGAGGCGTGGCAGCCGGCGTGGGAGTGCGAGGCGCTGTCCTCGGTCGGCGCGCTGGAGCGCACCGCGACTCGGTCGGCGCCGAGGCGGTCGAACGCCCGCACGATGTCGGCGGCGAGGGCGGGATCGAGCCGCCAGCCGTCGTCGGCGTGGCGGACCCCGACTTCGAGCGCGGGTCGGGTGATCACGAAGGCGGGCGGCACCGCCTGCCCGGCGGCCAGCAAGCGGACGAGGCCGAGCGCCTTGCCGCCGACGTGCGTGGCGTCGGCGCTCGGGCTCAGGTCCTCGAGCCAGATGATCGCGGGGCAGTGATCTCCGGGATCCTCGCTGTTCATTGCGTCCTCCTCGCCCGACGGCGAGCGCCTCCATGATACCCTCCTGTGGCCGCCCCAGGAAGTCGGGATCGAATCAGGCGGCGGCGAGGGGCGTTTCCTCAGGCCTGCGTGGCCACGGCCGCCCGCGACCGGGCTGGCGACGTCGTCGCCGGCCTCCCGACCGGCCGTGAAGCCTCCGCGCCACCGTGCCCGCGACCCCATCTCCACCTCCACCCGGAAGCGGAAGGCCGGGCATCTTCGAGGCTAGCGAGCGGCCCGTGGGCCGTCAGCGGGAGTGTTCGCGCAGAACCGCGGAGGGCGTCTCGGACTCGGGGGGCGAGCGGATCACCATCGCACGTCTGGCTGGTCGAGCGCTCCGGCGCTCCGGCACCTCTTGCTGTTCTTCGGGCCAGGCGCGTTGGGCGGATCGACCTGTGGGTGGCGAAGGTGCTCGCGGGAAGGCCACCTCGGCTGGTCCGCGGGCCAGGGTCTCGCACTCGCCGCGCGGGTTCGGCAGCAATCTCCGCGACCTGGTGAGCGACCGCGGGAGGCGGGGCGGATGCAGCGCCGCGCGCCATGCCCGCCTGCCTGCGCCCGGGCGTCTACGTCCCGCGCCAGACCCACGACTCCGACGCGGCCGTGCTCGTGCGCCGGCATCTGCCGGGCTTGCTCGCGCGCCTCGAAGAGGCCGGCCACGCGCTGCCGGAGTTCGTGAAGGCAGAGCTCGACGGGTTCGCGGGCTGCGGTGACTTCGAGAAGGGCTTCGTGCGGACGGCGTGCCGCACCTGCGGCGATGAACTGCGGGTGCCCTTCGCGTACAAGGGCCGCGGGTTCTGCCCGTCGTGCATGGGCCGGCGGATGGCCGAGGGCGCAGCGCTCTTGGTCGACCATGTGCTGCCCGCGGTCGGCGTTCGCCAGTGGGTCCTCTCGTTCGAGGGGCGCATGGCGGTGCGGCTGGGCTACGACCGGGCGCTCCTGGCGAGGGTCGCCGGGGCGTTCGCGCGGGCGCTGCTCCACGACATGCGCTGGGAGGTGAAGGAGCGCCACGGCCTAGCATCGGTGCAGCCGCTGCACGCCGGGGTGTTCACGGCGGTGCAGCGCTTCCGCAGCGACCTCGGCCTCTACGTGCATCTGCACTGCCTCGTCACGGATGGCGCCTTCGAGGAGGCTGGCGCCGACGTACGCTTCCTGCCTGCGCGGGCGCCGACGCCAGGGCGCATGACCGCCGTGCTCGCGCAGGTCCACAAGGCCGTCGTCGCCGTCGCCGAGGACGACGACCTCGACATCGACCCGGCGCTCGGCGCCTGCGTGCAGCTCGCCCTCGCCGGCCCACACACCGCCGCGCATGCGCGTCCTCGAGGTCGTCTCCGACCCCGACGACATCGCCCGCGTGCTCCACGGCGCCCGCGCTCCACCGCCCCGACCGCGCCCCGACCCTCCGGGCCAAGTCTTGTTGTTCGCCGGCTGACCGCGCGCTCCTCGCGTCGCGCCAGGCGGCCCCTTGGCGCTCGCCAGAGGCGGAGCTCGCTCCCGGGAAGCTTGGCGTGTGTTGTCACACGAATGACCTGTGCGGCAACCTTCGGACAGCCCGAACGGCGACGAAATCAGCCTCCCGGCCCCACTCCGCGCGGATGCCGCGAGAGCCCCGTACCCGACCGCCGGACCAAATTCTGGGTTTGAACCTCTTAAGCGCCCGCCCCCGAAACCCACGAATCATCGTCGATCTGCCCCCCGGCCCCCCGCGCCCGCCACCACGGCGCAAGAAATGCCGTTCCCCACTCTACCTGCGACGGACCACCGTCAAGCCGATGCCCTCGCCGCTCGCCACGCCCCCCGCGCCGCCCTCTGACCCGCCGACGATCGCGTGCCGGATCTGCGGCGAGCCGCGGCGGGGCAACTATTACTACTGTCGGTCATGCAACCGCTACGACACCTGGCTCGATCGCACTCCCGCCGGCGCGTTCCGCCAGATCCTGATCGGCACCATGCTCGCTGGCCTCGCAGGTCTCAGCGTCAACGTCGTCGTCGGCCACCTCGTCCAGACGGCCGATGAGAACGCCCGCGAACGATCGAGCGCCCAGGCCCGCGTCGAATCCCTGCATAACGAGCTCCAGAGCCTCCGCAAGGACCTCATACGCCTCCACTACCGGATGGTCAGCGGTCTCATCCGCTGCCCCGATGAGCGCGCGACCGACGCCGCAGAGAAGTGCCTGCGTATCGCCCGCACGACCCGAAGCGACCTGCGCCAGGAGATCTTCGTCCTCGACTGGTCCGCTCCTCAGCTCCTCAGCGAGGCCGAACGCGCCCCGATCCTCGTCCGCGCGCCAAAGACCGCGCCGAAGGGCGACCGTGAGCCCTCTGACCCCTCGCGGGCGATCGAGCGGTCGCTCGACATCAGCGCCGCCTTCGGCCGCGACTACGGCGCCGAGATCGACGCCCTCGACCGCCAGTGGGCAGACGCGTGTCAGGGCGCACCGAGCGGCGAGTGCAAGAGGATCAACACCTGCCGGAGGGCCTACTCCGCCGCTGAGACCCACTGTCTGCTCGTCGCCTCGTGCATCACGCTCTTGGTAGAGCAAGCGCTGCTGGCTCCTGGAGAGACGCACCAGACCTGCGCGGACTACATCAAAGCCCGGCCAGAGTGCACGGACACGAAGCGCGGCACCGCCAAAGAAGCCAACACCGCGCTGCTCGCGAAGATCGCGAGGGATCACAAGTGCGCGCTCTCCACGCCCACGGTGCCCGCAGCGACCGCCTCTGCGCCCCCGTGAGGCCGTTTACGGGGCGAGTCGCGGCGTCGGCTCCTCGCCCCCGTCCTCGTCCGGTGTCGGCGTCGGGTCCTCGACCCCCGGCGCCGGCTCCGCCCCCTTGTCCTCGTCCGGTTTCGGCGTCGGGTCCTCGACCCCCGGGGGTGGCGCCGACGCACCTGCTCCGCACCTGCACCCCTCCACCCCCACCAAGGCCATCACCATCAAGAATCGGACGACCGGGTTGACTCCTTCTCGCGCGCGCATCTCGCCGGCGAAGCTACCATCGCAGCGCCCCGATGTCGACGAAGCCGGCCTTCCCCGCGGCGTGAATCCATGCCACCGCCGACGCCCCCCTCTCCCCGCTTCGCCGCCGCCCCCCTCACCGTCGAGGTCGTGCCGCCGCCGCCGCCTGCTCGCAGACCCGGTCGAGGTAGTTGTGCCCGCCCTCGGCGATCCAGTCGCGGTGATGCGCCTGCGCTGACCGACGCTCAGCGCACGAACACCACCCCGAACGCCACCAGGCTCTTATCGCCGTTATCCGGCGTACAGCTCGCCATATTGCCGACCCGCGCCTCCGGCACGCTGTTGCAGCCGGCGTTGAGGTTGCCGATCCCGATGTACGAGTCCGGCGAATTGCAGTCGTTCTCTTGGTTGCTGAAGATCCCCAGCCGCGTCCGCGGCGCGTTATTAAAGCGGGCCTTGGGCGCCTTGTTGGCGGGGTCGGCCAATTTGGGCCTGGTTTGGGCCCTGGAGCCCGGCGTGGCGGGCGTCGTGCCCCAGAACGCCGCCGCCTCGACCGCGGCGGTCTCCGCGGCCAGGTGGACGTAGCGTTGGGTGGTGGCGATCCGCGCGTGGCGGGCGTGCGCCTGGAGGCGCCAGGGGTCGCAGCCGCGCCGCGCGAGCATGGTCAGGCCGGTGTGCCGCAGCAGGTGCGGGCCGGTCCTGCGCAGCTCCGCAGCGTCCTGGAGCTGGTGCAGCGCGTAGGCGATCGAGTTCTTGGTGTGGTGCTCCCAGGCGTCCCCGCGACGGCGCGCGAGCACCTGCTCGATCCGGCGCGGCACCTGGCGCAGCGCCGCGATCAGCTCGGGCGTGAGCCCGACCGGCTTGGCGACCCCGCCCTTCGGCGTCGTCGCGACCCCAGCGCTGAAGTTGTGACGGATCGTCATCAGCCCAGCCTGGAGATCGATGTCGGTCCAGCGCAGCGCGGCGACCTCTGAGACGCGCAGACCGCCATGCACGAGGAGGAGCACGAGGGCGAGTCGCTCGGGCTCGCTCGCGGCGACGGTGACGAGGCGAGCGAGCTCGGCCTCGCTGTAGATCGCGGGCTCTTCCTTGCGCCCCTCGCGGTCCTTCCGGATCTTCGGCAGATCCTCGTCGGCGACCAGATCCCAGTCGACGGCGATCCTCAGCATCATCTGGAGCTTGGAGAGGACCTGGTTGCGCACGCTGGGCTTGAGCTTCTCGATCGCCGTTCGCAGGCGCGCGAGATCCGGCCGAGTGATGCTGTCGAGCGGGAGGTGCCCGAGCGTCGGTCGGATGTACTTGCTCCACACGGTGCCGTAGTGGACCCGCGTCGCCGGCTTCTGGCGCGCGAGGTAGGTCGACTCGAAGCGATCCCAGAAGGCGGCGAGCGTCGGGATCTTCGGCTCGCTGCTGCTCCGGGTCCGCGTCGGCTCGGGGGCACGGGCACGCGAGGGCACGGCTGGATGCGCCCGGGCGGGCGTGACGGCCGAGGGGCGGAGCTGCGCGCGTGGCGGGGCTTTTGGGGGTGGATTTGGGGCGGTGGGCCTCACTTCCTCGCGCACGCCGATGAGCTCCGCCCAGACCTCGCGGCTCTGCCGACGCGCCCAGTCGAGCGCGGCGGCGCGATCGAGCCCCGCTTAGCGCCACCTTGCGGAGGCGTCGGCGCGGCTCGCCGGGGGTCTTGGGGATCTCGAAGGTCACGCGGAAACGACTCGGGTCGTGGTCGTAGGGGTGGATCGAAATGTTCACGAACGGCTCAGATCTCGAGACGCCGTGGCTCTCCGAGACCCAAGAGAGCACATCCGCGCGCCTCCAGGCAAGCCGCCCGGCCAGCTTCAACGGCTCCGGGAGGAGGCCGCGGCGCATCGCGTGACGCACGGCCTTCTCGCTGCGCCCGAGCAGTTCGGCGAGGTCAGGGACGTAGAGGATCCGCGGGAGATCTCCCCCTCCGTCGTCGCCGGCCTCCCGACCGGCCGTGAAGCCTCCGCGCCACCGTGCCCGCGACCCCATCTCCACCTCCACCCGGAAGCGGAAGGCCGGGCATCTTCGAGGCTAGCGAGCGGCCCGTGGGCCGTCAGCGGGAGTGTTCGCGCAGAACCGCGGAGGGCGTCTCGGACTCGGGGGGCGAGCGGATCACCATCGCACGTCTGGCTGGTCGAGCGCTCCGGCGCTCCGGCACCTCTTGCTGTTCTTCGGGCCAGGCGCGTTGAGCCCGCGCTCAGCCCGGGATGAACTCGGCGCACGCCTCTGCGACCAGTTCGGTCGCGTCCTCGAACGCGCTCAGGTAGCCGAAGTCGCTGTTCGCGACCAGGTGGTACGGGAATTTTTTGACCAGCTCGCAGACTCGATCATACGGGGGGCACTTGGGATCGAGGATACTGACCATCACCACCGCCCCCGGATCACCGCCCTTGGCCGAGAGCACACGATCCGCCCAAAGATCCGGGTTGCCCTTCGAGTCGTAGTCGTAGCCGCCGATGAAGGTGACCATCAGCAACGCATCGTCACGGAGGAAGCCGGCGTTGCAGCCGCCCGGGGCGTTCATCTCTGGCTTCATCGCGGCGCTGAGCGCTTGGCCCATGAGGTCGTAGCCACTAGTGCCCAGCTTGGCGACGCAGGAGAAGGTCTCGGCGAGGTTCGGCTGCTCGTTGGTCAAGTAACGCCGGCCGCCCGCGATCTGGCACGGCTTGTTGCTGGCGTTCCCACCAGCGGCGAAGACGTTGCCGGCGCCGATCGTGCGGTCGCAGTCGGTGACGAGGTGAAGCAGATCACAAGGGTAGTCCGGGACCCCGCCACAGAAGCCCTCCATCGCGCACGCCAGGTCACAGGTGATCAGGCCCCACTCGGTGTCACCGTCGACGACCATGATGTGGTAGTCAAAATCCGCGAATTCGCCTGGATGGTCGCGATGAAGCCGGGAAACGCCGCGAGCAGTTTTTCTTGGCTGCTCTTCATCGAAGCGTCGCGCGACATGACAAAGAGCAGGTCGATCTTGCCCTCGCACCCCGCCGGCTTCGTGTCGCTGCCGGTGGCGGTGTCGGTGTCGGGGCCGACGTCGTAGAGCAGCGTCGTGTCGCCGGTGCCCGCGCTCGGATCTTCAGTCGAGCTCGCGCCGCTCGCCGCGGTCGTGCTCCCTTGCGACGCCCCCCCGTCGCTGCCGCCGCTCGTGTCCGCCGCGCTGGAGTCTGATCCCGAGGGAGGAGGCGCCGTCGTCGGCACCGACGCGAACGACGTCGTCTCGCCCTGCGTCGGCTGGCAGGCGAGCGCGAGCCCGAAGGCGAGGAGGAGCCGGATCCGTGGCGCCATGGGTGGGATCCTACTCTTGGGAGGGCGAGTGGCGCCAGCAGGACCAGCTCTTCCTGGATCAAGGGCTGTGTGGGCGGCGCGGCGGCGGGGGCGGCGGCTCGTTGACATTCTGCGGTCGAGGATCATTTGTCGGAGCGGCGGCGGCGACGAGTGCCGCACGCAGAGTGTCCCGGAGGAGTTGTATCTCTTCGAGTCCCTCGCGTACCGCGGCCTCCAAGAGTGTCATGCGCTCCTCCGCCGCGGAAGCAGGCGCAGCGGGGCTGGAGGGTGCGGTCGGCGTCGGCGCCGATGTTGGCAGCCTGGTCGGCGTCGCCGAGAGATTTCCTGCGGCCGTGGCCACGGGCGGCCGGGTTGAGCTGTAGCCTCTGGCGGGGGCGGCGGGCGCCTCCGGTGGGTCGGCAGCGGGGGCTTCGGGGGCGATGATAACGGGCGTCGCGGGCGCCTCCAGCGGGTCGGCTTCGGTGGCGGCAGCGTCGTCGCTGATGGTGCTCGCCACACTCATGGTCTCGTCGTCAGCGGTCTCGTCGGTCATGGTGCTCGCCTCGCTGTTGGTCGCGTCGGAGTCGACCGCGGCCGCCGCATCCGCCGCATCCGCCGCATCCGCCGCGCCCTCTTCGTGGGTCATGGTGCTCGCCTCGCTGTTGGTCGCGTCGGAGTCGACCGCGGCCGCCGCATCCGCCGCATCCGCCGCATCCGCCGCGCCCTCTTCGTGGGTCATGGTGCTCGCCTCGCTGTTGGTCGCGTCGGAGTCGACCGCGGCCGCCGCATCCGCCGCATCCGCCGCATCCGCCGCGCCCTCTTCGTGGGTCATGGTGCTCGCCTCGCTGTTGGTCGCATCGGAGTCGACCGCGGCCGCCGCATCCGCCGCATCCGCCGCATCCGCCGCGCCCTCTTCGTGCTCCCTCACCTCATCGACCGTCGCCTCCGCCGGCGCCGCCGTCGCCTCGGCCGCGCGCGCGGGCCGACAGGCGCGGGGTGTCTCTTTTACAAACTCGCGATGGAGCTGCGACCACGGGTCGCTCAGCTCTTCGAGGCGGATCGTCCACGTATGGCCCTCGCGCACCATCAGGCACGTCTTCGTCGCCAGCAGCAGTTGCAGCGCGTGGGACAGCGTCCGCGGGGAGATCCTCAATTTCAGCTCGCCGGCCACCTCTTGGAGCTTCTTTAAGATCCTACCCGTAAGCCCCACCAAGTCCTCGGCTCCTCGCAGCGCCAGCTCGCACAGCAGCCGCGTCACCGTCGGCAGCGCTTGTCCTCCGCGGGAGCGGTGCTCCTCCTTCACCTTCGCCTTCTTCGCCCGCCGCAGCAGCGCCTCAAAGCACCCGCGTAGCGCGCTCGATACTCGCGCCTTGTCCTCTGGCGCCAGCCGCTCTCGGGCGAGAATCTGATCGTACTCAGCGCTGAGGCTCGCGGGCAGACGCAGCGGCTCGCCCGCGGCCTGCGTCTTCTGCGACTCGGATCGTGGTCCCGCTGGCGCCGTCCGCCCGCGCCCGCGCCCTCGCCCGTTCCCGCCTCGTGTCCCAGGGATCCCCACGCCTAGGTGTCTGACCGAGTCGAAGTTCAGGTCATGCAAGGAGCCGGGCTTACCGAAGCTCACCGCGTCCATCTGCCCGAACGGGTCGTCCTGTGCGCGGACAAACACCAGTTGATCGCCCTGACAGGCGCACAAGATGGCGCCCGTTGACAGCGTCGCCACACCGACAAGGACGGCCCCTCCCACCAGCCTAAAGAACCGCTTCACGCCCGCCTCGGTCACGACAGGTACAGGCACAGCCGCGGCGTTGTTGCCCTGTTGGAAGAAGAGGAGGGCCTCGTCCACGGCGCGCCGCGACCCCGCCGCAAGGGGCGTGACGAACTCTTTCTCGCGCAGGAGCACCGCGTACGACCTCTCGTAGCGGCCGAAAGTGCAGAGCTCGCCCGCGTGTGTACGCGCCACCACACGACCCCCCGACGCCAGGTCCTCGCCCGCCAGATGCGCCGCGTACTCCCCGACCAACTGCCCCCACCAACGATCGCCGTCCATCGCAGCCTCCCTAAAGAGGATCGAAGTTACTACGGCGGACCCCAGCTCGCGCAAGCGGTAACCTGGGGGCCACGAACCCCACGACACGGGCCCCTACACCCAAACGCCAGCGGGCCATCGACCTAGCCCTCAGACCACCCGGACCAAACCAGAACGACGCGAGCCCAATGCCGCAAGAACGTTGTTTACCCTAACCAACTCGAAGGACACCGCGACCAATCGACCAACAAACCGCCGCGTCTCGAGAGGCTCTCAACCGCGCATTGAGAGGCTCTCGTGCGCGACCAACCCCCAGCGCGCCGGGTCGCTGCCCCGATCCGCCAGAACAGCCCCGATCAGCGCCACAGACTCGCCCCACGGCTGCCCGCGCAGCAACGCACGCGCCGATGACCACGCTCCGATCGCGCGATCACGGCCACCAACCCGCACGCGCGACATCGTCATAAACACGCATTCGAGCCTGCGACAGGGGCGAAATTATTCGTTGCACCTCGCGAGAGAGCTCGCGTACCCCTGAGCTGACGGCTTCTTGCCGTAGGACGGTGCGTGGATGCGGCGGGTTCTGATTAACGGCAGGGTGGTGGAGGCGGACGAGGCGACACTTGCGGGCCTCCAAGCTCAAGGGCTGTTGGTGCAGGAGCTCGGAGGGGGTCGCTTCCGCCGCCATCAGCAACCTTGCCCGTGGGACAGCTCAGAGACGTCATGAGCTTGATGATCGAGGTGCTCGGCGACGTCCGAAGACTCGCGGTCACTCAAGCCTCCGACATGAACGAGCTCAGCCAGGCGTTCGGGATCCTCATGCTCGAGCAGACGAAGCGCTTCACAGAGGAGCTCGCCCGGGCGAGAGCCGCGAGCCAGAAGAGCCTCGGCGACGTCGACATGCTGGCGCGTGCGATCGTCGCCCACAACTTCGGACAAGCCGCCGCCCAGACCGCCGCCCAGACCGCCACCACGCCAACCGAGGCGCGGGTCACAAGAAAGCCTTATCACTAAAAGATCCCCGTCGTCGGTGTGCGGCGCTTACAACACGGAGGCGCGAAATGACCGCAGAGAGCCCCAAAGAAGAAGCCCAAAACCCC
Organism: Nannocystis sp.; assembly: GCA_016712315.1. GTDB lineage: Bacteria > Myxococcota_A > Polyangia > Nannocystales > Nannocystaceae > JADJRG01. Next base: position 8,750 of record JADJRG010000013.1, on the reverse strand, counting down.
TCGCGAACAACCCATGGGTGATCGCGATCAAGCCGTGGCTCCCGCTGATTCAGTGCGGCGTCCTGACCGTGGCCAGCTTGTATGAGAAGTCCACGGAGATCAAACAGACGGAGGCGCGGATCGGCCGGAGGTTGACCTTCGCCGAGACCTGCGCGACCGCCGGCCTCCACATCCCGAGCCTCCAAGAAATTTTCGGATCCATTTTGGATGACGGAACACAGGCGGCTCCATCCCCCGGACCTGCGCCAGGGCCAGCGGGTCCGGCACAGCCTGGCCCCGCGAACGCGCCCCACACCGGCCCGACCCAGCCGCCTCAAGCCGACCACCTCGATCTCTTGCGGATGGCGCAGCAGCAACAGCAACAACAGCAGCAACAACAGCAGCAACAACAGCAGCAACAACAACAGGCAGCCGCCTTCGCCGCGAACTCTCCGCACGGTTTCGCCGGCCACCCCGGCCAGCAAACCGCCGGACATCCGTCGCCCGGGTACGACCCGGCGTATGGGGGTTATGCCGCCTACGGCCACCCCAGCCACCCCGGCTACCCCGGCCACCCCGGCCAGCAAACCGCCGGAGCTCAGTCGCCCGGGTACGGCCCGGCGTATGGGGTTATGCCGCTTATGGCCCGTCGCCGCCGACATACGCCGGCGTCCCGCCCGGTTACGTGCGGCTGGAGGACACTGGCGAGCTCCTCTCCGGCGACGAGTTTCTCGCGCGTGCTAGTGGCTGGCGACCCGCCGCGCCTTCGCCCCCGCAAGCTCATCCGCCCGTGCAGGAGCAGGAGCGAGTAGCGCACGACCGCGAATTGAGGAGCGATTGCTCGCGCTCGAGGCCCTGGTGCAGGATCTCCGTGAGCAGATCGCCCAAGTGAACAAGACCCTGGAACGCCTCCTCCTTGCCCACAAGCTCGAGGCCAACCGGCGGCGCGAGGACGAGGCCAACCGGCGACAGATCTCCGAGTTTCTCTCGTTGATGGCCAGCGTCGTAAGAAATCACTCGGCGCAGCCGACGACGCCGCCAACATCATCACCGACGCCGACGGTCACACCGACCAGCGCCGACAGCATCACCGAGCTCGTCATCACCAACGAGACCGAGCCCGCCACCACCGCGCCCGCCGACATGCCAACCGTCAGCGCGGTGAGCACCACCGCGGCGACCGCCACCGATCCCGCCGACACGGCGAGCACCACCGAGGCGGCGAGCGCCACCGAGGCGGCGAGCGCCACCGAGGCAGCGAGCACCACCGAGGCAGCGAGCACCGCCGAGGCGGCGAGCACCACCGAGGCGGCGAGCACCACCGAGGCGGCGAGCACTACCGAGGTGGCGAGCACCGTCGACGAGCCCGCGACCAGCATCATCGACGAGCCCGCGACCAGCATCACCGACGAGCCCGCGACCAGCATCACCGACGAGCCCGCGACCAGCATCACCGACGAGCCCGCGACCAGCATCACCGACGAGCCCGCCATTGCGGCGACCGACGTCTCGCTCACGAGCGCGGCGAGCACCACCGACGAAGTCGGCTCCGACGAGCCCGCGACCAGCATCACCGAAGAGCCCGCCATCGAGGCGACCGACGTCTCGCCCGTCGGCGCGGCGAGTACCACCGAGGCGAGCACCACCGAGGCGACCGACGCCGCGAGCATCCTCGCCGACGAAATCGAATCCGAGGAGCCCACCCCCGACGACGTCTCGCCCATCAGCGCCGCGAGCACCTTCGACTCCGACGACTCCGATGACCTGCTGAGCAAGCTGAGCCCGAGCGAGTTTCAGGCCGTTCTTCGCTATCAAAAGACCCTGAAGCAGGGACATGAGCTCCAAGCGCAGTTCGAGGCCGCGAAACGCGAGAATGACCTCGCAAAGATGGACCAGATCGCGTCGGAAATCGCCAAGAGGTTAAAGTGCCACCTGTAACTTCCGAGCTGTCACGGGCGTCGTTCTCGCCCACGCGAGGCTCCTGGAGGGAGCTACAGCCGGTTCCGTGCGGGCCAGCTCGCTAGACCTCATCGTTCCAGCGCCGTCCCGCCGCGCGGCGCCTCAGCGATCCGCCTTCAGCGCCTCCCCGTCGGCGATCACCAGCCGTCGATCGGGGATGGTGCCGGATCCGTTGAGGGGCGCAGTCCGGCGAGGAGCTCGCCTTCATCACCGAGGCCCCCACCGTCCTCCTCCTCGTCGTCAACGAGCTCGCCGAAGCCGACCAAACGATCCGCCTCGATCGCTCCCCGCCCGCCGTCATCCGCGCCCGCCTCACCCGCAACGCCGGCTTCACCACCACCGGCGTCATGAACGTCGCGCTCCACTGGTCCGCCAGTGCACATGTCCTCGAAGCCACATCGAGCGCCCCCGCTTACGCCCTCCCGCTCGAAGCCCTCGACCCTCGTCAATCCCGCTACGCCGGCTACTACTGGCGCGTCCGCGTCTCCGGCTGCGACGGCCCCGCCCTCGTCGGCCCCGCTAACCGCCTCACCGGCGATGCCTCCCTCGAACAGCTCCTCCCCGGCCAGTGGTCCACCCCGCGCCGCGTCAGCCACGACGACCTGCTCGCCGTCTTGAGCCCGCCCGTCCGCGCCGGCTGCCCCACCGTCATCGCCGAACACGAGCTGCTCCCCGTCACCGAGGCCCAGCACCTCGCCAACGCCGCCGCCCCCGCCGCCGGCCCGCCCACACAGCCCATGGGCGCGATCCCTGGCTCACCTTTAGCGACTACTCCGTCAACGCCGCCGGCGCCGACCGAAGCGACGCCGGCTACCTCATGTGGACGCACGCGATCAGCGGCAACCCCAACGTCATCGGCAACAAGGGCTTTCACGGCATCGGCACCGGCAACAAGGCCATGCTCGGCACCGACGCGCCCGCCTTGCTCGGCCTCCCCCTCGCTCAGCTCACCGCCCTCAGCGCCCGCTACGCCCTGCGCACCGCCTGGCAACACCCACATCCTCAATCGTCCGTACATCAACATTCTCATCGACGTCAACGGCGACGGCACTCCTACGTCGACCTGTTCAGTGACTGACGCTCCTCGAGGCTCAGCACCGTGGGCGTGACCAGGGGCGAGCCGTCGTCGTGGCGCAGGGGCGAGGGCCGGTGGCGACCGGCGAAGCTGTCGCGCAGCATCTGCCACACGAAGCGGCGCAGCAGCCAGCCCGGGGCCCGGGGGTGGCTGTCGGCCGGCAGCGGCGGCTTGCCGTAGCGGGCGTGAATGCGGCACAGCACCGGCCCCAGCTTGCTGTCGCGCTCGTCCGGGTCGAGATCGACGAAGGCCATGGGCACGCCGACGAAGGGGACCCGCGCCTTCTCCAGGGTGTTGCCGATCGGCGTGTGACAGCAGCCCGTATGCCAGCGCATGAGGCCCTTGGGGCTCAGTCGCAGGCAGCGGACATGCTCGCTGCCACCGTCGATGCGCAGCTGCGACGGGGTCATCTGCAGGATCTCGGTGCCGCCGCTCGGGTCGAGGATCGGCGAGCCGTGCTGGGCGAGCCAGCGGCCGTAGACCTGGCAGTCGTCGCACATGCAAATCAGTCGGTTGCAGCGAACCGGGTCGACCTGCAAGGCTCGACCATGGACGGCGCCGCAGCGGCACTTCAAGGGGATGTCGTGGGCCACGGCGCGGAGGATAGCAGCGCTCAAAAAGCGCAGGCTCAGGCCGCCGGGACCGGGGCGCAGCTGCACGCGCTGCTCGGGGCGCAGCGGTCGGCGACGACCGGCGTGGATCATCAGCGCCGTGCCGGTGATCAGCAGGGCGCCGGCGACCACCCCGGTGGTCACGGCTGCGCCGGTGTAGAGCAGGGCCTTGCGGTCGAAATCGGCCTGGGCCTGGGGATCTTGGCTGTCGGCGTCGCCGCCGCGGGGCTGGTGCTCGTGATGCTCGGCGCGGCGGGCACGCACGTGGCGCTGGGCGAGGCGGCGATGATGGCGCCGTCGCTGATCCTCGGGGGGATCTCGGCGTTCATCGCGTGGGGTCGAGGCGTCAAGGCGCCCATCGCGCCCAGGGCCTGACCACTCCAGCCAACTCGGTACGCGAGGGCACAGCGGAGGGGGCGGAGGGCGCGGGTGGGGAGACACGGTGGCAACCACCTCTGGCAACCTCCGCCGACAGGGTCCGTTGCCAGCCGATGCCGGGTCGATGTGCCAGGCGCATGCGCGCAGCCCTCGCTCTTCCGCCGACAGGGTGCTCCGTTGCCAGCCGATGCTGGGGCCTGGGGCGTTGCCACAACGTTGCCGGTAGCGAGCCGTTTCGCGCGTTGCCCGCACCAGGTGGGCCGTGGGGGTGACGCAGGGGGGAGCGCTAAAACCCCCGTAGAACGCCGATCTGAGCCAAGAAGCAAGGAGGCTGGGGATCGGGGCGCTCCACGGGGGAGGGTTGTGAGTTCACCCCCTTCTCAGAACTCGCCTGTAGCTCGCCTCTCAGGCCAGATCTACGGGCGATCGCTCTTCTCGTGCCGCCCCGTTGCCCTCGGCGTCGGGAGCGGTAAGCGCCGCCACGGCCTGGGCCGCGAGCGCGCTCTGTTTGAGGTGCACGTAGTACCTCATCGTCGTCGAGAGCTGCGCGTGCCGGGCGAGGGCCTGGAGCGCGTAAGGGCTCACGCCCTTGTGCGCGAGCAGAGTCAGCACGCTGTGGCGGATCCGGTGCGGGCCGTAGACGGGCAGGCCCGCGCGCTTCTGGGCGTTGCGCACTCGCATGGCGAGGGTTCCCTCTTGCACGTGGGGTTTTCGCGCACGAACGACGCTGTGCACGCTGAACCAGCCGTCGGGCATGAACACGAACTCGCCCCGCGGCCTGAAGCCGCGCAGCGCTTCGGCGAGCCGCGGAGAGAGTGTGACCTCGCCGTCCTCGCCCTTCGCCGTCTCTTGCAACCGACCCCGCGTCACGCAGCGACGGATCACCATCATGCGCGCCTCGAGGCGGATGTCCTTCCACATCAAGCCCGCGCACTCGCCGATCCGCAGCGCCGCATCGGCGAGCAGCAGGAAGAGCACGCGCTCCTCGGTGTTGCGCGCGCTCGCGACCAACACATCGAGGTCATCGCGCGAGTACACGTCGACCTTGGCGCGCCGCTGCTTCGGCCACGCGATCTGCGGCAGCTCGTGCCCCTTCGGCAGCGCACCCTCGCTCCGGGCGTGTCGTAGCGCGACACGCACCGCTTCGCAGGTCTGGCGGCTGTAGCCCTGAGACAAGCCCCTCTCCTGCCTCATGTGCGTGCGGAGCTGCGCGAGCGCCTTCTCGTCGACCTCGTCGAGTCGAAGGGCGCCCAGCAGCGGGCGGACGTTCGTCCACACGGTCTCACAGTAAACACGCGTCGAGTACTTGAGCTCGGCGACGTGACTGGCCTCGAAGATCGGCCAGAACTCCGCGAGGGTCTTGATCGGGGGTGGGGTTGGTTTCGCATCGTTCTGGGTTGCACCTCGTTTCTGCGCGCGAACATCGGCCGGCTGGCAGAGCGAACGGAAGAGCTTGAGCGCCTCCGCGCGCCCCCTCCACCGCCGCGGCCGCGTCCATGCCGGCCGGCGCGACGACGCGACGACGGACCGGCTTGGACGGATCGAGCGGGTGAGTGAGGTTGATGTCGACATGCTGTCGGGTTCGATCTTTGAAATATGGGCGGGTGGTGACTTCCAATGCTGGACTCGTTTCCGCCCCTTGCTTCTTGACGCGGTGACGATACGAGATCGCGCGGCGCGAAGGCAACCCCTCCCGCGCCCCGCGCGGGTCATTTATTTTCATAACTTGACCATGCCGGCCGGACTTTGTTTCATAACCATGTGAAGCACCCCGCCAACACCCTCACTATCACCACCGACAGCGGTCAGCTCCGCCTGCGGCTGCCCGCCGCGTGTGAGCGTCGAAGCTGACCACAAGGACACGCCGGTTGTTCGCGCCGAGACGCGCCTGAGCGGGCCGGATGGCGGCGAGTCGGTCGAGGTGGCGCTGTTCCCCACCGCCGATGACTTCTTGCGTCAGCTCCTCCGCTGGCTGCGTCGACGCGAGGCCGACGGCGTTCACACGGCCCGGGGTGGCGTATGACGCCGCTCTCGCCCCCTCGTCCGCCGGGTAGCGCCGCTTCGATCAACCCGCTCCACCCGCGTGGCCCCGACCTCCGCAGCCGTACCTTGCTCGACCGCTTTCGCCTCGACGCCCTCATCGCCCCCGGCGGCATGGCCGACATCTACGAGGCCCTCGATCTCCGCCTGCGTCGGCGCGTCGCGATCAAGGCGCTGCACCCCGAGCATGGCCGCTGGCCCGAGCAGCGCCGCAGATTTTATCAGGAGGGCCTTCATCAGCGCCCAGATCGATCACCCGCACGTGGTTCCGATCTTGGATCACGGCGAGCAGCCGGCCGCACCCGGCGGCGAGCCCGTGCTCTTCCTCGTAATGCCTCTTCTTAAAGGGCTCACGCTGCGACAACGGATCCTCGCGGGCTCGATCTCGATCGCGGACGCCCTGCGCCTCACGATCCAGCTCCTCGACGGCCTCACCGCGATCCATCGCCTCGGCGTCGTGCATCGCGACCTCAAGCCCGAGAACTGTCTCATCGTCCAGCGCTACGGCCGCGATCACCTCGTGCTCTTGGATCTCGGCCTCGCGAAGATCCACGCCGGCCCGCTGATCTCGATCGCGCCGAGCTCGGCCCCGGCGCGCTGATCGGCACGCTCGCGTATGTCTCGCCCGAGCAGGCCCGTGAGGAGCCGATCACCCCGCCGCCGATCTCTACGCCGTCGGCGTGATCCTTTTTGAAATGCTCACGCGCAAGGTGCCCTTCCCCGGCGCGAACGTGCTGGAGGTGCTCAGCGCCCACGCCGCCAAGGTCGCGCCCTCGGTGAGCGACCAGGCGCCCCAGCGCGGGATCTCAAAAAACCTCGACGCCCTGATCGCGAGCGCCCTCTACAAGAATCCGGCGCAGCGCCCCGCCGACGCCGCGATTTTTCTAAAGGAGCTCGCGGGCGAGCTCGCGAGGATCGATCCTGGGGTCGATCCTGGGCTCGGTCTCTGCTGTCTCAAGAGCCATCATGGCGTGGAGGAGGCGGCGGCGAGCCTCACGGCTTGGCGTGACATGGATGACGAGGCGGCGCGTGTGCTCGCGGCGAGGGCCACATCAAAGAACCCGCAGTGGGAGCCGCTGGCGCTCTTGATCGAGTGCGCAGCCGAGCAGTCGAGCGACGGGCCATCACGTCGGTAGGCCGATCGATCACGAACTTGTAGGTGTGGGCGCTGCTGGTCAGGTCGTGCGGCGATGATCCGCTTCGTCCGGCGCAGCTAGCCAGGACCGACTCCGACCCGCTCCGCAGGGACCTGCCGCCCAGCGGCGCCATCCCAGAAGACGTGGGTGTAGCAGCGACGGAGATCGGCGCGGGTGAGAGGGGGGACGGCGGCGAGCTCGGGCACGGCTCGCCGCGCCTCTTGGGCGGTAGTTCGGGATGCCAGGGTTGAGGTGGTGGACATGATGGAGGCCGATGCTGCCAGTGACCCAGCGCAGCAGCGGCCCCAGTCGTACGTAGCTCGAGCCATCGAGCGCGACGCGGGTGAAGGACCAGTCGCGGTCGTCCGCGTGCCAGGTGCGCTCGAATTGTGCTGCACCCAGAAGAGGCTGGCGCCGAGCCCTCCCGCGATCCAGAGCGCGAGCAGGACGAGCAGCCAGCGACCGCCGAGCGCCGCGAAGCCGGCGAGGTGGAGCGCGAGGTGGCCGATGTTCAGGAGCAGGACGCCGCGTCGCATGCGCACTCGCCCATAGAAGGGCCAGCGGAAATTGGGTCGGAACTGAAAGTATCCGCCGCTCACCTTGCGCAGGATGAGCAGGCTGACCGCGCCGAGGAAGAAGACGCTGTGGGCGGAGATCTTGCGGGCGCGGAGGCGGGCCGCGTCGGGGCCCCGCGCGCGCCTCCGCGGCGGTCATCGGGCTGTTCATGCGGTCGACGCCGCGGTGCGAGAGCTGCCCTGGTGGTTGTGGTGCCAGGCGTGCTCGGTCTTCCAGGCCTCGTAGGAGACGCCGGTGAGGAACGAGAGGCAGGTGCCCGCGAGGTCGTTGACCCGCCTGCGCGTGAAGAGGCTCTGGTGGCCAGCGTCGTGCTGGAGGACGAAGAGGCGGATGATGGTGCCGACGAGCGCGAGGCTGGGGGGGCGAACACCCACGGCAGCGGGAGAGCGCCGATGAGCAGCAGGAGGGCGGCGTGACAGGCGAGGGTCGAGAGGAGCTGCCAGGACGCGATCGGGTCGCGAGCGCGGGCGAAGGCGCGGGTGTCTTGGAGGATCTCAGCGTCAGGGCGTCGATGGGTGGTGTCGCCTGCGGGGACCTCTGGTTCACCAGGCGAGCAGGGTCGGTCCGCTGGCGGCGAGGAGCACGAGGGCGGGCACGTAGACGGCCCAGGTGGCGAGGCCGACCCGCTGACGGGCGCGCCCCTGGAGGACCATCCGCACCGGGATGGTGGAGTCGCAGAGGCCGAGCAGGCTGACGCCCAGGGCGACCCGGAGGGCGTACTCCATGGGCATGGCTCCGCGTACGAGCTGCGCGAGGGCCATCCATAGTGACACCGCAGAGACGGCGATGTAGAGGCCGACGGGCCAGACGAGCCGCTTGGCGGCGAGGCCGCGGCGGACGGCGAGGAAGAGCAGGAGGCCGTAGGCGAGGGCGCCGGTGAGGATGAGCGCCTCGTCGACGGCGAGGCGCAGCCCCGCGGCGTGGCGGGCGATGGAGGCGCACTGGACGACTGCGAACATGGCGACGCCGACGACGAAGCGCCTCAGGACGCTGAAG
>JADJRG010000012.1 GCA_016712315.1 Nannocystis sp. | reverse complement strand
GGCGGCGGGCCGGTCACGATTGCGATCCTCGCCTTACCCGTGGAGGACTTGTGACCGCTACCGCAACCGCTGAACCGCAAGCCGCGCTGTACACGCACCCGAGCGGGTTCAATCTGTACGGGGCGGCGCGGGAGCTGTGGAACTTCAAGGGGTCCGAGGTGATTCTTGCCGGGCCTTATGAGTGCGGCAAGACCATCGCATGGTTGCACAAGATGAACGCGGTCATGTGCAAGTACCCCAACGCGCGGGGGCTTATGCTGCGCAAGACCTACCGGAGCCTGATCGAATCGGCGTGCATCACGTTTGAGCGCGAGGTGTTGGCCAACCCGCCGGGGCACCCTGATTGCCCGATCGACCGCGCCGGGGGCAGCAACCCGACCGCCTACGAATACCCCAACGGGTCACGCATCGTCTTGGGCGGGATGGATAACCCGTCAAAACTCCTGTCGAGCGCGTGGGATATGATCGGCGTACCCCAGGCCGAAGAACTGACAGAATCCGAGTGGGGGTCACTCACGCGCCCGATCACGGGCCGCGCCGGCAACGTGCAACATCCGCAGATCGTGGGGGACGCCAACCCAGGCCCGCCGACTCACTGGATTCTGCACCGCCCGTCCTTGACCGTGCTGCACTCCCGCCACGAAGACAACCCGACGTTGTTCGACCCGGCGACGGGTGAGATCACCGAACGGGGCAAAAAGACTATGGCGGTCTTGGATGCTCTGCCCGGCGTTCTGTACCAACGCGGGCGGCTGGGCAAGTGGGTGTCAGCCGAGGGGCAGGTATACGACGACTTCGACCGGGCAATCCACCTGATCGACTCGTTCCCGATTCCGAGCGATTGGACGCGGTATTGGGCGGTTGACTTCGGCTATACCAACCCGTTTGCGTGGGGAGAGTTCGCGGTGGATCACGACGGGCGACTGTACCTTGTGCGAGAGATCTACAGGACGCGGCGCCTAGTCGAAGACCACGCGCGGCATATTCTGGCGATTACCCACGGCTCGCCCCAGCCGCAAGCCCTGATATGTGACACCGACGCCGAAGACCGGGCGACGCTTGAGCGGCATCTAAACGTTCGCACGATTGCGGCCGACAAGGCGATCTCAACGGGGATTCAAGCGGTGCAAATGCGGCTGAAGAAGGCGGGCGACGGGCGCCCGCGCCTGTACATCATGCGGGATGCGCTTGTTGAGCGGGATGAGGCGCTAGCGGCGGCGCATCGGCCGGTGTGTACCTTGGATGAGTTCGAGGTGTACGTGTGGCCGAAGGGGCGGGATGGATCATCACTGAAGGAGGCGCCGGTCAAGGAATTTGACCACGGGCTTGACCGGCTGCGCTACATGGCCATGTATCTTGAGGCGGGCATGGGCGGGCCGCCCCCGAAGACAACCGAAGACTTCAACCGCGCCAACCGGCCCGAGATGACCTATGCTGAAATGGAGTGGTAAGCCATGCCCTACGATACCGACACTGACCTTGACGTGACCGACGCCCCCGCCCCCGTTCCCGTCGCCTGCGCGGATTGCGGGGCGCTGCCCGTGTGGATCTGGCAAGTGGGGGACGTGGGGGTTATGACGATGGAGCGGGTGCTCTGTTGGGAGTGCGGCCGCGCGTGGATCGAAGCGATGCAAGCCGATGAGGCGAAGGCGGAAGCGGTCCCCCCCCCCCCCCCCCGCCCCCCCCCCCCCTTGGCCCGGCCTGATCACCCCACCCGCCGACCTCGCGCCACCCGCAGCGCCGACGCCGCATGCGCAGGCGGGCTTCCTGTGGGGCTTGCGGAAATGGAGCGGGTGGACCTCGCATCCAAGGTGCCCACGGGCGAGCATGGCGACATCGGCGTCCCGCGCTGGGGCGGTGACATCGCGGGCAGCGAACTGGACTATGCCCAGGCGTGGCAACTGCCGCAGCGCTGGGCGACTCAAACCAAGATGCGCTCAAACCCTGACGTTGCCAGCATCACGGCGGCGATCACCCTCCCCCTGCTGTCCGCCCCGTACACCGTGGAACCGGGCGACGATGCGCCGGGGGTGAGCGGTCAGCAGTTGGCGGACTTCGTTGAGCAGTCGCTCGGCAACATGACCGTCACCCTCCAGCGCCACACGCGGGAGGCGGTCGCGTGCATCTGGTCGGGGGTGCAGGTGTTTGAAATCGTAGTGGACAAGTCGGCGGATGATGGGCTGTACCACCTCCGCAAGCTGGCCTTGCGCCCCAACAACACTATCTCGCACTGGCGCCTTGACGACACGGGCGGGCCGCTTGGGATCACCCAGGTTACGAACGCGGGGGAAGCCAAGCCCATCGACATCGACAAGCTGCTGATATTCACCTATCGACAGGAAGGCGGCGACGTGACCGGGCGCGGGGTGTACCGGGAGATGTACGGCCCCTACCTACTCGGCGAACAGCTCTGGCGCGTTGGGGCGGCGGCTGTGGATCGGCATGGGATGGGAATCCCCACGATCCTGTACAAAGGCCGATCCGCTCAGATCATGCGCCAGTATGAAAGCCTGCTCATGGGGCTGCGGTCGCACTCCAAGGGCTATGCGCTTCTGACCGACCTCGAGGATATGGCGCAATTCCAGATCAAGGGCGTTGACGGCACGATGGTTGACCCCGTGCCGCAGATGGAATTCCACCGACGCGCCATGTTCGGCGCCGCTCTGGCTGGCTTCCTGACGCTGGGCAGCGACGGGGGGGCGTTCGCACTGAGCCGTGATCACAGTAGCTTCTTCCTGATGGGGCTGGAGGCGGCGCAAGCCGAGATCCTTGCGGTCTACAATAGCTACCTCATTCCGCGCCTGATCGGGTACAACTGGGCAGGGGTGCCCGCAACATCGCTCCCGCGCATCCAAGGCGCCCGGCTGGATCGGCGCTCGGTGACCGACTGGATCACGGCGGCGTCAATGGGCGTCGAGAAAGGCATTGTCCAGAACGGGGCCGACTTGCAGCGGATGGCGCATGAATACCTTGGCTCCCCGCTTCCAGAGGAGCAGGCCGAAGACGCGCCCGGTGACACGGTTGAAGATATCAACGCTCCCGACGACATCGACCCGGCGGCGGGTGACGTGGGGGATGCGCCGGTGGAAGCAGCGCGGCGCCAGTGGCGGGGGGCGACGACGTTCGCGGCCAACGATACCCGCCTAAAGTCTGTCATCATGCTCGAAGCCCTCGGCATCCCGGTAGAGTTCCGGCGCATGGCCGAAGGCATGGACGGCGCCCGTGACCGGATCGCGGGGCGGCTGACCCCACGCCAGGAGGCCATCGCCAAGAAGGTGGCGACCGATATGGAGAAGCTGGTCAAGCGGGGCGACGCGGCGGCGCTGGCTGATTATCGCATCCCCTACGATGACGAGGCGGCGATCATCGAAGACGAGCTCCGCCAGGTCTACGGGCTGGGCGGCGATGCGCTGGCGGCTGAACTGCGCGCCCAGGGGATCGAGCCGAAGGACACCGACCGCAAGGAAGAAGCGGCGGCGCTGCTGCTCTTGGGCGCCTCTGCGAAGTCGTCGGCGTCAAGCCTGTCGGAGCGCATGGCGACGGCGGCGAAGTACGCGGCGATCACCTACGGATTCTATCGGCTGGCGACGGGCGGCAAGGTTGACAACGCGGCGATGGCTGCGGCGATCACGGCGGCGCCCACGCAGATGCTGGGGAAGATGGGGAGTAGCCTTGCGGTGCAGGCGCTGGGGCTGGGGCGCAACGGGGTTGCGACGGCGAACGCGGCGGCGGTAGATTACTACGTCAACACCGAGCAGATGGACCTCAACACCTGTATCGAATGCGCCGAAGCGGACGGGCGCGGTGGCCAGCGTCAAGCGGAGGTATCAGCCATTTCGCCAAATGTGCGGGCGGGGCACAGTGCCGGGGCGTGTTGGTTCCGGTGGTCAACGGCAAGCGCGCGGACGAGGGGCCGATCAAGACTGGCGACGAGATCGCGGCAGAAATTCCGTTTGAGCGGGGGGTGTAGGCGATGCGCTTCTACATCGGCCCCCTCAGCGTCCCCCTGTTGCTGGTTCGGTATCTTGACATCCACATCGAAGCAGAGCTGTTAGAGGAAGACCGCCGCGCCGGGCTGGCTTGCGCCTACGTTACCCGAGTGTACACCGGGCGCCAGCGGCTAGGGTCACGGATCGGCCCGCTGACACCTTGGATGGATCGGCCTATTTGGAGGATTGACAATGGATGAATCGCTAGAGTACATCGCGGTTGATCCGACGAACCCGAGGTGCGCGACTATCCGATGTGGGCGGATCGGAGCGGGGGACTCCGCGCGCAGTTCGGAGATCCTGGTCTAGCGCCCGGCTGAGGCGTGTGACTTCGGCGGGGGAGCGGAACGGAGAGGCGGTGGCGCGTTCTCCGCCGCCCGCCTCTGATATCCGGCCGATCCGGCCCCGGCCCCGGGGAGGTCGAATGATGTGCAACCCGCCCGCAACCCAACCGCAACCCGACACCCAGAGCGTGCTACTCGCTGCCCGCCGTGACGCGCTGCGACTGGCCGCCGATGCGCTGGCGATCCGTAAGACGCTGGAGGACTTGGAGGCCCGCGCGCGTGGGCAGGCGGACAAGCTGGGCAGGGACGCGGCGGCGGTTGGGGCTGCGCGGGATGGGGGAGAATCGGCGTCCACTTGACATAGGCGGGGGGCGTATGGTATACTCCCGCCCGCAATCATCTATATCTAGTGGCCCGCGACTCTAGCACGTCGCCCCCGCCCGCTTCAATCGGCCCCCGCCAGCAAAACGGCCCGCCGATCTGAGGTGGGTTTTTTTCATGCCCGCCAACCGGGGGCAAAACATGGCGGCTGGCGTTCGCGACATCATGGGCGTGGAAATCCTCAAGCCGGGCGTGTTTCAATCGTCGTCGGCTGGCAGAGTCGAGATCACCCCCGCTGATATAGAGGCAATCGTGGCGACGTGGAAGGCAACGCGCCGCGATTATCCCCCCCGCGTCCAGCTTGGCCACGACTTGCGCCAGCGGTTCGCCAAGGCGTTGTTCGGCAAGGACGCTGACGGCGCCGATGGTATGCCGGCGCTTGGGTGGGTTGATGCGCTGCGCGTCACGGGCGGCCGCCTCCTCGCTGACTTCAAAGACGTTCCCCTGTCCCTGATCGACTTCATCAAGGACGGTCGCTATCGCGCGCGGTCTAGCGGGCTGTGGCGGGCTGTCGAGATTGGGGGCAAGGAATACGAGTGGTTCATGGATCACGTCGCCTTGCTTGGTGACCAGGCGCCAGCGGTTCCCGGCCTCGCCGATATGATGCTCGATAGGGCGGGGCTGAATGGCGGCACTCCCGTGATGTTCTCCTATGACGCCGACGCTCCGATGCTTGCGTCTCCCGGCGACGGGCTGGACGCGGAGGAGGCGACTGAGCTTGACGGGATTATGTCTGAGTTCGATGCGCTCACCGATCGGTGGGCGGCGCTTGTGTATGGCCAGCGCGGGGCGCCAGCGGCGCGGACGCTCTGGGCTGAGTTCGCGGCCAAACTGCGCGCGGTCGCAAAGGCCAACCTAACCAGGGGTGACACTATGCCAGAAGATACGACCTTGCCGGGTGCTACGGCGCCGGGTGCAATCACGTTCGCCGGGATGACCTTCGAGACGCCTGAGCAGCTTGTGGGCTGGCTTGCGGGCGCGCTCGGCAAGGGGCCGACCGACTATAGCGCAATCGCCGAGGCCGTTGCGGCTGCGATGGGATCGACAATCGCGGCGCCGGATGCTGATCCGAATGCGCCAGTAGCAGAAGGAGAGGCGCCCATGAGCGCAGGCACCACGCCGGGGTCTATCGACCTGTCCGGCCAGTTGACCACACTATCGGCGCGTGTCGAGGCCGAGACAACCGCCCGGCAGGCCGCGGAGGCGCGCGTGGCGGGGCTGGAGGTTCGGCTCGCCCGCGAGGCGGCAGAGCGGCGGGTGGACGGCGACATTACCACCCGCTCCCTGCCCGTCGCGATCCGCCCGACGCTGATTGATCTGGCGCTCGGTGGCAAGGATGCGCTGTACGCGGCGGTCCTCGAAAATGCGCGCCCGGTTCCGACTGGCGAGATCGGCACATCGGCTAGCCCGGTGGACCTCTCGGCTATCGCGCTGTCGGACGCGGATCGCACCGTTGCCCGGCAGCTTGGCATCTCTGAGGCCGACTTCGCCAAGGCGCGGGCGGCTGAAAAGGGCTTGACGCTGAATGGCTAGCCAACGGCAGCTAGACCTCGCCCGATACCTTGCGGAAGGCATGGATGGGGCAGAGGCGATGCTGAAAGCGGGCTGGCCGGAGTCAACGGCGTCGTGGCTGGGCAAGGACGCTGTGGCGTATCTGGCAAAGGGCGGGATCGTGGTCACTGTACCGGGGAAGCCGGGCAAGGCCAGCGCACCCGCCCAACCCAAGGACGCGGGGGCAGAGGCGCCAACCGGGGAAGCCGGGGAAGCTGCGGACGCGGGCGATCCACTAACCGATACCAACGAACCGGCCCGCCCCGTGCGGCGTCGGGCGACAAAAGGGAGTGAAGCATGACGGCACTGAGTCAGGCATTCGCTCGGGATCGGCGGGGGACTCCAAGAATCCGCCGCTACCCGGTGAACGCCGCAAGTGTGATTCTGAAGGGCGGGCTGGTCTGCATCGACACCGACGGGTTCGCCCGGCCGGGAACCGATACGGCTAGCTTCCGCTGCGCGGGTGTGGCTGCTGAGTCGGTGACGGGCGGCACTACGGACGGCGACAAGTTCGTGCTTGTCGAGTCGGACGCCGATTACCTCTTCACCGCAACCAGCGTCACCCAGGCGATGCTCAACACCGCGCAGGCCATGTATCTGGTCGATGACAACACGGTCGATGACGCGGCCGGCGCAACTAACGACATCTTCGTCGGCGTGATGGTGGACTTCGTGTCTACTACCTCCTGCTGGGTCAACGTGCCGGGCCTTGCGACGTTCCCGATCTCGGGGGTCACGGCGACGGCGTCGGAGCTGAACGCGCTGGCGGGGCTGGCTGCGAACGGCGGCATTGTGGTTGCCCAGGAGCGCACGTTTACCGAGACGAGCGGGGCGGGCACTTACACGGGCACGGTGGTCAAGCCGGCGGGCGCTACGCTGGTGGACATCATTGTCAACGGCGTGGCGCTGTGGGACAACGCGGGCACCTGTACGATGATCGTCGGCGACACCGACGACGACGGGTACTACACGGCGGTGAACGTCAAGGCTACCGACCTCCTGGCTGGCGAGTCGATCTCCTTCGCGATGGCGGGCGGCAAGGCTGGTGCCTACATCGCCAACTCGCAAGTGTCGCCCCGCTACACGGCGACGGCGCAGACGATCAACGGGATCATCACCACGTCGAGCACGGGCGGCACTGCCGGCCGAACGCGGATGGTGGTGGTGTACGTCCTGCCGACCGCAACCGCGGCCGCGAAGGTCTAAGGGGAGGCTGAGAAATGTCTATCGTCTATGGCGATCTCCTGTCCGCTTCCTTGACCGGCGCGCGGGCGGTGTTCAACGATTCTTTCCCGGCGGCGCTGTCGAATGCCGCCTGGACCCGCCTCGTTCTCGGCGGCGCTCCGCAGTCTACGGACGGCAAAGCGTCGATGCAGTATGGCTGGCTGACCTCGGTTCCCAAGATGGCGAAGTGGACCGGGGCGCTGCAAGTCGGCGGCATGACCGGGGATGACTTCACGCTCACCAACGAACTGCACAAGGCGGCGTTCGGTGTCGAGCGGCTGGCCTTCGACCGTGACCAGTTGGGCATGATCACGCCGAAGACCCAGCAGCTTGCCCAGGAGGCCGCGCGCTATCCCGGTGAGCTGATCCTCGGGCTGATCAACGGCGGCGGCTCGGCTAGCGTCACGTCGCCCACGTATGACGCGGCTGCGTTCTTCGGGTCCAGCCGTACCTACGGGTCCAGCGGCACGATTGACAACACCATCGCGACGGCGGGCACGTCGGTGGCCAACTTCCGAACCGACCTCGCGACGGCGCGGGCCACGATGATGGCTTACGCGGATGACCGCGGGCGGCCCATGAACATCGTTCCCAACGTCATCCTGATCCACCCGAATGACAGCATGGTCGCTTACGAGGCGCTGTTGACCGGGCCGGGCGCCAGTGACCCCGGTGTCACGCCGGCGGCTCCCTCGGGCGCTCCGATGTGGGAAGCGCGCGGCTACACGGTCATCGAAGACGCGCGGCTGACGGATACGGCGGCCCGCTACTTCATGCACGTCTCGCCGGGCCTTGCGCCCTTCATCTTCCAGCAGGAGTTCGCTCCTCAGTTGGAGTCCGACACCACGGCCGAATCCCTCATGCGGACTGAGGAGGCGGTGTACGCGGTGCGCGGTAGTTTCCAGGTCGGCTACGGCCTGCCCTGGCTCTGCATCTACACCACCTAGACCTGAGGACTGATCCCGATGGCATACGCTGAAGTCGTTGACGTGGCCGCGCTCCTGCCCGCTGTGCAAGCGGGGGGGACGTGGTATGCGCCGCTGACTTACGCCCAGCTCAATGCCATCGGGACAAGTATCTCGGCTGAGATCGACGCGACGTTGGCGGGGTGCGGGTTCACAACTCCCGTTACCTCGCCAGCGTCGGCGCTTACGTACCTGGGGGCGGTGGAGTCTTGGGGCTGGGCGGCGGCGATCCAGCGCAGCCGATACCGCGATCAGCACGCGGCGAACGTTGAAAGCGCGTGGAAGTTCTGGCAGGACAAATACACGGGGGCGCTCAAGACGCTCTGCGCGTGGGCGAACGGGACACTAGGGGCGGCGAACGTACATCTGCCGTCAAGCTATTGGACCGTCAACCCTGACGAGGATCCGTATCTCGGTGCGAACGTGGAACCGGACATTACGACGAAGGTGGTCTGGTAATGGCGGCTGACGTTGAAGTGACGGTGACCGGCACGCCGGAGATCATGGCGCGGCTGTCCGCTTACGGGTCGCTACTCAAAGACTTCGCCCCGTTTCTGCGCTCTGAGGCCGGGCAGCTTCGGCTAGCGGTCAAGGGCCGGTTTGATACGCAGGGCGGGGACGTGGGGGGCTGGAAGCCGCTGTCATCGAAGTACGCGGCATGGAAGGCAAAGCGATACCCTGGCCAGCCCATCCTAGTGGCAACGGGCGAGCTGCGGCAGAGCCTAGTCAACGAAGGCGGGTTCGGTGCTATCGAGGTTGTCAGTGCGTTTGAACTTCGGTTCGGAACCGAAGTGAAGCACGCGAAGTATCACCAATTCGGCACGGGCAAGATGCCGGCGCGGCGCGTGTTGGCGATGGATGAGGCGGCGCGGCAAGGGATGGCCGAACGCTTGCGGTCCTACATGATCAAGACAGTCGAGGCTGGATCGTGACGTGGCAACTCACAGAAACGCCGATCCGCGCGCTGGCGGCGTACATCCAGAGCGGGACGGTATCAGCCGACAAGCTCGCCAATATCGAGGCGCGCGCGGAGTATGCGGACTGGCCGGCGACGCTCGCGGATTTCGTGGCGATCCGACACCACGAACCGCCCGACAATCCAGAGGCGGCTTACCCGGTGCTGTACATGCGCCCGATACGGACGCGGCTGAAGGTGGGGCCGGGCGGGCTACGGCGCGGGTTCATAGGCCAGCACGATTACATGGTGGCAATCATCTGCGCGTCGATGGACGGGCCGGACATGGCGCTTGCGATGGCCGAACGCTACATGCTTGCGGTGGTCGAGATGATCGCGGAATATTTCAGCCGGGCCGATAGCCGCACAATCGAATGGGCCATGGGCAATGATCCAGAGATCCTTTACGAACCGCTGTATACGTCGCAGGCGGGGGAGTTCTTCTCCGACGCGCGGATGCTCATTAGCGCACAAGTCTCTGAGGGGGCGATAGCATGACAGATACAACGGGGAAGGGGCAGGCGGCGCCAGCGGTTGTGGCCGCGCCCGTGCAGTCGGTTCAGCCGCCCGCGCCGAAGACGGGGAAGGCGCTTCGATCAGCCGAGGCGTGGCGCGTGCTGGACAAGCGGGAGTGGATCGAATACCCCAGCGACGACGCGCAACTGGAGCGGCTTCTGTCCGGTGACAAGCTGCCCCGCTCTGAGCGCAAGGTCAAGCGGGTCAAGGCTGGCGAGATTGCCAAGGATATCCCGGCCAAGAGTGTGCCGGGCCTGATCGCGGCCGGGTGGATCTGCAAGGCGGATGGGCCGGATGATCCCTATGCGGCAAGCAAGGGGAAGGCTGAATAATGACAACTCCCGGCCCGTCGTCACGATTCCTTTACGTCTTCGATGGCACCGCTAATCTCGGCGTCAACCTGACCGGCACGCTTGGGCAAGTCGGCGAGTTCCACCCGCCCGCGATTGAGGAGACGTTGCAGGAGCTTACGGGCAGCGCCGCCGCGTACCCCACGATCCAGCGGGTCGGGCACTCGCTGTCTCCCGATATGACGATTCCACTGTGGGCTGATTCCGGCCTGCAGGGGTTGATTGACGACCTCATGGGGACCACGGCCGCCGACCGCTCCGATCTGCGCATCATCGTCACGGGCATCAACTCTGACGTGATTGCCCAAAAGGCCACGATGGCGCGCGGGTACTTGCAGCGGGTAGAACCGAAGACGCCCCCGGCCGCGCTGACCCAGGTTGACGCGACGGTCAAATTCACGGGCGTGGCGCACGTCGGCGACATCTTGCACGAGTTGTCAGCGGAGACGGCGGACGGCGACACCGAGGCCGACTCGATTGACGGGACGGCTCAGAGCGCAACGGGTGGGTACGGCTACTGGGGCTACACCACCTACACAGCGGACGGGGCGACGGGCGTAGTGGTTCGCGTGATCGACTCGGCTGACGATATCACGTTCGGCGCGCTGATCACCTTCACCACGGTCACGGCGACGACGGGCGGCGGGCAGTATTCACCGCTTGGGCTGACGGATACGGTGGAGCGGTATGTGGCCTGCGATTGGGATTTCACAGGGACGCCCGGCGCCGGAACAACTTGCACGTTCTACGTCGGGTTCCAGCGGGGGCAATGATGACCGCTGCCGCGTTCCCCGTTGACCCGTCGATGCGCTGCGCGATCTGCCATGCGCTTCTAGATCCGGCCGCTGACATGGCGCTGCTGGAGTTCACCATTCGGAAGGCTGGGCAGCACATCCCGGCGACGTATCGAATCTATGCGTGCGGCTCATTGCACGCGGCGGAGGCCATGCGCAAGACGGCGGCGCTGGTCGAGCAGAAGTCTTTCAACATTCCCGCGCCCGGCGCTTCCGACTGGCCCCGTGCCGTCGGCGTGCTGGCGACGGGCAAGCCCCACTAAGGGGAAGGGAGTAATCAGATGGCCGTTCCTGGCCCGTCAGATAGAGTCTATACGATTGACGATCACGCGGCGTCCCCGCTCAACTGGACCCCGCTGATCGTCGGAGATGTCGGCAACGCGGGCGCGCTCGAAGCGGCTCTGCATGAGTTGACCGGCTCGGGGCACAGTTCGCCCGTCATCCTCCCGGCTGGCTTTACGCGGGTGTCGGATATGACCGTCACCTTTCAGGCCGACGTGGGGGGCAGTTCGCCCGGCGATCCAACGACCAGCTTCTACGTCACGCGCACGGGGTCGCGCACCTTTGCGATCACGTTCGTAACCAACTGGACCTTCTCCAGCGAAAGCTACATCTTCTCAAGCGTCCCGAAGACCTCGCCGGAACTCCTGTCGCTTCTGGAGGTTGGCTTCCGGTTCACGGGCGCGGCGACGGTTACGTAAGCGTAGGCAACCCGGTCAATCCTTGCGCGGGCTAGGCGCGGATGGATCACAACCTTGAGTCGCCGGGTCGGTGCCAGTCCCTAGCCGGCTGGCACCCGCCCGGCGCTCTATATGATCGGAGAGTGTGACGTGACGATAGGTAATGTCCGATGGTCGGTTGACCCGCGCGCAACGAAGCGCATCCGGTTCGATGACACCGACTTCCAAGATGCGCTGATCGGTGACGCCAGCCGGGAAGGCACTCCGCTTGCCAAGCTGCTCGAAGCTGAGGCGGCGACCGATGGCGACTTTACGGCGTTCATCGCGGATGGCGTCTACCTCGACGCTCGGCTAGGGATCACGGCGGGCGAGGATGACCAGCTTCAGAACCACGCGCAGCAGGACGACGCGCGCAAGGGCGTCAAGGTGGACATCGACCGATACAACCGCGCGTGGTTCGCGACGTGGGTGCTAGGCGTCGGGACCGATGACACCGAGGCGACGGGCGCGATTCCCCCCGGCCTGTCTGCGGGGCGCAAGAGTGACCGGGAGGCGGCTATCGGGTCGCTGCCTACGCCAGTGCGCGCGGTCCTGTTCGCCCGGCTGCGCGCCCACGTTGACGACGTTAGCCGGCCGGCGCTGCGCGACCCTTTACGGTCCCAGAAGACCGGCGCCGAGGCTTAGGCGATCTCAAGTGGCGCCGCCCCCCCTCGGACGAATGGTACGCGGACTGGTGCGAACGGAACCCGGTTCCCGCCGCGCTGGGGAAGTACGTACCGGAGTGGATAGAGCCGTGGGTGGGGCGGCTGTGGGCGCGGCTGGATCTGAACGCGGGACTGACCGGGCGGCTGACCATTCCCCCGATAGACCCCGATGCGCTGGCCAGTGTCGAGCGGGATTTGTTGGGGGAGTGGGCGAACGATTGGGATGCGCGCCAGAAGGCGGCGTATGAAGCGGCGAAGGGGTAGGGGGCAAGCGTGACGCCGAGCGAATTGGAGCAGAAGATTTCAATATCGGTCCTCCGGGCAAGTTGCTCGCAGGTTCACATCGCTCAGATCCAAGAGATTGGGGGCGCGAAAGCTTGGGGGCGTTGGGTGAAGGCCGTCGCTAAGGGCGCTGGCGCCGACTCAGCTGCCAGAGATCGAGGCGGGCTGGGGTCGGCTGAAGGGGGATTCAGGCTGCGGTCTGGCCATCAACCCCGCTACCGTCGCCGCCGCTGCCGGGCTGGCTGTCGTCGCGCTTGGGGTGTCCAAACTGGCGGGCGCCTCAATGGATTTCGTCAAGGGCGGCATCGCGGCCAATGCTCAGTTTGAAACGTACAACACCCAGCTCGGTACGCTCATGGGATCGACTGAGGGCGCGAAGGAGCGGATGGAAGAGCTCGCCGCGTTCGGCGCTGCGACCCCGTTTGAGTTGCCGCAGTTGGTCGAAGCCGAGAAGGTGATGCTTGGGTTCGGCCTGACCGCGGGCAAGAGTATGGACCTTGCCAAGATGTCGGCTGGCGATATGCGGACGGTGATCGGCGACGTGGCGGCGGGGACGGGAAAGGACTTCGCAGAGATCGCGCTCACGTTCGGCAAGTTCAGCGCCGGGGCGACGGGCGAGGCGATCAGCCGCCTGCAAGAGTTGGGCGTGGTGACGCGGGAGGAGTTGGCGGCGCAAGGGGTGGAGTTCTCGAAGAGCGGCCAGCTTATGTCGCCGCTGCCCCTGGCATTCGAGACGGCGACGCGCATCGCTAAGGAGAAGTTCGGCGGCGGCATGGATGCGCTGTCCAACACGTTTGAGGGCAAGATGTCAACGCTCTCGGATACGTGGTCGCAGATCAAGCGGACTATGACCGAACCGCTGTTCGATGCGGCGAAGGCGGGGCTTGATGCGTTCCTGCCCTTCCTCAGTGAACTTGCCACGGCTCTAACCAACCTCCAGAGCGGCGACTATTGGGCGACGTTCGATGAAATCGGCATGGCCATTGAGAAATTCACCGGCCTAAAGGTTGGCGACTGGTTCAACGATTTCGGCTCGCAAGTGCAGGACGTGGCCGATACCTTGAAGGGCGCGTTTGAGAAGGGCGGCATTTCCGGCCTAGTCGCCAGCCTCTCCGAACTGTCCGGCTTCGATATCGCGGGCGCGTTCGCCAGCATCAAGGAAGCGGCGCTCGGGATCGGCGAGGCTATCGCTAACATCGACTTCAAAGCCATCCTTGAAAAGGCTATGGCATTCGGCAAGTTCGTTGGGGACGTGTTGGTCTTCATCGCCAAGAACCCCGCCATCGCTGGCATCGTCGCAGCCATCGGCGGCATAGCCGTCGTGTTCGGCACGGTCATGGCTGTCATCGGCCCGTTCGTCCCCATCGTTATGTCAATCGTCGGCGTCATCGGCGGGTGGGTGACTGCGGCGGGCGGGCTGTCCGTTGTGCTCGGCACGGTGGCAACGGTGCTGACGGGCCCGGTTGCGCTGGCGATTGCGGCCGTCGTCGCCGCGTTCCTGATTTGGCGAGCGAAGGGCGACGAGATCAAGGCGGCGCTGTCGGCGGCATTCGAGGCGATCAAGGCCGGGATCACGGCGGCATGGGAGGGGATCAAGGCGGCGGGGGCGGCTGCGGTTGCTGCGATCTCAGCGCACTCCAACACGATCAAGGCTGTCATCCTGACGATTCTCACGGGCGGGCTGATCCTGCTCTACGCGGGCTGGGTGCGATACGGCGACCAGATCAAAGCCAAGGCCGCCGAGATTGTGGCATGGATCAAAGCCAAGTGGGATGACCTCAAGGCGGCGACGATTGCCAAGTGGGAAGAGATCAAGGCCGCTATCGGGGCCGCGTTCCAGGCCGCGAAGGATAAGGTTATCGAGATCGCGACGGGCATAGGGGCGGCTCTGTCGGCGGCGTGGGCAGGGATCACGGGCGGGGCGGCGGCGGCGTGGGCCGACTTGGTGAGTCTGGTAACGGGCGCGCTGGAGGTGTACCGCTCGCTTGTGCAGACGGGCCTTGACGCGGTACGGGCTGCGTTCGCGCTGGCGTGGGATACGATCACCCTGCTAGCGGACGCGGCATGGACCACGATTCGGGCGGCGGTCCAGATCGGTATCGACTACATCAAAAGCGTCGTCACCGCCGGGATGCAACTACTCTCCGGCGACTGGCGCGGGGCGTGGGCAACGCTGCATGAGGCGGCAAACACTGCGATCAACCGGGTCAAGGCTCTGGTCGGCGCGCTGGCGGCATGGCTGGGGACGCTGAAAGATAGCGTGCTGCAAAGGGCTATGGACATCGGCCGGTCAATCGGCGACGGTATCCGAACCGCTCTCGAAACGGGCTGGAATCTGGTGCTAGACAAGCTGCGCGGGCTGGTTGCACTTCTCCCCCAGGTTGTTATCGACATGCTCGGCATCGCGTCGCCCTCCAAGGTCTTCGCCCAACTAGGCGATTGGATCACGTTGGGCCTCGCGTCGGGCATCCAAAAGAACGACCAAAAGGCCGTCGCCGCGTTGGCTGACATCGTGGGCAAGATGAGCGCGGTGGCGAACGGGCTGGCTGACTTCGGCAAGAAGCTGGCCGAGATGATCATGCCGACTGATGAGCAGATCGCGCAGGCCAAATCCAAGTATCTCCGCATGACCATCATCCTTACCGACTTCATCAAGTCGGTGTCCTACCTCGGCTCCCTGCTCCCGGTGTCCGACGTGTCGAAGGCCGGGCCGGGGCAGATCAAGGCGATCAACGCCGGGCTGACCCAACTCTCGCAAGCGTTCCCCGCGATCAAGGAACTGCAAGGGCTGCAAGCCGAGAACCTCCTGACGGGCGGGGAGGCGTCTTGGGCCGGAATGCTTGCGGACACCGTGGGCAAGATCGCGGGGGTATGGGGCGGCATCGCCGACAACATGACGAAAATGGCATCGGCCAAATTCCCGACCGATACCCAAATGGACGCGCTGAAAGCGGCGGTGCTGCGGATCGCGGTATGGGCGCAAGGGGTGCTAGGGCAGGCGTCTATGCTGTCATCGTTCGGAGCGGAGGAGTTCGCGCGGGCCATGAAGGCCGTCTCCGATGCGCTGTCAACCGTGGGCGGGCTGAACCTTGCGGGAATCGTCGCGGTCGCTGATCACCAACTGCAAACCGCCAGTGAGTCAATCGAGCGCATCGGGGTATGGGCGCGGGCTATGGTCACGGGCTGGCTGGCGACGGGCGACGATACCGCGCGGGCCAAATTCGTGGCGAACCTGTCCGAGTTCGCGGGCATGGTGAAAGCGGCGGCGGATGCTCTGCGCGCTGGCGACATCGGCGACTTGTCAAAGCTGGTCACGGTGCAGGTGCCTGAGCTTCAGATCCTTCAAACCAACTTGGGCCGGATGCAACAGGCGGCGACGCTCCTGGTAGAGAACTGGCTCAAAGGGGCCGGGGACGCGGCGGCGCGTGCTCAGTGGATCACCGATCTAAAGGACTTCGCGGCGACAATGGGCGCGGCGGTAGAGATTTTGAAGCTAGCGGCAATCGGGGAAGTCAAGGCCGAACTGACTTACAACGTCGAGGCGGTAGTCAAGGTGCTCGAAGAAGTCCGCGACGTTCTCGCCCCCGCGCTTGAGGAGCTTGTCGGCGCGTGGTCGCTGGGGGCGGACGCGGCAAAGCGCAGCACCGAGAGTATGCAAGAGTTCGCCGGGTGGATCGGCGCGGCTCTGGAACTGGCGAAGCTGTCGGCGGTGGGGACGCTGAAGGGGGAGATCGAGGCGGACGTTATCGAGATCCGGGCTGTACTCAATTGGGTGCGAGAACACCTCGCACCGGAGATGCAACGGGTGGCGGATGCTTGGAAGGTCGCAAGTGAGGACGCGGCGCGCATGACTGAGCAAATGCAATCGTTCGGCGGCTGGATCGGGGCGGCGCTATCCCTTGCCAAGGCGGCGGCGGTTGGTGAGCTTAGGGGCGAGATCGAGGCCGACGTTATCGAACTGCGCGCGGTTCTCAATTGGGTGCGCGATAGACTGGCGCCCGAGATGCAAGCCAGCGCCGACGCTTGGGGCGTGGCATCGAAGGCGGCAGGCGAGATGACCGCGCGCATGACTGAGTTCGGCGCGTGGATCGGGGCGGCAATCGGGCTTGCCAAGCTGGCTGACGTGGGGACATTGAAGGGCGACATCGAGGCGGATGTGGTTGAACTGCGCGCGGTTCTCAATTGGGTGCGGGAGCGGCTGGCGCCCGAGATGCAAGCTATCGCCGATGCGTGGGGGCTGACCGCCGAGGCGTCAAAGCCGATGATCGACCGTATGCAAGCGTTCGCCAGCTACATCGCTGCGGCGGTTGGGCTTGCCAAGGCGGCGGACGTGGGGGCGCTCGCGACCGTGACCAGCCCCGCAGACCTGGGCGCAAAGCTCGATATGGTGAAGGCGAACATTGCGGCGGTCTTCAAGATGATGGGAGAGATTGCCCTGACGATCACCACTGAAGAAGCCAAGGCGCGGGCGGACCTATCCGAGGCGCTGGCGCGCGGCATGAAGGGGCTGGGCGACTTCGGGAGCGGGATCGGGTCACTCATGGATCTGGCGCAATCGAAGCTGTTCGGCTCCGACCCCACGCGGGCGGGCCTCGGGCATACGCAGCGGACGCGCGGGAACCGGGCCGACTTCTTCGCCCAGCAGCTTCGAGACACGGTAACGCGGGCGGTGCAGGCGATGCAAGACGCGCTCGCCGGGATCACCATTGCGCCGAACGATCCCAAGACGCTGGCGATTGGGCAACTCGGTGATGCGTTCGGCAAGCTGGCATCGGCGCTGAAGGAGTTGGCCCTGACGAAAATGCCCGACGCCACGAAACTGGCCGCCCTGGTCGCAGCCCTGAACGGGGGCGGGCCGGGCGGCATGGCGTTTGCCGGGGCGGGTGCTGGCGCCGGTGGGGGAGGCGGCGCCTTCCGCGTGGCCAGCGTCACGGCTGACACGGCGACGATCCAGAGCGTGAGTATTGGAGCGGTCAACGTCAACGCCTCTATGTACATCGACGGGCGCGAGATCGCGCGGGCGGTGGTCAAGGTCATAACGGATGACGTGGTAGTGCTAGACGATCTCGGCAAGGCGCTGAACGAGCGCGCGGCGAGGCGCCCGTAACCATGGCCGTCACCTTTACGTGGGAAGGCTCAACAGTCGCGACGACGCGCAGCAGCGGGGCGGTGTGGACCGTGCTGGATCACGACCTACCCGGCCTGAGCGTTCGGCCGCGGGTGCAGCGTATCGACATCTTGGGCGGCGAGCGGGAGATCTATGACCCGCTGCCTGACTATCCGCGCCCGTGGTCGCTGACGATCAAGGCGGAGTGCTCGGGTATGAGCGGGTCCAGTGACGAGGGCAAGACGGCCGACGCTTGGGCAGAGGCGGCGGCGTTCTTCGCCCCGCTGGCTGGCGTCGGTTGGCTGGGCAGCGTGCGGGTGGACGCGGCGGCGGCGGCGGTATCGAGGCGGCTCCGGTGCAACGTGTTAGAGGTGCCGCCGTGGCAAGTCCGCAGCGGCAAGCCGGGCGGGCTGTCGCCGGGCGCGTACCCGGTGACGGGGGCGCCTTACATCGTCTACGTGGCGAGCGGCGACACGCGCTTTCCCTTCTACTGCGGCACGTCGCTCCTGACCGCTGATACGAGCGCGGCGGCGGCGGAGCTTGCGGTAAGTGGATCGACCGATACCGTGACGATCAACAAC
>JADJRG010000011.1 GCA_016712315.1 Nannocystis sp. | reverse complement strand
GGCTCGCGGCATTCACGTCGGCGAAGTGATCCACGAAACGGACTCTCCAGATGGCCCGCTGCTGCTCCTGCGCAGGGCGTTGGACGACGTGGCATCCGGCCTGTTCGATGTGCTGATCGTGGAGGACCTCGCGCGCGTGGGGAGGCTGCGAAACGCGTGCGGACCGACGACGCTGCTTGCTTGCCCAGGCGACGACGAGCGATGGGACGGGCGGCGCGGGTGGGTCAACGGTCTAGACGACACGCTTGACCGCGCGATCAAGGCGCGTCGGGCGCGGGGCAAGTGCGTGAATGGATTCGTCTACTTCGCGCGAGCGGCCGGCACCAGCATGGTCAAGATCGGGTGGGCGCGCGACGTAGAGAAGCGCCTCGCGTCGCTTGAGACCGCGTGTCCGCACGACATGACGATCGAGGGCCGCATGCCTGGCCCAATGCAGGACGAGAAGCGGATGCACGTCGCGCTCGCGCACCGACGCGAAAAGCGAGAGTGGTTCAGGCTGACTCCGGATGAGGTGGCAGCCATTGTCAGCGGTGCGCCTGTGCCGAGCGGAGAAGGACAGTGAAACACGAGTCGACGGTCCACGGAGACCTTGTGCGCAGCATTGCAAGCAGCGCACTGCTCGGCCCCGGATGGCTTGTGCCTGGGAGCGGAACGTGGTCGTTCAAGGAGCGCCTTGTGGCTCACATCACCGGCCGCAAGCCGTCTTCCGCGTGCACGGTTCTCCGATGTAACTGTCACGCTGAGGACGCCAACGGTTGCTGGTGGATGCGCGTGTGGTCCGACCTCGGCAGGCTGGGCGTGCCAGACGCGTTCAAGCTGGACACAGCTCCCGACGGCATGCTCCGCGTGTGGATCGCGGAGGTGAACGTCACTCACCATGCGGACGAGGGCAAGTGGTTCGATCTGTGGGACCTGCTTGACTGCGAGTGCGTCTGGCTGCGGGTGCTCGTCGTGGACCGCAACGGTACCGTGAGCGAGCCGTGGTACGACGGCGCGCTCGCGCGAGCGCGCGACCTCGACCACTACCGCGAGGTGTTCGGAGACGCAGAAGCGGTGGTCAGCGTGTGCACGCCAGCGGAGTGGTTCGTCGGAAGACCAGCCGCTCAGGCTGCGATGAACAGAAGGTCCGCGGCACGAGGAGCGCGCGGACCGATGCCGCGAGAGACAACCGCGACGCTGCGAGAGCGCACGCGCGCGAACATGAACCGGATCCTCGACGCGAAAACGCCAGCGCCCCGCGCCGGTAGACCGCTGGACAGTCTGCTGGACACGGGGCGATGACGACGAAGAACCGAAGCTAACGTGTGCGGGGTGGACGGGACTCGAACCCGAGCACGACGCGCGAACGTAAGGCATTCCGACGAATCCGAGCGCACGCAGCCCGTCACGGATGCGCGCGTTTCGCGGCCGGACGAATGCAGCGCGGCGTTTGCTGGCGCAGTCCAGCGGGTTCGCCGCGCGTGCGTGGAGGTGAGCGATGACGAAGCGGGGAGCGCAGAGGGCACGTGGTCGAGCGAGGGCGCAGCGGCGCGCGACGCGCGAGGTGCTCGCGGAGATCGAGTGGTGGACTCGGCGCTTGGAGCACGACAGGCGCGTCCACGCGGCGTTCTTGCTGGCGAGCGAGGCCTTCGTGGCAGCGGCGGAGCGCGCCGACAAGCCGCGCGACGCGTAGCGACGTGTCGATTTTTCGCGAGCGATTCCGTGCATTTACGCGCCGTCGCGAAAATAGTTGTGGTCGGGGCCTTGCGTATTTTCGCGCCGGGCCCATAATCACTCCATAGACGACGGGCACGGAGCCCGACGCGAGGAGAGACGACGATGACCAGCGTGACGGTGACGAAGGTGGGCGCGAGCAAGACTGTCGAGACGGTGGGCGCGGTGGACGCAAGCGTCCTGGTGGACGGCGTGAGCTACGAGGTGACGCTGTGCCCGCGCCAGTACGACGGCCAGCTCGACATGTGGGGCGACATCGACCACTGGATCTCCGGTCAGCGCGACCCGCGCGACCTCAGCAGCGAGACGCTCGACGAGATCGCCGCGACGGTGCGCGAGGCAGCCGGCCGCGCCGCCTGACACCACAGCGCCCCGAGAGGATCGCGCCGGCTCGCTACCGGCAGGGCGCATCGCGGCGAGTGCCGCAAGGAGGATAGGACGATGACGACGGGATACCTCGAGATCGGGCCGGCCGACGTGGCTGGCTACGTCCAGGGCACGCTGCGATCGGAGCGCACCGGCAGACCGCTCACGGCGCACGGCCGCCCGGCGCGGACGTGCCTGTACCCCACTGAGCGCGGGATGGAGCACGTCGAGCGCCAGATTCACGAGACGGCGGTGCTGTGGCATCGGTGGACCGTCACACGCGTCGTCGTCCGTGAGGCGCAGTCGTGACCCGCGACGGATACCGCAGCGCTCAGGCCGCCTACGACGCGGCCGAGCCCGAGGACGCGGAGCGCGTCGATCTCGGCCTGTCCGACGGGCAGGCCCTCGCGGAGTGCGTCGTCGATCTGTGTGCCGCGCTTGCGGAGGCGCGGGAGAGGCTGCGCGAGGCATCCGCACCAACCGTGATGGTCGTGCGGCAGGGCAATGGCTCCGAGCGTCGCAGGTGCGTCGGATGCGACGGCTCCGGACTTGTCTGGGCGCAGCTGATTCGAGGTGACGGCGGCAAGACGGCGCTGCGCTGCCCAGTGTGCAGCGGAGAAGGAGAGCGATGACGACGTGCACAGCATGCGGCGGGCTCTACATCGCCGGGCAGGCGTGTCCCGCGCGAGGCGACGGTGCGCACACGCGAGGGCGCGGTCGTCCCGCCTACGCCGACGAGGACAAGCGCCATGCGCGGCTCGAGGTGCGTCTCAGCGCCGCCGAGGCCGACACGCTGCATGCGTGGGCAGCGCATCGAGGGCAGCCGCTCGCCGAGGCCGTGCGCGAGGTCGCGCTCAGGTCTGCGCGGGCCACCGCTCCGACCAGCGACGCAGCACCGCGGCCTCGTCGTCCTCGAGCGACGTGACCGACCACAGCCACACGCCCGGCACGTCCACCTCGCCGCGCTCGTCGAGGCACACGCGCCGCAGGTCGGCCTCCAGACGCTCGCCGCCGTCCTGCCCCTCGCCCGTCTCGGTGCGCCGCTCGTAGAGCGCGACGTGAGGCAGCACGCGTGCGCGCCCCCACGTCCGCGCGTGCTCGGCGATGCCAGCTCGCGCTCGCGACGACGCCGCCCGCTCGTAGCACTGCCAGCCGAGCCAGCCTGCGTCATGCGTGCGCGACCAGTCCGCCAGCGTCGCCCACGGCCAGCGCGTCCCGCGGTCGCTCGGAGCTCCCAGCGTCGTCACGGCGACGGGGATGCCGCCTGAGCCAGCGACGCACGCGTCCAGCGTGGCACGCAGCGCCGGCCCGCGACGCTGGTACGGTGCCTCTGCGTCGAGGATGGCCGTGGAGGCGCGCACGAGCAGCGACGAGGCCGTGAGGTGCGCCGCGACGTCGGCGGGCTGCTGGACGGCATCGGAGCCCGGGAAGCTGTACACGTGCACGGCCAGCCCCTCCGCGCGAGCGTCGGCCGCCCACGAAGAGAGTTGCGCGCCGGTTGCGCGCCAGCCGCTCACGGCCTCCGCGCACAGCGCGACGTGACGCACGCCAGCGAGACGCAGACGGCGTGCGGTGCGGCGGGAGAGGCCGCCGCGCTGGAGGTAGACGCCGAGTCCACGGGGCGCGCTCATCGCGATGCTCCGTACGCGGCTCGCATCGCGCGACGCCGCGCCTTGTGCCCTTCCTGCTGTGCGCCGATCAGCGCCACGTGCCCGATGGTCCGCCATCCGCTCATGTCGATCATCGCACCACCTCGCGTCGGTCCACGTCGCGCATGGCCGCGATCTCGCGTGCGTAGTGCGCGCGGATGCGCCGGCCCTCCTCGTGAGCCGCGAGGATCTCCTCGCGCGTTGGGAACGACCAGCCGATCGTGGACGGGCCCACGATGGCGATGGTCCGCCACCCGCGCATGTTCACGTCGCCAGCCGCGTGCACCACGTAGTCGTCGCCGACCACGAGCGCGCCGCTGTCCACGAGCCGCAGCGCCGCGAGCTTGGCCGCGCTGGCGATCTCGGACACGCGCATCGGTCGCGCGCGCACCATCTCCACGATCACGTCATCGAGTGCCGTCACCAGATCCGCTCCCATCTCGCGAGGTCCTGCGCTCGCGCGTCACGTCGCATCGTCGCGCCCCACTCGGTGCGCACCACGAGCGTCACCCACTCGCCGATCACCTCCGTCACGCGCCAGATGTGGCGCGGGTCGTCGGGGTCGCGCAGCTGGTCACCACGCACGTAGGGCACGCGCTCGGTCACAAGTATCGCTCCACCTTGCGCGTGACGAGCAGAACAGCCCCTTCGCGCGGCAGGACCGAAACGATGCGCCTGTCGCCCGTGTAGTCCCCCTCGTTGTCCACGTGCAGCGGGTCGTGCTCGCCGTACTGGAACTCGCCGCCCTTCCACCCACGGAACACGCGTTGACCTTCGATGGCCTCGTCGATGTCGCGCAGCGCGTCGGCCACCGTCGCGGCCGTCCCGCTGTACTTGACTGACGGCTCCGCGTAGATGCCTCGCCATGACACGAGGCCAGCCCACCACGCGGGCAGGTCCGTACCCACGAACATGAGCGGTGCCTCCGGGCTGCACTCGCGCAGGGCGTCTCGCAGGCCACCCAGCGACAACGGCTGCGGCGTTTCGTCGTCCACGTCGAGGAACTTGGGCTCGTCACTCATCGCTCACCTCCACCTCTACGCGGCGAACGCTCCGCCGATGGGCACGACGGGCGGCACGATGGCGTCGAGGCTCGGGTCGTCGTCCGCGCAGCCGACCTCGACGACGCGCAGATCGCCGACGATGTGACGCGCGGTGCTCTCCCACATGACCTGCGCGGGCCGCGAGCCGTGGATGCCGTACGCGCCCTGAGCGTACGCGGCGGTCCCGCCGAGGCAGCCGTTGACCACGATGTCGATCCCGTCGTCGAGCGCGGTGCGCAGCGGCACGTGGTAGTGGCCGAGAGCGAGCGCGCGGATCGGCTGCTCGCCCTGCGCGGCGCGGGCGCTGTTCCATCGCCGCAGCTGGTCGGCGATGCGGTGCGTGTGCACGGTGCGTCCTGGCTGTCCCGCGCTGATCACTGTGTCGCCGTGCGTGAGCGCGCCGATCGCGCCGCCAGGCGCGGTCCACGTCGCATAGGGCGTGATGGGGATCGTGAAGGTCACGCCGCGGTCGGACGCGAACACGGCCTCGAGCATGCGGTAGAGCACCGTGACCGCGCCGTCCCACTTGCTCGACACTGCGCGCCCCATCGAGTGCGGCCAGCGGCCGTGGTTGCCGGGCGTGCACACGACGTCGACGCGCGAGAAGGCTTCGCGCAGGTACGCGATCGTGTGCGTGAGGATCTGCCGTGCGCCGTCGAGCTGCGACGCGAGCGCGTCGTGGTCGCGTGACGGCCCGTGGATCTCGCCCTCGATGATGTCGCCGCCGAGCAGCAGGCGGCACGTCGTCGCGCCGCGGTGCGCTGGCTTGTAGGCCGCTGCTTCGCGCGCCACGTACGCGGTGCGTCTCGCGGCCTCGCGCCAGCCGTAGCGGCTGCCTGGCACCTCGCGCGAGTCGATGATCTGCCCGTAGTGCAGGTCCGACAGCAGCACGACGACCTCACGCTCGCCGTCGTACGATCGTGGCAGCGTCGTAGTACACGGGCCGCGCACGACACACGGCGTCGATGCAATGGCCTCGGATAGACGAGACGCGAGCGTGTCCGTCCAGTGCTCACGGTCGCCCACGAGGCGCTCGAGGCGTCGCGCGTGCAGGAGGTCGCGCTGCACGCCTCGGCGCTCGCCAAGCTCGGCCGGCGTCGGCTGCTCGTCGCCGCTCGGCGCGTCGAGCTCGAGCGCAGCGGCGGCCTTGCTGCGCGCCCAGCCGCCGAGTGCCTCGTAGTCGCCGGAGCACGGCCAGTGCTCGTCGGTGTCGATGCGCGCGAACGTCACGCGGTCGCGCGACATCTCGACGACACGCTTCCCTGCGCGGCGCGCGGCCTCGACGACGCAGCCGATCACCCATGCGCGATGTTCGGCGGTGCCCTTGGCGGGTCGGTCGGTCACGCGTCCTCCTCGTCGAGCGCGCGATCGATCTCTCGGCGAGCGCGCCGGTACTCGTCGCCGTGGTCCTGGATGTGTCTTCCGTGCCGGTGGTACGCGACGAGGTGCGCAAGTTCGTGGCGCACGGTGTCCTCGCGCTCGTCGGGCGTGGACGCGTCGAACACGTGCTCGTCGATGAAGATCCACGGCACGTGATCGTCGGCCACGGCGTGCGTGTGGTAGGCGTCGTCGTGCGGAAGGCGACGGCACCAGATCACTTGCAGCCGCTTGGACACGCTCGGCTCGACGAGGGACAGCGCCTCGCGCGCGTGCCGCTCCACTCGCTCCCTTCCCCTTCGCCTCATGCGTACGCCTCCCCCTGCGAGCGACACCACCACACGAGCGCGACCGTCTGCGACGCGGTGAGCGCCACGGAGTCGCCGCCATCGTCATCGATCACGAGCGCGTACACGACCTCGGCAGCGGTGCGCGGGTCGTCACGCATGCGCCGCTTGGCGGCAGAGAGTGCGCGGCGCGAGATCACGTTGCTCCCGTCGTGGCGCTGTACGCGGCCTGAGCGACGCGACGCTGAGCACGCAGGCACGCGAGCAGCGCGACGCAGTGAGCGGTGATGTCTCGACCGCTGCCGCGCTCGATGCAGACGAGACGCAGCATCAGCGCGTCGCGTTCCGACAGCTCGGGGAACATCCGCGCTGGGTCGCTCACGCCGGCCCATTCGGGACCGCGCGCCTCGAGCAGCGCGCGCGCCTCGGCCATCACCTCGCTCAGTGCCTCGTCACTCACGCCCACGGTAGCCTCCTGTCACGCACTGATGGCGAACGCAGTTCCGGCGCATGGCGGTCGAGCCACGCGATCGCGCTGCGTCCAGCGTGCGACAGGAAGCCGCCAGCGGAGATGGTCGGTGCGCGCGACGCGAGGAACCGCCGCATGTACGCGACGTCGGCATCGCTCACGCCGTATCCGTGCATCGACTCGGCGCGGACGCGCGGATACCAGTCTTCGATCGTGCCGTAGCGCCAGTGATGAAGTTCCAGGTTGACCGCGTACGCCTCGGCCTCGATGTGTGTGCGACGCGCCTTGCTCATCAGGTAGTCGAAGCCGTGCGCCAGCGCGCCAGTCGTGTCGTGCTGGTGGATGTGCTCGCACTCGTGCGCGAGCGTCTCGATCTGCTGCCAGCATGACCAGCGGCCATCGACGCCGACCTCGTACGGCACGAACACGGTGCGGCCCATCGTCGTGACGTAGTTGTCGAGGAACGCGTCGCGGCTCTTCTGGATCTGCACCGTCGCGAGGAACGTTGCGGCAGCCTCCATCGCGAGATCGCCGCGCTTGGGCTTCACGTTCGCGCGGTACTCGGCGCACATGAAGTCGTAGAAGCCGCGCACCGTGGCGGGCGAGATGTCCGAGTCAGCGATCACGAGGTCCTCCTGTCAGCGCGAGAGCGACGAGCACGCCGACGACCGACGCAGCACCGCCGAGGTAGCCAGCGGCGAGCAGGCCGAGGGCAGCGAGCGCGGTCACGGCTGCTCCGGCAGACACGCGGTCACGGTCTCGCCGGCCGAGACGGTCTCACCGCACTCCCACTCGCCGCCGCTTGTGAGCGCGTCGCAGTCGGCGACGAGCGTCCACTGGCCGCGAGAGTCGCAGAGCTCGACGCGCGAGCCGGAGCACCTCGACGCGAGCGTCTGGCAGACGGGCGCGGGGCAGCCGGTGCACAGCCAGCCGAGCACGAAGGCCACGACGACGGACACCACGAGATCGCCGCGGCTCATCGCGACCTCACGTGGATGACGATGCTGCGGTCGTCGGTGCGTGAGTCGGCCGTGACGACGCGATTGCGGACGACGTACGTCTCGCCAGCGGTGCCGCCGCTCAGCCAGACCGTCGGCATGCCAGCCACAATGCTCGACGAGTCGATCTCGAGGTCGGCGTCGGGTGCGACGTCGATCGCCCACGAGGACGTCGCGATGCTGTCGCCGCTGACGATCCAGTCCGACCAGTCGATGCTGTAGTCCAGCACCGCGTCGGGGTCCTTCACCAACTCTCGAAGAGGCTTGTCTCGTGTGATCGCCATGTCCTCACCACTTCTCGATGCTGCCGAGTCGGCAGTTGGCCTCGCTCGCGCCACCGTAGATGCCGCCCACGCGCATCGCGGACGACGACCAGGACCACGGCGTGCCAGCGGAACCTGCGACGCCATCGACGTACACGAGCCCGTTGCGCGGGTCCCATCCAACGCTTCCGAGCAGCCCGTGACGCGACACGCCGGAGATCGCGCCCGACGACGCGACGACAGAGCCGCCCGCGAGCGCCTGCACCACGAGCGTCGTTGATGTCGACTGGATGATGCGGATGCCATTGCTCGAGCCGCCGAACGAGAGCAGCCATCGCACGTTGTTCACCGGCAGGTCGCCGCCGCTCGACGCGAACATCGGCGAGACCTGGGAGAAGCGCGCGCGCTCAGTGAGCAGCCGCGACGGGTACTCGCCGACAGCGAACGTCAGCGACTCCGCGCCGACCGAGATCGCGTCGTCCGTGGTGTTGTTGATCGTGCCGCGGGGGTAGAGAACCGAGTCGTACTGCGGTGCGTCGATCAGCACGTCTTGCGGCAGCGTGGGCGCGATGCCGCCGACGCCAGCGCCCGTGCGGTCCTTCGTGTCGGCCACGGAGAACCCGACCCACGACGCGACGCCGGTAGGCACGACGAGCGTGCACAGCTGCCACGTCTCGGTGAGCGAGAATCCAGCGGCGCGCACGAGCGGGCCGGCGAGGCCCTCGCTCACGGCGATGTTGAGTTGCGCGGTGCCACTCGTCGCGCGTGCCCACACGCTGAGCGAGACGGCCGACAGGCCGACGACGCGAGCCTGGTAGTAGCTGGACACGGGCGAGGACGCGAACTGCGCGCGCGCCGCGACCATCGTGCCGTCGATGCCAGCCGCGTACGCGGGCGTGGCAATGAAGTTCGCGCCAGCGTCCTCAGCGTTGAGCCACGCCGCGCTCGAGTGATCGCGACTCCTGAGGAAGCCGTTGGAGTGCGACGTCTCGACGCACAGCAACGCGCCCGCGCCATCGCCGCGGTTCTCCATGCGCCGGACGTTGCTCGATGCGGTCGCCGCGAAGCCACCCGCGCTGTTGGGCGCGCCCGTAAGGTACACGAGCGAGCCCGAGCGCGTGAACGTGCCGTCACTCGACACGTCCACGAGGACGATCGACTCGGCAGGCGCACGGTACTCGGGGCGCACGACAGACACGCGGTCCTCTCTGGCGACGGAGGCCACGCGCAGGTCGACGAGCACGCGCGCGTTCCTCTGCTCGTGCGTGGCGAACGCGACGCGCGACTCTGGCGGCACGCGCACGATGCGGTCGGCATCGGGCAGCACTGGCACGCGCCCGCGCGATGCGAGCGTGAGGTCGTCGAGGGTGACGCTGAGCGTGCCGACCACGGC
Organism: Nannocystis sp.; assembly: GCA_016712315.1. Taxonomy (GTDB): domain Bacteria; phylum Myxococcota_A; class Polyangia; order Nannocystales; family Nannocystaceae; genus JADJRG01. The sequence continues at coordinate 46,936 of JADJRG010000011.1, read as the reverse complement.
GAGCCGGCCCGTCGCTGCGAGCGTCAGGTCGTCGAGCGTGGCCGTCAGCGAGCCTGTCAGCGCGAGCGTCGCGGTCGACGAGAGCGTGAGGTCGTCGAGGGTGGCCGCGAGCGAGCCGACGATCGGCAGCGTGCCCGTGCTCGACAGCGTGGCATCGTCGAGCGTCGCGGCGAGGCTGCCAGCGATGGGCAGGACGCCGGTAGCGGCGAGTGTCGCGTCTGCCAGCGTGGCCGACAACGTGCCCGCGATGGCCAGCGCGCCGGTCGCGCTCGCGGTGAGGTCGTCGAGCGTGACGTCGAGCTCGCCGACGATGCCAGCGCCGCCACCGGTCGCGGTCAGCGTGAGATCGTCGAGCGTGACGCTCAGCGTGCCGGCGATGGGCAGCACGCCGGTCGAGGAGAGCGTCGCGTCCTCAAGCGTCGCCGACAGCGTGCCCTTGATCGCGAGCGCGCCTGTCGCGCTCAGCGTCGCGTCGTCGAGCGTGGCGGCGAGAGAGCCTGTGAGCGCGAGCGTGCCGGTCGCCGTGCTCGTGAGGTCGTCGAGCGTGACGGTCAGCGTGCCGACGATCGGCAGCGTGCCAGTGGCAGCGAGCGTGAGATCGTCGAGCGTCGCGGTGAGCGTGCCCGTGATCCCGGTCGTGCCCTCTAGCGGGAGTTGGCCGACCTCGATCGCCGCGCCGCCGAAGATCAGACGACGTGCCATGTCGCCCTCCTCACTCGGCTGTTTCTGCGACCAGCAGTGCGCCCGCGCCGATGGCGTTGGTGCTCGTGCTCAGGGCCAGCACGCACAGACACGCGTCCTCGGGGATCGCGGGGATCCCGCCGCACGTGCTGCCAGTGATGAATCCGGCCGCGCTCACCACGCCACTCGTGTCAGGCACGAGGATCGCGAAGAGCGGCTGCATGAGCGAGATCCCGAAGTTGCCGACGGTGCCAGTGGCAGTCGTGTTGATCGTGGCAGTGGCGATGTACGTCACTCCGCCAGCCGTCGATGCCGGGTCGAATGGCAATAGGATCGCGCGGCCGGCCTCACGGAATCCGGTACCTCCGAGCACGACAGCGGGAGTCGTGCGACTCACCGTGTCGCTGTCATTGTAGGCGACGGAGACGGTTGTTCCGGTGGTGCCGATCTGCGTGTAGATGGTGAGCACCATCCAGCAGCCGATGCCGCTAGAGTTGCGCCCGCTTGCCGACACGCCGACCGTCTGCCCGGTGGTCACGTTGCCCGACAGCCCGCCCATGTGCCCCTGACGGTCGCACACGATGTACTGGCCGGGAGAGAGCGACGAGAACCGCGCGCTCAGTACGCGCCAGTCGAGGCCGCTGCCCGCGTTCGTGAGCGGCAGCGCGCCGGCCGTCGCGGACGTCGGGTTGGTCGCTGTGCTCGGGGCGGTGCCGACCGGGGGCGCGGTCGTCCACGTGTCGTACGCTCGCCCAGCCACAGTCGCGAGCGAGCCGATTGTGATCGGTACGACCGTCGCCGACTGGATCGCTTCCTTGTACTCGGAGAGCGTGGAGAAGGCCATTTGTCACTTCTCCACGATGCCGAGACCGCCAACGATCTCGGGCACGGTCGTCGTGACTGGAATCCACAGCAGCGACAGGCACGCATCGTCACCGACGGTCGGGATGCCCGGCAGCCCGGTCACGAAGTCGCGCCAGCCAGGAGCGCCGGACGTGCCGATTCCGATGTACGCGAGCGGGTGACCGACAGTCACGCCGAAGTTGCCAGCGGTGCCGGTGGACGCGTCGAGGTCGACGCTCGCCACCGCCTGCACGCCAGTGTCGCCGCTCGCGAGAGGCAGGTAGATCGCGCGCGTGACCTCGCGGAAGCCAGTCGCGCCGATCTGCGCAGCAACGCTGGTCTGTCCGCTGTTGCCGTCCTGGTCCGTGTAGCTCATCGTGATGTTGCGCGCGGTCGTGCCGATGATCGTGTAGATTTCGGCCATCACGAAGTTGCCCGCGCCGTCTGTGTACCGCGTGAGCGTGCCGCCGACCGTCTGTGGGCTCGCGTTGGTCGCATCGAGTCCGCCGATGTGCAGGAGACGGTCGTACAGGATGAGCGTGCCGCCAACGAGGCCAGTGGCCCATGCCTGGGTGAGGAACAGCTCGCGCCCGCCGCCAGGTGACGTGATCGGGATCGCGCCGACGGTCGCGTTCGTCGGAGCCTCCACCGTCGTCGGCACCGCGCCTCCGGCCGGCGCGCCATCGTAGCGCCACAGCGATGCAGGGCGACCCGCGATCGGCGCAGTGGCAGCCGCGCCAGCGATGCGGGCCTGCTTGAAGAACCACGGGTTCTGCGGCGCAGCCGACCCGCCGCCAGAGCTCAGCGAGATCAGGTCGGACAGGTCGGTGATTGCAGCCATGTCAGTTGCCGTCGGTGAGCGTGAAGCCGGTGATCGAGAACGCCTGGCCCAACGCGAAGGACGTGTTGTCCACGGTCATGTCGCCGCCGCCGCCCGTCGCAGTCACGGTGCCCTGCATGTGCTGCGTCGTGCCGTCGCTGGCGTAGATGCGGAAGTGCGCGGCGGTGCCCGTGGCGTCGGCGCTCGAGTCCTCCCACGTCCCGTTCTTGGCCTTGCTGCCGCCGCTCGCGGCAGCCATCCAGTCGGACGGGAGCGTGAGGGTCGCGAGCACGGTGCCGCTGTCGGCGTCGGTGATCGCGGCCGGCGCGGAGCCGGAGCGGATCTTGAGCACCGCGGCGGTGCCGATGGCGGTCTCGATGGCGTCCAGGCGCGCGTTCTTGACCGTCGTGCTGATCTTGATTGCCATGCTTCACTCCTCTCCGGCGAACGGGCTCGGCGGTGGCGGTGGCGACGCACCGAAGATCCGATCCATCTCCGCGCTTGCTGCGCCCGCTGCGGGCAGATGCGCGTTGCCGCGCGCGATGAGGCTCTCGATGGTGTCGCGCTCGCTCGGCGTGAGCAGTGCGAGCATCTCCGGCGCAGCGCGCACGAGAGCCGCGAGGATGTTGCCGGCGAGCTGCACGGCTGCTTCGGCGCTCACTGCGCACCTCCGATCGCGCCGCTCACCCATGCGGGCAGCGCGGGCAGTGCGATGCCGACGTCGCCGAGGCGCGCACCGAGCGACGCCCATGCGGACGCCGCGAGGGACAACGCGACCATGAGCGAGCCCATGACGTCGCCGCTGTCGGCGAGCGCGGCGGCGCGGATGACGCCCTCGTACGTCGCCACCGCGTCGCGCGTGGCGTCCTGAGCTAGCGCGGCTGCGCGACACTCGCCCTCGGCATCTGCGAGGCACGCAGCGTCGCCGGAGCACGCGTCACGCGCCGAGGTGCACGCGGCCACGAGAGACGCCTGCGACGCCTCGAGAGTGACCGCGGCGAAGGCGTACACGCGTGCATGCGTGGCGAGCGCGGACGGGCCGCAGCCAGCCAGAGCGCCGGCCAGCACGACGGCAACGACGGGCGCGACGCGATGCAGGCGCATCTCGTCGACGTCCTCGAGCGGGTCGGGGTCGCGCCCGTTCGCGTGTGGCGGTGGCGGAGGCGCGGGCGGTCGCTGCTGCTGCGCCGAGAGGAGCGCGCGCATGAGCGAGAGCACCACGCCGCCGACAGCGGCCACGCCGGTCAGCAGGTCTGCGCGCTGCTCGGGCGACGAGAGCGCCCACACGCCGAAGAGCGCGGCGAAGAGGCCGCAGAGCACGAGCGCGGTGGGCCACTCGATGCGCGGTGCGCGGAGCGGCGGGAGCGGAGGAAGCGAGGGCATCATGGCTGTCCCTTCTCGTCGAGAAGCTGCTGGGTGAGCGACCGATGCCGCCCGGTGTCGTCGCGCCTCGCGATGCGGATCGGCGCTGGGATGACTCGGCCCGTCGAGATGGCGTCGCGGAGAGACTCGTTCTCCTCGACGAGCGCATCGGCGCGACGCTCGGCTGCGCGAAGGCTCGCTTCGAGCTCGACGATCCGCGCCTCGAGCTTGTCCACGCGGTCGAGTAGCGAGCGCACGAGCGCGGCGCTTGCGTCGGCACGGCGTCGCAGGACGTACGCGATCGAGTTGACGAGCGCGGCGACCGCGAGCGCGATCGTCGACCAGTTCTCCGCTGAGAGCGTGTCCACGGCTCAGCCCGTGCCCGTGGCGAGGCCGAAGCGGATGCGGCCGGTGGTGGCCGTGCCGATGTGCGAGAAGTGCGTGGCGTCTGCGGGGATGCGCACGCGCTGCTCCTCGCCGGCACGCAGGTAGAGGTGAGGCGCGTTGACGTCGGCGGTGAGGTTGCCGCTGCCGTCGATGGCAGAGCGGTCCGTGAGGACGACTGCCGCCGTCGCATCTCCGAAGCGGATCCCGATGTCGACGGCCGAGCCGCTGCCGGCGACCGACTCGAACCGAGCGTACTTGCCGGCCCAGCCCGACGGCAGGACGATGAGTTCGTGCGAGGTGACCGACGTGGCGCGCATGTGCGGCGCGCTCCGGCTGTCGTCGGACGCCATTCGTTCGGTCGTGCTCATGTGTCCCCCGTCAGGTCGCGATGCGCGACTCGTAGATGACCAGGCCCTCGAGCGAGCCGGTCTTGACGCCTGCGCCAGTGACGCGTGCTTCGATGGTCACGATCTCGTCGGTGCTCGACCGTCGGCCGTCACTCGTCGAGAGGTCTTCGGCGTACACGTCGAGCGCCTGATGCGTGCTCCACGTGCCGCTCGTCGTGGCCGTCACCGTGGCAGTCGCGGTGTCGCCGGACGCCGCCGTGAACCGCACCTCGAGCGTGTCGCCGCTCGCAGTGACCTTGCCCGTTGCAGCGACGTACACGCGTCGCAGCGTCTCGCCGATGTAGCGGTGACTCGCCTGGATGACCGGGCCCTCGTCGAAGGTAGCGGCCCACGAACTCGTCGCGGAGACGCCTTGTCCCTGCGGCCGTGCCCACGCGAAGAGGTGGCGGTCGGTGTAGCCGTGCGCTCCCGTGTCGCTCTGGTCGCGCATGAGAGCGACGACGCCGCCGAGCGACGTGTAGTCGATGCCACTCGCGATCGGCCAGTCGGGCGCGAGCGTCGCCGTGTCCACGGGCGCATCGTCCGCGTCGAACTCGAGCGACGCGCGTCCGAGTGCCATGCATGACAGGCCATCGACGTAGACGCTGCCAGCGCCAGCGTCGGTGCGCTGGAATGTGAACGTGCGCGCGACCGCGAGATCGTCGGTGTCGGTCGTGCCGCTGAGCGTCTCCGTGTGCTGACGCCACGTCACGCGCGGGAGCTCGTCCGCGTCGTATGGAGACACGGTGAATGTGGCCGAGCCGCCAGACGGGTCAGTGAAGACGACGGTGGCAGTCGCGCTCGTCGAGCGCAGCGCGAACCGCCACTCGAGGTGGCGCATCCACGACGTGCGCTGCACGGGGAGCGTGTACGTGTGCGTGGTGCTCGCGGGAAGCGCGTAGTCGAGCGCGGTGCACGGGATGAGCACGCGCGAGTGACCGCGCAGGTAGACGAGGCCTTCGCCGATGGAGCGGATCTGGTGCGCGCGAACGGGCTTGCCAGACGCGATGCCGGTGCGCGCCGGGAAGGGGAAGCGCAGCGGGACAGTCGTGGGCATCGCGCCTCCTCAGAGCGTCGAGAGGTACGTGTCGAGGTCGGTGATGTCCTGGTCGGCCGTCGAGTGACCGATCGCGATGACAGCCCCCTTGATCACGCCGTCCCAGAACTGCGCCGCGTTGCCGTACATGCCGAGCCAGACGGAGTTGCTGTCGGCGGTCAGCGTGGCCGGGATGGTGCCCGTGTAGCTCGGCGACTGGAGCGAGCCGTTGAGGTACATCCGCAGTCGATTGCTGTTGCCGCTCAGCCCGCCGTCGTAGCGCACGATGATGCGCGACGTGACGCCCGCGCTGAGCGCGCTCGCGATCTCGCCGAAGTTGCTGCCCGGCGTGCCGGCGTGCCAGCGCATGCCGGTCGTGTTGCTCTGCATGCTCCACGTGCCGCTTCCAGTCTGCGACTTGCAGATCGGGACGCGGTTGCTCGTGGTCACATCGGGGTTGACGCAGATCCCGACGATCAGCGTCGTTGTCGCGTCGAGCGTCGCGGCGTCGGCGACCTCGAGACGGTCATTCGAGCCGTCGAAGATGACGCCAGTGCCGCTCGTGTACGTCGGCTGATTCGTGGCCTCGGTGGCGTCGTTGCCCTTGCCGCTCTGGTCGGCCCACGTGCTGACAGGCGAGCCGCTCACGCCCGTCGCGTGCGTGAGCCACAGGCCGAGAGTGCTGCCGAAGATCGACAGCGGATCTGGTGCTGCTGCGGCACGCTTGCGCGCACACGACATGAGACTCGCGCTCATCATGTAAGCGCCGAGCCCCCGGTGACCCACACGGCCGCGCTTGCGTACGTGACATGCCATCGGCCGTAGTCGGCATCATCCGAGCCAGGCAGGTCGAATGTAGTGACCGACGACCCGTTGACCGACGTGCTCGAACCGAACGACAGCGTGATCTTGTTCGTGCCAGTGTTGACCTTGGTGATCGAGTACTGGACGCCGGCCATCTGGTCGCCGAGCGCGAACATGCTGAGCGTGATCGTCCCGCTCGTGGTGTTGGCGAAAATCTGCCGGTCTCGACTCGGCATCGAGTAAGGGCTGTCTCCGCTGTCAATCTCAACGACGTCCACTGCGTCGATGCGCATCCAGTCAGCGGACCCCGAGTCCGTTCCCATCTGCATGTGCAGCTTGGAACCTGGATCCTGCACCGTCTCGCACCACGTTGAACCAGGCAGGTACCCGATCGACTCGTCCTCCGAGTTGCTTGGCGCGGCGGCTCCCTTCCGGTGAAGCACCTGGTTGCCGATTGCCTGCGTGTACCAGTCGGTGCCGTCGGAGTAGACGATCCACATCGGCCACATGTAGTAGCTGCCAGTTGCGACGGGCTCTGTGCTACCGCGCAGCACCTTGTCCGCCGCTGCAAAGTCAATCTCGACAGACCCGGACCGGTCGAGCGTGATGGTCTCGTCCTCGGCTCCTGCGATCTTGCGGATCAGGTAGACGCGGCCAGCCGATGCGGTCGGCAGCGTGAGTGTCACGGTGCCTGGCGCGGACACGGCCGTGCAGTCCACGTCCACGATGCGGTTGCTGTCGGCGAGCGTGGCGCTCGTCGCGGTGACGAGCGTGTGCCCCCAGCCGCCGAGAGCGCCGATCGCCGCCGCAGTCGTGCGGACGCTCGAGCCGCCCTGAACGATGCGCACGAGCTCGCTGCCGGTCAGCGCACTTGCCGCTGACTCGTCGCTTGTCTTGGTGTTGGCCACTGGCTACTCCCGCAGCTCGATGCCGCCGTCTTCGCGAAGCTCGTAGGAGCCGTCCTCGCGAAGCTCGTAGTTCGTCGTCCCGTCGATCCGCACGTACTGGCGCGCCATGAGCGAGAGCAGCTCGACGGTGGGCTTGCTGCCCGAGTGCATGCACCACACTTCGAGATACGCAGTGCGGCGCAGCGCGCCCGATCCGCTGCCGTCAGGGAGCAGCGCGAAGTCGGACGCGAAGCGCGCGCTCGGCACGTACAGCTCGCCGCGGACTGTCTCCGCGGTCGTGCTCGACATGGTGTGCTCGTTCTGCGTCTCGCTCGTCAGCGTGAAGAACGGATCGAGCCGCATCGGCGCGAGTCGCACGCCGATCGTGATGCTGCCGGAGCCACCGCTGCGCCGGTAGCGAATGCGATAGACGACCTTGCTCGAGCCGCCGTCGCGCGCCTCGATAGGCTCGTACGCCCAGCGTCCGACGAGCACGTAGTAGACGCTGTTAGGGTCGGTCTGCCGCAACGCAGCCGTGCCGCCCGTGGGCGTCACGATGTTGACGATGTGCGAGTGATGCGCGTCGTAGAGGTGCTGGGTGTTCGCGACGAGCAGGTCACTCACGAAGCCCGCGTCAACACCATCGTCCTCTGAGAGCAGGCCGTCGATGCCGCGGACGTAGCCGCTGCGGAACGAGGTGCTCATGGCGTGAACCTGTACGGCGCGCGCGTGCCGCTCGACGTGTGCACGCGCATGTCGTCGCGCGCGATGAACGCGTACGACTGGAGCTGTCCCGTCGCGAGTCCGCTCGTGTCACTCGGCGAGAAGCACAGATTCCACGTGCTCGATCCAGGCGTCCAGCTCGCGTCGAGTTCGAGGCCGACATCGTTCCCCGACACGCTCGTCACGGTGCCGGTGCGCACCGTCGGCACGTCGTCGTCGTACTCGTAGAGGCGGACCTTGTAGCCGACCGCGAAGAAGCTCGCGTCAGCGACGCCGCCGCCCGGCCCGTACTCGTCAGCGTCGAGCGTGACCGTCCACGTGGTGCCCGAGCCGCTCTGCGAGGTGACGCGGCCGGTGGGCGCGTAGCCAGCGAGCGTGATGCCGTCGAAGAGGAGCGTGAGCTCCACGCTCGGCTCGGCGAAGCGCCACGAGCGCCCGATGACGGTCGAGCGCAGCGACACGATGCCGCCGCTCGCGCCGTCGATCTGCCTCTGCCGGTCGTACGGTAGCTGCGGGATGGTCGCGAAGACGCAGTCGCCGATCAGCGCATCGTAGAAGGGGAGAGTCACGGGCACGCGCGCCGAGAAGCGGATGCGCGACCACAGCGAGACCTTGCCGTAGCAGTGGCCGATCAACTCCTCGGGGCTGGGCTCTGCGCCCGCGGGACGGCTCTTCGGTGCGATGCTGAGCGCGAGGTACTGCCGCTGCGCTGCGAGGGCACCGAGCGCCACCACGCGCACGGGCTCGCCCTTGTGCTCGTCCTCGATCGAGTCGTAGTTCTGCGAGACCTCGAGACCGCTCAACATGCCGTCGGGCTCGACGACGAGATCACCGAAGCCGTCGGACGTGATGAGGTCTTCGCTGCCGAGCGTGTGGTCAGCGGTCAGCCGCGGCACAAGCGGGCGGATCGTGATCGCGCCCGTCACCGTCGTGGCGAGGTACGCGCCGAGCAAGCGCAACTCGTGCTTCACGACGTCCGCGAACGAGACGTTCGTTGCCCACGCGAATCGCCTGTAGAGCAGCCACGAGCGCCCGCCAGCAGCCTCCTCGACTGCTGCGTTGATGTTCGCCTCGCTGTCGAGGTCGGCGGCCAAGAGGAATGGCACCGTGCCCGCGTTCGCGAGACTCGGCGCGAGGCCGACGAGCGTGCGGAGCATCTGGCCGACATGGCCGGTGCCGAGGTCGCGCACGAGCGTGACCGTTGGGAGCGACGCGGGGGTGACGATGGTGAGCCCGAAGAAGCTCGCGCCCGTCAGCGACAGCGTGAGCGCCTCGCCGCCGAGCGCGCGCATCGAGTCGGGGTCCCACGTGATAGCGCCAGTGCCGGCGTCGACTGCGGACACCGTGGCTTCCCACGCGTACCCGAACCCGTCCTCGGTGATGATGTCCTGCGTGACGCGGATCGTGTCGCCGATGGCGACGCCAGCGGAGCGCCCGATGTACAGGCGATGCCACGGGTACGTCGCGATGTCGACCACCGTGCCTGGCACCGTGCCGACGGGCGCATGGAGGCCGCGAGGTACACCACGCAGGCCGGCCGCGGCCGGACGCCATCCGGCGTCGGTGAACGGATACGCGGTCCACGTGACGCGCATCTCTTCGCTTGCGCTCACGGAGTCGGAATAGAGCGACCCGGCCGGGTTCGATGGCGAGTGCAACTGTCCGGAGAACCACCCGTCGATCACGCTGCCGCCCATGCACGACACGTAGCGGGGGTCGGTGGATGCGATGCGAACGAAGAGCTCCCACCCGAAGCCAACCGGGCGCGCGTCGAACACGAGGTCGCCCCACGAGGCGATCGTGGAGTTGTTGTTCAGTTCATCGGTCAGTGCGAGACAGAACGCGTCTTGCGTCTCCCACCGACCCGACATCGAGATCGCTGTCTCCGAGTCGACCTCGGAACGCGTGGTGTTGTCTGCGCGGCGGAAGACCGAGAATCGAAACGGGCTGTGCCCAGGGTAGTAGATCCCGGTGATGACACCAGCGCCCTCCTTCGGGCCGATGTCCGTGTCGAGCAGGCTCGTCAGCGGAGCGAGTGACAGGCTCCACGTCGTGCCGTCGGTGAGAGTCGGCGCGGTCGCGACGATGCCGCGCGCGATGAGCGAGCCGCTGTCGTGCGCGTCCGTGCTCGGCGCGATGGCGTGCCCGTAGATCCACACGCGCCGACGTCGGTACGTGGGCGGCGCGTCGAACATCGCGCACAGCAGCGTCGAGTCACCCGTCAGCGTCGAGGTCGCGACGTAGTGGCTCTGAGCGGTCGTCCGCCAGACGCCGCGCGTGACGGTGATCGCCGTGCTGCTGTCGATGGAGTCGACGCGCACGGCTTCAGTGTCTACGTGGTAGACTTCGCCCTCGGTGAGACCGTCGGTGCTCAGCAGCGTCCACGTGGTCGCGCTCTCGTCGACCGTGGCCGCGAGGTACGCGACGTCCTGAGGTACGCGCGAGAAGACCGACGACGCGGCGCGCAGGTTCCACGCGATGCTGTCGTCGGTGTCCTCGATCGTGATGCTGCCGAGGCTCGCGCGGTAGTCAGCGCCAGGCAGGTACACGGACTCTTGGAACGAGAGGCCCTCGCGACGCAGTCCGCCGACGCGGCGCACGCCCTCGACGTCGTGGCCGTCCTCAGTCGCTCCGCCGCCGAGCAGCTCGGCCATCTCGTGCGACGAGCAGAACTCGAGCGGGCATCCCTCGATGGCCACGCGCAGATCGAATGCTCCGCCGCCGAGGTCGAGGACCTGCGTGACGAACGACACTAGCGGTCTCCGAGGCGCACGGCGTCAACGCGGATGCGCCACGCGAAGTCGGCGTCGCGATACTGACGCTCATGCGTCGAGTCGTCCCAGTCGGGCGTGCGAAGCTGCCAGACGCCAGCGGGCTCGGGGTCGCCGCTCTCTGGCGTGAGGCTCACAAGCTCCTGCGTCGGGCCCGCGTGCTCCCACAAGTGCTCCCACGTCCACGGCACAGCCGACGTCGCTGCGTACGCGTGCACCGCCGCAACCGGCTCGTGCTGGTGCTCCCACTGCGCCGTGACGACTGCGCGCGTCGAGCGCGCCACGTAGCCGCGCCCGTCGTCAGCCTCCTTGCGCATCGAGCGCTGAGCGTGACGAAGGCCCGTGTACGCGCTGCGCGCGTCGAGGCGCGGGACGATCACGTAGTAGGGCCGCACGTCGCTCGTGTGCGAGGTCGCCGTCGCGCCCGTCGAGAAGCCAAGGATCCGCTTCATCGCGGTCCCCGCAGCCGTGCCGGGAAAAGCGATGGTGAAGCTGCCGCCGCCGTTGCTGAGCGTGTACGCGTGCGTGGTCGTCGAGTAGCTGACAGTGGCCGACGCGAACCCAGCGGTGATGAGCGCGGCCTGGAGCGCCGCGGCGAATGCCGTGCACGTCGAGTCGACAGCGGAGAACGACACGTGCGCGTAGTGGCCGCTCGTGATGCTCACGCCCGTGCCACCCCACGTGATCGTCGCGGTGCCGATGCGCTCGTGACGCCAGGCCGACAGGAGGTACATGGTCAGCCTCCGATCAGCGAGGGATCGATGCGGTAGCCCTCGCGCGCCGACTCGTTGAGCGCGTCGACCACGCCCGCGTACATGTCGCGGCGCGTGATGAAGCCACCTGGGTAGACGTTGATCGTGACGGGCTGCGACGGTGCCGCAGTCGTGCTCGCGTCGGTGGGCGTCACGCTCTGCGACGCGCCCGCGCCGGCCGAGTCCTTGCCGCCGCCACCGAACGCACCGATCGCGCCGCCGACAGCGCCCGCAGCGACGCCGACAGCGCCCCACGCAGCAGCCGCCGCGAAGTGCAGCGCAGCGGTGTCGTACTTGTAGCCAGCGAGGTCAGCGATGCCGCGCGCGGTCTCGGTGACGGCCTGCACGATCGACTCGATGACGAGCGCCTTCAAAACGCCCTTCACCATGTCCTCAGCGGCCTCGACGAAGCTCTTCGAGCCATCAAGCCACGCGCCGAGCGCCGACTCGAAAGCGCCTACCATCGTGCCGCCGACCACGTTCGCGATCTCGTTGCCCACCGACGTCATGCCGACGCGCATCAACTCGGCCTGCGAGAGCATCGACTGGCCCGCGCGCTGCTGTGCCTCGCGCGCGTCGCGCCACGCCTCGATCACGTCGTCAATGGAGCCGCGCCACGAGTCGCCGAAGGTGGTCGCGGCGTCCTTCGCTGCCTCTGCCAGTTCGCGCTGCTGCTCGATGGCCTCGCGCTGCATCTCGAGCTGGTCGCGGTGACGCTCCTCGTCGATCCGCTTCTGCTCTTCCGCGGTCGCCTGAGCGGCGGCCACGAGCTCGGCCTCGTGCTCCTTCTGCGCTTCTTCGATGAAGCGGAAGGACTCGATGCGGCGGCGCTCGTCCGCGGCGCGCATGGCCTCAAGACGGCGCAGGCCAGCAGCCTCGAGCGCAGCCTCGTCGTCCGCTCCGCCGCCGCCGCCACCGCCGCGGCGTCGGCGCGTGGGCGGGTCGTCTCCGGTGTCGCCAGGAAGGTTCCCGCTCCCTGCGAAGTCCTCGGCGTCGTTGGCCGCGTCGCGCTCGGCAAGCGCGAGAGCTTCGCGGGCCGCCGCGAGCCGCTGCTCGGTGAGCGTGCGCGCCTGGCCCACGGCCGTCAGTGCGCTGAGGTTCTGCTCGGTCGTCGCCATCGACGACAACGCGCGCGCGGTTTCGTTGAGGTTCTGGAGCGTGCGCTCCTGGAGCGCGACCGCAGCCTGTTGCTCCTCAAGCGAGCCGAGACCCATGGCAAGGGTCGACTGCCGCGAACGCTCGGAGTTGACGTCTCGGATCGACTGTAGAAGGTCCTCGTACGACGCGGCCTGCGTGTCGATCGTGACCGTGAGTTGCGTGGTGACGTCCGCCGCCGCCGCCGCGGCTACTTGGTACAGGTTGAGCGCGACAGTCGCAGCGCCGAGCGCAACTCCGAACGGGCCCATCGCGCCGGAGAGCGCGCCGACAGCTCCGCCGATCTGCGTGATCGCGGAGCTTGCAGCGCGCCCCACGGGGGAGAGTTCGCCGAGCGACGTGGCGAAAGCGCCGACCGCCGAGAGTGCCTGGCCGGTACGCTGACCGACCTGCTGCATGCTAGTGCCCACCTGCTGCACGGCGCGCGATGACGTCTGCGCTGCACGCTCGGTGACCTGCGCCGCCGACCTGTTGGCTTCTGACACGCGGCCGACGTCGCGGATCGCTCCATCGACGTTGGCGACGCGCACGCCGAACTCGAGATCGAAGTCGCTCATGGTCGGCCTCGTCCCTTCTTGGCTGCGCGCTCGTTGAGTTGCTTCTGGCGCTCTTGCTCGCGCTTCTTGCGGTCCTCGCTCATGTCGTGAGCGCGGATCGCGTTGAGCGCGGCGTCGTAGACCTCAAGCCCGCGAATCAGCGCGACTGGCGGGTCATCGCCCCACACGAGATGGAGCGAACGCTCTTTCCAGTGGCGATAGGCGCGCAGCACCTCGCCGACGAATGGATCCTCGTACGCGCGCCACGGACATCCGTCGTACCGCTGGCCGGTGATGGCCTCGACGTTGCTCGCGACCTGCTCAGCGCCGTCCTCGCGCGAGAGCACGCGTAGACGCCGCACCTTGCCGTCGCAGTCGCATCGGTAGCTGTCGCGCAGTGCGCGCGCTGCCTCGTGCACGCCGCGAGCGGCGGGCATGGCCTTCAGGTGGAGGAGGTCTTTCCCTGCTCGCTCCGGGCCTGCTCCGCACGGAGGCGGGCCTCCATCGACGTGAGCTCGTCCAGCGATGACTGCGGCACCGTGTAGGGCACGGAGCCGCCCGCGGCTTTTCCCCGCAGCGTCCGCTCGTAGATGACCGTGCCGATCTCGTAGATGGCGGCGCGGCCGAATGTCTCCTGGATGGCCTCGAGCTCCGAGTCGCTCCACGCGCACGCGTCGCGGCCGTTCATGCGCATCGTCGGGCGCAGGCACGCGCCGACGCGCGGTCCCATCTCGTCAGCGTCTCTGATCTCGACGCATCCGAGCCAGAACGAGCGCACGACGATCTCGCTCGCGTTCGCGCTGCGCTCGACTGCGCCGCAGTCCACGTTGCCGAGAGGGCGCACGACGAACCGCACCGCACGCTGACCGGGCAGCTCACGGATCTTGAGTGGGTCGCGGGTCTGCGCGTAGTCGCGTCGCTCGCTGGGAGAGAGCGCGAGTGCAGGGTCGGTCGCGCGCACAACTTCGATCGCGCGCACCAGCGGATCAGCCATGTCCCACCTCCTAGAGTCTCTGCATCAAGAGAACGCGATGCGGAACGGAGCGCGGCGGAATGCCGTGCTCTGCGACGTGGCGTTCTCATCCTCGAGCACGCGACACGTGATCGTCATGCCGCGACGGCCGCCAGCGTCGGCCTCCTCCACGTTCATGATCTGCACGGTGCCGCACTCGATCGCGCGGAAGTTGCCGGCGCTGCCGCCGCAGAACACGGCGATCTGGTACTTCGTGCCTGCGTCTCGCGCGGCGCGGTACGTCTTCGCGGTCGTGCTCTCGATCGGCATCGTGAACTGGACCTGCGGCGCGTCACCGCGCTCGCGCCACATCTGCCGGATGCCCTGCGTGCCGTGGGGCGACGGGATGGGCGTGTGCGTGATGTTCGGCGTGAAGGTGAACGAGGTGAAGTCGATCAGCGTGCGCGTCGTGCTCGCGATGGGGCCGAAGAGCATCCCACCCTTGACGAACGCCGACGGCTCGCCGCCGTCGTACGACGCGGCCGTGATCGCGCTGCCGCCCTGCGGCGTCGCGATGTCGTCGTCGTGGTAGTCGATCGCGCCCTGGAGCGATGCGGTCCACTGCGGCAGCTCGCCGAGCGCCATCGTCACGCCGAAGGACGTCGCCTGCATGCCGCAGAGCAGGAAGATGTGCTCGCGGTTGACCGCGGCCTCCCAGAGCACCTGGAGCGACGTCTGCGCGACGCTCGGCTCTTCGGGCCAGACGATCATGCTGTTGAGCACGACGGCGCTCGTCGCGGGGGCCGACGAGAACGCCCACTTGAACGTGAGCGCGTCGGTCGAGACCGTCTTGACGACGTTGAACTCGTAGCTGCCGTCGATGTCGACCCACACGTGCGAGCCGGCCGTGAAGCGCGAGCCATGGCCCGTGGTGACTGTGAAGCTGGTTGTGGTCGGCGATGGTGACGCGACGACCGCGGAGCCAGCGCTGCCGCCTGTGTAGCCGCCGAGGATGCTCTCGAGGACCTTGGCCTGCGCGGTCTTGGTGACCGTCGCCGCCGAGTTGATCGTCTGACCGGATCCAACGAAGTAGGACGCGAGCTCGATCGTCGGGCGGTCGAAGCCGAGCACCGCCAGGCGTCGCTGCCAGTACCGCTGAACGACGCTCGTGTCCTCGAGCATCTGTTGGCCGAAGCCAGGCGTCGACTCCATCGTGCGGAGATCGAAGAGGTCGCCGATCGTGCCGGTCATGTCGGCCGCGTACGTGCTCTCCACGCCGATGCGGACGCGCGCGATGCCCGGAGCCATGAAGGTCATGCGTCACTCCATCCGTAGGGTCAGAGAGATCGGGAACTGGTCGACACAGGCGATGAAGCCGCGCTGCTCTGCGCGAGTCGGTCCGATGACTCGGTGCCCGATCGACGTGAGCGCGCCGCCATCGATGCCGGTCTCTTCGCCGGCCAGCGTGAGCGTCAGAGCTCCAGGCCAGCACAGCGCCGCTCGCACGAGGTGCGAGTCGTCGGTCGCGGTCACGTACGCGCGCTCGCTCTCGGCAGAGAAGAGGTCGTTGCCTGCGCGGTAGCGGCGGACGATCTCGCAGATCCCGGAGTACCTGAGTCGGTCGCCGGGAGCGACCTCAGGCTGCGGTGCAGCGGAGAGGTCGCGAAGGTAGACGAAGCACACGCGACCCCACTTGATCGCCTCGGCCTCGTTGCCAGCCTCGCCGCGCTGTGCAGCGGGCGCGCGCCGGAAGAGTCGGTCGTCGGCGAGAGCGCGCGTGCGTCCGGTGGCCTGCGTGAGCGACTCGTAGATCGCTTCGAGCGCCGGCCGTGTGGACGTCGGAAAGGTCATCGCTGGCCCCTCCGCGCCCTGTAGCGGGCGAGTGCTGCGCGCACGGACTCTGCGATGGTGGCGCGCACCTCGGCGACGAGAGCCGCGCTCGGCGGGCCGCCAGGGCCGACAGGGAGCATGGGTCGCGGCAGGATGCCGCCGCGCCCGAACTGGTGCGTGGCCGCGTACGCCGCTGCCGGGCCGCTCGGTCCGATGCTCACGCGTCGCTGGTCGCGCTGGATGCGCGGTGCGAACGAGTTGCGCAGCATCGCCGTGACGATGAGGATCTTCGTCCCAGCGGTCTTGCGTGCGCGCGCGATGAGCGTCTTCGGCGTGAGCGGTGCCCACGGCTGACCTTGCGGGTCAGTGGACGTCTCGAAGCGCTGCGACACTTCCTCGTGCAGCACTTCGCCGACGGGCGAGAGCGCGCCGTCGATGCCCTCGAGAATCGCGGCCGAGAGATCGCCGACGTCACCAGTCTGCGTCGGGGGGACGATCTCGATGAGCATGCGTTCGCCCCGCGTGGTCGGAGGTGTGCGTGGAACCGAAGAAGCCGATCCCGCTTACGTCGCCAGATGGGCGCGTGTACGCGTGGGCGTGCGGGCAGTGCCGCCGCGTGGGTGGCGGCGGTGCGATGATGCGCGACTACGACGACGAGATCGTGACGTACATGGCCGACGCGAGCATGTCGGATGCGTTGCGTTGCTGCGTGTGCGAGGAGTGTGGGTGCGGTCTCGTCGACAAGTGGCGCAAGGTGCCGTTCCGGCCGCTTCACATGTGCGAGCCGTGCGGGGCCGCTTGGGAAGCGCGCGAGGCCGAACGGCGCGCCGCGCTTCCCCCGTCGCCACCGGACGAAGGGCCATCACTGTGCCCGATGTGCGGCCATCCGGAAGACGACTAGAACAGCCCCTCTGAGCGACGCACGCCGCGCGAATCGACGCCTGCGAACTGCGGTGCCTCGCCAGCCGAGACGATCGCGGCGATGCCGCTGTCGGCCGCTGCCTCTGCTGCGCCAGGCACGGCAGCCTCGCCCGCACGGATGCGGCCGAGGAGGCGCGTGTACTCGGCCATGAAGGCGTCGGCGTCGGCCGAGTTGGGTGCGCCACCGACGCGGAAGAGCCACGCGGCTGCGTAGTAGTCCGTGAGATCGGAGATGATGCCGGGAGTCGCTGGCGAGTCGGTCACCGCAGCGAATGGCACGCTGTAGAGGCGCGCGAGGTCGGCATCAACGGTGTTCGCTGCGCGCTCGATGGCGTCGTCGAACACATCCGCGTCCTCGGTGCCGTCCTGGTCGACGTCGAGGAGCGCCACCATGCGCGCGGGCCGGACGAGGGCGTCGAGCCTCGCGCGCGTGGTGTACGGGTGTGCCATGGTCAGCGCGCGTCGCTGAGGACGAGAACGAGCGATCCAGCGGGCAGTGCCACGCCCGAGCCCGCCTTCGCGACCTCGTACGTGATGAGCGCGCCGGCCGCGACCGCGTTGTCCGCGGAGAGCGTGATCGCGACAGGCACCTTGGCAGTCCAGTCGCCGGTCCCGCCCGTGATCTTCGTCGTGACGGTCGCGATCGTGGTCTTGCTGTCGCCTGCGGCCGTGTAGCGGCTGACGGTGATCGTCGCGTAGTCGGTGTCGTTCGCCGTGAGCGCGGAGCCCGGCAGGTAGTACGCCTTGACGAGCTTGGACTTGTTCGGCGCGACGCCGACCGCGACCTCTGCGGTGGTCGTGCCGGCAGTGCCGTCGACCGCGCGGACGATGTTGAACGGGAGTGCCCCGAAGAAGATGGCCTCACTGCGAGGCGGGTGCGTGGGCTTCATGGTTCACTTCCTCTTCTTGGTGAAGATGGAGGGCTCGCGCGCGGCTGGCGGCTTCTCGGCCGGGCGCTTCTCGACCACGCGCACGCGGCCGATGCGCACGAGTGCGTCGACCATCTCGGACGGGACCTCGACGGCCTGTCCTGGCGTGAAGAGCTTGCGCCCCTGTCGGAGCATGCCGCGGTCAACGACCACAGCCGTGCGCGAGTGACCCATCAGCGAACGCCCGTGATGAGCGCGGCCGAGTCGTTCTGGATGACCTTCGCGGCCTGCGTGTAGTGCGAGACCTTGATGCGCTTGCCACCCTTCGCGCCGATGCTCATGTCCTCCCACTCGAAGACCTCGACGCCGCTCCGGTGTCGGAACGACGCAGCGAACATCTGCTGCTCGGTCGAGACCGTCTGGCGCGGGATCACGGTGAGGCCGAACACGGTCGTGCCCCACGCGCGAGCGTAGGTCTTCGACGACTGACCGGGGTTCGTCGAGCTGTAGCCGATGCGGCTGACGATGAGGTCGTCGATGCCGAAGAACTCCGCGAGGAGCGACTTCGACACGAGACCGCGATCGCCGAGGCCCATGAGCGCGAGCAACTCGGGGTGACGCGCGAGGGCGTTGTACACGAGATCCGAGCAGAACCCGACGATGCGCTGGTCCTCGCCGCTGAACGGCAGCTGCTCGAGCGCGTACTGGATGTCGCGCACCGGACGCGAGTTGCTCGTGTCCGTCCACGCCGCCGCCGTGCCGCTGTCGGGCGTGCCCGATGCGAACGTGTTGGACGACGCGTAGTTGCCCGAGGTCGTCATCACCGTGGCGACGCGGAGCTCGTGCTTGCGCATGATCGCGTTCATCACGTTGGAGACGGCGAGCTGCTCGGGGTTGAGCGGCGTGTTGACCGCCTGCATCTGCGTGTAGTCCACGACGTCCTCGAGAGCGCGGCCCTCGAGCGTGAACGTGTCCGTGCCGGTCGAGTACGACACGCGGTTGACCGAGCCCTTCGGGCCCACGAGGTCGTCCGCGGCGGTCGTGTACTCGTCGAACTTGTTGCGCGTCGCGAAGCGACCGCTGAGGCTGTCGACGGAGATCACCGGACACACGATGTCCGCAATGAAGTCCTTGTTGGAGTACGCGGACGCAAACTGCGTCAGCGTCTCGCTGATCTGGAGCTGGGAAGCGTTGGCCATGACTCGGCTCTCCTGTGGCTAGATGACGGGACAGCCGGTCAGCCCTGCGGGCGAGACGGCATGATGAGGCCGGTGACGACATCACCGGATGCGCCGCCTTCGAGCAGGAAGGCCTTGGCGTTGTAGTTGGTGCCACCGACCGCCCCGATGGCCTCCGCGCGGCCAGCGGTCGTGCTCTCCTGGACCCACGAGCCCGCGCTGATGGAGCCGTTGAGCTTCACGGGGCCGAGGCCGAACACCACGACGGTGACGTCCGCGAACGACGCGCCGCTCGGGATCGAGACGTCCTCGAGCACGGTGCCGATCATCGCGTTGTCACCCTGCGTCGTGCTGGTGATCACGTAGTCGGTGTCGGTGTCGAGCTTGACGAACTGGCCCTGAGAGAGTGCGCTGGCGGTCTTCTTCGAGACGCAGCCCGTGTGATGCGGGAAGAACTTGAGCATGATCGTGTCTCCTTGAAGGCGCGATCACGCGCCGATGCCGGGGAATCGCTCCGCGGCGAGCCTCTGCGCGCGCGCGACGATGAAGTGACGGGCCTCTCCCGGATGGGCCCTCTCGACCTCGGGAATCAGCGCCTCTGCGGCCTTCGCCAGCGACTCGTGTGCGGTCGCCTGACTGCGGTGTGCGCGCGCGAAGACGTCGCCAGTCGGCACGATGGACGAGCGGAGCGCGTTGACGATCATCCGCCCACGGATTGCCGTGTCCTGCACCGCCAGCGTGTCGGCCACGAGCTGCTCGAGCTGCTCGCTGCTCAGCGTGGCCTTGGCCTCGACAGCGAGGCGCTGGATGGCCTCGAGCGCGTCGCGCTTGACGACCTCGGCACGCAGACTGGCCACCTCGGCGCGCAGCGCGGGGAGCGCCGTGAGCGCAGCGCGAGCCGCGGTCGCGTCCTGCTGCGACATCGCCGCAGCGTCCGCGCCAGCGTCATCGGGCGGAGCGCCCTGTCCGAGCGCGCCCTTGAACGCGGCGAGACTCGCCGTGAAGAGGTCGAGCAGCTCCGAGGGCGACGCCTCGGGCTTGCCGAAGAGGTCTTGCATGCCGCCGACGACGCTGGCCGCGAACGCCTCGAGCGCGGCATGGTCTTCGAGTCCGGGCACCGCGCGCTTGACGGGCTCTTCGCTCGCCGTCTGCTCGCGCGCCTCTGCGCTCTCGACCGGCGCGCTCTCCATCTCGGCCTCGGGCTTCTCGGCTGCTGCCTTGGCTGCTGCGGCGAGCTCGACGAGCTTGGTGCCGAGTTCCTCGGCACTGACGCCGAGCATCTCGAGGAGCATGGGCTCGGCCTCGGCCAGAGTGGCGCGCTTGCTGATCTTGGGCATCGTGATCCTCATCGATCGGAAGTGGACGCCCGCAGTCGCGCGGACGGAGTTGTTGGGTGCCAGTCCCTCGACAGCGGGCACGTTGGTCAGCGCGTGCTGGAGGAGTCGGCCATCGGACGAGAATCCGATTGACCCGTAGGCCAGTCGGCCAGAGTCGATGTCTCGCGCGACGTCTGGCGAGGTCTCCGCGTAGACGAAGAGGTGCCAGCGGCCGGCGCGGTCCTGCACCTCGACGCCCGTGTGGACGTAGCCGTCAGAGCGCGTCTCTGTCGCGCTCAGCTGCGAGTGCGCGGGAGACGTGCCGCCGTCCATCGGCGCGGGACTGCCAGCGTTGAGGCGCGCGGCCATTGTCGCGATCAAGTCGCGTGTGACCTGCGAGCCATCGGGCGCTGGCGCGCTCTCCTCGGCAGTCGCATCAAGCCACCGCCACTGGCCGACCTCGCGCCCGGTCTCGTCACGCAGGATGCCGCGCTTCGGTCGGTAGTCGTTGTTGGCGAGCAACGAGTCGAGTGCAGCGCGGAGCGTGGGATACGCCTCACCCGCGTCGGCATCGCGCAGACGCACCTCCGCTCCGCTCTCGGTCTCGACGACGACGAGCGGTAGAGCGGGCATGGTGCCTCCTCGGCGATGACTGAACCGTCCCGCCCCGGATTCGAACCGGGATAGACCGGCGCTGTATTGCAAGCGTCGGCGGCCTTACCTATCGGCCCAGCGGAACGACTCGCCCGGCAACGGCCATCACCGCGTGAGCGGCAACATCAGATCCGGTGACGATTGCGGAGACGGGAATCGCACCCGTGCGTGGCCGGCTTATGAGGCCGGTGCGTTTCTGCTTCGCCACTCCGCGATAGGCCCGCCGACATCCATCGGCGGTTGGCTGCGTGTCAGCCGATGGCTGGCACACTCAGTCTGTGAGCGGGCCGGGAGCGGACTCCCACCCAGCATCCGGCGTCACGCCGTCGATGCGTCCCTCGGTGAGCACGTAGCCGCGCGCCTCGAGCTGACGCGCGCTGATCGTGGTCAGCGAACAGCGACAACGAAAACCGAGAGGAGGCGCGTAGTACGCGGCCTCTTCGGAGCCAGTGCGGAACACGTGCCCGTGCAGTGCGCGGTGCATCGGCCGGACAGCCTCGTCGCCCGCAGTCACGTAGCGAAGGAAGGGACGCAGCGCAGCCACGTCGGGATCGTTGACAGCCTGCCAGCGGCCAGCGCCGTAGCTCGTCGCGACGTTCGTCCTGACGACGGTCTCGAGGTAGTGCGGGCTCGCAGGCGCGATGCCCATCGCTCGCACCTCGTCGCGCTCAGCAGCGCGGATCGCCTCGTACACCTCGTCGGTGGTGAGGTCTTGCTCGAGGAGCCGCGCGATGCTCGTGCGTGCCACTTCGCGCAGCCGGTCAGTCGCGAGACGGCGCGCGATGAAGCCGCCCTCTCGGTAGCGGTCGCGCAGCGCGTCGAACTCGGCCTCTGAGATGAGGCGCTTGGCACGGAAGAACGCCACCGCGTCATCGAATGGCATCGCCAAGAACGGCGATTCGCGGCGCGAGACGACCGCGCGTGCCGCGCTGTCATCGTCCTCCGCAAGCTCCACCTCGCGCACCATCAGCTGGCCGCCGAGAGACGCCTGGAACGACGTGCGGTAGAGCAGGCCAGCTAGCCTGTCATCGGCCTGGAGCTGATCGGCCCAGCGGCCCACCACCTCGTCGATGTCACTCGGTCCACGCAGCGAGCGCGCGTGTGCCGCGAGCAGGTCGAGCATCGAGCGCCCGAGAGATGCGCTCTCGAGGAGCGCCTCGGCCGCTAGCGCGCCTGGTCGTCCGACGACTGCCTGAGCAGTCTCGCGAGCGGATGCGTCGAGGTCTGCGACGTCGCCCCATTCGGCGTCGTCACGGTCCTCGGAAAAGGGACCTCCGTAGGCGCACCCCCCGGCGCGCTTGCGGAGGCTGGGAGAGAGAGCGGTGTCCCGCTGTACGCGGGCGGAAGTGATGGCGCGGCAAAGACGTCGCCACCGTCGATCGCGTCGTAGCCGTTCGACGTGCGGAGCTCGTTCTTCGTGCAGAGGCCGGCCGAGTACTCCGCGACACTCCACGGGCGCTGAGCCTGCACGGCCGTCTCGATGACGGGCACGACAGCGCCAGGCCGATTGAAGCGCACGAGCGGCGCGATCCACTGGTCGCAGATCGTCTCGTCGAGCTCGGTGAGGTCGGCCGCGAGGATGTCGCCGCGCACCTGCGCTTGCGCCTGCGAGCCGTACGTCTGCGCGTCCTTGACCTCGATCGACAGGTTGCCGCCAAGGAGAGAGACCGCGTACTCCGTGTTGCAGTAGTCCGCGAAGAGCTTGTGCAACTCCGGGTACAGCGTGACCGGGATCTCCTTCAACTCGACGCCGGTCCTGAACGCCGCGCGCCACGTCGAGGAGAGTTGCCCGAGCTGCTCCACCGTCTCGTCGAGCAGCGTGCTCGACGCACTCGTCTCGTTGACCACGCCGTACACCTGAGGCTGGCCGTACCGCTCGATCATCTCAAGCCACCAGCGCAACCCGAACCGCTTGGCGAGCGCGAGCGCGAGGAGCGGACGCAGGGCACCGCGCTTCTGGAGGCGCAGATGCACGCCGCCCGTCGGGCTGTGCACGAGGAACTTGAACGGCCACGAGGACAGCGGCTTGCCGTTGCACGGCGCACCGGGCTCGTACACGCACAGCTCGCCGTACTCGTCGACCGAGAGGCGCGTGGGATCGATGGGACGAGGGCGCGAGACGACCCAGCCGCGAGAGTCGAGCTGCCAGTCGTGCTCGAGGACGCCGACGCCGCGAAGGATGCCCTGCGCAAGCTCGGCGCGGCGGCGCGCGAAGCCCGGCGTCTCGTAGAGGATCGTCGAGACCGATTGCGCCGTCGCCAGCGCGTCGCGGTCCTGCTCGTAGCCGACCGGTGGGCGCACTGCCCAGCGCCTCGACGTGATCGCGTGGATGCGCGCAGCGGACACGCCGCGGAGGCGCGAGTCACGCACGAGCGCGCCCTCGTAGATGGCCTGGAGCGGCGAGATCGTGCCGACGTCAGCGGAGCGCAGCGCGCTCACGAGCTGCTGGCCCGCATTGACCTCGTACTCCAGCGGGTCGGCGACCTGCCGCGACGTGCGCGGAGTGCCGTACACGCGGCCGACGGGAGCGCCACCGCTGAGCGTCAGCTGCGCGGGCTCCTGCGCTCGCCTGCTCCACGGGAGCCAGTCGGTCCACGCCATGACGCCTCCACGCGCCGCAGGCGCACCTTAAGCGGCTCAACGCGTCCTGGGGAGGTGGGTGGTGGGGCCAGGTCGCGCGAGCCTACCCAAGAGAGGCACGTTTTCGGACCGAGTGCCAACCTTCAAGACGCGTCAATACGCGTCACGGAGCGTCAGGCGGCCTACCGCGACCCGTACGCGCGCAGCCACGCCTCGCGCTCGTCAGCGTCGCATCGGCATCGGTACGTGCCGTACCGCGCGTTGCACGTCTCGTCGTGCCCGTCTCGGATCAACTCCGCCGCCAGACGCACGGCCTCGTGCAGCCGACGAACCTCGGCGGCCAACTCGCACGCCTTGTCTCGGTCGGTCTGGCCGACGAGGCTAGCGACAATCTCTTCCAGTCGTTCAGGCGTCATGGCACTCCGGTCACAGCGACTCGACGATCGCGCGGAGGTCATCGGCCGTGACCTCGCCGCTGAACAGGCGCGCATTCGCGTCGGCGAGGTCCACCCCGTCGACTGTCGACACCTGACCAACGATCGCGTGCGAGTCGTACACGTAGTGCTCCGCGCCGCCCTTCTGGTAGTAGGAGTCAACGAGGTACTCCTCGCCGTTCCACTCGACCGCCTGGCCCGTGATCACGTTCTTGCCGCCGCGCTTCCAGGTCTTGTTCGTCGTCGTCATGGGCCTCAATATACACCCGGCGCGGAAATGCGCAAGTGCCTAGCTCAACTTTCTTTCGCGACCCGCCGAGCCCAGCCTATTCCATTGGCCTTTCCGTCATCGCTCGGCGACGCCACGCATCAGATCAGCGAGCGCAGACAGCGCGGACACACGCGTCCGCCACCGACCACGCACACGCACGCCCTCGACGCTGGCACGCCACCAGCCGTCACGGTCGCGCACGAGTCGGATGTCGACGATCATCGACGCTCCACGAGCGAGCGCACGGCCTCGATGATGCCCGCGTCATCGAGCGTCTCGCCCGGCCGCAGGATCTCGACGATCTCGTCCAGCGTGCGGCTGTTGGCCGCGATCTGCTCCTCGGCGTAGCGATGCGCCGCCTTCACCTCGGCCTCGAGTCGTTCGACCTCGGCAAGCAGGTCGCCAACCGCGTCTTCCTTCCAGTCGATCGTTGGCTCGTAACGCGGCTGTGCCTCAAGCTCGGCCTGCTCCTCCGCAAGCCACGCGCGGTACCGGTCGAGTCGCTCTCTCGTCATCTGACCGCTCACGCGCTCTCCTTCGCTCGCTCGACCTGCCGCGAGCTCCACGCGTCGATCTCCGCGCGCCGAGCGTACACGCGGCCCGTGCTCGACGTGCGCACCGGCAGCCCGAGTGACGCGGCTGCGCGCTGTGCCGTCGACACGCTCGTCTGCATGTGCGCGGCGATCTCCTTCCAGCCCTCTAGGTCGAATCCAGGAATGCGCATCTCCGCTGCCTCCGTGCGCCCGCCTCGGCGCAGCTCGCGAGCCTCGAGCACGCCACGCGCCACGAGGTCCTCGGTCATCTCACGAGTGACGTGGCGAACCACGAGCGTCACGTGCCGCTTCGTCCAGCCGTCGCCCAACGACTCCGCGATCGCCTCGTACGTCTGCGGCACGCGTCGCCACGTGCCAGCCTTGCGGCCAGCGGTCGGCGACCACACCCGCTTGCCCGCCGCACGCGCCTCGACGATGGCGCGCACGAGGTCCGCGCCCACCTCGATCGGCCCGACCGACAGCGGCACACACGCACGCACGAGAGCGCGCTCGAAGTCCACGATGTCGTCACGCCCGCCAGGCGTGCGCACCGTCCCGCCGCCCGCGCCCATCGCCTGACCGAAGCGTCCGGGGTCGCTCGTGGAGCGCACCGGAGCGCCGTCGTCCACCACGCGCGCCCACTGCTGCCACGCAGCTGCGAGCGTGCCCCATCGAGGCCGCTCGTTCTCTTCGCCGCGTCGGCTGCGCTCGATGGCGCGTCGGTCCTGCGTCGTGAGCAGCGCGCGCCCTCGATGCACTGCGACCTCGACGCCGTACGTCTCGCCGCTGACCGGCTCGTCGCGCCGCATCGCACGCATGCGACGCTGGCACACGCGGCACGTCACCTCGACGTGCGAGTCCGTGACGTCGACTGCGATCATGCCGCAGAGCGAGACGCGCAGGTCGAGTCCCTCACCCTCGCGGCGCTCACGGCGCAGATGGAGCGCGCGGGCGGTCACGTGGTGGCCTCGGTGTCGATCGAGACATCATCCGCGAACCACGCGAACGGGCCACCGTTGACGAACCCGTCGATCATCGGATCGCCGTCCTCGTCCCATCCGACGACGACGCCCCTGCATGGCCCGCTCCTGAGGAGCACGCGCGACCCAATCTCGAGCTTGGCCGCGCGCGACCTTACGTTCGGCTCGTTGCGCGACTCCTCCTTGCGCATGTCGTTCGCCGCCTTGAACGCCTCTTCGGACTCGCGCCGCAGCCTCCGCTCGCGCTCAAGCTCAGCGCGCATCGCAGCGACCGAATACGCCATCTCCTCGCGGCTGACGAACGACTCGCAGCCGGAGCGGTCCGCGCCGTCGAGCGCCGACGCGATCGCCACCGCCCACTTGCGACGCTCGATGGCCACCACGCTCTTGCGCCACAGCACGAGATACCCTTCCACCTCGCGCCGCATCCGCTTCGCCTCGTACATGAGCGGGGCCCTGCGCATGCTGTCGAACGGGTCGATCGCGGCGGCCTTGCGCTCGTACTCGTCCGCCTTGACGAGCATGTCCACCACCTCGCGCAGTTCCGCGACGGCGCTGTCCGCCCGCGCAGTGTCGCCGCCCTCGCTCGCCGTCACCTCCGCGCCGGCTGCTGGCGTGCCACGCTCTGCTGCATGCTGATCGTCTGCCGACGCTGCCACGAGGTCCACGACGCCGCGCTCGCACGGCCCCTGCGCTGCTTGTCCTGCGCTGCTCCGCTGCTCGGCGCTGCACGCATCGTGGTCGACGTGACAGGCGCGGAGGCTGGTGCGCACCTCGTCGGACACGTCGTGGGCGGGCACGAAGCCGCCAGGGAACACCGCCACGTCCGGCGTCGTCCCTGCCACGGCTGGCGGTGCGAGTGACGGCTTTGCGTCGCCGTACACATCGCGGCGCGCGACGAGGCCTCCAGGGCGCATGTTGATCGTCACGGGCGGAGCGTTCATGCGCGTCTCGATGGCAACGAGACGAGCGTGCGCAGCCTTGATCTCCACGATCGCCGCGTCGAGCAGTACGCGCGTCGCGCGCGCCTTGCGCTCCAGTTCCGCGACCCGATTCTCAAGCTCCAGGCTCATCGCTCACCTCTGCCGGCCACACAGTTGGCGCACTCCGTTGCGGTCGATCCCATCGACTCAGGAGTGAAGTAGTCGTTGCACCCGCACAGCGAGAGCGGCACGAAGTGCAAGAACCCAGGAGTGCCGAACGGGTGGCTCGGGTTGCGCACCCACCAACCTCCTGCGCGCGAGGCCAGCCGGTGACACTTGGCCACCGTCTCGGCGTCCACCTCTCCGAGTCCGGCCGGCCCCACGTCACCGCGCATGATCTGGCTGACGGTCGTGTCGTCCCACGACGAGCAGAACGTCTCTTCGCTGGCGTAGCTGCATTCGAGCAGCAGATCGAGTGCCGCTACCTTGTCGAACGCTGCGCTGCACAGCTCCTCGCACAGCGCCTTCACCACATCCGAGACCCTCCACCGCTTCGCTTGCTTCGTGAGGCGGATCGTCTTCGGCTTGTTCTGTTCGGTCATGCGTCCTCCAGGCTCGTGTCGAAGGTCAGGATGGTCAGGGCGAGGCTCAGCGCGGCGGCGAGCGCCTCGAGCACGGCTTCGACGACCTCGCCGATCGCGCTCGCGAGCTCGCAGGCGTCGTTGACGATGCGAGGGGCCTTCATCGGGCACCTCGAGTGAGCGCCCACGCGACGGCAGCGCTCGGGACGAGGACGGCGGTGCTGACGAGCAGGATGATCATCGCGGCCTCGCGCGCCCTATTCACGACGTATTCGGCGTCGCCGTCGACACGCGACGAGTCTCCATCGTCGTCGCGCCACTTCAGGCCGCGCTCCTCGCACAGCGCCTTCACCACATCCGAGACCCTCCACCGCTTCGCTTGCTCGCTCATCACAGCCACCCTCCTCTCGCAGCCGGCGCACGGCCGGCCGCTCTGCCCACGTTGCCTGGCGTCAGCACGCCCTCGCTCAGCGCCCTGTGCGCCGTCACCGTCGCGTCGATCTCGTCGTCCACCTCGGCGCTCGACATGCCCGAGAAGTCCAGCGCGCGCGACACGTAGCCGCTCACATCCCACGTCGCGCTCGCAGGCACGAGCACGCGGCCGTGATTCCAGTCCGCTTCGAGCGCCCTCGCGTTCACCAGCTTGTCGCCCTTCGTTGGCTCATGGCGAACGCTCAGCCCCATCGAGTGCGCGGTCTCGAGGAGCGCGGCCTCTTGACCGCCCGTGCGCATGTGCACCTGAGCGCCGTGGTAGCGCATCTGAAGCGCGCGCATCTCTGCGAGCCACTCGGTGAACGAGCAGCGCCGACGCAGCACCTCGAGCACGTAGAAGCGCGGGAGCTGTCCCGGCTCGACGTCGAGCTCTCGCGCGAGCACGACAGCGACCGACCAGTCCGCCGTCGTGCGCGTGGAGTACGCGAGGTCCATGCCGATTGCGCACGCGTAGCGTCCTGGCCGCGCGTCGTACGTGTGCACACCTCGCAGCAGCTTGCCCTCGCGCGGGCGCGGCGAGCCCATGTAGAGCGCCCACCAGTCATGGTCCGTGACGAGCAGTCTCTGAGCCTCGTAGAACGCGCGGTCGCGGCCACCGAAGGTGATCAACGGCTCGCCCGTGTCCGCATCGACGCATGGCAGCGAGACGTTCACGAGGTCGACGCCGTGCGCCTCGATGCGCCCTCTCAGCTTCGCGTCGAGCTGCGCGATGAGGTCGTTCGTGGTCCACCGCGTGTGCGAGATGACGACCGACGTGCGTGCGTGGCGGCGGGTGAAGATGACGCCAGAGACGGTCTCGGCGATGCTGCGTGAGATGGCCTCGGACTGTGCCTCAAGGCCGTCCTTATACGGGTCGTCCACCCAGATCAGCGAGAGGCCCGAGCGGCCCGTGACGCCGCCGTTCCGGCCGCGCGCGAGGAAGCCGCCGCCGCTCGTCGTCTGCCAGCGATCGACCGCGCTCGAATCGCCACGCACCGCCACACCCGCAGCCTTGGCGATGTCGCGAATCTTGCGCGACTTCTCGCGCGCGAGGTCATCGTTGTACGCGATGAACGCAAGCTCGTCGGCAGGGCACCGCGCGAGCCACGCAGCACACGCAGCCTGTCCCGCGAGCGTCTTGCCGACCTGCGGGCCGCTCGACACGAGCGCGATGACAGGACGCCCCTCGCCGCGTGCCGCAGCGTATGCGCGCTCGAAGACGTCGAAGATGGGCACGAGGTCTGGCCGTCGCTCACAGCCGGCCACGAAGCGCGGCTGAAAGTCGATGAACGCTTCCGACCGCGCGAGACGCAGCTCCGCCGCACGGATGCTCGCCTCGAGCTCCGCGATGGCCTGCGCTGCCTCCGCTGCGGACAGGTCGGTCACTCACGCCCTCTGGCACGCCGCCATCGACTCGCGCATTGCCATCCGCGCCCCGTCGAGCGCCGCGAACGCCCTCTCGGCGCGCGTGATGAACGCGCCGAGCCGGATGTCGTCGTCGCGGCGCGGATCGGCCGGAATCGATGCGCGCGCGTGCTCGCTAGGGTTGTTGAAGTGCGAGTCGATGAAGCGTTGCAGCGCCTCGCGCGCTTCCTCGACGCTCACGTCTCCCGCGAGCGCGTAGTCCTCGCGATCGTTCTTCTCTCCGTTCGTCATCACTCACCTCCACCCTCTCCGGGCGAACGCGGCGTCGCGTCGATGGGCAGCGTGTGTGACTGCACCTCTTCGAGCCGCGCGATCAGCGCCTTGAGTCTCGCCACCTGGTCGGGCGTCGCCGCGTCACCGCTCGTCATGCGCGCGTCAAGCTGCACGAGCGTCGGCAGATGCATCACGTCGCGGTCGAGCCGCTCCATCATCCACAGCACGCCGGCCGTGGGCTTGCCTTCCTCGATGCAGTCGAGCAGCTTCGCGACGCGCACTGCGTACGCCTTCGCGCGCGAGCGCATGAGCTTCTCGCGCACTTCGTCGTCGTGGCGCGCTCGGCTCTCGAGGGCCTCGGGGTGGACGCCGCATTGCCACGCCGCGCGAGACACGGGCGTCCAGCCGTCCTCGATGATGCGGCACACGTCGTCGATCACGTCTCGTACGGGCGAGGCGTTCGCGCGCGCGCGAAGTGGCTTCTTGGTGGTCATACCGTGGTCATACCGCCAATCGCGACGGCCACTCCCGCACGCGCAGATCCTCGGGCCACTCGCTCATGGCGCCGCCCTTGCGGTCGCGAATGCGGACCGGGGCCGGACGCACGATGCGACCTTCGTCGTACCGAGGCGCGTACTCCTCCGCTTCCTCGTGCGCGAGACCAGGAGCGACGAGTCCGTGCCTGTCGTAGATAGCCGATCGCTCTCCGTTGACCGGATGCGCCCCGAGCTGCTTCACGAAGCACGCGACGCCCGCTTCGCGGCACTGCGTGATCACGCTGCGCGCCCACACGATGTCGAACGGCCGCGCGCCGGGCCCGCTCTCGCCGCCGACCACGATCCAGTCGAGGAATACCGCGTGCGCCGAGACGAGCGCCTGCCGATGCCTCGTGACCGACGCTCCGGCCGCTCGCGCTTCCTCTGGGGAGCGGAAGTTGCTCGGCCATGAGGAGTTCACCGGCCACATGAAGCGCGAGAAGTCGACCTGCCCGAGCGCGGGCTCGTACGACACCCACCGCACGGCAGCGGGGCACGCGAGTAGGTGCGGGATGCGCTCGTCGGCGGTGGCCTGGTCTTCGACGCTCACGCCGAGCCAGACGTTCGGGAGCGGCCACTCCACCTCTTCGTCTCGGTGGTCGAGGCCGAGAGACACCATCCGCGGCTCCCACGGATTCGCCATGAGGGCCTCGTAGAGGCACACGTCCGACGGCGACTCGTCGCGCGCTCGCGCCTTCGCCCACGCGAAGAACTCGCTCGCGCGCTCGGGCCTCTTCGTGAGCACCTGGAACGTGTGCGCGGGCGACGCCGCCATCACGCCGAAGATCGCCGCGATCGTCTCGAACGGCAGCGCCTCGTGGAAGAGGTCGCTCATGCTGTTGACGAACACGCGACGCGGGCGCGTCCAGTGCAGCGGGTCGGCGAGGTGCTCGGACACGACGCGCACGACGCCGTTCCACTGCGCCTTCGCCTTGCCGTCCTTGCCGATGCGCACGAGGCCCTCGTACGGCTGGCCGACACCAGCGAAGCGCCGCGCGACACCCTCGGCGTAGCAGTTCTCGCATCCGCGCGAGACGCGCGAGCATCCGCGAACGGGATTCCACGTTGCCTCAGTCCACTCGATCGATGTCTTGTCACCCATCACACCACCTCCGCTCTCACCCTCTCGACCGCCACATCTCGCGCCTCTGACTCGCCGTCGAGGTGCACCGCCACCGTCTCCAGCCACGGGTCGCACGGAGCCACGTCATGCCCCTCGTACTGCCGCACCTGACGCCCGCAGTAGCGCGACCGGATGCCGCCGGCGACGACGCCGCGCACCCACCGCTCGCGCCCGCGCTCGTCATGCACGCACGCCCAGCACGGCCGCCCCTCGATGACGTCGAGCAGCCCCGACGCATCGACCGCCGCACGCTCGCCGTCCGTCAGCGCGCCACCCTCGCGGCACGTCCGCACGAGCGGCCCGATGGGATGCGCCAGCAGCTCCCGCGGTTCGCTCATAGGCACGCTCCTGCCCCACGAACGGACACCCTGTCCAAGCAGACGGCGCGCGGCGCCTCTTCGCCATCGACATGCACCACGACGGTGTGGTGCATGCCCGCGTACTGCTGGTAGCTCGGCGGGTCGAGCGTGTCCGGATACACCATGCACCGTCGCGAACTGACTCCGCTAGCCGCCTCGACATCCACCCACGCCCTCGTGGGCTTGCCGATTGCTGGCCGCGCGTACACGAGAGTTGCGACGTAGGCCAGAAGGTTCCCCCACGCCTCGGCTGAGAGTGGGCCCGTTCGCGTGTACGGACCTTCGTAGGCGATTTCCACGTCGTCCACGTCAACCGTGGCGCAGTCTTCCGAGGCCAGGAGATCCCTCATGTCGAGGTGCTCCATCGTGCGGCCGCGCTTCCACCGTGACACGAATGTCATAGCGTTTCCCGCCCCGACGTTGCCCTCAGACGCCCGCTCGTCACCCGTCTCCGGGCCGCCTACCCGCCTCCGCGCTCACGCGTCCCACCTCGTGACGTGCGTCCACTCGACGCGCCCATCGCTGCGACGGCGCTTGACGTACGCCGCCCTGACGTTGCGCCGCGTCCGCAGCACGTGCTCGGCGTCGAGGTCGCGCAGCAGCGCCTCGTCGCGGACCATCGCCGGCTCCTCGGTCTCGCTCATCGGGTCACCTCAGCCGTGACGGGCGAACGCCGACGACGGCGCATGTCGACGCGGCTGGTGAGCTCCAGCGTGTATCCGACGCTCTGCCAGCGAGACGCGGCGCGCGGCGTGAGTCGCTGCTCCCACTGAGCCCGCGTGATGTTGCCGAGCAGCAGCGTCTTGGTGCGCGAGCCCTGACGCGCGTTGACCAGCTCCTCGAGCATCGCGCGCACATCGTCGAGCCGCTGACGCTCGCCGCCAATCTCGTCGACCACGAGAGCGCGAGCGCGCTTGAGCGACTCCCACCGCTCGCGGTCCGGCCCGTACTGCGCCGACCACAGCCGCACGAGCTCGCTCGACAGCACGTAGCGCCCGTCCGTGTCAGCGACCCACCACGCGGCCGCGACGGTCTTGCCGACGCCACGCTCGCCCACGACAGCGAGCGCACACGGCCCGTCCTTCGTCGCGCCCCACGATAGCACAAGATCGGCCGTGAGCGGATGCGGGCGCATCTCGTGGACGACCGTCCGCCGACCGTCGTCGGTCAGCTCGCCAGGCAGCTCGCGGTCGAGGATCTCCGCGCGTCGCAGCCGACGAGCCTTGCCCTCCTCGCGCCATCGCTCGAAGTCGCGGCGCGACTCCCACGCAGCGACCTCAGCATCGCTCGCAGGCCCGCGCAGACCGGCCGCGCGCAGCATCGCAATCGCGTCACCCATGGCTCACCTCCGTCCGCGCCCACGGCGGGATCTCCTGCACGGCCGGCCGCTCGCGGCTGTGCCCGTCGTCGCGCGCCGCATCGAGTGCGCCGCGCCCCCACTGGTTCGGATTCGCGAGCAGGTAGGCCACGGGGTAGCCCTTCGCTCGCATCGACTCGTCGCCGAAGAAGCCATCGATGATGGCCACGAGGTCGTCGGGCGGCAGCGCTCCGAGGCCAGCGAGCTTGCACGCGTCGTCGTGGTTCGGTGCCGTGGTCGCGACCCTGCCGGGCACCGAGAGCCGGCGAGTCTGGTAGCCAGCCTGGACAGCCCGTCTCGCGGTCTCGATGCGCTTGGCGTCGACGAGGGTCGAGTCTTCGCGTGTGCGCGTGCGCGCGAGGTCCACGCTCGCTGGTCCTGATCCAGGTCCTGATCCAGGTCCATGATCAGTCGCGAGTGTCTCGCGAGGATGTGTCGAGGGACTCGCGAGTGTCTCGCGAGTGTCTCGCGAGGGTGTGTCGAGTGCCGCAATCTCGGCCGTTTCTTGCGGCGGAGGCTCAGGAATGCGCGGCTTGGACGGCCGGTCCACCTTCTGGTGCTTCTGCCAGTTGCGGATCTCGAAGTACCGCTGTCCGGCGACCTCGTAGACGGTCACGAAGCGGATCGCGACAAGCTCGCGAAGGGCTCGCGAGGCCCTCGCGAGTGTCTCGCGAGTGTGTTCGCCATCGTCCCGCTCGAGCTGGTACCGCCACGCGCCGGTCGCGATGGCTGCTGCGCTGGCACGTCCACGCCCGTAGTCGTCGGCCATGAGGATCAGCGCGACCGACAGCACGCGCGCCTCGTCGCTCGCCGCCGCGAGCAGCTCGTCCTCCAACCACTCCGGCTTGATGCTCCTGATTCGCCCGCTCATCTCGCCTCCCACGTCACGACATCCACCCCACACCGCACCACCTCGCAGCCCTGCGCCTCGAGCTGCGCGACCACCTCGTCCGCCGTCGCCCACGGCACATAGGCGCGCCCGCCGCGCATCGAAGCGAGGACCGCTCGCTCTGCGTCGGTCACACATCACCGCGCAGGAGCTCGATCGCCTCGCAGAGCGCGTGCCTGACGTCGATCAGCTCGTCGGCTCCATCCTGGTCTCCGACCTTCTCGCACGCCTCGCGCAGCGTCTCGCGCGCTCGCTCCAAGCCATCGAGCACGAACGCGACGCGCGTTTCCAGCGTCATCGGCTTCCCCGCTGCGTGCTGCAACGCGGCACCGATCATCGTCTCAAGCATCCCGTTGCTCATTCCCACGCCTCCACAGTTGCAGCCCTCGTCCATGTCGCACCTCAGTCACGGCGCGAATCGCTCGGCCGATCACTTCGGAAACAGCGGGCGACACGCTGTTGCCAGGCAATCGAGCCAGTCGGGCGGGAAGTCCATCATCGCGAGAAACAGCCTCGCGACACGCGGCCCGCGCGTCTTCCCGATCTCGTCCTGTAGCCGCGAGTACGCCGGCCAGCGCCGCATGTATGGCGCGAAGTGATTGGCCTTCGCGGTCGGCGTCGGCCACAACGAAGACTCGGTCTCGGTGGTGAGTGAGCCCGACGTCAGCGGTGGACACTCGAAGCGGCACGCTGGGATACCCGATGGCGTGCAGGTCGCCCCGCACGACGGGCACCCACTCTGGCCATACGGCTCCGACGTTCTCGACGACGACCCATCGCGGTCGGACGTCTCGCACGACTCGGAGATACTCGACCCACAGCCCGCTTCGCTTTCCATCGAGTCCACTCCTCGCCACCACGTTCGCGCTCGAAAGGTCCTGACACGGGAAGCCGCCGCAGATGACGTCGACATGCGGCAAGGTCGCCGCGTCGAGCGCCCGCACATCGCGATGCAGCTCAGCCGACGGCCAGTGACGACGCAGCACCGTTCGCGCATCGGCGTCGATCTCGCACTGCCACATCACCGGCCCGAGCCCGGCGCGCTCAAGGCCAAGCTCCAGGCCGCCAATGCCCGAGAACAGCGAGCCGATGGTCACGACGCCTCCTCGAGCTTGCGCGACGCCGCCATGAGCTCGCGCCACCTCCGGCTCTCTGGCTTGTGCTCGCGCGCCTCGCGCTCGAGCGCCTCGACCATCTCCTCTGTGCTGATGGCCCGCGCCGCCCTCCGTCGCATCCGCTCACCCGTGCGAACGACCTCGACGACGGTGCGCGGCCCCGCGTCACCGCACATCGCGCGGTCCACCTCGAGCGCGTCGATCTGCGAGTCGTCCTCCCACGCAACCCCGTTGAGCGCGTCCAAGATCAGCTTCGTCGCGTTGTCGACGTCGCTGCGTCGCGCGTCCGGCATGTCGAGCCACACGCGCACCAAGAAGCGCCCGTCACGCCGCCAGCCACGCGGCCGAGACGCGAGCGCGAGGAGGCGATGCTCGTGCTGTGCCTTGCGCTGGCCAGCTTCGGTGAAGCGGCGCTTCCCACGCTGCTGCATGGGGCGCTTCCACGTCGTCGGCCGACCCTCGACCGTGTACGAGAACGACGCGCTCATGCGGCCCTCCTGCGCTCTGCGATGCGCGCCTTCCGCGCTTCTCGCTCGGCACGCATGCGCGCCCTCGACGCGTGCTCACGCGCGGTCATCACCGCTCGTCGTTCTGGCGTGACCTTCGCGGCGTACACGTCCCTCGGTGACGGGCGCGGCATGCCGACGGCACGAGCCGCACGGCGCACGTAGACGGCGCACGGCACGATCTCGTGCAGCCCGAGCATCTGCGCCACTGTCGCGGCCGGCAGCGGCGAACTCGCGATCGCGCGCAGCTCGCGCGCGGTGAGCGACGAGAGCACGTGTCCGACGTCGCGCAGCCTGTCACGTGTCGGCGTGTTGCGGACTGTCTGCGTCGGTGCCTCGCGGGCCATCAGCGCGGAGCGGCGAACCGAGAACGACCGCGTGCGAGCCATGTAGTCGTGCCGGTCGAGACGTGCCGAGTAGCCCAGCGACTCCACGAGATCCTCGTCGTCGAAGATCGACAGACTCATCGCCACTGCCTCACGCGCCCATCGCCGCCCTTGCTCTTGACGCCCAGCGCCACGAGCCGGCGCTCGCCAGCGCGACAGTCACGACAGCGTGAGAGCCGCTGTCCCTCGATGCTGTGCGGCACCATCTGCACCGACCGAGACCGCTGCATCGCGCACGAGCGCGCGGACATGCTGATCTCGTACGGCGCGCACCAGATGCGATCGTCCTCGCTCATCACCCCACCTCCGCAAAGCACAGCACGAGCTGCGCGGGCCTCGGCCGCTCACACGGCGTCACGGTGCATGTCGCCGCCTTGCGGCGGTCGCGCGATGCCTGCGCGCGCTCGCGCGCGCGGCTCATGTACCAAGGATCGAGCCGCCGAGTCTGGTAGCGGTCACGGTCCCGCTCCGCCGCCTCGGCGCGCTCCTCGTGCGCGCGCTCGCACACGTCATCCCACTCGGGGCACGCGTAGCCGAGCGCGGAGAGCGTCTCGTCGTCGATGTGCATCACTCACCTCCTCGCGGCATCGCCCACCCGCTCTGCTCGCCCCTCACCGCCTCCACGTCGAGCCGCATGCGCAGCTGTGGCCGCGACTTCGCGAGCCGCTTGCACGCCATCTCGAAGCGCCCCGCGTCGGGCTCGCACCCGACCGCCCGCCGCCCGAGCTCCACCGCCGCAACGAGCGTCGTGCCCGCGCCCATGCACGGATCGCACACGAGGTCGCCCTCACGCGAGTAGTCGCTTGCAAGGCGCCTCATCATCCACAGGGGCTTCCCCCCGACGACGTGCTTTCGCTCTTGTCCGCCGACGTACGCTCCATCGAGCGTCCCCCACGTTGACCACGGTGCGCCACGGGGGCGGCCGACTACCGCCCACGTTGCCCACGAGGACGGACCGTCGCCGGTTTTCCGAACGGTCATCCCGCGCTCGATCAGCGGCAGCGGTTGGAACGTTTGGCGGTTCGCGCCGCGCATGCAAGCCCGCCACGCTGGCGCCAACTCGCTATCTGTGATGCCGACAAGCCATCCGCGTGTGAGCGGGTGCCAGTCGTCGACAAACGACGATACGTCGGTAGGCGACCACGACGTATAGTCCAGCGGCCTCCTGTGCGTCGGCGGCACGCCGCCCTGGGCTCCATGGTCCCGTGCCCAGAATGGGTGCGCTCCGAGTATGGCGCGTCCACGATCAGCGCGTCGACCATCACGCCCGCCTCACGCAGCGAGGCCGCGAGCGTGGCGTGGTCGCACTGCGCCACAAGGTAGTGCTCGCCGGCCGCGACGGTGAGGCCGCGCGCGCGGAGCACGTCGAGGATGCGTCCGTGCCACGTCATCGCGCGCCCTCCGAGTGCAGCGGCACGGTCTCGTGGCCGACGCGGATGAAGACCTGCGGATGACGCGCGCGCACCGCGGCGTCATGCTCGGCGGGCGCGAAGATGATGTGGTGCGGAGCGCCCGACCGACCGCGCCACAGCGGGTGGCACTGGCACGCAGAGTGCGCGACGTCATCGCGGTCCGGCCCTGTCTCGCCGCACCACTGACAGCGCCACGTCTCGCCGCTCCACGGCGCACCGAGCGAGTTGCGAGGCCCGCGCATCACTCGCCCTCCGGCGCAGTCGAGACGAGCCACGCGAGCACGACGAGGCGCCCGCAGAGCAGGAGGAACATCCCGGCCTCCAGCGTCATCGCGGCCCCCGCTTCGCAAGCCACTCGGCGCGCGCGTTCTCGAGCCTCTCGGCGATCTCGTACGAGCCGCGAGTCGTCGCCGCCACCATCTCGCCAGCGTCTTCCCAGGCCGACCCACGCGTGTGCACGAGGACCATCGCGAACACCTTGCGCGCCGTGGCGTCGATGCGGTCGAGCCGCTCGCGTTCGCGCTGCTCCCGTCGCTCCCTCAGCTCGTCGCTCGTCATCGCAGACGGCACCGCGTCGAGCGCCTTCGTGTCGCGCTCGAGCGCCTCGAGGACGGCCTCACGGTGGTCTTCGGCAAGGCCCGCGATGTACTGAGCGATGAGCGGGCCGGCAGCCTTCGCGCCCTCGACGAAGAGGGTGAGGATCACGGGGTCGATCGTCATCGAAGGGCCTCCATCCGTGCGCGCTCGCGGGCGCGACGACGCTTGTGGGTTCGCTTGGTTCCGCTGCCCGGACGGGCCCTCTCGGCGCGCTCGTGCCGGTAGAGCGTCGAGTCGAGCCGCTGCCGCCCGGTGTCGAACGCGGGCATGCCGCACGCGAACGGCGACGCGAGCGCGAGCGTCATCGCAACGAGGGCCGGAGCGACGCTCACGAGGAGCGCGCTGTCAGTGCGTGCAGTGACGGTGTGCGGCATCGCCGTCACTCCCCCGCCGTCGATGCGGCTGGCATGCTGGGGGTGTGCGCCCACTCCTCCACGCGAATGACTCCGCCCGACGAGCGACGGGTCACGCGCTCGATTGCGAGCGCCACGTCGCGTCCCGGTCGACGTTGGCCGCGCAGGATGAGGCCGGGGTAGCTGGGGTGGCATCCGAGCCGCTTCGCGGCCTCGGAGCGGGTCAGCCCGGACTCGGTGATCCAGGCAGCGAATCGGTCCACGGGGGGGCTCATGTTGGCCGACTGTGACACGTGTCACTCGCCCGCGCAAGACACGTGTCACGCTGCCGCGCGTGCGGTGGGGCACACAGGACGTGTGACCCGTCCCATGACGCCAGAGCGATCGAGGCTGCGCGCCCGTGCGCTACAGCTGTTCGACGAGCTGGAAAGCGAGCGCGGCTGGTCGGACTACGAGATGTCCGAGCGCCTCGGCCTCGATCGCACGTGGGTCTACAAGACGCGGCACGATCCGCGGCGAGCGGTCGGCGCTGATGCGGCCGCGAAGATCTGCGCGACGCTCAGGATCTCGCCCGCGTTCTGGTCGGGCTCTGGATCGTATCGGCTGTTCGAGGAGCACGCGCCGCGCGAAGAGGATCGCGAGTGGTCGGCGTTTGTCTCGAGGCACCGAGCCTCGCTCGACCAGATCGGCGAGGAAGCCGCTGGATGGGTGCGCACCGCGCCGTTCCGCGGTGGCATGAGCGACCCCGCGCTAGGATGGGCGCTCGCGCTGGACACCGCAGCCAGGCTCCGGCAGCTGTCGGTGGACCCGCAGCAGCCGACGTCGGAGCGGGTCACAGCAAGGGGCACTAAGACGATGGGGCCGAGGACACGATGATGAGGATCGCCGCACTGCTTGCTGTCGCGCTGGTCGCATGCACGCCAGCATCTCCGATGCCGTCTGCCGACGCAGCGCGGCCCGACGCTCCCGGCCGCTGGGAGCCGTGCCGATGGTGCGAGTTCTCGTGCGACGCACGTGGCCGGATGGTCATTTCGCCCATCCCTTCGGCCGACCCGTTCGAGCCGTTGCCCGTGTGTGAGCCGACATGCGTGGCCGCGTGCGAAGTGCCGTTCCCGGGAGACACGTCCATCCATGCGGCGCGCTGCTGGCCGATCGCGCCTGGCGGCGGCGTTTGGGAGCCAACGTGCGACGACGGAGAGACGTTTGTCCCGGAGTCGCTGCGCGACATCGTGTGGCGCGATGCCTGGGCTAGCGAGTGACGAGCACGACGCGTGACCACGCACCGTCTTTGATCGGGTAGGCGCGCGCCTCGTCTGGACCAACCACCTCGCCGCCGTGGTGCGCCTCGAGCACCAGTGATCGTGCAAGCGCGCCGAGTCTGCGCGGTGCGCCAGCGGTGCGCGAGCGATGCCCGCGCGGACCTACATCGTGCACGGTGACAGCGCCGCCGCAGACGGCCACGAGACGCCTTGCGATCGCCTCGTAGCTTGCGTGCGGATGCAGTCGCTTGAGCGCGTGCAGGTTGCCTCCGGTGCGCTCGACGTCGCGAAGGAACGCGGCGCGCGGCAACAGCGCGGCGCTGGCCACGAGGTCGACGGTGGTCTCTGGGTCCGGCAGCCCGGCATTGCGCAGCGTCGCGTGCGCGAGCTCGTGGAGCACAGCGAAGGCCCGCCGCTCGTCGCGGTGGTCTGGCACCACGATCGTCGGCCCGAGCGTCATCGCCGGGTACCGCGCCGGACCGACGCGCACGACGTAGCCGGCCCGTGCCGCCATCGTCCACGGATGCACCGGGCATCCCATCTCCACCGACTCGAGCATCTCGCTCGCCAGTCCCTCGACGTCCACCATGCATCTCGGACGGCGGCACCCTAGTCACGACGTACCTCGGCCCGCACGCGCACGCGGCCAGGGCTACCCACACGCAGAACGCCTTCGCCCACATCCGGCGATGTTCGCCTTGCCGGGCGGAGCCTGTTCGTGAGTTAACTCACCGGCATCGTGACAAGTGTCTTGCGCTCGCCAGAGACACGTGTCATAAACCCAGCATGGAGGTCGGCATGGACGGCGAGATCAGGACGCAGCGCCTCGGCTGCGCGTGCGTCGGTACGGGTGTCGTGGTGGCTGGCGAGTGGCGGCACGTGGCCGGCGAGATGCGCTGGACGCGCGTCGAGCACGCGTGCCCCGACTGCGCGCGAGCGGACGAGGCAGCGAACCGTGAGACGCTGCCCGCGCCCGCGCCGCTCGAGATGGCGTGCTGGTACGACGACGCGCTCGACGTCGACATGGGCGACGCCGACGAGGGCTGCGACGCGTGCGACGGCGACGGCTACCACGTCGCGATGCGCGAGACGCCCGACGGCGAGCGCATCGAGGACGGCCCGCGCACGCCGTGCCCGCGCTGCCACGGCCGCGGGCTCGTCGCGAGCGAGGCGACGATGCGCGCGTGCGAGGAGGGGTACGCGTCGATGCCCATCAACGACGACGAGGCCGGCGTGCGTGCGTGGCCGCTCAGCTACGCAGAGGCGCGCCCCGAGCGGCCGTGCGTCGTGCGGGAGGTGGCGTGATGGAAGCGTGGCAGATGACGCGCGCGCAGTGGAAGGCACGCGCTGGCGTACACACGCCGCACATCGGCGAGGTGTCCACTGTGCAGCTCGGGCGCATGTCGCGTGCAGCGCGCACGCGATACGCTGCCGATTTCACACGATGGAGCGAGCGAGCGTCTCGGGTAGTTGCCGGACTGTCGCGTGGGTGGACCGAGATCGATGGTCGGACGGCCATCACCCTCAGGCCGCTCGTGCTCATTGGCGCCGTCGAGACGCGATGCAGTGTGCGCCACGGATGGAGAGGCCGCGGAGACGGCTCGTTCTGGGGCATTGTGGGAAGAGCGTGGGAAGCGCGCCTGCTCGACGACGGGGTTGCAAGGCGGGCTCTGGCTGGACGCGAGGTGGCGTCGTGAGCGCCCCCGACTTCGGCGATGGGTATCGCGTCCACGAGTGCCGGCTCACCATGCACTGCGACGTGTGTGGCGCGCGCCTCGCGATGATGCGCGTCGAGTACACGCGCGCGACCGGCGAGCACCGGTTCGTGTGCCCCACGCACGAGCTTCCGGATCACCTGGTTGGCCGCGAGTACGTCCGCGTGAAGCGCGACGGGCAGTGGATCGACGTGTGGGCGCATGAGGTCAGGCCCGGAGAGGAGCGTGCGTCGTGAGCGCCCTCGTCATGTGCGCGCGCTGCGGCGAGACGTGCGACGCCACCGGCGCTCGTCGGTGCGACTGCGAGCCTCGCAGCGAGCTCGGCGCCGTCGTCCTCGCCGCGGTGCGCCTTGCCGGACCGGAGGCGACTCCTCGCGACGTGCGCATGTGGCTGCGCCGCGTGGCTGCAGAGCGACGGAGCGCGTCGTGAGCGCGCGCGACGACATCGCGCTCGATCGCGAGACGGTCGACGCGCAGTGCGAGGTGATGCCTCGCGCGCCGCTCCGCATGCTCGCGTGCGGGCACGAGAAGCGCACACACCGCACGGACGTCGCGCACTGCCGCGCGTGCCGTGGCGAGTACGACAACGAGCGTCGCGCCCAGTGGCAGGCGTCGGCCGACGCGTCGAACGAGTACGCGCGCCGATGCGTCGAGGCGTACGACGCGGACGCAAGCGTCATCGAGCGCGCGTCGGACGATGCGCGGTCGGCCATTCTCGGTGAGCTCGCACGACGCCAGAAGGAGGCGCGGGCCGAGCGTCTACAGGCGCTCGCCAAGCAGAACGTGGACGTGGCCAGCGCAAAGCCTGGCGACCGCGTGTGGTGGGTGCTCGGCGGGCGCTATGTGCGAGTGGTCGCCGCTCTGCGCGTGTCACTGCGCATCACCGTCGGCGACCGTCAGATTCGCGTCAACCGCGGAGAGTGTCAGTGGC
The DNA here is from genome assembly GCA_016712315.1 of Nannocystis sp. Lineage (GTDB taxonomy): Bacteria > Myxococcota_A > Polyangia > Nannocystales > Nannocystaceae > JADJRG01. The sequence continues at coordinate 5,124 of JADJRG010000011.1, read as the reverse complement.
TCCAGTACAACGACCTCGTAGCCGCCGAGGCCGCGGGCCGCACGGTCGACGAGCAGCGCGTCTTCGTGGAGTTGGCGCGCGGGGAGGTGGCGTGATGACGACCGCGAAGGAGCACGCTGCGGAGGCGCGGATGTGGGCAGACCACGCGCGCAAGGGCGAGGTCTCAGCAGAGCGTAGCACCGCTGCGTTCTATCTGGCGTTCGACGCACAGACGGCGCGGCTGCGCTGGGTCGAAGCGCTCATCTCGTTCCTCCGCTTCATCGACGCCCTCCCCGAGCCCGTCGCGATCCCGCCAGTGCCGCAGCCGAGCGAGGAAGCGAGAAGGCGCGGGCTACTCGTGGGCGCGGTTGTGCGCGACGAGATCGATGGCTCGCTTGCTCACATTGTGGCGCACACGCCGGCCGGCTGCGCGATGGTGCAATGGCTAAGATCTGGATTGGTGGGCCGAGTGGATGACCATCGGCTCACCGTCATCCGCCCCGCGGCGACCACGCGCAAGCCGAACGCGGAGGCGGTCAAGCGCGGCCTCTACATCGGCGCGCGGGTGATGTGCGACGGCAAGCACGGCGAGATCATCGCCTGGGACGTCGCGGGCGATCCGATCGTGGACCGAGGCCCCAGGCTCATCATCGACGCGTGGAGCGCATCGCTCGTCACCCTCACCGGGGACGCGTCGTGAGCCGCCTCGTGTGGGTGTGGGTCGTGCGCGGATCGGCCGGATGCTACTCGGATCGCAGCGAGTGGCCGGTGCGCGCGTTCGCCTCCGAGGATGCCGCGCTTCGCTACGCGGCGCTGTGCACGGAGCGTGTGCGTGAGGCGCGTGAGCGAGCGGTGCGCGAGGACATCGACGCGTACGGCGAGATGACCGAGGAGGTGGCGCGCTTCGTGGCCGAGTACGACTCGTCGCTCGTGCGGCAGTACGAGCATGCGACCAGCGGAGCGCGGTCGTACTGGCTGCGTGTCTCGTCAACCATGGCGTACGCCGACGACGGTCCCTGGTACGAGGTCGAGAGCGTGATGATGGAGGACGCGTCGTGACCGCGCTGGCTGGCGAGCTGACGGTGCGGCAGTTCGGCGAGATGCTGCGCGAGCGCGGGATGCGCCTCGACGGTCTATGGTGGTCGCGGCGACTCGGCGGGTGGGCCGTGGACGTCTCCGGCATTGACGCGCTCATCGTGGCCGCCGACCTCCAGGACGCGCTCATGCTCGCGGTGTCGCGCATCGACGAGGTGCGCGGTGGGTGACGCGCTGTCGCTCGATCACGAGACGGTGGCGGCGCAGACGGCTGTCGTCGTGGCTGACCCGTGGCTCGCGCGTCGGCGTCACGGGTGGGGCGCGTCTGAGGTGCCAGCGCTGCTGCTCGCGTACGACCATCGAGACGACGAGGCGCGCACGGCGCGGCGCTACCATCTCGAGGACGCTGAGGTCACGCGACGCGGCAACGTCCCGCGCATCGTGGCGCGCAAGGCGGGACTGCTCGCGAGCGTTCGCCTCTCTCGTGCGATGAGTGAGGGTGCGCGGAGAGAGCGAGAGCTTGTCGAGACGTGGGCGCGCGAGTGCGGCTTCGACGGCGTGACGATGGCAGACGCGATGCCGCGGGAGTTTCTCCCGCTGCGTGATGACGAGTGCCCGCGACTGACAGCCACGCCCGACGCGTGGTGCCGTGGGCCGAGCGACGAGCTGATCGCGGTCGAAGCGAAATGCACGTTCGACCATCCGAGCGAGTGCGCCTGGTACTGGCGCGCTCAGACGCAGGCGCAGATGGCGTGCATGTCCGCCGCCGCTGCGGTGCTGGTGTGCGGGCCTGGCTGGGTGCGTGGCGAGGACACGCGGCCTGTCTCGTGGCTCATCGAGCGCGACGAGCGAGAGATCGCGCGCATCCGTGACGTGTGTGTCCGCGCGTGGGCGGACGTGGAGAGGGTGAGGCAATGACGATCAGCGAGATCCAGAGGTCGATGCTCAACGAGGCGCTGCCTCGCGAGCGCGTGGCGCAGCGCGAGCAGGCCGGGCGCGCGCTGTCGTACGTGGAAGGCTGGTGGGTGATCGCGGAGCTCAACCGCGTCTTTCCGTCGGGCTGGTCGTACGACGCTGGCGACACGCGCGAGGTGTCGCGCGAGCAGGACGACAAGGGGCGATGGCGCGTGAGCTACAGCGCGCGCTGCGTGCTCGAGGCTGGCGGCGTGCGCATCGTCGATCGTGGCCACGGGCACGGCATCGACAAGCAGGCAGGCATCGCGGTCGAGAGCGCCGAGAAGGAAGCGTGCACGGACGCGCTCAAGCGGTGCGCGAAGTCGCTGGGCTACAGGCTCGGCCTCGCGCTCTACGACAAGACGCAGGAGCACGTCGCCGACGAGTCGGCGGAGCAAGCGCCCGCGCACACGGCCTCGCAGGAGGCGCGCATCTACGACGACTGGAGCAGCGGAGTCATCCCGGCCAGCGAGCTGCGCAAGCTCTGGCCGACGCTGAGTGACGGTCTGCGCAAGCGGATCAACGAAGAGAAGGCGCGGCGCATGGCCGCACAGGGCGCGCAGGCGCAGAGTGGAGGTCGGTGATGAGTGGCAGACCCGAGGTCAAGATCAGTCTCGCGAGCAAGGGCAAGGACGGCGAGCGCGAGTACGTCGACCTGTTCGCGTTCTGGCGCAACGAGCGCGGACAGCTCGGCGGCAAGGTCGATCGCGGCGTGGCTGCGATCAAGATCGTCCGCAAGGACGGCACGCAGGAGGTCATCAAGCCCGACGAGAAGGGCTACCTCGACGGCTGGTTCATCAACGCGAAGGTGGAGAGCGCGGGCGAGTCCACGCAGCAGCGCGCGCAGCGGCCGAGCAACGCGCGTTCGCCGCAGTCGAGCGGCAAGGCCACGGCATTCGAAGACGACTTCGTGGACGACTCCATCCCTTTTGATGGTGCCCACTGAGGGGCCGACTCCTCAGTGGGCTGCGCGGCTCGTCCGCGCGCTGCGCTTGACAGCACCGCAGCCACAACCCTCCACGGCACCACGTCACCGGGCGATCCGGTGCGCCACAGGAGGCGAGCGGCACGGCGTCGAGCTCAGCGCGGGCACGAGCGGAGGTAGCGAATGACGAACGACGAAGAGGCAGAGATCCGCGCATACGTCGCTGAGCTCGAAGCGAGCATCCGTGCGGCCGAGCTGCGTCTCGCGCGGACCGACTCGGTGCTCGACGAGGCACGCGAGGAGGCCGCGCAGTGGAAGCGGCTTGCGGAGCAGACGACCGACGCCAGGCTCGCCGAGGCCATCGCGTCCCGCGAAGTCATGCAGCGCGAACGCGACGAGGCGCGCCGCGAACTGCTCGACCTCGACCTCGTGCTTCCTGCTGCGTGTGGCTCGCGCGTGGACGCGGCTCGGCAGCTGGAAGCCGAGCGCGACGAAGCGCGAGCCCAGCTCGCGGCGCTGCATGCGGCGGCGTCCGCGGTGCAGGCGAAGGCTCGGGCGCTGCCCGTGTCGATGACGGAGATCGTCCACGCGGAGGAGTGGGACGACCTCGATCGCGTCCTCGCCGACCTCGCGACTGCCGCCGCCGAGCACGAGCGACGCGTGCGCGCGCCCGTCGAGGCCGAGCGCGACCGGCTCGCGGCGGCGCTGGCTGAGGTGCGGGACGCGGCGAGCGAGAGCATCCGGGAGAGCTTTTGGGTCGGCAACGACGCGCCAGCACGCGCGGCGCGCGAGCGCGTGATCGCCGTTCTCGCCGCGCTCCCCACCGACCTCGCAGCACAGCGAGAGGCGCGCATCCGCGCTGACTCGACGCACGAGGCGGCGCGCGCTCGCGGCCGCGCCGTCCAGTATCCGGTCCACGGGATCGGCGCGGAGGTGCCTAACAACGCAGACGAGGCCGAGAGGGGAGGCGCGTGATGGGCGAAGGGATGAGCAACGCGCAGCGCATGGCCGCCGTCTCCGCGGCCCTCACCGCGATCGATGGCGCCAAGAGGGCGATGCGGTTTGCGCAACGTGTCGCCGACGAACTTGACGCGGACGGTGCGTCAGACGCTGCGGCGTGGGTGAGGCGGGCGGCGCTAGAGGTCGACGAGAGGGGGACGCGATGACCGACCTGTACGAAGCCCTACGCGCCGCGGTGACGCCCGACGGCCGCGTGCGCCTGACGCGCGAGCTGCTGACGGCGATGCACGAGGAGGGCGAGCGACGCTCTCGCGTGGACGACGACGAGATCGTGCGCGCGCTTTCGTTCGGCATGTGCTCACCGAAGCGGCACGCCGAGGTCGGCTGCGACACGTGCGACGCGAAGAACGCGGCGATCGCATCGGTGCGCTCGCTGCGCGAGCGAGCGGAGACCGCGGAGCGCGAGCGGGACAACCTGCTCGCCATCATCCACCGCGACGGTGGGCACCACACCGGAGAGCACGGCGTCTCGCAGTCGGTCGCCGACGCTCACGCAACGTGGGCGGCGGTAGTGCGCGAGCGAGACGCGGCGACCGAGCGAGCGGAGAAGGCCGAGCGCGAGCGAGACGAGGCGCGGGCGCGCATCGAGGCGGCCGGGAACGTCGTGAGCGACAACGGGTGCGACTGTGCATGCGACCACTCGACGCTGCACGAGGACCACGATGAGGACTGCGAGGTGTGCGTGGTGTGCCGCGTGGCTGACGCGCTGTGGCCGGAGGCTGGCCGATGACGCGCCGACGACGAGCACGCATCCGGCGCAAGGCGAACGCGTGGGCACGCAAGGCGCGGCGCTCTGTGCTGCATCGCGGCGAGAGCAAGCGGCGGATCTGCACCACCGCCGAGTTGCGGAGACAGGCGCTCGCGTGGCTGTGGCGCGGAGGACGGGAGCGCAGAGCATGACCGCCGCGCGCACGCTCACCGATGCCGACGTCGAGGCCATCGCACAGCGACTCGCCGAGATCACGCTGCTCGAAGTGGACGGCGCGCGCGAGAGCGTGACGCGACGGTGGACACACACGGCACACGACGAGGTGCGCGATGCGCGACGCGGCTACGTGCGCCACTCGTGGGCGGACGAGTGCCGAGAGATGGCGAGGCTGGTGGTGCCGCGCGTCGGTTCGCCACGGAAGGTCGGAGGTGAGTGATGACGACCGCGATTGGGTACTGCCGCGTGGCAACGCGAAAGCAATCCACGGAGGTGCAGGAGTACC
>JADJRG010000010.1 GCA_016712315.1 Nannocystis sp. | reverse complement strand
CGCCCACCAAGGGCACGGCTTGCAATGTCGCTTTCAGCTTTGCCGAATCTTTCATGAACGCGGCTTCGAAATGTGAAGCCTTTGATGGTGTCGAACGCGATTCAAGGTCGCAATAAATTCGCGAGTTGAGTTCGGGAAAAAAGTATTCCTGTATTTGGAACCGCCCTCATGGTCTAAGCGGGTTTGATTTCTTCCGGCAAGAACTCTTGTGTAAAGCCTTTGCACAATACGAAAAAGCTTTTTAATCGAGTCTTGTTCGTGGGCTAAAATTACCGACGTCGTTACGCGTGAAAATCGCGTCGTCGAATAGCCTTACGATTTCGTTTGTTGGAAAGCGGATTGTCTGCCGCGCCTTCAAAACCATTTTGCGGCGCGAGGGGCGGTATTCATTGACTTTTTCGTTAGGTCGCGTTCGCGCGAAAGGGAATGGCTTGCCCGTTCTTGTCGATAATGGCAGTTAAGGTTTTCGCAACGCCATTCTTTATCTAAGAAAAGTTCGCCTCGATTTACATCTTATTTAAAGTCGTCTTCGCCGTCTTGTTTCGGATCGTTCATTGCGTTTCGTGCGGCGATAAAGTCGGCAGCGAACCGTTCACGTTGCCGGTAAAGTTCGCTTGGTCGGGCACCTTCCCTAAGAAACGTTCGACGAAATATTTTAGCCCGGCCTTTGCTCGAATCATGAATGCCCTTTTCTAGAATGCGAGCGATAAGCGCGGTTAGGACCGGCGTCTTGTCACTTTGCACAAGTTCAGTAAGACCCTTCGTCGACATTTTCATAAGGTCGTAGCAAATGCGTTCGAACTCGGTTTGCGTAAGTTTGCGCGCGGCTTTATGCGTTCTTCCGGTAATTTCATGGCCGTTCGGGTTTCCGGTTTGCCCTTTTCCAAATGCGGGCTTCAAACTCGGGCGTAATTCGGCCGCGCGGTTTCTTAACAAGTTTTCCCACGGTGAAGCCTGCTTTCGTAAAGGCTTTAGTTAGTTTCAACCTTCGGCACTTTATCTTAGCCTTGAATCCGATTGTGCGGTCGCAAAGCGTCGTGCTCGCAACCGAATACCGGACGTCGCCTAGACGTTCGGGCAATTGCTCGGCCGTCTTTACTAAGGTGCATTACGAGTTGTTTAAGCGACGTTCCGGTTCCGGTTCCGACGTTCAAGACTGCACTTTCGTTTTCTGAAAACGCATTAAAAAACCTAATCGCGTCAACGACATCCGACACGAAAGTAAAGTCGCGCCACGTCGAACCGTCACCAAAGATTTTCGAGTCGTGATGATAAACTTGGGGATTACTGCGGAACACAACGAAAAAAAAAAAAAAAAAAAAGAAAAAAAAAAAAAAAAAAAAAAAAAAAAAAAAAAAAAAAAAAAAAAAAAAAAAAAAAAAAAAAAAAAAAAAACTTACTTTGTTTTGCTAACGAGGAAACTGTTTACTCACAAGGCGTATTAACGATGTTCATTTCTTTGTAACTGTTTAGAGCTTGACGCGTAAACAAGGCGCCCAACTTTAAATTCCGACATTCCTTTTAGGATGTTCGCAAACCAAATTCATTTGTTTTTAACCGTTTTTTGCGGGGTTTGAAAAGACCGCGGAACAGAGCCCAAGGCTGCAAGGTTTACGACGGCGTCGAATCTGTGATTCGCGAAATACTCTGTTTTAGTTCGAACCCGTTTCGAATGTCGGTCTTTGCGAAATGTAAGTTATCGGCCCATTGAGGGTCGTCGGCTATCGCTCGTCGAATGCGTTCGAAGGGCTCGACCGAGACATTGGACGAGGCTATCACTGCCCGTAACGATATGCCCCGCGCGCACGAGGGCGGGCACAAGGTTCGACCCAATGTGAAGCCCATTGCCCCCCGTTGACTTAAGACTTTCAGGCGCAACCCAACGTTTCTTTGCAAACCTGATGTGACGTTGTTAATATCGGCGGTCAATCGGTATTTAAGGGAATAAAAACGCGTTAATAACCCAGATAGAGGCAAGTTCGGTGACTTGCTTTAGAAAATAACTTTCACGCGTAACCCTCGTGCTCGTGTTTTGATTCTTCGAATTCCCTAAGAAATGGTGCGCGGTGAATTTCGTTAAGCGCCTTCATGGTTTCAAAAAAGCTTTGCGCGGCTAACATTGAAAGCCGGCCGTCGGTTAAGAACCTTCGCATTGCATCGACGTTTTTCCGGGAAGCATTTGCCGCCGTAACCGCGAAGGCCGCTCGGGGCCGGGAACCATTGTGTGCGTTCGTTCAATGAAACCCGTAAGCCCCCGAGCCAAATAAAACATTTTGATAATCGGCGCCAAGCTTTCGCGAAAGCTCTTCGATAATGTTAAAGTAAGTCACCCTTGAAAGCTCCGAAGGTCCTATGCGTGAACTTCGAAAGATCAGCGTCGACGTTTGGCGTGAAGTAAATCTTTTTATTCGGAAAATTCGTTCGATTGCTAAATCAGTTTTCAAAGGCCCGAGTAAAATCGAAGCTCTTCGAAGTCTTCTAACGCCCGACGCTCGGTTGGAATTCCGGCATCGCGATTGTTCCGAGTCGGTCGTTCGTTCCCGGTGAAACTGTTTGAGCGAATGAAAACGTTTTCGCAATAAGATTTCGCAAGTGTGACGGCGCTTTCTAAATTTGTCGTGTGTTGCTCGCGGGCGTGTGCCGGCACGGGCACCGAAACGAAAATTGCGCGCAACCTTCCAAGGGGTGTTTAAGCCCAATGTGGGTCGACCTTCGAACGTCGCGTGAAGTGCTTCTTTATTGAACCATTTCGCGAGCGTGCAGGCCACGACGCCAAACTGATAATTCCAACCCTCATTTAACGCCCCTCGCTTTAGAAAAGATTTTCTAAAACGAGCACGGGCCGGGCCAAGTGTGTCAACAAAGTAAGGTTCTTTACCGTAAATCGCGGCCGTGTTTTCCTAACGCGCTTGGTCTTTACTCGCCCACTATGAAGGGTGTCTTGCGGTTTAGCGCCGCCATTACCAAAAAGCCGCGAGCGGTTGCCCTTCGTCAGTTCCGCGGCTTTCTTGTCGATAGCCGTAAGCGTCGCTTGTGAAACTTTAAAGTTGATGATTTTTAGCTTTGGACTTTTCTTTTTGGCTTTTTGTTTCTTCATGTTTAGGCTTACTGCCCCCTTCCAGTTTGCAAACCTTTTTTTGTCTTCCTCGCTACCTCCGCAACTGAAATCCTCTGCGAAAGCGCGACGTGATCTGAAGAACGGCCGAATTGTTCGGACCAAAGACGTGCGCCCGTTTCGCGGGAATTCCCGGCTTTAACTTTCCTTGTTAACTAAAATGTTCGTAACAAAACGCTTGATTTGAATTCTTGGCCCGCCCTTCACTCTACGTCGTAGCAATGTTCCGCGAAATGTCCGGGCGCTCGCGCCGCGCTCGCGCAGCAAAGTAAAAAATTCTCGTCTGTGTCGAAGCCATTTTCGCCGTCGGTTGGCTTTTGGACTTTCGCAATTTTGTTGCGGTAATTCGCTGCGTCTAAGAATAAGGTCTTGGTGTTGTTAACTTACTCATTTCTTTTTACCCTTAAAATCATTTCTGCGCCGCCCGCGCCGCGTCCCCACCTCAACTCGAAAGTCCGGCGCCACTTGAGCCAAAGAATTTTTTACTAATTTTCGCCTGATAGGTAAATGCGACTTCCGAACCGGTTAAAAACAACGTCGCTTGTTGCCGACGATTACGTCGTAAGAACATTTTTAAGTGCACTTATCTAACTCCCTTTCTACTTCTGGAACCCGTCGTTGCAATCGCTTGACATCCAATTCCAACTTTTCCATTTCGTCGTTCATTGACTGAACCAAAGAAAGAACTTCAAGCCGGGTAAGAACCAAAGAATGTCTTCGTTAAGCCACGTTGGACCGTAAAGCGACTTCCGAAGTGACTCAAGTTTGTCATGCTTAAGCCCGTCAAAGATTTCTTTGTTCACTAACAACCTTTCGTGAAGTTGTTCGAACGTCTCGCTTGATTCGGCAAGTGTGATAGAGTTTTGGTCGACCGAAACACTTAACAAAATTTTCCCGTCAATTTCGATTGCGTGTGGGTCGCACTACATGAACGCCCAGCGAACCGACATCGAACTTTGCCCGGTGCGTTTGCCAAGTCGTGCCGTCGAACGCGTTGTCGCGGTCGTTGACCAAACGTCCCGCAAATCGCCGTGAATAACTAAGAGCCCGCGCGAGGTAAAGACTCCAAGCAAGGGTTCCCGCACCTATCTATTACGCGCCCTTGGGCTTGCCATTGAACGCCGTCGGCACTCCGTGAAGTAATAGCAACCGACGTCGCCTTGAAAGGCGCCTTCGCCCGTCTCGCTCGATTCGATAAGCATGTGCCAACCGCCTAAAGCGTCGCGCGCAACGCCGGGTTCCATTGAACGCGTTCAGCTTCGACAACCTTTATTTGGTCGACCCATGTAAGGCCGCCGTCGGTTGAACGTGAACGGTAAATGTCGCCTTCAATGGTGACGAAGTTTAAAAGCTCGCCTTCGTTTTCCATTACATAAGAGAACCGGGCACCATTGGGCAAAACGGTTTGCGTCGCGCCCGTTTGAATGTTCTTTCGTTTCATGGCGCCCGTTGCGTCTGGGTCGTAAAACGCGTGAAGCACGTTAGAAATAAAAACGAAAGAATTTTCGATTGCCGCTTCGCCATTGAACGCGCGCTTTTCGGTTTGCCGAAATTGGTTGGTGTCGCCGCCGAAAACTAAATCAGGTTGCCGATTTGTTTTCGCGCACGCGGTTAGGTGAAGGGCCGCGATAGCGGCGAGCATAAGAAGAATAATTTTAAGATTTTTCATTTTAGCAACCAAGCTTTCTTTCGCCGTAAGCTTCCCAAGCGGCAAGGTTGTCGAGCCGCTCTTGCTCTTTGGCGTGGTAATATTCTTTTTCGAAACCATGCGGAACGAAATTAAAATCGGCGTAAGCTCGCGCGAGACGCTAACGAATTGCGGCTTGCCGCTATCGCCGCGGCCGATTGTGCCGAATCGGTATTGCGCAAGCTTTTCGTGTTTTCGCGAAACTTCGGCGTCAAAAGTTTTAAGCTCTTTTTCAACGCCGACAAAGTTAGATAAGTGACGACCGGCTTTTGCGAGTCGTCTAAGAAAGTTGTTTTCACTCGAAAAAATAAACCCATAATTACCGCCCTTCCAAGAAATCGACCAACGACTTAATTGTTTTCGCATGAAACGCAACGCGCTCGGTGCCGTCGTCTTCGACAACGATTGGAAGGCAAACCACGTTTTCGCCTTGGTCAACGACTTTAACCATGCGGCCCAACCGATAGTTTTGCGGGACGCGTGAAGTAAAGATGAAAGCGCCTTTGTTGTCTTGATGGTTTCTGAATCGACCTAACTTTTTCCAAACCGAATTTGATTTCATGTGCTTACCTCTGAGATAAGAATAAACCAATTCTATTAAGTTAGCAAGCTTTATTAAAAGAAATTTTCTTCTTTTTCTTTCGTCTCATTTCGGCACGTTCTTTATTCGTTTTAGGTTGGTGACACTTTTGCAAAGGTTTTGCAATTTTGAGCTTGGAACGAACATGCGGTAAATAAAGCCGCTATCGACCGCCCCAACGCCCACCAAATGGTCAACGTAAGTTTTGGGGCACTTTCTTGCGGCATTGCTCACAACGCGGGAAACCGTCTTTACCAATATTGCGCTTTTTAGCAAGCCTGTAAGCATGGGACCAAGTCCAAACTTGCCGAACCGCCGCCCTTATCTTTTTTATGTCGTCCGGCCCCAAACCGTCGATTTTCGCTTTTTAGGTGTAACACTTCGTTTTGCCATTTCGGTCTTCCCTTTTATTTTTGATTTCGAGCCCTTCCGTTACACGAGTTACACCCATTACACCCGCCTTTTTTGCCCCTGTAACGGCGTAACTCTTTAGAATCCTTGCGCTATTTTCAATTTTACCCGGTGTTACACGTTACACCGTTTCCTTATAGACCCTCGCGTGCACGCACGCGCCTCGCGCGCACGTTTTAGACCCCTTTTATATATTATTATTTATTACTCTCTATAGAGTTTAGGTGTAACGGTGTAACAACAGCCTTTTTATTGGTGAAATCAACGACTTACGCCGTTACACCTTACCAAAGCCGGTGTAACGGCGTGTAACTGATGTAACGCTATCTAAAGTCTTCCGGGTCTTCCTTCCGCCAAACTCTTTTCAAAACTTTATTTACCTGGAAGGCCTGATTGGTGAAGCCAAGCTTGCGAAGCGCCGACCCAACTCGCGACGTGCTGTATTGGTCAAGCTTTAAGCCCGTGAGTTTCCCGGTTTCAAAAAGGTCGTGCATGGTAAAGCCCAAACTTAAAACCGGCTTTGCCTTTATCAGTGCCGAGACGACACTATCGACGTGCTCAGTTAAGACGTCTTGCATTTCCCTTAAGCCTTGTTGAGCTTTCATTTTTCGACAAGGTGCGATTCTTTCAGGTAAGTCACTTCGCCGCACTCGTAAAGGTAAAGAGCTTCCGCGAAGAGTTGTTCGCGGTCCCGCCGAATCAAATCAATTTCGCAATTGCTCACAACTTTAAAAGGCCAGTAACGACGATTGCCCGTGTCGTCTTTCAAATATTCGTCTTTGTTGGTCGAACCGACAAAGAGACATTGCCGCGGGTAATCCTTGGCCTTTCTATCAAACGGCGCCCGAATCCTATCCGACCGCCGCGTAATGAACGCCTTCGTGTGCTCGGCCGTCGTTCGGTCAAGTGTTGAAAGCTCACCAAATTCGATAAGCCATTTCGAAAAAATAACCATTACCGCGTCTTTGTCTTCGACGTTGAACGAAGCGTCGCTAAACCATTCGTCGCCAACCAAGGCGCGAAAAGCCGACGACTTGTAAATGCCTTGGTCACCTTCCAAAACTAAAAGTTGGTCACTTTGACAACCGGGCTCGAAAATTCGCCTTACCAAAGAAACCAAGAACCGCCGGCCCACGACCGCGCGAAGCTCTTCGTCACCATTGCAAGGAATATATTTTGTCAAGAACGTGTCGACCCTTTCAACTTCGTCCCACGCGGGCAAAGCCCTAAGCCATGTCTTAACCGGGTGATAACGATTTTCGTAAGCGACAACCGAAACCGCCGAAACAATTTTTCGTCGGCCGGTTCAAAGCGCCATGTCTTTGCGAACCAATCCTTTAGCATGGTTATGTCGATGTCGTGGAGTTCTTTACCGCTAAACTTACCCCAAGGAAATTCGGCGTGCATTTCTTCGGTTAAGGAAAACTCGTTTAGCTTGAAACAAGACGGCCCGAAAACGTTTTGAAGAATCGTTTTGCAATTCTTCATTGTCGAACGAATCGACCAATCTTTCGTGCGGTCAAGCTCACGCGTCCAACGCGGCCCCGCGGAAAGCTCTTCGTCTTGCGCGGCTTGCTCTTCAATCGACAAAAGAACGGGCTCTTCGATTGGCGCGGCCGCGAAAATCTTTTTCGCATTCCTTTCGTCCAAAACTTTCTTAAGCGTGTAACGGTAAAGCCAATAAGCGGCGCGCGCTCTATCGTCGGTCCTTGCATGGTCGTAAGCGCAAGCGCCTAAGAAAAGTTTGCGCTCGGTTAAAATCGTTAGCACTTCGTCTTGCGATAGCCCCGCGCCCACCAAAGCCGAACACGCGGGAAGCAAATAGCCCGACCGATCAGTAACGCCGGCGCCGACGACAATTGCGTCTTTCATGGCGTCCGAAATTTTTATGTCGTCAATGTGAATTGGCGACGGCGTAAAAACGAAGGGCTCTTCTTTTTCCGCGGGGGCCTTCGGCTTTGGCGCGGAAGTCTTAGAAACTGAAACCGACGGCACTTCGCTAAAATCATAAAGCGGAAAGTCGCCGGGCGGGCTAACCCATTGGTAAGGCTTTTCAGTTACCGGGTGAACCGACGGCGGTAAAACCATTTGCCGGCCGGCGGAATAGATTGCGATTTCCCATTTATCCTTTTCTTTTGCTATCGTCTTCATTTTGAATGGTGCCGGCGAAGCAAAGTACAAGTGCCGCGAGCCATTGCCCCCGCCCGACATTACCGTCGGAAAATCTTTTTCTTTACCGCCGACAAGTTCCGACAATTTCGCCAAAGCTAATTTTCGAAATGCCGGGTCTTTTATGTCGACGTCGATGCACGCCAAATAATTGTCGCCAATCTTTGACGGCTCGCCCAAACGAACGCCAACGTTTAGGCCCTCGTAATAAGTTTCGCTTAAATATTTCCAAGCTTGGCGCTCGCCCGAAGTCCAACCCGATTCGACGGGCGCCTTCGATTTCGGTTTAATCCAAAGAACGCCCATGCCCATTTGGTGAAGGCGTCTTGCTTCCTTAAAGGTATTGGTTAATTGCATGATTTTTCGCTTTCTTTGCGAAACGCCATGTGTGCTGAAACCATTTCGTCAATCGAGACCTTGCCGCGTGACGCTTTTTTAATCTTTACCATTTGTTCGGCGCGCGGAAGAAAGCGCCCAATCCTCCAATGCCGAATCGTCGCTTCGCTTACGTTAAACAAAACCATAGCTTGCCCCGTTCCGACGGCCGTAAGCCAATCGCGGAACGTTACCCGTTCTTTTATTGCCATTTTTATTGTGCCCCTCGTTTTCGAAATTAAACGCTTGACTTGAAACCCTACGAAAGTTTTCTATCGACTCTCAACAAGAAAAGAAACTTGTCGCAACGGGCCGGGGCGGGCTTGATAAGTTTCTAGTAAAGACTTGAGGGCAAAGTCGTGCAATTAACTTTCAAAGACGGGCATTTCGTTTTGCATTTATCAGGCTTCGTCAAGCCTTTGCGAATGGAATACTGGGAAACAATCGACCCCAAAACATTTCGAACAACTTCAATAAAAGCCGCGAAACGTTTTATCGGAAAAGCCGACGACAAAGCTCAAAAAATTTTTAATAAAGCACTTGTCAAGTTTTACGATGCACCTAACGTTTCGCGGCTTACTTATTTGGGCTTTTTAGACCCGCACCAAGTCGAGGGCGTGACTTGGATTTTGACGCGGTCGCGTTCTTATTTGGCACATGCACCGGGGGCCGGGAAGACCGCCCAAGCCATTACGGCGGCCGTCTTGGCAACCGGCGCCACGCAATCGCTCTTTATCGCCCCGCCCTCGCTTTTAGCGAATTGGGAAAGGGAAATAGACACCTTCGCCCCAAAAGCCGGCCTTGGGCCGTTTACGCGCTCGACAATTGGTGCGACTAAAGACCAAGCCGAAGTCAATTGGAACGCCGCGTTTCTGATTTGCCCCGATTCAATGCTTACCAAGCCTTGGGTCTTAGAGCGCCTTTTAAAAGGCCGCTTCAAAGTTTTAGCGGTCGACGAGGCGTCGCGGTTTAAAGAATCAACGTCACAACGAGCGGTCGCGCTCTTTGGCGGCCGCGCGGGCGAAGTGAAATCGCCGGGGCTTATTTACCGCGCAAAGCACACGGTTTTAATGGACGGTTCACCAATGCCCAATCGGCCAATGGAACTTTGGGGGCCGACTTTTGCAATGGCGCCCGAGACAATTGATTTCATGGCGCAACACGATTTCGGCCTTCGTTATTGCGGCGCAACCGTGAACGAATGGGGCGCGTTCGAATTCAAATATTCTTCGAACGAAGACGAGCTTAAAGAAAAGCTTCAAAAAAGTTTTATGCACGTCGTTCCCGAATCGGCCCTCACGCACCCGGAACGGCGCCGAAAGATTTTGTTCATGAACGAAGACGTTCGCACGGCCGAGCATAAATCATGGGACCAGAAACACTTGTCGGGCATCGACGTTGGGGCGTTAGACGACGACGTCAAAGACGAAGAGCTTTCGCGTTGGCGGCGTGAGCTTGGAATTCGGAAAGTTCCGTTTGCAGTCAATTACATAAAAGAGCGGGTAAAGCTTAAGAACGAATCTTTACTCGTCTTCGCTTGGCATCGGGAAGTGTGCGAAGAGCTTCACCAACAATTAAAAGAATTCATTCCGGGGCTCGTAATGGGCGGCACGCCGGCGGCCGAGCGCGAGCTTTACTTTCTAGAATTCCAAAACGGCCAAACTAAAATCATAATCGGAAACATTCTTGCAATGGGCCGCGGGCACAACCTTCAAAACGCCGACCGCATTATTTTTGTTGAAAGCTCGTGGAGTAACGAAACCAATGTGCAAGCTGAAAAGCGCGCGAGCCGTCGGGGCTCGACGAAGGAATTTGTTTTATGTGATTATATTTGCGCGCCGCAATCGCTTGACGAAGCGGTTCTTCAATCGGTATTTCGAAAAGACAAAACGGTAAAGAAAGTTATTGGGGGGCTAAATGAACGACGAAAAATGGGAATACAAAACAAGAATTTCTTTTATTAGCCCCGTCAATGAAGACGGCCCAAGTTGGTTAACCCAGTTAGGCCGCGACGGTTGGGAACTTATTCAGGTTGTGAATTATGATAACCGCGAATTGGTTTACTTTTTTAAACGACCTTTGCCGAAGCGCAATTCAAACGCGTGACGCCATGAAATATAAAACGTGCGCGCTTTGCCTAACTAAAAAAGAAGTGTCTTGCTTCTACAAGCGCGTCGCAAGCCGAAGCGCCCGCGGCAAAGTTTATTACACTTACCGCGCTTGGTGCATTCAGTGCGGCCCCGCGGCTTACGCCGCGCTTAAGCAAAAGAAACGGGCGGCCGAAGCCCCGCAACGTTTCCGCGGTTTAGAATTTGAAGGCTTCCCAATTGGTGCGGTAAATACGATTTCGAAAGGGTCTTAAATGAAACGACTGGAATTAAAACCCGACGGGTTTAAGTGTACGCTTGCGGAATGCCCGCCGGGGCTTTTTCTTTGCGACGACGAAAACATTGTTGGGTTAAAATCAGACTACGACGATTTTTATTTAGCAATCGACGGCGACGCTTTTTGGGGCGGGACTTCCTCAAAAGAAGAGCGCGGTAAAATTACGGTTCAACCGCTAAGATACGAATGGGTCGAAGAATGAGCTTCGAAGGCTATTACCAAGTCCTTTGCAAAAAAGGCCATTACACAACTTACGATTGTTACTCGGCTTATGCCGACGACGAATGGGCTTGCGAAATTTGCGGCGAAGGCGAAGCTTGGTCAAGAATTGTCGATTGCACCAACGGCGACGACGAGCCCACCAAGTTAAAAATTGTGAGTCAAAAAATATGCGGGCATTGTGATTCAGTTTTAGAAACGTGTTTTGAAATTCCAAAAGGGCGGCGCTAAATGAAAATCGTTTTAATCAGCGGGAAAATGGGAAGCGGGAAAACAACGTTAGCAACGGCGCTTCGCCATGAATACCACGACGGCCCGGTTTACCTTTTAAACTTCGCCGATGCACTTTACCAAATGCACGACTTTTGCCGAATATTTCTTTACGACGCCGGCATAAAACCGAGCGAGACAAAAGACCGAAAACTTTTGCAATGGCTCGGGACTGAATGGGGCCGTGAAATCGACCCCGACATTTGGGTAAAGATTCTTAAATCAAATGTGCGGTTTCGAATGGAACAAAGAAACGACGACGGGCATTTTTCAGGCAATGAACTTTTCATTGTCGCCGATTGCCGCTTCGAAAACGAAGTCACGGCTTTCCCGGAAGCGGTAAAGGTTCGGCTTGAATGTTCAAGGGAAATCAGAAAAGCGCGTTGTTCGAAATGGACCGAGACCGACGGACATCCAAGCGAAGTCGGGCTCGACGATTTCAAAGATTGGGACTTAGTTTTAGACACGGGCACGACGTCGGTTGAAGTGTGCGCGCGAATGGTAATCGACAAAGTGAAGGGGCGGCCGTGACAAAGGAAATTGAAAACGCGGTTAACGAAGCGACAAAGGTCGACGTTTGGGGTTTAGGCGCAAATCTTTCCCATAGCGTTTTAGAAGAGGATTTTTACAAGGTTTTAAAACGCCTAACCGCGGCGCTCGAAATCGCGATAAAGCAAAGAAATCATTTTGCCGCCAATTGCGAATATCTTACGCCGTTCGACGAAGCAATCGAACCTTTCGACAACGACATAATTAAGGCACTTAGGTCGTGAACCTTTACCGCCTTTGGCGCGTCACTATCGACGCCGCCTCCAAGACATCCGAATTTAAAGAACATTACGATTTCGCGGGCGAAGTCGGGCCGCATGTCGTTTTGAAATTGCTCGTGCAACGCGAATATTTGCGCGGCGCTATCAGTAAAGCCGCGACGCTTTACAACCGGGCCGACCATCCGGCGGCTTTACTTTTGGTGAAGACCTTAATTGAAGACGACGCGGCGTGGGCTAAGGAAAAACAAAAAATTGACGACGACCCTTTATCTCTTTAGGTAAAGACAAAACATAACCGCCCGCTTTGGCGGGCAGAAAGAAAGTGCAATGCAGCTTACACTAACATTCAAAGAAGGCTCGACCAATTTAGACATCGCGGCGGCGCTTCGCTATCACGCGAACTTAATCGACGGCACCAAGAATTTGTCGGCGCCCGCGGAACCATTGACGGTTGACGAAGACGCGGAAGAAACGCCGGCGCCTAAGAAAACAAAAGCGAAAACGGCGGCGAAGGTAAAGGCGGCGCCCGCGACATCATTTGAGGAAGACGAAGAAACGGAAGTCGAAGAGCCCGCAACCGAAGAAAGTTTCGAAGACGAAGAAAGCTTCGACGAAACGCCGGCACCAAAGAAAGCTAAAGCGGCAAAGAAAATCACAATTGACGAAGTCAACGACGCTTGCAAAGCCTTCGCGCGTGAAAACGGCGGCGGTAAAGACGGGCGCGAAGCCGTTCTTAAAATTTTGAAAAAGAGTTTTAAGGTGACTTCGATTTCTGAACTCGACGTCGAAGACTATCCAAAAGTTTTGAAAGCTTTGGCGGTCTAAATGTTTCAGACCCAAACGATTTTTAAACATTTTATTCCGCTCAAAAATAAAATAACTTATCAAAAAATTTGGGTCGAGCTTGATTCGATAGTCGCCATTTCGGAGTTGTGGGAAGACGGTAAATTTTCGTCAACGGAACTTTACCTTAGAGACATTGAACCTTCGCGCGCTTCGGTTTGCGAAACCGGCGAAGAGATTTTGCGCAAAATGCAAAGCGCGGTTTCGGATGATTAAAGAACACGGCGCCCGGAAGCATTCTAAATATTCAGCTTCGGGCGCCGAACGTTGGGTTGCGTGCCCCGGTTCGGTGGGCCTTTCGGAAGGCTTACCAGACAAATCGAGCGTGTATTCACTTGAGGGCACGACCGCACACGAGGTTTTAGAGCACGTTGTCGAACACGCGGTAAAGCATGGGCTTAAGAACCTAAGCCGCATCGGCACTGAATTCGAATGGAAATGGCAAGGCCCACCAAATCGCGAAATGATAAACCACGCCGTCAACACGGCCGAATTTCTTTTGCGTCTTCGCGACCAATTCGAAGGCTCGGAATTCTTAGTCGAAACCCGCGTGCATTTGGATTTCATTCACAAGGAAATGTTCGGCACTTTTGATTCGGCGGTTGTCGACCATTTCGGAACGCTAAACGTTATCGACTTCAAATACGGCGCCGGGCACGCGGTAAGCCCCGTCAAGAACTTGCAAATGATTTTTTATGGTGTCGGCCTTGCGCATCTTTACCAATGGAATTTTAAACGCGTCCGGCTTTGGGTCGTTCAACCGCGAATCAAGGGTTACGACGGGCCGACTTATTGGGAAGTCCCGACGCTTGAGCTAAAAACTTATGTCGACTTTTTCAAGCGCGCGGTTGATCGCGTCGAACTAAACCCAAACGAATTTGTCGAGGGCGGGCATTGCCATTGGTGCAAGGCAAAAGGAATTTGCCCCTTGAAACGTGGGACCAAAATAAGTAAAGCTCGAAACATATTTCTAAACGAGGGGGCCTTAAATGGCGGTAAAGAAAAAAGTAAAAAAGAAGAAAGTCTTGGCAAAGAAGAAAAAGCCCGTGAAGCGCAAGCCGCTCGCGAAAAAGAAATCGAAGCGCGAATCGAGCGAGCCTTCGCCGGAGACCGCGAAGATTATTTCTAACGGTTACGACGAAAACGACGAAGGCTTCGACAAAAGCGTCGACGACTTTGCGGACGACGACAACGACGTTTACGGAATTTTAGTTTAAGACCAAAGGGCAATAACGCCAAAACAGTGAAAACGAGGGAACACATGTCAGAAATGAAAGACGAACAAAGAATCGTAACACCGGAATTTCGTGTAAGCTATCCGCATGTCTTTAAGGCACAAGCGATGCCGGGAACTAAGAACGACCCGAAATTTTCGGTGACAATGCTTTTCGATAAAAAGCAAGACCTTGCGGCAATTAAGAAAGCTATCAAAGCGGCGAAGGTCGCGAAGTTTGGCGAAGACCCGAAGAAATGGCCCGAGGGGATAAAGAGCCCGGTAAAAGACGGCGACGGCCCCGCCGGCATTGCGAAGAAAACGGGTAAGCCAATGGAGGGTTACGCCGGGCATTGGGTTGTCGCGGCGTCGACCGGCGAGACATCGCCCCCCGGCGTTGTCGATAGAAACGGCGAAGAGATTTTGAAAGCTTCCGACTTTTACGCCGGTTGCTACGCGCGCGCTTACGTTTACGCTTACGTTTGGGAGTTCCCAAAAAGTCCAAAACTTACGGCGTGGGCTTTATTTTAGATCACGTTCAAAAGCTTCGCGACGGTAAGTCGTTCAGCGGTAAGAAACCCGTTGGCGAAGTTTTCGGGGCGCTCGCGGCCGAAGACGAGTCGGAAGAATTTGCAGACGAAGAATTGGCATTTTAAGCGGTAGCGGTTTCTTGCACGACCTAACTATCGTGGCCGGCGAAAAAGAGTTATGAACTTTCTTCGCCGGCATTTTTATTTCTGAAAGGAAACATGAGCGACGGCAAAGAAGTGAAGCGGCTGTGGGTTCTGTTCAAAATTGGCAAAGACGAGAGTGCGCATCAGATAACCGATGTTTCGATGAACCCTTTGCAGGGAGCTATCGAAGTCATGCCAGTCACCGACCACGACCGGATTGTGGCTGAGTTGAGCGAGTCTTTATCTTTTGTAATGAAACAAGACACAGAGAAGCTAGAAACCATCGCCGAACTACGGGCGGAGGTTGAGAAAATCAAGTTCGACAATATTAGCATGGACGCACATTGCAGAATCGTAGGAAAAGAACTTGAGGCAACTCGGCAGTATCGAGATATGGCGCATGAATACAGAGACGAATTGAAAATCAAAAACGAAACCATCGCACGCCAAGCGCGGGAGGCCGAGGTCTCGAAGGCCGTGATTGTGATTGCAAAGAGAGTTTTATACAACGCTGGACTTCGACCGCCAGACGGCGGAACGCCTACAGTTGAAACTATCTGCGAAGATTTAAACGACGCAATCAAGGAAATCGCAGCAATCGAGCGAGCGGAAGGGGACTAACTTGGTTCAAATTCCGCTCGATAGTGAACTAACGCCCCCGCCGATAAATATTCACATCGTCTTTCGCGTTGGTATTTACGGTGCCCTTAGCGTCTTAGGTGTATTTCGCACGGTAAGTCAGGCTTACGATTTTATTGCCCAAAGCTTCCCGCGCGCGCAAAGCCGGCGCGTGCTCGGTCTTATGGTTTACGATTTACCCGACGGCGAAATAATCGAAGTCGAAACTTGGGCCGTGACGTGAAAAAGAAACCCGAAAAACTTTTAAATGTTCCCGAGCAAGATTTGGTTTCAGTTATCGAACGTTGGCGGTTTGACTGGTCAAATGTTATTAACACGAACCCGCGGGACGCCGAAAACTATCGACGTCGCGCGAGCGGTATTGACGCGAACATGATTTACGATTTGGCTCGAAAAATTAAAAAAGAATTTAATATATGAAAAAGAAACGCGTAACCCACGATTTCGAAACGCGCTCGGTTTGCGATTTGAAAACGGCCGGCGCTTTTAAATATTCGCAAGACCCAACGACACGGCCGACTTGTCTCGCTTTTAAAATTCATGGTGAACCGACGATTTACTTTCTTGATTTCTTCACCATTGGGAAACATTGGACCGAGTTACCGGAAAAGTTTCGAAACCTTTGGACCCGGTTAATCGAAGAGCGTTACGAGTTTTCGGCCCACAATTCATTTTTCGAAATGTGCATTTACGAAAACGTTTTAGTTAAGCGCAAAGGTTGGCCAACAATTCCGCTTGAGCTTCGTTATTGCACGGCCGCCAAGGCCGCGGCTTGCGCTTTACCCCGCAACCTTGAGGGCGCCGGCGCGGCCCTAAACTTAAGCGTTCAGAAAGACAAGCGCGGGTTTATCGCCATGATGGCGACTTGCAAACCAACCCGGCGCTCAAATGAATTTCACACAATGGCACGGGAAATTCACGAACGGTTAACCCGCGGTCAAAAGCTTACGCCGAAACAAATTAAATGGCGCGAAGACAAAACAAAATTTGAAGAGCCCAAAAAATTTCTAGAGCCAAACGATTCACTGGAAGCGGCCGAAACTTTTAAAACGCTTTACACTTATTGCAAATACGACGTGCTTTCTGAGGAAGCACTCGACGACCGATTGCCTGATTTAATTCCTATCGAGCGCGAAGTTTGGCTCTTAAACCAACGGCTAAATTGGCGCGGCATTCGTGTCGACTTAAAAACGATTCGAAAAATCATTTCGATTTTAGACGCCGAAAGCAAAATCAAATTGAAGCAATTGGACGCCCTCACAATGGGACTTGTCACCAAGCCGGGCGCGCGCAAATCAATTTTGGAATTCTTAGCGTTGGACGGCGTCGAGCTTCCGGACATAAAAGCGCAAACCGTTCAAGACGCGCTTAGCGGTGGGAAGCTTAACCCCGACATGCGGGCTTTGTTAGAAATCAGAAAGGCCCTTTCGAAATCGTCAGTAAAGAAATACCAAGCTTTCGAAAAGCGCGCGAGCGAAGACGACGGCCGGGTAAGAGACATTCTCCTTTATCATGGCGCGAGCACGGGGCGCGATAGCGGGACGGGCATTCAAATTCAAAACTTTCCGCGCGGGCTTATCAAAGTCGAAAAAGCTCGGCCTTACGCCGCGGTCGAAAACGTTATCGAGTGCGACCCCGAGACTTTAAAATGTCTTTACGGCGACGACCTATCAATTTTGTTTTCGGCGTTACTTCGAAACATGATTCAAGCGAGCCCCGGAAAAGAACTTTTCGCGGCCGACTTTTCAAAAATCGAAGTCGCCGTTCTTTGGTGGATGTCTGGAAACGAACCGGGGCTTAAAGTTTTGGCGGCCGGCCGCGACCCTTACATTTACCAAGCGGCGGCGAACCTTGGGAAGTCTTACGAGGAAATCGCCCAAGCGGTAAAGGCCGACGAGACATGGGCGAAAGACGCCCGGCAATTGGCTAAGGCCCAAGTTTTGGGTTGCGGGTTCGGCATGGGTTGGTCGAAGTTTCAGTTAACCGCGCACGACGTTTACCGGCTCAAGCTTGGCGATAAGCAATCGCGGGAAGCGGTCGCGAATTACCGCGAAGCAAATGCCGCGGTTCCCGAGCTTTGGAAGGCTTACGAGCAAGCGGCGCTAAGTGCGGTTGAAACGCCGGGTTGCGTTTTCCGCGCCGGCCGTTGCCGCTTCAATTACCGCGACGGGTTCTTGTGGGTTCAATTACCAAGCGGCCGGTCGCTCGCTTACGCGACCCCGCAAGTGTCTTGGCGAATGCGTGACTTCGAAGTCGTCGAAACCTTAATTGACGATTTTGGTAAAGAAATAAAAATGTCGCGCACCGAAACCCGCGGGCCTTTTAAGACGCTCGAATTTTATGCCGTCAATTCCAAGACTAAAAAATGGGGTCTTGAAAGAACGTGGGGCGGTTCGCTAACAGAAAATTTTGTTCAAGCGACGGCGCGGTGCCTTATGGCGTCGGCACTTTTGCGCTTAGAAAAATCAGGTTATCAAGTTTTGTTTCAGGTTCACGACGAAATCGTTTGCGAAAAAGAAATCGGAAAAGGGTCGCTTTCCGAGTTCGTAAAAATCATGTGCTTAAAGCCAAGGTGGGCGGCCGGCCTTCCGGTCGAAGCCGACGGTTGGACCGGCCCACGTTACAAGAAATAATTAAAGGGCGGGCTCGGGTTCAAGAACTCGAAGCGCCGCTTTTGTTTTTACTTTTGGTGCCGGTTGGGTTTCACCTTCGAACGGAATTTTCGCGTTGAAGAATAAAATCAAATCGGTTGCTTCCTTAAAGTGTTGACCGGAAACGTTTCGCCAATGGGTCGCGATTTCGCGCGCTTGAATAAAGTAATGAAGCTTTTCTTTTGGGTCTTTCGCGCGAATGCCGATTTCCCGCATAATGTTCACCAAATGGGAAAGGCTAACCGGGTTTTCAGGTTTCCAAAGAAGAGCCTTTTCGGCGAACTTCGTTGCCGTTTGCCATTCGCCCGCGCGCATGGCGAAGTCGGTTGCCATTACTAAAATGTCGGCCGACTCGGGGCACGCCTTCAAAGCGGGCTCGATAATCTCTTCGCTGAAAGCCTTCCAACCTTTTTCGCCCAAAATCTTTCGCGACATTTCCGCGTGCGACACATGGGCTTGCGGGTAATCGGGCCAAATCTCAATTGCCTTTTTAAAATTGTTATCTTGAAACGCCATGAACGCCGCGCGAATATTTCCGAGCGCAACCTTGATAAGCGTCGGGTCGTGCTTTACCATTGGCTCTTTTTTCATTTCGGGGTTAACGCGGCAAAGGTAAGTTGAAGAATAAATCACTTGGTCGGCTTTTACGATTTCAAAGCCCGCGCGCTTTAACATGCTCTCGAACATTTCGCGCGTCCAAACGTTTATGTGATTCGGGTCGAAGTAATACTCAAGGTCGAAACCCGACATGCCGAAATTGTAAAGCGATTTGAACCAAGTCGGAACCGACATGTAAAGAAGCCCGCCCGGTTTCAAAAGTTTCGCGTAACGTTCAAGCTCAAGGTGCGGGTCGACTTGGTGTTCTAAGACCTTGTAAGACATAATCAAGTCGTAAGTTTTCGACTCGTCGATGTCTTCCGAAAGCTTTATTCCAAATTCGTGCGCGGCGTTTCTTCGCATTGACGTCGTTAGTTCAGTGCCGGAAACGTCGGCTTGCGGGAAAATTTGGCGAAAGAAATTTAAGCTCGCGCCGAAGGCCGCGCCGACTTCGCAAATCGCGGGCTTGTGATTCTTTTCGGCTTTCCAGTTTTCGAAAGTGTCGTAAAGAAATTTATGGTGAAAGTGATTCTTTCGTTCGCACGCAAAAAGATTCGCGTGGGTTGGCGGGTTTCGGTAATCGGTTCGATAGTGGGCGAAAATCTCTTCTTTCGATTTCCATTTTGCCGGGTAAGAGACAAAACCGCACGACATGCAAAGACCCATGCCCGAAGGCTTAAGGCGAAACTTGTCGACGTTTTCCCAATGGTCGCCGCCGCAATTGGGGCATTTCATGTTCGTGTCTTTCATGGGTTCAATTGGCTTTTGCATTCGGGGCCTTTCCTTTAGAGCAACGCCGCTCTAACTAAGTTAACGTGATTCATGAGTTGGTTAAAATCGCTTGGTGTAATCGCTTGGTCGGGGTCGCTTAAGCTTTGCTCGGGCGTCTCGTGTACTTCGACTAAGAGCCCCGCCGCGCCCGCGGCAATGCCCGCTAAAGACATCGGCCCCACCAAGTCACGTCGGCCCGTCCCGTGTGCGGCGTCGACAATTACGGGAACTTTCGAAAGGGCCTTCACGGCCGGAATAAGCGAAAGGGAAAGGTCCCAACGAACATGCGTCGCATTGGAAGACGAGCCCCGTTCTATCAAGTAAAGCTCTTCGACGCCGCCCACGAGTAAATGCTCGGCCGAGCCGAGCCATTCGTCGATTGTCGCGCCGGGGTTTCGCTTTAGAAAGACCGGCTTTTCGTAACGCCCAAGCGAACGCAAAAGCGTGTAATTTTGCATGTGCCTTGCGCCAACCTGAAAGGCCGAACAATACTTCGAAACCATTTTCATTTTTTCTTCGTCGTAATCTAGAACTTCGATAATGTTTTCGAGCCCGTTTGTTTTCGCGGCAACGTAATAAGAATTTAAAAGGCTTTCGTCTCGGTAACCGAAATGCTTACCGGGGTAAGTGCCGGCGCGAAAGACGCCGCCGCGCAAATGTGTCGCGCCGGAAAGCTTTACCTTAAGTGCAATCGAATGAATTTGCTCGGGGTTCTCAACCGAGCACGGCCCCGCGATAACGGTTAGCTTTCTTTCGCTTTGCTCTTTGGTGGGCGCGTAAGCTTCGACGTTCGGGTAATTGGGCGTCGGCCCCCATGTTCGGCGTTTGGCAAATTGGTTCACGTTCGGCCCCTTTTTAGTAAGCACTTCTTTTAAAAAATTTCGCAAGCTCGTCGTCTCGTTTCTTTTTCATGTCGCCGGTTACGGCCGTTCGGTTTTCAAAATCGAGCGGGTTGTCTTCCGGTAACGGGTATTTTTCGCGAAGGATTTTCTTCGCCGTGTTTTCAATTGAACGGTTGAGACGAATAAACCAAATGTTCATTTCCTCGGTGTTAAGTTTCTTCTTTGCAAGGTCGTCCATTCCGGCCGCGATTTGATAGCGAAGCTTTGCAAGGCCGTCGATGTCGCGTTTTGCGTAACGTTCGTTTAAGACTTCGTTCCAACCGTTCGCGCTTCCGAGCGCGTAAAGTTTTGCTAAATCAATTGCTTCGAATTTTCTCACAACGCCCCCGCCGTAATTGCTTTCGCGATTTCTTCGCGCTCTTTTAAATTCGTCTTCGACATTGAATCACTTCGTTGCGTGTAAAAGAAAACCGGCTTTTCGTAATAGCCGACTTTCAATTTATTTTTCGCACGGGTAAAGATGTCGAGCGAGTCGTGATTTCTTAGCCCGTCTTTGAAGCGAAGGAAACTTAAAGCTTTCTTGTCAAATAGCGCGCCGCCGACATGGTGTTTTTCACTTCCCTTTTGAATCACGTCTAACCCACCAAAGTAATTGTCGGGGTAAACAACTTCGGCTTTCGATTCTTGGGCGTGTGAAATAAGATTCGAAAGCGCCGTGTCGTCGACAAAGAAGTCGTCGGCGTCTAACCGCAAAATGTAACGGCCGCGGGCTTTTGAAAGCGCAACGTTACTTGAACTTGCAAGGCCCTTATTTACCACGTTCCGATGCCATGAAACGTTAGGTTTTCCAAGCGCGAACTTCGCGACAATTTCGAGCGTCTTGTCGGTTGAAAAGTCGTCGACGATTATCAATTCCATTTCTTTTTTAAAGTTCCCTTGGTGCGCAACCGAGTTCAAAGCGCGATGAATAAATCTTTCGCCATTATGCACGCAAGTGTAAACCGTCAAAAGCGGCGGTAAATTGATTCGAATTAAATCGGGGTTTCGTTTTAGGTAATGTGTCACTTCGGCAAGCGTCGCTTGATTTCCAAGGCTTGCGAAAAGAACTTCGAAAAGTTTTAGGTCTTCCGGGAAATCAATTAAAAGGTTGAACGGTTCGGTTTCAGTTACAAGGTCAAGCGTCAACTTCGAAATCGGCCGCACGGCGTAAGTAATGTGCTCGACGTTCTTGTGCGCAAGGCTCGCGCGCGTAAGACAATCGGTCGTTATGATTTCGAAGCCCGTGCCGGGCGTAAGCGTTGACGAATGAATATAATCGACGCCTTCCGATTCGTGCTCGGCAATGATAAGTGCCCGGCGTAAAACGTCAAGGTCGACGAAAATTTTGTCGTGGGTTACGCGCACGACATGCGTAAAGCCATAAGCCTTTGCCGCTTCACAAGTTCTTGCGAGCGGGTCGGTAAAGAACTTCGAAGGCCAAACCGAAACGCTCGTCGTAAGTGAAAGGGCTTTTTCGTAAGCGCCGCTCTGATTTGCCGGGACGGCGACGACGACCGGAATGTTTAGCTTGGCAAGTTGGTTCACCAAATGGGAAATAATGGGAACGCCGTTAATTGGTTTAAGAACTTTACCCGGAACGCGTTCAGAATCGAGCCGTGAGCAAATCACGACGCCCGGTCGAAAGACTTTTTTCATTGTGCCCCCACGCTAAAACAATTACGAAAGCCAAGGCGCCTTGTAACCCTTGTAACTTTCAAAACTCGAACAACCTTTACAAGCGCCGCATTTAAATGCCGAGCCGTCAAGTAAAGCCGTGCGTAAACGCTTCGCCGGCTCGCCGTTAAAAATATTAAAAATGCTATCTTCTCGAATGTTTCCGAGCGGCATCGACTCGGTTATGTCGACACAACAAGGGAACGCGGTGCCGTCCCAATTGAAAATCAAACGCGCGTGCGCTTGAACGCATGATTGCCGTTCAGTGCCGCGGCCGCGAATGCTTTCTTGCTCGACGAAATTGTTTTCAACTCGGCCGGCTACCATGTCACGAATCGAAACCGTTGCCGAAGGCCAACGTTTCTTTACCTCGTGTTCTAAGTCTTCGTCTTTGTTGAGTTGGGTTCTAACCGCTTGAATTACGATTTCGGTCTTTCGGTTTGGCATTGCATAAAAATGCGAAATATTCTTTTCCGCTAAAGCTGGGTTCGACCCCGCCCGTTGCTTTTCCATTACGCCCGGAATGAAAGAATCGAAAGACACCTTAACTTTGGTTTGATTCAAAAGCCCTTTGAAAATGTCGTCCCGGTGAAGCGGGAATTTAAAATTGGAATTGGTGAGACGCTCGATAAAAGTCTTTGAATCGGCGTGCTCTTTTGCGAATTCCGTAATCGCATAAAAATGCGGATTTAGGGTCGACTCGCCTTTCCAATTTAATTTTATCGACGGGACGCTAACCGCGGCCGCGTCGACAATAATAAGTTGGGCCGTCTTTAGCGACATCATTCCTTTTTTAAAAGGCGTCGCTTCGGCGTGGTAACAATACGAACACGCTTGGTTGCATTGACTTGCAAGTTCAAGCGAGACGTCGATTGGCGCTTTATGTTTTAGCTTTGGTGCCCGTGTGTAATTGTAACGATACGCGTAAAAATGAATTCGGTTCATGATGCCCATGAACCGAAGCGTCGGCCATTTTCTTTTGGCGTGTCAAGTAAAGACCCTAAACTTGGTAAACGTAAGCAATGATTACGGCCCCCTTGCCGCCGCTGCCGCCCGTTCCCGGCGCCGTTGCGGTCGACCCGCCGCCGCCGCCCCCGCCCGACCCGAGCGAGCCGTCGGAACCGTTTGCGGGCGTTCCAGCGCCGCCCGCCCCGCCCGCGGCAAAGCCCGCCCCGCCGCCGCCCCCGCCGGTGCCGCTCGCACCGTTGGACCCGGCCGCCCCACCAACGGCGCGCGCTGAAAAGTCACCGGCGCTTGGCGTTCCGAAGACGCCCGTCGTAACCGCGCCGCCGGCGCTTGACGTTAGGCCGCCCCGATAGCTTTGCGCGCCGCCCGCGACGCTTGACGCCGAACCGCCGGGACCGCCGGCCCCGCCGCCAAAAGTTAATGTTCCAAAGCTTCCCGTTACCGTTACGTTACCGCCGGCCGTGCCGGCCGTCGCGGTAACGCCCGCGCTTCCCGAGCCCGCCCCGCCGG
The DNA here is from genome assembly GCA_016712315.1 of Nannocystis sp. Classification (GTDB taxonomy): domain Bacteria; phylum Myxococcota_A; class Polyangia; order Nannocystales; family Nannocystaceae; genus JADJRG01. The sequence goes on along the minus strand of JADJRG010000010.1, from coordinate 41,102 downwards.
CCGCCGCCGCGGGAATCGTGCAAGTGATAGTTTCGCCGGCCGTTACGGGAACGAAAACCATTCCCATTTGACCGCCGGCGCCGCCGCCGCCGCCCGACGTGTTACTTGCCGGGTTGTTAAGACCGCCGCCGCCGCCGCCGCCGCCGCCGCCAATTCCGAAAACAAGAACTCCGATTGGCGCGCCGGGGTTGTTCGGAATAACGAAGCTTCCGGTTGCGGTAAAGAACTCATAAACAAATTCGCTCACGTCGACGAGCGCCGTTGTCGGAATTGAATTCGAACGCATGTAAGCGCCGTCGAAACCCGACGGCGTAATTTGCGCGGCGAGCGTGTTACCAATGTAAAATTGCATGGCGCCTAAAGTCGCGCTTGTGTTACCGCGAATTTCTAAGGCCGCCGTCAACGTTGAACTAACAACGTTTAAATATTGCGTGTAAGTCGAGCGCCAACGGTATTCGGTCGAACCTAAATCGTAAGATATATCGGACCCGGTTGCCGTCAAAGGTTCGATTGGAATGTTATGCCCGCGGTAAAGCGAAAAATTCGCGTTGACTTGAGTCGCGCGCGCTTTGGTGTTTGCTTGAAAAGTGTAATAAGCCGTAATCGTCGCCGAGCTTGGCATCGTGCCCCCTATTTATTAAGCGCGTCTTGAATACGCTTCAAATCATTTTCTTCAATTGCGAAAAAACATTCGCCGCCAAAATGGCAATCGTTCATGTCCTTAAAGTCGCGGTAAATACCTTTAGGCCGGCTAACCCAGCATTTCTTTTCTTCGAAGTCTAAAATGCAAAGCGACTTCAAAGGCTCGCCGGTTTTCTTTGGCGGAAGGCTACAACTTGCGACCAATATTAGCGGCAAGGTCTTCAACGTCTTGTGTGCTCTTAGCCTTTTGAACCGCTTTAAGAAATTCCGCATTGTCTTTTGCCCTTTGCATTTCGATGTAAACTAACACCAATTGTTGGAACCATTTGTCGACGGTTTGAATCGCGGCGATTGCGGTCGCGACTGATTTAATGAGTTCCATTTTTCGCCGTCCAATGTTCGTCGTTTGGCGCGCGGTAACTAAGCACGCGCTTTTTATCGTAACCCCGAACGTTGACTTCGTTGTCTTGGTTCCCGCCTAAGATAAAAACTTGCTCGTCGTTTTCGGCAACCCAAAACCCGACATGCCCTTTGGTGGGGTCGCCGCCGCGTGAAATCACAACGACGCAACCGATGAAGGGGTCTTTAATCGCTTGCCCCCACGTTAGGAAACTTCGCGCGGCCGCGGAACGTGTCGAAGGAACGCCGGCTTTTTCTAAGACCCAACAAACGAAAGACGAACACCAAGAAACCTCGTCGCTCGTTGCACGCAAAGTTGTAATTGCGTGATAAAGCGAAATTCGCGGGTTTGCTTTCGTGCCCGCCATTTCCTTTTGCCCGATTTCTTTCAGTGCGATTTCAAGCCAAGCCGGCGACTTCATGTCTTAAGCCTTTTTCTTTTCGAGTTTGTTTTCTGATTTGTTCGCCGCATTGATAAGCGAAACGAGCAAGTTTGAGAGCCAACCTAAAATCAAAATCGAAGTGTCAATGAAATGCTTTACCGGCACCAAAATAGAAAGCGGGTTCTTAGTTGGGAAAGCGCGAACAAAGATTTCGAACACAACGACAAAGCCCGCGACAAAGCCGCCGGCCGATTTTAGGAAGTCCCAAACCTTTTCGATTGCGGTCTTTTCGGGAACGGGTTCGGCCGGCGCCGGTTGAGCTTCGGGCGTTTCCGCGGGCGTGGGCACAACCGCGGTCAAAGCTTCCGGCGCCGGCGTAGCCGAAGGCGCGGTTTTAATATCAGTTTGCGCAAATGCTTTACCGCACGGCGTACCGTGAATAGATAGAGCGATAAACGCGACGGCGAAAATATTTAAAACGTTTTTCATGAATTCCCCTTTTTGTTTTTTAGCATTATTAAGTCGTCGGAAATTTTCACGACGACGGTTTCAAAGCTTGCAAGTTTCTTTTCGGTTGTTTCGACATAACTTGAAATTTTGTTTTCAGTCTTTTCAAGTTGTGTTGTCACTTTCACCAATCGAGTTGAGTTGTCTTTTAGTTCGCCGGCGTGAAGCGAAAGCCGGTATTCCAAACCGCCAAGCGCCTTCTTAAGATTTTCGAAACGCTCTTCGTAAAGGTCTTTTTTCGCTTTCAGCATTTGGCTTTGCAGTTTGGCGTTGTATTTCAAAAGCCAAACCCCGCCCGTTACGAGCGCCGAAATTATTCCAAGTGCCGAACCTAAAAGCCCGAGTGAATCCATTTGTTAATCGGCCCCCATGCAAATTACCGAGCCTTGATAGGTCGTTAAATACCCGCCCGAGTAACCCATTGGGTTTATGGTCGTCGTCGTTATTGAATTTATGTGCGACGTCCAAGCGTTGCCGGCGGCGTTGGTAATATTAAATGTGCATTGGGGCGTGTTGGACCAAGGGTCGCCAAAAGTAATTGTGCAAGAGCCGCTAGAAATGTTTCCTATCGTCGTGCCGGGGTCGTTGTTATTGCCCATGCTCGCCGAACTTGAGCAAGTGAAAGCGTAAGACGAAATTCTTTGCGGGGCGCCCGCCGCCGCTTTAGTGAAAACCGAGTTCGCAATCAAAGCCGAAACTGCTTGGTCGACGTTGAAAATGTTCCAAGTAACGTTTGCAGTGCCGCTCGCACCGTTCGAAAGCGTTGTCGTTCCCGCCGACGCATTTGCGTAAAGCTGAATGGTTCGCGAAGTGCCCGCCGTAAGCGTCGCAATTCCGCACATGGTAAAAGGAATTTCGTCGTTGGTGCCCGAACTCGCGTTACCGTTTCGGCGCGATGCACTTGCAATTGTTGACGTCCCGTCGTGAATTGCGAGGCCCGCGAAGTTTCCTACCGCCGACGCGTTGTAAGCGTGTGCGGTTACACAAACGAAATATTTTCCGCTTAAGACCGGCGTAAAGACAATGCCCGGAATATTATTCGACGACGCGGTCGCCGAAGTCACGGTTCCAAAGTTTCGGTTCGACAATTGCGTAAACGTGCAAGACGCGTCGCCGGTGCCGATTGCGGCAAGTGACGTCGACGTCGTCGTCCAAGCGCAGTCTTGCCCATGCGTTCCCGACCAACTTAAGCCTTGGGCATTTGGTGAAAGCGCGCTTGAAGCCGACCAACCCACAATTGGGACCGTGAAGTTCAGCGAAATTTGTTTGTTCGCACTAAAAGCCGCGCCCGTAAAGTCCCCGACACTGGCGACCATACTATACATGCTAACCGTCGTCGCGGAATTGTAAATAACCGAACCAGTCGTGCCGCCCGTTGCGTCCATTGCGACGCCTAACGCTTGGTTGCTAGTAGCCGGGAGTTTTGACGTATTTATCGAATAGCCCGAAGGGATAGAAAAAGTAACAGCGCTCGAACCGGTGCCGTTGGTCCCATCTTTTGTAACCTTCATAATAACTTGCATTGAGTCGCCAACCTGTCTCCACCAACCGGAATTGGTTGCAGTTGACCCGGACCCAAGATTTGAAACTATCGGGTTATAGCCTCGGAATTCGGTCGTGTTATTGAATGCACCGACATTCCTCGCAACGCCAATTTTAAAACCGTCGTGCTCGATTGCGGGCTCGTTGCTCGCGGCCGAAATCACGCGCGCGGCAACCGTGCCCGAAGTTTGGCAAGGGTATTCGGTAACGTGCTCGATTGCCGTTGTTGAATTAACTATCGTTTCAGAACCTAAAATATTGGTGCCGTCGTAGGCTTGTAAAAGATAAGTCGACGTCCCGCTCGGAACTCGAAAGAAACCCGAGACTTCGCAAGTGCCGGTTCGGTGAAGTGTAACCGCGGCGCTTGTTAAAGTTTGGCTCGCTGAACTTGCATCGAAAATTCCGTATTGCTTACCTTCAATAATTGGCGAAGTGCCAATGGTAAACGACCCGCCGCTTGCCGTCCAATTTGATTTGCCACTCTCGAAGCCCGCGTTTTTATCTTTCAGCGCGTTAAAGAAACCGAATTCTTGCCGGTCGTAATCGGTCAAAGCCGCATTTGCGAGCATTGGATTTAAGACGGTAAAGACGACTAAGAGCCAATGAATTAAAAACTTCATGTGAATGTTACCTCGCTCGAATCAATTGGAATCGTTGCATCTAAAGTTGACGTGCCGGTCGCGCGCGTGAGCTTCACCAAAAGTAAATCGCCCGCCGTTACCGTCGCGCCGTTTACCAAACCGCTTGCGTCGGTTAAGTCGCAAGTGAAGGGGTTTAATCGGTTCGCCGTTGTCGCCAATGTCACGGCCGCGGCCGTTGACGTGTAAACGTTTGCGACCGAAGAAATCGCTTCGTTAAGTTCACGAATTAAGGTCGCTTCGGTTCTAAATAAAACCGTGCTCGACGTGCCGCTCGCGTAAAAGAGCCCGAGCAAATTGATTTGCGAACCCGCGACAAAAGAACTCGGCACTCTCACTTGCGCAAATAAACTTTGCGAAAGCCCGTCGGTGAAAACGTAAGCTTGCGCGTTGTATTCAAAGACCGCAACCGGCGGGTTGACGTCTTCAATCCATTTTACACTTGAACCGCCGCCCCCGCCGCCCGAGCCGACCGCCGCTTCGACGCCGGCCGAATTCTTTTTGTAAAGCGAGCCGTCTTGTTTAAAGTAAAGCGCCATTTTTCCGGCCGACGGCGTCGTCGGTTCGCTTCCCGCCGTGTGCTCAAATAAATATTCGGCCTTCGCGTAAACGTTTCGCCAAGCGTATTCGTCGGCGCCCAAGTCGTAAGAGTAATTCGAAAACGACGTTGCGCTCGCGTCGATTGGCAAAAGATGCCCGCGGAAAAGTCCGAAGTTATTATTTACCTCGCTCGACCGAATCGACGTCAAAGGTGCGAAAGTGTAAAATGCGGTTATTGTCGCCGTGCTTGGCATTTAGATTTCCCTCGCAACGAATTTATTTGAAAAATTATCTAAGTCGATTTCCATTGAAAGAAACTTGAACTCTTCGCCTTGCAAAATAATAGCGTCGCCGACGGCCGAGTCAAAAATCAAGTCTTCACTTGTCGACGTCGTGTCACTTGCCCAATTGTTTAAGTCCCATAACGTGCCGGGGCGCGCTTCGGCGGGGTCGTAATAAACCGCGATGCGGTCGAACAAATCAAGGTGCGGAACGAAAGTCGTCGTGAATTCGATTTCACGCTTGAACGCCGACACGTCGTCGAAGAGCGCGTCGGCTAAAGTCTCGGCAACCGTAACCGTCGGGATATAATAATTTTCAAGCGACAACGTGCGAACGCCCAAAAGCCAAGGGTTATTGGTGGGCGAAACTTCGAGTTCCGATTCGCGAACAACAAAGCTCGTTGTCGTTTGCGTGTCTCGCCATTTTAACTGCACGCGCGAATAATATTTTGAAATTCGAAACCCGTAAGAGTCGACGGTTTTAATCGTGTGCCCGTAAGTCGTGTTAAAAGAACCGGCACCATGAAATTCGAAAGCCGTCGCCGTGTCGGCCGACGTTCTAGAAATGAATTTGAAGACGCCGTTTCGCGTAATGTAAGGCACGAAATTTTCGGTCTCGGCAAGCTTTTCGATAATTTCCCAAACCGTTTTGTCGACGACATCGGCCGCGCCGGAAGTGTTCAGGTTTGCGAAGACGTTTGACGTCGTTGAAATTTCCCAATTCGAAGTTGTGTCACCAAAGAAAGGTCGGAAAATGTAATTGCCGTTTGCGTCGACTTGGTCGCGAACCATTCCGACAAATTGGCTTGCGGTAAAGCCCGTCGAAGTCCAACCCGTCAAGTTCCGCGCCGGGAAGTCTTGGAAGACCGAAACGAGCGGCTTAAGATTTAACGCGATGTCGTTCTTATCGTTTAACGGAATGTCGCCGCTTAGAATGCCGATAAACATTGACGAAGAATCGGTGTCGTCCCACAAGTCGTCGTCGGCGTCCCATAAAGCCGCGTCCCATTGCGCGCCCGAAGGAAGCTCGGAAATTGTGTTAACGCCGTTTGCGTCTTTAGAAATAAAACGAAAGCCCGCTTCGATTTGCACAAGCGTTCTTTGTTGGTTGAGATAGCCAAACCAAAGAGACGAAGGCGAATCGCTCGGGTTAAAAGCGCCTTCCTCGTTTTCAACGACAAGCTTCGCGTTTGAAAAAGTAAATTTAAAACGGCGAGCGACGTCGACTTGGCTTGAGACCTTGCCCCAACTTTTAACGTATTTGGAAATGTCGAGCCATGAACTTTCGAATTGCCCCGTCGAAGTAAGACGGCGACGAATTTTAGCCCGGCGAAAAACATTCGCGACGGGCTTTTTAATCATGGTGTTAATTGAAAGCGTGCTCAACTTGGCGTTTCCTTAAGTGTGATTTTTCCAGAAAACCCGACGTTCGCATTGTTGTCTGAAAATTCGTAAAAAGAAAAAGGCCCGTCCCAAACGCTTTCGAAGACTTGCCCCGACCAACTCGTAACGGTGCCGAACGGGCAAAAGTTGAAAGCGTCGTCGAGCGAGTAAAGGTCTTCGAAAATTGTGTCACGCTCGGTTTGCGAAACGTAATCCAAGTCGATTGACGTTTCCCATTTCTTTTTGACGTTGTGAATTCGCGTGCCGCCGTCGGAAAGCTTATGCACGACTTGCTTAGGCACGAGCCGCGGCTTGTATTGTTGGGCCGACGGGACGCGCGAAAGCTCTAAAATTAAATCGGTCGGAAGTAAGAGCCCTAAAAACTTTTCTTGATTTGCGATAAAAGTCTTTGTCGCTTCAATCGTTATCGACGTGCATTGAATGGTGTTAAATCGAAAGAACTTATTTGCGTCGGCGTTCCCGGTGTAAACGCTTGTTGTCGTGTCGGCGTTTGTTAACGTCAAAGCGTTGGCGGTTGCGCCGTTGTAAAAGACGCGGAACTCTTTAAAGTTCATGTCGACCAAAGCAAGACGGCTTACCGTCAAAGTCGAATCAAACGTTACGACAATGCTCGTTGTCGTTAAATCATTGTCGAGCCCGTCGCTTGAATATTGGTAAGCCGGGTCGCGGTTGAAAAGGTTCGCGGCCGAAAGCGTGTTAGAATTTACCGCGAGTTGTGTCGTCGTGTTGAGATAACTCGCTTTTAAAAATTCCATTTAAACAACCCCTGAATCGAACGCAATGCTTTCGTTATTTTGGCGAAGCTTTAAAAGCTCGCGGTCAACCGCTCGGGCAAACTCGCGCGCTTCCGACTCGCTTCCTAAAAGCCCACCATAAGAAATAATTGTTACCCCGCCCCCGCCGCCTAAGCCGAAATCGCCCATGCGGTCCAAAGGAATAACGGCTTCGGCTTGCCCGGCTTCGCCGATTGTCGCTTGCGTGCCGCCCGGCCTTGGCATAACGATGCCCCCTTCCGCTAAGGGCACGCCCGCGATTTGCGCGGCTTGGGCGGCCATTGCCGCGCCAACCAAGCCCGCCGCAACGAAACTAAAGGGCGGCGGGAAAGCTGAAAGGGCCTTAGAAACCGCGACCGGCGTTTCAATCGCAATTTGCGTAATTGCCGCGGCTTTCCCGGCAATTGCTAAAGCCTTGTTGCTTGAATTTTGAAGCGTCGCAATTGTCGCAAACGTGTCGCCGCGGTTCTTGATTCTTTGTTGGTTCGAAAGCTCTTCGGCTTTTTGTTCGTTAAGTCGGTGAATATTATTTAGCGCCGCAAGCTTCGCGCCCGCGGTCGAAGCGTTCTTGTAAAGTTCTTGTTGGGTCTTGAGTTGGGTCTCGATTTGCGCAAGTGCTTTTTGCTCTTCGCTTGCCGTGACCAATTGAAGGTCGATTTCTTGTTGCGTGATTTGTTGCTCACGCGCTTTTATCGCATCGTCGAGCGCGGCCTTTTGCCGCACTTCGCTTCGTCTCGCCAAGCTATCTTTTTCGAGTTGCTCTTCTTTCGCAATGTCGGTCGCTTGGTTTTCCGCGAAAGCCGCGTTGACTTCTTTTAGGCGGTCTTTGGTGTCGGTGTAAGATTTGACAATGGCGCTTCCGCTTTCGGTAACGCCAAGTTTTGCAAGTTTGAAAGCTTCCGAAAAATTACCTTTTAAAACCGCCGAGACCGATTCGAGCGCGGCCGCAAGACCCGTTCCGAGCACGGCCGAAACCGCTTGGAAGACGCCCGAGACGATAACGCCGGCGTTTGTTAGCACTTGAATGGTGCCGACAAAAGCCGACATAATGGAATCAATCGTGCTCGTGTCGGACGCAAGCCCCTTAAACTTTTGAGTAAATAAAATAATAACGGGCGCAAGTCGCTCGCCGAGCGATTCGAAAAGGTTGTTAACGATTTCGTTCACGACCTTTAAGCCGCCGCCAAGACCTTGCGTCGCCGCTTCGGCTTGCCCACCAAATTTAGAATTGACCGACTCTAAAACTTGCGCGAGCTTTTCTTGCTTCGAAGCGTTGGTGTTTACTTCAATGCCGTTTCGCGCAAGTGCATTGGTGCCGGTGCCGATTGTCTTCCCGACCATTTCGGCCGCGGTCTTTAGGTCGATGCCCTTCGCTTGCGCAAGGTCAAGCGTCGCCGCCGTAAGTTCTTTCGAAACTTTCATTTCGCCAAGGTGCGCTTGTAAGATAGCTTGCGCGCCCGTGATTTCTTCGCCGCCAACGGCCGTTAAAGCTGAAAGCTCATCGGCTTGTGTCTTGTAAGTCTTGGCGAGTTCTTTTGAGTAAGTGCCTTGATTTACCATTGCGCGCGTTAGCGCGTTGGTCGCTTGTTCTTGCTCGGTAAATTCGCCGACGGCTTTTACAACCGCCGCCGAAATCATTGCGAAGCCAACGGCCGCGACGCTTCCGACTTTCTTAAGGGCTTCGCTAACCCTTCCGAGCGACTCTTCGCCGGCCGTTTTAATTTTCAGTAATAAGCTTGCTTCTTTTTGAGCCATTACCTTTTGCCCCTCGTTTGCTTCCGCGCCTTTTCAGCGTTCCGCGTTTCTTCCTCAAACCCTTTAGATGCCGCAAGTAAATCAAACTGATAATCGGCGAGCGACAAATCTCTTATGTGACTTGGTGTCACGCCGTATCGTCTTGCGAGCGCGTCGATTTCAACGAGCTTTTCGCGGCTAAGATAGCTTGTCGAAACTTTTTTTTTCCATAAGTGAACGCCATAATTTCGGCGTAAAGCTTTTCGACCAAGTCCCAATTCGGAAACAAGTCGTCGACCAAAATCGCCGGGTCGTTTTCGTCTTCTTTTTTATGTGTAAGTTTTGGGTCGACAATGCCCGCGACCAAAATGTCGGCGTAATGTCTTTTGATTTTATCGTCGGAAACTTGAACGCCGGCGATTTTCGCGCCGGCGGTTTTATGCGTGTCGAAGGCTTGAATTAAAACTTTCGAGCCCGCGAGGTAATCTAACAAATTGACTTTTCGAATGGTGAACGTAATGCCCGAGACACGAATTTTTCGCGTCTCGTTTAGCACGTCCGTTAATTTCTTCCTTCCGAAAAGCCAACCGAACATTTGAACCCCTTACGCATAACTTGACGTTAAGTTTGTTACCGAAGCGCGGACCGCGTAACCCGATGCCGTTGGGTCTCTTAGAACCGCGAACGTGACCGAGCTTGTAAGCGGGTCTTGCGCGCTTGAAATTTCCGGGTCGCCGGCGTCGGAAATCACAACGTAAGGCATTGTAATTTTAATTCCTTCGCGAACGGCCGAGCCGGTAAGCGTCGCGCCTTCGAATTGGAACTCGGCCGCAAGCCGCGTGCCCGCCATCATGGCGTCAAACGCCGTTGTCGTGTCGAAGCGAATCGTTGCGGTTAGAGCGAATTGCGCAAGTCCCGCGGGTAACACTTGGATAACGTCGGAACCGATTCGACGCGAAGACGTGTCGGCATTTAGGTTGTTCGAAATTTTAAATTCGAAGTCCTGAACATGCCAATAAGACGTCGTCGTCAAAGAGCCCGGCGCCGTCTCAACCGAAAACCTTCCGTTAACAAACGAAAGCGGAATTTGCGCGGCCGTCGTTGTGTCTAAAACCGAACTAACGTCGTTCGCCGTCGCCGTCGAATCTTTGGCGATAACGGAAACCGACATCATAAGCGGTTCGTCAAGTTCCGCTTTTAGCGTCAACTCGTTGACGCGAACGCCGGAATATTCGAAGACCTTGCCCGTTGTCGCTTGGCCTTTTCGAACGTTCAGGCAAAGGCTTGAGTAAGTTGTAAGAAAATTCGCAATGTCAATTTGGTGACTGAATGCCAAGCCGCCGGTTGTTTCGCCGGTTGCCGTTGCGCTCGTAACCGCGCCCCCACCAAATGCGTTTTGCAAAAGGTAATTTAGGCCCAAGTTTCGGGGCGAGTAATAAGCTTCGATCGAACCTTCGACGACTTTACCTTGTTGGATAAAGTGCGAGTTGGTGCGGCTTGTTTGAATCGATTCTAAGATTTTTGTTTCTTTCATCGACTTCATTGCGGCCGACATGAACGCAATTCCCGCGGTTGCGGTCGCGTAAGTGCCGAAGGTCGTTTCGCGACCTATCGCAAGGTAAGACAAATTTCCGACTAAAACACTTTCACCAACCGCCATAAGGCCCCCTTAAAAACTTCGGTAACTCGCCCAATAATGGTCGCGACCGATTGAATTGATTTTCGTTAAAAGTTCTAACTCTCGTTTTTTGATTTCCCGAAGTTCTTTGACCGCGCTCTTTACCGGGCCGCGGTCTTCGGGCTTAAATGAGTATTGCATTTGCTCGGAAAGCTTCGCGGCTTTCCCACCAAGCGCCAAAAGCGAATCGGCCGAGCATTGCACGACCGGAAGCTTGAACGCATTTATATAAGTCTTTAACCAGTCCATTGAAAACGTAAGGTTGCCGGACGTGTAACAAAAGTTTCCGTTCGGCGTTACCGTGTAAACGTGCCGCATGTAATTGGCCTTGCCGCCGGCGTCTTCGTCGAAGGCGTAATACTTCCCGTCGAAGCGCCAAGAATAATCAAAGCCGATAAGCAAAATTTTGTCGTAACCGAAAACATTTTGCCGGCCTTCGTTGTCGGATTGCGTGAGCAAAATTACCATTGCGTTCGAAACATTGGTGCCCGCGGGAATGAAGTTAGGGCAACCGGAAAGCTTTGCGAATTCCAAGTGCGAGTCGATAACGTCGCGGTTCGAAAAGAAAACGACTTCTTTCCAATTGCCCCGCTTGGTCCATTCGGGGTTCGCGCACACGTTAATAAAAAGCGTCGTGCCCGAAAGCTTGTCTTTCCATTTTTCCAAATACTTTTCGGCGTCCACGTTGGCGTCGCAAACCATGCAATAAGTTGGCGTCACGCCGTTGTCGATTAAGTTCCCAAGCGTTTTGTCGCAAGCCATTATGTCGACTTTGTCTTGGTGAAGCTTAATCGTTTCGATTTCTTCCTCAAAAGAATAACCGTTAGCAACGCAAAGAACCGCGCGGCCGACGCCAATGTTTTCGAATTTTTCGAAAGTTGGTTGTTTAAACTTTGAATGCTCGCGCGCGTGCGCGCGCCATTGCTCGGCCCATTGCTTGTAAGCCGCGTTCGATTGTTGTTTTATCGCTTCGGTATTCATTGCCCACGCCTTTCGTTAATAATAAACTTCGCATTCAAGGGTCAAAACGCCTGACCGCAAATGCGTTTGCTCGTCGATTAGTGTTGTAAAGTATTTGCAAGAAGACGGCCTTTGCCAATTAACTTTTCCGGCTAACGTCGTGTCGGCGCGAAGCGCCAATTCGACATTTTCCATAAGTTTAGCAATGTCTTCGTCGGCCGGGTCTTCGTCGACTTGTTGAAAGTTTTGGTTCCAAATGCCGCCGACGATTTGAACCTCAATCGTCGCGCGTCTTGTATTCCGCAATTGACCGCCGCCGATTGTCTCGGTCGTAATTGTCTTGCTCGGAATGAAGCACGTCACCAATGGGAAAAAGGAAGCTTGCGGGCGAATGCGTTCCGGGTGCGTTTTTAGAACGCGTTGCACGCGGCGCGAGCCCGAAAGCCCGCTTGATAAATCAATCGGCGAAGCGGTCGTTGTGTTCGCCGAGTTGAGCACGGTTTGAATCGCGCTTTTAATTCCGTTTAGGTCGACAACCGCCGCCATTTAAACGCCTTCCTCAAGCATGAATTGAAGGGTTTGCTCGGAAATGTCGTAAAGGGCGCGGTCTGATAACCACATGAATTCGCGCTTTGGCAATTGCGGGCCGCCCTCGTTGTGCGCGAACGCGTAAGCGAAGCCCTCTTTTGTTTTCGCGTCGTTATACCAGAGCGGGCCTTCGCCCGAATTTCGAAATTTAGTGGGCTTAAAGTTTTGACGAAGCTTCCCGGTAAACGCGAGCATTTGGTTACCGCCGCGGCCGATGTCTTTTAAATGCTGAAAATAAGAGTCCGACCAATCGGGCCATTTTCCGTCGGGGCCTTCCTCGTCTTGAAAATGTTCTTGAACGTCTCGAAAGACAATCGCGGAAAGCAAACCGACATAACGCTTTTGCACGCCCTTAATATATTTAAGGCGCTTATCAATTCCCTTTAGGAATTTCGCAACCTCTTCGTTTTCAAATGTCGCGTCAATTTGATAGTTCGCCATTATTCCCGCGTGTCGGAAATGTCGTCCAATTTATTTTGGTCGACCGCCCAGTTTATTTGATCGTCTTCGTTAAAGGTGTTTTCGTAATTCGAAGTTGTGCTTAAAACTCGGTAAGCCGTTTGCGACATGTCGGCAATTACGCCGCCGTCTTCGTCGGTCAAGTCGAGCTTGTATTCGGAAATCATTTTTAAGTTATCGAGCACTTGCCCGATTAAAATTTTGCCCCGTTGGTCCGATTCTTTACCGCCGCGAGACATGCGTTGGTAAATGTAACCTTCCGATAACGTTTCAGCGAGTGACGTCACCAAGGGCGGGACGGCGGTCGACGTCGCCATGAAAACGGTGACGTCGTAACGCTTTGAAAGCCATTTGTTTATTTCGTTTTCCGCATGAGTAATAAGCTTGGAAGCGAGCGCGCTTGTCAACGTGTCAAACGTCGTCCCTATCATGAGAGTTTGAAGACTTGTTGTCGTGCAGTACGTTCCCAAGCTTTACCCCTTAGCGTTTCTTTGGCGCTGAAAGTCCGGCGCGCAATTTAGCAATTTGCTCTTCGCGTTGGTGCGCTTCAAACCAATCGCCGTCTTTTTTCCAAACCGCGATAAGCCCCTTAAGGTCGGCACCATGTCGCTTTAAGTTCCCGACATAAATTTCGAACGCCCCGCGATGCTTTACCACAATCTTAACGACCTTTTCGGGGCCTTTCATTGTGTAAAAGTGTGCTCGCGGCTCGTCGGTCTTTGCCGCTTTCGAGCCCGCTTTCGCAAGTCTCTTCGCGTGCGCGTTTCCGGGCGTGCCTTCGGCATCGGCAAAAGTTTCGTCTTCGCCTTCGTTTCCCGCTTCCAAAAAATCGTCTTCAACTTTCAATGCTTTTCGTTTCGCCACAACTAAACCCTTTCGGCAAAAGTTGGGCGCCCTTTAACGGCGGGCGCCCGGTAACCGTTTTAAAGAACCGCTCGGTTCTTAGATGCCGTTAATCAGATAGCCGGTAAGCGAAGCGACAACTTTTGGTTGGTACTTCACTTCGACTTCGATTGCGGTCGCATTTCTTTCTTGGTCAAACCACGAGCGCACACGGGGTTGACGCCCCATGAACATGTAACCCGCGCTTGGCGTCTTGAGACCGCCGCCGCCCGCCGGCTTCCAACCAACAAAAGAGTTGGTGAAGAATGCCGACCCGCTGAACGTCACGCCGTCGGCCGCCGTGTCGTAAATAGATTGCGGAACGTGAAGTTCGGCAATTCCGATCAACGCTTGAATCATGTTTTTCGAGACTTCCGACGACGTGTATTTCACGCGGTCCAAAATCGAAACGTGATTCTTCACGCTCAAGAAACCCGCGCGCGGCAAAATCGCCATGTTCGGGGTTTTACCCGAGTTGGCAATGATAACCGAACCGGCCGTGTCGTAAACACGAACGGGGTCGCTTGTTGTCGTGTTGTCGCTGAATGCCGCGCCGGCCGCGAGCGAAACGTTCAACGACCAATTTGTCGTCGTGAAGAGTGCCGCAAGCGACAACTCGATTCGACGGTAAATTGCATCGGTCAAACTTTCGGTCGTGTCGACTTGCAATGAGCCCATGTCGTTTTGCTCTTCTTCGTCAACGCCGACGTAATCTTTCAACGCGTGTTGTTCGAGAGCATAAGACGAGTTCGAAAATTCGAACGTGAACTCGCGTGCGACCCCTTTTGGCGCGCGACGTGTTTCCGGGATTTTAAAGTTCCGGTCGTAAACGCGGTAAAGGTCCGTGTCTTTCGTCACGGGCACTTGTGGGAAAACTTTATCCCAAATGTATTCTTCGTTCCGGTATTGAACGGAGACATTTGAGAGCAATTTGTTAACGTGTAATTGACTCTTCAATGGCATGGCTATTTACCTTTCCCCGTTAATTACGGAATTGATTTGAACATTGGTTGAATAAGAACGTCGGCAATCGTCCCGGTTGCCGCAACGGTTGGTCCGATAAGAACCCCGATAACGTAGCTTCCCGCTGTCACGTTGACATGCGGAACGCCTTGACCGGCGTTGTTCGAAGCTACGAACGAACCGCTTGTCACGGTGTCGTTAAAGTAAAGCTTCGAAATTCCAGCGACCGCGATTGGCAAAGCGGCCCCCGTGTCTAGAACCGTGTCTTGCGAAATTCCGATTGGAACCTCGCTCGCCGACGCCGGAACTTTAACGGTGTTCGCCGTGCTCGTTAGCGCGGTAACAATTCGGTAAGCCGAAATTGTTGTCGACGCCTTCATTGAAATTGGTGGGATGTGACTCATGATTTCTGTTTCCTTTCTTTTTGTTTCTTAGTCTTTTTTGCCCATAACGGCCTTCAAAGCTTGGCCGTAAGAGCATTTATTTTCGGCCATGTAAGCTTTGGCCTTTTTGTCCATTTCGTCTTCTTTACCCTTGGCGCCGTCCATTGCGAACGAAGAACTTTCTTCGAAGTTAACTTCGCTTGCGGCTTTGAAAAGCTTCAAGGTTTCTTTCAAAAGGTCTTCTTTCGAAATTTTGATTTCTTTGTCGGCGAGCTTAACCGAGTATTCTTTCTTCTCGGCACCAAGGATTGCGACGACGAGCGGCTTCATTGCCGGCGTTGCGAGCTTGTCGGTAACAAGCGAAGTCGCAAACGCCTCGACGCGCGCTTCCTCGGCTTGCGCCAAAAGCTCGACCTTTTCTTTTTCCGCTTTCGCTTTGAACTCTTTTAGGTCGGCGAGTTCTTTGTCGGCGTCGGCCTTTACTTTTTCCGCTTGCGCTTTGAACTCTTTTAGTTCCGCGTTTTCTTTTTCAACGAGTTCCTTTTCGAGTTCGAGCCTAATTTCCAAAGCCGTCTTTTCCATTTTGTCCCCTTGTTTTTGGTTTTCTTTTGACTCCGAAATGAAGTCAATTTCGTAAACTGAAAGCTTGTCGTAACCATCACCGACGCCAAACGTGCCCGAGTAAGACGACATAATGTCTTTGAGATTCATAACGCCCGGCATGTCGGCCCCTAAGAGCGCAACCGCGGCGAGCATTTTCTTGTATTTCTTTTCGCCGATTTTAATATTGTGAAAAATTTCGCTCGAAACTTTTCGGTAAGCTTTCTTTTGCACCAAAGAAAAAAGCTTGTCCGGTACATCGCTAAAATCGGCAACGAGCTTTTCGCCTTGAACGTAAAGCTTTTCAATCCAACCAAGCGCCGGCATTCCGTCGGATTGCATGAGTTCTTTAGCGACTTTTTGTTTCGGGTCGTGCCCGATTTTCAAATGTGGTCTTGCGCCGACCGAATTTTCGGTGAACGCGCGAACCATTTCGTTAAGGTCTTCAACCGTGTAAGCGTCGCCGTTCCAAGTGCCGGCCGAGAATATTTCAACGCCTTTTATTGCTTGTGCCATGTTTAGCCTTTCGCCAATAACGCGCGAACCGCGCAATCTTTTGCTTCCAAAAGTTTTCGAAGCGCCGTCGTTCGCTCGGGGTTTGCGGGAAGGGTCGAAACAATTTCTTTCGCAAGGTCGCCGAAAGGTTTGCTTACCGTTTGCAAGTGCGCGGGCAAATGCTCGTAACTAAAAAACTGCAAAAGAAATTCTTGGCGCTCTGTTTTTTCCATTTTCTTTTCCTTTACTTCGTTGCGAAGCCTTCGCCTTTGTTGTCTTCAATAAATTTGCCGGGCGATTCGCCGCGAATTGATTCGGTCGGTTTGAACTCTTCGTATTTGGTGATTGGAATTAAGAGCGAGCGACAATTGAAATGGAGCGGTGGAATTGGCTCGTCGCCGGCCGTAAACTTTTTGCCGTTTAGGGCGCCGCAAATGTCGGTCGTAACGTCGTCTAAGATTGCCGAATACTGATAACCCGCAACGACTCCCGAATCTTGAAAGAATTCAACGCGGGCCGTGTTGAGCACTTCCGTATGCTTCGTGCGCGCGAACCGTTCAATTTGCACTTGCGACAATTTCTTTAAATCGCGGTCTAAAATGTCGGCAACCGACGATAGCGTTCGCCCGTCTTTAATTGCCGCAATGAGTTCGGTTCGGGTTTTCTTTAGAATGCCGTATTCGTAGTCACCAACGAAGTTAAAAGTCTCGGCTTCGATAATGTCTAAGAACTTTTGGTTGGCGACCGCTTTTTTCGCGAAGTCCGATTTTAGAATTTCGCCGGCCGCTTGGCTTTGGGCGTCTTGGTAAATACCAACAAAAGACGCCTTCAAAATTTGCTTAAGTTCTTTCTTGTATTTGAGTTCGAGCGTGTCGATGCGTTCAACGTTTTGGTTTGAAAGGATTTTCTTTCGCTCGATTTGGTCCATTAGGTCGCGAAGGATTTTACCGATAACGGGCCGAACGTCGGAAACGACGCTTTGGTCGTAATCGTTAAGCTTCGTTTCTATCGCTTTGAAATTTACTTTTTTATGGTAATCGCCTTCCGGGAATTTGTAGGCTTTTGCAAAATTACTCTTTGAAGGCTTAGGTTCTTTCGAAGTTCCTTTTTCGCCGTCTTCGTCGTCTCGACTAAGACCCTTTTCGGCGTCTTCGACTCGTGCTTCCGGGCCTTCCGACGTTTCATCGTCTTCACCTTCCGGCGCGCCGAAGCCGCCCCCGAACGGGCTTGGTGGGGGCGAAGGAATAAGAACTTCGCCCTCGGGAAATTTAACAAGCTTGCGGAAATGATTTATTTCTTCGTCGTTCGCTTGCCATGTTTTCGACTTGACCGCGTCGAGCCAAATTTTCGCAAGCTCGACCGCTTTCATGTCGTCCAAAGGCTTAAACTTAAACTTCGGATAATTCGGAATAAGCCCGAAGTTGTATTGCACTTGCGGCCTGACGAATTCTTTATTGATAATATTTTCGAGCGCCGCACGACGACGGTAAATGTGCATAAAGAACAAGTTCATTTGTTCTTTACCGAGTGCGTAAGCGCCGCCGCCGGTTTCGCCGCCCGTGAAGCCCACCAAATCAGGAATGAAAAGCGAGCGCCCAATAAACATGTTAAATAAGTGAATCGCTTTAACGTAAGCTTCGCCCGTGTTCTTTGCTTCCAAGAATTCGACTTCGATGTCTTTAGGAATTACGATTGCGGTCTTAGTTTGGAAGCGTTTAAGAATTTCGAAGAGCTTATCGACCGCGGCTTGGGGCGCGTTCTTATCGAACCGGCCCACGGGAACGGGGCTCGCCGCTTTTTCTAAAAAGATTGCTAAGAATTTAACGACTTCGGTCTTCGCAACGTAAGCGTTGTAAGCCGCGCGAAGGTCTGAATTGCCGTAAGGGTTTTGAAACCTTGGGTCGTTAATCATGTGAACAATTGATTTCGGCATAACGTCCAAGTTACCTTCGGCCGTTACTTGCTCGAATTTCTTTACCGTGCCGCGGTTGTCTTGGTGAAGGCGCCATGAATCCGGGTGCCTTGTGCGAAGGAAGCGAAGGCCAAGTTTGCCGCCGTCTCTTTGCTTAAAGATTTTTTCAGTAATCGAAAAACCGTATTCGTAACTCGTGAGCATTTCTTCTAAGTCACTCGCAAAATCGCCCTCGTAATCTTCGAAGAAAGCTTCGGTTAAGTCTTTAACGATTTCTTCTTGGCCTTCGTCTTCGGCGACAAAGTGCCCGCCTTCGCCCAAAACCAAATCTTTCTTTAAGCGTAAGCAGACCGAAACTTGGTCGTCGTTGCACATTTTAGAATAAACGGAAAAGTCGCCGACCTTTTGCCAAAGGTCGTCAACCGGGTAAGGGTTGCGGTAAGAGTCGGCAACCAAGGGCGAACGGAAAAGCGTGTTTTCAATAAAGTTAGTTGAAAGGTCGACGACCGCATTGTCACTTGACGAAGCTTTTGGATTTGCGGTCGTGTTTAGGTCTTGAGCCATTTTCCCTTTTTCGCCGAATCATAATCGAATGCGGCTTTCCAAATTGTCGTAAACGTTTATTGAATTCGCGATTGCGATTTGAAGGGCGATTGCGGTTGCAATTACAGAATCGTCGTGTTTGCCCTCGGAAGCTTCAACTTTTCCGGCGTTATCGACAAGTGTCAAGCATTCCGTCAAAATTTCTTTGTCTCGTAAGTCCCACCGACCTTCGTCGATAGCGTCAATAAAGGCGTTCACCATTATGGGGCGGGTCGTCGAAGTCGTCTTCCAACCGAGCCTTTCGTCGTCCGGGCAAACCCACAATGCGGGGTAACCAAGGATTTCGTCGAGCTTTAACAAGACCGCATGCCCATGGTTATTCCGTTCAATTGCCATAATCGGAAAACCCTTCGTCGGACTTGAATACTTTTTTCCGAGTTCGAAAAGTTTTTCGGCGAAGTCGCTTGGCTTCCATTGCCCGCGAATTTTGGCGACAATCTTTTTCGACTGGACGTCGAGCATTACGCCAACGGACCAATCCTTTCGAACGCCTTCGGCGACATCGGCCCCAATAACGTAAAGCTTTGTCTTGTCGGGCTCGTGGTAAACTTTAAGCCATTCTTCGTCTTCGGTTGGTGCCGGTAATTCGTCGAGCATTTTCTTAATTTTGAAAAGGTCGAGCACGGCTTCACCGCTTGAAAGAAAACAAGTCGATTCGTCTTCGGGGTATTCTTGCTCAAACGACACGCGCGTTTTGTCGTGCGCGCTCGCCTTCAATTCCGATTTCTTAAAGCGCCGAAACATGAATTGCGCGGGCGTGATTTCAACGCCGAAGCGTTTCTTCGCGAGCTTCGCAAATTCGACTTCGTCTTTTGTTGGCTTAAAGTCTTTCGGCGCCTTCATTCGGTAATCGGGAAAAACAAACCAAGGAAAGAAAAGCTTTTCGAACGACGAATCGGGGTCGCTCCACATGTCGTAAAAATGGTTCGCCATTCCGTTAGCGGTTGTTTCGAGAGTTACGCGCCCACCAAGGGGCACGGCTTGCAATGTCGCTTTCAGCTTTGCCGAATCTTTCATGAACGCGGCTTCGGAAATGTGAAGCCTTTGGATGGTGTCGGAACGCGATTCAAGGTCGCAATAAATTCGCGAGTTGAGTTCGGGAAAAAAGTATTCGTATTTGGAACCGCCCCCGCGGTCTAAGCGGGGTTTGATTTCTTCCGGCAAGAACTTGTAAAGCCTTTGCACAATACGAAAAAGCTTTTTAATCGAGTCTTGTTCGTGGGCTAAAATTACCGACGTCGTGTTACGCGTGAAAATCGCGTCGTCGAATAGCCTTACGATTTCGTTTGTTGAAATACCAAATTGCCGCGCCTTCAAAACCATTTTGCGGCGCGATTTGCATTCATTGACTTTTCGTTGGGGCGCGTTCGCGCGAAAGGGAATGGCTTGCCCGTTCTTGTCGATAATGGTGTAAAGGTTTTCGCAACGCCATTCTTTATCTAAGAAAAGTTCGGGCTCGATTTCCATTTATTTAAAGTCGTCTTCGTCGTCTTGTTTCTTATCGTTCATTGCGTTTCGTGCGGCGATAAAGTCGGCAAGCGAACCGTTCACGTTGCCGGTAAAGTTCGCTTGGTCGGGCACCTTCCCTAAGAAACGTTCGACGAAATAATTTAGCTCGGCCTTGCTCGAATCATGAATGCCCTTTTCTAGAATGCGAGCGATAAGCGCGGTTAGGACCGGCGTCTTGTCACTTTGCACAAGTTCAGTAAGACCCTTCGTCGACATTTTCATAAGGTCGTAGCAAATGCGTTCGAACTCGGTTTGCGTAAGTTTGCGCGCGGCTTTTATGTCTTCCGGTAATTTCGGGCGGCCGTTCGGGTTTCCGGTTTGCCCCTTTTTCCAAATGCGGGCTTCAAACTCGGGCGTAATTCGGCCGCGCGGTTTCTTAACAAGTTTTCCCACGGTGAAGCTCGCTTTCGTAAAAGGCTTTAGTTAGTTTCAACCCTTCGGCAATTTCTATCTTAGCCTTGAATCCGATTGTGCGCTCGCAAAGCGTCGTGCTCGCAACCGAATACCGGACGTCGCCTAGACGTTCGGGCAATTGCTCGGCCGTCTTACTAAGGTGCATTACGAGTTGTTTAAGCGACGTTCCGGTTCCGGTTCCGACGTTCAAGACTGCACTTTCGTTTTCTGAAAACGCAAGGCTTAACCCAATCGCGTCAACGACATCCGACACGAAAGTAAAGTCGCGCGTCGTCGAACCGTCACCAAAGATTTTCGGAGTCGTGTTGATAAACTTGGGGATTACTGCGGAAAACTCCGAAAACGGTAATTGCCCCGGCCCGTAAACGTTAAAGAAACGAAGCCCGACACAATTGATTTGCTTTGCGCGGCCGTAAATGCCCGCGAAAGCTTCGTTCATTTGTTTCGATAGCGCGTAAGGGTTTAGCGCGCGGCCCTCTTCGCCTTCGATTTTCACATGCTTTTGCGAATCGCCGTAAACGCTTGAGCTTGACGCGTAAACAAGGCGCCCAACTTTAAATTCCGACATTACCTTTAGGACGTTCGCGAAACCGAATTCATTTGTTTCGACCGTTTTTTGCGGGGTTTGAAAAGACCGCGGGACCGAGCCCAAGGCCGCAAGGTTTACGACGGCGTCGAATTCGTGATTTGCGAAAACTTGTTTTAGTTCGAACTCGTTTCGAATGTCGGCCTTTGCGAAATAAAAGTTATCGGCCCATTGTGGGTCGTCGGCTATCGCTCGTCGAATGCGTTCGAAGGGTTCGACCGAGACATTGACAAGGTTATCAATGCCCGTAACGACATGCCCCGCGCGCACGAGCGCGGGCACAAGGTTCGACCCAATGAAGCCCATTGCCCCCGTGACTAAGACCTTCACGCGTAACCCAACGCTTTCTTGCAAACCCCGCATGTGACGTTGTTAATATCGGCGGTCAATCGGTATTTAAGGGAATAAAAAACGCCGTTAATAACCCAGCATAGAGGCCAAGTTCCGCTGTGACTTGCTTTAGAAAAATGAACTTTCACGCGTAACCTTCATGCTCGTGTTTTGATTCTTCGAATTCCCTAAGAAATGGTGCGCGGTGAATTTCGTTAAGCGCCTTCATGGTTCCAAAAAAGCTTTGTGCGGCTAACATTGAAAGCCGGCCGTCGGTTAAGAACCTTCGCATTGCATCGACATTTTCCGGGAAGCATTTGCCGCCGTAACCGCGAAGGCCGTCGGGGCCGGGAACCATTGTGTGCGTTCGTTCAATGAAACCCGTAAGCCCCGAGCCAAGTAAAACATTTTGGTAATCGGCGCCGAGCTTTCGCGAAAGCTCTTCGATAATGTTAAAGTAAGTCACCTTAAAAGCGCCGAAGCAATTATGCGTGAACTTCGAAAGTTCAGCGTCGACGTTCGGCATGAAGTAAATCTTTTTATTCGGAAAAATTCTTTCGATTGCTAAATCAGTTTTCAAAGGCCCGAGTAAAATCGGAAGCTCTTCGAAGTCTTCTAACGCCCGTCGCTCGGTTAAGAATTCCGGCATTGCGATTGTGCCGAGTCGGTCGTTCGTTCCGGGTAAAACCGTCGAGCGAATGAAAACGTTTTCGCAATAAGATTTCGCAAGTGTAACGGCGCTTTCTAAATTTGCCGTGTCTTGCCCGCGGGCGTGTGCCGGCACGGGCACCGAAACGAAAATTGCAATGCAACCTTCCAAGGGGTCGTTCAAACCCAATGCGGGGTCGACCCTTCGAATGTCGTGTGAAGTTTTCTTATTGAACCATTTCGCAAGTGTGCCGCCCACGACGCCGCAACCGATAATTCCAACCCTCATTTAACGCCCTCGCTTTAGAAAAGATTTTCTAAAACGAGCACGGGCCGGCCCAAGGTGTCAACAATTGCAAGGTTCTTTACCGTAAATCGCGGCCGTGTTTTTCTAACGCGCTTGGTCTTTACTTGGCATTACGAAAGGTGTCTTGCGGTTTAGCGCCGCCATTACCAAAAGCCGCGAGCGATTGCCCTTCGTAAGTTCCGCGGCTTTCTTGTCGATAGCCGCAAGTGTCGCTTGTGAAACTTTAAAGTTGACGATTTTTAGCTTTGGACTTTTCTTTTTTGGCTTTTTGTTTTTCATGTTTCAAGCCTTTACCGCCCTCGGTCTTTACTTGCAAACCTTTTTTGTATTCCTCGCGCCAAGCTGAACGGAAATCGGCGAGCGCGCTTGATTCAAGAACGGCCGAATTGTTCGGACCAAAGACGTGCGCGCGGTGCGCGGGAATTCCCGCTTTAGCGTTTACCATGTGCGAAACGTAAACGTCACTTACGCCGAGCAATTCCGCGATGTCTCGCGCGCTCGCGCCGCGCTCGCGCATAATCGCTTTTAGAATAAGGGCTTGGTGTTTAAACTTACTCATTTCTTTTTACCCCTTAACATCATTGTTGAACCGCAAGCGCGGCAATTGAACCAAAGAATTTTTTCAGTTAGGCCCGGAAGGTAAAGCGACTTCCGAACCGATTCAACGTTTCTTGTTGTGAGCATTACGCCGCAAGAACATTTTTTAAGTGTCACTTATCTAACTCCCTTTCTAATTCTGAAACCCGTCTTTCCAATCGCTCGACATCCAATTCCAACTTTTCGATTTCGTCGTTCATTGACTCAACCAAAGAAAGAACTTCGCCGAGTAAGAAAAGAATGTCTTCTTTAGAAACGTGGGACCCTAAACTTTTTAGTGACACAAGTTCATGCTTAAGCCCGTCAAAGTTTTCTTTGTTCACTGTAACAACCTTTCGTGAAGTTGTTCGAACGTCTCGCTTGATTCGGCAAGTGTGATAGAGTTTTGGTCGACCGAAACACTTAACAAAATTTTCCCGTCAATTTCGATTGCGTGTGGGTCGCACACATGAACGCCCAGCGAACCGACATCGAACTTTGCCCGGTGCGTTTGCCAAGTCGTGCCGTCGAACGTTGTCGCGGTCGTTGACCAAACGTCCCGCAAATCGCCGTGAATAACTAAGAGCCCGCGCGAGGTAAAGACTAAGTAAGGGTTCCCGCACCTATCTATTACGCGCCCTTGGGCTTGCCATTGAACGCCGTCGGCACTTGTGAAGTAATAGCAACCGACGTCGCCTTGAAAGGCGCCTTCGCCCGTCTCGCTCGATTCGATAAGCATGTGCCAACCGCCTAAAGCGTCGCGCGCAACGCCGGGGTTCCATTGAACGCGTTCAGCTTCGACAACCTTTATTTGGTCGACCCATGTAAGGCCGCCGTCGGTTGAACGTGAACGGTAAATGTCGCCTTCAATGGTGACGAAGTTTAAAAGCTCGCCTTCGTTTTCCATTACATAAGAGAACCGGGCACCATTGGGCAAAACGGTTTGCGTCGCGCCCGTTTGAATGTTCTTTCGTTTCATGGCGCCCGTTGCGTCCGGGTCGTAAAACGCGTGAAGCACGTTAGAAATAAAAACGAAAGAATTTTCGATTGCCGCTTCGCCATTGAACGCGCGCTTTTCGGTTTGCCGAAATTGGTTGGCGTCGCCGCCGAAAACTAAATCAGGTTGCCGATTTGTTTTCGCGCACGCGGTTAGGTGAAGGGCCGCGATAGCGGCGAGCATAAGAAGAATAATTTTAAGATTTTTCATTTTAGCAACCAAGCTTTCTTTCGCCGTAAGCTTCCCAAGCGGCAAGGTTGTCGAGCCGCTCTTGCTCTTTGGCGTGGTAATATTCTTTTTTCGAAACCATGCGGAACGAAATTAAAATCGGCGTAAGCTCGCGCGAGACGCTAACGAATTGCGGCTTGCCGCTATCGCCGCGGCCGATTGTGCCGAATCGGTATTGCGCAAGCTTTTCGTGTTTTCGCGAAACTTCGGCGTCAAAAGTTTTAAGCTCTTTTTTCAACGCCGACAAAGTTAGATAAGTGACGACCGGCTTTTGCGAGTCGTCTAAGAAAGTTGTTTTCACTCGAAAAAATAAACCCATAATTACCGCCCTTCCAAGAAATCGACCAACGACTTAATTGTTTTCGCATGAAACGCAACGCGCTCGGTGCCGTCGTCTTCGACAACGATTGGAAGGCAAACCACGTTTTCGCCTTGGTCAACGACTTTAACCATGCGGCCCAACCGATAGTTTTGCGGGACGCGTGAAGTAAAGATGAAAGCGCCTTTGTTGTCTTGATGGTTTCTGAATCGACCTAACTTTTTCCAAACCGAATTTGATTTCATGTGCTTACCTCTGAGATAAGAATAAACCAATTCTATTAAGTTAGCAAGCTTTATTAAAAGAAATTTTCTTCTTTTTCTTTTCGTCTCATTTCGGCACGTTCTTTATTCGTTTTAGGTTGGTGACACTTTTTGCAAAGGTTTTGCAATTTTGAGCTTGGAACGAACATGCGGTAAATAAAGCCGCTATCGACCGCCCCAACGCCCACCAAATGGTCAACGTAAGTTTTGGGCACTTTCTTGCGGCATTGCTCACAACGCGGGAAACCGTCTTTACCAATATTGCGCTTTTTAGCAAGCCTGTAAGCATGGGACCAAGTCCAAACTTGCCGAACCGCCGCCCTTATCTTTTTTATGTCGTCCGGCCCCAAACCGTCGATTTTCGCTTTTTTAGGTGTAACACTTCGTTTTGCCATTTCGGTCTTCCCCTTTTATTTTTGATTTCGAGCCCTTCCGTTACACGAGTTACACCCATTACACCCGCCTTTTTTGCCCCTGTAACGGCGTAACTCTTTAGAATCCTTGCGCTATTTTCAATTTTACCCGGTGTTACACGTTACACCGTTTCCTTATAGACCCCTCGCGTGCACGCACGCGCCTCGCGCGCACGTTTTAGACCCCTTTTTAATATATTATTATTTATTACTCTCTATAGAGTTTAGGTGTAACGGTGTAACAACAAGCCTTTTTATTGGTGAAATCAACGACTTACGCCGTTACACCTTTACCAAAAAGCCGGTGTAACGGCGTGTAACTGATGTAACGCTATCTAAAGTCTTCCGGGTCTTCCTTCCGCCAAACTCTTTTCAAAACTTTATTTACCCGGAAGGCCCGATTGGTGAAGCCAAGCTTGCGAAGCGCCGACCCAACTCGCGACGTGCTGTATTGGTCAAGCTTTAAGCCCGTGAGTTTCCCGGTTTCAAAAAGGTCGTGCATGGTAAAGCCCAAACTTAAAACCGGCTTTGCCTTTATCAGTGCCGAGACGACACTATCGACGTGCTCAGTTAAGACGTCTTGCATTTCCCTTAAGCCTTGTTGAGCTTTCATTTTTTCGACAAGGTGCGATTCTTTCAGGTAAGTCACTTCGCCGCACTCGTAAAGGTAAAGAGCTTCCGCGAAGAGTTGTTCGCGGTCCCGCCGAATCAAATCAATTTCGCAATTGCTCACAACTTTAAAAGGCCAGTAACGACGATTGCCCGTGTCGTCTTTCAAATATTCGTCTTTGTTGGTCGAACCGACAAAGAGACATTGCCGCGGGTAATCCTTGGCCTTTCTATCAAACGGCGCCCGAATCCTATCCGACCGCCGCGTAATGAACGCCTTCGTGTGCTCGGCCGTCGTTCGGTCAAGTGTTGAAAGCTCACCAAATTCGATAAGCCATTTCGAAAAAATAACCATTACCGCGTCTTTGTCTTCGACGTTGAACGAAGCGTCGCTAAACCATTCGTCGCCAACCAAGGCGCGAAAAGCCGACGACTTGTAAATGCCTTGGTCACCTTCCAAAACTAAAAGTTGGTCACTTTGACAACCGGGCTCGAAAATTCGCCTTACCAAAGAAACCAAGAACCGCCGGCCCACGACCGCGCGAAGCTCTTCGTCACCATTGCAAGGAATATATTTTGTCAAGAACGTGTCGACCCTTTCAACTTCGTCCCACGCGGGCAAAGCCCTAAGCCATGTCTTAACCGGGTGATAACGATTTTCGTAAGCGACAACCGAAACCGCCGAAACAATTTTTTCGTCGGCCGGTTCAAAGCGCCATGTCTTTGCGAACCAATCCTTTAGCATGGTTATGTCGATGTCGTGGAGTTCTTTACCGCTAAACTTACCCCAAGGAAATTCGGCGTGCATTTCTTCGGTTAAGGAAAACTCGTTTAGCTTGAAACAAGACGGCCCGAAAACGTTTTGAAGAATCGTTTTGCAATTCTTCATTGTCGAACGAATCGACCAATCTTTCGTGCGGTCAAGCTCACGCGTCCAACGCGGCCCCGCGGAAAGCTCTTCGTCTTGCGCGGCTTGCTCTTCAATCGACAAAAGAACGGGCTCTTCGATTGGCGCGGCCGCGAAAATCTTTTTCGCATTCCTTTCGTCCAAAACTTTCTTAAGCGTGTAACGGTAAAGCCAATAAGCGGCGCGCGCTCTATCGTCGGTCCTTGCATGGTCGTAAGCGCAAGCGCCTAAGAAAAGTTTGCGCTCGGTTAAAATCGTTAGCACTTCGTCTTGCGATAGCCCCGCGCCCACCAAAGCCGAACACGCGGGAAGCAAATAGCCCGACCGATCAGTAACGCCGGCGCCGACGACAATTGCGTCTTTCATGGCGTCCGAAATTTTTATGTCGTCAATGTGAATTGGCGACGGCGTAAAAACGAAGGGCTCTTCTTTTTCCGCGGGGGCCTTCGGCTTTGGCGCGGAAGTCTTAGAAACTGAAACCGACGGCACTTCGCTAAAATCATAAAGCGGAAAGTCGCCGGGCGGGCTAACCCATTGGTAAGGCTTTTCAGTTACCGGGTGAACCGACGGCGGTAAAACCATTTGCCGGCCGGCGGAATAGATTGCGATTTCCCATTTATCCTTTTCTTTTGCTATCGTCTTCATTTTGAATGGTGCCGGCGAAGCAAAGTACAAGTGCCGCGAGCCATTGCCCCCGCCCGACATTACCGTCGGAAAATCTTTTCTTTACCGCCGACAAGTTCCGACAATTTCGCCAAAGCTAATTTTCGAAATGCCGGGTCTTTTATGTCGACGTCGATGCACGCCAAATAATTGTCGCCAATCTTTGACGGCTCGCCCAAACGAACGCCAACGTTTAGGCCCTCGTAATAAGTTTCGCTTAAATATTTCCAAGCTTGGCGCTCGCCCGAAGTCCAACCCGATTCGACGGGCGCCTTCGATTTCGGTTTAATCCAAAGAACGCCCATGCCCATTTGGTGAAGGCGTCTTGCTTCCTTAAAGGTATTGGTTAATTGCATGATTTTTCGCTTTCTTTGCGAAACGCCATGTGTGCTGAAACCATTTCGTCAATCGAGACCTTGCCGCGTGACGCTTTTTTAATCTTTACCATTTGTTCGGCGCGCGGAAGAAAGCGCCCAATCCTCCAATGCCGAATCGTCGCTTCGCTTACGTTAAACAAAACCATAGCTTGCCCCGTTCCGACGGCCGTAAGCCAATCGCGGAACGTTACCCGTTCTTTTATTGCCATTTTTATTGTGCCCCTCGTTTTCGAAATTAAACGCTTGACTTGAAACCCTACGAAAGTTTTCTATCGACTCTCAACAAGAAAAGAAACTTGTCGCAACGGGCCGGGGCGGGCTTGATAAGTTTCTAGTAAAGACTTGAGGGCAAAGTCGTGCAATTAACTTTCAAAGACGGGCATTTCGTTTTGCATTTATCAGGCTTCGTCAAGCCTTTGCGAATGGAATACTGGGAAACAATCGACCCCAAAACATTTCGAACAACTTCAATAAAAGCCGCGAAACGTTTTATCGGAAAAGCCGACGACAAAGCTCAAAAAATTTTTAATAAAGCACTTGTCAAGTTTTACGATGCACCTAACGTTTCGCGGCTTACTTATTTGGGCTTTTTAGACCCGCACCAAGTCGAGGGCGTGACTTGGATTTTGACGCGGTCGCGTTCTTATTTGGCACATGCACCGGGGGCCGGGAAGACCGCCCAAGCCATTACGGCGGCCGTCTTGGCAACCGGCGCCACGCAATCGCTCTTTATCGCCCCGCCCTCGCTTTTAGCGAATTGGGAAAGGGAAATAGACACCTTCGCCCCAAAAGCCGGCCTTGGGCCGTTTACGCGCTCGACAATTGGTGCGACTAAAGACCAAGCCGAAGTCAATTGGAACGCCGCGTTTCTGATTTGCCCCGATTCAATGCTTACCAAGCCTTGGGTCTTAGAGCGCCTTTTAAAAGGCCGCTTCAAAGTTTTAGCGGTCGACGAGGCGTCGCGGTTTAAAGAATCAACGTCACAACGAGCGGTCGCGCTCTTTGGCGGCCGCGCGGGCGAAGTGAAATCGCCGGGGCTTATTTACCGCGCAAAGCACACGGTTTTAATGGACGGTTCACCAATGCCCAATCGGCCAATGGAACTTTGGGGGCCGACTTTTGCAATGGCGCCCGAGACAATTGATTTCATGGCGCAACACGATTTCGGCCTTCGTTATTGCGGCGCAACCGTGAACGAATGGGG
This sequence comes from Nannocystis sp., assembly GCA_016712315.1. Classification (GTDB taxonomy): domain Bacteria; phylum Myxococcota_A; class Polyangia; order Nannocystales; family Nannocystaceae; genus JADJRG01. The sequence goes on along the minus strand of JADJRG010000010.1, from coordinate 12,386 downwards.
CGCGTTCGAATTCAAATATTCTTCGAACGAAGACGAGCTTAAAGAAAAGCTTCAAAAAAGTTTTATGCACGTCGTTCCCGAATCGGCCCTCACGCACCCGGAACGGCGCCGAAAGATTTTGTTCATGAACGAAGACGTTCGCACGGCCGAGCATAAATCATGGGACCAGAAACACTTGTCGGGCATCGACGTTGGGGCGTTAGACGACGACGTCAAAGACGAAGAGCTTTCGCGTTGGCGGCGTGAGCTTGGAATTCGGAAAGTTCCGTTTGCAGTCAATTACATAAAAGAGCGGGTAAAGCTTAAGAACGAATCTTTACTCGTCTTCGCTTGGCATCGGGAAGTGTGCGAAGAGCTTCACCAACAATTAAAAGAATTCATTCCGGGGCTCGTAATGGGCGGCACGCCGGCGGCCGAGCGCGAGCTTTACTTTCTAGAATTCCAAAACGGCCAAACTAAAATCATAATCGGAAACATTCTTGCAATGGGCCGCGGGCACAACCTTCAAAACGCCGACCGCATTATTTTTGTTGAAAGCTCGTGGAGTAACGAAACCAATGTGCAAGCTGAAAAGCGCGCGAGCCGTCGGGGCTCGACGAAGGAATTTGTTTTATGTGATTATATTTGCGCGCCGCAATCGCTTGACGAAGCGGTTCTTCAATCGGTATTTCGAAAAGACAAAACGGTAAAGAAAGTTATTGGGGGCTAAATGAACGACGAAAAATGGGAATACAAAACAAGAATTTCTTTTATTAGCCCCGTCAATGAAGACGGCCCAAGTTGGTTAACCCAGTTAGGCCGCGACGGTTGGGAACTTATTCAGGTTGTGAATTATGATAACCGCGAATTGGTTTACTTTTTTAAACGACCTTTGCCGAAGCGCAATTCAAACGCGTGACGCCATGAAATATAAAACGTGCGCGCTTTGCCTAACTAAAAAGAAGTGTCTTGCTTCTACAAGCGCGTCGCAAGCCGAAGCGCCCGCGGCAAAGTTTATTACACTTACCGCGCTTGGTGCATTCAGTGCGGCCCCGCGGCTTACGCCGCGCTTAAGCAAAAGAAACGGGCGGCCGAAGCCCCGCAACGTTTCCGCGGTTTAGAATTTGAAGGCTTCCCAATTGGTGCGGTAAATACGATTTCGAAAGGGTCTTAAATGAAACGACTGGAATTAAAACCCGACGGGTTTAAGTGTACGCTTGCGGAATGCCCGCCGGGGCTTTTTCTTTGCGACGACGAAAACATTGTTGGGTTAAAATCAGACTACGACGATTTTTATTTAGCAATCGACGGCGACGCTTTTTGGGGCGGGACTTCCTCAAAAGAAGAGCGCGGTAAAATTACGGTTCAACCGCTAAGATACGAATGGGTCGAAGAATGAGCTTCGAAGGCTATTACCAAGTCCTTTGCAAAAAGGCCATTACACAACTTACGATTGTTACTCGGCTTATGCCGACGACGAATGGGCTTGCGAAATTTGCGGCGAAGGCGAAGCTTGGTCAAGAATTGTCGATTGCACCAACGGCGACGACGAGCCCACCAAGTTAAAAATTGTGAGTCAAAAATATGCGGGCATTGTGATTCAGTTTTAGAAACGTGTTTTGAAATTCCAAAAGGGCGGCGCTAAATGAAAATCGTTTTAATCAGCGGGAAAATGGGAAGCGGGAAAACAACGTTAGCAACGGCGCTTCGCCATGAATACCACGACGGCCCGGTTTACCTTTTAAACTTCGCCGATGCACTTTACCAAATGCACGACTTTTGCCGAATATTTCTTTACGACGCCGGCATAAAACCGAGCGAGACAAAAGACCGAAAACTTTTGCAATGGCTCGGGACTGAATGGGGCCGTGAAATCGACCCCGACATTTGGGTAAAGATTCTTAAATCAAATGTGCGGTTTCGAATGGAACAAAGAAACGACGACGGGCATTTTTCAGGCAATGAACTTTTCATTGTCGCCGATTGCCGCTTCGAAAACGAAGTCACGGCTTTCCCGGAAGCGGTAAAGGTTCGGCTTGAATGTTCAAGGGAAATCAGAAAAGCGCGTTGTTCGAAATGGACCGAGACCGACGGACATCCAAGCGAAGTCGGGCTCGACGATTTCAAAGATTGGGACTTAGTTTTAGACACGGGCACGACGTCGGTTGAAGTGTGCGCGCGAATGGTAATCGACAAAGTGAAGGGGCGGCCGTGACAAAGGAAATTGAAAACGCGGTTAACGAAGCGACAAAGGTCGACGTTTGGGGTTTAGGCGCAAATCTTTCCCATAGCGTTTTAGAAGAGGATTTTACAAGGTTTTAAAACGCCTAACCGCGGCGCTCGAAATCGCGATAAAGCAAAGAAATCATTTTGCCGCCAATTGCGAATATCTTACGCCGTTCGACGAAGCAATCGAACCTTTCGACAACGACATAATTAAGGCACTTAGGTCGTGAACCTTTACCGCCTTTGGCGCGTCACTATCGACGCCGCCTCCAAGACATCCGAATTTAAAGAACATTACGATTTCGCGGGCGAAGTCGGGCCGCATGTCGTTTTGAAATTGCTCGTGCAACGCGAATATTTGCGCGGCGCTATCAGTAAAGCCGCGACGCTTTACAACCGGGCCGACCATCCGGCGGCTTTACTTTGGTGAAGACCTTAATTGAAGACGACGCGGCGTGGGCTAAGGAAAAACAAAAAATTGACGACGACCCTTTATCTCTTTAGGTAAAGACAAAACATAACCGCCCGCTTTGGCGGGCAGAAAGAAAGTGCAATGCAGCTTACACTAACATTCAAAGAAGGCTCGACCAATTTAGACATCGCGGCGGCGCTTCGCTATCACGCGAACTTAATCGACGGCACCAAGAATTTGTCGGCGCCCGCGGAACCATTGACGGTTGACGAAGACGCGGAAGAAACGCCGGCGCCTAAGAAAACAAAAAGCGAAAACGGCGGCGAAGGTAAAGGCGGCGCCCGCGACATCATTTGAGGAAGACGAAGAAACGGAAGTCGAAGAGCCCGCAACCGAAGAAAGTTTCGAAGACGAAGAAAGCTTCGACGAAACGCCGGCACCAAAGAAAGCTAAAGCGGCAAAGAAAATCACAATTGACGAAGTCAACGACGCTTGCAAAGCCTTCGCGCGTGAAAACGGCGGCGGTAAAGACGGGCGCGAAGCCGTTCTTAAAAATTTTGAAAAAGAGTTTTAAGGTGACTTCGATTTCTGAACTCGACGTCGAAGACTATCCAAAAGTTTTGAAAGCTTTGGCGGTCTAAATGTTTCAGACCCAAACGATTTTTAAACATTTTATTCCGCTCAAAATAAAATAACTTATCAAAAAAATTTGGGTCGAGCTTGATTCGATAGTCGCCATTTCGAGTTAGGGAAGACGGTAAATTTTCGTCAACGGAACTTTACCTTAGAGACATTGAACCTTCGCGCTTCGGTTTGCGAAACCGGCGAAGAGATTTTGCGCAAAATGCAAAGCGCGGTTTCGGATGATTAAAGAACACGGCGCCCGGAAGCATTCTAAATATTCAGCTTCGGGCGCCGAACGTTGGGTTGCGTGCCCCGGTTCGGTGGGCCTTTCGGAAGGCTTACCAGACAAATCGAGCGTGTATTCACTTGAGGGCACGACCGCACACGAGGTTTTAGAGCACGTTGTCGAACACGCGGTAAAGCATGGGCTTAAGAACCTAAGCCGCATCGGCACTGAATTCGAATGGAAATGGCAAGGCCCACCAAATCGCGAAATGATAAACCACGCCGTCAACACGGCCGAATTTCTTTTGCGTCTTCGCGACCAATTCGAAGGCTCGGAATTCTTAGTCGAAACCCGCGTGCATTTGATTTCATTCACAAGGAAATGTTCGGCACTTTTGATTCGGCGGTTGTCGACCATTTCGGAACGCTAAACGTTATCGACTTCAAATACGGCGCCGGGCACGCGGTAAGCCCCGTCAAGAACTTGCAAATGATTTTTTATGGTGTCGGCCTTGCGCATCTTTACCAATGGAATTTTAAACGCGTCCGGCTTTGGGTCGTTCAACCGCGAATCAAGGGTTACGACGGGCCGACTTATTGGGAAGTCCCGACGCTTGAGCTAAAAACTTATGTCGACTTTTTCAAGCGCGCGGTTGATCGCGTCGAACTAAACCCAAACGAATTTGTCGAGGGCGGGCATTGCCATTGGTGCAAGGCAAAAGGAATTTGCCCTTGAAACGTGGGACCAAAATAAGTAAAGCTCGAAACATATTTCTAAACGAGGGGGCCTTAAATGGCGGTAAAGAAAAAAGTAAAAAAGAAGAAAGTCTTGGCAAAGAAGAAAAAGCCCGTGAAGCGCAAGCCGCTCGCGAAAAAGAAATCGAAGCGCGAATCGAGCGAGCCTTCGCCGGAGACCGCGAAGATTATTTCTAACGGTTACGACGAAAACGACGAAGGCTTCGACAAAAGCGTCGACGACTTTGCGGACGACGACAACGACGTTTACGGAATTTTAGTTTAAGACCAAAGGGCAATAACGCCAAAACAGTGAAAACGAGGGAACACATGTCAGAAATGAAAGACGAACAAAGAATCGTAACACCGGAATTTCGTGTAAGCTATCCGCATGTCTTTAAGGCACAAGCGATGCCGGGAACTAAGAACGACCCGAAATTTTCGGTGACAATGCTTTTCGATAAAAAGCAAGACCTTGCGGCAATTAAGAAAGCTATCAAAGCGGCGAAGGTCGCGAAGTTTGGCGAAGACCCGAAGAAATGGCCCGAGGGGATAAAGAGCCCGGTAAAGACGGCGACGGCCCCGCCGGCATTGCGAAGAAAACGGGTAAGCCAATGGAGGGTTACGCCGGGCATTGGGTTGTCGCGGCGTCGACCGGCGAGACATCGCCCCCCGGCGTTGTCGATAGAAACGGCGAAGAGATTTTGAAAGCTTCCGACTTTTACGCCGGTTGCTACGCGCGCGCTTACGTTTACGCTTACGTTTGGGAGTTCCCAAAAAATTCCAAAACTTACGGCGTGGGCTTTATTTTAGATCACGTTCAAAAGCTTCGCGACGGTAAGTCGTTCAGCGGTAAGAAACCCGTTGGCGAAGTTTTCGGGGCGCTCGCGGCCGAAGACGAGTCGGAAGAATTTGCAGACGAAGAATTGGCATTTTAAGCGGTAGCGGTTTCTTGCACGACCTAACTATCGTGGCCGGCGAAAAAGAGTTATGAACTTTCTTCGCCGGCATTTTTATTTCTGAAAGGAAACATGAGCGACGGCAAAGAAGTGAAGCGGCTGTGGGTTCTGTTCAAAATTGGCAAAGACGAGAGTGCGCATCAGATAACCGATGTTTCGATGAACCCTTTGCAGGGAGCTATCGAAGTCTGCCAGTCACCGACCACGACCGGATTGTGGCTGAGTTGAGCGAGTCTTTATCTTTTGTAATGAAACAAGACACAGAGAAGCTAGAAACCATCGCCGAACTACGGGCGGAGGTTGAGAAAAATCAAGTTCGACAATATTAGCATGGACGCACATTGCAGAATCGTAGGAAAAGAACTTGAGGCAACTCGGCAGTATCGAGATATGGCGCATGAATACAGAGACGAATTGAAAATCAAAAACGAAACCATCGCACGCCAAGCGCGGGAGGCCGAGGTCTCGAAGGCCGTGATTGTGATTGCAAAGAGAGTTTTATACAACGCTGGACTTCGACCGCCAGACGGCGGAACGCCTACAGTTGAAACTATCTGCGAAGATTTAAACGACGCAATCAAGGAAATCGCAGCAATCGAGCGAGCGGAAGGGGACTAACTTGGTTCAAATTCCGCTCGATAGTGAACTAACGCCCCCGCCGATAAATATTCACATCGTCTTTCGCGTTGGTATTTACGGTGCCCTTAGCGTCTTAGGTGTATTTCGCACGGTAAGTCAGGCTTACGATTTTATTGCCCAAAGCTTCCCGCGCGCAAAGCCGGCGCGTGCTCGGTCTTATGGTTTACGATTTACCCGACGGCGAAATAATCGAAGTCGAAACTTGGGCCGTGACGTGAAAAAGAAACCCGAAAACTTTTTAAATGTTCCTTGAGCAAGATTTGGTTTCAGTTATCGAACGTTGGCGGTTTGACTGGTCAAATGTTATTAACACGAACCCGCGGGACGCCGAAAACTATCGACGTCGCGCGAGCGGTATTGACGCGAACCTGATTTACGATTTGGCTCGAAAAATTAAAAAAGAATTTAATATATGAAAAGAAACGCGTAACCCACGATTTCGAAACGCGCTCGGTTTGCGATTTGAAAACGGCCGGCGCTTTTAAATATTCGCAAGACCCAACGACACGGCCGACTTGTCTCGCTTTTAAAATTCATGGTGAACCGACGATTTACTTTCTTGATTTCTTCACCATTGGGAAACATTGGACCGAGTTACCGGAAAAGTTTCGAAACCTTTGGACCCGGTTAATCGAAGAGCGTTACGAGTTTTCGGCCCACAATTCATTTTTCGAAATGTGCATTTACGAAAACGTTTTAGTTAAGCGCAAAGGTTGGCCAACAATTCCGCTTGAGCTTCGTTATTGCACGGCCGCCAAGGCCGGCTTGCGCTTTACCCCGCAACCTTGAGGGCGCCGGCGCGGCCCTAAACTTAAGCGTTCAGAAAGACAAGCGCGGGTTTATCGCCATGATGGCGACTTGCAAACCAACCCGGCGCTCAAATGAATTTCACACAATGGCACGGGAAATTCACGAACGGTTAACCCGCGGTCAAAAGCTTACGCCGAAACAAATTAAATGGCGCGAAGACAAAACAAAATTTGAAGAGCCCAAAAAATTTCTAGAGCCAAACGATTCACTGGAAGCGGCCGAAACTTTTAAAACGCTTTACACTTATTGCAAATACGACGTGCTTTCTGAGGAAGCACTCGACGACCGATTGCCTGATTTAATTCCTATCGAGCGCGAAGTTTGGCTCTTAAACCAACGGCTAAATTGGCGCGGCATTCGTGTCGACTTAAAAACGATTCGAAAAATCATTTCGATTTTAGACGCCGAAAGCAAAATCAAATTGAAGCAATTGGACGCCCTCACAATGGGACTTGTCACCAAGCCGGGCGCGCGCAAATCAATTTTGGAATTCTTAGCGTTGGACGGCGTCGAGCTTCCGGACATAAAGCGCAAACCGTTCAAGACGCGCTTAGCGGTGGAAGCTTAACCCCCGACATGCGGGCTTTGTTAGAAATCAGAAAGGCCCTTTCGAAATCGTCAGTAAAGAAATACCAAGCTTTCGAAAAGCGCGCGAGCGAAGACGACGGCCGGGTAAGAGACATTCTCCTTTATCATGGCGCGAGCACGGGGCGCGATAGCGGGACGGGCATTCAAATTCAAAACTTTCCGCGCGGGCTTATCAAAGTCGAAAAAGCTCGGCCTTACGCCGCGGTCGAAAACGTTATCGAGTGCGACCCCGAGACTTTAAAATGTCTTTACGGCGACGACCTATCAATTTTGTTTTCGGCGTTACTTCGAAACATGATTCAAGCGAGCCCCGGAAAAGAACTTTCGCGGCCGACTTTTCAAAATCGAAGTCGCCGTTCTTTGGTGGATGTCTGAAACGAACCGGGGCTTAAAGTTTTGGCGGCCGGCCGCGACCCTTACATTTACCAAGCGGCGGCGAACCTTGGGAAGTCTTACGAGGAAATCGCCCAAGCGGTAAAGGCCGACGAGACATGGGCGAAAGACGCCCGGCAATTGGCTAAGGCCCAAGTTTTGGGTTGCGGGTTCGGCATGGGTTGGTCGAAGTTTCAGTTAACCGCGCACGACGTTTACCGGCTCAAGCTTGGCGATAAGCAATCGCGGGAAGCGGTCGCGAATTACCGCGAAGCAAATGCCGCGGTTCCCGAGCTTTGGAAGGCTTACGAGCAAGCGGCGCTAAGTGCGGTTGAAACGCCGGGTTGCGTTTTCCGCGCCGGCCGTTGCCGCTTCAATTACCGCGACGGGTTCTTGTGGGTTCAATTACCAAGCGGCCGGTCGCTCGCTTACGCGACCCCGCAAGTGTCTTGGCGAATGCGTGACTTCGAAGTCGTCGAAACCTTAATTGACGATTTTGGTAAAGAAATAAAAATGTCGCGCACCGAAACCCGCGGGCCTTTTAAGACGCTCGAATTTTATGCCGTCAATTCCAAGACTAAAAAATGGGGTCTTGAAAGAACGTGGGGCGGTTCATAACAGAAAATTTTGTTCAAGCGACGGCGCGGTGCCTTATGGCGTCGGCACTTTTGCGCTTAGAAAAATCAGGTTATCAAGTTTTGTTTCAGGTTCACGACGAAATCGTTTGCGAAAAAGAAATCGGAAAAGGGTCGCTTTCCGAGTTCGTAAAAATCATGTGCTTAAAGCCAAGGTGGGCGGCCGGCCTTCCGGTCGAAGCCGACGGTTGGACCGGCCCACGTTACAAGAAATAATTAAAGGGCGGGCTCGGGTTCAAGAACTCGAAGCGCCGCTTTTGTTTTTACTTTTGGTGCCGGTTGGGTTTCACCTTCGAACGGAATTTTCGCGTTGAAGAATAAAATCAAATCGGTTGCTTCCTTAAAGTGTTGACCGGAAACGTTTCGCCAATGGGTCGCGATTTCGCGCCTTGAATAAAGTAATGAAGCTTTTCTTTTGGGTCTTTCGCGCGAATGCCGATTTCCCGCATAATGTTCACCAAATGGGAAAGGCTAACCGGTTTTCAGGTTTCCAAAGAAGAGCCTTTTCGGCGAACTTCGTTGCCGTTTGCCATTCGCCCGCGCGCATGGCGAAGTCGGTTGCCATTACTAAAATGTCGGCCGACTCGGGGCACGCCTTCAAAGCGGGCTCGATAATCTCTTCGCTGAAAGCCTTCCAACCTTTTCGCCCAAAATCTTTCGCGACATTTCCGCGTGCGACACATGGGCTTGCGGGTAATCGGGCCAAATCTCAATTGCCTTTTTAAAATTGTTATCTTGAAACGCCATGAACGCCGCGCGAATATTTCCGAGCGCAACCTTGATAAGCGTCGGGTCGTGCTTTACCATTGGCTCTTTTTCATTTCGGGGTTAACGCGGCAAAGGTAAGTTGAAGAATAAATCACTTGGTCGGCTTTTACGATTTCAAAGCCCGCGCGCTTTAACATGCTCTCGAACATTTCGCGCGTCCAAACGTTTATGTGATTCGGGTCGAAGTAATACTCAAGGTCGAAACCCGACATGCCGAAATTGTAAAGCGATTTGAACCAAGTCGGAACCGACATGTAAAGAAGCCCGCCCGGTTTCAAAAGTTTCGCGTAACGTTCAAGCTCAAGGTGCGGGTCGACTTGGTGTTCTAAGACCTTGTAAGACATAATCAAGTCGTAAGTTTTCGACTCGTCGATGTCTTCCGAAAGCTTTATTCCAAATTCGTGCGCGGCGTTTCTTCGCATTGACGTCGTTAGTTCAGTGCCGGAAACGTCGGCTTGCGGGAAAATTTGGCGAAAGAAATTTAAGCTCGCGCCGAAGGCCGCGCCGACTTCGCAAATCGCGGGCTTGCGATTCTTTTCGGCTTTCCAGTTTTCGGAAAGTGTCGTAAAGAAATTTATGGTGAAAGTGATTCTTTCGTTCGCACGCAAAAGATTCGCGTGGGTTGGCGGGTTTCGGTAATCGGTTCGATAGTGGGCGAAAATCTCTTCTTTCGATTTCCATTTTGCCGGGTAAGAGACAAAACCGCACGACATGCAAAGACCCATGCCCGAAGGCTTAAGGCGAAACTTGTCGACGTTTTCCCAATGGTCGCCGCCGCAATTGGGGCATTTCATGTTCGTGTCTTTCATGGGTTCAATTGGCTTTTGCATTCGGGGCCTTTCCTTTAGAGCAACGCCGCTCTAACTAAGTTAACGTGATTCATGAGTTGGTTAAAATCGCTTGGTGTAATCGCTTGGTCGGGGTCGCTTAAGCTTTGCTCGGGCGTCTCGTGTACTTCGACTAAGAGCCCCGCCGCGCCCGCGGCAATGCCCGCTAAAGACATCGGCCCCACCAAGTCACGTCGGCCCGTCCCGTGTGCGGCGTCGACAATTACGGAACTTTCGAAAGGGGCCTTCACGGCCGGAATAAGCGAAAGGAAAGGTCCCAACGAACATGCGTCGCATTGGAAGACGAGCCCCGTTCTATCAAGTAAAGCTCTTCGACGCCGCCCACGAGTAAATGCTCGGCCGAGCCGAGCCATTCGTCGATTGTCGCGCCGGGGTTTCGCTTTAGAAAGACCGGCTTTTCGTAACGCCCAAGCGAACGCAAAAGCGTGTAATTTTGCATGTGCCTTGCGCCAACCTGAAAGGCCGAACAATACTTCGAAACCATTTTCATTTTTTCTTCGTCGTAATCTAGAACTTCGATAATGTTTTCGAGCCCGTTTGTTTTCGCGGCAACGTAATAAGAATTTAAAAGGCTTTCGTCTCGGTAACCGAAATGCTTACCAGGGTAAGTGCCGGCGCGAAAGACGCCGCCGCGCAAATGTGTCGCGCCGGAAAGCTTTACAGCAAAGTGCAATCGAATGAATTTGCTCGGGGTTCTCAACCGAGCACGGCCCCGCGATAACGGTTAGCTTTCTTTCGCTTTGCTCTTTGGTGGGCGCGTAAGCTTCGACGTTCGGGTAATTGGGCGTCGGCCCCCATGTTCGGCGTTTGGCAAATTGGTTCACGTTCGGCCCCTTTTTAGTAAGCACTTCTTTTAAAAATTTCGCAAGCTCGTCGTCTCGTTTCTTTTTCATGTCGCCGGTTACGGCCGTTCGGTTTTCAAAATCGAGCGGGTTGTCTTCCGGTAACGGGTATTTTTCGCGAAGGATTTTCTTCGCCGTGTTTTCAATTGAACGGTTGAGACGAATAAACCAAATGTTCATTTCCTCGGTGTTAAGTTTCTTCTTTGCAAGGTCGTCCATTCCGGCCGCGATTTGATAGCGAAGCTTTGCAAGGCCGTCGATGTCGCGTTTTGCGTAACGTTCGTTTAAGACTTCGTTCCAACCGTTCGCGCTTCCGAGCGCGTAAAGTTTGCTAAATCAATTGCTTCGAATTTTCTCCCAACGCCCCCGCCGTAATTGCTTTCGCGATTTCTTCGCGCTCTTTTAAATTCGTCTTCGACATTGAATCACTTCGTTGCGTGTAAAGAAAACCGGCTTTTCGTAATAGCCGACTTTCAATTTATTTTTCGCACGGGTAAAGATGTCGAGCGAGTCGTGATTTCTTAGCCCGTCTTTGAAGCGAAGGAAACTTAAAGCTTTCTTGTCAAATAGTGTGCCGCCGACATGGTGTTTTTCACTTCCCTTTTGAATCACGTCTAACCCACCAAGGTAATTGTCGAAATAAACAACTTCGGCTTTCGATTCTTGGGCGTGTGAAATAAGATTCCGAAAGCGCCGTGTCGTCGACAAAGAAGTCGTCGGCGTCTAACCGCAAAATGTAACGGCCGCGGGCTTTTGAAAGCGCAACGTTACTTGAACTTGCAAGGCCCTTATTTACCACGTTCCGATGCCATGAAACGTTAGGTTTTCCGGGCGCGAACTTCGCGACAATTTCGAGCGTCTTGTCGGTTGAAGGGTCGTCGACGATTATCAATTCCATTTCTTTAAAGTTCCCTTGGTGCGCAACCGAGTTCAAAGCGCGATGAATAAATCTTTCGCCATTATGCACGCAAGTGTAAACCGTCAAAGCGGCGGTAAATTGATTCGAATTAAATCGGGTTTCGTTTTAGGTAATGTGTCACTTGGCAAGCGTCGCTTGATTTCCAAGGCTTGCGAAAAGAACTTCGAAAAGTTTTAGGTCTTCCGGGAAATCAATTAAAAGGTTGAACGGTTCGGTTTCAGTTACAGCAGCGTCGCGTCAACTTTGAAATCGGCCGCACGGCGTAAGTAATGCTCGACGTTCGCGTGCGCAAGGGCTCGCGCGCGCAAGACAATCGGTCGTTATGATTTCCGAAGCCGTGCCGGGCGTAAGCGTTGACGAATGAATATAATCGACGCCTTCCGATTCGTGCTCGGCAAATGCAGTGCCCGGCGGGTAAACGTCAAGGTCGACGAAAAATTTGTCGTGGGTTACGCGCACGACATGCGTAAAGCCATAAGCCTTTGCCCTTCACAAGTTCTTGCGAGCGGGTCGGTAAAGAACTTCGAAGGCCAAACCGAAACGCTCCTCTGGTGAAAGGGCTTTTCGTAAGCGCCGCTCTGATTTGCCGGGACGGCGACGACGACCGGAATGTTTAGCTTCAGGTTGGTTCACCAAATGGGAAATAATGGAGGACCACGTTAATTGGTTTAGAACTTTACCGGAACGCGTTCAGAATCGAACCGTGAGCAAATCAAAACGCCTGGTCGAACTTTTTCATTGTGCCCCCCACGCTAAAACAATTACGAAAGCCAAGCGCGTACAGCCCTTGTAACTTTCAAAACTC
>JADJRG010000009.1 GCA_016712315.1 Nannocystis sp. | reverse complement strand
CGCCGCGTGGGCGATCGCTCGCCGCAGCGACTGGTGGCGCGAGATCGAGCGCCGCCTGGATGACCCGCAGTGGGACAAAGTCGTCGACCTCTTCTCCGGGTGTGTGTTCGAGGCCGGCGGGCGTGACCGCGTGGATGATCTTATTGAAAAGATCTTGGACCGCGGCGAGGGCGAGGGACTGCGTCGAGAGGCCGAGACGCTGGTGCACCTCGAGCGGGTGCTGGCGCCGATGGACGCCTACGAGTACCGCGAAGAGCCAGCGCTCGTGATCCGGCAAAAAGCGCTAGCGGAGCGGGTGATGGCGATCTTTACCAAAGAAGGAGCCCTCCAGGTGCCGGTGAAGACCCGAATCGCCGCCGCGGAGGTGATCGGCCGGTGGGGCGACCCGCGCCTAGCGGAAGGGTTGGACAATTTTATCGAGATCCCCGGCACAGAGCTTAGCCTCGGGAAATTCCCGGTGACCGTGGTGGAGTACGGGCGCTTCATCGCCGCGAGCGGTTATCAAAATAGTCGCTACTGGGACAAAGACGGTGCCGCCTGGAGGACCAAGCACAAGCGGCTGTCTTCCTGGGAGTGGGAGGACCAGCAGGAGCACCCGAACCGCCCCGTCGTCGGGGTCTCCTGGCACGAGGCCCGCGCGTACTGCCGCTGGCTCAGCGAGGGGCTCGATGGCGGCGGGAGGGCCCGGCTACCGACCGCCGCCGAGTGGGAGCACGCGGCGACTCCGAAGACCGGGGAGTATCCGTGGGGCACGGACCAGGACGCGGGGAACAAACAACTCAGTGATGAGGACCTCGCGGAGCAGTTCGCCAACTTTAAAAATAGCCTCGGCGCACCGAGCCCGGTCGGTGTTTATCCGGCCGGGGCAGGCCCTCACGGCCATCTCGATCTTGCGGGCAATGTGTGGGAGTGGTGTGAGGATGGGGATGCTAAAGATCGGCGTTGGATCACGGGAGGTAGTTATTACGACGACAATCGCGGCGCGCTGGCGGCCGCCTACCGTGCCTGGGGCTGGTCCGGCCTCGGTAACTTCGACATCGGCGGCTTTCGTGTGGTGGTAGCGCGCGAGCCGGATTGATCTTTGATCCAGGGTTCCAGCCGACTTGTGCCTGCGACGTTCTTGGTCGCTTCGGCGGCACCTCGCACCAGATACAAGCATGCTCGAAGCCGACACAACGTCGACCGCGGAGGTACTGGTTCAGGGTATCGGCCTTGATTCGGCCGCCAGCGGGCGGGGGGACAGGTCCAGCACTTTGACGCGCAGATGTAGCAGCCCGTCGGCAATCAGTTTCTTGGCGAGGACTTCCTCCAACTCCTTCGCTGAACCCGGCAGAGGCACCCCTCGCGGCGGGCTCTTCAGCCGCTTCCCATTCGCCCCGAACCAGTAGACGAGGTAGATGCCGCGCCCGCCAGCGCGATGATCCACTGCCTGCTGCCCCGCCAGCTGGGTTTTGTAGGCTGTCCAGAGCTTCCGATGCCACTGCCCTTTGGCCTCGATCGGCAGCCGCAGTGCGCCGATGCTGCACGCGATGTCCGTCTCGCGATTGGCGGGCATGTGATCTTCGGGCTGGAAGCAGATGCGGTGATCCGTGGCGCGCAGCAAGACAACGAGATGGTCGGAGCAGCCCTCTTCGTTCTTCGGTTTCGACTTGTTATCCTTGTAGAAGCCGCGCCAGCAATCCGTCGAGTCACCGCGCACCTGCGCCTGCACGTCGTCCAGCGCCTCTAGGACCGCGTCGCGCAGCGTGTCGATCGACGCCGGCGGTTCGTCCGTTACCGCACAACGAATGTCGTCGATCAACCGCGGACAATAGGTCGCCTCCGCCAGCTTCCGCGCTTGGTCCGCCGCACTGCTGCGTAGCCGCGGCGTCCAGCTATCTGCCGCGGCCTCTGCCAGTTCAGCCAGCGCCGCCTGGGCGTCGCCCGATGGATCCTCGGCCAGCCGCGCAACGAGATCCGCCAAGAAGTCACTCGCGTCCGGCGGATTAGGGCGGTCATGCACGAAAACCGCCTGTACTTGCCGCCGGGAGGCCCAGGGGTACGTCGCGCGAAACCGCCTCATGATCCACGCGGCCAGCGCAACTGGCACGCGCGCCGCGCATCCTGAAGCGTGATGCGCCCCCAACCGGTCGCGTACTACCGACAGCAGAGTTGCATCGTCCACACCGTCCAGCGCCGGCGCGGCAGCATCGAAGTCCGCCCACAGCCACGCCGCCTGCCAATCGCGTCGCCGGCGCTCGTCCAGCGTCCTGTCGAGCCGTGCAGGCGCCAAGCGCGCGAGGGTCTTCGTGTCGCCCGTCCGCACCAGCGCGTCGATAAGCACCTCTTCTGTGTCGGCCGGCAGGTCGGTGTACGTTGTCAACCACTCGGCAGCCAGTCGCACGGCGAGCGGGCGATGCGCGTGGCAATGCATCAACCGGCTCAACCACATCCGGTTGTAAGTGCGCTGGCGGAGGTGGGGCTCCACAAGGAGCCGCGCACAACGCTCGAAGGCGCCACGCTCCACCAACTCAGCCTCCAGTGCTATGAGCCCCGTCTCGTTGGCGACAACCCCGCTCAGCCACCCAGCTATCAGCCTCCCGGCGATCAGCCGCTCGTCCGCCACGTCCGCGAACGGGCCGTCCAGCCGCAACCGCAACCGCTCGGCCAGTGCCGCTACCAACACCCAGCCCACATCGGGGATACGGTTGACGGCAAGTTCTTGCGCGATCTGCTCGGCGTCCGGAGCGGGAGCAGGGGTACGCGACAAAAATGCCTCGAACCCCACCAGTGCATCCGCTCCCAACTCATCGCCCAGCCAAGCGGCGGCTCGCTTGTGCGGTGGCGCCTCACGCGGCAGTTCGGGGTTGAGGCCGAGGTAGGCCTTTGCCGGTTCCCTCAGCACCTCGCCGTCCCCGACGCGCATGACCCCGCGGTTTTTTGCGTACCATGCGCGATGTGTTGCGAATTTCTCGTCACGCTGACGGCGGCGTTCCTCGGCGAACAGCTCGTCCCGTACTTGCCACTCCGGCGGCGGAAGCTCGGCCTGCGCATCGATCCACGCCAATACCTCTGCATCCCCGCCTGCAAAGCGGCGGGCGGCGGCTCGAGGCGCGAGAGCGATCTCGTTGTCACGGCGTGCGATGGCCAGGACGTCGCGCCACCGTGCATCGTCAGCAGCCAAGCCGTTGAGCAGCGCCACGACGTCCTCGTCGGTCGGCGCGAGGCCGGGCACTTTCTTGAGCCACCAAGAGTCGTGCTGACGCAGATCATCTATTCCTGGTCTTTCGAGCAGCACATGCTTCTGAATGGCGTGGCGTGCGCTGGGATTCGCCGCAAGCCAGCAGGCGACATCCTCAGCCCTGCTAGAGAGAGCGCCATATCGCACTAGTTGTTCTAGCCATCGCCATAACGCGACCGGCTCGACCAGCGGCCGCTCGAGCCGGCGCGCAAGGAGATCACCGACCACGCCAAGTCGAGAGTCCCCGGTCAACTCAGTGTTCTCCAGTCCTTCTGCCAGCGCGTCCAGCTGTCCGTCCAGCCTCTCATCAGGGAAATTCTGGGGCAAGGAATAGTAGCCGCCGAACTGGTGCGTAAGGGTAAGCACTAGTTCGGCTATCTGCCGGTTGCTCAGCGGCTCGAAGCCGATATCGTCCAGCAACTCCGCCGCCAACCTACAACTGTCCCCCCCCTGCTGCCGCAGCGCATCCAATATTTCTGGCCAGTCGTTCCGCTCGCCGTACGTAGCCAGCGCCCGCCCCATCGCAGAGCGGACAGCGTCAAGCTCCCGGTCATCCAGCAACATGGCCAGCATCACGTTCGAGTATTCCGCCACGATATGTTGCTCGTCCATCTGCCACGCGATGAGGAGGCGCAGCTCGTCCGCGCCCGGGGTGCCACGCGGACCCGTCTTCAGGATTTGCCATGACTCGTGCAACAGCGAGCCGCGCGTCAGCGACCTCGCGCGCGCCCGCCAGCCGAAGCGAAACAGCGGGTCACGCTCTGCGAACTCCTCCAGCGCCTTCAACAACAGGCGCGCACGCGGCTCGTCCAGCGCATCGGCGTCCCCGTAGGTGATCACGCCCAGCGGGTCGGCGCGGATCACGTTCTCCGCCAACGTATCGTCGCCCAGGTTGGCGAGCCAGGCGTGCAGGCCGCGCAGGTTGGCGGGCACCACGTCGCGCCACCGCATGAGCTCAAGCACGCGCTTGCGGTGGCGCGGCGTGTTGGCCCGCCCCGCTAGCCAACGCGCGCCGAGATACTCCCGAGGAGGCGATGCTGATAGGTGCGGGCATCTGCCGGGCCGTTGCACAGCCGGCTGCGCAGCGCGTCGCGCAGCTGGGCTCCGCCCGGCAGTCTCTCGACCGCTGGCAGATGCAGACGATCGCCGGCCCCCTGGGGCGGTCCACCCCAGAGCGCCTCCTTCCCGCAAAGGATCAGCGCCGCGAACCCCGCTCCCAGGGCATCCAGCACGGCGTCCTTAGCCAACTTGCCGAGGGGCTCGTCCTGCCGGAGCTCGTTTTGCTCGTTCCAGGCCACGTCCGCGAACATCCCAAACAACGCCAGTTTCGAGGTCGCCCGGTGGCCTCGCTTTAGCACGGACGCCAGCATCGTCAGTGTTTGCGGGTTGCCGAGCAACTCCTCCGTGCCGGCGGTGTCAAAGCGGCGGATGGCAGCCTGGGCGAGGTCTGCACCGACTTTCGCCGCGAGGAGGTCCTGCGCCTCCTGCCGTCCGACCGGCAGCAAATCCACCTCCAGCGGAGGTGCGCCGAATATCTCTGCGATGAGGTTCGCATTCGCTGCCCGCCACTCGGCGGTCCGACAGGCGAGCAGGAAGCGTGGCCTACCGGCAGCGGAGAGCGCTCCCAGCACGCGGTCCACTGGCGCAGTGCCGTCGCACGCCGGCACCTCGTCCAGCGCGTCGATCACCAGGAGGCGGCCGCCAGCGGGTGGGCAACATCCAGCCGCTAACGCCCGCGCGGTACAACGCACCAGGCCCTGCCGCTTGAGCCACAACGTCATCGTTGTCTTGCCTGCGCCCGGGTCTCCCAGCAGCACGATATTGCCCTCGAGCGCGAGTAGCACGTCCTGCTCCACCACGTGCGTCACGTGACCGACGGTGTAACGCAGTCGGCGTGGTATCCCGGGCACGCCTTCCTTGAGGTCGAACATGTAGGAGGGATGATACCACCTGCCACCCGCGCGCATAATGGTCGGCGGCGAGCAGAAGAAACCTCGGGTACCGCGAGGTAGTCGCTCTCCTTGTTCGCCCGCTGACAGACCGTCCACGAGCACCAGCTCTGTGTGCAGCGTTCAGGAGACCGGGACCATCGCGGCGTACTGGTCGCCGCCAACGGCGAGCACTTCGCCGAGGATGGCCAGGGTCTCAAGATGGCGAGCCACGATCTCGCGCCGCGCACTGGTGAAGCGGCGGGCGGCGGACGCCGCGGGGGCCAGCACCGCCAGCACCCCAGTTGTGGAGCCTCCTCCCGAGGCCGTCAGGGGCCGAACCGCGCGCCGCACCTGCGGTGACGAACTCCGGGTGCCATTCACGTGCCAGGGCCGCGGGTTCTGCGGCGGCGGACCGTGCTCCAGCGAGCGTCGCGCTTCATCGGGGGCCTCACCGAGCGTCGAGGGCGAGGTTCCCCGGGGAAGTTCTATGACCTACGCGCTCGGACGTCGACATGCTCCAGACTTTGAACAGGTGCGCGAACAAAGGTAGCCGAGTCGACCTCGTACTTCTCGTCCCCGGCTGGAGTGGTCCGCGTGATTGTGTCGCCCTTGGCAACTCCGCACGATGTCGACCAGACGAAGAAGCGAACCGAACCACCGCGCTGAGGCTCAACGGTTGCTTCGGCCATCCGCTCCGAGGAGTCTGCCTTGGTGATCTTGAGGGTTTCACGCGGGATCATCTCGCGCCCATTTCAACAGGATCGGCGCTCCAAGTCAATGCTCTTCTTGAGCTCGACCGGCAACAGGCGGCTCAAGCGTGCGCGACCACGCGTACCACGTCGGGATCGAGAGGTCCACCGACGCGGCGCGACCGCTTCCTCGTGGCGGAGGACGTCGCGGGAGTCGTCGGCGGCGTGCTCGGTCTCGGCGGGTATCGGCGCGCGTGATGGTCCCGTGTCTCCGCGAGCAGCCGCAAGGTCGTTGATGGTTGGGCAGCAGTACCGATCGCGCGGCCGATCGTGCCGAGTAGCGAGCTGCGCGGGACTCACCGCGCCGCCGCCCGGAAGGAGTTGAGCCGCTAGATCTGTCCTTAAAGCCATAAATCGCTGGCGCACGCCAAGCAGCCCCGCGATCCGGCCATTCGAGCGCTCGTCACCAGGACGCTCGACGACACGAACAGGGCTGACTCGACCGCGGTGAGCAGGCCCTCGCGGCCCGGCTCGCGGAGGTCTACGAGCAGCCGGGCGCCCTCGCTGACGACGACGACGCCCTCTTCTGGCGCGTAGCCCGCTCGCTCGCACAAAGGAAAGCACGTTCTCGATTGCCGGCCTTGACCTCGCGCCCCGCACGGAGGCGATCGAAGAGCCTGGCAAGAGAGCCCGGCTCGACGGCCTCGACGCGCTCATGCGCCTGTTCGAGCACACAAGCCACGCCAGCGTGCCGCCTGGCCCGTGCTGAGGGATCGCTCACCGAGGGCTCACGCCTCGAGATCGGCCGAAGGCGCAGGGGAGATCTCTCCCGGAGAGATCTCCCTTTTTGTGAAAAAAACTTTGAGGGGCGGAGCCGCTCCATGCCGCCGCGCACGACCTCGCCGCCAGGCGAGGGTGATTTCGAGCATCATCGCTGGTTCATCTGCGCGCCGTCCACGTTCGCCTGGCTCACTTGCGCGCAGTCCGCCGTTTCGCCTGGAACACCAGCGCTTGATCCACGCTCACTGGCGCGCCTCTCGAGCACGAACTGTCGCTTGGCCAGAACACGTTTACTAGTGGCAATGTGTCCACTACACAGGACACATTGAATCGCGCGGCGCGAAAGGGATCGTTGCCGAAGGGAAGCTGTCCCCTCGGAACTTACTGACATGGGGTACTTCGTCATTATCGGCAGCAGCGCCGACTTCTGGGGCCTTCTGAGCGTCCTGGGCCTCGGCCACAAACACCGCAGGCAGTTGCGGATCGACACGGCGATCAAGCTCTTGTCCAGCTACGACGGCCTACGCGTCTCCTGGAGCGGCGTAGAGCAGGTCAGCAAGGCCCTCGTCGCGGCGACCGCGAAAGTGTTCTCAGGCCGCGCCACGCGCCTCTCCAAGCGCCTTGGCGGCCGAATCAAGGCTGACACCCTGAACCAGTACCTCCGCGGCCGCCGTGGTGTCGGCTTCGAGCACGCGTGCATCTGGTGCGCGGAGCTGCTGCCCGACCATCACCTCCGCGTGTTCATCGACGACCCTCACCTCGTCGAGAAATTGCGCGGATCGGCCCTCGACTTGCGCGCCGACGCTCCCGCCCACCAACCCCAACCCATAGCGACTGAACCCCACGTGCACCCACGTGCCCCGCGCGCAGGAGAGCATTCCACGAGCGAAGCGACGCGCGCAGGAGAGCACTCCACGAGTGAACCGACCGAGCGGCGCAATCGACACAGGCGCACGCCCCTCGTTGGGTCAGGTCACATCGTTAGAGCACGTTTCTGTGACGTCAGGGCGGGTTTCAGGCTCGCTGTGTCACTATTCAGGCCACGAGGCCGCGCAGACCATGGCCCTTTGCTGTTGGGACAGATTGAAGACGCGCTGAATTCGCCGAATTCTGGCCCTGGGAGCGCGCTCGAAAAAAAATCGTTGCTCTCTTCTCGCTCTTCGGCGTCTACTGATGTCGTGGAAGCTCAACACCCTCACGGCCCCAACCCGCGCTTGACCAGCCCGCCAGATCGCGAGCAGGAGCTCATGAAGAAGGAGATGGAGGCCGCGCTCGCCATGGAGCGGGCGCGTATGGTGATCCAGCGAGAGAGCGCTCTAGAAGCTCGCGAGGCCAGGCTCCGAGAGGATGTGCACGCGCTGGAGGAGGCCCAACGAGCCAACAGGAGAGACCGCTACAACCTCGATCTGGAGGCGGCGCAGCTCGCGGAAGCGAAGGCCCGCTTCGACGCCCAGGTGGCGGCCGAGACCAAAAAGCTCGCCGACGACCTCGCGGACATGAAGACCCGCGAGATCCACAAGATCGAGGACATGAAGGCCCGAGAGACCGACAAGATCACGCGCATGCAGGAGCGCTTCGACGAAGGGATGCGGGCCGAGAGAGAACGGCTCGCCGAGGCGAAGGCCCGCTTCCAGGAGTTCATCCGCGAGGAGAAGGCTCGCGCCGACCAACGTTCTGAGCGAGCGAACAAGATGATCGAGGTCGCCTTAAATCAAGGGGCCGAGGTGCTTGAGCAGCAGCCCATGTCAGATTTAGCCCTCATCACGGGCACATTTCTCAGATTGATGAAGGAAAAGGAGAAGAACCAATGAACTCCGTAGACATGACGATGACCCAAGAAGAGGCCGCCGAAGCGACGGTCATGGAGACCATGATCAACGTCACGAAGAAGATCCGCGCGGCGGAGCGCTTCGAGCTCGCCTCCAGGCTCCTCAAGAAGGCGCAGGACCCTGAGCAGTTCATGCTCAGCCTCAACCGGATCCTGCGCGGCAGCCTGCTGGACAACGCCGTCCTCGGCTTCTCCGCCGTCGCGGGTGTCAGCATGGGCGCCCTCTTCGGCCGCCTCACCCGCGGCGTGAAGAGCATCGGCCCGGTCCCCGCCATCGCGGTCTTGGGCCTGCTTGGCGTCATACCCGGCGCGCTCATGAACGAGACCGTCACTGTCCGTAACACCCTCAGCCTCGGCGGCCTGATGTTCACCACTGGCGCCGTCCTACAGAAACTCATGGTGCCGTGATGAAGGCTCTTTTCCGCATCGACCAAGTCCTCCGCGGCGACGCTCCCACCGTCGCTCTCCTCGGCACTGACGGCGACGGCCGCGAGGTGCGCCTCGAGGTCCCCTCTGCCGCCGTCGGCGCCCTACGCCCGGGCGGGGTCCTCGTGCTCGACTGGTGGGTCGGCTCCCTCCCGATCGACGCCACCGCCACCGCCACCGCCACCACCACCACCGCCGACGCCGCTCGACCGGAGGCAAGCGCCGCCTCTGGCGCGCAGGGTGAATCTGCCAGCGCGCCGCTGGTAGATGTCACGAGCACCAGCGCCGCCAGCGCTGCAAAAGACATCGACGAAGACCAGCTCATGGTCGAGTTCCGCCAGATGTTCGGGCGGATCCCCGGCTTCACCGCCTGGAGGCCGCATCGTGGCCGAGTAGCGGCCCCGAGAATCTGACAGTGACAACAGATCTGGGGCGACGCCCCGAAGGTAGACAACACCAACTAGCAGGACCTCGCGCACAGCGGGGATGGAGGAGTACGCGATGAATGACGACATTATGATCCACAACCCCATGAACCCCGAAACGTCCCGCGAGTTGCAGCGCCGGATCTGCCACGTCCTCGGGATCAGCCCCGAAGACCTCGCCCTCTTGCGGGCCCTCTCGGACCGCATGGTCCGCGTCGAGAACGGCTGCACCACCGTCACCCGCCGCTGCGACGACCTCCAAAACGTGCTGCGGCAGGCGTGCTGCCCCGCCAACATGCTCTACTCGCAGATCACGATCAACGAGAACAGCCACAAGGACCAGGTGAACATCGTCACCCCGGTCACCGGCCTCGGTGATCCCTACGTCGACGACTTCCCGATCCCCCCAAGAAGAAGATCCGCCTCGTCCAGGAGGAGCGCCCCGGCTACAGCCCCGTCGACATCACCGTCGCGCTCAACCTCGCTAACAACGGCACCAATTCCTCGACATTGTCGTCCGCTTCTACGTCTCGACCAAGCCCACCGGCCCCGGTACGCAGGTCGGCAGCGAGTATCGCGGCTTTCAGTTCTTCAGCAACGACGGCCTCGTCACCCCGATCAAGTTCCCCCTCTATCAAAACTCCCCCGTCACGGTGGGCTCGAAGGAGTATCTTATCATCGAGATCGAGCACCTCGGCACCGCCAACAACCTCACGAGCGCGTTCGCCAGCGCCAAGGTCAACAACGCCGGCTGGTACGCCGCCTGCGGACCCGACGTCTGCCGCTAAGAGGACAACGCCATGGGATCCGGAACCGATCACCTTTCGGCTGCACAAAGAGGGCGACTTCGACGGCCAGACGTCGATAGAGCTCCGCCGCAACAACTTCACCATCGAGGGCAGCCGCATCTACCGCGCCCACCTCACCGGCCCCGCTGGCCAGATCTCCGCCGACTTCTTCGGCGTCTTCTCGGACCTCACCCCCAAGCTGTGCGGCATCGCCAGCTCGAGCTACAACCCGCAGAGCGTCGCCCGGATCATCTCCAAGGACGACCCCGACGTCTTCCGCGAGGAGGTCGACCTCACCCCCCAGATGGTCCACGTGCCCATCTACCCCGGGGACCGTTTGGCGATCTACACCCAAGACGGCGGGCGCGTCTGTATTCAGATGGTCGTCACCGAGCTCGCCGAGAGCGAGCACGTCTCGCTCGCCCTACGCACCCCGCCTGTGCCGCAGTGGCGCCGTTTTCGCCTGATCCGCAGCGGCTCCGGCGGCTTCAACCACCTGCCCCTGGTCAACAACTACTCACCGCCCTTCGCCTGGAGCCCCGGGCTCAGCATGCTGGTCACCGACACCCTCGGAGACGGCCCGATCCCCGCCCGGGACTTGTGCATGTACCCGACATTCCAGGGCTGCTACGTCAGCGTCCGCTACGCCGGCATCAACGCGGACGCCCAGCTCCACATCGTCGACGGTCACCTGCGCGACAGCGCCGCTCTCCAGACCGACATCAAGCCCATGCGCTGGTCCAAGGTGTTTTTTGTCAGCCACGACGACCTCCTCGGTCTGTGGTCGCCCGCGCCCGTCGTCGACACCGTGGTGTGTGACATCGAGCTCGTGCGGGTGCAGCCCGGGGACCGCCTCCGCGGCCGCTACGCCAACGATCTCTGACCCACAAGGCGCAAACCCACCATGTACATCGATCCCTCTCGTGTAGACATGCTCGCGCGCTACAGCGCGCGCCTCGCCGCCGCCACCCCGGAGCAGCTCGGCGCGCTCGAGGGGGAGGTCCGCCTCTTCATCGAGGCGCTCTGGACCGAGGCCAGCGCCGAGGCCCGTAGCCGCTTCCTGGACGCCGTCCGCCGCGTCGGCCCGCCCATGCCTTGGTCCGCGCTGCGCGTCGCCCCTGGCGGCGCTCCAGCGGCCTTGGAGCTCATCCTCGGCCAGGTCGACCCCGACGACGAGGGGGTCCCGGGCTACCGCATCGATCCCAAAAGCGAGCAGGGCGAGCGCGCGCTCGAGGCCCTCGCCGCCTGGGATACCCAAAAACTCGCCGCCCTCGCCACGCCCGGCGGCTGGAACCACGCCACCGAGCTGCCACCCGATGCCCCCGAGGGCGCCGCACCTGCCCCCGAGGCCACGATGCAAGACCAAGTCGCGGCGACGCCAGCGACATCGATCAGCCGCGCCGAGATCGCCCTGGTGGCCGCCGTCGGCTGGGGCGTCGCCGCCTTGAGCGCCGGCTGCGCCTTGATGAGGAGACCGTCATGACACCAGCACCACAAGCGATCCCCAAGTGGGTCATCGGCGGACTCGCGACCGTCGGCGTCGTCGGCCTCACCGCCCTCTATCTGCGCAGCGGCGACTCGGACAAGCCCTCCTCGCCCCTCCAGCCGCCGTCCCCGGCGAGCCCACGCCCCCCGGCCAATCAACGCCCAGCGCCTCCGCCCCCAGCAGCAGCAGCAGCTCCACCACCGCCGCGCTGCCCACCGCCGCCGACGTGCCCGGCGTCGACCTCATCGCCAATTGGGGCAAGACCCCCGCCGACCTGCGCCCCCTCTTCGCCCTCATGGAGCGGCTCAGCGGCATCAGCGGCTCTGGCCGGATCTTCGCCACCATCGCCAAACGAGAGAGCGCCTTCGTCGCCACCGCTCACAACGACAGCGAGGCCGAGCGCAGCGCCTCACGCCGCGCCTACAACAACATGAAAGACCGCAACCCCGAGCTCGCCTACGGCATGCAGGCCGCCGAGTTCGGCTCTGGCGGCCTCTTCGGCGCCCTCGCGCCCTACTTCCTCTGGACCGGCGTACCCGAGGTAGGCGACGACGCCCCGCTCCTCAGCAGCCCTCCCAGCGTCATGTTCCAGCCCCGCGTCGCTGCCTTCGGCGCCTGCGTCTACCTCCAGCGCCTCGTCGCCCACTACCGCCTCGACGATCACCTCGACATCAAAGCCGGCTGGGCCAGCCCCTCGCTGCTCACCGGCGATCGAGGCTCCAAGACCTACGAAGCCGTGCGCGACCGTTTTAACAGCGACGCGCTCGAGCTCGGCGTCGATCTCGACGACACCTCAACGATCCCGAAAAAACTCAGCGCCGCCGGCTGGCCCGGCGTGCCGAAGCTCTTCGCCGATCTCGTCGGCCAGCTCCCCAAGACCCAGGCGAGGAAGTAGCCCCATGATCACCTGCTACGATCCCGAGCTCGAACGATTCACCGACGACCTCGTCGGCGACTTCGACTACCTCTCCGCCGCGGACCGTGAGTCATGGTTCGTGCAGCAGTGGACCGAGATCGCCGCCGCCATGGGATGGGCGGAAGCGCTCGATCAGACCCTCAACGGCCTACGCCGCTCCCGCATGGGTTTTGCGGACATTGGCACCGCGGCGCTCGGCGCCTTCCAGCAGCACGTCGATCGCCAGCGCGAAGGCGACACCAAGCTCGACCGCGCCCGCGTGCGCGCCCTCGTGCTCGATCATTTTGCAACGACGACCCCCCGCAACCTCTGGAGGATCGACACCAGCGTCGCCCCACTGCCTGAAGGCGCCTGCTTCAACCTCGCCAAGTGGCACGCCAGGCCCTTGACCGCGGGCCAAGACGCGCAGCTCCAGGCTCAAACCCGCTCGGCCTTCCAGAGCGATCTCAACGTCATCATCCTCCCGCATCGCGCCTTCCTCGCGGACGCCGGCCCCAGCTACTTCGCCGACGCCGCCCCCGAGGGGGTTGGGATCCCATCCAACGGCCGCTGCGGCTGGCAGACCCCATTACGCCTCTGCCTCGGCACCTTCCCCTGGGTCTACGGTCACCGCCTCCAATCGCCCGCGCCCGCCCTCGCCTGGAAGAGCAGCGCCTCTCACCACCCTGCCCACCGCGCCCTCCAGCTCGCCACCAACTTCTGGCAAGCCGAGGGCAACCTCAAACAGGACGCGCGCGACGTCGCCGCGCAGTGGAAATACTGGCGCAGCGCCACCGCCGGCCCCCTCGCGGACATACGCGACACCGCCCTCCGCCTCGACAAGCAGCTCCTCCGCGTCGCCCAGGGCGACGAACCCACCCACGGCCTCAACGGCCCCCGCGGCTTCATCAGCGCCGCCGCCTTTAACTACATCCAGCGCCGCTTCGCCGCCTTTTTTGGGGATGAGGCGCGCCCTGATCCGCGCCCGCCACAAGCTGATCCCCGAGCTACGCGCGCTCGCGGACCAGAGCCCCGATCCCTGCATCGGGACCCGCCGGCCCATGCTGAGGCCCGAAGTACTCCGCTGAACACAACACAACACAACACAACAAACACAAAAAGGGAAGGGAAGGTAGGAGATGGAGAATGCAAACGAAGAGAACAAACCCACGGCGCAGCCTGGCTCACGATCGGGCCTTTGGACGGCCCTCGGCCTGCTCGTCTCTGGCGCCACGGGCGTCGGCGTCGGGTACCTGATGGGCAAGCCCAAGAACAAGCCGCCCTGCGCCTGCAAGGTCGGGAACGGCAACGGCAACGGCAACGGCAACGGCAACGGCAACGGCAGCGAAAAAAGCGGCGGGTAGGGGGAAACCATGGCCGTCGTCCTGATGAGCGTCAAGCTCCGCAACACCGACACGGGCGAGATCCAAGAGGTCGCGATCGGCGGCGCTTGGCCCGAAGATCCTGCTTCCAAGGGCAGCAAGGGCGGCAAGGGCGGCAAGGGCGGCAAGGCCAGTGAACCCGAGCCCGAGCCCGAGCCCGAACCCGAGCGCAAGGCGAAGTCGAAGGACAAGCCCAAAGCCAAAGCCAAAGCCAAGGCCAAGACCAAACCCGGTCGTACCTACCCCAGCGCGAGGGCCCTCGATCTCGCCGTGCTCGCCGCCGTCAAAGACGGGGCCTACACCCTCAGCGCGCTCCGAAAGGTCGAAAAGCTCGACGTCGACGCCGTCGAGATCCTCGCCGCCCTCGGCCGCCTTGTCGAGGGCGGCGAGCTCCTCCAGACCGGCACGGGCCGCAAAGCCCGCTACGTGCCCAGCAACGAGCGCTATGACGTGCTCGGGCGCGTCACGATCCACAGCGATCGGTTCACCTCGACGTTGACGTGGGATGAGGAGTTCATCCAACTCTATCCCCACGTCTTCTTGAAGCCTGACGACGACGTGCGAGAGGAGCTCCTGGGGTGGGGCATTCGCGAGGATGAAGTCACCGGCGTCATCGAGACCCTGCAAAAGCACGCCATCGAGCTCGGCGCCGTGCCGCCCCCGAGGAGAACGAACCCGAACCCCCACCACCCCCGCCACCACCGCCGCCCACGGCGCCCCCAACCCCCGAGGTCGTACGCGACCCCGTCAAACTCCAGTGGCAACCCCGGGAGATCAAGGGTCGGAGCACCCTCGAAGCGACCTGGGGCGGCGGCACCTTCCGCGTCACGCCACGCACGGGCGGCCTCGCCGGGCTCTTTTTTGAGCACAGCGACGGCCCGATCTACGACTACGGCTGCGGGCGAAGCGACGCCTTAAAAAAACTCGCCACCCAGCTCGCCGAGAGCGGTCTACCCACCCCTGCGGCCTACCGCGCCGCGGGCGGCGATCTGAGCGCCTGTCCCCGCCCGAAGCGTCTACGCCTCGGCGACAGCGAGATCACCTGGCGCGAGACCGTCGAAGGCGACGCCCAGATCTGCGTCGCCGCGGTGGGCGACGGCGAGTTCCGGCTCATGCAGTCCGAGGGCGGATCCTTTGTCTTGGCCTTCGCCCGCAAAGACGACACCGACTTCGATCAGCTCGGCTGCGGCACACGCGAGGCGCTCGAGGTCCGCGCCCTCGATCTGATCGGCCAACTCAAGGGCGACGACGACGACGCCAAAAAACAAACACCACCCAAAAAAGCCACCCCGCGCCAGCGCAAGGCCAAGACCATGCCGAAGACCCCTGAAGCTCCTGCTGCTGCTCCTACGCCTACGCCTACGCCTGCGCCTGCGCCTGCCTGAGCCCGAGCCCGAGCCCGAGCCCGCGATGGATGCCGCCGAAGAGGACCTCTTAGATAGCCTTAGCGGCGCGATCAAGCAGGCCATGGCCGGACTACAGGACGAGGACGACGAGGAATAACATGACCCAAGGACCAGGCCACATCTACCGCGTGGGCTCCCACGTCTACGCGGACAGCCGCGCCCTCCGTCACCTCGCCGAACACCACGACGTGGTGCCCACCGCAAGCGGCTATCGTATGCTCGAGCCCGCGATCACCAGCGAGCTCGTGGAGGGCCGCCAGGCGCTCCCCAGCCAGCAAGGCAACCTCTACGAGCTACGCGCCGCCGATCGCTCCCAGCTCGCCACCGCCTGCGTAGGCTGGCTCAAGGGCGGCCACCTGCAAGCCGGCGGCGACTTCGACACGTGGCCCGGCGGCTGCGGGTGCCGGATCCCCACCACAAACAACAAAAGGAGCTCGCGATGACCGCCGCCGCCATCCTCGACGCAGCGATCGCCATCTGGCGCCCCGTAGCCCGGCAGCGGCACTCCCCCCTGTTCATCGACGCTTTTTTAACCAAACACCGCGAGCGCCTCATCCGGGTCATCGACCAGGAATTGACGGCTCGCCGGATCCGCCGCGGAGGCGCGCCGCGAAGCGCCCTCGAATACATGGAGGTCTACGCCGCCGTCGATCGCGAGCGAAAGACCCTGCGCCTGCGTGGCGCGGACGACCCCACGATCATCACCCGCCTGCTCAAACGCCTCGATCTTCCCGAAACGGCACCCCCCGAGCAGCAAGAGCGCGTCGCCCGACTCGTGCGCACCTACATCGACCTGCGCGCCGAGGCGATCCTACCTCCAGGCCGCCGGCTGGGACGCCGAGGCCCTGCTCCTGCGCCGCCCCTCGCTGGTGATCCTGCGAGACGACGCTCAGACCGCGATCGGCCCCCTTGGCGTCCGCTACATCGCCCGCGCCATGCGCGACGCGGCCGGCGTGCTCCACCTCAACCCCGCCTACAACGACAAAAACCTCCAAGAGCTGCGCACCGCCGCCGACACCGCGCATCAGCAGGTCGCCCAGCTCCGCGAGCGGATCACCGACGGCGCCAAGGTCGGCCGCTACGCCCTCGCCCTCTGGACGCACGCTCGCGCCCTCATCGCTGCCCCCACCGCGCCCGAGCCCATGCTCGTGCGCGAGATCGAATCGCCGCCCGATCACAAGACCCCCGCCTGGCGCACGAAGGCCAATCTCCAGGCGATGCAACTCGTGCTGGCCAAAGAGCCAGATGAGATGACCTCCGAGGATCTGCAAGCCGTCGCCGGCTATAGCGGCTGGGGTGGCCTCTCGATCGAGAAGGTCAAGGCCCAGATCCCCACCGAGCTCGTCCCCGAGACCTTTGGGCTGATCCACGAGTACTACACCCCCACCGTCATCGCCGAGTCACTGGCCGAGGTCCTCTGTCCCTACCTGCCCGAGCTCACCGGCGAGGACGGCCTCGTGCGTGCCCTCGAACCCAGCGCCGGGATCGGCCGCCTCATCCGCGCCTTCAGCCCCCGCCGATGCCTCGCCCTCGAAGCAGGCGGCCAGATCAAAGGGATCCAGTGGACCGCCGTTGAGTTTTCAAAAGTCTCGTCGACGCTGCTGCGCGCGCTCCGGCCCGACATCACCCTCCACCACATGCCCTTCGAGCGCTGGGTGCGTGAGTACGGCCCCCACCATCAAGGCGCCCTCAACCTCATCCTCTCGAACCCACCCTACGGCGAGCGCGGCGCCATGGCCCGCGAAGACCCCGACGAGGTTTTTAAGGAGAAGCGCGCCTTCGCCTACTTCATGCGCCGCACCCTCGATCTGCTCGTCCCCAGCGGGATCGGCGTGTTTTTGATCCCCGCCGGGTTTATGTCCGGCCGCTCGAGCCGCGGCCTGCGCGAGAAGATCCTGCTTCGCCACCACCTGCTCGGCGCCTACCGCCTGCCCAGCCACGACACCAACGGCCGCGAGATCGTGCCCGGCGCCTTCGTCGTCATGGACATCGTGATCTGGCGCAGCCGTGGCGGCGAGCTGCGCGAGGTCGACGCGGACGACATCTACATCCTCGACGGCGAGTATTTTGAGCAACACCCAGACCAGATCCTCGGCGACGAGGAAGGCTCCTTCGCGGGCGAGGACGAGGCCGGCAATAAAAAGACCTCGTGGCGCTACAAGGTCGAGGGCGATTTTCGCGGCCTACCCCCGCTCCAACCCCGCCCGATCTGCACCTCCTGCGAGCTCACCTCGATCGCGCCTCGTGCCGCGGCGGGCACCTTCCAAACCGTCGTCGCCGACGTCTCGCTCCCCAACGACCTCGATCCCGAGCTACGCGCCGCCCTCGAGCTCGGTCGCCGCGTCGGTCGTTACCTCGCCGCCCTCGGCGCCGACGATGACACGAAGGCCCTCGCCCTCTGGCCGGAGCTGCACCAGGCCCTCACCGACCACGCCCTCGCGTACGGCAACCCCTGGCAGCACAAGGAGCTGCTCGCGCTCTCCAACCGCGGCCAGGCGCTCGCCCAGCAGCTCCTCAACGCCTACACCAGGATGGGCGCCCTCGTGCCCGCCCTGCGCGACCGCCCCAAGGTCGAGCCCAAGTACACCGGCCAGCCCGACGACGTGCCCGCGCAGGCGGAGATGCTCTTTCGAGCGCGCCGCCATCTCACCATCACCGAGCTGCTCGACTTCCATCGCCGCCAAGGCGGCACCCTCTCGCGGCAGGCCGCGCTCGAGTCCTTGTTCGGCAACGGCTGGAACCTCGACGGCGACGAGTGGAACGAGCTCTACCCCAGCGACGCCTACACCACCGGGATCCACCTCTGGGAGCGTCACGATCGCGCGCAGGCCCGCGCCGCTGCGGGCGACGCCCAAGCGGCGGCACAAGTCGCTCGCCTGATCGCCGCGATCAAGCCCGTCCTTTTTCAAGACATCCAAGACATCGGCCCCAACCAGGGCTGGGTCCCCCTCGAACTCGTCGCCGCCTGGCTCAGCGCGACCTACAACCGCAACTACGGCCCGATCCTGCTCGAGCGGCACGAAGCGCTCGTCCGCCCCATCGGCCCAGATGGCGACAAGGAGCCGACCATCCACCCCAAGACCTCGTCGATCCTCGGCTGGATCAACCCCGACATAGCCTCGTTCAAGGTCGAGAAGCCGAAGAAGAGGGACTCGATGATGTCCCGCGAGGAGAAGAAGGCGGAAAAACTCAGCCTCGCCCAGCTCCGGCTCGCGCAAGAGAAGGCATGGACGGACGAGTTCGTCACATGGCTCACCGAGGACGAAGAGCGGCAGGAGGCCGTCGCCGCTGCCTACAATCGAGCGGCGCGCGGCCGCGTCGTGCCGACCTACACCACCGAACCCCTCGAGATCGCCCGATGGGGCGCCAACGCCCCCCAGCTCAAGCCCCACCAAGTCGCCGGCGCCCGGCGTGTGCTGCACCAGCGCGGAGGCCTCGTCGCCTTCGATGTCGGCGTCGGCAAGACCTACACCGCCCTCGCCATCGTCGCCCTCGCGCGCCAAGAGGGTTGGGCACGCCGCCCCGTCATCCTCGTGCCCGGCTCGATCGTCTGGAAGTGGCACGATGACATCCTCTGCACCCTTCCCGACTATCGGATCGCCGTCATCGGCAGCAAACGAAAGCGCCTCACCCGCGGCACCCGCAAGGGCCAGATCACGAGCGAGACGGACACCCCAGAGGAGCGCGCGCAGAAGTGGATCGCGCTCCAGACCGGCCAGCTCGACGTCGTCATCCTCAGCTACGACGCGCTGGGCCGCACGAAGATGAATGAGTCCGCGGTCCTGGAGTACGTCGAGAGTGTCGAGGCGATCCGCCGCTCGCTCACGCTGCGCCGCATGAGGCTCAACGCCCTCGAGGACAAGGCGAAGGAGAAGCTCAGCGAGCGCCAAAAGGCCCTGCTTGAGCACGGCACGAGCGCCTGGGTGGACGAGATCCTCGCGCTCCCGGAGGGGTGGCAATACGACCCCGGCGTCACCTGGGACGAGATCGGCGTCGACCTGCTCATCGTCGATGAAGCCGCGAGCTTTAAAAACCTCCACCTCCCCCAGGCCCGCGAAGACGGCAGCATCCCGAAGTTCATGGGGTCGGGCGGCGGTGAAGGCAGCGGGCGCGCCTGGCAGCTCGACTTCCGCGCGGGCGCCGTCAGGCGCCAGACCGGCGGCTCCGGGGTCGTGCTTCTCACCGCCACCCCCGCCAAAAACTCCCCGCTCGGATTTACAACCTGATCCAGTTCATCGACCCCGCCGCCTTCACCCGGGCGGGGATCTACGATCCCGAGCAGTTCATCACCCGCTTCATCCAGATCGCGATCCGCGAGGTCTTGGACTCAACCCTCAACATGACGGAGGCCACCGCCGTCGTCGGTTTCAAAAACCTCGACGACCTACGCACCATCATTTTCACCTACGGCGAGTTCCGCACCGCCGAAGAGGTCGGCCTCAAGCTGCCCCGGCCGATCGTCGAGACCCTCACCGTCCAGATGGACGACGAGCAGGAGGCCAAATACCGGATCTACGTCAGGCAGATCGAGGAAGCGCTCGAGAACCCCAACCCGGACGGCCCGAGCAACCTCATCCTCGGCCTGCTCGCCCGGCTCGCCCTCGTCGCCCTACATCCCGCGCTCGACGAGGGCTACAGCTTCAGGACCGCGCTCGCGGGCGGCGAATCCAAGCGCACCAACGAGAAAGGCGAGGAGTACACCGTCAGGCTCCCGCGCCCCTCCTACTCGAGCCCCAAGCTCGAAGAGTGCGCCCGTCGCGTCGTCGCCTCCCCACACTGCGGCCACATTATTTTCGTCGAACCCACCGCCGTTCATGTCTGGATGAAGGAGGTCTTGGTCGACGCAGGGATCCCGCGCGAGCGGATCGCCTGGCTCAACAGCGACGTCAGCACCATCGAGCGCAGCACCATCGCCCGCCAGTTTAACGGCCTCTCCGCCGAGCAGCCGGAGCCCGGCACCTGCTCCCGCCCCAGCGACAGCGCCGTCGCGCCCAAGTACGACGTCATCATCGCCAACTCCGTCGCCTACGAGGGGATCGATCTACAAGTCCGCACCTGCTCGATCCACCACCTCGACCTGCCCTGGACCCCCGCGGACCTCGAGCAGCGCAACGGCCGCGGCGTCCGCCAGGGCAACACCCTCGGCGTCATCAACATTTATTACTACTTCGCCGACGGCTCGAGCGACGGCTATCGATTCAGCCTCATCGACGGCAAAGCGAACTGGCTCGGCCAGCTCATCAAGTCCAGCGTGCGCGACACCAACAACCCCTCCGCCCAGCAGCAGCTCACCCCCGAGGACATCATGCTCATGGTCTCGCGGGACAAGGAGCGCACCGCGGCCCTGCTCGAAGGCAAACGTAAAAGGGCCCTCGAAGAGCGGCGCGCCAAGATCGCGCGCGAGGCCGCTCGTCTGCTCCGCCAGGCGGTCGCCCGCTACGCGCGCGCCCGCGCCAGCGACGACCCCGACTACGCCGCCCAGCTCCGCGACGAAGCCAAACAACGTCTCACCGACCTCCAGGGCGTCGACCGCGACGCATGGCCCTGGCAAGACTGGATGTGGGCCGCGCGTGAGCACGACATGCTCGTCCCCGAGAACGGCGCCGCTCCCCTCTACGAGGGCCTCCGCGTCGCGCGCCCCCGGATCGGCGCCCCCGACCAGCTCGAACACCTCGAGTTCGGCCGGATCAGCGCCACCGGCGACAAGATCGCCGTGCGCGCCGCCGGCTCCGCCGTCTGGAGCGAGCTCTCCGAGGTCGTCCCCCGCTCACCCCCGACCATCTCCCGCGCGAAGGCGGTCCTCGCTGGCCCGACGACGACGACCAGCGCACCAGCGACGCGATCGCGCTCCGCCTCAACCGCTTCATGCGCGACCTCGACGATCTCGGCTGGATCGGCGCGAGCGACGCCTTCGTCGAAAAATTCTGGCCCCGCTTCGAGCGCCAGATCACCGCCACCTTCGCGCGAAACGGCGCCAAGGACCTCCCCCTCGTCAAGAACGGCGTACTCGCCCTCGGCGAGGCCAACGACCAAGACGGCAGCACCATCCTCCCGCCCTCCCTCGCCGGCTGGCGCCGCTACCTAGAGCTCGCCCCGACCAGCGGCCTCACCTTCACCGAACTCAAGCAGGTGGGCGATGCCTGGTGGATGCGCCCCTTCCCGCGCGGCCTGCTCACCGACGCACGCCGCGCGGGCGAAGCCGAAGACGCCGACGCCCCCGCCGCCCCCCCCCCCCCCGCACCGCCAGCCTCAAACCGCCCAAACCCCCACCGCCACCCCAAAACCGCCCACATCCCCCCCAGAAGCTCCGAGGTCCACGCAACCCACCCAGCCCGCCACCCCGCCGCCGCCGCCCACCTCGGAGGCCGCCGAAGCCGCCATTGTGGCGTCCCTCACTGCGGCTCTCACGCGAACCCTTCGTGAAGCCCGAGCGGGGGGGCCCCAATGACCGCTGCCGAGCTCTTCGACGCCGTCGTCGCCGCCTGGCGCCCGATCGCCGCGCAGCAGCATCCGATCGAGCTGATCGATCGTGTGCTCTCAAAACACCGCGAGGCGCTGATCCGCGTGATCGACCAAGAACTACGGGGGACGGAGCCGGCCGCAGGGCAGAAGACCTCGGACGCCGCCCCGCCCGCGGTCGAACCGGCCGCCCGCCGCCCCAAAGCCCACGAGCCCACCCTACTCCAGCGGGCCGAAGCCATCGAGATACGCCAACTCCAGGGGATCGCCGCTCACGAGCAGGGCCTCCACAAACTCGCCCTCGCGCTCAAGGAGTTGATCGATCCGATCCCCAAGACACCCGCCGAGATATCCCGCTATTTCTCCATGGAAGAGGATTTTGTTCAGGAATTCCAGGACATCGCGAGTGAGATCGATGACTACATCGCGCAAGGCGGGCCGGTAGGCGGCACCCTGGAGCGGATCGCCGGACTACTCAAGCGAACTTGGAGGCGGACGTGGTGCAGGTCGAGGGCGGAATCATGACCGTCCCGAGCAACACCATCCGCACCGGCAGCAAGAACGACAACTACGTCCTGCGTCAAGACTCCGAGGGTTTCTCGCGTCATGGCATCGAGGTGCTCGGCCCTCAGCTCGACGAAGACGGCGAAGAGAGCGCCTGGATGCGGGTGAAGCCGCTCCCCTCGAAGCAGGGTGTGCGGCCTCTCCAGCGATGGGACGGCCTCATCCACGACCTGGAGGATGAGGAGGCGCTCACGCGGCGCTGGGACCACTACGACATGCTCGCCCAGGCCCTCCGGCGAGCGCCTCGCGACCTCGAGGGCACCCGCAAACTCATCGCCTACGCCAGTGTACTCGTCGCCGCGCCCAAGTGTCGCGGCCGCGCGCGAGCCGTCGCCGCGCGGGCCCTCGAACAGGCGATCGACGAGCACAAGGCCGCCGCCGCCGCGATCGAGGCCGGTCATGAGAGTGAGAGCGCCAAGCGCCTCACCCGCGTCGCCAAGCACCTCGCCCGCGTCGCGCACGAGATCGCCACCCACTGCGCCGCCGGTCAAACCCACCTGCCGCTCGATCCCGGGGACCAGGCGCCCGAAAACGTGCCTGAGCCCGGGCCCGCCGAGGAGCAAGAAGAGCCCGCCGAGGCGCCCGACGACCCCTACGAACCCACCCCAGAAGACCGAGATTTCGGCCCTTACGTCCTCTACAACGCGCTCCAGGTGCTCGTAACCCCGCTCGACCAAGAACCGCAGAAAGGAAACACTCATGCCATTGCAACCAAGTGACTACCTCGTGATCGTCAACAAGATCTTCACCGTCATCGCCGAGGCATTCGACGAGATGGACAAGCGTGAAGCCACGCGCGCCGGCTACGACGCCGCGTCTGAGCTCACGGAGACGCTCGTGCATCTCCGTGAACGGGTCGCCACCCTGGAGACCGTCCAGGCCCGACACGACGACATCAACGACATGGATGGCGACAGGCTCGCAGCCCTAGAGACCGCGATGAACGATCAGCGCGCGATCAGAGATAGCATCAGGTCTATGCTCAAGTCGCTTAGCAGTAGGGTGGATTCTCTGTCTCAACAGCTCGATTCACATGACAAGAGGATGGATTCTCTGTCTCAACGGCTCGATCTGTATGGCACAAGGGGGGCGTCCCAGCCATCCGAGGTTACCTTCGAGCCCATCAAGGATCAGAGGCCGGAATGGTCGCCACCCGATGGGGCGGTGCTGGCCATCCGCTTGATCCTCGAAACGCTGCGGATCCTCCATGGGGGAGGTACCGTCCGAAGCCGCCCGCGAGTGGCTTATGACAGGGGGGTGGAGGCGCCCTCGTCAGCGCGCGATCTTCCGCGAAGCGCGGCGCAAGCTCATCTGCGTGAACGAGCTCCGTCCGCAGGGGGGGAGGGACCGAGCCCCTTATCGATTTCGCGCTGCGCTTCGTGGAGGAGCGTTGGGCTCAAATGTGGTGCCACATCCAATCGCAGGCTCCCTCGTCGCAGGCGAACTGATGGCCACCGACCTCATGACGCAATCGCACAAGCTCAAGGCCGACCTGCTCGCGCGTGGCCACACGCGCGAGCAGGCGCAGGTCCACGTGCGCACGCACCAGTGCCTCGTCGCCCTGCTCGCCGCGGTCGCCGTCCTCTACGGCCCAGAAGCTCGGGTCGACGCCACCAACCTCCTCAAACCCACGATCATCATCACCGCGCAGGATCGCCCTGTGCTCGTGTACACCGCCACCCTCAACGGCGCCACGATCACCCGCCCCGGGGGTCAATCTACGAGCGAGATCGAGCGGCGCCTCCACGACATCCGCCGCAAGCTCGCCGCCGAGCTCGCCGCCGAACCCTGCCAGGGTGACCACGCGCAGGCCATCCGCCGCGCCCTCGCGCGCCTTCAACGCCCCGACCGCGAAGCGACCGAGCAGGGCCAGCGCTTACTCGCTGCGCTCGCGAACCAAACGGAGGCGGTCCAGGAGCGGCTGCATCACAGACACGTGAACTCCTGGGTACGCGCGGCGCTCGACCATCTCCGCATCACCATCCGGTTTGAAATCGAGATACACGAGAGCACAAGCGCCGTCATCTACCCCACCGAGCTCGCCTACGAAGCCTGGCGTGACCAGCTCCGCGTGATGGCGCACGCTCTCACCCTACGGGGCGCCCCAGCGCTCACCCTCGACCTCACGAGGCTCAGAGCATCTCGAATCGGCGACGAGCACAGCGCCGAGCTCGGTCGGATACGTCTCGACCCCACCCGCCGGGCTCTATTCTCCCAACAGATCGAGAGGGCCATCCTGCGCGGTCTCAGCCCCGCCGCGGTGCTGAGGCGAGCCCGTAAGGTCGCCAAACTTCAAGAGCGCCAGAGCGAGGAGCGAGGAGCGACTCATGGCTAGAGCGCCCGACTGGCACCACGCACCGATGGCCAAGGGCGATCCGCTCCGCGCTGGCCCTTACCTGGCCACGCCCGGAAATTCGCGACCTGGTCCTTCGGCGGCGGCCGCCCCTTCGGCTGCACAGACGACACCTGCGAGCGCTGGCACGCGGGGATCGACCTCACCAAGATCCCGAACGGCGCCCTCGTCGTCGCCCCCGAGGACGCCACCATCATCGCCCTCGATCGGGGCTGGAGCGCCGGCTCCAAGGCCCAATTTTTAAAACCGCCAGCGGCCTCTTCCTCGTGCTCGGCGGCTTCCACCCCGGAACACATCACGAGTTTGGCCTCACCGTCGGCCAAGCGATTCAAAAGGGCCACAAGCTCGGCCGAGTGCTCGGCAGCTATGGGATGATCCACCTGGAGACCTACGGCGACAAGGATCGCAAGGCGAACTCCGGTATGGCGCGTCGGCAACCCCATCCCCCGCGGCCTGCATAACCCCACAAAATACGTCGAGAGCATGGTCGACGACGCCCCCCGCCGTCGACGACGCCTCCCCAAGCCCCTCCGAGCCCGCCGCGCCGCCCCCGAAGACGCCCTCTCGACGAGCCCAGGCGCTGCCCCTGGATCCTCGGCGGGCTGGCCGTCGCCGGCGCCGCCGTCGCGCTCACCTACACCTTACGCCGCAGGAGCAACCCATGAATCGCCCCCTCTTCGTCGCCTTCGGCGCCATCACTGGCCTCAGCCTCGTCCTACACGGCGTCAATGTCGTCCTCGCCCGGACCCGCAAGGGCGACCACCTGGGGACTGTGTACACGATGGGCGACCGAGTTTACCTGGACCAGCTCGCAATCGACCACGTCGCTGGTCGCAGGGGGTACACCAAGGGCCGCGCTGGTCTCGCATCATCTTGGACGAGTTTACCCTCACCTTCGAGCCCGCGGTCGACGCCCTCCAGACCAAGCCCGAGCGCCTCTATCGCCTGCGCCACCCCGACACGGACGCGAACGCGGAAGACGGAGACGAGGGCGACAGCATACGGGAGCTCGCGCAGGGGCTATCTCGCCGCAAGAACGACAAATTCGCCAGGGAGTTTCTCCTCCTCATGGCCTCACGTGGCCACTTCCACCGCCAAGTTCTCGCATGACAGCCCCGAGGTCCCTCGCGACGACCCGAGCAGACGATCTCAACCGCGCCCTCGACGAGTCCATCAACCGCGAGAAGGACGCGTGCCTACGCGCCCAGCGCCTATCGTTCGCCGTCGTCGCTCTGGGCGCGAGCGTCGCTGGCTACGCGGCAGGCATGTACACGGCCTACAGGCTGATGGAGAGGAGGGGAAAATGAGCAGTACGTCCCAGAACGAGTTCTGGAGGGGATCTCCTGGGGCTCGGCAACCAGGCGATAGAGCACGCGGTCTCTTACCGCGAGCAGCAACGCCACAGGACGATCCCGCTCGTCGCCGACCTACTCGAAAACCCCACACGAGCGAGGCCGACGCGGAGGATGATGTCGAAGAAGCCGAGCTCCAGGCCGAGATACTCAGGCTCGAGCGCGAAGTGCGTAAGGGACAAAACCGCGCCCGTGTCGAGCAGTTGCGCCGTCAAGTGGCCGAACTAGAGCGCGGCGCCTCAAGCCCGCCACCTCCCAGCCACCACCGCCAGTTCCCCCGAGCCGCCATCGCGGCAGCGTGCCGAGCCGGCGCCCCCAGCCCCTCCCGAGCCCCCCCCCGCTGCCGCGTGTCGAGCCGCCATCGCGGCCGCCGCGTGTCGAGCCGCCACCGCTGCCGCGTGCCGAGCCGGCCCCAGCCCCTCCCGAGCCACCGCCGCTGCCGTCGCGAACCGACCCGAGGGAGGGCCGCGGACGAATACGATACGCTCTTCGGCCGGTCCATCGCCGTCCCTGACGCAATCGCCCCTCCCGTCGACAGCGACCCGCCAGCGGTTGCGAATGGCTCGTTCGACTTCTCATTCATCAGCCGCGTGGTGCAGGAAGCTGCCGCCCGGGTCGCAGCCCCCGTCGCGGACGCGCTCCCGCTCGACTGAGCAACGGCTCAATGACCAGTTCTATCAGCTCTTCGGCCCGTCGCTGCCCACGGCACACAACCCCGACGAGATCGCTCCAGCTAGGAGCCCCAGCGGCGCCTCCTGAGCCGGCCCCGGCGGCCTCCCGAAGCCTGAAGGCCGCGGCCGAAGGGCAAGCCTGCTCCAGCGCTCGACGCCGTGCCTTCGCCGTCGTCAGACCCCGCCGCCCGCGGTGTTGGCCCGGACGGTCCCGATCTCTGTCCCGACCCCGACCTCGACCCAGAAGACCTGCGCGCTCAACTCCAGAGTGGATCCGCGCTACGGGAACCCCAGCGCCGCCAACGACGACCCAGCGCCTCAAAACCCCATCGGGAGGGCCAACCGGATCCGCTGGAATGGCACCCCGCAAGACCCTCTGGAGGCCGGCTCCGCGCTCGCGACCTGTCTCGAATGAGCGTGCGCATCTCCCCCAGCCGACCGCGTCGCCCTCTTAAGAGGCGCACCGCGTCGCTGCGCGAGACCTTTCAGCTCCCGGAGTCTGCCCCGCGATTCCACGACCCACGATCGCCTGTCACGGCGTGCTCGCGCGCACCCGTTGCACGACGCCGGCCAGACGACAAAGGCTCTCCAGCTCGTGCGCGGCAAGCCTCACCATTCTCCGCGCCCACAGCCCACACGACTGCTTTTGTAAGTAGTTTCCCGACCAAGTCACCGAGATGCGTCAACTCCTCAAGATCTTAGAAAGGGCGGCGGATCATCCGCGGGTTCGACAAAGCTCGATAGCCAACGCTACGCAACGACCTTTTTAGAAAACGCCGCCTTCGCGGGCGAAGCTCCGCGCCGCCACCGACAAGAAGCTCTGCGCGAG
>JADJRG010000008.1 GCA_016712315.1 Nannocystis sp. | reverse complement strand
GGAGGGCGCTGGGGGAGCGCTGGGGCCCTGGGCGGTAGGGATGGGCGCTGGGGAGCTGCGGGCGCCGGAGGGTGCAGGAGGTGCCGGGAGGCGCCTGAGCCTTGATGGAGTGCTCGGGGCGTGAAGGCGAGTGGGGAACCAACGCGGCCAGAGGTCGAGAGGGGGCGTGGTGACGCTGATGGCCCTTGGACGGTCGGCGCCTCAGCCGCTCGAGCGGAGAGTGGAGCGGGTGCTTGAGGGTGGGGAGCTGGGGTATGTGCGGTTCGGCGAGCTGGCGTGGCGGCCGAGTGACGGTGCTGCACGTATGGGCGACCTGGTGCGGGGCCTGTGAGCGGGAGACGTCCGAGCTGCGCGGGCCTCTTGCGGCAGGCGGGTGGGGCCGAGAAGTCCCGTTTGTCGCGGCGCAGGTGGACGACGCGCCGCCGCGGTGGGGCGTATCCGCGCTTCGTCGAGGGCTGGCCTTGAGGGGGGGCGGTGTGTATGTGGTCGATCCGGGAGCTGGTGGCGGGGCTGCGAGCGACGGGGATGGCTGAGGGGGGGGCGGTCTTGCCGATGACGATGCTCTTTGACTGCCGTAGAGCGCTGCGGGCGGCCCCGCTGGCGCGTTGGACGAGGCTGGGGTGGCGGCGCTGGGCGGGGCGATCGACGCGCTGCGGGCGGAGCTGGCGCAGGCCGCTTGCCGGCCGGAGGCGAGGGGTCCCAGCGCCCGCGCGATGTGGCGAGGAGCTGTGCCCGGCCACCGATATTTGCGCGCGTGTCGGCGCGCAGGAGCGCTGCGTCCGCCGCCCTGGCGGGCTGAAGGGAGAGCGATGCCGAGCTCGATCACGACATTGACCGCGATCACCCGCCGCGCTTCGCGCGGACCGAACACGCCGCCGTCGCCAGAGAAGGGGGGTGCTCGACGGGCGCTATGTGTTAGGGGATGAGATCGGCAGCGGCGGCTTCGCTGCGGTGTTTCGCGCGTTTGATCGCCACCTCGGCATCGACGTGGCGATCAAGGTGCTCGGGCGAACACGGCGTGCGGGACGAGGAGTTCCGCGCCCGCTTCCTCCGCGAGATGACGCACCACGTGCTGCTCGGCCACCCGCGGATCGTGCCGGTGCTCGACCACGGCGTGACGCGGCACGGGCGGCTCTACTTCGTGATGGAGCTGCTCGAGGGGGCGCTCGCTCAGCGAACACCTGCGGGCGCAGCCGGGGCCGCGGCCGTGGAGGAGGTGGTCGTGGTGGTGAGAGCAGCTCTGCGAGGCGCTAGAGACGGTCCATACCCGGCAGATCGTCCACCGCGACGTCAAGCCGGGGAACGTGTTCGTGTGCGGCAGCGGCGAGGACCTGGCGATCCGCTTGTTGGACCTCGGGATCGCCAAGGAGCTGCCCGGGGCGGGGATCTCAGCGCCAGAGGAGCCGTCGTTGACCGACGTGCGGGTGGGCGTGCCAGGGACGCCGGAGTATATGGCGCCCGAGCAGATCGAGGGCCGGCCGGTGGATGGGCGTACGGACCTCTACGCGGTCGGGGTGTTGATGTACCGGATGCTGACCGGGTGCTGCCCTTCCAGCCGCCTGATCCGCTGGAGAGCGAGGCGAGGCACTCCTGGTTGGCGCGGCAGCACTGCAGAGGCGCGGCCGCTGCGGCCGTCGAGGCGCTGCCCAGAGGCGAAGATCCCGGCCGCGCTCGAGGCGCTGGTGATGAGCCTGCTGGCGAAGCGAGCCAGCTCGCGACCACAGAGCGCCCGCGAGCTGCGCAGCGCGCTGCGACAGATCGAGCGATCTTTGGCGAATTCCGCGGCGGAATTTGCGGCTTGGCGGCGGTATGTGTGGCGGAGCTTGTGGTGGTCGACGGTCGCGCTGTCCTGCGCTCTGTTCATGCTCCTGGATGTCCCGGGGGTGGACAGGATCCGGGGGTGGCTGGCCTGGATGGCGCCCCTCAGGCGACTGTGCGGCTGACGCGGCGGTTGACGCCGCGGCCGCCGCCTGCGGCGATGAGGCCGGTGAGGCCAGAGTTCGAGGCGATACCGACGGCGGCGCCTCCAGGGGGGGAGACGGCGGCTCCGCTCGCTGTGGCGGTGGCACCGGCTCGGCCGGCGTCGGTGCCGCCGTCGTGGCAGCGATCGACGACGACGGCGCCAGCGAAGGCGCGGGCGAAGGCGCCGCCTGCGCCGCCGCCGCCAGAGACGATGCTGGAGGCCAAGCGGCGGCTGGTCGACGCGATCGGGCCGCAGCGGGCGGCGATCGAGCGGCGATGCGGCGGGGACGCGACGGCGCCGCGGCGCTTTGAAGTCGGGCTTGAGGAGGCGGGCGGCCGGCGTTTGACTGCGAAATTGATCGACGGTGGGGGGCCGTCGGCGGCGACTCGCTGCGCAGAGAGGGCGCTGCGAGGGCTGCGGGGGCCACGAGGGCTCGGGGACTTCCACGTGCGGATCCCGCCGACGCTCAAGCTCTAGATGGGTCGTGCCGAGATGTCGAAATGTCCAAAGATCCCGAGCTTTTCGCTGTTCCTTCGCGGGTCCTTCGGATCGCGCTTGTGATGGTCGTGGCGGCGCCGTCGGCGGCGAGCGGGGCCCCGAGCGAGGCGTCGGAGGGGGCTGTGGGGCCGCACAGCCAGGAAGCGCAGGCGGCGAAGGCCGCCTATGCGGCGGGGCGCTACGCCGACGCGGCGCGGAGCTTTCAGGCGGCGTGGCGGCGGTATGCCTGGGTCGGGGCGCTGTACAACGCGGGCATGGCGTGGGACGCGGCTGGCGAGCACGACGCGTTGGCGATCGCGGCGTGGCGGGCCTATCTGGCGGCCTCAGAGGCGGTCGTGAAGGAGGAGAGGCTCGATCTGGAGCGCCGGATCGAGCGAGCGCTGGCGCGCACCGGGACGCTGAAGATCCGCTACCGAGGTGCGTCTGCGGCGCGGCCGACGCGGTTGATCCTGCACCGCGAGGGGGATCCAGGCGCGGATCTGGTGGAGATCGAGGTGCCCGCTGGCGAGGCGGCAGAGGCAGAGGCGGAGCTGGCGGAGGTGCCGGTGGATCCGGGGGCGTGGGTGGTCGCGGGTCGAGGGGAAAGGGCGGAGGTGGTGGGCAGGGCGCAGGTGGAAGTGAACCTGACCCAGGATGTGCTCCTGGAGGGGCGAGAGCCGGATGTGCCCAGGAGGCGCTGTTGCCGCCGCCTGAGCGCGTGCCCGCGGCGCGGGAGGGGCCAGCGAGCCCGCTTGAGGCGAACCGCGAGGCGGCGCGGCTGCGGCGGCTGCGGCTGTCGTTGGGCGTGGGGCTGGGGGTCGCCGGGGTGGGGCTGGCGGCGAGCGGCGCGGCGATCTGGCCGTATGGCGCGCAAGGCCGCTACAAGGCGTGGATCGGCGGGGAAGCGGGGGCAGCGCGGTTGGTCGAGGCGGAGCACACGCGGCAGCTCGCGAGCGTGTCGCTGCTGGGCGCGGGGGTCGGCGGTGGTTCGGGGCGGCGACGGCAGCCGGCGGGGCGCTGGCGCCGCGGAAGGTGCTCTTCCAGGCGGCGGTGGGCGGGGGGTCGCGGTGGGCGGGGCGTTGCTGCAGGTGTCCGCGGTGCGGTGCACGCAGGCCGCGCAGGAGCTCGGGGACTTTGGGAGCTGCCGAGGGCGAGATTTTACGGGCGGGGCGCTGCTCGGTGTGGGCGGTGGCTTGCTCGGCGCGTCGCTGGTCACGCTGGTGGCGGGCGTGGTGACGCGGTTGGAGCCTGGGCGCCGGGCTGGACGGGCGCGGCATGAGCGGCCGGGGCTGAGTGTGCAGGCCGGACCGACGGGCGCGGGTGTGCTGGTCGGAGGTTCTTTTTAGGGCCGGAAAAACTGGAGCCGGGGAAAACTATGGAGATCTCTTCCATGAAATCGATGCGAGAAAACTCAAAGAGGTTGGCTGCCCCCATTTTCGGCCTTGTGCTGGGGGCTGGAGCACCCACTTTGGCGAATCGGATGCTCCCGAGACTACCCTACCTGTGGAAACTATGTTCTTGAGGCTGGTGAAGAGTGTGATGACGGCAATGTTGAGAACAGTGATGGCTGCAACTGGAGCTGTCAAAACGAAGTTCAGTGCGGGAATTCGTTATGGGAGGATGGGGAAGAGTGCGACGACGGGAACGGCTCGAATGAGGATGGATGCCTGAACACCTGTGTCGTGGGTGTGTGTGGTGACGGGCATGTGCAGGTAGGTGTGGAGGCGTGCGACGACGGGAACGCGGTGGGCGGGGATGGGTGCGATGCGGAGTGCCGCGAGGAGGGAGA
The DNA here is from genome assembly GCA_016712315.1 of Nannocystis sp. Lineage (GTDB taxonomy): Bacteria > Myxococcota_A > Polyangia > Nannocystales > Nannocystaceae > JADJRG01. The sequence goes on along the minus strand of JADJRG010000008.1, from coordinate 57,815 downwards.
GGGAGAGGTGGAGTGCGGGAACGGCGCGGTGGAGGAGGGTGAGGAGTGCGATGACGGGAACGAGGAGGAGGGGGATGGTTGCAGGAATTCGTGCGAGCTGGCGCGGTGCGGAGATGGGGTGGTGTGGAAGGGAGAGGAGGAGTGTGATGATGGGAATGGGGAGGATGGAGACGGGTGTCTGAACACCAGGAGCGGGCGAGGTGCGGGGACGGGGTGGTGCGAGAGGGAGAGGAGGCGTGCGACGACGGGAACGAGGAGGAGGGGGATGGTTGTAGGAATTCGTGCGAGCTGGCGCGGTGCGGAGACGGAGTGGTGTGGAAGGGAGAGGAGGGGTGTGACGATGGGAACGAGGAGGAGACGGACGCGTGCCTGAACACCAGGAGTGGGCGAGGTGCGGGGACGGTGTGGTGTGGGCGGGGGTGGAGGTGTGCGACGGAGGAGAAGGCGGTGGAGCGGGCAGCGGCTGCGCGGAGTGTGAGTATGAGGTGAGGCGGGTGTTCGTGACGAAGACGAAGTACGAGGGGGATTTGGGGGGGCTGGCGGGTGCGGACGAGAAGTGCCAGGAGGCGGCGAAGAAGGGCGGGTTTGTGAAGGAGGGGGAGAGGGTTGAGTATCAGGCGTGGCTGAGCGACGGATTTTTGAGCGCGAAGGCGCGGCTGGGCCAGGAGGGTTGGCAGGGGAGGTATGAGGTGAAGAGCGGTGGTTTGGTGGCCGTGGGGTGGGAAGGGCTGGTGAGCGGGGCGCTGGAGGGGGCGTGGGGAGAGGATGAGGATGGAGAGGTGAAGTCGACGACGGTGTGGACAAACACGGGAGCGGACGGGAGCGGGCTGGGGCAGGCGCACTGCGGCGGGTGGACGGCGGCGACGGGGCAACAGGAGGGCGGGGTGGGGTCGAGCGATAATGTGGACGCGGGCTGGACAGCGCTCGGCCAGGTCCCCTGCAACTCATCGAGTAGCATCTACTGCATTCAGGTGAAGTGAGGCGGCGCGTGGCGATGAAGACACTGAAGGAAGAGCGGAGGGCGCGGCGCGGGCGAGGTCGGCCGTGGGCGAGCTGGGCGCTGATGGTGTGGGTGGTGGGGTGTGCGGGAGAGCGGGGTGGACAGGGTGCAGGAGGGGCGGTGCAGGGGGTTTGTGGCGACGGCGCGCAGGAGGATGGGGAAGAGTGCGACGACGGGAACGGCTCGAATGAGGATGGATGCCTGAACACCTGTGTCGTGGGTGTGTGTGGTGACGGGCATGTGCAGGTAGGTGTGGAGGCGTGCGACGACGGGAACGCGGTGGGCGGGGATGGGTGCGATGCGGAGTGCCGCGAGGAGGGAGAGGGAGAGGTGGAGTGCGGGAACGGCGCGGTGGAGGAGGGTGAGGAGTGCGATGACGGGAACGAGGAGGAGGGGGATGGTTGCAGGAATTCGTGCGAGCTGGCGCGGTGCGGAGATGGGGTGGTGTGGAAGGGAGAGGAGGAGTGTGATGATGGGAATGGGGAGGATGGAGACGGGTGTCTGAACACCAGAGCGGCGGGCGAGGTGCGGGGACGGGGTGGTGCGAGAGGGAGAGGAGGCGTGCGACGACGGGAACGAGGAGGAGGGGATGGTTGTAGGAATTCGTGCGAGCTGGCGCGTTGCGGAGATGGAGTGGTGTGGAAGGGAGAGGAGGGGTGTGACGATGGGAACGAGGAGGAGACGGACGCGTGCCTGAACACCAGGAGTGGGCGAGGTGCGGGGACGGTGTGGTGTGGGCGGGGGTGGAGGTGTGCGATGGGGGAGAAGGCGGTGGAGCGGGCAGCGGCTGCGCGGAGTGTGAGTATGAGGTGAGGCGGATGTTCGTGACGAAGACGAAGTACGAGGGGGATTTTGGGGGGCTGGCGGGTGCGGACGAGAAGTGCCAGGAGGCGGCGAAGAAGGGCGGGTTTGTGAAGGAGGGGGAGAGGGTTGAGTATCAGGCGTGGCTGAGCGACGGATTTTTGAGCGCGAAGGCGCGGCTGGGCCAGGAGGGTTGGCAGGGGAGGTATGAGGTGAAGAGCGGTGGTTTGGTGGCCGTGGGGTGGGAAGGGCTGGTGAGCGGGGCGCTGGAGGGGGCGTGGGGGAGAGGATGAGGATGGAGAGGTGAAGTCGACGACGGTGTGGACAAACACGGGAGCGGACGGGAGCGGGCTGGGGCAGGCGCACTGCGGCGGGTGGACGGCGGCGACGGACGGGTACTCGGGCGGGGTGGGGTCGAGCGGGAAGGTGGACGCGGGCTGGACAGCGCTCGGCCAGGTCCCCTGCAACTCATCGCTGAGCATCTACTGCATTCAGGTGAAGTGAGGCGGCGCGTGGCGATAGACGATCAACGCACGAAGATCTGGGCCAGACCACCACGGGAAGAGGCCTTCGGGGTTTTGCCCGATCTCACCCCAGCCAATACGCAGCGTGTCCGATCCTTGTCCGAGCTCGAAGGTCAGATCTTGCGCCGGATAGGGGAGGATCTGGCCGTCGAAGAAGGATCCGATCATGCGCGCCGTCGGCGGCCCATTGGTGAGCGGGCCGGCGTCGCTGGCGTTGCCGAGTGAGAGGGATCCGTTCGGCCATTCGGAGGCCTTCTCCCATAGGACTTGTGGGTATTTGAGTTCGACGTCGCCGAGACCCTTGACCTCGTATCCGCGGAGGAAGAAGGCGCTGAAGCCGGGGGGAAAGGTGATGTCCCAGGAATAGGCGTATTCCCGCCGTTGGGGTAGAAGCTGAATGGGCGGCACTCACGGTCGATGCCCTCGCTCTCCGCCTTCTTCAGGGCCACGACCGCGCTGTCGAGGTGGCCGTTGCAGGTGTCTTGGACGGAAAAACCGGTCCATCCCCCGCCGTCTTTGTCCATGTCGCAGGTCACGGGCCAGGGCGCACCGCTCCCCTTGGGGTCGATGTGGTAGGGCCCGCTCGGCGACGCGGGCGCGAGGGTGAGGATCTCGGCGCAGCTCTTGGGGAGCAGGCAGTTGAGGCAGCCGTCCGCGTCGTCCGCGTTGCCGTCGTCGCAGATCTCACCAGGATCGAGCTGGCCGTCGCCGCAAACCCCTGGTTCAACGCCGGTCTCGGCGCTGGTCTCGGCGCTGGTCCCGGCGCTGGTCCCGGTCGCGCTCTCGCTCTCGCCGGCTGCTGCTGGTCGCAGCCGTGGTGGTGGTGGTGGTGGTGGTGGTGGTGGTGGTGCTGCCTTCGAGGGTCGTCTCGCCGCCTCGCTGCCGCTGAGGCTCGAATCGTCGTAGGAAGGGTTGGGCTGGAGGCAGGCTGCGGCGGTCGAGCTGTACAGGAGGAAGAGCGCGGCCGTCCGCGCGCTCTCGGCCCGCTTTTTCCTTCGGTCATCAGACATCCGGCGATCGTAAGGGCGTCGTTGTCGGGGAGCAAACTGGCCGCCGGGCCGGATCTGCGCGGACGTCGAGAGGACTCTTGAGGACTGGGGCGACGATCAGCGCGGATCCACCGCTCCTGCGGCGGGCGTGCTCGCTGCCCCGAGCGCGGCGAGCGCTCGCACGCCCACAGGCGGCTCGGGTAGCCAGGGAACGACGTAGAGCCGCCGGGCCAGGCCGTCGGTGATGCGGGCCGCCTGGCTGTGTTCGCCGACCAAGCGGGCCCGTAGTAACGGATCGCGGGCGCCGCTCGCGGCGATGCTCTTGTTGAGGACCCAGGCCCACGGCTCAATGCTGGCGCGGCGTAGGTCTTCTTGGAGCGCGGCGGCCTGACTGACGGGGGGTGCGCCCGGGCAAGGTGACGAGGATGACGCGGGTCAGCGAGGGATCCTGGAGGCGCATGAGCGGCGTGATGAGGTTCTTGAGGTTGGCGCGGCCCTTCGTCTGGCGGGTCATTTGGCGATGGTAGGCGCCGGTGGCGTCCATCAGGAGCAACGAGTGGCCGGTGGGCGCGGTGTCGAGGACCACGAAGGCGCTGCGGGCCTCGCTGACGACCCGGCTGAAGGCGTGGAATACGGCGACCTCCTCGGTGCACGGCGATTTGAGGTCCTCGAGCAGCAGCGCGCGGCCGGCCTCGTCGAGGTGCTTGCCGCGGGTGGTCAGGATCTTGTCGATATAGGCGCGAGTCTCGACCTCAGGGTCGATGCGACCGACCTTGAGGCCGTCGAGGCTGCCGCTCAGGGTGGTGGCGACGTGGGCCGCAGGATCGGTGGTGGTCAGGTGGACTCCGTGGCCGCGCTTGACCAGACCGACGGCGATGGCCGCGGCGATGGTGGTCTTGCCGACGCCGCCCTTGCCCATGACCATGATCAGGCCGTGGGCCGCCGTCGCGAGCTCGTCGATCAGACGCTCGAGCGGCTCGGCGGCGAGGGGGGAGAGAGGGCGCGTCGCTCGAGGGCTCCGGCGTCGGCGCCGGTGTCGGGCCCAGCAGCGCGCGTAAGGCCGGCAAGCCGACGGTGTCGAAGGGCCGTAGAGGCACCTCGTCGCGCGGCAAGTTCGCGAGCGCGGCGGGGAGCTGCGTGAGCGCTGCGTGGCCGAGCTCCTCGAGCGCGTGCGCGACAGGATCGTCGGGGTGACTGGCATGGAAGACGCCGTTGATCACGAGGCGCTGATTGGCCAGACCGAGCGCACGGAGCTCGTCAGCGGCGCGCGCGGCCTCCTGCATGGGGCGCGGGTCCGGCCGGGTTACGAGGATGACGGTGGTCATGGCCGGGTCGCTGAGCGCGGCGAGCGCGGCGTTGAAGCGCGCCTCTTGGAGCTTCAAGCCAGAGTGAGGACCCAAGCAGGAGGCGCCGCGATCGTTGCCCGCGAGGAAGCCGCTCCACGCGGCTGGTAAGCTCAACAGGCGCAGGGTGTGGCCGGTCGGCGCGGTGTCGAAGATGACGTGGTCCCAGGCGCCTTCGCGGCCGTGGTCCGCCAGTAAGGCCGAGAATCCGTCGAAGGCGGCGATCTCCGTGGTGCAGGCGCCCGAGAGCTGCTCGCGGACGGTCGCCCGCTCCTCGGCGCTCGTGTCCGCGGCCATCTGCTCCTGCACTCGTCGGCGGTAGGCCTCGGCTGCGACGTCAGGGTCGATGTTGAGGACGCCCAGACCGGCGCCGCCGGGCACGGGGACAGGATCATTGGCGAGCGGCGCGCCGAGCATCTCGTCGAGGTTGGACGCGGAGTCGGTGCTGACCAGCAGCACGCGGCGGCCAGCGTCGGCGATGGCGATGGCGACGGCGGCGGCGACGGAGGTCTTGCCGACCCCGCCCTTGCCGGTGAAGAACAAGAAGCGCGTCGGGCTCGACAGCAGATCCATGGGTCGGATGGTACCGCTTCTGCGGCTGGATGAGCGGGGCTGGTGTGGGCCGGGGCTAGCGGCCGATGCGGTCGCCTTCGCCGCGCCCCACGACCTGGCCTTCGAGCAAGGTCGTGACGACGCGGAGCTCGTGGAGCCGGTGCGGCGGCAGCTTGAACGGGTCGCCCTCGAGCACGGCGAGATCGGCGCGGGCGCTTACGACCAGCCACCCGGCGTCAGGGTACCAGCGCCCGAGCTGAGCCCCGTGGAGCGTGTACGCCGCGAGCATCTGCGCGAGCGTGGCGATCTCCGCGGGGATCCACGGCTCGCCAGGCGGCTCGCCGACGCCGCGGCGGGTGAGGGCGACTTGGATCCCTTTCGAGCGGGTTCATCGACGACACCGACCAGTCGCTGCCCGCGACCACCGTGGCGCCCTGCGCGAGCGCGCTGCCGATCGGGTAGAGCCGACTCGCGCGCGCGGGGCCGAGGGCTGGGATCGTGAGATCGGTGATGTAGGGGTCGGCGTAGGCCCATAGCGGCTGGAAGCAGGCGGCGACGCCCAGCGCGCGTAGGCGCGGGAGGTCAGGGGGGTCGATGAGCTCGAGGTGCGCGATCACGTGCCTGCGCTCGCGGGCAGGGTTGACGCGCTGGGCGCGCTCAAGCGCGTCCAGGGCCATCTTCACCGCGCGGTCGCCGATCGCGTGCACGTGCACGTCGAAGCCTAGCGCGTCGGCGCGGGCCACCAGCGCGTCGAGCCGCGCTGGCGAGAGGGTGGGCTCGCCAGCGGCCCCGTCGGCGCCGACGTAAGGCTCCAGCAGCGCGGCGGTGCGGGCCTCGATGACGCCGTCGAGGAAGATCTTGATCGCGCTCGCTCGTAGCCGTGGGTGTCTCATACGCTCGATGCGGTCGCGTCGGGCCGCCAGCGCGTCGAGCTGCTCGGGACCCAGCAGCGGGTCGATCGGCTGGGCCGCGACCACACGCGCGGTGAGCTCGCCCGCGCGGGCGAGGCGCTCATAGGCGGCGAGCACGTCGGGCTCGGCGGCGGCCTCGTAGATGCCGGTGATCCCGAAGCCGTTGGCGATGGCCAAGCCGCGCCGCAGGCCCATGTCGTAGTCCGCTGGCGACAGCGCGGGCAGGTGGGGATCCACGAGCGCAGCGGCGTCCTCTCGCAGCGTGCCGCTCGGCTCGCCGTCGCGGTCGCGCTCGATGCGGCCGTTGGGCGGGTCGGGTGTCGCGCGGGTGAGGCCGGCGCGGCGCAGCCCCGCGGTGTTGAGCCACGACGAGTGACCGTCGGCGGAGCTCAAGAACACGGGGACATCGGGGATGATCGCGTCGAGCCACTCGCGCCGCGGGTTGCCCTGGGGGAAGAGCGTGAGATCCCAGCCGCCTCCGAGGAGCCACGGATCGTCGCCGGCTGCGCGGGCGAGGTGCTCCGCGCAGCCGCGCAGCGCGGCCTCCAGCGCGGCGAGCGAGGCGATCCCGGCGAGCGGGCACTGCCCGAGCTCGATCCCGCCGGTCACGGGGTGCACGTGGGAGTCGTGGAAGCCTGGCAGCACGAATTGTCCGCGCAGATCGACGACGCGCGTGGCGGGCCCGCGGTGGCGCATCGCCTCCTCGTTGCTGCCGACGACCAGGAGCGTGCCGTCCGCGATCGCGATCGCCTCGGCCCACGGCCGCTCTGGATCGAGCGTGTAGACCACGCCGCGGGTGAGCACGAGATCGGCGCGCGGCGCGGCGACGGGGGCGGCGGCGGCGGGCGCGCGGCAGGCCCCTACGAGGGCGAGGAGCGAGCCCACGAGCGCCGACTCGCGGGCGCGCGGCGAGGTGCACCAGGGGCGGCGCGGCGCCCTGGAACCTGTCTCATCGACCATGCCGCGAGCCCGTAGATCGACCTGACCGATAGACCATGTTGATCGACCCCGCCTCGCTACCACTCGCCGGCGATCCGCCGGATCATGTCGTAGGGGGTAGCCGAGCTCGAAGGCCGAGGCCTCGTCGAGGCGGCGGATCGCGTCGCTGGGGAGGCGCAGGGCGGCGGCGGCGAGGTTGTTGGCGAGCTGATCCGGGCTGCGGGCGCCGAAGATCACGGAGGTGACGGCGGGGCGCTGGAGCAGCCAGGCGAGGCTGACGGCGGCGGGGGCTGCGCCGAGCTCGGCGGCGACCGCGAGGACGGCGTCGAGGATCCGCCAGTTGCGGGGGTTGTCGAAGCCCTGGTAGCGCTCCTGCCACTTCTCTAGGCGGGTGCGGCGGGCGCCTGCTGGCCCTGGCGGTACTTGCCGCTGAGGAAGCCGCCTACGAGCGGCGACCAGGGGAGGAGCCCGAGGCCGTGGCGCGTGCACACCGGCACGTGCTCGCGCTCGAGGTCACGCACGAGGAGCGAGTACTGGGCCTGGAAGGCGACGAAGCGGGCGAGCTTGTCGACGTCGCTCGCCCAGAGGCTCTCGACCAGGCGGTACGCGGCGTAGTTGCTGGCGCCGAGGTAGTGCACCTTGCTGGCGCGCACCAGATCGTCGAGCGCCCGCAGGGTCTCCTCCTCGGGCGTGCCGGTGTCCTGCATATGGATCTGGTAGAGGTCGATCCGATCGGTCTGGAGGCGACGTAGGCTGGCCTCGGCGGCCTCGACGATCCGCCGCCGCGACGCTCCGGTGCCGTTGGGGCCAGGGCGCATGCGGAAGCGGAATTTGGTGGCCAATACGACCTCGTCGCGGCGACCGCGGGCCGCGAACCAGCGGCCGATCACGCGCTCGCTGAGGCCGTCCTGGCCGTAGACGTCGGCGGTGTCGAAGAAGTTGATCCCCGCGTCGAGGGCCTGGTCCATGATCGCGAAGCTGGTCGCTTCGTCACAGCCGACGCCGTGCATGAACGACGTGTCGTCGGCCTCGCCGAAGGTCATCGTGCCGAGGCAGAGGGTCGAGACGTGGAGGCCGCTGTGGCCGAGCCTGCGATGTTCCATCGTTGTTCTCCTGGTGTGCGGCGGCGAGAATAGCCCGGATCGCGCCGGCGCGAGGCAGACGCGGTGGCGGAGCTCACCGCCAAGGTGGGCGCCGGCCCGCAGCTCCCCGAGGACCCGAACGCGGCGCTGCACGACGCGGTGAAGGAGTACAAGCGCGCCGACGTTCGCTTGCTGCTCGCCCACGGCGCGCGGCCCGACGGGCACCCAGAGGGGGACGTGACCGCGCTGCAATTCCACGCGGGCGCTGATCCCGAGGTGGTGCGCCTGATGAGCGCCGCTGGCGCCGACGTGCGGCGCTCGGCTCCGCGAGATCGGCGCCGCGCAGGCGGGCGCCTGTGCGCGATGGAGCGCCCTTTCGCGCCGCGCGCCGGGGGAGCCGCTGCAAGGTTCTCTCAGGGTGAGCGGGCGGATATCCTGGCGAGGATGTCTTTATCTCGTCGGGGTGCGTGGTTGGGTGTGGGGGCAGGGCTGGCGCTGGTCGCTTGTAGCGGCGATGACAGCGGGGGAGCAGCGGGACGGCCAGCGGCTCGGGGACGCTGAGCTCGACGGACGCGGGCTCAGCGACAGACTCGTCGACGGCGAGCGGGAGCGCTGGCGAGAGCGAGGGCTCCGGGAGCGCGGGATCGACGAGCGCCTCGACGAGCTCGTCGACGGGCGAGACGACGGACGACACGACGAGCACGTCCGGGACGACGACCGACTCCGGGTCGACGAGCGAAGGGGTGATGTGCCCGGCGGACTGCGAGGACGGCGGCGGCGTGTGCCTCGGCGACCTCTGCTGCCCCGAAGACCAGGTCTGTGGAGAGGCGTGCTGCGCCTGCGGCGACGTCTGCTCGTTCAACACGTGCGTGCAACCCGGGGCGGCGTGCATCGACGCGAGCGAGTGCGGGGCCGACGAGTACTGCGAGTACAGCCTCGGCGAGGCGCAGATGAGGGGCGAGATGTGTCAAGGTCAACAGATCAAGAACGGGAAGTGCCTGCCTTCACCGCCGGTGTGTGAGCCAGGGAGGAGCCAGAGGAGGGCGAGGCGATCACGTGCCTGGCGAAGTCCCAGGTGATCCCAGACGGGACGTTCAACCCGGCGGTCAAGTACCACTGGAATAAAGGCACGGTGATGATGGCGCCGATCGTCATCCAGCTCGATGACGATAACTGCGACGGGAAGGTGGATGAGCGCGATATCCCGGAGATCGTGTTCTCGCAGTTTATCGGCGGGCAGTACAACAATAACGGGACGCTGCACGCGATCTCGATCGTGGGCGGCGAGCTGGTGGAGAAGTGGAGCGCGCACTTCGACGTCGATCGGATCAACCCCGGGCGGGAGATCGCCTGCGGGGACATCGACGGGGTGGCCGGTAACGAGCTCGTGGTGTGCACCGAGAACAACAAGGTGCGGGCGCTGAACGCGAAGGGGGAGGCGCTCTGGACGTCGGCGTGGGCGGGCGGCTGCATCCAACCAACGCTCGCAGATCTCGACGGCGATGGGCTCGCAGAGGTGGTGATCGAGGGGTGGTGCTCGATGGCGCGACGGGCGCGACGAAATCCACGCTGCCAGGCTCTTCGTACTCGACGGCGGCTGACCTAGACCTGGACGGGAAGTTGGACGTGGTGCACGCGCGGGGGGCGTTTACAGGCGCGGGAGCGGTGATGGCCCAGACCGGGGTGGATGGGACCTTCCCGGCGGTGGCGGACCTCGATCTGGACGGTAAACCCGAGGTGGCGGTGATCTCGAACAACGGGGCGACGCTGAAGCACCACCTGGTGATCTGGCGCTATAACCCAGACCTGCCGAATAAGGTGGAGATCGTGCGCCCAGGGATCAACATCAACGGGCCGCTCAACCCGAGCCTGTGCCCAGTCGGCTCGGCAGGCAATACGCGGGGCGGCGGGCCGCCGACGATCGCCGACTTCAACGGCGACGGGACCCCAGATGTCGCGGTCGCCGGCGGGATCGGCTACGCCGTCTTCGACGGCAAGAAGCTGATGGACCCGAATGTGCCAGCGGCCGAGACGCTGCTGTGGATCAAACAGACGAAGGACTGCTCGAGCGCGGCGACAGGCTCCTCCGTGTTCGACTTCGACGGCGACGGCTCCGCTGAGGTGGTCTATTCCGATGAGCACTACCTGCGGATCTATAAAGGATCGACCGGGGACGTGCTGTGGCAGACGTGTAATACCACCGGCACGCTGCGCGATTCCCGCTGGTCGCGGACGTCGATAACGACGGCCGCGCAGATATCGTGGCGGTGTCCAATAACTATTCGAGCATCACCTGTGAGGCGACGAAACAGACAGGGGTGCGGATCTATGGCGACGCGAAGGGGCAGTGGGTGCGGACCCGGCGGATCTGGAATCAACACGCTTATCACGTCACTAACGTGAACGAGGACGGGTCGATCCCGGCGGTTCAGCAGCCGAATTGGACGGTGGTGGGATTGAATAATTTCCGCCAGAATGTGCAACCTCAAGGGGAATTCGCGGCGCCGGATCTAATCGTGACGCTGCGTAAGGACTGCCCGCCGGAGCCCTATGCGCTGGTTGGACGGGTGCGCAATATCGGCGAGTCTTCGGCGCCTCCAGGGGTGCCCGTGTACTTCTATGAGGGAGACCCGGATATGGGCGGTGTGTTGCTCGGGTCGGGTGAGACGGTGAAGACGTTGTACCCGGCGGAGGCGGAGGACGTGGTGCTGCCGCTGCCAGACGCGCCTGCGTCGGTGCTCGACGGGACCTCGACGATCTGGGTGGTGGTCGACGACGCGATGCCAACCCACGAATGGCAGGAGTGCAGGGTGGATAACAACCGGGGATCGGGGACGGGGAAGTGTCCGATGCCGGGCTAACCTAGCTCGCCTCGCCTACCCATCACGCCGTGATCCACGAGCAGAGCGCTAGAAGGCGAGGGCGCGCTGCCACCGATCTGCGCTACCCTCGCGGCGTGACGCGACGGATCCTCGTGTTGGGCGCGACCTCGGCGATCGCGGCGCGCGTGATCGCGATCTGGGCCGGCCGCGGGGCGCGGCTGCACTTGGTCGGGCGCGACGCGGACAAGCTGGCGGCGGTGGCGGCGGCGTGCCCCGGAGCCGCCGGGGTGACGACGACGCAGGCGGATCTGGGGCGGCCAGAATCAGCGGTTGAGGTGGTGACGGAGGCGTTGGCGCTGGGGGGGCAGGTAGATCTGGTGCTCGTGGCGTTCGGCGCGCTGGGCGAGCAGGCGGAGACCGAGCGCGACTTCGCGGCGGCGGAGGCGATCCTGCGGGTGAACTTTTCGGCGGTCGTGGCGCTGCTGGTGCCGCTGGCGAATCACATGGAGGCGCGCGGCTCAGGGGCGATCGCGGTGATCACCTCGGTGGCCGGCGAGCGCGGGCGGCCGCGGAACTACACGTACGGGGCGGCGAAGGGGGCGCTGAACGTGTACCTGCAAGGGCTACGCAGCCGCTTGGCGCCGGCAGGGGTGCAGGTGACGACGCTGAAGCTCGGCCCGGTCGATACACCGATGACGGCGACGCACGCGAAGAACGCGCTGTTCTCGAGCGCAGCGCGGGTGGCCCGGCTGATCGTGCGGGCGATCGACGGCGGGGCGAAGGAGGCGTTTGTGCCGGGCTACTGGCGCTGGATCATGTGGGGGTGCGCAACACACCCGAGGCGCTGTTCCAGCGGATCGGGGCGCTATCGCGGCGCTGAAGGGGGCCCCTCGAAGGCGCACACGGGGTGCGGCGCTTAGACGCTCGTGTCGGTGTACTCCGGGTCGATGAAGCGGGCGACGCGCCTCGCGGCGGCCTCGTCGAGGCCGGTGATCAGGTCATAGATGAAGCTCTTCTCGAGACGTAGCTCGATCGCGGTGAAGCCGCGGCGGACTTGGGCGCGGATGCCCTCCGTCCGCAGGTACTCGCGGTCGAGCTGCCAGCGGCCGAAGCGATCGGCTAAGAAGAAGGCGCCTTGGCCGCTGAGGGCGAGCAGGCCGCGGGTGAGGTCCTTCTCGACCGGGTAGATCGCGTCCACTGGGGCGGCGCCGATCCGCTGGCGTAGCGCCTCGAGCGCCTCGGCAGGGGCGCGCGCGGGGTCTGCTTTGTCGGTGATGGGTGGGGTCTCGCGGGGTGCGGGGCGCGGGGGCGGCGTCGGCGCGGGATCGCTGCGGGAGGGCGCGGACGCGCCGTCGAGGTCGGGCCAGGTGCCGCGATCGATGAAGTGCTCGACGGCGTCCTTCGCGTCTTTGAGGCCGAGCGCGAGGTGGCCACGTAAGGCCTTGATCGCGTCGATCTTTTTGTTCGCGCGGGCGAGCGCCTCGACCTCAGCGAGGGCGCGGCGGGTGAGCGACGGCGGGGTCGATGGCGCCGCGGCGGGGGCAGGGCGCGCGGCGGCGGCGGGCGGGGCGGCGACGGCGGCGAAGGGCGTCTGGGCGCCCCAACGCCCGTACGCGATGAAATCCTCGACGGCGCTCTTGGACTCGGCGAGGCCGCTGCGCGTGAGCTCGCGGTAGTCCTTGATGGCTTGGATCTTCCGGCCGCTGCGGGCGTGCTGCTCGATCTGTTCGCGGGTGATCATCGTCGGCCCCTTGTCGTGGCGGGCCTCGCAAAATATCACCGAGTCGTCGCCTGTACGGCGGCTAAGATCGCGCGAGGTGCCCCGCTCGCCGCGGTCTGCTCGCCGGGGATGATTCGTCGAAGGTGATGAGCCACATGCGCAGCTTTGCGGCGCTCGGGTGCTCGGGGTGGCCTTGGAGCCAGGTGCGGAGGCGCGGCGCCGGCGGGCAGGTGGCGCTCAGCGCCCGATCGCGCAGTCTTCGGGGGCGTCGAAGGTGCACTCGCCGGTCGACCACGGCGGGGTCCAGGCGCCGTTGTAGGTGGCGCTGCTGCCGGCGATGAGGCAGGCGCCGAGCGCTTCGGGGGTAGGGTCGGCGAGGCAGGCCTCGAAGTAGCTCATCGGCTGAAGCTCCAGCCGCCCCGATCGGATCGAGTAGACCACGTCGCCGGCTCTCATTCCACTGGATCATCGCGGTGCCGTCGCCGACGATGAAGAGCGCTCCGCTGTCGGTGCCGAGGCCGGGGAGCGTGATAACGGCCCGATCAGCCGCCATCATCGCCTGGACGGCGCAGGTGGCCGCGTCGACGTCAGCGACTTTGGGCGTGACGGGATCGATCTGAACCGCGGGGCAGGGCGAGGGGAAGGCGCAGGTCCAGAGGAGGTTCTGGCAGATCGCGCCAGGTAGCCCGCCTTCGCCCTCGATCGAGTGGCCGTAGACGCACTCGTCCTGCTCACACGGCTGCGGCGTCACGCCGGTGGTCGTCACGTCGTCGGTGGTCGAGCCCGTGGTCGTCACGTCGTCGGTGGTCGAGCCCGTCGTCGTCGTCTCGGTCGTTGAGCCCGACGATGTCGACGCCTCAGTGGCGCTGGTCGTGGTGTCACCGGTCGTCGCGGTCGCGCTCCCTCCGTCGTCGCCGTTGCACGCGACGAGTACAGTCACGAAGATCGCGCGTTGTGTGCTGTTCAGCCTCAGCATGGCTCTACGCTGCCTGGATCGACGGTCGTCGTCCAGGTGTCCCCAGGGACATCGCACTACGCGGACTTCGGCGTCTGCGACGCCGGCCCGTGAGCGAGGCGGGAGCGGGCGGCGCTACTCCTCCTCGGCGGGGACGAAGCCGGGGTCGAGCTCGAACTCGAATTTCACGACGGTGGGCGGGCCGTCGTAGGTGGGGTACTTCACGGTCGCGGCGGCGTCGCGCAGGCACTCGCTGAGCTTCTTGGGAGGCCGTCGGCGATGGTGGCGTTGATCGCGAAGGGTTTTGGGGCCTTGGGGTTGAGCTTGATCGCCATCGCGACGTCGCCGGGGAGCTGCTCGTCCTTGCCGCTGCGCTTGCGCTCGGCCTCGACGCACTTGTCCATGTGCGGGTAGGCGCCGGCGAAGGCCTGCTCGATCGCGTAGGCGTCGGGGCGCCCGGTGCCGTAGGCGTTGAGATCGAAGGCGACGGCTTCGTCGGGATCGAAGGTGGAGATGCTGGCCTTGGCGAAGCCCCTGCTGCGCTCGCCCTCCCGCTCGGCGGGCTTCATGTTGCAGCCCGCGCTCGCTGTCACTGTCACTGTCATGATCACCGCCGCCGACGCCCGCTTCATCACGCTGTACATGTCTCTGCCCTCCGCTGGATTCGGGTATGATAGCGGCGTCCTCGCGCCGTAACCGCGCGCCCGCGTGATGTCGCAGCCGCCTCGTTCGCCCGAAAATGCTCAGGAGCTGGAGCGCGTGTCCGCGCAGTGCCCGGCCTGCTACCTGCACGCGCTCGTGCCGGTGCACTTGCTACAGCGCGAGGACCGGAGCTGGCGGCAGTGGGATGAGAAGGGCGCGCCGCCGGCGGAGGCGGTCACGATCGACACGTGCCCGGTGTGCTTCGGCGCATGGTTCGATCAGGGCGAGATCGACGCGCTCGGGGACGGGGCGGTCGACGCGCTGCTGCGGGCGCAGGAGGGCGCGAGCGCGGCGCCTGGGGCGGGTGCGCGTCCCTGTCCTCGGGGACATGGCCCGATGTTCGAGCTGCGCTGCCCGGCGTTGATCTCGACGCCGCTCGATCGCTGCGGCGCGTGCGGGGGGCTGTGGCTGGACGGGGAGGAGCGGCGGCGGCTGGCGGCGGCGTCGACGAAGGAGGGGCAAGGGACGCGTAAGGAGCGGCTGGTGCGGCGCGGGGTGATCTGGGCGGCGCAGCTCTTGACGCACTTGCCGGTGGAGGTTGAGAACCCCGCGAGGGGCACGCCGTGGCTGGTGTACGCGCTGTTGGTCGCGTACGTGGCGCTCTTCGTCGCGTCGGCGGAGGGGCTGGTGTACTACCGCGACTGGGCGGTGGTCGCGGGCAAGGTGGTGCGCGAGACCTCGTCGGTGCACACGATCTTCACGCACCAGTTCCTCCACGGTTCGTGGCTGCACTTGCTGGGCAACGCGTACTTCTTGCACCTGTTCGGCGATAACATCGAGCACCTGTTCGGGCGGCTGCGCTTCGCGGCGCTGCTGATCGGGGCGGGGGCGTTCGGCGGGCTGATGCACACGCTGCTGACGCAGGCGACGGCGACGCCGATGGTGGGCGCGTCGGGGGCGATCGCGGGGGTGATGGCCGCGTATCTGTGGAGCTTCCCCCACGCGAAGCTCTTCCAGACGGTCCCGTTCGTGCTGATCCAGATCAAGATCCCGGCGTGGGTCTATTTGGTCGTGTGGGTCGGCTTGCAGGTGGTGATGGGGTTCTTCTCGCAAGAGTACGAGATGGCGTGGTTCTCTCACCTGGGGGGCTTCGTGTTCGGGCTGGGCATGACGCCGCTGGTGCTGCGCTGGCGACGGCGGGCGGTGGCGCGGAATGTGACAGTGCCGGCGGCGCCGTACGCTCGCGCGGATTCGCGCTAAACCGGCGACTACAGGGCATTTTGGGGCTATCTGACCCCAGGCGCTGGCGCGTTTTCATCGTGACAAGCGGGCGGATCCGCTGGAACATGCGCCTATGCAGTTACGATCCCAGCTCTCGCTCTCGCTCTCGCTCGTCCTCATCGCCTCTTGCAGCGGCGACGACACGGCGGACACCACAGCCACCAGCACGACCAGCGCGGGGACGACCAGCGCGGGCACGACCAGCACGACCAGCGCGGGGACGACCAGCGCGGGCACGACCACCGCGGGCAGCGGCAGCGAGTCGGACTCGGACGGCACGACGGCGACGACCACCAACGGCACGACCACCGATACAGGCGTGTCGGTCACGGACACAGAGGCGACGACCGACACCACGGACGCGACGACCACGGGCGAGCCGATCTGCCCGCAAGGCACGATCCTCTGCGAGCGGGGCGTCGCCAAGACCTGCGACGGCGAGGGCGGCTACTCCAGCGAGGAGGTGTGCGAGAACGAGTGCCTGGAGGGGATCGGCTGCGTGCTCTGTCTGCCGGGCCAGGCGTCGTGCGAGGGCGATGTGCCGCAGAAGTGCGCCGAAGACGGGATGTCTTTTGAGGCAGGGATCCCGTGCGACGGCGTGCAGGGGGTCACCTGCGACCCCGACGCGGGCCAGTGCGTCGGCACCTGCGCGCCGCAGACGCTCGGCCTGAGCTACATCGGCTGCGACTACTACCCGACGGTGACGGCCAACATCGTCGACAATTCCTTCAACTTCGCGGTGGTGGTCGCGAACACCTCGGACAACGTCGCGGCGATCCGGATCGACAAGGGCGACCAGCAGATCGTCACCGACACGGTCGCGGCTAACAGCGTCAAGGTGATCAACCTTCCGTGGGTGGCCCAGCTCAAGGTCACGGAGTCGTCGCCCTCGGGGCTGACGCCGCAGGGCGCCTACCGCCTGCGCTCGAACCAGCCGGTGACGGTGTACCAGTACAACCCGCTCGAGTACTCGCAGGGCGGCTTCAACTTCTCGTACACGAACGACGCCTCGCTGCTGCTGCCGGTGAACACGTGGACGGGCGACTACTTCGTCGCGTCGCGTAACTCGTGGTACTGGAGCGGCGGGATCGACTACCCGGGGCTCTACGCGGTCACCGCGAGCCAAAACGGCACGACGGTGAACCTCGCCCCGGGCACCACCGGCAAGACGGTGAAGGCCGGCGGCGGGGTCGCGAACGACGGTACGGGCGTCATCATGATGAACCGCGGCGACGTGCTGCAGGTCTTCTCGGCGGGCAACGGGCCCAACCCGGCGCCGAGCCAGAGCGACCTGACCGGGACGCACATCACCGCGGACAAGCCGATCCAGGTTATTGGCGGCCACATCTGCTCGTTCGTGCCGTTCAACGTCGGCTACTGCGATCACCTCGAGGAGGCGATCGTGCCCTTCGAGGCGCTGGCGAAGGACTACCTGATCACGCCGCCGCTGATCCCCACCGGCGGCAACACGCCGAAGGCGCAGATGATCCGGATCGTCGCGACCACCGACGCGACGACGCTGACCTACGATCCGCCGCAGGCCGGCGCGCCGACGGCGATCGCCAAGGCGGGCGACTACGTGGAGATCGCCCAGAACAGCAGCGACTTCAAGATCGAGGCGAACTACAAGATCGTGGTCGCGCAATACATGCTCGGCCAAGACGCGGGCGGCAACTCCGGCGACCCGGCGATGACGATCGCGGTCGGCGTCGATCAGTACCGCGACGACTACCTCTTCCACGCGCCGACGAACTACGAGAAGAATTTCGTCAACATCACCGCGCCGATGGGCACCAACGTGACCCTCGATGGCGCGGCGGTCGGCGGCTTCGTCGCGATCGGCGCGACGGGCTTCGGCGTGGCCCGCGTGCAGCTCAACAACAACGGCGACGGCAACCACCGGATCACCGCGGACAAGGCGGTCGGCACCAGCGTCTACGGGTACGGCCAGTACACGTCGTTCTGGTACCCAGGCGGCCTGAACCTCGAGCTGCTGCCGCAGTGACCCACCCGCCAGAGCGCCCCCGATCCCGCTGATCGGCCGCAATCCCCCAACAACGGGCGTTTCTGGCGAAGAGGGTCCCCAGCGGGATCCGCGAGAGCACCGCCCCGGGGCAGCCCGGGGCGCCTCAGCGCGGCCCAGATTTTGGCAAAAGTTTGGCAAAAATCTGGCAGGCGTCACGAAGTCTGGAGAAGGAGGAAGCTACCAAAACAAACTTGAATCACGTGGCTGAAACCTTCATTGCGCCCGTCGGCGCCCCGGCGGAGTACGCGGGCGGCGAGCGAGCGGGCGCGGGCCTCGTCCTCGTCGATGTAGAGGAGCGGGCCGCGGGATCGAGGGCGGCGAGGAGGAGGCCGAGGAAGCGATTGACCGGCGCGGGTCCCTGGCTTATGTCGGAGCCCATGGCCCGCGCGCTGCTCCTCAGCCTGGTGTGGATCGCGGTCGGTTGCGGGGACGACGGCGAGACGACGGCCTCGACCGGCACGGCGACCAGCACGGCGACCGGCACGGCGAACAGCGGGGCGAGCAGCGGCAGCGGCACGACGACCGACGGCGGGACCACCGACGGCGGGACCACCGACGCGCTCCCGGCCGGGATGTGCCTCACCCAGGATCAGTGTGAGAACGGCGCGAGCTGCGACCCACCCGGGACGGTCTTCTGCGGCGGCGCGACCGGCTGCGCCCTCGATGGCGCGGCCTGCGTCGACGACGGGGCGTGCGGCGGGAGCCCGGGTGCGCCGGCGATCTGCGTGACCGATCCCTGCTGCCAGATGGGGATCTGCCAGCCGGGGTGCCTCGGCGACGCGGAGTGCGGGAGCGCAGCGGAGTGCGGCGCCGATGGGCGCTGCGTGCCGGCCCCCTGCGATGCGATGAGCCCGTGCCCGGCCGACTTCACGTGCACGGCGGGGCTCTGCGCGCGGGCGAGCTGTGGCGGCGGCGTGGGCTGCGTCGGCTTCTGCGTGCTCGGCCTCTGCTACGCGAGCCCGGGGAATTGCAACCTGCCGGCCGCGTGAGCGGCGTACATCGTGATCCTGCTGGTGAAGAACCCCTTCCTCACCGGGGTGATGCTGCTGGTCGTGCCGGCGCTGGTGCTCGCGGCTGGCTTTTGGAGCAGGATCATCCGAAGGCTCAGCCGCGAGGCCCAAGACGCGCTGGCGCGGGCGAACGGCGGGCTGCAAGAGAGCCTCGGCGCGATCGAGACGGTCCAGGTCCGACTTTCATCGCGACTGAAGCCGGGCTCCGGCGCCACCGCGTCCTCGTCCACCTCGACGTGCGTCGTTACTTCCCGAGCATCGACCGCACGATCCTCCTCGCCGTGATGGCGCGTAGGATCAAGGACCGGCAGGCGGCCTGCGTCGACCGAGATCGAGACTGTCTGGGCAGTGATGCCGCCGCTCTGTCCGTTGCTGGCGATCGATGCCTGCGACTTCGACTTCATGTGGTCATCGGCCGGTGACGCGGCGTGCTCACGCAGGCGCGGATCATCTGCGTCGAGCAGATCGAGCGAGCGCTACGGTTGGCGGGTTCCTACGCTGGCTGAGGAGCGGACCTCCTCGACTCCATCCAGACGCCGTAGACGCTGAGGCCGGCTCCGAGGAAGAGCACCACGATGGAGAACACCCGATCACGGACGTAGGTCGAAGGGACCAGGACGCAGAGGAGAAAGGCTCCGAGGACGATCAGCACCCCCCACGCCGAACCTCGCGTCCAACACCAGCGGGCTAACCCGAGCCACGCGGCGCACCCAGCGAGAAGGGGGATGGCGTCGGGCCATCGCGGACCCTTCGGTCCCATGTCCGACGACTGCGGAGGCGACTGCTCGGGCTTGATGCGCCCAATGTCGCGGGGGTCGATCCCTGCCGCGGTGGCGAGCGCTTCAATGGCCGAGCGGTGGGCGCTTCGGAACGAGACCCAGACGCCGAAGAAGGTCGCATCGAGCCGTCCATGCCGAACGAGGAGGTGGACCACCTCGGTCGCGAGGGCGGCTACCGAAAGTCCCTCCCGAAGCTCCGGGACGAGATCGGGGGCAGCGCGACGGACGAGCCGCCGCAGCTCGGTCTCGCTGAACGACTGAACGAGCGCACTCTCGATCTGTTGCTGGGCCTCGGGATCAGGGATCGACATCGGTCGTTCGCGAAGGGAGTGAGGATCGACTACCAGGGATGGCCGCCGTTTGGGAGTCCCTGTCGGAAGCGCATCGCCACCTGGCGGCACGAGAAGCCGACCTCGCGGGCGGATCGCGCGGAGCGCGTGACCCTGGGCCGCGCGGATCGCGATCTCTTCCGCGGCAAGGAGCCGGAAGCGTGACCAAGCTCCGGCGTTGCGTCGCCGTGAAGGTGATCCACCCCGAGCACGCGCAGACCTCGACGCAGCGCTGTCGCCTCCTTCAGGCTGCGCTCCTCGGCGCGAAGATCGTCGTCCCGGTCTTCGACGTGGGCGATGCGGTGAGCTGGCTCATGCCGGGGCGAGGAGAGCCGTGCGGAGGTGCTCCTTGACCCGAGTGGCGAGCGAGGTGCGTCTGATCTCGAAGAGGCCGATGAGCTTGTCGATGAGCTCGACGCCAGGCTTCGCCTGGATGAGCCGCTCCATGATGAGGCCAGCCTGGCGGTGCGGGCCGGGCATGTTGTCGATGGTCTGCGAGACGACGTGATAGCGGTGTACGCCAGGCAGGCTTGCGGCTTCGGCGACCTTCTGGAGCGTGTGCTGGTACTCGAGGATCCGGTCGACGTTGGCCGCGGGATCGCGGAGGGCTTGGTTGAAGAGGGCGATCCAACGACGCAGGTCGCGGAACTCGTTGCGAAGCTGCAGGGCGACCGGGACGAGGTCGTCGCGGGTCCGGGCGTCGTTGATGATTGCGACCAAGATCGGGGGCAGGGTGAGGTCGAGCGAGAGCGAGGTCGCTTGCTTGATGGCGAGGAAGCGCTCGGCCCGGGCGCGATCGATCGCGCCGACGGTCAAGGTGAGCGCGTCGGGGACCGTGGTGAAGGGCGTTTGACGGAGGAAGCGGCGACGGACAGGGTGGGCGCAATAGGGGACGCCGAGGTGAGCGCTGCGGGCGACGTAGCCGACGGAGCCCCAGAGGACGCTCGAGAGGTGTTCGTGATCGCGGCTGCGGGCAGGGTCGTTGCGAGCCGCGCGCAGCAGCTGGTGGGCGCGCGCGAGCGGGGGGGCGACGAAGAGCCGTTGGTAGAGGCCGGAGCGGGTGAGTGGGAGGTCCTCGGGTTCGGGGATCGGCTGGATGATCGAGCGATGGGCGAGGTCGATGAGCGGAGAGCCGTCCTCATTCCAGGCGCCAATCTGCTTCTCCTCAACCATGAATCGGTCGTGGAGGGCGACGCCGCTGAGGGTTGCCAGGAGCGACTCGAGGGCGACGGCTGGCCACGGCAGAGCGATCGCGGAGAGCTCTTCGCCAACTCGGATCTCCTCGATGGGTATGTCAGAGGGGCCGTCGATGAAGAGCTCCGTGATGTCCTGGTAGGCCCAGTTGTCCATGAGCAGGTCGTTCGTTGGCTCGATGGTGGGCAGGGGCGAGAGGCAGAGACGCGCGCGGAGCGGGTTGAGCCGCGGGGCTTCGGCCGGGAAGTCACGGGAGAGGGCTTCGAGGAGCGGCCCAAGGAGGCCGTGGCGCTCGGCGAGGGCGATTAGGTCATCGACGAACTCACCGATCGAGCAGGTCGGGGACCGCTGCTCGGCGTGTAATCCCGCCAGCCCAGGGGCGCGGCGAACGAAGCCGCGGAGGGCGTCGGCGCTCGGGAAGATATCGACGAGGAGCGCTCGGAGCGCGAGGGATGCTTCCGCGTCGAGCGAGGTGCGTGGTGGGTTGGTCTCTGACATTGCGGTGGTGGGGGTGATCAGCGAGTGCGCGCTCCCCGGAGGCGTACGTACTTGTCGTCCTTCCAGTGGAAGCGGGTGTCGCGGGCGAAGTGAGTCTGGTTGTTGGCGGCGATGGTGCTGCGGAGGGGCCAGAGGCGGAGCTCGCCGTCCTCGCGGAGCATGCCGAAGGCGTACCCGAAGAGCCGGCTCTCGTCCTTCGTGCCGTAGTGCTCGAGTCCGAAGAGGGAGGGGGCCTGGAAGAAGCAGCGGTCGTCACCGCCAGCGATGGCTTCGCGGGCCGCGGTGGGCTCGTGCATGTGGCCGAAGAGACACGCGGCGAAGCGGTGCGGGACGTAGAGTGCGCCGTCGTGGATCTTCTGGTGCCCGGGGGAGAGCCACGTGCGGGGGTGATGGTGCATGAGGAGCCTCTGCGACCGACCCTCCTTGAAGAGGTCGAGGGGCGAGCTGCCCGCGGTTGGCCGCGGAGGAAGGGCGGCGAGGAACTGCTCGGCGGGGAGGGCGAGCGCGCCCGGCTCGGCGTCCTGGTAGTGGAGCCAGGCGCTGTTGAGGCCGACGATGGTCAGGGGGAAGCGGCCGGGGCTGTCGAGGATGACGGTGAGGTCGCCGGGGAAGAAGGACTGGTGGACGGCGACGTCGGCGCGGGCGCGGAGGGGCGGGAGGACGGCCGTGTCGGCCCAGCGGGTGTACTCGGCGAAGAGGGGGAGGAGGCGGTCGGGCTTCTTGTCGCTCCAGAGGCGCTCGTGGAGGCGGAGGGCTTGGGCGTCTCCGGGGGTGACGTAGCGGTCGAAGGCCGCGAAGTCGAGGAGATCGGAGGGGCGGGTGAGGTCGTGGTTGCCAGGGACGGCGACGACGAGGGGGCGGTGGCCGGTCGCGGTCTGGATGCGGGCGAGGATGCGGTCGAGGAAGGCGGTGATGCCGGCGAACTCGTCGGGCTTGGCGCGGTTGGTGAGGTCGCCCGTGACGAGGATGAGGTCGATCGGGCCGCCGATCTTCGGCAGCCACTGGTCGAGGCTGCGCTCGAAGTCGTCGACGACCTGGATCCACTCAGCGTCACCTCGACAGCCGAAGTGGATGTCGGAGAGGTGAAGCCAACGATAGGCCGGCTTGGTGGGGCGTCGAGTCGTGGGCTTGCGGGCGGCGGGCGCGGGGGTGGGTGCTGGCGTTGGCGTGGGGGCGGGAGGGGCGGGCGCGATGCGCTGTGCGTCGACGGTCTGTTGCTCGAGGTCGTCGATGGCCGCGATGAAGCGGTCACGCTCGGCTCGTAGGAGGTCGAAGAAGCGGTGGTCGAGGCGACCTTGCTCAACGAGGAGTCTGACCCATGCGTCGGCGACTTCGCGGAGAGAGGCGGTAGTGCCAGGCAGGAGGGCGGTGAGAGCCGGGTAGTGGTAGCGGACCAGCCGCCGGAGGTCGCCCTCGGAGAATCGGTGGATGAGGAAGTGGACGATCGCCGGCTGCGACATCTCGGGGAGGATCGTGCAGGAGAGCGGCGGACTCAAGGGCCGTGCGGCGAGCGGCAGATCCTCGTCTCGCTCAAGCAGCGCCGTCATCGCCAGGCTGAGACGCCAGATCAAGCGCGCCAGAATCTGGCCCGGGCGATCGCTGTCGATGACGTCGACGACGGCGCGGATCTCGTCGATCTCCTCCGGGTTGACTGCCCTCGCGCTCGCGCGTCGCCACAACTCCGACCAGCGTGTCGCGTCGCCGCCGAGGAGCGTTGCGGCGGTCGCCTCCAGATCGATGCGGAGCTCCGGCGAGAGCTTGATCAGCAGCTCTGCCTTGTGAGCCAGAGTCGACGTGTAGCCCAACGCACTCCATCGTCGATCGTCGATCGGGATATGCAAGCTCTGGGACTCCGGGTCGGACGGGTCCATCGCCCCGGGCAAACGCCTACCCGGGCGACGCCCCCGGCTCAGCGCGTATAACCAGTCCGCGGCCGCCCGTGCCTGTCCGGCTGTTTCGGCCAAGCGATCGATGATCACCGCCGGCACGCGCCCGGGCGCGACCTCGGCGAGCAGCCAGATCGCCTTTTCGGCGATCCACTCGTTGGCCTGGGTAGCGACCTTTGCCAGCGCCGCCGCGAACCGCTGCTCCCCGCGCTGCTCCGGCAGAAGCGTGGCCAGCGCGAGCTCCCAGTCGGTCGACATGTCTGGCTGCTCGAGTGTGTCCCACAGCCGCTCGACCGCGGGCAGACACGCCTCCCCCCGGTTCAGCAACCAAACCGCGGCCTCGGTCGAGCGCGCGACCATCTCGACCGCGGCAGCGACGCCCGCGGCCTGGTCGAGCTCCGCCAGCCACGCCGCGGCGGGCAGCGCCATCGTTGCGTGCGCGTGGCCGGCGGCGAGGCGGAGCAATGGAAGTGTCACGTCGCGGTCGACCGCACGCTCGTGACTCGTTGACCACAGCGTGAGCACCTCGTACGCATCCTCCGCGGTCTTCCCGCGATCGGCGGCGTGGGCCCGCCGCCGGGCCGCGAACACCGCCGCGTCTTCCGGCCGGCCGAGATACTGCTCGGCGCGGAGCGCCGCCGGCCAGTGCCACCTCAGCGCCGTCGCGATCAACACGTCGGCGAGCGCCGCGTCGAGCCGACCGGTCATCGCCAGTGCGAGGGCGACGCGCTCACGCAGGTCGGGGTTCGGCGACTGCATCTGCTCGCGCCATTGGGCCATCTGCGTCGGCTCCGGAGCGACGTCCTGCCCGATGAACGCGGCGAGGCTCGCGTCGTGAGCCGGCAAGAGCGTGACGATCCACTCCGGCCAGCGCCGGATCAACGCCGCCACGATCGATGGGCTCCACGCCGCCGGCCCGCACAGACGGCGCGCGACCTCGATGACCTCCGAGACGTCCGCCTCCGCGATCCGCCCGACGATCCACGGCTCGGCCCGCGCGGCCCACTCCGGACGATGCTCGAGCAACCATTCGAGCCGTCCCCACGGGGCTGGCGTCCCGGGCTCGCCAAGGACTTCGCGCAGCACCGCCTCGCCGATGTCCTCGCCAAGGTCGTCGAGCACCAGCAGCGCCCAAGTCCGGGGCGATCGTCCGGCGAGCGCACGCCGGAGCGCGTGCGACCGTTCGTGCTCGAACAGCCACTCGACCCGGACCTCGCCCTCGATCGGCTCGCCGGGGGGTCCGGCGAGGATCGCCCGCGCTCGCACGCGCAGCGGCTCGCCGTCGCCGCCGATTCGGCGGAGCAGGAGCCCCGCCTCGAGCGCGGCCATCGGCTCGTCCTCGAGGCAGGTCCGCAGCGCTTCGGCCAATTCGGCCAGGCCTCGTTCGAAGTGCTTCAGCGCGAACGCTTCGCGCTGCTCCGGCGGGCACTGGATCTCCAGCCACCGCCGGATCACCCGCCGTTTGCTCGTCGCGTTGCCGAGCTCGAGCAGCCGGCCGCGCGCCGCCGGGATGTCGGCGAAGATGTAGGCACGATCGAGGATGCCCACGGCCTTGGCCAGGACCGCGGGGTCGTCGCTCTGCAGGTCGTCCTGCAACAGCTCGTGGAGGGCCGACCGCAGTGCCGCGTGGAGCGGCGAGTTCCAGCCGACGAGGCGGCAGCAGTGACCGATTGTCGTCATCGCCCCCGCCCGGGTCGAGGGGCCCTCGCCGCGGACCCGGACGAGCAACGCCTCGACGCGCTCCGGCGAATCGAGGCAGGCCGCCAGCAGCCCGACGGCCCGGGGCTCGGGCTCCGCGTCTCCGGCGAACGCCGCCACCGCCAGGGCGATCGCGTCCGTGTGCCCGGCCAGCCAGGGCAACCGGAATCGCGTTGCCCCCGGGTCCCACGGCGACCGCAAGAACAGCTCGACGAGCGCGCGCGACGGCGGGCCGACATCGATGGTGAGGTGTCGTCGGCCCAACAGGCCCAGCCGGATCTCCGCCGCGACCCACCGCTCAAGCAACTCCGGCTCCCCGACCACCGGCTCGCGCTGCAACCCCTCGAGAGCCATCCCGACGACCGCCAGGTCCTCGCTCGCCAGGCTCCGCCACAGCACCGCGCGGGCCCGCGGAAGCACCTCCGGCTCGCCGAGCAGCAGCAGCGCCGCGATCGTCGCCGCGAACTCGTCCGGGGCGTCCATGGTCGCCCGGAGCGCCGCGCGCACGGCCTCCTCGGCCTCCTTCATCCGCCACCGCAGGCAACGCCACGCCGCGTCGCGCACCGACGGACAGTGTAGCCCGCGGATCCACGCCTGCAGCAGCGCACGTCGGGTATGCGGGTGGAGCCGGTCCCACCGCTCGTGCAGCAGGCAGGCCGAGGCCACCGCGACCTCGAGCTCCGCGCCGCGTACCGCCGCGTACAGGACGTCGGCAGTCGCCGCGACCTCCTCGGCCTCGGGAACGTACTGCGTCGACAGCCACAGCAGCGCCGCGAGCAGCCACCGCGGTCCCGCTTCGTCCGCGAGCCGCGACCAGCGACGCGCCAGCGCGTGCGGGAATTCTCCGCGATCGCTCGCCATCAGCCGGCGCAGTGCGCCCAGCACCGCGTGTTGCGGGCGCGAGGCCGAATATCCCGGTAGGACTGACAACACCAGGGCGGCCGACGGGAGCCGGTCCGACCCGCGTTCCAGCGCCGCGATCACCACGTCGGAGGCGACCTCCGCCTGGTCGTCGCGCAGGAGCATCGTCCGCAGCAGCTCGGCCGCCGCATGGGCAACGACCGGCTCCGCGTCGACGAGCGCCTCGCCGATCTTCCTGCGCGCCGAGTCGCCGTGCGCCACCAGCCAGCCGAGCCCCGCGCGGACTACTCCGTCGTCGTACGGATGGACCTGCGCCTCCGCGAACAGCGCCGCGAACACCTCCGCATCGTCGTCCACGAGCAGCGCGCGGAGGGCCGCGTGGGCGTGATGCAGGTGCCAGGCCGCGTCACGACCCCCATCACTCGGCGGAGGGCCCGCCGGCGGCGGATGCTCCGCCCACAGCCGCTGCAGCGCTGGCAGTACTTGGCCCCGCGCTGGCGCCAGCACCCTGGCGAGCTCGACCTCGGGGGTCTGGCGCGCGCCCATCCGATATGCGAGCGGTTCCACCGCCGCAAGGACCACGGCATCGCGCACGATCCCCGCACGCAGCAGGCCAATCGCTGCCCACGTATGGCTGTCGCCCCGCCGCGCCAGCTCGGCCTCACAGCACGCCTGCACCTCCGCCGATCCAGGTGCCACCGCAGCGAGCCACCGCATCGACGCAGCCACGACGTGATCCGGCAGCAGCGCCGGCCGGCGGACCAGCGCGACGATCCGCAGGGCCAGCGCTGGCGGACACACGTGCGCGGGCCGCGTCGCCACCAACTCCGCGAGCAGCTCCGCGTTGGCCCACACCGGCACCCGCTCGATCAGCGCCAGCACGCGCGCGACCACCCGCGAGAACTCCCCATCGTCGAGCGGGTGCCCCTCGCGCACAACATCGACCGCCAACCGCACATGCACACCGAACAGCCGCGCCCATGGCCCGCCGCCGAGGTCAGCCAGCAGTTCCTCGAACAGCCGCGATGCCAGCCGCGGGTCGCCCCCGAGGGTCCGCAGCCAGGCGATCGCCATCCGGACCACCTCTCGACCGGTGCTCGTGCTCGCCGTCCGCAGCAGGCGCGCCGGCCGCTCGCGCGCCGCCGCGGCCAGCGCCTTGGCCGCGAGGAACTCGCCGAAGCTCGGGTGCCAGAATCGCAGCCGGTCGCCCTCGGCGATCAGCAGCCCGGCCTTGGCCACGAACACCTCGAGCGCTCCGTCTGCCCGCGACGGCCCGCCGAGCTCCGCGGCGAGCAGGCGGTGGAGCTCCTCACGCGCGACTGGCTGCGCGAGGCACCGCTGCTCGTACAGCTGCAGGGCCGTCGCCGCAAGCGCACGCAGAATCTCGTCGGCGTCGACGACTTCGCCGGAGGCCCGACGAAGCGCGTCAGGCCTCCGCTCCGCGTTCCAGTCGCGGACCAGCATGGCGATCGCTCGCTCGAACAGGACCACGCGGTCGACCGGCAGTCGGTGCTCCTCGCCGTCGATCGCCAACGCGAGCACAAGGAGTAACGGCACCCGGTACAGCGCGAGCAGCTGCGGCGAATCCCAGGAGCGCTGCAGCCACGCCTTCGCCCGCGGGTCTCGGCGGCTCAGTAGGTACTTGTGGATCTCGTCGGGTCCGAACGGCAACAGCTCGAACGGCGCGAAGCGGTCGACCAGCGTCAGCGCGTCGTGCTTGCGGGTGGTGACCCAGCAACGGCCCCCGTGCCGCTGTGTCCATGCCTCGAGCGCTCGCGCGACCCGCCGGCGGTCCGCGTCGTCACCGATCTCGTCGAGCCCGTCGACGCACAGCAGCCCGCGGCCATCCGTCAGCGCCTGTATCACGGCCTCGGCTACCGCTGCCGGGAACCGGTCGAGCTGATCGCGCAGCAACTTCGAGAATTCGCCGGCCGTGTCGCGTTCGAATCGCGCACCTGCCAGCCGCACGCGCATCGGCACGAGGTCCCGCGGTAGCGGGCAGTCCTTCGCTGCTCCCGCCGCGAGCCGACCGATCGGCTCGTCGGCCCTGCATGCATACGCCAAGCTCAAGTAGCCGAGCAGCGTCGTCTTGCCCGAGCCTGGCTCGCCGTGCACGACCACCGCCGGATGCCGGGCCAGCACCTGCCCGACCGACTGCGGCGCCTCCTCGCCGCGGATCCCCCGTAGATGCGGCAGGACCATCGTGGCCGCGAGATCGAGCCCCCACGGCGCGCCATTCTTGCCGAACCCGGGGACCGCTCGCATATCGATCGTTGCGAGCTCCCCGGCGAGTTGCTCGCGGTACGCCTCGATCGCTGCATCCCCGCCGTTCACACTGCGCGCCGATGGTTCTCGCAATTTCGCAAGCGCGATGCAAGCTGTGTCTCGTCACAACGACCTATCCGTACGGCTGAGAGGGCGGGCGCGCAGGTGGAGGTGGTTGGGCCCGGCGCCCCGCCCGACCTCATCGTCGACGATGCGCGGGCGATGCTCCTCCGCGCCGCCCGCGGGCTCCCGCGGCTCATCAGCCACCTCCTCCGGCTCGCCCTCGTCCTCGCCGACGAGCGCGAGCAGCCGAGGATCGACGCGTCGATCATGAACTCGGCGATCATCCTTCTGCACCTCGAGCCACACAGCCCGCCCCCGCTCCCGCCAGCAAAACCCCGCTTCGAGCGCGACCCGAGATCACGGAAATAGCGCGACCTGACACAGGGAGGAATATTCGGGTCCTCTGCGCCGCCGCCTTCGGCGTCTCCTAGCTCCGCTACCGCCTCTTCCTCGTCGCCTCCCGAGACGGCCACGTCACCCCGCAGCAGGACGAAGACCCGTTGAAGCATCAGATCATGCTGGGCTGTGACTCTCCTATCCACCGCGCGACGTGTACCCGAGCAACCGGAGCCCCGCAGCCTGCGCCGGTGATCGTGCGAGCAACGCGTCCGCCAGCGTGTCGAGCCGACCGCGACGCTCGATGAACCCGACCAGTGCCTCAGAAATGGTCGAGAGGTCAGCTCGGGGTCCCGGAAGTGCGGCCGCGGCCTCGTCGCCGAATATGCGGCGCACGAACGGGCGGAGCGCGTCGGGGAGAGCGCGGGCTCGGTCCAGGGCAGCGGAGCTGCCGAGCGCCAGCGAGGGTACCCTAGAGGGAGCCGAGCACTCTGGGATGTTGGGCTCGGCATGGGGTTAAGCGCGGTGATCGGCATCACTGCGTCGGCCGCCTCGAGCTCGATCATGGCGATCATTCGTCCTCGGAACTCTCGACGCTGGCGAGCTTGCGGTCGGACCCCAGGCCAGCCATGCCGACTGCATGTGCTCCGCGTCGATGTCCAATCCAGCGCTGGTGATGGATACCGCCTCGATCAGCGCCTTCTGGTGCGTCAACTCGATTGTGCGCTGGCCCTCAACCGAGGGCGGCGCCAACTGACCAAAAAGGAACCGGCAGAAGCGCCCCAGACACCAGGGGCCGCGAATGGGCAGGCGGCCCTCCTCCATGCCCGGGCCAAAGAGGGTCAAGTGAGTGGCTGGATGCCGTGCGCTGGCCGCATCGAGGTCATGATCGATGCGCAGTGATCCACCGAGGCGGAGCAGGTGGCCCATGCTAGCCAGGGAGCCCCCCAGTCGCTCTTCGGGGGTCAACTCCGCCTCCAGCGAGTCGCGAACTGGCGGCAGGGGAGCGGGGAGCCAGGCAAAGCGGTGCTTGACGAGGCGCTTCCCCTCATAGGTCCACATGAGCTGGATGAGGGTGTCGTCGACCAGGCGAAGCGTATAGGCCCGTGCATCGGCTATGGCTATGCGCTCAGCGAACGAGCCCGTCTCGAGGTGAGTGGTGATATCCCGTCGACTTGGAGCCGAGGCGATGATGAGACGACTGTTCTTCTGACGCTCTACCGTCAACGGGTTTTGGTCCGCCAGTCGCTCACATCCCACCAAGGCCGCCGCGAGGTGCGTCACCTCTTGGTTGTGTTCGTCGATGACGCTCAATCCTTGGCCTCCCGGGCGGCGTTCAAGCGGTACAGCATCTGTACCAGGCTGGGGTCTCGCTCCAACAGGACGCGGATGGTTTCTTCACTCATGCCATCGATCTCCTGCGAGAGACGCTCGAGCGTCTTCGAGTATGCCTTCTGGGCGGGGCTAAGGTCCAGCCCCAGGCGGCGCACTCGGTCGAGTTCCTGAGGAGTGGGAACCACGGCCTTGAGCACCCAGCCATCAGCCTTGATTCGATCGAGCTCGGTGGCAAGGAGCTTCATGGGCATTCCCACGCCTGTGACACGCAGCCAGCAGGTGCTGCGGGTCATGGCCACGAAGATGGTGCTGCGCTCAGTAGGGTCGGGACTGGCTGAAACGCCAGCATCGACGAGGTAGACCCG
Organism: Nannocystis sp.; assembly: GCA_016712315.1. GTDB lineage: Bacteria > Myxococcota_A > Polyangia > Nannocystales > Nannocystaceae > JADJRG01. The sequence continues at coordinate 27,609 of JADJRG010000008.1, read as the reverse complement.
GGCGGCCTCGCTGCCTTTGGCACGGTACACCGTTGAGAGGGTGACGCTGCCTGGCACCGTGAAGGTGTCGGGCCCCTCCGACAAGCCCGCCACCTGGGCGCCGATACCGCGCTGGAGGAGCAAGTGCTGAGTCTGGCCGGCACGCGCTCGAGCCGTCCGCCCATTAGCAAAGATAACCAGCACCTGCTCTGGCCGAAGGCCACCCGATTGGATGTCGTTCTGGACGTCGGTGACCAAGGCAGCGTCCTGCTCTTGGGTCGACGAAAAAGTCTGCCACTGGAGGGCATCATCCGGCTTGAGAATCTGCCCGAAGAAGCTCGGCGTAGAGTGCTCCGCCCGGCGGAGCTCGACCTGGTGGCCCGGGCTCCACTCACCGGTAATCTCGTAGCCGATGACACGCCAGATGCTCGGGTCTTCGACCCACTGGGCATAGGCCGGCCCGTGGGCCGAACGCAGCCCGATTCCATGGGCCGCCACAAGTGTCCAGGGGGGCGTGCGGTAGCATGTCTCGAGGTTGATGTCGCGCTGGGCTTCTCCCGGGGGATTCTTCAGGTGAAGACTGGGTTCGTCGATCGCGAACAGGTCGATGGGTCCGGGCAGGGGGTCCCCATAGAGGGTCTGCAGTTCGTCATAGGCCCACACGATACGGTGGGGCGGGGCCATGGCCCGCCAGATCAGCTTGAAGAATCCCGGCGGGAGGTCTTGCGCCTCATCGATGAGCACCTGATCCCAGAGCACTGCAGATCGGGGCTGGGCCTCCCAACGGGCGGCCAGCGCCCGGCAGACATTGCCGAAGCCCCCCTGCACCTTGGCTTCCTCGAGTGACAAGGTGCGCTCGCCCAGGGCTTGGCAGAGCAGGTGGTAGACTCCGGGGCTACGCGCGCTGCCCCAGGCCGGCAAGACAAGTAGGGTCTCTCGATCCCACGGCGCATCGCCCAAGAAACGCTTGATGTGCTTCTCGAGCATAGGCCCCAGGGCCCGGGTCATATGCACCACGGCCACCCGCCGCTCGGGGTGGCGGCGGTGGATCTCAGCCGCCTTACGGGCCAGGACGATGGTTTTGCCCGAGCCAGCCAGCCCGCGGATGCGCTGCGGGCCTTCCACCATCTCGAGCGCACCGTGGAGCTGACCCCGGTCGAACGAGGTCACTTCGCGCTCGATCTCGGCCAGTATGCGGGCGAGCGGCGGCTGGGGCAGTGGACCGGTCACAGTGCCGCGGATCCCGCGAGCATTCTGGACGACCGCTTGAAGCGCCTGGAACTCCTCGGCGGTGAGGGGTTCAGACCGCGGTTTCAGCGCCTGGTCGAGCTGCGTAAAACCACACGCGATGATGTTCTCGTCTTCCAATTGTTCGACTGGCTGGTGGTCGGGCTCGCGGATCCACACCACCACCGGAGCAACCTTGAGGCGCGTTCCTCGGCGCAAGCGGGCCTCTTTTTTGACCTCGGCCTCGAGCAGCGACCAGACCTGCTCGAAGTCGCTCCGGAGATCGTCGTGGCTCTTGCCGACCTCATCTAAGCGAAAGGCGACAAGACCCCAGCGGGCATCCACCAGCAGCGCATCGACTCGAGCCGGGGGCGGGCCCAGAAGGTCGGGGTAGCCCAGGTAGAGCGTGCCGCTGATCGTCGGCAGTTTCTTCAGGCAATCCGAAAGCCGCCGTCGCTCCTCGCGGCGTTCCTCATCGCGGTGGATGATCTCGAGGGGCATGGGGCTTCACCGTTCGATTTCGTGCGCAGGGTACCGCAACGACTCGACTCTGTCTTGGGCTCAGATTGCGTGCGGACATCTCGGACATCTCGGGCTCCCGGTTCAGTACCCTCTCCTCGGTCACGGGCGGCGCGTGTCGCAGATAGCACGAGGTTCAAAAGCGGGAAATCGGCCCAGGGGTCGAGGACCGGGGCGCGCGGTGTGCTCGCAGTGGGAGGCTGGGAAGCTGATTTCTCCGCCTTTCGCGCCGTCCGAAGGGTGCAGCGCAAGACTCAAGTGTGACTACACACGCAAGCCCTCCGAGGGAGATCTCCTTGGCCGGCGGATCTCGCAGGGCGTAGAGCGCCGGCGGCCGCAGGAATCTCGCCGGCGGTGCGGGCCTCGGCGGCTCGGTCGGTGGCGGCGATACGTCGCGCTCGACCATCGTCCGTAGGCGCCTCAGGCTCAGCATGTCGTGGGCGAGCGCGACCTCGCAGCAGCGATCGACGCGCTCGTCGCCGAAGCGGCGGGCGAGGCCGAGGAGCCCGTGGACGGCCCGCATCTTGGTCCACGGCAGCGGCAGGGTGAAGAGGCGCCGGGCGAAGGCGCCGATGGCAGGACCTCGCTCGTCGGCAGGCGGCGATGACCTCCTCCGTGGTCTCGCTCTCGAGAAGAGCGATGGTTGGTCTTGTGAGGTGGGGATGTCGTACAGGACGGGGGCGAGCGGGGGCGGTCGGTCCTGGCCGCTGGCGCAGGCGGAGGCGACCTCGTGGGCGGCGCGGGCGACGTAACGAGCGACACGGGCGAGCCGCTCGGCGGCGAGCTGGTCTTGGCCGCTCTCGATCGCCTGGGCGGTCATCAGGCTCTTCGCCGGAGCGTCGGCTTCCGGCGCCATCGGTCTTTCGGCTGCTCTGGGGGTCGGCGCGGCGGACACACTGGAGCGCGGCGGCGGTGGCAGCGGTGGCGGCGGCGGCGGCGGCGCGTCCCATTCCCTGCCTTCAGGCGAGGGCACTTCGGTGGAGGCGGGCTCGTCCTGGAAGGGGTCGGCCGCGACGGTTGGGTTCGCCCGAGTGGCCGGTACAACGACGGTGTTGTACGTGAGTACGCATGCGAGCGTTGTGCGGATGGAGAGCGGCATACGTTCCGGGCTGGGGCGCCTATCGGAGCTGGGGAGGCCCTTGCCCTAGCGCTGGACACGATGGTCGCACAGGGCGGTCGCGCGCCGCAACGGAGCCCGAACGCGATCAAGCCGGCGGCCACCTGCGCCGCATGGTGGATCCTCCATAGCGGCCCTGCTTTCGATCGATCCGTTATAAAAGGTGGAGGGTCGCACGCCCGGTATGGTGGATCCTCCATACGCCCCCTCGCTGGGGTCGGCCCCGCGTCAGCACCCGTGCGCGCCCGCGGAGGAGATCTCCACTGTGTCAACTTCGTGCGTTGATCACGGGTCATCCTTGGTCGACCGAGGGAGATGGGGGCGGGGTCGCGCGTGCGCCGACGATGGCCCTTCGCCCTTCACACGAAGATGGAGGCGCTGAGCGGTGGTTCGAGCCCGACTCACGAGCGAGATCGGGAGCAACTACCAACTACCTCGATCCCCTTGCTCGCGAGGGCCCGCACGTGAACGCGCGCGACCTACTTGGCCAACTTAGATCGGCTCTCCGGGGTGAAGCACCTCTTCACTAATCCGCTCGAATGAGCTAGCTTCTCTGCATGAGTACATCAAGGTGTTCCCGAGTCGTGATCATCTCACTCGTCATGGGTAGCAGCCACTGCGGATCCAGCATGAAGGAAAGCGAGACCGGCACGTCAACCGCCTCAACCTCCTCAACCTCCTCAACCTCCTCAACCTCCTCAACCTCCTCAACCTCCGCGTCGAGCGAATCTACGGGCGGGACCACAAACATGTCGGGTTCCACCAGCACATCGGAGACGTCCAGCGCAACCAGCGGCACCACGGGAGGCGACCCTACGCGTAACGTGGACATTCTGGTCATTGTTGATGACTCCGGATCGATGGCTCCAACTCAGGCAAAGCTCGCCGAAGCTATTTTATCCCTTCTGTCGCCGCTTGAGTCAGCCGAAATTAGCTACAGAATTGCAGTTACGACAACAGACAACGGAAACCCTCGCTGCCCAAAAGTCGCCACGACTCCGACTGAGGGAGGTTTGGTGCTCTCTTCGTGCATCGATCGCGTCTTCGAAGGAGATTTCCTGTATAACGGAGTCGACCCACCTCTCGACGGATCGTACGCATGTACTAATTTCTGCAATATGTCGAACCAAGATCTGAAACTCAAGCCCACAACAACAGAGGTCGACCCCGTCCCCAAGGTCCACCCATGGGTCGAGTTCGATGGTCAGTTGAGCAACATCCCGGATGGTGTGAGTCCCGCGCAGGCGCTTCAGTGCTTTCTTCCACAAGGCATCTCGGGCTGCGACTACGCGAGTCCTCTCGAGAGCCTCTTTCGTGCCGTCGAGCGCTGGACAGATCCATCCGACAAGGGATATGGGTTCATGCGCACGAATGCACATTTTGTGGCAATCGTGGTTGGGGACACAACAGACTGCTCGGTTGTCGGGCTGTACGATGAGATCTTTATTGATAACAAGACGTTCTGGAATTCTCCAGACGATCCGATCCCGACGGCCGCCGTATGCTGGAGAGCCGGCGTGTCGTGCTCTGGCGGTGGACCAGTATTCGTGGAATGTCACGCGGAGAACTACAACACCGCTGGTCAATCCGGCGTGATCGATACTGCTGCGGTACTTCAACCCATATCGCGCTACATGAAGCTGTTCGAGAGCATTCAAGAGGAGAAAGCTACCGCAGGTCTTGAGGGTCCGTCGGCGCGAATGTTCCTCATCGAAGGTGTACCGCCTGGGTATTCCTCCGGCGACTCGCTCATCTTCAGCGCCATGGGCGACCAAGCGTATCTGGACGAATACGGAATTGATGCTGGTTGCTCAAACGGGAGTACGGTTGCCACGCCGCCGGTGCGGGAACTGGAGGTCGCCGCTGCATTTATTGGACGCGCCGCGTCGCCAGCGTTCTCCGTCTGTGATTCAGATTTCAACTCCTCACTGGGGGAGATCGCGTCGGACATCATCCTCGCTCTTGCCAGATAGCGCAAATAGCGTACCCGTCCGACGTACCGTCGACCGTCGTTGCAGACGCCACAATCCTCGCAACAGGTGGTCGCGTCCTCGTCGAGGCTGCACGTACCCGTCCGACGGACCGCGTCTCCCGGGCTGGGGGTCTCTGGGCTACAGAGCCTTTGGATGCTCACCGAGGGCGACAGCGCGGAAGATGTTGGCGGCGGGCTGCACAGCATGTCCCCGCACCAGGGCGCTTCCCCGGTGTCGTCCGTCGACGCGTTGGGCTCGGTCTCCAGCCCCGGGCGAGGCGGGGGCTTCCACTTTGTCTCGCAAGCACTGCCCACTGCCCATACCGGCCCACCCTCAAGGGCTGCGGCCAACTGTGTGCCGGCGAGCACCTCTGCCAGGAGCGGCAGAAAGGCCTGCTCGGGGCGGCTATTCGGCAGCGTACGTCCCTACACCGGGGCTTCCGTCGAGAACGTCGTGACCCATTGCTCCCGCCACCCCGGCGCGAGGGCAAACCTCCAGCGTCGTTCCATCCCGGTTCGCCGAAGCCACTTGTGTTTCAGAAAAGAGGGGCTACGGAGTAACCTGGAGATATTCGTATGTTCCAGTTGTTGGTAATCATCGCGCAGATACGTGTTAATAATTTTCGTGACCTCTGCACCGCTCTGCGGTCCCAGCGAGTTCACATGCGCGAACGTGAGTGCCCAGAATACCGCGGGCGCGCTCGTAGAACTGCTGATCTTGACGGCGTTGACGTTTGGCGGGATCGGGATCTTGGTCAGTTCAGCCTTTGTCGGTGAGGGGTGCGAGTCGAGGGGCAGAGTCGTTTGGCTCGGTTGCTTTGAGTTGGATTCGCGCGGGCCGACGCGCGATACTGGCTCTCCCTGCTTCGTCGCGCCGAGTTTGTCCAGTGCCTCACGTAGCTTCTCCTCGACAGAGGAGACTTCTGCTCGGCCTGTTAGGTCGCGTGTGAGCAGGATCTCCTTTTCTCGGGCTGCTGCGAGGACTCTTACCACCACCCCGGGAACCTCCGAAATACCAAGCAGATCGGCCTTGTCGGCGTCGAGTGCGCACTCTACGAGGTCATCGCTGGATAGAGCGTCTTTGGCCGCGATCTTGAACTTGTCGAAATCATCCTTGGTGTGATACGGAATCTCCCACGCGCTCGTCGCCAAGTAGATCGGCTGGTACATAAGTCGCTCGACAACCAGGATGCCAAGAGGAGACGGTCGAAACACGTGCTCGGTGGACAGTTGATAGGTTGAGGTGTGCTCGATCTCGGCCGGAATTTGCAGGCACTCGACCAGACGTTCCCGAACAAGCTCTTCGAGCCCCGCCTCAGCCCACTTGCGCCGATAGCCGTAGACACGGCCAAACTCAATGATCCTCGGGTAGCCGACACCGTGTTGCTGCTCAAGGCGGCGTACACCGACCTTCAGCAGGAGGAGCAACCGAAGCTTGAGCAAGAAGCAGGAGTGCAGCTTGGATGGTGGGCGGTACAGAGTCGCTGGGATTGCGCGCAGTGAACCGCTGGTGTCGGCAGCTAGCAGGGCCGAAAGGACCTGGTTCTCGGTCCACCGAGTGCTATTAATCACCGCGAGGAGCATGTGGATCCGGCGGAGGGTAGCGAGGAACGCCCGGATGTTGTGCCAAGCGAGGGCGGCAAGCACGGAGAGGAGCCGATGACCATCATTGTCCTGGAGGAATGTCACCTTCAAGGCTGAGGCGTAGCGTCGGCTGGTGGCCTGAAATGGGCCCCAGTCCTTCTCGCGCCTCCACGCCGTGGCTCGATGGTCTTGGTCCATGTGTTCCTCAACGTAGCTGACGCGCTTGCTGATCAACTGAACCACATTCGGAGCCTGGAGATGGAACACTTTATCGCTTGTTCGGACATCTAGGAAACCAGATTCTTTCGCGCGGTAGTAGGTACTCTCACGCATTGTGACGATTACCGTCGCCCCCGTTTCGGCAGCGACAGCGTGGGCGAACGCGTACATCCGGTGCTGAAACGCCTCGGACGCGCGGTCCACATTGTCGAGGAATACCACCACGCGTGCTTGAGCAGAGGAGGCGCTGAGCCTCCACATCCGTTGGAGGCATTTCTCGGGGTCGGCGACGAGTGCCTCGAGCTTGGTTGCCTTCGCTTCGTCGAATCGGTCGGGGTGCTTAGCATAGATGTCCGCAGATGGACCGCGGCGCAGTTGCTCGATCTCAGCGTGAAAAGCTTGTCGGAGCTTCTTGTGGTCCAGCGCATCCGGGTATCTCTCGATCCATGTCTCTTTCAGTCGCGTCCAGAGCCGCCCCGGGGGACTGTCCGCATGGAGGACCGCTTCGTTAATGAGATCGAGCGTGACGAACACGAGTCCCTGTACGTCCCTGTTTTCGATCAGAGTCCTCGTAACAAACGTGGATTTTCCGGCTCCAACGGAGCCAACGACAAGCACGACTCGGCCCTTCTGGTCCCCGGAAGTATCAGGGAGCACCTTGCGTGTGTCGCCGGGCGATAGCTCTTCGGCGTCGTCTACGAATGAGGGTGATGTGTCGATGAGAGTGCGTTTAAGTTCGCCGTGGTATTGGTCGAGTTTTGCGCTGGTAACATAGCAGTGCTCCAGCATGTTTCGGCGGCCCGGGTCGGTGATCTCATCGAAGAAGCAGTGATAGAACTCGCTTAGATCAGGGTGGTCGGCCGGGGTCTCCCAACGAAGCTCCCCGATGAGTGCTCGCGGCTCTGCGCAGTAATCGGCTTCCAGCAAGTTAAGGCGGCTAAAGGCTTCTTCAAGTTGGAGCTCGCTGACACCATTCGATGACAGAAGCTCCCACATCAGATCGATATTCGGGCTCTCGTCGAGTAGGTTCCCGATGTAGTAGCACTGTAGCCGCTCCTCGGTAACCCCCGGTGGGGGGAGGACCTGGGCGACAACCCACTCGGCTCCGTTCGTGAGGACGGCGAATGGGATTGCAGCATTGCGACAGTAGTCTTCCGCTTGACGCAAAACTTCGGTGAATGGAGCACCAAAGGATTGGCGTAGGAAGCTAAGGCGGTACTCGGTCTTGCGCAGTTTCTTTGCAGAAGGTGCGAAGGTGTTGCCTATCCTCTTGGCCTCTACGATGAAGCGTGGATCCCCGTCGAGTGTAATCCGGTAGTCCATGTAGGTGCCGTCGGATGTTCGCGTCTCTGGATGGAAGGTCTCCTTCGGCCAACCGAGCGCGATCAGGATCTCGTCGATGATGAGCAATCGCGTGGCAGCTTCATTTGCCTCCGCTAGCTTCTCAGCTTTGTCGCCAAAGCGCTCACGGAGCCCCGCGACCACTTCCGCGAGGCGCTCTCGCCCGGTCGCAATTGGCTCCCCCGATCGAGGGCTTGCCCGACTCGGCGAGTCGGACCTTGGGGTGGCTTTCGATGGTGTTACGTTGCGCATGCAGGGCCTGAGGGCGTGGTTGATGTGCGCTCCATCACTCGCAGAATCCAGTAGCGAGCGTGCACGTGTTGTTGCGACACTGACCTTCGCCAGTGCAGGCGGCGACACAGCCCTCGAAGAAGGGGTGACACAGGGTTCCCTCGGGGCACCCCTCGTTGCACGGGCGGAGACACTCGCCGCCAATGTCGACCGCGTCTGGGCACGGTGCGTTGACGGCGCAGATCTTTGTGTCCGATCCGGGCGGGACCACGCGGCATAGCTCTGTTTCGCACTCGGAGCCGTCGCTGCACAACTCGCCTAGTTCCTTCTTGCAGGCGGTGAGAAGGGGGAGCAGCGCGAGCAGGAGCACGAGGGTCCTCATGGGGGGAAGAAGTATCGGATCCCGAGGATGTGAGCGCAAGCGCACGGGCATCGCGAGCAGGGCCTTACCTGCCCTTGCGAAGGCGGCGGGCGAGCGCAAACGCGCCTCCGCCGAGCAAGAGCCCGCCGGCGGTTAGGCCCGCGATGTGCCACGGGGAGAGGCTGCTCGTGGGGGCCGGCTCTGCGAGCTCGCCCCAGGGCAAGGGGCCCTCGTAGATGGGCACCTTGGGCGGCGGCTCGCGGGGCGGGACGAGGGTGCCAGGGGGGCGATCGGCGAGGCGACCGGCGCCGCCCATGAGGGGGTGCTTCTCCTTGACGCCGCGTGCGCGGAGCTGGTCCTTCCATAGCTTGCCGTCGCCGGTGGGTACGCCGGGTTCGTCGGCGGCGACATCGGCGAGCTCGACGAGCATGCGGTCGGGGTGCTCGAGGAGGATCTTGCGGGCGCTGAGGAGGGCGTCGCGGATCTTGATGTCGCGGAAGGCGTCGAAGTCGGCGCGCACGTAGGCGGAGACGAGGGAGTGGCGTAGGAAGTAACGCTGGCGCCGTAGCGCTTCGTCGAGGACCTTTTGGATCCGCTCCTCGTAGATGGTGGTGAAGCAGGCTTGACCGCTGGCGTAGGCGTCCATCGCGGGGGGATCCATGACACAGCCGAGTACCTGGCGACCGAGGCCGGGGCCGCGAAGCTCATCGCCGCGGACGCCTGCGCTGAGCAGGCTGTAGCCGTTGTCCTTGGGCAGGCAGCGCCAGGCTCCGATGGCGCAGCCGATCGCGCTGCCGGCGAGGAACTGCCGATCATCGGAGAGTACGCGGCCTTTGCCGAGGTTGTCGTTCCAGTCCTTCGCGTTGTCGAGCAGGTAGCGGCGGGCGCCGTCACAGTAGCGTTTCCATCGCTCGTGCAGCGCAGCGATATGGAGCTTGTAGAGGTCCGGGCTCGCGTCGACCTCGGTAGCCCATGCCCAGGCGACCGCGGCGAGCCGGCCGGTGTTGACGAAGAACTTCCCCACGTCGGTGACCATCTGCGGGTGGATCGGCCACGGCCCGCCGATCCAGCGCTTGAGCACATCCGGGTCATGCGTGACCTGCACGACGCTCGCGATCTGGTCGAGGCCAGGGATGAAGCCGATCCCGCCGCTGGCCGTGAAGACTTTGCGAGATCGGCCGAAGTCATCGACGCTGGACTCCTCTCGTCCGGGGGCGAAGGCATAGCCGCCATTTCGTTGGATACCTACCCACGCATCCGAGTCGAAGCGCGGCGAGAAGATCGGTGTCCATGAGGGGCCTTCCATGAGGGGGCGGAGGACCTGGTCGACGTACCAGGCGTCTACTTGGGTGTCGGGCTCTTGGAGGGGGGGCAGTTTGGCGTAGGCGAGGGCTTCGCGGCGCTCGGCGTCGTCTTCTTTGATCAGACGGCGTTGTTTGATGAGCTGGACGATCTCCCTGGCGAAGCCGATGACGGCGGCGGCGATCTTGCCGACGGGGCCGATCGCGCCGAGGGCCTTCATGCCGACGGCGAAGCTGGCTTCGATGAGGAAGGCTTGGACGTCGGCGTCGCTGGCGCGGGAGGGAATTTTAAATTCTTCATGACGTCGACGAGGCCGTCGGCGAGGTTGCTCGAGAGGCCGTTGCCGGGGAGGACGAGCTGGCCGCCGACGCGTGAGGCGGCGACGCGGGCGTGCATGAGCACTTGGGTGCCGAGGTGGATGTCTTGCAGGCCGGCGCTGTGGAGTACGCCGTTGGGGTTGGCGTCGGCGAGCAGGGTGTCGATGGCGGTGATCGATTTGGAGGGATCGGCGAGGGCCTCGACGAGTAAGCGGTGAGGCGGTAGCCGGCTTTGGAAGGGCTGGGTGAGGAAATCTCGGGCGCCGAAGATCTCTTTGTAACGCTGGCTACCTACCTCGATGATCATGGTGTGCGCCCTTAGCTGTTGAGCCGGACTTCGCGCAGGAGGACGCGCGAGTAGCGGGTGTAGGTGGAGTCGCCGAGCACGAGCCAGAGAGGGGGCATGGTGAGATCGGCGGGCAGGCCGTTGTCGGCGGGGAAGGCCCTAGTGAGCTTGGCGTCGGGGTAGACGGCGAGGATGTCGCTGACGTGGAAGACCTTGTTGTGCCAGCCGGCGCCGAGATCGACGGCGGGGGTGACTCCGGCGAGCTCGTTGACGATCTTGAGCTTGCCGGCGCCGACCCATGAGAGCAGGTACTCGTGATCTGTGGGGTCGGCCTGGGCGACGTCGACGAGTAGGTTGAGGGCGGGGTTTGGATCGCGATCGAGTACGCCGATCTTGTAGAGGGTGCCGTCGCCGTTGACGTCGATGAGAATGTTGATGTACGGACGATTGAGGATGTGGGCGTTGCCTGCGGTGCGCAGGGCGTAGCGGACGCTGAGCGCGGTGAGTTGGGCGAGGGGGAGGCCGAGGAGGATCGGGGCGTCGGTGCCGAGCATGGCCTTGTTGCCGGTGCCGATCCCGTGGAAGCCCTTGTTGCCGATGACGTTGGAGTTGCCGGTGATGGCGTGCGTCCACATGAGGTAGCCGGCTTCGTGGCGATCGGCGCCGGCGGCGTTGACGCTGAGATCGTGGAAGGTGGCCCAGGGGATGGCGCCTGCGGGCTGGGTCGGCGGGGGCGTTGTGGGGGCTGCGGCGGTGGCGAGGAGCTGGGCCTCGGTGATGGGGAGTAGCTCGTGTTCGGCGATGACGGTGGGGCAGCCGACGCGCACGGGCGGGCTGAGCACGGCGAGGAGATCGTCGTGGCTGACGCGGCGGGGGGTGGACCACTGGCCGGGGAGGAGCTGTTCGAGGGCGGCGTCGCCGGTGAGGCGGTTGGCGGGGCCGGAAAAATAGGCGCCGTCGCAGCCGGAGACGCGGACGCGCCAGTAGTAGCCGGCGTAGCGGGATTGGCGGGGGTCGAGGGCTTCGAGCGGGAGGGCTCCGGCGGGGGCGTTGGAGGTGGCCTCTAGGACATGTGAGGCGGTGGACCAGAGGAGGTTGATGTTCATGACGCCGGTGGCGGTGAAGCCGGCGTTACGGGTGAGGCGGGCGCGGATGACGGGCGCAGCGGCGGTGTCGAGACGGGCGGTTTGGTCGGCTTCGGAGAGCTCGTTGACGACGAGCAGGAGGACGGTGGGGGCCTCGGTGATGAAGCCGAGCTCCTCTCCAGGGGCGAGGGTGATGGTTTGAGATCCGGCGAGGCGGTGCTCGCTGCGGATGGCGGCGCCGAGGTAGACGCGGAGCACGTCGCGGGGGTTGTCGGTGGAGGCGGTGACGGTGATGGAGGTGTGGGCGCCGGCTGAGAAAATGCCGAAGATGTCGCTGGTGAGGCGGCTTCCGGTCGGGATGGTGGCGCTGTAGAGACGGCCGGCGGTGGTGGTTTGCAGGGTTTCGCGGGTGAGAGGGATGAGGCCCGATCCGTTGAGCGGGGCGGTGGCGGTGAGGCGGATGGTGGTTGGTTCGGCCATGGTGGTGTCTCTTGGGGCAGGTTGTGGGGGACGGTTATCGGGGAGGACGACGGGCGGTGAAGGCGGCGAAGGCGGCTTGAGCGCCTGGGCGGTGGGAGGGTTGGAGGAGGCTCCAATCGGGGGGGGCGGCGGCTGGGCCGGCTTCCCAGCGGATCTTGTCGCCGGGGAGGGCGACGCGGGTACGTGCGCCGCCGGCCTGGGCGTGGCGGCTGAGGGCGACGGGGCGTAGGCCCTTGGCGACGAGGGCGCGGTAGATGGCGCCGTCTTCGGAGGTGAGCTGGTAGGTGATGAGGCGGCAGCCGGGGGCGCCTCGGCCGCTGGTGGGGAGGAGGTCGATGAGGTGGGCGACGAGGGCGGAGGCGGCATTCACGGGGACGTCGCGGCCCTTGCGGTCGTAGCGGCGGAGGCCGGCGCGGCTGGCGACGCGGGTGATTTCGAGGGTGCCTTCGGGGGGGCAGTCGGTGGCGCGGCCCCAGCGGCCGGTGGGGGCGCCCGCGAGGGCGACGGCGGCGATCTGGCCGCGCCAACGTGCGGCGAGGGCGTGGAGCAGGCCGCGTCGGTTGCAGTCGGGTAAGTGGCGGTGGTGGCGGGCGACGAAGTCGCAGGCGGTGTCGGGATCGATGGTGTGGATCTCGAGCTCGGGGGCGTGGCCGTCTCGTAGGGCGGCGGTGAGTTCTTCTAAAAAAGAGTCTTCGTCGCGTAGGCCACCGTTGAGGTCGGCGACGGCTTGGATCAGGCGCTCGGCGTCGTCGAGGGGCCAGTGCGGAAGGATGGCCTCATGGATGGTGGCGGCGGCGTCTTCTTCGTCGAGCAGGCCCCACTCGGGATCGTAGAGATAGGCGCGGACGGCCGTGAGGATCGAGCGGGCTTCGTGCTTGAGGGTGGAGTTGTCCGCGCGCGGGAGGCCGGGGGTGCGCTGCCACCAGGGGCGGGGCGCTCCCCTGCCCCGTCGCGCGCGCTGCTCTTGCAGGGATTGCTCGATGAGGCGAAGTAGATGCCCGCGGTGCTTCGAGATGACTCGATCGACCTGCTCGGGCGAGTAGCGCGCGGCCGCCACGGGGCGCCAGGCGTGGACGGCGGCGTCGAAGATCGCGGCGGGGGTCGGCGGGGTCGTCATGCTCTCCCCTCCTCCTCCTCGAGAAATGCGAGCGCGGCTTTGACCCTCTCTGGGGTGAGCTCGGGGTGGTCTGTGTAGGGATCAGCGGTCTGCTCGAAGAGCGATGGTTGGTCTTGTGAGGTGGGGATGTCGTACATGGCTGGGGCGAGCAGGGGCGGTATGTCCTGGCCGCTGGCGCAGGCGGAGGCGACCTCGTGGGCAGCGCGGGCGACGAAGCGAGCGACACGGGCGAGCCGCTCGGCGGCGAGCTGGTCTTGGCCGCTCTCGATCGCCTGGGCGGCGGCTTTGTGCTCGTGGATCGCGCGGTCGACGGTCCGCGCGGCGACGGTCCGCGCGCGGCCTCGGCACGCGGGCGCGGTGACGAGTACGCCAGCATAGGCGAGGAGTTGGCGGGTGCGCTCGAGTTCGAGCGGGGAGCGCCGCAGCGCCTTGGCGAGCATGTGATAGTGCTGCCAGTAACTCTCTAGTCTTAATTGGCCAAGCGTGTGTTTGTCGTCCCAACCCGGGGCGATGAAGAAACGGCGGATGAGGCGGTCACCGTGCCGGAGGGAGATCGAGCCTTGGCGCAGGTTGTAGCCGGTCGTCGTCGCCCTGCCGGGCTTGACTGCGACATAGTCCGTCATCCTGCCCTCTTCATCGAGATCGTCGCCGAGTAGCTCGACATCGTGGAGTGAGACTCCCTCGCGATCTTGACGGAGTACGTGGCCTCGCTCGCCGACGTGCCACTCGTGGCCGACACCGAGCAGGGAGCCTATGTGTACAGCGAGGGTCTCGTCCTCGGTGTCGGGGTATCTCACGATCACGAGGTCGTGTTCGTCGCCGACACGGATCTGCTCGGCGATGTTCTCTAAAAAAGGCTCTACGGGTCCCCCCTTGCGCAGATACTCGTCGATCAGGTGTGAGATCTGCGCTGCGGCCGAGCGGCGCAGGAATGAGAAGCGCGGCGACGCGGACACGAGGCGCCCGAAAGATTCGCGGATCTCTTGAGGCGTCTTCTGGGTCGGTTCGGCGATCTCTTCGAGGCTCTTTGCCAGACTGGCGAGCTCCTGCCCAGCGGGAGGGTATAGCTCCGCGAGCTCCTGCTCGATGAGGTGAATGAGGTGCGCGCGGTGTTTGGCGAGGACGCGATCGATCAGATCGAGCGAGCCCTGCTGCGCGGCGAGCGGGCGCCAGGCCGCGAGGGCGGCCTCGAAGATCGCGGCGGGGGTCGGCGGGGTCGTCATGCTCTCCCTTCCTCGAGGAATGCGAGCGCGGTCGTCAGTTATGCCCTCGACGTCAGCGAGGCGGAGCGCGGGGTCGTGGGTTCGCTCGTCTCTTCGTCTTCGGGCTGCGCCAACGCGGCATGGATGACCTCGGACAGGCTGGCGAGCAGGAGGTGCTCGTTCATTGGCTCGCTCGTGTCTTCTTCTACGGGTTCCGCGTTCGCGAGGCGTAGGACGTCGAGTAGGGCGGAGCGGAGCGCGATGGCGCCGGGGGATGTTTTGGTGCGTCCGTCTGGGGCATCCCACACCAGCCGCGCTTGGTCGGCTGCGTAGGCGATGGCGTGGCTGTAGGGGATCGTCTGGGCGACGATGACGGGTAAGTGGGGCGGGATGGACTTGAGCCGGTGGCCCATGTTGGGGAGATAAATCACGGGGCCGCGGAAGTTGTCCGCGAGCTCGTGAGCGTGCTCCTCGGCCATGCGGCATGTGATTGGGATGACGAGCACACACGCGGGCAGATCGTCTCTGATGCCGTCGATCAGGATGAGATCCGAGTCGATGGTCTCGGGTAAGCGGACGCTGTCTGTCGTCCTGTAGACTTTGTGGCCGGCCTCGGTGGCGAGGTGGGCGAGGTGGGCGAGGAGCGTCGCGGTGCCGACGCCGCCTTTGGTGTTGTGGACGGAGATGATCATGGCTTGTTCGTTCCTTTGTTGGGTTTGTCGGGCCAGAAGGCTGAGGCGAGGGTGAGGCCGAGCGCGGCGGCGAAGGCGAGCTTCTCGCCGCTGCGCACGGGCTTCATGTCGACGGCGTGCTCGTCGCCGTGGGCGACGACGGTGCCGCGCCAACGTGCGCCGGGGTAGAGGCGTGAGGTGAGGGTCCAGGGCTGTACGCCGACGATAAAGACGTTCTCGCCGCTCCCTGCCATCCTCGCGATCTCTCGCAGCGCGGCGTCGAGGTCTTCTACGTATTCGAGGACGCAGGAGACGAAGATGACGGCGGTGTCGTCGGCGATCCCTTCGATGGGGCCCTTGGTGAGATCGGCGGTGATCGTCACAGGGCAAGCTGGGCACCCGTTCTTGTCGAGGCACACGTCGCCGCAGCCGTAGGCGCGCACGATCCGGGTGTGCATGCCGGCGTCGGGGTCGCCGATGACGACGAGGCGGCGGCTGAGGGCGGTGGCCCGCTCCACGGCGGCCTCGAAGGCGCTCGCGCGCTCGTGATGGCGTTTGAGCGCGGCGGCGCCTTCCACAAGAGCTGCGGCGGCGAGGGTGATCCGTGCGGCGTCTTTTGTGGAGAGGGTCATGGCTAGGGCTTGCGGGTGATCCGGTACGCGAGGGCGCCGACGAGGGTGGCGCCGCTGAGGCCGAGGCCGAGCTTGAGCCAGGGGAATGGTTTGGGGGACGGGGGGGCGTTGAGGGCGTCGGTGGCGCTTTCGACGACGGAGCCGTAGGTGTCGCCCAATGCCTCTTCGGCGGCCTCGAAGGCTGCTCCCACGCCGAGGAGGAGCTCGGCTTGGGTTTTGCCGTGGGTTTGTCGGAGCTGGTGCTCCCAGCCGCGTAACTCGTCGGCGGGCGGGTTGTCGGGGTCGTAGTCGGCGATGAGTTGGGAGATCGGGGCCGCCCACCACGCTTGCGGTGTGTGACTGGTTGGGTAGGCGCCAAAGAGATCTTGAAAGAGCGGGAGCGCCTCGGCTTCGGCCTGGCATGCGTCTTGGTTCTTCGCGCCAGAGCGCATACAAATGTCGTAGGTGCGGCGGCGTTCGGCGGCGGCGCCGGGCAGCTTCATGGCGTCGAGGAAGCGCCTGCGGCCCCCTTCCCCGGCGTAGCGGAAGAGGTCGAGTAGGCGCTGCCAGGCTTGCTCGCGCAGAGGCTCCTTGTCGGCGGCGGCGCGGAGCTTGTCCGCGAAGGCGGCGTTTTCTAAAAAAAGGTCGTTGCGTAGCTGGTCGAGCTTTGTCGTGGAACTCATGGATGATCCGCTGACCCTTCTAAGATCTTGAGGAGTTGACGCATCTCGGTGACTTGGTCGTGTCCGCCTACGCGCAGCCGTGGGGCTGTGGCGCGGAGAATGGTGAAGCCGCTGCGCACGAGCTGGAGAGCCTTTGTCGTTTGGCCGGCGTCGTGCAGGGTGCGCGCGAGCACGTTGTGACAGGCGATGAGGTCGTGGAAGCGCGGGGCAGACTCCGAGAGCTGAAAGGCCCGCGCGGCGACGCGGTGCGCCTCTTGGGCGAGGGCGAC
Source organism: Nannocystis sp. (assembly GCA_016712315.1). Lineage (GTDB taxonomy): Bacteria > Myxococcota_A > Polyangia > Nannocystales > Nannocystaceae > JADJRG01. Next base: position 11,036 of record JADJRG010000008.1, on the reverse strand, counting down.
GCGGTCGGCTGGGGGGGAGATGCGCACGCTCATTCGGAGACAGGCCGCGAGCGCGGAGCCGGCCCAGAGGGTCTTGCGGGTGCCATTCCAGTGGATCCGGTTGGCCTCGATGAGGTTTTGGAGGCGCTGTGGGTCGTCGTTGGCGGCGCTGGGCTCTTGCTCAAGCGCGCGGATCTGCTCTTGGAGTTGAGCGCGCACGGGGTCGGGGTCGGGGTCGGGGTCGGGACAGAGATCGGGATCGTCCGTGTCGTGCCCCTGCGGGGTGGGCGGGGGTTCGACGACGGGCGAAGGTACGGCGTCGAGCGCTGGGGCGGGCTCGTCTTCGGCCGCGGCCTCTTCGGGCTCGGGAGGGGCCGCCGGGGCCCGCTCAGGAGGCGCCGCTGGGGGCTCTAGCTGGGGAGCGATCTCGTCGGGGTTGTTGGCCGTGGGCAGCGACGGGCCGAAGAGCTGATAGAACTGGTCATTGAGCCTTTGCTCGTCGAGCGCGAGCGCGTCCGCGGCGGGGGCTTCGACCTGGGCGGCAGCTTCCTGCACCACGCGGCTGATGAATGAGAAGTCGAACGAGCCATTCGCGACCGCTGGCGGGTCGCTGTCGACGGGAGGGGCGATTGCGTCAGGGACGGCGATGGAGCGGCCGAAGAGCGTATCGTATTCGTCCGCGGCCTCCTCGCGGTCGGCACGCGACGGCAGCGGCGGTGGCTCGGGAGGGGCTGGTTCGGCACGCGGCGGCGGTGGCGGTGGCTCGGGAGGGGCTGGGGCCGGCTCGGCACGCCGTAGCGGTGGCGGCTCGACACGCGGCAGCGGTGGGGGCTCGGGAGGGGCTGGGGGCGCCGGCTCGGCACGCGGCCGCGTTGGCGGCTCGGGGGAGCTGGCGGTGGCGGGCTTTGAGCGCCGCGCTCTAGTTCGGCCACTTGACGGCGCAACTGCTCGACGCGGGCGCGGTTTTGTCCCTTACGCACTTCGCGCTCGAGCCTGAGTATCTCGGCCTGGAGCTCGGCTTCTTCGACATCATCCTCCGCGTCGGCCTCGCTCGTGTGGGGTCGTGGTTTTGATCGTGGTTGGGGTTCGTTCCACGCCTCCCACACGTGCCACGAGTCTTTCTTCACAGCGCCGTCTTCGCCCACGCTTTCGAGTAGGTCGGCGACGAGCGGGATCGTCCTGTGGCGTTGCTGCTCGCGGTAAGAGACCGCGTGCTCTATCGCCTGGTTGCCGAGCCCCAGGAGATCCCTCCAGAACTCGTTCTGGGACGTACTGCTCATTTTCCCCTCCTCTCCATCAGCCTGTAGGCCGTGTACATGCCTGCCGCGTAGCCAGCGACGCTCGCGCCCAGAGCGACGACGGCGAACGATAGGCGCTGGGCGCGTAGGCACGCGTCCTTCTCGCGGTTGATGGACTCGTCGAGGGCGCGGTTGAGATCGTCTGCTCGGGTCGTCATGAGGGACCTCGGGGCTGTCATGCGAGAACTTGGCGGTGGAAGTGGCCACGTGAGGCCATGAGGAGGAGAAACTCCCTGGCGAATTTGTCGTTCTTGCGGCGAGATAGCCCCTGCGCGAGCTCCCGTATGCTGTCGCCCTCGTCTCCGTCTTCCGCGTTCGCGTCCGTGTCGGGGTGGCGCAGGCGATAGAGGCGCTCGGGCTTGGTCTGGAGGGCATCGACCGCGGGCTCGAAGGTGAGGGTAAACTCGTCCAAGATGATGCGAGACCAGCGCGGCCCTTGGTGTACCCCCCTGCGACCAGCGACGTGGTCGATTGCGAGCTGGTCCAGGTAAACTTGGTCGCCCATCGTGTACACAGTCCCCAGGTGGTCGCCCTTGCGGGTCCGGGCGAGGACGACATTGACGCCGTGTAGGACGAGGCTGAGGCCAGTGATGGCGCCGAAGGCGACGAAGAGGGGGCGATTCATGGGTTGCTCCTGCGGCGTAAGGTGTAGGTGAGCGCGACGGCGGCGCCGGCGACGGCCAGCCCGCCGAGGATCCAGGGGGCAGCGCCTGAGCTCGTCGAGAGGGCGTCTTCGGGGGCGGCGCGGCGGGCTCGGAGGGGCTTGGGGAGGCGTCGTCGACGGCGGGGGCGTCGTCGACCATGCTCTCGACGTATTTTGTGGGGTTATGCAGGCCGCGGGGGATGGGGTTGCCGACGCGCCATACCGAGTTCGCCTTGCGATCCTTGTCGCCGTAGGTCTCCAGGTGGATCATCCCATAGCTGCCGAGCACTCGGCCGAGCTTGTGGCCCTTTTGAATCGCTTGGCCGACGGTGAGGCCAAACTCGTGATGTGTTCCGGGGTGGAAGCCGCCGAGCACGAGGAAGAGGCCGCTGGCGGTTTTTAAATGGGCCTTGGAGCCGGCGCTCCAGCCCCGATCGAGGGCGATGATGGTGGCGTCCTCGGGGGGCGACGACGAGGGCGCCGTTCGGGATCTTGGTGAGGTCGATCCCCGCGTGCCAGCGCTCGCAGGTGTCGTCTGTGCAGCCGAAGGGGCGGCCGCCGCCGAAGGACCAGGTCGCGAATTTCCGGGCGTGGCCAGGTAAGGGCCAGCGCGGAGCGGGATCGCCCTTGGCCATCGGTGCGTGGTGCCAGTCGGGCGCTCTAGCCATGAGTCGCTCCTCGCTCCTCGCTCTGGCGCTCTTGAAGTTTGGCGACCTTACGGGCTCGCCTCAGCACCGCGGCGGGGCTGAGACCGCGCAGGATGGCCCTCTCGATCTGTTGGGAGAATAGAGCCCGGCGGGTGGGGTCGAGTCGCATCCGACCGAGCTCGGCGCTGTGCTCGTCGCCGATTCGAGATGCTCTGAGCCTCGTGAGGTCGAGGGTGAGCGCTGGGGCGCCCCGTAGGGTGAGAGCGTGCGCCATCACGCGGAGCTGGTCACGCCAGGCTTCGTAGGCGAGCTCGGTGGGGTAGATGACGGCGCTTGTGCTCTCGTGGATCTCGATTTCAAACCGGATGGTGATGCGGAGATGGTCGAGCGCCGCGCGCACCCAGGAGTTCACGTGTCTGTGATGCAGCCGCTCCTGGACCGCCTCCGTTTGGTTCGCGAGCGCAGCGAGTAAGCGCTGGCCCTGCTCGGTCGCTTCGCGGTCGGGGCGTTGAAGGCGCGCGAGGGCGCGGCGGATGGCCTGCGCGTGGTCACCCTGGCAGGGTTCGGCGCCGAGCTCGGCGGCGAGCTTGCGGCGGATGTCGTGGAGGCGCCGCTCGATCTCGCTCGTAGATTGACCCCCGGGGCGGGTGATCGTGGCGCCGTTGAGGGTGGCGGTGTACACGAGCACAGGGCGATCCTGCGCGGTGATGATGATCGTGGGTTTGAGGAGGTTGGTGGCGTCGACCCGAGCTTCTGGGCCGTAGAGGACGGCGACCGCGGCGAGCAGGGCGACGAGGCACTGGTGCGTGCGCACGCGGACCTGCGCCTGCTCGCGCGTGTGGCCACGCGCGAGCAGGTCGGCCTTGAGTTTGTGCGATTGCGTCATGAGGTCGGTGGCCATCAGTTCGCCTGCGACGAGGGAGCCTGCGATTGGATGTGGCACCACATTTGAGCCCAACGCTCCTCCACGAAGCGCAGCGCGAAATCGATAAGGGGCTCGGTCCCCTCCCCCTGCGGGCCGAGCTCGTTCACGCAGATGAGCTTGCGCCGCGCTTCGCGGAAGATCGCGCGCTGACGAGGGCGCTTCCATACCCCTGTCATAAGCCACTCGCGGGCGGCTTCGGACGGTACTCCCCCCCCATGGAGGATCCGCAGCGTTTCGAGGATCAAGCGGATGGCCAGCACCGCCCCATCGGGTGGCGACCATTCCGGCCTCTGATCCTTGATGGGCTCGAAGGTAACCTCGGATGGCTGGGACGCCCCCCTTGTGCCATACAGATCGAGCCGTTGAGACAGAGAATCCATCCTCTTGTCATGTGAATCGAGCTGTTGAGACAGAGAATCCATCCTACCGCTAAGCGACTTGAGCATAGACCTGATGCTATCTCTGATCGCGCGCTGATCGTTCATCGCGGTCTCTAGGGCTGCGAGCCTGTCGCCATCCATGTCGTTGATGTCGTCGTGTCGGGCCTGGACGGTCTCCAGGGTGGCGACCCGTTCACGGAGATGCACGAGCGTCTCCGTGAGCTCAGACGCGGCGTCGTAGCCGGCGCGCGTGGCTTCACGCTTGTCCATCTCGTCGAATGCTTCGGCGATGATGGTGAAGATCTTGTTGACGATCACGAGGTAGTCACTTGGTTGCAGGGGCATGAGTGTTTCCTTTCTGCGGTTCTTGGTCGAGCGGGGTTACGAGCACCTGGAGCGCGTTGTAGAGGACGTAAGGGCCGAAATCTCGGTCTTCTGGGGTGGGTTCGTAGGGGTCGTCGGGCGCCGCGGCGGGCTCTTCTTGCTCCTCGGCGGGCCCGGGCTCAGGCACGTTTTCGGGCGCCTGGTCCCCGGGATCGAGCGGCAGGTGGGTTTGACCGGCGGCGCAGTGGGTGGCGATCTCGTGCGCGACGCGGGCGAGGTGCTTGGCGACGCGGGTGAGGCGCTTGGCGCTCTCACTCTCATGACCGGCCTCGATCGCGGCGGCGGCGGCCTTGTGCTCGTCGATCGCCTGTTCGAGGGCCCGCGCGGCGACGGCTCGCGCGCGGCCGCGACACTTGGGCGCGGCGACGAGTACACTGGCGTAGGCGATGAGTTTGCGGGTGCCCTCGAGGTCGCGAGGCGCTCGCCGGAGGGCCTGGGCGAGCATGTCGTAGTGGTCCCAGCGCCGCGTGAGCGCCTCCTCATCCTCCAGGTCGTGGATGAGGCCGTCCCATCGCTGGAGAGGCCGCATACCCTGCTTCGAGGGGAGCGGCTTCACCCGCATCCAGGCGCTCTCTTCGCCGTCTTCGTCGAGCTGAGGGCCGAGCACCTCGATGCCATGACGCGAGAAACCCTCGGAGTCTTGACGCAGGACGTAGTTGTCGTTCTTGCTGCCGGTGCGGATGGTGTTGCTCGGGACGGTCATGACGCCGCCCTCGACCTGCACCACGTCCGCCTCCAAGTTCGCTTGGAGTAGTCCGGCGATCCGCTCCAGGGTGCCGCCTACCGGCCCGCCTTGCGCGATGTAGTCATCGATCTCACTCGCGATGTCCTGGAATTCCTGAACAAAATCCTCTTCCATGGAGAAATAGCGGGATATCTCGGCGGGTGTCTTGGGGATCGGATCGATCAACTCCTTGAGGGCGAGGGCGAGTTTGTGGAGGCCCTGCTCGTGAGCGGCGATCCCCTGGAGTTGGCGTATCTCGATGGCTTCGGCCCGCTGGAGTAGGGTGGGCTCGTGGGCTTTGGGGCGGCGGGCGGCCGGTTCGACCGCGGGCGAGGCGGCGTCCGAGGTCTTCTGCCCTGCGGCCGGCTCCGCCCCTCGTAGCTCTTGGTCGATCACGCGGATCAGCGCCTCGCGGTGTTTTGAGAGCACACGATCGATGAGCTCGATCGGATGCTGCTGCGCGGCGATCGGGCGCCAGGCGGCGACGACGGCATCGAAGAGCTCAGCAGCGGTCATTGGGGCCCCCCCGCTCGGGCTTCACGAAGGGTTCGCGTGAGAGCCGCAGTGAGGGACGCCACAATGGCGGCTTCGGCGGCCTCCGAGGTGGGCGGCGGCGGCGGGGTGGCGGGCTGGGTGGGTTGCGTGGACCTCGGAGCTTCTGGGGGGGCGGTGGGCGGTTTTGGGGTGGCGGTGGGCGGTTTGGGCGGTTTGAGGCTGGCGGTGCTGGGGGCGGCGTCTTCGGCGTCTTCGGCTTCGCCCGCGCGGCGTGCGTCGGTGAGCAGGCCGCGCGGGAAGGGGCGCATCCACCAAGCATCGCCCACCTGCTTGAGTTCGGTGAAGGTGAGGCCGCTGGTCGGGGCGAGCTCTAGGTAGCGGCGCCAGCCGGCGAGGGAGGGCGGGAGGATGGTGCTGCCGTCTTGGTCGTTGGCCTCGCCGAGGGCGAGTACACCGGCTTTGATGAGGGGGAGGTCCTTGGCGCCGTTTCGCGCGAGGGTGGCGGTGATCTGGCGCTCGAAGCGGGGCCAGAACTTTTCGACGAAGGCGTCGCTCGCGCCGATCCAGCCGAGATCGTCGAGGTCGCGCATGAAGCGGTTGAGGCGGAGCGCGATCGCGTCGCTGGTGCGCTGGTCGTCGTCGTCGGGCCAGCGGGGACCGCCTTCGCGCGGGAGATGGTCGGGGGTGAGCGGCGGGACGACCTCGGAGAGCTCGCTCCAGACGGCGGAGCCGGCGGCGCGCACGGCGATCTTGTCGCCGGTGGCGCTGATCCGGCCGAACTCGAGGTGTTCGAGCTGGTCGGGGGCGCCGATCCGTGGGCGCGCGACGCGGAGGCCCTCGTAGAGGGGGGCGGCGCCGTTCTCGGGGACGAGCATGTCGTGCTCACGCGCGGCCCACATCCAGTCTTGCCAGGGCCATGCGTCGCGGTCGACGCCTTGGAGGTCGGTGAGACGTTGTTTGGCTTCGTCGCGGAGCTGGGCGGCGTAGTCGGGGTCGTCGCTGGCGCGGGCGCGCGCATAGCGGGCGACCGCCTGGCGGAGCAGACGAGCGGCCTCGCGCGCGATCTTGGCGCGCCGCTCTTCGAGGGCCCTTTTACGTTTGCCTTCGAGCAGGGCCGCGGTGCGCTCTTTGTCCCGCGAGACCATGAGCATGATGTCCTCGGGGGTGAGCTGCTGCTGGGCGGAGGGGTTGTTGGTGTCGCGCACGCTGGACTTGATGAGCTGGCCGAGCCAATTCGCTTTGCCGTCGATGAGGCTGAATCGATAGCCGTCGCTCGAGCCGTCGGCGAAGTAGTAATAAATGTTGATGACGCCAAGGGTGTTGCCCTGGCGGACGCCGCGGCCGTTGCGCTGCTCGAGGTCCGCGGGGGTCCAGGGCAGGTCGAGGTGGTGGATCGAGCAGGTGCGGACTTGTAGATCGATCCCCTCGTAGGCGACGGAGTTGGCGATGATGACGTCGTACTTGGGCGCGACGGCGCTGTCGCTGGGGCGGGAGCAGGTGCCGGGCTCCGGCTGCTCGGCGGAGAGGCCGTTAAACTGGCGGGCGATGGTGCTGCGCTCGATGGTGCTGACGTCGCTGTTGAGCCAGGCGATCCGCTCGCGCGGGATCCCTGCGTCGACCAAGACCTCCTTCATCCAGACATGAACGGCGGTGGGTTCGACGAAAATAATGTGGCCGCAGTGTGGGGAGGCGACGACGCGACGGGCGCACTCTTCGAGCTTGGGGCTCGAGTAGGAGGGGCGCGGGAGCCTGACGGTGTACTCCTCGCCTTTCTCGTTGGTGCGCTTGGATTCGCCGCCCGCGAGCGCGGTCCTGAAGCTGTAGCCCTCGTCGAGCGCGGGATGTAGGGCGACGAGGGCGAGCCGGGCGAGCAGGCCGAGGATGAGGTTGCTCGGGCCGTCCGGGTTGGGGTTCTCGAGCGCTTCCTCGATCTGCCTGACGTAGACCCGGTACTTGGCCTCCTGCTCGTCGTCCATCTGGACGGTGAGGGTCTCGACGATCGGCCGGGGCAGCTTGAGGCCGACCTCTTCGGCGGTGCGGAACTCGCCGTAGGTGAAAATGATGGTGCGTAGGTCGTCGAGGTTTTTGAAACCGACGACGGCGGTGGCCTCCGTCATGTTGAGGGTTGAGTCCAAGACCTCGCGGATCGCGATCTGGATGAAGCGGGTGATGAACTGCTCGGGATCGTAGATCCCCGCCCGGGTGAAGGCGGCGGGGTCGATGAACTGGATCAGGTTGTAGAATTCGAGCGGTGAGTTTTTGGCGGGGGTGGCGGTGAGAAGCACGACCCCGGAGCCGCCGGTCTGGCGCCTCACGGCGCCCGCGCGGAAGTCGAGCTGCCAGGCGCGCCCGCTGCCTTCACCGCCGCCCGACCCCATGAACTTCGGGATGCTGCCGTCTTCGCGGGCTTGGGGGAGGTGGAGGTTTTTGAAAGAGGCGGCTTCATCGACGATGAGCAGGTCGACGCCGATCTCGTCCCAGGTGACGCCGGGGTCGTATTGCCACCCCTCTGGGAGCGCGAGGATCTCGTCCACCCAGGCGCTCGTGCCGTGCTCAAGCAGGGCCTTTTGGCGCTCGCTGAGCTTCTCCTTCGCCTTGTCCTCGAGGGCGTTGAGCCTCGTGCGGCGCAGCGTGAGCGAGCGGCGGATCGCCTCGACACTCTCGACGTACTCCAGGACCGCGGACTCATTCATCTTCGTGCGGCCCAGCGCGTCGTAGCTGAGGATGACGACGTCGAGTTGGCCGGTCTGGAGCGCGATCCACTTCTGCGCGCGCTCCTCTGGGGTGTCCGTCTCGCTGGTGATCTGGCCCTTGCGGGTGCCGCGAGTGAGGCGCTTTCGTTTGCTGCCGATGACGGCGATGCGGTAGTCGGGAAGGGTGCAGAGGATGTCATCGTGCCACTTCCAGACGATCGAGCCGGGCACGAGGATGACGGGCCGACGTGACCAACCCTCTTGGCGCGCGAGGGCGACGATGGCGAGCGCGGTGTAGGTCTTGCCGACGCCGACATCGAAGGCGACGAGGCCTCCGCGCTGGTGCAGTACACGCCGGGCGCCGGCGACTTGGTGGGGCTTGAGCTGGGGGGCGTTGGCGCCCCATCGGGCGATCTCGAGGGGTTCGGTGGTGTAGGTCGGCACGACGCGGCCGCGCGCCGCTCGATTGTAGGCCGCGGCGACGGCCTCCTGCCGCTCTTCGTCCTCGGTGAGCCATGTGACGAACTCGTCCGTCCATGCCTTCTCTTGCGCGAGCCGGAGCTGGGCGAGGCTGAGTTTTTCCGCCTTCTTCTCCTCGCGGGACATCATCGAGTCCCTCTTCTTCGGCTTCTCGACCTTGAACGAGGCCATGTCGTGGTTGATCCAGCCGAGGATCGACGAGGTCTTGGGGTGGATGGTCGGCTCCTTGTCGCCATCTGGGCCGATGGGGCGGACGAGCGCTTCGTGCCGCTCGAGCAGGATCGGGCCGTAGTTGCGGTTGTAGGTCGCGCTGAGCCAGGCGGCGACGAGTTCGAGGGGGACCCAGCCCTGGTTGGGGCCGATGTCTTGGATGTCTTGAAAAAGGACGGGCTTGATCGCGGCGATCAGGCGAGCGACTTGTGCCGCCGCTTGGGCGTCGCCCGCAGCGGCGCGGGCCTGCGCGCGATCGTGACGCTCCCAGAGGTGGATCCCGGTGGTGTAGGCGTCGCTGGGGTAGAGATCGTTCCACTCGTCGCCGTCGAGGTTCCAGCCGTTGCCGAACAAGGACTCGAGCGCGGCCTGCCGCGAGAGGGTGCCGCCTTGGCGGCGATGGAAGTCGAGCAGCTCGGTGATGGTGAGATGGCGGCGCGCTCGAAAGAGCATCTCCGCCTGCGCGGGCACGTCGTCGGGCTGGCCGGTGTACTTGGGCTCGACCTTGGGGCGGTCGCGCAGGGCGGGCACGAGGGCGCCCATCCTGGTGTAGGCGTTGAGGAGCTGCTGGGCGAGCGCCTGGCCGCGGTTGGAGAGCGCGAGCAGCTCCTTGTGCTGCCAGGGGTTGCCGTACGCGAGGGCGTGGTCGGTGAGGGCCTGGTGCAGCTCCGGCCAGAGGGCGAGGGCCTTCGTGTCGTCGTCGGCGCCGAGGGCGGCGAGGTAACGACCGACGCGGCGACCGAGCTCGAGGGCGGCGCGTAGCTCGGGATCGAGGTCGTTGGGGAGCGAGACGTCGGCGACGACGGTTTGGAAGGTGCCCGCCGCGGCACGAGGCGCGATCGAGGTGAGCTCGCAGGAGGTGCAGATCGGGCGGGGTTGGAGCGGGGGTAGGCCGCGAAAATCGCCCTCGACCTTGTAGCGCCACGAGGTCTTTTTATTGCCGGCCTCGTCCTCGCCCGCGAAGGAGCCTTCTTCGTCGCCGAGGATCTGGTCTGGGTGTTGCTCAAAATACTCGCCGTCGAGGATGTAGATGTCGTCCGCGTCGACCTCGCGCAGCTCGCCGCCGCGGCTGCGCCAGATCACGATGTCCATGACGACGAAGGCGCCGGGCACGATCTCGCGGCCGTTGGTGTCGTGGCTGGGCAGGCGGTAGGCGCCGAGCAGGTGGTGGCGAAGCAGGATCTTCTCGCGCAGGCCGCGGCTCGAGCGGCCGGACATAAACCCGGCGGGGATCAAAAACACGCCGATCCCGCTGGGGACGAGCAGATCGAGGGTGCGGCGCATGAAGTAGGCGAAGGCGCGCTTCTCCTTAAAAACCTCGTCGGGGTCTTCGCGGGCCATGGCGCCGCGCTCGCCGTAGGGTGGGTTCGAGAGGATGAGGTTGAGGGCGCCTTGATGGTGCGGGCCGTACTCTCGGACCCAGCGCTCGAAGGGCATGTGGTGGAGGGTGATGTCGGGCCGGAGCGCGCGTAGCAGCGTCGACGAGACTTTGAAAACTCAACGGCGGTCCACTGGATCCCTTTGATCTGGCCGCCTGCTTCGAGGGCGAGGCATCGGCGGGGGGCTGAAGGCGCGGATGAGGCGGCCGATCCCGGCGCTGGGTTCGAGGGCACGCACGAGGCCGTCCTCGCCGGTGAGCTCGGGCAGGTAGGGACAGAGGACCTCGGCCAGTGACTCGGCGATGACGGTGGGCGTGTAGTACTCGTGGATCAGCCCAAAGGTCTCGGGGACGAGCTCGGTGGGGATCTGGGCCTTGACCTTCTCGATCGAGAGGCCACCCCAGCCGCTATAGCCGGCGACGGCTTGCAGATCCTCGGAGGTCATCTCATCTGGCTCTTTGGCCAGCACGAGTTGCATCGCCTGGAGGTTGGCCTTCGTGCGCCAGGCAGGGGTCTTGTGATCGGGCGGCGATTCGATCTCGCGCACGAGCATGGGCTCGGGCGCGGTGGGGGCAGCGATGAGGGCGCGAGCGTGCGTCCAGAGGGCGAGGGCGTAGCGGCCGACCTTGGCGCCGTCGGTGATCCGCTCGCGGAGCTGGGCGACCTGCTGATGCGCGGTGTCGGCGGCGGTGCGCAGCTCTTGGAGGTTTTTGTCGTTGTAGGCGGGGTTGAGGTGGAGCACGCCGGCCGCGTCGCGCATGGCGCGGGCGATGTAGCGGACGCCTAACGGGCCGATCGC
>JADJRG010000007.1 GCA_016712315.1 Nannocystis sp. | reverse complement strand
CGGCGAGATCGAGGGCCCTCGCGCTGGGGTAGGTGCGGCCGGGTTTGGTCTTGGCCTTGGCTTTGACTTTGGTTTTGGGCATCATCCTTCGACTTCGCCTTGCGCTCGGGTTCGGGCTCGGGCTCCCGGGCTCAGGTTCACCTGGCCTTGCCGCCCTTGCCGCCCTTGCCGCCCTTGCTGCCCTTGGACGCAGGATCTTTGGGCCAGGTGCCGCCGATCGCGAACCTCTTGGATCTCGCCCGTGTCGGTGTTGCGGAGCTTGACGCTCATCAGGACGACGGCCATGGTTTCCCCCTACCCGCCGCTTTTTTCGCTGCCGTTGCCGTTGCCGTTGCCGTTGCCGTTCCCGTTGCCGTTCCCGACCTTGCAGGCGCAGGGCGGCTTGTTCTTGGGCTTGCCCATCAGGTACCCGACGCCGACGCCCGTGGCGCCAGAGACGAGCAGGCCGAGGGCCGTCCAAAGGCCGGATCGTGAGCCAGGCTGCGCCGTGGGTTTGTTCTCTTCGTTTGCATTCTCCATCTCCTACCTTCCCTTCCCTTTGTTGTGTTTGTTGCGTTTGTTGTGTTTTTATTGTGTTCAGCGGAGCACTTCGGGCCTCAGCATGGGCCGGCGGGTCCCGATGCAGGGATCGGGGCTCTGGTCCGCGAGCGCGCGTAGCTCGGGGGATCAGCTTGTGGCGGGCGCGGATCAGGGCGCGCCTCATCCCAAAAAGGCGGCGAAGCGGCGCTGGATGTAGTTAAAGGCGGCGGCTGATGAAGCCGCGGGGGCCGTTGAGGCCGTGGGTGTGTTCGTCGCCCTGGGCGACGCGGAGGAGCTGCTTGTCGAGGCGGAGGGCGGTGTCGCGTATGTCCGCGAGGGGCCGGCGGTGGCGCTGCGCCAGTATTTCCACTGCGCGGCGACGTCGCGCGCGTCCTGTTTGAGGTTGCCCTCGGCTTGCCAGAAGTTGGTGGCGAGCTGGAGGGCGCGGTGGGCAGGGTGGTGAGAGGCGCTGCTCTTCCAGGCGAGGGCGGGCGCGGGCGATTGGAGGCGGTGACCGTAGACCCAGGGGAAGGTGCCGAGGCAGAGGCGTAATGGGGTCTGCCAGCCGCAGCGGCCGTTGGATGGGATCCCAACCCCTCGGGGGCGGCGTCGGCGAAGTAGCTGGGGCCGGCGTCCGCGAGGAAGGCGCGATGCGGGAGGATGATGACGTTGAGATCGCTCTGGAAGGCCGAGCGGGTTTGAGCCTGGAGCTGCGCGTCTTGGCCCGCGGTTAAGGGCCTGGCGTGCCACTTGGCGAGGTTGAAGCAGGCGCCTTCAGGCAGTGGGGCGACGCTGGTGTCGATCCTCCAGAGGTTGCGGGGGTCGTCGTTGCAAAATGATCGAGCACGAGGGCGCGCACGCGGGCGCGGTCGAGCTTGGTGTCGCCTTCGCGCTGGCGATCGACGTGCTGCTGGAAGGCGCCGAGCGCCGCGGTGCCAAGGTCCGCAAAACCCATGCGGGAGCGGCGTAGGCCGTTGAGGGTCTGATCGAGCGCTTCCGCCCATCCCATGGCGGCGGCGATCTCGGTCCACTGCTGCACGAACCATGACTCACGGTCCGCGGCGGAGAGGTAGTCGAAGTCGCCGACGAGGTCGTCGGTGAATCGTTCGAGCTCGGGGATCGTAGCAGGTGATCATGGGGCTACTTCCTCGCCTGGGTCTTGGGGAGCTGGCCGACGAGATCGGCGAAGAGCTTCGGCACGCCGGGCCAGCCGGCGGCGCTGAGTTTTTTCGGGATCGTTGAGGTGTCGTCGAGATCGACGCCGAGCTCGAGCGCGTCGCTGTTAAAACGGTCGCGCACGGCTTCGTAGGTCTTGGAGCCTCGATCGCCGGTGAGCAGCGAGGGGCTGGCCCAGCCGGCTTTGATGTCGAGGTGATCGTCGAGGCGGTAGTGGGCGACGAGGCGCTGGAGGTAGACGCAGGCGCCGAAGGCAGCGACGCGGGGCTGGAACATGACGCTGGGAGGGCTGCTGAGGAGCGGGGCGTCGTCGCCTACCTCGGGTACGCCGGTCCAGAGGAAGTAGGGCGCGAGGGCGCCGAAGAGGCCGCCAGAGCCGAACTCGGCGGCCTGCATGCCGTAGGCGAGCTCGGGGTTGCGGTCTTTCATGTTGTTGTAGGCGCGGCGTGAGGCGCTGCGCTCGGCCTCGCTGTCGTTGTGAGCGGTGGCGACGAAGGCGCTCTCTCGTTTGGCGATGGTGGCGAAGATCCGGCCAGAGCCGCTGATGCCGCTGAGCCGCTCCATGAGGGCGAAGAGGGGCGCAGGTCGGCGGGGGTCTTGCCCCAATTGGCGATGAGGTCGACGCCGGGCACGTCGGCGGCGGTGGGCAGCGCGGCGGTGGTGGAGCTGCTGCTGCTGCTGGGGGCGGAGGCGCTGGGCGTTGATTGGCCGGGGGGCGTGGGCTCGCCGGGGGACGGCGGCTGGAGGGGCGAGGAGGGCTTGTCCGAGTCGCCGCTGCGCAGATAGAGGGCGGTGAGGCCGACGACGCCGACGGTCGCGAGTCCGCCGATGACCCACTTGGGGGATCGCTTGTGGTGCTGGTGTCATGACGGTCTCCTCATCAAGGCGCAGCCGGCGCTCAAGGCGGCGACGCCCCAGCCGACGGCGGCCACCAGGGCGATCTCGGCGCGGCTGATCGATGTCGCTGGCGTCGCCGCGACTTGGTCTTGCATCGTGGCCTCGGGGGCAGGTGCGGCGCCCTCGGGGGCATCGGGTGGCAGCTCGGTGGCGTGGTTCCAGCCGCCGGGCGTGGCGAGGGCGGCGAGTTTTTGGGTATCCCAGGCGGCGAGGGCCTCGAGCGCGCGCTCGCCCTGCTCGCTTTTGGGATCGATGCGGTAGCCCGGGACCCCCTCGTCGTCGGGGTCGACCTGGCCGAGGATGAGCTCCAAGGCCGCTGGAGCGCCGCCAGGGGCGACGCGCAGCGCGGACCAAGGCATGGGCGGGCCGACGCGGCGGACGGCGTCCAGGAAGCGGCTACGGGCCTCGGCGCTGGCCTCGGTCCAGAGCGCCTCGATGAAGAGGCGGACCTCCCCCTCGAGCGCGCCGAGCTGCTCCGGGGTGGCGGCGGCGGAGGCGCGCGCTGTAGCGCGCGAGCATGTCTACACGAGAGGGATCGATGTACATGGTGGGTTTGCGCCTTGTGGGTCAGAGATCGTTGGCGTAGCGGCCGCGGAGGCGGTCCCCGGGCTGCACCCGCACGAGCTCGATGTCACACACCACGGTGTCGACGACGGGCGCGGGCGACCACAGACCGAGGAGGTCGTCGTGGCTGACAAAAAACACCTTGGACCAGCGCATGGGCTTGATGTCGGTCTGGAGAGCGGCGCTGTCGCGCAGGTGACCGTCGACGATGTGGAGCTGGGCGTCCGCGTTGATGCCGGCGTAGCGGACGCTGACGTAGCAGCCCTGGAATGTCGGGTACATGCACAAGTCCCGGGCGGGGATCGGGCCGTCTCCGAGGGTGTCGGTGACCAGCATGCTGAGCCCCGGGCTCCAGGTGAAGGGCGGCGAGTAGTTGTTCACCAGTGGCAGGTGGTTGAAGCCGCCGGAGCCGCTGCGGATCAGGCGAAAACGGCGCCACTGCGGCTCGGGCGGGGTGCGTAGGGCGAGCGAGACGTGCTCGCTCTCGGCGAGCTCGGTGACGACCATCTGAATACAGACGCGCCCGCCGTCTTGGGTGTAGATCGCCAAACGGTCCCCGGGGTAGATGGGCACGTGGACCATCTGGGGGTGAGGTCGACCTCCTCGCGGAAGACGTCGGGGTCGTCCTTGGAGATGATCCGGGCGACGCTCTGCGGGTTGTAGCTCGAGCTGGCGATGCCGCACAGCTTGGGGGTGAGGTCCGAGAAGACGCCGAAGAAGTCGGCGGAGATCTGGCCAGCGGGGCCGGTGAGGTGGGCGCGGTAGATGCGGCTGCCCTCGATGGTGAAGTTGTTGCGGCGGAGCTCTATCGACGTCTGGCCGTCGAAGTCGCCCTCTTTGTGCAGCCGAAAGGTGATCGGTTCGGATCCCATGGCGTTGTCCTCTTAGCGGCAGACGTCGGGTCCGCAGGCGGCGTACCAGCCGGCGTTGTTGACCTTGGCGCTGGCGAACGCGCTCGTGAGGTTGTTGGCGGTGCCGAGGTGCTCGATCTCGATGATAAGATACTCCTTCTGAGCCCACCGTGACGGGGGAGTTTTGATAGAGGGGGAACTTGATCGGGGTGACGAGGCCGTCGTTGCTGAAGAACTGAAAGCCGCGATACTCGCTGCCGACCTGCGTACCGGGGCCGGTGGGCTTGGTCGAGACGTAGAAGCGGACGACAATGTCGAGGAAATTGGTGCCGTTGTTAGCGAGGTTGAGCGCGACGGTGATGTCGACGGGGCTGGAGCCGGGGCCGTCCTCCTCCACGAGGTGGATCTTCTTCTTGGGGGCGATCGGGAAGTCGTCGACGTAGGGATCACCGCGGCCGGTGACCGGGGTGACGATGTTCACCTGGTCCTTGTGGCTGTTCTCGTTGATCGGGATCTGCGAGTAGAGCATGTTGGCGGGGGCAGCACGCCTGCCGCAGCACGTTTTGGAGGTCGTCGCAGCGGCGGGTGACGGTGGTGCAGCCGTTCTCGACGCGGACCATGCGGTCCGAGAGGGCCCGCAAGAGGGCGAGGTCTTCGGGGCTGATCCCGAGGACGTGGCAGATCCGGCGCTGCAACTCGCGGGACGTGTCGGGGTTCATGGGGTTGTGGATCATAATGTCGTCATTCATCGCGTACTCCTCCATCCCCGCTGTGCGCGAGGTCCTGCTAGTTGGTGTTGTCTACCTTCGGGGCGTCGCCCCAGATCTGTTGTCACTGTCAGATTCTCGGGGCCGCTACTCGGCCACGATGCGGGCTCTAGGCGGTGAAGCCGGGGATCCGCCCGAACATCTGGCGGAACTCGACCATGAGCTGGTCTTCGTCGATGTCTTTTGCAGCGCTGGCGGCGCTGGCGGCGCTCGTGACATCTACCAGCGGCGCGCTGGCAGATTCACCCTGCGCGCCAGAGGCGGCGCTTGCCTCCGGTCGAGCGGCGTCGGCGGTGGTGGTGGCGGTGGCGGTGGCGGTGGCGTCGATCGGGAGGGAGCCGACCCACCAGTCGAGCACGAGGACCCCGCCCGGGCGTAGGGCGCCGACGGCGGCAGAGGGGACCTCGAGGCGCACCTCGCGGCCGTCGCCGTCAGTGCCGAGGAGAGCGACGGTGGGAGCGTCGCCGCGGAGGACTTGGTCGATGCGGAAAAGAGCCTTCATCACGGCACCATGAGTTTCTGTAGGACGGCGCCAGTGGTGAACATCAGGCCGCCGAGGCTGAGGGTGTTGCGGACGGTGACGGTCTCGTTCATGAGAGCGCCGGGTATGACGCCAAGCAGCCCCAAGACCGCGATGGCGGGGACCGGGCCGATGCTCTTCACGCCGCGGGTGAGGCGGCCGAAGAGGGCGCCCATGCTGACACCCGCGACGGCGGAGAAGCCGAGGACGGCGTTGTCCAGCAGGCTGCCGCGCAAGATCCGGTTGAGGCTGAGCATGAACTGCTCAGGGTCCTGCGCCTTCTTGAGGAGCCTGGAGGCGAGCTCGAAGCGCTCCGCCGCGCGGATCTTCTTCGTGACGTTGATCATGGTCTCCATGACCGTCGCTTCGGCGGCCTCTTCTTGGGTCATCGTCATGTCTACGGAGTTCATTGGTTCTTCTCCTTTTCCTTCATCAATCTGAGAAATGTGCCCGTGATGAGGGCTAAATCTGACATGGGCTGCTGCTCAAGCACCTCGGCCCCTTGATTTAAGGCGACCTCGATCATCTTGTTCGCTCGCTCAGAACGTTGGTTGGCGCGAGCCTTCTCCTCGCGGATGAACTCCTGGAAGCGGGCCTTCGCCTCGGCGAGCCGTTCTCTCTCGGCCCGCATCCCTTCGTCGAAGCGCTCCTGCATGCGCGTGATCTTGTCGGTCTCTCGGGCCTTCATGTCCTCGATCTTGTGGATCTCGCGGGTCTTCATGTCCGCGAGATCGTCGGCGAGTTTTTTGGTCTCGGCCGCCACCTTTGTGTCGAAGCGGGCCTTCGCTTCCGCGAGCTGCGCCGCCTCCAGATCGAGGTTGTAGCGGTCTCTCCTGTTGGCTCGTTGGGCCTCCTCCAGCGCGTGCACATCCTCCCGGAGCCTGGCCTCGCGAGCTTCTAGAGCGCTCTCTCGCTGGATCACCATACGCGCCCGCTCCGTGGCGAGAGCGGCCTCCATCTCCTTCTTCATGAGCTCCTGCTCGCGATCTGGCGGGCTGGTCAAGCGCGGGTTGGGGCCGTGAGGGTGTTGAGCTTCCACGACATCAGTAGACGCCGAAGAGCGAGAAGAGAGCAACGATTTTTTTCGAGCGCGCTCCCAGGGCCGGAATTCGGCGAAATCAGCGCGTCTTCAATCTGTCCCAACAGCAAAGGGCCATGGTCTGCGCGGCCTCGTGGCCTGAATAGTGACACAGCGAGCCTGAAACCCGCCCTGACGTCACAGAAGCGCGCTCTAACGATGTGACCTGACCCAACCAGGGGCGTGCGCCTGTGTCGATTGCGCCGCTCGGTCGGTTCACTCGTGGAGTGCTCTCCTGCGCGCGTCGCTTCGCTCGTGGAATGCTCTCCTCCGCGCGGGGCACGTGGGTGCACGTGGGGTTCAGTCGCTGTGGGTTGGGGTTGGTGGGCGGGAGCGTCGGCGCGCAAGTCGAGGGCCGATCCGCGCAATTTCTCGACGAGGTGAGGGTCGTCGATGAACACGCGGAGGTGATGGTCGGGCAGCAGCTCCGCGCACCAGATGCACGCGTGCTCGAAGCCGACACCACGGCGGCCGCGGAGGTACTGGTTCAGGGTGTCAGCCTTGATTCGGCCGCCAAGGCGCTTGGAGAGGCGCGTGGCGCGGCCTGAGAACACTTTCGCGGTCGCCGCGACGAGGGCCTTGCTGACCTGCTCTACGCCGCTCCAGGAGACGCGTAGGCCGTCGTAGCTGGACAAGAGCTTGATCGCCGTGTCGATCCGCAACTGCCTGCGGTGTTTGTGGCCGAGGCCCAGGACGCTCAGAAGGCCCCAGAAGTCGGCGCTGCTGCCGATAATGACGAAGTACCCCATGTCAGTAAGTTCCGAGGGGACAGCTTCCCTTGGCAACGATCCCTTTCGCGCCGCGCGATTCAATGTGTCCTGTGTAGTGGACACATTGCCACTAGTAAACGTGTTCTGGCCAAGCGTCAGTTCGTGCTCGAGAGGCGCGCCAGTGAGCGTGGATGGCGCCCTGGTGAGCCGGGCGAAGCGTGGATTGCTCGCTTGTGAACCGGGCGAAGCGTGGACGGCGCGCAGATGAACCTGCAAAGACGCTCGAAATCACCCTCGCCTGGCGGCGAGCTCGTGCGCGGCGGCATGGAGCGGCGCCGCCCCCTCAAAGTTTTTTTCACAAAAAGGGAGATCTCTCCGGGAGAGATCTCCCCTGCCCCTTCGGCCGATCTCGAGGAGTGAGCCCTCGGTGAGCGATCCACCAGAGCGGGCCGGGCGGCACGCTAGCGAGTCTTGTGTGCTCGAACAGGCGCATGAGCGCGTCGAGGCCGTCGAGCCGGGCTCTCTTGCCAGACTCTTCGAGAGCCTCCGTGCGGGGCGCGAGGTCAAGGCCGGCAATCGAGAACGTGCTTTCCTTCGTGCGAGCGAGCGGGCTACGCGCCAGAAGAGGGCGTCGTCGTCGTCAGCGAGGGCGCCCGGCTGCTCGTAGACCTCCGCGAGCCGGGCCGCGAGGGCCTGCGCGAGACCGCGCTATACTCGACGTCGGCGATGGCTCTTCCCTCCCGACCTTCCGCGCCCCAGCACCTCGGCACAGCGCTCGTGCTCGGGCTCGCCTGCACTCCCAGCGGCAGCGACACGACCACCGGCCTCTCCGTGCCCGATACCTGGGCGGGCAGCAGCACGGGCAGCAGCAGCGACGCCTTCACCACCGATCTGTCTGCGACCGCCAGCGCTAGCTCCACGGCCAGCTCGGCGACAACCAGCGCGAGCACCGACGACAGCAGCCCCACCACCGACGCGACGACGCTGATCTACGACGTCGGCCCCGACACAACCGACAGCGACACCGCCGACACCAAGCCCCCGGGCTGCAAGGGCAAGATCGACTTCCTCTTCGTGATCTCGCGCGCCTGGACGATGAAGAGCGCGCAGGAGCAGCTCATCACGGCCTTCCCTAAGTTCATCGAGACGATTGAGGCGAAGTTCGCCGACTTCGACTTCCACATTATGGTCATCGATGGCGATCACGAGTGGGGTCTCGAGTCTTGCGACGTGGCCTGCGCACAACAAGAATCCTGCGTGGTCTCGGGCTATCCCTGCGATCTGCTCCACCTCGTGACGACCTGTGATCGGACGATCGGCGCCGGTAACGTCTTCGCCGCCGGGGGCCAAGCGACAAACACGCCCTGCACGATCGCGGGTGGCCGTCGCTACTTGACCAAGGAGCAGCCGAACCTTGCCGAGACCTTCGCTTGCATCGCCAAGCTCGGGATCAGCGGCCGCGACCTCATGGGTGAAGCCCTCACGATGGCGATGAAGCCCGAGATTAACGCGCCGGGGGGCTGTAACGCCGGCTTCCTTCGCGACGACGCGCTGCTGATGGTCACCTTCATCGGCGGCTACGACTACAACTCGAAGTGGGATCCCGGCACCTGGTCCGCGAACGTACTCAAGGCCAAGAAAGACGACGCCGAGGCCGTCGTGATGCTGAGCATCCTCGACCCCACGTGCCCCGCGCCCGATCGGATCTGCCAGCTCGTGAAGAAGTACCCGTACCACCTCGTGGCGGATCTGGACCTCGACTACACGGCGCCCTTTGAGCAGGCGACAGATCTCATCGAAGTCGCCTGCGCAGAGTACATCCCGGGCTGAAGCGCAGCGGCCGTCAGCCAGCGATGTACGCGACGGCTGGGTAGCCACTCATGCCGAACCCGCCGGCGTAGACCTCGCCGAAGAGCCCAACCGCGAGCGCGTAGGCCATGTAGAAGTACTGGTTGTCCTTGCGGCTGTAGCTCCACAAAGGATCGAGCTGCGCGGTCGAGTAGGCTCGCACCGAGAAGGCCAGATCGTTCCCCATCGTGCCACCGAAAGCGATGACCGCGTAGCCCGCAGGGCTCCACACGAGGTCGTGCGGTCCCCAGTTCTTGTTAGTCACGGCGCCGAGTTGCGTCTTCCAGAACAAGGAGCCTCCGGGGTTGTAGGCCCGCAGCTCCATCATCGGCTTGTCACAGGGATCGCCGCACACGTATCCACCCGTGATGTAGCGCCCCTCGCCATCGACAACCACCGTCGTCGCGCCGCTCTGGAGATCCACCTGGCCGCCCGCGACCGTCCAGGCAGCGGTCATGGTCGTGGTGTCGAACCGGAGGAGGAAGTGGCGGTCGAAGAACTGCTCCTTTCCTTTGTCATGCTTACCTCGCGCCTCCCCAACCATCACGAGCGTATCGCTCGCGAAGGCGCAGTCGTGTGTCGACTCCGCGAACTCGTGTGGAACGGCTTCTTGCGGCTCGTAGTCGAAGGTCCACGCCTCCCCCGGCAGCTTCGGCCGCACCAGCCATGCCGCCGCATCCTTCACGTCGGGCTGCTGCGTCGGCGTGTCGCCGCAGACCGCCACCATACCCGAGCCATGCACCGCGAGCGCCGCCGCGTCTTGGTTCTTCTCGCCGAGCCCGCGGTGGACCGGGCTCGCGCCCCACGTCTCGATCTCGCCGAGCCACCAGCGGATCTCGTTGTTGAGCACGCGCTTCGCCAGCACGAAGATCGAGCCCGAGGGCGACACCTTGATGTCCACCGCGAGGCAGTCCATCGCCGGCAGAATTTCGACCAGCTCATCCTGCTTCCAGCCGCCGCCTTTGTCGCGCTGCCGCAGGTAGCAGCGCGAGTTACCGTCGACCAAACGCTGGCCCAGCTCGAGGATCGTCCCGTCGGGCAGGACAGCCATCGCCGCCACTTGACCGGCGCCGATCAGATCGCCTGTCTCCCAGTACAGCTCTGAGCCGGGCGTCGGCAGGGCGATCGTGTAGCTCGCCTCCACCGCCTCGCCCTCGCCCTCGCCGGCCCACGGCGTCAGCAGGGCGAGGTGTGAGCCATTTAGAAAACCGCTCGTCACCGCGATCTCTCCCGCAAAAACGCCGGGCTCGTCGGCTGCGTCCAGCTCCACCTCGACGCCGTCCGCGAGCGTCATGCGCACGCCCTCGGACTGCACGGCGTTCACGGTCACCTCGATCGGCCCGTTAAAAACGATCGGGTTCGGCGTCAGCTCGACGTCGAGGATCGTCGGCGGCTCGATCGGCGCGCCGGTCGCTGCTTCGGTGGTCTCGTCGCCGGTCTCACCTGCGCTCTCGCTCGCCGATCCGCTGCTGTCGTCGCTGGTCGTCTCGCTCGAGGTCCCTGTCACCAAGCCGGTGAGCTCGCCGCTGCCTCCGTCGTCCGTCGTGCCCTCGCAGCCGGTGTCGGGGCAATCGGCCTCTGGCCACCCGGGCCAGGGCGCGCAGGCCATCAGCACGCTCAGGAGCACAAGAGATGTCTGGGGTCGGATCGGCGTGGTCATGGCGAACTCCCGCATGGTGCTCAAAAACGCACATGGAAGGCAAGGCCCCCCGAGCGAGGCGCCCATGCTGTCTGCGAGCCCCTTCGAGCGAGTCTTCGACCGCCGATGGCGACCATCACAGCGCCAGCGAGCAGCGCGACGCCGCCGCCGATCGCGGTCCCGGTGGCGACCTGGCCCATGCGCCCGTAGTCGGTCTCGAGGTCGGCGTCGCGCGCGAGCGTCTCGCCATCTGGTGCGCCCGGGACCTGTTCACGCAGATCGAGCCCCGCCTGGTACGTCGCGAGCGCCTGGTGGCGGCTGTAGAGGGCCACCGCGCCGAGCGTGACGCCGAGCGCGAGGGCGACGCTGCCTGTGATCAGCAAGGGACGCCCAGGTACACGTGACCTGGCCCTGTCTGGTGTGGGGCGCTTCTCCGCCGAAACAGAGGCCGGCGCTTCGATTGGTTCAGCGTCCCGTGGCTCGCTCCCCGCCTCATCGCCCGCGAGCGGCGCCGGGTCGGAGGTGGTGCTCTCGATCGCGCTAGTAGCCGACGCCAAGAAGGCTGGCGGTGGATCGAACTCGGTCGTCGGCGTCGCCGGCTCGCTCACTGTCGCCACGATCGGCGCCTTGCTCTTCGTGGTGCGCTGACCCGATCCACACCGCACCCCACGCTGCTTCTCGCGCGACACCAGATCCGCGCGCGCGGCCTCGAAGGCGGTCCGCTGCTCTTCCGGCTGATCCTCGATCTCCAAGCTCCGGTGCAGCGCGCGGTGAGCGGCGCACAGCGCTCGGGTATCGCCTGATTCGTCGAAGCGCGCGAGGTAGGAGAGAAAGGCCGCGTGCAGGTAGACCGCCTTGAACTTCGGCGAGGTCGCGGATGCGGCTTTACGCTGCCAGCGCTCGGCCTGACATGCATGATCGGCCAGCTCACAATTTCCCTGCTGAGGCGCTCCTGGTCGCGCAAGCGCGACCCGCGGGGTCTCTGCGCTCAAAATCAGCATGAGCCCCCACGCGAGGCTCCCGTGGATCGTAAGGGTCGTTCTTTTCATGGCAAATACTCCTCGATCAAGGACAACGCGACGGTAGGAGAGAAGCGGATGGACGACGCAAGCGCCGCGACGCAGCCCTCGACCTCCGCGGTCGGAGCTCCGATGATCGACACCGACGCAAACGACTCCGAGCCATCGACGGTGACAAAGCGAACGAGGAGAGGGTCCTCGGCGAGCCCCGCGCAGCCCACAAAAGCTGCTTCAGAGCGCTCCAGCGCCTCCCGCATCGTCGGCAGCTCCGGGGTCGGCGTCGTCAGCACGGCGACGATCGGCGGCGCCACGTCATGCTCAGGCCGCCTCATCACGGCGGCGATCGGCGGCTGCTCCTCAACCATCGCCGTGCTCGCGCCCGCCGATGCTGCGATACTCACCGGCGCGACTTTCGGCGGCGCCGCGAGCCCCCGCGACCACCAGCCGATCGCGATCAGTGCCGCCGCGCTCGCGATCCCCTCAACCACCCTTCGCCAGCGAGGGGCCCGTGGCGCAGGGTGTTGCAGTGGATCCGCGCCGGCGGTCGCCCGCTCCACATCTTGCGTCGAGGGCTCCTCCGCGCCGACGGTCGCCAGCTCCGCCGCGCGCGCCTTCTCCATCTCGACGATCTGCTCCTCGCGCAGCTCCTCCTCCGCCAGCTCCAGCGCATCCAGCAAGCCCGCAGCATCTAGCCGCTGCGCGGGATTCAGCGCCAGCGCCCCAGCGAACGCCTCTTTGAGGCCCTCGGGACAGCCCGGCATCCACGCCTCCAAGGAGGCCACCTGCGCGCTTCCCGTCCGCCACGGCACCTTGCCCGTCGCTAGCCGAAACAGCACAAAGCCCAACGAAAACACATCACACAGCGGGGACCAAGGCGCACCAAGGCGCACCTCCGGCGCCGTCCACTCGAGGTTCTTTAGAATTTTCAGATCGCGCGGGCATGCCGTACGCCGCTCTGGCGGCGTCATGTAGCGCCGATCGACCGCATAGAAGCGCGGCGTCAGCTCCGCCATTCCAAGATCGATCAAGCTCGCGCGCAGCTTCGGCCCGCGTTCTACCAGCACGTTGGAGGGGTTGATATCGCGGTGCAGCGCCCCGATCTCGTGAATTTTGACAAGAGCGCGCGCGAGCTGTTTGCCCGCTTCGATCACCTCGGACACTCCCAAGGGCTCGCGGCCGAAGCCGACCCGACTCGCCGGCTCGCCTGCGGCTACGGACATGACCAAAAAGACAGGATCATCGTTGCCCGCCGTGTCGATCGTGCCGCCGTGGATCCGCGGGATCGCCGGGTCATCCAAGCGCCCGAGCAGCATCGCCTCCACCGCGAAGCGCCGCCGCTCCTCTGCGTCGCCCCTGAGCTCATCTTTAAGAACCTTGATCGCGACCTCGCGCTGCGCCACGCGGTCATAGCCGCGGATCACCGTCGATCGCGCGCCGCTGCCGAGCACGTCGATCAGCTCGAATTTTTGGGCGAAGATCCGCTGCCCTTGCGCGGGCGTACCTGCCTCACTCGCCGCTCCGAGGACCCCGAGCAGGCGATCGAGCACGATCTGCGCGGTCTTTGGCCGTTTTGCGAGATCGGCCGACAGCATCGCGGAGAGCAGCTCTTCGAGCAGCGCGGGCGCCTTGGGAACCAGCTCACGCAGCGGCCTCATCGGCCCATGTCCAGGGCTCACCCCGGTGCAGAGCTGATAGAGCGTCACCCCGAGCCCGAAGACGTCGAGCTGCGGATCCGCGGGCCCCAGTCCCGCCTCGGGTGCGACGTAGCCCGGCGTGCCCAAGATCTCACCGAGCCTCGTCTCGCGCGCCCGAAAGCGCGTCGTCAGCTCGGGATTGACCAGCGCCCAGTCGAGCACCTTCGCGATCCCCAGGTCGATGATTTTTATAAAAAGAGGCCCCGTCGCTGCGGGCCCAACCGCCACGATGTTCGCGGGTTTGATGTCCCGATGGATGATCCCGCGTCCATGCAGCGCCACCAACGCCTGCGCCACCTGCACCCCGATCTCCACGACATCCCGCCAGCCCATCGGCCCCCTGCCCGAAAGAACAGGGCCGCTGAGCAGCTCCGTTGCGATGTAGGGCGCGCCCTCTGGGGTCAGGCCGGAGTCGAAGATCTCGACGATCTGCGGGTGCCGCGAACTGGCCAGCAGCCGCGCCTCATCGACAAAACGGCGCCGCGCCTCATCGAGCTCCGCCCCGTCCCCTCGAAGAGGGGAGAACACCTTCACCGCCGCGAAGCGACCGAGCTCCAGATCCACGCAGCGGTGCACCACACCGGTCCCCCCGCGCCCCAGCTCGTCAACCACATGAAAGCGCCCGCCGATGATCCGCGCGGCATCACGGATCAAAGGTGGGATCTGTAGCTCGTTTCCGCCCATCGAGCGCGAGACTGCCGCGATACCGTGGTGATCGCAAGGGTGGTCGTGGCCAACGCCAGCGCGCTACGGCACGACCTCGGCGCTGGGCTTCTTGCTCGTCGAACAGGCAGCGGCGAGGCCTGCGATCCCGACCCGCGCTGCGCTGAAGTTTCGTGTGGGAAATTTGCCAGGCGGCCGAATACGGGCAGCTCATCGGCTGCAAACTGGCGGGGTGAGCCGCGACGCCCCCACCGATCCCGCCCCCACTGGCCTGCGCTGGCTGTGGCTGCTCGTCGCCTGGACCGCGCTGGGTCTAGCGATGCTGGGCGTGGTGCTCCCGGGGCTGCCCACCACGCCCTTCGTCCTGGTGGCCGCCTGGGCCGCGGCCCGCGGCTCGCGGCGCATGCACCAATGGTTGCTCGCTCATCGCATCTTCGGGTCGATGATCCGCGACTGGCAGAGCAACGGCGCGGTCAGCCGCCGGGCCAAATGGGCCGCGACCGTCAGCATGGCCCTGTGCCTGGTGATCCTGCTGCTCGTCGCCGCCAACCCCTGGGCCCACGGGGCGTCCGCCCTGATGATGAGCCTGGTCGGCGTCTGGCTGTGGCGACGACCGGAGCCGCGCCTGGCGGCGCCGACCTGCGAGCCACCGACCTGCCCCTAGCCTGAAAAAATCACCAAGGCTCGCGTGAGCGTGTAGGCGACCGCCGAGATCCACAGCCGCAGCTGATTGCCGCCGAGCGTGTGGCTGCTCATTCGATCGGCGAAGAGGCCGAGCTGCTGCTCCTTGATGTGGTTCTCGGCCTCGCCGCGGGCGCAGTAGAGCTCCTCGTAGAGCCGTCGCGCGTCGAAGCGCTCGCGCGGCAGCGAGGTGACGACGAAGCGCGGGTTCTTCTTGCCGCCGACCAGGTACTCGGCCTTGCCGACGACCCGCCGCTCGCGTGACCAAGAGGCGCTCGTACGGTAGCGAAACTCGGTGAAGCGACGCGCCGCCTCGCCGGTCGTCGTCGCCGCGGCCATCGCTTTGCGCATCGCTCCCTGGACCTTCTTCTCCAGCCGCGGGTTGCGGGCGAGGCCGAGGATGAAGTCGATCTCGCTCTCTTCGCACCAGCTCATCAGCTCATCGTTGGCGAAGCCGGAGTCGCCGCGGATGATGATCTCGGTGTTCGGCCAGCGATCGACGATCGCCGCGCAGATCCTGTCGAGCTCAGGGACCGCGAGGTGAGCCGCGCCCTTGTCGGCGGTCTGGAGCTTCACCGCCAGGAGCTGCTCGCCGCAGAAGATGTAGAGCGGCAAATAGATGTACTCGCCGTAGTGGCCGTGGAAGTAGCGGCCCTCCTGTTTCCCGTGGAGAGGGGTGTCGGTCGCGTCGATGTCGAGCACGATCTGCGCTGGCGGCTCCTCGTAGCTGCGCAGGAACTCCTCGACGAAGAAGTGCTCAACCAGCTCTGGGTCGATGGTGATCTTCTCGTAGCGCTCACCCGCAGCGCACTTGGCTCGCGCGTGCTCGAGCCGGAGCAGCGTCGACGCGCTGGCCAGAGGGTGCCCGTGGTCGCGCCCACGTCGGCGTCCTTGGCCGGTCGTGTCCGACTTGCCGACGGCGACCGCGAGCATCGCGTCGTCTCGGAGCGCGTCGTGATCGTTGAGGTCCTCATAGCCGCAGATCAGCCCAAAAACCCGCTGACGCAGCAAGTCTTGGACGCTGTGCTCGACCCGCGAGGGGTCGCGGTGATCTTGAAAGCACTCGGCGAAGCGACGCACGACCCCGAGCCGCTCCTCGACCTCTCGCACCAGCAAGAGTCCCCCGTCCGATGTCACCCTCCCCCCATCGAACGCGGCCTCCACCCGCTGCCTCCCGTGAGGTTGAATTCGAGCGCGCCAGCGTTACACCCTGTCTCACTCCGGCCGCCCACCCTGATCGCAGTCTGGATGTCTTTCACACCCTTCCTAACTGCGATCGGGCGGCCGGAATTCCCGATCTTGGTGATTTTTTCAGGCTGGGTCGAGGACGAGGACGAGGACGAAGACGAGGTCACTGCGCGGATCTGGAGTGTACCAGCGGCCATGCTACCGGGGTGATCGCAAGGGTGGTCGTGGCCGACGCCAGCCGCCGCCGAAGGCTCAGCCGCTCAGCTTGTACCGAGTCGCATCGCGCTCGCCGATCCGGGTGATCATCCCCTCGGCCGCGAGGCGGCTCAGTCCCAACCGCAGTTGATCGCTGCTCCCACCGACCTTGGCGCGGAGAGCCGTCCCCGAGATCCAGTCACCCGCCTCACGCAGGGCCGCGACGATCGAATTGCCGTAAGCGATCCTGCCCTCCGCTGTCCGGGCGGAGACCTCGCGCGGACCCGTCGCCTGCGGCGGGGTGATCGATGCCGCCGCCGCGTCCTTGCGACCCTCGGCCGCGGAGTTCGGTGTTGTCGCCGGCTTCGTCGATGCCAGGGCCTTCGTGGTCTTCTTCGCCGCGGTCTTCTTCGTCGACTTCTTCGCCGACCGCTCAGCCTTCGGGGCCTTCGCAGCTTTGGGCTCCCGGGGGTTGCTGGGCTTCACCGCCTTACCCTTCGCCTTGCGGTCTGGCTTCGCGCGGCTCGATTTGCTCGCCTTCTTGGACGAGGTCTTCGCCGCCTTCGGAGCAGCAGGCGAGGTGCGCGTCTCCTCCACCGCGGGGGTGGTCACGACGGTCGGAGCGCTCGCGGTCGCCACAGCGAACGCCTCGCTCACCTTGACGACGGCCAGCTTCTTGCCGAGCGGGCTGGTGATCAGCGCCGCGAGGTCCCCGAAGGTGAGATCGCCGAGGCGACGACGGAGGACCTCGAGGAGGAGCTGAGCCTCGCGCTCGGCCTGGACCTTGCGAAGCTCGTCGGTGAAGGACTTGAGGGTGCCCATGGCGCCGAGCATGCCCATGGGCCGGTCGGGCCGTCAATCTGGAGTCGGCGCCACGTCCGACCAGTTCCTCGCCGAGGTGCGAAGGCGACGATCCGGCGAGGCCAAGGGTTGCAGGAGCGGAAACGAGTGATCGGCCTGCCGGGCCTCGT
The DNA here is from genome assembly GCA_016712315.1 of Nannocystis sp. GTDB lineage: Bacteria > Myxococcota_A > Polyangia > Nannocystales > Nannocystaceae > JADJRG01. Next base: position 49,819 of record JADJRG010000007.1, on the reverse strand, counting down.
TCATCGCCGCGAAGCGGGGCTGCGGGGTCGCGGTGCGCAGGGCGGCGGCGACCTCGCCGATCGCGGCGACACGGACGATCGCCCCCGCGGGGCGAGGGGCGTCGGCGCCGCGGTCGATCCGGGGATAGAAGCGCAAGCGGGCGAAGAAGGGGCGCAGGGCGTCCAGCAGATCGAGGGCGCTCGCGCCGTGGCCGGCCTCGAGCAACCACGCGAGCACCGGCAGCGCGCCCTCCTCGGGGAGCTGGATGGCGACGCGGCCGGCGCTTAGGGCGTCGAGCAAGAGGCGCTGGCCGTCGTCGCTGCGGAACCACAAGTTGAGGCGCTCCCGCGCAGCCGCGGCCGGCGCCTCGCCAGGCAGCTCGGCGGGCATGGCCTCTTCGTGCGGCTGGAGGCTGGAGGAGCCCTTCGGCGAGCGCGCGGCCGGTCGCGAAGCCGCCGTGCACGACCTCGAGGGTGACCCAAGGCGGGGTCTTGGCGACGGGGGTGCGCGAGCCGATCGTCAGGCGCCCCTCGGCCATCCCGGCGACGACCTCGCCCCACTGCTCGGCGCGGGCGGCGGCGCGGCGCCGGACCGCCGGGTCGGGGTGCCCGGCGGCGCCTTGCAGGGCGCGGACGAGGCGGCCGAGCGCGTAGGCGGGAGAGGCGGTCGCCTTGGGATCGTCGGTCATCGAAGGGCTCGCTGGTGCGCGGATTTAGGCGCTCCACAGGCCGGAAGAACAAAAAATCACCCGAGTGGGCAAGTATTCACTTGCGTACCTGCATCGACGTTGTTATTTTGCCGATGTCTTCTGAGGGCCGGACCGATGCTCACCGCAGCAATACGCCTCGAATCGACCGACTCGACGGACCAGCCGCCGCGTGACGTCGGCGTCTGCGTCGCGACCGGCAAGCCGAATCTGCTTGTCCAACTCGCTCAGGCCCTTCGCTCCCGCCACTACAGCCCTCGCACGGAGAAGACCTACCGCCAATGGGTCAGGCGATTCATCTTCGTCCATCACCTCCGTCACCCTGCCGAGATGGGCGAGGCGGAGATCAACGCGTTCCTGACACACCTGGCCGTGAAGGAAAAGGTCAGCCTCGACGCAGAATCAGGCCCTATCGGCCCTGCTGTTCCTTTATCGCCACGTCATCAGCCGCGAAGCGGGCGACCTTGGCGAGGTCATCCGTGCCCGTCGGCCCAAGCATGTTCCGGTGGTCATGACCCGCGACGAGGTCAAAGCCGTGCTTGCGCAACTCACCGGCGACAAGTGGCTCATGGCCTCGCTCATGTACGGGGCCGGGCTGCGCCTGATGGTATGCCTGCAACTGCGCATCAAGGACATCGACCTGGCCCGCTGCGAGATCACCCACGCCGATGTCAAGACCACGATGATCTACACGCACGTGCTTAATCGCGGTCCCACAGGGGGGCGCAGCCCGATGGACAGCCTGTAACGAGAGTGATATGCGGATCCGCCTAAAAATCCCGGCAGACGAACAGCGGAACATGAAAACCTTGTACAGTCCAGCACTTGAACCGATTCCGTTTCCGCATGTGCGGGCGTCTTATGCGGACCCCCGGAGCGTTTCCGGGGTGTTAGACGGATTCATCTAATTTTTGCTATTTGCTTGAAGTTGAGACTTAGATAGTGCCAAGATCGGAAACAATTCTAAGCGTATTTGTTGCTTCACCTAGTGACGTCGAAGAGGAGCGCAATCGTCTCGAAGAAGTGATTCGCGAGCTAAATACGACATGGGCGCGCGATCTAGGCATTCGCCTTGAGCTTGTTCGCTGGGAAACGCACGCATTCCCAGGTTTTGGCGAAGATCCGCAGGCGGTCATCAACGAACAAATCCCCGATGACTTTGATATTTTCGTTGGATTGATGTGGTACCGCTTTGGAACTCCAACCGGCCGCGCCGGCTCTGGCACAATCGAAGAATTCGAACGAGCAAAAACTCGCTTTGACAGGAAAACAGATGACCTTAAGTTAATGATTTACTTCAAAGACGCACCAGCCCCAATAGCTCCGTCAAAGCTGGATTATGGCCAACTTGCGAAGGTTGCCGAATTCCGTTCTTCGTTGGGAAACGAGGGCGGATTGTATTGGGCATTTAAGACGACTGACGAGTTCGAAAAATTGATCCGCCTGCACCTGACGCGAAGAGTGCAAGGGTGGCTCACAACTAACAGCCAAACCCGCGGTGACGAGACTCAGCCACAAATCGAGACCGAGAACAAACCCAAACAGCAATTGCCGGATGATTCTTTCGACGACGATGGTTTTCTTGACCTGATGGAGCGATTCGAAGACGAGTTTGAAACACTTATGGGGATTATGGAGCGTATATCGTCTGCCACTGTCGACATCGGTGAAGAAATGACCGAGCGAGCTACCGAAATTACTGAATTCTCGGCTGGTCCTGACGCAAAAGACCGAAAAGCGGCCAAGCGAATCATCGCTAAGGCCGCCGCAGATATGGACCAATTTGTTCATCGAATGGAGTCCGAGCTTCCGCTTTTCAGTCAGCATTTGAATTCCGGAATGAATGCAATGACGAAAGCGGCTGAAATTTCTCTAGAATTCAAATTGGATGATCAAGGCATACAGCAGGCCAAAAGCAATCTTGCCGCAACTGCTGAGTTTCGCGAAACGATGTATACGGTCGAGGGGCAAGTTGCTGGATTTCAACAATCCGTGGCTTCGTTACCAAGAATGACATCCGTTCTAAATCGTTCAAAACGAGCAATGGTTAATGTTCTTGGAAAGCTAATTGCTGAGTTCCAATCCGCTCAGACACTAGCACGCGAAGTAGAAGCTTCATTTACCTCGATTGTTAAGTCCGAGACGTAGTAGGCAAATAACAAAAAATGCACCCGAGTCGCGAAGTCGGGCGTTTTGACAATGGTGAATCTCTCGTCGCGACAGGGTGATTTTAGACGTTGGGCATCATAGGATCGCGCTATGCGGTGCATCTTCTGCAAACAGGCTCGCCAGACTCTTGTTATCACAGCAGGCCGCAGGTCAGAGGCCCGACATCCGAGCCATCACGCCGGGCCGGCGGCGTCGGTTGCGATCTCGATCAGCTCCACCAGCGGAGACCACACGGCGTTTTTCTCCGTAGCAAGGCGCGCGCACACGAGGGCTTCTTGGTCCGCGCAGGCGCGCCAGGCGGTGAGGCTCGCCTTCGCGTTCTCATAGCCGTCGTCGAAGGCGGCTACCTGCCCCGCCGTGACCTCGAGTGCCCGGCGGAACGCATCGGCGCTCGCGGGGCGCTGGGCTGGATCCTTGTGCAGGGCGCGGGCGACGAGGGCCTCGAGATCGTCGGAGATCCCACGATCGGGCGCTCGCTCGGTGACAGAAGGGGCCTGCTCGCTGGCGTGGGCGCTGAGCACCTCGAGGGCGGTGGTGCCGGGGAAAGGGACACGTCGGGTGAGCAGCTCGAACAAGATCACGCCGACGGCGTAGATGTCGGCGGCGGGGGTGATCGGCTGTTCACGCGCTTGCTCGGGGGAGACGTAGGCGAGGGTGCCGATCATCGCGCCGGGGGCCGATGAGGGCGCGAGCGAGAGCAGCGGGCCGGTGTGAATTTTTGCGAGGCCGAGGTCGAGCAGGATGAGGTGATCGCGGCCTTGACGCTGAACGATGAGACAGTTTTCAGGCTTAAGGTCGCGATGCACGGCGCCGAGCTTGTGGAGCTCGGCGAGGCCGTCGAGGAGCTGGATCGTGAGGCGCAAGGCGTCGGCGATCGGCATCGCGGGCTCAAGGAGCCGCTGGCGCAGGGTGACACCTTGTAGAAGCGGCAGGACGAGGAAGAGCACCGGCTCACCGCCGAGCGAGCGCTCTTCGCCGTGATCGAAGATCGGGACGACGTGGGGGTGATCGATCTGAGCGCCGAGCACGGCCTCTTGAAAAAATCGGCGGCGCTGATCGGGGGCGCGGCCGTGTTCGGGGTGCAGCGCCTTGATCGCGACGCGGCGGCGCAGGCGTAGATCGAGGGCCTCGTAGATATCAGCCATGCCGCCGAAGGCGAGCAGAGCGTCGAGGCGGAAGCGGTCGAGCAGCGTGCGGCCGCGCAGGTCGGGGCCGCGCGGACGCAGGAGCTCCTTGGGCGTGGAAGAGGCCGAGGCGATGGTCATGAGGGGGCTCCTTGGTTGCTCTCCAGGGACCTCAAACACCACGGGTAGCGCCTGCGGGGGGCCTGACTCCGCGGCAGCCGTGAGACCATCGGATCAGCTCGACCTCGCCGGCAGCGGAGCCCCGGAAGAAGGAGATGAGCTGCTCGATCACTTGCTCCGCGGTGGCGATGATGACGCGTTCGACGGCGCGCTCGTCTGGCCCAGGGCGGCGGATGGTGGTCTGCACGTGGACGGCGGTGCTGGTGTCGGCGTCGTCGGCGATCTCGACCATGACCACAGATCGCGGCATGCGGAGGCGGACTTGGCCCGCGGCGGAGGTGAAGGTCACGAAGATGTTGGACATTGCGTTATGAAACATAGACCTGCCGGCCGGGTCAACGCTTGATGGTTATGAAAACTCACAGGCGCGGGCCTCCGACACGCCGCTCTCCGAGGTCGAGGCGCTGGTAGACGATGCCTAGAGCCTGCTTGGTGCCGGTGTCAGCGGGAGAGTTCGCGCGAACCAGGCGGCGGCGCGCTCGGCATCCCGAGCGCGCTGGCGGCCTCTAGGGACCGGGAGGCGGCTCGCAGGGGGCGCGCAGGTGCCAAGCGCGCGACTGAGCGACAGCGCCGCTGGTACGACGAGCACGACCTCGGGCCCTGGAAGCCTGTGGACTCGTTTTTCCATCACAGAATCGCTCTCTCGTCACGAACGACTTCTGGTGCTTCTGGGCGGCTCGGCGAGCCAGGCCGGGACCTCGCGACGGCCTCGCAGGCCTCGGGTGAGGCTGCCGCGAGCTCGATGGGAGGAGGGCCGGTTAGGGGGTGATGAGGTATCGAGCGAGGCGCTTCTTGCTGGTGAGCAGGGCGTCGGCGAAGTCTTGTGGGGTCTGGGGGCGCCTGAGCGCGAGTAGATCGGCGAAGGTGGGCAGGAGATCTTCGGGCATGGTGGCGTCGAGCAGAGCTTCGAGGCGAGGATCCTGCTGGTCGAAGATCTGCCGGATCGCTTGAACCCAGCCGGCGACGCAGGCCGGTAGGCGTGGGTCGCTCAGGTGCTCGGCGAGGCCGATGTGGATCTCTTGCTCCTTGATGTCGCGGATGGTGCGGGTTCCTCCAGTGAGCTCCCAGATCAGGAGGCGGACTGTGAGGACCAAGGCGCCGTCGTGCGCTCGTTGGTGAGCGTCGACGAGGTGGAGGCTGCGACGCTCGGTGTCGATGGGGAAGGCGTCGGCGAGGAGGTCTTGGAGGAGCATGCGGGCAGTTTACTCGGGGATCGCTCGCATTCGCACGCGCGGAGATCGCGGGGCCGGTTCGGCCGGCTGTCTTGGTCAAGATCGCCGCCCGCGTTCTAGGTTATGAAAAGTCACGTGGCCGTGCTCATCTGCGCCCCCATGGGTGTCGTGAGCAAAATTTCGCTCCCTGCGCGGGGGAGCGCCGGGCGAAGATCGCCGCTGACGCTCCCCTCCGCCGTTGGTACCCTCGATGCTGAAGGCTCTGGCCCGCAGGTGGGGGCGAGCTCCGAGATCGACGATCGACCGTAGGCTGCGGCTCGATTGTCCTGGCTGAGTGGCGGTGTGGACATGGGGGTGCGTAGGGGGGTAGGGAGCGAGATCAAGCATCTGGGCGTCAACCAGGACCGAGGCCTTCCGGAGATCGTCTACGTCCCGGACCTGGCGCGATTGCTCCAGATCACCCCGAAGGCTGTCCGCCAGCGAGCGGCCCGCGGGCAGGTTCCGGCGCCGTTCCGGCTCGGAAAGGCGCTTGCATGGACGCGCGAAGCTGTGCTCAACTGGCTGCGGGATTGCGTCCGGTCGACTCGACCAGGCGATATGAAAATCACCCTTCGACCCTACGCCCACGACAAGACCCGCTGGCACGTCGACATCCGCCTCATGAACCCCTGTGACACCGAGAAAGAGATCCGCCGGCGCATGGTCGCCCCTGCGGGGCTGAGCGAAGCTCAGGCCCGCGCCTGGGGGCAGCGCCAGGTGCCGGAGCTCCTCCGCGGGGTCATGGGAGAGGCGGCCGTCAACGACACCAGCCGCGACAAGGAGATCACGAACGCACAAACCAAGAAGAACACGCGCATCACACCGAGCGCAGCGAGCTCGACGAACGCGCTCGCCATGCCGAGCGTTGCTCCGCGACGGTCCGAGATGACCCTCGCCGAGTTGTTTCGCGAGCGCTTTGAGCCCGAGCATGTCTGCCTCCAGAAGCACGCCACCCAGGAGAGCTACAGCGTCACGTTCCGCCTCCACATCCTCCCCCGCCTCGGTGATCTACCGCTCGCGGTGATCGATGATGACCGGCTCTCGAGCTTCCGCGCCGCCCTCCGGATGAAGCTCGGCGCCCGGACCGTCAACCGGGTCCTCACTCAGTTGGCCAAGGCTCTCCGCTTCGCGAGAAAGATCAAGGTCCTCCAGAGCCTGCCTCTGCTCGAGAAGTTGCCAACGCCGCGACTGCGGCCGAAGGAGGTCTACTCGGCCGAGGAGATCGAGGCGCTGCTGAAGACCGCGGCGAGCATGAACACGACTCGTGAGCTGATCTGTCTCCTCGCCCTCGACGCGGGTCTGCGGGTCTCGGAGATCTGCGCGCTCGAATGGAGGGACGTCGACTTTGTGGCGGGCGCACTCACCATCCAGCACAACGTCTTCGAGGGGAAGGGCCAGACGCCGAAGGGGATGATCGGCCGGATCTCGATGACCTCCGCGCTCCGCGACGCGCTCGAGCGGCACCGACGACACGAGCCCATCGGGCCGTTGGTCCTCTATCGCCGTAACCCACGGGCCGGCAACCAGTGGCAGCCCTTCACGCGCGGCTCGATCAGCCGGCTCCTCAAGCGCATCCAGACAAAGGCGGGGCTCCGGACCTCGGGGCCGCACCTGCTCCGGCACACCGCGTTGACGCGCCTCTCCGATCTCGGGGCGAGCGTCTACGTGATCCAGGCGGTCGCTCGTCATAGCGACCTCCAGACGACTCAGGCCTACCTCCACACCCAGCAAGGGGCGCGGACCGTCGAGGCGGCGCAGCTCCTCGATCGGGCCGCCCGTGGCAAAAGTTTGGCAAAACGGGAAAAATCCCGCAGAACGTAGCCTAGAGGCCCCTCCGGGTGCCACGGCCGGAACACGTCGTTCTGGTACCCAGGCGGCCTGAACCTCGAGCTGCTGCCGCAGTGAGCTGAGGCGCGAGCCGACGCGCTGTAGCGAGGCCGGCGCCGCGCGCGTCGGCCTCGCTCTACGAGGTGCCTAAGCGCGGGCGCAAGGCGGCGATGACGCCCTTAGCGGGGCGATGGACGGTGGAGGCGGCGATCCGCAGGGGGCGCTCGGGGTCGAGATCGACGGCGAAGCGGCGGAGGATCTTGGCGAGGATGAGCTGGCTCTCCCAGAGCGCGAAGGTGTTGCCGATGCAGGTGCGGGGGCCGAGGCTGAAGGGGAGATAGGCGTACTTGTGGTGGCCAGCGACGGCGGCGGGGGAGAAGCGCTCGGGGCGAAATTGCAGGGGCTCAGGCCAATAGTCGGGGTGGCGGTGGAGGTGGTAGATGAGGACGGCGACGTGAGCGCCACCAGGGGCCCGAAAGCCGCAGAGATCGTCGTCCTCGACGATGCTGCGCGGGATCAAGGGCGCGGGCGGGTGCAGGCGCATGACCTCGTGCAGGACCTGGCGGGCGTAAGGGATGCGCTGGAAGAGCTCGGCGCTCGGTCGGAGCTGATCCTCCGCGAGGGCGTCGATCTCGGCGTGGAGGGCCTCGCGGGCCTCAGGGGCGCGCGCGAGCGCCCAGAAGGTCCAGGTGAGCAGGGTGGCGGTGGTCTCGTGGCCGGCGAGGTAGAGCATGATCACCTCGTCGCGGAGCTGGGCGCGGCTGAGCGCGTCGCCGGTCTCGGGATCGCGGGCGGCGAGCAGGGCTCGGAGCAGGGTCGGCGGGCCTTGGTGATCGCGGGCGGCGCGCTCGATGATCGCCTCCACCTCGCGGTGCAAGGTGGCGAGGGCGCGGCGGAGGCGGAGGTTGGCCGGCGTGGGGATCGCGAGGGGTAAGGCGAAGGTGGCGGCGCCGCGGTCGTGCACGATCGCGAGCGCCTCGTCGAAGGCGCGGCCAGAGGCGGCGGCGTGCTCACCGATGAGATCGACGCCGAAGAGGGTGCGGCCGACGATCTGCATGGTGAGGGCGGTGAGCTCGCGCTGGAGGTCGAAGGGCTGGCCGCGGCCGAAGGCGGCGGCCCAGCGATCAAGCATCGCGTCGGCGCACTCGGCGATCGCGGGGAGATAATTGACGACGCCTTCGCGGGTGAAGGCGGGCTGGGCGAGGCGGCGGCGCCAGGCCCACGCGGCGCCCTCGGCGGTGACGAGGTTGGTGCCGGTGATCAGGCGGATCGACGCGTAGGAGGCGCCCTTGAGGTAGTTGTCGCGGCGATGGTGGAGGATCCGCTCGACGGCGTCGGGGTGGGCGACAGTGACGACGACGGCGCCGCCGGGCAAGCGGAGGCGCGCGAGATCGCCGTGATCGGCGCGTACGGCGGCGAAGGTCTCGGTGATCCCGCGGCGCAGGAAGTCGAGCATGGAGCCGAGGAAGGGCAGGCCAGCGGGGCCTGGGAGCTCACGGAGTGGTTGTCGCGTCATCGTCGGGGTTCGCGGGGATCTCGAGGGTGAAGGCGCTGCCGACCCCGACCTGCGAGGTTACGGTGACCACGCCGCCGAGGGCGAGGGCGAGGCGCTCGCAGATCGCGAGGCCGAGGCCGGCGCCGCCGTAGATCCGGGTGGTTGAGGCGTCTGCTTGGGTGAAGGGGGCGAAGATCTCGACGAGCTTCTCTTGGGGGATGCCGATGCCAGTGTCCTCGACGATGAAGCGGACCCACGGCCGATCGTCGCGGGGGAGGGCGTCGACGCGGACGGTGATCTGGCCGCTCTCGGTGAACTTGATCGCGTTGGTGAGGAGGTTGACGAGGATCTGGCGGAGGCGCAGGCGGTCGCTGCGGATCGGCGGCAGGGCGTCGTCGACGACGGCGATGAGGCGATCGCCGCGCTCTTGGGCGAGCGGCTCGAAGCTCTCGATGAGCTCGTCGACGAGGGGGCGCAGGGGGATCCGCTCGAGGTGGAGCTCGATGCGCTCGGCCTCGATGCGCGAGAGGTCGAGGATGTCGCTGATCAGGCTGAGTAGGTGACGGGCGGCGCCGGTGACCCGATCGGCCTGCTCCTTGAGGTCGTGATGGCCGCGCTCGGCGACCTCGTCGGCGAGGAGCTCGCCGTAGCCGATGACGATGTTGAGGGGGTGCGCAGCTCGTGGGTCATGGTCGCCATAAAGGCGCTCTTGGCGTCGTTGGCGGCGATCGCTTGGTTGGCGCTGTGGCGGGCGCGCTCCTCCTCGATGGCGGCGGCGCGGGCGCGCTGGGCGAGGGTGCGGGTGCGGGCGATCGCCTCGTCCTTGGTGGTCTCGGACATGAGCACGATCGCGAGCAAGAAGACGATCGAGAGGGCGCTGAGGGCGGCCGTGAGCGGCGGCCAGGCGGCGCGCTCGATCATCTCGGGGAAGGCGAAGCCGGCGAGGGCGGCGGCGAGGTAGACGAAGATGACGGCGAGCGAGAGGGCGCCCCAGACGATCGCGGCCCGCCGGCCGATCATGACGGCGGCGAGCACAGGCGGGACGACGAGGGCGCTCCAGGTGGGGCCGCCGAGGCCGCCGAGGGTGGCGAGGGAGAGTATAAGCTGGCCGAAGAGCCATGCGACCAGCCAATTGCCGGCGATCCCGAGCGAGCCGGTGCGCCAGAGGAGGAGGACGCTGGCGAGGTAGAGGGCGGCGCCGATCAGCGGCTGGACGACGGCGGCGAGGCGCAGGTCAGGCTCGACGAGCGCGAGGGTGACCGGCGCTAAGAGGAGCGTGAGGGCGGCGCTAAGCGAGGGCGAGGCCGGAGAGGAGGAGGCCGCGGCGGAGCGTGTCGGAGCTGTCCCGAAGGGCAGGCGGTACGAGCCGCTCGAGGCGGGCCATGCCGCCGCGGCTGTCGCTCTGTCCAGGCTGCCTCGGGGCGCTCACGCGGGGTCGATTGTCGCCGGAATGATGGCCTCGATCGGGGAAATTCGCGGACTTCGTCGCGCTTAAAGGTGACGGAGGGTGATAGGGGTGAAGCCGCGCCTGGGGGCTCTAGACCATGATATCGGCGCGGCCGCGGCGGCGCTGGTGGATGTGCCAGGCGAGCGGGAGGAGGAGGAGGAGCGAGAGGGCGCCAGCGAGCAGGAAGTGGTGGGTGTAGCCGAGGGCGGCGGCCGAGGCGCCGCTGACGGCGGCGGCGCCGCCGGTGGCGAGCACGACGACGCTGGCTTGTACGGTGTAGTCGCTGCTTAAGCGTGCTGGAGGCGGCTGGCGTCCATCATGCGGGTGAAGAGGGCGGCGGTGGCCATGCCGCCGAAGAGGTGCTCCGCGACGGTGAGGGAGTAGAGGAGGCGGAGATCGATGGGGCCTACGGTGATGAGGGCGTAGGCGGCGACGCTGATCGCCTGGAGCACCCCGAAGAGCACGAGCGCGCGCTCCCGGCCGAGGTGGCCGAGCAAGGCGCCGCCGCTGAGGGCGCCGGTGAAGCTGGCCAAAAAGCCAGCCGTCCCGATCAACCAGCCGATCTGCTCGAGGTCGAGGCCTCGATCGATCATCAGGGGCTTGAGCATGGCGGTGGCGAGGTGCTCGCCGGCCTTGTACGCGGCGATCGCGAGCAGCCACGCGGCGGCGCCAGGGCGGCCGAGGAAGCCGCGTAGGCTCGGAATGAGGCCGATCCGCGGCGGCGGCGCGGCCGGCTCGGGCTCGCGGAAGAGGAGGATCGGGAGCGTCGCGAGGGCGAGCAGGGCGGCCATGCTGAGGAAGATCAGCGGCCAGCCGAGGCGATCGAAGAGGATGAGCAGGGCGCCGCCGCCGACGATCATGCCGAGGCGGTAGCCGGCGACCTGGACGCCGTTCCCGAGGCCGCGCTCGCGCTCGCTGAGGATCGTGACAGCGAGGCCGTCGGTGGCGATGTCCTGGGTGGCGGCGAGCAGGTTGATGAGCAGGATCCCGCCGAGGATCCAGGGGAGATGCGCGCCGGGATCGGCGGCGGCGAGGGCGAGCAGGAGGAGGATCGAGGCGGCCTGTAAGGGGAGGATCCAGGCGCGGCGACGGCCAGCGCGCGCGCCGCCGCCGTGGCGATCGACGAGCGGCGCCCAGAGAAATTTGAGGCCCCACGGCAGCGCGAGCAGGGAGGTGAGGCCGATGCCCTCGAGGGAGACGCCCTGCTGGCGGAGCATGGCGGGCAAGGCCTGGCTGAAGAAGCCGAAGGGGAGGCCTTGGGCGAGGTAGAGGGCGGCGAGGAGCCCGAGCTTACGGACCACGGGCGCAGGGTAGCGCAGTCGGTGCGGGCGCGGCGAGGCGCTCGATCTCGGCGAGGCGCTCGATCCTGGGGGCGCTCATCGCGTGCTGGGTGGGTCAGCGGATCAGCGATACGATGCGCCGATGCGGCCCGTCTCGAGCTCGATGGCGAAGAAAAGTGTCTCTTGGAACAGGTCAGTGTCGGCTGCGCTGCTGGCAGCCGGACTCATCGCGGGCGCGCCGGGCGCGGCGAAGGCGTGCGACCCGGCGTTCTGCGAGGCCTGGAGCGCGGTGGAGCTGCACACCAACGGGGCGATCCCGGCGGACGGGGTGATCGTGCTGCGCGGGCGCTATGGCGCGCCCGAGATCCCGGCGTCGGCGGTCGATCGGGTGAGCGTGACGGTGACTGGGCCTGATCAGGTGGCGCTCGCGGGGTCGCTGACGCTGGTCGCGGAGCCGTGGCGCGCGCCGGCGATGGTGGCGCTGGTGTGGCGGCCAGCGGCGACGCTGACGCCGGGCCTGAGCTACGCGGTCGCGATCTCGGTCGATAACCAGCCGCTGGGCGCGGCCTGCGGCGGCGCGCCCGCGACGCTGGAGAGCGCTGGATCCGTGACGGCGAGCGACTCGCTGGCGCCGCCGGCGATCCCGCCGATCTCGGCCGCGGCGGAGTTCACGATCGAGGCGAGCCGGAGCTTCACCGATCTGGCGTGTTGTGAGGCCTCAGGGCCCGACGTGGCGGCGTGTTCTTCGGGGGAGTCGACGGGGTGCGCGGCGCTGCGCGGGGAGGGGACGATCCAGGCGAGGTTCACCGCGGAGCGCGCGGCGCTCGCGGCGGCGGGCGACCAGGTGGGGCTCTTCGGCTTCGATCTCGCGGATGACTCGATGGACATGGTCTTTCGGACAAGCGACAATTGCGCGGTCCCGAAGGGGATCGTCTTCTCGACCGGCGAGATCCTCGAGGGCGCGCCGGTGTGCGCGGGTGAGGACTACGTGGCGCTGCTGGGGCCGGTCGAGCTCGATCCGAACGAGGCGCTGGCTAGCTGCGAGGGGCAGCCGGTGACGTGCGCGGTGTCAGAGTCGGAGTGGGACCCGGAGACGTGTGTGCCGTGGGAGGGCTGGAGCGGCGGAGGGTGCGGCTGCCGCAGCGGGGCGGGGGCTGGGACGCGGGCGGGCTGGCGGCGACGCTCGGGATCGGGCTGATGGGGCTGCGGCGTCGTCGGCGCGGTCGCGCCCGTCGCGCGGGGATCAGCGAAGATGGCTGTTGAGCCATGTGTCGAGGGACAGGAGCTCGGCGGCGCCGCCTGGTCCGCGTGAGGCGTGGAAGGCGCGCGCCTCGAGGACGAGCTGGCGGGCTCGATCGCGGGCGGCGGGGTCGTCGTCGCCCTCGAGGTGAGCGGCGAGCTGCGCGGCGGCGCGGGCGCGCCAGTAGCGAGCGAGTGCGTCGCTGTCGACGGCTTCGAGGCGGACGAGGGTGGCGTGCGCCGACTCGAGGGCGGCGCGGGCGGCGGGGCGGTCGCCGCGTTGACGGTGGGCCTCGGCGAGGACCATCCAGGCGGCGACGCGGGGGAGATCGAGCCACCAGCGCTCCGCCGAAAAATAGGGCGCGAGCAGCTCTTGGTGGCGCTCCGCGGCGGCGATGGCCTCGGCGGGGCGGCCGCGCAGCAGCTCGGCGCGGGCGCGGGCGAGCTCGCGGCGGCTGTCGATCTTGGCCTGTTGTTCGGGGGTGGTCGCGCGTCCGGCGTCGCAGGTGGCGGCGTCGTCGTAGCGGGTGAGCGCGACGGCGGGGCGGCCGCGCTCGACCTCGAGGTCGCCGAGTAAGAGGCCGCACTCGGCGCAGGAGGGATCGTCATCGGGGCCTGGATCGGGGGCGAGTCGGCGGTAGCCGGCGCACGCGGCCTCGAGGTGCTCGGTCGCTTCGTCGAGGTCGAGGGCGGCGCGCCCGCGGTGGAGATGGAGGACCAGCAGATCGGGGTGATCGTCGCCGAGCTCGCGGCGGAGGATGGCCGCTGCGCGGTCGAAGGCGTCGCTGCGGCGCTGTGGGTCGCGGGTGAGCGAGGCGGCGGCGGTGAGCAGGTTCGCGGACTCGATCGGATCGGCGTCGACGACGGCGGCGAGGTCGTCGACGGCGCGGGTGATCCAGCGATCGACTTGGACCTGATCGCCGGCGACGAAGTGCACGAAGGCGAGGTTGCCCCAGAGGCGGCGGCTCGCGAAGCTGCCTGGGCCGAGGCGATCGACGAGGGCGTGGGCGAGGGGGCGTCGGCGAGGATCGCCGCGGGGCGCTCTTGATCGGTGAGGGCGCGGGCGTAGAGCAGGCGAGCGATCGCCTCCGCGGCGGCGCTGTGATCGTCGCTCGCGACGGCGTCGGCGAGGGCGAGGCGGAGCTGGGCCGCGGCGGTCGGCCAGTCTCCTGCGGCCATCTCGAGGCGGGCGCAGGCGAGGCCGATCTGGGCGTGCAGGGCGCGATCGGGGAGCGCGATGGCGGCCTCGTAGGTGGCGCGGAGGGCGGCGCGGGCCTCTTCGATGCGGCCGGCGTCGGCGAGGGCGCGGGTCTGATCGAGCTGGCGAAGGTGGGGGGCGGCAGCGGCGGCGAGCTCGGGGGCGCGGTGAGCGGCGGGATCGACGAGCAGGGCGTCGATGCGAGCGCAGGCGTCGAGGGCGGGCAGGCCGGCGACGACGCGGGCGATGTCGTCGCTGGGGCGGGCGTCTCGGAGGAGGCGGAGGGCGCCGTCAAGGGCGTCGCGGCGGCGATCAAGGCAGCGCATGCGGGCGTCGCGGGCGGGGGCCGGATCGTCGCCGCGGTGGTGAGCGAGGCAGGCCTCGCGGCGCGCGGCCACCCAGCCGCTCGCGTAGGCGTCGAGGCCTGTCGTGGCGCGCTCCCGGGCGCTCGCGGAGGGGATGATGTCGGCGAGGTCGGCGGCGAGCGAGCGCGCGACGGTAGGGCTCCAGAGATCGGCGATCGCGGCCTCGCCGCCGCTGCACGGGCGGGCCCCGGGGCGGTGGTGGCGGCGGCGAAGGCGTAGGTGGCGGCGCTGGCGGCGAGCGCGAGGCCGCTTAGCGAAGACGCCCCAGCGGCGGCGTAGCGCGGGCTCGTAGGTGAGCTCGGCGAGCAGGGCCTCGAGGCTGGCGGGTCGGAGGCGAGGATCGCTGGCGAGGCCGCGGCGGAGGGCGGCGGCGATCCGGCGCGGCACTTGGCTTGAAGCTGGCACTTCAGACAGCTTGCTCTGGTGGAGGTTGTTGAGGAGGGCGCCGAGGGTCTCGCCCGCGTAGGGGCGGACGCCGTAGAGGGCCTCGAAGAGGGCGACGCAGAAGGAGAAGAGGTCGCTGCGGGCGTCGGCGGGGCGGCCGTCGAGCTGCTCGGGGGCCATGTAGGCGGGGGTGCCGAGGACGGTGCCGCTCATGGTCAAGGAGATGTCGAGGGCGCTGGCGCCGAGGCGCGGGGGATCGACGGCGGTGGTCTCGATCGCGGCGGCGAGCTGGCGGGCGAGGCCGAAGTCGGCGACGCGGGCGCGGCCGTCGGCGCCGACGAGCACGTTCTCCGGCTTGAAGTCGCGGAAGGCGCCCAGAATGGGGAAATCCGCCGCTTAGAGGGGGGGGACCTCCGTTGCCTGGGCGTTGCCTGAGCGCGACTTCGCCGCGAAGTCGAGCAGGTCGGCGGCCTCACGCGCGAGCGTGAGCTGCTGCGCGTGCAGGTAGGTCGCCGTCGTCTGGAGGCGGCTGTGCCGCGCGACCGCCTGCACGATGTAGATGCTCGCGCCGAGCTTGGACAGCCGCGTCAGCGCCGTGTGCCGCAGCAGGTGAAGGCCGCTCTTCGCGAGGCCCGCGCGCTCCTGCGCCTGGTTGAGCATGTAGGTGATCGACGCCGGCGTGTGCGGCGCCCATCCGCTTCGGGTGGGCTGCGAGCGCCGGTACAGCACCAAGGCTCCGATCGGCTCGGCCTTGCGCTGCCGCGCGAGCGCCTCCCGCAGCGCCGTTGTCAGCACGATCCTGCCGATCGTGCCCTTGGGCGTCTGCTTCTGCCCGCGGTAGGTGTTGTGCTGAATGAGCACGCTGCCCCCTTTGAGATCGACGTCGCCCCACTCGAGCGCGCAGACCTCACTGACCCGAAGGCCAGCATCGAGCGCCAGCAAGACGATGAGCAGGTGCTCATCGCTGAGCGCTGCGGCGGCGTCGCAGAGCTCGGCGATCTGCTCGTCGCTGTAGACGGGCTTCGGTCGAGCACGGCCAGCCCGCAACTTCTCGACCTCGGGGAGCGCATCGATCAGCCGCATCCGCTTGGCGACGCGCAGCATCTTGGCGAGACGACCGAGGATCCCGTTGGTCGTCATCACGCCCTGCGTCTCGCGCAGCTTCGCGCGGAAGGTCATGAGCCGATCCTCGTCGATCGCTGCGAGCGGCAGGGCTCCGAGGTGAGGGCGGTAGTGGTGGCGGAAGTTGGTTTCGTAGTTGTCGCGGGTCGCCGGCTTCTGCATCCTCACGTGCTCGGGCTCGAAGCGCTCGTGGTAGAAGCGCTCGAGGGTCATCTGCGGCCTGTGCGAGATGGCCTTTTGGACATGTGACGATCGGCGGACCTCGTGCGCCTTCCTGGTCTGCTTGGTCGGCGGCGGCTCGCTCGGCATCCCGAGCGCGACGCCGAGGATCTTCGGCACCTGGCGCTCGCCCCATGCGCGGGCTTGAGCTTCGCTCAGCCCGGCAGGCGCGACCAGGCGCTTGCGGATCTCGGTGTGCGTGGTGGGGTGCATGAGCTTGACGTCGACGTGCCAGCGGGTGGGGTCTTTTTTGTAAGGACGAGTGTGGATGTTCATCTGAGCCGGTCCGGCTGACCGGCTGCAATCCCGCAGCCACTCAAGCACACTTTCGCGCAGCCACGCAAGCGAGCACCCGATCCGAAAGGGCGGCGGGACCTGCTCGCGAGCCACCCGCTGGCGCAGCGCCGTGGGCGTGCAGCCGAGGAGCTGCGCGAACTCTTCCACTCTCAAGATCGCCCCTTCCATCTACCACCTCCAAAGGCGCCCGTGAGGGCTCCAGCTTGGGATCCTAGACAGCCACGAGGCCGGTGTCAGCGGGAGAGTTCGCGCCGCGCGCAAGAGGGCAGAGGGCAAGCGCGCTGGCGGCCTCTAGGGACCAGTAGGCGGCTCGCAGGTGCCCATCGCGCGACGGAGCCCGCGCCCGTGAGTTTTCATAACCAAGCTACGTTGACCCAGCCGGCTTGCCAGTGTTTCATAACGCAATGTCAAACATCTTCGTGACCTTCACCTCCGCCGCGGGCCAAGTCCGCCTCCGCATGCCGCGATCTGTGGTCATGGTCGAGATCGCCGACGACGCCGACACCAGCACCGCCGTCCACGTGCAGACCACCATCCGCCGCCCTGGGCCAGACGAGCGCGCCGTCGAACGCGGCATCATCGCCACCGCGGAGCAAGTGATCGAGCAGCTCATCGCCTTCTACCGGGGCTCCGCTGCCGGCGAGGTCGAGCTGATCCGATGGTCTCACAACCGCGGGGTCGCCATCTGACCCGCCGGGCCGCGTGCCAGATCTCACGACATGTGGTTATGAAATCTTGGCGTCGTATCGTTATGAAACATCTTCCCGGCCGCGGGGCCGTTGCCCCGCCAGGCCCGACCAAGGAGCCCCCTCATGACCATCGCCTCGGCCTCTTCTTCCTCGCCCAAGGAGCTCCTGCGTCCGCGCGGCCCCGACCTACGCGGCCGCACGCTGCTCGACCGCTTCCGCCTCGACGCTCTGCTCGCCTTCGGCGGCATGGCCGACATTTATGAGGCCCTCGACCTACGCCTGCGCCGCCGCGTCGCGATCAAGGCGCTGCACCCCGAACACGGCCGCGCCCCCGATCAGCGCCGCCGATTTTTTCAAGAGGCCGTGCTCGGCGCTCAGATCGATCACCCCCACGTCGTCCCGATCTTCGATCACGGCGAAGAGCGCTCGCTCGGCGGTGAGCCGGTGCTCTTCCTCGTCCTGCCGCTTCTACAAGGCGTCACCCTGCGCCAGCGGCTCCTTGAGCCCGCGATGCCGATCGCCGACGCCTTGCGCCTCATGATCCAGCTCCTCGACGGCCTCGCCGAGCTCCACAAGCTCGGCGCCGTGCATCGCGACCTTAAACCTGAAAACTGTCTCATCGTTCAGCGTCAAGGCCGCGATCACCTCATCCTGCTCGACCTCGGCCTCGCAAAAATTCACACCGGCCCGCTGCTCTCGCTCGCGCCCTCATCGGCCCCCGGCGCGATGATCGGCACCCTCGCCTACGTCTCCCCCGAGCAAGCGCGCGAGCAGCCGATCACCCCCGCCGCCGACGTCTACGCCGTCGGCGTGATCTTGTTCGAGCTGCTCACCCGACGTGTACCGTTCCCCGGCACCACCGCCCTCGAGGTGCTCAGCGCCCACGCCAGCGAGCAGGCCCCTTCTGTCACCGAGCGAGCGCCAGATCGTGGGATCTCCGACGATCTCGAGGCGCTCGTCGCCCGCGCCCTGCACAAGGGATCCAGCCCAGCGCCCCGCGAGCGCCGAAGCGTTCCGCCGGGCACTCCAGGTCACGGCGGGGCAGGTAGCCGCCTCCGACGACGGCTATGAGAACGCGACGGCGAGCCTCACCGCCTGGCGCGACTGCGCGGACCATGAGGCCCTCCTGTGCGCGCGCCTCGCTGCGGCGCAGCACGCCGTATGGCGCCCGCTCGTGGAGTTGATCGAGATCGCAACCGACGCCGCTGGCCCGGCTTGAGCATCCTGGGGAGATGAGGTGGTGCAGCGGCGGGGTCGGCGTGGTGATGGTGGATCCACCATGCCGAGCTGGCAGCGCTGGGCGTCTTGGTTGGTTGCTGCGCCTAGCGGTGGCGTGCGACCATTCGCGCGCCTATGAGCCCGCCTCGCTCTCCTCCCCCCAAAGAGCGCGTACGGCGCGCACCCGAGCGCAGCGCACAGTCGTGGCTGTGGCCTGGGGTGAAGGACATCCGCTCCTTCGCCATCCTCCCCAACCTCCGCCTCGCGCTCGGCCTCGCGCTCGGCGTGGCGGCTTGCAACGGCGACGACTCGGCCTCAGACTCGGCGACCACCGGCGAGACCACGACCACCGGCGCGACGACGAAGACGAGCCCGACCGGCGGCAGCGAGAGCGAGAGCGCGGCGACCGACCCGGCGACCCTCTCGGGCGCCTCGGAGTCGGCGACCGGCGGCTGCCCGCCGAACACCATCGAGTGCGACGGCGTCTGCGTCGACGTGATGGGCGACCCGAACGGCTCCGACCCCGAGAACTGCGGCGATTGCGGGGTCGCCTGCGCGTTCGGCGAGGAGTGCATCGACCGGGCCTGCGTCGGCATCGAGGTCTGCGACGGCGTCGACAACAACGGCGACGGGATGATCGACGAGGGCTTCCCGGACACCGACGACGACGGGGTCGCCGAATGCGATGACCTCGAGTGTGAGGTCGACGTCGTGACCCCGGTGATGGTCGAGGTCGACGAGAATTGCGTGGCCCCCGACGTCGTGGTCAACGACCCGTGGAACGTCAAGATCGAGTGGCAGTGGAAGGACGGGAGCCTCGGCTCGTACCAGGCGCCGATGGTCGGTAACCTGACCGACGACAACAACGACGGGGTGATCGATGCCGAGGACACCCCGGACGTCGTGGTCAGCGTCGTCCAACCGAACTCGATCACCGTCCTCGACGGCGCGACCGGGACGGTGACGTGGACCAAGACCGAGACCTCGATCGGCGGCGGCGTGGCGATCGCCGACGTCAACGGCGACGGCAAGCCCGACGTCGTCGGCTTCGACGCGAGCAAGCGGGCGATCGCCCTCGACGGGGCGACCGGCGCGCTGATGTGGACCTCGACGGTGGCGACGACGGTGGGCTGGCCGATGCTGACGGTCGCCGACGTCGACGCCGACGGGGTGCCCGAGGTGCTGATGGGCGAGCACGTGGTCAACGGCGAGGACGGCACCCTCGCGCGGACCTTCCCGCTCCCCCCCGGGATCCCTATGTGGGGGCCGACCGCCGCCGATCTCGACCAGGACGGCGATCAGGAGATCATCATCGGCAACAGCCTCTACGACCTCGATGGGACCAAACTCTGGACCTCGGCGGTCGCCGGCAACTACGGCCACTGGACGATGGTGATCAACGCCGACGACGACCCCGAGGCCGAGGTCGGCTTCATCGGCGGCTCCAAGCTCGCGGTCCACAACCACGACGGCTCGCTCCTCTACGAGCTCAGCGACGTGGCGATGCAGCGGCCCGGGCCGCCCTGCGTCGCCGACTTCGACGGCGACGGCGAGGCCGAGATGGCCTGGGGATCGAACAGCATCTTCAGCGTCTACGAGCTCGACGGGACCAAGCTCTGGAGCACGGTGATCTCCGACCCCTCGGGGCTCGCCGGCTGCTCGGGCTACGACTTCAACGGCGATGGGATCTACGAGATCCTCTTCGCCGACCAGAACGACTTCTTCATCTTCGACGGCAAGACCGGCGCGGTCCTCTTCAAGCAGCCCGGCCACAACTCGGGGACCATCTTCGAGTACCCGACCGTCGCCGACGTCGACAAGGACGGCTCGGCGGAGATCCTCTACGTCAGCAACTACCCCCCCAAGAACGTCGACCCGGCCTGGGGCACCCTGACGGTGCTCGGCCACGCCGGCGACGGCTGGCAGGCGAGCGGGCCGACCTGGGGGATCCACGATTTCGCGGTCACCAACCTCCTCCAGAACGGCAAGGTCCCGGCCAAGCCCGAGCCCTCGTGGCAGATCTACAACGTGTTCCGCGCGCGGCCGACGGTCGACGACGCGGCCGTCGACCTCCGGGTCGAGATCGCCGACTCCTGCGTCACCGGTTGCGGCGACAGCAGCACGGCCACGCTGGTCGCCCAGGCCTTCAACTACGGCGGCGTCGACGTCGAGCCCGGGGTCCCGGTGACCCTCTTCCGCAAGGACGGGATGATGCTCGAGCCGCTCGAGACGATGGTCCTCGCCGAGGGGATCCCGGCCGGCACCGGGACCGCGGGGATCGTCTTCACCGTCGACCTCGCCAACCTCGGCCCCGACGGCCTGGTGATCCGGGTCGACGACGACGGACTCGGCGGCTCGGTCCAGTCGGAGTGCGAGGAGTCGAACAACGAGGCGGCCTGGGACAACGACCTCCTCTGCCCGGGCTGATCAGCGCGCGGTGGTCGAAAGGATGCCCGAAATGAGCGTAACCTTCCAAGAAGTAGCTGTCATTGCTGGTGCTGGCTTCTCCTTCGTTGCCGGACTCCCACTGACCAGAGACCTCTTCCATGCAAAACCTTACACCGGTTCCGAGGCGGCAAATGAACGATCGCTTAGAGTGTTAGAGACCTGGCAGCAATGGCATGCCCAGCACCCGGACCAAGGCCCGGAGCAGTTCCTTACCGCGGTCAACCAGATGCACGTAAGCCAGGTGTTGTGGCACGAGGTAGTCGAATTCGTCGCAGCAGTTCTTGCCACGCCACGGGGGGAGGACAGGCCTCAGACGAAAACTCCAAGGTACGCGGCGAGGATCACTAATCCAGTCCGAAGCGCGGTTCATGTCGACTTCTGGGCAGCCGTCCTGAAGAAATTCACCCTGAAAATGGTCGTCACCACAAATTATGATTTATTAATTGAACGAGGACTTCGCACGAAGCCGACAATGCGCCCCACCCGACCAGGAATACATTATGGCGGAATATCGAGACCGCAAACCCTGAAGGGAGACAAGCAGCCATTCAGCGTCCATAAAAGCGGCCAATTTGAAACCCTCGCCGGTTCCATCCCACTGTACAAACTTCACGGCTCTCTTAATTGGTCATTTGAAAATGACTGTCTAGCAATGTATCAGGATGCGCGTCCGGCCTTCAGAGGAGGCGGAACAGCAGCAATCATCCCTCCTTTGACGGAGAAAGTTACACCAGACTGGCTGCGCTCTGTCTGGGATCAATGCGAAAATCAATTAATGAGTTGCCCCAACTGGATCGTGGCTGGGTACTCGCTGCCCCCGTATGATATCGCACTTTCACAGTTATTCCAGCGGGCGGGCGGCGGAGTCAAAAACGTATGGCTCATCGATCCCTTCGCAGCCGGAGTCATTGAATCGCGCTGGAAAGCCGCCGCGCCGAATGCGCGGGTGGTTTGTTTGCCGGGAGTTTCAGAAGCGCTGTTGGATTCCCCATTTGTCTGAGTATAGACTTCATAGACTTCCCTGACACCGTGGACGCACATCCTCGAGGATTCCTGCGGGCAACGTGCGCGGCCACGTGCGGGTCGCCTGCGAGGACGCGGCGCTGCGGCTGAAGGCCGACATCAGCTTCGCGAACTGCCACTGAGCCGGAAGAGGCTCACTTGCACTCGCAGACGAGGTTGACGAGGCCCTGCGTGTTCTCGGCGAGGTTGGTGATCCGGCAGGGGCCGCCGTCGCAGGTGGTGTCTGAGTTCGTGGGGCGCGGCGAGTTGCTCCGAGCCGTGGACGCCTGCCTTGGTTGCCTACCCTGATCATCGCGTGCGACCATTACTTCGCCGATGAGTTCGTCGCGATCGCCTGTCGGCGCGGCGGCGGAGGGCCGTAGCGGCGCGCGTGGCGGCGTCTTTTGGGGTTGGGGTGGGGGTTGGGGGATGCTTGGGGTGGGGGGCCTCACTTCCTCGCGTACGCCCATGAGCTCCGCCCAGATCTCGCGGCTCTGCCGGCGCGCCCAGTCGAGCGCGGCGGCGTGATCGAGCCCCGCCGGCGCCACCTTGCGGAGGCGTCGGCGCGGCTCGCCGGGGGTCTTGGGGATCTCGAAGGTCACGCGGAAACGACTCGGGTCGTGGTCGTAGGGGTGGATCGAAATGTTCACGAACGGCTCAGATCTCGAGACGCCGTGGATCTCCGAGACCCAAGAGAGCACATCCGCGCGCCTCCACGCAAGCCGTCCGGCCAGCTTTAGCGGCTCGGGGAGCAGGCCGCGGCGCATCGCGTGACGCACAGCCTTCTCGCTGCGCCCGAGCAGGTCGGCCAGGTCCTGCACGTAGAGGATCCGCGGGAGCTCCGCGGCGCCGTCGTCGCCACCATCCTCGCCAGCCGCAAAACCCCCTCGCCACCGCGCCCGCGACCCCATCTCGCCCTCCTCCTCGCCGAGCCGAAGGCCCGGGATCTTCGAGGCTATCCACCAGCCCGCGGGCTGTCAGCGGGAGAGTTCGCGCCGGGCGGTCCGTGGGGCCGGCGCTGGCGGGGGAGTTCGCGCAGAGCGGCGGCGTACGGGCCCCGCGGCCGGAGCCAGAGCAAGGGCGCGTTTCCGCACTGTTTTTCATAACTTGACTAGGCCGGCCGGCATGATTTCATAACCAAGTGAGCGACCCAACCCAACCTTTTACCGGCGCCCAGGGTCGGCAGGAAGTTGCGCCTGATGTAGCGGACGGCCGACTCGACGCGGCCCTTCATCTGGGGGCTCGCCGGCGGGGTGGGATCGATCTGGACGCCGTAGTGGCGGGCGAGCTCGCGGTAGGAGCGGCTGAGCTCAGCTTGGCCGTCCCGGGGGTGATCAGCTTGGCCGTCCCGGGGCCACCGAGCGGATGGCGCAGCCCTCGTCGACGCGGCCAGACGCAAGCGTTGCGCGGATCACTTTGGCCGTCCCGGGGTGGATCAGTTTGGGTGTCCCTACCCGGATCTCATAGCCCGTCCCGTGACAGCGGGGGCATGGGCCACGTGTGGCGGTGCACCTCCACATGGAGGGCGAGGTGGCGGCTTGCGCTCGCGCTCAGGAACCGTTATTCCTTCCCTGCATGAGGACCAGGACTTGAGCAAGCTGTGCAGCGATGGGCCGGGGCGCGCCCCCGAAGGAAGAAGGACCGGTACCCCCAAGCCCATTGTGCTTCCCTCAAAGAACTCCGCGGGATGCACTCACGCAGGTTCCAGAACCCAACGAACACTGGCGATGATCAAAAACGACAAAATTCTAGCCTTCCTCGATACTACATTTCTGCACAAGCGTCTTCTGGGAAGGCTTAGCAACGCCGATCGCGGACCAATCGGACCACTCTGCACCTTCGACTCCCTCAGCGGACGTACACTCTGGAAATTCGCCCTGGCTCGCCCCCAGAAGTTTTTTTCACATCACGTATTTCGCGACACATTAGCAGTCCTGGCCAAGGCTGAGGCGCAGAATGTAATCTTCGCAAGTGAGGCGCAAGAGGCGCTCAGGCATGCGCTGGTTTCCCTACGGGCGCAGAACGCGACCTACCCGGACATCCATCTAGAAAGTCGCAGCAACGCAGCACTGGTTTTAGATCAAATCCAGACAGAGTACCTGTCCGATTATGTGACAATCGCCGAATCGATCTACAAGCACATCCTTAGTTTTTTGCTGAGCGCGCATTTTGCGACAGTGGGAATTCAGAAGAACGTCGGCCATAAGCTCCGTGATCTACACGACCAAGCCAAGAGGTACCTACCAGCGTCATTTCACGAGGCTTACAACCCCATCGCACGCAACGCCATCTCTCACGGATCGATACGAATTCTCTCGGACTACGATGTTGAGTTCACAGACGCGAACTCGCCGCCCTTGAAGATAGCATTCCAAGACTGTCCTGCATTAGCCGACAGGCAGATTGATGCGTGCAATGCCACCTATGCGGCTGTGCTCTACGCCACACTCACTAACCCGACGATGTTCACGGGACTCGCGGATTGGGCATCCGAGGAAGTAATCCTGTCACTCGGCTCAAATGAAATGTTCTCGCTGGAACGCATCCGCGAGGACGTAATCAATGGATGCTCCCCTCAGACGGTGATTTTCGGCACCCATTCAATCTGGGACGATCGAATCCTCATCGATTGCACTATGCGGTCTCTAATCTTATGCAAGGCACTTCGAGGTGACCGAAGCAGATACTTGCTCAGCACCAGCCGAGGCGGTCCGACATCTCTGTTTATTTCAGATCATGCGAGTGTCCCGGCACCTAGCGTGCCGGTAGACCTGTCATCGTTCGCCGGTCATGTCTTGAGGGAAAGCCTTCTATGGAATGAGCACACATCCTTTGTCGAGTGGATAACCTCCCAAACCCGGATCGGTCATGTGGTCAACTGGATACGGGAGCACGAGCGCGGAATCGAGGCTCGGGACAGCTTTGAGGTGCGCGAAATCAAAAACAACAGCGTCAGCCGCCAGTCACGATTTGATGCCGTGGTCTTAGCAAAGCCGTCGCAGAACGATCTTGATCCTGAAGGTCTGCCAAGACTTGAGTTTTTGTGGTCCGTCTTTGCGGGAGTGTTCACTCGATGGTTTCTGCGGGGCGGCAACCAAAGAAATTTCGGATCTCGGTATCTCCGATTATTCCGATCGGGGCTAATCTATGTATATCATGACGATGCACGGGTTCGGGCACTGCGAAACACAGGGCTGAATGAGAATCTACTATTCCGCTTCGAGTTTTCGTTGGGAAAGCCTGAATGCGGGATTGCGCTAGGGGGGCGAGCTGGCCTATTGAAACGCAATGGCCCGTTCGTTGTGTCTTTGAATCCAAACGCAACGCAGCGACTTCGATCAATCGCTGTACGCGTCTAATGTACTACGTCTCGCGAGCAGCCAGCGTCTTCGCTACACCGCTGGGGCATGTCCATCGAGCGACAGCCGGCGGAAGATGTTTGTAGCGAGCCGCTGCTGAGTCTCCTGTTGCTCGAGCGTCTGCTTCCAGTACGCGGGGGCGAGCCCCAGGACGCGGCTCTTGGGCCACGAGGGGAGCAGGCAGAGCAGGTCGCGGAGGAGGTGACGCCGCCGGAGGTGAACAAGACATGTCAGTGAATCCATCGAGGGACGAGAAGCCGTTTCCCGGGCTCACCGATCCACGTTTATCTTTAGAAAGGCGCCGAAGGCTCGCCGCGCGCCGGCGCGTCGCTCGTCCGCGATCACTGGCGGTCGGACGTAGGGGCGGCGCTCCGTCGCCGCCCCTGATCGCACAGCGCCGGTGCCCGAATGAGGCGGGAGTGATGGCGATCTCACTCACCACTCTTCACCTCGGAACAAACGCCCGCCGGCCCCTCCGTCATGCAGGCGCAGCACGATGGTGTCGTCGTCGAGCGTGTCCAGCCCGCCAAGCGGGTCCAATTCATGCTCCAGCAGGGTGATGACACTCTGGATGCCGGCGTCGGCGGCTTTTCGCGTTTCGCACAGGAGGCCCTGCGCCAGGCGCGGCTCCATCAGGTTGAGAATGCTGTCGTGGTACACGAATTGGGGCCAGCGGTCGGGAAGCCGGCCCTGCAGAAGTGCGAGGTCGAACGCGATGCTGCGCAGGCGCGAGTAGGTCTCGCCACGGTGCTTGTCGTTGGGGCGGCCGGACGCAGAACGGAAGGTCGCATCAAACGTTACTGTTCCCGCACGGGGTTTTGTAGTGACCGAGAGCACTCCCACGTCGCCGCAGATGTTGCGGGTGATCTCGCCGTAGGCTTGCTGGATTTGGCGAAGCAGTTCGGGTGCGGGCGACAGAGCAGTCTGCGCGTCGGCCTTCAATTCATCGAGCCGCGCCTTGAGCCGATCGCGCTCGCGGGTAAGGCGGTTCTCGTCAGGTTGAATCGAGAGGGCGCGTTCGAGCGCGGCCTGTTCCACCCGTCGTTTGGCCAATCTTTCGGCCACGTCGCGGTACTTCTGTGCCAGTTGCTGGTTCGCCAGCGAACGGGCGAGACTGGCACGGCGCGCATCGGCCTCGGCATGTTTTGCGCGCATTTCGATGAGGGCGAGTTCAACCTGTGCCAGCTCCTGTTTGAGCTGCTCGCGTCGTTCTGTCGTAACTGCGCGGTAGAAGGCGATTAGGTCGGCGTGC
This sequence comes from Nannocystis sp., assembly GCA_016712315.1. Classification (GTDB taxonomy): domain Bacteria; phylum Myxococcota_A; class Polyangia; order Nannocystales; family Nannocystaceae; genus JADJRG01. The sequence goes on along the minus strand of JADJRG010000007.1, from coordinate 23,608 downwards.
GTGCGGAGCAGCTCGCCCGGCAGGACGACGCCAGCTTGTTCAAAGAGCGTGGCCACAGCCCGCGGTTTGAAGCGGGTGGCGCCAGCATCACGCTCTAGCATCTCGGCAATGCGCACCGCAGTGCGTTCCGCGTCGGTGATGCGCGTGATGTACTCGCGGACGACTCCCTCGGTGTCCTGAACCAGGTCCCGGCTGACGGCCTGGTCCGGCTCGGCAAACTCGAGCTCACCCATGGACCGGGTCAGTGCGGCGATTTCCACGCCGAGCGCGACCTTCTGGCTTTGCAGGGCTGTCTGGTCGCCCGCGAGTGTACGCAATTCGCGCTGGACGTTCTGGAGTTGAGCCTTGGTGTCATTGAGCTGCTCATTGGCTTCAATGATCCCTCGCCAGGGTGCGCCAGGCAGGCCCAGCATCTGTGCCATAGGGATGCGCCATTGGTGCTCGGCCCCCATATGGTGTGCCAGCTTGAAGGGTGCTCCCTTGTCGGCGTAGTCTTCCTTGTCGCGTAGGAGGTATCCCATCAGGGCGCGGTAGGAATAGGGCGCCAGCCCTGTGATATCGAGGAGTCGATTCAGGAGGCTTTTCGCGAGGTCCTCACCCATGGGGCCGTGGGTCCACTCTTCGGCCTCCAGTCTACGCCCGTCAGGGGCTGGATTGGTGCCGTCAGCGACCCAGATCGAGGTTCGACGGTCCCCGCTGACGTGTCGCCGGACCAGCACGCGGCGTTCTCCCCACAGGTCGATCTCAAGGTAGAAGATGAAGTCCGCGAACCGCTCGGTGGCGCTTTGGAAGATGGCCCTCGGGTCCTCCTGGAGCAGGCAATAGTCAATCACCCGCGCCAGGGTAGACTTGCCCAGGTTGTGGGTGTTTTTGCCTACCCGGCGCGCCGGGTCGTGGATGGTGCCGAGTACCACGTTGACACCTGGCGAGAACGTGAGGGGGACGAAGACGTCGTCGTGGTTCGAGTACAGGCGCACCAGCTTCATCGCCGACCTCGGAAGATGAAGCTGTCGGTTGCCGGCCCATAGTCCACCAGTCCGAGGCCGTGGAGGAACGTGGCTGCCAGGGGCAGCATGAGAGGGGCCTGTGGGTGCAGTCGCTCCAGGTGGTCGCGGGCGTCGGAGTACGTCAGCGAGCGCTTCCTGATGAGCGGCTTCAACAGTGCGCCCGCGACGGCGAGCAGCGTCAGGTCGGGATGGTCATGTTTCGTCGGAATCAGCATGGGTACCGAGGTCGCAGATCCAGTACATGTAGTAAACCATTGCGCGCACTGCACGCGGTCCTTGGCCGGTGCTCAGAAATTCGTGGTTCTCACAGACCCGGCGGATGAGCTGAACGAGGAAGCCGGCGAGGGGCACTGACTGCGTCCTGGCGAGGACCAGTTGGTCTTTCGCGGAGTCGCAGAAGCTAAGATAGGCGTCGCGCAGGCCGTCCGTGTGCCGATCGGGCGCGGCGAGAAATCTCTCCATCACACCCAGGTCTTCATGCAATGCTGCGTTGTAGACATGGTCCAGTTCACTGCCGACGGCGTTCAGGGCGTTCTTCGTCGCCAGCGAAGTACGTTGAATCTTGCTCGCCTTCGCCCGGCTGGTCGAGCGCGACCCCAACTCTCCGATCAACACCTCGAGCGCCGCTGCGACGGTATCGACATCCAGCGTCAGCGGCATGGCGAATGCTTCTGCAAGCGGTTGTACGAGCGCGGCCGGGTACTTTGAGAGCAGGCCGTCCAGCATGGGCGCCGTCACCACCTGCGCATTCTGCACTCCGAGGTCAGCCTTCAACCTCTCCTCGATACTGGCAATCGCCTGGGGTGTTCCACGTCGATTGGTGTAAAGGAGGTAGTGGTCGCAGCGTGGCCCGCCATTCGCCGTCAGCTTGGCGATCTCCTCGCTGATGACCGAGCTTGCGCCGTCGCTAGAGAAGGTGCTGTCGCTGACCGCTGCTGCTGGGTTCTCAGTGTGTTTCGCCTGCACGATCCAGCGCCCGGCCCACTGCGCTGTGGAAGACGGCCACGCTTCCGCCTGACCTTCGAACGAGGCATCGATGCCTCCATCCGGTCCGGACGAAAACACCTTTGTGCCGGCTCCAAGCAGGTGGACGCACAGTCGCCCGATCAGTTGCTCAAAGGCGTGGTTGCCAATCTCGTGCAGAGAGCGTTTCATCATCACCTACGACGCAGGAGCTGACGTGGTTCTGTGAGCACAGCCCGGGTCGGCGCCGAGCAGGTCGCACAGGCCGATGAGCAACAGCTGGAAGTTGGCGCGCTCGCACTCGCCCGACGTCTGCCAGTTGGCAATGAACTCCGTTGCCTGCACCGTACCGCTCCTGCTGAACTCTGCGCCCTGTCGAAGGCTTGGGCACTGTGCCCCACCCCGCCCACGCTGGCAAGGAGGTTGTGTGTGGGGTGGCGCAGCCAACGGTTCAACCCGCCTAACACATAGTTGCCACGCGCTTAAGAGGTTCAAACCCAGAATTTGGTCCGGCGGTCGGGTACGGGGCTCTCGCGGCATCCGCGCAGGCGGGCCAGGGAGGCTGATTTCGTCGCCGTTCGGGCCGTCCGAAGGTCGCCGTACAGGTCATTCGTGTGACAACACACGCCTAGCTTCCCCGGTGAGATCTCCGCCTCTGGCGAGCGCCAAGGGGCCGCCGGGCGCGACGCGAGGGGCGCGCGGTCAGCCGGCGAACAACAAGACTTGGCCCGGAGGGTCGGGGCGCGGTCGCGGCAGTGGAGCGCGGGCGCCGTGGAGACGACTTCGAGGACGCGCATGCGGCGGCCGCACTGGCGGCAGACCGTGACGTCGACGGCGAAGACGCGGGCCAGGAGCTTCGCCCAGCCGAGCCGACGTGGCCGGGGCGAGGCGTCGGTCGGCGAGCGGGTGTCGTTCGCGGCGGCGGTGAGGTCGAGAGCGAGCTGGAGCTCGGGCGTCGCGGGGGCGGCCGGGACGATGCGGGCGCGGTGGTGGCGGCTCGCAAACACCCCGTAGTAGCGGAGCATGTGGAAGCCCGGAGGCGGCACGAAGGCGCAGAAGCGGGCGAGGAACTTGTCCGCGGTCATGTCGGCGTGGGCGACGCCGCTGCGCCAGGGCGTCTTGAAGAGCACGCGCACCCGGCCGTCGGGCAGCGCCTTGACGGGGTCACCGTGCGCGGGGTAGACCCGTTGGGCGCCTGCCGCGAGCAGGCGCCTCCAACTCATGTGGAGAGTGGCCCGGCCGCCATCGCTGAAGAATGGGACATAGGTTCGGCCGAACACCGGGATCCGGAGCCTGTCAATAAGAGTGAGACAGGTTGTTGAAGAATTTAGTGTCGCTCGAATTCGCCCAGAGTCTAGTCCTTATTCGGGTTGGCGGGTGGCAGGACGTTGGGCACACCGTCCTGGTCGTGAGCGCTTGGGGGGTGATCGGGGTGGGTTGATGTAGACGGCGGCGGGAGGCCGGCGCGGGGTAGGTTTGCCGCGGACGAAGCGCTCGGGGTGAGCCGTGTAGGCGGCCTCGAGGGCGGCGGCGTGGACGGCTAGGACGGCGTCAGTGCGGCCGTAGTGCACGTCGGCGGGCGTCAGGTAGGCGATGCCGGAGTGCCGGTGCTCATGGTTGTACCAGGCGAAGAACGACCGGCAAAAGGCGAGAGCCTCGGTGAAGCCGGCGAAGCGGTCGGGATAGGTGGGTGAGGGTCTTGAAGTGTGCCTCCGAGAACGGGTTGTGTGCGCCTTGAAAAGGCACACTCACTACCGGGTGAGCGTCCCGGCCCGGTCAACCTTCCCGCACTTGCTCTTCGAGCTGGTGCTGGGTCAGGTAGATGCGTACCTCGACGAGGTAGCCGATCAGCCGCGAGGGCACCGAGTAGATGCAGCCGCGGATCGCGATCGTGCTCCACCGCCGCACCCGCGGCTCCTCGCTGCCCGGGTGTGGCCGTGGGCCAGCCACGCGCGGGGAGCCTGATCCCAATCTGCACCCCGCACAGCGCGCTCTGAGGCTTGCTCTCAGCGGTCACGCTCTTCTCCCCGCACGGCTCCCCCGCCACCCTGGTCGCCCTGCTCGGGGGTCGGCGTGCGGTACCGCCGGATCCAGTCGCTGAACTGCTCGAGGAAGCTCTCGGGGCTGGGGAAGACGGCGATCTCGATCGGGCTCTCACCGGGTCGGGTCTTGTTGAGCGAGATCCACACCCGCACGGCCTTACCCGTCGATGGCGAGGGCTCCACCTTGACGGCGAGCGCCGGCATGCAGATGTGCACCTCGCCGCGGCCGAAGGTGAGGGAGAGGTTGAGGTTGTTGGGCTTGCTCATGTGGTTATGAAAAACAAGCCGGCCGCCCGGGTCAACACCTCCGGACGGGCACGACCGCGCAAGTCGCCCCGTATCACGCCTAGACCAGGCTATACGCCATCCCACGGTTAACGTTATGAAAATCACATGGCGGGGTCGCGCGTCGCGCTTGCTCGCGCACGGGTCGAACCCGAGCCCCTGATGGCCATGAGCGATCACTCCCGCTGACGCCGGCCGGGCGACCGTTTACCATCGAATCATGGGGCCTGTGACGGGCCCCCGCGCAGGTAGATCGTGGAGCGGAGGGTGGCGATGGCGACAGAGCAGAAGCGTTCGGGGGCAGCGACGACGAGGGCGAGCACACCAGGCGAAGGGGCGTCGACGGTGCCGCCGGTGTCGCCGCTGATGACCGCGAACGAGCTCGCGAGCTGGCTGTACAGCCGCCGCCCGGCCCGCACTGGCGCGACTGCGCGGACCACGAGGCCCTCGTGCGCGCGCGCCGTGCTGCGGAGCAGCACGCCGTATGGCGCCCGCTCGTGGAGTTGATCGAGATCGCAACCGACGCCGCCGGCCCGGCGTGATGGCTCGGATGCGTCCCTGCGAGCGCTCGTCAAGACGACCTCCTCCACGAGCCCTCAGAAGCCTCTCGCGAATCCGCCCAAGGGAGATCTCTTCGGAGAGATCTCCCATTTTTTTTCATCTGCTCACAACCGCCCCATTCTCGCGCGCGCGATCGCCCTGGGGGTCCTCCTCCGCCACGCGGGCGGCATCGAGCCTTACGCCTCGCGATTTCGCGCATTTGCCGCGTGAGCGCCGCGCGCAATCGAGAGACCCCCGCGCGAAGGTGAGCGACCAGCGCGTGAATGTCCCCGATCCGCGCGCAGTATCAATCGCGCCGCGGTCGTCCTCGCTCGCGCATAAACGCAGATTCGCGCCACCCTGGCGCATATTTGCACCAGGCCAGCGGGCTGGGGACGATCTCGATCCTTGAGGAAGACCTCATCGCTGGTGATCCTCCGGCGCGATGTCCGCCTCCGTCCTCATCCGAAGCATCGACGAGTACAACAGCGTCCTTGGGGCCCTCCAGAGCCGCACGCCCGACCACAAACGGCTACCGATTGACAGCGCCCTCGCTGTTCTCCGCGATCTTGACCTCCTCCCCGAGTGGGAGAGCGGCGCCCAGATCCGGGACAAGTTGGTCCAGGCCGACCAGGGCCTCACCGCCGCCAAGCTCAGCCGGAAGCTGAACGGAGCCATCAAGCGCAACACGCTGACGCAGATCCGCAGGGGTCGGCGCGGCCTCAGCTTTCAGCTCGCCTGTCTCTGGTCCGGGGGTCTGACGGTCGAGTTCGAGGACCCAGAGCTTGCGGAGAAGCTGCGCGAGCGCGGCCTCACGGTGAGCGAGAGCGCGTCCTCGCTGCCGCCGCTGTCCCCTCCGCTTGACCCCGGCGCGGCGCCGCCCGACGACCACGCCAATGTCGCTCCCGACCTTCGCGCCGAGGCCGAGCGAAATTACGTCAACGCGGCGGTGTCATCGGTGGTGTTCTGCCCACGAACCGGACAGATAACGGTGACACTCGTCCATGAGTCCACCGCGATCGGTGTCAACTTCGTCGACGGGGCTCGTTCTCAGCACCGTAGCGGTGTCAACGCCGACGAGGCGGCGCGCCTACAGTACAAATTCGGTGTCGTTGCCGACGAACCACGGTGTCATAAGGATCCAAACCCAAACGAACCCATCGAGAGCGACACGCTCGAAAAAACTGCTTGCCTCCCAGCCAGCCCCTCCCCCACGCTGGTCAGGTGCAGCAGTCCCAACCCGCGGCCGCCCCTGTCCGCCTCACCCCGGACCATGATCGCGAGCGAGAGCTCGAGGCGCGTGAGCGAGAGCTCGCGGCGCGTGAGCGGGAGCTCGCGGCGCGTGAGCAAGAGGTCCAGAAGCAGGAGTTCAAGGTGGCTCGCCGGGCGAAGCGGGCGCGGGGTGTGCTCCAGAGGGAGGCGAGCCTCGCGGAGAAGGAGAAGGCCATGGCCACCCAGCAGCTTGCCCTGGACCGGGAGGCAGCAGAAGTGGCTGCAAAGCGGGTTGAAGTAGGTTGGGAGGTAGCCGCCAAGCGGGCTGAGATCGAGCGGCAAGCGGAGTTTGCGGAGATGAAGAGGGCCGCTCAGAGGGACGCGCTGGAGAAGGACGTGAAGACCACGACGGCCGCGCTGGAGAAGGACGTGAAGACCACGAAGGACGCGCTGGAGCAGGAAGTGAAGGCCACGAAGGCCGAGCTGGAGAAGGACGTGAAGACCACGAAGGCCGCGCTGGAGCAGGAAGTGAAGGCCACGAAGGCCGCGCTGGAGCAGGACGTGAAGGCCGCGAAGGCCACGCTGGAGCAGGAAGTGAAGGCCGCGAAGGCCGCGCTGGAGCAGGAAGCGAAGGCTCAGAAGACCGAGTGGGAGAAGATCGAGGCGGAGAAGGCCCGCCTGGCCCAGCTCGACGCCGAGATTCAGGAGAAGATGGCCAAGAGCCAAAAGTTGATGAAAACGGTCGCTGAGCGGTCCCGGAGCCTCATGGAGGCGCCGGTCACCAACCCGACGCTCGCGGCGATCGTGGAAGTCGTGAAGGAGGCAACGAAGAAATGAACGGCACAGGAAAATCCGTAGATATGACGATGGACCAGGAAGAAGCCGCCGAGCGGACGGTCATGGCCACCCTCTGGAAGGTGTTAGGCCAGATCCGCGCGGACGAGCGTCACGGCCTCGCCGCCAGACTTCTCAAGCGGGCCACGGATCCCGAGAAGTTCATGGCCGAGCTCGATCGCCTCCTGAGCGGCACCTGGCGGGATAACGCCATCCTCGGCGTCTCCGCTGTTGCTGGCGTCGTGGCGGGCTCGCTCCTCGGCCGCGCGACCTCTGGCGTCAAGAGCATCGGCCCCGTCCCCCCATCGCGCTCTTGGGGCTCCTCGGCGTCGGCGGCGGCCTGTTTTTAAAAGAGACCCTCACCTTCCGTAACACCCTCAACCTCGGCGGCCTCATGTTCAGCGCTGGCGCCGTGCTTCAGAAACTCCTGGTGTCGTGATGAAAGCTCTTTTCCGCATCGATCAAGTCCTCCGCGGCGACGCCCCCCACCGTCGCCCTGCTCGGCACCGACGGCGACGGCCGCGAGGTCCGCCTCGAGGTCCCCTCCGCCGCCGTCGGCGCCCTCCGCCCTGGCGGGGTCCTCGTGCTCGACTGGTGGATCGGCTCGTTGCCCATCGACACCACCGCGACCGTTCGCCCCAGCAGCGCCCCCCAAGGCGCCGAGGCCGCGCCGGTGATCACCACCAACAACGCCAGCGCCACGGTCGTCGAACCCACGGGCGCGGAGACCGGCGCCACACGTGGCCAAGCGCTCGGCGACGACATCAACGAAGATCTGCTCCAAGCGGAGTTCCGGCGGATGTTCGGGGTGATCCCCGGCTTCACCGCCTAGCCGCCGCGCAGCGACCGAGAGAATCTGACAGCGAAAACTGATGAGGGGGCGACGCCCCATAGGATGAAAACATCAACGTAGCAGCACCTCGCCATGAGCGGGGAACGGAGAGTCACGCGATGAATCAAGACATTATGCTCCCTGAACAATACTCAGACGCTACCCGCCACGAGGCCATGCGCCGGATCTGCCACGTCCTCGGGATCAGCCCCGAAGACCTCGCCCTCTTGCGGGCGATGACCGACCGCCTCGGCCGCGTCGAGAGTGGCTGCAACTCGGTGACCCGCCGCTGCGACGACCTACAGAACATGATGCGGCAGTCGTGTTGCCCGGCCAACATGCTCTACTCGCAGGTCACGATCGACGAGTACTCCCACAAGGCTCAGGTCAACGTCATCAAGCCCGTGATCGGCCTGGGCGGCGACTACGTCGACGACTACCCCGTCCCGCCCAAGAAGAAGATCCGCCTCGTCCACGAGCAGCGCCCCGGCTACTCGCCCGTCGATATCACGATCGCGCTCAGCATCGCCAACCAGGGCAACAACCTGCTCGACATCGTCGTCCGCCTGTACGTCTCCACGAAGCCCGAGGGCCCCGGCACGCAGATCGGCAGCGAGTACCGCGGCTTTCAGTTCTTTACCAACGAGGGAGGGGTCACCCCCGTCAAGTTCCCCCTCTACCAAAACTCCCCCGTCACCGTCGGCTCCAAGGAGTACCTGATCATCGAGCTCGAGCACGTCGGCACCGCCAACAACCTCACAAGCGCGTTCGCGAGCGTGAGCGTCAACAACGCCGGCTGGTACGCCGCCTGCGGCCCCGACGTCTGCCGGTAGGAAGGAGCCGACCATGGGATCCGAACCGATTACCTTCAGGCTGCGCAAAGAGGGCGACTTCGACGGCCTCACGAAGATGCAGCAGAGGCGCAGCAACTTCCAGATCGTCACAGGTCGCGTCTATGAGCTCGATCTCACCGGCCCCGCGGGCCAGATCGACGGCGAATTCTTCGGCGTTTTTTCGGACGTCACGCCCAAGCTCATCGGCGTCGCCAGCTCGAACTGGAACCCGCAAAACGTCGCCCGGATGCTCGCGAAAGACAACCCCGACATCTTTCGCGAAGAGGTCGACCTCACCCCACACATGGCCTACCTCGTCATGTACCCCGGCGACACCCTCGCGATCCGCACGCAAGACGGCGGGCGCGTCTGTGTGCAGATCGTGGTCACCGAGCTCGCCGAGAGCGAGCACGTGTCCCTCGCCCTCGGCACCCCGCCCGAGCCGCAGTGGCGGCGCTTCCGGCTGATTCGCGACCTCTCCGGCGGCTTCTCGCACCTGCCGCTCAACAACACCTACTCGCCGCCCTTCCATTGGGATCCCGGGCTCAGCATGCTGGTCACCAACGCCATCGGCGACGGCCCGATCCCCGCGCGCGATCTCTGCATGTACCCCACCTTCCAGGGGTGCTACGTCAGCGTCCGCTACGCGGGGATCAACGCGGACGCCCAGCTCCACATCGTCGACGGGGTCCTACGCGACAGCGCCCCCCTACAAACCGACATCAAACCCATGCGCTGGTCGAAGGTCCACTTCGTCAGCCACGACGACCTCCTCGGCCTGTGGTCCCCCGCGCCCGTCGGCAGCGCCGTCGTGTGTGACATCGAGCTCGTGCGCGTCCAGCCCGGCGATCGCCTCAGCGGGCGCTACGCGAACGATCTCTAACCCAGCAGCACAAGCAACAAAGAAGAGACCCGAACCATGTACATCGACCCCTCTCGTGTAGACATGCTCGCGCGCTACAGCGCGCGGCTCGCCGCTGCGACCCCGGAGCAGCTCAGCGCGCTCGAGGGGGAGGTCCGCCTCTTCATCGCCACGCTGTGGACTGAGGCCACCCCAGAGGCCCGCAGCCGCTTCCTGGACGCCGTCCGCCGCGTCGGCCCCCCCATGCCCTGGTCGGCGGTCGTGGCGCGGCCTGGGGGCCCTCCGGCGGCCGTGGAGCTGATCCTCGGCCAAGTCGACCCGGACGACGAGGGGGTCCCGAGCTACCGCCTGGACCCCAAGAGCGAGCAGGGCGAACGCGCGCTCGAGGCCCTCGCCGCCTGGGATCCGCAAACAACCCTCCAAGCCCTCGGCGCCACCGGCGGCTCGAATCAACCCCAAGACCCCGCCACGGACCCGGTGGGCGAGCCCGCTCCCAACACCACCGCGCTCGACACCGCCCCTTCATCGAACACCAACAGCCCCACCCTCAGCCGCGGCGCGATCGCCACCCTCGCGGTGATCGGCTGGGGGACCGCCGCCGCGGCCATGACTGTAAGGAGCCGCTCATGAACCCCACCCTGATCCTCGGCGGACTCGCGACCGTCGGCGTCATCGGCGTCGCCGCCCTGCTCCTGCGCGACGACGAAGAACCCGCGAACCAGCTCCCCACCCCGACGCCCGCGCCCGCGCCCACCAGCGAGCCCGCCCCCACGCCCGCCCCCACGCCCAACGCACCGGCTCCCGGCGACACCACCGCAGCGCTCCCCAACGCCGCCGACGTGCCCGGCTTCGATCTCGTCCGAAATTGGGGCAAGACCCCCACCAACCTGCGCCCGCTCTTCGCCCTCATGGAGCGCCGCAGCGGCATCGACGGCGCCGGCCGGATCTTCGCCACGATCGCCAAACGAGAGAGCGCCTTCGTCGCTACCGCCCTCAACGACTCCGAGGCCGAACGCAAGGCGTCACGCCGCGCCTACGACAACATGAAAGACCGCAACCCCGCGCTCGCCTACGGCATGCAGGCCGCGGAATTCGGCTCTGGCGGCCTCTTCGGCGCCCTCGCGCCCTATTTTTTGTGGACGGGAGTCCCCGAAGAAGGCGACGCCGCCCCCCTCCTGCAAAGCCCGCCGAACGTCATGTTCCTCCCCCGCGTCGCTGGCTTCGCCGCGTGCGTCTACCTCCAGCGCCTCGTCGCCCACTACCGCCTCGACGATCACCTCGACATCAAAGCCGGCTGGGCGAGCCCCTCGCTGCTCAAGGCCGATCGCGGCTCCAAGACCTACCAGGCCGTACGCGAACGTTTTAACAGCGACGCGATCGAGCTCGGCGTCGATCTCGAGGACATCACCACGATCCCCAAAACCCTCAGCGCCGCGCGCTGGCCGGGCGTCCCCAAGCTCTTCGCCGATCTCGTCGGCCAACTCCCACCCCTCGGACCAAGGGCTAGTCGCGATCACCTGCTACGACCCCGAGCTCGACCGCTTCGCCGACGAGATCGCCGGCGACTTCGACTACCTCTCCGCCGCCGAGCGCGAGTCATGGCTCGTGCAACAGTGGACCGAGATCGCCGCAGCGATGGGCTGGTCGGAGGCCCTCGATGACACCCTCAACGGCCTCCGCCGCTGCCGCATGGGTTTTTGTGACGTCAGCACCGAAGCCCTCGCCGCCTTCCAACAACACGCCGATCGCCAACGCGAGGGCGACGTGCGCACCGATCGCGCCCGGATCCGCGACATCGCCCTCGAGCATCTTTTTACAAAAACCCGCCCTCGGAGCCTCTGGCAGGTCGTCATCAGCGCCAGCTCCCTCCCGGAAGGCGCCTGCTTCAACCTCGCCACCTGGCAGTCCCCCCGCTCACCGCGGGCCAAGACAGCCAGCTCGAGGCTCAAACCCGCTCCGCGCCCGACCGCAGCGACCTCAACATCGTCATCCGCCCCAAGCGCGCGTTTTTGGCCGACGCCGGCCCCAGCTACTTCGGCGACGCCACCCCCGAGACCGCGCCGATCAAGAACAACGGGCCCCTCTGCGGCTGGAACACCCCGCTACGCCTCTCCCTCGGCACGTTTCCCTGGGTGTACGGCCACCGCCTCCAGTCGCCCGCGCCCGCCCTCGCCTGGAAGAGCAACGCCGCCCACCAACCCGCCCATCGCGCCCTGCAAATCGCCAGCGGGTTCTGGCAAGCCGAGGGCAACCTCCGCCAAGACGCGCGCGACGTCGTCGCCCACTGGAAGCACTGGCGCAGCGCCATCGCCGGCCCCCTCGCCGACAACCAGAGCCCCGCCCTCCGCCTCGAAAAACAGCTCCTCCGCGTCCAAGGCGACGAGCACACCCTCGGCCTCAACGGCCCCCGCGGCTTCATCAGCGCCGCCGCCTTTAACTACATCCAGCGCCGCTTCGCCGCCTTCTTCGCGATGAGGCGCGCGCTGATCCGGGCCCGTCATCGCCTCATCCCCGAGCTGCGCGCCCTCGCCGATCAGAGCCCCGATCCCTGCATCGCGGCCCGCCGGCCCTTCGCGCCGCTCGCGAGGCTCGACGAGCTGCATTGACCCGTCCTCGGCGGCGGCGCCGACGCCGACGGCCTCGATTTTTCGTGAACTGTGTACTGTGACTTGTGAAGATGTGAAGAGAGGGAAGGTAGGTAGGAAATGGAAAACACGAACGAAACTGACACTGACACCAAACAGGCCGCTCAGCCCGGCTCACGCTCGCTCTGGACCGCCATCGGTCTGCTCGTCTCCGGCGCGACCGGCGTCGGCGTCGGGTATTTGATCGCCAAACCCAAAAACAAGCCGCCCTGTGCCTGCAAGGTCGGGAACGGCAACGGCAACGGCAACGGCAACGGCAACGGCAACGGCAACGAGAAGAACGGTTAGGAGTCCGTCGTCATGGCCGTCGTCCTCATGAGCATCAAGCTCCGTGACACTGACACCGGCGAGATCCAGGAGGTCGCGGTCGGCGCTTGGCCTGATGATATTCAGAAGGGCAAGAGCAAAGGCGGCAAGGCAGGCAAGTCAGGCAAGGCAGGCAAGACGAGTGAGCCCGAGCCTGAACCCGAGCCCGAGCCCGAACCCGAGCCCGAACCCGAACCCGAGCCCGAGCCGAAAGCCAAGACCAAACGGAGGCCGAAGGCTCATGACTTCCCCACCGATCGGGCCCTCGACCTCGCCGTCCTCCGCGAGGTCAAGGACGGCAGCTACACCCTCGGCGCGCTGCGCAGGGCGTTCCGCGAGCGCGAGCGCGAGCTCGACCCCGTCCACATCCTCGCCGCGCTCGGCCGCCTCGTCGAGCGCGGCGACCTCATCCAGACGGGCAGAGGTCGCAAGGCCCGCTACTTGCCCAGCACGGAGCGTTACGACGTTTTCGGCCGCTACACCGTCCACTCCGACCGTTTGACGTCCACCATCTCGTGGGACGACACCGAGCTCGATCTCCATCCCTACGTCTTTTTGCAGCCCAACGGCGACGTACGCCGCGAGCTGGTCAAGGAGGGCGTGCTCGAGGCGGACGTACCCGGCCTGATCGAGATCCTCAACAAACACGCCACCGAGCTCGGCGCGGTCGCGCCCACGGACGAAGGCGAACCCGAGCCGCCGCCGCCACCGCCACCGCCACCACCACCGCCGCCCACCCCTGAGATCGTGCCCGTCAGCCTCCAGTGGCGCACCCAGGAGGTCAAAGGCCGCAAAACCCTCGAAGCGACCTGGGCCAACGGCGCCTTCCGCATCACCCCACGCACGGGCGGGATCGCCGGGCTCTTTTATGAACACAGCGACGGCCCGATCTACGACTACGGCTGCGGCCAAACCGAAGCCCTCAAAGCGCTCGCGATCAGCCTCGCCGAGAGCGACCTGCCCACACCCGCCGCCTTCCGCGCCGCTGGCGGCGACCTGAGCGCCTGCCCACGCCCCAAGCGCCTGCGCCTGGGCGACAGCGAGATCACCTGGCGCGAGACCGTCGAGGGCGACGCCCAGATCTGCGTCGCCGCGGTGGGAGACGGCGAGTTCCGGCTCGTCCAGACCGAGGGCGGCTCCTTCGCGCTCGCCTTCGCCCGCAAGGGAGACACCGACTTCGACCAGCTCGGCTGCGGCACCCGGGAAGCCCTCGAGGTCCGCGCCCTCGACCTCCTCGGCCAGCTCAGCGCCGCCGACGCCGACGAAACCCAGCCCCCAGAGAAAAAGAAGAAAGAAGCCACCACGCGCCCGCGGAGCACCTCCAAGGCCATGCCCACCACCCCCAAAACCCCCAAAGAAAAACCGCCCACGCCCGATCCCACCCCCGATCCCACGATCGATGTCTCGACCGACAAGGAGCTCACGGACTCGCTCACCGATGCAGTCCGGCAGGCGATGCGCGGCGCCGACCCCGACGAGGACGAGGACGACTGACATGACCTCCACTCCCGGACACATCTACCGCGTCGGCACGCGCTTCTTCGTCGACAGCCAGGCCCTTCGACAGCTCGCCGAGCACCTCGACCTGGTCCCCACCGCCAGCGGCTATCGCTTCCTCGAACCCTCGATCGAGCTCGAGCTCGTGGAAGGCCGCCCCGCGCTCCCGAACCAGCGCGGACAGCTCTACCTCGTCCCCGCCGACAGCTCCGCCCACGGCGCCTGCCTCGCCTGGCTGCGACAAGGCCACATGCAGGGCGGCGGCGAGTTTGACGTGTGGCCCGGCGGCTGCGCGTGCCGCCTTCCCACCGCTCGGGAGACCGCAGAATGAACGCCCTCGCGATCCTCAACGCCGCCCTGCAGACCTGGCGCCCCAAGGCCGAGCAGCGGCACGGGCTCCTCGTCATCGAGGATTTTAAATCGCCACCGCGCCCGCCTGCTCGGCGTCATCGAGCACGAGCTCGCCGCGCGCCGGATCAGGCGCGGCCGCGCGCCACGCACCCCCGCCGACTGGAGCGAGGTCGACCAGCTCGTGCTCAAGGAGCGCACCCGGCCGGGCTGGCGTGACGACGACCCCACGGGCCGCGCCGAGCTCCTCCAAAAGCTGAGCGACCGCGTCACGGAGGCCCCCCCAGACCAGCAAGAGCGCCTCGCCCGTCGCGCCCGCACCTACGTCGACCTGCGCGCCGAAGCGATCCTGCTCCGCGCCAAGGGCCAAGCCGCCGAGCCGCTGCTCCTCCGCTACCCCGCGCTCGCCCTCTTGTCAGGCGACGGCGCCGCCGTCATCGCCCTCCGCGACGCCAAGGGCGTGTTGCACGAGAACCCCGCCTACACCGGCGCCTCCGCCCTCCAAAACGTCTTCGACGCCGCTCACCAGCGCGTCGCCCAGATCCGCGATCAGATCGCCGACGGCGCCCGCCTCGATCGCTACGCCAACGCCCTCTGGTCGCGCACCGCCGCCGACGTCACCCCCTCCGCCCCGACCGTCGAGATCGAGTCCCCCCCCGATCTCAAGGACAAGCCCTGGCGCACCGAGGCCAACCTCCAGGCGATGCGCCTCGTCATGGCCAAAGAGCCAGGCGAGATGACCTCGGGGGATCTCCAGATCCTCACCCGCTACTCCGGCTGGGGCGGCCTCAGCATCGACAAGGTCCAAGATCAATTCCCCGCCGATCTCGTCCCCGAGTCCTTCGGCCTCATCCACGAATATTACACCCCCACCGTCATCGCCGACTCGCTCGCCGAGGTCCTGTGTCCCTTCCTCCCCGAGCTCGCCGGTCGCGACGGGATCGTCCGCGCCCTCGAGCCCAGCGCCGGGATCGGCCGCCTCATCCGCGCCTTCACACCTCGCCGCTGCCTCGCCCTCGAAGCGGGCGGCCAGATCAAGCGGATCGAGTGGACCGCCGTCGAGTTCTCCAAAGTCTCCTCCACCCTGCTCCGCGCCCTCCGCGGCGACATCAACGTCTTTCACATGCCCTTCGAGCGCTGGGTCCGCGAAGAGGGCTCGCACTACCACGGCACCCTCGGCCTCATCCTCTCCAACCCGCCCTACGGCGAGCGCGGCGCGTTCGCCCGCGAGGATCGAGACGAGTTTTATTTTGAGAAGCGCGCCTACGCCTACTTCATGCGCCGCGCCCTCGATCTCCTGATCCCTGGCGGGATCGGCGTCTTTCTGGTCCCCGCCGGTTTCGTCACCGGCAAGACCAACCGCCCCCTCCGCGAAAAGATCCTCCTGCGCCACCACTTCCTCGGCGCCTACCGCCTGCCCAGCCACGACCTGCGCGGCCGCGAGAACGTGCCGGGCGCGGGGCTCGTCATGGACATCGTCTTCTGGCGCAACCGCGGCGGCGAGCTCCGCGA
This sequence comes from Nannocystis sp., assembly GCA_016712315.1. GTDB lineage: Bacteria > Myxococcota_A > Polyangia > Nannocystales > Nannocystaceae > JADJRG01. The sequence goes on along the minus strand of JADJRG010000007.1, from coordinate 7,890 downwards.
GATCGACGAAGCCGACACATACATCCTCGACGGCGACTATTTCGAGCGCCACCCCTCGCACATCCTCGGCGCCGAAGATGGAGCCTTCGCGGGCGATGAAGGTCGAAGCTGGCGCTACAAAGTCACCGGCGAGCTGCGCAGCCTCCCGCCCCTCGATCCGCGCCCGATCTGCACCGCCTGCGTGATCGACACCATCGCCCGCTCCGCCGACCTCGGCGCCCCTCAGACGGTGCTGCGCGACGAGGACGAGGTCCCCAGCGGCACCGACGACGCCCTCCGCCCCGCGCTCGAGCTAGGCCGCCGCGTCGGCCGCTACCTCGCCGCCGTCGGCGCCGATGATGCGCCGAGGGCCGCCGCCCTCTGGCCCGAGCTCCACGCAGCCCTCGTGGACCTCGCCAAGACCCAGGGCAACCCCCGGCAGCGCAAGGAGCTCCGCGCGCTCGCTGACAACGGCGTCAGCGCGGCCGAGCGGATCCTCAACGCGTTCACCCGCAGCGGCGAGCTTATCGCGGCCCTTAGCGCCCCGCCGGTCGTCGAGCCCAAGTACACCGGCCAGCCCGACGACGTCGTCGCCCAGGCCGAGCTCCTCTTCCGGCAACGTCGCCACCTCAACATTGAGACCCTCCACAAGTTCCACCTCTCGCAGGGCGGGAGCGCGGACCAGGCCGACATCATCTCCACGCTGGTCGCCAAGGGATGGGCCCTCGACGGCGAATCCTGGGATGAGCTGCTCCCCGAAGACGCCTATCTGACCGGCATCGACCTCTGGGCCAAACACGACCGCGCCCAAGCGCGCGCAACAAGGTGACCTTATCGCCAGGTCGCAGGTCAACCGCCTGCTCGCCGCGATCGACCCCGTCGTCTTCGACGACTTGACCGAGCTGCGCCCTAACGAGGGCTGGGTCCCCATCGACGTCGTCGCCGACTGGCTCACCGAGGAGCTCAACGGCCGCTACAGCCCCCTCTCGCTCATCCGCGCCGATGGCCTCTACGAAGCGCGGACCCGCGAAGGCGGCCCCCGCCCCGTGCTCGCGCCCGCCACCGCGGCCTTCCTCGGGTGGCTCAACCACGATCTCGCCACGTTCACCCCGCCGAAGCGGTCCAAGCTGGACAGCGGGCCGCGCAGCCGCGAAGACAAGCTCGCCGAAAAGAGGTCCCGCGCTGAGGAGCGCCTCAAACTGCAACAGCAGTGGTCCGACGCCTTCCGCGCCTGGGTCGCCCGCGATGACGACCGACAGGCGCAGATCGTCCACGCCTACAACCGCAGCTTCCGCGGCCGGATCGTCCCCACATACCCCGCAGAGAACCTCGAGATCGCGCGCTGGGGCCCGGGCGCGCCCAAGCTCAAGAACCACCAGATCGCCGGCGCCCGCCGCGTGCTCGCCCAGCGCGGCGGCCTCGTCGCCTTCGACGTCGGCGTCGGCAAGACCTACACCGCCCTCGCGATCGTCGCCCGCGCTCGCCAAGAGGGATGGGTGCGCCGCCCCGTCATCCTCGTCCCCGGCTCCATCGCCTGGAAGTGGCACGACGACATCCTCTGCACGCTCCCCGACTACCGCGTCGCCGTCATCGGCTCCAAGCGCAAGATCATCGGCCGCGGCGCGCGCAAGGGCCTCATCACCTCAGAGCCCGAGTCGCCCGAAGAGCGCGCCCAGAAGTGGATCGCCCTTCAGACTGGTCAGCTCGACGTCGTCATCCTCACCTACGAGGCCCTCGCCCGCACCAAGGTCAACACCAAGCCCGTGATGGCCTACATCAAGCAGGTCGAGGCCATCGAGCGCACGCTGACGCTTCGCCGCCGCAGACTCGAGGAGCAAGACAAGACCCGGGGCGGTCGCGACAAGATGACCGACCGCCAGCGCGCCTTGCTCGAGCACGGCACAAGGGCGTGGGTCGAAGAGATCCTCGCCCTCCCCGAAGGCTGGGAGTACGACCCCGGCGTCGCCTGGGACGAGATCGGCATCGACATGCTCGTCGTCGATGAGGCCGCCTCGTTCAAAAACCTCTACCTCCCCCAGCCGCGCGAGGACGGCGGCATCCCGAAGTTCATGGGAGGGAGCGGCGACGGATCGAACCGCGCGTGGCAGCTCGACTTCCGCGCCGCCATGGTCCGTCGTCAAACCGGCGGTGCTGGGGTCGTCCTGCTCACCGCCACCCCCGCCAAGAATCGCCGCTCGAGCTCTACAACCTGATCCAGTTCATCGACCCCACCGCCTTCTACAGCGCCGGGATCTACGACCCCGAGCAGTTCATCGATCGCTTCATCAAGATCGAGCTGCGCGACGTCCTCACCAGCGACTTCAAGATCGAGTCCGCCAGCGCCGTCACCGGCTTCCGCAACCTGGACGACCTGCGCACCATCATCTTCAGCAAGAGCGAGTTTCGATCCGCCGCCGAGGTCGGCCTCCAGCTCCCGCGTCCGATCGTCGAGACCGTCACCGTCGCCATGGACGAGCTGCAAGAGGCGAAGTACGACAAGTACGTCCGCGAGATCGAGAGGATCCTCGCCGAGCCGGCCAAGCCCGACAGCGGCGGCCCCTCCAACGTCATCGTCGGCCTGCTCGCCCGCCTCTCCCTCGTCGCCCTCCACTCCGGCCTCGACGAGGGGTACAACTTAAAGAACGCGCTCGATGGCGGCGTCGCCACGCGCAACGTCTACGACCCGCGGACGGGCGAGGTCGAAGAGATCACGGTCACCCTCCCGCGCCCGATCTACGAGAGCCCCAAGCTCACCGCGTGCGCCGAGCGGATCGTCGCCAGCCCACACTGCGGCCATATCATCTTCGTCGAGCCCACCGCCGTGCACATGTGGATGCGCGAGGTCCTCGTCGCGAACGGGATCCCGCGCGAGCGGATCGCCATCCTCAACTCTGAGGTCTCCACCAGCGAGCGCGCCACCATCGCGCGCGAGTTTAACGGCCTCTCCAGCGCCCCCGCCAAGCCCGGCGCCTGTGCCCGCCCGAGCGACTTTGCCACCGCCCCCAAGTACGACATCGTGATCGCCAACTCCGTCGCCTACGAGGGATCGATCTCCAAGTACGCACCTGCGCCATCCACCACGTCGACCTCACCTGGACGCCCGCCGACCTCGAGCAACGCAACGGCCGCGGCGTACGCCAGGGCAACACCCTCGGCCTCATCAACATCTACTACTACTTCGCCGACGGCTCCACCGACGGCTACCGCTTCAGCCTCATCGACGGCAAAGCCGGGTGGCTCGGCCAGCTCCTCACCAGCGCCGTGCGCGACACCAACAACCCCGGCGCGCAGCAGCAGCTCAGCCCCGAGGACGTGCTCATCATGATCTCGCGGGACAAAGAAAAAACCCGCGCCCTCATCGAGATGAAGCGCTCTCAAGCGATCGAGGCCGCCCGCGCCCGGATCGCCCGCGAGGCCAACCGCGTCCTCCGCCAAGCCGTCTCCCGCTTCGACCGCGCCCGCGAGGCCGACGATCCCGAGCACGCCGCCCGCCTCCGCGAAGACGCCGAGCAGCGCCTCAGCGATCTCAAGAACGTCGATCCCGCCGCATGGCCTTGGTACCCGTGGATCCACGTCGCGCGCGACGTCGACATGCTCGTCCCGGAGCTCGGCGCCCCCGTCTACGAGGGCCTGCGGATCACCCGACCCCGCGTCGGCGATCCCAGCCAGCTCGATCACTTCGAGTTCGGCGCCATCACCGACGCGAGCGGCCCCAAGATCGGCCTGCGCCTCGCCGGCTCCGCCACCTGGCAGCTCCTCACCTACGAAGGCGACCTCGCCGGCAAACCCCTCGATCCCGCCGAGTTCCCGCGCGAAGGCGGCCCGGTCTGGCCCCTCGACGACGAAGACCGCACCGCCGCCGCCATCGCCCTCAAGCTCGGAAACACCAGCTTCGTGCGCAGCCTCGACGATCTCGGCTGGCTCGGCGCCAGCGATGCTTTCCTCGCCAAGTGGTGGCCCCGTTTCAACGACAAGATCGCCGAAGCCTTCGCAAACGCCTGGAAACCCTCCTCCGTCCCCGTCGTCGACAGCGAGGGGCCTCGCCATCACCGCCGGAGCCGAAGTACGCGGCGCCCGCCTGCTCCCACCCACCCTCGAAGGCTGGCGCGAGTACCTCGCGCTCGCCCCCGCCAGCGGCGAGTCCTACACAACCCTCCGCGAGCTCGGCCTCGCCTGGTGGGGCCGCAAGATCCCCAAACGCCTGCTCGCCGACGCCGCCGACGCGGACGACGCAGACAACGCCGAGGGCAACGCCGACAACGCCGACAACGCCGACAAGCCCTCACCGCCCGCCACGCCCTCACCGTCCCCCCCGCGCACCACGCCCCCCGCGCGCGCCCCCGTCGCGCCCACGCCCACCACCACCCCGCCCACCTCGACCCCTTCACGCCCAGCCGCCCAGCCCTCCGCCTCGCCCGCACCCTCTACCGCGCCAGTCCTCGACGACGAGGCGCGCAAGGAGGAGGAAGCGCGCGCAGCTCGCTGTGATCCTCCGCGAGTATCCGTCGACCTTGGCGGCCGCCACGACGCAGGAGCGGAAGGTGGCGCGGGACTCTGCCGAAGCGGTCACCCTCGGGAACGTCGAGATACCTCGCCGATGGACCCCGCAGCGCGGTCACAGAGGCGATCGCCGCGGGGATCCCTGGCGACGCATGGGATGAGCGCGGCAACATGATCGCGCCGTGGGACGAGCACCTCGACGCGTGGGCTGACGCCTGGATCGCCGTCGCGGGCGACTCACCAAAACCATCGCCCCCACCCCCGTCACAAGCCGCCGCCTCGCCCGCGACCCCAACGACCGAGCCTGCTGCCGAACCGCCGCCTGACGTCATCCGCCTCAGCGACGGCGCCAAGGCGCGCCGCGCGAAGGCTGAGGCCGAGGAGATCGCCCGCATTGAGCGGATCGCGGGCAACGACGCCGGCCTCCGCGATCTCGCCCTCCAGCTCGGCAAGCTCGCCGACCCCATCGAGAAGACGCCCCGCGAGATCGCCTGGTGGTTCCGCGCGGAAGGCAACCGACATATCGCGAACATCATTGAGAGCTACCTCGAGGAGGGCGGCCCCTTCGGCCGCCTCTTGGAAGACATCGCCGAGGATCTCCGTGAAACCAGCGAGGAGCACGACGTCGACGCCCGGGATGGAAGACTGATCGTCTCGCCCGACGCGATCCTCAAAGATGATCATGGCGAGTACGTCCTGCGCGAGGATCGGGAAGGGGTCTCCCGTCGCTATATCGTGCGGGTCAGCCCCATCGTGGACAAGGACGGTGATCAGGTCGCCGTCCAGATCCGCGACACCGACCAAGCCCGCAGCGAAGGCGAGCCGCTTCAAGGAGGCGATCACCTCCTCAGCTTCCATTTCACTCGCCTCACTGAGGCTGCAATCCGCGAGCACTGGCGTCACTTCGGCATGTTGGCCAAGGCCCCTGCGCCGCGGCCCCATGGAGATCGAGCGCACCCGCCAGCTCCTCGTTTACGCCGCTGTCCTCGTCCGCGCCCCAGGTGTCGAGGCGACGCCCGCGCCTCCGCCAAGCGCGCCCTGGAGGTCGCGATCCGCGAGCACCAACGGGCGGCCAAGGCCCTCGAAGTCGACTTCGACGAGCACATCGAGCGCATCGCCCGGTGTCGCCCGGCTACCTCGCCCGCGTCGCCCACGCCGTCGCTCAGAGCTGCGCCGAAGGCCAGATCGTGCTCGCGGTCTCCGACTTCACCGCCCCCAACAACATCGACCCCGGAGCTCGACAAGCCCACCCCACCCGAACAGGCAGGCCTCGAAGAAGACGGAGGTGTGTACAGCCCCTTCGACGCCGCCATCGAATCAGCCCTTGATCGGACCCTAGGCGACGGGAGCCCAGCATGAGCGCCAAGAGAGACCCCGAGCAGCTTCGCGACCGAGCGCAGCGGATCCCCAGATCATCACGAACTGGCGCAGCGCCTTACCGCCCTCGCTCGCCGGTGACGTTTTTGAAAAATACCTCCGCGAGCACCGCCGCGACGTCATCGCGCGCCTCAACGCGTGGGTCCACGAGCCACCCGCCCCCGCCCAGCCGCCGCCGGATCCCGAACCAACCGAAGAGGCCCAGCACCTCCTGCTCGCCCTCACCAACGAGACCCAGCACCTCCGCGCCCGGCGCAGGGGGCCACCTCCAGACCTGGATCCGCGAAGCGTTCGGCCACCTTGAAATCACCGCCCCCGTGACGATCGAGTGGAGCGACACGAGCGCGGTCGTCCGCGTCACTGGCCTCGCCTATGAAGCGTGGCATCACCAGCTCCGCGTGCTCCGCCACGCCCTCACCTTACCGGGAGCGCCCGAGTTCACCCTCGACCTCTCGGCGATCAGCGAGCACCGGCCTGGCGACCTCGCCGTCGCCGAGATCGGCCAAATGCCCCTCGAATCAAGTCGGCGCGAGCTCTTCGCCCGACGCGTCGAGCGGGCGATCTTGAGCGGCCGCAGCCCGCTCCCTGTGCTCGTCCAGGCCCGCGCCGCCGCCCGCCTCCAAGCCGTCAACCCACCCATCAACCCAAACACAAACCCAGAGGAAAACCATGAACACTGACTATCTCCTCATCGCGAACAAGACCCTCATGGCCTTCGTCGGCGCTCTTCAGGAGGCGAACGAGCTACAGGCCAAACGCGACGCGCAGGAGGCCGAGCGCGCCTACCGCGAAGCCAAGAACACCTCGATGGAGCAGATCATTGAGATACTCCAAAGGCAGCAGCAATGGAACGCGCACCTGCTCGAGCGCCTCTCGCACCTGCTCGAGCGGGTCGAAGACCTCGAGCAAGCCCGCAGCGCCGCCAACGAGCCTGCCAACGAGCCCGCCGGACGAGCCCGCCGCCGAGCCTGCCCGCCAAGGAGCCCCGCCTGCGAGCCCGCCTGCGAACCCGCTCGATCCGGAGTCCGGCCTCGACATCTCGCCTGAGGTCGCGTGTTTGCGCGACAGCTTCGTGGAGATCCTCCAAAACACCGCCCAGGTCCTCATGGAAAGGAACGTCAGCGAGGCTAAAGCCCGTGACTGGCTCGTCCACGGCCGGTGGCACCGGGCTCAGCGATCCGTCCGGCTCCGCGAGACGCGCGATCTGCTCACCAACGCCCTCAGCAGGTTCGCCCACGTGCCCAACGCGGGCCGCGCCTACGGCCTCGCGATCAACTCATCGACGCCCGCTGGTCCAGCGTGTGGGGCTCTGCCCACCAGGAGCGCACCATGGCGAGGGCTCCAGACTGGCACCACGCGCCGATGGCTAAGGGCGATCCTGCCCCGCGCTGGCCTTCGCCCGGTCACGCGCCCAATGCAAACTGGTCCTTCGGCGGTGGACGCCCTTCGGCTGCAACGAAGACTCGTGCGAGCGCTGGCACGCGGGGATCGACTCACCAAGATCCCCGACGGCGCCCCCGTCATCGCCCCGGAGGACGCCACCGTCATCGCTCTCGATCGCGGCTGGAGCGCCGGCTCCAAGGCGCATTTTAAAAACGGCCAGCGGCCTCTTCCTCGTCCTCGGCGGCTTTCATCCCGGCTCACATCGCGAGTTTGACCTCAGCGTCGGCCAGTCGATCGTAAAGGGCTAAAGCTCGGCCGTGCTCGGAAGTTATGGAATGATCCATCTAGAGACCTACGGCTTCCCAAGCGATCGAAAGGCCAACACCGTTTGGCGCTCGGCAACCCGATCCCCGGCGGCCTGCTCAATCTCTACCGCAGCTACGTCGAGAGGCTGGTCGGCGACGCCCCCAGGCCGACGCCGCCACCCCCTCTACCGACCCCACCGCGCCCCCGTAGACGCCGCCGCCCCCAACGCCTGCCCCCAACTCCCGCACCTGTGGTAACTTGGCGCGCTCGCGTCACCGGCGCTGCCGTCGCGCCTCACCTACGCCCTACACGCCGGAGGACCTCATGAGCCGCGCCCACACCGCC
>JADJRG010000006.1 GCA_016712315.1 Nannocystis sp. | reverse complement strand
CGACCTGGTCGCGGATCTCGAAGAACGCGCTGATGCGCGTAGGCAAGCCCGGGCAGGCAGCGTCAGGTCGGTGGCGGGGTTGAGGTGCAGGAAACCGTCGGCGTCGGTGGACGGCGACGACAAGGTCGCTTTTTTTTTCGTTGAGGAGCGCGAGGGCGGGGCGACTTGCAGGAGCAGAGGCTCGGCCTCTTGTCCGTTGGCGTTGAGTGCGGTGATCGCCTCCCGCGCGGAGATAGACGTAGGTGCGGGCGAGGCGGTAGGCGGACTCCCTGTCCTTCGGGGCTGGTGTCGGCGAGCAGCTCCGCTTCGAGGTAGCGCTCGAGGCGGTCGTGTAGGCCGCTTCGCCTCCCTTGCTGGCGATCGACTTCCGCTCGCGCTGGACGAGGCGGCGGTAGGCGGCCCACGCGTCAGGGGTCTGCGGCGGGGTGCCGCGCTTGACGTTACGCTGCATCAACGCGCGCTCGACGAGACCCTCCAGCGCGCTGCGATTACGGCTGATGAAGCCGTCGAGAATCTGGCTCCTCGCGCGCCAGCATCTTCGCGCGCCAGCGCGGGATCAGCTTCTCCAGTGCTTCTGCGGCGTTCATCGGGTCGCCTCTGCGTGCTCGGGGTGGTGCCGGAGGCGGCAGGAGCGCAGCCGCAGGTGGAGCCGCCACAGCCGCCCTTGGCCGACCCTGGCCACTGCTCGTACTTCCCGGGCGGGGGCGACGTGCCCGGCCGCGAGCCACTTCGCACCCTCGGCCTTGAGATCCGCGCCACCCGCGGCGTGGATCTCGTAGAGAGCGCCGCGCTGGCGCGGTAGCTCGGGACGGCCCTCCACCAGGGCGCAGTGCACGGCGCCGCGGCCCGCGAGCACGCGCCACCCGCCGGCCTGCGGGACGAGCTCGTACGCGTCGGCGAGGAGGGCGAGCGCTTGGCTGTCCACGTAGTGGCGCGCGCCGATCTTGTAGATGGACCCGGGCATCACTTTGCCTCCTCTTCGTCGAACATCGCGTCGAGCTCGGCGGCGAAGCTGGCGAGTAGCTCCTTGTCCTTGTCGGCTACCGTTGGCTCGACCTTCTTGGCCGGCGCTTCGTCTTTGTCTTTGTCTTTGAGTGGCTTCTCGCCGACGGGCACCATGTCTTTCGCGCCCTTGAGGAGCCGGTCGTCCTTCGAGGTCTTCTTTTCTGTCATTTTGGGTTTCTCGGGCTGGTCCGATGCGCGAGCGGGGCGTGCATCGAGTGCGTAGGCATGGGTCACCAGGGCCTCCACGACCGCGTCCAGGTGCGTGGTGCTGATGCCCGGGAGCAGCGCGTAGGCTTGGTCGAGGGGGAGGCGCAAAAACGGGTGAAGCTCGACGACGAGCGGCTCTGGCAGGCCGGTGATCCGCGCATAGACGTTGTCCGACTCCACCGTGTAGGGGCCCACCGGGGTTTGAGCCCGCTCTCCGGGACGGGGCAGAAGGTGAGGCCCCGAGCCGCCCGGTTCAGGGACTTTGGAACGCCTCCGCCGCGGCCTTAGCCTCGGCGAGGAGCGGAAGCAGCCGTAGTGGTCCGGCTGACCAAACGATCTGCCGCGCTCGCGGAATAGCGACCAAATAGAGCCCCTTGAGATCAGGGCCTTCCAGGTGGCCATCCCCGAGACCGCATAGACCCCGTGGTAGCCGTTGTCCTCCGTCTCTTTCCAGTCGAGGGAGCCGGCGCCCTGCGACTCGGGTTCCTTCCGCGGCGGCTGAGGAGTTGGAGCTGTCTCGCTCTTGGGCGCCTTACCGCTCTTGGACTTGCGCTGTGGCTTGGCTCCGCGCTCGGGCTTTTTCTCGGGCTCGCGCTCGGACTGCTGCTCTCTCTTGGTCTTGGGCTTGGGTTTGGGCTCGTGCTCGGGCTTCTGCTCGCTCTTGGGCTTGGGTTTGGGCTCGGGCGCTTCGCTCCGGCCTCCGCATCGGACCTTACCGTCCGCGTCCTGCTCGAAAACCACGGTCTCGCCGGTGTTCAGGACAATCCTGACTTCTTGCACTCCCAATTTCGCTCTCATCTCCCACCTCCATCGCTTTGTTTGTAATCGCGCCGACGAGACGACCTAGTCGGGGGGACGAAAGGCGTTCAGCTCGCGCGCATGCGTCCTGAGCACCGCGAGGATCGCAGGCAGGTCCTCCTCGGCGATCCCTTCGGCGCGGAGCGCCTGTCGCTCCTCTGCCCCCGGCTCGCGGAAGGGGTGCAGGTAGACATCCACGTGGTCGTCGTCCCACGTGATCCCGGCTTCCATCGGATCAGACTCGATCGTGTAGCGGCCGACGACCGTACGTCGCAGGTCCGGGGCTGCGGCAGGTTCCGGGCGGCTCTGCCCGACGTCGGTCTCTGGCCAGCCCGACGAGTGCAGCCGTTGGGCGATGTCTTTGGCCGCCTCGGCATCGCCAAAGCATCCGAGGTGGCGCGGGCGGGTGCGGGGGCTCTCAAAAAGAGGGCCCACTGCGATCCTTTGCTGACGAGGGCCTTGTAGCCGCCGCTCGGGGCGGATGCGGCGAAGCCGGTGTAGCCGTTGTCCTCCACAGGCGTCCACCTGAGAGGCCTGCGCACAGGCGCAGTGGTGCTCGATGTCCCTTGGTTTCTCTGCGCTCCCCTCACCACCCACCTCCATCGCTTCGTTACCGTGCATGAGCTCTCCGATGACGCGACACCCCGACGGCGACGCCAATCGCCGTCAAGAGGGCTGCTCCGCCGAGCACGGCGGGGCCGAGCCAGGAGGCGCGCGTTGGTCTAGGATCTGGCTCGAAGGGCAGGCCACCTTGCAGCGGCAGCGGCGGCGGCGGGGCCGGCACCTTCGGATCGAGCGGCTCGGCGGTCGCGGCCTCGCCGCGGATGCCGAACAGCGCAGCAGCTCGTTGAGCGGGTGTGGTGGGGACGCCGGCGGCCTTGAGCGCGGCAGCGTACTCGGGGTCGACCTCGCGGGCGGTCTCGTACTCGACAAGCATCCGCGACGGGTGCTGAAGGAGTTTTTTGCGGAGCTCTAGGGCGAGGGCCCGCAGCTCGGGGTCGCGGAAGGCGGCATAGGCGGGCTTGTCGCCGACGGGCTCCGGGCGGACATAGGCGGCGTCGAGGCTGCGGGCGAGGCGGACGCGCTGGAGCTGCGCGACGGCCTTGAGCGCGGGGATGACGATCCTATCGTCGGCGCGGCCGTAGGTGCTCAGGAGCAGCTCGCCAGGGGGCCACGGCACGCATTGGACGCGGGCGCTGACCTCGAAGTCGGCGTGAGAGGGGGCGATGTAGTCGGCGCCTTCGCGCGTCCACTTGGTGGGCATGCCGGCTTGGCTGCGAGCGCTGCCTTTGACGTAGTCGGAGTAAAGGCAGGTGGTGCGCGAGCGCGGGTGGCGAGGCCGCCGTGGCGGAAGACGCCGCCGGTGACGAGCGGGACGTCGGTACCGTCGACGGCCTGGGGCTTCCACACGCCGGCCGCGGTGGTGCCGAGACGCCATTCGCCGTGGACCTCGCGGGCGAGGTACTGGAGCAGCCAGACGCCGAGGTTCTGCTCGATCGCGGAGGTGTAGAGCGCGGTGAACCAGTCACGCCAGAGAGTCGTGAGCGCGACGGTGTCAATTTGAACGTGTCGGGGCCGCCCGCGGCGACCTGCTGCCAGGCGGTGCCGGCGACCTGCTGGAGCGCAGGGAAAAAATCGCCGGTCTGGGTGAAGTCGCCGTGCCGCTGGATGAGGGTGCCGTCGCGGTAGAAACGGAGCGCGGCGGTCTCGGGCTGGGGTCGCTCGCGGTGCTGCAAGATCCCGGCGACTCGGAACGTGCCAGGGAGACAGCCGTAGCCGCCGTTCCAGGCCACCGCCTGCTTCTTCTCGGCGAAGGGGGCGAAGACGTGGCCGACGGGGGTGCCGTTCGGGTCTAGACCTTCGGCGCGCTTCCAGGGCGTGGCTTCAGTGGGCGGGGCGAAGGCATGGGTCCAGTCGGCACTTGCGGCATCAAGATTCAGGAACCTACGGACCACGGCCTGGTCTGTTGCGTCGTTGTACCTGCGCCAGGGCAAGATCTCCGCCGGCATTCGGGCTTCTTTGTCCCCTGCTCTCGCGGAGAACACGGGCGCTAGGGCTTTGCCAATGCCGACCGAAATCCCAACCACCCAACCGACAACTGGAACCGCAGAGACAGCGTTCAGGGCGAGGTCGAGCCCGACGTTGACGATCGCACCCACGAGGGCGCTCGGATCTGTTGTGAGCGGGAACGGTACTTCCGCTAGGATTCCCGCGATGGAGTCTCGTTTCTCGTTGATCCAAGAAATTTGGCCCCAAACGTCGCCTAATAGGTCGCCAGCCTGCGTGGCCTTGGCCTTCCACATCATCTGTGTAGCGTGATTCCACGCCTGTCCGGCCGCCTGAGTGAGAAGAGCCTGCCCAACAGTCTGTTCGCCGCTTGTTCTCGCGAGGAGCGCCTGGAACGCTTCGTCAGCGAAGGCATCAGCGCCGGGGAAAGGGCTCACAAAGAGCTCTGGTACCCGGTCGAAAATGCGGCTGTTGGGGTCGAGTTTCATCAAGAGCCTTCGGGGGGATCGCCAAGACACAACATCGCGCTCCCAAACGGGCGGCAGCGGAGCGGTGTCTCGAGTGCAGGGCACTCATTCGCGTCGTTGCAGAAGATGTCGCAGATGCCTGCGGAGCAGGTGTGCAAAAAGCCGTCGATGGCGGGGCAGTCCTCGTCTTTGAGGCAGTCGGCCGCACAGAAGTAGGTCTCGCACTGGTAGCCCTCGACGCAGCCGTCGGGGGAGTCTTGGGCTTCACCGGGGATGCAGGCTTCACCGAACTCACCGGGCAGGTTGGGCTCGGGGTCGGGCTCCTTGCAGGCGGTGAGCACGAGGAGAAAAAGGGCGGGGATCAGGGCGGTGTGCGACATGGCCGGAGGGTAATCCAGCGCGGATGTGCACGTCGAGCCTGCGTCCAGGAAGCTGAGGTCACACAGCAAGGCGGGCCTCCTTGAGCTGCGCGTGGAGGCAGGGCCCGGAGGATGGCGCGGGGCCCGGAGGATGGCGCGGCGAAGGGCGAAGAAAGCGGCGAAGCGGGTGACGCAGTAGTTGTACGCCGGCGCGGAGATCCACCCGCGGGGGCCCATGAGACCGGCGATCTGGGTGCTCCCCTGGTGGACGTGGAGGCGGCCGGCGCGGCTGTACAGGGTGCCGGCCTGCGCGCGGCCGACCTGCCACTGCGGCAGACGGAGGATCAGAGGCTCGGTCTGAGCCCGGAAGTGCTGGTAGATCGCGGCGACCTGGCGGGCGTCCTGGCGGAGGTTGCCTGCGGGTTCGAGGAGGCGGGCGAGCGCGGTCATGCCGACGATCGCGGGCTGGAGCGTCGAGTGGGTCCACCGTAGAGCGGCTGGCGAGCTCTCGAGGCGGGTGCTGTAGACCCACGGGAAGGTGCCGAGGTGGAGGGTGAGCGGGGTGGTCCAGCCGCAGGCGCTCTCGGCCGGCGGTGGGGGGCCGCGCCAGCCGTCGCCGAAGTAGCCGGGAGATGGATCGGGGTAGAAGGCGCGCGAGAGTTGACCGTCCGCGTCGGGGTAGCAGGCGCCTGCGGTGACGGTCATGGGGTCGGCGGTGACGCGCCAGAGCTGGCCGCTGGTCTGACCGTCGACGAGGAGCTGCCGCAGCACGCCCTCCTGGACGCGCGCGTGCGCGGCGGTGACGCCGTCGTCGCGATCGCGGAGGGCGCGGGCGAAGGCGTTGATGCCGGCGGTGTTGCTCGCGCGGATCCTCGTGTTGACGTCGATCGAGGAGGCGCTGACCCGGCTGAGCTCGGCCTCGTGCGCTTGCGTGAAGCCGAGAGGATCGGCGATCGAGCGCCATTGGTCGTGATACCAGGTGTGCACGTCCATCGGCGAGCGGAGGTCGAAGTCACCGACGACGCCGTGGAGCGGCGTGAGGTCGCCGTAACAGGTGAGGTCTGCGGTCATCCGAGCTCCTGGGGTAAGGCGCCGACCAGCTTGGAGAACACCGCGCTGACGCCGGGCCACGCGGAAGCGCTGAGCTTGATCGGGATGGTGGTGGGGTCGCGGAGGTCGACGCCGAGCGCCTGGGCGTCGGCGAGGAAGCGGGCGCGCACGTCGAGGTAGGTCTTGGCGCTGCGATCGCCTGTGAGCAGCGAGGGGCTGGCCCAGCCCGCCTTGATGTCGGCGTGATCGTCGATGCGATAGTGGGCGAGCAGCCGTTGCAGGTAGACGCAGGCGGCGAAGGCCGCCGCCCGCGGCTGGAACATGAGCTCGGGCGGCGCGTTGAGCAGCGGAGCCTTGCTCTTGAGCTCGAGTACGCCGGTCCACAGGAAATATGGGGCGAGCGCGCCGAAGAGGCCGCCGCTGCCGAAGTCCGCGGCGGCTTCGCCGTGACGCAGCGCGGGGTTGCGGCCCTTGTTGTTGTCGTAGGCGCGGCGGCTAGCGGCGCGCTCGGCCGCCTCGTGCTCGCCGTCGCCGTTGTGGGCGGCGACGTCGAACTTCGACTCACGGCTGGCGATGACCGCGAAGATCCTCGCCGAGCCCGCGATCTTGGAGGTCTCCTCCATGAGGACAAAAAGAGGGCGCAGATCGGTGGGGGTCTCGCCCCACTTGGTGAGGTTGCCGCTGACGTCGGCGGCTGTGGGGAGCGGGGCGAGCTCGCCGACCGGGGGCGGAGTGTCGCCGCCCGGGGGTGGCGTGTCGCCACCAAGCGGCGGAGCGCCTCCCGGGGGCGAGCTCGCAGCGCTAGCGCGCCCGCTGTAGAGCAGGAGCCCGGCGATCCCGACGACGCCCGCGGCGCCCGCGATGGCGGTCGAGATCTTCATCCGATTCCCTGCTGCTGCGCACGGATGGCGTCGCTCAGACGGCGGAGGTTGCGGGCCCGGTTCACCCGCACGGCCACGGTGATGCCGCCGACCACCGCGGCCACACCCGCAGCCGCCGCGATGTAGGTCAGGCGGGATCGGCCTGCGGTGGGCTGCATGCCGGTCGTCGATGGCGCGGCGGCGCCGCCGTCTGCGGGAGCGCCTGCGCCGCCGTCTGCGGGAGCGCCTGCGGTGGTGCCATCGCCAGCGCCATCGGCGTTGGCGTCGGTGTCGCGGGGTGGTGGTGCCTCTCCCGGCACGCTCCACCCGACGGGGCCGATCCAGCGCTGGATCGTGTCGGTATCCCACGCCTCGAGCGCTCGGTAGAGGGGCTCCCAGCGGACGGCCTCGGGCGTGCCGCGCGCGGGGATCCGGTCACCCGGATCGCTGTCGATCGAGTCAGCTTGGCCGAGCAAGAGGATGAGCGCAGGAGGAGAGCTGCTCGCGGCGACGGGTCCAGCCCCGCCCATCGCGACGAGCTGCGCGACGTTGCCGCCACTGCCGCCGCGTGTCTGCATGAACGGAGGCGCCTGGACCGTGGACCACGGCCAGTCGCTCGACGGCATCGCGCGCATCCGCTCCATAAACTTGGCACGCGCTGGCGCGGTGGCGTCGTCGTAGGCGGCCCTCAAGAAGACTTCCACGTCGCGACCGCGGAGAGAGCGCTCGGGGCCACGAGCTGCGCGCTCGTGGGCTACGAGCTCGATGAGCTGAGTTACACGGTGCCGGTCGAGCATGTCTCAGGTCCCTTCCTGGTATCGCCCTGCGAGGCGGTTGCCGGGGAAGACGAGGCTCACCTCGATGTCACAGACCATCGAGTTACCCGGGACGGCTGGGGCAGCTTCGAGCGCGATCAGATCGTCGTGGCTGATGTAGGCCGCGGCACTCCACCGCACGTCCTCGGGGGTTCCCGGGGACCTGCCAGGAGTTGCGGGTGAGGTTGTCGACGATCCGCAAGCGACCGACGCCGTCAGACCCAGCGAAGCGGGCGGAGACGTAGCATCCCTGCCAGCGCGGGTAGAGACAGAGGGCGCTGGCCGGGATCGCGCCGGTGCCGTCGTCCGTGGCGACGAGCACACCCGAGTTGGGGTCGTAGTGAAAGTCCGGCTGCCAGGTGATCGTGGGGTTCGGCAGGAATGGGGTGCCGGTGTTCCGGATGATCCTGAAGCGGGTCGCCATGACAAACGGCTGGTGGCCGAGCCCCCATTTCACCGCCTCCGCCTCGTTCAGCTCGTTGACCACCAGTACGAGCTGCCCACGTTCATCCTGAGTGCTGAACGCGAGCTTGTCCCCGGGGTACATGACGACGAACTGCATCGCGGGTTTGAGCGTGATCTCCTGGCGGAAGCTGCCCGTGGCATCGGAGGCGATGACGCGCCCCTTCGACTCCGGGTTCCACGAGCTGTACCCGACGCCGACGAGCTTCATGCTGACCGGCGAGAAGATCCCGCCCAGGTCAGCCCGGAGGACCCCGTGAGGGCCGTTGAGGTTGAATTTGTAGTAACGCCGGCTGGTGACCACAGCGTTGTCGCGATTGAGCGCGACCTCGGTGCTGCCGTCCCAATCGCCTTCGGCGTTGATCTCGAGGGTGATCGATTCTGACATGATGCTGCTCCTGACTAGGTCCTTCGCGGTGGATCATCAGCAGCCGCAACGGGCCTTGCATAGCTCGAAGAACTGGTCGTTGTCGTACCAGACGTTCACGTGCGCGCTGTCGAGGTTGTTCACCGCGCCGTTGTTGGTGATGACGACGGCGAGCTTTTCGAGGCTGCCGATGTCGAGGGGGTTGCCCCGGTACTGCGGGAACTGGACCTCGAGCTGCGAGCCATCCTTGTTGAGGAACATGTTCCCGTCGTTGCTGTTGCCGACCTCGAGCCCCTGGTCCGAGTTCACGCCGCCCGGCACGAGGTAGAATTGCAGCGTGAAGTCGGAGTAGTTGTTACCACCGCCGGCAATGTTCATGTCCACCCTCATGCGGGTGGGCGTGAACCCAGGGCGGGCTGGGTGGGTGAGCCGGATTTTCTTGCCCGGGGGGACGGGGAACGCGTTCACGAAGTCGCCCCCGAGGCCCGTGACCGGCTCTTTGAGCTTGACGAGGGAGCGGTTGCTGTACTCGTCCAGCGTGCGCTGGGAGAAGTTGACGTTGCCAGGGCACATGTAGGCTTGGCAGAGCCTTTCGGTGGCCTCACACCGCTGCACGGTGGTCCGGCACCTGTCCTCGAAGGCGCCGATCTGGCGCTCCAAGTCCGGGAAGCGCTCGAGGCACCGCATCAGGCGCTCCGTGAGCCCAGGGGTACACGAGAGCGCGTGGAGAAGATCGAGGATCGCCTTCTGGTTGTAGTTCTCAGGGAGGAATTGGACGACGGAACTGCTACTCATGACATTTCTCCTTCTTGCTGGTCAAAGTTGGGGTTGGCTAGCTCGGCTTGAGCATCGAGAAGATCATCTCGAGGGGGGACGCTCCGGCCGTCGGGACCGTCGGGACCGCGCTGTTCGGCTCCGACGCAACGGGCGCGCTTCGGAAGAGAGCACTGAACTCCTCGTCGACGCGGCGCTGGTCAGAGGGGGGCGACAGGCGCCTCCGTGGGCGTGCTGTCGGCGGCTTGGTCTGGGGCTTCGTCCTCGGGAACCGAGGCGGCGAGGGCGTCGATGCTTGGTAGATCGTGAAGCGACCAGGCCAGGAGCAGCGCACGCCGGCCTCCGCCGTCGCCCACGAGCCCACGGACGAGCTCGGCGTCTACCTCGAGCTTGATGCCGTCCGCGTGGATGAGGGCTCGCCCGTCCGCGAGGACCACGCGGCTCACGGCCGCTAATACGGTGCCGCTCACGGGGTCACCTTCGGGCTCTCGCCCGCTTTGAGGCGTTGATATAGGGCCGCGCCCGCGGAGAACGCGAGACCCCCAGTGACGACCATGGTACGCCCGGAGAGGCCGACCGGGAGGGCGAGTCCTGCCAGCCCCGTGAAGCCCACAGGGGCCATCACGGGGACGCCCCGCATCGTGAAGTTGTTGGTGACCCCCTGAGCGACCGCGCCCAACACGACCCCCAGGACAGCGCTGCCGCCGACCAGTAGGACCTCGAGGGCCCTGCCGCGACGCAGCGCCTCCACGTGCCGCGCGGCCTCATCCTCCGTCGCGTTGCGGATGAGCCGCGCCGTTTCACGGTCATGGCCCTGGTAGAAGTGGTCGACACTGTTTTTTATGGCCAGGCCGAGGTGCCCCTCCGCCTGCGCCAGGATTGTTCCTGCTGTTTCCATACCTGCCCCTTCCCTCAGTGGTGGAATTTTTTGCTAGCGATGATCGGTTTTTCCGGCGTGGTCTCAACGGTGGCCTGTCCCTGTACGGTGGCCTGTCCGAAGTTGTGGGCGACGATCGCACGCGCCAGCATGTCGACGTCGCCGAGGCTCTTCTGGCTCGCGGCTCTCGCCCGGGCGAGCTCCTCTGTGAAGCGCTTCGTCTGCTCGAGCACGAGGATCCCGAACGCCTGGCTGAGCTCGTTCATGTCGGAGGCTTGAGTGACCGCGAGTCTTCGGACGTCACCGAGCACCTCGATCATGAAGCTCGAGACGTCTCGGAACTGTCCCACCGGCAAGGTTGATGATGGCGGCGGGAACGACCCCCCTCCGAGCTCCTGCACCAACAGCCCTTGAGCTTGGAGGCCCGCAAGTGTCGCCTCGTCCGCCACCACCACCCTGCCGTTGATCAAAACCCGCCGCATCCACGCACCGTCCTCCGGCAACAAGCCGTCAGCTCAGGGGTACGCGAGCTCTCTCGCGGGGTGCAACGAATTATTTCGCCCCTGTCGCAGGCTCGAATGCGTGCACCTGATGATCTCTCGCATGCTCGAATGGCGATGCCGCGCGTGCGGGTTAGTGGCCGTGATCGCGCGATCGGAGCGTGGTCATCGGCGCGTGCGTTGCTGCGCGGGCAGCCGTGGGGCGAGTCTGTGGCGCTGATCGGGGCTGTTCTGGCGGATCGGGGCAGCGACCCGGCGCGCTGGGGTTGGTCGCGCACGAGAGCCTCTCAATGCGCGGTTGAGAGCCTCTCGATACGCGGCGGTTTGTTGGTCGATTGATCGCGGTGTCCTTCGAGTTAGTCAGGGTAAACAACGTTCTTGCGGCATTGGGCTCGCGTCGTTCTGGTTTGGGCTGGGTGGTCTGAGGGCTAGGTCGATGGCCCGCGGTCGTTTGGGCGTTGGGGGGCCCGTGTCGTGGGGTACGTGGCCCCCCAGGTTGCCGCTTGCGCGAGCTGGGGTCCGCCGTAGTAACCTCGATCCTCTTTAGGGAGGCTGCGATGGACGGCGATCGTTGGTGGGGGCAGTTGGTCCGGGAGTACGCGGCGCACCAGGCGGGCGTGGACCTGGCATCGGGGGGTCGTGTGGTGGCGCGTACACACGCGGGCGAGCTCTGCACTTTCGGCCGCTACGAGAGGTCGTACGCGGTGCTCCTGCGCGAGAAAGAGTTCGTCACGCCGCTTGCGGCGGGGTCGCGGCGCGCCGTTGACGAAGCGCTCCTCTTCTTCCAACAGGGCAACAACGCTGCGGCTGTGCCTGTACCTGTCGTGACCGAGGCGGGCGTGAAGCGGTTCTTCAGGCTGGTGGGAGGGGCCGTCCTTGTCGGTGTGGCGACGCTGTCAACGGGCGCCATCTTGTGCGCCTGCCAGGGCGATCAACTGGTGTTCATCCGCGCCGACCCGTTCGGGGAGATGGACGTGGTGAGCCTCGGTAGGCCCGGCTCCTTGCATGACCTGAACATGGACACGCTCAGAGAACTTGGCGTCGGGATCCATGCGACGGAAAGAGGGAGCCGGAACGGGCGAGGGCGCGGGCGGACGGCGCCAGCGGGGCCACGCGCTGAGTCGCCGAAGACGCAGGCCGCGGGCGGGCCGCTGCGTCTGCCCGCAAGGCTCAGCGCCGAGTACGATCGAATTCTCGCCCGAGAGCGGCTGGCGCCAGAGGACACGGCGCGAGTATCAAGCGCGCTACGCGGGTGCTTTGAGGCGCTGCTGCGGCGGGCGAAGAAGGCGAAGGTGAAGGAGGAGCATCGCTCCCGCGGAGGACAAGCGCTGCCGACGGTGACGCGGCTGCTGTGCGAGCTGGCGCTGCGAGGAGCCGAGGACTTGGTGGGGCTTACGGGTAGGATCTTAAAGAAGCTCCAAGAGGTGGCCGGCGAGCTGAAATTGAGGATCTCCCCGCGGACGCTGTCCCACGCGCTGCAACTGCTGCTGGCGACGAAGACGTGCCTGATGGTGCGCGAGGGCCATACGTGGACGATCCGCCTCGAAGAGCTGAGCGACCCGTGGTCGCAGCTCCATCGCGAATTTTTAAAAGAGACACCCCGCGCCTGTCGGCCCGCGCGCGCAGCCGAGGCGACGGCGGCGCTTAGGGAGGCGACGGTCGATGAGGTGAGGGAGCACGAAGAGGGCGCGGCGGATGCGGCGGATGCGGCGGATGCGGCGAATGCGGCGGCCGCGGTCGACTCCGACGCGACCAACAGCGAGGCGAGCACCATGACCCACGAAGAGGGCGCGGCGGATGCGGCGGATGCGGCGGATGCGGCGGCCGCGGTCGACTCCGACGCGACCAACAGCGAGGCGAGCACCATGACCGACGAAGAGGGCGCGGCGGATGCAGCGGATGCGGCGGATGCGGCGGCCGCGGTCGACTCCGACGCGACCAACAGCGAGGCGAGCACCATGACCGACGAGACCGCTGACGACGAGACCATGAGTGTGGCGAGCACCATCAGCGACGACGCTGCCGCCACCGAAGCCGACCCGCTGGAGGCGCCCGCGACGCCCGTTATCATCGCCCCCGAAGCCCCCGCTGCCGACCCACCGGAGGCGCCCGCCGCCCCGCCAGAGGCTACAGCTCAACCCGGCCGCCCGTGGCCACGGCCGCAGGAAATCTCTCGGCGACGCCGACTGCACCCTCCAGCCCCGCTGCGCCTACTTCCGCGGCGGAGGAGCGCATGACACTCTTGGAGGCCGCGGTACGCGAGGGACTCGAAGAGATACAACTCCTCCGGGACACTCTGCGTGCGGCACTCGTCGCCGCCGCCGCTCCGACAAATGATCCTCGACCGCAGAATGTCAGCGAGCCGCCGCTCGCCCCGATCACGCCGCCGCCGCCGCCGCCGCGCCGCTCACAGAGCCCTTGACCCAGGAAGAGCTGGTCCTGCTGGCGCCACTCGCCCTCCCAAGAGTAGGCTCCCACCCATGGCGCCACGGATCCGGCTCCTCCTCGCCTTCGGGCTCGCGCTCGCCTGCCAGCCGACGCAGGGCGAGACGACATCGTTCGCGTCGGTGCCGACGACGGCACCTCCTCCCTCGGGATCAGACTCCAGCGCAGCGGACACGAGCGGCGGCAGCGACGGGTCGTCGTCGCAAGGGAGCACGACCGCGGCGAGCGGCGTTAGCTCGACCGAAGATCCGAGCGCGGGCACCGGCGACACGACGCTGCTCTACGACGTCGGCCCCGACACTGACACCGACACCGGCAGCGACACGAAGCCGGCGGGGTGCGAGGGCAAGATCGACCTGCTCTTTGTCCTGTCGCGCGCCGCTTCGATGAAGAGCAGACAAGAGATGCTACTCGCGGCGTTCCCCGGCTTCATCGCCACCATCCAGGCAAAATTCGCGGATTTTGACTATCACATCATGGTCGTCGACGGTGACACCGAGTGGGGCCTGATAACCTGTGACCTGGCTTGCGAGATGGATGGCTTCTGTGGCGGGGTCCCGGACTACCCTTGCGATCTGCTTCACCTCGTCACCGACTGCGATCGCACGATCGGCGCCGGCAACGTCTTCGCCGCTGGTGGGAACGCGAGCAACAAGCCGTGCCAGATCGCGGGCGGGCGGCGTTACCTGACCACCGAGCAGCCGAACCTCGCCGATACCTTCTCCTGCGTCGCCAGGCTCGGAGTCAGCGGTCGCGATCTCATGGGCCAAGCGCTCAGCGCCGCGATGAAGCCGGAGATGAACGCCGCAGGCGGCTGCAACGCCGGCTTCCTCCGTGACGATGCGTTGCTGATGGTCACCTTCATCGGCGGCTACGACTACGACTCGAAGGGCAACCCGGAGCTGTGGGCGGATCGTGTGCTCGAGGCCAAGGGCGGTGATCCCGGCGCGGTGGTGATGCTGAGCATCCTCAACCCCGACTGTCCGGCGCCCGATCGGATCTGCGAGCTCGTCAAGAAGTTCCCGTACCATCAGGTGTCGGATCTCGACTTGGACTTCGGGGAAGCGTTCGCGACCGCGACCGATCTGGTCGAGGTTGCCTGTGCCGAGTTCATCCCCGGCTGAGCGCGGGCTCAGCCGCCGATGTAGGCGACCGCCGGGTAGCCGTTATTGCCGAGGCCGCCCGCGTACACCTCGCCGAAGGCGCCGATCGCGATGGCGATCGCCATGTGGAAGTTCTTGTTGTCCTCGCGGCTGTAGGTCCACAGCGGCGCCGCCGATCCGGGCTTAAACGCTCGCACCCAGAAGGCGCCTTCGTTGCCCTTGACGCCGCCCATCACGACGACGGCGTAGCCGGCCGGGCTCCAGGCGATATCATGTGGCCCATAGGACAGACTCGGAAGATCACCGATTGACGCGAACCAATCGTCGCCACCCTTCGGATCGTGGACGCGGAGGGTCGCCTTCGGATCGCAGTCATCGCCGCAGAAAAATCCCGCGGTGATGTAGCGCCCTTGATCGTCGATCGTGAGCGCCCGGCCGCCGGTCTGGGCTGCTCCCTCGATGCCGCCGACCCTCCACTTGTGAGCCTGGGAGAGCAAGTCGAACTCGAGGAAGAAGTGGCGATCTCGCCTAATATTCTTCGCCTCTTCATGTCTTCCGTTCGCTTCCCCGACCATCACGAGCGTGTCGCCCGCGAACGCGCAGTCTCGGGCGATCTCGGCGAACATGTTGGGCACCTCGTCGTCCTTTTTGGCCACGTAGTCGAAGGTCCGCGTTTCGCCGAACTGGTTCGGCCGATAGATCCACGCGGCGGCGTCCCAAGCGTCGGGGTGGCCGCTGGGTGCGGCGCCGCAGACGGCGATCAAGCCGGAGGGGTGGGCGCCGAGAGCGAGGGCGAGCTCGTCCTTTCCGCCGAGGCCGCGGGGGGTTACGCCAGCGTCCCACGAGCTGAGTTGCCCGAGCCACCACTCGGTTCCGCCGACACCTGTCCGGTAGGCCAGGAGGTTGATCGCGCCGTCGGCGTCGATCTTCATGTCGATGGGGGCGCAGGTTAACCCGGGCAGCACGCTGCGGAACGAACTCCATCCGCCCTGGTTGCGACGGCGCAGGTAGCAGCGGCTATCCCCGGCGAGCGTGTCTTGGCCGAACTCAACGAGATCGCCGCTCGGCAACACGCCGAGCGCCTTGACGATCCCGCTGCCGCTGAGCTCGTTGATCTCCCAAAAGATCTCCTCTCCGGGCGTCGGAAGGTCGATCGTGTAGCTCGTCGTCACTGCGTCGCCGGCCAGATCGCCGCGCCACGGGGTGAGCTTGAGAAACTGCGTGCCGTTGGCGAGGCCGGTATTGACGGCGAACTCGCCCTGAAAAACCACGGGGTCCCGATCGTGCTCGAGGTCGGGGTCAAGGGCATCGAGCTGGATCAAGGATCCATCTTCGAGCTGCATCGATACGCCTTCGGCCCCCTCAGCCGTGACCGTGATGGTGAGCGGCCCATTTTTGAAGATGACCGGCCCGGGGGTGAACTCGTGCTCGATGATCTGCGGGGCGGGTAGGGCGCCTTCGGTGTCGTCGCCGGTGTCGCCGGCAGAGGAGGCGTCGCTGTCGCTGTCGGAGCCGTGAGGCGGCGGTTCGGTCGTGACGGTGCTGATCGGTGGACTGCTGTTGGCGGAGTCGTCGCTGCCGCTGTCGCTGTCGCTGTCCTCGGTCGTGTAGTACTCCAGCAGGGTCTCGTACCCGCTCGGGTCGTAGCAGGCGGGCACGAGGGCGAGGAGGAGGACGTGGGCGGGTCGACGCATGCGGAGATTTCCTGGACGCGCAGCGGTAGGCGCGGTTGCGAGCATGCGCTGATTCGCGCGCGCTAGGCAAGGGCGCGCGTGCGACGGCTCGCCGGGAGCATGTTCCGACGTTGAGCACGGAAGCGGTCTCGGGCGTGGCCCCGAAGCGGGCCCATCCAACGAGCCCCCACCGCAGGCTCAGCCGACCAGCTTGTACCGGGTCGCCTCGCGCTCACCGATCCGGGCGATCATGCCTTCGGCCGTGAGGCGGCGCAGGCCGAGCCATATCTGATCCCTGGTCCCACCGACCTTGGCGCGGAGCTCCGTCGCCGCGGTCCAGTCACCCTCCTCACGCAGGGCCGCGACGATCGACTGGTCGTAAGCGATGCGGCTTTCCTCAGACTGGGCGGAACCCTTGCGCGGACCCGTCGCCGACGCCTGGGGCGGCGCTAGCGGTGCCGGCGCCGCGACCTTGTGCTCGGCCGCGGAGCTCAGTGTCGTCGCCGGCTTCACCGACGCCTGGGCCTTCGTGGTCTTCTTCAAGGCTGTCGTCTTCGGGGCCTTCGCCCAGGAGAGCGCCAGCATCCTGGTCTCGCGCCTCGGGGCCGCGCTCGACCGGGGCTGCTACTACGTCGTGGTCGACGGCCTCCGCCCGGGCGAGCCCTTCTCCCTCAAGGGCGCCGTGAACCCGGCCTCTGGCGACCTCCCCGGCCGCACCCGCGCCCTCACCGTCACCGAGGGGGCAGCCCCCCCGCAGCTCGTCGACCTCCTCGACGCGAGCCAGGCCGGCGAGTGCGGCGACGCCAAGATCCGCTACCTCGACCTCCAGATCGCCGCGCCGCCGGGCGCCGACACGATCACCGTCAGCGCCGCGATCGCCCCCCTGGTCGGCCCCGTCGGCGACGACCCCAGCGCCGGCGGCCGCCGCTACGATCCCCACGCGACCAAGCTCCGCTGGCTCCCCGACGCCGGCGAATTCTCGTCGAGCAAGCCCTTCTGCGACGTCACCCCCGGCAACGCCCTCGCCGGCGCCGCGGTCGAGCGGCGCCGACACCGCAGCGCATGACGGCCGCGCTCGCGCAGGTCCACAAGGCCGTCGCCGCCGCCGCCGACGCCGAGGACGACGACGACGCCCTGGACCTGGACCCCGCCCTCGCCGCGTGCGTGCAGCTCGCGCTCGCCGGCCCGCACGACGCCGGCCGTGGTCGCCGCGATCGTCCCGCGCGCCGAAGCCCGAGCGCGTGACCTCGACGATCGGGCGTCGAAGCGGTGCAGCGCGTCGCCGACCTCGAAGACCTTGCCGTGCAGGTAGCGGCAAATCTCGGCGGTTGACCGCGCTCGGCGGCTGACCGCGCTCGGCGGCCCCTTGCCGCTCGCGCTGACGGTCGGTTCTCGGGTTGACGAGGGCCCGCCGGCACGCAGCGGATGCGTCCCACGATCGGGCCCCTGGCCGGCCTATGGGCCAGGGCGCCGCAGAGCGCCGCGCGGGTTCGGCAGCAAACTCCGCGACCTGGTGAGCGACCGCGCGGCGGGGCGGATGCATCGCAGCGCGTCATGTCCGCATGCGCGCGCCCGGGCGTCTACGTCCCGCGCCAGACCCACGACTGCGACGCGGCCGTGCTTGTGCGCCGCCAACCGTGGCGCGTGGTGTCGCCTAGAATCGGCCCACTACCGACCTCGCAGCGGAAGAGTACGTCCGCGCCACTCCGAGGGCCCGAGAGCTGTTGCGACCGCACGTCGCGGCAGCCGGCGGGTCCTCGGCGATCCCGGATGGTCAGGCGAGTCGTACCGTCGACCCCGGCCATCCGTTCGCGCAGACCTTCACTTCTTGCAACGCAGGACTTTGACCGACGTGGACGAAATCACGTCGAAGCACGAGGTGCCGGGGTACCACTCGCACGCGTCGCCCGCATTGCACTGCTGGTTGGGCACGGAGGCGGTGCACAACTGTCCAAACAGGTCTTTACAACTCTCGGTGGAGAAGAGTGGCGTCCACACGCCGTAGATCACAGCGGACGGATCGATGGGCGCGGTGAGCTCGTTGATGCCGTCATGGGGCCGGGGAAGCGCATGCTCGCGGGTGCCGTCTTCGCGCTCGCGCACGAGTTCGCCGTCGTTATCGACGTACCAACCCTGCTCGAGCAGGGACTCGGAAAGTTCAGCGGAGCGGTCGTCCTGCATCTCGGCTGGGGACGATGCCACGTAGCCGATGTGGTCGGTCTCCTCGTCGAGAACCTCGAAGCGCTCGTCGGCGTCGCAACCGAGCGACAGCAGGCAGGGGATGAAACAACGGGTGATGTACTTTGAGATCTTTGTCATGACGTTCTCCTTAGTTGCAGGTAATGGGCCGCTGCGGCGCGTTCATCGCGTCGAGCGTCGTTGGCGCGTCGGTGGTCGCTGGGCCGGAGTCCTGGAAGCCGGGGAGCAGCAGCAGTGAGAGGATGGTGGGGGATAGACACGTGTCGGCGAATGGCATGACCCCTTCTCGGCGGCGATCGCTCCGGCACATCCACGAGTGTCGAGCGTCGATAAGAGGAATATATCGCCAGCGCCGAGTCTGCATCCAGCGCCTAAGGTTCAAAGCCAGAATTTGGTCCGGCGCCGCGCCTAAGAGGTTCAAGAATTTGGTCCGGCGGCCGGGTACTGGGCTCTCACGGCATCCGCGCAGGAGGGGCCTGGGAGGCTGATTTCTCCGCCTTTCGGGCAGTCCGAAGGCCGCCTCGCAAGATTCTGGTGTGACAACACACGTCGTTTCCCAGCTAGAGATCTCGCCGTCCGGGGAACGGCAAAGGGCCGCCGCACGCGACGCGAGGGGCGCGCGGTCAGCGGGATTGGCGGGGGTCCAGGGCTTCGAGCGGGAGGGCGCCGGCGGGGGCGCTTGATGTGGCTTCGAGGACATGTGCGCTGGTGGACCAGTGGAGGGCGACTCTGTGCAGCCCGTGGTGCGGCCATCCGTGGGGCCCGTTGTGCGGCCGCCGGTGTGGCCCGTGGTGCGGCCGCCGGTGCGGCCCATGGTGCGGCCGCCGGTGTGGCCCGTTCTGCGGCCGTCGATGCGGCCGATCGTGCGGCCGGTCGTGCGGCCGGTCGTGCGGCCGGTCATGCGGCCTGTCGTGTGGCCTGTTGTGCGGCTGACCCGCCGCCCGCCGCCCACCGCCCGAACGGGCGAGGTGCCGCGCCGGAGCCCGATCTCGGGTGAGCAAGCGGCGGAGTCGCGACGCGGAGCGCGGGGCGGCGGGCACTCGAGTTCGTGGGGCTCAGCGAAGTCGCGATGCGGGGCCCGCGGGGGACCGCGACGCGCCAAACAACCGAGTTCATGGCGGCGGGCGGCGGCGGCCCGCCGACCGCCGCTGCGGCGCCTGCCGCCCGCCGCTGCGGCGCCTGCCGCCCGCCGCTGCGGCGCCTGCCGCCCGCCGCTGCGGCGCCTGCCGCCCGCCGCACGGCCAGTCGGCGCCCCCGCCGCGCGCCGCGTGGCTCACCTCGCCGCCTCGCCGCCGCGCCGCGCCGCCCGCGTTGGCGCCGCGTGGCCGCCCGCTGACCTTCCCGCTGGCCACCCGCGTTCCGCGGTGCGGAGCGCTACTGCCTGCCACCGCGGGCGCGGCGCCACGCCACGCTGCATCGCGCCCGCACGGCCGGGTGTCGCACGGACACCGCAGCAGCCGGTGGTGGAGCGCGGGCGCACCTGCGCGTAGGTGAGCTTGTCCTCCGTCGCGCCGAACATCTTCGCGGCGCCGGCCATATCCCCGCCGCCCTCGTCTGCATCTGACAAGTGTCGAGATGTCGCCAGGTCCGACCTTCCCGGGTGTCATGGCGAGGACAGCTCGCGCAGCACTTCGGGTAAGTCGAACGCGCACCACGGCCTCAACGCGCCGTCGATGTCGCCGTCGACGCGAGCGGCGCGGTGGTCGTGACCGGCGTCTTCTCCGGGACCGTCGACTTCGGCGGCGGCCCGCTGCTCGCCCCCCCCCGGCGACGACGCGCGCCTGCTCGCCAGGCTCGATCCCAACGGCGCCCACCTGTGGAGCCGATCGCTGCGCAGCGACGACGGCGACGCGGCGATCTTTGGAGGGCCGGCGATCGAGGTCGACGGCGCCGGGGGGATCTACGTGGCCACCGAATTCTTCGGCGACATCGACCTCGGCGACGGGCCGATCGCGTCGACCGGCAGCGACGTCCTGCTCGCCAAGCTCGCGGAGGACGGCGCGGTGCTCTGGCGTGGGCGCTGAGCACCTCGAGGGCGGTGGTGCCGGGGAAAGGGACACGTCGGGTGAGCAGCTCGAACAAGATCACGCCGACGGCGTAGATGTCGGCGGCGGGGGTGATCGGCTGTTCGCGCGCTTGCTCGGGGGAGACGTAGGCGAGGGTGCCGATCATCGCGCCGGGGGCCGAGGATCTCCGCCGCTTCCTCGCGCTCCATACCGACGGCCTCCACCGCGAGCTCGGCGACGCATCGCTGGCGGCGAGCGCCTTCGCGGCCGCGGAGCTGCTGCTCCGTCGCAATGAGGTGACGCCCGCGTTGATCGCCGCGCTCGTCGACCACCTTGGCCTCTCCGATCGCGCCGTCTATCGCCTGCCGACTCTGTCTGTCGACGACGGCGCCGAGCTGTTACGACGGCTCGCGCCGGCCCCCGCCCTCGCGGACCCCGAGTGCCGCCGGCGTCTGGCCCGGGCGGCTCGCCCTCCGAGGCGCTCGGCGGGCAAATGACTGTCCCAGCGGACATGTACATTCTTCCAGGTCCTCGGCGCCAGCGGCACAGTCCGGCGTCGACGACCACGACGGCTGCCCGGAGCCGCCGCGCCTGCCGGTCATCATCTGCCAGCGACCGATCCGAGGCGTGAACTTCGGGACAGGTTCTCCGGGACCCCTCGCCCCCGCGTCGCGCCCCATCCTCGACGAGGTCGCCGGCATCCTCCGTGACTTCCCCGAGCTGCGCCTCCACGTGATCGGCCACGCCGACCCGCATGAGGGCCGCGGCGAGGCTGACCGTCGCGCCCGCGCCCGCGCCCGCGCCCGCGCCCAGCTCGTCAAGGATGAGCTCGCCCGCCGCGGGGCCGACCCCTCCCGCCTCGACGTGGTCAGCGACGGCTCGTCCCACCCGGTCGACGGCCGCGACACCCTCGAGGCCCGCGCCAGCAACCGCCGCGTCGAATTCCGGGTGATCGACGGGGTCCCGCCGCCAAAGCCCGCGGAGCGGACAACAGCAGCGCCGCGGGTATCCGCCGCTCACCTTGCGCAGGTCGGAGTCGGTCCTGGCTAGCTGCGCCGGACGAAGCGGAATCATCGCCGGCACGACCTGCCCGGCAGCGCCCACACCTACAAGTTCGTGATCGATCGGCCTACCGACGGGATAGCCCGTCGCTCGATTGCTCGGCTGCGCACTCGATCAAGAGCGCCAGCGGCTCCCACTGAGGGTTTTTTGATGTGGCCCTCGCCGCGAGCACACGCGCCGCCTCGTCATCCATGTCACGCCAAGCCGCGAGGCTCGCCGCCGCCTCCTCCGCGCCATGATGGCCCTTGAGACAGCAGAGACCGATCCCAGGATCGACCCCGGGGTCGATCCTCGCGAGCTCGCCCGCGAGCTCCTTTAAAAAAATCGCGGCGTCGGCGGGGCGCTGCGCCGGATTCTTGTGGAGGGCGCTCGCGATCAGGGCGTCGAGGTTTTTTGAGATCCCGCGCTGGGGCGCCTGGTCGCTCACCGAGGGCGCTCCCTTGGCAGCGTGGGCGCTGAGCACCTCCAGCACGTTCGCGCCGGGGAAGGGCACCTTGCGGGTGAGCATTTCAAAAAGGATCACGCCGACGGCGTAGAGATCGGCGGCGGGCGTGATCGGCTCCTCACGGGCCTGCTCGGGCGAGACATACGCGAGCGTGCCGATCAGCGCGCCCGGGGCCGAGCTCGGGGCGATCGAGATCAGCGGGCCAGCGTGGATCTTCGCGAGGCCGAGATCCAAGAGCACGAGGTGATCGCGGCCGTAGCGCTGGACGATGAGACAGTTCTCGGGCTTGAGGTCGCGATGCACGACGCCGAGGCGATGGATCGCGGTGAGGCCGTCGAGGAGCTGGATCGTGAGGCGCAGGGCGTCCGCGATCGAGATCGAGCCCGCGAGGATCCGTTGTCGCAGCGTGAGCCCTTTAAGACGAGGCATTACGAGGAAGAGCACGGGCTCGCCGCCGGGTGCGGCCGGCTGCTCGCCGTGATCCAAGATCGGAACCACGTGCGGGTGATCGATCTGGGCGCTGATGACGGCCTCCTGATAAAACCTGCGGCGCTGCTCGGGCCAGCGGCCATGCTCGGGGTGCAGCGCCTTGATCGCGACGCGCCGACGCAGGCGGAGATCGAGGGCCTCGTAGATGTCGGCCATGCCGCCGGGGGCGATGAGGGCGTCGAGGCGAAAGCGGTCGAGCAAGGTACGGCCGCGGAGGTCGGGGCCACGCGGGCGGAGCGGATTGATCGAAGGGGCGCTACCCGGCGGACGAGGGGGCGAGAGCGGCGTCATACGCCACCCCGGGCCGCGTGAACGCCGTCGGCCTCGCGTCGACACAGCCAGCGGAGGAGCTGACGCAAGAAGTCATCGGCGGTGGGGAACAGCGCCACCTCGACCGACTCGCCGCCATCCGGCCCGCTCAGGCGCGTCTCGGCGCGAACAACCGGCGTGTCCTTGGGGTCAGCTTCGACGCTCACACACGCGGCGGGCAGGCGCAGGCGGAGCTGACCGCTCTCGGTGGTGATAGTGAGGGTGTTGGCGGGGTGCGTCACATGGTTATGAAACAAAGTCCGGCCGGCATGGTCAAGTTATGAAAATAAATGACCCGCGCGGGGCGCGGGAGGGGTTGCCTTCGCGCCGCGCGATCTCGTATCGTCACCGCGTCAAGAAGCAAGGGGGCGGAAACGAGTCCAGCATTGGAAGTCACCACCCGCCCATATTTCAAAGATCGAACCCGACAGCATGTCGACATCAACCTCACTCACCCGCTCGATCCGTCCAAGCCGGTCCGTCGTCGCGTCGTCGCGCCGGCCGGCATGGACGCGGCCGCGGCGGTGGAGTGGGGGCGCGCGGAGGCGCTCAAGCTCTTCCGCTCGCTCTGCCAGCCGGCCGATGTTCGCGCGCAGAAACGAGGTGCAACCCAGAACGATGCGAAACCAACCCCACCCCCGATCAAGACCCTCGCGGAGTTCTGGCCGATCTTCGAGGCCAGTCACGTCGCCGAGCTCAAGTACTCGACGCGTGTTTACTATGAGACCGTGTGGACGAACGTCCGCCCGCTGCTGGGCGCCCTTCGACTCGACGAGGTCGACGAGAAGGCGCTCGCGCAGCTCCGCACGCACATGAGGCAGGAGAGGGGCTTGTCTCAGGGCTACAGCCGCCAGACCTGCGAAGCGGTGCGTGTCGCGCTACGACACGCCCGGAGCGAGGGTGCGCTGCCGAAGGGGCACGAGCTGCCGCAGATCGCGTGGCCGAAGCAGCGGCGCGCCAAGGTCGACGTGTACTCGCGCGATGACCTCGAGGTGTTGGTCGCGAGCGCGCGCAACACCGAGGAGCGCGTGCTCTACCTGCTCCTGGCCGATGCGGCGCTGCGGATCGGCGAGTGCGCGGGCTTGATGTGGAAGGACATCCGCCTCGAGGCGCGCACGATGGTGATCCGTCGCTGCGTGACGCGGGGTCGGTTGCAAGAGACGGCGAAGGGCGAGGACGGCGAGGTCACACTCTCTCCGCGGCTCGCCGAAGCGCTGCGCGGCTTCACGCCGCGGGGCGACCTGTGTTCATGCCCGACGGCTGGTTCAGCGTGCACAGCGTCGTTCGTGCGCGAAAAACCCACGTGCAAGAGGGAACCCTCGCCATGCGAGTGCGCAACGCCCAGAAGCGCGCGGGCCTGCCCGTCTACGGCCCGCACCGGATCCGCCACAGCGTGCTGACTCTGCTCGCGCAAAAGGGCGTGAGCCCTTACGCGCTCCAGGCCCTCGCCCGGCACGCGCAGCTCTCGACGACGATGAGGTACTACGTGCACCTCAAACAGAGCGCGCTCGCGGCCCAGGCCGTGGCGGCGCTTTCCGCTCCCGACGCCGAGGGCAACGGGGCGGCACTAGAAGATCGATCGCCCGTAGATCTGGCCTGAGTGGCGATCTACAGGCGAATTCTGAGAACGGGGTGAACAACGGGCCAGGGAAGTCGTGCCGGACAGGCTGTGTGCTGAATGTCTGCGGCGACGGCGACCAAGGGCCCGGAGAGGCGTGTGACGACGGGAACGAGAGCAACGAGGACGGCTGTACGAACGTGTGCAAGCTGGCAGATTGCGGCGACGGGTTCAAGCAGCCGGGGGAGCAGTGCGACGCGGGGGTCAACAACAGCAACACGGGGGCGTGTAAGCTGAACTGCACGCTGCCGAGCTGCGGGGACGGCTTCGTCCAGCCGAGCAACGGCGAGCAGTGCGACGACGGCGACCAGAGCAACAACAACGCCTGCTTGAACTCCTGCCAGGCGGCGGCCTGCGGGGACGGCTTCGTGTATCAAGGGGTCGAGCAGTGCGATGACGCCAATCAGTCGAACAACGACGGGTGCACGAACATGTGCAAGCTGCCGACCTGCGGGGACGGGTTCAAGAACGGCGGCGAGAGCGACGTCGACTGCGGAGGGAGCTGCCCGAAGTGCGGGCCGAACGGGAGCTGTACGGTGAACGCGGACTGCGCGACGGGGGTGTGCTCTGCGGGTAAGTGCGTGCACCCGACGAGCTGCAACACGCTGAAGATCGCGGCGCCGGGGACGCCGACGGGCTCGTATGTGATCGATCCGGACGGCGCGGGGCCGATCGCGCCGCTGACGGTGCGCTGCGAGATGGGGCTGGGCGCCTGCGGCTACACGATGGTGCGCTTCAACGACGGGGCGCTGGGGAGCAATCAGGACGCGTACACGAACAAGTGCGCGGCGGCGGGGATGGAGGTGATCGTGCCGCGGACGAAGGCGCTGGCGCAGTCGATCTACACGTGGAACGGCAACGTCGTGCCGAACCTCTACAACGTGTTCCCGAAGTACAACGGCGCGCAGAACATCTTCAACTGGACGGGCCGCTGCAAGGGCCAGCCGTGCACCTTCTGGATGACCGACAACGGCAACGGCGACGTCGCGTGCGGGGGCTTCGAGCCGAACGGCGACAACAACGTGAACTATCGGATCTACAAGTGGAACGAGGGCTGCGGGATCCAGGGCGGCTGGAACGACGCGAACAACAACGTGCAGTACCACGGGTGGGTGATCTGCTCGACGAACGACTGCTGAGCGGCCAAAGGCCGGAGGTGGGCTCAGCCGCGGGGCGGCTGCCAGCCGGCGAGCACGTCCTCTAACATGCCGAGGCGATCTTGCCCCCAGAGCAGCACCGGCGGGCTGTGGGGGCGACGGACGACCATGCTGGGGACGCCGCAGCAGCCGGCCTCGCGGGCGGCCTCGGTGTTGTGGCGGAGGGCGGCCTTGATCGCGGGATCCTCGGCGCGTCGGAGCATGTCCTCGGGGTCATGTCCGGCGGCCCGCAGGAGCTCGGCGAGGACGGCGGGGTCGTCGATCGCGCGGTCTTCGGCCCAGCAGGCGTGGAAGAGCGGGAGGATCAGGGCGGGATCGAGCAGGGCGAGGCGGAGGGGGACGACGGTGCGGATCGGGAAGTGGCTGGGGAAACGAAAGGGGACGCGCCAGAGCGCGGCCCAGTCGTTGAGGTCGCGGAGCATGTAGCGCTGCTTGGCCTGGCTCATGGTGAAGAGAGGGACGTCAGGGGTGCCGAGCTCGCGGAAGAGGGCGCCGAGGAGGATCGGCCGCCAACACACGCGGGCGCGGTGGGCGGCGGCGATCCGCTCGATCTGGGTGGCGGCGAGGTAGGCGAAGGGGCTGGAGAAGTCGAAGAAGAGATCGATCTCGGCGGGCTCCGCGGGGGGGTCGATCGGGCGATCGCCGGGGCGTGGCGGCTGGCCGCCGAGCGCGGCCTCGACGAAGTGCAGGCGGTCTTGCCCCCACCAGAGGCGATCGCCGACGGCGAGGGCCGGCACGCCGAAGGCGCCGAGCTGGGCGGCCTCGGCGGTGCTGGCGAAGAGGCCGTCGCGGGCGGTCTGGCTGTCCATAAGGTCAGGATCGACGCCGACGCGGCGGGCGAGCTCGGCGAGGACGGCGCGGTCGCTGACGTCGAGTCCGTCGGCCCAGTAGGCGCGGAAGAGCGCGCGGCTGAGCTCGACGCGCTTCGGCTGGTGGTCGACGGCGGTGAGCAGGCGCATGGCCTCGACGGTGCGGCGCGGGTGCGCAGCCGGGAAGGTGAGCGGGACGCCCCAGCGGTCGGCCCAGCGCTGGAGGTCGAGCAGGTTGTAGCGGGCGCGAGGCGGGCTCATCGCGGCGGCGGGGAGCTGGGGGCGTAAGCGGCGCGGAAGAGGCCGCCGAGCAGGACTGGCCGCCACTGGAGCTCGGCGCCGACGCGGGCGGCGAGCGCTTCGACCTGCATCGACGCGAGGTAGGCGTAGGGGCAGACGATGTCGTAGTAGAAACGTAGCTCGGCCACGGCGGCAGTATCGGCGGGCGAGGTCGAGGCGTCTACGGCGCCGCTGGGTGGGCGCGGGAGGCCCCGGCCGGTGCTGAAGAGTGGTACACCGCCGCGCATGTCCAGCGGCGCGGGAGCGGTCGAGGGTTCGTTGGCGGGGCTCGAGGGGGCCGCGCTGATCCAGGCGCTGCGTCGCCGTTATCGCACGGTCGACGGCGCGGTGTTCGCGGGGGGGCGGCCGTGGCGGATCTTACGGCCGCGTTCGGCGGATGATCTGCTGGATGACGACGCCTTCGCGCGCGACGGGCGGATCCCGTATTGGGCGGAGATCTGGGGGTCCGCGCCGGTGCTGGGCGATCGACTCGCGGGGCAACCCGGGCGCGGGCGGGCGCTTCTCGAGCTGGGCTGTGGTGTGGGGGTGCTGTCGCTGGTGGCGGCAGCGGCGGGGTATCGCGCGCTCGCGACCGACTATTACCCGGAGGCGCTGGACTTCGTGCGCGCGAACGCGGCGCTGAACGAGGTGGCGCCGTTACGGTGCGGATGATCGATTGGCGGCGTCTTCCGGCCGATCTGGGGGTGTTCGAGCGGGTGGTCGCGGCGGACGTGCTCTACGAGTCGGGGAACATCGATCTGATCGCTCAGGCGTTGGCGCGGACGCTGGCGCCGGGCGGGACCGCGACGATCGCGGATCCCGGGCGTCCGACGGCGGCGCGATTCGCCGCTCGGTGTGAGGGCTATGGTTTTTGTGTGAATGTGGACAGGATCCCGGTGGAGACGGCCGGGCGGCCGAGCGCTGTCGAGCTGTATGAGGTGACGTGGCGTAGATGAGCGCTTCTGCGGCGGCGCCGGGGCGCAGAGGCTCTGGTAGGCTCAGCCTCCACTCAGGAGTGTTCAGCTATGGAACCATTCATCGGTACGATCATCCTCTTCGCCGGTAACTTCGCGCCCCGGGGCTGGGCCTTCTGCGCCGGCCAGCTCCTCTCGATCGCCCAAAATTCGGCGCTCTTCTCGATCCTCGGCACGACCCATGGCGGCGACGGGCGGACGACCTTCGCGCTCCCCGATCTGCGGGGTCGGGTGCCCGTCGGCATCGGGCAGGGACCCGGCCTGCCGGCGGTGGATCTGGGTGAGCAAGGCGGCGCGGCGACGACGACGCTGCTCGCGACGAACTTGCCAGCGCACAGCCACTCGTTCGCGCTGGCGCACGCGCCCGCGGACGGGAAGGAGGCGGGTTATCTGGCGTCCGGAGAGATCTACGCGAGCGCCAAGAACTCGGTCGCGCCCGCGGACACGATCGGCGTGGCAGGGAACAACGCGCCGGTGAACAACATGCAGCCGTACACCGGGCTCAACTACATCATCGCCCTCGAGGGGATCTACCCGTCGCGGAGCTGAATCGGGGAGCGGACCGCGCGGCTGGAACGGGGCCGCGTGGTCCGCTCGCGGGGTTATTGCGGCGTGGCGCCCTCGGCGAGGTGGGCGGGGAACTCGCGGACGGTGAGCAGGTGCCTTAGGGCGCCGAGGGGGGGTCTTGGGGAGCTTGGTGAAGTACCGCA
Source organism: Nannocystis sp. (assembly GCA_016712315.1). GTDB lineage: Bacteria > Myxococcota_A > Polyangia > Nannocystales > Nannocystaceae > JADJRG01. The sequence continues at coordinate 14,346 of JADJRG010000006.1, read as the reverse complement.
TGGCGCTCGGGAGCTCGCCGAAGGTGCGCTCGAGGCGCTGGAAGTGGGCGTCGGCGGCGATGTTGTCGCGGACGAGAGGAGCGGCGCGGCGTCCGGCTCGGAAGGCCCGTACGTGCTGGAGGAGGCGGGCGTGGTACTCGGGGTCCTCGACGGTGGCGAGCAGTGACTCGGTGCGCGGGTGGGTGCCCGCGAGCAGCGCGAGCACCTGCGACTCCATCTCAGCGAGGCCATCCTCGAAGGACTCGAGGAGCTGGAGATCATAGTCAGGGTTGGCGTGGACGACCTGGAGGACGTGGCCGATGATCGTGTCTCGCGACGAGTTGAAGCCGGTCGGGTCGATCAAGGAGGCGGGGTCGTCGAGCAGGCGTAGGAGGGTGTGGAAGTAAAAATTGATCCCCTTGGTGCGGTAGTAGTCGTCCGCGCAGGGGATGATGAAGAACCTCGACATGTCGATGGCGCCGATGATCCGCTGGGTTCGGGTGGGGATCTGCTCGATCCAGCCGAGCTCCTGGAGGCGGCGCAGGCGCGGCGCGACTTGGCGCTCGTCGCCGAAGTGACGGAGCGCGCTAAGAAGCTTGCGGGCCTTTTGGCGACGGGTGCTCTTGTCCCCCATGGCCCGGCGGATCAAGCGGATCGGGCGCTCCTGGAGGCGTGCAGGGGTAGGGGCGGCGTCGAAGGGCATGACTCGCTGAAGATGAACCCGCCTCCGTGGGTGCGCAAGGGGTTGCGCAAATTTCCTGTAAATTGCGTTTTTATCGGGGGGGATCGGGAGAATGCGGGGCGCTGGCCAGCCACGTCGCCTCGGGGTCCCTCCGTCGCGGACGGCAGCGAGGTTCGTCGGGGCCGCAGCGGAAGCGCACGTGGATGTGGCCGTCGTGGCCGCGGGAGTGGCGGACGAGGGCGCCTTCGTGGCCCTTGCGGTTGGGCCAGGCGATGATCTCGCGGAGCTGATCGGGGGTGGCTCCCTCCCACAGGGCGGCTTGATAGAGGCGGCGCTGCAGCGGGCCCTCGAGGAAGATCACCTCGATCTCGCCGGTGCGGACGAGCGCCCTCACGAGCTCCCAGGCGGCGGGCCAGTCGATCTCGTCGGCGTTGGGGAAGGCGGTGAGGGGGAGCGCGGGGAGCAAGGGGAGGCGGATGTCGACGTCGCGGCCGGATTGATGCGAGCGGTGCGGGGCGAAGCGGCCGCCGCGGCGCAGGCTCATCGAGCCGATCACGATCTCGCCGGCGAAGCCGCTCTGGTGGCGGAAGTCGGCGATGGCGGCGTGTAGGGCGCGGATCGTGTGGCTGCTGCCCCACAGCCAGCGGTCAAAGCCGCGGGTGTAGAGGGGGCTGTCGGGGAGTTGTACGGCGTCTTTGATCCGGCCGCGGTTGGGGGCGCCGACGCTGCGGGCGCCGTCGATGCCGTCAGGCGCTGGCGGCGGCGGCGGGCCGGGGGCGACGTTGACGGTGCGTGGCGCGCCGGGGTCGATCCAGATCGTGAGCTGGTCCCCCGGCTGGGGGCTGCGTTTGCCGCGGTTCATGGCGATCAGGTCGCGGTGCTCGACGCGGTGGTCGACGGCGATCGAGCTCCAGGTGTCCCCTGGCTGGGCGGTGTAGCTGAGCTTCTGGCGGGGCGGCGGGGCGCGGCGGGCGTAGATCCGCAGGGTCTTGCCCGGCTTTAAGGCGACCCTCCGCGAGCTGAGCTTGTTCCACTCGACGACCTCGTCGCGCTTGACGGCGTAGCGGGCGGCGATCTGGCTGAGGCGCTCGTGGGGGTGATCTGGTGGGTGATCCAGGTGCGTCGGTCGCTGGGGTCGCTCGCGCTCGTGGGCGCGGCTGCGCCGCTCAGGTCGAGGACGGCCGGACGCGGCGGGACGTCGTCTCGACCGTCGTCGGGGTCGCGATCGCCGTCGGGACCCGCGCCGAGCAGCCAAGCGAGCGCCATGAGGGCCGTGAGCACCGCTCGAGGCTAACCGATCGACGGCGGGAGCGTCACGCCTGATCGTTGGATCTTCGACGATCTTCAGCGATGGGGTCTGCGCCGCTCGGGGGCCGTGAGCCTCAGCGCCGCGCGAGCGGCGTGTCGCCTCCGCTGGTGAAGAATGAGTGTATCGCGGTGTCTGTAAGGTCGTTACAGTGTGTTGATTCCGGCTGGCCTGTCGCGCGATCGCGCGATCGCGTGATCGGGCTAACGGCCGCAGAGGGGCCGCTCAGGAGCGCGCCGGGTGGTTTCGCTCCAGGAAGAGTGAGGGGACCCTGCGTCATCGGGGTTCCGTAAATATCGTGCTTGTGGGAGAATCGGGCATGCAGATCCGGCGGCTCCGTGGTGCGATTGGCCTCGCGCTTTGCCTCGTCCTCGCCGCTTGCCACGGTTCAGGGGGCGAAGACGGCGGAGACGGGGAGATCGGCGATAGTCAGGACGCCGGCGCGGAGGCGCTCTTCGGCTGGTGGGGCGCGAGCGACGCCGCCGGCGGGCGCAGGATCTACGGCTTGATGCCCGCGGCGTCGGCCGCGCGGTTGTTCGGATCTGCGCCAGTAGGGGCGGTGGCGGCGCTATACACGATGTCCGAGGGGCAGCGGCCGGCGCTCGCGCCGCTGTCGACATATACGGTCGAGGGGGCGACGCCGACGTATTTGGTGATCGACGGGGTGAGGCGTGCGATCGAGAGCTTCACAGATGGTTATGAAATGACGTTGGCGGCGGATAGCGAGTTGATGGGGGCGGAGATGTATCATTTATTCAGCCGCTGCCCGGGCGAGCGCGCCACCGGGTGGTTTGATCTGCGCGGCCAAGGCTGCGCGGGGGGGCCGCGGGGGCGCTTCGGTGGCGATCGACGCGGCGGGGGAGGTGCACCTGCTCGCGGGGTCGATGGACGAGGGGGCTGGGGCCGGCTGCGCGACGTCGCCGACGTACGCGCGCTTCGCCGAGGGGTGTGACGCGATCGGCGAGGTGGCCGCGGAGATGCGCTCCTCGGCGCTGCTCGCCCAGGGCGGGGTGATCCACGCGCTGATCGAGGTGCGCTCGGCTGACGCGGGGTTTCACGGGCAGATCGTGCATCGCTGGCGGGGCGCGGCCGACTCAGCGTGGGAGGAGGAGGCGGTGGCGCCGGCTGGCTCGCCCGTGAGGGAGATGCGCTTGCTCGCGGCGGGGGAGGCGATGGTGGCGGTCGTCGGCCGAGAGGACGGGACGATCGCGCTGCTGCGCCGCGGCGACGAGGGCGCGTGGGTCGCTTCGCCGGCGGCGCTGGCGGGGGCGCTGCTGGACGCGGACGCGGCGGCGGACGGGGAGGTGGCTCTGCTGCTCGCGGAGCCGGCGGCGGCGCTGCGGGTGCGCGGTGAGGTGGTGACGCGCTTCGATCTGCCGCGGCCGGTGGCGCCTGGCTTCGGCGGCGGCGTGCGCCTGCGGGCGGACGGGCGCTGCACGCGGCCTGGAATGACGCGGTGATCGGCGGGACGGTGAGCGGGGTCGGCGGGGAGGTGATCGACGCGCGGGGGATCTACGCGGTGCTGAAGGACGAGGCGTGGACGACGTATACGCTGGGGGCTGCGGCGCACCCGCGCGTGATCTCGGGGCCGACCGGGCGTTGGCGGGTGATCTACGCGATCGGGGCGGCTGCGGCGCCGGCGCTGGCGCTGCTCGAGATCGCGGGCGATGGCTCGTTGAAGAGCGAGCTGCTGGCGCCAGAGGGCGGCGGCGTAGGAGCGCACGCAGGGGCGGTGCGGATCGCGGCGGCGCAGGCGGCGGACGGGATGATCGCGGCGACGAGCGGCGGCGATCGGCTGTATGTGCGCCTGCCAGAGCTGCTGATGCCGCGGCCGACGCAGACGATCCGGCTGGAGATCGTCGGCGAAGGGACGGTGTGGAGCGAGGACGGGCGGGTCGAGTGCTCGGAGAGCTGCGCGGTGGGGGTGCCGTACGGCACGCGGCTGGCGCTGCACGCGGAGCCGATGGGGGACGCCTCGGTCGGGATCTCGGCGTGCGCGGCGGCGTATGTGAGCCTCGACGGCTGGTGCTGGGTGGACGCGGTCGGCGCGGAGGCGGGGCTGGGGGAGCGGGTGGTGTCGGTGTCGTTCGTGCCGCGTTGAGCGGGCGGCGCGGCGGCGCGGGCGTGGTTGACCGCGCGCTCTCGCTCGCCTAGCTTGCCCGCCTCATGCGGATCGATGGAGCTCTCCCTCAGCGCGCCCGGGTGGTCGTGATCGGCGGGGGGTGATCGGCTGCTCGGTCGCGTATCACCTCGCGCACATGGGCTGGCGTGACGTGGTGCTGCTCGAGCGCGACCGGATCACCTCGGGCACGACGTGGCACGCGGCTGGCCTGATGGTCACGTTCGGCTCGACCTCGGAGACGTCGACCGAGATGCGGAAATACACGCGCGACCTCTACGCGCGGCTCGAGGCGGAGACCGGGCAGGCGACGGGGCTGCGGCAGATCGGGTTCATCGAGTGCGCGGCGGATCGCGACCGGCTGGAGGAGTATCGCCGGGTGTCGGCGTTTAACCGGCTGTGCGGGGTGGACGTGCAGGAGCTGTCGCCGCGCGAGGTGAGCGCGCTGTTCCCGCTCGCGCGCACCGAGGACATCCTCGCGGGCTTTTATGTGAAGGAGGACGGGCGGGTCGACCCGGTGGACGTGACGATGGCGCTGGCGAAGGGGGCGCGGCTGCAAGGCGCGACGATCGTCGAGGGGTGGCGGCGACGCAGGTGCTGACGCGGGGCGGCGCGGTCGTGGGGGTGGCGACCACGGCGGGGGCGATCGAGTGCGAGTACGTGGTGAACTGCGCGGGGATCTGGGCGCGGCAGCTCGGGGCGGCCTCTGGGGTGACCGTGCCGCTGCAAGCAGCGGAGCACTACTATCTATTGACCGAGCCGATCGCGGGGGTGCACCGCGATCTGCCGGTGATCGAGGACCCGGCGTCGCACGCGTATATCCGCGAGGAGGGGGGCGGGCTGCTGATCGGGCTCTTTGAGCCGATCTGCGCGCCGTGGAAGGTGGAGGGGATCCCGGAGAATTTCTCGTTCGGCGAGATCGCGCCGGACTGGGAGCGGATGGGGCCGTACCTCGAGCGGGCGATGGCGCGGGTGCCAGCGTCGCTGGAGGCGGGCATTAAAAAATTCTTCTGCGGACCGGAGAGCTTCACGCCCGATCTGCGGCCCTGCGTGGGCGAGGCGCCGGAGCTGCGCGGGTACTTCGTCGCGGCGGGGCTGAACTCGATCGGGATCCTGACCGGGGGCGGGCTGGGGCGGGTGCTGGCGCACTGGATCATCCATGGGCGGCCTGACGTGGACGTGACGGGGATGCACGTGGATCGGCTTCACCCGTACCAAAATACGCCGGAGTACCGGCGGCTGCGCACGGTCGAGTCGCTGGGCATGGTGTTTCAGTGTCACTATCCGACGCGGTCGATGCAGACGGCGCGGGGGGCCAAGCGCTCGGCGTTTTATGAGCGGCTGGCGGCGCAGGGGGCGTACTTCCGCGACGTGAGCGGCTGGGAGGGGGCGGACTGGTACGCGCTTACGGGCGAGTCGGCGGATCCGGGGCCGCTGTCGTGGGGGGGCAGCGGTGGTTCCAATGGTGGGCTGAGGAGCACAAGGCGGCGCGGGAGGGGGTGATCGTGATGGATATGTCGTTTATGGCGAAATTCTTGGTGCAGGGGCGGGACGCGGGGCGCGTTCTCAACTGGATCTCGGCGAATCAGGTCGACGGCGAGGCGGGGTGGATCACGTATACGCAGTGGCTCAATGAGGGGGGGACGCTGGAGGCGGATCTGACGGTGACGAAGCTGGCGGAGGACCGCTTCTGGGTGGTCGCCTCCGATACGGCGCACCGCCACGTGGAGGCGTGGATGCGCCGCCATACGCCCGCGGACGCGTTCATGTCGGTGACCGACGTGACCTCGGGCTACGCGCAGCTCAACGTGCAAGGGCCGGACTCGCGGGCGTTGATGCAGGCGCTGACCGGCGCGGATCTGTCGAACGAGGCGTTCCCGTTCCGTACGGCGCGGGAGATCGACGTCGGGCTGGCGCGGGTGCTGTGCGTGCGGATCACGTACCTGGGGGAGCTGGGGTACGAGCTGTATATCCCGGCCGAGCAGGCGACCCATGTGTACGACCGCATCGTCGAGGTCGGCGCGCGCTTCGGGCTGCGCCACGCGGGGCTGAAGGCGCTGGCGAGCCTCCGCATGGAGAAGGCGTACCGCGACTACGGCCACGACATCGACAACACAGACTCGCCGCTGGAGGCCGGGCTGGGCTTCGCGGTGGACTTGAAGAAGCCGGGCGGGTTCATCGGCAAAGAGGCGGTGCTCGCTCACAAGGCGGCGGGGCCGCTGCGGCGGCGCTTGGTGCAGATCCTCGTCCAAGACGCGGAGGCGATGATGTTCCACGCGGAGATCGTGCTGCGCGACGGGGTGGCCGTTGGCTACGTGCGGGCGGCCTCGTATGGCCATACGCTGGGCGGCGCGGTGGGGCTGGCGATGGTCGCGGCGGAGGTGGCGATCGACCAGGCTTGGCTGGACTCGGGGCGCTGGCAGGTGGCGATCGCGGAGCGGGTCTATCCGGCGATCGCCTCGCTGCGGCCGCTCTACGACCCGTCGATGGCGCGGATCAAGGCTTAGGGGCGGCCTCGGCCGCCGGCTTGGTTCGGGCTCCGGGGCAGGCTCCGGGGTAGGCTCGGGCTTGGCGGCGGGCTTGGCGGCGGGCTTGGCGGCGGGCTTGGCGGCGGGCTTGGCGGCGGGCTTGGGCTTGGCAGGCAGGAGACGATCGAGGGCGTGCACGGGGCCGGTGCGGGCCCGTAGGTCGCCGCGGAGGATCGTGGCGCCTTCGATCTTGCCGTCGGTGACGGTGAGCTCGGTGCCGGCGTGGGTAGGCAGGGGGGCGCCGCTTTGCAGGAGATCGGCGGCGCTGCGCTGGCCGTGGACGATGTGGCGGCGGAGCAGGGCCGTGAGCTCTTTTTTGTCCTTGGCGGCGAAGAGGCGGCGGCGATCGCGGGCGCTGAGCGCGGCGAAGGCTTCGTTGGTCGGGGCGAGCAGGGTGAGCTCGCTCGCGCCGCGGAGCTCGGCGTCGAGGCCGGCGGTGATGATGGCGCTGTGCAGCTCGCTCAGGCCTTGCTCGACCAGCAGATCCATGACCTCGGCAGGACGGGCCCGGGCTCCGGGGCTCGGGCTCGGGCTCAGGCTGAGGGGGCGGGACGACCTCGCTGGTGACCTGGGGCGGCGGCGGCGGGAGCTCGGCGAGGGGGCCGTCGCGCAGAGCAGGCGCGCTGGCGCAGGCGAGGAGCAGGAGCAGGGGGAGGAGGTGGAGGCGGTGAGCGACCATGAGCGGGGCGTGACTGTACTCCGGATCGGCGGCGCGCAGGCGCGCGTGGGGCGATCTCACGCGTGGGCGGCGGACGGATCCGCTCAGCGATCGTCGGCAGGCGGAGGAGCGTGCGGGGCGGGGATGGGTGCGGGCGCTTACGCGCGGCCGCGGGCTCGGGTCTCGCGAGTTGGCCGCCGCAGCTCCGGCAGTAGTGGGCGTCGGGATCGTGGCCCTCGAGGGTGCAGTGCGGGCAGGTGCGGGTGGAGGTGTGGATCGGCTCGTGGTGGAGGACCATCTCGGCGCTGACGATGCCCGTAGGCACGGCGATGATCGCGTAGCCGGCGATCATCAGCAAGGAGGCGATGAACTGGCCGAGCGGGGTCTTGGGGGCGATGTCGCCGTAGCCGACCGTGGTCATCGTGACGATCGCCCAGTACATGGCCCGCGGGATGCTGGTGAAGCCGCTGCCCGCGTCGCCTTCGATGAGGTACATCGCGGTGCCGACGATCACGACCATGTTGATCACGGCGAGCAAAAAGACAGAGATCTTGGAGCGGCTGGCCCGCAAGGCGCCGAGCAAGGACTGGCCGGCGGTGAGGAAGTTGGCGAGCTTGAAGATCCGAAACATCCGCAGGAGGCGGAGGGTGCGGATCACCAGCAGCGACTGAGATCCTGAAAAAAAGAGGCTGAGGTAGGTGGGGACGATCGAGAGCAGATCGACGAGGCCGAAGGTCGAGGTGGCGTAGCGCAGCGGCTTGTCGACGCAGAGCAGGCGGAGCACGTACTCGGCGGTGAAGATGAGGGTGAGCAGCCACTCGATGACCAGCAGGATGTGACCCGAGGACGACTCGACGTCGGCGACGCTCTCGAGCGAGACGACGATGATGCTGAGGACGATCAGGATCAGCAGGGCGATGTCAAACTTGCGCCCGGCGGGGGGTCTCGGCCTCGAAGATGATGATGTAGAGGCGGCGCCTCCACGGGGCTTGAGAGGGGGCGTGGCGCCGCTGGAGTGAGATCTTGATCACAGGCAACCGCGCGTCGCGGCCGGGGTGGCGCTTCTGGGGCGGGCGCAGCATCGCGGGGCAGAATCGCGGGATCAGCGGTGGAGCGCAAGGCGGGTGCTAGCCGTCGTTGGAGGCGCGCGGGTGAACTCAGGGGCGGCCGCGGCTTGCGGGTCCGCGCTCGCGATGGGTAGGATGACCGGGCTGTGTCTGTGCGTGCGGCGATCTGGGGGGTCTTGGGGGCGCTGGTCTGCGGCTGCGCTGGCGCGGGTGAGGGCGAGTCGAGCGCGACGAGCTCGGAGACCAGCGAGGGCGGGGCGACGGGTGGCACGACGGGGTCGACGTCGGCGGGGTCGACGACGATGAAGGATCCGGGGCTGCCGGAGCCGCACGCGTGGGAGCTGAGCCTGAGCTTGGACACCTCCCGCGGGGCGATCTTTAGCGTGTGGGGCGACGGGCCCGAGAACATCGTCGCGGTCGGCGGGCAGCCGACGGCGGGGCTTCAATTGCGGTATCAGGGCGGCGCGTGGGTGGAGGAGCCGCTGCCGCCGATGACGCCGCGGCTCAGCTGGGTGGCAGGGATCGAGGGGCGGTTGTATGCGGCGGGGTACTTCGGGGCGCTGCTGCGGCGCGAGGATGAGGGGTGGGCGTCGGAGGTGAGCGGGGTGGATGAGCCGCTGTGGGGCGTGTGGGGGCGAGCGAGGCGGAGGTGTGGGCGGTGGGCGGCGGGGCGCCTCCCGCTCCGCCGGTGCTGCTGCGGCGCACAGAGGGGGCGTGGCAGCGGGTGGACGTGGCGGCGATCTCCGGGGACGGGCACGCGCTGTATGAAATTTGGGGGCGCGCGGCGGACGATATCTACGCGGTGGGGGCGCGAGGGCTGGTGCTGCACTACGACGGGGTGGAGTGGCGCCGCGAGGAGAGCGGGACCTCGGTGACGCTGATCGGGGTGTTCGGGGATCCGAGCGGGGAGGACGTGGTGGTCGCGGGCGGGCGCTCTTCTGGGGTGGTGCTGCGGCGCTCGGGCGGGCTGTGGCAGGTGCGCGGGCTGCCGGAGGAGGACGGGCTCGACGGGGCTTGGATCGATGAGGACGGGGTGGCGACGGTGGTCGGCCGCCGCGGGTTCATCGGCGCGTTCCCGCGGGCGAGCTCGGGCTGGGTGCGCGAGGCGAGCGGGGTGGAGGACGAGCTGCACGCGGTGTTCGGGGTGCCCGGGGGGCCGGTGTTCGCGGTGGGCGGGCGCTTCGATATGGCGCCGTATACGGGGGTGATCCTGCGGCGCTCGCCGTGAGGTCGTGGGCGTCGCTGGCCGGGGGCGCAGGCCAGGCGGGGCTACGCGGAGGCGGTCGCGGCAGGAGCCCAGAGGTGACGCTGCGTCATTGTGACAGTGGCGCGGCGAGGGCCGGCGTGCGCCCAGAGGTGACGCTGCGTCATTGTGACAGTGAAGATCGTGAGCTGGCTGATACGAACGAAATGCGGGGGCCTGGCGGTGGTGGGCTGCATTTCATTCGCTTCTGTCGGCGCGTAGGCGACGTATTCTGGGGGCACGCAGCGGCGAGTGACGCCGTGAGGTGGACGAGGGCGCGGCGCCGTGATGATGCGGCAGCGACCGCTCCGTGCTCCGTGCGATCGGTAGAAACAGAGGGAGTGTGTGCCATGACCGTCGCTAACGTTTTTATGATGCCGACCTCAGACTTTGTCTCGGTGATGGGGATGTGGGCCCTCGGGGTGCTCTTGGTGGTCGGGACCATGCTGATGCTCGCGTGGCGTGATCAAGCCCAGGGGCGGTAGAGGGCGGGGCGCTTTTGTCGCGCGAGAGCGCGCGGCTTCGTGCTACGCAGGGGCGGTGATCCCGACCCGACGCGCGCTCCCCCCTCCTTGTCCCGTACGGCCCTCTTCTTGGCGCTCTCCAGCGCCGCCGCGCTGAGCTCCGCCTGCGGTGATGACAGCAGCGGCGACTCCGAGGCCACCGGCGCGAGCTCCGAGGGGAGCAGCGAGGGCTCTGGCGAGGCGAGCAGCAGCGGGAGCAGCGGCGAGACTTCGGGGGATCCGACGGGCGATCCGACGACGACGACGGGCGATCCGACGACGACGACGGGCGATCCGACGGGGGAGCACGACGGGTGATCCGACGGGCGATACGACGGGGAGCACGACGGGCGATCCGACGGGTGATCCGACGGGTGATACGTCGGGTGATACGTCGGGCGACACGATGGGGTCGAGGAGCCGGTGCCGAGCGAGCTGCCGGTGCCCACCGCGCCTTTGCCCGTCGTTCGTCAGCGGCGACGTGATGTTCTCACCCAAAGGGATCGCTCCGCGGAAGGTGCGGCTGTGGATCGATCCTAAGGCGAGCGAGGCGGAGGGGCCGGTGGTCTTTTATTGGCACGGCACCGGCAGCGCGCCGACAGAGGCGTTGACGGGGCTCGGACAGGCCGGGATCGACGCGGTGACGGCGGCAGGCGGGATCGTGGCGGCGCCGCACGCGGATCCGGCGGCGGCGCCTTCGCCGTGGTGGTTGGTGCTGACCGAGAAGGAGGACGATCTGCTGCTGGCCGATGAGGTGCTGGCGTGCGCGATCCAAGAGGTGGGGATCGATGTGCGGCGGATCCACAGCATGGGGCTGAGCGCGGGCGGGCTGCATACGTCGCAGATGAGCGTGCGCCGCTCTTCGTACGTGGCGAGCGTGGTGCCGTACTCGGGCGGGCTGCTCGACGGCTTGATGCCGCCCTGGGACGCGCCTAGCTGAATAAGGTCGCGGCGATGATCTTCCACGGCGGGCCCTCGGACGTGGTGGTGGTGTCGTTCCCGAAGACGAGCGCGAACTATCTGGATTATTTGCAGAAGCAAGGGAGCTTCGGCTTCGTGTGTAACCACAACATGGGGCACGTGATCCCGGTGGCGGCGGTGCCGGCGGCGCGGCAGTTCTTGGCAGATCACCCGTTCGGCGAGCAGCCGCCGTACGCGGGCGGGCTGCCGCCGAGCATGCCGAGCTACTGCGCGCTGCCGTGAGCGAGGGCGCTACTCGGGCGGCGCCGCGTAGACGCCGAGCAGCCAGCGCTCCCAAGGGGTGGGCTCGGCGGCGGCCCCGGTGCGGGCGAAGAGCGGGGCGCTCTGGTAGCGCGGGAGGATGGTGCGCAGCTCGCCTTCGTCGCGCGGCAACCAGACGGCGAGGCCAGCGAGGCCGCCCGGTACGGCGAGGCCTGGGTAGGGGGGGTCGCTGCGGTAGCTGTCGCCGAGGCTGCGGGCGAGCACGGTGGCGAGCAGGGCGGCGTCGAGGCGATCGAGGGCGGCGCCGAGCTGAACGCTGGCGGGGCTGGGTGGATCGGCGGGGGCGCGAGATCGCTCCCGGGCGAGCAGGTGGCGGAGGCCAGCGGCGAAGACGCCGAGATCGCGGGTGCCGCCGAGGAAGCCAGGAGGCCGCCTGGGGCGAGCAAGGCTTGCAGGTCGATGGCGCGGAGCGGATCGGCGAGGCGCCAGGCGTCGAGGGCGGCTCCTAGATCGTGGAGGGCGGGGGCGAGGCGCTCGCCGAGGGGCTGGGGGCGACGACGCTGATCACGTAGGTGCGCCTGATGGCGTCGTCAGGGCGCGTAGGGCGTAGTGGCCGGCGTCGACGGCTCGGCCGTAGATCGCGGGGATCCGCTCGGCGAGCTGGCAGGCGTCGTCGAGGGGCGGGCAGGCGCTGGCGCCGAGGGCCGGAGCGGTGAAGGCGGGCAGGAGGAGGCTGTAGGGGAGGCCGGGGTAGGGGGCGATCTGTGGGTACCCAACGAGGTAACGAGCGACGCTTTGCAGCTCGAGGCCGACCTCGACGGTCTGCATGAGGCAGGCGTCGGCGGCGAGCACGTCGACGGGGCGGGGTAGGGCGGCGAGGGCGCTGTGGAAGGCTGGGGATGTCGAGCACGGTGCCTTCGCCGTGGTCAAAGGCGATGCCGCCGACGAAGCCGCCGGGGCGGTAACGCAGGGCCTCGGGGGCTTGATGAGGGCGGGGCGCCAGCCTTGGCCGTGGCCCCAGAGGATCACCATGAGGCGCTCGGAGGGGTAGGCGCGGGCGGCCCAGGTGACGAATTCGCGCAAGGTGTCGGCGGGCGGGGTGGACTCGTCGGGATCGAAGGCGACGACGGGGAGCGGAGCAGGTCGGGGCGGCGCCTGCGAGCTCGGTCGCGGTGGGGGCGGGCGCGCCGGGGTCGTTGAAGATGTGGAGGCGCCGCAGGCCGCTGGGGCCGGGAAGATCAAGGTGGACGATGATGTCGTGGTGATCGCGCTGGAGGCGGCGCTTACGGCGGTCCGGAGGTCGCGGAGGTTCCAGTAGGCGCAGGGGCGGGTCCTGGTTGTCCGCGGCCATGTAGAGGAGCACGGTCCATGGTTTTTTTCACATGTCCCGTTGGACAGATCTGTAGTACCGTCGTAGTCGCCGGGCTGGGGGGCGCGGGCGTGGGCGGGCAGATCGGCCCAGGCGAGGGCGCAGGCGGGCGGGGTGGCGGGCCGTCCGCGCTCGGAGGGCGCGCGCGGACGGGGAGCGGCCACGGACAGGCGGCGAGAGGAGGGCGGCGGCGAGGAGGGCGAAGGCGCGCATGTCAGGCGCGGGCGAGCTCGATGAGGCGCTCGACGATCCGGGCGAGGGGGCGGCGTTGCCGTAGGCCTCAGCGGCGGGAGGGCGGCGCTGCGCCAGGTGCCCGGAATGACCTGTCCTTCGGAGCCAGTCGCCGGTGGCGGCGTCGGCGGCGGTGCGGGCGCGGGCGCCGGGCGGGGGGTCCAGAGGAAGTCAGGGTGGCGGTTCTGGTACCACTCGCCGCCGAGGATCGCGCCGGCGGGCCGAGCTCGAGGTCGTAGATGTAGCGGACGCGGGTGATGCCGTCGCGGCTGGGGTCGTCCTCGGTGTCGTGGCTGGGGCGGTCTCGACGACTTGAAGTCGACCTCCATGACGACGCCGACGATCGGTGGCGACGTTCGCGCCGCGGTAGCGGCGGAAGCGGTCCGCTCCGGGGAACTGGTCGACGGGACGATCGCGCGGCTGAGATCGCTGGCGTAGCGGTACTCGAGCGGGTTGAAGGTGCGGTAGCTGTAGGCGGGGCGGGCTGGTTCCAGACCTCGTAATCAAAGGTCGCGTCGAGGACGAAGGACGGCGAGAGCGACGCCGATCTGGCTGACGATCGCGAGGTGCCAGGTGCCGGGGTTGGTGTCGAAGCAGCGAGGAGCCCATGCGGCCGATCTCGTCGCGCGCGGGATCTTTGTGTCGTTGCAGCGGCCGCCGATGAAGCGGAGACGGCGCTGGTGTTGGCCTACAAGAGGGGAGGCGAGGCCCTTTGATGTCGGAGGGTAGAAGCGGAGGCGGGTGCGGGCCGTCGGCGGCGAGCGCGGTGACGGCGTGCGCTGGCGGGCGGGCAGCATGTACGCGGCGGGGCCCAGCCGTGGCAGATTTCATCCAGCGCTCTCGACCTTGCCGTCGCGCTCGTAGGCGCGGCCCCTTTGCCACATGCGGGCGGTGAGGGTGCCTTGGGGGTCGCCGACGAGCAGGTCGTACTTCGGCGTGGGGCGAGGCGATCGATGGCGTCGAGATCGCCGCGGCGGCGATCCCGAGGGCGGGGCGATCGCGGACGAAGGGGTGGTTCTGGCCCAGTCGGCGTCGCTGGGGAAGCGCGGATCGGCGTACCGGCAGCCGAGTACGCCGCGGTAGATCCCAATAGTCGTCGGACCAGGGGGGACCTGTCGAGGCTGGACTCGCGCAGGCCGCAGGCCTCCATCGCGCGCAGGTCGCGGCAGCTCGAGGCGATCGACGAGGTTCTCGGCGCGATCGTAAGCGTTTCGTAGGGGGCGCGGCTGGGGAGGACCTCAGTGAGGCGGATGACGACGCCGTTGTCGAGCAGCATGGTGTGGCGCTGGCGGAGCAGGTCGCAGGCCTTCAATATGGCGGTTCCTGGGCGACGTCGTCGGCGCTGAAGAGGGCAGGGGCTGCGGCGCTGCGGAGGTGCTGCTTGGGGGCAGCCGATCGAGGGCGGCGAGGGGTCTCCGTTGGACCCGGCGAGGGCTTCGTTGATCCCGGTCTCTTCGAGGGACATAGGGGCGCCCAGGC
>JADJRG010000005.1 GCA_016712315.1 Nannocystis sp. | reverse complement strand
CATCGACAAGGTCCAAGATCAATCCCGCCGATCTCGTCCCCGAGTCCTTCGGCCTCATCCACGAATATTACACCCCCACCGTCATCGCCGACTCGCTCGCCGAGGTCCTGTGTCCCTTCCTCCCCGAGCTCGCCGGCCGCGACGGCATCGTCCGCGCCCTCGAGCCCAGCGCCGGGATCGGCCGCCTCATCCGCGCCTTCACACCTCGCCGCTGCCTCGCCCTCGAAGCGGGCGGCCAGATCAAGCGGATCGAGTGGACCGCCGTCGAGTTCTCCAAAGTCTCCTCCACCCTGCTCCGCGCCCTCCGCGGCGACATCAACGTCTTTCACATGCCCTTCGAGCGCTGGGTCCGCGAAGAAGGCTCGCGCTACCACGGCACCCTCGGCCTCATCCTCTCCAACCCGCCCTACGGCGAGCGCGGCGCGTTCGCCCGCGAGGATCGCGACGAGTTTTATTCTGAAAAGCGCGCCTACGCCTACTTCATGCGCCGCGCCCTCGATCTCCTGATCCCGGGCGGGATCGGCGTCTTTCTGGTCCCCGCCGGTTTCGTCACCGGCAAGACCAACCGCCCCCTCCGCGAAAAAGATCCTCCTGCGCCACCACTTCCTCGGCGCCTACCGCCTGCCCAGCCACGACCTGCGCGGCCGCGAGAACGTGCCGGGCGCGGGGCTCGTCATTGACATCGTCTTCTGGCGCAACCGCGGCGGCGAGCTCCGCGAGATCGACGAAGCCGACACATACATCCTCGACGGCGACTATTTCGAGCGCCACCCCTCGCACATCCTCGGCGCCGAAGATGGAGCCTTCGCGGGCGATGAAGGTCGAAGCTGGCGCTACAAAGTCACCGGCGAGCTGCGCAGCCTCCCGCCCTCGATCCGCGCCCGATCTGCACCGCCTGCGTGATCGACACCATCGCCCGCTCCGCCGACCTCGGCGCCCCTCAGACGGTGCTGCGCGACGAGGACGAGGTCCCCAGCGGCACCGACGACGCCCCTCCGCCCCGCGCTCGAGCTAGGCCGCCGCGTCGGCCGCTACCTCGCCGCCGTCGGCGCCGATGATGCGCCGAGGGCCGCCGCCCTCTGGCCCGAGCTCCACGCCGCCCTCGTGGACCTCGCCAAGACCCAGGGCAACCCCTGGCAGCGCAAGGAGCTCCGCGCGCTCGCTGACAACGGCGTCAGCGCGGCCGAGCGGATCCTCAACGCGTTCACCCGCAGCGGCGAGCTCATCGACGCCCTTCGCGCCCCGCCGGTCGTCGAGCCCAAGTACACCGGCCAGCCCGACGACGTAGTCGCCCAGGCCGAGCTCCTCTTCCGCCAACGTCGCCACCTCAACATCGAGACCCTCCACAAGTTCCACCTCTCGCAGGGCGGGAGCGCAGACCAGGCCGACATCGTCTCCACGCTCGTCGCGAAGGGATGGGCCCTCGACGGCGAAGCCTGGGATGAGCTGCTCCCCGAAGACGCCTATCTCACCGGCATCGACCTCTGGGCCAAACACGACCGCGCCCAAGCGCGCGCGCAACGAGGTGACCTTATCGCCAGGTCGCAGGTCAACCGTCTGCTCGCCGCGATCGACCCCGTCGTCTTCGACGACTTGACCGAGCTGCGCCCCAACGAGGGCTGGGTCCCCATCGACGTCGTCGCCGACTGGCTCACCGAGGAGCTCAACGGCCGCTACAGCCCCCTCTCGCTCATCCGCGCCGATGGCCTCTACGAAGCGCGGACCCGCGAAGGCGGCCCCCGCCCCGTGCTCGCGCCCGCCACCGCGGCCTTCCTCGGGTGGCTCAACCACGATCTCGCCACGTTCACCCCGCCGAAGCGGTCCAAGCTGGACAGCGGGCCGCGCAGCCGCGAAGACAAGCTCGCCGAAAAGAGGTCCCGCGCTGAGGAGCGCCTCAAACTGCAAAAGCAGTGGTCCGACGCCTTCCGCGCCTGGGTCGCCCGCGATGACGACCGACAGGCGCAGATCGTCCACGCCTACAACCGCAGCTTCCGCGGCCGGATCGTCCCCACATACCCCGCAGAGAACCTCCGAGATCGCGCGCTGGGGCCCGGGCGCGCCCAAGCTCAAGAACCACCAGATCGCCGGTGCCCGCCGCGTGCTCGCCCAGCGCGGCGGCCTCGTCGCCTTCGACGTCGGCGTCGGCAAGACCTACACCGCCCTCGCGATCGTCGCCCGCGCTCGCCAAGAGGGATGGGTGCGCCGCCCCGTCATCCTCGTCCCCGGCTCCATCGCCTGGAAGTGGCACGACGACATCCTCTGCACGCTCCCCGACTACCGCGTCGCGGTCATCGGCTCCAAGCGCAAGATCATCGGCCGCGGCGCGCGCAAGGGCCTCATCACCTCAGAGCCCGGAGTCGCCCGAAGAGCGCGCCCAGAAGTGGATCGCCCTCCAGACTGGTCAGCTCGACGTCGTCATCCTCACCTACGAGGCCCTCGCCCGCACCAAGGTCAACACCAAGCCCGTGATGGCCTACATCAAGCAGGTCGAGGCCATCGAGCGCACGCTCACGCTTCGCCGCCGCAGACTCGAGGAGCAAGACAAGACCCGGGGCGGTCGTGACAAGATGACCGACCGCCAGCGCGCCTTGCTCGAGCACGGCACAAGGGCGTGGGTCGAAGAGATCCTCGCCCTCCCGGACGGCTGGGAGTACGACCCCGGCGTCGCCTGGGACGAGATCGGCATCGACATGCTCGTCGTCGATGAGGCCGCCTCGTTCAAAAACCTCTACCTCCCCCAGCCGCGCGAGGACGGCGGCATCCCGAAGTTCATGGGAGGGAGCGGCGACGGATCGAACCGCGCGTGGCAGCTCGACTTCCGCGCCGCCATGGTCCGTCGTCAAACCGGCGGCGCTGGGGTCGTCCTGCTCACCGCAACCCCCGCCAAGAATTCCATGGACGAGCTGCAAGAGGCGAAGTACGACAAGTACGTCCGCGAGATCGAGAGGATCCTCGCCGAGCCGGCCAAGCCCGACAGCGGCGGCCCCTCCAACGTCATCGTCGGCCTGCTCGCCCGCCTCTCCCTCGTCGCCCTCCACTCCGGCCTCGACGAGGGGTACAACTTAAAGAACGCGCTCGATGGCGGCGTCGCCACGCGCAACGTCTACGACCCGCGGACGGGCGAGGTCGAAGAGATCACGGTCACCCTCCCGCGCCCGATCTACGAGAGCCCCAAGCTCACCGCGTGCGCCGAGCGGATCGTCGCCAGCCCACACTGCGGCCACATCATCTTCGTCGAGCCCACCGCCGTGCACATGTGGATGCGCGAGGTCCTCGTCGCGAACGGGATCCCGCGCGAGCGGATCGCCATCCTCAACTCTGAGGTCTCCACCAGCGAGCGCGCCACCATCGCGCGCGAGTTTAACGGCCTCGGCAGCGCCCCCGCCAAGCCCGGCGCCTGCGCCCGCCCGAGCGACTTTGCCACCGCCCCCAAGTACGACATCGTGATCGCCAACTCCGTCGCCTACGAGGGGATCGATCTCCAAGTACGCACCTGCGCCATCCACCACGTCGACCTCACCTGGACGCCCGCCGACCTCGAGCAACGCAACGGCCGCGGCGTACGCCAGGGCAACACCCTCGGCCTCATCAACATCTACTACTACTTCGCCGACGGCTCCACCGACGGCTACCGCTTCAGCCTCATCGACGGCAAAGCCGGGTGGCTCGGCCAGCTCCTCACCAGCGCCGTGCGCGACACCAACAACCCCGGCGCGCAGCAGCAGCTCAGCCCCGAGGACGTGCTCATCATGATCTCGCGGGACAAAGAGAAGACCCGCGCCCTCATCGAGATGAAGCGCTCTCAAGCGATCGAGGCCGCCCGCGCCCGGATCGCCCGCGAGGCCAACCGCGTCCTCCGCCAAGCCGTCTCCCGCTTCGACCGCGCCCGCGACGCCGACGATCCCGAGCACGCCGCCCGCCTCCGCGAAGACGCCGAGCAGCGCCTCAGCGATCTCAAGACCGTCGATCCCGCCGCATGGCCTTGGTACCCGTGGGTCCACGTCGCGCGCGACGTCGACATGCTCGTCCCGGAGCTCGGCGCCCCCGTCTACGAGGGCCTGCGGATCACCCGACCCCGCGTCGGCGATACCAGCCAGCTCGATCACTTCGAGTTCGGCGCCATCACCGACGCGAGCAGCCCCAAGATCGGCCTGCGCCTCGCCGGCTCCGCCACCTGGCAGCTCCTCACCTACGAAGGCGACCTCGCCGGCAAACCCCTCGATCCCGCCGAGTTCCCGCGCGAAGGCGGCCCGGTCTGGCCCCTCGACGACGAAGACCGCACCGCCGCCGCCATCGCCCTCAAGCTCGGAAACACCAGCTTCGTGCGCAGCCTCGACGATCTCGGCTGGCTCGGCGCCAGCGATGCGTTCCTCGCCAAGTGGTGGCCCCGTTTCAACGACAAGATCGCCGAAGCCTTCGCAAACGCCTGGAAACCCTCCTCCGTCCCCGTCGTCGACAGCGAGGGCCTCGCCATCACCGCCGGAGCCGAAGTACGCGGCGCCCGCCTGCTCCCACCCACCCTCGAAGGCTGGCGCGAGTACCTCGCGCTCGCCCCCGCCAGCGGCGAGTCCTACACAACCCTCCGCGAGCTCGGCCTCGCCTGGTGGGGCCGCAAGATCCCCAAACGCCTGCTCGCTGACGCCGCCGACGCGGACGACGCAGACAACGCCGAGGACAACGCCGACAACGCCGACAACGCCGACAAGCCCTCAGCGCCCGCCACGCCCTCACCGTCCCCCCCGCGCACCACGCCCCCCCCGCGCGCCCCCGTCGCGCCCTCACGCTCACCCAGCGGGCCCGCCCGTCTCCACGTCGGAGCGACCCCCGCGAACGAAGTGGAACGGCTCAGAGAGGCTCTTCGGGGAGGGGTAACCCTGGACCCTGGCGATGACCGAACGCTCGTCGACAACTTAGCTCTGCGGATGCACGCCCTAAGCGACGCTGGCGCCCTCGGCTTCGGCTCATCCCGCTCATCCCGCGAAGTTCGAAAGAAGATCTGGGACGACGGGATCGCGACCGCGTTGGAGATCGTGAGGATGCGTGCTGCCGCCTACCTCCTGCAAGCTCGCGGTCACGACCTCCGCCTCCATTCGGGTGGTGCGAGGCCGTGGATCGGCTTTTTCCGGGACGGAGAGCTCCTCGCCGCCCTCGAGCCTAGCGCGCTTTGGACCCTACCAGGGCTCGACCAGCCCACCCTCGATGTACTGCGGGCCGACGCCGAATCGGCCCTGGAGACCGCCACGCAGGCCCTTGAGAAGCACCGCAAGACTCACTCCGATCTCGACGGGATCGCCTTCGCCGTCTGGAACGAGGTCCGCCCGTCCGATCCCCCACCCACGCTCACCACCACCCCGCCCACCTCGACCCGTTCACGCCCAGCCGCCCAGCCCTCCGCCTCGCCCGCACCCTCTGCCGCGCCAGTCCTCGACGACGAGGCGCTCAAGGAGGAGGAAGCGCGCGCGCAGCTCGCTGTGATCCTCCGCGAGTATCCGTCGACCTTGCCGGCCGCCGCTACGACGCAGGAGCGGAAGCTGGCGCGGGACTCTGCCGAAGCGGTCACCCTCGGGAACGTCGAGATACCTCGCCGATGGACCCGCAGCGCGGTCACGGAGGCGATCGCCGCGGGGATCCCTGGCGACGCATGGGATGAGCGCGGCAACATGATCGCGCCGTGGGACGAGCACCTCGACGCGTGGGCCGACGCCTGGATCGCCGTCGCGGGCGACTCACCAAAACCATCGCCCCCACCCCCGTCACAAGCCGCCGCCTCGCCCGCGACCCCAACGACCGAGCCTGCTGCCGAACCGCCGCCCGACGTCATCCGCCTCAGCGACGGCGCCAAGGCGCGCCGCGCGAAGGCTGAGGCCGAGGAGATCGCCCGCATCGAGCGGATCGCGGGCAACGACGCCGGCCTCCGCGATCTCGCCCTCCAGCTCGGCAAGCTCGCCGACCCCATCGAGAAGACGCCCCGCGAGATCGCCTGGTGGTTCCGCGCGGAAGGCAACCGGCATATCGCGAACATCATTGAGAGCTACCTCGAGGAGGGCGGCCCTTTCGGCCGCCTCTTGGAAGACATCGCCGAGGATCTCCGTGAAACCAGCGAGGAGCACGACGTCGACGCCCGGGATGGAAGACTGATCGTCTCGCCCGACGCGATCCTCAAAGATGATCATGGCGAGTACGTCCTGCGCGAGGATCGGGAAGGGGTCTCCCGTCGCTACATCGTGCGGGTCAGCCCCATCGTGGACAAGGACGGTGATCAGGTCGCCGTCCAGATCCGCGACACCGACCAAGCCCGCAGCGAAGGCGAGCCGCTTCAAGGAGGCGATCACCTCCTCAGCTTCTATTTCACTCGCCTCACTGAGGCTGCAATCCGCGAGCACTGGCGTCACTTCGGCATGTTGGCCAAGGCCCTGCGCCGCGGCCCCATGGAGATCGAGCGCACCCGCCAGCTCCTCGTTTATGCCGCCGTCCTCGTCCGCGCCCCCAAGTGTCGAGGCGACGCCCGCGCCTCCGCCAAACGCGCCCTGGAGGTCGCGATCCGCGAGCACCAACGGGCGGCCAAGGCCCTCGAAGTCGACTTCGACGAGCACATCGAGCGCGTCGCCCGCGTCGCCCGCTACCTCGCCCGCGTCGCCCACGCCGTCGCTCAAAGCTGCACCGAAGGCCAGACCGTGCTCGCGGTCTCCGACTTCACCGCCCCCAACAACATCGACCCCGAGCTCGACAAGCCCACCCCACCCGAACAAGCAGGCCTCGAAGAAGACGGCGATGTGTACAGCCCCTTCGACGCCGCCATCGAATCAGCCCTTGATCGGACCCTAAGCGACGGGAGCCCAGCATGAGCGCCAAGAGAGACCCCGAGCAGCTTCGCGACCGAGCGCAGCGGATCCCCAGATCATCACGAACTGGCGCAGCGCCTTACCGCCCTCGCTCGCCGGTGACGTTTTTGAAAAATACCTCCGCGAGCACCGCCGCGACGTCATCGCGCGCCTCAACGCGTGGGTCCACGAGCCACCCGCCCCCGCCCAGCCGCCGCCGGATCCCGAACCAACCGAAGAGGCCCAGCACCTCCTGCTCGCCCTCACCAACGAGACCCAGCACCTCCGCGCCAGGCGCCGGCGGGGCCACCTCCAGACCTGGATCCGCGAAGCATTCGGCCACCTTGAAATCACCGCCCCCGTGACGATCGAGTGGAGCGACACGAGCGCGGTCGTCCGCGTCACTGGCCTCGCCTATGAAGCGTGGCATCACCAGCTCCGCGTGCTCCGCCACGCCCTCACCTTACCGGGAGCGCCCGAGTTCACCCTCGATCTCTCGGCGATCAGCGAGCACCGGCCTGGCGACCTCGCCGTCGCCGAGATCGGCCAAATGCCCCTCGAATCAAGCCGGCGCGAGCTCTTCGCCCGACGCGTCGAGCGGGCGATCTTGAGCGGCCGCAGCCCGCTCCCTGTGCTCGTCCAGGCCCGCGCCGCCGCCCGCCTCCAAGCCGTCAACTCACCCATCAACCCAAACACAAACCCAGAGAAAAGCCATGAACACTGACTATCTCCTCATCGCGAACAAGACCCTCATGGCCTTCGTCGGCGCTCTTCAGGAGGCGAACGAGCTACAGGCCAAACGCGACGCGCAGGAGGCCGAGCGCGCCTACCGCGAAGCCAAGAACACCTCGATGGAGCAGATCATTGAGATACTCCAAAGGCAGCAGCAATGGAACGCGCACCTGCTCGAGCGCCTCTCGCACCTGCTCGAGCGGGTCGAAGACCTCGAGCAAGCCCGCAGCGCCGCCAACGAGCCCGCCGCCGAGCCCGCCGCCGAGCCCGCCGCCGAGCCCGCCCGCCCGCGAGCCCGCCTGCGAACCCGCTCGATCCGAGTCCGGCCTCGACATCTCGCCCGAGGTCGCGTGTTTGCGCGACAGCTTCGTGGAGATCCTCCAAAACACCGCCCAGGTCCTCAAGGATAGGAACGTCAGCGAGGCCAAAGCCCGTGACTGGCTCGTCCACGGCCGGTGGCACCGGGCTCAGCGATCCGTCCGGCTCCGCGAGACGCGCGATCTGCTCACCAAAGCCCTCAGCAGGTTCGCCCACGTGCCCAACGCGGGCCGCGCCTACGGCCTCGCGATCAACCTCATCGACGCCCGCTGGTCCAGCGTGTGGGGCTCTGCCCACTAGGAGCGCACCATGGCGAGGGCTCCAGACTGGCACCACGCGCCGATGGCCAAGGGCGATCCCGCCCCGCGCTGGCCTCTGCCCGGTCACGCGCCCAAATTCGCAAACTGGTCCTTCGGCGGTGGACGCCCCTTCGGCTGCAACGAAGACTCGTGCGAGCGCTGGCACGCGGGGATCGACCTCACCAAGATCCCCGACGGCGCCCTCGTCATCGCCCCCGAGGACGCCACCGTCATCGCCCTCGATCGCGGCTGGAGCGCCGGCTCCAAGGCGCAATTCTTAAAAACGGCCAGCGGCCTCTTCCTCGTCCTCGGCGGCTTTCAGCCCGGCTCACATCGCGAGTTTGACCTCAGCGTCGGCCAGTCGATCAAAAAGGGCCAAAAGATCGGCCGTGTGCTCGGAAGTTATGGAATGATCCATCTAGAGACCTACGGCTTCCCAAGCGATCGAAAGGCCAACACCGTTTGGCGCGTCGGCAACCCGATCCCCGGCGGCCTGCTCAATCCTACCAAGTACGTCGAGAGCATGGTCGGCGACGCCCCCAGGCCGACGCCGCCACCCCCTCTACCGACCCCACCGCGCCCCCCGTAGACGCCGCCGCGCCCCCAACGCCCGCCCCCAACTCCCGCACCCCCTGGGTACTCGGCGCGCTCGCGCTCACCGGCGCCGCCGTCGCGCTCACCTACGCCCTACACGCCCGGAGGACCTCATGAGCCGCGCCCACACCGCCCTCGTCGGCGCCTTTTCGGCGCTGACCGGCATCCAAGGGCCGCGCTGGTCCCAGATCAACCTTCAAGCCTACACGCTCACCTACGAGCCCGCGCCCGACGCGTTGCAGCGTCGCCCCGAGCGCCTTGCGGCGTGAGAGGCCCTGGGCGAGCTCCCGCGCGGCGTCGATGGCGTCTCCGTCGGCGGCGTTGGCGTCTGTCTCCGGGTGGCGGAGCCGGTAGAGAACGACGAGCTCGCCCGCGAACGCGTCCTCTTCATGGCCAAACATGACCTCATCGGCCGCCAGATCCTCGCGTAGATCGGAGCCCACCGTGCAGACCCGAGAAGACGAAATCAACCGCGCCCTCGAGGACTCGATCACACGAGAGCGAGACGCATGTATCCGCGCGCAGCGCCTCACCTTCGCGGTCGTCGCCCTCAGCGCAGGCGTCACCGGATACGCCGCGGGCGTTTATATGACCTACAAGTTTATGGAGAGGAGGGGAGGGAGATGAAGTTTAACACCGTCAACGATCTCGCGATCCTGAGCGAGCGGGTGATCGAGAGAGCGAATGGTTATTGCGCGAACAACCGCGCGATTTTAAAACCCCTCCTCACCAGCCTGCTCCGGTGCGAGGATGGGTTCGAGGATCTGAGCTCGTGGGACGACTCGGATCCGGGCGAACCAGAGCCCGAAATCGACCCCGCGCACTACCTCTCAAAGGAAGAGCAGGCCGAGCTCGCCAAGCTCGAAAGGGAGGCCGTAAGGAACCAGATCCTCCTTCACACCGCGACACTGCGCCGCAAAGTCGCCGAGCAGAACATCGAGCTCGCCCGCCTCGAGGCGCTGCCGCCCCCCGAACCCACACCGCCCAAACCAGCGCAGCCGCAGGCACCCGCCCCGGCCGCACCCCCCGCGCCGTCGCCGCCCGAACCACCTCGCATTGAAGCGAGCGACAATCCCACCCCCACCGCGAAGACCCCGTCCACCGCCGAAACCGCACCCGACGACGAGTTCAAGGTGCTCTTCGGCCGCTCCCCCGTCGACGCCGACGACGAACCCGCGAACACGCCCACAGCTCCTCGCGACGGAGCCGACCTCAACAATGAGTTTTGCGCCCTCCTCGGCTTCTCGCCGACCAATCCAGCTCCCGCGATCGATCTCGCGCCCATCCCCGTCGAGCCCTCTGCCGCCGAGCCCGAGCCCGCGCCCGTTACCGAGCCCGCTACCGTCGAGCTCGCTCCCGCCGCGCCCGCCGCCGAGCCCGCTACCGTAGAGCCTGCTGAGACCGCTACCGTCGAGCCCGCCGAGCCCGCCACCGTAGAGCCTGCTGAGACCGCTACCGTCGAGCCCGCCGAGCCCGCCGAGCCCGCCAGGGTCGAGGAGCCTGCCGAGCCTGCTCCCGCGCCCGTTCTCGCCGAGCAGGTCGAGCCCGCAGACGCCGCCCTCGTCGAGTTATCCGAGCCCCCGCCCGCTCTCGCGCACCCGCTCGAGACCGAGCTTACCCAGCAGCAGATCCAGCAAGCCACCGCGAGCGGCAAAGCGGAGCAACTGGAGCATCTTATAAAAACCGCCCGGACCCATTGGGACGGCACACACCGGACCCTGTGGGCGGGATCCGTCTTGTCCGGCTGTCTACGGGCCACGGTCCAGCTCCTCACCGTGAACGGCTCACCGACCGCGGAGCGGGTCGAGCGGGCCCGCGAAGCCCACAAGATCGCCACGAGGGTGTTTCAACTCGGCCAATCGCCTGAGCGTTTCTACGACGTCATCGTCGCATGCCGCCTGCTCGCCAGCAGCTTGCACGAGGATGGCCAGACCTCCAGCGGGCTCCAGGTCTTACGCGGCGGCCTCGCCGTCATGAAAGCGACCTCTCCGAGTCTGCGCAGCAGCGCCCGCGAGCAGTTCCACGAGATCCGCACTCTTATAAAAGTCCTCGAATCGGCGAACCCATGAACAGCGCCCACAACATCGACAAGCTCCGCAACGATCTTTTTTAGAGACCGCCGCCTTCGCCACGAAGCTCCGAGCCGCCGCCGACAAGGAGCCACTGCGCGAGCAAGCGTGGCAGCGGCTCATCGACCTCTTCCGCTACGCCGGGGAAGGGGGCCGCCGCCGCTTCCTCGAAGGCATGAGGCTCCCCGGCGCCGCCGCCGAACGCCGCCGCACCTATGACATTTGCATGCGCTCAGGCGCCAAGGATCACGAGCTTTGCCAGGCCCAGGCCGAAGCCCTCCCGCTCTTCCGCGACTTATTCGACGCCTACCCCACCTCGCACACCCCCAAAGACTGGTGGGCCGCACCGATCTCCCAACTCATCGGCGACTACGACCCCGACAACCCGCCCGCGGACGAGCTCCGCGGCTGGGAGCACCAGCTCCGTCAAACCCACGGCGAGCTCGGCGCGGAGATCCTCTTGGGCGTAGGCGCCGCCTTCGAGGCCGCCGAAGAGGCCCTCGGCGGCGCCGTCGAGAGCGCCACCGACGCCATCAACGCCCCACCGCCCGCCAAACCATTCCCCTGGCTCAAGGTCGGCGTCGCCCTCAGCAGCGCCACCCTCGTCGGCGCCTTCGCGTACCGGATCACCAGGAAGTGAGCCGCCATGTCCCTCTCGCCCAAACTCTTCGCGCGCTTCGCTCTTGGCGCCGCGACCATCGTCGAGGGCTTCGCAGCGCTCACCCGTCACCGCGAGCGTGAGCTCGCCTTCGACGCCGCCATCGAGCGCGCAAAGGCCACCGGCCGCCGCCTCATCGTCATCGGCGACCCCGACGCCGGAGCCCACACCCGGA
Source organism: Nannocystis sp. (assembly GCA_016712315.1). Classification (GTDB taxonomy): domain Bacteria; phylum Myxococcota_A; class Polyangia; order Nannocystales; family Nannocystaceae; genus JADJRG01. The sequence continues at coordinate 34,250 of JADJRG010000005.1, read as the reverse complement.
TCCACCGCGCCTACGGCTGCGGCGACGTGTGTATAGACAAGAACGGCTGCCCCGCTTGTCCAGTCACCATCGTCGCCGACATCACCCACGGCCCGATCCACGGCGTCGACGACGACTCCGCCGTCGTCTTCGTCTCCTGCGTCCTCGAATACGTCGACGACCTGCACGCCGCGCTCGGCGAGATCTCGAGGATCGCAGGCGTCGCCGAGAACGTCTTTATCGTCTCCGTCCAGCCCTGGACCCTCACCGCCCGCCTCTACCCAGGCGCGCGCTGGCGGGGCCGGGTCGTCAACCACGGCTCCGAGCAAACCGTCCACATGAAGTCCGTCGATCGTGAGGAGCGGCTCCTCATCGCCACGGCCCTCGGCCTCACCCTCGCTACCGCCTTCTGGCCCAACAAAGAAGAAAGAGAAAGAGAACCATGATCATCACCTTCCACAATTTTAAGGGCGGCACCGGCAACACCACCCTCGTCGCCCACCCCCCGCGGCATCGCCGGCCGAGCGCGTCGCCCTCGTCCGCCACCGCCGCCAACTAGCCCGCGTCATGCCGCCCTCGCGCACCCCAGCCGCGATCTTCGACGCCGCCGCCGCCGCCTGGCGACCGTGGGCGGCCGCGCGCTACTCGCCCGAGCGAGTCGATCGCGTGATCGCGTCTCAACGCGCGCGCCTCATCGACCTCATCGAAGACACGATGCGCAAGCAGGGCAGGGAAGCGCCACCCCCGTGGTGGCAGCGCACGCCCGGCCTGCCGCGTGTCCACGACCTCGCCCTCCGCGACGAAGCCCGCGCCCTCCTCGAGGCCGTGCGCGCCTACGTCAACGATCCCGAGTGGTCCCTGCTCGACGAAGAAGACGCTGCCGCCACCATCCACGAGGCCATCGTCCCGCACTGGCCCCTCGACGACGCCGAGCGCCTGATCCAAGCCGTCGCCGACCTCGACGGCCTACGCGACGAAGACTCATTTTTAGAAGAACTCACCGCCGCCCTACGCGACGGCCACGCCCCCGAGCTCGAGATCCACACCATCACCCCCGATCAAGCCTGCGACTTCGTCGCCCAGCACCACCGCCACCTGCCCGACTGCAACCGACGCGGCCTCCTCCACGCCCTCGCCGCCCGCTGGCGCGGCCAGATCGCCGCCGTCGCCCTCGCGGGCGCCCCCACCGGCCGCTGGGGCCGCACCACCGACTGCCCCCCCGAGGGCACCTTAGAAATCACCCGCGTCGCCAGCCGCGCCGGCCTCCGCCGCTACGACCGCAAGGGCCGCGACGTCCCCGTAAACGCCGCCTCCGCCCTCGTCGCCCACCTCATCGACCTCCTGCCCACCAGCGGCCGAGGCGCCCCCGGCTGCCGCCTCGTCACCTACCAGCTCAGCTCCGAAGACGGCGCGATCTACCGCGCCCTCGTCGCCAAGGGTTTACGCCCCGTCGCGCTCAGCCGCCACGCCCAGGCCGGCGGCGCACGCACCCGCGTCGCCCTCCCTGGCGAAAAGATCCGCTGGGAAGCCGGCCCCGCCGCCGCCGCCCCGGACTGGAACCTCCTCCAACAATCCCACCGCCCCGGCGCTCAAGCCGCCTACGCCGCCTTCCTCGCCCGAAAGGAGCGCCAATGACCTTCCACATCCCTGCCAGCTCCCGAGCTCGACTCCGTGACCGGCTCGTCGTCGCCTCCGTCAGCGGAGGCAAGGACAGCACCGCCCTCGCCCTGCTCCTGCGTGAAGCCGAGATCCCACATGTGCGCGTCTTCGCCGACACCGGCTTTGAGCACCCCACGACCTACGAATACCTCGACCTCCTACGCGAGCGGCTGGGCGAGATCACGACCGTCCGCAACGAATCGCTGTGGCAGGACGCGCTCCCCGGCGAGCAGGGCATGCTGACGCTCATCCGCCGCAAGCAGATGTTCCCGAGCCGTCTGCGCCGCTTCTGCACCGAATCGCTCAAGCTCCGCCCGATCAAAAAATTCCTCGAACAAGTCGAGGAGGAGAGGGGACCCCTTGTCAACGCCGTAGGTGTACGAGCCGATGAGAGCGCGAGCCGTGCGCGGATGCCCGAGTGGGAGTGGTGGGGGAGCTCGACGCCGAGATCTGGCGCCCTTTGCTCGCCGCTACCTACGACGACATCGTCGAGATCCACCGCCGCCACAACATGCCGCCCAACCCCCTCTACCTCGAGGGCGCGCGTCGTGTCGGGTGTCATCCCTGCATCTTTTCGGCAAAACACGACATCCGCCAGATCGCCCCCGATCAGCTCGTCAAGATCCGGCGCGTCGAACAGGACCTCACCGCGGACGCCGTCGCCCGCGGACGCGAACGACCGACCCGCGCCTTCTTCCAGGTACGCGGCCCCGGTGGACTCGCCTTCACCCCGATCGACGAAGTCTTCGAGCAGGCGCATACCATCCGAGGTCGCCCATGGGAGCCGGCCGCCGAGCCCCCTGGGTGCCGTCGCTGGGGCCTCTGCGAAGCCGGCGAAGCCCCGACCGAAGCCGCCGCGCCGATCGCCTACATCGGCCATGACCACGCGCTCGCCCTCGGCATCCCCCCCGAGCTGATCACACGCTGGCTGGACGAGCGCCTCCTCCTACCGGCGCATGGAGGCGTGCGCGATTGGGCCGGCTTCTATCAGCGCACCCCCGCCGTAGAGGCCGAGCTTGCAGCGCAGCTCGAGCGGATCCCCATCACTCGCCAACAACTCCTCGCCCGAGGGATCACCGCCGCTCAGATCACCCGCTGGCGCAACGGACGCGGCCCATTGCGCCGCACCACCACACGCGGCCTCTACGAGATCACCCGAGCCGCTCTCGCCAAATTCAGCGCATCGCCCACCGATCAACAACCAACCACCAACCTGCCCCAAGAGACACCATGGCCGAACCAACCACCATCCGCCTCACCGCCACCGCCCCGCTCAACGGATCGGGCCTCATCCCTCTCACCCGCGAAACCCTGCAAACCACCACCGGCGGCCGCCTCTACAGCGCCACTATCCCCAGCGGAAGCCGCCTCACCAGCGACATTTTTGGCATTTTTTCAAGCGGCGCCCACACCTCGATCACCGTCACCGCCTCCACCGACAACCCCCGCGACGTGCTGCGCGTCTACCTCGGCGCCGCCATCCGCAGCGAGCACCGTCTCGCCGGATCCCAAACCATCACCCTCGCCCCCGGAGAAGAACTCGGCTTCATCACCGAGGCCCCCACCGTCCTCCTGCTCGTCGTCAACGAGCTCTCCGAAGCCGACCAAACCGCCCGCCTCGACAGCACCGCTGCGCCCGTCATCCGCGCCCGCCTCACCCGTAACGCCGGCTTCACCGCCACCGGCGTCATGAACATCAACCTCCTCTGGTCCACCGCTTCACATGTCCTAGAGGCCACATCCAACGCCCCCGCCGGAGCCCTCCCGCTCGAAGCCCTCGACCCCCGCCAGTCCCGCTACGCCGGCTATTACTGGCGCGTCCGCGTCTCCGGCTGCGACGGCGCCTACTTTTCCGGCCCCGCCAACCGCCTCACCGGCGACGCCGCCCTCGAACAGCTCCTCCCCGGCCAGTGGTCCACCCCGCGCCGCGTCAGCCACGACGATCTACTCGCCGTGCTCAGCCCGCCCGTGCGCGTCGGCTGCCCCACCGTCATCGCCGAACACGAGCTACTCCCCATCACCGAGGCCCAGCTCCTCGCCACCGCCAGCGCCCCAACCACGCCCCCACCGACCCAGCCCGCAGGCGCCATCCCGTGGGCCACCTTCCACGATCTCAGTGTCAACGCCGCTTAGCGCCGATCGCCACGAAGCCGGCTACCTCATGTGGACGCACGCCATCACCGGCAACGCCAACGTCATCGGCAACAAGGGCTTCCACGGCATCGGCACCGGCAACAAGGCCATGCTCGGCACCGACGCCCCCATGCTCCTCGGCCTCCCCCTCGCCCAACTCACCGCGCTCAGCGTCCGCTACGCCCTGCGCACCGCAGGCAACGCCCACATCCTCAATCGTCCGTACATCAACATTCTCATCGACATCAACGGCGACGGCACTCTCTACAAGATCGGCGTCTTCGATCGCGATCCAAACCCCGCCCTCAACCTGCTCGTCGACGTCGCCCAGGCCGACCCCACCGATCACGAGTACCTGCTCTCCTGGGTAGGCGCCGGCAAGCTCAAGATCGTCAACGAGCTCGCCGGAGTCACCCCCGCCGTCGATCTCGGCGCCGGCTGGCACAACAAGGTCTTCCACGTCAGCGACATCCTCGCCGTCTACCCCGACGCCAAGCTCACCCAAGCCTTCCCCGCCGACAACGGCCTCCCCGCCGATCTCACCATGCCCCCCCTCTGGCTCGTGCTCGGCGATTCCACCTACACCCGCTACTCGCGCGTCCTCCTGCGCGAAGTCCGGCTCAACAGCTAAGCGAGCCCGCCATGATCATCGAGGTAGGTAGCCAGCGTTACAAAGAGATCTTCGGCGCCCGGGATTTCCTCACCCAGCCTTTCCAAAGCCGGCTACCGCCTCACCGCCTACTCGTCGAGGCCCTCGCCGATCCCTCCAAATCGATCACCGCCATCGACACCCTGCTCGCCGACGCCAACCCCAACGGCGTACTCCACAGCGCCGGCCTGCAAGACATCCACCTCGGCACCCAAGTCCTCATGCACGCCCGCGTCGCCGCCTCACGCGTCGGCGGCCAGCTCGTCCTTCCCGGCAACGGCCTCTCGAGCAACCTCGCCGACGGCCTCGTCGACGTCATGAAGAATTTTAAAATTCCCTCCCGCGCCAGCGACGCCGACGTCCAAGCCTTCCTCATCGAAGCCAGCTTCGCCGTCGGCATGAAGGCCCTCGGCGCGATCGGCCCCGTCGGCAAGATCGCCGCCGCCGTCATCGGCTTCGCGAGGGAGATCATCCAGCTCATCAAACAACGCCGCCTCATCAAGGAGGACGACGCCCAGCGCCGCGAAGCCCTCGCCTACGCCAAACTCCCCCCCCTCCAAGAGCCCGACACCCAGGTGGACGCCTGGTACGTCGACCAGGTCCTCCGCCCCCTCATGGAAGGCCCCTCCTGGACGCCGATCTTCTCGCCTCGTTTCGACTCGGATGAGTGGGTCGGGGTAGAGCGCAACGGCGGTTTTGCCTTCGCCCCTGGGCAAAACGAACTTGGCGTCGATGACTTCGGCCGATCTCGCAAGGTCTTCACCGCAAGTGGCGGCATCGGCTTCATCCCTGGCCTCGACCAGATCGCCAGCGTTGTGCAGGTCGCTCATGACCCGGATGTGCTCAAGCGCTGGGCCGGCGGCCCTTGGCCGATCCATCCCCAGATGGTCACCGACGTGGGGAAGTTCTTCGTCAACACCGGCCGGCTCGCTGCGGTCGCCTGGGCGTGGGCGACCGAGGTCGACGCGAGCCCGGACCTCTACAAGCTCCACATCGCCGCTCTCCACGAGCGGTGGAAGCGCTACTGCGACGGCGGGCGCCGCTACCTGCTCGACAACGCGAAGGACTGGAACGACAACCTCGGAAAAGGCCGCGTACTCTCCGACGATCGGGTGTTCCTCGCCGGCAGCGCGATCGGCTGCGCAATCGGAGCCTGGCGCTGCCTCTCCAAAGACAACGGCTTCAGCCTGCTCAGCGCAGGCGTCCGCGGTGACGAACTGCGCGGCCCTGGCCTCGGTCGCCAAGTCCTCGGCTGCGTCATGGATCCCCCCGCGATGGACGCTTACGCCAGCGGTCAAGCCTGCTTCACCACCATCTACGAGGAGAGGATCCAAAAGGTCCTCGACGAAGCGCTACGACGCCAGCGCTACTTCCTGCGCCACTCCCTCGTCTCCGCCTACGTGCGCGCCGACTTCGACGCCTTCCGCGACGTCAAGATCCGCGACGCCCTCATCAGCGCCCGCAAGATCCTCCTCGAGCACCCCGACCGCATGCTCGTCGAGCTCGCCGATGTCGCCGCCGACGAGCCCGGCGTACCCACCGGCGACGGCAAGCTCTGGAAGGACCAGCTCCGCGCCCGCGGCGTCAAGGACAAGCACCCCCTCATGGGCGGCGCCGGCCGCCTCGCCGATCGCCCCCCGGGCACCCTCGTCCCGCCCCGCGAGCCGCCGCCCAAGGTGCCCATCTACGAGGGTCCCTTGCCCTGGGGCGAGCTCGCAGAGCAGGCCCCAACGAGCCTCTCCCCGTGGCACATCGCGGGCCTCACCGCCGGCGGGCTCTTGCTCGGCGGAGGCGCGTTTGCGCTCGCTCGGCACCTTCGTAAGGGCAGGTAAGGCCCCCGCTCGCGATGCCCGTGCGCTTGCGCTCACCCTCGGTGTCCGATACTTCTTCCCCCATGAGGACCCTCGTGCTTCTGCTCGCGCTGCTCCCCCTTGTCACCGCCTGCAAGAAGGAACTCGGCGAACTGTGCGACGACGGCTCCGAGTGCGAAACCGAGGCATGTCGGGTGGTAGCACCCGGAGCAGAAGTTAAGATCTGCGCGATGTACGGGCCCTGCCCCGAGGAAACCGTCGATATCGACGGTTCGTGCATCCGCCCGTGCAGCGAGGGATGCCTGGAAGGGACCGTGTGTCACCCGTTGGTCCAGGGCTGTCTAGCCGCCTGCACTGGCGAAGGTCAGTGTCGTAACAACACGTGCTCGCTCGCGACTGGCCTCTGCGAGTGACCGGGGACGTATGCGGATGCAGGCTCAGCCGATCAGCTTGTACCGGGTCGCGTCGCGCTCGCCGATCCGGGTGATCATCCCCTCGGTCGCGAGGCGGCTCAGTCCGAACCGTAGTTGATCCCTGCTCCCACCGACCTGGGCGCGGAGAGCCGTCCCCGAGATCCAGTCACCCGCCTCACGCAGGGCCGCGACGATCGAATCGTCGTAAGCGATCCGGCCCGCTGCGGTCCGGGCGGAGACCTCGCGCGGACCTGTCGCCTGCGGCGGGGTGATCGATGCCGCTGCCGCGCCCTTGCGACCTTCGGCCGCGGAGCTCGGTGTCGTCGCCGGCTTGTCCGGCGGCCGGGTACGGGGCTCTCGCGGCATCCGCGCGGAGGGGGGCCGGGACCGTGACGTCGACGGCGAAGACCCGGGCCAGGAGCTTCGCCCAACCACCACCATTCTGGTCAAGCTGAGGCTGGGGTTTGGGCACGGTGCCGCAGGAGAGATCAGCGGCGGATCCACTCGCGCAGCAGCGCATCGGCGGTCGCGTCTTGTCGGGTAGGAGCGGATGCGGGACCCCGAGAGCCGCTGGCGTTCTTGGTCGCCGGGGTAGGCGTCGTCGCACCCGCTCCCCCCACAGATCCGGACGTGCGGATTTGCTCAGATCGACCCGACACAGCGGGAGCGGGGGCGGGCTGTGTGGCTCGAGGTGCAGCAGGATGATCGCCGAGTTCATGATCGACGCGTCGATCCTCGGCTGCTCCCGCTCGTCGGCGAGGACGAGGGCGAGCCGGAGGAGGTGGCTGATGAGCCGCGGGAGCCCGCGGGCGGCGCGGAGGAGCATCGCCCGCGCATCGTCGACGATGAGGTCGGGCGGGGCGCCGGCGGCCGCGAGGGCGTGATCGAGCATCGCTCCGACGAGCGCCGGGTCGGTCTGCCGCTGGCGTCTGGTCTGAGCTCGCGGAGGCGCTGGGGTTGCCGACGGTGGAGGTCACGCGACAGTCAGCCAAGCGGATCATCCGACCCTGGCCGGGGCGGGGATCGGAAGCCCCCGAGCTCGGGCGACGGTGATCGCCGGCGCCACCCCCGGGTCGGCGGGCTATCCCGCCGTCGGCGCGGCGGACGATGTAGGTCTGGGTGGCGCGTTCTTGTCTGGACGCGGGCTCGGCTCCGCGAAGGTCCGCCGAAGCCCCGGACCACGGCTTGCTGGGAGAGTCTTCCCGGAGGCGTCACGGCAGGTGGTTGACGAGTTCCTTGAGGTTTTCGCGATAAGATTCGACCTGCTTTCGCGTGGATTCCCCAGCCAGGCGATAGTCCGTGTTGTCATCGGGTTGCGTATAAGAAACTCCGAACCTCACGGCCCGAATGTCGATTCCGTTGTAGTCGCAGATATGGCCGAGCCTCTGCATATTCCAAACCGTCTGGAAAACGATCTGGGGGTCGAGATTGAAGCGAGTGACACGTTCCCTGACCTCGTATTCCATGGTTTCCATCGCCTTGGTGTGGAGAGTGGTCGCGGTCGTATAGGTCGAGGTGGCGCTCGTCGAATAAGGTTTCGCATTATTTGCAACCACCATCGACAGCGGAGGAATCTTCAGCATAGGAGCCGCGATTCTAGTGTTGTTGGCTGCGTACCACTCCTCTGGGACGTTACGCTTTTCGACCTCGAGGAGCCTGCTCAGACCGTGCGTCTGATCATAGAGGTACTCGATACTACGGTACACGGCGAATTGACTGGCCAGCGAACTCGGATTGTAAGCGGCGATCCATGAGTCCGCGGCGAGGAGGCCCATGTGGGTCGTCGCCAGATTGTAGTAAGGGTCGGTGTCAATGAAGAATGTCGTCGGAGTGGTGATAGATTCGACAAATTTTCGAAGGTACGAACGGATGAGTAGCGCGGCCGAGTATTGCGCACCACTTGGAGCGAGACCACCCCGCAACGGGGGGGTTTGAGTCTGAGCCATGAAGTCCACAATCCGTTCGAGATCGAAATCACCGCAAAGCAGGTAGAGGTTATCGGGAATCTTCTTGGCCTTTGGAGATCGTTCGTCGCCTGCACGGACAAGGTAACTTTCGATCTTGGGCCACTTTCCCTGCGTCGGTACCGTATTATGGCAATCGCTGAGATAGCCATAAATGGTCGCGCGCGGCTTGCGCTTCATGATGTTCAAGATAACGTCCTCACCGTCATTGAGGCCACCCCCGAGTACCATTCGTGAGACGTCGCACTGCGGGCTGAGGTCGACTACACACGTACGACCCTCGGGATTCAGACGTGCATGCGTACAGGCTGCATGAAACGCAAGCGTCGACTTTCCAACGCCGCCTTTGTTGTTCCACAGAACGTAACTGGTCATGTCTCGGGCCTCGTGCGGGGACTATCGCACGCCGCCTTGGGTTGCGCAACAGCGCGCGGAAACCACGTGATCAAGCCTCCTCAGATGAGGACCTTCTGGGTGGCGAAGCCGCCTGCCGCGTCCGCGTCGCCGGGGCCGCGGCACGTTGGCGAAGGCGTCCCGCCTGGCGACGTCGCCGGGACTCGGGGATCGCGCAGTTGAAGGTGAAGTGCGTGATTCTTCTTGACAACCGCGCCGGTCCCGTGGCGAGCCGCTGGCTGGAGCGGCGCGCGGCCCTCGATCTCGCCCGGGTGCTGTACGCTCTTGTGCGCTCTTCGCGGCGGAGGAGCTCGGCGGCTGGCTCGGCCTTGGCGGCGACGCGGACATCCGCCGCGAGCTCATCACTCCTGCGGCGCTGCTGCCGTCGACCACCTCTGCTGCTCCGCCCTCGCGCCGGACGCCACGGACAGGCGCTCAAGCCGGGCTGGCGGTCGCAGGCCACCTTCGGTCTCGCCTCGGCCTGAGCCGCTGCCTGGCTCCCCGCGTCAGCCGGCGCCGGGCCCCGACGAGCGCGCCCCCGGCGTCGTCCGCGGGCGAGCGCGCGCTGGCGGGCGACGAGGGAAGACTGAACATCTGCCCATACGATTCCGAGAATGGCCGTATTTTTGACGAGAACGCAGGGTTGTGCCAGGACCACCCAGCGCGATGCCCGGACCCCAACACTGGCTCCAAGCGCTCACACCGGGTGCAGCTCCGGGAGTTGACGGCCTCGTGTCGCTCGCCGGCGACGCGTGGCGGCAGGCTGATCCCGCCCGCTACGAGGTGCTTGAGCGGGCCGCCGAGTACGGGGCCGACTACGTGTTCTTCCGTGAGGTCGGCGGGCAAGCGCCGGTCGCTATGGCCCTCGTCTACGTCGATGACGCGCGGACCGACGACGCCTTCGCCGAGCTGCACCGCCGGCTGTGGAACTGGGGCCTGGTACCGCTGGTCTACCGCAAGCGCGGGGCGCGGGTCGACCTCTTGCGCTGCGCGCACGCGCCAGACTTCCTCGCCAAGGACGGCCGGCTGCGCTACCACGCGTTCGCCACGCTCGACCTGCTGACGGCGATCGACCGCGCAACCGAGCTGGCCCCGTGGTGGGACGACGATCTCTTGCACCGCGGCTCGCTCTGGGACGACCCTCGCGTGTGCGAGCAGCTCTGCTCCGCCGACAAGTCGGCGCACCAAGGCCTCATCCGAGCGATTCGGCGGCTGGATGCGGACCTGCACGACCAGCGCAACTTGACCTACCCCGCGCCGGCCTCCCGCCACCGTCTACATCAACCCACCCCGATCACCCCCAAGCGCTCACGACCAGGACGGTGTGCCCAACGTCCTGCCACCCGCCAACCCGAACAAGGACTAGACTTTGGGCGAATTCGAGCGACACTAAATTCTTCAACAACCTGTCTCACTCTTATTGACAGGCTCCGGGGGCCCAGGACGGTGCCTCGCGGGTGGGCCGGGGGGTCGGGGCCCGCCGTGGACGGGCCCGCTTCGGATAGTAACTCTGGGCTTGTGCGTGTTCGTACATCGTGACACTCTCTCGTCGAGATGCTCACCGAACTTCTCTCCACCCTTCCCTCCCCTCTTTTCCGCAGGCTAGCCGACGGCTTGCGCACCAAGATGCAAGAGCGACGATCTCAGATAATCCAAGAGCAGGTAACTTCGCTGGTGGAAATGGTGGGATCTGGGTGCTCCTCCGAGAAGGAGGCAGACGCGTTGATTAGTGGGATGACGCCGGATATTGAAGACGTTATCAACCTCTACACCGTGATTTTACTGAGCGCGAGAGGCAAGAATGCCACGGCAGTACTCACCCGAATGACCGCACAGTATTGGCATGAAAAGCGGCCTTCCGATACGTTCTTCCGACGGTTTGGTCGCCTTCTGGGAGAGATTGAGGACGCGGAGTTGAAGCGGCTCGGCGAACTTATCGGGATCGTCCTGGATCATCGAGGCACTTCCGCTTCGATGACTGTTGAGGTCATCGTGATGGATCCGGGACGCGCAAATTTCCAAAGGTACCCCTACGATACCATCAGACTAGAGCGGCATCGGCCTGACGAAACCAGTACGATTCATTACCTGGGAGACCCGGATTTGTTTGCAGTGTTTCGGCTGATAAGGAGCCATGGTTTTGCTATTGAGCTTCCCGGGGGAGTTCTGGACGTCTCGAGCCATGCCCTTGCGCTACACATAGCGCCGAGTGCATGGCACGATCTCGAAAAGATGTCAAAATTGCTCAACCTCCCACATGACTGAGAGGTGATAGCAGGGTGAGCGCTGGAAGCTCAGAGCGGCGTTGATGATAGAGGCGTCGATCTGGGGGGAGGCGCGCTCGTCGGCGAGGAGGAGGGCGAGGCGGAGGAGGTGGCTGAGGAGCCGGGGGAGGCCGCGAGCGGCGCGGAGGAGCGCGGCGCGGGCGTCGTCGGTGAGCAGCGCGGGTGAGGCGCCGGCGTGGGTGAGGCCGTGATCGAGCATGTCTCCAAGGACAGATGTGTCGGTCTTGGCGACGAGCGGGATGGACCTGCCCAAAGCGCTGGCCAGAGACGACGGCGGACCTGTGGCCTCTGGTTCAGGATCTCCGCTGGCTCGGGGGCGTGCGCCTCGGTGAGCGCGAGCGGATCTGCCTGCGCGGCATGATCTGTCCTCTTGGTTATCTACCCCCCTCTCCCGGCCACATGCGGTGGGATCGCGCAGAGCCCGATCTGTCCGATCGGCTATGCCGCCGGCACCCGGCCGACCACGCTGCGTGCACCGGCTTCGGAGCCACCGTTCATCGGTCGTTTCCTCCTGGAGGGGACCCTTCGCGCCGGGTCCGGGAGGGGCGGGGCGCGGCTGCGCGCTGCGCGCTTTGTCGGGTAGGAGCGGATGCGGGACCCCGAGAGCCGCCGGCGTTCTTGGTCGCCGGGGTAGGCGTCGTCGCACCCGCTCCCCCCACAGATCCGGACGTGCGGATTTCCCGCATCCGGCTCCTCGAGTCAGAGCTTCGCTGCGCGCATGGATGATCGGACGATCCTCGGCGCGGGGAGCGGATGTCTCTCCAAGACCTCCTTGGAGAAGACCTCCCACGTCATCCTGGCCCGCTGCGATCGCCGGCTCAGCCACTTCAGCCAGACGAAGAGCACCCGCCGGTGGAAGTTGCTGAGGACGCGCATGTTGCCCGTGATGCCGTAGTACGCGTAGTGGCCGTGCAGTTTGCGCGCCAGATGCTGCGCCTGCTCGGCGACCCTCCTATGGCGATGCTGGCGGCACCAGATCGACACCGCCCGCAGGGCTCGCGAGAAGCGAGCCCGCATCGTCCGTCGTTGCACGGCGATCGTCCCCTTCTTCGTCTTCCCCCAGTGGTGGGTGAAGCCGAGGAAGTCGAAGGACTCGACCCCGATGCTCCGGCCCCAGGGCCCGTTCTGCTCGCTTCGGGAGCCGAAGCGGAGCAGCCGGGTCTTGTCGGGGTGAAGCGTCAGCCCGTACTTCCCAAAACGTCTCGGGAGCACGGCGTGCACGCGACGTGCATCTTCTTCGAGCTCGAAGCCGATGACGAAGTCATCGGCGTAGCGGATCAGGATCGCCCTCCCCCGGAGGCGGGGCAGGACGTCCTCCGTCCACCACCTGTCGAGCACGTGATGCAGGTAGATGTTCGCCAAGAGCGGCGAGATCACGCCGCCCTGAGGTGTCCCCGAGGACAGTCGACGCTTGACGCCGCCCTCGAGCACTCCCGCGTTGAGCCACTTCCCGACGAGGCGTACGATCACCCCGTCGCTCACCCGTTCGCGCAGCAGCTCCCGGCAGACGCGGTGGTCCAGCGTATCGAAGAAGCTCTGGACGTCCACGTCCAGCACCCAGCCGATGTCCAGGCTCATGAGCCCGCGCCACAAGGTCTCCAGCGCTTGGTGCGCCGAGCGCCCCGGGCGGAAGCCGTACGAGAAGTCGAAGAACTCCTGCTCGTAGACCGGCTCAAGGACCATCACCACCGCCCGCTGGAGCACCTTGTCCTCGTGGGTCGGGATCCCGATCGGTCGGGTCTTCCCGTCCCCCTTGGGGATCTCCACCCGCCGGACAGGCGGGGCGCGGTACGTCCCGGACTTCGCGCGATCGAGCAGGCTCTGGAGGTTGGCCTCCAGCTCCTTCTCGTAGTCGGCGGCGGTCTGCTCGTCGATCCCCGGCGCCGCGTCCTTACGCGTCCGTCGGTGGGCTTTTCCCGGGCAGTCCAGGTCGATGTGGTGTGACAGCGGCGTGAGCGCCTGATCCGGGCGCTGCCGTGCGATGTTCGCTATCCGTGCTTGTTTCGTTGAGATGCTCCCCGGGTTCTTGATCCCAGACATCGTTCCCTCGCTCGGTTCTCTGACTCGGCGCCCCCTTCCCTCCACGGGGTCCCATCGGGCAGGTTCCCCCGCTTCCTCGGTACTATGAGGCGCTCCGACTCCCTGCCGCCCTTCGGCGCGTGCTTCGGTCTCCCTCGCCAGCGCCTACCGCTCTTCCGCGGAGACGACAGGGCCTCTCACGTTCCTGGTCGACCCCTCGCGCGCGTGCCGTGGTCTCAGACCCCGGGGGAGCCTCATGCGCCAGGCCATCTCGGCGCCGAGGTCTCGCCTTCCGCGCTGGCAACCGCGTCGGCCTCCCCGACGACAAAAGTTTCGGGGCTCCATACACGGCCCGCGCGCTCCCTGTGTACGCTTCACGCCGCCGGTTACCCGACGCCGCGCAACACTCGGTTCCGGCTGGTGGCCAGCCTTGGCCGGGTGGGCCTCTCAGCCCACTGGGTCGCAATGAAGGTTTCAGCTATGTGATTTAAGTGTGTTTTGGCAGCTTCCTCCTTCTCCAGACTTCGTGACGCACTGCCAAGATTTTGCCAAAACTGGGCCTCTCCCAGACCCACCCGGACATGACCAGCCAAGGGACCCCCCTCCAGAACGCCCGAATTCGTGGGATTGCAGCCGGTCGTGGTGCTGCGGGGATCTGGAGGGGGGGTAGGCTCGTTTCGCCTTGAAGTCGCCGTCCACGTCCGCGATCACTGGGTACTCGGTGCGGGTTCGTGAGGAGTTGCGGTCGCGCAGCAGCACCTCGGCGTCGGTCATCACCCCGTTGCAGCCGGGGCCTGGAGGGTCGAGCTGGCAGTCGGGTTCGACGCCTGGGTAGATCCGCAGGTACACCTCATCGTTATAGACCACCTCATTACGGCCGTCGCCGTCGAAGTCGAAGACTGACGAGCCGGTCACCTGTGAGGAGCCGTCTTGGGTGACCGCGTGCCACTGTTTGGTCAGTGTATTCATGGCGCCGTTGAATTCACCACGACGAAGCGAGTCGCGCCGGCGGCGGCGATGTCGGGGAGCCCGTCGCCGTCGAAGTCGGCGATGTTCGGCGGGCCGCCGTTGCCGCCGCCTGGGATGGCGAAGGTCGCCCGCACCGCCCCTGTCTGGCCGTTGAGCACCCGAATATTGCCCGATTGTACCAGGACGACCTCTGGCGTCTTATCGTCGTCGAGGTCTGCGATCCCGCAGAACCCGTCCCCTGGGGTCGAGGTCCACAGCACCGAGCCGGCGAAGTTCCCGCCCTTCACGGTCCCGGTGAAGCGATAGGCTGTGCGCCCCGCGATCACCTCTTGGCGGCCGTCGTTATCGAGGTCGGCGACGCAAGAGATCGGCCCCTGGCTGTTGATCCCGATCCTGGGCCGCCCTCGTAGAGCTTCACGCCGCTCGAGTCCCAGACGGAGGAGCCCATCACGATCTCTGGGTCGCCGTCGCCGTCGAGGTTCGCGATGGAGACCGCGCCGCTCGTCTCCCCGTGGCTGAAGGTCGCCGACTTCCACTTCGGCGTGCCGTCGGCCTCAAACGCCACCAAGAACTTGCCCTCCCCGAGCGCGACGATCTCCGCCTCGCCGTCGCCGTCGATGTCGCCGACCGCGATGTTCGAGGTGCTGTCTGTGCGGTAGGCCGGGTCTGTCACCGTCCAGACCTTCGCGCCGGTGTCGCCGCGGATCGCCCGCAGCACGCCGTTGCTGGTGATCGTCGTGCCTGTGTACGTATTAAAGATGATCTCTGGGACGCAGTCTTTGTCGAGATCGACGACCACCGGGATCGACGAGACCTGGTAGTGGTTCGGCATGTCATCCGGGGCGGCCTGGAGGTGCGGCCACGTGACCGTACACTTGCCGGCCATACAGACCTCCGCGATCTGACACGCGCTGTCATTGTTGCATTCACCGACTTTCGCCGGCCCCAGGTGAACTGCGGCTGCGCGTTAAACTTACCGGCCGGCGGCACGTAGGTGCAGGCCTCGTTGAGCTTGCTGGGCACGCAGAGGCCGAGGTTCGGGTCGCAGATCTGCCCCGGATCGCACTGCTCGAGCTGCTGCTGGGTCGCGCAGGTGATCTCCGTGCAGGACGCGCCCGGATCGATGCACTCGCCCAGGTAGCAGAGCTGCGCGTCGCCGCAGCACTCCTGCGCCGCGCCGCACGGCAGGTCGCCGCCGCAGTCTTTTTGGCAGAACCCGTCTGTGCAGAGCTGGTCGGCCGCGCAGCACTCCTCGCCGCAGACCTTGTCGGGCTCGCACGCCCCCGTGTCGCTG
This sequence comes from Nannocystis sp., assembly GCA_016712315.1. Lineage (GTDB taxonomy): Bacteria > Myxococcota_A > Polyangia > Nannocystales > Nannocystaceae > JADJRG01. The sequence goes on along the minus strand of JADJRG010000005.1, from coordinate 18,682 downwards.
TCACTATCGGTGACCGTCACTTGCCCGGTCGTCGTCGCGGTCCCGCTCGCGCTCGTGCTCGCGTCGGACTCTGAGGCGCTGCCTGCCGTCATCGTGCCTGAGTCGGTGCCGCTCGCCGAGCTCGTCGAGTCGGTGCCGCTCTCGGTGACCGAGCTCGTGCCCGCCGGCCCTTGGCTCGTCATCGACGCGCCGCTTGAGGCCGTATCGCTGCCGCTGCTCGTGTCATCGCCGTTGCAAGCGATCGGCCCGACCAGCGCGACGACCCCGACCAACACCCACTTCTTGCTCCCCACAAAAATACCTTCGTCGATCATCTCTCCTCGATACCAGAGAATCCCGGCGACGGCGCCCCACGGCCTGCATTGCGCGAGGTCAGCGCATTGTCGCCCGAAGCCCTCGCCCGCGCGCTCGCTCGCGCTCCCGCGCGCACGCTCGAGCCTGCGACGCTCGCGGGCGTGACATTGAAGCGCTCACCCATCTCTGCGAGCGTTTCTCTCTCGTGCCTGACCGACGAGCCCCACCGAGGCCGCTGCCGCCGCTCCTCCTGCGCGCTCCCTCCGCCGCCGCGACGCCTCCTGCCGCACCTGTTGGATCGCCGCCACAAGCCGACGCGCACACCAGCCTGCTACCCCCAGCCGCGCCCGCTGCTGGACCTCCGTCGCCCGCCCCGCCCCTCGTCGACGCGGCCAGCGAGGGCTCACTCGCCGACGGAGCGACCATCATCGCCGAGCCGGTCCATACCGCCCCTGTCGACGACCATCGCGGCGACGATCTGCTCAAGCAGCGGCTCGTCAGCGGCACCGGCGCCAAGATCGGCCGCTTCACCGTGCTTCGCCACCTCGACGAAGGAGGCATGGGGATGATCTTCGCCGCGCGGGACGACGAGCTCGACCGCCAGGTCGCCCTCAAGATCCTCCGCACCCAGCTCGGAGAGGGCACGACGGGCCGCAGCCGCCTGCTGCGCGAGGCGCAAGCGCTCGCCCGCCTCTCTCACCCCAACGTCGTCACCGTCTACGAGGTCGGCGAGTTTGAGGGCCAGATCTTCGTCGCCATGGAGCTGATCGAGGGCCGCACCCTGCGCGGCTGGCTGCGCCATAAAAAACGCACCTGGCGCGAGGTCGTCGCCGTGCTCATCCAAGCCGGCCGAGGCCTCGCCGCCGCCCACGACGCCGGTATCATCCACCGCGACTTCAAGCCGAGCAACGTGCTCGTCGGCGGCGACGGCCGCGTCCGCGTCCTCGACTTCGGCCTCGCGCGGGCCCCCGGCTCCAGCGGCCCGGAGCGGCTGATCGCCGCGAGCGGCGGCCCCGCGATGAGCACCAGCAGCACCAGCTCGCGCCTCGTCGGCGGCGCCCTCACCGTCGCCGGGGCGGTCGCCGGCACGCCCCCTATATGCCGCCCGAGCAGCTCCAAGGCGGCGAAGTCGATCACCGCGCCGACATCTACGCCTTCTGCGTCGCCCTCGCTGAGGCGCTCTACGGCGAGCGTCCCTTTAAGGGCAACACCGTCGCCGATCGCCGAAGCGAGCTGATCGAGCGGCCGATCCCCGACCTCCCGAGGCGCGCCGGCGTGCCCGCCTTCCTCCGCGGCGCCGTCCTGCGCGGCCTCGATCCTGACCCTGCGCGGCGCTTCCAGTCGATGCACGAGCTGCTCGCCGCGATCGATCGCGACCCCGCGCGGACGCTCGGCAAGGTCGCGGTCGGCGGCGCGCTCGGGCTCCTCCTGCTCGCTGTCGGCGTCCTGATCGCGCGACCGAGCGCCGCCTGCACGGAGCTCGGCGGCGAGCTTGGCGAGATCTGGAGCGACGACCGCCGCGCCGCCCTCGGCGCCGCTATCACCGGCACCGGCCTCAACTACGCCGAGGCCACCTGGGAGCGGCTCCGCCCGCGCCTCGACGCGCACGCGAGCGCCTGGATCGCCGCCCGCGAGGGCGCCTGCGTCGCACATCAACAAGGGGAGCACAGCGCCGAGCTCTACGGCCTCCAGCTCGCCTGCCTCCAGCGCCATCGCTCCGCCTTCAAGGCGCTCATCGACACCTTCAGCGCGGCCGACACGCAGACCGTCGAGCGCGCGATCCAAGCCGTCGGCGATCTCCCGGCGGCCGCCGCTTGCGCCGACATCGCCGCGCTCACCGCAGCGGTCGCGCCCCCTGAGGATCCGCAGATCGCCGCCGAGATCGCCTCGCTGCGCGACCAGCTCGATCCCGCGCGCGTCGCCCTCTCCTTGCGCAAGAGCGCCGACGGGCTCGCGGTCGCCGAGCCGATCCTCGACCGCGCCCGCGCCCTCAACGACCCCGCCTTCGCGGCCGAGGTCGCGGCGCTCGTCGGCGAGCTCGAGAACGACGCGGGCGAGCTCGAGGCGGCGGAGGCGCGCTTGACCGACGCTGTATGGCTCTCCGACCAGGTTCGTGATGACGACCGCCTCGCGCTGGCGATGTCCAACCTGATCTTCGTCACGGGAGAGCGCCGCGGCCGCCATGAAGAGGCGCTGCGTTGGCGGCGCCACGCCGACACCGTACGCGCGCGCCTGCCAGCCGGCGCACCCGGCCGCCCGCGCCTCCTCTGGGCGATCGGCACCGTCCTGTACCGCCGCTCACAGCTCGACGAGGCGAGCGAGCTGCTCGGCCAAGCGCTCGCCCTCAGCGAGCAGATCTACGGCCTTGAGGACCAGCGGATCGGCATGTACCTCAGCGGCCTCGGCAACGTACACATGCTCAAGGGCGACGCCGCGGCCGCCATCGCCGGCTACACGCGGGCGCTCGCGATCGAGGAGGCGGCGTTTGGTCCTGAGCACCCGCGGATCGCCGGCACCCTGGTGAACCTCGGCGCCGCCGCTGGCATGGCCGGCGATCTCGACGCCGCCATCCAACATCTTCAGCGCGCCTTGAAGATCGAAGAGGCCGCCCTCGGCCCCGAGCACGCCGACCTCGCCTCGACCCTCGTCAACATCGGCGTCACCTACTCCTATCGCGGCGACGACGCCGCCGCCCGCCCGTACTTCGAGCGCGCCCTCGCGATCGAGGCCGCCGCGCGCGGCGAGGATCACCCCGAGATCGCCCACACCCACGACAACCTCTGCACCTTGCTCGAAGAGCTAGGCGAGCCCGCCGCCGCGCGTCACCACTGCGAGCGCTCGCTCGCGATCCGCCAAGTGGCCCTCACCGCCGACGACCCCCACCTCGCGCGCTCCCTCGATCTCCTCGGCCGCCTCGAGCTGAAGCAGGGCGACCCACGGTCGGCCCTACCTCGCCTTGAACAGGCCCTCGCCATCTACGAGGCCCGCGGCGACATCGTCGAGCCCCGCCAGCTCGCGGAGGGCCGCCACGTCGTCGTCGCCGCCTTGCACGCGCTCGGCCGCCAGCCTGATCGCCAACGGCAGCTCGGCGCCGCCGCGCTCGCCACCCTGCGCGCAGAGGATGACGACAAGGCGAGGGCGATGGTCGCCGAGCTCGAGGCCTGGCAGCGCGAGGCGCCCCGCGCTGCCCCCGCTGGTGAGCAGACATGGCTCGAGAAGAGGGCGAAGAAGAGGGCCCAAAAGAAGGCCCAAAAGAAGGCACAGAAGAAGTAGCGGCGCTCACACGCGCGCGAGCAAGCGCGGCAGGTGGCGCACGACCTGGCGCTTCCAGTACGCCCAATCGTGGCGTGAGTCGTGCCCCCAGATGTCCGTGTCGCTGGGGATCTGCTTGCGCAGCAGCAGGTTACCGAGCGCGATCGTCTCCTCGATGCAACCCTCCTCGAACGCCCCGCGGCCGCACACCAGCGTCAGGTGCGTGTTCTTCTGGATCCTCGCCAGCGCCTCGCCGCCGAGCCCCGGCACGAACGCCAGCGGGTTATTAAAATAGAGCTCCTGGTTGGTCTCGCCGCCGGTCAGCGCGGTCGTCAGGTAGCGACCGCTCATACAGAGCACCTGCCGGAAGGTCTCTGGCTGCTTCAGCGCCGCGAGCGCCGCGTAGGTGCCGCCGAGGCTGCACCCGACCGCGGTGATCGGCGCGCTCGGCCAGCGGCAATCCTCGCGGATGAACGGCACCATCGTCTCGAGGATGAAGCGCTCGTACGCGCGGTGCCGCTCCATCCGCGCGGCCAGCGGCGAGGTCTTTTCGGTCCAGACCTGAGAGACATTGCTCTCGGGACAGTAGAGCTTCATCCTGCCGCCCGCGAGCAGCGGCGCGATCACCTGGAGCATGCCCTGCTTGTCCCACTCGTGGGCGAAGCCCGCGGCGGAGGGGAAGACGAGCACGGGCGGGCCGTAGTGGCCATACGCCCAGACGTGGACCTTACGCCCCATCGCGGGGCTCTCGAGCATCAAGTGACGAGCGTGCATAGAGGGCGGCGCGGACTATACCAGGGGCGCTTTTTTTTCTCCGCTCACAGCCCGATCTCGAGGAACAGGATCAGGCCGCGGGCTGGCCCGTTCACCGCCGACCCGTGGTAGCGATAGGCGGCGTTCCCGACGTTCTCAAAGACCAGGCTGAGCAGCGCGTTCGGCCGCCAGCGGTAGCCTGCGCGCAGGTCCACCACCGCGAAGCCCGGCGTCCCCCCGCAGGGATCCGCGGGTCATCGAGGTCGGCCAACGCCAGCCGATCCTGCTTCGCCGCCCAGCGCAGCGCCGCCCCTGAGAAGACCCCGAGCCGCCGCGAGCGCCACGTCAGCTCGCCCACCCCGTTCAGCGGCGGGATCCGCGACAGCGGCAGCCGAGCGCCCGAGCCCACCGGGTTCGGCCCCTCCCCCCAGGCGTACGAGACCGTCGCGCGGGCGCCGAAGCCTGCGGGCAAGAAGAGCCGCACCACCCCATCGAAGCCGCGGATCACCGCCTGCCCCTCGAGGTTCACCAGCTGGAAGACCGTCTGCGAAGCCCCACAGCCGTCCGTCTGCCCTGGGCACGCGCTCACCGCCCGGGGCGCCCGCGCGACCAGGCCGGAGATCCGCGACTCGAAGGCGAAGAACGCCAGCTCCACGCGCGCGCTCTCGACCTTGAAGCCCGCCTCCAGCGAGGTCGCCCGCTCCGGCTGCAGCGCCGCGTTCTCGAGCTGAAAGCCTGGACCAGTCTGCTGCCGGCTCGTCAGGTCGTCGAGGTTCGGCGCGCGAAAGCCCTGGTCCACGCCTACCAGCAGCCGCAGCCACTCGCTCGCGCGCAGGCTCGCGCCGGCGCTGCCGACCGGCGCCACCCACTGGCGATCCACCGCCGCCGACGCCGACGCCTGATCGCCGCTCGCCCGCGCCGCCGCGTACGAGAGCCGGCCGCCGCCGCGCAGCTCCAGCCGCCGGAGGATCGTCATCTTGCCCTCGGACCATAGCCCTGAGGTCAGGTAGCGAGCGCCGTCGAGGTACTGCCCGCGGCTGAGCGGGCTGACCACCCCGACGTCGGTGTAGATGTTCCAGGCGCGCGAGCGGATCGTGTCGAGGTACGCGTCGAGCCCGTAGCTCGCGCCCACCTCCAGCGCCGGAGTCGGCGCGGCGCGGCGCGTATGCACCGTCAGCCCCGTGCCCACGGAGTACACGTCATCGCGCCCGTCGCCGCGGGTGCTCGTCGTCGGCCGATCGAGGTGACGGCGCTCGTGCTGGTGCTGATAGCTGAGCGTCCAGCGGGTCCGCTCCGCCAGCGCCGGCCCCTCATCGGCCTCCAGCGCCCCGTAGACCAGCGTCCGAATTGCTCCGCGTAGCGCAGGCACTCGCTCTCGGGCGCCGTCGCTGGCGGGCAGCGGTCGGTCCGGGGCGCGTCGAACTGGCGATAGTCGTAGTAACCGAGGGTCAGGCGAGTGCGCCGGTCCACCCGCCACACCAAGCGGCCGTCCGCCGTCAGCTCCTTGAACCCGGTGCCGAGCTGCGTCACCCCGTCTGGGGCGAAGCGCGGCACCCTCACCGGCTCGCCTGTCTTTGGCGACACGATCGGCCCACCCGTCCGCAGCAGCCCCACGTCGCGGTAGCCCACCCCGCCGATGAACCCCACCGTCCCTGCCCGCACCACCTCCACCTGCGCCCGCCCGCCCATCTCGCCGTCCGCCGTGGCGCTGCGCCAGCTCGCCCGCGGCCGCACGCGCCACGGCCCAGCCCCGCCGTGATCGAGCTCTGGCTCCTGCGGCGTCGCCAGCAGCGCCCCGCCCAGCGCGTCCGCCCCGTGCCGCGTCGACGCCGCGCCGCGCACCACCTCCAGCCGTTGGATCGTCCGCGCGTCGATCGTGAAGAAGTACTGGTTCGGCCCCTGGCGGAACGTGCTGTTATTCAGGCGCACCCCGTCGAAGAGCATCACCGTCTGCTGCCCCGTCACGCCGCGCAGGTACGGCGAGCCCTGCGCGTGCGCTGTCTGCTGCACGTACACACCTGGCTCGAAGCGCAGGGCGTCCGGCGCCGAGCGAGGCAGCCGCTCCTCGAGCTCACGCCGCGTAACCACGCTCGCCGCGCGATCCTCATGCTCCGCCGCGGCGCTCTGCTTCACCACGGTGCGCCGCGCCCCGCCCCGCGGCTTACCCTCGCCCTCGCCCTCGCCCTCGCTCTTGCCCGCGCTCTGGGCCGCCGCCGCCTCGCCCGCGGACGCCAGACCGGGCGTTAAGGCGGAGCCGAGCAGAGCGGCGAAGGTCAACGCGCGGAGCATCGGACCGCGGATTCTCGCGACCCCTGCCCCGCCATGCAAACACCATCACCCCTCGCCGCGGACGCGCCGGGGATCCCCCGGGTCCTCGGGCGTCGAGCGGGTGGATCCCCCTCGTCATCACCGCCCTCACCCGCGCGATCGAGCGCGCCGCCGCAGCGCCGCCACGCCGCTCCACAGCGCGACCGAGGCGACGATCAGATCCAAGCACAAGAGCCACAGCAGGTGCAGCATCACCACCCCGCCCGCGTGCATCGACAAGATCGCCGCGATCACCGTCCACGGCGCCAGCAACGCCAGCGCCCCCAGCGCGCGCCCCCCACGAGCGCAAGTATGACCAAGGACGAAGGATCAGGTAGATCGCCGCCGCCTCCGACAGCGTCATCACCAGCCCCTCCGCCAGCGCCCCCCGTGGTTGTGGCCATACGCCGCTGTCCCTGCGCGGCCGGGATCGGGCGGATCGCCCAAAAAGTAGCTACGCGCCATCAAGACCGCGAACGCCAGCCACAAGCAGCCGATCCCGCCGATCCGCAGCGCCCAGATCAGCGACGGAGCCTGCCGAGGCGGGCCGCTCATCGCGCGCGCTCCCCCTCGCCCGAGCTGCGCCGGATCGCCTCGATGAACGGCCGCGCCCCCGCCCGCAGCCGCCGCTCCTGCGTCGTGAAGTCCACCTCATAGAGGCCGAAGCGCATCGAGAACCCCTCGGCCCACTCGAAGTTATCGAGCAGCGACCAATAGAAGTAGCCGCGCACGTCCAGCCCGTCGCGCACCGCCCGCGAGAGCGCGTACAGGTAGCGGCGGATGAACAGCGCGCGGCGGTCGTCGGCCTTGTCCGCGATCCCGTTCTCGGTCACGTAGATCGGCGCCCCCAGCGCGGAGATCTGGTGGAGCGCCCGATACAGCCCCTCCGCGTAGATCGCGTACGGCATGTCCGTTGGGACATCTTCCGGCCGCGCGCACGGCACCGCCCGCTCTGGCGCGCGCAGGTCCAGGCGCAGGTGGATTTGCGAGTAATAGTTCAGGCCGATGAAGTCGAGGCTGCCCACCAGCCCCTCGATCACCCGGTCCACCGCCACCCCGAGGCCAGGGATCCGCATCTTAAAGCGCCCGCTCTGCAGCGCCTCCAGGGCCGCCCCGTTGAAGAACCGGTGGGCCGCGCGCGCCGCCGCCCAGTCGCCGACGTGCCACCGCCGCTGCGGGTCGAAGTGGAAGATGTTCTTGACCAGGCCGATCTTCGCCTTCGCGCCGCCTGGCAGCCGCTTCAGCGCCTGATACACCGCCGCGTGCGCCTGCAGCAGCCCTGCCAGCGCCTCCGCGGCGCGCTGCGGGTCGCGCTCACCCGGCGGAAAAGTCCCGCGCAGGTACCCCTCCATCGCCACCACCTCGGGCTCGTTGATCGTGCACCACATCGCCACCAGCGGGTCGAGCTCCGAGAAGATCCGCGACGCGAAGCCGACGAAGCGGGCGATGTTCGCCTCGCGTCGCCCTTGATCAACGAACCCGCCCATCTCTTCGAACCACTGCGGGTGCGTGAAGTGGTGCAGCGTCACCACCGGCGCGATCCCAGCCGCCCGCAGCGCCGCACACAGCGCCCGATAGTGCTCGATCGCCGCCTCGTCCCACTCCCCCGGGCGCGGCTCGATCTTGCTCCACTCCACCGAGAACCGGTACGCACGCGCCCCCAGCGCCGTGATCAGCGCGATATCCTGGGGGTACCGCTGCCAGTGCTCGCACGCCGCCCCAGCCCGCTCACCCCCGCGGATCCGCCCCGGCTCCTCCTCGAAGCGGCTCCATTGGTTGTTGTTGCAACCACCTTCCACTTGGTGCGCCGACGAGGCCACCCCCCACAAGAATCTGGCGGGAAGTAGAGGTCATCGAGGTCGATCGTCGACCAGTCCCATCGGAGCTCTGGATCGGCGCGGTCGAGCGCGCGTACGAGGGCGGCGTAGCCGAAGGCGAGGGTGATCAGCAGCGGGCGCATGGGGCCCGCGCAGGCTACCACTACGGCCCGCACCGCGGCTCAGCGAGGCGCAGCGGGCGCCCCTAATTCCAAATTAAAGCCGAAGTCGATCTCCTTCGCGGCGCGGCTGGTGAGCACGATCAACAGGTCCACCGGGCCCTCGGGCACGAGATCGGTCGGGATCTCCAGCGGCTGTTTGCCGTGTCGCGCGCGCGGGCGCAGCAGCAGCGCCTCCACCCACGGCCCCTCGCTCCCAGCGGGCCGGATCGCCGCCTTCATCGTCAATTTCGAGGCCGCCAGCCCCCGATTGATCGACCCGTCCGAGCCCGCGTACCAGCCGGTGATCGGCAGGCGCTCGCCCTCCTCACCGGTGCGCACCGCCACCCCTGGGAACGTCACCCACGCGTAACCGGAGCGGAACACCCGCATCATCACCGCCGGCCCGAGCAGGCGCGACATCTTCATCACCCCTGGCTCGACCGCCTCGCCCTCGCCGACCCGCCGCGCGTAGAACCACCCCACCGCGCTCGTCGACTCTTGGCGATAGCCCTCGACATAGCGGCCCGCCAGCGCCAGCCCGCAGGTCAGCGCCAGCACGACCAACCACCGCCCCGTCAGGCGCCGGCCGATCGCCTCCAGCGCCCTGTCGACCCGTCCGCCCGCGCGGCGCCAGCTCAGCCCCAGCAGCAGCGCGCCGATCCCAAAACAGATCGCCCCCGCGCTGTCCACCGGCAGCCAGTAGCGGTAGCGCAGCGTGTATTCGCCGTCGCCGCCGCCCTCGGTCGCGATCAACATCGGCTCTGAGCCGTCGGGCGGCATCGGCGAGCCCTCACGATAACGACGCGCCCTGCGGGCCGCCTGCGTCGCTGGGGGCGCGTCGCCGACCGCGGGGACCTCGAACCACTCGAGCTCCTCATCCCCAGCAGCAGCTGCCAGCGCGGGTAGCCCGCGACGTGGAAGACCACCCGCGAGCTCGCGTCAGCCCCCTCCACGCGCACCCGCAGCACCCCCGCGCGTAGTCTTCTTCTAGCACCGTCAGCGTCCCAGGCCCCTCGAGCGCCGCCGCCTCGTGGACCACCGGCCGCTCCCACACCCGGATCGGCCCGAAGCTCGCCACCTGCTCCAGCGACCCCTGCGGGCGCCACTCGCCGACGCTCGCGATGTAGCGCACCCGCAGCCGATCGAGCATCTGCGGCGACGCTGCCTCGGGCTTGTGGACGAACACCTCGCCCGGCGTGAAGCCGATCTTGAAGAACGGCGCGCCCGAGCGCACGGTCGCGTCGATGAACGAGTGGTCATGTCGACCTGCCTTATAGGCCACCCGAAAGAACCCCTCGCGCTCCGCCCACTGCCGCTGCGTCCACCGCCCCAGCGCCGCCAGGCCGTCGTCGAAGGCCGGGTCCTTCGCGCGACGCTGCTCGGTGCGCAGGTCACCGACGCCGTGCTTGAGGATCGCCTCGCTCACCGCGGTCGCGAGGAGGAAGAGGCTCGTCGCGGTCCCCGCGATCGCCAGCCCCGTGCAGCTCCACCGCAGCGGCGAGCCGACGCGCCCCCGCCCTCGCAGCGCCAGCGGCAGCGCCGCCCCGAGCCCCGCCGCGATGAAGAGCCCTGGCTTCGCGCAGATCACGAAGCGCTGGAACTGCAGCGACAGCAGCCCCTCGCTCAGCCAGTCGAGGCGCAGCAGCGAGAAGATCTCGCCGATGTGCATCAAGTAGAGCGCGAGCGCGAAGGCGACCATAAATTGGAGCGAGCGCCCGCGCCGCGCCGCCAGCGCGACGATCAGGCCGAGCCCGATCGCGACGCCGGTGAACGGCGACATCTTGCGCGCCCACTGACCCTGCGCCAGCGCGTCGAAGGTCCCCGCGAGGGTCCCGTAGATCTCCCCATACGAGCTCATCCAGTGGCGGTGCGTGTACAGCGGAAGCACCCACCACGCGGCCAGCAGCCCGCCGACCGCCAGCGCCGCGCCGACCCCGACCAGCGCCCGCCCGGCCCCCAGCGGCCGCTTCAGGCCGATGATCAGCGCCAGCAGCGGAGCGCCGATCCCGGAGCATCGGCACCGCGATCGGGTGCGACAGCAGCGCCAGCGCGAAGATCAACGCCGACGGCGCGAGCGAGCGCGTCCGCAGCGCGGTCGCCTGTCCGCCTCGCCAGCTCGCGGCCAACCGCGCGAAGCCCCACCACACCAGCGCGACCGCCACAGGTTGCAGCCACACCCCATAAAAGACCCCATAACGCCAGCCGCCCTCGCGCACGCTCCCGGGGTCCGCCAGGTAGAGCACCCCCGCGATCGCCGCAGCCAGCGGCCCCGCGCCGAGCAGCCGCGCGACGTGCACGACCAGCAGCCCCTGGCCGATAAAGACCCCGCTGAAGAGCAGCGCGTACGCCTGGTCGAGGCGCAGCGCGCCCAGCCCGAGCGTATAGATCGCCGCCAGCAGCAGGTCGCCGATCGGCGGGTAGAGCTCGCCCACCGGGAAGCCGAAGTACCAGCGGGGCGTCCAGCCGGCGAGGTGCCCGTGGCTGAGCTGCTCGAGCAGCAGCCAACCCCGCGCCAGGTGCACCGGGTGGTCCGCGGAGAGCGGCATCTCACCGAGCGGCGTCGGCCACATCAGCCACGCCGCGAACAGCAGCGCCGCCGCGTACGCGAGCGCCCAGGCCCTTCGGCCGCGCGGATCTGCCGCTTGCGGTTCGTTCGCGGACATCGGGTCGAGGCGGGCGGGAGGATCGCCGCTCACGACCGCGGTGGCAAGCGTGGTATTTCTCCGGCCGCGAGCTCGCATGACGCACACGACCGAAGACGCGGCGCCGCCGTCACCGCCGACATCCTCTCTGCACGACCCGGTCATGGATCCCCACGCCGGCGTCACCATCGTCATCCCCACCTATAATGAGGAGCGCGGCGCCGGCCCGGTGCTCGACGAGCTGCTCGCCACCCTCGATCGCCAGCTCGACCCCGCGATCGCCTACGAGATCATCGTCGTCGACGACGGCTCACGCGACCGCACCGCCGAGGTCTTGCGGCCCTACGTCAGCGATCGGCTGCGCTTGATCTCGCACCCGCACAACCGCGGCTACGGCGCGGCGATCAAGACCGGCGTCCTGCACGCGCGCCACCCCTGGATCCTGATCACCGACGCCGACGGCACCTATCCCAACGAACATATTATCGAGCTCCTCGCCGAGCGCGGCCGCCACGAGATGGTCGTCGGCGCCCGCGTCGGCGCGGGCGCGGCGATCCCCTGGCTGCGCCGCCCGCCCAAGTACGTCCTGCGCGTGCTCGCCTCGTACCTCAGCCGCCAGTCGATCCCCGACCTCAACAGCGGCCTGCGCGTCTTCCGCCGCGACCTCGCCGCCCGCTTCGAGAACATCCTCCCCGATCGCTTCTCGTACACGACGACGATCACCCTCGCGATGTTCTCCGCCGGCTTTCACGTCAAGTACCTGCCGATCCGCTACTTAAAGCGGTCGGGCAAGTCCAAGATCCGGCCGATCCACGACACCCTCAATTCTTGAAGTTGATCATCCGAACGATCATGTACTTCGACCCGCTGCGGGTGTTCTTGCCCGTCGCGCTGCTCTTTATGCTCGGCGCCGTCGTCGTCGCGATCAGCAGCTACACGATCACCGGCCGGGTCATGGACGTCACCACCGTCCTGCTCTTCGTCACCGGCTTCCAGACCCTCGCCCTCGGCATGCTCGCTGACATGCTCAACCGCCGTATCCCTTGACCGATTCAAAGAGACGACCATGAGCGACTCCGCCCACACCCACGAAAAAAGCGACCCAGCGGGCGTCATGGACGCTGACTACGCGCTCGGCCGCGAGCGCGCCCCGCACCTCAAGTTCCGCTATCAAGTCCGCGCCCGCCTCGCCGTCGACGCGTTCCTCGCCCGCCGCGGCCGCCAACCTTTATAACGTCCTCGAGCTGGGCGCCGCCGAGGGGCGCACCTTGCTCGAGATCCGCCGCCTGCTCGGCGCCCCAGGCCGCTACCACGGCGTCGAGCTCGCCGACGCCCTGCTCGCCGCTGCCCCGCCGATGCCCGACGGCGTCGTCCTTTATAAGGGCGACGTCGCCGCCCTCCCCCCGCAGATCGCCGCCGGGGGTTATGACCTCTGCACCGCCCTCGCCGTGCTCGAGCACCTGCCCGACCCCGAGCTCGCCCTGCGCGAGGCCTACCGCGCCTTGCGCCCCGGCGGCGTGCTCGTCGCCACGTGCCCCAACCCCTTCTGGGACGACGTCGCGGGCCGCCTCGGCATGGTCCAAGGCGACGCCCACGAGCAAGAGCTCGACGGCGCCGCGATGACCCGCCTCGCCCGCGCCGCGGGGTTCATCGACATCGTCTATCAGCCCTTTATGTGGGCCCCCGTCGGCGTCCTGCCGTACGCAAAGATCCCCGTCGACCCCGCGCGCTCGCTCCGGATCGACCGCCTCATCGCCCGCCTGCGGGTCTTTAACTTCGCCTTCGTCAACCAAGTGATCATCGCCCAGCGCCCGCGCTGAGCGCCTCCGCCGCCCCAGGAGCGAGTCATGTCCTTCGCCCACGCCGCCTCCGCGCCCGAGCCCCGCTTCCCGCAGCCGCCCGCCGGCCACCGCGACTGGTACGCCTTCGAGGCGATCCGCGCCCTCCCGCGGATCCTCTTGATGGTCGACAAGAACCCCCTCTCGCCCACCTACGGCTGCTTCGACCGCGATTTGGCACTACCGCACCGTCGACTTTCCTTGCGGCATGAGCCAGGAGTTCGTGCTCCCGCTCGCCCTGCTCTATCGTCATAACCTCCCCAACAACCCCTACTATGGTCTCGAGCGCCTGCGCGAGCTGGCGGTCGCCGGCATCGAGTACGCGCGCCAGCTCGCACGCGGACGGCTCGTGCGACGACTACTTCCCCTTCGAGCGCGCCCTCGGCGCCCTCGTCTTCTCCACCTACGCGATGACCGAGGCGTATATGGAGCTCGGCCTCCAACGCCCCGACCTGGTCGACTTCTTCCGCCTGCGCGGCGACTGGCTGCGCACCCACAACGAGACCGGCCAGCTCGCCAACCACCAGGCCTTCGCCGCGCTCGCCTTGTACAACATCTACCAGATCACCGGCGACGACGCCTACCGCCGCGCCTCCGACGATTTTTGCAATTATGCCTCTCGTGGCAGCACGAGGAGGGTGGTTCCAGGAGTACGAGGGAGCCGACCCCGGCTATCACACCTGCACGATCGCCTTCCTCGCCAAGCTCTATCAAAAATCAAAGGACCCTGAGCTGCTGGGCCCCCTCCGCCGCGCCGTCGAGTTCGCCGCCTATTTTATGCACCCCGACGGCTCCTACGGCGGCGAGTACGGCTCACGAAACACCTATCACTTCTACCCGCACGGCTTTGAGGTCATGTCCCCTCATTGCCCCGCCGCCGGCCAGATCGCCGAGACCTACCTCCAACGCGCCCTTACCGGAGCGTCGCCGCTACTTCAACGACGACAACCGCATGTGCGCCCACTACGTCTACGACTGGATCCACGCCTGGCTGGACCACGACGGCGCCCCCCGCCCCACCCTCGAGCAGGCCCGCCCCGCCGCCTTCCAGCGCTACTTCGCCGGCGCCAAGCTCTTCATCAAAAAGACCCCCGCGTACTACGCCGTCGCCTCGCTCGCCAAGGGCGGCGTGCTCAAGGTCTTCGACGATCAGGGCCCCCTCTATAGTGACACTGGCGTGATGCTGCGCGCCGAGTCCGGCGCCACCCTCGTCAGCCACATGGTCGACGACGCCCACCAGATCGACGTCGAAGCCCTCAGCCAGGGCCGCGTCAGCGTCACCGGCCCGATGTCGAGGCGAAAGCACCAGCTCTCCTCCCCGTCAAGCAGATCGCCTTTCGCACGATGAACCTCAGCGTCGGCCGCTACAGCGCCAACCTCGTGCGCAGCGCCCTGCAGAAGGTGCTCATCACCGGCAAGCCGCGCGCGGACGTCAGCTTCACCCGCCACCTCGTCTTCACCGAAGACACCATCGAGCTCCACGACCGCGTCGACGCCAGCCGCGTCGCCGATCGCTTCGAGCGCATGCTCGTCGGCAGCGACGCGACCTCGATCTACGTCGCCAACTCCAACACCTTTCAGGAGTCCGTGCTCCTCCCGTGGGTCGATCAGCGCGACCACGTGCCCGCCCTCAACGACGCCCGCGTCGTCGATCTCCCCCCGCGGATCGTCCGCGCCCGCGCCGCCAAGGCCGACGCCTGAGCCCAAAGCTCACCCCGCCGCCGAAGCTACCAAGCCCCACAGATCGGGCGAATCGTGGCCCCTACGCCCCGATCCGCCCGATCTTCTTTCAAGGGCCGCACGAAACCACCGCACCCCGGCGAGCGTCGAAGTGAGCGACCCCCGCGCCCCCCGTGTGCGGCCGCCTGAGCCCCTCGGTTCGCGCGCCGCGCAAGTCGAGCCCTGGGTCCCTCCTCGACGTCTCCGCGAGGCGTAGGGGTCGCGCCGACGCGCCCTCGAACCTATCCCAAAGGACAGCTTTCTATGCCACGCCGCCCCTCACCGCCGCCCGAGCCCGCTCCTTCACCCTCGCCTTCGCCCTCTGCGCCGCCCTCACCGCCTGTGACGACGACGACGGCGGCACTGACACCGACGCCGCATCGACGACCGACGACGCCACCACCGACGCCACCACCGCCGCCGGTCACGTCGACAGCGGCGGCGCGACCCTCGGCGCCACCAGCGGCGCCAGCTCCTCGTCCAGCGGCGGCTCCACCACCGTCACCACCATCGCCGACACCAGCGATCCCCACCCCTGCCGCGCCCTCGATCCGATCTGCCCCAAAGGACCGACCTCGGCCCGGACGACCTCGGCGACGCCTCCTGAGCCGGCCCTCCTCGCCCGCGCGGATCAGCGCCGCCCATCATAATCGTCTGAGTTAAGACCATGACACCACGACCACGCGCGCCCCCATCACACCGATCCACGAGCTCACGCTCACCGGGTTCGCGCGCCGCGGCTCGCCGGGGCGCGCGTGATCACGCCTCGCGCACGGCGACGACGCGGCGCGGCGCGCCCCCGCTCACGCCCCCGCGTTACCATACCGGCGATGCGATGCTCCTGGCTCCCGCGCGCGTTCACGCTCCTCGTCGCCCCCGGCCTCGGCGCCCTCGCCTGCGGTGACGACGTCGGCGTCACCACCAGCGCCACCGACACCGACACCGACACCGACACCGACACGACCGAAGCCGCGAGCACGAGCACCTCCGCGGGCACCTCGAGCGGATCCACGACCAACACCAACACCAACACCTCCGGCGAGAGCGAGAGCAGCGCCGGCCCGACCACCAGCCAGGGCAGCAGCAGCGACACCAGCAGCAGCACGGACACCGGCGTCGACCAGCCCTGCGAAGGCAACAGCCCCCGCTCGCCGTCGCTGATTTTTATGTGAGCAAGCAGCGGCAGCTCGTCGCCGTCGGCGCCGCGCAGGGCCTCTTAGCCAACGACACCGACCCTGACGGCGACCTTTTTTTACTAAAAGTCGTCGCCGTCGACGCGATCAGCGCTGGCGGCGCGAAGATCTCCTTCGACCCCAGCGGCGGCTTCACCTACGACCCTCCCAAGGAGCTCTGGGGCGACGACACCTTCGGCTACACCATCACCGACGGCTGCGATGTCTTTCAACGGGCGTCGCGCGCGTCCGCCTCCAGCCCAGCTCGATCGACCTCGCCGACGTCGCCGCTAGCGAGGGCGGCTTCGTGATCGACGGCGAGGCCCCCAGCGATTTTTCCGGCAATGGGTCGACGGCGCTGGCGACGTCAACGGCGACGGCCTCGACGACCTGCTCGTCGGCGCCCGCCTCGCCGACGTCGGCGGCAAGGACGCGGGCGCCGCCTACGTCGTCTTCGGCAAGACCGACACGACCCCTGTCCCTTTGTTCAGCCTCGAACAGACCCAAAGCGGCCTGCCGATCCGCGGCGAGGCCGCCGGAGACCACGCGGGCGCCTGCGTCAGCGGCGCGGGCGACCTCGACGGCGACGGCCTCGCCGGACCTCGCCATCGGCGCCCCCGCAGCACCAAGCCCAGGGCCTGCTCGCCGGCCGCGGCTACGTCGTCTACGGCCGCACCGATCCCGCTCCAGCGCTGCTCATCGACGCAGCCGTCAACAACGGCGGCCTCGCCATCGGCGCCGAAGATCAGCTCCACTTCGCCGGCCGCGCGATCGCTTACGCTTGGCGACGTCGACGGCGACGGCCTCGCCGACGTCATCCTCGGCGCCTACGGCGTCGACGCCAGCGGCACCTTCTCCGGCCGCTCCTACGTGATCTACGGCGCCAGCGCCGGCGGCGGCGTCGGCCTCGAGAAGATCGTCGGCGGCGTCGGCGGCCGCGCCTACGACGGCGAGGCCGAGATGGACTTCTCCGGGCAAGGCGATCTGCGGCGGCGGCGACGTCGACGGCGACGGCCTCGACGACGTGATCATCGGCGCTCACGGCAACGACGCTGCGGGGCGACGGGGCCGGCCGCGCTTACCTGGTCTTTGGAACAGGAGCTGAAGGACCGCCGATCAAGCTCGCCCAGGTCGTCAGCGGCCAGGCGGCTTCGCCCTCGACGGCGAGGTCGAGGGCGATCGAGCCGGCCGCCGCCGTCGCGATCGTCGGCGACGTCAACGGCGACGGCCTGCCGACCTCGCCGTCGGCGCCCCCTTCGCCGACCCCAGCGGCATGAACTCAGGCCGCGCGTACGTCGTCCTCGGCAGGGCGAGCGGCGCCGCCGTCGATCTGGCGCGGTCCTCGCAGGAGACGGAGGTTTCGCGATCGACGGCCAAGTCTTCCGCGACTACGCGGGCGCCGCGATCGCCGGCGCTGGCGACGTCGACGGCGACGGCCTCGACGACATCGTCATCGGCGCCTGCGGCAACGACGTCGGCGGCGGCCTCAGCGGCCGCGCCTACGTCGTCTTCGGCAAGGCCGACACCGCCCAAGTCTTCCTCGGCAACGTCGCCCAGGGCGAGGGCGGCTTCGCCCTCAACGGAGAGGCGAGCGAGGACCGGCGGGATCGCTGTCGCGGGCGCGGGCGACGTCGACGGCGACGGCCACGCCGACATCATCGTCGGCGCCTTCGGCCCTGACGCCAGCGCCTCGACGCAGGCCGCTCCTACGTCGTCTCGGCGGCAATTTTCGAGTCCGTCACCCACCCCGGCACCCTGGCAGCGACACCCTCATCGGCGCCGACGCGGCCGACGTCCTGATCGGCGGCTGCGGTAACGACGTGGTGCTGCGCGCGGCGGCGGTGGCGGTGGACGTCCTGTACGGCGGCGACGGCGACGACGTCATCGAGCTCAGGCGCCGATTTTCGCCGGATCGACGGCGGCAACGGCGTCGACTGGCCTGGTCACCGCCCCGGGATCACCTCGATCTCACCACCATCCCTGACAATAAGCTCACCGGCCCGAGCGCGATCGACCTTGGTGACCAGAGCAGCTCCCTCATCCCTCTCCCGCCGCGCCCTCAGCCACCTCTCGCCCACCACCAACACCTCACCATCCACGGCGGTCCCAGCGACCCCGCCTGCTCGACTTAGCGGCGGCGGTTTTATTGAGGGAGGCGTCGAGGACGGCTTGTCGTCACACCAACGGCATCCTTTTCATAAAAGTCTCGATGAGTGACGTCCTCACCGTCGACCTCTGACCCCAGAGAGCCGCGGAGTCCGCGAGGCCGAGCGCCGAACCGACGCCGCTTCATACATGCAAGGAGGCGACAGTCGCGTCACGGCCCCGCGCTTCAGCCCCTTCATCGGCTAACCTGTGGGTCCAGGCGAGCGACGATGACCGACAGCCCCACGCCAGACCTACCCGTTATCGTACATATGGAGCGCGCCCTCTATGACTCCGGTGCGCGGCTGTCCACCGCCCCGGATCAGCCGACGCTGCGGCGCCTCTGTAGAGCACCTGCACGGGCTCGATCCCGTGCGATCGAGATCGAATCGCCCCATACCAGCTCGCCGAGCGGTCTGGCTCACGCGCCGCCTCGCCGTCGACCTCTGCGTCGCCGCCCGCGCGGGTCTATTGAGATCAGCTACCAAGTCTTCTGTCTCGGTTGCGGCGTTGCCGAGTACGACTACGGCGTGCTCTGACCAGGTCGTCCGGCGCTTATTTTTGCACTGTCTGTCGCCGCGA
>JADJRG010000004.1 GCA_016712315.1 Nannocystis sp. | reverse complement strand
GGCGCGGAGGATCCGAGCTTGACCGGCGGCGAAGACTGACGCCGACGAGCAGGCCGAGGCAGGGCCGAGGGGCGCCTCCGGGAAGCACGATAAGCGCCAGCGATGGTGCCGATCAGGAGGAGCCCAGTCGAGGGGCGAAGCCGCGCGGAGCTGGCGGGCGCTCGGCGAGGGCGCGTAGGGCCGCTCAAACCCAGGGCGAAAGGTGACACAAGCAGCGGCGACCCAGACGCTGGGAACGGTCAGAGCGCCGGGGCCGACGATGAGCAACAACGCCGCGATCGCGAGAGCGAGCAGGCCGACGCTGGGGCGACGCTCGGCAGCGAAGAAGGGCGGCGGCGCTGAGCTGCCGGGGGCGGGGATCAGCGGGCTCGGAGAAGACGGCGAGGCCGACCGAGCGGGCGGCGCCGATCACGACAGGCCAAGGAAGAAAGAGATCGGCGGCACTCCAGCGCGCAGCTCGCGGGCGATCCCATCTCGCGCGTAACATGAGCAGGAGGAGGGTGACCAACGAAGGTACTGCCAGCCAAAAATGCCCGCATGTGGGAATTGCCCCTGGCGCGCGGCCACGAGCGCGGGTACCCGTTCGGGGTGAGGCGGTGGACGAAGGTCGCCAGTTCGGCGAAGGTGGGTTCAGGTCGAGGGCGGTGAAGCTTCGACCTCGCTGGCCTTCACAGGCGCGCGCTCCCGCTATACAAGCAGCGCGCGTGGACAATGATAGCGTGGCTCCAGTCAGGGTGACCGGCGGAGGATCAAGCGATGGCGATCTACGATTCCCGAACACCGAGGGCGCTGCTCAGCTTCTGCAGCGCGCTATCAGAAGGCTTATCGGCGGCGAGTGGCGGGCGCCGAGCAGGGAGGCGTACTTCGAGAACGTCACGCCGGTGACCGGTGAGGTGTTCTGTAAGTGGCGCGCACGACGGCGGAAGACGTTGAGGCGGCGCTGGACACGACGCACGCACGAAAGCGAGCGTGATGGCAAAAGACGAGGCCCGACCACCCACGCGAATATTCTCAACAAGATCGCGCCGGACCGGATGGAGGCGAACCTCGAGCTACTGGCGATCGCGGAGAGCTGGGACAGCGGCAAGCCGATCCGCGGGAACCTGGCAGCGGACCTGCCGCTGGCGATCGACCACTTCCCTACTTCGCAGGCTGCATCCGCGCGCTAGAGGGCTCGCTGGCGGAGCTCGACGAGCACACGGTCGCGTATCACATCTACGAGCCGCTGGGGGTGGTGGGGCAGATCATCCCGTGGAACTTCCCGATCTTGATGGCGGTGTGGAAGCTGGCGCCGGCGCTGGCGGCGGGCAACTGCGTGGTGCTCAAGCCGGCGGAACAGACGCAAAGCGAGCATCTGCGTGCTGATCAGGCTGATCGCGGATCTGCTGCCCGCAGGGGTGCTGAACGTCCCCCGGTGCAGGGGTTCAGGGTCGAGGCGGGTAAGCCGCTGGCTTCGAACGACAGGGTGGCGAAGGTGGCGTTCACCGGCGAGACCACGACCGGGCGGTTGATCATGCAATACGCCTCGGGAACCTGATCCCGGTGACGCTGGAGCTGGGCAGCAAGAGCCCGAACGTGTTCTTCGCCGACGTGCTGGCCGAGGACGACGCGTTCCGGCAAAAGGCGCTCGAGGGCTTTGGTATGTTCGCGCTGAACCAAGGCGAGGTGTGCACCTGCCCGTCGCGGGCGCTGGTGCAGGCGAGCGTGTGGGAGGAGTTTATGGCGCTTGCGGTGGCGCGGGTGCGCGAGAAGTCGCGGCCGGGGAACCCCTTCGATACGGAGACTCGGGTGGGGGCGCAGGCGTCGAATGACCAGCTCGAGAAGATCCTGCGTTACATCGAGATCGGCAAGCAGGAGGGGGCGTACGTGCTCCTGGGCGGGGGGCGGGCGATCCTCGAGGGCCGCTGAAGGGCGGCTTCTACGTGGAGCCGACGGTGTTCTCCGGCAAGAACTCGATGCGGATCTTCCAAGAGGAGATCTTCGGGCCGGTGGTCTCCTGCGCGCCCTTTAGCGACTACGAGGACGCGATCTCGATCGCGAATGATACGCTCTACGGGCTCGGCGCCGGGGTGTGGACGCGGAATATGCACCCGCGTTCCGCGCGGGCCGGGCGATCGCGGCGGGGCAGGTGTGGACGAGTTGCTATCACCTCTACCCGGCGCACGCGGCCTTCGGCGGCTATAAGCAGTCCGGGATCGGCCGCGAGAACCATAAGATGATGCTCAGCCACTACCAACAGGTAAAAACCTGCTGGTGAGCTACGACCCGGACCCGATGGGGTTCTTCTGAACCCGCGCGCGTGGACGTGACGGCGGCCGCGGCGGCGATGATCCGCCGCTTGGTCGCCGACCACGGGCCGCTGATGTTCCTGCAAGCGGCGGCTGCTGCGACGGCTCAGCGCCGATGTGCTTCCCGATCGCAGACTTCAAGGTGGGGCAGCGCGACGTGCTGCTCGGCGAGGTGGAGGGCTGCCCTTGGTATATCGGCGGCCAGCAGTTCGAGCTGTGGAAGCACACGCACCTGACGCTGGACGTGGTGCCAGGGCGCGGGGCGGGCTTCTCGCTGGAGTCGCCGCTGGGGTGCGCTTTGTGATCTCTTCGCGGCTGCTCGGCGAGGAGGAGCTGGCGGCGCTGGCGGAGCCGCGGCGCGGGCCAGGCCTGTAGCGGCGAGGTGGGCGCGCCCCCGCCGGGTCAGGTGGTGGGGGCGCGGCGGAGGCGGAGGGTGGTCGTCTCTTCGACGGAGGAGCGGCGGCGCTGGGCGACGCGGGTGAGGGCCGCGGCGGGCTGGTCAGCGTTGATGGGGCGAGTGACTCGGGCGGCGACGCCGAGCTCGCGGAGCTCGCGGCTGCGCTCCTGATCGCCCGCTTCAAGGTCGGCGACGGCGGGGATCCCGGTGGCGGCGAGCTCGCGGATCGCCGTGAGGGCGCAGTCGCTGGCGTAGATCGCGGCGACGCGGCTGAGCTGGTCGGGGTGCCCGCGAGGGCTCGATCAAGACGCCGCGGCGGGCGAGCGAGGCGGTGAGCGAGGCGCTGACCTTGCCGACGGAGAGCACGCGCAGTTGGGCCTCTGGCTCCTCAGGGAGGGCAGGAGCGAGGGCGAGGTCGACGCCGGACTCGTGGGCGATCGCCCGCAGCTCGGACTCGACCTGGCGGGCAGTAGGGCGCCACTTGGGGAGCTTGTGCAGCATGCTGAGGATCAAGCTGTCGAGCCGCGGCGAGAGCCCTGCCACGAGCTCGCTGAGGGCAGCGGATCATCGTAGAGGTGGCTCGACATCACTTGGATCGAGTTGCCGAGGAAGGGCGGGGCGCCGCTGAGCATCTCGTAGAGCAAGCAGCCGAAGGGGTAGATGTCGACAGCGGGGCTGATGACGAGGCCAGAGGCTTGCTCAGGGGCGATGTAAAACGGCGTGCCGACGACCATGCCCTCCTCGGTGAGGCGGCCGTCGGTCTGCCCTGCCCGCTCGATGAAGGCGAGCCCGAAGTCGAGGACGCGGACGTGGTGGTGGTCCTCGCGCTGCTCGAGGAAGATGTTCTCGGGCTTGAGGTCGCGGTGGACGAGGCCGGTCCGGTGGGTCTCGACGAGCACAGCCGCGATGGTGGCGCCGATCCAGAGGACCTGTTGCAGATCGAGGTGCCGCCGTGGGCGGCGAGGGCGCTGCGGAGATCGCGGCCGTGGAGCAGCTCCATCACGAGGTACGGTCGGCCTCGATCGCTGCCGAAGTCGTGGATCTGGACGACGTTGGGGTGGCGGAGCGAGGCGGCGACCTGGGCCTCCCGCAAGAAGCGAGCGCGGCCCTCGGCTCCGCCTCTGCGCGGGTTGAGGAGCGTGAGCGCGACTTCGCGCCCGAGGTGGAGGTGGGTGGCGCGGTAGACCTTGCCCATCGCGCCCTCGCCGATCAAGGCGTCGTCGATCCGATAGCGCCCGGCGATCCGATCGCCGATCCGCAGCTCGCGATCCGGGGCGGTGGTGACGCGATCAAGCGCCGCGAGCACCCGCTGGGCTCGATCGGCTTGCGGATGTAGTCCGCGGCGCCGAGCCGTAGCGTCTCGACCGCGTG
Source organism: Nannocystis sp. (assembly GCA_016712315.1). GTDB lineage: Bacteria > Myxococcota_A > Polyangia > Nannocystales > Nannocystaceae > JADJRG01. The sequence continues at coordinate 46,819 of JADJRG010000004.1, read as the reverse complement.
CTCGATCGAGCCGTAAGCGGTCATGACGATGACCGGCACGTCAGGATCCGACGGTGGAGCTCGTCGATGAGGGCGATGCCGTCGAGTCGTAGCATCGGACGTCGGTGAGCACGACCTCGGGGACCCAGCCGCGATCGATCACCTCAAGGGCTTCGACGCCGTCGCCAGCCTCTGCGACCTCGTGGCCCTCGTCCTCGAGGAGGAGGACCAAGGCCTGCCGGGCGTTAGATCGTCCTCCACGACCAAGACCCGCCCTCGCTCATGCATCTCCGCCCGTCCATCCGCCGCCATGTTCGCCAAGGTAGCTCAGTTCGCGGCGGGTGAGTCGGCGCAAAACTAGCGCGTCGCTCGCGGTGGGCAGGGTTTTTAGGTGTTCAAACGCGGGTCTTCAGCGGAGAGGGTCGGCCGGGAGCTTCCATGTGCGGGAGGCGCGCCGCCCGGGATGTCCGCGCTTGTTGGGGTATTGTCGGGCCTGGGCATGCCGATTTTTATGCTCGAGGACGCGCTGGTGTTCCCCGATCCGCGGCTGGCGGAGCCGGACGGGCTGCTGGCAGTGGGCGGGGATCTGCGGCCGGAGCGGCTGCTGGTCGCGTATGCGCAGGGGATCTTCCGTGGTCGAGCGCGGATGAGCCGCTGCTGTGGTGGTCGCCGGCGCCGCGTACGGTGCTGTTTCCGCGCAGATTGGTGGTCAGGCGCTCGCTGGCGAAGGCGATCCGGCGCGCGCCGTATCGGATCAGCACGGACCAGGCGTTCGAGGCGGTGATCCGCGGCTGCGCGGCGCCGCGCGCGGACCAGCCGGGGACGTGGATCACGGAAGATCTGATCGCGGGCTTCTGCGCTGCACCGCCGCGGCTTCGCGCACAGCGTGGAGGCGTGGGAGGGCGAGGCGCTGGTCAGCGGGCTCTACGGGCTGGCGATCGGCGACGTGTTTTGTGGGGAGAGCATGTTCGCGCGCCGCCCGGACGCGTCGAAGATCGCGTTCGTGCGGCTGACGCAGCAACTCGCGCGCTGGGGGTTCTCGATGATCGACTGTCAGATGGCGACGGACCACCTGCTGCGCTTCGGCGCGCGCTCCATTCCGCGCGAGGAGCTGATGGCGCGCCTGACCGCGGCGCGCGGCGGGGCGTGGCGGATCGGGCCGTGGACGCTGGATCAGGGTGAGGCGGGCGCGCGGACGGGGTGGCGTGGTAGCGTCGACGAATGCGTGGTTTAGGTTTGGCGCGGGTCGTGGTGGTGTCCTTCGCGGTGGTGGGCTCGGTCGGCGGCTGTGATGACGGCGGCCGCGGCCAGAGCGGCGGCGACTCGACGGGCGGCACGGGGGGGACCATGGTCGATAGCGACAGCGACAGCGCCAGCGACAGCGGCAACGCCAGCGACAGCGGCACGGGCACAGGACCAGGTCTGGAGTGCGCTCACTCGTACGAGCTCGGGGACGGCCGCTCGATCTGCTGCAGGGCGCACCAGCCGGGGATACGCCGCTGAGCCCCGGGCTGTTTGAGGTCGAGCTGGCGCTGACGATCAACGGCGCGCCGATCGTGCGATCCGCCAGCGCGGACGGCTACGTGTCGCTGCAGGCGCAGGGCGGCGGGGACGTGGCGTTGCTCGGGAGCACGCGGGATGAGGCGCTGAAGACGAGGGTGTTCGCGGGCACCTACGACGTGATCTACGAGGCGAACGCGCGCGGCGGGGCGCTGCCGGTGAACTCTCGCGGCGTCGCTTGCACGGGGATGAAGGTCGCGGCCGAGACGGTGAGCTGCGAGGAGGAAGGAGAGGCGTGCGTGGTGCGGCTCGCGTGCGATATGGAGGTGGTGGAGGTGGCTGGGCGCGTGCGCTTCGACGGCGCGCCGCCGCTGCCGACGCCGGTCGACTCGGGCGATCTGTGGGTGGTCGACGCGGACGGGGCGACGTCGCGGCTGCTGGCGACGCACTCGCTGAGCGACTGGAAATTCTCGGCGCGGCTGCTGAAGGGCAGCTACACGCTGCACTACGGGCTCAAGGTCGGCGGGGTGAAGCTGCCGCGCAATACGGACGCGATCCTGTCGCCGACGGTGGCGGTGGCCGCTGGATCGTCGATGAGCGGGTTCGACGTGGATCTGCCGCTGCGCTCGATCTCCGGGGCGATCATGGTGGACGGCGAGGCCGCGCCGGTGAGCGCGTATGAGCGGGCGTACGTCTACCTGCGCGATCGGGAGACAGGAGGGCTGGCGAAGATCGGCGACACGGCGCTTGGGCCGATCGACGGGGCGTGGATCATCGATGATCCGAAGGTCCGCTATGACCTGGTGTACGCGCACGCGCTCGGGGTCGGCGAGCTGCCGCGCAACGAGTGGGCGACGCTGAGCGGGCCGCAAGGGCTGAGCGGCGCGGAGGTGCAGGCGCAGGTGGGGTCGCTGCTGTCGATCACGACGGCGACGGTGAAGCGCGGCGGTGACGGTGGACGGTGCAGCGCCGACGCTGACGCCGAGCAACGATCTGGAGCTGGTGCTCGAGGGCGCGAGCGGGGCTGCGCGACCGGGTGCCGCTGGGGCTGCTGAGCGAGGACGCGCCGCGGCGGCTGATCCCAGGCGGATCGTTCTTTGGGATCTACCGGCACGTGGTGAGCGACGGGGGGCTGCCGGCCAACCGCCAGCGTCAGCTCGCGGCGCAGACGATCGCGGGCGGCGAGGTGGTCGAGGTGGCGCTGACGACGAGTGTGCTCTCCGGGACGATCACGGTGAACGGCGCGCTGGCGACGGCCAGCGCGTACGATCTCGGTCGCGTGTACCTGCGCGGCGAGGGCGGCGACGTGGTGACGCTCGGCGACACCTTCGCGGGCGCGTTCTCGCGGCGGGTGGTGGACGGCGACTACACGATCCACTACGCGGTGGAACGGGGCGGGGCAGGCGGTGCCGGGCAACAGCGACGCGAGGATCAGGTCGATCACGGTGAGTGGCGATGAGGCGATCGCGATCGATGTGCCGAAGCGGTGGACTTCGTCGCGACGAACCCGCTGCAGCTCACGGAGAGCGCGTATGACCGCGGCGAGCTGCTGCTCCGGCCCGCGGACGGCGGCGACGAGATCCGGATCAGCTCGACGGCCGACGCGTCGCTGGGGGCGCAGGTGATCCCAGGCGTCTACGCGGTGGTCTATCGGCTCGCCAGCCGGGTCGCGCAGGCGCCCGCGGACCAAGGGCGGTGCTCTCCTGCGTGGACCTGACGCTGGAGTGAGGCGCGCGGGCGCGCAGAATAGGCTGTCTGAAGAGACATGTTCTCGGGGATGAGGTCCTCAGGGCGGGGCTCGACGGGCTGGGTGTGGTAGATTCCGCGGATGTCTTGCTCATTCTTATTCACCAATCATTGGCCGGTCCGCGCGCCGTTGTGGCTTGTTCTGGCGCTTGGAGCAGGTTGCGCCGGCGTCGGTGACGACCCCCACCGAGGCCTCGGGGGCCACGGACGGGTCGACGACGGGGTCCTCCGGGACCACGATGAGCGAGCCCAGTAGCATGACGGCCGCGAGCACGAGCGAAGAGTCCGGCAACAGCGGTGAGGGCGGGGAGTCGGACACGGACAGGGGACGCGACAGGGGGGACGGGGCTCTGGAGCTGTGAGGAGTCCAGGTGCGACGCGGGGTCCGTGTGCGTGGCCGGGGAGTGTGTCCTGTGCGCCTAAGCGCCGTGGCGTTCGACGAGGAGGGGCGCAGATCGCGATCGCAGAGACGATCACGGCGGCGCGGGTCACGATCGATCTGAGGATCGATGGTTCGGCGCCGGTGGCGTCGGCGTATGGGAGCGCGGAGATGTTCCTCGAGGGCGGGCCGCTCGGCGACCGGGTCGCGCTGGGTAAGACCGGCGCGCCGCTGACGGCGCTGGCGCTGGGGGGAGATTATCAGGTGGTCTATGAGGCAGGTTCGGTGGCGTCGGCGATGCCGCAGAACCGGCGCTTCGTGCTCGGCGAGGTCTCCGTGGGCGCGGAGGAGGCGTCGATCGAGGCGACGATCACGACGATGCGCCTCAAGGGCTCGGTGGAGATCGACGGCGAGCCGCCGATCGCCTCGGCCTATGACACGGCGGAGGTGCTGCTCTTCGACGCGAATTCGGGCGGGGCGACGCCGCTGATCGACACGCAGAAGAGCGACGGGAGCTTTGATCTGCGGGTCGCCAGAGACGCGCTGGTGAGCGGCGGCGGGCTGGTCAAGGCGGAGTATGAGGCGATGTACCGCTCGGTGAAGCCGGGGCCGAAGCTGCCGCGTAACCATGACGTGCTGCTCAGGGGCGAAGGTCGCGGGGCAAGGCGCGGACGTGACGGTGCATGAGCTGACGGTGGTGGTCGAGACGGTCGCGGTGAGCGGCTCGATCACGGTGGACGGGGCAGCGCCGCCGGTGTCGGCCTACGACAGCGCGGCGATCTTCTTGGTCGACACGGAGAGCCTCGACCGGATCAAGATCGGCGAGACGGTGAACGGCGCGCTGGACTCGTTCACGCTGATCAAGGGGCGCTCGTACGGCTTGTACTACGCGGGGCCGAAGGACGGGCTGATCATGCCGCGTGACGAGTGGACGATGCTCCAGGTGGTGGCGGAGGATCCGACGGTGATCGACGTCGCGATCGAGGGCGCCCAGGTCGAGGCGACGCTGACGCTGGATGACGCGCCGCCGCCGAGCTCGCCGCTGAACAAAGGGACGCTGGCGCTGCAATACGCGGGCGCGCGGGCGCCGCTGGGGGCGGTGGTCGATGGCGTCGCGACGGGGCGGGTGATCCGGTCCGAGGCGGTGAAGGGGGTCGAGGGCTGGCGCTGGTGTATAGCCATGAGTCGACCGACGGCGGGCTGCCGGCGAACACGCGGGCGGCGTTGTCGTCGACGAGCGGCGGCGAGGACAAGATCATCGCGCTGGCGGCAGACATGCGCTCGACGGTGCTGAGCGGGGTGATCTTGATCGGCGGCGAGCCCGGCCCTGTGAGCGCGTACGACAGCGGCAGGGTGTTCCTGCGCGGGGTGGACGGCGACCAGGTGCTGCTGGGGCTGACGCGCGAGCCGTCGTTCTCGCGGCGGGTGCTGCACGGCACGTATGACGTGTGCTACGCGGTCGAGAGCGCGGGCGCGTCGGCGCCGCGTAACGGCGATGTGTGCTTCGACTCGCTCACCGTCGACGCGTCGACGAGCGAGCTGAAGATCGACGTGCCGCGGGTGATGGTGTCGATCTCAGGGGCGCAGCGGTTCGGCAGCGGGCCGCTGGATCGCGGCCAGATCTACCTGCGCCACTTGATCTCAGGCGATGAGATCTTCGTAGGGACGACCGACCAGCCGGTGCTGGCGGCGCCGGTGGTGCCGGGGCCCTATTGGCTGGTGTACCGGGTCGAGCACGCGACGAAGGACGCGCCGCGCAATCAAAACGCGCTGCTGAGCTGCCACGACCTGTCGATGGAGTGGCGGCGGCGGTGATCACCACACCGAGACGCTGCCGAGGGGTGGCGAGGCTGCGCTGGCGATCGCGGAGCTCGACGCCGTGCGCGCCGAGCTCGCCCGCGGGGGCGCTGATCTCGAGGTTCTTGGCGCCGGCGAGGCGGACGCCGATGACGAGGTCGTGCGCGCCGCTGAGGATCTCGAGGAGAGGGACGTCGAAGCGGTAGCGCTCGCGGATGTAGTCGCCAGGCCGCCAGAGGTTGGGCGGGTAGAGGCCTTCGCCCAAGGGGTGCGGTAAAGGGTTGATGCGGCTGAGGTGGCCGCGTTGCAGCCGGGTGATGATCTGGGCGTCGGCCGGGAGGGGGCGGAGGACGCGGAGGCCGAGGGTGATGGTGGCCTCGCGGCCGCGGATCACCGGCTGGCTGACCTCCCAGCCGAGGACCTCGGGTAGTCCTCAAAACGGACGAGGGTGGGGTTCTCGAGGGCGGCGGGGCGTCGCCGAGGAGCTCAAGAGAGGGTTGTGATCGGTGGCGCCTTCGGGGAGCCGGTTGGCGATGAGGACCGCCTCGCGGTGGCCTCGATCGAGCACGTAGAAGGGGCGGGCGGCGGCCCAGGCGGCGGCGTAGAGGCTGGCGAGCTCGCTGGCGCGGCAGAGGGCGGCGCTGGGGGGCGGGGCGATCAGGCCAGGCGCGGGCGCTTCGCGGGTGGGCAGGGCGGGGCGCGCGGGGGGGGCCGTAGATCGCGAGGGTGGCGTCGCGGACGCGGAAGATGGCGAGCTCCGGGGGAGCTGGCCGGCGGCGCTCCAGGCGGCGAAGCGGGCGAGCGGCCGCTGTAAGGAGCGCTGCTCGCTGAGCTGGGGGGAGGAGGTGATGGCCGATCCGCAGGCCCTGGAAGAGGAGCGCGGCGGCGGCGACGGTCGGGGCGAGCCAGGGCGGGAGGCGGCGGCGCTGGCTGCCCGCGACTCCCGCGAGGAGGGAGGGACGACGAGGGCGAGCTGGGCGTGCTGGGCGAGAGGAGCGAGGCCAGGGTGGGCGCTGGCGTCGACGCTGTGGGGTGAGGGCGCGAGGGGAGCGGCGACGGGGTCGGGGGCGCGGCGGGCGTCCTTGGCGAGCACGAGTACGCCGCCGAGGGCGAGGAGGAGGCCGAGGCGGCGGTAGGCGCGGTGGGCGGCGGGATCGGAGAGGTGGCGGAGGCCGGCGACGGCGCAGAGGGCGGCGGGGATCGTGAGCGGAATCGCCCCCTGACCGTAGAGCAAGGACCAGGCGGCGTGCAGGGCGAGGCCGGCCCAGAACCAATGGGCCGGCCAGGCGAACGCTCCAGGCCGGAGGGCGCCGAGTAGGGCGAGCGGGAGCCACGGGAAGAGCTGGTGGCCGAGCTCCGCGAGGCTGTCCGTAAAGACACGCGCGGTGGGGGCCCCCGCGGGCCGAGGTCGAGGGCGGCGCCGAGCAGGGGGATGTAGCCGTCGCCCTGGCCGCGGATGAGGTGGAGGAGGGTGAGGGCGACGGCGGTGAGGGCGAGCAGGAGGATGAGCCGCGGGCGCGGCTGCGGGGCGGCGGCGAGCGCGAGGGCGGCGAGCGGGAGGAGCGCGCCAAAACCAAGGCCGGCGCTGGCGACGGCGCCCGCGAGGGCGAGCAGGGCGAGCAGGGCGAAGGCGAGGGCGCGCAGGCGGCTGGGCGTCAGCGGCGGCTCGGTGGGGTCGGGTGGCGCTGCGGCGGGCCCGCTGGCGGGGGCTGGGTTGGCGAAGGGGGGGGCGCTGTCGTAAAGGACGGGCGGCAGGCGGGCGCTGTCGTCGAGGGCGGCGGCGGGGTCCTCGGGGCTCAGCGGGGGGCCCCAGCGGCGGAGCGCGAGGAGGCCGAAGAGGACGGCGAGGGCGGCGAAGAGCTCGCCGAGCGGATCGCCGAGGGCGAGGCGCGCCCCGCTCTGGGTGAGCGGGAAGGCGAAGGCGAAGGCGGCGGCGAGCAAAGGCGTGGCCAGGGCCGAGGCCGTGCAGGCGCGCGAGCAGGGCGGTGAGGGCGACGAGCAGGGCGGCGGCGACGGCCCCAGGCAGGCGGATCGCCTCGGGGTGGTCGCCGCGGGCGAGGGCGGCGCTGCGGAGGAGGATCAGGGAGGGGCGGGGCGCGCACGAGATCGCTGTGCGCGCCGCCGAGGGCCGCGTCGGCGCGGGCGTGGACCATGGCCTCGGGATCGGCCCATAGACCGTGATCGGTGAGGCCAGGGAGGAGGAGCAAGAGCGCGCCGACGAGGGCGAGCGCCGCGACGTGGACGGGCCCGGGCGATCGGCGAGGGGGCGAGTCGATCGTGTGAGCTGCGGGCTGCGCACGCGGCGGCGAGGTTAACCGCGCGTCCGCGGCTTGGCGAGCGGAGGGCGGGGCGATCCGGCTATGCTGCGGGCATGTTCATGCGCCGCACGGCGATCTCCTCGGCCCTCGCGCTCTGCGCGTCCTTGATCTCGTTGACGCCGACGGCGGCCGCCGGGGCGCCCGCCGCCGGGGCGACCGAGGCGCCAGACGCGAAGGCGACGCCGGCGAAGGATCCGCGCCCGGCCTTCAGCTACCGGGTGTCGATGAACAACCCAGAGCGCCATGAATTCCAGGTGGAGCTGGACATCGACGGGGTGAGCGGCCGCAGCGTCGACTTGCAGATGCCGCGCTGGAACCCAGGCGCGTACGACCTGACAGAGGCGCATAAGAACGTGCGCGGGGTGGTGGCGAAGGGGCGGGACGGCAAGGCGCTGCCGGTGGAGAAGGTCGACACGATCTCGTGGCGGGTCCACCACGACGGCAAGCCGTTCAAGCTGAGCTATCGGGTGTACCGCGGGCGCTACTCAGGGGTGTCAGGGGCCTACCTCGACGACGCGATGGGGTTCTTTAATGGGGTGTATTTGTTCTTGTATGTGGTCGGACACAAGGACCGGCCGATCGATCTGCGGGTGGACGGGCTGCCGGGGGCGGCGGTGACGACAGGGCTGCCGCGCGGGAAGGCGGCGGGGACGCTCCGCGCGGCCGACTACGACGTGCTGGTGGACTCGCCGGTGCACGTGGGGAAGGTGGAGACGCTGCGCTTCGAGGTGGCGAAGATCCCGTTTCGGATCGCGCTGCACGGGAGCGGCGACTACAACAGCAAGCGGCTGATCGCCGACTTCACGAAGATCGTGGAGGCGGCGTTCGCGGTCTTCGGGGGGCCGCCCGCGGCGGCTCCGTTCCAAGATTACACGTTCATCGTGCACCTGCTGCCAGGGGCGCGCGGCGGGCTAGAGCACCTGAATTCGACGGTGGTGGGGGTGGACCCGTGGGCGTTCGGCGATCCGGCGACGTACCGGCGCTTCCTCGGCCTGGTGGCGCATGAGTTCTTCCACCTGTGGAACGTGAAGCGGATCCGGCCGGCGGTGCTGGGGCCCTTCGCGTACGACCGCGAGGTGCACACCGGCATGCTGTGGTTCTCGGAGGGGGTGACGAGCTACTACTCGTGGCTGCTGCTGAGCCGGGCAGGGTTGGCGAGCGAGGCGGAGACGCTGGAGAAGCTCGCGGAGACGATCAAGAAGCTGCAAGAGTCGCCAGGCCGCAAGCTGGTGTCGGTGGAGCAGGCGAGCTGGGAGACGTGGTCGAAGCCGGACGACGGGGTGAACGCGTACGTCGACTACTACACGAAGGGCATGCTGATCGGGGCGATCTTAGACCTGGAGCTGCGGCGGCTGACGGCGGGTCGCTCGAGCGTGGACTCGGTGTTTCGCGAGCTGTTCGCCCGCTTCGTCGAGAACGGCGCGGGGATCCGGCCGGCGGAGGTGGAGCAGATCTTCATCAACCAAGCCGGGGTGGTCGGTGGTGAGGCGATCCGCCTGCTCTTCGCCGCGTACGTGCACGGGCTGGAGGAGCTGGACTTCAACCGCCACCTGGCGGCCGCCGGCTACGCGCTGAGCGTGAAGGTGGAGACGGCTGAGGGCGAGCTGGGCGTGGAGCTGAGCGGGCGCGACGGGCGGGCGGTGATCGAGCGGGTGCACCCGGAGGGGCCGGCGTTCAAGGCGGCGCTGGCGGCCGGTGACGTGATCGTGGCGATCGACGGGGGCGCGGTGGACCTCGAGCAGGCGCGCCGACAGATCAAGGCGATGGCGGCGGGCAGCAACCACACGATCTCGCTGATCCGACACCACCGCTTGATCGAGCGCAAGGTGACGGCGGCGGCCGGCGGCGCGGCGAAGTACTCGATCTCGTCGGTGGCCGCGCCTTCGCTCGAGCAGCTGGCGCTGCGCTCGGCGTGGCTGGGGATCGGGGCGGCTCCGGCGGCGCCGCCAGCGGCGGGCGGGATGATCAGCCAGTAGGCGCGGCGGCGGCAGGGACGCTGATCACGCCGGCCTCGCTGAGCTCCTTGACGTGCCGGAGGCCGCGGGTGTGGATGCCGTGGATCAGCGCGTCCGACCAGATCGCCCAATAGGCGGAGGGGGCGAGATCGAGCGTGTACCAGGTGCTGCCCTCGAGGCGGGTGCGGCCGTCCTCGAGGGGGATGACGCGGAACTCACCGCGCACAGAGCGGAGGTAGCCGTCGAGGTGGGGCGGGTGGACATGTCGATAGGGGCTCCACTCGTGCATGGGTGGGGGCTGGCTGGCGACGTCAAAGGCGAGGCGGGTGGGCGGCTCCCAGGCGGTGATCGGCTCGACGAAGGCGCCTGTGGTGAATTCGCAGTGGCGGACGGCGCCGACGCCTTCGCCGAGGATCCGGGCGCGGATCGGGGTGGCGACGCCGGCGGCGTAGAGCCAGGTGGGCGGGGCGGTGAGCTCGGTGAAGCCGGTGATGTTGGGCCAGATCGCGGCAGGCGGGGCGTCGATGATGATGCTGGTGCGGACCTCACGGAGCGGGAGCGGGGCGGGTAGCGCGGCCTCCATGGCGGTGAGCGCGGGGAGGGCGGTGAGGATCAGCAGCGCGGAGCCGCGGCCGCCGCGGTAGCGGGCGAGGTGACGGCCAAAGACGCCGCCGATGACGCCCATGGGCGCGGCGATGGGGATCGTCATCATCACGCAGATCGCGCCCTCGATCGCGAAGAGGAGGAGAGAGGCGCTTAAGCGAGCATGACGGCGAGCAAGGCGACGACGGCGGTGCCGATGCCGCCTCGATCGCCGCTCCGGTTGTAGAGCCAGCCGCTACAGACGCCGACGAGCGCCGGGGTGACGACGAAGAGCATGAGGCCGTACTCGCCGAGCACGAGGGTGGAGAAGAGGGTGACGGCGAGGGCGAGCGAGACGCCGACGACGACGCCGAGCAAGGCGGCGATGAGGCGGCTCTGCGGGGCGATCATGGCGGCCTTGGGGGCGCGCTCGGCGTGCGGCGCGGTGGGCACGATCGCGAGCGCGAGCATGGTGAGGTAGTTGAAACCAGGGATCAGGAAGAGCAGGGCGATGAGGGGGTTCACTCCGGCGTCGACGGCGCGGCGCAGGCTCATCGAGAGGCCGATCCAGAGGAACGGGAGCGAGAGGATGACGAGCAGGATGAGGGCCCAGCCGGCGTCCCCCTGGAGGATCTGGCTGCGGGTGGTGAGGGCGGGGCTGAGGTACTCGAGAGGGGTCCAGGTGTGCCCAGAGACCAGCTTGATCACGGCGGCGTCGACGCCGTACTTGAGCGCGGTGAGGGCGACGCCGACGCGGAGGTAGAAGCGGCGATCGATGGGGGCGTTGAGGCCGAAGAGGCGGCCGAGGAGCGGCGCTGCGGGCGTTGCTTGGGCTTCAGGCACGCGGCCAGGGTAGCGGAGCGCGGCGCTCAGATGCGCGCGCGGGGTGATCGGGCGGGCTGCTCACTCGCAGGGTTGCACCCGCACGAAGCGCCACTCGAGGGCGCGCGCGCGGCCTTGATCGTCGTGGCCGGCGATCTGGACGTGGAGGCGATCCGGCGCGGTGAGCTGATAGCGGATCTGCCTGGGGAAGTCGTGGGTGGGGCTTTGCCAGGTCCATGTCGGGGGATCCGCGGGCCCGCCGGCGGAGATGCGCTGCTCGAAGTCGGTGGGGCTGGCGGCGCCGCTTGGCCATGCGCGGTAGAGGGAGCCGTGATGGCCTCGGAGGATGATCTGCAGCGCTTCGCTCGCGATGGGCGCGCCGTGGGCGTCGAAGGTGAGGCCGTCGCCGATCAGGCCGCCTGCGTCGCGGCGCCAGCGCTCTTGCACGACGACGCCCTCTTGCGGGCCAGGGGCGGTCCATGTGCCGCAGAGCTGGGCGAGGGCCGCGGCGGGATCCTCAGGCGCGGTCGCGGGCGCAGGCCGACAGGTGAGCGCGGGGAGGGCGAGCAGGAGGAGGCGGACGAGCGCGGCGGAGGGGAGCAAGCGGGCGAGCGTCGTCGTGGAATCTGTCCAGAGAGACATGTTCAAGCGTGAAGGGGCTCACGCGCGCCGACGGTGCGCGGGCGGTGGCGGTGGCGTATGCATGACGGCGATGCAGCTCCTGGGTAACCTGCTGTGGTTCGTGATCGCCGGCTTCGGGCTCTTCTGTGGGTACGTGGGGGCAGGGCTGATCCAGTGCCTGACGATCATCGGGATCCCGTTCGGGATCCAGTCGTTCAAGCTGGCGGTCTATACCGCGTGGCCGTTCGGGCGGGTGGTGGTGACGCTCCCTGGCGACGGGGGCGGGCTCTCGTGCCTGGGGAACGTCGTGTGGCTGCTGCTCGGGGGATCTGGCTGGCGCTCTGGCACCTGGTCGTCGGCCTGCTGCTGTGCCTGACGATCGTCGGGATCCCGTTCGGGATCGCTTGTATGCGGATGGCGAGCCTGGCGCTGTCGCCGTTCGGAAAGTCGATCCTGACGACCGAGGAGCTGGCCCGGCTGCGGCAGCCGTATACGCTGGTGATCCCGGCGATCGACTCCGGGCGGTGAGCGCCGGGCGCTGGTCGGTCAGCCGGTGTGGCGGGCGAAGGTGAGCAGGGCGTCGCCGCAGGCTTTGGCGCAGTCGCGGCAGGTGGGGTGCTTGTCGGCGTGGGTGTCGCAGGCGGCTTTGCAGCGCTCGGTGACCTCGTCGGCGACGGCGAGCTGGGCCTTGAGGTGGCGCGAGCCGGCGGCGGCGAGGGCCGCGACGGCTTGGTGGACGGCGAGCATGTCGCTGACCGCCTGCGCGCACTCGGCGATGGTGGTGTCGCCCTGGCCGAGCACGACGAGGCAATGCGCGAGGCAGAGCTGACCGGCGCGGGCGCAGGCGCTGCTGGCCTCGAGGACAGGATGTGCGGGCGTCGGGTGGCCTTCATGCTCGCTCGCCTCGGCGGCCGTCGGCGCGGGTTTGGCGGGCGGGGGGCGCTTCTTGGGCTCGACCGGGCGGACCTTGACGGAGGGAGGGGCGATGTCATCGCTCGCGCAGGCGGTGACGAGGGCGGTGTTTCCAGCGATGAAATTGCGGCGGAGCATGTCGCGGTGTGTACCACGATCCGCGCAGGAGGCGCGCGCGCTAGTCGAGGAGCTCGAGGGCGGCTTCGATCTCGGCCCAGGCCTCGCGTAGGATCGCCGGCGGGACGTCGCGAGGGGGGATCGGCGTGAGCAGGTCATGGGTCTCGGACTGCGGATCGCCGTGCTCGATCAGCCAGTCCCACTCCTCGCGGTGCTTGGGGTACCAGTCCTGCTCCTCGTCGCCGGGCTCGTACGTGGCCTCGTGCATGGTGCCTGTCGGCATGGCGGCAGGATCAAAGCGGTGAAAGCCGATCTTGTCGAGCTGCTCGACCTCGCCGTAGGGCGGCGCACAGACGAATTTTTTGAGGTGGAGCCAGACCTTGATCCCTTCGTCCCGCCAGGTCTTGGACATCGCGACCATGAGGTTCGACTCCTCCGTGTCGACCTTCCAGCCGCGCGCGGTGAGGCGATCGTAGAGGCGCTCGACGTCGATGGTGAGGTCGCGCCAGGCGAGGATCTCGAGGTCGTCGAGGTGTCGGTCGAGGGGGACGGAGGGGGGCTTCATCGCGGGGATTGTGCGACGGACGCGGCGGCGATGTCGACGCGATCCTCAGGGGGCCGCGGGCGCGTCGGGGTCGAGGGTGTAGACCTCGATCGGCTGGTCGCGGCCGCGGACGACCAGGCTGGCGTGGCGGCGTAGGGCCGGGAGCGGCTGGTCGCTGCGCCGCGCTGCTTCGACGGCGTCGGCGGAGATGAGGAGGCCGACGCCTTCGTCCTTGGTGGCGGCCTCGAGGCGGCTGGTGAGGTTCACGACGTCGCCGATGACGGTGTACTGCATGCGCTCCGGGGTGCCGATGTTGCCGGCGATCATGGGGCCGTAGTGGACGCCGATCCCCTGGACGAGCGCGGGCAGGCCGCGAGCGGCGCGCTCGCGGTTGTGCTGGGTGAGGGCGACTTGCATGCGGGTGGCGGCGCGGATCGCCCGGATGGCGTCGTGGGGGGCCCTCGTGGGGAGGCCGAAGACGGCCATGATGGCGTCGCCCATATACTTGTCGACGACGCCGTGCTCGGCCCGGATCTCGCGGACCATGGCGGAGAGGTAGCCGTTGAGCTCGTCGACGAGCTGCTCCGGGGGCAGGCGCTCGGCGTAGCGGGTGAAGCCGCGTAGATCGGAGAAAAGGAGGGCGGCGCGGCGGCTCGCGCCGCCGAGGTAAAGCTCGGCCTCGTCGAGGCTGGCGTCAGCGATCGCCTCGGAGACGTAGACGCCGAGGCGCTGGCGGGCGCGCTCGGCGAGCACCGCAGAGTCGGCGCCGCGGCGGACGAGCGCGCGTGTTCGGTGGGCGATCGAGACGGCGAGGATCGCGGCGACGACGAAGAAGGTCGCCGCGATGACGATCGTCATCGCGCCGTAGTCGAGGATGGCGCTGTTGCTCCGGTCGAGCAGGAGCAGCGCGGTGAGGCCGAGGCCGTGGATGACAGCGCCGAGGACGGCGCCGCGGGTCGAGAGGCGCACGGCAGAGGCGATGATCGCGATGTAAATGATCGCGGCCTCGTGCTCGCGTAAGATCCCGGCGTAGGCGAGGTGCGGCCAGAGCACGCCAGCGGTGAGGGTGAGGTAGACGAGGGCGGCGTCGAGGAGCACGGAGGTGTAGATCCGAGCGGTCGTGACGGCGCCGCGGCGGCTCCAGCGGAGGGCGATCAAGGAGAAGATGAGGCCGATGGTGTAGCCGCTGATCAGGATCCATGACTTGGGATCCAGCGCGACGAGCAGCGCCGCGCGCTGGGGGAGGTGCATCGCGAGGAAGGCGAGGCAGAGGATGATCCGCGCGGCCGAGACGGACATCTCTCCGCGCTGCTCGGCGGCGTGGAGGAAGTCGTTGATCAGGCGGCTGTCCGGCGCGCCGGCGGCGGGGGCGAGCGGCTCCACGTCGGCAGGGTAGCGCGGATCGCCGCGGCGCAGCGGGCGCTCGTTAAGGCGCGGCGTGGGGCCGTGTGGGGTCGATCTCGGTGACCTCGAGGCCGTCGAATTCGATGTAGGCGTAGTCGCCCGTCGGCGCGGCATAACGCGCCTCACCGCGCGAGGCGAGCCGGTAGGGGCCCTGGACGCGATACTCCCCGATCGGAGTGGACCAGCGCTGCGGGAGGAGGGTGACGCCGTCGGGGGGCGAGGGCGGGGCGATCATCGGACCAGAAGTTGATGAGCGCGCCTGCGTCGTCGAAGAAGAGGACGGCGCGGACCGTGTGCGGGCCGTGGGTGTAGGTGGCTTCGACGCTGTGCGGGTCGATCTGCCGCCAGCGGATCGCTGGATCGATGAGAGCGGCGGGCGCGAAGACGCACATGTCGTTCAAGAGAGTGACGGTCTCGGCTGCGGTCATCGCCGGCCCGCTCTGGTCGACGACAGGGATCAGCGAGAGCAGCTTGACGCGCATGCTGGCGCCGCCTTCGTCGTAGACGTGGAGGCCGTCGATGGGGAGGCGCGCGCGCGTGGCCTCCATCCAAAAGAAGCGGCGCGGAGGAGCGAAGAAGCTGTGCTGTTCGGCGGTGAAGGGCATCCATGGGGCGTCGGCGGCGGCGCGGATCCTGCCAGTGAGGCGGACCCGCAGGCCGTGGATCCGCGGCCGACCGACGACGCCGACGAGGCGCAGGTAGCGGGCGACAGGCTCCGGGAGCGCCGCGAGATCCGCGTCGGTGATCGGCGCGGCGGGGGTGAGGCGGGCGAGGCCCGCGCGGACGAGGCGCTGGTACTCGGCGCGCAGGCCAAACGGGCCCCAGGCGAAGGCGCCGTAGAGGACGGCGATGAGGGCGATGAGGTTGAGCGCGGCGCCGTAGCGAGCGTCGCTCCACGCGCTGATGATCACGATCTGCGAGGCGAGCAGGCCGAGGGCGCCGAGCGCCCAAAAAACCTCGGGGCGGCGAAGAGCGCGACGGCGGCGGCGAGCAAGAGCAGCGCGGCGGTGAGCCAAAGAGCGCCCATCATCCGCGAGATCGGCAGCACGAGCTGAGGGAGCTGCGCGTACCCGAAGGCCTTGGCGAAGCCCATGAGGTGGATGAGGCCGTGGAGGACGAGGAAGGCGGCGAGGAGGAGGCGCATGACGTGCGCTGCTCCGTACCACAGCGATCGGCTGCGGGCGCGGCGCTGCGGGCCGGTCTGGCGCGGGTGCTCCGCGAAATTCGTGCATGAAGGCGCGCAGGCGGGGGCGTTGGGAGCGTCGCTTGGCTTGTTGATGGTGAGACGTCTCGGGTAGGGGTCCGGGCCCGAACTGAGGGGGGTCGCCGCGGAGCGGCGGGCTGGCCGGCTTGGGCGCGGAAATGTCTGATGAGACAGATCAAAATTTCTGGGGTGTAATGGCGGCGCTATGAAGAGCCCCGTGTTGATCGTGCCCGACGTCTCTGCGCTGGACCCTGACCTGCTCGAGGTCGATACGACCCCGCGTGGCGCGGATCCCGAGGAGCCGCTGGCGTTCGGCGCCGACGATGAGGAGGAGGATGAGGGGGGGCTCGACGCTGCGGCGTTCGCGGAGGAGCCGTGGTCGGTGGTGGACCTGGAGGCGGCGGAGCCGGAGGTGGATGAGTCGCAGCCGCTGAGCTTCGGCGGGGTGGAGATCGAGGATGACTCGACCTTCGAGCGCTGGCTGCAGAGCGCGCTGAAGGCGACTGTGGCGCCGAAGCTGGTGGTCGACGGGCGGCTAGGGCCGGCGACGGAGCGGGCGATCTTGGCGTTTCAGCAGCGCGCCCAGGCGCTCGCGGGGCGGCGGCTGGCGGCCGATGGGGTGCTGGGAAAACAGACGATCGCGGCGCTCGAGGTGGCGACAGACTCCGAGGCGCCGAGCCGCGAGGCGAAGCCGGCCGCGGAGGCGACGGGCGCGACGAAGGCGTGGGCGACGAGCTCTTTCCCGCCGCTGAAGGTGAGCGAGGTGGCGGGCAAGGACGGGGCGACGGAGTACGTGATCAGCGACGGCGAGCAAGAGGTGCGCTTCTCGTACTGGACGCCGGGCTACCGCGACTACAAGCCGGAGCGCTCCACCACCCCACCCGGAATACCCCCTAACCCGCAGATCGGCTGCAATCCCACGAAATCGGGCGTTCTGGAGGGGGGTGGAGTTTTTACCGGACAAGCCGAGCGTCGCCGCGGACGCTCCCGCCAGGCAAAAACCAGGCAAAATCGAGCGGCGCTTGGTTGAGCGCCGCAGAGGGCTCGGAGGTCAAGGAGCCTACGCCCGCACGAGCTGCACCGCGCGTCCCGCGGGTGTTGTCATGGACTGGGCGGCCGTGCGTTCGGCGATCCGACCCTCGTCGCTGGCGAGCGAGCGCGGGATCACTTCGCGGTAGATCGGGTTCGCGATCACCAGGCCGCCCGCCGCGGAGGCGCGCACGAGGCCGAGGTCCTGCGCGTAGAGCAGGTCGTCGACCGAGATCTGCGGGAGCGCTTCACCGGCGAGGATCGGCTCGATGACGCGGCGTACACGATCTTCGCGGAGGCGCTCGGCGAGGCTGTCGAGGTGGGTGTCTTGGCGCCGGATCAGCTCGTCCTTCGCGGCGTCGATCACGGCGAGCGTGACCGCCTCTCGAGGATCGATCGCGAGCTCCTCCACGGCCTCGCGGGCGAGCGCGTTGATCAGCCACGGCTGGCCCTGGGTGAGCTCGAAGGCGCGCTCGCAGGCGTCGTCGGTGAACACCTGGCCGGTGTCCGCGGTGTGTTGGGCGTAGAGCGCGGCGACCTCCTGGCGGGTGAAGCCCTGGAGCGTGAGCGAGCGCGCTTTGATGTTAAAGGGGCTGGCGCTGCCGAGACGCCCCTCGCTCCCGGCTGCGACCCGATAGTCGCGGACGTCACGCAGGCCGCAGAGCGCGAGCGAGCACGGGAACTGCTCAGGACGCCGCCGGTAGCCGTCGCGGATCTGGCGGAGGACCCCGACCAACGCCTCGTCCTGGAGGGCGTCGATCTCATCCAGGACGAGCACGAGCGGCCGCGGAGAGGCCATGGCCCACGCCCGCAGCGCGGCGCCGATCCGCTGCCCTGGCGGCGCTTCGGGCCACGGCGGCGGCTGGAGCTCGGGCGGTAAGGCGTAGGCGGCGTCGGCCCGCCACGAGCCCAAAACGGCGAGTTCAGCGGCGCCGAGGTCGCCAGGGAACGAGGCGCCGACCTCCATCGACACGAGCAAGGCGGCGTAGGTGCCCTCTCGAGTCAAAGCGCGGGTGAGCGCCGCGAGCGTGGTCGTCTTGCCGACCTGGCGGGGAGCGTGGACGACGAAGTACTCCTGCCGATCGACGAGGCCGCGGAACTGAGGGATACGCAGCGCCGCCGGGAGCATGTAGTGGCGCTCAGGGCGGCATGGGCCGGCGGTGTTGAAGCGGCGCGGCATCGCGAGGACGACACTGCACCGGGCGACCGCGGCGGTCAAGGCGAACGCGGGCGATCTCGACGCCCTCACCCCATCGATCACGCCGACAGCCCGCGGCTCACTGACACCCAAGACCGTAGACGACGCCAGAGCCGATGGATCCCTGATCGTCATTGGTCGTAGGACGCAGGGCTATGGAGGAGGGTGACGCCTCCACAGCCGATTCATGCGTAAGTCGTCAACCAACCTCAGACTTCCACAGCTCCTCGGTGACGTGCTCGGTCGCGGCGCCGAGGAGGCGGCGGAAGGTGCTGTAGCTCATGGACAGCTCGCGCGCGACGACCTCGTGTTTGCCGTTGGGATCGACATAAGCGGCGGTCATCACTCGCCGCCAGGCGTCGCCGCGGGGGCTGCCGCTGAGCGCCTCGATGCGGGCGCAGAGGAGCTCGCGCAGGGCCGCGGATCGGGCCTCTGCGCTCGTTTGGGGGTCGACGCGGCGCTGGATCGTTTGACAATGGACGAGCGGGTTGCGGGCGAGGATCAGCGGGTCGTGGAGCGCGCGTAGGGCGTCGCGCACGCGCGCCTGGAATTCCTCGCGGCTGAGGGCAGAGAGCGAGGCGTCGACGGTGGGGGCGGGCTCAGCGAGGCGCCAGTCGGCGACGGCGGTGCGCTCGGAGAAGCGCGCCATCCACTGCGTCCCGGAGAGGCCGCGCTGATCTTGGACCGTCACTAGAAATGCTTTGCCGGCGGACTCGTGCGCGAGCGCGGGGACTTGCTCGGCGGCGCAGAGGCGGGCGGTCTCGCTCCAGCTCTGCCAGTCGTGCATACGCACATAGAGGAGCTGAAAGTCGGGTAAGAAGAAGAGCGGCCCGACCGCCTGGCTGCACAGCGCCATCGCAGGATCGGGGCCCTGGTGGTGGTCGGAGGACATAAACCAGCGGCAATAGACGACGGGGGCGCGGGGATCGGCGCGCATCGTCTCGATCGTGTGCTCCCAAGCCGCGTGGGCCAACGGATCGAGGCGTCGCTCGGCCTCGCTCGCCAGGTCGAGGCGGATCATCGCGGTGAAGCCCGCGAGCTGGCCGTCGTCGCGGCGGGCGACCATGAAGGCGCTCGGCTGATGTGTGAGCCAGTGGCGGGCACGCTCGGCCTCCACCGCGCCCTCATGGCGCTGGACCTGCGCCTGAACCTGCCCCGATCCAGTGGACACCCTCGATGAGTCGGAAGTAGAGAGGGTGCAAGGCCATGAGCAAGAAGAAGAGACGAATTTTCACGCCGGAGCAGAAGGCGGAGGCGGTCAAGATCGTGAGGACCGCGGGCAAGCCAGTCGGGCAGGTTGCCCGCGAGATGGGCTTGACGGAGACCGCTCTGCGGAACTGGGTGAGGCAGGACGAGATCAACCGGAGCCCGAACCCGCAGGGACCGCTGACGACGGACGAGCGGGCCGAGCTCGCCCGGCTGCGCAAGGAGCTAAAACGGGTCGAGATGGAGCGAGATTTCTTAAAAAAAGCGGCGGCCTTCTTCGCCAGGGACACGTGAGCATCTTCGAGGTGATCGCGGCGGAGGAGGCCGACTTCTCAGTCAAGATGATGTGCGAGCTGCTCGAGGTCGCGAGGAGCGGCTACTACGCGTGGAAGGGGCGCGAGCCCTCGGAGAGGGCGAAGGAGAACGAGGCGTTGACCACGGAGATCGAGGTGATCCACGGAGAGAGCAGGAAGACCTACGGCAGCCCGCGAATCCGCGAGGAGCTACGCGCACGCGGTCGCAAGGTCAGCCGCAAACGAGTGGCGAGGATCATGCGGCAGAAGGGCATCTACGGCCGCCAGAAGCGAAAATTCAGGAATACCACCGACTCGAACCATAAACACCCCGTGGCCGACAACGTCCTCGCTCGCAACTTCACCGTCGACAAGCCCGACAAGGTCTGGGTGGCCGATATCACGTACGTTTGGACCCTCGAGGGGTGGCTCTACCTGGCGGTGATCATCGACCTCTTCTCGCGCCGCGTCGTCGGCTGGTCGATGGCCGAACACATGCGCGCCGAGCTGGTCCAGGACGCGCTGAGGGCCGCCCTGGGGCATCGTGAGCGGTCGGAGGATGGGCTCCTCTTCCACTCGGACCGGGGCTCTCAGTACGCCGCGAACGACTACCGCGAGGCCCTGCGCGCGGCGGGCATCGAGTGCAGCATGAGCCGCAAGGGCGAGTGTTGGGACAACGCCGTCGCCGAGAGCTTCAACAGCACGCTCAAGACGGAGCTGGTCCACCGGACGATCTTCCTCTCGCGAGCGACCGCGAAGACGACGATTGCGGAGTGGATCGAAGTGTTCTATAACCGCCAGCGTCGCCACTCGACGATCGGATACTCAACCCCGGTCGCCTTCGAGGAGAGCTTCTACGCCGGGACAGCGGCGAAGCAGGCGGCATAACCACGGTGTCCACTTTATCGGGGCAATCCCACTGCGCGCTGTGTTGACAACACATCACTGCGACACAAGATGTGTGTTCCACACAGCAAGGAGTTTCGCGTGTCTGAATGGGTCCCGCAGAACGAGTGTTCGTCGGTGACGGCGGCATCGAGAAGCCGCACGTCGTACCTCCGTCCGATCATCATCAAATCTGTTGTGGACGCTATCCAGAGCTACCTTCGGGGCAATCCCGCCGGAGAGGAGGTAACGCTTGCGGTTCTAGAGGCAATCGGGCGACAGCGCATGGAGGCGCTCGCCAAGGACCGGACGCTCGACCGCGTGAAGCAGGACGTGGGGCTCTTGGTGGCGCAGACCTTGGTCGACCTCTTCGGTGCGACGCAAGTGCAGACGCTGCGACGCAAGGACCGCAAAAGGACCTCGGCCCGCCGAAACACCCGGCCGCTGCTCCCGTGGGTGAATAGCTACGCGCCACACCGCGTGCTCCCTGCGGCGTCGCGCAGCGAGCGAATTCTACTCGACACCTCGGTGGTCCCGGAAGATCGTGCACGGTGACGTGGACGCACTCCCATTGAGTCCCGGATACCCGCCAACCAGGCCACGTTGATGGCTCTCTGCACTTCCAACGTTGAAATGAAACCGTGCTCTTCGGCATAGCGAGCTGATTAGTAGAACTGCTCGGTGGGACGGTCTACTCGGGCTCGAACTCGGCGATTTTGAACTTCAGGGTCGAAGCGTTCTCCTTGACGACGCGGATCGTGCGGTCGTCAAATCCGCTCGGCTGGACAGCCTCGATGTCGAGAGTCAAGGAGACCCGGATCCCGTAGTGCGCTGTGAAGTGCTGGATTACGTTCTCGAAGATGTCCGTGAAGGCGCCGATCGGGTCAGTGCATCCGACCTCGACAGTGGCATGGAAGCGCCTCAACTTCGGCGGCGAGGCGGCATGGCCGGAGGTCGTGACAGAGTCCGAGACCGCCGGAATATCTCCTTCTAGCTTGAAGTCGTCAGCGATAATTCCTTTGTCCTCACCATCCGGTGGGCTCGTTGCCGCTGCGCGGGCTCTGTCGGGGTGTAAGAGTAGCGAACTGTCATCGATGTAGATAACCCCGAAACTCCCGAAAACAACGCCCAAGTACGTACCATCCTTGGTACCTGCGGCGTAGCCGAACCAGTCGCGCCGTCTGATCCCTTCACGGACCGTACTGGCGAATACGTCCTCGGTCGCAAGCCGCGGGAGGTAGAGGTAACGGCAGGTATCGAGCCAAACCTTCTTCGCGCTCGCGTCGGGCTTCTCGGCCTTCCAGAACCACTTCGCCAGGAGGACTGCCAGGTGGGTAGGCGCCCATGCTGAGATGACCCACTCCCGCTCCCGAGTCGTGGATGCGATCGCTTTGTCGTAGGTGCTCCCGGCGAGGGCCAGCGCCTCGTCTTCCCAAAGGATATTGCCAACATCATCGGCCTCGGCCATTGGCACGAGGAGAATTCGGTATGCCTCGCGCAGGCTTCCATCGACACGGCTCCCCGCATCGCGGAGGTTCTCCGCGACCTCTTTCCCCTGGTGTTTGTCGAGGTTGAGTTCGTCCGCATCATTGACGATTGACTTCCATGCAAGGTACCGTTGAACACTGTCACGTAGTGGCTGTACCGCGTTGATCTCCGGGACGAGGAACAACAGCCGGTTTTGGTACTCTCGCGGCTTATCGCCGTGGTTCTTGAGGATCGCCGCTGCCCCGAGTACCGCCTTGCTCTTCTCGTCCTTGCGCTTGTGTACGTGATCAGGGTCGAGTACGACGAGGCGGAGATCCGGTTTATCCGGGATGTCCTTGCTTCCTGCAAACACGTGAACATTCTGCACCGTGTTGCTCTTCACGAGCACGTGGAGGCGGTCACGGATCTCGGGATACACGTGGAGCTTCAGGTCGAAGCGCTGGAGGCGGTCCTCCATCTCACGCCGGAGATTCGCGCGCAGGTCGAACCAGAAGCGTTCGTTGCCGCTGTAGAGGTTGTGGAGGCGATCACTGAGCCGCTTCAGGGCGTCGTCATACTTGCCCGGTGACTGACCTGGCTGCACGCAGCCGAGGCGGACGCGCTCGACGCCGATGCCACGGACCTTCTGCGTGCCGACGGACGGCGCTGACCCGAGGAAGACCGCTCGGGCGACGCGGCGGCACGCCTGGATGCTGCCTAGGGTGGCAACACTATCGTCGATCCGCCTCGGCTCGGCGTTGGTGCCATCGATGTCTTTGTCGATGATCGGGTCCCACCCCGAGGGCAGGTACTTGATCAACTCGTTGCGGACGCTGTGATCGTCGAGGGGGATCGAGCCCGGGAGGATGAGATAGTCGCGGTTGTCGCTACGCCACAGGGAGTGAACCATCCGCGCCATCAGGCGCAACACCCCGCGTGTACGCTGGAATTTCGGCAGCGTCGACCAGTCTTCGTAGAGGCGCTCGAAGACCTCGGGGTGGATCGGATAGCTCGCCTTGAGCCGGCGGAGGTATGCGGAATCTCGCGTCTCCGCCGGGAACTTGTCGCTATTCTCGGCGTAAAGCTCGGCGAACGCGCGGCAGACCAGGTGGGAGGGGATGTCGCTCTGCACGCTCTTGAATAGGCGCTTCCGAACGATCTCGAACGCCTCCTCGGTGCCGATGGGCTTCCACACCGCCTCGATCCGGCCGAAGATCTTCTGGCACGAGTCGAGCGCGGCCTGCCCCTGCGCATCACCGACTTCCATCGCGCTCTCCGGCAACGACGCGAGGAGCATCGCGTTGGGGACGCTAGACACGGCCTCGGTCAGCGCCTGAAGGAACGAGAGGTTCGAGTTGAACGTGCCACCCGTGTAACTCTTGCCCGGCTCGAGCTGCCGCATGTACGCGACCGTCTCGTCCAGCAAGATCACGGCGGGTGCGACCATCTCGAGCAGCCGGCCGAGCACCTCCTTGCCCGGAGAGGTCCCGCTGCGGTCCGAATCGGCGACCATCGCATAGCCATCTTCGCCCCCGAGCTGCCACGCGAGCTCGCCCCACATCGTGTGTGCGGCGATCTTGCCGTGCTTCTGCGGCTGCGCCGGCGCTAGCGCGTTGCCGTCGAGTACGGCGACGCGGGCACGGACCAACTCCTTGACCTTCGCCTTGTCGAGCAACTCAGCGACACCGAGCATCTCCTTGGCGGGCACCCCCCCCGTGGCGACGTGCATCACCGCCATCATCGTATGGGTCTTGCCGCCGCCGAACGCGGTTTGGAGCTGGACGACCGGGTCGCCTCCTTTCCCGGCGAGGCGCTTCACGACTGACTGGAGGAGGAGGCTCATGCCCTCCGTTATTACGGTGCGCTCGAAGAATCGGACCGGGTCCTGATACTCGGGCTTGGCAATACCGCGGACGACCTTGGTCAGGTCGGCGGCAAACTCGGACTCGTCGAACTTGCCCTCGAGCACGTCCTCGTGCGGTAGAATAACGTCACGCCATGGTTTGAGTGTCACTTGCTCCCCCTATCGACTGACAAGATGCCCGCCATCCTTCAACCCTCCAAGAGCCCGAGCTGCTTGTTCACAGGCGGTACTTTCTGGCTCGCCTCGACGATCGCCGGCCAGGAAGTGATGAGTTCGTTGTAGGGCCGTCCGAGTTCAGCCTGTTTCTTCCGCTCTGCACAGCGCGTGTAGAGGCGGTAGGCGAGTTGCCGGATGGCGTCCTGCTTTGACGGGATTTTGGCGAGGAGCGCGCCAGCGGCGCCCTCGCTCTCGGCAAGAGCCTTGCACATGTGATGCAGCGCTTCCCAGATAGGCGCGCGAGTGTCCATCGCCGGGTCCCAGTTCTTCGGTAGCTCCTTGATCGAGAAAAGCCGAACCTTGCCCCTTCCGGCCTCAACGACACCGGCATCCTTGAGGCCATTCACAGACGTCCCCTTGGCACGCGCGAGCACGTCTGCCTTCCCAAAGTCACCTTCCTCGAAGGAGTGTTGCTCGAACCAACCGATGCAGAACCGTGTGTCTGCGTCGAGCTCGCCTTCGACGTGCGCAAAATACCCGTCGATCGCCTTGTTGATGTGGATGAGGGCGTTATGGACGGTCATCGAAGAGCCGTCGGCCTCGAGTACCGCGGTATATTTCGAGAAGATCGCCATGCCGGGCCCGACACACGCCTGCGCAAGATCCACGGGGGCGATCGACGCGATTGGATCCGCGATCATCTCGGCAATAGCGCCCGGCATTGCGCGATCTAGCTCGCGCAAGAAATCCCTACGGGCGATGGTCACCGCGTACTCACCGCGATTTCGGCACACAAGTACGATACTCGAGGCGAGAGCGTTCGTCCCTCTGCTCACCATGCGATTCCCCAACTCAGTCCGCATCGGCCAGGTCCCGACGAGTGCGAACCCCGCTCGCAGCACCGCTTCGAGAAAGGTCTCCCACCCCATTGAGCCCGTTTCTCCCTGCGCGGTCTCCGACTGCTTGAAAGCGTAGTAGATGGTAACTGGTGCTGAGGGGTGTGCTCTGGCCGCCAAGGCATGCATTGCGTGCTGCATACCCTCGAGAAAGAACTGGTCTGCTTCCTCTCGACCTCCATGCCGATGTGGGGCAACAACAAGTTCCTCAGACTTTGGGCTCAATAGCGTGGCCAGAACGCCGTGATGCTCGGCTGGCAACGCGCGGCGGAGCCACACATAGAAATAGTCCGACAGTTCCGCATAACTGATATTGTCGTAGTAAGGGGGATCGGAACTAACGAAGCGGGACGCAACATCAACTCGCTGCGCGTCCGCCTGCGCGGCTTTACCGCCGAACATCGCCGGGAGCCGCTCCACAACGAGCGCAATCCACTCAACGTTGTTCACCCAGCTCCCGCTGGATGCCGAGAGGGGGTTTCCTTCGGCGAAATCCCACACCATCGGGAGCGCCTGTCTGCCGAATGTATTACGCAGGGCCTCCATTTTTGGGCTGGAATCCCACGAACAGAGAGTCGAGCCACGATCTGCGCTACGACTTAGCGAGAACGCGAGGTATGTACCAATCGCTCGCCCGTATTCGGTCGCCAGTTCCTCGTTGCCGAAGGTCGCCGCAAAAGCCGCTTCTGCCGCCCGTCGCGCCTCATCAATCAGGGGCGCGATTGTGAGCAAAAACGTGAGTTGTCGATCCGAAAAGAGAGATCCCCAGGTCGTAAGGCCATAGGCCGAACACACGCCCCCCGTAATCATGGCGCGTGTGGGCGTACTCCCAGCCAAGAATGTTTGTCGAGCTCTCTCCGCTTCGCGGGCTTCTTCGGCGGTCGGTGATGGGGCAGCCACGTCCGACGGAGAGAGGTAGACGCGACCGTGACGGCCCTCCAGTGCAACCGCCATTAGGATAGAGCCAAGCCTCCCAGCCTTTCCTTCCTCTCGAACGTACTCCCGGGACACCGTGGAATTCGTGTACAAGCACAAGAAATCCTGAGCCTTACCCGCTCGCGTGCCTGCGCGTAGCTTTTCGTCGAGGGCTCCTGGTGGGCCGACACACACTGTAAACACGGGACCTGTCTTCCCTGCAACCAGAGATAGCCAAGTCTCCTTACCTGGCTTGGTAGACAGGTACAAGGATGTGCAGAGCGGCGTTGCCAAACCGTGCGCGGCCGGGTTCGGGCTCTTCACCGCGCGTGCCCAGATCCACGCGATAACGGTGAGTTCCTGCCCCTCATGCGGCTCAAGATCTTTCCGCCCCTTCGCCATCTCCTTCGTGATCTTCACCTTCGGGTGCAAATGCCCGATGCGCCGCTCAGCCTCCAAACGTACCCAGGCGCCGTAGCGGCGAACATCCTCTGCCAGTCCTTTCGCGCCGGACCAATCTTCGATCGCTTTTGCCTTGGTCTGCGTCTGCGCCTTCGACAATGGCCCCACTGGCGGACGCCCCGCAAACTTGGGCGGGATCTCAATCATCGCCTTGTTGATGAGCACGGCGACGGGATTTAGATCGGTCGCGTACACCTCGAGGCCCAGGCGTTGTGCCTCAAGCGGGATAGCACCGCCGCCCGCAAAAGGATCGTGAAAGCTCGGTAGCACCTCGGGGTTGAAGAGCATCCGGGCATCCGGGTGGTCCTTGTTGGCCTCGCAGGTCTCCTTCCACGATGCACGGATCTCGGCTCGTGCGCGCGAAAGTACGTCCTGGTTCGTTGTGCTCGCCCACTGCACGAGTTCAGTGATGAGTCGGAATAGATCATTGCGCTTTCGCGTAATCGCCGATTTCACTTGCGGCTTCTTCATCTCCTCTTCGCTGTATTTCCAGGAGGGATCGTTCACCAACTGCGCGAACAACACGGCCCGGGCCGCGGCGAGGGGGCGGCGGGCCCACCAGAGATGAAGCGTCGACGGGTGACCGTGGCGGATCGACTTCTCTCGCGCCGCGGCCTTGTTGATCTCGTCGAGCGGGAGCGCGACCTCGATAAGCTTCTTGGGAGCGATGATCTTCGTCAGGGTCATCCGTGCGGTCCTGGTCGCGGTAACGTCAAGCCTCATGGGGGGGCTTGGCGCGGGCCTTGAGGTCTTTGAGCGTGTAGTTCACGGAGGCGGCGCCGACGTCGGGCTCCTTCGTGAAGGGAGAGCGGATGTAATGCGGGCCGTCCACGGTACTACCGTCGACGAGCACCATGGCGAGGATGAACCGCTCGCCCTTGTTCATGCCCATCAGGACCTCGTTAGTGGTCACGGTGATGGTGTCGGCGATCGCGTACCGTCCCTTCACCTCGATGAAGCGGTCGACGTTCTGCGGGGTTACTGCCCAAACGTCCCAGCCACACTTCTCGGCGCTGACGTCCTTCACCGTGTTGCCAAGCTTGGCCTCCGCCTCCATCACGGCCTTCATCGCGATGAGTTCCACTCGACGGCGGGCCTCGGGGTCCTCGGAGAAGACAGGCTTCTTGTGGTGCAACTCATCGACGAGGCCTTGCGGGACGACGAGGGCGCAGCCACCGATGACCGGCGGATTGCTGGCGACGTGTTTCATCGCCTCGAGCTCGGCCGTACGGATGGCAAGGCGAGCCTTGAGCTCGTCGCAGCGCTTCCTCGCGTTCTCGGGTTGCATCTGCGGCTGCTTGCCCGCCTTCATCTCAGCGTCGAACTGGTTCCGGCGCTTCGACCAGTAGGTGATCTCGCGGGTGAGCCGGGCGTGGACGGCCGCGAGCGTCTTCGTCACCATCTTCTCGCGGGCAGTCTGAACCTCAGCGATATGCTCCGACACCAGGTTCTGCGTGGCCCAGCTTACGGCGAGGTGGGATAGGTCCTGCTTGAGCCAGGTGTCGGCGAGGCACCTGTCGACCACGTCCTTCTCGTCGGCCTCCGGGGCGCGATAGCTGAGGTACGGCGCGGGGCCGGCGTCGCGGGCCGTGCCCTTCGGATCGATCTCGACGAAGCTCATCCGACGCGAGGCGAGCTTCGTCATTGAGGTGCCGCTCTCGCGGATGCCGTGGTCCAGGAGGAACATCAGCCGGGGGATGGCGCCGCCGTCCGTCGGGTCGATGAGCACCGAGCCCTGAAACAGGCACGAGTGCTTCTCCTTCAACACCAGCTCGAGCAAGGACGCCATGAGCGGGTGCGCCGGATGAACGAGATCGGCCGCGGGTCTGTCGAGCGGCGTGCGGACCTTGGTACGGTCGAAGGTGATCCGTTCGTACTTCTCGAGGACGGGTCGACGGTTGCCGTGGGCCTTGTTGAAGGCGCGCACCGAGGCGGGGACGTGCTTCACCTCGTAGCGGCCGGGCTCGCGCTCCTTGAGGGTCCCATTTTGCTGATCGAGCGCCTCGATGAGGAAGCGGCGGAGAAAGTACGGCTGGAGCTTCTTCGCCTCCGCCTTCTCCATCTGCTCCTTCACGCTCTTGAGGTGCTCGGCGGTGAAGGCGTCCTGGGTCAGCGCGTTGCGGTGATAGAGGTCCTCGATGTGCTTTCGATCCAGGGCACCGTCGACGACCTGAAAGAGCTTCGCGCGGGTCTCGGGCGATTCACCATGGCGGATCGCCTCCATGAGAAGTTCCCTGAGCGGCGTCTCGTCGAAGGTCTGGCCGAGGATGTCGAAGACGCGGCCGCCGAGGGCCTGGCGCTCCTCCTCGAGCTTCTGGAACAGACGGTCGAACACTTCACCCTCGCGGGTGTCCTTCGCCAGGAGGTTCCAGAGGCGGCACACCTCGACCTGCCCGATGCGATGGATACGGCCGAAGCGCTGCTCGATCCGATTCGGGTTCCATGGCAGGTCGTAGTTGACCATCAAGTTGGCGACCTGAAGGTTCACACCTTCGCCCGCGGCATCGGTGGCGACCAGGACGGTGACATCGGGGTTCTGCCGGAACTGCTCCTGGGCCTTGATTCGGTCCTCGCGGCGGGTACCACCGTGGATCTCGATGACGGCCTCCGCGCTGCCGAGGGGGTCTGCGATCTTCTTCTTGAGGTAGTCGAGCGTGTCCTTGTGCTCGGTAAAGATGATCATCTTCCGCCGTCGGCCGTCCGGCCTGAGCATCATCGGATCGTCGCTCTGCAGGATCGACGACAGCTCGTCCCACTTCTTGTCGATGCCGGCCTTCAGTACATCCGCGGCCTGCTTCTCGAGCAGCTTCAACTCCTCCAGCTCCCTCTCCAGGTCGGGGATGGTCTTGGCGGCCGTCGCCTCGTCCGCGAGGTCCCCCTCCATCTTCTCGAGCTCCTCGGCCGACAACTCCTCGTCCACGTCGTTGACGTCGAAGTCGATCTCCTCATCCCACGATTTCTTCTTGGTCGGCTTCGGGTTCTTCAGGTCCGCCAGACGCTCGGCGAGCTTCGTGCGTCGTCGCTTCAGGGATTGAGAGATGGCGTAGGGCGAGGAGGCGAGGCGGCGCTGGAGGATCGCCAGGGCAAAGCCGACCATGCCTTTCTTCTTGCCGTCGGCGATCTTGTCGGCGCGCCCCATCTCGTGACGGACGTATGAGGTCACGTCGTCGTAGAGCTTCTTTTCCCCGGCCGAGAGCGTGTAGGCGGCGGTCTGGGCGATTCGCTCGGGAAAGAGAGGCGTCCCGTCGAACTTCACGAGGTCTTCCTTGACCATGCGTCGCACGAGATCGGAGACGTCGGCCCTGCCGCTGCCCGTGCTCTTCCCGAGGAAGCGGTCCTCGTCGATGAGCGCCATCCACGCCTGGAAGTCCTCCTCTTTCCCGTTGTGCGGCGTTGCCGTCATCAAGAGGAAATTGCGGGTCAACTCGGCGCGACCGAGCAGCTTGCCGAGGTTGTAGCGCTTCGTCGCCTTCAGCTCGGTACCGAAGTAGTGCGCGGCCATCTTGTGGGCCTCGTCGACGATGACGAGATCCCAGTTGGCGCCGTCGGCCTTGAGCTTCTCCTGCCAGTCCTCCTTGCGGGCGAGCTGGTCGAGGCGGGCGATGAGGAAGTTGTGCTCGCGGAAGGGGTTGCCCGTCTGCGTCGATTCCACGAGCGCTTGGGTGAGAATGTCGAAGCGGAGCCCGAACTTCTCGGCGAGCTCGGTCTGCCACTGCTCGACGAGGCTTCCGGGCGAGACGATGAGGCAGCGTTCGAGGTCCCCGCGCAGGATCAGCTCGCGAATAAGCAAGCCCGCCATGATCGTCTTGCCGGCGCCAGGGTCATCGGCGAGCACAAAGCGGAGCGGCTGCTTCGGCAACATCGACTCGTAGACCGCCGCGATCTGATGCGGAAGCGGATCCACGTTCGAGGTGTGGATCGCCATCATCGGGTCGAAGAGGTGCGCCAGCTTGATACGGACGGCCTCAGCAGCGAGTTTGAAGTCAGCAGGAGCGGCCGCGAACGTGAACTGCGACTCGGCGGCGGCAGGGGCCAGCTTCGTCTCGTCGGTGCGGAACACAGATTTTTCGAGGATCTGGCCGCTCGGGAGACGGTAGGTGACGTTCACCGCGTCGGCCCCGGCGGGCTCAACGGCGACGATCCGCACGATACTCCCAGGCTCGATTCCGACGAGATGCATCCTGGGCTCAATCTCTTCAAGTTTCATTTGCAGAGCGTTTCGGGAAGTTTGGCGGCCGGCCGGAAGAGTCTCTCACCTTTAGGGTAAGACAGGCGTTGATCAGAGAGTGATAAGACGCATATGGTTGCATTTAATGGCGACAAAGCGGGCGCGCAGATCAGCGCAGCGAGCCGGTCATGCGCGCCGTATAGCGACCGGTTACGGACATGGTCACGGCCAGCCCGTCCTGCACGATCTCCCCCGACATCGTCATCGCCCCCTGCCAGGTTCCGTCCAGGTCCACAGCCCGGTCGAGCGAGCGCCGCACTGTCCCCTGAACACCCATGCTGACTTCTATTGGGTGATTCTCTTCGTCGAGCGTGGTGCCGCGGATCTCACCGATCGATTCGATCACTGCGACCTTCTCGCCCTGCTGTACCTCGACTGAGAGGAGGGTGTTCTTGACCTCGCCGCTGGCCGAAGTGAAGTCACCGCCGAGCCAGCGTCGAAGCTCAGGCCCGGTCTGCGTCCATGACTCGCCCACCTTGACCGCGATCGGGTACATCGTGTCATAAATCGGCGGGTCCTTGAGGAGCCGCGCCTGCTGTTCCGTTGCAGCGGGCCCCTCTATCCTGCGACTCCACTGGCCGCTGACATACTCGATCGTCTCGGCCCGTCCATGTAGGGGCCCATTCTCCTCTTCGTTCATGGTCTCGACAGTACCGTCTGGCATCGTCATCCGCATGTTCATCACGGATTTGTCGAGCACGTGGTTCAGCCGACCCTTGCGCACCTCACCATCGCTCGCCTCGAGGATCTCGAGATCGTCGGTGCCCTGGACGCGGAGCGTCTGGGTGCCCGAGAAGGAGAGCGGGCCGGTCTTGATCGTCACCTGCGCGTCCGCCATGGTCAGGTCGAACTCTTCACGGCGGGTTGCACCTTTCACCGGAGCGCCCCGCAAGTTGTAGGTGTCGGCCTCGGGTGCTCCCGAGGTCTTGGTTGCATCGACCCGCGCAGCGTTGCCGCCCTGGGCCGGGCCGGGCTTCGAGGGGGCACACGCGAGAACGAGTGCAGCGGCGAGGGCGATATAGAGCTGTGGCGATGACATGGGGCTCCCTGGTGAGGGTGGGATCGACCTCGGACGTGGACCCGATAATAGGCACATCCGCGTTTGTTGCGCAAGGGGCTGGGTCACGTCGCCCGCCTCGCCCCGCGCGTTGATCCCGGCCTAATCCGGCGGCGCCCCGCACACGCCCGAGGTGCAGACGCCGTTTCGACACTGATCATCCCGCTCGCAGGAGGCTAGGCAGCCGTCGTAGAACGGCTCACAGAAGGTCCCCTCCGGGCACCCTGCACTGCACGCACGGATACACACGCCGCCGATGTCGACCGCGTCCGCGGGACATGGCGGGCCGATGGCGCAGATGTCTACTTCCGCTCCGGGCGGGACCGGGCGGCACTCCTCGGATTCGCATTCGGAGCTGTCCTTACACAACTCGCCTAGTTCCTTCTTGCAGGCGGCGACGAAGGGGAGCAGCGCGAGCAGGAGCACGAGGGTCCTCATGGAGGGAAGAAGTACCGGATACTGAGGGTGAGCGCAAGCGCACGGGCATCGCGAGCGGGGGCCTTACCTACCCTTGCGAAGGTGGCGGGCGAGCGCAAACGCGCCACCGCCGAGCAAGAGCCCGCCGGCGGTTAGGCCCGCGATGTGCCACGGGGAGAGGCTGCTCGTGGGTGCCGGCTCTGCGAGCTCGCCCCAGGGCAAGGGGCCCTCGTAGATAGGCACCTTGGGCGGCGGCTCGCGGGGCGGAACGAGGGTGCCAGGGGGGCGATCGGCGAGGCGACCGGCGCCGCCCATGAGGGGGTGCTTGTCCTTGACGCCGCGGGCGCGGAGCTGGTCCTTCCAGAGCTTGCCGTCGCCGGTGGGTACGCCGGGCTCGTCGGCGGCGACATCGGCGAGCTCGACGAGCATGCGGTCGGGGTGCTCGAGGAGGATCTTGCGGGCGCTGATGAGGGCGTCGCGGATCTTGATGTCGCGGAAGGCGTCGAAGTCGGCGCGCACGTAGGCGGAGACGAGGGAGTGGCGCAGGAAGTAGCGCTGGCGTCGTAGCGCTTCGTCGAGGACCTTTTGGATCCTCTCCTCGTAGATGGTGGTGAAGCAGGCTTGACCGCTGGCGTAGGCGTCCATCGCGGGGGGATCCATGACGCAGCCGAGGACCTGGCGACCGAGGGCGGGGCCTCGCAACTCGTCGCCGCGGACACCGGCGCTGAGTAGGCCGTAGCCGTTGTCCTTGGGGAGGCAGCGCCAGGCTCCGATGGCGCAGCCGATCGCGCTGCCGGCGAGGAACTGCCGGTCGGTGGAGAGCACGCGGCCTTTGCCGAGGTTGTCGTTCCAGTCCTTGGCGTTGTCGAGCAGGTAGCGGCGACCACCGTCGCAGTAGCGCTTCCACCGCTCGTGCAGAGCGCCGAGGTGGAGCTTGTAGAGGTCGGGGCTCGCGTCGACTTCGGTCGCCCACGCCCAAGCTACCGCGGCGAGCCGGCCGGTGTTGACGAAGAACTTCCCCACGTCGGTGACCATCTGCGGGTGGATCGGCCACGAGCCACCGCTCCAGCGCTTGAGGATCTCCCGGTCATGTGCGACCTGCACGACGCTCGCGATCTGGTCGAGGCCAGGGATGAAGCCGATCCCCCCGCTGGCGGCGAATACTTTGTTTGGTCGGCCGAAGTCATCGACGCCAATCTCGTCCACACCAGGAGCGAAGGCGTAGCCGCCGTTTCGTTCGATACCGACCCACTCGTCCGAGTCGAAGCGCGGCGAGAAGATCGGGGTCCAGGAGGGGCCTTCCATGAGGGGGCGGAGTACCTGGTCGACGTACCAGGCGTCTACTTGGGTATCGGGCTCTTGGAGGGGTGGGAGGCGGGCGTAGGCGAGGGCCTCGCGGCGCTGGGCGTCGTCCTCCTTGATGAGGCGGCGTTGTTTGATGAGCTGGATGATCTCCCTGGCGAAGCCGATGACGGCGGCGGCGATCTTGCCGACGGGGCCGATCGCGCCGAGGGCCTTCATGCCGACGGCGAAGCTGGCTTCGATGAGGAAGGCTTGGACGTCGGCGTCGCTGGCGCGGGCGGGATTTTGGAATCTTCATGACGTCGACGAGGCCGTCGGCGAGGTTGCTCGAGAGGCCGTTGCCGGGGAGGACGAGCTGGCCGCCGATGCGTGAGGCGGCGACGCGGGCGTGCATGAGGACTTGGGTGCCGAGGTGGATGTCTTGCAGGCCGGCGCTGTGGAGCACGCCGTTGGGGTTGGCGTCGGCGAGGAGCGTGTCGATGGCAGTGATCGATTTGGAGGGATCGGCGAGGGCCTCGACGAGGAGGCGGTGAGGCGGTAGCCGGCTTTGGAAAGGCTGGGTGAGGAAATCTCGGGCGCCGAAGATCTCTTTGTAACGCTGGCTACCTACCTCGATGATCATGGTGTGCGCCCTTAGCTGTTGAGCCGGACTTCGCGCAGGAGGACGCGCGAGTAACGGGTGTAGGTGGAGTCGCCGAGAACGAGCCAGAGGGGGGGCATGGTGAGATCGGCGGGGAGGCCGTTGTCGGCGGGGAAGGCCCTCGTGAGCTTGGCGTCGGGGTAGACGGCGAGGATGTCGGAGATCTGGAAGACCTTGTTGTGCCAGCCGGCGCCGAGATCGACGGCGGGGGTGACTCCGGCGAGCTCGTTGACGATCTTGAGCTTGCCGGCGCCGATCCAGGAGAGCAGGTACTCGTGATCGGTGGGGTCGGCCTGGGCGACGTCGACGAGCAGGTTGAGGGCGGGGTTTGGATCGCGATCGAAGACGCCGATCTTGTAGAGGGTGCCGTCGCCGTTGATGTCGATGAGAATGTTGATGTACGGACGATTGAGGATGTGGGCGTTGCCTGCGGTGCGCAGGGCGTAGCGGACGCTGAGCGCGGTGAGTTGGGCGAGGGGGAGGCCGAGGAGCATGGGGGCGTCGGTGCCGAGCATGGCCTTGTTGCCGGTGCCGATGCCGTGGAAGCCCTTGTTGCCGATGACGTTGGCGTTGCCGGTGATCGCGTGCGTCCACATGAGGTAGCCGGCTTCGTGGCGATCGGCGCCGGCGGCGTTGACGGCGTAGTCGCTAAAGGTGGCCCACGGGATGGCGCCTGCGGGCTGGGTGAGCGGGGGCGTTGTGGGGGCGGCGCCGGTGGCGAGGAGTTGGGCCTCGGTGATGGGGAGTAGCTCGTGTTCGGCGATGACGGTGGGGCAGCCGACGCGCACGGGCGGGCTGAGCACGGCGAGGAGATCGTCGTGGCTGACGCGGCGCGGGGTGGACCACTGGCCGGGGAGGAGCTGTTCGAGGGCGGCGTCGCCGGTGAGGCGGTTGGCGGGGCCGGAAAAATAGGCGCCGTCGCAGCCGGAGACGCGGACGCGCCAGTAGTAGCCGGCGTAGCGGGATTGGCGGGGATCGAGGGCTTCGAGCGGGAGGGCTCCGGCGGGGGCGTTGGATGTGGCCTCTAGGACATGTGAAGCGGTGGACCAGAGGAGGTTGATGTTCATGACGCCGGTGGCGGTGAAGCCGGCGTTGCGGGTGAGTCGGGCGCGGATGACGGGCGCAGCGGTGCTGTCGAGACGGGCGGTTTGGTCGGCTTCGGAGAGCTCGTTGACGACGAGCAGGAGGACGGTGGGGGCCTCGGTGATGAAGCCGAGCTCCTCTCCGGGGGCGAGGGTGATGGTTTGCGATCCGGCGAGGCGGTGCTCGCTGCGGATGGCGGCGCCGAGGTAGACGCGGAGCACGTCGCGGGGGTTGTCGGTGGAGGCGCTGACGGTGATGGAGGTGTGGGCGCCGCTTGAGAAAATGCCGAAGACGTCGCTGGTGAGGCGGCTTCCGGTCGGGATGGTGGCGCTGTAGAGGCGGCCGGCAGTGGTGGTTTGCAGGGTTTCGCGGGTGAGAGGGATGAGGCCCGATCCGTTGAGCGGGGCGGTGGCGGTGAGGCGGATGGTGGTTGGTTCGGCCATGGTGGTGTCTCTTGGGGCAGGTTGTTGGTTGGTTGTTGATCGGTGGGCGATGCGCTGAATTTGGCGAGAGCGGCTCGGGTGATCTCGTAGAGGCCGCGTGTGGTGGTGCGGCGCAATGGGCCGCGTCCGTTGCGCCAGCGGGTGATCTGAGCGGCGGTGATCCCTCGGGCGAGGAGTTGCTGGCGAGTGATGGGGATCCGCTCGAGCTGCGCTGCAAGCTCGGCCTCCACGGCGGGGGTGCGCTGATAGAAGCCGGCCCAATCGCGCGCGCCTCCATGCGCCGGGAGGAGGAGGCGCTCGTTCAGCCAGCGCGTGAGCAGCTCGGGGGGGATGCCGAGGGCGAGCGCGTGGTCATGGCCGATGTAGGCGATCGGGGCGGCGGCTTCGGTCGGGGCTTCGCCGGCTTCGCAGAGGCCCCAGCGACGGCACCCGGGGGGATCGGCGGCCGGATCCCATGGGCGACCTCGGATGGTATGGGCCTGCTCGAAGACTTCGTCGATCGGGGTGAAGGCGAGTCCACCGGGGCCGCGTATCTGGAAGAAGGCGCGGGTCGGCCGTTCGCGTCCGCGAGCGACGGCGTCCGCGGTGAGGTCCTGTTCGACGCGCCGGATCTTGACGAGCTGATCGGGGGCGATCTGGCGGATGTCGTGTTTTGCCGAAAAGATGCAGGGATGGCACCCGACACGACGCGCGCCCTCGAGGTAGAGGGGTTGGGCGGCATGTTGTGGCGGCGGTGGATCTCGACGATGTCGTCGTAGGTAGCGGCGAGCAAAGGGCGCCAGATCTCGGCGTCGAGCTCCCCCACCACTCCCACTCGGGCATCCGCGCACGGCTCGCGCTCTCATCGGCTCGTACACCTACGGCGTTGACAAGGGGTCCCCTCTCCTCCTCGACTTGTTCGAGGAATTTTTGATCGGGCGGAGCTTGAGCGATTCGGTGCAGAAGCGGCGCAGACGGCTCGGGAACATCTGCTTGCGGCGGATGAGCGTCAGCATGCCCGGCTCGCCGGGGAGCGCGTCCTGCCACAGCAATTCGTTGCGGACGGTCGTGATCTCGCCCAGCCGCTCGCGTAGGAGGTCGAGGTATTCGTAGGTCGTGGGGTGCTCAAAGCCGGTGTCGGCGAAGACGCGCACATGTGGGATCTCGGCTTCACGCAGGAGCAGGGCGAGGGCGGTGCTGTCCTTGCCGCCGCTGACGGAGGCGACGACGAGCCGGTCACGGAGTCGAGCTCGGGAGCTGGCAGGGATGCGGAAGGTCATCGGCGCTCCTTTCGGGCGAGGAAGGCGGCGAAGGCGGCTTGAGCGCCGGGGCGGTGGGAGGGTTGGAGGAGGCTCCAATCGGGTGTGGCGGCGGCGGGGCCGGCTTCCCAGCGGATCTTTTCGCCAGGGAGGGCGACGCGGGTGCGTGCGCCGCCGGCCTGGGCGTGGCGGCTGAGCGCGACGGGGCGTAAACCCTTGGCGACGAGGGCGCGGTAGATCGCGCCGTCTTCGGAGGTGAGCTGGTAGGTGACGAGGCGGCAGCCGGGGGCGTCGCGGCCGCTGGTGGGCAGGAGGTCGATGAGGTGGGCGACGAGGGCGGAGGCGGCGTTTACGGGGACGTCGCGGCCCTTGCGGTCGTAGCGGCGGAGGCCGGCGCGGCTGGCGACGCGGGTGATTTCTAAGGTGCCTTCGGGGGGGCAGTCGGTGGCGCGGCCCCAGCGGCCAGTGGGGGCGCCCGCGAGGGCGACGGCGGCGATCTGGCCGCGCCAGCGGGCGGCGAGGGCGTGGAGGAGGCCGCGTCGGTTGCAGTCGGGCAGGTGGCGGTGGTGCTGGGCGACGAAGTCGCAGGCTTGATCGGGGGTGATGGTGTGGATCTCGAGCTCGGGGGCGTGGCCGTCGCGTAGGGCGGCGGTGAGTTCTTCTAAAAAAGAGTCTTCGTCGCGTAGGCCGCCGTCGAGGTCGGCGACGGCTTGGATCAGGCGCTCGGCGTCGTCGAGGGGCCAGTGCGGAAGGATGGCCTCGTGGATGGTGGCGGCGGCGTCTTCTTCGTCGAGCAGGCCCCACTCGGGATCGTAGAGGTAGGCGCGGACAGCCGTGAGGATCGAGAGTGCTTCGTGCTTGAGGGCGGTGTTGTCCGCGCGCGGGAGGCCGGGGGTGCGCTGCCACCAGGGGCGCGGCGCTCCCCTGCCCCGTCGGTCGCGGCGCTCTTGTAGGGATTGCTCGATGAGGCGAATCAGATGCCCGCGGTGCTTCGAGATGACGCGATCGACCTGATCGGGCGAGTAGCGCGCGGCCGCCATGGGGCGCCAGGCGTGGACGGCGGCGTCGAAGATCGCGGCGGGGGTCGGCGGGGTCGTCATGCTCTCCCCTCCTCCTCCTCGAGAAATGCGAGCGCGGCTTTGACCCTCTCTGGGGTGAGCTCGGGGTGGTCTGTGTAGGGATCAGCGGTCTGCTCGAAGAGGGATGGTTGGTCTTGTGAGGTGGGGATGTCGTACAGGGCTGGGGCGAGCGGGGGCGGTAGGTCCTGGCCGCTGGCGCAGGCGGAGGCGACCTCGTGGGCAGCGCGGGCGACGAAGCGAGCGACACGGGCGAGCCGCTCGGCGGCGAGCTGGTCTTGGCCGCTCTCGATCGCCTGGGCGGCGGCTTTGTGCTCGTGGATCGCGCGGTCGACGGTCCGCGCGGCGACGGTCCGCGCGCGGCCTTGGCATGCGGGCGCGGTGACGAGGACGCCAGCGTAGGCGAGGAGCTGGCGGGTGCGCTCGAGTTCGAGCGGGGAGCGCCGCAGCGCCTTGGCGAGCATGTGATAGTGCTGCCAGTAACTCTCTAGTCTTAATTGGCCAAGCGTGTGTTTGTCGTCCCAACCCGGGGCGATGAAGAAACGGCGGATGAGGCGGTCACCGTGCCGGAGGGAGATGGAGCCTTGGCGCAGGTTGTAGCCGGTCGTCGTCACCCTGCCGGGCTTGACTGCGACATAGTCCGTCATCCTGCCCTCTTCATCGAGATCGTCGCCGAGTAGCTCGACATCGTGGAGAGAGACTCCCTCGCGATCTTGACGGAGTACGTGGCCTCGCTCGCCGACGTGCCACTCGTGGCCGACACCGAGCAGGGAGCCTATGTGGACAGCGAGGGTCTCGTCCTCGGTGTCGGGGTATCTCACGATCACGAGGTCGTGTTTCTGCGCTGCGGCCGAGCGGCGCAGGAATGAGAAGCGCGGCGACGCGGACACGAGGCGCCCGAAGAACTCGCGGATCTCTTGAGGCGTCTTCTGGGTCGGTTCGGCGATCTCTTCGAGGCTCTTTGCCAGACTGGCGAGCTCCTGCCCAGCGGGAGGGTATAGCTCCGCGAGCTCCTGCTCGATGAGGTGAATGAGGTGCGCGCGGTGTTTGGCGATGATGCGATCGATCAGATCGAGCGAGCCCTGCTGCGCGGCGAGCGGGCGCCAGGCCGCGAGGGCGGCCTCGAAGATCGCGGCTGGGGTCGGCGGGGTCGTCATGCTCTCCCTTCCTCGAGGAATGCGAGCGCGGTCGTCAGTTATGCCCTCGACGTCAGCGAGGCGGAGCGCGGGGTCGTGGGTTCGCTCGTCTCTTCGTCTTCGGGCTGCGCCAACGCGGCATGGATGACCTCGGACAGGCTGGCGAGCAGGAGGTAATCGTCGTTCATTGGCTCGCTCGTGTCTTCTTCTACGGGTTCCGCGTTCGCGAGGCGTAGGACGTCGAGCAGGGCGGAGCGGAGCGCGATGGCGCCGGGGGATGTTTTGGTGCGTCCGTCTGGGGCATCCCACACCAGCCGCGCTTGGTCGGCTGCGTAGGCGATGGCGTGGCTGTAGGGGATCGTCTGGGCGACGATGACGGGTAAGTGGGGCGGGACGGACTTGAGCCGGTGGCCCATGTTGGGGAGATAGATCACGGGGCCGCGGAAGTTGTCCGCGAGCTCGTGAGCGTGCTCCTCGGCCATGCGGCATGTGATTGGGATGACGAGCACACACGCGGGCAGATCGTCTCTGATGCCGTCGATCAGGATGAGATCCGAGTCGATGGTCTCGGGCAACTGGACGCTGTCTGTCGTCCTGTAGACTTTGTGGCCGGCCTCGGTGGCGAGGTGGGCGAGGTGGGGGAGGAGCGTCGCGGTGCCGACGCCGCCTTTGGTGTTGTGGACGGAGATGATCATGGCTTGTTCGTTCCTTTGTTGGGTTTGTCGGGCCAGAAGGCTGAGG
Source organism: Nannocystis sp. (assembly GCA_016712315.1). Lineage (GTDB taxonomy): Bacteria > Myxococcota_A > Polyangia > Nannocystales > Nannocystaceae > JADJRG01. Next base: position 7,207 of record JADJRG010000004.1, on the reverse strand, counting down.
CGAGGGTGAGGCCGAGCGCGGCGGCGAAGGCGAGCTTCTCGCCGCTGCGCACGGGCTTCATGTCGACGGCGTGCTCGTCGCCGCGGGAGACGACGGTGCCGCGCCAACGTGCGCCGGGGTAGAGGCGTGAGGTGAGGGTCCAGGGCTGGACGCCGACGATAAAGACGTTTTCGCCGCTCCCTGCCATCCTCGCGATCTCTCGCAGCGCGGCGTCGAGGTCTTCTACGTATTCGAGGACGCAGGAGACGAAGATGACGGCGGTGTCGTCGGCGATCCCTTCGATGGGGCCCTTGGTGAGATCGGCGGTGATCGTCACAGGGCAAGCCGGGCACCCGTTCTTGTCGAGGCACACGTCACCGCAGCCGTAGGCGCGCACGATCCGGGTGTGCATGCCGGCGTCGGGGTCGCCGATGACGACGAGGCGGCGGCTGAGGGCGGTGGCCCGCTCCACGGCGGCCTCGAAGGCGCTCGCGCGCTCGTGATGGCGTTTGAGCGCGGCGGCGCCTTCCACAAGAGCTGCGGCGGCGAGGGTGATCCGTGCGGCGTCTTTTGTGGAGAGGGTCATGGCTAGGGCTTGCGGGTGATCCGGTACGCGAGGGCGCCGACGAGGGTCGCGCCGCTGAGGCCGAGGCCGAGCTTGAGCCAGGGGAATGGTTTGGGGGACGGTGGGGCGTTGAGGGCGTCGGTGGCGCTTTCGACGACGGAGCCGTAGGTGTCGCCCAATGCATCTTCGGCGGCCTCGAAGGCTGCTCCCACGCCGAGGAGGATCTCGGCTTGGGTCTTGCCGTGAGTTTGTCGGAGCTGGTGCTCCCAGCCGCGTAACTCGTCGGCGGGCGGGTTGTCGGGGTCGTAGTCGGCGATGAGCTGGGAGATCGGGGCCGCCCACCACGCTTGCGGTGTGTGACTGGTGGGGTAGGCGCCAAAGAGATCTTGAAAAAGCGGGAGCGCCTCGGCTTCGGCCTGGCAGGCGTCGTGGTTCTTGGCGCCCGAGCGCATACAAATGTCGTAGGTGCGGCGGCGTTCGGCGGCGGCGCCAGGCAGCTTCATGGCGTCGAGGAAGCGCCTGCGGCCCCCTTCTCCGGCGTAGCGGAAGAGGTCGAGTAGGCGCTGCCAGGCTTGCTCGCGCAGAGGCTCCTTGTCGGCGGCGGCGCGGAGCTTGCCCGCGAAGGCGGCGTTTTCTAAAAAAAGGTCGTTGCGTAGCTGGTCGAGCTTTGTCGTGGAACTCATGGATGATCCGCTGCCCCTTCTAAGATCTTGAGGAGTTGACGCATCTCGGTGACTTGGTCGTGTCCGCCTACGCGCAGCCGTGGGGCTGTGGCGCGGAGAATGGTGAAGCCGCTACGCACGAGCTGGAGAGCCTTTGTCGTCTGGCCGGCGTCGTTCAGGGTGCGCGCGAGCACGTTGTGACAGGCGATCAGGTCGTGAAATCGCGGGGCAGACTCCGAGAGCTGAAATGCCCGCGCGGCGACGCGGTGCGCCTCTTGGGCGAGGGCGACGCGGTCGGCTGGGGGGGAGATGCGCACGCTCATTCGGAGACAGGCCGCGAGCGCTGAGCCGGCCCAGAGGGTCTTGCGGGTGCCATTCCAGTGGATCCGGTTGGCCTCGATGAGGTTTTGGAGGCGCTGTGGGTCGTCGTTGGCGGCGCTGGGCTCTTGCTCAAGCGCGCGGATCTGCTCTTGGAGTTGAGCGCGGACGGGGTCGGGGTCGGGGTCGGGGTCGGGGTCGGGGTCGGGATAGCGATCGGGATCGTCCGTGTCGTGCCCCTGCGGGGTGGGCGGTGGGGCGGCGACGGGCGAAGGCGCGGCGTCGAGCGCTGGGGCGGGCTCGTCTTCGGCGGCGGCCTCTTCGGGCTCGGGGTGGGCGGCCTGGGCCGGCTCAGGAGGCGCTGCTGGGGGCTCTAGCTGGGGAGCGATCTCGTCGGGGTTGTTGGCCGTGGGCAGCGACGGGCCGAAGAGCTGATAGAACTGGTCATTGAGCCTTTGCTCGTCGAGCGGGAGCGCGTCCGCGACGGGGGCTGCGACCTGGGCGGCAGCTTCCTGCACCACGCGGCTGATGAATGAGAAGTCGAACGAGCCATTCGCGACCGCTGGCGGGTCGCTGTCGACGGGAGGGGCGATTGCGTCAGGGACGGCGATGGACCGGCCGAAGAGCGTATCGTATTCGTCCGCGGCCTCCTCGGGGTCGGTTCGCGACGGCTCGGGAGGGCTGGTTCGGCACGCGGCGGCGGTGGCGGTGGCTCGGGAGGGGCTGGGGCCGGCTCGGCACGCCGTAGCGGTGGCGGCTCGACACGCGGCAGCGGTGGGGGCTCGGGAGGGGCTGGGGGCGCCGGCTCGGCACGCGGCCGCGATGGCGGCTCGGGGGGAGCTGGCGGTGGCGGGCTTTGAGCGCCGCGCTCTAGTTCGGCCACTTGACGGCGCAACTGCTCGACGCGGGCGCGGTTTTGTCCCTTACGCACTTCGCGCTCGAGCCTGAGTATCTCGGCCTGGAGCTCGGCTTCTTCGACATCATCCTCCGCGTCGGCCTCGCTCGTGTGGGGTCGTGGTTTTGAGCGTGGTTGGGGTTCGTTCCACGCCTCCCACACTTGCCACGAGTCTTTTTTTACAGCGCCGTCTTCGCCCACGCTTTCGAGCAGGTCGGCGACGAGCGGGATCGTCCTGTGGCGTTGCTGCTCGCGGTAAGAGACCGCGTGCTCTATCGCCTGGTTGCCGAGCCCCAGGAGATCCCTCCAGAATTCGTTCTGGGACGTACTGCTCATTTTCCCCTCCTCTCCATCAGCCTGTAGGCCGTGTACATGCCTGCCGCGTAGCCAGCGACGCTCGCGCCCAGAGCGACGACGGCGTACGATAGGCGCTGGGCGCGTAGACACGCGTCCTTCTCGCGGTTGATGGACTCGTCGAGGGCGCGGTTGAGATCGTCTGCTCGGGTCGTCATGAGGGACCTCGGGGCTGTCATGCGAGAATTTGGCGGTGGAAGTGGCCACGTGAGGCCATGAGTAGGAGAAACTCCCTGGCGAATTGTCGTTCTTGCGGCGAGATAGCCCCTGCGCGAGCTCCCGTATGCTGTCGCCCTCGTCGCCGTCTTCCGCGTTCGCGTCCGTGTCGGGGTGGCGCAGGCGATAGAGGCGCTCGGGCTTGGTCTGGAGGGCATCGACCGCGGGCTCGAAGGTGAGGGTAAACTCGTCCAAGATGATGCGAGACCAGCGCGGCCCTTGGTGTACCCCCCTGCGACCAGCGACGTGGTCGATTGCGAGCTGGTCCAGGTAAACTTGGTCGCCCATCGTGTACACAGTCCCCAGGCCATCGCCCTTGCGGGTCCGGGCGAGGACGACATTGACGCCGTGTAGGACGAGGCTGAGGCCAGTGATGGCGCCGAAGGCGACGAAGAGGGGGCGATTCATGGGTTGCTCCTGCGGCGTAAGGTGTAGGTGAGCGCGACGGCGGCGCCGGCGACGGCAAGCCCGCCGACGATCCAGGGGGCGGCGCCTGAGCTCGTCGAGGGGGCCTCTTCGGGGGGCGGCGCGGCGGGCTCGGTGGGGCTTGGGGAGGCGTCGTCGACGGCGGGGGCGTCGTCGACCATGCTCTCGACGTACTTGGTGGGGTTATGCAGGCCGCGAGGGATGGGGTTGCCGACGCGCCATACCGAGTTCGCCTTGCGATCCTTGTCGCCGTAGGTCTCCAGGTGGATCATCCCATAGCTGCCGAGCACTCGGCCGAGCTTGTGGCCCTTTTGAATCGCTTGGCCGACGGTGAGGCCAAACTCGTGATGTGTTCCGGGGTGGAAGCCGCCGAGCACGAGGAAGAGGCCGCTGGCGGTTTTTAAAATGGGCCTTGGAGCCGGCGCTCCAGCCCCGATCGAGGGCGATGATGGTGGCGTCCTCGGGGGCGACGACGAGGGCGCCGTTCGGGATCTTGGTGAGGTCGATCCCCGCGTGCCAGCGCTCGCAGGTGTCGTCTGTGCAGCCGAAGGGGCGGCCGCCGCCGAAGGACCAGGTCGCGAATTTGCGGGCGTGGCCAGGTAAGGGCCAGCGCGGAGCGGGATCGCCCTTGGCCATCGGTGCGTGGTGCCAGTCGGGCGCTCTAGCCATGAGTCGCTCCTCGCTCCTCGCTCTGGCGCTCTTGAAGTTTGGCGACCTTACGGGCTCGCCTCAGCACCGCGGCGGGGCTGAGACCGCGCAGGATGGCCCTCTCGATCTGTTGGGAGAATAGAGCCCGGCGGGTGGAGTCGAGACGCATCCGATCGAGCTCGGCGCTGTGCTCGTCGCCGATTCGAGATGCTCTGAGCCTCGTGAGGTCGAGGGTGAGCGCTGGGGCGCCCCGTAGGGTGAGAGCGTGCGCCATCACGCGGAGTTGGTCACGCCAGGCTTCGTAGGCGAGCTCGGTGGGGTAGATGACGGCGCTTGTGCTCTCGTGTATCTCGATTTCAAACCGGATGGTGATGCGGAGATGGTCGAGCGCCGCGCGTACCCAGGAGTTCACGTGTCTGTGATGCAGCCGCTCCTGGACCGCCTCCGTTTGGTTCGCGAGCGCAGCGAGTAAGCGCTGGCCCTGCTCGGTCGCTTCGCGGTCGGGGCGTTGAAGGCGCGCGAGGGCGCGGCGGATGGCCTGCGCGTGGTCACCCTGGCAGGGTTCGGCGGCGAGCTCGGCGGCGAGCTTGCGGCGGATGTCGTGGAGGCGCCGCTCGATCTCGCTCGTAGATTGACCCCCGGGGCGGGTGATCGTGGCGCCGTTGAGGGTGGCGGTGTACACGAGCACAGGACGATCCTGCGCGGTGATGATGATCGTGGGTTTGAGGAGGTTGGTGGCGTCGACCCGAGCTTCTGGGCCGTAGAGGACGGCGACCGCGGCGAGCAGGGCGACGAGGCACTGGTGCGTGCGCACGTGGACCTGCGCCTGCTCGCGCGTGTGGCCACGCGCGAGCAGGTCGGCCTTGAGCTTGTGCGATTGCGTCATGAGGTCGGTGGCCATCAGTTCACCTGAGAGGGAGCGTCCCCCTGGACAATCGCCCACGTGCCCGACCAGTGCGCCTCCACGACGCGGAGAGCGAAACTCAACGCCTCCTCCTTCTCGCCGTGCTCGTTGGTGACCCTGTCCGTCGTGTCGTGCGCGACGAGCAGGCGCCGAGCCTCGCGGAAGGGCGCGCGCTGACGCTGTCGCTTCCACCGCCCAGAGGATAGCCAGTGGCGGATGGCAGATGCCTCCACTCCTCCCGCGTTCAGGAGCTTCATCGCCTCGATGATGACGCGGACGGCTTCCAACGCGGCGGCGGCGGGCTTAACGCCCGCGTCCTCGATGGCGCGGAAGCGCTCGTCCCGCGATGGCCAGATCTCGATGGTATCGGCGGGGGGCTGGGACGCTCCCCTTGTGCCATACAGATCGAGCCGTTGAGACAGAGAATCCATCCTCTTGTCATGTGAATCGAGCTGTTGAGACAGAGAATCCACCCTACTGCTAAGCGACTTGAGCATAGACCTGATGCTGTCTCTGATCGCGCGCTGATCGTTCATCGCGGTCTCTAGGGCTGCCAGCCTGTCGCCACCCATGTCGTTGATGTCGTCGTGTCGGGCCTGGACGGTCTCCAGGGTGGCGACCCGTTCACGGAGATGCACGAGCGTCTCCGTGAGCTCAGACGCGGCGTCGTAGCCGGCGCGCGTGGCTTCACGCTTGTCCATCTCGTCGAATGCCTCGGCGATGACGGTGAAGATCTTGTTGACGATCACGAGGTAGTCACTTGGTTGCAATGGCATGAGTGTTTCCTTTCTGCGGTTCTTGGTCGAGCGGGGTTACGAGCACCTGGAGCGCGTTGTAGAGGACGTAAGGGCCGAAATCTCGGTCTTCTGGGGTGGGTTCGTAGGGGTCGTCGGGCGCGTCGGCGGGCTCTTCTTGCTCCTCGGTGGGCCCGGGATCAGGCACGTTCTCGGGCGCCTGGTCCCCGGGATCGAGCGGCAGGTGGGTTTGACCGGCGGCGCAGTGGGTGGCGATCTCGTGCGCGACGCGGGCGAGGTGCTTGGCGACGCGGGTGAGGCGCTTGGCGCTCTCACTCTCATGACCGGCCTCGATCGCGGCGGCGGCGGCCTTGTGCTCGTCGATCGCCTGTTCGAGGGCCCGCGCGGCGACGGCTCGCGCGCGCGGCCGCGACACCTAGGCGCGGCGACGAGTACACTGGCGTAGGCGATGAGTTTGCGGGTGCCCTCGAGGTCGCGAGGGCTCGCCGGAGGGCCTGGGCGAGCATGTCGTAGTGGTCCCAGCGCCGCGTGAGCGCCTCCTCATCCTCCAGGTCGTGGATGAGGCCGTCCCATCGCTGGAGAGGCCGCACACCCTGCTTCGAGGGGAGCGGCTTCACCCGCATCCAGGCGCTCTCTTCGCCGTCTTCGTCGAGCTGAGGGCCGAGCACCTCGATGCCATGACGCGAGAAACCCTCGGAGTCTTGACGTAGGACGTAGTTGTCGTTCTTGCTGCCGGTGCGGATGGTGTTGCTCGGGACGGTCATGACGCCGCCCTCGACCTGCACCACGTCCGCCTCCAAGTTCGCTTGGAGTAGTCCGGCGATCCGCTCCAGGGTGCCGCCTACCGGCCCGCCTTGCGCGATGTAGTCATCGATCTCACTCGCGATGTCCTGGAATTCCTGAACAAAATCCTCTTCCATGGAAAAATAGCGGGAAATCTCGGCGGGTGTCTTGGGGATCGGATCGATCAACTCCTTGAGCGCGAGGGCGAGTTTGTGGAGGCCCTGCTCGTGAGCGGCGATCCCCTGGAGTTGGCGTATCTCGATGGCTTCGGCCCGCTGTAGTAGGGTGGGCTCGTGGGCTTTGGGGCGGCGGGCGGCGGGTTCGACCGCGGGCGAGGCGGCGTCCGAGGTCTTCTGCCCTGCGGCCGGCTCCGTCCCCCGTAGTTCTTGGTCGATCACGCGGATCAGCGCCTCGCGGTGTTTTGAGAGCACACGATCGATCAGCTCGATCGGATGCTGCTGCGCGGCGATCGGGCGCCAAGCGGCGACGACGGCATCGAAGAGCTCGGCAGCGGTCATTGGGGCCCCCCCGCTCGGGCTTCACGAAGGGTTCGGGTGAGAGCCGCCGTGAAGGACGCCACGATGGCGGCTTCGGCGGCCTCCGAGGTGGGCGGCGGCGGCGGGGTGTGCGGGCTGGGTGGGTTGCGTGGACCTCAGGCTTCTGGGGGAGGTGGGCGGTTTTGGGGTGGCGCTGGGCGGTTTG
>JADJRG010000003.1 GCA_016712315.1 Nannocystis sp. | reverse complement strand
GCGCGGCAGGTGAGGATCGAGATCCCGGCGTTGCGCCACGACCCGCGCTACCGGCCGGTCGGGTGTGCAGGCTGTGTGGTGGACGTGGGCGGGCGGACGCTGGCGGCGAGGCTGCGTGCGCGCTTGTGGAGCCGGGTAACATGACGGTGACGGCGACGAGCGAGCGCTGACGCGGCACCGGCGGATGTTGACGGCGCTGCTGGTGGCGGACCAGCCGGTGGTGCGATCCCCAGGCGCGGCCAGAAGGGTCGGTTGGCGGCGCTGGCGGCGAAGCTCGAGATCGCGCAGCCGGAGGGGCCGGGATCGGGGGGCCGCTGGGGCTGCCCGGGGGACAGGTCGCGGTGAGGACGCGTCGTCGCCGTGATCGGGGTGGATCACCAGTCGTGCATCCTGTGCGACCGCTGCCGTGCGGGCGTGCGACGAGGTGCAGAGCAACGAGGTGATCACGCTATCGGGGAAGGGCTACACGCGAAGATCGCGTTCGATCTGGACCAGCCGGATGGGGGGGCGTCGAGCTGCGTGTCGTGCGGCGATTGTATGGACGCGTGCCCGACGGACGCGCTGGTGAACAAACAATTGCCGGCGCCGCTGCGGCCGTCGACGGCGCTGGAAGCAGGTGGCGACGCTGTGCCCGTACTGCGGGGTGGGGCTGCTCGATCACGGCGCACGTGGACACGGCGCTGAACAAGGTGGCGTGGATCGACGGGCGCGACAGCCGGGTGTCCGACCGGCGGCTGTGCGTGAAGGGGCGCTACGGCTTGACTACCCGTCGCGCGCGCACCGGCTGACGCGGCCGCTGATCCGGCGCGAGGAGCGTACTCCGAAGGGGCCCCTGAGCGGGGCGGTGCGGCAGGAGCGAGGGCGGCGGCCGGGGGGCTGGTGGACTACGCGGAGGTGATGCCGGCGTTCCGCGAGGCGAGCTGGAGGAGGCGCTGGCGCTGGTGGCGCAGAAATCTGGGTGGGATCCGGGCGGCTTACGGGCCGCGGGCGTTGGCGGGCTTCGGCTCGGCGAAGGGGTCGAACGAGGAGGCGTACCTGTTCCAAAAGGTGCGCGTTGGTTTTGGTCAAACAATGTCGACCACTGCACGCGGCTGTGCCACGCGTCGTCGGTGGCGGCGCTGATGGAGACGATCGGCTCGGGGGCGGTGTCGACGACCTTCCGCGACGTGGAGAACAGCGACGTGGCGCTGCTGGTCGGCACGAACACGACGTCGAACCGCCTGGTGGCGGCGACCTTCTTTGGGCGGCGGCGAAGCGGGGGTGCAAGCTGATCGCGATCGATCCGCACCGGCCAGACATCGCCGACCATTGCTATCGCTACGTTCGGATCCGGCCGAGGACGGACGTTGCCTCTTTAATGGGGTGCTGTGCGAGATCCTCCGCCGCGGGCTGGTCGATGAGGATTTTGTTAAGACACGGACAGAGGGGCTTTGAGGCGCTGAAGGCGACGGTGGCGGCGTATCCCCTGGATTGGCGGCGCAGCTGTGCGGGGTGACGGTGGCGGAGATCGTGGACGTGGCGGTGACCTTTGGCTCGGCGAAGGCGGCGCTGATCTTTGGGGGATGGGGTGAGCCAGCACGTGCACGGGACCGACAACGCGCGCTGCCTGATCGCGCTGGCGCTGGTGACGGGGCAGATCGGCCGGCCAGGGACGGCTGCAATTTAGCTGCGCGGGCAAAATAACGTGCAAGGGGCGAGCGACGCGGGCTGATCCCGGGATGGTGTTCCCGACTACCAGGTCCGTGAAGGACGCGGCGATCCGGGGCGCTTCGAGGCGGCGGGGGGCGGCGCTGGATGGCACGCCAGGGCTGACGGTGGTGGAGATCATGGCAGCGGCGATCCGCCATGAGATCCGGGGCATGCACATCATGGGGGAGAACCCCTTCGTGAGCGATCCAAACTCCAATAAGGTGCGTAAGGCGCTGGCGAGCTTGGACTTCCTGGCGGTGCAGGACATCTTCTTGACAGAGACTGCCAGGTCGCGGACGTGATCCTGCCTGGCGTCTTCGTTCTTTGAAAAGACGGGGACTTTTACGAACACAGATCGCCGGGTGCAGATCGGGCGGCCAGTGCTGGCGCTGCCGGGGAGGCGCGGCAAGACTGGGAGATCCTGTGCGAGATCGGGCGGCGCATGGGGGGCGCCGGGGTTTGTGTTTAAGGACGTAGCAGCGGTGTTTGATGAGTTCGCGGGGCTGTCGCCGAGCTACCACGGGCTGTCCCACTCGAACCTGGGCGCCGAGGGCAAGCTGTGGCCTTGTGAAGATCCAGAGCGTGAGGACGGGACGGTGGTGCTCTTTGATGAGAGCTTTCCGAGCGGCCGCGGGAGGCTGGTGCCGGCCGAATTCGCGCCGCCGGCGGAGCTGCCAGACGCGGAATACCCGATGATCCTGACGACAGGGCGGCTGCTAGAGCACTGGCACACAGGGACGATGACGCGGCGATCGACGGCGCTGGACGCGATCGAGGGGGAGCCGCACGCAGATATGCACCCAGAGGATATGCGGCGGCTGGGGCTGAACGAGGAGGATTGGATCGCGGTGACGAGCCGCCGCGGGTCGATCACGCTGAAGGTGCGGGGCTCCGGGGCACCTGGCCTCGGGGCCATCTTCATCCCGTTCTGCTGGCGGGAGGCGGCGGCGAACGTGCTGACGAACGACGCGCTGGATCCGTTCGGGAAGATCCCAGAGTTCAAATTCTGCGCGGTGCGGGTGGAGCGCGCACACGACGGCGCGGACGTCGAGAGCGCGGCGGAGTAGGTGGGGGCGATCGAGCTGGCGATGCTGCTGGTGGCGGCGAGTTATGGGGCGTATCGGCTGATCCGCGCGCAGGCAGAGACGCGGCGCTACCTGGAAGACCGCGCAGAGGCGCCGCTGGAGCTGGCACACCTGAGCCCGACGCTGGCGCAGGTGGCCCGCGAGACGCGGACGCTGCGGGTGGCGCTAGAGAGCACGATCCGCGGGGTGCGGGCGGCGCTGTCGCTGGACCCGACGCGCACAGCGGACGAGATCGAGGCGCTGGACGCGGCGCTGATGGGGGCGACGCGAGACGTGGGCGAGTGGCTGGCGATGCTCGACGGGCTGCCCGCGAGCGAGCTGGCGGCGCTGGTCGAGCTGGGGGTGTCGCAAGAAGGGATCCGGGCGGCGCTGGTGGCGGAGCACGGGAGCTTCGAGCGGGGGCGGTTGCGGGTGGCTGGGCGGCCGACGCTGGACTTGAGGATCGAGGAGATCCGGCGCGAGCTGGGGGCGGATCGAGGAGGCGCTGGTGCGGGGGCGGTCGCGGATCTATCGGTGAGGTGGCGGTGAGGCGCTGAGGCTGACCGACAGGCCAGATGCTGGCCGCTCACGCGTTCTCATAGAAGATGTACGGGTTGAGGATCTCGCGCCTCCACAGCGCGTCGCGCTCGGTACGGGTCAGGGTGGCCTCATCGCAGGCGAGATCCCACTCGCCCTGGATGACGGCGAGGATCTCCTCGATCATCGCGTCCGCTTGGCGGTCAGTGACGCCAAAGTCAGCGGCGACCGCTCGGGCGAGCCTCAGCTGTGAGGCATTGGCGCGGTCGCGCGTGATGCCGAGGGCGTGCGATGCGACGCTTGTCGACCGGATCTGTGGGCAGAGGTCGTACGCGGGGGTCAGCCGCAGCGACTCGCCATCCCAGAGGGCCGCGTGGTTGCGTAGGTGATCGTCGGTGTTGCCGATGCAGATGTTGAACACGAGGCGTCGAAAGAGCTCGCGCAGGGGTGGCCCTGGCGTCGCGCCAACCGGGATATTTGATCGCCTCCGCCAGATCGGCGTACGACGCGTAGTGGGCCTCGGTCTCGCGCAGACCGAGGATGTGGAGCGCCGAGAGCACAAGATGACGGGCGCCGTCGCTCGTGCGGTCGAAGCGCTCGACGAGCAGCACGTCTCGACCGGCGGCACGCACTACCTCGATCGGAGCTACGTCGATGCCGACGCGTCGCGCGAGGATCATGCCGACCGCCTCGGCCTTCACGACGGGTCTGGAGTCGGTCGACGAGGAGAACTTGGCGACGAAGCAGCGGCCCTCGTGGTCGAGCAGGGCCTTGGGGCGCGCTCCCCCGACCGAAGTGCCGTGCCCGGCGGCCGCAGCCAGGTCTTGGGGGATCGGCTGCCCCGCCTCGACGAGCTCCGCGAACTGGAGGAGCTGCTCGAGCGTCGCCGTCTCGCCGCGGGCGATGTACGTGGTGGGTGAGTCCTGAAAGTCGAGCGCACCGATACGATCGCTGCCGGAGAGTAAGAGATAGGTGAGCTCGTCGAGCTCGACCTCCGGCTTGCCATGCAGGCGCAGATTGATCACCCGCCTTCCCCAAGCGTCCGGTGCGGCGTCGCGTAGGCAGCCAGCGATCGGGAGCGCCGAGCGCTGCCCACGGACGGGATAGCCGCGCCAGCCGCTGTCGGCAGGGGAGCGGTCGGATCGATACGCCCGCGCCGGAGGGGCAGCTCCGGTGTGTAGAGCGAGATCGCTCCGTCCCGCTCGAGATAGGAGCGAGCGTAGGCGAAGGTGAGCACCTCCTGCTGCTCGAGGAAGGCTCCGGTCCGGTCGAGCCGTCCCGCGACGATCGGTTCGGTGGCGCCGGGGAGCCAGATCCAGACGAAGGCCTCGCGCTTAGGCTCAAGAAGTCATCGTCGACCTCGGGCAGCGCCTTGCGGACTCTGGCGGGGAGGAGCGCGAGCCGGGCCTCGCTCAAGCTCGGCGATGCGCGCCAGGTCGCCGGCCTCGACGCCGAAGAGCGGCACCCCGCAGATCGCCGCGGCGTCAAAGACGAGGCCGATGGCCGTGCCCGGCGCGCCGCCTTCGATACGTGAGAGGGTGGCCCCGTGACGCCGAGCCGAGCGGCCAGCTCGGCCTGGGTCCAGCCGAGTTCACGCCGTGCAGCGCTGATCTGCGCACCCAGCGCGCTGAGGGCTGCCCGGGTCGCGGGTAGGGGGGAACGACGCACCCTCACCCCTACGAAATATCATTAAATGATGTTTAGGCGCTTAAAAATCATTTAATGGTGGTTGATCGCGGCTGTGGTCCCTCGTCCGCGGACAGGTCAGGTGGCGGTGGTGGCGCCTTGGGCGTCGAGCAGGGCGCGGATCGCTTCGCGCTCGGTGTGCACGAGCACGACGATGAGATCGCCGGGGCGGGCCCAGTCGAGGGCGGCGAGCAGGGCGGGGGGCTCGTCTTCGGCGCGGCCGAGGGCGCTGGGAGGGTGGCCTAGCTGGGTGAAGGCTCGCTCCAGGTGATCGCTGACTTCTCCAGGGGCGCGGCCGCGTAGGTAGTGCGGTAGCTCGCGGACGATGACGTGATCAGGGGCGAAGGTGAGCACGGCGGCGGCCGAGGCGCGGATGTCGTCGTCGCTGCGATCTCCAGCGAGGCCGAGGCTGATGAGCAGACGGCCGCCAGGGTGGCGCAGGCGGAGGTGGTGGATGACTTCTCCCAAGGCGGCGATGCCGTCAGGGTTGTGGGCGAAGTCGAGGAGGACGCGGGCGCCGCGGCACTCGTAGAGGTTGACGCGGCCAGGGTTGTCGCGGGCGCTGGCGGTGAAGCCGCGTAAGGCTTCGAGGATGGCAGGGCGCGGGAGGTGGAGGGCGTGGGCGAGGGCGGCGACGGCGAGGGCGTTTTGGACGTTGTAGCGGGCGGCGCCGCCGAGGGTGAGGGGGACGTCGGCGACGGCGATGAGCGGAGACTCGTGATCGCCGACGGCGTGGACGAGCTGGCCTTCGGCGACGTACCAGGCCTCGCCGCCGGCGCGGCGGTGGGCGGCGAGGGTGGGTTGGTCGGGGCTCAAACTAAACCAGACGAGGGGGGCCGGGAAGGCGCGCGGCAGGCGGCAGAGGGGGGGGCTGTCGGCGCCGAGGACGACGCGGCCGGTGGGGGCGACGACGGTGGTGACGACGGCCTTGACCTGAGCCATGCCGTCGATGTCGACGACGCCGTAGTCGCCGAGGTGATCGGCGCTGATGTTGGTGATGAGGGCGGCGTCGCAGCGGTGCGGGGCGAGGCCGCGGCGGAGGATCCCGCCGCGGGCGGTCTCGAGGACGGCGATGTCGACGTCGGGGCGGCGGAGGACGAGGCGGGCGGCGGCGGGGCCGGTCCAGTCTCCTGGCTCGATGACGCGCTCGTCCACGGAGATCCCGTCGGTGGTGGTGTTGCCAGGGCGCAGGCCGGCGCAGCGGACGACGCGGGCGAGCAGGCGCGAGCAGGTGGTCTTGCCGTTGGTGCCGGTGATGAGGGCGATGGGGATCGCGCCGAGCTGGGACCAGGGGATCTGGTCGGGCGCTGGGAGCTGGCCTAGAGGCCAGGTGATGGAGCGGGCGCCGTGGCCGAGGGTGCACAGCTCGTCGTCGACGAGCACGGGCAGGCCGCGGGCCTCGGCGGCGGCGACGAGGGCGAGCAGGGCGGGGCGAGCCTCGCGCTGGCGGGCGGCGAGCAGGGGCGGGAGGGCGGCGCTGAGGGGGCCAGGATCGTCGCCGCGCAGGCCGGCGCGGACGCGCTGGACGGCGAGCTCGAGGGCGTCGAGGGCGGTGTAGAGGGCGTCGAGCGGGGCGGGGGTGGCGAGGGCGGCGCCTTCGCGGCCCTCTCGATCGATGAAGCGGCGGCGGCGGAGATCGGCGGGCGGGAGGCCGAGGGCGCGGGTGAGGGCTTCGTGCTCGAGGTCGAGCAGCGGGAGGGCGCGATCGGCCTCTTCAGGCGAGGCGAAGCGGAGCTCGACGAGGGCGCCAGCGCCGCGGAGCTGGAGGTTGGGGCCAGTGAGGCGGCGGGCGTCGAGGAGCTCCATAGGCGCGGGGTCTCCGTCAGAGCGTATCTTTGTTGAGCACGAGAGAGGGCGAATGCGCGCGTTTTTCTGAGGCGGTTGATCCGGCGCGGCGCGCGCGGCTCAGTCTTCGCTCTCGCGGGCGGCGATGCGGACGCCTCGTTGATCTTCGATCGTGAGCTCGCCGTGGCGGGTGCGCTGGCCGCCGGTCTCGACCTCGGTGGGGCCCTCGACGAAGCCGACCATCGAGCCGACGGTGGAGAGGGCAGCAGGGGCGGCGCCGTGGCCGTGGCCGCCGTCGTCGCGGAAGCGGATGATCTGCTTCCAGCAGCGGGCGATGTTGTCGCCGAAGATGAGGAGGAGATCGCCAGGCTCGCAGAGGGCGAGGCCGGCCTCGACGGCGCGCTGCTCGTCGAGGATGACGTCGATGCGATCGCGGGGGACGCCGGCGGCGAGCAGCTCGGCCTGCATCATCGCGGGGATCGCGTCGGGCTTGCGGCCGCGGGGGTTGTCGTCGCTGCGCAGGACGAAGTGGTTGAAGGCAGGGGCGGCGATCTTGGCGATCGCTTGGATGTCCTCGTCGCGGCGATCGCCAGGGGCCGCGAGCACGCAGATCCGCCGGCCGGCGATGTCGAGCTTGCTGACAAAAGAGGCGATCGCGCGCACAGCGGCGGGGTTATGGCCGTAGTCGAGGATCACCTTGAAGGGGAGCTCGTCGAAGACGTTGAGGCGGCCAGGGGCCTGGAAGTAGCTGGTGTCGAAGGTGCGCAGGCCGTGGCGGATGTTGTCGGCCTTGACGCCCATGGCGTAGGCCATGAGGGCGGCGAACATCGCGTTCTGGACGTTGTGCCCGGCCTTGCCCTCGATGGTGGCGGGGATCAGGTGGGTCCAGAGCAAGGGGATGTGGGTGCCCTTGTCGTAGATGGTGATCATGTCGCCGTTGATCCCCTCCTCGAGGACAGCCCCGAGGCCGCCCGCGCGGATGTGCTTAAGCGCACCAGCTCGTGCTTGGGGTTCATAGTGATGTAGCCGATCCGCTTGGCAGCGGTGTAGTCGGCCATGCGCAGGCAGTGCTCGTCGTCAGCGTTGAGGACGGCGCAGTCGCGGGCGACCTCGACGACGATCCGCTTGACCTCGGCGAGCTGCTCTAAGGTGTCGATGCCGCCGAGGCCGAGGTGATCGGCGCTGACGTTGAGGACGGCGCCGACGTTGCAGGCGCGATAACCCATGCCAGCGCGGACGAGGCCGCCGCGGGCGGTCTCGAGGACGGCGAGGTCGACGCGGGGGTCGCGGAGGACCATGGCGGCGGCGACGGGGCCGGTCATGTCGCCGGCGACGGTGCGCTCGCCGTCGATGTAGACGCCGTCGGTGGTGGAGAGGCCGACGGTCGCGCCGCACATCTTGTGGATGTGCGCGACCATGCGGGCGACGGTGGTCTTGCCGTTGGTGCCGGTGACCGCGGCGATCGGGATCCGGCTGGGCGTACCTGGCGGAAAGAGCATGTCCATGACCGGCCCGGCGACGTCGCGCGGGGTGCCCTCGGTGGGGGCGACGTGCATACGAAAGCCAGGGGCGGCGTTGACCTCGCAGATCCCGCCGCCGATCTCGCGGTAGGAGCGAGAGATGTCAGGCGTGATGAAGTCGATGCCGGCGATGTCGAGGCCGATCGCGCCGGCGGCCCGGATCGCCATCTCGCGGTTGTCCGGGTGGACGACGTCGGTGAGGTCGATGGCGGTGCCGCCGGTGCTGAGGTTGCCGGTGCTGCGCAGGTACATGAGCTCGCCAGCGGCGAGCACGGTGTCCGGGGTGTAGCCCCTCAGCTCGAGGAGGCGGCGGGCTTGGTAGTCGAGCTCGATGCGGGTGAGGACCTTCTCGTGGCCGATGCCGCGGCGAGGGTCGGCGTTGACGAGCTCGACGAGCTGGGTGATGGTGCGCTCGCCGTCGCCGACGACGTGGCCTGGGACGCGCTTGGCGCAGGCGATCAGCTCGCCGTTGACGACCAAGAGGCGGTGATCAAAGCCCTGGAGGAAGGTCTCGACGAGGACGGTGCGGGCGTGCTCGGCGGCCTTCTCAAAGGCGGCGGTGACGGCCTCTGGGGTGGCGAGGTCGATGGAGACGCCGCGGCCATGGTTGGCGTCGAGGGGCTTGACGACGACGGGTAGCCGAGGGCCTCGGCGGCGAGGACCGCCTGCGCGGCGGTGCGGACCATCTTCTGGCGCGGTACGGGGAGGCCGAGGTCGCCGAGGATCCGGTTGGTCATGTCCTTGTCCGAGGCGATCTCGACGGCGATGTAGCGGGTCTCCGAGGTGATCGTCGCTTGGATCCGCTTCTGGTAGCGGCCGTGGCCGAACTGGATGAGGGAGTTGGTGCTGAGGCGCAGCCAGGGGATGTCGCGCTCCTGGGCGGCGCGGACGAGGGAGGCGGTGGAGGGGCCGAGCTGGCGCTTCTGCGCGAAGGCGATGAGGTCGTCGAGGCGGGCGCGGAGGTCGAACTAAGGGGGCGGCGGCGCCCGCGGGGCGTAGCTCGGCGGGGAGGAGGGCGTGGAGGAGGTCGCGCGCGAGATCGCCGGCGGCCTCGCCGACCTGCTCCTCTTCGTACTCAAAGACGACGTGGTACTCGCCCTCAGCGCCGGCCCCGCGGGTCTTGCCGAAGCTGACCTTCGCGCCAGCTAAGACCTGGAGCTCGATCGCGACGTGCTCGAGGACGTGGCCGAGCCAGGTGCCCTCCTCTTCGCGCAGGCGGCGGATGAAGCCGCCGTGGACGCCGTAGGAGCAGGTGTGGTGATCGAGGCTGGGTAGGGCGTCGAGCAGGCGATCGACGAAGCCGGGGATCTTGGCGCTGGGCCAGCGCTCGAGCTCGCCGAGATCGACGCGGAGGCGGATGACGGGGAAGTGGGCGTAGACGTTGGGTCCGCGGTAAATCTGGCGCTCTAGGATCTTCATGGCTGGGCCTCAGTCTTGGGTGCCAGGGGGGCGCGGCTTGGCGGAGGTGGAGGTCGTAGGTGCTGCCCTTGTTGAGGATGTGCAGCTTGATGCCGGTCAAGCAGATCACCGAGCCGGTGCGCGCGTGGCCCATCGAGCTGTGCTCGAGGGCAGAGGCGTCGACGATGGTGATCGCGCCGGTGCCCTCGACGTGGAGGACGTCGTGGCCGTCGATGAAGGCGGCGGTGTCCTCGTCGAGGCCGAGGCCGACGGCGAAGGGGTTGTAGGCGAGCGCGGTGAGCAGGCGGCCGAGGCGATCGCGCTGGCGGAAGTGCTGGTCGATGACGACGCGGTTGGTCATGCCAAAACCAGGGGCCAAGGAGACGAGGCCGGCGCGCGGGGTCGCGCCGCCGCGACCGAAGGCGATCATGTGCTCGGAGAGGACAGCAGCGCCGGCAGAGGTGCCGCCGACGTGCACGCCGGCGGCGTTGAGGCGGCGGATGGCCTTCGCGACAGGTGTGCCGCCGAGGATGGTGGAGATCCGGAGCTGGTTGCCGCCCGTCAAGAAGATCCCGGTGGCGGTGTCGAGGCGGGCCAGCCAGTCCTCGCGAGCGGTCTGATCGCGGGCCTCATAGGCGAGGGAGAAGGCCTCGCCAGCGCCGAGGTTGCTAAAGATCGAGACGTAGCGTTCGCCGGTGTCCGGGAGGCGGGAGGCGGTGGGGATGATGGCGATCTTGGCGGCGCCCCCGCCGCTGATCTCGACGAAGCGGCGGAGGATCGCGGCGTTGCCGTCCTTGTCCTCGGCGCCGCCGACTGGGACGAGGTACCCGCGGACTTGATCATTCTCTACTTTGGCTGGCACGCGCTGCCTCGACTCTCACCTCAAAGGTGCCGAAGACGGTTGGTAAACGATCGCGGAGGAGCCAGCGCCCGCGGGCCATGACGGCGGCAGGGGCGTGGTCGTCGGCGAGGATGACGAGATCAGCGTCGGCGCCGGGGGCGATCCTGCCCTTGTTGGCGAGGCGGAGCTGGCGCGCGACGTTGGTGGTGAAGACCGGCAAGAGATCCTCGAGAAGGACGCCGCCCTCGAGCAAGCCGCGGATGGTGTCGGTGAGGGTGGTGGCGCGGCCGACGTCCATGGCGATGACGTGACCTTCAGGGCCGAACACAGGCATGCAGCCGGCTCCGTCGGAGGAGCAGGTGAGGCGCTCGCGGGGGAGGTCGGCGCGCAGGTAGCGAGCGATGGCTTCGACCTGGTGGAGGCCGTCGCCTGGATCTTCGTCCGGGAAGGCGGTGACGTCGACGGTGACGCCGCGGCGGGCGAGATCGAGCGCTTCGTCGAAGAGGCGGCGCTGACGGTTGATGTGGGTGGGATGAAAGGTGCGCGCCGGCAGCTCGGTGTGATCGAGGGCGCGCCGGACGAGATCGAGGCCGCGTGGGCCGTCCCCGAGGTGAAGGTGGAGGACGCCAGCCTTGCCGCTCATGAGGCCGCCGACGTGGGCGTCGCTGGCGATCCGCAAGAATCTGTCGAAGGTGGGCTGGGAGGAGCGGTGATCAGAGATCGCGAGCTCGCCTACGCCGATGATGGGGTCGACGTAGACGATGTCGCGGCGGATCGAGCCGGTGAGGGTGGGGACCGGGAGCTCGTAGGCGCCGGTGTAACAGTAGGCGCTCAAACCTTCTTCGCGCAGGCCGAGGGCGCGGGCGACGAGATCAGCGACGCTGCGGGTGGTGCCGTCGGTGCCGAGCACGCCGACAACTGTGGTGATCCCGGCGCGGGTGAGATCGGTGAGCTGGACCGGGGGGACACGCGTGCAAGGGCCAGCCTCGCCGCCTCCGCCGCTGAGGTGGACGTGGGCGTCGATGAGGCCTGGGATGAGGCGTGCTCCGGCGAGATCAATCTCCTGGCAGGGGAGGCCCGAGGGGAGGGCCGGGAGGTGATCGCCGAGGGCGAGGATCTGGCCTCCCGCGATCAGGAGATCGCAGAGCCCGAGGGGCTGAGGGGCGTACACCCCTCGCGCTGCGGAGGAGCCAGAGCATCCGGGCGGCACGCTACACGATGCGCGGGTTTGGCGACAAGGGCGGCGGAGGGCGGCGCTGGGATGAGGCGCTTCGGGATGGGCGGCGCTGGGAGAGGGCGCGCTGGGAGGGGGCGCTCTGGGAGGGGCTTACGGGGCCGGGAAGGGGCCGAACTCGACCTTGTCTACGTTGGCTTCGGCGGGGCGGCCGGCGTCGCCGTGGTCGGTGTAGACGGTGGAGGGGGCGCCGCCAAAGTAGAGCTGGGCGCAGCCGCCTTGGCCGATCGGAGCGGCTGGGTCGCAGCGCTTGCAGAGGTAGTTGCTGGTGCCGCTGCTGGCGCAGACGAAGTCGTCGTCCCAGAAATAGGAGCGGCAGAACTGGTCGCGGACGTCGAGGGCCTTGAGATCCGGGGTGGGCTCGACGGCAGGGGCCTCAGGGTTGGCGACGTCGCAGGCGCCGAAGGCGTTGAGGCTGAGGCCTGCGTCGCAGGTGCTGTCGAGCTTGGCCTTGCAGCCGCGGCTGCCGCGGCGATCCTCGGCGCAGGGGATGTAGAGGCCAGCCTTGTTGATCGCCTCGGTGAAGGTCTGGACGTAGATACGGTTCGACTGCGCGTTGCCGGTGCTCTCGTCGCCGCCGTACGACTTGATGGCGCATGAGAGCTGGAAGTCGGTGACCGAGCAGACCTGGTTCTCTTTGGCCTCGGTGAAGTCGCCGCTGCCATCCCCACCAGGCGCGGCGCAGGTCGCTTGGGTGCGCTTGTCGCCGACAACAGCGGCGATCTCCTCAAACTCGAGGCAGTCGTCGGCGTTGCCGCAGCGGAGGACCTCGTCGGAGTTCTCAGGGTTGAGAATGGCGGAGCAGCCGAGCTGCGAGAAGCCGATGAGAGCTGCCAAGGTGGCGCAGAGGCGAGACATGCGATCTTCTCCGACGGGGACCCACGTCATGCGGGACCCGGCGAGGATACGGGGGCGCCCATGGGAGCGCAAGCCGGCAAGGTGAGCTCAAAGACGGTGCCTTCAGGTCCGCTCCGGGCGACCCGGATGGTCCCCCATGATCGCTGACGATCTGCTGGACGATGGCGAGGCCGAGGCCGGTCCCCTGCGCCTTGCGGGTGTAAAAGGCCTCAAAGACGCGCTCTCGCTCGGCCTGCGGGATGCCAGGGCCGTTGTCGGCGATGGTGATGGACACGCTCTCGGGGCCTGCGGTGAGGGCGACGGTGAGGCGGGGCGGACGGCCGCCCAAGGGGCTCGCTGAGGGCCTCCTTGGCGTTGCGTAGGAGGTTCATGAGGGCGCGGCGGAGCTGCGATGGATCGCCCTGGATGAGGGCAGGGCCGACGATCTGACGGCGGAGCTCGATGCCGGCCTGCTGGTGCTCCTCCTCCATAAAATCGAGGAGTGAGACCAGCTCCGCGGCGAGATCGATGGGCTGAAGCTCGGGCTTCTGCTGGCGGGCGAAGCCGAGGTACTCCTCGGTGATCGCGGCGAGGCGATCGACTTCGCCGGTGATCCGCGCGAGCAAGGTGCGGGCCTCAGGGGTGGCTCCGTCGAGCTCGTCCTCCAAGAGCTCGACGTTGAGGGCGACGCTGGAGAGGGGGTTGCGGATCTCGTGGGTGACCTGGGCGGCGAGGCGGCCGATCGCGGCGAGGCGCTCGCCGCGGATCAGCCGGGTCTCACGCTCCTGTAAGGCGGCAGCCATGAGGTTGAACTCGTGGGCGAGCTGGGAGACTTCATCGCCAGGCTGACCCGCGCGGCCGAGCTCGAGCCGCTGATCCCACTCGCCTCGGCCGAGGCGGCGGACGCTGGCGGTGAGCCGCCGCAGGGGCCTCAAGGTCCAGATGACGCCGACCGCGGCGGCGAGGGCGAGCAAGCTGGCGATCCCCGTGAGGACGAGGGTGAGGCGCTCCGTCTTGCGCTCGGCTTGGCGCACTTGATCGCTGAGCTCGCGGATCGCGCGCGCTACTTGCTCGTCGAGGGCGAGGAAGAGGCGGTTCTGCTCGTTCTGAGCGCGGATGTCGAGGAGGACGTCGCTGGGGCTGCGATCTTCGTCGGTGGCGACGGCGGCTTCGAGGCGCGAGATCGCGTCGTGTAAGGCGCGGACCTGCGCGAGGCGCTCGTCGCCGCCGAGGCGCTGGGGGTTGGCGAGGGCGTCGTCGACGACGGCGCGGGCGTTCTGGACGAGGCGGGTGCGGACCGCGAGGGCCTCGGCGAAGGTCGCCTCTTCGCTGGGGGTCATGAGCTGGGGCTCGCCCCTGCGCGCGCGGTTGAGCTCGACCCGCGCGTAGATCCGCGCGGCTTGGATGTGAGCGGCCGTGCGGCGGGCGTTGAACTCGACGTAGACGACGGTGAGGAGGTCAAAGCTGGCCTGGAGGGCGCGGACCTGGCGGAGGATGGTGAAGGAAGAGGCGCCGGTGACCAGCAAGACCATGACCACCAAGGCGGTGATCCGCGCGGCGAGGCTGTGGCGCAGTCGGAGCAGCGGGCGGTCGAGCACGAGGCGCGACTGTACCACCTGAGGGCGGCAGGCCCTTCCCCGCGGCCGGGCGCCGTGCGAAGGTCGAGGCGGTTATGTCTACGACCGGGTACCGCTCCACTTCACCGCTCCATGGGCTGCTCTCCGGCCTGCTCTCGGCCGCGATCGTGTGCTCTACGCTGATCCCTTGCGCGCAGGCGCGGGCGGCGGACGGCTCCGTGCTCGATCTCGAGGGCGATGATAAGGCGAAGGTGGCGGCCCTGAGTAAGGCGCTGCGCGGGCAATTCGCGGCCCGCGGGATCGGCGGCGGCAAGGAGATGTCGGCGATCGAATTCAAGCTGACGATGGGCTGCGATGACCCGCCTGAGCCGCGCTGTATGGCGAACGGCGGCAAGAGCCTGGGGGTGGGTCAGCTCGTGTACGGGTCGCTGAAGGGGAAGGGGCCGAGCTATCAGGTGGAGCTGGTGCTGGTCGATGTCGGCAGCGGCTCGGTCACGAAGTCGCACAACGCGACGATCGAGGCGAGCGGGCTCGAGGCGGGGGCGATCGAGGCGACCGCGAAGGGGCTGGTCGAGGCGATGATCGGGGCGCCCCTCCAGATCCAGAGCCGGAGGTGGCGCCGCCGGTCGAGGCGGTCGAGGCGCCAGAGGATGCGCCGCGCTCGCGTCTGGTGTGGGGGCGTCACAAGGCGGCGACGTGGAAGAAGGCCGGCTTCGCGACCTCGTTGGTGCTGACGGGGCTGTCGGCGGGCGCAGGGGTGGCGTTGGGGTTGATGAGCTCGCGGGATCGTTCGGCGTACAATGACGTGATCGATGCGGCGAAGGCGAGCCTCGATGACGATGACCCGGACAACAACGTCAACCCTTTCGTCGACCCGAGCGTGGATCTCTGCGGGGTCGCGCGTGAGGTGGGGAACGCGGAGGTGACGAAGGCCTGCGACAAGGGCGACGGGCTGGCGCGCGGGGCGACGATCTCGTTCATCGGCGCGGGGGTGTTCGCGGCGTCGACGCTGGCGTTCGCGGTGCTGCTCTTCGTGCACCGCGAGGACTCGACGATGGCCCGCCTGCGCGAGCGCAACCTGACGCTCGGGGTGGCGCCGATGCGCGGCGGGGTGGCGTTCGGCGGCGGCTGGCGCTTCTAGACGACCGGCCCATCAGCGGGCTTGTACGCACTCCCAGGACTCGTCGACGATCTCCCAGAGGTCGTCGCCGCAGAGGTCGCCCGAGGCGAAGATGGCGCGCTGACGGCCTCGCTGGAGGTTGAAGCTCTGGCGCTTGCTGTCCTTGATCGCGCCCGCTTCGGCGCCCTCGCAGGTGAGGCTCCAGGCGACCTCGCAGCGGATCTCGAAGGCGCAGGTGTTGTTAAAGGTGATCGACATGCCGGCCGGCGCGGCCTCAGCGGCGACTTGCACGCAGCTATTGACGTCTGCGGCGGCGTGGGCGGTGGTCGGGGCGACGATGAGGGCGACGAGGGCGAGCAAGGCCGACGACGCCGCGCGGGTGCAGCGGTTCATAGGGGAGCATCTCCAGGGGCGCGCGCTCGCCGGGGGTCGGCGGCGCGGCTGATGGGCTCATGACAGCGAGGCTGCCGCGAGGTTCCCTACGAGCGCGCGCGCCCAAAGAGTCCCGCGGCGCAATTAAAAAGAGGCGCCTCGCGCGACGCGGGCGCCTCCGCTTCGCCGGCGCGGCCGCGCGCGGCGAGGCGCTCAGCTCTGCCAGATCACGGGCTTGCGCGCGTCGTACCAGGCCTCGATGAGGGGTTGTAGCGGGCTTCGACGGCGTCGCGCTTGAGCTTCATGGTCGGGGTGAGGTAGCCGTTGGGGATCCCCCACTCGTCGCTGGTGACGGCGATGAAGGCGAGCTGCTCGTACTCCTCGACCTGCGCGTTGACCTCGGCGAGCAGGCGGGTGAGGCCGGCGTCGATCTCGGCGCGTAGGGCGGGGTCCTTGGCGAGGCGGCGCCGAAGATCCTCGGCGAGCATGACGACGGCGTAGGGCTGCGGCATGCCAGAGCCGCTGACGCAGGAGAGCTCGATCTTGGAGTCGGCGTTGAGGAGGTTCTCGATCGGGGCAGGGGCGATGTACTTGCCCTTGGAGGTCTTGAAGAGCTCCTTGACGCGGCCTGTGATCTTGAGGCGCCCTTGCTCGTCGATCTCGCCGCGATCGCCGGTCTTGAGGAAGCCGTCGGCGGTCATGCACTCGCGGCTCTGCGCGGGCTCCTTGTAGTAGCCCTTCATGGTGGCGGGGCTCTTGACCTCGATCTCGCCGATCTCGCTGATCCGACACTCCGCGCCGGGGACGCAGTGGCCGACGTAGCCGATCCGCGCCTTGCCGGGCAGGCTGAGGTGCGAGTAGGAGAAGTTCTCGCTCATCGCGTAGCCCTCGAGCAGCTCGAGTCCGAGGTCTTGGTACCACTGGATCAAGGAGGGCGGGATCGGGGCGGAGCCAGAGACGGCGAGGCGGGCCTGATCGAGGCCGAGGCCCTTGAGGATCTTCTTCTTCAAGAAGTAGGAGAGGATCGGGACCTTGAGGAGGCGCGCGAGCTTCTGCTCCGGGACCTTGGCGAAGACGCCGAGCTGGAACTTGAGCCACAGCCGCGGCACCGACTGAAAGAGGGTCGGCCGCGCGCGCTGCATGTCGGCGAGGAAGGTCTCGAGCGACTCGGCGAAGTAGATCCTCATGCCTGTCTTAAAGGACAGGAACTCGATCGCGGTGCGCTCGAAGGCGTGAGCGAGGGGGAGGTAGGAGAGGACCCGATCGTCGGCGGTGAGCGGCAAGAGCTGGAGGAAGCCCTTGGCGGCGACGCAGGTGGTGCGGAAGGTGTGCTCGACGCCCTTGGGCACGCCGGTGCTGCCAGAGGTGTAGATGAGCAGGGCGCTGTCGTCGGCGGCGCGGGTGGGCGGGCCGCTGATCGGCTCGGACTCGGCGATGATGTCCTCCCAGGTGGGGTGGTCGGTGGGCGGGCTCAAGGGGTAGGTGACGCAGGGCAGGCCGGCAGGGACGCCGCCCTTCATCTCGTCCCAGGTGTCGAGCTTGCCGACGAAGAGGAGCTTGGACTCGCTGTGCTCCAAGATGTACTTGACGGTCTTGGCGTTGAGGGTGGGGTAGAGGGCGACCGAGACGTAGCCGGCCATCCAGATCGCGAGGTCGCTGAGGATGAAGTGGGCGCAGTTCTTCGAGACGATCGCGATCTTCGAGCCGGGCGGGAAGCCGAAGGAGCGCAGGTAGGAGGCCATGCGCCTCGCTTGATCGAGCGTGTCAGCCCAGGTGAAGTCGCGGACGGCGCCGCCGCCGATCGGCTGGGTCATGTACACCGCTCCAGGGCGCTCCTTGGCCCAGCGGTAGAGGTTCTCAAGGACGAGATCGCTCGGATCAAGTTGCATGGCGGTCTGGCTCCTGCTCGGAGGGTGCATCCTCGCCGATACCTTCACCTGGAGGCAACCACAGGGGCTGCGCGATGGCGCGCCGGGTCCGCGCGGTGATCAGGTGTTTTGCGGGAAGATCAGGGTGATGCAGGTGCCGCCGCCCGGCGCGCTCTCGAGGGCGATGCTGCCCGCCATCAGCTCGGTGACGAGGTTGTGGACGATGTGCATGCCGAGGCCAGAGCCGCCTTGGCCGCGCCTGGTCGTGAAGAAGGGCTCAAAGACGCGTGCGCGCTCCTCAGCGCTCATGCCGCGGCCGTCGTCGCGGAAGGTGAGCTCGCAGCGGGCCCCTTCAAGGAGGCGGAGGCGTACGTCCATGCGGCCGGGGGCGTCGCCCACGAAGGCGTGCGTGACGGCGTTTTGGATCAGGTTGCCGAGGATCTGCGCGATCGCTCCGGCGTGCACGTGGGCGTCAAAGGGGGCGCCGAGGTGGAGATCGAGGCGGTGCCCGCCGCGCTTGTAGAGCGGGGCGAGGCTGGTGAGGACCTCTTGCACGTAGGCGCCGAGATCGAGGCGGCGCGGGGCCCCGTGCGCTTGATCGACGGCGATCTGCTTGAAGCTCTGGACGAGCTCGGCGGCGCGGCTGAGGTTGGTGAGCGCGAGCTCGGCGGCCTCGCGGCCGTCGTTGAGGAAGGCGGCGAGGCTCGAGCGCTTGAGCTCGCTTACGGTGAAGGCCTGCGCGAGCCCGCTGAGGCGATCGTGGAGGAGCGAGGCGGCGGTGACGGCGATCCCCATGGGGGTGTTGATCTCGTGGGCGACGCCCGCGACGAGGCCGCCGAGCGCGGCCATCTTCTCGCGGTGGAGCAGCTCCTGCTGGGTGCGCCGGAGCAAGCCGAGGAGCTTGTCGACGTAGACGTCGGCCATCAAGAAGGCGGTTTCGTGGTAGAGGCGATCGAGGACGTCGCGGGCGGCGAGGGCGAGCTCCGGAGCTGCGACCTGTCCTTCGAGGCATAGCTCGACGCCGCGCTTGAAGCCGAGGAAGCCGCGCAGCAAGGTGGAGATCTTGAAGTCGTGGGAGGCGCGGAAGCTGGTGACGTGCTCGATGAAGGCGTCGCGCTTGGTCGGATCGCCGGCGAGCAGGAGGTCGCTGTAGGCGTCGAACTCTTGGGCGATGAGGGCGCGGGTCTCCGCGCGGGGGCGCCTGCCCTGGAGATCGCCGGCGCTGTGGATCACCCAGTCGGTGCCGTGGTCGATGATCTCGTCGCGGCGCTCGCGGAGGAGGTCACCCAGGAGCGCGCGGAGGTCAGGGGTGAGATCGATCATGGGCGGCGGCCTCGAGGTGGAGCTGACGCTCGCAGTGGCGGTCGAGCGCGCCGAAGACGGGATCGTCCGGGTGACGGCGCCGGAGCTCGGCGAGCCCGCGCCGGGCGGATGGCCAGCGCTGGAGCTGCATCTGTTGGATCACCTCGGCGAGCGGGCGCTTGGTGGCGGCCTTGTCGTCGCGGGTGGACGCAGGGTCGCCGGCGAAGACCTCAAAGATCTCGACGAGGCGGCCCTTGCCGCGCAGCTCGACCTGGCCGAGCTGGCGGGCGTGCTGGTGGTGCTCCGGGGCGAGGCGGTCGTGGACCTCGCGGCTGATCAGGAGATCGACGCCGAAGACGCGGGTGAGGCGCTCGACGCGGGCGGCGACGTTGACGCTGTCGGAGACGGCGGTGAACTCGAGGCGATCGGCGCCGCCGAGCACGCCGAGGATCATCGGGCCGGTGTGGACGCCGACGCCGAGGCGGGGCGCGAGGGGGAGATCGGGGCGCGCGGCGGCGAAGGCCCGCGACCGCTCCAAGAGATCGAGCGCGGCGGCGACCGCGTCCTGCGGGGCGCGCGGGAAGAGGGCCATCAGGCCGTCTCCCAGGTACTTGTCGACGACGCCGCCGTGCTCCGCGATCGCCGGGATGATGGCGGCGTAGAAGTCGTTGAGGAAGCCGAAGGTGGCCTCTGGGCTGAGGCGCTCGGCGAGGGCGGTGAAGCGCTGGAGATCGGCGAAGAGCACGGTGACCTCGCGCTGGATGTGATCGCCGACGCGCACGCGGCTGACGTCGGCGTCGCCGAGCAGGCCGAGCAGGCGGGCAGGGACGAAGCGCTCAAAGGCGGCGAGCAGGTCGCGCTGGCGCTGGTGGAGGCGGAGGTTGTCGAGCGCGACGGCGGCGTTGCGGCAGAAGAGATCGAGGAGGTCCTGCTCCCAGGCGGCGCGGTTGCCCCCGGTCTCGATGTAGAGGGCGGCGCAGGAGCGATCGTCGCGGCAGATCGCGTAGAGGCTGTAGGCGGGGCGGTGGAGCGGGCGCTCTCGGACGATCGCTAGCTCGAGATCGTGGAGGAGCTCGGCGTCGAGGCAGTCGCGGGCGGCGCGGCCGACGGCGCCGCTGTATTCGCCGGTGCCGGCGATGATCACGGGGTCGCCGTGGTCGACGCCGAAGAGGGGGCCGCAGGCTTGGATGAAGATGGCGCTCTGGTCAGGTCCGAAGAGACCGGCGAGCTGGGTGAGCAGGCCGCTGAGGAGCTGCTCGAGGCTGCGGCGCTCGAAGAGGGAGGCGGTGGCCTCGATGACGCGGCGCAGGCCGGCCTTCTGCGCGTCGATGATCGCGATGTCCCGGTAGGAGCGGAGGGCGCCGATGACGGTGGTGACGAGGCGCTGGGCGGTGAGCTCGGTCTTGGCGCGGTAGTCGTTGATGTCGTAGTCGAGCATGACCCGCGGCTCAGGGGCGAGGCCGGGCTGGCCGGTGCGCAGGACGATGCGGATCGCTCGGTCTCCGCGCTCTTCACGGATCCAGCGGGCGAGCTCGAGGCCGGCGTGCTCGCGCTCCATGACGACGTCGAGCAAGATGAGGGCGGTGTCCGGGTGGCGGAGGAGCAGCTCGCGGGCGCTGGCGGCGTCGGCGGCGCCGGTGAGCTGGAGCGGGCGGCCGTCGAGGTGGAGATCGGCGAGGGCGAGGCGGGTGATCGCGTGGACCTCAGGTTCGTCGTCGACGATGAGGATCCGCCACGGGTTGACCGCGACGGTGTGCTCAGCGCCTGCGGGCTGGCGCTGCGCCTGCGGCTCCTCGGGGGCGAAGAGGAGGTCGTCTGGCCCCGGCGCAGCGATGGAAGTCTCCATTTGTGATGACATACCAAATCGTTCCCGTTTGCGGGGGGATCGATCGATTGGCCGACGCACGCGCGGATCGGAGCGCGTCTTTGCCGTGGGTACGGGCCCGAATGCTGGGGTTCGGGCGCGCGCTCAGCGGGGGCCTTCGCGGTCGAGATCGGCGCAGGCGGCGGCTCGGGGGCCGTTTGTGGGGCTTGGCCGGCGGGGCGGCGGGGCGGCGGGGCGGCGACGGGGCGGGCGCGCCGGCGGAGCAGGTAGATGCCGTCGTGTTCGTCGATCACCTCAAAGGTGGTGGCGCGGATCCGATCGAAGTGCTGGCGCTCTTTGCCCTCAAAGCGCCACGCGCCGAGCAGGAGGTATTCGGCGTCGCGCACGTCAGGCCAACGATAGGCGCGGGCGCGGTTGGAGACCTGGGCGCCGATCTCGCTGGAGGCGGCGATCGCTGCGTCGGCGGGGACCTGGGCGATCATCTCTTGGAGGCGACGGTAACGGAGCTGGAGGGCCTCGTCCGGCTGGCGGATGAGGGGCTGCCAGCCGGCCATGAAGGCGCTGTTCTCGATGAAGACGCCGAACTTGTAGGTGGTGAGGCTGGTGGCGGCGATGAGGCCGCCGACGAGGGCGGCGCGCAGGCGGCTGGGATCGACGCCGAGGGCGCCGAGGCGCGGCGACTCGCCGACCCGCGCGAAGGCGTCGATGGCGGCGACGTAGAGCATCGGGAAGAAGACGGCGGAGTACTGGAAGTTGAGCGAGTACATGTTCTGCCGGCTGGCCGTGCCGATGAAGAAGAGGCCGTAGATCCAGAGGACCCGGGCCCGGCCGGCGAACAAGGGGAGGAAGAGGAGGGGCAGGAAGAGCTGGACGAGGAAGCGGAGCTTCTCCTCCTTGGCGACGACCTTGATCACGTAGACAGGGTTGGAGAGGGCGTTCTTGACGAGGCCGGTGACGCCCTCCTCAGGCCGCGGGATCATCTCGGAATAGAAGGTGGCGTAGCCGTAGACCTTCTCGCTGTTCATCATGAGGCCTGGGTCCGGCATCATGACGAGCTTGACGAAGGCGAGGTAGGCGAGCGAGGCGCCGAGGATCCCAAGACCCGCGCGGAGCTGGCCGCGGGCGAGCGCGTAGAAGGCGATGAAGCTGGCGAGCAAGGGCATGTCCTCGCGCGCGGTGAGCAGGAGGATGAGCGCGAGGGCGAGGCCCCAGGTGGCGCGCCGATCGACCATGTAGACGACCCAGATCATCAGGGGGATCGCGAGGGCGACCGAGTGGAAGTCGAACATGTTGACGCCGTGCAGCGCCGGCGCGGCGGCGTAGAGGGCGGCGAAGAGGAGGCCGTACCAGGGGCCTCGGCCGGGGCTGTCCGCGCGGGCGAGGCGATCACGGGCGAGCAGGTAGAGGGGGAAGACGCCGGCGCCGAGCCAGATCGACTGGAAGACGAGCAGGGTCTCGGCGCGCGGCCAGAGCGCGTAGAAGGGGGTGAGGATGACGAGCAGCGGGTCGAAGTGGGCGGCGGTGTGATCGCCGATGCTGAGGAACGAGGAGCCGAGGAAGTTGCCGTGGATGGTGTGCCAGAGGAGGTTGTCGTAGATCCCGAGGTCGTAGACTTGGGTCCAGATGTTCCAGTGATCGATGAGGGCGAAGCGGGCGAGCACGACGCTGTAGCCGCCGAAGATCGCGACGACGAGGGCGAAGGGGAGCCAGGTGGGGAGGCGGCGGGCTGCGGCGAGCAGGCGCTCGCGGGCGCCGAAGGGGCGCGCGGCGAGGCGGTAGACGCCGAGGGCGACGAAGGCGCTGGCGAGGGCGGCGTGGAGCAGGGTGAGGTTGGGGTGCTCGCTCTCGATCTTGGGAGCGGCGAGGGCGGCGATGAAGGGCAGAGCGAGCAGGCCGATGAGGTCGCGGCTGAGGCGCTGGGCGTAGGCGGCGAGGCTGAGCGCGGGCTCGCTGCGGCGGCGACGGCGCCAGGCGATGACGGCGAGGGCGCTGATGAGCAGGAGAGAGAGGCCCATCCAGGCGAGGAGCTGGCCGCGCAGCCCCGGCGTTAGATCGTTGCGGTAGACGAAGGGGGCGCGGCGGAGGTGCGTGACCGTCCAGAGGTAAAAACCAGGGGAGAGGCCGATGAGCGCGGCGATCGGCGCCCAGGTGGTGAGCGCGGCGATGAGGGCGTGGAGGCGTCCGCCCGCGGGCGCGAGGTCGCTTGGTGGTGTTTGATCCGACATGCGCGGTGCGGGGAAGGGTAGGAGATCGGCGGCGCGGCGGGGAAGGGAAATTCCGCGCTAGGTCGGCGATGCGCGGGCAAGAGGCGGTTGTCGGCGGCCTGGCGTTGGCTCACGATGGCGAGATGCAGATCAAAACTTTTCAGCGGAGCTTGTGGGTGGTCTTGTTGGGGGGGTGGGTCAGCGGCTGCGCAGGCGATGACAGCGGCGGCACGTTCACGACGGCGACCACGACGACGACGTCGACGACGGGGCAGCCGACCACGAGCTCGGCGAGCGACACCGACGCGACGACCGGTGATGGCACAACGAGCGACGGTACGACGACTTCGACGAGCACGTCGACGTCCGAGACGACCAGCTCCGAGACGACCGGCGTGATGCCGCCGGCCTGCGGCGACGCGGTGGTCGACGCGGGCGAAGAGTGCGACGACGGCAACACCGTCGACGGCGACGCGTGCACGAACGCGTGCACGAACGCGGCGTGCGGCGACGGGATCGTGCAGGAGGGGGTGGAGGCGTGCGACGACGGCAATGACGCGGATGACGACGGCTGCCTGGCAGACTGTACGCTCGCGGCCTGCGGCGACGGCTTCGTGCAGGCGGAGGTCGAGGAGTGTGATGACGGCAATGATGATAACGCAGATATGTGCGTAGAGGGGTGCAAGCTGGCGATCTGCGGCGACGGCTTCGTGCAGATGGACGTCGAGACGTGCGACGACGGCAACGACGTCGACACGGACATGTGCCCAGGGACGTGCGCGGCGGCGGCGTGCGGGGACGGGTTCGTGCAGGAGGGCGTGGAGGCGTGCGACGACGGGAACGACCTGAGCACGGACGAGTGCGTCGAGGGCTGCGAGCTGGCGGCGTGCGGGGACGGGTTCGTGCAGGAGGGGGTCGAGGAGTGCGATGACGGGAACATGAGCAGCACGGACGCGTGCGTGAGCGGCTGCAAGGCGGCGAAG
Organism: Nannocystis sp.; assembly: GCA_016712315.1. GTDB lineage: Bacteria > Myxococcota_A > Polyangia > Nannocystales > Nannocystaceae > JADJRG01. The sequence continues at coordinate 11,542 of JADJRG010000003.1, read as the reverse complement.
TGCGGCGATGGGTTCGTGCAAGAGGGGACGGAGGAGTGCGACGACGGGAATATGGTCAATAACGACTCTTGCTCGAATATGTGCAAGAAGAACGGCGTGACCTATTCGCAGTCGTTCCAGCAGAACGGGACGCCGGGGCAGCAGTGCACCGAGTGGAACAACTTCCGCGGGGCGCTGATGCCGGGCTCCTACACGAAGATCACGCTGCGCGGCTCGCAGGACATGATCGGGACCAGCTGCGCGGGCGTCAACGCGAACACGCTCTGTAACAACCTGAAGAACGGGACGGCGACGACGCTGGCCTGCGACGGCCGGACCTGGCGGATCGGCAACTGCGGGAACGGGGTCGAGATCAACTCGAATAATACGATGTGTAGCTGCACCAACGGCCACGTCGTGCGGCCGTGCATCGGTAATTCGAACTGGGGCGGGATGAACGGGGCGACCTGCTCGGCGGTGACGCAGACGCTCGAGGTGATCTGCGAGTAGCGCGGCGCGAGGCCGCGGCCCGGCCCCGTCGCTCGGGCGGCGGGGCGCGGGCGCGTCCGCGGGCTCAGAGCCTGCCGGTCTCTCGCTGACGATCAGCCGAGCTCGCCGCCGCCGGCCTCAGAGGGCGGCGGCTGGGCGACGAGCGGGGCGGCGCTGAGGGCCTTGGTGCGGGCGGCGGTGGCGTCCATGAAGGAGGTGAAGACGTTGATCACCTTGTGGATCGCGTCGCTTCCGCCAGCGATGACGCCGCCGGTGAGCAGGATGTCGACGAGGCGGAAGGCGACGAGCTGCGAGGTCGCGACGCCGGCGAAGGCGCTGGCGAGGAGCAGGCCCTCGAGGGTGCGGATCCCGACGGCGCTGACGACGATGCCGAGGGCGAAGCTGACGCGTAGGGCGATGACTTGGGTCTGGGTGCGGTAGACCTGCCGCTCCTCCTCGATCTTCTCGATCTCGGCGGGTTCGGGCGGACGGCGGCGCTTCTTGAGCTGCTCGTAGCGGAGCTTGAGGGCGGCGCTGCCAGGCTCGCGCCACGTGTTGACGAAGACCTCGAGGGCGCGCTCCATCACCAAGGAGATGATGAAGAGCGCGGACAAAAGATCGACGAACTCCGGCCCCGAGATCGGTCGCAGCGGCAGCGGCGTGGGCGCGAGAGAGACGGCGAGCCCCATGGTTACGAGCGTGAAGAGGATCAGGAGCCGATTCGACATGAGACGCTACTCTAGGCTGTCACTGTAGCCGCGGCGAGCGGGCGGCTCCAGCGGCGAGCGGGCGCGCGGGCGCCCGTTGACGTCGACGAGCGGGGCGATGATGATCGGTGGGTGACGTCTCTACCCCCAGGGCCGAAAGAGTCGCTGCTGACGACGCTGCGTACGACCTTCCATGTGGCGCGGGCGCCCTATCAGGCGATGGCGGCCGCGCGGGCGCGCTATGGGGATCCGTTCACGATGACGACGATCAACGGGACGGTGGTCGCGACGGCGGACCCAGCGCTGATCCGAGAGATCTTTAGCAATAAGGATCCCGATCTCTATGAGACCTTCGCGAACGCGGCGCTGACTCCGTTCGTCGGCGCGCGCTCGCTGCTGCTGCTGTCGGGGGAGCCGCATCGGCGCGAGCGGCGGCTGCTGACGCCGCCCTTCCACGGCGAGCGGATGCGCTCGTACGGGCAGACGATCGTCGAGGCGACGCGGGCGGCCTTCTCAGCGCTGACGCCGGGGCGGCGGTTCGTGGCGCTCGACGTGGGGCAGCAGATCTCGCTCGAGGTGATCGTGCGGGCGGTGTTCGGGGTGGAGGAGCGCGCGCGGATCGACGCGGGGTCGGCGGAGATCCGCGCGGCGATGGACGCGGCGCTGCCGATCTTCATGTTCGGGACGGTGTTCCACAAGGCGCCGCTGGGGCTCGGGCCTTGGGCTCGTTATGTGCGGCGATCCGCGGCGGTGGATGAGCTGCTGTACGAGCAGATCGCGCGGGTGCGCCCGTCCGCGCATGAGCGCGACGATATCCTGTCGATGATGATCGCGGCGCGCTATGAGGACGGCGAGCCGATGAGCGACGGGCAGATCCGTGATGAGCTGCGTACGCTGCTGATCGCGGGGCATGAGACGACGGCGGTGACGATGGCGTGGGCGCTGGACCAGCTCCACCGCGAACCAGCGGCGCTGGAGCGGCTGCTGGCGGAGCTGGACGGTTGTAGCGCGGCGCCGGATGAGCTGGCGAAGCTGCCCTTCTTGGGGGCGGTGGTCGATGAGACGCTGCGGCTGTGCCCGGTGGTGGAGGTGGTGTTCCGCAAGCTGCGAAGGCCGCTGCGCTTCGGCGGCTACGATCTGCCCGCCGGCGTGTCGCTGACGCCAGCGATCGCGCTGACCCATATGCGCGAGGATCTGTACCCGGAGCCGGCGCGCTTCAGGCCAGAGCGGATGCTCGAGCGGCGGCCTGGACCGTTCGAGTTCCTACCTTTCGGCGGGGGGAGCCGCCGCTGCATCGGCGCGGCGCTGGCGAGCTACGAGCTGCGGGTGGCGCTCGGCACGGCGCTGCGCGAGTGGACGCTGGCGCTGCACGAGCCTGCTCCGGTGCCAGTGGTGCGTCGCAACTTGACGCTGGGGCCGAAGACAGGGGTGCGGATGGCGATGGTGGGCCGGCGCGCTTGAGGTGAGCGAGAGCGAAGCTCGCTCACGCGCAGTGCTGGAGCAGCGGATCGCGCTCGGGCATGCAGGCCACGATAAGCGCGAGCAGCGTGAGCGCGGCGGGCGTGTGCCCGGCCATGGCGGGGCGAGGCGGTTAGGGGCGGCGGCGGCGGCGGCGGAGGGCGGCGAGGCTGAGCAGGAGGAGGGCGAGCTGGCTGGGGCTGGCGCCTTGGCTGCGGCAGGTGCAGGTGAGGGTGGAGCCGCCGCCTCCTTGACCCGCGGTGGCGTCGTCTCCGCCGTCGCCGCCGCTGTCGCCGCTGTCGTCGCCGGCGGTGACGACGCCGCCGCTCTCGCCGCTGCCGCCGCCTGGGACGCAGGCGAGGGCGCCGTCGCCGGTGGGGCCGCACTCCGGGGTGAGGGGGGAGAGCGGCGCAGTCAGTGGTGACGAGGCCGACGCTGGGGTCGCAGATCTTGAGGAGGTCGCCGGCGCAGAGGCCGGCCTCGGTGACATCGCCGCAGGGGTTGCAGTCGTAGAGATCCGAGCCCTCAGGGCAGAGGCCAGGGGCGTCGCAGACGCCGTCGTGGTCGTAGGGGCAGTAATCGGCGGGGGCGCTGGGTAAGGCGCCAGAATTGGGGGGACGCAGGAGTAGCCGGTGCCGGCGTCGACCCAGCCGCACTCTTGGCCGAGGACGGCGCAGAAGACCTCTTGGGTGCGATCGCTGGAGCCGTCGCAGTAGACGAGCACGTCGCCGACGCACTTGCCATAAAAGGTGCTGCCGCCAGGGACGTCGTCGCAGGTGGCCTTGGGGTCGATGTTCTCGGCGCAGTAGGGGTCGATGAGGCAGGCGCGGGTGCCGTCGCTGACGGTGGCGCAGCAGTCGAAGGCGCCGCCGCAGCCGGCCTTGGTCTTGCACTCGTGCGAGCAGAAGCCCCTGCTCGGCGTCGGCCTCGGCGACGCAGAAGGGGGCGGAGTCGTCGCACTCTTGATACCCCGCGGCCGCGCAGGCGCCCGCGGGAGCGACCCCGTCGGGGTTTAAGCAGTCTTGGCCGATGAGGCTGTCAAAAAGGCCGCAGACGAGGCCGCCTTGGCCGCATTGGATCTGCTGGACGCCGTCGTCGGGGTCGCCTGATTGTTTGCAATAGATGAGGTCGTCGCCGTCGCAGCGGCCGTAGAAGGACTCGTCGCCGCAGGTGCCGGGGATGATGACGCAATTCTGGCCGTCGTACTCGAAATTATCGTTGCAGGCGCAGATGTATTGATCGGGGAGATCGGGGTCCGGCCACTCGGGGTGGCTCTTGGGCGGGCAGTCGGAGTCGACAGGGTCACACTTGCCGTCGGCGGCGTTCGGGACGCCCTCAAACCCCTCTTTGCAGGCGCAGGCCTTGATCGCGGGGTCCCAGGCGGAATTGAGGGGGCAGCCGCTCTCCTTGGCGACGCACTGGCTAAAGTCCGAGTTGGGGACGAAGCCGTCCTTGCAATAGCAGGTGCCCATCGCCGGGATCGAGTTGGCGGGGCACTGAATGGCGTCGTAGGCGACGCAGGTGGCGCCCCCTTCGGCGGGGTAGTAGCCAGGGTCGCAGTAGCAGAGGCCGCCCTGCTCGCTGGCGTTGGGCGGGCACCCGTCCATGGGGACCGCGGCGGAGCCGAGCACGCCGACGGCGACCCAGGCTTCGGCGTTGGCGACGCAGTCGGCGGCGGTGGCCTTGCCGAGCGCCTTGAGCTCGTCGCAGGCGGCCATGGTGCCCTCGGCCATGTCGATGAAGCTGGCCTTGGAGGTGACGTGGGCGCCGTAGAGGGTGCGGTACCAGATCCGCTCGACGGCCTCGCGGCTGCGCTTGGTGCCGAGCAAGTAGGCGGCGCGGTTGGGGATCCCGCTGTTGATGTGGACGCCACCGTAGTCGTCCAGACCCTTGTAGAGGGCGCTCATGTGGGCGGGCTGGTTGCCCGCGGCGGGGTCGGCGAGGCTGCGGGCGAAGGCGCCAGGGAACTTGGGGCCGACGATGTCCTCGCCGATCGTCCAGTCGTCGCGGTCGATCACGACGGCCATGACGTCGGCGAAGCTCTCGTTGAGGGCGCCGGATTGGCCGTAATACTCGAGGGGGACGGTGCCAGTGACGACGGCGTGGGAGTACTCGTGGCCGGCGACGTCGAGGGCGCGGGTGAACTCGTGGAAGAGCTTGCCGTCGCCCTCGCCGAAGACCATGACCTTGTTGAAGGCGTCCCAGAAGGCGTTGTTGTACTGCTGGCCGTAATGGACGGTGGTGCGCACTTGCGCGCCTTGGCCGTCCCAGGAGTTGCGGCCGTGGGTGGTCGCGAAGTAGTCGATGACCTTCTGGAGGTGGTGGTGCGCGGTGACGGCGCTGGCGGGCCAGGTGGACTTCTTGTTGGAGGTGACGACGGCGCCGTAGGAGCTGGTGTAGGCGGCGTCGTGGGTGTAGAGGGTGGCCCCGGCGGCGCCCTTGCTCTGGTCGATGAGCGCGTAGCTGTTGGTGTCCGGGTAGAAGGTGATCCGCAGGGGGACCTGCTCGCCGTAGAGATCGGCGGCGTTGGTGGTCTGCGGCTGGGGCTTGGCGGTGATGATCTGCGGGAGGCGGGCGAGGAGCTGGCCGGTGCCGGCGTCGACGTAGGTGGCGTAGCGCTGGGGGCGCCGTCGACCCGCGTGACCTCCTGTACGAGGCGCCAGGCGAGGCTGGCCTCTCGTGCAGGTCCTCCGGGCCAGACGCCGAGCTCGGGCTCGCCTAGGTCGATGACGCGGCCGCCCTGGTCGTCGCGGGCGTTGGCCGGGCGGGCGCGCTGACGCGCCGCGTCGGGGCCGTAGCGGAGGCGGTGATCAGGGCGGATGGGGCCGAGGTCTTGGGCGTTGAGGGCGGTGAGATCGCCGGCGGCGTCGAGGTGGATCGCGAGCTCGGCGCCCCACACGGGCAGGCCGCGGTAGCTGACGCCGTAATAGATGTGGACGCCGTCGGCGGCTCGTCGATGACGCGGCGGGGGACGAGCTCGACGTCGCCGGCGAGCGCGGCGAGGCCGAGCACGTCGCGGTGATCCTGGAGGAGGCGGGCGGCCGCTTCGGGGCCGCGGCCGTGGGGGTTGGGGACGCGGCCGCTGAAGCGACGGAGGGCGCCTCGGTGGGGATCCAGGCGGAGACGCGGGGGCTCCGTGGAGGCGGCGGTGAGGCGGCCGAGGGCGGCTTGTACGTACGGGGGCGGCGCGGCGGCCTTGCCAGGGAGCGCGAGGGCGACGCTGGGGGCGCGCTGGGGGCCGGCCCGGCGCTGACCACCGGCGGTGCTTTGCCGAGGCGCTTGGCGGCGGCGCTGGCGGCGAGCTTGCCCGCGGGGGCGGCCTTGGCGGTGAGGGCGGCTGGAGCGGCCTGGGCGCCGTCAGGGCGGAGCATGAGGCCCGCGAGGAAGAGGCCGGTGAGTGGGAGCGCTCGGGTCAGGCGGGGCATGGCGAAGGGCGAGTCTAACGTGATGGACGCGCGCGGTGGATAGAGAAGTGGCGGCGGTCGGCGGGCCGGGTAGAGTGCGCGGGCTATGAACTTCGGCGCTTGGGTGCGGCTGGACGAGGCGGAATTTCCCGCGGCAGGGGGAGTGCTGCAGGCGCGGCTGGAGGAGGGGTTGGTGGTGTATCCGCGGGGGAAGAGCGCGATGGTGTACTACGCGGGAGCGAGGGATCTGGGGGCCGCCGCGCGGGCTCTGGCGGCGGCGAACCCGGGGGCGCGGTGGCTGGTGCGGGTGAGCCGTGAGCCGGTGATGGAGCCAGAGGAGGCGGCGGCGCGGCTGATCGCGGGCTTTGTCGAGCGCTTCGGGGCGGCCCCGCGAGCGCCTTGAGCGGGGCTCGGATCGCCGCTTGACGCGCGGGCGGGGATGGGTTGTGGTCATCCGCGATGACCGCGACGACGACGATGAGGCGCACCCGCTCGCTCTGGCTGGCTTCGGCGCTTGTGCTCTTTGGGACAGGTTTGGCGGGGTCCGGGGCCGCGGCGGCGCCGACGCTGGGGGTGGCGGCGCTGCTCGGTGAGGCCGAGCTGGGCCCGGCGATCACGGCGGTGGAGCCGGGGAGCTGGCGGCGGGCGCGACGGTGGTGGTGCGCGGTCGCGGCTTCGTCGAGGGCGACGAGCTGCGCCTGGATTCGGTGACGCTGGAGGAGGTGAAGGTGTCGGCGGGAGGGGACCAGATCTCGGCGACGATCCCGGCCAAGGCGACGAAGGGGAAGACGTTGACGGTGCGCCGCGGGGGTAAGGCGGTGGCGAGCAGCGGCGGGTTCGTCTTTGTGCCGGCGCCGAAGCTCAGCGCTCAGAAGCCGGCGGTGGCGGCTCCAGGCGAGACAGTGACGCTGAGCGGGAAGGCGCTCGACCGGGTGACGACGGTGACGCTGGGCGCGGCGACGGCGAAGATCGAGGGGCAGAGCGCGAGCAAGCTGAGCTTCGTGGTGCCAGAAGGGGCGACGACCGGGATCGTGGCGGTGTCGAGCTTGGGCGGGCAGGCGGCGCTGAAGAAGCCGCTGGAGGTGTTCTATGCGCCGACGCTGAGCGGGGTGGCGCCGACGGCGGTTTTTGAGGGGGAGGAGGTGGTGGCGAGCGGCGAGCACTTGGTGGGCAGCGGGCGGGTAAGGTGAGCTTTAAGATCGGATCGAAGGCGCTGAAGGTGGTGTCGGCGGAGGCCGGCTCGGCGCGGCTGGTAGCGGTGAAGGGGGCGAAGAGCGGGGCGCTGGTGGCGGAGGCGCGCAAGCGAAAGGCGACGCTGGAGCCGGGGCTGACGATCCACAAGGCGCCGGTGATCTCGAGCGTGCCGGCGAGCGTGGGGGCGCCTGGGTCGTTGACGGTGAGCGGCAAGGAGCTCGCAGACGTGGGGAGCTGGCGGCTGGGAGCGGCGACGTTGACGCTAGACCCTTCGGCGAAGGCTTCGGCGAGCAAGGTGACGCTGCTGGTGCCGGCGGAGGCGAGCGGCTCGGCGACGCTGGTGGCGACGGCGCATGGGCGGGAATTCGCGAGTAAGAAGGAGGTCACGGTGGTGCGGGCGCCGACGCTGACGGCGATCGCGGTGCGGCCGGCGAAGAGCGGGAGCGAAGGGGTGGTGATCGGCGAGCACCTGACGACGAAGACGACGCTGAAGGTGGGCGGCAAGGCGGCGAAGGTGCGCTCTGTCGAGGGCGAGCGGATGACGTTCACGCTCGCAGGGGCGCCGCCGAAGGGGGTCGCGGCGGCGGTGGCGAAGACCGGGAGCTTCAGCGGGGCGCCGCTGGAGTTCGACGGCGACGCCGCGGGCTATCGCTTCGCGGCGAGCCGGCTGGCGGGGCTGCTCTCCGCGCCTCCGAGCGACTATTCGCTCGCGGCGGTGCGGCTGGATCTCGAGCAGAGCGAGGCGCTGCTGGGCGGGGTGAACGAGGCGAGAGCGCTGGCCGGGTCGAGCGCGGGGGAGATCCAGGGGCGGGGGCTGCGGTTGGCCGAGGATCTGGGGCGTATGTTGGTGGCGGAGCAGGCGCTGTGCGCGAGCATGGCCAAGGGCAAGGCGAAGGCGGGGGAGAATACGGCGCTCGGCGAGGCGCTGCGGGCGACGCACCGGCGGGCGAGCGAGCTCGTCGGCGCGATCGAGGCGCTGTGGACCGGGCTGCCAAGCGGAGGCGCTGCTGAGCGAGGAGCTGCGCGTGGATGAGGTGGACGCGGCGGTGGCGGCAGCCTGGCCGCGACACCTCGCGCGAAGACGGCGTGCGCGGGGAATTTCACGGGTCGTCGGTGGTGAGCGAGGCGAGCAAGACGATCCAGGGCGATCTGACCCCGCGTTATGAGGCGGCGATGCTGGGGGCCTTCAAGAATGTGATGGACCAGGGGAAGACGTACGCCGACGTGAAGAAGGCGGTGGACGCTCGGTTGACGCGCTTCTCCCCCGGCGCGGGCGAGCGCGTGGCGCAAGACGCTCGAGGCGAGCAAGACGCTGGTGAACGCCGACGCGGGGGCGAAGAAGCCGACCGGTAAGGGGGCGAGCGGGGACAAGAAGGTGGAGCCGAAGGGCAAACCCGCGGGCAATAAGCCGGGCAAGCAGTGATGGGGGCCTCTCCGGGTGGGTCCCGGAGAGGCCCAGCTCGGTCGCCTCACCAGCAGCGCATATAATCGCGGCCGGACTGCGAGGCGCGGAGGCAGGCGGTGGTGTCGCCGTCCCCGGGGGGTTAGGTCGATCCCGTTGAGGAGCAGGCGCGCCTCGATCCACGCGATCTTGTCGGCGGTCGCCGCCCAGCGCTGTGTGCCGCCAGGGTACGGGCAGAAGTCGCTGCCCACCTCATACCTCGGAGGCCATGCCGCCCACGAGGTCGAAGGTCAGGTTGTTGGACGAGCGCTCGAGCCGGGCTGTACCGCCCGAGTCGCCCTTGCAGATCCTCGCGCCGCCCTTGACCACTTCGTCCGTGAAGTGCCGCGAGCTGGCCCAGTCGATGTATACGGAGCCGTAGCGGAGGATGCCCGCCCCGGTCCCCTCGTGGGTGGCGATGCCCCACCCGTGGAAGACGATGCGATCGCCCGCGCCCATCGGTGAGACCAGCACCCTCATGGTATCGGGGCCCGCATCGACGCCCGCGATCGGGTCGTCGAAGACCACCAAGCCGATGTCATCGCCCGGGTCGCCGACGCCGGTGTAATTGCCGTGCCGGTACACGGTGGCGCTCAGGGTCACCCAGGGCTGGACCGCGCCGTCATCCTCGCGCCGCAGGGACATCGAGGTCGCTCCCGCGGGGAAGCAGTGAGCCGCGGTGAGGACCGCGCGCGGGTGGATGAGGGTGCCGCTGCAGCCGTTGGAGGTGCCGTTCTGGACGCCGCTGAGGTTGCGCGTCAGGCGGACGACCGCTGGGTGGTTCGATTCGCCGTCGGCCTCGCCGACCCGCGGGGTCAGCGCGTCGACGGGCTCCTCGGGGTAGTTGCCGCCTGTCGAGGGATCGGGCGCGGGCGCCGTGGCCTCCTCGTACTCGACGCGCGCCTCCTGATAGTCGCGCGCTTGGTCGCAAGTCGCGATGCGGTCGAGGCCGAAGTACCGCTGCCACTCTCGATCCGCGGCGAGCTCCTCGTTCATGCGGCCGAGGAGGTAAAATCTGGTCCACCGGTGGACTCCTTCCTCGCCGAGATCGGCCTGCCAGACCGAGCAGACCGTGGCGTCGCCGTCGCGATAGGGATAGTCGCCGGCCACCAGCTCGTACGCGGGTTCGGCGTCGAGCTGCTCGGTGTCGGCTCATCGGGCATGTCGGCGCAGGCGCTCATCAGCAGTGAGAGGGCGAGCAGAGCGGAGGACTTACGCGCGAGGCGCAGGGAGACAGTCGAGGATCGGTGGTGAGTCATGGGGTCGGTTCGTCCTTGCCTCGACCTAAAGCAAGCAGCGAGCCGCATTCATCGATTTGAAATGATTGGTCTTTTTTCGATCGTCGCGCCCGCGCGGTCCCGCTGGCTACGGCTCCCCATGGGGCATCCACGGGGTGTCCCAGGGGTCATCTTCTCGTCGCGCTCGGATCGCCCGTGGCTCGCGCGGTGTCGCCCTGAGGACGGCTCTTGACCGCCGAGGCCCGGGCCTGGACGATTCCCAGGTATGTCCTCCTATCAGCGCGATTGTGACATCTACCAGGGTTTCAGTTCAAGGTCGGCGTCCGCGCGACGGTAGGCCCATCACCCCGCTTACGCTCGCCCGTAAGGAGCTGTCCGCCGTTCTCGGCGTCAAGGAGCCGCTCGCGCCCGCGACCACGCTCGCGGCGGTCGCGGTGCTCAGCGGCTGCTCCTGGGCCGCGCCGCCGACCCGATCTATCTGATGGGCCAGGTCTCCGCCGCGAACCGCAAGAAGCTCGCCACCTCGCCGCTGGCCCCGGCGTCGCGGCGATCGGCCCCATCTTCGCGGTCTACGACTACGACTCGCTGGAGCAGCGCTACTACAAGGGCCTGCCCGCAGAGCGCCCTCCTCCGGGCACCTGGCCGACGACGGCATGAGCCTCACGATCAGCGACGGGGCCGACCAGGGGATCACCTCGCCGATCAACTACGCCTTCGCCATCGGCGCCGCGCCGACGACCGACACGCAGCTGCTCGCGCCCGGAGCTCGGTGAAGCAGGCCCTGACCGTGACCTGGTGCGCCTGATCGCCGGGCGAACATCACACCGGCCGCGCGGAGCGCCCTCCGCGTGCCGCGTGTCCGCCAGATCCGCGAGCGGCGGGCGCCGCGGCGGGTTCACGAGGGGGATGCTTTATTGACAGAGTCCTGGGGGCGCCGCACTCGCCGGCGTCCTTGGCACTCGCCGCTCTCACACTCGGCGTCGAAGCGGCACTCGGCGCCGCTGAGGAGGGCGCCTGGGCAGTAGGCTCGGTCGCACTCTTGGGAGGGCGCCGCGGCGGGCCGCGTGGGCGGGTAGGACGGTGATGCCGCTGAGGTCGATGTCGGCGGGATCGTCGGCGGCCGCCGCGCGGGCGCTGGCGCGCTCCCATGCGGACGAAGTCGTCGGCGGAGCGGCGGAGGGGCTGTGTCGCTGCCGTGTTGATCGAGGTCGTCGAGGAGCTGGCCGAGCTGGCCGATGCGGCCGGAGTCCAGTGTTGTCATAATCTACAGCGAGAGGTGGCAGTCCTTGGCCGCGCTCGTCTCGCGCCTGGCACTGCGCCTCCTCGGCGAAGGAGGAGGCGGAGCAGGCGTCAGGGCCGAAGCGGGGCGGGTCTGCTGGATAAACCCGTTGAAGTCGGAGCCGAGGCCGAGGGCGACCTTGAGGCCGAGCGGCCAAAATCGTAGGCCTGGGCGGGGGAAGGAGCGGGCGCTGCCGTGGCAGGTGTTGGCGACTGCGGAGGGCTCGTAGGTGTTGACCTCCTCGGGGCGGTGCAGGCTGATCCCGCCGCCGGTCTCGCGGACCATGGCGACGATCGGGGCGGGGGTGGTCTTCTCCTCTTTGCCCTTGGCTGGGAGCATGATCTCGCGGAGGT
>JADJRG010000002.1 GCA_016712315.1 Nannocystis sp. | reverse complement strand
GAGGAGCAGGGCGGCGAGCAGGAGTGGGGAGCCAGCCGGGAGCGCTGTGGGCGCGGCGAGGCGAGGGCGAGGGTGAGCAGGCCCCACAAGGTCCAGGCGCTGATCGCTTGGCGGCGGCGCCGACGCGGCGAGTTGAGGTGGGGCGAGGAGGAGGAGGGCGCACAGCGACGCGCCTAGAGCGAGGGGTGAGGGCGGCGGCGAGGGAGGCGTTGGGAGACGGATCGGCGGCGCCGGCGGAGGGCGTTGAGGGCGCGCTCCGCGGCGACGCCGCCGAGGACCCCGCGAGGAGGACGAGCAGGGTTAGTCAATAGTGATAAAAGACATGTTTTGAGAGACATGTCGCTCGGGGAAGACGCGCGGCGGGCGGCGAAGAGGAGCGCGAGGAGGGCGGCCGCGGCGAGCAGCGGGCTGAGCGGGGCGGGCCAGCGGAGGAGGAGGCGGCCGCCGAGGTCGGTGTAGGCCAGGTGCGCCCGCGGGCGCGAGGGAGGAGTCGGCGGCGAGCAGGGCGCGGGCGGCCCTGAGCGGGGCGTCGCCTTGTTGTTGCACGCTGCGGAGGTCGAGGTGGGCGAGGTCGTCGCGCGGGGTGTGATAGCGGGCGACGCCGCCGATGAAGCCGAAGTTGAGGCCAGGGACGCCTTCGCCCAAGAAGACGGAGAGGTCGGTGTCGTTGGGCATTCTTCGATAGATCTCGACGGCGAGGGAGGTGGCGCTGGGGCGCGGCGCCCCGGCGGCGAAGGCGGCGATCAAGGCGGCGCCGCGGCTGCTCTCGAACATGCGCGAGACGCCGGTGGTGCCGCGGGCCTCGACGTTGAGCACGACGCCGAGCCTGGTCCTTGGTGAGGGCCGCTCGCCGCCCTCTAAAAGAGCGCGCGGGCGCCGAGCAGGGCGAGCTCTTCGCCGTCGGTGAAGATCGCCAGCAAGGGGCGGGCGTGGGGGCCTGGGGCGCCAAGATCCGCAGAATTCGAGGAGGAGGGGCGACGCCGTGGCTGTCGTCGGCGGCGCCGGGGCCGGCTCCTACAGAGTCGTAGTGGGCGAGCAGGGCGACGGCGGGGCGCTGTGCTCCTCGATCCGAGGCGCCTTCGATCCGGACGATGAGGTTCTCGACCCAGGCGCAGCTGCCCTGCTCGGCGCAGATGAAGGCGCGTTGGCGCGTGGGTTCGAGGCCGAGGGCGCGGGAGCTGGGCGATGAGGCGCTCGCGTACACGATCGTTGGCGGGGCTGCCGACAGGGTGCGGGGGGCTCTCGGGTCCGAGCAGATCGATGAGGCGATCGCGGACGCGCTCGGCGGAGAGCTGGGAGGGCGGGGCGTCGGCGGGGCGGGGCGGCGGCGGTTGGGCGGCGAGCAGGCCGAGCAGGCCCGTGATCAGCGGCGCGAGCAGCATCGTGATGATCGTGCGCGATGACGGTGCGAGCGGGCTGGGCATGGTCGTGCGCATGGTATCGCAGGGCCTTCCCTTCGCCTCGCGGGATCGCTCACTCTACGGCCGTGCCAGCAGCACCTCGACCCGAGCCGCGGCCAGGCGTGGACCGTCGGCGAGCTCCTCGCGTGGACGACAGAGCGGTTTTTAAAGGCGGGGATCGAGGAGGCGAGGGTGGACGCGCAGCACCTGCTCGCGCACGCGCTCGGGTGTACACGCATGGAGCTGTACCTGCGGCACGACGCGCTGATCGGGGAGGCGGAGCGGGCGCCGCTGCGAGAGCTGGTGCGGCGCCGACTGAGCCGCGAGCCGGTGGCGTACATCGTGGGTCGACGGGGGTTTCACGCGCTGGACTTGGAGCTGGCGGTGGACGGGCGGGTGCTGGTGCCGCGGCCCGGAGACGGAGCACCTGGTGGATTGGGCGATCGAGCTGCTGCCGAGCCCGGGCGACGGGCTGACGGTGGTGGACGTGGGCACGGGCTCGGGGCGATCGCGCTGGCGATCGCGAGGGCGCGGCCGGCGGCGCGGGTGATCGCGGTGGACCGGTCGGAGGACGCGTTGGCGGTGGCGCTGGCGAACGCGGAGCGCTTGGGGGCGGCGATCGAGTGTGTGCGCTCCGACTTACTCGCAGGGCTGACGCCGCCTGCCGGTGGTTTTGACGCGGTGCTCGCGAACTTGCCCTACATCCCGACGCAGGAGCTGGCAGGGCTGGATCCGGAGGTTCGCGACTTCGAGCCGCACGCGGCGCTCGACGGCGGCGCGGACGGCCTGCGGTTGATCGTGCGCCTGATCGACGCCTGCGCGGCGCCTGGGGTTCTGCGCGGCTCCGGGCGGCTCTTTTGGAGGTCGGGGCCGGGCAGGCGCCCGCGGTGCTGGCGGCGCTGGCGGGCCGCGGCTACCGCGAGTGCGCGGTACGCCGCGACTACGCGCAGATCGAGCGGGTGGTGGCGGGGCTCAGCCCGGGGTGATCGAGCAGTAGCCGCCGATGCAGGTCAGACCTCGCCCTCGCAGCAGGCGGCGTCGACCTCGCAGGCGTCGCCGAGGTGCGAGCAGCCCATCGGCTCGCCGCACTCGAGCTGGCCGTCGTTGTTGTTGTCGTAGCAGAAGCCGTCGCAGCACTCAAAGCCGCCCTTGCAGCCCTCTCCGACCTCTTTGCAGGGGGAGAGCGCCCACTCGCCGCGCATGTTGGAGTTGTTGAGCTCCTGTCCCGGGAGCCAGAAGGGCGGGTGCGAGGGATCGACGCCGTCGGGGGCGTTGGGGTCGATGGCGGCGACCCAGAGCTGCTTGCGGCGGCTGTTGGGGTTGGTGTCGGTGAGGGTGTTGCCGTACTTGCGCTCGGAGCCGACGATCAGCCAAAAGTAGCCGCCGACGGCGACAGGGAGGAAGGTGGGCTCGTAGGTGGTCTGGTCCTGGCCGATCTCGATGATCCCCTTGCCGTTGGCGTTGTCGAGGCGGACCTGGGCGGAGCCGTCGGTCTTGGTCATCCAGACCTCCGCGACGGCGGCGCGGGTGCGGGCCTGGTTGCCGCGGTAGTAGGAGATCCACTTGTTGTCGGGGCTGAAGGTCGGGTAGGTGACCGTGGGCAGGCCGCCCGCGGAGTCGACGATCTTCTTGGTCTCGCTGAAGCTGGGGTTGTCGAGGTCGACCTTGGTGATCCAGAGGCTCGAGGCGGTGAAGTCGAGCCAGTTGCCGTTGAGGCGCTGGCCGAAGGCGATCTGGCCGTCACCCGACCAGGCGGGGTGGACGGGTAGGCGCCCGGGGCGCTGAGCTGGGCGAGCACGGCGTTGCTGTTGAAGGCGGTGAGCTTGAGCGGGCCGGCGCCGTCCGACTGACCCCAGAGGTGTGCGAGCCGTTGGGCGAGATGGCCTGAAAGCCAGATGCGGTGGCGGAGTAGTGGAGGATGTCGCCGGTGGCCGAGTTGATGGTGGTCCAGGGGCTCCAGCCGCCTTGCGCGGCGGCGGCGATCCGCGAGCCGTCGCGCGAGACGCTGTGGCAGGCGAGGCACTGGGTGTTGCCGTCCTTCTTGATGAAATTCTCGGGGTTGCTGGCGCCGACGGGCAGGCGGACGATGTTGCCGTTGTTGACCTCCCAATAATAAACAGTGCCGGCGAGGTCGGCGGGGGCGATCGTCCAGGTCTGGGTCTTGGCGAGGTAGGCCTTGTTGCCGTCGTAGCGCTGGATGTCGAACTTCACATCGCCGTCGGTGGAGGCGGTGAGCTTCAGCCAGACGTCATTCGGGAGCAGCGGGAAGTCGTAGCGCGAGGGCGGCGGCACGGCCTTCCAACCCTCGAACTCAAAGGTCTCGGCGACGACGTGCACATAATAGAGATCGTTGGCGCCGCCGCCGTTCCACTGGATCCGCGGGCCGACGAGGCCGCGGGGGAAGACGGTCTTGTCGTAGGGATAGAGGAGTGTCATCGCGGGGTCAGGCTCAGAAGGCGCCGTCGAAGGCGTCCTTGATCCCGGGTCGACGCCGGGGTCGTCGGTGAAGTAGAGCTTGACGGTCGCGTTGGTCGAGGCGCTGAGGCCCTGCGAGTCGAAGGTGACGAGGCCGACGCCGCCGAGCAGGCCGGTGGCCGTGAACTCGCCGCTCCGCCGCCGATGGTGGCGAGGTCGGGGCGGTCGTACTTCCACGAGCCAGTGACCGGGACCTCGACGCCCTTGTCGGTGATGCCGATGGCGGTGAACTGGAGCGCCGGCGGGATCACGCCGTCCTTGACGATGACGATCGGGTCCAGGGGGTCGATCTTGACGTCGATGACGACGCCGTCGCCGCCGTCGGTGGTGGTGTTGCCGGTGGTCGCGTCCGTGTCGGTGGCGGCGGTAGTATCCGTGGTGGAGCCGATCGTCTCGCTCTCGCCGACGCTGTCGGTGCCGCCGCCCTTGGTGGTGTCGGTGTCGACGGTGGGATCGGCGGTGGTGTCGGTCCCCTCGCTGGTGGCCGAGGCAGAGGTGCTGCCGAGCGTGGAGGTCGGGCTGGTGTCGCTGCTGGCGCCGTCATCGCCTGAGCAGCCGACCGCGAGCAGGAGGGCGAGGGGGGCGATGAGCCCGCTGCGACGCACGTACGAGCGGAGCTGTGTCTGTTGAGCGGTTTGAGTGTGACGCATTTTTTATCGAGAACCTCCGGGCGCGCACCTCGGCGCCTCCCCACGTGAGCAGACTTCCTACGCCAACGTTGTATCAGAGCGATGAGGCGCTGAGGAGCCGCGCAGGTGCCTGCGAGCGCGCGGCGCGGATCTGACAGTGAGCGGGCGCGGCGCGGATCTGACAGTGAGCGGGCGCCGCGCGGATCTGACAGTGAGCGGGCGGGTCGGCTGGCTGTCAGAGCAGGGCGTTGTCGATCAGGCGGACGCCGCCGAAGTAGACGGCGAGCGCGCAGAGGGCGGGGCGCTCGATGACGTCGATCGGCCGGAGATCGGCGGCGTCGACGAGGCTGACGTAGTCGATCCGTCCAGGCGCGAGGCGGGCGGGCGCGTCGGCCAAGAGGCCGGCGGCGGCGCGCTCGCCCGCGGCGTAGCGGGCGCGGACCTCGGCGAGGAAGCGGGGGATCGCGCGGGCGGCCTCGCGGCTGCTCGGGTCCAGGTTGCTGTTGCGGCTCGACATCGCGAGGCCGTCGGGCTCGCGCACGATCGGCATGCCGATGATCTCGCCGCAGAGGTTGAGATCGGCGTGCATGCGCCGGAGGATCGCGAGCTGCTGGTAGTCCTTCTCGCCGAAGAGGCCGATCGAGGGGCGGAGCAGCCCCCACAGCTTGGCGACGACGGTGCAGACGCCGCGGAAGTGGCCAGGGCGCGAGCGCCCGCATAAGGCGTCGCCGAGGCCCTCGACCTCGATCCAGGTGCGGCTGTGGGCGGGGAACAGCTCGCTGGGGGCGCTCGGGCAGAAGGCGAGGTCGACCCCGGCGGCGGCGGCCTTGGCGAGGTCGCCGGCCTCGTCGCGCGGGTAACGATCGAAGTCCTCGTTCGGCCCGAACTGGGTCGGGTTGACGAAGATCGAGGTGATCACCTGTCCTTTGGGGACCGACGCGTCGTCGCCCCTCCGCCATCAACGAGAGGTGGCCGTCGTGCAGGAACCCCATCGTCGGGATGAAGGCGACGGCGCGTCCGCGGGCAAGGTCGCCCGCCACGCGCGGGCCTCGCCGGCGCTGCGCAGCACCGAGATCGCCTCGTTGGAGCTCATACGGGGCCGTAACCGCCGCCGCCGCTCGCGGCCTTGGGTGGCTCGGGCGCGGCGGCGCTGACGGCGGCGAAGGAGTGGGCGTCGCCGGGGAAGCTGCGGGTACGCACCTCTTCGGCGTAGGCGCCGACGGCCCCGCGCACCTGCTCCGCGAGCTCGGCGAAGCGCTTGACGAAGCGGGGCTTGAAGCGGTCCTCGAGGCCGAGGAGGTCGTGCATCACGAGGACTTGACCGTCGCAGCCGACGCCCGCGCCGATGCCGATGGTGGGGATCTGGAGGGACGCGGAGACCTCGCGGGCGAGGGTGGCGGGCACCCCCTCGATCACCAGGGAGAAGGCGCCGGCCTCTTGCAGGGGCGAGGGCGTCGCGGCGGAGGCGGTCGGCGGCGGCCTCGTCGCGCGCTTGCACGCGAAAGCCGCCGACCTGTGGACGCTCTGGGGGTGAGGCCGAGGTGACCCATGACGGGGATGCCAGCGGAGACGATCCGTCGGACGGCGTCTTCGCGGCCGCCCCCCTCGAGCTTGACGGCCTCCGCGCCGCCCTCCTGGACCAGCCGCCCCGCGGAGATCAACGCCTGCTCAGGGCTGACTTGGTAGCTCATGAAGGGCATGTCGACGACCAAGAGCGCGGTCGAGACCGCCCGGCGGACGCAGCGGGCGTGGTAGATCATCTGGTCGAGGGTGACCTCGAGGGTGTGCGGGTGGCCCTGCATCACCATGCCGAGGCTGTCGCCGACGAGGATCACGTCGACGCCGGCCTCGTCGATGAGCCGGCCGAAGGTCGCGTCGTAGGCGGTGACCATGACGATCGGCTGCCCTTGTCGCTTGAGCCGGGCGAGCTGCGGGGCGGTCACCCGCGCCCGTCGCTCCCCCTTCGCTGCCGTGGAGTCGCTGGCCATGGGCCGCGGAGGATAGCCGAAACGCTCCCCCGGCGCGGCTCCGCCAGGGCCCTTCTTATGAGGATTTGTGACTATTCACATGTGTTTGAATTGGAGGTTAATTTTGAGAGCTTATTCCCTGAGATGAGGACTTACCCGTATGCTCGAATTGGATTTCTCCTGGTGAAGAAGCTCAAGCCACGCTCCACAACCCCCCTGCGAGGCGCTTGGTCGCTGCTGCTGCCCGCTCGCGACGCTGAGCGCTTGTTCGGGCGATGACCAGGGAGAGAGCGCCAGCGCGAGCAGCGGGCAGACGACCGGGGAGGGGACGAGCGAGGGCGAGAGCGACGCGAGCGCGGGCGAGAGCAGCGGCGAGAGCGAAGGCGCGGGGGTGATCGGGCACCTCGACTTCACGCTCTTCGCGCCGGACGCGATCGACCCGGGGCCGCTGCTCGGCATGGCCGGCGCGTATCATCAGGCGGGCTTTGAGACCGAGGATCTGTACGCGCTCCAGGCGCTCCAGCTCAGCCTGCCGCCGCCGCCCGCCGCGGTCGACTCGGTGGAGACCCACGCGCCGCAGCCGTACGTGTGGGGGGACGCCGCCGCGTGGGTGGAGGCGGGCGCGGCGATCAAGCTGGTGCACGCGAGCGCCGGGGAGCCGTTGGCGTGCAGGATCTTGGCGGACGGCAAGTACCCGGTCTACCTGGCGAGCGGCGCGGACGGTCTGCCAGCGGAGTGCGCCCCCGATCCGGCGATGTGGGCGCCGGCGAGCGACTATCGCCTGGTGCTCTACGGCGGTGATGTCTTTGAGGACAGGGTGATCGACGGGCGGGTGTCGACGCCGCCGGCGCTGGTCGTGAGCGCGCCGGCGCTGGAGGTGTACGACCTCGCGGTCCCGCGCGATCAGGCGCTGAGCTTCGAGTGGCAGGTCGAGGCGGCGAGCGAGGAGCCGGACGCGGCGGCGGGCGCCGACAGGATCGTGATCCAGATCTGGGACCAATACGACCAGCTCATCAGCGCTCACGCGGCCGACGACGGCGCGTTTACGGTGCCCGCTCCGGCGATGGCGACCTTGAGCGCGGGGCTCGGCTTCATCACGATCGCGCGCGAGCGGCCGCGGCTGATCCCGTTCAAGGGCGGGGCGCTGCAGGTGATCACGCGCTATCAAGTCTGGGGCTACATCGACCTGGTGGAGTGAGAGGAGCGGGATGAAGCGACGTAATTTTGCAATCAGCGCTCGGGGCCTCAGCCGCAGGCGTGGCCGGCTTCTCCGTGCTCCGGCACCCGCGGCGGGCGAGCGCGGGCTGGGGGGCGTGGCCCGACGACAAGGCCGAGGCGATGCTGCCGACGGCGCGACAGGCGAAGAACGTCCTCGAGCTGTTCTTCTACGGCGGTATGAGCGCGTTCGACACGTTCTACACGGTGCCGAGCTGGGGCGACGGGCAGGGGACCTACTTGCACGCCTTCATGCAGCAGATCGAGCAGCGCTTCGCCAGCTGCGGCTTCAGCGGCGAGCTGAGCGAGCCGTTCGCGGAGGACGGCGCGGGGGAGCTGGTCCACCTCGGGCCGTGGGCGGCGCCGCTGCGGGAGCGCCCCGACATCGTCGCGCGGATGCGCGTGGTCGTGCAGCGCCATGACTCGCTGCCGCATGAGGGCGCGAACCCGTTCGCGCTCACGGGCTCGCGGCTGGGCTCGCCGCGGCTCGCGGGGGTCGGCGCCGCGATCCAGCGGCACTTCCTCGAGCGCCCCGGCGGCCTGCGTGAGGCGCCGTACGCCTACATCTTGTACCCGGGGGTCGACTTCCCGACGGATAACGTGAAGGCGGCGTCTTCGGTGGGCCTGCACCCGGGGTCAGCGCGGCCGCTCAGCGTCACCGTCGATCAGGGCTCCGAGCTCGCGGAGCTGCTCGCGCGCGGCGGCGTGGGCGAGCGGCGGGCGTCGTTCGATCGCGCGGTCGACTTCTATCAGCGCGACTATGAGGCGCGTTTTCGCCCGAGTGGCAAGGGGGCGCCGACGCGCTCGGCGGAGCGCTCAAATTATGAATTCGCGCACTTCGCCCGCCGCGGCGCCAGCCAGCTCCAGGGGATCCTCAGCGGCGACCTCTTTGAAGGGCTCGCGGGCAGCGAGTGCGGCAAGGGCGAGGCGGTGGACATGCCGGCGATGCAGGCGCGGCTGGCCGCGTCGCTGCTCACGCGCGCCAGCGATCAGCCGCGGTATGTGCAGTGGATCGACGGGGCGCTCACTCCCCACCCGGCGGGCGGCCACGACACGCACCAGCAGCACGTCAGCTTCGCCTCGCAGAACATCAGCCACACGCTGCGCAAGCTGGCAGAGATCATCAACGCGCCCGGCGAGCGCGACCCGAAGAAGATCAACCTCGATGAGACGATGATCGTGATCAACACAGAGTTCGGCCGCACGCCCTACTTGCAGGGCGAGGACGGGCTGAACCACTGGCCGCAGGGCATGGTGAATGTGTTCATCGGCGGGCCGCTGACCGCGGCCGAGCGCGGGGTCTATGGCCACATCACCCCAGAGCTGGGGATCAGCCAGCAGTGGGTGACGCCGGCGGAGAATCGGATGATGGTGATGATGGCGCTGGGGATCTTCCCGTTCTCCTCGCAAACCTTCGCGGTCGGCGACGTCAGCGGCGGCGTCGAGACCGAGCTCGCGGCGGCGAAGCGGATCAAAGAGCTCTACCTGGGGATCAAGGCATGACTCGTCTATCTACAAGGCTCAAGGCCCGAGGTGGGCGCCCGATCGCGGGCGGGGTCGCGCTGCTGCTGGCGTGCAGCGGCGGCGGCGGCGATGACGACGCGACCGCGACGGAGGCGGCGACGGCGGCCACGACCGACGCGGCGAGCAGCTTCGGCGAGACCGAGTTCGGCGACGACGGCGGCGAGCCGCCCGCGGCCGCAGATCCGGGCGAGCAGGAGTGCGACGCGGGCGACGAGGCGTGGGTGAAGCGGGCGATCCCGCTGATCCAGGGGCGCCGGCCGGAGGGGATCCGCGAGGTGCGGCTGCTGGTCGCGATGATCGAGCAGATCGACGCGGCGGGCGGCGACGGCCGCGAGGTGATCGCGCGGGGCCTCGCGGACGGCGAGCTCTATCACCAGCGCTGGTTCGACTTCTTCTTTGAGCAGCTGCGGATCAACCGGGTCGAGATCAAGGCGAATTATAGCTGCTACGGGGTCCGCACAGCCGCCGCGGCGGACAGCGAGCTGGCGGCGTATATCCGCGATAACGACGCGCAAGGCGCGGACTTCGGCGAAAATTTCACCTTCCATGACGTGCTCGAGAGCTCGCTGCGGCTCGATGACATCACGCCGGCGTACCGCGCGGATCTCTTCGCTCGCATGGCGCGCCCGCTCACCGGCGCGAACGTGACGGAGGCGGAGATCGAGGTGGTCCGGCGCGCAAATTATGGCGAGATCTTCGGCTCGGCGTACCTGGGTCGGCGGCCCGCCTGTCTCGAGTGCCATAACAGCGAGGAGTCGGTGACCTACAGCCCGGACCCGGCGCTGAACCATCACTGGGCGATCGCAGGAAAATTTGAGCGGGCGATCTTCGGCGAGGCGAAGGGGCGGCCGGAGGCGGAGCTGTTCGCGGCGTTTCGCTGGTCGGGCTTCGTGCGCGACGACGGGCCGGCGCGGCCGTGGGGGATGAGCGGCGCGTGCGGCCGCTTCACGACCGATCGGGGCGGCGACCTGCTGGGCGACCCGGGGTACCTCGGCGGGCCGCTGCCGGCGGAGCCGTACCTCTTCGACCTCGACCCGAAGTACCGCGCGGGCCTGGCCGCGCTGGCGGAGGAGGGGCTGGTCCTCGGGCCAGATCTTGCGGTCGCGCCGGACCAGGCGCTGGCCTTCCTGCTGGCGACCAACATCGTCAATCAGGTGTGGGAGGAGGTGATGGGCTACCCGCTCACCCTCGCGACCTCGTTCCCGCGCAACGCGAAGCAGCGGGAGATCCTGCAGGAGCTGAGCGAGCTGTTCATCGCCGAGCGCTACTCGGTGCGCGAGCTGCTGGTCGGGATCGTGACGCACCCGTACTTCAACCAAGACGCGCCGGACGCGTGCGGGGCGGCGACAGCGTACCACCTGGACCCCGTGTTTGAGCCGTTCTCGCGGACCGCGACGGACCCGAACGTGCGCGGTAACAGCGTCGGCGACCGGGTGCAGCGCTACAGCGCGTGGGTGCTGATCGACTCGGCGGCGCGGGCGATGTGGTGGCCGCTGCCGCAGCGGCTCAGCGACGGGCCGCTGCCGGCGGCGGGCTTCCTGCGCGAGCAAGGGGTCTTCTTGAAGGACGCGACGCCGGGCTTCAACGGCGTGGACTTCGGCTCGTTGCTGTCGTGGGAGGCGCGGCTGGCCGCGGGTGAGAACCCGTTCCTCGGGGGCGCGTGCACGGGGCCGCTGGGGGCGAGTGCGCGTCGTTCGAGTGGATCGAGCTGATGCTGAACGAGGGCGCGGGGCTCGGCGACGCGACGGTGCGGGAGATCGCGGCGGCGATCAAAGACCGGCTGATCACGGAGCCGACGATCGCGAACGCGGCGGAGGAGCAGGTGATCGAGGAGGTGATCGGCTTCGCGCTCGACGCGAAGATGAACGGCCTCGACTCAGGGCTGCTCGAGGCGGGGGCGCGCCGCTACGCGGGCCTCTTGCTCAACACGCCGCAGTTCATGCTCGCCGGGGTGCCGAGCCGCGATCAAGATCCCGCGGCGGATCCGCGGATCGTCGCGCCTGGCGCTGATACGGCGACGCTGTGCGCGGTGCTCTCGCCGGCGCTGCTCGGGGACGCGTGGAGCTGGAGCTGCGGGCCGGGCGGGGTCACGGTGAGCAAGAAGTGAAGTAGGGTGCAACTCAGAGTGAGGCTCACTTGCACTCGCAGACGAGGTTGACGAGGCCCTGCGAGTTCTCGGCGATGTTGGTGATCCGGCACGGCCCGCCGTCGCAGGTGGTGCCTTGGATGATCGCGCCGAAGTTGGAGCAGCCGCCGTACTTGTGCATCTTGGGGTACGTGGGGTAGGGGGTGATCGCGAGCTGGTAGCCCGGCTTGGGCGCGCAGGTCTGGCCGTAGAAGCGGCTGCAAAAATAGGCGGCGTCGACGTCCTTGTTGCCGGCGCAGCCGACGGAGCAGCAGCCTTGGGTGACGAAGTGGTTGCTCTGCATGCCGGCGAAGGTGTGCTCAGGGCCGTAGATCGCGACGCACTGGCCCTGCTGGCAGGTGTTGTAGGGGTTTTGGCACTTCTTGCCGCAGGCGCCGCAGTTGTTCTTGTCGCCGGCGATCGCGACCTCGCAGCCGTTACCCGCGGCCTTGTCGCAGTCGGCGTAGCCCTGGTTGCATACGAGCGAGCACTGGTTGCAGGTGGCGTTGGGTGTGGGGTTGCTGTCGCAGAGCTCGACGCCCTGATGGATGAAGCCGTCGCCGCACTTGGCGGGCTGACAGGTGGTGAGGCAGGCGTCGGTGTTGCTGAGGTTGCCATCGTCGCACAGCTCGGCGCCTTGGTGGATGATCCCGTCGCCGCACTTGGCGGCCTTGCAGGTGCTTAGGCAGGCGTCGTTGTTGCTCTGGTTGCCGTCGTCGCACTCCTCGCCGGGTTGGACGATCCCGTCGCCGCAGCCAGGCAGAGCGCAGGAGTTAGAGCAGGCGTCGTTGTTGTTCTGGTTGCCGTCATCGCAGGCCTCCACGCCGGCGTGGACGTGGCCGTCGCCGCACTTCGCGAGCTGGCAGGCGGCGGTGCAGGCGTCGTTGTTGTTTTGGTTGCCGTCGTCGCACTGCTCGACGCCGGCGTGGACGTGGCCGTCGCCGCACGCCGCGGGCTGACAGGCGGCGGAGCAGGCGTCAGCGCTGCTGAGGTTGCCGTCGTCGCAGGCCTCGCCTGGGTCGAGCTGGCCGTCGCCGCAGAGGCCGTCGCCGCCGGAGCTGCCGCTGCCGGTGGTCGACGCGTCACTGTCGCCGCTGTCGTCGCCGTCGCCGCTGTCGCCGCTGTCGCCGCTGTCGCCGCTGTCGCCGCTGTCGCCGCCGTCGCCGCTGCCGTCGTCGTCGTTGCCGTCGCTGCCGTCGCTGCCTGGCGTGGCGCTCGCGTTCGCGCCGCCGCTTGACGGCGCGCCGGCTGAGAGGGCGGGCTTGTCGGTGTCCGAGGCGCCCTCGGAGCACGCGACGCCGAGCAGCGTGTGCGCGAGGAGGAGCGCCCTCCGTGGCATGGTGGGGGACTTCACGCGGCTACAGTACGCAGCCTAGGATGCCCTGCCAACGCCACAAAACGATGTTCTGCGAGGATCTGTCGCGGTTGTTTGTGTAAGTGGAAGCACATCAAGACCGTGATCGTCGCGCGGCTGCTACTGTGGGGCACTTGTCTCATCACATCCCATTCCCGGCTGCTGTGCGTCGTACGGCGATGGTGACGCGAGCGCTACAACGGCGAGCGAGGCGGTGGGGCGCGTCGCTGGTCGGGTTCGCGTGCGCGTGCGCGGGGTCCGGCGACGGTGATCTCAGCGCGACGGAGTCGCCCGGCGGGGACGACGACGCCGCGACGAGCGCGGCGAGCACGACGAGCGCGGCGAGCACGACGAGCGAGACGAGCGAGACGAGCGAGACGAGCGAGACGAGCGCCTCCACTACGGAGGAGGCGCCGCTGTGCGGTGGGCCGCCGCCGAGCGAGGGCGGGTGTACGCGGTGCGTGTGCGTCGCGGACGCGTGGGCGTGTGAGTGCCCGCCCGCGGCCGCGCAGGCGGGGTTCGTGACGATCGCGCCGGTCGATTATACGCTCGGTCGCGGGGCGGCGGCGACGCCGATGCGCTCCTCGACCGCGCGGATCTTCTATTCATTTCACCCGGCGGATCACCCCGTCGTCGGCTCGCCGCTCTTCGTCTTTTTTAACGGCGGACCCGCGGTCTCCACGGGCCTGCTGCTGGGCACCAACACGGCGCCGTGGACGGTCGCAGGCGGGCTCCTCGGCGGTGAGGCGCTCGCGGCGAACCCGGACTCGTGGACGGCGCTCGGGCACCTTCTCTACATCGACGCCCGCGGCGCTGGGTTTTCATATTCCCTGATCGATGACTCCGAGGTGGCCGATATCGACGCGCGCCGCGCGGAATTCAGCGCGGCTAATTACAACACCTACCTTGACGCGGCCGATTTTGTCCGGGTGATCCTGGAATTCATGGCGGAGCGGCCGGCGCTCGTCGACGCGCCGGTGGTGATCGTGGCCGAGAGCTATGGGGGGATCAGGGCGGGGATCCTCTTGGACATGCTGCTGCGTCACCGCTCCTACGGGGACGGCAGCCGTCATTATCGCGATCTGGCGCTGGTCGAGGCGATCGAGGATCACCTCGCGCTGCGCTTCCCAGAGGCGTCCTCGTTCCCGCCGACGAAGGTCGCGGAGCAGTTCGGCCGCCAAGTGCTGATCCAGCCGAGCGTCGCCGGCAAGGTGCAGAACGCGGCCGCGGGCGCGCTCTTTGAGGCGCCCGGCTCGCCGCTCTACGCGCTCGCGGCTGAGTTGGGGCTCGTCTACAAGACGTGCGCGGAGAAGGGGGGGAGCTGCGACCCCTATCATAACGGGCTCGACTTCGTGAAGGCGGCGGGGCGCAGCGGCTACGATACGCGGGCGCCGACGAGCTGGCTCAGCGCGCTCTTCGAGCACATCGGCGCGAGCTTCGGCGATCCCGCGATCATGAGCGCGCTGCTGGGCGTGGAGCCCCCGCAGATCGACGGGCTCTGGGCGGCGGATCGGGGGCTCGAAGGGCGTGCGCCGCTGGGCCCCTATCGGGTCGCGGAGCCGGGGATCTTCCCGGTCGATCCGCTGCTTCCGGCGCAGCTCGGCCCGCTCGCCGCGTGGGATCGCTATTATATGGTCTGGAGCTACGAAGCGAACGTGACTTTTAGGTCAGGTACGTTGCTGTCGCTGGACGTCGACCCGGGCGACCCTCACCACGGCGAGACGTTCTTGCGCAACCTGCGCGACGTCGACACCTTCGTGACGGACGCGGCCAACGACCTCGTGATCTACAGCCCCTCGCTCGCGCCGACGCTCGCGGCCTATCCGTCGATCGTCGCTTCGGTCGAGGTAGAGGTCGATGCGCCCGACGGCGCGGCGCGGCCGGGGCGGCTTCGGGTGGTCTTCAGCGCGGACGGCGAGGCGCGGTGGATCCGCCATCCGCGCTACGAGGCGGCCTCACACTCGGTCACGCTGGATCGCCCGGCCGCGCTGCGCGAGGACGTGAGCGCGTGGCTCGCGGGCGAGTAGCGGCGCCTGCGCGCGCGCGCTTGGGCTGGTCGCTGGCGAGAGCTCAGTGCCTTGATTGTTAACAATGTACATGTGTTTTGAGTTGCTCAAATTTCGTAGTTCAAATGGGTCCACGCGCCGCGTCCTGCACAATGTGAAGAATCGCACTGGGTGTCCCGAGGGTCATATGTAGACTTTCCGGGCCGCGCTGGGTAGGAAGCTCGCCCGCTCGCGGGGGCCGATGAGACTCAAACGCCAGAGCCCTGGAAAACTCCGCCTGCCGGAGCTGCGTCCGCTCGAGTCGCTGCTGCTGCGGGTGAGTTTTCAACGCTATGCGCTGCTGCTGGCGGCGGCGGCGGCGGCGCTGCCAGTCGGGCTGTGGCTCGCGGGGGTGTCGGCGCTCGCGGCGTGGCTCGCGGCGCTCGTCGCCTCTCTGGCGATCGGCGCGCGGGCGCTGGAGGTCGGCCGTCGCGGCCCGGCGAAGCTGCACGCGCTCCGGGTCGCGCTTCACCGGCTCGAGCGCGGCACCTTCGCGCCGGAGCAGATCCGCCGCCATTGCGGGGATCCGTGCTTTCGTCTGGTCGCGGACGAGTCGCTGCGGCGCGCGGGCCTGCCCCGGCGGGCGCGCCGCGGCATCATTCAAGGGTACGCGCGCGCGTGCGCGACGAACGCTCCGCGCTGGTGGTCATCGACCACGTGCGAGGCGAGCTGCGACAGACGATCGGCGGCGTGACCTCGCAACACCGCCTCGCGGTCCCAGCGGCGCGGGCTCACCCCGCCGAATCACCCGTCGAATCCTGACATAAGTCGTTGATTTTAATCCATCGCACCAACCCATCACCAGTGAGGCTCAATCCATGAATCAGCCAGTTCAACTCTCTCAACAAGCCCAGCAGATCGTCTCCGAGGTCGACCTGCTCCCGGGTGAGAACATCCTCTACTCGATCCAAGGGGATGGCTTCTTCCTCGGCTCCAACCCGCTCGCGAAGGCGATCGCGTCGCTGCAGGCGACGATCACCAAGCTCACCGGCGGCCACGTCCGGGTCTTCGTGTTCATCACCAACCTCCGGGTGCTGCTGATCCACTCGGAGGCGGCGTTCTGCGGGTTCCGCCGGCTACGGGCGATCAACGCGATCGCCTTGGGTTCGATCACCGAGGCGGGCACCGGCAAGGAGACGCAGTGGTGCTGTATTCATACCCGCACCGTGCACATCGAGTCCAAGACGCAGCGCTACGGCCTGGTGATCAAGAAGCTCGACGACCGCGCGCAGCGCGAGTTCGTCCGCAACTGAGCAGCATCGTCGTCACGAACGTCCATAATCGGCTGGCGACCTGATCTCACGCCGCCGCACGCGTATCAGGCGCCGCGCGGGCAGGGTCCGCTCGGCGCCTGATGCGCTCAGGAGCGGCGGCGGGGCGTCGACGCGGGCCTCAGCGGCGATCCGCTGGCGGGTCTCCGCCGGCCGCTCGCGCGCGCTCGAGCGGCCAGGTGACGAGGTAGTGGAAGAGGAAGAAGAGGGCGCTGAGGAGGCGGACGCCGACGACAAAGAGGGCGATCGCGGCGGCGTCGGTGACCCCAGGAAGCGCAACGCGCCGGCCCAGCCGGCCTCTTGGATGCCGAGGGCGCCCGGGGTGACGCCGATGAGCGCGGCGAGCTGGCCGATCGGCATGGCGGCGGCGATCGGCGTGGGGGCGAGGGCGGCGCCGAGGGCCCACGCGATCGTGATGTAGCAGGCGAGCACGGCGACGTAGCGGAGGACGCCGAGCATGCCGACCTGCGCGGCGAGCCCCGGCTGATCGGCGGCGTCGCTGGGGCGGGCGCTGCGAGCGCCCCAGGGCGACGCCAGGCGCGCGCCCAAAAATAGAGGCGCAGGGCGACGCGGGTGAGGGGCCAGAGGACGAGCGCCGAGAGGCCGCCGATGGCGAGGCCGATGAGGAGGAAGCTGGCGGCGGCGGCGGCGTCGCTCGGCTGGAGGTGATGCACCGCGAGCGCCCAGGCGACCATCGCGAGGGGGAGCACGACGTCGAAGATGCGCTCGAGGACGGCTTGAGTCATCGCCAGGCCGAGACCCTGCTCAGAGCCGGCGCTGCGGAGGGCGACGCCGCGGCCGATGAGGTCCATGGCGAGCGATGAGGTGACGTTGCCGACGAGCTTGGTGAGCGCGAAGGCGCGAAAATAGATGATGTACGGCAGCGGGGTGCCGCCCATCGCCTCGACCATGAGCTTCCAGCGCAGGCTGACGGCGGCGGTGGCGACCGCGTGGGTGAGGACCGCGAGGGCGAGGGCGGCGAGGTCGAGGTGGATGTCGCGGAGGACGGCGCTCAGATCCGGGGCGAGCCAGCGCACGAGCAGGATCAAGAGCGCGAGGCCGAGCGTGAACTTGGCCGCGCTGAAGAGTCGCGTGCGGGTGCGAGGTGCGGCGCTCATGCGGGATCGTCGGCGTCGATCGGCGGCGCAGCGTAGCGGCTCAGCGCCGCAAATAACAGCGCGGCCGAGCGCGGCGCGCTCGCCTGACGGTGGTAGAACGAGGCCGATGAGCACGACCTTCTCCGAGCAAGAGGCGTTCTGGTCCAAGGTCACTCGCCGTCGCTCGCCGTCGCACCCGGCGGTGATCGCGTTCGCCGCGGCGAAGCTGCGGCTCCTCCGCTCGGTCATCCCCGGCGAGGGCCTGACGATGCTCGAGGTCGGCGCTGGTAACGGCTACCTGAGTCGCTGCTTCGCGGAGGCCTTTGACCTGACGGCGCTCGACTTCGCCCAGAACATGTTGGACCAGAACCCGCTGCCGGCCGCGCGGAAGGTGGTCGGCCGGGCGGAGGCGTTGCCCTTCCCGGAGCGCTCGTTCGACGTCGTCTTCTGCGGGAACCTCTTGCACCACCTCGAGGAGCCGATCGTGGCGGTGCGCGAGATGGCTCGGGTGACGCGTCGCTACGTCGCCTTGCTCGAGCCGAATATCACCAACCCGGCGATGCTCCTCTTCGGCGCGCTCAAGCGGGCCGAGCGCGGCAGCCTCAAGTTCACGCCCGGTTATGTCCGTCGGCTCGGCGCCCAGGCGGGCCTCCGCCTGCGGGCGTCGTTCGTTCAGGGCGCCGTGTTGCCCAACAAGACCCCGCGTTTGGCCGTGCCGCTGGCGCGCTTGCTCGACTTCCCGAACCCGCTCGGGTTCTACACGTTGGCGATCTTCGAGCGGCCTTGACCGGCGCAGGGCCGCCGTCGCTCCTGGGCCCGTGATAGCGTGGCGGGGTCCGTCGAGGAGGTGCGTCCGTGCCGAAGCAAAGCTACAAGCTGCGAGAGGGCTCAACGCTGACCGTGGATGTCGAGTGGACGGGTCTTTATAAGGATTTCCGCGTGCGCGCGGGGGCGCGAGCTCGGCGTGTTGCACGGGCAGGACGCGCTGGTGCGTGGGGCCTCGTGGCCGCTCTCCGGACGGGTCGACGCTGGCGGTGAGGCTCCGTAAGGCCGCATTTTTGTCGGAGCTAGAGCTGCTCCACGACGGCGTCCCTGTGCCTGGTTCCCCACAGATCCGAAGACGGGCTCGCGGGACGCCGCGATGCTGACCTTCTTGATCGCGGGCATCAACCTCGTGCTCGGGTTGGCGGCGGTGCTCGGGGAGCTCCAGTTCTTGCGCGAGCGGGGGCTCGGCTACGAGGCCGTGGCCTTCGGCGCGGTGTTCCTCGCGCTCGGCTTCGCGGTCCGTAAGGGGATCGATCGCCGCGTTGATCGCGACGATCATGCTCTTCGCCGTCGATGGGATCCTCGGCGTGGCGATGTTGATCAGCGAGGGGGTCCGGCCGCCGACGGGGGATCGTGTTTCGCCTGATCATGCTGATCGGCCTGATCCGGTGCGCTCGCGTCGCCCGGGGCGCGGGTCGCGGCTAGCCCGCCGGGTCGCGGAATTTTCGCTTCTCACGGCGTCGCCGCGGATCAGGGCGCGCCCTGCCGCGCCGTCAGCCGCGCCAGCAGCTCTTGGGGCTCACGCAGCCGCGGTGACCCGGCCCCGTAGCGCAGCTCCGCCGCTGACAGCGCGCGTCGACCGTAGCGCTCGGCCTCCACGAGCGCGCCGCGCTCCTCGGCGATCCGCGCGAGGATCATCAGCACCGCCTCCGTGCGTGGTTTGTCGCCTCGGTCTCGCTCGCGGATCGCCAGCGATCGCAGCGCGTACCCCTCCGCCGCGTCCAGATCGCCGAGCTCCAGGGTCACCCGCGCCAGGTGCCCCGTGACGATCTCGATGTTGAGGTGGTCCGCTCCATAGACCGGCTCCCAGGATCGTCAGCGCCCGCTCGAAGTAGGTCCGAGCGGTGGCTCGCTCGCCCTCCTTCTCAAACGCTCGCGCCTCGTTGTTCAGCAGGTGGCCGATATAGGGGTGATGCTGCCCGAGCGCGGCCACCAGCGCGGCCCTCGCCCGCCCGTAGAGGGCGTGCGCCTCGGCGTAGCGCTCTTGCTTCGAGCGGATCGTCGCGAGCCCGTTCAGCGACTCCGAGAGCTCCGCGAGGGCGCGCACCCCCAGCCCGCTCAAGATCGCCTCTGCCTCCTCGTAAGCCGCCGCGGCGCCGTCGAGGTCTTGGCGCTGGCGGTAGGTCTCCGCGAGGCCGTTGAGCAGGCGCCCGTGCGTGAGGCTCCCGAGCTCGCCGCGGCGCTCCATGAGCGCCCGCGCCTGCGGGGCCAGCAGCGTGATCATCTCGGTCAGCGCCTTCGAGCGCCCGAGCGCCGCCAACAGCCCGCCGAGCGCGTCGAGGCGCAGCGCGTCGTCACCGCCTCGCTCGGCCAGGCGCATCGCCTCCGGGAACAAGTGCTCGGCGGCGCGCTCGTGCTCACCGAGCTCGAGCGCCGCCCTGCCCGCCTCGACCAGCGCCTCGGCCAGCGCCAGCGGGTAGTCGATCGATCGGGCGCTGACGATCGCCTCCTCGGCGGACGCCGCCGCCGCCTTAAACGAACCCAAACGACGCAGCGCGCGGGTCCGATCCAGCCGCCGCCGCAGCTCCGCGACCGCCGCCGCGACCGCCGGGTCTGCG
Source organism: Nannocystis sp. (assembly GCA_016712315.1). GTDB lineage: Bacteria > Myxococcota_A > Polyangia > Nannocystales > Nannocystaceae > JADJRG01. The sequence goes on along the minus strand of JADJRG010000002.1, from coordinate 3,097 downwards.
GGTGGCGCGACACGATCGAGCAGACGCGCCGGGTCCTCGCACGGCTCGAGCTCGGGCAGCTTCGCGACCGCGTCGATCGCCCGCTCGGTGACCTCTTGATCGGCAGCGGCCAGCAGCTCACCCAGCGCGTCGAGCTCCGCCGCCCGGCGCTCCAGACACTCGACCTCGAGCGCGTACAAGTGGTCGCTCAACTCACCGTCGCGCCGCCGCTCGCACGCCCCCGCGAGCATCGTCGACAAGCGCCGGCTATACGCCCCCATCTCCGCGTCGACGCGGGCCCACGTCGCGGGTCCAAGCGCCCCGCCGATCGCCGTCATCGCCGCGCCCGCCGCCTCCTGCCGCGCCTCGCCCCACAGCGCCAGGCGCGCCGCTGTGCGCCTCGCTGCACGACGGCGCCTGCGGTCCTCGCAGCTCCGCGCCGGCCACGCCTGCGCCGACGATCGTCGCCGCGAGCGCGACCCCCTGGAGGGCGCGTCGCCGTCGTCGCGCGGGATCGCGTCGCAGCTCGGCGAGCAGCGCCGCCATCGTCGATGGCCGCTCGTTCGCCTCGGCGGCGAGCCCCTGCTTGATCACCTTCAGCAGCCGCGCCGGCGCGTCACACTCGCGCGGCGGCGGCTGCACATCGCCGGTCATGATCGCTCGGAGCAGCGCCGCCCGGCTCGCCGCCTTAAACGGCCGGTGGCCGGCGAGCGCCTCATACGCGACCACGCAGAACGAAAAGATGTCCGCGCGGCTGTCGACCGGGCGGCGCATGTGCTGCTCGGGCGCCATATACGCGGGGTGCCGAGCAGCGTGCCAGCCACCGTCAGCGGCGAGTTCAGCGGCGACGCCGACGATGATGACGACGGCGACGCTCTGCCGTCCGCCGACGCGATCACCGCCTCGGCCTCCGCGTGCGGCTCCGGCCTCCGCGACGTGCTCCGATCGCGCCAGCCCGAAGTCGGCGACGCGCACCCGCCCGTCGTCGCCGACCAAGATGTTGTCGGGCTTCATGTCGCGGTGGATCAGCCCCGCCTGGTGCGCCGCCGACAGCCCCCTCTCCGGCCTGGAGCAGCGCTCCGAGGCGATCTCGCCACGGCCGAGGCTTCATCTTCAGCCACACCTTGAGCGTCACGCCTTCGATCAGCTCCATCGCCACGAACACCTGATCGCCGTGGCGACCGACGTCATAGATCTGGACGACGTGCGGGTGTGAGATCTGGGCGAGCGCCTGCGCCTCACGCTGCATCCGCGCGCGCAGCCCTCCGAGTCGCTCGCTCGCGCGAGCAGCAGCTCGAGCGCGACGCGGCGGTTCAGCGCCTCGTCGTAGGCCATATAGACCACGCCCATGCCCCCCTCGCCGAGCTTCCGCACCAGCGTGAAGCGGCCGATCTTCGGCGGCAGCAGCGGCGCGCTGGGGGCGAGCGCGGCCCCGGCTCGCGGTCGGGCGACGACGCCTCCGCCGGGGCCAACACGCGGGTCGCCTCGCTCACCGCGAGGTCGCGTCGCGCGCGGGATCCGAGTGCGATGTCACCACGATCGAGAGTAGACCAACGGCGGCGCGTCGAGGCCCCGCGTCGCCGCGCTGACGCGACCGCGCGGACCCGAGCGGGGCGCGCAGAGCTACGGCGTCAAGCGGGCGCTCGACGTTCAGCTACAATGATCGGTCGATGAAGCAGCTCTTTCCATGCGGGCATCGCGGGCGCGGCAAGCTCTGTCATCGCTGCGCGGAGGGAGGAGCGCGTGAAGAGCAGCGCGGCGGCGCAGCAGGAGGCTGAGCGCGCGCAGAAGCTCGCGCAGAAGCGCGCGTGGGAGGCGAGCTTCGCCGAGGATCCGATCGACCTGCGCCGGCTCCCGGATCGGGGCTCGTGCTCAAGGTGCGTGAGGTGCTCGGGCGATCGCTCGCGGCGAGGACTACGCGCTTCCACGGGAAGCGCTGGGCCTCGACCGACGGCTGATCTCCGTGCCCATCGGCCAGCGGTATCGGCTCCTCCTCCGCGACGACGGCGGCGCGCGGCCGCTCTCGTGCCTGACGCATGAGGAGCACAACACCAGCCTGCGGCCTGGACTCGGCTCATAGGCGGGTCATACGCCCTGGGCGTGGTCGGGCGCCGAGGCGGGCGAAGATCTCCTCGGAGAGCCAGCCGCGGCCGTTGTGGCCGTAGGAGAGCACGCCGAGGCACGGGATGTCGGCGGCGGTGGCGATGACGCTGGGGTTGTGCAGCTCGCTGGGATCGTGGGTCGTGGTGGTGCGCGCGAGAGGAAGAACCCGGGGGCGGTGGCCGGCGCCGCGCGCGGCGTCGATCGTGAGCAGGGTGTGGTTGATGGTGCCGAGGCCGAGGCGGCCGACGATCACCGGGGTCGCGCCCAGCGCCCTAGCCAGTCGGGCTGCCAGGTGCCGCCAGGCATCGGCACCACCAGCCGCCGGCCCCTTCGATCACGGTGAGGTCGGGGCGCAGCTCGGCCTCGAGCTCGTCGAGCGCGGCGGCGGCGGCGAGCGTCTGGTCGCCGAGGCGCTCGTCGACGGGGCCGCCGAGAAGCGCTCAGGCGCCTCCGCGATGCCGGGCGCGAGGGCGCGGCGAAGCGCTGGGGCGGCAGATCCACGGGATCATGCCGGGCAGCAGCGCGGCGGCGGCGGCGAGAGCACCTCGGGGTCGTCGCCGCCGCTCGCTGCTGGCTTAAAGGGAATGGCCTTAAGGCCATGTCCTCGCGCGCAGCGGAGGATCGCGGCGGCGACGCTGGTCTTGCCGCAGCCGGTGTCGGAGCCGACGAGGTAGATCCGCGTGCTCATGGGCGATTCGTGCCACGAGCCCGCAGGTGGCGCCACTTTGCGCGGGACCTTTCGCGGGAGAGGGCGGGCGGGGCGATCGAGGACGCCGAAAAAGGACGGCCCGGCCGCCGCGCACCGCGGAGCCGGGCCTCTGAGCTCGACAGGGGCCTCCTAGAACGCGTCGAGCAGGGCCATACAACTTCGCCTTGTACTCCTCTTCTGAGGAGCTGGGCGTCGAAGGCGGCTTTGAGCTTCTTGAGCAGCCTGCTCTCGAGGCTGTCAGCCGCGGGAGCCGCCGCCGGGAGGCGCCTTGACCGGGGCTTGGCCGGGGTGTTGTCCGGGCTGCGG
>JADJRG010000001.1 GCA_016712315.1 Nannocystis sp. | reverse complement strand
GCGCCGCCGAGGGTAGTGGCCGCGCCGCTGATGACACCACGGAGCATCACCAGCCGGCGGGGCGCGCGGGCGATTTCACGGCGCCGCGCCCTCGTAAAGCGCCGGACAGCGCTACGAAGGCGGGATCGGCGGTGAGCGCGGCGTGGCCGCCGAAGCGGCGCGTGGCCGCGGCGCTGCCGAAGCGGGCGCGGCGGTTGCTGCACCACGCGAATGCGACGGCGAGCGGGATCAAGAGCGCGAGCAGCACCGCGAAGGGCGTGATCTGGGCGCTGAGCTCGAGGAGTTCAGTCCATCGCGCCGTTTCGTAAGCCTCGACGAGGTGAGGGTGAAGGCGAGATCGCTGCCCTCGCCGACTTGGGCCCTGCCTTCGACCGCGAGCGGCCGCGCTAGCCCGGCCCGATCCGCGCTGACCGGCGCCGCGCAGCCCTTAACCGTCTGAGAAGCGCACCTCTGGCACGAGGTCGAGCAAGTACGCTTACGCGGTTGTTAAATGACGACCACCCATCGCACGCGGCCGGAGCCAGATCTCCGGGCGCCCTCGATGTCGAGCTGGACCGCGGGGTTGATGTCGTAGGCGCGGTTGGGGCGCGCGGGGTCATGCGCGGGACGAGGCATACGCGCGGGGCTGTTATCCGCGCACGAAGAACCTGCGGATCGGGCGTTGAGCCTGAGCAGCCCTCCGTTCGGTCGTTGGCAGCAACCATCACAGACCGAGGCGAGCAGGTCATGCAGCGTGACGTCGCCGAGCCGCAGCGCCGGCAACAGACCATCCGACTCGCAGCGGGGGGCTGGCGGTGCTGCGGCCGAGGGTCGGCGCGTCGTCGCCGACGTGGACGCCGAGGCGCGCGGCGGTGGCTGAGGAGATGGTGGCGAACGAGGCGCCGGTGTGTCGTGAAGAGGTACGGCAGCCAGGCGCCGCCCGCTGGGCCAGTGAGCTCGACCTCGGCGACGATCGCGCTGCCCCTCGGCCGAGAAGGACGGGTGATCGCCCCAGGTGGTAGGCTCGCCGACCGGCGTCGGCGGGGGCTCAGGCGCCGAGGCGCGGCCGCGCGGGTCGTGACGAGGTCGGCGGTGTTGTATGAGGGCGCTTCAAGTAGCGGGTCCAGGTGCGTGAGTCGCCGACCTCGTCGACCACGAACCAGGCGCCGTGAAGGTGAGCGCGGCGCCGATCAGATCGGGGACGAGCAGGCGCGCCGGACCCGGCGTCGCCCGCGTTCCACAAGAGCAGCAACCAGGCCATGGTGGCGGCGACCCGTCGACCGCCGCCGCCGTGGCGCTTCCAGAGCGCGAGCGCGAGCGGTACGCCGAAGGCGAGCGCGGCGGCGAGCGCCCAGATCGTCGCGTGTGTATCGATGCCGAGGCCCGCGCGGGGTCGCGCTCGCGCTGGCGAGCGCGCTGCGATCCAGAGCGCGGCGACGACGACGATGACGCTTCGCGAGGCTGATCGGCGACCAAACCAACGACGGCGACGAGCAAGGCCGCGGCCGCGAGGAGCGACTAGCCTTCACCGCCCCCACCGCCGACAGGGCCGCTTGGACGGGCTGGGCTCACGACCGCGAGATGGTAGCCCAATCTCGCACAGGGCGGCGCGCGTCCTGGTCCCGGCCGCTAAACACGTACGATGCGGTGGCGTAGATGGCTGAGCAGGCGCCCCTCGAAGATCGCTTCCTGGCGTCCGCTTCGAGACCCGGGATCGTTTTTGGTCGAGTACACCGACCACCTGCGCCGCGGCGTGTTGATGCTCCCAGGCGCCTTGTCGCTGACGGCTGGCGCGCCGGTGCGGATCAAGCTGCACCTGCCGGGACCGCGCGATCCTCTATCGACCGGCGCGGTCAGCGAGAGCGCGGGCGAGGGCGAGGTCACGGCGACGCCGGTGCGCTTGGCGCCGTTCTCGGCCGAGCAGGAGCGGATCCTCGGGCTCTGCGTCGACGCGGTGATCGATGACGGCCAGGGCGCGGCGCCGCCGACCCCCCGCCCGGCCGCTCGAGGTGCTCTTGGTCGAGGACTCAGACTCGATCCGCGCCGAGATCTACGAGGCGTTGACCCTCCGCGGGCTCAAGGTGCGGGTCGCTGAGAACGGACTCGTGGCGGTCTCCCGCGGCCCTCAAGGAGAGCCCGACGTGATCCTCACCGACGTCGAGATGCCGGTGATGGACGGCTGGACGCTGCTGCGGATGGCGCGCTCGCGGAAGAAGCTCGCGAACCGGCCGATCGTCTTCACCTCGCTCAGCGACGAGCTCTCGCGCCTTCAGGGCTATCGTATGGGCGTCGACGACTATCTGGCGAAGCGCACGCCGCCCGACGATCATCAGCGGGCTGCAAGGCGTGGTCAGCCGCCGCGCCCAGCAGGCGCGCTGGGCCCCCGAGGCGAGCGGGCTGCGCGGCGACTTGCAGCACGTCGGCCTGGCGAGCGTGCTGTCGTTCCTCGAGGCGGAGAAGAAGACCGGCGACCTCAACCTCGAGCGTGACGGCGAGCGCGCGTCGCTGCGGCTCTTCCAAGGGTCCTGCGCGACGTCCGGACCGCTGACCTGCGGTCGCGCCGCGATCGACCGAGTATTCGAGATCCTCGGCTGGCGCGCCGGCTCGTTTGAGTTCCTCGGCGCTGCCGATCACCGCGGACATCGATCACGGCGCGCTGCCCCGACCTCGGTGACGTACCTGCTGATCGAGCACGCGCGCCGCGAGGACGAGGCGAGCGAGGCGCTCCTGTAGGCCGCTCAGCGCCGCTAGAAGTCAGCGACGATCTCGCGGAGCCAGCCCTCGAGGGTCCCGGCGGTGTAGCTGTCGAGGCGCTTCACCCAGGCGATCGGGTCGATGTAGGGCTCTTCGGCGGTGATCGGCAGGGGCAGGGGGGCGTCGGCCCCGGCGCGCTGAGGGCGGAGGCGCCTCGCTCCTCACAAAAGGCGCGCAGGCGGGCGAGGCGCTCCTCGATCGCGAGCTCGATGTTGACGATCGCCTCGTCGATGACGATCCGGCGGTGCGCGTGGGTCTCGGTGAGGGGGATCCGCGGCAGCCTCACTTCGCGGTACCACGCGCGCAGCGCCAGCAGCTCGGCGATGTAGCGGCGGTTGCGGCCGCGGCGTGGATCGACAGGGTCGAGGTAGTCAGGGGGCGTGTAATTAAAGTGAATGTAGCCGCTGCCGACCTCCGAGTGGTCGCGCCGCGAGGTGCCTCCAGCGACCAGCGCGTCGCAAAAATTGATGAGCGAGCCGAGGGTGACGAAGGCGAGCAAGATGGTGTGCTTGAGGCCGACGGCGTGAGCGGTGGAGGACTCCTCTTCCATCAAGGTGCCGGCGCGCAGGTGGGCGTCGGCGCCGGCGCTGGCCCCACGGAGCAGGACAGCGCCCTCCGCAAAACCTCCGTCGATCCGCGCGCCCTCGCCGAGCACGGCGTCTCGTACGGTCACAGGGCCCTCGCGGCCGAGCTCCGCGCCCGGGCCGAGGAAGAGCCGCGGACCGCTGAGGCGAGCGCCTGGGGGGAGGATCGCGCCGGGGAGATCCGCTCTAACTGCACGTCGTCGGCGATGTAGGTCTGGCGTGGATCGTGGATCACGACGCCGCGCGCGGCGAGGGCGGCGAGGCGCCGCCCGAGCTCCTCCGTGCGCCTGCGAAGCGCTGCTTCGGCCGTCTCCGCGCCCTCCATGATCGTCTGTATGGATACCACGATGGCGCAGCGGTGGTAGTCTGGCGCCCTGATGAATGAGACAGCCCCGCTCACCGAAGATGAGCTGCGTGACGCCGCAGCCGAGGCAGGGATCTCGCCCGCGGAGCTGCGGCAGGCGCTCGCGCGGCGCGAAGGCGAGGGGCTGCCGGCCCGCCGTGAACCCGCGACGATCGCCGCGACGAACGTGACGATGAGCGCGATGGAGGGGCGGGTCCCGCTGCCCCCGGCCGACGCGAACGAGGCGGTGCGCCTGGTGATCGAGCGACGCACCGGGCGTCGCGGGCACCGTCAAGGCGGCGGTCGGGTGGATATCGTCGATGACGAGCAAGGGGTGGTGTTCAAGGTGCAGAGCGAGGCCGATGGGGCCGGCGGGGCGCTGGTGCGGGTCGACGTCGAGGCGATGTCCGGCAACTTCGCGCTCGCGTCGCTGATGGTCGGGGCGCTGTCGCTCGGGCTGATCTCGCTGGGTTACTTGCTCTCGACGATGGTGCTGCTGCTCGGGGTGCTGGTCGGCGGGATCGGGGTGTTCGCGGTGCTGGGCAGCCGCCGCAAGGTGGAGCAGGCGCGGGCGCGCGGGCGGGCGATCGCGGGCGAGGCGCTGCTGGAGGCCGAGGAGGCGCCGCCGCCGCCTGGTACCCGCGCGCTGCCGCCGATGGGCCGGCAAGAGCCGTAGCTTGACCTCGCGCGGCCGCCCCAGCCACTCTCCCGAGGATGAGCGGCGAGCCCCGAGCGAAGACCAACTTCATCACCCCCGAGGGCCAAAAGAAGCTCAAGGCGGAGCTCGACCAGCTCTGGCGGGTGGAGCGGCCGCGGGTGACGAGCGAGGTCGCGGCCGCGGCGGCGCTCGGCGACCGCTCGGAGAACGCCGAGTACATCTATGGGAAGCGACGGCTGCGCGAGATCGACCGCCGCCTCGAGTTCTTGGCGAAACGCCTCGAGGTCGCTCAAGGTCTTCGCGCCGCGGCGCGACCCCGACGGCAAGGTGCTCTTTGGCAACTGGGTGACCCTGGAGGACGAAGAGGGGGCGGAGATCTCGTACCGACTGGTCAGGGCCGGACGAGTGGGACGCCGACGCGGGGCTGATCAGCGTGGACTCGCCGGTGGGGCGGGCGCTGCTGGGTAAACAAGAGGGCGATGAGGTGCTGGTCCGCCGCCCGCGCGGGGACGCGCTCTTCACGATCCTGGCGGTCGCCTGCGAGCGGCCGTAGCCGCGCAAGCGGCGCTGGGAGGCGCAGCGGCGCCGCTCTTTGGGTTTTTGCAATTATCGGCCGCCGAAAAGACCGATAAAGGAGAGCCTCGGGCGGAGCCGCGAAAAAAGTTCCGCCCGCTCCGGCGAGCGCGGCCCACAAGCGATGCAGAAGGTGAATGACACGCGCGCGCGGGAGAGCGCTCCCGACCTCGAGGGAGATCGCAAGCTGATGGAGCTGGTAGCCGCCAAGGACCCCAGGGCCCAACAGATCTTCGCGCTGCGGGTGCTTCCGCGGGTGCGTCGGGCGACCCGCGCGCTGCTCAGCAGCCCCGCTGACGCCGATGACGCGACCCAGCTCTGGAGATCGAGCTGCTGCGGGCGGCGCCCGGCTTTCGCGGGGAGGGGCGATCGAGGCGTGGTCGGATCGAATCACCGCGCGTACGACGATGCGTCTGGCGCGCGAGCGAGGGCGCCGTAGCAGCAGGATCGACGGGGAGGCGGAGGCCGAGGGGTTGATCGACCCGGAGAGCCGCTCGCCGCCGCCGCTCGCGAGCGAGTCGTTGCCGCGTGACCTCCGCGAGTACTTGGCGGCGCTGCCGGCGGCCCGACGTGAGGCGCTGATCCTCCACCATGTGCTCGATCACTCGATCCCGGAGGTCGCCGAGCTCACGGGCGTCTCGCCGAACACCGTCAAAGACCGCCTGCTGGCCGCCCGCGAGGCGCTGCGACGGCTTATCCGCCGCGACTCGCTGATCAGCCCGTCGCGGCCGCGGAGGAGCGCATGAGCAGCGAGGAGCGCGGACTCGAGGCGCGGCGTGAGGAGCTGCGCTGGTCGGCGATCGTCGAGCGAGTCGCGCTCGGAGGGTCGATGTCGCCCGAAGAGGCGAGCTTCTGCCGTGGTTTGAGGCCGAGCGCGCGGCCTGGCAGGGGCTCATCGCGGGGCTCCGCGCGGGCGCAGCGGCGGGCGCGGCGGCGTCGGAGGCGGAGGACCTGGCGATCCTCGCGCGCGCTCAAGCGACGCTCTCAGGCGGGGCGCCTTCGGCTCGACAACCAGAAGCTTCGCCGTCGCTGGCGCGGCGTGGCTGGCGGTGGACGGGGGGTCGCGGCGGCGGTAGGGGTTGGCGGCCGCGGCCGGCCTGGTCGGGCTCTGGATCCAGGGGCGGACGATCGCGGCGCTCCAGGTGCCGCTCCCTCGGCAGCGATCGCGCCACCGCCGACGGGCCGAGCCGCGAGGGCGCCAGGCGCCGGAGCCAGCGCTGGCGCCGCGAGGGGCGACGCATCGACCTGTCCTCATCGCCATGTCCTCTGGAGAAGGTATATCATCGGCCGCAGGCGAGGCGCTGGCGGTCGGCGAGCGGGTGGCCGAGGGCGGGGTGATCGAGGCGCGCGGTGAGGCCTGTTTGGTGATGCACGGGCCGCTCGCGGTGGTCTGTGTCGACGCGGGGGGGCGCGCGCGGATCGACGCGGCCGCGGGCCCGAGCCGCCGGATCACGCTGGAGCGCGGCCGCTTGGTCGCCGCGCTGGATCCGCTGCCGAGCGGGCACACGTTCGTGGTCGCGAGCGCGGCGGGCGAGGCGCGCGCGGTGGGGACGATCTTCGCGGTGGAGGTCGGGGCGAGCGAGGTCGGCGTCGGCGTGCTTGAGGGGGTCGTCGAGGTGCGGAGCGCGAGCCGCCCGGCGCTGCGCCTGACCGCGTCGCAGCACGCGCAGCTCGGGCCTTGGACGGTGGGGGCGCTGCCGCCGTCGCTGGCGGCGTGGGCAGGGGCGAGGGCGCAGCTCGGGGCGCTCTGGCGGGAGGCGGAGGGCCTCGGCGCGCTGCTGTTCGCGGCCGGAGGCGCGGGGTCCTCCGCGTTGGATGGGATCATCCTGGCCCCTGGGACAGATGAAATCCTGGCGCCGGCGGGGCCGCATACGCTGCGGGTCTCGCAGCCAGGTCGACGGGCGCGGTCGATCGCGGCGCTGGCGATCGCGGGCGAGCGCTCGGCGGTCGAGACCGGCGACGGGAGGGCCGCGCCGGCTCGCACAGGCCAGCTCGTGGCCGGAGGGGCGACGCTGGTCGAGCTGCGTGAGGCGGCCAGGGTCGCGCGCACCGCTGGCCGCTGGCAGGCCGCCGCGGACGCGTATGGCGAGCTGTTGGAGCGCTTCCCCGGGTCACCCGAGGCGCACAACGCCCGCGTCCAGCTCGGCGATCTCTTGCGCGTTCGGCTCGGCGATCCGGCGCGAGCGCTCGGCCATTATCAGGCGTATGTCGCCCGCGGCGGGCCGCTGGACGCGGAGGCCCGCTTCGGGGCGATCCTCTGCCTGCGGCGCCTCGGCGAGGAGGCCGCGGCGAGCCACGCGACGGAGGATTTGGCGCGTTATCCGAACCACCTCGAGGCTGCCGAGCTGCGCGCGCCGTGAGCCCGCGGGGACCGGGTCCGCGGCGCGGTCTTGCTCCGCGCCGGCGCCGGCGAGGTGCGGTGTTGACGGCGCATCTGCGTTCCGAAATGATCGGCGCCGTCGGTAGAGACATGACCCCGGCGCGGGTCGTGTCCGTGACGTGCAGAGGTGATCGATGACCAGCGATGGCCCGGAGACGACCGATCCCGACGACGAGACCGTCGCGGGTGAGGCCGTGCGGCTCGTCCGTGGGCGCGGCTTCGACGGCTATGAGCTGGTGCGACCGCTCGGGCGAGGGGGTATGGGGACGGTGTGGCTCGGCCACGACCGCCTGCTCGATCGGCCAGTCGCGCTCAGTCCTCAACACGCAGGACGACCCCGATCCCCGCGGGTCGCGGCTGCTGGCGGAGGCGCGCGTTGGCGCGGGTGAGCCACCCGAACGTCGCTGCGGTCTATCGGGTCGGGGAGGCGGAGGGCCGGCCGTACATCGCCTACGAGTACCTCGACGGGCCGACGCTCGCGCGGGTCGCGAGGCCGATGCCCTGGCGGCAGGTGTTGGAGCTGGGGCTCGGGCTCGCCCGAGGATCGCCGCGGCGCACCGCCACGGGGTGCTGCACCGCGACATCAAGCCGGCGAACATCGTCTTGACCGGCACCGGCGAGCCCAAGCTCATCGACTTCGGGATCGCCCAGATCTTTGAGGGAGAGCTCCGCTCGGTCGGCGAAGGGGTGTCGCTCAGCGATCACAGCCGTACGGACGCCTCCCTCGCCGGCACGCCCCTTTATATGGCGCCGGAGCGCTGGCAGGGGCAGCCGGCGAGCGAGAGCGCGGACCTGTACGCGCTGGGGCTCGTGCTCTACGAGCTGGTGGTCGGCGCGCCGGCGCACGGCGAGCTCGCGGGCGACGCGCTGCTCGTTCACCTCGCGACGCGCGAGGTGCCCCCGGTGACGGTCGCCGACGCGCCGGCGGCGTTCTGTGATCTGCTCGCGCGCCTCACCGCTTCGAGCCCGCGTGAGCGCTATGCGCGGGCGGAGGCGGTCGTCGACGCCTTCGAGGTGGTGCGCGCGCTCTACCGCTCGTTCGTCGATCGTGAGGGGGCGGACGACGACGATCACGCCCGCTTGGTCGCCTCCTTCCAGCGCCTGCGCGAGCGCGGCGCGGCGCTCGGCCATCATTTTTATGAAAATCTTTTCATAAAACACCCAGAGGTTCGTCCGCTCTTCCCGGCCGACATGCGGGGGCAGCAGCACAAGCTCGAGGTGTCGATCGAGCTGGTGATCCGCCGGCTCGGCGCCCGCGACGAGCTGATCCCGCTGCTCGAGGACCTGGGCCGGCGCCACGGCGGCTACGGCGCGACGGCGGCGCACTTTGAGGCGGTCGGCGCGCAATTGCTCGAGTCCCTGGAGGCGCTGAGCGGCGACGCGTGGGACGGCGCGCTGCGGCGGGCGTGGGCGCACGCGTACGACCGTATCGCCCACGTGATGGTCCGCGGGCTGCAACGCGCGCAGATCCAGGAGGCGGCGACGCAGGACCTGGTCCCGCCGACGCAGTGGGACCTGCCGGTCGGGCCGCCGCTCACGCAGTATGCGCGGAGCGGCCGGCTGTCGATCGCCTACCAGGTGATCGGCGCGGCGCCGCTGGATCTGCTGGTGATCCCGGCGTTGGTCTCTCACCTCGACGTCGCGTGGGAGCACCCGGCGATGGCCTCGTTTCTGCGTCGCCTGTCCTCGTTCGCCCGCGTGATCGTGATCGACAAGCGCGGCACAGGGCTGAGCGACCGCGGCACCGACGCGCTCGCGCTCGACGACCAGGTCGCGGACATCGACGCCGTCTTGGACGCGGTAGGCGCCGATCGCGCGGCGGTGATGGGCTTCTCCGCCGGCTCGGCGCTGGCGGCGACGTATGCGGCGCTGCGGCCGGAGCGGGCGCGGGCGCTGATCCTCGACGGCGCTAGCCCCACCGTGATGATCAGCGCCACCAACCAGCACGGGCTCAGCCCAGGGCTCCACGAGTCGGTGTTGGCGCAGATCGGCGCCTCGTGGGGCGGGCCGCTGCTCCTCGATGACTTCGCGCCGTCCCTCGCCAGCGACCCGGCGCTCCGCGAGTGGTGGGCGCGATACCTGCGCACGGGCGCGAGCCCCGGCGCGGCGGAGGCGCTTTGGCGTTGGTTCGCGGAGATGGACCTGCGGGCGCTGCTGCCGGCGATCCGCGCGCCGACGCTGCTGCTGCATCGCCGTGAGGATCGCTTCGCGCCGATCGCGGGGGCGCGGGCCGCGGCGGGGCTGATCCCCGGCGCCCGCCTCGTCGAGCTCGCGGGGGATGCCCACCTGCCCTTCGTCGTGGGGCGCGACGCGGTGGTCGACGAGGTCCATCGCTTCCTCGGCGGCGCCTCCACCCAGCCGGCGGCGCCGCTCGACTCGCGCTTGGTCGCCGCGGTGGCGTTCGCGGCGGAGCCGGCGTCGTGGACGCTGCTGCGCGGGCTCTTTGGCCGCGCGTTCTCGGGGTGCGGGTGCTCGCGCAAGATCCAGAGGAGTGCTGGGCGGAGCTGCCGAGCGCGACTGCGGCGCTGGCGTGCGCGGAGAAGGCGATCGCGGCGCTGGACCTGTTGGGCTTGCCGAGCTCGGCCGCCGTGTGCGCGGGCTTCACCCCGCTGGGCGGCGATTCGCGGCTCCGCGAGGGCGCGCGGGCCAGCGCGCGCGACGCCGACAGGCAAGATCTCGGTCGATTCGCTGGCTCGCGAGCTGCTCCGCGGCGGCTCAGAGCTCCGTGATGAGGCCGGGGTGCGCCGATTTCTCTGAGCAATCGCCTAGAGAGGCGCTCAACCCTGAAGTCTGCGCAAAATGAGCGGCTTGCGTTTGTCCGCGCGTCGCTGGTACTGTGGCCGCGCAGCGATGCAATTGGAGCGTATCATGAGAGATCAACACACAAATAATCAGCGGAGCTGGGCGATCGCCGCGCTCTGCGCCCTTCGTCGGTCGCCTGCGGCGACAAATCCAAGAGCGAGGCGAAGGCGGCGGCGCAGATGGCCGGACAGTCGGCGAAGTCCGGGGTCGAGGCGGCCAGCGACGCGACCAAGGAGGCCGCCGACAAGACGAAGGCCGCCGCGGAGCACCTGCGGGAGGAGGCGCGCGAGGACGTGAAGGAGGTCAAAGAGAAGAGCGCCGACGCGCTCGAGAAGGCCGCCGAGAAGATCCGCGAGGAGTGAGGCGTCGCCCGCGCTGCGGCTATAAATGCGCAGAGTCGATCGTTTCGCCGAACCACCTGCGCTGGCGGCATCGGTCCTGCGCCTGCTAGATCATGGTCGCGAGGTCGGCGCTCTCTAGAGGGCGCCGACCACCGCGGAGATGACTCCGCGAGTACAACCGCAGGGAGCGATGATCGTGACGACTGACAACTTCAAGAATAAGGCCGCCGAAGCAGCTGAGCAGGCGAAGCACGCCGCGAAAGAGGCCGCCGAGAAGCTCGGGAACCGCGCCGAAGAGGCGGGGACCAAGATCAAGCACGGCGCCAAGGAGACCGCTCACAAGGTCGAGAACAGGCTCGCCGAAGCGGCTGATGCGGCGAAGGACCTCGCCGGCCGCGCCGGTGAGAAGATCAAAGAGGGCTTCGACGCCGCCGGGAAGGCGGCCCGCGACGCAGGCGACCGCGTGAAGCACAGCTAGCGGCCGGCCCGCGGCGCGCGCGCGGTTCTTGCGCTGGTTTAATGATTCTCTTTATGATAATGTCCTGTCGCCAGTCGAGAACCGGCTCGCAGAAGGTGGATGAAGATATGCTTTGGACAATCGCTGCGGTGTTGGTCGTGCTGTGGGTGCTCGGGCTCGTGACCTCGTATACGGTCGGAGGATTTATTCATATCCTGCTCGTGCTCGCGGTCGTCGTGGTCCTGATCCGCGTGATTCAGGGCCGCAGGATCGACGGCTGACGAGCGCCTGATCTTGACGAGGCGGGCGTCGCCCGCGTGGGCGGAGGCTTCGGGTCTCCGCCTTTTTTTTCGCCGCTGGGCGGCCGCGGGCGCCTATACTCGCGCGCACGATGGTTCACCCTTGGCACGACCTCCCCAACCCCGAGAATGGCGTCGACCGCGGCTTCAACGTGGTCATCGAGATCCCGAAGGGCTCGAAGGTCAAATACGAGCTGGACAAACCCTCTGGCATGCTGCGGGTCGATCGAGTGCTGTACAGCGCGGTCCATTATCCGGCGAATTACGGCTTCTTGCCGCGCACCTACTGCGACGACGGCGACCCGCTGGACGTGCTGGTGCTCGGCAACGAGCCGGTGCAGCCGCTGTCGATCGTGCGCGCTCGGGCGATCGGGGTGATGCGGATGACCGACGGCGGCAAGCAGGACGACAAGATCATCGCGGTGCACGTGCACGACCCGGCCTTTGAGGATTATGTCGACCTCTCTCAGCTCCCCAAGCACACGTGGCGGGAGATCCAGCGCTTCTTTGAGGACTATAAGACGCTCGAGAATAAGAGCGTGACGGTCGACGCGATGCAGGGCGCGAAGGAGGCGATCGAGGTGGTGAAGGCGGGGATCCACCTGTACCAAGAGCAAGAGAACCGGCTACGCGGCTGGGTTTGACCGCGCATCATCCTCGTACGAGGGTGCGAGCGGCGCGGCGGTGTTGGACGAATTCGCGCAAGAGATGCGCGCGCTCGGTTGAAGACCCAGTGGTTTTGAGCGATGGTTCGCCATGCACACCAGCGCTCGGATTGTTCGCCTCTTCTCGCCTTCGCTCGCGGCTGCGGGCCTCGTGGTCGCTTGTAACGGCGATGACAGCAGCAGCGGCGGGTCGATGTCGGCGACGGCAGGGTTCACGTCGACGACGGAGGCGAGCGGCACCTCGACGGAGGCGTCGACCAGCGCTGGCAGCGAGTCCGAGGGGACGTCGACGTCGACGTCGACGATGGGGGCGAGCGAGTCGCAGGGGAGCACGGCGACCGACAGCGGGACGGACTCTGACACGACCGCGGGCGGCGGCTTCTGCGGCGATGACCCGCCCCCGGGCTTCGTCGGCGACTTCGACCCGGAGTGCAAGAACGAGGCGAAGGTGGGCACCTTCAACCCGGTGGTCGAGTGGAAGCGGGCGAGCTGGACGGTGAACCCAGGGTCGCGCAACGTGATGATGATGCCGATCGTCGCCTCGCTGAACGATGACGACAAGGACGGGGAGATCGACGACGCGGACGTGCCTGACATCATCCTGGTCACCGCGGACGCCGGCCAGGACGGGCCCGGCACGGTGCGGGCGCTCAGCGGCGACGGCTCGATCGAGCACTGGGACTTGATCGGCCAGCTCTGCGCGACCTCGGGGCTGGCGGCGGGGACATCGACGGCGACGGCCTGGTCGAGATCGTCGGGATCACCGCAGACCTGCGGATCCGCGCCTTTGAGCACGACGGTGCGCTCAGGTGGACCAGCGCAGAGACGTTTTTGAGCGATCTTTCATTTTGTTACTCGACCCCGGCGATCGCCGACATGGACGCGGACGGCAAGCCCGAGGTGATCGTCGGCCGGGTGATTATGAACAGCGACGGCACCCTGAGGGCGAAGGGGGCCTTCGGCACCGGGGCGGCGTCGTTCTCGAGCGTGTCCTTCGCCGCGGACGTCGACGGCGACGGGGTCCAAGAGGTGGTGGTCGGGAACGCGCTGTATCGGCCTGACGGCAGCGCGAAGTGGAACAACGGGCTCACGGACGGTTACCCCGCGATCGCCGACTTCGACGGCGATGATGCGCCGGAGATCGTGATCGCGGGCGGCGGGATCGTCCGCCTGCAAAACGCGGGCGGCGGGACGATCTGGAGCGTCACAAACCCAGGGCAGGCGGGCGGGCCGCCGACGATCGCCGACTTCGACGGCGACGGCGCGCCCGAGATCGGGGTCGCGGGCCGCACCGCGTACGTGGTCTTCGACGGCGACGGCGCGGTGCTGTGGCAGCAGCCGACGATCGACTTCTCATCGTCGGCGACCGGCTCGTCCGTCTATGACTTCGAAGGCGACGGGATCGCCGACGTGGTCTACGCGGATGAGGAGTTTTTATATGTGTTCGCGGGTAACGACGGCACGATCAAGCTGAAGTACGCGGAGCACAACAACGCGACGATCATCGAGTACCCGCTGATCCTCGACGTCGACGGCGACGGCGAGGTGGAGATCGTCGTGGTTCACTGGAATTATATGGGCGCCGAGACCGGCGTGACGGTGCTCGGTGACATGGATCAATCGTGGCGGCCAGGCCGGAAGATCTGGAATCAACACGCTTATTCGATCACTAACGTGACCGACAGCGGCGGGATCCCGGCGAAGCCTGCGCCGAACTGGCCGAAGTACAACAGCTTCCGCTCGGGTGACCTCTCGGCGAACGTCGGCACCGCGGCGCCGGACTTAAAGGTGATCGCGCCCGAGTCCTGCGAGAACGAGTGCGGGGGCGTCGACCTCGCCAACATCTGGGTGCAGGTGGGCAACGCCGGCGCGGCGCCCTTGACCGCGGGCGCGGTGATCCAGGTGTTCGTCACGGTGAAGGGGGTCGAGTCGCTGGACCAAGAGCTCCCCTTTGACACGATCCTCGCGCCGGGCGAGTACGCGGACGCTGTGATGATTCAGGTGACGACCACCGACGTCGAGGCGATCCGGATCGCGGTCAAGCCCAAAGAGAGCGAGTGCACCATCGACCCGGCCGACGAGCTGGTGCTGGTGCCGCCGTTCTGCATCGCCCCGGGCTGAGCTCGCCAGCGGCGGAGCGTCGGGTCGTTCAACCTGATTGGCATGGTCCATCACTCTGATGGAGGCCAAGAGCCCCGGAGGCCGCGGATCTCAAGGAGATCGCAGAGGATTCGCGCCATGGAGGGCTGGGCCTCTGGCGTGCATTCTACGCGCGCGGACGAAGAAATTATGAAGAACTACAGCTCGGATCATCGTAGTGGCGCCTTCTTTGGGCGAAAAAGTGGACAGGCGCCGCAAGGCCGCGCCCGAGCGCGTATGGCCTGGATGGCGCCGGTCTGGCTGGCACTCTCCGTGGTTGGGTGCTCGGGGATCGGCGGTGGTAGCGGGAGCGACAGCGACAGCGGCAGCGGGTCGATGACTGGGACGAGCGAGAGCGGCAGCGAGAGCGGCAGCGGCAGCGGCACGACGGAGGGCTCCGGGTGGGAGCGGGACCGGGAGCGGCACGGGGACCTCCGCAGGCGAGACGAGCGGGATGACGAGCTCGAGCGGGACGAGCGGGACGACGAGCGGGACGACGAGCGGGACGACGAGCGGGACGACGAGCGGGACGACGAGCGGGACGACGAGCGGGACGACGAGCGGCACGACGAGCGGGACGACGAGCACCAGCGGGACCACGGACACGACCGATACCGGCGATGCCCCGGGTGTGCCGGTGGATCTGGCCTCGGCCGGGAATTCCGTGATTCTTACAAAAAGCGGGATCACGAACGTGCCGATGTCCGCGATCACCGGCGATCTGGGGGTGAGTCCCGCGGCCGCGACGGCGATCACCGGCCTCTCGCTGCAGCTCGACCCCTCCAACGTCTTCTCGACGTCGACGCAGGTGAAGGGCAAGGTGTATGCGGCCAGCTATGCGGTGCCGACCCCCGCCGTGCTGACCACGGCGATCGGCGACATGCAGACGGCGTTCACGGAGGCGGCCGGTCGCGCTCCTGACCTGATCGAGCTGGGAGCGGGCAATATCGGCGGGATGACGCTGGCTCCGGGGGTGTATCAGTGGAGCTCCGGGCTGTTGATCCCGAGCTCTGTGACCCTCAAAGGCGGCTCGAAGGACGTGTGGATCTTCCAGATCGCCCAGGTGCTGACGGTCGGCAGCGGCGCGGAGATCGTGCTCAGCGGCGGGGCGCTCGCCGAGAACGTCTTTTGGCAGGTGAGCGAGGCCGTGAACGTCGGCACCGGGGCGCAGTTCAAGGGGATCGTGCTCACCAAGACAGGGGTGACGATGGCGACTGGCGCCTCGATCCACGGCAGGCTGCTGGCGCAGACGGCGGTGACCCTGGATATGAACACGGTCGTCGAGACGCCGTAGGGTGATCGCTCAGCCGTCGAGGGGCGCGCCGGCGAGGATCCAACGCAAAAGGATCTGCGCGCTGGCGGCGCTGAAAGGGGGCTGGGCGAGGGGCATGCGCGCGCCGAACGGGGGCTCGTCGACGGCAATTTTCATAAATAGGTAGCTGCCTTTGGGATCCTTGGGGGCGACCCGCGCGAGCTGCGGGGCTTGCTCCGCGGCTTGCCCGACGAGCTTCTCCCACAGTTGATCAGCGGGACGATCGAAGCGGAGATCGCCGGGCTCGACGCCGTCGACGTGGCAGCCGGGCAGGGCGCAGCCGGCGACGAGCAGGCCGCGGGCGGCCTCAAAGGTCGCGGCGGGTGGGGCCGCGGGGGTGACGGTGAGCGCGAGCGGGGCGCTGGTCACGTTGCCGGCGGTGGCGGTGATCCAGGCATCACCGGGGCTGACGCCGAGCAGGCCGCCTTGGCCGTCGGCGTAGAGGGTGAGGCCGTCGCTCGAGCGCCACAAGAGGGGGGAGATCGGGCAGAGGGACGCCTTGGCTGTCGGTGACGGCGGCGCTGAGCTGGGCGAGCTCGCCGACGGCGATGGTGAGAGCAAGGGGCGGCTCGATGTCGACGGCGCCGACCTCGCCGCCGCCGCCGCCGCCGCCCGCGCAAGCGAAGGTCGCGGCGTCCGGGGCGCCTGCCGTGATCCAGGCCTCGATCATCGCGAGCTGGGTGTCCGTGAGGGTGCCTCCGAGGGGCATACGGGCGCCGACCGGCGGCGCGGCGCCGACCTTTAAAAAAAGCATGCTGGCGGCGGGATCTCCGGGCGCGACCAAGAGGGTGGCCGGCTGGGCCGCGCTAGGGACGCCGACGAGCGCGGCGTGAGCGGCCCCGTCGCTGAGATCGAGGCCGAGCTGCGCGGAGGCGCCAGCGTGGCAGCCCCCGAAGGCGCACCCCGCAGAGAAGATCGGCTGGATGTCGGCCGGGAAGTTACAAAACGAGGCGTCGGCGCTGGTGCTCTCGCCGCCGCCGCTGGCGCTGGTCGAGGCGCCCGTGGTCGAGCTGGCGGTGTCGCTGTCCTCTGGGGCAGGGTCATCGACGAGCGCGCAGCCGGCAGCGAGGGCGGAGGTGAAGGCGAGGGCGGAGGTGAAGGCGAGGGCGTAGTCGCGGTGCATGGCGGAGCGCGAATCGGGAGGCGCGGAAGGTAGCAGGGCCGCTGATTGAGCGCAGCCCGCGGTGTTTGTAGAAGGCCCGCGATCGGCCGATCGGGAGGCACGACGCGACAAGGAGACTAAACGCACGGTGTCTGGCGGCGCTCGCGAGCGCGCCGCGCGCGATTTAGGTTGACACGTCTGTGCGTTCGCTCTTACGGTGGGCGTGCTCGATTTTGAGCGCCTCACCCGCCGTCAAGGTGATGGGGAGGTCTTCCCGGCGGGGAGCGGCGAGCCGCTCGACCACGCCATTTCATAAGGCCAAGGCCTGACGTGATCCAGCGTCGGCCGGGCTCGTGTTGTGACCCCGTGCGCGCTGCGCCATAGACCAGGAGCCAGGACGATGAAGCGAACCCCGAACAACATCACCCGTGATCACCGCGCCACGACCTCCCCCGCCAAGACGACCCGCGTCGCCGAGGCCGCGCTGCTGCTGCTCTGCGGGGGCGGGCTAATCGCCGGCTGTTATGAGGGGTTCGACGGGCAGGAGCTGGCGGAGGACGAGGATGAAGACGCCGTCGAGGCCGCCGACGGGGAGGGGCTCGCCGACGCCCGAGCGCCGCTTGAGATCAGCCACGCGGAGCTGTTTGACGGCGAGATCCCGCCGCCGCCGCTCGATGACGGCGAAAATTGGGACTTCTCCGACGCGACGCAGGACCCGAGCGCGATCTACGGCGGGACGACCGTGCCGGTGTGCGGCTGGCCAGCCGCGGTCGAGCTGGGTGGGTCGTGCACGGGCAGCCTGGTGCACCCGCAGGTGGTGATCTACGCGGCGCACTGCGGACAGAGCTATAGCAAGATCTACTTCGGCGAGGATTATACAAAGGCGGCGTTCTCGGTGACGCCGAGCAGCTGCCAGATCTACCCCGGCGGCGGCCCAGGCAAGGGCAATGACTTCGCGGTGTGCAAGCTCTCCCAGCCGGTGACGAACGTGCCGATCACGCCGATCCTTATGGGCTGTGAGACGCAGATCTTAAAACAAGGCCAGGCCGTGACGCTGGTCGGCTTCGGCAACGCGAACAACGGGCCTTATGGGATCAAGCGCCATGTGACGACGACGATCAACCAGATCAGCAACGCGAACGAGATCCACATCGGCGGGAACGGGAAAGACACCTGCCAGGGGGACTCGGGCGGGCCTGCCTATGTGCAGCTCGCGGACGGGACGTGGCGGGTCTTTGGTATTACCTCGTACGGCGGCGCCTGCGGCGGCGGGGGCTGGTACTCGATGATGCACGTGGGCATGTCCTGGTTCGAGTCCGTGACGGGCGTCGACTTGACCCCGTGCCACACCGCGAACGGCACCTGGAGCCCGACGGCGAGCTGCGGCGGGTTCGCCTACAACCCCGCGAACGCGGGCGGGACGTGGGGCGGGGGCTGCAACACCGGGTCGGTGGGCGGGTTCAGCGCGACCTGCGGGGCGGCGTACTCGCAGCAGCAGCAGCCGCCGCCGCCGCCGCCCCCGCAGCAGCAGGCGCCTTGTGTCGGCTGTACACTGTACTCGGGCTCGCTCTCGGGGCCGGGCGCGCAGCAGCAGCAGCCGAGCGGGACTTATTACCAGAGCGTGAGCTACGGCGCCCATGAGGGCTACCTGCAAGGGCCGGCGGGCAGCGACTTCGACCTGTACTTGTACCGCTGGCAGAACAACACGTGGGCGCTGGTCGCGAAGGCCGAGACCAACAGCACGAACGAGACGATCAAGTTCAACGGGTCGGCTGGGTATTACACGTGGGTGATCCGGTCGTACAGCGGCGCGGGGAGCTATTCGTTCTACCTGAAGCGTCCGTGAGCGGGCTCGTATTCGTACGAGGAGAGGGCCGCCGCACGCGCGGCCCTACCTGCGCTCGGCGCAGCAGCGCCTAAGGGTTCAGCGCCGCGGTCCACCAGCGCGGCGTACCGTTCACCAGCTCGCGGCCGCCGAGGAACACGTACCCGATCGTATCGATCGCCACCGCGGCGCCGTGCACCTCGTTCGCGCCGGCGCCCTCGTGCGGCCGTACCCACGCGATCGCCCCGCTGTCGCGGCTCAGCCTCACGGTCACGCCTTGAGCCTCGCCCTGCCCGTCCTCGAGCGTCGCCGCGATGTAGATGCGGTTGTGGCGGTCGAGCGCGACCCCGTGCGCGACCCCGTCTCCCTCGCTGTGGCCGCTCAGCCTAATAAAGCTGATCAGCGACCCGTCATCGGCCCGCAGCCGCCGCACCGCGACCGCCCTCGCCGCCTCGTCGACGCCGCGCGCGTCGCCGACCACGACCAGCTCGCCCAAGCTGTTCAGCGCCACGCCAGCGCCGTCCTCGCGCTCCATCCCCTCAAAGAGCCCCGAAGACCCCCAGAGCAGCGCTCCGTCCGCCGAGTAGCGGCTGACCAGCAGCTTGTGGTCGCCGCTCAGCGACACCTCGGAGCCCGTCACATACAGCGAGCCGTCCTCGCCGGCGCACAGCCCCTGTCCGATCGACCATGCGGTGAGTTCACCCTTCTGCGAGCGCGACCACCGCACCTTGAGATCCGCGTCATAGCGGCGCAGCAGCAGCGCGCCGGCCAGATCCTCCCCGCTCTGGCCGACGATCACCGCGCCGCCAGCGCTTGTCGTCACCAGCGCGCGCGCCTGCTCTCCCGCCGCGCTCTGCCCCTCGCGCGAGCGCAGCAGCGCCCCGTCCTCGCCGTCGACGCGCCCGAGCCAGAGCTGCGGCGGAGCGCCCCCGCGGCGCACCTCCCCGGCCACCAGCACGTCGCCCTCGGCGGTGATCGCCAGCGCGCGGCCGCGGAAGTGCTCGCCGTTGTTCGGCTCGCTGGGGAGCACCGTTTGCCAGCGGCTGTGGCCGTCGACGGGGCTGTGTCGGCTGAGCGTCACCCGCGAGCGCTCGCCCTTCGGCTCGGTCTGAAAGCCCACCGTGATCAAGTCGCCGTCGCTCGCGATCGCCACGCCTGTCACTTGATCGCTGGCTGGCCCGTCGGTCGCGCCGCGGCGCCAGCGCGGCGAGCCGCTCATCGGCAGCATGAAGGTGATCGGCAGGGTCACCGCGGGCGAAGCGACCCCGTCGGCCCCGAAGGCGATCGCCTGCAGCGTGCGCGGCTCGCGGGCCACGACGTCATCGATCAGCCACGTCGCCGAGAACGGCGGCGCCTCGATCGTCGCCAGCGGCGCGTCGTCGCCCACCACCGACACTTCAACCCGAGTCACCGCCGCGTCGTCGTCGGTGCTCACCGTCACCGTCGCCGCCATCGCCTCGGTGATCGGCGCGGGCTCCGCGTCGCCGTTGACGGACAGCAGCGTGATCGACGGCGGCGCCGCCGGAGCGTCGTCGTCGTCGTCGTCGTCGTCATCCTGGCCGCCGCCTTGGCTCGCGCTCGGATCTGCCCCCGAGTCGTCGACTGGCGCAGCTCCGCCCTCGTCGCCCTCACCGCCCTCATCCTCGCCAGCGCTGTTCCACCCTTGCAGCTCCTGACTCTGGCCGACGTCGTAGCAAGCCCCGCACACGAGCGTAAACGCGCCGACGCTCAAGGCGCTGACGAAGCTGCGGAGGGGGCGGCTCACGGGCCGAACGTAGCAGTCGGCCCTGTGGATGGTCCTGTGGATATGTCTGTGAAGAGCCTGTGAAACGCGTGATTCCGCGCATGCCGAGGTCTCGTGAGATCTCCGTTAACGGTGTTCGTCGCCTTTTCGTGATCTTTCCGGCCGCAGTCGTTGTCAGGGCCCGCGCCTGCGGGCATTCTCTCCAGGCCGCGGGCCCGGAGGACGGCGCCCTTGGCGAGACCACCCGAGAGCTAGTGATGGGCCAGCAACTCAGCCTCGAAGATCTTCGGCGCGCCTGGACGGCGCGAGACCCCGAGCTCCCCAGCCTCTTTATCGCCCTCGTCGCGGCGGCAGACAGCGCGTCCGCGGCGCCTGTCCGCGAAGGAGCGCTCACCTTCACCGCGTACCTCAGCGAGCTGCGCGGTTACAACCACCGCAAGCGCCGGAGCCCGCAGGAGCGCGCGCGTTACCGCATCGACGGTATGCGCGCCCTCGAGGCCCAGCGGGCGGAGGTCCCGCTGCCCGAGCGCCTCGGCGCGTACGAGCTGCTCGAGGAGCTATGGCGCGCGGCCCAGGTCACCGGCGCCGCGTACGCGCGTGAGGCTTTGTTGGAGATCATCGCCGGGGTCCCCCTGCGTTGGGGCCCATGGCGCGCCCTCAAGCGGATCTTCAAGGAGGCCGAGGCCCGCGGCGACACCGAGATCGTCGGCGCCCTCGCCGCCCGCTTCGACGCCGCCTACGCGCAGCGCTACGGCTGGGGCACCAGCGAGGTCAGCAAGAACACGATCGGGTACCTCTGCCGCCGCGCGTGGCGCTACCTCCGGCGCCAGGCCGAGGGGCTCGGCGCCGCCTACGCCGACGCCGCGGTCGAGTTCTTGCGCTTCTACCCGGAGCGCGTCGACCTCCGCGGCACCTGGGTCTACAACCACATCCTCTTCCACGAGACCAAGCGCTACGCCCGCCGCAACTGGAAGCGCATCGATCGCGGCGCCTCCGCCCTCAAGAGCCGCGCGTACGGCGAGCTGTGGCGGCGCAGCCTGCGGCCGCTCTTCACCCTGCTCGAGCGCGCCAACAACGAGGCCGTGCGCGAGTACGCCACCTCCGCCCTCAAGACCGACTTCCGCGCCACCTTGCGCGAGGTCGAGGGCGCGTGGGTCGTCCGCCTGATCGCCGTCGGTTCGGCCTCGATCGACACCTTCGTGATCTGGCTCTTGGGCAATGTACCTCGCTTCGAGCAAGGCGCCTTCCGCGAGCTCGGCCTGCACGACGCGGTGCTCCGCCTCCTCGACTCGCCCGCCAACGACGCCCGCGCCTACGCGGCCGCGTACGCGCGCACCCACGCCCGCGATCTCGGGCTGGACCGCCTCATCGCGCTCGCCAACAACAGCCACGGCGAGGTCCGCGGCCTCGTCAAGGACCTGCTCGGCGATCGCGACCCGCGCAAGGACATCGGCCTCGACGCCTGGGGTCGCCTGCTCGGCAGCCAGTACGGCCACGAGCTCGCCGTCGACGCCCTTCGCAAGCACTTCGGCGCGCGCGAGCTGACCCCGGAGTGGTTCCTCGCCCGCTTCCTCGACAGCCGCGACAAGGTGATCGACTTCGTCAGCGACCTGCTCCCCAAGATCCACCCCTACAAGGCCCTCGGCGCCGCCTACTTCCGCCTCCTCGACGCCCCCGAGCTCGGCCGCAAGGCCGCCCGCTTCGCGCTCGACGGCGTCACCCGCTACCCCGTCGCCGACTACGACGCCGACTTCTGGCGCCACCTCCTCCTGCGCGACGCGACCCGCGGGGCGATGACCCAGTGGATCCGCGAGGAGCGGGTCAAGGCCGACGCCCTCGGCCCCCCGTTCTGGCGCGCGCTCGCCTTCCGCCCGACGTGGGAGGCCGATCCGTGGGTACGAGCCCTCAAGGCAGAGCACCGCTGGGCCCGCGATCTCAGCTATGACGAGGGCCTCGGCGGCTTCGCCCGCGAGCTGTTGGGGGATGTCCGAAAGTTCACCCCCGATCAGCTCGGCTTCGCCTGGCTGATGGAGATGGTCCAGCGCGCGGAGCCCAGCTACCACGACTTCGCCGTCGAATACATGATCAAGGCCTTCCTCCCGGCCGACTTCGCCCCGGCCGACGAGGCCCAGCCGGCCGCTGCTCCGGCCGCGAGCGCCGCCAAGACCGTCGATCTCGGCGGCAAGACCTTCCTCTTCACCGGCAAGCTCGCCACCATGACCCGCGACCAAGCGACCGCCAAGGTCACCGTCGCGGGCGGCGCCAACGCCGGCTCGGTCACCGCGAAGCTCGACTACCTGGTCATCGGCGACGAGGGCTCGCCGCTCTACGGCGCCGGCCGCAAGGGCTCGAAGCAGGTCGCCGCGGAGAAGCTGGTCGCCAAGGGCGCGGCGATCCGGATCATCTCGGAGACCGCGTTCTTGCAGATGCTCGCGGGCGGCGAGCGCGAGTTCTCCGCCGACAAGGTCGACGACGGCTGCGCGCGCCTGTGGGCGATGGCCACCGATCCTGGCCCCGCCGACGCGCCGCTCGCCAGCTTCGCGCAAAAATACATCCGCCGGCATCACCCGGACATCTGCCTCGCCCTCACGGATCGCCCCGTCGATCCGGGCGCCGAGATCCCGGAAAATTCCTCACGTGGGCACGAGTGCGCCCCCTCTTCACCGACCCGCGCCAGCCCCTGCGCCAGCTCGCCCTCGACCTCGGCAAGTGGGAGCTCGCGCGCTGGTCGCCGCCGATCTTCGAGCTGGTCGCGCTCGCCGAAGATCCAAACCCCGAGCTGCGGAGCTTCATCAGCGCCGCCCTGCTCGCCGACGAGAGCCCCGCGACCAAGCGGATGCGCGTCGATCCGTCGCGCCTCAGCGCCGACGCGGTGTATGCCTTCTGCGAGTCGCTGCACCCCTTCGCCCGCGGCCTCGGGATGGAGCTGATCCGCAGGCACCCGCGCCTCGCGATCCCCGAGGAGCTCTTCCGCCTCAGCGAGAGCCCGGATCGCCAGGTCACCGGCTTCGTCGTCCGCACCCTCTGGGGCCTCTACCGCGACCGCAGCGTCACCGCCGGCTGGAAGCCGCCAGCGCACCCGCCGCGCCGCGGCCTCAGCGTGAAGGGCAAAGAGGTCAAAGAGGACCGCCCCGAGGGCGACGGGCCGCCAGCTCGCCCAGAGAAGCTCCCCGCCAGCCACCTCGCGTTGCGCGACTTTATGCGGCGCATGCTCTTCACGGTGCCGCCGACCAAGCCGCCCAAGGGCGAGGACGCGCCGGCCGCCCCCAAGACCCCGCGGGCTCGCCCGTTGCCCGCGCGCAAGGCCAAGCTCGCGCTGATCGAGGTCACCCGCGACCTCGCGATCCGCGACCGCGACTTCGCGGCGGTCGTCACCCCGCTTATCCACGAGTTTATGGGCACCCGAGGGGCCAGCGAGCGCGCCGCCTGCCTCGTCGCCCTCGCCCGGATCGCCCAGGCCCATCCAGGCCTCGATCTGCTGGTCAAGGAGGTCGCGTGATGTCTTCGTCTCCCTCTGAAAAGTCCCTCCGCTACCGCGGCGATCTCAAGGCCTTGGTCGGCCGCGGCGGCAGCCTCAGCTTCGTCACCAGCCACCCCGAGGGCCACCCCACCGCCCTCTACACCGTCGATCTCGCCAAGCTCGAGCTCCACGAGGAGCCCCTCCCTTGCGGCGCGAGCGCCCTCGTCGACGCGGGCGAAGAATTCTTCGTCGCGGGCGACGACGGCCACATCTACCGCAGCGGCGGTCGCGGCGGCGTCAAGGCGCTCGGCGCGGCCTTGAGCCCGCCCGCGAGCGCGCTCGCCTTGCTCGGCGACGATCGCATCGCCGCGCTCTGCGGCGACGAGCTGGTCATCCTCGCCCGCAAGGACGGCCGCGAGCGCCAGCGCCTGCCGCTCGGCGAGCGCGGCACGGCGATCGCCAGCGATCCCAGCCGCGCCTGGATCGCCGTCGGCGGCGAGCGCGGCGTCTTGTTCGCCTTCGACGGCGAGGCCGCCAAGGTGGTCGAGAGCGAGCGTCGTCGGGTGCACGAGGGGCCGATCCAGTCCCTGCTCTTTGAGCCCGAGGAGCTGCGCGTCCTCTCCGGCGGGGTCGACGGCCGGATCTTCCTCACCCACGTCCGCGGCGCCCTCGATCCCGAGGATCGCAGCGGCAAGAACAACCACGCCGCCGCGGTCACCAGCCTGGTCCATGGGCCAGGTGACAAGACCTACTCCGGCGGCAAGGACGGCGTCGCCCGCGTGTGGACCCGCGGCAGCGGGCGCCCGAGCACCCTCGAGGACGGCGTCGTCAACGTCGTCGCCGCGGCGATGGCCGAGCACAGCGGCCGCCCGCACCTCGCGCTCGCCGGTGAAGACCGGACGATCCGCCTCTTCCTCGTCGACGCCGCCGGCAAGCCCGAGCTCCGCGCGCTCACCCTCCACGGCGCCGTCGCCTGGGCCGCCGCGGAGCTCGCCCACCGCGACCCCAAGGTCCGCGAGGCGGCGCTCAAGGAGCTCGCCGCGTGGGGCGACAGCGTCGCGATCGACCTGCTCGGCAAGAGCGCCAAGGGCGACGGCGACCACCGCCTCAAGCTGCTCGCGACCGAGCTGCTCGGCAAGAGCGGCCTCGCCCGCGCGACCAAGCCGCTCGAGGAGCTGCTGCGCGCGGGCGAAGAGGCCGTGCGCCTCGCCGCCTTCACCGGCCTGCGCGGCCTCGAGGGCGAAGGCAGCCTGCGCCCGCTCAACCTGGCCCTCGGCGCGCGTAAGCGCGACATCGGCGTCGCCGCGATCAAGGCGCTCGCCCCCCTCGCGGGCCGCGACGACCTCGCCCTCGATCGCCTGATCCAAGCGCTCAGCGAGGACCCGCGCGAGGTGCGGATCGCCGCCCTGCTCGCGCTCGAGTCCCTGCACGACGCGGCCTCACCGGAGGCCGATCTGCTCGCCCTGCGCAGCACTCAGGCGGACATCCGCCGCCTCGCGGTCATCCGCTTCTACCAGCGAGGGCTCGCCGCCCGCCCCGACGCCCTCGCCGCGCTGCGCCGCCACGCCGCGGACGCGGACGCCAGCGTCCGTCAGGCCGCCTTCCTCGTCTCGATCTTGAACAAGCCCGCGCTCGCCGGGGCGCTGCGCTTTCAGGATCGCGACATCCACCGCCTCCTCCACGAGCTCGAGTCGACGCCCGTCCCCACCTTCGAGGCCAGCGCCAAGGGCGAGGACAACAAACAAGCGGCCAGCGCGCCGCCCAAGGCCAAGAAGGTCGAGATCGGCCAGGTCGGCGAGGAGGACCGCCGCCCCTGCTCGAGGCGATGGCCAGCCGCGCCCTCGACACCTGCCTCGCCGGCGCCACGGGGCTCGCCTCGCTCCGCGATCCTCGCGCCCTCGGCACCCTGCTCCAGCTCAGCCGCGAGGGCGACGCGAAGGTCCGGGTCGCCGTCTGCAAGGCCCTGCAAGAGCTCAGCGACCCGCGCGGCGCGGCGCGGCTGCGCCTGCTCATGCGCGACGGCGAGGCCAGCGTCCGCGACGCCGCCTTCTCGGCGATCGCCGAGCTCGAGCGCGCGACCCCCTCGCGGTCGCCGAAGCTGGCCTCTTGGCCATGCACGAGGACGTACGCCGCCGCGGCCTCGACCTGCTCGTCCGCCACCTCAAGGCCGGTAAGAAGGGCGCTCCCCTCGATCCTGGCGCCGTCGCCTTGCTCGAGCGCGCCCTCGGCGACGCCGCTCGCCCGGTCCGCTCCGAGGCGCTTCAAGGCGGTGCTCAGCCTCGCCGTCGACGGCGGCGGCGCCGCCAGCCTCCGCTTCGCCCGCCGCTCGCTGCACGCTGATATCCGTAAAGAGGTCCTCGGCGAGGTTTTAGGGCAGATCGAGGCCCCTTGGGCCTGGGCCTTGCTCCTCGAGATCTTCCGCGACCCGGAGCCGGCGATCCGCGCCGAGGCCTTCGAGTTCGCGATGAAGCGCACCCGCGGCGTCGGCCTCGAGCCCCTGCAGGCCGCCCTCACCGGCCCTTACGCTGATCTACGCGTCGAGGCGACCAAGATCCTCGGCAAGCGCAAGGCGCCGGGGATCCACGAGCTGTTGGTCCAAGCCGTCGACGACGAAGACGAGGCCGTCCGCCAGCTCGCGGTCGACGCCCTGCTCGTCAACGACGCCGACGAGGCGCTCAGCGCCGCGATGGCCAGCCGCCACCCAGACGTGGTCGTCCGCGCCGCAGGGGCCCGGGCCGTCCACGGTGATCCTGCCGCGCTCGCGCCGCTGCTCGCCGTCATCACCGCCGCCGAGCCGGAGATCCCCGCCCTCGCCGCGAAGTGGAAGGACCGCCTGCTCAAGGCCGCGGAGGGGCTCGTCGAGCTCAGCGAGCCTGCCGCGCGCCCGGCCCTAATCCCGCTGCTCCAGCACAAGGACGCGGCGATCCGCCAAGGCGTCGCCCGCGCCCTCGCCTGGTCCGTTCGCCCGGCTGAAGCGGACGGGGTCGCCGCCCTCATGGCCGCGCTCCAGCACAGCGACGCCGCCGTGCGCGTGGAGGCGGCGCTCGGCCTCGCCTACTGCGGCGACCCGGCCGGCGCCTCGCTGCTCTTCGTCAGCGGCGACGCGCGCGCGCGCAAACCTGACCTTCAGGCCACCATGCTCGCGGCCCTCGCCCTCGGCGAGCGCACCCATGACGTGTTCATGGGCTTCCTCGACCACAGCGACGACAAGGTGCGCGCGCGCGCGCTGCTGCTCCTCTTCCTGATGGAGCTGGTCGAGGGCGACGGCGCCCCCGATCGCTGCCTCGCCGCCCTCTCGGCCGCGCACCCGCGCGTCCGCCTCAGCGCCGCCGAGGCGCTCGAGGTGTTCGGCGACCCCGCCGCGTTCGCGGCCTTCGTCGTGGCCGCGCTCAACGACCGAGGCGAAGGAAAGGCCCCCTGGACGATCGGCGCCGCCGACGTCACCGCCCTCGCCGAGCTCGTCACCTTCGGCGACGCCCACGGCAGCCCGCAGCTGCGCGTCCGCGCCGCCGGCCTGCTCACCGCGCTCGACGCCGAGAAGCAGGAGGAGTTCGATCGTCGCTGGCGGATCTTCGGCGAGCGCCACGCCGCCGCGATCACGGCCGCCACCCAGCGCGGCCGCGCTCGCCCGGTCGCCGAGGCTGTCTACGCGCCTGACGAGCTCCGTCAGGTGATCTTCGGCGCCTACGCCGGCCTCTCTCGCCTCAGCGGCGGCGCCAGCGAGGCGCGGATCCGCCAGACCGCGATCAGCCGCCTCGTCGCGGCCGCGGAGGCGGGTTGGGCCGCCAAACCAGCGGTCGCCGCGGTGCTCATCCCCGCCCTCGGCGACGCTCAACAGAGCGTCCGTCAGCTCGCCTTCGAGAGCCTACGCGGCGTCGGCATGGACCCCACGGCGCTCGCGACCGAGGCGGTCGGCTGCGGTCAGCGCGACATCGGCGGCCTCGGCCTCGACCTGCTCGCCCGCTCTGGCGGCGCCAAGGCGGGCCTGCGGGTCCTGGAGGATGTCCTAAAGACAGCACCGACGGCCTCGAGCACGAGGCCGCGCGCCTGCTCGCGGCCCTGCGCAGCGGCGTCCAGCCGGGCGACGGCGCCCTCAGCGACGCCGACCAGCGCCGCCTCGCCGCCGCCTGGATCGACGTGCACGGCCTCGGCCTCGCGGCGCGCTCCGAGGCGCTGCGCCTGGGGTCCGTCGCGGGCCTCGCGGGCGCCTACGAAGAGGGGCGGCCGCGGCCCCGCTGCCGACGCCTTACGCGGCGCGATCAGCTCGCGCTACCGCAAGGTCCGCCTGCTCGCCGCGGAGCACCTCGCCGCCCGCGACGACGGCGCCGCGTTCCCGGCGCTCGTCGAGATGCTCGCCTCCGATCAGCCAGCGGAGCAGACCAAGGCGATCGGCCTGCTCAAGCGCCTCAGCGATCCGCGGGTCGACGGCGCCCTCCTCGACCGCATCGATCGCGACCCCGCGGGCAGCGCCTCGCCGCCGATCTGCTCAAGGCCGCGGGCTCGCAGCGCCGCCCCGCGGTCGCCGATCGCCTCTTCACCTACCTCGCCGATCCCAAGCGCCGCGAGCCGGCGTTCACCGCCCTGCTGGCGATCAGCGGCCACGATCAGAAGATCGAGGACCCCGAGGACGAAGGGGCAGGTCCACCTGGCTGGGAGGCCAGGCAGCACCCACGCGGCGACGCCCTCCTCGCCCGCCTGCTCGCCGCCCTCTACGACCTCGGCGACGACAAGCTGCCGCCGCGGATCGAGCTCGCCGCCACCTGGGCGCGCGGCAAGGAGCTCGATCCGGTGCTCGCGCGCTTCGCCGGCCACAGCAAGCCCGAGCTCCGGCACACCGCGCTGCGGGCCGCCGCTTGGCGCCTGCGGAGGCGTCAAGGCGACCCGGCCGCGCTGCTCGCCGCCCTCAGCGCCGCCGATCCCCACGCGCAATTCCTCGCCGCCGAGGGCCTCGCCCACGCCGGCCGCGCCGACGGGATCAACGTCTTGCTCGCCGGCGTCGAGCTGCTCGCCGAGCTCGACCAGCGCCGGCGCGCCGTCAAGGCGCTCGGCGTGCTCGCCGACCCGCGCGCCCTCGACCTGCTCCTGCGCCTCGCCAACGAGGACGGCCACGCCCTCCAGGAGCAGGCGGCCGAGGCCATCGGTCACATGGGCCGCGCCGCCCCGGAGCGCGCCGACAAGCTCTTCGAGCTGCTCGCTCGCCTCGCGCGCGGCGGCATGTCGGGGGTCGCAGCGCAGGCGCTCACGGGTCTGCGGCACTTTGGCACGCGCGCCGCGTGGGCGGAGATCCGCGCGCAGGCGAGCGCCGCCGATCAGAACATCCGCCGCCGCGCCGTCCACCTCCTCCGCTACAACGACGATCCGGCGACCCACGAGCTGCTCGCCGACCGGCTGCGCAAGGAGAGCCCCCGCCGGATCATCACCGAGATCGCCGAGAGCCTGCGGCACCTGCACGGCGCCGCCTCGCTCGAGCCTGACTACCTCTACCTCGAGTGCTTGCACGTCCCGCCCGCGCAGCTCCAGCCGGACATCATCGAGCGGCTGCGCGAGCGCGGCGATCCTGCGCGGATCCTCGAGCTCTTGCCCAAGATCAAGCACGCCTCGCTGCTGCAAGCCGTGGTCGCGGTGCTCACCGCGGGGGCCACGCTGCCGATCGACGCCGCCCTCGCGGCCCTGGGGAGCCCGCACGAGCTCACGGTCAGCGTCGCCGCGCGGATCCTCGGCGCCGCCGGGGCCTCGCTCGCCAAGAAGCACGGCGAGGCGCTCGCCGCCGCCGCCGACGCCTGGGCCCGCGCCTGGTCCGCCGAGTTCGCCCAAGTCACGGGCGCGAGCATCGCTCCACCGTCCGACGACGACGACGACGACGACGACGACGACGACGACGACGACGACAACTACGAACGTGACGACGACGACGACGACGACGACGACGACGACGACGACGACGACGACGACGACAACAACGACGACTTCGAGGCCCCGATCGCCACGAAGCTCAGGGGCAAGCTCGCCGAGCTCACGGACCCCTACGTCCGCCTGCTCTGGGCGTGCGGGCGCGTCGGGGTCGGCGACGCCGCGATCCTCGGCGCCATCGCCGCGGGCGGCGACGACCCACGCGGTCGCACGATCCGCCGCGAGGCCGTGATCGCGATCGCCTCGGCCCCTGGAAAGCTCAGTAAGGCCGCTCAAGAGGGCCTGATCGCGCTCATCCGCGCCGGCAGCGCCGAGCTGCGCGGCCTCGCAGCGGCGGCGCTCAGCGCCCGCGACCGCAAGCAGGCGGCGGCCCTCGTCGGCGACCTCATGGACGACGGCATCGCCCTCGGTCGCCTGCTCGACCGAGAGATCGCCGGTCAGGTCAGCAAGACCCTCAGCGACGCCGCTCAGCGCGCGCATCACCAAGGCGTCGCCTTACCCTACCTGGTGGCCCTCGGCGACGCGAAGGCCGTGGCCGCCCTGCTCGCCGATCGGAAGCTGAGCGAAGGGGTGCGTCAGGGCCTCATCGAGGCGCTGGGCCGGATCGCCACCGCGGACGCGCAGGCCCGCCTGCGCGCGTTCGGCAGCGACGCGACTGAAGACGAAGACCTCCGAAAGTCCGCCTGGCGCGCCCTTCGCCGCGCCGGACGCCGCCAAAGAGCCCAAACGCGGCCCCCCCGTCGTGGTCGCTGGGAGGTGCAACCGTGAGCCAGACCCCTGACAACCAAAGCCCCGCCGAAGGCGAGCTCACCCGCCCCGAAGACCAGGTCCAAGACAGCCGCACGGCGGTCCAGTTGACCTACAGCGGCGCCAGCCAGCTCGTCACGGACGAGCGCGGCGCCACCGTCCAGCTCCTCGGCGATCGCCACCGCCCGCCGGTCGCCCTGCGCGGGCGCATGCGCGAGCCGCTCTTGATCCGCGAGGCGTTGTCCTGCCTCTACGAGATCGTCGCGGCCGACTTCCGTTATGTCCCCAAGGACAGGACCGCCTACCTCGCCTACTCGCGCATGCGCAAGTCGGCGCAGGGCATGAGCGCCTGGGACGCCCAGCGCGCCTACTTCGAGTGGATGGCCCGCAACGACCCCACCGCGTTCTTGGTGCTCGACCCGGTGGTCTCTGTGCACCCCGACGCCGTCCTCTTCGAGGTCTTCTCCAAGGACGAGGGCGCCTACGCGGCCCTCGCGATCGACCGCGCCGCGCTCGATCTCGAGGGCGAGCCGACCTGCGGCACCACCAACATCGACTACAGCCGCGCGCTCTTCGACGGCGTGCAGCGCCTGCGCTCGTATCGTGACAGCGCCCTGTCGATCGGCGCCGAGGCGGTCGCGGTCGCCACCGCGGGCCAGCCGAGGCCGTCGAGAAGTCGATCCAGCTCCCGGACTCGTGGCTGCGCGGCTTCTTGCAGGTGCAATCGGCCGCGACCTTGCCGGCGACCCGCGTCGAGATCGCCGCCATCGATCTCTACAACGTGCTCCGCCAGCTCCGCCTCAACGCCGATCAGAAGCGCGCCGGCCGCGGCGTGCGGGTCGAGCTGGTCCCGGGCGAGCGCCCCCGCCTGGTCCTCGAGCCGTGGGAGCTGGTCCTTGAGACAGGCGCCGCGCCGTACAGCGGCCGCACCCCAGCGATGGTGCGGATCTGGGGCCGCCGCCGCCTCTCGCTGCTGCGCCGCCTCCTGCCCTTCGTCGACAAGGTGGAGCTGCACCTGCTCGGCAGCGGCCTGCCCAGCTTCTACGTGCTGCGGGCGGGCCCTGTGCGCCTCACCCTCGGCCTCTCCGGCTTCACCGCGGCCAACTGGGCGCAGGCGGTCGCCTTCGACCTCCTCTTGCCGCGCCTCGCCGGCCCGGCGGCGCACAAGCTGCTCGCGAGCGCCCTCACGCACCTGGAGGGTCGCTGGGCGGCCACCGCGACCGAGCTGGCCGCGGCCCTCAAAAAACCACTCCCGGAGGTCTTGGCGGCCCTCCAGCTCGGCTGTCAGCAGGGCCAGCTCATGTTTGACCTCGCGGCCGGCGTCTACCGCCTGCGCCCGCTGCTCGCCCAGCCGGTCGAGCTCGGTCGGCTCGAGTTCCGCAACCTCCGCGAGCGGATCGCCCACGACCTGATCGCCGCCAAGGCCGCCAAGGTCGTCAGCGAGGCCCGCACCTACGGCGTCGGTCTCCGAGCTCACCGGCGAGGTCAAGGTCGCCGCCGAGCGCCGCGAGTACCGCCCTCGCCTCGTCATCGACGACGAGGGCCGCGTGCGCGAGGCCGAGTGCACCTGCGCGTTCTTCCGCAAGCACAAGCTCAAGGAGGGCCCCTGCGCGCACCTGATCGCCCTGAGGGTCCTCCACGGCCTCGAGGAGCAGCGTCGCCGCGAAGAGCGGGGCGCGGGCCGCGGCGCGGTCCTCCTCGAGACCCGCACCTACGCGCGGCGCCAGGCGGCCCGCGAGGAGGTGGTGCAGCTCTCCCTCGACCGCCAGCGCCTGCGCGTGCGGTGGGGTCAGCGCGGTCAAGCGATGCGCGTGCAGAGCTTGGTCTTCTCCTCGGTGGCCGACGCGCGCGCGGCCTATTTTGCCCGCGTCGACGAGCTCGAGGCGCGTGGATACATGGACGAGGCGGCGGTGTGAACATGGCGTTCCGAATCGATACCACCCGACTCTTAGATCTCTGGCGGAGCATCGAGCAGGCTGGCGGCCGCGATCGGTTCATCCAGCAGCAGCTGACCGAGCGCGGCTTCCTCGTCGAGCGCAAGCCGACCGAGGGCATGAGCAAGGCCGAGCTCGAGCGCTACAAAAAATCGCTCAAGGAGGAGGCCGCGGAGCGGCGCAAGCTCGCGCGCGAGGCCTGGCTCGCCTACCGCGCCTCGCACCTCGTGCACCTCGGCGAGGGCGTCTTTTGGAGCGACGATCACGACTTCGACCGCTGGGACCTGCGTAACCCCGAGGAGCGCGCCGCCGAGAACGAGCTCCCCAAGCTGGAGCACCCCAAAGCGCTCGCCGAGGCGCTCGGCCTGTCGATCGCCGAGCTGCGCTGGTACGCCTTCCACCGCGAGGACGCGACCTTCCTCCACTATCACGCCTTCACGATCCCCAAGCGCAGCGGCGGCCTGCGCTCGATCTGGGCGCCCAATCGCCGCCTCAAGCAGATCCAGCGCTGGATCCACCGCGAGGTGGTCGAGCGCCTGCCCGTGCACGGCGCCGCGCACGGCTTCCTCGCGGGCCGCTCGATCAAGAGCAACGCCGCGGTCCACGCCGGGGCGACCACGATCGTCAAGGTCGACCTCAAGGACTTCTTCCCGACGGTCACGTACGCGCGAGTCCGCGGCGTCTTCAGAAAGGCCGGCTACCGCGAGCAAGTCGCCACCCTGCTCGCGCTGCTCTGCACCGAGGCGCCGCGTCGAGTCCTCGAGATCGACGGCAAGACCCACTACCTCGCCCTCGGCCCCCGCTGCCTCCCCCAAGGCGCGCCGACCAGCCCTGGGCTGACCAACACCCTCTGTCAGCGCCTCGACCGCCGCCTCGTCGGCCTCGCTAAGAAGTACGGCTGGCGCTACACCCGCTACGCCGACGACCTCACCTTTTCATTGCCCGCGACGCATCAAGGCCCGCCGCGCCTCGGCGCCTTGCTCGGCGGCGTCGCGATGATCGCCGCGGGTGAGGGTTTTGTGGTGCACCCAGACAAGACCCGGGTCTCTCGCGCTGGTGGGCGTCAGCAGGTCACCGGCCTCGTCGTCAACGGCGAGCAGGGCCCCCGCGTCGCCCGCGAGACCAAGCGCCAGATCCGCGCCGCTTTGCACAACCTGGCCCGCGGCAAACCCCTTCAAGAGGGCGAGACCCTCAGCCGGATCGCTGGTTTTATCGCCTATATCCAGATGAGCGAGCCCGAGCTCGGGAAGCGTCTGCGCGCGCAGCTCGCCGCCCTCTGATCCTCCGTCCTCTCTCGCAAGAAGAAGGCGCCACGAGCGGGCCCCGCCGCCCCGCGCGCCTCCCTGAGCCTCGCCGTGCGCGGATCTGCCCACCCCTCCTCTTCACCCCCCCATCCCCTCGATCGCGTCGAGATCCGCGGGTTGTGCGTCGACTGCGTCTGCGGGGGTCTACCCCAGCGAACGCGAGCGGCTCCAGCCGCTGGGGCTGGACCTCACCCTCCACCTCGACACCCGCAAGGCGGCCAGCGGCGGCCACCTCGCCGACACCGTAGATTACGCCCGAGTCGCCGGAGACCTGCGCTTCATCCTCGAGCACGCCCGCTTCCTCCTCCTCGAGGTCGCCGCGGAGGCGCTGTGTCGTTACCTGCTCGCCCCGCTTGCGACGGGCGCGCAGATCGACGAGGTGAGCCTCACCTTGCGCAAAACCACAGGCCCTCGGCGGGCAGGGCGTCGCCTCGCTGAGCGTCCGTCGCAGCGCCGCGGAGTACACGTTCATCCGCGAAGCTCAGCCCTACGGCGCGCCTCGAGCGGATCTTCAAAGACCCCCACCTAGGGCTCACCCGCCTCCACCTCAATCCCGGCGCGAGCGCCCCTATCGCCGCTCCAGACGCGTTTATCTTAATATTGGGTGAGGGCCTGCGCCTCACCCCACAGGGGCGACCGATGGAGCTCCTACGCGCGGGGACCAGCCTCCGCGGCGGCGCCCCAGACCTGATAATTCACAACTCAAGCCCCTGCCAGCGCGCCCTGCTCAGCCTGCACCGCACGGCGGACCCACCGCCGTCCGCGCCGCCCGACCGCGCCTTCAGCCGCTCGTTTTATTATCCCGAAACCTACCCCTAGCCGGGTTCAAGGCGATTGAGCGCTCTGATCGACGGAGGGCGCGCGATGGCGCCCGCCGTCGCAGACAGGGCCGATGCAGCGGGCATCTCTCATAACGTCGGGCGTCGGCCCTGCCTGCTTGGAAGATGCGGATCTTCTGCATCGCCCGGCGCGAGGGTGATTGACAGCGCCAGTCGGCGATGGTCACTATCTGCGGCGTGACGTTGTCCAAGAAGTTTGATGCCGAAGTCCAGCAAGTCCTCCATGATCACGCGACTCGAGCGCTCCTCGCGGTCTTGCGCGGCCACTTGTCCACCCTGACCTTTGGGGATCTCCATGATCTCCTGCGCGGGCTCATGGCAAGTCGCTCGCGCCGATCCGCGTCAGCGCGCTGCTCTCCGATTCGGAGCCGTTGAGCGCGCCATCACCCAAGGCCACTGCTGCGCAGGCGCCCGCGGCGACGAGTCACGCGACCGCCGGGTCGACCAAGGCAGCCGCCAAGAAGCCCGCGAAGCAGGCGCCCAAGCAGGCGTCCGCCGGCGTCCAAGCAGGCGCCCAAGGCGAGCGCTGTGCGGGTGCGCGAGCCCACCGCGCTCGACTCGTCGATCCTCGACCTGTTGCAAAAGCGACGGCGCCGCCGTGACGATGGGCGAGCTCCGCTCGACCTTCGGCGTCAGCCAGACGACGGCGCACCGCGCCCTTCGCCGGCTGATCGAGGGCGGTCAAGTCGCGATGATCGGCAAGAAGCCGCGCCCGGCCTATGTGCTCGCGGGCGCCGCGACTGCCGCGGTCGTCGTGGCCGCGGATGCTGGCAAGAAGACCGAGCAGAAGACCGAGCAGAAGACCGAGAAGACTGCCACGAAGAAGGCCACGAAGAAGGCCGCGAAGAAGGCCACGAAGAAGGCCACGAAGCAGGTCACGAAGCAGGTCACGAAGCAGGTCGCCAAGGCGGCGCAGCCCGCGGCGCCTGCCGCCGAGCCGGCCGCGGCGGAGGTGTCCGCCGCGCCAGTCGCCAAGGCAGCGAACACTGGCAAAGCGAAGAGCGGCCAGCAAGCAGCGCCAGCAAGCCGGCGAAGCCTGCCAAGGCGGCGAAGGCGGCGAAGGCCGCTCGTCCCTCGAATCGGACCGATGACGGGCGAAAGGCGTACGACATCGCGATCCTCAACATCCTGCGCGAGCAGGGCGACTGACGAGCATCTCGCAGATCCGCCCGGAAGATCGGCGGCACCGACAGCCAGATCCGCCTCAGCCTCGCTCGCCTCGTCGACGGGCGCCTCGTCGAGCGCACCGGCGTCCGCCAAGACACGCGTTATAAGCTGATCGGCTGATCGCCGCGTCGACCCGGCTCGGACTCGGACTCGACTCGATCTCGGACTCGGTTAAGAATCAGGCGCCGCGCACCTCGATGGTTCGCGGCGCCTGATTTGTGCGCTTCGAGCCTTGTCGCGCTATTTCTCTCTTCGTCGCCGCAGGCGCGGCGTCGCCTCCGCGGATCACTTCCGCGGCGAGCGCCTCTTGCCACGGCTCGCCGTCGAGCAGCAGCGTGTCGACGGCGACCACGCCGTCGCTGGTGATCGACGCCCGGATCCTCGCGCTTCGGCTGCGGAGCGCGTCCTCAAGCTCCTTAGAGCGCTCCGCGGGGACGAAGAAGCGCTGCTCGCCGATCAGGTCGCCGCCGCGCGCCCAGCTCAGGCAGCCGGCCACTTCGTCGCAGCGCACGTTGTGAAAGCGCGGCACGCGGCCCTCGTCTGTCGGCGAGAGACAGACGCAGCAGCCGCCGTCGATCGCGCCGTCGGAGGCGCTGCCGCAGCGGTCGGGGTCTGCCAGTCGAGCGCGTATTGGTAGCGCAGATAGTGGCCGCTCAGCAGGTCGCGGGGTCGTAGCCGGTGATCGGGAGGTGCCACTTGCGGCCGTTTTGTAGGTTGAGCTCGGCGCGGCCGATCAAGGCGAGCAGGCCGAGGATCGGGGTGACGACGGCGACCAAGAGCAGTCGATTGTTCATTGCTTCGGCTCCTGGCGAGGTGGGCCGCGAAGTCGCGGCGCTTGCGTGCCCAGAGGTACGTGAGCCCGACTGTGAACAGGCCGCCGGTGATGAGGCCCAGCCCCGTGTCGAGGAGGCTGCCGAAGACCTCGAAATAGACGGTGATCAGGCGGACGCCGATCACCGCGGTCGCGATGTTGAGGACCCGGACGTTGTGCGCGGCGTAGCCGACCCACGCCGCCGCCGCCCAGAGGGCGATGAAGCAGAGCGCCGCGAGGAGCCGCTGCTCTTCGCTTGCGAGCAGGAGCGGTCCATATCCCAGCACGAGGATGAGGAGGAGGAGCACCCGCGTCGGGGTGATCGCGGCGGGGCGCCGGGCACGAGCTTGAGGCGCGCACGACCAGCACCCCGGTCAGCGCCGCGGCGACCCCGCGCCGAGGAGCAGGAGGCGGCGGCGCGGCAGGTGGCGGGTCATACAAGACGAAGCTCGCGGCGGAGGCGAGAGCAGGAGCGCGCCGCTCCAGCCGAAGCGGGCGAAGGCGCGGGAATAGAGGGGGCGCCAGCGGGCGACCGAGGCTGAGGCGGCGACGATCAGGCAGAGCAGCGGCGGCAGGCTGACAAGGCCCACGCCCAGCGCCCGCCCTCGCGGCCGGGGCCGAGGCCGTCGACGAGCGCCTCGGAGGCCGAGGTAGTAGGTCGTATGGAGCCCGATGATCCACGCAGAGGCGAGGCCAGCGCTGCGGCTGCGGGTCACCAAAACAAAGGTGAGGGCGCTCCAGGCGAGCAGGGCCTGCCAGGTCGCGCCGCCGAGGTGGTAGACCCGCGAGATCAGGCCGATCGACGCGAGCACGAACCCGTAATAGATCGAGATCAGCAGCTTGCGCAGCCAGGCGCCGCCGCGCCCGCGCGAGCACGATCGCCGCCGCGACGCCGCTCGCGAGGAGCAAGTCGATCGCGAGCTTCACCCCGCCAGGGATGTCCTGCTAATTGCTCGCGATGATCGCGACGACGCCGAGCACGATGGTCAACGCGCCGAGGCCGCCCGCCGCGTAGAGCAGGTAGGGGCGGCTCTGGCGCTCCTCGTGCTGGAGGATCGCGGCGGCGGCCTCGGCGGAGAGCAGGCCCGCGCGCTGCCACCGGCGATCTTG
The DNA here is from genome assembly GCA_016712315.1 of Nannocystis sp. GTDB lineage: Bacteria > Myxococcota_A > Polyangia > Nannocystales > Nannocystaceae > JADJRG01. Next base: position 3,875 of record JADJRG010000001.1, on the reverse strand, counting down.
TGGGTGATCGACAAGGCCGCAGGCTAACAGCGCCCGCGCCACAAGACTAGCGCGCGGCCACACTAACGCTCGCCGCTGCGGTCGCCGAGCTCGACGCCGAGCAGCTCGGAGACGAGGCCGAGCTGCCAAAACGGGACGCGGCCGATCGCCTTGAGCGCGACGCGCCCCTGGTCGTCGATGATGACGAGTCCCGCTCGGTCAGGCGGCAGCTCAAAGGCGGCGCGGGCCGCGGCGGCCTCGGCGACCTGCTGCCAACGGCGCAGGGTCACCCCCGACAAGTCGCCGACGATGACGCCCGCGACCTTGTCTTCGTCGATCTTCCCGTCGGCCCCGGCGAGCACGCCGACGAGGCGGATGCTCGGCCGGCCGAAGCGCTCAAACGACTCCTCGCGGCCGCCCTTAAAGCCGCCCTCGACGCCCGGCAGATCCGCGAGGGCGACCGGCGCGTCGAGGAAGGCGAGCACGCAGACCTTGCCGCGACAAGCGGCGCGGCTCAGCGTCCCCGCCGTGAACTCGGGCGCGGGTGAGAGCGTCGGCTCGTCGGCGCCGAGGGCCGCCTTGAGCGCGGCGAGGGTGGCGTCGTCGGCGGGGCCGCTGTGGCGGAGCAGGACCTCGCCCGTGGGTCCGAGCACGACGACCCCGGTGTGGCCGCGGGGGAGCTTTAAAGGAGTCATAAACACCCCCTCGAAGTCGATATAGAGGGGCAGGCGCAGCTCGGGGCGCATCATGCCCATGACCCGCCGATCTTCGCGCGGAGCAGGGCGAAGCCCTTCGCGTCGCCGATCAAGAAGCCGCGCACGCCCCGGCACCGACCAGCGGGCGAGCGCGCGGTTCACCGCCTTGCTCGCCCGCTTGCATGCTCTCGCGGTCCTCAATCACGAAATACGAGGTGCGGCCGCGCAGCTCAGCGCGAGCGCGAGCGCGGGCAGGTCGCCGTCGGCGGGAGCTTGATGTTTTGCGGATCCGCGGCGGCGTCGATCGGCGGAGCTCGCTCGGGATCGCCTCCGCTTGCGAGCGAAAGAGCCAGGCGCTGATCGCGACGAGCACGAGGAGGAGGAGGGTGACGCCGATCAGGATCCGCTTGAGCCAAGACACGCGCCGCGGAGGATAACAAAGCGGCCCGTCGCGGTCGCGCCTGGCGCGGGGCGGGGTCTCCATGTAAAGAACCCGTCCTTGAGCGCGGGTCTACTCTTGGGGTTGGTGACGGCGGCGGCCTGGTCGTCGCTCGACGCGCTGCGCAAGCGCTCCTCAGGCCGGCTCTCGCCTGAATTGCTGGCGCTCGCGCTGATCCGGCCCCGCGCCGATCTTCATCGTGATGGGCCGCGTGGCAGGGCACAGCCCCAGCGGACCCCGTATATCTGCCGATCGTGGCCGCATGCGGGCTGCTCCACGGGTCGCGAACATCCTCTTCCTTTGGGCGTTGCGCCTCTCGCCGCTGAGCGACGGTGCCGATGCTGGCGCTCACGCCTTGCTGTTCACGGCGTTGGTCGCCCGGCCGCTGCTCGGCGAGCGGCTCGGCCTCGTGGGTGGGCGGGGATCGCCGCGGTCGCCTCGGCGCGCTTGTCCTGGATGATCGACCGCGGCGGCGGGCGACCCTCCCAGAGGACACCCACCGCGGCAGCGTGGTGATGGTCGCGGTCGCCGCGCTTCGCGTGCGCTGGGCCGCTCGATTACAGGGGCCTGCGCTTCGCGTCCGTCGGCTTCCACTTCGCTGTCGGTGGCGCTGGTCGCGGGCGCCGTCGTCGGCGTGTACGCGCTGCGCCGCGAGCCGGCTGCGGCGCTGTGGCGCGCGGGGGGGAGCTTGCTGGGTGATCGCGGCGGCGGTGGTGATGGCGATCGCCTGTGTGACGCAGCTCGCGGCGATCCAGGTGTTGCAGGTGAGCCTGGTCGAGAGCCTCAAGCGCGGTATTGGTATGAGCATGGCGGTGGTGGTCGGTCGCGTGTCCTTCGCCGAGCCGATCACCGCGGGCAAGGTCGTCGCGCTGGCGCTGATGCTCGGCGGCGCTGGCGCTGCTGTTGTTCGGGCTGAGCGCGCGGTTTCTCACCAGCGCGTCGCGATGGGGGTCGCAGTCGGCGCAGGGATCCATCACAGGCGAGGCGGTCTCGGCGGGTGGGGCGGGCGGCCGCGGTCGACGGGGGAGCGCGGCCTCGCGCCAGCGGCCGCGGCGCGCGCGCGCAAGGTGAGCTTCAGGCGCTGGCACGTAGCGCCAGCTCGGCGTAGCCGGCGTGGTTGCTGATGTGGTCGGGGGCGAGCGCGGTGCCTTGAAAGAAACGCCAGGTGCGAGGGCTGCGGCCGCGTCAGGCGCGACACCCCGCCGGCGATGACTTGAAAGAACGGGGCGCGCAACCACGCGCGCGGCCTCGGAGCGCTTCACCGCGGGCGAGGCGTCGGCGACGGCCTGGAGCGAGCGCTCGTGGCCGGAGACTGCGCTGACGAACGCGCCGCCGACGATCGCCCGCGCGAGCGCCTCCTCGTGGAAGAGCAGGGCGGAGTCCGGCCAGATCCCGCCTTGACCGTGCGGGCCGGCGCTCGATCGGGCGGTGGTGGGTGACGAGGATCCGCTTCGGGGCCCGGCGCGTCGAGCAGCGCGGTGAGCAGCGCGTGCGCGGCGAGGCTCGTGGCGGGCGGGTTAGCCGCCAGCGGCCTCGCGGTCGAGCTCACGGGGTCGTGTCGAGCACGACCAGCCCGGCGAGGCCGGGTCTCCAGGTCAGGTGAGCGCTCAGCGCAGCGGCGCGCCCGCGCAGCGTGAGGTGACCGCGGCGGCGCCGCCACGGCCCACGCGGACCACGTAATTAGCGCTGGGGCGCTCCGCGGGGCGCCTGGTGGGTCAGCGGCGCCGCAAAAGTCCACTCGGCGAGGCCGCGTACGGCGAAGCTGCCGCCGCGGGCCTGGTAGCTGCGCGACCCGGGCGAGGAGCTGGGCGCTGGCCGGGTCGGCGGGGAGCCTGCAGGTCTTGGTCGATCCGGTCGCCGAGCCAGATCACGATGGTGTTTCCTGCCGTCGGACTGGGGCCTGATCGAAAGTGCCGGAGCAGCGCGTCGCCGATTGCCTTCCACGCAGCGCCGGCGCCGAGGCCACCCACCAGGAGCAGGTGGCGCGGCGCGGGCGAGAGGCCTGGCGCAATTCCGGCGCGAGCTGTGCGCCAGTCGCCGCGATGATTGAGTTACCACCAGCGAGGCGAGGGCGGGACCCGAGCAGGGCGCGCCTGAGGAGCTCGTCGCCGTCACGACCTTGTCAGGCCGCCAGTGGTGCGGCCAGCGCGGGCTCGTGGAGGTGCGCGCCGCCGCTCGTGCTCAACAGCGCCACACTCAGCGGCGAGCAGTGCGCCCGATTTGCCGGGTCGGACGCGCGGCTGGCGAACCACGCGAGCGCGCGCCGGACACCAGGCGCTGGTCCTGCGGACGTGGCAATGCAGCGGCGGCGGCGTTGTCGTCGCGCGTGGCGGCCGAGGATGAACTCAGCGACGATCTGCGGGCGGCCGCGCTGGCAGACCTCGAGCGGGCGAGGCCAGCGGCGAGCTGCTGGCGGATCCCGAGCTCCTCCGCGCGCCGCTGCGGCGGCCGCCGCGCCCGAGCGGGAGCACAGCGACCTGACGATGTTGCACGACGCGACCTCGATCACTCGAAATGAGATCGAGGAGGAGCTGGCGCTGAAGATCGAGGAGATCGGAGTCGCCGGTGCGCGACCTCGATCCGCAACAGCTTCATTCGGGCGATCTTCGGCCGCCACCTCAGCGACGACGTGGTGACGACGCTGCTCGAGTCGCCTGAGGCGCTGCGCCTCGGCGGGGAGCGCTGGCGTGGGTGACGATCCTTTTTTTCAGATCTGCGCGGCTTCGGGGATCCTTGAGCGGCTGTCGCCGGAGCAGGTGGTG